>NZ_CP143680.1:0-5027913 GCF_043966805.1 Enterobacter sp. ECC-219 | reverse complement strand
GTTATCCCTTTTAAATCTTA
The DNA here is from genome assembly GCF_043966805.1 of Enterobacter sp. ECC-219. Taxonomy (NCBI): domain Bacteria; kingdom Pseudomonadati; phylum Pseudomonadota; class Gammaproteobacteria; order Enterobacterales; family Enterobacteriaceae; genus Enterobacter; species Enterobacter sp. ECC-219. The sequence goes on along the minus strand of NZ_CP143680.1, from coordinate 5,027,893 downwards.
ATTATGCGTCTTCGCCAAAAGCGTTTTTAAGCCATTCGATCTCATTTCCGGTGAAGGCTATCACATCGAAACGGCAATCCACAGTATCAAAGCTCCCATTATGGCGGGCAAGCCACAAGTGGGCAGTCTGTAATAATTTATGTTGTTTGGCGAGCGTCACGCTGGCGGCAGCACCGCCAAAACGGGAAGACTGTCGAAAGCGGACTTCTACAAACACAATCACCTGACCGTCTTTCATGATCAGATCAATTTCGCCGCCGCGCCCGCGGACGTTAGCGGCGATAAAGCGCAGTCCTTTGCCTTCAAGCCAGCGACGCGCTTTTAACTCCCACGCATCGCCGGTCTCTTTACGGCTTAACTGGCCGGGACGATTTGCCCCTGCTGGTATTTGAGCCATGATAACTTCCTGTTAATCACGCAGTCCTGCGTCGCGGTCAGATCGCCGGTGTTGCCGTTAAGCTCAAAGCCCGGCACCTGACGCATCTGGGTGAAGTGGTTCGCCAGCGCCCACGCATCGACGCCCATCGCATACAGACGCGCCAGAGAGTAGTCGTTACGTACGGAGCTTAGCGCTTGCTGCATCAGCGCCGGGTTGCTGCCCGCCAGCATTGGAATTTCACTGTACTGCAGGCCGTCCATTTCCAGACGGAAATCCGGGCCCGCAGTACCTTGCGCGCTGCGGGAGCTGGCGTAGAGCGTTGCGCCGCTCTGGCTGCCGTTACGCATCGCAATCATCGGTTTGATAAAGGCGATCTCCTGCGGCGTGGCAACGATATAGGCCGCATCCACTTTACCGCCACCGCTAATCTGCGCGTCAGTAGGTGGGGCAGGGATGGTCAGCCCGCCAATGGTCACGCTCTGCTGCTGAGGCAGGCTGGCGGAAACCGGGCTGCCGTTAAGCGCAATACCCGCCCCGCCGTTGACGCCCGCACGCAGTTCAGAGACGGAACCGAATTTCTGCTGCAGCACGATGCCGCCGCCCAGCTTCTGCCACTCGTCGGCAAAGGCATTAGCCACGCGATCGCCAAGCGTACTGCGCGGGATCAGCAGCAGCGGAGCTTGTTTACCCTGCTCGTGGATATGACGCGCCGCATCGCGGGCTTCATCTTCCGGAGAAAGCGCGAAGTAGCAAATATTGGCCCGGTTCTGAACCTGTTCCGGCTGGTTGAGCGCCAGCACGTTCAGCGTGGTGTTGCTCTTCATCAGCTCTTCCACGTTATTTTTCAGCAGCGGGCCGACAACGATGCTCGCCCCGTCCTGCTGAACCTGCGCCAGCACCTGATCGAGCGGTTTCGAACTGGTGTCGTAGATTTTCAGCTCAGCGCCAGGGTTCGCGCTGGTGGTCGCCACGGCCTGCGGCTGAGCGGCAGGTTGGGATGCAGGTTGTACAGGCTGCTGTTGAGGCTGTTCTGCTGTTGCCTCAGGTGCAGGCGTCGCTTGTGTCTCAGCCGGAGGCTGTGCCGCAGGTGCTGCTGTAGCTGGTGGGGTAGTCGGTGCGGTAACCGGGTTTTGCATTGTGCCCTGCGCCGGCGTTTGCGCCGTGGTCAGGTCACTGGTCTCTGCGGCGGAGGGGCTGACAACGTCGTTTACGTTGGCCGCCTGGGCCGCTTGTACCGGTACCGCACTGCCCGTCACCGGCGAGGTGCCGTTTTTCGCCGCTTCAAAGCCCTGTTGAATCGTACGGCCAAACACGGCCGCCTGGCCATTTAGCGGCAGAAGCAGCGCGATTTTGCTGGTCGATGCTGGCTTAAAGTTCTGCACGTTTACCAGCTGGGTTGGCAGCATTTTCGCCCCCGGGTTCTGCGGGTAACGGGTCTGCCAGTCGGTAATACCGGCTTTCAGCATTTTTGGATCGCTGCGGTTGTTAAACCACATCTGCTGCAGATCCAGCCAGCCCTGCAGCACGTTTTCGTCCGCGTTGATGACCAGCGCCTTTGCCTGATCCTGGGTCATCGAGGCAAGTGCCTGCCAGGTGGCATCAATGTTTTTCTGCTTGTCGGCCCCGGCGAGCAGCGGCTCCTGGGCAATCAAGGCGCGCAGCAGGGTCAGGGAAGGACGCCCCTGTTCTGCGGTGATGCCCGCCTGCCAGAAGCGCGCCTGCTGGTTTTTATCCAGCGCGCTCAGGTCGATGCTCCCCAGGATCTTTTTCGCGCTCTCATAGTCTTTCTGCGCGACCTTCAGCTCGGCAGAGAGCAGGCTCTGCTCAAGACGCTGGGTATCGTTAAGCTCTTTCGGCAGTTGGCCGAACAGCTCGGCAGCCTGCTGGGTTTTGCCCTCTTTCAGCAGTGCACGAATGGCGAGTAATTGCCAGTTGATCCTGGTATCATTTGTACTCTGCGACATTTGTTGCAGATAAAAGCCAGAATCAGCCTGAGCGGAGCCCTGAAGATGGGCGGTGCTCTGGTCAGGTGCCTGGGTGCCACAGCCTGCAAATATCAGTGCTGCGAGCAGAAGCGGCACGCTGCGCGTGGCTTTTTTTCGAAGAAACGTTAACGGTACCATACTGTATCCAGTGATTTTTTTTACGCAATGCTCAATATTAAATCGGCAATACGGACGAAACAATGAAACAACACGAAACGGCAGATAATTCTCAAGGCCAGCTTTATATTGTACCTACTCCTATCGGGAATTTGTCTGATATTACCCAACGTGCCCTCACTGTATTGCAAGCTGTTGATTTAATTGCGGCTGAAGACACCCGACACACCGGTTTACTGCTGCAACATTTCGCGATTAACGCCCGATTGTTTGCCCTTCACGATCACAATGAGCAACAAAAAGCCGAAACGCTGGTGGCGAAGCTGAAAGAGGGCCAGAACATTGCGCTGGTCTCCGATGCCGGTACGCCGCTGATTAACGACCCTGGCTATCACCTGGTGCGTACCTGCCGTGAAGCCGGTATTCGCGTTGTGCCACTGCCGGGGCCGTGCGCCGCCATTGCTGCTTTGAGCGCGGCGGGTCTGCCGTCCGATCGCTTCTGCTATGAAGGTTTCCTGCCCGCCAAATCCAAAGGCCGCCGCGATGTGTTAAAGGAACTGGAGGCCGAGCCGCGTACCCTGATTTTCTACGAATCCACTCACCGTCTGCTGGAAAGCCTGGAAGATATGGTCACCGTCTGGGGCGAGAGTCGCTACGTGGTGCTGGCGCGCGAGCTGACCAAAACCTGGGAAACCATTCACGGTGCGCCGGTGGGTGAACTGCTGGCGTGGGTGAAGGAAGACGAAAACCGCCGCAAGGGTGAAATGGTGCTGATTGTCGAAGGGCATAAGGCGCAGGAAGACGCGCTGCCAGCCGACGCGCTGCGCACGCTGGCGCTGCTGCAGGCGGAACTGCCGCTGAAGAAAGCGGCGGCATTAGCGGCGGAGATCCACGGCGTGAAGAAAAATGCGCTGTATAAGCATGCGCTGGAGCAGCAGGGGGAGTGATCCATACTCCGCCTTTTTTGCCGGGCGGCGCTGCGCTTGCCCGGCCTACAAAATCTAGAGTGTCGGAATAAATGTCGTAATAAATGTCGGAAAAGAAAATTGCGCAGGTCATCCGCCGATCTGCGTCTTTCGCTAAACCGTAATGATCTCGGTGCCCGTTTTACCCAACAGTTCTTTTTCGTGCTTTCCGATCCCATCATCCGTTATCACACAGTCGATTTTTTCCATCGGCAACACCTGGTTGAACCCGCGGCGGTTGAACTTGCTGGCGTCCAGCACGGCAATCACCTTATGCGCTGCGGCAGCCATCACGCTGCTAATCGAATAGCCTTCATTGAACGTTGTAATGCCGTTGGTGGCATCAATACCGTCCGCGCCGACAAACATCAGATCCGCGCTTATCCCGGTCAGAGAGCGCTCGGCGATGGTGCCATGCATAGAGTGGGTTTTATGGCGCACGGTACCGCCACAGACCACGAGCGTAATATCTTTATTTTCCGAGAGGGCAAACGCGGCAGGCAGGCTGTTGGTGATGACGGTGATGTTGGCTTTTTTGGTGAGTGCTTCGGCGATGAGCATGGTGGTGCTACCGCTATCGAGAATGATCGTCATCCCTTCTTCAATCATGGATGCTGCAGTCTGTGCGATCCGCTTTTTCGGGTCGCTCGCCAGCTGATAACGATCCTCCAGTACCACTTCCTGATTTTCGCTTTCCGCCAGGCTGCTGCCGGGTCTTGCTGCGCCACCGTGAAAACGCGTGACCAATCCTTTTTCTTCCAGCAGGCGGAGATCTGTTCGAATCGTTACTTCTGAAATGCCAAACATATTTGACAGATCCAGCACCATGACACTGCCCTGAGCGTTGACGAGGTCAACGATTTTATTGCGTCGCTCAAATGAGTTCATATTGAATTGCCTGATAATTAACTGCCTCTATTCTAATCGAAGGGATGCGAAAGGTGTATGACAATATTCGAAAGCAAATGTGAGCCAGCTCAGGTTGCTGGCTCGAAGCACTACGCGAAGCGCAGCATGATTTTGCCCTGCATAGGCGCACCGTTTAGTCCTTGCACGGCCTGAGCAAAGCTGTCGCTATCGCCGGTATGAGCAATAAGGGGCTTTAGCTGCAGTTTTTTCTCTGTGAGCAGGCGGGCTGCGGTTTCCCATTCTTCACCCGGCCACGGGGCCGAATAATTCATCCAACTTCCCAGAAGCGTCAACTCCTTACGCAGTATCTTCCCAAATGTCGCCGCAGGTAAGTTCAGGTCGTGATGCAGCGTACCCACCAGAGCGACCTGGGCGCGCGGCCCGGCGATATCAATGGCGAGCGTGACGGTTTGCGGTGTGCCAGCAGTCTCCAGAACCAACTGATCAAACGGGTTGTCGCTCAAGGCGTTGAGGATGTCGTCTGCGCCCAGAGCTCGGCTATTAAACACCTGAGTTGCCCCCAGCGCTGTTGCCTGCGCGAGCTTATCGTCGTTGATATCGATCGCGCTTACGCTGTTGGCGCCCAATGCCAGCGCACACTGCATCGCCAGCAGGCCAATCGTCCCTGCGCCGACAATTATGACGTTCTTACCCTCGCAGCCGGAAGCGAGATGAAACGCGTGTAGCCCTACGGTTATGGGTTCAATAAAAGCGCCATCCTCAATTGCCATCTCTGCTGGTAGGCGGAACAGGTTTGCGCGCTTCACCACGATATATTCCGCGTTGCCGCCTTCGCTACGAGATCCGACAAACTGATACTGCTTGCAGAGCGAGTAATAGCCTTTTTCACATGCCGGACAGGAAAAGCAGGGCAGTAATGGCACGCAGGCAACCGGATCGCCTGCTTTGAGATCGTGCACTTCGGTACCACAGGCTTCGACATAACCGCTAAATTCATGTCCCAGGGTGATGGGATAATAATGCGCCCCTCCGGCAAAAATTCGCGGGATATCGGAGCCACATAATCCTGAGCAGGCAATGCGCACCTGCACATCATCCGCAGCCTGAATCTGAGGGATTGGACGTTCTTCAACACGCACGTTGCCCTCAGCGTGAATTACCACTGATTTCATATTCACTCCAGAAAAAGAGGGGGAGCTTGGCTCCCCGGATATCAAGACATCGTCTGGCTTTGCGGGTTAGCGACGTTCTTTTCTGCCGCGTTAAATACGCGGGCGCGTCGCCAGGTGAGCAGGACGCCGGTGAAGTAAATCGCGCCAATCACGATGAACCCCACCACGTTTTGCCAGGTGAACAATTGGATGAGCAGCCAGGTGACGGGTGAACCGCCTTGGTCCATGGAGGCCACCAGTCCGCCTGCTTTCAACGCGCCAGCATTTTGCGCAAGCTGGGTATGCAGGCCGATGGTCTGGGTCGCAATCCACAGCGTAATGCCCATGATGATGACGCCAGAGATAAGCGTGCGGAACAAGTTGCCCTGATGCACCGCGACCGCCATCGCCACAAAGAAGCCGATGGTGGCAAGGTCACCGAACGGCAGCACCTGGTTGCCCGGCACCAGAACCGCAATCAAAATGGTTAGTGGGATGAAAATCAGGCTGGCGGAGACGACGGACGTATGGCCCAGCAGCAGCGCCGGATCGAGACCGATCAAGAACTCCTGCCCACCAAACTTCGCCTGCAGACGTTTACGGGCATGTTTAGCAATCGGCGTCAGGCCATCCATGATGGGTTTGATGACGCGCGGCATCAGCAGCATCACGGCGGCGGTTTTAACGGCCAGCTGGAGAACCGATTTAGCGTCGTAGCCAGCCAGCATGCCAATAGCCAGTCCCATCACAAACCCAACCGTGACCGGTTCGCCAAACGGGCCAAAACGTTTTTGCACGTCGTCTGCGCTAAAATGAATACGCTTCACGCCTGGGATTTTGTCGATAATCGTATCGACCAGAACGGCGATCGGGCCAAGGTAAGCTGACGAGCCGTGAGGGATGGCGATCCCTTCCAGACCGAAAAAGTCCCGGGTGTCCTTAGCAAACCAGTCTCCAAGCTTGTAAACAAAGGCTGCGTGCACCACAACGCCCAGGATCCCCAGCCAGTAAGAGCCGGTTGCCAGGTGCAGCATCGCACCGGTGAAGGTCATGTGCCAGATGTTCCAGATATCGACGTTTACTACCCGGGTCATCCGCGTCACCAGCATGACAACGTTAACGCCAATGGCAACAGGGATAGCAATAAGTGCAATCTGTGATGCCCAGGTCATTGGGGATGAACCCGGCCAGCCGACGTCCACCACGTGCAGGTTAATCTGGAACTGCTCAGCCATCGCTTTGGCCGCCGGGCCGATGGAGTCAAGCATCAGGCCGATAACCAGCCCGATCCCGACGAAGCCGATGCCAATATGCAGGCCGGATTTAAAGCAATCGCCCAGCTTCATCCCCAGAAGCTTCGAGAAGATGATGATGACTATGGGCAGCATGACGGTGGGACCGAGGTCGAGAATATACCGCATGATTTCGGTAAACATGATCTTACCCCTCGAGGATGGTCAGAATTTTTTGCTGCAGGGCTTCGACGCCGACGCCGGATACAAACGGCATGCCGTGCACCACCGGGATGTCGCCAAAGGCTCTGTCAACTTTCGCCGTGGTACAAATTAGATCTGCGCCGTCCATATAGGTTTCGATTTCAGTCACCCGGCACTGGACCAGATCCAGTTCAATGTGGTGGGCTTCACACAGCTCTTTGATCTCTTCTGCTGCCATGGTTGAGGTGGCGACAGCACCGCCGCAAGCAACAATAACTTTGCGTTTCATAGGGTACTCCTTTTTATTATCAGTATGTTATGAAGCCTGGGCACAGGCGACAGGCTCAAGGATCGTCTCCCGGAAACGATCGGCCAGGCGCTCTGCGGGCACCGCCAGCAGCATGTCCAGCGTGTCCGGGTTTTGTAGCTCACTGAAAAGGCGGCGCAGCAATTTCATTTGCGCCGCAGGGTTTTCAACGATTAACGCGATGATGAGTGAGACGGCGACCTCGCCATCATCGTCAGCCTGCTGAAAATGCACCGGTTTGTCCGGGCGAATCAGGTAAATCGCGGGGCGTTTCGCATGTATGGCTTCGCAGTGCGGAATAGCGACCGCATGGCGTTCAAGAGCAATGCCGGTGGGGTAGTTCATCTCCCTTTCCATAAGGGCGGCAGGGTAGGTGGCGTGTACAACACCGTTAGCCAGCATCTCCTCGCCAATATGCGCCAGCGCCTGCTGGCAGGTTTCAAACTCAATTCCGGTACGGACAAAAACGTGACTCATACATTCTCCGGCATCAGACGGGTTCAGGGGTGCAGCCAAATCGATAGGCGCGTAATACATCCTGTATTTTGTCGATGATGAGATTTTGCGGTGTTGCGGCGATCTCATTCATCGACAATCGTTCGAACTGGACGGGCATAAACTGGCTGATCAGCCCCAGAGGCAAGGAGGTTGCGTTCAGATTAGCAATTAACTTCTCAACGCTCTGGCGAATGCGCGGGTGCGGCCAGTAGTAGCGAATGCGATCGGACAGGCTAAAGTGAATATCCACCATTGCCTGGCTCCAGGTGGGGCGGTAATACTTCTTCCAGTAATCCGGCTCGTTCAGCATGACTTCGTCGATCACGTCAAGCACATGGCTGCGTTGCTCAGGGGCGATGAGGGCCTTCTCCATTTGCGCGAGGGCAAAAATGGCTTCTCGCAGGGCAAAGGTAAGCGCCGGACCGACTTTCAGGATCGCGAAGTGATCGCGAACCAAAGCGCGATAGGCCTGACGAGTCTGGTAGTCGGTGGAGTGCGCCTCATAGACCATGGGGGTCTGGCGGATCCAGCCGGAAAGCGCCTCTGCCGCGTGCGGCTGGTAGTGAATAATTTGCGTATGGTCGAACTCCACGCCGGGTTGCACGACTATCGCAATCACGCGCGTCATCGCCTCGTCCAGACCGAGCGCGGCAAAGGCCTCACGATGCGTTTCCAGCGTCTGCGCGGCATCTTCCACACGGGTAACATGCACGCTGCTAATACTGCTGGCCTCACCGCCTGGAACGGGAACCTCAGTACCAATCACGTAGGTCAGCGCCGCTTTTTGTTCTTCAGTGGCCGTCTCTTCTGCCGCTTTACACAGTCGGGCAGCACGCTGTGCCACCACCCCTGGCGGGAGTGGAACAGGATCGTCGGCGCAGGACATGGAGGCGTCCAGGTGGATCTTGCTAAACCCTGCCGCGACATAGGCTTTGATCAATGCGATGGATTTCTCCATCGCCGCGTCTGCCGGTTCGTTTTGCCAACAGTTTGGCCCCAGATGATCGCCACCCAGGATCAAACGTTCATGCGGAAAGCCCACCTCTTTAGCAATCTTCAGAACGAAATTACGGAAATCAGCGGGTTTCATACCGGTGTACCCGCCGAACTGGTTCACCTGATTTGAGGTGGCCTCAATCAGTACCTTGTTGTCGGTATGCAGATCGAACCGCAGTGCGGCTTCGATAACCAGCGGGTGCGCTGAACAGACAGAACAAATACCGAGATGCTCTCCCGCCTTATGGCGGGCAATAATATCTTTCACATTTCCTCCGGGTCAGGACTTTAGAGTTTTCCTTCACAACCACAATCGTTAATGACTTTGCGCACCACCTCTTTCATGGCACGTTTGGCGGGCACCATGTAATGTCGCGGGTCACTGGTTTCGGGATGTGAAGCGAGATAGGTTTTCAGCGCATTCGAGAAGGCGATTTTGAGTTCTGTGGCAACGTTGACCTTGCAGATACCGAGGCGAATGGCCTGACGGATACCGGCCGTAGATAAACCTGAAGCGCCGTGCAGCACCAGCGGGATATCGACCTGATTGCGGATCTCTGCCAGACGTTCAAAATCAAGTTTCGGCGTGGCAGTGTAGAGGCCGTGCGCGGTACCGATGGCGACGGCCAATGAGTCGATACCCGTTAATTCAACAAATTCGCGTGCCTGTTGCGGGTTGGTGTAAAGCGCGTCTTTGCTGTCGACGACCAGGTCATCCTCCTGACCGCCAAGACGGCCAAGTTCAGCCTCCACGCTAACGTCGTAGCGGTGGCAGTAGTCTGTCACTCTCTTCACCAGCGCCACGTTTTCAGTGAACGGATGATGAGAGCCGTCGATCATTGCAGAGCGGACCCCTCTCTGTACTTTCTGCGCGATATCGTCGAAATCTTCGTGATGATCGAGGTGGATCGCCAGTGGCTGGTTATACGTTTTGGCCAGATCGCTGGCGATGGCGACCACGTTCCCGGTTCCGGCATAGCTAAACGTACCTGGCGTACCCGCGACGATCAGAGGGGAGCGCATCTCAGAGGCCGTTTCAACGACCACCTGCAGCGTTTCGAGATTATGAATATTGAATGCCGGTACGGCGTACCCTTCGCGCTGTGCTTTTAACAGCATCGCTTTCGACGAGATGATGAACATCTTTCCTCCGAAACCTTTCGTTTTGTTTATGCGAAAGAGAGTATAGGGTTTCGGAATGTTATTTTGTGATTGGTATCTTAAAAATGAAAGAATCGAAACGAAAGATAAGAATGCGAAAGAAATGAAAGAAAAAAAAAGCATGGCCGAAGCCATGCTAAGCGAGGTTTACAGCAAACTCACGTCACCGGCGCCGGGTTAAACACCGCCAGCTGATTATGCAGCCCCCACTGGTCCGAGAACGTTTTCTTCCGCCCGCTTGCCACGTCCAGAATAAAGTGGAACAGTTTCCAGCCCACGTCTTCAATACTCTCTTCCCCGGTGGCAATGGTGCCCGCGTTGATGTCCATTAAGTCATACCAGCGGTTTGCCAGCTCGGTGCGGGTCGCCATCTTGATCACCGGGACCGCCATCAGGCCGTACGGCGTACCGCGCCCGGTGGTAAAGACCTGTACCGTAATGCCGGACGCCACCTGCTGGGTGCCGCAAACAAAATCGCTGGCAGGCGTAGCCGCATAGATCAGACCGCGCCTGGTTGGCCGCTGGCCCGGAGAGAGCACTTCCACAATCGCGCTCTGGCCGGATTTAGCTATCGAACCGAGGGCTTTTTCCACCACGTTTGCCAGGCCGCCTTTCTTGTTGCCCGGAGAGGGGTTGGCGCTGCGGTCCGTTTTGCCCATATCGAGATAGCTATCGTACCAGGCCATCTCCTCGAGCAGGCGTTTCCCCACCTCTTCATTAACGGCGCGCGGCGTAAGGAGATGGATGGCGTCACGCACTTCGGTGACTTCGGAGAACATCACCGTGGCGCCGCAGCGCACCAGCAGATCGGACGCATAGCCCACCGCCGGGTTAGCCGTCACGCCAGAGAAGGCATCGCTGCCGCCGCACTGAGTGCCCACCACCAGTTCCGACGCCGGGCACGTTTCGCGCTGGCGACGGTTGAGTTTGTCCAGATGACGCTCCGCCACCTGCAGAATATCGTCGACCATCGAACGGAAACCAACGTGGCGTTCGTCCTGCAGGCGCACGATGCTGGCCTCGTCAGCCGGGATGGCTTTGACATCTTCGGTGCCCTGCAGCAGGCGCTCTGGCTGCAATTTTTCACACCCGAGACCAATCACCATCACCTCGCCGCCAAAGTTCGGGTTAAGGGCGATATTGTGAATGGTACGGATCGGCACGACCGCCGCTGGCGCGTTGATCGCCACACCGCAGCCGTACAGGTGGTTAAGACCCACCACGCCGTCGACGTTCGGATACTTCGGCAGCAGATCGCGCTCAATGATTTTCACTACGTAATCCACCACGCCCGCCACGCAGTGCACGCTGGTGGTAATGCCGAGCAGGTTTTTGGTTCCCACGCTGCCGTCCGCGTTGCGGTAGCCTTCGAAGGTATACCCCTCCAGCGGAGGAAGCGGTTCAGGAACGCGGGTAGCCAGCGGCAAGGTATTCAGCGGCGGTGCTTTGGGCAGTTCAACCAGCGATTCCTCAATCCAGCTACCCTGCGGGATAGCGCGTACCGCATAGCCTATGACTTCACCGTAACGGACGATTGCACCGTGGGCAGGAATATCGACCAGCGCGACCTTGTGTCCCTGCGGAATGTGCTCAATCAGCTCAAGCCCGTCCGGGAAGCGGGTGCCTGCTTTTAAGCCACTGTCGTTGACAATAATCGCCACGTTATCCGTATCGTGAACCTTAATATAAAACGCCGTCGGCGATGCCTCTCTAATTGCAATATCGGCCATTATTCACTTTTCTCCGGCAAAGTTTCAGCTATGAAATATAGCTCCTGGATAATCGTTTTCTTATCGAAGGAATAAAGCATGTCAGGACGGGAAAAGTGAAAATGTGATCGCGATCGTTTCAGGCGGACTAATCCTTGATTCTGTGCATTAGCGCCCACTGCTTTGTGCGTATGCTCAAAATAGCGTTGAGATGCAGCGTGATACTTGAGCATTAAGACAATGTGATGTCACACAGAGCCGATTATACTGAATGACGATTTTATTGCGCCAACATTCAGTCAGAGAAATAAATATAAAAAGAATCTGTTTCGAAATGAATAATACGGGCTAAAACTGCGGAATTAAAAAGGTATATGAGATGAATAACGATATCTTCCCGAATACGTTTAAAGCGGCTCTTGCGGCGCACCAGATTCAGATTGGCTGCTGGTCCGCGCTGGCAAACCCTATCAGCACCGAAGTGCTGGGCCTGGCCGGGTTCGACTGGCTGGTGCTGGACGGCGAACATGCGCCGAACGATATCAGCACCTTTATTCCGCAGCTGATGGCGCTGAAAGGCAGCCCCAGCGCCCCGGTAGTGCGTGTGCCCACTAACGATCCGGTGATTATCAAGCGCCTGCTGGATATCGGTTTCTACAATTTCCTGATCCCGTTTGTGGAAACGGAAGAACAGGCGGCGCTGGCCGTGGCCTCAACGCGCTATCCGCCGGAAGGGATCCGCGGCGTTTCCGTTTCGCACCGCGCCAACATGTTTGGCACCGTTAAGGACTACTTCGCTCAGTCCAATAACAACATCACCATTCTGGTTCAGATCGAGAGCCAGCAGGGCGTTGATAACCTCGACGCGATTGCAGCCACAAACGGCGTGGACGGTATCTTTGTCGGCCCAAGCGATCTGGCTGCCGCCTTTGGTCATCTGGGTAACGCCAGCCATCCTGACGTGCAGCGCGCAATCCAGCACATCTTTGCCCGCGCCAAAGCGCACGGTAAACCGTGCGGCATTCTGGCGCCGGTTGAGGCAGATGCCCGTCGCTACCTGGAGTGGGGGGCCACCTTTGTTGCCGTCGGCAGCGACCTCGGCGTGTTCCGCTCAGCGACGCAGAAATTAGCGGACGCTTTTAAAAAATAACCATCATTGAGGAAACAGATTATGACGCTGAAAGTGGGTTTTATTGGTCTTGGGATCATGGGTAAACCAATGAGTAAGAACCTCATCAAAGCGGGTTACTCACTGGTGGTATCCGATCATAATTCGCAGTCTGTGGCGGAGGTGATGGCGGCGGGTGCGGAAACGGCCACCACCGCTAAAGCCATTGCCGAGCAGTGCGATGTCATCATCACCATGCTGCCAAACTCCCCGCACGTCAAAGAGGTTGCGCTGGGGGAGAACGGCATCATCGAGGGGGCGAAGCCCGGCCTGGTGCTGATTGATATGAGCTCTATCGCCCCGCTTGCCAGCCGTGAAATCAGCGAGGCGTTAAAAGCGAAGGGCGTCGACATGCTGGATGCGCCCGTCAGCGGCGGCGAGCCGAAAGCCATCGACGGCACCCTTTCGGTGATGGTGGGCGGCGATAAAGCCGTGTTCGACAAATACTATGACCTGATGAAAGCGATGGCGGGATCCGTGGTGCATACCGGAGATATTGGTGCGGGCAACGTCACCAAGCTGGCGAATCAGGTGATTGTGGCGCTGAACATTGCCGCCATGTCTGAAGCGCTGACGCTGGCAACCAAAGCGGGCGTCAATCCGGATCTGGTCTATCAGGCTATTCGCGGCGGCCTGGCGGGCAGTACCGTGCTGGATGCCAAAGCGCCGATGGTGATGGACCGTAACTTCAAGCCGGGATTCCGCATCGACCTGCACATTAAAGATCTGGCGAACGCCCTGGACACCTCTCACGGCGTGGGTGCGCAGCTGCCGCTGACCGCTGCGGTCATGGAGATGATGCAGGCGCTGCGTGCCGATGGCCTGGGCACGGCCGATCACAGCGCGATTGCGTGCTACTACGAAAAACTGGCGAAGGTGGAAGTGGCGCGTTAATAGCATCTTACCCGCACCTGAGGGTGACAGCGGCGCGCAAACCCTCTATACTGCGCGCCGAAGCTGACCAGACAGTCGCCGCTTCGTCGTCGTCCCTTTCGGGGGAGACGGGCGGAGGGGAGGAAAGTCCGGGCTCCACAGGGCAGGGTGCCAGGTAACGCCTGGGGGGGAAACCCACGACCAGTGCAACAGAGAGCAAACCGCCGATGGCCCGCGCAAGCGGGATCAGGTAAGGGTGAAAGGGTGCGGTAAGAGCGCACCGCGCGGCTGGTAACAGTCCGTGGCACGGTAAACTCCACCCGGAGCAAGGCCAAATAGGGGTTCACATGGTACGGCCCGTACTGAACCCGGGTAGGCTGCTTGAGCCAGTGAGCGATTGCTGGCCTAGATGAATGACTGTCCACGACAGAACCCGGCTTATCGGTCAGCTTCAACTTCTCAGGAAACCCCGCTTCGGCGGGGTTTTTGCTTTCTGTGGTTGTAGGTCAGGGTAAGCGAAGCGGCAACCGGCACCGGGCAAACGACATCAATTCTCATATTTGCGACATTAAGCACATTTCACTGTTTTTATCCCTTCAATGTTTATCCTGAATCTGCAGGCGATCGCCATCACAAAATTTCACGCTGAAAAACAGTGAATTTACAGTATTGTCAATTTGTTATGATTGTTATCTGTATGATCCTGAATGTTTTCCTGGTTGATATGGATATATTGAAATCAAAAACATTCAGGCTGTGAATGTGTGACCTGTTCCACTCTTTATCAAAAGCTGGCCAAAAAGCCTCTGCAGAATTTGATAATTTGAAAGAATGTTTCAACTGAATAACGGTTATTTATTGGCCTTTAATTGCCTGAAAGATCGTCTTTATTGATTTTTTTAATGCAGGAAAATTTATCAAGGTTATTGCCATAAAATAAATTTATTACTCCTGTTTTTGTTGATCAATATCAGCGTAATGGTCTGCCTTAATGCGTTCATCTCATTGTTAGTAAAGTCTTTTTAGGGTTTTGATTATTCATGTGAATAGTGTGAAAAAGCAAATTGTGAGTAACAGCACATACCCCTTGAAACATTATTGAGTAGAATCCACCCCGTCATAGGGAAATAAGCGCAGAATATTATGAACACTATTATTCTACCGAAAACACAGCACCTCGTGGTATTTCAGGAAGTCATTAAAAGTGGCTCCATAGGTTCTGCAGCAAGACAGCTGGGCCTGACGCAGCCCGCCGTCAGCAAAATCATCAGCGATATTGAGTCCTACTTCGGCGTGGAAGTGATGGTACGTAAAAACACCGGCGTAAAACTCACTGCCGCGGGCCAGGTTCTGCTCTCGTACTCTGAGTCGATCACCCGCGAGATGAAAAACATGGTGAGCGAGATTAACAGCCTCAGTTTTAGCACCGTCATGGACGTCTCCTTTGGCTATCCGTCGCTGATTGGTTTCACCTTCCTGTCCGGGATGATCAAAAAATTCAGGGAAGTGTTCCCGAAAGCACGCGTATCCATGTATGAAGCCCAGCTCTCCTCTTTTCTTCCGGCCATTCGCGACGGTCGGCTGGATTTTGCCATCGGCACGCTGAGTGATGAAATGCTGCTGCAGGATCTGCACGTCGAGCCGCTGTTCGAGTCCGAGTTTGTGCTGGTCGCCAGTAAATCACGAACGTGCACCGGCCCGACGACATTGGCATCGCTCACGCACGAGCAGTGGGTGATGCCGCAAACCGATATGGGCTACTACAAAGAACTCCTGACCACCCTGCAAGACAACCACATCAGCATTGAAAACATCGTCCAGACCGATTCCGTCGTCACCATTTATAACCTTGTCCTGAATGCCGATTATCTGACGGTGATTCCGCGCGACATGATTGCGCCGTTCGGCTCGGACCAGTTTATTGTCCTGCCGGTGGAGGACGAATTACCCGTGGCGCGCTATGCCGCCGTGTGGTCGAAAAATTACAGAATTAAAAAATCGGCATCAGTTTTAGTCGAACTGGCAAAACAATATTCTTCGATGAATATCGAAAGACGACGATAAAAATAATCACGCTTTAAAACACCCGGGGCGCCGCTTTTTAACGCTCTGATACCCTGACTTTGCCTGAAAACAATGAATTATTATAACGAGGACATTATGCACATTACTTACGATCTCCCGGTAACCATTGAAGATATACAGGATGCCAGAAAGCGACTGGCAGGAAAAATCTATAAAACCGGCATGCCGCGCTCAAATTATCTCAGCGAACGGTGTAAAGGTGAGATATTCCTCAAGTTTGAAAACATGCAGCGTACCGGCTCGTTTAAAATTCGCGGTGCGTTTAATAAATTAAGCTCGCTGACCGATGCTGAAAAACGCAAAGGCGTCGTCGCCTGTTCCGCAGGAAACCACGCGCAGGGAGTGTCGCTCTCCTGTGCGATGCTCGGTATCGACGGCAAAGTGGTGATGCCAATGGGCGCACCGAAATCCAAAGTCGCCGCGACGCGCGACTACTCGGCAGAGGTGGTGCTGCACGGCGAAAACTTCAACGACACCATCGCCAAAGTGAGCGAAATCGTCGAGATGGAAGGGCGCATTTTTATCCCGCCTTATGACGATCCGAAAGTGATCGCCGGCCAGGGCACCATCGGCCTGGAAATCCTCGAAGATTTGTACGACGTGGATAACGTGATTGTCCCTATCGGCGGCGGCGGATTAATTGCCGGGATTGCCACGGCGATTAAATCCATCAACCCGACCATTAATATTATCGGCGTACAGTCTGAAAACGTTCACGGAATGGCCGCATCGTATCAGGCCGGAGAAATAACCAACCATCGCGTTACCGGCACGTTAGCTGACGGCTGCGACGTGTCTCGTCCGGGTAAATTAACCTTCGAAATTGTTCGTGAACTGGTCGACGACATTGTACTGGTGAGCGAAGACGATATTCGCAACAGCATGATTGCTCTTATTCAGCGAAATAAAGTGGTGACGGAAGGCGCCGGTGCGCTGGCCTGCGCGGCATTATTAAGCGGTAAGCTTGACCACTATATTCAGGGCCGTAAAACCGTCTGCATTATTTCCGGCGGCAATATCGATCTCTCCCGCGTTTCCCAAATTACCGGCTTCGTTGACGCATAAAGGTGACCTATGAGCAACACAGAAAGCATTATCGTTGGCCAGTCCAAAACGTCCTCCTGGCGTAAGTCTGATACTACCTGGACGCTTGGCCTGTTTGGTACCGCCATTGGCGCGGGCGTGCTGTTCTTCCCCATTCGCGCAGGCTTTGGTGGATTGATCCCCATTTTGCTGATGCTGGTTCTCGCGTTCCCGATTGCGTTTTACTGCCACCGCGCGCTGGCGCGTTTGTGTCTGTCCGGCAGCAACGTTTCCGGCAACATCACCGAAACGGTGGAAGAGCACTTTGGGAAGACCGGCGGGGTGGTGATCACTTTCCTTTACTTCTTCGCCATTTGCCCGCTGCTGTGGATTTACGGCGTCACCATTACCAACACCTTTATGACCTTCTGGGAAAACCAGCTCCAGCTGCCCGCGCTGAACCGTGGCTTTGTCGCGCTGTTCCTGCTGCTGCTGATGGCCTTTGTTATCTGGTTTGGTAAAGACCTGATGGTGAAGGTCATGAGCTTCCTGGTGTTCCCGTTTATCGCCAGCCTGGTGCTGATTTCCCTGTCGCTGATCCCGTACTGGAACTCGGCGGTGATCGACCAGGTCAACCTGAACGATATCGCCTTCACCGGTCATGACGGCATTCTGGTCACGGTGTGGCTGGGTATCTCCATCATGGTCTTCTCCTTTAACTTCTCGCCTATCGTCTCCTCGTTCGTGGTCTCCAAGCGCGAAGAGTACGAACCTGAGTTCGGGAAAGAGTTCACCGAGCAGAAATGTTCCAGAATCATCGGTCGCGCCAGCCTGCTGATGGTGGCCGTGGTGATGTTCTTCGCCTTTAGCTGTCTGTTTACGCTCTCTCCGCAGAATATGGCGGACGCCAAGGCGCAGAACATTCCGGTGCTCTCCTACCTGGCGAACCATTTTGCCTCGATGTCCGGAACCAAATCGACGTTCGCGACGGTACTGGAATACGGTGCCTCCATCATCGCGCTGGTCGCGATCTTCAAATCTTTCTTCGGCCACTACCTGGGCACGCTGGAAGGGCTGAACGGCCTGATCCTTAAGTTCGGCTACAAGGGCGACAAGAAGAAAGTCTCTGTTGGCAAACTGAATACCATCAGCATGGTGTTCATCATGGGCTCCACCTGGGTTGTGGCCTACGCCAACCCGAACATTCTGGACCTTATTGAAGCCATGGGTGCGCCAATCATCGCCTCTCTGCTGTGCCTGCTGCCGATGTACGCCATCCGCAAGGCACCGGCGCTGGCGAAATACAAAGGGCGTACCGAGAACATCTTCGTTACCGCGGTCGGCCTGCTGACCATTCTGAATATCGTTTACAAACTGTTCTAACCCATTGCTCAGGAAGAGCGGAGTCACATGATGATTGAGTTTCCGGTTGTACTGGTTATTAACTGCGGATCGTCCTCTGTTAAGTTTTCGGTGCTCGACGCCAGCAGCTGCGATGCCCTGATGACGGGCATTGCAGATGGGATCAACACCGGGAAGGCCTTTATTTCCGTGAACGGGGGGGAGCCGGCCAGACTGGCTCACCAGGACTACGAAGGGGCGCTGGCTGCCATCGCCCTGGAGCTGGAGAAACGCGACCTGATGAGCAGCGTGGCCTTGATTGGCCACCGCATTGCCCACGGCGGTGACCTCTTCAGCGAGTCGACCCTGATCACGGAAGAGGTGGTCGCGCAGATCCGCCAGGTCTCCCCGCTGGCGCCACTGCATAACTACGCCAACCTGAGCGGCGTGGAAGCCGCAGAGCGCCTGTTCCCCGGCGTGCAGCAGGTGGCAGTGTTTGACACCAGCTTCCACCAGACGCTGCCGCCGCAGGCGTATCTGTACGGATTGCCGTACCGCTATTTTGAAGAGCTGGGCGTGCGCCGTTACGGCTTTCACGGCACCTCTCACCGCTACGTGGCCGCGCAGGCGCATACGCTTCTCGGGCTGTCCCCCGATGACAGCGGCCTGGTGATCGCCCATCTCGGCAACGGGGCGTCTATCTGCGCGGTGCGCAACGGCGAAAGCGTCGATACCTCAATGGGTATGACGCCGCTGGAAGGGCTGGTGATGGGTACGCGCTGCGGCGACGTTGACTTCGGCGCGATGGCGTGGATTGCCCAGCAGACCGGCCAGTCCTTAGAGGACCTGGAGCGCGTGGTCAACAAAGAGTCCGGATTGCTGGGGATATCCGGCATCTCCTCTGATCTACGCGCGTTGGAGAAAGCCTGGCACGAAGGCAATGAGCGGGCGCAGCTGGCAATAAACACCTTTGTTCACCGCATTGCGCGGCATATTGCCGGTCACGCCGCGTCGCTGCACCGTCTGGATGGGGTGATCTTTACCGGCGGCATTGGCGAAAACTCGACGCTCGTCCGTGAGCTGGTGGCGGAACATTTGAAAGTGTTCGGCATCCACCTCGACGACGCCAAAAACGCCCTGCCGGGCAGCGCGGGTGAGCGCATCATCAGCACCGATACCTCCCGCGTAGTCTGCGCGGTTGTCCCTACCAACGAAGAAAAAATGATCGCGCTGGACGCTCTCCGTCTTGGGAAGGTTACTCCGGCCGCGGCTTACGCCTGATAAAGCGAGAATCACATGAAAGTAACTATCGATACGGGCGTCGCGCCCTACAGCGACGCATGGGCCGGGTTTCGCGGTGAAGAATGGAAAAACGCCGTTAACGTCCGCGATTTTATTCAGCATAACTACACCCCTTATGAAGGCGATGAAGCTTTCCTCGCGCAGGCGACGCCAGCAACGACGGCGTTGTGGCAGAAGGTAATGGTCGGCATTCGCCAGGAGAATGCCACCCATGCCCCGGTGGATTTTGACACCAACATTGCCACCACCATTACGGCCCACGGGCCTGGCTATATCGACCAGGATCTGGAGACGATCGTCGGTCTGCAAACCGATAAGCCGCTTAAGCGTGCGCTGCACCCTTACGGTGGGATCAATATGATCCGCAGCTCGTTCGAAGCCTACGGTCGGGAGATGGATCCACAGTTCGAATACCTGTTTACTGACCTGCGCAAAACCCACAACCAGGGCGTGTTTGACGTCTACTCCCCGGAGATGATGCGCTGCCGTAAATCCGGCGTGCTGACCGGTCTGCCGGACGGCTACGGGCGCGGACGCATCATCGGCGACTATCGCCGCGTGGCGCTGTACGGGATCGCTTATCTGGTGCGCGAGCGTGAGCTGCAGTTTACGGATCTGCAGGGCAGGCTGGAGCGCGGTGAAGATCTGGAGGCGACGATCCGCCTGCGTGAAGAGCTGGCGGAGCACAAGCGCGCGCTGCTGCAGATCGAGCAGATGGCGGCGAACTACGGCTTTGATATCTCACGCCCGGCGATGAACGCCCAGGAAGCGGTGCAGTGGGTCTATTTTGCCTACCTTGCCGCAGTAAAATCCCAGAACGGTGGGGCGATGTCGCTGGGGCGCACGGCCTCGTTCCTCGATATCTACATCGAACGCGATATGCAGGCAGGGCGGCTGAATGAAGTCCAGGCCCAGGAGCTTATCGACCACTTCATCATGAAGATCCGCATGGTGCGCTTCCTGCGCACGCCGGAGTTCGACACGCTCTTCTCCGGCGATCCGATCTGGGCGACGGAAGTGATAGGCGGCATGGGGTTGGACGGACGCACGCTGGTGACCAAAAACAGCTTCCGCTACCTGCACACGCTCCACACCATGGGGCCTGCGCCGGAGCCGAACCTGACGATCCTCTGGTCAGAACAGCTGCCGATCGCGTTCAAGAAATACGCCGCGCAGGTGTCGATCGTCACCTCTTCGCTGCAGTACGAGAACGACGATCTGATGCGTGCGGACTTCAACAGCGACGACTACGCCATTGCCTGCTGCGTCAGCCCGATGGTGATCGGCAAGCAGATGCAGTTCTTTGGCGCGCGCGCCAACCTCGCCAAAACGCTGCTGTACGCGATCAACGGCGGGGTGGACGAGAAGCTGAAGATCCAGGTCGGTCCGAAAACCGAGCCGCTGCTGGACGACGTGCTGGATTACGACACCGTGATGGCGAGCCTCGATCACTTTATGGACTGGCTGGCGGTGCAGTACATCAGCGCCCTGAATCTCATTCACTACATGCACGACAAGTACAGTTACGAAGCCTCGCTGATGGCGCTGCACGACCGGGACGTCTATCGCACCATGGCCTGCGGCATTGCCGGGCTGTCGGTGGCGGCGGATTCTCTCTCGGCCATTAAATACGCCACGGTGAAGCCGGTGCGCGACCACACCGGTCTGGCGGTCGATTTCGTGATAGAAGGGGACTACCCGCAGTACGGCAACAACGACGATCGCGTGGACAGCATCGCCTGCGATCTGGTGGAGCGCTTTATGAAGAAAATTCAGGCGCTGCCCACCTACCGCAACGCGGTGCCAACCCAGTCTATCCTGACCATCACCTCCAACGTGGTTTATGGCCAGAAGACCGGGAACACGCCGGACGGACGCCGCGGCGGCACGCCGTTTGCGCCAGGCGCAAACCCGATGCACGGCCGCGACAGAAAAGGGGCGGTGGCCTCGCTAACGTCGGTGGCCAAACTGCCGTTCATCTATGCAAAAGATGGGATCTCCTACACCTTCTCCATCGTGCCGCAGGCGCTGGGCAAGGATGAGCTGGTGCGTAAAACCAACCTGGTAGGGCTGCTGGACGGGTATTTCCATCACGAAGCGTCCATTGAGGGCGGGCAGCACCTGAACGTCAACGTCATGAACCGGGAAATGCTCCTCGATGCCATTGCGCATCCTGAGAATTACCCGAACCTGACGATCCGCGTTTCAGGGTATGCGGTGCGGTTTAACGCCCTGACGCGGGAGCAGCAGCAGGATGTGATTTCGCGAACGTTTACGCAGGCTATGTAATTCAGATTGCCATTGTGCCTCCTCCTTTGGGGAGGCTTTTAATTTCGTGAATGTCGTCACATTTAGAAAATACCCTTCTCTTTTAATCCTCAGGTAGCAACTTTTCCTCCAGCGTCAGAAAATCCATATTAAAGTTGTGACTTTTTTCTCCCTCGCTCCGGCTATGATTTTCTCACACCAAATATAAACACCTGCTGCTCTCTGAATCGCAATCGCTGGCGATCGGAAACCTATAAAAACAACTGTTTACCCTACAAAATAAGCGAGTGCCCCATGAATATGGCAACAAACAGCAGTGTGGTTGTGAGTGATTCCCCTGCGGCAAGGCGGGCGGGAATGAGCGAAAGCGAGTGGCGAGAGGCGATTAAATTCGACAGCACCGACACGGGCTGGGTCATCATGAGTATCGGGATGGCTATCGGCGCGGGGATTGTTTTTCTCCCGGTTCAGGTGGGATTAATGGGGCTGTGGGTCTTTTTGCTCTCGTCGATTATTGGCTATCCGGCCATGTACCTCTTCCAGCGATTATTTATTAATACGCTGGCGGAATCCCCGGAATGTAAAGACTACCCGAGCGTGATTAGCGGTTATTTAGGTAAAAACTGGGGCATCTTATTAGGCGCGCTCTATTTCGTGATGCTGGTGATCTGGATGTTCGTCTATTCCACGGCTATCACCAACGACAGCGCCTCGTATTTGCATACCTTCGGCGTGACCGACGGTTTGCTCTCGGAAAACCCGTTTTACGGCTTATTCCTGATCTGCATTCTGGTCGCTATTTCGTCGCGCGGTGAAAGGCTGCTGTTTAAAGTTTCCAGCCTGATGGTGCTGACCAAATTATTCGTGGTTGCCGCGCTGGGTCTTTCGATGATTGGACTCTGGCATTTAGCCAACGTGGGCATGCTGCCGCCGATGGGGCTGCTGATTAAGAACGCCATCATCACGCTGCCGTTTACCTTAACTTCCATTCTGTTTATTCAGACCTTAAGCCCGATGGTGATTTCGTATCGTTCACGGGAAAAGTCCGTTGAGGTGGCGCGCCATAAAGCGCTGCGGGCGATGAATATTGCCTTTGGCGTGCTGTTTGTGACGGTCTTTTTCTACGCCGTCTCCTTTACGCTAGCGATGGGGCATGACGAGGCGGTCAAAGCCTACGAGCAGAACATTTCGGCTCTGGCGATTGCGGCGCAGTTTATCAGCGGCGACGGCGCGGGCTGGGTCAAAATCGTCAGCGTGATCCTCAATATTTTTGCTGTGATGACCGCATTTTTCGGCGTCTACCTCGGCTTCCGCGAGGCCACGCAGGGGATCGTCATGAACATCCTGCGCCGCAAAATGCCGGCAGAGAAAATCAATGAAAATGCCGTCCAGCGCGGGATTATGCTGTTCGCTATCCTGCTGGCCTGGAGCGCGATCGTGTTAAACGCGCCGGTGCTGAGCTTCACCTCCATCTGTAGCCCTATCTTTGGCATGGTGGGCTGCCTGATCCCTGCATGGCTGGTCTACAAGGTCCCGGCCCTGCATAAGTATAAAGGCGTATCGCTGGTGATAATCGTCATCACCGGACTGCTGCTTTGTGTTTCTCCTTTCCTCGCATTCTCCTGAGGGTAATTAAGGTCGTAACGATGTCTAAGCAAACTCATCCTTTATGGAATCAATTTATTCGCGTAGTGCAGGAAGAAGTTAAGCCTGCGCTGGGGTGCACCGAGCCCGTTTCTCTGGCGCTGGCCTGTGCGATTGCCGCAGAGCAACTGCCTGGCGACGTCACGAAGATTGAGGCGTGGGTATCGCCGAATCTGATGAAGAACGGGCTTGGCGTAACGGTGCCGGGCACCGGCATGGTCGGGTTGCCCATTGCAGCTGCGCTGGGCGCGATGGGGGGCAATGCGCAGGCGGGGCTGGAGGTGCTGAAAGATGTCACCGCCGATGCGCTGGCGCGCGCCAAAGCAATGCTTAACGCTGGTCTGGTGCAGGTGAAATTGCAGGAGCCGTGCGAGGAGATCCTCTACTCGCGTGCCTGCGTTTACGCCGGAGAGGCTTCGGCCATGGTGACCATCGCGGGTGGGCATACCCGCGTGGTGGAGGTGGTCTGTCAGGGCGAAACGCGCTTCAGGCTTGACGATCGGCAGGCCGAGGTAAGTAACGATCCGCTGGCGGTTCTGTCAAATACCACGCTCTCGCAGATCCTTGAGTTTGTGGAGCAGGTGCCATTCGAGGCGATCCGCTTCATTCTCGATGCGGGGCGTCTGAACGATGCGCTCTCCCGTGAAGGTTTAAGCGGCAGCTGGGGTCTGCACATTGGCGCGACGCTCAGTAAACAGCGCTCACGCGGATGGATGGGGCAGGATCTGGGTTCAGACATTGTTATCCGCACCAGCGCGGCCTCGGACGCCCGTATGGGGGGCGCGACGCTGCCAGCGATGAGCAATTCTGGCTCAGGGAATCAGGGGATCGCCGCCACCATGCCGGTTGTGGTAGTCGCTGAGCACGTTCAGGCTGGTGATGAACGGCTGGCGCGGGCGCTGATGCTCTCGCATCTGTCGGCGATCTATATTCATTATCAGCTTCCGCGCCTGTCCGCACTCTGTGCGGCGACAACGGCAGCGATGGGCGCTGCGGCGGGGATGGCGTGGCTGATGGGCGGTTCTTACCAGACCATTTCTATGGCGATCGGCAGTATGATCGGTGACGTCAGCGGGACGATCTGCGATGGGGCGTCTAACAGCTGCGCCATGAAGGTTTCAACCAGCGTCAGCAGCGCCTGGAAAGCCGTGATGATGGCACTGGATGATACTGCCGTGACGGGCAACGAGGGCATTGTGGCGCACGACGTGGAGCAGTCGATCGCCAACCTGTGCGCGCTGGCGTGCCGCGCAATGCAGGCCACGGACCGGCAGATTATTGAGATTATGGCGAGTAAGGTGTAACGAGTTCAGGGCTCTATCGGTTCCCTCTCCCTGTGGGAGAGGGTTAGGGTGAGGGCGTTCTTTAAACCGGCAAATCAATCAGCAGCGCGCGCAGCGGCGTATCCGCCACCAGGGTAATATTCGCTTCATCACGAATAAACGCCCCGTCGCCGCAGGTCAGCGCTTCTTTCTCTTCCGTGTGCGTCACCGCGTGCACCGTACCGTGAATGGACTGCAAATAGGCGCGCGGACCGTGCAGCTGGAAGCTCGCCTGTTCACCTTTTTTCAGCTCGATATGGTGCAGCCACACCTGCTGACGTAGCTGTAAACTGCCTTTGCTGCCGTCAGGTGACGCAATCAGCTGCTGTTTATCGCCCTTCAGATCTATTTTCTGCACAAGCGGGTTTTCCCGCTCAGGGCAGGCGTCCAGCCACAGCTGCATGCGGGTCAGCGTTTTGTCTTTGCTGAGGTTATGCTCGCTGTAGCTGATGCCCGGCTGCGTGGAAATCAACAATGCTTCGCCAGCCTTTGCCTGGACATGATTGCCCTCGCTGTCGCGGTATTCTGCCTCGCCTTCCAGGATTAGGTTCAGGATATCGACTTTCGGGTACGTACGCGGCTGGAAGGACGCGCCCGGGGCGAGCACTTCCTGATTCAATACGCGCAGTGAAGCGTAACCGAGGAGTTTCGGGTCAAAATAGTGTCCAAAGGAAAAGGTGTAGCGGGCCTGCAGCCAGCCAAAATCGGCTTGTCCGCACTGTTTAGCTGTTCTTGTCGTAATCATAAACTTGACCTCTCTTTACACTAAAACAATGGTAAAGGTATGGACGCTGCATTGTTAGCCAGATATTCTGCCCGGTATGTTCAAATTTCCTGAATGAGAACGAGATGGCTAAAGAGAGAGCATTGACGCTTGAGGCGCTGCGCGTCATGGACGCGATTGACCGACGGGGCAGTTTTGCCGCGGCGGCAGATGAACTGGGGCGCGTTCCGTCTGCGCTGAGCTACACCATGCAAAAACTGGAGGAAGAGCTGGACGTCGTGCTCTTTGATCGCTCCGGTCATCGAACAAAATTCACCAACGTGGGCCGAATGCTGCTGGAGCGCGGCCGCGTGCTGCTGGAAGCAGCAGACAAGCTCACCACGGACGCCGAAGCGCTGGCGCGCGGCTGGGAAACCCATCTGACGTTAGTCACCGAAGCGCTGGTGCCCACTGAAGCGCTGTTCCCGCTGGTGGACCGCCTGGCGGCGAAGGCCAACACGCAGCTGTCGATCATCACCGAGGTGCTGGCCGGGGCGTGGGAGCGTCTGGAGACGGGCAGGGCGGATATCGTCATTGCGCCAGATATGCACTTCCGCTCATCCTCGGAAATCAACTCCCGCAAGCTTTACAGCGTCATGAACGTCTACGTTGCCGCGCCGGATCACCCGATTCATCAGGAGCCGGAACCGCTTTCTGAGGTCACGCGCGTGAAGTATCGCGGCGTGGCGGTGGCGGATACCGCGCGTGAGCGTCCGGTGCTGACGGTTCAGCTGCTGGATAAACAGCCTCGTCTGACGGTCACGTCACTGGAAGACAAAAGGCAGGCGCTGCTGGCCGGTTTGGGCGTGGCGACGATGCCGTATCCGTTTGTGGAGAAAGATATTGCGGAAGGGCGACTGCGGGTTGTGAGCCCGGAGTATACCAGCGAAGTGGACATTATTATGGCGTGGCGCCGCGACAGCATGGGCGAAGCCAAATCGTGGTGTTTGCGAGAAATACCTAAGCTCTTTGCGCATCACAACAAATAAGCGTACAGGCCCGGTAAGCGTAAGCGCCACCGGGCAGGAATTTACGCGCCGATCTTAGGATCCGGACCAAAGCGGTTTTCGCCCGGCGTCCCGCTCTGACAGTTGAAAATCAAAATCACGATCCAGCCGACAAGCGGGATCAACAGCAACAGCAGCCACCATGCCGAACGGTCGGTGTCGTGGAGACGACGAAACAGCACGGCCCATGAAGGCAGCAGAACCAATAAACCATAGATCGTGGTGAGTACGCCTTCACCGCCGGCGCGCTCCCATCCGAGAATTTTATCCACGATGCCCAGCACCATAATCAGGACGAAGTTCACCAGAACAAACATCCAGTACTCTTTGCGGCGGGCGCGGCCACCAAATCCAATGTAGTTGCGCAGTACTTTTAAATACCAGTCCATTTTTTCCTTGCCTCAATAATCGGTCAATCACTTGTTTTTTAAGCGATCGAGATAAGGATAGATGGAGATTGTGAATTAAAAAAGGGCATCTGTTGATGCCCTCCGTATTTATCCAAAACGAACGTCGCGCCCGTGCGGTTCATCCAGGTCCTGCCACGGGCCAACGGAAATAATGCCCGTTGGGTTGATGGTTTTGTGGCTGCGGAAGTAGTGGGTGCGAATATGGTCAAAATCGACCGTCTCCGCGATCCCTGGCATCTGGTAGATGTCGCGCAGGAAACCGTGCAGGTTCATGTAATCGCTGATGCGGTGTTTATCGCACTTGAAGTGGGTGACGTAAACCGGGTCGAAGCGGATAAGCGTGGTCCACAGGCGGATATCCGCTTCCGTCAGGCGATCGCCCGTTAAATGGCGGTGCTGGCCGAGGATCTGCTCCAGCCGTTCCAGGGATTCAAAGACTTTCCCGACCGCTTCGTCGTAGGCTTCCTGGCTGGTGGCGAAACCGGCCTTGTAGACGCCGTTGTTAACGTTGTCGTAAATCCAGCCGTTCAGCTCGTCAATTTTATCCCGAAGCTCGACCGGGTAATAATCTCCGGCGCGGGCACCGTGCGCGTCAAACGCGGTGTTAAACATGCGGATGATTTCCGCGGACTCATTGCTGACGATCGTCTGGTTTTTCTTGTCCCAGAGCACCGGCACCGTAACGCGTCCGGTGTAGTGCGGATCGGCGCGCAGGTAGAGCTGGTAAAGGAAATCGTGGTGATACAGGTCATCACCGGTCGCGGCGGGGAAATCGCTGTCGAACGTCCAGCCATTTTCCAGCATCAGTGGGTTGACCACCGAAACCGGAATCAAAGATTCGAGCCCTTTAAGCTTGCGCACAATCAGCGTGCGGTGTGCCCACGGGCAGGCGAGAGAAACGTACAGATGATAACGATCTTTCTCCGCCGCGAAGCCGCCTTCGCCGCTTGGGCCAGGCGCGCCGTCGGCGGTCAGCCAGTTACGGAAGGCCGAAACAGAGCGCTTGAAGCGTCCTCCGGTGGATTTAGTGTCATACCAGACATCCTGCCAGACGCCGTCTACGAGTTGTCCCATTTTTTCTCCTCCGTCAGATAGCAAAAGCGAGGAGATATCTCCTCGCTTTGGATTCAATCAGTATAGCGTGCTTACCACTTCTTATTCAGAAGGCGGTCGATGCTGTATGCGCCTGGACCTGTGATAGCCAGCAGCAGGAAGCCACCCGCGATGGTCAGGTTTTTCATGAACATCAGTGAGTTCACGCCTTCCGCAAAGTTGCTGTGGAACAGGAACGCGGTCAGCAGGGTAAAGCCTGCGGTAAACAGCGCAGTGGTGCGAGTCAGGAAGCCGAACAGAACCGCCAGGCCGCCGCCGAACTCAAGCAGAATAGTCAGTGGCAACAGGAACCCCGGAACGCCCATGGATTCCATATATTGCTGAGTACCCGCATATCCGGTGATTTTGCCCCAGCCTGCCACGATGAACAGAATTGGCATCAGAATACGTGCGACCAGTACACCAACATCTTCTAATTTTTTCATTTTACTCTCCAGGAAACCACATCAGCGGCTGAACATTATTTGTCTGCAATTCCGGGTAGATACCGCGGCTCTGCTGTCGATGGAGAGGATAATAAACGGGGCGGGTGGCAATTGTTAGCAAGGAAAACTGTCAATCTTCTTCAAAGATATTGAGTAAGGCCAGGTGCGCGCTGGTGCCCTCACCCCAACCCTCTCCCACGGGGAGAGGGCGAAAAAAACGGTAACCAGGGTTACCGTTTTGCGTTTATCACCGCAGCTGCTGTTGTCGCAACGTCGCTTTCACCAGACGCCAGGCGCTCCAGGCACCAAAACCGCGTCGGGCCCAGCGGATGAGCATATTCGGATGACGAACCGTCCAGATAGCCATCACGCTGCTGCCGACCAGCGCCCATGAACGCAGGCTCAGGAAGGTGTTCCAGCCACGGTCAAACCGTCGCGTCGCGTCGATCCAGTCACGGCGGCTGGCAGACAGATCCAGCCGTTGCTGCTGGATCTGACTTAACAGGTACGCTTTTCGCTTCTGACGTTCCGCTTTATCGCTCACGGCTTGTCATCCTCCAGCAGGGCGCGATCGTTAGCCAACTCCTGGCGCGTGTGGCGCAGGAAAGTGGACTTGCGTGCTTTACGCAGTGTCCATATGCCGCCAATCAACGCCGCGACCAGCAGAACGACGGTCGTGGCAATCATCGCGTTGAGTCGATACTGCGGGTCAATGGCCCAGATGATTAACACCATCAGGCTCATCAGACCAAACGCGGCGAAGAGCATGGTCAGTCCGAGCATCAGCAGCATCTGGAAGAGGTTCGCTTTCTCCTCTTCCAGTTCGACCACTGCCAGCCGGACGCGCGTTTCGGCAATCCCGACCAGCGTCGTTAAAATACGCTGGCCGATGCCGAGGACGTTATTAGCAGGCCCTTGTGCGTGACGAGGATCTTCCATATCAACGACGCGTCAGCAGGACACCCAGTACCACACCTACTGCGGCACCAATTCCAACACCCGTCCATGGATTATCACGTACATATTCGTCCGCACGCGCAGCCGCTTCACGGGTCTGTTTCGCCAGCGCATCCCCGGTTTCACCCAGGCGGTAGCGGCTCTCTTTCAGCGCCTGCTCCGCTTTGCTGCGCAGTTTGCTCACTTCTTCTTTCGACTTATCGGCAGAGGAGTTCAGCACCTCTTCAAGGGTATCGGCCAGGGATTTCAGTTCAGCGCGCAGATGTTCAGACGTCGTATCTTTTGACATGATTCTCTCCTGTTGAGATTTCCGTTAACTCAATAATCGCGAGCTTCCAGCGCTTTCAGGTCGTCCTGCGCCTCTTTCAACTTCTTCTCGCGCTTAGCAATTTTTTCCGCATCCCCTTTCTCTTTCGCTTCCTGCAGGTCTTGACGGCGCTCGGCTATCTCGTCCTTTTGTTCAGCGATTTTCTTCTGGTGATCGGCACGCAGCTTGCTGTCTGAACAGTTCGCTTTCACTTCGCTCAGCGCTTTTTTAAGACCATCAACACGGTGCTGATTGTTATGCTTTTCGGCATAACCGATCTCACGCTGAATATCCTGTTCTTTCTCCTGACAGAGAGAGTTTGCGAAGGTCGCTGTGCTTAAAGATAAAAGGGCCAGAGCCAGGGTAATGCGGAATTTCATTATCGAAACCTTCCATTGTGTTGCGGGGTTAGCCGCTATCCAAAATTATGCGGAGTACATTCGAGGGGTGCTCCGCGTACTTAAGCATAGTAAGTAAACGGGGGATTCACCAAAGTGAGTGAAAAGATTCGGAATCCTGGAAGTTATCCGAACCGATGCGACGTATCGCGAATCAACGACAGCCATGCGGCCGGCGAGTTGTCGTCTTCCTGCTGGGCAATGATATATCCGTGCGGCAGCGTACGGTCAAGAACGGCTTTCGCGGCGGCGCTCTGCGCACGGGAATCAAACTTAATCAGTAAAACATCGTCCTGCGGGGTGATGCTTTTAAAGCGGATGCCGTTTGCATCCAGATGATGCCAGACAGAAAAACCGTCAGGCACACCGCCCCCCTGGTTTACCGGACGAATGGCCAGCGTAGCGTCCTGATGTGAAAGCGTGTTCCAGGCCAGCAGTATGGCGCTGAGCATCACCAGTGCAATAAAGGCACAGGCAAAGCGGCGCATGGCGAGCGGTGAGATAACCATCGTTAACCTCGCGCTCCGTATTTTTTCTTCCACAGGACAACCAGCGAGCCAATCAGGCCGAAGACCAGCAGAACAACAGGCAGCAGCATCAGGCAGGACATCAGCTGATCTTCATATTTCATGAAGACCGGCGTTTTACCCAGCGCATAGCCCAGCGTCGTCAGGATCAGAACCCATAACAGGCCGCTCATCCAGTTGAAGAACTGGAAGCGTGCGCTGCTCAACCCGGACAGCCCGGCAATGGTGGGCAGCAGGGTGCGTACAAAGGCGATAAAGCGGCCAATCAGCAGCGCGGAAAGCCCATGCTTATGAAACAGGTGGTGTGCCCGCTGGTGATAGTGCGCAGGCAGATGGGAAAGCCAGTTCTGTACTATTCGGGTATTGCCCAGCCATCTTCCCTGGATATAACTCACCCAGCAGCCAAGGCTGGCCGCGACGGTCAGTAATAAGATGGTCTGCGGGAACGCCATTGCGCCTTTGGCACACAGCACGCCGACAAGCACCAGCAAACTGTCACCCGGTAAGAAGGCCGCAGGCAGCAAACCATTCTCAAGGAACAGGATCATAAACAAGACAAAATAGAGCATGCCAATCATGGAAGGGTTGGCCAGCGTTTCAAAATCCTGCGCCCAAAGGGCATGCAGCAGTTGGGTCAAAAGTTCCATTCAGTGTTCCTGGAAATCGGTTAACGTCTCGCCTGTTATCCGGGACAAACAGCACGGCGACATTGTTGTGATTTCATTATGGTCGCTCGCGGACACATTGAGTTGTGGCCAACACTGTTCCCTGTTAATTGGCTGGTTAGCAAGCACTAACTTTCAAAATAACGAAGTGAATCCAATTGTAACAAAGCCCGACGTTCTGCGTCACAGAATTTGCAGGGTGAGGTGATTTTGGCGTAAGCCCTGAAAGTGAGCGAGGGATTTTACAAAGGCTGACACTATATATGTTTTGCTTACCCACTCAGGCGGGAAGGCGCAGCGAAGCGCCTGCCGGCAGAAAGGTCACCTATTTTGCGCCGCTCGGGGCCGTATCGAGGTGAACGACAGGATTATCAGCAAAAAGATAGCGGTCGGCGTTAAATTCGAAGTCGTCGCTGGTTTCATTGAACAGCATCTGCTTGGTGTTTTCCAGGTGCTGCCACATGGCCAGTTTCGCCGCGTGGGGATCTTTACGAATCAGCGCCTTAAGGATCTGGTCGTGATCGTCACACCAGTTGTCGACCGTGCGGGAATCGATGTGATCGTGCAGTTTTTTCCAGTAGGGGTTGTGAACGCGCTGAGTCCACATTTTCTCAACGATTGCCGCCAGCGCCGTATTCTGGGTGGCCAGGGCAACCTGAACGTGAAACTGCAGGTCCCACTCGGAATCACGGAAACATTTTTCCTTGCGGGCGTTTTCCTGAATCTCCATCAGCTTCATGATGTCCTGCTTGGTCACCTGCGTGGCGGCAAATTCGGCAATATTGCTTTCGATCAGCTGGCGAGCCTGGAGCAGCTCAAACGGACCGTAGCTGGCGAATTCCAGACTTTCATCCGCCACCGGAGAGTGCTTAGGCTGATTAGAAATAACGTGAATGCCGGAACCTTTGCGTACCTCGACGTAGCCTTCCACTTCCAGCATGATAATCGCTTCGCGCACTACGGTGCGGCTCACACTTTTTTCATCCGCGATAAAGCGCTCGGCGGGAAGTTTATCACCGACAAGATAGACCCCTTGCTCGATGCGATCTTTTAGCTCAGCAGCAAGTTGTTGATATAAACGACGTGGTTCGGTGATTTCCATATGCGCTCCAGGCAGGGTACGGCAGATGATTTGTTATACCACTTTCATGGAATACTCTCCAGATTTTGCCATTAAAAAAGCCGCCCGCGGGCGGCTTCGGTGAAACGTATTTTCGCTAACTCTGCGTAGCCGGTTTCCCGAGGGACTCTTTCGCCAGCTCCTCTGCAGATTTACTTTTCAGCACCGTCCAGATAACCACCGCACCCATCAGGTCAAAGATTGCCAGCACCGCGAACAGCGGGCTGAAGCCGATGGTATCCGCCAGCGCGCCGACGACCAGTGCGAACATGGTACTTGCGGTCCACGCGGCCATCCCGGTCAGGCCGTTGGCGGTTGCCACTTCGTTACGGCCGAAGACGTCAGAGGAGAGCGTAATCAGCGCGCCGGACAGCGACTGGTGCGCAAAACCACCGATGCACAGCAGCGCGATAGCGACGTAGGGGCTGGTGAACAGACCGATCATGCCCGGGCCAATCATCAGCAGCGCGCCCATGGTCACCACCATCTTACGGGAAACAATCAGGTTCACCCCAAACCAGCGCTGGAACAGCGGCGGCAGGTAGCCGCCCACGATACAGCCCAGGTCAGCGAACAGCATCGGCATCCAGGCGAACATCGCGATCTCTTTCAGGTTAAAGCCATAGACCTTGAACATGAACAGCGGGATCCAGGCGTTGAAGGTCCCCCAGGCCGGTTCAGCCAGGAAGCGCGGCAGGGCGATACCCCAGAACTGGCGGGTGCCCAGGATCTGCCAGACGGACATCTTCTTACCGTTGTTGGTCTGATGTTGCGCTTCCTGACCACCAATAATGTATTCGCGTTCTTCCTCGGAAAGTTTCTTCTGATCGCGCGGGTGTTTATAGAAAACCAGCCACGCCATTGCCCACGCAAAGCTCAGCACGCCAGAGATGATGAACGCCATCTGCCAGCTGTGCATCACGATAGCCCACACCACCAGCGGCGGCGCAATCATCGCGCCGATGGACGAGCCTACGTTGAAGTAGCCGACCGCAATGGAACGCTCTTTTGCCGGGAACCACTCGGAGCTGGCTTTCAGCCCCGCCGGGATCATCGCCGCTTCCGCTGCCCCTACCGCGCCACGGGCCAGCGCCAGACCGCCCCAGCTGCCTGCCAGCGCGGTTGCGCCGCAGAACACCGCCCAGGCGATGGCGAAGAAGGCATATCCGATTTTGGTACCGAGAATATCCAGAACATAGCCAGCGACTGGCTGCATGATGGTGTATGCCGCGGAATAGGCGGCAATGATGTAAGAGTATTGCTGCGTGGAGATATGCAGCTCTTCCATCAACGTCGGCGCCGCGGCTGCCACGGTGTTACGCGTCAGGTAGCCCAGCACGGTGCCCAGTGTCACCAGCGCGATCATATACCAACGTAACCCTTTAATTTTACGCATCTAAAACCTCATCGTTATGTTATTTCCGCGCCAGAGCACGGCAACCTCTCAACCGTTTCCGGGAGCAGCTGTGTAACGGGAGGGGCATAACCGGGAGAATGTCCCGGAACGGCCCGAACCTTGCCATAAGTAAGCGTGCATAAGTTGGTATCCGTACCGTTAAACCCGATGTTTCTCACACCGGTAATGCATTCCGTCGGCTGAATGTTTGCGACGGCGAAAAGATAACTTGTCATACAACTTTAAAAGGTGAGTGACATCACAAATGTATGATCCTTTGTAGGGTCATTATTCGTTGCGGGTGAAGCCAGTATCGACGCGGCCTGTAGAGTGATTTACCCCAATTTGGGTAATTTTTTTGTCGACGTTTATTGATCTCACTCACGAAAAAAACGTCGGCGGGTGGAAATTGGTGTGATAACTTTGCAGCATATGAACATACGCTTTCTGACGCTCCCGTAATGAGGAAGACGATAATGACGCCGTTTATGACCGAAGATTTTCTCTTAGATACCGAATTTGCTCGCCGCCTGTACCACGACTACGCAAAAGACCAGCCGATTTTCGACTACCACTGCCACTTACCGCCGCAGCAGGTTGCCGAAAATTACCGTTTCAAAAACCTGTATGACATCTGGCTGAAGGGTGACCACTATAAATGGCGTGCGATGCGTACCAACGGTGTGGCTGAGCGCCTGTGTACCGGCGATGCGACCGATCGCGAGAAGTTTGATGCCTGGGCGGCGACCGTTCCGCACACCATCGGTAACCCGCTTTACCACTGGACGCACCTTGAACTGCGCCGTCCGTTTGGCATCACCGGCAAGTTGCTTTCACCCGCCACGGCGGATGAGATCTGGGACCAGTGCAATGCGCTGCTGGCGCAGGATAACTTCTCCGCGCGCGGCATCATGAAGCAGATGAACGTGAAGATGGTGGGCACCACCGACGATCCGATTGACTCCCTGGAACATCATGCCTTTGTCGCCAAAGACACCTCTTTTGACATCAAAGTGCTGCCAAGCTGGCGCCCGGACAAAGCCTTCAACATCGAACAGGCCACCTTCAACGACTACATGGCGAAGCTGGCGGAAGTGTCCGATACCGATATTCGTCGTTTCGCTGACCTGCAAACTGCGCTGACTAAACGCCTGGATCACTTCGCGGCGCACGGCTGTAAAGTGTCTGACCACGCGCTGGACGTGGTGCTCTTTGCGGAATCAAACGAAGCCGAACTGGACAGTATCCTGGCGCGTCGTCTGTCCGGTGAATCGCTTAGCCAGCATGAAGTGGCGCAGTTCAAAACCGCGGTGCTGGTGTTCCTCGGTGCGGAATACGCCCGTCGCGGCTGGGTACAGCAGTACCACATCGGCGCGCTGCGCAATAACAACCAGCGCCAGTTCAAACTGCTGGGCGCGGACGTGGGCTTCGACTCCATCAACGACCGTCCGTTGGCGGAAGAGCTGTCCAGACTGCTGAGCAAACAGAACGAACAGAACCTGCTGCCGAAAACCATTCTGTACTGCCTGAACCCGCGCGATAACGAAGTGCTGGGCACCATGGTCGGCAACTTCCAGGGCGAAGGGATGCCGGGCAAGATGCAGTTCGGCTCCGGCTGGTGGTTCAACGATCAGAAAGACGGCATGGAGCGGCAGATGACGCAACTGGCGCAGCTGGGCCTGCTGAGCCGCTTTGTCGGCATGCTGACCGACAGCCGCAGCTTCCTCTCTTACACGCGCCACGAATACTTCCGCCGCATTCTGTGCCAGATGATTGGCCGCTGGGTGCATGCGGGTGAAGCGCCAGCGGATCTCCAGCTGCTGGGCGACATGGTGAGAAACATCTGCTTTAACAATGCGCGTGACTACTTCGCCATTGAACTGAACTAAGACCTTCTGAGGTTGATATGCAATACATCAAAATCCATTCGCTGGATAACGTCGCCGTCGCGCTGGCAGATTTAACCGAAGGCACGGAAGTGACCTTTGACAACCAGTTGGTCACGTTACGCCAGGCCATTGGACGTGGACACAAGTTTGCCTTGTTCCCCATTGCAAAGGGGGAGAACGTGGTGAAGTACGGTTTGCCCATCGGACATGCGCTGGCGGATATTGCGCCGGGTGAATATATTCATTCCCACAACGCGCGCACGAATCTGAGCGATCTGGACGAGTACAGCTATCAACCTGATTTACCCGAAGAAAATGTGCAGGCGGCGGATCGTGAAGTGCAGATCTACCGCCGCGCTAATGGTGAGGTTGGGATCCGCAACGAGCTGTGGATCCTGCCGACCGTCGGCTGCGTCAACGGCATTGCGCGTCAAATTCAGACGCGTTTCCTGAAAGAGACCAACAATGCCGAAGGCACCGACGGCGTGCATCTGTTCAGCCACACCTACGGCTGCTCGCAGCTGGGCGATGACCACATCAATACCCGCACCATGCTGCAAAACATGGTGCGCCACCCGAACGCGGGCGCGGTGCTGGTGATCGGCCTCGGCTGCGAAAACAACCAGGTGGATGCCTTCCGCGACACGCTGGGTGAATTCGATCCTGAGCGCGTGCACTTCATGGTGTGCCAGCATCAGGACGACGAAGTAGAGGCGGGCGTTGAGCTGCTGCACCAGCTTTATGAGGTGATGCGCCACGACAGGCGCGAGCCGGGCAGGCTGAGCGAGCTGAAGTTTGGGCTGGAGTGCGGTGGGTCTGACGGCCTTTCCGGGATCACCGCCAACCCGATGCTGGGCCGCTTCTCGGATTACGTGATCGCCAACGGCGGTACGACGGTGCTGACCGAAGTGCCGGAAATGTTCGGCGCGGAGCGCATTCTGATGAGCCACTGCCGCGACGAAGAGACGTTTGAGAAGACCGTTACCATGGTGAATGACTTCAAACAGTACTTCATCGCCCACAATCAGCCGATTTATGAAAACCCGTCGCCGGGTAATAAGGCGGGTGGGATCACCACGCTGGAGGAGAAATCCCTCGGCTGCACCCAGAAAGCGGGCGCCAGCCAGGTGGTGGATGTTCTGCGCTACGGCGAACGCCTGAAAACCCACGGTCTGAACCTGCTGAGCGCACCGGGTAACGATGCGGTCGCCACCAGCGCGCTGGCAGGGGCGGGCTGTCATATGGTGCTGTTCAGCACCGGTCGCGGTACGCCATACGGCGGTTTTGTGCCGACGGTCAAAATCGCCACCAACAGCGAGCTGGCGGCGAAGAAAAAACACTGGATCGACTTTGATGCGGGCCAGCTGATCCACGGCAAAGCGATGCCGCAGCTGCTGACGGAGTTCGTGGACACTATCGTGGAGTTTGCTAACGGCAGGCAGACCTGCAATGAGAAGAACGACTTCCGCGAGCTGGCGATCTTTAAGAGTGGTGTGACGCTTTAATCGGTGCGGCCTGATGCCCTCTCCCACGGGGAGAGGGTACAAACACTAAAAACGGCAACCTCAGGGTTGCCGTTTTGCTGTTAACCTCGCAGGGCATTCTTCGCTAAACGCGCGTCTTCCGCCTGACAGGCCGCTGCGGTGAACAGCACGTCGGTAGAGGAGTTCAGCGCGGTTTCACAGGAGTCCTGCAGCACGCCGATGATGAAGCCGACGGCCACAACCTGCATCGCAATCTCGTTCGGGATGCCAAACATATTGCACGCCAGCGGGATCAGCAGCAGCGAACCGCCCGCCACGCCGGATGCGCCGCAGGCACAC
Organism: Enterobacter sp. ECC-219; assembly: GCF_043966805.1. Classification (NCBI taxonomy): domain Bacteria; kingdom Pseudomonadati; phylum Pseudomonadota; class Gammaproteobacteria; order Enterobacterales; family Enterobacteriaceae; genus Enterobacter; species Enterobacter sp. ECC-219. The sequence goes on along the minus strand of NZ_CP143680.1, from coordinate 4,990,493 downwards.
AGCGACGCCACCACGCTCAACAGCAGCGCCGTTGGCAGATCCACAGGAATACCCAGCGTATGCACTGCCGCCAGGGTCAGCACGGTGATGGTGATCGCCGCGCCCGCCATGTTCACGGTTGCGCCCAGCGGGATCGACACGGAGTAGGTATCGCGGTCCAGGTTCAGCTTCTCCGCCAGCGCCATGTTCACGGGAATGTTCGCCGCAGAGCTGCGGGTGAAGAAGGCATACACGCCGCTCTCGCGCAGGCAGGTCAGCACCAGCGGATACGGGTTACGGCGGATCTGCCAGAACACCAGCAGCGGGTTGATCACCAGCGCCACCAGCAGCATACAGCCGACCAGAACAACCAGCAGCTGCGCGTAGCCCCACAGCGCGTCGAAACCGGTGGTCGCCAGCGTGGAAGAGACCAGCCCGAAAATACCGACTGGCGCAAAGCGAATCACCAGTTTCACCATAAAGGTGACGGCGTTCGACATATCATTCACCAGGTTTTTCGTGGTCTCGTTGCCGTGACGCAGCGCGAAGCCCAGTCCAATCGCCCAGACCAGAATACCAATGTAGTTTCCGCTCATCAGCGCGGTGATGGGGTTAGAAACCATGCTCATCAGCAGGCCGCGAAGGACTTCGACAATACCGGACGGCGGCGTGATATCACCGGCCGCGCTGGTCAGGTGCAGCGTGGACGGGAACAGGAAGCTGAACACAACGGCCGTTAAGGCCGCAGAGAAGGTTCCCAGCAGATACAGGAACAGAATAGGGCGAATGTTGGTTTTTTGTCCGTGCTGATGGTTGGCAATTGACGCCATCACCAGCATCAGAACCAGTACCGGTGCGACGGCCTTCAGTGCGCCAACGAAAAGGGTACCGAGCAGCCCCGTGGCTTCCGCGGCAGGTTTTGACACCATCGCCAGCAGAATACCCAGTACCAACCCGACCAGAATTTGTTTTACAAGACTGCCCTGCGCCAGGCGCGCGAACAGACCGCGTGATTGTGTGCTCATACGTTATTCCTGAGTGAAATTGCGTTCCATCCTGGATGTGCTCTAAGTCACATTTGTGTCCGGATGTAAGTATTTGTTTGCCTGGTTGAGTATCAGGGAAAGGAGCGAAAGGCGGAAGCGTAAAATGCTGGATTTTACGTGTTGCGTCATATTTTTTAACTGTTGAGTTACAAAAGTGTGTTCACCCTCTCCCTGTGGGAGAGGGTCGGGATGAGGGCATCAGCCCGCACCGAACGTTTTACTCCACCTGCTGCTTCTTATCGTGCTGGCGGTTAACCCAGGTATTGATAAGCAGCGTCACCAGCAGAATGCCGAACACCACGCCAAGCGAGATAGCGATCGGGATGTGGTAGAAATCGACGATCAGCATCTTGATACCGATAAACACCAGGATCACCGACAGGCCGTACTTCAGCATTGAGAAGCGCTCCGCCGCGCCTGCCAGCAGGAAGTACATGGCACGCAGACCGAGGATCGCAAACAGGTTAGAGGTCAGCACGATGAACGGGTCGGTGGTCACCGCGAAGATTGCCGGGATGCTGTCTACGGCGAAAATCACGTCGCTCAGCTCGACCAGAATCAGCACCAGCAGCAGCGGGGTAGCAAACAGCAGGCCGTTCTTACGCACGAAGAAGTGCTCGCTCTCGATCTTGTCGGTCATGCGCAGATGGCCGCGGATCCACTTCACCAGCGGCTTATCGCCGATACCGGTATCGTCTTCTTTCGCCAGCGCCATTTTGACCCCGGTGAACAGCAGGAACGCGCCGAACACGTACAGCAGCCATTCGAACTGGGTAATCAGCCAGCTGCCGGCGAAGATCATGATGGTACGCAGGACAATGGCACCCAGCACGCCGTATACCAGCACGCGGCGCTGCAGGGCCGCAGGCACGGCAAAGTAGCTGAACAGCATCAGCCAGACGAAGACGTTATCAACCGCCAGGGCTTTTTCAATCAGATAGCCGGTGAGGAAGGCGAGCGCCTGAGGATCGGCCACCGCACGGCCTTCGGTCGAGGCCAGATACCACCAGAAGGCGGCGCAGAAAAGGAGTGAGAGGCTAACCCACACCAGCGACCAGACGGCGGCCTGCTTGACGCTCATGCCGTGCTCGCCGCGACGACCCTGCAAAAAGAGGTCGATCGCCAGCATGATGAGCACGACAACCGCGAATCCGCCCCACAGCATTGGAGTGCCGACAGAATGCATACTATTTTCCTTACACATAAAAAACAAAAACGGCTATGGTCAGAAGACGATAGCCGTTAGCTTTTTATGCATAGACCTCGCCTCCCGGCAAGGTCTCACTTACAACCACGAAGGTTGCCCGGCGACCGGATGCGGTTTTGCACGCATCGTAATGACGATCCACCGGCGAAGAAGTTACTCCCCTTTGCAGGTAACAAAATATGTCAGACCATTGGTTTCGTCAATGGTCTGCGCCGTTTCATTACACACCTTTACGCGATAGCTTCCGCGCTCACGCCGTCTGCCGGAAACACTACGCCGGTCTGGCGGCGGATCTCCGTTTGCAGCTTCGCCGTGGCGCGGCTAACCGCGAGGCCAGGGTGATTCACTTCGTTGTCTTCCACCAGACGGGCGAAGACCTCTGCCTCATAGAGCATAGTGTTAATATGCTGAGGCTGCGTCAGCTCCTGCGCTTTCCCGCCGCGCGGCACAAAGCTCACCTTCTGGCATTCGGAGATTTTCTCGATGACCAGCGACCCGGCTTCGCCCTGAATTTCGCTCGGCAACACGGAATCGCTCACCTTGGAGTGCTGCAGGGTGACGCTAAAATCACCGTAATCCAGCACCACCAAACCGTGCGCATCCACGCCGCTCTCAAGCAGGCTGGCGGTGGCCGTGACGCCGTGCGGCTCGCCCCACAGCGCGACCGCAGAGGCCAGGCAGTAAAAACCAATGTCCATGATGGAGCCGTTTGAGAAGGCCGGATTAAAGGTATTCGGGTTTTCGCCGTCGAGATAGCGCTGATAGCGCGACGAATACTGGCAGTAGTTGATAAAGGCTTTACGCACTTTGCCAATTTTCGGCAGGGACTGCTGCAGCAGCAGGAAATTCGGCAGGCTTGCGGTTTTGAACGCTTCGAACAGCACCACCTGATTTTCGCGGGCAAGCGCAATGGCCGCTTCCACTTCCTCAATATTCGAGGCCAGCGGCTTCTCGCAGATCACATGCTTTTTATGGCTGAGAAACAGCGCCGTTTGCGGGAAGTGCAGGGAGTTCGGGCTGGCGATATAGACCGCGTCAATGGCGTCGCTTTGCGCCATCTCATCAAGGGAGGTAAAGAGATGTTCGACGAGGTAGTCGTTAGCAAAACTCTGCGCCTGCTCAAGGCTGCGGGAGTAAACTGCGGTGAGTTTAAGTTTGCCGGTTTCGTGGGCGGCGTCGACGAACTGGCGCGTGATCCAGTTCGTACCAATGACTGCGAAACGTATCATAAACGTTTACGTACTCCGTAGCGGGGAACCTTAAGCCACTTTAGCACGGGATTATTGCAAAACCAGTGCGCTATTCCGCATTACCATTTAACGATAAATGCGTAAGCCACAAACGGGTGTCAAACTCCAGCTGATGGTACTGCGGCTCCATGTGGCAGCACAGGGAATAGAACGCTTTGTCGTGCTCTTTCTCTTTCAGATGCGCCAGCTCATGGACCACGATCATCCGCAGAAAGGCTTCCGGCGCGTTACGGAAAACCGTCGCGACGCGGATTTCGGCCTTCGCCTTCAGCTTGCCGCCCTGCACGCGGGAAATCGCAGTGTGCAGGCCGAGCGCGTTTTTTAGCACGTGGATCTTGTTGTCGTACATCACCTTGTTGATCGGCGGCGCGCTCTTCAGATACCGGTTTTTCAGATCCTGCGTATACTGCCAGAGGGCCTTATCGGTCGCGAAATCGTGCGTGCCGGGATAGCGTTTTTCCAGTACCGCGCCGAGCTTTTGCTCGGCAATCAGGGTGCGAACCTGAGAAAGTAAATGCTCCGGGTAGCCCTGGAGATAAGTTAGTTGGTTCATCAACGCCCCAAATCGACAATAAAACGGGTATACTCACGCACCCTTTTCAGGGATACGCCAAATTTTACCATTCAGGAGGGCCGATGAGCCACTTAGACAACGGTTTCCGTTCACTCAACCTTAAACGTTTCCCGGAAACGGACGACGTTAACCCGCTTCAGGCGTGGGAAGCGGCGGATGAATATCTGCTGCAGCAGTTGGATGAGACTGAAATCCGCGGCCCGGTTTTGATCCTGAATGACGCGTTTGGCGCGCTCGGCTGCGCCCTGGCGGAGCACACGCCTTACAGCATCGGCGATTCCTACTTAAGCGAGCTGGCAACGCGTGAAAACCTGCGCCATAACGACCTCGACGAGTCCAGCGTGAAGTTCCTCGACAGCACCGCGGACTACCCGCAGGCACCGGGTGTGGTACTGATTAAAGTGCCAAAAACCATGGCGCTGCTGGAGCAGCAGCTGCGCGCGCTGCGTAAGGTCGTGACGCCGGAAACCCGCATCATCGCGGGTGCCAAAGCGCGCGATATTCACACCTCGACGCTGGAGCTGTTCGAGAAGGTCCTTGGCCCGACCACCACGACGCTGGCCTGGAAAAAAGCGCGCCTGATCAACTGCACGTTCAGCGCGCCGGAGCTGGCCGACGCGCCGGAGACCCTGAGCTGGAAGCTGGAAGGGACCGACTGGACCATCCACAACCTTGCGAACGTTTTCTCCCGCACCGGTCTGGATATCGGGGCGCGTTTCTTTATGGAGCACCTGCCAGAAAACCTGGAAGGGGAGATCGTCGATCTGGGCTGCGGCAACGGCGTAATTGGCCTGACGCTGCTGGCGAAAAACCCGGAAGCCAGCGTGGTGTTCAGCGACGAGTCGCCGATGGCGGTGGCCTCCAGCCGTCTGAACGTGGAAACCAACATGCCGGAAGCGGTGGATCGCTGCGAGTTTATGATCAACAACGCGCTCTCCGGCGTAGAGCCTTTCCGCTTTAACGCGGTGTTCTGCAACCCGCCGTTCCACCAGAAGCACGCCCTGACGGATAACGTCGCCTGGGAGATGTTCCACCACGCGCGACGCTGCCTGAAAATCAACGGCGAGCTGTACATCGTGGCGAACCGCCACCTGGACTACTTCCACAAGCTGAAGAAGATTTTCGGCAACTGCGTCACCATTGCCACCAATAACAAATTCGTGGTGCTGAAGTCGGTGAAGCTGGGACGTCGTCGGTAAGATTGGGTATGGGCGGCCTGATGCCCTCACCCCAACCCTCTCCCACAGGGAGAGGGAGCAAACACTAAAAACGGCAACGGGGTTGCCGTTTTGCTTTTACCCTGGCCGCCCGACAATGCTCTAGATCTCCAGAGCTAATTTCGTCCCCTGCGCAATGGCTCGCCGCGCATCCAGCTCCATCGCCACGTCGCACCCGCCGATCAAATGCACCGTTTTACCCGCCTCGCGCAGCGGATCGGCCAGATCCCGCTTTGGCTCCTGCCCGGCGCACAAAATTACATGATCCACGCGCAGCAGTTGCGGCTCGCCGCCGATCGTGACGTGCAGACCCTCGTCGTCGATCTTCTGGTAGCTCACCGCCGGGATCATTTTCACCCCGCGCGAGAGCAGGGTGGCGCGGTGGATCCAGCCCGTGGTTTTGCCCAGCCCTTCGCCCGGCTTGCTGGCCTTACGCTGGAGCATTACGATCTGGCGCGGGCTTTTCGGCAGCTGCGGCCCTTCAGGGCGTAATCCGCCGGACTGGCTCAGGCTGGTATCAATGCCCCATTCTACGCAAAACTCGGCAATGTTCTGGCTGGTGGCCTCGCCCGGCTGGCTTAAGTACATGGCGGTATCAAAGCCGATACCGCCGCAGCCGATAATCGCCACCTTCTCGCCAACCGGCGTTTTGTCTCGCAATACATCCAGATAGCTCAATACTTTCGGATGATTGATACCTTCGATCGCAGGCGTTCGCGGCACGATCCCGCTCGCCAGGATCACCTCGTCGAAACCGATCAGATCCGCCGCATTTACAAACTGGTTAAGCCGCAGCTCGACGCCCGTCAGCTCGATCATCCGGCGGTAGTAGCGCAGCGTTTCATAGAACTCTTCTTTGCCGGGGATCTGTTTGGCGATATTAAACTGACCGCCAATCTCCGCCAGCGCATCAAACAGCGTCACGCTGTGCCCGCGCGAGGCGGCGTTCACCGCAAACGCCAGCCCTGCGGGGCCAGCGCCCACAACGGCCAGGCGTTTTTTATTGACCGCCGGAACCACCGGCATTTTGGTTTCATGACAGGCGCGCGGGTTAACCAGACAGGAGGTGACCTTCCCGACGAAGATCTGATCCAGACAGGCCTGGTTACAGCCGATGCAGGTGTTGATCTCATCCGCCCGGCCGCTTTGCGCTTTAGACAGCAGTTCGGCATCCGCGAGGAACGGCCGCGCCATCGACACCATATCGGCGTCGCCGCGTGAAATCACATCGTCCGCCACCTGCGGGTCGTTAATGCGGTTAGTGGTGACCAGCGGAACGGACACTTTGCCTTTCAGCTTCCGCGTCACCCAGCTGAACGCCGCACGCGGCACCGGCGTGGCGATGGTCGGGATGCGCGCCTCATGCCAGCCGATGCCTGTGTTGATAATCGTGGCACCTGCTGCTTCAATCGCCTGCGCCAGCTGCACGGTTTCGTCGAACGTGCCGCCGCCCTCTACCAGGTCGAGCATCGACAGGCGGAAGATGATAATAAAGTCCGCGCCCGCGCGTTCGCGCACCGTGCGCACCACCTCCACGGCAAAGCGCATCCGGCGGGCATAGTCGCCGCCCCATTCGTCGTCGCGCTGGTTGGTGCGTGCGGCGAGGAATTCGTTGATCAGGTAGCCTTCTGAACCCATCACCTCAACGCCGTCGTAGCCCGCCTCGCGCGCCAGCGCCGCGCAGCGGGCGAAGTCGTCAATCAATGCCAGGATCTCATCGTGGGTCAGGGCGTGAGGTTTAAAACGGTTAATCGGAGCCTGAAGAGCCGACGGCGCGACCAGGTTCGGCTGATAGCTGTAGCGGCCGGTGTGCAGGATTTGCAGGGCGATTTTACCGCCCTCGCGGTGTACCGCGTCGGTCACAATGCGGTGGTGCGGCAGCTGTGACGCATCGTTCAGGACCGCGCCGCCCTCCATACCCACGCCGGAAGGCGCAGGGGCCACGCCGCCGGTGACAATCAGCGCCACCCCGTGGCGGGCGCGCTCGGCATAGAAGGCTGCCAGACGCTCGGCCCCGTCCGGATGCTCCTCCAGCCCGGTGTGCATCGACCCCATCAACACGCGGTTTTTGAGTGTGGTGAACCCCAGATCGAGAGGGGCGAATAACGACGGGTAGCGGCTCATAGTCTCTTCCAGTGTAAAATTATTGTTATGTGGTCGGATGAGTTACTAATTTAGCCAGCGGGGAGTAAAAGGGAAAAGGGGAATGCGGTGATTGTGATGGGATTCAAATATTGGTGTGGCCTGATGCCCTCACCCTAACCCTCTCCCTGAGGGAGAGGGGACGTAATCTCCCTCTCCCTCAGGGAGAGGGGCGGGGTGAGGGGGATGTCCGCACCAGCCCCGGAGCCTGCCACATCGACGTCGTCAGCCCGCTGTCCACCAGCCCAAGCTGGTCCGCGTACACCGCCTGCCATTTCTGCATCATGCCGTCGTACAGCTCGCGGTGCTGCGGGTTTGGCGTGAACTCGCGGCTCCACTTCACCAGCCGTTCGCCCGTCGAGGCCATATCCGCAAACAGCCCCGCGCCAGCCCCTGCCGCTATCGCGCAGCCGAGCGCCGTCGCCTCTTTCACTTCCGGCACGCGCACCGGCAGCCCGGTGACGTCGCTTAAGATCTGGCTCCACAGGGCGCCTTTGGAACCGCCGCCTGCAAACACCAGGCTCTCAAATGTCACGCCGGAGAAGCGAGAGATCTGCGCCAGGTTGCAGGCCGAGACGATCGCCGCGTTCTCTTCAAGGGCACGGAACAGCGTCGCTTTGTTGCACTTTTCCGGGTCGATGGAGAGGTTGATAAACGACGGCGCGGCGTGGTACCACTGCTTGAAATGCATCGCGTCGGAGAAGATCGGCATCACCCCGTGGGAGCCTGCCGGTACGCGGCTCGCCATCTCTTCCAGCAGGGAATAGGTGTCCATCCCCATCCGCTCGGCAATCAGCTTCTCCTCCGCGCAGAAGGCGTCGCGGAACCAGCGCATGGTCAGCCCGGTAAAGAAGCTGATCGACTCCGCCTGCGCCATGCCGGGAATCACGTGCGGGTTCACGCGGATGTTCATCTCGGGGTCGGTGCGCACCTGCGGCAGGTTCACCACCTGCTGCCAGAAGGTGCCGCCCAGCACCGCGGTTTGCCCGGCGCGAACTACGCCCAGCCCCAGACAGCCCAGCTGCACGTCGCCGCCGCCCATCACCACCGGGGTGCCCTCGCGCAGGCCGCTCTGCAGCGCGGCCTCTCTGGTGACAGCGCCCAGCACGGTGCCGGTCTCTTTCACCGGGGAGAGGATATCGGCGCGCAGCCCGGCCATGTCGAGCAGCGCCGGACGCCAGTCGCGGGAGAAGAGATCCAGCATGCCCGTCGTGCCCGCGTTAGACGGGTCGACCGCCAGCTCGCCGGAGAGCTTCGCCGCCAGCCAGTCGCTGATCATGGTGATGGTCGCGGCCTTGCGGTAAATATCCGGACGGTGGTGCGCCAGCCACAGCAGGCGCGGCATGGCGCTCAGCGCCAGCGTTTGCCCTGAGACGTCATACACTTCGGATTCAAAACGGTAATCGTGGATCTCTTTGAGTTCGGCCACCTCGCGGCTGGCGCGGGCGTCGACGTTGGCGCAGGCCCAGATGGCCTCGCCGTTGCGGTCGTACAGTACGATCCCTTCGCGCATCGAGCAGCAGGCGACGGACTGAATGTCCGCCGCGCGCAGATGCGCACGCTCCAGCGCCTGATGAATGCACCGGCAGGCCAGCTGCCAGTTGGTTTCGAGGTCGAACTCCATCGACCCCGGCACGTTCTCCACGCTCAGGTGCTTCCACTCGGCCTGGCCGACGGCAATCTGGTTGCCCTGTAAATCGAAAATCACGGCGCGAACGCTGCCTGTCCCTGCATCTAACGATAAAAGGTAACTCATGAGCTTGCCTCGTTGTTAGCGCAGGGCAACCCCGTTACGTCAGGGCCAGCACCGCGCGGGCTGTCGTCTCCTCCGTCACCAGGCCATTGATACGGCGACCCTTCAGTGCGGCATAAATCGCATCGGCTTTCTCTTCCCCTCCGGCCACGCCAACGATGGTGGGCAGCTGCGCCAGTTCATCGAGCGTGACGCCCAGTAATTCTTTATGGATCTCCAGCTCCTCGACGCATTCTCCCTCGGCATTGAGGAAATAGCCGAGAATGTCGCCGACCGCGCCTTTGCGGGCATACATCAGCTGTTCACCTTCGCTGATATAGCCGGATCGCAGTATGGTGGCGTCACGGCGCTGGTTCACCGAACCAATGCCGACCACCGCCACGTCGGCGGCGGTGGCGGCGAGGATCACGTCCCGCACGCTGGTCTCGCGTTTTAAGATCCCGGCCACCTCGGCGGATGACACGCGAAGCGGGGCGGGGATCATGCTGACGCTGCAGGCCGCGTCCAGCTGGCCGATGCCGGTCATATACGGCCCGACGCCGCCGGAGAGCGTCACCAGGCGGATCTGCTGCGAGCTGATAAAGCCGCTCAGGTGCTGCAGGCTGCTCATGGTGGTTTCACCAAACCCCACCGCCAGCAGTTGGCCGGGCTCCAGCACGCCCATCAAGGACTGCGCCGCGCCTATGCCCAGCCGCACGTTCATCGGCGGCGTATTTAACGCGGGCATCACGCGCACCAGCTTCAGGCCAAAGCGCTGCTGTAGCTCGGTCTCCAGCGACAGGCAGCCCTCGTAGCGGGAGTTGATCTGCACGCGGATCACCCCGGACTGCCGACCCTTCTCCAGCAGGCGGGAGATCTTCAAACGCGGCAGCCCGAGCCGCTCGCCGATGTCGTGCTGGGTTAATCCGTCGTGGTAGTAGCACCAGGCCACGCGCGCAACCAGCTCCTCTTCCGCCAGCGCCAGCCCGGCAAACCGTCCTTCTTCCGCAGTGCGTTTATCGCTCATAGTTGAACTCTTATAAAAATTTAGATCATATGTTCGTGATGGCGCGGAGGGAAAGTGTGAGCCACGCGACAAAACGGATCATTTCGATCGTTTCTGGTTTATCTGTATCTCAATCGATAAAACTGTGATCCCTGCACGGTTGTAAATATAGTTCACCGTCTACGCTTTTGAACATTATTAAATCTAAAAATCATTTGTTCAATAGCGGAGCGATGATGACCTCACTTCTCGACGCGCGGAATATCAGCAAACAGTTCTCAGGCGTGCCGGTTCTTAAAGGCATTGATTTCACGCTGTTTGCGGGCCAGGTGCACGCGCTGATGGGCGGAAACGGCGCGGGAAAATCGACACTGATGAAGATCATCGCCGGGGTCGAGACGCCGGACAGCGGTGAACTTTCTGTCGAGGGGCAGTCATATGCGCGGCTCACGCCCGTGCAGGCGCACAGGTTAGGCATTTACCTGGTGCCGCAGGAGCCGCTGCTGTTCCCCAACCTGACGGTGCGGGAAAACATCCTGTTCCGCCTGCCGCGTGAGCGCGATCTGGAAAAGCGGCTGGCGGAGAAACTCCAGCAGCTGCAGTGCCAGCTTAACCTTGATGCCGCCGCCAGCACCCTGGAGGTGGCGGATCAGCAGATGGTGGAGATCCTGCGCGGGCTAATGCGCAACGCGAGGATCCTGATCCTCGACGAACCTACGGCCTCCCTCACACCCGGCGAAACCGAACGGCTCTTTCGCCAGATCCGCGCCCTGCAGGCGCTCGGCGTCGGGATCGTCTTTATCTCGCACAAGCTGCCGGAAATTCGCATGCTTTCGAGCCACGTCTCGGTGATGCGCGACGGTGCGGTGGTGCTGAGCGGCGAAACCGCGCAGTTTGACGATGGCGCCCTGATCGCCGCCATGACGCCGGTCAGCCGGGATAAATCTCTCAGCGATACGCAAAAGCTGTGGCTGGCGCTGCCGGGCAACCGTCGCACCCAGCCGCAGGATTTCCCGGTGCTGCGGGTGGACGATCTCACCGGAGAAGGGTTTATCGATCTTAGCCTTGAGATCTACGCCGGGGAGATCGTCGGCCTGGCCGGGCTGGTGGGATCCGGGCGCACCGAGCTTGCGGAAACGCTTTACGGCCTGCGGCCAGTACGCGGGGGCCGCGTCTGGCTGGAGAATCAGGACATTACAGGCGATCCGGTAAGTTCACGCCTGGAAAAAGGGCTGGTCTACCTGCCGGAAGACAGGCAGGTGTCCGGCCTGTTCCTCGACGCGCCGATCCGCTGGAACACGGTGGCGCTGAACGAGCCGTCTCTCTGGCAGCAGCGCGGGCGGGAGTCTGCGGTGGTGGAGCGCTACCACCGGGCGCTGGGGATCAAGCTCAACCATGCGGATCAAACCGTGCGCACGCTCTCTGGCGGCAACCAGCAGAAGGTACTGCTGGCGCGCTGCCTGGAGGCCAACCCTTTACTGCTGATCGTCGATGAACCGACGCGCGGCGTGGACGTCTCGGCGCGCGCCGACATCTATCAGCTCATTAAAAGCGTGGCGGCGCAGAACGTGGCGGTGCTGATGATCTCAAGCGATCTCGATGAATTTCCCGGCCTCGCGGATCGCGTGCTGGTGATGCATCAGGGCGTACTCAGCGGCGAGCTGCCGCGCCACGCCGTCAGCCTCGACAAGATGATGGCGCTGGCGTTTGGAGGGCAATCATGAAGACCTTACTCAAAAACCGCGAGCTGAGCGCGTTTCTCGCCATTCTGGCGCTGTTCGCCGTGCTGGTGGCGCTGAACCCGTCCTACCTGAGTTTACAGACGCTGGGGATGATCTTCGCCAGCTCGCAGATCCTGATCCTGCTGGCCATCGGTGCCGCGCTGGTGATGCTGACCCGCAATATCGACGTGTCCGTCGGCTCCATCGTCGGGCTGTCCGCCATCGCCGTCGGCGTGGCGCTGAATAGCGGCTACAGCCTGCCGGTTTCCATTCTTTTCGCGCTGTCTATTGGTGCGCTGGCCGGGGCGTTCAACGGGTTCCTGGTAGTGGGGCTGCGCATCCCGGCGATTGTCGCCACCCTCGGCACGCTGGGGCTGTACCGCGGGGCGATGCTGCTCTGGACGGGCGGAAAGTGGATTGAAGGGCTGCCGCCGGGGCTGAAATCCCTCTCTGAGCCAGCCGCCATCGGCATTTCGCCGCTCGGCATGCTGGTATTGATCGTCGCGGCCACAGGCGCGTGGACGCTGTCGCGTACCGCGTTCGGGCGTGATTTTTACGCGGTGGGGGATAACCTCGCCGCCGCGCGCCAGCTGGGCGTGGCGGTGAACCGCACCTGCATGATTGCCTTTACCCTGAACGGCATGCTGGCGGCCTGCGCCGGGATCGTCTTTGCCGCGCAGATTGGCTTTGTACCCAACCAGACCGGCAGCGGGCTGGAGATGAAGGCCATCGCCGCCTGCGTGCTCGGGGGTATTTCGCTGCTGGGCGGCACGGGCACGCTGGTTGGCGCGCTGCTCGGGGCCTTCTTCTTGACCCAAATCGACACCGTGCTGGTGCTGTTCAGGCTCCCGGCGTGGTGGAACGACTTTATCGCCGGGCTGGTGCTGCTGGGCGTGCTGGTGCTCGACGGGCGCCTGCGCCAGGCGCTGGCACGCCATCAGCGGGCGCTGAAGTACGGTCGCTTCCAGCCGGGTAACAAAGGGGGAAAGCACGTCACCCCGTTTCCCAAACGCAAAAAAGAGGTGGCGTAAATGAGGCTTAACTGGGAAAGCGCGCTGCTGATTTTACTGGTGCTGGAGATCCTGCTCTTTGGCGCCATCAACCCGCGCATGCTCGACGTCAACATGCTGCTGTTCAGCACCAGCGACTTTATCTGCATCGGCATCGTGGCGCTGCCGCTCACGCTTGTGATCATCAGCGGCGGGATCGACATCTCCCTCGGCTCGACCATCGGCCTGTGCGCCATCGCGCTGGGCGTGATGATGCAGGCGGGGTGGCCGATGGCGGTCGCCGTTCCGCTGACGCTGCTGCTCGGCCTGCTGTGCGGATTATTTAATGCCGCGCTGATTCACTACACCGGCATCAGCCCGCTGGTTATCACCCTCGGCACGCTCTACCTCTACGGCGGCGGCGCGCTGCTGCTCTCCGGCATGGCGGGGGCGACGGGCTATGAGGGCATCGGCGGCTTCCAGGACAGCTTCACGGCGTTCGCTAACCTCACGGTGCTGGGTCTGCCGATCCCGCTGGTGCTGTTCGCGGTGATTACCGTCTTCTTCTGGCTGATTACCCACCGCGGGCGCTTTGGCCGACATCTGTTTTTAATCGGGCAGAATCCTCGCGCGGCGCGCTATGCGGCGCTGTCGGTGAACGGCATGCCCTACGCGCTGTACGGTCTGGTGGGCGTGGCCTCGGCGATTGCCGCGCTGGTGATGGTCTCCTATTTCGGCTCCGCGCGTTCGGATCTGGGGCGCGATTTGCTCATGCCCGCGCTGACCGCCGCCGTGCTCGGCGGGGCCAATATTTACGGCGGTTCAGGTTCGGTTGTCGGTACGGCGCTGGCGGCGCTGCTGGTGGGCTACCTGCAGCAGGGTTTACAGATGGTCGGCATCCCAAACCAGGTGTCGAGCGCGCTGTCAGGGGCGCTGCTGGTTGTGGTGGTGATGGGACGTTCGCTGAGTCTGCACCGCGAGTGGGTGCGTTCTCTCTTCAGAAAACTATCCGGAGCGTAAGATGAAAACAAAACTGTTTGTCCTGGCAATGGCCCTCAGCTTCGCCTCGGCGCAGGCGGCGGACCGCATTGCCTTTATCCCGAAGCTGGTAGGCGTGGGCTTCTTCACCAGCGGCGGTAACGGCGCAAAAGAGGCGGGGAAAGACCTCGGCGTGGACGTGACCTACGACGGCCCAACCGAGCCGAGCGTCTCCGGCCAGGTGCAGCTCATCAATAACTTCGTCAACCAGGGCTATAACGCCATTATCGTCTCCGCCGTGTCGCCGGACGGCCTCTGCCCGGCGCTGAAGCGCGCGATGCAGCGCGGCGTCAAGGTCCTGACCTGGGATTCCGACACTAAGCCGGAGTGCCGCAGCATCTACATCAACCAGGGGACGCCGGAGCAGCTTGGCGGCCTGCTGGTGGAGATGGCGGGCAAGCAGGTCACTAAACCGAACGCTAAAGTGGCGTTCTTCTACTCAAGCCCCACCGTTACCGACCAGAACCAGTGGGTGAAAGAGGCGAAAGCCAAAATCGAGAAAGATCACCCGCAGTGGCAGATCGTCACCACCCAGTTTGGCTATAACGACGCCACCAAATCCCTGCAAACCGCCGAAGGGATCTTAAAAGCGTATCCGGATCTGGATGCGATCATTGCCCCGGACGCCAACGCGCTGCCGGCAGCGGCACAGGCGGCGGAAAACCTGAAGCGGGAAGGGGTGGCGATTGTCGGCTTCAGCACGCCGAACGTGATGCGCCCGTACGTTGAGCGCGGCACGGTGAAGGCCTTCGGCCTGTGGGACGTGGTACAACAGGGCAAAATTGCGGTCAATGTCGCCGATCGCCTGCTGAAAAAAGGCGATCTTAACGTCGGCGACAGCGTGGACGTAAAAGATATCGGCGCGCTGAAGGTCGAGCCGAACAGCGTGCAGGGCTACCAGTATGAGGCGAAGGGCAACGGCATTGTGCTGCTGCCGGAGCGCGTGGTGTTCACTAAAGGGAACATCAATAAATACGATTTCTGACGGGGGAGCAAATGGCTGATTTAGACGACATCAAAGACGGCAAGGATTTTGGCATCGGCACGCCGCAGCAGAATGTACCGTTCACGCTGAAAGGCTGCGGCTCGCTGGACTGGGGCATGCAGTCCAGGCTTTCGCGCATCTTCAACCCGCAGAGCAACCGCACAGTGATGCTGGCCTTTGACCACGGCTACTTTCAGGGGCCGACCACTGGCCTTGAGCGTATCGATCTCTCCATCGCGCCGCTGTTTGGTGAAACCGACGTGCTGATGTGCACCCGCGGAATCCTGAGAAGCCAGGTGCCCGCCGCGACGAACAAACCGGTGGTGCTACGCGCCTCCGGCGGTAACTCGATTCTGGGCGAGCTGTCCAACGAGTGCGTGGCGGTGGCGATGGAGGATGCCCTGCGCCTGAACGTCTGCGCGGTGGCGGCGCAGGTGTACATCGGCAGCGAGTTTGAGCACCAGTCGATCAACAATATCATCAAGCTGGTAGACGCGGGCGCGCGCTACGGCATGCCTACGCTGGCGGTGACGGGCGTGGGCAAAGAGATGGCGCGTGACGCGCGCTATTTCTCGCTCGCCAGCCGCATTGCGGCCGAAATGGGGGCGCAGTTCGTCAAAACCTACTACGTGGACGAGGGCTTTGAAAAGGTGACCGCCAGCTGTCCGGTGCCGATTGTCATCGCCGGGGGCAAAAAGCTGCCGGAGCACGAGGCGCTGGAGATGTGCTGGCGCGCTATCGACCAGGGCGCGTCCGGCGTGGACATGGGGCGCAATATCTTCCAGTCCAGCGCGCCGCTCGCCATGCTGAAGGCGGTGAAGAAAGTGGTTCACGAGAGCTGGAACGCCCGTGACGCGTTCCAGTTCTGGCAGGAAGAGAAACAGGGAGAAGCGAAATGAACGTGACGTTAGTGGAGATCAACATCAAACCCGAGCGCGTGGACGAGTTTCTGGAGGTGTTTCGCGCCAACCACGAGGGGGCAATCAGGGAGCCGGGGAACCTGCGCTTTGACGTCTTGCAGGATCCAAGGGTGAAAACCCGGTTCTTTATCTACGAAGCCTATAAAGACGAAGAGGCGGTGCTGGCGCACAAGCAAACGCCGCACTATCTGGCGTGCGTGGATAAGCTTGAGGAGCTGATGTCGGAGCCGCGCAAAAAACGCAGTTTTGTGGGGCTGTTGCCGGAGTAGCGGTCATGCCGGGTAAGCGCAAGCGCCACCCGGCGTTGTTCAGGCCAGCTTCAGCTCCGCAAGAATCGCAGCAAGCGCTTCGCGCGGCTCACCCTGAATAGCCTGAAGCGGGAAGGGGAGCGCGGGTGTTTCAACTTTCCCCAGCATTTCTGCCGCTGCTGCCACCACCCGTAAGCTGCCGTAACGACGGAACAATTCCCACAGCGGCTCCAGCCGCTCGGATTGCGCCGCCTCTTTCGAACGCGCAATCGCCAGCGCTGTTTGCGGAAACAACCCGCCGATGACCGAATACCAGACGTCAAACCCGGCCTGCAGGGCAGATGCTGCCCGCCAGTCGCCGGCAATGCCCAGCGTGACGGTATCAGGAAGACGAGCGCGTACCTGCGACAGCTCCTCCGGCACGCGGCCAAGCTTAATGGAGCCCACATTCGGCAGGGCCGCGGTAGCAAATAACAATTCATCGCTAAACGCAAAACCGGTCGTGGCGGGATTATCGTAAATACACAGCGGTACGGAGAGCTGGCGAGTCACCGTTTCATAGAGATTAAACGCTTCATCTTCCGTTAATCGCTGGTACGACACGGGTGCCATCAGCACGCCAGATGCACCTGCCGCTTGCGCGTCGTCAGCCAGACGCAGAATATCGTCCAGCCTAAGTGCGCCGATGCTGACGATGACCGGAACGTCACCAGCATGCTCCACCGCGCAGCGCGTGATTCGGCCGCGCTCTTCAATGGTCAGATAGGCATAACTTCCCGTTGAGCCCAAAATGCCCAGTGAATCCACGCCTGCGTCGACCACGGGGCGCAGAAGATTGATGAAGGACTGCTCGTCAAACATCCCATTTTTCAGGGGCGTTAACGGAAACGCGCTTAATCCGTGAAACATCGTGTTGTCCTCTTACAGCGTCAGCAGCTGGACCTGAGCCGTGGCTCCCGGCATCAGCTGCTGCAGGTTGTTGACCAGCTCCTCTCCTGCCTCTTCCAGTGCCGCAAGCGGCATCGATGGCAGGCTTTCAAGAATAAACCACATGGATTGCGCCTGGCTGTCCAGACGCGTCCGTATCCCCTGGCGCCAGTTCCAGCGGCGGCAGGTGACGCCGAGGTCGTCGCGCCAGATAACCTCACCCGGTTCCGGATGTTCTACCACCGGCAGTCCCTCTTTGAAGGTATCAAACGGCTCGCTGCCGTCGGCCAGCGTCAGACGGGGCGCACCCGAGTACGCCGCGAGATTTTCCCCACCCACCGGAATGGCATAGCGAATGCTCACCGCGTTATAGATATCCACGACCGGATCCAGCGACGGCAGCGAACCGTCTTTCAGCACCCGCTTGCGCAGGGCAGAGGCCGAACAGGGCGTGCGTTTCGGTTTCGCACCGAAGGCTTTAAACACCTCATCCCAGTCAGAAAGGTGTGCATCAGCCCATGGCACATCATCATTCAACACCTGCCGGCAGGCCTGCGCCAGCGCGGCGGGCGCAACCTCCGGGTGGGTAATCGGCGCAGCTTCAACCAGAATGCTCAGTGCCCGAAAGCCCGGGGCAATCCCGGCAAGACGTGAGTCTATTGACGGCGTAACGAGAGACATAAATAATCCTGTATTGACTGTTTTATACCATGGTAGTGACCAATGACTGATAAAGTCAATATAATGACTGCGCAGGGTGCCGATGTTGCCCAGGTAAGCCTGGCCGTGGCGAACCGCATCCGCAACTGGCGGAAAGAGAAAAAGCTGTCGCTGGACGAGCTGTCCCGCCGGGCCAGCGTCAGCAAAGGGATGCTGGTGGAGATCGAAAAGGGCGCAGCCAACCCTAGCATCGCCATCCTGTGCAAGCTGGCCGCCGCGCTCGGCATCTCCGTGGCGGATATCGTCAACGTCTCCAGCGAGCCGCTGGTGCACGTTATCGAAGAAGCGGCGATTCCGGTGCTGTGGCAGGGCGAACAGGGCGGTTACGCCAGGCTGCTGGCAGGCACTGCGGGCCCGGATATGATTGAGTTATGGCAGTGGGAGATGCATCCGGGGGAGTATTTCACCTCGACAGGGCATCCGTCGGGAACCTTTGAGCTGTTGCACGTGAACGAAGGCGTGTTGACGCTGACGGTGGACGAGACGGTGACGCAGGTTAATGCAGGCGCATCGGCGGTGGCGAAAACCGAAGCCGCGCACGGCTATGCGAATGAAGGCGATGCCGTGCTTCGTTTCACCATGACCGTGGCGGAGTTTCACCGTTAAAAAGCAGTCCGGTAGGGGATTATACCGGGCGAGCTCCTTTCAGGAATGATGCTTTTGCAACGTAGCAAGCAGACTGTCTGCACAGTACTGTCTGAGGAGTTTCTCATCCCTCTCAGGCAGGTCGCTTTGAAGAAAGGCGTCCAGACCCTCGGTATCGACACCGTTATAAATAAAAATACGGGCGGGATCGTAAAGCGCCATCGTCTTAATCGACGCATTGGTGGTGATAAGCTTCCTGTTCAGAACCAAAGCTTCCAGCGCGCGAAGCGTTAATCCATTTTGCTCAGGTTTGTTTATTTCCAGCATAACCGAGCAGCGTTTGGCTTTATCTATATTGTCCAGATAGCTGAGTTTTTTATTCTGGCAATTATCGGGGTAGTTATCCTGATTATTGTACTTATCCAGCAGATAAAAATCCGTCTTATAGCCGCTATTTTCGAGCACCGGTGTGAGTGTGCGAAGAACTTCTGCACGAATGGGTTCATAGCCGCCGACAAAAAAGCAGCTTTTATTTTCAGTTGCGCTCTCATTTTGAAATTGCTGAATTTCTTGCCAGCTAAAAGGCAAAAACTGCTCAATCGCATGCAGATCATAGCGCTCGCAATCAGCAGGATCAAAGCTATAAATAGCATCAAAGAAGGGGCGAACGGTGTCGATGTAATACGCATCCTGCGCCAGTTGTCCAAGAAGACGACGTTTGCGCGTCAGGGCATCCACGGAGTCGCGCAGAATCAAAACTTTTTTACACGGCATGCTGGCGACATAATCCAGGAACGGAAAAACGCTATACCCATTACAAATCACAATATCATCGGGTTTTATTGCCGATAATTTAACGGCACAGTGCGCGCGCTTATGCCATTTTTTTAACGCCTGGCCTGGCAGTAGGGCATTGATCGATTTAAAGCGTCGCATAATGCGATTAATTTGCTTGACGGGGTGATCCTTAGCAAGCGAATTAAGCATCATGATTTCGAAAGGATTGACCCATTCCAGGAAAAAATAGCGCATGGTCTCCTCAGGAGAAGATAGCCGAGATAGAGGGGATGATAACTTATTCTGCCAGATGGGTCATTAAACTCCCCCTCGTCCGGAGGGGGAGTAGATATTACGCCTCTTCCACGCTCACCCGCAGCGCTGCCAGCGCTTTACGCGCCGCTTTCAGCACCTGCTCACACTGCTCAATGGTCAGCGTCAGCGGTGGTTCAATGCGGATGGTTTTCGAGTTGTTGAGCGTGCCGGCCACCAGCACCCGCTGGCGGAACATCTCGCTCGCGAAGCTGTAGCCGATTTCGTTGTCGACAAACTCAATCGCCATCAGCATCCCTTTGCCGCGTGCTTCCTGCACCAGCTCCGGGTACTCACGCCCCAGCTGGCGGAAGCCGTCCAGCAGCATGTCGCCTTTCTGCTCCGCCTGCGCGGGCAGGTTTTGCTCAAGCAGCACGTTGATGGTGGCCAGCGCCGCCGCGCAGGCCAGCGGGTTGCCGCCAAAGGTGGTGGTATGCAGGAACGGATTGTCAAACAGCACCGAGAACACCTCTTCCGTTGCAACCGTTGCTCCTATTGGCATCACGCCGCCGCCGAGCGCTTTCGCCAGACACAGAATGTCCGGCTGAACGTTTTCATGCTCGCAGGCAAACATCCTGCCGGTGCGTCCCATCCCGGTCTGCACTTCGTCGAGGATCAGCAGCGCGCCAAACTCATCGCACAGCTGACGCACGGCGGGCAGATAGCCCTGCGGAGGGAGGATCACACCCCCTTCACCCTGAATCGGCTCCAGGATCACCGCCGCCACGTCATCGCCGGTTTTACGGCATTCGCTCAGCACGGTGCGCATGGCGTTGATGTCGCCAAACGGCACGTGGCGAAAGCCCGGCAGCAGCGGCATAAACGGCTTGCGGAAGGTGGATTTCGCGGTCGCCGACAGTGCGCCCAGGGATTTACCGTGGAACGCGCCGCTGGTGGCGATAAAGGTGAATTTCCCGCGCGGCGACTGATACGCTTTGGCGAGCTTAATCGCCGCTTCGACCGATTCCGTGCCGCTGTTGCTGAAGAAGCTGTACTTCAGTTTGCCGGGGGTTAAGGCCGCCAGCGTTTTCGCGAGCATGGCGCGAAGCGGGTCGAGCAGTTCCTGGCTATGGAGAGGTTGTTTCGCAAGTTGATTCTGTACGGCGGAAACCACTACTGGATTACGGTGCCCCACGTTGAAGATACCGAAACCACCCAGGCAATCTATGAACTCCTGTCCCTGGGTGTCGACAAGCGTATTAAGACTTCCCGCTTGCCACTCTACGGCTCCGTAATCCCCGCCGGCGGTAACAGATTTGCGATACTCCAGAAAACCAGGATTGACGTGCTCTTTAAAGTAATCGATGACCTCTCGGTTAAGTTGTTTCATCTCCTCATGATCGAGCATTCGCTTCTCAATGAGATTCAGTGCGTGCGCGGTACAGGCAAGAGCCGAGGCGCTGGAAGGTAACCTGTTCAAAATGTGCTCCCGGGGATCGCGTATCACATGATACTGGTTTAAGTATTGCAGGGATTACGCCACTTCAGATGACTTAACGAAAATCGGGATAAACGCCAGGTTAAAATATTGTTGCACAATATTTAATCATGCCAATACAACCGAAACGGGATTTCGCGGAACACGGCAACATACGTTGTGAGGGGCAGAAAAGGGCAATTGCACTAAAGGAGTGCATTGCTTGCGGCTTAAGTGGGCGTTAACAGGTCATATTTTGTAGGTAATTTCTTTGTGAAAGTATTTGAAATCAATGAATTATAAAATCTCACAAAAAGTGCGGTTTAAGTGAAATCTGCGATCTCCATCAACTTTAACAACTAAAGATAAATTGTTTACCGCCGAAAAAACAATAAACCACAAAATTAACATTCGAATAACCTGCAAGGAATGCCCATCATGTCTTCTCCCTCCTTTGTCACCCAGAATAATTATCCTCTGGACGACGACACCACCTTAATGTCTACCACAGACGTCCACAGCTACATTACCCACGCCAACGACACCTTTGTGCAGGTGAGCGGCTACCAGCTTGATGAGCTGACGGGCCAGCCGCACAATATGGTGCGCCACCCCGATATGCCAAAAGCCGCGTTTGCCGATATGTGGTACACGCTGCAGCAGGGCGAGCCGTGGAGCGGGATTGTCAAAAACCGACGCAAAAACGGTGACCACTACTGGGTGCGTGCGAATGCGGTGCCGATGGTACGCCGCGGGCAGGTGACGGGCTATATGTCGATCCGCACCAAAGCCACGGAGGAAGAGATTGCCGCCGTGGAGCCGCTCTACCGGGCGCTGAATAACGGGAGCTGTAAAAAACGTATTCACAAAGGGCTGGTGGTGCGTAAGGGCTGGCGGGGTAAACTTCCTGCAATGCCGCTGCGCTGGCGGGTACGCAGCGTGATGGCGGTACTCTTTGCCGCGCTTGCCGCTACCCTGCTGACGACCTCCGCAGCCTGGGCACCGCTCGCAGCGGCTGCCGTGGTAATGCTGCTGGGTACGCTGCTGTTTGAGCAGCAGATTGTCCGCCCGATCGAGAACGTGGCGCGTCAGGCGCTGAAGGTGGCGACCGGCGAGCGTAACAGCGTGCAGCATCTGAACCGCAGCGACGAACTGGGGCTGACCCTGCGCGCGGTAGGACAGCTGGGGCTGATGTGCCGCTGGCTCATTAATGACGTCTCAAGCCAGGTGATGAGCGTCCGTGACGGCAGCGACAGGCTGGCGCAGGGGAATGAAGCGCTGAACGATCGTACGCGTCAGACCGTGGCGAACGTGCAGCAGACCGTCGCAACGATGAACCAGATGGCCGCTTCCGTTCAGAGCAACTCTGAAACCGCCGCTGAGGTGGATAAACTCTCCGTGGCTGCGAGCAGCGCGGCGACGGAGGGCGGAAACGCGATGCAGACCGTCGTCAAAACCATGGACGACATCGCCGACAGCACGCAGCGAATTGGCTCGATTACCACCCTGATTAACGATATCGCTTTCCAGACCAATATCCTGGCGCTGAACGCGGCCGTTGAAGCGGCAAGGGCCGGCGAGCAGGGAAAAGGCTTTGCCGTAGTCGCGGGGGAAGTCCGCCATCTCGCCAGCCGCAGCGCTAATGCGGCTAACGATATCCGTAAGCTGATTGATGCCAGCGCCAGCAGGGTGCAGTCCGGCTCTGAGCAGGTGCACGCCGCAGGCCGCACGATGGATGACATTGTCGAGCAGGTGAAAAACGTGACGCAGCTTATCGCGCAGATCAGCCACTCGACGTCCGAACAGGCCACCGGACTGTCAGAATTAACCCGTGCGGTGGCGGAGCTGGACAGCATCACGCAGAAAAATGCCGACCTGGTCGAGGAGAGCGCGCACATTTCTGCCATGGTGAAACACCGCGCCGGGCGTCTTAAGGATGCGGTAACGGTGCTCCATTGAGCCAGTAGTGTTCCGGAAAAGCCGTTTATACCGTAAGGAATAAACGGCTTTTTTATTTCTGCTTGTGACTATTAATATGTTTTATTGTTAATCAGATATTAAATAACTAAAGAAAGTGCCTCAGTTATTTATTCCTGCCTAAGTCAGTTTTCCGTGATGCTATTTTGCAAAACCCTGTTCTGGTGGTCTGGTAACGATCGATGAGGCGGTATTAATAGCCTCTACCTATCCATTGTGATGGTTATGAAATAAAAAAACGATCAAAGTCATAAAGTTAGCGGATTCGTTACCGATAACAGCGATCGTCTGAGAAATAATCACATCGATGGAGAAAATATGTTCTTACATGACGTAAAGATCGGCACGAAATTATTTCTGGCGTTTGGATTCTTTATTGTCCTGATGGTAGTTAGCGCCAGTATGTCCTTACTGAGTCTGAACCGGGCTAACAACGGGATGCAATCCATCATTACCCATGATTATCCGACCACGGTAAAAGCGAACCAGTTAATCGACAACTTCCAGGAATTTATTAGCACTCAGCAGCTCATGTTGCTGGATGATAAGGGAACGTACACGGCGCAGTCGCAGCAGCATCTTAAAACGATTAGCGAACATATTACGTTGATTCTGGGTGAGCTAAACAGCGTGTTGCAGGATCCGAAATCACAGCAGGTCCTTGCCGAGATCCGCGACGTTCGTCAGCAGTATCTGGACTCGCGCTATCGCATTTTGCAGGCGGTGCAGAACAACGATCGCGCGGCTGCAATCCAGGAGATGATGACCCGCACCCTCACCGTGCAGCAGGCCTATAAAGCCAAAGTGCAGGAGCTGATTGCGATTCAGAACCATGAGATGCAGAGCGCAGGGAAGCAGGTGGAAGGTGACTTTAAATCCAACCGGCTACTGCTGATCCTGATCACCCTGTTTAGCGTTGCGGCGGGCAGCCTGATTGGCTGGTTTATCGTGCGCGCTATTACTCGTCCGCTCGGCGAGGCGGTGAAGTTTGCCAATGCCATTTCAGAGGGCGACCTGACGGGCAGCATCACGCCGCACGGCAAGGACGAAACGGGCCTGTTGCTGCACGCGCTGATGGAGATGAAAAACCGCCTGCTGGACATTGTGCAGCAGGTGCAAACCGGCTCGGAGAATATCTCCAGCGCGGCCGCGCAGATTGTCGCCGGGAACCAGGATCTGGCCGCGCGCACCGAAGAGCAGGCCAGCTCCGTTGAACAGACCGCCGCCTCGATGGAGCAGATCACCGCGACGGTGAAAAACACCGCCTCGCACACCGGCGAAGCGACCAACCTCTCGGCAGATGCCGCCACGGTGGTCAAAAACAACGGGGAGATGATGAAGCAGGTGACCAGCAAAATGCGCCTGATTAACGAGACGTCGAACCGGATGTCCGACATTATCGACCTGATCGACGCCATTGCCTTCCAGACCAACATTCTGGCGCTGAACGCGGCGGTGGAAGCGGCGCGTGCCGGCGAGCACGGCCGTGGTTTTGCGGTGGTGGCCGGCGAGGTGCGCCAGCTTGCCCAGAAGAGCGCGTCGTCAGCCAGCGAAATCCGCGAGCTGATCGAGAGCTCCACCAGCCAGACCCAGGACGGGATGAACCTGGTGGAAAAAGCGAGCGCTCTGATCAACGGGATGGTCGGCAACGTGGAGGAGATGGACGTGATCCTGCGCGAGATCCGCCAGGCCAGCCACGAGCAGACGGAAGGGATCTCGCAGATCAACAGCGCGATTGGCCTGATTGATGCCACCACCCAGCAGAACTCTGCGCTGGTGGAGGAGTCCGTCGCGGCGGCGGCATCCCTTAACGAGCAGGCGATGCACCTGAAAGAGCTGGTACGCGTCTTCCGCGTGAGCGAGCACGCGCCGGCTTAATCCAGCTGGGAGATCTCCAGCGCCGCGCGGTCGATTACGCCGATAATCTGCTTGAGCTGCGCGTCGCTGAGCTCTCCCTGATTTACCTTCAGATCTAACACCGCTTTAAAGTTATCCAGCGCCCGCTTCATCTGCGGGTTTTTGCGCAGCTGAAAGCCGACGCTGCGCGCTTTAATACGCACCTGGATCTGTTCCAGCTGTTCCCGGTTTTCGTCCAGCCAGCGTTGTCCTTCAGCGGTAATCGCAATCTTCTTACGACCGCTTTCTTCTTCCGTGATGGTGATAAAGGTCTGATCCTGAAGATAATCCAGGGTTGGATAGATCACCCCAGGGCTCGGAGTGTAGTTCCCCTGAGTCAGATTCTCGATCTCTTTGATCAGCTCATAGCCGTGGCTCGCGCTGCGGGTCAGGATGTCCAGGATCACCAGCCGCAGGTCGCCGTGGCCGAAAAAGCGCGGTCGGCGTCCGCCGCCATCGTGTTCGTGTCGCATAGTAGTCTCTTTAATTTGATATATCTAAACTATATCTAAGATATATTTAGATGCAATCTAAAAGATCTTGCATTTTTACTGATTAGTAATCATTATCATTTAAAAATCAGTTTCGATATATCGTATTCACAAGACAAGAGGCTAAAAATGGCATCTACCCGTTACCCACAGCGCGTGCGTAATGACCTGCGCTTTCGCGAGCTGACGGTGCGCCGCGTTGAGCGCATCAGCGCAGGCTTTCAGCGCATTGTTTTAGGCGGCGAGGCGCTGGAGGGCTTTAGCTCCCGCGGTTTCGACGACCACACCAAAGTCTTTTTCCCGGCACCTGGCACCACGTTTGTTCCGCCGCTGGTCACCGATGAAGGCATCGACTGGGGCGACGGCGTGCGTCCGCAGGCGCGCGACTATACGCCGCTGTACGATGAGGCAAATCATGAGCTGTTGCTCGATTTCTTCATTCATGACGGCGGGGTTGCCAGCCGCTGGGCGGTCGAGGCGAAAGCGGGCGACAGGCTGACCATCGGCGGCCCGCGCGGTTCTCTGGTGGTGCCGGAGGATTACGCCTGGCAGCTGTACGTGTGCGACGAGTCCGGCATGCCCGCGCTGCGTCGGCGCTTAGAGAGCATTGTTAAACTGCCGGTTCGCCCGGAGGTTCATGCGGTAGTGACGGTCGGGGACGAATCTTACAAAGGCTATCTGGCGCACCTGAGCGAATTCAATATCACATGGGTGGTGGGCCACAACGCGCAGGCGGTAGCGGACCATCTGGCGGCGCTGACCGTTCCGGCTGAGGATTACTTTATCTGGCTGACCGGGGAAGGGAAGGTGGTGAAAAGCCTGAGCCGCCAGTTTGAAACCGACTCGATTGACCAGCAGCTGGTGCGTGCCAGCGCATACTGGCACGCTAAATAATCAGGCTGCCGAATCCAGCTGCGCTTCGTTCACCTGATGTTCGAGCGAGGCGCGAACCTCGTGTAGCGCTTTCTCCTGCTGAGCAAAGTACGCTTCCATATTGCTCAGCGACGAGACCAGCAGCCAGGACTCCTCTTTTTCCAGCTCCGCCAGCTCGTGCACTAAGGTGTCGATTTGCTCGCGGACCTGCGCCATTTTTTTACGGATACGTTCCAGATCGTTCAGCCTGTCGCTTGCCATCAATGGTTCGAAGCCCTGCTGCAGGCGGGCCACCAGCGAGCGAATGGCTTTTACGTCGCCGCGCTGCTTCGCCTGGTTGAGCTGCACCATCATCGCGTTGGCTTCCTCTTTTAGATCGTCTGCGACTAAATCCGGATGGCAGAGCTTGCTCGCCTGCCGCCAGAGGCGCTTGAGCTCGTTTTGATCCTCTTCCGAGAGATCTTTCCCCTTACGCAGACGCACTTCGGCATCGTGATGTTGTTCGCGATACTTCTCGTACTCTTCGTTGGCCTCGTCGCGGGCCTGCCGGGCAGGCTCCTCTTCGCGCGTTAAGCCGCTCTCCAGCTCGAGCGCTTCGGCCAGCAGGTTGGCAATCAGATTACTTTGCTGCTCAAGATGCTTGCGCGCCTCAGCGGCCTGCACGGAGTCGGCCGGAAGATCGCGCCAGCGCTGGGTGAGCGTAGCCAGCACCTCTACCGCCTGCGCCATATAGCGCTGGCAGCGACGGTAATCTTCCTCGCGACGACGCGCCTCCGCCTGCTGACGACGCAGGTTCAGCTCCGCCAGGGTTTTACGCAGGGCGAGGATCTGCTGCATCAGCGGGCCCAGCCGTGAGAAATACAAATCGTTGAACTCATCAAGCTGCTGTACGCGTGCGTTGCGGCGGTCAATCAGATCGCGCAATCGCTCTTCCAGCGCCTTCAGCTCCAGCTTGCTGGCGGCCACCTGCGGATCGCGCCATTGGGTCACGGCGCGCTGGCTCTGCAGCCAGGCGGTAATGGCCGCCATCGCCGCGGTGTAGTTCTTTTGCTCAAGCATCACGACGATTGCCTGTAGCTCATCGTCAAACGCTTCATTTTTCAGGCGTGTCAGCTGGCTCTGGATGATGTCGTCATCTTCCAGTTCAATGGCATTTTTAATGATTTCTAGCCGTTTGATCGGTGTGCTCATGATGCCTTTCGCTTTGGCGCTTAAGTATTTGAGTTAAGGGTAGTTGTTGTAAAAGCTACAGGAAATAATACACACGGATGATGATCGGCGCGATGGGGGATTTCTTTAGATTCGCAGTTTGTGAGGTGGGGGAGTGAGCAGGAAGCAAAAAAGCAGGATGGTTTTGATTAATTCCGGTTCCAGTTCCAGTTCCAGTTCCAGTTCCAGTTCCAGTTCCAGTTCCAGCATTGTCACCACTGTCCGAGCTTCTGCTCAGATATTTCTTTGTGCAGACAAAAATTTTCTGAAAACAGACAAGCCTTGTCTCGATTCCCTGGGCGATCGGCTATGGTGTACCCCGCATAATGATACGGTTAACCCCTTAGGTAAGAAATAAACATAATGACGAAAATTTTGCTTGTGGATGACCATCCGGCAATCTGCTTTGCACTCAAGGTGTTACTGGACAAAAATCCGGCTTTTACCGTGACGACTTCCTCCGGTGAGAACCTGCTGGCGCTGCTGCACCGTGAACTTCCGTCACTGTTGATCCTTGACCTTGAGCTCAAAAATGCTGACGGGTTGGATCTTCTTCCGCGCATCAGGCACCACTTTCCGGCGCTCCGGGTGTTGGTGTACACCAACCAGCCTGCGGCAGTTTATGCGCCACGTACCTTACAGGCCGGCGCGAGCGGCTTTATTAATAAAAGCCTGGCGCTGGAACGTATTGAACCTGTTTGCCAGTTACTGCTCGATGGTTATTACTGCTTTCCTGAAGGGATGTTTGCCAGCATGGCTGAAAAGTCGGTAGAAAAACATGAAGCCCAAACGCTCCTGGCCCGTTTTTCCGACCGGGAACTCGCCGTGCTGAACTATCTGAAACAGGGCGAGAGTAACAAGGAGGTGGCTGACAGGCTGGCGCTCAGTAATAAAACTGTCAGCACCTATAAGGCGCGGATGATGAAGAAAAGCGGCGTTGAACAGTTTGAACAGCTGTTCGATCTTATTTCCCCATCAGAGCCAGACACGTGAATATTGTTTCCTTTATCCTGCTTTTTTGCCTCACATTTGCTGCGTCTGCCGCGCCACAGGAGGAATCCCTTCGCTTGCTGGCGCGCAGCCATGAAGAGGTCATTGAACCCGGGCTCAGCAGCAGCGAATGGCGCTGGGTGCGCGAACATCGCAAAATCCGCATGGCGGTCTGGGGGCCGATGATGCCGCCTTATGACATCACGACCGGGCTTAATGACTACGGCGGTATTAATGCGGATTTTACCGGGCTGGTGGCGGAAAATTTGGGTGTAGATATCGAGGTCGTTCGTTACCTCAGCTACGATGAGGCGCTGTCCGCACTTCGGGCGGGAAAGGCTGATTTTATTCCCCAGGCGGGAGCGAGCCAGCAAAAGCAGGGCCTACTGCTGAGTGTGCCATACAGTGACAACATCCCGGTGGAGGTGGTCAATACGGATGCCTCGCCAGATGATGTGGTCAAACGTATCGCCGTGTCGCCTGTCTACAACAGTCGCGATGTGCTGGCACGCTATCCTGGGGCCAGCATTGTGAACTTCTCCTCCTCGCGGCACGCTCTGGAGGCGCTGGCCTTTCGCAAAATCGATCTGTTCTTCAGCGATGCGATCAGCGCACGCTATCTGGCCAGTCAGTCTAACTTAAGCAATGTCAGCATTCGGTCGGTGGCGAGCACGTTCGATGCGTCAGGATTTTCCTTCGCCGCTATGCCAAAAATGGCGGTCTGGATCGCGATTCTGGACAAGATGCTCACGGCGCTGCCGGAGAATGCAAGCGTCGAGATCCACCGCCGCTGGAGCGGGGGGATCCCGCTCTCGCTGAGCGAGGAGCCGCCGCGCTACACTTCGCTTGAACATAAATGGATCAAAGAACATTCCCGGATACGCGTTGCGGTGGCGCAGGATAATGCCCCTGTTGCCTTTTTCAACGAGCGCGGCGAGCTGCGAGGCATTCTTGCCGATCTGCTGACCGCACTCCGTCTTCGCACCGGATTCACCTTTGAGATCCTCCGCTATTCCAGCCAGGATGCTGCCTTCAGGGCGGTTAACCGCGGTGAGGCGGATCTGATTGCCGGCGTGACTCAGGAAGGGATCTGGCAAGCGGATCTGCTCACGACCCGAACCTGGCTGTATAACTCCTGGGTGATGGTGGGGCGCAAGCAGCAAGGGAAAGAGACGCGGCAGCCCAGAGTGGTGAGCCTGCGTGGAGAAGCACCGGATAGCTGGCTGGGTCGACAAAACAGTGGTCAGACGGCGAAAGTTGATACGTGGTGGCACGGTTTAGCCAGCGTGGTGCGTCATGAAAACGACCTGATGGTTGTGCCGCTGATCGTTGCCAATACTCAACTCACCCGTAACGAGTTTGCCTCGCTGAAAATTTTAGCCAGCATTGATACCGAACCGCTACGTTTTGCCTTTGGCACATCGCGGCAGGCCTGGCCGCTGATTACCATCCTCAATAAGGCGCTGATCAATATCCCGCCGGAAGATCTTCATGCCCTGACGCGCGGCGGCAATGCGGGAAATATGTTTGCCTCCGTGTCAACGTCGGCACTGTCAAAAGCGTGGCTGGCGGTGTTATTGGTTACAGGGGGGGCGCTGCTGGCACTGGTGGCATGGTGGATTTATAAGAGGCGACGCATCCGGCGGGCGCGCATCCTGCGCCTAATCCAGAAGCTGCGTGAGGCCAAACACCGTGCCGAGCGCTTGCGGCGCGGGAAAAGCACCTTCCTGGCGACCATGAGTCACGAAATTCGCACGCCAGTTAGCATCATCATCGGCATGCTGGAGTTGGTCATGAAGCGTCCTGACGATACCCTGAAAAATCGACAATCGATACGGGTTGCCTGGGATGCATCGCAGTCATTGCTACTGCTCATCGGCAACATCCTTGATGTGGAGCGCATCGAGTTTGGCCGTCTGGTGTTACGCCCGGAACGAGCCTCGCTGCGAACCCTGATAGAAAGCAGCGCACTGCTGTTTGAGGAGCTGGCGGCGCAAAAATCGCTGAAGTTTATACTTGAGATGGACACGGAGCTGAAAGGCGATGTCCTGATGGATGTGGTGCGCTTTCGTCAGATCGTCATCAACCTGCTGGGCAATGCCATCAAATTTACCGACAGCGGTCAGGTAACGTTACGTGCGCAGCCGCAATGGCAGGACGGCAAGTTTATGCTGTTGGCGCTAACGATAGAGGATACGGGCGAGGGGATTGATGAAACGACCCGGCAGCGTCTTTTTCAGCCTTTTAGTCAGGGACCGAGCCGCAATTTGGCGCAGGGGAGCGGGCTGGGGCTTTATATTTGCCGGCAGCTCGCCGATATGATGGGAGGAAGCCTGGATTTAGACAGCGCACCAGGGGAAGGCACTACGGTGACGGTGACGCTTAAAGTGCCGATGATGGATCCGTTGCCGCAGAGAGAGGTTGATGTTTCTTCACCACCAGGCAAACGCGCCGCGCTGACCATTATGGTGGTGGATGACAACCCGGTTGGACTGATGCTGCTCACCCAGCAGCTTGAATGGCTTGGGCATCAGGTTAGCCCTTATGACAGCCCACACGCGCTGCTCGACAACCTGACAACCCTACAACCGGATGCCGTTATCAGCGACTGCAACATGCCAGGGATGAGTGGTTATGAATTGTCACGCATCATTAATGAGCGTTATCCGGATGTCATCGTACTGGGGATGACCGCCGATGCACGAGAGTCTGCCCGGGATGCGGCGCGAGAGGCGGGCATGAGTAATTGTATCTTTAAGCCGGTCACGCTGGCGGCGCTGGAAGAGCTGCTGTTACCGCTGCGACCGGCTGGTAAATCTCCTGCTTTGTATCCCACACTGACGCTGCCCGCAGCGCTGCTCGATGATAAGCATCTGGTGTCGTTTCTGGAACTCCAGATCGCGGTGATCGATGAGACACTGTGCGATATTGCTCGCTGGAGAAACGATCCCGATACGCCATTGGCGGAATCTCTGCATCGGCTGCGGGGCGGTATCCAGTTGCTCGGGGAACAGGCGCTGGAAGCGCTTTGCCTTGAGCAGGAGCGGGTCGTCGACAGTGATGGTGTTCGCCAGCTTGAGGAGCATATTCTCAACCTGCGTGCAGCGTTACAGCACTGGCGAGATACGGGAGTACAACCGAGGAAGACCGTCCTACAGCAGAATGAGGACGGGCGTACAGCGTAAGCCTACCTGCCACTGGGATACTCTTTTGTTCGAGGAAATTCATAAATAAAGGAGATATCCCAATGAAAAAATTAGCATCTGCACTGGCTGTTATCGCATCTGTTGGTATGTTCACTTCAGCTCAGGCTGCTGAAAGCTGCACCGCGAAAGCAGCCGCGCTGGAAAAAGAGATCCGTATTGCCCAGCAGTACGGCAATACCTATAAAGTTAACGGCCTGAAAAAAGCGCTGGCAGAAGTCAAAGCACACTGCACCCCGGCAAGCGTTCAGGCTGACGCGCAGAAAGAAGTGAAGAAGCTGGAGAAAAAACTGGCTGAGAAACGTGACGATATCGCCGAGATTCAGGCCGATCTGCGTGAAGCAAAAGCCAAAGGTGACAACAAGAAGATTGCTAAGTACCAGCGTAAACTGTCAGAAAAACAGAACGAGCTGAGCGGTATCCAGCAGGAGCTGAGTGCAGCTCGTGCATCCCTGCAAAAATAATCTTTTTATGTAAATCAGGTGAAG
Source organism: Enterobacter sp. ECC-219 (assembly GCF_043966805.1). Classification (NCBI taxonomy): domain Bacteria; kingdom Pseudomonadati; phylum Pseudomonadota; class Gammaproteobacteria; order Enterobacterales; family Enterobacteriaceae; genus Enterobacter; species Enterobacter sp. ECC-219. The sequence goes on along the minus strand of NZ_CP143680.1, from coordinate 4,958,574 downwards.
AGGCATTTGCCTCTTCACCTTTTTTGCATTGCCTGCTGCTATGACATTACTTCGTATTTTGTTATTTATGCTGCTTTTCCCGGCAGCAGAGAGCCACGCGGCCATTAAAAAGACGTGGATTATCCTCAATAACGTCTATAAAGGGTCGATCTCATTCGATGTCTCAGCCTCCGGACCTTGCCTTAGCCTGCCGCTGATGGAGGAGTGGGGCGTGCGGGATGCAGTGATTGCACGTCTGGAATGGGATGCAAAAGGCTGCCTGACGCCCCAGTCTGCTGAGGCATTTAACCTTAAATACTGGTATCGCCCGGATGCACAGTTGCTCACGCTGTTGTTCCCCGACGAGGCGATTAACCCGCAGCAGAACGGTGTCAGCACCAGTCGCTGGGACGATGGTATCAATGCGCTGTTTGTTAACTATCGTCTGGATGCGGATAACCGTCAGGCGCAGTACAGCTGGGAACATTCCGGAACCGATGCCACGCTGGCGCTGGATAATGGTCTCAACATCGGCCCATGGCGACTGCGTTATCAAAACACCTTCTGGCGTGAAAGAGACGGGCAGCACGGCTCGTACAGCAATGCTATGTCACTCTGGCGCAGCATTACGCCGCTGCGTTCGCGTCTGACTTTTGGCGACAGTAATACCTCTTCAAACCTGTTCGACAGTTTCGCTTTTCGCGGTGCGACGCTTGCCAGCGATGAGGCGATGTTCCCCGATAGCTGGCGACCGTATTCGCCCTGGATTAACGGCTATGCCCGCACGGAAGCGGAGGTGACAATTCACCAGAACGGGGTGCGCGTGTACCGTATTCACGTTCCGCCTGGACCGTTTACCATTCGGGATTTTTATCCACCAAATCCGGATGGCAATCTGGAAATGACCATTCAGGAGAGTGATGGTACGGAGCGTACTCGTCTGCTGCCCTATTCCAGCATGCCTAATCTGGTGCATCAGGGGTTGTTCAGCTATGAGCTGGCCACGGGACGTTATAAGCCTTTTCACGGTATTGAAAGGGATAAAGATCGTTTCTGGCAAAGCACGGTTTCGTGGGGGATCGCACCGCAGGTGACGGTGTTTTCGGGGCTGCAGCAAGGAGATGACTACTTCAGTTATGTCGCAGGTTTTGGCGGGAATTTAGGTCGGTGGGGCGCATTTTCGGGGGATATCAGCTCGGCACGATACACGCTAAATGAAGAGACGCTTCGCGGTAAGGTATGGCGTTTGCGTTACGCGAAAGCATTTTTTACCACTGAAACCAGCCTCAATGCGCAGTTGCAGTGGTATCCGCGCGCAGAGCATTATCGGTCATTCGAGGAGAAGATCGCGCAGTCAGCGCAATCTGGCTACGGCTGGGATGATGGTATCACCCAGCGCGTACTTCGTGGACAACTGGAGCTTAATCAGAACATCAGTGAGGACTCCAGCCTGAGTCTGTCCTGGCGCTGGTTGAGATCGCGCGACTCTGATTCCGCTAATCAGGGAGCCACGCTGAGTCTGAATACTACCGTACACGACATTGATCTGAGCCTGTACGGGGGCTATGACCGCTATGGCAATAATCCAGATGAGACCACGGTGGGGATCACTGTCAGCGTGCCTGTTTCCCTGTGGGGAACAACAAGTAATATCGGCTATGTCACCGAACTGGCAAGCCGGGGTGAAGACAGTCACGGCATCAATGTCTACGGTTCTGCGCTCAATGATTACAGCCTGCGTTACGATCTGCAGGCCATGCACACCGTGCATGGCAATGACACGCTGTCGGCGAACATGGGCTATCAATACAATGCCGGGGAAGTCAACCTCAGTACGGTGCGGGGAGGAACCCGGCGCGATTATCATGCGGATGCCAGCGGCAGCCTGTTGTTCCACAGTGGAGGCGTAACGCTGGGGCAGCAGCTCGGTAGCACCGTGGCGCTGGTGGAGGTGCCAGACTCTCCGGGCGTAGGCTTTTATAACCAGTTTGGTTCAACGACGAATGCAAAGGGTGAGCTGTTGGTCAGTTACCTGACGCCATGGCGAGTCAACCGCATTACGGTCGATAGCCTCAGCATGCCGGAAAACGCGACGCTGGAGGTGACGGAAATGGAATCCGTGCCGACGGAGGGGGCGGTTGTGCTGCTGCGTTTCCCACAATCTGTAAGCGATTGAAATGTCGTTGAAAAGATCAAAAAACAAGACCAATCCCTACGTAAAATTACCTGGTAAAACGCGTAATCACACGAATAGTTTGCTTATGCCGGGCTGCTTATTATCCCTCTCACTGACTGTTTTTCCTGACATCGACGGACGACCGTTCGCCGTGCGGAATATTTTTTCAACGGAGTGTAGATGAAGATGAAAGCTATTGTAGTCGCCCTGCCGATCGCGATGATCCCGGCTACCGTTCTGGCGGCAAATACGGAAGAAGGGTATTACGGTTCCGCAAAATATCTCCAGGTTGAACAACGTGCAAAGGAGATGGATACCAGCGCACGTCCTGGGGTAGGGCAGTTTGTGGGCGGTAAAGAGAAAGAGCACTTTGGCGGTGCGGCGATTGCTGCGGGCTATCAGTTTGGTAACGGCTGGCGTACAGAGGGTGAATATACCTTTAAACAAAAGACGGAGTACACCAGCGGCTCCAGCACATTCGCTAATAGCTTTAATCACTTACAGACTGAAACTGAACGTCTGATGCTGAATGTCTATCGCGATTATGAATTGGGCTACGGTGTGTCTGTTTACGGTACTGCTGGGCTTGGCATGAGTAAAATCAAAGCGGGCGGCTGGCAGGGTAACGCCGGACGTGAATATGCCTCAACAACACAAAGCAATCTGACTTATGCGTTAGGTGCGGGCGTAAGCTACATGCCGGTTGAGCGTCTGTATGTTGATCTGGGCTACCGTTATATCGATATGGGTAAGATCGAAAGTGGGTATAACAACTTCACTAACGCGCGTGGCTTAAAAGACGAACAGATGAAAGCGCATATTGTCTCTAATGAATTTACCCTTGGCATGCGTTATGTCTTTTAACCTGTTGTAAGTTTTTACTGTCTTTAAAACAGGGCCAACGCCGCGTGAATGCGGCGTTGGCTTTTTTGTGGGTTTTTACAACTTGCATTTTACATGCCCCAGTTGGACATTAAACCGTGGCCGGCGAGGCAGCACAGAAAAGTTGAAGAGTACGGTTAAGTTGTGTGTAATTTAGCAAGGGGCATATTTAACTTTTTCAGTATAAACAATCATACCATCAGGAATGTCATTTGTTCACAAATGACATGGCACCGATAATAACGTTATCACCAATACTGACATTATTGCCAATCACAACTGATATCGACTTTTTATTATCAGTGGCACTGGTTATAACTATCGTGGTGTTCTGTCTTATCTGCAGAAAAGGTCCGATTGTTGCAGAACCATCTACAATAATCCCATGATGATAATCACTCTATCTGGCCCGATCGCAGGTGACTTCACAAAAAGGAAAGGAGGTACATATCGAGAGCTAGCAAGGGAAAATTAGTCCACAGAGATCATTGATATCTGCCTGGTGGATTTCATTACAGTTCGGGATAAATAAATCCCGTAAGAAACCGGGGTGAGGGTTGCATCTACCCGTTCCCTCAGTTAATTGAAAAAATATTGCATTTCGGAATATAAGCACTACGCGTAAGCCTATGAACATGGAAGATATGCAGAATATCTAATTACGCAATTGATGATAAAGCAGGTGATAGAAGCAATAGTCTGCGATGGTGGAAAAAAATGGATGGTAGAATATGGCATCGCTGCAGTCATTTCCTATGATATCATTGAGAAAATTGGATCTACATACGATGCCAGTGCTAAATTATTTACGTGGTTGGATGTGCCAACCACGTAATATATTCCATCGTGATAACAATATTACGGTATGGGTTGACATATGTGATTCAATCACTTAGCGACGTTTTATCTGTTTTGTCAAGAGATAAGCCTTCCCATTGCTGATTAAGCTCAGAATGACCACGTAGGTTTCTGAATGGGTTTTCAATGTATTTATATGTGAGACTAGATAACATTATAACTAATATTATAGTGACCATTGATGCAAGTAAATTAGCATCAATGTAACTTGGGCATATTGTCATAATCATATCATACCCTCCCGTATATAACAAAATTGAAATTACAGGGAATTGCACTAGGTATGTACTATAACTTATTTTACCAAGCCAGCGTGTTATTTTATTATCAATGGCATTAGGTAAACCCAATGAGGAAGAGAGAACTATGATAAACCCAAAGATACTTAAAAAAATCTCTTCTGGGATAATATCCTGACACCTAAAGAATACTATCACTAACGTCATGGATAATAATAGAAGTACCCCATTAAATGTTTTATTTATTATTGCTCTGGGTGTTACTTTCCATATATGAAATGCAAGAATTCCCACCATGAAATACTGAAGATGTGCCAAGATATTTAAAAGCCCGAAGTTTTTTATCGGTTCAGATAAATAGCTGGCATAGTAAGGTTTGATTATAATGCTTATTGCTAATAGAATTATTAATGAAATGCTTGTTGTTTTTATATTTCTCGATATAATCATAAAGAAAGGGAAGAAAAGGTAAAATATCATCTCAACACCAATCGACCAACCACCACCTACAATGCTATTATGCATTCCAGGTATTAATGCGAATACAAATGTTGCGCTTGTTATAATCTCGCTAATTGACTGAATGTTCCCACTTTGTAGGTATGTAATTAATATTGTGATTAACATTATAAAATAAAATAGAGGCGCAATTCTTACAAATCTTTTAAAATAAAACTTTCTCATTTCCTCTTGAGATGAAAGTCTTTCATGATAAACATACATCATTGAGAATGCACTAATCATAAAAAAAACTCTAACAAAAAAATCAAACCTACCAGTTATCCAGAGATTTACATTGCTATAGGGTATGCCCGATATATATAGAACATGGAAAAATACAACACATATCGCAGCAATCCCTCGAATGACATCTGGTCCGTGAATTCTTTTTTTTGAAAAATTTTTTTTTACATGTAACATCACATCATCCTCGATGAGTAACTTATTATTATATATAAAATGAAATTGATAGTATATTTCAGTGCATCGATAAGCAAGCAAGATTGTATCATATTTTTTGAGATAAGTTCAGATTTTACATGGTTGCTAAGAAAGGTGATATTTAATCGACACTTATGAGAACATAACGTTATCTCTATCATGATCTTTTCACGATTCTTACGATTTATCGATATGCTTTCCGTAAATCTCGTTTTCTGGACCGTTGAATGTTCTGCTTCCGTGCATACACCTCATCCCATCTGAGAGGCGGACTTTTCCTCCTGATGATCATGCTCCCTATCACCATCACTCGCAAAGCCAGTGACGATAAGTTGTACATCTTTGCTGATCGCAGTGCCTACACTTGTGATGTTGTTAACTGGTTTCAGTCCCGTGCCCCTTGGAAAAAGAGGCAATCAATATTAAGTTGCGCTGAAATGACCCCACCCACCCAAAAAAGTAGTAAGCAAAAAAGTGGGTCATTTGGTGGGAATGGATGTAAATGTGCTGATTTTTAATTGTAATTACTGCAACCGAAGCAATGCAGAATGTGTAGTAAAAATACGGTTAGAACGTCAGCTGTGCGGGGTAGTTCCATTTCCCTGCCACTCGCTAAGGGTCGGGTTGATATGCATATTGAAATGTCGGTGAAAGAGAAGGGCTTAAGCAGCTGACTGATGATTTTGAAATGGAATGAATCTATTAACAAAATGGATGTTTATTGCACCACTATGTGATTGCAGGAATTGGTGAATTATCTGAAATGCGTACATGCTGTGCACATCGTAGTAGCTTTCGGGTCACTGTAACACTAAGGAGCGTTATTGCCAGAGCCAGAAAATTAATTGTGATACGATCTTTGTTACACATCTTGATTCTACAGCTAAAATTTGGTGGCCCCTGCTGGACTTGAACCAGCGACCAAGCGATTATGAGTCGCCTGCTCTAACCACTGAGCTAAGGGGCCGTGGCGGTGAATTATAAAGTAACTCCCCGCAGCAATCCAGCCATTCATTCCTGCTTGCTGTTTTTATAAACAACGCATAATCAATCCTTTATACTTCACTCACGATGTATCGATCGGGAGTAAAGATGATCAACGATATTCTTGCACCAGGCCTGCGGGTGGTGTTTTGCGGTATCAACCCAGGAAAGTCCTCTGCGCACACCGGTTTTCACTTTGCCCATCCGGGAAATCGCTTCTGGAAGGTGATCTACCAGGCCGGGTTTACCGACAGATTACTCAAGCCGGAAGAGGAACAGCATCTGCTGGATACACGCTGCGGTATTACCATGCTGGTCGAGCGGCCTACGGTACAGGCGAGCGAGGTCAACCTGCATGAGCTGCGCAGCGGCGGGCGAGAGCTGGTAAAGAAGATTGAAGACTACCAGCCGGCCGCGCTGGCGATCCTCGGCAAGCAGGCCTACGAGCAGGCGTTTAGCCAGCGTGGAACGAAGTGGGGCAAGCAGAGCATCATGATTGGCGTTACGCAGGTGTGGGTGCTGCCGAACCCGAGCGGGCTCAACAGGGCGACGCTGGATAAGCTGGTGGAGGCGTATCGGGAGCTGGATGAGGCGCTGATGGTGCGGGGGCTTTAGCTCCTCTGCGGCCTGATACCCTCACCCTGGCCCTTAGCCCACAGGGAGAGGGAATAAACAAAAAAAAGCTCCCGATTGGGAGCTTTTTCACTGTCAGGACAGATTAGTCGTCCAGGAAGCTACGCAGCACTTCAGAGCGGCTTGGATGACGCAGCTTACGCAGCGCCTTCGCTTCGATCTGACGGATACGTTCGCGGGTAACGTCGAACTGTTTACCCACTTCTTCCAGCGTGTGGTCGGTATTCATGTCGATGCCGAAACGCATACGCAGAACTTTTGCTTCACGGGCGGTCAGGCCAGCCAGAACGTCGTGCGTCGCGGCACGCAGGCTCTCGGTGGTCGCAGAGTCCAGCGGCAGCTCGAGGGTGGTATCCTCGATGAAATCACCCAGATGCGAATCTTCATCGTCACCGATTGGCGTTTCCATGGAGATTGGCTCTTTGGCGATCTTCAGCACTTTACGGATCTTGTCTTCTGGCATCAGCATGCGCTCGGCCAGCTCTTCCGGCGTCGGCTCGCGGCCCATCTCCTGCAGCATCTGACGGGAGATACGGTTGAGCTTGTTGATGGTCTCAATCATATGCACCGGAATACGGATGGTGCGCGCCTGGTCTGCGATAGAGCGGGTAATCGCCTGACGGATCCACCATGTCGCGTAAGTGGAGAACTTGTACCCACGACGGTATTCAAACTTATCTACCGCTTTCATCAGACCGATGTTGCCTTCCTGAATCAGATCCAGGAACTGCAGACCGCGGTTGGTGTATTTCTTGGCGATAGAGATAACCAGACGTAAGTTCGCCTCAACCATCTCTTTCTTGGCACGGCGGGCTTTCGCTTCACCGATGGACATGCGACGGTTGATGTCTTTAACCTGCTCGATGGTCAGGCCGGTCTCTTCTTCAATCTGCTGCAGCTTCTGCAGACCACGATAAACATCGTCCTTCACGTCGTGCAGTTTTTCAGACCACGGCTTGTTCATCGCGATAGCCGCGTTGAACCAGGTTTCGCTGGTTTCGTTGCCGGTGAAGAGGGTGATGAAGTTCTTCTTCGGCATTTTGCACTGCTCAACGCACAGCTTCATGATGATGCGTTCCTGGGTACGTACGCGATCCATCATCACGCGCATGCTGTTAACCAGGTAGTCGAACTGTTTTGGCACCAGGCGGAACTGTTTGAATACTTCAGACAGCTTCAGGATCTCTTCCTGAGCGGCGGCATGGCTGCGGCCTTTCGCTTTGATGGCGTCACGCGTCACTTCGTACTGGGTGCGCAGCTCGGCAAACTTCTCACGCGCCAGTTCCGGGTCGATGCTGTTGTCATCGTCCGCGCTGTCGTCGTCTTCTTCCTCATCTTCGTCTTCGTCGTCATCCATCTCTTCCTGAGACAGTTCAGAACCGACATGAGTGGCGGTAGGCGCCATATCTTCTTCAGCGTTCGGGTCGACAAAACCGGTGATCAGGTCAGACAGGCGCGCTTCTTCCGCTTCAACGCGATCGTACTGCTCCAGCAGATAGGTGATCGCTTCCGGGTATTCGGCAACAGAGCACTGTACCTGGTTGATCCCGTCTTCGATGCGTTTTGCGATGTCAATTTCGCCTTCGCGGGTCAACAGTTCAACGGTACCCATTTCGCGCATGTACATGCGGACCGGGTCAGTGGTACGCCCGATTTCAGATTCCACGCTGGACAGTACCTGTGCAGCAGCTTCTTCCGCATCTTCGTCAGTGTTGTTGGAGGTTTCAGCCAGCAACAGATCATCGGCATCCGGTGCTTCTTCCATCACCTGAATGCCCATGTCATTGATCATTTGGATGATGTCTTCGATCTGGTCTGAATCGACGATATCTTCCGGCAGATGGTCATTGACCTCGGCATAGGTCAGATAGCCTTGCTCCTTACCGCGTTGGACAAGAAGTTTCAGCTGTGACTGCGGGTTTTGCTCCATAAGACGGTATCCACACTTAATTCGTTTGATTGGTGTCGGCGATGGGGCTGCCAACCTTTAAAGCGAGGGCGTACTTATATTTTTGCCGCTGCCTCTCAGTGCGGCTGCCGGGGGCTTCCCGATCGATATTCGGCACTTAAGCCGTTAAATACTGTTGTCTTTGACTTATTTCTTCGCCAGTTCCTGGTTAATCATCCAGAGCTCCCGGCGTTCTTCGCTGCTTAAGCCGTGCGTGCGCTCGCGAGCTATCAACTCTTCCTGGCGCAGCTCAAGCATCGAATCAAACATATGGTTGAGCGAGTCGGTGAACGTTTTTTCTGCAATGTCCTTATCAGCTATATCGTCCCACATCGACAATTTTTCAAGGGTAGCGGCCTCTTTTGTGCCGCGATAATGTTCTAAAAGTTGTCCGGTGGTCAGACCTGGCTGAGACAAACACGTGTTGACCAGTTCTGAAAATAAGCCAAGCCCGGGCAATTTTTCGTGGTTCAAACCCGCCAGCGACGGCACCTGCGGAGCAAGCTCGGGGTTTTGCACCAGTAACCCTATCAGTATACGCATGGTTGTGCGTTTTAGCTGAGGCGCGGGGCGAACCGTGCCGTTTTCAGCCTGTTTAGGCATTAAACGTTCAAGCTGGCTGTCATCCAGAATGCCGAGCTTGTTGCCTAACTCCTGACGCAGATAGATGCGCAGCGTTTCGCCGGGCACCTGGCTGATTAACGGCAGCGCTAGCGTACTGAGCTGCGCGCGCCCGTCAGGGGTACTCAAATCAACCTGCGGCATCAGGCTGTTAAACAAAAATGTGGAGAGCGGCTGAGCCTGCTCCATCCGCGCTTCAAACGCCGCTTTGCCCTCTTTACGCACCAGCGTATCCGGGTCTTCACCGTCGGGCAGGAACATAAAGCGTAGCTGACGCCCGTCGGTCATATACGGCAGCGCGGTTTCCAGCGCTCGCCAGGCGGCGTCGCGTCCAGCGCGGTCACCGTCGTAACAGCAGATGACGTTGTTGGTCACCCTGAACAGCAGTTGAATATGATCGGCGGTGGTGGACGTACCTAGCGACGCAACCGCGTAGTTGATGTCGTACTGCGCCAGCGCAACGACGTCCATATAGCCTTCGACGACCAGAAGACGCTGAGGTTCCGCGTTATCCTGCTGCGCCTCATAAAGACCGTACAGCTGGCGGCCCTTATGGAAAATATCGGTTTCCGGAGAGTTGAGGTATTTCGGCAGGGCATCACCCAGCACGCGACCACCAAAACCAATCACCCGGCCACGCTTGTCGCGGATCGGGAACATCACCCGTTCACGGAAGCGGTCGTAGCTTCGTCCCTGGTCGTTGGTGACCAGCATGCCTGCGTCGATGAGAGATTTACGATCTTCGCTATTGCCGCCAAAACGCTTTAACACGTTGTCCCAGCCGGGCGGGGCGTAACCAATAGCGAAACGCGCAATCACATCGTCGCTCAGTCCGCGCTTGTTCAGATACTGACGCGCAGGCTCAGCCGCAGAGTGCTTAAGAGACTGTTGGTAAAACGAATTCAGGCCATCCATCAGTTGATACAGCGTTTGCCGTTGATGGCGCTCGATCTGACTTGGCCCACTGCCTGCTTCATACGGCACTTCAAGGTTATGCATCGCCGCCAGCTCTTCGACGGTTTCAACGAACTCGAGCTTGTCGTAGTTCATCAAAAAATCGACGGCATTACCGTGTGCGCCACAGCCGAAGCAATGGTAAAACTGCTTTTCACCGTTTACGGTGAAGGAGGGGGTTTTTTCGTTATGGAACGGACAGCACGCATGGTAGTTCTTGCCCTGCTTTTTCAGCTTTACCCGCGCGTCGATGAGATCGACGATGTCGGTTCTGGCGAGCAGGTCATTGATGAAAACGCGTGGGATTCTTCCGGCCATATGCCCCAAAAATTTAAGCGACTTATAAACGAAAACAAGCCGCGCATTCCTTCCGGAAGCACGGCCTTACGACTACTACTCTGTCTGTCAATTGAGGGTGTTGACCCTCAAGAGATTAGTACAGACGAGTACGGCGTGCGTTTTCGCGAGCCAGTTTCTTCGCGTGACGTTTCACAGCGGAAGCTTTAGCGCGCTTACGTTCGGTCGTTGGTTTTTCATAAAACTCACGACGACGAACTTCAGCCAGAACACCTGCTTTCTCGCATGAACGTTTGAAGCGACGCAGTGCTACGTCGAACGGCTCGTTTTCACGTACTTTAATTACCGGCATGTAACTCTCACCTTTAATAAATTCGGTTTGCCGCTGGCATCAACGCCAGCTTATTTCAAAATGGTGCGGAATTTTACTGCAAATGCTGCTGCTTTGTAAAGCACCGATGCGATTTTGAAAGGGACTTTAATAAGGGTGAGGAGTATACACGAGCCTTCCTCCTGGGGCGAACAAAGTTTTACATCAACCCGCCCAGGCTCTACACTGCGCGGTATTGAAACGAGGTAAAACAAGTCATGCGTGTACTGGGTATTGAAACATCCTGCGATGAAACCGGCATCGCCATTTACGACGACGAAAAAGGGCTTCTGGCCAACCAGCTGTATAGTCAGGTGAAATTGCACGCTGACTACGGCGGCGTCGTGCCGGAACTGGCCTCTCGTGACCACGTGCGTAAAACGGTTCCCCTGATTCAGGCGGCGCTGAAAGAGGCCGGATTAAGCTCAACCGATATTGACGCCGTGGCCTATACCGCGGGGCCGGGCCTGGTCGGTGCGCTGCTGGTTGGCGCGACGGTTGGCCGGTCGCTGGCCTTCGCGTGGGATGTTCCGGCCATTCCGGTTCACCATATGGAAGGGCACCTTCTGGCACCTATGCTGGAAGAAAATCCGCCTGAATTCCCGTTTGTGGCGCTGCTGGTCTCGGGTGGGCATACCCAACTGATTAGCGTAACGGGCATTGGCAAGTACGAGCTGCTGGGCGAGTCGATCGACGATGCCGCCGGTGAAGCCTTCGACAAAACCGCCAAGCTGCTGGGTCTCGATTACCCGGGCGGCCCGATGCTCTCGAAAATGGCGTCACAGGGAACGGAAGGGCGCTTTGTCTTCCCGCGTCCGATGACTGACCGTCCGGGGCTGGATTTCAGCTTCTCCGGGCTGAAAACCTTCGCGGCGAATACCATCCGCAACAACGACGACAGCGAGCAGACCCGCGCCGATATCGCCCGCGCGTTTGAAGATGCGGTGGTGGACACGCTGATGATCAAGTGCAAGCGCGCGCTGGATCAGACCGGCTTTAAGCGTCTGGTGATGGCGGGCGGCGTCAGCGCTAACCGCACGCTGCGCGCGAAGCTCGCCGAGATGATGCAAAAGCGCCGCGGGGAAGTGTTCTACGCGCGTCCGGAATTCTGTACCGATAACGGCGCGATGATCGCTTACGCCGGAATGGTGCGCCTGAATGCGGGTGCAACGTCCGACCTGAGCGTGTCCGTGCGTCCGCGCTGGCCGCTGGCGGAACTGCCGGAGGCGTAATCCCCCTGACCCTCTCCCCACAGGGGAGAGGGAAATTTACAACTACATCCGCAGCATCCCTTTCTCTTCCAGAAACGCAATAATCGTCGCTAAACCGTCTCCCGCTTTAAGATTGGTAAACGTCCAGGGACGCTCGCCGCGCATGCGGTTAGTATCGCGCTCCATCACCTCCAGCGACGCCCCCACGTACGGCGCGAGGTCGGTTTTGTTTATCACCAAAAAGTCGGATTTGGTGATCCCCGGTCCGCCCTTGCGCGGAATTTTTTCCCCTTCGGCAACGTCGATCACATAGATGGTCAGATCCGCCAGCTCCGGGCTGAAGGTGGCGCTCAGGTTATCGCCGCCGCTTTCAACGAAGATCAGATCCAGATTGCCGAACTTCTCGCTCAACGCTTCCACCGCCGCCAGGTTCATTGAGGCATCTTCGCGGATGGCAGTATGCGGACAGCCGCCCGTCTCCACGCCCACGATGCGCTCCGGCTCCAGCGCGCCCGCCTCGGTGAGGATGCGCTGATCCTCTTTGGTGTAGATATCGTTGGTCACCACCGCCAGGTGATACGTGTTGCGCATTGCCTTGCAGAGCGCTTCCAGCAGCGCGGTTTTTCCCGACCCTACCGGGCCACCCACGCCCACGCGCAGGGGATGTTTGTAATCAGCCATGTTGACTCCTCAGGAACGGAATAGTCGTGAATATTGGGTTTCGTGGCGCGCGGAGGCGATGGCGGAGAGCGGCGTTGCTGCCCCCAGCGCGTCGTCGCGACGTAAAAATGCCTGTTCAAAACCAGCGGCGTAGTGGTCGCTCAGCTCGATAATCAGCTGCTGCGCGGCCTGTTGCCCAAACGGCACCAGCTTGACGCCCGCCATCACCGCGCTCTCAATCCAGCTGTAGCCGAGGCTCAGCGCCAGCTCATGCGCGCCAATGCCCCAGCGAACGCCAAGCCACGCCATGCCGCAGAGCTGGCTCTGCGCAAACAGCGACAGCCACTCTGCCGGGCAGTCCGGCTCCCAGCTTTTAACCAGACGGGTAAAGGCCGCCCCGCGGTTGCGCTCCTCTTCGCGCAGCTCGCGCGTTTCCCGGCAGGCGAGAAGGTATGCCGTCCAGCGTTTTGCACTTGTAAGATCGCTACGCTCACAGGCCTGATAAAGACGGATAAACAGCGGCAGATCGACGCAGAAAAAGCTCTGCTCCATCTGCTGAATTTGCCAGCGTTTAAAGGCCCCGGCGTCGGTTACCCAGCCCGCCTCAACGGCCCACTCCAGTCCCTGTGACCAGGTAAACGACCCGACCGGCAGGCTGCTGCTGGAGAGCTGCATCAGGCGCAGCCTCTGGCGGGCGTGCTCCATCAGCTCATCAGCGCCAGCAGGGCGGAGACGATCAGCCCGCCGCCGAAGGTTTTACGCAGGCCGTCGTGACGGCGAAGCAGCAGCCCTGCGGCGAAACTGGCGCACAGCACCGTGGCACTGGCGAACATAAAGCCGCTGGTGAAGAGCCAGAAGTTGTGGCCGGACATCTCCACGCCGTGCGCCCAGCCGTGGAACATCGCCAGGGCAGGCACCGCCAGCAGCAGGCGGTTTTCAGCTTTAAACATCATCACGCCGCAGACCGCCAGCGAGGCGATAATCAGCATCTCCATGCCGCTGAAGCCGCCGAGCAGGTTGCCCGCAATGGCGCCAACGAGCATCATGCCGAGGGTGGCAAACGGCAGCAGGAGCTTGCGGCCGCTCAGCGCCGAGAGCACGCCGGCGCCTGCCAGCATCAGCAGGTGATCGAGCCCGGTTAGCGGGTGGAGAAAGCCGGCCTGAAAGCTGTCGGCACCGTGGCCGGGATGGGCGAGCGCCGGTACGGAAACGGCCAGCAGAAACAGCGGTAAATACTTGCGCATTAGGAGTCCTTAATGTGAATGAGCGTGAGAATGGCTGTGGCTGTGGGCATCGCTGGCGTACGCGCCCGCTTCCGGTTCAAATGGCAGGCTGGCGTAGGTTACGTCCAGCCCGAACTGGCGCAGCATGTTGTCGAGAACGTGGTCGTGGTGATAGCGAAGCTCGCCGGGCATGACCTGCAGCGGCACGTGGCGGTTGCCCAGGTGGTAGCAGGCGCGGGCCAGCAGGAACGGGTCGGCGCAGCGCACCACGGAGACGGACTCAGCCGCTGCGATCACTTCGATCACCTCACTGCCGTCGTCGGTGGTCAGCAGGTCGCCCCCGCGCAGCAGCAGGCCGCGCGGCAGCATCAGCCCGGCTTCGCGCCCGTCGTTCAGCGACACGCGGGCGCGGCTTTTCACCCGCACGTCAATCGGCAGCGTGACGCTGGCGGTGATCGGGTGCGCGTGGTCCAGGCGTTGGGTTAAATAGATCATCATCACTCCTCAAAACAGGAAATAGCGTTGCGCCATCGGCAGAACGTCGGCCGGTTCGCTGGTTATCAGTTCGCCGTCGACGCGCACCTCGTAGGTTTGTGAGTCGACGGTGATGTTCGGCTGTAAACCGTTGTGGATCATGTCCGCCTTTTTCACCGTCCGGCAGCCTTTCACCACCGCGGTGGCGCTCTGCAGGTTGAGCTGCTGCGGGATGCCGTTCGCACTGGCGGCCTGCGAGATAAACGTCAGCCGTGTGGCGTGGCGCGCGGCGCCCAGCGATCCAAACATCGGACGGTAATGCACCGGCTGCGGCGTAGGGATCGAGGCGTTGATATCACCCATTGGCGCACAGGCTATCATCCCGCCCTTGACGATGGTGGCGGGCTTGACGCCGAAGAACGCCGGGGACCAGACCACCAGATCCGCAAGCTTGCCCGCCTCAATCGAACCGACTTCGTGGGCGATGCCGTGGGTGAGCGCCGGGTTAATGGTGTACTTGGCGACATAGCGCTTCACGCGGAAGTTATCGTTCTCGCCCGTCTCTTCCGGCAGCGCGCCGCGCTGGACCTTCATGCGGTGTGCCACCTGCCAGGTGCGGATAATCACTTCCCCGACGCGCCCCATGGCCTGTGAATCTGACGAGGTGAGCGAGAACGCGCCGATGTCGTGCAGCACGTCTTCCGCGGCGATGGTTTCCCGGCGAATGCGCGATTCGGCAAACGCCACGTCCTCGGCGATATCCGGATCGAGGTGATGGCAAACCATCAGCATGTCGAGATGCTCGTCGATGGTGTTCACCGTGTAGGGCAGGGTCGGGTTGGTGGAAGAGGGCAGAATATTCGGGTGCGCGCAGGCGGTGATAATATCCGGCGCGTGGCCGCCGCCCGCGCCTTCGGTGTGGAAGGTGTGGATGGTGCGCCCGGCGATAGCTGCCAGCGTGTCTTCGACAAACCCGGACTCGTTCAGCGTGTCGCTGTGCAGCGCCACCTGAATATCCATCTCTTCCGCGACTTCCAGCGAGCAGTTGATCGCCGCAGGCGTCGCGCCCCAGTCTTCGTGGATCTTCAGCCCGATGGCGCCCGCGGCGATCTGCTCGCGCAGGGCATCCGGGTTGGAGCCGTTACCTTTGCCGAGCAGGCCGATATTCACCGGCAGCGTATCGGCAGCCTGCAGCATGCGAGCGATATACCACGGCCCCGGCGTACAGGTGGTGGCGTTGGTGCCCGCCGCCGGTCCGGTGCCGCCGCCGATCATGGTGGTGACGCCGGAGACCAGCGCCTCTTCCGCCTGCTGCGGGCAGATCCAGTGGATGTGGGTGTCGATCCCGCCGGCGGTGACGATCTTCCCCTCGGCGGCAATCACTTCCGTCGCCGCGCCAATCGGGATCGTCACGCCAGGCTGAATGTCCGGATTCCCGGCTTTACCGACGGCAAAGATCCTTCCGTTCTTCACGCCGATATCGGCCTTCACGATCCCCCAGTGATCGACGATCAGCGCGTTGGTCAGCACCAGATCCACGCAGGCATCAGCGGTCATCTGCCCCTGGCCCATGCCGTCGCGGATCACCTTCCCGCCGCCGAATTTGACCTCTTCGCCGTAGATCGTGAGATCGTCCTCCACTTCTATCCACAGCTCGCTGTCTGCAAGCCGGACCTTATCGCCGGTGGTGGGGCCGAACATGTCGGCATAGGCCTGGCGTGAAATGTCAGCCATGTTTCACCTCGCCCATCACCTCGCCGCGAAAGCCAAAAATGCGCTGCGCGCCCGTCACCTGAACCAGCGTCACTTCCCGCTTCTGGCCGGGTTCGAAGCGCACGGCAGTACCCGCCGGGATGTTTAGCCGGTAGCCTTTGGTGGCTTCCCGATCGAACTTCAGCGCCGGATTGACCTCGTAAAAATGGTAGTGCGATCCGACCTGGATCGGCCTGTCGCCGTGGTTTTCGACAACCACGCGTTGGGTTTCCCGCCCGACGTTAAAGCTGATATTGCCCGGTTTGATCTGATATTCACCTGGGATCATCACGCGCTCCTTAGACGATCGGGTTATGGACGGTGACGAGCTTGGAACCGTCCGGGAAGGTGGCTTCGACCTGAATATCCGGGATCATTTCCGGGACGCCCTCCATCACCTGATCGCGCCTCAGGACGTGGCGGCCCGCCTCCATCAGCGAGGCGACGGTTTCGCCATCGCGGGCGCCTTCCATAATGAAGGCGCTGATCAGCGCGACCGATTCCGGGTAGTTGAGCTTTACCCCGCGCGCGAGGCGGCGTTCGGCAACCAACGCGGCGGTGAACAGCAACAGCTTGTCTTTTTCTCTGGGAGTCAGTTCCATAACGTTTCTCTTATGTCTGCCAGATGCGCGGCGAACAGGCGGTTTTGGTTGTGAGAAGCGGGCGAAGCGACTGCCAGATGTCGCGCATCACCCGCTGGCAAATAAGGTTGTCGTGGGAGAGAAAACGCACCGACAGCAGGTCATCGGTAAGCGTTGCCCCGGCATAATTTTCCAGCGGGGCGAGCAGCGCGCGCACCGTGTCGAGATGTTCTTCCCGGGCCGGATAGAACAGCAGCGTGCCGATCCACGGATGCCCGCCGACGGGCGTGAGATCGCCGTTGCTAAGATGCTGGCGCTCAATCAGGCGCGGCTCGTCGTCGACCCAGATTTCAAGGCGGCTCTCCATCGTGCCGTGGCTGAAGGTCTCACCGATAACCGGGCGACCCAGACAATACAGCTCCCACGCCAGCAGCGTGCTGGAGGCCTTCAGGTGAAAAACGGAGCGCAGCGCGGCGTTCGCACCGGGGAAGATAATGGTGTCCTGCGGCAGCCACTCCAGCGTGGCGTCGTTATCAAGGTAAAAGTGCTGGCTCAGACGCGCCTGCGGGCCGCGGCTGCGGTAGAACTTGCTGGCGCCGGGCATGGTGATAAGCGCGTGGCTTTTGGCATCGAGCCGAACGGAAATGTCCAGCGTATCGCCCCCCACGACGCCGCCGGGCGGGTGCAGCAGGTAAAGGTGGCACGTTTCCCCTTCAGGGTAAAACGGCCGCTGAACCGTAAGCGGCCCGACGTGGTGAGCGGAGTGCAGGAGGGTTTTCTCAGGGGCGTGACAAAACTGCAGGGCAAGCGACGCCTGCCAGCCTTTATACGTATTATCAGTGACCTGAGCTGCTAACATGCTGCATCCATCTGCTCACCATCGGGGTCGTTTCAGTATGCCCTGGCGGAAATGAAGGCTGTCATATGAGTCGCTTATGGATAGAGGAAATAAAAAAGCACGGCCCGGGGCCGTGCTCAGCGTGAAGCATGACGATCCTATTTCAGGTGGTCATGCAATGCTGCACCTGCCTGCTCAAGGGCGACTTTAACCGTCGGCTCCTGGCTCAGCGGGTTAAGCAGGCCGTAGTCGTGGATCATGCCGTTATAGCGCGTGACGGTCACCGGGACGCCAGCTGCATCCAGTTTACGCCCGAATGCTTCACCTTCATCCCGCAGAACGTCCAGCTCAGCTGTCTGAATCAGCGTTTCCGGGAAGCCTTTCAACTGTGCACTCGTGGCGCGAAGCGGAGAGGCAAGGATATTGTTGCGATCGGCAGCGCTGGTGGTGTAGTTATCCCAGAACCATTTCATCATGTTTTTTGACAGGAAATAGCCATTTTCGAACTGGTTATACGAGGCAGTATCAAAGTTCGCATCGGTAACCGGCCAGAGCATGACGTTGTAGCGAATCTTTGGCCCATTGAACTGTTTGGCCTGCAGCGCCACCGAAGCCACCATGTTGCCGCCCACGCTGTTACCCACCAGACCCAGACGGCTACCGTCCACGCCGATTTCCTGGCCGTGCTCGGCTACCCATTTTGTCGCCTCATAGGCCTGATTGATTGCTACCGGGAAATGGGCTTCAGGTGACGGGGTGTAATCAACGTAAACCGCTGCGGCGCCTGATGCGCGAACCAGATCGCGGATCAAGCGTTCGTGGGTTGGGTAATCACCCAGCACCCAACCGCCACCGTGGAAGAACATAAAGACGGGGAGCGCGCCGCTGGTGTTTTCAGGTTTCACTATTTTCAGTTTTATGGCCTGGCCATTTACCTGGATCGTTTTCTCAGAAACCTGAGCGGGTGGCAGTTTGGCACCTTGTTGTGCGCCAATCAGTACCTGGCGGGCCTCCTGCGGGGTCATCTGTTCCATCGGTTTCCCTTTGCCAGAGTTCAGGACATTAAGAAACGCCTGTACGCCTGCGGTCGGGGCCGGAGCATTGATGGTTTGGGCGGATGCCGCTGCTGACGCGAAGACGGAAGAAACGAGAATGGCGGTTAATGTTTTCATGGTGGTACCTCTTTTAACGTATTTGATTGGATATATAAGTAGTGTGCTATTTAGTTGTTGGTGTAATACTTGCGCACAAGATACTTTTGGTCAAACATTATTTATAATTTTTTTTAGACAACAGATTCAGGTTGATAGAAAAATGAAAGAAAACAAAACATTAGATGATTTACTGTGTTTCTCGCTGTACTCGGTAACCAATGCCTTCGTGCGCCAGTACCGCCCCCTGCTGCAGGATATGGATCTGACCTATCCGCAATTTGTTGTTTTGATGGCACTTTATGAGAAAGACAACATCCCGCTTCGCGATCTCAGCGATAAGACGTTTTTTGATTCGGGCACATTGACCCCGCTGGTTCAGAAGCTTGAGGCAAAAGGATTCCTCAACCGTATCGCGGTTGTGGGGGATGAAAGGATGAAAAATGTCGTACTGACCGATAAGGCGAAAGAACTGAAAAAACGGGTGATGGCGCTGCCGGACCTGATTCGCTGCAGCATGCGGATGAGTGATGATGAGCTTGAAATGCTAAAAAAACTCTCCCGGACGCTGCTCGACGATTTGTAAAAACCCTTCGGTGGGGGTGAACCCACCGAAGCGATGTGTCGTTACCGGTAGTCCTCCGCATCCACGTCATAGCCGGACGGCTCCCAGCGGATCGCCAGCAGCGACGCCAGGCCGATAAACGGCGCCAGCGCAATCACCCAGAACACGGCAGTGTCGAGAGACGCAACCAGCAGCGGGAACAGGAACAGCGACAGCGTGGAGCTGCTGCGCATCAGCGTCTGGTTGAGGCCCACGCCCACGCCGCGCAGCGAGGTCGGGTAGCTCAGCGAGGCGAACGTCATGGTATGCGCGCCCGGGCCAAATCCCTGACCGAACAGGAACAGCGCCAGCATCGCGACGGCAAGCCCCCCTTCATAAGCGCCTTCAGGGCGGCCAATCAGCGCCAGGCCAAGCAATGCGACAAGCTGGCAGGCATAACCCGCAAGCGACATCCGCCAGGCGCCGAAGCGCGGCACGTAGCGTACCGCCAGCAGTCCGCCGACGAAGGCAAACAGCAGGTTAAGCACCAGTGAAATGAGAATGGTGGTGAGCATCGACTGCACAAAGAAGCTGGAGATGATAACCGGCAGGCCAAACGCCACGGCGTTATAGGCAAACGACGAGACGACGGAAAGCAGCGTGGCGAGCGTCGTGCGGCGTAAGTATATGCCCCGGAACAGGTTCAGATAGTTCGACCATTTCGCTTTATTCACCACAGGTGCAGGCTGGCTGAGCGCATCCTGCGGCACGTGGGCATTGATGTTATAGGACTGGCGTAAAATCGACGCCGCCTCCTTCAGGTTGCCCTGATTCGCCGCCCAGACCGGAGATTCGCTCATATAGCGGCTGCGAATGGCGATAATCACCAGCGCGGGCACCGCGCCAAAGCCGAGAATCAAACGCCACAGCCAGTCGCTGTGGCTCTCCGGCAGCGCGGCGTAGAAGAACAGCACCAGCAGGTAGGAGACGCTGATGGCGGCATACCAGGTGGGGCACCACATCGCGACGCTGGAGGCCTTATTTCCCGGGCCTTTCAGCCTGGCGAACTCACTGAGAAACGCCATCGCCACGGGAAGATCGATCCCCACGCCGAGCCCCATCACGAAGCGGGCGCCCGCGAGCACATATTCGTTCGGGGCCAGCGCGCAGGCGATGGCTGCCACTACGAAGAACACCATATCAGCCATAAAAACGCGGTAGCGCCCGATTTTATCCGTGAGGTAACCGCCGAGCAGCGCCCCAACGATAGCGCCAAAGGTAATGGCCGACGCTACCATGCCGGTGCCTGCGGGAGTTAAATTGAATTCGCGGGTAATGTCCTTGATGCCAAACGCCAGCGCGCCGAGATCGTAGGCGTCGAGAAAAATACCGCCCAGCGCGATACCCACCACGATACGGGCGTTGGCCCGGCCCTGAGAACCGTCGTTAACCAGACGTGAAACGTCCGATGCGCTGCGCACCCACTGGATGTCGCCATCCGGGGCGCTTCCTGCCGTTGAAAGGGGAGTTGTATCTGTGATTTCTGCCATTTTTCTTTTTGTGTGGTTGTGTTGTGTCTCTAACAGTTACCACAGGCAGAAGGTGACCAAAATCACATTTGGTTATAAGGCATAACGAACGCTTTATTTAGCGTCTTTCTTCTTGCGCTTGAGCTTAGTCCAGATCTTGGTTTCCTGACGACGCCACAGGCGCTGAATATTGTCGTGATGGCGCAGCAGGATCAGGCAGGAGAGCATTGACACCGGGAAGGTGAACTGGGGTTTGAACCACCAGACATAGAACGGAGCGATCAGCGCGCTGACGATAGCGCCCAGCGACGAGTAGCCGCTCAGAAGAATGGTGAGCAGCCACGTCCCGGCCATTACGCCGGTGAGATCCCAGCCGATAGGTGCAATCGCACCGAAGGCCGTCGCAACGCCTTTTCCGCCTTTAAAACCAAAGAAAACGGGCCAGATATGGCCGACGCAGGCGGCGATGGCGATAAGACCGAGCCAGAACGGCGTAACGCCCAGCGCATAGGCGCCCCAGACGGGTAGCATCCCTTTCAGAACATCAAAAATCAAAACCGCTACGGCTGCTCCCTTGCCGCCAATTCGAAGCACGTTGGTCGCTCCCGGATTCCCGGAACCACTTTCACGCGGGTCAGGTAACCCGGCAATGCGGCAGACCAGAATGGCGCTGGAGATTGAGCCGCAAAGATAGGCGAGGAGGATCATTCCAGGCGCGATTGCACTCATAACGCTGTTCCGTTTTGAAAATGTATCTGTATTCTCAGCATCTGTGGATAATACGCATAATTCACCGGAAGTGGTATCCGGTTTAGCCAAAAAGCAGGCAGGTCGTGATGGATATTGTATTTATAGAGCAACTTTCGGTAATCACCACAATTGGTGTTTACGACTGGGAACAGACCATCGAGCAGAAACTGGTGTTCGATATCGAAATGGGATGGGATAACCGCAAATCGGCAAAAAGCGATGACGTGAATGACTGTCTGAGCTATGCCGACATCAGCGAAGCGGTCATCGGCCACGTGGAAGGACAACGTTTTGCGCTGGTGGAACGCGTGGCGGAGGAGGTGGCGGAACTGCTGCTGACCAAATTCAACTCACCGTGGGTACGCATCAAGCTGAGCAAGCCGGGTGCGGTCGCGCGCGCGGCCAATGTGGGCGTGATTATCGAGCGTGGCACAAATCTGAAAGGAAAGATTTAACGTCATAATTGCTAAACCATTTTAGGTTATATCGGTCTTAAGGCTGTATCTTTCACGGTTGTCCGCGTGGACACCGTTTTTTATATCTTTTTTTAGGGGTTTATAGATGAGCGATATGCACTCGCTGCTGGTGGCGGCAATTCTGGGTGTGGTCGAAGGATTGACGGAGTTTTTGCCGGTTTCCAGTACGGGCCATATGATTATCGTTGGCCATCTGCTGGGCTTTGAAGGCGATACCGCAAAGACGTTTGAGGTGGTGATTCAGCTGGGCTCGATTCTGGCGGTGGTGGTGATGTTCTGGCGCCGTCTGTTTGGCCTTATCGGCATTCATTTTGGCCGGCTGCCGCAGCGCGAAGGTGAGGGCAAAGGCCGCCTGACGCTGATTCATATCCTGCTCGGGATGGTCCCGGCGGTGGTGCTGGGGCTGGTATTCCACGACACCATTAAATCGCTGTTTAACCCGATTAACGTCATGTACGCGCTGGTGGTGGGCGGCTTCCTGCTGATTGCCGCGGAAGTGCTGAAGCCAAAAACCCCGCGTGCGGAAGGTCTGGACGATATGACCTATCGCCAGGCGTTTATGATTGGCTGCTTCCAGTGTCTGGCGCTGTGGCCGGGCTTCTCCCGTTCAGGTGCGACCATTTCAGGCGGGATGCTGATGGGCGTAAGCCGTTACGCGGCTTCCGAGTTTTCGTTCCTGCTGGCGGTGCCGATGATGATGGGCGCCACCGTGCTTGATGTCTATAAAAGCTATCACTTCCTGACGGCTGGCGACATTCCGATGTTCGCCGTCGGCTTCATCACCGCGTTTATCGTGGCGCTGATTGCCATCAAAACCTTCCTGCAGCTGATTAAGCGTATCTCGTTCATTCCGTTCGCGATCTACCGCTTTATCGTCGCTGCTGCGGTGTACGTGGTCTTCTTCTGATGACGGGTTGCCCTCACTCTTTCGGCTGAGGGCAACGTTTTTCCTTCCACGCCGCTACCGCATCAATCCGCCGTTTCGTCAGCTCCTCGCGAATCTCCGGGCCTTTAAACCCTGCCTCAACCACATCTTTCGTTGGCACCGCTTTTGCGACTTCCCACGCTTCGCGCAGCAAACGCCCCTGCGGGTAATCGGACGCTTCAAACCCGGTACGGCCGCGAACGTCGGCTTCACTGGTCAGCGCAATCTGCTCGACGCGCTGCGGCTTGCGCCAGGCGTCGATATTATCGAACAGCTTCACGATGGTGGCGGGCTTCAGGATCGGGAAGGTGTGGATCAGGTCATGGAACTCGGCCACCAGTTTCGCCAGGTCACGGATCTCGTTCGGCACGCGCAGGCGCAGGCATAGTCCCTCGACCAGCTTCACCCCTGCCGGGCCGTGCCCGTGGTGGCGTGGCCAGAACTCTTTCGGCGTTAAGCCTTTGCCGAGATCGTGGCACAGGGTGGAAAAGCGCACGTCCACGTCAGGGCTGAGCATGGCTGCCATGCTCAGGGTCATCAGCGTGTGCACGCCGGTATCAATTTCCGGGTGCCATTTCGCCGGCGCGGGGACGCCAAACAGCGCGTCGATTTCCGGGAACAGCACCTTCAGCGCGCCGCAGTCGCGCAGGACCTGGAAAAAGACCTGCGGGTTGCGGGTGGTGAGGGCATTTTCCGTCTCTTTCCAGACGCGCTCCGGCGTCAGGTGTTCCAGTTCTCCCGCCTCGGTCATGGCCGTCATCAACGCCATCGTCTCATCGGCAATACGGAAGCTCAGATGGGCGTAACGCGCGGCAAAACGCGCCACGCGCAGAACGCGGAGCGGATCTTCAGAAAATGCCGGGGAGACGTGACGCAAAAGACGGTCGCGCAGGTCATCCTGCCCGCCGTAGGCGTCAATGATATGGCCGTTTTCGTCCTGGGCCAGGGCGTTAATGGTGAGATCGCGGCGAAGCAAATCCTGCTCGAGCGTCACATCCGGCGCGGCGTAGCAGGTGAAGCCCGTATAGCCGGAACCGGATTTCCGCTCGGTACGCGCCAGGGCGTACTCTTCCCGGCTTTTCGGGTGCAGAAACACGGGAAAATCGCGGCCTACCTGCTGGTAGCCCGCGTCGAGCATCTCTTCCGGGGTGGCACCCACCACCACCCAGTCTTTATCTTTGACCGGCAGACCTAACAACGCATCACGTACCGCACCACCGACCAGATAACTCTTCACGCCCAACACTCCCGTTTTCTCTTTTCGCAAGATAATACGTAAGTCTGGCAGAGAAGACGAATTAGTTCATCCAGCGGTCTTTACGCTTGCGGCTTGGGATCAGATGCGGCAGGACCAGGCCCAGCACCAGACCTACGCCCAGTACGCCGCCGCCATACATAAACCACTGCATGATAATGGTGCGCTGTTTGTCATCAAGCTGCAGGTTCGCGGCGTTCACTTTTTTCTGAGCGACGATCAGCTCGTTTTTGAGCTTTTGATTCTCTTCTTTAAGACCGTTGATCACGCCGTCGCTCTGCGCCACTTTCTGCTGCATTTCGGCGGTGCGCTGGTTCCAGGTCCCGTCGATGTTGTTCAGCTTGTCGGTCAGCGTCTTCACCTGGTTTTCCAGGTCCGGCACGCGGGTGCGCAGGCTTGGCACGGTGCTCAGCTCTTTCATCGGGATCCAGGAGGTACGGCCGGAACTGTCGCGAACCTGACCGTAATTGGTCTCCGCGTTGGTCTGTAACAGGGTGACTTCCTCGCCGGCATTCACCGTACCCACGAGGCGATAATTATCTCCGGGGCCACTGCGTACCCAGGTGTTCAGTTCGTCAGAAACGTAACGCTTCTCTTCAGCGTGCACTGCGGTTGCGGCGCTAAAAGCGAGTAAAGTAAGTCCAATCAGGCGTAATTTAAGCATCATTAGTCGTTATTTTCATAAATAGTGGAACGATAGTAGTGGCAACAGTGTCTCTACGCAAAGCATTCGTCAGCAATCAGAATCATCTGTGTCACGACTCTACACATTTACGCCCGACAAATTGCTCATTGCATGGCAATTTGGCGCAAAATACTATGTACTGACAAATAAATGGCGAGGAAGTTCGCCCTCATTGACGCGTCTGTGACGCCCGCAAAAGTACAAGGCTATGGCTCAGGAAATCGAATTAAAATTTATCGTCGAAAAAGACAGCGTTGACGCGCTCCGTCAGCATCTGAATACGCTCTCCGGCGAGCACCATGAACCCGTACAGTTGCTCAACATCTACTACGAAACGCCGGACAACTGGCTGCGCAACCACGATATGGGGCTGCGCATCCGCGGCGCGCACGGGCGCTACGAGATGACGATGAAAATCGCCGGCCGCGTGGTCGGCGGTTTGCATCAGCGCCCGGAATATAATATCGACATCAGTAAGCCAGAACTTGAGCTGGAACGTTTCCCGGCGGAAGTCTGGCCGGAAGGCGAACTGCCCGCCACGCTGGCAACACAGGTGCAGCCGCTGTTCAGCACCGATTTCGCTCGCGAGAAATGGCTGGTGACGGAAGGCAAGAGCCGCATTGAGATCGCGCTGGATTTAGGCGAGGTGAAGGCGGGTGAGAGCCTGGAACCGATCTGTGAGCTGGAGCTGGAACTTCTGGAAGGGGAGGCGAGCGACGTGCTGAAGCTGGCGCGTAAGCTGGTAAGTCAGCCGGGATTACGTCAGGGCAGCCTGAGCAAAGCGGCGCGCGGCTACCACCTGGCTGCCGGAAATGCGCCACGCGTGCTGCGAGAGACCCCTATTCTGCGCGTCGTGCCGAAAGCCAGCATTGAACAGGGCATGGAAGCGGCGCTGGAGCTGGCGCTCTCTCAGTGGCAGTACCACGAAGAGCTGTGGGCGCGTAACGTGAAAAATGCCAAAAAACAGGTGCTGGCCGCCATTGGCCTGGTGCGTCATACCCTGACGCTGTTTGGCGGTATCGTACCGCGTAAAGCAAGCGCTCACTTACGCGATCTGCTGACCCAAACCGAGACGCTGCTGCTTTCCGACGTATCGGCGCAAACCGCGCTTTACAGCCCGCAAAATACCGCGGCAAAACTGGCGTTGACCGAATTTCTGGTGACGCGCGGCTGGCGCACCTTCCTGGATGCAAAAGCGCAGACCAAAATCGCGGATAACTTCAAACGCTTCGCGGATATCCATCTTTCCCGCCACGCCGCCGAGTTGAGAACCACCTTCGCACACCCGCTGGGCGACCAGTACGGCGATCAGCTTCCCCGTCTGGCGCGTAACATCGACAGTATGTTGCTGCTGTCCGGTGCGTATGAGGGCGTGAAGGCGCAGGCCTGGCTGGAGAACTGGCAGGGACTTAAGCATGCCATTGAGACCCGTCAGCAGATTGAGATCGAGCATTTCCGCAACGAGGCCATTTCGCAGGATCCGTACTGGCTGCACAGCGGAAAACGTTAATTCTGGCAAGGAACCCCTGATATGCCGCTTTCTTCGCAGTTACAGCAGCACTGGCAGACCGTTTGCGAACGTCTGCCCGAGTCGTTACCCGCGTCATCGTTAAGCGAGCAGGCGAAAAGCGTGCTCACGTTCAGTGATTTTGTGCAGGAAAGCGTCAGCGCTAACCCGGAATGGCTGGCGGAGCTGGAAAGCGCGCCGCCGCAGGCTGACGAGTGGCGGCATTATGCCAGCTGGCTGCAAACCGCGCTGGCAGATGTAACGGATGAGGCCACGCTGATGCGCGTTCTGCGTCAGTTCCGCCGCCGGGTAATGGTGCGCATTGCCTGGGCGCAGGCGCTGGAGCTGGTGAGCGAAGAGAGCACTTTGCAGCAGCTGAGCGAGCTGGCGCAGACGCTGATCGTCGCCGCGCGGGACTGGCTCTACGCTGCCTGCTGTAAAGAGTGGGGCACGCCGTGCAGCGAAGAAGGGGTTCCGCAACCGCTGTTAATTCTGGGGATGGGCAAGCTGGGTGGCTGCGAGCTGAACTTCTCCTCCGACATCGATCTGATCTTTGCCTGGCCGGAGAACGGCTCCACGCGCGGCGGGCGTCGCGAGCTGGACAACGCCCAGTTCTTTACCCGCCTTGGCCAGCGTCTGATTAAAGCGCTGGACCAGCCGACGCAGGACGGCTTCGTCTACCGTGTGGACATGCGCCTGCGCCCGTTTGGTGACAGCGGTCCGCTGGTGCTGAGCTTCGCCGCGCTGGAAGATTATTACCAGGAGCAGGGACGCGACTGGGAACGTTACGCGATGGTCAAAGCGCGGATCATGGGCGACAGCGACGACGCTTACGCCAACGAGCTGCGTGCCATGCTGCGCCCGTTTGTGTTCCGCCGCTACATTGACTTCAGCGTGATCCAGTCCCTGCGAAATATGAAAGGGATGATCGCCCGCGAGGTGCGCCGCCGTGGGCTGAAGGACAATATCAAGCTTGGCGCGGGCGGCATCCGCGAAATCGAATTTATCGTTCAGGTCTTCCAGCTGATCCGCGGCGGGCGCGAGCCGTCGCTGCAGTCCCGCTCGCTGCTGCCGACGCTGAGCGCCATTGAGCAGCTACACCTGCTGCCGGACGGCGACGCGCAAACCCTGCGCGAGGCCTATCTGTTCCTGCGCCGTCTGGAAAACCTGCTGCAGAGCATCAACGACGAACAGACCCAGACCCTGCCGGGCGATGACCTTAACCGGGCGCGTCTGGCCTGGGGCATGCGCGTGGACGACTGGTCAACGTTGACCCAACGGCTGGATGCCCATATGGCAGGCGTGCGCCGCATCTTTAACGATCTGATCGGCGACGACGAAAGTGAATCGCCGGACGATGCGCTCTCCGAGCACTGGCGCGAACTGTGGCAGGACGCGCTTCAGGAAGATGACACCACGCCGGTGCTGGCGCACTTAAGCGACGATGCCCGCCATCGCGTGGTGGCCTTAATTGCTGATTTCCGTCTGGAGCTGAACAAGCGCGCCATCGGCCCGCGCGGTCGTCAGGTGCTGGATCATCTGATGCCGCACCTGCTGAGCGAGGTCTGCTCGCGTGAGGACGCGCCGGTGCCGCTGTCGCGCATGATGCCGCTGCTGAGCGGGATTATCACGCGCACCACCTATCTTGAGCTGCTGAGCGAATTTCCGGGGGCGCTGAAGCACCTGATTTCCCTCTGCGCCGCGTCGCCGATGGTGGCCAACAAGCTGGCGCGCTACCCGCTGCTGCTGGATGAACTGCTCGACCCGAACACGCTGTATCAGCCAACGGCGACGGACGCCTACCGGGACGAGCTGCGCCAGTATCTCCTGCGCGTGCCGGAAGAGGACGAAGAGCAACAGCTGGAGGCGCTGCGTCAGTTTAAGCAGGCCCAGATGCTGCGCGTCGCAGCGGCGGACATCGCCGGTACGCTGCCGGTGATGAAAGTGAGCGATCACTTAACCTGGCTGGCGGAAGCGATTATTGATGCGGTTGTCCATCAGGCGTGGGTGCAGATGGTGGCGCGCTACGGCCAGCCGAAACACCTCGCTGACCGTGAGGGGCGAGGGTTTGCGGTGGTGGGTTACGGCAAGCTGGGCGGCTGGGAGCTGGGCTATAGCTCCGATCTGGATTTAATTTTCCTGCACGACTGCCCGGCGGACGTGATGACCGACGGCGAGCGCGAGATTGACGGGCGTCAGTTCTATCTGCGCCTGGCCCAGCGCATCATGCACCTGTTCAGCACCCGCACCTCGTCGGGGATTCTGTATGAAGTGGATGCGCGCCTGCGCCCGTCCGGCGCGGCGGGTATGCTGGTGACCTCAACGGACGCGTTTGCCGATTATCAGAAGAATGAAGCCTGGACGTGGGAGCATCAGGCGCTGGTGCGCGCTCGCGTGGTCTATGGCGATCCGCAGCTCAAAACGCAGTTTGACGTCATCCGCAAGGAGGTTATGACCACCATGCGTGATGGCAGCACGCTGCAAACGGAAGTGCGCGAAATGCGCGAGAAAATGCGCGCGCACCTCGGGAATAAACACCGCGATCGCTTTGATATCAAAGCCGATGAGGGCGGGATTACCGATATTGAGTTTATCACTCAGTACCTGGTGCTGCTGCACGCCCATGACAA
This sequence comes from Enterobacter sp. ECC-219, assembly GCF_043966805.1. Lineage (NCBI taxonomy): Bacteria > Pseudomonadati > Pseudomonadota > Gammaproteobacteria > Enterobacterales > Enterobacteriaceae > Enterobacter > Enterobacter sp. ECC-219. The sequence continues at coordinate 4,929,500 of NZ_CP143680.1, read as the reverse complement.
GCCGAAGCTGACGCGCTGGTCCGATAACGTGCGCATTCTGGAACTGCTGGCGCAAAACGACATCATGGACGAGCAGGAGGCCCAGGCCTTAACCCGCGCCTACACCACGCTGCGCGATGAACTTCATCACCTGGCATTGCAGGAGCAGCCGGGGCATGTGGTGCTGGACTGTTTTGTTCATGAACGTGCTCAGGTAACGGCCAGCTGGCAGAAGTGGCTGGTGGAACCGTGCGTAACAAATCAAGTGTGATATTATCGCGCGCAAATTGTGAATCTTTCTGGAGTCAGGAATGAAAGTAACACTGCCAGAGTTTGAACGTGCTGGAGTAATGGTTGTTGGGGATGTGATGCTGGATCGCTACTGGTATGGGCCTACCAGCCGCATATCCCCGGAAGCACCGGTGCCGGTGGTTAAGGTCGACACCATTGAAGAACGTCCCGGCGGCGCGGCAAACGTGGCGATGAACATTGCCTCTCTGGGCGCGCACTCGCGTCTGGTGGGCCTGACCGGCATCGACGATGCGGCGCGCGCGCTGAGCAAGTCGCTGGCGGACGTGAACGTGAAGTGCGACTTCGTTTCTGTTCCGACCCACCCAACGATTACGAAACTGCGCGTGCTGTCGCGCAACCAGCAGCTGATCCGACTCGATTTTGAAGAAGGCTTTGAAGGCGTCGACCCTGAACCGCTGCACGAGCGTATCAACCAGGCGCTGGGTAATATCGGCGCACTGGTGCTTTCCGACTACGCCAAAGGCGCGCTTACGAGCGTGCAGACGATGATTCAGCTGGCGCGCAAAGCCAGCGTGCCGGTGCTGATCGACCCGAAAGGCACCGATTTTGAGCGCTATCGCGGCGCGACGCTGCTGACGCCAAACCTCTCCGAGTTTGAAGCGGTGGCGGGCAAGTGTAAAACGGAAGACGAACTGGTTGAGCGCGGCATGAAGATCATTGCTGACTTCGAGCTCTCTGCGCTGCTGGTGACCCGCTCCGAGCAGGGGATGACGCTGCTGCAGCCGGGCAAGGCGCCGCTGCATATGCCAACCCAGGCGCAGGAAGTGTACGACGTGACCGGTGCCGGCGATACGGTGATCGGCGTGCTGGCGGCGACGCTGGCAGCGGGTAACTCCCTTGAAGAGGCATGCTACTTCGCTAACGCCGCGGCGGGCGTGGTGGTGGGGAAACTGGGTACCTCAACCGTTTCGCCAATCGAACTGGAAAACGCGGTGCGCGGCCGCGCCGACACCGGTTTTGGCGTCATGACCGAAGACGAGCTGAAGGTGGCCGTTGCCGCCGCGCGCAAGCGTGGTGAAAAAGTGGTGATGACCAACGGCGTGTTTGACATTCTGCACGCGGGCCACGTGTCGTATCTGGCGAACGCGCGCAAGCTGGGCGACCGCCTGATTGTGGCGGTCAACAGCGATGCGTCGACGAAGCGCCTGAAGGGCGAAACGCGTCCGGTGAACCCACTGGAGCAGCGTATGATCGTGCTCGGCGCGCTGGAAGCGGTGGACTGGGTGGTGTCGTTTGAAGAAGACACGCCGCAGCGCCTGATTGCCGGCATTCTGCCGGACCTGCTGGTAAAAGGCGGGGATTACAAGCCGGAGCAAATCGCGGGCAGCGAAGAGGTCTGGGCCAACGGCGGTGAAGTGATGGTGCTCAACTTTGAGGACGGGTGCTCAACCACCAACATCATCAAGAAGATCCAGAAAGACAGTCAGTAAAAAACGGGCCTGTTGGCCCGTTTTTTTATGTCGGATGGCGGCTGCGCCTTACCCGACCTGCACGTTCATGTAGGCCCGGTAAGGCGTAGCCGCCACCGGGCACAACAGGCCGCACTTACTCCTGGTCGTCCACCGGTGGAATAGCCGGTGCTGGCTTCACTTCTTCCGGTGCATTACGGTTTTCCAGCTCGGTCAGACGCTGTTCCAGCAGCGCCAGCTTCTCGCGGGTGCGCAGCAGAACCTGGGTCTGCACGTCAAACTCTTCGCGGCTGACTAAATCAAGGCGAACCAGCTGCGCCTGCAGCGTCTGGCGGATTTTCTTTTCTACGTCATCACCAAATTCACGAATGCCTTTCGGCATGGACTCATGAACCTGACGCGCGATCTGCTCAATTTTTTTCGGGTCAATCATAATGGCTTCCCTTGATAAGTCGGTGTTGATGAACATTGTAGCGCGTCATGACCCAGGATAAAGCAGATTTGTTTGAAGCTTATGCATTGCCCAGGTTAATCAATAGCGTTATAGTTATCTCGCTTATTCTCAGGGCGGGGCGAAATTCCCCACCGGCGGTAAATCAGCGTCATGCTGAAAGCCCGCGAGCGCTTTGAGTGAATTCTCAAAGGTCAGCAGATCCGGTGTAATTCCGGGGCCGACGGTTAGAGTCCGGATGGGAGAGAGTAACGATCCAGTCGGGCATGGCCCGCTCACGTTATTTTTTTGCCGCTTGTACGGCGCTCCTAAGACTGCCCTGATTCTGGTAACCATAAAGTTAATGAGGTTTTTTTACCATGAATCAGACGCTACTTTCCTCTTTTGGCACTTCAATTCAACGTGTTGAACATGCACTGGATGCACTGCGCGAAGGCCGCGGTGTGATGGTGCTTGACGATGAAAACCGTGAAAACGAAGGCGACATGATTTTTGCCGCCGAAAACATGACCGTTGAGCAGATGGCGCTGACCATCCGTCACGGCAGCGGCATCGTATGCCTGTGTATTACCGAAGACCGCCGCCAGCAGCTCGATCTGCCGATGATGGTTGAAAACAACACCAGCGCCTTCGGAACCGGCTTTACCGTGACCATTGAAGCGGCCCATGGCGTGACTACCGGTGTGTCGGCGGCTGACCGTCTGACGACCGTGCGTGCAGCGATTGCCGATGACGCAAAACCATCCGATCTCCACCGTCCAGGCCACGTCTTCCCGCTGCGTGCGCAGCCGGGCGGCGTGCTGACCCGTGGTGGCCACACCGAAGCGACCATCGATCTGGTGACGCTGGCTGGCTTCAAACCGGCTGGCGTGCTGTGCGAACTCACTAATGATGACGGCACCATGGCGCGCGCGCCGGAGTGCATCACCTTTGCGCGTCTGCACAACATGCCGGTGGTGACGATTGAAGATCTGGTGGAGTACCGCCAGGCGCACGAGCGCAAAGCCAGCTGAAGTTGCTGATGTGAAAAAGCCGGGGAAACCCGGCTTTTTTGTTGCTAGTGATAGTTAATTTTGAATAACACCACGGTTTCGAAAGGACCGGACTGGATAGCTTTTCCTTCTACTGGTGACAGCTCTGCGGTGTAATCCTGCTGATATTGCAGCGTGCTGCCCGTAAAATCGGCATATTCTTCATAGTGGTTAAAGGTGTAGGGCTGAGTGCCGTTGAGTATTCTCAACTGCAAGCCATTCCCAATAAGTAATGCCGTGTCCTCAGCGGTGAGCGATTCCGTAGTATAGAACGACGAATCCATTTTGAACCCATCTGAACATTGTGCATCCTGCACCTTCGTCGTCTTCACCGAAAAGGTTCGTCTACGCGTCTGCTGATTCACAATATCGCGCGCGCTGAAGGTGCCAAAATCGATCTCCTGATTCTCCGGGAAAATACTGAACGTCGCCCCACAATCCAGCACGGTAATGTTTTGCAGACCGTTGATGTGATATTTGAGGTTTTTCGCGTCCGACATCTGGTTCACGCCGCCTTTTCCGTCAAACTGGACAACGATGTAATCGCCCAGGGAGCTGACGTAGCCGTGGGGCGGCATCGCTTTGATTTTGACGTATAAGCGCAGGCGAGCAACAAAGGTGCGCGAGGTATGGATATCGTCCGGGTTACCGGAGCAGATCAGGTTTTCCCAGCCCATCTGCCGGATCTGCGCCGGGGTATAAATCGTGATGTTTTGGTTGTCCAGACACTGGCGGGTATCGACGCCGTTAGGCTGGCCGGTTGCATCGTAATCCATCCCTTCATAGGTCACGCCCAGTTCATAATAGGGATCCGATGCGGCAGGATAAGGGTTTACCCAGGCGAAGATATCTTCTTGTTCAAAACCGCCGACAACGTTGTGGTTGCACGTCACCGGAATTTTGATGTCATCTGATTCCCAAATTTTTTCGCCCACCTGCGCATTGCTGGGAATGGCGAACGGCGAGATGGTTTTGGTCTCCTCAACGGGACCGCCGGAGCTGCCCAGATAGCAGTCCAGTGCCAGCGCCTCTTTTAACGGCAGTGCAGAAACCAGCAAAATAAACAGGATATTAGCGAGATTTCGCATCTTTTTCGATCTTCCGTTCGGTAAGTTTGCACTGCGCTGTACCCGCGCATTGCACGTCGACTTTTTTCAACGCACCGTAATCGTCGATATAGCCGATGCTGTAATAATTACCGTGGTAGTCACCGGTAGAGGCTGTTGCCGTTGCGAAAGGTGCAAGCATCAGGCTGTCGAAGCCCGGCAGCATGGTTTTGGCATTCTTACTGAGCCAGGCCAGGGTGATGTAGTACGGCGTCGGGTTATGTATAGTCAGCCCTTTCGCGGTGGCTGAAATTTCCATCCGCATTTCTGCCTGCTCGCCGGGCTTTTTGGTAATTGCTTTAGGACGCCAGAACAGTTTGATCCTGCTCTGCATCGCCACCTGCATGACGCTGCGCTCTTCGCTGGCGCTGGTGCTTTTTGGCGGCACTTCTCGCAGGTTGAAATAGAACAGGGATTCCCTGTCTTTTGGCGACTGGCCGGTGGCCGCTTGCTTAACGATCCTGACCTGCGACGCGGAGCCCGCTTCAATGCGTTGAATCGGAGGCAGCGCCATGAAGTGCGTATCCTCCTTGCGGCCTTTCTCATCTTCAATCCAGGAGAGCGCCAGATAGGGCAGCGCTTTGCTCTGGTTTTCTATCTTCAGGCTGCTGGCCTTGTCGCTTTCCGGGAAGACAATGCGCGTGCGGTCCAGGTTAACGGCTGCGTGGCTGGCAAATGCGGTGCCGATAAGCATCAGGCACAGGTTTTTAAGTAGGGTGAATTTCATCATGATTTCTTACTGACATGGCAGTATCAACTGCATACTGTTTTCGAGTTGTGAAGGTAACGCGAAGCGACACTGCTGATTGTCCCCCCACGTTACGCGGAACTGCTGTTCTGGCTCTACGGCGCCCAGCCAGACGTGGCCATCATCGGCGACCATTCCAATCTGTCGATCGTTATCCAGCAGGCGAACAATCGCCCCCAGCGGCGGCGTGCCGGACGGCGTACGTAAGATGCCTGTAATATCGTTGCCTGCTCGGGTTGCAATTTGACGGTACCCGATGGCGCCCTCTGTCCAGGTTGAAGTCACGACGCGGGTGTCCACGTCTACGCCATCGGGCAGATTGTTCATATTGACCTGCACGCTGGAGGGCGAATAGCTGGAAATGGACGGTAAAACGCCAATGCCAAAGCGGTTGGTTTCATCCCGCGACATGTTCAGCGGGATGTTGCCTACGCCGTCGGTACTGACCATCACGCGCGGCTCGTTACCGTAGCTGCGACGATGCAGCGCAGCACCTTTGGCCGTTGAGGTGAAGGAGCCATTCCAGCTGGCACTCAGGGAATTGTATTCATTAGCCTTATAACTCCCGGAGAGATTCAGGTCGCCATATGGAGAATAATGTTGATAGTTACCGCTCACCTGCGCGCCGGCATCTGATTTCTCGCTCTCGGTACCTGCGGAAACACCCCAGGTATTGTTGCGGTCTGATGTGTCATACCACGAAACGTTCTGACTCAGACTGTCGCCGTTACGCAGGTCGTAATTCAGACGATGATCGGGGTCGAGCGGTACGCTCAGTGAGAGGTAGAACTGCGTATCGTCGTCTTCGTCTTCATAGTGCGTTTTACTCCACGACACGGTGACGCCCAGGTTTTTCCAGCGACCAATGTCAAAGTTATAGCCTGCTGTCACGCTGCCCGTTGTGGAGGGGGTGTCATTCCACCAGGTTTGACGCAGCATGTTGACATAGAGGTTGAGCGATAGCGCTGAAATGTACTGGCTTGCCGTCACGCTGAGCGTCTGTTTTTCTGACTGGCGGTCGTTATTGTCATCATCCAGAAAACGGGCGTAGCTGAGAAACTGCGGGTCTGAGTAGCGATAGCTGGCGAGCGTAAGCTGGCTGCCGGTGGTATCGAAACGTTTACTGTAGTTAAAGCGGTAGCTGTAACCTGTCTGGCTATTCTGATTGGGCAACCGGCTGGTCGCCTGCGTCACGTCAAAAGAGAGGGCGCCCAGGTACTCCATATTTTGTCCGATCCCGGCGGCAACGGACCGGTAACGATCGCCATCGGCGAGCGAACCGCCATAAAGGGAGGTTTGTGACAGCATACCCCAGGAGAATTCACCGCTCATAAAGGCGTTATCTTCAACGTCATGAGACGCGTCTTTTCGCGCTTTTCCGGTCGCCAGCTTATAGCGAACCTGACCTTTACGCGTTAAAAACGGCACCGATTCTGCCGAGACCTGGAAGGTGCTGACGCGCCCATCCTCTTCCGTCACCTTTACGTCCAGCGTGCCCTGCACAGACTGGTTAAGATCCTGAATAACAAACGGTCCCGGCGGAACTTTACTTTGATAGATCACGCGATCGGCCAGGCTGACCGTGACCGTCGCGTTGGTTTGCGCAATCCCGGTAATTTGTGGCGCGTAACCCCGCAGGGACCATGGTAGCATGCGTTCATCGCTGATCAGGGAGGCGCCGGTATAGGTAAACGCATCAAAAATGGCAGACTGAAAATCCGTTTCGCCAAGGGTCAACTTCGCCCCGAGTGAAGGCAAGGGGCGGAACATGTAAACACGGGAAAAACGTCCGTCATGTTCAGAGCCGGCGTCGGTATGCGTTTGTGTGTACTGATAATCGCTGCGCAACCGCCATGGACCCATATTGGCACCGGCGGTCCCATAGGTGTTGGCGTTATCCGAGGCCGATCCGTTATTGGGCTGGTAATGACTGGCGAACAGGTTGTAATCCAGCAATACGCCCGGCACGCCGTTGTCCCATGTGGAGGGAGGCATCCAGTCAGCGGCACGATACTGCAGCCATGCCTGCGGAACGGTAACTTTTAACGTTTGGGTTGTTTGCTCAAACGTAAAGGTAATATCGGGCCTGGAGGTGAAATCAATGCATCCGTCTTTTTCGGGTAAAGCGTTACGAATATCATCTTTTAGTGCAAAGGTATCAGCCAGTTCAGACGGAATACATACCTGTACTGAATCATTAAACGCTTTCCAGTTAAGCTGCCATCCGTTCGCCAGTGGAACGTCATTAATAGAAACGGTAACAAAATAGCTTCCGGGGATGACGGCTATTTCATCTTTAAAAAGAGAAAGATCGACGCTGCCTCGCTGGTCTTTATCAATAGCATTGATATTAAACTCAGTGGCGCAGGTGAATTTCGCCATTAACAGGGACGCAATGATGATTATTTTTTGTAATTTATATGTCATCATCCTGTTACTCAAAATAATGTTGCGGACCGACTGACGCATTAAGCCAGCCGGTCTGTTTTGTCGCGTAGTATTATTTGTACATCAGCACATAGTTGGCGGTGGCTTCTACCTGGCCGGCAGTCGCGGTTTTACCTGCAGGCACTTCCATTAACGCTTTAAAGTGCAGCGTTTGAGTAGTGGAGCCTGCCAGCAGATCAACTTCATTAGCCGCGCCCAGCGTGATGTTGGATTCGGCGTTATCCAGCAAACGAACGCCCACGTTCTGTGCGCCGCTGGCGTAGGTGTTAGTCATGAGATTGGTGTCAGTCGCGTCTGTTGCTGCGCTGGTGAAGGTGACATCGACTTTGGTAATTGGCGTGTCGGTCTCATCAGCAGGATCGTCAAGCTGGCAGTTTTCCAGGTTGATATCAACCGGAACAGCAGTAGACTTTTTGTTGGCATTAATAACGGCAGTGGTCACTTCACCCAGGTCAACTTCTTTGTCAACGCTGTCCGGTGCAATGCTGCATGGTGCATCAATAACCACGCCTTTAAATTTAATTTTGCCGGAACCCTGTTCTTCCGCGAAGGCAGAACCCGATACAATGGCAGCCATCGCAACCGCTAACAGTACTTTTTTACCCATATACATGAAAATATCCTTTTTCAAATGAATTCATACTCTGAATATTAATTTCAGAAAGCAGTTTGAGTATACGGGAGGATGGGGAGAGAATGCGATTACTGTAGCTTAAAGCTAATTTAAGTTAACCTTTATATATAATTTCTGTTGATTGTAAGGTCCGGCCTGCTCCCCTGATTTAGCGGCTGAGCAGCGATGATAATATAATTTTTTTAATGTATTTTTGGTCGGTATAAATGTTGACATTAATTTTATAATATTTACTGGCATTGGTGCGGGTTATTATTGTCATCTGTATTTCACAGCCAGTGAGTATAGTCTGATGAGGGGGTCTGTACGTGGTTAAGCAGCCTCATATTCAAATTTCCTGATGATGATCTTCACGGTTATCTGCGTTCATCTTTATCTGAATGCGCGTAATGTAGAACCATCAAATTGACACCTTCTCTAAGGATACCACCATGTCATCTTCCCGTATGCCGGCCCTGTTTTTAGGCCACGGTAGCCCAATGAACGTTCTGGAAGACAACGTCTATACCCGTACCTGGCGTCATCTGGGCGAGACGCTGCCGCGACCGAAGGCGATTGTGGTGGTGTCCGCGCACTGGTTCACCCGTGGCACTGGCGTGACCGCCATGGAAGCACCAAAGACCATTCATGATTTCGGCGGCTTCCCGCAGGCGCTGTACGATACGCATTATCCGGCTCCAGGATCGCCTGAGCTGGCGCAAAAGCTGGTGGATTTGCTGGCTCCTGTCCCGGTCGCGCTGGATAAAGAAGCCTGGGGCTTTGACCACGGCTCGTGGGGCGTGCTGATAAAAATGTACCCCGATGCGGATATCCCGATGGTGCAGTTGAGCATCGACAGCACTAAACCGGCTGCCTGGCATCTGGAGATGGGCCGCAAGCTGGCGAACCTGCGTGATGAAGGCATCATGCTGGTGGCAAGCGGCAACGTGGTGCATAACCTGCGCACGGCGCGCTGGCACGGTGAGAATACGCCTTACCCGTGGGCGGCCGCTTTTAACGACTACGTCAAAGCGAACCTGACCTGGCAAGGCCCGGTTGAGGAGCATCCGCTGGTGAACTATCTGGATCACGAAGGCGGTTCGCTTTCTAACCCGACGCCGGAACACTTCCTGCCGCTGCTTTATGTTTTGGGCGCATGGGACGGTCAGGAGCCGGTTACTATTCCGGTTGACGGCATTGAGATGGGCAGTTTGAGTATGCTGTCGGTGCAGGTTGGGTGAAAACATGCCGGGCCAGGCGAAGCCGCCACCCGGCAGATCTTACTCTACGAAAATATGCGGATAGAACCGTGACAAATCCTGCGTGATCAGCGCGCGGTCTTCGCGAATGCCAATCCCGGCGGGCCGATCGTTGATGAGCCAGCTGCCAATCAGCGTATAGCTGTCGCCAAACTTCGGCAGTTGCCAGAATTCCTGGACGATCATTCCTTCTTCGCCGTACGGTCCTTCAACCGCTTCCAGCGTTTTACCGTTTTCGATAATTGAGACGTTCGCCCCTTCGCGGGAAAAAATCGGCTTAACGACGTATTTTTCCATCGGCGGGAAATCATCTTCCGCAAAATAAGCTGGCAGCAGGTTAGGATGGTTCGGGAACATCTCCCACAGCATCGGCAGCAGGGCTTTATTAGAGATAATGCTCTTCCATGCCGGTTCCAGCCAGCGCACGCCCGCGTCTTCCAGCTTGGTGGAGAACATTTCGCGCAGCATGTATTCCCACGGATAGAGCTTGAACAGGTTGCTGATCACCTGATCCTGCATATCCGTAAACTGACCTTTTTCCCCCAGGCCGATATCCTCGATATAGAGGAACTCGGTCGCCACTTCAGCTTCAGCAGCGCAGTCCTGCAGATACTGAACCGTACCACGGTCTTCTTCCGTGTCGCGGCAGCAGGCAAGATGCAGCAGGTTGAAGCCAAACTGCTCCCGCAGCTCGGCAAAACGCTCAATCAGCTTTTCCTGCAGGCTGTTGAACTGGTCGCTGCCTTCCGGTAGGTTTCCGGCGTTCATCTGATCTTCCAGCCAAATCCACTGGAAGAACGCCGCTTCATAAAGGGAGGTTGGCGTATCTGCGTTGTTTTCTAACAGCTTCGGTTCACCCACGCCGTCCCACGCCAGATCGAGGCGAGAGTAAAGCGAGGGCTGATTTGTTTTCCACGACTGCCGGACGAAACTCCAGGTGTGCTTCGGAATACGGAATTTGGTCATCAGCGCGTCGCTGTCGATGACCTTTTCCACAACCTTCAGGCACATCTGGTGCAGCTCGGCCGTCACCTCTTCCAGTTTTTCCACCTGGTCGAGCGTCAGTTTGTAGTAAGCATCTTCACACCAGTACGGCTCCCCGTACATGGTGTGAAAGTTAAAACCGTATTCGGTGGCTTTTTCGCGCCAGTCCGGGCGCTCGGTAATACCGACTCGTTCCATGATCAGCCGCCCATTGAGCGAGTAGAAGTGCCTGTTGCACTACGCTGCATGCTGGTCTGTTTTGCCACAGACTCACCGAACCCACCGCGGGTGATGGTGCTGGTGGTTGCAGGCTTCGGCGCCATCGCGGTTTTCGGGACGGTCACGGTGCGGCCCGGGGTCGCTGCGCCGTAGCCTTTGCCACTGGCATCGGTATATTGACCATAAGCCGGGCTGGCCGGGTTTTTCGAGCTAAACAGCGGTTGCTGCTGATAGCCTGCACCGCCACCCATCAGGCGGCCCATCATGTAGCCTGCCATTAGTGGCATCCAGAAGCTGCCGCTGGACTGCGCCTGCGCCTGATTTTCCGGCGCAGTACCTGCCTGAGCCGGTGTCTGCTGACACTGACCTTCACCAAATTCCGCCACGCAGTCTTCGCGTGAGGCGTATTTTGGCGCGGTGCGTTCCGCTTCTTTCAGCGCGTTGGTGTAGGCGGTTTTACATTCTGCTGCCTGGCCGGTTGCGGCAGAGCAGTCGTCCGCGTTTTGATACAGCGATACCGTTTCGTCGTTTTTCTCACAGCCTGCCAGCATAAAGACAGCGGTTACTGCCAGCGCAACAGGGGTGAGGTGACGTGCGTTCCAGCTTTTGCGGAACGACGCGTGATTGATCGTTTTTGTCCGTTTCATGTTTGTCTTCCAGGACCCAGTGGTAATAACGCTCAGGATAGTGGATGAGTGGTTGAAAATGAAGCGAAGAGAGGCGGAATCAGGGGGATCTTTACGTTGGCTTACGTTCGAGGGGATGCAGATGCGCCCTCTCCCGGTGGGAGAGGGCGTGATAACAACTTTAGTTACGGAACGGGTTAGAGCCTTTGCTGGCGGACGTAGTAGTAGTACGCGCTGCCGCTGGCTGTGCAGCAGGCTCGCTGCCGTTAGCGTTGAAGTTATCAACGGCGGCAACCTGCTCCGGGTTCTCCGGCGCAACGCTGTCCGGAGAGGTGGAGACCGGTTTGCCCAGCGCGCTGTTCAGCATCTGCAGATCCTGCTCGTTCAGCGTACCGAGCGCCTGCTTGATGTTCAGCTGGTTAATCAGGTACTGGTAACGCGCGCTTGAGAGTTGCTGCTTCGCGTTGTACAGCGTGGTGGTCGCGTCGAGCACGTCAACGATGGTGCGGGTACCCACGGAGTAACCGGCTTCCATCGCGTCCAGGGAGCTCTGTGCAGACACCACGGCCTGTTTATAGGCATTGATGCTGCTGATGGAGGCGTTGACGTTGTTGAAGGAGGAGCGAACGGTCTGCACCACGTTGCGGTGCGCGCTTTCCAGCTGCTCGCTCGCGCCAACAAAGTTGTACTGCGCCTGTTTCACCTGGGAATTAACCATCCCGCCCTGATACAGCGGCAGGGAGAAACTCAGGCCCACTTTGTTCTGACCCATATTGCTGTCGTCATAAGCCTGTGAATTGGCACCATTCGTTTTAGAGCCGCTATAGGTGGTATCAGAGACGCCGGTCGACGCGCTCAGGCTCAGAGTTGGCAGATGGCCATCCTGCGCCTGACGAATTTGCTCGCGGGCCAGGTCCTGGCTCAGACGCGCCTGCAGCAACGTCAGGTTACGGTTTTCCGCCTCTTTCAGCAGGGCGTTAACGGCCTGCGGCTTATCCGTTTTGAAGCTGTCCACGTTCAGGGACGCCAGCTCAGGGTAGTAATTTCCGGTCACCTGACGCAGGGATTCCAGCGCGTTGTCGAGGTTGTTACGCGCGGTCACTTCGTTAGCCAGCACGGTGTCATACTGTGAACGGGCGTTCTGCACGTCGGTGATCGCTACCAGACCCACGTTGAAGCGCTGAGTGGTTTGATCTAACTGGCGGTAGATCGCCTGTTTCTGCGCTTCGGTGTAGGAGAGCGCGTCAATGGCGCTCAGCACGTTGAAGTACGCGGTTGCAGTGTTCAGGATCAGCGTCTGCTGGTCGGTCTGATAGGTCACATCCTGGATGCCCGCGCTCTTTTCCTGCAGGGTCAGGGCGCGCCATTTGGACATATCAAACAGCGTCTGTGTTAATTGCAGTGAGGCGCTGGTAGCATTGGAGTTAACGCCGTTAGCGTCGCGGAAACCGTTGCTGTAGGTATAATCTGCACCTAAACCTAACTGCGGCAGCAGTGGGCTACGCGCTTCGTTAATCTTTTCAAACGCAGCATCACGATCGGCCGCTGATTTACGTAAATCAGGGTTGCCCAGACGTGCCTGCTGGTAGACCTGTAACAGGTTTTCCGCCTGGCTCATTGCACTGAAGCCCGTCAGGCTCAGGCCGATAAGGATGGGGAGCAATTTCTTCATTTGCATTCCTTGTTGTGAAGCAGTATTAGCGCTGATCTAATTAAAAAATAATTGCCGATTCTAACAGAATCATCCACACCAAAAGGTTGGCGTTACGTGCCATCTGGCGGTAATTTGCACCAATCTACCATATAGCCTTACAAACGGCAGCCAAACAGCCTTGAAATTCACAATTTCATCACCATTGCTACCAGGACTCGACTCATGCAAAAACCAGAAAAGTTGCCCGTGACATTCGCCAAAAACGATGTAGAAATTATTGCACGAGAAACGCTTTATAGCGGTTTTTTTTCGATGGATCTTTACCGTTTCAGGCATCGCCTGTTTAACGGCGAAATGAGCGGCGAAATCAGACGTGAAATTTTTGAGCGCGGGCATGCGGCTGTCTTGCTACCCTTTGACCCAGTGCGTGACGAAGTCGTGCTGGTGGAGCAGATCCGCATTGCCGCGTATGACACCAGCGAAAGCCCGTGGCTGCTGGAGATGGTGGCCGGGATGATCGAAGAGGGCGAGTCAGTTGAAGACGTCGCCCGTCGCGAGGCGCTGGAAGAGGCCGGGCTGGTGGTAGGCCGCACAAAACCGGTGTTGAGTTATCTGGCAAGCCCGGGGGGCACCAGCGAGCGCTTGTCCATTATGGTGGGCGAAGTGGACGCCACGACGGCGGAAGGGATCCACGGTCTGGCTGATGAAAACGAAGATATTCGGGTTCATGTGGTGAGCCGGGAACAGGCTTATCAGTGGGTAGAAGAGGGTTTAATCGACAACGCAGCGTCTGTCATCGCCCTGCAATGGCTGCAGCTGCATTATCAGACATTACGAAACGAGTGGAAAAAATGAAGCGCTATACGCCTGACTTCCCAGAAATGATGCGCCTGTGCGAAACCAATTTCGCCCAGCTGCGCCGCCTGCTGCCGAGAAACGACGCACCCGGCGAAACGGTAAGCTATCAGGTGAGCAATGCGCAGTATCGGTTAACGATAACAGAATCAACGCGCTACACTACGCTGGTGGACATTGAGCAAACGGCACCCAGCATCAGCTACTGGAGCCTGCCGTCTATGACGGTGCGTCTCTATCACGACGCGATGGTCGCTGAAGTGTGTTCAAGTCAGCAGATCTTTCGCTTCAAGGCGCGGTATGATTATCCGAATAAAAAGTTGCATCAACGCGACGAAAAGCATCAAATTAACCAGTTTTTAGCCGACTGGCTAAGATATTGTTTAGCACATGGAGCAATGGCGATTCCGGTTTGTTAGCGTCATAAACCTACCTAAGGACACCATTTGGAAAGCCTGTTGAACCTGACTGTTGCTGGTGGGGCGCCAGTCAGGATATTACAAATCACCGATACCCACCTTTTTGCCGAAAAGCATGAAACTTTGCTTGGGGTTAATACCTGGGAGAGTTATCAGGCGGTACTGAGCGCCATTCACGCTGAACATCGCGACTGCGACCTGATTGTCGCAACGGGCGATCTGGCGCAGGACCAATCCTCCGCGGCCTACCAGCATTTTGCTGAAGGCATCGCGAGCTTTAGCGTGCCCTGCGTCTGGCTGCCCGGAAACCATGACTTCCAGCCCGCGATGTACAGCGCCCTTCAGGATGCGGGAATTTCTCCGGCGAAATGTGTTTTTGCGGGTGAACAGTGGCAGATCCTGCTGCTGGACAGCCAGGTGTTTGGCGTCCCGCACGGTGAGTTAAGCGAGTTTCAGCTCGACTGGCTTGAGACCAAACTGGCTGCTGAGCCTGAACGTCACACCCTGCTGTTACTTCATCATCATCCGCTACCGGCGGGCTGCAGCTGGCTGGATCAACACAGCCTGCGCAACTCCGCGGCGCTGGATAGCGTGCTGGCGAAATTCCCACGGGTGAAAAATCTGCTGTGCGGGCACATTCATCAGGAACAGGATCTCGACTGGAACGGACGCCGCATGCTGGCGACGCCGTCGACCTGCGTGCAGTTTAAGCCGCACTGCGCCAACTTTACGCTGGATACCATCGCGCCGGGCTGGCGCTGGCTGGAACTGCATGCCGACGGCACGCTGACCACGGAAGTCTGCCGCCTGGCGGGCGCAGAGTTCCGACCGGATACCGCTTCAGAAGGCTACTGATGTCTACGCTTCTTTATCTGCACGGATTCAACAGCTCGCCGCGCTCCGCAAAAGCGACGCAGTTTCGCCAGTGGCTGAGCGAGCATCACCCCCATGTTGAGATGATCATCCCGCAGCTGCCGCCATACCCGGCAGAGGCGGCGGAAATGCTCGAATCGATCGTGCTTGAACACGGCGGTGAATCGTTTGGCGTGGTCGGCTCATCGCTGGGCGGATACTATGCCACCTGGCTCTCACAATGCTTTATGCTGCCGGCCGTTGTGGTTAATCCGGCGGTTCGGCCGTTTGAGTTGCTGAGGGACTTTCTTGGTGAAAACGAGAACCCCTACACCGGGCAGCAATATGTGCTAGAGTCACGCCATATTTACGATCTCAAAGTTATGCAGGTCGACCCGCTTGAAGCGCCGGATCTCATCTGGCTGCTGCAGCAGACGGGTGATGAAGTGCTGGATTACCGCCAGGCAGTGGCGTATTACGCCTCCTGCCGCCAGACTATAGAAGAGGGCGGAAACCATGCTTTCACGGGCTTTGAGAATCATTTCACCCAGATTGTCGATTTTCTTGGACTGCACAGCCACTGACAATCAATGCGAATTGCTAGTTTAAATCATGACGCAAACCTATAACGCTGATGCCATTGAGGTCCTCACCGGGCTTGAGCCGGTTCGCCGCCGCCCGGGGATGTACACCGATACGACGCGCCCAAACCATCTGGGCCAGGAAGTTATTGATAACAGTGTGGACGAAGCGCTGGCGGGCCATGCCAAACGCGTTGACGTCATCCTGCATGCCGATCAGTCGCTGGAAGTTATCGACGACGGTCGCGGCATGCCGGTGGATATCCACCCGGAAGAGGGCGTGCCCGCCGTTGAGCTGATCCTCTGCCGTTTGCACGCGGGCGGTAAGTTCTCCAACAAAAACTATCAGTTCTCTGGCGGCCTGCACGGCGTGGGGATTTCCGTGGTGAACGCCCTGTCCAAACGCGTGGAAGTCAACGTCCGCCGCGACGGTCAGGTGTACAACATCGCGTTTGAAAACGGTGAAAAGGTGCAGGATCTGCAGGTCGTCGGCACGTGCGGTAAACGCAACACCGGTACCAGCGTCCACTTCTGGCCTGACGAAAGCTTCTTCGACAGCCCACGTTTTTCCGTTTCTCGCCTGACGCACCTGCTGAAAGCCAAAGCAGTGCTCTGTCCGGGCGTGGAAATCACCTTTAAAGACCACGTCAACAACACCGAGCAGACCTGGTGCTACGCCGATGGTCTGAACGACTACCTGTGCGAAGCGGTAAACGGCCTGCCGACGCTGCCGGAAAAACCGTTCGTCGGTAACTTTAGCGGCGATACCGAAGCCGTGGATTGGGCGCTGCTGTGGCTCCCGGAAGGCGGCGAGCTGCTGACCGAGAGCTACGTCAACCTGATCCCGACCATGCTCGGCGGTACGCACGTCAACGGCCTGCGTCAGGGTCTGCTGGACGCGATGCGCGAGTTCTGCGAATACCGCAACATTCTGCCGCGCGGCGTGAAGCTGTCGGCGGAAGATATCTGGGATCGCTGCGCCTACGTGCTCTCCGTGAAAATGCAGGATCCGCAGTTTGCCGGTCAGACTAAAGAGCGTCTCTCCTCACGTCAGTGCGCGGCGTTCGTCTCCGGCGTGGTGAAAGATGCGTTTACCCTGTGGCTGAACCAGAACGTTCAGGCGGCTGAGATGCTGGCTGAAATGGCCATCTCCAGCGCCCAGCGTCGTCTGCGCGCCGCCAAAAAAGTGGTGCGTAAAAAGCTGACCAGCGGCCCTGCGCTGCCGGGCAAGCTGGCCGACTGTACCGCACAGGATCTCAACCGTACCGAGTTGTTCCTCGTGGAAGGGGACTCGGCGGGCGGGTCGGCCAAGCAGGCGCGCGATCGTGAATATCAGGCGATCATGCCGCTCAAGGGTAAGATCCTGAACACCTGGGAAGTCTCTTCAGACGAAGTGCTGGCCTCGCAGGAAGTGCATGATATCTCCGTTGCGATCGGTATCGATCCGGACAGCGAAGATCTGAGCCAGCTGCGCTACGGCAAGATCTGTATCCTCGCGGATGCGGACTCCGATGGTCTGCATATCGCCACGCTGCTGTGCGCGCTGTTCGTGAAGCACTTCCGCACGCTGGTGAAAAACGGCCACGTCCACGTTGCGCTGCCGCCGCTGTACCGTATCGACCTTGGCAAAGAGGTTTACTACGCGCTGACGGAAGAAGAGAAGGCGGGCGTGCTGGAGCAGCTTAAGCGTAAGAAGGGCAAACCAAACGTGCAGCGCTTTAAAGGGCTGGGCGAAATGAACCCGATGCAGCTGCGCGAAACGACCCTGGATCCGAACACGCGTCGCCTGGTGCAACTGACGATCAGCGACGAAGACGAACAGCAAACCAACGCCGTGATGGATATGCTCCTTGCCAAAAAACGTTCGGAAGACCGACGTAACTGGCTGCAGGAGAAAGGCGATATGGCGGATATTGAGGCCTGATGCCCTCACCCTCTCCCACAGGGAGAGGGAATGGATCGTAGGCCCGGTAAGCGTTAGCGCCACCGGGCTTTTTTACGTCAAAACTCCATCTTCACCGTAAACTGCACCTCGCGCGGATCGCCAATCTGGTTGCCCAGGTTGTTGGTCGCAATGGACGACGTGTAGTAGGTCTTATCAAACAGGTTTTTCACGTTCACCTGCAGCGTCACCGGATACTGTAGCTTCATCTTGTACGCTGCAAACGCGTCCGCCACGAAATAGCCCGGCAGATAATAATCCGCACCGTTGGTTGCCGAGCGACGGCTTACGCCGTGCCCGCCGCCGCCGAGCGTCAGGGTATTCCCGGCAAACGCATTGTGAATATCGTAGGTCAGGAACAGGGAGCCGGTGTGGCGCGGCACGTTCGGCAGCGGTTTACCCGCGTAATCCGGGTCCTCCAGCACTTTCGCGTCGGTATAGCCGTAGCTGGCGATAATGTTGGTGTTCTCCGTCAGCGACCCCGCAAGATCCACCTCTACGCCCTGAGAGCGCACGCGGCCCGCGGTTTTGGCGATGGTTTCGCCCCCAATGCTTTCAGTGTACAGCACGTTGCGCTTGTGAATATCAAACAGCGCAATGTTGGCGGTAACACCTTCGAACAGGTCAAACTTTGCGCCCACTTCATACGCATTCGACGTTTCCGGCGGCAGGTCGCCAATGTAGCTCGCAATGGACGACTGCGGCATAAACGTCTGCGAGTAGTTGGCAAACAGCGAGACTGCTGGCGTCAGTTTGTAAACCAGCCCCAGCTTTGGCGTCCACTGCTCGTCGCGGCTGTCGGTATTGACGTTAAACGGACGGCCTTTGCCCGCGTACTGGGTGTAATACTGGTAGCGTAGCCCGGCGACGGCGATCCATTTATCCGTCAGGTACAGGGCATCCTGCGCGTAGGCCGAATAACTCTCCTGCTTGAGCGTCTGGTCGCTGTCAGCGGCGGAGACGGTTGTACACTCGTCGAGTTTGCCGTAAACCGGATTATAGATATTGAAACCTTTGACGTTCTTACAGCGCATCATGTCCGTGCGCAGCAGATCGTAATTTTCATACGACACGCCGGTGAGGATCTCATTATAAAAGCCCGCGATATCCACGTTGCCCTGCAGATCCGCACGGGTGCTGTGCATGCGCTGGGTCGAGCCCTGGGTCGCATCCACCCGGCGGGTCAGGGTGCCGGTTTTTGAATCGTAGGCCATAACGCGGGCCTGGTTGTCGCTATATTTATCCTGGCTGTAGCTGTAGTCGAACTTCGCGGTCCACTGGCTGTTGAGGCGATACTCCGCGTTAAGCTGAGCGAGATCGGACTGCCCGTCGGTCACGTTAAACGGCTCGTCAAAGCGGGTTTTGCGATCGACATTCACTGGCTGTTTGGTGTTGAGATCGAAAATCGTTCCGCGATCGAACGGCGTCTTATAGTCGCGATGCGAATAGAGCACGGTCACGGTGGCATCGTCGCCGAACCAGGTCAGCGACGGGGCGATAAACGTGCTGCGTTCGTTGCCGAAGTTGCGCCAGTAGTCCTCGTCCTGATACTCGCCCGTGAGGCGATACGCCAGGCGCGTGCCCTCAATCGGGCCGGTAACATCGACCTGTCCGGTGCCGCCGCCAAAGCTGGAAGAGGTGGCAGAAATCGAGCCGCCGAAGGTCTTCTCCGGCCGCTTCGTGACGACGTTAATCAGGCCGCCCGGATCGAGAATGCCGTAAAGCGTCGAGGCCGGGCCTTTGAGCACCTCCACGCGTTCGGTTGCGGCGTTAAAGCTGCGCGGCAGGACGGTGCGCAGGCCGTTGGTCATGATCGAGCCGTCGCGGTTTGCGCCAAACCCGCGGCGTACAAAGGCATCCTGCGTACCGCCCAGGGTGTTGGTCTGCACCACGTTGCTGACGTTATAGAGCGCTTCATCCAGCGTGGTGGCGTGCTGATCCGCCAGCACCTTATCGCTGACGGTATTCACCACCTGCGGGATATCCAGCATCGGCATGTTGGTCAGCGTGGCGGTGGAGGTGTTCAGCGGCTGGTAGCCGTTGGTGGCCTCCGCCGTAGTATTTGGATCGGCGGTGACGGTAAGCGTTTCGCCGTCTTTAGCCGTGGTGTCTGCTGCCTGCACCAGCGGCGCCATAAACAGCAGTGAAAAGAGCGCGCGCCCTTTTACCCCAGAGAGTGAAGGTGTGAACGTAGCCATTACATCTGTTATCCCAAAATATCCGTGAAGCATATTCACGGAAGAACGTGTGAGTCATTGCCCTTTATGGTCTGCTCGTTAGCCAGAACCGGCATCGAACATGTAATTGAGAATCATTCAATCATGCGGAAATGTAGTAGTAAATGAAAAAAGATAAAAATCGGCTACATCTATGAAACGTAACGGAAAAGCGCAGTAATAACCAATTAACTTATTGAAAATTAAGCACTTAATGTTTTACCGGCTAGTGTAGTAACGCTCCCTTACCCCTGGTTTATTCAGGGTGTTTCTTCTCTTGACTACTACATGGCGCGGCCTCAAACTCTCAAAAGAGAATGATTTTTATTTATATTTGTTTCCCTTTTTTATTACGTTGGCATGCACGTGGCTCACAACACGACAAAACCGGGGCTGGTTCTGGAGAATCTTTCCGCCGGTTATCAGAAAAAAATCATCGTTGATGATATTTCCCTTGCGATCCCCCAGCAGAAAATCACCGTTCTGGTGGGGGCGAACGGCTGCGGAAAATCCACGCTGCTGAGTACCATCGCGCGTTTGCTCCAGCCGCTTGGCGGCGCGGCGGTTCTCGACGGCAAGGCGATCCACGCGCAGCCGACGAAAGCCGTCGCCCGCCAGCTTGGCATCCTGCCGCAGTCTCCGCTGCTGCCGGAAGGGTTAACCGTCTTTGAGCTGGTCTCGCGCGGGCGTTTTCCCTGGCAGAACGTTATGCGCCAGTGGAGCGACGAGGACGAGCAGGCTGTGGAAGAGGCCCTGCGCCTGACCGGTACGGCAGAGTTTGCCCACATGCCCGTGGAAAGCCTGTCCGGCGGCCAGCGTCAGCGCTGCTGGATCGCCATGGCGCTGGCGCAGCAAACGCCGTATATCCTGCTGGATGAACCCACCACGTTCCTCGATCTCCGCTATCAGGTGGAGATCCTCGAACTGCTGCATACGCTGACGCGCGAGCATGGACGTACCGTGGTGGTGGTACTGCACGATCTTAACTTCGCCGTAAACTACGGCGATTCGCTGGTCTTTTTACGCCAGGGAAAAGTTGAGGGCGTACTGCATGAGGGAGACGCCTGCACGCCTGAGCTTATTAAAGCGGTGTTTGATGTCGACGTACATATGTCCATCAATCCGCTGACCGGTAAACCGTTCTTTATGCCGTTTCGCCAGGTCGCAAAACAGCCATGATGCGCACCTCTCTGGCTTTCCTGATTTTCGCCGTGCTGCTGGCAACGGGCGCGATTGCCCATCTGGGGATCGGCGCCCGCCTTATCGCCCCGCAAACGGTGGTGGAAGCACTCTTCCACTTCGATCCGCGTAATTTCGATCATAACGTCATTATCAAACTCAGACTGCTGCGCCTCTGCGCCGCGATGGTGACGGGCGCCGCGCTCGGCGTGGCGGGCGTGCTGCTGCAATCCACGATCCGCAACCCGCTCGGCGAACCGCATATTCTGGGGCTCAACGCCGGGGCAGCACTGGCTGTGGTGCTGACGAGCGCGCTGGGGATGACGCTGCCGTTTGGGCGCCCGCTGATTACCGCCGCCGGAGCCGCGGCGCTGTTTCTGCTGGTGCTCACGTTCTCCTCGTCCGGACGCACCGGGCTTACGCCGATGAAAGTCACGCTGTGCGGCGTGGCGATGTCGGCGCTTGCCTCGTCGATAACCGCCACGGTGCTCATCCTGGATGAACAGACGCTGCTCGCCATGCGCACCTGGCTGGCGGGGGATTTGGCGGGGGTCAGCGGTGAAACGATTGCCGCTGCCCTGTGGGTGGCTGGCGTGGGCTTTGCGCTGGCGCTCTGGCTGTCGCCCTCGCTCAACATGCTGGCGCTGGGCGACAGAATGGCGCAGGGGCTTGGCGTATCGCTGCTGAAAACCCGGCTGTTCGCTCTGCTGGCCATCGCGCTGCTCTGCGGTGCGGCAGTCTCCATTGCCGGGCCGATCGGCTTTATCGGACTCGTGGTGCCGCAGCTCGTCCGCCGTCTGGTGTCGGTCGATCTGCGCGTGATGGTGCCGCTGTCCGCCCTGTGCGGGGCGCTGGTTCTGCTGCTGGCGGATATCGCTGCCCGCACGCTGTTTTCGCCCTGGGAGCTGGCAACCGGCATCATGACCGCGCTGGTTGGCGCCCCCGTCTTTATCTTCATGGCCTCGAGGATGTTCAAATGAACCGTGCCGGACTGCGTGCGCTTCGGGTTGGCGCCTTCTCGGCGTTGGTCCGTCCAAAGGCGTTGGCGTATCTGGCCGTGCTGACGCTGGCAGCCTGCTTGCTGGTAGGTTTTGGCCTGACGCATGGTTCTCTGCCCATCCCGACTTCCGCCATCGGGCGTGCGCTGTTTTATCCAGAAAGCCTGACGGCGGAGGCGCGCTATATCGTGATGGATATCCGCCTGCCGCGCCTGCTTATGGCGGCGCTGTGCGGTGGGATGCTCGGTATGGCGGGGGCGGCAATGCAGTCTATTACCCGAAATGGCCTGGCCGATCCGGGGCTTATCGGGGTGAAAGAGGGCTGTAGCGCGGCGGTACTGCTGCTGATATTTCAGTTCCCGGCGCTGGGCCTGGCCTGGCGGCCGCTGGTCGGCATGGCCGGGGGGCTGCTCACCGCGCTGCTGGTGATGGCCCTGGCGCGCGATATCTCACGTCCGCGATTCATCCTGATCGGCATCGGCGTGTCGTGGGTCTTTGCCGCCGCAATGGGCGTTTTTATGACCACGGCGGACGTGCGCGACGTGCAGACGGCAATGCTGTGGCTGGCGGGCAGCCTGCACGCCGCAAACTGGACGCTGGTTTGCATTGCCGCTGTCTGGACGCTTCCGGCGTTTGCGCTGCTGCTGCTTACCGCCCGCGCTGCCGACGTGGCGCTGCTCGGCAACCACGTCGCCGCGGGCCTTGGCGTGCGCACACAGCGGCTGGCGCTTCTAAGGGTTCTCGCCCCGGTAGTGCTGACGGCGGCCTGCGTCTCCTGCGTGGGCAGCATTGGTTTTGTCGGGCTGATTGCGCCGCATATGGCGCGCCTGCTGCTCCGCGGCGGGCAAACGGCGCTCCTGACGGGTAGCGCCGTGCTGGGGGCGCTGCTGGTGCTGCTGGCGGATAACGTCGGGCGGCTGGCATTCCTCCCGCTGCAGTTGCCGGCGGGAATTGTGATTTCACTGATTGGCGGACCGTTTTTCCTGCTGCTGCTCTGGCAGCGTCGGGACAGATTTTAGAGGGTTAACATGCGCATACTGTTTTCGATGCTGTTGCTGGTGGGGTTTGCGGCGAGCGCGGCCGAGCCGACGCAGACGTTTACTGACGATCTGAACCGTAAGGTGGTGGTGCCGGTGCATCCGAAACGGATCGTCTCGTTACACGACCTGGACATTACCATTCCGTTAATTGAGCTTGGCGTACCGCCGGTGGCGAGCCATGGCCGCACCCGGCCGGATGGCAGCCACTTCTTGCGTTCCAGCGGCATGTTGACCGGCGTCGACTTCGATAATTCCGACATCAAGTTTATCGGCACTGCGGATATCGATATCGAAGCCATTGCCGCCGCAAAACCGGACCTGATCGTTACCGAGCCGACGCGCAACACCCCGGTGGAACAGCTGGAGAAAATTGCCCCGACGGTGAGCATCGATCATCTCGATGGCGGCGCGCCGGAGATCTACCGCAAGCTGGCGCAGCTGACCGGAACGCAGGCGCGGCTCAGGATTCTGGAGCGGCGCTATCAGGAGCAAATTAAGGCGCTGAAAGCGACGATTGATACCCGCAAGGTGAGCGTGTCGGTAATTCAGGCCAATCAGGGGAAAATCAACGCCATGCACAGCTACCATTCGCTGGGGCGCGTGCTGCGTGATGCCGGGTTTACCTTCCCGCCGCTGATTGAGTCCATCCCGGAAGGGGGGCGCATTGACGTCAGCGCCGAGCGGCTGCCGGAACTGGATGCCGATTTCGTTTTCGCCACCTGGCGCGGGGATACGGGCGGCAAACCGCAGGATGAGCTGGCAGCGATGGATGCAGTGATGCCGGGCTGGTGCCAGTTCCTGAATGCCTGTCGGACCGGACATTACGTGCTGATCTCGCGTGAAGAGGCCATCTCGAACTCGTTCGCCTCGTTAGGGCTGATGGCCGCGCAGGTGCAGTCGCACATTGCCGGACGTCCGCTGCCGGAGGCGTCACGATGAGCCGTAAAGTTGATCTCTTCGGGGACCGCCTCCGCTCGCGATCGCACCAGCTCACGCCTCGGCTGCTGCAGGTGGCGCGCTATATCAATGAAAATCGGGAAGCGGTGATGGAACAGACGGCAATGGAGATCGCGACGCTGCTGAAAACGTCGGATGCCACCGTCGTTCGCGCCATCCAGGCGCTGGGTTTTGCCGGGCTGCGCGATCTGAAGCAGACGCTGGAGCAGTGGTTTGGCCCGGTCGTGACCTCCAGCGAAAAGATCTCCACCACGGTAAATACGCTGACCAGCGACGTCAATGCGAGCATTGATTTCGTGCTGGAGGGGCATCAGCATACCTGTGAAGTGTTGTCTGAACCCCATAACCGCTTCGCGATGGCGCAGGCGGTCTCGCTGCTGGCGCAGGCGAGGCAGGTTGCCATTTTTGGAATTGGCGCGTCCGGGATTTTGGCCGAATACACCGCCAGACTCTTTAGCCGGATGGGGCTACCCGCCACGCCGCTTAACCGTACCGGAATAGGGCTGGCCGAGCAGCTGATCGGGCTCCAGCGCGGGGATGTGCTGATCATGATGGCGCAAAAATCCGCGCACCGGGAAGGGCAAACCACGCTGCGCGAAGCAAAACGGCTGGGTATTCCCACGATTTTGCTGACCAATGCCATCGACTCGCGATTCAGCAAAGAGGCCAGCGTGGTGATCCACGTCCCACGCGGCGGCGAGAAAGGTAAAATCCCGCTCCACGGCACGGTGCTGCTGTGTCTGGAGATGATTATTTTATCCGTGGCCTCCACCGAGCCGCAGCGCACCATCAAGTCGATGAAGCGCATCAACGAGTTACATCGTGGGTTAAAACCGGGGAAGAAAAGCAGCTGATTTCCCCGGCTTGCTGATCACGCTTTAGGAATACGCAGCGTCTGGCCAGGATAGATTTTATCCGGGCTGGAGAGCATCGGGCGGTTAGCCTCAAAAATCTTGTTGTACTGGTTAGCATCGCCGTACACGGTTTTGGAGATAGCGCTCAGGGTATCGCCGGATTTCACCGTGTAGTAGGTGGCTTCATCTTTGGCATCGGTCGTGGTGATGTTGTTCTCCACCTCGCTGACGCCCGCGATGTTCCCGACGGCAACCTGGATTTTTTCCTTCTGCTCCTGGGTCAGCCCGTCGCCCGTCACGCTGGCTTTGCCGTCGGTAACGTTAACCTGAACTTTGTCTGAACCGGGAATGTTGAGTTTCTTGAGGTGCTCGGTGATTTTGTCGCTCTGACCTTTATGGTCGGTCAGGTTATCCCATAGCTTTTCGCCTGCTTCTTTTACGAAGTTAAAAAGACCCATTCCATCCTCCTGTTAATCATGAAGTCAGAATAAGCATAGCAGGTCAGAGAGATTTCCCTCCCCGGAAGGAGAGGGAAGGCAGGTTTTAAACCCCTTGCTCCAGAATACGGATGTGGGTCTCCAGCACGTCACCCTTCACCGCGTCGCTCCAGGCTTTCATGTGCGCGGTCTGCAGGTGCGCTTCAAGGTGCGCGACGGTTTCCCACTGCTCAACCATGATAATGGAGTCTGGCGCGGTGGACTGGAAGCTCGCGTCGGTAGCGGCATCGACCATCGGCGCGTAGCCGTGGCAGCCTTCTTCTTTCAGTACGGTTGGGATGATTTTCGCGAACTGATCCAGCACCGCCTGGCGGTGATGTTGACCTGGACGAGTACGGATTTCTGCGATTACTGTAAGCATGGTTACTACTCCTTTAATTCCAGGCTACCAGTTAAGCAAAAATTTTCGCGAGATGCTTGCGATATTCTGCGATATAGCTCGGGACGTCCGGCATTTTTATCACGTCGTTAACGATAAAGGTCGGCAGCGGATCCATGCCCAGGAACTGATTCGCCTTGTGGAACGGCAGGTACGCGCCGTCGACGCCCACGCCCTCGAAGAACTGATCTTTTTCGGTGAAGGCTTCCAGAGGAGCGTTCCAGGTGAGGGAGAGCATATATTTTTTCCCCTGAATCAGGCCGCCGGAGCCGTATTTTTTAGACGCGTCTGAACGGGTGCGGCCGTCGCTGGCATACAGCGAACCGTGACCTTCGGTGAATACGTCGTCCATGTACTTTTTCACGGTCCACGGCGCGCCCATCCACCAGCCCGGCATCTGCCAGATCACCACGTCGGCCCACAGGAAGTTCTGCACTTCGGCCTTCACGTCATAGTTGCTGTCCGCACGTACGACCTTAACATCATGCCCGGCGTCGCGCAGGAAACCGTCCGCGACCTCGGTCAGGGTGTCATTAAGCTGGCCTTTAGAGTGCGCAAATTCTTTTGCGCCGTTGATAATCAGAATATTGCTCATTTTTTGTCCTCGATGCTGAGAGTATGTCCGGTATTCTACGCGCGAGGGCGGAGCGGAAAAATGAGCAAAATGTGCAAAGTCTTTTGCGCGTAGTGCAATAATCCCTTACCAGCTGACCTTCACGTCAAAGCCGCCTTCAGGCGCATTGCCCAGCGAGACGCGCATGCCGTGCAGCGCGGCAATGCGTTTCACAATGGATAATCCCAGCCCGCTGCCCGTTGCGTCCTGACCCGGCGGACGATAAAACCGCTCGCCGAGACGCGCCAGCGCATCGGGTGAAATGCCCGGGCCGTTGTCGCGCACGGTGAAGCTACGGGTGTTCAGCGTCACGTCTACCACGCTGCCGCGCGGGCTGTAACGGGTGGCGTTATCCAGCAGGTTACGCGCCAGCAGGCTCAGAAGCAGCTGCTGACCGGTGCGAGTCACCTCCGGCGCGTTGATGTTCAGACGAATATCAATACCCGCCTGCTGCGCCGAAGGGTAGATATCCATCACCGCAGACTGCAGCAGGTCGGCCATTGCTATCTGTTCTACGCCGTCCAGGCTATCCAGCGAGTCCAGGCGCGACAGGGTAAGGAGCTGATCCACCAGCCGGGAGGCGCGGTCGATACCCGCGTGCAGCTGCGCCAGCGCTTTTTCCTGCGCCTGCGGATCGTCCTGAGAAAGCTGTGCCACGTCGGTTTGCACCTTCAGCGCGGCCAGCGGGCTGCGCAGCTCGTGGGCGGCGTCGGAGGTGAAGCGGCGCTCGCGGGCCATCATCTCCTGGGTACGCGCAAAAAGATGGTTCAGCGAGTTGAGCAGGGGGCGCACCTCCGCAGGCACGTCCTGAGTGGGCAGGGCGTCGGTGGCGTCCGGCGAGCGGGAACGCAGGGTCTGGGCCAGCTTTTTCAGGGGCTTTAGTTCCCGGCTCAGCAGGACAATAAGCAACAGCAGCATCACCGGCAGCGCCACCAGCCACGGCGTCAGCTGCGAGCTGACCACGTCCAGCGCCATATCCTGCCGGTACTCCCACTCCTGGCCGACCACCACGCGGTATTTTCCGTCTGGCGACGTCAGCCATAAAAAGCGCCATTCGTCGTTGTCATCCTTAAGCCGTCCGTCATCAAAGCCGTCGCGACGATAGTGATACGGAATATCGCGCCCGTTTTCGCCGTCGTTAAGGATCATCGTGCCGTCTGAAGCGTAAATAGCAAAGGCCAGCGCGTCATCGTCCAGATGCCCGTGTTTGGCCTTTTTCGGCACCTCGCGCATGCGCTCCGGCGCGCGGATCTCGTCAAGATCCATCGTCAGCAGCCGTTTGGCAAACAGCATCTGCTGCGTATCGAACAGCTTATCGAGCTTGTGGGTAGTCTGCTGCCACGCTACCAGACTGGCGGCAAACCAGGCCGTCAGAGACAGCGCTAAAAAGAGAAGCGTCAGGCGCAGCTTCAGGCTCAGCTTCATGCGTCACCCAGGGTATAGCCGATGCCGTGCACGGTGCGGATAAACTCGCTCCCGAGCTTGCGGCGTAAATGATGAACATGGACTTCCACGGCGTTGCTGGAGACGTCATCGTCCCAGGTATAAAGCTTTTCCTCGATGAGCTTGCGTGGCAGCACCCGGCCCGCGTTACGCATTAACAGCTCCAGCAGGGCGAACTCTTTCGGTTTAAGCGTCAGCGTTTCGCCATCCAGCGTGGCGACGAGGCTTGCCGGGTCGAGCGTCACCTTGCCGTGGCGCAACTCGTTGCGCGTCTGGCCGTGGCTGCGGCGCACCAGCGCTTCCAGGCGGGCAGCCACCTCGATCAGCGCGAACGGCTTACAGAGATAATCGTCCGCCCCGAGGCGCAGCCCCTCGACGCGCTGGTTCAGCGCATCCCGCGCCGTCAGGATCAGCACCGGCTCGCTGCGCCCGCTTTCGCGCCAGGCGCGCAGGATGTCCAGACCGTCCAGTTCCGGCAGGGTCAGATCAAGCACGACGGCATCATAGGGCGCAGAGGCGAGCGCGGCCTGTCCGGTTTTCCCGTCGGTAAACCAGTCCACGCTAAAGCCCAGTTTGCTTAAGCCCGCTTTGATGCCATCACCGATTAACCTGTCGTCTTCTACCAGTAAAATGCGCATGTTCCCTCCTTGATGCCGTCAGTAAACCCTCTGCAAGCGCCTGCTGTACAGTAAAAATAAATAAATTTTCCCCTTAAGAAGTTGTTAAGGTTTACCCTGTTTAATGGATTGTGAAACGACATTAAAGGGAGAGATTACGATGAAAAAATTCGCTGCAATTGCTGCCATCATGATGATGACCACCGCGCCGGTCTTTGCTGCTCAGGGCGGTTTCACTGGCCCATCCGCTACACAGACCCAGACGCAAACCCAGCAGGGCGGTTTTGTCGATAACAACGCCAACCTCACCACCGCGGCTAAAGTCAAAGATCTGAAGGACGACGCCTGGGTCAAGCTGCGCGGGAACATTACCGAGCGCCTGTCCGATGACCGCTACACCTTCCGCGACGAGTCCGGCACGGTAGTGGTCGAGATTGATCACAAGCGCTGGAACGGCGTGACCGTGACCCCGCAGGATAAAGTCGAACTGCAGGGTAAAGTCGACAAAGACTGGAACGAATTTGAAATCGACGTGAAGCAGGTCATCAAGCTGAACAAATAACCCGAAAAGGGCCGCTTATGCGGCCCTTTTTCTTTGTGACTCAATTCATCAGATGAGGTAGTATCTGCGGCAATATTGCCTGAAACCCTTCGGTTTCTGAGTTGAGGAATCACACGTAATGAGCGATATGGCAGAGCGCCTCGCGCTACATGAATTCACGGAAAACGCCTACCTGAACTACTCCATGTACGTCATCATGGACAGGGCGTTACCGTTTATCGGGGATGGCCTGAAGCCCGTTCAGCGCCGCATCGTCTACGCGATGTCCGAGCTGGGGCTGAACGCCACCGCCAAGTTCAAGAAATCCGCCCGTACCGTTGGTGACGTACTGGGTAAATACCATCCGCACGGCGACAGCGCCTGTTATGAAGCGATGGTGCTGATGGCGCAGCCGTTCTCTTACCGCTACCCGCTGGTGGACGGGCAGGGGAACTGGGGTGCGCCGGACGATCCAAAATCCTTCGCGGCAATGCGTTATACCGAATCCCGCCTGTCCAAATATGCCGAAGTGCTGCTGGGCGAGCTGGGTCAGGGAACCGTTGACTGGGTGCCAAACTTCGACGGTACGATGCAGGAGCCGAAAATGCTGCCTGCGCGTCTGCCGAACATCCTGCTGAACGGCACCACCGGTATCGCGGTCGGCATGGCGACGGACATTCCGCCGCACAACCTGCGTGAAGTGGCGAAAGCAGCCATCACCCTGATTGAGCAGCCAAAAACCTCGCTGGACGATCTGCTGGATATCGTCCAGGGGCCGGACTACCCGACCGAAGCCGAGATCATCACCTCGCGCGCGGAAATCCGCAAAATCTACCAGAACGGTCGCGGCTCCGTGCGCATGCGCGCGGTGTGGAATAAAGAGGACGGCGCCGTGGTGATCACCGCGCTGCCGCACCAGGTTTCCGGCGCGAAAGTGCTGGAGCAGATCGCTTCCCAGATGCGCAATAAAAAGCTGCCGATGGTGGACGACCTGCGCGACGAGTCCGACCACGAGAACCCTACCCGTCTGGTGATCGTGCCGCGCTCCAACCGGGTGGACATGGAGCAGGTGATGAACCACCTGTTCGCCACCACCGATCTGGAAAAAAGCTACCGCATCAACCTGAACATGATCGGCCTTGACGGACGCCCGGCGGTGAAAAACCTGCTGGAGATCCTCTCCGAATGGCTGACGTTCC
This sequence comes from Enterobacter sp. ECC-219, assembly GCF_043966805.1. Classification (NCBI taxonomy): domain Bacteria; kingdom Pseudomonadati; phylum Pseudomonadota; class Gammaproteobacteria; order Enterobacterales; family Enterobacteriaceae; genus Enterobacter; species Enterobacter sp. ECC-219. The sequence goes on along the minus strand of NZ_CP143680.1, from coordinate 4,899,479 downwards.
GCCGCGATACGGTGCGCCGTCGTCTGAACCATCGTCTGGAGAAGGTGCTTAAGCGCCTGCACATCCTCGAAGGTTTGCTGGTGGCGTTCCTCAATATCGACGAGGTGATCGAGATCATCCGTACCGAGGACGAGCCGAAGCCGGCCCTGATGTCGCGCTTCGGCATCAGCGAAACCCAGGCCGAAGCGATCCTCGAACTGAAGCTGCGCCATCTCGCTAAGCTGGAAGAGATGAAGATCCGCGGCGAGCAGAACGAGCTGGAAAAAGAGCGCGATCAGCTGCAGGCGATCCTCGCGTCAGAACGCAAAATGAATAACCTGCTGAAGAAAGAGCTGCAGGCGGATGCCGATGCCTTCGGCGATGACCGTCGTTCTCCGCTGCACGAGCGCGAAGAAGCGAAGGCGATGAACGAGCACGACATGCAGCCGTCCGAGCCGGTGACCATTGTCCTGTCGCAGAGCGGCTGGGTGCGCAGCGCCAAAGGCCACGATATCGACGCGCCGGGTCTGAGCTACAAAGCGGGCGACAGCTTTAAAGCGGCGGTGAAAGGTAAGAGCAACCAGCCGGTGGCGTTTATCGACTCCACGGGCCGCAGCTACGCCATTGACCCGATCACGCTGCCTTCCGCGCGCGGCCAGGGCGAACCGCTGACCGGCAAGCTGACGCTGCCGCCGGGTGCAACGGTTGACCACATGCTGATGGAGGCCGATGACCAGAAGCTGCTGCTGGCGTCCGATGCGGGCTATGGCTTTATCTGTACCTTTAACGACCTGGTGTCGCGTAACCGCGCCGGTAAAGCGCTGATCAGCCTGCCGGACAACGCTCACGTGATGCCGCCGCTGGTGATCGAGAACGAGAGCGACATGCTGCTGGCGATCACCTCTGCCGGACGCATGCTGATGTTCCCGGTCAGCGACCTGCCGGAGCTGTCGAAAGGTAAGGGCAACAAGATCATCAACATACCGTCTGCGGAAGCCGCGAAAGGTGAAGATGGCCTGGCGCATCTCTTCCTTCTGCCGCCGCAAAGCACGCTGACCATTCACGTCGGCAAGCGTAAAATCAAGCTTCGTCCGGAAGAGCTGCAGAAAGTGGTGGGCGAGCGCGGCCGTCGCGGTTCGCTGATGCGCGGCCTGCAGCGTATCGACCGCGTGGAGATTGATTCCCCTGCGCGCAGCAGTGCGGGCGACAGCGAAGAGTAATGCCGTGACACCCCCTCTGTCCGGAGGGGGTATTTCAATAAAATTTCCCGTAAAATCGTTGTTAATTCGTGCGTTGCGATTAACAATACGCGCTCGTAATAAAGTCCTTACCTGGCCACAGGTGAAGTATAATTGTCAGCTGTCAGGGCTTCAGAGGTCGCTATGCTATATATTGTTCGTCTTATTCTTACCGTTATCTACTGCATTCTGGTCTGTATTTTCGGCTCTATTTACTGCCTGTTCAGCCCGCGTAATCCTAAGCATGTTGCCACCTTTGGCCATATGTTCGGCCGCCTTGCGCCGCTGTTTGGCCTGAAGGTTGAAAAACGCCTGCCTGAAGGGGCGGAGAATTTCGGTAACGCCATCTATATCGCTAACCATCAGAACAACTACGATATGGTGACGGCCTCCAATATTGTTCTGCCGCCGACCGTAACGGTGGGGAAAAAAAGCCTGCTGTGGATCCCGTTTTTTGGCCAGCTGTACTGGCTGACCGGTAACCTGCTGATCGACCGTAATAACCGCGCAAAAGCGCACGGCACCATTGCGGAAGTGGTGAACCATTTTAAAAAGCGCAAAATATCCATCTGGATGTTCCCGGAAGGAACGCGCAGCCGCGGTCGCGGTCTGCTGCCGTTTAAAACCGGTGCGTTTCATGCCGCAATTGCGGCAGGTGTTCCAATTATTCCCGTGTGCGTTTCCAATACTTCTAATAAGATTAATCTTAACCGCCTGAATAATGGTCTGGTGATTGTCGAAATGCTGCCACCCGTCGATACCAGTAAGTATGGTAAAGACCAGGTGCGCGAGCTGGCAGCCCACTGCCGCGAGCTGATGGCTCAGCATATTGCGCTGCTGGACAAAGAAGTCGCAGAAAGAGAAGCCGCCGGTAAGGTTTAATCCGGCGTTAAAGGGAAAACGAATTCCCGCGTTGTTAGTCGTTTCAGATGGAGCTTATATGTCACTCAGTCGGCGTCAGTTTATTCAGGCTTCGGGGATTGCCCTTTGTGCGGGTGCGATGCCGCTGACAGCCAGCGCCGCCGGGCAGCAACAGCCGCTGCCCATTCCGCCGTTGATTGAATCCCGTCGCGGGCAGCCGCTTTTCCTCACGCTTCAGCGCAGCCACTGGTCGTTCACCCAGGGCACGCGCGCGCCGGTGTGGGGCATTAACGGGCGCTACCTCGGGCCGACCGTCCGCGTGTGGAACGGCGATGACGTTAAGCTCATTTACAGCAACCGTACGGCTGAAAACGTCGCCATGACCATCAGCGGCTTACAGGTTCCTGGCCCGCTGATTGGCGGCGCGGCGCGAATGATGTCCCCCAACGCCGACTGGGCGCCCGTCCTGCCGATCCGCCAGAGCGCGGCAACCCTGTGGTATCACGCCAATACCCCTAACCGTACGGCGCAGCAGGTCTATAACGGCCTGGCCGGCATGTGGCTGGTGGAAGATGAGATGAGCAAATCGCTGCCGATCCCGAACCACTACGGCGTGGATGATTTCCCGGTCATCATTCAGGACAAACGTCTGGATAACTTCGGTACGCCGGAGTACAGCGAGCCGGGCAGCGGTGGCTTCGTCGGCGATACGCTGCTGGTTAACGGCGCGCAGAGCCCGTACGTGGAAGTGTCCCGTGGCTGGGTGCGCCTGCGTCTGCTCAACGCCTCTAACTCGCGCCGTTATCAGCTACAGATGAGCGATGGCCGCCCGCTGCACGTCATCTCCGGCGACCAGGGCTTTTTACCCGCGCCCGTCTCCGTAAAACAGCTGGCGCTGGCGCCGGGAGAGCGTCGTGAAATTCTGGTGGATATGACCAACGGGGATGAAGTCTCCGTCACCTGTGGTGAAGCCGCGAGCATTGTTGATCGTATTCGCGGGTTCTTTGAGCCGTCGAGCATTCTGGTCTCCACGCTGGTGTTAACCCTGCGCCCAACCGGCCTGCTGCCGTTGGTCACCGACAGCCTGCCGATGCGTCTGCTGCCGCAGGAGATCGTGAGCGGTTCGCCGGTGCGCAGCCGTGATATCAGCCTGGGCGACGATCCAGGCATTAACGGCGCGCTGTGGGATGTGAACCGTATTGATATCACCGCCCAGCAGGGCACCTGGGAGCGCTGGACGGTGCGTTCAGATATGCCGCAGTCGTTCCATATTGAAGGGGTAAGCTTCCTGATCCGCAACGTTAACGGTGCGATGCCGTTCCCGGAAGACCGTGGATGGAAAGATACCGTCTGGGTGGACGGCCAGGTTGAACTGCTCGTCTACTACGGCCAGCCTTCGTGGCCGCACTTCCCGTTCCTGTTCCACAGCCAGACGCTGGAGATGATGGACAGGGGCTCCGTGGGGCAGATGCTGATTAACCCCGCGCCTTAACCCCCTGACATTCCCGGTTCGCCGGGAATGTTTTAAGCCCGCCAGAAAAAGCGCGAGAACAGAATCAGCACCGGGTAAATTTCCAGACGCCCTAAGATCATCGCCGCGCACATCAGCAGTTTCGCTCCCTCTGTTAACGTGCCGAACGTTGACGCCGTCTCACCAAATCCCAGCCCCATGTTGTTGATACAGGCGGCAACCGTGGCGAATGACGTAAACAGGTCGTAGCCCATCAGATTAAGCGCCCAGACAAAAAAGCCCGTGATCATCACGTAGAGAAAAAAGAAGCTCCATACCGAGCGCAGGACGCGTTCATTCACCACGCTTTTGCCCACCTTTATGCTCAGCAGCGCGCGCGGATGGGCCAGCTGGTTCATCTCCTGAATACTCTGCTTGAACATAATGAGAAAACGCAGGGCTTTGATCCCGCCGCAGGTTGAGCCTACGCAGCCGCCAAAAAAGCTGGCGCTCAACAGCAGGAAGATGGTGTGGGCGGGCCATTGGGCATAGTCAGCTGTCGAAAGGCCGTTATCGGTCATCATCGAACTGGCAAGGAAGAAGGCGTGCACCAGGCTATCGACAGGGTTGTACATTCCCGCGTGCCAGACCTGCCAGGCGGTGATGACGATAATCACCGCGGCGGCGCTCAGAAAGAATCTCACCTCAGGGCTGCGGCGAATCGGCTTCAGGGTGCGTCGGACAATAGCGACGTACCAGAGGGTGAAGTTAAACGCGGAGAGCAGCGAAAACGCCCCGGCAACCAGCTCAATCGCGTGGCTGTCATAAAAACCGATGCTCTCGCTGCGGGTGGAGAACCCGCCCAGTGACACCGTCGAAAGCCCGTGACAGAGGGCGTCAAAAAAGGACATCCCCGCCAGCCAGTAGGCCAGGGTGCAGGCCACGCCCAGCGCGAAGTAGGTCACCCACAGGGTACGTGCGGTATCGGCAAGGCGGGGCGTCAGGCGCTCCTCCTTGAACGGACCCGGCATCTCTGACTGATAGAGCTTCATGCCACCAATGCCCAGCAGCGGCAGAACCGCGACGGCCAGCACGATGACGCCTAATCCGCCAATGAAATTGAGCTGAGCGCGATAATAAAGGTAAGACTTCGGCAGGGCGCTGACGTCCCCGATCACCGTCGCCCCGGTGGTGGTGATCCCGGAAACCCCTTCGAAGAGCGCGTCCGCAAAGGAGAGGTGCAGGCCATCATCCATCCATAGCGGCATGGCGCTTATCAATGAAAACAGCAGCCAGAACAGCACGATGATCACGAAACCGTCGCGGGTGCGCAGCTGTATACCGGCGTGGCGGGTTGCCCGCCAGGTTAACCCTCCGAGGCTGAAAAAGGTCAAAAAGGTGGTCAGGAACGCAAAGTAGGTCCGCTCTTTATTGAGCAGGGCGATGACCATCGGCGGCAGCATCGACAGGCTGTACAGCAGAACCAAAAAACCGCAGAGGTGGAGCACAACCCGCAGCTGAGACACATGTAACGAATCGTTGAACTTCACAAAGCAACTCCACGCCAGAATTCCTCCCGGCGGCTGAAGACCGGGAGAGTCAGGGGTAATTATGATGCAAAATTAACAGGGCGCTGTATTTTAACGACTTCCACGAATATCTGCCTGCTTCCTGCATCCTTTTCTTCAAATCTGACGGATGAACAGCGTATAATCCCGCTCCTTTTGTCTATTTTTTCTTCGGAAGCATTATGAGCGCAATTTCCCTGATCCAGCCGGATCGTGACCTCTTCTCCTGGCCCCAGTACTGGGCAGCCTGCTTTGGACCGGCGCCGTTCCTGCCGATGTCCCGGGAAGAGATGGACCAGCTGGGCTGGGACAGCTGCGACATCATTCTGGTCACGGGCGATGCCTACGTTGACCATCCGAGCTTCGGCATGGCCATCTGTGGCCGTATGCTCGAAGCACAGGGCTTCCGCGTGGGGATCATCTCCCAGCCCGACTGGAACAGCAAAGACGACTTTATGCGTCTGGGTAAACCCAACCTGTTCTTCGGTGTCACCGCCGGCAACATGGACTCGATGATCAACCGCTATACCGCCGACCGCAAGCTGCGCCATGACGACGCCTACACGCCGGATAACGTGGCGGGTAAACGCCCGGATCGCGCGACCCTGGTCTATACCCAGCGCTGCAAAGAAGCCTGGAAAGACGTGCCGGTGATCCTGGGCGGCATCGAGGCGAGCCTGCGCCGCACCGCGCACTATGACTACTGGTCGGATACCGTTCGCCGCTCGGTGCTGGTAGACTCCAAGGCCGACATGCTGATTTACGGTAACGGCGAGCGTCCGCTGGTGGAAGTTGCACACCGTCTGTCGCAGGGCGAGCCGGTGAGCAGCATCCGTGACGTGCGCAACACCGCGATCATGGTAAAAGAGGCGCTGCCGGGCTGGAGCGGGGTAGATTCCCGTATCATCGATATGCCGGGCAAAATCGATCCGATCCCGCACCCGTATGGTGAAGATCTGCCGTGTGCGGATAACAAGCCGGTTGAGCCGAAGAAAGCGGAAGCGAAGGCTATCGTTGTGCAGCCGCCGCGTCCGAAGCCGTGGGAAAAGACCTATGTGCTGCTGCCGTCCTACGAGAAGGTAAAAGCCGACAAGGTGCTCTACGCGCACGCGTCCCGTATTCTGCACCACGAAACCAACCCGGGCTGCGCCCGCGCGTTGATGCAGAAGCACGGCGAGCGCTTTATCTGGATCAACCCGCCGGCGATCCCGCTCTCCACCGAAGAGATGGACAGCGTCTTTGCGCTGCCTTACAAGCGCGTGCCGCACCCGGCGTACGGCAACGCCCGTATCCCGGCGTATGAGATGATCCGCTTCTCGATAAACATCATGCGCGGCTGCTTCGGCGGCTGTTCCTTCTGCTCAATTACCGAGCACGAGGGGCGCATTATCCAGAGCCGTTCTGAAGATTCGATCATCAATGAGATCGAAGCCATTCGCGACTCGGTGCCGGGCTTTACCGGGGTGATCTCCGATCTCGGCGGCCCAACCGCGAACATGTATATGCTGCGCTGCAAATCGCCGCGCGCGGAGCAGACCTGCCGTCGTCTCTCCTGCGTCTACCCGAGCATTTGCGAGCACATGGACACCAACCACGAGCCGACGATCAACCTCTATCGCCGCGCGCGTGACCTGAAGGGCATCAAGAAGATCCTCATCGCCTCCGGAGTACGTTACGACATTGCCGTGGAAGATCCGCGCTACATCAAAGAGCTGGCGACGCACCACGTTGGCGGCTATCTGAAGATTGCGCCGGAGCACACCGAAGAAGGCCCGCTGTCGAAGATGATGAAGCCGGGCATGGGCAGCTACGATCGCTTTAAGCAGCTGTTCGACACCTACTCGAAACAGGCGGGCAAAGAGCAGTATCTGATCCCGTACTTCATCTCCGCGCACCCGGGCACGCGCGATGAAGACATGGTCAACCTGGCGCTGTGGCTGAAGCAGCGTCGCTTCCGTCTGGATCAGGTGCAGAACTTCTATCCGTCACCGCTCGCCAACTCGACGACCATGTATTACACCGGCAAGAACCCGCTGAGTAAGATTGGCTACAAGAGTGAAGAGGTGGTGGTACCGAAAGGGGATAAACAGCGCCGTCTGCACAAGGCGCTGCTGCGCTATCACGATCCGAAAAACTGGCCGCTGATCCGCCAGGCGCTGGAAGAGATGGGTAAAAAACATCTGATTGGCTCGCGCCGCGACTGCCTGGTTCCGGCCCCGACGCTGGATGAGATGCGCGAAGCGCGTCGCCAGAACCGCAATACGCGCCCGGCGCTGACAAAGCACACGCCGATTGTGCATCAGCGTTCGAACGGTGGTGCGGGGACGAAGAAGAGCGTAAAGCGTAAGATTGGATAACGATGATGTCCTCACCCCTCACCCCTCACCCTAACCCTCTCCCCAAAGGGGAGAGGGAACTTGAACACCCTCTCCCCTTTGGGGAGAGGGCAGGGTGAGGGGATTACCCGCCAAACTGATCCGGATCCGGCCCTAAACGCTTGCCCTTATCCAGCTTCGCAATTTCACCCAGCTCGTCTTTGTCCAGCCGGAAATCCCAGACGTCAAAGTTCTCGGCGATACGCGACGGCGTGACCGATTTCGGAATGACCACCAGGCCGTTGTCCAGATGCCAGCGAATGACGATTTGCGCCGGGGTTTTACCGTATTTATCCGCCAGGTCGCGGATAATTTTCTGATCGAACACGCCTTCACCACCCTGCGCCAGCGGGCTCCAGGATTCGGTTTGGATCTTGTGGGTGGCGTTCCAGGCATGAAGCTGACGCTGCTGCAGTAGCGGGTGCAGCTCGATCTGGTTAATCACCGGTGCGACGCCCGTTTCATCAATCAGACGCTGCAGGTGATGTACCTGGAAGTTACAGACGCCGATGCTTTTCACCAGCCCCTCTTTCTGCAGTTCAATCATCCCTTTCCAGGCGTCAACGTAATGGTCGATGGCCGGAACTGGCCAGTGCATCAGGTACAGATCGACGAAATCGAGCTGGAGTTTCTCCAGGCTCTCCTGCAACGCTTCACGGGGGCGCTTTTGATCGTCGTTCCACAGTTTAGTGGTGATAAATAGCTCATCGCGGGGTACGCCGGCGCTGGCCAGCGCGGTACCCACGCCGTCCTCGTTTTTGTACGCGGCGGCGGTATCAATCGACCGATAGCCGACTTCCAGTGCTTTATGAATGGCGGAGACGACCTCGTCGTTACCGGCTTTCCATACACCTAGCCCCAGCTGGGGCATCACGTTGCCGTCCTGCAGCTTGATTACGGTTTGGTTTGCCATTTTTCCTCCTTCAGGTGCGCATCGTCGGAGGGGGACTCCGACGATGGGGTGTGCATTAAGTCTGGACGAAATGTCAAAAAACGAAAGTCGGGAGGACAAAAACGCTTAGCGTGCCGCTTCGTAGATACGACGGCTCACGTCCAGCGTAATGTCCCCGTGCTCGCCGAGCTGGGTCATGCCGTGCTCTTCGAGTTTTGCCAGCAGGGCAGGGATGGAGCTGCCGTCCAGGCCGTAGCCGGACAGACGCGTTGGCACGCCCAGGCTTTCAAAGAAGTTACGGGTCGCTTCAATGGCAGCATCAATACGCGCATCGTCAGAACCCTCGGTGATGTTCCAAACGCGCTCGGCGTACTGCAGCAGTTTGGCGCGCTTGGTGTCGCGTTTTTCGTTCCACAGCGCGGGCAGCACAACGGCCAGCGTCTGAGCGTGGTCCAGACCGTGCATCGCCGTCAGCTCATGGCTGAGCATGTGGGTCGCCCAGTCCTGCGGCACGCCAGCGCCGATCAGGCCGTTAAGCGCCTGCGTTGCGGCCCACATGACGTTGGCGCGAACGTCATAGTTCTCCGGCTCTTTCAGCGCTTTCGGGCCCTCTTCAATCAGCGTCAGCAGAATGCCTTCCGCGAAGCGATCCTGAATTTTGGCATTCACCGGGTAGGTCACGTACTGCTCCACGGTGTGAACAAAGGCATCGACCACGCCGTTCGCTACCTGACGCGCAGGCAGGGTGTAGGTGTACACCGGATCCAGAATAGCGAAGACAGGCTGAACGTGTTCGTTCATAAAGGCCTGCTTGTCGCCGGTGGTTTTGCGGGAGATCACCGCGCCCTTGTTGGATTCAGAGCCGGTGGCCGGGAGGGTTAGCACGGAGCCCATCGGGATCGCGCTTTTGATGTCGCTGCCGCGGGTTTCCAGGATGTGCCACGGGTCAACGCCGTCAGCGTAGTGCGCTGCCGCCGCGATGAACTTAGTGCCGTCCAGCACGGAGCCGCCGCCGACCGCCAGCAGGAAGGTGATATTTTCTTCGCGGGCGATTTTCACCGCGTTCATCAGCGTTTCGTAAGACGGGTTTGGCTCGATGCCGCCGAACTCACGCACGTCCAGACCGTCCAGCGCGCTATAAACCTGATCCAGCACGCCGGTTTTTTTCACGCTGCCGCCGCCGTAGGTGATCAGCACGCGGGCGTCAGCAGGGATCTGCGCGCGCAGATCGGCGATAGCGTCTTTACCAAACAGAATGCGGGTTGGGGTATGAAGATTAAAGTTGTTCATTGCTCGTTCCCTTTAGTGGGTGAAAACCGTGGTGGCGCTGATGGCTACCTGATGCTGCTCATTGTGGCCGTCCGGGACCAGGCCCTCAATGCACATTCCTGTCGATGTCTTGCCCATTTCTACAGAGCGCTGGAGAAACTTCGGAAAAATGCGCAGACTGTAAGGGTCGTAAACCGTACCCGGAGTAACGTAAAATGAACCGCGAAGCGATCTGCCACCAGCTCACGGCGCAGATTAAAAGACTGATAGATAAAGAAAATAACGTCAGCGACCTGCTGCCGGACATTCGCCTGCTCTACGGCACGCAACCCGGGACGCGCACGCCGGTGATGTACCAGCCGGGCATCGTTTTTCTCTTCTCGGGCCATAAAATTGGCTATATCAACGAGCGCGTGTTCCGCTACGACACCAATGAATATTTGCTCCTGACGGTACCTTTACCCTTCGAATGTGAAACCTTCGCGACAGAGGAGGTCCCGCTGGCGGGTATTCGCGTCAACGTTGATATTCTTCAGCTGCAGGAGCTGCTGATGGAGATTGGCGAAGACGAGCTCTTCCAGCCGTCGATGGCCTCCAGCGGGATTAACTCGGCGACGCTGTCGGAAGAGATCCTCTGCGCCATTGAGCGCCTGCTGGACGTCATGGAGAGGCCGCTGGACGCGCGTATTCTCGGCAAGCAGATCGTTCGCGAAATTCTTTACCACGTGCTGCTGGGCCCGGGCGGCGGGGCGTTACTTGCCCTGGTGAGCCGACAGACCCACTTCAGCCTGATCAGCCGCGTGCTCAAACGTATTGAGAGTCAGTACACGGAAAACCTCAGCGTTGACCAGCTGGCCGCGGAAGCGAACATGAGCGTCTCGGCGTTTCACCATAACTTTAAGTCGGTGACCAGCACCTCGCCGCTGCAGTACCTCAAAACCTACCGGCTGCATAAGGCGCGCATGCTGATGATCCACGACGGCATGAAGGCCAGCGCGGCGGCCATGCGCGTCGGCTATGAAAGCGCGTCGCAGTTCAGTCGGGAGTTTAAGCGCTATTTCGGCGTCACGCCGGGAGAAGATGCGTCACGCATCCGAACCATGCAGGGAGCTTAGGCTTTTTTCCCTCTCCCCAATGGGGAGAGGGTCAGGGCGAGGGGATCAGGCACTGCAATACTTTTTCTTGATCACCACCGCAATCGTCCCTACCAGCCCTGCCACCAGCAGGAAAATCGGCAGGATCATCAGGAAGGTCATTACCTGATCTTCGTGATGTTTCACAAACGGGATCATGTTCAGCGCATAGCCGAACGTGGTTACGACACCGACCCACAGCAGGCCGCTCAGCCAGTTGAAGAACTGAAACCGGCGGTTAGACAGCCCGGAAATACCCGCCATGGTGGGCAGAAGAGTGCGAACAAACGCCAGAAAACGCCCGGCCAGCAGTGCCAGCAGGCCGTGTCGGTCAAACATACAGGTCGCACGCTGATGGTATTTATGGGGCAACTGCGCCAGCCAGCTTTTTACCACGCGCGTGTTTCCAAGCCAGCGGCCCTGCAGATAGCTCAGCCAGCAGCCCAGGCTCGCGGCGGAGGTGAGGATAACCATCGTGGGCGTAAAGTCCATGACGCCTTTGCCAATCAAGGCCCCGGCAAGTAAAAGCAAACTGTCACCGGGTAAAAACGAGGCTGGCAGTAATCCATTTTCCAGAAACAGCGTTGCGAACATCACAAAATAGACGACGCCTATGACGTGAGGATCCGCCAGGGCGGCAAAATCATGTTGCCAGAGCGCCGCGATAATATCTTGAATAACAGCCATGGACTTTCCTGTGGAACAGCAGAGATAACGCTATTGTACTCCCAATTTTACCTGCCGGGATTGATCGCAGGCGCAACTCATGCAGACTTTTCTGCTTGCAGTGTTCACAAAAGCGTCCGGAGAGTACATTTTCAGCCCGCACTCTACACGATACGTTCAAACCCTGCAGATAAATCCGCAATTAAATCGTCCACGTTTTCTAAACCGATATGCAATCTAATGAGGGTGCCGCTGAAGTCCACTTCACCGCCGGGGCGCAGGGCCGCGATCTGCTCCGGCTGATTCGGCAGGATCAGGGATTCAAAACCGCCCCAGGAGTAGGCCATGCTGAAGAGGGTAAAATTATCCAGATAGCTCGCCAGCTCGTCATTATTGAGCCGTTTTTTAAGCACAAACGAGAACAGCCCGCTGCTGCCCGTAAAGTCACGCTGCCAGAACTCATGGCCCTTACTGCCCGGCAGTGCCGGATGGTTCACGCGCTCAACCTGCGGATGCTGCGCCAGCCACTCAGCGATTTTCAGACTACTTTCATGATGCTGACGCAGGCGAACCCCCAGCGTGCGGATACCACGGCTGGTCATGTATGCCGTGTCTGCATCCACCATCTGGCCCATCAGGTAGGCATTTTCACGCAGCTGGTCCCAGCAGCGCGCGTTGGATACCGCGGTGCCAATCATCCCGTCAGAGTGGCCAATCAGGTATTTCGTTGCCGCCTGAATCGAGATATCAATGTCGAATTCCAGCGCCTTAAACAGCACGCCCGCCGCCCAGGTGTTGTCGATCATGATAATCGCCTCTGGCGCTTTGCTGCGTACGGCCTTCACGATAGCCGGCACGTCGTGCACTTCCATGGTGATAGAGCCGGGAGATTCCAGGAACACAATGCGCGTGTTTGGCTGGATAAGTTCAGCAATGCCTTCACCAATCAGCGGGTCAAACCAGCCGGTCGTTACGCCGAGCTTGCTGAGGATTTTGGTGCAGAAATCCTGGCTGGGTTCATAGGCCGTGTTGGTCATCAGGATATGGTCGCCCTGTTCCACAAACGCCAGAATGGTGTTGGCAACCGCCGCCGCCCCGCATGGGAACAGCGCGCAGCCCACGCCGCCTTCCAGCTCGCACATCGCCTCCTGCAGAGAAAAGTGGGTTAGGGTGCCGCGACGACCATAGAACAACCCGCCTTTCGCGCGGTTGCGCGTGGCGATTTTTTTCTCCTCAACGGTGTCAAACACCAGGGAAGAGGCGCGTTGAATCACGCTGTTAACCGAACCCTGAGTATATTTTTTGCTGCGTCCAGCCTGTACCAGCGTGGTATCAAGATGCTTCTTCGTCATATTTGCAAACCCTGTTTTTATACGTCTGGACGTCCAGACTACCACGATTGTAAAAAACTGCACCCGCATGCTTATCGAATAAGCAGAAAATATTAGCAAAAAAGCGCATAAGAAATTTTTACTGCGTAAGCGCAAGGAAAGTGAGCGAAAATTAAGGCACCATGTAAATACTAATGAGAACGACTATCAATTCGACGACTTTTTGATATTATTACGTTCAGATTTTGTGATTTGCGTCCTGGAGATACAGAGTGGGTAATAATTTGATGCAGACGGATCTCTCCGTTTGGGGCATGTATCATCATGCTGACATCGTGGTTAAGATTGTGATGATCGGCCTGATTCTGGCGTCCGTTGTCACCTGGGCTATCTTCTTCAGCAAAAGCGCCGAGCTGCTTTCGCAGAAGCGTCGCCTCAAGCGGGAACAGCAGCAGCTGGCTGAAGCCCGCTCTCTGGATCAGGCTTCTGAGATGACCTCATCCTTCCACGCGAAAAGCCTGACCACCCTGTTAGTGAATGAAGCTCAGAACGAGCTGGAACTCTCCGCCGGCAGTGAAGATAACGAAGGCATTAAAGAGCGTACCGGTTTCCGTCTGGAGCGTCGTGTTGCGGCCGTTGGTCGACACATGGGACGCGGCAATGGTTATCTGGCGACCATCGGCGCGATTTCGCCGTTCATTGGTCTGTTCGGTACGGTCTGGGGCATCATGAACAGCTTTATCGGTATTGCGCAGACCCAAACCACCAACCTCGCGGTGGTTGCGCCGGGTATCGCGGAAGCGCTGCTGGCGACGGCAATCGGTCTGGTTGCCGCTATCCCTGCGGTGGTTATCTACAACATCTTCGCGCGTATGATTGGCAGCTACAAAGCGACTCTCGGAGACGTTGCCGCCCAGGTTCTGCTGCTGCAAAGCCGCGATCTCGACCTGAATGCCAGCTCCGTGAAGCCGGTCCATGCGGCGTCTAAACTGCGCGTAGGTTAATAGTATGGCGATGCGTCTCAACGAAAATCTGGACGATAACGGCGAAATGCACGAAATCAACGTGACGCCGTTTATCGACGTCATGCTGGTGCTGCTGATTATTTTCATGGTGGCTGCGCCGCTGGCGACGGTCGACGTGAAGGTGAATCTGCCTGCCTCCTCCAGCCAGCCGCAGCCGCGTCCGGAAAAGCCTATCTATCTGTCGGTGAAAGCGGATAAATCCATGTTCCTGGGTAACGACCCGGTAACGGATGCTTCCGTTATTCCGGCGCTGGATCGGCTTACCAGCGGCAAGAAAGACACCACCGTCTTCTTCCGGGCGGACAAAACCGTCGACTACGAAACCATGATGAAGGTAATGGACACGCTGCATCAGGCGGGTTATCTGAAGATTGGGCTGGTCGGGGAAGAGAAAGCGGCCTCGAAGTGATACAGAAGCTGGCGAAAGCCGGCTTTTTTTATGCCTGTCGGTTTATGCGTTTTTGTCGTCCGTCGGTGCGGTAGAGGAGGTTGCAAGCGCATCCTCATCGAGGGCAACGCAGGTGACGTTTGACGTACGGTATTCACCGGCTGACAGTTTGCGCGTCAGGCGCAGGGTGGCGACTTCTCTGGCAAGCAGATACTGATAGTTGGCCTCAAGACGTCCCAGCAGTTTCTCTTTCAATTCTGGTTGCTGTTCGATGATGGCGTTCATCACGGCACCGTAAATTTCTTCTTTGACCTGTAACGGATAAATCTCGCGGCGATTCTGCCATTTCAGACGCACCAGCGTTGCCGGGATCGATACCATGTCTTGTGTAATACGCGTCATCTCGGCATTTTTTGCATTTCTCAGCGCCTCGATATTTTGCTTTAAGATAAATTCATCACTTTTTTTATCATCTAAAGTCAAATAAACGTCATTGTCTTTAACTTCTTTCACGTTAATCTTCCCCCAGGGTATAAAAAATAGGGTTGTTTTTTTCTCGCGTAATTAGATTAAGCCAAATTTCATTGCCGGCCTCATTTATTTCTTTTGTTTTTTCAGCCATTATTTGACTTAGTTTCTGGGCATCTATTTCACCTTCGGCCTGCAGGTCATTCAGCAGGTGGACGAAGGCTTCAATTTTTATAGCGCGAAATAAGCGGTCTTTTATATGGCGATCGTGCTCTTCCAGCAACATATTACGGGATTTGCCAGTGCGGGAAACGCCAATTAATATATCTGGCTCGAAATCAGAGAGCTTTCTTTTCCCCTGAGTTAAACTGGCCTTTTTTTCTTCTTCCATCGGTTTCTGTTCCACAGGCGCAATGTGGTACTTAGCCGGGACGAGATAGTCGGGCAGCATTTTAATTTCCTTTATTTTCAACAGGGTGGGGTTGGTAAAGGCGTGAGATTCGTTGACAATATCATGAGGCAATTTTAAAATCAAAAAAAATGGAGCCAACCCATGAACAGCATTTTTTTTACGGTCATCACATTACTATTACTGACCGCTGGTGTGCTTTTATTGATGCAGGAGTTCAATAAAACGAAAGTGTCGAAAGACACCAGTGAACCGCCACAGCCTGAGCTGATGACAAAAGAGGAAGGAGAAGACCATTTCTCTGTTCTGATGAACTCCGTTACGCCTGTCTGGTACTGGCGGGTGAATCATGAATATATCGACTTCTTACACGCGACAATTAAACGTATGAAAATGTCGGAAATTAATGATACCCCCGGTCTGTTTGAGGCTCAGCGTCGCTGTAGCGACCTCAATTCGGCGGTTTATAAATATTATGACAATATCAAAAAGCGCTGTCTTAACGGTGAGAAGGTTTCCTGTTCCGATCTGGACGTATTAAATTTGCGGCAGTGTTTTCGCGAGTTCAGTCTGGAAGCCTACCCCGAGCTTGTGGCGCTGGTCTGGCCGGAGTATGCGCGTCCGGAGGTCAACCCGGACAACGTCTGAGTGACGTGCGGGTTAGTTCTTGCAAACAGTCAGCGCCGTTGAGATATACTGAGCGCTGGTTTCGTTTGCAGACAGGATTTTATGGAACGCTTCTTTGAAAACGCAATGTATGCCTCTCGCTGGCTGCTCGCACCCGTCTATTTCGGTCTTTCCCTGGCGCTGGTCGCCCTGACGATCAAGTTCTTCCAGGAGATTTTCCACGTCTTGCCTAACATTTTCTCCGTGGCGGAAGCAGATTTGATTCTGGTTCTGTTGTCACTGGTGGATATGACACTGGTGGGCGGCTTACTGGTGATGGTGATGTTCTCCGGTTATGAGAACTTCGTCTCTCAGCTTGATATCGCCGAGCATAAAGAAAAGCTCAGTTGGCTCGGAAAAATGGACGCATCATCGCTGAAGAATAAAGTTGCGGCATCTATAGTGGCGATCTCCTCTATCCACCTGTTACGCGTGTTTATGGACGCGAAAAACGTGCCGGATAATAAGCTGATGTGGTATGTGATTATCCATCTGACGTTTGTGCTGTCGGCGTTTGTGATGGGGTATCTGGATAAGATAAGTAAGAAGTAGAGACACCTTACCCCTCACCCTGCCCTCTCCCCTCTGGGGAGAGGGCAGGGTGAGGGCGTCAGACCGCACTATTTATCCGACGACGCCTGCCACAAATTCAACTCCCCATCCGCAACGTGCTGGTCAATCCGCTTGAGTTCGTCATCAGTAAAGCGCAGATTTTCCAGCGCCTGAACGTTCTCCTCCAGCTGTTCCGGACGGCTCGCACCTATCAGCACTGACGTCACGCGTTCATCTTTCAACAACCAGCTTAGCGCCATCTGCGCCATCGTTTGCCCGCGCGCCTGCGCCATCTCATTAAGCAGACGAAGACTTTTCAGGTTAGCTTCAGTCAGCATTTTCTGCGTCAGGCCGCGCACTTTGTTCCCTTCGCGCTGCATGCGAGAACCTTCAGGAATACCGTTCAGGTATTTTCCGGTCAGCAGACCCTGCGCCAGCGGGGTAAAGGCGATACACCCCGTGCCGTTTGCTTCCAGCGCATCCAGCAAGCCGGTCTTATCGACCCAGCGGTTAAGCAGGTTATAGGACGGCTGGTGGATCAGCAGCGGGATCTTCCACTCGTGAAGCAGCGCGGCCATTTTTTGTGTGCGCTCGGTAGAGTAGGAGGAAATGCCCACGTATAGCGCTTTTCCACTCTGAACCGCGTGAGCCAGCGCGGAGGCTGTCTCTTCCATCGGCGTATTTTCATCCACGCGGTGGGAGTAGAAAATATCCACATACTCAACGCCCATGCGTTTCAGGCTCTGGTCGAGACTGGCGAGCAGATATTTACGTGATCCCCCCGAACCATACGGCCCCGGCCACATGTCGTAGCCGGCTTTGGTGGAGATAATCAGCTCGTCGCGGTACGCGGCAAAGTCCTCACGCAGCAGGCGGCCAAAGTTCTCTTCCGCGCTACCCGCTGGCGGGCCGTAGTTGTTGGCAAGATCGAAATGGGTAATACCGAGGTCGAAGGCTTTACGCAGCAGCGCGCGCTGGGAATCAAGGGGCTGGATGTGGCCGAAGCTATGCCACAGACCCAGCGACAGCGCAGGCAGGCGCAGGCCGCTCTTGCCGCAATAGCGGTACTGCATATTCTCGTAGCGGGTAGCGTCAGGGTACCAGGACATGATGTCTCCTTTCTTATTTAATGGATTTTCGAAACAGCGTTTTTATTCTGTGTTTATCAAATCATAAATTAAGCAGAGAAGCGACGACATGCCCAAACCCTGTGATGTTGAAAGGTAATGATTAACCATGACTGCGTTACCTGTGAAGCCACGCTAACTAAAAATAATCACAAAACGTTATAATTTCCCTGCACCCTGCCGATAACGAGAGTAGCACTCGCCTCTGGGCGAATTCACCCTCACGGCAAGGAAGACTTATGAATATGCTTCGTAATTTAACGATCCGTTTCGTCATGCTGACGATCCTCGGAATCTTTTGTTTAATGTGGGCGGGCGTCGGGCTGTACAGCACCTGGTCCCTTTCACGGGTATCAGATGGTAATGAAGTCGATCGCCAGCTGGTCAAACAGATGATGGTGCTTAGCCAGGGCAACGATCAGTATTTCCGCTTTGTCACCCGTCTGAGCCGCGCCATGGAGGTCAAAGCCGCTGGCGGCACGCCGGATTTGTCCTCTGCCCAACAGGCGCTGGACAACATGGGTAAAAAACTGGTCGAGATGAAGGCGATCTCACCAGGCCCGATGGATGAGCAGATCTCATCCCGGGTGATCGGCGCCTGGCAGGCGCTGCTTGAGCAGGGCGTGACGCCGCAAATGGAGCAGGCGAAGCAGGCGACCCTGGACGGCTACCGCCAGCAGGCCAACAACGTCACTCCGCCGCTGAGCCGTGCGTTCGGTGCGGCCGCCGAGGAGTTCAACAATGCCGCGGCGAAGACGCTCGACAGCACCCGCGTGGTGGTCGACGGCCTGACCAGCATGACCCGCACGGTCATTATCGTCGCCACCATTATCGGCCTGCTGATCCTGCTTTTTACCGACCGCTACCTGGTGGCGATGCTGGTCAAACCGCTGGAGCGTATTCGCCAGCAGTTCCGCCAGATTGCCCAGGGCGATCTCAGCCAGCCCATTGAGCCTTTCGGCCGCAACTGTGTGGGACAGCTGGTGCCGCTGTTGAGCGCTATGCAGGACAGCCTGCGTGAAGCCGTCAGCACCATCCGCTCCGGCAGTGAAAATATCTGGCGCGGCGCGACGGAAATTTCCAGCGGCAACAACGACCTCTCTTCCCGCACCGAAGAGCAGGCTGCTGCGCTGGAAGAGACGGCTGCCAGCATGGAACAGCTCACCGCTACCGTGAAACTGAACGCGGAAAGCGCGCGTCAGGCCAGCCAGCTTGCCGATGTGGCCTCAACCACCGCCAGCCGCGGCGGCTCGCTGGTGGAAGAGGTAGTCACCACCATGAGCGGTATTTCGGAAAGCTCGAAGAAAATTGCTGAAATCACCAACGTGATCAACAGCATCGCCTTCCAGACCAATATTCTGGCGCTCAATGCGGCCGTAGAAGCGGCACGCGCGGGCGAGCAGGGGCGTGGTTTCGCCGTGGTGGCGGGTGAAGTCCGTAACCTGGCAAGCCGCAGCGCCAACGCGGCAAAAGAAATTGAGGGGCTGATCGCTGATTCCGTTACCCGCGTCGAGCAGGGAGCGCAGCTGGTGGGCGACACGGGCACCACTATGGATGCGATTTTGCGCGACGTGACGGAAGTGACGACCATTATGAAGCAAATCGCATCGGCTTCTGAGGAGCAAAGCAAGGGCATTTCGCAGGTCGGGATTGCCATTACCCAGATGGACGGCGTCACTCAGCAGAACGCCTCGCTGGTTGAAGAGGTTTCTGCGGCAGCGGCGGCGCTTGAGCGCCAGACCGAAGAGCTTCAGCGCTCGGTGCAAAAGTTCCGCCTGACGGCGTGAGCCTTCTGCTAAGGCCGCTCCGTGCGGCCTTTCTGCTTTTTCGTCTGTTGGATCTCACTCTTTGGGCGGCAGGATGCTCATCGCCTGCTCAGCGGACGCCAGCAATCGTGATGACGGCACGCCGTCACGAGCCTGAACGGATAAGCCATGTAAAAAGACGGCAAAAAAGTCTCCAAGACTGTCAGGATCGGTCGTTTCGGGCAATTCACCGTTTTGCACCGCCAGCCGCAGCCGGTCAATGATCTGCTGCGTGCGCTGCAGGCGATGCTCAGCCAGCCAGGATTTAATGCCGTCATTTTCCGCACTGACGCTAGCGGCTGTAGCAACCACCATGCACCCATGCGGCTTGCCAGGTTGGCTATAAAGCGTAATGGCATCACTCAGCAGCGTTTTGATTGCCTGCCGTACATCACCCTCGGTGGTTAATGCGCGATCCGCGAAGCTGCCTTCTTCGTTTTCATAATGAGCAATCGCTTCCCGAAAGAGCTGTTCTTTTGAACCGAACGCCTTGTAAATGCGCGCCGAAGCGATGCCCAGCTCAGCCACCAAATCTGACATTGAGGTCCCTTCGTACCCTTGTCGCCAGAACAGGTTACGCGCTTTGATAAGCGCCTGGTCGCGATCGAACTGGCGCGGTCTTCCTGCCATTTTGTTGCTCCGGTTTGTCTTCTGTTCACTGCAAACAGGATCGCTTAATTCGTTGGGATTACCAATGAATTTATAAGTTTTGCTTGCGGTTAACTGATTTTACTCCTATTGTTTGTCAATCGACAAACAATAGGAGTTTACGATGAAAACCCTCAAAGGACCCTCTCTTCATCTCGCACAGTTCAGTGACGAGGTTGCCCCGTTTGACAGTTTACCGACAATAGCCCGGTGGGCCGCGGAAACCGGTTTTAAGGCATTACAAATCCCGGCCTGGGACCGTCGGCTGTTCGACGTTTCGACGGCGGCGGAAAGCCAGACCTATTGTGACGATCTTACCGGCATGCTGGCGGAACATGGCCTGGTCGTGAGTGAGCTGACCAGCCATATCTTTGGCCAGCTAATGGCGGTCCATCCGGCGTATGACAGCCTGTGCGACAGCTTCGCGCCGCCGGAAATACACGGCAACCCGCAAGCACGCGGCGAGTGGGCACGGCAACAGCTGCTGATGGCGGTGAAGGCTTCCGCCCGGCTTGGTCTCAGCGATCTGGGGACATTCTCAGGCTCGCTGGCATGGCCTTATCTGTTCCCGTTCCCGCAGCGCCCGGAAGGGTTAATTGAAACCGCTTTTGACGAGCTGGCCAGACGCTGGATGCCGGTGCTCAACGCCTGCGACGAACATGGCATCAACCTGTGCTATGAAATTCATCCGAGTGAAGATCTGCACGATGGCGTGACGTTTGAAATGTTTTATCAGCGGGTGAAGGCGCATCCACGCTGCCGGATACTTTTTGACCCGAGCCACATGGTGCTTCAGCAGCTTAACTATCTGGAATTTATTGATATATATAAAGACGTTATCAGCATGTTTCACGTCAAAGATGCTGAATTTAATCCAACCGGTCGTCAGGGGATTTATGGTGGGTATCAGTCATGGCTCGAACGCGCAGGGCGTTTTCGCTCACTGGGCGACGGTCAGGTTGATTTCAGGGCTATTTTCTCGAAGCTGACCCAATACGATTATGCTGGCTGGGCAACCCTGGAGTGGGAATGCTGTCTGAAAAACCCGCAGGACGGTGCCAGAGAAGGGGCAGCGTTCATCCGCGACCACATTATTCACATCACCGATAAAGTCTTCGATGACTTCGCCGGTGCGCCGGTCAATGCTCAGCAAATCAACGCATTACTCGGCATTCGCTAAACCTTCACATCACAGGGAATTCTTATGGAACAACAATATGATGGGATCCTGAACCAGGATCTCAGGGCAGAACATGTCTATACGAAAGTGGATGGACAACGTATTCATTGCGTCGTAGCGGGCAAAGGTCATCCGGTCCTGCTGATACCCGGTTGGCCTCAAACCTGGTATACGTGGCGCTACGTCATGCAGGCGCTGGCGCAGGCGGGGTTTCAGGCGATAGCGGTTGATCCACCCGGCATCGGGGATTCCGATAAACCGCGCGACGGCTATGACACCGGACGCGTTGGCGCCATCCTGCATACACTGATGGCGCAACTGGGGCATTCACAGTACCGCATAGTGGGCCACGATATTGGCATGTGGGTTGGTTACGCTATGGCAAGCGATTTTCCTGATGCGGTGGAGCGTCTTGTGCTGACCGAAGCGGTTATCCCAGGACTGGCTCCTCCGCCGCCGATTTTCGTCGCACCGGAAGAGAACATTTTTCTTTGGCACTTCATGTTTAATCAACTGGCGGATTTACCCGAAACCCTGACCTGCGGGCGTGAATCACACTATCTCAGCTTTATTTTCGACCGCTGGGCACATCGCCGGGAGCGGGTGGCTGCTCAGGTGTATATCGACGCCTATTCGACACCGGGAGGACTGCGTGCAGGCTTTGACTATTATCGTGCGATCCCGGAAACCATCAGGCAAAACCAGCTCCGCGCGCAAACGCCTTTAACCATGCCGGTACTGACGGTGGGAGCGGAACATGCGACGCGTGATGCGCCGCTGACAACCCTGCAGGGTAATGCCCTGGATCTACGGGGCGAGACGGTGGCTGACTGCGGGCATTTTATTACCGAAGAGTGCTATGAGGCGTTTATTGGGCTGATTGTACCCTTTCTCTCAGAGGACACCGATCGTGCCGCTTGATAAACACATTGCTGACTTTCTGGCTGCATCATCGGGCGCGCCACAGCCAGCGTCGTTAGCCGACTTGCGTGCCGCCACCGACGCGGGTTTGTTGCGGCTACAGGGCGAGGAGGAAACCGGTGACGCCATTCAACATTATGTTGTTATCGCCGATGATGGCTACGCTATCGGCCTTCGCGCCTATACGCCTGCTGCCTCAAACGCAGATATCGCGCAGCCTGCAATACTGTTTGCTCACGGCGGCGGATGGTGTCTGGGGTCGCTGTGGCTGTACGATCGGCCCTGTCAGGCACTGGCTAATGCTACTGGCCGCAAAATACTCTCCGTGGATTACCGTCTGGCGCCGGAGTTCCCCTTCCCAAGGCCGTTAGAAGATGTTTATCAGGCACTGTGCTGGGCCGGTGAACAGGCCGTGGCTCTGGGGATAGATGCGACCCGTCTGGCGGTGGGCGGTGACAGTGCAGGCGGTAATCTTGCTGCCGCGGCAACGCTGCTGGCCCGGGATCGCGGCGGACCTCATATAGAGCATCAGTTGCTGCTCTACCCGGCGTTAAGTCGCGAGATGTCGACCGAAAGCTATTGTGAATTTGCTGAAGGTTATTTTTTAACGCGTGATGCGATGGCGTTTTGCTGGGAACACTATCTGGGAGACCGTCGTCATCCCTGTGCCGAACCGTTGCATATGGCCTCGCTGAGGGATTTACCGCCGGCAACCATCCTCAGCTGCGAATATGATCCCCTGCGCGATGAGGCTGAAGCGTATGCGCGGCGGCTTGACGAGGCGGGGGTACCAGTACGCTGCGAACGGCTGCCGGGCATGGTGCACGCCTGCATTCATATGACAGGGTTAACGCCAGCCGCGCGTCGGTTGTTCGAACGTGCGCGTATCTGATTCAGACAACACAAAAAACCCAGCGCGATCGCTGGGTTTATTATTCATATCGGTTCACAAGGTAGAACACCCTATCAGTGCGTCGCTTCACCAATCAGCGCGCCCGTGCCCGCACCAACGGCCGCACCTTTCAGCACGCTATTGCCCGTCACCGCAGCCGCACCCGCGCCAACGACGGCACCCACGGCACCGCCCTTACGTGCGTCTTTGCCTTTTTCGCCTTTTTTGAACATCGCCCCCGTACCTGCGCCCACCACGGCACCGCCCACGGTCGATTTCAGATCTTTGCCCGTGGCTGCGCCAATGGCAGCGCCTGCTACCGCGCCGGCAGCGGTTTTGTCGATGGCCATTCCAGAGGTGGAAAACATGAGGGCGCTGATAACCAGCGTTGTTTTAATAAGTTTCATAACAGATCCTTTGTGACTGCTGTCGGTTGATACGTCGTTTCTCGCGCTGAGGGGAGAAAAACGCCCAGATAGTGCCAGCAATACCGACTCATCCTTTAGGCGAATCATGCCCTGGGTAAGGATCCCGGTTGCCGGGCGGGGCTCCGCCCGGCGGAACGTTACGCCTGACGCTTGTCTTCCGTATTGGTTTCGAAGTCGCTCGCCGCGTGGCGTTCGTGGAGCTGCTCGTTCAGCTCGCCGCTGGTGCGGTTAACGATGCGACCGCGCTTAACCGCATGGCGGTTCGCCACGTCCTTCGCCCAGCGCTGGACGTTGGTATACTTTTCGGCGTCCAGGAACTCGGCGGCGTTATAGACACTGCCCAGCGCCACGCAGCCGAACCACGGCCAGATCGCCATATCCGCGATGGTGTACTCCTCACCCGCAACGTAGCGACCGCGCGCCAGCTGTTTATCCAGCACGTCGAACAGGCGCTTGGCTTCCATGGTGAAGCGGTCAATTGCGTACTCGATTTTTACCGGCGCATAGTTATAGAAATGGCCAAAGCCGCCGCCGAGGAACGGCGCCGCACCCTGCAGCCAGAAGAGCCAGTTCAGGGTTTCGGTGCGTCCCGCCGGGTCTTTCGGCAGGAAGTGACCAAATTTCTCTGCCAGATAAAGCAGAATATTGCCGGATTCAAAGACGCGCGTTGGCGGGTTCGTGGAGTGGTCACGCAGCGCCGGAATTTTCGAGTTCGGGTTCACCTCTACAAACCCGCTGGAGAACTGATCGCCCTCGCCGATGCGGATCAACCACGCGTCATACTCCGCGCCCGTCACGCCCAGCGCCAGCAGCTCTTCGAGCATGATCGTCACCTTCTGGCCGTTCGGTGTCCCGAGAGAGTAAAGCTGCAGCGGGTGGGAGCCCACGGGCAGATCTTTCTCATGCGTTGCACCGGAAATTGGGCGGTTAATGTTGGCGAATGCGCCGCCGCCGTTCTTTTTCCATTCCCACACTTTGGGTGGCTGATACGTGTTGTCTGACATGTTGGCCTGCCTTTTGAGTGATGTGTTGAGGGAGTTTAGCAGGAGATGAAGCGACCGTTTAACGATGTGAGCGCAACGGTCAGTGTAGGTGTATGATAAATCCTCCTCTGTCAGGTTAATTACAACGTGCAGACGACAACCCTTAAAAAATTGCCGCCTGCCTGTTTTAGGTTGGATACATGCGTAAAGGAACGTTAAGCAGTGATGCGCCATTTGGGACATTGTTAGGCTATGCGCCCGGTGGCGTGGCGATTTACTCTTCAAATTACGGCAGTCTGGATCCGCGCAAATACCCCGAAGACGCGGATTTTCGCAGCTATATCGGCAACGAATACATGGGCCACAAGTGGCAGTGCGTTGAGTTTGCCCGCCGTTTCCTGTTTCTCAACTATGGCTTCGTGTTTACCGACGTCGGCATGGCGTGGGAGATCTTCTCCCTGCGCTTTTTACGCCAGGTGGTGAACGATAACATTCTGCCGCTGCAGGCCTTCGCCAATGGCTCAAAACGCGCGCCGCGCGCCGGCGCGCTGCTGATCTGGCAAAAAGGTGGAGAGTTTCACGAGACCGGCCACGTGGCGGTGATTACCCAGCTTCTGGACGATAAGGTGCGTATTGCGGAGCAGAACGTGATTCACTCCCCACTGCCGCTCGGGCAGCAGTGGACGCGGGAGCTGCACATGACCGTGGAAAACGGCTGCTACACCCTCCATGACACCTTCAGCGATACCGAAATTCTCGGCTGGATGATCCAGACGGATGACACGGAGCACAGCATTCCCCAGCCTGAACCTGACGGCGAACTACTGAAAATCCGCGGCGCGCGGCTGAAAAACAAACGTCAGTTCGACGGGAAATGGCTCAACGAGGACGATGCGCTTCAGCAGGCGTATATCCGCGCGAACGGTCATGTGATCAACAAAGATCCCTGCCAGTATTTTACCATCACCGAAAGCGCCGAGCAGGAGCTTATCAAGGCCACCAACGAACTGCATCTGATGTACCTGCACGCCACCGACAAAGTGCTGAAAGACGACAGCCTGCTGGCGCTGTTCGACATCCCGAAAATCCTCTGGCCGCGCCTGCGCCTCTCCTGGCAGTGGCGTCGCCACCATATGATCACCGGTCGTATGGATTTCTGTATGGATGAGCGCGGCATTAAGG
Organism: Enterobacter sp. ECC-219; assembly: GCF_043966805.1. Taxonomy (NCBI): domain Bacteria; kingdom Pseudomonadati; phylum Pseudomonadota; class Gammaproteobacteria; order Enterobacterales; family Enterobacteriaceae; genus Enterobacter; species Enterobacter sp. ECC-219. Next base: position 4,874,043 of record NZ_CP143680.1, on the reverse strand, counting down.
TCTACGAGTACAACGCCGACTCCGCGTCCTGTCACACTGAAGGCGGGCTCATTCTTGAAGAGTGGGTGAAAAACGGCTATCGCGGCAACGGGCATAACCCGGCAGAAGGGCTGCTGGAAGAGCTGACCGGCGCATGGAAGCACAGCCACGCGCGGCCGTTCGTCCACATCATGCAGGACAACGATGTGGAAGAGGACTATCACGCGCTCTTTATTCAGCGTTCGCTGATACAGGCCGGGTTCGAGACCAAAATCTTGCACGGGCTGGGCGCGCTGAGCTGGGATGCCGCCGGGCAGCTGATTGACGACGAAGGTCGCCACGTCAACTGCGTGTGGAAAACCTGGGCGTGGGAAACGGCGATAGAGCAGATCCGCGAGGTGAGCGAAACCGAATACGCCGCCGTGCCGATCCGCACCGGGCATCCTGAGGGCGAAGTGCGCCTGATTGATGTTCTGCTGCGTCCGGAAGTGCTGGTCTTCGAACCGCTGTGGACCGTTATTCCCGGAAACAAGGCGATTCTCCCGGTCCTGTGGCAGCTGTTCCCGAACCACCGCTACCTGCTCGATACCGATTTTGAGGTTAACGACCTGCTGAAGCAGACCGGATACGCCGTTAAGCCGATTGCCGGCCGCTGCGGCAGCAATATCGATCTCATCAGCGCCCAGGACGAGCTGCTGGATAAATCCAGCGGCAAGTTTGTTGACCGTAAAAACATCTACCAGCAGCTGTGGTGTCTGCCGAACGTCGACGGCAAGTACATTCAGGTCTGCACTTTTACCGTGGGCGGAAACTACGGCGGGACCTGCCTGCGCGGCGACGATTCGCTGGTGGTGAAAAAAGAGAGCGATATTGAGCCGCTGATTGTGGTTAAAGACTCGCTATAAAAATCCCCCCGCAGGGTTGAGGGTTCCCTACAACATAATGTCTGCACAGACGACCCCCTCTCCCTTGAGGGAGAGGGCTGGGGTGAGGGGGAACATACGGCTCTGGTGGTCATTCCGTTCACTGTATGTTCCTTGCTACTCTTTAACGACAATACCTGTGAACGTGCCAGGGTGGCTCAGTCGCCACCACCCTGGCGACCCGGGCTCCCGGCGGTAAATCGCCGCTTCGCGGTGCCCTCGGCTTATTCCTTCCGGCTTATCGGGGACGGGCGGAGGTAACGTCCCTGTAAAGCCCGCCCTCTCGGCGCATCCATGCGCCTCGCCCCGGCCGGAAGGCAAACGCCTCAGCGATTTACAGCCGGACCAGGGCATCGCTGAAAGCCTAAAGCCGTTCTGAAACAAGGTTATTGCTTCTGCTTAAAAATTACTGTGGATCCCTCAGCCCGCAGGGCATCCTGCGGGGGCTTTTCGTTACTGCTCTTCCTCTTCCAGCTGCTCGCTGATCTTCAGATCGATGATGCGTCCAATCTGGTCATGATAAACCGTCAGCAGGTTGTACTGGCTCATCTCGGAGATGATCTGCGGTGAGACATTAAAGCTGCGGGCCAGCTCCTCCTGGCGAAAATAGCCCGGCTGGCGGCGCCTTGCGTGCGTGCGGCGGCGGTTGTACTGATACCACAAAATCAGCAGCCAGCCGTTGAGCGCGGCGAACAGCAAATAGATCAACACCGTATTAAAGGAGGCAATAATCACGCTCCACCGGTGGTCGCTCTCCTCGGTTAACTGCATCCACAGCCTGGCATACAGGAAAAACAGAAATCCGCCCCACGCCATCGCGGTTAACGCGGCATCAAAAAGACGTGGCAGCAAGCGATGTTCAGTCAAAATTAAGGTATTTTCGTTCATTGAAGGCTCCCTTTTCCCCGGTCCGGACTGATCCAGCGCGCGCGGGCACGCTGACGTTTAAGCATGACTTTTGGAAATGCGACGAGGGTGGTGAACAGGCCAATCATCCAGTAGACCATCGGGAACCAAATCACCCAGAAAAGCGAGCTTGCCACCTTGCGCTCATAGCGCCGCTCGATGTACAAGCTGACCAGGAACTGCAGCAGGCACATCACGCCCAGCAGCAGCCCGGTAAACGCCGGGGGAAACAGGGTTTCAACGGTCAGCCTGGCGGGAATGGGCGCGACGTGGCTGATGACGAACAGCAGCACCGTTATCGCATACGCGAAGGCCCACAGCGTTGACAGCGCGTACTCCAGAAACAGGGGCCACATGCGGTGATGCTCCCAGCGCACCATCTTGCGCAGGTTGACCAGAAACACCTCCGCGCCGCCCTGGGCCCAGCGCAGACGCTGCTTCCACAGGCCCTTGAGCGTCTCCGGCATCAGGATCCAGCACAGCGCCCGCGGCTCGAAAAAGATATCCCAGTGGCGCAGCTGGAGCTTCCAGCTAATGTCGATGTCTTCGGTGATCATGTCCGGGCTCCAGTACCCGACGTCCGCCAGCGCCTGACGGCGAAAGGCGGCGATGACGCCGGAGACGGTAAAGACCCGGCCATAGATCCGCTGCGTCCGCTTGATGAGCCCAATGATGGACGAAAACTCGCCTACCTGAATGCGGCCAATCAGCGTGGAGCGCGTGCGAATGCGCGGGTTCCCGGTAACCGCCCCAACGTGGGGATACTGAATCAGCGGCGCTACCAGATAAGCAGCGGTGTCGCGGTCGAGCAGGGCGTCGCCGTCAATGCAGACCAGCAGATCGCCCCGGGCCGCCGCCGCCCCGGCTTTGAGCGCCACGGCTTTTCCCTGGTTCTCCGCGAGGTTGATCACCCGCAGGCGCGGCTGCTCCTGCGCCAGCGCCTGCAATACCTCAGCCGTGTTGTCAGAGGAGCCGTCGTTGATGGCGATAACTTCTATATTTTCATACCGCTGATCCAGCGCGGCGCTGATGGTCTCCCGGGCATTTCGTCCCTCGTTGAAGCAGGGGATAAGAATGGAGATGAGCGGCTCGCCGGCAAGTACCGGGGCGGGCGTGTCTTTATTCCACGACCAGCGGCGTTCAAGCTGAAACCAGAAATAGAGCCCGCCGGTGACCCAGAGCACGGACATAAACAGCGGCCAGAAGAAGACAAAATCCAGAATCAGCTCGCCGGTAAAGAGGGCTGCCACGCCTAACGGCAACCCGAATACCAGACATAAAATGGAAAAGGCGATTATGCGATCAGTCATTGTCAGGGTACCAGTAGGAAGAAAATACGGGCCTGATGCGTGAGATATCAGGCTGGTTATTGATGAAATCGTCAGGGTAGTAGCCGTAGTTTTTGATGCCGTTAAGCTGGAGGACGCGCATCCACGCCGCAAGCTGGCTGTCGGAAACAGCGCGCTGCGGTTTCTGCTCCCAGTCTCTGGCCTGCAGTTCGAAGATGGTTTTATCCAGCGCGCCGGGCCGCGTTGCGACGGCTTTGATCAAACGCGTCAGCCAGGCACTGCTCTCGTTCGCCGGAACAGACTCCATCAGCGGCATGGCCATCGGTACCGTCCAGTCATAGGCCGCCAGAAAATCATCGAGATTCTGCCCAAACCACGCTTCGCTTTCGGGCTGCAGAATGGGTAAGACGAACATATTGCGCGCGGTTTTTATCTGCGGGCCGCGGATATGCTTCACCGCCTGGCCCAGGGCGCGGGTAAACCCGATAAGCCTCCGGCTTTTCTGACGCGTCGTGTCCTGCCCGGCAGCGTCAACGTCAACGTCCGTCAGCACCGCATCGTCATGGAACAGGACCCCGTTGAAGCTGGCATGGCGGGCCAGATCCTCATAGATCTCCGTCACCTGCTGGCGAACCTGCGGATCCCACGGGGAAAGCCGGATATAGGGCTCATTGGCCTCGCGCAGCTGACCGGTTCGATCGTCCCGACGCTGCACGCGCGGCAGGGAGGGATCGAGATCGAACGAGAGCACCGGCATCCACGCGAAGACCTTCACGCCCGCGCGGGTTTGCAGCTGCCAGGCGACAAAGTTAAAGAGGTCGGCCCGGACCGGAAGCCGGCGGTTGGGGAAATAGAGCGCCCTGATCCTGCCGTCGCCTTGCGGGTCGGCAAACGCCTGCAGGAAAACGTGGCTGATTTTCATGTCGTAGACCCGCTGGATCAGCCTGTTGATGTTTTGGGTCTGCTGGGCCGGATCGGGATCGTAAACGTAGTCGAGATCGACGTGCATGACGCGCACGGGATCGCGCTCCTGAACCTGGCCGACCGTACTGGCAAACGCCTTGAGCGAGGGATTCCCGGCGATCAGCAGGCGGGGGATGTTGCCCAGCTCCTGCACATTCCCCAGCCCGTCCTCAAGGGTAAAGGCCAGCTGATAACCCTGCTGTCTGGCGATGGCGAGCGACGTACCGTTTGCGGCGCCGTAAGGCCAGACCCAGGCGCGCGGCGCCTTGCCCGTCACCTGCGTGATTTTCTCCGTCACCTTGCGAACGTCATCGCCGATCCGCTGGCTGAACTGCTGGTCGGTTTCATAGCGGCCCGTGGCTTTGTCATAAAAGCGGTTGGCGATAGCCGGTTCACGGCTGCCCTGCGGGTTGGCGACGATGCCGTAATGCGAGGCCCAGGTATGCGATCCGATTTCAATCAGCGGGGACTGGCTGAGCTCGCGCACCATGTCCCAGGTCGCGAAGCGATCGCGGGGCGTCATCAGGCCGCCAAAGTTCACCTTCTGGTTTGCTGGCGTATCCACCCAACTGCCCACCGGCGCCCAAAGCGCAGGAACGTTCCAGGCCTTGAGCAGTGGCCATACGCGGGTGTAGAAGCTGCTGTAGCCATCGTCAAAGCTGAGCAGAACGGCTTTTGGCGGCAGCGTTTTTTTTCCGTCATGCGCGTCCAGAATGTCCTGCACGCTGATGGCGTGATAGCCGTTGTGCAGAAGCCAGCTTATCTGCTCGTTTAACGCGCTGGTGCGCACGGAGAGGTAGCGCTGATCGGCGGCATCGTCTTCGACGTCGTGGTAGGCCAGCACCAGAAACTGGTTCTGCGGCCAGGGTTTGCTCGCCTCCGGCTGCGGCCGCGCTTTGGGCGCAACGAACGAAATCGCCTGCGCGCAGACGCTCGCGCTGAGGCAGAGCCAGCCGATGAGTATCAGGCTCGCGGAAAATCGTGTGTTCAGCATATTCATCCTTAAAAGCGTAAAGTCGCATCAAGCGTGACGGAGAGGTTGCTCTCGCGTTTGCCGTCGTAAGGGCGCTTGTCCCAGTTCAGCATCACGCCGGTATCAATAACGTTGTTCCACTGAACGCGTTGTCCGTAACCCAGCAGGGCGATGGCGCCAGCGGACTGATTTTTCTGCCAGTAGCTGCCGCCTCCCGCCACGAACTGCTGGCTCCAGAGGGTGTCGTAATGGCGGTACATCTCATGGTCAACGGCCAGGGCAGCCGTCACGGACAGATCCCGCGCCGGATTGTAATAGAGCGTGTCCCGCTGGCTGTTTTTACTGGCGGCGATCCCCGGTTCGAGATCCAGCGTCAGGGTCGGGGTCTGCCAGAGACGCTCCTTACCCGCAAGGGTGTATTCCTGCCGGCGGTTATGATCGGAGAAGCGGCTGACGGCGGCGCTGAACTGATACTCACGGCGCTCGTTTTGATACCAACGCACCCCGCCTTCACCCCGGTTGGCGCTAATCCCGTTGCGTAAGGCCCGCAGGGGCGTGGTGCGGGATAAGCGTTCAAGGCTGCCGTTGACCTGCCAGTTATCATCGAGAAAGTACGTTGTTGAGAGGCGAGCGCCTGGCTTGTTTGCCCCGTGATAGCGGTTGCTGGAGAGCTCGGCTTCGAGCTGAAGGTCGCGAGGACGCCACTCGACGCCGCCCAGGAGGTGACGGCTGGTGCCTTTGCCTTCATCGAAATTCCCCTGCGCATAGCGGGTGCCGGCAAACAGCCGCCAGCTATCCGCCACGGGGGGTCCATAGAGCGTGGCGTCCAGGTTCAGGTCGTGCGTCCCGCTGATGGGGTTATCGGAGTGCAAACCCTTGCTCGCGTTGAGGCGCAGCTCGGACATGTGGTGGACAGTTCGGAGTCTGTCCAGACGCCTGGCGCTGCGATCGACGGGGGCGCGGGCAAGCACGTCGTCGGCCAGTAAATCCATCTGTCGCCACTCCTGCAGATCCATGGCGACGTAAGCCTGCTGCTGCTCTAGCTCCAGATTTGATGGCTCCAGCGCCTCCGCTCTTTTTAACGTTTTCTCGGCCGCACGCGGCAGGCCCCGTGCCTGAAGCAGGGTGGCATAGTCAATCTGCAACCCCTGATTGCCCGGCGCCGTTGTCGCCAGACGGTGTGCCAGCTTTTCGGCTTCCGGAAGGGCGTTAGTCGAGAGCAAATAGTTAAATTTGAGCGACTGCCCGGTAAGCCACCGATCGTTCGGCTGAGGGACAGGGGACCCAAAATCGTAGCGGGTCCACGGAACGTTGCGGGTCTGGCGCTCAACGTAGCGGTGGGCGGCCTGATACTGCCCGGTATCCAGCCAGGCGTAGAAAAGCGCATGCTCCTCATCCTGCGGATCGGCGGCGTATTGCGGATAGCGTTGCAGAAGCGCGAAGGCGGCAGCCGCGTTTTTCTCCTGCAGATACGCGGAGATCACCCAGCCGATGGCCCAGCCCGGCACGGGATGCTGCGCGTCCCTCAGCGCCTGATATTCACGGATGACCTGCGGGTAATCGCCATGCGCGTACAGCGCGCCAAGCCTGTCGATACGGGCGAGGATGACGTCTTCCGCTGCCTGCGGTTCGTTTTGCCAGCGGGAGAGCAGGGCGTCGTAACGATTCAGTGCCGTTTGCGCCAGCTGCAGACGCTCCTTTTCCGTTCTGCCAGGAACATCGGCCAGCCGAACCCACTCGGCGGCGGCATTAAGCTCAAGACGGCGTCGCTGCGCGGGGGGCAGCGTTACCCTTTGCGACAGCATCAGCGCGGGGGTACTCACCCGGCTATCCGTTAGCGCATCAATCAGCTCGCTGAGGAGCGCTTTATTCTCCGGCGCGAGGGTCAGCGCGCGCGTGTCCGCTAAAAGCCGATCCCAGCTTTTTCCCTGGCGTAACCAGACGTACGAGAGCGTCTGAAGATGCGCCGGAGAGGGATCCTCCGTCACCAGCTGACGGGCTTCATGCAGAGCGAGCGTATCCATGCGGGCATCGGCCAGGGTTTTAATATAGCCGATACGATAATCGTCATTATCCGGCGCAAGGCTACGCGCCTCTTTCCAGAGCACGAGAGCCGGCTGCCATGCTTTTTGATTTCGCCTGGATTGCGCGACGGCAGCAACGCCGCGAGCGGGCAGCGGCATATAAATGCCGTAACGCCGCCAGACCTGAATCACCTCGTCATCGCGACCAGCCCATGCAGCCACCTGTAACCAGTCCGCGACTTGCTCAGGCGTCAGAGCATGCTGTTGCTGATAACGCTGAAGGTAATTGAGAAACGGCGCGTAATTACCGTTACGCGCCTGTTGAATCTGTTGCTCATAAACGGATTCCGTTGCCTGACCGAGAACAGGAAACAGAAATAGCAGAAACAATAATCCTGGGACGCGATAAAAGAATAACGTATTGAAGCGAAGCGATCTTTCCATATCTATTTGCCATTTGTTTATCATGAATCCATTGCATAACACGGCCGCCTTTTAACTCTTCGTTAAAGGCCATAAATGAGAACATTAAATCTGAATGCATTAACGTTACGGGGTACTTACTTAAAGGTAATTATGGTTCCTCCTCTTTGTGAGCTGAGTGGAAGGTAATGTACACCTGATATGTTGCCGGATAAATATGGTGAAAAGCTGACGGGGAGTTTTGGGATAATTCTGGAATGAGATGCTTTTGGTGATTATTGAGAATTGAGCTTATAATTACAACTAATTGATATTATTGATTTTTATTTTTAAGGCGGTTGATTTTTTTATATTTTAAATGCGGTTTGATTGTAGCATTTAAAGTACTTTCTGGTGCATGTTTGGGAAGTTTCATGACAAAAATTCTTAATGTTCAGAGAAGTGTCTTTTCTGAGGTTGTTTTTTATTTATAATTAATGCCAGCCATTGAATGAAAGTCTACAGGAAGTCTTGCTCATCAATGTCTGTATTGAGGGATGTTCAACGCCAGAATACATATTGTCGTTAATATTACAGCGCTATAAAACGAAGGCGGCCTTCTTTCTGAAGGCGCGTTCTTGCTTTAATCTAAAAGGGATGGTTAGTGGCAACTTCAATAGTGTTAGTGACTCAGGATCGCTATCTTGTCAGGGGGATGAGGCTATTTTTCCCGGATATTATCCTGCTCGACTCGATTGACAGAAACATATTTGATAACGGTGCAGATGAATATTCTGTGTTGATTGATAGTCGTTCTCCGCTCCGCTTATATGATTACCTGATACGCCATCCGGCCAGAACAAAAAAAACGATCTGCTGCGTTATGCTGGATATGCGACATCGCGAGGAGAATCTACTCAGTATGAAGTTGTTTATGAACACGTCGCTTACAGCGCCGGATATGGCGTCGTTATTTAACCTGGTGCTCAATATGAAGGGCAGGCGCCTGTCCACCAAATGGCTGCTTAACTTGCGGCTTAGCACGCACGAAGCAATCATGCTGCGGTTGCTGAGGGCAGGGATGTCGATGGAGGCGATTGCCGATGAGCTGAACACGTCGGTTAAAAGCCTTTACCGCAAACGAACGGCGCTGTCGGAGCGCCTGGGGGCGGAGAACTTCAACGAGGCGTGTTTGTTCATCTTTAAAAATAAACTGCTGGACGCGGTTGGGAACGATCCCTGACATTGTCAGAAGCCAAAAGCAAAAACCCGCCACGAGGGCGGGTTTTTTAAATGCAGATAGGTCAGAACGACCAGCGCAGATTAGCGTTAACCGAGTTGACGCGGGTATCCGCACCATATTGCCCCTGATAACCCACATCCAGCGTCGCAGCACGCGACAGCTGTACGCTCACGCCGATATCACCCACCATCACGTCCTCATCCACGGCCTGACCCTGAGTAATGAACGCGTCGCTGCCCGCAAACGCCATGCGCGAAGAAGTATTCTTATCGCCATAGGCGTGCTGCCAGCCCAACGAACCGTAGAGGTTAACGTTCTTCGGCAACTCGGTCACACCGCGCACCCCGAGGGTGGAATAGAAGGTGTTCATCGTTTCGTTACGCACGCTCAGCGCGGCGGCACCGCCGTCTTCCCTGAAGCTGTCGGTATGCAGCCGAATGTACGATAAATTGACGAACGGCTCGATATTCATATCAGGCTGGCCGAAACGGTAGCCCGCTTCGGTGAACGCCAGCAGCGAGTTGGCGTCGTAATCCGACTTCAGCCGATCCGAGAAGCCGCTGAAATCAACATTGCGCTCGCCTTCGATCTTGTGCCAGGTGTAGCCCAGCGCGCCGCGAAGGGAGAACGCATCCTTTTGACCGGCGGCATACAGGCCAAGGTGGTAGTTGTCGGTATCCGTTGAGGAGCGACGGCTGTCGACGTCGTAATCGCCCCGGCTGTAGCCGAAGTAGCCGCCGACACGCACGTTATGGTCCGCGAGCTTGCGATCGGCCCCAAGCAGAAAGCCGGTGGTATTACCGTCCAGCTTGCCCACGTTACCGTCGCCGCTGTTTCGGCTCCAGGAGCTGAAGGTCTGGCCCCAGACGCCATTGTTTTGCGGCTCCGGCTGCTGCACCAGCGACATCGCTAACGGTGGTATCGGCAGACTGTCGTTATCAAACGCGCGCTGCATACGCTGGTTTAACACGTTAAACACCTGCGTGCTCCCGGCGATCAGGTTGGACTGTACTGAAGGATAAACTTCACCGGACAGCTGGTTGAACGCCTCGCGCGCTTCCGACGCGCTCAGTACCAGCAGCGAGTTGTACAGCGCCAGCGACGGGCCGCTTTGCGTCAGCGTGGAGAGCGCACCGGCGGTATTCCACTGGTTGCTGCTATTGGCGACGGTCTGGAAAATCCCCGGCTTGCCGCTGCCCGGATTCTCACCGCCAGGGTTTTCTCCCCCCGGGTTCTCACCGCCAGGATTCTCACCGCCTGGGTTTCCTCCTCCTGGATTTTCACCTCCAGGGTTTTCGCCTCCAGGATTCTCGCCGCCGGTCTCTTTCTGCGCGATGGTCAGATCGACGGCGTTAGTGCTCTGGTTGAGCGCCACGTCCAGGAAGGCGGATTTGGAAATCGCCCCCGCGAACTGACCGTCAATTCCCCCGTCGGAGGTTAAAATGCGGTAGCTTTGGCCCGTTTTGTAGCTGGTTTGCGGATCCAGCGCGGTGACCTGGACCTGAGCCCGATCGCTGATGGTCGTTTTGCCCGCTACCAGCAACTGGTCGCTGCGGCCATCACCGGCGATATCGACGTCATAGAAAGACTCACCCACAAAATTCAGATAACGCTTCAGCGTCAGCGTGCCGATATCGCCATCCCCTGGTGAAATATGCCCGCCGGAAAGGATCTCGGTCTGGCCCAGCGTGCCGTTCCCCCCCAGCGTACCGCCGGCCTTGATTGACGCGGCGCTGCTGTAGCCCAGCCCGTTGCTGACGTCGGTTCCCGCCGTCGCGTTGAGGATCAGCGTCCCGCCGTTCTCGGCGCTAAGGGTCTGAATATCAAAAATATCGTCTTCTGGCTGGGTGTTGATGTTGCTGGCAATAATGACTTTGCCACCGCGTGCGGTCACGTTCGCCTGAAGGGCTGAAAGATCGCCGTTCAGCGTTGTCTGCCCGGAGGTATTGATTACCTCACCTTCGCCGCTCATCTTGTTGCTGAAGACGTAATTTCCGTCGGTATGGTTGAAGTAGACATAGCTGCCGAACAGCCCGCCGCGCAGGCTGATTGCCGTATTCGCATCGAGAGTACCTGCGCCGCCCGCTGTGCCAAGCGTTGGCTCAGTTAAACCGGTGCCGGTGTCCATGTTGCCGCGGCTGCCGATGATGAGTGCACCCCGATTCGAACCGGAACCCGAAGTCCCCACGATCAGCGCATTGCTGCCAGCGGAAAATGAACCGCCGTCAATCACAGACAGCACGCCATTGCCGTAATCGCCCACGCTCACGCTGCTGCCGCTGGTAAAGCGCGAGTCTTTGCCCGCAATAACCAGCTCGGCGGTTTTACCTGCCCCGGAGACGCCCGCCACCTGCACGCCGCCAACGTTAACCGCACCGCCGTTCAGCACGTCCAGGTCGCCATAAAGCGTTAACGTACGGCCAACATTCCACTGTGAGCCGCTCCCCGTGACGGTGGCTTTCGGGCTCAGCGTGTCGGTTTCGCCCGGCCCGGTACCGTTGCCGATGCGCGCATCGTAGGCGGTACTGAGCGCCGCGCCGTCCTCAATCGCCAGCGTGGAACGTGCGCCCAGATCGGTGCCTACGCTAAGAAAATTACTTGTCACGCGAGAGCCGGCACCCGTGGCGATAAGGTGGCTGTCGTAGCCGCGGGTAGTGCCGACAACGATCTCTTTTGCGCTGGCCAACGCACCCTCTTCGACTCGCAGGGTGCCGAGGCCAAGATTCAGGTCGCCGCGCAGGACATACTGATCGTTCACCGCGTTAAGCTCGGCGTTTGGCCCACGGACCGTGACCACGCTTTCATAAATTTGGCCGTCGAACAGCCGGCCGATGTTGATGTTATAGGCGGTGATTTTGCCATTATCGATCAGCAGGTTTCCGGGTTGATTACGTCCAACGTAAACATCGCCGGTGTAACCCAGCGTTTCGGTAATACGCGAGTCGCCGTCAAAAAAAGCATCGGCTGCGCGCGCGAAATCGGCAGGTGAAAGCAATAGCAGCGGCGCGGAAAATAGAGCGAGGTAAAGTCTGGAAAGCGGCGTCTTAACCGCTAAAGAATGCGATGTAGAGTTATTCACGGGCTATCTCCGTACTCATTAGCGTGATGTCTGGAAAATCGTTTTTATATGAAAACTCAGATATGTCAGAGAATGTAAAAGGCGTTATTTATGTACGCCTTTTGATTTGCCGTTAATTATTTATGTGTGACAACAGGTGTACAGGTTGGCGCGCTCAGCGTCGGTGCTGATCCTAAAATCCCCGGCATCATCATCGATGAGCAATCGAAAATACGCCCTTTCTCCGTCGTCGCGCGATAAGACAGTTTCTGTCCTCCCAGTGCATCCGGCTGGGCGCCATTAACATTGGTCACGGTTATTTCATCCGATGAGCCCAGCCCCAGCATTTTAGCGGTCTCCGCCTGCAGGAGTGGAATAGCCTGATCGGTTTTAAGCGTGGAACAACCGGCTAGCATCAACGTAACGCTTAAAAAGATTAGTGGTTTTTTCATAAATTATCCTTTATATCCAATCAGTTAATTTCACTGATTGTATTTATGTTTTGAATTACCCAAATCAGCGAATAATATATTTCCCTTTCCTAATCGATAAAACCCTCCTAAAGTAGGGTGGGTAGATAATAAATCAACCGTACACTCAGATATGCGAAGGTAAAAGGAGGATCCTTTGGGGCACAATTATGCGTTGGTCGTTGATGACCATCCATTGGTAGCAAGCGGCATCGCCAATTTTCTGATTACACATTGCCAATTTAAGCAGGCGTACGTGGTGACGAATGAGGAGGATTGCTACCGTCAAATTAGGGATAATGGCCCGCCACGTTTGCTGGTAATCGATTTTTGGCTCTCGTCCGGAACAGCGTTGAAATTACTCAAAGAAGTTAAACAACTTTACCCACAGGTACGGCTTCTGGTGGTCAGCGGGGATGACAATAATGACATCTGGCAGAAAGTTCACGCCGCCGGGGGGCACGGTTTCGTATTGAAAAGTGAACCGCCTGAAATGTTCTCACGGGCCGTTTTTGCACTTACAGATAATTTGACCTGGTTTCCTGAGCGAAATGAATATTCCGTTGAATCGAATAATGAGAAGTTAAGTAAATTTAACTTAACGCCGCGACAAATAGACGTGTTAAATATGATTATGCGCGGCCTGCCGAATAAGCGAATCGCCGCGCAGCTTTCAATTTCTGAGCCCACGGTAAAAGAACACATCAGCAATATTTTGAAAAAAATAGGTGTTAACAGTCGGGTCGAAGCCATCACGCTTCTGCATGGTAAGCGGGAATCATCAGAATGAGGTTTTTCCAGAGCTTACAGAACGATGGCATCTCTCCTCCCGCGCAGATCCGTTTACTAAACAACACCTTTATGCGGCTGGTGTTCAGCTTCAGCGCGGTGCCATTTGTCGGTATTCCTTTCGCCATCTGGATTAATTTGCTGGGCGATGAACTTGCCCCAACCATTACCTGGATAATTATTTACCTGCTATGTGCCGTGGCAATCCGAATATTGCACCGACGCTACCGGCGCGAAGTGAAAGAGCATGATGAAGCGGACGTCCTGCGCCGCTGGCTTCCGCGCATAAATAAGATTGCTTTTATTCACGGGCTGGGGATTTCATCTCTCTATTTAATTACGCCGCAGACGCAGAACTTTGACTTTTTCCTGCTCCTTAATATCAGTATTGCCGCCATCGTCGCCGCCAATGCGACGCATCTGACGCCGGTCATCAGCACCTTTACGTGCTTTTTCTTCGCCTCCTGGGGGGTACTGAACCTCGGCATTATCTGGCGGCTGGACGATCTGATGTTCATTGTGCTGATGCTGAACCTGCTTTACGGTTTCGCCATTTACCGCCATGCTTTAACGTCGCACGCGTTCTTCATTCAGCAAGCGCTGCTTGAGGAAAAAAGCTCACGCCTGGCAGAACAGTTTCGTCAGGCTAAAGAGGAAGCGGAGCAGGCGCTGCTGGATAAGAATCAGTTCCTGACGACCGCCAGCCACGATCTGCGTCAGCCGGTACATGCCATGGGCTTTCTGATCGAAGCGATTATCCACCGAAACCGCGACGACAGCCTGACGCCCCAACTGCTTGACCTGCAGCAGAGCGTTCGCTCGGTGCATTTGATGTTCAATTCTCTGCTCGACCTCAGCAAGATTGAATCCGGGAACGTGCTCACTGCACCTTCCAGAGTGGACATCGGCGCTTTGCTCGACTCGGTGATCACGCTGTTTCGCGAAGAGGCCAACAGCCGCGCACTCAGGCTGTCCACCCGTCGGCCCAAACGCCGCATCTACGTGATGGGCGATCCGCTGCTGGTGCGACAATCGCTGATTAACCTGATTCAAAACGCCCTTCGCTACACGCAGCAGGGTGGCGTGCTGGTCGCCATTCGACCGCGCGGTGACGAGTGTCTGGTGGAGGTGTGGGACACGGGGGTCGGTATCGCCGATGACGAGAAAGGTAAAATCTTCTCTCCCTACTACCGCCCCGAGCTGGCCTGGAAGATCGACAGCGCCGGACACGGGCTGGGTCTGGCCGTGGTTGCCCGCTGTGCCAAACTGATGAAGGTGAAGTACGGGATGCAATCTATTGAAGGTAAAGGCTCACGCTTCTGGATGCGCTTCACTCAATATGCTGGAGAAGAGATCGCGCCGGACATCCCGCCCGCCGATGACAGCACCGCCGCGCTGGTACGCTATGCGCCGCTGCGCGGTTCCTGCCTGGTCGTTGATGACGACCCGCTGGTGACGTCTGCCTGGGAGAGTCTGATGCGCATCTGGGGGATCAACGTGCGCTGTGCGGCCTCCGCTGAAGAAGCGTTCGCCATCATCGACGACGGCTTCACGCCGTTCGCCGTGCTGTGCGATCAGCGTCTGCGATCCGGCGAAAGCGGCTTCGACATCCTGAAAGCGCTTTTTGAACGTCTGCCGGACATGAGCGGCGCGATGGTTAGCGGCGAATTTAACTCGCCGGTTCTGCTGGCGGCGGAGCAGGAAGGGTACCTGGTACTGCGTAAGCCTCTGGAGCCGGCTAAATTGTATGCGCTGCTGACGCAGTGGTCCGGGTGTCGTTAAGGGTGTGTAGAGGCGATGATTTTGGCGGGCTAAGAATGCAAAAACGGACCTCCGTGGAGGTCCGTTGATATGAATTTGGTGCCGGACTCGGAATCGAACCAAGGACACGGGGATTTTCAAAACTCGTGTCGTTCTGGTCATGAGTCATATTGTTTAAGTTATACGTCTAGTGGCGTTTAGTATACGAGTTTCCAGATCTGCTTTATTTTCATTGACATTGGCTTTACTAAGATATGGAACAATTTTTGAAAATGCTTTATGTGTCTCCCGTCTGGACCATCGCTCTGAACTGTTTAGAGCAGAATAAACAGTCATCTCGGCGCTTGCAAAACCTTGTCTGATGGAACGATTTGAGTAAAGTAGCACTGGATTAATTTCGGCCGTTGCTGCCTCTTTATTTTTAATGGTCCGGAGCAGAATCTGAAGCGGTGCACTCAACAAATGTGCTATATCAGGGACTAAGCGAATAACAAACTTTCTTGCACTTGTACTATGCTTCAGGTCACGTTTTTTCAAAGATAACTCAGTTTGGATATCCTTAAGAGTAGCTCCATTCATCCATTTAACTAATGCCGCTTGGATCCGCGGGAGCGCATAATTGGCCCGTTGCTTATCATCTTTCAGTTCTTTAAAATCAGTTCCGAAAAGATACTCAATATTTTCAATCTTCCATAGCCGGAGCATGTAGGTAGGATTTCTCTGTAACCAATTAAACATCCAATCCAGCAATTCAATAACACTATTAAATGAATTAAATCCTATTTTAATGAGAGCATTGGTGAGATCTAGTAGAATATCTTCTGGGATACCTAATATTGAAGTCAAGTCACGCAGAGGCTGCGATTCAATAGCATTTTTGTCATTGTTTTTCATAATCTCAAGAGCTGCTGTTGTTCGGCTCCTGATCCACTCTTCCTCGCCTGCCTGCTGTTTACGAAAGGCTGCAAAGCTGCGAGCAAGTCCATGACGAACTTCTTGTTGTTCGCTATCGTCCTGTTTCGTATCAGCTAAACGAGCGACAACATATCTCTCTAGATCTCCAATTTCATCAGTCTGAGAATGTATACGATCCATTAACGCAGTAAGTGGATCGTCAATGATAAGACATTGATCGGACTGACCAAAGATGTTACGTAGACTAGTCCAGCGATTGCCTATTTTATTTTCTGCATCATTAACTCCTACGACCTTTCCCGGAATAATAAGAACAATACCCGTTGCGCTTTCTCCTGCACGACCTGCGCGGCCTGCAGCATTTAAAAGCTCTTCAGGTTTAAGAATATCCCTGCGACCAGAATTAGTGTTGAATTGGCTATCCTCTGCAATTATGACGAAATCTGCGGGTAAATTCATCCCTTGTCCAAGTGTTGGAGTTGCAGCTAGTATTGATAGTGCTCCGTCTCTTTTATATAAGGATTCAGCAAGGTGTCGTTCTTCAGGCAATAGTTGTCCATGATGACATGTTGCTCGAACGGATAACTTCTCATTTTTTATAGTTATGTAGAGTTGCTCTGGCCCTCCCATTTCATCGACAGCTATATTGTAAAGTCGCTTCTCTGACTCCGTCAAAATAACGTCGCAGACATCAAGTTTTTTTGCTGCTTTTTCAGCAATTGATACTGCATTTGGAATTGATTGGGAAAATATTAATGTTCTAAGTCCTGCTTTAACAGCGGATGCCGCTATAGAGGATGCTACAACTCCGGAGTTTGGTGTCAGTCCCCATCTCGGATTCGTTGCTAGCAATAATGCCTCTCTTGAAAATGGCACCAAAGCATAATCTCGTCGAACCTTTGATGCCCAAGTTTGTTTTACACTGAAGAAAGCCGCTGGGAGCGCACTTAATTTTCGGCTCACTTCTGCAGGTATGCCACCTGTTGGCTTCTTGATTCTTTCTTTCCTGAGTGTGCTCTCAAGAGTTCTCAAACGTTCAATATCATAAACAATGCATCCCCGCAATTGACGTGTAGGTTTCCATGCATTATCCAATGAAAGTGCTTTCCGTTGGGTCAAATTAGCGAGCCATTTGCTTATTTCTTCGGAATTTTTCATCATTGCTGACAAAAGTACAATATCAGCTTCCGGAGCAACTCGAACAAAACCAATAATACAAAGCATTGCATCAATAGCGCGGCGATCCCCATAAGTTTTGGGATGCATCAAATGGCATTCATCAAAGATTAATAAACCTACATTGCTAAATTGATCAGGTTCCATATGGGTCAAGAGTAAACAAGCTTCTGGTGTCATGACCATGATATCAGGTAAATGTTCTTTTCCTTCTAAAAAAAGAAATTCATCAGCACGTTCACCTTGCACACTTGAGCGCGGAAATGCCTTACGTAAATCTCTAGTAGTTTGATCCACGAGGGCATGAGTTGGGGCTAAAAAGACAGCTTTATGGCCGGACAGTAAGGTTGAATGAATTTTAAGTTGAGCTGTTGTTGATTTTCCTGCTCCAGTTGGGAAGGCGATCGCTGAAGATATTCCATTATTAAGATACCCTTGGTTCACTGCATCTTTGTGATTACGCCAAAGGTAAGGACGCGTTTCTGCCACAGACTTCATGGCATTACGCCACGATTCCTCGGCCACTCCAGTTGGGGGGGCAAGACTTATGACAGCTCCATCAAGCAGCGCAGCACCTGTGGCTACAAGTAGGCTAGCTAGTTGATATGGCCCCGGAAAAACAACAAGTGATTCATGATGAAAATCGGCGAAATTTACTTCAGTTCCTGGCGAAGCTAAAGTTTTTACTTCAGAGAAAACGGATATAGGATCAGCAAAGCCAGAAATAGAGCGCCCTTGTAAAGCAAATGCAAGCGCGCGCACACCACGTAAAATGCGATAATATAAAGCCGCATTTGCACGCTCAAAGCCACTACCAAGTACCATTTTTTTTGGTGATGGGAGTTTACGTTTTACTATATTTCCAACTTGGCCCTTGGCTAGCATAATTAAATGCTCAATTAATTCAATCTGAAGTGGTTCGTTTATTGGTAGCTGAATTGATTGTGCAACTTCTGAAGCATCGGCGGTTGAGTCTGCGATTAGGAAAAGCAACATTGCTGATATTTCGGAGCTTATGCCTTCTGGGCCAATAAATGCCTTAATTTTCTCTTTTTCATGTAGGTTATTTATCTGATGAATTAGTTGATATGCAGTGGCAGCAACGAAACTGGCTGCGATTCTATCTTCCCGCTCTGGTTCAATTGAAACCAAGGTTTCGTTAGTTCTAGCAAGCCGCCGAGCGAAGTCTAGGATCTTGAGGATTTCCTTAGGTTTTTCAGCGCTATCTCTTAGTAGGACCCTTGCTGAGACGATTTCAGCGAATGATCGAGATAGTTTCTCAGGAAGTTTATCGCGTTCTAATCCCGGGAGTTCTGGAGTAGATTGAATGAGTGAAGACGTGATTGGATCATACATTGCTTTCTGCCTCCGCCGCATCAATAGCGACTATAGCTTTATCCGAAATTGAAGCAATCCAACTCCTCACGTCTGCTAAGTACAAAGTGTCGGCACGCCGCCTAACAATATCGCCTTGGACCTTTTCATCATAGTGCTCAAACAAACGTTTTCGCCCTGCTGCGGTTGAGTGTGTTTTGCCGACTGTAATTGCAACCCTATAAGCACGTTTGTCTTGCCAGAGTATACTGGCTACTATGCTATCAGGATCCTGAAAATTCGACCGCTCAAGTAGTGATGTGACAGAAGCTATGAGTTCATTATCTCTTGCTCCAGTTTCAAAATCCTCAAATTCCGGCCAAACTGCGGACTGAATTTTTTGACGAGGATTTTCAGTCGCTTTATCTTCACATATTACTACTTGAGCAAGCTTGTTATCATTAAGCTCAATGAGTAGACCATCTAAACCTTTGTCTGCTTTTATCATTTGAGGTGCGCGGATCTTTGCATCTTTATATGATAAATGTGCGGCAATCCATGAGATGACTTGAAACACCCATCCGTCACGATGATATGTATCATTTCCTGGCTTAACAGAAAGTAAATCTCTGGCCCCCTTAAAACCTCCTTTCGGAAAACCAATAGGTAGAGTATCAATTTCGCCCAAAATACGTTCTACAATCCGTGACTGTCCAATTGCTACCCGAGCTATCAAGTTAGCCAGTTCATCTTCATTGTCAATTGTCCAGGTTGCTCCAAACCAAGAGTCTTTTTCTACAACGTCTGAAAGTAAAATTGGCATAATTTTTTATCGTCTAAGTGTTTACTATAATTGCGAGCGTACCCGTTTTAGTTCCACACATTTTTGAAACCTTGATGTTCATACATCAGTCTGTGCTCCTCCACTTTACTTGAGAGGCACATTCCCAGATCTGAATAGCGCTTCGCGAGCAGCAACAAAACCGCTTAACGCCTCTTTTCCTATTGTGCTCTTGGTGGTTCGCCTATGCTCTTCAACAGCGCATTGTATTGATGCGGATCGGCTTCATAAATCTTGTCCAATACGTAGTTAGCCACCTTGGAAATTTCTGGAATCTCCACAGGTCTGAATCCACGATCAGGGATCGATTCGAGATGTGAAAACTCGTTGTTAAGTCTATTCACGAGAGCTATAGCAGTCGCATCCTCATCGCCAAAGAATTTCTTGATCCGTTCAAAGGCATCGTTCTTGTCATCTTGGTGCGGGAACTTAAAGAATAAAAATGCCTCAAGGAACTTACGGAGGTTGTTACCAAATCCATAAAATGGTTCATGAGATTCATTCGCTCCAGCTTGATTACGGCACTTGTAGATCTGATGAAACAGGTAGTTGAATTCTGTAATGTAGTCTCGCAGATACGAAGGCATCAGGGAAATCTGGCTTGCCCCTCCGTTTCTCTCCACGATGAAATGTTGGCATCCACCGTGACTCTTCTCATTAGGAAATGATATTTTCTTTAGATACTTCAAGAAATCTAGGTTGTGAGTGGATATAAAAAGCTGCCTGTAGCGATAGCTATTTGTTCCATCCGCATTCTTGATGGGTTTCGCAATCAGGCTTTCAATCAAGCTGAACATGAAGAAGATGTGATTCCCGTCTAGGCTGGATATTGGGTCATCTATATAAATGATCAGATCCTTGCCTTTGCTGTCTGGCTCTTCCAGCTTGGCTATGAAGTAGCAGAAAGCAATCAGACTGCATTCGCCTTCGCTCAAGTTGTAGGCAGATTTGCCATCTCTGGTCACTTCAAACTTAACCGAAGTATTCTCAACATTGTCTTTGGCTTCAAGCTTGATGCCGTCATGACCAAAGAAGTGACTGAGCAAGTCATTCACTCGCTCCGCGCCCTTGCGTTCATCCTTTTGCTGACCCTGTAGACGGGTCACTTCGGTTTCTTGTTTGAGAATTTCGGCTTCAGCCTCGGTAAATGCAGTGTTGGCAGTGTCAGCATCTGTTTTGAGGCTGGCAATACGGGCTAATTCAGCGTCGTAGGTGATGTCTACGATAAAAGACGACACATCGGTAAGCCGTAGAGATTCTCGTGCAGCGTTTTTATCGCTCTCTAGCGAAATTGTGCGGCCATTGTTTTTGGCGATCAGATCATTGATGTCGCCCACGCATTGCTGAATTGCAGTCGAATCATGAATGTAGACAGGTTTGGCAACCTGTTGAAAAATGGCGCTCTTTCTTTTATTCAACGCAGCCTTCAGAGCTTTGAGATCCTGCATGTAGCCTTTCAGATGATCAGTAAGTATTATCTTGCTGGTTTCAAATAATATTTTTTCTTCTGCGTAGAATTTATCGCCAGTCAAAGTCAAGAGGCTAGGAATGGCTTGGATTTCGGTGGTGATGGAGGTCAGGCATGAATCGATACACGACTCCAGATCCGAGGATTCCTTACTGAAGTGTGAGTCTAATACCTGCCAGAGGTCATGAGGAAGGTTCTGACGGCAGAATGCGCAAGTGTCCCGCTTATCTTTATGTAACGGTATGCCTTCCTTCACCCACATCTGAAGAGCCGTCTCATTCAACAACTCCTGAATTGGCAGGGTTGGCTTAATCAATCTTGAAAGGAGTTCTTCTGCTATCTTGCTTATTGATTCGATGTTGAGGTTTATCGATACGGTAGCGGTAATATCAGGTAAGGCCTCTTGCTTCAATAGATTGACCTTGGCAGCTTGTTCTTCGGTTGTCAGAGCTATGAAGCTAGGTTTTTTGACTGAGCCAATGTCTTTTTTGATGCTTTCTATGTTGTAGACAGCAGGGCCGTAGATACGGTTCTGTTTAATCTTATTGTTGGCATGAGAACGAAGTTTGCCCTCTAGATCATCAGACGCAGTTTTATAATTGCTTTTCGTTCGATCTCGCTCTTTCTTTTTAGCTTCAAGTTCATGCCGTAGGCCCGCCTTCGATTCAACACTGCCTAGCTTAGTTTGGATGGCGGTAATGGCATCTTCGATTTCTTTATTCTTTTCACCAACAATAGCAAACGTTTTGATCTCTCCGTCGGTTTGATTGACCAAGAAGCTTAGGTTATCGCTCAAAAAATCCCGGTTGTAGACCCGAACATCGTAGCCATGACCGGCAAGGCCTACCTGTGTCACATCGCCTTTGTCACCACGAATAGTGAAATTTGGGTCCACGTAGTTATGTGGAATGCGCCCCGTTTCCAAAGCGCGGAAAATCCGCGAGAGTGTAGTTTTACCAGAGTAGTTCCGTCCGTAGAGGATGTTCAGCCTCTTGAAATTCTGGACGTTGTTACCTGCATCCTTAAGGCTCTTTTTCCAACTGAGGCCCGCAAAACTACCGAAACTATCGATGTCAACCTGACTGAACATGAACACTCCCTTAGCGCTGGCTATTGGCTGCCGATTTGCAAGTGAAATAGATCGTTAGCTAGTTTACTCTGTGCTTAAGGACGGAGTGAATAGGTTATTGATATAAGAAAGGAATTCTTATATGAAGCGGAATTCAACACCCATCTAAAGATCCCTTTCTAACGTTCATCGACAGAGTTAGGGTATAAAGCTGCTAAATGGCGGCTGCAAAGATAACCCTGATGCAGCCAATAGAACTCAGCTGTACTGGCCCCAATCCCTATCAATTACCCATGCTGGACGCCATGAAACAAAGGAACTAGGTTCAAAATGATCGCCTGTATCAATCATGTACTCGATACGTTCTTCCCTTAAAGGGAGGGAGTGATTAGTTTTATCGCTCTCAAAATCCCATACCCAATATCGTGGGATCCCGTCTTTGATTCTAGTTCCGGCAGCGTGATCCATTGGTGCACATACTCTTTCAATGTAACGCCCATCGTCTTCAGAGTAGAAGCGTATTCTTAGTATCTTTTTGGTATGTATAGCGTCTATGAACACATCATGATGGTTGTGCATAACCCTTTCCTTACGTAGTCAATTAAAAATAAAACTCCTTAAAATACGATACCTATCTTAGGGTTATCACAATGGTAGAACTGTGTTTAAACGCTCGAAAATGACACGATTCCTTGTTTCCATCTCGATAAATTTGTTGGTGCAGTATGGCAATCTGGTCGCAGGTCAGTCCTTACATTTAGTGGCTGACAGAAAGAACATTTCAGGTTACTGATTATACTCAAGATTGAGCTGATGGAACCAGTCTCACTCTAGACCGACGTTCTCAGGGCGTGATGGTGGATTCGTTGGAATGCCTTGATGGAACTAACTCAAGTGAAGGTGTAAAAGGAGCCTGTTGGTATACTATTCTGGGCAATTCGTGGCTAGAAAACTGGGCGGTGCTGAGAAACAGGCTCATCGCCTGAAGAAGGCACCAGAAATCGAGCTATTGCCTCATAGCAGTGGCCTTATCTTCAGACTAAACAAGGGCAGGTGATACTGGAAATTGAAGACAGACACGGCAAGAAATTCCGCGCCTGTTGATCACTACTGAAGAGTGATGATAAGGGTAGTGTGTTCTTTATTCCTCATTAATTCGATAAGGCCTGTTGCACCTTGCTTGTCTGGGCCATGGTGCAATTTTCTTGAAAATTTAAAGGGTAAATAATGAGAGATTTTAAATCTGGCAACATAGTTGGTGATGTGAATATCATTGACAACTCAAATAATAATCAGTTCAAACTATTGATCCACTGCGATAATGAAGAATTGCTACAGGAGGAAGTACATCGATGGGCTTTGGTTAAAAAAGAAAGAAATCAAAGATTTATTGGAGTATTATGGGTTTTTGCTTTTTGTGCTGTGCTGTTACTCATTGCGGCAGGTTGGTATTTCATCACGGGCAAAATGGAGTTAATAAACTCACTGATTGGTGGAGCAGGTGTTGTTGTTGGGCTGATGAATCTAGCAAACGCTGATAAACCTACTGAATTTGAAGTGAGGCAGTTGAATACACTGAAGGAAATAAATACTTTGCTTCGGGAGAGAGGGGTACGGTAATGATTCCAGATGAGGCTGTTTGCATATCAGAAGAAAAAACGGTCATTCTCTGGAGCGGACAAAGACAGGATGCTGCCCTGCGGTGGCGGCTCCCTCAGTCAAGTAAACATGATGGAAATAGTGTCTATAGGAAATTGTAAATCTGTCAGGCAAGGGCACAACGAGCAGAGGGTTCAGTAATCGCTTAAGGGAAATGCTCAGGCTGGGTGGAAGAAGCAGGGCAGTGACATCAGTGTTTAACACGCCCGGAAATCACCCAGAATGCCAAAAAAGCAAAAACCCGCCTTTTGGGCGGGTTCTTTAAATAGTGGTGCCCGGACTCGGAATCGAACCAAGGACACGGGGATTTTCAATCCCCTGCTCTACCGACTGAGCTATCCGGGCAACGGGGCGCATTAAACCCGATCTGCCCGTTGCCGTCAACGAAAAATATTGTTTTCGTTACAGACTGCGCAATCTCTCGCCATTTCGCCGCACTCTTAAGCGAAAAAGTGCGTCCAGAGCGCAGAGAGCGGCATGGCGAGCAGCAATGCGGGCAGCATATTCACCACGGCAAACATCTTGATCCCGCAGATGCGCAACCCGGTAGCCAGCAGCAGCAGGCCGCCGACGGCGGTGAAGTCCGCCATCATCGCCGGCGTGGTCAGCGGGAGAATCAAGGTGGCGCAGGTGGCAAGCGCCAGCTGGATCAGCAGCATCGGGACGCAAATCGCCGCCACGGCAATGCCGAGCGTGGTGGCAAAAATAGTGGCGGTGAAGAAATCGAGAAACGCTTTCGCAATCAATATGCTCGGGTCGCCCGTCATCCCTTCCTGCATCGAACCGAAAATCCCGGTGCCGCTGGCACAAAACAGAATAATGATGGCGACGTAGTTCTGAATAAACGACTCGTGCGTGCCGTGCTTCGCCTTGCCCGGTCGGGCTATCAGGTTTTTGGCTTTGCCTACCGCATTATTGATGCCTTTTTCCAGATAGCAAAACTCGCCAATCAGCGCGCCGAGCAGGGTGGCCAGCACCATGACGGGCAGGTTGGCACATTTGATCACTAAAAGGATGCCGATGCCTAAGGATGCCAGGCCGAATATCGAGGGCATGGATGAGCGGATACGCTCCGGCAGCCGCTGACTCAACACTGCACCCAGTACGCCGCCCAGCAATACGGCTCCGGCGTTAATAAATGGCCCGATAACCACGGTTAACTCCTGTTATTTACTCATTGATATTGCATTATTATGACACGTCAGGGCTGCGCGGGCCTTAGCTTTGGGTGGTTTCGTGCATACTGATTCCTTCTTGCACCTCAAAATAAAAGGTGACATTATTGCGCGAATTTTCTCCTCCCTGTCTCACCGCCCGGTGAGGGTAACTGCGCCTATGAAAACCATGAAAATTGCCGTCAGCCGCGAGCTGGTCTCCGCCGTCTCTACGCACCGTGAAAAGGTGACGCTGGACAGCACCGATTTTACCGATGTGGCGGCCGTCGTCATTACTTCAGCTGAGAGTCGCAGCGGCATTCTTGCACTGCTGAAACGCACGGGCTTTCATTTACCGGTGTTTATTTTTTCGCAGGAGCCAACGGACGTACCTGACGGCGCCACCGCGATCATCTCGGGTAAAGCTCAGGAGTTCCTGGAACTGGAGAGTGCTGCCTGCCGTTACGAAGAGGATCTGCTGCCGCCCTTTTTTGACACCCTGAGCCAGTATGTTGAGATGGGCAACAGCACCTTCGCCTGTCCGGGCCACCAGCACGGGGCATTTTTCAAAAAACACCCGGCAGGGCGACAGTTCTATGATTTCTTCGGTGAGAACGTGTTTCGTGCCGACATGTGCAACGCCGATGTGAAGTTGGGCGATCTGCTGATCCACGAAGGCTCCGCCAAGCACGCGCAAAAGTTCGCGGCGAAAGTGTTCAACGCGGACAAAACCTACTTTGTGCTAAACGGCACGTCGGCGGCCAACAAGGTGGTGACCAACGCGCTGCTGACCCGCGGCGACCTGGTGCTGTTCGACCGCAATAACCATAAGTCTAACCACCACGGCGCGCTGATTCAGGCGGGCGCGACGCCGGTTTATCTGGAAGCGGCACGCAATCCGTTTGGCTTTATCGGCGGGATTGACGAGCACTGCTTTGATGACGCGTATCTTCGGGACCTGATCCGCGAGGCTGCGCCGGAGAAGGCCGACGAGGCGCGTCCATTCCGCCTGGCGATCATTCAGCTTGGCACCTACGATGGGACGATCTACAACGCTCGTCAGGTGATCGACAAGATCGGCCATCTGTGTGACTACATTCTCTTTGATTCCGCCTGGGTGGGTTACGAGCAGTTTATTCCGATGATGGCGGAAACGTCCCCGCTCTTGCTGGAGCTGAACGAGAACGATCCGGGCATTTTCGTGACCCAGTCGGTGCACAAACAGCAGGCCGGGTTCTCGCAAACGTCACAGATCCATAAAAAGGATAACCACATTCGCGGCCAGGCGCGCTTCTGCCCGCACAAGCGGCTGAACAATGCCTTTATGCTGCATGCCTCCACCAGCCCGTTTTATCCGCTGTTCGCTGCGCTCGACGTGAACGCCAAAATCCACGAAGGGGAGAGTGGACGCAGGCTGTGGGCGGAGTGCGTCGAGCTGGGCATTGAGGCGCGCAAGGCGATCATTGCCAACTGTCATATGATCAAACCGTTTATCCCGCCGGTGGTGGCGGGGCGGCCGTGGCAGGATCATCCGACTCACGCTATCGCCAGCGAGCTTCGCTTCTTCAGCTTCGAGCCGGGGGCCAAATGGCACGGGTTTGAGGGCTATGCCCGCGAGCAGTACTTTGTCGACCCTTGCAAACTGCTGCTGACCACGCCGGGCATTGATGCTGAAACCGGGGAGTACACTGATTTCGGGATCCCGGCGACGATTCTGGCGCACTACCTGCGCGAAAACGGCATCGTGCCGGAGAAGTGCGACCTCAACTCGATCCTGTTCCTGCTGACGCCTGCCGAAAGCAGCGAGAAGCTGGCGCAGCTGGTGGCGATGCTGGGCCAGTTTGAACAGCATATTGAAGACGACACGCCGCTGGCGGACGTGCTGCCGACGATCTTCCAGAAATACCCGGTTCGCTACCGGGATTACACCCTTCGCCAGCTGTGCCAGGAGATGCACGATCTCTACGTCAGCTTTGACGTGAAAGATCTGCAGAAGGCGATGTTCCGCAAGGAGAGCCTGCCTGAGGTGGTAATGAACCCGCAGGATGCAAACCGGGCCTATATTCGCGGCGAGGTGGAGCTGGTTCGCATTCGGGATGCCGCAGGGCGCATTGCTGCTGAAGGGGCGCTGCCCTATCCGCCAGGCGTACTGTGCGTGGTGCCGGGTGAGGTCTGGGGCGGAGCGGTACAGCGTTACTTCCTGGCGCTGGAGGAGGGCATCAACCTGCTGCCGGGCTTCTCGCCGGAATTGCAGGGCGTGTACAGCGAGAAGGATGCCGACGGGATCAAGCGGCTGTATGGGTATGTATTGAAGTAGGCCCCCTCACCCTAACCCTCTCCCCAAAGTGGAGAGGGGGTGGCACGGAGCCGTCTTTTCACCCTCTCCCCTCTGGGGAGAGGGCCGGGTTGAGGGGTATCATCAAACCGCACTACGCTTGTACATCCTCCTCGGGTGCCCAATCTTGCCGTACAGCATCTCCACCGTCAGAAAACCCGCCTCCACGCAGTGTTCCAGATAGCGTCGGGTGGTGGTTTTACTTAACCCCGTTTCGCTCACCACTTCATCTACCGAAAAGCAGTGGGTAGCCTTGTCGTTAAACAGCGCCTGCACCCGCGCCAGCGTATTTTCCTCAATGCCTTTGCTGCCGTTGTCCAGACGGTAGTTTTTCGCCTGTAGCTGATACAGAGAATCGACGTTTTGCTGGTCGACAATCTTCCAGACCCGCTGCTGTTCGGCAAACTGCACAAACCGCTCCAGCGACTGGCTGAGCCGCTTCCAGGAGACCGGCTTGAGGATATAGTCGAACGCGCCGTTGCGAATCGCCTGGCTGCAGGTGTCCATATCGCTGGCGGCGGTGATGAAAATCACCGAGCAGTTGGCGCGGGCCAGCATCGGGTTGCTGATAAGGGTGATGCCTTTGCCGTCCGGCAGATAGTTATCAAGCAGCATCAACTGCGGCTGTTTACTCTCAAGCTGAACCTGCGCATCGGCCAGCGACGAGGCAATCCCGACCAGCCTCAGGCGCGGATGTTTGCTTATCAGCTCCGCGTGCAGCTGTGCCAGTTCGTTCTCGTCTTCAACAATCAGTACGTCGATAAGTTCATGTTGCATAGTCGGTATCTTCCAGTTGCCGGGCGGTTCCCATGGCCGGGATAAACAGTGAGAAAATGGCACCGTGCGGCGTGTTATCGGCAACTTCTATTGTGCCACCAGCCTGCGTCACGTAGCTTTCGATCAGATACAGGCCAATCCCGTGATCGCCGCGCGTTTTGGTGGTGATGCCGCGTTCAAAGATTCGGTCACGGATCGCCGGTGTAATGCCAACGCCCTGGTCGGCGACTTCAATAATCAGCTCTTGTTCGCTGAGTTTTATCAGTACCTCCACCGGTGCATGGGGAAGCGGCGACCGCTGCGTCGCTTCGATGGCGTTATCCAGCAGGTTGCCAATAATCGAAATCAGCTCTTGTTCCCCCAGCGGCAGGAACGGTTTGTCCAGCCGACAGGCCGGGTCGAAACTCAGCTCGACGCCTTTCTCCCGCGCGCGGGCGGCTTTGCCCAGCAGCAGGCCGCACAGGGTGGGGGAGCTGAAGCGCGAAGAGATAAAGTCCAGCAGCTCCTGAGCATGCTCCGACTGCGCCTGAATGTAGCCAATCGCCTCTTCATAGCGGCCCATATGCAGCAGGCCGGACAGGGTGGTCATCCGGTTTAACTGCTCATGACGCATGATGCGCAGGTTATCGACGTAGCGTTTCACCTGGCTGAGCTGGGCGCTTAGCGAGTCGATCTCGTTGCGATCGCGGAAGGTGATCACCCAGCCCTGCAGCGAACCTTCAAGCATGATGTGTACCCGGCTGGCAATGACCGTGAGATCGTTAAAGCGGCAAATCTCGTCATGGGTATCTTTCGCCAGCATCGTCTGCGTGTCGAAGAACGGGACCGGATCGATCACCTGGCTTATCAGCTGCCCGCGCAGCTCGCGCGCCGGCTGGCTCAGGCCCAGCAGCTTGCGCGCCGCCTGGTTGATCACCTCTATCCGCCGTTCGTTATCAATAGCGATCACGCCTTCGTAGATGGATTCCATCAGCGCCTTCTGCTGGCGCACCAGCAGACCGATCTCGCGCGGCTCCAGGGAGAAGATCTGCTTCTTAATGCTGCGGGTAAAGAACCAGGAGAATATAAAGAGAGCGATCAGCAGCAGCACGGCGGCAATGAGGATATTGACCACTTTACTGACGGTAATGGTATCCAGGTAGCTGGTGAGATAGCCCACCGAGACAATGCCAACCACCTGCCCGGCGTCGTTGAAGATGGGGGCTTTACTGCGCAACGAAATGCCCAGCCCGCCTTTACGGATGGTTGTTGTGCTCTTCCCCTGCAGCACGGCTTCATTGTCGCCGCCAACCAGCGTCGTGCCCACCCGGTCGGCAAAAACGGAATGAAAAAGATGCCGTCCCGTATTATCACCAATGACAATAAAGCTGGCGTCGCTGTGGGCAGCAATTTTCTGCATAAAATCATGGATAGCGTTGATATCTTTTTGTTCAACTTCATTGCGCAATGACGGAATAAGCGCAATCTCTTCCGCCTGTATTTTTGCGCGCGCGCTCATTTCCTGATAAAGCTGCTTTCCTACATCGGCATAATAATATCCGCCCAGCAGCGCAAAAAGCACTGAGAAAAAGGCAACCAGCGAAATAAACAGCTTAATCTGGAAAGAGACTTTCATAACTATCACGCAAGGTGGCGGCAAAGATCGCCAATATATCATCTTTTTTCATGCGGATGCCCGCTTTACGGGAAACTTGTGATCCCTTGCACAGCAGGGGCTGTAAATGATTTATCCTGAAGGCTTATGTACTTCATGCCGCTAAGTTAAATGTTATTTGCTTGTTCAATTCAGAAAAGAAACCATAAAAACCACGCTAATAAATAAGGCATAAATCACATTAAATAAAAGAAACCATTAAAACCATAGCTGCCATTAAAACTTCGCTTTTAATATGCCATCCCTCACATAAAGTAAGCCTTTGTGACTCTAAGCTGAACGGACAAAATAACTAAGGGGCTTATTATGAGCACAACTGACGATTCCTTCTCTGTTACCCACGACCCGATTGAAATTCAGCGGCCTTCGCTCAAGGAGCGCTGGTGGCATATTATGGATACCTGGAAAATTGGGATTATTCCTCTGCCGCTGTTCGTTCTGGCGGGCGCGCTGATTGCGATCGACTGCCTGGGCGGAAAACTGCCGAGCGATATCGTGGTGATGGTGGCAACGCTGGCCTTCTTCGGCTTTGCCTGCGGCGAGTTTGGCAAACGCCTGCCGATTGTCGGCAAGCTCGGTGCGGCGGCGATTTGCGCCACCTTCATCCCTTCCGCGCTGGTCTATTACGGCCTGCTGCCAGACGTGGTGGTCGAGTCCACCATCAGGTTCTACAAATCCACCAACATTCTCTATCTCTACATCTGCTGCATTATCGTCGGCAGCATCATGAGCATGAACCGCACGGTGCTGATTCAGGGCTTCCTGCGCATCTTCTTCCCGATGCTGTGTGGCGAGATCGTCGGCATGCTGGTGGGGATGGGCGTGGGTCTGGCGCTGGGCCTTGAGCCGTTCCAGATCTTCTTCTTTATCATTCTGCCGATCATGGCGGGCGGCGTCGGGGAAGGGGCAATTCCGCTCTCCATCGGCTACGCCACCCTGCTGCACATGGACCAGGGCGTGGCGCTCGGCCGCGTGCTGCCGATGGTCATGCTCGGCGGTCTGACGGCAATCATTATCTCCGGCTGCCTGAACCAGCTCGGTAAGCGCTACCCGCACCTGACCGGCGAAGGCCAGCTGATGCCTAACCGCGCGAATGCCGATGCCACCGTCTCTCAGCCTGCGTTTTCCGGCAAAGCGGACGTCACCACCATCGCCTCCGGCGCGCTGCTGGCGGTGCTGCTGTACATGCTGGGCATGCTCGGCCACAAGCTGATTGGCCTGCCAGCCCCGGTCGGCATGCTGTTTATGGCGGTACTGGTGAAGCTCTGCAACGGCGCCTCTCCGCGCCTGCTGGAAGGCTCTCAGGTGGTGTACAAATTCTTCCAGACCTCGGTGACCTACCCAATCCTCTTCGCCGTCGGCGTGGCCATCACCCCGTGGCATGAGCTGGTGGCGGCGTTCACCGTCAGCAACCTGCTGGTGATCGTCAGCACCGTCTCCGCGCTGGTTGCGACCGGCTTCTTCGTCGGCAAAAAGATTGGTATGCACCCGATTGATGTCGCCATCGTCTCCTGCTGCCAGAGCGGCCAGGGCGGTACCGGCGACGTGGCGATCCTGACCGCAGGCAACCGCATGAGCCTGATGCCCTTCGCCCAGATTGCTACCCGTATCGGCGGGGCGATTAACGTCTCTATCTCACTGCTGATTCTGGGCAACTTCCTCGTTTAAGTTTTCAGGAAAGAACAATGAAACTCGCAAGCTTTTTATACCAGGGAAAACGCAGCTACGGCATCGTCCAGGCCGACGGCGTGATTGATTTGGGCCGCCGTCTGGGCGACCGCTACAGCGACCTCAAGGCGCTGCTGCAGGGCAACGGGCTGGCGCAGGCCACCCGTTACCTGAACGATGTGGTGGACGTGCCGCTGAGCGCCATCACCTTCTTACCGGTGATTGTGCAGCCGGAAAAGATCCTCTGCGTGGGCATGAACTACGCCGACAAGCGCAAGGAGTTTGACCAGCATAACCCGGCCCCGACGCTGTTTGTCCGCTTCCCGGATTCACAGACCGGCCACAACGAGCCGGTGCTGAAGCCGCGCCATTCCAGCGAATTCGACTACGAAGGCGAGCTGGCGGTGATCATCGGCAAAGGCGGGGAGAACATCAGCCGCGACGACGCCCTGCGCCACGTGGCGGGCTACAGCTGTTACATGGACGGCTCCGCCCGCGACTGGCAGCACACCTGGTTTACCGCCGGTAAAAACTGGCGTCAGACCGGCGCGTTTGGCCCGTGGATGGCGACGGCGGATGAGATCCCGGATCCGCATCAGCTGGCGATCCGCACCTGGCTGAACGGCCGCATGGTGCAGGAGGACAACACCAGCAGCATGATCCACAAGGTGGCAGAGCTGATCGAGTACATCAGCACCTTTACCCGCTTAAGCCCGGGCGATGTGATCATCACCGGCTCCCCTGGCGGCGTGGGTAAAAAGCGTAACCCGCCGCTGTTTATGAAAGAGGGCGATCGCATTGAGGTGGAGATCGAGCATATCGGTCATCTGAGCAACGTGATTGTGGAAGCGCCAGCCGTCGGGCTTGCGGCAGCACATTAACTAAGGCGGCAGCATGCACTCGCGATCCATCGATTTTCGCCACACCGTTGTGGCGAAACACCCGGAACGCTTAAGCCAGATCCGCTACCTGCTGGCAGACAGCGGCCTTGGCCTGGACAACGACATCACGCTGTTCGTCGAAGCCTGGTCTGGCGCGCAGCTGGTGGGTTGCGCAGGGCTTGCCGCCAACGTCATCAAATGCGTGGCGGTCAACGAGCAGCTTCGCGGCGAGAACCTCAGCGCGCGGCTGCTGGCAGAGGTGGAAAATGCGGCGCTGGAGCGCGGCCATTTCCACCTCTTCCTCTGCACCCGTCCGTGCAACCGGGAGCGCTTTGCCCGCAGTGGCTTCTGGGCGATTGCCCAAAGCGGGAACAACGCGGTGCTGATGGAGAACACCCCGCAGGGGATCGAACGCTACTGCCGTTCCCTGCGCGCGAAGCGCAGGTGCGGGGAGAACATTGGCGCGATAGTAATGAACGCCAATCCGTTCACCCTCGGCCACCGCCATCTGGTGGAGCAGGCGGCGGGGCAGTGCGATGCCCTGCATCTGTTCGTGGTGCGTGAAGACGCCTCGTTCTTCCCGTTCAGCGCGCGCCTCGAGATGGTGCGGGCGGGCGTGGCGCATCTGCCGAATGTGGTAGTGCATGAAGGCTCGCAGTACATTATCTCCCGAGCCACCTTCCCGGCCTACTTCCTGAAGGAGACTGGCAAAGTGCAGCAGGCGTGGAGCGAGATCGACGTGCTGATCTTCCGGGACTTCATCGCCCCGGCGCTCGGCATCACGCATCGCTTCATCGGCTCGGAGCCGTTCTGCGATATCACCCGCCAGTACAACCAGACGCTGCACGACCTGCTGGCCTCGCATATCGACGTGGTGGAAATGCCGCGCATCAAGGCCACCGGCAACGCCATTTCGGCGTCTGAAGTT
This sequence comes from Enterobacter sp. ECC-219, assembly GCF_043966805.1. NCBI lineage: Bacteria > Pseudomonadati > Pseudomonadota > Gammaproteobacteria > Enterobacterales > Enterobacteriaceae > Enterobacter > Enterobacter sp. ECC-219. The sequence goes on along the minus strand of NZ_CP143680.1, from coordinate 4,841,424 downwards.
CGCCGCTTACTGAAGACACAGCAGTTTTCACGGATCCGGGAGATTGTCCCGGACTCCACCTTCGCGCATCTCGAAACGCATTACCGTGCGAGTGCGGAAGTCGCTTAACTACCAGGAATTTATCATGAAAATTGTAAGGGAGGCGCTGGCCGGAACGCAGGAGTCCAGCGACCTGATGGTGAAAATCGCTCCCGCTCACGGCGAGCTGGAGATAGTCATCCACAGTGAAGTGATTAAGCAGTTCGGCGAGCAAATTCGCCAGGTGGTCAACGACACGTTGCGCGCCATGAACGTGCACCAGGGATTAATCATTATTGAAGACAAAGGGGCGCTGGACTGCGTGATCCGCGCCCGCCTGCAGAGCGCGCTGATGCGCGCTGCCGACGAGCAGGTCATCAACTGGGGGGCGCTGAAATGAGCAAACTCCGCCGCAGCATGCTGTTCCTGCCGGGCGCCAACGCCGCCATGCTCTCCACCGCCTTTATCTACCGCCCCGACTCCATCATGTTTGACCTTGAGGACGCCGTGGCCCTGCGCGAGAAGGACACCGCGCGCATGCTGGTGTTCCACGCCCTGCAGCACCCGATGTATCAGGATATCGAAACCGTGGTGCGCATTAACCCGCTCAGCACGCCGTTTGGCCTGCTGGATCTGGAGGCCGCCGTGCGCGCGGGGGTGGACGTGATCCGCCTGCCGAAAACCGACACCCCGGACGATATCTACGAGCTGGAAGGCCATCTTGAGCGCATTGAGCGGGAGTGCGGCCGCGAGGTTGGCTCCACCCGCGTGATGGCGGCGATTGAATCGGCCGTTGGCGTCATCAACGCCGTGGCGATTGCCCGTAGCTCTCCGCGCTTAATCGGCATTGCGCTGGCCGCCTTTGACTACGTGATGGACATGCAGACCGAGCGAGGCGACGGCACCGAGCTGTTCTACGCCCGCTGCGCTGTGCTGCACGCCGCCCGCGCCGCGGGCATCGACGCCTTCGACGTGGTGTGGTCAGACGTTAACGACGAGGCCGGGTTCCTGCGCGAGGTGGATCTGATCCGCAAGATGGGCTTTAACGGCAAATCGCTGATTAATCCGCGCCAGATTGATCTGTTGCACAACGCCTATGCCCCGACGCAGGAAGAGGTGGATCACGCCAAAAGGGTGATTGAGGCGGCAGAAGAGGGCGAGCGTAACGGCCTGGGCGTGGTGTCGCTCAACGGCAAAATGGTGGATGCACCGATTATTAACCACGCGCAGGTGGTGCTGGAGCGCGCGGCGGCCTCCGGCGTGCGTCGGTAAGGATGAGAAAATGAATCAGACAGAACTTCTCCACGTGAATTTCCCCCATTTGCGGGACTTAAAACCCTTTGATACTGCCCACAGCGCTACGCCCTGGCTGGCGGACAGCGACGCGAAGCACGGCCGCAAGCTTTGCGCCTCCATTGAAGAGGCGGTTAAGCGCAGCGGCCTGCAGGACGGGATGACCATCTCCTTCCACCATGCTTTTCGCGAAGGCGACCGGGTGATCAACACCGTCGTGGCGCTGCTGGCGCGAATGGGCTTTAAAAACCTGACGCTGGCCTCAAGCTCCCTGATGACCTGCAACGACGCGCTGATCGAACATATCGAAAGCGGCGTCATCACCCGAATTTACACCTCAGGCATGCGCGGCAGGCTGGCGGACGCCATCTCCCACGGGCTGATGGACGAGCCGGTGCAGATTCACTCCCACGGCGGGCGCGTGAAGCTGCTCCAGGACGGCGAGCTGAATATCGACGTGGCATTTCTCGGCGTCCCGTGCAGCGATGAGTTTGGCAACGCCAACGGGACGCACGGCAAATCGTGCTGCGGGTCCCTGGGCTACGCGATGGTGGACGCGCACTTTGCCCGCAGGGTGGTACTGCTCACCGAAGAACTGGTGCCGTTCCCGAATATGCCTGCCAGCCTGGTGCAGGACCAGGTGGACTACATCGTGCAGGTAGAAAGCGTGGGCGACCCGGCGAAAATCAGCGTCGGCGCGGCGCGCGTCACCAGCAACCCGCGCGAGCTGATGATCGCCCGCTATGCGGCGGACGTGATTGAACACTCCGGCTACTTCAAACCAGGCTTCTCGATGCAGACCGGCTCCGGCGCGGCGGCGACCGCCTGCACCCGCTTTATGGAAGAGAAGATGGAGCGCAGCGGCGTGAAGGCGCGCTTTGCACTCGGCGGCATCACCGGCAGCCTGGTGGATCTGCACGAGAAGGGGCTCATTGAAAAGCTGCTCGACACACAGTGCTTTGACGGCCAGGCGGCGGCCTCGCTGGCGCGTAACCCGAACCACGTGGAGATCTCCACCAACGTCTACGCCAACCCCGGCAGCAAGGCGGCAAGCTGCGACCAGCTCGACGTAGTGATCCTCAGCGCCCTCGAAATTGACGTCGATTTCAACGTTAACGTCATCACCGGCTCCGACGGCGTGATGCGCGGCGCGTCCGGCGGGCACTGCGACGTGGCCGCCGCGGCGAACCTGACCATCGTCGTCGCGCCGCTGCTGCGCAGCCGCATTCCGACGGTCGTGAAGCGGGTCACCACGCGCCTCACGCCGGGTGAGAGCATCGACGTGCTGGTCACCGATCACGGTATTGCGGTCAACCCGGCGCGCCCGGAGATCCGCGAGCGGCTGCTGGACGCCGGGCTGAAGGTTGTGGACATCAGCGCGCTCTACGAGCGGGCGATTTCCCTGACCGGCGTACCGAAACCGATTGAGTTTACCGACAAAATCGTCGGGGTGATCCGCTACCGCGACGGCAGCGTGATCGACACTGTTCGACAGGTAAAGGAGTGAATATGACCATTGCGACACCCGTGCGGACGGGTGTCAGCCTGGACGAACTGCTGGCGGCAAAAGAGCGCCGCGCAGCCCGTCAGGCTGACTGGCTCACGCACTATCAACAGCCGGTGATTTCCCTCACGCTGGTCACGCCAGGGGAAATCAAAGACAGCCTGCGCTATCGCAATACCATGGGCGTGGCGCTGCAGATGTGCGACCAGCTGCTGTGGGAGAACCGCTGGCAGGTGCTGGACCGCCAGGTGCTGTGGCTCCCGACCGGGCCTGAGGCCATCTGGTGCGTGGCCCATCCGGCGACGGAAATCAAAGCGCACTGTGCGGAGCTGGAGCAGATGCACCCGCTCGGCAGGCTGTGGGATCTGGACGTGATCTGTCCTCAGCACGGCCACGTCGGGCGTCAGTCGCTGGGGGCAAATCTCAGGCGCTGCCTCATCTGCGACGAGCCCGCCCACGCCTGCTCTCGTTCGCGCAATCACCCCGTTGAGCAGGTGGTTTCCCGCGTGGAGAAGATGATAGATGACTGGTTTGCTCGCGACTAAACCGCGCCCGGCTGACGTGCCCGCGCTTGCCGAAGCGGCGCTGTGGCAGGAGCTGGAGCTGACGCCCAAGCCGGGGCTGGTGGACAAGCTCAATAACGGCTCCCATCGCGATATGGACCACGCGCTGTTCGTCCGCAGCATTGCGGCGATTGCGCCGTGGTTTTCGCGCTTTGCCGAGCTGGGCAACTCGCATGCGGATAAATCTGCTGGCGAGCAGCTACGGATCCTCCGCCCGATGGGGATGGCCTGCGAGCAGGCGATGTATGCTGCGACGAACGGAGTGAACACCCACAAGGGCGGGATTTTTGCCCTGGGTTTACTGTGCTTCGCCGCCGGACGTGTGAAAAATATCTCGGCAGACAGCCTCTGCTGTGAGGTAAGTAACATCTGCCGCGGGCTGGTGTCGCGGGAGCTGGCCGCGCGCAGCGGACGGGCGACGGCGGGCGAGCGGCAGTTTCAGCAGTACGGCTTAACCGGCGCGCGCGGTGAGGCCGAAAGCGGCTTTGCAACGGCGCGTAGGGCGCTGGCGCAGTGGAACGGACAGTCGCTTCACGGCCTGCTGTTACGCCTGATGGCGATAAATCAGGACAGCAACCTCGTTTCGCGCGGCGGCATTGAGGGGCTGCGCTACGTTCAGGGTTATGCGCGGGAACTGCTGGCAAACAGCTGGGATCGCGAGGCGTTGCTTAAGATGGATAAGGCATTGATTGAACGCAATCTGAGCCCGGGCGGCAGCGCGGATTTGCTGTCGGTGGGGTGGGTGTTGTCTGCAATAAAATAGCCGGGTGGCAGCTTCGCCTTACCCGGCCTACGGTCTGGTTTTGCAGGCCCGGTAAGCGAAGCCGCCACCGGGCACAACAATCAATGCGCGATCGGCTGCGCACCGTGCGGCTCGCGCACGTGTTTGTACTTGAACAGCGCGATAAAAGCGAAGAACAGTACCAGCGAGTACGCGGCGAAGATCAGCCACACAGGCTGCCAGTCGGTGATGCCGTTGGTGGTGTACATCTCCACCACTTTACCGCTCACTACGCCGCCCAGAATACAGCCGAAGCCGTTGGTCATCATCAGGAACATGCCCTGCGCGCTGGCGCGGATTTCAGGTTTCACCTCTTTTTCCACAAACACCGAACCGGAGATGTTGAAGAAGTCGAAGGCGCATCCGTAAACAATCATCGACAGCACCAGCAGCACGGTGCCGAACGCGCTTGGGTCACCGTAGGCGAACAGGCCGAAGCGCAGCATCCATGCGGCGATACTGATCAGCATGACGTTTTTGATGCCGTAGCGGCTCAGGAAGAACGGGATGGTCAGAATAAACAGCGTCTCGGAGATCTGCGAGATGGACATCATTACAGACGCGTGCTCGACGATAAAGCTCCCGGCAAACAGAGGATCGTTATCGAAGCTGTGCAGGAAGGTGTTGCCGAACATGTTGGTGATTTGCAGCTCTGCGCCCAGCAGCATGGAGAAGATAAAGAAGATCGCCATGCGTTTGTTTTTGAACAGCGCGAACGCGTCCAGGCCAAGCATGGTGCTCCAGCTCTGGTTTTTTTGCTGGTTAGAAACCGGAATGGTTGGCAGCGTCAGGGTGAAGATCGCCAGCAGCACGGAGAGCGCTGCACCGATGTAGAGCTGCATATGGCTCAGTTCAAAGCCCGCGAAGCTCACGCCCCACATCGCCATGATAAAGCCGATGGTGCCCCAGATGCGGATAGGCGGGAAATCGGTGACGATATCCAGGCCGGCAGATTTCAGGCGGTAGTAGGAGATGGTGTTGATCAGCCCAAGCGTTGGCATATAGGCCAGCGAGTTAAGCAGGATCACCATAAACATCGCCCCCGGCGTGGTCACTTCGGCCGCCATAAACAGCGTCCCCGCACCCACCAGATGGCAAAGCATGTACAGCCACTTCGCGCTTAACCATTTATCCGCCACGATACCGAGCAGCGTTGGCATAAAGACAGCCGCAATACCCAGCGAGCTGTATACGGCACCGATTGACGCACCGTCGAACTTGAGCGTCACAAACATATAGGAGCCGAGTGTAGTCAGCCAGCTACCCCACAGGCAGAACTGCAGAAACGACAATATTTTAAGCTGCAGCTTAAGGTTCATGTTACTTTCCTCACAAGTGAGCGGGAGATATGTTGTTTTTGGAACATTCAGGGTTGTTATTTGATGCAATTCTATCAGTTGGCAACGATATGTTTTGTTACCTCCCGCAAAAAAATGCAATCCACATTAATTTGCAGTTTGGATTGTGATGCAAATAACGTTTTCGTATGGGTGGGATGGGTGCGGCCTGATGCCCTCACCCTGACCCTCTCCCACAGGGAGAGGGGAAACAGAACACCTTCTCCCTGTGGGAGAAGGTGTGCCGATCAGCGGCGACGATAGTTCTTCTGCGCCGTATTCACCTTATACAGATAGCGGCGGGATTCCGCAGACGGGTGGCGAGTGGTGAGGGTTGAGTAGACATCCCCCGGTGCCATGCTGTTGATGATGTTTGCGGCCTGCACTTTGTCGTTCGAGAAGACGCGCAGCACGCTGCCCGCGCCGCCGTTGTAGGCTGTAATCACCGCATAGCGACGCGACGTCGGGTTATCGATGCCGCCAAGGTAAACGTTGTTCAGCATCGCCAGGTAGGCGGTCCCGGTATCAATGTTGCTCTGCGGGTCGAACAGGTAGCTGCGGCTCGGCGTGCCGGATTTCCCCTGCGAGCGGAAGACGTCCTTACCGGCGCTGTGCTGCACAACCTGCATCAGCCCCAGCGCGTCCGAACGGCTCACCGCGTACGGGTTAAACGAGGATTCGGTCTGCATAATCGCCAGGATCAGCGACTCATCCACGCCGTACTTACGCGATGCCTGACGCACCATGCCAAGGTACTTGTGCGCACGCTTGTCGAGGTGGTTCGGGACAAGGTTGATGGTGACGCTGTAGATGATCTTCAGGCCGTTAGAGCGGCTCTTCAGGCGCGTCTGCAGCAGGTAGTCGGCAAATTTCGTGGCGCGGCCTTCCCAGCGGATCGGCTGTCCGGTCTGGTCAACTACCTGACCGTACAGGAACGGCTCTTTTGAGATGGTGATGTCGTCGGCATCGGAGTAGAGATCGATAGATCCCGGATCGTCACCCATCAGCAGGGTTTTGACGATCGCCTGACGCAGCCGTGCCGCAGGGTCAGTGCCTGCGATGGTTTCAATGGTGATCGTACCCTCATCAAAGTTGATGTGGCTACGGGTCAGATAGGCGTCGGTGTACTTAACGTAGTCCTTCGGTCCGGCAATAAGAACTTCGTTAAATCCCCATATATTCTCGATGTTATGGGCAAACTGCCCCATCAAAATGTCAAAACCGTTGGTGTCTTTGACCCAGGCTTCGTTGTAATCATCGCCTTTTTTGGACGAACACGAGACCAGCAACGGCGCAACAAGGGCTAGCGCTAAAAGTTTTTTCATCATTCCGGGAGTGCGTGTTGTGTTTGCTTTAACGGCGGGGTTCACCCGCACGCTGTTATTTTTCCGGCGGCGTATAGCCTTCGATGTGCACGTCTTTACCTTCGAACAGGAAGCTCACCATCTCCTGCTCCAGCAGCTTGCGGTGCTCCGGGTTCATCATGCTGAGCTTTTTCTCGTTGATCAGCATGGTCTGCTTTTTCTGCCACTGTCCCCAGGCTTCTTTGGAGATCTCGTTATAGATGCGCTTGCCCAGATCCCCCGGATAAAGCTGGAAATCCTGGCCTTCAGCGTCGCGCTGCAGGAAAGTACAAAAAATCGTTCTGGCCATACGTATTCCTCTTTTTTAGCCGTTGCTAAACCATTGCACCGGCACGTAATTGCTGTAACAGGCGCTCCACGGGAGCCGCCAGCCCGACTGATGGCGGTTGCGCTAAGTTATACCAGAGAGCGGTGCCTTCATCCATGCACGAGGTGAATGAGGACACGGGAAGCCACATCGGGACAATATCCAGATGGAAATGGCTGAAGGTATGGCGAAACGCGGTCAGCTGCGTCAGGTTATCGGCAGCAATCCCGCGCTTTTGAAGCCACTCACGCAGCAAGTCTTCATTTTCAAACTGTGGGAAGCAGTATAGACCACCCCACAGACCGCTCGGCGGACGCTGGGCAAGGAACACGTCGTCGCCGTGCTGCATCAGCAGCATATAGCCCGTGCGCTCCGGCAGCGTCTGTTTGGGTTTCTTACCCGGATACTGCGTCCATGAATGGTTGGCGTAGGCCACGCAGAGGTTGTTTACCGGGCAGAGTTCACACTTAGGTTTTGAACGCGTGCAGACCATTGCGCCGAGATCCATCATCGCCTGGTTGAAGCGCTCGACGCCGTTGGCCGGGGTGACCGCTTCACTTATTTCCCAAAGACGTTTCTCAACGTCCTTCTTCCCCGGCCAGCCGTCGACGGCGTAGCAGCGTGCCAGCACGCGCTTCACGTTGCCGTCGAGGATCGGGAAATGCTTGCCTAAAGACAGGGAGAGAATGGCGCCCGCGGTTGAACGCCCGACGCCGGGTAAGTCCGCCACCTCGTCGAAGGTTTCCGGGAATTTGCCGTTGTGGCGCGTCGCGACCTGCTGTGCGGCCTTGTGCAGGTTACGCGCCCGGGCGTAATAGCCAAGACCGGTCCACAGGTGCAGGACCTCGTCCAGCGGGGCGTTGGCCAGATCGGTCACCGTCGGGAAGCGCGCCATAAAACGCTCGAAGTAAGGGATCACCGTGGCGACCTGCGTTTGTTGCAACATCACCTCGGAGAGCCATACTTTGTACGGCGTTTTTTCAATTTGCCAGGGCAGGGTTTTACGCCCGTATTTGTCGTACCAGTCCAGCACCTGGGCTGAAAATTGAGAGGCTTGCATGGTCATCGATTCGCATAATCAGGGACGCAGATTGCAGCACAGCGTCAATCTGCTGTAAACCGGATCTTTCCCATGCTTGCATAGAAGCCTTAACTTTGGATAATGCCCGTTTCCCGAACATTCTCACAAGCAGACAACTCTTTTATGAAAAACGACGTCATTTCACCGGAATTTGATGAAAACGGTCGCCCGCTGCGCCGTATTCGCAGCTTTGTCCGCCGTCAGGGCCGCCTGACAAAAGGGCAGCAACATGCGCTGGATAACTACTGGCCGGTGATGGGCGTTGAGTTCAGCGAGCAGCCTCTGGACTTTGCCGAGCTGTTTGGTCGCGACGCGCCCGTCACGCTGGAGATCGGCTTTGGGATGGGCGCCTCGCTGGTGACCATGGCGAAGGCGCGTCCTGAGCAGAACTTCCTCGGTATTGAGGTGCACTCCCCGGGCGTGGGCGCCTGTCTCGCAACCGCCCATGAAGAGGGCGTTGAGAACCTGCGCGTCATGTGTCACGACGCGGTGGAAGTGCTGCATAAAATGATTCCTGACAATTCTTTAACCATGGTTCAGCTCTTTTTCCCTGACCCGTGGCACAAAGCACGTCATAATAAACGCCGTATCGTTCAGGCACCGTTTGCCGAGCTGGTAAAAAGCAAGCTCAAACTGGGCGGCGTCTTCCATATGGCGACCGACTGGGAACCTTATGCGGAACATATGCTGGAAGTGATGTCATCGCTGGATGGGTATAAAAACCAGTCTGCAAGCAGCGACTATGTACCGCGTCCGGACTCGCGTCCGGTAACGAAATTTGAACAGCGTGGCCATCGTCTTGGTCACGGTGTATGGGACTTAATGTTCGAGAGGGTGAAATAATGGCAAAGAATCGTAGCCGTCGTCTGCGTAAAAAGATGCATATCGAAGAATTCCAGGAAGTGGGCTTCTCCGTTGCGTGGCGTTTCCCGGAAGGCACCAGCGTTGAGCAGATCGATCAGGACGTGGATGCGTTCATCAACGAGGTGATCGAGCCAAACAAACTGGCCTTCGACGGTAGCGGCTATCTGGCCTGGGAAGGTCTGATCTGCACCCAGGAAGTGGGTAAATGCACCGAAGAACATCAGGCGCTGGTACGTAAATGGCTTGAGGACCACAAGCTGGAAGATGTTCGCGTCAGCGAACTTTTCGACGTTTGGTGGGACTAATAAAGCAGTAAGGGGCCAGCATTAGCTGGCCCATTTTGTCTGAGGGAGTGTTTAAGATGCGCAAAACGTTGCTGGCTGTTGCTTTGATGGCAACCGGATTCACCGCCCATGCGGATTATCAATGTAGCGTCACCCCGCGTGATGACGTGGTGTTAAGCCCGCAAACCGTGCAGGTCAAAGGCGAAAACGGCAACCTGGTGATTACGCCGGAAGGGAACGTCACCTTTAACGGCAAACAGTACACCCTGACTGCCGCACAGCGCGAGCAGGCGAAAGACTACCAGGCCGATTTGCGTACCGCGCTGCCGTGGATTAATGAAGGCGCGCTGACGCGCGTTGAGAAAAGCCGCGTCGCGCTGGATAAAATCATCACCAAAGAGGTGGGGGAGAGCAGCAACATGCGCACCCGCCTGACGAAGCTCGATAAGCAGCTTAAAGAGCAGATGAACCGCATTATCGAGACGCGCACCGACGGTCTGACGTTCCACTACAAGGCGATCGATCAGGTCCGTGCTGACGGGCAGCAGCTGGTGAATCAGGCCATGGGCGGCATCCTGCAGGACAGCATCAATGAGATGGGGGCGAAAGCCGTGCTGAAAGGCGGCGGTAACCCGCTGCAGGGCGTGCTGGGCAGCCTGGGCGGCTTGCAGACCTCGATTCAGAACGAGTGGAAGAACCAGGAAAATGATTTCCAGCAGTTCGGCAAAGACGTGTGTAAACGTGTGGTGTCGCTGGAAGACAGCCGGAAGGCGCTGGTGGGGACGCTGAAGTAAGATCTCTGCGCGCTGGGCCCCTCACCCCAGCCCTCTCCCCATGGGAGAGGGTGTAATCGTTCCCTCTCCCTGTGGGAGAGGGTTAGGGTGAGGGCATCAGGCATTGCAGTCGTTGCAGAATAGCCATCAACACCACCTCCTCATTAGCCCTGAATTCATTATTCCAGAACCGTACGACTTCCCATCCGTTCGTATTCAAAAACGCGGTACGACGTGAATCATAGTCCTCTTCACCCTGATGTTGCCCCCCATCCAGCTCAACGATCAGTTTCGCCTTAAAGCAGGCAAAATCGACGATATAGGTTCCGATCGGCATCTGACGGCGAAACTTATACCCAAAGAAACGACGACCTCTGAGCAAATACCAGAGGCGTAATTCTTCGGGCGTCATTTGTTTGCGGAGTTGTTTTGATTTTTCCATCCCCACACTCTGCCAGCCTTTCCCTCAGCCGGCAGAACGGGATGCAAAATCCTGAATCAGCCTTCAGGAATCTTCGGTGAGGAACAGCTCAAGAAGGGAGTTTAAGAACAGTTTGCCGTGTTCGGTGATCTGCCAGTATTCCTCGCTCTCGGTGAGATACCCCTGCGCCAGCGCCTCGTCGATCTGCGGGCGGATCACCGACTCCGGTAGCCCGGTGTACAGCGCAAACTCCGCGCGCGGGGCGGCTTCCAGCAGGCGGAAGCGGTTCATAAAGAACTCAAACGGCTTATCCGCCGCTTCGACGTCGTGCTGACGCTCCAGGTAGCGGCCTTCCATATACCCGCGCGGGTGGCGGGTTTTAGCCGTGCGCCGAATACGTCCGTCCGGGAAGGTCACCTTGCCGTGCGCGCCGCAGCCAATCCCCAGATAGTCGCCAAAGCGCCAGTAGTTCAGGTTGTGCTGGCACTGGTAGCCCGGCTTCGCGTACGCGGACGTTTCGTACTGCTGATAGCCCGCAGCGGTCAGAAGCCTGTGACCCTGCTCGAAGATATCCCACAGCGCGTCGTCGTCCGGCAGCACCGGCGGGCGCGAGCCAAACAGGGTGTTAGGCTCGATGGTGAGCTGGTACCACGACAGGTGCGGCGGGTTCAGTTCAATTGCCTGGCGCAGGTCGTCCAGCGCCTCTTCCAGCGACTGATCCGGCAGGCCATGCATCAAATCGAGGTTAAAACTTCGAAGATTAAGCCCGGTCGCCAGGTTTGCCGCGCGCTTGGCCTCTTCCGGGCCGTGAATGCGCCCCAGACGTTTTAGCTTTGGTTCGCTAAAGCTTTGCACGCCGATGGAGATGCGGTTCACGCCCGCACGCTGATAGTCGACAAAACGGTCGGCTTCAACGGTGCCGGGGTTGGCTTCCATCGTAATTTCCGCATCCGCCGCCAGGTTCAGGCGCGCACGCACGCCGTCCAGCAGCGTCTGCATCGCCGGGCCTGACAGCAGGCTCGGCGTACCGCCACCAATGAAAATGGTCTTAACTTCACGTCCCTGTGCGTAAGGTACATCGGCGTCCAGGTCGGCCAGCAGATGCGCAACGTAATCATCGTGCGGCACTTCGCCCTTCAGCGCGTGCGAGTTGAAATCGCAGTACGGGCATTTCTGCACGCACCACGGGATGTGAATATAAAGACTCAGAGGCGGCAAATTAGCCATTACGCAGTGCTTCCAGTAACAGTTTCAGCGCGCGTCCACGGTGGGATATCGCGCTTTTCTCTTCGCGGGTCAGTTCCGCGGCGGTTTTTCCCTCGGTCGGGACAAAGAAAATCGGGTCGTAGCCAAAGCCGCCGTTGCCAGCCGCTTCACGGGTAATCACGCCCGGCCAGCTGCCGTGGCAGACAATAGGCGTCGGGTCTTCCGCGTGGCGCATATAGACCAGTACGCAGTGGAACTGCGCGGTGCGCTGTTCGTCCGGTACGTCTTTCAGGGCGACAAGCAGCTTTTCCAGATTCTGCTGGTCGGTGGCGTCCACGCCGGAATAGCGTGCGGAGTAAATTCCCGGCGCGCCGCCGAGGAAATCCACGGCCAGACCGGAGTCGTCGGCAATCGCGGGCAGGCCGGTGACCTGTGCGGCATGGCGCGCTTTCAGGATCGCGTTTTCGATAAACGTCAGCCCCGTCTCTTCGGCGGACTCCACGCCCAGCTCGGTCTGAGCCACTACGTCCAGCCCAAAATCATTTAATAGCGAGGCCAGCTCGCGCACTTTACCGGCATTACCGGTCGCGAGAACAACTTTCTGCATGGTTTAGTCCTGTTCTGTCAGAGCCGCGACTTCCGTCGGGATAGATTGCGGATTAAGGATTTTTACCTGTTTATGTCGCCCAAGTTCACCTTTTTCAATGATGACCTGGCTTTTGGCGACGCGAAACTGTTTTGCCAGATATTTGGTCAGATGCGCGTTCGCCTGGCCGTCAACCGGCGGGGCGGTGATGGCGACCTTTAACTCGTCGCCATGCAGCCCGACAATACTGTCACGGCTGGCTTTCGGCTGAATATACAGCCGCAAAACCAGCCCGTCAGCGCAGGTGCTTACTGCACTCATAGCGCCATCCACAGCCCCGGCAGCAGCATGTCGCCCGTAGACTGAAGCAGCTCGGCGATCCCCATGTTGATCACATAGAGCAGCAGAACCAGAATCATCGGGGAGAAGTCGATGCCGCCCATAGACGGAAGCAGGTTGCGGATCGGACGCAGCAGCGGCTCGGCCAGCTGAATCAAGGCGTACTCTACAGGGCTACGGCCTTGGCTCACCCAGCTCATGATCGCCATAACCAACAGCACCCAGAAGATCAGCAGACCGACGGTTTTGATCAGAATCAGGACGGCGGCAATCCAGATAATCGGCTGGAAGGTGATGACCATAAACAGCACGATGGCTTTGATCACGCTCAGAATAAACGCCACCAGCAGCGAAGCGCTATCGATGGGCCCCATTGCCGGGATAATACGGCGCAGCGGTCCGACGACAGGTTGCGTAATTTTCACGACAAACTGGGAGAACGGATTGTAAAAGTCACAGCGGGCCCACTGCATCCAGACGCGTAGCAAAAGCGCCATCGTATACAGCTCAATGACCGTTGAGAGCAGGAAAGTCAACGTCTTCATGGCGTTCCTCAGGTTTCCTTATTATTTGGTGTAGTCGCGCGCACCGAAAACGGCTGTGCCGATGCGCACCATAGTGCTGCCTGCCGCGATGGCGGCTTCCATATCATCCGACATGCCCAGTGAAAGCGTGTCTACCGTTTCATAGCGCGCTTTAAGCGCCTCAAATGCTACAGCCATTTGCTGTGCCACGGCAAACTGCCTTTCATAACTTGACTCAGGCGCCGGAATTGCCATCAGCCCGCGCAGGGTTAAGCGAGGCAGGGCGGCCACCTCTGCGGCCAGCGCATCCAGCTCGCTCAGGGCGATGCCGGACTTGCTGTTTTCATCACTGATGTTGATCTGAATCAGCACGTTAAGCGCAGGCATCTCTGCCGGGCGCTGGTCGCTCAGGCGTGTGGCAATACGCAGACGGTCAACGGTATGGCACCAGTCGAAGTGCTCAGCCACCAGACGGCTCTTGTTCGACTGCAGTGGGCCAATAAAGTGCCACTGCAGATCAGAAGTACCCTGCTCCTGGAAGTAGCGAATTTTATCCACGCCTTCCTGCACGTAGTTTTCGCCAAACGCCCGCTGGCCTGCCGCAATGGCTTCTGCGATGGCGCTCGCAGGCTTTGTTTTGCTGACTGCAAGTAGCGTAATTTCTTCTGAAGCACGGCCGCAACGCGTTGCTGCGGCTGAGATTTTGTCCCGAACCTGTGCCAGGTTATGCGCAATGTCGTTCATTTTCCGAGGAGTAGTCTATGGATGTGGAAGAAATTGTGGCCCTTAGTGTAAAGCATAACGTCTCCGATCTACACCTGTGCAGTGATTCGCCACCCCGTTGGCGCAGATTAGGCCGCCTTGAACCGGCGCCGTTTCCGCCGCCTGATGTAGGGGCGTTGTTGAAAGCCTGGCTCAACGACGAGCAGCAGGGAACCTGGTGGGCAAACGGGCAGGTCGATTTTGCCGTGACGGTGGCGGAAGACCAGCGTCTGCGCGGGAGCGCGTTTAAGCAGATGAAGGGGATATCCGTCACCCTGCGGCTGTTGCCGCGCACCTGTCCGCAGCTTTCCTCGCTGGGTGTACCGCGGGCCATTCCCGAACTCTTGTCCAGCGACAACGGGTTGGTTCTGGTAACGGGAGCGACCGGCAGCGGCAAATCCACCACGCTGGCCGCAATGGTCGATTTTCTCAACCGCCATACTGACGGCCACATCCTCACGCTCGAAGATCCGGTGGAGTTTATGTACCAGAGTGAACGTTGCCTGATTCAGCAGCGGGAGATAGGCCAGCACAGTCCATCATTTGTGGAGGCGCTGCGCAGTGCATTACGCGAGGACCCGGACGTTATTTTACTGGGTGAGCTGCGCGACAGCGAAACAATCCGCCTGGCGCTGACGGCGGCGGAGACCGGGCATCTGGTGCTGGCGACGCTCCACACTCGCGGGGCATCGCAGGCAATTGAACGGCTGGTCGATACGTTCCCGGCGCAGGAGAAAGATCCGGTGCGTAACCAGCTGGCCGGCAGCCTGCGGGCGGTGCTGGCGCAAAAGCTGCTTCCCGATCTGCAGGGCGGGCGCGTCGCGTTGTATGAACTGCTGGTGAACACCGCAGCGGCGGCGAATCTTATTCGTGAAGGAAAAACGTGGCAGTTGCCCGGCATTATTCAAACCGGCCAGCAGGCAGGAATGCAGAACTTTGACCAGAGCCTGGCGGAGAGACGGGCACAGGGGCGGCTGTAGCCCCCTTCGTTTAAAAGCCCTGTTCGAAATAGCTTTCGAGGATGATGACGGCTGAAGCGGAGTCCACGCTGCCCTTGTTGAGCGCCCGGAAGCCACCGTGCTCAAACAGGCCTGCACGTGCTTCGACGGTGCTGAGACGCTCGTCGTGAAGCTTAACGGAGACGCCAAAGCGGCCATGGATTTTATTAGCGAACTTACGCGCCCGGGCGGTCAGCGGCTGTTCCGTGCCGTCCATGTTCAGCGGCAGCCCAACGATAACGTCATCCGGCTGCCACTCTTTGAGCAGACGTTCGATAAGATTCCAGTCTGGCGTGCCGTCGTTGGCCTTCAGGGCCGTGAGCGGACGCGCGGTACCGGTGATGCGCTGACCCACGGCAACGCCAATGCTTTTGGTGCCAAAATCGAAGGCCAGAAGTGTTCCGCTCATCAGGCGTGCCCCGCTACGCCTGGCATGGTCAGAATATCAATGCCAATCAGCTTTGCCGCGTCACGCCAGCGATCGGCTATCGGGGTTTTAAACAGAATATTCATGTCCGCAGGTGCGGTAAGCCAGGCGTTATCGAGGATCTCTTGCTCAAGCTGGCCTTTTTCCCACGACGAATAGCCCAGCGCCACCAGCACCTCAGAAGGCTGCTCTGCCGTACCCAGCGTCTCAAGTACGTCGCGCGAGGTCGTGATCACGGTGTTGTCGGAGATGCGAATGCTGGACGAGAAAACCGGCGGGGTATGCAGAATAAAGCCGCGATCTTCTGCAAGAGGTCCACCCAGCATCACCGGTTTATCAAGCCGAATTTCCGGCAGGCGCTCTTCAGCCGAGATTTTCAGCTTGTCCAGAATCCCTTCAACCTGCAGGTTTTCCAGCGGCTTATTGATGATAATGCCCATTGCGCCGTCTTCATTGTATTCACAAATATAAACCACGGCGCGGCGAAAAATCGGATCCTGGAGAGCAGGCATGGCAATAAGAAAGTGATGCTGTAAATTCATTGTCAGAGGTACTGTTTCCTGGTTTAAAAAGCGACAGCGCCCAGTATGGGGATAAACCCGGGCGCTGTCACAGATTATTTCTGTAAACGTTTTTCGATCGCGTCCATCAGCATTCCGGTGATCGAGATCGGGAACTCCGCTTCGATTTCGCGAATGCAGGTTGGGCTGGTGACGTTCACTTCAGTCAGGCGATCGCCGATGATATCCAGGCCAACGAAGATCAGGCCTTTGGCTTTCAGCGTAGGGCCGACGCGGCGGGCAATTTCCCAGTCGCTTTCGGTCAGCGGACGGGGTTCACCACGACCACCGGCCGCCAGGTTACCGCGGGTTTCGCCACCCTGCGGAATACGCGCGAGGCAGTAAGGCACCGGCTCGCCGTCTACAACCAGCACGCGTTTGTCGCCATCTTTAATGGCAGGCAGATAGTTCTGCGCCATGCAGTAACGGGTACCCAGTTCGGTCAGCGTTTCGGCAATCACGCCGATGTTCGGATCGCCTTCCTTCACGCGGAAGATAGATGCGCCGCCCATGCCGTCCAGCGGCTTCATGATGATGTCGCCGTGCTTCTGCCAGAATTCTTTCAGCTGCGCTTTGCTGCGGGTTACCAGCGTTTCCGGCGTCAGGTCAGAGAACCAGGCGGTGTAGAGCTTCTCGTTGCAGTCGCGCAGGCTCTGCGGTTTGTTGACGATAAGCGTTCCTTTCTCTTCGGCACGCTCAAGGATGTAGGTGGAGTAGATATATTCGGTATCGAACGGCGGATCTTTACGCATCAGGATCACGTTGAGGTCGGCCAGGGCAATGTCCTGCTCGGTGCCAAACTCGTACCATTTGTCGTAGTTCTGCTCGACGTTAACGATGCGGGTGCGCGCGCGGGCTTCACCGTTGATCAGGTAAAGATCGTTCATCTCCATATAGTGGAGCTCATAGCCGCGACGCTGCGCTTCCAGCAGCATAGCGAAGCTGGAATCTTTTTTGATGTTAATGTTTGCGATGGGATCCATCACGATGCCGAGCTTTATCATGTTCTTCTCCGTTAATACTTCAACCCAGGTCGCCAAACCGCACCTGTAGCGCGGTGATGGCCGTGAGTGCCGTTGTCTCAGTGCGCAGAACGCGAGGTCCCAACAGAATATCAGTAAACTGGTAGCGCGCCGTCATCGCAATTTCGTCCGCCGACAGGCCACCTTCGGGGCCAATCAGCAGCCGAACGCGCTCGACGGGCAGCGGCAGCGTATTGATGCTGGCGCTGGCGCGCGGATGAAGATTGAGCTTCAGCCCGCTCTCTTCTTCTGCACACCAGTCCTCCAGATCCATTGCCGGGCGGATCTCCGGGATTCGGTTGCGGCCGCTCTGTTCGCAGGCCGCAATGGCAATTTTCTGCCACTGCTGGATCTTTTTATTCAGACGTTCAGCATCCAGTTTAACGCCACAGCGCTCGGAAAAAAGTGGCGTAATGAGGCTTACGCCCAGCTCAATGGATTTTTGAATGGTGAACTCCATCTTTTCCCCGCGCGACATCACCTGCCCAAGGTGGATGTGCAGCGGCGATTCACGGTCGTCCACTTCACCGCGCAAGACATTTACATGCACGCTTTTTTTATCCGCCCGCGTGATTTCCGCGTCGAAAACCTGATTAGAGCCATCGAACAGCTGTATTGCCTGGCCTGCCCCCATGCGCAGCACGCGGCCAACGTGGTTAGCGGCGTCGTCAGACAGGGCGATTTCGCGGCCTGCGGTAATCAGTTCAGGGTGGTAAATGCGGGGAATGCGCATAGTCAAAAATTCCATATGTCATGCGATATAAGCGAATTGCCGTAGTGTAGGTTAGCTCTTTTGCGCCTGGCAAGCCCGCTGGACGTACGGGTTATGATTCCCCTGGACTCTGGCAATGCGTTCGTCGCGCTGGCATTCCCATTCCGTCACCGGATACTGCTTGTCCCAGGCGTTGAACAGCTGCGTCTGCTGGCGGGAAAGGTTGAGGTCATAACGATCACGCATATAGAAGTAGGTGCGGGCGATGCTGCCGCGCGCGCGGGCAGGGGGCTCGGCGACTTTCTCTTTAAAATCCACCTTCATGCCGCACTGGCCGTACTGGCCTTCGCCACCGTTCCACTGGCTGTACATAAAGTTACCGCGGTCGCCGTTCACTTCACCAACCGCAGGTTGCAGGTTATGCATATCGCTTTCCATCTGGCGATATACCGGATCTTTGGCGCAGTTTTTACGTCCGCCGTCCTGCCAGCACTGGCGCTGGTGGCCAAACTGCCAGGCCGGAACGACATGCTCCCATTCGATGCGGCTGGCGCGGTTTTCGTTTTTACGCACCTTATAGCCGCATGACTCAAGGTCAACGACCCCTTTTTTGCCCTGCCAGTTAATTTTGCAGCCGCAGTAGAAATCGCCCGGCACATCGGCGTTCACCTTCACGCCTGCTGCCTTGGCCTGGGAAAAACTGTTGATACCGTCGGCCATTGCCTGGCCGGAAAGCGCCGTCGTCAGAAAAGCGACCGCGAGAGAGAAATTACGGGACATCTTACACTCCGTGTCAAAACGAGCCCGCAACGTAACGAATGTTGTTCCCGTATGCAATCAGTCAGATCAGGAAAGTTCCTGAAAGTTCAGGCGATTACTCCGCGACCAGCGGTTCGCCGCATTTGACGCAGCGGTAGGTCGCTTCACCGCGCACCACGCGATTATGGCGGCGGACGGTAAGCTGGTGCTGCTGGCACTGGCAGCGGTAGGGGAAGGTATTGCGGCGCACTGATTCCAGCTCGAACTGATGGGTGCGGCGCGCCGGAACCCCAAGCACCGCCTCCATCATCCACTTCCACTCTTTCCCGTGCGGCGCGACGCGTCCGAAGTGTTTCCACACCAGCAGATGCGCCAGCTCGTGCGGTACCACTTCCTCAATAAACGCCTGCTGGTTTTCCATCATCAGCACCGGGTTAAGGCGGATCTCGTATGATTCCAGCCAGGCGGTGCCTGCCGCGGTACCGCGCTGCTGATAGACCAGCTTCGGTTCAGGATAGTTGCGGCCGAGCTTCAGATTCGCCTGAGCGAGTTTTTCCCGCAGGCTGCGCATAACGGCTTGCTGAATGGCGATGGGGAGACGGGGAGCTTTCATAGGAGCAGAGCATAAAGCGGGAAGCGGGGAGGCGCAAGAGGCGCCTCCCGCAATGAGGATCAGTCGTGTGCGCCGATTTCGCGCAGCGGACGACCTTTCATCAGGTTACGTTCAATGTGTTCCAGTGAAACGTGCTTAGTTTCTGGAACCAGCCAGATAGTCAGAACAATAAAGAAGATATTCAAACCGGCGTAGACCCAGAAGGTGTTCGCATTGCCCAGGGTGTTGAGCATGGTCAGGAACGTCGCGCCGACGATCATATTGGCAATCCAGTTGGTCGCGGTAGAGCAGGTGATACCAAAGTCACGCCCTTTCAGCGGCTGGATCTCCGAGCACAGCACCCAAATCAGCGGGCCGGCGCTCATCGCAAACCCGACGATAAACATCAGCAGCATCCCTACCGCGAAGTACTGGGCGGTTGGAGAGTGAATGCCCACATGCATCATGGTGCCCAGCACGCCCATGCCGATCGCCATGACCAGGAAGCCCAGCGTCAGAGTAGGCTTACGCCCCCAGCGATCCACCAGGCCGATGGCGATAAAGGTCGCCAGCACGTTGGTCAGGCCGACAATAACGGTGCCCCACATCTGCTCGGTGGTGTTGGTGTAGCCCGCCAGCTCAAAGATTTTTGGCGCGTAGTACATGATGACGTTCATCCCGGTGAACTGCTGCATCACCTGCAGCAGCACGCCGAGGAACACCGCACGGCGGAAGTTGCTGTTCTCTTTAAACAGCGCCCAGCCGGACTGTTTTACCTTCAGGCTTTCGCGGATCTCTTCCAGCTCGTTTTTCGCTTCAGCGCTGGTATCGCGCAGGCGAAGCAGCACGCGTTCGGCATCGACGAAGCGGCGTTTGGCGGCAAACCAGCGCGGGCTGTCCGGCAGGAAGAAGACGCCAATCAGCAGCAGAATGGCCGGAATGATGATCACGCCGAGCATCCAGCGCCATGCGCCGCTGTAGCTGAACGCGGTATCGGACAGGTAAGCACCAAGAATACCGATGGTGATCATCAGCTGGTACATGGAAATCATGCTGCCGCGGATTTTCTCCGGCGCAATTTCAGAGAGGTAGAGCGGGGCGGTGTATGACGCTACGCCCACGGCCAGGCCCAGCAGCACACGGGAAAGGATAAGCACTTCAACGTTAGGGGCGGCTGCAGAGAAGAGGGAACCGGCGACGAAGAGGATCGCACCGATCATGAGGCTCTTTTTACGTCCGAGCTTGAAGGAGAGCCAGCCGCTGCCGACGGCCCCAACGGCCGCACCGAACATCATGGAGCTGACCACCCATTCCTGGGTATGCGCGTTAATCTGGAATTCGTCTGCGATGAAGGGAAGAGCGCCGGCAATGACGCCGATATCCAGGCCAAAGAGTAATCCTGCCAGGGCGGCGAGGAAGCAGACGAAGAATGTCATCGCCTTGTTGGACGTACGCCCCTGTTTTTTATTGTCAGGCATTATGCCCTCCAGTTGGGTTATCAGTTTTATTGATGTTTAGGGTAGGTGAGCGACCCATAAAAAGATGTGAGATTAATCACATTGGTGTAATCGGTTACACTAACCTGTAACCGTAAATAAAATTAAAGCTTTGAAAATATAGAGGTAAATGAGGTGATATGCATCGCGAAAGAATACATTTCAGACTTAACTGAAAGGAAATGTAACAGCAGAAGAAAGGCGATCATGCAAAGAGAATATTCTGAAAGCAGAATATATTCGGTGCGGTGTAATCGGTTCCAGTCGCGCGGCTTTTGGCCGGCACCCGATATAAAAAAGGCCAGCACAAAGGCTGGCCTGTCTAAAGCGCGCGTCAGTCGATTATTTCAGACCGGCAGCTTCACGCAGCAGAGCGGCTTTGTCGGTTTTTTCCCATGGGAAATGTTCACGACCAAAGTGACCGTACGCCGCGGTTTCCTGGTAGATTGGATGCAGCAGATCCAGCATCTGAATCAGGCCGTATGGACGCAGGTCGAAGAACTCGCGCACCAGCAGGGTCAGCTGTTCTGAAGGCACTTTCTCGGTACCGAAAGTTTCAACCATGATGGAGGTTGGCTCAGCCACGCCGATGGCGTAGGAAACCTGGATCTCACAGCGGTCGGCCAGGCCGGCAGCAACGATGTTTTTCGCCACATAACGTGCTGCGTACGCCGCAGAACGGTCAACTTTAGACGGGTCTTTACCGGAGAACGCACCACCGCCGTGACGGGCCATGCCGCCGTAGGTATCAACGATGATTTTACGACCGGTCAGGCCGCAGTCGCCCATTGGGCCGCCGATAACGAAGCGTCCGGTTGGGTTGATGAAGAATTTGGTCGCGGAGCTCAGCCATTCGGTCGGCAGAACCGGCTTGATGATCTCTTCCATCACTGCTTCCTGCAGGGATTTCTGATCGATATCTTCGGCATGCTGAGTAGACAGTACCACCGCATCGATGCCGACAATTTTGCCGTCGTCGTACTGGAAGGTTACCTGGCTTTTCGCATCCGGTCGCAGCCACGGCAGGGTGCCGTTTTTACGCACTTCAGCCTGACGCTGCACCAGACGGTGTGCGTAGGTCACAGGTGCCGGCATCAGCACGTCGGTTTCGTTGGTTGCATAACCGAACATCAGGCCCTGGTCGCCCGCGCCCTGTTCCAGCGGATCGGCACGGTCAACGCCCTGGTTGATGTCTGGAGACTGTTTGCCAATGGCGCTCAGTACCGCGCAGGAGTTGGCATCAAAGCCCATATCAGAATGCACATAGCCGATCTCACGCACCGTGTTACGGGTGATCTCTTCGATATCAACCCATGCGCTGGTGGTGATCTCACCGCCAACCAGAACCATGCCGGTTTTGACATAGGTTTCGCACGCTACGCGCGCTTTAGGATCCTGCGCCAGGATCGCATCCAGCACCGCATCGGAGATTTGGTCAGCAATTTTATCAGGATGTCCTTCTGATACGGACTCGGACGTAAACAGGTGTTTTGCCATGTTTTATTTCACCTAAGAGGAATTTGGTTAGCTCAAGCTGCTGTGTGGAATAGCCAAAGGAGATAATTCTACCAAGGCCTGCAGGTTTTTGACACTGGCAGTATGAGTGTTAATCAGTATAGATGGATTAACATCTGGATGGCTATTTTAGGTCACTTCTTCGCCCGATTTCCAGTTTTTTTTGATTCATCTCTCACTGCGTTGAAATGTCTGCTGGAAATTTTTCCTGACGGCGCTGGCAACCCGCGCATTTTTGTTTTGCTTTTTAGCCCCCTTCTCGGTATAAAACGCGGCGCGCGGCTCATACAAAAAAAGCGCTCGATGACCTCATCGTGTCGCCACTTCCAGCCGGGTTAAGCAGTGAACTTTTAGCTTTGGCTTGGGGTCCGTTTCAGCAGAGGCGGCCGTGGAGGTGATACGAGATAATGAACCATCGTTTTCCGCTAATTCAGCGCTGCCGTTCTGGCGCGCAATTGATTCCCGCAACCCGCATTTCTAGTCTGCAAACCTGCCGATGTTATACCCATCTCGGCGCTTCTCAGGATTCCAGGGCCGGTCACGCTTTGTGAAAACTGAACAAGGGCGCTCTTGTTAATACAAGAGTTTTCTCGTGGTTTCGCCGAACCTTGTCATACAGAGTTCGGATACGTGTTTTACAATGATATGAATAAGAAACCGGTCGCACGGTCTGGTTTTCAGCATACTCTGCTGGGAAACGGAGCCGTTTATGGGTTGTTATCGCCGTACAACGCTGCGATAGTAGTCAACTGTTTTACACTTAATACAAAGAGTTGAGGTTCGCTATGTCTGACGACATGTCTTCTTTTTCGCCTTCGTCAGCGGGCGAACAGGGTGTACTACGTTCTATGCAGGAGGTTGCGATGAGCTCCCAGGAAGCCAGCAAGATGCTGCGCACTTACAATATTGCCTGGTGGGGCAATAACTACTACGACGTCAATGAACTGGGCCACATCAGCGTCTGCCCTGATCCGGACGTCCCTGAAGCGCGCGTGGACCTCGCCAAACTGGTGAAAGCCCGCGAAGCACAGGGCCAGCGTTTGCCTGCACTGTTCTGCTTCCCGCAGATCCTGCAACATCGCCTGCGTTCCATTAACGCCGCGTTCAAGCGCGCGCGTGAATCCTACGGCTATAAAGGCGACTACTTCCTGGTGTATCCGATCAAGGTAAACCAGCACCGTCGCGTGATTGAATCCCTGATCCACTCCGGCGAACCGCTGGGGCTGGAAGCCGGCTCCAAAGCGGAACTGATGGCTGTGCTGGCGCATGCGGGCATGACCCGTTCGGTGATCGTCTGTAACGGCTATAAAGACCGTGAATACATTCGTCTGGCGCTGATTGGCGAGAAGATGGGCCATAAGGTCTATCTGGTTATCGAAAAGATGACCGAAATTGCCATCGTGCTGGAAGAGGCCGAACGTCTGAACGTCATCCCGCGCCTTGGCGTGCGTGCGCGTCTGGCGTCGCAGGGTTCCGGTAAATGGCAGTCCTCCGGCGGTGAAAAATCCAAGTTCGGCCTGGCGGCGAACCAGGTGCTGCAGCTGGTGGAAATTCTGCGCGAGCGCGGTCGTCTGGACAGCATTCAACTGCTGCACTTCCACCTCGGCTCGCAGATGGCCAATATTCGCGACATCGCCACCGGCGTGCGCGAATCGGCCCGTTTCTACGTTGAGCTGCACAAGCTTGGCGTAAATATTCAGTGCTTCGACGTGGGCGGCGGCCTGGGCGTGGATTACGAAGGGACCCGCTCGCAGTCTGACTGCTCGGTGAACTACGGCCTGAACGAATATGCCAACAACATCATCTGGGCGATTGGCGATGCCTGTGAAGAGCACGGCCTGCCGCACCCGACGGTGATCACCGAATCTGGCCGCGCGGTCACCGCCCACCATACGGTGCTGGTCTCTAACATCATTGGCGTTGAGCGCAGCGAAATCACCGAAGCGACGCCTCCGCAGGATGATGCCCCTCGTTCCCTGCAAAGCATGTGGGAAACCTGGCAGGAGATGCATGAGCCGGGCACGCGCCGTTCCCTGCGCGAATGGCTGCATGACAGCCAGATGGATCTGCATGATATTCACGTGGGTTATTCTTCAGGCACCTTCAGCCTGCAGGAGCGCGCGTGGGCGGAGCAACTCTACCTGAACATGTGCCATGAGGTGCAGAAACAGCTCGATCCGAGCAACCGCGCGCACCGTCCGATTATCGACGAGCTGCAGGAGCGTATGGCGGATAAGATTTACGTCAACTTCTCCCTGTTCCAGTC
Source organism: Enterobacter sp. ECC-219 (assembly GCF_043966805.1). Classification (NCBI taxonomy): domain Bacteria; kingdom Pseudomonadati; phylum Pseudomonadota; class Gammaproteobacteria; order Enterobacterales; family Enterobacteriaceae; genus Enterobacter; species Enterobacter sp. ECC-219. The sequence goes on along the minus strand of NZ_CP143680.1, from coordinate 4,817,070 downwards.
GATGCCGGATGCCTGGGGTATCGACCAGCTGTTCCCGGTTCTGCCGCTGGAAGGGCTGAACCACGCGCCGGAACGTCGTGCCGTGCTGCTGGACATCACCTGTGACTCCGACGGCGCTATCGACCACTACGTTGACGGCGACGGTATCGCAACGACGATGCCAATGCCGGAGTACGACCCGGAGAACCCGCCGATGCTGGGCTTCTTTATGGTCGGGGCGTATCAGGAGATCCTCGGCAACATGCACAACCTGTTCGGCGATACCGAAGCGGTTGACGTGTTTGTATTCCCTGACGGCAGCGTGGAAGTTGAGCTGTCCGACGAAGGGGATACCGTGGCGGACATGCTTGAATACGTTCAGCTGGATCCGAAAACCCTGCTTACCCAGTTCCGCGATCAGGTGAAAAACACTGGTCTGGACGACGCGCTCCAGCAGCAGTTCCTGGAAGAGTTTGAAGCGGGGTTGTATGGGTATACTTATCTTGAAGACGAGTAATTTTTCAGCCAGCTGAATATGAAAAGGGTCTGACCGTGGTCAGACCCTTTTTTATGGTTACATGAAATCCCCGCCGGTGAACGACGGGGAGAGGGTGGTTAACTCAGCTGTTCGTCATGGAACGTAATGATCACCTTCGCATAGATATCAATTGGCGTTTCCGTCATCAGCGGCAGCCACTGCTTCGGCTGTGCTGTTGCGCTCATATCACCGTTCCACTGCTTGTGCTCAGGCGTTTTTGGCATATCCATGCCGGTCTGACCGGTGGATGAACCCGGCGAGAGCTTGACGTCGGTACCTTTCGGGTTACTCGACGGCGCCACGCCGTTGGTCATATCGCCGTTCCACTGCTTGTGCTCAGGCGTTTTCGGCATGTCCATGCCGGTCTGGCCAGTGGACGAACCCGGCGAGAGCTTGACGTCGGTACCTTTCGGATTACTCGACGGCGCCACGCCGTTGGTCATATCGCCGTTCCACTGCTTGTGCTCAGGCGTTTTCGGCATGTCCATGCCGGTCTGACCGGTAGACGAACCTGGCGAGAGCTTGACGTCGGTACCTTTTGGGTTGCTCGACGGCGTGACGCCGTTGGTCATATCCCCGTTCCACTTTCTGTGCTCAGGCGTTTTCGGCATATCTTTGCCGGTTTTACCGGTTGCAGAACCCGGAGAAAGTGTTGGGTAATTCGTATTTGGAACGTCCCATTTTTTCTTCGGCGTCGTGCTGTCAGCCGGTTTCGGTGCAGGCTTCAGATCGCCCGCTTTCGACGGCGTAACGGCAGGCACCGCTTCGCTGTGCGCGGTCTCAGAAGGGGTGGTATCCGTCTTCTTGGTACTGTCAGCCGGTTTCGGCGCAGGCTTAAGGTCATCCGCTTTAGACGGCGTAACGGCAGGCACCGCTTCGCTGTGCGCGGTTTCAGACGGGGTGGTATCCGTCTTCGTCGTACTGTCAGCCGGTTTCGGCGCAGGCTTAAGGTCATCCGCTTTAGACGGCGTAACGGCAGGCACCGCTTCGCTGTGCGCGGTTTCAGACGGGGTGGTATCCGTCTTCGTCGTGCTGTCAGCCGGTTTCGGCGCAGGCTTCAGCTCGTCCGCTTTCGACGGCGTAACAGCAGGCACCTCTTCGCTGTGCGCAGGTTTCGCTGGCGTATCCTCTTTCTTCTTCGTGCCATCGCCCGAATGCTTCGACGAGCCGCCGCCATTGCGGTGGTCGCTCGGCGTATCGACGTCGTAACTGCCTTTTTTCTTCTTACCGATGCCAGGATCCGCAAGGGTAAAGGAGATATTGTTACCCGCTTCTTTTTCGTCACGGGTGACAACAGACATCTCATCCTTGTTGGTGTTGATCTCGCCAGTCGTACCTTTGCTGGTGGTGCCCCCCACGGAAATGGTGGATTTTTGTGTTTCGTTACGGTGGATCTCATCGACCGTATCCACGTAAATGTTAGCCGATGGAATGCCGCCTTTTTTACCCGGTAGACCACCGATACCTACGCCACCACCGCCGTACAGGCCGTCCTGCTCAACGGTATCTTGCAGATCTTTGGCGTTGATATTGCCCGCAACGTTGACGCTACCGGTGCCATTATCAGAGACAATATTTGCGCCCGTCATGTTGAGGTCGCCACCGGTTTTCACCTGCACGTCGCCCGTGGTGTGAATGCCGGACTGCTTCGCGGTGGTTGCCGAGTCATAAGCCTCTGAGCCGCCGCCGCCGTTAACGGCACCGGTAGGCATCACGCCTTTAGTCGACACGGCAACACCTATGGATGCCCCCCAGTTGGCACGCTCGTTATCCGTGTGAACCGTATCCTGAAGGGAGTTAACGGTCATATCCCCTGCAACATCCACGTCCGCGGTATTGGCATCAATGTTGGCACCACTCATGGTCATGTCGCCGCCGGACTTAATTTTGACGTCGCCTGCCGTAATTGTGCTGTTGGTGTAGCTGGTGCTGTTGCCTGTTCCGGTCTCTTTGTTGCCGCTGTAGTCGACAGACGCGCCGCCGCTCACGCCGGAGACATCCACGCCCACGCCAACCGTGATGCCCGCCGAGTGCTCCTCGGTGGTGTTGCTGTAGCTGGATGTGGATTTCGCCGCATTCATGTTCACATCCCCGCCTGCGTTAATTTCAACGTTCTGGCCGCTAATGTCTGTTCCGTTCAACGTGGTGTCTTTTTTGGTGTTGATCGAAACGTTATTGGCGCTGATGTGGTTAATGTTTTCCGCCGTGGAGGTGGAGGTCGAGTGCGATTTAGATGAACTGCCGCCAATAGTAACGGAACCGCCAGCCAGATCGTTGAGCAGCAGGTTAGAGGCCTCGCCCATCACTTCCGCAGCCGTTGTTCCGGCGTTGGCAGACTGACCATCGGCGCTTTTTTCAATCAGGTTACCGGCTTTATCAAAGGTATCCACAAGGGTGCTGTGGGCTTCACCCGTGATACCAAACGACGTCTCTTTATGGGATGAGGTGTTTTTCATCTCATCTTCATATTTCGTGGTCGCGACGTCCTCGGCGTTGATGGTCAGGGAGTTGCCCGCGCTGAGATCCGCCCCACCGATGTCAGCGGTCTTACCTGCTTCAATCGTCCCGGACTGGCCAAAGTTGATTGAGGCATTGGTGTTCTTTTTGCTGTCGGTGACGGACGAGTCACTGGAGGTGCTCATGCCGAACGTGAAGCCAGCCGTATCATTGACCGGCGCACGGCCAGGTTTCTTGCCGATAGCGGAGGTGTCGGATTCTGATCCTGCGCTGACATAGTCGCCAGAGGTCGTTTCGGTGCTGCCGCCGTTCATGGTGCCGTAGTCGGTGTTAACCGACTGGCCGCCGCCGCTGGCGCCCGCGCTGATGACAAACTCGCGTGTCGAGCTGTGCTGTTCTTCGTGAGCAACGTCCTGGGATGTTTTGATCGTCACGTCATTTTCAGCGGTAATGCTACCGGTCTGGGCGTTGTAGGTACCCCCTTCCATCACCACGTCGTTTTTGGCCTCGATACTCATGTTGCCGCCAGCGGAAACATTCGCGCCAATGGCTTTGCCCGTGGTGGTTGAGGTATCAGACATCGTGAAGTTGAGCGCGCTTCTGACGTCGTTATCAATGATACGCGTGGCGTCAATTTCATGCAGATCATTGAAGGTGACGTCGCCGTCGGTGGCCTTCATGCTTACATCCTGACCCGCCGTAATATCCGAGGCGTTGGAGGTGATAGATTGAGCCTCCATGTTAATGCTACCGCCCGCAGTGACGCCGTCCTCAAAGGCGTGGATCACCTGCTTGCCACTCTCATCGCGTCCTACGCTGGCCGTCATGGTGATGTCACCCTGAGTTGCGGACATGTTCACGTCGCCCTCAGCGTTAATCGCCGCGCCGTTGTTATTGATATTGCCGCTGGTGCTGGACATATTGATGTCGCCGCCCGCAGAGATACCCGCGCTCATGCCGTTGCTAACGTTGTTGATATCGCCATCAGAGACCAGCGTCATGTCGCCTTTGGATGAGATCGTACCGTTGGCGTTATTAATGCTGTTCGAGTCGACGTTCATATCGCCGCCGGCATGAACGGTCGCGGTGCCGCCGTTAACATCTCCGCTCTCCATCTGACGAAGCGTTTCAGGGCACAGGTACACGACCGGGACCATCACGTCCACGCCGTTCACCGTCTGATTGACGAACCAGACGATATCGGCGTCCAGCCCGTTGCGCTGCTCCTCGGTAAGGGATTGACCGACAACCAGCCCCAGCTCGCTGTCCTGTGCTGCCACACCTGCATTGTCCATCAGGGCCTGCACCAGCGCGTCACCTTCCAGACCATCACGGATCGAAAAGAAACTGCCCACGGAGCTGCTGATCTCACGGCGGATCAATTCTGAGGTGAAGTAGTTATCACCAATAACGTTAACCGGCTTCTGTGGGTCATAGCCCACCTGATCGAAGAAATAATCCGATCCGGTATAAGCGCTCTGATCGATCATCGACGGACGCGTTTCAAAGATCGGAACGATATTGTTGGTTGGCCCCGGATAAGCCGTGCCATTTTTTTCCGCTTCGGAGGTTTTCTTAAAGTCGGTCGAAACTTCAAACATGCCCGGAATGGAGACCATATCCTTGATGGTTGGCAACGGGCTAATGCCCATCGCCAGCTCGTCAATTTTTTTGGTATTCACCTGGACATCGTAACCTGCAATGACCGTATCCACGGTGTATTCACCCACGTCGATATCGCTCACGTCGCTGTGGCTGTTAATCACCCCGGCGCCCGCAATTCCGTTATCCAGCGTGCCGCCGTTATGCGTAAAGTTACCGCCCGCAGTGATCTCGCCTTTTTCAGAAGGGACGAAGTAGGTTTTATTGTTTTTTAATGCATCATTATTGGAGGCTGTTACGCTCGCCCAGATACTGCGCATTGTAGCGTAGTCGGTGGTTTGCCAGGTTTCACCGAAGATGTCGGACATCATTTTGTTGAAAAGCGTGGACTCGTTTCCGGTCATCACGACGGCGTTGTACCAGAGCGCTTTTTCAGGATCATCGCTGCCTGTTTTACTGGCCGCTGCGCCATTGCCAAACTCGAAGTCGAGGAACTGGTAAAGGGTATCAAAGTTCCACGTTGACGTATGATAGGCGCCTAAATGCCACTGATAGGTGAGCCCGCCCTGCATCTCTAACGGCAGTTGCAGATAATCATAAATGGACATTTCACCGTATTCCGGTGAGTTGTAGATATCACCGGTAACCGTAATATCTTTCGCCGCCTGAATCAGACCACCTTTGTTTGTAATCTGTTTTCTGTCGTAGATATTGCGCTGATTGATATTAATGTTGCCGCCCGCGCTGATCTCGGCCTGATGATCAAGTTTCAATCCCGAAGTCACAATCGGCATTGAGAAGTTAATCATGGTGTTAGATTTCGTTGCGAGATGCTCAACGGTGCTATATACCGCACTGGCGTTCTGATAACCCGTCATGGAGATTTCGTCGCCGGTATAGCTACTTTCGTTTCTGATGGATTCCGCGTCTAAATTCACGTCCTTCTCAGCACGAATGATCCCGGCCTGGTTATGGATCTCCTTCGCGATAATCGACATATCACCCATGCTGAGCACGTTACCCGACACGCCGTTGAAGAAAGTACCGTTACGGGCTTCCAGACTCATATCGCCCATCGTCCACAGCAGGCTACCGGCATTGTTGGTGATATTGCCCGCGGTGACGTTGAGATCACCTCCGGTCACGATAGACATGGCATTGGTGAAATTACCGTCTGCATTCACGGTCAAATCGCCAATCGCTTCCATCTGGGTGCTATTGGTAAAATCGCCGTGCGTGGTGATCGCCATCGCGCGTCCGGCGTAGATATTTTGGTTATTGGCGTCAAGGGTCAGGCTGTTGTCGACGCTAAGCGTGAGATCGCGTCCGGCCTCAAGAATACCGGCCGTGTTGTTCAGGCTGGCGAGAGTCAGCTGCAGATCCCGGTCTGCGGTGATGGAGGCGTTGGCATCGTTTTGCAGGTTTTTGGTCGCAATAGCAATATTAGTGCCCGCAATTACTGCATCAGTGGTGTTTTTGATGTTGCCTTTCTGAACATTCAGCGAGGTCGTTTTCGCCCCTGCGAGCACGGCTTCATCGCTGTTGTTAAGGATGTTTTTCACGTTCAGCGTCAGGTTGTTATCCGTCGAGACAATGGCCGCGCCACTCTCGTTGGTCACATTTTCTGACGTCACGGTCACATCGCCGCCCGCCACCAGAGTCGAATTCGAACCATTTTCACTGCCGCTATTGAGCAGTGAATTTGCCGCGACGGTTAACGCACCATCAACGGCCTGAATCACCCCACCGGAGAGGTTAGTCAGTACGCCAACGGCGTTGAGCACCGTGTTCATGTTGGCCGTGATCACCGCCTGGCTGGAGTTGGTCAGGGAATCCACATCCTCGATCGTCAGGTTACGCAGGGCCATGAGCACATGGTCGCTCCCGTCGTTCATCAGGCTTCGGATATTGCGGATAATCAGGTCGGTGCCCGCCTGCACGACGCCGTTATTGTGCAGCGTGTCGCCGTTCTGCACCGTAATGCTGCCGTCGCTGAGGATCACTGAGTTATTGTTGAGAGTATTAACACCGTCCAGGGTCATGTTGCCCGAGGCGAGGAGCGCCGCGTCAGTGCTGTTGTTCAGCGTACCCACATCGTTCATGCTGAGAGTATGCTCAGACTGGATCACCGCACTGTTACTGTTGTTAAGCGTATCCACATTGCCGATTGTTACGCTGCCGCTACCGACCATCGCGGCGCTGTTGATGTTGGATACGTTTGTGATATTCAGCATCGCCAGCGCACCGTCTGCAACCAGCTGAGACGCATCGTTGGTGAGGGTACCAATGTTGGAAAGGGTGAGATTGCCGCTGCTGTAGAGGGTGGCATCGCGGGTGTTATTCAGCGTGCCGATGTGATCCAGCAGGATGGACGTTGCCTGAATGCCGGAGGCAGTGTTGGTCAGCGTTGTCGTGCCGGACAGATCCATCGCCCCACTCGCGAGCAGAACGGCGTCGCCTGTGTTGGTGAGAGTGGACATATTGGTCAGAGTAACGTTTTTCCCCTGGATCCGGCTATTGTCGTTGGTCAGTGCGGTCGTATGCGCGCCGTCCAGCGCCAGGTTTTCGCCCGCCAGGATCTCGCCGCCGTGGGTGTTATTCAATTGCTTACTGACGTTCAGCGCAACATCGCCCGCTGCGCTCAGGGTTCCGCCGTTGTTATTCAGCTTCGCTGCTTTCACCTGCGCTTTTTGTCTGGCGTTCAGCGTACCGCTGTTTTCAAACGTCGCATCGGCGTTGGACGCAGTCAGGGTAATGTTTTTCCCCTCGATTTTGCCCTGGTTCTTGATGGATTTACCGCTGGCAGTGAGGGTGACATCTTTTTCGTTGCTGATGATGTTACCGCTGTTGTCGACGTCGCCGCCCACGTTCAGGCTGACTGCTGCCGCATCACCCATGAGGGTGCCGCTGTTGGTCAAATTGCCGGTCGTTGTGACCTGCAGTGCATCAATTGTCGCACCGACGTTTCCACGGTTGTTCAGCGCGCTGGCGTTCATCACCAGCCGTTTTTCCGCGAAGATACGGCCGTTGTTCTCCAGGTTCCCGACACGGAGCGTCTGGTTGTTGGATGCGTAAAGCACGCCGTCATTCTTCAGTGAGCCGGACGCAATTGTCAGGTCCCCCGTCGCGCTGACGGAGCCGCTATTCACAAAGGCCTCTTTCAGGGTGAACTGCAGGGTGCCTTTTTTCGCCAGGAAGCTGCCGCCGCTGTTATTCATGCTGCCTGCGGTAATCTGTATGTCACCGCTGTGGCTGATCACCTGGGTATCCGAAATCAGCGAGGTAAACGGCACTTCAACGCCGTTGACCTTCACAACGAAATCGCCGTTTTTCAGCGTCACTACGCCGTTTGCAATGACCTTACCGTTGGCGTCCAGCGCCTGCAGTTTACCGTTCAGGGTATACTGGCCCGCGACGTTAATCTGAATCGCTGGAACGGTGGTGGTGGCGTTGTTGTTGGTTACCAGCGAGGCGGCGTTTTGCACCAGCGAGCTGGCATCAATGCGGATTTTGCCGGTTGAGGCGATCACGTCGTTATTCAGCGTGATGCCCGCCAGGGCATTCATGATAATGTCGTTTTTTGCCTGAACGCCGGAAGTGGACTTGTTCAGGGTAATATTCTTGCCGGAAAGCGACATATTTTTCTCGCTCGACAGGCTTGCGAGCGTAATGTCGCCATCCGCGCTGATCTCAAGATCGCTGCTGGCGATAATGCCGCCGGCATGACGGACGCCCGCCCCGGATTCGGTGCTGATCAACTGGATCTTACCGCCGTACATGGAGCCAAGCGCGCTACCGTCGATAGCAACGGCCGGACCACGCCCGTCGCCTTTGTTACGCACGGTGTGGCTACGGGTCGCAAGGTCGTAGTCGTTCTGGCCCGCCAGCACTTTGATGTCTGCTTTACCGGCAATTTCGCCTTCCAGCTGCGCGCTGCGGCTAACGATGTCAAAGTAGCCCAGCCCGTCGGTATTAATACCCTGGCCGGTGACTGATACCGCCCCTTTTTCGACCGCCAGCTTATAGGAACCGTCGTTATTTGCCTGCACTTTACCGGTGCTGAGGGTCAGGCTATTCGCATTGATGGTGGTTGCGCCGTTCACGCTAATGCCGTTTTCGTTAGCAATGATGATGTCGGCCTTTTTACCGAAAACTTCCATCGTGCCGTTAATGTAGGACGCTTTCGCACCCGTCACTTCGCTGATAATGGCGCTGGCTTCGTGCTGCAGTTGGGCGTTTTTTACCGCATAGCCGCCAATTTTTGTCACGCCGTCCTGCATGCTGTTGTTAAAGATCATCCCCTGTTTTTCAACGTTAAATTCGTTGAATTTATTCATGGAGATGCCCTTCGCATTAGGATCGGCAATATTCACCACGGGCGTGCCGTTGGCCGCCTGGCCCATGGTAGGGCCTTTCGACTGGCGATTATCAGGCGTGGTTGCCGCATCGACGGTGGCCGAGAAAATGCCTGCCAAAGACAGATATAATGGACAAAGCCGCTTATGCAAATTGCGCGTGGTTATTTTTCCGCTGCGTGTGTTTTTGTTTTTCATTATTCTTCCCTTTGTTAGAAATTAATTTCCGTTTTGTAATAAGCCACTGTGTTATCGATGGTTTCTTCTTCCATTGAGTCTGGTTTTTTAATGGGCCACCCTGCCATAACGTAGGAAGAGAAATGGCTGCCAGTAGCTTTAATGCCCACTGATGCGCCCATCATGAATTGGCTGTCGCAGACATTGACGCCTTTCGGGCAATTATCTTTTGTAAGGCCAAAGTCGTAGCCAATATAAGGCGTCAGCTGGTAAATACCGGCCAGTCCAATATCGAAAGGAAACTGCAGGCTGTTGGCAATCCACGCGCCGCTGTCGCTCATCACGTTATCGTCTTTGAAACCACGAACGGTGTATTCATCACCGATGGTGACTTTGGCATCACTCACCAGCACATCCGGCGTGTACTGAAAACCGCTGTTCAGCTCATAGGTCATGCCGAGTCTGCCAAACTTAGTGAGCGGGCGCGTCCAGGAGGCAATGCCGTTGTATTTCAGATAATCAACGTCGAAACCTTCAAGGTCTTTATCGCCGTCCCGGGCTGAACCAAACCACGGCACCGCCGCAGTGACGCTCAGATCGCCATAGAACCAGCCGCCGCCCATAGCGCCAACATAGGTCAGGCCCGACGCCAGAGAGGTGTAGGTTTTTGAGCTAACGTCAATGCGCGCGTTTTCGATGCCGTTGTAGTTATCCCGGCGTTCGACTTTCATCCAGGCGCTGGTTTTGCCCGTTGCGCCACGCGTCAGCATGCGGCTGATACGCAGGGATGCACGCTCCGACGTGCCATCGGAATCGTAAATGCCGAAGCCGCCGTCGATGCCTTTTTCGTATTCGGATTTGTAATAGCTGGTATCAAAACCCCAATAGCCCAGCGGCACACTGTAACTAAATGACCAAGAGTCCTGTTTATCATTATTATTTTTCAGGTCGTTCCAGGAGTAATACGCATTGAAGATGTCGTTTAACCCGGCAATATTTTTTGCCGTCAGGCTGCCGTAATATTGCTGCCAGCCTTCTGATTTGCTCCCGGAGTTATTTAACCCCGCCGCCGCGTCAATCGGAAATGAGGGCTGATGAATCAGGTTAAGATCGGAATAACCATTAATGATTGAGGGTTCAACGCTAATATTATCCCCACCCGAGACCCGCATCAGGTTCTCAACCATCTGGTCGACATCCTGCATATTGAGGATCTTGTCTTTAGCAAACGGGTAGGCGGTAAAAAGACGTGTGCTATCACGCAGACCCGGTGTCTGGCCGTTAACTTTGAAATTGTTGATCTTTCCCCACAGCACGCGAAGCTTAAGCGTACCGCTCTTGATGTTGCCGGGGTCGATGCTGATAAGGGTGGTGGCATAGCCACGGGAAATATAAAAATCCGTTAACTCTTTCACTAAGGTGAAAATGTCAGATTTACCCAGATCCTTTCCCAGATAGCGCTGGACGATCTCCTCGCGCTGCGGCGATCCGTCGAACAAATGATCGTCGAGGATCTCGATCCTGGTTACGTTGAACTTCCACGATGAGTCTGCCGGCAGTCCGGTCTCCGCGTCTTCTCCGCGAATTTCGCGCTGCTGTTGCAGCAATGCTTCCGTTCTTTTCGCCTCTTCAATCAGATATTGGTTACTCTGCCGCTCCAGGCGGTCAAGTTCCTGCTTGTTCTGAACTGAGGGCAGTATGGCGGCATGGGCCACCTGTAATAAAGGCAGTAAAAACAGGACGTTTTTAATTTTGAAATGACAACGCATCACTCTCTCCCTGAGCGTTATTTAATGACAACAGTGTATTGAACGGCGCCGACAACTTTGCCGGGGGTGAGGGCCGTCTTACGATCGACCCCGCCGCCAACATAGATATGTGCCTGATAGTTTTTGGTGAGCGTGGAGGCGGTATAGACCTTCTCCTTACCCAGCGTGATCGCGGTTGAGTTCTTCTCAAAAAGGCGAATACTAAAATTACTTGCATAGCCATCGCCGCTTTCAACGCCGATCACACCGGTCAATGCTCCTAAGGGGGTGTTAATTAAGGAATTGAAGGTGATGCCAATTTGTTCCGTGGAAGGGCAGCCCACGGTGATGCTGAAGTCTTTTTTAACACCTTGAAAAGTGTCGTCGTTTTGAAAATCGGCGATGTTATAGGTGCCTAAATCGACGTTCGTCGCTGAGGGGTAAATTGAGCACGAAGCGGTAACCACCTTAATGGCAACACCAAAATTGATGGCCATAATCGGCAGTTTTTCGCTTTCATCGGTGGATGGGATCACCAGTGCCTCCGCCACCTTACCCGCTGGAATAAAGTATTCCCCTTCAGGCATTGAGCCGGTCTGGACCATTTCCACCAGAACCGTACTGTTTTTCACCCCACAACCGGTGGAACACGTGGTCGGCGATCCTGAGTTACCCGGCAGCCATGAAGATTCGGTCTGCGTGGGCCACCGCATGCGAATGCCAATCCCCGGGATTTCGGTGTTATAGACATGATCAATCTGCGACCGGATATAGCTTCGCGAGTAGCTTGAATGCCATGAGGATTGTGTGGAAGCGTCGCAGGTGTAGCTGACATCTGGCACCTGATAGGTTTTGCTCCATAAAACCTTGCCGACTTCACGCTGCTTTATGACGTTAAGCGTGATGTCGTCCATGATATTCAGCGTCGCCAAAGGGGACGTGAGGGTGCACAACGCCGCATAGGCGTTGTTGCACGTTAAAGAGAAAAACGCCGAGGATAAAAGAATCAGCGCAGCCGTAAAGCTCCGTTTCATGGTGTTGCCCCGTTATTGATGCAGGTAATTTCAATAGCCTTAAACGCCTCTTCCTCGGATGGCCGATCCTTAGTGCCTTGCTTCACATAACGCGCACCGCACTGCGTGGGCTTTTTATTTTTCTTCCACTGGAGGGTAAAGACGTTTTGGCCTTCCTTAAGCGCCACCATCGCCACGCCGTTTTGCCCGACCATGCCGATCGCGTTGTGCGAGTCGTCCAGTACCGACGCACCAAATGGGATCACTTCGCCGGAAGGCTGCATAAAGCGCACAAAGCTCTGGCTATTGGCCTGGGTGTCCATTTTGATCAGCACTGCCGCGCCGGAGGTTGGCACGATGGTTCGGCGGGTGTCGTCGACCTCAACGGTATACGCGGTGCCTTTCGGGTCGGCGTACACCTCGTTGTACTTGTAAGGCACCAGATATCCGACAATGCCGTAGCCGTTGTCTTTGATGACGGCCTGGGAATCCGGGTAGATGCGGGAGCCTTCGGCGCCTTTTGCTTCCACAATGCCAATGGTGTCTGCGAGGCTAGGCACAAAGTTGATGCCGCCTTCATGCACCACCACGCCGCCGTTCAGGTTGACCCCTCCCATAAAGGAATCTCGGGACTGGCTGTAGGTCATCCCGCCCGAGGCGCTCTCGCCCGTATAGGAGAGGTTCATGCCGAAGTTGGTTTCCGGCGTGTTGGACTGGCTGAAATAGCCGCCAAAGCCAAACTGTGAGCGTTCCCCGGCGGAGCCGTTCAGCGAGGTACGGAAGTTAGCCTCTTCGCTGTTATAGCTAAAGTTGGCCCCCAGGCGAGCTTGCTTCTCGTAGTGGTGGCCAAGCGGCATGCTCACGTTTAGGTAGAGCGTATCTTCGTGGTCGCCATCGTCGTTATTGGTACGGCCAAGGGAGATCCCCCAGGTCGTAATGCCAAACTGGTTGTTGTAGCCCAGCACGAAGTTCGACTTTTCATTCCGACCCTGTTCGTTATTCCAGACGTTGCCCACAAACCCGCTGAGGTAGAAGCTTCCCCAACCGGCCGGAAGCGTCTGGTTGATGTTGGCTTCCAGGCGCTCTCGATAGCGTTCCGGGAGAAAGTCTTCTTCATCGGCTTCAATTGAGCGCTTCAGGCTGACCGCATCGCTCAGGGAGTAGAAATTCGCACTTGAATAGCGATAGCCAATCAAGCTGAAGTTCGTCCCGGTAGTCGGAAGGGTTTTCGCCAGGCTAATGCGCAGGCTCATATTGCAAAACGTGCCGCAGCCTGCGGTGTCGGGCTGCCCCTCGAAGCGGGTAAAGGAGCGCGTCACGTCTATGCCTAATGCGCCCAGACGAGTGTTAATCGCAAAACCGGTCATCAGCGCCGCATAATCACCTTCGAACGCGCTCTGTCCGCCAACGTAGCCGGTAAAGTTATTGAATAAGCCGTACTGAAACGTGCCCTCAACCGCTTTCGGATCCTCTTTCAGCCAGGTATCGCGGATTTCACCTGCAGCCACAGAGTAGCGGGAGTAACCCTCGCGCAGCAGCTGCGGCACGCTGGAGTAGGGGACCACGAAGTAGGACTCTTTGCCGTTTGTCTCTTTAACTGTGACCTCAAGATCGCCGTTATAGCCGGTCGCATAGAGATCGCTGATAGCGAACTCCCCAGGCGGCACCACCTTTTCATACAGGGTGTTGCCAGCCTGCTTGATGGTCACCGTGGCATTGCTGTTGGCGATGCCACGCACCACCGGGGCGTAGTTGCGTACAGAGTCGGGAAGCATGCGATCGTCCGTGGCGAGACGAACGCCACGCAGAGCGGTAGTGTCAAAAAAATCACCGGTGGTGTTCAGATCGCCCAGCACTATCTGCGATTGCAGCGGCGCAATCGCCCGCTCTGCATAGGCCTGGATATGCTGTACGCCGGTATTTTCAGTGTCGCTGCCGGAGCTAAGGCTGTCGTAAGTCGTAAAACGCCATGCACCCAATGCGAGGGTGTTGTGCAAATTGCTGTAGAGATAGGTCGCGTTATCCTGAGCGGGGCGATAACGTGAACTGGTGGCGCTAAGGGTATAGGAGGACATCAGCGCCGGTACGCCGTTATCCCATAACTCCGGGCTTACGTAACCGGCAGGCGTGTTAAGCAGCATTGCCTGAGGAATCGTGACATCCAGCTGTTCTTCTACCGCGTTATAATTAACCGTCGCGCCTTTAATCAGCTCAGGGAGAATAATGCAGGTATTTTGCTTCCAGTCGGGAGGAAGTTTTGATGTGTCGACGTCAAAGCGGACGACCATTTCGGGCGTCATGCAGGCGTTGAATCCCTGCTCATTATTTGCAGCAACAAAGGTCACGGTCCAGGTATTAACAGGCTTTAGATTGCTGTAAACCTCAAGCGCATATTTACCCGGTTTTATTTTTTCAACGCCGTCAAATTGTGTCAGATCAATTCCGCTATCGTAATACTTCATAAACCCATGAGAAAATGTCATCGGCTTACTGGTATCACTGGCATAAACTGCGAGTGGCGCAATTGTCACCGAAATGACAAAGCCACTAATCACCCGCAGGGTGTTAGTTTTCTTGTAAAACATCGACATATCACCGTCCTGGTCAATATGATTACAAATCAGAAGTTATACGTGCGCTTAATATAGGCACCCAGATCGGTAATATAATTGTATTGGAATGTCCCTTTTCCCTGTACGGCATTGACCTTCGGGAAGTGATATACCATCGTGCTATATGGCGCAATCATCTCGCCATCAATCATGACATCTTTGCCCTGAGCATCTCTGAGCCAGACATTTGTCATACTTACATGGAAAGGCGAATTATTTGTTCCAACGACGTCATAACCATTGGCTGTTTTTTTCAATTGCCAGGTTAACTCATCTGCCGCTTTCATTGGATTACCTTTCAGGCCAACCGGGCGATAGAAAAATTTAATCAGCGTTCTGAACGCCATCTTTAGCTGGTTTTTATCTGCGTCTTCCGCCATTTCAGGGGGAATATCCAGGACATTAAGCCACAGGACCGTTTCACGATCTTTTGGATATTTCGCGGCTGCGCCTTCCGTCTGGAATATGCGGAAAACTTTCCCCTTTTGGCCGTTAATTCTGGCCGCCGGTGGGGTGATAAAGAAAGGCAAGTTTTCTTTGGCGATGCCGTCACTCTTATCGGTGCTGGAAAGCCATACCTGAACCAGTTCAGGCGTTTTGCTGACGTTATTAATACGAATCGTTTGTTCTTTCTCCCCAGCGTTGAATGCCACGCGGGTCGTCATAATTTGAATCGTTGCACTGGCCGCAAAGGAAAAGGCCAGCGTCATCATGAGTACAGAAGATATAACAAGTTTTTTTAACATCTGGCCTAATCCTTTAGGTGATACTCTTAGCAGATAAACCCGCGGTGCGCGCGGTTACTGATATTTAATGGAGTACACAACGTCGGTTGATACTTGACCGGCAGTAGCTGCACCACCCGTTGCCACATATTGTGCCCAGTAATCAAAGCGAGCCGTATTACCGGCAACCGTAACGGTTTTAGCGTTATTGTTTGCGGTATTCAGGTTCAGAATTGCTTTTGAAGAATCCAGTAAACCAACCTGAACTTTCTCCGCACCGCCTGATGCTTTAGCCACGGTATTTTTCAGGTTACCGGTGGTGGCATCGATATTGGTGCTTTGCGCCAGTTCGAAGAATACGCTGGCAATTTTGCCATCGGTGCAGTTAGCGCCGCTTAACGTAATGTGGAATGGGGTATCACCCGCACGCTGTCCATCCGTTGCAAGCGCGGTTGTACTAATAGAAGGTAAATGAACGGTAAAATCAGGGCTGGTAGATTCGCCCTGTGCGTCACCGCCGGTAATAGTACAGGTTGCGTCGCTAATAGTACCTTCAAAAGTAATAGTGCCATCTTCTGCTGCCGCGGCGGTACCGATGGTTGAAAGAACGGCCAGGATTACAAGCTTAGATAACTTATTCATAAAAATATCCATATTATTTTATTGGGAGCGCTATTGTATAGAGGTCATCTCCTCCACCGCTATCGTCCAGACATAAATATATTCCTATTTTTAAAATGATATATTTATTAAATCTATGGATTAATTTTTGATTAGGGCTTTTAAGCGCAAATAATGCGAGGTAATGCGTGGCTTAAGAGAATATAAATTATAAAAATGAATTTTATCTGTGTGGCGAATATTTGAGGGCCGTAAAAGTCTGGCAACGCAATTGATTTATGTTTTGAAAAGTGAGCTTGAATCTTCACGTTCCAGAGGCTAGCATTAGGCAAAAGCAGTAAGGACATCAATCCCTTCCTCGTCGGGTTTAACGACGCGGAGGGGATTTTTTTTCATCTGTATCTAATGCAACGACTTTCAATGAGGTCAGGACATGAGCACTTTAGGTCATCAGTACGATAACTCTCTGGTATCTAACGCGTTTGGTTTTTTACGTCTTCCGATGAACTTCCAGCCGTACGACAGTGACGCTGACTGGGTAATCACCGGCGTACCGTTCGATATGGCGACCTCTGGCCGCGCGGGTGGTCGTCACGGCCCGGCGGCGATCCGTCAGGTTTCCACTAACCTGGCCTGGGAGCACAACCGCTTCCCGTGGAACTTCGACATGCGCGAGCGCCTGAACGTCGTGGACTGCGGTGACCTGGTGTACGCCTTTGGCGACGCGCGTGAAATGAGCGAAAAGCTGCAGGCCCATGCTGAAAAACTGCTGGCCGCCGGCAAGCGCATGCTCTCCTTTGGCGGTGACCACTTCGTGACCCTGCCGCTGCTGCGCGCCCACGCGAAGCACTTCGGTAAAATGGCGCTGGTGCATTTTGATGCGCATACCGACACCTACGCGAACGGCTGCGAGTTCGACCACGGCACCATGTTCTTCACCGCGCCGAACGAAGGTCTGATCGACCCAAACCACTCGGTGCAGATCGGCATCCGCACCGAGTTTGACAAAGACAACGGCTTCACCGTGCTGGACGCGGGCCAGGTTAACGATCGCGGCGTGGACGATATTCTGGCGCAGGTGAAGCAGATCGTCGGCGACATGCCTGTTTACCTGACTTTCGATATCGACTGTCTGGATCCGGCATTTGCACCGGGCACCGGTACGCCGGTCATCGGCGGCCTGACGTCTGACCGCGCCATCAAGCTGGTGCGCGGCCTGAAGGATCTGAACATCGTCGGGATGGACGTAGTAGAAGTGGCACCGGCCTACGACCAGTCCGAGATCACCGCGCTGGCCGCGGCGACCCTGGCGCTGGAAATGCTTTACATCCAGGCGGCGAAAAAAGGCGAATAAGCCTTACGCGCTCACTGCTGCTGCGCGACGCATGTGCAGCAGCAGCATTCCTCCTGCGAGCAGGGTAATGACCTGCGAGACGACCAGCACCGAAAAACCAGAACTGACCGACCCCACCGATTTCATCACCATCCCCATCAGCAGCGGAATAAACGCCGCGAAGATATTGCCTGTCCCATTGATAATGCCGTACGCACTGCCCACGGCGTCCCGCGCGGCGTGATGTTGGATCACCGCAGGAATGGCGGCCCCCTGAACTCCCCAGAACACATTGGCGGACAGCATAAACAGCGCCAGCCATGCGGGCTGATGGCTTAGCATCAGTGCCACCACGGAGAGCGCCGTCAGCGTTCCTCCCGCGACAAACAGCACCGGCGCCTGCTCCGGGCGCATTTTGTCGAGCAGCACGCCGCCGAGGAATTTAGAGCCCAGGCTCAGCAGGAAGGGAATGGCCGCAAGCATGCCGGTGGCATGCAGCGAGAAGTGGTGTTCGTCGCGAAGCCATGCTGGCAGCCAGGCGCTGCTCCCCCAGAGGTAGCTCAGCGTGGCGACTTCAACCAGCAGGATCCAGCCCAGCAGCGGCGTTTGCCACGCCAGGGTGAAGGTGCGAACAAAACCCGGTTTTTTCGTCGTTGGGAGGCCGCCCGGCACGGGCAGGTATCGCCAGATGAGTCCGCCACCGAGAGCCAAATTCAGTATCGCCAGCGCATAAAACGACCCGGCCCAGCCCAGATGGTCCATCAGCCAGGTCACCAGCGGAAAGCCCACGGCCAGGCCGAGCGAGACGCCCAGCGCGGTCACGGCGTTGGGTTTGCCGATCTCATCCGCGCTAAAGTTATCGCTGATGAAGCGCGTTTTCAGGGAAAAGAGCGGTCCTTCCGCCACCCCAAGAATCACGCGCGCGATGAGCATCCCCATCAGCGAGCCGAGCAGGGGAGAGATTGCACAGACCGCGGCCCAAATCACAATACTGCCTAATAACCCCTGCCGATAATGAAGTTTGCTTTCAATAACTGGTGTTAATAATAAAGCTGAGAAACCATAACCCAGAAGAAAGCAGGTCATTAGCATTCCCTGTAACATCCTGTTTTCATTTAGCTGAAAATGATGGGCAAATTCCGGGTTTAATATCATTACAGAAATATTTACCCGGTCGATGTAGGAGATAATGATGAGTAATAACAGTGCAATTGTACCTTGCCATCTTGCCGTCATGTTGCCTGCCTTATGCGTGCGCATAGTTATATTTTTATCAGCGTGATTGTCACGGTTCTAAAATGATTCACCAGTGAAACTTGTTGTTTTAAAAGAATAAAATAAATATTTGTTTCACTGGTGAAACATTAAGCGCTTCCTCTCTTTTATTTGTACGAAGCAAAAACAAAGAAAGTCAATATCTGAGTAATGAAATTTAAAGTCATCGAAAAATCGTATTCATTCACGCTGCAATAATGAAAATTTCATATCGCTGCATTTTTTCGTGATCCTTTCCACACTTAGTTAATTAATTACCTTTCCATTAACAAATTCTTCACATCAGCGCTTGACGAAACATTCATCGCTTTTATATTGACCGTATTAAATAAGAAACAGAGTTTCATATATGAAACAAAAGCCTGGAGGATCGTGATGAGCTGGATAGGCGTATGTGACGCAGAACAAGTACAGGAAGATTTCCCTTTTAGCGGTAGCGTCGACGGTAAAGAGATCGGCGTTTATTTGATTGACGGCGAGTATTACGCGCTGGAAGACGTATGTCCGCACGCTTATGCCCTCCTGAGCCAGGGCTTCGTCGAAGATGGAAAGGTGGAATGCCCGCTGCACGAGGCGGTCTTCGACGTTAAAACCGGCCAGTGCCTGCACGGCCCCGGCGGTCGCAACCTTAACCGCTACCCGGTTCGGGTCTATGAAAACCAAATCCAGATTACTTTCGTCGAGGAGACCGTGGCATGAGCAACACCCTGAACTACAACCCGGCGCTGCCGGAAAGCCGCCAGTTTACCCCGCCTGCAGAAGGCGGTAACGGCGCCATTCATAAGCCAGGCGATTACCAGAATCTCATCTGGCAAACCCGCAGCCGCGAACCGGAAAACTGGGAGGTGAACCTCATTGCGACGCTGGAAGAGCTCTTTGAGCAGGGTGTTGAAACCTTACCGGAGCTGGTGAACGGCCTGAACGCGGTGCGCATGCACGACCAGCAGGGCGAGCCGTGGAGCAACGCCAGCTTCCAGGCATTCTTACAGGTTAACGGCTACTGAGGACAACGCGATGACGACGACCGTACAACATTATCTCGATAAAGGCCTGCGCGGCCTCTGGTATCCGGTGCTGTCGAGCTGGGAAGTGCAGTCCGCGCCGGTGGGGATTACCCGCCTGGGCGAGCAGATTGTGGTCTGGCGTAACAAGGACGGTCAGGTCCAGGCGCTGGAAGACCGCTGTCCGCACCGCGGCGCGCGCCTGTCCATGGGCTGGAACCTCGGCGACCGTATCGCCTGCTGGTATCACGGCGTGGAAGTGGCGGGCAACGGCGAGGTGAAAGACGTGCCCGCCGTGGATAAATGTCCGCTGGTCGGTCAGCAGTGCGTGCGCAGCTATAACGTGCAGGAGGCGCACGGCGCCATCTTCCTGTGGTTTGGCGTCACCGCTGACCAGCAGCCGGACGAGCTGACCTTCCCGGATGAACTCGCCGACACGGAGAACTTCAGCAACTTCCTCTGTACCGCCGCGTGGAAATGCAACTACCAGTACGCGCTGGAAAACGTAATGGACCCGATGCACGGCACCTATTTGCACTCGTCCTCACACTCGATGGCGGAAGGGGACCGCAAAGCCGACATGGTTCTTCAGCCGACCAAAACCGGCTTCATCTTCGAGAAGAAGGGCCAAAGCGGCGTTAACTTTGACTGGGTGGAGCTGGGCAATAGCGGCACCTGTTGGATGCGTCTCTCCATTCCGTATAAGAAGCGCTTCGGACCGGGCGGCCACTTCTTTATTGTCGGCATGGTGGTGCCGGAAGATAACGACAACTGCCGCGTCTTCTTCTGGCGTATTCGCCGCGTGCAGGGCTGGCAGCGCGACATGTGGCGCTTTATGTACCGCAACCGTCTGGAAAAGCTGCACTGGGAAGTGCTGGAGCAGGACCGCGTGGTGCTGGAAAGCCTGGCGCCAAACGCCCGCGACCATGAGTACCTTTATCAGCACGACGTTGGGCTCTCTCGCCTGCGCCGCATGATGCAGAAGGCCGCCAAAGAGCAGCTGGCGATGCGCGAAGCGCAGCAGGGAGCCGCCTGATGAACGGACTGCTGGGGGGAAAGCGCATCGTCGTGACCGGCGCCGCGCGCGGGCTGGGCTACCACTTTGCCAGAGCCTGCGCGGAGCAGGGCGCGTCGGTGGTGATGTGCGACATCCTCAAAGGCGAACTGGCCGAGAGCGCGCAAACGCTCCGCGAACAGGGCTATGCGATCGAGCCGCACGTCATCGATCTGGCCGATCCGCATTCCATTGAGCAGGCGTTCAGCGCCATTGGCGAGCAGGGGCAGTTTGACGGCCTGGTGAACAACGCGGCAATGGCGACGGGCGTGGGCGGCAAAAATATGCTCGATTACGATCCGGACCTGTGGGACCGCGTGATGAGCGTGAACGTCAAAGGTACCTGGCTGGTGACGCGCGCCGCCGTGCCGCTGCTTCGCGAAGGGGCGGCAATTGTGAATGTGGCGTCCGATACCGCGCTGTGGGGCGCCCCGCGCCTGATGGCCTACGTCGCCAGTAAGGGGGCGGTGATTGCCATGACCCGCTCGATGGCGCGCGAGCTGGGCGAAAAGCGCATTCGTATCAACGCTATCGCGCCGGGGCTGACCCGCGTCGAGGCAACCGAATATGTGCCCGTCGAGCGGCATCAGCTCTACGAAAACGGACGTGCACTCGCGGGCGCGCAGCAGCCGGAAGATGTGACCGGCAGCGTGGTCTGGCTGTTAAGCGATCTGTCGCGGTTTGTCACCGGGCAGCTGATCCCGGTCAACGGCGGCTTTGTCTTTAACTGAGGTATGGCGATGATGGCAAATGATCGGGAAGTGAAGTATCTGGTGCCGGGGCTGGAGCGCGGCCTGCAACTGCTGTTGGCCTTCGGCGAGCAGCATCGCGAACTGACCTTTGCCGAACTGCACCGGCTGGTGGATATGCCGAAGGCCACCGCCTACCGGGTAGTGCAGACCCTGGAGTACATGGGTTTTCTGGAGCGCAACGCGCGCACCAATACCTTTTCGCTCGGCATGAACGTGCTGCGCCTGGGCTTTGAGTACATCGCTTCGCTGGACGTGGCGCAGGTCGGCCAGCCGGTGATCGAGCAGCTGCGCGACGTCAGCCAGTGCAGCAGCCATCTGGCGATCCGCGACGGGCGCGACATTATCTATATCGCCCGCGTCAGCGCCGCCGGGTCACGCATCAATCAGGTCAGCATTGGCACCCGTCTGCCGGTGCACTGCACCTCGCTCGGGCGCATGCTGCTGACCGATGTATCCCGTGCCGATTTTGAACAGTTGTTCCCGCACGAGCGTCTGCCGGGCAACACGCCGGGGCAGCTTCACGACCGCGAAGCTCTCTGGCAGATGGTGCAGCAGGATAAAGCCCGTGGGTACGTGATCGGTGAATCCTTCTTCCGCCACGGCATCTCCTCCATCGTCTACCCGGTGTATGACCGAAGCGGACGCGTGGCGGCGGTGGTCAGCATTCTGGTGCCGTCGGAAGAGATCCCGCAGACCGACCGCGAACGCCTGCAAAACGAGGTTCGCCTCGCGGCGGATAGAATTTCTGGCTTCCTAGGGTATCTGTCACAGGCCAGTTAAATCAGTGAGTTAACGTCAGGCGCTTGACCGCGTCGGGCATGTTTTACGCCCAATTTGGGCCAGATGAGGCAACGAACGATGAGTGTAACCGGAATTGAAAAGCTGGAATTTGGCGTAGAAGACCTGACGCACTGCGCCAAATTTATGCGTGATTTTGGCCTGACGGGCGATGCCAGCGGCCAGCGTTTTACTACCCTGAGCGGCGCGCGCGTGGAGCTTAACCAGATCGACAGTTCAGACCTGCCGCCAGCGTTTGAGACGGGCAACACCCTGCGCCGCATGACCTGGGCGGTTGAGAGTCAGTCAGATCTTGACGCGCTGCGCCCGAAGCTGGCGCAGCAGCCCGGCTTTCGCGAGGTGGGCGACGCGCTGGAGTGCCTCGACCCGAACGGTATGACCCTGCGCGTGCAGGTCAGCCAGCAGACCGAGGTAGAGCTGAACGTCGAGCCGATTAACCAGTGGGGCGACGTCCGCCGCATCGACACCCCGAGCCCGGTTTACGATCGCGCCCAGCCCATCAACGTTGGGCACGTGGTGTTCTTCGTGGAAGAGCTGGCGGCGGTGGAGAAATTCTACCGCGAGGTGCTCGGCTTCCAGGTCTCTGACCGCTACATCAACCGGGCCGTGTTCCTGCGCTGCGGCGCGCGCGGCGGCCATCACAACCTGTTCCTGCTGCAGCTGCCGAACCGCAGGCGCGGTCTCAACCACGTGGCCTTCACGGTACGTGATATTCATGAGGTGATCGGCGGTGGGATTGCGATGAATAAACACGACTGGAGCACCTTTATCGGGCCGGGCCGCCATCCGGTGTCGTCGGCCTATTTCTGGTACGTCAACAGCCCGACCGGCGGCGCGTTTGAGTATTACACCAACGACGACTACCTGACCGAAAACTGGCAGCCGCGCGAGCTGGAGCACTCGCTCGTCTCCTTTACCGAATGGGCGGTGGAAGGTGGGATTGACCACGACACGCGCCGCCAGCAGAAAAAGCCGGAGGCGGTATGACGTCGCGCATTGTCATTATTGGCGGCGGCCAGGCGGGCGGCTGGGCGGCGAAAACCCTGCGCGACGAGGGCTTCGACGGCGAGATTTGCGTGGTGGCAGAAGAGGAATGGGATTTCTACGAACGGCCGCCGCTGTCGAAGGCGTCTCTGCTGGAGCCGGACGCGGCGCTCCCGCGCCTGTTTACCGACGAGGTGCAGCAGGCGCTGAACCTGACCTGGTTCCGCCCGCTGCGTGCGGAGCAGATCGACCGAGCAGCGAAAACGGTGCGGTTAAGCAACGGCGAGTATCTTAGTTACAACATTCTTTTGATTGCCACCGGAGGGCGGGCGCGCCTGCCGGGTGAGGCGTGGGCTTCCCATCCGCAGGTCTACACCCTGCGCCACTGGCAGGACGCGCAGCGCCTGAAGGTGCGTCTGGCGGAAAGTCAAACTCTGGCGATTGTCGGCGGCGGCTGGATTGGGCTGGAGATTGCCGCCTCCGCGCGCAAAAGCGGCGTGGCGGTTACCCTGTTCGAGCAGCAGCCTGCGCTCTGCATGCGCTCGGTGAGCGGTGAGGTGTCGCAGCGCCTGGAAGCCCTCCATCGCGGGCAGGGTGTCGAGATACGTACCGGCTGCGGCGCGCTGGAGCTGGAGGACGATAGCGGCCTGCCGGTTATCCACTGCGATGGCCGGCGCGAAACCTTTGACGCGGTGGTGGTGGGGATCGGCGTCGATCTCAATCTGGAGCTGGCGCGCGATGCGGGGCTGCGCACCGAACGAGGGATCGTCGTCGATGCCCAGGGGCGAACGTCGGATCCGTCCATTTTTGCCGCAGGCGATGTGGCCCGGCATCATCACTACGGCCTGTGCATCCAGTCCTGGGCCTTTGCGCAGAATCAGGCGGTGGCGACGGCAAAAGCGATGCTCAACCCCGATGCGCCAGGCTACGACGACGCGCCGTGGCTGTGGTCGGATCAATATCAGCACAACATCCAGATCCTCGGCATACCGCAGCCGGGAAGCACAACGATAGCGCGCGAAGATTCGCTGTTCTTCTCGCTGGACGAGAGCGGGCGGCTGACGCAGCTGGTGGCGTTTAACGATGCGCGTACCGTCAAGCTGGCGAAGCGCTGGATGGCGGCAGGGCGGGATCTGTCCGACGTGCCGCTCGCCGACCCGACTTTTTCACTGATGTCACTGCGATAACCCGCACCCGTAGGGGGAGACATGACCACATTAGAGACCAACACCGCGCCCGTTGAGGCGAGCGGTGAGGGAGCCCGCACGCCTGAAAAAGCGGTGCGCTGGGCTATCCCGCTGTCGCTGCTGGCCTGCGTGCTGCTGGCGTTTTTCGACAAAATCAGCATCGCGGCGCTGTTTTCCGACGGCCATTTCCAGCAGGCGATGGGGATCGATTTCGACACCACGCGCCTCGGCATTCTGATGAGCGCCTTTCTGCTCAGCTACGGCTTTTCGTCGGTATTTTTAAGCGGCTTAGGCGACAAGATCGCGCCGCTGCGCCTGCTCACCGGAATGATGGTGGTGTGGTGCGTGCTGATGGTGGCGATGGGCTTTACCCATAACTACACGCTGATGATCGTTCTGCGCATTCTGCTGGGCGTGGCGGAAGGGCCGCTGTTCCCGCTGGCCTTTGCCATTGTGCGGCACAACTTTCCGCAGCATCTGCAGGCGCGCGCCACCATGCTGTGGCTGCTGGGCACGCCGGTGGGCGCGGCAATCGGTTTCCCGCTCTCCCTCTGGCTGCTGAACGCCTTCGGCTGGCAGAGCACCTTCTTCGTGATGGCGATGCTCACCGTGCCGGTGCTGATTTTCGTGCGCGTAGGTCTGTGCGGGATCCGTCTGGAAGCAAAACCCGGCACCTCGCAGGCGTCTCAGGACGAGCGCCGCGCCGCGCGCCGCGAGCTGTTTGTCAGCCCGCACTTCTGGATCATCTGCATCTTTAACATTGCCTTCCTGACCTACCTTTGGGGCATCAACGGCTGGCTGCCGGGCTACCTGATTAAGGGGAAAGGCATTCACCTGGAGCACGCGGGCTGGCTGTCGTCGATGCCGTTCATCGCCATGCTGGCGGGCGAGGTGATTGGCGCGTGGCTGTCGGACCGGGTCGATAAGCGCGCGGCGGCCTGCTTTATCTCGATGGCGGGAGCGGCGGTAGGCCTGGCGGCGGTGATGCACCTTGACACCCCGCTGACCATCATCGCGGCGATGAGCTTCAGCACCTTCATGTGGGGCACCGGTGCACCCAACATTTTCGCCCTGCTGGCGAAGGCCACCCATCCGCGGGTGAGCGCTACGGCGGGCGGCATTTTCAACGGGCTGGGAAACTTTGCGGGCGCACTGTCGCCGGCGGTGATGGGCGCGCTTATCGCCTTCACCCACAGCATGGATTCCGGGCTGATTTTTCTGGCGGTGATGGCGGCGGTGGGCTGCGTCCTGTTACTGCCGCTGCTGAGACGTTACTGAGGAGAGTGTCATGACTGATTCAACCGTAACCAAGACATCTGGCATCAAGCCTGACCACCTGACGATGGAAGAGTGGGTCGAGTCGCGCATCGCGCGCTTCGAAGGCCGCAAGTACGACTGGAACGCGCTGAAGTTCCAGGCCGATTTTGACCCGAAGTACCGCCGGGCGCAGATGCGCTACATCGGCACCGGCGCAACGGGCGTGGCGAACGACACCAACACCGTGCAGGCGGATCACTTTACCTTCTCCACCATGGTGCTGCCGTCGAAGTGCGAGGGGCCGCTGCACCTGCACGACGACGTGGAAGAGGTGTTCTTCATGCTTAAAGGGCAGATCACGCTGATGATCCAGGACGGCGACAACTACACCGAAACCGTGCTGCGCGAGCGCGATTTGATTTCCGTCCCGCCGGGGATCTATCGCGGCCTGTTTAACCATGGGGAAGAAGAGGCGCTGATGTGCGTCATGCTGGGAACCAACAAGCCGGAAATCCCGACCTATCCGGCCGACCATCCGCTCTCAAAAGTGAAGCGGAACTAAGGGGGCATGATGACGGGGTTTCGTGAACAGGGAAGCGGCATTCCGCTGATGCTGCTGCACGGCATCAGCTCCGGCGCGGCCTCCTGGCACAAGCAGATGACGCTGGAAGGCTTTCGCGTGTTGGCGTGGGACATGCCCGGCTATGGCGAAAGCCCGATGCTGGCGGTTGAGCGTGCGAACGCGGGGGATTACGCCGACGCGCTGGCGGCGATGCTCGACCGCGCGGGCGTCTGGCAGACGGTGCTGGTGGGCCATTCACTCGGCGCGCTGGTCGCCAGCGCCTTTGCGGCGAAGTATCCGCAGCGCGTGCTGCAACTGGTGCTGGCGGACGCCGCGCAGGGCTACGGCAATGCTGTCCCGGAGCAGCGGGAGCAGGTCTGGCGCAGCCGCGAGCAGCAGATGGCGCTCGGCGGTGAAATCCTCGCGCAGACCCGCGCCGCGAAGCTGCTGCGCCCCGGCGCGCGCGCGGACGATATCGCCACCGTCGCGGCGGGCATGCGCGCGCTGCGCCCGGAAGGCTACCTTGCCGCCGCGTGGATGCTGGCGCACGACGACATTCATACCTGGCTCAAGCGGCACCCCGGCACGTTTGAAGTCTGGTGCGGCGAGCAGGACGCCATCACGCAGCCCGAGCTGGTACAGGGGCTGGCGCTGCGCTACCGCATGCCGTTTACCGCCATACCGCAAGCCGGGCACGCCAGCTATCTCGATAACGACGCGTTTTTTAACCAACAGCTTTTACGCATTAACGAAGAGGTGCGCGATGAATGCACACATTGACGGCCGCGTAGCGGTAGTCACCGGCGGTTCTTCCGGCATTGGCTTTGAAACGCTGCGCCTGCTGCTGGGCGAGGGAGCAAAAGTGGCCTTCTGCGGCCGCGACTCGGACCGGCTCGCCAGCGCCCACGCGACGCTGCAAAACGACTATCCCGACGGGGAGATTTTCTCTTACCGCTGCGACGTGCTGAACGCTGACGAGGTGCAGGCTTTCGCGGATGCCGTTCAGGCCCAATTTGGCGCGGCGGATATGCTGATCAACAACGCCGGGCAGGGCTACGTGGCGCATTTCCACGACACCCCGCGTGAGGCGTGGCTGCACGAGGCCGAGCTGAAGCTGTTCGGGGTGATCAACCCGGTTCAGGCGTTTCAGCCTCTGCTGGAGCGGTCCGACATCGCCTCGATCACCTGCGTCAATTCCCTGCTGGCGCTGCAGCCGGAGGAGCACATGATTGCCACTTCTGCCGCCCGCGCCGCGCTGCTGAACATGACGCTCACTCTCTCAAAAGAGCTGGTGGGCAAAGGCATTCGCGTCAACTCCATTTTGCTCGGCATGGTGGAATCCGGGCAGTGGCAGCGCCGCTTCGAAAGCCGGGCGGACAAAAGCCAGAGCTGGCCGGCCTGGACGGCGGATATCGCGCGCAAGCGCGGCATTCCGATGGCGCGCCTCGGCAAGCCGCACGAGCCCGCGCAGGCGCTGTTGTTTCTCGCTTCGCCGCTGGCTTCGTTTACTACCGGTGCCGCGCTGGACGTTTCCGGCGGCTTCTGCCGCCATCTGTAAGGACGCATCATGAAAAAGGTAATGTTAATTGGGTTTGGCGCCATGGCGCAGGCGGTGATTGAGCGTCTGCCCGCCGGCGTGGCTATTGGCTGGATCGTGGCGCGTGAAGCCCACCACGCGGCCATTCGCGCGCAGTTTGGTGATGCGGTAACGGCGCTGACCTCGCCGGTGGACTGCGCGGAAGCGCCCGACCTGGTGCTGGAGTGCGCCAGCCAGCAGGCGGTGGCGCAGTATGGCGAAGCGATTTTAAGTCGCGGCTGGCATCTGGCGGTGATCTCCACCGGTGCGCTGGCGGACAGCGTGCTGGAGCAGCGCCTGCACGCGGCGGGCGGCAGGCTGACGCTGCTCTCCGGTGCGGTTGCCGGCATTGACGGGCTGGCGGCGGCGAAAGAGGGAGGGCTTGAGCGGGTTACCTATCAGTCGCGCAAAAGCCCGGCCAGCTGGCGCGGTAGCTATGCCGAGCAGCTTATCGATCTTAACGCGGTCTCAGAGGCGAAGGTCTTCTTTGAAGGCAGCGCCCGCGAGGCGGCTCGCCTGTTCCCGGCGAACGCCAACGTGGCGGCAACCGTGGCGCTCGGCGGCGTGGGGATGGACGACACCCGCGTGCAGCTCATGGTCGACCCGGCAACGAAGCGTAATACCCACACGCTGCACGTCGAAGGATTGTTCGGCGAGTTCCATCTGGAGCTGAGCGGGCTGCCGCTGGCGTCCAATCCCAAAACCTCCACCCTTGCGGCACTGAGCGCGGTTCGCGCCTGCCGCGAGCTGTCCCTGAGCTGAGGAGTGACGATGGACGATCTGATGATTTTTATCGGCGGCCAGTGGCGACGCGGCGGCGGTAACCCGATGCAAAGCCATTTCCCGGCTGACGGGTCGATCAATGCGACGCTGAATGCCGCAAGCCCCGACGATCTCGTGGAGGCGATAGAGGCCGGCGAGCGGGCGTGGCGCGATCCCGCGTGGAGCAACAGTCTGCCGCATATGCGCGCGAAGATCCTGCATAAGGTCGCCGATCTGATTGAATCCCGCGTGGATGCTCTGGCGCAGATGCAGAGCCGCGATAACGGCAAGCCGCTGGCGGAAGCGCGCGGGCTGGTGATGAGCGCGGCGGGAACGGCGCGCTACTTTGCCGCCGCCTGCGAGCTGCTGGAAGGCGAGCTCCCGACGCCGCGCCAGCCGGATTTGCTGACCCTGAGCCGCTACGAGCCGCTTGGCGTGGTGGCCGCCATCACGCCGTGGAATTCGCCGATTGCCAGCGAGATGCAGAAGATCGCGCCGGCGATTGCCGCGGGTAACGCAGCGATCCTCAAGCCCGCCGAAGCCACGCCGCTGATGGCGCTGGAGCTGGCGCGGATTTTTGAACAGGCCGGGCTGCCCGCCGGGCTGTTGAGCGTCCTGCCAGGAAAAGGCTCGGTAATTGGCGATGCGCTGGCGCGTCATCCAAAGGTGCGGAAAATTTCGTTTACCGGCGGCACCACTACGGGCCGTCATCTGGCGCACGTGGCGGCGGAAAAGCTGATCCCGGCCTCGCTGGAGCTGGGTGGAAAATCCCCGACCATCGTGCTGGAGGATGCCGACGTTGAGCAGGCCGCGCGCGGGATCTGCTACGGCATTTTCAGCTCGGCAGGGCAGGCGTGCATCGCCGGGTCGCGCCTGTTTATTCACGAAAGCATCTACGCGCCGCTGATGGCGCGGCTACTGGAATTAACTCGCGGGCTGCGCGTGGGGCACCCCTTCACCGACGGCGTCCACGTTGGGCCGCTGATCAATGAGAAACATCGCCAGAGCGTGCAGGAATACGTCGAGCTGGCTAAGCGCGAGGGGGGCCGCGTGCTGTGCGGCGGGGAGATCCCGGCGGATCCTGACCTGGCAAACGGCAGCTTCTTCCTGCCGACCATTATCGAAGGGTTGACGAACAGCGCCCGCGCCTGCCAGGAAGAGATCTTCGGCCCGGTGCTGGTGGCAATGCCGTTTCGCGATGAAGCCACGCTTATCCGCGAGGCGAACGACTCGGTTTACGGCCTGGCGGCAGGGATCTGGACCCGCGACACCGGGCGCGCGTTGCGCCTGAGCGAACGGCTGGAGGCGGGCACGGTGTGGATCAACACCTACAAAGTTTTTGCGATTTCGACCCCGTTCGGGGGCTTTAAAGAGAGCGGTCTGGGCCGCGAAAAGGGCATTCAGGGGCTTAAAGCCTGGATGCAGCAAAAGAGCATTTATCTGGCGACGGGTAATAGCGTCAACCACTGGTGCGACTGAGAAAGGGTGAGCAATGAGCGAAATGATAACCGTCGGCGACGCCATCGCCAGAACGCTGGAGCAGTATCAGGTTGAGGCCATCTACGGCGTCATCTCCATTCACAACCTGCCGATCGCGGACGCGGTGGGGCAGCGCGGCAACATTCGCTTCGTGCCCGCGCGCGGCGAGGCGGGATCCGTCACCATGGCCGACGCCCACGGGCGTTTTTCCGGCCTCGGCGTGGCGCTGACCAGCACCGGCGCCGGGGCAGGCAACGCGGTCGGCGCGCTGGTAGAAGCCATGAACGCCTGCACGCCGCTGCTGCATTTAACCGGACAGGTGGAGAAAGCGTGGCTGGATGCCGACACCGGGTTTATCCACGAAACCCGCGACCAGCTGACCTTCCTGAAGGCCAGCTCAAAGCGGGCCTACCGCATCAGCAACGCCAACCAGGCGATAGCGATTCTGCATAAAGCGATTCAGGAGGCGCAAACGCCGCCGTGCGGGCCGGTTTCAGTGGAGATCCCGATTGATATTCAGGGGGCCCAAATTCCAATGTCGCTGGTGACCGCACCGGTGAAACCGGCTTCGGTTGCAGCCGTGGAGCCCGCGTCGGTCGATGCATTGTGGGCACAGCTCAGGCAGGCGAAACGGCCGCTGCTGTGGCTGGGCGGCGGGGCGCTGGGAAGCGCTGAAGCCGTGAAAACGCTGGCGGATGCGGGCGTGACGGTGATTTCCAGCACCCACGCGCGCGGCGTGCTGCCGGACAGCCATCGCGCCAGCCTGCGGGCGTTCCATAATTCTCCGTCGGTGGAGGCGATTATCGCGCAGTGTGACTTTACGCTGATCGCCGGTTCACGCCTGCGCAGCAACGAAACCCGCTCCTGGACGCTGGCGCTGCCCTCTCCGCGCGTGCAGATTGATATCGATCCGGCGGCAGCGAGCCGCAATTACCTGATGGATAACACGCTGATAGCCGACTGCTCCACGCTGCTTCGCGCGCTGGCCGACAAAGCCCAGGGCCGGGAGTGGGGCGACGCGCAGTGGGATACGCAGGTGCAGCAGGCGGTTGCCAAAGCAGAGCAGGGGCTGCGCGAACAGTGCGGCGCCTACGCGAAACTTAACGACGCCATTGAGAAAGCCCTGCCGCAGGACGGCCTGCTGGTGCGCGATATCACCGTTTCCGGCAGCCTGTGGGGCAGTCGTCTGTTCCGCGCTAACGGTCCGCTGATGAATATCCACTCGCTGGCTGGCGCAATTGGTATGGGACTACCGATGGCCATCGGTACCGCGATTGCTAACCCGCAGCGTAAGGTGGTGGGGCTGGTGGGCGACGGTGGCCTGAGCCTGAATTTAGGCGAGCTGGCAACGCTGGCGCAGGAGAAAGCCAACGTGACGCTGCTGATCATGAACGACGGCGGCTACGGCGTGATGCGCGGCATCCAGGATAAGTATTTCGGCGGGCGTCAGTATTATAACGAACTGCATACGCCGGACTTTACCCTGCTGGCACAGGCAATTGGCTTGCAGGCGTGGAGCGTGGAGCGGGCAGAGGATTTTGATGCGGTAATGACGGAGGCGCTTGCGATGCCGGGGCCGTCGGTGGTGGAAGTGCGGATGGGACAGATTGGCGCGCTGAAGTTTGCCGGGCCGCCGCAGAAGACGCTTTACTGATATGCGAGATTTCCCCTCTCCCCAAAGGGGAGAGGGTTAGGGTGAGGGGGTAAATCAGAACACGTTAAACGGGTATTCCACGTAGGCGCGGATCTCATCCCCGCCCACGTTGTACTCGCTGGCGTTGCTGGAGACGCGCAGCACGGAGTAGCGCAGGCGCAGCGTCAGGTCTTTCGCCGGGCCGTCCTGCACCTTGTACTGGATCTGGTTAAACCACTCGTGCTCTTTGCCGTTGCTGGTTTCAGAGGTTTTGATGTTGTCCCCACGCACGTAGGCGGTGGTCCAGCTCAGGCCCGGCAGGCCAAGGCCGCCAAAGTCCAGGCCGTACGACGCTTGCCATGAGCGCTCGTCTTCACCGTTGAAATCAGACCAGTAGGAGTTCGCCAGCCAGATGGTATTGCCACCGTCACCCACGCCGCCCTTGTCGCGATAGCCGCCGTAGTTGTAGCCGGTGCTGCCGCTGCTCTGCTGGTATGCCACTTTGAACGTATGAATATCCCAGATGTAGCTTGCCGCCAGGCTCCAGATGGTGTTGCTGCGGCCGGTGTCGAGGCTGTCAGCGTAACCCTGATCAAGACGCGAGTTATAGCCGTTAAAGTCGAGTACCAGCTGCTGTCCGGTGCTGAACGGCTGTTTGAAATTCAGGCCCAGATACTGTTTGTTCATCACCTCTTCGTTATGAGAGGCGTACAGCGCACCGCTGAACTGGTCGTTGAACTGGTAGCTTGCGCCCCCGAAGGTCAGGCTTTTCAGGCCGCTGTCGTGGCGGTCGTCGCTTTTACGCTGCTCGTCGGTGAAATAACCGGCGTTCACTTCCAGCCCGTCGATCTCTTTCGAGGTCAGCATGGCACCGGTGTAGCTTTCAAACAGCAGGCGGGAGTTATCGGCGTTAACGATAGGCAGTTCAGGGCGCTGGTTACCGTAGCTCAGCACGGTATTTGAGATGCGCATTTTGGCGGTTGCGCCAAATTTCGCTAGATCGGATTTGGCCCTCCCATCGTCTTCCTGTTTAAAGAAGTCGATACCGCCCGCGCCGCTCTTGCCGCGACCGCCATCCAGGCGCACGCCGTACTGTGCGATGCCGTCCACGCCAAAGCCCACCAGCCCTTCGGTATATCCGGATTCAAATGTGGCGATGATACCCTGGCCCCATTCGGCTTTATCCTGCTGGCCCTGATGGTAATCACGGCTGATATACGCATTGCGTAAAAACAGGTCTAAATGGCTGTCGTCGATAAAACCCATGCTGTCAGATTGCTGGCTTGCAGCGGCAGGTAATGCGGCGAATAAACTTAAAGCAATTAACGATAATTCTTTTTTCACGGAGGGAACGTCTCTGTCTTAATATATTAAATTGAATTACTGCGCGCTTGATAATTACCGGAAAGGTTAACGATTGCAATAAATATGTGACCAGACGTTTCAGCAGGAAAGGGCAGATTTGACGGGGTTTTCAGAGGTGTTACCGATACGTGCGATTTAGTTAGCAATTCATGCGAAATAAAAAGGAGGCAAAATTGCCTCCTTTCAATATTATTTAATTCCGTCAGCGGCCATACGGTCGCGAATATGCTGCGCGCGCGCTTCTGAGGCCGGGTGATCGTCAAACATGGAGCTCTGGCGACCCGCTTCCAGCTTGGCCAGCTTTTCGAAGCTGGTGGCTAAACCAGATGGATTAATCCCGCGTTTGCGCAACAGATCGTAGGAGTAGTCATCCGCTTCGGACTCCTGACGCTGTGAGAACTGGGAGTTAACCAGCTTTTCGCCTACGTCACCAAGCTGAGACTGGGACAGGCTGCCAACGATACCGCCCGCAGAGGCCGCCGCCGCGCGGATGGCATTGGTGCCTAAGGCAACCTGCATCCCTTTCTTGACGTGGCCGAGCGCAACGTGGCCCATTTCGTGGCCGATCACCGCTTCGACTTCGTTGTCGGTCATCATGTCCATCAGCCCGCTGTAGACGCGGATGCAGCCGTTCGCCATCGCGAAGGCGTTCACGTCTTTCGCCATGTAAACCTTGTAGTTCACCGGCTGGCCGTTGATGTTATCGCCGAGCGCGGAAGCAATCTTATTCAGACGCTGTGTGTAGGTACTGTCAGCCGGCGCAAGCGTGGCTTTTCCGTCCATATCTTTACAGGCCTGATCGCTCAGCGCTTTAACCTGCGCGTCACTCAGGGAGTAGGCCTGAAAGGCTTCTGCACCTGAGGTCATCAGACCGTTAGAGTCCATATTCTGACAGCCGCTCAGCATGAGCGTTGTACCCAGGGCCAGCACTATTGCACGCATTTTCATGAAGTTGCTTCCGTACTCGTTAATCTGAATAAAATCCGAAAAGTGCACCCGCAACGAAGCCGGGGCGGGGTAAGTATAAGGAATATCTACAGGCGCGGGCGAGCAGATTGCGCAACATGCGAGCATGATCCAGAGATTTCTTAAGCTGCAAAAGAATGGTCCATGTACATGCCCTGCGGCTTGGGTTACATTGTTGGCACTTTTTTCCGGCGTAGCCCAAAACGCGCTGTCGTCAAGGGCATGGCCTTTAACAGTCCGATCTGGAGTTAAAATGTCCTCACGTAAAGAGCTTGCTAATGCTATTCGTGCGCTGAGCATGGACGCAGTACAGAAAGCCAAGTCCGGCCACCCGGGTGCCCCTATGGGTATGGCTGATATCGCCGAAGTCCTGTGGCGTGATTTCCTTAACCACAACCCGCAGAACCCGGCATGGGCTGACCGCGACCGTTTCGTGCTGTCTAACGGCCACGGCTCTATGCTGATCTACAGCCTGCTGCATCTCACCGGCTACGATCTGCCTATCGAAGAGCTGAAAAACTTCCGTCAGCTGCACTCCAAAACTCCAGGTCACCCGGAAGTGGGCTACACCGCTGGTGTAGAAACCACCACCGGCCCGCTGGGTCAGGGTATTGCTAACGCTGTGGGTATGGCGATTGCTGAGAAGACCCTGGCGGCGCAGTTCAACCGTCCTGGCCATGACATCGTGGACCACTTCACCTACGCCTTCCTGGGCGACGGCTGCATGATGGAAGGCATTTCTCACGAAGTGTGCTCCCTGGCCGGTACCCTGAAGCTGGGTAAACTGGTTGCGTTCTATGACGACAACGGCATCTCCATCGACGGTCACGTTGAAGGCTGGTTCACTGACGACACTGCAGCACGTTTCGAAGCTTACGGCTGGCACGTTGTGCGTGGCGTTGATGGCCATGATGCTGACTCGATTAAACGTGCAGTAGAAGAAGCGCGCGCAGTGACCGACAAACCGTCCCTGCTGATGTGCAAAACCATCATCGGCTTCGGTTCTCCGAACAAAGCGGGCACCCATGACTCCCACGGTGCACCGCTGGGTGACGCGGAAATCGCACTGACCCGTGAAGCGCTGGGCTGGAAACACCCTGCATTCGAAATCCCGTCTGAGATCTATGCACAGTGGGATGCAAAAGAAGTGGGCCAGGCGAAAGAAGCGGCCTGGAACGAGAAGTTCGCTGCCTATGCGAAAGCGTTCCCACAGGAAGCGGCTGAATTCACCCGTCGTATGAAAGGCGATATGCCGTCTGACTTCGACGCGAAAGCCAACGAATTCATCGCTAAGCTGCAGGCGAATCCGTCTAAAATCGCGAGCCGTAAAGCGTCTCAGAATGCGATTGAAGCGTTCGGTCCTCTGCTGCCTGAATTCCTCGGCGGCTCCGCTGACCTGGCGCCATCTAACCTGACCCTGTGGTCTGGTTCTAAGCCAATCAACGAAGATACTGCCGGTAACTACATCCATTACGGTGTACGTGAATTCGGTATGACCGCTATCGCGAACGGTATCTCCCTGCACGGTGGTTTCCTGCCGTACACCTCTACCTTCCTGATGTTCGTTGAATATGCACGTAACGCCGTGCGTATGGCCGCGCTGATGAAACAGCGTCAGGTGATGGTCTACACCCACGACTCCATCGGTCTGGGCGAAGATGGCCCAACTCACCAGCCGGTAGAGCAGGTGGCTTCCCTGCGCGTGACCCCGAACATGAGCACATGGCGTCCATGTGACCAGGTTGAATCCGCGGTAGCGTGGAAATACGGCGTTGAGCGTCAGGACGGTCCAACCGCGCTGATCCTCTCCCGTCAGAACCTGGCGCAGCAGGAACGCACGCCAGAGCAGCTGGCGAACATCGCGCGCGGTGGTTACGTGCTGAAAGATTGCGCGGGCCAGCCTGAACTGATCTTCATCGCCACCGGTTCTGAAGTTGAACTGGCTGTTGCCGCGTGGGAAAAACTGACTGCCGAAGGCGTGAAAGCGCGCGTGGTCTCCATGCCGTCTACCGACGCGTTCGACAAGCAGGATGCCGCTTACCGCGAATCCGTACTGCCTAAAGCGGTTTCCGCTCGCGTGGCAGTGGAAGCGGGTATCGCTGACTACTGGTTCAAATACGTGGGCCTGAACGGCGCTATCGTCGGTATGACCACCTTCGGTGAGTCTGCTCCGGCAGAACAGCTGTTCGAAGAGTTCGGCTTCACCGTTGAGAACGTTGTCGCTAAGGCGAAAGAACTGCTGTAATTCCTCTCAAAGAAAGCCCGTACCATTGAGCAGAGCTCAGTCGGTACGGGCAGAAATCAAGCATAACGTATTGTGATCTTCAGAGGGTGTCAGTGCCTCAGAAGATCATCTTTTCGTAAAATTTTATGTCACTTCGTGATCTCCATTCTAAAAAATGCACTTTATCGCCCTCCGCAGACAGCATCCGTTGTATTAAATTATTTTTTATGTCTGAGACTTTTTTCACATATCTTTTTTTTGTTTATGATTTTATTTCATCTTTATTCAGGATAGTCCTGGTGATTTATTATTTAAGTTGTATCAGTAGATTGATATGTATCATTTACAGGAATGTATATTTTAATTCGCAATGTTCATTTTCTGTATTATAAGAAAATCTAACGATTATCGTTAATATTACTTCATTGGTTTTTAACTTCCTTGTTTGTTACTTTGTTTTAACTGATGGATTTATATCTGAAAGTCAGTAATACAAACGTTTATTAAAATAAGGATGTTATATGCAATTCAGACCCACATTGATCGCTATGACAATAGCGACAAGCCTGCTTTCTGCAAATGCAATGGCAGAATTAAAAGCAAACGACAGCACCAACAAAATTGATGGTACTTATAATGGCGCACTCATGCGCTCTACAGATAATGGGGAATCATGGCTTGAATTTGCGGCTAATGATGGAACAGATGCTGGCGTGAATAATGACTTCCCAGGAGCCGAAACGGTTGTCGTCGCCAACAGACTGGATGAAGTGATACAAACCCCGCTCTACGATCCTACTCTCAGCTACAGTCAGCCCAATACCCGGGTACGCTACAACGGCTATTATTGGACCAATCAGTGGTGGGCAAACCCAGGTGAAATGCCAGGCAGTAATGCGGTCTGGCTGAAAGGTGCACCCACTAATCTTGAACAAAACGTTGTAGATAGCTTTAATTTCACGCCATGGACCGGGCAGGAAGCTGAAGATTATCAAAAACAGCAAAAAGAGAAGGTTGCTAACCAAACGAAGATTTACGGCTATTATCCTGAATGGGGAGTTTATGAAGCGCACAACTACTTCACTCCTGATAAAATTGCCTGGGATTTGATGACCCATATTTCTTATGCCTTCGCCATCATCAAAGACGGCGTTGTTATTACTCACGATACTGAAAAAGGTCCTGAGTTGATGAAGGAACTCGCCAGTGCCAGCGAGCAGAATGGGGTAACAAATATTCTTTCTGTCGGGGGTTGGACTAACTCGGAAGATGGGGTATTTGAAAGCGCAACGTCAACCCCGGAGGGGGTTGAGAAACTTGCGCAAAGTATTGTCGATTACATGATTCAATGGAAATTCGATGGCGTCGATATTGACTGGGAGTATCCCGATTCTGACCAGGAGAAAACCCAGTTTACCAATCTCATCACCAGCCTTCGTACGAAACTGGATGACATTGGTAAGAAAAATGACCGTTATTATCAACTGTCGGCTGCCGTAACGGTTAATCACAACTCAATGTCCTATATCAACCCATCCGTGACGGCTTCTATTCTCGACTCCGTAAACGTCATGGCGTATGACATTCATGGGGCGTTTGATCCTATTACCGGCCATAATGCGCCGTTATATGCGAACAGCCAGGATGAAGATCAGAAGCTTAATATCTCTTCCGCTATATCTGAATATGTGAATACCTGGGGCATTCCGAAAAACAAATTAACGATGGGCATTCCTTTCTACGGTCGCGGCTGGGGGGATGTTCAGCCGACAGAGAAAGTTGCAGGTTTGCCAGGATTGTTTGTTCCGGGGAGTGCAACGGTGCATGGTGCCTGGGATGATGAAGGACAGTTTACGGGAACTAACCCTTTCTATGTTCTTCAGCAAAAGCTGGCGAGCGGGCAATACACCCGTTACTGGGATGCTGAGTCGCACGTGCCGTATCTGTATAACGCCTCAAGTAAAGAATTCCTGACCTATGACGATGAATCCTCTATCGCGGATAAAGTGAACTACATCAAAGACCAGGGTCTTGGCGGCGCCATTATATGGGACATCAGCGGCGATGATACCAATCATACGCTGGGCAAAATTGTTGCGACGCTGAAAGATTCTGACAGCGACGATGATGATGACGATGATGACACCAGTGTCATCTCTTATCTGACGCTTTCCCGCGCTGCTAACGATATCTGGGCGTCAACGCCAACGACTGGTAAGTCCTATTTCGACAGCAAAACAGGCATATTTACCATGGCGTATGGCGTCTTCTTTGAAATGCCGACGGAGGATTTCCAAAGCGGCATATTTGATATACGTGTAAACAACATATCGATTGCCAAAGTGAATAAAGGGAAAGTCACGAACGGTAACTTTGACAAAGGCAGTGAAAGTACTGATGTGCATACCAACTACGCCAATCTGAAAGAGGGGGACGTCGTTACGGTGGTAAGGACAGATACTGAGCATGAAAGCGTTCAGATAACGAAAACGGTGACCAAAGAGATGCTCGGGGATGCGGTGTTAACCACTGATGGTTCTTTGCAGGCGATCTATGTTCTCAGTATGGCAGGTAAAACCCTATACCCTTACTTCGCAATAGAGGTTCTGTTGCCACAATGTTCTGATAGCGGTGAGTATCAGGTCTATCTCAATGATGTTCGCGTTTCTTCTGTGAAAACGCTTGCGGATTGTAGGGACGCGATGGACCATATGGATAAAGGTGGCCAGGGCAAGAATATGGCATATTCTACGTCCAGTGATATTGTTTTACATGAGGGTGATGACGTTAAGGTCTATAATGTGACTAACGGAAACCAGGTTTTAGCTGGTCATTTGACCATTCCTCATAACTTTACTTACTATTGATTTACGTTGAGTTATCCATCCGGGCTTTTTCTGGCCCGGATTTCCAAATCTGCCCTGACGCTATTCCTGATCAATGTAGTGCTTCTGAGAACTATTCCACTCAAAATGTGACGCAAGTCATATAGCTCGCTTATTCATCTGGACAGACATTCCTTTTATTCCTCGATTCGCTTATTCTTGCTGAAGCGTTTCAGTCGATTAAATGTTCGACAATTGACCAATCAATCGCAGTTTGTGATAGCAAGGATTCCCCTTCGGGCGTAGCTGGATTACTCTTTCAGCCACCTCAAACTCAGGGATAGCTTTGCAGGAGATCTATGACCGTACGCGTAGCGATTAATGGCTTCGGTCGCATCGGGCGCAACGTGGTTCGTGCTTTATATGAATCCGGGCGTCGTGCGGAAATCACCGTGGTGGCAATCAACGAACTGGCGGATGCTGCGGGCATGGCGCATTTGTTGAAATATGACACCAGCCACGGCCGTTTTGCCTGGGATGTTCGCCAGGAAAGAGAGCAGCTGTTTGTCGGTGACGACGCGATTCGCGTACTGCATGAGAGCAGTATTGCAGGACTACCCTGGCGGGAACTGGGCGTGGATGTGGTGCTCGACTGCACCGGTGTTTACGGTAACCGCGAGCACGGCGAAGCGCATCTGGCCGCTGGCGCAAAAAAAGTCCTGTTTTCTCATCCCGGCAGTAACGATCTCGACGCGACCGTCGTGTTTGGCGTCAACCAGCATGAGCTGAAGGCTGAACACCTCATCGTTTCCAACGCCTCCTGCACCACCAACTGCATTATTCCGGTCATCAAACTGTTAGACGATGCGTACGGCATTGAATCCGGCACCGTGACCACGATTCACTCCGCCATGCACGATCAGCAGGTTATCGACGCTTACCATCCGGATTTACGACGCACGCGCGCGGCGAGCCAGTCAATCATTCCGGTGGACACAAAGCTGGCGGCAGGGATCACCCGAATTTTCCCGCAGTTTAATGACCGTTTTGAAGCGATTGCCGTGCGTGTCCCGACAATTAACGTGACGGCAATTGACCTCAGCGTGACGGTGAAAAAACCGGTAAAAGCCTGTGAAGTCAACCTGTTGCTGCAAAAAGCGGCACAGGGAGCATTTCATGGTATAGTTGACTATACGGAATTACCGTTGGTCTCAGTAGATTTTAACCACGACCCGCACAGCGCCATCGTCGATGGCACGCAGACGCGAGTCAGTGGCGCACACCTTATCAAGACGCTGGTCTGGTGTGATAACGAATGGGGCTTTGCTAACCGGATGCTCGACACCACGTTAGCAATGGCCGCTCAAGGTTTCAGGTAAGACGCATCGTGCGTCTGCAAAACTTTAAGAATCAACGAGAGGATTCACCATGTCTGTAATTAAGATGACCGATCTGGATCTGGCTGGTAAACGCGTTTTCATCCGTGCCGATCTGAACGTACCGGTTAAAGATGGCAAAGTGACCAGCGACGCGCGTATCCGTGCATCTCTGCCAACCATCGAGCTGGCTCTGAAGCAGGGCGCTAAAGTGATGGTCACCTCCCACCTGGGCCGTCCAACCGAAGGCGAGTACAACGAAGAGTTCTCTCTGCTGCCAGTTGTTAATTACCTGAAAGACAAACTGTCCAACCCAGTTCGCCTGGTGAAAGATTATCTGGACGGCGTTGAAGTGGCTGCCGGTGAACTGGTGGTTCTGGAAAACGTTCGCTTCAACAAAGGCGAGAAGAAAGACGACGAAACCCTGTCCAAAAAATACGCTGCACTGTGCGACGTATTCGTGATGGATGCGTTCGGTACAGCTCACCGTGCGCAGGCGTCTACCCACGGTATCGGTAAATTCGCAGACGTAGCGTGCGCCGGTCCTCTGCTGGCCGACGAACTGGAAGCGCTGGGTAAAGCGCTGAAAGAGCCTGCTCGTCCAATGGTGGCTATCGTTGGTGGTTCTAAAGTTTCTACCAAACTGACCGTTCTGGATTCCCTGTCTAAAATCGCTGACCAGCTGATCGTCGGCGGTGGTATTGCGAACACCTTCGTTGCTGCTCAGGGCCACAACGTGGGTAAATCCCTGTACGAAGCAGACCTGGTTGACGAAGCCAAACGCCTGCTGGGTACCTGTGATATCCCGGTTCCAACTGACGTTCGCGTGGCGACCGAGTTCTCCGAAACCGCTACCGCGACCCTGAAATCTGTAAACGACATCAAAGATGAAGAGCAGATTCTGGACCTGGGCGACGTTTCTGCACAGAAACTGGCTGAAATCCTTAAAAACGCAAAAACTATCCTGTGGAACGGTCCTGTTGGCGTGTTCGAATTCCCGAACTTCCGCAAAGGGACTGAAATCGTTGCTAACGCTATTGCAGACAGCGAAGCGTTCTCTATCGCAGGCGGTGGTGACACCCTGGCAGCAATCGACCTGTTCGGTATCGCTGACAAAATCTCCTACATCTCCACTGGTGGCGGCGCATTCCTCGAATTCGTGGAAGGCAAAGTACTGCCAGCAGTAGCAATGCTCGAAGAGCGCGCTAAGAAGTAAGCCATTCAAGGGCAGGGAAACCTGCCCAATTTTCAGCGCGCTTCTAAGAGCTCGCACCTTTTCTAACGGCCGAAGATACAGGACTAAGCAACATGTCTAAAATTTTTGATTTCGTAAAACCTGGCGTTATCACTGGTGATGACGTACAGAAAGTGTTCCAGGTAGCTAAAGAAAACAACTTCGCTCTGCCAGCAGTTAACTGCGTAGGTACCGACTCCATCAACGCCGTACTGGAAACTGCTGCTAAAGTTAAAGCGCCAGTTATCGTTCAGTTCTCTAATGGTGGCGCTGCGTTCATCGCAGGTAAAGGCGTGAAAACTGACATTCCTCAGGGTGCTGCAATCCTGGGCGCTATCTCCGGTGCACATCACGTACACCAGATGGCTGAGCACTACGGTGTTCCGGTTATCCTGCACACTGACCACTGCGCGAAGAAACTGCTGCCGTGGATCGACGGTCTGCTGGACGCGGGTGAAAAACACTTCGCGGCAACCGGTAAGCCACTGTTCTCTTCTCACATGATCGACCTGTCTGAAGAGTCACTGCACGAAAACATCGAAATCTGCTCTAAATACCTGGCGCGCATGGCCAAAATGGACATGACCCTGGAAATTGAACTGGGTTGCACCGGCGGTGAAGAAGACGGCGTGGACAACAGCCACATGGACGCTTCTGCACTGTACACCCAGCCAGAAGACGTTGATTACGCTTACACCGAGCTGAGCAAAATCAGCCCACGCTTCACCATCGCAGCGTCCTTCGGCAACGTCCATGGCGTTTACAAACCAGGTAACGTGGTTCTGACTCCAACCATCCTGCGTGATTCTCAGGAATACGTTTCCAAAAAACACAACCTGCCGCACAACAGCCTGAACTTCGTCTTCCACGGCGGTTCCGGTTCTTCTGCTCAGGAAATCAAAGACTCCGTAAGCTACGGCGTAGTGAAAATGAACATCGATACCGACACCCAGTGGGCAACATGGGACGGTATCCTGCAGTACTACAAAACCAACGAAGCTTACCTGCAGGGCCAGCTGGGCAACCCGAAAGGCGAAGACCAGCCGAACAAGAAATACTACGATCCACGCGTATGGCTGCGCGCTGCTCAGACGTCCATGGTGACCCGTCTGGAGCAGGCTTTCAAAGAACTGAACGCAATCGACGTTCTGTGATTTGAGCTGCTAACAGCATCGGAAGGCCCGCAAATGCGGGCCTTTTTTTATGCATTTTCAACATGCTGCAACATCTGATTTTGTGATCTGTTTGGCAAAACATGCGCTTTTTGTTTACCCTTTACTGACCTGCCTGTCTCCATGGGGGATGGATTTAGTGTTTTGGTTTAACAAAAGGAAGAATAAATGGAACAACTCGATGTTGTAGACAGCATCAATAACGCCGGTAACTGGCTGGTGCGCAACCAGGCGCTGCTGCTGAGCTATGCCGTGAACATCGTTGCGGCAATTGCGATCATTATCGTCGGGATGATCGTGGCGCGTATCGTATCGAACGCGGTTAACCGCGTAATGCTGGCCCGTCACATTGACGCCACGGTGGCTGACTTCCTCTCCGCACTGGTGCGCTACGGCATTATCGCCTTTACGCTGATTGCGGCGCTGGGCCGTGTGGGCGTGCAGACCGCCTCCGTTATTGCCGTTCTCGGTGCCGCCGGTCTGGCTATTGGTCTGGCGCTGCAGGGCTCGCTTTCAAACCTGGCGGCAGGCGTGCTGCTGGTGACCTTCCGTCCGTTCCGCTCCGGCGAATACGTTGATCTGGGCGGCATTGCCGGCACCGTGCTGCAGGTGCAGATTTTCTCTACCACCCTGCGTACCGTCGACGGCCGTATCGTGGTGGTGCCGAACGGGAAAATCATCGCGGGCAATATCATTAACTTTTCCCGCGAGCCGGTGCGTCGTAACGAGCTCATCATCAGCGTGGCGTATGATTCAGATATCGATCAGGTGAAGTCGCTGATCGCGAACATCATCGCTTCTGACGACCGCATTCTGAAAGACAAAGAGCAGACGGTTCGCCTGAAC
This sequence comes from Enterobacter sp. ECC-219, assembly GCF_043966805.1. Taxonomy (NCBI): domain Bacteria; kingdom Pseudomonadati; phylum Pseudomonadota; class Gammaproteobacteria; order Enterobacterales; family Enterobacteriaceae; genus Enterobacter; species Enterobacter sp. ECC-219. Next base: position 4,773,582 of record NZ_CP143680.1, on the reverse strand, counting down.
GAACTGGGCGCGTCATCGATTAACTTCGTGGTGCGTATCTGGAGCAAAAGCAGCGATCTGCAAAATGTTTACTGGGACGTGCTGGAGCGCATTAAGCGCGACTTCGATGCCAACGGCATCAGCTTCCCGTACCCGCAGATGGACGTAAACGTCAAAAAAGTTAAAGAAGCGGAATAACTTCACCCGTAGGCCCGGTAAGCGCTAGTGACACCGGGCTTTATTTTTATAAGCGCCGCTAATCTCCAATTAATATTATCAATTTCCTCTAATGTGATTCGCGCAGTATAGTCGGCTTCCAGAACAAGACTGTGAGAATTGCGTTATGTTATCCTATTACTTTCAAGGGCTTGCCTTAGGTGCGGCCATGATCCTCCCTCTCGGGCCGCAAAATGCGTTCGTCATGAATCAAGGCATTCGCCGCCAGTATCATCTGATGATTGCCCTGCTTTGCGCGGTGAGCGATCTGCTGCTGATTTGCGCCGGGATTTTCGGCGGCAGCGCGCTGCTGATGCAGTCCCCCTGGCTGCTGGCGCTGGTAAACTGGGGCGGCGTGGCGTTTCTGCTGTGGTACGGATTCGGCGCCCTGAAAACCGCTATGAGCAGCAATCTTGAGCTGGCGAGCGCCGAAGTGATGAAGCAGGGGCGCTGGAAGATCATCGTCACCATGCTGGCGGTCACCTGGCTTAACCCGCACGTTTACCTTGATACGTTCGTGGTGCTGGGTAGCCTGGGCGGGCAGCTGGACGTTGAGCCCAAACGCTGGTTTGCGCTCGGTACGGTCAGCGCCTCTTTCCTCTGGTTCTTCGGTCTTGCGATCCTGGCGGCGTGGCTGGCTCCACGGCTGCGGACTGCCAAAGCGCAGCGCATCATTAACACGCTGGTCGGTCTGGTGATGTGGTTTATCGCTTTCCAGCTGGCGAAGGAGGGCATTCATCATGTACAGGGATTGCTCAACTAAGCGTTGTCTTATGGACAACTGAACAAGACCCGCTAAGCTTGCTGGCATGCGCCCTGTTGTTGGGGCACTCTTCGCAACATGGAGGAATGACAGTGAAGTTTAAAGTGATGGCCCTGGCGGCATTAGTGAGTTTCGGTGCGGTGTCGGTGCAGGCAAGTGAATTGCCGGATGGCCCGCACATCGTCACGTCAGGCACCGCAAGCGTGGACGCGGTACCGGATATTGCAACCCTGGCAATTGAGGTCAATGTCGCTGCGAAAGATGCGGCCTCCGCCAAGAAGCAGGCGGACGATCGTGTTGCGCAATATCTCTCTTTCCTCGAGCAGAACGGTGTAGGTAAAAAAGATATCAACTCCGCGAACCTGCGTACTCAACCTGATTACGACTACCAGAACGGCAAAAGCATCCTGAAAGGCTACCGCGCCGTGCGTGCTGTTGAAGTGACCGTGCGTCAGCTGGACAAGCTGAATTCACTGCTGGACGGCGCGCTGAAGGCTGGCCTGAACGAAATCCGTTCGGTGTCGCTGGGCGTTGCGCAACCGGAGAAATACAAAGACGAAGCGCGTAAAGCCGCGATTAATGATGCAATCCATCAGGCAGAGCAGCTGGCGTCCGGCTTTAAGAGCAAGCTCGGCCCGGTATACAGCGTGCGTTACCACGTCTCTAACTACCAGCCAAGCCCGATGGTACGGATGATGAAGGCTGATGCAGCCCCGGTGTCCGCTCAGGAAACCTATGAGCAGCCAACCATTCAGTTCGACGATCAGGTGGATGTGGTGTTCCAGCTGGAGCCAACTCAAACTCAGCAAACTGAGGCGGCTAAGGCGCAGTAGTTTGCCCTCACCCTAACCCTCTCCCACAGGGAGAGGGAATTCAAGCGATTAATCCTGTCTCAACACCTTATGCCCAAACGCCAGCAGCGCGTCAGTAACGTTGCGCATCATGCGGCTTTCCGGCGCAAAACGGTGCCAGTAGAGCATCCGGCGCTGATACAGCCCCGGCGTTAGGTCAATCAACTCACCGCTTTTCAACTCTTTCTCAATCTGCAGGTGCGGGATCATGCAGCAGGTCGTGCCCTGACGCGCAAGCTGCACAAAGGCTTCGGACGAGTTGACGATATGGCACGGTACGCTGCCCGGCGGCAGGTCAAAGTTTTGCTGCAAAAATGCCTGGTGCATATCGTCCAGATGGTCGAACGCCACGGCCGGCGCTTTCAGCAGCGCTGCGCGGGTGACGCCGTTCGGGAAGTAGCGCTCCGCAAAGGCTTTTGAACCCACGAACAGGTAGTCCAGCGCGCCCAGCTGATCGACAAGACAGCTTGGCAGCGCCTGCGGCTGAATACTGACTGCCCCCACCACTTCACCGCGACGCAGGCGCTCCTGGGTGCGGGTTTCATCTTCAACCTGGAGATTCAGGCGGATAGGGGAGTCGGCCAGGACCGGCGCAAGGGCCGGCAGCAGCCAGGTTGCCAGACTGTCGGCGTTGACCGCCAGCGAGAGCAGCAGCGGCGTGGAGCCCGTTTGTTCGTCACCCAGCCATTCGTCTTCCAGCAGCTCAACCTGACGCAGCAGGGCGAGAAGTTTTTGCCCTTGCTCCGTTGGGCGCGGCGGCACGGTACGCACCAGCAGCGGCTGCCCGAACATGTTTTCAAGCTGTTTGATACGCTGTGATACGGCGGACTGGGTGATACACAGCTTTTGCGCTGCGCGCTCAAAGCCACGTTCACGAATAACTGCATCAAGTGCCTGTAGTGTTCTGTAGTCCGGACGTTTCATTGCTCTGGCTGGCTCCTTAATTTTGCTTAATCTGCACTATGACACAATTTTCCCTTCCTGGCAGACGAAATCCATTCGACGTGTTCTATAATGCGCCCTGAGTTTTCACACCACAGGCAAAACGATCATGACGCAGGATGAACTGAAAAAAGCAGTAGGATGGGCCGCTCTCCAGTACGTACAGCCAGGGACCATTGTCGGTGTTGGTACGGGGTCAACGGCGGCGCACTTTATCGATGCACTGGGCACGATGAAGGGGCAGATCGAGGGCGCGGTTTCCAGCTCCGATGCGTCCACGGAAAAGCTGAAAAGCCTCGGCATTACCGTTTTCGATCTCAACGAAGTGGATCGTCTGGGCATTTACGTTGATGGTGCGGATGAAATCAACGGCCATATGCAGATGATCAAAGGCGGCGGCGCGGCGCTGACCCGTGAAAAGATCATCGCCTCGGTTGCGGACAAGTTCATCTGCATCGCGGATGCCTCCAAGCAGGTCGACATTCTGGGTAATTTTCCGCTGCCGGTCGAAGTGATCCCGATGGCGCGCAGTGCGGTTGCCCGTCAGCTGGTGAAGCTGGGTGGCCGTCCGGAATACCGTCAGGGCGTGGTCACCGACAACGGTAACGTCATCCTCGACGTTCACGGCCTGGAAATTCTCGACGCGATTGCCCTGGAAAACGCCATCAACGGCATTCCAGGCGTTGTTACCGTAGGGTTATTTGCCAACCGCGGCGCGGACGTGGCACTGATAGGTACGGCCGACGGCGTCAAAACCATCGTAAAATGATCTGACGGGGGGAGGGCTCCCCCCGCTAAAAAATTTTTGAAAAGCTATATTTGGTGACTTGTGTCACGCTTTTCCGCCTCTTTTGCCGATCCTGCCACGTTTGTAAATTTCCTCAGCATTTTACTCTGCCATTTAGCCCTGTATGACTTTTCTTCAGAGTGCCGACGCAAACGTTCATATTGCTGCAATAGTTTTTTTTGATATGTTGGCTACAGCGGATTTCAATCCAGCACAACATCAGTTCAGATAAAAACAGGGTCGGGGAAATGGCAAAGGTATCACTGGAGAAAGACAAGATTAAATTCCTGCTGGTCGAGGGCGTGCATCAGAAAGCGCTTGATAGCCTTCGTGCGGCGGGTTACACCAATATCGAATTTCACAAAGGCGCGCTGGACACGGAAGAGCTGAAAGCCGCCATCCGTGATGCCCACTTCATTGGCCTGCGATCCCGTACCCACCTGACTGAAGACGTGATTGCCGCGGCGGAAAAGCTGGTTGCCATTGGCTGTTTCTGCATCGGCACCAACCAGGTCGACCTGAACGCTGCCGCAAAACGCGGTATCCCGGTCTTTAACGCGCCGTTCTCGAACACCCGTTCCGTGGCGGAACTGGTGATTGGCGAACTGCTGCTGCTGCTGCGCGGTATTCCGGAAGCTAACGCCAAAGCGCACCGCGGCGTGTGGAACAAACTGGCCGCGGGCTCATACGAAGCCCGTGGTAAAAAGCTGGGCATCATCGGCTACGGCCACATCGGTACTCAGCTGGGGATCCTGGCGGAGTCGCTGGGAATGCACGTTTACTTTTACGATATCGAAAGCAAGCTGCCGCTGGGTAACGCGACGCAGGTGCAGCATCTCTCTGACCTGCTGAACATGAGCGACGTAGTCAGCCTGCACGTGCCGGAAAACGCCTCCACCAAAAACATGATGGGTGCGGAAGAGCTGGCGCTGATGAAGCCGGGCTCTCTGCTGATCAACGCCGCGCGCGGTACGGTGGTCGATATCCCTGCGCTGTGCGATGCGCTGAAGCGTAAGCATCTGGCGGGGGCAGCCATCGACGTATTCCCGACGGAGCCTGCGACCAACAGCGATCCGTTTAACTCTCCGCTGTGCGAGTTCGACAACGTGATCCTGACGCCACACATCGGTGGTTCTACTCAGGAAGCGCAGGAGAATATCGGTCTGGAAGTGGCGGGCAAGCTGAGCAAATATTCCGACAACGGTTCAACGCTCTCTGCGGTGAACTTCCCGGAGGTGTCTCTGCCGCTGCACGGCGGTCGCCGTCTGCTGCACATCCACGAAAACCGTCCTGGCGTGCTGACCGCCATCAACCAGATCTTTGCCGAGCAGGGCGTCAACATCGCCGCGCAATATCTGCAAACCAACTCGCAGATGGGTTATGTGGTTATCGATATTGAAGCCGATGAAGACGTTGCCGAGAAAGCGCTGCAGAGCATGAAGGCTATTCCGGGGACGATTCGCGCGCGCTTGCTTTACTGATAGTGTGGTTTGTGGTGTCGGGTGGCGCTTACGCTTACCCGACCTACAATGCCCGAGGATTTATGTAGGCCGGGTAAGGCATAGCCGCCACCCGGCTTTGTTCTACCAGACCCAGATTTTACTGGGCGTCACCACAGCCGGTAACGGCACATCCCATTTCTCCACCGGCAGGGCCTCTACAGCCTGGCAATCATGCGCATAACCCACCGGCTGTAGCCCGTACTCCTGCCAGTTTTGCAGCGTTCTGTCATAGAACCCGCCGCCCATGCCTAAACGCTGGCCCTGTTCATCAAACGCCACCAGCGGGGTAATCAGCACGTCCAGCCCGGACAGCGGTAATACGTCGCGCACGTCGAGTTTCGGTTCGGTAATTTTCAGACGATTTACCACCAGCTCGCTGTGCGGGTGGTAGTGTAGAAACAGCAAATTACCTTGGCTAAATGGATGCAGTACCGGCAGATAAACCTTCTTTCCGGCGCGCCAGAGCTGGTCGATAAGCGGCTGGGTATCCAGCTCGCCATCAAACGACAGAAACAGAGCGACCGTGTTCGCCATTACCACTGGCGGATACGCCATCATGCGGGCTGCGGCCTGCTGCGCAAAGTGTGCTTGTTGCTCGGACGTAAGCGCGCGACGACGCTGGCGAATAAGCTGACGGATATCCTGGCGTGAGGCAGAAACTTCAGGGAATTGAGTCATGGTAGTGGGTAGAAGAAGAAAGAGGGAATCTCCGAGATGCCGCCGCAGGCTGTAACCCTTGAACCCTTGGTTCAAGGTGAATGTGTCGTCATAGTTTTAAGGCTTCTCGGACGAACCGAGCATGCTCACCAACCATGGAGCGCCACATTCTTGTGGTATGAAATATCGGCTCAGGGGACTGGCCCGCTTGCGAACATCTCAGAGAAATTTTGTCTTCACAGTTACTCTACCATAGTCAACTGAGAAGTGTTATTCAAACTTTGGTCCCGGTCTTTCGGGATTGCGACCTTGATCAAGCAACGCCTGTTCAATGGTCTGCTGGAGCATTTTAATGCGCTGCTCCATGCTAGCCGCGTAGTCGCGGGTCTTCGCTTTTTCCTGAGTCAGTTCATAGCTGATGTTCAACGCGGCGATGAAAACCAGCTGCTCAGTATTTGTGACTCTAGTGCGTTCTTTTAGATCTTGCAACCGCTGATTCAAATCGTCCGCAGCCTGATTCAAAGCATCCCTTTGTTCAGGCGGACAATTCACTCGCAGTGAACGGCCAAAAATCTGGAGATCGACGGGTTGTGCAGACATGCCACCTTCCTGCTGATTGACTGCGCTGCCTTCGCTTACTGCCCCGGGGGCTGCGAAGGGGCGACACTATAGCTACCCTGATGTGAAGATACAAGCCCTTTTCTGGTATCACCAGGGTCCAAAGTGGTAGCATACCATGAATATCCTCCCTTTGATGACGAATGCGTATGTCTATACAGAACGAAATGCCTGGTTACAAGGATTTAAACCAGTTACTGAACCAGCAGGGAGTCGGTCTTACCCCTGCCGAAATGCACGGTCTGATCAGCGGCATACTGTGCGGCGGAAACAGCGACAGCTCATGGCAGCCGCTGATCCACGACCTCACGAACGAAGGGCTGGCTTTTGGCCACGAATTGGCGGAAGCGCTGCGAAAAATGCACGCGGCCACCAGCGATTCGCTGGAAGACGATGGCTTCCTTTTTCAGCTTTATCTGCCTGAAGGTGACGATGTCAGCGTCTTCGATCGTGCCGATGCGCTCGCAGGTTGGGTAAACCACTATCTGCTGGGGCTGGGCGTGACGCAGCCTAAGCTTGATAAAGTCACCGGCGAAGCGGGTGAAGCGATCGACGATCTGCGTAACATTGCCCAGCTCGGCTACGATGAAGAGGAAGACCAGGAAGAGCTGGAGATGTCTCTCGAAGAAATTATCGAGTACGTGCGCGTGGCGGCGTTGCTGTGCCACGACAACTTTACGCGCTCGCAGCCGACCGCGCCGGAAGTTCGCAAGCCAACCTTACATTAAGAAAAATAACGCACAGGAGGGTGTCATGGTTATCTCGCAACAAGAGTATTTGCGCCGTCGTCAGGCGCTGCTGGCAAACATGCAGCCGGGCAGCGCGGCGCTGATTTTTGCCGCGCCAGAGGTGACGCGCAGCGCCGACAGCGAATACCCCTATCGCCAGAGCAGCGATTTTTGGTACTTCACCGGCTTTAACGAACCGGAAGCGGTGCTGGTGCTGATTAAGAGCAATGACACCCATAACCACAGCGTGATTTTCAACCGCGTACGAGACTTAACCGCTGAAATCTGGTTTGGCCGCCGCTTAGGGCAAGAGGCCGCACCGGAAAAGCTGGGCGTTGACCGTGCGCTGGCGTTTAGCGAAATCAACCAGCAGCTCTATCAGCTGCTAAACGGCCTCGACGTGCTCTACCACGCGCAGGGCGAATATGCGTACGCCGATGAGGTTGTTTTCACCGCGCTGGATAAGCTGCGCAAAGGCTCGCGCCAGAACCTGTCCGCGCCCGCCACCCTCACGGACTGGCGTCCGGTAGTGCACGAGATGCGCCTGTTCAAATCTGAAGAAGAGCTGAACGTGATGCGCCGTGCGGGCGAAATCAGCGCGCTGGCGCACACCCGCGCGATGGAAAAATGCCGTCCCGGGATGTTCGAATATCAGCTGGAAGGCGAAATTCATCACGAATTTAACCGTCACGGTGCGCGCTTCCCGTCCTACAACACCATCGTTGGCGGTGGGGAAAACGGCTGCATTCTGCACTACACCGAAAACGAAAGCGCGCTGCGCGACGGCGATCTGGTTTTGATTGACGCCGGTTGCGAATATCAGGGCTATGCGGGCGACATCACCCGTACTTTCCCGGTGAACGGTAAATTTTCACCAGCGCAGCGGGCAATTTATGACATCGTTCTCGAGTCACTTGAGACGGCGCTCACGCTGTATCGGCCAGGCACCTCTATTCAGGAGGTGACCGGCGAAGTCGTGCGCATCATGGTGACCGGGCTGGTGAAGCTCGGCATTCTGAAAGGCGACGTGGACACCCTGATTACCGAGAATGCCCATCGTCCGTACTTTATGCACGGCCTGAGCCACTGGCTGGGGCTGGACGTGCACGACGTGGGCGCATACGCCCCTGAACGTTCACGCGTGCTGGAGCCGGGCATGGTGCTGACCGTCGAGCCGGGTCTGTACATCGCGCCGGATGCCGACGTGCCAGAGGAATACCGCGGAATCGGCATTCGTATTGAAGACGACATCGTCATCACCGAAACCGGCAACGAAAACCTGACCGCGAGCGTGGTGAAAAAAGCGGACGATATCGAGGCGCTGATGGCAGCGGCGCGCGTATGAGCGTGATTATCGTTGGCGGCGGCATGACGGGCGCCACGCTGGCCTTGGCTGTCTCGCACTTAACGAAGGGGCAACTTCCGGTGCATCTTGTCGAGGCGGTCGCCCCACAAACGAAGAATCACCCCGGTTTTGATTCCCGCGCCATTGCCCTGGCGCAGGGCACCTGCCAGCAGCTGTCCCGGATTGGCATCTGGCAGGCCATCGCCGACTGCGCCACCGCCATTAATACCGTGCACGTGAGCGATCGCGGCCATGCCGGGTTTGTGACGCTGGATGCCCACGATTACCGTATTGACGCGCTGGGTCAGGTCGTTGAACTGCACGATATTGGCCTGCGCCTGTTCCGCCTGTTGCAGGACGCGCCGGGCGTTACGCTGCACTGCCCGGCACGCGTTGCCAGCTTCACCCGCAGTGAAGAAGCGGTCAGCGTAACGCTGGACAATGGCATCGTGCTCGATGGACAGCTTTTGGTTGCGGCGGACGGGTCGCGCTCGGCGCTCGGCACCCAGTGCGGCGTAGAGTGGCGACAGCAGCCTTACGGGCAGGTCGCGGTCATCGCGAACGTCTCGACCGCAGCAGAACACAACGGCCGGGCATTTGAACGCTTCACCCGGCACGGTCCGCTGGCGATGCTGCCGATGACGGACGGGCGCTGCTCGCTGGTCTGGTGCCACCCGCAGGATAAAGCCGAAGAGGTTAAGGCCTGGTCCGACGAACGCTTTTGTACCGAGCTGCAGAAAGCCTTTGGCTGGCGGCTGGGGCGTATTACCCATGCCGGGAAACGTGCGGTCTATCCGCTGTCGTTAACCACGGCATCACAGTCTGTTTCTCACCGCGTGGCGCTGGTCGGCAATGCGGCGCAAACCCTCCACCCCATCGCCGGCCAGGGCTTTAATCTTGGCTTGCGGGATGTGATGAGCCTTGCCGAAACGCTTTCGCAGGCGTGGAGCGAACAAAAAGACTGTGGCGCTTACCCGGTGCTAAGCCATTACCAGACGCGACGCCAGCCCGATAAAGAGGCGACAATTGGCGTCACCGATGGTTTAGTCCATCTCTTTGCCAATCGCTGGGCGCCGCTGGTTGCCGGCCGCAACCTCGGGCTGATGGCGATGGAACTGTTCATTCCGGCACGTGACGTGCTGGCGCAGCGGACCCTGGGTTGGGTTGCGCGTTAAGGAGTTATCACCGTGCAAAATGTTGATGTTGCCATCGTTGGCGGAGGAATGGTTGGGCTGGCGCTGGCCTGTGGATTGCAGGGCAGCGGCCTGCGCGTGGCGGTGCTGGAGCAAAAGCCGCCTCAGCCCGTCGCACCTGATGCCCCGCCAGAACTCCGCGTCTCGGCGATTAACGCGGCCAGCGAAAAGCTGCTGACGCGTCTCGGCGTCTGGTCAGATATCGTCGCCCAGCGCGCCAGCTGCTATCACGGCATGGAAGTGTGGGACAAAGACAGCTTTGGCCATATTGCCTTCGATGATGAAAGTATGGGCTATAGCCATCTGGGCCATATCATTGAGAATGGGGTGATCCATCACGCGCTGTGGCAGAAAGCAGAGCTGTGCAGCGACGTGACGCTGGTCGCGCCTGCGCAGATCCAGCAGGTGGCGTGGGGCGAAAACGAGGCGTTTATCACCCTGCAAAGCGGCGACATGCTGACCGCGCGTCTGGTGGTCGGTGCCGACGGCGCAAACTCCTGGCTGCGTAATAAAGCCGATATCCCGCTGACGTACTGGGATTACCGCCATCATGCGATGGTGGCAACAATCCGTACCGAAGAGCCGCACGGCGGCGTGGCCCGGCAGATTTTCCACAACGACGGTATTCTGGCCTTCCTGCCGCTTGCCGATCCGCACCTGTGCTCGATTGTCTGGTCCTTAGTGCCGGAAAAAGCGCAGCAGATGCAGGAGGCGACGCCCGAGGCCTTTAACCAGGCGCTGTGCGTGGCGTTTGATAACCGCCTTGGCCTGTGCACGCTTGAAAGCGAGCGTCAGGTGTTCCCGTTAACCGGCCGCTACGCGCGCCAGTTTGCCGCGCATCGTCTGGCGCTGGTGGGCGATGCCGCGCATACCATTCATCCGCTGGCCGGGCAGGGCGTCAACCTCGGCTTTATGGACGCGGCGGAGCTGGTTGAGGAACTGCGCCGCCTGCATCGTGAAGGCAAAGATATCGGTCAGCATCTCTACCTGCGTCGCTACGAGCGCAGCCGCAAGCACAGTGCGGCGATGATGCTGGCAGGGATGCAGGGCTTCCGCGAGCTGTTTGCCGGGGCAAATCCGGCGAAGAAACTGCTGCGCGATATCGGTCTTAAACTCGCAGATACCCTTCCTGGCGTCAAACCGCAACTTCTTCGTCAGGCGATGGGTCTTAACGACCTGCCGGACTGGCTTAAATAATATTGACCCCCGTCACACTATAATTTCCCGGCCTCTGCGCCGGGGAAATCCCCTCGTTTGAAATATTCTAATTTCACGTCATTTTTCGCATTAGATAATCTAATGTCGTGTTTTTCTTGTTACGGAAATTCGGCCCGTTTTTCCGCACGAAATATCACCATGTGCTAAATCCTGTTAGATCATTGTTAATTTTGTGCGGGGTTAATCGCATTTTTCCAGTGAATAACTCTGTAGGCTTTTCAGCGTTTTTTGGTCATAAGCTAATGTGATGACCCGTTTTACCTTATGGTTAACCGCCGGTTTCGGTGGTAAGTTCAGGTAAAAGAGAACGTTTGCGTCGGCATTCGGGAACGAGGCCGATACCGGGTTTCACGGTGAATTTTTCAACGAGGACAAGATGGCTCAACAGACTCCTTTGTACGAACAGCACGTGTTATGCGGCGCCCGCATGGTGGACTTCCACGGCTGGATGATGCCGCTGCACTACGGGTCGCAGATTGATGAGCACCACGCGGTGCGCACCGATGCCGGTATGTTCGACGTGTCCCATATGACGATTGTCGACCTGCGCGGTAGCCGCACCCGGGAGTTTTTGCGTTATCTGCTGGCAAACGACGTCGCCAAACTGAAGACGCCGGGTAAAGCGCTCTATACCGGCATGCTGAATGCTTCGGGCGGCGTGATTGATGACCTCATCGTCTATTACTTCACTGAAGATTTCTTCCGCCTCGTTGTAAACTCCGCCACCCGCGAAAAAGACCTCTCCTGGATCACCCAACACGCTGAACCTTATGCCATCGACATCACCGTCCGTGACGATCTGTCGCTGATCGCCGTGCAGGGGCCAAACGCGCAGGCGAAAGCCGCGTCTCTGTTTAACGACGAGCAGCGCAAAGCCACAGAGGGCATGAAGCCTTTCTTCGGCGTGCAGGCGGGGGATCTGTTTATCGCCACTACCGGCTACACCGGTGAAGCGGGCTACGAAATTGCGATGCCAAACGAGAAGGCCGCTGATTTCTGGCGTGCGCTGGTGGAAGCGGGCGTGAAGCCAGCGGGCCTGGGCGCGCGCGATACCCTGCGTCTTGAAGCGGGTATGAACCTCTACGGCCAGGAGATGGACGAAGGCGTCTCTCCGCTGGCCGCCAACATGGGCTGGACCATCGCATGGGAACCGGCTGACCGTGACTTTATTGGCCGTGAAGCGCTGGAGATGCAGCGCGAGAAGGGTACCGAACAGCTGGTGGGGCTGGTGATGAAGGAAAAAGGCGTGCTGCGCGGCGAACTGCCAGTGCGCTTCACCGATGCCGACGGCAATCATCTCGAAGGCGTGATCACCAGCGGCACCTTCTCCCCGACGCTGGGCTACAGTATTGCACTGGCACGCGTGCCGGCGGGCATTGGCGACACGGCGGTGGTACAGATCCGCAACCGCGAAATGCCGGTCCACGTGACCAAACCGATTTTTGTTCGCGCCGGTAAGCCGGTCGCCTAATCATTTTTATCAGGAGAACTTCAATGAGCAATGTGCCAGCAGAACTGAAATACAGCAAAGAACACGAGTGGCTGCGCAAAGAGGCGGACGGCACTTACACCGTAGGGATCACCGAGCACGCGCAAGAGCTGCTGGGCGACATGGTGTTTGTTGACCTGCCTGACGTGGGCACGACCGTTAGCGCGGGCGACGACTGCGCCGTGGCGGAGTCCGTAAAAGCGGCATCTGACATCTACGCTCCTGTGAGCGGCGAAATCGTTGCCGTCAACGACGCGCTGAGTGATTCGCCAGAGCTGGTGAACAGCGAGCCGTATGAAGGCGGCTGGATCTTCAAGATCAAAGCCAGCGACGAATCTCAGGTTGCCGCGCTGCTGGATGCGACCGCGTACGAAGCATTGTTAGAAGACGAGTAATTGTTTATCCCCCTCTCCCTCTGGGAGAGGGCAGGGGTGAGGGTGCCAGTCTTCCCCTCACCCTAACCCTCTCCCAGAGGGAGAGGGAACTTAAATTCACTGCACGTTTCAGGAACCATCGCTCATGACACAGACTTTAAGCCAGCTTGAAAACCGTGGCGCCTTCATTGAACGTCACATTGGGCCGGATGCTCAGCAACAGCAGGAGATGCTGAAGACAGTTGGCGCGGATTCATTAAACGCACTGATCGGCCAGATTGTGCCAAAAGACATCCAGCTTGCCACGCCGCCTCACGTGGGGGAAGCCACCACGGAATTCGCCGCGCTGGCGGAGCTGAAGGCTATCGCAGGCCTGAACAAGCGCTATAAGTCTTACATTGGCATGGGCTACACCAACGTGCAGTTGCCGCCGGTTATCCTGCGCAACATGCTGGAGAACCCGGGCTGGTACACCGCTTACACCCCGTATCAGCCAGAAGTCTCCCAGGGCCGTCTGGAAGCGCTGCTGAACTTCCAGCAGGTGACGTTGGATCTGACCGGTATGGATATTGCCTCCGCCTCGCTGCTGGATGAAGCCACCGCTGCCGCCGAAGCAATGGCGATGGCAAAACGCGTCAGCAAGCTGAAAAATGCTAACCGCTTCTTCGTGGCGGCGGACGTGCATCCTCAGACGCTGGACGTGGTGCGCACCCGTGCGGAAACCTTCGGCTTTGACGTGATCGTCGACGACGCTGACAAAGTGCTGGATCACCAGGACGTCTTCGGCGTACTGCTGCAGCAGGTAGGTACGACGGGTGAAGTACACGACTACGGCACGCTGATTGCCGAGCTGAAGTCCCGCAAAGTGGTTGTCAGCGTTGCCGCCGATTTTATGGCGCTGGTGCTGCTGACGGCGCCGGGCAAACAGGGCGCGGATATTGTCTTCGGCTCTGCGCAACGCTTTGGCGTGCCGATGGGCTACGGCGGCCCGCACGCGGCGTTCTTCGGCGCGAAAGATGAATTCAAACGCTCCATGCCTGGCCGCATTATCGGCGTCTCAAAAGATGCTGCCGGTAACACCGCCCTGCGCATGGCGATGCAGACTCGCGAGCAGCATATCCGCCGCGAGAAAGCGAACTCCAACATCTGTACCTCCCAGGTGCTGCTTGCAAACATCGCCAGCCTGTACGCCGTGTTCCACGGCCCGGCTGGCCTGAAGCGCATTGCCAGCCGCATTCACCGCCTGGCCGATATTCTGGCCTGTGGTCTGCAGCAGAAAGGCCTCAAGCTGCGCCACGCTCACTACTTCGACACTCTGTGTGTGGAAGTGGCGGACAAAGCGGCGGTGCTGGCGCGTGCGAATGCGGCAGAGATCAACCTGCGCAGCGACATCCACAACGCGGTCGGCATTACGCTGGATGAAAGTACCACCCGTGACGATATTCTGAACCTGTTCAGCGTGTTGCTGGGTGACGCGCACGGTCTGGACATTGATGCGCTCGACAAAGAGGTCGCGCTCGACAGCCGCTCCATTCAGGAAAGCATGCTGCGTGTTGACGCGATCCTGACCCATCCGGTGTTCAACCGCTACCACAGCGAAACCGAGATGATGCGCTATATGCACTCTCTGGAGCGCAAGGATCTGGCGCTGAACCAGGCGATGATCCCGCTGGGCTCCTGCACCATGAAGCTGAACGCCGCGGCAGAGATGATCCCTATCACCTGGCCTGAGTTCTCCGAACTACACCCGTTCTGCCCGCCAGAGCAGGCGGAAGGTTATCATATGATGATCAACCAGCTTTCCGACTGGCTGGTGAAGCTGACCGGTTATGACGCGCTCTGCATGCAGCCGAACTCCGGCGCGCAGGGCGAATACGCGGGCCTGCTGGCGATTCGTCACTATCATGAAAGCCGCAACGAAGGACACCGCGATATCTGCCTGATCCCAAGCTCTGCTCATGGCACCAACCCGGCCTCTGCCCAGATGGCGGGCATGGAAGTGGTGGTCGTGGCGTGCGATAAGAACGGCAACATCGATCTGGCAGACCTGCGTGCGAAAGCCGAACAGGCGGGCGACAAGCTCTCCTGCATCATGGTGACCTACCCTTCCACCCACGGCGTATACGAAGAGACCATCCGTGAAGTGTGCGAAGTGGTGCACCAGTTTGGCGGTCAGGTTTACCTCGACGGCGCAAACATGAACGCTCAGGTGGGCATTACCTCTCCGGGCTTTATTGGCGCGGACGTGTCGCACCTGAACCTGCACAAAACCTTCTGCATCCCGCACGGCGGTGGCGGCCCGGGCATGGGCCCAATCGGCGTGAAAGCGCACCTGGCACCGTTTGTGCCGGGCCACAGCGTGGTGCAGATTGAAGGCATGCTAACCCGTCAGGGCGCGGTCTCTGCGGCACCGTTCGGTAGCGCCTCTATCCTGCCAATCAGCTGGATGTACATCCGCATGATGGGCGCGGAAGGGCTGAAGCAGGCGAGCCAGGTGGCGATCCTGAACGCTAACTACATTGCGACTCGCCTGAAGTCCGCCTTCCCGGTGCTTTACACAGGCCGCGACGGTCGCGTGGCGCACGAGTGCATCCTCGATATTCGTCCGCTGAAAGAGCAGACCGGTATTAGCGAGCTGGATATCGCCAAGCGTCTGATCGACTACGGCTTCCACGCGCCAACCATGTCGTTCCCGGTTGCGGGGACGCTGATGGTGGAGCCGACCGAGTCTGAAAGCAAAGCCGAGCTGGATCGCTTTATCGACGCGATGCTGGCCATCCGCATGGAGATCGACCGCGTGCAGGACGGCGAATGGACGCTGGAAGATAACCCGCTGGTTAACGCCCCGCACACTCAGCACGAGATGGTGGCAGAGTGGAACCACGGCTACTCCCGCGAACTGGCCGTCTTCCCGGCAGGCGTGGCGAACAAATACTGGCCGACCGTGAAGCGTCTTGATGATGTCTACGGCGACCGTAACCTGTTCTGCTCCTGCGTACCGATGAGCGAATATCAGTAATTATTTGCCATACTGTAGGCCGGGTAAGCGTAAGCGCCACCCGGCTTTTTTTTATCTGGAGGTTGTGAATGGCAATTGCACTGGTCACCGGCGCGAGCCGGGGCATTGGGAAAGCCACCGCGCTGCAGCTGGCACGTGAAGGCTACACCGTGGCGGTAAACTATCACCACAACATTAAAGCCGCGACGGACGTGATCAACCAGATCGTTGAGGCGGGCGGTAAAGCGTTTGCCGTGCGTGCGGACATCAGCGACGAAGCTCAGGTGCTGGCGATGTTTGACAGCCTCGATCGTGAAGGCGAGCCGCTTCGTGCGCTGGTCAATAATGCGGGCATTCTGTTTGAGCAATCCACTATCGAGAATCTCTCCGCTGAGCGCATTAACCGCGTCCTTGCGACCAACGTCACGGGCTACTTTCTCTGCTGTCGGGAAGCGGTAAAACGCATGTCCTTCAAACATGGCGGCAAGGGTGGGGCGATAGTGAACGTCTCTTCCGCGGCATCGCGTCTGGGCGCGCCGGGTGAATATGTGGATTATGCCGCGTCCAAGGGGGCGGTGGATTCGCTGACAACCGGGCTATCGCTGGAGGTGGCAGCACAGGGTATCCGCGTGAATTGCGTGCGGCCCGGGCTTATCTATACTGATATTCACGCATCCGGCGGGGAGCCGGGGCGGGTGGATCGGGTGAAATCGCTGCTGCCGATGCAGCGCGGCGGCCAGCCGGAAGAGGTGGCGCAGGCGATTGTCTGGCTGCTGAGCGAGAAGGCGTCGTACGTAACGGGTAGTTTTATCGAGTTAGCGGGTGGGAAATAAATCCCTCACCCTAACCCTCTCCCCAAAGGGGAGAGGGGATCACTGCGTTAAAGTTTTTCGCCGTTGCTGGCAATCACTTCCTTATACCAGTTAAAGCTCTTCTTACGGGAACGCGACATGTCGCCCGTTCCGTCGTCGTGCTTGTTCACGTAGATAAAGCCGTAGCGCTTGCTGTACTGGCCGGTGGTGAACGACACGCAGTCGATGCAGCCCCACGGGGTATAGCCCATCAGATCCACGCCATCGTGCGTGACGGCTTTGATCATCTCTTCCACGTGTGCACGCAGGTAGTCGATACGATAGTCATCGTTGATGCTGCCGTCTTCTTCCACTTTGTCATAGGCGCCGAAGCCGTTTTCCACGATAAACAGCGGCTTCTGATAACGCTCGTACAGTTCGCACAGGGAATAACGCAGGCCCACCGGGTCAATCTGCCAGCCCCAGTCGGATGCCTTCACGTGCGGGTTCGGTACGCTGCCTTCAAAGCCGGAGATGGCGTCACCGGTACCGCCTTCCGCCTTCACCGCATTGGTCATGTAGTAGCTGAAACCTAAGTAGTCGCAGGTACCTTCACGCAGGATCTGCTCGTCGCCTGCCTCCATTTTGATGGAGAAGCCGCGGCGCTCCCACTCGTTCAGCACGTAGGACGGGTAGTAACCACGCAGCTGGACGTCGGTAAAGACATAGCGCTCGCGCATCGATTCCTGGGCGAACATCACGTCTTCCGGCTTGCAGGAGAACGGATAGAGCGCCACCATGGCCAGCATACAGCCCACTTTCATCTCCGGGTTGATGCGGCGCGCGGCTTTCACCGCCAGGGCGCTGGCCACAAACTGGTGGTGCAGGACCTGGTACATGGTCTCTTCCGGATTGTCATGTTCGGTATAGACCACGCCCGAGCAGCAGTAACCGAACAGCGGCGCGCGCCAGTTACGCTGGTTATTGATTTCGTTGAAGGTCATCCAGTATTTGACCTTGTTTTTGTAGCGCTCGAAGACCACTTCCGCGAAGCGCACAAAGAAATCGACCACTTTACGGTTGGTCCAGCTACCGTACTCCTGCACCAGGTGCAGCGGCATTTCGAAGTGGGAGAGGGTGATCACCGGTTCGATGTTGTACTTCAGCAGCTCATCGAACATGTCGTCGTAGAATTTTAGCCCTTCCTCGTTTGGCTGCGTTTCGTCACCTTTCGGGAATATGCGTGTCCAGGCAATAGAGGTACGGAAGCACTTGAAGCCCATCTCGGCAAACAGCTTGATGTCTTCTTTATAGTGGCCGTGGAAATCGATGGCCTCATGATTGGGGTAATATTTACCCGGCACCACCTCCTGCGTGATTTCGCGCGGCACGCCGTGTGCGCCGCCGGTTAAGACGTCGCAAATGCTTGGCCCTTTGCCGCCTTTGTTCCAACCGCCTTCAACCTGGTGAGCGGCAACCGCGCCGCCCCATAAAAAATCTTTTGGTAAGGTTAATTTTTTCATCGCTGCTATTCTCAACAAATGGCTTATTGGCATTGAGTCTAGCAAAGCGAAATTGATTGTCACGATATAACAATTTGCGGAAATTGTGATTTGTCACATCAAAAAAACAGGGTGTTTTATTCCGTCAGTTTCTTCGCCAGCTTGCGTCCGAGGGATTCCAGAATATAGATGACGGGGATTTGCGTGGTGATATCGTAGACGCCGCCAATTCGCGTCTGGGGAACGTGCCAGGAGAGATTAAAGTCCGCCAGTTTTGCCAGGCGAGAGTGCTCATGGCTGGTGATGGAGAGCACCTTACAGTGATGCAGGCTGAACTGGCTGGCGAAGCGCAGTATCTCCTCGGTTTCGCCCGAGACGGAGAGCACAATGGCCAGCGCATTTTTCGCCATATCATTGGTGACCGGGAAATAAGGGTCATCAATATGATTACTGAATTTACCAATATTCGAAAAGAAACGTGCGCCATATTTCGCCAGTGAGCCTGACGTGCCCGCCCCGACAAAAATAATGCGCTCTGAAGAGAGAATGATATTTACCGCGTCATCTAATAACGCGTCGAACTCTTCATTATTCACGCTTTTAAAGAAGCTGATAATTTCGCTGGCACCGAAATTCGCCTGCTGGGGCTCATTCTGCTCAAGATAGAGCTTAAAGCGCACGCGAAATTCCGAATATCCTTCGCAGTTGAGCTTGCGGCAAAAGCGCAGGATGGTGGTGGTTGAGACGCCGGCCGCATCCGCCAGCTCGCGGATGGTCATATACATCACTTTGTCTCGATTTTTGATGACATAGTTGTAGACCATCATCTCCAGGTTATTGAGACTGGCAATGGCGGAGTGGGTGAACATACTCACTGTGGCAAAACTCTCATTCAGACCTCATTTATCCATCATAACATGCAGCCAGACGGCACGGGCCAATTTTATGCCATTGATTAGTAACGCTTAAATTTTTATGTGAACAAATGTCAGGTGAATTGTTTGTTTATGTTTTTGATTTTTATTATAAAAATTTACGTTAAAATTATTTTAGCTAACAGGTGTTCACTGGAATCATTCTCAGTTAGCATAGTCATGCGATGAATAATCATCTTTAGTTTTCCCGGAGTTTTGTATGGCGAGCAGACCATTAATCGCACAGGGATATTCGCTGGCTGAGGAAGTAGCCAACAGCATCAGCCACGGCATTGGCTTGGTGTTTGGGATTGTCGGTTTAGTGTTATTGCTGGTACAGGCGGTAGATACCAATGCCAGCGTGATGGCGATTACCAGCTATAGCCTGTATGGCGGAAGCATGATCCTGCTGTTCCTGGCGTCGACGCTCTATCACGCGATTCCGCATCAACGGGCCAAAATATGGCTCAAGAAATTTGACCACTGCGCTATCTATCTTCTGATTGCGGGTACCTATACGCCTTTCCTGCTGGTGGGGCTAAACTCACCGCTGTCGCGCGGCCTGATGATAGTTATCTGGAGCCTGGCACTGCTGGGGATCCTGTTTAAGCTGACGATTGCGCACCGGTTTAAGGTGTTGTCGCTTGTCACCTATCTGACGATGGGCTGGCTGTCACTGATTGTAGTGTATCAGCTGGCGATTAAGCTGGCGGTCGGCGGGGTAACGCTGCTGGCCGTGGGTGGCGTGGTGTACTCGCTGGGCGTTATTTTCTACGTCTGCAAGCGCATCCCGTACAATCATGCTATCTGGCACGGCTTTGTTCTGGGCGGCAGCGTATGCCACTTTTTGGCGATTTATTTGTACGTGGGGCAGGTGTAGTTTTTTCCACCGTGCGGGCGGTGGCCCTCTCCCACAGGGAGAGGGAGGACACCTGTCGACGATTACTCTTCCAGTGAATACGGCAGCGGCTCAATACTCAACGTATTGGCGTCGTCGCGCACGCGGAACACGCTGTCGGCTTCCATGTCGTTGTTCATGACGGCTTGAACCAAAAGACGGCCATCGTCCAGCTGTACGGCGGCTAACACGGTGCCGGTGCGGCGCCAGTTATCACCCATCTTCAGCTCTAAGTCTTCACCCGCTTCAGGTACACGGCTGGCATGGCCCGCCAGAGTCCACAGCGCACGTTTGTTTGCCCCACGGAATTTTGCACGCGCCACCATCTCCTGACCGGTGTAGCAGCCTTTTTTAAAGCTGATGCCCCCCAGCGCCTGCAGGTTAGTTGCCTGAGGAATAAACTGCGCGCTGTTGGCTGCGTCAATTACCGGCAGACCCGCTTCGATGTTCAGCGCCAGCCACTGCTGGCTGTTGTTGAGCTGCGCTTCGCCGCGCAGCGCATCGGTCACGCGTTCGGCGGTTGCGGCATCCGTGACTAACAGGAAGCGCTCTGCCGGGTGTTCAAACCACAGAATGGAGGTCGCGCCCTCGCTGACCACCTGTTTTTCTGCATCCGGCAGTTCAGCAAACAGGTTTTTCAGCGCTGCACGCGCCTGGAAGCCCGCCACGCCCAGCAGAACATGTTCGTCGTCCGGGGCGATGGTGACTTTGGAAAAGACTGCGTATTTTTTCAGCTCTTTGAGCTGCGCATCACGCAGGCTGCGGCGTTCGATAAAGGCAAATCCATCCTGACGGCGGAACAGACGCAAGTTGCTCCACATTTTGCCTTTAGGATCGCAGTGCGCGGCCAGCAGATGCTGGTGTTCAGTCATCTGCGCGACATCCGCGGTGACCTGACCCTGCAGGTATTTTTCGGCGTCAGCGCCGGAAAGGGTAGCCAGCGCCCAGTCATCAAGAGAAATAAGCGTCAGCGGCAGACGCGCAGAGGCGGCGGGCTGGCGAGGAGAAAATGGTGTAAATGCCATAACGATATCCTGAATTGCTTAACGCTTTGATAATGCCTAATGGTAAAAGAGCCTGCAGGCATTGCAAGCGCTTTCAGCAGACCATTTGTGCCATAAACCGGTTATGCGTAGCGCTAAGCAAAATAGTGTAATCCGCTGTCTTTGTAGGGAATATTCTGGAAGCCAGCTCGTCGATCGCAATATTCCAGTAATGAAACGGTCAAAAACACGTTACACTAGCTGGTGTCCCCGTAAAGAAATTAAGAACAGAGAACGGGGTACCGACTGTGCCAAACGTAATGCAGGAAACTGAACATGGATATTAACAACAAGGCCCGTATTCACTGGGCATGCCGTCGCGGCATGCGTGAACTTGATATTTCCATCATGCCTTTCTTCGAATATGAGTACGACAGCTTAAGCGATGATGATAAGCGTCTGTTTGTTCGGTTGCTTGAGTCTGACGATCCGGATTTATTCAACTGGCTGATGAACCACGGCAAACCCGCCGACACCGAGTTGCAACGGATGGTGCAATTAATTCAAACACGGAATCGGGAACGTGGTCCTGTGGCAATCTGATCTTCGCGTCTCGTGGCGTTCGCAGTGGATGTCTTTATTGCTCCACGGCCTGGTTGCGGCCATCGTGTTGCTGATGCCGTGGCCCCTGAGCTATACGCCGCTGTGGCTGCTGTTGCTGTCGTTTGTCGTTTTTGACAGCGTACGCAGCCAGCGTCGCATTAATGCGCGCCAGGGGGAAATCAAGTTACTGATGGACTCCCGCCTGCGCTGGCAGGGAAAAGAGTGGGATATTCTTGGTATGCCCTGGATGCTCAACTCCGGGATGATGTTACGGTTACGCAAGGTTGATGGCGGACGTTGCCAGCACCTGTGGCTGGCGGCTGACAGCATGGACGCGTCAGA
Source organism: Enterobacter sp. ECC-219 (assembly GCF_043966805.1). Taxonomy (NCBI): domain Bacteria; kingdom Pseudomonadati; phylum Pseudomonadota; class Gammaproteobacteria; order Enterobacterales; family Enterobacteriaceae; genus Enterobacter; species Enterobacter sp. ECC-219. Next base: position 4,751,889 of record NZ_CP143680.1, on the reverse strand, counting down.
ATGGCGGGATCTGCGCCGGATGTTGCTGCAACAGCCGACGCAGGAGTAGGGGGCGTTAGCTAAATTTTTCTGCCATTTCGCCGAGGATCTGCTCGCACCAGGTCTGCAGGCGCTCGTCGCTGAGATCGTACTGATTGGTTTCATCCAGCGCGAGCCCAACAAACAGCTCGCCGTCGGCAATAATCGGTTTTTTACTGGTGAATTCATACCCTTCGGTTGGCCAGTAGCCGATAAACGTCGCCCCTTTTGGTGCCAGCTTGTCGTGCAGCATGCCGAGTGCGTCCAGGAACCATTCGCCGTAGCCCAACTGGTCACCCATGCCGTACATCGCAATAATTTTACCGTCGAAATTGACTGAATCGAGCTGATCCCAGATGGCTTCCCAGTCTTCCTGTATCTCCCCAAAATCCCAGGTTGGGATGCCGAGGATCAGCACATCGTACTGTTCCATCAGCGCGACCGCGTCATCTTTCAGGTTATGCAACGTCACCAGTTCCGGGCCAATGATGTCGCGAATTTTCTCTGCCGCCATCTCGGTGTAGCAGGTGCTGGAACCATAGAACAGACCAATATTCATCGCGTAACTATCTCAATTCATGCTTTGACATTGCGCGTAGTGTACCAGAAACCGGTCGCAATCAGGCATAATGGCCTGACTGCAAAATCAAAGGGGCTGATGTGGAAAAGGATCTCACACTCGTTGAACAGTTTCTCGACGCGCTGTGGCTGGAGAAAAATCTGGCTGAGAATACCCTCAGTGCCTACCGGCGCGATCTCTCCATGCTGGTGGAGTGGCTGGCGCGTCGGGAGCTATCGCTTGCAAGTGCGCAAAGCGACGACCTGCAGGCGCTGCTCGCTGAACGTGTAGAAGGGGGTTACAAAGCCACCAGCTCTGCACGCTTGCTCAGCGCAATGCGTCGGCTTTTCCAGCATCTCTACCGCGAGAAGATTCGCGGGGACGATCCCAGCGCGCTGCTGGCGTCCCCGAAACTCCCGCAGCGGCTGCCGAAAGATCTCAGCGAAGCACAAGTTGAGAGATTATTACAGTCACCGGCTGTTGACCTGCCGCTGGAGTTACGCGATAAAGCCATGCTTGAGTTATTGTATGCTACCGGCTTGCGCGTTTCGGAACTGGTTGGCCTGACGATGAGCGACATCAGCCTGCGTCAGGGCGTGGTGCGCGTCATCGGTAAAGGAAACAAGGAGAGGCTGGTGCCGCTGGGTGAAGAGGCGGTTTACTGGCTGGAGACGTACCTTGAGCATGGCCGTCCGTGGTTGCTTAATGGCGTGTCTATCGACGTCCTGTTTCCGAGCCAGCGCGCGCAGCAGATGACGCGGCAAACGTTCTGGCATCGCATCAAGCATTACGCCACACTGGCGGGTATCGACAGTGAAAAGCTCTCGCCGCACGTATTGCGTCACGCCTTCGCGACGCATTTGTTAAACCACGGCGCAGATTTACGCGTGGTGCAGATGCTGCTGGGACACAGCGATCTTTCAACGACGCAAATTTACACCCATGTCGCGACGGAACGCCTGCGGCAGCTACACCAACAGCACCACCCTCGTGCGTGAGTGCCGACAAATTGTAACAGGATCACATATGAAAAAGTCTTTCGCGCTGCTCACCCTGCTGGCAGCCTCATTTACCGGCTTCGCCCATGCGGACGACGCCGCTATCAAACAGTCTCTGGCTAAGCTTGGCGTCACCAGCAGCGACATCCAGCCTGCGCCGGTTGCCGGCATGAAAACGGTACTGACCAACAGCGGCGTGCTGTACGTCACCGAAGACGGCAAACACTTCATTCAGGGGCCGCTGTACGACGTGAGCGGCGCGCAGCCGGTGAACGTCACCAACCAGCTGCTGATGAAAAACCTTAATGCACTCGAAAAAGAGATGATCGTCTATAAAGCGGCGCAGGAAAAACACGTGATTACCGTCTTCACCGACATCACCTGCGGCTACTGCCACAAGCTGCATGAACAGATGAAAGACTACAACGCGCTGGGCATTACCGTGCGCTATCTGGCCTTCCCGCGCGCGGGCGTGCAGAGCCAGCCTGAACAGGACATGAAGGCGATCTGGTGTGCGAAAGACCGCAACAAAGCGTTTGATGACGCAATGAACGGCAAAGGCATTAAGCCTGCCTCCTGCGACATCGACATTGCTAACCACTACGCGCTGGGCGTGCAGTTTGGCGTGAGCGGTACGCCAGCGATTGTCCTGAGTAACGGCTATGTTGTTCCGGGTTATCAGGGACCAAAAGAGATGAAAGAGTTCCTCGACGCGCACCAGAAACAGTTTGGTGGTAAATAATTCGCGTGAAAGCCCCCATCAAATTGCGCCGCCGCGAGGCGGTTGAACCCGTTGATTTGCCGGACGATCTACCGGCGCTGCTGAAGCGCCTCTACGCCAGCCGCGGCGTGCGTCGCGCTGAGGATCTTGAGCGCAGCGTGAAAGGGATGTTGCCATGGCAGCAGCTGAACGGTATCGAGAAAGCTACCGAAATGCTCTACAACGCGCTTCGCGAGGGAACGCGCATTGTAGTGGTCGGGGATTTCGACGCCGACGGCGCAACCAGCACCGCGCTGAGCGTGCTCAGCCTGCGCGCGCTGGGCTGCGATAACGTCACGTATCTGGTGCCGAACCGCTTTGAAGACGGCTATGGCCTCAGCCCGGAAGTTGTCGATCAGGCCCACGCCCGCGGTGCGCAGATGATCATGACCGTAGACAACGGGATCTCCTCCCATGCGGGCGTCGATCATGCTCACGCTTTGGGGATCCCGGTGCTGGTCACCGATCACCACCTGCCCGGCGATACGCTCCCCGCAGCGGAAGCGATTATTAACCCCAACCTGCGCGACTGCGATTTTCCATCGAAATCTCTCGCCGGCGTGGGGGTGGCGTTTTATCTGATGCTGGCGTTACGGACCCTGCTGCGTGATAAGGGCTGGTTCGAATCCCGCGGTATTGCCATACCAAACCTGGCCGAATACCTCGACCTGGTGGCGCTGGGCACCGTAGCGGACGTGGTGCCTCTTGATGCCAATAACCGCATTTTGACCTGGCAGGGCTTAAGCCGCATTCGTGCGGGCAAGTGCCGCCCCGGAATTAAGGCGCTGCTGGAGATTGCCAACCGCGATCCGCTCAAGCTGGCGGCAAGCGACCTGGGCTTTGCCCTCGGGCCGCGTCTGAATGCTGCCGGCAGGCTGGACGATATGTCCGTCGGCGTGGCGCTGCTGCTGTGCGACAACATTGGCGAAGCGCGCGTACTGGCCAACGAGCTGGACGCCCTGAACCAGACCCGTAAAGAGATTGAGCAGGGGATGCAGGCCGAAGCGCTGACCCTGTGCGAAAAGCTCGAACGCAGCGGCGATACGCTGCCGGGCGGGCTGGCGATGTACCATCCTGAGTGGCATCAGGGCGTGGTTGGCATTCTGGCGTCGCGCATTAAAGAGCGCTTCCACCGCCCGGTGATTGCGTTTGCACCCGCGGGCGACGGCACGTTGAAAGGCTCTGGCCGTTCGATTCAGGGGCTGCACATGCGCGATGCGCTTGAGCGTCTGGATACGCTATACCCGGGTCTGATGATCAAGTTCGGCGGCCACGCGATGGCGGCTGGCTTGGCGCTGGATGAGGCGAAATTCGACGAGTTCCAGCGCCTGTTTGGCGAGCTGGTCACCGAGTGGATTGACCCGGCGCTTCTGCAGGGAGAGGTGGTCTCTGACGGTGAGCTGTCTGTCTCCGAAATGACGATGGACGTGGCGCAGATGCTGCGCGATGCCGGTCCATGGGGGCAGATGTTCCCGGAACCGCTGTTCGACGGGCGATTCCGCCTGCTGCAGCAGCGTATCGTCGGCGAACGTCACCTGAAAGTGATGGTCGAGCCCGTGGGCGGCGGACCGCTGCTGGACGGCATTGCTTTCAACGTTGATACCTCTATCTGGCCGGACAACGGCGTGCGCGAGGTCGAACTGGCGTACAAACTGGATATCAACGAGTTTCGCGGTAACCGCACCCTTCAGATCATCATCGACAATATCTGGCCAATTTAGCGGCAGTAATCTCTATAAAAAAGGGCGTGGATTCGGTACAATCCCGCTCTTATCACCGCATTTTGACAAGTCCATAAAAGAAAACAGACCATGTTTGAAATTAATCCGGTAAAAAACCGTATTCAGGACCTTACGGAGCGCTCCGACGTTCTTAGGGGGTATCTTTGACTACGATGCCAAGAAAGAGCGTCTTGAAGAAGTAAACGCCGAGCTGGAACAGCCGGACGTCTGGAACGAACCTGAACGCGCACAGGCGCTGGGGAAAGAGCGTTCCTCTCTCGAAGCTATCGTAGATACGCTGGATCAAATGGCCCAGGGGCTGGAAGACGTTTCCGGTTTGCTGGAGCTGGCCGTCGAAGCCGACGACGAAGAGACCTTTAACGAAGCCGTGGCAGAACTCGACGTACTGGAAGAGAAGCTGGCGCAGCTGGAATTCCGTCGCATGTTCTCCGGCGAATACGACAGCGCTGACTGCTATCTCGATATTCAGGCAGGGTCTGGCGGTACCGAAGCACAGGACTGGGCCAGCATGCTGACGCGTATGTACCTGCGTTGGGCAGAGGCGCGCGGCTTCAAAACCGAAATTATCGAAGAGTCTGAAGGTGAAGTGGCCGGTATTAAATCCGTCACCATCAAGATCATTGGCGATTACGCCTACGGCTGGCTGCGTACCGAAACCGGCGTTCATCGTCTGGTGCGTAAGAGTCCGTTTGACTCCGGTGGCCGTCGTCATACCTCCTTCAGCTCCGCGTTTGTTTACCCGGAAGTTGACGAAGATATCGATATCGAAATTAACCCGGCGGACCTGCGTATTGACGTTTACCGTGCTTCCGGCGCGGGTGGTCAGCACGTTAACCGTACGGAATCTGCGGTGCGTATTACCCACATTCCAACCGGGCTGGTAACACAGTGCCAGAACGACCGTTCCCAGCATAAGAACAAAGACCAGGCCATGAAGCAGATGAAAGCGAAGCTTTATGAGCTGGAGATGCAGAAGAAAAATGCTGAGAAACAGGCGATGGAAGATAACAAGTCCGACATCGGTTGGGGCAGCCAGATCCGTTCTTACGTCCTTGATGACTCCCGCATCAAAGACCTGCGTACCGGGGTTGAAACCCGCAACACGCAGGCGGTGCTGGACGGCAGCCTGGACCAATTTATCGAAGCAAGTTTGAAAGCAGGGTTATGAGGAACCAACATGTCTGAACAACAAGCACAGGGCGCTGACGCGGTAGTCGATCTTAACAACGAACTGAAAACCCGCCGCGAGAAGCTGGCAGCGCTGCGCGAGCAGGGCGTGCCGTTCCCGAACGATTTTCGTCGTGACCACACCTCAGACCAACTGCACGCTGACTTCGACGGTAAAGAGAACGAAGAGCTGGAAGCGCTGAACGTTGAAGTGGCCGTTGCAGGCCGCATGATGACCCGTCGTATCATGGGTAAAGCCTCTTTCGTGACCTTGCAGGACGTTGGCGGCCGTATTCAGCTGTACGTTTCCCGTGACGACCTGCCGGAAGGCATCTACAACGAGCAGTTCAAGAAGTGGGACCTGGGCGATATCCTGGGCGCGAAAGGTAAGCTGTTCAAAACCAAAACTGGTGAACTGTCTATCCACTGCACCGAGCTGCGTCTGCTGACCAAAGCCCTGCGCCCGCTGCCGGACAAGTTCCACGGCCTGCAGGATCAGGAAGCGCGCTACCGTCAGCGTTATCTGGATCTCATCTCTAACGATGAATCCCGTAAGACCTTCAAAATTCGCTCCCAGATCATGGCCGGTATCCGCCAGTTCATGGTGAACCGCGACTTTATGGAAGTGGAAACCCCGATGATGCAGGTGATCCCAGGCGGCGCGTCTGCGCGTCCGTTCATCACCCATCACAACGCCCTGGACCTGGACATGTACCTGCGTATCGCGCCGGAACTGTACCTGAAGCGTCTGGTGGTTGGTGGTTTCGACCGCGTATTCGAAATCAACCGTAACTTCCGTAACGAAGGTATCTCCGTTCGTCATAATCCAGAGTTCACCATGATGGAACTCTATATGGCGTATGCGGACTACAAAGATCTGATCGAGCTGACCGAGTCCCTGTTCCGTACCCTGGCTCAGGACATTCTGGGCACCACGCAGGTACCTTACGGTGAAGAAGTGTTCGACTTCGGCAAGCCGTTCGAAAAACTGACCATGCGCGAAGCGATCAAGAAATACCGTCCGGAAACCAACATGGCGGATCTGGATAACTTCGACTCTGCGAAAGCAATCGCTGAAAGCATCGGTATTAAAGTGGAGAAGAGCTGGGGTCTGGGCCGTATCGTGACCGAAATCTTCGAAGAAGTGGCGGAAGCACACCTGATTCAGCCGACCTTCATTACTGAATACCCGGCTGAAGTTTCTCCTCTGGCACGTCGTAATGACGAGAACCCGGAGATCACTGACCGCTTTGAATTCTTCATCGGCGGCCGTGAAATCGGCAACGGCTTTAGCGAGCTGAACGATGCAGAAGACCAGGCGCAGCGCTTCCAGGATCAGGTTGACGCGAAAGCGGCAGGCGACGATGAAGCGATGTTCTTCGATGAAGACTACGTGACCGCACTGGAGCACGGCCTGCCACCAACTGCAGGTCTGGGTATTGGTATCGACCGTATGGTTATGCTGTTCACCAACAGCCACACCATCCGTGACGTTATCCTGTTCCCGGCGATGCGTCCGGTGAAATAAGGCGTTAAGATGTGAAAAAGCCCCGAAAGGGGCTTTTTTATTGCGCCGCGAACGCTCTCAGAGCCTCTCGTGCGGTGGTTGCTTCCAGCACCATCCACGGGCTAAAGCTCCAGGGCGCGGCGTCCAGCGCGCGGAATAACGACTCCAGCCTGACCCATTCAAATTCCATTACTTCATCGTGATTAATACACAGTTCGCTGGTAACGCGTGCCGCGAAGACCGGGCAAATTTCGTTTTCCACGATGCCGGAAGGATCGGTTTCACGGTAGCGAAACTCGGAGGCGACAGGCGTAATCGCGGTGATTTCAGCACCGACTTCATAGCGGCAGCGGCGGATAATCGCCTCTTCCGTCTTTTCACCGGATTGAGGGTGCCCGCAGACGGAGTTCGTCCAGACGCCCGGCCAGGCTTTTTTGCTTAACGCGCGTCGTGTGACCAGACATTCGCCTTCGGCGTTAAAGAGCCAGGATGAGAACGCCAGGTGCAGAGGGGTTTGGGCAGTATGCGCGGCGTACTTCTCCTGAGTGCCAATCACCATTCCCTGGTCATTTACCAAAATAACGTGTTCTTGAATACTCATTCATGCTCCAGTGCCAACGATGCGGATGGTTTTGCACCATCAGCAGGGAACATTATACGGCATTCTTATACGAACGGTTTGTCTCCTGGAGCGGAAAAGGGCTGACCCATATCTCTCCGGGCTGGTATCATAGTGCGCCATTCACGCTGACCGAGGATCTGTTTTGTTTGCAGGAAGCCTGACGAGAAACCCCATCATCGCCATCTTTTGCCTGACGCTGACGCTATTCCTGGCAGGCTGTTCAGGGAGCAAATCATCGGATATGGGTAGCTATTCCGGTTCGGTTTATACCGTTAAGCGCGGGGATACGCTGTACCGGATTTCGCGCGCAACGGGGACCAGCGTGAAGGATCTGGCGCGCCTGAATAACATCTCTCCGCCGTACACCATCGAAGTGGGACAAAAGCTGAAGGTGAACGGCAGTTCGTCCTCGGGCAAAAAATCTTCATCGAAAGGCAAAACCGCCAAAGTGACGCCGTCCTATCAGGTACCGCAATCGTCATGGCCGCCGGTTGGACAGCGCTGCTGGATTTGGCCTGCCAGCGGTAAAGTTGTTGCTCCTTACTCACTCTCTGAAGGTGGTAACAAGGGTATTGATATCGCCGCTGCGCGCGGTACGCCGGTTTATGCCTCCGGGGCAGGGAAGGTGGTTTACGTCGGTAACCAGCTGCGCGGCTACGGTAACCTGATCATGATTAAGCACGGCGAAGACTACATCACGGCCTATGCGCATAACGAAACGATGCTGGTCAACAACGGGCAGAACGTGAAGGCGGGGCAAAAGATTGCCACGATGGGCAGCACGGGAACGGACTCGGTGAAGCTGCATTTCCAGATTCGCTATAAAGCGACGGCCATCGATCCGCAGCGTTATCTTCCTGCGCCAGGCAGCAAACCGAAGTGCTAAGTGATTATTTAATCGCCATTTAGTAGTGAAGAGGCTTGTATGAAAAGGCGTAAGGTCTATAATGCCTTACGCACCTCAAAGCGGGCGTAGTTCAATGGTAGAACGAGAGCTTCCCAAGCTCTATACGAGGGTTCGATTCCCTTCGCCCGCTCCATATCTCTCCCCTTGTTGCAAAACACCACCCAAAATTGGCTTAAATGTGTTTCGCTATCAACAAGTTACTTAACATACGTTGTCTGTTATCGTTCAACAATTGAACGACGTTTACCAATAAGAGGTATGATCTGCTGCCCCCTGAATTAACCAGACAGGTCTTGTATCGTTCAGCGATATACCGGCAGTACAATTACGTTGCCTTTTAATTAAACAAGGATGTGCTTTGCTAATTACAGATTATGGCTCTTTCATGGTGCGCTTTTGCAGGCACCATGATCTTTTTGATTACGTGAATATGCAGCCCTGAATGTGTATTCAGAACCGATATTACCCCACTGGTGTTTATTAGGCATGAAGTTAGTGTGTTACTTCCGCTCAGATACCCTAACCGAAAGCGTGCTGTGTTTCAGGATAGCGTTAATCGAGACGCGTCTTGTTTCTAATCACAGCCGATACTGAGAGGATATACAACATAATAAAGAGTAATGCCGTGTGTTTATTGCCTGTTGGTGTAGCGCATATGTTGATCATGTGCGCTACACAATTTTTTAATCCTGTTTTGAACATCGAACTGCCATCCAGCATTCATGCCGAATAGCAGACCGACACTCCTGTAGATTATCCCTTAATTTTTAGCTCCTTAATTCTGAAATCATTCCCCATACTTGCTGTAACATGGCTGACTACCGCGAGTTCAGCCTGACTGCCCGCGGCTTTGAATTTTCCACTAAGGGTTACCCATTCATTCGCCTGCTTCAGCTCCAGCGGTGCGGAGATGTCTTTGCCATCTGCACGGAGAGAAATTTTTGGCGCTTCATATTTTCCAATAATGCGCGCAGCTTTCAGCGTCCAGGTATATTCATGCCCGGCAGTCAGACCTGTCAGCGTCTTTTTGAGGATCTCTCCGGCATGATTTTTATTGGGCTTGGTAATAAACTCGACGGCGCGGGCGCTGGCGTCAACCAGGTAAAGATCGTGCCCGGCAGGTCCCGCCTGCCAGCTATTCCAGTTATCACGTTCAAAGTTGGTTAAATCTTCAAACGGTGCTGTCGTCGCTGTAATATCCGCCTCGCGATACACTTCAACGCTGAATTCGCCCGAGTTGTCTTTGTACTGGTCTTTACCATCGGCATAAATCAGCGTCAGAATACCTTCAGCAGGAATTGACCAGCGATATTTATGGTTGCCAACCGGATATGTTTCACTCCCAATCCGTGCCAGAAGTGAAGGATTGCGTATCGTTAGCGGTTCGCCCTCTCTGGGAATACGTCCCTGTGGCGCGGTCAGAGCAAAAGTTTCGCTACCATTTTTGGCCCAGCCATCGGCCAGAATCGTAATGATCTCCCCTCGTTTGAGGGAAAGGCCTGTATTTATCCCTTCGGCACTTTTTGCATCAACTTTTCCTGACCAGATTAAATTTGCGCTCATGTCTGACTCCTGTGAGAGTGGCGTACAATTTCGCCATTGAAAGATAGTCCTTGCGAAATGAGTTTTTTAATGACTCACATCGGCTAACAGCCTGATAAAGCGAATAAATGAATCTATATGTATTACACTTTACGCATATTCATTTCCGGAATGTTTTCGGCTCGAAAGAGAATAGTCAGGCTGTATATACAATTCAAAAGCTGGAACGGCCTGTTTTGGCTTGATATTTCCTAATTATTTAAAAAACAACAAATATTTGTTGTTTTATTAGGAATAATCTTAATGAGGTGATGTGTAAGAAGAAAAGATTGTTCAGGTTTTAATAGTCTTTTCTCCCCAGTGTTTTCATAGGTATTAGAGCAAGCACCAACAAATATCAGTTACCTATTACCGACGTTCTTGATGGGAAATTCAAAAATAAACAAAGTTTTTTTTTACTCATGTTTTTCTATCTGATATCACTTCCCCCTCATACTTGTCTGATCAATGACTGTTGTAGTCTATACTGGCCATTACCCAACGCTAAAAGGCTGTGTTATGAATATTTTACCTCCTGTTCGGCCTGAACAATCCATTGAACGTTTGACGGCGATCCTTGAGCCAATCGCAGAGAAAGTGAAGCTCGCGCCGCGCAAGCGGATCACCTGGAAACACAAAGGCCACCAGCAGATGTACCTTTTTCAGGACGGGGAGCTTTCGCTGCTGCGGGCCTCTGATGGACTGCTCTTAGTGACCGTTTTCGAGCCTCATCTGTTCGGCATTGCCGAGATGATCCAGCCGACACAAGGGCATATTTTACGTGCAGAAAGAGAGTCTATAATTTTACGTGCTGATGCAGATGAAGCAGCTGCGCTATTTCGTGAAAAGGGCGTCTGGGAAGACGTTGCGGCCTTACTGTCGTATCATACGGCGTATCTGATTTATCGTGATGCGCAGGTCGTGCAGCAACGTACCTATTCCGTGATTCGTAGCTATCTGCAGGAAATGATATTACTTCCCGAAGAGGCGCGTATGCGGACGAGCATTCTGGAATATATTCAGGATCGTACGCTTCTTTCACGCAGCAGCATTCTCAACGTATTATCGGCGCTTAAGCAAGGTCAATATATTGCGTTTAAGCGCGGCGGTTATTTACTGGAAGTGGGAAATTTACCTGAGTCGTTCTAAAATTTAAAATTAAACAGAAAAGCATTTCACGTTGTTCTCGTTTGTCTATATCGTTTGCTCACTGAAAATATTTAGCAGAGTAAACGGGATTTGTATGAAGAAGACACTTTTTGCATTAATTATTGCTAACGCGTTCACTGCAACGGCTGCATTTGCAGCTGCGGATACAGGTACATGGTATAGCGGGGCTAAATTTGGCTGGTCACACTATTTTGACGCCAGCACAGGTTCTAAAGCGAGCGATAATAACAATGGCTCAAGCCAGTATAATATCGATCATGATAACGTCGGCGGTGGGGTTTACGCTGGCTATCAGATGACACCCTGGCTCGCAGTAGAAGGTGGTTATGATTATTTAGGAAATATGCAGATGAAAGGCAACCATAGTGCGGGCGCACAAATGAAAAGCCAGGGGCTGCAGATGTCCTTAAAAGCAAGCTATGCCGTGACCGACAGCTGGGATATCTATGGGCGTGCCGGGGCGATGGCGTATCGCGCAGAATCTGATGTAAGTGGTCACAATCGTTTTGATACAGGCATTCGCCCGCTTGCCGCAGTGGGGACGGAGTATGCGTTCAACAAAAATTTGGCTGGCCGCCTGGAATATCAATGGGTAAGCAATGTGGGTAACGCCAACCAGATTGGCGTCAGCAGCGACGTAAGCTCCGTAACGGCAGGCCTGACATGGCGATTCGGACAGCACGATTAATCGTTGTTAGCCTCTCAATTAAAAAAGCCCAGCTGCTCAGCAGTTGGGCTTTTTGGCATTTAAGTGACTAAAGGCTGAAGGGCAAGTTTAATCTTTTGCAGACCGGTAACATTTTTATCTTTCAGGTATTGCTGATTAATCATTTCCAGCTGTTCCAGTTTTGTCAGCGAGGCGTAGACCGGCTGAACGGGGCTGTCTTCGGTGAAAATATCCTTCGCGGTGGCGTGCTGTAAATACCGTGATTTCAGCTGTGTTGCTATTTTATTTATCTGTATTTTATTTTCTTCATAAAGTGCTGCAATATGTGATGCCGGAACGGCAGGCGGTTTTTCTCCCGGTAAAACTAGCGGGACCTGCAGATGGTGTATTTGTTCAACCTTATCTGGCTCAGAAGCGCTGCACGCGGTTAATAAATTGAGGCTGAGCAGAGTCAGTAATAATGGGCGTGTCTTCATGGGTAACTCATGTTAAATAAGCAGAGCGGACATTATCGTAAACGACAGGCTCATCTTCAGATTAAACTTGTTTAATTTTAAACATCTCACCGGGGATACTCAGTAACAGAATGTCGGATCACGCTTAATGCGTAAAACAGCCTGTATGCGCACCCACCGATGTACGCAGGGGGACGCAATCCGGCGAGAAGTGTTGCGAACTGGCTTTTCGTTTTCAGCGTGATAGCTATCGGGATCCCATAAGGCTATGCTTCATTCAGCACGAGAATAATTACAGAGGCAATGTCATGGATAAAGAACTACTGGATGCAGGCTACCGGGCCTATACCGGCGAGAAAATTGACGTTTACTTCAACACCGGGATCTGCAAACACTCCGGTAACTGCGTGCGTGGGAGCGCAAAGCTGTTTAATCTGAAGCGTAAGCCGTGGATTGTTCCTGATGAAGTGGACGTGGAAACGGTTGTACGCGTGATTGATACCTGCCCGAGCGGTGCGCTGAAGTACCGCCAAAAATAAGCGAGGAACCATGGATATTCTGGAAGGCCACAACAAGTTTTACGTGAACGATGCGAACGGCAATCAGGTCGCTGAGATTGTCTTCGTGCCGACCGGCGAACACCTGAGCATTATTGAGCATACCGATGTCGATCCGAGCCTGAAGGGGCAGGGTGTGGGCAAGCAGCTGGTGGCGAAAGTGGTTGAGAAGATGCGCGGTGAGAACCGCAAAATTATCCCGCTGTGCCCGTTTGCGAAGCATGAATTTGATAACACGCGGGAATATGACGATATTCGGGCGTAAAACACACCGGCGATGGCCGGTGTTTTTTTATCTCATCTGTTCAAACAGCAATATCAACGCGATCATCACCATTATCCCGCCCGATGCCATGCTCACCAGACGCGCCGCCTGTGGCCGGGTCGCCAGCACCGCTCTCGAACCATACCCCACCAGCAGATAGACCAGCGTGCAGGTGATCAGGTGCATCACGCCAAGCGCGGACATCTGCATCGCTATCGACCAGCTTCCGGCAGGGTCTGTAAACTGCGGAAGCAGCGCCAGAAAAAGCAAAAAAACTTTCGGGTTAAGGCCGCTAATGCAGAGCCCTTTCACCGCCCACTGTTTCCAGTTTCCCGCGTGGTGGGTGGCCTTTTCCGGCGCGGCGGGATGACGTAATAGCGTAATGCCAAGCCACAGGAGATACACGGCCCCCGCAATGGTCAGCCCGGTTAGCGCCAGAGGATGTTGAGCAATCAGTACGCCTACGCCAGCCACCACGATCAGCGTGGCTAACAGATGCCCTGACATCAACCCCATCACCGCCGGCACCACGCGCCGCCCGTTAATCCCGGCGCTAATGGCGTAGGCCCAGTCGGCGCCAGGCGTCATGATGAGCAGAAACGAAACCACCCAAAAGCCGGCCACAATACTCATTTCCATCGTCCTGAAGACTCCTGCAGTGCGTCAAAGTTGAGAAAAAGAATATCGCTAACCCTGCGAAATAGGCTTTCAATGTTATGCTCATAACACCGTCAAAATGAGAAAATCTTCCACATGGATAGCATTGATCGAAAAATTCTTGCGGAGCTGCAGTCCGATGGCCGCTTATCCCTTACCGAGCTGGCTGAACGGGTGAATCTGAGCCTTTCACCGTGCCATCGTCGCGTCCGGGCGCTGGAGCAAAGCGGGGCCATAACGGGATACCGTGCCAGCCTTGACCCCGCCAAAATGGGCTTTAACTTTCTGGCGATAGTGTTTGCGACGCTAAAAGAGGGTGACCGAAAGGCGGTAAGCGCGTTTGAAGAGGCGGTAGAAGAGATCCCACAGATCGTGCTGGCACAGCGTCTGTTTGGCGATCCGGATTATCTGATGCACGTTGTGACCCGCGACCTGTCGGCCTTTCAGAAACTCTATGACGAGAAACTCTCCGCCATGCCTGGCGTGCAGCACCTTCGCTCTACGCTTGTCATGAAAACGGTAGTGCAGGACAGACCTTTTCCGCTGGAGTCAGCAGGGCGAGACTGAGAGGCATGCCCGACAGAATGTCGGGCATGAGTATGTTTAGCCCACAAACATCACCGACACGCATAGCACGCCGACGATCAGTGTCAGCAGGCTGCCAATGGAACGGTATTGTTTCAGGGAGGGGATCAGATACGTCGACAACGTCGGCATGATAAACAAAATCATGGCGATAAGTGGACCGCTGATGGCGTAAATCATCGAAATGGCGTTCGGGTTAATGCAGCAGACGGCAAAGGTGATTAACGACACCCCCATAATGGAAAGCGCGCGGTTGAAGGCGCGGCTTTTTTTTACGCCGATCTGATTTAGCGACGACTTCACGATCTCCGTCGCCCCTTCAATCACCCCAAAATAGGTGCCGAGGAACGATTTCGACATCGCAACAATCGCCACCACAATGCCGGAAATGCCCAGCCACGCCGGTGAAGAAGGCATCATCGACAGCGCGGACAGGATCGTTACCCCTTGCTCTTTGGCGGCTACAATATACGACGGTGGAATAGAGAGCAGGCAGCTGAAGACAAAGAACAGCACGCTCAGGCAGATGATCAGGTACGCCACCTTCATGATTTTCTTGCATTTATCCATGGCGCCGTCGGCAAATTTCTCGCGACGGTCAACGGCAAATGTGGAGATAATCGGGGTATGGCTGAACGCAAACACCATCACCGGAATCGAAATCCAAACCTGGTGCAGCGTATGGCGATCGACGGCCATCTGGCTGGTCAGCAGCGAGGGTTGCCAGCTGCCGATCAGGTAGAGCGAGACAAACAGGAAATAGGCAATCAGCGGAAACACCAGGAAGCCCATCACTTTTATTGTGATATGCCGTCCCATCAGGAAGATCAGATTCAGAACCAGCACCACGCCCAGGCTGACCAGCACGCGAACGACGGTATCCACCGCCAGGTGTTTCGCCAGCTGTTCGGTTAACGAGTTGGTGATGGCCACCGCATATATCTGCACCACCACAAAGAAGGCGATGAAATAGAGCGTGGTGATCAGGTTGCCAATCTTCTTACCATAGTAGTGGGAGACGGCGCCGGTGATCCCTTCATTACCTTTTGTTTTTGAAGAGAGAATAAATTGCGTCAGCGCCCGGTGCGGCCAGTAGGTTAACGGATAGGCCACAAGGGCGGTGATAAACAGGACAATAGCGCCTGCGGAGCCCAGCTGAATGGGCAAGAACAGCGTTCCTGCGCCCACGGCCGTGCCATAGAGAGCGAAACTCCAGAGAGTCTCATCTTTTGACCAAATTTTCGACATTAGAGCAACGTTTCAACTAACAAACCATCAGAATGGCGTGCAATTTACCATAGTTATGCCTGAAGAGCGCAGTTGCTTCGACGGAGTTTGGCCGGAACGGGCGTCCGGCCAGCGTGAGTTTAGCCTGCCAGAGCGCGTCGTTGCTGGCGGCGCTTAAGAAATTTCTCGCGCAGGTTATCGTATGCCCAGTTATAGAACATGGTGTACGGCAGGAAGAACAGGAAGAAACCTATTTCCAGCGTGAATGCCTGAAGCAAGGTCACGCCCAGCACGGCGGCGACAATCGACACGCCAATCACAATAAACCCACATTCGAACCCCAGCGCGTGCAGCGCACGCACTTTTGCCGTACGTTTTACGCGCTGGACAGGCCAGAAACGGTCGAAGCCGAAGTTATAGATAATGTTCCAGAGCATGGCGGTGGTAGCCAGGATAATGGTTAACCCGCCCATCTCCACCACGGAGCGCTGCATCAGCCACGCCGCCGTGGGGGCGAGAATTGCCGTGGCAATCCCTTCGAAACAGACAGCGTGAAAGATCCGCTCCGGCAGCTTACGTTGGAGTACATCCTGGTGTTGCATAGTGTAGACCTCATTAATTCGCCGGTATGGGCGTTGATGCAGCCTATTTTTATCGCTAAAGCTGATATATTAAAGATGGTGTCCATCGATAAAGTAGATAGGTTATGCGCTATTCACCTGAAGCCCTTACCGCGTTTGTTGAGACCGTTGCGGCAGGCTCTTTCTCTGCTGCCGCGCGCCGGCTGCGTAAAAGCCAGTCGACGATCAGCACCTCCATTGCCAATCTTGAGGTCGATCTGGGTTTCGAACTGTTTGACCGCTCGGCGCGGCAGCCGGTGCTAACGGTCCTGGGGGAACAGGTGCTGGGCTACGTGCAGGCCATCCTCGCCGCCAGCACGCGGCTTGATGAGCTGGCGGTGTCGTTAACGGCACGAACCGAAGCGCGTTTGACGTTTGTCCTTTCCGATACCCTCAACCCGGACGTGCTGGAAGATCTGATGAAGCAGTTTGACGCCCGCTTTCCCCATACGGAATTCGAATGTCTGATTGGCGAGGAAGAAGACGTGATCGATCTGCTGCAAAAGGAGCGCGCGCAGGTGGGTCTGACGGAAGCGCGAGACAGTTATCCTACGGATATTGGCGCCACCCGGCTGCCGGTGCAGACCCGAATGGCGATATATGTCGCGACCACGCATCCGCTCGCCGGGCAACACGAGGTGCAGAGCGACGAGCTGCACGGCTGGCGGGAGCTGAGGCTCAGCACCTACCTTGAGCGCGAGGCTGAGATTGCTCGGGGGCCCGTCTGGTCAGCGCCGAACTACCTGTTACTGCTGAGTATGGCCGTCCAGGGTTTCGGCTGGTGCGTGCTGCCGTGCGCGCTGGTGGATGAATTCGCCGCGGCGAAATCGCTGGTACAGCTCAATGTTCCCGGCTGGCCAAGGGCGATCGGCATCGATTTGCTGTGGAATAAACGATCCCCGCCCGGCGTTGCCGGAAGCTGGCTGCGGCAGTATTTGCAGGATGCGCGCTAATCCTTGTGATTAAACTCACTATTTTTAAACAATTAAGATAATTGCCAGTAACAATCCTCTACTATCGTCATGTCATTTAACACAGAGGTCGTGATGAAAGATGTCGTAATAGTGGGTGCGTTGCGTACGGCTATCGGCTGTTTTCAGGGAGCGCTTGCGCGTCACTCGGCGGTTGACCTGGGCAGCGTGGTAGTTAAAGCGCTGGTGGAACGTAGCGGGATCGCCGCACATGAAGTTGATGAAGTGATCCTGGGGCAGGTTCTCACGGCCGGAGCCGGGCAGAACCCTGCGCGCCAGGCGGCGCTGAAGGGCGGGTTGCCCAATACCGTATCCGCCATCACCATTAACGACGTCTGTGGTTCAGGATTAAAAGCGCTGCATCTCGCCACCCAGGCCATTCAGTGCGGTGAAGCGGATGTGGTTATTGCTGGCGGACAAGAGAACATGAGCCGCGCGCCGCACGTTCTGACCGACAGCCGTACCGGCGCGCAACTGGGCAACAGCCAGCTGCTCGACAGCCTCGTGCATGACGGGCTGTGGGATGCGTTCAACGACTATCATATGGGCGTGACGGCAGAAAATCTGGCGCGCGAGTACGGCATCAGCCGCGAACTGCAGGACGCCTATGCGCTAAGTTCGCAGCAAAAAGCGCGTGCCGCGATTGATTCCGGTCGTTTTCGCGACGAGATTGTCCCGGTCAGCACGCAGCGTCAGAACGGTGAGGTTATCGTTATAGATACCGATGAACAGCCGCGCACCGATGCCAGTGCTGAAGGCCTGGCAAGACTGAATCCCGCGTTTGAGACCCAGGGCTCGGTCACGGCGGGAAATGCCTCTTCCATTAACGACGGCGCCGCGGCCGTCATGATGATGAGTGAAAGCAAAGCCCTTGAACTCGATCTCCCCGTGCTGGCCCGCATTAAGGCATTTGCCAGCGTGGGCGTGGATCCTGCGTTAATGGGGATCGCGCCGGTCTACGCTACCCGCCGCTGCCTGGATCGCGCAGGGTGGCAGCTTTCTGATGTGGATCTGATTGAAGTGAACGAAGCCTTTGCCGCGCAGGCGATCTCGGTCGGCAAAATGCTGGAGTGGGATCCGCTGCGGGTCAACGTAAACGGCGGGGCCATTGCGCTGGGGCATCCCATCGGTGCATCCGGTTGCCGAATCCTGGTCTCCCTGGTCCACGAAATGAAAAAGCGAAACGCCCGCAAAGGGATTGCTACTCTCTGTATAGGCGGCGGACAAGGGGTGGCGCTGGCCATCGAGCGCTAATCTTACCTCATTAAAAAAACCTCCTTCGGGAGGTTTTTTTATGGCGCTGTTTTTGCCTGGCGTATTTATCGTGATCCGAACGTCATTTCCGCTATAAATAAAATAAAAAATGAAACGTTGTTTTAAGTTGGGTTGAAAAGCCTATTTTCTGCCGCTAGTATGTGCTCATAATGAAAAACGGAACGCTGTTTCGTTTATTTTCTTCTTTCGGGAATGACCACATCTGGAGGTTACCGTGGACGTCAGACAAAGCATTCACAGCGCGCACGCCAAAACGCTGGATACTCAGGGGCTGCGCAGCGAGTTTTTAATTGAGCAGGTGTTCGAAGCCGACACGTACACCATGGTCTATAGCCACATCGACCGCATTATTGTGGGCGGCATTATGCCGGTGGCGAAAACCGTCTCCGTGGGCGGCGAAGTGGGCAAGCAGCTGGGCGTCAGCTACTTCCTGGAACGTCGTGAACTGGGCGTGATTAATATCGGCGGGCCGGGCACGATTACCGTGGACGGCCAGTGCTACGAGATTGGCCACCGCGACGGGCTGTACGTCGGCAAAGGGGCGAAAGAGGTGGTCTTTGCCAGCATCGACGGCGCTAAGCCCGCGAAGTTTTACTACAACTGCGCCCCCGCGCACACCGCTTATCCAACCAAAAAAGTGACGCCAGCGGACGTTGCGCCCGTGACGCTGGGCGATAACCTCACCAGCAACCGCCGCACCATCAATAAATACTTCGTTCCGGATGTGCTGGAAACCTGCCAGCTCAGCATGGGGCTGACCGAACTGGCTCCGGGCAACCTGTGGAACACCATGCCGTGCCATACCCATGAGCGCCGCATGGAAGTCTACTTCTACTTCAACATGGACGACGATGCCTGCGTGTTCCACATGATGGGACAGCCGCAGGAGACGCGCCATATCGTCATGCATAACGAGCAGGCGGTCATTTCACCCAGCTGGTCTATTCACTCCGGCGTGGGGACGAAAGCCTATACCTTCATCTGGGGTATGGTTGGAGAAAACCAGGTCTTCGATGACATGGACCACGTCGCTGTTAAGGATCTGCGCTAGTCGCGGGCAGCTAAGTATCAATCTGCCTGTTGGTGACAGGCGCTGAAAGAGTAAGGAACAAACATGATTCTGGATGCATTCTCTCTGCAGGGTAAAGTGGCTGTGGTTTCCGGTTGTGATACCGGGCTGGGCCAGGGGATGGCGCTAGGCCTGGCGGAAGCGGGCTGCGACATCGTCGGGATTAACATTGTTGAGCCCACGGAAACGATTGAACGCGTGACCGCGCTGGGCCGTCGTTTTCTCAGCCTGACCGCCGACCTGCGTAAAATCGACACCATTCCGGACCTGCTGGATCGCGCCGTGGCGGAGTTTGGCCATATCGATATTCTGGTCAACAACGCCGGGCTGATTCGCCGTGAAGACGCGATTAACTTCAGCGAGACCGACTGGGACGACGTCATGAACCTGAACATCAAGAGCGTGTTCTTTATGTCTCAGGCGGCGGCGAAGCACTTCATCGCCCAGGGGAAAGGCGGCAAAATCATTAATATCGCTTCGATGCTCTCCTTCCAGGGCGGCATCCGCGTGCCGTCTTACACCGCGTCAAAAAGCGCGGTGATGGGCGTGACCCGCCTGCTGGCGAACGAATGGGCGCAGCACAACATCAACGTCAACGCGATTGCGCCGGGCTATATGGCCACTAACAATACCCAGCAGCTGCGGGCGGACGAAGAGCGCAGTGCGGCGATCCTTGAGCGTATTCCGGCTGGCCGCTGGGGGCTTCCGAGCGATCTGATGGGGCCGGTTGTGTTCCTGGCTTCCCCTGCATCGGACTATATCAATGGTTATACCGTCGCGGTTGATGGAGGCTGGCTGGCGCGATAGACCCACTTATGACAAATACCTCTGCTCTTCGGCGGAGGTTTTTTTTGCTTAAAATTTGCCAAAGTCCATATTGATAAACACGAAAAATCCATACTGAAAAATCATAGATGACCGCCATCACACTTTTATTACTGAAAAATTAAGGTATTAGTAAAATAAGGTGATTATCCAGCATTGGTTGAAATTGTAATGTCCATCACAGATCGCTATGCCATAGCGAAATAATCCATATCTTCACGAATTCCGGCCTGACACTTTTCCCCGCTATCTCGTAATTTCACTTAACGAATTTTGCTGTTGAGGCAGGAAAAATATGACATCTATAAATGACTCTACCCTGATGCCCGCTGCGCTGCGCGATACCCGCCGCATGAACCAGTTTGTCTCCATTGCGGCAGCCGTGGCCGGTTTACTGTTTGGCCTGGATATCGGCGTTATCGCCGGTGCGCTGCCGTTTATTACCGATCACTTTACGCTGAGTAACCGCCTGCAGGAGTGGGTGGTGAGCAGCATGATGCTCGGCGCGGCCATCGGCGCGCTGTTTAACGGCTGGCTTTCGTTCCGCCTCGGGCGCAAATACAGCCTGATGGTCGGGGCGGTCCTGTTTGTTGCCGGATCCATTGGTTCGGCGTTTGCCACCAACGTTGAAGTGCTGCTGCTCTCCCGCGTGCTGCTGGGCGTGGCGGTGGGGATCGCCTCCTACACCGCACCGCTGTATCTCTCCGAAATGGCGAGCGAGAACGTGCGCGGCAAGATGATCAGCATGTACCAGCTGATGGTGACGCTGGGCATCGTGCTGGCGTTCCTGTCCGATACGTACTTCAGCTACAGCGGTAACTGGCGGGCGATGCTCGGTGTGCTGGCGCTGCCTGCGGTTGTGTTGATTGTATTAGTGATTTTCCTGCCGAACAGCCCGCGCTGGCTGGCGCAAAAAGGGCGTCACGTGGAGGCGGAAGAGGTGCTGCGTATGCTGCGCGACACGTCTGAGAAAGCGCGTGAAGAGCTGAACGAGATCCGCGAAAGCCTGAAGCTGAAGCAGGGTGGCTGGTCATTGTTCAAGGTTAACCGCAACGTGCGCCGCGCGGTATTTCTCGGTATGTTGCTCCAGGCGATGCAGCAGTTCACCGGGATGAACATCATCATGTACTACGCGCCGCGCATCTTCAAAATGGCCGGTTTTACCACCACCGAACAGCAGATGATCGCCACGCTGGTGGTGGGGCTCACCTTTATGTTCGCCACCTTTATTGCGGTGTTCACCGTCGATAAAGCCGGACGTAAGCCAGCGCTGAAAATTGGCTTCAGCGTGATGGCGCTCGGTACGCTGATCCTCGGCTACTGCCTGATGCAGTTTGATAACGGCACGGCGTCCAGTGGCCTCTCATGGCTCTCCGTGGGCATGACCATGATGTGCATCGCTGGCTACGCGATGAGCGCCGCGCCGGTGGTGTGGATCCTGTGCTCTGAAATTCAGCCGCTGAAATGTCGCGATTTTGGTATCACCTGTTCCACCACCACCAACTGGGTATCGAACATGATCATCGGCGCGACCTTCCTGACGCTGCTGGATGCGATTGGCGCGGCGGGAACTTTCTGGCTCTATACGGTGCTGAACGTGGCGTTTATTGGCGTCACATTCTGGCTAATTCCAGAAACCAAAGGCGTGACGCTGGAGCATATTGAACGCAAGCTGATGAGCGGGGAGAAACTGCGAAATATCGGCGTGTAAGGGGTAATGCCGGGTAAGCGCAGCGCCACCCGGCGTTTTGTTAGCGTGATGCTTAATAACTACCAACTTTGATAGCAATCTCTCAGATAGTCCATTCTCGCATTCAGATTATTCTTAGTTTCTTGTATTATCGGGCAACTGAACTCATCCGGCAGGAATTTACTGCACCCGAAACAGAAGAACGGTTATGTCAGCAATGGATTTCAAGAAAAAAACGGACCTCGATTTTCCCTCATATGCCCCCCCAGCAGTCAGTTCAAAAGAGATCGATCTTCTGGGTCTGTTAGATGTTCTGATTACCGCGAAAAAACGTATTGCCACCATTATCTTTGTTTTCGCGCTGGCAGGTCTGGCAATTGCGCTTCTACTGCCGCAAAAATGGACCAGTAAAGCGGTGATCACTCCGGCGGAACAGACACAGTGGAACCCGCTGCGCCAGATGATGGTTGCGCTGCAGGTTCTTGACGTGAAGGTGACGGTCACCCGTCAGGAAATCTTTGACCTGTTTATTAAAAAATTCCAGTCGCAGTCATTGCTCGAAGAGTATATGACCTCTTCCCCTTACGTGATGGCGCAGCTTAAGAATGCGGAAGTGGACCCGCTTGAACTGCACCGTGCGGTTGTTAATATCGCAGACAGAATGAAAGCGGTGAATGATGTTCAGGGAAAAGACGCGGATAAATCGCCTTTCGTCTCCTGGACATTGAGCTTCACCGCGCCGACCGCAGCCGATGCCCAATCC
Organism: Enterobacter sp. ECC-219; assembly: GCF_043966805.1. Lineage (NCBI taxonomy): Bacteria > Pseudomonadati > Pseudomonadota > Gammaproteobacteria > Enterobacterales > Enterobacteriaceae > Enterobacter > Enterobacter sp. ECC-219. Next base: position 4,729,232 of record NZ_CP143680.1, on the reverse strand, counting down.
GTCCTGGAGGGGTATATCGAGTATATCTCGGCAATTGTTGAGAAAGAGACGGTGCAAAATATCCGCAATCAGATCGCCCTCAAAACGAACGAGGTAGAACAGCAGCTGGCGCTCGACCGCGTTCGTCTGACCAATGTGCACAACACCAACCTGCAGCGGCTGAATTATTCGCTGGAAGTGGCGAATGCCGCGGGCATTAAGAAGCCCGTGTACAGCAACGGACAGGCGGTAAAAGACGATCCGGATTACTCCGTTGCGCTCGGGGCTGACGGTATCGCGCAAAAGCTAAAGATTGAAAAAAATCTCAAGGACGTGACGGAGCTGAACGCGGATTTCCAGAACCGGGAATATTACCTGGCGCAGCTGAAAAAACTCTCCTTTGCAGACGTTAAGCTTGAGCCATTCAGGTATCAGCTTTCGCCATCGATGCCAGTGAAAAAAGACGGCCCGGGCAAAGGGATGATTGTCATTCTGGCAGCGATCCTTGGCGCTCTGTTTGCCTGCGGCAGCGTGTTACTGCGTGAGGCCATGCTCAGCCGAAACCCATCGCCAGAGCCGGTAACGGAATAAATTCTGCATACAGGAAAGGCGCTGAAACAGCGCCTTTTTTTATTTCAGGAAATCCTCGCGGACAGGCGTAAAGGTGTCCAGCAGCGTGCCGGACTTGAGGCAGAGGCAGCCGTGCATCACATGCGGTTTTTTGTAGAGCGTATCTCCCGCCGTCACGACATGCTTCTCTTCACCAATCGTAAATTCAAACTCGCCGGAGAGAACATAGGTTAACTGTTCGTGCGGGTGGTTATGCAGTGGGCCAATTGCACCCTGCTCAAAATGCACTTCAACCGCCATCATCCTGCCGCCGTGGGCCAGCACACGACGCGTAACGCCGTTCCCTAAATCTTCAGACGCGGTCTCTTTGTGGAACATAAACATGGTCTTGCCCTTTATAATAAAACGGTGTTTTATTTAATTTATATGGGCCAGCTTAAAAAGAAAACGACGCAACAAAGATCTGGAAACAGGATCACAAGTTTGCTTCACTGGCTTAAACAGAGAAGGAGGGATGATGAAAACGATTGGCCTGTTAGGTGGGATGAGCTGGGAATCGACTATCCCTTATTACCGCCTGATTAACGAAGGCGTAAAGCAGCGTCTGGGCGGCCTGCACTCCGCGAGCCTGCTGCTGCACAGCGTTGATTTTCATGAAATCGAAGCCTGTCAGTCGAGCGGCGAATGGGATAAAGCCGGAGAAATACTGGCCGATGCCGCGCTGGGGCTGGAGCGTGCGGGGGCGCAGGGCATTCTGCTGTGTACCAACACGATGCACAAAGTGGCCTCGCACATTGAAGCGCGCTGTTCGCTGCCGTTCCTGCACATCGCGGATGCCACCGGACGCGCAATTCGCGCCTCGGGAATGTCGCGCGTGGCCTTGCTGGGCACACGTTACACCATGGAGCAGGATTTCTATCGCGGGCGCTTGCACAGCGAGTTTGGGATAGAAAGCCTGATCCCGGATGAGGAGGACCGGGCGCGCATTAATCAGATTATCTTCGACGAGCTCTGCCTCGGAACCTTCAGCGAAACCTCCCGTGCGTATTACGTGAGCGTAATAGAGAAACTGGCGCAACAGGGGGCTGAAGGGGTGATTTTCGGCTGCACGGAGATCGGTTTACTGGTGCCGGCCGAACGAAGCCCCATCCCGGTGTTTGATACCGCGGCTATTCACGCGGCAGATGCCGTGGAATTTATGCTGTCATAACGGGTTTTGCAGGTCAGGCAAGCGAAGCGCCGCCTGACGCGCATGCTCAACTAAGTGTTCGGTGAATGCGTCCACCAGCGCGGAAGCCGGACGGTGCAACGGGCGGATAAGGCTTACGGTGAACGGGACGGAAACGCTAAAACGGCGGATGACGATCCCGCTCCCGGCATAGTCCAGCGCCGTAAGCGGATTGACGACCGCGACGCCGACGCCCGCACGAACCATCGCGCATATTGAGGCCGCGCTGTGCGTTTCTACCACCATCCGCCGCTTCACCTGATGCTCAGCAAAAAGCGTATCCAGCAGCTGCCGGTAGCTGTCGGTTTGCGACAGGCTAATGTAGTTCTCACCGTGAAAATCCGCAGGCGTCAGCACCGCTTTGTGAGCAAGCCGATGCCCGGCGGGCAGAACGCACACTTCATCCAGCGCGAGCAGTTCCGTGCGCGCCGTTCCTGCAGGTGTCGAGAAGGTCTCGGTTAACCCGAGATCGTGCCGCTGTGCCGACAGCCACTCTTCAAGCAGAGGCGACTCCTGCGGCACGATGGTGAGATTGACCTCGGGATAGCGGGCCAGAAAAGGCTGGAGCAGCGTCGGTAAGAAGGACTGAGAGAAGACAGGCAGGCAGACAATCGACAGCTCGCCCTGACGAAACTCGCGCAGGCTTTCCGCCGCGCTGACGATTCTGTCCAGCCCGTACCATGAGCGCTGCACTTCCTCAAACAGGCGCAACCCCTGAACCGTCGGGTGAAGCCTTCCCCGGGCGCGTTCGAACAGCTTCAGCCCCAGCACTTTCTCGAAGCGCGCCAGCTCGCGGCTGACCGTCGGCTGGGAGGTATGCAGCATCTGTGCGGCTTCGGTGAGATTGCCGGCGGTCATCACGGCGTGAAAAATCTCGATGTGGCGTAAATTGACGGCGGGCATAGGGCACCTGAAAGCAAAGAACTGTCCATATCATTTTTGCATAGACTCGCGATAAAACGATATTTTTTATTCGGCTTCCGCTGTGGCGTAATCATTAAAAATGAATTGACCCGGAGAAGACCATGCCACGCCCGCTCAACCAGACGGATACCGATTTGAACGCTGAAAACCTGCTGCGCCTGCCCGCCGAGTTTGGCTGCCCGGTATGGGTCTATGACGCGCAGATCGTTCGCGAGAAGATCGCCGCCCTGCATCAGTTTGACGTGGTGCGTTTTGCCCAGAAGGCCTGCTCCAATATTCACATTCTGCGCCTGATGCGCGAGCAGGGCGTGAAGGTTGACTCCGTGTCGCTGGGTGAAATCGAGCGTGCGCTGGCGGCCGGGTTCGATCCGAAAACCGATCCTGATGCGATCGTCTTTACCGCGGATGTGATCGACGACGCCACGCTTGCGCGCGTGCATGAACTGCAGGTGCCGGTGAATGCCGGTTCTGTGGATATGCTGGAGCAGCTTGGGCAGGTTTCGCCTGGTCATCGCGTCTGGCTGCGGGTGAACCCGGGCTTCGGTCATGGCCACAGCCAAAAAACCAACACCGGGGGCGAAAACAGCAAGCACGGGATCTGGTACGCCGATATGCCTGCTGCCCTGGAGGTGCTGCAGCGCTACAACATGAAGCTGGTGGGCATTCATATGCATATTGGCTCTGGCGTCGATTACGGGCACCTGGAGCAGGTGTGCGGGGCAATGGTGCGCCAGGTTGTCGACTTCGGCCAGGATCTGGAGGCGATCTCTGCCGGTGGCGGTCTTTCCATTCCTTATCGCGAAGGGGAAGAGGCGATCGACACCGATCACTATTACGGCCTGTGGAGCGCCGCGCGCGATCAAATCGCCGCGCATTTTGGTCATGCCGTGAAGCTGGAAATTGAACCGGGTCGTTTCCTGGTGGCCGAAGCCGGCGTGCTGGTGGCGCAGGTGCGCAGCGTCAAAGAGATGGGCTCCCGCCACTTCGTGCTGATTGACGCGGGCTTTAATGACCTGATGCGTCCGTCCATGTACGGCAGCTACCATCACATTACCGCCCTTGCCGCCGATGGCCGCGATTTAACGCACGCGCCGCGCCGCGAGACGGTGGTCGCAGGCCCGCTGTGTGAATCCGGTGACGTATTTACCCAGCAGGAAGGCGGCAAAGTGGAAACCCGTGCGCTGCCGGAGGTAGCGCCTGGCGATTACCTGGTGCTGCACGATACCGGCGCGTACGGGGCGTCTATGTCCTCGAACTACAACAGCCGTCCGCTGCTGCCGGAAGTGCTGTTTGATAACGGCAAGGCGCGGCTGATCCGTCGTCGTCAGACCATTCAGGAACTGCTGGCGCTGGAACTCGTTTGATGAAAGTACGGCCCCGTTGTGACCGAATCGCGTAATACCAGCGTGCCGGTAAACGGCGGGATCGCATCGACCGGCTGGTTCTTCGCCAGCCGGATCGCCTGATCGATAGCCGTGACGATCATGTTATCTATCGGAAGATAAACCGATGAGAGCGCAGGCTCCAGCCACTTCGCGCTTGGGGCATCGTCAAAGCCGAACAGGGAGATATCCTGCGGGATCTTAAGCCCTGCCTGATGCAGCGCTTTGGACGCGCCCAGCGCCATATCATCGTTACAGGCAAACAGCGCGCTGAACGATACCCCTTCAGCAATCAGCTCCTTACACAGCTCATAGCCCCGCGTCATTCCCGCATCACCGTACTTTATTCGACGCTCGTCCAGACGAATGCCGTGCTTTTCCAGCGCCTTACGGTAGCCCATTAGCCGCGCTTTACCCGTGGGGGTGTGGATCGGGACGGTAATGCAGGCGATCTCCCGGTGGCCCTGATTGATCAGGTAATCCACCGCCTTAAACGCGGCATCCTGCTGTTCGAAGAATACGCAGCGCTCCGGTGCCTGGCTGACTTCACGGTTGATGACCACCAGAGGCGTTTGCACGGTATTAATCAGCTTGATGATCGCCTTTTCGCTCATATAGCGCGTGTAAAGCACGATGGCATCGCACTGGCGGTCGGCCAGCATCTGCACCGCCTGTTCTTCCTGCTCTGGCGCGTCGTGACCGTCGGTGACGATCAGTTGTTTCCCGTGGGTTTCGGTCTGCCGCGACGCCTGCTGCAAAAGACGACCAAAGTAAAAGCCGTCGAAGGTAGAGACGACCAGACCAATGCTGTTGCTGGTCTGGTTAGCCAGCGAACGCGCGAGAAAGTTTGGGCGGTAGCCCAGCTCTTCCATCGCAGCAAAGACCTGCTGACGCGTACTCTCTTTAACCTGACCTGTGCCGTTCAGCACGCGCGAGACGGTAGCCTTCGACACGCCCGCGCGCAGTGAGACATCCAGCATTGTTGCCATTCTACATTCCTGCTTCCACGTAATGGTCTGCAGTTTAACACAGACCTGACAGCGTATAAGCGATGCGGGAAGCGCAAAACTTCTGCCACGATCACGCTTTTTGGTCACGATTCGCCTGGCCTGCCAGAAGTAAAACTAAATAGTCTGACTCTGGTAAAATACTCGCCAAACCCGGCTGGAGGCGTCAGGCCAGCATATTCATTAAAAACGCAGGTGAAACGTGAAAAAGACCGTCATCCTCCCGCTTTACGAGGCACCGCACTATGCGGAGCAGGTTACCGACTGGCTATGGCAGGCCTTTGGCGAGGGGCTTTCACGGGAATTTTTCCACAGCATCGTTGCGCACAGCCAGACGCCGGATGTCCTGCCGCTGACCTTTATCGCCGTAGAAGATGAACGGCTTCTCGGCACGGTGGGACTCTGGCGCTGCGATTTGATTACCCGTCAGGATCTTTTTCCGTGGCTGGCGGCGCTCTACGTTGACGACGCGGCGCGCGGCAAGGGGCTGGCAGGAAAGTTACAGCAGCACGTTATTCGCTTCGCCGCACGGGCCGGGTACGAGGAACTCCATCTCTGGTCTGCCTGCCGCGACTTCTATGAACGTTACGGCTGGCAGTATATTGGCGATGGGCTGGAGTATCCGGATAAAACGGTACACCTGTATCGTTATTCGCTCTGCGCGTCAGCAGGCGCTGCAACGGAGTGACGGCGCACTAACGTTGGGCTGAAGAGATGGGTAATCTCCGGCGGCTGGCGTTGCTCGGCCAGCGCCAGCGCCAGCTCTGCGGCCTGGGTGGCCATCGTGATGATTGGGTAACGGACGGTGGTCAGGCGCGGGCGCACGTACCGGGAGACCAGGACATCGTCAAAGCCAATCAGTGAGATCTCCGTCGGCACCTCAATCCCGTTGTCATTCATGACACCCATTGCCCCGGCGGCCATCGAATCGTTATAGCTGGCAACCGCGGTGAAATTTCGTCCACGACCCAGCAGCTCCGTCATGGCCTGTTCGCCGCCGCTTTCATCCGGCTCTCCGTAGGCCACCAGACGGTCATTACACGGCAGACCATTTTCGCGCAGGGCGTCGTAGTAGCCCTGCAGGCGGTCTTCCGCATCAGAAATAGGGTGATTGGAACAGAGATAGCCAATCCGGGTGTGACCCTGTTGAATCAGATGACGAGTTGCAAGCCAGGCGCCGTAGCGGTCGTCGAGGGCCACACAGCGTTTTTCAAAGCCGGGGATAATACGGTTGATGATCACCATTCCGGGCATCTGCTTCATCAGGTGAATCAGTTCGGCATCCGGGAGCATTTTGGCGTGAACAACCAGCGCCGCGCAGCGGTGGCGGATCAGCTGCTCAATAGCCTGGCGTTCTTTTTGTTCATTGTGATAGCCATTGCCGATCAGTAAAAAATTACCCGTCTGATAAGAGACCTGTTCAACCGCTTTAACCATGGCCCCGAAAAAGGGGTCGGAAACGTCGCCCACCACCAGCCCAATGGTATCCGTTGACTGCTGGGCGAGCGCGCGGGCGTTGGCATTTGGATGGTAATTCAGGGTTTCCATGGCGCTTTGTACCGCCTGGCGTGATGCGTCACTGGCTTTGGGTGAATCATTAATCACGCGGGAGACGGTGGCTACCGACACACCTGCCAGACGAGCCACATCCTTTATTGTCGCCATTTATAACCTTCTTATTTGGGGTAAGCGTTTACACACTAAATAGTGTTGCGGAAAAGTGACGCGCATTCAAGGGAAGCCGATTCCCTCGCGCCACAAACGTGACGCAGACCCACCCTGATAGTGTAATCGTTACACGCCTGGTCATGTCTGAGGAATGTCAATCTGAACCTTTAGTTACACTTTGCCTCAGGCTGTTGCGATTGGCCGGTGGCGATGACGTTAAAGAGGTTGGTAGAGTTGAGGTCCCAGAGGTATTGATAGGTGGAATCAACTCCGGTTGATTAACACGACTTACACCAGCCTGCGTTCTTACGCAGGTTTTTTTTTGCCTGACAGTTCAACCTGTAACAGCAACAGAGAATATTCACACCTGGTTGCATTTCGGCTCATTCCCTTGCGTTTTACTGCTGGCGAAGCGCAGGGTCAACAGCCACAATCAAGATCCCAGAGGTATTGATTGGTGAGAATTCTTAGTACGGTTTCGTACTCATCACTTGCACCAACCTGCGCGGATGCGCAGGTTTTTTTTCGTCCCCACTTTTGCTGTCGCTCCTGTATCACTTCTCGTGTAATCTGCCACCATTTACCGTCACCCCACCACACTGTCTGGCAAAGGGAGTTGAGATGCTATTTGGGTTTTTCCGTACACTGTTCCGTATTCTTTTTCGCATCCGCGTCACTGGCGACGCCCAGGCGCTTCGCGGCGAGCGCGTTCTCATCACACCCAATCATGTTTCCTTTATAGACGGCATTCTGCTGGCGCTATTTCTGCCCGTGCGCCCGGTGTTTGCGGTGTACACCTCCATCAGCCAGCAGTGGTACATGCGCTGGCTCACCCCGCTGATTGATTTTGTGCCGCTCGACCCGACAAAGCCGATGATGATTAAACATCTGGTACGTCTGGTAGAGCAGGGGCGTCCGGTGGTTATTTTCCCGGAAGGGCGCATTTCAGTGACCGGTTCGCTGATGAAAATCTACGACGGCGCGGGTTTTGTCGCGGCGAAGTCAAAAGCGACCGTGGTGCCGCTGCGTATCGAAGGTGCAGAGTTGACCCACTTCAGCCGCCTGAAGGGGCTGGTGAAGCAGCGTCTGTTCCCCAAAATCACTCTGCATATTCTGCCGCCAACGTCGCTCCCGATGCCCGACGCGCCGCGTGCCCGCGATCGCCGTAAAATCGCCGGGGAAATGCTGCACCAGATTATGATGGAAGCGCGCATGGCCGTGCGCCCGCGCGAAACGCTGTACGAATCCCTGCTTTCCGCGCAGTACCGCTATGGCGCAAAGAAAAACTGCATCGAAGACATCAACTTTACCCCGGATTCCTATCGCAAGCTGCTGACCAAAACGCTGTTTGTGGGCCGCATTCTGGAGAAGTACAGCAAGAAGGGCGAAAAGATCGGCCTGATGCTGCCAAACGCGGGCATCAGCGCGGCGGTGATTTTTGGCGCGGTTTCCCGTGGACGTATACCGGCGATGATGAACTACACGGCGGGGGTGAAAGGGCTGACCAGCGCCATTACCGCCGCCCAGATAAATACCGTCTTTACCTCCCGACAGTTCCTGGACAAAGGCAAGCTCTGGCATCTGCCAGAACAGCTGACCCAGGTGCGCTGGGTCTTTCTGGAAGATCTGAGAGCGGACGTGACCACCGGAGACAAGCTGTGGATTTTTGCACACCTGCTGATGCCGCGTCTGGCGCAGGTCAAACAGCAGCCGGAAGATGATGCGATTATCCTCTTCACGTCGGGTTCGGAGGGCAACCCGAAAGGCGTTGTTCACAGCCACAAGAGTATTCTGGCGAACGTTGAGCAGATCAAAAGCATTGCCGACTTTACTGCCAGTGACCGCTTTATGTCGGCGCTGCCGCTGTTCCACTCCTTTGGCCTGACGGTGGGACTTTTTACGCCGCTGCTGACCGGTGCGGAAGTGTTCCTCTATCCCAGCCCGCTGCATTACCGCATTGTGCCGGAGCTGGTGTATGACCGTAACTGCACCGTCCTGTTCGGGACCTCAACCTTCCTGGGTAACTATGCCCGTTTCGCCAATCCGTATGATTTCTTCCGCGTGCGCTATGTGGTGGCCGGTGCGGAAAAGCTGCAGGAGAGTACGCGTCAGATCTGGCAGGACAAGTTTGGCCTGCGCATTCTTGAGGGCTATGGCGTTACCGAGTGCGCGCCCGTGGTCTCCATCAACGTACCCATGGCGGCGAAACCGGGTACGGTGGGCCGAATTCTGCCGGGGATGGATGCGCGTCTGCTGGCCGTGCCGGGCATTGAGGAGGGGGGCCGCCTGCAGCTGAAAGGGCCAAACGTGATGAACGGCTACCTGCGCGTAGAAAACCCAGGCCGGCTGGAAGCGCCGACGGCGGAAAACGTCAACGGCGAGGTTGAAACCGGCTGGTACGACACCGGTGATATCGTGCGTTTCGATGAGCAAGGCTTTGTGCAGATTCAGGGACGCGCAAAACGCTTCGCCAAAATCGCCGGTGAAATGGTCTCTCTGGAAATGGTCGAACAACTGGCGACGGCTGTCTCCGCCGATAAAATGCATGCGACGGTGGTGAAGAGTGATGCCAGCAAAGGCGAGGCGCTGGTGCTGTTTACCACCGACGGCGAGCTTAAGCGCGACAGGCTACTGAGCTATGCGCGTGAGCATGGCATTCCCGAGCTGGCGGTGCCGCGCGATATTCGCTACCTGAAGCAGCTTCCGGTGCTGGGTAGTGGGAAACCCGATTTCGTGACCCTGAAAGGCATGGTTGAAGAGGCGGAACAGCAAAATGCGTGAGTCAGTACACACTAACACCTCACTGCGTTCAAAAGGCATGATGGCGGTCATTGCCGCGCAGTTTCTCTCTGCGTTCGGCGATAACGCGCTGTTGTTCGCCACGCTGGCCCTGCTGAAAGCCGAGTTTTACCCCGACTGGAGTCAGCCGATCCTGCAGATGGTGTTTGTGGGCGCTTACATTATCTTTGCCCCGTTTGTGGGGCAGGTGGCGGACAGTTTCCCGAAGGGCCGGGTGATGATGTTTGCCAACGGTCTCAAGCTGCTGGGTGCCTCCAGCATTTGCTTTGGCTTCAATCCGTTTATTGGCTATACGCTTGTGGGCATCGGCGCTGCTGCCTACTCTCCGGCGAAGTATGGCATTCTTGGCGAGCTGACCACGGGCGATAAGCTGGTCAAAGCCAACGGTCTGATGGAGTCGTCAACCATTGCCGCTATCCTGCTCGGCTCCGTCGCAGGAGGCGTACTGGCCGACTGGCATGTCCTGGCGGCTCTGGGCGTATGCGCGGCGGTGTATGGCGGGGCGGTCGTGGCTAACCTGTTTATTCCGAAGCTGCCGGTCGCTCGCCCGGGGCAATCCTGGCGCTTCAAACCGATGACTGGCAGTTTCTTCAACGCGTGCCGCGTGCTGTGGCGTAACGGGGAAACGCGTTTCTCCCTGATGGGAACCAGTATGTTCTGGGGGGCGGGCGTCACGCTGCGCTTCCTGCTGGTCCTGTGGGTACCGGTGGCGCTGGGAATTACTGACAATGCGACGCCGACCTATCTTAATGCGATGGTAGCGATCGGCATCGTGGCTGGCGCAGGCGCTGCAGCGAAGCTGGTAACGCTCGAAACGGTAGCACGCTGCATGCCGGCGGGGATCCTGATTGGCGTCGTGGTGCTTATTTTCTCGCTTCAGCATGCGTTGCTGCCCGCTTATGCCCTGCTGATCCTGATTGGTATTCTGGGCGGTTTCTTCGTGGTGCCGTTGAATGCGTTACTTCAGGAGCGCGGCAAGCAGACCGTCGGGGCGGGGAATGCCATTGCGGTACAAAACCTCGGCGAAAACCTGGCAATGCTGTTAATGCTGGGACTCTATTCGCTGGCGGTGAAAGTGGGGGTACCGGTGGTGGCGATTGGCGTCGGATTTGGTGGACTGTTCGCGTTGGCGATTGCGGGATTGTGGGTTTGGCAGCGTCGGCGCTGATAAGTGCGGCCTGATGCCCTCACCCCGGCCCTCTCCCACCGGGAGAGGGGGCAAACCCTAAAAACGGCAACGCACGTTGCCGTTTTGCTTTTATTACGGTGCCGGGTATGTGTATACCTGATGCACCGCTTCAATCTCCGCCAACACCTCTTCACTCAGGTTCAGATGGAAACTCTCAATATTGGTTTTAAGCTGTTCCATCGTGGTCGCGCCCAGCAGGGTGCTGGCAACAAACGGCTGACGGCGCACAAAGGCCAGCGCCATCTGCGCCGGATCAAGGCCGTGGCGCTTCGCGATATCCACATAGGCTGCAACGGCTTTTTGCGTTTGTTCGCCGCTGTAGCGGGTAAAGCGGCTAAAGAGGGTATTGCGCGCCCCGGCCGGTTTCGCACCGTTGAGGTATTTCCCCGTCAGGGTGCCAAAACCCAGGCATGAATAAGCGAGCAGTTCCACTTCCTCATATTGCGTCACTTCGGCCAGCCCCACTTCGTAGCTGCGGTTAAGCAGGCTGTACGGGTTCTGGATGGTGACGATGCGCGGCAGATCGTGTTTATCCGCCAGGTGCAGGTAACGCATGACCCCAAAGGCCGTTTCGTTGGACACGCCAATGTAGCGGATTTTTCCCGCACGCTGGCACTCCGTCAGCGCTTCCAGCGTTTCCAGCAGGGTAACGGCGGGGGCGCTCTCGTTCCAGCTGTAGCCGAGCTTGCCAAAGCAGTTGGTTGGGCGCTGGGGCCAGTGGACCTGGTACAGGTCGAGATAGTCGGTTTGCAGACGCTTCAGGCTCGCGTCCAGCGCGGCGCGGATATTTTTGCGATCGAGGATCTGATTTGGGCGGATCCCGGCATCGTTGTTTCGCGCGGGGCCACTGACTTTCGAGGCGATGACCAGCTTTTCACGGTTACCGCGTTTTGCCAGCCAGTTACCGACGTAGGTTTCGGTAAGTCCCTGTGTTTCAGGGCGTGGTGGCACAGGGTACATCTCTGCAACATCAATCAGGTTAATCCCCTGACTGACGGCATAATCGAGTTGTGCATGGGCATCGGCTTCGCTGTTTTGTTCACCAAATGTCATCGTGCCCAACCCCAGTTGACTTATCTCCAGAGCGCTGTGGGGGATACGGTGATAATGCATAGCCGGCTTCCTTCAATAGACATGTAGACCGCGTCAGGAACCTCCCGACAAAGGAATATAAACATGGCAGAGGGGAAGCAAAAGGGGAAGAAAAAAATCAAAAAGGCCAGTAAGCTACTGACCTCCGACCGTTATCGCTCAATAATTTGCGAGACTTCGTCGCGATTGATCTGCATTTTATTGCCTGCCTGGTCGTGGTAGCTGACCAGACCGGTATCGTCGTCGACTTCGGGTTTGCCGTCGGTCAGGATCATCCGGCCATCTTTCGTTGCCATGACGTAATCGCTGCTGCAGCCCGATACGGCAAACGCCAACCCGACAGCTGAAATTAACACCGCCCATTTTTTCATCGTTATCGTCCTCATCTGGCTCGTATCAAATCATAGTGTAGTATTAACCCGTTATGGCAACAGGGTGAAGCGGTAAAATCTTAAAAACCAGGTGATTATGTTTGTGAGCTCGCAAAATAAGTAAAAAACTATGTTTTAAGTAAGAAATGACGAGCAAGCAGCGCGCCGGTGAAATTCTTTTTAAGATAAAAACCGCGCGGCAGCGTCAGTATGGGTTCGCCCATCGCGCCGATCGCCTCGGTAAGCGCTTTGCTGTTTGCCGCTTTCGGGCGCAGCTGTAACACTTCTCCGTGTCGGGCGGTAATTCGCTCGACCTGCCCGAGCACAATCATGTCCATCAGCTCTTCCCAGTCCAGGCGCAGCTGATGCTCCTCCTCTTCATCCGGACTCCAGAGCAGCGGTGCGCCAACGCGACGTTCGGCCAGCGGGATCTGCCGTTCACCTTCAACCGGTACCCAAAGCACGCGTTTCAGCTTATGACGCACGTGGCTGGTTTCCCACGTCACGCCGGTATTGCCGGTTAAGGGCGCAACGCAGACAAAGGTTGTCTCCAGGGGGCGACCCCAGCTGTCGATGGGGATGGTTTTTAACTCGACGCCAAGGGCGGCAAAATCTTGCTCAGGTTTGCTCCCGGCGCTGGCACCCAGCCACAGCTCCAGCAGCATGCCGATCCAGCCTTTATCCCGTTTAAGATCCTTCGGGATCTGAAGCCCTGCCATAGCCGCCAGTTCGCCAAGCGAGAAGCCTGCCAGGCGCTGTGCCTGCTCTAGCAGCTGGCCTTCGCTGGACGGCGGTGAGAGCAAGGGGGTAAGCGAATGCATGAAGGTAACCTTTTGATTAAAAAATAAACGAAGAAATTGTCCCCTGTGGATAGAGTTTATCTTTTTCTGTCCCAATATTCCATGCCTATGATTTATAGGTTTTTTTATGAGGTTTTAACTGTTTCATCTGAGACGTAAAACGGGTTGTTCAAATCTGGTCACTGACAATAAACAGGATCTTACACCATGTTATCCACAGAAAAGTGGGATAACTGGGCATAACCCTGACTACTGTTTCAATTTACAGCCTTGACGTGCGATGAAAATCCAAATTTCAGACAAATTGTGCCTAACTTATTGGCACAATCTGTGGATAAAACCGACGCTGTTCGATCTTTCATCAGTACGACGATCCCTGCTGTGACGAACGTCACGCTAATCTGCGTTTTATTTACTGGTATTAAGTTAATTGTATGAAAAATATGATTTTATATTGACGGTGTGAAAGAGGGCGGGAGAGGTTGTTTAAGGTTGTTCATCGGTAATCAGACACTTCTTCACAACTATATCCACAGAAAAGGTGAATAAAATTGTCCTCGTTACCGTATATCTGTTTATAACTCTGCACTTATTTGTGAGTTATTCAAATGTTATTAGGTTGCAGGCCTGTAAGAGAGTGGTTTACCGCCTCACTGTAGTGTGAAACAATCATTCATATATAAGGTTTAGTTTGGGGTAGTCCGGTGATTGATGACGATGGCTACCGCCCGAACGTAGGAATAGTAATTTGTAATCGTCAGGGCCAGGTAATGTGGGCCCGTCGATATGGTCAGCACTCCTGGCAGTTCCCGCAAGGCGGGATCAATCCGGGAGAGTCCCCAGAACAAGCGATGTACCGGGAGCTTTTTGAAGAGGTCGGTTTAAGCCGAAAAGATGTTCGCATCCTCGCCTCGACCCGCAACTGGTTGCGTTACAAGTTACCGAAACGTTTGGTGCGTTGGGACACAAAGCCGGTTTGTATCGGCCAGAAACAGAAGTGGTTTCTTCTGCAGTTGGTGGGCAACGATTCAGACATCAATATGCAAACCAGCAGTACGCCGGAGTTCGATGGCTGGCGCTGGGTGAGCTATTGGTATCCTGTTCGTCAGGTCGTGTCATTTAAGCGCGATGTTTACCGTAGGGTGATGAAAGAGTTTGCAAGTGTGGTTATGCAGCTTCAGGAGATCCCGCCTAAGCCGCAGAGCGCACCTGCATGGCGACGTAAAAGAGGTTAAGCTACGCAAATCATGCTCACCCGCTTGCGAGAAATAGTCGAGAAGGTGGCCAGTGCTCCGCGTCTCAACGAGGCGCTGAATATTCTGGTCACTGACATCTGTCTTGCGATGGAGACCGAAGTCTGTTCGGTGTATCTGGCCGACCACGATCGGCGCTGCTATTACCTGATGGCGACCCGTGGTTTGAAAAAGCCACGGGGACGCACCGTAACGCTCGCATTTGATGAAGGTATCGTCGGCCTGGTTGGGCGGCTGGCTGAACCTATCAACCTTGCCGACGCGCAAAAACACCCCAGCTTTAAATACATCCCTTCCGTAAAAGAAGAGCGTTTCCGCGCGTTCCTTGGCGTGCCGATTATCCAGCGTCGTCAACTTTTGGGCGTGCTGGTCGTCCAGCAGCGGGAGCTGCGTCAGTACGATGAAAGCGAAGAGTCCTTCCTCGTCACGCTGGCGACACAGATGGCGGCGATCCTCTCACAGTCTCAGCTTGCAGCGCTCTTCGGTCAGTATCGCCATACGCGCATTCGTGCCCTTCCGGCATCGCCAGGGGTAGCGATTGCTGAAGGCTGGATGGACGCCACGCTGCCGTTAATGGAGCAGGTTTACGAAGCCTCTACGCTCGATGAAGCGCTGGAGCGCGAGCGTCTTACCGCCGCGCTGGAAGAGGCGGCAAATGAATTTCGCCGCTACAGCAAACGCTTTGCGGCGGGTGCGCAAAAAGAGACGGCGGCTATCTTCGACCTTTATTCGCACCTGCTTTCCGACGCGCGGCTGCGCCGTGAGCTTTTTGCGGAAGTGGATAAAGGTTCGGTAGCAGAATGGGCCGTTAAAAAGGTCATCGAAAAATTTGCTGAGCAGTTTGCAGCATTAACAGACGGTTACCTGAAGGAGCGTGCCGGCGATCTCCGTGCGCTGGGGCAACGTCTGCTGTTCCATCTTGATGACACCATTCAGGGGCCAAACGCCTGGCCAAAACGGTTTGTGCTGGTGGCCGATGAACTCTCGGCAACGACGCTGGCTGAACTGCCGCAGGACCGGCTGGCCGGTGTCGTGGTGCGCGATGGTGCCGCTAACTCCCACGCCGCCATTATGGTGCGCGCGCTCGGTATTCCTACCGTTATGGGGGCGGATATCCAGCCGTCGGTACTGCATCGACGCACGCTGGTGGTGGATGGTTACCGCGGTGAACTGCTGGTCGATCCTGAACCCGTTCTGCTCCAGGAATATCAGCGTCTCATCAGCGAAGAGAATGAATTAAGCAAGCTGGCGGAAGATGACGTTAACCTTCCCGCACAGCTGAAGAGCGGTGAGCGGATCAAAGTCATGCTCAACGCCGGTTTAAGCCCTGAGCACGAAGAGAAGCTGGGCAGCCGCATCGACGGTATTGGCCTGTACCGTACTGAAATCCCGTTTATGCTGCAGAGCGGTTTCCCCTCCGAAGAGGAGCAGGTGGCGCAGTATCAGGGGATGTTGCAAATGTTCAACGACAAGCCTGTCACCCTGCGTACCCTGGATGTCGGGGCGGATAAACAGCTGCCGTATATGCCGATCAGCGAAGAGAACCCGTGTCTTGGCTGGCGCGGGATCCGCATTACGCTCGATCAGCCGGAGATCTTCCTGATCCAGGTGCGCGCCATGCTGCGCGCTAATGCTGCGACGGGCAATCTCAGCATCTTACTGCCGATGGTCACCAGCATTGATGAGATCGACGAAGCGCGGCGCCTGATTGAGCGTGCTGGTCGTGAAGTGGAAGAGATGATTGGCTATGCGATCCCGAAACCACGGATCGGCGTCATGCTCGAAGTGCCGTCTATGGTCTTCATGCTGCCGCAGCTGGCAAACCGCGTTGATTTTATCTCTGTCGGTACCAACGACCTGACGCAATATATTCTGGCCGTCGACCGGAACAACACCCGCGTCGCCAGTATCTACGATAGCCTGCATCCGGCAATCATTCGCGCGCTGGCGATGATTGCCCGTGAGGCTGAACAGTACGGTATTGATCTACGCCTGTGCGGTGAAATGGCCGGAGATTCGATGTGCGTCGCGATCCTGATTGGTCTGGGATACCGCCATCTGTCGATGAACGGCCGTGCCGTAGCGCGCGTGAAGTATTTGTTGCGTCATATAGACATCAATGATGCCCGTGAGCTGGCTGAGCGCAGCCTTGACGCACAGCTGGCGGCTGAGGTTCGTCACCAGGTGGCGGCATTTATGGAACGACGCGGTATGGGCGGCCTGATTCGCGGTGGTCGCTAAAGCCTTCCCCTCTCTCACAGGGCTGAGGGATCCCCACAAATTAATGCGAGCAGTGAACAATCCCCTCGCCCCTTTGGGGAGAGGGCCAGGGTGAGGGGACCAGCGTGCACAAAACCCTATACACATCTTTTACATCTCTGGCGCATCCTCCGCGCCAGCCTTATGCTATGATTCGCAACTTTGGAGCCTCTGCTTAAGGCAGAATCGCATTTCTACCGCTGTCCACTTTCAGCGGAATAACAACATCTTGTGGTGACAGATGAACAGTGGTTATCTGCATTTTCCGGAGTTTGATCCGGTCATTTTCTCAGTAGGACCTGTTTCGCTTCACTGGTACGGTCTGATGTACCTGGTGGGCTTCGTTTTTGCCATGTGGCTCGCGGGCCGTCGCGCCAGCCGTCCTGGCAGCGGCTGGACCAAAAATGAAGTTGAAAACCTGCTATACGCAGGCTTCCTCGGCGTGTTCCTCGGTGGCCGTATTGGGTATGTTCTGTTCTATAACTTCCCGGTATTCCTGAACGATCCCCTCTATCTTTTCCGCGTCTGGGACGGCGGCATGTCTTTCCACGGCGGCCTGATTGGGGTGATCCTGGTGATGGTGATTTTTGCCAAACGCACCAAGCGCAACTTCTTCCAGGTGTCAGATTTTATCGCACCGCTGATCCCGTTTGGTCTCGGGGCTGGTCGTCTGGGCAACTTTATCAACGGTGAGCTGTGGGGCCGCGTTGACCCAAGCGTGCCGTACACGATGCTCTTCCCGGGCTCCCGCGCGGAAGATATCGCGCTGCTGCCGTCGCACCCGGAGTGGCAGTCCATTTTCGATACCTACGGCGTGCTGCCGCGTCATATGTCCCAGCTGTACGAACTGGCGCTGGAAGGCGTGGTGCTGTTTATCATTCTGAACCTGTTTATTCGCAAGCCGCGCCCGATGGGGGCTGTTTCCGGGCTGTTCCTGATTGGCTATGGCGCGTTCCGCATCATCGTCGAATTCTTCCGCCAGCCCGACGCCCAGTTTACCGGCGAATGGGTACAGTACATCAGCATGGGGCAGATCCTCTCCATTCCGATGATCGTAGCGGGTGCCATTATGATGATTTGGGCGTATCGTCGTCGTCCACAGCAACAACTTTCCTGAGGAATCATGAAACAGTATCTTGAATTGATGAAAAAAGTGCTCGATGAGGGCACGCCGAAAAACGACCGTACCGGTACCGGTACGCTCTCCATTTTTGGCCACCAGATGCGCTTCAATCTGCAAGAAGGCTTCCCTCTGGTGACGACAAAGCGCTGCCACCTGCGCTCTATCATTCATGAACTGCTCTGGTTCCTGCAAGGCGATACCAACGTTGCGTATCTGCACGAAAATAACGTCTCCATCTGGGACGAATGGGCAGATGAAAACGGCAACCTGGGCCCGGTATACGGCAAGCAGTGGCGCGCATGGCCAACGCCTGATGGCCGCCATATTGACCAGATCACAACCGTCATGAACCAGTTGAAAAACGATCCGGACTCGCGCCGAATCATCGTTTCTGCCTGGAACGTGGGTGAGCTGGATAAAATGGCGCTGGCACCGTGCCACGCGTTCTTCCAGTTCTATGTGGCCGACGGCAAGCTCTCCTGCCAGCTCTACCAGCGCTCCTGTGACGTGTTCCTCGGCCTGCCGTTTAACATTGCCAGCTATGCGCTGTTAGTCCACATGATGGCGCAGCAGTGTGACCTTGAAGTGGGTGATTTCGTCTGGACAGGTGGGGACACCCATCTCTACAGCAATCATATGGAACAGACGCATCTTCAGCTCACCCGCGAACCGCGTGCGCTACCGAAGCTGATTATCAAACGCAAACCGGCATCAATCTTCGACTACCGCTTTGATGATTTTGAGATTGAGGGCTACGACCCGCACCCAGGCATCAAAGCGCCCGTCGCTATCTGATGCGATAAAGCGTGACACAACCGGTGCTGTTTAGCGCCGGTTTTTTTTTCGTCTCCATCCCGTTTT
This sequence comes from Enterobacter sp. ECC-219, assembly GCF_043966805.1. Lineage (NCBI taxonomy): Bacteria > Pseudomonadati > Pseudomonadota > Gammaproteobacteria > Enterobacterales > Enterobacteriaceae > Enterobacter > Enterobacter sp. ECC-219. Next base: position 4,710,727 of record NZ_CP143680.1, on the reverse strand, counting down.
ACGAGGCGTTATCAAGAAAGCGTGCAACACGCTGCAACACGCTCAATTCTTCGGATAACGCCTCCTAAAACCCTTATTCACCGCTCGCCACGCCCTCGTCGAATCGCCACACTTCCCGCATGAAAAAAGAGAACGGCTTTACGCTTATCGAAACGCTGGTGGCTGTCTCGCTGGTTGTCATACTCAGCGCCTCAGGTCTGTACGGCTGGGACAGCTGGCAGCGGCAGCAGCGGTTGTGGCAAACCGCCGACCAGGTGCGCGACTATCTGGTCTTTCTGCGCAACGACGCCAACCGGCACAACCGCGACCATCAAATTCGCCTTCAGCGGGTGGGCGAAAAGGAGTGCCTCGTGAGCTCAGCCGTACAAGGCTGTGAGAAGGGAAGCCCCTTTGTTCTGATTCCACTCTGGCCAGAGGTCGCGGTGAGCGAAGTCACGCCGTCATTAGGGTTCTATGGGTTAAGGGATACGGCATGGGCAGAGCGGATAAGGGTTCAAAGCCGTGCCGGAGAATGGCTGATCATAGTCTCAGACGGAGGGCGCATCAGAATGTGTAAGGTCTCACAGGGAGGTTCATGTCGATGAGACAGCGCGGTTTTTCGCTGACTGAAGTTCTGATTGCCACGGCCATCAGTAGCCTGTTGTTGATTGGCGCATCGCGCTTTTTACCCGGATTGCAGCGGGCGGTATTACTGCAATCCGGCCAGAGAGAGCTGGAAGAAGAGGTCTGGCAGCGCCTGTTTGCTTTCGGCAAACAGCTTCAGCGTGCGGGTTACTGTGCGGGGAACTGTCAGGGGCAAGGGCTGACGATCGCAAGGCAGGGCAGTTGCGTCATTGTGCGGTGGGATGCCAACAGTAACGGCCGCTGGGATCGCAGTGCATCAGAAAACGACAGCACCGGTTTTCGTCTGGAATCGGGCGCGCTGGAAACCCTGCGTGGAGCAACCTCGTGTGAAGGTAAGGGATGGGAAAAGCTCACGGACCCGGACAGGCTTGCGATTGCACACTTTGTGGTGAGGAAAGTTACACGCGCCGGGTTTGCGCCGGAGCTGAATATCGAACTGTCCGCCCTTCGCAAAGGCGAGCAGGGGGAGCCTTATCAGGCGTTGTATACGGTCACGGGGTACAACCTGTGAACCGTCAACGCGGTATGTCTTCTCTGGGGCTGGTCCTGCTTTTGCTGGTGCTCGGTACCCTGATCCTCACTGGCCTAAACCAGCAGCTCACCACGTTTAGTGCGCTCGTTGGCGGTGAAAGCCGTTCGCTACAGCAGCAGGCTTCTGTCCAGTCAGCGCTTGAGTGGGGACGCGTTCAGAACTGGTCACCCGACCCTGACGTTCAATGTAAAAAGGCACCCGCGTGGCGAGTGTGTTTGCGGCAACTGAGTGAAACCACTGTTTTACTGATTGCCGGAGTCAACGACCTGCTGCTCTGGCGTTCAGGAGAGATCGTCGACGGTAAAATTCGCTTTTCGCCTCACGGCTGGAGTGATTTTTGTCCGCTAGAGGAGCGTTCGCTATGCCAACTGCCATAAAAAAAGAGAAAGGATTTAGCATGGTTGAGGTTCTGCTGGCGATGATGCTGCTGGTCATCATCGTCACGGCACTGGCCGGCTATCATCGGGCGCTGGCGGCGCGGTTTAACCTGTTTAACCAGTATCGCCAGCTCTGGCACCATGCATGGAATCAGGCACAGCTCTCGACAAATGTTCTGCCCGCAGGCTGGCAGGCCAGTCGGGTGCAGACAACGCACGCAGGATGTGTCAGCATCACGGTTACACTTATTTCTCCTCTGGGGCGACGCGGTGAGATAACGCGTCTGCATTGCCCGGTTAGCCAGTAGTCGGGAGCGTCTATGTTAAGGGTCTACCACTCAAATCGTCTGGATGTGCTGGAAGCGCTGATGGAATTTATCGTTGAGCGCGAGCGGCTTGACGATCCTTTTGAGCCAGAAATGGTGCTGGTGCAGAGCACCGGTATGGCACAGTGGCTGCAAATGTCGCTTTCCCGTAAGTTTGGCATTGCCGCGAACATTGATTTCCCGCTGCCCGCGAGCTTTATCTGGGATATGTTCGTGCGCGTGTTGCCAGACATTCCCGAACAGAGCGCCTTCAACAAGCAGGGCATGAACTGGAAACTGATGGCGCTACTGCCGGAAATGCTGCAACACGATGAATTCGCAATGCTGCGCCACTACCTCAATGACGATACCGATAAGCGCAAGCTGTTCCAGCTGGCGTCCCGCACCGCCGATCTCTACGACCAATACCTTGTTTACCGTTCTGACTGGTTAATTCGCTGGGAAGCGGGCGAACTGGTTGAAGGACTACCGGAGGCGCAAATATGGCAGGCACCGCTGTGGAAAGCGCTGGTAGAGCATACGGAGAAGCTTGGGCAGCCTAAGTGGCACCGTGCCAACCTGTACGATCGGTTTATCTCAATACTCGAGAATGCGTCGGAGCGTCCAGCCCGACTGCCGTCACGCGTTTTTATCTGTGGGATATCCGCATTACCGCCTGTTTATCTGAAGGCCTTGTATGCGCTGGGTAAACATATTGATATTCATATTTTGTTCACCAACCCTTGCCGACAGTATTGGGGGGATATCCTCGACGAACGTTGGCTTGCGCGGCTGGTAACTCGCCAACGAAAGCGCCTTTTTGAAGAACGATCCGTCCCGCTGTTTAAAGACGGTTCGACTGCCGGGCAGCTTTTTGATGAAGACGGTATCCAGAACCTGCCCAATCCACTGCTTGCCTCATGGGGGAAGCTGGGGCGTGATTACATTCATATGCTCTCCGATATTACCTCATCAGGCGAGGGTGACGTTGACGCCTTTGTCGAGATCGCGCCGGATAGCCTGCTGCATAATATTCAATTAGATATTCTGGATCTGGAAAACCGTGCCGTTATGGGCGTGACGGCGAAAGAGTTTGAGCGCAGCGACAGCAAGCGGAAGCTGGATGCTGAGGATCGCAGTATCACGTTCCATGTTTGCCATAGCCCTCAGCGTGAGGTCGAAGTACTTCACGACCAGTTGCTGGCGATGCTGCAGGACGACCCTGAACTCACCCCGCGCGATATCGTGGTGATGGTGGCGGATATCGACAGCTACAGTCCCTTTATTCAGGCCGTTTTCGGCAGTGCGACCGGGGAGCGGTACCTGCCTTATGCTATCTCTGACCGTCGTGCCCGCCAGTCTCACCCGGCATTGCAGGCATTTGTTACCCTGCTTTCACTGCCGGATAGCCGCTTTATCTCCGAAGATGTTCTGGCATTACTGGATGTTCCCGTGCTGGCCGCGCGCTTCAACATCAATGAAGAAGGGCTGCGCTACCTTCGCCAGTGGGTAAACGAATCAGGCGTTCGCTGGGGGATCGATGACGATAACGTCCAGGAGTTCGAGCTTCCCCCAACCGGGCAGCATACCTGGCGGTTTGGCCTGACGCGTATGCTGCTGGGCTACGCCATGGAGAGCAGCCAGGGCGAGTGGAACGAAGTGCTGCCTTACGATGAGTCCAGCGGTTTGATTGCTGAACTGGTAGGGCATTTAGCTTCTCTCCTGATGCAGCTAAACCGCTGGCGCCGTGAGCTAATGCAGCCGCGTCCGCTTGAAGCGTGGCTCCCGGTTTGCAGGGCGTTACTTAATGATTTCTTCCTGCCAGACAGTGACACCGAAGCGGCGATGGCGCTCATTGAAACGCAGTGGCAGGCTATCGTCGACGAGGGCGTGAATTCCCACTATCACGAGGCAATTCCTTTGTCGCTGCTGAGAGATGAGTTGACGCAGCGCCTTGATCAGGAGCGAATCAGCCAGCGTTTCCTGGCAGGCCCCATCAATATCTGTACCCTGATGCCAATGCGCTCAATTCCCTTTAAGGTGGTCTGTCTGCTCGGCATGAACGACGGTGTTTATCCTCGTGCCCTGGCACCGCTGGGGTTCGATTTGATGAGCGCAGATCCAAAGCGGGGTGACCGTAGCCGTCGCGATGATGACCGCTATCTCTTCCTTGAAGCGCTTATCTCTGCTCAAAGTAAGCTCTATATCAGCTATATCGGCCGCTCCATTCAGGACAACAGCGAGCGCTTCCCCTCAGTTCTGGTGCAGGAACTGGTGGACTATATTGGCCAGAGCCACTATCTGGCTGGCGATGACGCGCTTAACTGCGATGAAAGCGAGCAGCGGGTGAAGGCGCACATTACGTGTATCCACAGCCGCATGCCGTTTGACCCGGTAAACTATATTGTCAGCGAACAGCAGAGCTATGCCCGCGAATGGCTGCCGGCAGCGAAAAAAGAGGGACGAGCCCATACGGATTTCATTCAGCCGCTTGATCCGCTGCCCATTAGCACCCTGACTTTCGAACAGCTTCAGCGGTTTTGGGCGCACCCGGTGCGCGCCTTCTTCCAGCAGCGACTACAGGTCAATTTCCGTTCTGAAGAGAGTGAAATTCCGGATGCAGAACCCTTTACCCTGGAAGGGCTGGAGCGCTATCAGTTAAACCTCCAGCTGCTGAATGCGCTGGTTGAAGAGGAAGATGCTGACAAACTTTACCGCCGCTACCGCGCTGCAGGGCAACTGCCTTACGGGGCGTTTGGGGAAATTGTCTGGGAGGCGCAGTGCCAGGAGATGACCGCTCTGGCTGAGCGCGTAAGGGAGCACCGCCAGCCCGGACAAAGCATCGAAATCGATCTCCACTGTAATGGCGTACAGCTCACGGGCTGGCTAACCCAGGTTCAGCCCGATGGGCTATTGCGCTGGCGGCCTTCTTTGCTCAGCGTTTCACAAGGATTGCAACTCTGGCTGGAACATCTTGTCTACAGTGCGGGTGGCAATAAAGGCGAAAGCCGGATCTTCGTGCGCAAAGACGGCGAGTGGCGCTTCCCACCAATGGAGGCAGAACAGGCGTTACGCTATCTGTCTTTGTACATCGAGGGCTATCTTCAGGGAATGAACAAACCCCTCCTGCTACTGCCCGAAAGTGGCGGTGCGTGGATAAAAGCCTGTTATGACGCGCAGAATGATGCGATGTTAACGGACGAGGCTTCGCTGCAGAAAGCGCGCAGTAAATTTATGCAGGCCTATGAAGGAAACATGATGGTGCGCGGTGAAGGTGAGGATGTCTGGTATCAACGTTTATGGCGAACGCTTGAGCCAGAATACTTCGAGGCTATTACGGAAGAGGCGCAACGCTACCTGTTACCGTTGTTTAAATTTAATCAGTCCTGAGCGCTGTATAAAAATTGCGCAGCATGGGGTGTTCATTTATGATGCACTTCTTATCACGGACTGATGTACCCAAATAAAGAGATGTTGGCGTGTCCAGCACGCAGTTTGTTAATGATGTTTGCCCTAAGTAATTCGAGTTGCAGGAAGGCGGCAAGGGCGTGAATCCCAGGGAGCTTACATGAGTAAGTGACTGGGGTGAACGCATGCAGCCGACGCACATGCAACTTGAAGTATGACGGGATAGCCGTGATAAAGAGGTCGTAATGCCAGGCAGCACCTTGTTCAAAGCATTTGTTTTGTTTGTCGCCCTTTGGGCGCCCGTCACTCAGGCAGACTCCGGTTGGCAACCCGTCCAGGAAACTATCCGTAAGAGCGAAAAAGATACCCGTCAGTATCAGGCTATTCGCCTTGATAACGGTATGACCGTGCTGCTGGTTTCCGATCCGCAGGCGGTGAAATCCCTCTCGGCGTTAGTGGTGCCTGTTGGATCGCTGGAAGATCCTGAGGCGCATCCGGGGCTGGCGCATTACCTCGAACACATGACGCTGATGGGCTCTAAAAAATATCCGCAGCCGGATAGCCTGTCCGAGTTTTTGAAAATGCACGGCGGCAGCCACAACGCCAGTACGGCACCGTACCGCACGGCCTTTTATCTCGAAGTCGAAAATGACGCGCTGGCAGGGGCGGTTGATCGCCTTGCCGATGCTATCGCCGCGCCGCTGCTGGATAAAAAATACGCCGACCGCGAGCGTAACGCCGTCAATGCGGAGCTGACCATGGCCCGTACCCGGGACGGTATGCGCATGGCGCAGGTCAGCGCCGAAACGATCAACCCGGCGCATCCTGGGTCACGTTTCTCGGGCGGTAACCTGGAGACGCTGAGCGATAAACCGGGAAGCCCGGTCATTGACGCCCTCCATGCGTTTCGCGACAAATACTACTCTGCCAACCTGATGAAGGCGGTTATTTACAGCAACAAACCGTTGCCGGAGCTTGCTGGCCTGGCGGCACAAACGTTTGGCCGGGTGCCGAATAAAAATATCGGCCTGCCGAAGATAGACGTACCGGTTGTCACGGACGCGCAAAAAGGGATCATCATCCACTACGTCCCTGCCATGCCCCGCAAAGTGCTGCGCGTTGAGTTCCGCATTGATAACAACACCGCCCAGTTCCGCAGCAAAACCGACGAGCTGGTGACCTACCTGATTGGTAACCGCAGCCCGGGAACCTTATCTGACTGGCTGCAAAAACAGGGACTGGTGGAAGGGATCCGCGCCGATTCCGATCCCGTGGTAAACGGCAACAGCGGCGTGCTGGCGATCTCCGCCACCCTGACCGACAAAGGGCAGGCCAACCGTGATGAAGTGGTTGCGGCTATCTTTAGCTACCTCTCTTTACTGCGCGAGAAAGGCGTCGATAAACGCTACTTTGATGAACTGGCGCACGTGTTGGATCTCGATTTCCGTTACCCGTCCATTACCCGCGATATGGATTACGTGGAGTGGCTGGCAGATACCATGATCCGTGTACCGGTGGCGCACACGCTTGACGCGGTCAATATTGCCGATCGTTATGATGCCGAGGCGGTTAAAGCGCGCCTGGCGATGATGACGCCGCAGAATGCCCGCATCTGGTACATCAGCCCGAACGAACCGCATAACAAGACGGCGTACTTTGTTGATGCTCCTTATCAGGTAGACAAAATCAGCGACCAGACCTTCGCCGACTGGCAGAAGAAGGCCGGTGAGATTGCGTTGAAGCTGCCGGAGCTGAACCCCTATATCCCGGATGATTTCTCGCTGATCAAAACGACTAAGGATTATCCGCACCCGGAGCTTATTATTGATGAGCCGACGCTGCGCGTGGTGTATACCCCAAGCCGTTATTTCGCGAGCGAGCCAAAGGCCGATGTCAGCGTGGTCCTGCGTAATCCTAAAGCGATGAACAGCGCCAAAAATCAGGTGATGTTCGCGCTCAATGACTATCTGGCCGGTATCGCGCTCGATCAGCTCAGCAACCAGGCGGCCGTGGGCGGGATCAGCTTCTCCACCAACGCCAACAACGGTTTGATGCTCAATGCAAATGGCTATACCCAGCGTTTGCCTCAGCTTTTCAAGGCGCTGCTGGAGGGCTACTTTAGCTACACGCCAACGGAAGAGCAGCTTGAGCAGGCTAAATCCTGGTATGCGCAGATGATGGATTCAGCAGAGAAGGGCAAAGCTTACGATCAGGCGCTTATGCCTGCGCAGATGCTGTCGCAAATACCTTATTTCCAGCGTGAAGAACGCCGTGCATTGCTGCCATCAATCTCATTAAAAGAGGTGCTGGCTTACCGTGACGCGCTGAAAACTAACACGCGTCCGGAATTTCTTATCGTCGGCAACATGAGCGAAGATCGGGCTAAAACGCTGGCAGAGAATGTTCGCACGCAGCTCGGTTCGAAAGGCGACGAGTGGTGCCGCAACCAGGACGTGCTGGTTGAGAAAAAACAGAATGTGATTTTTGAAAAAGCGGGGAGTAGCACCGATTCCGCGCTGGCCGCGGTGTTTGTGCCAACGGGCTATGATGAATTTTCCAGCTCTGCGCAAAGCGCCGTTCTGGGACAAATTGTTCAACCGTGGTTCTATAACCAGCTGCGCACAGAAGAGCAGCTTGGCTACGCGGTGTTTGCCTTCTCGATGAACGTAGGCCGTCAGTGGGGGCTGGGCTTCCTGCTGCAAAGCAGCGACAAACAACCGGCCTATCTCTGGCAGCGCTATCAGGCGTTCTTCCCGCAGGTGGAAGCAAAACTGCGCGCCATGAAGCCGGAAGAGTTTGCCCAGATCCAGCAGGCCGTCATCGCGCAGGTGATGCAGCCGCCGCAGACGCTGGGCGAAGAGGCCTCGCAGCTGAGCAAAGATTTCGATCGCGGTAATCTGAAATTTGATTCGCGTGATAAAGTAGTGGCCGAGATAAAACAGCTGACGCCGCAGAAGGTTGCCGACTTCTTCCATCAGGCGGTCATTAAGCCGCAGGGGATCACCATTCTGTCCCAGGTTTCTGGTAGCCAGAACGGGAAAACGGAGTACGTGAACCCGAAAGGCTGGATAGTCTGGAAGAGCGTCAGCGCGCTGCAGCAATCTATGCCCTGGAGTAAGAAAGAATGATCGACACCGCTGAGTCCCTTGATCCCTTACGTTTACCTCTGCAGGGTGAACGATTGATTGAAGCCTCAGCGGGAACCGGAAAAACGTTCACCATCGCCGCGCTCTATCTGCGCCTGCTGTTAGGGCTTGGCGGCAACGCCGCTTTTCCACGGCCTTTGAGCGTGGAAGAGCTGCTGGTGGTCACCTTCACCGAGGCCGCCACCGCTGAGTTGCGCGGTCGTATTCGGACCAACATCCACGAACTGCGCATCGCCTGTCTGCGCCAGAGCACGGATAACCCTCTCTACGCGAGTCTTCTGGAAGAGATAGCCGATAAGCAACAGGCAGCCCAGTGGCTGCTCCTCGCAGAACGGCAGATGGACGAAGCGTCCGTCTTCACCATTCACGGTTTTTGCCAGCGTATGCTGAGCCTGAACGCGTTTGAATCCGGCATGCTGTTTGAACAACAACTCATTGAAGATGAATCCGTGCTTCGCTATCAGGCCTGCGCGGATTTCTGGCGTCGCCACTGCTATCCGTTACAGCGAGATATTGCCGAAGCGGTACATGCGTTGTGGAAGGGGCCTGAAGCGCTGCTGCGCGCCATCGATCGTTACCTTCAGGGGGAAGCGCCGGTCATCAAATCTCCGCCGCCAGCGGATGAAACCCTGGCTTCCCGCCATGAAAAAATCATCGCGAAAATTGCCGACATCAAGCAAAAATGGATTGAGTCAGTCGGCGAGATTGACGCGATCATCGAGAATTCCGGGATCGACCGACGTAAGTTCAATCGCGGTAACCAGGGCAAATGGATCGAGAAGGTCAGCGCGTGGGCGCAGGAAGAGACGCGCGGTTACCAGCTCCCGGATGCGCTGGAGAAATTCTCCCGGCGTTTCCTGGTTGAGCGGACCAAAGCCGACGGCATCGTGCCTGAACATCCCCTGTTTGTGGCGATTGAAACCCTGCTTGCGGAACCCCTGACGCTCAACGATCTGATGATCGTCCGTGCCATGACGGAGATTCGCGACGCCGTCGCGCGCGAAAAGCGCCGCCGTGGCGAGCTGGGGTTCGACGATATGCTGAGCCGACTTGATGCGGCGCTGTGCAGTGAAAATGGCGAAGCGCTTGCCGCCGCGATTCGCACCCGCTTTCCGGTGGCGATGATCGACGAATTTCAGGATACCGACCCTCAGCAGTACCGCATTTTCCGCCGTATCTGGCGCCAGCAGCACGGCACCGCGCTGTTGTTAATCGGCGATCCGAAACAGGCCATTTACGCCTTTCGCGGTGCGGATATTTTTACCTATATGAAAGCCCGCAGCGAGGTTGATGCGCACTACACGCTCGACACCAACTGGCGCTCTTCGCCCGGCATGGTGGAAAGCGTCAATGCGCTGTTCAGCCGCATGGATACGGCATTTATGTTCCGGGAGATCCCTTTCCAGCCGGTCAAATTTGCCCCGAAAAATACCACCCTGCGCTTCGAGTTTAACGGCGAAACTCAGCCCGCCATGAACTTCTGGCTGCTGGATGGGGAAAGCTGGGGCGTCGCGGACTATCAAAATGCTATGGCCCAGCATTGTGCCGCGCAAATCCGTGACTGGCTCAGCGCAGGCGCGCGCGGTGATGCGCTGCTGTGGAAGGAGGATAAACCAGCCCCGGTAAAGGCATCCGATATCACGGTGCTGGTGCGCAGCCGTCAGGAGGCCGCGCTCATCCGCGACGCCCTGACGCTACTGAATATTCCCTCCGTTTACCTCTCCAACCGCGACAGCGTCTTTGAAACGCTGGAAGCCCTGGAGATGCTGTGGCTGCTTCAGGCCGTCCTGGCCCCGGAGCGGGAAAGCACGCTGCGCAGCGCCTTAGCGAGCGCGATGCTCGGGCTGAACGCGCGTGACATTGATGCGCTCAACAATGACGAAGCCGCGTGGGATTCTGTGGTAGACGAGTTTGTTCGCTACCGTGAAAAATGGCAGAAACGTGGCGTGATGGCGATGGTGCGTGAGCTTATGGCACAGCGTCATATTGCGGAGAATATGCTGGCGACAGCGGGCGGCGAGCGCCGTCTAACCGATATTTTGCACATCAGCGAGCTGCTCCAGGAAGCGGGTACGCAGCTGGAGAGCGAGCATGCCCTGGTGCGCTGGCTGGCCCAGCAGATTGCCGACCCGAACAGCAACTCCTCAAGCCAGCAGATGCGCCTCGAGAGCGATAAACATCTGGTGCAGATCGTCACCATTCACAAGTCGAAAGGGCTGGAGTATCCGCTGGTCTGGCTGCCGTTTATCGCCAATTATCGCGTGCAGGACCAGGCCTTTTACCACGATCGCGAGTCGTTCGAAGCGGTACTCGATCTCAGCAACGCGGAGTCCAGCGTTGAGCTGGCCGAAGCCGAGCGTCTCGCGGAAGACCTGCGCCTGCTCTATGTGGCGCTGACCCGTTCGGTCTGGCACTGTTCCCTGGGCGTCGCGCCGCTGTTCCGTCGCCGTGGCGAAAAGAGCGGCGAGAGTGATTTTCATCTGAGCGCGCTGGGGCGGCTTATACAGCGCGGCGAACCCAAAGATGCTGCCGGTCTGCGCCAGTGCATCGAATCACTTTGCTCAGAGCATGTTGCCCTGCATATCCCATCCCAGCCCGACAGCAGTCGCTGGCAGACGCTGGAGCAGGGAGAGTCAGCGCTGCATGCCCGCGAGGTGACGCGCACCATTGCTGACGACTGGCGCGTCACCAGTTACTCCGGTTTACAGCAGCACGGGCAGAGTATCGCGCAGGATCTGATGCCAAAACTGGACGTGGATGCCGCTGGGGCCGGTAGCGTGCCCGTCGAGCCGGTGCTCACGCCGCACCAGTTCCCGCGCGGCGCCTCACCGGGTACGTTTTTGCACAGCCTCTTTGAAGAGCTGGATTTTACCCAGCCGGTCTCTGAAGAGTGGGTGCAGAAGATGCTGCAGAGCGGCGGCTACGACGCGCAGTGGCTGCCGGTTCTCACTGAATGGATCCGCGCTATTCTGCACGCGCCGCTCACGGCGCAGGGGATCTCGCTGAGCCAACTGACCGCCAAAGATAAGCAGGTGGAGATGGAGTTTTATCTCCCCATCGCCAGCCCGCTCAGGGCCGAGGTGCTTGATGCGTTGATCCGCGAGCACGATCCGTTATCCGCCGGGTGCCCGCCTCTCAACTTCCGCCAGGTGCAGGGAATGCTGAAAGGCTTTATCGACCTGGTTTTCCGCCACGAAGGGCGCTACTACCTGCTGGATTACAAATCGAACTGGCTGGGTGAAAACAGCGAAGCCTATACCCAGCAGGCGATGGCCTCAGCGATGCAAATGCATCGCTACGATCTGCAGTACCAGCTCTACACCCTCGCGCTGCACCGCTACCTGCGCCATCGCATGGCCGATTATCGTTACGAAGACCATTTCGGCGGCGTCATTTACCTGTTCCTGCGCGGCGTGGATGCGAACGACCCGCGTTCGGGTATCTTCAGCACCCGTCCGGCTGCGGAGTTGATTGAAAAGATGGATAACCTGTTTGCTGCAAGCACGGAGGAGGTGGCATGACGATGCAGGCGCTACTGCTGGAAGCAGTTGAACAACGAACACTTCGCCACCTGGACGTGCAGTTTGCCATGATGGTGGCGGACGAGGAGCCTGCCGTTATGCTCGCCGCCGCGATCCTGAGTAAAGACGCGGGGGAGGGACATGTGTGTCTTCCACTGTCGCGTCTGGTGGTGGATGAAAAAATGCCCCCGGCGTTACAGGCGTGTTTCGCGCTGCTGGGTAATGCGGTGGACTGGCAGGCGATATTACTCGGCTCGCCTGCCGTGAGCGGAGCCGATACCGGGACGCCAATGATCCTTGTCGGCGAGCGTTTGTATCTTAACCGGCTGTGGCGTAACGAACTGACGGTAGCGCGCTTTTTCAGCGAGACCAACGCCCCGCTTCCCTGTGATGAAGCACAGCTCCGGCAAACGCTGGATACGCTGTTTATCTCTGACGACGAGACAGACTGGCAGAAAGTGGCGGCAGCGGTGGCGTTAACGCGGCGGATATCAGTGATTTCGGGCGGCCCGGGCACCGGGAAGACGACCACCGTGGCAAAGCTGCTTGCCGCGCTGATTCAGTTATCGGGTGAGAAAAAGTGTCGTATTCGCCTGGCGGCACCCACCGGTAAAGCGGCTGCACGTCTGACGGAGTCGTTAGGCGGGGCGCTGCAAAAACTGCCGCTTACCGGGGATCAGCTTGCGCTTTTCCCTAACGAAGCCAGCACGCTGCACCGTTTACTTGGCGCTCAGCCGGGTAGCCAGCGTCTGCGCTACCATGCCGGTAACCCACTGCACCTGGACGTGCTGGTGGTGGATGAAGCATCGATGATTGACCTGACAATGATGTCGCGGTTGATTGACGCTTTGCCGCCGCACGCGCGCGTCATTTTCCTCGGAGACCGCGATCAGCTTGCCTCCGTGGAGGCCGGGGCCGTGCTGGGCGATATCTGCACCTATGCCAGCCTCGGGTATACCGCAGAACGCGCTGAGGAGCTAGCGCGCCTGACCGGATGCTCGCTCGTGGCTGAAAATCATGTACTTGCGGGAGCGCTGCGCGACAGCCTGTGCCTGCTGCAAAAAAGCTACCGTTTTGGCAGCGACTCCGGCATTGGCCAGCTTGCAGCGGCGGTGAACCGGGGCGACCGGCACACGACCTGTGCGGTATTTGACGGCACCTTCACCGATATTGAGAAAAAATCGCTGCAAACCGGGGAAGAGTATCAGGCGATGCTGGATGACGCTCTTCTGGGGTACCAACGTTTTCTGACGGGCGTACAGCAGCAAAGCACGCCGGAGCAGGTTATTGCTGCGTTTGGCGAATACCAGCTGCTCTGCGCGCTCAGAGAAGGGCCCTTTGGCGTCAGCGGCCTGAACGACAGGCTGGAACAGCTGCTGGCGCAAAAGCGTAAAATCAGCCGTACCCCACATTCGCGCTGGTATGAAGGCCGGCCGGTGATGATCTCCCGCAACGACAGCGCGCTGGGATTGTTTAACGGGGATATCGGGATTGCGCTCGATCGCGGACAGGGGCTCCGCGTCTGGTTCCAGATGCCGGACGGTAGCGTGAAGTCCTTCCAGCCGAGCCGCTTGCCCGAGCATGAAACCGCCTGGGCGATGACGGTGCATAAATCCCAGGGCTCCGAGTTTAACCATGCGGCGCTGATCCTGCCCACACAGCTTTCCCCCGTCGTTACCCGCGAGCTGATCTATACCGCCATTACGCGCGCGCGTCAGCGTCTGTCGCTGTATACCGATGAACGGGTGCTGGTGCAGGCGATCGCTACCCGGACGGAACGCCGAAGTGGGCTGAGCGCGATATTTGAGTCCCTCTGAACGAAAGCCCTCGCCGGACGGTGAGGGCGTCGTATCATCCCAGGTCAGCCATCAGCACTTTTGAACGGCGCTGATAGTTGTACATCTCTTTCTTCGTTTCCGGCAGGGAATCAATATCCACCGGCGTGAACCCGCGCTCCTGGAACCAGTGAATGCTGCGCGTCGTCAGGACGAACAGCTTGCTCAGCCCCATCTGACGCGCCTGTGCCGCCACGCGCTCAAGCAGCATTTCACCGCGTGAAGAGCTGCGGTAATCCGGGTGCACCGCCACGCAGGCCATTTCTCCGATCTTCTCTTCCGGGAACGGGTAGAGCGCGGCGCAGGCGATGGTCAGGTTATCGCGCTGGATAATAGTGAATTTGTCGATCTCCATCTCCAGCTGCTCGCGGGAGCGACGAACCAGGATACCCTGCTGTTCCAGCGGGCGGATCAGCTCCAGAATGCCGCCGATATCGTTGATGGTGGCGCGGCGAATTTGCTCCGCACTCTCCATCACAATCTGGGTGCCAATACCGTCGCGGGAGAACAGCTCCTGCAGCAGGGCGCCGTCTTCCTGATAGCTGATCAGGTGGCTACGGCGCACGCCGCTGCGGCAGGCCTTCACGGCGCCACGCAGGAAGCGGACGGTGCCGGAGTGGTAATCCCCTTCGGCTTCCAGCGCTTCCACGCGGGCCTGGGCTTCGTTAGGGAAGAGTTCCGGCACAATCACCCCTTCATCGTTTACGACGCCCTGGGAAGAGCAAAACCCAATCATTTTTTCCGCCTTCAGCTTGATTGCCAACTGGGTGGCAATCTCTTCGGACGTCAGGTTAAAGCTTTCGCCAGTTACGGAAACGGCCACCGGTCCCATCAGCACGATGGCACCGCTGTCCAGCTGACGGTGAATGGCCTCTTCATCAATACGACGAATGCGGCCGCTGTGGCAGTAATCCACGCCATCGTCCACGCCGAGCGGCTGAGCGATGATGAAGTTGCCGCTCACGACGTTGATATGCGCGCCCTGTAGCGGCGTGTTGTTCAGGCTCATCGACAGGCGAGCGGTGATATCAAGCTGCAGCAGCCCCGCCGCCTGTTTCACCAGCTCAAGGGTTTTAGCATCCGTGACGCGGGTGTGTTTGTGGTAAATCGGCTCGTGGTGGTGAGCAGCCAGGTTGGCATCGATCTGCGGGCGCGCGCCATAGACCACCACCAGGCGGATCCCGAGGCTGTGCAGCAGGCCGATGTCATTGACGATGCTGGAAAAATTTTCATGCTCAATGGCTTCGCCGCCAAGCATGATGACAAACGTTTTTCCCCGATGGGCGTTGATATAGGGAACAGAATGGCGGAATCCCTGGACCAGTTCGGTTCTACGTTCCTTCACCATGGCACAACCCTTAATGAATGTTTATTCGTAATTTCTGTATTTTTATTCGATTGTGGTCGCGGGTGCAAGTGCAAATTTTCTGCGACCAACAGAAATTAATAAGTAATCCGTGCGTTAGCGTATGATTGTTTACCCTTTTATAGATGACAGTTTATGCGTCATTCGTTAAAGTTTTCGGTCAATCTGCACTTTTGTATATCAGTTTGTTTTCTTGCTCGGGAGAAGCATGTCGGGATCCAATTCAGCAATAAGCCGCCGCCGTTTGTTAAAAGGGGCCGGGGCAATGTGGTTGCTTAGCGTCAGCCAGGTCGGTCTTGCCGCCACGAGTCAGGTGGTTGCGGTGCGCGTCTGGCCGTCGTCGACCTATACGCGCGTGACGGTTGAATCCAATCGCGTGCTGAAATATAAGCAATTTGCCCTCAGCAACCCGGAACGTGTGGTGGTGGATCTCGAAGGCGTTAACCTCAACTCCGTGCTGAAAGGCATGGCGGCGCAGATCCGCGGTGACGATCCGTTTATTAAATCGGCGCGCGTTGGGCAGTTTGATCCGCAAACCGTGCGCATGGTGTTTGAACTGAAGCAGAACGTTAAGCCGCAGCTGTTTGCCCTGGCGCCCGTTGCGACCTTCAAAGAGCGCCTGGTGATGGATCTCTACCCGGCGAATGCGACGGATATTCAGGATCCGCTTCTCGCCCTGCTGGAGGACTACAACAAAGGCGATCTTCAGCGTCAGGTGCCCCCTGCCCAAAGCGGCCCGCAGCCGGGGAAAGCAGGGCGCGATCGTCCGATTGTGATCATGCTCGATCCCGGCCACGGCGGCGAAGACTCCGGTGCGGTGGGGAAATACCATACGCGTGAAAAAGACGTGGTGCTGCAAATTGCCCGTCGTCTGAAGGCGTTAATTGATAAAGAGGGCAATATGCGCGCCTACATGACGCGCAATGAGGATGTCTTTATTCCGCTGAAGGTGAGGGTGGCGAAAGCGCAGAAGCAGCGTGCCGATTTGTTCGTCTCGATCCATGCGGATGCCTTTACCAGCCGCCAGCCGAGCGGCTCGTCGGTGTTTGCGCTCTCAACCAAAGGCGCGACCAGTACCGCGGCGCGATACCTTGCGGACACCCAGAACGCCTCGGACCTGATCGGTGGCGTGAGCAAAAGCGGCGACCGCTACGTCGACCACACCATGTTCGACATGGTGCAGTCCCTGACCATTAACGACAGCCTGAAGTTTGGTAAAGCGGTGCTGGGCAAGCTGGGGAATATCAATAAGCTGCACAAAAACAGCGTTGAGCAGGCCGGGTTTGCGGTGCTGAAGGCACCGGATATCCCGTCCATTCTGGTAGAAACCGCGTTTATCAGTAACGTTGAAGAAGAGCGTAAGCTCAAGACGGCAAAGTTCCAGCAGGAGGTGGCGGAGTCGATTCTGGCGGGGATACGGGCGTATTTCTCAGACGGGGCGACGCTGGCGCGGCGCGGGTAGGTTTTTAGCCGGGTGAAATGCCCGGCAAATTCACAAACGGCAGATACAAAAAAACACCCTTAAGGGTGTTTATTGTTTTCAGAAGTGTTGGTTGCGGGGGCCGGATTTGAACCGACGACCTTCGGGTTATGAGCCCGACGAGCTACCAGGCTGCTCCACCCCGCGGCACCGTACTTCTTATCTTTTCTAAAATTTGATTGGTTGCGGGGGCCGGATTTGAACCGACGACCTTCGGGTTATGAGCCCGACGAGCTACCAGGCTGCTCCACCCCGCGTCACCGTACTGCTTATACTTCATCAAATTTTAATTGGTTGCGGGGGCCGGATTTGAACCGACGACCTTCGGGTTATGAGCCCGACGAGCTACCAGGCTGCTCCACCCCGCGTCCGTGGAAGCGCACTATACTCGGATAGGTTTGTGATGCAACCCCTTTTTCACATAAATCATTAACTTTGTATGTAAATTGAACGGCATTGCGTCATTTGGACTATTTTTTGCTCAGAATTTGCCAAAGGGCATGCGATCGCATTTCATTCGCTTTGTCGGTTTGTTATCTTCATCACGCGGAAATGGGCAACTTAAAGACGAGATATAATGAAAGGACGTTGGGCGAAGTATCTAATGGCGGGCGCAATGGTAGCGATTCTTGCGGCCTGTTCTTCCAAACCGACCGATCGCGGTCAGCAGTATAAAGACGGGAAGTTATCCCAGCCTTTCTCTTTAGTTAATCAGCCTGACGCCGTTGGCGCGCCGATCAACGCCGGTGATTTCTCCGAGCAGGTCTACCAGATCCGCAACGCGTCGCCGCGTCTGTATAGCTCACAGAACAATGTTTATAGCGCGGTACAGGACTGGCTGAAGGCGGGCGGCGATACGCGCAACATGCGCCAGTTTGGTATTGATGCCTGGCAGATGGAAGGGGCGGATAACTACGGCAACGTCCAGTTCACTGGCTACTACACGCCCGTGATTCAGGCGCGACACACGCGCCAGGGCGAGTTCCAGTACCCTATCTACCGTATGCCGCCAAAACGCGGCCGTCTGCCGTCCCGCGCCGAAATCTACGCCGGTGCGCTGAGTGAAAACTACGTCCTGGCCTACAGCAACTCCCTGATGGATAACTTCATCATGGACGTGCAGGGCAGCGGCTACATTGATTTTGGCGACGGTTCGCCGCTCAACTTCTTCAGCTATGCCGGGAAAAATGGCCATGCCTACCGCAGCATCGGTAAGGTCCTCATCGACCGCGGCGAAGTGAAGAAAGAAGATATGTCGATGCAGGCGATCCGCGAGTGGGGCGAAAAGCACAGTGAAGCCGAGGTGCGTGAGCTTCTTGAGCAGAACCCGTCGTTCGTCTTCTTTAAACCGCAAAACTTTGCCCCGGTGAAAGGCGCCAGCGCGGTACCGCTGATTGGCCGTGCCTCGGTGGCATCGGATCGTTCTATCATTCCTGCGGGTACCACGCTGCTGGCGGAAGTCCCTCTGCTCGACAACAACGGCAAGTTCAACGGCAAGTATGAGCTGCGTCTGATGGTAGCCCTGGATGTGGGCGGAGCGATTAAGGGCCAGCACTTTGATATCTATCAGGGCATTGGCCCTGACGCAGGCCATCGCGCGGGCTGGTATAACCACTACGGACGCGTATGGGTGCTGAAGGCGGCGCCGGGCACCGGAAACGTATTCAGCGGCTGATTGTGGTATTCTGAGCGCAATACGGATTATTGTTCAGGGTGAGGATAACCTCACCCTTTTTACATCTGAGGTTTTATGTCTGTGGTAATCAGCGATGCCTGGCGCCAGCGTTTTGGCGGCACGGCACGTCTCTATGGTGAAAAAGTCCTGCAGCTGTTTGCGGATGCGCACGTCTGCGTTGTGGGCATTGGCGGTGTCGGTTCCTGGGCGGCGGAAGCGCTGGCGAGAACCGGGATTGGCGCGATCACGCTGATTGATATGGATGACGTTTGTGTGACCAACACTAACCGCCAAATCCACGCCCTGCGCGATAACGTCGGCCTGGCGAAGTCCGAGGTGATGGCGGAGCGCATCCGTTTGATCAACCCGGAGTGCCGCGTGACGGTGATTGACGACTTTGTGACGGCAGATAACGTCGCGGAGTATATGAGCAAAGGCTACAGCTACGTGATTGACGCTATCGACAGCGTGCGGCCAAAAGCGGCGCTGATCGCATACTGCCGTCGTTACAAGGTGCCGCTGGTCACGACGGGCGGCGCGGGTGGGCAAATCGATCCCACGCAGATTCAGGTGGCCGACCTGGCGAAAACTATTCAGGATCCGCTGGCAGCCAAGCTGCGTGAACGCCTGAAGAGCGACTTCAACGTGGTGAAGAACAGCAAGGGCAAGCTGGGCGTCGACTGCGTATTCTCCACCGAAGCGCTGGTCTACCCGCAGGCGGATGGTTCAGTCTGTGCGATGAAAAGCACGGCGGAAGGGCCAAAACGCATGGACTGCGCTTCAGGCTTTGGGGCGGCCACCATGGTAACCGCCTCCTTTGGCTTTGTGGCGGTCTCTCACGCACTGAAGAAGATGATGGCGAAGGCGGAACGTCAGGCCTGAGCCTGACGGGCTGCGTCCAGCACTGCATCGCTGAGCGCGATTAGACCCTGACCGCGCGAGGCGCTCAGCTGCGCGCGCAGCCCCAGCTCGTCGAACAGCGCCAGCGGTGAATGCGTTAACAATTCCGCCGCGCTTTTCCCCTCTATGGCGGTTAACAAGACCGCCAGCAGCCCGCGTACGATGCGTCCTTCGCTGTCGCCAAAGAAATGCAGCTTCTCACCGGATACGCTCACGCCCAGCCAGACGCGGTTTTCACAGCCTGCGATCTCTTTCGCCTGCGCTTTGAGATCGTCTGAAAGGGCAGGGAGCTGTTTACCCAGCAGGATCAGCTGTCGATATTTATCTTCCCACTGCTGGAGCGGGGCGAAGGTCTGTTTTAAGGTCTCTTCTGTGATGACCGTGCCAAACGGATGTCCGGCTAAAGCAGCGCTAGTCATTAATCCACCAGTATTTCAAGGGCGCGGTCAACGGCGGCAACCAGCGCGTCGACATCGCTTTGAGTGTTATATGGCGCAAACGAGGCGCGCAGCGTACCGGTAACACCGAGCGCCGCCAGCAGCGGCTGGGCGCAGTGTTGTCCGGCGCGCAGGGCAATGCCGTACCCGGCCAGCAGCGTCACCATGTCGCTATGATGCACGCCAGCAAAATCAAAGGCGAGCAGGCTGGAGTCCTGAACGCGGAACGAGCGGAAACCCGGGCGTTTTTTCAACTCTTCTTCGGCAAGAGTGGCAAGGCCCCGGCTCCAGCTTTCAGCCTGTACAATGTCTGTTTCAGCCAGCCACTCCAGCGCCGCGCTTAAGCCAATGACGCCCGCCACGTTCGGCGTACCGGCTTCCAGACGATAGGGGACATCCTGCGTTTTGAAGCCATCGAACGACACTTCGGTAATCATTTTGCCGCCACCGAGCCACGGCGTCATTTTTGCCAGCAGTTCCGGCTTACCGTACAGCGCGCCAATCCCGGTTGGCCCGTAGAGCTTATGTCCTGAGAAGGCATAGAAGTCGATATCCAGCGCCTGCACATCAGCAGGGAAATGGACCACGCCCTGAGCGCCGTCGACCATCACCACCACGCCGCTGGCATGGGCAATCTCAATGGCGCGAGCCAGATCCGGACAGCCACCGGTAACGTTGGACATCTGCCCCAGCGCCAGGATACGGCTGCGAGGGGTAATCAGCTCGGGGAGACGGGCCACCTCTGGCAGCAAGTCTGCACCCAACGGGAGCTTTACAACGCTCGCCCCCGTTTGCTCCGCCACCATCAGCCACGGCACCAGGTTAGCGTGGTGTTCCGCCTCGCTGACGATGATCTCATCGCCCGACTGAAGCAGCGGGCGGGCATAGCACTGGGCCACCATATTGATGGCTTCGGTCGTGCCGCGCGTCCAGACGATATTTTTCCCGCTTTCGGCATTGAGCAGGCGAGCGACCTGGTCCCGTGCGGCTTCGTAGCGCGCGGTCAGTCGCTGCGCTTCGGCAAACTGGCTGCGATGTACGTTGCCGGCGCTCAGGCTATAGAACTGCTGCGTGGCCTCGATCACCGCCTGAGGCTTCAGGGCCGTGGCGGCGCTATCAAGGTAAATACCGGCATCGGCCAGCGCCGGAAACTGTGCGCGAAACTGCGCAGGACTGAAAGCGTTCATGGAATTCCTCGTGTCGATAGAGAGATCGTCGCGCAATTTCAGCGGCAGAGCAAGGAGGTTGATATCTATCAGAATTGTCTGCTTATCCTTACGACCTCAAAAAAGCAGGTTATGCTAAATAGTGTTAGGCGGATGTTTTAGCCTGTTATAAATCGAGGTTTGAATAGCATTAATTGCTAAAGGAGAATAATCATGAATAAGACAGCTGCAATCATTTCTGCCTGTGCGTTTACTTTTGCCCTGAGCGCCTGTTCCGGTAACAATTACGTGATGCACACCAACGATGGTCGTTCTATCGTTTCGGAAGGGAAACCGACTACTGATAACGATACCGGGATG
This sequence comes from Enterobacter sp. ECC-219, assembly GCF_043966805.1. Classification (NCBI taxonomy): domain Bacteria; kingdom Pseudomonadati; phylum Pseudomonadota; class Gammaproteobacteria; order Enterobacterales; family Enterobacteriaceae; genus Enterobacter; species Enterobacter sp. ECC-219. Next base: position 4,689,595 of record NZ_CP143680.1, on the reverse strand, counting down.
ATTTCGTATAAAGATGCTAACGGGAACAAGCAGCAGATCAACCGCACGGACGTGAAAGAGATGAAAGAGATCGAGCACTAAAACCACCGATCGCAGGCGAAAAAAAAGCACCGCAAATTGGCGGTGCTACATTAATCACTATGGACAGACAGGGTAAATGTACAGGAAGTGAAAAATTGGTAGCGTTGCTACCGTGGTCTGAATCGCAGACCAATTGCAAACACAACAACACAACATCACAACCGTAAGCCAAAAGCCCTTCAGAACACGCATTCCGAAAAAAGCTCTTCGTTCCGGCTCAGGAAGTGCCGCCACTATAGGTATTTGCTGGTAGTTCCTCAACGGACAAATTATAATGGCTCAGATAAAAAAAACTAATAGGTTAAACGTTGTTTCCTGTTTGTTAAATTCCGTTAACATCGAAGCCAGATAACCATGTCAAAGCGATTGCCACCCCTTAACGCATTACGGGTTTTTGATGCAGCAGCACGTCACCTGAGCTTCACCCGTGCGGCAGATGAGCTTTTTGTGACACAGGCCGCAGTAAGTCACCAAATCAAGTCTCTGGAGGATTTCCTGGGCCTTAAGCTGTTCCGCCGACGCAATCGTTCATTGCTGTTGACCGAAGAGGGGCAGAGCTATTTTCAGGATATAAAAGAGATTTTTTCCCAGCTAACGGAAGCCACACGTAAGCTGCAGGCCCGCAGTGCAAAAGGTGCCCTGACTGTTAGTTTATTGCCCAGTTTTGCCATTCAGTGGCTGGTGCCAAGGCTCTCAAGCTTTAACTCAGCTTATCCGGGGATCGACGTTCGAATCCAGGCGGTGGATCGTCAGGAAGACAAGCTGGCCGATGATGTGGATGTCGCCATTTTTTATGGTCGCGGTAACTGGCCGGGCTTGCGTGTAGAGAAATTATACGCAGAATATCTGCTGCCGGTCTGTTCGCCTCTGCTTTTAACGGGCGACAAGGCGCTGAAAACACCCGCTGACCTTGCGCAGCATACGCTTTTACATGATGCCTCTCGCCGCGACTGGCAAACTTATACCCGTCAATTAGGTCTTAGTCATATAAACGTGCAGCAGGGCCCCATTTTTAGCCACAGTGCGATGGTGCTACAGGCTGCCATTCACGGACAGGGCGTGGCGTTGGCAAATAACGTCATGGCGCAGTCCGAAATTGAGGCAGGCCGTCTGGTTTGCCCTTTTAATGATGTACTGGTCAGTAAGAATGCGTTTTATCTGGTTTGTCATGACAGTCAGGCAGAACTGGGTAAAATAGCCGCCTTCCGGCAGTGGATACTGGCGAAAGCGGCAAGCGAGCAAGAAAAATTCCGCTTCAGGTATGAACAATAACGTTTGTGTGCCGGGCACGCATCAATTCAGGACTTAAACATGACCAGCCGATTCATGCTGATTTTTGCCGCGGTGAGTGGCTTTATTTTTGTTGCACTGGGCGCCTTTGGCGCGCACGTATTGAGCAAGTCTTTGGGCGCCGTCGAGATGGGCTGGATCCAGACCGGCCTTGAATACCAGGCGTTCCATACGCTGGCTATTTTTGGGCTGGCGGTGGCGATGCAGCGCCGGATCAGCATCTGGTTTTACTGGAGTAGCGTATTTATGGCGCTGGGTACCGTGCTGTTCAGCGGCAGCCTTTACTGCCTGGCACTCTCGCATTTGCGCCTCTGGGCGTTTGTTACACCTGTCGGCGGCGTCAGCTTCCTGGCGGGATGGGTATTAATGTTTATCGGAGCTATCCGTCTGAAACGCAAGGGCGTTGTTCATGAATAAGGTTGTTTTATATTGTCGCCCGGGGTTTGAGAAAGAGTGCGCCGCGGAAATTACCGATAAAGCGGCGAAGCGTGAAGTCTTCGGTTTTGCCCGCGTCAAAGAGAATGCGGGTTATGTGGTATTCGAATGTTATCAGCCTGAAGACGCCGACAAGCTGGCGCGCGAGCTGCCGTTCAGCTCGCTGATCTTCGCCCGCCAGATGTTCGTCGCGGGTGAGCTGCTGAAAGACCTTCCGCCGGAAGATCGCATCACGCCGATTGTGGGCATGCTGCAGGGCGTGGTGGAGAAGGGCGGCGACCTGCGCGTTGAGGTTGCCGATACCAACGAAAGCAAAGAGCTGATGAAGTTTTGCCGTAAGTTCACCGTGCCGCTGCGCGCTGCGCTGCGTGACGCGGGCATACTGACGAACTACGAAACGCCGAAGCGTCCGGTGGTGCATATCTTCTTTATCGCACCGGGCTGCTGCTATGCGGGCTATTCGTACACCAATAACAATTCGCCATTCTTTATGGGCATCCCGCGTCTGAAGTTCCCGGCAGATGCGCCGAGCCGTTCAACCCTGAAGCTGGAAGAGGCGTTTCACGTCTTTATCCCGGCAGATGAGTGGGACGAGCGTCTGGCTAACGGCATGTATGCCGTCGACCTTGGCGCGTGCCCGGGCGGCTGGACCTATCAGCTGGTGAAACGCAACATGTGGGTGTCGTCTGTGGATAACGGCCCAATGGCGCAAAGCCTGATGGATACCGGACAGGTCACCTGGCTGCGTGAGGACGGTTTCCGCTATCGCCCAACCCGCAACAACATCTCGTGGATGGTGTGCGACATGGTGGAGAAGCCGGCGAAAGTGGCCGCGCTGATGGCCTCCTGGCTGGTGAACGGCTGGTGCCGTGAGACCATTTTCAACCTCAAGCTGCCGATGAAAAAGCGCTACGAGGAGGTATCCCAGAACCTGGCCTATATTCAGGCACAGCTGGATGAGCACGGTATTAACGTGGAGATCCAGGCGCGTCAGTTGTACCACGACCGTGAAGAGGTGACGGTACACATTCGTCGCTGGTGGGCGGCTGTAGGCGGACGTCGCGACGAGCGATAATTCAATGTTTCCCCTCACCCTAACCCTCTCCCCGGAGGGGAGAGGGGAGAGGGGATTGCTCGGTGCTGTCTTTTCACCCTCGCCCCTTTGGGGAGAGGGCCGGGGTGAGGGGGGGCGGCTATTACCGTTCTAACCTTAACTGCTGCAAATTCCCGTCCAGCTGTAAATCCGTTCGTAACGTCGCTACATCCCGGCAGATAAACGCCATCTCTTTATGCGCTTCCAGCTTCTTGCGCCATTTTTCCGGCACGTCATCCAGACGAGAGTAAATTCCTTCCAGGCTCTGAAAGTCCGTCAGCAGCTGGGCGGCGCTCTTCGGCCCTATGCCTGCAACCCCCGGCACCTTTGAGCTGCTTATCCCCGCCAGCCCCCAGTAGTCAGGCAATTGCACTGGCGAAACGCCAAACTCGCTGGCAATGAAGGGGGCATCGAGCCAGCGTTTCTGGAAATAATCGCGAATGCGGATCGTGGGTGAAAGGAGCTGGCAGTAGCCTTTGTCGGTTGAAACGATCGTCGCCTGGTGTCCTGCGCTGGCCACCTTTACCGCAAGTGTCGCGGCCAGGTCGTCAGCTTCATTGCCGTGTGCGCCCCAGCAGGGGACGCCGCGCTGCTCAAAGGCGGCCCGGAGGGCGGGCATTTCGGCATGCAGATCGTCCGGCATCGGTGCGCGTCCGGCTTTGTAGTCGGGCAGGCGCTGATGTCGCCAGCCGCTGTTGCGCGCTTCGTCATCAAACACGGCCACGACATGCGTCGGTTCGCTGTGGCGAATGAGCTGCTCCAGCGCGTGCAGGCAGGTGTCCTTGCAGGGCGTGCCTTGTACCGCATGGATCCGGCGAATCAGATTGAGCGCGTCGACGATAAGCAAATGAACAGCCACAGATATTCTCCCTTAAATCTAATGGGTGAAGGGTATCACTGTCGGCAGGATGAAACGAATAGCGTGAGGAAAAACAGGAAGAAGCCTCGCAAAACGAGGCTTCCGGGGAGGCTTAATCGCAGGTCACGATCTTCATCGCCAGGCCGCCGCGAGAGGTTTCGCGGTATTTGGCGTTCATATCTTTACCGGTTTCGTACATGGTTTCGATAACTTTATCGAGACATACGCGCGGTTCGCTGGTGCGGCGCAGCGCCATACGCGCCGCGTTCACCGCCTTGACGGAGGCGATCGCGTTTCGCTCGATGCACGGCACCTGTACCTGTCCGGCAACCGGATCGCAGGTTAGCCCCAGGTTATGTTCCATGCCGATTTCCGCAGCGATGCACACCTGCGCCGGGCTTGCGCCCAACAGCTCCGCCAGGCCCGCCGCCGCCATGGAGCACGCCACGCCGACTTCACCCTGACAGCCTACTTCCGCACCGGAAATGGAGGCGTTCATTTTATACAGCGAACCAATCGCGCTGGCGACCAGCAGGTAGCGCGCCAGCGAGTTGGCGTTCACTTCACGGATAAACTTGTCGTAGTACGCCAGCACGGCCGGAACGATACCGCATGCACCGTTGGTTGGCGCAGTGACCACGCGGCCCCCTGCGGCGTTCTCTTCGTTCACCGCCAGGGCGAACATGTTGATCCAGTCGACGACGGCCATCGGGTCCGTTGTCGTTTTGTCGGTGCTCACCAGCATACGGCGCAGCGCCGCCGCACGACGCGGTACGCGAAGCTTGCCCGGCAGCACGCCTTCGGTGGTGATCCCGCGCTCAATGCCGCCGCGCATCACTTCCCAGACGCTAGCGAAGTGCTGTTCCAGCTCTTCTTTGCTGTGAAGGGCCAGCTCGTTTTTCATCATCAGACCGGAGAGAGAAAGACCCGTCTCCTGGCAGTGGCGCTGGAGGTCCGCCGCGGTTTTGTACGGATACGGCACCTCAACAGAAGAGGTGGTGGTTTGACCAAAGTGGTCTTCGTCGACGATAAAGCCGCCGCCGATGGAGTAATACGTCTGGCTGTAAACCGCTTTGTCGCCGGCCAGCGCGGTAATGCGCATGCCGTTTTCGTGCAGCGACAGGTTGTCCGCATGGAAATTCATGCAGTGGTCAACCGGGAATTCAACCTCATGCTCACCGTTTGCCAGCAGCAAACGACCGTGGGTGTTCACGTCCTGGATGAAGCCAGGGATCGCGTCAATATCAACGGTATCCGGCAGATTTCCCGCCAGGCCCATGATAATGGCGATATCGGTATGGTGGCCTTTCCCGGTCAGGGAAAGCGAGCCGTACACATCGACAACCACGCGGGTGATGTCGTGCAGAATGCCGCGTGCAATCAAGTCATCCGTGAACTGCTTACCGGCTTTCATTGGTCCGACGGTGTGAGAGCTGGAAGGACCAATACCGATTTTGAAAATATCGAATACGCTAATCATGATGCGTCCATTGCTTTCAGTCAGAGGGGGAGGAGTGCGCCGCCCGAAGGCGGCGCGGGCGTTCATCAGAACATGGTGTACAGGGAGTAGAAGATCGCAGAGATAGCGATAAGGCCCATGATAACCACAAACACGTTGCTGACCTGGCCGCTGTACTTGCGCATGGCAGGCACTTTCTGAATCGCGTACATCGGCATCAGGAACAGAATCATCGCGATAACCGGGCCACCCAGGGTTTCAATCATGCCCAGGATGCTTGGGTTCAGCGTTGCTACCGCCCAGGTGGTGAGCAGCATGAACAGTGCAGTGATTTTGTTCAGCTTGTTGATTTCAATGCTCTTGCCTTTACCGCGCAGAGATTTAATCACCATACCGTTGAAGCCTTCACGTGCGCCCAGGTAGTGGCCCAGGAAGGATTTGGTGATGGCGATCATCGCGATGATCGGTGCCATCCACGCAATCAGCGGTGCGTTAAAGTGGTTTGCCAGGTAAGACAGAATAGAGATGTTCTGCTCTTTCGCTGCCGCCAGGTCCGCCGGGGAGAGGCTCAGTACGCAGCTGAAGACGAAGAACATCACGGTCAGCACCATCATCACGTGAGCGCGGGCCAGGATGCTGGAGCACTTCTTCTCTGCACCATTACCGTACTCTTCGCGTTTCGCCACGGCGAAAGAGGAGATGATTGGGGAGTGGTTGAAGGAGAAGACCATTACCGGGATCGCCAGCCACAGGGTCATCAGCAGGCCGTTACCGGTCGCAGACGCGCTGCTCAGGGACAGGGTTTCCAGCGCTGCACCGTTCCACTGTGGGATCAGGTAGCAGGCCAGCAGCATCAGCGCAGCCACAAACGGGAAGACCAGCACGCTCATGGCCTTAACAATCATCTGCTCGCCGAAGCGCACGATGGTCATCATACCCACGATCAGGATCAGAGACAGAATGGCACGCGGTGGTGGCGTCATGTGCAGCTGGTGCGTCATGAAGCTTTCAACGGTGTTGGTGATTGCCACGCTGTAAACCAGCAGGATTGGGTAAATCGCGAAGAAGTAGAGCAGGGTAATCAGTTTACCTGCGCCAACGCCAAAGTGTTCTTCAACCACTTCGGTGATGTCTTCGCCCGGGTTTTTACCGGACAGCACGAAGCGGGTCAGACCGCGGTGTGCGAAGTAGGTCATCGGGAAGGCGATGATGGCCATAATGATCAGCGGAATCAGACCGCCGACGCCTGCGTTGATAGGAAGGAACAGTACACCAGCGCCGATTGCCGTGCCGTAAAGGCCAAGCATCCACATGGTATCCGTTTTGCGCCAACCACTTCGGGATTCAATCGAAGCAACGGTGCTGGTTTGAGTGGTTTCCATCTGTATCTCCTGGAGGAAGCAAATTGTCAGGTTTTTAGTCAAATCCGATGAAAAAGTGCCTGACGGTAATATGAAATTCGTTCAGTGACGGTTTTTTAATAATTTTCGCCCGTAACTATTGGCGGGCGGAAAGATACATTCTCGTTATGAATCTATCAGTGATCGCGATCCCAAATGCAATAATCCACTTATGATGTGGGCATCTTTAGACCATTTATCTGTTAAAAAAACATCAAAGAGAATTTACGCGCGCGAAGGCTACCACCAACGACATGTAAGCTAAAAGAGCGGCCCGCGAGATAGGTGTCTTTCGCTGTAAAGAAATGTCTTTATAGGATTTTCTGGCAGGTAATTTGGATTAAGGCTGATAAATTACGGTTGTTAAATGGAGGTAATCGTTTGCGTTCACCGTAAATTTGTTAAATCTATACGTGAAACCTATGAATTGATTCGGTAATAAAAAAAGCCGGGACCGCTACAGGGTGCCCCGGCTTTACGAAGAAGACGCTGAGCGTTACGTGCAGATTTCGTAGCACGGAATGTAGGCTGAACCCGGCAACTTCATACGGTGTTGAGCCACAAAGCCCTGTAGCATGTCATCCATACGGCGCATCATCTCCGGGTCGCCGTGGATCTTGTACGGACCATACTGCTCAATCGCGCGGATGCCCATCTCCTTCACGTTCCCCGCCACAATCCCGGAGAAGGCGCGACGCAGGTCGGCGGCCAGCACTTCCACCGGCTGGTCCGGATAGAGTTTCAGGTTCGCCATATTTTCATGGGTAGGCTCGAACGGGATCTGAAGGTCTGGTGCAATACGGATCGACCAGTTAAAGCTGTACGCATCACCGGTATCACGACGATTCTCTTTCACCAGCGGCATCGCTTTTTTCATCTGACGCGCCACTTCCGCCGCGTCATCAATGATGATGCGATAGTGACGACGTGCGGCTTCGCCCAGCGTATGCACGATAAACTCGTCCAGCACGCGGAAGTAGTCGGCGCTCTCTTTTGGCCCGGTCAGGATCAGCGGCAGAACCTGATCTTTGTTGGCCGGGTTCATCAGAATCCCCAGCAGATAGAGCAGCTCTTCCGCCGTTCCCACGCCGCCCGGGAAGATGATAATCCCGTGAGCGATACGGACAAACGCCTCAAGGCGCTTCTCGATATCCGGCATGATAATCAGCTCATTGACCAGCGGGTTAGGCGGCTCGGCGGCAATGATTGATGGCTCAGTCATGCCGATAAACCGTCCTTCTTTGTAACGCTGCTGCGCATGACCCACCGCTGCACCTTTCATTGGTGCTTCCATCGCACCCGGACCACAGCCGGTACAGATATTCAGCTCGCGCAGGCCAAGCTGCGTTCCGACCCGGCGGGCATAGAGATATTCGGTTTCGTTAATCGAGTGGCCGCCCCAGCAGACGACCATGTTCGGTGCTTCGCCAACGTGCAGGGCGCGGGCGTTGCGCAGAATAGAGAACACCAGGTTGGTGATATGGACCGAGCTTTCCAGGTCGAGATGCTGGAAGCGGCCTGCGTTGTGGATCTGCCCGTTAACAAACAGGATATCGCGCAGCACCGCAAACAGGTTAGCCTGAAGGGAACGAATGATACGCCCGTCGACAAAGGCCTCTTCCGGCGGGTTGATGACTTCAAGCTTCACGCCGCGCTCGCGGCGCAGCACGTTAATATCAAAGCTTTCGAAGCGGGACAGCAGTTCTTTACTGTTATCTGTCAGGCTTCCGGAGTTCAGTACGGCAAGTGAACAGTTACGAAACAGTTGATAAAGATCGCTGCTGGCCGTGCGTTTAAGCATGTCCACTTCCAGCTGCGACAACATATCCATTGAGCCAAGCGGGCTAATATGTGTAATCAAGTGAGCTCCTTATGGGACGATTATCGTCATTCCCTTTGATTACAATAGCCCTGGCGCGTGACGTTTCACAACACTTCGGCGGAATACCGCCCGCATATTGTGAAAATATTTATATTATTGACGTACCAGCCGACCCGTTGCCGGCACAAAATCGGTGTTGGTGCGCCACGGGTTAATGTCCAGCCCGCCACGGCGGGTATAGCGCGCGTAGACGCTCAGCTTTTCCGGCTGGCAGAAACGCTGAATATCGTTAAAAATGCGCTCCACGCACTGCTCGTGGAATTCGTTGTGATTGCGGAACGACACCAGATAGCGCAGCAGCTTTTCCCGGTCAATTTTCGGCCCGCGGTACTGGATCTGCACCGAGCCCCAGTCCGGCTGGTGGGTAATCAGGCAGTTAGACTTCAGCAGATGGCTGACCAGCGTCTCTTCAACCACTTTTCCGCTCGCCGCGTTTTCGAGGTAATCGGCGCTGAAATCATAATTCTCCACCTCGATGTCCTGCTCGTCGATGCAGGTCCCGTGGAAGTGGGCAATCGGCTGCCCCTCCAGCTCGTGCAGGCGGTACAGTGACACGCTCACCTTTCCCTGTGCGCAGGCGGTTAAATCGCGTTCCAGCGTCTGCTGAACATCATCCCAACTGTTAAATTTGGTCTGGTTAAAGCTGTTGAGATAGAGCTTAAAGCTTTTGGATTCCACCAGGTTCTGGCTGGCGTAATCCAGCTCAACGTGGCCGACCGCCACCTGAGGCAGACCGCGCGCGTTAAGCCACGAGAGTTCGTACAGCGTCCAGATATCGCCGCCGACAAACGGCAATGCGTCCGCATGCAGTCCAAGGGGATCGCGGTTCAGGCTGCGCGGCACACCCTGCAGCAGGCCTGCATCGTAGGTATCGCGGTAATCGGTCGATTTACCCAGCGTTAAGCCGGTTAACGCCTGATGATTTTCGTAAGACATGTTTCATAGCCACTTTACAGGTACACTTATGGGCAGAGTTTATCCTGTCTTACAAGAAGAGAGAAATCTGTGGACATCGAAACCGCAAATGCCCTTACTACCTTCACGACCCGCTATTGCGATGCATGGCATGAAAAGCACGGAACATGGCCGCAAAGCGCTGATTTATATGGCGTGCCGTCGCCGTGCATTATCTCTTCGCAGGATGACAATGTTATCTGGCAACCGAAGCCCAATACCGCTGAGCAAAATGTAAATGCGGTTGAACGGGCTATGGACCTTGTGGTAAAACCAGCGGTTCATGCGTTTTATGCCACGCAGTTTGCAGGGGATATGCCCGCGCGCTTTGGTGATTTGACGCTGACGCTGTTGCAGACCTGGAGCGAAGACGATCTGCAGCGTGTTCAGGAAAACCTGATTGGTCATCTGGTCACGCAAAAACGCCTTAAGCTTTCTCCGACGCTCTTTATTGCCACGCTGGACAGCGAACTGGATGTGATATCCGTCTGCAACCTGTCCGGGGAAGTGATTAAAGAGACCATCGGTACCCGCAATCGCGAAACTCTCGCCCCCTCTCTTGCGGATTTCCTTACCCAGCTTGAGCCACTTCTGTAATCCATGATGCTACGGCGCGTGTGAGAGATCTCTTACAAGGTTTGTGAGAGATCGCTGGATCGTTCAGTATTGCCTTATTTAATTCAGAATAATATCACTCTGTTTTTCAAAGAATTAATTGTTCATCGCATCTTTTTTAGGGATTTCTTACGGCTTACAGTGCTGCAAGGGTGGGTTGTAAGACGAAGCGGAATAGCGGATTCTATCTCCGTCGACAGGACGCCGACACGAGAAACGAACATCAGGATGATGGCGTTTCTTACTCAGGACACGTCAGGATGGCGCTGCAGGAAGGCTTCAGGATGAAGCAAAGGGATAACGCAGGACGCGTAAGGGACACCTCCAGGAAGGAGAACGAGAACCGAACAGGATGGTCGGTGGGTCAGGAAGGCCAGGACGTTTCAGGATGAAACAAGCGCGTCAGGAAGATGCGGGCAGGATGCGAAAGGTATAAGGATGACCAGGCCTTCGGGCATCAGGAAAAGTTGTCACGGAAGAGCAGGGAGCACGAATTGTAGCTGGAATGCTGCGAAACGAACCGGGAGCACTGTTTTTACAGTGCTCCCTTTTTTTATCACCTGAAGAAATAACCTCCGCTAATTATCTTCATACAAACTCACTCCTCCGATGATTAAATTTATTCTGAGATCGCCGCGCCATTCTTAAATTTTATTGTGCTGCCATTTTTGTCTCTTTATTATCGATTTTGATTTTAAGTCTTATCTATAAACTTCATGCATTATTCTATTCTGGAGAAGAAAATGGCAATTCCTGCTTATTTATGGCTGAAGGATGATGGCGGCGCGGATATAAAAGGGGCAGTCGACGTTGTTAATCGTGAGGGGAGTATTGAAGTATTAAGTTTTTCTCATGGTCTGGATATTCCTGTGAGTGGCAATGATGGTAAAATTACAGGAACACGAATTCATAATGCAATGACGATTGGCAAAGAGTTTGACCGCTCCTCGGCTTATCTCTATAAGGCTGCTGCAACAGGGCAGACGTTGAAATCTGCTGAGCTTAAGTGGTACAGAATCAACGATGCGGGGATGGAAGAAGAGTACTTCAACATCTTTGTTGAGAATGTCAAAATCGTATCTATTCATCCTTTGATGAACAATTGCAAAGACCCAGCCACTTCACATATTAACCATATGGAATTTATTAGTCTGAGATATGATACGATCACCTGGAAGAATTGTGATGGAAATATAATGTTCACGGATTCATGGAATGACAGGCGAACCGCGTAATAAAATTGGTTTTGAAAGCTTATATACTATCAGCTTAAAAACTCATTCCTGTCAATTTAGGGGGCAAACTTCCCTTAAGGTCATTTTATGCCTGTCTACAAGTATAAAAATGTTATTATTTCAAGTGCCTCTTCTAGCGCCAGACAGGCAGTGTTGATCTGTCATGGCGGCCATACTCCTGCTCGAAACAGACTCATGACGGGATCGGGAGAGGTAATGGTGCCACATGGATTGAATGTTGGCTTTAACACGACTGAAGATAACTTTTCTATTGGGCCAAGGGTACTGCATTTTTTGCAAGGTTATGATTATTCGCCTGTTGAGATCGTGCGCGGAGGTGAAATCATAAAAAATTACTCGCTCAGCTGTGATGAAAAATATGCGGAACTCAATCCTACGTTAGATAAAGATGTGATTACGATATCTGATAAAGGGAAGGCACATATGTCAGATGTCTTTGAGGCGATTCGTATCCACTCTCTCATGTATACTACCCTCTACAGTTTTGCCTGCCGGGTCAACAAGCTGACTTACACCGGTGCAATCCAGGTAAGACGCTAAACTTGATGAACAAACGTTCAGCGAAGCTGGGGACTCCAGTCCCATCCAGCCTTGCTGGACGTCATTATCATTCCTGAGAGATTATGGAACAGAGTAATAAAATACGTCTTCAACTTCACGCCATCGAAGCCCTTTTGCGCCAACATCAGCTGTGGCAGGAGACTGCGCCGCAGCCGGAAGCGTTCGCCAGTACCCAGCCATTCTGCCTGGATACGCTGGCCCCGTTCGAGTGGCTCCAGTGGGTATTAATTCCGAGAATGCACGCGCTGCTGGAAGGCGGCCACCCGCTGCCGCAGGCGTTTGCTGTTTCTCCCTATTATGAAATGGCGCTTGAGGCGACGCACCCTGCTCGGGCTGTCATGCTGGCTGAGCTGGAAAAACTGGACGCCCTGTTTGCCGGTGATGAGGCATGACGCTGGAAATCCTCTATCAGGATGAGTGGCTGGTAGCGGTGAACAAACCGTCTGGCTGGCTGGTGCACCGCAGCTGGCTCGATCGCGACGAGAAAGTGGTGGTGATGCAGACCGTGCGCGACCAGATTGGTCAGCATGTTTTTACCGCCCATCGTCTCGACAGGCCCACTTCCGGCGTGCTGCTGATGGGGCTTTCCAGCGAGGCGGGCCGCCTGCTGGCACAGCAGTTCGAGCAGCATCAGATCCAGAAGCGCTACCATGCGATCGTCCGTGGCTGGCTGACCGAATCCGCCACGCTCGACTATCCGCTGGTGGAGGAACTGGACAAAATCGCCGATAAATTTGCCCGGGATGACAAAGGTCCGCAGCCCGCAGTGACGGATTATCGCGGCATGGCGATCGCGGAAATGCCGGTGGCAACAAGCAAGTTTCCCACCACACGCTACAGCCTGGTTGAGCTTTTGCCCAAAACCGGACGCAAGCACCAGCTTCGTCGCCACCTTGCGCACCTGCGCCACCCGATAATTGGCGATAGCAAGCACGGCGATCTGCGCCAGAACCGCAGCGCGGCAGAGCATTTTGGCTGTAATCGTTTAATGCTGCACGCCAGCGAGCTTAGCCTGACTCACCCGTTTACCGGCGAACCATTGATCATCCGTGCGGGGCTGGACGACGTCTGGATGCAGGCGCTGTCACAGTTTGGCTGGCGGGGGCAACTCCCCGAAAATGAAAGGGTTGAGTTTGTATCAGGCAACGTTCAGGATGAACGGTAAGCGCAATAATCATGGGAGCAAAGCATGGCTGAAGTAGGCATTTTTGTCGGCACGATGTACGGCAACTCACTGCTGGTAGCGGAAGAGGCTGAGGCGATTTTGACAAGCCGGGGCCATAAAGCCACGGTCTATGAAGATCCAGAGCTGGCGGACTGGGAAAAGTATAAAGATAAATACATTCTGGTGGTGACCTCCACCACCGGGCAGGGCGATCTGCCGGACAGCATCGTGCCGCTTTTCCAGGGTATTAAAGACCAGCTTGGCTACCAGCCAGATGTTCACTACGGCATCATTGCCTTGGGTGATAGCTCCTACGCCAACTTCTGCGGCGGCGGTAAGCAGTTCGATGCGCTTCTTCAGGAACAGAGCGCTAAGCGCGTCGGCGAGATGCTGCTGATCGATGCCGGTGAGCATCCTGAACCCGAAAGCGAGTCGAACCCGTGGGTTGAACACTGGGCAACGCTCCTTAAATAGTTTCGTAAGCCGGGTAAGGCGTAGCCGCCACCCGGCAATACACCCCGCACCAAACGCCAATTCCGTGAACCACCTTCCACTCACCTGGGCTTATGCCATAAACAACCTCTCACATGTCCTTTAATACTGTGTTTTTGCACGGTGAGAGGACGCGTCACTCCTTCATATACTTTTCCGGTCACGATAAAACGGCTTCAGGCCGAACTAAAACGACAAAACTAATCTCATTCTGATTACCCTACCGGTGCTGTACAGAATGAACAGGCGAAAGCTATGTTTCAGGAGTGCAACAATGAGTACATTAAGCCACGCAGCGAGCAGCGCTGAAAAGCGCACCAATGCCCGCTACTGGATAGTGGTGATGCTGTTTATCGTCACGTCCTTTAACTATGGTGACCGCGCCACGCTGTCGATTGCCGGCTCGGAAATGGCAAAAGACATCGGCCTTGATCCGGTGGGCATGGGTTACGTTTTCTCTGCATTCTCATGGGCCTACGTCATCGGCCAAATTCCTGGCGGCTGGCTGCTGGACCGCTTTGGCTCTAAACGCGTCTATTTCTGGTCCATTTTTATCTGGTCTGCTTTTACCCTTTTGCAGGGTTTCGTCGATATCTTCAGCGGCTTCGGCATTATCGTGGCGCTCTTTACGCTGCGCTTCCTGGTGGGCCTGGCGGAAGCACCTTCCTTCCCGGGCAACAGCCGCATTGTCGCGGCCTGGTTCCCGGCGCAGGAGAGGGGAACGGCGGTGGCAATTTTTAACTCCGCCCAGTATTTCGCGACGGTGATCTTTGCACCCATTATGGGCTGGTTGACGCATGAGGTGGGCTGGTCGCACGTCTTCTTCTTCATGGGCGGGCTTGGGATCGTCATCAGCTTTATCTGGCTGAAAGTGATCCACGAACCCAACCAGCATCCTGGCGTGAACAAAAAAGAGCTGGAGTACATTGCCGAGGGCGGGGCGCTGATCAATATGGATCAGAAATCCGAGAAAGCAAAAGTCCCGTTCAGCCAGAAATGGGCGCAGATCAAACAGCTCGTCGGCTCGCGCATGATGATTGGTATCTATCTCGGCCAGTACTGTATCAACGCCTTAACCTACTTCTTTATCACCTGGTTCCCGGTTTACCTGGTGCAGGCGCGCGGTATGTCGATCCTGAAGGCGGGGTTTGTCGCCTCGGTCCCGGCAATCTGCGGCTTCATCGGCGGCGTGCTTGGCGGGGTAATTTCCGACTGGCTGATGCGCCGTACGGGGTCGCTGAATATCGCGCGGAAAACGCCGATCGTGCTCGGCATGCTGCTCTCCATGACCATGGTGTTCTGTAACTACGTCAGCGCCGAGTGGATGATTATCGGCTTTATGGCGATGGCCTTCTTCGGCAAAGGCATTGGCGCGCTGGGCTGGGCGGTGATGGCGGATACTGCGCCAAAAGAGATTAGCGGCCTGAGCGGCGGCCTGTTCAATATGTTCGGCAACGTTTCCGGGATTGTCACGCCAATCGCTATCGGCTACATCGTCGGCACCACGGGGTCTTTCAACGGCGCGCTGATCTACGTCGGCGTGCATGCTCTGGTGGCGGTTCTGAGCTACCTCGTGCTGGTAGGCGATATCAAACGCGTCGAACTTAAACCTGTTGGGGAGCGCGGCTGATGACAACGCAATCGAGCCCAACCGTGACCGAAATGAAGGTCATACCGGTGGCCGGTCAGGACAGCATGCTGCTCAATATTGGCGGCGCGCACAACGCCTGGTTTACCCGGAATATCGTCGTGCTGAAAGACAGCGCAGGGAATACCGGCGTGGGCGAGGCCCCTGGCGGAGAGGTGATTTACCAGACGCTGGTCGATGCCATTCCGCAGGTGGTGGGCCAGGAGGTCGCCCGCCTGAACAAGGTGGTTCAGCGAGTGCATAAGGGTAACCAGTCGGCGGACTTTGATACCTTTGGCAAGGGCGCATGGACGTTCGAGCTGCGCGTCAATGCGGTGGCCGCCCTGGAAGCGGCGCTGCTGGATTTACTCGGTAAAGCCCTTAACGTTCCGGTCTGCGAACTGCTGGGGCCGGGCAAACAGCGTGATGCGGTCACCGTGCTGGGCTATCTGTTCTACGTTGGCGACCGCAATAAAACCGATCTCCCCTATCTGGCCCGCTCACCGGGCGACCACGACTGGTATCAGCTGCGCCACCAGGAAGCGCTCTCCAGCGAGGCGGTGGTCCGCCTCGCTGAGGCGGCGCAGGATCGCTACGGTTTTAAGGATTTCAAGCTGAAGGGCGGCGTATTGCCCGGCGAACAGGAGATTGAAACGGCACGGGCGCTGAAAAAACGCTTCCCGGCGGCGCGCATCACCGTTGACCCGAACGGCGCATGGCTGCTGGATGAAGCGATTAGCCTGTGCAAAGGGCTGAGGGAAGTCCTGACCTACGCTGAAGACCCGTGCGGCGCTGAGCAGGGCTTTTCTGGCCGCGAGGTGATGGCTGAGTTTCGTCGTGCCACCGGCCTGCCGGTCGCGACCAATATGATCGCCACCAACTGGCGCGAAATGGGCCATGCGGTAATGCTGAACGCCGTCGACATCCCGCTGGCGGACCCGCACTTCTGGACGCTTTCAGGAGCGGTGCGCGTGGCGCAGCTGTGCGACGACTGGGGTCTGACCTGGGGTTGCCACTCGAACAATCACTTTGATATTTCGCTGGCGATGTTTACCCACGTTGGCGCGGCGGCGCCGGGGAACCCGACAGCCATCGATACCCACTGGATTTGGCAGGAAGGCGAAGCCCGCCTGACGAAAAATCCGCTGGAAATCAAAAACGGTAAAATTGCTGTACCCGATGCGCCCGGACTGGGCGTGGAGCTTGACTGGGATCGGGTCCATAAAGCCCACGAGGCGTATAAAAAGCTACCGGGCGGCGCGCGTAACGACGCGGGTCCGATGCAGTATCTTATTCCCGGCTGGACATTTGACCGTAAGCGCCCTGTTTTTGGACGTCACTGATAAAAGGATTACACGATGAGTACTTTTACTACCCCTGTCGTCACTTCCATGCAAATCATTCCGGTCGCGGGCCATGACAGCATGTTGATGAACCTGAGCGGGGCGCATGCGCCGTTTTTTACCCGCAATATTGTCATTATCAAGGACAATGCCGGCCATACCGGCGTGGGTGAAATTCCGGGCGGGGAGAAGATCCGCAAAACGCTGGAAGATGCCATTCCGCTGGTGGTGGGAAAAACGCTGGGTGAGTACAAAAATGTCCTCAACACCGTGCGCAACACCTTTGCCGATCGCGATGCCGGTGGCCGCGGCCTGCAAACCTTCGATTTGCGCACCACTATCCATGTGGTGACCGGCATTGAAGCCGCGATGCTGGATCTGCTGGGCCAGCACCTGGGCGTTAACGTTGCCTCGCTGCTGGGCGAGGGCCAGCAGCGCAGTGAAGTGGAGATGCTCGGCTATCTCTTCTTTGTCGGCGACCGCAAGCTGACGCCGCTGCCGTACCAGAGCCAGCCGGACGAACGATGCGACTGGTACCGCGTACGTCACGAAGAAGCGATGACCCCGGATGCGGTAGTGCGCCTTGCGGAAGCTGCGTATGAAAAATATGGTTTTAATGATTTCAAACTGAAAGGCGGCGTGCTGGCCGGGGAAGAGGAGGCGGAAGCCATTACCGCGCTGGCAAAACGTTTCCCGCAGGCGCGCGTGACGCTCGATCCGAACGGTGCGTGGTCGCTTGATGAAGCGATCAACATTGGCAAACAGCTGAAAGGCGTGCTGGCGTATGCGGAAGATCCGTGCGGGGCTGAGAAAGGCTTCTCGGGCCGCGAAGTCATGGCGGAATTCCGTCGCGCCACGGGGCTGCCGACTGCGACCAATATGATCGCCACCGACTGGCGTCAGATGGGGCACACGCTCTCTCTGCAGTCGGTGGATATCCCGCTGGCAGACCCGCACTTCTGGACGATGCAGGGCTCGGTTCGTGTAGCGCAGATGTGCCATGAGTTTGGCCTGACCTGGGGTTCACACTCCAACAACCACTTCGACGTGTCGCTGGCGATGTTCACCCACGTTGCCGCCGCCGCGCCGGGCACCATTACCGCGATTGACACGCACTGGATCTGGCAGGAGGGTAACCAGCGCCTCACCAAAGAGCCGTTTGAGATTAAAGGTGGCATGGTGCAGGTACCGTCAACTCCAGGTCTTGGCGTGGAGCTGGATATGGACCAGGTGATGAAGGCTCACGAGCTGTATCAAAAACACGGTCTGGGCGCGCGCGACGACGCGATGGCGATGCAGTACCTGATCCCTGACTGGACATTCGACAATAAACGTCCGTGCATGGTACGATAAACGCATTGGGACCGCTCCCATGAGCGGTTCTCTACGTGGTGTATGCTTAACGTAACGACTATGCGTAAGGATGGCTTATGAAAATTGTTATCGCACCGGACTCGTATAAGGAAAGTTTGAGTGCGCTTGAGGTTGCGACAGCAATCGAGCGCGGTTTTCGCGAGATTTTCCCTGAGGCGGTTTACGTCAAACTGCCGGTCGCTGACGGCGGTGAAGGCACAGTTGAGGCGATGATCGCAGCAACGCAGGGACGCATTGTGCACGTTCCGGTGACCGGTCCGCTGGGCGAGCGAGTGGAAGGGTTTTATGGGATATCCGGTGACGAGCAGAGCGCCTTTATTGAAATGGCGGCGGCAAGCGGTCTGGAACTGGTGGTACCTTCACTGCGTGACCCTCTGAAAACGACCTCCTGGGGTACGGGTGAACTTATCCGCCACGCGCTGGATGCGGGCGTTAAGCATATCATCATCGGTATCGGCGGCAGCGCCACCAATGACGGCGGCGCCGGGATGGTGCAGGCGCTGGGGGCGAAGCTGCTGGACGACAATGAACAGCCGCTGGGGCAGGGCGGGTGCGAGCTGGGTAGACTCGCGCGTATTGACCTGAGCGGCCTCGACAAGCGTCTGGCGGAGTGCCGGATAGAAGTCGCCTGCGATGTGACGAATCCGCTCACCGGTAAGGATGGCGCGTCAGCAGTGTTTGGCCCGCAAAAGGGCGCCACGCCCGAGATGATCGTCACCCTGGACAACGCGCTTGCGCACTATGCGAGAGTTATTGCCCGGGACCTGGATATTGATGTGCTCAACCTTGCCGGTGGCGGCGCGGCGGGTGGCATGGGCGCGGCGCTGTACGCTTTTTGTGGCGCACAGTTGCGCCAGGGCATTGAGATTGTGACCGATGCGCTACACCTGGCCGACCAGGTGGCCGATGCGGATCTGGTGATCACCGGGGAAGGCCGCATCGACAGCCAGACGATCCACGGCAAAGTGCCGGTGGGGGTGGCGAAAGTGGCGAAACGCTTTAATAAGCCCGTTATCGGCATTGCGGGCAGCCTGACGGCGGACGTTGGCGTGGTACACGATCACGGCTTAGACGCGGTGTTTAGCGTGCTCTATACCATCTGCTCGCTGGAGGACGCGCTGGAAAATGCCAGTGCGAATGTACAGATGGCCGCAAGGAATATCGCGGCGGTGCTGAAAGTGGGGCAGGGAATGTAGTTCACCCCCTCACCCTAACCCTCTCCCCAAAGGGGAGAGGGGACGTTATACACCCTGGCCCTTTGGGGATAGGGCCGGGGTGAGGGGAAAATCAGGCCGCACCCGCCTCAGCTCCCCAATACCTTCATCGCTTCCCGCGTTACGTTATCCATTTCATCCAGCAGCTCCAGGAACTCCGGTTCAAGCTCCGATTCCGGCGTACCCGCGCGCAGCTGCTGCTCCAGCAGCTGGCAGAGGTTTTTCAGTCGCGGTACGCCACTGTAGCCGCAGCTGCCGTGCAGCTTGTGGATCGCTTCCAGCAGTTCTTCCGGGTTCTCGCCCACCAGCTGTTCTTCAACCTTGTTCCGAATCTCCGGCAGAAACGCGACCAGCATTTGCAGCATCTCTCGCGCTAAATCGGGTTTCCCTGCTGCCTGGCGCAGGGCAAGCTGCCAGTCAAAGGTCGCGTTCTGGTTGACGCTGATTTCAACCGGTTCGCTGGAAACCGTGTACGTCCCGCCAATATGACCCGGCTTATAGCGTAACAGCAGGTTATGAAGCTTCTCTTCGTCGATAGGTTTCGCCAGGTAATCATTCATCCCGGCACTCAGCAGCTTCTCTTTCTGACCGGCCATCGCATGCGCGGTGACCGCAATCACTGGCGTTTGCTGCTGGTGCGGGAGCTGGTGGATCAGCTCACAGGCCCGAATGCCATCCATGCCCGGCATCTGAATATCCATCAGAATCAAATCGAACTGCATCTGTTTAGCCAGTTCAACCGCCTGCGCGCCGCTGGTACACAGCTCAACGTGCTGAACCTGGTCTTCCAGCAATACGCCAATTAGCTTCAGGTTTGCCGGATTATCATCCACCGCCATCACGCTCATGGGCAGTTTTTGCTCATCGTTAATCAACGGCAGAGCGTGCTGGCTAAGACGGCAATACTCCGTGAGCGCGGGCAGCAGGCGAGTCGCGGTGAGCGGCTTAAGCAGGCATGCGGCCGCCCCGTCGTTTTTCAACTCTTCCGCATTTATCTGGGCGTGGCAGGGCAGTGCCAGCAGCAGATAGTCTGTCATCGACGCGGCTTTCGCCAGCCGCTCCTGCTGCATGGTCAGCTCGCCGGTGAAAGTCACCGGGATCCCCATCAGCAGAATGTCGTAATGATCAACGGCAAGGGCTGAGAAGGTTGGACTGTAAACCACCTCCAGCGGCGTGGTGCTTAAGATATCCAGCGCGCACTGCGCCGCCGCCGCGTTAGGCTCGACGTAGGCCAGACGCTTCCCTTTCAGACAGTCCGTCACCGGGCCGTCGGTCAGCACGTTTGGATTGAGGTCCAGGTTAATGTGGAACCAGAAGGTTGAGCCGCGGTTTGGCTGGCTATGGAAAGAGATATCTCCGCCCATCTCGTTCACCAGCCTCTGCGTGATCACCAGCCCAAGCCCGGTACCGCCATGGCGGCGGGAAATGCTGGCATCTGCCTGGCGGAAGGCCTGGAACAGACGCGACTGATCCCGCTCCGGAATGCCGATGCCGGTATCGCGGATTTGAACCTCAATCTGTACCTTGTTATTACTGATCGCGCGTTTTTCTACCAGGATGTCGATGTTGCCGCTTTCGGTGAATTTAATGGCATTCCCGACAAGATTGGTAATGACCTGCTGCAGGCGCAGCGGATCGCCAATGACGTTGTCCGGCACGTCGTTTTTAATATTGAGCGTTAGCTCAAGGCCCTTGTCGTGCGAGGAGTGCGCGAGCAGCGTCACCACTTCATCGAGCGTACTGCGCAGCGGGAACGGAATACTTTCCAGAATCAGTTTGCCCGCCTCCAGCTTGGAGAAGTCCAGCACGTCGTTAATGATCGCCAGCAGGTTATTGGCCGAACGTTCAATGGTGTGCAGGTGATCGCGCTGAGTCGGATTAAGCTCACTTTTTAGCGTCAGGCGGGTAAAGCCGATCACGCCATTGAGCGGCGTGCGCAGCTCGTGCGACATATTGGCCAGGAACTCAGACTTAATACGCGCCGCTTCCTGAGCGCGCTTTTTCGCCAGATCCAGCTCAACGTTCTGGATCTCCATCTGCTCCAGCGTTTCGCGCAGGTCAGAGGTGGCCTGGTCAACGTTATGCTGCATCTCTTCATGATAGGCCGCCAGCGACATCGCCATCGAGTTAATGCCGTTTTTCAGCATATCCAGCTCGCCCAGCATAAATCCTTCCACGCGGCTGTCGAGCTGTCCCCGGCGGATGCGGTCAACGGTGTTAACCATATTACGGATGGGGCCTGTTACGTCGCGCATCAGACGCCAGCCGAAGATCAGCGCAATACCAATGCAGAACAGCATCATCACGCCAGAGATAAAAATTTCTTTGTACTGCTGCAGCCGTACCGATTTGAGATCCAGCTCCAGCGCTACATATCCCAGCATGTTATTGCTGGATTTAGCATCGGATTGCGCAGACTCATCGGGGGAATAGCTTTCCGACACGATCGGCGTGCGCAGAATCATGATATCGCCACGGCGCAACACGGTGAGATGGCGCGGGAAGGGCGTACCGTCCGGGATCTTCAGCGTTGCCGGATCGAGATGAAAATTCGAGGTGACAAACAGGCGGTTATGTTCGTCGTAGACGGAAATGGCGCGAACAATCTCCGAGTGGCGCCGGTGGAGCACACTGATTAACTGACCAATGGATTCGCGGTTTTGCAGGTTCATCCCGTACTCGCTTGAGACGGCGAGCGGTTCGATAATGCTGGCGCCTGCATCCTCCAGCTGTCGCTGCAAATCGTTATAGCGGTGCACGACAAAGAAGATACTCAGCAGCAAACCGATGAGAACGGTGGGGGCGAGGATCAAAATCATCATGCGCGCGCGCAGGCTGTAGTTGGTCATGGCGTTCCGTTATGGGACAATTAAAATAATTATGTTTATGTGAGAAAAATCTCGGCGATGGCGCAATTCTACTCTGCAAAGCGACGCGTGACGACGCGTCAAATCATTACTGTTGAAGCCACGGATCTTGATCCGTTTGGTCAGGGAGTGGCTCGTCACAATGGTAAGACTCTGTTTATAACAGGTTTGCTGCCAACAGAACGAGCAGAAATTACGCTGACGGAAGACAAACGCCAGTACGCACGCGGACAGGTGAAGCGTCGCCTCAACGATAGCCCGCAGCGCGTGGCGCCCCGCTGCCCCCATTTTGGCGTGTGCGGCGGCTGCCAGCAACAGCATGCGAGCACAGAATTACAGCAAAAAAGTAAAAGCCAGGCCCTGGCGCGTCTGCTGAAGCACGACGTTAACGAAATTATCGCCGATGAGCCCTGGGGCTATCGCCGCCGCGCGCGTCTTAGCCTGAGCTATCAGCCTAAAACGGCGCGGCTGGAGATGGGTTTTCGCAAAGCGGCCTCCAGCGATATTGTTGACGTGAAGCAGTGCCCCATTCTGGTGCCCCATCTTGAGGCATTGCTTCCTGACGTGCACCGCTGTCTTGCATCGCTCGACGGGGTGCGTTCACTGGGCCACGTTGAACTGGTGCTGGCGAACAATGGCCCGCTGATGGTGCTGCGCCACACCGCGGCGCTGTCGAAAAAAGATCGCGAAAAACTGGAACGCTTTTCGCATTCTCATGAGCTTGCGCTTTTCCTCGCGCCGCAAAGCGAGATACTTGAACAGGTAACAGGTGAAGCTCCCTGGTATGCGTCAGACGGGCTACGCTTAACGTTCAGCCCGCGGGATTTCATTCAGGTCAACGACGGCGTAAACCAGCAGATGGTGGCGAACGCCCTGGCATGGCTTGACGTACAGCCCACTGACCGGGTGCTCGATCTGTTCTGCGGCATGGGTAACTTTACTCTGCCGTTGGCGCGCAGAGCGGCAAGCGTCGTCGGCGTGGAAGGCGTTGAGGCGCTGGTAGCGAAAGGGCAGGAGAACGCGCGGCAGAACGGCTTGCAAAATGTGACATTCTTTCATCAAAATCTTGAGGACGATGTCACCCAACAGCCGTGGGCACAGCAGGGCTTTGACAAAATCCTGCTCGACCCGGCGCGTGCCGGTGCCCCGGGCGTGATGGCACATATTATTAAACTCGCGCCAAAGCGTGTGGTCTATGTTTCCTGTAACCCGGCAACGCTTGCCCGGGACAGTGAGGCGTTACTCAGCGCGGGTTACCAGATTCAGCGTCTGGCAATGCTGGACATGTTCCCGCACACTGGACATCTGGAATCGATGGTGTTGTTCGAGCACATCTAATTTGTTTGGCTTGTCGACTTCGACAGGCCCTGGTCCCTAAAGGAGAGGACAATGGTTGCGGTAAGAAGTGCACATCTCAATAAAGCTGGGGAGTTTGACCCACAAAAATGGATCGCAAGTCTGGGAATTTCCAGCCAGCAGTCGTGTGAACGCTTAACCGAAACCTGGGCCTACTGTCTGCGCACCACGCAGGGACACCCGGATGCCGATCTTCTCTTATGGCGCGGCGTGGAGATGGTGGAAATCTTGTCCATGCTGAACATGGACATCGAAACCCTGCAGGCCGCGCTGCTGTTCCCTCTCGCGGATGCGGACGTAGTCAGCGAAGATGTGCTGCGCGACAGCGTCGGGAAATCCGTCGTTGCACTGATCCACGGCGTGCGCGATATGGCGGCTATCCGCCAGCTTAAAGCCGCGCATACCGACTCCGTCTCCTCTGAGCAGGTTGATAACGTCCGCCGGATGCTGCTTGCCATGGTGGATGATTTCCGCTGCGTGGTCATCAAGCTGGCCGAGCGTATTGCCCACCTGCGCGAGGTCAAAGATGCGCCGGAAGACGAGCGCGTGCTGGCCGCAAAAGAGTGTACGAACATTTATGCCCCGCTGGCGAACCGCTTAGGGATTGGTCAGCTGAAATGGGAGCTGGAAGATTACTGCTTCCGCTACCTGCATCCGGCAGAATATAAGCGCATTGCTAAACTTCTGCACGAGCGCCGTATCGACCGCGAGCACTATATCGAGGAATTTGTCGGCGGCCTGCGCCAGGCGATGAAAGAAGAGAATGTGCGTGCCGAAGTTTACGGTCGACCTAAGCATATCTACAGCATCTGGCGCAAAATGCAGAAGAAACACCTCGCCTTTGACGAGCTGTTTGACGTGCGCGCCGTGCGTATCGTGGCGGAGCGTCTGCAGGACTGCTACGCCGCGCTGGGTATAGTACATACTCACTTCCGCCATCTGCCGGATGAGTTCGATGACTACGTCGCGAACCCCAAACCAAACGGCTATCAGTCCATTCATACCGTGGTTCTTGGCCCCGGCGGCAAAACGGTCGAGATTCAGATCCGCACCAAACAGATGCATGAAGACGCCGAGCTGGGCGTTGCCGCGCACTGGAAATATAAAGAAGGTACCTCGGGCGGAGCGCGTTCTGGTCACGAAGACCGCATTGCCTGGCTGCGCAAGCTGATTGCGTGGCAGGAAGAGATGGCCGACTCCGGCGAGATGCTCGATGAGGTGCGTAGCCAGGTCTTTGATGACCGCGTCTACGTCTTTACCCCGAAAGGGGACGTTGTCGACCTGCCGGCCGGCTCTACGCCGCTCGATTTTGCTTACCATATCCACAGCGACGTGGGGCACCGCTGCATCGGGGCGAAGATCGGCGGACGTATCGTACCGTTTACCTACCAGCTGCAGATGGGCGACCAGATTGAAATCATCACCCAGAAGCAGCCTAACCCGAGCCGCGACTGGCTTAACCCGAACCTGGGCTACGTCACTACCAGCCGCGGGCGCTCTAAAATCCACGCCTGGTTCCGCAAGCAGGATCGTGACAAAAACATTCTTGCCGGTCGCCAGATCCTCGACGACGAGCTGGAGCACATCGGGATCAGCCTGAAAGAGGCGGAAAAGTTCCTGCTGCCGCGCTACAACTTCAACGAGCTGGACGAGCTGCTGGCGGCGATTGGCGGCGGTGATATCCGTCTTAATCAGATGGTCAACTTCCTGCAGGCGCAGTTCAACAAGCCTAGCGCGGAAGAGCAGGACGCGGCGGCGCTGAAGCAGCTGCAGCAGAAAACCTATGCCCCGCAGCAGCGCAGCAAAGACAACGGCCGCGTGGTGGTTGAGGGCGTGGGCAACCTGATGCACCACATCGCCCGCTGCTGCCAGCCGATTCCGGGTGACGACATTGTCGGCTTTATCACTCAGGGGCGCGGGATCTCTATCCACCGCTCCGACTGCGACCAGCTTGCGGAGCTGCAGTCCCATGCGCCGGAGCGCATCGTGGAGGCGGTCTGGGGTGAGAGCTACTCCGCCGGTTACTCGCTGGTGGTGCGCGTTACCGCCAACGACCGCAGCGGCCTGCTGCGCGATATCACCACCATTCTCGCCAACGAGAAGGTCAACGTGCTGGGCGTTGCCAGCCGCAGCGATACTCGCGAGCAGCTTGCCACCATCGATATGACCATCGAAATCTACAACCTGCAGGTGCTCGGCCGCGTGCTGGGCAAGCTGAACCAGGTGCCGGATGTGATTGACGCGCGTCGTCTGCACGGCGGTTAAGATTTCCCTCTTTTGTAGGCCGGGTAAGGCGTAAGCCGCCACCCGGCATTTTTTTATCAGGACTTAATCATGACTCAAATCGACCGCCTGCTTGGCATCATGAAACGCCTGCGCGACCCGGAAAACGGCTGTCCATGGGACAAAGAGCAGACTTTCGCCACCATCGCGCCCTATACCCTCGAAGAGACCTATGAGGTGCTGGACGCCATTTCCCGCGAGGACTTCGATGACCTGCGCGGTGAACTCGGCGACCTGCTGTTCCAGGTGGTCTTCTACGCCCAGATGGCGCAGGAGGAAGGGCGCTTTAACTTTGAGGATATCTGCGCCGCTATCAGCGACAAGCTGGAGCGCCGCCACCCGCATATCTTTGGCGATGCCACCGCAGGAAACAGCGCAGAGGTGCTGGCCCGCTGGGAGCAGATAAAAAGCGCCGAGCGCGCTGAAAAGTCCCAGCACTCTGCGCTGGACGACATCCCGCTGAGCCTGCCCGCGCTGATGCGCGCCCACAAAATTCAGAAACGCTGCTCGGCCGTGGGTTTTGACTGGGATTCCCTGGGACCGGTGCTGGGTAAAGTGCATGAAGAGATCGACGAAGTGATGCACGAAGCGCAGCAGGCGGTGGTGGATGAAGCAAAGCTGGAGGAAGAGATGGGCGACCTGCTGTTCGCGACCGTCAACCTTTCTCGCCATTTAGGGGTAAAAGCGGAAACCGCCCTGCAAAAAGCCAACCTGAAATTCGAACGACGCTTTCGTGAAGTAGAGCGGATTGTGGCCTCGCGCGGCCTGGAAATGACCGGAATTGACCTCGACGCTATGGAAGAAGTCTGGCAGGAAGTAAAACGCCAGGAATCTGATCTCTAACGGAATTTTGCGATCAAGCGCAATTTGTGTGATTTTTTAAATGACAAGCGCTTGATTTGCGTCAAAAACATTTACCCAAAAGGGGCTATTTTCTCACTCCTTATGTTTGTCATGGCCTGGAATGGAGACGAAGAATGAAAGTTTGTGGCGCTCGCCGTGTTCGGGTATACTACTTTCCCGTCCTGGTTATTCCATCGTTTCACCCTAACTTCTCAGGTTCAGCATGACAACGAACTATATTTTTGTGACCGGCGGGGTCGTATCCTCTCTGGGTAAAGGCATTGCCGCAGCCTCCCTCGCAGCCATTCTTGAAGCCCGTGGCCTCAATGTGACCATGATGAAACTGGATCCGTACATCAACGTCGATCCTGGCACCATGAGCCCAACCCAACACGGGGAAGTGTTCGTTACTGAAGACGGCGCTGAAACCGATTTGGATCTTGGCCACTACGAGCGTTTCATTCGTACCAAAATGACCCGTCGTAACAACTTTACGACTGGCCGCATCTACTCTGACGTTCTGCGTAAAGAGCGCCGCGGTGACTACCTGGGCGCGACCGTGCAGGTTATCCCACACATCACTAACGCAATCAAAGAGCGTGTCCTTGCCGGTGGCGAAGGGCATGACGTTGTGCTGGTTGAAATCGGCGGCACCGTGGGTGATATCGAATCCCTGCCATTCCTCGAAGCGATTCGTCAGCTGGCGGTAGACATTGGTCGTGAACACGCGCTGTTCATGCACCTGACGCTGGTGCCTTACATGGCGGCAGCAGGTGAAGTGAAAACCAAACCGACTCAGCACTCCGTTAAAGAGCTGCTCTCCATCGGTATTCAGCCTGACATCCTGGTTTGCCGTTCCGATCGCGCAATCCCGGCGAACGAACGTGCGAAAATTGCATTGTTCTGTAACGTGCCTGAAAAAGCCGTTATTTCAATGAAAGATGTCGATTCCATTTATAAAATCCCGGGCCTGTTGAAATCACAGGGTCTGGACGATTATATTTGTAAACGATTCAGCTTGAACTGTCCGGAAGCTAACCTGTCTGAATGGGAACAGGTTATTTACGAAGAAGCTAACCCGGCGGGCGAAGTGACTATCGGTATGGTCGGCAAGTACATCGAACTGCCGGACGCCTATAAGTCCGTTATCGAAGCGCTGAAACACGGTGGTCTGAAGAACCGCGTCTCCGTGAACATCAAGCTGATTGATTCGCAGGATGTTGAAACACGTGGCGTTGAAATTCTGAAAGATCTGGATGCTATCCTCATCCCTGGCGGCTTCGGCTACCGTGGTGTTGAAGGCAAGATCGCCACTGCACGCTATGCGCGTGAAAACAATATTCCATACCTCGGCATCTGCCTGGGTATGCAGGTTGCGCTGATCGAATTTGCGCGTAACGTAGCGGGAATGGAAAACGCGAACTCTACGGAATTTGTGCCAGACTGTAAGTACCCTGTAGTGGCGCTGATTACGGAATGGCGTGACGAAGACGGTAACGTTGAAGTCCGTACCGAGAAGAGCGATCTGGGTGGCACTATGCGTCTTGGCGCACAGGCCTGCCAGCTGTCCGACGATAGCGTGGTTCGCAAGCTGTACGGCGAGCCGGTCATCACCGAGCGCCATCGTCACCGCTATGAAGTCAACAACATGTTGTTGAAACAAATTGAAGCCGCGGGCCTGCGTGTTGCGGGTCGCTCCGGGGATGATCAGTTAGTCGAGATCATCGAGGTGCCAAACCATCCGTGGTTTGTCGCCTGCCAGTTCCACCCGGAATTTACTTCAACGCCGCGTGATGGACATCCGCTGTTTGCAGGCTTCGTTAAAGCCGCCAACGAGTACCAGAAGCGTCAGGCGAAGTAAAAAAAGTTAGAACGGCAACGCGTACCAACGGTACGCGTTGTTTGTCTGGAGTTTTAGTTTAACTTGTACTGAGGAAAATCTAATGTCCAAAATCGTTAAAGTCATCGGTCGTGAAATCATCGACTCCCGTGGTAACCCGACCGTTGAAGCCGAAGTTCATCTGGAAGGTGGTTTCGTCGGTATGGCAGCTGCTCCATCAGGTGCTTCTACAGGTTCCCGCGAAGCGCTGGAACTGCGTGATGGCGACAAATCCCGTTTCATGGGCAAAGGCGTACTGAAAGCGGTTGGCGCTGTTAACGGTCCTATTGCTCAGGCTATCGTTGGCAAAGATGCCAAAGATCAGGCTGGCATCGACAAGATCATGATCGATCTGGACGGTACTGAAAACAAATCTAACTTCGGTGCGAACGCAATCCTGGCCGTTTCCCTGGCGAACGCCAAAGCAGCAGCCGCTGCTAAAGGTATGCCACTGTTCGAGCACATCGCTGAACTGAACGGCACCCCAGGCAAATACTCTATGCCTGTACCAATGATGAACATCATCAACGGTGGTGAGCACGCAGACAACAACGTTGATATTCAGGAATTCATGATTCAGCCAGTTGGCGCGAAAACCCTGAAAGAAGCGGTTCGTATGGGTTCTGAAGTGTTCCACAACCTGGCGAAAGTTCTGAAAGCTAAAGGTATGAACACTGCTGTTGGTGACGAAGGTGGCTACGCGCCAAACCTGGGTTCTAACGCAGAAGCACTGGCTGTTATCGCTGAAGCGGTTAAAGCAGCAGGCTACGAGTTGGGCAAAGACATCACCCTGGCGATGGACTGTGCAGCATCTGAATTCTACAAAGACGGTAAATACGTTCTGGCTGGCGAAGGCAACAAAGCGTTCACCTCCGAAGAGTTCACTCACTTCCTGGAAGACCTGACCAAACAGTACCCAATCGTTTCTATCGAAGACGGTCTGGACGAGTCTGACTGGGATGGTTTCGCATACCAGACCAAAGTGCTGGGCGACAAAATCCAGCTGGTTGGTGACGATCTGTTCGTAACCAACACCAAGATCCTGAAAGAAGGCATCGAGAAAGGCATCGTTAACTCCATCCTGATCAAATTCAACCAGATCGGTTCTCTGACCGAAACGCTGGCTGCGATCAAAATGGCGAAAGACGCTGGCTACACCGCTGTTATCTCTCACCGTTCTGGCGAAACTGAAGACGCGACCATTGCTGACCTGGCTGTGGGTACCGCTGCTGGCCAGATCAAAACTGGTTCTATGAGCCGTTCTGACCGTGTTGCTAAATACAACCAGCTGATTCGTATCGAAGAAGCGCTGGGTGAAAAAGCGCCTTACAACGGTCGTAAAGAGATCAAAGGCCAGGCATAATTGCTTAAGCCTTAAAATGAAAATGCCAGTCGAATGACTGGCATTTTTTTTGGCTATTTAAAATCGACCGCCATCTGCTCCGGAATGGTTAGCCCCCGGGTGGTTTGCACGCAGCGGGCAATATAATCCGTAAACCGGGGTGGCTTTGGCATCCCCATGCTGAGCAGCTTATCGTTGCTGAAGCGCACGTTCAGCGTGGCAAAGGCACCGTATAAACGCATGGCTCTCAGCATCAGACGTTCGTTGCATGGGCCAAAAATTGTTTTCAGCTCACGGCGCATTTTGACCAGCGTTTCGTAGCTGAC
This sequence comes from Enterobacter sp. ECC-219, assembly GCF_043966805.1. NCBI lineage: Bacteria > Pseudomonadati > Pseudomonadota > Gammaproteobacteria > Enterobacterales > Enterobacteriaceae > Enterobacter > Enterobacter sp. ECC-219. The sequence continues at coordinate 4,659,599 of NZ_CP143680.1, read as the reverse complement.
CTGCGCGTACTTATCGCCAACAGGCGCTTTCTCCAGTGCCTGCGCCATCGCCCGATCGATATCCGCAAAGCGAACGCTATTCTCTTCCCCGGCAGAAATGTGTACCACTTCTCCCGGACGCGCGTTGCTGTTGAGCAGCATTAACATCGCATCGGCGCAATAATCCACCGGGACAACGTCGATCCGGTCTTCCATCGAGCACATAAACTTTTGCAGCATCAGGCCCATGCTAAAGACCCAGAAGATGCTGCTCGACGGCGTGCAGCCGTGGCGGGTATGGCCGACGACGATGGACGGACGAGCGATGAGCAGCGGCAGATTCGGGCACTTCTGGCGCATCAGCTGTTCGATGGTTGACTTCGAATACGTGTATTCCACCAGGTGCTCAGCATTTTCTCTGAATTCCGCACTTTCGGCGACCAGCGAATCCTGCTCCGGCGTGCATGACATTGCGGTGCCTACGTGCAGGAAACGCTGCAGCCCTGCGACCTGCTCCATGCGGCGCGCCAGCGCAAGGGTACCTTCGACGTTTACCTTCCAGATCAGCGGGTTATTCCCAAATGACGCAACTGCCGCACAGTTAACGACATGCGTAACCTGGTCCAGTCGGGGATCGTTCAGAAAGGCTTCCGGGTGGCTGAGGTCACCAATAAGGATATTATCCACGCTCAGGGAGGCCAGCTTCTTCTCAGGAACGTTAAACTTACGCATGTTCTCCTGCACGCGCGCCAGCCCGCTCTGCGGATCGTCGGCGCGGGCAAGCAAAAGGAGTTTTACGGATTGATCGCTGGTCAGGATTTTTTCAAGTACTGCCCCGCCCAGAAAACCGGTCACGCCTGTAATCAATAACATCTTCATTAATACCGTCTCATTATGATTGATGAGGCGGATTGTAGGCGCGCAAAAGTAAACGGCATTTAAATAATAAAACGCAGGAATCGAGAGCGTCTTAAGCTTATTTTAAGGAAAGGAAATTAGGTGAAAATATTGGACAGTGCGGAGAGCGGAAAAATTCAATTTATTAATATTTATATTTCAACTATATGATTTTAAATCTATTTTATAGAAGGTGGTGGCGCGGTGAGTGTAATTCAAAATGTAATAAATAAAACACTTTGTTACACCAAATGTTTATCAAATAAATGAATTGAGCCTTGCTTAAGTGAAATTGGAAAAAATAAAACGCAGGCTATTTATTAAGCCTGCGAATGGTTTTCAGAGCAGAAGAGGAAGCGTGGCGCTGGCCGTTTGCTGGCTAACGTCAGCGTAATGGCCATCCAGCGCAATCATGGATGTCGTCAGCAATTCGATCAGCAGCATCACCCCAACCTTGGCATTGAGCGCACCTGCGCTAAGGGGGCCTTCTGGCTTGGCGGCCACCAGCTGCATATCGCTAAGAGACGCCAGCGGGCTGCGGGGCGTGTTGCTGAGCGCAAGAACTTTCACGCCCCGCTTGCGGGCAAGTTTCACCACGTGAAGCAAATCTCGCGTTGAACCGGAACTGGAGATCGCCACCACCAGCGTCTCTGCCGAAAGCGTTGTCGCATTCATGGCTGCGCGGTGCATATCGCTAAACAGCTGTGCAGGTTTACCCAGCCTTAATAGCTTGTAATGCAAGTACTCCCCGAGGATCGCGCTGGCCGCGACGCCATAAATCTGCACGGATTGCGCCTGGTGCAGCGCCAGTGCGGCCTTTTCAAGTAGCGCGCGGTCGAGGAGTCTCGCGGTATCCTGCAGAGCCTGAACCGACTCATCCACCACGCTGTCAATCTCATCCCCCGCCTGACGCGCGGGCTGGCCCTGCTGAATATCCAGCGCCAGCGCCATTTTAAATTCGTTATACCCTTTGCAGCCCAGCGTCCGGCAAAGACGCGTCACGCTGGCCTCGCTGGTGTGGCTCTCGCGCGCCAGCTCGGTGATGGTCAGGTAGAGCACCCGGGCAGGGTCGCTCAGGACAAACTCGCCGAGTTTTTGCTGCGTTGGGCTGTACCCGGAAGCTTCCTGGCGGAGCTTCAGCAGCAGATTTTCATGGTCCGACATGCCACGTCCTTAATGTGTTTCACTGCGACTAGTGTGGCGGAAAGCGGGGGAAAGATGCCAGTCATTTTAAAAAAGTATGATCGGCCTCCTGGTTTTTGATGATAATTTTCACTATTAAATATTAATATGATAAAAATTTTCATCTTTTAATGGGGGGATGAAAAAATGATGCAAATATTCAGTGGCGCTTCGTCGGGGGGATGGTTTGAAAAAGCTCAGCGCTTTGGCAAATCCTTTATGTTGCCTATCGCCGTGTTGCCCGCGGCGGGTCTGCTGCTCGGTATCGGCGGGGCGTTATCGAACCCCAATACGCTGGCGGCCTATCCATTTTTAGATGTGAGCTGGCTTCAGGCCATTTTCACTATCATGAGCAGTGCCGGTTCAATTGTGTTTGCGAACCTCTCGGTGCTGTTTGCCGTTGGGGTGGCCGTCGGTCTGGCAAAAAGCGATAAGGGCACGGCGGGGCTGGCGGCGCTACTCGCGTTTCTGGTGATGAATGCCACCATCAACGCGCTGCTGATCCTCACCGGCAAACTGGCGCACGAAAACCCCGGTGCCGTCGGGCAGGGCATGACGCTGGGCATTCAGACGCTGGAAACCGGCGTGTTTGGCGGCGTGGTGATTGGTCTCGTGACCTGCGCGCTGCACCACCGTTTTAACAAGATAGCGCTTCCGCAGTTCCTGGGCTTTTTTGGCGGCTCGCGCTTTGTCCCTATTATCAGCTCGCTGGCGGCGATACTCGTCGGTGCGCTCATGACCGTGGTCTGGCCGCACTTCCAGAAGCTGATTTTTGGTCTGGGTGGGCTGGTGGATGCCACCGGTTATCTGGGCACCCTGCTGTACGGCTTCATTTTACGCATGCTGGGCCCGTTTGGTCTGCACCACATCTTCTATCTGCCGTTCTGGACCACCGCGCTCGGCGGCAGCGAGATTGTCAACGGTCACCTGGTGGAGGGCACGCAGCGGATCTTCTTCGCCCAACTGGCCGATCCCACGACGCGTCAGTTTTACGAAGGCACGTCACGCTTCATGTCCGGGCGCTTTATCACGATGATGTTTGGCCTCCTCGGCGCCTGTCTGGCGATGTACCACACGGCTAAACCGGAGAATAAAAAGCGCGTTGCCGGGCTGCTGCTCTCCGCGGCGTTAACCTCGTTTCTGACGGGAATAACCGAGCCCATCGAGTTCTCCTTCCTGTTTATTGCCCCGGTGCTCTACGTCATTCACGCGCTGTTTGACGGGCTGGCGTTCATGCTCGCACACATGCTGCACATCACCATCGGACAAACCTTCTCCGGCGGTTTTATCGACTTCGTGCTGTTCGGCATCCTGCAGGGGGAGGCCAAAACCAACTGGATGTTCGTTCCGCTGGTCGGCGTGCCCTGGTTCTTCCTCTACTACTTCACTTTCCGCTATCTGATTAACCGCTTTGATTTTGCCACGCCGGGTCGGGAAAAGGAGGCGATGGCCAATGAAGTGGCCTTATCGCAGAGTGAGCGCGCCGTTGCGGTGATCGCCGGGTTAGGCGGAAAAGACAATCTCGAAGAGGTGGACTGCTGCGCCACGCGTCTTCGCGTCACGGTGAAAGACGGCAGCAAAGTGAATGACGCGGCGCTGAAAGCCACCGGCGCGCGCGGCGTCATCGTGCGCGGTAACGGCGTGCAGGTCATTTATGGCCCGCACGTCACGATTATCAAAAATGAAGTGGAAGAGATCTTATCGTAATGAAAACTGTACTGGATAACCTGAAGGGAAAACTGGTCGTCTCCTGTCAGGCGCTGGAAAATGAACCGCTGCACAGCCCGTTTATCATGTCGCGGATGGCGCTGGCGGCGGCACAGGGCGGGGCCGCCGCCATTCGCGCCAACAGCGTGGTGGATATCGAAGCCATTAAGCAGCAGGTGTCCTTACCGGTTATCGGCATCATCAAACGGGATTATTCAGATAGTGAGGTGTTCATCACCGCCACGATGAAGGAGGTGGATGAGCTGATGGCCGTCTCTCCGGAAATCATTGCGCTTGATGCGACGGCGCGGGAGCGTCCCGGTGGGGAATCCCTGGAAACGCTGGTCACGCGCATCCGCTCGCGCTATCCCGCGGTACTGCTGATGGCGGATATTTCCACGGTAGACGAGGCCGTGATGGCGCAGGCGCTTGGCATTGACTGCGTCGGCACCACGCTTTATGGCTATACGGCGGAAACGGCGGGCCATTCGCTTCCGGAGAACGACTGCGCGTTCCTGAAGGCCGTGCTGGCTGTCGTGACGGTTCCGGTGATTGCCGAAGGCAATGTGGATACGCCTGAACGCGCGGCCAGATGCCTGGCGCTGGGCGCGCATACGGTCGTTGTCGGCGGGGCGATTACCCGTCCACAGCAAATTACCGCGCGCTTTATGGCGGCGATTAGCGCGCAAAGCACCGATGGAGCATGACCATCCGGCGGGGATCTGCGATACTTATCGTTTATCCCCTTTACTGAGATGACTATGCAGTACCCGATTAACGAGATGTTCCAGACCCTGCAAGGCGAGGGTTACTTTACCGGCGTTCCCGCTATTTTCATTCGTTTACAGGGATGCCCGGTTGGCTGTGCCTGGTGTGATACCAAACATACGTGGGATAAGCTCGCAGATCGGGAAGTGTCGCTGTTTAGCATTCTGGCGAAAACCAAAGAGAGCGATAAGTGGGGCGCGGGCAGTCCAGAGGATCTCCTGGCCATTATTGGTCGTCAGGGCTGGACGGCGCGCCACGTCGTGATCACCGGCGGTGAACCCTGCATCCACGATCTGACGCCGCTGACCGAGTTGCTCGAAAAGAACGGCTACAGCTGCCAGATCGAGACCAGCGGCACCCATGAAGTGCGCTGCTCGCACACCACCTGGGTGACGGTATCGCCAAAAGTGAATATGCGCGGCGGATATGACGTGCTGTCTCAGGCGCTGGAGCGCGCGGATGAAATCAAGCACCCGGTAGGGCGCGTGCGTGATATCGAAGCGCTGGATGAACTGCTGGCAACGCTGACGGATGAGAAGCAGCGGGTGATTGCCCTGCAGCCGATCAGCCAGAAAGAGGATGCGACGCGCCTGTGCATTGAAACCTGCATTGCGCGCAACTGGCGCCTGTCGATGCAGACGCACAAGTACCTGAATATTGCCTAAAAAAAAGCCCGGTTTGCCGGGCTTTTTTTTACTCTCCGCGATACACGCAGCCTGCCGTGCAGGTCTCTTTGATCATCACCGCGCTCAGCAGCGGTACCAGCGGCTTCATCTGATCCCAAATCCATTTTGCCAGCACTTCGCTGGTCGGGTTTTCAAGACCCGGGATTTCATTCAGGTAGTAGTGATCCAGACGATCGTAGGTCGGCTTAAACGCGGCCTTCAGCTCGGCAAAGTCCATGATCCAACCGGTATGCGGATCAACTTCACCGGTGATCTCAAGACGCACCATGAACGAATGCCCGTGCAGGCGGCCGCATTTATGCCCTTCAGGCACATGCGGAAGGTGGTGGGCGGCTTCGAAGGTGAAATCTTTAAACAGTGTGGTGGACATGATCGCTCTCAGTAATGCGGAAAAAACCGCCGCATAGTACCGGAAAGCACAATTTTTAGCATTAACTAAAACGGCTCTGAACGACACCAGCCTCACATTCAGGGGCTTTATCTATTTTTATTATTGCATTTCAATAGGTTATTTAATCGTTTTTATCGTTAAGAACGATAACTAAAACAGGTTAGTCCATTTGGTTATTTATTATTTCCATCCCTTCTTTAATTGTTATTATCCACGCCGTTAACCTTATCTTCAGTTTGGATTTATTCGCTTAAAGTCCGCTTGGCTACTGGAACATAACGACGCATGACAACACAGGCCCCACCTTCAAATTTGCTTCCCTTGAACCCGGAGCAACTGGCGCGCCTTCAGGCTGCCACCTCTGATTTTTCTCCCACTCAGCTTGCCTGGGTCTCCGGTTATTTCTGGGGAATGCTCAACCAGCAGCCTGGCGCTGTGGCAGGCGCACCGGCAACGGCCGTGGAAATTCCGGCCATTACGCTGATCAGCGCCTCGCAAACGGGCAACGCACGCCGCGTGGCCGAAGCGCTGCGTGACGACCTGCTGGCCGCCAAACTGAATGTGAACCTGGTCAACGCCGGGGATTATAAATTCAAGCAAATCGCGTCAGAAAAACTGCTGGTGATGGTGGCTTCTACGCAGGGTGAAGGTGAACCTGCTGAAGAAGCGGTGGCGCTGCATAAGTTCCTGTTCTCGAAAAAAGCGCCGAAGCTGGATGGCACTGCGTTTGCCGTATTTGGCCTGGGTGATACCTCCTATGAATTCTTCTGCCAGTCCGGTAAAGACTTCGACAGCAAGCTGGCGGAGCTGGGCGCGGAGCGCCTGCTGGATCGCGTGGATGCGGATGTCGAGTACCAGACCGCCGCCGCCGAATGGCGCGCGCGCATCGTTGAGGTGCTGAAAGCGCGTGTGCCGAAAGAGACGCCGGCGCAGGCCGCCGTGACCGCTGCAGGCACCGTCAATGAGATCCACACCAGCCCCTACACCAAAGAGGCGCCGCTGACGGCGAGCCTGTCGGTGAACCAGAAAATTACCGGTCGCGACTCGGAAAAAGACGTGCGCCATATTGAAATCGATCTTGGCGACTCCGGCCTGCGCTATCAGCCTGGCGATGCGCTGGGCGTCTGGTATCAGAACGATCCGGCGCTGGTGAAAGAGCTGGTGGAACTGCTGTGGCTGAAGGGTGATGAGCCTGTCACCGTGGACGGCAAAAGGCTGCCGCTCTCCGAGGCGCTGCAGTGGCATTTCGAGCTGACGGTGAACACCCCGAATATCGTTGAAAATTACGCCACCTTAACGCGCAGCGAATCGCTGCTGCCGCTGGTGGGCGATAAGGCGAAGCTGCAGCATTACGCCGCGACAACGCCGATTGTCGATATGGTGCGTTTTTCTCCGGCACAGCTGGATGCCGACGCGCTGATCGGTCTGCTGCGTCCGCTGACCCCACGCCTGTACTCCATTGCCTCTTCCCAGGCGGAAGTGGAAAGCGAAGTTCACGTTACCGTCGGCGTGGTGCGCTACGACATCGAAGGCCGCGCTCGCGCGGGTGGCGCGTCAAGCTTCCTGGCCGATCGCGTGGAAGAAGAGGGCGAAGTGCGCGTCTTTATCGAGCACAACGACAACTTCCGCCTGCCGGCGAACCCTGAGACCCCGGTCATCATGATTGGACCGGGCACCGGCATTGCGCCGTTCCGCGCCTTCATGCAGCAGCGTGCTGCAGACGAAGCGCCGGGCAAAAACTGGCTGTTCTTCGGCAACCCGCACTTTACCGAAGATTTCCTCTACCAGGTTGAGTGGCAGCGCTACGTCAAAGAAGGCGTACTGACCCGCATTGACCTGGCCTGGTCCCGCGACCAGAAAGAAAAAATATACGTACAAGACAAACTGCGCGAACAGGGCGCAGAGCTGTGGCGCTGGATCAATGACGGTGCCCACATTTATGTCTGCGGCGACGCCAATCGCATGGCGAAAGACGTTGAGCAGGCACTGCTGGAAGTGATTGCCGAGTTCGGCGGTATGGATGCCGAAGCGGCGGATGAATTTTTAAGTGAGCTGCGCGTTGAGCGCCGTTATCAGCGAGATGTCTACTAATGAGCGAAAAACATCCAGGGCCACTGGTGGTCGAAGGTAAACTGACAGACGCCGAGCGCATGAAGCTGGAAAGCAACTATCTGCGCGGCACCATTGCTGAAGATCTGAATGACGGTCTCACCGGCGGCTTCAAAGGCGACAACTTCCTGTTGATCCGCTTCCACGGCATGTATCAGCAGGACGACCGCGATATCCGCGCCGAGCGAGCTGAACAGAAGCTGGAGCCTCGCCACGCCATGCTGCTGCGCTGCCGCCTGCCGGGCGGGGTGATCACCACCAAACAGTGGCAGGCGATCGACAAGTTTGCCGGTGAAAATACAATTTATGGCAGCATCCGCCTGACCAACCGTCAGACCTTCCAGTTCCACGGCATTCTGAAGAAGAACGTCAAGCCGGTTCACCAGATGCTCCACTCCGTCGGGCTGGACGCGCTGGCGACCGCCAACGACATGAACCGTAACGTGCTCTGCACCTCGAACCCGTACGAGTCCGAGCTGCACGCCGAAGCGTATGAGTGGGCGAAGAAGATCTCCGAGCACCTCCTGCCGCGCACCCGCGCCTACGCGGAGATCTGGCTCGATCAGGAGAAAGTCGCCACCACCGACGAAGAACCGATCCTCGGTCAGACCTACCTGCCGCGTAAGTTTAAAACTACCGTGGTGATCCCGCCGCAGAACGATATCGATCTGCACGCCAACGACATGAACTTCGTGGCGATTGCCGAAAACGGCAAGCTGATTGGCTTTAACCTGCTGGTGGGCGGCGGCCTGTCTATTGAGCACGGTAACAAGAAAACCTACGCCCGCACCGCAAGCGAGTTCGGTTTCCTGCCGCTGGAGCACACGCTGGCCGTGGCAGAAGCGGTGGTGACCACCCAGCGCGACTGGGGCAACCGTACCGATCGTAAAAACGCGAAAACCAAATACACCCTCGAGCGCGTGGGCGTGGAGACGTTCAAAGAGGAAGTGGAGCGTCGCGCGGGGATCAAATTTGAGCCGATCCGCCCTTACGAATTCACCGGTCGCGGCGATCGCATCGGCTGGGTGAAAGGGATCGATAATAAATGGCACCTGACGCTGTTTATTGAAAACGGCCGTATTCTGGATTATCCGGGCCGTCCGCTGAAAACCGGTCTGCTGGAAATTGCGAAGATCCACAAAGGCGAGTTCCGCATTACCGCTAACCAGAACCTGATCGTTGCCGGCGTGCCGGAGAGCCAGAAGGCGAAGATCGAGAAGCTGGCGCGCGATCACGGGTTGATGGATGCGGTCAAACCGCAGCGTGAAAACTCGATGGCCTGCGTGTCGTTCCCGACCTGCCCACTCGCGATGGCCGAAGCGGAACGTTTCCTGCCGTCATTCACGGATAAAGTGGAAGCGATTCTGGAAAAACACGGTATTCCGGACGAGCATATTGTTATGCGCGTGACGGGCTGCCCGAACGGCTGCGGTCGAGCGATGCTGGCCGAACTGGGGCTGGTAGGCAAAGCGCCGGGTCGCTATAACCTGCACCTGGGCGGTAACCGTATCGGCACGCGCATTCCGCGCATGTTCCGCGAGAACATCACCGAGACGGAAATTCTTGATTCCATCGACGAGCTTGTCGGGCGCTGGGCGAAAGAGCGCGAAGCGGGTGAAGGCTTCGGCGACTTTACGGTGCGTGCGGGCATCATTCGCCCGGTGCTCGATCCCGCAAGGGATTTCTGGGAATAACCACGAGAGGTAATTATGTCCGTACTCGATCTAAATGCCCTGAATGAACTGCCAAAAGTCGAACGCATTCTTCAGCTTTCAGAAACTAACGCCCACCTTGAAACGCTGGATGCCGAAGGGCGCGTGGCGTGGGCGCTGGAAAACCTGCCGGGAGACTATGTACTCTCGTCGAGCTTTGGTATTCAGGCGGCAGTCAGCCTGCATCTGGTGAATCAGATCCGTCCGGACATTCCGGTGATCCTCACCGATACCGGCTACCTGTTCCCGGAAACCTATCAGTTTATTGACGAGCTGACGGACAAGCTCAGGCTGAACCTCAAAGTCTACCGCGCCACGGAAAGCGCGGCCTGGCAGGAGGCGCGCTACGGCAAGCTGTGGGAGCAGGGCGTTGAGGGCATTGAAAAATACAATGAGATCAACAAAGTTGAGCCGATGAACCGGGCGCTGAAAGAGCTAAACGCGCAGACCTGGTTTGCCGGCCTGCGCCGCGAGCAGTCGGGAAGCCGCGCCACGCTACCGGTGCTGGCGGTTCAACGCGGCGTGTTCAAAGTGCTGCCGATTATCGACTGGGATAACCGGACGGTGTATCAGTATCTGCAAAAACACGGGCTGAAGTACCATCCGCTGTGGGACCAGGGCTATCTGTCGGTGGGCGACACCCACACCACGCGCAAATGGGAACCGGGAATGGCGGAAGAAGAGACGCGATTCTTCGGGCTGAAGCGCGAGTGCGGGCTACACGAAGGGTAATCCTTTATCCTCCCTCTCCCGGTGGGAGAGGGTTGGGATGAGGGCATCAGGCCGCGCTACACTTAAAAAACTCAGGCTTTCCCCGCTTTCGCCAGCTCCTTCACCAGCGGCAGCATCACCTTCACCACGTCGCGGCTGCGGTGTTCAATCCGCTGCGGCAGGGCACTGTCTATGTGCTGCTGGTTATCCAGTTGCACATTATGCCAGCTGGTCCCGTCCGGGAACGCTTTCGATTTAGCGCGCTGCTGATAGCCATCTTTTTTGCCCAGCGCCCAGTTCGTCGCCTCGACGTACAGCACCGGAATGCCTGCCTTATCAAACACTTCTCCGTCATTACAACAGCCAGTGCCTTTTGGATAATCCGGGTTACCGCCTGGGTTTGTCGCGGCATAGACGCCATGCGTACGGGCAAGCGCCAGCGCGCGGTCGCGGGTGAGTTTACGCACGCTGCTCGGCGTGCTCTGTCCGCTATTAAAATAGAGCTTATCGCCCACTATCAGGTTATCGAGGTTAATCACCAGCAGCGTATTTTTCTTCTCCTCGGCGCTCATCCGTTTAAGGAGATTCTCAGCGCCGAGTTTCCCTTCTTCTTCGCCGCTGGTCGCCACAAAGCGAATACCGTATTTCGTCGGGATATTCTTAAGGCGTTCAGCCAGTTCAAGCATCACGCCGAGACCCGCTGCGTTGTCGTCCATGCCCTGCAGCGTCAGTCCCCCAAGGTTATTATCAATATCGGCGTCGCTCATTGGCGCGTAGGTATCCAGGTGAGCCATGATAATGATCTGCTCAGCCGCCTTTCCTTCGTGCGCTGCAATCACCGTACTGCCGGTCACGTTATGCCAGTTCTGCGTTTTATTGCGTGAGGTATAGATGTAGCGGCTGTGAAACGAGCGAATATCACTCTGGTAGCCCATCTGTGCAAACTGCTGGCGAATATAGTCGGCGGAGAGCATCTCCGCGGGTGAACCGGTCATGCGGCCAGGGAAAACCGTCGCAATATGCCGCGCCTGCATAGTGGCGATTTCACCATAAGGTTGATTTTTTGCCTGAGCCGGAAGGATAAAGCAAACGCCGAGCGCCAGGGCAGCAATACGGTGGCGCGTTGCGGAAAACATAGTGAGTCCTTAAAAACAGAGCAAAATAATAACGTGCATAGTATGAAACTGTGATCGTCCATACACAATTTGAATTGCTCTTAAATGCCCGAAATGTCGCGAGTTAAGCACTTTTTGGTATTTGCTTTTTCACGTCGTTATTCCATTGAGTAACTACTCATTCCAATTCGTAATTTCATTCGATCTAAGCCGCCCCCTATAGTCCCTCTATTCCTCGTTGTTAGTGAGTTGTTGCCTGTGGACTATCTGCCCCTTTTTGCCGCCTTAAAAGACCGACCGGTACTGGTTGTCGGCACGGGTGAAATTGCCGATCGCAAAATCGCGTTTCTGCAGCGTGCAGGGGCACAGGTGCGTGTCGTTGAAGAGGCGGATTTCGACGAGTCACAACTCGACAGTGTGGTGCTGGTGATTGCGGCAACTGAAAATCGGGAACTGAACCGGCGTGTCTCTGAAGCCGCCCAGGCCCGTCACCGTCTGGTGAACGTGGTGGACGACCAGCCTTTATGCTCGTTTATCTTCCCGTCGATCGTTGACCGTTCGCCGCTGCTGGTGGCGATCTCCTCCGGCGGCACCGCGCCGGTGCTGGCGCGCGTGCTGCGGGAAAAAATCGAAGCGCTGCTGCCGACCAGCCTCGGACGCATGGCGGAGAAAGCCAGCTACTGGCGCAACCATTTAAAAAACCGTCTGACCAGCGTGACGGAACGCCGTCGCTTCTGGGAGCGCGTGTTTCGCGGCCGCTTTGCCAGCCTGATGCAGGCGGGAAATGAAACGGCGGCGCAGAAAATTCTCGAAGACGAACTGGATAACCCCGGCAGTACGGGCGGGGAGATCGTTCTGGTGGGGGCCGGGCCGGGCGATGCCGGGCTGCTAACACTGCGCGGCCTGCAGGTTTTGCAGGACGCGGACGTGGTGTTTTACGACCATCTGGTCACCGACGGCGTGCGCGAGCTGATCCGGCGCGACGCAGAGCAAATCTGCGTCGGCAAGCGGGCGGGCGAGCACTCCGTGCCGCAGCACGATACCAACCAGATGCTGATTGCCGCCGCGAAAGCGGGCAAAACCGTGGTGCGCCTGAAAGGGGGCGACCCGTTCATTTTCGGTCGCGGCGGCGAAGAGCTGCAGGCGGCAGCCGAAGCGGGCGTGCCGTTCCAGGTGGTGCCCGGCATCACGGCGGCGTCAGCCGTTACGGCCTACGCCGGTATTCCGCTGACCCATCGCGATTACGCACAAAGCGTCACCTTTGTTACCGGCCACTACAAGGCCGACAGCACGCCGTTCGACTGGTCGCATCTCGCCCAGAGCCGCCAGACGCTGGCGATATACATGGGCACGATGAAGGCCGCAGACATCAGCGAGCAGCTTATTCAGCACGGTCGCGAGGCGACGACGCCGGTAGCCGTGATCTCTCGCGGTACGCGCGTCGATCAGCATGTCGCTATCGGCACATTACAAGACCTTGCAACCCTGGCGAAAGATGCCCCGATGCCTGCCCTGATCGTGGTGGGTGAAGTGGTGCAGCTGCACAGCACGCTCGCCTGGTTCCAACACACAACCGATGCAGAAGGCTTTGGTTCTTCTGTTGTAAATTTGGCTTAAGGAACGGTTATGGACCAAAAACGACTTACTCACCTGCGGCAGCTTGAAGCGGAAAGTATCCATATTATCCGCGAAGTGGCAGCCGAGTTTTCTAACCCGGTGATGATGTACTCCATCGGTAAAGATTCCAGCGTCATGCTGCATCTGGCGCGTAAAGCGTTTTATCCGGGCACGCTGCCGTTCCCGCTGCTGCACGTGGATACCGGCTGGAAATTCCGCGAAATGTATGAATTCCGCGACCGTACCGCGAAAGCCTACGGCTGCGAGCTGCTGGTGCATAAAAATCCGGAAGGGGTGGCGATGGGCATTAACCCGTTCGTGCACGGTAGCGCCAAGCACACCGATATCATGAAAACCGAAGGGCTGAAGCAGGCGCTGAACAAATACGGTTTCGATGCGGCTTTCGGCGGCGCGCGCCGTGATGAAGAGAAATCCCGCGCCAAAGAGCGTATCTACTCCTTCCGCGATCGCTTCCACCGCTGGGACCCGAAAAACCAGCGCCCGGAGCTGTGGCACAACTACAACGGCCAGATCAACAAGGGCGAAAGCATTCGCGTCTTCCCGCTCTCCAACTGGACCGAGCTGGATATCTGGCAGTACATCTATCTGGAAAATATTGAGATCGTGCCACTTTATCTGGCCGCCGAGCGCCCGGTGCTGGAGCGCGACGGCATGCTGATGATGATCGACGACGATCGCATCGACCTGCAGCCGGGTGAAGTGATCAAAAAACAGATGGTGCGTTTCCGTACCCTCGGCTGCTGGCCGCTGACCGGCGCGGTGGAATCCAACGCGCAGACGCTGCCGGAGATCATCGAAGAGATGCTGGTGTCCACCACCAGTGAGCGACAGGGGCGCGTGATTGACCGCGACCAGGCAGGCTCCATGGAGCTGAAGAAACGTCAGGGTTATTTCTAAGGAGCCGCCATGAACACCACTATTGCTCAACAAATTGCCAACGAAGGCGGCGTCGAAGCGTATCTGCATGCGCAACAGCACAAAAGCCTGCTGCGTTTTCTGACCTGCGGCAGCGTGGATGACGGGAAAAGTACCCTGATTGGCCGCCTGCTGCACGATACGCGCCAGATTTATGAAGATCAGCTCTCTTCCCTCCATAACGACAGCAAGCGTCACGGTACCCAGGGCGAAAAACTCGACCTGGCGCTGCTGGTGGACGGCCTGCAGGCGGAACGCGAGCAGGGCATCACCATTGACGTGGCCTACCGCTACTTCTCGACCGAAAAGCGCAAATTTATTATTGCCGACACGCCAGGGCACGAGCAGTACACCCGTAACATGGCGACCGGCGCCTCTACCTGCGATCTGGCGATTCTGCTGATGGACGCGCGTAAAGGCGTGCTGGATCAGACCCGCCGCCACAGCTTTATCTCGACGCTGCTGGGGATCAAACATCTGGTGGTGGCGGTCAACAAGATGGATCTGGTGAACTTCAGCGAAGAGAAATTCGAGGAGATCCGCCAGAGCTACCTGACCTTTGCCGAACAGCTGCCGGGCAACCTGGATATTCGCTTTGTGCCGCTTTCGGCGCTGGAAGGCGATAACGTCGCCTCACAGAGCGCGAACATGCCGTGGTACAGCGGCCCGACGCTGCTGGAAGTGCTGGAGACCGTTGAGATCCAGCGCGTGGTCGACACCCAGCCGATGCGCTTCCCGGTGCAGTACGTTAACCGTCCTAACCTCGATTTCCGCGGCTTCTCCGGCACTATCGCCTCCGGCGCCGTGAAGGTGGGGCAGCGCGTCAAGGTGCTGCCATCGGGTGTGGAGTCGGCTATCGCTCGCATCGTGACGTTCGACGGTGACCTGCAGGAAGCCGGGGCAGGGGAAGCGGTCACGCTGGTGCTGAAAGACGAAATTGACATCAGCCGCGGCGACCTGCTGGTCGACGCGCAGGAGACGTTGGCGGCGGTGCAGGGCGCGTCCGTGGACGTGGTGTGGATGGCCGAACAGCCGCTGACAGCAGGCCAGAGCTACGACATCAAAATTGCGGGCAAGAAAACCCGCGCCCGCGTGGACGGCATTCAGTTCCAGGTGGACATCAACAACCTGACCCACCGTGACGTGAGCGAGCTGCCGCTGAACGGTATTGGCCTGGTGGATCTGATCTTCGACGAGCCGCTGGTGCTGGATCCGTATCAGCAGAACCCGGTAACCGGCGGGCTGATCTTTATCGACCGTCTGACGAACGTTACCGTCGGCGCGGGGATGGTGCGTGAGCCAAACGAGCAGGCGACCGCGGCCTCTGAATTCAGCTCCTTCGAACTGGAACTTAACGCGCTGGTACGTAAGCACTTCCCACACTGGGGCGCCCGCGATCTGCTGGGAGGTAAGTAATGGCCGCCCATGATGAGAACGTCGTCTGGCATCCTCATCCGGTCACCGTCGCTCAGCGCGAACAGCTCCACGGCCACCGTGGGGTTGTGCTGTGGTTTACCGGGCTGTCCGGCTCCGGCAAATCCACGGTAGCGGGCGCGCTGGAAGAGGCGCTGCATCAGCAGGGAGTGAGTACCTACCTGCTGGATGGCGACAACGTGCGTCACGGCCTGTGCAGCGATTTGGGGTTCAGCGACGACGACCGTAAAGAGAACATTCGCCGGGTGGGGGAGGTTGCCAGCCTGATGGCGGACGCCGGGCTGGTGGTGCTGACGGCGTTTATCTCACCGCACCGCGCCGAACGCCAGATGGTGCGCGAGCGCGTGGGCCAGGATCGCTTTATTGAAGTGTTTGTCGATACGCCGCTGGAGATCTGTGAAGCGCGCGATCCGAAAGGGCTGTATAAAAAAGCGCGTGCCGGCGAGCTGCGAAACTTCACCGGAATTGACTCGGTTTACGAAGCGCCTGAATCGCCTGAGATTCATCTGAAGGGTCAACAATTGGTAACAAATTTAGTAAGCCAATTATTAGACCTGCTCAGACGGGACGATATTATCAGATCCTGAGGCGGTATCGTTCGGGAGCTGTCTTCCCGAACGATGAGTCACGGTCACAGGATTAGCTATGCGCAACAGTGAAAACTACATTATCACCACCGGGTCGGAACCGTTAACCACCGATGACGAGACGACCTGGTCCTTCCCTGGGGCGATAGTCGGCTTTGCGTCGTGGTTACTGGCGCTGGGTATCCCGTTTTTGATCTACGGGGGTAACACCCTTTTCTTTTTTCTCTACACCTGGCCCTTCTTCCTGGCGCTGATGCCCGTTGCGGTCGTTGTTGGGGTTGCGCTGCACTCCCTTTTCAACGGCAAGCTCCTGTATAGTGCGGTTATCACGATTGCCACCGTTGTCGTCATCTTTGGTCTGCTGTTTTTATGGCTGATGGGCTAACTTGCGACATAATTAAAACCCCGCAGTAGAGTCGAACGGAAAGTTATGGGATGATGATGCCGTTTTTTCAGGGGGCAGGATGGGTAAACTAACGCTGCTGTTGCTGGCTTTGCTAATCTGGCTGCAATATTCGCTGTGGTTCGGTAAAAACGGACTGCACGACTACAGCCGGGTGAGCGATGACGTCGCGGCTCAGCAGGCAACAAACGCCAAACTTAAGGCGCGTAACGATCAACTCTTTGCTGAAATTGATGACCTCAATGGCGGACAAGAGGCGATTGAGGAACGCGCGCGCAATGAACTCAGTATGACTAAGCCGGGCGAAACCTTTTATCGTCTGGTTCCGGATGCGTCTAAACGCAATCAGGGCTCAGCACAAAACAATCGATAATCAGGCCCAGGATTACGACATGGCAGCAACTTTTTCGGACGTATGTGCCGTGGTGCCGGCCGCAGGTTTTGGCCGGCGCATGCAGACAGAATGTCCCAAGCAGTACCTCTCAATTGGCGATAAAACGATCCTCGAGCACGCCGTGGCGGCGCTGCTGGCGCACCCGCGGGTGACGCACGTGGTCATCGCCATCAGTTCCGGCGATGCGCGTTTTGCGCAGCTGCCGCTGGCAAACCACCCACAGATTACCGTTGTCGATGGCGGTGCCGAGCGCGCCGATTCCGTGCTGGCAGGCATTCAGGCTGCCGGAAACGCGCAGTGGGTACTGGTGCATGACGCGGCGCGTCCGTGTCTCCATCAGGACGATCTGGCACGCCTGCTGGCGCTGAGCGAAACCAGCAAAGTGGGTGGCATTCTGGCCGCGCCGGTGCGCGACACCATGAAGCGCGCCGAGCCGGGCATGCATGCTATCGCCCACACCGTTGAGCGCGTCGACTTATGGCACGCGCTGACGCCGCAATTTTTCCCCCGCGAACTGCTCCACGACTGCTTAACGCGTGCGCTTAACGAAGGTGCGACCATCACGGACGAAGCCTCCGCGCTGGAGTATTGCGGTTTTCACCCAACGCTTGTTGAAGGACGCGCTGATAATATAAAAGTGACGCGCCCGGAAGATTTACAGCTCGCGGAATTTTATCTTACCCGTTCGACCCATCAGGAGAAGGCATAATGCGAATTGGACACGGTTTTGATGTACACGCCTTTGGAGGCGTTGGCCCAATTATCATTGGCGGCGTACGTATTCCTTACGAAAAAGGGCTGCTGGCGCATTCTGATGGCGACGTGGCGCTGCATGCGCTGACCGACGCGCTGCTCGGCGCTGCCGCGCTCGGCGATATCGGCAAGCTGTTCCCGGACACCGATCCGGCCTTTAAAGGAGCAGACAGCCGCGAACTATTGCGCGAAGCGTGGCGCCGCATTCAGGCCAAGGGTTACACCCTCGGCAACGTCGACGTGACGATTATTGCCCAGGCCCCGAAAATGCTGCCGCACATTCCGCAGATGCGCGTGTTCATCGCCGAAGATCTGGGCTGCCATATGGACGACGTCAACGTCAAAGCTACCACCACGGAGAAACTGGGCTTTACCGGTCGTGGCGAAGGGATCGCCTGTGAAGCCGTGGCGCTGCTGGTGAAGGCAACAAAATGACGGACTTCGATAACCTGACGTATCTGCACGGTAAGCCGCAGGGGAACGGTGTGCTGAAAGCCAGCCCGGAGGATTTCCTCGTGGTGGAGGATCTGGGCTTTGAGCCGGATGGCGAAGGCGAACATATCCTGGTGCGTATTCTGAAAAATGGCTGCAATACCCGCTTTGTGGCCGACGCGCTGGCAAAATTCCTCAAAATTCATGCCCGCGAAGTGAGCTTTGCCGGGCAGAAAGATAAACATGCCGTCACCGAGCAGTGGCTCTGCGCGCGCGTGCCCGGCAATACGATGCCTGATTTAAGCAAATTTGAGCTTGAAGGCTGTAAGGTGCTGGAGTACGCCCGCCACAAGCGCAAGCTGCGCCTGGGAGCGTTGAAAGGCAACGCGTTTACGCTGGTGCTGCGCGAAGTGTCTGACCGTGAAGACGTTGAAAAACGCCTGAATGCCATTAATGACCGCGGCGTACCGAACTACTTTGGCGCGCAGCGCTTTGGCATTGGCGGCAGCAACCTGCAGGGCGCGCTGCGCTGGGCGCAAAGCGATGCACCGGTGCGCGACAGGAATAAACGCAGTTTTTGGTTGTCGGCGGCCCGCAGCGCGTTGTTTAATCAGATTGTGAGCGAAAGGCTGAAAAAACCGGACGCGAATCAAGTTGTTGTTGGCGATGCGCTACAATTAGCGGGACGCGGAAGCTGGTTTGTTGCAACGGCCGAAGAAATGGCCGATGTCCAGGCGCGCGTGGATGCCAAAGCGCTGATGATTACCGCAGCTTTGCCGGGCTCAGGCGACTGGGGCCCCCAGGGCGATGCGCTGAGCGCAGAGCAGTCGGCGGTGGCGGATGCGCCAGAATTACAATCCTTGCTGGTGCGGGAAAAAGTCGAAGCAGCACGCCGCGCGATGCTGCTCTATCCGCAGCAGTTAAGCTGGAACTGGTGGGATGACGTAACCGTCGAGTTACGCTTCTGGCTGCCGGCAGGTAGCTTTGCCACCAGTGTTGTCAGGGAACTTATCAACACCTCGGGTGATTATGCGAATATTGCTGAGTAACGATGACGGGATCCACGCGCCGGGCATTCAGACCCTGGCGAAGCACCTCCGTGAATTTGCGGATGTGCAGGTTGTGGCTCCCGATCGTAACCGCAGTGGAGCGTCTAACTCGCTGACGCTGGAGTCGTCGCTTCGCACCTTTACCTTTGAAAATGGCGATATTGCCGTGCAGATGGGCACGCCAACCGACTGCGTCTTTCTGGGCGTGAACGCGCTGATGCGGCCGCGTCCGGATATCGTCGTCTCCGGCATCAACGCCGGGCCGAACCTTGGCGATGACGTGATTTACTCCGGAACGGTAGCGGCGGCAATGGAGGGGCGCCATCTGGGGTTCCCGGCGCTGGCGGTCTCGTTAAACGGCCACACGCACTACGATACCGCCGCCGCAGTGACCTGCTCGATCCTGCGGGCGCTCGGCCGCGAACCGCTGCGTACCGGACGTATTCTCAACATCAACGTGCCGGATCTTCCTCTCAATGAAATTAAAGGCATTCGCGTTACGCGATGCGGAAGCCGACATCCGGCCGATCAGGTGATCCCGCAGCAGGATCCTCGCGGCAACACGCTTTACTGGATAGGGCCTCCTGGCGATAAGTGCGATGCGGGTCCGGACACCGATTTTGCCGCCGTGGATGAAGGCTACGTCTCGGTTACCCCGCTGCACGTAGATTTAACCGCGTATAGCGCGCATGATGTTGTGTCGGGCTGGCTGGATCGCGCAGGAGTGAACGCGCAATGGTAAGCAAACGTGTACAAACTCTTCTGGAACAACTTCGCGCACAGGGGATCCGCGACGAGCACGTGCTTGAGGCGCTCGCTCAGGTCCCGCGTGAGAAATTTGTAGACGAGGCGTTTGAACACAAAGCGTGGGAAAACGTGGCGCTGCCCATCGGGCAAGGCCAGACGATTTCGCAGCCTTACATGGTGGCACGAATGACGGAGCTGCTGGAGCTCACGCCCGACTCACGCGTGCTGGAGATTGGCACCGGGTCGGGGTATCAGACCGCCATCCTGGCGCATCTGGTCCATCATGTCTGTTCCGTTGAGCGGATCAAAGGTTTGCAGTGGCAGGCGCGTCGTCGCCTGAAACAACTTGATTTACATAATGTTTCGACACGACACGGTGATGGATGGCAGGGTTGGCAGGCTCGCGCCCCGTTTGACGCTATCATCGTGACGGCGGCTCCGCCTGAAATTCCCGCTGCGCTCTTGTCGCAGCTGGATGAGGGGGGCATTCTTGTTCTGCCCGTTGGGGACGAGCAGCAGCTGCTGAAGCGCGTTCGTCGGCGCGGCGACGAGTTTATTATCGACACCGTGGAAGCCGTGCGCTTTGTGCCTCTGGTAAAGGGGGAGTTGGCCTGAGACTCGGATTTATCCAGGGTTATTAAGGCAAATTCAGCGTATGGTGTGGCGCGAAAGATTCGTGTCATTACGGTAAATTTTAAGTCACTGGTAGTTAACACATTCCTGGGGGATAAATGAGCGCGGGAAGCCCTAAATTCACCATCAGCCGTGTTGCGGCATTATCACTGGTTTCGCTCTGGCTGGCAGGCTGTACAAGTTCTAATAACGCGCCTGCGCCCGTCAGTTCCGTCGGGGGAAACAGCGGCTCCGGTAACACGTCCAGCGGAATGTTGATCACGCCTCCGCCTAAAATGGGCACTGCTGCGCCGCAGCAAACACCACAAATTCAGCCTGTGCAACATCCTGTTACACAGCCAACGCAGATTCAGCCAGTTGAACAGCCTGTTCAGACCCAAAATGGCCGCATAGTCTATAACCGCCAGTATGGGAACATTCCGAAAGGCAGCTATACCGGCGGCAGCACCTATACCGTGAAGCGCGGCGATACGCTGTTCTACATTGCCTGGATCACCGGGAACGATTTCCGTGACCTCGCGCAGCGCAATAACGTCCAGGCCCCGTATGCTCTGGAAGTTGGCCAAACGCTCCAGGTGGGCAACGCAACGGGTACGCCTCTGACGCCTGGCAACACGGTTTCAGCGGCCGACGTGACGGCTCAAAATAACAGCGTTAAGCCTGCACAAAAATCCACCACGGTGGTTGCTTCACAACCTGTAATTACGTATTCTGAGGATTCAGGTGATCAGACTGCTAACAAAATGTTGCCGAATAATAAAGGGACTGCGACTGTTGTCACAGCACCGACCACGGCACCTGTGGTTAGCTCTACTGAACCGACTGCAAGCAGTCAGAATGCCAGTTCGTCCATCACCGCATGGCGCTGGCCAACCGACGGCAAGATTATCGAGAACTTCGCAACCTCTGAGGGTGGAAACAAAGGGATCGATATCGCAGGCAGTAAAGGACAGGCTATCATCGCGACCGCAGACGGACGCGTTGTGTATGCCGGTAACGCTCTGCGCGGTTACGGTAATCTTATTATCATCAAACATAATGATGATTACCTGAGTGCCTACGCCCATAACGACACAATGCTGGTCCGGGAACAACAAGAAGTTAAGGCGGGGCAAAAAATCGCTACCATGGGTAGCACCGGAACCAGTTCTACACGCTTGCATTTTGAAATTCGTTACAAGGGGAAATCCGTAAACCCGCTGCAGTATTTGCCGCAGCGATAAATTGACGGGGCATGCCAGCCAGGGTGTCTCGTTCAGGGATCACGGGTAGGAGCCACCTTATGAGTCAGAATACGCTGAAAGTTCATGATTTAAATGAAGACGCGGAATTTGATGAGAACGGAGCAGAGGCTTTTGACGAAAAAGCCTTAGTAGAAGAGGAACCCAGTGATAACGATTTGGCTGAAGAAGAGCTGTTATCGCAGGGCGCCACACAGCGTGTACTGGACGCGACTCAGCTTTACCTTGGGGAGATTGGTTACTCCCCACTGCTAACGGCCGAAGAAGAAGTCTATTTCGCACGTCGTGCTTTGCGTGGTGATGTTGCCTCGCGTCGTCGCATGATTGAAAGTAACCTGCGACTGGTCGTGAAAATTGCCCGCCGTTACGGCAATCGTGGTCTGGCTCTGCTGGATCTGATTGAAGAGGGCAACTTAGGTCTCATCCGCGCAGTTGAGAAGTTTGACCCGGAACGCGGGTTCCGTTTCTCAACCTACGCGACCTGGTGGATTCGTCAGACCATCGAACGGGCTATTATGAACCAGACCCGTACGATCCGCCTGCCGATCCACATCGTCAAAGAGTTGAACGTCTATCTGCGTACCGCGCGCGAGTTGTCCCATAAACTGGACCACGAGCCAAGCGCAGAAGAAATTGCCGAACAACTCGACAAACCAGTTGATGACGTAAGCCGTATGCTGCGTCTCAACGAGCGCATTACCTCCGTTGACACCCCTCTGGGTGGCGACTCCGAAAAAGCGCTGCTGGACATCCTGGCCGATGAAAAAGACAACGGTCCGGAAGACACCACGCAGGACGATGACATGAAGCAGAGCATCGTCAAATGGCTGTTCGAACTGAACGCCAAACAGCGTGAAGTGCTGGCACGTCGTTTCGGTTTACTGGGGTATGAAGCTGCGACACTGGAAGACGTCGGCCGCGAAATTGGCCTGACCCGTGAACGTGTTCGTCAGATTCAGGTAGAAGGTCTGCGCCGCCTGCGTGAAATCCTGCAGGGGCAAGGTCTGAATATCGAAGCGCTGTTCCGCGAATAAGCAACCTTTCGTCAAAAAAGGCCCGTCGTGAGACGGGCCTTTTTCTTTTGTGTTACGGCTGTGCCGCCGTTTCGTGCAGCAGACGCCACGTTATTTTGTCGCCTTCCTGACTGAGCACCGCGGTCGACCAGCGCACGTTGACGGGCAGGTCTGGCCGGGTTTGCGTCTCCCGGTAGTGCAGCACCGCGCCGTGGGGCCACGCCTGTCGCGTCGTTAATTCATCAATAACGATCTTCAGTCCGGGACGGCTTCCGCGCTGACTGTGCAGAAAGCCCACAAGGCCGTCATAGTCGACATGGACGCCGCCCGGCGGGATCATCAGAAAATCTGGACGAAAGCGGGCGAGCAGGGCGTCGGAATCGCCTTCACCTTTGCCTAACCAGTCTTCAAGCGCAATGTGGAGGTCGATAATCTCGTGTTCGAAAGGCGTCATAAATTCTCCTGTCGCAGCTGGGTCAGCAGCTGCGTATTGTTAAGACGAAAAACGTACAGTACAGGCAGCAAGGTCATGCCTGCGGCAAAAATAAACATCCCGTGCCAGGCGGCGAGCGGTGCCAGATAACTCTGCGCCAGACTCAGGGCCTCTGCCAGCAGGAGGGCGCCGGCAAAAAAGCTCAGCTGACGATTGAGATTCCACAGCGCGCTGGCATCCGGCATCTCTTCCCGGCTCATCGTCAGAAAAGCGCTGCTCTGAGCTGTACTGCTGCACAGGCTTCCCCCCGCGCCCATCAGGGTAAACGCAACGACAGGAAGCAGCGTAGCCGAGCTGACGTGAATCAAAATCAGGATACCCGTCGCCTGCAGCAGGCAGCCGATGACAATCAGCGGCTGGGGGCCGATACGGTTAAAATAGCGTCCCGTCGCCGTGATGGCGATAAACGATGCCACGGACCAGGGCAGCATGAGCATTCCCGCTGCGGCTGGGCTCATGTTCGCCTCGTGCTGAAGATAAAACATGCCCGTAACGTTCACCCCAATAAACATGCCGGGCACGCATAAATAGACAAGCATAGAAAAACGCAAAAGCGGGTCCGCGAGCAACCGCAGGTTGAGCAGTCTGGCCGCTTTCATCGCGGGTATTTCGTGTTTAAGCCACAGGCAGGCCAGCACAAAGGTCACGATGGCCACCGGGAGCGTGGCGAAAAATATCCAGCGCCAGCTCACTGCCTCTACCAGCACGCCTCCGAGCGCAGGGGAACAGGCGGGAGCAAGCAGCGCCACCAGCATCACCGCCGAGGAGAGTCTGGCACGCTCGTGAGGCTGAAACTGTTGCCAGGTCAGCGCCTGTCCGACGGGGATGAGTAAGCCTCCGCCCACGCCCTGCAGCACGCGCCAGGCAATCAGACTTTCCAGCGTTGCAGACAAGCCTGCCGCAGCAGAAGCCGCGCTGAACAGAAAAAGCGAGAGCAGGATGACGCGCTTTGGTCCGACGCGGCGCGTGAGCATGCTGCTGAACGGGATCGCCAGCGTCAGGCCGGCAATGTACCCGTTACTCACCCAGGCAAGCGCTGAAGGCGTGGCGTTAAGGGCATGCGCCATCGCCGGAAAGGCGACGCTGGCAATAAACATGTTGATCAAATCAAGAAAAAAGCCCAGCAGATAGACAGCGGCGACTTTACTGCGATACGTCATGGTGGATCCTCCCGTGAGGTGGCGTATCGTATCGGCCCCGGAAGTACGGATAAACCTGACAAAGCGCGATATACTGTCAAAAAAATTTTTACAGTAAAAGGCGTGAGGATGATTAACCTACAGCGGACGCAGATGTTTGTTGCGGTGGCCGATACCGGCAGCTTTACTGCCGCAGCCGATGCGCTGGGCCTGACAAAAGCCGTGGTCAGCTTCAATATTCGCCAGCTCGAAGCCGAGCTGGGGGTTACGCTGCTGCTGCGCTCCACCCGCCGCCTGACGTTAACCGAGGCGGGAGCGCTTTTTCATCAGCGCAGCGTGGCGCTTCTGAAGGACGCAGAACGGCTGCAGGATGATGTTCGCGCAAATCATGCGGGACTCACGGGTGAATTGCGGATCACCACCACGCCTGAGTACGGTTCACGGGTCGTGGTACCGTTGCTGGCCAGGTTTAGCCAGATGCACCCGGAGCTTCGCGTGCGTCATGTTTCGTCTTCACTCCATGCCGACCTTATCTCAGAGCGCTTTGACGTGGCTATCCGGTTGGGAACGCTTACCGATTCACGCTACCACGCCGCATTGATTTCACATTTTTCTATCCTGCCCGTCGCGACGCCCGAGTGGCGGGTTAATCATCCGGTTGAATCGCTTGAGCAACTGGTGCACGCCGACTGGATTATTCACGAGCGCTTAGCTTCGCCGCTGCGCTGGCAGGTGAAAGATGCCAGCGGTGCGCCTGAAATGCTGGAGATAAAAAAAGCGCCGCGCCTGTTTGCCGACAGTGCTCAGGCGCTTATGGCCTTTGCGCTCGCGGGAAGTGGCGTGGCGTTACTGCCTGAATGGCTGGTGCGCGATGCGCTTGATGCGGGAAAACTGATCCCGGTTTTACCGGACTATACCTTTACGCGGCAGGGCATCTACGCGGTTTATCCCGATGCCCGGCATGTGCCCGCGAAAGTGCGCACCTTTATCGATTTTATGCGCACCAGCGTCAATTAATCGTGCATCATCTTTTTGATGAGCGCAGAGAACTGCTCCCGTTCGGCCTTATTAAGACGCCCTAAAAACGCCTCATCCACCTCGTTGCCGACCGGCTGGCAGTTTGCAAGCAGGGCTTCGCCTTCCTGCGTCAGGAAGACAAACCGGCGGCGCTTATCTGCGGGATCGTGCTCGCGTTTGACCAGACCGCGCGCCTCCATTCGGCTGAGCATCTCCGCCAGAGTCGCCTTCGTGCTGACCGCCACTTCGGTCAATGCCACCTGCTCAATGCCCGGGTGCTCGGCAATGGAGCGCATAACCGCATACTGCGGCTTGGTCAGTTCCGGCAGGGCATGTTGCCACTTAGCGGTATGCTGTTGAAAAAGCTGACGTAACAGGTGGAACGCCTCTTGTCTTAGTTCCATGAACACTCCGACAGAAAATATCACCTCCTATGATAGCCGCTAAAGCCCGGGATGATAACGCGGGATTTTTTAGCAATTAGTGTGATCGTGTACGAACAATCTTGTCAGTAGAGCGATCCGGGAGTAGTTTATCTACAATGTTCGTACACGAACAAATTGATTGAGGTGATGAATGAGATTGATCGTGGGAATGACAGGAGCAACGGGGGCTCCGCTGGGCGTGGCGCTGCTGCAGGCGCTGAGGGAAATGCCGGAGGTGGAGACCCATCTGGTCATGTCGAAGTGGGCAAAAACAACCATTGAGCTGGAAACGCCTTACAGCGTGCAGGACGTTGCTGCGTTGGCTGACGTTGTTCACAGCCCGGCTGACCAGGCCGCCACCATCTCCTCCGGCTCGTTTCGCACCGACGGCATGATCGTCATTCCCTGCAGCATGAAAACGCTGGCGGGGATCCGCGCGGGCTACGCCGAAGGGCTGGTGGGCCGTGCGGCAGATGTGGTGCTGAAAGAGGGGCGTAAGCTGGTGCTCGTTCCCCGCGAAACGCCGCTCAGCACCATTCATCTGGAGAACATGCTGGCGCTTTCCCGCATGGGCGTGGCGATGGTGCCGCCCATGCCTGCGTATTACAACCACCCGCAAACCGCCGATGACATCACCCAGCATATCGTAACCCGTGTGCTCGACCAGTTTGGTCTGGAGCACAAAAAGGCGCGCCGATGGAACGGGTTGCGGGAGGCGAAACATTTTTCACAGGAGAACAAAGATGGCATTTGATGATTTGAGAAGCTTCCTGCAGGCGCTCGATGAGCAAGGGCAACTGCTGAAAATTGAGGAAGAGGTGAATGCGGAGCCGGATCTGGCGGCGGCAGCCAACGCCACAGGCCGTATTGGGGACGGCGCGCCCGCGCTGTGGTTCGACAATATTCGTGGCTTTACCGATGCCCGCGTGGTGATGAACACCATCGGCTCGTGGCAAAACCACGCCATTTCGATGGGGCTGCCAGCGAATACCCCGGTAAAAAAACAGATCGACGAGTTTATTCGCCGCTGGGACAAATTCCCCGTTACGCCGGAGCGCCGCGCTAACCCGGCCTGGGCGCAAAATACCGTCGACGGTGAAGACATTAACCTGTTCGATATCCTGCCGTTGTTTCGCCTGAACGACGGTGACGGCGGTTTTTATCTCGATAAAGCGTGCGTTGTCTCGCGCGATCCGCTCGACCCGGACCATTTCGGCAAGCAGAACGTCGGGATCTACCGCATGGAGGTCAAGGGCAAGCGCAAGCTCGGCCTGCAGCCGGTACCGATGCACGATATCGCCCTCCATCTGCACAAAGCGGAAGAGCGCGGGCAAGATCTGCCGATCGCGATTACTCTCGGCAACGACCCGATCATCACCCTGATGGGCGCCACGCCGCTGAAATACGATCAGTCTGAGTATGAAATGGCCGGCGCGCTGCGCGAAAGCCCGTACCCGATTGCCACCGCGCCGCTGACCGGCTTCGACGTGCCGTGGGGGTCTGAAGTGATCCTGGAAGGGGTGATTGAAGGCCGCAAACGTGAAATCGAAGGGCCGTTCGGCGAGTTTACCGGACACTATTCCGGTGGCCGTAATATGACGGTGGTCCGTATCGACAAAGTTTCTTACCGCACCAAACCGATCTACGAATCCCTTTACCTTGGCATGCCGTGGACCGAGATTGACTATCTGATGGGACCAGCCACCTGCGTGCCGCTTTACCAGCAGCTGAAGGCGGAATTCCCGGAAGTGCAGGCGGTGAACGCGATGTACACCCACGGTCTGCTGGCTATTATCTCCACCAAAAAACGCTACGGTGGTTTTGCCCGCGCGGTCGGTTTACGCGCCATGACCACGCCGCACGGTCTGGGCTACGTGAAGATGGTGATTATGGTGGATGAGGATGTCGATCCGTTCAACCTCCCGCAGGTGATGTGGGCGCTCTCATCGAAGGTCAATCCGGCAGGGGATCTGGTGCAGCTGCCGAACATGTCGGTGCTTGAACTCGACCCAGGCTCCAGCCCGGCGGGCATTACCGACAAACTGATTATTGATGCCACCACGCCTGTTGCACCGGACACCCGTGGCCACTACAGCCAGCCGGTACAGGATCTGCCTGAAACTAAAGCCTGGGCTGAAAAACTGACCGCGATGCTGGCAGCACGCCAATAAGGAGGAAAAGATGATTTGTCCACGTTGTGCCGATGAGCATATTGAAGTGATGGCGACGTCACCGGTGAAAGGGATCTGGACCGTTTACCAGTGCCAGCATTGTCTTTATACCTGGCGCGATACCGAACCGCTGCGTCGTACCAGCCGCGAGCATTACCCGGAAGCGTTCCGCATGACGCAGAAGGATATTGATGAAGCACCGCAGGTGCCGACGATCCCGCCGCTGTTGTAAAAAAAAGCCCGGTGGCGCTGCGCTTACCGGGCCTACGGGTTTTGTAGGTCGGGTAAGGCGAAGCCGCCACCCGACAAAACAGACCGCAGAAAACTAAACCAGACTCTTCAACCGATAAATCCACTCCAGCGCCTGACGCGGCGTCAGTGAATCCGGGTCGAGGTTCTCCAGCGCTTCCACTGCAGGCGACGTTTCTTCCGCTGGCGCCAACAGCGACATCTGGGTGCCATCGATCTGCGTCGCTGCCGCATTCGGCGACAGGCTTTCCAGCTCACGCAGCTTCTGGCGAGCGCGCTTGATCACCTCTTTTGGTACCCCTGCCAGCGCCGCGACGGCAAGGCCATAGCTCTTGCTCGCCGCGCCATCCTGCACCGTGTGCATAAAGGCGATGGTGTCGCCGTGCTCAAGTGCATCAAGATGAACGTTAGCCACGCCTTCCATTTTCTCCGGCAGCTGCGTCAGTTCGAAGTAGTGGGTGGCGAACAGCGTCATGGCCTTGATTTTATTTGCGAGGCTTTCAGCACAGGCCCAGGCCAGCGACAGGCCGTCATAGGTTGAGGTTCCGCGTCCTACCTCATCCATCAGCACCAGGCTGTGCTCCGTCGCGTTATGCAGAATGTTAGCCGTTTCGGTCATCTCGACCATAAAGGTTGAGCGACCGCTCGCCAGATCGTCCGCTGCCCCAACGCGGGTGAAGATACGGTCGATGGGGCCAATCTCCACTTTTTGCGCCGGGACGTAGCTGCCGATATACGCGAGCAAAGCAATCAGCGCCGTCTGGCGCATGTAGGTACTTTTACCGCCCATGTTCGGGCCGGTAATGATCAGCATTCTTCTCTGTGGCGACAGGCTCAGCGGGTTGGCAATGAACGGTTCGTTCAGCACCTGCTCAACTACCGGGTGACGGCCTTCAGTGATGCGAATGCCAGGCTTGTCGGTAAAGGTTGGGCAGGTATAGTTCAGCGTTTCCGCGCGTTCTGCCAGGTTCACCAGCACGTCCAGCTCCGCCAGCGCGCTGGCGCTCAGCTGCAGGTCGGCCAGGTGCGGCATCAGCATGTCAAACAGCTCGTCATACAGCTGTTTTTCCAGCGCCAGGGCTTTACCTTTCGAGGTGAGCACTTTGTCCTCGTACTCTTTCAGCTCGGGAATGATGTAGCGTTCGGCGTTTTTCAACGTCTGGCGACGGACGTAGTGAATCGGCGCCAGGTGGCTCTGCCCGCGGCTGATCTGAATGTAGTAACCGTGTACCGCGTTATATCCCACTTTCAGTGTGTCGAGCCCAAGACGCTCGCGTTCGCGGATTTCCAGCTTATCGAGATAGTCCGTCGCGCCGTCGGCCAGCGCGCGCCATTCGTCCAGCTCTTCGTTGTAGCCTGGAGCAATCACGCCGCCATCGCGCACCAGAACCGGAGGCGCATCGATAATGGCGCGCTCCAGCAGTTCGCGAAGCTCGGTAAATTCGCCCATGGTTTCACGAAGTTTCTGTACCGGCGCGCTGTCAACGTCGCTCAGCTGAGCACGCAGCTCCGGCAGCTGCTGGAAAGCATGCCGCATCCGCGCGAGGTCGCGCGGGCGCGCGGTGCGCAATGCCAGACGGGCAAGAATACGTTCCAGATCGCCTACCTGACGCAGGACAGGCTGCAGTTCGGTATAGCGATCCTGCAACGCAGCAATCGTCTGCTGGCGGCAAACCAGAGTATCGGTATCGCGAATCGGCATATGCAGCCAGCGTTTCAGCATGCGGCTGCCCATTGGCGTTACCGTACTGTCGAGCACCGACGCGAGCGTGTTTTCAACGCCACCCGCCAGGTTCTGGGTGATCTCAAGGTTACGGCGCGTGGCGGCATCCATGATGATGCTGTCCTGCTGGCGCTCCATGGTGATAGAACGGATATGCGGCAGGGCGGTGCGCTGGGTGTCTTTCACGTACTGCAGGAGGCAACCTGCGGCACACAGCCCGCGCGGAGCGTTTTCCACTCCAAAGCCAATCAGATCGCGGGTGCCAAACTGCAGGTTCAGCTGCTGGCGGGCGGTATCAATTTCGAATTCCCACAGCGGGCGGCGGCGCAATCCGCGACGGCCTTCAATCAGCGCCATTTCGGCGAAGTCTTCGGCGTAGAGCAGCTCTGCCGGGTTGGTGCGCTGCAGTTCGGCAGCCATCGTTTCACGATCGGCCGGCTCACTCAGGCGAAAACGCCCGGAGCTGATGTCCAGCGTGGCATAGCCAAACCCTTTGCCATCCTGCCACAGCGCTGCCAGCAGGTTATCCTGGCGCTCCTGAAGCAGGGCTTCATCACTGATGGTGCCTGGCGTGACGATGCGTACGACTTTGCGCTCAACCGGGCCTTTCGAGGTTGCCGGGTCGCCGATCTGCTCGCAAATAGCGACGGACTCGCCCTGATTCACCAGCTTGGCCAGATAGTTTTCAACCGCATGGTGCGGGATGCCGGCCATCGGAATGGGCTCGCCTGCCGATGCGCCACGTTTGGTCAGCGAGATGTCGAGCAGCTGCGATGCACGCTTAGCATCGTCATAAAACAGCTCGTAAAAATCGCCCATACGGTAAAACAGCAGGATTTCCGGATGCTGTGCCTTCAGCTTCAGATACTGCTGCATCATTGGCGTATGTGCGTCGAAATTGTCGATTGTGCTCATGGAGTTATGATGTCCATTTCTTTGAAAATAAACCGTTTTGAGCGGCTCAGTGGCCGTTTGTTCCTTCTATTGTCGCATGAAAAAAAGGTCCGGCGCAGAAAAATGTGGCGGCTTTACGAGGTGCCTTCCGACAGTAATTCGATGACAATTTTTCCATGCTCTACGCCCACCCTGACCCGGGAGTTGGTGGTAAAGCCCGCTTTTTCAAGCCAGTCGCCTTTTAAGCTCAGCGCCGCATGCACGCTGTACCGCTTTGGAATCTTCGTTTTTCGATCCTCGTGACGTTTTCTGAAATATCCCACTTTTAAATGGCGGTAGGGTTTGCCGATCGCGATCTCTTTCATAGGGTCTCCAGACTATACGGACAACGGTCATTCCTGATGCCTGTATAAAATACCAGTGATTTTTAGCGGACGCAGGGGTAATAGTGGAATCAGGCTTCAGAAAACGGAATGCAACACCTGAAATTCAGCGTGTAAAAGTGTACTATTGATGCATCTTATTGTTCGGTAAGTCGCTATGACCGGTAAACGCATATCACGTGAAAAAGAGACCATCGCGAAAATGATCGCGTTGTACGAAAAGCAGTGTCCACAGGCTTTTCAGGAAGCGGGGCATTATCGGGCGCTCAACGCGTATGCCGATAAGCGCCTGGATAAGTGTGTTTTTGGTGAAGAAAAGCCCGCCTGTAAACAATGCCCGGTGCACTGCTACCAGCCTGCCAGACGTGAAGAGATGAAGCAGATTATGCGCTGGGCAGGCCCGCGTATGTTATGGCGACACCCCATTCTGACCGTCCGTCATCTGATGGATGACCGTCGTCCGGTGCCGGAACTGCCGGAAAAGTATCGCCCGAAAAAATAAGCCTTTCAGCTTCGTAGCGGGCGGCAAATCACATTCATGGCCAGCGCGCTGCAGAGTGGAAAGAGCGCCAGCAGCAGCCAGGGATACATTGCCTGCGTTGAAGGCACCAGCGCGCGATCCAGCAGGCTGCCAAACAACAGGTTTCCGGCCAGTACCGCAATGCCTCCGGCGGTGGAGAGTGCGCCGTAGTGCGCGCCCAGCGTTGATTCCTCGGCGAACCGCGGAATGAGATCTTTTGCCGACGGCACCAGCAGCATCTGTCCCAGCGTCAGCAGCGTGACAAACGAGACCGAGGGCAGAAGCCGCAGCCAGCCTTCAGGCGGTACTGTTGCCGCGAACATTGCCACGCTCGCGAAGGCGGCGGAAAGCAGCAAAAAGCCCACCGGCAGAATGTTCACCGCGCCCACGCGACGGGCGAAACGCGCCAGCGGCAGCTGTAAGGTAATGATCAGAACGGAGGCCAGCATAAAAAGCGGGCCGAGATCTTTCTCGTTACCGCCGGAGCGCTGGATCTCTACCGGCAGCGCCAGATAGAGCTGGTTGTAGCTTAACAGCCAGGAGCTGTACGCAATGATAAAGGCGACAAAGCGCGGCTGGCGGAACGTCGTCCACCAGGGCACTATTTTAATCTTCTGTGAACGGTGTCCAGCAGCAGGCAGACAGAAGTAAAGCACCAGTAACGCAATGATAAAGACGCCTGCACCCGCCAGCGCCACCTGGCGGAAGCCAAGCCCCGTTAGCAGGGCGCCAGCAACCGGGCCTAGTACCGCGCCGAGCTCTCCGCAGACGGCAAAGAGCGCAAACCACTCCGCGCGGCTTCGTTTGCCTTTCGCCTCACTGTGTGTGCCCGCTTTTGCCAGCAGAGCCTCAATTGAGGGAGAAAATAACGCGCCACCGACGCCCGTCAGACACGCGCCCAGAATTATCGGCCACAGCGATCCCCCGAAGGCCAGTAGCAGATAGCCCGAAACACGAACTATACAGCCGCTGAGGATAACCCCTTTCGCGCCAAACCGGTCCGAGAGTGCCCCGCCAACGATAAACATCCCCTGTTGCGAGAACGTGCGCAGGCCCAGGATCAGCCCGATAAGCCCGCCGGAGAGCAGCATGTCGTCGCGCAGAAATATCGCCAGGAAGGGAACGACGGCGTAAAACCCAATGTTAAAAACAAACTGACTACCCAGTAAAACGGGCGGCCAGAGCGTGGTGGCGGGGCGAAGGGACATTGTCGATCACTCGTCCCTACACGATAAAGTGGATGTGCTTTTTGCCATGGAACGGCGAGATCTCAATTTTGGTTTTGACTCTGAAGACCTCCCAGAGCAACGACTCGGATAAAATGTCCTGCGGTGTTCCGGTCGCCACAATTTGCCCTTTCTGCATCACAATCAGCGAGTCGCAGAACATTGAGGCGTGGTTGAGATCGTGGATGGCGACAATGCTGGTAACAGATAATTCGCTGATCAGCTGCATCAGCTGCATCTGATGATGGATGTCCAGGTGGTTGGTCGGTTCATCCAGCAGGATTTCCGTTGGGGTCTGGGCCAGCGCGCGGGCAATATGTACGCGCTGGCGCTCGCCGCCGGAGAGGCTCAGCCAGCCCTGCTCGCTGCGGTCCAGCATATCGACACGCTGCAGAGCCGCGGTGACGGTGTCGTCATCTTGCGCGCTCCAGTTCGAAAAAGCGGAGTGGTGCGGAATTCGCCCGAGTTTCACCACGTCGCGCACGCGCATATTGGCGTCGGTCATCCCGTGCTGCTCAACGAACGCCACCCGGCGGGCAAGCTGCTTTTTGGCGATGCGGGAAATGTCCTGCCCGTCCAGGGTCACGCTGCCCGCATCCGGGCGACGCAGGCCAGCCAGGATACGCAAAAGAGACGATTTGCCGCAGCCGTTAGGGCCAAGGAGACCCACGGTTTCGCCCCGGGAAACCTTCAGCGAGACGTCATTGACGATAACTTTTTTGCCGACCTTCCAGGTAATATTTTCAGCGCAGATACTCATCACTTATTCCTTGAACGGTAGATAATCACGGCAAAGAAAGGCACGCCCACCAGCGCGGTGACTACGCCGACGGGGAGGCTTTGCGGCGCAATCAGCATCCGCGAGGCGATGTCAGCCAGCACCATCAGGATCGCCCCGGCCAGCGCGCTGGCAATCAGCAGCGTGCGGTGCAGCGGCCCGAACAGGAAACGCATAACGTGCGGTACCACCAGCCCCACAAAGCCGATTGAACCCGCCATGCTGACAATCGTCGCGGTAATTAGCGCGGTAGTGGTAAAGAGCGTCAGGCGAACCCACGGGACGGCAATACCTAAAGAGGCCGCGGCGTCATCACCAAAGGTAAAGGCGTCCAGCGCCCGGGAATAGTAGAGGCAGACGGCAAGGCCCGCCAGCACGACAACCAGCGCCAGCTGGAATTCCGGCCATCGCACGCCGCTAAAGCTGCCCAGTAGCCAGAACATCACGTCGCGCGCCTGCTGGGCGCTGGCGGAGGTGCTGATGGTGTAGGCGGTAATGGCGTTGAACAGCTGAGAGGCCGCAACCCCTGCCAGAATGGTACGTTCATTCCCCCCGCGCGCGCCGTTCGTCAGAAATGCGACAAACGCAAAGGCGGCGAACGCCCCGGCAAACGCGCCCGCAGAGAGCGATACCGCGCCAGTGCCGATGCCCAGAACGACGACCGACACCGCCCCGGTTGAAGCTCCCGCCGACACGCCGAGCACGTAAGGTTCCGCCAGCGCGTTTTTCAGCAGGCTTTGCAGCACGGCGCCGCAGATGGCTAAACCGGCCCCGCAGCACGCCGCCACCAGCGCGCGGCTCAGGCGGAAGTCCCAGATAACGCTCTCATAGATGCGGTTGAGCGGAACGTCGGTCAGCCCCAGCTTATTACCGATAGCATAAAAGACATTGGACAGCGGAATCGACAGCTCGCCGACGCTGACGCCAAGGGCAATCACCAGAAACAGCAGGATAACAGCAAGAAGAGCAGAAGTGGTCAGGATCAGGCCCTGGCGGGCCTGAAGTACGGCAACTGTCATCAGTTCAGCCCCAGCTTTCTGAGCTGTTCGCCCACCTGTTCAGCACCGTAAATCGTACGAATCGTCGGGTTCATCGCCTGACCGTCCATCACCACGATATGGCCTTTTTTGACGGCATCAAGCTGGCTCACGGCAGGATCGCTTTTCAGGAATTTGATTTTCTCATCCGCGTTATCCAGCGCCCAGCGGTTGCGGTCCAGACTGGAGACGACAATCACGTCCGGGTTCGCGGCGATAATGCTTTCCCAGCCGACGGTCGGCCATTCGGTCTCAGCGGTAATGGCGTTATGGCCGCCCAGCACGTTGGCAATAAAACCGGAGGCGCTGTTTTTCCCGCCGACATAGGCATCCGCCGAAGGCGAGGCGCTTGAGAACCAGAAGACAAACGAGAGATCTTTTTTGTTTTTACCAAATTCCTGACGCAGGTCGGCCTCGCGTTTTTTGAAATCGGCAATGACGGCCTGGCCGCGCGCTTCAACGTTGAAAATCTTCGCGAAATCTTCAATCTCTTTATAAAGGTACGTCATATCCCATAGCTTCTGGCGGCTGCCGTACATATCGCCTGCGGCCTTTTTGGTGGCGCACATGCCTGGTGATAAATAGCTGTTCACGCCGACGGTGGCCAGATCTTCACGTTTTGCGACCTTACTTTCCGGCCCGAGCAGCAGCGGCAGCTGGGCAGGAACAAAATCGGGATTTTGCGAAAGGATGGATTCAAGGGTAGGAATTTCAACCGTCAGGGTTTTGATTTTGGCATTCTGTTCCGCCAGCTGCGGCAGCACTTTTGTCGGCCAGAAGGCGCTGGCCTTCACCTTATCTTCAAGGCCCAGCAGGAGCAAAATTTCCACGGTGTTCTGGCCCAGGGCCACAACGCGTTCCGGCGCTTTAGCGAATGTCTCTTTGTAGCCACAGTTTTCAATCGTCAGAGGATATGTGGTTGCCAGAGCAGAACTGACCGACGCAATCGCCAGGCCTAACGCGCAGATGACCTTCTTCATGAAATGCTACCCTTCATTAAAATTATTTTTGATGCAAATGAAACGCATTATTAAGGCGGAATTTTATACAGAGGAAACGATTTTGTGTCAATGAGGGACAATTGCGCAGGGTAACAAAAGGCGGTGTCAGAAAAACACCGCCGGAATAAAGCCTTAAATGAGACTCTCTTTATCAATCCCGAGACGCTTCAT
This sequence comes from Enterobacter sp. ECC-219, assembly GCF_043966805.1. Classification (NCBI taxonomy): domain Bacteria; kingdom Pseudomonadati; phylum Pseudomonadota; class Gammaproteobacteria; order Enterobacterales; family Enterobacteriaceae; genus Enterobacter; species Enterobacter sp. ECC-219. Next base: position 4,623,876 of record NZ_CP143680.1, on the reverse strand, counting down.
GCGCGACAGCAGGGTGGTGCGTTTTAACCCCAGCCGCTGGGCCGCCCCTTTCGGCCCGGCCACCACGCCGTTGGTCTCTTTCAGCACGCGCAGAATGAGCTGATATTCATCTTCTCCCTCTTTCGCTACCTCGGCGGCGGGTACGGTCACGTCAGGAAGGGCAATCTCAGGCAGGGAGAGCTGCAGCACGTTCCCGCGCGTCAGCAGCACCGCGCGCTCAATGACGTTTTCCAGTTCACGCACGTTGCCCGGCCACTCCATCGATGAGAGGGTGCGCAGCGTCTCGGCGGGAATGCTGTCGATGTTTCGCCCCATCCGGCGCGCGATTTTCGCGGTAAAGGCCTTGACCAGAAGGGGGATATCTTCCGGGCGTTCGCGCAGCGGCGGCAGGCAGATCGGAAAGACGTTCAGGCGATAGTAAAGGTCGCTTCTGAATTCGCGGTCGGCGACCATTTTTTTCAGATCGCGATTGGTGGCGGCAATCAGGCGCACGTCGGTCTGGATAAGCTTGTTGCTGCCGAGGCGCTCAAACTCCTGCTCCTGCAAAACGCGCAGCAGCTTGGGCTGTAGCTCCAGCGGCATATCGCCCACTTCGTCGAGGAACAGCGAGCTTTTATCCGCCAGCTCGAAACGTCCCAGCCGCTGGCTGCTGGCTCCGGTAAACGCGCCGCGCTCGTGGCCGAAGAGATCGCTTTCCAGCAGACCCGCTGGCATCGCCGCGCAGTTCATCTTCACCATGCGTCGGCTGTTGCGGTTGCTCAGGTTATGGATGGCGCGGGCAATCAGCTCTTTACCGGTACCGGTTTCGCCGAGGATCAGCACCGTGCTGTCGCTCTGTGCCACCATTTCCACCTGCTTGAGGACGCTGTACATGGCGTCGCTGCGCCCGATGATTTCGCCAAACTCGCTGTCCACATTGTTGAGCTGCTCGGTCAGGGCCAGATTCTCGTCCACCAGCCGCTCTTTCAGGCGGTGGATCTCCTGATAGGCGAGGGCGTTATCCAGCGCGATAGAAATACGCTCGGCGATCTGGCGCAGCAGCTTCAGGTTGGCGGTGGTAAACACGGCCTCATCGCACTGCGCCAGTTTGAGCACCCCAAGCATGGTGCTGCCGGACATCAGCGGCAGCAGGCACAGAGTCTGAATTTTGTTGCCCCAGGTGTTAAACAGCATCCGCTCGTACGGCGCCACCGGGTCCTGCTCGCTAAGGTTAAGCAGCAGGATCTCCTTGCTTTTAAACACCCGCTCAGAAAGGGTGCCCGCTTCGTCCACCTCGCTCTGCTCGTGCGCCGGGTTAGCCTCATCGAGGTAGTGGGTGGAATAGATGTTCAGCTTGCCTTTGCGGTTCCCGCGCAGCGCGATGCTGATAGCGTCGATTTTGAAATAGTGGTGGATCTCCTTCGAGACTTCGCTGACCAGCTCATCCATATCGAGGCGCGACAGCACGGCGTTGGTGATGGCGACCAGAATACGAAAGTTGTCGCGCTCGCGGCTCAGCAGGTCGTAATCCACGTTATTGGTGACGCGGCTTTGGATCTGCTCCGCGACGACGGCCACGATCTGGGTAAAGGTATGCAGACGCTCGTACTCCGCCTCGCTCCAGGGCTGGTCGGTATTGCGGATAAACTCGCAGCCGCCAAAAATATGGCCCTCCGCCGCCAGCGGCAGCATGCCGTAATGACCGAAAGGCTGATAAAGATTGCTCTCTGCCAGCCGCGGCCACGCCATCCGAAACTCTTCAAAATTGCAGTGCAGCACTTCAGGCCGGGAGAGAATGCGGCGCACCGGGCCATGCGCCAGATACGTCTCGTCCTCGTACTCAAACGCTTTGCCATTATCGCGCGTTGAGTAGTAGCTCGCGCGGTGCGTTCCGCTATGCCAGAGCACAATCGCCGCGCTGTCCGCCAGCGCTGATTGCCTGACCAGCCGCGTCAGGGCATCGCTCAGCGCGCCGAGATCGGGCTGTTGTAAAAGTGTGCGCGTAATGTCAAACAGGCCCTGCTGTCCAAGATCGCTCATCGGTGTATACGGCATTATTGCTTTCCAATAGAAACTGGCAAAAAAGAGAGATTCAGTGCTGACCGCTTATGGCGCGGCTCTAGCAAATTCGGGGTAGCGGCTCAGCGTGCGGCAGGTCCAGCGTGCGCTTCACGCCATAAAGCCCGGCCAGGCGCACCCCTTTGCGCTCAACCACGTCGCCGATGATGGACGCGTCTTTCCCTAAGGGATGCGCACGTAGCTGCTCAAGCACCGCCTCAGCAGCCTGGCGCTCCACGCCGATCGCCAGCTTGCCTTCGTTAGCAAAGTTTAGCGGGTCAAGCCCCAATAGCTCGCACAGCCCGCGTACGGCAGGCTTAACGGGCAGGCTGCGCTCGGTGAGTTCAATTCCGCACCCGCAGCTTGCGGCGAACTCGTGGACGACGGCATTCACCCCTCCACGGGTGGCATCGCGCAGGGCCTTCACGCCAGGAATGGCGCGCAGCGTCTGAATCAGCGGGGTGAGTACCGCGCAGTCGCTGCGAAGCTCGCCGTCCAGACCTAATCCTTCGCGCAGGTTAAGGATAGTCGCCCCGTGGCAGCCCAGCGTGCCGGTCACGATCAGCACGTCGCCGGCGCTAAGCCGCTGCGCGCCCCAGTGAACGTCTGCGGGGATTGCCCCCATGCCGGCGGTGTTGATGAAGAGCTTATCGGCCGCACCGCGCTGGACCACTTTGGTGTCCCCGGTGACGATAGCGATCCCCGCCTCGCGCGCGGTGTGCGCCATGCTGTTCACCACCGCCGTGAGCGTTTCCATCGGTAACCCTTCTTCGAGAATAAATCCGCAGGAGAGGTAGCGCGGAATGGCGCCGCTGACGGCTACGTCGTTGGCGGTGCCGCAGACGGCGAGCTTGCCGATATCGCCGCCCGGGAAGAACAGCGGGTCAATCACGTAGCTGTCGGTGGAGAACGCCAGCCGATCGCCCTGTTCGGTGAGGGACGCGAGGTCAATGCGCGCCTGATCCTCCTGCTCGGCAAGCCAGGGGTTATTAAAGGCCTCCACGAACAACCGGTTAATCAGCTGCTGCATCGCCTGTCCGCCACTTCCGTGCGCCATTTCCACCGTGTTCATGCTTCACACTCCTGGTTGCGATACTGATACCACGCGGCGCAGGCTCCTTCGGAGGAGACCATCAGCGCGCCAAACGCGGTTTGCGGGTTACAGGTGTTGCCAAATAACGGGCAGTGATGAGGTTTGCATTTGCCGGTAAGCACCTCGCCGCAGCGGGCGCGGGGATCGTCGCACACCTGCTGTGGCTGTGGGCGGAAGTGCGCTTCGGCATCGAATGCGCGATAGGCAGGCGTCAGGTGCACGCCGGATTCGGCAATCAGCCCCAGCCCGCGCCACTCGCTGTCGCCCTCAACGCTAAACACGTCGGCTATCGCCTGCTGCGCCCGTTCATTTCCCGCATCGGGCACCACGCGGCGATACTGATTTTCCACCGCGCTCAGGGCCGCTATTTTCTGCTCAACCAGCATGGTCACACCTTGCAGTAGATCAAGCGGTTCGAAACCAGCGACCACTAACGGACGATTGTACTGTTCAGCGATAAAACCGTAGGCGTCTGTGCCAATCACCATGCTGACGTGGCCCGGTGCCAGAAACGCGTCGATGCCGTTGTCCGGCTCTTCCAGCAGGCTGCGCAGCGTGGGAATGAGCGTAATATGCTGGCAGAAAAAGAAAAAGTTACCGACGCCGCGCGCTTTCGCCTGCTGCAGCGTGATGGCCGTAGCGGGCATGGTGGTCTCAAAACCCAGCCCGAAAAAGACGACCTTGCGCTCAGGGTTATCCATCGCCAGCGTCAGGGCATCCATCGGTGAGTAAACGATCCGCACGTCCGCCCCGCGCGCTTTCGCCTGCAGCAGCGAGCCGTTTTTCCCCGGCACGCGCATCGCGTCGCCAAAGGTGCAGAAAGTAACGTCGGGCTGGCCGGCAATTTCAATGCAGCTGTCGATGCGCCCCATCGGCAGCACGCACACCGGGCAGCCGGGGCCGTGAATAAACTCGATGTTCTCCGGCAGCAGCTGGTCGAGGCCAAATTTGAAGATGGCGTGCGTATGTCCGCCGCACACCTCCATGATCCGCAGCGGCTTTTCTTTCGTGTAGTCCAGCAGCGCCGCGCGCGTTTTCAGATGCCCGATAAGCTGCATCACCTGTTCCGGCGCGCGGTATTCATCAACGTAACGCATGATTACCTTTCCTCGCCGTACAGCAGCGCGCCGACGTCCGGTTCCACGTCGAACATGTTTTGCAGCGCGTCGAGCGTGTCGCGGGCTTCTGCTTCGTTAATCACGCTCATCGCAAAGCCTACGTGGACCAGCACCCACTGGCCGAGGCGCGACGCGCCGCTTTCATCGGTGCTGCCCACCAGCGTCAGGTCGACGTCGCGCAGGATGCCGCAAACCTCGACTTTGGCCTGATTGCCGTCGATGGCGTGAATTTGTCCCGGTACGCCTATGCACATCGTTCGCTCTCCAGCCAGTCCAGCCAGGCGTCCATTCCGTCGCCGCGCGTGGCGGAGACCAGCAGGATGTGAATCGCCGGATTCACTTCCCGGGCATACGCCAGGCACTTATCCACGTCGAAATTCAGGTACGGCAGCAGGTCGACTTTGTTCAGCAGCATGATGGAGGCGGCGGCGAACATGTGGGGGTATTTCAGCGGCTTGTCTTCGCCTTCGGTCACCGAAAGCACCGCCACCTTGTGGCGTTCGCCAAGGTCAAAGCTTGCCGGGCACACCAGGTTACCGACGTTTTCAATAAACAGGATGCCGTTATCCGCCAGCGGCAGGCGCGGCGCGGCGTCGGCAATCATCTGCGCGTCCAGGTGGCAACCTTTACCGGTGTTAACTTGAATTGCCGGGGTGCCGGTTTCGCGGATGCGCGCCGCGTCGTTTACCGTTTGCTGGTCGCCCTCGATCACCGCGCAGGAGACGCGCCCGTTGAGGCGTTTGAGCGTTTCGGTCAGCAGCGTGGTTTTGCCGGAACCGGGGCTGGAGACCAGGTTCAGCACCAGCTGTTTGCGGGCGGCGAAGCGGGCGCGGTTGCGGGCGGCGATCTGGTTATTTTTGTCCAGCACGTCGAGCTCCACCTCCAGCATCTGGCGCTGGCTCATGCCCGGCGCGTGGGTGCCCGCTTCGCCGTGGCCGTAATGCAGGTCACCCGCGCCGGAGCGTTGCGGTGCAAAGGTTATGCCGGTCAGGGCCGCCGCAGGACGCGGGGCGGGGGAAAAGGGCGCGGAGCGAAACGCGGAGTGGGGGCGGTGTTCATCCCCTTCTATATACAGGTTGCCTTCGGCGCAACCGCAGGTACTACACATACTTTACTCCTTCTCGATTTCGAGACGTTGGATCTGCATGCCGTCATCCGCCACGATGCGCAGCCCGGCGCTCTGGCACTGCGGGCAGCGCTGAACCTTCGATGACAGCAGGGTGACGTACTGCTGGCACTGCTCGCACCAGCACTCCGCCTGCTGCTCTTCAATATGCAGCGCGCAGCCTTCCGCCAGCGTGCCGCGGCACACCAGCTCAAAGCAGAAGGCCAGGGCGCTGGTCTCGACGCAGGAAAACGCCCCGACCTTCAGCCAGACGCCAGTGACGCGTTTCGCGCGGTTTTGCACTGCCTGCTGTTCGATAAGTTCCAGAGCACGCTGGCAGAGGGTGATTTCGTGCATGACGCCTCCTCAATGAATTGCGCCATTGAATGCAATAACGGTGCCAGCTTGATTTTTTTTAAGGCGTGACGATGTCAACGCTGTCGAAATGACACGTCGACATCGCAGCGTTGACAGTGAATTTTTTGATAAAGTCATTGTAAATCAATTAATTAAAAACTGGCACGGAATCTGCTTAACAGCCGCTATCTCCATTAACCGGATACCTTTTATGACTATTTGGGAAATCAGCGAAAAAGCGGATTACATCGCGCAACGCCACCAGCAGCTTCAGGATCAGTGGCACCTCTACTGCAACTCTCTGGTTCAGGGGATCACCCTGTCAAAAGCGCGTCTGCATCACGCGATGAGCTGTGCGGCGCAGGGCGATATGCGATTTGTCCTCTTCGGCCATTTCACGGTTTTTGTCACCCTGGCAGACAGCTTTAACAGCCACACCATCGAGTACTACGTCGAGAACAAAGAGGGTGAAAAACAGTGTATTGCGCAGGCCCAGCTGATGGCCGACGGCATGGTCGACGGCTACGTCAGCAACCGCGATCGCCAGCAGGTGCTTGAGCACTATCTGGAGAAAATCGCGCCGGTTTACAACGGTCTCTACGCCGCGGTTGAACACGACTTGCCGGTCGACCTGAAACAGCTGGTCGCGGGAAAGATTCCCGCTAACCCTGCCTGATAACCGTGTGTCGAAAAGTGTCGATGAGACAGTTTTTCGTCGTCAAAAATGACCATCACCTGAGGATTGCCCGGTGAACCGTTTTGTAATTGCTGACTCGACGGTCTGTATTGGCTGTCGAACCTGTGAGGCGGCGTGCTCGGAAACGCACCGCCTGCACGGGCTGCAGTCCATGCCGCGCCTGCGCGTCATGCGTAATGAAAAAGAGTCTGCCCCGCAGCTCTGCCACCACTGTGAAGATGCCCCGTGTGCGGGCGTGTGCCCGGTTAACGCCATCACCCGCGTCGATGGCGCGGTCCAGCTGAACGAAAGCCTGTGCGTCAGCTGCAAGCTGTGCGGCATCGCCTGCCCGTTCGGCGCCATTGAATTCTCCGGCAGCCGCCCGCTCCATATCCCGGCGAACGCCAATACCCCGAAAGCGCTGCCTGCGCCACCCGCTCCGGCGAAGGTGAGCACGCTGCTGGACTGGGTCCCCGGCATCCGCGCTATCGCGGTGAAGTGCGACCTGTGCAGCTTTGACGAACAGGGCCCGGCCTGCGTGCGGACCTGCCCGACCAAAGCGCTGATCCTGGTCAACATCCGCGACATCGCCCGCACCAGCAGGCGCAAGCGCGAGCTGACCATTAATACCGACGTCGGCGATCTTTCGCTTCTGCAGTCGCTTAACGAGGGGGCGAAATGAACGCGATATTTATGATTAACAGCGCCGTGGCGTACTTTGCCGCTGCCGCCGTGCTGGCGCTGGTGTTCTCTTTCCATAAAACCCTGAGCGGCTGGATAGCCGGTATCGGCGGGGCGGTCGGCAGCCTGATGACGCTGGCCGCTGGCGGCGTGGTTCTGCTCGGCGGACAATCCGTGGAAACACTTATGCCGCTGATTCGCCACACCGTGGCGATTACACCGCTAAACGCCATCTGGCTGGTGACCTTTGGCCTGTGCGGGCTGTTTATCAGCCTGTTCAATATTGACTGGCACCGTCATCAGCAGGTCAAAGCCAACGGCCTGCTGGTGAACCTGCTGATGGCCACGGCGGTCTGCACGGTTATCGCCAGCAACCTCGGTGCGCTGGTGGTGATGGCGGAGATCATGGCCCTGTGCGGCGTGTTCCTGACGGGCTGCAGCGCCTCCGGCAAGCTGTGGTTTGCGCTCGGTCGCCTCGGGACGCTGCTGCTGGCGCTGGCCTGCTGGTTGGTGTGGCAGCGTTTCGGCACCCTGGACTTTTCCGCGCTTAACGGCCAGACGCTGGGCAACGACGTCTGGCTGCTTGGCGTAGTCGGCTTTGGCCTGCTGGCCGGGATTATCCCGCTGCACGGCTGGGTGCCGCAGGCGCATGCGAATGCCCCGGCGCCGGCTGCCGCGCTGTTCTCCACAGTGGTGATGAAGGTGGGGCTGTTCGGTATCCTGACCCTCACGCTGACCGGCGGTCAGCCGCCGCTTTGGTGGGGCGTGATGCTGCTGATTGCGGGCATGGTCACCGCGTTCGTTGGCGGGTTGTACGCCCTGATGGAGCACAACATTCAGCGCCTGCTGGCGTACCACACCCTTGAAAACATCGGCATCATCCTGCTCGGTATGGGCGCGGGCGTCGCCGGGCTGGCGCTTAACCAGCCGGCGCTGATTGCTGCCGGGTTTATCGGCGGCCTGTATCACCTCGTCAACCACAGCCTGTTTAAAAGCACCCTCTTCCTCGGGGCGGGTAGCGTCTGGTTCCGAACCGGCCATCGGGATATCGAAAAGCTCGGCGGCATCGGCAAAAAGATGCCCGTCATTTCACTCGCCATGCTGGTGGGGCTGATGGCGATGGCCGCGCTGCCGCCGCTGAACGGCTTTGCCGGGGAGTGGGTGATCTACCAGTCCTTCTTCGCGCTCGGTCAGAGCGATCTCTTTATCGCGCGCCTGTTAGGCCCGCTACTGGCGGTCGGGCTGGCGATTACCGGGGCGCTGGCGGTGATGTGCATGGCGAAGGTTTACGGCGTGACCTTCCTCGGCGCGCCGCGCACCCGCGAAGCTGAAAACGCCTGCTGCGCACCGGTACTGATGTGTGCCAGCGTGGTCGCGCTGGCGCTGTGCTGCATTGCGGGCGGGGTTGCCGCGCCGTGGCTACTGCCGCTGCTGGGCAACGCCGTTCCGCTGCCGCTGACCACGGCGCATACCGTCGTATCCCAGCCGATGATGGCGCTGCTGCTGGTTGCCGCACCGCTGCTGCCATTCGTGCTGATGCTGTTCTTTAAACGCGACCGACTCGCCTCCCGCTCGCGCGGCGCGGCGTGGGCCTGCGGCTACGAACACGAGCAGTCGATGGTCATCACCGCCCACGGTTTCGCCATGCCGGTGAAGGAAAACTTCGCCGCCGTGCTGAAGCTGCGCCGCTGGCTGAACCCGGTGGGCTGGGTACCGGGCTGGCAGAGCGCCGCCGCACCCGCGCTGTTCCGCCGTCTGGCGGTCATCGAGCTGGCGGTGCTGGTGGTTATTGTGATTTCACGAGGAGCCTGACATGAGTCTGTTACTGGCAATTCTTCAGGCGCTGGTACTGTTCGCCGCCGCGCCGCTGCTGTCGGGCATCACGCGCGTGGCGCGCGCCCGAATGCACAACCGCCGCGGGCCTGGGGTGTTCCAGGAGTACCGCGATCTCTTCAAGCTGCTTTCTCGTCAGAGCGTGGCCCCGGACGCCGCAGGCTGGGTCTTCCGCCTGACGCCGTTCGTGATGGTTGGCGTGATGCTGACCATCGCCACCGCTCTGCCGGTGGTGACGGTGGCGTCGCCGCTGCCGGCGCTCGGCGATCTAATCACGCTGATTTACCTCTTCGCCATTGCCCGTTTCTTCTTTGCGATTGCGGGCCTGGATACCGGAAGCCCGTTTACTGGCATTAGCGCCAGCCGCGAGGCGATGCTCGGCGTGCTGGTGGAGCCGATCCTGCTGCTGGGGCTGTGGGTCGCCGCGCAGGTGGCCGGTTCCACCCATATCAGCTTTATCACCGACACCGTTTATCACTGGCCGGTGGCCCGCTCCATTCCGCTGGTGCTGGCGCTCTGTGCCTGCGCGTTCGCCACGTTTATTGAGATGGGCAAACTGCCGTTCGATCTGGCGGAAGCCGAGCAGGAGCTGCAGGAAGGTCCGCTTACCGAGTACAGCGGCTATGGCTTCGCGGTGCTGAAGTGGGGCATCAGCCTCAAGCAGGTGGTGGTGCTGCAGATGTTTGTCGGCGTCTTCTTCCCGTGGGGACAAATGACGCACTTTACCGCGGGTGGTCTGGTGCTGGCCGTCGTGATTGCCGCCCTCAAGCTGCTGGTCGGCGTGCTGGTGATTGCCCTGTTTGAAAACAGCATGGCGCGCCTGCGTTTTGTCGAAACGTCGCGCATCACCTGGGCCGGTTTTGGTTTTGCATTTTTAGCGTTCGTCTCCTTGCTGGTGGCGTGATTAAAGAGAATTTTTATGTCTGAAGAAAAGAAAGGTCAGCAGTATCTCGCCGCGTTGCATCAGGCTTTCCCCGGCGTGGTGCTGGAGGAGTCCTGGCAAACCAAAGACCAGGTAACCGTCACCGTGAAGGTGAACTACCTGCCGGAAGTGGTGGAGTTTCTTTACTACCGTCAGGGCGGCTGGCTGTCGGTGCTGTTCGGTAACGACGAACGCCAGCTGTGCGGCAACTACGCGGTGTACTACGTGATGTCGATGGAGCAGGGCGAGAAGTGCTGGATCACCGTGCGCGTTGAAGTCGACCCGAATAAGCCGGAATACCCGTCCGTCACGCCGCGCGTGCCTGCCGCCGTCTGGGGCGAACGCGAGGTGCGCGACATGTACGGCCTGGTGCCGGTCGGCCTGCCGGACGAGCGCCGCCTGGTGCTGCCGGACGACTGGCCGGACGAACTCTACCCGCTGCGCAAAGACAGCATGGACTACCGCCAGCGCCCGGCGCCGACCACCGACAGCGAAACCTACGAGTTCATCAACGAGCTCGGCAGCAAGAAGAACAACGTGGTGCCGATCGGCCCGCTGCACGTCACCTCCGACGAACCGGGCCACTTCCGCCTGTTCGTCGACGGCGAGAACATCATCGACGCCGACTACCGCCTGTTCTACGTCCATCGCGGCATGGAAAAGCTGGCGGAAACCCGCATGGGCTATAACGAAGTGACGTTCCTCTCTGACCGCGTGTGCGGCATCTGCGGCTTTGCCCACAGCACTGCCTATACCACATCGGTGGAAAACGGCATGGGGATCGTGGTGCCGGAACGCGCGCAGATGATCCGCGCCATTCTGCTGGAGGTGGAACGCCTGCACTCACACCTGCTTAACCTCGGCCTGGCCTGCCACTTCGTTGGCTTTGACTCCGGGTTTATGCAGTTCTTCCGCGTGCGCGAGGCGTCGATGAAGATGGCGGAGATCCTCACCGGGGCGCGTAAAACCTACGGTCTGAACCTGATCGGCGGGATCCGCCGCGACCTGCTGAAGGACGATATGATCCAGACCCGCCAGCTGGCCCAGCAGATGCGCCGCGATGTGCAGGAGCTGGTGGATATGCTGCTCAGCACGCCAAACATCGAGCAGCGCACCGTCGGCATCGGCCGCCTTGACCCGGAAATCGCCCGCGACTTCAGTAACGTCGGCCCGATGGTACGCGCCAGCGGCCACGCCCGCGACACCCGCGCCGATCACCCGTTTGTCGGCTACGGCCTGCTGCCGATGACCGTGCACAGCGAGCAGGGCTGCGACGTCATCTCGCGCCTTAAGGTGCGCATCAACGAGGTGTTCACTGCTCTGAATATGATCGACTTCGGCCTCGATAACCTGCCGGGCGGCCCGCTGATGGTGGAGGGCTTCACCTACATCCCGAACCGCTTCGCCCTTGGCTTTGCCGAAGCACCGCGCGGGGACGACATTCACTGGAGCATGACCGGCGACAACCAGAAGCTGTACCGCTGGCGCTGCCGCGCGGCCACCTACGCCAACTGGCCAACCCTGCGCTATATGCTGCGCGGCAACACGGTTTCCGATGCGCCGCTGATCATCGGCAGCCTCGACCCGTGCTACTCCTGCACCGACCGCATGACCGTCGTGGACGTGCGTAAGAAGAAAAGCCAGGTGGTGCCGTACAAAGAGCTTGAGCGCTACAGCATCGAGCGTAAGAACTCGCCGCTGAAATAAGGACTCGCCATGTTTACCTTTATCAAAAAAGTCATCAAAACCGGCGTGCAGACCAGCAGCTATCCGCTGGAGCCGATGCCGGTGGACAAAAACTTTCGCGGCAAGCCGGAGCACAATCCGCAGCAGTGCATCGGCTGCGCGGCCTGCGTCAACGCCTGCCCGTCGAACGCCTTAACGGTGGAAACGGATCTCAAAACCGGCGAGCTGGCCTGGCAGTTCAACCTCGGGCGCTGCATTTTCTGCGGCCGCTGCGAGGAGGTCTGCCCGACGGTCGCCATTCGCCTGTCGCAGGAATACGAGCTGGCGGTGTGGAAGAAAGAGGATTTTCTGCAGCAGTCGCGCTTTGACCTGTGCAACTGCCGCGTCTGCCAGCGCCCGTTCGCCGTGCAAAAAGAGATCGACTACGCCATCGCGCTGCTGCAGCACAACGGCGACGCCCGCGCGGAGCATCACCGTGAAAGCTTCGAAACCTGCCCGGCGTGCAAGCGTCAGAAGTGTCTGCTGCCGTCCGACCGCATTGATATCACCCGCCACATGAGAGAGGCCAGCTGATGGAAAACCTACTGGGCCCGCGCGACGCTAACGGCCTTCCGGTGCCGATGACGGTGGACGAATCCATCGCCAGCATGAAGGCGTCGCTGCTGAAAAAAATCAAACGCTCGGCCTACGTTTACCGCGTGGACTGCGGCGGCTGTAACGGCTGCGAGATCGAGATCTTCGCTACCCTGTCGCCGCTGTTTGACGCCGAGCGCTTCGGTATCAAAGTCGTGCCGTCCCCGCGTCATGCGGACATCCTGCTGTTTACCGGCGCCGTCACCCGCGCGATGCGCTCGCCCGCGCTGCGCGCCTGGCAGTCCGCACCGGACCCGAAAATCTGCATCTCGTACGGCGCCTGCGGCAACAGCGGGGGCATCTTCCACGACCTTTACTGCGTCTGGGGCGGTACAGATAAAATCGTGCCGGTGGACGTCTACATTCCAGGCTGCCCGCCGACGCCCGCCGCGACGCTGTACGGCTTTGCCATGGCGCTCGGCCTGCTGGAGCAGAAAATCCACGCCCGCGAGCCGGGCGAGCTGGACAACCAGCCTGCCGCCATTCTGCACCCGGACATGGTGCAGCCGCTGCGGGTGAAGGTTGACCGCACGGCGCGCAGGCTGGCGGGCTACCGCTACGGGCGTCAGATTGCCGACGATTATCTGCGCCTGCTGAGCCAGGGCGACCATCAGGTGGCGCGCTGGCTGGAGGCCGAGAACGATCCGCGTCTTAATGAGATTGTGGCGAATCTGAACAGCATCGTGGATGAGGCGCGTATCCGATGAGTGAAACGGTGGTGTTCAGCCAGCTGAGCCGTAAGTTTATTGATGAGAACGATGCCACGCCGGATGCGGCGCAGCAGGTGGTCTATTACAGCCTGGCGATTGGGCATCACCTCGGGGTGATTGACTGCCTGGAGGCGGCGCTGAGCTGCCCGTGGCCCGAGTACCTGGCGTGGATCGCCACGCTGGAGGAGGGCAGTACGGCGCGTCGCAAGATGGAGGGCGTGCCGAAGTACGGCGAGATAGTCATCGACGCCAACCACATTGCGATGCTCGCCAACGCCTTTGACGCGGCGCTCTGCAGGCAAACCCCGGCGCAGCAGGCGTGGAGCACAACGCTGCTCGGCATGTTGCACGATATTCATCAGGAGAGCGCCATCTACCTGATGGTGAGGAGATTACGTGACTGACGTTTTACTGTGTGTCGGCAACAGTATGATGGGCGACGACGGCGCGGGTCCGCTGCTGGCAGAAATGTGCGCCGCGAACCCGCAGGGCAGCTGGGTAGTGATTGACGGCGGCAGCGCGCCGGAAAATGACGTGGTCGCCATACGCGAGCTGCGTCCGGAGAGACTGTTAATCGTCGATGCCACCGATATGGGGCTCAACCCCGGCGAGATCCGCCTGATAGACCCGGACGATATCGCCGAGATGTTTATGATGACGACGCACAATATGCCGCTGAACTACCTGGTCGATCAGATTAAAGACGACGTGGGCGAGGTGCTGTTTCTGGGGATTCAGCCGGACATTGTCGGATTTTATTACCCGATGACGCCGCCGGTGAAAGAGGCGGTGGAAGTGGTCTATTCACGGCTTGCGGGATGGGTTGGGGATGGAGGTTTTTCTCAGCTCTGAGCAGTGCCGGGTGGCGGCTTCGCCTTACCCGGCCTACCAAACCCATCTCCCTCTCCCTGTGGGAGAGGGCTGGGGTGAGGGCAACAGGCTACTCCAGATCCCCCCCGTTACTCGCAATCACCTTCTTATACCACCAGAACGATTTCTTGCGCTTGCGATCCAGCGTGCCGTTCCCGGCGTCATCGCGGTCAACGTACACAAACCCGTAGCGCTTGCTCATCTCCCCGGTTGAGGCAGACACCAGGTCGATGCAGCCCCAGGTGGTGTAGCCCATCAGCGGCACGCCGTCCTCAATCGCGTCGCCCATCGCGCGGATATGCTCGCGCAGATAGCTGATGCGGTAGTCGTCGTTGATCTCGCCGTTTTCATCAATGACGTCCTTCGCCCCGAGGCCGTTTTCAACCAGGAACAGCGGCTTCTGGTAGCGGTCGTACATCATGTTCATGGTAATGCGCAGGCCGAGCGGATCGATGCCCCAGCCCCATTCACTCACCTGAATATGCGGGTTGCGCAGGGACTTCACGATGTTCGCCGCGCTGGTGTTGCCCGCGTTCATGTCCGCCGACGCGCAGCGCGAGGCGTAGTAGCTGAACGAGACAAAATCGACGGTGTTTTTCAGAAGTAGATCGTCACCAGGATCTTTCACAATCACCACGCCTTTCTCGCGGAATACGCGGGCGGAGTAGGCCGGGTAGCTGCCGCGCGCCTGCACGTCGATAAAGAACAGGTTCTCACGGTCTTTCTCCAGCGCCATCCACACGTCTTCCGGCTTGCAGGAGTACGGGTAGAAATTGCCGCCCGCCAGCATGCAGCCGACCTGGTTTTCCGGGTTCACCTCGTGGGCGATTTTGGTCGCCAGCGCGCTCGCCACCAGCTCGTGGTGCGCGGCCTGGTATTTCACCTGGTCCTCGTTTTCACCTTCCTCAAACACCAGCCCCGCGCCGGAGAACGGGCTGTGCAGCATGATGTTGATTTCGTTGAAGGTCAGCCAGTATTTCACCAGCCCGTTAAATTCTTCAAAGCAGGTGCGGGCGTAGCGGGCGAAGAAATCGACCATCTTACGGTTGCGCCACGAGCCGTACTCCGTCACCAGGTGCATCGGCACGTCGAAGTGGCACAGAGTGACCAGCGGCTCAATGTTGTACTTTTTGCACTCCTCGAACACCGCGCGGTAGAAGGCAATACCCTCTTTGTTCGGCAGCGGCTCGTCGCCGTTCGGGTAGAGGCGGCTCCAGGCAATCGAGGTGCGGAACACCGTAAAGCCCATCTCCGCCATCAGGGCGATGTCTTCTTTATAGCGATGGTAAAAATCAATCGCCTCGTGGCTCGGGTAGAATTCGTCGTCACGCAGCGAAAAACGCTTTTCCTGACCGATCTTCACCGCCAGACGATGCGCGCCGTGGGGGATCATATCGACCGTTGTCAGTCCTTTGCCGCCCTCACGGTAAGCACCTTCACACTGGTTGGCGGCAAGCGCGCCGCCCCATAAAAATCCTTGTGGAAAAACAGACATTCTTACCTCGCTTTCAATTTATGCTTTTGCTGCGTTGTTCTGAACCGGTGCGGTCTGCAGGGCGCGCGCTTTTTCAGCTTCGTCTTCGACCGGGATATCCTCAAACCCTAAAAGCAGGGTCAGAACAAACGACAGCACCACCGCCAGCCCCATTACGCCAAACACCCAGACGATGGTCATCGGGTTAGACGGGTCGAAGAACTGCACGCTGGTGAACAGCCCCGGCGCCGCCATCGAGTGGCTGGCGAGACCGGCCATGCCGGCGACCGCCCCGCAGATAAAGCCGCTGATTAGGCTCGCAATCAGAGGACGTTTCAGACGCACCGCCACGCCGTACAGCGCCGGTTCAGAGATCCCCGCCATAATGGCGGAGGCCGCTGCCGCCAGCGCCGTCTGGCGCAGCTCCGGGTTTTTGGTTTTCCAGGCCACCGCCAGCGACGAGCCGCCGAGCGACAGGTTAGCGCCGATTTCCGACGGCATGACCATCCCTTCCTTGCCCGTTTCGGCGATGGTCTGAATGATGGTCGGCGTAAACACGCGGTGCATCCCGGTCATCACCAGCAGCGGCCAGAGCGCGCCCATGATGGCGACGGAGAGCCAGCCCAGATAGCCGTGAATGGTGTAGACCAGCGCGGAGATGGCGCTACCGATCCAGATCCCGAGCGGGCCAATCAGCACGATGGCGAGCGGGGCGGCAATCAGCACGATCAGCATTGGCTTCAGGAAGTTTTTGGTTACCGCCGGGGTAATGCGATCTACCCAGCGTTCGATGTACGACAGGCACCAGGTCATCACCAGTGCCGGGATGACGGTGTAGGTGTATTTCACCGCCGTCACCGGAATAAAGGCGAACTCAACGTGTTCGCCCTGCGCGGCTTTCGCCATCAGCTCGATAAAGCTCGGGTGCACCAGCACGCCCGCGATGGCGATCGCCAGAGACATATTGGTTTTGAACTTCACCGCCGCCGAGGCCGCTACCATCAGCGGCAGGAAGAAGAACGCGCCGTCGCCGATGACGGTCAGAATGGTGAGCGTCGGCGCGCCTTTTGGCAGCACGCCGGTCATCTCAAGGATCATCGCCAGCAGCTTGACCATCGAACCGCCGATGATAGCCGGGATCAGCGGGGACATGGTGCCGATCAGCGCGTCGAGGATCCCGGCACCAATGCGGCGTAAGGTCAGTTTCTGCGGACCTTCCGGTACGGCAGGCTGCAGGCTGGTTGGCAACAGACTCACCACTTCGCGGTACGCCTGTGAAACGGTGTTGCCAATAATGACCTGACACTGGTTGTCATTGCGCACCACGCCGAGCACGCCGCTGATGCTTTTCAGGCGCGCAACGTCGGTGAGGGTTTCGTCTTTCAGAACGAAACGCAGTCGCGTCATGCAGTGGGTGACGGCGACGATGTTCTCTTTGCCGCCCAGCGCGCTGATAACGTCGTTCGCCAGCGCAGCGTAATTTTTGGCCATCGGATGTGATCCTGTTATCGTTGTGTGAAATGTAGGAAACCGGTTCCACATAATCATCATGAGTTTCTTTTGATGAAACAAGACCGCTTTTTGAACATTTTTCTTTTTCGTGATTCAGATCGCAATGAGATGCCGAAAGCGTGATGTTGCCGCTGCGACAATTTTTCCGCGGTGCAGTACACTGCCCGCATGAGTTTCGGATGGAAGAACAGTATGACCACGATGCTGGAAGTGGCGAAGCGGGCAGGCGTTTCGAAAGCGACGGTTTCCCGGGTGTTGTCGGGCAACGGCTACGTTAGCCAGGAGACCAAAGACCGGGTGTTTCAGGCCATTGAAGAGAGCGGCTATCGCCCGAATTTGCTGGCGCGCAACCTGGCGACCAAACGCACCCAGACCCTGGGGCTGGTGGTGACGAACACCCTTTATCACGGCGTCTACTTTAGCGAACTGCTGTTTCACGCCGCGCGGATGACGGAAGAAAAAGGGCGGCAGCTGATCCTCGCCGACGGCAAGCACAGCGCCGAAGAAGAGCGCGAGGCGATCCAGTATCTGCTGGATATGCGCTGCGATGCGGTGATTATTTACCCGCGTTTTCTGAACGTGGAAGAGCTGGACGAGCTCGTTGAGAAATGCGAGCAGCCGATTATGGTGCTCAACCGCCGCCTGCGGAAAAACAGCAGCCACAGCGTCTGGTCCGATCATAAAGCCTCGTGTCAGGACGCGGTGTCGCAGCTGATTGCAAAAGGGCACCGGGAGATTGCGTTTATCACCGGCTCGATGGATTCCCCCACCGGGGTCGAGCGTCTTTCCGGTTACAGGGATGCGCTGGTGCAGCACGCTATTCCGCTGCGCGAGGGGCTGATTGCGCAGGGGAAGTGGAACCCCACCAGCGGCGCAGCGGCGGTTTCTGAACTGCTTGCTCGCGGGGAACGCTTTACCGCGCTGGTGGCGAGCAATGACGATATGGCGATCGGCGCCATCAAGCACTTGCACGACAGCGGCGTCGCTACGCCGGACGCGGTATCCGTCATCGGTTTTGACGACGTGGCCATCGCGCCCTATATCGTGCCATCGCTCTCCAGCGTGCGTATTCCGGTGACGGAGATGATTCAGGAGACCATCAGCCGCCTGATCTTCATGCTCGACGGCGGGGAGTTTAAATATCAGCAAACCTTCTCCGGCGAGCTTGTCCTGCGCGACTCCGTCATTGATGGCCCGTACCGCTGACGTCGACATCTGTCATCGTCACTAATGACGATGACAGAAAATTTGTTTTACATTTCTCTTAAAATCAATACCTTAAATGTTGGCACGGTTTATGAATAGCTTCGCGCATAACAGTTATGCCGGAGAAGCAGATGAACCGTTTTATTATGGCCGATGCCAGTAAGTGCATTGGTTGCCGTACCTGTGAAGTGGCGTGCGTGGTTTCCCATCAGGCGGAGCAGGACTGCGCCTCTCTCACTCCTGATACTTTCCTGCCGCGCATCCACGTCATTAAAGGCGTGAATATTTCCACCGCCGCCATCTGTCGCCAGTGCGAAGACGCACCGTGCGCCAACGTCTGCCCGAACGGGGCGATTAAGCGCGAGAAGGGCTTTGTGCACGTGATGCAGGAGCGCTGTATCGGCTGCAAAACCTGCGTTGTCGCCTGCCCGTATGGCGCGATGGAGGTGGTGGTTCGTCCGGTGGTGCGCAACAGCGGTATGGGGCTGAGCGTGCGGGCAGAGAAGGCCGAAGCCAATAAATGCGACCTTTGCTATCACCGTGAAGCCGGCCCGGCCTGTATGGAAGCCTGCCCGACGCACGCGCTGGTCTGCGTGGATCGCGATAAGCTTGAGCAGATGAGCGCCGAAAAGCGCCGTCGCGCGGCGTTCGACACATCGTCATCGCTGCTGTTTTAAGCCGCGATGAGCGTTAACGGCGTACAGCTTCGGGTGCGCGGCAAGGTGCAGGGCGTGGGGTTTCGGCCCTTCGTCTGGCAGCTGGCGCACCGGCTGAAGCTTGTGGGCGATGTCTGCAACGACGGAGAGGGTGTTCTGGTGCGTCTCGCGGGTAATGGGGGGGACTTTACCGCGAGGCTGCGCCAGGACTGCCCACCGCTGGCGCGTATCGACGAGGTTGATACGCAGCCCTACAGCTGGTCTGGCGTGCCGACGGAATTTACCATCCGCCAGAGCGAGCGCGGAGTGATGGACACGCAAATCGTGCCGGATGCCGCCACCTGTCCGGCGTGTCTGGCTGAAATGCGCGACCCTGGCGAGCGCCGCTACCGTTACCCGTTTATCAACTGCACCCACTGCGGGCCGCGGTTTACTATTATCCGCGCGATGCCCTACGACCGTCCGGCCACGTCGATGGCCGCATTTCCGCTGTGCGCGCCGTGCGAAACCGAGTACCGCAACCCGGCTGACCGGCGTTTCCACGCCCAGCCGGTGGCCTGCCCGGACTGCGGGCCGCAGCTGGAATGGCAGGCCGGAGATGCCGTTGCTACCCGTGAATCGGCTTTACGCGCGGCGGTGGCGATGCTGAAAGGCGGCGGCATTGTCGCGGTTAAAGGGCTGGGCGGTTTCCACCTCGTCTGCGACGCGCTGGATCCGCAGGCGATACTGAAACTGCGGATGCGCAAGCAGCGCCCGACGAAGCCGCTGGCGGTGATGATCCCGGATGCGAACGACCTGCCGGAGACGATACAGACGCTGCTACGCTTGCCCGCTGCACCGATTGTGCTCACGCCAAAAGCCTCGCTTCCCGCGTTCCCCGAGGAAATTGCGCCGGGGCTCGACTGCGTTGGCGTGATGCTGCCCGCGAACCCGCTCCAGCATCTTCTGATGATGGAGTGCCGGCGCCCGCTGGTGATGACCTCCGGCAACCTCAGCGGCAGACCGCCTGCCGTCACTAACCAGCAGGCGCTGGAGGAACTCAGCGGCATCGCGGACGGCTTCCTGCTGCATAACCGCGACATCCTTCAACGCATGGATGATTCGGTGATGGATCGGGATGGCGCTATCCTGCGTCGCGCGCGCGGCTTTGTGCCGGACGCCGTCACGTTGCCCGCGGGTTTTGAGGATATCCCCGCCATGCTGTGCACCGGTGCAGAGATGAAAAACACCTTCTGCCTGGTGCGCGGGAACCAGGCGGTACTGAGTCAGCACTTTGGCGATCTCAGCGACGAGGGCGTCGAGGCGCAGTGGCACAGCGCGCTCTCGACGATGCAGGACATCTATGCCTTTCAGCCGGAGCGCGCGGTGTGCGATGCCCATCCGGCGTACCGCGCCCGACGGTGGGCGCAGGAGCAGGCGCTGCCCGTCGAAACCGTGCTGCATCATCACGCCCATGCGGCGGCGTGTCTGGCGGAGAACGGCTGGCCGCTCGACGGCGGAGACGTTATCGCCCTGACGCTGGACGGGATCGGCATGGGTGAGAACGGCGCGCTGTGGGGCGGCGAGTGCCTGCGGGTCAACTATCTCGACTGCGAACGGCTCGGCGGCCTGCCTGCCGTTGCGCTGCCGGGGGGCGATCTGGCGGCGACGCAGCCGTGGCGAAATTTGCTTGCCCACTGTCTGGCGTTTGTCCCGGACTGGCAGAAGTACCCGGAAACGCGGGCAGTCCAGCGTCAAAACTGGCCACTGCTGGCAACGGCTGTGTCGCGCGGCATCAACGCGCCGCGGGCGTCTTCCTGCGGTCGTCTGTTTGACGCCGTCGCCTGCGCGCTGGGCATCGACGTGCAGCGCTACGAAGGCGAAGCGGCCTGTCGGCTGGAGGCGCTGGCATCGCAGTGCGCGGGGGTTGATCATCCGGTGACGCTGGAAGTGGATAACCTCGCGCTGTTCTGGCGGCAGTGGCTGAGCTGGCAGGCGGAGCCCCGCGAGCGCGCGTGGGCCTTTCACGACGCGCTGGCAAAAGGGCTGGCGCAGCTCGCCGCGTGCCATGCCCGACGCCTGTCGCTGTCGACAATCTGCCTCAGCGGCGGCGTGTTGCACAACCGTCTGCTGCGCGCGCGCCTGCGTCACTATCTTTCTGACTTTACGCTTCTTTTTCCTTCGCGCCTGCCCGCAGGTGACGGAGCGATCTCCTTCGGGCAGGCGGTGGTCGCCGCTGCCCGGTCATGTTCAAAAAGGATTTAAAATGTTACGACTGTTACGCAACGAACCTCGCGCCGCGCTTCTGCTGCTGGCTCTGGTAATGGCAAACCTGCTGGCCTGGGGATGGGCATGGCACACCTTCAGCGGCAGCACGGCGCTGATGGCGGCCAGCCTGCTGGCGTGGTGCTACGGGCTGCGTCACGCCGTGGACGCCGACCACATCGCGGCCATTGATACCGTGACGCGTAAGATGATGCAGCAGGGCAAGCGTCCGTCCGGGGTGGGGGCGTGGTTCTCGCTGGGTC
Source organism: Enterobacter sp. ECC-219 (assembly GCF_043966805.1). NCBI lineage: Bacteria > Pseudomonadati > Pseudomonadota > Gammaproteobacteria > Enterobacterales > Enterobacteriaceae > Enterobacter > Enterobacter sp. ECC-219. The sequence continues at coordinate 4,602,800 of NZ_CP143680.1, read as the reverse complement.
ACTCCACCATTGTGGTGCTGGCCTCCATCGCCATCGCCGCCACCGCCACGGCGTTTCAGAAAAACATGGCATGGTTCCACGAGACCGGGAGCCTGATTGGCACCGCGGTGTCCGCCACCTTCCTGCTGGCGATGGCGCTGGTGAATATGGTGATCCTTCGCGGGGTCTGGCGCAGTTTTCAGGCGCTGAAAAAAGGCCAGCCGGTGCAGGGAGACATCACGCTGCCTGCCCAGGGCGGCGTCATGAACTGGTTGTTTGGCAAAACCTTCCGCCTGGTGAATAAAAGCTGGCAGATGTACCTGGTCGGTTTCCTGTTTGGCCTTGGCTTTGACACGGCCACCGAGATCGGCGTGCTGGGGATCTCTGCCGCCAGCGCCTCCAGCGGCATGTCGGTATGGTCAATCATGATCTTCCCGGCGCTCTTCGCCGGCGGCATGGCGCTGGTGGATACTCTCGATAACCTGCTGATGGTCGGCGCTTATGGCTGGGCGTTTGATAAACCGCAGCGCAAGCTCTACTACAACATGACCATCACCGGCACCTCCGTGGTGGTGGCGCTGTTTATCGGCGGGCTGGAAGCGCTGGGCCTGCTGATGGACAAATTTGCCCTCAGCGGCGGCGTCTGGGATCTGATCGGCGCGGTAAACGACAACCTGGGCAACGCCGGGTTTGTGGTGGTCGGGCTGTTTGTCGCCTGCTGGCTGATCTCCATGGTCAACTACCGCTGGCGCGGCTACGACGCGCTGGTGGTGCGTTCCTGAACTACCCAGCCCTTTTTTTGCCCGGCGGCGCTACGCTTGCGCGGGCCTACAAGGTTTACCGTTTTGGGGTTGAGTAGGCCGGGTAAGCGGAGCGCCAGCAGGCATTGCGAGGGTTAAGCAGGTAGCGATTTTAGCAGTGTGAACGCCTCCTTCATCCGCTCTTCACTGACGACAAAGGCGCGTATCTGACCCTCGCTGTCCGCACCTCGCGCGACCATTCCCTGCGGTTCGAGGGTAATTTGCCAGTTCAGATCCTGACGCTGCGTTTCACCTGCGAGATGCAGCGGTAATTCCGGCGTTTTTACTTTTACCAGCATGGCGGGCAATTTCAGCGGCGCGCTTCCGCCGAGCAGATTTTTCGCCAGACACATTGCGCTTAACTGAATCGGCTGCAAAAAGGGCAGCACTTCACCGTTAATTTCCGCACAGTCGCCCAGGGCATAAATGTCCGGCCGCGTGGTTTGCAGGTAGCAGTCTACCTTCACGCCGCGGTTTATCTCAGCCCCTGCGCGATGCGCCAGCGCGGTTTCCGGACGCAGCCCTGTCGCGGCAACCACCGCATCCACTTCTACGCTGCGGCTGCGGTCGAGCGTGGCGCGAATACCGCCTTCGGTTTTGCTCAGGCTCTGCAGCTGCGATTTCAGCAGCAGATGGACGCCCATATCGGTCAGACGATGCTGTAAGCGACTGCTTACTTCTGCGGGCATCAGCGCCGACAGAATACTGGCCGCGTGGTCAACCAGGGTGACGGATTTCCCCGCGCGGCAGAAATCCATCGCCAGCTCGGTGCCGATCAGCCCGCCGCCGACAATCATCACCCGTTGCGCATCGCGGAGCAGGGTTTCGCTGGCCTGGTACTCCTGCTGGCTGTTGAGGGTAATCATCAGCTCGCGGCCCTCAACCGGCGGCACAAAGGCTGATGCCCCGGTCGCCAGCACCAGCCTGTCGTACTGCCAGGTTTTCTCTTTCGCTTTCACCACGTGGGCGTCGGCGTCGATGTCGGTGACCCAGGTGTACGGAAACAGACGCAGGTTAAACTGCTCCGCGAACTCCCCCGCCGTCTGGCGGGTGAGGTCTTCGGCGCGCTGATTCTGGCTGATGACGTGGCTTAAATCAGGCTTGTTGTACTCGTCCATGCTGTCAGCGGCAATCACCGTCAGCGGCACGTGAGCGTCCTGCTTGCGGATATTTTTCACCAGCTGGCGGGCGGCAAAGCCCGAGCCGATGATAACGATGCCGTTGCTCATTTTGCCTCCGCTGCCAGTTCGTCAAAGACGTCTTTGCCGAGGGAACATTCCGGGCAGAGGAAGTTGTCCGGCACCTCGCTCCACGGCGTGCACGGAGAGACATCCTGTAGCGGCTCGCCCAGCTCAGGATCGTAAACCCACTGGCAGACGCTGCACTGCATGCGTGGGCCGAGATCGGCGCTGGCGGCAACGTCACAGGTTTGCGGCTGTTCGGCGGGTGTTGCATCGGCATCAGGAAGCGGTGCGAGCGCCCACTGACGGGCAATGTCGCGACCGTGCTGGCGGCAGATTTCCAGCGCGTCGAGATCAGGACGCCATTTCGCCTTCAGGCTCAGGGACATCTCAAAACCGGCATCCTGTAAACGGGTGGAGAGACGGTCTACCGCGCCGCCGCTCCAGCCGTGTGAACCAAAGGCACTGGCGCGTTTGTTGCGAAAGCGCAGACCGGTCATCTCTTCCACCAGGCCGGCAATTTTCGGCATCATCACGTTATTCATGGTGGAGGTGCCCACCAGCACGCCCTTAGAGCGGAAGACGTTGGTCAATACCTCGTTCTTATCGCTGCGCGCCACGTTGAAGATTTTCACCGCCACGTTCGGGTCCACTTCGTTGATGCCCTGGGCAATGGCGTCCGCCATCATGCGGGTGTTGTTGGACATGGTGTCGTAGAAAATCGTAATGCGGTCTTCCTGATAATCTGCCGCCCATTTCAGGTACAGCTCCACTATCTGGGTTGGGTTTTCACGCCACACCACGCCGTGGGAGGTGGCAATCATCTCCACCGGCAGGTTGAAGCCGAGGATCTCGGTGATTTTCGGCGTCACCAGGCGGCTGAACGGGGTCAGGATGTTGGCGTAGTAACGCTGGCACTGTTCGAACAGCTCGGCTTGGTCCACTTCGTCGTTGAACAGGCGCTCGTCGCAGTAGTGCTGGCCGAAGGCGTCGTTGCTGAACAGCACCGCGTCGCCGGTCATGTAGGTCATCATGCTGTCCGGCCAGTGCAGCATCGGGGTTTCCACAAAGATCAGCTGCTTGCCGTTGCCGATATCCAGCGCGTCGCCGGTTTTCACGGTGTGGAAGTTCCACTCCGGATGGTGATGGTGGCCGTTGATCGAGTCGATGGCGTTGGTGGTGCAGTAGATTGGGGTGTCCGGGATGCAGGACATCAGTTCGGTCAGGGCCCCGGCGTGATCCTCTTCCGCATGGTTGATGATGATGTAGTCGATGGCGTTCAGATCGATTTCGCTGCGCAGGTTCTGCACGAACTCGCGGCTGAACTTGTGATCGACGGTATCGATCAGCACGTTTTTACCTTCGCGAATGAGATAGCTGTTGTAGCTGCTGCCGCGCAGCGTTTTGTATTCCGTCCCGTGGAAATCGCGCACTTCCCAGTCACGTTGACCCACCCAATGAATGTTATTTTTAACCAGAATAGACATAGCAACCTCAGCGTAATACAGCGTTTCAAATAAGATGCTGTACCTATATCAAGGTGCGTGCCAACTATTTAATTGATTGATAATATTGAGTTTATAAATGTATTGTCCGTAAAGGATAGTCATTATGACTATCAAGAAAGCTGTCAATATGACACTATGTATTGTCAAAATGACTGTGAGGCTGACATGAGCTTTTCTGTAGATGTGCTGGCGAAGATTGCCATTGAACTGCAAACCGGTATCGGCCATCAGGACCGTTTTCAACGGCTGATCTCCACGCTGCGCCAGGTGCTGGCGTGTGACGCCTCGGCGCTGCTGCGCTACGAGGGAAGACAGTTTATTCCGCTGGCTATCGACGGGCTGGCGCAGGACGTGCTCGGACGGCGCTTTACCCTTGAAGGCCATCCGCGGCTGGAGACCATCGCCCGCGCGGGTGACGTGGTGCGTTTCCCGGCGGACAGCGATCTGCCCGACCCGTACGACGGCCTGATCCCCGGACAGGAGAGCCTGAAGGTGCACGCCTGTATCGGCCTGCCGCTGTTTGCCGGGCAAAACCTGATTGGCGCGCTGACGCTCGACGGCATGTCGCCGGACCAGTTCGACACCTTCAGCGACGAAGCGCTGCGCCTGATTGCGGCGCTGGCCGCCGGGGCGCTGAATAATGCGCTGTTGATAGAGCAGCTGGAGAGCCAGAATATTCTTCCCGGCAGCCCGGCGGCGTTTGAGCAGGTCACGCACACGGAGATGATCGGTCTTTCGCCCGGCATGGCGCAGCTCAAAAAAGAGATTGAGATTGTCGCCGCGTCCGATCTGAACGTGCTGATCTTCGGGGAGACCGGCACCGGTAAGGAGCTGGTGGCGAAAGCCATTCACGAAGCCTCGCCGCGGGCGGCCAACCCGCTGGTGTACCTCAACTGCGCCGCGCTGCCGGAAAGCGTGGCGGAGAGCGAGCTGTTTGGTCACGTCAAAGGGGCGTTTACCGGGGCGATCAGCAACCGCAGCGGCAAGTTCGAAATGGCCGATAACGGCACGCTCTTCCTGGATGAGATTGGCGAATTATCCTTATCACTTCAGGCCAAACTGCTGCGCGTATTGCAGTACGGCGATATTCAGCGCGTGGGGGATGACCGCAGCCACAGAGTGGACGTGCGCGTGCTGGCAGCGACTAACCGGGATCTGCGTGAAGCGGTGCTGGCGGGCAATTTCCGCGCCGACCTGTTCCACCGCCTGAGCGTGTTCCCGCTGTCCGTGCCCCCGCTACGCGAGCGCGGGGACGACGTGGTGCTGCTGGCGGGCTTTTTCTGCGAGCAGTGCCGCCTCAGGATGGGGCTTTCCCGCGTGGTGCTGAGTCCGGGGGCGAGATCGCATCTGCTGAGCTACGGCTGGCCGGGCAACGTGCGCGAGCTGGAGCATGCGATTCACCGCGCGGTAGTGCTGGCGCGGGCGACGCGCTCGGGGGATGAAGTGGTTATTCATGCGCGCCATTTTGCGCTGCAGGATGAAAATACGCCGTCCGTGAAGCCTGCAACGCCTGAGAGCGTGAACGAGAACCTGCGCGAGGCGACGGAAGCATTTCAGCGTCAGATGATTACCCGCGCGCTGGAGCAGAACAACCGCAGCTGGGCGGCGTGCGCCCGGGCGCTGGAGATGGACGTCGCCAACCTGCACCGGCTGGCGAAGCGTCTCGGGCTGAAGGGTTAGATTATCCCGGCCTGGTAGAAGTCCTGCAGGTTGATGGCGCCGCACAGCCTACCGTGCTCGTCCACCACCGGTGCGGCGGTGATTTTGCGCTTCATCAGCACCTCTTTGGCTTCAATGGCGCGGCTGTCGGCGTTCAGCGTCAGCCCGCCTTTGGTCATGGCGTCCGACACGTTCGTTTCCAGCCTGCCGCCGCCCACCAGCCAGCGGCGCAGGTCGCCGTCGGTGAACACGCCCTTCACGTTGCCACTGTCATCGCACACCGCCACCAGCCCCAACCCGGTGCGGCTGAGTTCCAGCATCGCGTCCATCACGCTGGTATCGAGTTTGACCTGCGGAATGGCATCGTCGGTGCGCATCAGGTGGTGAACTTTATTGAGCAGGCGAGCACCGAGCGCGCCTGCCGGATGCGAACGGGCAAAATCTTCTTCGTTAAAGCCGCGCGCCTGCATCACCGCCATCGCCAGCGCGTCGCCCATCATCAGGGTGTTAACGGTGCTGGAGGTCGGGGCAAGGTGCATCGGACAGGCTTCACGCTCAACGGAAATGTCCAGTGTCGCCTTGGCGGCCAGCGCCAGCGGCGAGCGGGGTTTCCCGGTCATCGCCAGCAGGGCGACCGATTTTTCCTGCAGGCGAGGGATGATGAGATCCAGCTCCTTGGCCGAGCCGGAGTAGGAGATAAACAGCATCACGTCGCGGCTTTCAATCATCCCCAGATCGCCGTGCAGCGCCTCTGCCGGATGCACGAAGAACGCCGGGGTGCCGGTGCTGGCGAGCGTCGCGGCAATCTTTTTGCCGATATGGCCGGATTTACCGATGCCCGCCACGATCACTTTGCCTTCGCAGTGGATAATGGTGTTGGCGGCGCGGACGAAATCCTCGCCCAGACGTTCCGGCAGGCGGCTGGCTTCCTGCAGCTCCAGCATTAGCGTCTGGCGGCCCGTTTCTAACAGAAAATCACTCATCTCTCTCTCCGGTTACGATCACGTCGATGCCTTTTTCTTCCAGCGCTTTTTTGAACGCCGGATCGATACCCGCGTCGGTAATCAGCTTATCAACGCTTTCAAGGCTACAGACAATGTTGGGGCTTTTGCGGCCAAACTTCGATGAGTCTGCCATCAAAATCACTTCCCGCGCGGCGTTGCACATCGCTTTGCTGACGCTGAAGACCTCGTTAAACGTCGTGACGCCCGCGTTCAGGTCGATGCCGTCGGTGCCCATAAACAGTTTATCGAAGCTGAAGTGGTCGAAGGCGTTCTCTGCCAGCTGACCGTGAAACGATGCCGATTTTTTGCGGAAGGTACCGCCGGGCATCAGGATGGTCTGCTCACTGTCGAACTCCGACAGGGCGTTAACGATGTGCAGGCTGTTGGTCATCACCGTGATGTTGTTAAAGCGGCTGAGCAGGGGGATCATCTGCAGGACGGTGCTGCCGGCGTCGAGGATGATGGAATCGCCATCGTGGATAAATTTTACGGCGGCTTCGGCAATCAGCGCTTTCTGGTGGGTATTGATCAGCGTTTTGTGATCGATAGGCGGGTCGGCTTCGTCTTTATTAAGCACCACGCCGCCGTAGGTTCGAATGACGGCGCCAGAGTTTTCGAGCAATACCAGGTCCTTGCGTATCGTCGTGCCGGTGGTGTCAAAGTAGTGGGCGAGGTCCTCTACCGAGCATTTTCCCTGCTTTTGCAGATGCTCAAGAATGGCCGCCTGCCGCTGACGAGGTTTCATAGGCGCTTCGTTCCTTAGGTTGCGAAATGATAATTTCGCAAGTCTATAGCTTTCACAACGAAATTATCCATGTTTCAGATTAAGCGCTAATGATAGTGCATTCTGACAGAGTGGATCATGGGGAAAGATCACATCAGGCCGTAATTCCTGCAGCGAAATGCCGTTGATTGCCTGGATTTTCACCGGACGGGCGAAGACGGTCATGCCGCGCATGATGAGGGAATCGCACACCTTATTGTTTTCATCCAGCGCAACAGCGACGACGACCCGCGGCTTGAAACGTCCACCGGAACGCCCGACGCCCACGCGGCCTTTCTGGCACAGGGCGTCAAACGCGCGGTTAAATTGATGGATTTGCCAGCCGCCAAACGCCATCTGGCAGAGCCAGGCGAGGGCGGCGACGGTAATGAGTGGGGTTACCATATCGACTCCTTGTTTTGTTCCCTCTCCCGGTGGGAGAGGGTTAGGGTGAGGGCATCAGGCCGCTCGATCAGAACATCACCTGCCCACCGGTCACGTTAATCGACTGCCCGGTGCAGTACGAGGCTTTCGGGCTGGCGTAAAACAGCAGCATATTCAGCACGTCCTGATAATCGCACCCGCGCTTCAGCGGCACTTTATCGATGTAGTACTGCTCCACTTCCTCAGCTTTGATGCCGAGCTTGGTGGCATACTGCGGCAGCAGGGACTGGAACATCGGCGATTTCAGCAGGTTGCCCAGCATTAGCGAGTGAACGGTGATGCCGTACTCGGCCAAATCCAGCGCCAGAGACTGCGTCAGCCCCACGCCGCCAAACTTCGCCGCGCTGTAGCCGGAGTTGTGCTTGCTGCCCACTTTCCCGGATTTGGAGTTGATCTGAATGATGCGCCCCTGAATGCCGTCGCGGATCATCAGACGGGAAAACTCGCGGGCGCAGAGGAAATAGCCCACCAGATTCACCTGCAGCGAACGGTCAAAATCCCCCAGTTCGAAATCGCTGATAAAGGCCGCTTTCGCAATCCCCGCGCTGTAGACCAGCAGGTCGGTGCGCCCAAAAATCTCGTCCACGCCGCGGGCCAGCGCCATCACGCTCTGCTCGCTGGTGGCGTCGGCACCAAAGCCGTATGCCACCCCTTCGCCAAATTCGGTGTTGATGGCGTCCGCCACGCGGGCGGCTTTTTCACTCTGAATGTCCACTACCGCCACGCGGTAACCCTCTGCGGCAAGCCCACGGCAGAGGAACTCGCCTAAGGTTTGTCCTCCACCAATGACAACGGCAACCTGACTCATGTGATTCTCCTTAATTACGCAACAAATTTTAACGTGCAGCCTGGGGTGACAGCCTGCGGAACCGGGCCCGCTACGTGCACCGTGCCGGGATACTCGGCCTGCGGCTGGCCGTCGAAACGCAGGGTGATGTGGCCCAGCTCGCGCAGGTTTTGCTCGGCCACGTCGCCGACGGCGGTCACGGCATAGCGCGCCTCGCCCAGCTCCAGCTGGCTTCCTGCCTTCAGCTCGCCCTTCAGCTCGCCGTGGCAGTGGATAAAGCAAAACTCTTCGATATCCGCAGGCGCGCCTTCGCGGAAGGTGATTAGCATCTGGTCGCTCAGCGCGTCCGCTGCGCTCTGGCCGATGCGGGTAATGGTGGTCTGGTAAATGACGGTCATCGCAGGAACCTCTTATTGATAAATAAAGCCGGAGACAAACCAGGCAATCAGCACCGTCGGCGCGCCCGTCAGGAAGCGGCTGACCAGCACCGACGGCACGCCCACGCGCACGGTGTCCTGGCGCGCTTCGGCCAGCGACAGCCCAACGGGGATAAAGTCGCACGCCGCCTGGGCGTTAATGGCAAACAGAGCGGGCAGGGCGAGGTGCGGAGGGATGTTCCCCAGACCAATCTGCACGCCAATCAGCACGCCGATGACCTGGGCAATCACCGCGCCCGGGCCGAGGAACGGCGACAGCAGCGGGAAGGAGCAGATCAGCGCCAGCGTCACCAGCCCCAGCGGGTGGCTGGCGAGCGGGGCGAGGCCGTGGGCAATCCAGTCGCCCAGGCCGGACGCCATGATGATGCCGATCAGCGCCGAGACGAACGCCATAAACGGCAGGATGGTTTTCAGCACCGTGTCGATGGTGTCGCGCCCGGACTGGAACAGCACCGCCACGGCGGAGCCCATCCCCATTCCGACCTTTGCCAGCAGGCCGTCGCTCTGCTCGGTGATTTTCTTGCTGGTGTCGTACTCGCGCGGGGCCGCTTTTTGCGGCGCAGGACTGCCATTCACCACAGTGATGTTGTCCTCCTTTACGCCTGAGACATAAATGTCCTCAAGGATGTACTGTGCCAGCGGGCCGGATTTTCCGGTGGAGTGAATATTCACCGTCGGAATGCGGCGCTTCGGATAGATACCGCAGCGCAGCGTGCCGCCGCAGTCGATCACCGCCACGCCGATGTCCGCTTCCGGCGGTTCGCCTTCCTTGAAGCCGTCGACCGCTTCCCAGCCGGTCAGCTCGTGCAGCCTGTCGACGATTGCCGGGCGCGTCCCTGCGGTGATGTAGACGATCTTTTTGCCTTCGGTAGCGTCGAACTCCAGCGGGCCGCCCCAGCCGCCCGTGCCTTTCTCAATGCGGATCCGGTTCATGCTGTGGCTCCTGAAAGATGGACCTTCTGTTCAAGCTGGATGCCCATTTTTTTCTCGAAAATGGCGGTGGTGAGGTCGGTCACCCAGCCGCGGAAGAAGTTGGTGACCAGGCCGACCAGCAGGTAGCTCACCGCCAGCGGGCCGAGCGGAAGGCCAAGGGTGGTGAGACCGCTGGCGATCCCGAGATAGACAAACAGCTCTCCGGGGTTAATGTGCGGGAACAGGCCGTTCATGGAATGGCAGCTGTAGGAGGCGGCGGCGTAGTAGCTCGGCTTGTACTTCTCTGGCATAAAGCGGCCGAGGCTCAAGGTCATTGGGTTGCAGAAAACAAAGGTACCGATAAACGGCAATACCAGGTAACGGGACAGCGGATTACCGGCGCAGCGCTGGGCAAAGCGTTCGATGCGCTGCTGGCCGATAAAGTTAATCAGCGCGTTCATGATCACCAGCAGGCTGATCAGCAGAGGCAGGATCCCGGTCACCATGCCGGTGAACACTTCTCCGCCTTTCTGAAACAGCCCGATGAACCACTCGGCGCCGTGGGTGATGGTCTCTATCATTCTTCTCTCCTGTGGGGCTTTTTTGTTTTGTATTACTGTGGCTAATAATAATCACTTTGAAAGATTTTAAAGTGTTAATTAGATCTCACAATGAAAGAAAAATGGATTATTTTGAAAGTTAATTGATGGGGTGAATGATTTTCAGTGGAAAAAAGCGCGGATTTGCGTGGGAGAGGTGCGTACCGCTTCCTTGAGGTGTTGCGGATGCTTTACCATACTGGGTTCTTATCGAACCCGTTAAATGGATGTCTCATGTTCAAGCGTCGTTATGCAGCGCTGTTGCCTGCGCTTATCCTGCTGTCTGCCTGTAGCAGCAAACCTAAGACCGAAGCCGTTCAGCAAACGGCGGGCGCGCCTTCCGGGGGATTCCTGCTGGAGCCGCAGCACAATATGATGCAGATGGGAGGCGACTTCGCGAATAACCCGGCGGCCGAGCAGTTCATCGATAAAATGGTGAGCAAACACGGTTTCGACCGCCAGCAGCTGCATGAAATTTTGTCTCAGGCCAAGCGTCTGGACTACGTGCTGCGCCTGATGGACAGGCAGGCACCGTCCGCCCAGGTGCCGAGCGGGCCAAATGGCGCATGGCTGCGCTACCGCAAACAGTTTATTACCCCGGACAACGTGCAAAACGGCGTGGTGTTCTGGAACCAGTATGAAGATGCGCTCAACCGCGCGTGGCAGGTCTACGGCGTGCCGCCGGAAATCATCGTCGGGATTATCGGCGTGGAGACCCGCTGGGGCCGCGTGATGGGCAAAACCCGCATCCTTGATGCGCTGGCGACGCTCTCCTTTAACTACCCGCGCCGCGCCGAATACTTCTCTTCCGAGCTGGAAACCTTCCTGCTGATGGCGCGCAACGAGCAGGACGATCCGCTCGATTTGAAAGGGTCGTTTGCCGGCGCGATGGGCTACGGCCAGTTTATGCCGTCCTCCTATAAGCAGTATGCCGTCGACTTTAACGGAGACGGCCACATTAACCTGTGGGATCCGGTGGATGCCATCGGCAGCGTGGCGAACTACTTCAAAGCGCACGGCTGGACGCCGGGCGGGCAGGTGGCCGTGCAGGCGAACGGCGAGGCGTTTGGTCTGGAAAATGGCTTTAAAACAAAATACAGCGTAGCGCAGCTAACGGCGGCAGGCTTAACGCCAACCCAGCCGCTGGGCAACGTTGACCAGGTGAGCCTGCTGCGTCTGGATGTGGGAACCGGGTACCAGTACTGGTACGGTATGCCGAACTTCTACACCATCACCCGCTATAACCACAGTACGCACTACGCGATGGCGGTGTGGCAGCTGGGGCTGGCGGTGTCTCAGGCGCGCGTTCCTGCGGCGTCACCGTTTAGTCAGTAAGTCGCTTTATTCCCCCTCTCCCTGTGGGCTGAGGGATCCCCACAAAATAATGTTTGCATGGACTACCCCCTCTCCCTTGAGGGAGAGGGCTGGGGTGAGGGCACCCGCGCGCACCTATTTCCTGCAGAAACATTTCGCCACACTCCCGTTTCAAACCCGCCGTTTACATCTCTGCCGTCTTTCATTATTGTTATGTTATAACATTTAATTAGGTGTCGAGATGTCAACCTCCCTTTTTTCTCTTTCTGCGCCGGTTCGGCTTTTGCTGGCGCTGGGACTTACTGTGTTGCTCGGCCTGGCCGTGCGCTGGGCGGTGGCGCTGCCATGATTGTGATGAACGAACTGGTTGCGGGCTATGACCGCCAGCCCGTCACGCGTCCGCTTTCGGGTGTGATTGAACGCGGCAGCATGACCGCCATTATCGGCGCTAACGGCTGCGGGAAATCCACGCTGCTGAAAACGCTCGCCGGATTTATTCCGCCCGTCAGCGGCAGATTTCGCTGGCAGGGTAGACGACCGGTAATCGGCTGGCTGGCACAGCGTCACGCGCTGGAGGCGCAGTTTCCGCTGACCGTGCAGGACGTAGTAAGCATGGGCTGCTGGCCCGGAATTTCGCTTTTTGCCGGTTTTCGTCGTGAAGCGCGCCTGCGTATTAGTGGCGCACTTGAGCGCGTGGGGCTGGAGTCAATGGCGTTATCCACTATCGATGAACTCTCCGGCGGCCAGTTTCAGCGCATGCTGTTTGCCCGCGTATTAGTGCAGCAGGCGCCGCTGGTAATGCTGGACGAGCCTTTTACCGGCGTTGATGAAGCAACCTGCAACGTGCTGATGGATCTGATGCTGGAGATGTATATGCAGGGGCAAACCCTGCTCGCGGTGCTGCACGACAGCGAGCGCGTGGCGCGCCACTTCCCGCAGACGCTGCGGCTGGATGCTGATATTCCCCAGTGGAAAACCGAGCGGGTGAGGGTGGCATGATCTGGCACACATTCTTCCAGCCGTTTATTGAGTACGGCTTTATGCGTCGCGCGCTGGTGGTTTGCCTGGCGCTTTCTATCAGTACCACCGCGCTCGGCGTGTTTCTTCAACTGCGTCGGATGAGCCTGATGGGCGATGCGCTTTCTCACGCCATTTTGCCCGGCGTCGCCGTGGGGTATTTGCTCAGCGGGATGTCACTAATGGCGATGACCGTCGGCGGGTTTATCGCCGGAATTGCCGTTGCGCTGGTGGCCGGGCTGGTCAGCCGCCGCACGCCGCTGAAAGAAGATGCCAGCTTTGCCGGATTTTACCTGGGTTCACTGGCGCTGGGCGTCACGCTCGTTTCGCTGCGCGGCTCGAATGTCGATCTGCTGCATCTGCTGTTTGGCTCCATCCTCGCCGTGGACAATGACGCCGCGCTGTTTGTGACCGGCGTGTGCATCTTCACCCTTATCACGCTGGCCCTTTTTTACCGCGGGCTGGTGACGGAGGCGTTTGATACCGCCTGGCTGCAGGTGAATACCCGCTGGCTGCCCGGGCTGTTGCACGGCCTGTTTCTGGCGCTGCTGGTGCTTAACCTGGTGGCCGGTTTTCAGGTGCTTGGCACGCTGATGGCCGTCGGGCTGATGATGCTCCCGGCGGTGGCGGCGCGCTGTTGGGTACGCACCTTACCCGGATTACTCCTGATGGCCGGTATCAGCGGTATTTTCTGCGCGTGGCTGGGGCTGAGCCTCTCCTGGGCGGCAAGTTTGCCCGCGGGGCCGTCCATTGTGCTGACTGCCAGCGCGCTGTTCTTTATTTCCATTTTATTTGGCACGCAAAGCAGGCTTGCTGGCAGTCTGCGGGCGCTTTTTTAACGTAAGGGGAAACGATGAAACGTACAGGATTAATCATGGCGCTTGCGCTGGGGATGATGTCGCATAGCGTAATGGCGAAAACGCTGAATGTGGTCACCAGCTTTTCGATACTGGGGGATATCACGCAGGAGGTGGGGGGAGATCGCGTGAACGTGACGACGCTGGTCGGGCCGGACGGCGATCCGCATACCTTTGAACCGTCACCAAAAGACAGCGCGGCGCTGAGCAAGGCTGACGTAGTAGTGGTCAACGGCCTGGGGCTGGAAGGCTGGCTCGACCGTCTGGTTAAAGCCTCCGGGTTCAAAGGGCAGCTGGTCGTCGCCTCAACCGGAGTGAAAACCCACACGCTTGAGGAAGATGGAAAGAACGTGACCGATCCGCACGCCTGGAACAGCGCGGCGAACGGTGCGCTGTATGCACAAAATATTCTGAACGGGCTGGTGAAAGCCGATCCGGAAGGCAAAGCGGCGCTGGAGGCTTCAGGGAAGCCGTACATTGCGCAACTGACTCAGCTGGACGGCTGGGCTAAAACACGCTTTAGCCAGATCCCGCAGGAAAAGCGTAAAGTGCTGACCAGCCATGACGCGTTCGGCTATTTTGGCCGCGCTTACGGCGTAACCTTCATGGCACCTCAAGGACTCTCTTCCGAGAGCGAGGCCAGCGCGGCGCAGGTTGCGGAGATTATCAATCAGATTAAAGCCGACGGCGTGAAAACGTGGTTTATGGAAAACCAGCTCGATCCGCGTCTGGTGAAGCAGATTGCGTCGGCGACGGGCGCACAGCCGGGCGGCGAACTTTACCCGGAAGCGCTGTCGGCCAAGGGTGGGGTGGCAGACACCTACGTTAAGGCGTTTCGTCATAATGTCGATACGATTGCGAACAGCATGAAATAACATTTCTATAGCCGGTGCGCCCGCACCGGCTTTTTTCTGAAGCCCCCTCGTAAAACCTGAAGCGCATCCCCATATCTGACGAGAAAGTGCTATCTTGTGCTGCACGTTTTTTTCAAGCCTGGAGCAAGAATGACTGACCATGAATTGATGCAGCTTAGCGAGATCGTTGGCCTTGCACTGAAGCAGCGTGGCGCGACAATTACCACCGCAGAATCCTGCACCGGCGGCTGGGTGGCGAAAGCGATTACCGATATCGCCGGCAGTTCCGCCTGGTTTGAACGCGGCTTTGTGACCTACAGTAACGAAGCTAAGGCGCAGATGATTGGCGTGCGCGAAGCCACGCTGGAACAGCATGGCGCGGTCAGTGAACCGGTTGTCATTGAAATGGCCATTGGCGCGCTGAAAGAGGCGCGGGCAGATTACGCCGTTTCCATCAGCGGTATCGCGGGGCCCGACGGCGGCAGCGACGTGAAGCCTGTCGGCACCGTCTGGTTCGGGTTTGCCACGTCCAAAGGGGAAGGGATCACCCGCCGGGAGTGCTTCAGCGGCGATCGTGAAAGCGTGCGTCGTCAGGCAACCGTGTATGCGTTAAAAACGCTCTGGCAACAATTTCTACAAAACACTTGATACTGTATGACCATACAGTATAATTGCACCAACAGAACAGAAGTCCATGGTGAAGCGCAGTTGCTTCTCCCGGCATGACAGGAGTAATAATGGCTATCGACGAAAACAAACAGAAAGCGTTGGCGGCAGCACTGGGCCAGATCGAAAAGCAATTCGGTAAAGGCTCCATCATGCGCCTGGGTGAAGACCGTTCCATGGATGTGGAAACTATCTCCACCGGTTCGCTTTCTCTGGATATCGCACTGGGCGCGGGCGGTTTGCCGATGGGGCGTATCGTAGAAATCTACGGTCCGGAATCCTCAGGTAAAACGACTCTGACCCTGCAGGTTGTTGCAGCGGCGCAGCGCGAAGGTAAAACCTGTGCGTTTATCGATGCCGAGCACGCGCTGGACCCGGTCTATGCCCGTAAGCTGGGCGTTGATATCGACAACCTGCTGTGTTCCCAGCCGGATACCGGCGAGCAGGCGCTGGAAATTTGTGACGCGCTGGCGCGCTCTGGTGCGGTTGATGTGATCATCGTCGACTCCGTTGCGGCGCTGACGCCAAAAGCGGAAATCGAAGGTGAAATCGGTGACTCTCACATGGGCCTCGCGGCACGTATGATGAGCCAGGCGATGCGTAAGCTGGCCGGTAACCTGAAGCAGTCCAATACGCTGCTGATCTTCATCAACCAGATCCGTATGAAAATTGGTGTGATGTTCGGTAACCCGGAAACCACCACCGGTGGTAACGCGCTGAAATTCTACGCCTCTGTCCGTCTGGATATCCGCCGTATCGGCGCGGTGAAAGAGGGCGAGAACGTGGTGGGTAGCGAAACCCGCGTGAAGGTTGTGAAGAACAAAATCGCCGCACCGTTCAAACAGGCTGAGTTCCAGATCCTCTACGGCGAAGGTATCAACTTCCTCGGCGAGCTGGTTGACCTGGGCGTGAAAGAGAAGCTGATTGAAAAAGCGGGCGCCTGGTACAGCTACAACGGTGACAAGATTGGTCAGGGTAAAGCGAATGCTATCTCCTGGCTGAAAGAGAACCCGGCTGCGGCGAAAGAGATTGAGAAGAAGGTGCGTGAGCTTCTGCTGAACAACCAGGACTCCAAACCTGATTTCGTGGTGGATGCTGCGGATGCTGAAGAAACCAACGAAGACTTTTAAGTCTCTCGTGTAAAGATGAAGGGCTGCTGACGCGGCCCTTTTTGCATTTCTGAATCTGCAGGTTTTTTATGAGTGAACCGACATCACGCCGACCCGCCTACGCGCGCTTGCTGGACCGTGCGGTACGCATTCTCGCCGTGCGCGACCACAGTGAGCAGGAGCTGCGGCGGAAGCTGTCAGCGCCCGTCATGAGCAAAAACGGGCCGGAAGAGATTGATGCCACTGCGGAAGACTACGACCGCGTGGTGGCCTGGTGTTATGAGCATCATTACCTGGACGATGACCGCTTTGCCTCGCGCTTTCTTGCCAGCCGCGGCCGCAAAGGGTATGGGCCCGTGCGCATCCGGCAGGAGCTGAACCAGAAAGGGGTAGCCAGGGAGTCCATCGAAAAAGCGATGCGCGAAAGCGACACCGACTGGTGCGAGCTGGCTAAAGAGCAGGCTATTCGTAAATACGGCGAACCGCTGCCGCGTGAATTTTCAGAAAAAGTCAAAATCCAGCGCTTTTTGCTCTACCGCGGCTTTCTGATGGAAGATATTCAGGATATCTGGCGTAATTTTGCCGATTGAACGCATGCGGGATTTTACTTCCCACTAAAGAAAACTTATCTTATTCCCACTTTTTCCAGTAGCTGGTCTGTCCAACGGTTTACCGATACAGGCTGGCTACGACATTTCGTTAGCTTGATTTCAGGATAATTATGAGCAAGAGCACCGCTGAGATCCGTCAGGCGTTTCTCGATTTTTTCCATAGTAAGGGACACCAGGTTGTTGCCAGCAGCTCCCTGGTACCGAACAACGATCCGACTCTGCTGTTTACCAACGCCGGGATGAACCAGTTCAAGGATGTGTTCCTTGGTCTCGACAAGCGTAATTATTCCCGCGCTACAACCTCACAGCGTTGCGTGCGTGCGGGCGGTAAACACAACGACCTGGAAAACGTCGGTTACACTGCGCGTCACCACACCTTCTTCGAAATGCTGGGTAACTTCAGCTTCGGCGACTACTTCAAACACGATGCCATTCAATACGCGTGGGAACTGCTAACCGGTGAAAACTGGTTCAACCTGCCGAAAGAGCGTCTGTGGGTTACCGTCTATGAAACCGATGACGAAGCGTTCGAAATCTGGGAAAAAGAGGTCGGTATCCCGCGCGAGCGTATTATTCGCATCGGTGATAACAAAGGCGCGCCATATGCGTCTGATAACTTCTGGCAGATGGGTGATACCGGTCCTTGCGGTCCGTGCACCGAGATCTTCTACGATCATGGCGACCATATCTGGGGCGGCCCTCCAGGTAGCCCGGAAGAAGACGGCGATCGCTATATTGAGATCTGGAACATCGTCTTCATGCAGTTCAACCGTCAGGCTGACGGCACCATGGAGCCGCTGCCGAAGCCGTCCGTTGATACCGGTATGGGCCTGGAGCGTATCGCCGCGGTTCTGCAGCACGTTAACTCCAACTACGAGATTGACCTGTTCAGCACCCTGATCAAAGCCGTTGCAGAAGTGACCGGCGCGACCGATCTGAACAACAAATCGCTGCGCGTTATCGCAGACCATATTCGTTCCTGTGCGTTCCTGATTGCTGACGGCGTTATTCCGTCGAATGAAAACCGTGGCTACGTGCTGCGTCGCATCATTCGTCGTGCGATCCGTCACGGCAACATGCTGGGCGCGAAAGACACCTTCTTCTACAAACTCGTTGGGCCACTGATTGGCGTGATGGGTTCAGCCGGTGACGAGCTGAAACGCCAGCAGGCGCAGGTTGAGCAGGTTCTGAAAACCGAAGAAGAGCAGTTTGCCCGTACGCTGGAGCGCGGCCTGGCGCTGCTGGACGAAGAGCTGGCGAAGCTTAAGGGCGACACGCTGGACGGCGAAACCGCTTTCCGCCTGTACGATACCTACGGCTTCCCGGTTGACCTGACGGCGGACGTTTGCCGCGAGCGCAACATCAAGGTTGATGAAGCAGGCTTTGAAGCCGCGATGGAAGAGCAGCGTCGCCGTGCGCGTGAATCCAGCGGTTTCGGTGCAGACTACAACGCGATGATCCGCGTTGATAGCGCGTCTGAATTTAAAGGTTATGAAGCGCTGGAACTGACCGGCAAAGTGACCGCCCTGTTTGTTGACGGTAAAGCCGTAGACAGCATCAGCGCGGGCCAGGAAGCCGTCGTCATTCTGGACAAAACCCCGTTCTATGCGGAATCCGGTGGCCAGGTTGGCGATAAAGGCGAACTGAAAGGCAACGGCTTTAGCTTCAGCGTAAGCGACACCCAGAAATACGGTCAGGCGATTGGTCACCAGGGCAAACTGGTTTCCGGTTCTCTGAAAGTGGGCGAGGGCGTACAGGCTAACGTTGATGAAGCACGCCGCGCGCGTATTCGCCTGAACCACTCTGCAACCCACCTGATGCACGCTGCCCTGCGCGACGTGCTGGGCACCCACGTTGCACAGAAAGGTTCTCTGGTTAACGACAAGGTGCTGCGTTTCGACTTCTCGCATTTTGAAGCGATGAAACCGTCTGAAATCCGCGCGGTGGAAGACCTGGTGAACGCGCAGATCCGTCGTAACCTGCCAATCGAGACCCACATCATGGATCTTGAGGACGCGAAGAAAAAAGGTGCGATGGCGCTGTTTGGCGAGAAATATGACGAGCGCGTTCGCGTGCTGAGCATGGGTGACTTCTCTACCGAGCTGTGCGGCGGTACTCACGCCTCGCGCACCGGTGACATCGGCCTGTTCCGCATTGTTTCCGAATCCGGTACGGCGGCAGGTGTGCGTCGTATTGAAGCGGTAACCGGTGAAGGCGCAATCGCCAGCCTGCATGCGCAGAGCGATCAGCTGCACGACATCGCGCAGCTGCTGAAAGGCGATAGCCAGAACCTGAGCGAGAAAGTGCGCGTTGCGCTGGATCGTACCCGTCAGCTGGAAAAAGAACTTCAGCAGCTGAAAGAACAGGCTGCGGCGCAGGAGAGTGCAAACCTCTCCAGCAAAGCGGTAGACATTAAGGGCGTCAAACTGCTGGTCAGCGATCTGGCGGGCGTGGAGCCTAAGATGCTGCGTACTATGGTCGACGATCTGAAGAACCAGCTTGGTTCAACGGTTATCGTGCTGGCGACGGTGGCAGAAGGTAAGGTTTCTCTGATTGCGGGCGTCTCTAAGGATGTGACCGACCGCGTTAAAGCAGGGGAACTGATTGGTATGGTCGCCCAGCAGGTGGGCGGTAAGGGTGGCGGTCGTCCGGACATGGCGCAAGCCGGTGGTACGGATGCGGCGGCACTTCCTGCAGCATTAGCCAGCGTTGAAAGCTGGGTGAGCGCGAAATTGTAATAACTACAAAGCACAATCAGACGCCATAGCGGTAACGTTATGGCGTCTTGTTCACTGTGCTATCGATAACGATAAAGTCAGGTTGAGTTTGTGTATATCGGCTAAACTTACGTTTAACAGAATGTGATGCCGTGACTGCTTACACTTTACGTGTTTGTCATCGCTTACTTTTTGGCGTTATATGATGGATAATGCCGGGATACAAGAGACCCGACTCTTTTAATCTTTCAAGGAGCAAAGAATGCTGATTCTGACTCGTCGAGTTGGTGAGACCCTCATGATTGGGGATGAGGTCACCGTGACAGTTTTAGGGGTAAAGGGTAACCAGGTACGTATTGGTGTTAACGCTCCTAAAGAAGTATCTGTCCACCGTGAAGAGATCTACCAGCGTATCCAGGCTGAAAAATCCCAGCAGTCCAGTTACTGATATTGTCGCGTCTCGCTGTCGGGCGAGACGCAACCCTCCCGCTATTTTTCCTGCTTAAAGTTACCGTTTAATTTCAATCGCTCTCTTTTTAACCACTACGTTGCCCTTAACTCGTCTCAACACCGCCATTTCGTCAGATGTTTTCTGTGGCGTTGCCTGCAAAATCCGCTTATAAAACACCCTCTTTGCGGCTTTTACATGCGAATTGCGTGTGATTTGTGCAAACGATAAAAGCTTTTGGAAAATTGTTTGACTTATAAGTCCCAGAAAGTAATATATGCGCCACGCAGCGACGAGAAGCTCTTAACGAGTAACTCGAAGCACTCGAAAGAGGCGTTGTGTGGTGAGGTGGCCGAGAGGCTGAAGGCGCTCCCCTGCTAAGGGAGTATGCGGTCAAAAGCTGCATCCGGGGTTCGAATCCCCGCCTCACCGCCATTTTGCATCCGTAGCTCAGCTGGATAGAGTACTCGGCTACGAACCGAGCGGTCGGAGGTTCGAATCCTCCCGGATGCACCATCTATTACTTCATATTGCTTTAGAAGTGATATGAATATCGAGCAGTACAGTAGTAAATCCCGATGCATCCGTAGCTCAGCTGGATAGAGTACTCGGCTACGAACCGAGCGGTCGGAGGTTCGAATCCTCCCGGATGCACCATTTACTATCTCTGAAAGCAGTACCCTGATGCATCCGTAGCTCAGCTGGATAGAGTACTCGGCTACGAACCGAGCGGTCGGAGGTTCGAATCCTCCCGGATGCACCATTTACTGTTTCTAAAAGCATTTCCCGATGCATCCGTAGCTCAGCTGGATAGAGTACTCGGCTACGAACCGAGCGGTCGGAGGTTCGAATCCTCCCGGATGCACCATATTCTCCTGGATAACAGCGATGCTGTTGTTTTAAGGTCTGCGAGTTAATCGCAAGCACCAGGGAGGATAACGTTGCTTTAGCAACGGCCCGCAGGGCGAGGCGTAAGCCGAGTAATCCTACCGGATGCACCATCTCTTCTGCCTTTCCCTTCGATGTTTAGTTCTTAATCACTCTCGTTGTTATCATTTCGCAATCAGCGACAAAAACCACCTTTTACGATAAAGTAATGCTTTGTTAATCGTTTAGCGAGAGCACGATGTACGCACAGTATGACGGTTTGATCTTCGACATGGATGGCACCATCTTGGATACCGAACCCACGCATCGTCAAGCCTGGACCGAGGTCCTTGGTCGCTACGGCATGCGTTTCGACCTTCAGGCGATGATTGCCCTCAACGGATCCCCTACCTGGCGTATTGCGCAGGCCGTGATTGAACTGAATCAGGCCGATCTCGACCCACACCTTCTCGCGCGTGAAAAAACCGATGCGGTAAAAGCCATGCTTTTAGATACCGTACGCCCTCTGCCACTGATTGATGTGGTAAAAGAGTGGCACGGGCGTCGCCCGATGTCTGTCGGTACGGGCAGCGAGAGCGCGATAGCAGAAGCGTTGCTCAACCATCTTGGCCTGCGCCACTATTTTTCTGCCGTGGTTGCCGCCGATCATGTTAAAAATCACAAGCCCGCACCGGACACCTTTCTGCTCTGCGCAGAATTAATGGGCGTACCGGCGGCAAAATGCGTCGTGTTTGAAGATGCCGATTTCGGTATTCAGGCCGCGCGTGATGCCGGAATGGATGCGGTGGATGTGCGCTTGCTGTGAGTGACGCGCTGTCACTTGCCTCATTATTCGCCAGCAGTTTTCTAAGCGCCACGCTGTTACCGGGAAATTCGGAAGTGGTGCTGGTGGCGATGCTGTTGTCCGGCGTCAGTCAGCCCTGGCTGCTTGTATTAATAGCAACAATGGGTAATAGCCTTGGAGGGCTGACTAACGTTATTCTTGGGCGTTTCTTTCCGCTGCGCGAAAAGTCGCGCTGGCAGGAAAAGGCAGTCGGCTGGCTAAAACGCTATGGCGCTGCCACGCTGTTATTAAGCTGGATGCCTGTAATAGGCGATTTACTGTGTCTGCTGGCGGGATGGATGCGCATCTCCTGGGGACCGGTGCTCTTTTTTTTGTGCCTTGGCAAGGCGTTGCGCTATGTTCTCGTGGCGTGGGCAACACTACAGGGTATGACGTGGTGGCACTAATTGGTGGAATGAATACGCGACCTTCAATCGTCAACCATTACAATTATGCTGAGTAACATTACTTTGACAGGCGGGAGGTCAAATTGATCCCGGACGTATCTCAGGCGCTGGCCTGGCTGGAAAACCACCCTCAGGCTCTGAAGGGTATTCAGCGTGGTCTTGAGCGTGAAACGCTGCGCGTTAACGCGGACGGTAGCTTAGCGACGACGGGTCACCCGAAGGCGTTAGGCTCGGCGCTGACACATAAATGGATCACAACCGATTTCGCTGAAGCGCTGCTGGAGTTCATTACGCCGGTGGACGGCGATATCGATCATATGCTGACGATCCTGCGCGATATCCATCGCTACACCGCGCGCAATCTTGGCGATGAGCGCATGTGGCCGCTCAGCATGCCGTGCTATATCGAGCAGGGCCAGGAGATTGAGCTGGCGCAGTACGGCACGTCAAACATTGGCCGGCTGAAAACGCTCTATCGCGAAGGTCTGAAAAATCGCTACGGCGCACTCATGCAGACTATCTCTGGCGTGCACTACAATTTCTCTTTGCCGATGGCGTTCTGGCAGGCGAAGGGGGGAGAAACGGATAAAGAAGCGATCTCCGCCGGTTATTTCCGTCTGATCCGCAACTATTACCGTTTCGGCTGGGTGATTCCGTATCTGTTTGGCGCGTCGCCTGCCATTTGCTCATCGTTCCTGCAGGGGAAACCGACCACGCTGCCGTTCGAAAAGACGGAGTGCGGAATGTACTATCTCCCGTACGCGACTTCTCTGCGCATGAGCGATCTGGGCTATACCAATAAATCGCAAAGCAATCTCGGTATTACGTTTAACGAATTGCACGAATATGTGGCAGGATTGAAGCGGGCGATCAAAACCCCGTCGGAAGAGTACGCGAAAATCGGCCTCGAAAAAGACGGAAAGCGCCTGCAAATCAACAGTAACGTATTGCAGATTGAAAACGAACTGTATGCGCCAATTCGTCCGAAGCGCGTGACGCGCAGCGGAGAAACGCCGTCGGATGCGCTGCAGCGCGGCGGCATTGAATACATTGAAGTGCGCTCGCTGGACATCAACCCGTTCTCACCGATTGGCGTTGACGAGCAGCAGGTTCGCTTCCTGGATCTGTTTATGGTCTGGTGCGCGCTGGCGGATGCGCCGGAAATGAGTTCAGACGAATTGCTTTGTACGCGCACGAACTGGAACCGCGTAATTCTGGAAGGGCGCAAGCCTGGCCTGACGTTAGGCATTGGCTGCGAAACGGCGCAGTTCCCGCTGGCTAAGGTGGGTAAAGATCTGTTCCACGACCTGAAGCGTGTTGCCCGGACAATGGACAGCATCGACGGCGGCAACGCGTATCAACAGATCTGCGACCAACTGGTGGAAAGTTTTGATAATCCGGAACTGACGTTCTCTGCGCGCATTCTGCGTTCTATGATTGATCAGGGCATTGGCGGCACGGGGCGTTCACTCTCAGCGGAGTACCGTGAGATGCTGATGCAGGAGCCGTTAGAAGTGCTGAGCGAAGCGGATTTTGTCGCGGAACGCGAGGCGTCCGTTGTGCGTCAGAAAGAGGTTGAAGCGGCGGATACCGAGTCGTTTGAGGCGTTTCTGGCGAAGCAGGCTTAAGCAGAAAAGAAAAAGGCCACATCGCTGTGGCCAAAATATACATCTCTGAATTCAGGGATGATGATAACAAATGCGCGTCTTTCATATACTCAGACGCGCGTTCTGTAGAAGAGTTCAGTTTATTTTAAAAAAAATCACTATCGGAGGTGACGTATGCCGTTATTAGATAGCTTTACTGTCGACCATACCCGTATGGAAGCACCTGCAGTCCGCGTGGCGAAGACCATGCACACCCCGCACGGCGACACGATCACCGTCTTCGATCTGCGCTTCTGCGTGCCGAATAAAGAAGTGATGCCGGAGAAAGGCATTCACACTCTGGAACACCTGTTTGCCGGTTTCATGCGTGACCACCTGAACGGCAACGGCGTTGAGATCATCGATATCTCTCCGATGGGCTGCCGTACCGGCTTTTACATGAGCCTGATTGGTCAGCCGGAAGAGAAACGCGTCGCCGATGCGTGGAAAGCGGCCATGGAAGACGTGCTGAAGGTGAAAGAGCAGAACCAGATCCCTGAGCTGAACGTTTACCAGTGCGGAACTTACCAGATGCACTCTCTGGAAGAAGCGCAGGACATCGCCCGTCACATCATCGAGCGTGACGTTCGCGTGAACAGCAACGAAGAGCTGGCCCTGCCAAAAGAAAAACTGCAGGAGCTGCACATCTAGTGCACCTTTTCCCTCTCCCACCGGGAGAGGGTAGGGTGAGGGTGGTTTAACCCCATGACCACAACCTCTACGTTCTCCTTTACCCATCGTCCCCTCGTTCCGTTTGCCCATGATTACGTTCATGGCGACAGCGAGCCGTGGCACGAGCACGACTGCGCACAGCTGCTGCACAGCCTGACGGGCGTCGTGCGGCTCGATACGGCATCAGGTTGTTGGGTTGTTCCTCCCGGGCGCGGCGTCTGGCTACCGGCGGGAACACAGCACTCGCTTCGCATCACCGGCAACGTTGCAGCGCGAACGCTGTTTGTCGATCCGCTGGCGCGGGCCGATCTCCCGGCCACCTGCCAGATCGTGCAGATCGCGCCGCTGTTGCGCGAGCTTATCCTCGTCTCCCTTACTTTACCTGAATCGTACTCACCGGGAAGCCGGGATGAGCGCGTCTATGAGCTCATTCTGGATGAAATTCGCACTATGCCGGTGCTGCCGTTTCACCTGCCGGAGCCGGAAAGTGAAGCGTTACGCCAGCTGTGTCGGCAGGTCCGTCAGTCACCAGGTGAAAGCTGGAGCGGTCAACAGAGCGCGAGCCTGCTCGGCATGAGCGAGCGTACCCTGAACCGCCATTTTCAGCAGCAGACGGGATTAAGCTACGGCGAGTGGTTGAGAAGGGCGCGTCTGCTGGAAGCCTTAGTGCGGCTGGCGCAGGGCCAGCCGGTATTACGCGTGGCGCTGGATATGGGGTACGGCAGCCACAGCGCCTTTACGGCAATGTTCCGCCGGGTGATGGGCTTTTCACCCAGCGATTACTTTAAGAACGACTAACCGCGTTAAACAGAGCCTGAAGCGACGCGCGCGCCACGTCGCTGTCAATGCCCACGCCCCAGCTGCTGGTGCCGTCCTGGAACAGGCAGCGAATATAGGCCACCGAGCGGCTGTCGCTGCGTTCACCCAGCGTATGCTCGTGATAATCCTTAATCACAAACGGCGCATTGACCCAGCGGCTTAAACCCTGAGCGGCAGCGGAGAGCAGCCCGTTACCCTGACCCTCCAGCTGACGGGTTCCCCCCTGCGTGACGACGCTTGCCGTCAGCCGCAGCTGGCCATCCTGCTGGCCGTCACTGCGGTAGGATTGCAGCGCAAACTGCGGCGTGGTCACCAGCCCGTAGCGGGTGCGGAACAGCTGCCAAAGCGCGTTCTGCGTCATCTCTTTTCCGTGGCGGTCGGTTTCCTGCTGCACATGCTGGCTGAAATCCTGCTGCAGGGCGCGGGGCAGTTTCAGCCCATGATTTTGCTCGATAAGCCACGCGCTGCCGCTTTTTCCTGACTGGCTGTTCACGCGGATCACCGCTTCGTAGGTGCAGCCGATATCCTGTGGATCGACGGGCAGATAGGGCATCTCCCAGCGATCGCCAGGCCTGCGGGCATCAAAGCCTTTCTTGATGGCATCCTGGTGCGAGCCGGAGAAAGCAGTATAGGCCAGCCGTCCTGCCCACGGATGGCGCGGGTGCACCGGCAGCTGATTGCAGGTTTCCACCGTTTCCACCACCCGGTTCATGTCGCTGAAATCCAGATTCGGGCTAATGCCCAGGCTGTAGAGGTTCATCGCCAGCGTCACCAGACAGACGTTACCCGTGCGTTCACCGTTGCCGAACAGGCAGCCCTCCACGCGGTCCGCGCCCGCCATTACGGCCAGCTCGGCGCTGGCAACGCCGGTACCTCGGTCGTTATGCGGATGCACGCTAATGCAGACGTCGCGGCGGCGGCTGAAGTGGCGACAGAAATACTCAATTTGGTCGGCATAGACGTTTGGCGTGCTGACCTCGACGGTGGCGGGTAAGTTGATAATCATCGGACGTGCATCGCACGGCTGCCAGATCTCCGCCACGGCTTCACAAATCTCCAGCGCAAACTCCGGCTCGGTAAAGCAGAAGGTTTCCGGGGAGTACTCGTACTGCCAGCAGGTATCCGGGTTCTCTTCGCACAGCTGGCGGATAAGGCGCGTGGCGCGCGTGGCCAGCTCGACGATCTGCGCTTTCTCCATGCCGAATACCAGGCGGCGGAACAGCGGGGCGGTGGCGTTATACAGGTGGATGGTCGCCTGCTTCGCGCCACGCAGGGATTCGAAAGTGCGATGAATGAGATCTTCCCGCGCCTGAGTTAACACCTGAATCGTGACGTCATCCGGGATGCGGTTCTCTTCGATCAGCTGGCGCACAAAGTTGAAGTCGGTCTGCGAGGCGGACGGGAAGGCCACCTCAATTTCTTTAAACCCGCAGCCCAGCAGCAGGTCCCAGAACTGCAGCTTGCGCGCGCTGTCCATCGGCTCGGCAAGCGCCTGGTTGCCGTCGCGTAAGTCGGTCGAGAGCCAGCGCGGCGCGCGAGTGATGCGTTGCTCCGGCCAGCGACGGTCGGGCAATGAAACGGTGGAATAGGGTTGGTATTTGTCGGCGGGTGTGTTCAGCATGATGCGCTCCTGTTGTCTTTTCACTATCGTGAATTGATTTCAGGAGCGCTGCTTTATCGAAACTGACAATCGCTGTCGCGTTCTGGACAACGCGAATTAGTGCGCGCCACCGCCGCCGCTACCGGCGCCAAACGGCGGTTTAGCAAACCACACCAGCCCCAGCAGGACGATGAAGATCCCCGCCGATATCCAGAAAATCTCGTTCGCCGAGATAATCAGCCCCTGGTTAGTGATCTGCTGGGCAATCCAGCCGGAGGCCTGCTGCTCCGTCATCCCCATACCCTCAAGCTGGCTGTACATCTGCTGAGCGTTAGGGTTGAACGGGTTCACCGCTTCGGTCAGCTGGGCATGGTGCATCGATTCACGGTTGGTCCACAGCGTGGTGGTGATCGACGTCCCGATAGAGCCCGCCAGCGTACGGGTGAAGTTCGACAGGCTCGATGCCGCCGCCATGCGCTCGGGCGGCAAGCCGGAGAGCGTAATGGTGGTCAGCGGCATAAAGAAGCACGCCACGGCAAAGCCCTGAATGAACTGCGGCCACGCGGAAGCGCCAAAGTCCATTCCCGGTTCGAACGTATACGCGCGCCAGTAGAAGCACACGGCGTACATAATGAAGCTGAACGTCACCAGCCTGCGCATATCGAGCTTATGGGCAAAGCGGCCAATAATCGGCGACAGCAGAACCGGTATTAACCCGACAGGTGCAGACGCCAGCCCCGCCCAGGTCGCGGTATAACCGTACACCTCCTGCAGTAGCTGCGGCAGCAGAACAATCGCGCCGAAGTAGAGCATATAGGCGAGGCTGATACACAGACAGCCGATGGTGAAGTTTCGCGATTTGAAGAGCGAGAGATCGACTATCGGGTTATCGTCCGTCAGCTCCCAGACAATCAGGAAGCTAATGGCGACCACGGCGACCACCGTCAGCACGATGATTTCCGTAGAGGCAAACCAGTCCAGCTCTTTACCGCGGTCGAGCATGATCTGCAGGCTACCGATGCCGACAACCAGCAGCGCCAGCCCGATGCCGTCAATGCGCCGCTGTTCGGTCCGCGTTTCGCGACCGCGCAGAGACTGCAGCGTCATCAGCACCACCAGCGCACCGATGGGCACGTTGATGAAGAAGATCCAGCCCCAGTGGTAGTTATCGCTGATATAGCCGCCGAGGATAGGCCCGCAAATCGGCGCGACAATCACGGTCATCGACCACAGCGCCAGCGCGATGGAGCGTTTGGCAGGCGGATAGTTGTTCAGCAGCAAACTCTGGGACAGCGGGATCAGCGGCCCGGCGACAATCCCCTGAATGACGCGGAAGAAGATCAGCATCGTCAGGCTGCTGGACATGCCGCACGCCCAGGAGGCCAGCACGAACAGGATTGTCGACCAGAGGAACAGCTTCACCTCACCGACGCGCTTCGCCAGCCAGCCGGTGATCGGAATGGAGATGGCGTTTGCCACCCCAAACGAGGTAATGACCCAGGTCCCCTGGCTCAGCGACGAGCCAAGGTTACCGGCGATCGTTGGGATCGCCACGTTTGCGATGGTGGAGTCCAGCACCTGCATGAATGTCGCCAGCGACAGCGCGATGGTCATAATGACCAGCTGCGCGCCTTCCAGCGGTTTTTGCGGCTTTTGCTGTTGCATAACGCTCACCTTCGGATTAACCGGCGTTTGCCTTCACGATGTCATCGATCAGCTTGTTGACCGGATCGAGGCTAATTTCACGGGCGTTACTTTCATAAGCCGGCGTGCTTCGCACCTGGCTTGCGAGGATTTGACCGTCGCGGTTGGCGGTATCGACCGTCACAAGCGTTGAGAGGCCGATACGCAGCGGGTGATCCGCCAGCTGTTTGGCATCCAGTTCGATACGCACGGGCAGACGCTGAACCACTTTGATCCAGTTACCGGTGGCGTTCTGCGCAGGCAGCAGGGAGAAGGCGCTGCCGGTCCCCATATCCAGGCCAACCACTTTCCCGGTGTACTTCACGTCATCGCCGTAGATGTCGCTGACGACCGTCGCGGTCTGGCCGATACGCATATGGGCAAGCTGCGTCTCTTTAAAGTTAGCGTCTACCCACAGGTTGTCTGCCGGCACGACCGCCATCAGCGGCGTGGTTGGGCTAATCTGCGCTCCTGGTTGAACGGAACGGCGGGAGACGTAACCGGTCATCGGGCTGACGATTTTAGTACGCTGCAGGGCAAGCCACGCGTTGCGCACTTCGGTCGCCGCCTGCTGCACGGCGGGCTGGTTTTCCAGGCTGGTGCCGAGCACCATCGCCTGGTTGGCGTTGTACTGCTGAATGGCCACGTCAAGCTGTGCCTGAGCGCTGGCAACCGCGTCGCGCGCGTGCTGCAGCTCTTCACGGCCAATCAGGTTGGCGGTGCCGAGCGGAACGCGGCGGTTCAGGTCGCTCTGCGCCTGCGCCAGCGCGGTTTTCTGCACGTCGATGTTGGCCTGCAGCTGCTTACTGTTGATCATCAGCTGGCGGGTCTGACGGACGCTGGAGGCCAGCGCGGTCTGGGCTTTCTCAAAGGTCTGCTGGGCATCGGTTGGATCGAGGGTCACCAACACATCGCCTTTTTGCACAAAGTCGGTATTGTCAGCCCAGACTTTCGTCACGCTGCCCGACACCTGCGCCATAATCTGTACCTGGTTCCCTGCCACGTATGCGTCGTCAGTCTCTTCTGCATGACGCAATACTAAAAACCAATAGATCCCATATGCCACGGCAATAATAATAAAGAGCAAGGTCAACAGAAGAAGGGCACTTTTACGTTTGCCTTTCTTGTTGGCCGGTTGCTGCGGGGTAGTGCTCTCCGCATTTGCGCTCATTGTTGTTCTCCACGATCTTCTTATTTTCACATCGGCTGAGCCGACCTGTTGTCAGAAAGGCCAGCAGTGTGACGTGCTGGCCTGTCGGTTTTCTTTTATAAATCTGGATTGTTGAGCGTGTCGTCGCGTTAGCGCAGCGCCTCAAGAACTGCGCCTTCTTCATCCATCTGGTCCAGACGGGTGAGCAGCTTGCGAGTGATGTGCTCAAGCTGGTCGCGCTCGGCGGTGCTGAGGGCAGACCAGAGTTTGTGCAGGCAATTGTGCTGAGGTGGCAGCACCTCACGCAGGAACTGGTGACCTTTATCGGTCAATTGCAGATGCAGGCAGCGGCGATCGTTATCGCTTTCACGGCGCTCAATCCAGCCGCGCTTTTCCAGTTCATCAGCAATACGGGTCGCATTGGTACGGGACGATCCCAGCGCGCAGCTCAGCTCAGAAGGCTGAATACTGTGGTTTTCCTGAGACTCCAGCGTAATCAACGCCATAAACAACGTCTCGTTAATCCCTTGAGCTTTCAGCATTTTATTACGATTTTCCAGCAGCTTACCCTGCATGTGCATGCACAGGCGGGTCAGCAGGATCTCCTGATACGGGAAGTCCTCATGACGACTGGCGCGGAATTTAAGCATTTGTTCAATGGGCGTAAACGAACTATCCATTTTGGGCATAACCTCATTAATTACAGCCGATATAGTAACGATGGTGACAAATAATGTAAATGGATTATTTGTGCGGTTATATCCGCCAAATGAATGCCACCATCAGAAAGCGCCGGGTAAGTCCGTGACCCGGTGAGCACAGAAAGCGTAGGGTATGAACCCGCTGAAGAGAGGATGTGAGGACGGGGGTCTGAACTATTCATGCCAATTGTAGATATGTCACCCACATTAAAATTTCTGGGATAAATGATTACGTTTACATTAACAGACTGCCGGGCCCCTTTACACCCTAAGAGGCCCAAAGCAATGTAAAACTTAGTGAATTGCTTCCTGACGATGGTAGCCGCGCCACCACACAACTAGGTTAAGCGCGGCGACGATTGCGCCAATTCCGCACACACCTGACCAGCCGGCGTGCTGCCATGCCGACGCCGAAATTAACGAACCTGCTGCCCCACCAATGAAGTAGCTGGTCATGTATCCGGCCGTGAGGCGGTTACGCGCCTCGGGCTTCACGCGGTAAATCACGGTCTGGTTGGTGATATGCACACCCTGTACGGTGAGATCCAGCACCAGAATACCGACGATCAGCGCCAGCACCGAGACGTGTCCATACCAGATAGCCGCCCAGGAGAGCAGGAGCAAAACCAGTCCGGCGGTCGTGGTGATATGCGATTTGCCTTTGTCGGCCAGCCCGCCTGCCGGGCGCGCGCCCAATGCACCGGCGGCACCGGCCAGGCCGAACAGACCAATCACCCCTTCTGAATAGTTAAACGGCGGTGCGGCGAGCAGAAATGCCATCGACGTCCAGAGAATGCTGAAGTTAGCGAAGGTTAGACACCCCAGCAGAGCGCGGGTGCGCAGCAGTTTATCCTGCGTGAACAGGCTAAACACGGAGGCCAGAAGCTGCGGGTAATTCAGGTGGTTCTCCTGCTTCACCTTCGGTAGCCCGCGCCACAGCGCCAGCGCCATCACCACCATCAATACGCTCGCCACCCAGTAAACGGTGCGCCAGCCGCCGAGGCTTGCCAGCAGCCCGGCAACGGTACGCGCCAGCAGGATCCCGAGCAGTAGGCCGCTCATAATGGTACCCACCACCTTGCCGCGTTTTTCCGGGGAGGCGAGGGTTGCTGCGAGGGGCACCAGAATTTGCGCGACGACGGAAAACAGTCCCGTTAGCGCGGTGCCGACGATCATCATCGTCAGCGACTGGCTGCTGGCGGTGATCAGCATGCCGCCTGCTGCCAGAAGCGTCATCGAAACAATCAGCATCCGGCGTTCAAACATATCGCCGAGCGGCACCAGGAACAGCAGCCCGGCGGCGTAGCCAAGCTGTGCGGCGGTGACGATAAAGCCTGCTGAGCTGGCGGAAAGGTCAAACGCGCGGGCGATAGTATCGAGCAGAGGCTGCGCGTAATAGTTGCTGGCGACTGCCAGACCCGTTGCCACGGACATTAAAAGGATGAGTGCGGGACTAAGCCCCTGAGATGTTTTTGTCATGGGTTTCAGGAATCGTTAGTTAAGTGATTATTTTTCCGGAAACTATAATAACCAATGATTGTGAATGTTGGGGGATTGTTATGTGTGTGTTTGTGCGGTTTGGGTTGGGTGCGGTTTGAGCCCCTCACCCCGGCCCTCTCCCCGAAGGGGAGAGGGTTAGGGTGAGGGGTGTTGTTTTTACTTCTGCGCTTCAAGCGCCTCTTTCACCCAGCCGTCAAACTGCTGCTGGTGAGCTTTGATCCAGCCGTCCACGTGGCCTTTCACATCCGCCTCAGAGGATTTGCCCGCGTGCATCATCGCATTCTGGGCGTTGATGTCCGCCAGCGGCAGCTTCATCACCGAGAACAGCTTCGCCGCCGCCGGGTTTTTCTCCGCCCAGGCTTTATTAGCCACGATATGCATGGTGTTCACCGGGAAGCCGTAGTTCATGCCGTTCGGCAGTTTGGTGTCGATATCTTTCTGCTCGCCCGGCAGGGAGGAGAACGGTACCTGCAGCCACACCACGTCTTTACCCGGCTTCAGCACGTCGCTCACCCAGTACGGTGTCCAGGTGTAGTAGATCACCGGTTTCCCCTCTTTAAAGCGGGCAATGGTGTCGGCCATCATCGCTGAATAGTTGCCGTGGCTCACGTCGACGGTTTTCGCCAGATCGAACGCTTTGTTCTGGTGGTTAATCACCGCTTCACAGCCCCAGCCCGGCGAGCAGCCCATCATGTCGGCCTTGCCGTCACCGTTGGTGTCGAACAGTCTGGCGATCTTCGGATCTTTCAGCTGTTCAATATTGGTGATGTGATACTTATCGGCGGTTTTCTTGTCGATCAGATAACCCTGCGCCGCACCCGTCACGAAGGTCCCTTCGCGATAGAATTTCTTGTCGCCACCGGCGGCAGCATACATGTCGTCGTGCAGCGGCTGCCAGTTCACCGCGGTAAAGGTGGCGTCACCGGAGGCAATCGAGGTGTAGCCCACGTTGTAATCCACTTCGCTCGGCGTGTTGACCGTATAGCCCAGCTTCTCCAGCGCGCGGCTGACGATCAGGGTCTGGAAGCTCTCTTCCGAAATGGTGCTCTGCACCGGCTGCACGGTAATGCCTTTACCCGGCAGGTCAGCCGCAAACGCGCTGGTGGAGACAAGGGTGGCAAACGCTGTAGCAAAAAGTACGCTCTGTCGCATCGTTGTTCCTTATTTTGTAAATGGGCGGGTCAGTAACCCGACGGGGCCGGTGGTATACCAGCGACGGTTGCCGCGACTGCGTGAATCACGACCGACGGCCTGAGTCAGGCGATCGAGAATAATGGCGAGGATCACAATCCCGACGCCGCCAACGGTGGCCAGCCCCATGTCGAGACGGCCAATGCCGCGCAGCACCATCTGGCCCAGTCCGCCAACGGCGATCATCGAGGCGATCACCACCATCGACAGGGCCAGCATCAGCGTCTGGTTAACGCCTGCCATGATGGTCGGCATCGCCAGCGGGAGCTGAACCTTAAACAGCATCTGGCGCGGGCTGGCACCGAACGAGCGCGAGGCCTCAATCAGATCCGCAGGTACCTGGTTAATCCCCAGGATGGTCAGACGAATAATCGGCGGCAGGGCGAAGATAATGGTCACCACCACGCCCGGCACGTTACCGATGCCGAACAGCATCACGATAGGCACCAGATAGACGAACGCCGGCGTGGTCTGCATTGCATCCAGCAGCGGACGAATAATCTTTGCGGCCCGCGGACTGCGCGCCAGCCAGATCCCCATCGGTAGCCCGATGACGATGCAGAAGAGCAGGGCGGTCAGCACCAGCGCCAGCGTGATCATTGCCTGCGACCACGCGCCAATCGCGCCGATGGCAATCAGCGAAATCAGCGTGGCGATGCCCATCCCCGCGCTGCCGAACTGCCAGGCAATCAGGGAGAACAGGATAATGGCCACCGGCGCAGGCATGCCCAGCATCAGCTGCTGGAAGCCGTTCAGGATGTAGTCCACCGGGACGCGGATCCCCTGGAACACCGGACGGAAGTGCGTGACCACCCAGTCGATCCCCTCCGTAACCCAGCTGTCCAGCGGGATCAGGGTTTTATGGAACGGATCCATGATGTTGAAGTGTTCTGGCGCAGGCGCGGGTGCGCTGTTCAGCCAGTCTGCCGCGCCGCCGCCGTCGGCAGGTGCAGGCGTGGAGCCCCATGCGTCGGCGGATTGCGCAGCGCTGTCCGCTGCCTCTGTGGTGCCCCAAGGGTTAGTTTGATCGGTCATTGTTTGCCCCCTCGCGATCTAAAGCCTGCAGCAGCATCCGTTTGGAGATGATGCCGACGTACTGTTGTTCCTCACCCACGACCGGCACGGCGCACGGCGCCTGGCCCACGTGAGAGAGCAACTCGCTGAGCGGCGTTTCGGCGTCCACGGCAAGCGGAGCGTCAATTAACGCCGTATCGATCCCCTGATTTTCGCTAAGCGCGGTTTTCAGAGAGTCGATGGAGACAACGCCGACAAATTTATTGCCGCGTTCAACCAGATACCCGTATTCACGGTCTTCGTCCTGCAGCAGCTTAAGGGCGGAGCGCGGGCCGAAGCCTGGCGTTTTACGGATAATGCCGTTCGGCGTTCGGCGCGCAATATCTTTAGCGCTAAATACCTGGCTAATATCCACGCCGCGGAAGAAGGTTCGCACGTAATCATTCGCCGGATTATTCAGAATTTCATCCGGCGTGCCGACCTGCACCACCTCTCCGTTTTGCATAATGGCAATTCGGTCGCCAATACGCATGGCTTCGTCTAAATCGTGGGAAATAAAGACAATAGTTCGCTGATGTCTGGCCTGTAATTTTACCAGCTCATCCTGCATCTCGGTGCGAATTAACGGATCGAGGGCGGAGAAGGCTTCATCCATTAATAATATGTCTGGATTAATGGCCAACGCGCGGGCTAATCCCACGCGCTGACGCATACCGCCGGAAAGTTCATCCGGATACGCGTGAGCATAATTCTCAAGCCCCACCTGACGTAGGGCATCAAGGGCTTTTTCCTGACGTTCCTGAGCGGGCGTGCCGGCTAATTCCATGCCGAAGGCGGTATTATCCAGCACCGTCATGTGCGGCATCAGCGCGAATGACTGAAACACCATTGCGATCTTCTTTCTGCGCACCTCACGAAGCTCGGCGTCTGATATTCTGGCGATATCCACGCCGTCAATCAGCACCTGCCCGCGGGTGGGTTCAATCAGGCGATTGAGAAGGCGAACCATAGTGGATTTACCCGAACCGGATAACCCCATGATGACAAAAATCTCGCCTTCTTCAATGGCCAGACTGGCGTCTTTAACGCCAAGCGATAGCCCGGTTTTTTCCAGAATTTGCTCTTTCGAAAGGCCTTTCTCAATATATTTGAATGCGCGCTGCGGGTGCTCGCCAAATACTTTATAAAGATTTTTCACTTCTAATTTAATTGCCATGCAATAGAGAGTGTCCTGTTATTTGTTTATGTCGATATGATTACCATGGTAAATTGTTAACGGGCATAACCCTAACATACTCAGAATCTGAGACAACCCTGGGTTTGCTTATGACGTGAATTTTCAGGTAAGCGAAGCGGCTGAATTTCCCATGAATAAAGGGCTGAGGGCAGTTTGAATTTTTCTCATTTTTTTGCTGCGGCATCAGGAAATTTCGCCTGAATCGGAATGATTCAGGCGAATATGACGGGGAAATTACAGTGTAGATGTTTTGTAAATATTAGAGAGAGAATTGTTGGGTTTATATTAAATTAACGAACGTTAGCGTTCATTAAAAATCCCAGTCTTCATCCTCGGTTTCCACCGCTTTACCCATCACGTACGACGAGCCGGACCCGGAGAAGAAGTCGTGGTTTTCATCGGCATTCGGCGACAGCGCCGCCAGAATCGCCGGGTTCACCTCCGTCATCTCCGGCGGGAACAGCGCGTCGTAACCAAGGTTCATCAGCGCTTTGTTCGCGTTGTAGCAGAGAAACGCTTTTACGTCCTCTTCCCAGCCCGTTCCGGCGTACAGTTCTTCGGTATAGCTCAGCTCGTTGTCGTACAGATCCATCAGCAAATCGAGCGCAAAACCTTTGAGCTCCTCGCGTTTCTCCGGACTGACTTTCTCCAGCCCTTTCTGGTATTTATAGCCGATGTAATACCCGTGAACCGCCTCGTCACGAATGATGAGCCGAATCAAATCGGCAGTGTTGGTGAGCTTGCCCCGGCTCGACCAGTACATGGGCAGCCAGAAGCCGGAATAGAAGAGGAAGGATTCCAGGAACACGCTGGCGATCTTCTTCTTCAGCGGCTCGTCGGCGCGGTAATATTTCAGCACCAGCTCCGCCTTTCGCTGCAACGACTCGCTCTCTTCACTCCAGGCGTAGGCCGCGTCCACGTCTTTGGTCTGGCACAGCGTGGAGAAAATCGAGCTGTAGGAGCGGGCATGTACCGCTTCCATAAAGCTGATGTTCGACATCACCGCCTCTTCGTGCGGCGTCAGCGCGTCGCTCATCAATGCGGGGGCACCCACGGTATTCTGAATGGTGTCCAGCAGCGTCAGGCCGGTAAAGACGCGGATCGTCAGCTGCTGTTCGGCGTGGCTCAGCGTCTGCCAGGCCGGAATATCGTTTGAGAGCGGCACCTTTTCCGGCAGCCAGAAGTTGCTGGTCAGGCGGTTCCACACCTCCAGGTCTTTATCATCCTGGATTTTATTCCAGTTAACGGCACTCACGCGTGACAGTTTCATCCTTTCTCCTTACAGCGCGCAGGACACGCAGCCTTCGATTTCGGTACCTTCCAGCGCAAGCTGGCGCAGGCGAATGTAGTAGAGCGTTTTGATGCCTTTCTTCCATGCGTAGATCTGCGCTCTGTTGATATCCCGCGTGGTGGCGGTGTCCGGGAAGAAGAGCGTCAGCGACAGCCCCTGATCCACGTGCTTTGTCGCCTCCGCGTAGGTATCGATGATTTTTTCCGGGCCGATCTCATACGCATCTTGGTAAAGCGCCAGGTTCTCGTTGGTCATAAACGGGGCAGGGTAGTAAACGCGTCCGGTTTTGCCTTCCTTACGAATTTCAATTTTCGACACGATCGGGTGAATGCTCGACGTGGCGTGGTTGATGTAGGAAATCGAACCGGTTGGTGGCACGGCCTGCAGGTTCTGGTTGTAGATGCCGTAGCGCATCACGTCGTCGCGCAGCTGCTGCCACATCTCGCGCGTTGGCAGGGTAATCCCCGCGCGGGCGAACAGTTCGCGCACTTTTTCGGTTTTTGGCTGCCAGTCGCCTTCCAGATACTGGCTGAAATACGCCCCGCTGGCATAGCGCGACTGCTCAAAGCCTGCGAACCGCTGGCTGCGCTCGCGCGCCAGCATCATCGAGGTGTGCAGCGCGTGCCAGGTGACGGTGTAGAAATAGAGGTTGGTGAAATCCAGCCCTTCCGGACTGCCGTAGGCGATACCTTCCCGCGCCAGATAACCGTGCAGGTTCATCTGCCCCAGGCCAATGGCATGCGATGCGGTGTTACCCGCCTCGATGGAGGGCACGCTGCGGATGTGGCTCATGTCTGAGACCGCCGTCAGCCCGCGAATGGCGGTCTCCACCGTGCGGCCAAAATCCGGCGAATCCATGGTGTGAGCAATATTGAGCGACCCGAGGTTACAGGAGATATCTTTGCCGATCTCCGCGTAGTCCAGGTTCTCGTCGTAGGCTGACGCGCTGTTGACCTGCAAGATCTCCGAGCACAGGTTGCTCATGTTGATACGTCCGGCGATCGGGTTCGCGCGGTTCACCGTGTCCTCAAACATGATGTACGGATAGCCGGACTCAAACTGAATTTCGGCCAGCGTCTGGAAGAAATCGCGGGCGTTGATGTATTTTTTACGAATGCGCTCGTCGGCCACCAGCTCGTCGTACAGCTCGCTGATGGCCACGTCGCCAAACGCTTTGCCGTAAATACGCTCAATATCATAGGGCGAGAAGAGCGCCATCTCGGCATTCTCTTTAGCCAGTTTAAAAGTAATATCCGGGATCACCACGCCGAGCGACAGGGTTTTGATGCGGATTTTTTCGTCGGCGTTTTCGCGTTTGGTATCGAGAAAACGCAGAATGTCCGGGTGATGCGCATGCAGGTAAACCGCCCCCGCGCCCTGACGTGCGCCAAGCTGGTTGGCATAGGAGAACGCGTCTTCCAGCATCTTCATCACCGGGATTACCCCGGAGGACTGGTTTTCGATGCGCTTGATCGGCGCACCCGCTTCACGCAGGTTCGAGAGCAGAAACGCCACGCCGCCGCCGCGTTTGGAAAGCTGCAGCGCCGAGTTCACCGCGCGACCAATCGACTCCATATTGTCCTCGATGCGCAGGAGGAAGCAGGAGACCAGCTCGCCGCGCTGGGCTTTACCGCAGTTGAGAAACGTCGGCGTGGCGGGCTGGAAGCGGCCGGAGAGGATCTCCTCCGTCAGCCTTTCAGCCAGCGCTTCGTCGCCCTGGGCCAGCGTCAGCGCCACCATCACGGTGCGATCTTCAAAGCTTTCCAGGTAGCGTTTGCCGTCGAAGGTTTTCAGGGTGTAGCTGGTGTAATACTTCCACGCGCCGAGGAAGGTCTGGAAACGAAAACCGCTGGCATGGGCGCGCTCAAACAGCTTCACCACGAAAGCGCGGTTATAGCGGGCCAGCACGCGCTCCTCGTAATAACCTTCGTTAACCAGGTAGTCGAGACGTTCCTGCTGGCTGCCAAAAGCGACGCTGTTCGGACGGACGTGGGCCGCGAAAAAGGCTTCTACCGCCTCGCGATCTTTGCCAAACTGAATGCGCCCCTCCCGGTCATAGAGGTTAAGCATCGCGTTTAATGCGTGGTAGTCCGGCGTTGCCTGAATTACCCGTTCTGCGGTTGTCGTTGCCAAAATTCGTTCACTCCTTTACGCACGTTTTCTACGTCCTGCTGTGTCCCCATCAGTTCGAAACGATAGAGATACGGCACGCCGCATTTTTGAGAGATGACATCCCCGGCGCGGCCATACGCATCGCCGAAATTACGATTACCTGCCGCGATCACGCCCCGAATCAGCTCCCGGTTATGAGGATCGTTCAGAAAGCGGATCACCTGGCGAGGCACCGCTCCCGCCGTACCGCCCCCGCCATAGCTGGGCACCACCAGAATGTAAGGTTCGTCTACCTGAATACGCTCCCGCTCGTTGAGCGGAATACGCACCGCAGGCAGCCCGAGGCGCTCAATAAAGCGGAGCGTGTTTTCCGAGCTGCTGGAAAAGAAGACCAGCCTGCTCATGCACGCGTGGCCTGAGCGCTCAGGCGGTTAATCATGTCCGGGCGAAAGCCAGACCAGCTGGTGTCACCGGCAACCACCACCGGAAGCTGACGAAATCCCTGCGCGCGCAGGGTATCGGCGGCCTCGGGCTGCTGGTCGATATTCACCATCTCAAACGCCACGCCGCGGCTCTCCATCGCCCGTTTGGTGGCGTGGCACTGAACACAGTCATTACGAGTGTAAATAATAATGCTCATGATTCGTATTTCCATTTAGAATGAGGAAAGGGCGCGAGTTAACGCGTCAGGTAGTGTGTGTCTTTCTAAAGGGAATACTAGATGTAGTTGAGATAAGATTCAACCATACAAGATATGGGAAATTCAGATTGATGTTGCCCTGATGATGAGCACAGCGGGGCAGGGCTGGCTGTACGGGTTTTTCGGGTGTGAAGGCAAAGAAAAGCCCCGGCACCAGAGGCTACCGGGGCGGATAAGTCAGACTTACTTACGCAGGCTGAGCAGGGCACCGACAAAGATGCCGACCGCCGCGACGGTTCCCAGCGTACAAAGTGGTTTTTCACGTACGAAGGTCGTAGCGCAGCTTGCCATGTCGCAGGCCGCCTGTGTGGCGCGTGAACGTCCGTTCATGCGGGCGCGGGTTTCACGGAGCAGAGACTGAGCCTTACGTTTTGCGGCATCCGCTTCGTCCTTCGCGTCAGTACCCCAGGACTTCAGCACCTCTTCCAGCGTGTCCGCTAATTGGCTGACATCATTACGAATATCCTGAGCGTCGTCGTTAATATCGTTTCGGTTCGGTCTGTTAAACATACGATCCTCCGTAATTTTGTGTTCCTGATGAGTTTAGTTCAGAAATTTAATATCTGAAGCGCATCACGCGTTATCCGGCAGTTTATGGACTATTCTGAAAGCCCTGCTAATGCTGAATACTGTAAGGTTGCCGGGCAGGAAAAGATAACGAGGAAAAGATATGTATTTACGACCTGACGAGGTGGCACGCGTTCTTGAAAAAGAGGGATTCACCATGGATGAGGTGACGCCAAAAGCGTATGGATATCGCCGAGGCGAGAATTATGTGTATGTTAATCGTGAAGCCAGGATGGGACGTACCGCACTCATTATTCACCCGACGCTGAAAGACAGAAGTCTGTCATTTGCTGAACCTGCCTCGGATATTAAAACCTGCGATCATTATCAGCAATTTCCGCTCTATTTAGGCGGTGAACGGCATGAGCATTATGGTATTCCGCACGGTTTCAGCTCGCGTATGGCGCTGGAGCGGTTTCTTAAGGGACTGTTTGGCGACGTACAGTAAATCTGCGACTGGCATTCGCCAGTCGCTTCACATTACGCTTTTACCTGGCTGTACTGGCTGACTTTGAACAGACGGCGGCAGTAGTCGAGAAAATAGCCGTATACCGCACCCATCAGCATTGATACCACGATATTCGAACTGACCGCTGCGGCGATCTGGTGCCAGTCCGCGCCCACCGTCAGCAAAATAGCCACGTAGACCGGAGACTGGAACGTGACGTAAGCCAGTACGTCGGCAAGGTTTTTCATCCAGCCCGCCGGGCTGATACGACGCGAGAAGCGCATGACGGCATCGCGGTATAGCCCGTAAGGCCATGCGATAATAATATTGACCGGGATCGCCACCAGGCGAGAAGAAAGTGACTGCTCGAAGGTCATTCCGGAGAGGAATATTTCGATCAGCATGTTCACGACGGAACAGTAAACAACCATCGCGAAAGTATCCGCCACCGCGTGGCGCAGGCGAGATTGCGGCGAGAACATGTCTGAACTCCTTGAGAAGAACACAGTGGAAACGATTTTCCTGCAGCGGTTAGTGCTTTAGGTTGGTTTGCTTGAGGTGTATAGAGTATATCTCTGACTTTGAACTAACAACTAGTGATTAATTTTTATTTAATCACCTTTTGTCCACAAAATTCTCTAAAATTGTGTGATTTTTACTCTGTTCGTTATAATCTGTCTCGTTTGATAATTTTTATAATGTAATCAATCTGTTAGTTTTAATGTTGGTGAGGGTGAAAATCACCGTTATGGTAGCGGCGCAATATGCTGTGATTCGGATTAAAGTTGACCATTTATATGGATGCAGTGATTAGATTCGCCTCTGCCCTGACTGCATCCTGTTCTAATATTAACAGCGTGATTTAGTTATATTTACAATTATGCCCATACGGTCCTTTGGGTAGATATTTCAACTCAAATGAATTATTCTGTCGGCGATTTATCTATTTACCCCAAAGAAAAGGTTTTCAAATAATATGTCTTTGACGTTACAGAATCTTAATAATATCCGAACCCTGCGTGCGATGGCGCGTGAATTATCCCTGGACGTTCTTGAGGAAATGCTGG
Source organism: Enterobacter sp. ECC-219 (assembly GCF_043966805.1). Classification (NCBI taxonomy): domain Bacteria; kingdom Pseudomonadati; phylum Pseudomonadota; class Gammaproteobacteria; order Enterobacterales; family Enterobacteriaceae; genus Enterobacter; species Enterobacter sp. ECC-219. Next base: position 4,561,618 of record NZ_CP143680.1, on the reverse strand, counting down.
AAAAGGTCAGGGTCGTTACTGAAGAGAAACGCAGCGAGCTGGCAGAATTAGAGCAGCAGCGTGCCGAGCAGCAGGAAAAAATTAATGCCCTGCTTGAGCTGATGAAAGCCGATGGTATTTCCCCCTCCGATCTGCTGGGTTCAGAACTGGCGCAGGCGGGTAAACCGGCTAAAAAGCGTAAACCGCGTGAAGCGAAATATCGCTTTATTGACCAGAACGGTGAAGAGAAAACGTGGACCGGCCAGGGCCGCACGCCGAAGCCTATTGCCAGCGCGCTGGCAGAGGGTAAATCACTGGATGATTTTCTGATCTAATACGTGGACCGGGCGGAACAAGCCGCCCGGTTGTCTGTTCAGCAGACGCCGAAATCACCTTCCTCGGTATACGGCGCCAGCTCGGCCGCTTTCAGCGTATATTTTTCACCTTGTTCATTGCTGGCCTGTACCGCTACAACGCTTTCACCGTTCACTTCGAGCACCTTCAGTTTCGGGCCGCCTTTAAGCGGTTGCACATAATCACCGACAGAAAACATATAACCTCCTCATCGTTTTAGCGATCTTCACCTTAGCCCACGTCCGGCACCGGGTACAGCGTAATTCATTGATTACTGCTTATGGGGTACGACGGTTCCACGGCATTACCTTCAGCAGCCGCGCCATGCCGCAAAAGCCCGTCACACCGGCGAAAAGCAGCCCGGCGCCGACAAAACCGCTCAGCAGGAAAAAGCCGCTGGAGACGCTATAGCCCAGCACCACGCCGCAGAGGATCAGCAGTCCGGCGGCAATTTGTACCTGCCGCATCAGCGGAAGCGGCTGGGATTTATCTTCAACGGTCAGCAGCCCGGCCTGCTTCCAGCCCTGAATGCCCCCCTCAACCACGAAGGCCTGAGCCGAAGACGCTGCCTGCGCAAGTCGCGCAGCATTGTTTGATGTCCGTGCCCCGGACTGACAGTGAAAAATCACCGTTTCACCAGGGGATGCATTAAGCCCGCCGGGTAAAGAATCCAGCGGTATGGAGTGCGCTGCCGGAATATGCTCGCGGGCATACTCGTCGGGATCGCGAATATCAACCAGTTTTGCGCCTTCTTTAACAAGCGCGTTTGCCTGCTGAGGCGAAATAAGAGAAAGAGACATGGTGTTTCCTTACGGTCAATTTCTGAGTAGTAGAACATTTAAGGAAGGGCTTAAGCCAGTGTAAAGAGGGTAAAGGCAGGTAAAAGCGCGAGAGACGAATGGCGGTAACCCGTAAACTGTCTATGCTTAGAGAGTGTCTCTTTTTAATTTTCAATTGGTTAGCTTGCACGGAGTGATTATGGGTTTTTGGCGCGTTGTTTTTACGATTATTCTCCCGCCGCTGGGCGTGCTGCTTGGCAAGGGACTGGGCTGGGCGTTTATTCTGAACATCCTTCTGACCCTTCTGGGCTACTTCCCGGGTCTTATCCACGCGTTTTGGGTACAAACGAAAAACTAAGTGCGCCACAGTAAGTCACTGTAGATGCCGGTCAATACGCCCTCCGGGCCAAACTGCTGTTTGATCCAGCGCGTCACCTGGCCGGTCGCTGCATGCTGCGTGGCGAGCAGCATGCGCGAATCCTGACGCGGGTTATTAATGCGCCGCGTGATGAGCAGCCCATCTTCCACCGCCTCTCTTGCCATGTATTCCGGCAAAAAGCCAATCCCTTCCCCCAGAATCTGACACTGGCACTTGGTGTTGAAATCCGGCACCAGAATCGCCTCCTGGCCGTGCAGCAGCCAGCCGACCTTCTTGTTGATGGTATGCGCGGTATCTTCCACCATGATGTTGGGATACAGACGCAGCTGGCTCTCCGCTATTGGTTCGGGAACAAAGGCGAGGGGATGTTCCGGCGCGATGGCAAACACCCAGCGGATGGCGCCAATTTCGGTGTAATCAATCCCGCCTCCGTCCAGCAGGGTGTCCGGTGCGCCGATGGCGATGTTGGCCTGGTTGTTGATGATGGAATCCCAGACGCCGTTGTACACCTCGGTGGTGACGGTGATCTGACAGGTGGGAAACTGCTTTTTCAGCACCTGCAGCAGCCGCGCGGTGTGGCGCGGCGTATACAAGAGCTGATTAATGCAGATACGCACCCGCGCCTCAATGCCCTGAGAGATGGTATCTATCCCGCGCTTGATGGCGTGAAAATCGTTCAGCAGGTCAGTGGCCTTACGGTAAAAGTAAAACCCGGATTCGGTCAGCTCGATGCTGCGCGTATTGCGCACAAACAGCACCACGTCCAGCCCGGTCTCCATGCGTTTGATGGTGTAGCTGATGGCGGAGGTCGTCACGCCCAGCTCGGCGGCGGCTTTGCTGAAGCTGCCGAAGCGTGCCGCAGTGGTGAAGGCCAGCAGATTCTCTTCGGTAAAGATGGAATTCATATCACAGCATCCTCAGCCATCAGTTTTGAACATATTTTAACAGCGCCGTTACATCACATTTGAAGTGGGTCACAGTTCTGACTATTTACGCGGAGCCGCGTCATGTAAGGCTTTTACAACCATAAGGATAATGCTGTCTGAGGCGATAAAAAGCGGTAAGCCATAAGAAAAAGGTTGCACAGACGCACGTTTTAGCCTGACTGTTGAATTTAACTCAATAATGAATTGCGTGTCGATGAATCATTTTTAAGCGGATTCTTTTGTGACCAGGCTGTTGCTATTCTCAGGTCATCAGAAGTGAAACATTGGGAGACTGAATATGTCTGCAAACGCACTCGTTACGGAATTTCTGCTGGCGGCAGAAGAGGGCAACATCGACGCGCTAAAAGCCTGCCTGGATAACGGCGTGGATATTAACGCCACCAACCGCCAGAACAGAACCGCCATTATTATTGCCAGCCTGAAAAAGCATTACGCCTGTGTGGAATATTTAATTGCTGCCGGCGCGGATATTGATAAACAGGATCAGACCTGTTTTAACCCCTTCCTGATAAGCTGCCTGACCAATGATTTAACCCTGCTGCGCATTGTCCTTCCGGCGAATCCGGATCTTGACCGCCTGACGCGCTTCGGCGGCGTGGGCATTACCCCTGCCAGTGAAAAAGGCCACGTTGAAATCGTGCGCGAGCTGCTGGCAAAAACCGATATTAACGTCAACCACACCAATTTTGTCGGCTGGACGCCGCTGCTGGAAGCCATTGTGCTGAACGACGGTGGCGCAAAGCAGCAGGAGATTGTGAAGCTGCTGCTGGATCACGGCGCGAACCCGCACATGACCGATAAATACGGTAAAACCCCGCTCGAACTGGCGCGGGAAAAAGGCTTCGATGCAATAGCCGACCTGCTGCTGGCGGCAGGCGCATAACGCATTCGGCCAGCCACTTCAGGCTGGCCGTTAATTCAAAAAAGCATTTTTACCGACGTGCATTCTGCACGACGGCGGCCCCCTTTTATCCGTATTCAGGAGAAAACAATGCCAACCAAAATCGTTATAAAAAAGAACACGTATTTTGATTCGGTTTCACTGATGTCCGTTTCCACCAAAGCCAATAAATTACCGGGCGTCGAGCAGGCGTTTGTGGCCATGGCGACGGAAATGAACAAAGGCGTATTAAAAAACCTCGGGCTGTTAACGCCGGAATTAGCCGACGCCAAAAACGGCGACCTGATGATCGTGATTAAAGGCGCCGCGGCGAATGATGAAACCCTGGCCGCTATTGAGGCGTTATTCACGCGTAAAGAGAGCGGAGGCACCCATGAAGCACGCTACGCGACGATTGCCAGCGCCAAAACCCATCGCCCGGACAGCAACCTTGCGGTGATTTCCGTTAATGGCACCTTCGCCGCACGCGAAGCGCGCCAGGCGCTGGAAAACGATCTTAACGTCATGCTCTTTTCCGATAACGTATCCCTCGACGACGAGCTGGCGCTGAAGCAGCTGGCGCATCAGAAAGGGCTGCTGATGATGGGGCCGGACTGCGGCACCGCCATTATCAACGGCGCGGGGCTGTGCTTCGCCAACGCGGTACGCCGTGGGCTGATTGGCATCGTCGGTGCCTCCGGCACCGGCAGCCAGGAGCTGAGTGTGCGCATTCATGAATTCGGCGGCGGCGTGTCGCAGCTGATCGGCACCGGCGGGCGCGATCTCAGCGAGAAAATCGGCGGCCTGATGATGCTCGACGCCATCGACATGCTCGAAGCCGACGAGGGCACCCGGGTCATTGCGCTCATCTCCAAGCCGCCCGCACCTGCGGTGGCGGAGAAAGTGCTGGCGCGCGCGCGGGCATGCCGCAAGCCTGTCATCGTGTGCTTCCTTGGCCGCAGCGAACCGCCCGCCGATGAAGACGGCCTGCAGTTTGCCCGCGGCACCAAAGAGGCGGCGCTGAAGGCGGTACTGCTCACCGGCATTAAAAAAGAGTCCCTGGATTTACACCCGCTCAACTGGCCGCTGATTGAAGAGGTTCGCGCCCGCCTGACCCCGCAGCAGAAATACATTCGCGGCCTGTTCTGCGGCGGCACCCTGTGCGATGAGGCGATGTTCGCGGCGCTTGCGAAATTCGACGACGTTTACAGCAACATCCAGCCGGATCCAGCTAAGCGCCTGAAAGACATCAGCGTCAGCCAGGCCCACACCTTCCTCGACTTTGGCGACGACGATTTCACCAACGGCAAGCCGCACCCGATGATCGACCCGACCAACCGCATCAGCCGCCTGCTGCAAGAGGCGCGCGATCCGGAGGTGGGCGTTATCGTGATGGACTTCGTGCTCGGCTTTGGCGCGCACGAGGATCCGGTCGGCGTGATGATCGACGCCATCAAGGAGGCGCAGGCGATCGCGAAGGCCGATAACCGTCCGCTGGAGATCCTCGGCTACGTGCTCGGCACCGACCAGGATCCGCAGTCGCTGGCGCAGCAGTGCCAGCTGCTGACCGATGCAGGCGTCATCTGGGCCAGCAGCAGCACCAATACCGGATTATTGGCTCGCGAATTTGTCTGCAAAGGGGAGAAAGCATAATGACGACCTTATTCAACCAGCCGCTGAACGTCATCAACGTCGGCATTGCGATGTTCAGCAACGATCTCAAAAAACAGCACGTCCCCGTCACTCAACTGGACTGGACGCCCCCGGGGCAGGGCAATATGCAGGTGGTGGAGGCGCTCGACCAGCTGGCGGAAAAACCGCTGGCGGAGAAGATCGCCGCCGCGAATAAAATCGCTCTTGAGCGCATTATTCAGTCCCATCCGGTGCTGGTGGGTTTCGAGCAGGCCATTAATGTTGTGCCGGGCATGACCCGCACCACCATTCTGCACGCCGGTCCGCCTGTCGCATGGGAAAACATGTGCGGGGCGATGAAGGGCGCAGTCACCGGGGCGCTGGTGTTTGAAGGGCTGGCGACGGATCTGGAGGATGCCGCAAGGCTCGCCGCTTCAGGCGACATCACCTTCTCGCCGTGCCACGAGCACGACTGCGTGGGTTCGATGGCGGGCGTCACCTCCGCATCAATGTTTATGCACATCGTTGAGAACAAAACCTACGGCAACCGCGCGTTCACCAACCTCAGCGAGCAGATGGCGAAGATCCTGCGCATGGGCGCCAACGACCAGAGCGTGATTGACCGTCTGAACTGGATGCGCGACGTGCTCGGCCCGATGCTGCGCGACGCGATGAAGATCGTCGGCGAAATCGACCTGCGCCTGATGCTGGCCCAGGCGCTGCATATGGGCGACGAGTGCCATAACCGCAACAACGCGGGCACTACGCTGCTGATCCAGGCGCTGACCCCGGGACTGATTCAGGCGGGCTATCCGGTGGAGCAGCAGCGCGAGGTGTTCGAGTTTGTCGCCAGCAGCGACTACTTCTCCGGCCCAACGTGGATGGCGATGTGTAAAGCCGCGCTGGACGCCGCCCACGGCATTGAGTACAGCACCGTCGTCACCACCATGGCGCGCAACGGCTACGAGTTCGGCCTGCGCGTCTCCGGCCTGCCGGGGCAGTGGTTCACCGGCCCGGCGCAGCAGGTGATTGGCCCGATGTTTGCGGGCTATAAGCCGGAAGACTCCGGGCTGGACATCGGCGACAGCGCCATCACCGAAACCTACGGCATCGGCGGCTTTGCGATGGCGACGGCCCCGGCCATCGTTGCGCTGGTGGGCGGCACGGTGGAGGAAGCCATCGACTTCTCCCGCCAGATGCGCGAGATCACCCTCGGCGAAAACCCGAACGTCACCATTCCGCTGCTCTCGTTTATGGGTATCCCGACCGCCATCGACATCACCAGAGTCGCGGGCAGCGGCATTTTGCCGGTCATTAATACCGCCATTGCCCATAAGGACGCGGGCATCGGCATGATTGGGGCGGGCATCGTTCACCCGCCGTTTAGCTGTTTTGAAAAGGCGCTGTTGACCTTCCGCGATCGCTACTTTTTATAAGGCAAGCATCCATGAAAAACATGAAACTGGAGTGGAAAAGAGGTGACTGGGCGGCTTATTTCGGGTTGATGACCAACAACCTGACCAATTTGCTGACCATGATGGGGTTGCTCATTTTTGTCGTCGGCATCCCGAAGGAGATTGTTTATGGACGCATCGCGCCAGCCTTCGGGCTGGCGGTGCTGGTGGCGAGTATTTGCTACGCCTGGTTTGGCCTGCAGATGGCGCGCGCCACCGGGCGTACGGACGTCACCGCGCTGCCGTCTGGCCCGAGCGCGCCGTCGATTTTTACCGTCACCTTCCTCGTACTGATGCCGGTTTATCAGCAAACGGGCGATGCAGATTTCGCAATCCAGATCGGCCTGGTGTGGTGCTTCGTGGAAGCGATGATCCTCGCGGGCGGCTCGTTCCTGGGAGAGACCATCCGCAAGATGATCCCGCGCACCGTGCTGCTGTCGTGCCTGTCCGGACTGGGACTGCTGCTGCTGGCGATGAACCCGATGCTGCAGGCGTTCGAAGCGCCTACCGTGTCGTTCATCGTTCTGCTGCTGATCTTCATCAACTGGTTCGGTAAAAAGCCGATTTTCGCCAAAATCCCGACAGGTCTGCTGTTGCTGATTGCCGGTACGGCATTAGCGTGGATCTCCGGCCTGCAAAGCCCGGAAGCGATCAAAGCGTCCATGTCCTCCTTCGGCTTTAACCCGCCGGAGGTGCACGTGGACAGCTTTATGCAGGGGCTGCCGCACGCGCTGCCGTATCTTGCATCCGCCGTGCCGCTGGGGCTGGCGAACTATATCTTTGACCTGGAGAACATCGAAAGCGCCCATGCGGCGGGGGATGAATACCCTACCCGCAAGGTGATGCTGGCGAACGGCCTGGCGTCGATGCTCGGCTGCCTGATGGGCAACCCGTTCCCGGTGACGGTCTATGTCGGCCACCCTGGCTGGAAAGCGATGGGCGCCAGCATCGGCTACACGCTCGCCTCCGGGGTGACCATGTTCATCGTACCGCTGTTCGGACTGGGGGCGTTTATGCTCGCCATCATTCCGATGACCGCCATCGTGCCGATTCTGGTGTTTATCGGCGTCGTCACCGCCAACCAGGTGGTGAGGGAAACGCCGAAAGTGGAGGTGCCGGTGATCTTTATCTGCCTGTTCCCGTGGATCGCCAACTGGGCGCTGACCATGATGAACAGCGTGATGGGTGCGGCAGGCACCAGCGCGGCGAAAATCGGCACCGATGTGCTGCACAGCAAGGGGATTTACTACGAGGGCCTGGTGCATCTCGGCAACGGTGCGCCGCTCGCCAGCATGCTGTGGGGCTGTATCGCCATTTTCGCCATCATTAACAAACCGCTGCGCGGTGCCGTGGCTGCGGCGGGTGGGGCGTTGCTGGCGCTGTTCGGGGTGATCCATGCCCCGGTAGTGGGCTTTGCCGAAGGCAGTTCGCTGATGTTCGTCACGGCCTACCTGATGATGGGCGGCATGTTTGTGGTGAAGCATTTCCTCGATAGCCGGGAAGTTGCGAGCGCTGCTGCACCAGTATCTGAAGCTTAAGGCATTGCCCCCTCACCCTAACCCTCTCCCCAAAGGGGAGAGGGGACGTTAGCTCCCTCGCCCCTTTGGGGAGAGGGCCGGGGTGAGGGGAACATACTGCACCGTTGCGAAGGAAAACGTATGAAAGAGCTTATGGTCGTCGCCATTGGCGGCAACAGCATTATCAAAGACAACGCCAGCCAGTCGGTTGAACATCAGGCGCAGGCGGTTAAAGCGGTGGCAGACTCCGTGCTCGAAATGCTGGCCTCCGACTATGACATCGTGCTTACCCACGGTAACGGCCCCCAGGTGGGGCTGGATCTGCGCCGCGCTGAGATTGCCCACGAGCGAGAGGGGCTTCCCCTGACCCCGCTGGCGAACTGCGTGGCGGACACCCAGGGCGGCATCGGCTACCTGATCCAGCAGGCGCTCAATAACCGCCTGGCCGCGCGCGGCGAGCAAAAAGCGGTCACGGTCGTCACCCAGGTGGAGGTGGATAAAAACGATCCCGGCTTTACGCACCCGACGAAACCGATCGGTGCGTTTTTCAGCGAGACACAGCGCGACGAGCTGCAGCGCGCGCACCCGGACTGGCATTTTGTTGAGGACTCCGGCCGTGGCTACCGTCGCGTGGTGGCTTCGCCGCAGCCGCTGCGGATTGTTGAGGCCGATGCGATCAAGACATTGACGCAAAAGGGCTTCGTGGTGATCGGCGCGGGCGGCGGCGGTATTCCCGTGGTGCGCTCGGCGCAGGGCGATTACCAGAGCGTCGACGCGGTGATTGATAAAGATCTCTCCACCGCGCTGCTGGCGCGCGAGATCCGCGCCGACGTGCTGGTGATTACCACCGGCGTGGAAAAGGTGTGCGTCAACTTCGGCAAGCCGAACCAGCAGGCGCTGGACACCGTCAGCGTGGCGCAAATGACGCGCTACATGGACGAAGGCCACTTCCCGGCGGGCAGCATGCTGCCCAAAATCGTCGCGTCGCTGGAGTTTTTACGCCACGGTGGCAGGCGCGTGATTATCACCTCGCCGGACTGCCTGCCCGCCGCTCTGCGTGGTGAAACCGGTACCCATATTGTGAATGAAGGAAGATAAGATGAATGAGAATAAAAGCCGCCGTGAGTTTATCAGCCAGAGCGGCAAAATGGTCACCGCCTGCGCGCTGTTTGGCGCAACCGGCTCCGTCGCGTATGCTGCCGACTCTGCAAAACCAACCAGCGAGACGGGCAAGCCGATGAACATCACCGCGAAGCATTACTATCTGGACAACGTGCTGCTCGAAGCCGGGTTTAATTTCGACGGCAGCGTGGCGACGAGCACCCGCACCGAGCTGAAAACGCTGGAGATCAAAGACGGGAAGATTGTCGCCCTGCGCGACAACGGCAGCCACGCCGACGCGACCCTGCCGCGCTACGATGCGGGTAAAAAGCTGATGCTTCCGGCAATGCGCGACATGCACATTCATCTGGATAAAACCTTCTACGGCGGCCCGTGGCGCTCCCTGAACCGCCCTGCAGGCACCACGATTCAGGACATGATCCGCCTTGAGCAGAAGCTGCTGCCGGAACTGCAGCCCTATACCCAGGAACGCGCGGAGGCGCTTATCGACCTTATCCAGTCGAAAGGCTCCACTATCGCCCGCAGTCACTGCAACATTGAGCCGGTCTCCGGCCTGAAAAATCTGGAAAATTTACAGGCGGTCTTATCGCGCCGTAAACCCGGCTTTGACTGCGAAATCGTCGCCTTCCCGCAGCACGGCCTGCTGCTCTCCAACTCTGAAAAACTGATGCGCGAGGCGATGCAGGCCGGGGCGCACTACGTGGGCGGGCTGGACCCGACGAACGTTGACGGTGCCATGGAGAAATCCCTCGATCTGATGTTCCAGATTGCGCTGGACTACGACAAAGGGGTGGATATTCACCTGCATGAAACCAGCCCGGCGGGCGTGGCGGCGGTGAACTATATGGTGGAAACCGTGGAGAGAACGCCGGAGCTGAAGGGCAAGCTGACCATCAGCCACGCCTTCGCGCTGGCGACGCTCAACGAGCAGCAGGTGGATGAGATTGCCACCCGCATGGCAGCGCAGCAGGTGACCATCGCCTCCACCGTGCCGATTGGCACCCTGCACATGCCGCTGAAGCAGCTGCGCGACAAGGGTGTGTTCGTGATGACGGGCACCGACAGCGTAATCGACCACTGGTCGCCGTATGGCCTGGGTGACATGCTGGAGAAGGCGAATCTCTACGCCCAGCTCTACATTCGCCCGAACGAGCAGACGCTCTCCCGCGCGCTCGGTATCGCCACCGGCGACGTGCTGCCGCTGAACGACAAAGGCGAACGGGTGTGGCCAAAAGCGCAGGACGACGCCAGCTTTGTGCTGGTGGATGCCTCCTGCTCCGCCGAAGCGGTGGCGCGCATTTCGCCGCGCACCGCGACGTTCCACAAGGGGGATCTGGTCTGGGGCACGGTCGCCTGACGCCACGTTGGGGTATCGCTACAGGTGATACCCCGACAATCGCAACTCACGGTCAATCCACTCGACGAACTGCTGGATCTTCCACGCGCGTTCGTTCATGTGCGGCATCACCAGATGGTGCGCGTTGATGGCGATACCCATTTCATCAGGCAGCACCTGCACCAGCGAGCCATCCTTCAGGTGATCGGTAGCCATCATTTTGCTCTCCAGAATAAACCCAAGCCCCATGCGCGCCGCTTCAAAGCTCATGTAGGAGCGGTCGAAGCTGAGGCTGAAATTAAGCCAGGGCCTGTCGATATTGTGCCAGGCGAACCATTTTTCCCAGTTCACCAGGGTGCTGGTGGACGAGATAAGCGACTGTTGCAGCAGATCGGCGGGCGTGCTGATGGGATGCTCTTCTGCATAGTCCGGCGAGGCCAATACCACCAGCGTGTCGTTTTTAATGGTCATCACCCGGTAGGCGTCCCAGTCCGGAATACCGTGACGGATATCAATGTCGATATTATCTCTGGCGAACTGCAGGTTCTCATAGGAGCAGGTGAGATTGATGGTGATATCAGGATATTCGGCGCGGAATCTGCCCAGACGGCGCAACAGCCAGGACAGCCCGAAGGTGGGGGAAGAGTGCACGCGAAGCACAGCATTATCTTTTTCTTTCACGATCTGATCGGTGGCGCGCCCGATGGCGCTCATCGCCGCCGAGACCTCCCGCAGATATTTTTCTCCCGTCGGGGTGAGTTGAACCCCTTTGCCGCTGCGGATGAATAACTTCTTGCCCAGCCACGATTCCAGCGACGCGATCTGGTGGCTTACCGCTGACGGCGTGACGTTGAGCTGTTCCGCCGCCTGATGGATGCTCAGGGCGTTAGCAACGGCGATAAACGCCTGCAAATTTCTGAGCGAGGGTAGCGATAACGTCTGGCGATCCTGCGCGGACATGGCCTACTCCTTACACGATAATTGATAAAAAACATAACATTGAGACTGCGCGCGGGCAATTTTATCCCGATGTTATTTTTTTGAGCTGTATCGCGAATCAAATTTATCTCAGCAATAAATGAGCTTTATTGAATGGCGTTTCATGGGTGAGCCGATATATTGACGTTGAACGCAATAATAAAACGACTCACGGTGTTCGAATAATGAGGTAAGTTATGTCTCGTATAGAACAAGCTGTCCCCTACATAAAGACTAAAAAAACCAATTACCGTTTCGTTGTGCTGGCATTAATTTTTATTGTTTATGCCATTAATTATGCTGACCGAACAAATATTGGTGCGGTACTGCCGTTTATCATTGACGAATTTCATATCAATAATTTCGAAGCCGGTGCCATCGCCAGCATGTTTTTTTTGGGATACGCCCTGAGCCAAATTCCTGCGGGCTTTTTTATTGCCAAAAAGGGAATTCGCGGCATGGTGGCACTGTCGATATTCGGCTTCTCTGCCTTTACCTGGCTGATGGGCACCGCAACCTCGGTTCTGGGCCTGAAGTGTATCCGCCTGGGGCTGGGGTTAACAGAGGGGCCGTGCCCGGTCGGGCTGGCCTCCACCATCAATAACTGGTTTCCGCCAAAGGAGAAGGCCACGGCCACGGGCGTCTACATCGCCGCCACCATGTTCGCGCCCATCCTCGTGCCGCCGCTGGCAGTGTGGATCGCCATGACCTGGGGCTGGCGCTGGGTCTTCTTCTCCTTTGCGATCCCCGGTCTGGTCATTGCCGTCCTGTGGTATCTGCTGGTACGCACCAAGCCGTCCGAGAGCGCATTCGTCTCGAAAGCGGAGCTGGAGACCATTACCGCCGGTCAGGAGATCCCGGACGCCAGACGGGAAAACATCGTGATTTCACCGGGCTTTGCACGCCTTGACCGGCTGATCCGCGTGCGGGAATTAGCCCCGGTAAGCACGGTGAAAGGGCTGTTTACGTCAAAGAATATTCTCGGTGACTGCCTGGCCTATTTTATGATGGTCAGCGTGCTGTACGGACTGTTGACGTGGATCCCGCTCTATCTGGTGAAAGAGAAAGGCTTTACGTTTATGAGCATGGGGCTGGTCGCCAGCATGCCGTGCATCGGCGGATTTATCGGTGCGATTTTTGGCGGTTACGTCTCTGATAAGCTGCTCGGCCGCCGACGTAAGCCGACCATGATGTTTACCGCCATCAGCACCGTTTTAATGATGGTCATTATGCTGAATATTCCGCAAAGCACCGTGGCGGTTTGCGTCGGGTTATTTTTTGTCGGCCTCTGTCTGAATATCGGCTGGCCCGCTTTTACGGCTTATGGGATGGCTGTTGCGGACAGTAAAACCTATCCCATTGCCGCGTCCATTATCAATAGCGGCGGTAATCTCGGCGGATTTGTTTCCCCAATGCTGGCAGGTTATCTGCTGGATAAAACAGGCAGTTTTAACTCCGTGTTTATTTATTTCGGTATTTGCGCAGCCATTGGCTTAATTATGATTATGCTGCTGGAAGAGCCGAAGTAAAACATTAAACCCCTCTTGTCCGAATGGAGTAAATATATGCTACTGAAAGATAAAGTCGCCGTTATTACCGGCGCGGCTTCCGTACGCGGTTTGGGTTTCGCTACGGCGAAATTATATGCCGAACAGGGTGCGAAAGTGGTGATTATCGATTTAAACGCTGAAGCCAGCCGGGCTGCCGCCGCGAGCCTGGGCGACCAGCATCTGGGCCTTGCGGCGAACGTCTGCAATGAATTACAGGTTAATGCCGCCATTGAGCAGGTGCTGGGGAAATACGGGCGCATCGATATTCTGGTGAATAACGCCGGCATTACTCAGCCGATCAAGCTGATGGATATCAAACGCGAAAATTACGATGCGGTGCTTGACGTCAGCCTGCGCGGCACGCTGCTAATGTCCCAGGCGGTTATTCCCACTATGCGCGCGCAAAAGTCGGGCAGCATCGTCTGCATTTCATCGGTATCGGCCCAGCGCGGCGGCGGCATCTTCGGCGGCCCACACTACAGCGCTGCAAAAGCGGGCGTGCTGGGACTGGCAAAAGCCATGGCGCGTGAGCTGGGGCCCGACAATGTGCGCGTAAACTGCATCACGCCGGGTCTTATCCAGACGGACATCACCGCAGGCAAGCTGAGCGATGAGATGAAAACGTCCATTCTGGCGGGCATTCCGCTTAACCGCCTCGGAGACGCGCAGGATATTGCCCGCGCCGCGCTGTTTCTCGGAAGCGACCTCTCTTCTTACTCCACCGGTATCACGCTCGACGTGAACGGCGGGATGCTGATCCATTAAGGAGACACGACGATGACGGATACCACAGTTCAACAGGTTGCCGCCGCGGCCTGGCGCATTCGCCGCTACGCGCTGCGCATGGGCGAAGTGCAGGGGCAGGGCTACATCGGGCAGGCGCTGGGCTATGCCGATGTGCTGGCCACCGCGTTTGCCCACGGGATGAACCTTAAGCCGGGCGAGCCGGAATGGGAGGGGCGTGACCGTTTTTTGCTCTCTCACGGCCACTACGCCATTGCCTGTTACGCCGCCCTGATTGAAGCGGGGATCGTTCCTGAAGAGGAGCTGGAGACCTACGGCGCGGACGACAGCCGCCTGCCGATGTCCGGCATGGCAACCTACACGCCGGGCATGGAGATCTCCGGTGGTTCGCTGGGGCAGGGCTTAAGCATTGGCGTTGGCATGGCGCTGGGGCTGAAGCGCAAGCAGAGCGCGGCATGGGTCGTTAACTCCATGTCGGACGGCGAGCTGGACGAAGGGTCAACCTGGGAAGCGGCGATGTCGGCGGCACATCACGGCCTGTCGAACCTGATCGTGCTGGTGGACATTAACCGCCAGCAGGCGGATGGCAACTCGCACGCGATCCTCGGCTTTGAGCCGCTGGAGGATAAATGGACCTCCTTCGGCTGGTACGTGCAGCGCGTCAACGGCAACGATGTCCCTTCACTGGTAACGGCGTTTGATAACGCCAAATGCTACCCGGAAAACCAGCCGCGCGTCATTTTGTGCGACACGCTGATGGGCAAGGGCGTGCCGTTCCTCGAAAAGCGTGACAAGAACCATTTTATTCGCGTGGATGCTGACGAGTGGCAAAAGGCACTCGCCGTGCTGGATGCCAACAAACCTGAAGGAGTGCTGTAATGAGCCAGACCACGGAGAAAAAACCGCGTTTAACCACGTCGGCGATGATTGCCTCTATCGCGGAAGAGGGCCAGGAGACGCGAGCCGCACCGTTCGGCCACGCGCTGGTGAAGCTGGCGGAACAGCGACCGGAGGTCGTCGGCATGACGGCGGATCTGTCGAAGTACACCGATCTGCATATTTTCGCTCAGGCCTACCCGGAACGCTTCTTTCAGATGGGCATGGCCGAGCAGCTGTTAATGGGGGCCGCGGGCGGCATGGCGAAAGAGGGTTTTATTCCTTTCGCCACCACCTATGCCGTCTTCGCCACCCGCCGCGCCTACGATTTTATCCATCAGGTGATCGCTGAAGAGCACCTGAACGTGAAGATCTGCGCGGCGCTGCCGGGGCTAACCACCGGTTACGGGCCGAGCCACCAGGCGACGGAAGATATTGCGATTATGCGCGGTATTCCGGGCATGACGATTATCGATCCCTGTGACGCAATCGACACCGAACAGGCGGTGCCGGCGATGGCAGCGCACGATGGCCCGGTGTATATGCGACTGCTGCGTGGCAAGGTGCCAGTGGTGCTGGACCAGTACAACTACCAGTTTAAGATTGGCAAAGCCGTGCTGCTGGAAGAAGGGCGCGACGTCCTGATCATCGCCTCTGGGCTGATGACCATGCGCGCGCTGGAGGCGGCGAAGCAGCTGCGTAAAGATAACGTCAGTGTGGCGGTGCTGCACTCGCCCACCATTAAGCCGCTGGACGAAGAGACGATCCTGGCACAGGCTGCGAAGCCGGGACGGCTGGTGATTGTGGCGGAAAACCACAGCAGCGTGGGCGGGCTTTGCGAGGCTGTCGCGTCTCTGTTGATGCGCAACCGCGTTAACGTGGATTTCGATACCGTCGCGCTGCCGGACGCGTTCCTGGATGCGGGCGCGCTGCCCACCCTCCATGACCGCTACGGGATCTCAGCCACAGCTATGGTGGAGAAAATCCGTCGCAGGCTGTGATTTATCAGACGGATACGTTGTCAACGGGCGAGGGGTGCTTTACCCTCGCCACTGTTGCGATAAAGGAGTCCGTCATGGCACAAAACATCTACGACAACCCGGCATTTTTTGAAGGCTATGCCCAGCTTCCGCGCTCGGTTCAGGGCCTGGACGGCGCGCCGGAGTGGCCCGCGCTCAAGGCAATGCTGCCAGATTTAACCGGTAAATCGGTTGTCGATCTCGGCTGCGGCTACGGATGGTTCTGTCGCGCAGCGCGCGAGCTGGGCGCGTCTGACGTCACGGGTGTTGATATTTCAGAAAAAATGCTCGCCCGCGCGGCTGAACTGACTGATGACAACCGGATTCACTATCAGCGTAGCGATCTGGAATCTCTGGCGCTGAAAGCGAATAGCCTCGATCTGGTCTACAGCTCGCTGGCGCTGCACTACCTGCCGGAGCTGGACACGCTATTCGCCAACGTTCAGCGCGCGCTCAAACCCGGCGGTAGCCTGGTCTTTTCGATGGAGCACCCGATATACACCTGCGCTACCCGTCAGGGCTGGCTGACCGACGACCGCGGCGAGCGGTTCTGGGGGGTGAACCGCTATCAGGACGAGAGCCAGCGCGTCAGCAACTGGCTGGCGGACGGGGTGATTAAATACCACCGCACGCTGGGCACCACGCTTAACGCACTGATCAAAGCGGGGTTAACGATAAGCGAAGTTAATGAGTGGGGGCCAACGCAGGCGCAGATTGACGCCTGGCCTGCATTGGCCGAAGTGGCGGAGCGCCCGATGCTGGTGCTGATCGCCGCCGGTAAGGATCAATAACCGACTTTATACACCCGCCCGCTCTGCACCCCTTCCACGCTGCGGCGGTAGGCCTGCGCCACGGTCGCGGCGGGAACGCTTTCAAAGCCGGGGAAGAACCCGTCATACGCTTCGGCTGACTCCGTCAGTACCGTTGGGCTAATCAGGTTGATGCGGATCCCGCGCGGCAGTTCGCAGGCTGCGGCGCGGACAAACCCTTCCAGCGCCGCGTTCACCGTGGTGGCATTCACGCCCTGCGCAATCGGCTCGTGCGCCACAATCCCGCTTATCAGCGTAATCGAGCCGCCTTCGTTCAAATAATGCTGGCCGGTCAGCGCCAGACGCACCTGCCCCAGCAGCTTATCCTGCAGGCCCTGGTTGAAGTCGCTGTCTTTCATGGTCGCGAGCGGGCCAAAGTAGAGGCCACCGCTTGCGGAGACAATCGCATCCACCGGGCCGATTTTCTCAAACAGCGCCTGTACACTCGCCTGCGAGGTGATATTCACCTGATAGTCGCCCTGCGTGCGACCGACGCGGATGACCTCGTGACGACGGCTTAATTCTTCGGTTACGGCACGCCCGACAGTACCGCTGGCACCAATAATGACGATTTTCATAGCAGACTCCTTATGTTGTGAGCCCTCATTCTTTAATAAATAAAAAGTCAGATAAACTGGGCTAAAGTTAGATGATTGCTAACCAGAGGTTCGGAATATGGATAAGCTTCGCGGGATGGAGACGTTCATTGCGGTAGTGGAAAGCGGCAGCTTTACCGGGGCGGCGTCCCGGCTGGAGATGTCGGCGGTCATGGTGGGGAAGTATATTGCGCTGCTGGAATCGCAGCTCGGTACGCGGCTGCTGGAGCGCAATACCCGTCGCCAGAGCCTGACCGACGCCGGACGCGTTTATTTCGAAGAGGCCAGGCGGGTGCTGGAGCAGGTCTCGATTGCCGAAAGCGCGGTTGAACGGCTGCGCGCCACACCCGCCGGAACCCTGCGCGTCACGGCACCCACGTCGTTTGGCGGCTGCGTTGTCGCGCCTTTGACCGCCACATTTTTGCAGCGCTACCCGGAGGTGCGCATCGAACTGGATCTCACCAATCGAATGGTCGATCTGGTAGAGGAGGGGGTCGATCTGGCCATCCGCATTGGCGACATCCGCAATGACGATCTGGTGGCGAAATACCTGTGCCCCTACAACATGGTGATCTGCGCCGCGCCGGACTATTTAGCGCGTCACGGCACGCCGCAGACGCCTGCCGATCTGGTGGATCATCTTTGTCTGTCGCACACGGTGTGGACCGCGCGCAACGAGTGGCGGCTGCCGGGCGTGGAAGGGGAGGTGCGCTGGAAGCGGGATGCCATCTTACGGTGTAACGACGGCTACGGGCTACGCATGGCGGCGCGAGCCGGGGCGGGGCTGCTGCTGCAACCGGAGGTGCTGGTGGCGGAAGAGCTGGCAAGCGGCAGGCTGATACGGGTGCTGGAGCCGTTCACGCCCGCGCCGAGACCGGTGCATTTACTGTGGCGTCAGGATTTACGCCCCCTGCCTAAGCTAACGGAATTTATTGCTCATATTCTGCTAAGATTGGGCACAATATAAAAAAAGAAGGTAATCAAAGAATGTCTGCAAACAAACTCGCCAGCAGCGCGCAGGGCCTGCAATCATCCGCCATCCGTGAATTATTAAAACATAGCAAAATGGCGGGCGTGATTTCGCTGGGCGGCGGTATTCCCAACCCGGACCTGTTCGATCGCGAAGGACTTAAAATCGCCGCCGATGCCGTGTTGTCGCAGAATTTTGGCGAGGCGTTCCAGTATGGCCTGACGGAAGGCGTACCGGGGCTGCGCGAAGAAATTAAACGCATCTGCGAAGGGCGCGGCATCGCCTGTAAGGCCGATGACGTGGTCATTACTTCCGGCTCTCAACAATCTCTGGACGTGCTGGCGCGTGCGTTGATCAATCCTGGCGATACGGTTGTCGTTGAACGTCCAACCTATCTCGCCGCGCTGCAGGTCTTTGGCCTGGCGCAGGCCAGTTTTGAATCCGTAGGTACCGACGGCGACGGCATGAAGGTCGATGAGCTTGAAGCACTGGTGGCAAAGAAAACCATCAAGGCGGTTTATATCGTTCCAACTTTTGGTAACCCTGGCGGCGTAACGCTTTCTGAAGCGCGTCGCAAACAGCTGGTGGAACTCTCGAAGCGCTATGATTTCGTGATTATCGAAGACGATCCGTACAGCGAAATTAATTACACCGACGACGTATTCCGCCCGCTGATTGCCCATGCGAAAGATATCGGCAATGAAGATAACGTGGTGTACACCTCAACCTTCTCCAAAATCCTCGCGCCGGGCACCCGCGTGGGCTGGGTACTGGTGCCGGAGTGGCTGAAGCGCGCGGTGGTGAACCTGAAGCAAACCACCGATCTGCACACCAGCACGCTGTCGCAGCTGATGACCTACGAGTACCTGAAAACCGGGCGTCTGGCGAACCAGATTAAAATGATCCGCGAGGCCTATCGCCAGAAATACCAGACGTTCGCAACGGAACTGGAAGCCGAGCTGGGCGATGTGATGTCGTTCCACAAGCCGAAGGGCGGCATGTTCCTGTGGGCGAAAATGAACAACGGCATGAATACGACGAAATGGCTGGAAAAAACCTTGAGCAACGGTGTGGTGTTTGTACCGGGTGAGTTCTTCTACTGCAACGAACCGGACCAGACAACGCTGCGCATGTCATTCGTCACCCCAACGGATGAGCAGTTGAAAGAAGCGGTTCGACGCCTGAAGATCTCGCTGTAAGAGGAGGCGCATAACGGCAGAGGCTGTTATGCGCCGTTCGCGTTTAGGGTGAGCTTATTGCGTGGCGTGGGCGAGTGCGCGGTCTGATGCCTCTGCGCCAATCACCAGCGTGACCTCATGGATACGACAAATTTTTCCTTCTCGCAGTGCGGCAAACATATACACCTCAATCTCTGCCTGCCGACCATCCGGATACGTCACGGTAACCCAGTGCCGGTCTGCCAAAAGACCATCGTGACAGGCGAACTCCTCTACCCTGAATGCTATCTCGCGGATCTGCGATCGAACGTGGTTCAGGTGCTGCACAAAACCCTGATAATCAAGCGCGTGACCGTCCGTAAATTGCTGGTAATCGGGCGTAAAAAGCTCTGCCGGATCGACATCGCCTTTGAATAAGTTGGTTAACAGGCTAGCCATTTCCTTGCGCTGCGCGGTGTTGTCAGAGTGGGATACCAGGGATGTGATAATGCTCATGCAGGCTCCTTAAGTGGTTGAATCAACATTATCCTTGACAGCTGAAGACGCAGTTTCTGTAATACGCCGATGAATAACGATTTTCGGTCAAAATGGTATGATCAGTATTGAAGCGCTCCTTCATCCTGGCGGGTACCGAACGCCCTGGCACAGTCATCGCACCGGCCAGTTGTGGCGCATTGCAACGGGGCTGCTGGTCATTGAGACGCAGCAGGCGCGCTCGGTCGTGCCGGCAAAACATATCGGCTGGATCCCGCCGGGCCAGGAGCACGCCGCCTTCTCTGAAAGCGCGATTGAAGGCTGCGCTATCTATCTTGACCCTGCTTGCTGTGCAATGCTTCCCGATGCTCCCGCGCTGTTCGAGCCGGACGATCTCACCCATGCACTGTTTTCCCGTGTATGTGGTGCAGGGAGCGAGTACGATCCGCGAAAGCTGACTTTACTGCTGGATGAGCTTGCCATGACGCCCCAGGTTCACTTTTCTCTGCCCGTGCCGACGGATCCGCGTCTGAAGAACGTGGTCAGCCGCTTGCTGCAGTTTGTCGATGATAATCAGACGGTCGAGAGTCATGCCAGCCATGCCGGGATGAGCGTACGTACGTTTAACCGTCGGTTTAGCGCCCAGACGGGAATGAACTTTGTCAACTGGCGGCAGCTGGCGCGCGTCATGCAGGCAATGGAGTGGCTGGCGGCGGGGAAGCCGGTGGGATGGATTGCGCTGTCATGCGGCTACAGCAGCGTCAGCGCATTTATTGAGGTTTTCAGAGCATGGACCGGTAAAACGCCGGGGCAGTGGGCAATTAAAGAAGGCCCTTTTGGGCGAAGGTAATGCGCGTGGCTTCGTTGAGATCAAGCTCTTTTAACGATTCCGGATTAACCCAGGCGATCTCCTGAAACTCTTCATTAAACGTGACTGCCCGGTTGGCACTGATGCAGTCGAAGATCAGATAGATCATGTAAATCTCCTCAGTGGTGCCATCGGCGTAGGTTTTCACTCTGATGTCATCGCGAAAAGCCCATGGCGTGATCGAAGCGATCTCCAGCGCTTCGCCCAGCTCTTCGCGGATCTCACGGCGCAACGCCTGTTCCATGGTTTCGCCCGGCTCCATTCCGCCGCCGGAGAGAGCCCACTGGCCGGGGAACACGCCGCGATCGTTGGCCATTTTGCACAGCAGATAGGCACCGTTGTTCTGGATGATGGGGCAGACAATGGTTCGTTGGCGCATGATTTCTTCCTGAAAAATGAGTTTGGGCTACTTTAGCAGATTGGGGGATGATTATGTTAGAGGTGCTCGATTCTCGCTCCTTGGTTTTCTGCGTTTTGCTGCAGATTCAGCCAGAATTCAATACTTCGCCTGGTGTGGTTGAGATGCGTAGTTTTTCCTGGTTATTCATAATTAACGTCCTGTTTATAAATATAAAATGAGTGCGGTTTGATGCCCTCACCCCGACCCTCTCCCACAGGGAGAGGGAGAAAACCATGTCAACCCAGCAACGCGACGCCAGCCTCTGTTCTCAGCCAGCGCGGGGCTTTTAGCTGGTCAGCAAAATATCCCGTCAGTTCAAAGAGTAAATCTCCCATCACACGAGCGGATTCAGGGGCGAGCGCGCCCCCCAGCAACAGTTGCGTAATTTCCTCGCAGTAGCGACAGAGCTGATCGGATTCAGCGTTGAATGCAGGTTCACATTCGGGGAACACATTGACGGTAAGACGTTCCTGTAAGTGCTCAGGGAGCGGCTCCAGCAGCATCGGGCGAAGCAGGGCGAGGGTCGATGCAAGACGACCGCAGAGCGCTATTTTTCTTGCAGGATCGGTCTCTTCCACCAATGCTTCGCAATAGCGTTGGCAGTTGTCGGCAAGTTCAGTGAAGTCGGTATTGTGGCCGAAGGGGGTCGTGAAAAGTGCGTTACTGGTAGTCATAATTTTTCTCCAATCAGGTAATTAACCCGACCGCGGAAATGCCAATTTCCGGGTGGCAGGTCTGAACGGAGTTGGCATTACCGGCTTGGAGTGTACCGGCGCGTCTTGCGACGCCCCCGTCCAGCCCACCATTGGAATGTAGCCAGACGTACAGCGTAACAAGAACTTACGCCGTCTCCAATCATAACCGGGATGCCAATCCCGACGCCAGATTTTGCTGGCGTGGAAGGAACATACGCCCGATTAACCCTAATAAAAAGCAGGCTACCCAGAAGAAGTTAAATCCTGCGAGGCGGCTTCAGAAAATGATGTAAGGCGTTTCATCACCGCTCCCTAAGCGCCTCTTTCGCCCGATTAAACGGCTTGATCAGATAATCCAGCACCGTTTTCTCCCCGGTCTTAATGTCCACCGTCGCAATCATCCCCGGCACGATTGAGAAGTGCCTGCCCGCCTTATTCACCAGGTAATCCTGGCTGGTGCGGATAAATACGCGGTAATAGAACACCTCCGGCTTGGCCTCGTCCTGGATGGTGTCCGGCGAAATGGTCTCCACCACCCCGTGCAGCCCGCCGTAGATGGCGTAATCGTAGGCGGTGATCTTCACCAGCGCCTCCTGGTTCGGGTGGATAAAGGCGATATCGCGCGGCGAGAGCCGGGTTTCAATCAGCAGGTGATCGTCTACCGGCACAATCTCCATCAGCTCGCCGTTGGGCGGGATCACCCCGCCGATGGTGGTGACTTTAATGTTTTTCACGATCCCGCGCACCGGGGATTTTACCGTCAGGCGGGTGACGGAATCCTCGCGGCCTTTCAGGATCGCCGAGACCATATCCACCTCCGCGTTGGCCTTGGATAACGCCTCGCGCGCCTGAACGTAATACTGGGAACGCACGTCGGTGAGCTTCAGCTCCAGGTCGCTTTTCTGCCGCTGCAGGCGCAGCACTTCCACGTGGCTGGCGGCGCCGGTTTTTACCAGCCGCTGGGTGATCGCCAGCTCTTTGTTTGCGAGATCTAATGCTGAACGCAGTTCACGCTGCGTGTCCTCCAGCTGCGCGCGGCGCGAGTTGTAGAGCCGCGTTTCGGCGGCGGTCAGTTCGGTCCATTTCTCCAGCGAAGGCGGGAACTTCAGCGGCAGATCGTTTACCTCGGCGTACAGACGGGCGCTGGAGGCCAGCGACGCACGGTAGCGCGCAGCGCTTTCGCCGACGTTCGATTCGGAACGCGTCGGATCCAGCCGCGCCAGCACCTGTCCGGCCTGCACCTGATCGCCCTCGTGAACGTTCAGCTCGGTGAGGATCCCCCCATCCAGCGACTGCAACACCTGCTCGCGCGAGCTGGGGATCACTTTTCCGGTTCCCGTTGAGACTTCATCCAGCATCCCAAACCACGCCCAGACGCCCAGCGCCACAAACATCAGCAGCGAGAAGATCACGATCCGCCGCGCGCCGGAATAGCCGCTTTCGGAGTCGAGCGCATTATCCAGATCGTCCATCGCGGCCACGTCACGCTGACTGATTTTCATTTTTCCACTCCCGTCCGGTTGCTGCCTGCTGCTGTTGCTGCATGCGGCTGTTGTTCAGCGCCTGTGCCTTTGGCGCGTCCATGACCAGCATCCCATCTTTCAGCACGACCACGCGCTCCACCAGCTCCAGCACCGGCACGCGGTGGGTGGCGACGACCAGCGTCCGGTTGCCGAGCCATGCTCCCAGGCGCTGGATAAATTCCCGCTCGGTGTGTTCATCAAGGGAGGCGGTCGGCTCGTCCATCAGCACAATATTCGGATCGCGCAGCAGCATCCGCGCCAGCAGAATCGACTGCCGCTGCCCGCCGGACAGCCCCACGCCGTTCTCCATAATCGGGTAGTCCAGCCCCTTCGGCAGCTTCAGCACAAAGCTGGCCGCACCGCACATCTCCAGCACCTCGAAAATCTCTTCGTCGGTGGCGCGCGGCATGCCGAGGGTGATGTTCTCGCGCAGGGTGCCGTAAAACAGCCGCGCGTTCTGGGTCATAAAGCCGACGTTGCGCCGCACGTCCGCCACGTCGAGATGCGGCAGGCTGAGGTTGTCGAGCCGCAGTTCGCCGCCTGCCAGATCCATTCCGCCCGCCATCGCCTGCAGCAGGGTGGATTTGCCCGCGCCGTTGCGCCCGAGGATCGCGACTTTCTCGCCCGGCCTGATCTCCAGGCGGTTAATGCGCAGCGCCATGCGCGGATCTTCCGGGTGGTAGCGGAACTGCGCCTGCTCGAAGAGATAGTGTCCGCGCAGCACGTCCTGGCGGATCGGCGTCTCTTCGCGCTGGTTTTCGGTCGGCAGCTGCATAATGCTGTCCAGCCCCTCTTTGGCGGCCTTTACCTGCTGCCAGCGTGCCAGCACCCCACACAGCGTCGCCATCGGCGCGATCATCCGCGAGGCCAGCATTGAGGCAGCCACCACCGAACCGGTGGTTAAGGTGCCGTCGATCACCATCGGCGCGCCGACCACGATCACGGCGGCGTAGACCAGGCTCTGGACGGTCATTCCCCAGCTGATCAGGTTCTGCGTCAGCTCGCGGGTGCGCAGGCCGGATTCCGCGGTAATCTGGATATAGCTGTTCCACTGCTGCAAAAAGCGGTTCTCCGCCTGCATCAGCTTGATGTCCTCCAGCCCCTGCACGCTCTCCACCAGCACCGCGTTGCGCAGGGTCGATTCATGGGCCGACTGCTTCGCCAGCTCCGCCAGCTTCTTTTGCAGCAGCAGGCCGGGCAGGACCATGATCACAGCCGCCACCGGGGCGATCCACGCCAGCTGCGGCGCGATAATCGCCAGTACTACCACAAACAGGAAGAAGAAGGGCAGATCGACAATCGTCGAGATGGTGGAGGAGGTGACCATCTCGCGGATCTGCTCCAGCTCGCGCAGCTGGGAGATAAAGCTGCCGGTGGAGCGCGGAATGGCGCTGTGGCGCAGCCGCAGGGCGTGACCAAACACGCGATCCGAGACGCGCAGATCCGATCGCTTGCCCAGCAGATCCATAATGTGCCCGCGCGCGACGCGCAGCACAAAGCCAAACAGGGTGGCGATCAGCACCCCGATGGTCAGCACGTAGAGCGTCGGATAGGACTGGGCGGGGATCACCCGGTCATACACCTGCATGGAAAAGACAATGCCAGAGAGGGAGAGCACGTTGATAAACAGCGCCGCCAGCATCACCCAGCTGTAGGGGCGCAGGTCGCGCATCACCAGCCGGTAGAGCCAGTCCGGGCGGTATTTTGAGATGTAGGCGTCCACGCGGCTGTCCTTCAGCGCCGCCAGCGGACGCAGGGCGATAACGTGGCGGATGGCGGGTAACATCGCGCTCATCGACAGGCGGTTGGTGTACGTCTTGTCGTCGAAAAAGCTGACCTCAAGCGTGTCCTCACCGTCGAAATTCTCGATCACGCCGATTTTTCCGTCGCTCAGCGCCACCACCACCGGCAGACGCCAGCTGTTGATCGACTGCTGATCGGCCGTTAGCAGCTGGAACGTTAGCCCGGCTTCACGGGCAAGCTGAGTCAGCGCGGGCACCATCGGTTTGCCTTTCAGCCACGGTGCGCCTGCGATCAGCGCGCCGGGCGAACAGGCGACGCGGTAGCGCGTGGCAACAAAGCCAAACGCCTGCGCCCACTGCGCCAGGGCCTCATCCGTCATCGTTTCCCCCTGAGGGATGTCGCGTTGCTTCATGGCTGGATCTCCACGGTCTGGATGGTGCGGTTATCAAGATCGAACGCATGACGCAATTGCCCGGTGTTATAGAGGCAGTTGAGCTGCAGCTGGTGCAGCTGACCGAGGGTCTGCTGCTGGGTAAAGCGTGCCTGATAGACCTCCTGCTCGGCGTTAAGCACGTCCAGCAGGGGGCGCGAGCCGAGATCGAGATACTGTTGCTGATAGAGCTCGCGGGTGCGGGCGCTGAGTGCCTCCTGGCGGCCCTGAATTTGCAGCGTGCTTTGCAGGCTCATCACCTGACTGCGGGCCTCCAGCAGCTTCTGGCGCACATCGAGGCGCGTACGCTGAATGGTCGACTGCGCCGCCTCCACCGCGTGTCCGGCGGCGTTACGTCGGGCGGTGAGCCCGCCGCCCTGATAGAGCGGCATCTGGACTTTCACCCAGGCGGAATACTGGGTGCGATCCCGCGTTTCGTTACCCGCGTAGCGATCGTTCAGGTAATGACGGACCTCCGGCTCCAGCGAGACGGTTGGCGTCATCTGCGCGTCGGCGTAGTCGAGGTTAGCCTGGGCGACGTTCGCCTGTGCCCAGGCGGCGAGGACCGCAGGCACCAGGCGATCGTCCGGCTCGGCGATATCGCAGCTGCGGGCCAGCTTCTGTGGAAAATCATTGCTGATATCATTCAGGCTGTTCCAGCCGAGAAAGCTCATCAGCGTGGCGCGGGCGCTGTCGAGGCTGGCCTGATACTGCATCAGCTGGGCGCGTGCCCCTTCAATGCGCGCGTCGGTCTGCACCACGTCAGAGAGCGAGGTGGCCCCTTCGTCGTTACGCAGGCGGGTCAGCTTGCCGATTGAGGAGAGGGCGTCGAGCTGCTCTTTGGCGGTGTCGACCATCTGCTGCAGAGTTTGCACCTGCACCATGGCGATGGCGGTATCGTGAGCGATGGTGTCGATGCTGACCAGCACGTTGGCCTGCTGCTGGGCGACTCCGGCGTTTTCGGCCCGCACCTGGCTGGCCACTTTGCCGAAGTCGTAGAGCATTTGCGAAAGAGAGAGCACCAGCGACGGCGTAAAGCCGTTCTGATCGCCGTCGTGGGAATACCCGTTGTCCATGCCAGCGTTAATCTGCGGATAGTATTTCGATTTGGCGACGTCGACCTCTTCGTTCTGCTCGTAAAGTTTGCCCACGGCTTCAGCGATTGCCGGATGCCAGGTGACGGCGCGATTAACGGCTTCGCCAAGCTGTAGTGAACCAGGAGCGGCTTTGCCTGCCACCGGGGCGACGCGGCCATTCAGTGAGGGGAGTTCCTGCGTTTCGCGGAGTTGTCCGGTATTGATGGTTGCCGCCGGGTTTGCCGCGATGGCGGGTACAGATATCAGGCAGCACGAGAGCCACCAGTAAGGCATCTTTATTCCCATGTCTTGTCCCTAATAAAAAAGTACAGCTTTATTATTTATGCCCGGGCGCTGTGCGCGCCCAGGTCATCTCGTGCAGGTGCTATCAGGTAATGATGTGTTGCTGGTTCACAAGCTCTTCATACGTGGTCTGCACGTTATCAAGCGTAACGAGTGCAGTATTAGTGTAGGTGCTCCCTGCGCCGTCACGGTCGATGGAGATCACAGTGTTGCTACCGCTTTGCGTGACATTGATATAACTCCCCAGCGAGGCGGTATTACCGTCCCAGCCCACCAGCAGGTCGCCAATGTCGATCTTGTCTCCCTGTGCCAGGGAGAAGTTCGTCCAGTGGTCGCCGCCGGCGCTGGTGATGTTGCCCCCCGTCGCGTTGCCCGCCGTGCTGTTCAGCACCTGATAAATCAGCGTGTCGCCGTAGGCCGTACCGCTAATCACATCGTTATGCTCCGAACTGATAAATTTCGGCGCCATGTCGATGGTCAGTGACGCGGTGTCCGTGGTGCCGTTGGCATCGGTCAGGGTGTAGTTAAAGACCTCCTTCGTGGTAATGGTAGAGAGCGATATCCCCGGGTTGAGCGTATAGGTGTAACTGCCGTCTGCGGCAATCGCCAGCGTGCCGTAGTGACCCGTGATGCTCGACAGCGTGCTGCCGGTGTAGGGATCCAGCGTAGTGGTAACGCCGTCGTAGCCGGTAATGCTCACGCGGGTATCCACCGAGTGCAGCTGGTCCATCGTCCCTGCGGAACCGGTGCCGTCGAAAATATTGCCGTCAACGGTGTGGGTGCCCGTGGCGTCGAACTGCGACAGCGAGTAGCTGGTGCCGGTGACGTTTGGGGTGATGGTGATATTTCCTACTCCCAGCGGCCCCATTCTGCCGGTATAGCTCAGGGTGTAGGTCCCCGCCTCCAGGTCGAGACCCGTCAGGTTGACCGTTGCCGTGCCGCCCAGCAGCAGCCCGCCGTTGAACGAGCCGGTTCTGACGGTGGTGGCGCCGTTGGTCAGCGTCCAGTCAACCGTCAACCCTGTCAGCGTCAGCAATGAGTCGACGTTAAACGACAGCACCACGTTGTGCAGCGCGGTATTGGCATCCACCACGAAGGTGCCAGAGCCGGAGCCCTGGGTTGAAGTGAGCAGCGCGGCGTTCCAGCTCGCCGACCCGACGGTTGTATCCGAGTACGCGGCGGTGTGGTGTACCGACGTCACGTCCATCGCGGTGCTGACATCATTCACCGCATCCATCGGCTGCGCGGTTGGGGTGATGTTGAGCGAAGCCGTGTCTTTCGTGCCGTCCGGCGCGGTAATGGTGTAGACGAAGGTATCCGGGGTGCTGATGTGGTCAACGCCAACGCCGCTATTCAGGGTGTAGGTGTACTCCCCGGCCGCGTTGATGCTCAGCGTACCGTACTCGCCGGTAATGTTCGTCAGACCGCTGCTGTTCACCGCTACGCCGTTAACCTCCGTCACCAGCGTGCCGACTGGCGCAATATCATCCGACAGAACGTCCCCGGTAGTGCTCGCGCTGACGCTCGCCACGCTGTAGACATGATCCTGCAGCACGTCCAGCGTGTAGGCCGTCAGGGCGGTGATCCCCGCAGCCGTATTCAGCAGGAACAGGTACTCACCGGCCGGCAGCTGCAGCGTCAGCTGAGGCGAGGTGCCGCCCAGCAGCGGCGCGCGCAGCCAGCCTGGTTCAACGCGCATCTGCTCGAAGGTCTGCGTCGCGTTGTTGAACTTGTAGATGTACAGGTCGAACACCGATGCCAGGGCCACGCCGCCAACGGAAGCCTGGATGGTCATGGTGCGGGTAGTGCCTTCCTCCACGTTATAGATGATGGGGTTGGTCATATCGTCCAGCAGGTTCAGCCCCAGCGTGTTGCCGAGATTGATCCCCACCAGGGTAAAGCCGCCCTGGGACGACGTACCGTTGTCAATCGCGTTGACGGTGGTATCGAAGGTCAGCGAGTTCGTATCGTCAACCGCGACAATACCGCTGGTGGCGGTACCGCTGCCCAGCGACAGCACCAGATTCGCCGACGCGCTGACGCCGTTATGGGTGATGGTGTAGCTGAAGCTCTCCGTCCGGCCAATCACCGATGCGCTGGTGTTGGTCAGATCGTAGGTGTAACTGCCGTCGCGGTTAATGGTCAGCGTACCGTACTGACCCTGGATCACCGTGCCGTCGGCAGTGACGCTGGTGGTGACACCCTGGGCGTTAGTGACGGCCGTGACCGTTGCCCCTGCCGGAGCGTTGTCGCTGCCTGCGGTTGGGTCAACGTCGGTGATCACGTTACCGCCGAGGCTGGTGTCGCCCGTAACGGTGCCCGGCCCGGTCTCTTTCACAGCCACGTCGAGGCTGGTGTAGGAGCCGGTTGCCAGCAGGTTGGTGTTATAGCTCAGCACGCGGTAGTTGCCGTCCGCCAGCCCGGTCAGGTTCAGCGAAACGCCTGTTGCCCCCAGGGTCAGCAGGTCGGCAAACTGCGGCTGTCCGGTATCGACTACGGTAGTCCAGGTGTTGTTAACGGTGTCAAAGCGCTGTACCACCAGCTCAAGGGTGTTGAGCAGAGAGAGCACGGCCCCCGTGGCGTTGGCGTTCACGACGATGTCCGCGCTGCCGCCGCTGCCCACGGTGAAGTTCACCTGAGCGGAGTCATTACCGAGCAGCGTCAGGACGTTGCCCACGGCGCCAACAAGCAGGAAGCCGTAGTCGCTGTACTGGCTGTTGGTGACGGTGGCCGTGGTGCTGAGCTCCAGCTCTTCGACGTTATTGCTGGCGGAGAGCGGCACCACCGGCGCGAGCGCCGAGCCGGGCTGCGAGACGTTGCCCGCCGCGTCGGTGGCGGTGATTTGCAGCGTCTGGCCTTCTGTCTGCTTGTTAACGAAGGTGTAGCTGTACGTGCCGTTGCTGCCCGCTGTGGTCGTTACCGTTGAACCGTCCGGGAGACGGATCGTGACGGTACTGCCTGCTTCAGCATTCCCGGTTAATACGCTACCGTCGGCGTTAAAGGTCCCTGTCGGGGCCGTTGGGGCGGTAAGATCGACGATCACCGTCGTCACGGCCGATGCCGGGCTGGTATTGCCTGCGGCATCGGTGGCCGTGGCGGTGAAGTTATGGGTGCCTTGCGTCAGCGTGGTGGTTTCTGGCAGCGTCCAGTTGCCGTTGGCATCGGCGGTGACGGTGCCCACCAGCGTGATGCCATCGTAGATCCGCACCGTCGCGTTCGCTTCGGCGGTCCCGCTCAGCGTTGGGCGCGTATCGTTGGTCGGAGTGGTGCCGGTTACCGGTCCGATGACGCTGCCCACATCATCAACTACCGAGCTAATGACCGGCGCGGCCGGAGCAAGGGTATCAACGTTAATGTTATACCCGGCGGTTGGCGCGCTGGCGTTGCCTGCGGCATCGGTGGCGGTAAAGGTCAAATTGTGCGAGCCGTTGCCCAGCGCCGGGGAAGGCGTAAAGCTCCATGCCCCGCCGGTGGCCGTTACGCTGCCAATCTGCACGCCGTTATCGAAGATTTTCACCGTAGAACCCGCTTCTGCCGTACCGCTGAGGGTTGGCTGCGCGTCGTTGGTTGTTCCACCGTCTGCTATCGGCGTTGCCGCATTGCCGACATCATCGAGGATGCTGGTGAGCACCGGCAGCGCTGGCGGCGTGGTATCAATCGTCAGGCTGAAGCTGGCTGACGACGCGCTGGTGTTGCCTGCGGCATCCGTGGCCTGCGCGGTGAAGCTGTGCGCACCTTCTGTCAGCGTGGTATTGAGTAAGATACTCCAGCTGCCGCTGCCGTCTGCGGTGCCCGTTCCGACCAGCGTGGTTCCCTCATAGATATTCACGGTGGCAAACGGTTCGCTGGTACCAACCAGCCGCGGTACGGTGTCGTCGGTCGTCTGCCCGGATGTGATTGGACCGGTAATGGTCCCCACATCGTCAATCGCCTGGCCGATAACCGGCGCGGTGGGTACCGTGGTATCGACAACCAGCGTGAAGCCCGGCGAGGCGGGGCTAACGTTCCCGGCGGCATCGGTCACCGTGGCGGTCCAGGTGTGGCTGCCAGCGGCCAGCGGTGCGGACGGCGTAAAGCTCCATGCGCCGGTACCGTCTGCCAGTGCAGTGCCGACCGGCTGACCGTTTTCATAGACAGTGACCGTGGCGTTGGCCGTCGCGGTGCCGCTCAGCGTTGGCGTGGTGTCGTCGGTGCTCTGCCCGGAAGTGAGCGGGGTTTGAATACTGCCCACGTTATCTGCCGCGGCTGAAATGACCGGCGCAGACGGCACGCCCGTATCCACCGTCAGGTTAAACGGTGCCGTTGCCGTACCCGCGTTGCCCGCCGCGTCGGTGGCATTGAAGGTGATGGCATGCGGTCCGTCGGGCAGATCGGTACCCGGTGTGAAGGTCCAGTTGCCCTGGGCGTTGACCACGGCGGTGCCAATTTCGTTGCCATCAACAATCACGTGCACTGTAGAACCTACGTCGGCCGTGCCGTTGAAGGTCGGACGCGCGTCGTTGGTGCTGTTACCCGACGTGAGCGTTCCCGTGGTCGGTGCGACATCGTCAATCACGCTGGTCACCAGCGGCACACCGGGGCCTGCGGTATCGACGGTGAAGGCGAAGACCGACGAGTTAGCCGAGGCGTTGCCCGCGGCATCCGTTGCGTACGCGCGCAGGGAGTAGCTGCCGTCGTCCAGCGGCGCGGTCGGGGTGAAGGACCAGTTACCGGTTCCGTCGACGGTCGCCGTACCAATCTGCGTACCGTTATTCAGGATGTGGATAGTGCTGCCTGCCTGTCCGGTGCCGCTAATCGTTGGGGTGTTGTCGTTGGTTGCCTGCCCGCTGGTGAGGTTGCCCGTGACGCCGCCAGGGACGTTATCACTCACCGTATCCAGCGTTGGAACCGTCGGCGCCGTTAGGTCAACCACCACGCTCCATGGGGCTGAGGCTTCGCTGACGTTGCCCTGCGGGTCGGTCGCCAGGACGGTGAAGCTGTGCGAGCCTTCGACGAGTGCGGTCTCTGGCGTAAAGCTCCACGCGCCGGTGCCATCCGCCGTAACCACGCCAATCTGGGTAGCGCCATCGAAAATGGTCACCACGCTGTTCGCGTCCGCGGTCCCTGTAAGAGTTGGCGTGGCGTCGTTCGTTTCGCTGCCGCTGACTATCGGGGTGGCATCATTGCCCACATTATCCGTTACGCTGGTGATGACCGGCGTAGTGGAAAGGGTATCCACCACGAGGGTGAAGTCCGCCGAAGGACCGCTCTGATTTCCTGCCGGATCGGTCTCGCGGATGGTCAGAACATTACTGCCTTCCGGCAGGACGGGCGTGGTGTAGCTCCAGGTGCCGGTATTACCGACCATCACGCTGTCCAGCAGCACGCCGTTGTTGTAGATGGAGATGGTATCACCCACCGCGCCGGTGCCGGTGAGGGTCGGCTGGTTGTCGTTAGTGGTCTGGCCGCTGGTCAGCGGACCGGTGACAGGACCCACGTCGTCAATGACCGAGCCAATGGTTGGCGTGCCCGGGGCGGTAAGATCGATGGTCACGCTGGCCGCCGGAGAGCGGCCGCTGGTGGCACCGTTGAGGGTCGCGGTCACCTCGAAGGTGTGCAGCCCTTCGCCAAGCGCGGCTGGCGTATAGCTCCAGTTGCCGCTGCCGTCGGCGGTCACCGTTGTCAATGGCGTCGTGCTACCGTCCTGGTAGATGGTAATCACGCTGCCCGCTTCGGCCGTACCGGTAAGCGTAGGCGTGGTATCGTTGGTGGTTTTGCCTTTCACATCGCCGGTGACCGGGTCCGCGTCATCGACGATTGCCGTGATGACGGGCACCTGCGGCAGCTCAAGCGGCGAGTCGGTGACGATAAAAGGCACATCGGCGCTTGGATTGCCTGCGGCGTCCGTGGCGGTCACGGTCAGCGTGGTTGGATCCAGCTGCGCCGGGCTCAGCGCAATCGAGAAGCTGCCGTCGCTGCCGACAACGCCGGTACCAATGATCGTGCCACCACTGTCCTTAACGGTAATGGTACTTCCCTCTTCGCCGGTACCGGTCAGCGGTGTGCCTGTCTCAGGCAGGCTCATGTTGCCCGGATTGGCCGGGGCGACGGTATCGACCGTCACGCTCAGCGGCGCTGAACTGCCTGAGAGGTTACCCGCCGGATCGCTGGAAGCGACAGTGAAGACGTATGTATCATCCAGCAGCGTCGCGTCGGCAGTCCAGCTCCAGGTGCCATCCGACTGCACGGTTACCTGCGCTCCCGATGGCGTGCCGTCTACGGAGACGATAACTGTGGTGCCCGGTTCACCGGTGCCGGTAAGGGTCGGCGTGCCGTCCTTCGTATACAGCACGTTGTTGGAAAGCTGGCTGTCAACAACGGCGTTAATGACGGGGATCTCAGGCGCAACGGTATCGAGCGTGACGGTAAAGACCGGGCTCAGCGCGCTGACGTTACCCGCTGCGTCAACGCCCGCCACGGTAATATTCAGCGGGCCGTCCGTCTGTGTTGGGAGAGTAAGGCTCCATTCTCCGTTAACCACAACCACGCGCCCCAGCTCGACGCCGTTGTTGTAGACGATCACCGTATCGCCAGTCGTGCCGGTTCCTCCGACGGTTGGTGTTGCATCAGTGATATAGCCATCGTCCGGCGCGCCGCCAATGGCGCCAATCGCCGGGACATCCGGTGCAACGGTATCCACGGTAATCGTAATCGCCGGCGAAGCGTCAGAGACGTTGCCCGCCTCATCGGTGGCGGTGGCGGTGTAGACGTGGGTACCTTCCCCAATATTACTGTCAGGACGCCAGCTCCAGTTGCCGTTGCTGTCTACCGTGACGGTGCCCACGACGGTCGGAGTGCCGTTGACGGTGTCAGTAATGTTAATAACATCGTTCGCCGTACCGGTGCCGCTGAGGACCGGGCGCGGATCGTTGGTGGTTCCACCATCGGGAACGGGGCCGGTTATCTGGCTGACGCTGTCGGTAATCACCGGTGCTGCAGGTGCGACTGGCGCATCGGTGTCAATGGTGATGGTGACCGGCTGGGACGGGGCGCTTTCGTTGCCCGTGCCGTCCATGTTGGTGACGGTCAGGGTAATGTCATAGGTGCCGTTAGGCAGCGGGGTGGCTGGCGTCCAGGTCCAGTTGCCGGTGCCGTCCACGAGCACATCATCAAGCTTAACGCCGCCGTTGTAGATCGTCACGGTATCGCCCGGGTTGCCGGAACCGCTCAGGGTCGGCGTGGTGTCGCGGGTGGTTTCTCCCGGGTTCAGCGGCGTTTCTGTGCCGTCAGGATTGACGGTGATTGCCGGGATATCCGGTGTGGAAGGCGCGACGGTATCCACCGTCAGTTCAAACGGCGTTGAGATGGTGGTATTGCCCGCGGCATCCGTGGCATGCACCGTCAGCGTGTGCGGGCCGTCGGTAAGCGGGATAACGGGGGTAAAGCTCCAGCCGCCGCTGCCGTCGAGGGTCGCGGTGCCGAGCAGGGTGGTGCCGTCATAGACGGTGATTACCGTATCTGCCGGCGCGGTGCCCTGCAGCTGCGGCTGGGTGTCGTCGGTGGTGTCGCCGCTGGTAAGCGGCCCGTTAACGCCGCCGACGTCATCGGTAACGGTGGCGATAGTAGCCGCCGCTGGCGGCGTGGTATCGACGGTCAGGGTAAAGCCACCTGACGCCGGGCTGGTATTACCCGCTCCGTCGGTGGTAACAGCGGTAAAGGTATACGTGCCGTTGCCAAGCGGCGTGGCGGGGGTAAAGGACCACGTGCCAT
Organism: Enterobacter sp. ECC-219; assembly: GCF_043966805.1. Classification (NCBI taxonomy): domain Bacteria; kingdom Pseudomonadati; phylum Pseudomonadota; class Gammaproteobacteria; order Enterobacterales; family Enterobacteriaceae; genus Enterobacter; species Enterobacter sp. ECC-219. The sequence goes on along the minus strand of NZ_CP143680.1, from coordinate 4,527,258 downwards.
TGCTGTCGACCGGGACAGTGATGAGATCGACGCCGTCCTGGCGAATGGTGACGGTTGAGCCCGGCTCAGCGGTGCCGTTGATGGTCGGCGTGGTGTCGTTGGTGCTGTCGCCAGGATTGAGCGCGCCGAGGCGCTCTGGCACATCATCCACTACCAGGGTAATGACCGGCGCATCCGGGGCCACGCTGTCAATGGTGATGCCCCAGCTGTTGGAAACGTCGCTAATGTTGCCTGCCGCGTCGGTCGCGACGGCGGTCAGGGTATGGGGACCCTCGGCGATGGGGATGTCCGGAGTAAAGCTCCACGCGCCGAGGCCATCGGCGACGGTCGTACCAATATCAACCCCGTCCACGCGAATGGTCACCGTGGCATTTGCTGCGGCGGTACCGCTGAGCGTCGGGGTTGAATCATTGGTGGTCTCATTGAGGTCGAGCGAGCCGGTACGTTCGGGAACATCGTCAACCACCTGCGTAATGACCGGAGCGGCTGGCGCCGTCCCGTCGACGATAATGGTCCACGCGTTCGATTGTCCGCTCGGGTTACCGGCGGCATCCGTCGCCGTTGCCGTCAGCACGTACGTACCATCGGCCAGCGGTGAGGGCGGCGTAAAGCTCCACAGGCCGGATGAGGGGACGTCCACCGTGCCGATGATATCGCTGCCGTTGAAAATCGTGATGGTCGAACCGGGTTCGCCCGTGCCGTTCAGGGTCGGCGCCCGGTCGTTGGTCAGCCCATTCTGCTCCACGGGTCCGGTTGTGTTCAGTACGTCGTCAATCACCGACACGATAACCGGCGCCTGCGGTGGGGTGACATCCGGCGCCGCTGCGGAGGTTGCTGGCCCCGTGTTGCCCGCAGCGTCGGTGGCGTCTGCGGTCAGGATTTCGCCGTTGAGCTTAGGCGGGGTCAGCGTCAGGCTAAAGTTGCCCTCGCTGTCGGCCACCGGGGTGCCAAGGATAGCGTCGCCTTCACGGATGGTTACCGTGCTGCCAGGTTCCGCGGTGCCGGTGATGGTGCCGCCATCATTCGAAACGACGAGGTCACCGGGGGCCAGCGGCGGCGTGGTGTCCACGGTGAAGATGATAGGCTCCGAGGCCGCACTCTGGTTTCCGGCTGCATCGGTTTCAACGACGGTTATCGTGTGCGTCCCGTCCGGGAGCGGGCCGCTCGGCGTGACGCTCCAGGTGCCGTTCGGCAGTACCGTCGTGGTTCCAATCGCCACACCGTTATCGTAGATAGTGATTGTTCCACCGGGCTCGCCCGTTCCCGCCAGAATCGGCTTTGAAGCGTCGGTAGGCGTGCCAGCGGTTATGGTTCCTCTGATCGCACCCGTGTCGTCGGTCAGCACAATCGCGGTTGGCGTGGTCGGCGGGGTAAAATCAACGGTGAGGGTAAATACCGGTGAGGCCGGTCCGAGGTTGCCGGCGGCGTCGGTTGCCCGCACGGTAATCTGGTGGGTGCTTTCAGTCAGGTCAGCTGACGGGGTATATGTCCAGGTGCCGTTGCTGGCGACGAGCGCCGTGCCAATCGCGACTCCGCCATCATAGATGGTCACGGTGGAGCCCGCCTCCGCGGTGCCGCTGAGCTGCGGACGTGGATCGTTGGTGCTGCCGCCGTTCGTCACCGAGCCCGTTAGTGGGGCGACATCGTCCGTCACGCTGCCGATGGTCGGGGCATCGGGTGCTGTGAGATCCGGCGCCATAATCGTTGTGCCCTGGCTGGTATTCCCGGCCGCATCCGTCGCGGTGGCAGTCACCTGTTCGCCGTTGGTCAGCGGAGTGCCGAGAGACACGGTAAAGTTGCCGTCACTGCCGGTTTGCCCGGTGCCAATGACGTTGCCGTTCGCGTCTTTCAGCGTGATAGTACTGCCGGGCTCGGCGGTACCGGTGACGCTTTTACCGTCCGACGAGAACTGAAGGCTGGATGGCGCGTTCGGCGGTGTTGTATCCGGGTTGGTTGGATCGACCGGCGAGCCGGGGGTAGGGCTGCTGTTACCTCCATCGTCGTCGTCTCCCCCTCCGCCACCGCCGGAGCTTGCTGCCGCAGCGATACCGCCTGCTGCAACAATGCCGCCCAGTGCCCATGGCCAGATGGCGGCTCCACCGGCATCGCTTCCGGATGCGGCCAGCAACGCGTCCGTAGAGGCGATGGATTCGTACGTGGCGGCTCCGGTTGGATCTTCAATCCACCATAGCGCACCGTCACTCTCCTGGAGCACCAGCTGGCTCACGCCTTGCGCGTCGGTGACGTAGAAGTTTTTAAGGGTGATCACTTCCCCTGAGTGCAGGGTCACCACCAGATCGTTACCACTTCGCGCGAAGTGGGAGACATCGGCTCGCTCTACATGAAGCTCAACGATAGAGGAATGGCTCAGCGTAACCTGTGTGCCTTCCGTAGTCGTTTCCACGCCAGTGAGTTTTGATATAACAGAGATTTGGCTCATTTAGGTATTACTCCAGCAGAGTTATCGTGAACGACGAGCAAGACGAGCCATCTCTGGAGAAGGTAAAGGGCGCCCCCGGCGGAGTTACTGTTTATTAAACAGCACTCACCGTCTTTTTTAGAGCGAACGATGCCCGCCAGGATTCAGAGTGGCAACATCAGAGCGAATGTAATTACTTATCAGACAGAATGTTTGCTATGCGTATTTTCGCCTTATAAAACCCTGTAATTAATAGAGGAATTGGTTTTGAGGATATAAAAATGATATAGCCAGAAAACGGTGAATGTGCAAATTAAGCTTTCGTAAATAAAGGGGTAAGTCGTGAAGAGGGCATTAATTTATTGATGTGGATTATGTGTTTGTTTTCTTATTGGGTTGTTTTTATTGGTTTTTTTATTTTTAATTTGTGTGTTTTATTTGTGCTTTAGGTGTAATTCAATAATTGGTAGTGACGTTTTTGAATGTAATTAAAAATGTTATTATTTAAATCTGCTTAATTTGTGTTTAAGTTAGGGTAACATTTTTGATGTAGGATATATTATATTAATTAGAATTTAAAATATATTCTTATAAGGTGTGGGAATTCTGCTATTGCGAGCGGAAATATAATAACCTGCTTTATTTTCAATACGGTTCATCCATTAGCCTGATACTAAGGTCGAAAAAATATGACCACGGGGATGGGCAGTCGGACGTTTGCATTACTACCCTCTGTTCGAAGCAATAAAAAGGGCCGCTAACGCGGCCCTGAGGTGAGTGTGTCGGTTATTCAGTGACTTTCTTTTCCAGCTCGCTGGCACCTTCTTTGGTTTTGTTCCAGCCTTTCTCAGCGCCTTCTTTAGTGGCATCCCACCCTTTCTCGGTGCTTTCTTTGGTTTTATGCCAGGCTTTCTGGGAATCTTCGCTGACTTTGCTGCCAAAGCTTTCGCTCTTACCTTCCGCAGCATGCTGCTGTTTCAGCTTCAGCTCTTCACCTTTGTTCTGCGCTTCGTGCAGCTTTTGCTTCGCTTCGTTGGCGTTTGCGTTCGCCGCAGCGACGGTATCGTCAGTTGCATGTGTGGTCGCAGCAAAAACTGGGGAAGCCAGCAGAACGGCAGATAATGCGATAATTGTTTTTTTCATAATATCCTCATTTAACGTTATCGGTTATGAGCGTGATTCAGCATGGCACAGACGAAGCGGGGTGGCTTTAGGAAAAAACTGTAATGAGATCAATGTGCCTTAATGATGGGGAGTTCGCCTGAGGATTATCCAAAGGATAAAAAGCCTATTTCAGCAAGGGCGGCGAGTGTCAGGAGAATGAAGAGAATGATGGTTATGGGTCTGTACATTGTGGGGTTCCTTCCGGGTTGGGGCGGCTAATCCGTAGCGCTGGGTGGTGTTTTTTTATTCTGCATAAGGGGAGGGGGAGGCGTCGTTGATATTGGTCAAAGGGATGGAGCGCATTCCCTTGAGAAGGTGTAGTCCTTTGCATAATTCAACGCAGCCATACGTTACGGTACTGCCTTGTTAAGCTGCTGTGGGAGCCCACATTGAAAATATCTGGCCTGTATATGAACAGCACGATATTCTGTAATGCTTTGTATTTTTTGTGAACAGGAAAAAGTATGCTTAGTACGTTACCCGATTTACACAGAAGTTTTGCAGAGCAACTCAAGCTTAAATTTCAGGCTGATTCGCGTATTCACTCCCTTCTCGCTGGCGGTTCGATTGTTCATGGCGGGTTTGATAAATACTCCGATCTCGATTTTGTCGTTGTCGTAGAGCCTCTCTACTATGACGAAGTTATGGCGCAGCGTCGGTTGCTTGCCGGAACATCAGGCCATCTGCTCCATGCTTTCACCGGGGAACATGTCGGAGAGCCTCGCCTGCTTATATGCCTGTATGGCCCCGAACTCCTTCACGTCGATCTGAAATTTGTCACTCTGGAAATGCTCACTCAACGCGTTGAGGAGCCAGCAGTGTTATTTACCCGTGATAACACTGCTCTGGAGCGACAGCTGGCAACGTTTAGTGCTCACTGGCCTGACATGACACCGGAGTGGTTTGAGTCCCGAGCCTGGATCTGGCTTCATTATGCAGTGGTTAAACTGGGGAGGGGCGAGCTCTTCGAAGCGATTGGTATGCTGTCATTCTTCCGGGAGCAGGTGCTGGGACCTATGCTGTACCGTCGCGCAAATCTTCCGCAACGTGGGGTTCGCCGTATTGAATTCCACGGCATAGATCCTGATGGCCTGCTGACTTCCACGCTGGCGACGCACGATCGTAACTCCGTCAGTATGGCTATCAGGAAGGCTGTTGATGCTTATATCAATCTTCGAGCTGATGTTCTGCCAGAAAATATTGCAGACGATGAGGCGCGTTGGGCGGTTCTTGCCATGCTGAACGCGTATTCTGAGAAAGGTTAAATCCATATTTCCGGTCGCTTACGCGGCCGGAGCAAAAGCATCATTGCCGTTGCAGCCAATCTCAAAATCCCGTTATGGACATCTCGGTTTAGTTACTGTAATCGATGCTAAAGCCAGGCTCCGATGTTCGGGAAAAGGAAAATTTCGGCGGAGTGCCTTAAGCAGACGTTTCTTACATTGTGTTATGTTGAGTTATTGGGATAAGTTCTTCTAATGTAATACTTTCAAGTAAGAGGAATCGCAGATGGAGTTAGAAACGCCCCGTTTAAAGCTTGAACCCTATAATGACTCTCATTATGAAGGCTTAAGGGTAATGGATAGTGATTCCGGTGTGATGCGTTATATCACCGGGGGTATCGTAAAAACGCCTGAAGAAACCTGGGAAGGTATCAGAAGAGTCCAGGCTCGTTGGGATAAGTACAATTTCTCATGGTGGGCAATCAAAGAGAAGACCTCTGGCGCGATCGTTGGCGCTGCTTGCCTCCAGCACCTGGCAAATGTGGATGGCGCACCATTAGAGATTGGCTGGCGTCTCGTCCCGGAACACAATGGCAAAGGCTACGCAACAGAGGCAGCCAAAGCGATCATTGATTACGCGGTGGAACGGATAGGCGCAACTTATCTGGTTGCGGTTGCCGATCCTGAAAATATCCCCTCGCAGCGTGTGATGCAGAGGTTAGGTATGACTTTCAAAGCAATTGAGCAGCATTACGATGTTCCCTGTGTTGTATATGAGCTTAACATTCGCAGGCCTGTTTAAGTGTTGACTATCCCGTGCAATCGAGGGCATCAGTAAAGACGTAAAGTTCCGGGCTACAAACAACCGGAACTTGAAATACTCATTGTCCAGTAATCGAATTTCTTTTTCTGCTGTTCGCTCAAAGCGGATCTTCGCATTTGTCCGTTAAGTGCCAGAAGCGGCTATTGCTCCTTAAACATGTATCGATAAGAAGTCATCCGTTAAATTTACAGTCTGGCATACCAAAAGAAATTTAAATGTTGACTGTGTGAGGCCGAGAGACATCGTCTAAGGCTCAGGCGTTGATGTAGTGCATTGGAGAAATGCAGTTGCCATATATCAGGCATAACGTGATGCCAAAGGCTTAAGATTCATACAGAGAGCATGAGTGCATATGCAATGAAAATAATTCAACTTGTTGAATTTAGAGTGTTTTTATTCCTGGTGTTGCATCAGAGCTGGCGTCCTTGTAATTGGTGGGGGAGGTGGTTGAGTTTGTTGGGGATTTTGATTTTTTGCGGGGAAGGGAAGGCGCAAAAAATGGGGGGCGATAGTGTTGATATGAAAGGGGGCTAACTTTATTTGACTTAAACTGCGCCGACTCTTTAACAGGCGACAACAAAAATATATAATAGATAAGAATCATAATTCTACTTTTTATGAATAGATAGGATGGATATGACAATGAAAAATATAACTATAATATTAGGTGAAAATGGGAAGGGGAAAACAAGGTATTTATTGAAAGTATTTGAAAGTAAAAAAAATAACAGTTCAATTGCAGTGATATCAAATTCATTAATCAATAAATTCCCAAAGATAGAGTCAAGAAAAATAACCCAGTACTTAATATCCAGCACCCATGCGCAAACAAATAGCTATGAGTCATTTTTATACGGTGAATTCAATAAGATAATAACGCCATTGAATATTAATAGTGCGTTGGATATTCTTGAATATATCGGGTTTGAGCCTTTTTTAAATATAGTTCAAAAGCCGAATTATAAAATAAAAACAAACAATGATAACAAAAATACAATACATAAAATATCAATAGAAGGATCTATAGGTGCGGAATTTAATCAAAAAACAATAACTAAAACAGCAAATAGTGACTATTCTGAGTATATACAAAGAGAGCATTTTTTTAAAATAAACAAAGAAAATATGGATGGTATAAATGAATACAGTAGGCATTTAACAAAAAATGAAATAGTGAAGGAAAAAGTGAACATAGAGGATGATCTTTTTAGTACAAGTTTTTTTTTAATGAAGAAAGGAGTCGAATTCCCTTTGTCACAAGCTAGTTCAGGAGAGCTATACATGCTTGGGATTGGCCTTTTCATTATCAAGTTCATCACTGGGTTTGATAATAATAAGGATGAAGCAATAATATTAATAGATGAACCTGAAAATAGTTTACACCCAAAGTGGCAAAGGGAATATATACAGAATATTATAAATTTTATTGGGAAAAAGTCAGTTGATGTTTATATTGCTACACACTCGCCATTCATAGCAATCCCAAATAATATAGATAATGCAAATATTAGGGTGGCCACAGTTAGCGAAGGAGAGTTAGTGTATGAAAACCCTGGTATTGGATTGAATATTGAAGAAATATACTATGATTACTTTGGAGTCCTTACTCCAAAAAATCGTTATTTATCTGAGTGTTGCGAGACTTTGTTAAAGAAATATACTTTAGGAATAATATCATTTCATGAAGCAAACTCCACGCTGGAAGACATGAAAAATGCATCTACTGATACTCTCCAGATCAGTTTTATAGAAAGTGTAATAGAGCTTCTTTTTAAATTACAAGAAAAGAGATTGTAAGATGCTTTATTTTAGTTGTGCAGACAATAAGATTATAATTGAATGCCTTAAGAAAGGGCATTCATCATGGAATGATAAAAAAATAACCGTATTAAAAGCAAAAATAAAAGAAGCATTAAAAAAAAGACAAAGAAATGTTTGCTGCTATTGCCTGAGAAGCTTTCATGGTGAATTTAATTTTGTTATAGATATCGAACATATACTTCCAAAACACAAATTTGTCTATAAAATGTTTGACTTGAGGAACTTGGCCGCTTCATGCAAAAGATGTAATATGAAAATAAAGGGAAGGCGTCTTGATTTTTTATCAGAAAATTTTCATGATGAAATAACACCTTATAACAAAGAAAGCTATTTGTTTATACATCCAAACGTTGATGTGTTTGAAGAACATATATCCTATACGCATAACCAAAAAGGAAGAGATATCATAATAAAATACGAAGTTTTAGATAATAGCGATAAAGGAAATTTTAGTTATAATTTTTTTAAATTACAAAAGCTAGAAGTTCACACTTATAATCAAGCGCAAGGGATTTATAGTGATGAGGATCAATGGTTAGGAGATCCTGATTTTGATGATGATGATGAAAATATTGCTGAAGCATTTAATGAAATCGAAAATAGCATTGAGTTTTTTGATTCAATATTCAACCAAAAATAGCCAGTCATGATGGCTGGCTAATGTTCATAATTGGACTTTTGGGTTCATATATAGTTATTTTTATAATTCTTCAATGTGAGCAGATTAAATTAAGGTGCGAGAATAGTGCATGACATGCTGGTGATACAGGGTATATATCAGGAGTTTTATTCGCTACGCTCCTGACCTGCTCCCGTTGATTAATACACCCCGATGTTAGTAATGTCTTCACATTCAACCAACGCTCAGCAACTAACAGGAAAGCGTTGGTTTGGCCTCTTGAGAATTTCTCACCTGTTCTTTCTGATGTTCCTGAGGATCAATGTCTTTCGCCAATAAAACTTTAGATTCGGCTCTAAGTTTACGTGCATCAGAAAGCGAGACGGCAGGGTAGGCACCAAAGCTCTGCTTCGTTCGCTGCTTTGTCAGAGGTCGATAGTAACGGAACTGCCAGAGCTTACTGCCGCTGGACTTTATTAACAGAGTAAGCCCGTCACCATCATAAAGCTGGTAATCGGCATCTTTAGGTTAGGCGGGTTTGATTTCCGTCTCAGTTAACGGCTTAGTTTTTCTTGCATGGGGAATCTCCATGCGTTTAGGCCCAACGAAAACAATTGAGCTTTTCGTTGGGCCTATCAATGGACCCAAAAGGTTCGGATTTAATGAGTTCTCTTCGGATTTCGCGGGAAAAATTGCAGGCACAAAAAAGCCCGCAGGGCTTGCGCCGTGCGGGCTCTTAGGACTTCATCGGATGACTCTGGTAATCACCGATGGAGAATTTTGGTGGAGCTGGCGGGAGTTGAACCCGCGTCCGAAATTTCTACATCCTCGGTACTACATGCTTAGTTTGTCTTTACATTCGCACGCCAGCTGCGGACAGACACGCCACTAACGAACTAGCCTGATTAGTTTTAACGCTTCAACCCCAGGCAGGGCTTCCACGCGATCTCTTTTGGGTTTGACCTCTCTTTGATCCCCGTCTTAAGAGCGGAAGCTAGGGAGAGAGGGCTCAGAGCAGGTTATTAAGCTGCTAAAGCGTAGTTTTCGTCGTTTGCGACTATTTTTTTGCGGCTTTTAACGAGGCAAACCGCCCCTCGGCATGCACCTTGGGTTTCGCAAATCCCGTCGAATCCAGAATCAGCCCCAATAGTGTTGAACTGAGTATACCAGATTTCACTTCCTGGATACCAGCCCGGAACGCTAACTTATTGAATAGTACAATAAGTGTGCAGAATCAACGTCCTGCGTTTTTCATGATGCGCGCTTTATCCAACTGCCACTCGCGCTCTTTCAGGTCAGTACGTTTATCGTGCTGTTTTTTACCTTTCGCGACGCCAACTTTCACTTTGCACCAGGCGTTTTTCCAGTACAGCGACAGGGCGACCACGGTGAAACCTTCACGGTTGATGCGTCCGTAGAGGGATTCCAGCTCACGCTTGTTCAGCAGCAGCTTGCGGGTGCGCGTTGGGTCACATACGTAGTGTGATGAGGCGACGGTCAGCGGCGTAAAGTTCGCGCCGAACAGGAAGGCTTCGCCATCTTTAAGGATCACGTAGCTGTCGCCGATGTTGGCTTTCCCGGCGCGCAGCGATTTTACTTCCCAGCCCTGCAACGCAAGGCCAGCTTCGAATTCTTCTTCAATGAAATACTCGTGGCGAGCACGCTTGTTGAGCGCAATGGTCGCCGAGCCTGGTTTATGTGCTTTTTTCTTCGTCATAAGTGTCGTAAAGCCGTCGGTAATCTGATTTCAAAAAGTCACCTCATTGCGTCCTGTGAGGTCTAACGCGCTATCTTAGCACGAGATGAGCCTTAGCGTTTTTTTAACAGGTGATAAATGTTATTATTTGTCCGTTGTGTGACCATGGAAAATGCTATGCCTCAGATTAGCCGTACTGCGCTTGTGCCTTACAGCGCGGAACAAATGTATCAGTTAGTGAACGATGTTCAGTCTTATCCAGAGTTTATCCCGGGATGTACCGGGAGCCGCGTTCTGGAGTCTGGCCCGACGCAGATGACTGCGGCGGTGGATGTCTCCAAAGCGGGGATCAGCAAGACGTTCACCACCCGCAATACGCTGACCAACAATCAGAGTATTTTGATGCATCTGGTGGATGGTCCGTTTAAAACGCTGATGGGGGGGTGGAAGTTCACACCTCTGAGCGCTGATGCCTGCCGCATTGAGTTCCATCTGGACTTTGAGTTCACCAATAAGCTGATTGAGCTGGCGTTTGGCCGCATCTTTAAAGAGCTGGCGTCGAATATGGTTCAGGCGTTCACCACCCGCGCCAAAGAGGTTTACAGTGTCGCATAAGATCGCTGTTGAAGTGGTATACGCGCTGCCGGAGAAGCAGTATCTGCAGCGCGTGACGCTGGAAGAGGGGGCAACCGTAGAAGCGGCTATCCTCGCGTCCGGTATCCTTGAGCTTCGTAGCGATATCGACCTGGCGAAGAATAAGGTCGGGATATACAGCCGTCCGGTGAAGCTTGGCGACGTGCTGAAAGAGGGAGACCGGGTGGAGATTTATCGTCCGCTGATCGCCGACCCGAAAGAGCTGCGTCGCCAGCGTGCGGAGAAAGCGGGTAAGTAGCGTGTTTTCCCCTCAACCTGACCCTCTCCCCAAAGGGGCGACGGGATAAAAGAAATACAAAAAAGGTGCTCAATGAGCACCTTTTTGCATTTCTGGCTTCTGATTATTTGGTCAGGGCAGGCTTGTTGTCGATGTTGGTCAACACGCCGGCGCTGCTGAAGGTCAGCGTCAGGGTCTGCTGGGTCGCGTCTTCATGACCCGGCTTCTGACGGAATACATAGAACCAGGTATTAGTGCCGAATGGATCGGTCATCATCGGGGTTCCCAGTGTATAAGCGACCTGCTGTTGTGTCATCCCCACACGGATTTTGGACACATCGTTAGGGGTAAGGTAGTTCCCCTGGTTGATGTCAGGACGGTAAACCACTTTCTCCAGAGTGGAACAGCCTGCGGTCAACATCAGAAGAACCGCTGCGGCAGCGGTCAGCATTTTACAACGCATAGTGATTTGATTCCTTTTCGGGCCCGAGCAGAACGCGGCTCATATGTAATATGCCGATGATAATAGACCTTGCCCCACTTTGAAACCGGTCTGGCGGCGTTTTTGTTGTTCTGTATGACCCTGAGATCCCGAAAAAGTTTATGCCGCCAGCAGTTCTTTCGCGTTCGCGAGGGTATTACGCGTGACTTCGCTGCCGCCGAGCAGGCGTGCCAGCTCCTGCAGACGCGCACGTTTATCCAGCGGCTTCATGTGCGTTTCGGTCATTTCGCCGTCGGTTTCTTTACTGACGATGAAGTGATGATGACCGCAGCCCGCGACCTGCGGCAGGTGGGTGACACACATTACCTGCGTTGATTCACCTAGCTGGCGCAGCAGTTTACCTACCACCGCCGCCGTTGGGCCGCTGATGCCGACATCCACTTCATCGAAAATCAGCGCCGGGGTTTCCATTTTACGCGCGGTAATCACCTGAATCGCCAGCGCAATACGCGACAGTTCACCGCCGGAGGCCACTTTGGAGATAGCCTGCAGCGGCTGCCCCGGGTTGGTAGTGACGCGGAACTCGATGCGATCCGCTCCTTCTGCCGTCAGGTGGTTCTCTTCAAAACGGACATCAATGGTGAACACTCCGTGCGGCATCGCCAGCGTGTGCATGCTATCGGTGATGTGCTGGCCGAGCTCCTGAGCGTAATGCTGGCGGATCTCATGCAGCTTTTTCGCCGTGGTCAGCGCCTGCTGATGATGCAGGTTAACGGCCAGAGAGAGGGTTTCCTGCGAATCAGCCTGATCGTCAAGCTGCTGCTGTTCTTCCAGCAGAGACTGATAGTAGCCTGGCAGTTCTTCCGGCGTGACATGGTGCTTGCGCGCCAGTGAGATCTGACGGGAAAGGCGCTGCTCCAGCTCAAACAGACGGTTCGGGTCGAGGTCCAGCCGCTCACAGTAATGACGCAGTTCGTCACTGGCTTCAGAGATTTGAATCGCGGCCTCTTCCAGCATATCCAGCACGCCAGAAAGCTTGCTGTCCATGCCGGCCAGCTCGGTGACCAGTTGACGGACATTATACAGCTGGCTTTGGAGATTCACGTCTTCGCCATCTGCCAGCATGTTGAGGGCATTCTGGCTGGTTGAGAGCAGGTGGCCGCTGTTGGCCAGGCGCTTGTACTCTTCGTCGATTTGCTCAAACTCACCCGCCTGCGGGTTGAATTCGTTCAGCTCTTTTAGCTGATACGCCAGTAGCTCCGCACGTGCGGCGCGCTCCTGGCTTTGCTGCTGGTGCTGAGCGAGCTCGCGGCAGCTCTGATGCCACAGGCGGTAGTGCTCCGCCATGAGTTGAGTAAGCGCATACTCACCCGCATAGCCATCAAGCAGGGCTTTCTGCTGTTCTGGTTTGACGAGTTGCTGATGCGCATGCTGACCGTGGATCTGGATAAGCAGCTGGCCGAGTTCGCGGAGCTGGGAGAGCGGGACCGCCGTGCCGTTGATAAAGCCACGTGAGCGTCCGTCGCTGCTGATCACGCGGCGAAGTAAACACTCACGTCCATCTTCGAGCTGATTCTGTTCCAGCCAGCGCTGGGCCGCAGGGGTGTCTTTCAGAGAGAAACGCGCGCACAGGTCGGCACGGTTTGCGCCCATGCGCACCATGTCGCCCTCTGCACGGCCGCCAAGGCACAAGCCGAGGGCATCAATGGCAATGGATTTACCCGCACCGGTTTCCCCGGTGATCGCCGTCATGCCGCTGTGGAAATCGATCTCAAGCTCACGAACAATGGCAAAGTTGCTGATGGTCAGTTGTGCCAGCATAATTGTTTTCCTGTATGAAAAACCATAACTGTGTTTTCATACAGTATAAACTGGTTTTTTATACAGTAAAGTCCTGGATGCAAAATCAGAACAATTTTTTTGACCAGCCAAGCTTCGAGCTTAATGTATTGAAATAGCTGTAATCTTTCGGGTGAATCAAATTCAGGTGGTAATCACACCGGCGAATAAGAACATCTTCACCTTCCTGGATCGGCAGCGCGATCTGGCTGTCGCAGCTGATCTCCAGGTCGTTACGGCGGTGCGAGAAGCGCAGACGTATCGTGCTGTCTCCGTTAATCACCAGCGGGCGGGCGGAGAGCGTGTGCGGGAACATCGGTACCAGGGTGATGGCATCAAGAGAGGGCGTCAGGATCGGGCCGCCCGCAGAAAGTGAGTAGGCGGTTGAGCCGGTTGGCGTGGAGATAATCAGCCCGTCAGAACGCTGGGAGAAGGCAAAGATTTCATCGATATAAACTTCGAACTCAATCATGTGCGCCACTTTACCGGGGTGAAGCACCACCTCGTTAATCGCGGTGCTGATGCGCTTCTGACAGTCCTGCTGGCACACCTGCGCTTCCAGTAAGAAACGTTTTTCACTGATATAGTGACCTTCCAGCACGTCGGCCAGCTGCTGTTGCGCATTGTCCGGGTCGAGGTCGGTTAAAAAACCGAGATTGCCGCGGTTGATACCGATGACCTTGATGTCATAACGCGCCAGCGTGCGTGCCGCGCCGAGCATATTGCCGTCGCCGCCCACCACCACGGCGAGATCGGCCTGTTGGCCAATTTCCGCCAGCGTGCCGGTTTTGACGCTCTTCAGCTGCAGCTCCTGCGCAATCTGCTGCTCGACCATCACTTCATAGCCTTTGCTACACAACCAGCGATACAACATTTCATGTGTCGTCAATGCGGTAGGGTGACGCGGATGCCCGACGATCCCAATACACCTGAAATGATTATTCATTTTCTGGAGGTCCTTGTGCCTGATGAATGATGACAATCTCTCTTGTTCCCTTGAATCCAGGAAACTGATCCCCATAATAAGCGAAGTTAGCGAGATGAATGCAGAAAAACGCGGAGAAATTCATGAGTAGTAAAGAACAGAAAACGCCTGAGGGGCAAGCCCCTGAAGAAATTATCACGGAACAGCACGATGAGGTTGAGGCTGTAGAGCCAGACGCATCTGCTGAGCAGGTGGACCCGCGCGATGAAAAAATTGCGAATCTGGAAGCCCAACTGGTAGAAGCACAGAATCGCGAACGCGACACCGTTCTGCGCATCAAGGCGGAAATGGAAAATCTGCGTCGTCGTACCGAGCAGGACGTTGAGAAAGCGCATAAATTTGCGCTGGAGAAATTCGTCAACGAACTGCTGCCTGTGATCGATAGCCTCGATCGCGCGCTGGAAGTGGCTGACAAAGCGAATCCGGACAACGCGGCGATGATCGAAGGTATCGAACTGACGCTGAAATCCATGCTCGACGTGGTGCGTAAGTTTGGCGTGGAAGTGATTGCGGATACCGATGTGCCGCTGGATCCAAACGTTCACCAGGCCATCGCGATGGTTGAATCTGAAGAGATTGAAGCCGGTAAAGTGCTGGGCGTGATGCAGAAAGGTTACACCCTGAACGGCCGTACCATTCGCGCTGCGATGGTGACCGTCGCGAAAGCGAAAGCGTAATTTGCTACCTGTAGTGCCGGGTGGCGGCATTCGCCTTACCCGGCCTACGTTTTATTCGGCAATACTTTCCCGAAGTGGCGTGACGGGCAGCACCTTCACCTGCTTAATCATATTGTCCTGCACGTCCAGGATATCAATATCGTACTGCTCAATGCGCACCCGCGTGCCCGCCGCCGGGATCTCTTCCAGCGCTTCCAGAATCATCCCGTTCATGGTACGAGCTTCATCTTCCGGCAAATGCCAGTTAAAGGCTTTGTTGAGTTCCCGAATGTTCGCGCTACCGTCAATCAGCACCGAACCGTCGTTTTGCGGGGTGACCTCTTCCGCAAGGGAAGGAGACATTGACGTAGTAAAGTCCCCAACAATCTCTTCCAGAATATCTTCGACCGTCACCAGCCCCTGAATATCGCCGTACTCGTTGACCACCAGGCCGACCTTCTTCTTGTTGCGCTGGAATTTCACCAGCTGCGTGCTGAGCGGGGTTCCTTCCGGCACGTAGTAAATCTCGTCGGCGGCGCGCAGCATCACCTCTTTGGTGAACTCTTTTTTCTCGGTCATCAGACGGTAGGCTTCGCGCACGCGCAGCATGCTGATGGCGTCATCCAGCGAGTCGCGATACAGCACGATGCGCCCGTGCGGGGAGTGCGTCAGCTGGCGGACAATGGCTTTCCAGTCGTCGTTGATGTCGATACCGACGATTTCGTTACGCGGCACCATGATGTCGTTCACGCTCACCTTTTCCAGATCCAGCACCGACAGGAGCATATCCTGATTGCGCCGGGAGATCTGCGAGCGGGATTCGTTCACAATGGTGCGCAGCTCTTCTTTGCTGAGCGCGCTGCTGATAGTGACGTCCGCTTTGATTCCCACCATCCGCATCAAAACGCGCGTCACCATGTTCAGCAGCCAGACCAGCGGCATCATCAGGATCTGCAGCGGCGCCAGCAGGAAGCTGCTCGGGTAGGCCACCTTTTCCGGGTAAAGCGCGGCGATGGTTTTTGGCAGTACTTCGGCAAACACCAGCACCACAAACGTCAGCACGCCGGTGGCAATCGCCACCCCGGCGTTGCCGTACAGACGCATCCCAACGATGGTGCCGAGGGCTGAGGCCAGAATGTTGACAAGGTTGTTGCCGATAAGCACCAGGCTTATCAGCCGATCCGGTTTGCGGAGCAGTTTTTCAACGCGACGGGCGGCACGGTTACCCTGTTTAGCACGATGACGCAACCGGTAACGGTTTAAGGTCATCATGCCGGTTTCCGAGCCGGAGAAATAGGCGGAGATGACCACCATGACGATCAGGATAACGATCAGCGTGGTGGTAGAGATGTGTTCCAGGGGGAACTCCTTTTGTTACTTAGCCAGCAAATTGCTGTATGAAGCGGCTGCCAAAATAGGCAAGGGTGAGAATGCCCGCACCCGCGACGTTGAACCAGACGACGCGACGACCGCGCCAGCCTTCATGGTAATGGCCCCACAACAGGACAATATAGACAAACCACGCGATGATGGAGAGCACTGCTTTATCGATATTCTCCACGCTGAACAGGTTCTTCATGTAAAACAGGCCCGTGCAGAGCGTGAGCGTCAGCAGCACCACGCCTATCTGCGTGATGTGGAACATCTTACGCTCAATGACCATCAGCGGAGGCATTTCATGGTTGAACGCCAGCCTTTTGTTTTTCAGTTGGTAGTCAATCCAGGCGAGCTGCATGGCGTAAAGCGCGGCGATAATCAGCGTCGCGTAGGCAAACAGCGACAGGCCGATATGCACCAGCATCCCCGGCGTCGCCTCCAGATGCGTAATGAATTCATTAGGCATAAAGGTGGCGAGGGCCAGATTGATCAGCGCGAAGGTATAGACAATCGGCAGCAGCAGCCAGCCGCGATTTTTAGACGCGACGATGGTCATTACCGTACAGATCATCAGGCTGACCAGCGAGCCGACGTTGAGGACGCTCAGGTTTTGCACGCTGCCGTCGCCGGGAATAATGCGTGATTCCAGCGCAAACGCGTGGCTTATCAGTGCAATGACCGCCGAAAGAATAGCCATGCGCCGCCAGCCGCTGTTTTTTTGCAGCAGTCCGGGAATAATCAGCGCGAGGCTGACAGAGTAGGCAACAAGGGCGATCAGTGCGAAAACAGGCATATAGGCATCGACAGTTGTCTTAATAAGAAAGAGAAGCAGTATAACGTTACGTGACGCCTGCTCCAACCGTTGCATAACAACAAAGGCGCCTTCATGTTATACTCCGGCAAAATTCTGTGTATGTGTCGCTCAATGCGGCCCAACGTTTCTACTCAGGCGAGAGACAATGTTTGATAATTTAACCGATCGTTTGTCGCGCACGCTGCGCAACATCAGCGGCCGCGGACGCCTTACTGAAGAGAACATCAAGGAAACGCTGCGCGAAGTGCGCATGGCGCTGCTGGAAGCAGACGTGGCGTTGCCGGTTGTTCGTGATTTTATCAACCGCGTAAAAGAGAAGGCGGTTGGTCATGAAGTTAACAAGAGCCTGACCCCGGGTCAGGAGTTCGTCAAAATCGTTCGTAACGAACTGGTTTCGGCGATGGGCGAAGAGAACCAGGTGCTTAACCTGGCCGCTCAGCCGCCGGCCGTGGTGCTGATGGCGGGCCTGCAGGGTGCGGGTAAAACTACCAGCGTCGGTAAACTGGGTAAATTCCTGCGTGAAAAGCACAAGAAGAAAGTGCTGGTGGTCTCTGCGGACGTCTATCGCCCGGCGGCGATCAAGCAACTGGAAACCCTGGCCGAGCAGGTCGGCGTAGATTTCTTCCCGTCCGACGTTGCCCAGAAGCCTGTCGACATCGTTAACGCCGCGCTGAAAGAAGCGAAGCTGAAGTTCTACGACGTGCTGCTGGTGGATACCGCCGGTCGTCTGCACGTTGACGAAGCGATGATGGACGAGATCAAACAGGTGCATGCCTCTATCAACCCGGTAGAGACCCTGTTTGTTGTCGATGCCATGACCGGTCAGGATGCGGCGAATACCGCGAAAGCGTTTAACGAAGCGCTGCCGTTAACCGGCGTGGTGCTGACCAAAGTGGACGGTGACGCCCGCGGCGGTGCGGCGCTCTCCATTCGTCACATCACCGGTAAGCCGATTAAATTCCTCGGCGTGGGCGAGAAAACTGAAGCGCTGGAGCCGTTCCACCCGGACCGTATCGCATCCCGTATCCTCGGCATGGGCGACGTGCTGTCGCTGATCGAAGATATCGAGAGCAAGGTTGACCGCGCGCAGGCCGAGAAGCTGGCCAGCAAGCTGAAAAAAGGCGACGGTTTCGATCTGACCGACTTCCTTGAGCAACTGCGTCAGATGAAAAACATGGGCGGCATGGCAAGCCTGATGGGCAAACTGCCGGGCATGGGCCAGATCCCAGACAACGTGAAAGCGCAGATGGATGACAAGGTGCTGGTGCGTATGGAGGCGATCATCAACTCGATGACGCTGAAAGAGCGCGCTAACCCGGACATCATCAAAGGTTCCCGTAAACGTCGTATCGCAGCCGGTTGCGGCATGCAGGTGCAGGACGTTAACCGTCTTCTGAAACAGTTCGACGACATGCAGCGCATGATGAAGAAAATGAAGAAAGGCGGTATGGCGAAGATGATGCGCGGCATGAAAGGGATGATGCCCCCTGGATTCCCAGGACGTTGATCGGCCTGGCTTGTTTGCCATTTTGACGCCGGGGAGTGCTCGACAAAACACGATAGTGTTTTGAACGCCCTTTAGGGCGGCCCGAAGGGCGAGCGGAGCGAGTAAATGCTCACGTACTACGTGTACGCTCCGCTTTCTGCGCGCTCGCCGACGGCCTTTTACTGCAGACTTATGCAGACTTATCAACTGCTGATTGCATTTTCCCCAAAAATCAGTAAAATTTTCGGGCTTTTAATATGACACCCGGGCTCCGTTCCTCGATGGGGCCCGGTTGTTTTATTCACACAAGAGGATGTTATGGTAACTATTCGTTTAGCACGTCACGGCGCTAAAAAGCGTCCGTTCTACCAGGTTGTTGTGACTGACAGCCGTAATGCACGCAACGGTCGCTTCATCGAGCGCGTTGGTTTCTTCAACCCACTGGCCTCTGGCGCAGAAGAAGAAACCCGTCTGGATCTGGATCGTATCGCTCACTGGGTTGGCCAGGGCGCTACTGTTTCCGATCGCGTTGCTACGCTGATCAAAGCAGCAAACAAAGCAGCTTAATCTGTCACGGTGGTCATGATGAGCAATAAAGCACCTGTTGAACCGATCGTATTGGGAAAAATGGGTTCTTGCTACGGTATCCGTGGTTGGCTCAGAGTGTTTTCCTCCACTGAAGACGCTGATAGCATTTTTGATTACCAGCCCTGGTTCATCCAGAAAGCCGGTAAGTGGGAAGAGGTCGAGCTGGAAAGCTGGCGTCACCACAATCAGGACATCATCATCAAGCTGAAAGGCATTGACGATCGTGATGCCGCGAATGCGCTGACTAATTGTGAAATTGTCGTGGATTCGTCGCAGTTGCCACAGCTGGAAGAGGGCGACTACTACTGGAAAGACCTTATGGGCTGCCAGGTAGTCACCACTGAAGGTTACAGCCTGGGGAAAGTCATCGATATGATGGAAACCGGGTCAAATGACGTTCTTGTCATTAAGGCAAACCTGAAAGATGCATTTGGCATCAAGGAGCGGTTGGTTCCGTTCCTCGATGGACAGGTTATCAAGAAAGTCGATCTCACTACTCAAACCATTGAAGTAGATTGGGATCCTGGTTTTTAAATTCTCCGGATAAACGGTAAAAGACGGCGCTATGTGGATTGGCATAATTAGCCTGTTTCCTGAAATGTTCCGCGCGATTACCGATTACGGGGTAACTGGCCGGGCAGTAAAGAATGGCCTGCTGAGCATCCAGAGCTGGAGTCCTCGTGACTTTACTCATGACCGGCACCGTACCGTGGACGATCGTCCTTACGGCGGCGGACCGGGGATGCTAATGATGGTGCAACCCTTACGGGATGCTATTCACACAGCAAAAGCCGCGGCAGGTGAAGGCGCGAAGGTGATTTATCTGTCACCTCAGGGACGCAAGCTTGATCAAGCGGGCGTGAGCGAACTGGCGACGAATCAAAAGCTGATTCTGGTCTGTGGACGCTACGAAGGGATAGATGAGCGCGTAATTCAAACCGAGATTGACGAAGAATGGTCTATCGGCGATTACGTTCTCAGCGGTGGTGAGTTACCGGCAATGACGCTGATTGACTCCGTCGCCCGGTTCATCCCGGGTGTTCTGGGCCATGAAGCATCGGCAACGGAAGATTCCTTTGCCGACGGGTTGCTGGACTGTCCACACTATACTCGTCCTGAAGTGTTAGAAGGGATGGAAGTACCGGCGGTGTTACTGTCTGGAAACCATGCCGAGATACGTCGCTGGCGTTTGAAGCAGTCGCTGGGCCGAACCTGGCTTAGAAGACCTGAACTTCTGGAAAACCTGGCTCTGACTGAAGAGCAAGCAAAGTTGCTGGCCGAGTTCAAAACTGAACACGCGCAACAGCAGCATGAACATGATGGGAATGCGTAATACGCTCCCGAATATCAGTTTACCCAGGATAAGAGATTAAATTATGAGCAACATTATTAAGCAACTTGAACAAGAGCAGATGAAGCAGGACGTACCTTCCTTCCGTCCAGGTGACACCGTGGAAGTGAAAGTATGGGTTGTTGAAGGTTCCAAAAAACGTCTGCAGGCATTCGAGGGCGTGGTTATCGCTATTCGTAACCGCGGTCTGCACTCTGCATTCACTGTTCGTAAAATTTCCAACGGCGAAGGCGTTGAGCGTGTCTTCCAGACTCACTCTCCGGTAGTTGACAGCATTGCTGTTAAACGTCGTGGTGCTGTACGTAAAGCTAAACTGTACTACCTGCGTGAGCGTACTGGTAAGTCTGCTCGTATTAAAGAGCGTCTGAACTAAGATTCGCTTAAGCGACATCCTGTTAGAAAGGGCTGGCCGAAAGGCTGGCCCTTTTTTTATCCTATCGCACCTCTCGCGTTAACCCTTTCGTCATAAATCATTTACAATGCTTGCCTCTTGAATGGAGGGGAAGTGGATAACGTACTGCATCAGACTGACAGGAAACGCGCAGCGGCATTGACCGCGCTGTTTGCGATCCTGCTGATCGTGGTGGCGCCGCTTATCTCCGTCTCGCTGCAGAAAGACCCTATGAGCGCTATGCCGGGCATGCATCATGACATGAGTATGATGTCGATGGACGAGAATCATAGCGATATGCCGCACACGATGCCTGTCGACCATGCTGAAGCCTGTGGCTATTGCGTGCTGTTAGCCCACGTGCCGGGCGTGATGCTGGCGCTGATCGTTCTGCTCAGCGTAGTGCTGCAGAGGCTTCGCGTTAAGCCGCCGCGTCAGGCGGTCAGCCACTGGCACTTTTTCCCCTGGCTTTACCCCGATACCCGCGCGCCGCCGCGGCAGCCTGCTTTTTCCCTTTAAAAACTAAATCGATAACTTTTTGCCTTAAAAAGGAAAAGTATGACTACCTGCACGCCGCGCGTGGCATGGGGAAACCTGCTGCGTCGCCTCCATTTCTACGTCGGGCTGTTTGTCGGCCCGTTTATCTTCTTCGCCGCGCTGACCGGTACGCTGTACGTGGCGACCCCGCAGCTCGAGAATGCGCTCTACCGGCACGCGCTCCATACGGATTCTGTGGGCGAGCCGAAGCCGCTGGCGGAACAAATTACCGTGGCGGAAAAAGCCATTGGCTCAGATTTGCGTTTGCACGCCGTTCGTCCGGGGCTGGTTGAAGGCGAAACCACCCGCGTGATGTTTGCTGATCCGACGCTGGGGCCCTCGGAAAACCGGGCGATCTTTATCGATCCGGTAAGCCTGGCGGTGTTGGGGGATATGACGGTATACGGCACCAGCGGGATTTTACCGCTGCGTCAGACCATTGATTATCTGCATACCTCTCTGATGCTGGGCGATGTCGGGCGACTGTATAGCGAACTGGCCGCCTCCTGGATGTGGGTTGCCGCGCTGGGAGGGATTGCCCTGTGGTTTTATACCCGGCCAAAACGCCGGATTAACAATTCCTTCCAGAACCGTCGTCGGGTGCATGTGACGCTCGGCTGGATATTACTGGGGGGCATGCTGCTCTTCTCTGCAACCGGCCTGACCTGGTCCCAGTGGGCGGGGGGAAACGTTGATAAGCTGCGCGCTGAGATGAACTGGCTAACTCCGCAGGTAAATACGGCGCTTTCCGGCGTGCCGGAGAACGTGGATGAGCACTCTGAACACCGTGGTCACCATGGCGGAATGGTGATGCCTGAAATAGCGATGGATCTGGCGCAGTTTGATGGCGTGTTAAGCGCGGCGCGTAAAGCAGGAATTGATGCCAACAGGCTGGAGATCCGCCCGGCGAAAACGATGGATCGCGCATGGACAGTGACGGAAATCGACCGCAGCTGGCCGACTCAGGTGGATGCCGTTGCGGTTGATCCTGGTACGATGCAGGTCCTGGACAGAACCCGATTTGAAGATTTCCCGCTCATGGCAAAACTGACCCGCTGGGGCGTGGATTTCCATATGGGGATCTTATTCGGGCTGGTGAATCAGCTGCTGCTCGTAGCCTTCGGCCTTGCCCTGTGCGTGCTCATCATCTGGGGATACCGGATGTGGTGGATGCGTCGTCCGGCGCGATCTGCAATGAATCCGGTGCAGACGCTCTCTCAGAGCTGGCTTGCGCTGTCAGGGTGGGGAAGGGGCGTTACGGTGATAATCAGCGTACTGCTGGGGCTGGCTTTGCCGGTGATGGGCGTGAGTCTGATATTGTTTGTTCTGATTGACTGGCTGCGCTGGCGAGCGGCAACAGGCGTGTCGCTCACCGAATCATCCGCTAAATAATCCTATGGCGTGCTGATAACCACTGACACCCGGCGGTTTTCAGCACGCCCTTGTGCAGTGCTATTGCTCGCAATGGGGTATTTTTTTCCTAATCCCTGGGTGGTGAGATTAGTGCGCGGGATATTCGCTCCCTTCGCCCACGCGTCGGCAACGGCATCGGCGCGTTTTAACGACAGTGCTTCGTTGTAACTTTCTTCACCGTAGTTATCCGTATGACCGTCCATTCGCGCGTGATTCAGGCCAGTTTTCGCCAGGCGAGAGGCCATGGATTGGATCTGTGCTTCACTGTCCGGGCGCAGCCTGGCGTCATTTTTATCAAAGAGGATGGTATCCGACAGCCCCAAAGACCAGTCGCCGTTCAGTTCGTTAAAACCGTATGACTTCATCGCCGCGATTTGTTCAGGTGTGAATTTGCCCTGGGGCGGCGACTGGCAGCCAGCCAGAACCAGTGAGGCCATAACTAACGGCGCGAAATATCGTTTTAACATAGCATTTCCTTTCTAACTTATTGTTTTTGTACGCTGGTTTTTAACCTGGTACATATTGCGGTCGGCTTTCTCCAGTAATGCATCAACGGACGCATTTTCCCACGCCAGAGCAAAGCCAATGCTGAGTGACATCGATGCTTTTTGTCCGTTATGCAGATCAAACGGACGGATAAACTGCTGCGCTAGCGCAGCACAAATGTGTTGAACCTCAGTCTCAGAATGCACACCGTAGAGCACCATGGCAAATTCGTCACCGCCAAGGCGATAGGATTGATGGCGTTTATCGCCAAACTCCATCATCCTGCTGGCGACTTCAATCAATACGCAGTCTCCTGCCGCGTGTCCCCAGGTGTCGTTGATAAATTTAAAATTGTCACCGTCGAGGAAGAGCAGGGCCGAGTTTTTTCTGGCTGAAGGGTCGTTCATTAAGGCCGCAATGCTGTTACGAAACGCCGCACGGTTGGCAAGACCGGTGAGCGGGTCGTGCATGGCGGTACGCAGCAGCTGGGCGTTTTTGGCCTGGAGCTTAAGCTGCCACTCCTCCATCTCATCCAGCAGGCTGTTGAAGTCTTCACCAAACTGGTGAAATTCTTCGATACGGCCATCTTTCACCCGGCGGGAGAAGTTGCGGTTTGTGCGCACGTCATGCACAACGTCAGTGATATTTTGCAGCGCCGTTACCATGCCGCGGTGCAGAGAGTGGGTAATAGTAAGCGCGACGACGGTTGCAAAAAGAATACAGCCGGTGAGGACGGCAAACGACATCCAGATAAAATGACCGATCAGACTGTCACGCGCGGTAAGGCGAATTTCGCCGATTGCCGCGCCGTTATGCATGATGGGCTGTGCAACCGGAACGGGGAAAAGCCAGCGGCTCACCAGCGCGCCCAGCGTGTCATTGTTATCCTTCGGGTTCCAGGACCAGTAGGCGAAGCGCTTTTTATGCCCGTTGATGACTTCTGCTACGGCAAACTGCCCCTGCTTACCCAGCGCAGCGAGCGTTTCGTTGGCCGCCAGTGAATCGTTGAAAACCAGCGAGGCTTCCAGGCTGTGGCTCATTGTGGCGCCGGTTAATTCGAGATTTTTTTGCGCGTACTGTTTTAATGTTACGACCGAGGCAAAACAGAGCAGCAGCCATATTAACGTCATCGTGATGATGACGCTTATCATGCTGTTTCGCCTCAGCGTTCTTTTAAACGTCGGACGTGGCGTCGAGGTGAAATCTTTATCCATGCTGCTTATTCCGTGCAAGCATTAATACATCCGGGTTGACCCTGACGCCACTGCGTGTCAACGCATCCAGATTGACGGAAAACCGCACCTGGCCACGATCGATTATCAGGCAAAAGGCACTGCCAATAACACATTCCGGATTTTGCTCTGAGATTAATAGCAATGCTCTGCCCTGATATTGACTTATTAATTCAAGTTGTTTCGCAGGTGGTTCAGTCCCGAAATAAACAGCATCGCATGTCGCGGCCAGGGCTTCCCGATCGTTACGGACAATAACGGGGGTATAGGGTAACTCGTTATTCCCCTGGTCGCCGCTGAGCGCGTGCGTATAGTGAGAAGTGGCGTAGATACAGAGCTTAGGCTGACCGGAAAGCGACGGCCATCGCGTATAGCTCACTATGCCTGAGACAATCGAACGTACCGATTTATCTGTCTCCGTGAGCGCGCCTGCCATCGCCGGGCCCACCATAAGGAACAGCATTAGCACCAGAGTGAGTCGGAACAAAGAGTTCAAGTATAAATTTCTCACCAGAATCCGCCGTACCGCTCCGGAAATAGATGTCCTTAAGAGTTGCGGGCAGAATACCATTGTTTATCAGAGCCGTCATTATGTCAGAAATAGCCCATGGCTGACCTAAGCTAAAT
This sequence comes from Enterobacter sp. ECC-219, assembly GCF_043966805.1. Classification (NCBI taxonomy): domain Bacteria; kingdom Pseudomonadati; phylum Pseudomonadota; class Gammaproteobacteria; order Enterobacterales; family Enterobacteriaceae; genus Enterobacter; species Enterobacter sp. ECC-219. The sequence goes on along the minus strand of NZ_CP143680.1, from coordinate 4,502,398 downwards.
CCTACAGTTGTTTATTTTCCAAAGAATAAAAGCAAACTTAATTAAGCCTGCTGGAACGCATACTTTCATCCATTCCTTTTTGCCATGACGCGCGCAGTTTCGCTGCATTTTCAACGGTATCACAACTGGCGGGATAAGATTTGCCCGCTAATCCCCATGCGTGAATAAAGCCTTCTTCGCATACTTTTTTCTGACCATCAGCATAGCCACGGAGATATTCACTACGATCGATATTGGGGTCGTTAAAACTATCGGCCAGGGTCTGGTTATCTTTAACCGGCAGGCCATTCATGGCGTCTTCTTTTCCCGCGCTGAACCAGTCCGGGCTCGTCCAGTTGGGCTGGAAAGTATAAGGATTAATCTGGCAGCCCGATAAAAACAGAGACAGCAGGACGAGAGCAATCGATCGCATAATCCTTCTCCTTTTTCTTCAGCATAGCCTGGCGGAAGAAAGTTAGGGTGTAATTTTAACTTTACGTTTTTAGCGGCTGGTTTTTGCAATTAATTGGCTGATGTAAAGTAATGTGTACGTTTTTTGGATTGAAATGTTTACTTTTTATGGTATCGTGGTTTCACCTCACTGAGGAAAACAACTATCGCAAACGAGCTTTACAGGATCGCTATCATGCAAAAAGACGCGCTGAACAACGTACATATCACTGACGAACAGGTTCTGATTACCCCGGATCAACTGAAAGCGGAGTTTCCGCTGAGCGCCGCGCAGGAGGCTCAGAACGAGCACTCTCGCCAGACCATTTCTGACATAATCGCCGGCCGCGATCCGCGCCTGCTGGTGGTATGTGGTCCTTGCTCTATTCACGATCCTGAAACCGCCATTGAGTATGCTCGTCGATTTAAAGCATTAGCGGAGGAGGTCAGCGATAGCCTCTATCTGGTGATGCGCGTCTATTTTGAGAAGCCACGTACGACCGTCGGCTGGAAAGGGTTGATTAACGATCCGCACATGGATGGCTCGTTTGATGTGGAAGCAGGCCTGAAGATTGCGCGTCGCCTGCTGGTGGAGCTGGTCAGCATGGGGCTGCCGCTGGCAACCGAAGCGCTGGATCCGAACAGCCCGCAGTACCTGGGCGATCTGTTCAGCTGGTCCGCGATTGGTGCGCGTACGACTGAATCGCAAACCCACCGCGAGATGGCGTCTGGCTTGTCGATGCCGGTTGGCTTTAAAAACGGTACCGATGGCAGCCTGGCGACGGCGATCAACGCCATGCGCGCCGCCGCTATGCCGCACCGCTTTGTCGGTATCAACCAGGCGGGCCAGGTGTGTCTGCTGCAAACGCAGGGCAACCCGGACGGTCATGTGATCCTGCGCGGCGGTAAAGCGCCAAACTACAGCCCAGCGGACGTGGCGCAGTGTGAAAAAGAGATGGAACAGGCGGGACTGCGTCCGGCACTGATGGTAGATTGCAGTCATGGTAATTCGAATAAAGATTACCGTCGCCAGCCAGCGGTTGCGGAATCCGTGGTTGCACAGATCAAAGACGGAAACCGTTCGATTATTGGTCTGATGATTGAGAGCAACATTCATGAAGGCAATCAGTCATCAGAACAGCCGCGCAGCGCGATGAAGCACGGCGTCTCCGTCACGGATGCCTGCATCAGCTGGGAAACCACCGATGCGCTGCTGCGTGAGATCCATAAAGATTTAAGCGGCCAGCTGGCGACGCGTCTGGCTTAAGAGGGTAGTTATGGTTGCTGAATTGACCGCACTGCGCGATCAAATTGATGAAGTGGATAAGGCGCTGCTGGACCTGCTGGCGCATCGCATGGCGCTGGTTGCCGAAGTCGGTGAGGTGAAAAGCAAATACGGCCTGCCGATTTACGTCCCGGAGCGCGAAGCCTCAATGCTGGCCTCCCGTCGTAAAGAGGCCCAGGCGCTGGGCGTTTCGCCGGATTTGATTGAAGATGTTCTGCGTCGCGTGATGCGGGAATCCTATTCCAGCGAAAACGACAAGGGCTTTAAAACCCTCTGCCCGTCCCTGCGGCCGGTGGTGATTGTCGGCGGAGCAGGACAGATGGGGCGTCTGTTCGAGAAAATGCTGACGCTTTCTGGCTATCAGGTGCGCATTCTGGAAAAAGAGGACTGGGCGCATGCTCCGGAATTGATGAAAGATGCCGGAATGGTCATCGTCAGCGTGCCGATCCACGTGACGGAGCAGATCATCGGAAAGCTCCCGCCTCTACCGAAAGATTGCATTCTGGTGGATCTGGCCTCCGTCAAAAATGGTCCTCTGCAGGCGATGCTGGCTGCACATACCGGCCCGGTGCTGGGCCTGCACCCTATGTTTGGCCCGGACAGCGGCAGCCTGGCGAAGCAGGTGGTGGTTTACTGCGACGGTCGTCAGCCGGAAGCCTACCAGTGGTTCCTGGAGCAGATCCAGGTATGGGGCGCGAGGCTGCACCGCATCAGCGCGGTCGAGCACGATCAGAACATGGCGTTCATTCAGGCGCTGCGCCACTTTGCGACCTTTGCCTACGGTCTGCATCTGGCGGAAGAGAACGTGCAGCTTGAACAGCTGCTGGCGCTCTCTTCACCTATCTATCGTCTGGAGCTGGCGATGGTCGGGCGTCTGTTTGCGCAGGATCCGCAGCTTTACGCCGACATCATTATGTCGTCTGAAAATAACCTGGCGCTGATCAAGCGCTACTATCAGCGCTTTGGCGAAGCCATTACCCTGCTGGAGCACGGAGACAAGCAGGCGTTTATCGACAGCTTCCGCAAAGTGGAGCACTGGTTCGGCGATTACGCCACGCGTTTCCAGAGTGAGAGCCGGACGCTGTTGCGCCAGGCAAATGACAGTCGCCAGTAATCCAATGATGTATATACTGAAAGCCAGCAATGCTGGCTTTTTTCATTTTGGGGAACTGTCATGGCTGAACCGCAGCTGCTGTTGAACTACACCGGGCATCTGCCTGAATGCCCGACGTGGAGCGCAGAAGAAAATGCGCTTTACTGGGCGGATATTCTGGAAGGGGAGATCCACCGCTACCACTTGTCAACGGCGGAACATGCCGTGCTTTCCTTCCATGAAGAGGTGGGCTGCTTTGCCCTGCGCGAGCGCGGCGGCTTTATTGTCGCCATGCGCAACGGCATCTGGCTTGCCGATAAGCATGGGCTCCTGCAGCGCAAGGTGTGCGATAACCCCTCAAACCCGCAGCTCGCACGTTTTAATGATGGGGGGACCGACCATCAGGGACGCTTCTATGCGGGCACGTTCTGGGGGCCGGGAGATTACAACGGTGCCCTGCTGATGCGCATCGACAACGACCTGGCGCCGAAGGTGATCCAGTGCGATATTCACGGGCACAACGGCTTAGCGTTTAGCCCGGATAAGCGGTGGATGTTTACCTCCGACACGCCAAACGGCGTAATTTACCGTACGCCGCTTGATGAGCATGGTGACCCTGGCAGGCGCGAGGTGTTTCGTCAGTTTAAAGCGGGAGAAGGGATACCCGACGGCGCGGCGATGGATGTGGAAGGCTGCTACTGGAGCGCGCTGTTTGACGGCTGGCGTATTGCGCGTTTTTCTCCGCAAGGGGAGCAACTGGAAGAATACCGCATGCCGGTGCGTTGCCCGACGATGGTCTGCTTTGGCGGCGATGACATGAAAACGCTGTTCATTACCACCACGCGGGAAAATATGGATGCGGAGGAGGTGGAGAAGTATCCGCTCTCCGGCGGCATCTTCACCCTGCCTGTCAGCGTAGCAGGGATGAAGAAAAGTCGGTTTATCGAACGTTAAGCCGGGTCAACCGGGACGACGTTTTCGCTCGGATAGCAGCCCAGCACTTTCATGGAGCGCGTGATTTCGCCGAGTTCGCGCAGGGCTTTCTGCATGGAAGCTGACTCCAGGTTGGCCTGGATATCGAGGTAGAACATCTCTTCCCACGGGTTACCGTGGATTGGGCGTGATTCCAGTTTGGTCATGATCAGGTTGTGGTTGCGCAGCACCAGCAGGGCTTCAACCAGCGCGCCGGCCTGCTGGCCGGTTGCCATCAGCAGCGTGGTTTTCGCCGGCACCTGGTCTGACACGTTGATTGCCTTGCGGGCCAGCACCACGAAACGGGTGATGTTTTGCGTCTGGTTTGCCAGGTTGCGTTCCAGCACTTGCAGTCCATACAGCGCGCCGCCCGCTTCGCTGCCGAGCGCTGCAACGGTTGGGGAGTTGGCCTGCGCCACTTTTTCCATCGCCGCCGAGGTGCTTTCGGTGTACTCAATTTTCCAGTTCGGATAGCGGTTCAGGAACTGGCTACACTGCTGGAACGGCTGCGGATGGCTGTACACGGTTTCGATCGTGCTCAGGTCGGTTGAGCCGGAGACCAGCACGCAGTGATCGATAGGGATCGTCAGCTCGCCGACCAGTGACAGGCTGGTGTGCTGCAGTAAATCATAGACGTCGTTAATGGCACCGGAGCTGGTGTTTTCAATCGGCACGACGGCGTAATCGGCCTGGCCGGTCTCGACCTGGTTAAAAATGTCGGCAAACTTCGCACAGCCGCTCTCAATAAATTCTTCGAAGTGGCGCGCGGCATATTGACGTGCGGCCAGGTGAGAGTAGGAGCCTTTAGGCCCGAGGAAGGCGATGCGTGCCGAGTGCGGGTTGGTTTTGTTCAGATGCTGCTGGAGTAACGCTTGCTGGGTGAGAACGGAGTCTTCGATGATGAGCTGGAACAACCGGGTGATGTAATGGGCATCGAGGTGATGCGCTCTGCCTAGCTGGATCAGACGCTCCAGCAGGTCGCGCTCGCGGTCGATATCACGCACCGGGCGATGGGAGTCCAGTTTGGCTTTGCCTACTTCAATGGCGAGCGCGCGGCGTTCGGCCAGCAGCGCCAGCAATTTTTCATCCAGCGCGCTGATTTTTACTCGCAGATCCAGTAACGGGTTTTCCGGTGTCATAGTGTTGCCTGTCTCATTTTATCGTTATCAATAAAAAAGGCCCCCCGGTGTGGGAGGCCTTGTTGTTCGTCTTCGCATTCTTTATCACACGACGAAACGCCTCCCGTTCAGGGGAAGGTAAAAAAGAATGCGAAGAAGAACGGCGTAAGTTTCATAAAGTCATCCTGTGATTGATACCGTTAAAGTACCCGTACTGTTTTCACCCTGTCAATAAAAAACGCGCCCGAAGGCGCGTTGGCGGTACACTCAATTTAAAGGATTACTCTTCTTCAACTTCTTCCGCGAAGCTGGCGTCTTTCACCGATGTTGCGGCGCGACGGGCTTCACCTTTGTGTTGCACTTTATTGAGCTGCCGTTCCAGCTTGTTGATCAAATCGTTAATAGCGGTGTACATATCCTCGTGTTTTGCGCTGGCGACCAGATGGCCGTTTGGAGTATTGATAGTTGCGTCAGCGATGAAACCCTGGGGCTCCTTGGACAGGATGATATGTGGATTAATCAAATGAGTTTGCCATTTATCCAGTTTGGCGAGACGGTCTGCGACGTGCTGGCGAATTGCCGGAGTAATTTCCATTTGTTTACTGGTAATGTTCATTGTCATAAATTTTACCTCTTGTCTTTCCGTCTTGGTGATTCCAGCATACCCGACCTAATGTCAAAATGTGTGATTTAGATCACGTTATTTTGTCGGTTTTTGTCAGGGAATCTTTTTTGTGAGGCAGGGCAGGAAGAGGTGAGATTTACCTTGTGGAAGGTACGAATTGCGGTCATAGTTGACGGGATGTGTTGAGGCTAAAGCGCTTCAGCGGATGTCTGAAATGAATAAAGAAACGGCAGCCTTCTGGCTGCCGTTTTGCATTGAAGCGATATCAGGTGTTGCTGCTGTTCGCGGCGATGATTTTCGCCACTTTTTCAGCCTGAGCGGTCATCTGCATCTGACGGTAAGCATTTTCCATCAGCTTCAGGCCGTCACGCGTTGCCTGAGTATCCGGATAATCACGCAGCATACCTTCTACGCGGTTAACCACAGCAACCCATGCGCCACGGCGGGTATAGTATTCCGCAACGGAGTATTCATACTTTGCCAGACGATCTTTCAGGAACACCAGACGTTTGGTTGCGTCGGTGACGTACTGACTGTTCGGATAGCCGCGCACCAGCTTGGAGAAGTCATTGAAGGCATCGCGCGCATGCTGCGGGTCACGGTCGGAACGATCCACGCCGAAGAAGCCCTGCAGCGCACTGTCATCCAGCGCCATGTTGGTCAGACCGCGCATGTACATGACGTAATCGATGTTAGGATGAGTCGGGTTCAGACGCATGAAACGATCGATAGTTGCCTGAGCCAGCGGCAGATCGGCATTTTTGTAGTAGGCGTAGATGAGATCTAACTGTACCTGCTGCGAATACGGACCAAACGGATAGCGATTATCCAACGCTTCCAGTTGCGTTATCGCCTGTTTCCAGTTACCGTCCTGCAACTTTTGTTGTGCAGTCGCATAGATTTCATTCGGCGGATTGTCAGGGACCTGTTCATTCGAACCGGAGCAGCCCACCAAAGCCAGGCTCAACGTGGCCGCTGCCACCAGATATTTCATGCGCGTCATGACGTTTTGACTTTCCTCAAATGTTTGTCCGGGAGAAACTCTGTTCCTGCTCCCGATTAAGACCAGCTACAATAGCACACTATATTAAACGGCAAAGCCGTAAAACCCAACGTTAAACAAAGAAGCAGTTTATGGCACAACGAGTAGAACTCACCGCAACAGTCTCCGAAAATCAGCTCGGTCAACGCTTAGATCAGGCTTTGGCCGAATTGTTCCCTGATTATTCGCGTTCACGCATAAAAGAATGGATCCTTGACCAGCGTGTGCTGGTAAACGGCAAGATCTGGGACAAACCAAAAGAGAAAGTGTTTGGTGGGGAAGCTGTTGCCATCAATGCTGAAATCGAAGAGGAAATCCGCTTCGAGCCGCAGGATATCCCGCTGGACATCGTCTATGAAGATGATGACATTCTGGTGATCAACAAGCCGCGCGACCTGGTTGTACATCCGGGCGCGGGTAATCCTGACGGTACGGTGCTTAATGCACTTCTCCATTATTATCCGCCGATCGCGGATGTTCCACGTGCAGGCATCGTTCACCGTCTGGATAAAGACACCACCGGTCTGATGGTAGTGGCGAAGACTGTTCCTGCTCAAACTCGTCTGGTGGAATCACTGCAGCTGCGTGAAATCACCCGCGAATATGAAGCGGTGGCGATTGGGCACATGACTGCTGGCGGCACGGTAGAAGAGCCGATCAGCCGTCACCCGACGAAACGTACCCATATGTCGGTGCATCCGATGGGTAAACCTGCGGTGACGCACTATCGCATTATGGAGCACTTCCGTATTCATACCCGCCTGCGTCTGCGCCTGGAAACCGGGCGTACTCACCAGATCCGCGTTCACATGGCGCACATTACCCATCCGCTGGTGGGGGATCAGGTGTACGGTGGGCGTCCGCGTCCGCCAAAAGGCGCATCGGATGAGTTCATCAGCGTATTGCGTAAATTCGACCGTCAGGCGCTGCACGCGACCATGCTGCGTCTTTATCATCCGATTACAGGAATCCAGATGGAGTGGCATGCGCCTATCCCGCAGGATATGGTGGAACTTATTGACGCCATGCGTGCCGATTTCGAAGAACATAAGGATCAAGTGGACTGGCTATGACCAAACTGATTGTCCCGGAGTGGCCGCTGCCTGCAGGCGTGGCCGCCTGTAGTTCGACCCGTATTGGCGGCGTGAGCCAGGGCGCGTGGGAGTCTTTAAACCTCGGCGCGCACTGCGGCGACAGCCTGGAGCACGTTGAAGAGAACCGCACGCGTCTCTTTGCTGCGGGAAATCTGCCGTCGAAACCGGTCTGGCTGGAGCAGGTTCACGGTAAAGCGGTACTGAAGCTGACGGGAGAACCATACGCTTCTAAACGCGCCGATGCCTCTTACAGTAATACTCCGGGCACGGTTTGTGCCGTCATGACAGCCGATTGTCTGCCGGTTCTGTTCTGTAATCGCGCAGGCTCTGAAGTGGCTGCCGCGCATGCGGGCTGGCGTGGCCTGTGCGAGGGCGTTCTGGAAGAGACTGTCGCCTGCTTTAATGATGATCCCGCCAATATCATGGCGTGGCTTGGTCCGGCGATTGGGCCTCGTGCTTTTGAAGTGGGGCCAGAGGTTCGCGAAGCCTTTATAGATAAAGATCCGCAAGCTATTGAGGCCTTCCTGCCTGCCGGGGAAAAATATCTGGCGGATATTTATCAGCTTGCCCGCCAGCGCCTGAATAATATTGGCGTAACGCAGATCTTCGGTGGCGATCGCTGTACGTTCACCGAAAAGGGTGATTTTTTCTCCTATCGCCGCGACAAGACGACGGGTCGTATGGCAAGTTTCATTTGGCTGATATAACCTAAAGAATCAAGACGATCCGGCACGTGCCGTTTTCTTTTCACATAATTCAGGTCATTAACCTTGAATAATTGAGGGATGACCTCATTTAATCTCCAGTAGCAAATTTGACCTGTTATGGGAGGAGTTATGCGTCTGGATCGTCTTACTAATAAATTCCAGCTTGCTCTCGCCGATGCCCAGTCCCTTGCACTGGGGCACGACAACCAGTTTATCGAACCTCTTCATTTAATGAGCGCCTTGCTAAATCAGGAAGGGGGATCGGTACGTCCTTTATTAACGTCTGCTGGCATTAATGCCGGCCAGTTACGCACCGCTATCGATCAGGCGCTGAGCCGTTTACCGCAGGTAGAAGGTACCGGCGGCGACGTGCAGCCGTCTCAGGATCTGGTGCGTGTGCTAAACCTTTGCGACAAGCTGGCGCAAAAACGTGGGGACAACTTTATTTCGTCGGAGCTGTTTGTTCTGGCGGCGCTTGAATCACGCGGTACCTTGACCGACCTGCTGAAATCTGCCGGTGCAACCACCACCAATGTGACTCAGGCGATTGAGAAAATGCGCGGAGGTGAAAGCGTGAACGATCAGGGAGCCGAAGACCAACGTCAGGCTTTGAAGAAATTTACGGTCGATCTGACCGAACGCGCTGAGCAGGGCAAACTTGACCCGGTGATCGGCCGTGACGAAGAGATCCGCCGTACGATTCAGGTACTGCAGCGTCGTACCAAGAACAACCCGGTGCTGATTGGTGAACCGGGTGTCGGTAAAACCGCCATCGTTGAAGGGCTGGCACAGCGTATCGTGAACGGCGAAGTGCCGGAAGGGCTGAAAGGCCGCCGCGTACTGGCGCTGGATATGGGCGCGCTGGTGGCCGGTGCGAAATATCGCGGGGAGTTCGAAGAGCGTCTGAAAGGCGTGCTGAACGACCTGGCGAAACAGGAAGGCAACGTTATCCTGTTTATCGACGAACTGCACACCATGGTGGGTGCCGGTAAGGCGGACGGCGCGATGGATGCCGGGAACATGTTGAAACCTGCGCTGGCGCGCGGTGAACTTCACTGCGTTGGTGCCACTACGCTTGATGAGTACCGTCAGTACATTGAAAAAGATGCTGCGCTGGAACGTCGTTTCCAGAAAGTGTTTGTCGCTGAGCCAAGCGTTGAAGATACCATCGCGATCCTGCGTGGTCTGAAAGAGCGCTATGAACTGCACCACCACGTGCAGATTACTGACCCGGCCATCGTTGCGGCGGCGACGCTTTCGCATCGTTACATCGCCGACCGTCAGTTGCCCGATAAGGCCATTGACCTGATTGATGAAGCGGCTTCAAGCATTCGTATGCAGATTGACTCGAAGCCGGAAGAGCTGGACAGACTTGACCGACGCATCATTCAGCTCAAGCTGGAACAGCAGGCGCTGAAGAAAGAGTCTGATGAGGCCAGTAAAAAACGCCTCGATATGCTCAATGAGGAACTGGACGATAAAGAGCGCCAGTATTCTGAGCTGGAAGAAGAATGGAAGGCAGAAAAAGCCTCCCTGTCAGGCACGCAGACTATTAAAGCAGAACTCGAACAGGCAAAAATTGCCATTGAGCAGGCGCGACGCGTGGGCGACCTGGCGCGGATGTCGGAGCTGCAGTACGGCAAAATCCCTGAGCTGGAAAAACAGCTTGAAATCGCCACGCAGTCTGAAGGCAAAACCATGCGTCTGTTACGTAACAAAGTGACTGATGCGGAAATTGCTGAGGTGCTGGCGCGCTGGACCGGTATTCCGGTGGCACGCATGATGGAAAGCGAACGCGATAAGCTGCTGCGCATGGAGCAGGATCTGCATCAGCGCGTGATTGGCCAGGACGAAGCGGTTGAAGCGGTTTCCAACGCCATTCGTCGTAGCCGTGCCGGGTTGTCCGATCCTAATCGTCCGATTGGTTCATTCCTGTTCCTGGGGCCAACCGGTGTCGGTAAAACCGAGCTGTGTAAAGCGCTGGCTAACTTTATGTTCGACAGCGACGATGCGATGGTGCGTATCGATATGTCCGAGTTTATGGAGAAACACTCCGTCTCGCGTCTGGTCGGTGCGCCTCCGGGATACGTTGGTTATGAAGAGGGCGGTTACCTGACCGAAGCGGTGCGTCGTCGTCCTTATTCCGTCATTCTACTGGATGAGGTGGAAAAAGCGCATCCGGATGTGTTCAACATCCTGCTGCAGGTGCTGGACGATGGTCGTCTGACCGACGGGCAGGGGAGAACGGTCGATTTCCGTAATACGGTAGTTATCATGACCTCGAACCTGGGTTCCGATTTGATTCAGGAACGTTTCGGTGAACTGGACTACAGCCATATGAAGGATCTGGTGCTCGGTGTGGTGAGCCATAACTTCCGTCCGGAGTTCATTAACCGTATTGACGAAGTGGTGGTATTCCATCCTCTGGGTGAGAAACATATTGCGTCGATTGCGCAGATCCAGCTGCAGCGTCTGTACAAACGTCTGGAAGAGCGTGGTTATGAAATTCATATCTCCGACGATGCGCTGAAGCTGCTGAGCGAGAATGGTTACGATCCGGTGTACGGTGCGCGTCCATTAAAACGTGCTATCCAGCAGCAGATCGAAAACCCGCTGGCGCAGCAGATCCTCTCCGGAGAGCTGATTCCGGGCAAAGTTATCCGTCTGGAAGCCAACGACGATCGCATTGTGGCAGTGCAGTAAGTCACAAAACGCAAAAACGAGCCGCTTGCGGCTCGTTTTTGTTTAAAAACTAGGCGAAAATTGAGGTCTGGGATGCGTTTCGCCTGGAAAGTGAGCAGTCAGTAAATAATTTTCACTTTATCCTTGCAGCTTCGGAATTACTCCCTATAATGCGCCTCCACTGACACGGAACAACGGCACACACGCCGCCGGGTCAGCAGAGAAAAGCGAAACAAACGCTTGACTCTGAAGCGGGAAAGCGTAATATGCACACCCCGCGCCGCAGCGAAAACGAAGCGGCACTGCTCTTTAACAATTTATCAGACAATCTGTGTGGGCACTCAAAGTGACATGGATTCTTAATGTCTTCGGACAATAAATGAATACCAAGTCTCTGAGTGAACATGCGTAATTCATTACGAAGTTTAATTCACGAGCATCAAACTTAAATTGAAGAGTTTGATCATGGCTCAGATTGAACGCTGGCGGCAGGCCTAACACATGCAAGTCGAACGGTAGCACAGAGAGCTTGCTCTCGGGTGACGAGTGGCGGACGGGTGAGTAATGTCTGGGAAACTGCCTGATGGAGGGGGATAACTACTGGAAACGGTAGCTAATACCGCATAACGTCGCAAGACCAAAGAGGGGGACCTTCGGGCCTCTTGCCATCAGATGTGCCCAGATGGGATTAGCTAGTAGGTGGGGTAACGGCTCACCTAGGCGACGATCCCTAGCTGGTCTGAGAGGATGACCAGCCACACTGGAACTGAGACACGGTCCAGACTCCTACGGGAGGCAGCAGTGGGGAATATTGCACAATGGGCGCAAGCCTGATGCAGCCATGCCGCGTGTATGAAGAAGGCCTTCGGGTTGTAAAGTACTTTCAGCGGGGAGGAAGGCGATAAGGTTAATAACCTTGTCGATTGACGTTACCCGCAGAAGAAGCACCGGCTAACTCCGTGCCAGCAGCCGCGGTAATACGGAGGGTGCAAGCGTTAATCGGAATTACTGGGCGTAAAGCGCACGCAGGCGGTCTGTCAAGTCGGATGTGAAATCCCCGGGCTCAACCTGGGAACTGCATTCGAAACTGGCAGGCTAGAGTCTTGTAGAGGGGGGTAGAATTCCAGGTGTAGCGGTGAAATGCGTAGAGATCTGGAGGAATACCGGTGGCGAAGGCGGCCCCCTGGACAAAGACTGACGCTCAGGTGCGAAAGCGTGGGGAGCAAACAGGATTAGATACCCTGGTAGTCCACGCCGTAAACGATGTCGACTTGGAGGTTGTGCCCTTGAGGCGTGGCTTCCGGAGCTAACGCGTTAAGTCGACCGCCTGGGGAGTACGGCCGCAAGGTTAAAACTCAAATGAATTGACGGGGGCCCGCACAAGCGGTGGAGCATGTGGTTTAATTCGATGCAACGCGAAGAACCTTACCTACTCTTGACATCCAGAGAACTTTCCAGAGATGGATTGGTGCCTTCGGGAACTCTGAGACAGGTGCTGCATGGCTGTCGTCAGCTCGTGTTGTGAAATGTTGGGTTAAGTCCCGCAACGAGCGCAACCCTTATCCTTTGTTGCCAGCGGTCCGGCCGGGAACTCAAAGGAGACTGCCAGTGATAAACTGGAGGAAGGTGGGGATGACGTCAAGTCATCATGGCCCTTACGAGTAGGGCTACACACGTGCTACAATGGCGCATACAAAGAGAAGCGACCTCGCGAGAGCAAGCGGACCTCATAAAGTGCGTCGTAGTCCGGATTGGAGTCTGCAACTCGACTCCATGAAGTCGGAATCGCTAGTAATCGTGGATCAGAATGCCACGGTGAATACGTTCCCGGGCCTTGTACACACCGCCCGTCACACCATGGGAGTGGGTTGCAAAAGAAGTAGGTAGCTTAACCTTCGGGAGGGCGCTTACCACTTTGTGATTCATGACTGGGGTGAAGTCGTAACAAGGTAACCGTAGGGGAACCTGCGGTTGGATCACCTCCTTACCTTAAAGAACCTGCCTTTGCAGTGCTCACACAGATTGTCTGATGAAAAGTAAGCAGCAAGGCGTCTTGCGATTGAGACTTCAGTGTCCCCTTCGTCTAGAGGCCCAGGACACCGCCCTTTCACGGCGGTAACAGGGGTTCGAATCCCCTAGGGGACGCCACTTGCTGGTGCGTGAGTGAAAGTCACCTGCCGTCATATCTCAAAACTGACTTACGAGTCATGTTTGAGATATTTGCTCTTTAAAAATCTGGATCAAGCTGAAAATTGAAACGACACACATGTTATGTGTGTTCGAGTCTCTCAAATTTTCGCAATCATGAAGTGAAACATCTTCGGGTTGTGAGGTTAAGCGACTAAGCGTACACGGTGGATGCCCTGGCAGTCAGAGGCGATGAAGGACGTGCTAATCTGCGAAAAGCGCCGGCGAGGTGATATGAACCTTTGACCCGGCGATGTCCGAATGGGGAAACCCAGTGCAATTCGTTGCACTATCGTTAACTGAATACATAGGTTAACGAGGCGAACCGGGGGAACTGAAACATCTAAGTACCCCGAGGAAAAGAAATCAACCGAGATTCCCCCAGTAGCGGCGAGCGAACGGGGAGCAGCCCGGAGTCTGAATCAGCTTGTGTGTTAGTGGAAGCGTCTGGAAAGTCGCACGGTACAGGGTGACAGTCCCGTACACGAAAATGCACAGGCTGTGAACTCGAAGAGTAGGGCGGGACACGTGGTATCCTGTCTGAATATGGGGGGACCATCCTCCAAGGCTAAATACTCCTGACTGACCGATAGTGAACCAGTACCGTGAGGGAAAGGCGAAAAGAACCCCGGCGAGGGGAGTGAAAAAGAACCTGAAACCGTGTACGTACAAGCAGTGGGAGCACCTTCGTGGTGTGACTGCGTACCTTTTGTATAATGGGTCAGCGACTTATATTCTGTAGCAAGGTTAACCGTATAGGGGAGCCGAAGGGAAACCGAGTCTTAACTGGGCGTTAAGTTGCAGGGTATAGACCCGAAACCCGGTGATCTAGCCATGGGCAGGTTGAAGGTTGGGTAACACTAACTGGAGGACCGAACCGACTAATGTTGAAAAATTAGCGGATGACCTGTGGCTGGGGGTGAAAGGCCAATCAAACCGGGAGATAGCTGGTTCTCCCCGAAAGCTATTTAGGTAGCGCCTCGTGAACTCATCTTCGGGGGTAGAGCACTGTTTCGGCTAGGGGGCCATCCCGGCTTACCAACCCGATGCAAACTACGAATACCGAAGAATGTTATCACGGGAGACACACGGCGGGTGCTAACGTCCGTCGTGAAGAGGGAAACAACCCAGACCGCCAGCTAAGGTCCCAAAGTCATGGTTAAGTGGGAAACGATGTGGGAAGGCACAGACAGCCAGGATGTTGGCTTAGAAGCAGCCATCATTTAAAGAAAGCGTAATAGCTCACTGGTCGAGTCGGCCTGCGCGGAAGATGTAACGGGGCTAAACCATGCACCGAAGCTGCGGCAGCGACGCTTATGCGTTGTTGGGTAGGGGAGCGTTCTGTAAGCCGTTGAAGGTGGCCTGTGAGGGCTGCTGGAGGTATCAGAAGTGCGAATGCTGACATAAGTAACGATAAAGCGGGTGAAAAGCCCGCTCGCCGGAAGACCAAGGGTTCCTGTCCAACGTTAATCGGGGCAGGGTGAGTCGACCCCTAAGGCGAGGCCGAAAGGCGTAGTCGATGGGAAACAGGTTAATATTCCTGTACTTGGTGTTACTGCGAAGGGGGGACGGAGAAGGCTATGTCAGCCGGGCGACGGTTGTCCCGGTTTAAGCGTGTAGGTGTGTGTTCCAGGCAAATCCGGTTCACTTTAACACTGAGGCGTGATGACGAGGCACTACGGTGCTGAAGTGATAAATGCCCTGCTTCCAGGAAAAGCCTCTAAGCATCAGGTAACACGAAATCGTACCCCAAACCGACACAGGTGGTCAGGTAGAGAATACCAAGGCGCTTGAGAGAACTCGGGTGAAGGAACTAGGCAAAATGGTGCCGTAACTTCGGGAGAAGGCACGCTGATATGTAGGTGAAGCCCCTGCGGGCGGAGCTGAAATCAGTCGAAGATACCAGCTGGCTGCAACTGTTTATTAAAAACACAGCACTGTGCAAACACGAAAGTGGACGTATACGGTGTGACGCCTGCCCGGTGCCGGAAGGTTAATTGATGGGGTTAGCGGCAACGCGAAGCTCTTGATCGAAGCCCCGGTAAACGGCGGCCGTAACTATAACGGTCCTAAGGTAGCGAAATTCCTTGTCGGGTAAGTTCCGACCTGCACGAATGGCGTAATGATGGCCAGGCTGTCTCCACCCGAGACTCAGTGAAATTGAACTCGCTGTGAAGATGCAGTGTACCCGCGGCAAGACGGAAAGACCCCGTGAACCTTTACTATAGCTTGACACTGAACACTGGTCCTTGATGTGTAGGATAGGTGGGAGGCTTTGAAGCGTGGACGCCAGTCTGCGTGGAGCCGTCCTTGAAATACCACCCTTTAATGGCTGGTGTTCTAACGTGGACCCGTAATCCGGGTTGCGGACAGTGTCTGGTGGGTAGTTTGACTGGGGCGGTCTCCTCCCAAAGAGTAACGGAGGAGCACGAAGGTTAGCTAATCCTGGTCGGACATCAGGAGGTTAGTGCAATGGCATAAGCTAGCTTGACTGCGAGAGTGACGGCTCGAGCAGGTGCGAAAGCAGGTCATAGTGATCCGGTGGTTCTGAATGGAAGGGCCATCGCTCAACGGATAAAAGGTACTCCGGGGATAACAGGCTGATACCGCCCAAGAGTTCATATCGACGGCGGTGTTTGGCACCTCGATGTCGGCTCATCACATCCTGGGGCTGAAGTAGGTCCCAAGGGTATGGCTGTTCGCCATTTAAAGTGGTACGCGAGCTGGGTTTAGAACGTCGTGAGACAGTTCGGTCCCTATCTGCCGTGGGCGCTGGAGAATTGAGGGGGGCTGCTCCTAGTACGAGAGGACCGGAGTGGACGCATCACTGGTGTTCGGGTTGTCATGCCAATGGCACTGCCCGGTAGCTAAATGCGGAAGAGATAAGTGCTGAAAGCATCTAAGCACGAAACTTGCCCCGAGATGAGTTCTCCCTGACTCCTTGAGAGTCCTGAAGGAACGTTGAAGACGACGACGTTGATAGGTCGGGTGTGTAAGCGCAGCGATGCGTTGAGCTAACCGATACTAATGAACCGTGAGGCTTAACCTTACAACGCCGAAGATGTTTTGGCGGAAGAGACAGAACAATCAATATTCAGCCTGATACAGATTAACAGAATTTGCCTGGCGGCTTTAGCGCGGTGGTCCCACCTGACCCCATGCCGAACTCAGAAGTGAAACGCCGTAGCGCCGATGGTAGTGTGGGGTCTCCCCATGTGAGAGTAGGGAACTGCCAGGCATCAATCAAGAAGAACCCCGTACCGTAAGGTGCGGGGTTTTTTGCTTTGTGTTCCGGAAACTCTGGCCTTTCTCTTAATCCCTTATCCTGCTAATAAAATGTGTGATCCCTGTCTCAATGTTATTTATAACAAAATTATAACATTTCATTTACGAGGTAATTGAGTTTGCTAGCTCAATAAGCCGCTGTATATGGCAGGAGCATAATCACAATGACAGAAAGCATAGCATCAAACGGGACGCTGGCTAACAGCGATACCCGAAGAAGGGTATGGGCAATCGTCAGTGCCTCTTCAGGGAACCTGGTAGAATGGTTCGACTTTTACGTCTACTCATTCTGTTCACTCTACTTCGCACATATTTTCTTCCCCTCCGGCAACACCACGACGCAGCTGCTACAAACGGCGGGAGTATTTGCCGCAGGATTCTTAATGCGCCCCATCGGTGGCTGGCTGTTTGGCCGCATTGCGGATCGCCGCGGGCGTAAGGCCTCCATGCTGATCTCCGTGTGTATGATGTGCTTTGGTTCTCTGGTGATCGCCTGTTTACCGGGATATGAATCGATTGGCACCTGGGCTCCGGCGCTACTTTTGCTGGCCCGCTTATTTCAGGGGCTATCGGTCGGTGGTGAATACGGCACCAGTGCGACCTATATGAGTGAAATTGCGCTGGAAGGCCGTAAAGGCTTTTACGCCTCATTCCAGTATGTAACGCTTATTGGTGGACAACTGCTGGCGATTCTCGTGGTGGTGATCCTGCAGCAAATCCTGACAGATGAACAACTCCACGCCTGGGGATGGCGAATTCCTTTTGCGATGGGGGCCGTGCTGGCAGTTGTTGCACTTTGGCTACGTCGTCAGCTGGATGAAACCTCGCAGAAAGAGGTCAGAACGCTGAAGGAGGCGGGAACCTTTAAAGGGTTATGGCGTAACCGCAAGGCTTTCCTGATGGTGCTGGGCTTTACAGCGGGCGGCTCACTCAGCTTTTACACATTCACCACCTATATGCAGAAGTACCTGGTGAACACCACCGGGATGCACGCAAATGTCGCCAGCGTTATTATGACTGTGGCGCTATTTGTCTTTATGCTCATCCAACCGATTATCGGAGCGCTTTCGGATAAAATTGGCCGACGTACGTCAATGCTGATCTTTGGCGGGCTGTCGGCGTTGTGTACCGTGCCTGTTCTGTCTGCGCTCCAGCACGTATCATCGCCATATGCCGCATTTGCGCTGGTCATGCTGGCGATGGTGATTGTCAGTTTCTATACCTCTATCAGCGGGATACTGAAAGCCGAAATGTTCCCGGCACAGGTGCGTGCGCTGGGGGTTGGGCTTTCTTATGCAGTAGCCAACGCGTTGTTTGGTGGTTCGGCGGAGTACGTTGCGCTGTCGCTTAAATCATGGGGAAGTGAAACGACATTCTTCTGGTACGTGACGGTAATGGGGGCGCTGGCCTTTGTTGTCTCCCTGATGCTGCATCGCAAAGGGAAAGGCATTCGTCTTTAATAATGCGCCATCTGCCACACGGCATAGCCGGTCGTTGCGCCGGCGACATCCCAGGCGAAATCTTTCCAGCTCCAGCCGCTCCCTGAGGGGCGGCTATCCCACAGTTCTTTTGATGCCCCAAGGCCCACAGAGAACATCAACCCTATCCCCGCGCTACGGTCACGGCTGTATCCCTGATGCTGCGCGTACTCATTACCCGCTGCGGAAAGCATAGCGGAAGCGAGGAAATGCTGTGCTTTATCCTGACCGGACCAGCTATCGTTGGCCATATGACTGCAGCCACTCAGAAAGAGGACGCTCAGTAACAGGAGGATGCGCATTATAGGGCTCCATAAAAAAGCCCTGCGGGTGGCAGGGCCTGGACATTACAGAATACGGCTGATAAGTCGATCAATACGGATACGACGCAAGCGGCGAATCAGCTTGCGGACTTTCACCGGATAATCGGCAATGCTCTGCAGCTCGCGGTAATGATTAACCACCGTGGTATGCGTGCGAATCAACTCCAGTTCACGCTCACGCTGTGCGGCTAACTCATGCTGAGGGTCATGGATCAGGATCGCGTTTTCCAGATCCAGCCGCCACGCGCGCGGGTTCAGATTGTTACCGGTCAGCAGCATCCACTCATCGTCGACCCATATGCCTTTCAGATGGTAACTGTTGTCTTCATCTTTCCAGAGACGCACAACCAACTGGTCAGTGTTTACGTAATATTGTAAACGGCTCAGGAAACGGCGCAGGTTAATCTCATAAAGATAAGGCAGCGCGCCGATGATTTTGAACGGCTGATCTTCAGGGATGAAGAAGTCGTTTGCCGTTTTATCCCCGACGATAATTTCCACTTTTTTACCATCGCGCAGTAGCTGAATAATGTTACGTACCAGTACGGCGGGAAGGTTAAAGTACGGCGTGCAGATGGTAAGTTTCTGCTCCGCGCACGGCATCAGATGGAAGATCGTTTTATTCAGCAGGCTTGATTTGCCGAGCCCTACCAGAGGGGTAACGGATAACTCTTCGTTATTCGCATCGCCCTGAAAATGGTAGACCGCATCGCGCAGCTCCTGGCGGAAGGCGCGAACATCATTTTTGATCTCCGGGCTTTTAGGGCGCTCAGGATCGTCAAGGCGATTAACGCCACGGCCATGTACCAGGTTTTTATCAACCCAGTTAAACATAATATCGGCCATCTGCGGATTACGGATCAGATGATAACGATCGTAGCGATATTTATCGAGCTGATGAAGGTAAACGTCATTCAGACTTGCGCCGCTGTACAGGACGCTGTCATCAATGATAAACCCTTTAAAATGGAGAACGCCGAGCGCTTCACGGGTATTCACCGGTACGCCATAAACAGGCACATCGACGCCAGGATTTTCCTGCGCCGTGCGGCAATACCAGTCTGCATTGGTATTTGAAGCGGCCGCGCCAATACGGCCACGCTGGGCGCGATGCCAGTCAACCAGTACGCGAACATCCAGCTCTGGACGCTGACGCTTGGCTTCATAGAGCGCGTTCAGGATCGCGCGCCCGCCTTCATCTTGTTCAAGATACAGGGCCACAATGCAAATGCGTCGCGTGGCACTGGCAATTTTTTCCAGAAGCGTCTCCCGAAAATGAGCGGGAGCGTAAAAGAACTCTACATCATCAACTGACTGAGAAATCTTCGGTAGTTGAGCAAGGTGTTGTTGATGTTTATTACGCTTAAATTTTGACAACATCACAGTGCGTTTCTTCTCTGTTCATTGAAGGGTTGTCTGTACCATGCAAACAACATAAGCGGACAATGATACCACCAGTCCCGTCCAAAGTGGGTAACATTTCCAGTAGCTTACTCGGGTTTGTCTGCTGATGTCAGGCCGAGGGATAAGGCGACAATACCTTCGTCCAGCTGAATATCAACGTCAAATCCGAGTTTTCGCGCCAGGGTCACCATACCGCGATTGTTCGGCATAGTAATGCCATTCAGACGTAACAATCCGTGATCTCGCGTATAACTGATGAGTTTTTCCAGCAGCCGTCTGCCCAGACCCAGGCCTTTAAGATCGGAGCGTACCAGGACGGCAAACTCCGCGTCGACGTTATCCGGGTCAGAAATAGCGCGCGTCACGCCCAGGATCTCATCGCCCCGATCGGAACGCCGAACAGCGACAAATGCCATTTCTCGATCGTAGTCGATCTGGGTCATATTGGCTAAATCATCATGGGTAAATTCGTTGATTTCGCTAAAGTAGCGGTAATAAAGATCCTCTTTCGTGACCTGAGAGATAAAGGCCCGCAGCTGAGGTTCATCTTCCGGCAGAATAGGGCGGAACAAGGCGCGTTCCCCATTCTTCATCTCAACCCACTCTTCCAGCTGCAGAGGATACGGACGGATCGCCAGGCGGCTCTCTCTGTCCCCTTCGAATGGCGCGATATCCAGCGTCACGTCCAGCGCCGTAAATTCAGTGCCGGAAGCGAGCAGCGGATGGATATCTAGCCTCTGGATCTCCGCACAATCTACGATTAGGTTAGACACCTGCACCAGGAACTGACTCAACCCGGCAATATCGAGCGGACGCAGGGCACTGCGGCCTCGGATCTTTTTGCTTTTAATCGCCTGAATGATGAGATAGCGCGCCAGATTCATGTTCAGCGGTGGTAATGCCACCGCGGCCTGCTCTTCCGGACGCCACTCAACGCCGCCTTCTCCCAACATAATGAGCGGGCCAAAGACGGGATCGTGTTCAACCACTACCCGCAGTTCCTGAGCGCCCGCGCGGTTAGCCATGCTCTGCACCAGCAGCCCGTGGATCCGCGCCTGCGGCCAGGCCATTTTGACGCGATCGAAAATGGCATCGGCTGCCTGCTGCACCTCCGTTGCCGTACGCAGGTACAGCATGACCCCCTGAACGTCCGACTTATGCGGAATATCGGGGGAACGCAGCTTAAGGGCGACCGGGTAGCCAATTTGTTCGGCTATATGTACGGCCTCAGGGCTGTCGCTGGCGATCCAGGTTGGCAGAGTTTGCATCCCGTAGCTGCCCAGAATGGGCTGCACTTCATGCGTATCAAGCGAGGTCGCGCCTTCTTCGATAGCTTGCTGCAATAGCCGGTGAACGTCGACGGTGTTCGCCGTCAGATTACCCGGCAAAGCCGGCGTCTCACGCAGCTGTTTCTGGTTGCGTCGATATTCCACCATATGCATAAATGCCGTGATGGTGCCTTCCGGCGTGCGGTAGGTTGGCAGTCCGGCTTCACTGAACAGGCGTCGTGCCTCCTGAGAGGAAAACTCACCGCACCAGTTGGTCAGTAGGGTGACGTATTTGCCGCGCGGATGGTTTCGTACTGCCTCAATCATCGCCCGCGCGCTTTCACTGCCCGGCGCGACCGCACTAGGGGAGTGGATAATCATCAGCGCATCGAAATCCTGGCTGTCCAGCAAAATGGAGATTGCCCTGATATAGCGATCGCTGCTGGCGTCATCGCGCAAATCAAGCGGATTGTCGGGCGTCACGCTTGCGGGAAGCGCCTCTCTGAGGCGTTGCAGCGTCTCTTCACCCAACGTGGCCAGTTTGCCGTTACGCAGCCAAAGCTCATCCAGCGCGAGTGCGGCAGGTGCGGCACCATTACTGACGATCATCAACTTCTCACCGCGCAGCGGTCGCATATGGCTTAGCGTCTCAACGGCGGAAAAAAGTTCATGCGTATCCTGCACCCGCAGTAACCCCGCGCGCTGAATGGCGGCATCCCAGGCGGGATCCATGCCGGAATGGGACTGCAGCAGACGCTGAGCCGCAGGACTGCGACCGCTTTTGATAACGAGGATCGGCTTATTGCGGGAAGCACTTCGTGAAGCCGATACAAAACGACGGGCGTCGCTCAGATGCTCAAGGTAAAGGAGGATTGCGCTGGTTTTGCTGTCTCTCGCCAGGAAATCCAGCAGCTCGTCAACGTCGATATCCATGCTGTCGCCCAGGGCAATGAAGTAGGAAAATCCCATCTCACGCTGCTGCGCCCAGTCGAGGATAGTGTTCGATACGGCTGCCGACTGCGAGATAAAGGCGAGTTTGCCTTTGCGAATTGGCACCGGGGAGAAGCTGGCGTTCAGCCCCTGCCAGGGCGCGAGCAGACCCAGGCTGTTCGGCCCAAGAATGCGCATCTGATAACGGCTGGCGCAGGCCAGCAGTTCGGGTTGCTGTTCAGGCGGAGACGAGAGAATAATGCAGGTTTTACACCCTTTCTTGCCGAGTGACTCCAGCAGTTCCGGATTGCGTTTGGCGTTTGTACACAGAACGGCGAGATCCGGTACGAAAGGCAGGCTCTCCACGTCCGGCCACGCAAGCACGCCCTGAACGGCCTTATAAGCCGGCGTGACGGGCATAACGGGACCGTTGAATCCCCCGGCCAGCAGGTTACGCATCATCAGATAGCCAGCACGATCGGGTTTCATTGATGCGCCGATGACGGCAATGGATTTAGGTCGGAGTAGCGCTTCTAACCCTCTCTGGCTCATGCAGGCCTCCTGTAAATGCAAGCGACCTGATGATTTTAAACGCTTTCCGTCTCCGTTGCTGTGATGCTGCCCTTATGAACGGTTTTTCCCGCCAGATAGCGCTCCCGGAAACATGAGAAATGGTTGCCCAGGGCGCCGGCCGCTGCGGTATCTCCTGCTAAATCCAGCAGCGCAATGGCCACTTCGGCGGTGCAATATTGGCCGTCAGCATGGGCTTCGCGCAGGCGGTAGGCCGAGACGCGGGAAAGATCGACAGAAATCACCGGCAGCGCGTCAAGATAGGGGCTTTTACGAAACATTTTCCGCGCTTCGGTCCAGGTTCCGTCCAGCATAATAAACAGTGGCGGTTTCCCGGATGGCGGCGCGGTAAGGACCTGACGCTGTTCTCCCGCATAAGACGCCGGGAAAACCACCATCGGCTGATAGTTCGGGCTTGCCACCAGGTCGAGCAGAGCCTGAGGCGGTGCCGTACGGGACCACTGAAACGCGGCGGTATCCGGCAGAATATCGGCGATAAGACGCCCCGTATTGCTGGGTTTCATCGGCTCGGTATCGAACATGACCAGACAAAAGCGGCTCTCCGCCGAACTCGGGGCCAGCGTTTCGCACAGACAAACCTTCAGCGGCAGCAGGCAGCGCTGACAGCGGCGAATACGGTTGCCGCGGGCGAGGAACGGTCGGGTAGCGCGCGCAAGGCGCTCGGCGCGTAATGTAAGGACAGCGTTATCAGTCATGGGCGAAATGGAGGAAAAACCCTATTTTCGCAGAGGCGGGAACGGGGCACAAGATGTGCCCCGGGAATGTTACAGCGATTCGTTTAACCAGCTATCAAAGGGGGCTTTTGGAACCGCACCGTTGAGCATATCGATCACTTCACCATTTTTGAAAATCATGATGGTCGGGATACTGCGAATACGAAAACGTGCGCTCAGCTCGCGTTCGGCTTCGGTATTGACCTTCACGAACCGCATTTTCCCGCTGCGCTCTTCGGCCACATCTTCGAAGATTGGCGCAAAGCTGCGGCACGGACCGCACCAGGGCGCCCAGAAATCGACCACCACCGGGAGATCGTCCTTGAGGAGTTTGTCCAGCGTAGCACCCGTCGCGTTAATGACATCGCCATCAAACAATTCATGGCCACAACGTCCGCATTTCGCACCATCTTCAATCCGATCGTCCGGAATGCGATTAAGAGCCTGACAGTTGGCACATACGGTATTCATAACTAACCTCTGATAGAGCCGTGGGACAGCGGCAGAACGCCGATAATGTTTCTAATATGTTACATATTATCAATGAGCCTGTTTGAAACAACAATGCGTTTTATTCAATGAGAATAATAGTCACAGGCTTTTGTACGAAATTATGGCTATGCGCTGGCACATCGGGTAATCTGCGCGCTTCGCGCAGCGCTGGTGGAGAAAAGCATGAACGACGAAATGAAAAACAAAAGCGGCAAGGTCAAAGTGATGTATGTCCGCAGTGATGATGACTCTGATAAACGCACCCAAAATCCGCGTACCGGAAAAGGGGGCGGGCGTCCGGCGTCCTCTCGTGCAGACGGTGGCCGTCGCCCCGCCCGCGATGACAAAAATACCCGCGGTGATGACCGCAAACGTGACGATCGCAAACGCGATGACCGTCCGCGTTCCGACCGCCCACGCAGTGACCGTCCACGCGACGATCGTCCGCGTGATGACTTCTCACGCGATAACGCCTCACCGTGGCGCACCGTTTCTCGCGCCCCTGGCGATGAGACGCCGGAAAAACCAGATCACGGCGGTATCAGCGGTAAAAGCTTTATTGACCCGGAAGTACTGCGCCGTCAGCGCGCGGAAGAGACCCGCGTATATGGCGAGAACGCCTGCCAGGCGCTGTTCCAGAGCCGTCCTGAGTGTATCGTCCGCGCCTGGTTCATCCAGAGCGTGACCCCGCGCTTTAAAGAAGCGCTGCGCTGGATGGCCGCGAACCGTAAAGCCTACCACGTTGTGGATGATGCCGAGCTGACCAAAGCCTCCGGTACTGAACACCACGGCGGCGTCTGCTTCCTGATCAAAAAACGTAACGGCACGACCGTGCAGCAGTGGGTCAGCCAGGCGGATGCCGATGACTGCGTGCTGGCGCTGGAAGACGTGGGCAACCCGCATAATCTGGGCGCAATGATGCGCAGCTGCGCGCACTTTGGCGTGAAGGGCGTGCTGCTGCAGGATGCCGCGCTGCTGGAATCCGGCGCCGCGATCCGTACTGCGGAAGGCGGGGCCGAGCACGTACAGCCTATCACTGGCGACAGCGTTCTGGATGCCCTTGAGCAGTTCCGTAAAGCGGGCTATTCCATCGTAACCACTTCGAGCCATGCCGGTACGCCGCTGTTTAAAGCGACGCTGCCGCGTAAAATGGTGCTGGTATTAGGTCAGGAACGCGATGGTCTGTCTGACGCGGCGCTCTCCAGTGCAGATCTGAGCGTCTCTATCGACGGAACAGGCAATGTGGAAAGTCTGAACGTATCCGTTGCGACCGGCGTGCTGCTGGCCGAGTGGTGGCGTCAGAATAAGGCTTAAGCCTCTTATATGCCGGGCTTGCCCCGGCACATTCAAACCCTACTCGCTCTCTGCCGGTAACACAGGCATCCAGTCAATTGGCGTTTCGCCACGTTTTTCCAGCCATTCATTTGCCAGAACAAAATGATTACTGCCAAAGAAGCCGCGATGCGCAGACAGCGGTGACGGATGCGGTGCCTTCAACACGTGATGGCGCTGACGGTCGATAATCGCACCTTTCTTCTGTGCATGCGATCCCCAGAGTAAAAACACGACCCCTTCACGATGCTCGTTGATAAGGCTGATGACTTTATCGGTAAAGGTTTCCCACCCAAGGCTGGCGTGCGAATGCGCCTGACCCGCCCTTACGGTGAGCACCGTGTTCAGTAACAGCACGCCCTGGCGCGCCCAGCTTTCCAGATAACCGTGGTTAGGGCGGGTAAACCCGGGCACGGTTCCCTCAAGCTCTTTATACATGTTGAGCAGAGAAGGGGGGATAGCCACGCCCGGACGAACGGAAAACGCCAGCCCGTGCGCCTGCCCAGGGCCGTGATAGGGATCCTGGCCCAGTATGACCACTTTCACATCGCTCAGCTCGGTATAGCGAAACGCGTTGAACACATCTTTTTGCGGCGGATAAATCGTCTGCCCGGACTGACGCTCAGCGGCAACGGTGCTGAGCGTGTTGATAAAATAAGGCTGCTGCTTTTCTTCTGCCAGCACGTCATGCCAGGTTAAAGGTGTCGTCATGTCGCTCTCCTGCGAATCTCAATCTGTGACTAGCTTACCTGTTTAACTCCGGTGAGCAAAATTACGCGCTGAAATGCGTGCTAAGCAATTAAATTTATTTTGAAATGATGCAGGTTAAGTTTAATTGGCAGGGGTGTGAAATTGATCTTAAACAATAAATTCAAACCACACTCTTTATGTGGTTGGTGTTTTTGTTGATTTAAATCAATAAATCACCGGGGTGTGAATGATATATATACACACAAGAAACAATGGTTTTACCAATTGGCCGCGTAAGGCCAGCATCAGTTAATGTAGCCTAAGGGAGGCAACACATGATTACAGGTATCCAGATTACCAAAGCGGCAAATGACGATCTGCTCAACTCTTTCTGGCTGCTGGACAGCGAGAAAAATGAAGCGCGCTGTGTAGTAGCGAAAGCGGGTTTTGCTGAAGATGAAATCGTACCGGTGAACAAACTGGGCGAAATCGAATACCGTGAAATCCCAATGGAAGTGCAGCCGGAAGTGCGCGTTGAAGGGGGTCAGCACCTGAACGTTAACGTGCTGCGCCGCGAAACGCTGATGGATGCCGTTGAGCACCCAGAGAAATACCCGCAGCTGACTATCCGTGTGTCTGGCTATGCGGTTCGTTTTAACTCACTGACTCCAGAACAGCAGCGCGACGTTATCGCCCGTACCTTTACTGAAAGCCTGTAAGGTTTCAGCCACGGGGGTGGAATAAAAAAGCCGGGAAATGCCCCGGCTTTTTTTACTCTTCAGTTTTGGTCTCTGGCGCAGCAGAGCTTGGCTTACGGCGCTTACCAATGTTTTTGGTATCGCGGTGGCGTTGCTTCACGCGCGGCTTCTCTTTTTCTTTCTCTTTTCTCTCAGCACGTTTCGCCAGCGCTTTCTTGGACGGTTTACCCGTCATTTTTTCACTCGGCGCACGTGTAGTTGGGCGCAATCCATCAATAACGCGCGCTTTCAGCGGCTCGTCAACATAGCGGCCAATTTTCTGCAGCAGCAGGTGGTCATGCGCTTCAACCAGTGAAATCGCAATCCCTTTGCGGCCCGCGCGACCGGTACGGCCAATGCGGTGCAGATAGGTATCTCCGCTACGCGGCATATCGAAGTTAATGACATGGCTTACGTCAGGGATGTCGATCCCGCGTGCGGCAACGTCTGTTGCGACCAGCACGTTAACGCGGCCATCGGTCAGACGCTTAATACCTTCGGTACGCTTGATCTGCGCCATCTCACCTTCAAGATAGCAGTTGTTGATCCCGGCGTTACGCAGCATTTCAGCCAGCTCGTGCACGCGCTCGCGCTTACGCACAAACACGATGGTGCGGGTGGCGTCTTCCTGCTTAAGCAGGTGCTTGAGCAGCTCAACCTTGTGCTCAAGATTGTCCGCACGGTAATACCACTGGTGGATCTTCTTACGCTCTCGCGTGGACGGCGTCGCAGAGACTTCCACCGGATCTTCCAGCAGACGCTCTGCGAAGTCCTTGATCGCATCCCCTTCAAGGGTGGCAGAGAACAGCATCGTCTGGTTACGCCAGCGCGTTTCACCTGCAATATGCTCGATATCCTGCGCAAAGCCCATGTCCAGCATGCGGTCGGCTTCGTCGAGGATCAGCGTCTCTACCGCGCGGCAGTCGAAGTTCTCTTCTTTAATGTACTGCAGCAGGCGGCCCGTCGTCGCGACGACGATGTCCTGGTTTTCGCTGAACACTTCAGCGTGGTTCATATACGCAACGCCGCCGGTGATAGTGGCAATATCCAGACGTGTATTCGCCGCGAGTTCACGCGCGTGATCGGCAACCTGCATAGCCAGTTCGCGCGTAGGCGTCAGGATCAAAATACGCGGCGGGCCAGATTTTTTACGTGGAAAGTCGAGCAGGTGCTGCAACACAGGCAGCAAATAGGCTGCTGTCTTCCCCGTGCCGGTTGGCGCAGAACCGAGCACATCGCGGCCCTCAAGCGCAGGCGGAATGGCCGCTGCCTGAATGGCGGTCGGGCGTGTAAAGCCTTTGCTCTCAAGTGCATTGAGCAGGCTTTCATCGAGTTCAAGTTCGGAAAAAGTCGTTACAGTCATGTTCTACCTCTGTGTGGGGCGCTGATTATAGACGTTACGGCTGTAATCTTCATCTGTTTGTATGGATATCGCTTTGCGGCCACTTCGCTTTCCCCTATGCTACTCCAGTTTCACTTAGAAGGTTGTCCTGACATGTCTCAACTCAAAGCGCAGCTGCGCCGCGATGGTTTTACGTTTAAACAATTTTTTGTCGCCCACGATCGCTGTGCCATGAAAGTCGGTACAGACGGCATTTTACTGGGAGCATGGGCACCTGTCGCAGGCGTTAAGCGTATTCTTGATATCGGTACCGGCAGCGGGCTGGTGGCGTTGATGCTTGCGCAGCGTACGGAAGAACATGTCACCATTGATGCCGTCGAACTGGATGCGCAGGCCGCAGAGCAGGCGAGTGACAATATGGCCGAATCTCCCTGGGCAGCCCGAATGAAAGTGGAATGCGCAGATGTGCTCGCCTGGGCGCCTGAACAAACCGCGCGTTACGATCTGATTGTCAGCAACCCTCCCTACTACGAGCCCGGCGTTGAGTGCGGGACACCCGAGCGTGAACAGGCGCGTTATACCGGCTCCCTCGATCATAAAGCGCTGCTCACCAGTGCGGCAGAACTCATCTCCGAAGAAGGTTTTTTCTGTGTGGTCCTGCCCGAGAGTACCGGCAACACGTTCATTGGTATCGCGCAGGAGATCGGCTGGACGTTACGTCTGCGAACTGACATCTCTGATACGGAAGGCCGGTTGCCGCACCGCGTGCTGCTGGCGCTCTCGCCAAAAGAGGGTGAATGCTTTAATGACCGAATGGTGATCCGTGGGCCAGACCAGCGTTATTCCGAAGATTACACGGCTCTGACCCAGGCGTTTTATCTGTTTATGTAAACCTGCGGGGCGAGTATCGACGGGCCGGACTCAGGAAGCTGATCCGGGTAGTCGAGGGTGTAGTGCAGCCCGCGGCTCTCTTTACGCATCATCGCGCAACGAACAATAAGCTCGGCAACCTGCACCAGATTGCGCAGCTCCAGCAGATTATTGGAAACGCGGAAATGGGCATAATATTCATCAATTTCCTGTTGCAGCATCGTAATGCGGCGCAACGCCCGTTCCAGACGTTTCGTGGTGCGCACAATCCCAACGTAGTCCCACATAAATAGCCGTAGCTCGTGCCAGTTGTGCTGGATCACGACCCGCTCGTCCGGGTTATCCACGCGGCTTTCATCCCAGGCAGGCAACTGCTCTGTCTCGCGGGCGTAAGGCATTCGCCTGGTGATGTCTTCCGCTGCTGACCAGCCGTACACCAGACATTCAAGCAACGAGTTAGAGGCCATACGGTTCGCGCCGTGAAGTCCGGTATAGCTGACCTCACCAATAGCATACAGTCCGTCTACGTCAGTGCGTCCATGATCGTCAACCATGACGCCACCGCAGGTATAGTGTGCCGCAGGCACAATGGGCACTGGATCGCGGGTCAAATCAATCCCCAGGCTCAGCAGTTTTTCGTAAATCATCGGAAAATGCTGGCGAATGAACTCTGCTGGCTTATGGCTGATATCAAGATACATGCAGTCCACGCCAAGACGCTTCATTTCATGGTCGATGGCGCGCGCGACGATATCGCGCGGGGCCAGCTCACCCCGGGCGTCGAAGTCGGGCATAAAGCGGGAGCCATCAGGGCGTTTCAAATAAGCGCCTTCGCCACGCAGGGCTTCCGTCAGCAGGAAGTTGCGCGCCTGAGGATGGAACAGGGCGGTGGGATGAAACTGATTAAATTCGAGGTTTGCCACGCGGCAGCCGGCGCGCCAGGCCATGGCGATACCGTCCCCGGAAGCGATATCCGGGTTCGTGGTGTACTGGTACACCTTGGAGGCGCCACCTGTAGCCAGCACGACGGCCTTTGCCTGACAGGTTTCCACCTTCTCTTTATTACGGTTCCAGACCCACGCCCCCACCACGCGACGCGTGCCGGGCAAGCCAATCTTGTCGGAAATGATCAGATCAACGGCGTTGCTCCGCTCAAGGACCCGGATATTAGGATGGTTCAGCGCTTTGCTGACCAGCGTGGTTTCCACTTCTTTTCCGGTAGCATCCGCGGCGTGCAGGATGCGGCGGTGGCTGTGGCCGCCTTCACGGGTCAGGTGGTAGCTCTCTTCACCGTTAGGCTGAACCTGGGTATCAAATAATACGCCCTGATCGATGAGCCACTGAACGCAATGGCGGGCATTGCTTGCGACAAACTCTGCGGCGTGCGCATCCACGATCCCGGCTCCGGCAATCAGCGTATCTTCCACATGCGACGCAATGCTGTCGGTCTCGTCAAACACCGCGGCAATACCGCCCTGGGCATAAAATGTTGAGCCTTCACTTATCGGACCTTTGCTCAGGACAATAACGTTCTGATGCTCGGCCAGACGAAGCGCCAGAGAAAGACCGGCAGCACCGCTGCCGATGATCAGTACATCACAATGAAGTTCAGGTGTTGTGTTCATGATTTTTTGTTTAATGTACTAAACAGTGATTGGGCAGAATAGCACCTGAATGCGAGATATCGCACGTTTTTTTTAGTGGGTGTTGCAATTGCTAAACGCGTAAGCAGGGGTAAACGAGAGGTAAATGAATGAAATTATTTTGCGAAGCAGATCGTTAGCGTCAGATTTTGTGGTGAAATAAAGCCCGTGTTGCGTTACTCTTCTGGCGGGAAAAAGATGTTTCTTGTCAGAAAGTGGTGCGTATCGTGAACAGACTTATAATGAGAGAAAATGAACGGTCTGCGGCGCGATGAACAAAAACAAAGGCGTTACGGAACTTATTGAAGATCAGACACTCTAAGCTGGTGCTTGCTCAAAGTGCGGTAGTTGTAGAGTGGCGTTTCGATAACGCGTGGAATTTAGGTTTGGGGAGACATTACCTCGGATGAGCGAGCAGTTAACGGACCAGGTCCTGGTTGAACGGGTCCAGAAGGGAGATCAGAAAGCCTTTAACTTACTGGTGGTGCGCTACCAGCATAAGGTGGCGAGTCTGGTGTCCCGCTATGTACCGTCAGGTGATGTACCTGACGTGGTGCAAGAGTCTTTTATTAAGGCCTATCGCGCGCTGGATTCGTTCCGGGGAGATAGTGCTTTTTATACCTGGCTATACCGTATTGCTGTCAATACGGCAAAGAATTATCTGGTTGCTCAGGGCCGTCGTCCGCCGTCCAGTGATGTAGACGCTATCGACGCCGAAAACTTCGAAAGTGGCGGTGCGCTGAAAGAAATTTCGAACCCTGAGAACTTAATGTTGTCAGAAGAACTGAGACAAATTGTTTTTCGCACGATCGAGTCGCTCCCGGAAGATTTACGCATGGCAATTACGTTACGGGAGCTTGATGGTCTGAGCTATGAAGAGATAGCCGCTATCATGGATTGCCCGGTCGGCACGGTGCGTTCACGAATTTTCCGTGCGCGAGAAGCTATTGATAATAAAGTTCAACCGCTTATCAGGCGTTGACGATAGCGGGATACTGGAAAAGGTATTAGGCATGCAGAAAGAAAAACTTTCCGCTTTAATGGATGGTGAGACGCTGGATAGTGAGCTGCTCAACGAGCTGTCTCATTCTCCCGAAATGCAAGAGACCTGGGAGAGTTACCATCTCATCCGTGACACGCTGCGCGGTGATACCGGAGAGGTTCTCCATTTCGATATCTCAGCCCGCGTGATGGCGGCCATCGAGAATGAGCCTGTTCATCAGACCACTCCGCTGATTCCTGAAGCTCAACCTGCGCCTCACCAGTGGCAGAAAATGCCGTTCTGGCAAAAGGTGCGTCCATGGGCCAGCCAGCTCACCCAAATGGGGGTGGCTGCATGCGTATCGCTTGCAGTTATCGTTGGCGTCCAGCACTATAATACTCAGTCTGAAACTAATCAGCAGCCAGAAGCGCCAGTGTTCAACACACTGCCGATGATGGGCAAAGCCAGCCCGGTAAGTCTGGGCGTACCGGCTGATGCCTCCGCCAGCGGCGGTCAGCAACAGCAGGTGCAGGAGCAGCGCCGTCGCATTAATGCGATGTTGCAGGATTACGAGTTGCAGCGTCGTCTGCACTCTGAACAGCTTCAGTTTGAGCAGGCCCAAACTCAGCAAGCTGCTGTGCAGGTGCCCGGAAACCAAACTTTAGGAACGCAATCGCAGTAATGAAGCAACTTTGGTTCGCCATGTCTCTGATGGCGGGTAGCCTGTTCTTCTCTGCTAACGCCTCGGCTGATGTTTCATCCGGGGCGTTGTTGCAGCAAATGAATCTGGCCAGCCAGTCACTCAATTACGAGTTGGCATTTATCAGCATCAACAAGCAGGGCGTCGAGTCGTTACGCTATCGCCATGCCCGTCTTGATAACCAGCCGCTCGCCCAGCTTTTACAGATGGATGGTCCACGTCGGGAAGTTGTCCAGCGTGGCAACGAAATCAGCTATTTCGAACCCGGTCTGGAGCCTTTCACGCTGAATGGCGACTATATCGTTGATTCTCTGCCGTCGCTTATCTATACCGACTTCAAACGGCTTGCCCCTTACTATGATTTTATTTCGGTAGGGCGTACCCGTATTGCAGACAGACTGTGTGAAGTGATTCGCGTGGTTGCGCGCGATGGCACGCGCTACAGCTATATCGTCTGGATTGATGCGGAAACCAAGCTGCCGATGCGTGTGGATCTGCTCGACCGCGACGGTGAGACGCTTGAACAGTTCCGCGTCATCTCCTTCAGCGTGAACAATCAGGTTGGCAACAGCATGCAGAATCTGGCGAAGGCCAGCCTGCCGCCGCTGCTTTCTGTTCCGGCAGGGGACTCCGCTAATTTCAACTGGGTTCCTTCATGGATCCCGCAAGGCTTTAGCGAAGTGTCCAGCAGCCGCCGTCAGTTGCCCACTATTGATACGCCAGTTGAATCACGCCTCTATTCCGATGGCTTGTTCAGCTTCTCGGTGAACATCAACCGCGCAACGGCAAATAGCGCTGAACAAATGCTTCGTACCGGGCGTCGTACGGTCAGCACAACGGTACGCGATAACGCAGAGATCACGATTGTGGGGGAATTACCTCCGCAGACGGCGAAGCGCATTTCAGACAGCATTAAATTCAGGGCCGCACAATGATTAAAGAGTGGGCTACCGTCGTCTCATGGCAGAATGGTATTGCGCTGGTCAGCTGTGATGTTAAAGCCTCATGCAATAGCTGTGCATCCCGAGCCGGTTGTGGCAGCCGCGTGCTGAATAAGTTAGGGCCACAGACATCGCATACGATTTCCGTGCCGAGCGAACAGCCGCTGGTGGCGGGTCAGAAGGTGGAACTGGGGATTGCGGAAGGTAGCCTGCTCAGTTCCGCGATGCTGGTCTATCTCTCTCCGCTGGTGGGGCTGTTTGTCATGGGCGGCCTTTTTCAGATGCTGTTTGGTACCGACGTGGCCGCCATGTGCGGTGCCGCGCTGGGGGGCGTGGGAGGATTTTGGCTTGCCAAAGGTCTCTCGCCGAAGCTCGCCGCGCGCGAAGAGTGGCAGCCTGTCATTCTCAGCGTCGGGCTTGCGCCAGACCAGCTTCGTGTTGAGACGCTCTCTTCTGAGGCCCGGTGATCCATCGGGCTTTATCATTTTTTACGACCTAATACAGAAAACGCCCTCTCTTCACGCTATACCTGTCTCTAAGTGCATTTCCAGGTAGCGAGGATGTAGTGTAGAATGCTGCGTTTTCGCACTGAAAAACGTCAGGCTAAGAACAGCGGCCTCCAGGAATTCGTAAGGCATAATTATTTAACTATATGAAGAACATACGTAACTTTTCGATCATTGCTCACATTGACCACGGTAAGTCGACGCTGTCTGACCGTATTATCCAGATTTGCGGTGGCCTGTCTGATCGTGAAATGGAAGCCCAGGTTCTGGACTCCATGGACCTGGAACGCGAACGCGGTATCACCATTAAGGCGCAAAGCGTTACGCTGGATTACAAAGCGGCTGATGGTGAAACCTATCAACTGAACTTTATCGACACCCCAGGCCACGTTGACTTCTCCTATGAAGTATCACGCTCGCTGGCGGCCTGTGAAGGCGCGCTGCTGGTTGTCGATGCCGGGCAGGGCGTTGAAGCCCAGACCCTGGCAAACTGCTATACCGCGATGGAGATGGATCTCGAGGTTGTGCCGGTTCTGAATAAGATCGACCTGCCGGCCGCCGATCCTGAGCGCGTCGCGGAAGAGATTGAAGACATTGTCGGTATTGATGCGACCGACGCCGTCCGCTGCTCTGCCAAAACCGGTGTGGGCGTGACCGACGTACTGGAACGCCTGGTACGTGATATTCCGGCACCTGAAGGTGACCCGGATGGTCCGCTGCAGGCGCTGATCATCGACTCCTGGTTCGATAACTACCTGGGCGTTGTTTCACTGGTGCGTATTAAAAATGGCACCATGCGTAAAGGCGACAAAATCAAGGTCATGAGTACCGGGCAGGTCTACAACGCAGACCGTCTGGGTATCTTTACGCCAAAACAGGTTGACCGTACCGAACTTAAATGCGGCGAGGTAGGTTGGCTGGTCTGCGCTATTAAAGACATCCTCGGCGCGCCAGTGGGCGATACCCTGACCGGTGCCCGTAACCCGGCAGATAAAGCGCTGCCAGGCTTTAAAAAGGTGAAACCGCAGGTTTACGCGGGCCTGTTCCCGGTCAGCTCTGACGACTACGAAAACTTCCGTGATGCGCTTGGTAAACTGAGCCTGAACGATGCCTCCCTGTTCTACGAGCCAGAAAGCTCAACGGCGCTGGGCTTCGGCTTCCGCTGCGGCTTCCTCGGCCTGCTGCACATGGAGATCATTCAGGAACGTCTGGAGCGTGAATACGATCTGGATCTGATCACTACCGCACCGACCGTAGTCTACGAAGTGGAAACCACCTCGAAAGAAGTGATCTACGTCGACAGCCCGTCTAAGCTGCCGCCGCTGAACAATATTCACGAGCTGCGCGAGCCTATCGCAGAGTGTCACATGCTGCTGCCGCAGGAGTTCCTGGGCAACGTTATCACGCTCTGTATTGAGAAGCGTGGCGTGCAGACCAACATGGTTTATCACGGTAACCAGGTGGCGCTGACCTATGAAATCCCGATGGCGGAAGTGGTACTCGACTTCTTCGACCGTCTGAAGTCTACCTCCCGTGGCTATGCGTCACTGGATTACAACTTCAAACGTTTCCAGGCCTCCAACATGGTCCGCGTAGACGTGCTGATCAACGGCGAGCGTGTGGACGCGCTGGCGCTGATCACCCACAACGACAATGCGCCGTACCGTGGCCGCGAGCTGGTTGAGAAGATGAAAGATTTAATCCCGCGTCAGCAGTTCGACATTGCGATTCAGGCAGCAATTGGCAACCACATCATCGCGCGTTCTACAGTGAAACAGCTGCGTAAAAACGTTCTGGCGAAGTGCTACGGCGGTGACGTCAGCCGTAAGAAAAAGCTGCTGCAGAAGCAGAAAGAGGGTAAGAAGCGTATGAAGCAGGTCGGTAACGTTGAGCTGCCGCAGGAAGCATTCCTTGCCATTCTTCATGTTGGTAAAGACGGCAAATAACCTTTAAGGAGTTGGCATGGCGAACATGTTTGCCCTGATCCTGGTCATCGCTACGCTGGTGACAGGTCTGCTGTGGTGTCTGGATAAGTTTATCTTCGCCCCAAAACGCCGTGAACGTCAGGCTGCCGCGCAGGCGGCCACTGGCGACCAGCTGGATGCGAAAACCCTCAAGAAAGTTGGCCCGAAACCGGGTTGGCTGGAAACGGGCGCGTCGGTATTCCCGGTGCTGGCGATTGTGCTGGTGGTACGTTCGTTTATTTACG
The DNA here is from genome assembly GCF_043966805.1 of Enterobacter sp. ECC-219. NCBI lineage: Bacteria > Pseudomonadati > Pseudomonadota > Gammaproteobacteria > Enterobacterales > Enterobacteriaceae > Enterobacter > Enterobacter sp. ECC-219. The sequence goes on along the minus strand of NZ_CP143680.1, from coordinate 4,466,728 downwards.
AGCCGTTCCAGATCCCATCAGGTTCAATGATGCCAACGCTGCTGATTGGTGATTTTATTCTGGTGGAGAAATTTGCCTACGGCATTAAAGATCCTATCTACCAGAAAACGTTGATTGAAACCGGTCATCCAAAACGTGGCGACATTGTGGTGTTTAAATATCCGGAAGATCCGCGTCTGGACTACATCAAGCGTGCGGTAGGCCTGCCGGGTGATAAGGTGACCTACGATCCGGTTGCGAAGGAAGTCACCGTTCAGCCGGGCTGCAGCTCCGGTACCGCCTGTGAAAACGCGCTGCCAATCACCTACTCCAACGTCGAGCCAAGTGATTTTGTGCAGACCTTTGCCCGTCGTAACGGCGGTGAGGCGACCAGCGGGTTCTTCCAGGTGCCGAAAGGCGAAACCAAAGAGAACGGTATCCGCCTGGTCGAGCGTAAAGAGACGCTGGGTGACGTGACGCACCGTATTCTGACCGTGCCAATCGCGCAGGATCAGGTGGGGATGTATTACAAACAGCCGGGTCAGCAGCTGGCCAGCTGGATCGTACCGCCGGGACACTACTTCATGATGGGTGATAACCGCGATAACTCCGCGGACAGCCGTTACTGGGGCTTTGTGCCGGAAGCGAATCTGGTGGGTAAAGCAACTGCGATCTGGATGAGTTTTGAGAAGCAGGAAGGCGAATGGCCGACCGGCGTACGCCTGAATCGTATTGGCGGAATCCATTAATTCTCAGGAAAAGAACACGTAGCCGCGTTATTTCGCGGCTACGTGAATTATTTCCTCGATAAATCTCTTTGAACTAACGACATCCCCTGTCGTTGTGTATAGAATATTCCCCCGAAGTTTAAGGTTGGCCCTGCAAGGGTGCCACGGCACACGAAACCGCGTTGGTTTTCTCAGGTCGGTTTCGTGTGCTGCATTTTTGACGCATTCATTTATTGGTATCGCATGAACCCCATCGTAATTAATCGGCTTCAACGGAAGCTGGGCTACACTTTTCATCATCAGGAGTTGTTGCAACAGGCATTAACCCACCGCAGTGCCAGCAGCAAACATAATGAGCGTCTCGAGTTTCTGGGTGACTCTATTTTAAGTTTCGTGATTGCGAATGCGCTTTATCATCGTTTCCCGCGCGTGGACGAAGGTGATATGAGCCGCATGCGTGCCACGCTGGTTCGGGGTAATACCCTTGCGGAAATCGCGCGCGAATTTGAACTGGGCGAATGTCTGCGTCTTGGGCCGGGTGAACTGAAAAGCGGCGGCTTCCGTCGTGAATCTATTCTTGCCGATACGGTCGAAGCATTAATTGGTGGCGTGTTCCTGGACAGCGATATCCAGACCGTAGAAAAGCTGATCCTTAACTGGTATCAGACCCGTCTGGACGAAATCAGCCCGGGCGATAAACAAAAAGATCCGAAAACGCGCCTGCAGGAATATCTGCAGGGTCGTCATCTGCCGCTGCCATCCTATCTGGTGGTGCAGGTCCGTGGCGAAGCGCACGATCAGGAATTTACCATCCATTGCCAGGTCAGTGGCCTGAGTGAACCGGTGGTGGGCACAGGTTCAAGTCGCCGTAAGGCTGAACAGGCTGCCGCCGAACAGGCGTTAAAAATGCTGGAGCTGGAATGAGCATCGACAAAACCTATTGCGGATTTATTGCCATCGTCGGACGTCCGAACGTTGGTAAATCCACCCTGCTGAATAATCTGCTCGGGCAGAAGATTTCTATCACCTCGCGTAAGGCGCAGACCACGCGTCACCGCATCGTCGGCATCCATACTGAAGGCGCGTATCAGGCGATCTACGTCGATACCCCGGGCCTGCACATGGAAGAGAAACGTGCCATCAACCGCCTGATGAACAAGGCGGCGAGCAGCTCCATCGGCGACGTAGAGCTGGTGATTTTCGTTGTGGAAGGCACCCGCTGGACGCCGGACGATGAGATGGTGCTGAACAAGCTGCGTGACGGTAAAACGCCGGTCATCCTCGCGGTCAACAAAGTTGACAACGTGCAGGAAAAAGCTGACCTGCTGCCTCACCTGCAGTGGCTGGGCAGCCAGATGAACTTCCTGGATATCGTCCCGCTGTCTGCTGAGACTGGCCTGAACGTGGATACCATCGCGGGCATCGTGCGCAAGCATCTGCCGGAAGCGATTCACCACTTCCCGGAAGACTACATCACCGATCGCTCTCAGCGCTTTATGGCGTCTGAAATCATCCGTGAAAAGCTGATGCGTTTCCTGGGCGCTGAACTGCCGTACTCTGTGACGGTGGAGATCGAGCGTTTCCAGAGCAACGAGCGCGGTGGCTACGACATCAACGGCCTGATCCTCGTTGAGCGTGAAGGGCAGAAGAAGATGGTGATCGGCAACAAAGGCGCCAAGATCAAAACCATCGGTATCGAAGCTCGCAAAGACATGCAGGAGATGTTCGAAGCACCGGTTCACCTGGAGCTGTGGGTGAAGGTGAAATCTGGCTGGGCCGATGATGAGCGTGCTCTGCGCAGCCTCGGTTACGGCGAAGACCAGTAAACAAAGACGGCGAGTATATGGAAGGTTGGCAGCGCGCCTTCGTTCTGCATAGTCGTCCCTGGAGCGAAACCAGCCTGATGCTGGACGTCTTCACGGAAGAGTCCGGTCGCGTGCGCCTTGTTGCGAAAGGCGCACGTTCCAAACGTTCTAACCTGAAGGGTGCTCTACAGCCCTTCACGCCGCTGCTGGTCCGCTTTGGTGGGCGAGGGGAAGTCAAAACCCTGCGCAGTGCCGAAGCCGTCTCCCTGGCGCTTCCTCTTTCTGGTATCACCCTGTACAGCGGTCTGTACGTCAACGAACTTATCTCACGGGTTCTTGAACATGAGACTCGCTTCTCTGAACTTTTCTTTGATTATCTGCACTGTATCCAGGCCCTGGCTGGTGCGACCGGCACGCCCGAGCCCGCCCTGCGTCGTTTTGAACTGGCGCTGCTGGGGCACCTGGGTTACGGGGTTGATTTTCTGCACTGCGCGGGAAGCGGAGACGAGGTTGAAGACGAGATGACCTACCGCTATCGGGAAGAAAAAGGATTTATCGCCAGCGTCGTGATAGACAACAGTACCTTTACCGGGCGCCAGTTGCGGGCGCTATATGAGCGTGAGTTTCCCGATCGGGATACCCTGCGCGCAGCAAAACGCTTTACCCGGATTGCCCTCAAGCCGTATCTTGGCGGCAAGCCCTTAAAGAGCCGCGAATTATTCAGGCAGTTTATGCCGAAACGTTAGACCACAGAATCGAAAAGAAAACCGAGGATTGTCATGGCTGAATTACTGTTAGGCGTCAACATCGACCACATCGCCACGCTGCGTAATGCGCGCGGCACGGCGTATCCCGATCCGGTTCAGGCGGCGTTTATCGCTGAACAGGCTGGCGCCGACGGTATTACCGTGCACCTGCGTGAAGACCGCCGCCACATTACCGACCGCGACGTGCGCATTCTTCGCCAGACGCTGGACACCCGCATGAATCTGGAGATGGCGGTCACCGAAGAGATGCTGGCGATTGCCTGCGAGACCAAACCGCACTTCTGCTGTCTGGTGCCGGAAAAACGCCAGGAAGTGACCACCGAAGGCGGGCTGGACGTGGCGGGGCAGCAGGACAAAATGCGCGATGCCTGTAAACGCCTGGCGGATGCCGGTATCCTGGTTTCTCTGTTTATCGACGCCGATTTCGCCCAGATTAAAGCGGCGGCCGACGTGGGCGCGCCGTATATCGAAATCCACACCGGCTGCTATGCCGATGCCAAAAACGATGCCGAGCAGGCCAAAGAGCTGGAGCGTATCGCCAAAGCGGCCACCTACGCCGCAAGCCTGGGACTGAAGGTTAACGCCGGTCACGGCCTGACCTACCATAACGTGAAGGCCATTGCCGCCCTGCCTGAAATGCACGAGCTGAACATCGGCCACGCCATTATTGGCCGCGCGGTGATGAGCGGCCTGAAAGAGGCGGTTTCTGAGATGAAACGCCTGATGCTGGAAGCGCGTCAGTAATGGCCATTCTGGGCTTAGGCACCGATATCGTCGAAATAGCCCGCATAGAAGCGGTGATCGCCCGGAGCGGCGATCGCCTCGCAAGACGCGTGCTGAGCGATAACGAATGGGCCATCTGGGAAGCGCACCAGCAGCCGGTGCGTTTTCTGGCAAAGCGCTTTGCGGTAAAAGAGGCTGCGGCCAAAGCCTTCGGGACCGGCATTCGTAACGGCCTGGCGTTTAACCAGTTCGAAGTATTTAACGATGAGCTGGGCAAACCGCGCCTGCGGTTATGGGGAGAAGCGCAAAAGCTGGCGGAAAAGCTGGGGGTGAATCACATGCACGTGACGATCGCGGATGAACGCCACTATGCCAGCGCGACGGTGATTATCGAAAGCTAAATTTTGTCCGCGTGATGCAGCAGGACAAATTTATCCCACAGCTGTTCTTCGCTCTCGACGTGTGCCGGATCCTTCAGGATAGTGTTGGGGATCGGGCACACCTTCTGGCAGGTCGGCGTTTCATAGTGGCCGATGCATTCCGTGCAGCGGTCGCTGTTAATCTCGTAAATGCTGTCGCCCATCGAAATCGCCTGGTTCGGGCATTCGGGTTCGCACATATCGCAATTGATGCATTTTTTGGTAATTAACAGCGCCATCAGGAAATTCTCAGAAACAACACAAACTGGGCGGGCATTATACGCGTCAAACCAGTTTCTTTACCAGTTCTTCGCTGTGACGAATGCGCTCGGGTGCGCGCTCCAGATCCTGCTGTACCAGCGCCATAAACAGCAGGTCCGTCAGCATCATTTGCGCGCTGGTGGACGAGATAGCCGCGCTGCGCGTGGCCTGCTCTTCGGCAATAGTATATAAACAGCGCGTTGCCCGCTGCTGCAGCGAATTTGGGGTGAATCCGGTAATGGCCAGAATTTTACCGCCGACGCGCAGGGCTTCGTCGGTGGCCATATTGATCTCGCGGCGCTCGCCGGAATAGGAGATGGCCAGCAGCAGATCGTCAGGATCCATTGCCTGTACGGTCGCCAGCAGGGCATGCATATCCTGCTCGACAATAGCGTTAAAACCGATTTTAGTCAGCTTCCAGCCAAAATTACGCGCCACCAGACCGGACGCGCCAATACCGGTCAAAATAATACGCCGCGCCGCGCGCAGCATCGCCACGCTTTCCAGTAACTTCTCTTCGGTATTCACATCCAGCGTGGCGTGCATCGCCGCCACGTTCTCTTTGATCAGCTTTTCCCCGACCAGACGCATGGGATCATCGCCGCGGATCTGGTTATGCACCGGCATGGACTGCGGGTTTGGGTTACTCACCAGCGCTTCGCTGATCGCAAGCTTAAGGGCAGGGAAGCCTTTAAAGCCAATCTTCTGGGCAAACTTCACCACGCTTGACTGACTCACCCCGGCTTCGCTTGCCAGCTGCTGCGAGCTGAGATGACGGGCGCGGTCAGGTTGGGAAAGCAGAAAGTCCGCCAGCTTTTTGTCGCTTTGAGCAAAGCCGGCGTAGCGCTGGCGAATGCGAATTAAACAGTTCATAGGTACTCCCGGCGGAAATGTGATTGTCTGCGCAAATACGAATTTTGCTCGCCTGAATGAATTTTATATTCCATTATAGTGAGATTATTATGAATTAAAAATTCTTGAGGTACAAAAATGAATCTTGGCTCACTTGTTTCTGAAACGCGTAACCCGCAAACCATGGATCTGGATGCGCTCTCCACCCTGGAGCTGGTTAACCGCTTTAATCAACAGGATACGCTGGTCGCGCAGGCAGTGAAAGAGACATTGCCTGAGGTAGCGAAAGCGGTCGATGCGGCGGCGGCGGCCCTTAAGGCCGGCGGTCGCATTATCTATATGGGCGCCGGCACCAGCGGGCGTCTTGGCGTGCTGGATGCCTCGGAATGTCCGCCCACCTTTGGCGTTCCGCACGGCCTGGTCGTTGGCCTGATTGCGGGGGGGCCCGGCGCGCTGCTGAAAGCTGTTGAAGGTGCGGAAGATAACAAACAGCTGGGCGAGGATGACCTGAAGGATCTGAACCTGACGGCGAACGATCTGGTGGTCGGCCTGGCGGCATCCGGGCGCACGCCGTACGTCATTGGTGGCCTGGAATACGCCAACCGGACCGGCTGCACGACGGTCGCCATCTCCTGCAACCCCGGCTCCCCGATTGCGCAGGTGGCCGCTATCGCTATCTCTCCGGTCGTTGGGCCGGAAGCGCTCACCGGCTCCACGCGCCTGAAATCCGGGACCGCGCAAAAGCTGGTGCTCAATATGATCTCCACCGGCGCGATGGTGAAATTTGGCAAGGTCTACCAAAACCTGATGGTGGATATGCAGGCCACCAACGTCAAGCTGGTGGACAGAGCCTGCCGCATGGTGATGGAGGCGACAGGCGCAGGCCGTGAAGAGGCAGAAGCGGTACTCAAACAGACCGATCACGATGTTAAACCTGCCATTCTGATGATCTTAAGCGGGCTGGATGCGGCGGCCGCGCGAGCCAGGCTTGATGCGCATAACGGCTTCTTACGGGCGGCATTAGAAAACTAGCAGAGGCGTGTATGGACAAAACAGCAGCGCTCGCCAGCGATATCCTGCAGGGGATTGGCGGAGAAAAAAATATTCAGCGTCTGGAAAACTGCATGACGCGCGTGCGCGTCGAGGTGCATAACGACGACCAGCTTGACGTGCCGGGTCTGAAGAAGCTATCCGGCGTCAGCGGCTATGTGAAACAGGGGCAGCAGCACCAGCTGATCGTCGGGCCGGGCAAGGCGGCGCAGGTCGTCGATGCCATGCGTGCGCTGATGGGCGGCGAAGCGAGCGTGACGGTTGACGATGCTGAACGCACCAAAGCGCAGGCGAAGGCGAAATATAAAGCCCCCATGAGCGACGCGCTGCGACAGCTGGCAAACGTCTTTATCCCGCTGATCCCCGCGTTTATTGCCTCTGGCCTGATCACCGGGATCATCAACATCCTCAAGCGGCCGGATATCGTCGGGGACTTTGCAACGCAGTATCCGAACCTGCTGGGTATTCTCGCAATCTTTGGCAGCGCGGTGTTTGCCATCATGAACATTCTGGTCGGGGTCAATACCGCCAAAGTGTTTGGCGGCTCGCTGGCCATGGGTGGCGTAATGGCGGGGATCTTGTCCAGCCCGCAGCTGGCGCAAATCACGCTGTTTGGCGAGGCGCTCCAGCCTGGTCGCGGCGGGGTAATTGCCGTGCTGCTGGTGGTTATTCTGATGTGCTGGATCGAGAAAAAGCTACGTACGGTTCTGCCCGGCTCGATTGAGCTTATCCTCAACCCGCTGCTAACCACCTTAATTACCGGTAGCGTCGCGATTGTGGTCCTTCAGCCGCTAGGCGGGTGGATCTCTGATGCCATCGCCCACGGCGCGTCTCTGGCTATTGACCGCGGCGGCCTGTTAGTGGGCGCGGTGCTGTCAGGCACCTTCCTGCCGCTGGTGCTGACCGGCCTGCACCAGGGGTTGGTACCTATTCACGTCGAGCTGGTGCAGGCGCACGGTTACAACGCGCTGCTGCCTATTCTCTCGATGGCGGGCGTCGGGCAGGTGGGGGCAGCGATTGCCGTCCTGATGAAAACCCGCAACGCGCGCCTGAAAAAAGTGATTAAAGGGGCGTTGCCGGTCGGGCTGCTTGGTATCGGCGAGCCGTTGATATTCGGCGTCACGCTGCCGCTGGGTAAACCGTTCCTCGCCGCCTGTATGGGCGGCGCGGTGGGCGGGGCGCTCATCAGCTACTGGAAAGTCGCCACCGTTATCACCTTTGGTCTTTCCGGTTTACCGCTGGCGTTAACCATCGTGACCGGAAAAGTGATGCTCTATCTGTTAGGCTATTTAGTAGCGGTGATCGCCGGGTTCCTGTTTACCTGGCTGTTAGGATTCAACGACCCAGAGGAGTAAGGTTTGGCCAATCACGAGCGTCGCGTTGTCTTTTTCGACCTGGATGGAACGCTGCATCAGCAGGATATGTTTGGTACGTTTATGCGCTACCTGCTGCGGCGTCAGCCTCTGAACGCGCTGCTCGTCTTACCGCTCTTACCCGTGATTGGCATTGCGCTGCTGGTAAAAGGCCGGGCGGCGCGCTGGCCGATGAGCCTGTTGCTCTGGGGATGCACCTTCGGTCACAGTGAAGCGCGGCTCAAACAGCTCGAACAGGATTTCGCTGACTGGTTTCGCGGCCACGTTGCCGCGTTTCCCGTGGTGCAGGCGCGCCTCACCAGCTATCTTGATGCCAACGATGCCGACATCTGGTTGATTACCGGCTCGCCGCAGACGCTGGTGGAGCGGGTCTACTTTGATACGCCCTGGCTGCCGCGCGTAAATCTTATCGCCACGCAAATTTCCCGCGGCTACGGCGGCTGGGTACTGACGATGCGCTGCCTGGGGCATGAAAAAGTGGTCCAGCTGGAAAAACGTATCGGCACGCCGCTGCGGCTGTACAGCGGCTACAGCGACAGCAAACAGGACAACCCGCTGCTCTACTTTTGCCAGCACCGCTGGCGCGTGACTCCCCTCGGTGAACTTCAGCAACTCGAATAGTCTTATCTATAAGGGCTGTGTATAATGCCGCCCGCTTTTCGACTGGAGTATCAACCCTTGTCCAACCCTGAATACAATCATGAATACTGGATGCGCCACGCGCTGACGTTGGCTCAACGTGCCTGGGACGAGGGCGAAGTGCCCGTGGGCGCGGTGTTGGTTCATAACAACCAGGTGATTGGCGAAGGGTGGAATCGTCCTATTGGCCGCCACGATCCTACCGCGCACGCCGAAATCATGGCGCTTCGTCAGGGCGGGCTGGTGCTGCAAAACTATCGCCTGCTTGATACCACCCTGTACGTCACCCTGGAACCGTGCGTGATGTGCTCCGGTGCGATGGTCCACAGCCGGATCGGGACGCTGGTGTTTGGTGCGCGGGATGAAAAAACCGGTGCGGCCGGTTCGCTGATGGACGTGCTGGGGCACCCGGGGATGAACCACCAGGTGCAGACTATCGGTGGGGTACTTGCACCAGAGTGTTCGGGGCTATTAAGCGATTTCTTTCGAATGCGCCGTCAGCAGAAAAAGCAACAAAAGGCAGAATTGAAGCTGTCGGATGATTAAGCTCGCCCGGCGCCACAACCGGATAACTTTCCGCCAGCTGTTTTGCCTCTGTTGCCTCTTTCTCTTTCTCCAGCAGATAGCCGACCAGGCTAATCTGATACTTACGAATATTTTCCACGTAGGCGTAGGCTTCATGTCCGCGCGCGTAGCCATACGTCAGCTTGTTATACCATGGCTTCTGGCTCAGCAGCGGCAGGCGCTGTTTGACGTCTGACCAGCTGTCCGGGTTCCCCTTCGTTTTCGCCGTCAGAGCCCGCGCGTCAAGCATGTGCGCATAGCCCATGTTGTAGGCCGCCAGTGCGAACCAGATCCGCTCTTCTTCCGGCACCGTTTCCGGCACTTTAGCCATCATATCCTGCAGGTAGCGCGCCCCGCCGCTGATGCTCTGTTCCGCATCGGTACGATCATTCACGCCCAGGCTCAGCGCGGTATTTTTGGTTAACATCATTAACCCACGCACACCCGTGGGGGAAGTCGCCTGGGTGTCCCAGTGGGACTCCTGGTACGAGATCGCCGCCAGCAGTTTCCAGTCAATTTCCTGGGCGTATTTTTCAAATAACGGCTGAAGGTCCGGCAGGACGCTGTCTACCGCGCGCAGGAAGCTGCGGGTATCAACGTAATCGAAGTCATCCCCGTGGCCGAGGTACTTCTCCTCAAGGCGCGCCAGCGTGCCGTCTTCATTTATGGTGTTATAGAAATCCAGCATGGCCGCAGAGAGGGTCTGATCGTCATCCAGATGGGTAAACCAGGTAACGGGCTGTTCGTCCGTCACGTCCAGCGCCACGGCGATTTCTGGATGCACCCGCTGGAAAAGGCTGATCGCCACCGAATCGGCAATGGTGTAGGGCAGTTTCTGATCTTTGACTTGCTCCAGCAGCGCCGTCGTGCCGAGTTTGGGATCGACCGTCCAGCTCAGATCGGGGTATTTCTTCTCCTTAAGCTCGCGCAGATCGTCAATCACCACATGGCCGGGCGCAATCGCCAGCTGTTGTGCGTTGATCGAGGCAAGCGTACGCGGGCGCAGGCTCCCGACGCGATAGACCAGCTGCTGGGAAACGGAGTAGTAGGTCGGGCCTGGCTGGTAGTTCTTGCTGCGCTCGCTGTTATAGACCAGACCGGCGGCAAGGATATCGGCATCGTCGTTATCGAGGTCGTCAAACAGCTGGTTGATGTTCTGACGAACGGTAATTTTAAGCTTCACGCCCAGATAATCGGCGAACTGCTGCGCCAGCTCATAATCCAGACCAATAATTTTGCCGTTAATGTCGCTGTAAATCAGCGGAGAGTTGAGGGTACTGACGCGCAGTTCCCCCCGCTCCTGAATGGCGGCGATACGGTTTTCGGCTTTGCCGAACCAGGGGATGGAAGGCCAGAGGGCCACTGCCAGCAGCAACGTTACAATGCCGATGAGCAGATAATTAATCTTTAATTTTTTCAATTAGTTAATTCTCTGCGACGCCGGATGCCTCAGTCTGCTGTAGCCATGTTAACAATAAGGTTTGCCATTGAATGAGCGGCATTTTGCGTAAACTTGCGCCACTTGGCAACCAATTAGAGAGACAGGTCACATCTATTGCTAAACATCTTCGCAAATTTTATTTCGACGCAAACGGTTTCGTCGACGCTCAGGATTCTCTATAATGACGCCCGTTTTCCCCCCTTGCGCACACTGTAAGCGCCCCGGCGCTTCGAAGACGAGAGACTTATGATGGAAATTCTGCGTGGTTCGCCTGCACTGTCTGCCTTCCGTATTACCAAACTGCTGGCACGTTTTCAGGCGGCCGACCTTCCGGTAAGCAATATTTACGCTGAGTATGTCCATTTTGCTGACCTGAATGCCCCCCTGAATGCAGAGGAGCGCGTACAGCTGGAACGCCTGCTCAAGTATGGTCCAAATCTGAGCAGCCATACGCCAACCGGCAAACTGATCCTTGCGACGCCGCGTCCGGGTACCATCTCCCCCTGGTCTTCCAAAGCTACCGACATCGCCCACAACTGCGGCCTGAGCCAGATTAACCGTCTGGAGCGCGGCGTGGCGTACTATGTTGAAGCCTCTACCCTGAGCGACGCGCAGTGGCAGGCGGTTGCGGCTGAACTGCACGATCGCATGATGGAGAGCGTGTTTGCCTCTCTCGATGACGCGCAGAAGCTTTTCTCCCACCATCAGCCTGCGCCGGTACAGAGCGTGGATCTGCTGGGGCAGGGCCGTCAGGCGCTGATTGACGCCAACCTGCGTCTCGGCCTGGCGCTGGCAGAAGACGAAATCGACTACCTGCAGGATGCGTTTATTAAGCTCAACCGTAACCCGAACGATATCGAACTCTATATGTTCGCGCAGGCTAACTCTGAGCACTGCCGCCACAAAATTTTCAACGCCGACTGGATTATTGACGGCGAACAGCAGCCGAAGTCGCTGTTCAAAATGATCAAAAACACCATGGAGCAAACCCCTGACCACGTGCTGTCTGCCTACAAAGACAACGCCGCTGTGATGGAAGGTTCCGAGGTGGGCCGCTTCTTTGCCGATCGCGAAGCAGGGCGCTATGACTTCCACCAGGAGCCTGCGCATATCCTGATGAAAGTGGAAACCCACAACCACCCGACCGCAATCTCTCCGTGGCCGGGGGCGGCGACCGGCTCCGGCGGTGAAATCCGTGACGAAGGGGCGACCGGTCGTGGTGCAAAACCCAAAGCGGGTCTGGTCGGTTTCTCCGTATCCAACCTGCGTATCCCGGGCTTTGAACAGCCGTGGGAAGAAGATTTCGGCAAGCCAGAGCGCATTGTCACCGCGCTGGATATCATGACCGAAGGCCCGCTGGGCGGGGCAGCGTTCAACAACGAATTTGGCCGTCCGGCGCTGAACGGTTACTTCCGTACCTATGAAGAGAAAGTGGACAGCCACAACGGCGAAGAGCTGCGCGGCTACCACAAACCGATCATGCTGGCGGGCGGGATCGGCAACATTCGTGCCGATCACGTGCAGAAAGGCGAGATCGTCGTCGGCGCGAAGCTGATCGTGCTGGGCGGCCCGGCCATGAACATCGGTCTGGGCGGCGGCGCGGCCTCCTCTATGGCCTCCGGCCAGTCTGACGCGGATCTCGATTTCGCGTCCGTGCAGCGCGACAACCCTGAAATGGAGCGTCGCTGCCAGGAAGTGATCGACCGCTGCTGGCAGCTGGGCGATGCCAACCCGATTCTGTTCATCCACGACGTGGGCGCGGGTGGCCTGTCAAACGCCATGCCTGAGCTGGTGAGCGATGGCGGCCGCGGCGGACGCTTCAACCTGCGCGATATCCTGAGCGATGAGCCGGGCATGAGCCCGCTGGAAATCTGGTGTAACGAATCCCAGGAGCGCTACGTGCTGGCGGTTGCGGCCGATCAGCTGCCGCTGTTTGACGAGCTGTGCCGCCGCGAGCGCGCGCCGTATGCCGTCATCGGTGAAGCGACCGAAGAGCAGCACCTTTCCTTAAGCGACACCCACTTTGACAACCAGCCGATCGATCTGCCGCTCGACGTGCTGCTCGGTAAAACGCCGAAGATGACCCGCGACGTAACAACCCGCAAAGCGGCGGGCAAAGCGCTGGATCGTCAGGGCATCACCGTGGCAGAAGCGGTCAACCGCGTGCTGCACCTGCCTGCTGTGGCGGAGAAAACCTTCCTGGTGACCATCGGCGACCGTACCGTGACCGGTATGGTCTCCCGCGACCAGATGGTCGGCCCGTGGCAGATCCCGGTCGCTAACTGCGCCGTGACCACCGCGAGCCTCGACAGCTACTACGGCGAAGCGATGGCTCTCGGCGAACGCACCCCGGTGGCGCTGCTGGACTTCGCCGCCTCTGCCCGTCTGGCGGTCGGTGAAGCGCTGACCAACATTGCCGCGACGCAGATTGGCGACATCAAACGTATCAAGCTTTCCGCGAACTGGATGGCCGCTGCCGGCCACCCTGGCGAAGACGCGGGCCTGTATGAAGCCGTGAAAGCGGTGGGTGAGGAGCTGTGTCCAGCCCTCGGCCTGACCATTCCGGTGGGTAAAGACTCCATGTCGATGAAAACCCGCTGGCAGGAAGGTAACGAGCAGCGCGAGATGACCTCTCCGCTGTCGCTGGTGATCACCGCGTTTGCCCGCGTGGAAGACGTGCGCCACACCGTTACGCCGCAACTGGCCACCGAAGACAACGCCCTGCTGCTGATTGACCTGGGCAAAGGCCACAATGCGCTGGGCGCCACCGCGCTGGCGCAGGTTTACCGTCAGCTCGGCGACAAGCCAGCCGACGTGCGCGACGTGGCGCAGCTGAAAGGCTTCTACGACGCGATTCAGGCGCTGGTGGCGCAGCGCAAGCTGCTGGCCTACCACGACCGCTCCGACGGCGGCCTGCTGGTGACGCTGGCAGAGATGGCCTTCACCGGTCACTGTGGCGTGGAAGCGAACATTGCCACGCTTGGCGAAGACCGCCTGGCGGCGCTGTTTAACGAAGAGCTGGGCGCGGTGATTCAGGTTCGCGCGGCAGACCGCGATGCAGTTGAAGCGCTGCTGGCGCAGCATGGCCTGGCTGACTGCGTGCACTATCTGGGTAAAGCCGTTCAGGGTGACCGCTTCGTCATTGAAGCTGACGGTCACGCCGTGTTCAGCGAAAGCCGCACCACGCTGCGCATGTGGTGGGCGGAAACCACCTGGCAGATGCAGCGCCTGCGTGATAACCCGGAATGTGCCGATCAGGAGCACAATGCGAAGGCTAACGACAACGATCCAGGCCTGAACGTGAAGCTCACCTTCGACATCAATGAAGATATTGCCGCGCCGTACATTGCGACCGGCGCGCGCCCGAAAGTGGCCGTTCTGCGCGAGCAGGGCGTTAACTCCCACGTTGAGATGGCGGCAGCCTTCCACCGCGCGGGCTTTGACGCTATCGACGTCCACATGAGCGACTTGCTGGCCGGACGTACCGGTCTGGAAGATTTCCATGCGCTGGTGGCGTGCGGCGGTTTCTCCTACGGGGACGTGCTGGGCGCGGGTGAAGGCTGGGCGAAGTCCATTCTGTTCAACAGCCGCGTGCGCGATGAGTTCGAAACCTTCTTCCACCGTCCGCAAACGCTGGCGCTGGGCGTGTGCAACGGCTGCCAGATGATGTCTAACCTGCGCGAACTGATCCCAGGCAGCGAAGCCTGGCCGCGCTTTGTGCGTAACCAGTCAGACCGCTTTGAGGCGCGCTTCAGCCTGGTAGAAGTGACTCAGAGCCCGTCTCTGCTGCTGCAGGGGATGGTCGGGTCGCAGATGCCAATCGCCGTTTCCCACGGTGAAGGCCAGGTAGAGGTGCGTGATGCTGCGCATCTGGCTCAGCTGGAGAGCAAAGGCCTGGTGGCGCTGCGCTTTGTCGATAACTTCGGCAAGGTCACGGAAACCTATCCGGCTAACCCGAACGGCTCCGTCAACGGTATTACGGCGGTGACCAGCGAAAGCGGCCGCGCGACTATTATGATGCCGCACCCGGAGCGCGTGTTCCGTACCGTGAGCAACTCCTGGCATCCGGAAAACTGGGGCGAGGACAGCCCGTGGATGCGCATCTTCCGCAACGCGCGTAAACAGCTGGGTTAAGAAATAAAGCAGGTACTTCGCAGGCCCGGTAAGCGGTAGCGCCACCGGGCTTTTTTATGCGTGTCGCAAAATTGCGACAAAGAGGGTACATGACTGTCTCTAAAAGGAGACATATAACTCATTGATTTATATATAGCAGTAAAGGTTCCCATTAAGGTGTTGCTTAATAGCGACACTTAGCCTGGAAATCATTCAACACACAATGAACCGATTAAGTGAGTAAAAATTATATATTTCAATGTGTTAATATTTTGTTTTGCATTCTGGCATGGGTGTTGCATAATATTAACCAGTGGCTCATTCACCTTCTTATGTCAGCCCCTTCGGGACGTGCTACATAAACTTCGAATGACGCACAAAAAGGTGCCTGCCGTCCAACTACTGATCATAGCGATGCTTTATCAGGCCAGGGCGAAACGTCGAGTTAGGCACCGCCTTATTCCATGACAAAGCCGGGTTTTTACCCGGCTTTGTTGTATCTGAAGGGCAGACTCAGTTACGCTCTCCGTAAACCCCCATGAAGAGAGTAATGCGTTGAAACGCTGGCCCGTTTTTCCCCGCTCCCTGCGACAGCTCGTGATGATGGCCTTTCTGCTGATCCTGCTGCCATTGCTGATCCTCGCCTGGCAGGCGTGGCAGAGCCTGAACGCGCTGAGTGCCCAGGCGGCACTGACGAACCGCACCACGCTTATCGACGCCAGACGCAGTGAAGCGATGACCAACGCCGCGCTGGAGATGGAGCGTAGCTATCGTCAGTACTGCGTGCTCGACGATCGGACGCTGGAGAAGGTGTACCAGAGCCAGCGCAAGCGCTACAGCGAAATGCTGGATGCCCACGCGGGCGTGCTGCCGGACGACAGGCTCTATCAGGCACTACGTCAGGATCTGAACGATCTCGCGCAGCTGCAGTGCCATAACAGCGGCCCGGATGCGGCTGCCGCCGCGCGCCTTGAAGCCTTTGCTGCCGCCAATACCGAAATGGTGCAATCCACGCGGACGGTAATTTTCTCTCGCGGCCAGCAGCTACAGCAGGAGATTGCCGAGCGCGGCCAGTTCTTCGGATGGCAGGCGCTGGTGCTGTTCCTGGTGAGCCTCGGGCTGGTGCTGCTCTTTACCCGCATGATCATCGGCCCGGTGAAGGGTATTCAGCGTATGATCAACCGCCTGGGGGAGGGGAAATCGCTCGGGGATACGGTTGCCTTTAAAGGTCCTCGCGAGCTGCGATCCGTCGGCCAGCGCATTATCTGGCTATCCGAGCGCCTGGCGTGGCTGGAATCCCAGCGCCACCAGTTCCTGCGCCATATCTCTCATGAGTTGAAAACCCCGCTGGCCAGCATGCGTGAAGGAACGGAGCTGCTGGCGGACGAGGTGGCAGGACCGCTTACGCCGGAGCAGAAAGAGATTGTCGAGATTCTGGACGCCAGCAGCCGCAACCTGCAAAAGCTCATTGAGCAGCTTCTGGATTACAACCGCAAGCTGGCTGACGGGGCGGTCGTGCTGGAAGAGGTGGAAATTGAGCCGCTGGTGGATATGGTGATCTCCGCCCATAGCTTGCCGGCAAGAGCTAAAATGATGCATACCGGGGTAGAGCTGAATGCGCCGACCTGTCTCGCTGAACCCATGCTATTAATGAGCGTTCTGGACAATCTTTACTCCAATGCGGTGCACTATGGTACTGAATCCGGTAACATTTATATCAGAAGTTATATGAAGGGTTCCCGGGTGTTTATTGACGTCGCAAACACCGGCACCCCGATCCCCGATGACGAAAAAACCATGATCTTCGAACCCTTTTTCCAGGGGAGTCATCAGCGGAAAGGTGCGGTAAAAGGAAGCGGTCTGGGCTTAAGCATCGCCCGGGACTGCATACGACGCATGCAGGGTGAGCTAAACATTGCCACGGACGAACGTTCAGATGTTTGCTTCCGTATTGAACTGCCCCTGAGCCGGAAAAATTAATAAAATGAATCTATATCTGGTGAGTATGTCACACGTCTTTTTCCGCGCCATACGCGCGGTGTTTTCCAGCAAAGCGGGTCGCCTGAGTCTGCCCTGTTTAGTTCTGGCGGGGTGCGTTTCCCATGCGCCGCAAAGTGCGATAAGCGGTAAACAAGAAGATAAATGGCCCGATAACCAGCTGGCGGATTTCCTCTCTACCCGCTGTGACGATATCTGGAATCTGTCAGGGCATGACGTCGAAAATAATCCGCTGTTCTGGCTGCGCGGAATAGATTGCGCCCAGCGGCTTGCGCCGGTAGACGCCCGCTCGAAGGCGGCGATGCTGGATGAGGACACCTGGCAGGACGCTTTCAAGCGTGGGATTTTACTGGCCGATGCGAAAATTACCCCCGTTGAACGTCGGGCCAACGTGACCCGGCTGGACACGTTTGTGATCAATCTTCCCGCACAGGTGCGCCCGGTCTACCAGCTCTGGCGGGACGGGCAGACGTTACAGTTGCAGCTGTCTGAAGAGCGCTCCCGCTACAGCAAGCTGCAACAGTCAACCGACAGCGAGCTTGATACGCTGCGCCAACAGCAGCAACATTTACGTAGCCAGCTGGATACCACGACGCGCAAGCTGGAAAACCTGACCGATATCGAAAGGCAGCTCTCGTCGCGTAAATATCAGCCAGGTAGTTCATCTGCTGCACCGGACAGCGATATGCCGAAACAAGAGGATGTGAAGCATGACGAGCCGTAAACCAGCCCATCTCTTACTGGTGGATGACGATCCCGGCCTGTTAAAGCTGCTGGGGATGCGTCTGGTGAGTGAAGGCTACACCGTGGTGACCGCGGAAAGCGGGCAGGAGGGGCTGAAGGTCCTCAGCCGCGAGAAGATTGACCTGGTGATCAGCGACCTGCGGATGGACGAAATGGATGGCATGCAGCTGTTCGCCGAAATCCAGAAGCAGCAGCCGGGCATGCCGGTGATTATCCTGACGGCGCACGGGTCAATCCCGGATGCCGTTGCCGCAACCCAGCAGGGCGTATTCAGCTTCCTCACCAAGCCGGTAGATAAAGACGCGCTTTACAAAGCTATAGACAGCGCGCTGGAGCACGCCGCGCCCTCCGGCGACGACGCATGGCGTGAATCTATCGTCACCCGCAGCCCGATAATGCTGCGTCTGCTTGAGCAGGCGCGAATGGTCGCACAGTCAGACGTTAGCGTGCTGATTAATGGTCAAAGTGGAACCGGGAAAGAGATCCTGGCGCAGGCGATCCACAACGCCAGCCCGCGCAGCAAAAACGCCTTCATCGCCATTAACTGCGGTGCCCTGCCAGAGCAGCTTCTTGAATCTGAACTTTTTGGCCATGCCCGCGGCGCATTTACCGGCGCGGTGAGCAGCCGGGAAGGGCTGTTCCAGGCTGCAGAAGGCGGCACGCTGTTCCTCGACGAGATTGGCGACATGCCCGCGCCGCTGCAGGTCAAACTGCTGCGCGTGCTTCAGGAGCGTAAAGTGCGCCCGCTGGGCAGCAATCGCGATATTGATATTAACGTGCGAATCATTTCCGCCACCCACCGCGACTTGCCAAAAGTGATGGCCCGCAACGAGTTCCGAGAAGATCTCTACTACCGCCTGAACGTGGTGAACCTGAAGATACCGGCGCTGGCGGAGCGCGCGGAAGATATTCCGCTGCTGGCGAATCACCTTCTGCGCCAGGCGGCCGATCGCCATAAACAGTTCGTGCGCGCCTTTTCGACGGATGCGATGAAGCGGCTGATGGCCGCAAGCTGGCCGGGTAACGTGCGCCAGCTGGTGAATGTGATTGAGCAGTGCGTGGCGCTGACCTCCTCACCGGTTATCAGCGACGCGCTGGTGGAGCAGGCGCTGGAAGGGGAAAACACGGCCTTGCCGACGTTTGCCGAAGCGCGGAATCAGTTCGAACTGAACTATCTGCGCAAGCTGCTGCAGATAACCAAAGGCAACGTGACCCACGCGGCGCGGATGGCCGGACGCAACCGTACAGAGTTCTATAAGCTGCTCTCACGCCACGAGCTGGAAGCAAACGATTTTAAAGAGTAGTGCCGTATGGTACTGTGAGCAACCGATTACGAAGCAGCTTACAGGCAAGAGTTTAAGGACCCACCATGAAAAAGATTGATGCGATTATTAAACCTTTCAAACTGGATGATGTACGTGAAGCGCTGGCGGAAGTCGGCATCACCGGGATGACCGTGACGGAAGTGAAAGGTTTTGGTCGTCAGAAGGGCCACACCGAGCTTTATCGTGGCGCAGAGTACATGGTCGACTTTCTGCCGAAAGTGAAAATTGAAATCGTGGTCAGCGACGATATCGTCGATACCTGCGTGGATACCATTATCCGCACGGCGCAGACGGGCAAAATTGGCGACGGGAAAATCTTTGTCTTTGACGTGGCGCGCGTGATCCGAATCCGTACCGGTGAAGAAGACGACGCGGCGATTTAAAAAAAGATTTGCCAGGCCGGGTAAGGTGAAGCCGCCACCCGACGAAAAAAAGCCCCTCGAACGAGGGGCTTTTTCATTACAGCACCTTATGCGGCCCGAAACATTCGTAATGAATGTGGTCTTTATTTACGCCCAGCTCAACCAGCTGCTTCGCGGCATACTGCATAAACGCCACCGGCCCACAGACGTAGAACTGCATCTCCGGCGCGCTAAACGCCCCTTCCATCTGGCTTAAGTTCATCAGACCTTCGCTGTCAAACCGTGCGGCTGCGCGGTCTGCTTCCGTCGGCAGGCGATACCAGGTATTTGCGGTGAAACGCGGCAGGGACGCCCCCAGCGCATTCACTTCATCCGCAAAGGCGTGCACGTCGCCGTTTTCCGCAGCATGGAACCAGTTGACCTGCGCACCGTGGTTTGCTTTCGCCAGGGTATCGAGCATCGCCAGCATAGGCGTTTGGCCGACACCCGCAGAGATCAGCGTGACCGGGGTATTGGCTTCGACGGCCATAAAGAAATCGCCCGCCGGCGCGGCCAGATGAACCACGTCGCCCACGTTGGCTTCGTTGTGCAGCCAGCTGGAAACCTGACCGCCGTCCTCGCGCTTCACCGCAATGCGGTAGCCTTTGCCGTTTGGCTTGCGGGTCAGAGAGTACTGGCGGATCTCCTGGTGCGGGAAGCCTTCAGGCTTCAGCCATACGCCCAGATACTGGCCCGGCTGGTAATCGGCCACCGGCTGTCCGTCCACCGGCTCAAATTCAAAGCTGGTGATTAATGCGCTGCGCGGCGTTTTCTCGACGATGCGGAAGGCGCGAGTGCCTTCCCAGCCGCCGTTCTTGCTGGCGTTTTCGCTGTAGATCTGCGCTTCACGGTTGATAAATACGTTTGCCAGTACGCCATAGGCTTTACCCCACGCGTCCAGCACCTCCTGGCCCGGGCTGAACATTTCGTCCAGCGTCGCCAGCAGGTGGCCGCCGACGATGTTGTACTGCTCGGGTTGGATCTGGAAGCTGGTGTGTTTCTGCGCGATTTTTTCCACCGCGGGCAGCAACGCCGCCAGGTTTTCGATATTGCTGGCGTAGGCCGCGATGGCGTTGAAAAGCGCTTCACGCTGATCGCCGTTACGCTGGTTGCTCATGTTGAAAATCTCTTTGAGCTCCGGGTTGTGCGTAAACATGCGATCGTAGAAATGGGCGGTAAGTTTAGGGCCGGTTTCCACCAGCAGGGGAATGGTGGCTTTAACGGTAGCGATGGTTTGAGCGTCGAGCATGGCAGCTTCCTTCTGATGTCACTTTAATGATGTATTTTAAATGCATCTTATAAAAAATACCCATGCTTTGTAAATGGTTCTTTGCAAGATGAAAAATATGCATCACAAACCTGAAAAGAAATCTGCTGGAAATAGCGAGATCTTTATTCCTCAAACCCTTGCGTGGCGTGAAGGAAAACGTTTGCGTAAAATCGTTTGTCAAGACCTGTTATCACAGAACTATTCAGTTATACTGTTGCCCGTCGTCCAACAGGACTGCCTTTTCAGGCCAAAATTTACTTGTTAGCTGAGTCAGGAGATGCGGATGTTAAAGCGTGAAATGAACATTGCCGATTATGATGCCGAACTGTGGCAGGCTATGGAGCAGGAAAAAGTACGTCAGGAAGAGCACATCGAACTGATCGCCTCCGAAAACTACACCAGCCCGCGCGTGATGCAGGCGCAGGGCTCTCAGCTGACCAACAAATACGCTGAAGGTTATCCGGGCAAGCGCTACTACGGCGGTTGCGAGTACGTTGATATCGTAGAGCAGCTGGCTATCGACCGTGCGAAAGCACTCTTTGGCGCTGACTACGCAAACGTCCAGCCGCACTCCGGCTCCCAGGCTAACTTCGCGGTTTACACCGCACTGCTGCAGCCGGGCGATACCGTTTTAGGAATGAATCTGGCGCAGGGCGGCCACCTGACTCACGGCTCCCCGGTTAACTTCTCCGGCAAACTGTACAACATCATCCCTTACGGTATTGATGAGTCCGGTAAAATTGACTACGAAGACATGGCGAAGCAGGCTAAAGAGCACAAGCCGAAGATGATCATCGGCGGCTTCTCCGCTTACTCCGGTATCGTTGACTGGGCAAAAATGCGTGAAATCGCAGACAGCATCGGCGCGTACCTGTTCGTTGACATGGCGCACGTTGCGGGCCTGATTGCCGCAGGCGTTTACCCGAACCCGGTTCCACACGCTCACGTTGTGACTACCACCACCCACAAAACCCTGGCAGGTCCACGCGGTGGCCTTATCCTGGCGAAAGGCGGTGACGAAGAGCTGTACAAAAAATTGAACTCCGCCGTGTTCCCAAGCGCGCAGGGCGGCCCGCTGATGCACGTTATCGCGGCAAAAGCGGTAGCGCTGAAAGAAGCGATGGAGCCAGAGTTCAAGGTTTACCAGCAGCAGGTTGCTAAGAACGCTAAAGCGATGGTGGAAGTTTTCCTGAACCGTGGCTACAAAGTGGTTTCCGGCGGGACTGAAAACCACCTGTTCCTGCTGGATCTGGTTGATAAAAACCTGACCGGTAAAGAAGCTGACGCCGCTCTGGGCCGCGCCAACATCACCGTGAACAAAAACAGCGTGCCAAACGATCCGAAGAGCCCGTTCGTGACCTCGGGTATCCGTATCGGTTCTCCGGCCGTCACTCGCCGCGGCTTTAAAGAAGCGGAAGTGAAAGAACTGGCTGGCTGGATGTGTGACGTTCTGGACAACATCAATGACGAAGCGGTTATCGAGCGCGTTAAAGGTAAAGTTCTGGATATCTGTGCACGCTTCCCGGTATACGCATAATTCCTCTGCTTTGCAGAAATAAAAAAGGCCGCGCTTGCGGCCTTTTTTTTGGTTTAACGCCGATCCAGGGAAATGGCCCCAGGCCCGACTATCGCCAGCAAAATAAAGGCGCCAGCAATACTGACGTTCTTGTAGAAATTAATCATATTCGGCACAACCGCATCACCGGTCATATCCCAGTAGTGGTGACCGATGATCGCCGTGCCCAGCGTATAGAAGACAAAGAGAACCGCGAGAGGGCGGGTGAAAAAGCCCAGCACGATCAGAATGGCGGCAGGCACTTCCATCACCACCGCAATAATGGCCGCCAGCATGGGCATCGGCGTACCCAGCGAGGTCATATACTGTACGGTGCCGCTAAATCCTGTCAGTTTCGGGTAACCAAAGATAATAAACAGTACGACAAGTGCGATACGCCCAATCAACAGCAGCAGATGACGCGACTGACCAAAGTCGAGATAACGTAGTGAGTTCATGGCAGAAATACCTCTGCAAGTGGAGTAATTTAAACGTAATACACATTTTCATTCACTGCCATAAGCCAGACGACTGCTCAATATGTTAATTTTTCGTTAATTTATAGCAGGCTATCTACTTGCTTAATTTTTATATTCTCGCCAGACTATGGCCTCCATTTCGGGAGGGATTCATGGTCTTGCATTCCACGCGCTGGCTGGCGCTCAGCTACTTCACCTACTTTTTTAGCTACGGTATTTTTCTGCCTTTCTGGAGCGTCTGGCTCAAGGGAATTGGTTTGACCCCAGAAACCATCGGTATCCTGCTGGGCGCGGGGCTGGTGGCTCGTTTCCTTGGTAGCCTGCTGATTGCACCCCGCGTCAGCGATCCCTCCCTACTAATAAAAGCGGTGCGTATTCTGGCGCTGCTAACGCTGGTCTTTGCGGCCTGCTTCTGGGTCAGCCACCAGTTTGCCTGGCTGATGGTGGTGATGGTCGGCTTTAACCTGTTCTTCTCACCGCTGGTACCCTTGACGGATGCCCTGGCGAACACCTGGCAAAAGCAGATCACCATGGACTATGGGCGCGTGCGCCTGTGGGGCTCGATTGCCTTCGTGATCGGCTCGGCGCTGGTGGGGAAACTGGTCAGCCTTTACGACTACCGCGCGATTCTGGCTTTGCTCAGTATCGGGATAGCCTCGATGCTGCTTGGGATGCTGCTGCGCCCGTCGGTGATGCCGCAAGGGGAGAGTCGCCATCAGGAGAGCGCCGGCTGGCCCGCCTGGCGGAGCCTGGTGGCACAGAGCTGGCGTTTTCTGGCGAGCGTCTGTCTGCTTCAGGGGGCGCATGCGGCGTATTATGGCTTCAGCGCTATCTACTGGCAGGGGGCGGGCTACTCTGCCTCTGCGGTCGGTTACCTGTGGTCGCTGGGCGTGGTGGCAGAAGTCATTATTTTCGCCCTGAGCAAGAAGCTGTTCCGCCGCTTTGGCGCGCGCGACCTGCTGCTGCTTTCCGCGGTGTGCGGCGTGGCTCGCTGGGGCATTATGGGCTGGACAACGGAACTGCCGTGGCTGATTGTGGCGCAGATTCTTCACTGCGGCACGTTCACCGTGTGTCATCTGGCGGCGATGCGCTATATCGCTGCGCGTGAGGGCGGGGACGTGATTCGTCTTCAGGCGGTCTATTCTGCGGTGGCGATGGGCGGCAGCATTGCAGTGATGACGGTATTTGCGGGCTTCCTCTACCAGCATCTTGGACACGGCGTGTTCTGGGTCATGGCGCTGGTGGCGCTCCCGGCGATGTTTGTTCGACCAAAAGTGGCCGCGCGAACGTAACTACGATTCCAGCATGGCGCGAATATGCTCTTGCTGCTGCGCGTTCAGTGATTCAACTGCGTGGATCAGCGGCGGCGAGAACAGCGGCAGGGCCGTAGGATAGGGGGTGATAACCAGCGCGGCTTCGCGCGGCGCCCCCTCTTTCTGAAACGCCTGCAGGGTCAGATAGCGAATATTGAGCGGCAGCAGCGTCAACTCGCGCAGCTGCTGTTCAATTATCTCCTCGCAGGATTTATCCTCCCCGGTCAGCAACACCACCTGTTTTTCATGCAGATCGGACTCCTGCATCAGCCAGGCGCCAAAAATGACCGCCACGAGCGCCATCTCCTCATCGGAAAAACGCAGGCCAAACTCCGCCTCCAGCTCAAACAGCGCCTCTTTCGTTGTGCGCAACAGCCGGGGGTAGAGGCGGTGGATCTCCTCCGGCAGGCTGTTATCGATGCCGATCTCAAACAGAGAGCGGTCCAGCGCCTGAGCCAGATGAATATATAGCTGATCGGTCAGCCCCTGCTCGTCGCTGAAGTTCATCCCTGTCTGGGAGCGAAAACGGGCCACCATGCGCACAATGGCTCGGCGCAAACGCTGATCCTGCTGGTGTTTATCGAGCACCGGATCGGGCGTGCGGAGCATCATAAACAGCAGCGCCAGAAACAGTTGCTCATCTACGTGCGCGCCCTGCGGCACGCGCCGCTTCCAGTGGCGGACAATCTCCTGTGCCGTAAAATACTCTCCCCGCGACTGGGTCCAGCTGCGCTGGGCATGCGAAAACTGCGGCGTGTTTCCTAAGTGATGCTGGATGAGGCAGTATTGTAAATAGAGCTGTAAGAACTGAACGTCCCGGCATTCAAACTGGCGCTGAAGCTTGCGGGAGCAGAAGCCGATCAGCGCCCGCAGGTTTGCATCGTCGTAAAGCGGCCGCGCGATGCCGTGCTGTTTAAGCGCGGTTTTTAAGGCTGGCGTAAACTGGTGCAAGACAAACTGTGGGCAAAGGCGCAGCGCCCTGCGCAGCCAGTGCAGGAGGCACAAACGCTGATTCAGGGCAGTGCCTTCAATTCGGTAGCTGCCGTCGTGGTGCGTAACGATATCCAGCCGGTGATAGCGCTGGATTTCATCGCGCGTCTCGGCTATATCTTGCCGTGCCATGACGTCGTCCACGCCGTTGGCAGCGATTATGCTCTGTGCGGTGACGGCAGCATCGGGCAGGTAAAGCATTAAAAGCACCTGGCAGCGGCGCTGCGAACTGGAAAGCACAGATGGAATTTCAAGCGTCGTCATCATCTGTCGGGTATCCAGTGTGAATGTTTGATAAGAATAGCTAAAGGATGGGCGCTGAAAAGCGCGCCGGCAGGCCTTTCACTCAGGATTGCTGGGGAACATCACAGAATTTTTGACGTGAGGAATTGATGCGGACAGTTAAACAAAATGCG
Organism: Enterobacter sp. ECC-219; assembly: GCF_043966805.1. Taxonomy (NCBI): domain Bacteria; kingdom Pseudomonadati; phylum Pseudomonadota; class Gammaproteobacteria; order Enterobacterales; family Enterobacteriaceae; genus Enterobacter; species Enterobacter sp. ECC-219. Next base: position 4,441,523 of record NZ_CP143680.1, on the reverse strand, counting down.
ATGGCGTTATTTTTGGCGGTTATCACCTTTACCGCCAGCGCGCATCCTCACAGTTTTATCAGCCTGAAAACCGAGCTGGTCACCGACGGCACGCAATTGAGCGGCCTGAAAATGCGCTGGACGATGGATGAAATCACCTCGGCGGATCTGCTTTATGATGCGGGCAACGCGAAGCCCGGCGACGAAATCTGGAAAAAGCTGGCGGCGGAAGTGATGGCCAACGTGTTGGGTCAGCACTACTTCACCGAGTTCTGGCATAACGGACAAAAGGTGAAGTTCCTCAATCGCCCGACAGAATACGGCATGTCCCGCGACGGGCATCAGGCGGTGCTGACATTCGTGCTCCCGCTGGCGCACCCGCAGCCGCTGGCAGGACAAACCTATACGTTTTCCACCTTTGACCCAACGTACTACGTGGACATGAGCTATGCCGAAGAGCGCGACGTTCAGCTTCCGGCATCGTTGCAAAAAACCTGCAAAATTGCGGTTCATACCCCGAAGCCCAGCGAAGAGACGCTGAACTTTGCGGTCTCTCTCGATAAGGAAGATGCGCCGCCGGAGGACATGGAACTGGGTAAACAGTTCGCACAGAAGGTAACGTTACAATGTCAGTGATCTCCTCTCCGGTACGAAAACCGCGCCGCTGGTTGCACCTCTGGCCGCTGGCGCTCTTTTTACTGTTTGCCTTCGGCGGTTCGCTCTGGCTGTGGCAGGCCTGGCCGCAGGTGATGATGAAAAGCATCATCTGGCAGCGTGAGGTCAACCAGCAGATGAGCGGGCTGCTGAAGGCGGTGGCGGAGAATCCGACCAGGGCGGGCGGTTCTCTGCTGGCGTTCAGCTTCATCTACGGCGTGCTGCACGCGCTGGGTCCGGGGCACGGTAAAATCGTTATAACCACCTGGCTTGCGACCCATCCGTCGAAGCTGAAATCGAGCATTGGCCTGACGCTGGCCTCTTCGCTGCTTCAGGGGGGCGTGGCGATAGCGCTGGTGGTGGTTGTGCTTTCGCTATTACAGCTTCCCGCGCGCCAGCTTCACATGAGCAGCTTCTGGCTGGAGAAGGGCAGCTATGCGCTGGTGGGCGTGCTGGGGCTGATCCTCTGCTGGCGGGCGCTGAAAAAGCTGCGCGCGCTGCTGCAAAAGCCCAAATTCAAAACCTTTACGCCGCACCACGTTCATGATGAACACTGCGGCTGCGGGCATCAGCACCTGCCGACGCAGGATCAATTACAGAGCGGTGACGACTGGCGCGCGCGGCTGATGATAGTTCTCTCTATGGGGATGCGCCCGTGCTCGGGGGCCATCATGGTGCTGCTGTTCAGTAAAGTGATTGGTGTGTTCGGCTGGGGCATGCTCTCGGCGCTGGCGATGGCGGCAGGGACGTCTCTCACCATTTCGTCTTTAGCGCTGCTGGTACACAGCTTCCGTCAGCTGGCGGTCAAACTCAGCGGCAATAAAACGCCGGTGCTGTGGCGGCAGGTAGGATGGACAACGCTCGCGCTGGCGGGCGGGGTGATTCTGCTGGTGGCGGCGGTGACGATGTGGGTGAGTACGGTGCCGTTTAACACCCTCTCCCCTTTGGGGAGAGGGTTGGGGTGAGCGGATTAACGCTTCAGCGCATCGCTCAGCTCGTCACGCATGTTGGCCAGCATGGCTTTAACAACGCGTGGGTTACCCGCAACGATGTTGCCGGTAGACATATAGTTATGGCCGCCGGTGAAGTCGCAAACAATCGCGCCTGCTTCACGTGCGATCAGCTCGCCCGCCGCGAAGTCCCACGGCTTCAGTGACAATTCGAAGTAACCGTCAACGCGGCCGGTGGCAACGTAGGCCAGATCCAGCGCAGCAGAGCCGGTGCGACGGAAGTCCGCGCATTCGGTGAACAGCTTGCCCAGGATATTCATATAGGTGGTCGCGTGCTGCTTCGCCTTGAATGGGAAGCCGGTCGCCAGGATGGTGCCGTCCAGGTCGCGTGCATTGCTGCAGCGCAGACGGTAGCCGTTCAGCTGTGCGCCCTGGCCGCGGGTAGCGGTGAACAGTTCGTTACGCATTGGATCATAAACAACGGCGACTTCAGTACGGCCTTTAATGCGTACTGCAATTGACACAGAGAAGTGTGGCAGGCGTTTGACGAAGTTGGTGGTGCCATCCAGTGGATCGATAACCCATTGAACATCCTGATCGGTACCTTCATGTTCACCGCTTTCTTCGGTGATGATGGTGTGCTGCGGGTAAGATTTGCGGATCGTTTCGATAATAATCGCTTCTGCGGCTTTATCGACGTTAGTCACGAAATCATTGCTGCCTTTCTGGCTGGTTTCTACGGAGTCTGGCGTTTCGTAGTGTTTGGCAATTACGTTACCCGCCTTGCGCGCTGCGCGCACGGCGATGGTCAGCATCGGATGCATCGGTCTCTCTCACTGGATGTTAAAGAACAGGAAAATCGGCGCAGAGTATAGCAGCGGGATCGGATTATGTCTCCCGTTTATGATAATATGCCCGAATATTCTTCAGACACTGAATCCAGACATCTAAAAATTATGCTGCAAAACATTCGAATCGTGCTGGTCGAAACATCGCACACCGGCAACATGGGCTCCGTTGCCCGCGCTATGAAAACCATGGGCTTAACGAACCTCTGGCTAGTTAACCCGCTGGTGAAGCCCGACTCTCAGGCTATCGCTCTGGCGGCCGGGGCAAGCGACGTGATCGGCAACGCCCAGATCGTCGATACCCTCGACGAAGCGCTGGCCGGCTGTAGCCTCGTTGTCGGTACCAGCGCGCGCTCCCGCACGCTGCCGTGGCCGATGCTGGACCCACGCGAATGCGGCCTGAAAAGTGTCTCAGAAGCAGAACAGGCGCCGGTTGCGCTGGTGTTTGGCCGCGAGCGCGTTGGCCTGACCAACGACGAACTGCAGAAGTGCCACTACCACGTTGCGATTGCCGCCAACCCGGAATACAGCTCGCTGAACCTGGCGATGGCGGTGCAGGTTATCGCCTACGAAGTGCGTATGGCGTGGCTGGCGACGCAGGAAAAGCAGGCTGAACCGAAAGAAGAGACGGCCTATCCGCTGGTGGACGACCTTGAGCGTTTCTACGGCCACCTGGAGCAGACGCTGCTCTCTACCGGTTTCATCCGTGAAGGCCACCCGGGTCAGGTGATGAACAAGCTGCGCCGTATGTTCACCCGCGCGCGCCCGGAAAGCCAGGAGCTGAACATCCTGCGCGGAATTCTGGCGTCGATTGAGCAGAAGAATAAAGAGTAGTGCCGGTTTGTTTTCTCCCTCTTCCCGTGGGAGAGGGCCGGGGTGAAGGCATCAGGCCGAACCCAGGCAATACGGCACGGAAGGTTAAATACCTGACTAAAACAGTCAAGTAAATAGTTGACCATTTTAGTCAGGAATGTCAGACTTGGCCCTGCTATGCAATACCCCCATTTTACAATAAAAAACCCCGGGCAGGGGCGAGTTTGAGGTTAAGTAAGACATGAGACTGACATCTAAAGGGCGTTATGCCGTGACCGCGATGCTGGACGTTGCGCTCAACTCCGAAGCGGGCCCGGTTCCGTTGGCTGATATTTCTGAACGACAAGGGATCTCCCTCTCTTACCTGGAACAGCTGTTCTCCAGACTGCGTAAAAATGGACTGGTTTCCAGCGTTCGTGGCCCGGGCGGCGGTTATCTGCTGGGTAAAGACGCGGGCAGTATTGCGGTTGGTGAAGTGATTAGCGCCGTTGACGAATCTGTGGACGCGACCCGTTGCCAGGGTAAAGGCGGCTGCCAGGGCGGCGATAAGTGCCTGACCCACGCGCTGTGGCGCGATCTGAGCGACCGTCTGACGGGCTTCCTGAACAATATCACCCTCGGTGAACTGGTGAATAACCAGGAAGTTCTGGACGTATCAGGCCGTCAGCACAGCCATGATTCACAACGCAGCACCCGCGCGCAGGACGCTATCGACGTCAAATTACGCGCGTAATAAAACGATAAGTATTTCAGAATCAGGCCGGGGCGGTCACGCCCCGCGTACTCGGTCGTACATCCAGCCGGTTGCCTGATTCCTTGCATTGAAGCGATGTACGGAGTTTAAAGAGCAATGAAATTACCGATTTATCTCGATTACTCCGCAACCACGCCGGTGGACCCGCGTGTTGCCGAGAAAATGATGCAGTGTCTGACCCTGGACGGAAACTTTGGTAACCCAGCTTCCCGTTCACACCGTTTTGGCTGGCATGCTGAAGAGGCGGTGGATATCGCCCGTAATCAGATTGCTGACCTGGTGGGTGCCGACCCGCGTGAGATTGTTTTCACCTCCGGTGCGACCGAATCCGACAACCTGGCGATCAAAGGTGCAGCCAACTTTTATCAGAAAAAAGGCAAGCACATCATCACCAGCAAAACCGAACATAAAGCCGTGCTGGATACCTGCCGCCAGCTGGAGCGTGAAGGGTACGAAGTAACTTACCTGGCGCCACAGAGCAACGGGATCATCGACCTGAAAGAGCTCGAAGCGGCTATGCGTGATGACACCATTCTGGTCTCCATCATGCACGTCAACAACGAAATCGGCGTGGTGCAGGACATCGCGACCATCGGCGAAATGTGCCGCGCGCGCGGTATCATCTACCACGTGGACGCGACCCAGAGCGTGGGCAAACTGCCTATCGACCTGAGCCAGCTGAAAGTGGACCTGATGTCCTTCTCCGGCCACAAAATCTATGGCCCGAAAGGTATCGGCGCGCTGTACGTTCGTCGTAAGCCGCGTATCCGCATCGAAGCACAGATGCACGGCGGCGGTCACGAGCGCGGCATGCGTTCCGGCACGCTGCCTGTTCACCAGATCGTGGGCATGGGCGAAGCGTACCGCATTGCAAAAGAAGAGATGGAAACCGAGATGGCGCGCCTGCGCACGCTGCGTAACCGTCTGTGGGACGGCGTGAAAGATATGGAAGAAGTGTATCTGAACGGCGATCTCGAGCAGGGCGCACCAAACATTCTCAACGTCAGCTTCAACTATGTTGAAGGCGAATCGCTGATTATGGCACTGAAAGACCTGGCCGTTTCTTCCGGTTCTGCCTGTACGTCTGCAAGCCTGGAGCCATCCTACGTGCTGCGCGCGCTGGGCATGACCGACGAGCTGGCACACAGCTCTATCCGTTTCTCTTTAGGTCGTTTCACTACCGAAGAAGAGATTGACTACACCATCAAGCTGGTTCGCAACTCCATTGGCCGTCTGCGCGACCTTTCTCCACTGTGGGAAATGTTCAAGCAGGGCGTGGATCTGAACAGCATTGAATGGTCACATCACTAATCGGTACATAAGGAGAATTCAATCATGGCATACAGCGAAAAAGTCATCGATCATTACGAGAACCCGCGCAACGTTGGCTCTTTTGACAACAGCGACGAATCTGTCGGTAGCGGCATGGTTGGCGCACCGGCGTGTGGCGACGTGATGAAGTTGCAGATTAAAGTCAACAATGAAGGTATCATTGAAGACGCGCGCTTCAAGACCTACGGCTGCGGTTCTGCAATTGCGTCCAGCTCCCTGGTCACCGAATGGGTGAAGGGCAAGTCTCTGGACGAAGCACAGGCAATCAAGAACACGGATATTGCTGAAGAACTCGAACTGCCGCCGGTGAAAATTCACTGTTCTATTCTGGCAGAAGACGCGATCAAAGCCGCCATTGCGGATTATAAAAGCAAACGTGAAGCAAAATAATTGAGGTTTGAGTATGTCGATTACCCTTAGCGACAGCGCTGCCGCGCGAGTAAGCTCTTTTCTGGCGAACCGTGGTAAAGGCTTTGGCCTGCGACTGGGCGTACGTACCTCCGGCTGTTCTGGTATGGCTTACGTACTGGAGTTTGTTGACGAGCCGGCGTCTGACGACACCGTGTTTGAAGACAAGGGCGTGAAGGTGGTGGTCGATGGCAAAAGCCTGCAATTCCTCAACGGCACTCAGCTGGACTTCGTTAAAGAAGGCCTGAACGAAGGGTTCAAATTCACGAACCCGAACGTCAAAGACGAGTGTGGTTGCGGCGAAAGCTTCCACGTTTAACCGCGCGTCATCCGAAACCCCACCGCAGGATCTCTGCGCGTGGGGTTTGTTCTAACAGGCTACCCCTGAGATTGTTATGGATTACTTCACTCTCTTCGGACTACCCGCTCAATACCCGATCGATCTCCAGTCGCTGACGATCCGTTTTCAGGATCTGCAGCGTCAGTATCATCCGGATAAATTCGCCAGCGGGACGCAGGCAGAACAGCTGGCTGCGGTTTCCCACTCCGCCACCATCAATCAGGCCTGGCAGACGCTGCGCCATCCGCTGGCGCGCGCTGAGTATCTGCTCTCGCTCCACGGTTTCGACCTGGCGAGCGAGCAGCACACCGTGCGCGACACGGCGTTTCTGATGGAGCAGCTGGAGCTGCGCGAAGAGCTGGATGAGATTGAACAGGCCAAAGACGAAGCGCGTCTGGAAAGCTTCATTAAGCGCGTGAAGGGCATGTTCGATACCCGCCATCAGCAGATGGTGGAGCAACTGAACAACGAGACCTGGGATGTAGCGGCAGACACTGTGCGCAAACTCCGTTTTCTCGATAAACTGCGAAGCAGTGCTGAACAACTCGAAGAAAAGCTGCTCGATTTTTAATTTCGGAAGCAATTATGGCCTTATTACAAATTAGTGAGCCTGGCTTAAGTGCCGCACCGCACCAGCGTCGTCTGGCGGTGGGTATTGATCTCGGCACCACCAATTCCCTCGTGGCAACCGTGCGCAGCGGCCAGGCGGAAACGCTGGCCGACGAGCAGGGCCGCCATCTGCTGCCTTCCGTGGTCCACTACCAGCAGCAGGGTCACGCGGTCGGCTATGACGCCCGCGCCAACGCCGCGCGCGATCCGGCCAACACTATCAGCTCCGTAAAGCGCATGATGGGCCGCTCGCTGACCGATATTCAGACCCGCTACCCGCATTTGCCGTATCAGCTGCAGGCAAGTGAAAACGGCCTGCCGATGATCGCGACCGCGGCCGGTCTGCTGAACCCAATTCGTGTTTCCTCCGACATCCTCAAAGCGCTGGCGGCACGCGCGACGGCGACGCTCGGCGGCGATCTGGACGGTGTAGTCATTACCGTTCCGGCCTATTTTGACGATGCACAGCGTCAGGGCACCAAAGACGCGGCGCGTCTGGCGGGCCTGCACGTACTGCGCCTGCTGAACGAACCGACGGCGGCGGCGATTGCCTACGGCCTCGACTCCGGTCAGGAAGGGGTCATTGCGGTTTATGATCTCGGTGGCGGCACCTTTGATATCTCGATCCTGCGCTTAAGCCGCGGGGTGTTTGAAGTGCTGGCGACGGGCGGGGATTCCGCGCTGGGCGGCGATGACTTCGACCATCTGCTGGCGGACTACATCCGCGAGCAGGCGGGTATCAGCGATCGCAGCGATGCGCGCGTGCAGCGTGAACTGCTGGATGCGGCTATCGACGCCAAAATCGCCCTGAGCGATGCGCAGACGGTTACCGTAAACGTTGCGGGCTGGCAGGGTGACATTACCCGCGACCAGTTCGACGACCTGATTGCCCCGCTGGTAAAACGCACCCTGATGGCCTGTCGTCGCGCGCTGAAAGATGCGGGCGTTGAGGCCAGCGAGGTGCTGGAAGTGGTCATGGTGGGCGGTTCGACCCGCGTGCCGCTGGTGCGCGAGCGCGTGGGCGAATTCTTTGGCCGCACGCCGCTGACCTCCATCGACCCGGACAAAGTGGTTGCCGTGGGCGCCGCAATCCAGGCCGATATTCTGGTCGGCAACAAGCCGGACAGCGAAATGCTGCTGCTGGACGTCATCCCGCTGTCCCTTGGTTTAGAAACCATGGGCGGTCTGGTGGAGAAAGTGATCCCGCGTAACACCACCATTCCGGTGGCGCGTGCGCAGGAGTTCACCACCTTCAAAGACGGCCAGACCGCAATGTCCATCCACGTGATGCAGGGCGAGCGCGAGCTGGTGCAGGACTGCCGCTCTCTGGCGCGCTTTGCGCTGCGCGGCATTCCTGCGCTGCCGGCGGGCGGGGCGCATATTCGCGTCACCTTCCAGGTAGATGCGGACGGCCTGCTGAGCGTCACGGCGATGGAAAAATCGACCGGCGTGGAATCGTCCATTCAGGTGAAGCCGTCCTACGGCCTGACCGATGGCGAAATCGCCTCCATGATTCAGGACTCAATGAGCTACGCCGAGCAGGATGTGAAGGCGCGTATGCTGGCTGAACAAAAAGTTGAAGCCGCCCGCGTGCTGGAGAGCCTGAACGGCGCGCTCGCTGCCGATGCCGCGCTGTTAAGCGCCGCTGAGCGCCAGGTGATTGACGACGCTGCCGCGCGCTTAAGCGCTGTCGCAGTTGGCGATGACGCTGACGCAATAGAAGAAGCCATTAAAAACGTTGATAAACAAACCCAGGACTTCGCTGCTCGCCGCATGGACAAATCTGTCCGCGTCGCGCTGAAAGGCCAGTCCGTGGACGAGGTTTAATATGCCAAAGATTGTTATTTTGCCTCATGCGGACCTCTGTCCGGATGGCGCTGTTCTGGAAGCGAAGACCGGTGAAACCATTCTCGATGTAGCCCTGCGTGCAGGTATCGAAGTGGAACACGCCTGTGAAAAATCCTGTGCCTGCACCACCTGCCACTGCATCGTGCGTGAAGGTTTTGACTCTCTCGCCGAGAGCACCGAAGACGAAGACGACATGCTGGATAAAGCATGGGGTCTGGAGCCAGACAGCCGCCTGAGCTGCCAGGCCGCGGTGACCGATGAAGATCTGGTCGTGGAATTCCCACGCTACACCATCAACCACGCACGCGAGCATTAATATGGGACTAAAGTGGACAGACAGCCGTGAAATCGGCGAAGCGCTCTACGACGCGAACCCGGATCTCGATCCGAAGACCGTACGATTCACCGACATGCATCAGTGGATCTGCGATTTAGAGGATTTCGACGACGATCCAAACGCATCCAATGAAAAAATTCTGGAGGCGATTCTGTTAGTCTGGTTAGATGAAGCAGAATAAATAACAAAACGGGCTGCCTTCAGGCGGCCCGTTTGCTAGTTGCTAATAAGGATAAATAAAATGACCGAAGCGATGAAGATTACGCTCTCTACGCAGCCAGCCGACGCGCGCTGGGGCGAGAAAGCCAGCTACAGCATCAACAACGATGGTATTACCCTGCACCTGACGGGCAAAGATGATCTGGGCCTGATCCAGCGCGCCGCGCGGAAAATTGACGGCCTGGGTATTAAGCATGTGTCCCTGGAAGGTGAAGGCTGGGATACCGACCGCAGCTGGGCATTCTGGGCGGGCTACAAAGGCCCAAAAGGCACCCGCAAAATTGAGTGGGCGAACCTCGACGAAGCCGGTCAGAAAGAGCTGGAAAGCCGCCTGCAAATTATCGACTGGGTGCGCGACACCATTAACGCTCCGGCGGAAGAGCTCGGTCCGGAGCAGCTGGCGCAGCGCGCGGTTGACCTGCTGTGCGGCGTGGCGGGCGACAAGATGTCCTACCGCATCACCAAAGGTGAAGACCTGCGCGAGCAGAACTACATGGGTATCCACACCGTGGGCCGAGGTTCTGAGCGACCTCCGGTCCTGCTGGCGCTGGATTACAACCCAACCGGCGATAAAGAAGCGCCGGTCTTTGCCTGCCTGGTCGGGAAAGGCATCACTTTTGATACCGGCGGCTACAGCCTGAAGCAGAGCGCGTTCATGGATTCCATGAAGTCCGACATGGGCGGCGCGGCAACCATCACCGGCGCGCTGGCGTTCGCCATCACCCGCGGTCTGAACAAGCGCGTGAAGCTCTACCTGTGCTGCGCGGACAACATGGTCAGCGGCAACGCCTTCAAGCTGGGCGACATCATTCGCTACCGCAACGGCAAAAACGTTGAGGTGATGAACACCGACGCGGAAGGCCGTCTGGTGCTGGCCGATGGCCTGATCGACGCCTCTGCCCAGAAACCAGAACTGATTATCGATATGGCAACCCTGACCGGCGCGGCGAAAACCGCCCTGGGTAATGACTACCATGCGCTGTTCAGCTTCGATGACAAGCTGGCCGCTCGCCTGCTGGCAAGCGCCGCTGCGGAAAACGAACCGTTCTGGCGTCTGCCGCTGGCCGAGTTCCACCGCAGCCAACTGCCGTCCAACTTTGCCGAGCTGAACAACACCGCGAGCGCTGCATACCCGGCGGGGGCAAGCACCGCCGCAGGCTTCCTGTCTCACTTCGTTGAGAATTATCATGAAGGCTGGCTGCACATCGACTGCTCCGCAACGTACCGTAAAGCGGCGGTTGAGCAGTGGTCCGCGGGCGCGACCGGTCTGGGCGTGCGTACCGTGGCGAACCTGCTGACGGCTGAGTAATCGTTATTGCCCTCACCCTAACCCTCTCCCACGGGGAGAGGGGATAGTTTGCTCCCTCTCCCTGTGGGAGAGGGCCGGGGTGAGGGGAAATGCATCATCTGGAATTGTTATGTCCGAAACCAAAAACGAATTAGAAACCCTGTTGGAGCAGGCGGCGACCGAGCCCGCACACCGTCCGGCATTTTTCCGCACGCTGCTGGAGTCCACCGTCTGGGTGCCGGGCACCGCGGCGGAAGGCGAGCAGGTTGTCGAAGACAGCGCGCTGGATCTGCTGCACTGGGAAAAAGACGACGGCTCTTCGGTGATCCCGTTCTTCACCTCGCTGGAAGCCCTGCAGGAAGCGGTAGAAGATGAACAGGCGTTCGTGGTAATGCCGGTGCGTACCCTGTTTGAAATGACGCTGGGCCAGACGCTGTTCCTCAACGCGAAGCTGCCAACCGGGAAAGAATTCACCCCGCGTGAAATCAGCCACCTGATCGGCGAAGAGGGTAACCCTCTCAGTACCCAGGAGGTGCTGGAAGGGGGGGAAACGCTGCTGCTGTCTGAGGTGGCCGAGCCGCCTGCGCAGATGATAGATTCCCTGACCACGCTCTTCAAAACCCTGAAACCAGTAAGACGCGCATTCCTCTGCTCTATCAAAGAGAGCGCTGACGAAAAGCCTGTTTTGCTGATTGGCATTGAAGCCGACGGCGATATCGACGACATCATTCAGGCGGCGGGAAGCGTGGCGACCGACACGCTTCCGGGCGACGAGCCGATCGATATCTGTCAGGTGACGAAAGGTGAGAAGGGCATCAGCCACTTTATCACCGAGCACATCACCCCGTTCTACGAGCGTCGCTGGGGAGGCTTCCTGCGCGATCTAAAAACAAACCGCATTATCTGATTACGGCGGGGTGAGTTTCACCCCGTTGCTTCCAGCAGCAGTAAATCCATCAGCAGCACCAGATTCGACTCAAACGACGTCACTCCTGCGGCTTCGGCGGCGAAGTGTACCGCTTCGTCATAGAGGGCAAAGTGCACGTCCGCCATCCCCGCCAGCGTATTGGCCGAGGCGCGGGTAAACGCGACGATGGTCATGCCGACGTTTTTGGCAATCCGCGCTTTGTCCAGCACCTGCTCCGTTTCGCCGCTGCGCGAGACGGCAATAAACACCTGATAGCGCGTGGCGTTGCTGAGAAATATATTACGGCTGTCCCCCGGTCCGGAGATGAACGCCGTTTTGCCCAGTACCTGTAATTTCTTGGTCAGGTACTCGGCAAAGAGATAGGAAAACCCGGCGCCATAGAGAAAGAAGCTCTCTTTCTGGCGCAGAAGGTCGGCAAACTGCTGGCGCTTCTCCTGCGTGACCCACTGGAAGGTGTGCTGATAGTTGGCGATAAACTGATTAAACAGCGCCGGGAGTTCAGGAAGGGATTGCGCCTCGGCTGCTATATGCGGCGTGTCGGAGAGCAGTTGCTTGCAGTGCCAGATAAATTCGCTAAAGCCGCTGAACCCCAGCTTCTGACACAGCCGCATAATGGTGGCGGTCGAAACAAACGTCGCCTGCGCCAGCTCGCGCACCGTGATATTGCCTACCAGCAGCGGATGCTCCGTGAGGTGGGCGAGGACGCGATACTCCGCGCGGGTCAATGACGCTCCGCGCGTTAACAGCGTGGCCAGGCGGTTATCCATTATTTCGCGGGTTCGACAGGCAGATCTTCCCGCGCACCCCATTCGCTCCAGGCGCCGTCGTAGAGCGTGACGTCGCTTACGCTGAGCGTGGCAAGCGCCAGAATCACTACGCAGGCCGTTACGCCGGAGCCGCAGCTGGCAATAATCGGACGATGTAAATCCACGCCAGCACGGTCAAAAATGGCGCGCAGCTCGTCGGTGGTTTTCAGCTCGCCTTCAAACACCAGGTCGCCCCACGGCACGTTCAGCGCGCCCGGAATATGTCCACGCTTCAGCCCCGGACGCGGCTCGTCCGCTTCGGCATTGAAGCGCGGAGCAGGACGGGCATCGACGATTTGCGCCGTTTTTTCATGGCTCACGACCAGCACGTCGGTCAGGCGTTTCACCACGTGCGCGTCGAACGTGGCATCGAATTCGCCTTCCGGCAGCGTCACGTCGCCCTGCTGAAGGGGCAGCTCGTCACGCTTCCAGCCCGCCAGCCCGCCCGCCAGAATCGAGACTTTTTCCACGCCGAAGTTTTTCAGCATCCACCACGCGCGCGGTGCGGAGAAGAGGTTACCTTCATCATAGACAACAAGATGTTTGTCTTTACTGACGCCCAGCTCGCGCATCGCCACGGAAAACGCTTCCGGGCGCGGCAGCATGTGCGGCAGGGGAGAGTTGCGATCGGAGAGGGCTTCGATATCAAAAAATACCGCGCCAGGCAGATGTCCGGCACGGTATTCCGCGACCATATCGCGAAGGTGTTCCTGCCCGGCCGGGGCCATACGCGCGTCAATAATCTGGACTTCCGGATCGTCGCCGTGCTCAATCAGCCAGTCGGCGGCGACAAAATATGAGGTGGACATGGGTTGCCTCCATTCTTTTCCGTAAAAAAGGATTGTCGGTGTTTTTTCTGACACCGACAAGCAAACCTCGTTCAACTCGCGAGCAAGCCCCTATTTTTTCACCGGTTCGCCGTCCTGCCAGGCTTTTTGCAGCGCAGGCCAGTAGTCGCGGTTGGCCTCGATCATCTCATCCAGAATCGCTTTTGCATGCTCCATGGTTGGCACGGTGCGGTTGAGGGTGAACGCCTGCAGGGCTTTCTCATAGCTGCCCTCGATGGTCGCCTCCACCAGAAGCTGTTCCGAGGCGAGCTGCTGTTGCAGCAGAGTCTGATGAAACAGCGGCACCTGCCCCACGCGCACAGGCTCCGGCCCTTCGGAGGTGATATAGGCGGGCACTTCCACCACCGCATCGTACGGCAGATTGGTTATCGCCCCGCGGTTTTCCACCATCACCAGATGTCGTTGGCGCAGGTTAAAGGCCAGCGAGCAGGCGACGTCAACGATAAACTCGCCGTGAACACCCACGTGGAAGGCATCCGGTAAAATCCCGGTGCGCTTGTACTCTTCAGCAGCAGCAAAAAGTTTTTTCTCACGCCCGTTCATCACTTCGTTAGCACGGGTATAGTCCGGGTTCTGGTGCTCCACAATCTGGTTCGGCATCAGGTAGTACTGCAGGTACGGGTTCGGCAGGTACTCCGGGAAGTTATCCATAATCGGCTTGATGTTGCGCCAGGTTTTAACCCACGAGGGATCGGAGTGCTGCGGATCGGTTTTGGCCGCATCTTCCGTCAGCAGACCAAACTTCGCGATATGCTTACGCAGCGCCGGCAGCTTGTCCTCGCCGTCCACCAGCACGCGGGTAAACCAACCGAAGTGGTTCAGGCCGAAGTAGTCCACTTCCAGCTTGCGGCGATCGACACCCAGAATCGCTCCCATATTGCGCATGGCAGCCACCGGCATATCGCAGATGTTCAACACCCGCGCGTTAGGGCGCAGGCGGCGCACACCTTCCGCGACGATCGCCGCCGGGTTGGAGTAGTTCACGATCCAGGCCTTCTCATGCGCGTAGCGATCCACCAGATCGATAAGCTCGACCATCGGCAGGATCGTGCGCAGTCCGTAGGCCAGCCCGCCGGGGCCGCAGGTCTCCTGGCCGACCACGCCGTGACGCAGCGGGATCTTCTCATCCTGCTCGCGCATTTTATACTGGCCGACGCGCATCTGGGCGAAGACGAAATGCGCGCCGCTGAAGGCCACTTCCGGGTCACTGGTGACGGTAAATTTGATGCTCTGGCTGTGGTCGCGAATGACCTTTTCGACGACGGGCGCAATGGTGTTCTGACGCGTCTCGTCGATGTCATAGAGGCGAATTTCGGCCAGCGGGAAATCCTTCAAGCGCACCATCAGGCTTTTTACAATACCCGGCGTGTAGGTGCTGCCGCCGCCGGCAATCGACAGAATAAATGGGGGTGTAAACATCTTTAGCTCCTTTCAGAGAAACGTCTCAACGGCTTCTCGCATTTTTTTGACATGCAGCCCGTAGACCACCTGAACGTTGTTACCTTGTTTGATAACCCCTTTCGCGCCGGTCGCCTTCAGGCGAGGCTCGTCGATGATGGCGACGTCCTTCACCGTGACGCGTAAGCGGGTGTAGCAGTTATCCACAACCTCAATATTTTCCCGGCCGCCCAGTCCCACCACGATGGACTCGCCCAGCCCGTCGTTGTTGCCTTTCGCCTGGTACTCCTGCTTGCTGTAAAGGCGTGTCTCCTGATCTTCATCCTCACGGCCCGGCGTTTTCATGTTGAAGCGCAGGATCAGGAAGCGGAACACCACTAAGTAGAGGGCAAACACGATCAGCCCGACCACGATGTACATCGGCCAGTTGGACTTCTCCGTGCCGAGCGGCAGGTTGTAGAGGATGAAGTCGATAATCCCGTTGGCGCCGATGGCGTGAACACCCAGCAGCGAGAACAGCATCATGCCGATGCCGGTCAGCACCGCATGCACCACGAACAGCAGCGGGGCGACGAACAGAAAGGAGAACTCAATCGGCTCGGTCACGCCGACCAGCAGTGAGGTCAGCGCCGCCGGGATCAGAATCGCTTTCGCAATGGCTTTACGCTCGGGCTTCGCGGTCATGTACATTGCCAGCGCGGCGGCGGGCAGCCCGAACATCTTGCTGATGCCGCGCGCGTCCCACACTACCGTGCTGCTGAGCTGCTTCACGTCCGGGCAGGCCATCTCGGCGAAGTAGATATTGCGCGCGCCCTGATAGGTTGCGCCGCACACCTCCTGCGTACCGCCCAGTTCGGTATAGAGGAACGGCGTATAAACCAGATGATGCAGGCCTGTCGGCACAAGAATGCGCTCAAGGAAACCGTAAATGGCTACGCCGAGCGGGCCGGAGCCTTTAATAGCCAGCGCCAGCGCGCTAATGCCGTGCTGAGCGTACGGCCAGAGTTCGCTCATTACCACGCCGAGCAGCATAGAGACGGGCAACATGACAATCGCCACAAAGCAGTGTCCGGAGTAAATCGCCATCGCGCCGTTAAACTGTACGCCGGAGTATTTGTTATACAGATAACCGGATAGCGCCCCGGTCAGGATCCCGGCGAACACGCCCATCTCCAGCACCTGCACGCCCAGCACCATGCTTTGACCCGCGGCTTTCATCTGCTCAGCAGGGGCCAGCTCGCCCTGTAGCTGCAGCGTGACGTTCATGGCATTGATAAACACCACGAAGGTCACCAGCCCAATCAGCGCCGCGTAGCCTTTATCGCGCGTCGCCAGACCAATCGGGATCCCGACGGCAAACACCAGCGCCAGGTTGACCAGCACCGACACGGCAGACTTGGCGATCAGCTGGCCAATATTCTGAATAAGGGGATGCCCGAGAAAAGGCAGGTATTCTGCGAGGTTACCGTTACCCAGCACGTTACCAAAGGCGATAAACAGACCGACGATCGGTAAGATAAGTACCGGTCCGTACAATGATTTTCCGAAATTTTGTAGGGCGTTCACGGCTCGTTTCATAGCTTTCTCTCTTTTTGAACCGCGCACTCGAGGTGCGTCATGGTCATAAAGCTAGCAGTCTTCAGGCGAGCTTATCCAGCTATCTTCTTGTTTTAAAAACAAATGACGTGAAAGGTAACATGTGACGTTATGTGCTGTGATCGCGGTTTCATCCCGGTGTAACGGGGGAATGCCATTCTGCGAGGCGCTTTCCAGATTCTAAAATTGGACTTTTTGTATTAACGAAACTTGCGGATAATACTTATTCGGACGACGACCAACAGGCCCCCTCTCAGGCCAGGGACAAAGGATGAAACCGTTTCGCTTAGCCGCGATCTCTCTCGCGCTGCTCACCACGTTTACGCTTGTCGGCTGTGATAACAGCGATGATAAGCCTCAGACTGCTGCGCCAGCAGCGTCTACTGCATCAACACCGAAAGCCGCAGAAAAGCCCGATGCTGAAAAACTGGCTAAAATGGCCGCCCAGAGTCAGGGAAAAGCGCTGACCCTGCTTGATGCCTCGGAAGTTCAGCTCGACGGTGCCGCCACGCTGGTGCTGACCTTCTCTGTACCGCTGGATCCGAATCAGGATTTCGCCAAAACGGTGCATGTCGTGGATAAGAAAAGCGGCAAGGTTGACGGGGCGTGGGAACTTGCGCCTGGCCTGAAAGAGCTTCGCCTGCGTCATCTGGAGCCTAACCGAAACCTGGTCATCACCGTGGATCGTGGCCTGGTGGCGCTGAACAAAGCGACCTTTGGCATTGATTATGAAAAAGCCCTGACCACCCGGGATGTAGAACCGACGGTCGGTTTTGCCAGCCGCGGCTCGCTGCTGCCGGGCAAGGTAGTGGAAGGTCTGCCGGTGATGGCGCTTAACGTCAACAATGTGGACGTTAATTTCTACCGCGTGAAGCCGGAATCGCTGGCCTCGTTTGTCAGCCAGTGGGAATACCGTAACTCGCTGACCAACTGGGAATCAGACAATCTGCTGAAGATGGCGGAGCTGGTCTATACCGGTCGCTTTGACCTCAATCCGGCGCGCAACACGCGCGAAAAACTGCTCCTGCCGCTCAAGGATATCAAGCCGCTTCAGCAGTCCGGCGTCTATATTGCCGTTATGAACCAGGCCGGGCATTACAGCTACAGCAATGCCGCAACACTCTTTACCCTGAGCGATATCGGTTTGTCCGCTCACCGCTATCATAACCGGCTGGACATCTTCACCCAGAGCCTGGAAAACGGTGCGGCGCAGTCCGGTGTCACCGTCACGCTGTTAAATGATAAAGGGCAGACGCTTGCCGAGGCGAGCAGCGACGCCGACGGTCATGCGAAGCTTGAAACCGATAAAGAAGCCGCGCTTATTCTGGCCAGCAAAGACGGCCAGACCACGCTGCTTGACCTCAAGCTTCCGGCGCTGGATCTGGCGGAGTTCGATATTGCCGGTAACCCGGGATACAGCAAGCAATTCTTTATGTTTGGCCCGCGCGATCTCTATCGTCCGGGTGAAACGGTGATTCTCAACGGCTTACTGCGCGACAGCGACGGAAAACCGCTTCCCGACCAGCCCGTGAAGCTTGACGTGCTGCGCCCGGACGGCCAGGTGGCACGTACTATCGTTGTTCAGCCTGAGAACGGCCTCTACCGCTTCAATTATCCGCTGGATAGCGGCGCGCAGACCGGCATGTGGCATATTCGTGCCAACACGGGCGATAACCTGCAGCGCATGTGGGACTTCCACGTTGAAGATTTTATGCCTGAGCGTATGGCGCTGAACCTGACGGGACAAAAAGCACCGGTTTCCCCGCAGGATAACGTGGACTTTAACGTTGTGGGCTATTACCTCTATGGCGCACCGGCCAACGGCAACTCGCTGCAGGGCCAGCTTTTCCTGCGTCCGCTGCGCGAGGCGGTTACTGCGCTGCCGGGCTTCCAGTTCGGTGATATTGCTGAGGAAAACCTGAGCCGCAGCCTGGATGAAGTACAGCTTACGCTGGATGAGCAGGGGCGCGGGCAGGTGACCACCGAAAGCCAGTGGAAAGAGGTACACTCGCCGCTGCAGCTGATTCTGCAGGCCAGCCTGCTGGAGTCGGGTGGACGTCCGGTAACGCGTCGCGCTGAGCAGGCCATATGGCCGGCGGCGGAGCTGCCGGGGATCCGCCCGCAGTTCGCCAGTAAAGCGGTTTACGACTACCGTACCGATACCACCGTCAACCAGCCGATTGTCGATGAAAACGGCAACGCCACCTTTGATATTGTTTATGCCGATGCCAGCGGCTCGAAAAAAGCGATTTCCGGCTTGCAGGTTCGCCTGATCCGCGAGCGACGTGACTACTTCTGGAACTGGTCTGAGAGCGAAGGCTGGCAGTCTCAGTTTGATCAGAAAGACCTGGTCGAAGGCGAGCAGGCGCTTAGCCTTAAGGCCGATGAAACCGGAAAAGTCACCTTCCCGGTGGAGTGGGGCTCATACCGTCTGGAAGTGAAAGCGCCTGATGAAATGGTCAGCAGCGTGCGCTTCTGGGCGGGCTACAGCTGGCAGGATAACAGCGACGGCACGGGAGCAGCACGCCCTGACCGCGTGACGCTGAAACTGGATAAACCGGCCTATCAGCCAGGCGATACCATCCAGCTGCACATTGCAGCGCCGGCCGCAGGCAAGGGCTATGCCATGATTGAGTCCAGCGAAGGGCCGCTGTGGTGGAAAGAGATCGACGTACCGGCAAACGGTCTGGATCTCTCCATTCCGGTGGATAAGGCCTGGAAACGGCACGATCTCTACCTCAGCGCGCTGGTGGTGCGTCCTGGCGATAAATCCAAATCCGCTACGCCGAAGCGCGCGGTTGGACTGCTGCATCTGCCGATGGGCGACGAAAATCGTCGCCTGAACATAGCGCTGGATAACCCGCAGAAAATGCGTCCAAACCAGACGCTCTCCGTGAAGGTGAAGGCCAGCGTGAAAGAGGGGGCAGTTCCGCAGAAAGTGAACGTGCTGGTCTCGGCGGTGGACAGCGGCGTGCTGAACATTACCGATTACGTCACGCCGGATCCGTGGCAGGCTTTCTTTGGCCAGAAACGCTACGGCTCGGATATCTACGATATCTACGGCCAGGTCATTGAAGGGCAGGGCCGTATGGCCGCGCTGCGTTTCGGTGGTGACGGCGATGAACTCAAGCGCGGCGGCAAACCGCCGGTGAACCACGTTACCATTATTGCCCAGCAGGCTCAGCCGGTTACGCTGGATGCCAACGGAGAAGGCACTATCACGCTGCCGATTGGTGATTTCAACGGCGAGCTGCGCCTGATGGCGCAGGCCTGGACGGAAGATGATTTCGGCAGTAGCGAAAGCAAGGTTGTGGTGGCCGCGCCGGTTATTACCGAGCTTAATACGCCGCGCTTCCTGGCTAGTGGAGATACCTCACGGCTGACGCTGGATCTCACCAACCTGACCGACAAACCGCAAACGCTGAAGGTTGCCCTGAGCGCGACAGGCAAGCTGTCACTGGAAGGCGCGCAGCCGCAGCCGGTTCAGTTGCCTCCGGGCGCGCGCAGCACCCTGTTTATTCCGGTGCGTGCACTGGAGGGGTATGGCGACGGTGAGGTGACGGCACAGGTTACCGGTCTGGAGCTTCCTGGCGAAACCTTTGCCCCGCAGCAGAAGAGCTGGAAAATCGGCATTCGTCCGGCGTTCCCGGCGCAGACGGTCAATACCGGTGCCATGCTGAACCCTGGCGAGTCCTGGACCGCGCCGGCACAGCATAGCAATGGATTCTCTCCTGCCACTCTGCAGGGGCAACTGCTGCTGAGCGGTAAACCACCGCTCAACCTGGCGCGCTACATCCGCGAACTACAGGCGTATCCGTATGGCTGCCTGGAACAAACCACCAGCGGCCTGTTCCCGTCTCTCTATACCAACGCGGCGCAGCTTACCGCGCTTGGCATCAAAGGAGATACCGATGACAAGCGCCGTGCTGCCATTGATGTCGGGATCTCCCGTCTGCTGCAGATGCAGCGTGATGATGGCGGTTTTGCCTTGTGGGATAAAAACGGCCCGGAAGAGTACTGGCTGACCGCCTATGTGACTGACTTCCTGGTGCGCGCGGGTGAGCAGGGCTATAGCGTACCTGCCGATGCGGTGAACAATGCCAACAACCGTCTGCTGCGCTACCTTCAGGATCCGGGCATGATGTCCATTCGCTATAGCGATGATACTCAGGCCAGCAAATTTGCCGTGCAGGCTTATGCCTCGCTGGTGCTGGCGCGTCAGCAAAAAGCGCCGCTCGGTGCGCTGCGTGAAATCTGGGAGCGTCACGCTCAGGCCGCCTCCGGGCTGCCGCTGATGCAGTTGGGCATGGCGCTTAAACTGATGGGCGATGCGCCGCGCAGCCAGCAGGCGCTGGATCTGGCACTTAAAACGCCGCGCAACGACAGCAAAAACTGGATGGCCGATTACGGCAGTCAGTTGCGCG
Source organism: Enterobacter sp. ECC-219 (assembly GCF_043966805.1). Classification (NCBI taxonomy): domain Bacteria; kingdom Pseudomonadati; phylum Pseudomonadota; class Gammaproteobacteria; order Enterobacterales; family Enterobacteriaceae; genus Enterobacter; species Enterobacter sp. ECC-219. The sequence continues at coordinate 4,421,144 of NZ_CP143680.1, read as the reverse complement.
ATAATGCCCTGATGCTCTCCCTGCTGGAAGAGAACAAGCTGCTGCCGGATGCGCAAAATACGCTGCTGAATGCGTTGTCTGAACAGGCTTTCAGCCAGCGCTGGCTGTCTACTCAGGAAAGCAACGCGCTGTTCCTGGCCGGACGTTCGCTGCAAACCTTGTCAGGTGCCTGGCAGGCGAAAACTTCCCTGTCTGATACCGCATCAGGCGGGGATAAGGCGCAGGTACAAAACGTGAGCGGCGACCAGCTCGGTGCGCTGCAGGTAACCAATACCGGCACGGCACCGCTGTGGGTACGTCTGGACAGCACCGGCTATCCGGAATATGCCCCTCAGCCGAGCGCTAACGTGCTGCAGGTTGAACGTCATATCCTGGCAACCGATGGCAGCAGCAAATCGCTCTCTTCGCTGAAGAGCGGTGAGCTGGTGCTGGTCTGGCTTGAAGTGAAAGCCAGCCAAAACGTGCCGGATGCGCTGGTAGTGGATCTCCTCCCGGCAGGTCTGGAGCTGGAAAACCAGAATCTGGCGAGCAGCAGCGCCAGCCTGCAGGATAGCGGTAGCGAAGTGCAGAACCTGCTCAGCCAGATGCAGCAGGCGGATATTCAGCATATGGAGTTCCGCGACGACCGCTTTGTGGCTGCCGTGCCGGTAAACGAAGGTCAGCCGATCACACTGGTCTATCTGGCACGCGCCGTGACGCCGGGAACCTACCAGGTACCGGTGCCGATGGTGGAGTCTATGTACGTTCCGCAGTGGCGGGCAACGGGTGCGGCCAGCGGCCCGCTGATCGTTGTTCCGTAACATGCCGGGAGCACGTCTGACACGCTCCCGCTGGCTCTGGCTGGCGGGAGCGCTTCTCGTTTTATGGGGGCTGATTATCGCCGCCGACCGCCTGTGGCCGTTGCCTCTGAAAGAGGTTAACCCTGCACGAGTCGTGGTGGACGAGAAGGGCGCGCCGCTCTGGCGTTTTGCCGATAGCGACGGTATCTGGCGCTATCCGGTTACCATTGAAGACGTTTCTCCGCGCTACCTTGAGGCTCTGATCCAGTACGAAGATCGCTGGTTCTGGGATCATCCAGGCGTAAACCCGCTCTCTGTCCTGCGCGCCGCCTGGCAGGATCTCACCTCCGGAAGAGTGGTTTCGGGAGGAAGCACGCTTACCATGCAGGTTGCGCGCCTGCTGGATCCGCATCCGCGCACCTTTGGCGGCAAAATTCGCCAGCTATGGCGGGCGATGCAGCTGGAGTGGCATCTCTCTAAACGTGACATTCTTACGCTCTATCTCAACCGCGCCCCGTTTGGCGGCACGCTGCAGGGCGTGGGGGCGGCGAGCTGGACCTATCTTGGGAAACCCCCTTCGCAGCTGAGCTACTCCGACGCGGCGTTGCTGGCGGTTCTGCCGCAGGCGCCAAGCCGCCTGCGCCCGGACCGCTGGCCGGAGCGGGCCGAAGCGGCACGCAACAAAGTGCTCGACCGCATGATGACCCAGGGCGTCTGGTCAGCAAAGCAGGTGAAAGAGTCCCGTGAAGAGCCGGTATGGCTGGCTCCCCGGCAGATGCCGCAGCTGGCGCCGCTCTTTGCACGCATGATGCTTGGCAAAAGTCGCGACACAAAGATTGTCACCACGCTGGATGCCGGACTGCAACGGCAGCTGGAAGAGCTGGCGATGAACTGGAAATCCCGCCTGCCGGCACGCAGCTCGCTGGCGATGATCGTAGTCGATCATACCGACATGAAGGTGCGCGGCTGGGTTGGCTCGGTAGATATCAACGACGACACGCGTTTTAGCCACGTGGATATGGTTAACGCGATCCGATCCCCGGGATCGGTATTGAAACCGTTTATCTACGGTATGGCGCTGGACGATGGCCTGATCCATCCCGCCTCGCTGCTTCAGGACGTGCCCAGAAAAACCGGCGATTATCGCCCGGGAAATTTTGACAGTGGGTTCCACGGGCCGGTCAGCATGAGTGAAGCGCTGGTGCGCTCCCTCAACCTGCCAGCCGTACAGGTGCTGGAAGCCTACGGACCTAAACGGTTTGCGGGGATGCTGAGCAATGCCGGGCTGCCGCTGATCCTGCCTGCCGGAGCGCAGCCGAATCTTTCGCTGATCCTGGGGGGCGCAGGCGCGAGGCTGGCGGATATCGCCGCCGCGTACAGCGCCTTTGCAAGGCATGGCAAGGCGGGGCGGCTGCGCTTACAGCCGGGCGACCCGCTGACTGAACGCCCGCTGTTATCGCCGGGCTCGGCGTGGATTATTCGCCGTATTCTGGCGAACGAGGCGCAGCCGCTGCCGGACAGCGCGCTGCCGCAAATTGCGCCACTGGCGTGGAAAACGGGCACCAGCTACGGCTACCGTGATGCCTGGGCCATCGGTCTGAATGCCCGTTACGTAATAGGTATCTGGACAGGACGACCGGACGGCACGCCCGTAGCGGGGCAGTTTGGTTTTGCCAGCGCGGTTCCGCTATTAAACCAGGTGAATAACCTGCTTCAGTCACGCTCGACCATAGACGAGGCCCGCCTGCCGCGCGATCCGCGCCCGGAAAGCGTCGGGCGGGGCGTGATCTGTTGGCCTGGCGGTCAGTCGCTGCCGGAAGGGAGTGAAAACTGTCGACGTCGTCTGTCGACCTGGCTGCTGGAAGGGAGTGACCCCCCTACGCTGCTATTGCCCGAACAGGAAGGCATTCGCGGCATTCGTTTCCCGGTCTGGGTGGATAAAACGGGCAAGCGTGTGGCGGCAGATTGCCCTGATGCAACGGAAAAAGTCCTCGATGTCTGGCCGCTGCCGCTGGAGCCGTGGCTGCCTGCGACCGAGCGTCGTGCGGTACGGGTCCCGACTTCATCAACAATCTGTCCTCCGCTCTCGCAGGATGCACCTGCGCCACTCATCCTGACCGGCGTGCGCGAAGGGGCCGTTATAAAACGTCTGCCGGGGGAGTCCCGCGTTTCGCTGCCGCTTCAGGCGACCGGCAACAGCGGCGAGCGCTGGTGGTTTTTGAACGGTGAACCGCTGAGTGTGAAAGGACGGGTTTACACATTACAGCTTGATAAACCGGGCGAATATCAGTTACTCGTTATGGATGAGACCGGGCAGGTTGCGACGGTGAATTTTACGCTGCAGTGACCTTAAAACAGCGTTCAGATGTGAGCTGTTGCTAAAACTCGTCTTATTTTAAAAAAATGTTACCTGAATCCATAGGCAATGGCGCTATTGCTCATTATAATCCGCGCCACACCATACTCCGGTATGCAAAACAACAGAACATTGACAGAGGTTATCATGGCTATTGAACGTACTTTTTCCATCATCAAACCAAACGCGGTGGCAAAAAACGTTATTGGCAGCATCTTCGCTCGCTTTGAATCAGCAGGGTTTAAGATCGTTGGCACCAAAATGCTGCACCTGACCGTTGAGCAGGCTCGTGGTTTCTACGCTGAGCACGAAGGTCGTCCATTCTTTGATGGCCTGGTTGAGTTCATGACCTCCGGTCCAATCGTGGTATCCGTGCTGGAAGGCGAAAACGCAGTACAGCGTCACCGCGATCTGCTGGGTGCAACCAACCCGGACAACGCGCTGGCGGGTACCCTGCGCGCTGACTACGCGGACAGCTTCACCGAGAACGGCACCCACGGTTCCGACTCTGTTGAATCTGCTGCGCGCGAAATCGCGTTCTTCTTCGCTGAAGGCGAAGTGTGTCCACGTACCCGTTAATTTAACGGTTTCGTTTACACATTATTTTCGTAAATGCCACGTCCAGACGTGGCATCCCTGCGCCAGACTTTGTACAATGCAACGCCCCGGACGAGCAGACAGCTTTCCGGGGCGTTTCTATTCAACCCTCCATGGGCCACAACGTGTAACAACGAGGCCGGAAAAAATTATGTCTGAACTAGTGAATACCTCCGAAGTCGCCATTCCTGCGGTTCCCAATAAAAATGGAAAAATTAACCTGCTGGACCTGAACCGTCAGCAGATGCGCGAGTTCTTTAAAGATATGGGTGAGAAGCCGTTTCGTGCAGATCAGGTCATGAAGTGGATGTACCACTACTGCAGCGACAACTTTGATGAGATGACTGACATCAACAAAGTGCTGCGCAACAAGCTCAAAGAAGTGGCTGAAATCCGCGCACCGGAAGTGGTGGAAGAGCAGCGCTCGGCGGACGGCACCATCAAATGGGCGATTGCGGTAGGCGATCAGCGTGTTGAAACCGTCTACATCCCGGAAGAAGATCGCGCCACGCTGTGCGTCTCTTCTCAGGTGGGCTGTGCGCTGGAGTGCAAATTCTGCTCTACCGCTCAGCAAGGGTTTAACCGTAACCTACGCGTGTCTGAAATCATCGGTCAGGTCTGGCGTGCCGCGAAGATCGTTGGCGCAGCGAAAGTGACCGGCACGCGTCCGATCACCAACGTGGTGATGATGGGGATGGGTGAACCGCTGCTGAACCTGACCAACGTGGTGCCGGCGATGGAGATCATGCTGGATGACTTCGGTTTTGGCCTGTCCAAGCGTCGCGTGACGCTGTCTACCTCAGGCGTTGTGCCTGCGCTGGACAAGCTCGGTGACATGATTGACGTTGCGCTGGCTATCTCCCTGCACGCGCCAAACGATGAAATCCGTGACGAAATTGTACCGATTAACAAAAAGTACAATATCGAAACCTTCCTCGCTGCCGTGCGTCGCTACCTGGAGAAATCCAACGCAAACCAGGGCCGCGTTACCATCGAGTACGTGATGCTTGACCACGTCAACGACGGTACCGAACACGCGCATCAGTTGGCTGAGCTGCTGAAAGATACGCCATGCAAAATCAACCTGATTCCGTGGAACCCGTTCCCGGGCGCACCGTATGGCCGTAGCTCGAACAGCCGTATCGACCGTTTCTCCAAGGTGCTGATGGAGTATGGTTTCACCACCATCGTCCGTAAAACCCGTGGTGATGATATTGATGCTGCGTGCGGACAGCTGGCAGGCGACGTCATTGACCGTACCAAACGTACCCTGCGTAAACGCATGCAGGGCGAGACGATTGCGGTCAAAGCTGTTTGATTATTATGCACTCACGGCGCATTATCTGCGCCGTGATGCTTAATCTTATTGAATAATCAGTCAGATTCGTGATGACTGATCAATAATTACGGTGCGTTTCATCCGACTTTCGGGCAGTATGTAACGACGTAACAACAGTTTAGCCGTTCGGGCAGGGCTGTACTGTCATCTCCGGGCTGACAGTCTTATACTGTCTGTTCAAGGTTAACTGACCTGAAGTTTCGCGGTGCGGGTGGCATTGTGACTCACCGGCACCTGAACCCTTTTTTTCACGTACCAGTAGTTGTAGCGAATGAATACTGAAGCCACTCACGACCAACATGAAGCACTCTCCACTGGCGTTCGTCTTCGCAACGCCCGTGAACAACTCGGACTCAGCCAGCAAGCCGTTGCAGAACGCTTGTGCCTGAAGGTTTCCACGGTTCGCGATATTGAAGAAGATAAGGCGCCTGCCGATCTGGCTTCAACATTTCTGCGCGGTTATATCCGCTCTTACGCAAAGCTGGTGCACATCCCCGAAAACGAATTACTGCCAATGATGGAGAAGCAGGCACCGGTTCGTGCAGCAAAAGTTGCCCCGATGCAAAGCTTCTCCCTGGGGAAACGCCGTAAAAAACGTGATGGCTGGCTGATGAGCTTTACCTGGCTGGTGCTGTTTGTGGTTGTCGGTCTGACCGGCGCGTGGTGGTGGCAGAACCACAAGGCACAGCAGGAAGAGATCACTACCATGGCCGATCAATCCTCCGCCGAACTCAATCAGGCGAGCAACGGTGGCGCCCAGAGCGTCCCGCTGAACACCGAGGGTGCAGCGACCTCAAGCGAGCCGCAAACAACGGCTCCGGCGACCGAAGCAGCACAGGCTCCGGCCGCAACGGCTAACACCGCTGCGCCGCAGGCCCAGGATCAAAACGCGGTCGTCGCGCCTTCTCAGGCAAATGTCGATACTGCGATGAACGCCCCGGCAGCGACTCAGCCTGCGGACAATAACGCGGCGTCCCTGCCGACCGACCCGGCGGCAACAGCCGCGCCAGCCGCCGATCCAAACGCGCTGGTGATGAACTTCACGGCTGACTGCTGGCTGGAAGTGACAGACGCGACAGGTAAAAAACTCTTCAGTGGCCTGCAGCGTAAAGATGGCAATTTAAATCTGGTCGGTCAGGCTCCTTATAAGCTTAAAATTGGCGCTCCGGCAGCGGTACAGATCCAGTATCAAGGAAAACCTGTCGACCTGAGCCGCTTTATCAGAACTAACCAGGTTGCACGTCTTACCGTTAATGCCGAACAATCAGCAGCACAGTAACAGACGGGCAACGCGGGAGATTTTTCATGCATAACCAGGCTCCGATTCAACGTAGAAAATCGAAACGGATTTACGTTGGGAATGTGCCAGTCGGCGATGGGGCACCTATCGCCGTCCAGTCGATGACCAATACGCGCACCACGGACGTGGAAGCGACGGTCAACCAAATCAAAGCATTAGAGCGTGTAGGCGCGGACATTGTTCGCGTCTCCGTGCCCACTATGGATGCCGCTGAGGCGTTCAAACTGATCAAACAGCAGGTCAGCGTTCCGCTGGTTGCAGACATCCACTTCGACTACCGTATCGCGCTGAAAGTCGCCGAATACGGCGTTGATTGCCTGCGTATTAACCCGGGCAACATCGGTAACGAAGAGCGTATCCGCATGGTCGTGGACTGCGCCCGCGACAAAAATATTCCTATCCGTATCGGCGTAAACGCCGGTTCCCTGGAAAAAGATCTGCAGGAAAAATACGGCGAGCCTACGCCTCAGGCGCTGCTCGAATCCGCGATGCGTCACGTCGATCATCTCGATCGTCTTAACTTCGATCAGTTTAAAGTCAGCGTAAAAGCGTCCGACGTGTTCCTCGCAGTGGAATCTTACCGTCTGCTGGCAAAACAGATCGAGCAGCCTCTGCACCTCGGGATCACCGAAGCGGGCGGTCTGCGTAGCGGATCTGTAAAATCGGCGATCGGTCTGGGGCTGCTGCTCTCTGAAGGGATCGGCGACACCCTGCGCGTCTCGCTGGCGGCCGATCCGGTCGAAGAGATCAAGGTCGGTTTTGATATCCTGAAGTCACTGCGCATTCGTTCGCGTGGGATCAACTTCATTGCCTGCCCAACATGCTCACGTCAGGAATTTGACGTGATCGGCACGGTGAATGCCCTGGAGCAGCGTCTGGAAGACATCATTACCCCAATGGACGTCTCCATTATCGGCTGCGTGGTGAATGGTCCGGGTGAAGCGCTGGTGTCAACCCTGGGCGTAACCGGCGGTAACAAGAAAAGTGGTCTCTATGAGGATGGCGTTCGTAAAGATCGTCTGGATAATAGCGACATGATCGACCAGCTTGAAGCCCGCATCCGCGCCAAAGCCGCGATGATGGACGAAACACAGCGTATCAGCGTTCAGCAGGTTGAAAAATAACGTGATGGGAAGCATGCCGCTTCCCATGTATGATTGAACCCATTCTTTGGGTTTTTTTTGTATATAGAAAGAGAATAAACGTGGCAAAAAACATTCAAGCCATCCGCGGCATGAACGATTACCTGCCTGGCGAAACCGCCATCTGGCAGCGCATTGAAGGCACACTGAAGCAGGTGCTCGGCAGCTACGGTTACAGCGAAATCCGTTTGCCGATTGTAGAGCAGACCCCGTTATTCAAACGTGCGATCGGTGAAGTGACCGACGTGGTTGAAAAAGAGATGTACACCTTTGAGGACCGCAACGGCGACAGCCTGACCCTGCGTCCGGAAGGTACGGCGGGCTGCGTACGCGCCGGCATCGAACATGGTCTTCTGTACAATCAGGAGCAGCGCCTGTGGTATATCGGCCCGATGTTCCGCCACGAACGTCCGCAGAAAGGTCGTTATCGCCAGTTCAACCAGCTGGGCGTGGAAGTCTTTGGCCTGCAGGGCCCGGACATCGACGCCGAACTGATTATGCTGACCGCCCGCTGGTGGCGCGCGCTCGGTATCGCCGATCATGTCTCCCTGGAACTGAACTCAATCGGTTCTCTGGAAGCGCGAGCTAACTACCGCGATGCGCTGGTGGCGTTCCTGGAACAGCACAAAGAGAAGCTGGACGAAGACTGCAAACGTCGCATGTACAGCAACCCGCTGCGCGTGCTGGATTCCAAAAACCCTGATGTCCAGGCGCTGCTGAACGATGCCCCTGCGCTGGGTGACTACCTGGACGACGAGTCTCGCGAACACTTTACCGGTCTGTGCAAGCTGCTCGAAGCGGCGGGCATTGCCTACACCGTGAACCAGCGTCTGGTGCGCGGTCTGGATTATTACAACCGCACCGTGTTTGAGTGGGTAACCACCAGCCTCGGTTCGCAGGGTACCGTATGTGCCGGCGGCCGTTATGATGGTCTGGTTGAGCAACTGGGTGGCCGTGCGGCCCCTGCGGTTGGCTTCGCGATGGGTCTTGAACGACTTGTTTTGCTGGTTCAGGCAGTTAATCCGGAATTTAAAGCAGATTCCGTTGTCGATATATACCTGGTGGCTTCAGGCGCGGAAACGCAGTCTGCGGCGATGCAGCTTGCCGAACGCGTGCGTGATGCGCTGCCGGGCGTTAAGCTAATGACCAACCATGGCGGCGGCAACTTCAAAAAACAGTTTGCTCGTGCCGATAAGTGGGGCGCAAGTATTGCACTGGTGCTGGGCGAGTCCGAAGTGGCTAACGGCGAAGTGGTAGTAAAAGACCTGCGCTCTGGTGAGCAGACAACGGTAACGCAGGACGGCGTTGCGGCGCACTTGCGCACTCTATTGGGCTAAGGAGAAAGACGGCGTGGAAATGTACGAGAACGAACACGATCAGGTCGACGCGATTAAACGCTTCTTTGCTGAAAACGGCAAAGCGCTGGTTGTTGGGGTAATTTTAGGTGTGGGTGCGCTGGTTGGCTGGCGTTACTGGAACAATCATCAGGCGGATTCCGCGCGCGGCGCGTCTCTGTCCTATGAAAATACCGTTAGCGCGCTTCGGGCCGATCAGCCGCAAACGCTGGTTGCGGCAGAGAAATTTGCCGCCGACAACAAAAACACCTACGGTGCGCTGGCTGCACTGGAAGTGGCTCAGCAGTATGTTGATAAGAACGAACTGGATAAAGCCGCTGCTCAGCTGTCTCAGGGCCTTGCTGCTGCCAGCGATGAAAATCTGAAGGCAGTGATCAATCTGCGCCTGGCACGTATTCAGGTTCAGCAGAAAAAAGCTGACGACGCGCTGAAAACGCTCGATACCATCAAAGGCGAAGGTTTTGCTGCCATCGTTGCCGATCTGCGCGGTGAAGCACTGCTGAGCAAAGGTGACAAAGCGGGCGCGCGTAAAGCGTGGCAAGCTGGCGTAGAGAGCAAAGCGTCACCTGCGCTGAGCGAAATGATGCAGATGAAAATAAATAATTTGTCCGTCTGAGAGGGACCCGATGCAATTGCGTAAATTACTTCTGCCAGGACTGCTTTCTGTTACGTTATTGAGTGGTTGTTCACTGTTCAGTGGCGAAGAAGACGTTGTGAAAATGTCCCCACTGCCGACGGTTGAAAACCAGTTTAACCCATCCACCGCGTGGGATGTCTCCGTGGGCAGTGGGATTGGTGATTTTTATTCCAACCTTCATCCGGCCTATGCCGACAGCGTTGTCTATGCCGCTGACCGCAAAGGTACCGTGAAAGCGGTCAACGCCGATGATGGAAAAGAAGTCTGGTCCGTTAACCTGGCGGAAAAAGACGGCTGGTTCTCCCGTAAACCTGCACTGCTGTCTGGCGGTCTGACCGTTTCCGGTGGTCATGTGTACGTGGGCAGCGAAAAGGCGCAGGTGTATGCGCTGAACAGCAGCGACGGTTCCATTGCCTGGCAAACGACCGTTGCCGGTGAGTCTCTGTCTCGCCCTGTGGTGAGCGACGGCCTGGTGCTGATTCATACCAGCAACGGCCAGCTGCAGGCGCTGAACGAAGCGGACGGTCTGGTGAAATGGACCGTTAACCTGGATATGCCAGCGCTCTCTCTGCGCGGTGAATCTGCGCCGGCTACCGCATTTGGCGCTGCCATTGTGGGCGGTGACAACGGTCGCGTGAGCGCCGTGCTGATGCAGCAGGGCCAGATGATCTGGCAGCAGCGCATCTCTCAGGCCACTGGCTCAACGGAAATTGACCGTCTGAGCGACGTAGACACCACGCCGGTTATCGTTGACGGTGTGGTTTACGCGCTGGCCTATAACGGCAACCTGACCGCGCTGGACCTGCGCAGCGGCCAGATTATGTGGAAACGTGAGCTGGGCTCCGTGAATGACTTCATCGTTGACGGTAACCGCATCTATATGGTTGACCAGAACGATCGCCTGCTGGCGCTGAGCACCGAAGGCGGCGTGACGCTGTGGACGCAGAGCGATCTGCTGCACCGCCTGCTGACCGCGCCAGCCCTTTACAACGGCAGCCTGGTGGTCGGTGACAGCGAAGGGTATATGCACTGGATTGATCCAGAAAACGGTCGCTTTGTTGCACAGCAAAAAGTTGATGGTTCTGGTTTCCTGACCGATCCGGTTGTGGCTGACGGCAAACTGCTGATTCAGGCAAAAGACGGCACGCTGTACGCGATCACGCGTTAATTACCCGGCGGTTGTAGTATACTAAACGGCTCCTGTTCACTCAGGAGCCGTTTTGACATTTTTAAAAACGCCGCGAAAGCGACGTTTATTTGAATTTTATGAGGCTTCAAACATGGTACCTGTGGTCGCGCTTGTCGGGCGCCCTAACGTTGGAAAATCCACTCTTTTTAACCGTTTAACACGCACCCGTGATGCGCTGGTTGCGGATTTCCCGGGGCTGACGCGTGACCGTAAGTACGGTCGTGCAGAGGTGGAAGGACGCGAGTTCATCTGTATTGATACTGGCGGTATCGATGGCACAGAAGACGGCGTTGAAACCCGCATGGCGGAACAGTCATTGCTGGCGATTGAAGAAGCGGACGTCGTGCTGTTCATGGTGGATGCGCGCGCTGGCCTGATGCCGGCGGACTCCGCTATCGCTAAGCACCTGCGTTCACGCGAAAAGCCAACTTTCCTGGTGGCGAACAAAACTGACGGCATCGATGCCGATCAGGCTATCGCGGACTTCTGGTCTCTGGGCATGGGGGAGATCCACCCGATTGCGGCATCGCATGGCCGCGGTGTGACCAGCCTGCTGGAAACCGTTCTGCTGCCGTGGGTGGACGAAGTGAACCCGCCGGAAGAGGTGGATGAAGACGCCGCCTACTGGGCGCAGTTTGAAGACGGTGAAGAGGGCGAAGAAGAAGCGCCTGAGGATGACTTCAACCCTCAGGATCTGCCGATCAAGCTGGCTATCGTCGGCCGTCCAAACGTAGGTAAGTCTACGCTCACTAACCGTATTCTGGGTGAAGAGCGCGTGGTGGTTTACGACATGCCGGGCACTACGCGTGACAGCATCTACATCCCGATGCAGCGCGATGAACGTGAGTATGTCCTGATCGACACCGCCGGGGTACGTAAGCGCGGAAAAATCACCGACGTGGTGGAAAAATTCTCCGTTATCAAAACCCTGCAGGCAATTGAAGATGCCAACGTGGTGCTGCTGGTTATCGACGCGCGCGAAGGTATCTCCGATCAGGATCTCTCTCTGCTCGGCTTTATCCTCAATAGTGGGCGCTCACTGGTTATCGTGGTCAACAAGTGGGACGGCCTGAGCAATGAAGTACGCGAGCAGGTGAAAGAGACCCTGGACTTCCGTCTGGGCTTTATCGACTTTGCCCGCGTGCACTTTATTTCTGCGCTGCACGGCAGCGGCGTCGGTAACCTGTTCGAATCCGTGCGTGAAGCGTATGACAGCTCCACTCGTCGTCAGAGCACCGCCATGCTGACCCGCATCATGAATATGGCTGCGGAAGACCACCAGCCGCCGCTGGTTCGTGGTCGTCGCGTGAAGCTGAAATATGCCCACGCCGGTGGCTATAACCCGCCAATCGTGGTGATCCACGGCAACCAGGTGAAAGACCTGCCGGATTCCTACAAGCGCTATCTGATGAACTACTTCCGGAAATCGCTGGACGTGATGGGCACGCCTATCCGCATCCAGTTTAAGGAAGGGGAAAACCCGTTCGCCAACAAGCGCAACACCCTGACGCCAAACCAGATGCGTAAGCGTAAGCGTTTGATTAAGCACATTAAGAAAAGCAAATAATCATTGACGATCTCACGAAGGCCCGCGTTTATCGCGGGCTTTTTTTTGCCCAAATCATACCGCCAGTTTTCTCTGTGTGATGTCAATCACTATTCATTTTCAACCACGTTTAAATCTAAGAAAGTAGACAATCGTCGAATTTTCATCTTAAAGTCCAGGGTCCGGTACTAGACAAAACTAGCGACTGGTTATCAAATGGTTAACTAACTTTTCGCCGCATGTAAAAAATCGGTCAGATACGTAACTGGCCGGCGTACCTGCTGGTGTTTACAAGCACGACACATACCTTTCGGGAGAATTATGCAATCCTCTGTTAATCAAAAAGAGAGCCGAACGTTCTTCGGCCATCCGTATCCGCTCGGTTCGCTGTTCTTTACCGAGATGTGGGAGCGTTTCTCGTTTTACGGCATTCGTCCGCTGCTGATCCTGTTTATGGCCGCCACCGTCTATGACGGCGGAATGGGGCTGGCGCGCGAAAACGCCTCGGCGATTGTCGGTATCTTTGCCGGCACCATGTACCTCGCCGCGCTGCCGGGCGGCTGGCTGGCGGATAACTGGCTCGGCCAGCAGAGAGCTGTCTGGTACGGTTCGATTCTGATCGCGCTCGGCCATCTGTCGATCGCGCTGTCGGCCATCATGGGCAATAACCTGTTCTTTATCGGCTTGATGTTCATCGTGCTCGGCTCTGGCCTGTTCAAAACCTGTATCTCGGTGATGGTCGGGACCCTGTATAAAAAAGGCGATGCGCGTCGTGACGGCGGTTTCTCGCTGTTCTACATGGGCATCAACATGGGCTCGTTCATCGCCCCGCTGATTTCCGGCTGGCTGATAAAAACCCACGGCTGGCACTGGGGCTTTGGCATTGGCGGCATCGGGATGCTGGTGGCGCTGATTATCTTCCGCGTGTTTGCCGTTCCGGCAATGAAGCGTTACGACGGCGAAGTCGGCCTCGACTCAACCTGGAACAGCCCGGTGGTGAAGCGTAACGGCGTGGGCGTTTGGCTGCTGGCGCTGGCGGCAGGCGTGGCAACGCTCGTGACGCTGATTGCGCAGGGCGTGATTGTCATTAACCCGGTCGCGGTAGCCAGCGTGCTGGTCTACGTGATTGCGGCGTCTGTTGCCCTCTACTTTATCTACCTGTTCATTTTCGCGGGCCTGAGCCGCAAAGAGCGCGCCAGGCTGCTGGTCTGCTTTATTCTGCTGGTCTCCGCCGCGTTCTTCTGGTCCGCGTTTGAGCAGAAGCCAACCTCGTTCAACCTGTTTGCCAACGACTACACTAACCGCATGATTGGTGATTTTGAAATTCCGGCGGTGTGGTTCCAGTCGATCAACGCCCTGTTCATCATCCTGCTGGCCCCCGTGTTCAGCTGGGCATGGCCGAAGCTGGCGAGCATGAACATTCGCCCGAGCAGCATCACCAAGTTTGTAATTGGTATTCTGTGTGCGGCAGGGGGCTTTGGCCTGATGATGCTGGCGGCACAGAACGTGCTGAGCAACGGCGGGGCGGGCGTGTCGCCGTTCTGGCTGGTGGGCAGTATCCTGATGCTGACGCTCGGTGAGCTGTGCCTGAGCCCGATCGGTTTGGCGACCATGACCCTGTTGGCACCGGAGAGAATGCGCGGCCAGATGATGGGGCTGTGGTTCTGCGCCAGCGCGCTGGGTAACCTGGCGGCTGGCTTGATTGGCGGCCACGTGAAGGCCGACCAGCTGGATATGCTGCCTGATCTCTTTGCGCGCTGCTCCATGGCGCTGCTGATTTGTGCCGCAGTGCTGATCGTCCTCATTGTTCCGGTGCGCCGCATGCTGGAAAATGTGCAAACTAAACCGGCAGTCAGCGCCTCATAAACCTCGGTGTGCCGGGGCAGGCGTTACGCCCCGGCACGGTATTTTCTGAGGCGAAACTATGCAGTTAGGATTTGTTGGTCTTGGCGCGGTAGTGGAAACAGCGTATCTGCCCGCTTTGCGTAACCTGTTCGATGGCGCTGTTCGTTGTTTCGGCTTCGATGTTCTCCCCGCTAAGCACCCCGAAGGCGTTACGCGCAGCGCCTCGCTTGCGGAGCTTTTAGCCACCCCGCTGGATACCCTTTTTATCACCACCGCATCGCTGCACCATCTTGCAGTGCTTGAGCAGGCGATTGCCTCGCCCGTACCGCGGATTGTGATTGAAAAACCGATTGTCGCCACGCTTTCTCAAATCGAAAAACTCAACGCGCTGCTGGCAACGCCCGATGTGGCATCCCGCGTGCTGGCGCTCGACCACTGGATGGCGCGCACCGAAACGGTGAAGCATTCACTGGTCGGCCATTTTTCTGACATCGTTCGCATCGAAGGCTTTTTGCAGGAGCCGAGTGGGTATAACGACGCCGGGGAACCTGTCGCGCTCAATTTCGCGACCGGTGAACCGGATACGAGAACGCTTCGCCACCCGGACGGCGTGATTCTGGATATCGGTACGCACGTGCTGGCGATGCTGCGTGAAACGGTGCGCTATCTTGGCGGCCATGACGATATGACGCTGCAGGTCGTCACGGCCAAAGATCGCCTGGGCCGCAATATTGCAAAAGGCGACCTGACCACGGCGGAAGGTGAGGCGCACTTGCAGGGAAGCATCAGCGGTGTGCCAGTGGAGATCTGGCTTAACAAATACGCGGGGCCTGCAGGTGGACAAAAGGGCTTACGAGTGTATTTACGCGACGGGCGCATCATCAACCACGACCGACGCGGCGCGGAAGATGTGCTGGAGCTGATTGAGGGTAAGGATATTCAGCGCTGGCATATCCCCGGTACGATCTATGAACGCTGTCTTGCCGAACACATTATTGGCGCAAAGAGCCTGTTTGAACGCGATCCGCAGGAGGTGAGCCGCACGACGCGCCGCAGAATCGAGGAGGTGGCGCTGCTGCTGACCTTGCAGCAACAGTTACGTGGCCCTCACTGAAGACGTGGTAAAATTATCGCAGACCAGAACGCCCTGAAGGAGACACCATGACCATTACCTGCCCGGATTGCCAGGCACAGCTTGAACCCCTGAACGGGGCGGTGCACTGCGACAGCTGTAATAAAGATATTGCGCTCGAAGCCCGCTGCCCGGAGTGCCATCAGCCACTCCAGGTCTTAAAAGCCTGCGGGGCGGTGGATTATTTCTGCCAGAACGGCCACGGCTTAATCTCTAAAAAGCGCGTGGAGTTTGTCCCGGCCGAAGGTTAATCACACACGCAGCCTTCGCCTTTCTTCCACAGCTCGACCAGCGACTCGGGCGCTTCCTGCTCAGGTACCAGCACGATGATATCGGCGTAGTGCGCCTGATTTTGGCCGGTCCAGATAATCTGGATGCGGAAATAGCGCTGGTCCCCGCTGCCGGGGGAAGAGACTTGTCCGGGCGGCTGGCCGCGCGGGAAGGCCTGCTCGAGGATGCTCACCAGGCGCTGGCGCTGGGCCTCATTGAGCGAGGAGAGCGCGATGGTGCGCTGGCCGCTCAGCTTAGGAATAAAAGCGACGCCGCCTTCCCGGGCCAGCTCAACCACGGCGTCATCCGTCAGTTCCGGAACCTGCATTTACAGCACTCCCACCTGTTCCCAGGCTTGTTTTATTGCCGCCCCTACGTCGCTACCGGAGCGTTTCTCTCCGTGCGCTATCGTCAGTTTTGCAAAGGCATCAAAATCCGCATCCTGCGCCAGATTGCGATCGCAAACCGTGTCGTACCAGGCATAACCCGCTTTTTCCCAGGCGTAACCGCCGATTGCGGTCGCTGCCAGATAAAACGCCCGGTTAGGGATGCCGGAGTTAAGATGTACGCCGCCGTTATCCTCGCGCGTTTTGATGAAATCTTTCATATGCGCGGGCTGCGGGTCTTTGCCTAGCAGAGGATCGTCGTAGGCGGTGCCGGGTTCTGACATGGAGCGCAGCCCTCTGCCGTTAATGCCCGCGGCCAGCAGCCCTTCACCAATCAGCCAGTCTGCTTTATCGGCGGTTTGCTTCAGATGATACTGTTTCACCAGCGAGCCAAACACGTCTGACAGAGACTCGTTCAGCGCGCCCGACTGCTCAAAATATATCAGCCCGGCTTCGGTCTCGGTTACGCCGTGGCTCAGCTCGTGCGCCACCACGTCGATGGCAATCGTAAAGCGGTTAAAGATTTCCCCGTCGCCGTCACCGAATACCATCTGCTGCCCATTCCAGAAGGCGTTCTGATATTCCCGCCCATAGTGAACGGTGCCGGTCAAAATAAGCCCCTTATTATCGAGCGAATCACGCTGATATTCTTTCCAGAAGAAATCATGGGTGATACCTAAATAGTTATAGGCTTCATCCACCGCCACATCGCCGTTGGAGGGTTGCCCCTCATAACGCACCTGCGTACCCGGCAGCTCCTGGGTCTGTTTCGCATCGTAGATATCGCGCTCAAGCTGACCGGCTTTATTCACGTGCGGCGCGGCGGGTTTGCCCGGCATATGCGCCATCAGGGTCTGGACGTGGGTTAAGGTCTGGCGGGCACAGCGCTGCTGCGGCTCGGAACCGCTTTCGATAATACGACGAAGAATATAAGGGGGAATAACGCTACGAAGATGGGACATGCTGCTCTCCTTATTAAAAAAGGGAATAGCAGCAGTATAGTAAGTAACCGGCGAAGAATTATCCGGTTTTGCGCTGACGCGTCTTTTTCACCGGTTTAATTGATTTCACTTCGCTTTCTACCCAGCCGTCAGACAGCCGGGTGGTAAGAACATCACCGGTATTCACCTGTTTTGCTTGCTTCAGCACTTTGCCGTCCGCTGCCGTCGTCACGCTATAGCCGCGCGCCAGCGTGGAGAGGGGGCTCACGGCTTCCAGATGGGTCACCGCGTTGCCAAAACGTTCGCGGGTGCTGCTCAGACGCGCCCGGAGAGTTTCCGCCAGACGATACTCCAGCTGCTGAATGCGCGTTTGCGCGCGATAAATTTTCGGCTGCGGATTCTGCTGGTTCAGGCGCTGCGTCACGCGCTGCTGGCGCGCTACCGCGCGCTTGAGCTGCGCGTCCACCGCAACGTTCATGCGCTGACGCAGGCGCTCCAGCACGGTCTGCTGACGCGCCAGACGCAGCTGCGGGTGCTGCTGCTGAAGACGATGATGAAGCTGAGTAAAGCGGCGGGTACGGTTGGCAAGGAAGTAGTCCATCGCCATCTCAAGACGCTGCTGGCCGTTCTGAATCTGGCGCAGCAGCTCCAGCTGGTTACGGCTCACCACTTCCGCTGCCGCGGACGGCGTAGGCGCGCGCAGATCCGCGACAAAATCGGCAATCGTCACGTCTGTTTCGTGCCCGACGGCGCTCACCACGGGGATAACGCTTGCAAAGATTGCCCGCGCCACGCGCTCGTCGTTAAAGCTCCACAAATCCTCCAGCGAGCCGCCGCCGCGCCCGACGATTAAGACGTCGCACTCCTGACGGGCGTTCGCCAGCTCAATGGCGCGAACTATCTGTCCTGGCGCATCGTCACCCTGAACGGCGGTGGGGTAGATGATGACGGGCAGGGAAGGGTCGCGACGCTTCAGCACGTGCAAAATATCGTGCAGTGCCGCACCGGTTTTCGAGGTAATCACCCCCACGCAGTGGGCAGGCGAGGGCAGCGGCTTTTTGAACTGCTGGTCGAACAATCCTTCGGCAGAGAGCCTGGCTTTTAACTGTTCATACTTCTGCTGCAGCAGACCTTCGCCCGCAGGCTGCATGCTCTCGACGATAATTTGATAATCACCGCGCGGTTCATACAGGGTGATATTGGCGCGTACCAGAACCTGCTGGCCGTGCTGAGGGCGGAACGTCACGCGGCGGTTGCTGTTGCGGAACATCGCGCAGCGCACCTGGGCGGTATCGTCTTTTAGCGTAAAGTACCAGTGGCCGGAGGACGGCTGCGTGAAGTTAGAGATCTCACCGCTGATCCAGACCTGCCCCATTTCCTGCTCAAGCAGCAAACGCACCGTCTGATTAAGGCGGCTAACGGTATAAATTGAGGGGGATTGAGAGGATAACATGTGAGCGGGATCAAATTCTAAATCAGCAAGTTATTCAGTCGATAGTAACCTGCTGAGAGGCAATCGCAAGCTTTTTTATAAAAAAGTGTAGATGCAATCGGTTACGCTCTGTATAATGCCACGGCAATATTTAACCACCCAGGTCAGAGATATTGCCCATGCTACGTATCGCTAAAGAAGCACTGACGTTTGACGACGTCCTCCTCGTTCCCGCTCATTCCACCGTTCTGCCGAATACTGCCGACCTCAGCACGCAGTTGACGAAAACCATTCGTCTGAACATTCCTATGCTCTCCGCGGCAATGGACACCGTGACGGAAGCGCGCCTGGCAATCGCCCTGGCACAGGAAGGCGGCATTGGCTTTATCCACAAAAACATGTCTATCGAGCGTCAGGCGGAAGAAGTTCGCCGCGTGAAGAAACATGAATCCGGCATCGTGTCTGACCCACAGACCGTTCTGCCAACCACCACCCTGCACGAAGTGAAGGCCCTGACCGAACGTAACGGCTTCGCCGGTTACCCGGTTGTGACCGAAGACAACGAACTGGTCGGTATCATCACCGGTCGTGACGTACGTTTCGTGACTGACCTGAACCAGCCTGTCAGCGTGTACATGACGCCAAAAGAGCGTCTGGTGACCGTTCGCGAAGGCGAAACCCGCGACGTGGTGCTGGCAAAAATGCACGAAAAACGCGTTGAGAAAGCGCTGGTGGTGGATGCGAACTTCCACCTGCGCGGCATGATCACCGTTAAAGATTTCCAGAAAGCTGAACGTAAACCGAACGCCTGTAAAGACGAGCATGGCCGTCTGCGCGTCGGCGCTGCGGTTGGCGCCGGTGCCGGTAACGAAGAGCGCGTTGACGCGCTGGTTGCTGCGGGCGTTGACGTCCTGCTGATTGACTCCTCTCACGGCCACTCCGAAGGCGTTCTGCAACGTATTCGTGATACCCGCGCCAAATACCCTGACCTGCAGATCATCGGCGGTAACGTGGCCACTGGCGCAGGCGCTCGCGCGCTGGCTGACGCTGGCTGCAGCGCGGTGAAAGTGGGTATCGGCCCAGGCTCTATCTGTACCACGCGTATCGTGACCGGCGTGGGCGTTCCACAGATCACCGCCGTGTCTGACGCGGTTGAAGCGCTGGAAGGCACCGGTATTCCGGTTATCGCTGACGGCGGTATCCGCTTCTCTGGCGACATCGCTAAAGCCATCGCCGCTGGCGCAGCTGCCGTGATGGTAGGCTCCATGCTGGCCGGTACCGAAGAATCCCCGGGTGAAATCGAACTCTACCAGGGCCGTTCTTACAAATCCTACCGCGGCATGGGCTCCCTGGGCGCGATGTCCAAAGGTTCCTCCGACCGTTACTTCCAGACCGATAACGCCGCTGACAAACTGGTACCGGAAGGTATCGAAGGCCGCGTTGCCTATAAAGGCCGCCTGAAAGAGATCATTCACCAGCAGATGGGCGGCCTGCGCTCCTGTATGGGTCTGACCGGCTGTGGTACCATTGACCTGCTGCGTACCAAAGCGGAATTCGTACGCATCAGCGGTGCGGGTATCCAGGAGAGCCACGTTCACGACGTGACGATCACCAAAGAGTCCCCGAACTACCGTCTGGGCTCCTGATTAATTTCCGCGCCCGGCTTCTGCCGGGCGCTCTGTTTTTGTTTCACTTGCCTCGGAATTAGCGTCAATGACGGAAAACATTCATAAACATCGCATTCTCATCCTGGACTTTGGTTCTCAGTACACTCAGCTGGTGGCGCGTCGCGTGCGTGAACTGGGCGTTTACTGTGAGCTGTGGGCGTGGGATGTCACGGAAGCACAGATTCGCGAATTCAATCCAAGCGGCATCATCCTGTCCGGCGGCCCGGAAAGCACCACCGAAGAGAACAGCCCGCGTGCGCCGCAGTACGTGTTCGAAGCGGGCGTGCCGGTATTCGGCGTCTGCTACGGTATGCAGACCATGGCAATGCAGCTGGGCGGCCACGTAGAAGGCTCTAACGAGCGTGAGTTCGGCTATGCACAGGTAGAAGTCGTCACCGACAGCGCGCTGGTGCGCGGTATCGAAGACTCCCTGACCGCAGACGGTAAACCGCTGCTGGACGTGTGGATGAGCCACGGCGACAAAGTTACCGCCATCCCGTCTGACTTCGTCACCGTTGCCAGCACCGAAAGCTGCCCGTTCGCCATCATGGCGAACGAAGAAAAACGCTTCTACGGCGTACAGTTCCACCCGGAAGTGACTCACACCCGTCAGGGTATGCGCATGCTGGAGCGCTTCGTGCGTGACATCTGCCAGTGTGAAGCCCTGTGGACCCCGGCAAAAATCATCGACGACGCCGTTGAGCGTATCCGCCAGCAGGTTGGCGATGACAAAGTGATCCTCGGCCTCTCCGGCGGCGTGGACTCCTCCGTGACCGCGATGCTGCTGCACCGCGCCATCGGTAAAAACCTGACCTGCGTCTTCGTGGACAACGGTCTGCTGCGTCTGAACGAAGCTAAGCAGGTTATGGACATGTTCGGCGACCACTTCGGTCTGAACATCGTTCACGTGGAAGGCGAGCAGCGCTTCCTGGACGCGCTGAAAGGCGAGAACGATCCGGAAGCGAAACGTAAGATCATCGGCCGCGTGTTCGTGGAAGTGTTCGACGAAGAAGCGCTGAAGCTGGAAGACGTGAAGTGGCTGGCGCAGGGTACTATCTACCCTGACGTGATCGAATCTGCGGCTTCCGCCACCGGTAAAGCACACGTCATCAAATCTCACCACAACGTGGGCGGCCTGCCGAAAGAGATGAAGATGGGTCTGGTTGAGCCGCTGCGCGAGCTGTTCAAAGACGAAGTGCGTAAGATCGGTCTGGAGCTGGGTCTGCCGTACGACATGCTCTACCGTCACCCGTTCCCGGGTCCGGGTCTGGGCGTGCGCGTGCTGGGTGAAGTGAAGAAAGAGTACTGCGACCTGCTGCGTCGCGCGGACGCGATCTTCATCGAAGAGCTGCACAAAGCTGATCTGTACAACAAGGTAAGCCAGGCGTTCACCGTGTTCCTGCCGGTTCGCTCCGTCGGCGTGATGGGCGATGGCCGTAAGTACGACTGGGTTGTTTCCCTGCGTGCGGTGGAAACCATCGACTTCATGACCGCGCACTGGGCGCACCTGCCGTATGACTTCTTAGGCCGCGTGTCTAACCGCATCATCAACGAAGTGAACGGTATTTCCCGCGTGGTGTATGACATCAGCGGTAAGCCACCGGCTACGATTGAGTGGGAATGATTTCCCTCTGAATTAACACCCAAACCCTCTGCCTGTGCAGGGGGTTTTTTATTTCCTTACTTCCCTTCCCCCAACCGATACGCCAGCGCCACCACCAGCGACTGCACCAGGCACAGCGTCGCCGACTGAGACCGAAACGCATCCACCTGCGCCTCTTTCACCACAAAGCAGAGATCGCTGAACGTCGCCAGCGGGCTTATCTGGCTGTCCGTAATCACGATCTGCCGCGCGCCGACGCTGGCGGCGGTTTCGCTGACCATCACCGTCTCTTCCGCGTACGGCGAGAAGCTGATCGACACCACGATGTCGCGCGCCTTAATGCGGCTGATCTGCTCGCGCAGCATCCCGCCCATGCCGTCGAGCAGGATAGGGCGACACTCGAGGTGGCTCAGGGCGTAGGTGAGGTAGGCCGCGACGCTAAAGGAGCGGCGCAGTCCGGCAATGTAGATGGTGTCGGCGTCGGCCAATAGCTGCACCGCGCGCTCCAGCATTTCCGGCTCGGCGCGGGCGGCCAGCTGCTGTAGCGCCTGCGCGTTCGAGCGGGCGAACTCCTGCAGGATATCGAGCGGCGTTTCCGGCACGGCCTCGCTCTCCATCTCGCGAAACAGCCGGGCGCGGTCGCTGTAGCTGGCGGTCTCCTCCACCAGGTTCATGCGAAACAGCTGTTTCATTTCGTTGAAGCCGGTGAAGTAAAAGGCGTTGGCAAAGCGGATCAGCGTCGAGGGCGGCACGTCGGCGCGCTCGGCAATAACGGCAACCGTATCAAAGGCCACGCTGTTGGTGTTATCCAGCACGTAGCGGGACACCTGCTGCAGCCTCTTGCTCAGGCTATCGTAGCGATCGCGGATTTGCTGCTGCAGTTCGTTCAGGCTGGTTGCTGTCGTCATGTTATCCCCCAAATACAGTCTTATGATTCTAAACGCAAAACCGCGTCTTTTAAATGTCGGCCATCCATCTGGCAGCAAAAATGAAACAGAAGCTTCAGTCATTTCCTCGCCCGAAATCCCTTAATAGCGCACGCGGCGTCAGTGTTGCTGGCTGTTAACATAAAAATCCATCCTTGATCACATTAATCATTATTTATTTTATTTCAACTTAAAATGGAATATTTGTTTCATATATAGTGTTCAGTACACAGCGTTCAGGTAACAGTCACGTATCAACAGCGAGAGGTTAAGGATGGAGACGGTAGCGAATTTTATTCACGGCGAATGTGTCACCGGTTCAGGCCAGCGCGTTCAGGCGATCTTCAACCCGGCCACCGGCGAGCAAATCCGCCAGGTGGTGATGAGTACGGCGCGGGAAACCGAACAGGCGATTGCCGCCGCGCAGCAGGCGTTTCCTGCGTGGGCGCGCCAGGCTCCGCTTAAGCGCGCGCGCGTGATGTTCCGCTTCAAGGCGCTGCTGGAGGAGAACATGGAGCGCCTGGCCCGCATCATCAGCGAAGAGCACGGCAAGGTCTTCTCCGACGCGGTGGGTGAACTGACCCGCGGTCTGGAAGTGGTGGAATTTGCCTGCGGCATTCCGCATCTGCAAAAGGGTGAACACTCGGCGAACGTCGGTACCGGCGTCGACAGCCACTCGCTTATGCAGCCGCTCGGCGTCTGCGCCGGGATCACGCCGTTTAACTTCCCGGCGATGGTGCCGATGTGGATGTTCCCGATTGCGCTGGCGACCGGTAACACCTTCGTGCTGAAACCCTCTGAAAAAGATCCCTCTCTGGCGCTAGCGCTGGCCCAACTGCTGAAAGAGGCTGGCCTGCCGGACGGCGTCTTCAACGTGGTGCAGGGAGATAAGGAATCCGTTGACGTACTCCTGACCGACCCGCGCGTGCAGGCGGTGAGCTTTGTCGGCTCCACGCCAATTGCGGAATACATTTACCAGACCGCGTCCGCCCACGGTAAGCGCTGTCAGGCGCTGGGCGGCGCGAAAAACCACTGCATTCTCATGCCGGATGCCGACATGGAGATGGCGGCCAACGCCATTATGGGCGCGGCCTACGGAGCGGCGGGAGAACGCTGCATGGCACTCTCGGTGGTACTGGCTGTGGGGGATAAAACCGCCGATGACCTCTGCACCCGGCTGGAAAAACAGATTGCCGCGCTGCGCGTCGGGCCGGGCCTGGACCAGACGCCGGAAAACGAAATGGGGCCGCTTATCTCCTCCGCGCACCGCAGCAAGGTGCTGGGCTACATCGACAGCGGCGAGTCGCAGGGGGCAAAACTTCGCGTGGACGGTCGCGGCTTCAGCGTGAAGGGGCACGAGCAGGGCTACTTCGTCGGGCCGACGCTGTTCGATAACGTCACCCCGGAGATGACCATCTATAAAGAAGAAATTTTCGGCCCGGTACTTTCTGTGGTGCGCGTAGCAGATTACGCCAGCGCGGTGGATCTGATTAACCGCCATGAATATGGTAATGGCTCAGCGATTTTCACCCGCGACGGCGGCTGCGCTCGCCGCTTCTGCGAAGAGGTGCAGGCGGGCATGGTGGGAGTCAACGTGTCGATCCCGGTGCCGATGGCGTTCCACAGCTTCGGCGGCTGGAAGCGCTCGATTTTTGGCGCGCTCAACGTCCACGGCAGCGACGGCGTGCGCTTCTACACCCGAATGAAAACCATCACCGCGCGCTGGCCGGAAATGCAGCAGGAGACAAGCGCTGCGTTCTCCATGCCGACGCTGGGCTGACAGGAGGCGTTATGCAAACCGAACGTATGACCATGGCCCAGGCACTGGTCCGGTTCCTTAATCAACAGTACGTCAGCGTGGATGGCAATGAAACGCGCTTTGTCGAGGGCGTGGCGACCATCTTTGGGCACGGCAACGTGCTGGGTATCGGCCAGGCGCTGGAGCAGGAGCCCGGTCATCTGAAAATCATGCAGGG
This sequence comes from Enterobacter sp. ECC-219, assembly GCF_043966805.1. Lineage (NCBI taxonomy): Bacteria > Pseudomonadati > Pseudomonadota > Gammaproteobacteria > Enterobacterales > Enterobacteriaceae > Enterobacter > Enterobacter sp. ECC-219. The sequence continues at coordinate 4,396,726 of NZ_CP143680.1, read as the reverse complement.
GTGCAACGAGCAGGGTATCGCTCACATGGCGACGGGATTCGCCAAACAGCACCGCCGCCAGCGCATTTTTGCCGTCACCTCCTCGGTCGGGCCGGGCGCCGCCAACATGGTGACCGCCGCGGCAACCGCCACCGCGAACCGCATCCCGCTTTTACTGCTGCCGGGCGATATCTACGCCAGCCGACAGCCGGACCCGGTGCTGCAGCAGATCGAGCAGTATCACGATCTCAGCATCAGCACCAACGACTGCTTCCGTCCGGTCTCCCGCTACTGGGACCGCATTAACCGGCCGGAGCAGCTCATGAGCGCCATGCTAAGCGCGATGCGAACGCTTACTGACCCCGCCAATACCGGGGCGGTGACCATCTGCCTGCCGCAGGACACGCAGGGAGAAGCCTGGGATTACCCGCTGAGCTTCTTCGCGCGTCGCGTGCACCACATTGAGCGTCGTCCGCCTGACCCGCAGCGTCTGGCGCAGGCGCGGGCGCTGATCGCCCGCAAACGTCGTCCGCTGGTGGTGTGCGGCGGCGGTGTGCGCTATTCCGGCGCGCATGAGGCGTTTCGCGAATTTGTCGAGACGCTGCAGCTGCCGTTTGCCGAAACCCAGGCCGGAAAGGGGGCGCTGGTAAGTGACCACCCACTTAACCTGGGCGGTGTAGGGGTGACGGGGGGAATGGCCGCTAACCAGCTTGCGCCACAGGCCGACCTGGTGATCGGCATCGGCACCCGCCTGACCGATTTTACCACCGGCTCTAAGGCGCTCTTTTCCCACCCGGACGTTGAATTCCTGCTGCTGAACGTGGCCGAGTTTGACGCCCTGAAGCTGGACGCCACCGCGCTGATTGCCGATGCCCAAACCGGACTCCAGGCATTAACCCACGCGCTCAGGGATTACCGCAGCGGCTGGGGAGAGGCAATCGCCCAGGCGAAATCCGCCTGGCGCGACGAGTGCAGCCGCCTGTGGGATCGCCAGTGGCGTCCTGACGACGCGCCTGAAGTGGCGGGGCACCTGGATGCGCAGCTGGCGGAGTACGGCGAGACGCTCAACACCCGCCTGACCCAGACGCGGGTGCTGGGGCTGATCAACCAGCATATTGAAGATAACGCCATCGTGGTGGGCGCGGCCGGTTCGCTGCCGGGCGATTTACAGCGTCTCTGGCAGGTCAAAACGCCGGACAGCTATCACCTGGAGTACGGCTACTCCTGCATGGGCTACGAGATTGCGGCGGCCATCGGCGCGAAGCTCGCCAGACCCGGGCTGCCGGTGTACGCCATGGTGGGGGATGGTTCCTACATGATGCTGCACTCCGAGCTGCAAACCGCCGTGCAGGAGGGGATTAAGGTCACCGTTTTGCTGTTTGATAACGCCAGCTTCGGCTGCATTAACAACCTGCAGATGGGGCACGGGATGGGCAGCTTTGGCACGGAAAATCGCCATCGCAACCCGGAAACCGGGCGGCTCGACGGGCCGCTGGTAAAGGTCGATTTTGCGCAAAACGCGGAGAGCTACGGCTGCCGCGCGTGGCGGGTGAACGACGAGCAAACCCTGCTGGCGGCGCTGGAGGCATCACGGGCGCATCCGGGCCTGACGCTGCTGGACATCAAGGTGCTGCCGAAGACCATGACCCACGATTACGCCTCCTGGTGGCGAACCGGTGACGCGCAGGTGGCAGAGTCTTCTGCCGTGCGTGAGGCCGCAGAGCAAACCCAGGCGCAGGTGAAAAAAGCCCGCCAGTATTGAGTTTTCTCTTCGTAACGAAATTTTCATTTCATTTTGTTTCCCCCTCACCCCGGCCCTCTCCCCAGAGGGGCGAGGGGGAAAAGCCCGCACTCAACCGTCCCCTCTCCCCTCTGGGGAGAGGGTTAGGGTGAGGGACATCCCTTCCTCAATGTTGTGAGATTGATAACAAAATTTATCTCATTCATCTCAAAAGTGTTAACCCACACTCAAAAACATAATTTTCACTATTTATAAAAATGAAATAAATGTTTTATTTATAGGGTCGTTAGTTCACAGCATTCACCAACACCGGGAGCCGTTATGTTTAACATTGCTTTACTGGGCGCTGGCCGAATTGGCCAGGTACATGCAGCTAACATCGCCAGCCACGGCGCGACCACGCTCTGGTCCGTGGTTGACCCGAATCAGGAATTTGCCACCCGTCTCGCCACGCAGTATCAGGCCCGCCAGCAGAGCCTGAACGAGGCGATGACCGACCCTAACGTTCACGCCGTGCTGATTGCCTCCGCCACCGATACCCACGCGGATCTGATTGAAATGGCCGCCCGCCACGGCAAGGCTATCTTCTGCGAAAAGCCGGTCCACCTTGACCTCGCCCGCGTGCGCGACTGCCTGAAGGTGGTTAAAGAGTACGACGTGCCGCTGTTCATCGGCTTTAACCGCCGCTTTGACCCGCAGTTCCGCCGCGTGAAAACCGACGCCCAGGCCGGGCGCATCGGCAAACCGGAATCGCTGCTCATCATCTCCCGCGATCCGTCTCCGCCGCCCGCAGAGTACGTGCGCGTCTCCGGCGGCATGTTTCGCGATATGACCATTCACGACTTCGACATGGCCCGCTTCATCATGGGCGAAGAGCCGGTGTCGGTGTATGCCCAGGGGAGCAACCTGGTGGATCCGGCGATTGGCGAGGCGGGGGATATCGATACCGCGTTTATCGTTCTGAAATACGCCTCCGGCGCAATGGCGACCATCGTCAACAGCCGCCGCTCATCTTACGGCTACGACCAGCGCCTGGAGCTTCACGGCTCCGAAGGCCTTCTGTGCGCGGGCAATATCCTGGAAAACCAGGTGCAGCACTATGGCAAACAGGGCTGCACCAGCGCGCTGCCGGAACACTTCTTCCTGCAGCGCTACAAATCCGCTTACGCCGCGGAATGGGAGCACTTTGTTGCGGTATTACGCGGCGAAGCGGTGCCTGACTGCAGCGGCGATGATGGTGAACGTGCGCTGTACCTTGCGGATAAAGCGCTGGAGTCGCTGCGCAGCCAGCGCGAGATCGTCCTCTAAATACACCAACCCTACACAGAGAGACATAATAATGAAAAAACTGATCTTAGCCGCCCTCATCGCCATGACATCCGGGGCCGCCCTCGCCGAAAACGAGCAGATTGTTTTCAGTACGCCAAACCTGGCGATGCCGTTTGAAGTTCACATGCAGCGCACGGCGGTGAAAGCCGCAAAAGAGATGGGCGTGAAGCTTCAGGTACTGGACGGGCAGGGCAGTTCACCGAAGCAGGTGGCTGACCTGGAAAACGCCATCACCCGCGGGGCGCAGGGTTTTATCGTCTCCCCGAACGACGTCAACGCGGTCTCAAGCGCGGTGGATGAAATTCAGGATGCGAAGCTGCCGGTGGTCACCCTTGACCGCTCCGTCGACAGCCAGAAGAAAGTGCCGCACTTTGGCGCCAACAACTACAAAGGCGGCCAGGCGATTGGCGACTTCGTCAAAACCAAATTCCCCGACGGGGCGGAGATCATTCTGCTGACCGGCCAGCCGGGCTCCTCCTCCAACATCGAACGCACCAAAGGGATCCGCGACAGCCTGAAGGCAGGCGGGGATAAGTACAAGATCGTCGCCGATCAGACCGGCAACTGGATGCGTTCCGAAGGGATGCGCATCGTTGAAAGCGTGCTGCCCTCGCTGCCGAAACGCCCGCAGGTGATCCTCTCCGCTAACGACGACATGGCGCTGGGGGCGATTGAAGCGCTGCAAAGCCAGGGCGTGAAGCCGGGCGAAATTCTGGTGACCGGGTTTGATGCGGTGCCGGAAGCGCTGGCCCGCGTGCGCGACGGCTGGCTGGCGGTAACGGCGGATCAGCGTCCGGGCTTTGCGGTGCAGACGGCGATGAGCCAGCTGGTGGCCAATGTACGCGAGAAGAAAGCCATCACCGGGGCCGACTACCCGCCGACGCTGATCACCAAAGAGAACCTGCAGCAGGCTGAGCGTATCGGTGAGGCCGGTAACTGATATGTCCCGAGCCGCCTTTGGCGGCTCATCATGAGGAGGAGCAGACCGATGTTGCAACCCTTACTGAAAGTGACCGACCTGGCAAAAAGCTTTTCCGGCGTCTGGGCGCTGAGCAGCGCCCAACTGACCGTCGGCGCGGGGGAGATCCACGCCCTGCTGGGGGAAAACGGGGCGGGAAAATCCACGCTACTGAAGGCGCTCGCAGGCGCGCAGCCGCAAACCCGCGGGGATATCTGGTTCAACGGCGAAACGCTGCCGGTGGACGACTCCCCGGTGGAACGCCAGAACAAGGGCATTATCACCATCTATCAGGAATTCAACCTGCTGCCCAACATGACCGTCGCGGAAAACATGTTTCTCGGGCGCGAGCCGCGCAGGCGTAACCTGATCGTCGACGAAAAGGCGGTCAACCAGGAGGCGCAGGTTATTCTCGATTACCTGCAACTGAACGTTGCGCCGACCACGCCGGTGGCCCGTCTGAGCGTCGCCCAGCAGCAGATGGTGGAGATCGCCCGCGCGCTGACCCTCAACGCCCGGTTAATCATCATGGACGAACCTTCCGCCGCGCTGAGCGACAGCGAGGTGGAAAGCCTGCACCGCGTGGTGCGCGAGCTTAAAAACCGCGGCGTGAGCATTATTTATGTTACCCACCGTCTGCACGAAGTTTTCCAGCTCTGCGATCGCTTCACCGTTTTCCAGGACGGCCGTTTCACCGGCACCGGCGCGGTGGCGGAGACTAACGTCGAACAGCTGATTCGCCTGATGGTCGGGCGCGACGTGGCCTTTAACCGCCGCCCCGCCAGCGAAACCCATCATGAAGACAAACCCGTCCGCCTGGCGGTGAAGGGGCTGAGCCGCGAAAAGCCGCCGCTGGATCCGCACGGTATCGCCCTGCACGACATCAGCTTCCACGTCCACGCCGGGGAGGTATTAGGCATTGCCGGGCTGGTGGGCGCGGGGCGTACCGAGGTGGCGCGCTGCCTGTTTGGTGCAGACGCGTTTACCTCGGGGAGCTTTGAGCTGGACGGCGTGCCTTACCAGCCGCGCGACCCGCTGTATGCCCTCGATCAGGGCGTGGCGCTGGTGCCGGAAGATCGCAAAAAAGAGGGGGCGGTGCTGGGGCTGTCGATTCGCGACAACCTGTCGCTCTCCTGTCTCTCCTCGCTGCTGCAGTGGCGCTGGTTCGTGAACACCCGCAAAGAGGACGATCTGATTGAGTCCTACCGCCAGGCGCTGCAGATCAAAATGGTCAACAGCGCGCAGGAGGTGCGCAAGCTCTCCGGCGGCAACCAGCAAAAAGTGATCCTTGCGCGCTGCATGGCGCTCAACCCGCGGGTGCTGATCGTCGATGAGCCGACGCGCGGCATCGACGTGGGGACCAAATCGGAAGTGCACCAGGTGCTGTTTGACATGGCGAAAAAGGGCGTGGCGGTGATCGTGATCTCCTCCGATCTGCCTGAAGTGATGGCGGTGTCTGACCGGATCATCACCCTCAGCGAAGGCCGGGTGACCGGCGAGATCCACGGTGACGACGCTAACGAAGAACGGCTGATGACGATGATGGCCATCAACCACAACGCCCTGAACGCGGCATAACGGAGTTTCTCATGACGCAGATGATTTCTAAAACGCAGGCCCCGGTCAAACGCGCCGGACGCATCGATCCCATCGCCTTCTTCGAGCGCTTCGGGGTGCTGATTTTCATGATCCTGCTGCTGATCTTCTTCCAGTCGCAGAACAGCAACTTTTTCTCTGAACGCAATATTTTCAACATCCTGACCGAAGTCTCCATCTACGGGATCATGGCCGTGGGGATGACGTTCGTCATTCTGACCGCCGGGATCGACCTCTCCGTGGGCTCCATTCTGGCGGTGTGCGCAATGACCGCAGCGTACGTGATCAAGGGTGATAACTTCACCACCGTAGACCCGAACGCCTGGGGCGGCATGAGCTGGCTGATCGGCCTGGGAATTTGTCTGGCCATGGGCACGGCGATTGGCTTCCTGCACGGCCTGGGCGTCACCCGCCTGCGCCTGCCGCCGTTCATCGTCACCCTCGGCGGGATGACCATCTGGCGCGGCCTGACGCTGGTGATTAACGACGGCGCGCCGATTGCCGGTTTCGATCAGGGCTACCGCTGGTGGGGGCGCGGGGAGCTGCTCGGCATCTCCATTCCGATCTGGATCTTTGCCATCGTCGCCGTCGGCGGCTATCTGGCGCTGCACAAAACCCGCTGGGGCCGCTTCGTCTACGCCATCGGCGGCAACCCGGAGGCGGCGCGCCTGGCGGGGGTCAACGTCAAGCGCGTGCTGGTCAGCGTCTACGTGCTGATCGGCTGTCTGGCGGGTCTGGCGGGCTTCATCCTGAGCGCGCGTCTGGGAAGCGCCGAGGCGGTGGCCGGGATCTCCTTTGAACTGCGCGTCATCGCCTCGGTGGTGATCGGCGGTACCTCGCTGATGGGCGGCTACGGGCGCATCGGCGGCACCATTATCGGCTCCATCATAATGGGTATTCTGATTAACGGCCTGGTGCTGATGAACGTCTCGGCCTACTACCAGCAGATTATCACCGGATTAATTATCGTTCTGGCGGTGGCATTCGATACCTATGCCAAAAGCCGTCGCGGCGCACTGTGAGGAACACGATGAAAGAGGTTCGTATTGGATTGATTGGCACCGGGTATATCGGCAAGGCGCACGCTATCGCCTATGCCCAGGCCGCGACGGTGTTCAACCTGCGCGGCAAACTGGTGCGCGAGATGGTGGCGGAAGTCACGCCGGAGCTGGCGGCAGAGCGCGCGCGGGCGTTTGGCTTCAACCGTTCCACGGGCGACTGGCGGGCGCTGGTGGCCGACCCGGCCATTGACGTGGTGGATATTTGCTCACCTAACCACCTGCATAAGGAGATGGCGCTGGAGGCGATCCGCCACGGCAAGCACGTCTACTCGGAGAAGCCGCTGGCGCTTAACGCCCACGACGCGCGCGAGATGGTCGACGCCGCGAAGCGGGCCGGTGTGAAAACGCTGGTGGGGTTCAACTACATGAAGAACCCAGCGGCGCAGCTGGCGAAGGAGATTATCGCCCGCGGCGAGATTGGCGATGTGATCCACTTCTACGGCACCCACAACGAAGACTACATGGCCGACCCGCTGTCGCCCATCCACTGGCACTGCTTTAAAGAGACCGCCGGGCTGGGCGCACTGGGCGACCTCGCGGCGCATATCGTCAATATGGCCCAATACCTGGTGGGCGATATCGAGCAGGTCTGCGGCGATCTGAAGATCGTGGTTCCGGCGCGCCCGGCGAAGGCCGGTTCGTCAGAGATGATTGCCGTCGAAAACGAGGATCAGGCCCACGCGATGGTGCGCTTCGCGGGCGGGGCGCAGGGCGTGATTGAAACCTCCCGCGTTGCCTGCGGCCGCAAGATGGGGCTGTCGTACGTCATCACCGGGACGAAAGGCGCCATCAGCTTCACCCAGGAGCGCATGGCGGAGCTGAAGCTTTATCTGCATGACGATCCGGTGAACCGTCAGGGGTTCCGTACGCTGCTCGTCGGCCCGGCGCACCCGGAATACGCCGCGTTCTGCATGGGTGCGGGCCACGGGATTGGCTTTAACGATCAAAAAACGGTGGAGGTGCGCGACCTGGTGGACGGGATTGCCGCCGACGCGCCGATGTGGCCGGACTTCGAAGAGGGCTGGAAGGTGTCGCGCGTGCTGGACGCGATTGCACTCTCGCACCGGGAAGGCCGCTGGCTGAACGTGAACGACATTGTCTGATGAGGTATCAACGTGGAAAAGCAGTTTGATGTGATATGCATGGGCCGCGTGGCGGTAGACCTCTACAGCCAGCAGATTGGTGCCCGTCTGGAGGACGCGTCGAGCTTCGCCAAATATCTCGGCGGGTCATCGGGTAACGTGGCGTACGGCACCGCGCGTCAGGGTTTACGCTCGTCGATGCTGGCGCGCGTCGGCGATGAACATATGGGCCGCTTCCTACGCGAAGAGCTCAACCAGGTGGGCTGCGATACCAGCCATCTGATTACAGATAAACAACGCCTTACGGCGCTGGTGCTACTCGGTATTAAAGACCGGGACACCTTTCCCTTAATTTTTTATCGCGATAACTGCGCGGATATGGCGATTACCGCCAGCGATGTGGACGAAAGCTACATTGCCTCCGCTCGTTGTCTTGCCATCACCGGGACCCACCTTTCTCATCCTCAGACCCGCGAGGCTGTGCTGACGGCGCTGGGCTATGCCCGCCGTCACGGCGTGCGCACGGTACTGGACATCGACTACCGTCCGGTGCTGTGGGGGCTCACCTCCTTAGGCGACGGCGAAACGCGCTTTATCGCCGCCGATAAGGTCACCCGCGAGCTGCAGGAGGTGCTGCACCTCTTCGACGTCATTGTCGGCACCGAAGAGGAGTTTCACATTGCGGGCGGCAGCACGGATACCCTGCAGGCGCTGGGGCAGGTGCGCGCCGTCAGTGACGCAGCGCTGGTCTGCAAACGCGGCGCGCTCGGCTGCTCGGTCTATACCGACGCCATTCCGCCCCGGCTGGACGACGGCCTGACGGTCACCGGCGTGCGCGTGGAGGTGTTGAACGTCCTCGGCGCGGGGGACGCGTTTATGTCCGGCCTGCTGCGCGGCTACCTGAACGACGAGGGCTGGGAGCAGGCGTGCCGCTACGCCAACGCCTGCGGCGCGCTGGTGGTCTCGCGCCACGGCTGCGCCCCGGCCATGCCGAGCAAAATCGAGCTGGATGACTATCTTTCCCGCGCCGCGAACGTGCCGCGCCCGGATCTCGACCCGCGTCTTAACCATCTCCACCGGGTGACCACCCGCCGCGGCGAATGGCCGGAGCTGTGCGTGATGGCCTTCGATCACCGCAGCCAGCTTGAGGATATGGCGATGCAGTGCGGCGCGTCGCTTAAGCGCATTCCGGCACTGAAGCAGCTGATCCTGCAGGCCAGCCGCGAGGCGGCGAGCCGCGCCGGGCTGGAGGGCAAAGCGGGCTTGCTGTGCGACGGCACCTTTGGTCAGGACGCGCTGAACGCGATCACCGGGGAAGGGTGGTGGATTGGTCGCCCCATTGAGCTGCCGGGCTCCCGGCCGCTGGAGATGGAGCACGGCAACATCGGCACCCAGCTTATCAGCTGGCCGCAGGAGCACGTGGTGAAGTGTCTGGTCTTCTTCCATCCGGAAGATGCCCACGGCCTGCGCCTGGAGCAGGAGCAGAAAATTGCCGAGGTGTACCACGCCTGCTGCCGGTCCGGGCACGAGCTGCTGCTGGAGGTGATCCTGCCTGCGACCATGCCGCGCAGCGACGAGCTCTACCTGCGCGCCATCTCCCGCTTCTACAACCTGGGCATCTACCCGGACTGGTGGAAGCTGCCGCCGCTTTCCGCCGACGGCTGGACGGCGCTCGGCGAGATTATCGACCGCCGGGACCCGCACTGCCGCGGGGTGGTGATCCTCGGCCTGGACGCCCCGGCAGAACAGCTGCGCGCCGGCTTCAAAGCCGCAGCGGGGCAGCCGCTGGTAAAAGGCTTCGCCGTGGGGCGCACGCTGTTTGGCGATGCGTCCCGCGCGTGGCTGAAGCACGATATTGACGATGCGCAGCTGGTGGCGCGCATTCGGGACAACTACCTGCAGCTTATCGCCTGGTGGCGCGAGCGCGGACACGCATAATGGAGACGACAATGAGTGTGCAATTAGGCATTAACCCGCTGACGTGGACGAACGACGATCTGCCTTCTCTCGGCGCCGAGACGTCGCTGGAGACCTGCCTGAGCGAAGGAAAAGAGGCCGGTTTTGCCGGCTTCGAGCTGGGCAACAAATTCCCGCGCGAAGCGCGCCTGCTTGGCCCGATTTTGCAGCGCCACGACCTGAAGCTGGTCTCCGGCTGGTACTCCGGCCGCCTGCTGGAGCGCAGCGTGGGGGAGGAGATTGCCGCCGTGCAGTCCCACCTGACGCTGCTGCGTGAGCTGGGGGCAAAGGTGCTGGTCTTTGCGGAGGTGAGCGGCTGCATTCACGGCGAGCAGCAGACGCCGGTGCATCTGCGCCCGCGCTTCCCACAGGAGCGCTGGAAGGAGTACGGCGAGAAGCTCACCGAATTTGCCCGCTACACCCAGCAGCAGGGGGTGCAGATTGCCTACCATCACCATATGGGCACGGTGATTGAGTCCGCCGAGGATGTTGACAACCTGATGGCCCACACCGGCGACGAGGTTGGACTGCTGCTGGATACCGGCCACCTGACCTTTGCCGGGGCCGATCCGCTGGCGGTAGCGCAGCGCTGGGCGTCGCGCATCAACCACGTTCACTGCAAAGACGTGCGCGCCGACGTGCTGGCGGACGTCAAAAACCGCAAAACCAGCTTCCTCGATGCGGTGCTGAGCGGCGTGTTTACCGTGCCGGGCGACGGCTGCGTCGATTACCCGCCGATTATGCGGCTGCTGAAGGCGCAGGATTATCACGGCTGGCTGGTGGTCGAGGCGGAGCAGGATCCGGCGATTGCCCATCCGCTGACCTACGCCCGTCTGGGGTACAACAACCTGAGCCGCCTGGCGCGCGACGCCGGACTGATTTGAGGAGGGGACATGTCACGTCTGTTATCACGCTGGCAACAGCCGAACACGGAGGGGCGAACCCAGTCCGTTACGCCGGAAAGCGCGGGGTGGGGCTACGTCGGGTTTGAGGCGTATGAGCTGCAGGAGGGGCAGACGCTGACGCTGCCCGCCGTCAGCGAAGAGCGCTGTCTGGTGCTGGTCGCCGGACGGGCCTCCATCAGCACCCCTTCCGCGCAGTTTAACGACATCGGCGAGCGGATGAGCCCCTTCGAGCGCATCAAGCCGTGGGCGGTGTACGTCGCCCCGCGGGAGACGGTGCAGGTGAAGGCGCTGACGAAGCTGGAGCTGGCGGTCTGCGCCGCGCCGGGCAAGGGCTCGTATCCGACGCGGCTGATAGCCCCGCAGGACATCGACGCCGAGGCGCGCGGCAAGGGCCACAACCAGCGCTACGTGCACAACATTCTGCCGGAAGACAAACCGGCTGACAGCCTGCTGGTGGTGGAGGTATGGACTAACGAGGGCTGCACCAGCTCGTACCCGAGCCACAAGCACGACACGGATAACCCGCCTCAGGAGACATATCTGGAGGAGACCTACTACCATCGCCTCAATCCGGAGCAGGGGTTCTGCATGCAGCGGGTCTACACCGACGACAGAACGCTGGATGAGTGTATGGCGGTCTACAATCGCGACGTGGTGATGGTGCCGAAGGGCTATCACCCGGTGGCGACGATGGCCGGGTATGACAGTTACTACCTTAATGTGATGGCCGGCCCGGTGCGCAAATGGATGTTTACGTGGGAAAAGGACCACGCGTGGATTAATCATGATTATCCCGCGGATGGCGGGGGCTGAGACGGCCTTTTTTGTCGGGTGGCGCTGCGCTTACCCGACCTACGAAATCGTAGGCCCGTGCAAGCGTAGCGCCGCCGGGCGAATTGTCCTCAGTGCATCCGCCTCGCCTGCTCAATCGTCCGGGCGATAGCCTCCGGCTGGCTTACCATCGACACGTGGCTCGCCGCCACCTCGGTGGTTTTCGCGCGGATCGTCTTCGCCATGGCGCGCTCAAGCTCCGGGTTGATCATTCGGTCATTCTTGCTGACCACAAACCAGCTCGGTTTATCATGCCACGCCGCGTGGGTGACCTTTTCACCAAACGCATCGGCCTTAATTGGCCCCTGCGTGGCCGCGATAGCGTTTTGTTCTTCTGGCTTCACATCCGGCGCGAAGTCCTTCCTGACGGCTCCTGTCGGCAGGTATAAATAGCCGTCTGCCGTTTTGGTGATGCCCGCGCTGCCCGGCGGTTCAGGGTAGCTTCCTGCCAGATCTGCCGTCGACTGGCCGGAATCCGGCGCGAATGCCGCTACATACACCAGCGATTTCACCCGCGCATCGTTGCCCGCCTCGCTAATCACAGTGCCGCCCCAGGAGTGGCCCACCAGCACCACGTCGCCTTGCGCCCGGGAGATGGCCCGTTTTGTGGCCGCAACGTCGTCCCTGAGAGAGGTGAGCGGGAGCTGGACGGCAATCACCTCATCGTGCTGCTTCTGCAGCAGGGCGATCACCTTATTCCAGCTGCTGCCGTCGGCAAACGCGCCGTGCACCAGCACAACGCTGGTTTTACTTTGTGCAAAGGCGCTGGCGGAAAAGGCCAGCAGGCCCGCCGTCACTACAGACAGTGCTTTCATCTTCAGACTCCTTAAAAATGGTGGACCGCCGCGTGGGGCGGAACGGTGAATTCAATGGTTTTGTGATCGAGCGGCTTGTGCGTCGGGTCGGCCAGGATAATCGTTACCTTGTGCTTGCCGGCGGGCAGTCCCACCAGGATCACCGGCTCGCCGCTGGCGTCAGCCCAGTGCCACGGCGCGCCGTCCACCACCACGTGAATGTGTCCGATACGCGGGGTTACCTTGAGCGCCTCGGGGCCGAACACCGGTTCGATGCGCAGGTTTTCGGCCCGGTACTGAATAAACACCGCGCCTTTGCTCAGCGGGCCAGCGAGCGGGGGATCGACGATCAGCCTGGCGGGCGGCTGCGGCTGCGCCAGCGGCGCAACGGCGGCGGGGCCGTTAACGTCCGCGGCGCTCAGGTTGTCCAGCGGTGTGGCCCGGGCATGGGCTACAGATGCCAGGAAAAGCAGGGGGATAAGTGCATAACGGCGGATCATCGGTTTCTCTCCTCATCGGTTCTGAATGGCGACAGGGAAAGAAAACCATTTTTATGTATCGGAGATATTTGCCGGAGGCGGCGTTTTGTACCCGTTTGTCAGCGCAGGGTTCTGGATACAGTGCGATACACTTTGCCTCCCGGGACGGCGCACAATAGCTATCGCCAGCCCGGCAATTACCAGCGTCAGCCCCATTGAAACCCACATTGCACCCGCGATCCCCAGCGTTTTATTCAGCCATGCAAAGGCAAACGGAGAAGCTGCGGCCATCAGCTGCCCCGGGATGAGAAGCATGCCTGTCCGGCTGGCGTAACGTTCCGCGCTGAACAGCTCCAGCGGCAGGGTCGCTTTGACAATGGTTACCAGCCCGTTAATTGCGCCATAGCCCAGCACAAATCCGGCGGCACCCCAGACAAACAGGGTGCTGCTCAGCCCGATGAGAAAACAAAGCGGCATGGCAATGGCAGTAAAAAGCGTAAGTTTTAAAGGGGTTAAGCGTGCTCCCGCCAGCACCTCCATAAAGCGCGCGCCCGTCTGGCCGATCCCCCACAGCATGCCGACCGCGACCGGCAGGCCGAAGCTGGCGATAAACTCGGGGAGGTGGGTAGAGGTCCCGCTTGAGACAAAGGTAATGAGCGCAATAAAGGTCGCATACAGCCAGCCGTTACGCCTGTCTTGGGGCGAGACCGGCGCGCTCGCTTTTGGCTTCACCGCAAAGCGCTGACGCGGGAAGTGGCGAAGAAGCAGGGCGCTCAGTAATCCGGACAGGGCGTAGACCTTCAGCGCGTCCTGCCATGCCATCACATTGAGTAAAGCCTCTCCCAGCGGCCAGAAGACGGCGGACGCCAGCCCGCCCATCAGCGTAATACGTGAGATGGTCCCGCGTGCCTGCTGGCCGTACAGGTTAACCAGCGCGGCGAACAGTGCGTCATACAGCGACAGGCGCATCCCGAGGCCGCACAGTAGCCAGGCGCAGTACCAGCCAGACAGCGTCCGGGTATACGCCATACCGGCGCAGCTTGCAGCAATCAGCAGCGTTCCGCCCATCACCACCCTCTGTCCGCCAAAACGTGCCAGCAGACGGGCGACGTAAGGGGAGACCGCCGCCATCACCAGCATCGCCAGCGTCAGGCCGAGGTAAATCTGCGGTGCTGACCAACCCCGATCGGCTGAAATCGCCCGCGCAAAGGTGCCGGGCATATAAAATGAGATCCCCCAGTTGAGGAGTTGATGACATCCGGCAGTGAGGGCAAGGCGACGAGGCAGGGCAGGTGTTTCCATTGTTTTTCATTCCGTTATGCAGTTGTCCTGAGCATAGCGAGCGCGGTATTGTGCTGGCAGGCCTGCAACCTTATGCGCTGTATAAGAGAAACTTTGAATGACGACGCTTAACCTCGGCTATCTCGCGACGTTCCGCCTGGCGATCCAGCGCGGCAGCTTTTCGGCGGCGGCGGATCTGCTGGGCATTTCCCAGCCCGCGGTCAGCCTGCAAATACGCCAGCTGGAGCAGTTTCTGCAAACGCGGCTGGTGGAGCGTACCGGGCGGGGCATTAAGGCCACGGCGGCCGGAGAGGCATTGCTGGCGCACGGGGAGCGCATTCAGCAGGTCGTGGACGAAACCCTCCTGTCCGTGAGCGCGTTCAGCCACGATGTCAGCGGGACCATTACCCTTGGCACGGGGGCGACGGCCTGCATCCATCTTCTGCCACCCCTGCTGGAGCAGCTGCGCCGCGACTATCCGCTCCTGCGGGTGGGCGTAACAACGGGCAACACCCTCGATATCGTCAGGGCCATCGAAGAGAACCGTCTTGATATGGGGCTGGTGACGCTGCCGGTGAGCGGCAGAGCGCTGGACGTTATGCCGGTGATGGACGAGGAGTTTGTTTTTATCGCGGCGCGGGAGCAGCAGGACGCTTTCCGGGAATTAACCCCACAGGCGCTCCATGCTCAGCCGCTGATTGTCTTTGAGTCAGGCAGCAGTACGCGGGCGCTGATTGATGGCTGGTTTGCGGCCAATGGGTTAGCGATCGCGCCGGTGATGCAGCTTGGCAGCATTGAGGCGATTAAGCGTATGGTTCGCGTGGGGCTGGGCTACAGTATCGTTCCGCGAATGGCGGTTGAGCATGACGCTGACCGTGAAGGGCTCTGCGTCATGTCACTCACGCCCATGCTGCAGCGGCAGCTGGCCATCGTGATGCGGCAGGATAAGATCCTCAGCAAAGGGATTGCCGGGATTATTCGGCTGGTGCAAGACACTGCGGCGGGCTAGCGGTCAGCGGCGTCGACGTTCAGGCTGGACTGCTGTGACTGGGTTTTGTCCTGATGGTGATACCAGGCGCCGATGGAAGAGTAAACGAAGCGGCCAAAGAAAAACAGAAAGCTGATGAGCAGTATGATGCGGGTCATTCGGGTGTTAAAACGGTGTCGTTTGCGCATACGCGTGGCCTGACTCACTCTCTTTTTTCCTGGGCATGCCCTTTTGGGCGACGGGGATATTAAGGCACAGCGGAAAGAGAGGGTCAATTCCGTCATGTGTAAATAACCGTCAACGTATACATTAATTATTGTTATTGAAATTAATAATTGCATTTACCATATTGATAACATGAAGAAAATTATTTCAAAAAAACGCTATGCAAGGCTTATTTGCGTAAAATAGTTTGATTTATGTCAACGGATTCCCGGCCCTGATATTTAAAATCCCTCCTCCATACCGTTCGCCCTGCATGTAGCCGGGCGGCGCCAGGTCAGGTTGGATGCCTGTCTTTATTTTCCCTCTGGAGAAAAAGGGGTTTAACCGGGCATCTATGAACATTTTCGCTTTCCTGAAAAACAATAAACACCGCTGGTGGGCATTGCCGCTTATTTTACCGGTGGTTTTACTTCCCGTACTGAGCGTGGCGAATACGTTCACGCAGCTGGGTGACGGGATAGTGGCACTTTATTATTTACCGCTCTCGTTTTTGCTTTCGCTGATGATGTTTTTTGGTCCTGGAGCTCTTCCCGGGATCGTGTTGTCGCTGTTTATCCGCTATTACCCGTCGGTCGGGATGTTTGAAACCGTCGCCGGCGTGCTCCATTTTATTGTCCCTTTAGTGCTGAGCTGGGGCGGCTACCGGGTGTTTGCGCCCAGACGCAATATGACGGCGTACGGCGACGTACGGCTGATGGCGCAGCGCATCTTCTGGCAGGCCTTCTGTCCCGCGACGCTGTTTCTGGTGCTGTTCCAGTTTGCGGTGTATCTGGGCGTATATGAGAGCCGCCAGAGCCTGGCGGGGCTTAACCCCCTCAATATTCGCACGCTGATCAACTATCAGGCCTTGCTGGTCAGCGGCCTGACGGGCGTGCCGTTAAGTTATCTGCTGATCCGCCTGATTCGTCATCCGCGCTATCTCAAAAGCCTCGTCTCGCAGATCCGTACCCAGATAGACAAAAAGGTGACGCTCGCTGAGTTTCTGATTTGGGCCATTGCGCTTGGCGGGCTGCTTTCGCTGCTGCTGCTCCCGATGAATGAAAACAGTTCGATTTTCACCACTAACTACACCCTGTCGCTGCTGATGCCGGTGATGCTCTGGGGCGCGATGCGTTTTGGCTATAAGCTGATTTCGATTATCTGGATCCCGATCCTGCTCGTCTCTATTCACTATTTTTACCGCTATATTCCTGTGAACCAGGGGTACGACATTCAACTGGCGATCACCTCTTCCAGCTATCTGGTCTTCTCGTTTGTGGTGATTTACATGTCGATGCTGGCGACCCGGCAGCGGGCGGTGAACAAACGCGCCCGCAGGCTGGCGCTGCTCGACCCGGTCCTGCATATGCCTAACCTGCGGGCGCTCTCCCGCGCTCTGGCGAAAAAACCGTGGTCGGCGCTCTGTTTACTCCGCGTTCCGGAGCTGGAAATCCTGGGCCGTAACTATGGCGTGTTACTGCGTATTCAGTACAAACAGCAGCTGGCGCAATGGATTAACGGCACGCTCCAGCCCAATGAGCAGGTCTATCACCTGACGGGCTGTGACATGGCGGTTCGCCTTAACGCCGAATCGCACCAGCAGCGGATTGAAACCCTGGACGAGCACATCAAGCAGTTTCGCTTTGTCTGGGACGGCATGCCGCTGCAGCCGCAGGTGGGCGTGAGCTACTGCTATGTGCGTTCGCCGGTTAACCACCTCTATCTGGTGCTGGGTGAGCTGGGCGTGGTTGCCGATCTGTCGCTCTCCTCTAACCACCCGGAAAATCTTCAGCAGCGCGGAGCCGTGCATATGCAGCGCAGCCTGAAGGATAAAGTCGCGGTGATGAGTCGCCTGCAGCGTGCGCTGGATAACAACGCATTCACGCTGCTCGTTCAGCCCGTGCGCGGCCTGCGTGGCGATAGCTATCACGAGGTCCTGCTGCGGATGACAGACGTAAACGGACTGTTGATCTCCCCTGAACAATTTCTGCCGATAGCCCAGGAGTTTGGCCTCTCTTCGCGGGTGGATTTGTGGGTGCTGGAGCATACGCTGCGCTTCCTTGCCGCGCATCGCGAACGGCTGCCCGGCCAGCGCTTTGCCATTAATCTGGCCCCTTCAACGGTGTGTCGGGTGCAGTTCCCGCTTGAGGTGAGCCGCCTGCTGGTGAAATATGCCATTGAGCCGTGGCAGCTGATCTTTGAAGTCACGGAGTGCAGCACCTTCTGCAACGCGGAGCAGGGGCTCCACATTCTCCGGCAACTGCAGAAAATGGGGGTGCGCATTGCGATTGATGATTTCGGCACCGGGTATGCGAGCTACGCGCGGCTGAAAAGCGTGGATGCGGACATTCTCAAAATAGACGGCGACTTCATCCGCAATATCGTCAACAACAGTCTGGATTACCAGATTGTGGCGTCTATCTGCCATCTGGCGCGTATGAAGAAGATGCTGGTGGTGGCGGAATATGTCGAGACCGAAGAGATACGTAGCGCGGTTCACGCGCTAGGTATCGATTATGTGCAGGGCTATCTGATTGGCAGACCGGCACCGCTTGAGTCACTGCTGGAAGCAGAGGCGTCCACCGCGGACGCCTGAGCCGTTACGCGGCGACGTCGGCGCTCTCTTCCTCGATTTTGAGCATCCAGCCGGTGACCGATTCCCAGTACTGCTGCTCTTTTTCCAGGTCCAGCAGGACCAGCGCGTTCTGGCTAAACCAGTCGTGCGGGAAGCTCAGCGTCCAGTGGTGATCGTCGGTTTTCAGCTTCAGCGTCGGCGGCGTGGTGGTCGCCTGCCGCTGATTATTCAGCAGCACGCCCAGACGCAGAAGCTGAATTAACGGCAGGAACTGCTTTTTCTTAAACAGCGTGAAGCGCGGCAGATCGTCGAGCTTGATGGCTTTGCGGTGATAGCGCACCAGGGTTGCCATCATGGTTTGCTGCTCCTGGTTGAAGCCGGGCAGATCGCTGTTTTGCAGAATATAGGCCGAGTGGCGGTGCATCCCGCTGTGGTTGATGTTCAGCCCCACTTCGTGCAGCATCGCGGCCCATTTCAGCAGAGCGGCAAGCTGCGGGTGCGCGAGCTTGGGGTTCTGCTCCTGCCACTGTTCGTACATCTGCACCGTGGTTTCCAGCACGCGCTTCGCCTGCTCGCGGTCGATGTTGTACTGGTTGGCCAGGCTCTGGGCGGTGCGGCTGCGAATATCCTGATGGCGGAAGCGGCCTTCCATCTCATACAGCACCCCCTCACGCAGCGCGCCGTCGGAGAGGCGCAGCTCTTTAATTGCCAGCGCGTCAAATACGCCGCAGAGAATAGCCAGACCCGGCACGAAGACTGCCTTACGCTCGTCGGAAAGCCCCGGCAGGCTTAGGGCGTCAAAACTTTTATGCTTCAGCACCTCTTCAGTCAGCAGGGTCAGGCGTTCAGGCGTGATAAAGCCGTCTTTTTCACCCATCGCCAGCAGCACCTCATGCGCCGCCTTGATGGTGCCCGACGCGCCCAGCGCCACGTTCCAGCCCTGAATGCGGTACTGCCAGGCCAGGTTTTCCAGCTTCTGGATCGCAGCCATTTTCGCCCGCTGGAAGTTCTCGCGGGTGATGGTGCCGCCCGGGAAATACATCTGCGCGAAGCTGACGCAGCCCATACGGCGGCTCTCCACCAGGCGAGGCTCAAAATCTTCGCCGATCACAAGCTCCGTTGAGCCACCGCCGATGTCGATCACCAGCTTGCGGCCTTTTTCCGGCTGGGTGTGTTCAACGCCCATGAAAATCAGACGCGCTTCCTCGTTACCGGAGATGATCTCAATCGGGTAGGGGATCACTTTTTCGGCCCGCTTGAGGAACTCCGGCGCGTTCAGCGCCTGGCGCAGAGTGTGGGTGCCCACGATGCACACGCTGGAGGGCGAGAAGCCCTGCAGGCGTTCAGCAAACAGCGACAGGCAGTTCAGGCCGCGCTCCATCGCCTCTTCGCTGAGCATGCTGCGCTCATCAAGCCCATCCGCCAGGTGTACGCGCTGCTTCAGACGACCGATGATCTGCAGCGCGCCATCCACCTCACGGGCAATGACCATGTGAAAACTGTTAGAGCCAAGATCGACCGCGGCGAATTCCTGCGGGCGTGGGGTCTTATCATTTATCGGCATAGGTTAATCGGGTTGCTCGAGTGATTTGATATAGTCGTAAATCGCCAGCTGTGACCGCACTTTACGGCGATTGCCGCGCGGTACGTAGCGGTTACTGAGTTCTTTGTCGATATAGCGCGCTTTTACCGTATCGCTGAACAGGATCTCGATAATGTCGAGGATACGCTGTTTCAGACGCGGATCCAGCAGCGGGGTTGCGACTTCAATTCGATAGTCAATATTGCGCGTCATCCAGTCTGCCGAAGAGAGATAGACCTGTTTATCGCCAGCATTATCGAAAATATAGACCCGATCGTGCTCCAGGTAGCGGTCAACGATGCTGATAACGCGAATATTGTCGCTAATGCCTTCCAGTTCGGGGATAAGCGAGCACATGCCGCGGATCAGCAGGTTAACCGGCACACCGGAGCTGGACGCTGCGTACAGCCTGTCCACCAGTCCTTTGTCGACCAGGTTGTTAAGCTTCAGCGTGATGCCGGACGACAAGCCTTTCTGGGCATTGGCGATCTCTTTATCTATCATATCGTACAGCAGGCGGCGCGAGTTCTGCGGGGAGACCAGCAGATAATCGAAGCTTACCGGGCGGTACGGGTTTTCGATAAAGTTAAAGACCCGGCGCACCTCGTTAGTGATGCGGGCATCGGCGGTCAGCAGCGAGTAGTCGGTGTAAATCCGTGCGGTTTTTTCGTTAAAGTTCCCGGTGCCGATGTGGGCATAACGCACCACGTCGTCGCCCTCTTTGCGCGAAATCAGGAACAGCTTGGCGTGAATTTTCAGCCCCGGCGCGGAGAAGATGACGTGCACACCGGCTTCCGTCAGACGGCGCGCCCAGTGAATGTTTGCCTCTTCGTCGAAGCGCGCCTGTAGCTCAACCACCACGGTCACTTTTTTGCCGTTGTGCGCCGCGTGGATCATCGCGTCGATGATGCGGGAATCTTTTGCCACGCGGTAGATGTTGATTTTGATCGCCAGCACGCTCGGGTCGAAGGAGGCCTGACGCAGCAGCTCCAGCACGTGCTCAAACGTGTGATACGGATAGTAGAGCAGCACGTCGCGCTCGCGAATGGCGTCGAACCCGTTGCGGAACTTATCGAACCACAGATGGCGCAGTCGCGGCAGCGGCTTGTTCACCAGATTGGCTTTGCCGACGTTCGGGAAGCCAATAAAGTCTTTAAAATTGTGGTAACGGCCACCCGGCACGATGGAGTCATAGCGCGAAATGGTCAGTTTCTCGCGCAGCATCTCCACCATGGCGTCCGGCATATCGCGCTGATAGACAAAGCGCACCGGCTCGGCCGTCAGGCGCTGTTTCAGGCTGGAGGACATTAGCTCCATCAGGCTGGCTTCCATCTCGTGCACCAGGTCATATTCGGCGTCACGGGTCATCTTCATCGAGTAGGCGTTTAAGGCATCGTAATCGAAGAAGCCTTTGAAGATGTCGTCCAGACAGTAGCGCAGGATGTTGTCCAGCAGGATCATCGGCTTGCGTCTGCGCGGGGTCTCCGGCGGCAGGTTCACAAAGCGCGGAACCTTATCGGACGGGATCTCCAGCAGGGCGTAACGGATGGATTCACCGCGAATAATTTCCACCGCCAGGTAGGTATAGTCATCCTTGAGGAACTGCACCAGGTCGGTTTCGCGGTTGATGAGAATCGGGGTAATGTGCTGGCGCAGGTAGTGTTTAAAGTAGTGACGCAGCCAGCTTTGTTGGTTAACGGAAAGCTGACGTTCGTTAATCAGGAAGATTTGATTGCGCGCCATCTCCAGCAGCAGTTCGTTATACAGGCCGTCAAATTCCTGATCGGCTTTCAACACGCGGGACTGGATTTTGCCCAGCAGATGCCGCGAGTGCGAGTTTAAGCCCTGTTCTTCGCTGATGATGATCCGTCTTTTCAGCTCGGCAAAGCGAACCTTGTAGAACTCATCCAGGTTGTTGGAATAAATGCCTAAAAAACGCATGCGTTCGATCAGCGGGTTACTTTTGTCTGCCGCTTCCTGGAGTACACGTTCGTTAAATGCTAACCAGCTTAGCTCTTTCTCGATATATAACTTTTCCTGACCCATTACAGCTCACACTCCAGTTCAATCACAGGACGTGGTAAATCCGTCTCGTCCTTATTATGGCGAGCATTTCCACGATATGTCCAACAGTGCCAGAAAAGTATGACAGTTATTTTTTTTGTTGGGGATTTTAGCGGGTTGGGGGAGGGAATATCGGGTAATGCAATGTACAGGTCGGGTAAGCGCAGCAGCGCCACCCGACATAACAAACTACTCTTCCGCTGCATAGCCCTGCGGGGGTAACTTCACGCCGTCCAGCCAGGCCGCGCCGTCGAGCATCTCCAGACGCCCGTCGACAAACCAGCTCACCACCAGCGGGTAAATGGCATGTTCCTGGGCCTGCACGCGCTCGGTCACGTCTTCTTCGCTGTCGCCGTCAAAGACCGGGACTTTCGCCTGCAGGATAACCGGGCCGCCGTCCAGCTCGTCGGTGACGAAATGGACAGAAGTGCCGTGCTCCTCGTCGCCGTTTTCCAGCACCTGACGATGGGTGTGCAGGCCGGGATATTTTGGCAGCAGGGAAGGGTGGATATTCAGCAGACGACCGGCGAAGTGTTCGACGAAGGCCGGGCTCAGAATACGCATATAGCCCGCCAGCACGACCACGTCTGGCGCGTAGGCATCAATCTCATGCACCAGCTCGCGGTCAAAGGCTTCACGCCCGGCGAACTGGCTGGCTTCCAGCGCGTGCGCAGGAATGTTCGCTTCCCGCGCGCGCTCAAGGCCGAACGCGTCGGCCTTGTTGCTGAAAACTGCCCGAATGGTGCCATTGATTTTCTTCTGTTTGCAGGCGTCTATGATTGCCTGCAAATTGCTTCCGTTGCCGGAAATGAGCACCACGATGTTTTTCATTCAATGACCACACGCTGTTCGGAATCGGAGGCTTTAATCGTACCGATTTTCCACGCGTTTTCACCTTTCTCTGTCAGCAGCTTAACCGCTTTATCCGCTTCGCTTGCCGGCAGGGCGATAACCATGCCCACACCGCAGTTAAAGGTGCGGTACATTTCGTGAGAGCTCACGTTGCCTGCGGTCTGCAGCCAGTTAAAGACGGCCGGCCACTGCCATGAGGATTCGTCGATCACCGCCTGGGTGTTGTCCGGCAGGACGCGCGGGATGTTTTCCCAGAAGCCGCCGCCGGTCAGGTGAGCGATAGCGTGCACGTCAACGTTCTCGATAAGCTCGAGCACGTTCTTCACGTAGATGCGGGTTGGGGCCAGCAGGTGGTCAGCCAGCGGTTTGCCGTCCAGCTCGGTGGTCAGCGGGTCGCAGCCGCTCACTTCGAGGATTTTACGTACCAGAGAGTAACCGTTAGAGTGCGGGCCGCTGGAGGCCAGCGCGATCAGCACATCGCCATCGGCCACTTTGCTGCCGTCGATAATTTCTGATTTTTCTACTACGCCGACGCAGAAGCCCGCGACGTCATAATCTTCGCCGTGGTACATGCCCGGCATTTCAGCGGTTTCACCGCCTACCAGCGCACAGCCGGACTGCAGACAGCCTTCGGCGATACCGTTAATGACGCTGGCTGCGGTATCCACATCCAGTTTGCCGGTCGCGTAGTAATCGAGGAAGAACAGCGGCTCTGCTCCCTGAACCACCAGGTCGTTCACACACATCGCGACCAGATCGATACCGATCGTGTCGTGACGTTTTAAATCCATCGCCAGGCGCAGCTTGGTGCCTACACCGTCAGTACCCGAGACCAGAACAGGTTCACGATATTTTTGCGGCAGCGCGCACAGTGCGCCGAATCCACCCAGACCACCCATCACTTCCGGGCGGCGGGTTTTCTTCACCACACCTTTGATTCGGTCAACCAGCGCATTACCTGCGTCAATATCAACACCGGCATCTTTGTAGCTGAGAGAAGTTTTGTTGGTCACGGCTTAAATCCCCACGCGATTGCATAGCTAGTAAGAAAAATCGGCGCAATTCTAACAGTCCAGGCAAACGTTTGCGAGCCTATTCTGGACGTGGGGATCTTTTTTTCTGCATAGCCTGTAAATGCAGCCAAACTTGACTCCGTTCACGAAAATGAAACCGGTTTCGGAGAACTGCTTGCAACGGATATCCCCTTTGCACATCATCGAAATGAAACCGGTTTCTGTAATTGTTTTTGCAGAAAATAACGCAGAATGAGGGAAAGCGAATGTCAGGATTTAAAGCAGATTTTCTGTGGGGTGGGGCCGTGGCGGCACACCAGCTTGAGGGCGGCTGGAAAGAGGGCGGCAAGGGCGTAAGCGTGGCCGACGTGATGACCGCGGGCGCGCACGGCGTGCCGCGTGAAATCACCAACGGCGTTCTGGAGGGGAAAAACTACCCTAACCATGAGGCCATCGATTTCTACCACCGCTATAAAGAAGACATCAAACTCTTTGCCGAGATGGGGTTCAAATGCTTCCGTACCTCCATCGCCTGGACGCGCATCTTCCCGAAAGGCGACGAGCTTGAGCCCAACGAGGCGGGCCTGAAATTCTATGACGATCTGTTCGACGAATGCCTGAAGTACGGCATTGAACCGGTTATTACGCTTTCCCACTTTGAGATGCCTTTCCACCTGGTCACAGAATACGGCGGCTGGCGCAACCGTAAGCTGATTGACTTCTTTGTCCGCTTTGCGAAGGTCGTTTTTGAGCGCTACCAGCATAAAGTGAAGTACTGGATGACCTTTAACGAGATCAACAACCAGGCCAACTTCCACGAAGACTTTGCGCCGTTCACCAACTCCGGGCTGAAATATGCGCCGGGTGAAGACCGCGAGCCGGTGATGTTCCAGGCCGCGCACTACGAGCTGGTGGCCAGCGCCCTGGCGGTGAAGGCGGGGCGCGAGATTAACCCGTCGCTGCAGATCGGCTGCATGATTGCCATGTGTCCCATCTATCCGCTGACCTGCGCGCCGGACGACATGATGATGGCGATGAACGCCATGCACCGCCGCTACTGGTTCACCGACGTGCACGTGCGCGGCAAGTATCCTCAGCATCTGCTCAACTACTTTGAACGTCGCGGCTTCGCGCTGGATATCACCCAAGAGGACAAAGCGGCGCTGACGCAGGGCTGCGTTGATTACATTGGCTTCAGCTACTATATGTCCTTCGCCACCAAGGCAACGGCGGATAACCCGCAGTTGGACTACGACGAGAGCAAGAGCCTGGTCTCCAACCCTTACGTGCAGAAATCCGACTGGGGCTGGCAGATTGACCCGGTGGGATTGCGCTACTCCCTGAACTGGTTCTGGGATCACTACCAGCTCCCGCTGTTTATCGTTGAGAACGGCTTTGGCGCAATCGACGTGCAGGAGAGCGACGGCACGGTGAACGACCAGTACCGCATTGATTACCTGGCCGCCCACATCCGCGAGATGAAAAAAGCGGTGGTAGAAGACGGCGTGGATCTGATGGGCTACACCCCGTGGGGCTGTATTGACCTGGTGTCTGCCGGTACGGGCGAAATGAAAAAACGCTACGGCTTTATCTTTGTCGATAAAGATAATGAAGGTAACGGCACGCTGAACCGCAGTAAGAAGAAATCGTTCGACTGGTATAAGCAGGTGATCGCGAGCAACGGCGATAACCTGTAATTGTCGGGTGGCGCTAACGCTTACCCGACCTACAATACACGTAGGCCCGCGTAAGCGTAGCGCCACCGGGCAGAACCTCGCACTTAAGCCGGAGACCTGTCTCCGGTTTTTTGTCTTTGCTTGATCCCTGTCAAGCAACATGGGTATGGCGCAATCCGAAAAAAGCGGTATAATCCCGCGATTTTTTTGCGGATGCCACCTCAGAGGAGAAAGAGAATGAAGATTGTGGAAGTGAAACACCCACTCGTTAAACACAAGTTGGGCCTGATGCGTGAGCATGACATCAGCACGAAGCGTTTTCGCGAACTGGCTTCTGAAGTGGGCAGCCTGCTGACCTACGAAGCGACCTCTGATCTGGAAACAGAAAAAGTGACCATCGAAGGCTGGAACGGCCCGGTGCAGGTTGAGCAGATCAAAGGTAAGAAAATTACCGTCGTGCCTATCCTGCGTGCCGGTCTCGGTATGATGGAAGGCGTACTGGAGCACGTCCCAAGCGCGCGCATCAGCGTGGTCGGTATCTACCGTAACGAAGAGACGCTGGAGCCGGTACCTTATTTCCAGAAGCTGGTCTCTAACATCGACGAGCGTATGGCGCTGGTGGTTGACCCAATGCTGGCGACCGGCGGTTCAATGATCGCCACCATCGACCTGCTGAAAAAAGCGGGCTGCAGCAGCATTAAGGTGCTGGTTCTGGTGGCTGCACCGGAAGGGATCGCGGCGCTGGAAAAAGCGCACCCGGACGTTGAGCTGTATACCGCCTCTATCGACCAGGGGCTGAACGAGCACGGGTACATCATCCCGGGGCTCGGCGATGCCGGCGATAAGATCTTTGGTACGAAATAATCGAATAACGATAAATAAGCCGACTTTGATAGTCGGCTTTTTTTTGAATAAAACACCAACAACGATACTACACAGAGGAAAACACTATGACGCGCCGTGCTATCGGGGTGAGTGAAAGACCGCCGCTTTTACAGACTATCCCGCTTAGTTTGCAGCACCTGTTCGCCATGTTTGGCGCAACCGTGCTGGTGCCAATCCTGTTTCACATTAACCCGGCTACCGTACTGCTGTTCAACGGCGTCGGTACGCTGCTGTACCTCTTTATCTGTAAAGGCAAAATCCCGGCGTATCTCGGGTCGAGCTTTGCCTTTATCTCGCCGGTGCTACTGTTGCTGCCGCTGGGTTATGAGGTCGCGCTGGGCGGCTTTATCATGTGCGGCGTGCTGTTCTGCCTGGTCTCCTTCATCGTGAAGAAAGCGGGTACCGGCTGGTTGGACGTGATGTTCCCGCCTGCGGCGATGGGCGCTATCGTTGCGGTCATCGGTCTGGAACTGGCGGGCGTGGCGGCGAACATGGCCGGCCTGCTGCCTGCGGACGGCCAGTCGCCGGATTCCAAAACCATCATTATCTCGCTGGTAACCCTGGGCGTGACGGTGTTTGGCTCCGTGCTGTTCCGCGGCTTTATGGCGATTATCCCGATCCTGATCGGCGTGCTGGCGGGCTATGCGCTCTCCTTCGTCATGGGCGTGGTGGATACCACCCCGATTGCTCAGGCACCCTGGTTCGCGCTGCCAACCATCTACACCCCGCGCTTTGAATGGTTTGCTATTTTCACCATTCTGCCTGCCGCGCTGGTGGTGATTGCCGAGCACGTTGGCCACCTGGTGGTGACGGCGAACATCATTAAGCGCGACCTGATCCGCGACCCGGGGCTGCACCGCTCCATGTTTGCCAACGGTTTCTCGACTATCATCTCCGGATTCTTCGGTTCCACGCCAAACACCACCTACGGCGAAAACATCGGCGTGATGGCGATTACCCGCGTCTACAGCACCTGGGTTATCGGCGGCGCGGCGATCATCGCCATTCTGCTCTCCTGCGTGGGCAAGCTGGCGGCAGCGATCCAAATTATCCCGGTTCCGGTGATGGGCGGCGTTTCCCTGCTGCTGTACGGGGTGATCGGCGCGTCCGGTATTCGCGTGCTGATTGAATCCAAAGTGGATTACAGCAAAGCGCAAAACCTGATCCTGACCTCCGTCATCCTGATCATCGGCGTGAGCGGTGCGAAGGTGCATATTGGCGCGGCCGAGCTGAAGGGCATGGCGCTGGCGACCATCGTCGGTGTGGGCCTGAGCCTGATTTTCAAGCTGATCTCGGTGATCCGCCCGGAAGAGGTGGTGCTGGACGCTGACGAAAGCGAAAAAGCGCCACATTGATCCTTTAACCGGGTGGACGATCCGCCCGGTTCTCTCCCGGATGGTTCCGTGTTAAACTCATCGCCGATTTTATGTAAGATCTCTGGTTGAGGTATTTCTGAACGGACCGGCACAGCTCTCTCTGCCACTTTATCTCCCTGACGACGAAACTTTCGCGAGTTTCTGGCCGGGTGATAACCCCTCTTTACTGGCTGCACTGCAAAATGTGCTGCGCCAGGATCACAGCGGATACATTTATATCTGGTCACGCGAAGGCGCGGGGCGCAGCCACCTGCTGCATGCCGCCTGCGCGGAGCTTTCGGCCCGCGGTGACGCGGTAGGCTACGTGCCGCTGGATAAACGTACCTGGTTCGTGCCTGAGGTGCTGGAGGGAATGGAACATCTCTCGCTGGTCTGCATCGATAATATCGAATGCGTGGCGGGGGACGAGCCGTGGGAAATGGCGATCTTCAACCTCTACAACCGCATTCTGGAGTCGGGAAAAACCCGGCTGCTGATCACCGGCGATCGACCGCCGCGACAGCTGAATCTGGGGCTGCCGGATCTGGCGTCTCGTCTGGATTGGGGGCAAATCTACAAGCTCCAGCCGCTGTCGGATGAAGATAAGCTTCAGGCGTTACAGCTGCGCGCAAAGCAGCGCGGCTTTGAGCTGCCGGAAGACGTGGGCCGTTTCCTGCTCAAGCGTCTGGACCGCGAAATGCGCACCCTGTTTGATACGCTCGATCAGCTCGATCGCGCCTCGATTACCGCCCAGCGCAAGCTGACCATTCCGTTTGTGAAAGATATTCTCAAGCTGTAGTTATGCCGGGTGGCGGCTACGCCTTACCCGGCCTACATATGGCACCCGTAGGCCCGCGCCACCGGGCTAAAGATCCCCCAGCAAGTGCTCCACCAAAAGTGGAATCGGTCTCCCCGACGCCACGCTCCTGCCATTCTCACGCCACAGCGCCGTGCCGCTGATGTCCAGATGCGCCCACGGGATCGTCGGCGGGCAGAAATGGTGCAGCAGCCACCCCGCCGAAGCGCTGATCGCCGCGTTGTTTGTCGGGGTGTTGCACAGATCGGCGATGGCGCTGTCGGTCTGCTTTTTCAGCCGCGCATCTAAAGGCAGGGACCACACTTCATCGCCGCTCTGCTTACCCGCCCGCGTCAGCGCGGCGCGCAGCGCTTCATCCTGCGTCATTAGCCCGCTCAGCTCATACCCCAGCGCCTTCACCACCGCGCCGGTTAAGGTTGCCATATCAATGATATAGCGCGCCTGCGGATGGCGCTGGCTGGCCCAGGCGATGACGTCGGCCAGCACCAGTCGGCCTTCGGCATCGGTGTTGTTGATTTCAACGGTGGTGCCGTTGCAGGCGGTCGCCACCGTGCCGGGCTGCATGGCGTCCGGGCCTAT
Source organism: Enterobacter sp. ECC-219 (assembly GCF_043966805.1). NCBI lineage: Bacteria > Pseudomonadati > Pseudomonadota > Gammaproteobacteria > Enterobacterales > Enterobacteriaceae > Enterobacter > Enterobacter sp. ECC-219. The sequence goes on along the minus strand of NZ_CP143680.1, from coordinate 4,368,144 downwards.
GGCGTTTTCCGCCAGCGCCAGCACGCCCATGATGCGCACGGGCAGCGCCAGCTCTGCAGCGGTCAGCATCAACCCCAGCACGTTGGCCGCGCCGCACATGTCGTATTTCATGGTGTACATGCCCGCGCCTTCCTTCAGCCACAGGCCGCCGGTATCGAAGGTGATGCCTTTACCCACGTAGCAGCGCACCGGGCCGTCAGACACGCCGTCGTAATGAATCGCCAGCAGACGCGGCGGACAGGTCGCCCCTTTGCCGACGGCGTTCAGCAGCCCCAGCCCCTGCTCAACGATTTGTTTTTCATCCAACACTTCACAGCGCAGGGTGAGGAAGGTAGCGCAGAGTTTTTGCGCCTCTTCGACGACAAACTGCGGCGTGCAGCGGTCGGACGGGATATCCGCCAGGCGTCGCGCCGCGACCATACCGTGGGCGATAGCCTGCTGCTGGCGGAAAATAACCGCCAGTCGGTCCTGCTGTTCTGGTAAACAGAGCGCGGTGATGCGCTGAAGACGGACCTCGTCACTGGTTTTCTTCAACTGCAAATCGCTTAGCCTGTGCGCCTGATTAAAGAGAAAGCGCAGAACCTGCGCCAGGACGACGTCGTCGATATTTGTTACGTCCAGCACGATGTCTGCGCTGACGGGAGAGGCAATCAGCGGTCGCAGGGCGGCAAGCAGGCTTTCAGTAAGTGCGTCATGCCAGAGCGCGTCCGGCAGCAGAGTGATGCGGGCAAACGGCGCGCAGCCAAAGCGGGTGTCAGCTATGCTGGCAGAATTGCGCATTTCCGCGACAAGCGCCGTTTCGGGCAAGTGCGTACAGGAGGTGGAGGCAATCAAATGGCATTGCGGAGCCGCGTCAGAAAGCGCGGTGATAAACTGATATTCAATCATCATGACTCCTCAATCGGCGCACGGATCCGCGCGGCATAGGCCTGCATCCACTCATCGTCTACCGCGTGATAGTGCGTTTTCTCCCGCAGGCGCTCGGTACGATAAACGGTGAGAGGCTGACGGGCCGTCGCCACCACGAACGAGAAGGTTTTGATGTTGGTGGCGGCACCAAATTCGCCCCTGTTATTCATGCATACCACGGAGAGATCGCCCGCGCGGCCGAAGCGCGACATCAGCTTGTCCTCCAGCTCGAACACCACTGAATCTGCCGCCTGCTGGGGAGACATCCCTTGCGCCATGCGGCGGACGATTTCGTAGCTGGTGCAGCCTTTCATCAGATCTTCACCGACGCCCGTGGCGGTGGCCGCGCCGGTTTCGCTGTCGCAGTAGAACCCAGAGCCGATAATCGGCGAATCCCCAATGCGGCCGCGTTTTTTCATAAACAGGCCGCTGGTGGAAGTGGCGACGCTCATCGAGCCCTGTTTATCGAGGCCGATAATGCCGACGGTGTCGTGCCCGTCGTACGGGCTCAAGCCTTTATCCAGCGTCTCGCGGCAGCGCTTACGGTAGTGCTGCATGGCCCGGTCGGTGAGCATGGTTTTGTCGGCAAAGCCCTGGCTTAGCGCCCATTCCCGTGCGCCCTGGCCGACCAGCAGGCTGTTGTAGCGCTGGCGGCTGAGCGCGAGCGCCACGCGCACCGGGTTGGCGATATCCACCAGATTCCCCACGGCACCGAATGCCAGCGTGTCGCCGTCCATGTAGGCCGCGTCCAGCTCGACCTCGCCGTTTTCGGTAGGCAGCCCGCCGTAGCCGACGGATTTATAAAACGGAAAGTCTTCGACGGCGGCGACGGCATCAACCACCGCCGGCGCGACCGGTTTTCCCGCCGCCAGCGCAGACGCGGATTCCGTCACGCCTTCAAGCGCCATTCGCCAGGTGGCGATAATTCCCCACATGCTTTACTCCTGTTTTGCAAGGGTGGTGTCGGTGTGCGTAACGGTGGCAATTTCCGCCACGCGGTACTGTTTGTCCACGATACGCATGAAAGGAAGGTACAGCATGGCGCCAATCAGCAGGTTAATCAGCTGCATCACGCTGCCGCTCAGGTGCCCGGTGACGATAAAGCCGCTGATCACAGGCGGCAGTGTCCAGGGAATAAACACCCCGGTGGTGACGGCGACCGCGCCAACCTTCATCGCCGCATACTGCACGGTAACCAGCACCAGCGGTACCAGGTTGAACGGGATGAGCATGATCGGGTTCATGATCACCGGCAGGCCAAACAGAATCGGTTCGTTGATGTTAAACACCGAAGCCCCGGCGCCGAGGCGCGCCACTTCGCGCATGTTTTTGCTGCGGGCGAAAATCAGCATCGCTATCACCAGCGACAGCGTGGCACCCGCGCCGCCCATCCAGATCATGTCAAAAAACTGCTCGGTGATGATGTGCGGCGGCGTTGCCCCGGCCTGAATGGCAGCGATGTTGTCGGTCTGGTTCTCCATCCACAGCGGGCGAATAATGCCGTTTATCATCGAGCCGGAGTTAATGCCCACGGACCACAGAATGGTGATGCTGAAGACGGTCATCAGCGCGCCAAAGTATGAGGTGCCGTAGTGGCGTACCGGCGTGGCAACGACTTCATAAATAAACTGATGAATCGTGTGGTAGTGGGTGTTTTCGAAGACGATGCGGATACCCAGCACCAGAATCATCACCAGCAGGGCGGGGATCAGCGCCGCGAACGACACCTGCACCGCAGGCGGCACGCCGTCGGGCATTTTTATGACCAGATTTTTGCGCTTCAGCCAGCAGAACAGCTCCGTCCACAGCAGGGAACCGATCATCGCCACGAACAGACCTTTGCTGCCAATCCACTCCACCGGCATCACGGTAATGCCGCCGTTTTCTGCCACCTTGATAAACGGCGTCAGGATCAGAAACGCGACCAGCGCCAGAATGCCGCAGGAGATGCGGTCCTCGCCATAATGTTCGGCCAGGCGGTAGGCCACGAGGAAGCTGATAAACAGCGACATGGTGGAGAAGACCGCGTTGAATGGGATTTCAATAATGGCGCTCCAGCTCTCACCAAAGGCCTGAGACATAAACTGCTGATAGGCTTGATTCGGGAACGACGAGATCACCAGCAGAATAGAGCCGACGATGATAAACGGCATGAATGACACGTAGGCGCCGCGAATGGCCCCGAGATGACGTTGCTGGGCCGTTTTGGCCGCCAGCGGCATCAGTTTTGCTTCAAGAAATCCCAGAACATTGTTCATTGTGAACTCCGTACAAGATTGAGGGGTGTTGTTTATGTTATGTCTGTGGATTATCAGTGAAGCACGGCGAGCGAAAGGTGAAATCGGTCACAAAGCAACCGCCTTTGTAATATAAATCTCACATGATTAGTTAATGGAGTTGTTGCGATGGAAATTAAGCTACACGCCAACGCCACCACCACGCCGCGTATCCGCCGCTATCTGCAGCAGTCAGATAAAAGCGACAGAGAGCTGGCCGTTGAGCTGGGGATCTCGGTCACGACAGTCAGGCGCTGGCGCAACCGAGATCGGGTTTCGGATAATCACACCACGCCAAAAGTGATACACAAAGCGCTGAGACGGGAGCAGGTTGCGCTGGTCAATGCCCTGCGCGATATCTCAGGGGCGCCGCTGGATGAACTGCTGAAGATGGTTAACGACGTGCTGGGGATCCCCGTTTCAAGGGCAACGCTCAATCGCTATCTCAAACCGGCACCCGCGAAACATAAGGGGAGTTCACTGCAGGGGAAAAAAGCGCTGAAGGCCGGCATCCTGCCGCATACGCTGATGCTGCATCATCTGCCTTTGTCGCTGCATATGGACGATGGGGGAGAACAGCATCTGCTCTGGGCGCGTGAACCGGTAAGCGGCTGGTGCTATGCCCGGCTCTACGCAGGTCTTTCGCCCCGGTTGCTTACTACCTGGACGCAGGCGCTGCTGGAGGCCTGTCCCGCTGATATACAATCTATTGAGACTTTTGGCTTTGAGCCGACACAGCCTGTAAAAGATGTGGCTGTAAAAACGCATCCCCAGAAACAAAATGCGCTTCAGGTGGCGGTGCCATTACGCGATATTATTCCGCGCGTGAATGATGAACCTGCCGGAGAGGTATTAATCGCGCTGTGCGAGTTTTATAACCGGGGCAAAACGCAGAAAAAGCTGGGAGAAAGTACGCCGCAGGCGTTTCTGGAAGCGCTGCGGCGTAAGGACTAGAGGATGTCGAGCACATCTTCCGGCGGGCGGCCAATGCGCGCCTTGCCGTTCGCCACCACAATCGGACGCTCAATCAGCTTTGGATTGTCGACCATCGCCTGTACCAGCTCAGCCTCGGTGAGACGGCTGTCATCCAGATTAAGCGATTTATACAGATCCTCTTTCTGACGCATCAGTTCGCGCGCGCTGCCCATCCCCAGCATGTGCAGCAGTTCGCGGATTGTCTGCGCGTCCGGCGGCGTCTCCAGATACAGCACCACCTCCGGGTCGATGCCGTTAGACTTCAGCAGGCTGAGCGTGTCGCGGCTCTTGGAGCAGCGAGGGTTATGGTAAATTTTTACCGCGTCTGTCATGACTTCTCCTTTATTACATCTTCTCGTACGGCTTAAAGCGCTGTTGCAGGCCGCGCAGCTGGTCGATACGCGCGTCGTAGCGGGCCTGCTGCAGGCTGCCGAGCTTCACCTGCGAGCTGGCGCTGCTGAGCAGGGAAATCGCCTGATCGAGGCGACCCGCCAGGGCCAGCCCTTCAGCACGCGCCGCCAGCTCCTGATCGCGGTTACCCAGCTGACCCTGGGCCTGGGCGAGCAGCTCCCAGCCGTTCTGGTCGTCTTTATTGTTAAAGGTATAGCGGTTCAGAATGGTCACGGCCTGCGCAGGCTGACCGCCCTGTAAGTAAGCGTTCGCCAGGTTAAGCTGCAGCACCGGGTTGGTCCGTACGTCTTTCGCCCCTTTCAGGCGGTTAATCGCATCGGTGGCTTTCTTCTGTCCCAGATCGATATCCGTCGAGAGATCGAGATACCACGGGTTATTGGGGTCGGCTGCCAGCAGCGGCTGCAGCGCTTTACGCGCCTCGTCATATTTGCTGGCTTCCATCGCCTGCAGCGCCTGACCATATTGCGCGGCATTTTTTTCCCGCACGTTGCCTTTCGCCAGGGTATCCAGCAGATCGCTGGTGAGCTGGTTACGCCCGGAGTTGTACATGCCGAGCGTTCTTACCTTAGCCATGTAGAAGTCCTGCGACGACTGCACGACCACCGGGCGCATCTGGTTGGCACGGTTGCGCGCATCCGACAAACGGCTTTCCGGTAACGGGTGGGTAAGCAAAATTTCCGGTGGACGGGATGAATAACGCGCCTGGTCGAGCAGTTTTTCCAGGAAGCTCGGCATCGCCTGCGGGTCAAAGCCGGAGCGCTGTAAAACCTGGATGCCGATGCGGTCTGCTTCCTGCTCGTTTTGCTGGGTGAAGCTGATCATCCCCTGGCGCGTTCCCGCCAGCGTACCGGTCAGGGCCGCCATCCCGGCCTGTGGGCTGGCCATCGCCAGCAGAATAGAGCCCAGTGCGCCCACCCAGGTGAGCGGGGCGTTACGCTTCTGATCTTCCATCGCACGCGCCAGGTGGCGCTGGGTGACGTGCGAAATTTCGTGCGCCATCACCGAGGCCAGCTGGCTTTCGTTGTCAGAGTAACGGAATAACGCCGAATGCAGCACCACGTTACCACCAAAGAAGGCGAAGGCGTTGATTTCGTCGTTATTGATTAAAAAGAAGTGGAAGGGGGTTTTTACCGAGTCGGCGTGCGAAACCAGCCGCATCCCCAGCCCGTTAATGTACTGCACCAGCAAAGGGTCGTTGATCAGCGGGGCGCTACCGCGCAGCTGGCGCACATAGTAATCACCCATCTGCATCTCTTGCCCGATAGAGAGCGTGCTTCCTGCCGTGGTGCCCATGTCCGGCAATGAATCGGACGAGTCAGCGAAAGCGGGCAACACCTGACCGACCGTCACTGCGGCAATCAGTGTTGCAACCAGTGTTTTTCTCAACTGCCTGAACATAACCACTGTCCTGTATGTTGGAGGTGCTAATTTGACCGATGAACCGGCATATCGTTCATCTCTGCTGCCCTGCGAGTGTAGCCGTGTTACCGCATGAAGAAAATCCCATTCATCAGGCTTTTGCGGATTGTGACAGGGATACAAAAAGCGAAAGTCTTTTTTGTGACAATTAGATACAATTCATCGTCTCACTCCCGCCAATCGATTCAGGGAAGGGTTGTATGCTCGAAATGTTAATGCAGTGGTATCGGCGTCGGTTCAGTGACCCGGAAGCCATTGCTTTGCTGGTTATTCTGGTTGCCGGGTTCGGTATTCTGTTCTTCTTCAGCGGTCTTCTCGCCCCCCTGCTGGTGGCGATTGTGCTGGCGTACCTGCTGGAGTGGCCAACAGCGCGCCTGGAACATATCGGCTGTTCACGCCGCTGGGCAACGAGTATCGTGCTGGTGCTGTTTGTCGGCATTCTTATGTTGATGGCATTCGTGGTGATGCCGGTTGCCTGGCAGCAGGGGATCTACCTGATCCGCGATATGCCCGGCATGTTGAATAAACTCTCTGATTTCGCCGCCACGCTGCCGCGTCGTTATCCCGCGCTGATGGATGCCGGGATTATTGATGCGATGGCCGAAAACATGCGCGCCCGCATCATGACGATGGGCGACTCGGTGGTGAAATACTCTCTGGCCTCGCTGGTGGGGCTGCTGACGCTGGCGGTTTACCTTGTGCTTGTGCCGTTAATGGTGTTCTTCCTGGTCAAAGACAAAGAGCAAATGCTTAACGCAGTCCGCCGCGTGCTGCCGCGCAATCGCGGCCTGGCCGGGCAGGTCTGGGAAGAGATGAACCAGCAGATCACCAACTACATTCGCGGCAAGGTGCTGGAGATGATTGTGGTCGGGGTCGCGACCTGGATTGGCTTCCTGATCTTCGGCCTGAACTACTCGCTGCTGCTGGCGGTGCTGGTCGGATTTTCGGTTTTGATCCCCTACATCGGCGCGTTTGTGGTGACCATTCCAGTGGTGGGCGTTGCGCTGTTCCAGTTTGGCCTGGGCACGGAGTTCTGGAGCTGCTTTGCGGTATACCTCATCATTCAGGCGCTGGACGGTAACCTGCTGGTGCCGGTGCTGTTCTCCGAGGCGGTGAACCTGCATCCGCTGGTGATTATCTTATCCGTGGTGATTTTCGGCGGGCTGTGGGGGTTCTGGGGTGTGTTCTTTGCTATTCCGCTGGCGACGCTGATTAAAGCGGTGGTGCATGCGTGGCCGGATGTGCCGGCGATGGAAGAGAAGTAGTTTTTGTGCGGGCTGATGCCCTCACCCCGGCCCTCTCCCACGGGGAGAGGGGGAAAACACTCAAAACGGCAACCTGGGTTGTAATGCCAGTCAGTTAAGCAACTGACTGGCTTTTTTTCGGGGCTGTGGGGTATCTCCAGGGCCTTTCCTTTACCACCCTCGGGAAGGCCCTTTCCCTTCTTGTCGGCAACTTTACCAGTTGCGCCATGCTTTCAAGATCACGCATCAGCTCCGGGATACGCCCTGGTGAAGCGCCCTGCAGCGTCATCAGCATTCTCATGACCATGCCGCATGATTCTGAGAAGCTCAGCTGATTCGGCCAGTATCCTTTCAGATGGCCCGCCATTTTAATCATCTGATATCGCACCAGATTATACGCCAGTAACACGCCCCATAACTCCTGCTCCACAAGCTCCGGCTTTTTACTTCTCAGCGTCAGCCTGCTCAGTTGCATCGTTTGTTTTATCTCCCTGTACCCCAGCTCTATTTCCCAGCGATGGCTGTACAGGTCTGCCATTTCTCCTCCGGGATAGCGCATGGCGTCCGTCATCGACGTCAGCAGATGGCAGACTTTCCCTTTGCGCGTTACGGTCAGCAGGCGGGCTGTCATCTCATCTCCCAGACCCGGCCATTTTTTTCGTGCCTGTGGGCTGGTTTTCAGCTTCACCAGATAGTCGCCTTTACCCAGCTTTCTGACCTCTTCATACTGTGCTCCCTTTCTGAGAGGGAGCATCCAGTGACGGTGTTCTCCCGCCTGGCTCCACGCATTCAGCAACCCCAGCGAGTAATAGCCTTTATCCATTAACGTCAGGGTGTTATCCCCGGTCTGCTCTATCAGTTGCTTCGCGAGCTCATTTTCGCTGTTTTTCATCGTGCCGAAGGCCGCTGCCGTCAACAGATGGCTGGTCAGTTCCATCTGGCAGACCATTTTTACCTGCGGGTAGAGTGCCGGGTTTCCGCCATGCGTCTGGCGGGGAAAGGCGCTGTCGTTTTCCGGCGTGTCCGGTGTTCGCCAGAACACACCATCGATGGCCAGCAGGGTCAGGCCGCACCAGTGCGGATGCGGTGTTGCGTTATGCCAGAGCTGCGCTGTTTGCGTGAACACACGGCGGACGGCTTCGCTTCCCAGCCGCTGACGGGCCTGGATCACGGCGCTGGGGGCAACGAACGGACGATTGCCGGGTAACATGATATCCAGCCGGTTAACGATCTGATGAAGCGGCTCCTTGCGCTCAAGGGCCATACCGACAATGCACCAGACCATCATTTCCAGAGGAAGGCGCCGTTTGCGTAACGTGACGGTGCCGGATTCTTCAAGGCAGCGGGAAATCAGTTCCGGGTCAAGACAGTCGCCCAGAGAAGTCAGAGGGTTACGCAGAGAATCGTAACGGGATACCAGATCAAGAGCCTGTCCAATGTGCATAAAAAAGTCCGGAAACGGGTAAACATTTCCGGATTCTTACACAGCCACTGGATCGGTCAACCGATCCTTAACTGATCGGCATTACAACCTGGGTTGCCGTTTTGCTGTTTATCAGGCGCTTGCTTTCAGCCAGTTCAACACCACGTCGTGGTGGTTGCTGGTTTTGAAGTCGTCAAATACATGTTCAACTTTACCGTCAGCGTCAATCAGGAAGCTGATGCGGTGAATGCCGTCGTAGGTTTTACCCATAAAGGTCTTTTCACCCCAGACGCCGAACTGCTCGCATACCTGGTGGTCTTCGTCGGAAAGCAGCGTGAAGTTCAGCAGCTCCTTTTCCGCAAATCGTGACAGCTTTTCTGGTTTATCGGTGCTGATTCCCAGCACTTCCACGCCGACTTTCTTCAACTCGTCCATGTTGTCGCGTAAGCCGCAGGCCTGTACGGTGCAGCCGGGGGTCATGGCTTTCGGGTAGAAATAGACCAGAACACGCTGTCCCTGGAAGTCGGTCAAATTTACTTGCTCGCCGTCTTGATCCGGTAAGCTAAATTTCGGTGCGATGTCACCGGCTTTCAGTGGATTCATTACTCAACTCCATCCTGTTCGTGCTGCGAATAATTGACGACGCTTATACTGCCCTGCGCGTTTAATTCTGTACAGAGGGCTTTGAACGCTTGCTCGATATTTGACGCATCCTGTGAGGCAGGGCTGTGCGCGGTAATTTGAATAAACAGCGTGGGAACGGTGCTCTCGTCGCCCGGCTGCGTGCGGGAGACGAGCTCGGCAATGTTCATCTGATGGCTGTCGAACAGCGCGGTAAAGCGCTCAATCAGATGTGGAGAATCAGGGACTTCAACCTGCACCCAGACGGTCGCAGGCATGGCCGGACGCGGGCGCGCGGTAGTGCGCTTCATGACGATCAGCAAATCCAACTCCGCGCCTTTCAGCGGCAGGGTGGATTCAATAAGGGTAATGGCATTCCATGTTCCGGACAGCAGCATGATAAACGTGAACTCTTCGCCGAGCATCGCAAGGCGGCTGTCTTCGATATTACAGCCGCAGCTGCTCACGTGACGGGTGATGGTGTTCACGATACCCGGCCTGTCGGCACCCAGCGCAGTGATAACCAGGTAATGTTGTGATGAGGTTGTCAAACCTGTTCTTCCTTTGCATGGTTAAGTCTTCCTAAGGAAAGCATAAAAAAAACGTGCATACAACCGCCAGAGGGCCTCAGGTCGCTTGCTTTTATTACAGTTCCAAACGTACCATTGAGACTCTTGTTCGCACAGAGGATGGCTCATGTTCACGGGAAGTATTGTCGCGCTTGTTACACCGATGGATGAAAAAGGTAATGTCTGCCGGTCCAGCATGAAGAAGCTGATTGATTACCATGTCGCCAATGGAACCTCGGCGATCGTTTCGGTAGGGACTACCGGTGAATCTGCAACGCTGAGCCACGAAGAGCACGGCGATGTGGTTATGCTGACCCTGGAACTGGCTGACGGACGTATTCCGGTCATTGCGGGAACAGGCGCTAATGCAACCGCAGAAGCGATCAGCCTGACCAAACGTTTTAACGACAGCGGCATCGTGGGCTGTCTGACGGTAACCCCTTACTACAACCGTCCTACTCAGGAAGGTTTGTTCCAGCACTTCAAAGCCATCGCTGAACATACTGACTTGCCACAAATTCTGTATAATGTGCCGTCCCGTACCGGCTGCGATATGCTGCCGGAAACCGTTGGTCGTCTCTCGGAAGTAAAAAATATTATCGGTATTAAAGAGGCGACAGGGAACTTAAGCCGCGTTCATCAGATCAAAGAGCTGGTTTCAGACGACTTTATCCTGTTGAGTGGTGATGATGCGACCTCGCTGGACTTTATGCAGCTCGGTGGCCATGGCGTTATCTCCGTAACGGCAAACGTTGCGGCGCGCGATATGGCTGAAATGTGCAAACTGGCCGCAGCCGGTCACTATGATGAAGCGCGCGTCATTAATCAGCGTCTGATGCCGCTGCACAATAAATTATTTGTCGAACCCAATCCGATCCCAGTGAAATGGGCGTGTAAGGCGTTGGGGCTTGTAGCATCCGATACGCTGCGTTTGCCTATGACACCGATTACCGACCACGGTCGCGATATCGTCAGGGCTGCGCTGAAGCATGCCGGTTTGCTGTAAAGTTTAGGGAGATTTGATGGCTTATTCAGTACAGAAGTCGCGCCTGGCGAAGGTTGCGAGTGTTTCGCTTGTTATGCTGCTCGCTGCCTGTAGTTCAGACTCGCGCTACAAGCGCCAGGTGAGCGGTGATGAATCCTATCTGGATGCGACCCCGCTTGCTGAACTTCATGCACCGGCTGGTATGATCCTGCCGATTCAAAACGGCGATTATAATATCCCCGTGACCAACGGCAGTGGTCTGGTCGGTAAAGCGCTTGATATTCGTCCGCCAGCTCAGCCTCTGGCGCTGGTGAGCGGTGCGCGTACCCAGTTTACCGGTGATACGGCCTCTCTGCTGGTTGAAAGCGCGCGCGGAAGCAATCTGTGGCCACAGGTGGTCAGCGTTATTCAGGCGAAGAACTACACCATTGATAAACGTGATGACGCCAGCCAGACGTTAACCACCGACTGGATCGAGTGGAACCGTCTTGATGAAGATCAGCAGTACCGTGGACGCTATCAGGTCTCCGTGAAACCACAGGGTTACCAGCAGGCGGTTAACGTTAAGCTGTTGAACCTGGAGCAGGCGGGTAAACCGGTTGCGGATGCCGCCTCTATGCAGCGTTACAGCACTGAAATGCTGAACGTGATTGCCGCAGGTCTGGATAAGACCGCTACCGATGCCGCCAACGCCGCGCAGAACCGTAACGGCGTCACTTACGACGTTCAGAGCGGCGCGGATGATACCGGCCTGCCAATGCTGGTGGTGCGTGCACCGTTTAACCAGACCTGGCAGCGTCTGCCGGCGACGCTGGAAAAAGTGGGCATGAAAGTGACCGACAGCACCCGTTCAACCGGTAGCATGACGGCGACCTATAAGCCGCTGTCCGACAGCGCATGGCAGGAGCTGGGCGCCAAAGATCCTCAGCTTGCTTCCGGTGACTACAAGATTCAGGTAGGCGACCTTGATAACCGCAGCAGTCTGCAGTTTATCGATCCAAAAGGTCACACGCTGACCCAGGCGCAGAACGATGCGCTGGTTGCTGTGTTCCAGGCTGCATTCAGCAAATAAATACGAGGGCGGGTTAATCCCGCCCTTTTTATTTTCGTGCTACGCAAACGTGTGCGTGGCATAATATACCCGGTTTTGAACACAAATTATCACACCAGGAGTAATGAAGATGCAGAAGCAAGCTGAGTTGTATCGTGGCAAAGCGAAGACCGTATACAGCACGGAGAACCCGGATCTGTTGGTGCTCGAGTTCCGCAATGATACGTCAGCAGGGGATGGCGCACGCATTGAGCAGTTCGATCGTAAAGGCATGGTGAACAACAAGTTCAACCACTTCATTATGACCAAACTGGCCGAAGCGGGTATCCCGACCCAGATGGAAGCGTTGCTGTCCGATACGGAATGTCTGGTGAAAAAACTGGATATGGTTCCGGTTGAGTGCGTGATTCGTAACCGTGCGGCAGGCTCCCTGGTGAAGCGTCTGGGCATTGAAGAAGGTATCGAACTGAATCCACCGCTGTTCGACCTGTTCCTGAAAAACGATGCCATGCACGATCCGATGGTCAACGAATCCTACTGCGAAACCTTCGGCTGGGTGAGCAAAGAGAACCTGGCGCGCATGCAGGAACTGACCTACAAAGCCAACGACGTGCTGAAAAAGCTGTTTGATGACGCGGGCCTGATCCTCGTCGACTTCAAGCTGGAGTTTGGTCTGTTCAAAGGTGAAGTGGTGCTGGGTGATGAGTTCTCCCCGGACGGCAGCCGCCTGTGGGATAAAGAAACCCTGGATAAAATGGACAAAGACCGTTTCCGTCAGAGCCTGGGTGGCCTGATTGAAGCGTACGAAGCGGTTGCTCACCGTTTAGGCGTTAAGCTCGACTAAGTCCCTCTGTTGCCAAAGGATGTTCGCATCCTTTGGCGTCTTACCTTTGTTTCCTATGGTAATCTTGCCGTTAACCGCCTACGATCATAGCTATTATTAATGGAATAGTTCGAGGTGGTTATGCGCTGGCAAGGGCGTCGTGAAAGTGACAATGTAGAAGACAGACGCGGTGATGGCGGCGGCGGTCCTTCAATGGGCGGGCCCGGCTTCCGCTTACCCAGCGGCAAGGGCGGTATCATCCTGCTGATTGTGGTGCTGGTCGCGGGTTATTACGGCGTCGATCTCACCGGTCTGATGACCGGTCAACCGCTGCAACAGCAGCAACAATCTCCGCGCTCCATCAGCCCGAATGAAGATGAAGCGGCCAAATTTACCTCCGTTATTCTCGCCACAACTGAAGACACATGGAGTCAGCAGTTTGAGAAGATGGGGCGCACCTATCAGCAGCCGAAGCTGGTGATGTACCGGGGCGCAACCCGCACCGGATGCGGTACCGGGCAATCTGTGATGGGGCCGTTCTACTGCCCGGCAGACGGCACCGTCTATATCGATCTCTCTTTTTACGATGACATGAAACGCAAGCTTGGCGCTGACGGTGATTTTGCCCAGGGCTACGTTATCGCGCATGAAGTCGGCCATCACGTGCAAAAGCTGCTGGGGATTGAGCCCAAAGTGCGCCAGCTTCAGCAGAATGCATCTCAGGCTGAAGTGAACCGCCTTTCCGTCAAAATGGAACTGCAGGCGGACTGTTTTGCGGGCGTCTGGGGCCACAGCATGCAGCAACAGGGCGTGCTGGAATCCGGCGATCTAGAAGAGGCATTAAACGCGGCTGAGGCTATCGGCGACGACCGTTTACAGCAGCAGAGCCAGGGTCATGTCGTTCCGGACAGCTTTACTCACGGTACGTCGCAGCAGCGCTACAGCTGGTTCAAGCGCGGCTTTGACAGCGGCGATCCGGCCCAGTGTAATACCTTCGGCAAAGCCATGTGATGGTGTCGTTTGAACATCTGACGCACGAGCTTGAGCGTACCGGGCACCGCCGTCTGGTGGTGCTCACGGGTGATGAACAGTGGACGTTCAGCCAGGCGGCAGGCCTGCGTGATGCCTTGCCGGGAGACTGGCTGTGGCTCGATGACAATCCCTCTAAAGCCGTTAGCGGACTGCTGGGCCGCGAATACCTTCACGCCGTTTTTGACGCGCGTGCCGGGTTTGACGTTTCAGCCTTTGCCGCGCTCAGCGGGACGCTGCGCGCCGGTAGCCTGCTGGTGCTGCTGGTGCCGCCGCTCTCTGAGTGGGCCGACAGGCCCGACGGCGATTCCGTACGCTGGAGCGACAGCGCGGAGCCGATCGCCACCCCGCACTTCGTTCACCATTTTTGCCGGACGCTTGCCGCCGATGCGGATGCGATCGTCTGGCAACAGCATCGTCCTCTATCTCTTCCCGCTGCGCCGGATCTTCCCGCCTGGCAGCCTGCCAGCGGCGAGCCGCAGCGCGAGCAGGCGGAGATCCTCGACGCGCTTCTGGCCATGCCTTCGGGCGTCGCTGCCGTGACGGCACCGCGCGGACGCGGAAAGTCAGCCCTGGCGGGGATGCTGCTCAACGGCATCCACGGAAATGCAGTGGTGACGGCACCGGCAAAAGGGGCAACGGATGTTATTGCGCGCTTCGCCGGCGAGCGTTTTCACTTTATGGCCCCGGATGCGCTGCTGGCCTCCGCGACAGAAGCCGACTGGCTGATTGTTGATGAAGCCGCCGCCATCCCTGGCCCGCTGCTGGACAAGCTGGTGGCGCGTTTTCCCCGCGTACTGCTGACCACCACGGTCCAGGGTTATGAAGGCACGGGCAGAGGGTTTCTGCTCAAGTTCTGCGCCCGGTTCAGCGGGCTGCGGCGCCATACCTTATCCACCCCCATTCGCTGGGCAGCCGGGTGTCCGCTTGAGCGGATAGTGGGGAATACGCTGCTGTTTGACGATGCACTTATTGACCGCAAGCCGGAAGGTGACGTGCGTTTACGGACGCTGGAGCCGCGGATGTGGGAGAGCGACCCGGCACGCGTGGCAAGCGTTTATGAACTGCTGTGTGCCGCGCACTACCGGACGTCTCCGCTCGATTTACGTCGGATGATGGACGCACCCGGCCAGCACTTTGCGGTTGCACACGCGGGTGCGGATATCGCTGGCGCGCTCTGGCTGGTGGAAGAGGGGAGATTGCCTCCTGAGCTGAGCCGCGCGGTGTGGGCGGGCTTTCGTCGTCCACGCGGGAACCTTGTGGCGCAGTCGCTGGCGGCGCACGGCGGATCGCCACTCGCGGCGACGCTGAAGGGGCGACGGATTAGCCGCATTGCGGTACATCCCCACCGTCAACGGGAAGGCATCGGCCAGCGGCTTATTCGCAGCGCCAGCGGTGAAGATTATCTCTCGGTCAGTTTTGGCTATACCGACGAGCTGTGGCGTTTCTGGCAGCAGTGCGGCTTTGTGCTGGTGCGAATGGGCAGCCATCGGGAAGCCAGCAGCGGGTGCTACACGGCGATGGCCATACTGCCGCAGAGCGAGGCCGGGCACCGGCTGTGCGCTCAGGAACATCAGCGCTTGTGTCGCGATATGCGCGTCCTGTCGGCCCGGAACGGCGAAAAGATCCCGGTAAGCGATGCCTGGGAAGCTACCCTTAATAGTGACGACTGGCTGGAGCTGGCGGGGTTTGCCTTTGCGCACCGGGCGTTTTCAACCTCGGTTGCTGCGCTGACGCGGTTGGTGTTAACCACAGACATGCCGCTCCCGGCGCTGCGCGGGAAAATCGAGGGAAAGACGGACGAGACGGGGCGAAAAGCGTTGCTGGCTAAGCTGCGGAGTGAAGCTGCGCAAGCGCTTGAGAGTCTTGACTATTCCCGCTGCCAGCGGTTGAAAGCAGACATTTTGCAATGGCAATTTTTTCAATGACTTCTTCAGTAAAGTGGCATGGTCATTACCCCGCAGAGGCGTAAAATCCTGCTCATCAATTAAGGAGACCGCCATGAAACACGACCATTTTGTTGTTCAAAGCCCTGACAAACCGGCTAAACAGTTACTGCTCCTGTTTCATGGTGTGGGCGATAATGCCGTTAACATGGGGCAGATTGGCCGCTGGTTTGCCCCCGTGTTCCCGGAAGCGCTAATTGTCAGCATCGGCGGCGTGGAGCCGTGCGGCCCGAACGGACGGCAGTGGTTCGCGGTTCAGGGCGTGACGGAAGAGAACCGTCAGGCGCGCATTGATGCCATTATGCCCACGTTTATCGACATCGTACGCTACTGGCAGCAGCAGAGCGGCGTAGGCGCTGACGCAACGGCGCTGATTGGTTTCTCTCAGGGGTCAATCATGTCGCTGGAAAGCGTAAAAGCGCAGCCCGGTCTGGCTTCACGCGTGATCGCGTTTAACGGGCGCTACGCGACGCTACCGACCAGCGCGACCACGCAGACCACTATCCATCTTATTCACGGCGGCGAAGACCGGGTGATTGAGCTTTCGCATGCGGTGGCAGCCCAGGAAGCGCTGGTGCGCGAAGGCGGGGATGTGACGCTGGATATTGTTGACGATCTGGGCCACGCGATTGACGACCGCAGCATGCAGTTTGCGCTCGACCATCTGCGTTATACCGTGCCGAAACACTACTTTGATGAAGCGCTCAGCGGCGGCAAGCCGAATGATGATGATATTGTTGAATTTATATAAACATTTATCCCCTTACCCGGCCCCTCTCCCCTAAGGGGAGAGGGGCCGGGGGTGAGGGAATTACTTCTTCTGGTCTTTCTTCGGCCAATCGTCGTCATCGTCCCACTTGTCGTTAAAATCCCGGTGCGGCGGAAGATCCGGTTTGTTGGCGAGAAATTTTTTGTGGTCAACGCGCTTAAGGTCTTTAATCACGTTAAGCAGTACGCCTACCAGAAACACCAGAACCAGAATCCACCAGTACTTTGCAAGCCAATCCATTCGCTATTCCTCTCTGAGCGTTCGTCAGGCGACGAGTTGCTCCATAATACGTTGATACATGCGGGCCAGCAGTTGTAAATCGGCAGCGTTCACACACTCGTTGATTTTGTGAATCGTCGCGTTAACCGGACCCAGTTCGACAACCTGTGCACCCATGCGGGCGATAAAGCGTCCGTCTGAGGTGCCGCCCGTCGTCAGCAGCTGCGGCTTAATTTCATTATAGTGCTCGATGGCGTTCACTACCGCATCTACCAGCTTGCCGCGCTGCGTCAGGAACGGCTGGCCGGAAAGCCACCAGTCGACGGTGTAGCGCAGGTTGTATTTTTCCAGCAGAGCGACAACGCGCGCTTTGATCGTCTCTTCGGTCAGTTCGGTGCTGAAGCGGAAGTTGAACTGAACGAAGAAGTCCCCCGGGATCACGTTGTTGCTGCCGGTCCCGGCCTTGACGTTTGCAATCTGCATGCTGGTCGGCGGGAAGAACTCGTTGCCTTTATCCCACTCGATGCCCACCAGTTCGTTCAGCATTGGCGCGGCGCGGTGGACCGGGTTATCGGCCAGATGTGGATAAGCCACGTGCCCCTGAACGCCGTGAATGGTCAGGTTACAGGTCAGCGAGCCGCGACGACCGTTTTTGACGACATCACCCACCACTTCGGTACTGGACGGCTCGCCGACCAGACAGTAGTCGAGACGCTCGTTACGCGCCATCAGCGCCTCAACGACCTTTACGGTACCGTTATGGGCGCTGGCTTCTTCATCGGAGGTGATCAAAAACGCGAGACGGTTTTTGTGGTTCGGATGCTGAGCCACAAAGCGCTCTGCCGCCACCACCATCGCCGCCAGCGAGCCTTTCATGTCTGCCGCGCCGCGACCGAAGAGCATGCCATCGCGGATGGTTGGCTCAAACGGCGGGTTAATCCAGCGATCTGCGTCACCCGCGGGAACGACGTCAGTGTGCCCGGCAAAGGCCAGCGTTTCGCCCTGGCCGCGCCACGCCCAGAAGTTCTGGGTATCGCCAAAATCCATGCGCTCAACGGTAAAACCGATGGCACGCAGGCGCTCAATCATTAATGCCTGACAACCTGCGTCGTCCGGGCTAAGGGAAGGACGGCGAATAAGCTGTTGAGTCAGCTCAATGACCGGGCATGACATACACTACACCTCAACGAAAAAGTCAGAATAAAGGGTTTCACTGAAACCCAGCAGCATAGGCTGACCTGGCTTGCAGAGCAATGGGCGTTTGATAATTGCCGGCATATCGAGCATCAGCTTTGCCGCGCTGTCGGCATCAACGATGCTGGCGCGCACGGATTCATCCAGCTTACGCCAGGTGGTGCCGCGGGTGTTCAGCAGCGCTTCCCATCCCAGTTCGTTAATGGCGGTATGCAGAAATTGTGCATCAAGCCCGTCGGCACGGTAATCGTGGAAGCGGTACTCCACGTGGTTTGCTTCCAGCCAGCGGCGCGCTTTTTTGATGGTGTCGCAATTTTTAATGCCGTACATCACAACCATGTTGAATCCTTTTGCTCTTATGGCGATTAAATGTTCAATAAATTCGAAGATATATCCTTAAGTGGAATATAACACATTCAGGAATTGTCTGGATTTACGCTTCATCTTAATTCAACTCACACTTGTACGCTGAATATTCTTTCACCCTTTAAGCATAGATGTCCATAGGGTTTAAATTCCCCATAAACTCAGCGAGTAAAATAGAACTCACCCGTTCGCAGGGTTATTTCAAAATATTGCTGCCCATCACACAAAATTTAAGGTTCTCCGTTCATATTTATCATAAATCCCCGGCGGTGGCGGGGTACAATCGCAGCGATTGGTTAAATAGTCTTCACAATGATGATACGTTTTCGTAGAATGCGCATAATAATAAGAGAGGTTGTTATGATTGAACGTGAACTGGGGAACTGGAAAGATTTTATCGAAGGCATGCTTCGTAAATGACATTCAGTAAGAATTGCAAGAGCACTAAAATAAGTAAAATAACCATAGTGTGAATTAATCACACAATAAAAAGGCGGCCGATAAAGCCGCCTTTTTTATGGCTGCGGGTTATTCCTGTCGCTCCCGGAGCGGGAAGCGACGACGCACCAGCACAAAGAACAGCGGAACAAAATAAATCGCCAGGATGGTGGCCGAAATCATCCCCCCCATAACGCCGGTACCCACCGCATGCTGGCTGCTTGAGCCTGCACCCGTGCTGGTTGCCATCGGCAGTACGCCAAAAATAAATGCCAGCGAGGTCATCAGGATCGGACGCAAGCGCTGACGGCAGGCGTGCAGCGTGGCGGCCATCAGCTCGTGGCCTTTAGCATTCATCTCGTTGGCAAATTCTACGATCAGAATGGCGTTTTTCGCCGATAAGCCGATCACCGTGAGTAGCCCCACCTGGAAGTAAACGTCGTTCTCCAGGCCACGCATCCAGGTCGCCAGCAGCGCACCGATAACCCCAAGCGGCACCACCAGCATGACCGAGAACGGAACCGACCAGCTCTCATACAGCGCGGCAAGGCAGAGGAAGACCACCAGCAGAGAAAGCGCATAAAGCGCGGGCGCCTGTGCCCCGGAGAGGCGCTCCTGGTAAGACATGGCCGTCCATTCCAGACCAAAACCAGCGGGCAGCTGCTGCACCAGTTTTTCCATGGTGTCCATGGCGGTACCGGTGCTGACGCCCGGCGCGGCTTCCCCGACGATTTCAACTGCCGAATAGCCGTTATAGCGCTCCAGGCGCGGCGAACCGCTCTCCCAGCGCGACGTGGCAAAGGCGGAGAAGGGTACCATCCCGCCAGAATTATTACGTACAAACCAGCGGTTAATGTCATCCGGCAACATGCGGAAAGGCGCGGCTGCCTGAACATACACTTTTTTCACGCGGCCGCGATCCATAAAGTCATTTACGTAGCTTGAGCCCCACGCGGTTTGCAGGGTGTCGTTGATATCGTCGATCGAGACGCCCAGCGCCTGCGCCTTACGCTGGTCTATATCCACCTGAAGCTGCGGGCTGTCGTCAAGACCGTTGTGACGAACGCGGGTCAGGCCGGGATCTTTACCTGCAAGTTCTAACAGCTTGTCGCGCGCGGCCATCAGCGCCGAGTGGCCCGCGCCGGCGTGATCCTGCAGCTCCATATCAAACCCGGCGGAACTGCCCAAGCCGCTGATCGCGGGCGGACTGCTGGCAAAAACGCGCGCCTCTTTAATGCCCGCAAAAGCTTTGGTTGCCCGTTCAATGATGGCGAACGAGGTTCCCGTTCTGGCGTCGCGTTCGTCCCAGTCTTTCAGGCGGACAAACATGCGGGCGACGTTCTGCCCATTCCCGCCCGGGCCGGAGCCGACGGTAGAGAAGACCGAGACAACGTTATCTTTCTCTTTGGTGAAGAAGTACTGCTCCACGTTCTGAACCACCTTCAGCGTCTGCTGCTGCGTTGAGCCGCTCGGGAGCTGCACCGAGGTGATGAACATCCCCCGGTCCTCCTGAGGCAGGAACGAGGTGGGAAGATGCAGAAACAGCCACACCATGCCGCCCAGCAGCACAACGTAAATCATCATCCAGCGCAGGCTGCGGTGCAGCACTTTACCGACGGCAGATTCATACCGCTCGGCATTGCGGTTGAACATACGGTTAAACCAGCCGAAGAACCCTTTCTGTCCGTGATGTTCCCCTTTGTGCAGCGGCTTAAGGAGGGTGGCACAGAGCGCGGGGGTGAGGATCAGCGCCACCAGCACGGAAAGCACCATCGCCGAGACGATGGTAATTGAGAACTGACGGTAAATCGCCCCGGTTGTACCGCCAAAGAAGGCCATCGGGATAAAGACCGCCGACAGCACCATCGCGATACCGACTAACGCCCCCTGAATTTGCCCCATGGATTTGCGCGTGGCCTGACGCGGGGAAAGCCCCTCTTCGCTCATGATGCGCTCGACGTTTTCCACGACCACGATGGCATCGTCCACCAGCAGGCCAATCGCCAGCACCATGGCAAACATCGTCAGGGTGTTGATGCTGTAGCCGAACGCGTAGAGCACCGCAAAAGTACCCAGCAGCACTACCGGGACGGCAATGGTGGGGATCAGCGTGGCGCGGAAGTTTTGCAGGAACAGGTACATGACCAGGAACACCAGCGCGATCGCTTCCAGCAGGGTTTTCACCACATCCTCAATCGAGGCTTTAACGAAGGAGGTGGTTTCATAGGCGACTTTGTACTCCAGCCCGTGCGGGAAATACTGCGACAGCTCATCCAGACGGTCCAGCACCAGCTTCGCCGTCGCCATTTCGTTCGCGCCGGAGGCCAGCTTGATCCCAAGACCGGAGGCCGGATTGCCGTTAAAGCGGCTCAGGTAATCGTATTTCTCCGCACCCATTTCCACCTTAGCGACATCGCCCAGGCGCACCTCTGAACCGTCCTGATTCACGCGAAGGGTGATGTTGCGGAACTGGTCCGGCGTCTGAAGCAGGGATTGTGAATTGATGGTGGCATTCAGGGCCTGTTTATCAACCGAAGGCGTGCCTCCCAGCTGCCCCACGGCAATTTGGGCGTTCTGGGCTTTGATGGCGTCCGTCACGTCGGTTGCGGTCATCTGATAGCTGTTCAGCTTGTTAGGATCGAGCCAGATACGCATTGAGTACTGTGAACCGTAGGCGTCGATATCCCCTACGCCGTTAATACGGCTGAGCGGGTCCTGAATATTACTGGCGACGTAGTCCGCAATGTCCTGTTTATCCATTGAGCCATCGGTGGAGACAAACGCGATAGTCAGAATGTTGGTATCACCGGTTTTACGCACGGTGACCCCCTGGTTCTGCACCGCCTGGGGCAGCTTACGCATGGCCGACTGCAGCTGGTTTTGTACCTGCTGCACCGCTTCGTCCGGGTCGGTGCCCGCCTCAAAGCTCAGGGTGACCGTGGCCTGTCCCGTGGCGCTGCTTTGGGAGGACATGTACATCAGATTATCCAGACCCGTCATGTTCTGCTCGATAACCTGCGTCACGGTGTTTTCCAGCGTTTGTGCGGAAGCGCCGGGATAGTTGGCGGTGACACGCACGTTAGGCGGTGCCAGATCGGGATATTGCTCAACGGGAAGAGAAGTAATCGCCAGGACGCCTGTCAGACACAACAGGATGGCAAGCACCCAGGCAAAAATGGGGCGATCGATGAAAAAATTCGCCATGGAAAAGTGACCTCGTTTTGCTGCACGTCATTATTGTTTATTGCCCGCATCACTTTAGCGGCAAGGCCCAGGCCAAACGTGGAGAAATAAAGGAGATAATGTAAATTATCATGCGCTTTTCCCGGCGCTTCCCCCTTTACCGTTATTTACCTGTTAACGGCGCGGGTGCGGGGAACGTCACGCTGACCTGCGTGCCGCCGTTTTGCGGCTGCGAGAAGTGCAGCATTCCGCCGAGCCGTTGCGCGCGTTCTCGCATAATGTTCAGCCCGTAGTGTCCCGGCGGTTCGCTGGCCTCGCCAATTCCGATGCCGTTGTCACGAATGCTGACGTTGTGCGTGCCGTCCACGGCGGTTACGCAGCTGACGGTGATCTCGCTGGCCTGCGCGTGCTTAATCGCATTCAGGACGGCCTCCCGCACGATCTGCAGCAAATGCACCTGCTTCTGCGCGTCAAGCGCCAGCGAGGAGAGGCGGCAGTCGAGGTACAGCTTCGCCTGCGTTTGGCTCTGCAGGGCATCGAGGGACTCCTGAAGCGCCGCGGGTAAATTCGCATGGTTTAGCGTCAGGCGGAAGGTGGTCAGCAGCTCGCGCAACTGCTGCCAGGCGTTGTTCAGCTCGCGGGAGAAGTCGGTGATGATGGTCTGCGCGGGGGCATTTTCCGCCGGCACGGCGTGTTTAAGCAGCGTGAGCTGGATCCGCAGATAGGAGAGTACCTGCGCCAGCGAATCATGCAGCTCGCGGGCGATGGTGGCGCGCTCCTCCATCAGCAGCAGCTGCTGGTAGTGTTTCTGCGCCTGGTTAAAGTACAGCCCGCGCCCGAGCATGGTCGCGACACTTCTCATCAGCGGAAGAGGAACGCTGCCCGTCTCGCTTTGCCAGCGCAGCTCGCCGTAAAGGGTGTCCTGCATCAGCACCGGCAGGGTTTGCAGAGAAATGCCGCTCACCTCTGTCCCTTCACACAGCCGCCAGTCGTCGCTGGTGCGTAGCTCCAGGTAATTCATCTGCGTGTATTCATGGACAATCTGTAAAATATGCCGGAAGCACAGGCTGTCAATCTGTCCGGTATTCAGCGCCTGAGAGCATTTGAACAGCATGTCGAGCTGCTGGTGGGCTTCATGCAAATGCCGCGTCTTTTCCGCGACGGAGGCTTCGAGCGACCGATAGAGAGTATGTAGCTCGCCCGACATATGGTTGAAGGCGCGGGAAAGCTGGCCCAGCTCGTTGGGCAGCGCGGTGTCCGGCGCCGGGGTGGTAAATTCACCTCGCTCAATCCGTTCACTGGCGGCCACCAGGTTGTTCAGTGGCAACACCACCTGGCGGCGGATGCGCCGCAGGGTAAACAGCGTCAGCAGCAGGATCCCGAGCGCGCCAACCAGAGAGAGAAGGGTCACCGTCTGGATTTTATTTTCGGTGTAGTGCTGGAGGGCGAGAACAAAGGCATCAATGCGGCCGACAAAATCCTCAATGTTAGCGTCATACCATGCGCTGTTGCCGCGGGCGATGTGCTTATCCATTTCCCGCCAGGCCACATGCAGCTGCTGATAGCGCGCCTTGACGTTTTCCGGGACGTACCAGCGGTTCAGCTTCTCCAGGGAAGGCGCGCTTAACGTCTGCTGCCAGTTCTCAAGATGCGCCTTAAGGGAGGGGCTGTTGCGCTGCATCTCGTAGCCGAGGCGGTAGCTCTGCATGCGCAGCGAACCCGCAATGTTAATGGCTTCGGCATCACGCTGGCTGCTGGCAAGCGTCAGCAGCGCGACGGTGCTGGTCAGCACGGACAGGGCAATGATCGAAAAGAAAGCCCAGGCA
Source organism: Enterobacter sp. ECC-219 (assembly GCF_043966805.1). Lineage (NCBI taxonomy): Bacteria > Pseudomonadati > Pseudomonadota > Gammaproteobacteria > Enterobacterales > Enterobacteriaceae > Enterobacter > Enterobacter sp. ECC-219. Next base: position 4,344,468 of record NZ_CP143680.1, on the reverse strand, counting down.
AGGCTTCCGGAAACGGGGCGTTTAACGGTCACGGAACGGCTCTCTGAATAAAATGGCTCTGCCACAGGTTACGGGCAGTTGTACATTGCCTGATAACGCGATAGTGAGCAAATAGCTTATTCATAATAAAAATAAGGTTATTGATCCAAAAAGCCGCTTTGGGGATTAACATGAAATCTGACGAGAAGAGACGCGCCGTCTTAACCGACGGGCGACAAAGCGGGCTTCACGGCGTAGTATAAACAGACTCATTTTGCCGTGGAGCCCGTATGTCCCTGAACATTACCGTTATCAAAGACAAAATCCTCTCTGAAAATTACTTTGTCCTGCGGAATATCACTTACGATTTAACCCGTAAGAACGGTGACGTGATTCGCCACAAACGCGAAGTCTACGACCGGGGCAATGGCGCAACCATTCTGCTGTATAATCGTGAAAAGCAAAGCGTGGTGCTGATTCGCCAGTTTCGGGTCGCGACCTGGGTCAACGGCAACGCGGACGGGCGTCTGATTGAAACCTGCGCCGGCCTGCTTGATGACGATGAGCCGGAAGTCTGCATCCGCAAGGAGGCCGTCGAGGAGACCGGTTTTGAAGTAGGCGCGGTGCAAAAAGTCTTTGAGCTTTTCATGTCACCTGGCGGCGTGACCGAGCTGGTCCATTTCTTCATTGCGGAATATACCGATGCCCAGCGCACGCATCGCGGTGGCGGCGTGGAGGATGAAGATATTGAAGTGCTGGAAATGCCTTTCGCTCAGGCCGTTGAGATGGTGAAAAGCGGCGAGATCCGCGACGGTAAAGCGGTGATCCTGTTGCAATATCTACAAACCAGCGGGTTAATGAACCCCAAACCGATGTCGCAATAGCCTGCATTTCAGATAAATCTATCCGATAAATCCGATTGAGCCCGCCCGCGCTGGGCACGAAGATACGCCCCAGATTGACCTTTTCGTTTCCGGGGCTGTGCCATTCATGCGCTACTGCGTTTTGCTTCTCTTCTTTTTCTGCGTGCTACCCGTGCCTCTGGTGTGGGCGGCACCTGCGCAGCAGTCTTTCTCAGACTGGCAGGTCACCTGCAATAACCAGAATTTTTGTGTTGCCCGGAATACGGGGGAACATCGCGGTCTGGTTATGACGCTGAGCCGTAGCGCCGGCGCGAAAACGGACGCCAGCCTGCGCATCGATCTCGGCGGGCTTTCGGCCCCGCCGGTAAAAGAGCCGGACATCGCCCCGCGCCTTCTGCTCGACAACGTTCCGCTAAAACTCAATTCACAGCACTGGCAGTTAACGCCCTGGCATCTCAAGACCGACGATACAGGTACCCTCAACGCATTTCTGAAAACTATTCAGGAAGGGCAGGCGCTGACCCTGCGCGGGGGGAAGCAGACGATTTCGCTGGTCGGGCTGAAGGCGGCGCTGCTGTTTATTGACGCCCAGCAGAAGCGCGTTGGCAGCGAAACGGCATGGATTAAAAAAGGGGATAGCCCGCCGCTGAGCGTGCCTCCTGCACCAGCATTAAAAAAGGTGGCCGTGGTGAACCCGACGCCGACGCCGCTGACGCATAGCGAGCTAAACGATCTGCTGGATTATGGAACCTGGCGGATGAACAACAGCCAGTGCTCGCTGGATCCTAACCGCCGTGAAGTACGCGTCACCGCATTAACCGACGACAAAGCGCTGTTAATCGTCAGCTGTGAGGCAGGAGCCTATAACACGGTCGATCTGGCGTGGCTGGTATCACGTAAAAAACCGTTCACTGCCCGCAGCGTCAGGTTACGTCTGCCGTTTACCCCCTCCAGCCAGAGCAGCGACATGGAGCTGATGAACGCCAGCTTTGATGAAAAAACGCGCGAGCTGACGACGCTGGCGCTGGGACGCGGTATCGGGGACTGCGGGATCCAGACGCGCTGGCGTTTTGACGGCCAGCGCTTCCGCCTGGTGCGCTATGCGGAAGAGCCAAGCTGCGATAGCTGGAATGGGCCAGACGCCTGGCCCACGCTGTGGATCACCCGCTAGTTTTACCGGGTGGCGGCTTAGAAAACCTCGAACCGTAGGCCGGGTAAGCGACAGCGCCACCCGGCAACGAAGAACGCACTACAGCACGCTCAGCGCCTTCTCCACCACGTTCTCAACGGTAAAGCCGAAGTACGGGAAGAGCTTGTCGGCAGGTGCCGATTCACCGTAACCCCGCATGCCAACAATCGCTCCTTTTAGCCCCACGTATTTATACCAGTAGTCGGCAATACCCGCTTCCACCGCCACGCGTGCCGCGACGTTGGACGGCAGCACCGATTCCCGATACGCCTCATCCTGGGCGTCAAAGATATCCGTTGAAGGCAGGGACACAACGCGCACCGCGTGGCCTTCGGCGGTCAGTTTCTCCGCCGCTTTCACCGTAATTTCCACCTCGGAACCGGTGGCAATCAGGATCACGTCCGGCTTGCCGCCGCTGTCTTTCAGGATGTACCCGCCACGGGCGATGTTTTTAACCTGCTCCGGGGTGCGCTCGATCTGCGCCAGGTTCTGGCGCGACAGGATCAGCGCCGTGGGGCCGTTGTGGCGCTCAACCGCCAGCTTCCAGCCCACCGCCGCTTCCACCTGGTCGCACGGACGCCAGGTGCTGAAGTTTGGCGTTAAGCGCAGGCTCGCCAGCTGTTCCACCGCCTGGTGCGTCGGGCCATCTTCCCCCAGGCCGATGGAGTCGTGGGTGTAGACCATGATCTGCCGGGCCTTCATCAGTGCCGCCATGCGCGCCGCGTTTCGGGCGTACTCGACGAACATCAGGAAGGTGGCGGTGTAGGGCACGAAGCCGCCGTGATGGGCGATGCCGTTTGCAATCGCGGTCATTCCGAACTCGCGCACGCCGTAGTGGATGTAGTTCCCGGCAATATCCTCTTTCAGCGATTTCGAGCCGGACCAGATGGTCAGGTTACTTGGTGCAAGATCCGCCGAGCCGCCGAGCAGCTCAGGCAGGATTGGGCCAATGGCGTTGAGGGTATTTTGCGACGCCTTACGGGTGGCGATTTTCGCCGGGTTGGACTGCAGATTTTCAATCAGCGCCTGGGTTTTATCGTCCCAGTCCTCCGGCAAGCCGCCGCTCATGCGGCGGGAAAACTCGGCCGCCAGCTCCGGGTGCGCTTTTTTGTAGGCGGCAAATTTTTCGTTCCACGCCTGCTGGGCTTTTTCACCCGCTTCGCGGGCATCCCAGGCTCTGTAGATCTCTTTCGGGATCTCAAATGGCGGATACTTCCAGCCCAGCTTCTGGCGGGTTAACGCCACTTCCTCTTCGCCCAGCGCCGCGCCGTGCGCCTCTTCTTTACCCGCTTTGTTCGGCGAGCCGAAGCCGATGGTGGTGCGACAGATAATCAGGGACGGTTTGTCCTTCACGCTCTGCGCTTCCTGAATCGCTTTTTTCACCGCCTCAGGATCGTGGCCGTCGATCTCGTGCACCACGTGCCAGTGGTAGGCCTCAAAGCGTTTCGCCGTGTCGTCGGTAAACCAGCCCTCGGTTTCCCCGTCGATGGAGATGCCGTTGTGGTCGTAGAAGCCAATCAGCTTCCCGAGCCCCAGCGTGCCCGCCAGCGAGCAGACCTCGTGGGAGATCCCCTCCATCAGGCAGCCGTCGCCCATAAAAACATACGTGTAGTGGTCGACAATCTCGTGGTCCGGCTGGTTAAACTGCGCCGCCAGCGTGCGCTCGGCAATCGCAAGACCGACGGCATTCGCCAGACCCTGACCCAGCGGGCCGGTGGTAGTTTCCACGCCCGGGGTATAGCCGATCTCCGGGTGGCCCGGCGTTTTAGAGTGCAGCTGGCGGAAGTTTTTCAGCTCTTCCAGCGGCAGATCGTAGCCGGAAAGGTGCAGCAGGCTGTAGAGCAGCATCGAGGCGTGGCCGTTGGAGAGAATAAAACGGTCGCGGTCGTACCAGGTTGGGTCTGTGGGGTTGTGCTTCAGAAAGTCGTTCCACAGCACTTCGGCAATATCGGCCATTCCCATCGGGGCGCCAGGGTGGCCGGAATTGGCTTTTTGTACGGCATCCATGCTGAGGGCGCGAATGGCGTTGGCGAGCTCTTTACGGGACATAGTTCACTCCGTGGCAAGGTTAAAGTTTGGCGGCGAGAAGATCTTCAAGTTTGCGCTGGTCGACGGCGAACTGGCGGATGCCGTCAGCCAGTTTTTCCACGGCCATAGGGTCCTGATTGTGCTCCCAGCGGAACTCCGCTTCGGTCATGGCTTTCGGTTTTGGCAGTACGGTAGAGGTCGGCACCAGTTTGCGGATCACCGTTTCGTCGCTCTCCTGCAGCTTTTTCAGCAGATCGGGGGAGATGGTCAGACGGTCGCAGCCTGCGAGCGCGAGGATCTGCTCGGTGCGGCGGAAGCTGGCGCCCATCACGATGGTTTCGTAGCGGTGCTGCTTGTAATAATCGTAGATATTACGCACCGACTTCACGCCAGGGTCTTCCTCTACCACGTACGGATCCATCGGCTGTTTCGCCTGATACCAGTCGTAGATGCGCCCGACAAACGGCGAGATCAGAAACACGCCCGCTTCGGCACAGGCGCGCGCCTGGGCAAACGAGAACAGCAGCGTCAGGTTGCAGTGGATCCCCTCTTTTTCCAGAACCTCCGCCGCGCGGATGCCTTCCCATGTGGACGCGAGCTTGATCAGAATGCGCGACTTATCGATCCCCTGTTCCTGGTAGAGTTCCACCAGGCGGCGCGCTTTGTGAATACTCTTTTCCTGATCGAATGAGAGGCGGGCATCCACTTCGGTCGACACGCGCCCCGGAATGCTTTTCAGAATTTCCGCACCAAAATTAACCGCCAGCTTGTCGCTGGCTTCAGCAACCTGCTGTTCCTGTGTTTTCCCGCGCTGTTTACCGTAGGCAATCGCGTCATCAATCAGATGGCTAAAGTGGGCAAGCCCTGCCGCTTTCAGAAGCAGCGAAGGGTTGGTGGTCGCGTCCTCCGGCTGATAGTGGCGAATCGACTCGATATCGCCGCTGTCTGCAACCACGGTGGTGAATTGTTTGATGCCGTCTAGCTGGTTCATAAATCATTACTCCTTGGAAATAAAAGAGTTAGATGAGTGCGTTAGTTCACACTTCTGAGAAAATCATGATGGACTTAACAAAAAAGCATAGCAGACGGGGCAGGCATTGCTTTTGAGACGGGTAACATGGCTGTTATAAATTGATAACAATTTTTAATGTGTGATGGTGAGAGTTTGGCAGCCTTCAAAGTTTATGCGCTGTCCTGAGGCGATACTAGGCGGCACACCAGGGTGTGCATCAGGATCGCTTACGTCACCCTTTTGATCGATACGTGAAAGGAAAAATAAGATGGATGAGCAGTTGAAACAGAGTGCCCTCGATTTTCACGAGTTCCCTGTCCCCGGTAAAATTCAGGTTTCCCCAACCAAGCCGCTGGCGACGCAGCGCGATCTGGCGCTGGCCTACTCGCCGGGCGTGGCGGCACCGTGTCTGGAAATCGAAAAAGACCCGCTTGCGGCCTACAAATACACCGCGCGCGGTAACCTTGTCGCCGTTATCTCTAACGGGACGGCGGTACTGGGCCTGGGCAACATTGGTGCACTGGCCGGTAAACCGGTGATGGAAGGGAAGGGCGTACTGTTCAAGAAATTTGCCGGTATCGACGTGTTCGATATCGAAGTGGACGAACTCGATCCAGATAAATTCATCAACGTGGTAGCCGCGCTGGAGCCGACCTTCGGCGGGATCAACCTGGAAGACATCAAAGCGCCGGAATGTTTCTATATCGAGCAGAAGCTGCGCGAGCGTATGAACATTCCCGTGTTCCATGATGACCAGCACGGGACCGCGATTATCAGCACCGCCGCCATTCTGAACGGCCTGCGCGTGGTCGAGAAAAATCTCTCCGACGTGCGCATGGTGGTTTCTGGCGCAGGCGCCGCTGCCATCGCCTGTATGAACCTGCTGGTGGCGCTGGGCATGCAGAAACACAACATTGTGGTCTGCGACTCCAAGGGCGTTATCTACAAAGACCGTGAGCCGAACATGGCGGAAACCAAGGCGGCGTACGCGGTAGAAGACGACGGCAAGCGCACGCTTGAGGACGTGATCGACGGCGCGGATATCTTCCTCGGTTGCTCCGGTCCTAAAGTGCTGACCCAGGAGATGGTGAAGAAGATGGCGCGTGCGCCAATGATCCTGGCCCTGGCGAACCCTGAGCCGGAAATCCTGCCGCCGCTGGCGAAAGCGGTGCGTGAAGACGCCATTATCTGTACCGGCCGTTCGGACTACCCGAACCAGGTCAACAACGTGCTCTGCTTCCCGTTCATCTTCCGCGGCGCGCTGGACGTTGGCGCGACGGCGATCAATGAAGAGATGAAGCTTGCCGCCGTTCACGCCATCGCCGAGCTGGCCCACGCCGAGCAGAGCGAAGTGGTCGCCTCCGCGTACGGGGATCAGGATCTGAGCTTTGGCCCGGACTACATCATTCCAAAACCGTTCGACCCGCGTTTGATTGTCAAAATTGCGCCAGCCGTCGCCAAAGCGGCGATGGACTCCGGCGTGGCAACGCGTCCGATTCAGGATTTCGACGCTTACGTCGATAAGCTCACCGAGTTTGTCTATAAAACCAACCTGTTCATGAAGCCGATCTTCTCTCAGGCCCGCGCAGACGCGAAGCGCGTGGTGCTGGCGGAAGGTGAAGAGGCGCGCGTGCTGCACGCTACCCAGGAGCTGATCACCTTAGGGCTGGCGAAGCCGATCCTGATCGGTCGTCCGAGCGTGATCGATATGCGGATCCAGAAGCTGGGCCTGCAGATTAAGCCGGGCGTGGACTTCGAGATCGTGAACAACGAATCCGATCCGCGCTTCAAAGAGTACTGGAGCGAATACTACGCGATCATGAAGCGCCGGGGGATCACCCAGGAGCAGGCGCAGAAAGCCGTTATCAGCAACACGACGGTGATCGGCGCGATCATGGTCCATCGCGGCGAGGCGGATGCGCTGATTTGCGGCACCATCGGCGACTACCACGAGCACTTTAGCGTGGTGCAGGAGATCTTCGGCTATCGCGACGGCGTCCACACCGCCGGGGCGATGAACGCGCTGCTGCTGCCGAGCGGCAACACCTTTATTGCTGACACCTACGTTAACGACGATCCGTCCCCGGACGAGCTGGCGGAGATCACCGTGATGGCGGCGGAAACGGTGCGTCGCTTTGGTATCGAGCCGAAGGTAGCGCTGCTGTCGCACTCTAACTTCGGTTCGTCCAAATCGGCGGCGGCGTGCAAAATGCGCCAGACGCTGGAGCTGGTGCGCGAGCGTGCGCCGGAGCTGATGATTGACGGGGAGATGCACGGCGATGCCGCGCTGGTGGAAAGCATTCGTAACGAACGTATGCCGGACAGCCCGCTTAAGGGGTCGGCGAACATACTGATTATGCCGAACGTGGAAGCGGCGCGTATCAGCTACAACCTGCTGCGTGTCTCCAGCTCTGAAGGGGTGACCGTAGGACCGGTGCTGATGGGCGTGGCGAAACCGGTGCATGTGTTAACGCCGATTGCCTCCGTGCGCCGCATCGTGAACATGGTGGCGCTGGCTGTGGTTGAAGCGCAGACGCAGCCGCTGTAAGCCTTGTGAGTCGGGTGGCGCGTTCGCTTACCCGACCTACGGGTTGAGTAGGCCGGATAAGCGCAGCGCCATCCGGCAGTTAAACCCAGTCGCGTACTTTAAGGAACTCATACAAGGCAGCCTCCGGGCTGCCTTCTTTTGGCTCGTAGCAGTACTCCCAGCGCACCAGCGGCGGCATCGACATCAGAATCGACTCCGTGCGTCCGCCGGTCTGCAGGCCGAACAGCGTCCCGCGATCCCACACCAGGTTGAACTCCACGTAGCGCCCGCGGCGGTAAAGCTGGAATTCACGCTCGCGCACGCCGTAGTCGGTGTTTTTACGGCGTTCGACGATGGGCATATAGGCATCGGTAAAGCCTTCGCCCACCGCGCGCATAAAGCTGAACGCGGTGTCAAAATCGGGCACGTTGAGATCGTCAAAGAACAGCCCGCCGATGCCGCGCTGCTCATCGCGGTGCTTCAGGTAAAAGTAGTCGTCGCACCACTTTTTAAATTTCGGGTAGACGTCTTCGCCAAACGGCAGGCAAAGATCCCGCGCGGTGGTGTGCCAGTGCACGGCGTCCTCTTCGAAGCCGTAGTAGGGCGTGAGGTCGAAACCGCCGCCAAACCACCAGACCGGATCGGCCCCTGGCTTCTCCGCAATGAAAAAACGCACGTTAGCGTGGCTGGTGGGCACAAACGGGTTATGCGGATGCACCACCAGCGAAACGCCCATCGCTTCGAAGCTGCGGCCCGCCAGCTCAGGGCGATGCGCGGTAGCGGAGGCGGGCATGGCGTCGCCGTGAATGTGGGAGAAATTTACGCCCGCCTGTTCAAAAATACCGCCGTTTCGCAGCACGCGGCTGCGCCCGCCGCCGCCGGCCTCGCGCTGCCAGCTATCTTCCTGAAATTCACCACCGTCTGCGGCGGCCAGTTTCTGGCAGATCGCATCCTGCAGCTGCAGCAGGAAGGTTTTTACCAGTTGAGCATTGGGTTTCATCAACGTTTCCTGGAGTGCGCTTTTTGGTTATCGAACCAGTTGAAGTAACTGATAATGCCGGAGGCGATGGCGTTGGCGATCTTCTGGCGAAACGCCGTGGTGCCGAGCAGTCGTTCTTCTTCCGGGTTGGTAATAAAGGACGTTTCCACCAGCACGGACGGGATGGACGGTGACTTTAGCACCACAAACGCCGCCTGTTCGGTGCTTTTACTGTGCAGGCGGTGCACCGGCTTAATCCGCTTGAGGATATGCGAGCCGAGCGTCAGGCTGTTTTTGATGGTGTCCGTTTGCACGAGATCGAACAACACCTGCTGCAACAGATGATCTTTATCAGTGGCCTTCTTTCCGGCCACTTCATCCGCCCGGTTTTCACGGTCAGAAAGGTACTTCGCCATGGCGCTACTGGCGCCACGGTTGGAGAGGGCAAACACCGACGCGCCCGCGGCGGAAGGGTTGGTAAAGCCGTCCGCGTGAATGGACATAAACAGATCCGCACCGTGCTGGTGGGCAATCTCGACGCGGTCGTACAGCGGAATGAACGTGTCGCCCGTGCGCGTCAGGCGGGCGTCAATGCCGTTGCTGCGTAAAATCGATCGCACATTTTTTGCAATCGCCAGCACGACGTGTTTTTCTTTCGAACCGTTTTTGCCAATGGCACCGGTATCAATCCCGCCGTGGCCCGGATCGAGCATCACCAGACGCTTTGCGCCCGGCTTTTTGGTTTTTGGCTTACTGTGTCCGTTACTGGTTTTGAGCGTGCTCTCGTCTTTTGCCTGAGCCTGCTTTGCGATGCCCGTTAACGTTAAGGCCGCCAGCCCCGCTTTGAGAACCTGACGACGCGATGTGAGTGCTTTTAATGGTTTGAATGTGCTCATGCGGCCTGAATACTAAAAAAAGGGGTCCTGGTGTTATATCGTATCGTGTTTCCCGTTACGACAGTCCTTATTGAGAATTGTTTTACTTTTCATTTCAATACGTGACAAAGTGACATTATGCCAAATTTTGGCGAGATTTTCCCCGGTTATTGGCTAAACGCCCCGTTCACGCCATAATCACTGTTTTTAAACCCGAAAAGGCGGTTAATACCATGGAGATACGCGTTTTTCGCCAGGAAGATTTCGAAGAGGTGATCACCCTTTGGGAGCGCTGCGATCTGCTGCGTCCGTGGAACGATCCGGAAATGGATATCGAACGTAAGCTGAATCACGACGTTAGCCTGTTTCTGGTCGCGGAAGTGAACGGCGAGGTCGTCGGTACCGTGATGGGCGGCTACGATGGCCATCGCGGCTCGGCCTATTATCTGGGCGTCCACCCGGAATACCGGGCGCGCGGCATTGCCAACGCGCTGCTTAATCGGCTTGAGAAGAAGCTGATCGCCCGCGGCTGTCCGAAAATTCAGATCATGGTGCGGGAAGATAACGACGTGGTGCTGGGCATGTATGAACGTCTGGGCTATGAGCACGCTGACGTGCTGAGCTTAGGTAAGCGTCTAATCGAAGATGAAGAGTACTGAGATCCACCCGGCTGACTTTGATGCACAGGGCCGCGTCAGGCTGCCGTTTTTATTCTGGTGTGTTTTGCTCCTGCAGGCCCGCACCTGGGTGCTGTTTGTGATGGCCGGCGCCTCGCGCGGGCAGGGCGATACGCTGCTGAATCTCTTTTATCCCGATCACGATGCTTTCTGGCTCGGCTTACTGCCGGGCGTACCGGCGGTGGTGGCTTTTTTATGCAGCGGTCGGCGGCACATAATCCCGCGTCTGTGGCGCGCCCTTCGCTGGCTGCTGATCCTCGCCCAGATCGCGCTGCTGTTCTGGCAACCCGTGCTCTGGTGGTTGGGTGAACCGCTTTCGGGTATTGGCATCGCGCTGGTGGTGGCGGATATCGTGGCGCTGCTGTGGCTGCTGACGAATCCCCGATTACGCGCCTGTTTTACGCAAGAGTCAGATTAGCGCGGCACTTTTTGCCGATGCCGCACTCCAACTAGCGTTGATTTAATTAGAAAGGACGTTTCAATGAAATCGCTGCGTTTACTTTTATGCGCTCTCCCGCTGGCGTTGACCGGCTGTTCCACGCTCTCTTCTATTAACTGGTCCGCCGCGTATCCGTGGAACTGGTTTGGCTCTTCCATCGAAGTCACCGAGCAGGGCGTAGGAAAAATCACCGCGTCGACCGCGCTCAATCAGGACGCTATTCAGGATGCCCTGAGCAGCGACTACCGCCTGCGTAGCGGGATGAAAACCGAGAATGGCAACATTGTGCGTTACTTTGAAGCGCTGAAGGGTGACAAGCTGGCGCTGGTAATTAACGGCGATAAAGGGACGGTGAACCGCATTGCGGTGCTGGACGATGATATCCCGACCGCCAGCGGCGTAAAGGTCGGCACCCCGTTTAGCGATCTTTATAAACAGGCCTTTGGCAACTGCAGCAGCGCCCCTTCAGACGATGGCGTTGCGGTGGAATGTAAGGCGGAAGGCAGCCAGCACATCAGCTATGTCTTCACCGGAACCTGGAGCGGCCCGGAAGGATTGATGCCGTCTGACGACACGCTGAAGAGCTGGAAAGTGAGCAAAATAGTCTGGAAGCAGTAATTTGCGCCTGAACAAACCGCCTCGCTGAAATCCGGGTATAATAGCCGCCATCAATGCCACGCTGACGTGGCATCTTTATTTCAGGAGGAGCGATGTCTCAGGTTCAGAGTGGCATTTTGCCAGAACATTGCCGCGCGGCGATTTGGATTGAAGCCAATGTAAAAGGGGACGTGGATGCCCTGCGTGCGGCCAGTAAAGCGTTTGTGGACAAGCTGGCGACCTTCCAGGCCAAATTCCCCGACGCCCACCTCGGTGCCGTTGTTGCCTTCGGCAATAACGTCTGGCGTCAGCTGAGCGGCGGCGAAGGGGCGGAAGAGCTGAAAGACTTTATCCCTTACGGCAAAGGTCTGGCACCAGCTACCCAGTATGACGTGCTGATCCACATTCTCTCCCTGCGTCATGACGTGAACTTCTCCGTTGCGCAGGCGGCGGTCGCGGCCTTTGGCGACAGTATTGAGGTGCAGGAAGAGGTTCACGGCTTCCGCTGGGTGGAGGAGCGCGATCTGAGCGGCTTCGTTGACGGCACCGAAAACCCGGCGGGTGAAGAGGTTCGTCGCGACGTGGCGGTGATTAAAGACGGCGTGGACGCGGGCGGCAGCTATGTGTTCGTCCAGCGCTGGGAGCACAACCTCAAGCAGCTTAACCGCATGAGCGTGCACGACCAGGAGATGATGATTGGTCGTACTAAAGAAGCCAACGAAGAGATTGACGGCGACGAGCGTCCGGTGACCTCTCACCTGAGCCGCGTTGACCTCAAAGAGGACGGTAAAGGGCTGAAGATTGTTCGCCAGAGCCTGCCGTACGGCACCGCAAGCGGCACGCACGGCCTCTACTTCTGCGCATACTGTGCGCGCCTGCACAACATTGAGCAGCAACTGCTGAGCATGTTCGGTGACACCGACGGCAAGCGCGACGCCATGCTGCGCTTCACCAAACCGGTGACCGGTGGCTACTACTTTGCGCCGTCCGTTGAGCGACTGCTGGCGCTGTAATGGCCTTTCTCCCTCTCCCTGTGGGAGAGGGCCGGGGTGAGGGCATCAGGCCGCACCCCTTATTCCCTTTTCTGCTTGTAAATCACCAAACGGTATATAAAACCGTTACTCCTTTCATCCCCGTTATAAATATTATGACTATAAGATAGTCATCACATTTATAAGGGTGCGCAATGGCCGTTACTGTACTGAAAAAAGGAACTCTGGCGCTGGCAGGTATACTGCTGGTGGCCCAGGCGCAGGCGACCGAGCTGCTGAACAGCTCGTATGACGTCTCCCGCGAGCTGTTTGCCGCCCTTAACCCACCGTTTGAGCAGCAGTGGGCGAAAGACAATAACGGCGATAAGCTGACCATCAAGCAGTCCCACGCCGGCTCGTCCAAGCAGGCGCTGGCGATTTTGCAGGGGCTGAAAGCGGACGTCGTGACCTATAACCAGGTGACTGACGTGCAGATCCTGCACGACAAGGGCAAGCTGATCCCGGCTGACTGGCAGAGCCGCCTGCCGAACAACAGCTCGCCGTTCTACTCCACCATGGGCTTCCTGGTGCGTAAGGGCAATCCAAAGAACATCCACGACTGGAGCGACCTGGTGCGTTCCGATGTGAAGCTGATTTTCCCGAACCCAAAAACCTCCGGTAACGCACGCTACACCTATTTAGCTGCGTGGGGCGCGGCGGACAAGGCTGACGGCAACGACAAAGCCAAAACCGAGCAGTTCATGACCCAGTTCCTGAAAAACGTCGAAGTGTTCGATACCGGCGGCCGCGGCGCGACCACCACCTTCGCCGAACGCGGTCTGGGTGACGTGTTGATCAGCTTTGAATCCGAAGTGAACAACATTCGCAAGCAGTACGAAGCGCAGGGCTTCGAGGTGGTTATCCCGAAAACCAACATCCTGGCCGAGTTCCCGGTAGCGTGGGTGGATAAAAACGTGCAGGCGAACGGCACCGAGAAAGCGGCAAAAGCCTATCTCAACTACCTGTACAGCCCGCAGGCGCAGACCATCATTACCGATTACTACTACCGCGTGAACAACCCGGACGTCATGAACAAACTGAAAGACAAATTCCCGCAGACCGCGCTGTTCCGCGTGGAAGATCATTTCGGCTCCTGGCCTGAGGTGATGAAAACGCACTTTGCCAGCGGCGGTGAGTTAGACAAATTGCTGGCGGCGGGGCGTAAGTAATGTTTGCAGTCTCGACAAAACGCGTGCTGCCGGGCTTTACCTTAAGCCTGGGGACCAGCCTGCTGTTCGTCTGCCTGATCCTGCTGTTGCCGCTCAGCGCGCTGGTGATGCAACTTGCTCAGATGAGCTGGGCGCAGTACTGGGAGGTCATCACCAACCCGCAGGTGGTGGCGGCCTATAAGGTGACGCTGCTGTCGGCGTTTGTCGCCTCCATTTTTAACGGCGTGTTTGGCCTGCTGATGGCGTGGATCTTAACCCGCTATCGCTTCCCGGGCCGCACGCTGCTTGATGCACTGATGGATCTGCCGTTTGCGCTGCCGACGGCGGTCGCGGGCTTAACCCTCGCGTCGCTCTTCTCCGTGAACGGGCTGTACGGCGAGTGGCTGGCAAAGTTTGATATCAAAGTGACCTATACCTGGCTTGGGATCGCGGTGGCGATGGCCTTTACCAGCATCCCGTTTGTGGTCCGTACCGTGCAGCCGGTGCTGGAAGAGCTGGGTCCGGAATATGAAGAAGCGGCGGAAACGCTGGGCGCCACGCGCTGGCAGAGCTTCCGTAAAGTGGTTCTGCCGGAGCTTTCTCCGGCGCTGATGGCGGGCGTCGCGCTGTCGTTTACCCGCAGCCTGGGTGAGTTCGGCGCGGTGATTTTTATCGCCGGGAACATCGCCTGGAAAACGGAAGTTACTTCGCTGATGATTTTCATCCGTTTGCAGGAGTTTGATTACCCGGCGGCGAGCGCGATTGCTTCGGTGATCCTGGCGGCCTCGCTGCTGCTGCTGTACTCGATTAACACTCTGCAAAGTCGCTTTGGTCGACGTGTGGTAGGTCACTGATGGCGGAAGTTACGCAATTGAAGCGATACGATGCGCCCCGCATCAACTGGGGAAAATGGTTTCTGATTGGCGTGGGCGTGCTGGTGTCCGCCCTCATTCTCGTCGTCCCGACGGTTTATATCTTCGTTCAGGCGTTCAGCAAGGGCCTGATGCCCGCGCTGGAGAACCTGGCGGACCCGGATATGCTGCATGCCATCTGGCTGACGGTGCTGATTGCGTTGATCACGGTACCGGTGAACCTGGTATTCGGTACCCTGCTGGCCTGGCTGGTGACGCGCTTTAACTTCCCGGGACGTCAGATGCTGCTGACGCTGCTGGATATTCCCTTTGCCGTGTCGCCGGTGGTGGCGGGTCTGGTGTACCTGCTCTTTTACGGCTCCAACGGTCCGCTGGGCGGCTGGCTGGATGCGCATAACCTGCAGATCATGTTCGCCTGGCCGGGCATGGTGCTGGTGACCATCTTCGTGACCTGTCCGTTTGTGGTGCGTGAGCTGGTGCCGGTGATGTTAAGCCAGGGCAGCAACGAAGATGAAGCAGCGGTGCTGCTGGGCGCGTCAGGCTGGCAGATGTTCCGTCGCGTGACGCTGCCAAATATCCGCTGGGCGCTGCTTTATGGCGTGGTGCTGACCAACGCCCGCGCGATCGGTGAGTTCGGTGCCGTTTCCGTTGTCTCCGGCTCCATCCGTGGTGAGACCCTGTCGCTGCCGCTCCAGATTGAACTGCTGCAGCAGGACTACAACACCATCGGCTCGTTTACTGCCGCAGCGTTACTGACGCTGATGGCCATTTTGACCCTGTTTTTGAAGAGTGTGGTGCAGTGGCGTTTAGAAAATCAGGAAAAACGTCAGCATCAGGAGGGAAATCATGAGCATTGAGATTGCCAATATTAAGAAGTCTTTTGGTCGCACCCAGGTGCTGAATGATATCTCTCTGGATATCCCTTCCGGACAAATGGTGGCGCTGCTGGGGCCGTCTGGCTCGGGCAAAACCACGCTGCTGCGTATTATCGCCGGGCTTGAGCATCAGACCAGCGGGCATATCCGCTTCCACGGCACCGACGTGAGCCGCCTGCACGCCCGCGATCGTAAAGTGGGCTTTGTGTTTCAGCACTACGCTCTTTTCCGCCACATGACCGTGTTCGACAACATCGCCTTTGGCCTGACCGTGCTGCCGCGTCGCGAGCGCCCGGATGCGGCAACCATTAAAGCGAAAGTGACCAAACTGCTGGAGATGGTGCAGCTGGCTCACCTGGCGGACCGTTTCCCGGCCCAGCTTTCCGGTGGGCAGAAACAGCGCGTGGCGCTGGCGCGCGCGCTTGCTGTTGAGCCGCAGATTCTGCTGCTGGATGAACCCTTCGGCGCGCTGGACGCGCAGGTACGTAAAGAGCTGCGCCGCTGGCTGCGCCAGCTGCATGAAGAGCTGAAGTTCACCAGCGTCTTCGTGACCCACGACCAGGAAGAGGCGATGGAAGTTGCGGACCGCGTGGTGGTCATGAGCCAGGGCAACATTGAGCAGGTTGACGAGCCGGAGCAGCTCTGGCGCGAGCCGGCGACCCGCTTCGTGCTGGAGTTTATGGGCGAGGTAAACCGTCTGCAGGGCACCATTCGCGGTGGGCAGTTCCACGTCGGCGCGCACCGCTGGCCGCTGGGTTACACCTCCGCGCATCAGGGGCCGGTCGATCTGTTCCTGCGCCCGTGGGAGGTGGACGTCAGCCGCCGAACCAGCCTGGATTCACCGCTGCCGGTTCAGGTGCTGGAAGCTAGCCCTAAAGGTCACTACACCCAATTGGTGGTACAGCCTCTGGGCTGGTATACCGAGCCGCTGACCGTGGTTATGCGCGACGACGTGCCGCCGCACCGGGGAGAGCGCCTGTTTGTCGGGCTGCAGCACGCCCGTATTTATCACGGTAACGAGCGGATTGAGACGCGCGAGGATATTGCTCTGGTGGAGTCAGCCTGATAGGTTATTGAGTATGTTTTTCGCCCGGTGGCGTGATGCTTACCGGGCTTTTTATTGAGTAAAAAACGTGAATACACTCGAAAACACCATCGGCAACACGCCTCTGGTCAAGCTTCAGCGTATGGGGCCAGACAACGGCAGTGAAATCTGGGTCAAACTCGAAGGCAATAACCCGGCGGGTTCGGTAAAAGACCGCGCGGCGCTGTCGATGATTGTCCAGGCCGAAAAACGCGGTGAAATTAAGCCCGGCGACGTGCTGATTGAAGCCACCAGCGGCAACACCGGCATCGCCCTGGCGATGATTGCGGCGCTGAAAGGCTACCGCATGAAGCTGCTGATGCCGGACAACATGAGCCAGGAGCGCCGCGCCGCGATGCGTGCCTACGGGGCCGAGCTGATTCTGGTGACCAAAGAGCAGGGGATGGAAGGCGCGCGCGACTTAGCGTTAGAAATGGCCGGGCGCGGCGAAGGTAAGCTGCTCGACCAGTTCAACAACCCGGACAACCCGTACGCGCACTACACCACTACCGGGCCGGAAATCTGGCAGCAAACGGACGGGCGCATCACCCATTTTGTCTCCAGCATGGGTACCACCGGCACCATTACCGGTGTGTCGCGTTTTCTGCGCGAGCAGGCGAAAGCCGTCACCATCGTTGGCCTGCAGCCGGAAGAGGGGAGCAGCATTCCGGGCATTCGCCGCTGGCCTGCGGAGTATATGCCCGGCATCTTTAATGCGCAGCTTGTGGACCAGGTGCTGGATCTTCACCAGCGCGAGGCGGAAAATACCATGCGTGAGCTGGCCGTGCGCGAAGGTATCTTCTGCGGCGTTAGCTCGGGCGGCGCGGTAGCGGGTGCGATTCGGGTAGCGCAGGCAAACCCGGGTGCCGTAGTGGTGGCGATTATTTGCGATCGCGGCGATCGCTATCTGTCTACCGGTGTCTTTGGTGAAGAAAGTTATTCGCAGGGGGCGGGGATTTAAGCATCATGGAGATGATTCTATTCCGGGATAATACCCGGGCGCAGCAAACCGACATTGTCGCCGTGCAGTCGCAGGTGGTTTACGGCAGCGTGGGGAACAGCATTGCGGTTCCGAATATTCGTACCCACAGGCTGAACGTTACCGCCGTGCCGACGGTACTGTTCAGCAACACGCCGCACTATGACACCTTTTATGGTGGAGTGATCCCCGACGAGTGGTTCAGCGGCTACCTGAAGGCGCTGGAAGAGCGAGAGATCCTGCGCGAGCTTAAGGCGGTCACCACCGGCTATATGGGCAGTGCCAGCCAGATCGTACTGCTGGCGCAGTGGCTGAAGGCGGTCAAAGCGCAGCATCCTGACCTGCTGGTGCTGGTCGATCCGGTTATCGGCGATATCGACAGCGGGATGTACGTGAAGCCGGATATCCCGCAAGCGTATCGGGAGCACCTGCTGCCACTGGCGCAGGGGATCACGCCAAACGTCTATGAGCTCGAAGTGTTGAGCGGCAAACCGTGCCGTACGCCGGAAAGCGCCATCGCGGCGGCGCAGGGACTGCTCTCTGACAGCCTGAAATGGGTGGCGATCACAAGCGCGCCGGTCGCAGACGACCCGGAAAACATCCACGTGGTGCTGGTGTCGAATGAAGGCGTGACCGTCAGCGCGCACCCGCGCGTAGAAACCGATCTGAAAGGGACGGGCGACCTGTTCTGTTCAGAGTTGGTGAGCGGCATTGTAGAGGGGAAAACCGTTGCCGATGCCATTCGCATGGCCGGCGATCGGGTGACTGACGTGATGCTTTATACCCAGTCGAAAGGCTATGACGAGCTTATCCTCCCTGCATAAACAAAAATGGCGCCCGAAGGCGCCATTTTTCTGTGCGGCAAGAATTACTTCTTGATGCGGATAACCGGGGTTTCACCCACGGTGACGCTGCCAGACAGTTTGATCAGTTCTTTGATTTCGTCCATGTTGGAGATAACAACCGGCGTCAGGGTAGACTTGGCTTTTTCTTCCAGCAGTGGCAGATCGAATTCAATCACCGGGTCGCCAACTTTAACACGCTGGCCTTCTTCCGCGATACGTTTGAAGCCTTCGCCTTTCAGTTCAACGGTGTCGATACCGAAGTGAACGAACAGTTCGATACCGCTATCAGATTCGATAGAGAACGCATGGTTGGTTTCAAAAATTTTACCGATGGTGCCGTCAACTGGAGCAACCATTTTGTTGCCAGTTGGTTTGATAGCAATGCCATCACCAACGATTTTCTCAGCAAACACTACATCCGGCACGTCTTCGATGTTGACGATCTCGCCGGAGAGCGGAGCAACAATCTCAATAGTTCCGGAGTCTTTCTTATCATCAGAAACCAGAGATTTCAGTTTATCGAACAAACCCATGATCTTCTCCTAAGCAGTAATTTGGGCCGCATCTCGTGGATTAGCAGATTGTTTTTTCTTCAATGAACTTGTTAACCAGCGTCATTAACTCGTCCGTTGTCGGTTGAGCAAGAGCCTGCTCTGCTAACACCTTCGCATCTTCGAAGTTCGTGTTACGGATAATCTTCTTAATGCGCGGGATGGAAATGGCGCTCATAGAGAATTCGTCCAGACCCATACCCAGCAACAGAAGTGTAGCACGTTCGTCGCCTGCAAGCTCACCACACATGCCAGTCCATTTACCTTCTGCATGAGAAGCATCAATAACTTGCTTGATCAAGTTCAGTACGGACGGTGACATTGGCTGGTAGAGATGTGAAATCATATCATTACCACGGTCAACTGCCAGGGTGTACTGCGTTAAATCATTGGTGCCGATACTAAAGAAATCAACTTCTTTGGCTAAATGACGCGCAATAGTCGCCGCAGCAGGTGTTTCCACCATCACGCCGATCTCAATTGACTCGTCAAACGCTTTACCTTCGTCACGCAGTTCCTGTTTGTAGATTTCGATCTCTTTCTTCAGTGCACGCACTTCTTCAACAGAGATGATCATCGGGAACATGATGCGCAGTTTACCGAAAGCGGAGGCACGCAGGATTGCGCGAACCTGGTCACGCAGGATCTCTTTACGATCCATCGCGATACGAATCGCACGCCAGCCCAGGAATGGGTTCTCTTCTTTCGGGAAGTTCATGTACGGCAGCTCTTTGTCGCCACCGATGTCCATGGTACGGACGATAACCGCCTGAGAGCCACACGCTTCAGCCACGGCTTTATAAGCAGCAAACTGCTCTTCTTCCGTTGGCAGCGCGTCGCGGTCCATGAACAGGAATTCTGTACGATAGAGACCTACGCCTTCCGCACCGTTGCGCTCAGCGCCATCAACGTCGCGGACGGTACCGATGTTTGCGCACACTTCTACCTGATGGCCGTCCAGGGTGATGGCTGGCAGGTCTTTCAGCTTAGCGAGTTCCGCTTTTTCAGTCGCAACCTGCTCCTGAACCGCGCGCAGTTTTTCGATCTCTTCGTTAGTTGGGTTGACGTAAACCAGATTGTTTACGGCATCCAGAATCAGATAATCGCCGTTTTTCACCTGAGAGGTGACGCTACCGGTACCCACGATGGCAGGCAGTTCCAGGGAGCGCGCCATGATAGAGGTGTGGGAGGTACGGCCACCCGCGTCGGTGATGAAACCGAGGACCTTTTTCAGGTTCAGCTGTGCGGTTTCAGACGGGGTGAGGTCAGCGGCAACCAGGATCACTTCATCCTGAATCGCGCTCAGGTCGATGATGGCCAGGCCCAGGATGTTGCGCAGCAGGCGCTTACCGATGTCACGTACGTCAGCCGCACGCTCTTTCAGGTATTCATCATCCAGTTCTTCCAGGGCAGTTGCCTGACCTTCGATAACTTCATGCGCAGCCGCGTCGGCCGTCATGCCTTTATCTTTAATCAGGGCTATGATTTCCTGCTCCAGCTCCTCATCTTCGAGCAGCATGATGTGCCCTTCGAAGATGGCTTCTTTTTCTTCACCGAAAGTTTCGCCAGCTTTAGTTTTGATTGCTTCCAGTTGCGCAGATGCCTTGGCACGACCGCTCAGAAAACGTTCAACTTCCTGATCAACCTTGTCGGCAGAAATTTTTTTCCGGTCGATGACGATCTCGTCTTCTTTCAGCAGCAGTGCTTTGCCGAAAGCGATACCCGGGGATGCTAAAATGCCTGAAATCATAACCCTACCTTACTTGTGACTGATATTTAAAAGAACCCGGAAACTTACTCGAGCTCAGCCATCAGTTTTACCAGATGCTCAACTGCTTTCTGCTCGTCTTCACCTTCAGCAGAGATGGTGACAACGGTGCCCTGAGTCAGGCCCAGAGTCTGCAGTTTAAACAGGCTTTTTGCGCTGGCGCTTTTGCCGTTGGAAGTCACAGTGATTTCAGATGTGAAGCCTTTCGCTTCTTTAACAAACTGAGCAGCAGGGCGGGTGTGCAGACCGTTCGGAGCGGTAATGGTAACTTCTTGCTGGAACATTGTATTTCCCCAACTTATAGGTTTAGTGTTGTGGAACTAAAGTCTAGCCTGGCGACTGAACTTTAGCCTGTATTGTTAGCGCTGACGTTTCGATCGTCATTAAACATTATGCAGCGAAAGCAAGACTTGAACCAAATCATAAAATCGATTCAGCAAGGCTATTTCGTTCACTGATTAATTTCACGCATCAAAATAATTGCTGGTTTAAATACCAGACCCTACGGGGTGAAGCAATGCCAGGAGGGGCAAAAGTTTGAAGCAGGCCACAAAAAAGCACCTGAAAAGGTGCTTTTTTACGCGTTATTAACATGCTGGCACTACTGTTGCAGCTCTTTTTCGGTAAACAGATCGGCAAACAGTGCGGTGCTCAAGTAACGCTCACCCGAGGAAGGAAGGATAACCACAATATTCTTATTGGTAAAGGCTTCATCTTCCTGAAGTTTGAGCGCCGCCGCAACGGCCGCACCGGAAGAGATACCCGCCAGAATGCCTTCTTCATCCATCAGGCGACGCGCGGTAGAGATGGCTTCTTCGTTAGTGATGGTGACGACTTTATCGATCAGCTTCAGATCCAGGTTGCCCGGAATGAAGCCTGCGCCAATGCCCTGTATTTTATGCGGGCCTGGCTTGAGCTCTTCACCCGCCAGTGCCTGGGTGATAACCGGTGAGTCGGTTGGCTCAACGGCAACGGTGATCAGGTCTTTTTTACCCTTTGTGCCTTTAATATAGCGAGACACGCCGGTCAGCGTTCCGCCGGTACCCACGCCGGAGATAAATACATCAACCTGGCCGTCGGTATCTTCCCAGATTTCCGGGCCGGTGGTCTTCTCGTGAATTTCCGGGTTAGCCGGGTTGCTGAACTGCTGCAGCAGCAGGTATTTCGCCGGATCGCTGGCCACAATCTCTTCCGCTTTCTGAATGGCACCCTTCATGCCCTTCGCGCCTTCGGTCAGGACCAGGTTCGCGCCCAGCGCTTTGAGCAGCTTGCGACGTTCAATGCTCATGGTTTCCGGCATGGTCAGCGTCAGCTTGTAGCCACGCGCGGCGGCAACATAGGCCAGAGCGATACCGGTGTTACCGCTGGTCGGTTCCACCAGCTCAACGCCAGGCTTCAGCACGCCACGTTTTTCAGCATCCCAAATCATGTTTGCACCGATACGGCATTTTACGCTGAAGCTCGGGTTGCGTGATTCGACCTTCGCCAGAATGCGTCCATTACCGATACGGTTCAGTCGAACCAGGGGCGTATGACCGATAGTCAGCGAGTTGTCTTCATAAATCTTACTCATGGCCTGTCCTTAACTGTATGAAATTGGGATACCGACCCAGCATACCTGCTAAGCAGGTAGGGGGAAGTAAGGAATTCGCATATCTATATACTGCAAGGAAATAATGGGGATCAGTATGGAATAAGGGGCGGCATAAGCCACCCCTGCTTTACACATTTTTGCATTATTTCCATAACGCGTGCTTAGCACGGTAGCAGTCCACCCACATCGCCGTCGCGCCGCAAACCGCAACCGGCATGATGAACA
The DNA here is from genome assembly GCF_043966805.1 of Enterobacter sp. ECC-219. Classification (NCBI taxonomy): domain Bacteria; kingdom Pseudomonadati; phylum Pseudomonadota; class Gammaproteobacteria; order Enterobacterales; family Enterobacteriaceae; genus Enterobacter; species Enterobacter sp. ECC-219. Next base: position 4,322,331 of record NZ_CP143680.1, on the reverse strand, counting down.
GGTTAAGGAAGGGAATCATGGTGAACAGGCTGGTCAGCGCGCCGAACTGCATATTGGCGACCTTCCGGGTGCACAGGGTAGTGCGCATCGCTTTAAACGGCACCTTGTGGTTATCAAACGGATAGTCGCAGTACTGGATGGCGAGCATCCAGGCGCTGAACAGGAACCACAGCACCGGCGCAACCGTCTGGCCAATGCCGGGGACAAAGTAGAGAGCAAGCAGCACAACCGCGCGGGGGAGGTACCAGGCAAATTTCTGCCACTCGCGCTTCATAATGCGCGGGATATCTTTCACGATCCCCAGTACGCCCGTGTCCGGCGGCGTCGCGCCGGTAAGCCGCGCCTCCAGCTGTTCCGCCAGCAGGCCGTTAAACGGCGCGGCTATCCAGTTCGCAATCGTTGAGAAGAAATAGCCGAACACCAGCAGCACAGAGATGACCGCCACTGGCCAGAGCAGATAGTTCAGCCACTGCAGCCAGTCCGGTACGTAGCTCATCAGCGACGGGATCCAGCTTTCGAGCTTTGTGAACAGCCACCAGAACGCGCCGCCCATCAGAATAATGTTGATCAGCAGCGGCAGAATGACGAAGCGTCGGATACCCGGCAGTGAAACCAGTTTCCAGCCCTGTGAAAAATACCAGACGCCGCTGCGCGGGGGAGAAGACGATGTTGAAACCATAACCAGGCTGTACTCCTTTTTTCACAACCAGTGGAATTGCCCGCCTATATTATCCACTTGCGGACCAATGACCAGTTCGGAAATGTTCGAAAAACCAGCAAAAAGCACGATTTACTTCATCTTTATGCTGTGAATGCTCTGCACACACTTGCACTTGACGTAAACGGCAAATACTCTTAGTGAGTAAATGTTTGCCGTGGTGGCAAGGTGTTAGAACAACAGAGAATATAATGATGCAGGATTTGCGTCTGATATTAATCATTGTTGGCGCGATCGCCATAATCGCTTTACTGGTACATGGTTTCTGGACCAGCCGTAAAGAGCGTTCCTCGATGTTTCGCGATCGCCCACTGAAGCGCATGAAGTCCAGTCGTGACGACGATGACACTGAAGATGACATCGACGGCAGCGACGACGACGGCGTGGGTGAAGTTCGTGTTCATCGGGTCAATACTGCGCCCGGCGCGGCTCATGGGGAGCATGAAGCCCCCCGCGCTCCGCAGCACCAGTATCAACCGCCGTATGCCTCTGCCCAGCCGCGTCAGCCAGCGCCGCAGCCGGTGGAAGAACCTGTGCGTCAGGCGCCGCAAGCGCCTGTGCAACAGCAGCCCGCTGTGCCACAACAGGTTCAACACCAGCCGATGCAGCAGCCCGTCCAGCAGCAGCCCGCTCAGCCGGTACAACAGCCGCAGCAGCCTGTTCATGTGCAGCCTGCGCCGCAGCCCGCTCCGGCTCCGCACGTTGAGCCAGAGCCGGTCGTCGAGCCAGAACCGGTTGTCGAAAAGCCACAGCGCAAAGAAGCGGTGATCATCATGAACGTGGCCGCGCATCACGGCAGCCATCTCAACGGTGACGTTCTGCTTAACAGTATTCAACAGGCAGGCTTCAAGTTTGGCGATATGAACATTTTCCATCGCCACCTGAGCCCAGACGGAAGCGGCCCGGCGCTGTTCAGCCTGGCTAACATGGTTAACCCTGGCACCTTCGATCCGGAAATGACCGGTGATTTCGTGACCCCGGGCGTCACTATCTTTATGCAGGTGCCGTCCTACGGCGACGAGCTGCAAAACTTTAAGCTGATGCTGCAGTCCGCTCAGCATATTGCTGATGAAGTGGGTGGTGTGGTGCTCGACGATCAGCGTCGAATGATGACCCCGCAGAAGCTGCGCGAGTATCAGGACCGCATCCGCGAAGTTAAGGAAGCCAACGCGTAATCGTCGCGTTTACGTCAACTCCTCCTCAACCCCCGCCTGTCGGGGGTTTTTTCTCATTGATGGTGCGATATGGACTCAATCGAACAACAACTCACTGAACTGCGAACCACGCTTCGCCATCATGAATATCTCTATCATGTTATGGACGCTCCGGAAGTACCGGATGCGGAGTACGACCGGCTGATGCGCGAGCTGCGCGAGCTGGAGGCGCAGCATCCGGAGCTGATTACGCCGGATTCTCCCACACAGCGCGTCGGTGCTGAGCCGCTGGGGGCTTTCAGCCAGGTGCGTCATGAAGTGCCAATGCTGTCACTGGATAACGTCTTCGATGAAGAGAGCTTCCTCGCGTTTAACAAGCGCGTGCAGGATCGCCTGAAAAGCAGCGATTCCCTCACCTGGTGCTGCGAGCTGAAGCTCGACGGCCTGGCGGTCAGCCTTCTCTATGAAAACGGCGTGCTGGTGCGCGCCGCCACGCGTGGCGACGGTACGACGGGTGAAGACATCACCACCAACGTGCGTACCATCCGCGCGATCCCGCTGAAATTACAGGGTGACAACATCCCTGCGCGTCTGGAAGTGCGTGGGGAAGTATTCCTGCCTCAGGCGGGCTTCGAAAAAATCAATGAAGAAGCGCGTCGCACCGGCGGGAAAGTGTTTGCTAACCCGCGTAACGCGGCGGCAGGCTCTCTGCGCCAGCTTGACCCACGCATCACCGCGAAGCGACCGCTTACTTTCTTCTGCTACGGCGTGGGTATTTTGGAGGGGGGCGAACTGCCGGAAACGCACCTCGGGCGTCTGCTGCAGTTTAAAGCCTGGGGCCTGCCGGTGAGCAACCGCGTTCAGCTCTGCGATTCGCCGGAAGCGGTACTGGCGTTCTACCACAAAGTGGAAGAGGACCGTCCGACGCTCGGTTTTGATATTGATGGCGTTGTCATCAAGGTGAATTCGCTGGCGCTGCAGGAGCAGCTGGGCTTTGTGGCGCGCGCGCCGCGCTGGGCGGTGGCGTTTAAATTCCCTGCCCAGGAGCAGATGACCTTCGTTCGCGACGTAGAGTTCCAGGTGGGCCGTACGGGCGCGATTACTCCGGTCGCACGACTGGAGCCGGTGCAGGTCGCGGGCGTGCTGGTGAGTAATGCTACGCTGCATAACGCCGATGAAATCGAACGCCTGGGCCTGCGCATTGGTGACAAAGTGGTGATTCGCCGCGCGGGTGATGTTATCCCGCAAGTGGTCAACGTCGTAGAGTCAGAACGTCCTGACGATACGCGCGAGGTCGTCTTCCCGACCCACTGCCCGGTATGCGGCTCTGACGTTGAGCGTGTGGAAGGCGAAGCGGTGGCCCGCTGTACGGGCGGCCTGATCTGTGGCGCGCAGCGTAAAGAGTCCCTGAAGCACTTCGTCTCCCGTCGGGCGATGGACGTCGACGGCATGGGCGACAAGATTATCGATCAGCTGGTTGAGAAAGAGTATGTCCATACGCCAGCGGACCTCTTCAGGCTGACGGCGGGTAAACTGACCGGTCTGGATCGCATGGGGCCGAAGTCAGCCCAGAACGTGGTTAACGCGCTGGAAGCGGCGAAAGAGACGACCTTCGCCCGTTTCCTTTACGCGCTGGGCATTCGTGAAGTTGGCGAAGCGACGGCGGCAGGTTTAGCCGCGTACTTTGGTACGCTGGAGGCGCTGGAAAAGGCAAGCATCGACGAGCTGCAGAAAGTGCCGGACGTTGGCATCGTCGTCGCCACGCACGTCTTTAACTTCTTTGCCGAAGAGAGCAACCGCGAGGTCATCGGCCAGTTGCTGGAAGAGGGCATTAAATGGCCCGCGCCAGTGGTGGTCAACGCCGAAGAAATTGATAGTCCATTTGCCGGTAAAACCGTGGTGCTAACCGGTAGCCTGAGTCAGCTTTCTCGCGATGATGCGAAAGCGCGTCTGGTGGCGCTGGGGGCCAAAGTGGCGGGCAGCGTGTCGAAGAAAACCGACCTGGTGATCGCCGGGGAAGCGGCGGGGTCTAAGCTGGCGAAAGCCCAGGAGCTCGGCATTGCGGTTATCGATGAAGCGGAAATGATGCGTCTGTTAGGAGAGTAACGTGGAGAAAGAGCAGCTCGTTGAGATTGCCAATACGGAGATGCCGTTCGGTAAATACAAGGGCCGCAGGCTGATTGATTTGCCGGAGGAGTATCTGCTGTGGTTTGCCCGCAAGGATGAATTTCCTGCAGGGCGACTGGGTGAGCTGATGGCTATCACGCTACTGATTAAAACCGAGGGGCTGACCCAGTTGGTGCAGCCCCTGAAACGTCCTTAAGCCTTCGCGGCGCGGGTCTCCTCCTGCGCCAGTTTTTCCGTCTGGCGCTTGTAGCGACGCGCCAGCACCGCACAGACCATCAGCTGGATCTGGTGGAAAATCATCAGCGGCAGCACCATCATTCCGATCACCGAGGTGGGGAACAGAATGTTCGCCATCGGGATACCGTTTGCCAGGCTCTTTTTGGAGCCGCAGAAGACAATGGTGATCTCATCGGCTTTGCTGAAGCCGCACCTGCGTGCCACAAAGACGTTTACCGCAATCACAATCGCCAGCAGGACGATGCTGACCACCACGATAAACAGCAGCGAGCCTGCGCCCACCTTGTGCCAGATGCCATTTACCACCGCTTCGCTAAAGGCGGAGTAAACCACCAGCAGAATCGAGGTCTGGTCGGTTTTTGAAATCCATTTTTTATGCTTCGCCACAAACGCGCCGGTCCACGGTCGGGAAAGATGCCCCAGCACAAACGGCAACAGCAGTTGCAGACAGATTTTGCCGACCTGCTCCAGGTTACCTTCCGCACCGTGCATGTTCATCAGCAGGCCCACCAGCAGCGGAGAGACGAAAATCCCTAACAGGCTGGAGGCGGACGCCGAGCAGACCGCGGCCGCAACGTTCCCTCCGGCAAGAGAGGTAAAGGCAATGGCGGACTGCACGGTAGCCGGGAGAATACAGAGATACAGGAAACCGGTGTAGAGCGCCGGGTCGACGTTAACCGGCGCCCACCATGCAAACAACACCCCAAGGATCGGGAACAAAATGAAAGTGCTGCACATCACCCAGAGGTGCAGTCGCCAGTGGCTACCGCCGGCGATAATTGCTTCGCGGGAGAGTTTTGCGCCGTGCATAAAGAACAGCAGCGCGATAGCGGCCGTCGTTAGTCCCTCAAAAAACGGCACAAAACCGCCGCGAGCGGGGAAGAACGAGGCCAGTAGAACGGTAACCACCAGGGTGAGCGTAAACGGATCAAGAATACGAAATAGTTTCATAATGACTCCTGAAAACAGATGTCGCTATTGTGCTTTTTTCCATTTGAGAAATAAAATTGATTTATTGCATCCATTCATGAATTAAATAGATGAATTATTCCCTGCGTCAGCTTCGCATTTTCGTTACCGTCGCCCACGCCCGCAGCTTCAGTCGGGCAGGGGAGATGATTGGCCTGAGCCAGTCGGCGGTCAGCCACAGCGTGAAAGAGCTGGAAAATCAGACCGGCGTTAGGTTGCTTGACCGCACCACGCGCGAAGTGGTGTTAACCGAAGCAGGGCAGCAGCTGGCCCTGCGCCTTGAACGGCTGCTGGATGAGCTGAACAGCACGCTCAGAGACGTGGGGAGGCTGGGGCAGCAGCTGTCGGGCACCGTGAGGGTTGCGGCCAGCCAGACGATATCCGCGCATCTTATCCCGCAGTGTATTGCCGAGGGAAGCCACCGCTATCCGGACATTGATTTTGTCCTGCATGACAGGCCGCAGCAGTGGGTGCTGGAGAGCATCCGTCAGGGAGATGTGGATTTTGGTATTGTTATCGATCCCGGTCAGGTGAGCGATCTGGCGTGCGAAAGCGTACTTTCTGAGCCCTTTTTGCTGCTCTGCCGTGACGACGACCCGCTGGCAACGTTGCCGGAGGTCAGCTGGCAGTCCCTGACGGGCGCGAACCTGGTTTTACAGGATTATGCCTCGGGCAGCCGCCCGCTGATTGATTCCGCGCTGGTGAATCAGGGCGTTAAGGCAACGATCGTACAGGAGATTGGTCACCCGGCGACGCTGTTTCCGATGGTGGAAGCCGGGATTGGCATCAGCGTGTTGCCCGCCCTGGCGCTTCCCCTGCCGCAGGGAAGCCGACTGGCCGTCAAGCGATTAACGCCGGTTGTCGAGCGAAAGCTGATGCTGGTGCGGCGAAAAAATCGTTCACTCTCGGGGGCGGCGCAGGCTATCTGGGAAGTGGTGCGTATCCAGGCACAACGATTAACTGAAGCCCGCATACGCGACCCACTGTTTAACGCATCAGACGATTAGATGTAGATATCAATCTGATGATTGTCTGACGGGCTGTTCACACCTTCCACTTTGCCCAGCTTTTGATCCTGCTTCTTCTGAGCTTCTTCGGCCTGCTGGCGCTGCAGCGCCGCGAGCTGCGCCTGCAGCACTTTGATCTGGGTCTGAATCAGTTCCTGCTGCTTCTTCTTCTCATCCGTACTGCCGGGGCTGTTTGCCAGCTCTTTTAACTGCTGTGTCAGCTTTTTGATCTTATCGGTAATGCGGCTGATTTGCGCCGCGATATCGTTACTGCCGGAAGCGCCGCTCCCGCCGCTGCTGGTTTGAATGGGTTGGGTTGAAGCCTGAATGGTCGTCATACTTTTTCCTCGCGCTATAAAACAGAGGTATCGGCACCGACGGGATTAGCTTGAGCAAAACTGCCATATCTGGCAGGGGGTTGCATTAATACACAATCAGTATTGATGGTGCGATAAAAGTGTATTGGAGATGACCTGCAGGCTGCGGATATAAGACATAAGTCATGCGATCCCTGCTATCGCGATCTTAATCCTCAAGGAGCCTCTATGACCCTCTCGAATAACCCGTGGTACTGTGCTGACATCATTCGCACCGCTAAGCCAAACTTCACCCCTCGCGTGGCGTTTATTCTCGGCTCCGGCCTGGGCGCGCTCGCCGACCAGATAGACGACGCCGTTTCCCTGAGCTACGAAAAGCTGCCTGGCTTCCCGGTGAGCACCGTGCACGGACATGCCGGCGAGCTGGTGCTTGGGCATCTGGCCGGGGTGCCTGTCGCCTGCATGAAGGGGCGAGGGCACTTCTATGAAGGCCGAGGAATGACCGTCATGACCGATGCGATCCGCACCTTTAAGCTGCTGGGGTGCGAGCTACTGTTTAGCACCAATGCGGCGGGCTCACTACGCCCGGAGGTTCAGCCAGGAAGTCTGGTTGCCCTGAGCGACCATATCAACACCATGCCGGGCACGCCGATGGTGGGGCTGAACGATGAGCGCTTTGGCGATCGTTTCTTCTCTCTGGCCAATGCTTACGACGCGGATTACCGTGCCGTTCTGCAAACCGTGGCAGCGAAAGAAGGCTTCCCGCTGCACGAAGGAGTGTTTGTCTCTTATCCCGGCCCGAACTTCGAGACGGCGGCCGAGATCCGCATGATGCAGATTATCGGCGGCGATGTGGTGGGGATGTCCGTGGTGCCTGAAGTGATTTCCGCACGCCATTGCGGCCTGAAGGTGGTGGCCGTTTCTGCTATTACCAATCTCGCCGAAGGTCTGGGAGAGGTAAAACTCTCGCATGAGCAAACCCTTGCTGCCGCCGAGCTCTCCCGCCAGAACTTTATCAATCTTATCTGCGGTTTTCTTCGCCATATTGCCTGAATAAAACAATAAAGTGGCCCGCCAGGGCCACACTGCGATAAGGAATGGGTTATGAACATCACGACTCGCTTAAAGATGATGTCCTTTATGCAATATTTTATCTGGGGGAGCTAGCTGGTTACCCTCGGCGCTTACATGATTAATACCCTACACTTTACCGGCTCTGACGTGGGCATGGTGTACAGCTCCAAAGGACTTGCCGCGATCGTTATGCCTTCGCTGGTGGGGATTATTGCCGACAAGTGGCTGCGGGCAGACCGCGCATACGTCATTTGCCACCTCGTCTGTGCCGTCGCGCTCTGCTATGCCGCGCAGGTCAATGAGCCAGGGCTGATGTTCTGGGTCATGCTGGTGAATGCGATGGCCTTCATGCCCACGATTGCGCTGTCGAACACCATTTCCTACTCCTGTCTTGAACAGGCAGGGCTGGATACGGTGAGCCATTTTCCGCGAGTGCGGGTGTATGGCACCGTGGGCTTTATAGCGGCGATGTGGGCCATAAGCCTCATGGGCGCGGAGCTAAGCAACGTGCAGCTCTATATAGCGGCTGGTGCGTCTCTGCTGCTGGCACTCTATTCTCTGACCCTGCCGGCCATTCCGGTTGTGAAATCGAAAACGTCTCCGTCTCTGGCAAGCAAGCTGGGCCTCAATGCGTTTATCCTGTTTAAACAGCCCCGCATGGCGGTGTTCTTTTTATTTGCCATGTTGCTCGGCGCCGTGCTGCAGATAACCAACACGTTTGGCAGCCCCTTCCTGCATGATTTTGCGCGTAATCCGGCGTATGCAGATAGCTTTATCGTCAAATATCCGTCCATTCTGCTCTCCGTTTCGCAAATGTCAGAGGTATTCTTCATCCTGACCATTCCGTACTTCCTCGGACGATTTGGCATTAAGGCCGTCATGCTGATGAGCATGGTGGCCTGGATGCTGCGGTTTGGCCTGTTTGCCTTTGGCGATCCGTCCGCAACGGGCTTTGCGCTGCTCATGCTCTCAATGATTGTCTACGGCTGCGCGTTCGACTTCTTCAACATTTCCGGGTCGGTGTTTGTTGAACAGGAGGTCAGCGCCGATATCCGCGCCAGCGCGCAAGGGTTGTTTATGACGACCGTTAACGGTATCGGGGCGTATTTCGGTTCGGTATTGAGTGGTGCGGCGGTTGATTATTTCTCGGTTGAAGGAGTGAAGGACTGGCAGACGATCTGGCTGGTGTTTGCGGCCTATGCTCTGGTGCTCGCGGTGGTCTTTTACTTCAGCTTTAACTATCGCCACACCAGTAAAAACAGCGAGATGCGCACAGTTGCGCACTAAATTTTCCCTCCGGACGCTGAAAGGCTTTAAGGTAGGCGCATAAGTGTTATCGCCAGGATATGTTTTGATGGAACGCGTCTATCGAACCGATCTCAAGCTGCTGCGCTATTTTCTGGCCGTGGCGGAGGAACTACATTTTGGACGGGCTGCGGCCCGTCTCAACATGTCCCAGCCGCCGTTAAGCCTGCACATTAAAGAGCTGGAAAGTCAGCTGGGCACGTTACTGTTTATTCGCCACTCGCGGAGCGTCGCGTTGACGCATGCCGGTAAAGTGCTGATGGAAGAGTCACGCCGGCTGCTCGCCAGCGCAAACCAGGCTCTGGCTCGCGTCGAGCAAATTGGCCGGGGGGAAGCAGGGCGCATCGAGCTGGGGATTGTCGGCACCGCCATGTGGAGTGAGGTGCGCACGGTGATGCGCGCTTTCCTGAAAGAGCATCCGAACGTTGATGTCGTTTTTCGCGAAAAATCGCCGGTAATGCAGATGGCGCTGCTTGAGCGCCGGGAGCTGGATGTCGGGATCTGGCGAATGGCAACGGAACCTACCGCGGGTTTTACCAGCCTGCGGTTGCGTGAAGCGGCTTTTCTGGTGGCGATGCCGGAAGATCACCGCCTGGTCAGCGAATCATCCGTTGCGCTTACAGAATTGCAGGATGAGTATTTTGTCACGATGCCTTCAGCACATTCTGACTGGGCATTTTTACATCGCGTTTGCCAGCAAGCCGGGTTTTCGCCGATGATCGTGCGTGAAGCCGTTGAGCCGCAAACGGTACTGGCGATGATCAGCATGGGAATGGGGATTACGCTTGCTGCCGACAGCTACGCGCAAATGCAGTGGCCGGGCGTGGTATTCCGCCCGTTACGGGAGCGTATACCGGCAGATTTGTATGTAGTGTATGACGAGAAGCAGGCGACGCCTGCGGTGAAGACGTTAATTGCGGCGTTGAAGATGTAAAGTGCAGATAGCAAAAAAGCGCCTTTAGGGCGCTTTTTTACATTGGTGGGTCGTGCAGGATTCGAACCTGCGACCAATTGATTAAAAGTCAACTGCTCTACCAACTGAGCTAACGACCCGAAATGGTGGGCGATGACGGGCTCGAACCGCCGACCCCCTCCGTGTAAAGGAGATGCTCTACCAACTGAGCTAATCGCCCATTTCGGAACTGCTGCGATAAGGTGAGAATGGTGGGCGATGACGGGCTCGAACCGCCGACCCCCTCCGTGTAAAGGAGATGCTCTACCAACTGAGCTAATCGCCCAATCTCAATTCTTATCTACACTGCGAGTCTACCGAAGTAGATGGTGGGTGATGACGGGCTCGAACCGCCGACCCCCTCCGTGTAAAGGAGATGCTCTACCAACTGAGCTAATCACCCCCGCTGTGTGGAGTCGCATTATAGGGAGAGTTGAAAATGAGTCAACGCATTTTCTAAAGTTTTTATTCGTTCGTCGTAAAATTAAACAAAACGATCGCAAAACGGGCGGTGGCGCATGATTTCTAAACAAAAACAGTAAACTCCGCCACGATAAAGGGATCGACATTGAGGAATCCCCCCACAGTGATAGAATATTGCCCATCGTTTTTTCCCCGGGATTTGCCGATTGCCGGCATCTTTATAACGTAAGGCCATTTCATGAAAATCAAAACTCGCTTCGCGCCGAGCCCGACAGGCTATCTGCACGTCGGTGGTGCTCGTACTGCTCTCTACTCCTGGCTTTTTGCACGCCACAACAAAGGTGAGTTCGTGCTGCGTATAGAAGACACCGATCTTGAGCGCTCCACGCCGGAAGCAATTGAAGCCATTATGGATGGGATGAACTGGCTGAACCTGGAGTGGGATGAAGGCCCGTATTTCCAGACTAAACGTTTTGACCGCTATAACGCTGTTATTGATGAGATGCTGGTCGCGGGCACGGCGTATAAATGCTACTGCTCCAAAGAGCGTCTGGATGCGCTGCGCGAAGAGCAGATGGCGAACGGTGAAAAACCGCGTTATGACGGCCGCTGCCGCCACGACCATAGCGAGCATGCTGCTGATGAACCGTGCGTGGTGCGTTTTGCTAACCCGCAGGATGGCTCGGTGATTTTCGACGACCAGATCCGTGGCCCGATCGAATTCAGCAACCAGGAGCTGGACGATCTGATCATTCGTCGCACCGACGGTTCTCCAACCTATAACTTCTGCGTAGTGGTTGATGACTGGGATATGGAAATTACCCACGTTGTCCGTGGTGAAGACCATATCAACAATACCCCACGCCAGATCAACATCCTGAAAGCGCTGAATGCGCCTGTGCCTGTCTATGCGCACGTCTCTATGATCAACGGCGACGATGGTAAAAAACTGTCTAAACGTCACGGTGCGGTCAGCGTCATGCAGTATCGCGACGACGGTTATCTGCCGGAAGCGCTGCTGAACTATCTGGTGCGCCTGGGCTGGGCCCACGGTGACCAGGAGATCTTCAGCCGTGAAGAGATGATCGAACTGTTCTCTCTGAGCTCTGTGAGCAAATCAGCGAGCGCATTTAATACCGACAAGCTGCTGTGGCTGAACCACCACTACATCAATACCATGCCGCCGGAATATGTGGCGACGTATCTGCAGTGGCACATTGAGCAGGCAAATATTGATACCCGCACCGGCCCTGAGCTGGCGGACCTGGTGAAACTGCTCGGCGAGCGCTGCAAAACGCTGAAAGAAATTGCCGAAAGCTGCCGCTACTTCTATGAAGAGTTTGACGAGTTCGACGCGGACGCCGCGAAGAAGCACCTCCGCCCGGTAGCTCGTCAGCCGCTGGAAGTGGTGCGTGACAAGCTGGCTGCGCTCACCGAGTGGACCGCTGAGAATGTGCATCACGCCATTCAGGCGACCGCAGACGAGCTGGAAGTTGGCATGGGCAAAGTCGGTATGCCGCTACGCGTCGCGGTGACCGGTGCGGGCCAGTCTCCAGCGCTGGACGTGACTGTCCATGCCATCGGGAAATCACGCAGCGTGGCGCGCATCAACAAGGCGCTGGATTTTATTGCAGAACGTGAAAATCAGCAGTAATAAAGTCTTATAAGAAAAAACGGCAGGGTATCCTGCCGTTTTTTTTGCCTTTCATTCAGCAATACCCAGACGAGCAAGAAAACCGCGTATGCCTTCGCGCTTCAGTAAGGTATCCAGACGCTTTTGCTCAAGCTCAGTCATACTCTCCAGCGTTTCGATAATGCCCGGACGCAGATTTGAAGTATGTTCACCGTAAGAGGAGGTCACCTCAGCCAGATGATAAACCGCCTGACGGTTACGGATAGCCGGGAGGCTCATAATATGTTCCTTCACGCGCGCATCAACGTGAATGAGCCGCGCCCGACCGCCTTTTACGCCATTGAGCCCTTCGGTTTTCCACCCCTGCTGGCGTATCCAGCGATTTACCGTTTGTCTGGCAACTCCCAAATTCTCCGCCAGCTCTTCTGTGGTCATTTTGCTACGTAGTCTTTTCATATTAATTCTGATCGCGAATCCCTAAACGTTGCAACAAACCGGTAATCCCTTCCCGCAACAGCAGCGATGTCATCTGCTTCTGCTCTTCCGGCGTCATTTCATTGGCCAGCGTCAGGAGTAGGGTATGAAGCGAACCGTCAGTGCTGATGCCGTCAGGCATAGCGGATGTTTCCGTTGCCCTGCGTGCGCTGCGGATAAAGTCACGCACTTTTTCGTTCACATGCACCAGTCGCGCTTTACCCCCCTGGACGCCGGGCTTAGGTGACGTTATCCAACCCTCTTTACGTACCCATTTATTGATGGTCTGTCGGCTATAGCCAGTGAGGAGGGCTAACTCTTCCGGCGTCATTCGTTCCTTGATCATGCAATTTCCTGAATATTCGTAGGGTTAATTAATGGCTCATTTTATAGCACCGTTTTACATGAAAACGTGACAGGCTTAACTCATGACTGCGAGCAGGCTCGCAAAGTGATTCATTTGCATGATTTTTCGGCGATTGAATAGCTGGAATTGATTTTGCCGTTGACACTCCGCGGCGGAATTCATATTATGCCGCCCGTCAACATGACAGCTTTACGATGGGGCTATAGCTCAGCTGGGAGAGCGCCTGCATGGCATGCAGGAGGTCAGCGGTTCGATCCCGCTTAGCTCCACCAAACTCTGAACCCAACAGAGTGCGGTTAGTAAAGTCACATGTGGGGCTATAGCTCAGCTGGGAGAGCGCTTGCATGGCATGCAAGAGGTCAGCGGTTCGATCCCGCTTAGCTCCACCAAAATTTTAAACCCTCGTCAAAAGACGAGGGTTTTTTTATCTGTTTGTAAAACCCCTCACCGCTTTTTGTTATCAAAAAGAAGGTATTCCTGTACCTGACCTCAATCGACATCAATAAACCAGTCTATAAATAGACTTCAACTTGATTCGTGCAATTAATAAACCTATTATCCATCCGGTCAATAAAATGAACGGATAATAATGTCATCATCTTAATGAATAGAAAAACGTACAATAATGTAAAGATATTTATAATTGCCCTGACAATATGTCTGATTGCGGTACCTTTTTCCCGTTACCTCTCTCCCCGCGCAATGGTAAATGGTCACGATGTTTATTTAGCGTGGCTCCCCCTGAGCGTAATGCTGGCGGTAATACTGTTATTTGGTCGCCGGGCCGTTCTTCCCATTTTGTTAGGTTTTAGTGTCACTAATTTATTTTATGTTAATTTAGTGCCGCTACAATATTCAGTATTACTGTTTTGTCAGACCTTTTCGCTGTTCGCGGCATGTGGCCTTTTGCGCCTCATGCTGGGCAGGCGCTGGCGCTTCTGCATTCCGAACAAGTACGTCGGGTTACGTATATTCTGGCTCGGTTTTATCGTTCCCGTCGGCATTAAGCTGTCGATGTATTTAGCTGGCTATTTCTTTGATTTCCCGGTAACTATCTCCACCTTCTTCGGCGAAGGAACGGTAATTTATAACGTCGTGGATATTCAAAGCCTGATTTGCGCGGCGCTGATTTTTACCATGATGTTCTATTACCCGTTAAGAATGATAATTAATCCCCGCTATGCCATAACCTTCTGGCGGCGAAGCGTGAAGCCCGTGTTTTTCCACAAGAATTCATTATATATATTTGTCTGGCTGATGCTTTTAGGCTTCGTCCTGGCCGTTTTATGTGGGCCTTTTGAATCACCTGTTATTGCGGGCTATTTAATGCCGCTGATTTTTATTCTTTTTACCTTAGCGATAAGCCGCCTGACCTACGCGCTTATCTCACTGCTGTGGGCTGCTTCAGCGCTTCTGCTGTTGACCTACAACTATAACTTCCTGAACGGGGTGGAAACAGGCCATTCGCTCTCCTTTATTCTGTCCGTGCTGATCTCTTTTGCCATCTGCTTGCTTTACATGTCGCGGATTTACCAGCGCAGCGAGTGGCTGAAGCGGGGGTGGCAGGGCAGGGCGCTCACCGATCCGCTAACCGGTTTACCCAATATTCGTGCCCTGGAAGAGCATCTTGAGATGCATCCGGAGGCCAAGGTTTGCATGTTGCGCATGGATAACCTGGAATTTTTGAGCCGCCACTACGGGATCCTCATGCGGGTCCATTGCAAACGAACGATCGCCACGTCGCTGCAGCCGCTTCTGCAAAAGAATGAGATGCTCTTCCAGTTACCCGGAAGCGAGCTGGTGGTGGTATTGCTGGGGCCAGAAATTGCAGAGCGTCTCCAGCATATGGTCGATCGGCTGAACAGCCGTAAGATTTTCTGGAACAACACCGGGCTGGATATTGAGTTTGGTGCGTCCTGGGGGATGGTAGAAAACGGTGAAAATTTGCATCACACGCTGGGGCAACTGAGCTGGCTGGCCGAGCAATCTTGCGCAGGGCACAACGTGCTTGCGCTGACGAATAGCCTGGAGGCAGCATCGGGACAAACAACGGAGCGTGTTCTGATGTTAGCGCGTATTAAGCATGCTCTGGAGACAGATCGGTTCCATTTATACGTGCAGCCGATTCAGAAGGCAGACGGTAGCGGCTACTATGAAATTCTGACGCGCATGGAGAGTGAAGGGGAGATCATCACCCCGGATCGCTTTATTCCGTTGGTTGCCCAGTTCAACCTCAGCCACCGGTTTGATATGTGCGTTATGGAAAAATTACTGCAGTGGCTGCGCGATCACCCTGCGACGCAGGCTGGCGCCCGTTTCTCCGTCAATCTGATGCCGCTCACGCTGATGCAACAGGAGGTGGCGACCGAGATTTGTACGCTGTTTGAGCGCTACGGCGTTGCGCCTCAGACCGTGGTGATTGAGATCACTGAAGAGCAGGCCTTCTCAAATTCCGGCTGCAGCATCAGCAATATTCAACAACTGCGGGATTATGGTTTCCGGATTGCCATTGATGATTTTGGCACCGGTTATGCCAACTACGAGCGTCTCAGACGTCTGCAGGCAGATATCATTAAAATTGACGGCTGCTTTGTTAAAGATATTTGCACTGATGATATGGATGCGATGATCGTCCAGTCGATGTGTAATCTGGCGAAAACGAAATCGCTGTGCATTGTTGCGGAATATGTAGAAACACCGGCGCAGCGGGAGATGCTGCTTCGCTTCGGCGTGGATTATCTGCAGGGCTATCTGATAGGCAAACCCAAACCGCTGAAAGAATTGCGGGCATAAAAAAACCGGGAGCCAGACTCCCGGTTTTTGTTTTAACAGTAAACGTTACAGTACCAGTGCTGCGATAGAAGCAGACAGAACGCTCACCAGGGTGGAGCCGTAAACCAGTTTCAGGCCAAAGCGAGAAACTACGTTACCTTGTTCTTCGTTCAGGCCTTTAATCGCACCGGCGATAATGCCGATGGACGAGAAGTTGGCGAAGGAGACCAGGAATACGGACAGAATACCCACCGCACGTGGAGAGAGCGTGCCGGCAATTTTCTGCAGATCCATCATCGCAACGAATTCGTTTGAAACCAGCTTGGTCGCCATGATACTGCCCACCTGCAGCGCTTCGTGAGCCGGAACACCCATCACCCAGGCAAATGGATAGAAGATGTAGCCCAGAATGCCCTGGAAGGAGATACCCAGCACCGCAGCGAACAGGGCGTTCAGTGCAGCAATCAGCGCAATGAAGCCGATCAGCATGGCGGCAACGATAATCGCCACTTTGAAACCGGCCAGAATGTACTCACCCAGCATTTCGAAGAAGCTCTGACCTTCGTGCAGGTTTGACATCTGAATGTTCTCTTCGCTGGCGTCAACACGGTACGGGTTGATCAGCGACAGAACGATAAAGGTGCTGAACATGTTCAGAACCAGCGCTGCAACAACATATTTTGGCTCCAGCATGGTCATATACGCGCCCACGATAGACATGGAAACGGTAGACATTGCGGTTGCCGCCATGGTGTACATGCGGTTACGGGACATTTTGCCGAGGATATCTTTATACGCAATGAAGTTCTCAGACTGACCGAGGATCAGGGAGCTTACGGCGTTGAAAGATTCCAGCTTACCCATGCCGTTCACTTTAGATAACAGGAAACCAATTCCTCGAATAACGAACGGCAGAACGCGGATGTGCTGCAGAATACCGATGAGCGCGGAGATGAAGACGATTGGGCACAGTACCTTCAGGAAGAAGAACGCCAGACCTTCGTCGTTCATTTTACCGAAGACAAAGTTTGTCCCTTCGTTGGCGAATCCGAGCAGTTTTTCGAACATTTCGGAGAAGCCTTTCACGAAGCCGAGGCCTACGTTGGAGTTCAGGAAGAACCACGCAAGTAAAACTTCAATGACCAGCAGTTGGACAACATAACGAATACGAATTTTTTTGCGGTCTGTGCTGACCAGCAATGCGAGTGCAGTAACGACAACAAGTGCCAGGACAAAATGAAGGACGCGGTCCATATTTGCTCCAAATATGAGGCAGGTTTAATTTTCGTGCACATTCTATGTAACAAGCGAAAAGAAAACGAGATCAAGGACACACTATAGTTACATCCTGTGACGAGTCTCAAAAATAGTGATCCACAATACATTTTTGTTATGTTAGGTAAATGAGTGAAAAGTTAAGTTTGTGTGCTACGCTTCACAAATGACTGCGCATTTTCACATTCTGTGATGTCGCACCACCTGCCCATCTATCGTTCTTAGCTATCAGAGAAATCATTTCAAACCATCCAAATGATCTTGATAATCATTCTCATTTTTATAGCATTAAACATAGCAAAGGCTATATTTCCAGAGGCAGATAATGACAAACAGTCGCGTAGAGGGTAGCAGTGGCAGAGCAGCGCGCAAGTTGCGGTTCGCATTAATGGGGCCTGCGTTCATTGCTGCCATCGGCTATATCGATCCGGGTAATTTTGCGACCAATATTCAGGCCGGGGCCAGCTTCGGCTATAAGCTGCTGTGGGTGGTCGTCTGGGCTAACCTGATGGCGATGCTGATCCAGATGCTCTCTGCAAAGCTGGGGATTGCCACGGGTAAAAACCTGGCGGAGCAAATCCGCGACCACTATCCGCGTCCAGCGGTCTGGCTCTACTGGGTTCAGGCAGAAATCATCGCCATGGCAACCGACCTCGCTGAGTTTATCGGCGCGGCGATCGGCTTTAAGTTAATTCTGGGTGTGTCACTGTTACAAGGGGCGGTACTGACCGGGATTGCTACGTTCCTGATCCTGATGCTGCAGCGTCGAGGGCAAAAGCCGCTGGAGAAGGTCATTGGTGGTCTGCTGCTGTTTGTCGCTGCGGCGTACATCGTTGAGCTGATTTTCTCACAGCCGAACCTGGCGCAGCTCGCGAAAGGCATGGTGATCCCAGGCCTGCCAACCTCGGAAGCGGTGTTCCTGGCCGCCGGGGTGTTGGGGGCGACCATCATGCCGCATGTCATTTATTTGCACTCCTCGCTGACCCAGCATCTTCATGGTGGGACGCGCAAAGAGCGTTATTCGGCAACCAAATGGGATGTGGCAATCGCCATGACCATCGCGGGTTTTGTGAATCTGGCGATGATGGCCACCGCCGCCGCCGCTTTCCATTTTAACGGCCATACCGGTATTGCCGATCTCGATCAGGCCTATCTCACGCTGGAGCCGTTACTGAGCCATGCTGCTGCAACGATATTTGGTCTGAGCCTGGTCGCTGCCGGCCTCTCTTCCACGGTGGTAGGTACGCTGGCAGGGCAGGTGGTGATGCAGGGTTTTGTGCGCTTCCATATTCCACTGTGGGTGCGTCGTTTTGTCACCATGCTGCCGTCATTTGTTGTGATTCTGATGGGGCTCGATCCAACGCGAATTCTGGTGATGAGCCAGGTGCTGCTGAGCTTTGGTATTGCGCTGGCGCTGGTGCCGCTGCTGATTTTCACCAGCAATAAAACGTTGATGGGCGATTTGGTTAACACGACGCTGGTGAAACGAACCGGTTGGGCGATTGTGGTGGTAGTCGTAGCGCTAAACTTATGGCTGTTGATTGGCACAGCGCTGGGGCTATAAAAGAAAAAGGAGCCGGGAGGCTCCTTTTTGCATTAATGACGACCGTGGCCGTGACCACCGTGTCCTTTTCCGCCGTGACCCCAGCCGCCGCGGCGGTCGTCACGATCGTTCCAGCCTTCGCGGTAGCCGCGTTCATAGGCGTTATTTTTATACCAGCCGCGATGCAGGCCGTTATCATGCCTGCGCCAGCGGTCACCACGCCATTCATAATGACGGTTCCAGTAGTCACGGTCGCGCCAGTAGCCACCGTCCCAGTATCTGCCGTAGTCGTCACGATCGCCAATTTGTAATTTTACTGATGGCAACAGGGTGATTTCGCCCGCAGTGGCGATGAGCGGGGCTGAAGCCAGTAATACCGCTGCAAGAATCAGTGACCTGAACATACTCTTTCTCCTTCACGATCGGGGCCTTCGTGGGGCCTGTTAACGCAATATTACGAGTTGGTAAAGCCTCGTTTCATCGCCTCAACTCCGAATTGCTGAGGGAGAGCACTTTTTGCTAAAAGTGGTTTTATTTTGAGCTGTTCAGGATTTCGTTAATACGCGTCAGCTCTTCTGCGGAAAAATGGCGGTTTTTCAGCATGCCCACGGCGTCATCGATCTGAGCCGCTTTACTTGCCCCAATCAGCACCGAGGTCACTTCCTCATGGCGTAACACCCAGGCCAGCGCCATCTGGGAGAGTTTCTGGCCGCGGCTTTCCGCCAGGGCGTTTAGCTTGCGTACCTTCTCCAGCTTCTCTTCGGTGATCTGATCCGGGTTAAGGAATTGACTGCCGCTTGCCGCACGGGAATCGGCGGGAATACCGTTAAGATACCGGTTGGTCAACTGTCCGCCTGCCAGCGGCGAGAAGGGAATACAGCCGACCCCTTTTTCCTGCAGAACATCCAGCAAACCCTGTTCCGGCGCACGTTCGAACATCGAGTATTTCGGCTGGTGAATCAGGCAGGGCGTGCCCAGATCGTTCAGGATATCAATCGCTCTACGCGCCAGTTCGGCGGGGTAGTTGGATAACCCGACATACAGAGCTTTGCCCTGGCGCACCAGATGGTCAAGCGCTTTCATGGTTTCCTGCAACGGCGTTTCAGGATCGGGACGGTGATGATAGAAGATATCGACATACTCCAGCCCCATGCGCTTCAGGCTTTGATCCAGGCTTGCCAGCAGATATTTGCGCGATCCCCAGTCGCCGTAAGGGCCGTCCCACATGGTATATCCCGCTTTCGTGGAGACGATTAGCTCGTCGCGCCAGGGCAGGAAATCCTCCTGCAAAATACGGCCGAAATTACGCTCGGCGGACCCCGGCGGGGGACCATAGTTATTGGCAAGGTCGAAATGCGTAATACCCACATCGAATGCGCGCTGTAAAAGTTGACGGCTGTTTTCGAGAAGCGTGGCGTCACCAAAATTGTGCCACAGCCCGAGCGAGACGGCAGGGAACCTGAGCCCGCTACGCCCGCAGCGGCGATACTCCATTGTCTGGTAACGACTTTTGTCCGGCTGATAACCCATTTTTATGACCCCTCGCGCTGCAGAGAAAAAGTAGTGTATACGTTTACATTAACGTGAAAAAAAGCAGCATAGCGCAGCCTTTTTTGTAAAGCATTCTTTCCATACCCTTCTTACCGCCAATTCTGGACAGCCATCACGCTTATTTAATACTCAAGGTGAGGTCAACATCAGAAGGATACCTGTTTATGCGTACCCCGTACTGCGTCGCCGATTACCTGCTGGACCGTCTTACAGATTGTGGAGCCGATCATCTGTTTGGCGTGCCGGGCGACTATAACCTGCAGTTTCTCGACCACGTGATAGACAGCCCGGATATCTGCTGGGTGGGCTGTGCCAACGAATTAAACGCCTCTTATGCCGCTGACGGATATGCCCGCTGTAAGGGCTTCGCGGCGCTGCTGACGACGTTTGGCGTAGGAGAGTTAAGTGCCATGAACGGCATTGCGGGCAGCTATGCCGAGCACGTTCCGGTACTGCATATCGTTGGGGCGCCGGGCACGGCTTCTCAGCAAAGAGGCGAGCTGCTGCACCATACGCTGGGCGATGGTGAGTTCCGTCATTTTTACCATATGAGCGAACCGATCACCGTTGCACAGGCGATCCTGACTGAACAAAACGCCTGTTATGAAATTGACCGGGTACTGACGACCATGCTCCGGGAACGTCGCCCCGGCTATCTGATGTTACCTGCCGATGTGGCAAAAAAAGCCGCCACGCCGCCTGTAAACGCTCTCACGCTTCGGCATGCCCATGCCGATAGCGCCTGCCTGAAAGCGTTCCGGGATGCCGCGGAGAATAAACTGGCTGCCAGCAAACGTACCGCGCTGTTAGCGGATTTCCTTGTTCTGCGCCATGGGCTGAAGCATGCGCTACAGAAGTGGGTGAAGGACGTACCGATGGCACACGCCACCATGCTGATGGGCAAAGGCATATTCGACGAACGTCACGCCGGCTTTTACGGCACTTACAGCGGTTCGGCAAGCGCCGGCCCGGTAAAAGAGGCGATAGAGGGGGCGGACACGGTGCTGTGCATCGGCACGCGATTTACCGATACCCTGACGGCTGGCTTCACCCACCAGTTAACCCCGTCGCAAACGATAGAGGTTCAGCCTCATGCTTCACGCGTCGGTGATATCTGGTTTACCGGCATCCCAATGCTTCAGGCAATTGAAACGCTGGTGGAGCTGTGCAAACAGCATGTTCACGAGAAGCCAGCTCCCTTGTCCCATAGCGCGATGAACTTCCCTCAACCGGAGGGATCGCTTACCCAGGAGAATTTCTGGAAAACGCTGCAAACGTTTATTCGCCCGGGAGATATCATCCTTGCCGATCAGGGGACCTCGGCCTTCGGCGCGATTGACCTGCGTTTGCCTGCCGACGTGAATTTTATCGTCCAGCCGCTGTGGGGCTCGATCGGCTACACCCTTGCCGCGGCGTTCGGCGCACAAACGGCTTGCCCGAACCGGCGCGTGATTGTGCTGACGGGTGATGGCGCGGCGCAGCTGACCATTCAGGAGCTCGGGTCAATGTTGCGTGATAAACAACCCCCCATCATCCTGGTGCTCAACAACGAAGGATACACGGTTGAAAGGGCAATTCACGGGCCGGAACAGCGTTACAACGACATTGCGCTATGGAACTGGACGCAAATCCCGCAGGCCCTGAGCCTCGATCCTCAGGCTCAGTGCTGGCGGGTCAGTGAAGCGGAGCAATTGGCGGACGTGCTGGAGAAAGTGGCGCACCACGAGCGGCTCTCGCTGATTGAGGTGATGCTGCCAAAAGCGGACATCCCGCCGCTGCTGGGAGCGATTACCAAAGCGCTGGAAGCGCGCAATAGCGCCTGATTACTTGTCGTTTCGCCAGGCCATCATCATCGGTTTGCCCGCCAGCAGGAGCCAGGCGGGCAACATCACGATGCAGAGCAGCGGGAAAAGCGTTGAATCCGGCACCACGACCGCCGCCATAAACAGGCTTAGCCACGCATCACGCGTCACCACCAGTACCAGCCCCAGAATAGAGCAGGAGACGGTAATCGCCGCTGGAACCGCATCGACATGCTCGTGCAGCATCAGCCCCAGTGCCACACCGACAAACACCGCCGGGAAGATGCGTCCACCGCGGAAACCGCAGGCTGCAGCGACGACCAGCGCCGCCAGCTTGATGACGGCAAACAGCAGGTAATCGGAAACGCTAAATACCTGGCTGAAGGCGAGCTGCTGCATCTCATCCAGACCTTTGAACAGCGTCACCGTCCCGCCAATCGAGCCTAATATTCCGAGGATTAATCCCCCTGTACCCAGAATCAGCACCGGATGTTTGAGCTTATGCACCAGCCGGTGCAGGCGCGGAAGACACCATACCGCCACCATCCCCAGCGCGATGGCTATTGCGACGACGATGGCGCCGCTGAAAATATCCGCTATCTGCATCTCTCCGTAGTGGGGCAGAGAGAGGGAAAAATGGGGATGGAAAAACAGGCTGGTCGTCAGCGCGCCGGCGGCTGCAGCCATCAGCGGAGCAAAAAGTTTATCCCAGAGTGGGGCATCATCATTGCTGGTGAGCGTCTGTGAAAAAATCAGAGCGGCAGCAACAGGCGTGCCGAAAAGCGCCCCGATGGTGCCAGCGGAGGCGAGGATGGTCCAGTCCAGCGCGCCGACGCGCGGTAGAATGCGTGAGCCAAGGTAAACCGCCAGACCTATATTCACCGCCATAATAGGATGCTCGGGGCCCAGACTGACGCCGCCCGCCAGGCCCACGATCAACGCGACGATCAGCCCCGGCAGTGCAGAGGGCTGAATCGGAGCGCCAATCAGCGGTTCCAGCGCCGGGTCCGGTCCGGCATGACCGGGACTGAAACGGATCACCAGGCCCACCGCAATGCCGGTTAACGTCAGCATTACAATGATCCACGCCGAAGAATCAGCGGTGACTCCCAGTTTTGCCGGAAGCGCCGTCCATAACAGGGTTTGCAGCACCGACGCGACTTTCATCACGACAATAAGTACCAGGCTTGAGGCCACGCCGATGATCAGCGCAGGAATGGCCAGCAACAGCATGGTTCTGGCTCGCGGGTGGAGCATGATGATTTCCTTGTACAAAAGGTATTACGTTACTTTGCACATTAAGCCTTCTGGCAATAGTGCAAAAGGTGCTGAAACGGTAAAGTTATTCTGTGACGAAGATCGATAATCCACGGGCATTCACCTTCCGGTCGTTGTTGTTATCACGCCTTGAATTTACAGTGTCCCAAAGATTTATTCTGACTTTAGCGGAGCAGTAGAAGAATGACAAAGTATGCTTTGGTAGGCGATGTGGGCGGCACGAACGCGCGTCTCGCATTATGCGATGTAAGTAGCGGTGAAATTTCCCGGGCGAAAACCTACTCAGGGCTGGATTACCCAAGCCTTGAGGCCGTTGTTCGCGTCTATCTGGAAGAGCATCAGGCGAGCGTCGAAGACGGTTGCATCGCCATTGCCTGCCCGATAACCGGCGACTGGGTCGCAATGACCAACCATACCTGGGCCTTCTCCATCGCAGAGATGAAAAAAAACCTCGGGTTTGCGCATCTGGAAATCATCAACGACTTCACCGCGGTGTCCATGGCGATCCCGATGCTAAAGCCGGAGCACCTGATCCAGTTTGGCGGTGCTGAGCCGGTCGAGGGCAAGCCGATTGCGGTTTACGGTGCCGGTACCGGCCTGGGCGTGTCGCACCTGGTGCATGTTGCTCAGCGCTGGGTGAGCCTGCCGGGTGAAGGCGGCCACGTAGACTTTGCGCCAAACAGCGAAGAAGAGGGCATTATCCTCGAAGAGTTACGCGCGGAGATCGGCCACGTTTCCGCCGAGCGCGTCCTTTCAGGGCCGGGGCTGGTGAACCTGTACCGGGCGATTGTGAAATCGGATGGTCGTCTGCCGGAAAATCTGCAGCCGAAGGACGTCACCGAACGCGCGCTGGCGGACAGCTGCATTGACTGCCGCCGCGCTCTGTCGCTGTTCTGCGTGATCATGGGACGTTTCGGCGGCAACCTGGCGCTGACGCTGGGCACTTTCGGCGGGGTCTATATTGCGGGCGGGATTGTGCCGCGCTTCCTCGACTTCTTTAAAGCCTCCGGCTTCCGCGGCGGGTTTGAAGATAAAGGGCGCTTCAGAAGCTACGTACAGGACATTCCTGTTTATCTCATCGTGCATGATAACCCAGGCCTGCTGGGTTCGGGTGCCCATCTGCGTCAGGTTCTCGGTCAAATCCTCTGACGCATCATAACCCTCTCCCGCGGGAGAGGGCTCTTTCGTTACAGGTGCATCAGCTGGCGGAACTCTTTCACTTTGCTGCGGCTCACCGGCACCTGAAAATCCAGATCTTTGAGACGCAAAATATAGGTGTTGTTAAACCACGGTTCGATCTCGCGGATCTTGTTTAAATTGACGCAGAACGAACGGTGGCAGCGGAAAAAGTGGGCCGCTGGCAGCTTGCTGCAAAACTCGGTGATGTTCATCGCCATGACGTATGATTCCCGCCGCGTATAGACAAACGTCATCTTTTCGTGCGCTTCGGCGTAGTAGATATCGTTGACCGGGGTCACGATGATGCGCTCATCTTTGACCAGATTAATGGTGTCGTTTTCGCGTACCGCGGGGCTGGCGGGGGCGGTCTGCTGCTGCCATGCGGCCTCCAGCTTTTGCAGCATGCTGACAATCCGCGACTCCTGGTAAGGTTTCAGAATATAGTCAAACGCCTCCAGCTCGAAAGCTTCTACGGCGTGCTCTTTCCAGGCGGTAACGAACACAATAAACGGCTTATGGGCAAACTGATTGATGTTTTGCGCCAGCAGTACGCCATCCAGCGAGGGAATATTGATATCGAGAAAAATCGCGTCGACCCGGTTGTGCTGCAAAAACTTCAGCACGTCCAGACCGTCATCAAACGTACCCACAATCTCCATCTGGCTGTGGGTTTTGATAAGCCAGCTGAGCTCCTGTTGAGCCAGGATTTCATCTTCTACGATGATAACTTTCATATTACTCGCCCTGAGGTAACAGTGATGTCGCCGCATGAACAGGGGAGCGTTCATTCGGGACGTAAAAAGCGATTTCAGTGCCTGGTTCAAGACGGTGAATATGCAGCCCGTCGCCGTAGAGAAGCTTGACCCTGTGGTGTACGTTCAATAGCCCGATTTTATTCCCTGGCATTTCGTTAGACTCCACGCGCTCAATGACTTTTGGGTCAATCCCGTGGCCGGTATCGCGTACGGCAATACGCACCCGGTTTCCGCTTTCAGTGATGCTGATGGTGACCACCCCTTTGCCTTTACAGGGCTGAATACCGTGAACAATCGCGTTTTCGACCAGCGGCTGGATCAGCAGGCTCGGGATCACGCAGTTGACCTCTTCATCAATATCAAAAATCACCGTGAGCTTGTCGCCGAAGCGCGCCTGCTCAATCGCAATGTAGTCTTTGATCTGATACAGCTCTTTTTTGATGTCGATCTGCTCGTCATCTTTTAGTTCGATGTTGTAGCGCAGATAGCGCGACAGGTTAAAAATCAGCTGGCGCGCGGTGTCCGGATTCAAACGAATGGAAGAGGAGATGGCATTCAGCGCGTTAAACAGGAAATGGGGATTAATTTTGCTCTGAAGCGCGCGCAGCTCTGCCTTATTTGCCATCTCGCGCAGCTGTTCTGCCCGGGAGACCTCAAGCTGGGTAGAAATAATCTGCGACAGGCCAATGGCCATCTCCTGCAGCGTGGAGGTGATCTGATGCGCGTGGCAGTAATAAATTTTCAGCGTGCCCGTCACAACGCCTTTCTCCCACAGCGGGATCACCAGCATCGAGTGAATCTCCGGCGTTCGGTGAGCTTCATCATTGTTTTTAATAATGATTTTGCCGTAGTTAATCGCCTGTCTGGTGGTCGGACTAATGGTGTCATCGCTGTCGCGATAGTTGTGTTCCCCAACGCCAACGTAGGCCAGCACGTGGTCGATATTGGTGATGGCGACGGCGTCAGCGTGAATGTCGTGGCGGATAATCTCGCAGACCTGGCGCAGCGACTCCGCGTTAACGTGACGAAAGAGCGGCAGCGTTTTGTTGGCGATGTCCAGCGCCAGCTTGGCCTGACGGGCGGCGCTGGCCTCTTTCTCCCCTTCAACGCTCTGCACCAGCAGCACGATAAAACCGATGCAGACGCTGCCCAGGATCATGGGAATACCTATTTTTGAAACGATATCCAGCCCCAGCGCGGTGGTGGGGGCCCAGACGACGACCAGAATCATGGTCAGCGTTTCGCACACCATGCCCGCGACAATCCCGGCGCGCCAGCGCTGTTTTTTCGGGATCTTGCGGCTTATCCAGCCGGATAGCACCCCGGCGATAATGCTAGTGATAAAGCACGGCACTGCCGTTACGCCACCGATATCAATCAGGTAGCGATGGGTCCCGGCAATCACGCCGGTGATGATACCCACCCACGGGCCAAACAAAATTCCGCCGGACATGACGGCGATAATGCGCACGTTAACCAGCGAACCCTCTACCGGCACCCCGGACCAGGTGCTGAACAGGGCGAACAGCGAAAAGATGGCGGTTACGGCCAACAGCTCTTTCGGCGAGTGTGCGGATTTATGCAACAGCTCGCGAAACAGGCGAATGCGAATAAGGAAGAACAGGCAAATCAGCATTAATGCCGCACGGTCAAAAACCGCCAGCAGCATAGTGAATATCTCGTGCACGGAGCAGACCTGGGAAAACGGGAAAAAACCATGATAAAAAACCTGAGGCGTATTGACCAGCTATCCGTCGGGTTTATCAAATGAGGAAAAACCATAATTTACAAAGGGGATTGCCTGGTAAGGATTGATGCGACCCGATTTGTTCTCAGCGCCATATCGGCAGGTAACTGTTTTGATATCATTGTGTTAAATAACGGCTAACAGAAAGCCGATATCAGAACCATGCTTTCAATTTCAGGCGTTGCCGTGTTCCGGTTTTCACGCGCGCGCTTTTTTTTCATTTCCCCCTCGACAGCATGATTTTTTTCAGGTTATTTTCTAAGCACGCCACATCGGTGGCAGCGTCGCTCGGACGGTCCGGGCGCTAACGTTAATCTGAGGAATCTATGGCTGAATTCAGTCCTGAACGCCGTTTTACGCGTATCGATCGTCTCCCCCCTTATGTTTTCAATATCACTGCTGAACTGAAGATGGCTGCGCGTCGGCGCGGCGAAGATATTATCGATTTCAGCATGGGTAACCCTGACGGCCCAACGCCGCCACATATCGTTGAAAAGCTTTGCACGGTTGCCCAGCGCCCGGATACGCACGGCTACTCAACCTCTCGCGGTATTCCCAGGTTACGTCGCGCGATCTCGCGCTGGTATCAGGATCGCTATCAGGTTGATATTGATCCTGAAAGTGAAGCGATTGTCACCATCGGCTCGAAAGAGGGGCTGGCACACCTGATGCTGGCCACGCTGGATCATGGCGATACGGTGTTGGTGCCTAATCCAAGCTATCCGATCCATATCTACGGCGCGGTGATTGCCGGGGCGCAGGTCCGCTCCGTGCCGCTGGTGGAAGGTGTCGATTTCTTTAACGAGCTGGAACGTGCCATTCGCGAAAGCTATCCGAAACCTAAAATGATGATCCTGGGTTTCCCGTCGAACCCAACGGCCCAGTGCGTGGAGCTCGATTTCTTCGAGAAAGTTGTCGCGCTGGCCAAGCGTTATGACGTGCTGGTGGTTCACGATTTAGCCTACGCTGACATCGTCTATGACGGCTGGAAAGCCCCGTCGATTATGCAGGTTCCGGGCGCGCGTGACGTGGCGGTAGAGTTCTTTACCCTGTCGAAAAGCTACAACATGGCGGGCTGGCGTATTGGCTTTATGGTGGGTAATAAAACGCTGGTGAGTGCACTGGCGCGCATCAAGAGTTACCACGACTACGGTACCTTCACGCCGCTGCAGGTCGCCGCTATCGCTGCCCTGGAAGGCGACCAGCAGTGCGTTCACGAGATTGCCGCCCAGTATAAGCGCCGCCGCGACGTACTGGTAAAAGGGCTGCATGAGGCCGGCTGGATGGTGGAAATGCCGAAAGCGTCCATGTACGTCTGGGCGAAAATTCCTGAACCTTACGCGGCGATGGGATCGCTGGAGTTTGCTAAAAAACTACTGCAGGATGCGAAGGTGTGTGTGTCACCGGGCATTGGCTTTGGTGATTACGGCGACACCCATGTGCGATTTGCCCTGATTGAAAACAGCGACCGTATTCGTCAGGCGGTGAGGGGCATCAAGAGTATGTTCCGGGCCGACGGTCTTCTCACCTCAAAGAGCGTCGCAGAACACCCCGCATCGTCATGACATAAAAAACAGGAGCCAAATGGCTCCTGTTTTTTTGACTGCATGTTCTCACTAGATCATCAGGGCAAAGGTTCCGGCCCAGACTAAAACGATCACCGAAATGCCCATAAAGAAATATTTCACGTTTCATCGCTCCGCGTATCTTGTGGTACGCACTTAAAAACAGAGTCCAACTGATTATAGAGAGCTGAAATCCGGCCAAATCAGAAATGAGAATTATCCCGTTATGCCGCCGACTCCAGCTCAGAATTCTGTGCTTTCCTGTAGCCAGACGGCGCTAATGTACGCCTAAAAATGAGGGGTGGCAAGAGGGATTTTTTTAAATAATTTCCGTTACTTACGAGTGTCGTGGAACGGCGACAGTTTGATTTCACGACGCAATAAATTCACTTTGGGCGACGCTATGAAAGGCGGTTTAGTCGTGGGATGACAGGTGATTGAAAAGGTTAGTTTCTTAGCGAAACTAACCTTACTGGAAGGCTTAAATATAGAGCGAGGCTTCGCCGAGAGGGCGCGTTTTGAAACGGCGATGCATCCAGAGGTACTGCTCAGGCGCGCGCATAATTTCTGTTTCGATGACCTTATTGATAAACGCTGCTGCTTCACACTCGTTTTCCGGATAGTTAGCCATTTCTGGGGAGATGTGCAGACGGTAGCCTGACTTATCCGCTTTTCTCACCATTGTCACGGTCAGCATGGAGGCACCTGACAAACGCGAAATGACAAAAGTACCGTTGGTCGTCGCCACGTCTTTTACGGCAAAGAAGGGAGCAAAGCTGCTGCCTTTACGTCCGTAATCCTGATCGGGTGCAAACCAGACGGCTTCACCTTTCTTCAGAGCACCAACCATACCGCGCAGGTTATTACGGCTGATCATCGCTTTGTTGGAACGCATACGTCCGCGCGTTTGCACCCACTCCATCAGCGCACTGTTGTGCGGTCTGTAGGTTGCCATCATGGGCTGACAAAGCCCCATCACGCGGCCGCCCAGCTCCAGCGACATAAAGTGAACGCCAACGACCATCACGCCGCGTTTTTGCATCTGCGCGCGTTTAAGGTTATCCAGTCCTTCCACGTCAAACCACTTGCGCACGCGCTCATCCGGCCAGAACCAGGCCATGCCGGTTTCAAGCAACGCCATGCCGATAGACTTGAAGTTTTCAGCGATGAGTTTCTCCCGCTCTTCAGCATTGTACTGAGGGAAGCAAAGCTCAAGATTTTTACGCGCGATGGATTCGCGACGCTTCAGGAAATAGCGGGAGACGCTACCCAGTTTAGACCCCAGCAAACGCAGCGCAGGGTAGGGGAGTTGAACCAGCAGCCAGAGAACGCCAAGACCAAACCATGTAAACCAGTAACGTGGGTGTAAAAACGCACGTTGAAATTTGGATTGAGACAAAATAGTAAAACCTATATGAAGCCTGTAAAGGTAGCGCAGAGTTTGCGATACGACGTGCCGATAAGACCGTTCTTCAAGGTGATGGTTGCAGGCTTTACCGAACTTTACGGCGTTGCCTGGCCACTGCTGATTTGGGCGGGCGGCGTAATGTAGCACCGTTATACGTTATGTGCTATTACTCGTTTTTGATTAAAAAAGCGACAGTCAGGGAGGTGCTTGATTTTACAGTTTTTATATTCTCTGCTGTGAAAGCGTCAGTCTGCATGTGTTGGCGATGGAAACATCTCAAAATGGGGGGCTGAATGAATAAAAAGCGTCGCGGGTTAAGTTGTGGCAGGTCACTTAGTTAAGAAAATTATTTAACACTCCAGGTAAATTAATAAGAAAATTCCCTGCGAAATTTCTTAGGTGTTATTCATGCAATCAATAAAATCGTGTGTTTTCATTATTTCTTAACGTCTTCATTTTATCGAGTCACAATAACGTTTGCCTGTGTGTTTATTATTTTTGACTTCATTGTTATGATGCAGGTCAAGACAGGGTGTTTTTGTGAGGGTTTATCTGCCTGCGATCGTTTATTCGATATGAATATTCGTTTTATAGTCCAGAAGTAGCGTCTTTTTCTGAGTTGACCAGCCATTCCGCAATAATGTTTTAGTGGAAAATTCTTAAGAAATTTCTTGATTCGGATAAATGATCTGTGCATTTGATTTTGCGCCGATCATTATTCTATTATTGCGCATCAAGAACGATACCGTGAAGTTTTCATAGCAAAACAAAGAGGGACGATGAGATGGCTGACAGTTTTCAGAATGAGGTGCCTAAGGCACGTATTAACCTGAAGCTTGACCTGCATACTGGCGGAGCAAGTAAGAAAATGGAATTACCCTTGAAATTGCTTGTTACGGGTGATTTCAGCAACGGGCAGGAATCTGCGTCAATATCCGAGCGTGAAAAAGTTAATATTAACAAAAATAATTTTGACAGTGTCCTTTCCGAATATTCCCCAAAAGTTAATCTGACCGTTAAAAATACGCTCTCTGACGATGGTGGTGAAGACAACATTCAGCTGACTTTCCAGAGCATGAAAGATTTCACGCCGGAGCAGGTTGCTGCCCAGATACCGCAGTTGAAGGCGATGTTGGCGATGCGCAACTTGCTTCGCGATCTGAAGGCCAACCTGTTGGATAACCAGACTTTCCGAAAAGAGCTGGAAAAAATCGTTCTTGACCAGTCGCTTAGCGCTGATTTGCGAAATGAGCTATCAGCTCTGGCACCAAAAAAACCTTAACCATCAAGCTGTTTTAACGGATTAATCAAGGAATGCTCATGTCTGTACAAAATAATATTGCTGACGGTGAAAGCGTGGTGCTGGAACGTCCTGTTGCGGGTGGGGTTTACGCTTCCCTGTTTGAGAAAATCAATCTGAGCCCTGTCTCTGAGCTGAGCGCGTTGGATATCTGGCAAGATGCCCAGGCGATGTCAGATGCGACCGCGGATGAGCGTCTGACTGCAGGTATGCAGGTCTTTCTGGAATGTCTGACCAAAGCAGGCTCGAAGGTCGAAAAACTGGATAAGAGCCTGATTGATCATCATATCGCTGAGCTCGATTATCAGATCAGCCGCCAGCTGGACGCTGTCATGCACCATGATGAGTTTCAGGCGGTTGAAAGCCTGTGGCGCGGTGTGAAGTCGCTGGTGGATAAAACCGATTTTCGCCAGAACGTGAAAATTGAGTTGCTGAGTATGTCTAAAGAAGACCTGCGTCAGGACTTTGAAGACTGTCCAGAAGTCATTCAGAGTGGTCTGTATAAACATACCTACATCGACGAATATGACACCCCGGGCGGCGAGCCCATTGCGGCGCTGATTTCCGCTTACGAGTTCGACGCTTCAGCGCAGGATGTCGCTCTCCTGCGCAATATTTCCAAGGTCTCTGCTGCGGCACATATGCCGTTTATCGGCTCGGCAGGCCCGAAATTCTTCCTCAAGGAGTCCATGGAAGACGTCGCGGCGATTAAAGATATTGGTAACTATTTTGACCGCGCGGAGTACATCAAGTGGAAATCGTTCCGCGATACTGACGACGCCCGCTACATCGGCCTGGTGATGCCGCGCGTACTGGGACGCTTACCGTATGGCCCGGATACCGTTCCGGTTCGCAGCTTCAATTATGTCGAAGAGGTCAAAGGTCCGGATCACGACAAATATCTGTGGACCAACGCATCGTTTGCCTTCGCGTCCAACATGGTGCGCAGCTTTATCAATAATGGCTGGTGTGTACAGATTCGTGGGCCACAGGCTGGCGGTGCGGTTCAGGACCTGCCGATCCATCTGTACGATCTCGGTACCGGCAATCAGGTGAAAATCCCAAGCGAGGTGATGATCCCGGAAACCCGTGAATTCGAATTCGCGAATCTGGGCTTCATTCCTTTGTCCTACTACAAAAACCGCGACTACGCCTGCTTCTTCTCGGCTAACTCCACGCAGAAACCGGCGCTGTATGACACTGCAGATGCAACGGCGAACAGCCGCATCAACGCCCGTCTTCCGTACATCTTCCTGCTGTCGCGTATCGCTCACTACCTGAAGCTGATTCAGCGTGAAAACATCGGTACTACCAAGGATCGCCGACTGCTGGAGCTGGAGCTGAATACCTGGGTCCGCAGCCTGGTGACCGAAATGACCGACCCGGGCGATGAGCTGCAGGCGTCTCATCCACTGCGTGATGCGAAAGTGGTGGTGGAAGATATTGAGGACAACCCAGGCTTCTTCCGCGTGAAATTGTACGCTATTCCGCACTTCCAGGTAGAAGGCATGGACGTGAACCTGTCGCTGGTTTCCCAGATGCCGAAAGCGAAATCGTAAAAACGGGCAGGAAGCCGATGAAAACGGAACAACCGTTATGGGGCAGAGGCATAATGGTCTCTCCCCAGCACTTTCAGCAACAGGCCGCGTATGCGGCCTGGTCTGCCGAATGTATTGCCCGGCTGGGGCTTACCTCGCCGTATGGGGTCATTGACGCCACTTTCGAACCGGAATCTCTCAGGCTTGGACGTCTGCAGGCCCGTCATCTGCATGTCCGTTTTCAGGACGGTACGCTGATTGATACAGACAATGCTGATGCTTTGCCGCCGGTGCTGTCGCTTGAAAGCGAATCGCAGGCGGTGACGGTCGTGCTGGCTCTTCCGCTGCTGCGGGCAAACGGCGGCAACTGCCTGAAACCCGATGAAGTGGCCGAGCGCCCGGTGAGATATCGCCAGCGCTGGCGGGATGTGCGCAATACTTTTGGGGAAGATACACGCCAGATTGCGGTGATGCAGCCGGAACTGACTTTGCGTTTTGCCCACCAGAACAACAGTGACTACCTGACCTGCCCGATCGCCCGATTGCAGCAAGATTCGCAGGGTATATGGCAACTCGATGAGACGTTTCTCCCCCCGCTGTTGACCCTGCAGGGCAGCCGCTGGCTGGTTACCCAGCTTGAACAATTGATGACCCAGCTGCGGGCGCGCCTGAGCCGTCTGATGGCAATGCGGCGTGAAAGCAATGAGCGTATGGCGGACTTTGCCGTGGCAGATGTATCGCTGTTCTGGCTGCTCAACGCGCTAAACAGCGCTGAGCCCGTGCTTGGCCAGTTCCAGCGTAACCCGCAAAGTCCGCCGGAACGTCTGTATCCGGAACTTTCTCGCCTGGCGGGGAGCCTGCTGACCTTCTCTCTGGAGCATCAGGTGAACGCCATACCGGTCTGGCATCATGAGCAACTGAACGCGGTGTTTCCGCCGCTGTTTGATTTGCTTGGCGATTTGCTTGAGGCCAGCCTGCCGTCCCGCGTGGTGTCTTTGGCACTTGATTATGATCCGCGACTGCACTTCTGGCAGGCTCGGCTGCATGATCCACGACTGCGCGAAGGGGCTGATTACTATCTTTCTGTGCGTTCACCGATCCCGGTGGCGCAACTGCAGGAACAGTTTCCGCGCCAGTGTAAGGTGGGCAGTCCTGACCATGTGCGTGGGATCGTCAACTCTTCCCGCGTGGGCGTGCCGTTGACGCCGCTGCGCCATGTGCCAGCCGCCATTCCACTGCGCCTGGAAAATCAGTATTTCAGTCTCGATCTCTCCCATCCTCTTGCAGCGGACATGCTCCAGAGTGGGACATGCATGTTTTACGTCCCGGGCATGCTTGGCGAGCCAGAACTTGAACTCTTCGCGGTGCTGAGAACATGAGTGAGCGTAAACGCGGCACCGCCGTGTCTGTTGATATTGATGCTTTGCTGCAGAACACCTGGCTTCAGGTCATTAGCCTCCGCCATGGCCCGCAGTTTCAGGAAGGTGAAGGTCGGCTCTTGTGGGAACGCTGTATCGCTGATGTGGAGCGAGTTCAGCGTGAACTGAAAGCGAGCGAGCTGGACGAGACCAGCTGTGAGCATATCCTCACTGCACAATGTGCATTGCTTGATGAGGCGGTCAAAGGTCGCGGTGTGGAGGATGATGCCTGTGTTCAGTGGTATGACATACCGCTGCAGGGGCATTTTCTCGGCACGATGGATGCCGGTGACACCCTGTGTGACAGGATGCGCGATGTGCTGCGTGATCCAGCACCGGACAATGCCGTACTGACCTGCTTCCAGCGGGTAATGATGCTCGGTTTTCTGGGCAATTTTCGTGCGCTGAACGACCCGGAACGCCAGAAGCTGGTCAGCGCACTCAGTGAACATATTACGCCGTTCAGCTACCCACAAAATCACCCTGTGCTGGCAGAGAGCCGTGCCGGGCGAGGAATGGGGGGATGGCTGGGATCATGGCCCGTGCGTATTGTCCTGAGCGTGGTTGTTCTCGCCGCGCTCTGGTGGGGGCTGGATCACTGGCTCGATCAGATGCTGCTGTCCCTGTTGCCGGGAGCCATAAAATGAGTCCTGCACAACAGCGTGGACTGGCATTGTGGGCTGCCCTGCTGAGTGCTGCGGTCTGTCTGGGTTTCCTGCCGGTATCCCGGCTGGTTTCAGTGCTCGTTCTAATGGCAATGTTCGGGCTTATCATCGCGTTCTGGTATATCGCCAGACCTCGTGCTGAGCACGACGCCACCCTGCATCTGGATGACCTTCCGGAAGCCACTTACCGTCAACCCGTGGTGCTGGTCTGTGGCGATCTGCCGCTGGCATGTATGCAACAGTCACCGGTACTGACCGTCACGCAGGGATGCTGGATCCGCGTTGAGGGCCATCAGGATCTGGAACAGGTTGCCCGTCAGGTACTGCAGCAGCGCCCGGACTGGGGGCGTCAGCTGTCGGTGATGGTCTGTGTATGCCCGCAAAAGCATGCTGACAGCGAGGGGCTTACCAGCCGACTGCTGGCTTTGCGCTGGCAAATTAGCCAATTACGCAAAGAAATCGGACATTCTGTACCACTGATTCTGAATGGTCAGATTGGTAGTGAGATGTCGGCTGACATGTTCTGGCAGGCCGCTCTTCCGGGTGAAGGAAGGACCGTCTGGCGTGAGTCGAACGCGCCTTGTTCTATCGCAGCGTGGGTCAACACCGGCGGTGCGCCTGCGATGCAGCAGCAGGTGCTGATGAACAGCCTGGCGAGCTGGTTCCATCAGCATGTCCAGGCGGTATTTATGGACGAAAACCCTGATGTTCCGGCCATCGCACCTGCAGCGGTGCTGTGGGGAATGGGGCCAATTCTTGCAGGAAGCCTCGCCTCATCGGCCTGGACGGCGTGGTTGTCGCGCCATACCGCTTTGCAGCAGGTGAGCGGCTGGCAGCCGGTAGGGACGGACAGCACGGTTTTCTCACCCTTCCCGGATTTCATCCTGCCGCTGCTGCCGGAGGGACGCGGGCTCACGCCACGAGCCCGCACCTGGCGCTGTGCCCTTGGTCTTTTCACCCTGGCGGCCATCGCCGCGCTGCTCAGCAGTGGCTGGAACAATCGCCAGTTGCTGCATCGCGTGGGCTTCGATATTGCCCGTTACGACAGCCTCTCCATGGATGACTACGGTCCGAAGGCTCGCGCCGTTGCGGTCCTCCGCGAGGATGCGGCGTTGCTGGATGACTATGCACGTAACGGCGTACCGACCCGGCTGGGGCTGGGGCTTTATCAAGGGGAACGTTTACGAACGCCGGTACTGGACGCGATCCGCTCGTATGTGCCGCCACCTCCGCCACCCAAACCGCAGCCGAAGCCCAAACCGGTACCGAAAATTGTGCGCCTCGACAGCATGTCATTGTTCGATTCCGGCAAGTTCGTGCTGAAAGCGGGCTCCACCAAAATGCTGGTGAATTCACTGGTAGGTATTAAAGCAAAACCGGGCTGGCTGATTGTCGTGTCCGGCCATACCGATAACACCGGCAATCCGCAGCTAAACCAGACGCTATCTCTGAAACGTGCCGAGGCGGTACGCAACTGGATGCGTGACACCGGCGACGTGCCGGAAAGCTGTTTTGCGGTGCAGGGCTATGGTGAAAGTCGCCCTGTCGCAACCAATGACACTCCGGAAGGCCGTGCGCTCAACCGTCGTGTCGAAATCAGTCTGGTACCGCAGGCGAACGCCTGTCAGATACCCGGCAAACACCCGGCGCCATCGCAGGATGATGGCGCATCACAATTAAATGGAGAGTAATTCCATGGCAATTCCTGTTTATCTTTGGCTGAAAGACGACGGCGGCGCGGACATCAAAGGGTCTGTAGACGTTCAGGACCGCGAAGGCAGCATCGAGGTGGTCGCACAGGAGCATAACCTGTACATCCCAACCGATAACAACACCGGCAAGCTGACCGGCACGCGTATCCACACGCCGTTCCTGTTCACTAAAGAAATCGATTCCTCCAGCCCGTATCTGTACAAGGCGGTGACCACCGGTCAGACCCTGAAATCTGCTGAATTCAAGTGGTACAAAATCAACGATGCGGGCCAGGAAGTGGAGTACTTCAACACCAAACTGGAAAACGTGAAGGTGGTGAAAGTGAATCCTGAAATGTATGACATCAAGGATCCTTCCAAAGAGAAGCACAACCACCTTGAACGCATTGAACTGCGTTACGAAAAAATCACCTGGACCTACAAAGACGGCAACATCATTCATTCCGATTCCTGGAACGAACGCGCCACGGCGTAATCCTGATGCGGGCAGGTTTTCCTGTCCGCAGTTTTTTGCTGAGTGCCTGAGATGCGGGTATTCAGCAAAGAAAAAACAATCTGCCTGCCTGACCTTATGCGCTTTGGTGAACAGCGAGGGGCGGTAGCGTGTCCAGGAACCGACAAAGAGAGAATCTCATGGAAAATCCAGCCATCCTGTTGCGACGTCTGAACCCTTACTGTGCCCGTGCGATGGAAGGGGCGGCTTCGCTCTGCCAGACCCGTGCCCATGCGGAAATTTTGCCGGAGCACTGGCTGCTGAAGCTGCTCGAACAGGGGGAAGGTGACCTGACAGTGCTGGCACGCCGCTACGAGTGGGATATGGATGCACTGTGGCAGGATTTGCTCGGCTGGCTGGATAATCAACCGCGTTCGGTACGCCGCCGCCCGCAGCTGTCCGCAGATATTCAGAAACTGATGCAGGAAACCTGGATGCAGGCCTCACTAGCCGGAGAGGAAAGTATCCGTAGTGTACACCTGCTGATGGCGCTGACGGAAAACCCACGACTTGCTCACTGCGACGGTCTGTGGCCACTGCTGACGCTCGGGATGAGCCAACTCTCCCGCCTGCGTCCGCTGCTGGATGCACAATCTGATGAACGCCCGGAACTGCAGTTTGAGGCTGAACTGGCCCAGGAGCATGGCAGTGACGTGGAGTTTGTGGGCCGCCCGGTCGGTGCAGAGCTGAAAGAAGACGAACTGAACCCGGCGCTGCAGAACGCGCTGGATAAATTCACCCTTGATGTTACCGCCAAAGCGAAAGAGGGCAAAATCGACCCGGTATTCGGGCGCGACACTGAGATCCGCCAGATGGTCGATATTCTCTCGCGCCGCCGTAAAAATAACCCGATTCTGGTCGGCGAACCGGGTGTCGGCAAAACCGCACTGGTTGAAGGTCTGGCGCTGCGTATAGCAGAGGGCAACGTCCCGGAATCGCTCAAGCCGATCATCCTGCGTACCCTTGACCTCGGCCTGTTGCAGGCGGGCGCAGGTGTGAAAGGCGAGTTCGAACAGCGCCTGAAAAACGTTATCGATGCCGTGCAGCAGTCACCGGTACCGATTTTGCTGTTTATCGACGAAGCCCACACCATTATCGGTGCAGGTAACCAGGCAGGTGGCGCAGATGCGGCCAATCTGCTGAAACCGGCACTGGCGCGCGGCGAACTGCGTACCATCGCCGCGACCACCTGGAGCGAGTACAAACAGTACTTCGAGCGCGATGCCGCGCTGGAACGTCGCTTCCAGATGGTGAAGGTCGACGAGCCGGACGACGACACCGCGTGTCTGATGCTGCGTGGCCTCAAATCCCGCTATGTCGAACACCACAACGTACATATCACCGATGATGCTGTACGTGCTGCCGTCACGCTGTCCCGCCGCTATCTGACCGGACGCCAGCTGCCGGACAAGGCCGTTGACCTGCTGGATACCGCCGCGGCACGTGTGCGCATGAGCCTTGATACCGTGCCGGAACAGATCGTGCGCCTGAAAGCACAATTGACCGCGCTGGAACTGGAAGAACAGGCACTGCTGGAAGATATCGCCGCCGGCAGCAACCGCCATGGTGACCGCCTGGGTGCCATTGAGCAGCAGCGGACTGAACTGGAAGCGCGTATTGCGGAGCAGGAATCGCGTTTCAGCACTGAAAAGGCGCTGGCGCAGCAGCTGATGACCAGCCGCCAGGACATCAGCCAGCAGGCGGAGATTTCCGACCTGCAGCAGCTGCTCGAACAGGCACAACAGGGCGACGTGCTGGTTCAGGTGGATGTGGACACCCGCACGGTTGCCAACGTGATTGCCGACTGGACCGGCGTGCCGCTCTCATCCCTGATGAAAGACGAACAGACCGAACTGCTGACCCTGGAAAATGAAATCGGCCAGCGTGTCGTCGGTCAGGATGTTGCTCTTGAGGCTATCGCCCAGCGCCTGCGCGCGGCCAAAACCGGGCTGACGTCCGAGAACGGCCCGCAGGGTGTGTTCCTGCTGGTCGGCCCGAGCGGCGTCGGTAAGACCGAAACCGCACTGGCGCTGGCGGACGTGCTGTATGGCGGTGAAAAATCGCTGATTACCATCAACCTGTCCGAGTACCAGGAGCCGCACACTGTTTCCCAGCTCAAAGGTTCCCCGCCGGGCTACGTCGGCTACGGTCAGGGCGGTATTCTCACCGAAGCAGTGCGCAAGCGCCCGTACAGCGTGGTGCTGCTGGATGAAGTGGAGAAAGCTCACCGCGACGTGATGAACCTGTTCTATCAGGTCTTTGACCGCGGCTTTATGCGCGACGGCGAAGGGCGTGAAATTGACTTCCGTAACACCGTTATTCTAATGACCTCGAACCTCGGCAGCGACCACCTGATGCAGTTGCTTGATGAGCAGCCGGAAGCCACCGAGGCAGATCTGCACGAACTGCTGCGTCCGATCCTGCGTGATCACTTCCAGCCCGCGCTGCTGGCCCGCTTCCAGACCGTGATTTACCGTCCTCTGGCGGAAGCGGCTATGCGCACCATCGTTGAGATGAAACTCGCACAGGTCAGCAAGCGACTGAACCGTCACTACGGTCTGACCACGCAGATAGATGAGAGCCTGTATGACGCTCTCACTTCTGCCTGCCTGCTGCCGGACACCGGCGCTCGCAACGTTGACAGTCTGCTCAATCAGCAAATCCTGCCGGTGCTGAGCCAGCAACTGCTGATTCACATGGCTGCGAAACAGAAACCACAGTCGCTATGCCTTAGCTGGAGTGAGGAAGAGGGTATCGGGCTGGAGTTTGACCGTACACAAGGAGTGCACGCATGAGCAACAATCCCCCGATCAGCTTCAGCCACAACCATCACCAGTTGGCAGTGAAGGGATGTGACGCAGAGCTCGATGTACTGGCGTTTGAAGGCGATGAAGCCCTGAGCACGCCATTCAGCTATCGTATTGAATTCACCAGCGCTGACCATGCCATCAGCAAAGAAATGATGCTGATGAAAGCAGCCTCCCTGACGCTGCAGGCCCCGGTGGACCAGGGTTACGGCATCAAAATGCAGCAGGCCGTGCGAACTCTTCAGGGAGTGGTGAGCGGCTTTGAACGTCTCAACACCTCAAAAGATGAAACCCATTATGCCCTTACGCTGCAGCCACGCCTGGCGCTGCTCGATCGTTCGCACCAGAACGCCATTTATCAGGACATGTCGGCCCCACAAATCGTTGAAAAAATTCTGCGCGAGCGTCACAACATGCGCGGTCAGGATTTTCTGTTCTCACTCTCAAAAGAGTACCCGCGTCGTGAACAGGTGATGCAGTACGGTGAGGATGACCTGCACTTTATTACCCGCCTGTTGGGTGAGGTGGGTATCTGGTTCCGCTTTACCACTGATACGCGCCTGAACATCGACGTGGTGGAGTTTTACGACGGTCAGCAGGGGTATGAAAAAGGCCTGACGCTGCCCTCTGTTCCGCCATCAGGACAGCATTCGGAAGGGGTAGACTCGGTCTGGGGCATGGAGAGCCATCATTACGTGGTGCAGAAGCAGGTCAGCACCCGTGATTACAACTACCGTCAGGCCACGGATGACATGAACACCCAGGTCGATGCGACTCGCGGGGATGCCACCACCTATGGTGATGCCTATCACTATGCGGATAACTATCTGGCAGCGGGCAGCACCTACGACCGCAATCCGGCCCCGGAGTCCGGAGCCTTTTTTGCCCGCATTCGTCATGAGCGTTATCTGAATAGCCAGACGCAGACTCATGCCATCACCAGCTGCCCGACCCTCTCTCCGGGTCAGGTACTGAAAGTCACCGGCGGGTACGAAGTGGCAGACGTGTTTGCTCATGGCGTGGTCATCACGGCGATGCATAGCCATGCGCGCCGTGATGAAGATTTTGGCGTCAACTTCGACGGCATCCCGGACAGCACTGATTTTAGTTTCCGCCCTGAGCCTGGCTCACGTCCGGTGATGGCTGGCACATTGCCGGCACGTGTCACGAGCACCACCGAGAACGATACCTACGGTCACATCGATAAAGACGGCCGCTATCGCGTCAACATGCTGTTTGACCGTGATAACTGGGAAACCGGGTTCGAGAGCCTGTGGGTGCGCCAGTCACGCCCGTATGCCGGTGACACCTACGGTCTGCACCTGCCGCTGCTGGCAGGCACCGAAGTGGCGATTGGTTTTGAGGACGGTAACCCGGACAGACCGTACATTTCTGGCGTACTTCACGACTCGGCGCACGGTGACCATGTCACTATCCGAAACTACAAACGTAACGTCCTGCGCACCCCGGCGAACAACAAAATCCGCCTTGATGACAGCCGCGACCAGGAACATATCAAGGTCTCCACGGAGTACGGCGGCAAGAGTCAGCTGAATCTCGGACATTTAGTGGATGCTGAGAAGCAGAAGCGCGGTGAGGGTTTTGAGCTCAGAACCGACAGCTGGGGAGCCATCCGGGCACAGAAAGGGATGTTCATCAGCGCTGATGGCCAGACGAAAGCACAGGGTCAGGTGCTGGAGATGCAGCCAGCGGTCAGCAATCTGGATGATGCCCGGGAGCAGATGACGTCTATCTCCGATGATGCGCAGAAGGCAACCGCGAACCCGGCCGATCTCCAGGCGCAAATCAAACTGCTGGAACAGCAGCTGACAGACCTCAAAAAATCAGTGCTGCTGCTCAGTGCACCGGAAGGAATGGCGCTGACCAGCGGACAACATCTGCAGGTATCAGCTGGCCAGAACCTGATAGCCTCTGCCGGTAAAAATGCCGACGTCAGCGTGGTGAAAAATCTGTTCATCGGGGTAGGTAATGCCCTGAGCGTGTTTGTTCGTAAGTTGGGGATCAAGCTCATCGCGAACCAGGGGCCGGTGAGGATCCAGGCACAGAATGACCTGATGGAGCTCATCGCTCGTGGAGAAATCAGCGTCGTCAGTACCGAAGATCGTATCGAGATTATTGCCAAGAAACAGGTCACGATCAACGGGGGGGGGAGCTATATCACCCTCGATGCCAATGGCATTGAATCAGCCACACAGGGGGAGTACCGGACTAAAGCCGGGCATTACGGGCGAAAAGAAAAGGCTAACAAGCCAGAAGACTTCCCGAATGTGGCTCCTGAAACCACAGAACCTTCCAGTAAATTCAGCTTTTCCTGACAAGGAGTCAGTTTATGATTATCAGCCCACCGCTTTTGAAAGCGAAAGATGCCCATGAAACTGATGCGGCCTGGATTGAAAGAGTCATGACCGTAGTTGACCGCCGTGGGTATCCGGTTAACGGTTATGGTTCGTGGCATGGCGGAATACATATACGTCAGACTGACGAAGGGAGACCTGCTGAGAGCGTGCGGGCGATAGCGGATGGTACCGTCGTTTCACTCCGCAAAAGCTCAGACAAGCGCGATCAGGCACCATTTAACATCAACGCCGATAAACCCAATACAAAGGGGAGTGATGATGGTTATGTGCTGATAAAGCATGAAACCGAGATCGGTAGCAGTGATGAAGCAAAAGTGGCTTTCTACTCCCTATACATGCACCTGAAGTCGCTGGCTGAAACTGTTAAAGCCGGTGAGAAAGTTTACCGT
Source organism: Enterobacter sp. ECC-219 (assembly GCF_043966805.1). Lineage (NCBI taxonomy): Bacteria > Pseudomonadati > Pseudomonadota > Gammaproteobacteria > Enterobacterales > Enterobacteriaceae > Enterobacter > Enterobacter sp. ECC-219. Next base: position 4,279,999 of record NZ_CP143680.1, on the reverse strand, counting down.
AAGGATCCGTTAGGCCTTCCGGGCATGGTGGATGGAGTCAATGCTTTCCATTTCCAGATTTTCTGCGATGACGACAACATCAGCAAGCTGACGGGCAGGAAATCAGGAGAGCTGGATATTTCGAAGAATGGCCGCACTGATGCAGTTTACGGTGATATTCACTTTTATCTGCCTCCGCAGACAAAGTTTTATGACAAGGCCCCCGCAGATAACAGCACGTCTATCACCGGACTTTCTGAGCTCTATACCAGCAATGCGCCTCTTTATGCCAGCATGACTCTGGCCCAAGGCAACTGCACGATGGTAACGCGGCAGAAAAATACGCAGGTTGACGGGAAATATGATCTGCTGGGCGAGCCACTGGTTAATGCTGATGGTAATGACTACGAATACAATCTCTATAAAACCGCGATGCGGAATTATAAGGAAAGCCCGAGTGCCGGGTTCGAATTACTTCGCTTTGGGCGGGTAATCAACACGGACAATGAAACCCTGGTACCGGCAGATGCGCCATTATGGATGACGGTCAATTACCCGGGGGGAAAGGGGGTAGTCAATCTTGCTGATTCCGGTATTAAAAAGTTTAGTGACGCTGATTTCCCTCACTGGACGGGCTGGCAGTTGGTTGATGACGATAGTGACAGCGACAGCCAGTGTAATTCAGCCGCTATTAAGAAACTTCAGGAAGATGGTGAGTTCGATAACCAGTGCGGAAAGCTAATCTGCCATTTCCCGTTTGAATGGGAAAAAAGTACGATCGACACCCGCTTCTCGTGGCTGAAAACGGGAAGTGAAGAGCATGATTCGATGACGGATGAAGATTACGCAAAATTTAAAGCTCATGCAGAAGCGCTGTGCTTTGAATCAGCATTCAGTAGCGGAAGCCTTTGGCACTTCAATCCTACTAAACTTATAAATAATTTGAGAGCGTGCGGTTGGCTTAGCCATGAAGAAATTTCCTCCATGATTCCAAGGAAATATTATGAAGGCTACCCCAGCAAACCAGTTAATGTGACAGTTCCATGGGCTACTTCGTTTGGTAGGTGGGAGAAGTATGTGAAAGATTTTAACAATACGTGTAATAAGTACAATATAATATCCCCGCCAAGACGTTCTGCATTTTTAGGACAGATTTATATTGAGACTGGAATGCTCAGGACAATGATTGAAGGCGGAAAGGGGCGGAAAAATAGCAAAGGAAAGTTTGTATCCCCAGCGGCTGAGTATTATCAGCCATTTTATGGCAGAGGTTTCATGCAGCTAACTTGGCCACAAAATTTCGATGACTATAGAAAATTTAGAACGAAAGTGAAGTTACCTGATGAAACTTCAGGGTATGTTTACGATGATAGTCGAATAACAAATGTAAGTGAACACTACTGGGCAGATCCAAGAAAGACAGTTGTAGATAAACATACTCATGAAAAACACACTGTTATTGACGATGAACTATTAAAAAGATGGTACCCACGTTACGATCCTAAAATTGTTGCTGAAGATTCGTTTTGTGCAACTGACAGTGCTGGTTTTTATTGGGTTTCAAAACATCATAGTCACGAAATTAATATTAATCGAGTCCCGGATAATGGAATTACGTCAGAATCAATTGGTAGATGTTCAGTTCTAGTTAATGGTGGCGGGTATGGGTATTTTGAACGACAGGCCTATACACGGTATGCGTTCTACTATTTAAATGATGCCGTAACAACAAATGCCAAAGAAACAGTTCAAGTACAAAAAGGTCGTAGTACTGTAAAAATCACTGTTGATTACACTAGGCAGTGCAAGTGAGATGGCGGTTAATTATGAATAATACAATTTTACTGTTGGGTTTTGTTAGTGCCATTAATTTTTTTTCATTGGGTGCGTCTGCGAATGATGTAGATGTATTATCGGCAGTTAAAAGCTACACCTTCAAGGATGGAGAACCTTACGGCCTATCACAAGTATATCAAATTGATGCACCTGACACCGGTTTCCCTCCTTATTATATTTTCCAGAAGTTAGGTAAAGGGAACGCATACCCATTTGTTTTTAATCGCGAAGGACTACCTGGTAAAGATGAGCCATACAGCCGGTGTAACGTAGTGCTCAAAGTTAATGACCAATATCTCATACCAAACAGGAATTATAAATCTGGATATGCCGAAGATTCTGAACCATGCCTCGGCATCGATAGAATGCAGATTATTAAAGGTAACAAAGATATTAAATGGTATGTGACCGAGGCTTTATATCAGTCAGAAGGTGATACACCAGATAAAACTGAAGAAATATATTTTTATTCTGACAGTTTTTTTTGCTTCTCAAAAGATTATAGTTCAAAACTAGCTGTAGGCAAAATTAAAATAAAAGACCTCGAGAGTTTATCTGTGGATGGGAAAAACGCCGAGGAGTGTGCTAAATAAAACTCAGTGGTGATGCTAATTTACACTAGGATCGCGTTAATAATGAATAGAGCTCAAGCTGACAGGTTTTATTAATACACTACATATTATTTTATTGTAGAGACACTATCGCAGAAGGGGATAATTAGAGTATCTCATATATAGATGGACTAACAAATGAATCTTATTATTTCAACAATTGCAGGTTTTTTTATTTCATTTAATGCATATGCATCAGGTGTTACATTAAATGGAACTGACTCAATAACCGTTGACATTAACAATCATACAAAGACTCTCAAGTTTGATACTGTTATCAATGGCTATAGTGTTAAATGTAGTGGTGATAAAATAATTCTCTGGGGTAAGTCGAAAATAATTAATGAGGGCAATCCCCAGGATACAAATGTGATTCTTGTAGATTTAGATCACAGATATAAAAAGATTGAAAAGAGTGTGAGCGAAGGTGTTTTTAGCATTGATTTTATAAAAGGAAAGGATCTCGCCTATATCGGAACCAATCAGGGGTTGTTTTTTAATCTTGCAAATGGAAATTTGAAGCCAGTTGGGTCAGAATTTGACCCTACGGATGATAATAACTTTGAAACGTGCGACAAAAATAGCTCGTGGGAATTTAATAGATATCCTTGAGCAACACCCCGTGTAAGCCCTGCTGGAGAATCATTCAAAATTCCTAATGATACTATCATGAAATATATTTTTTCTTCCTGTGCATTTTTACAAAGATTGCAATTGGATGTGATTATTGCATTTTAGATGTTAATAGTGCAAAAAAACTTTCTGCAAAGGTTTTGCTGAAAGATAATGATTCGTTGGAAGTATCAGTTTTAGAAGCCGGCAAGCAGGTTAATCTAAAAAATGTTGATGTGTCATCGGAGAAAGAAAACCACATTACATTTGAAGATTACAATCGTGATGGCTATAAGGATTTTAGTATTTGGCATCTGGATGAGGGAATGGGCACTTATAAAATCTATAGATTATTTGTCTTTTCTCCTGCTGAAATAAAGTTCAAAGAGAAAAAGCCTGCATGTGGCGATAACTTTGTTAACGTAAGGGTTGAAGGCCATGATCTGATTAATATGATTTATGACGATAACACTCCAAAGTCATGCTCTATCGCTCTCAAAAGTCTTAAATGACTGCATTCGATATATAAGTGAGAGATATAGAGTTAAAGATATATTTAATTGGAAAATTGTATCAATGGTCGAAGCCTGGTGAAAAGTTAAATATCATAGTCATTAGGACACCCATGTAAGTATGTAAGCACAGGACGTAATGTTATGAAAAAAGTTTGCATGCCATTCATTATCGGTTTCAGTTCTTTCTCTATGGCTTCTGTTCTTGCTGCTGACGCAGGGTTTGTTCCTGTAACTAGAGCCCTGTCATTTGATTCAAGTGCCAACATTTCTTCGTCATCCAGTTTTGATGCATGCAATATGCATTTTAGTGATTTTAAATACCCCGCATTGTCTGATGATGAGTACTTCAAAAAAAAATCACCAATATCGGAGTGGACTTGCCTGTATTCTGGTGAAGCATTTGAAGCAGGATATGATGTACAGCAAGTTAACAACAAAGGGGTCAGTGTTAGTGCCGCTGATAATAAAATTGTTTATGACTACAAGAATAAGTTATGGAAATCAATTCCGGATGCCACATATGTGAAAAATGGGAAGGCAAATCATCTATCTCTATTTCAAGTTAAAAGCAAAGATGCATCTGGTTTTATGGCTGTTAATGCCATGGCGAAACTTAAAGATGGAACGCTAGGGCAGAGTGTTTATTTTTGTTTGATACATAAAAATAATGCCCTATGTGGTTCTGGTGTTAATTCTTCGGATGATAAAGGTGAAGAACTATCTAAAGAAACATTGAAGTTGCTTGAGAGTATTTCATTTGATGGTGACTAGCCTTAGTCAAAATTTCGAAATTTTAAAGCATGAGCATATGAATGTCGTATTCCCTGAAAGATCTTCCGAAATGTTATTCCCGGCAAGTTCCACCTAAAATATCCCGTTGGCTTGCCGTATTGGTGGCGATGCTGGTCATCAGCGTGATCCTTATGCGGATATTCGGACGATACATCGATAACAGTCACTTTTGGATGTTGGCCATTGGCACACCATTAGTTGTGTGGATTGTGTGTTTCACTATTCGCATGTGGGCCTGGTCATTACAGGACAGTAAAGCGAATGGTTTTGACCGGCGTCGGGAGCAATGGATCCTAAGTGAGACCCGTAGGGCTCGTCGTGCACTTCAGGTTTTGAATACGACATTTATTACAGCCCATCAGGAAGACGAACAGCGTTCTGTTGCTGATGATATGCTCAATAATCACAGCATTATCATTTCGCAGCCGGACTGGAAAGGCGAAAAAAGCAGGAGGCTGAGCCGTATTACGGCAGAACCAGAAGATACTCCTGGATTGGTTATCTCACGTCTGTTTTCAGAGCTGATTGCCGATCTTCCAGTTCGCCAGTTTCCTGAGAACGCTTCGCTTGTTGTCATCCTTGATGTCTCGTCATCTCTGCCATTCCCTGCTGTCAGAAATATTTGGCAGGAAGCTTGGCAGGAGAGTGGCATAACCTGCGCGCTTGAGTACACAGACAGCAATGGGCCGGGGGTAGTCAACCACTGGCTGGATCACCGCATCAAAGATGATGCGATGTTGTTGATTGTTGGCCTCCAGATTGATCCGGTTGTTTCAAACAATACTGCTGAGGCAGCCGTTACTCTGCTTCTTGGCAACCGCCTGACCCAGGAGGCACTCGAACCTCTCGCGTTGCTGCACCGGCCAGATGCTGCTCCAACCGGTGAGCTGAGGGAGGGGATGAACATGGCCGCCTATAACGTCCCGCTCAAAGAAAACATCGTCAAAAATTTATGGCTTGCCGGGCTGACGGGTGAGCAGCGTGCAGAAGTTATTGAGTGCCAGAATGCGCACCCTGCGCAGTTTGTAGAGGACGAAGCCGTCATTTCGCTCGATACATCTATGGGACATGCCGGTGCCGCGGCCCCCTGGCTGGCTATTGCTGCCGCCACCGAAATCGCCCGACAAACTCAGTTACCACAGATGATTATCTGCGGTGATACCACACAGAATGTGCTGTGGAGCACGCTCATTACCCCGATTGCTTCCCGACAGGAGATGGATCCGTGAAGCTACCTTTAGCACCGAAGACTACGGAAGGCCGCTATCTTGCTGTCGCATTGATTTTCTTTTTGCTGTTAGCCGTTATGACTTTCATGGTCTGGAAGCATCCGGATATAGCCGGGATTGAATACGGAAGTCAGCAGCAAATTTACTGGCTTATTGCCGGCGGATGTATTTCAGGCTGCGCCCTTATCGTATCCGTAGTGCTTCTGGCGGCGGTACGCAATGCCGGCAAACAGGAGTTTAATGCGCTTGTCGACAACACCAACGGTGATGATGAGAAAAAGAAGCGGGAAAATGATAAAGCGCCTGTTCACCCTGCGGTGGCCATGTGTAACAAGATTCGGGGTCATCTCTGCTCCCGTATTGGCCTTTACTGGCGTCGTAAAACCCGTCTGTTGCTCATCACTGGCGATGAGGTGGCAATCGAGCAGCTGGTACCCGGCCTGCAGGAAAACCAGTGGCTTGAAGGTAACCGTACCGTTCTGATTTACGGCGGCAGTCTTACTGCTGAGCCCGATAAGGAAAAATACGCCGCGCTGCGTAAACTGCGCCGCGGGCATCCACTGGACGGTATTGTACGTGTCATGCCGCAGTCGCTTAATCTGACCCCACAAATCAGCGACAGCGATTTACGCGGACTGGAAAAAATCAGCGAACTGCTTCGTTACTCCGCCCCGGTCTGGCTGTGGAAACTGTGTGACAGCACCTGGTCGCAGGCAAAACGCACTGAGCAGCCGGTAGGGGCCAGTTTCCCACTGCGTGCCAGGCCTGACGATATTACCCGCCAGCTTGAGCTGATGCTGCCGGCCCTGCGAACGCAGGGGGTGAGTCAGGTTGCTGAGAACAATGGTCACGACTTCCTGTTGCGCCTTGGCCAGCACCTCAAAGACGGCGGTATCGCCCGCTGGGCTCAGCAACTGGTGTCATGGCTGTCTGTCTCACAGCAGCGCGTTCTGCTGCGTGGCCTGATGTTCAGCCTGCCGGAGAATAAACCCGCCGCTATCGCAGGAGAAACCGTCGGTGCTGCACCTGCCGAGGCTGAGAAATATATCCCGGAATCACAACGCCATGCGCTGACCCTGCCGGTGATCTGGCAGGGGATCATTGATGATTGTACCCATGTTCGTGGCCGCCGTGTTGGTATGGCCTGGGAACAGACGCTGGCCTGGACGCTGATGGCCATTGTCGGTGTCTGGGGGGCGGGGACGCTGCTGTCGTTTGCGGTCAACAGGATGCAGATTGTTTCTGTCGCTGAGCAGGCTCACGCCCTGGTGGAGCACCCTTCCGTTTCGGATTACCAGCTGACGGCGCTGCATACCCTGCGTAATGAAGCCGGCCGCCTGCAGCACCGTATTCAGGAAGGCGCGCCTTGGTATCAGCGCTTCGGTCTGGACCATAACCAGCAGCTACTCGACGCGATGCTGCCCTGGTACGGCGTGGCGAACAACCGCCTGATCCGCGACCCGGCAAATGACGCCCTGACGCAGAAGCTCAGCGTGCTGGCTGGCTCCGCTCCCGGCAGCGACCAGCGTTCACAGCTGGCGAAGCCGGGCTATGACCAGCTGAAGGCCTGGCTGATGATGGCCCGTCCGGATAAAGCCGATGGTGCGTATTACGCTCAGACCATGAAAGCCGTGCAGCCGACGCGGATGGGCATTTCAACCGGCCTGTGGCAAAGCCTGTCGCCGGATTTATGGGCCTTCTACATCTCTGAACTGCCAAAGCAGCCACAGTGGAAAATCACCCCTGAGGCACAGCTGGTCAGCCAGAGCCGTCAGGTGCTATTGCAGCAGATTGGCCGCCGCAACGCAGAAAGCACACTGTATGAAAACATGCTCAAATCCGTACGCCGTAATTTTGCCGATGTGTCTCTGGAGGACATGACCAGCGGTACCGATGCCCGTCGCCTGTTCACCACCGAGGAAGTGGTGCCGGGCATGTTCACCCGTCAGGCATGGGAAGGGGGGATTCAGCAGGCCATTGAGAAGGCGGCAACGTCGCGCAAGGATGAAATCGACTGGGTGCTGAGTGAATCCCGCAAAGCCGTATCGGCGGACCTCTCCCCGGAGGCGCTCAAAGCGCGCCTGACAGAGCGTTACTTCACTGACTTTGCCGGCAGCTGGCTGAGCTTCCTTAACAGTCTGCGCTGGAACCCGGCAAACAATATTGCGGACGTTACCGACCAGCTGACGCTGATGAGCGATGTCCGCCAGTCTCCGCTGATTGCCCTGATGAATACCCTCGCCTGGCAGGGACAGACCGGTCAGCAAAGCGAAGGCCTTTCAGACTCAATCATCAAATCGGCTAAAGACCTCGTAGGCGGAAAAGACAAACCCGCGATTGACCAGTCAGCGTCAGGCCCACAGGGACCACTGGATGAAACCTTCGGCCCGCTGCTTCAGCTTCTGGGTAAAAACAACGGCAGTAACGTCATGTCGGCTGACAACTCTCTGAGCCTGCAGACCTATCTGACTCGTATCACCCGCGTGCGTCTGCGCCTGCAGCAGGTGGCCAGCGCCTCAGACCCGCAGGAGATGATGCAGACCCTGGCGCAAACCGTTTTCCAAGGCAAAAGCGTGGACCTGACCGACACCCAGCAGTACGGCAGCCTCATTTCGGCAAGCCTTGGCGAGGAGTGGAGCGGATTTGGCAGCACGATGTTTGTGCAGCCTTTGACCCAGGCCTGGGAGACCGTACTTCAGCCGTCGGCAGCAAGTCTGAATGACAAATGGAGTCGCTCAGTTGTGGCTAACTGGCACACGGCATTTGACGGGCGCTTCCCGTTCGCCGCGAGCAAGAGCGATGCCTCCTTGCCAATGCTGGCCGAATTTATACGTAAGGACAGCGGGCGTATTGAACGCTTCCTGACGACTGAACTCAGCGGTGTGTTGCACAAAGAGGGCAGTCAGTGGGTACCGGATAAGGTTAACAGCCAGGGGCTGAACTTTAACCCAACGTTCCTGCGGGCGATTAATCAGTTGAGCGAGCTGTCAGACATTCTGTTTACCGATGGCAGTCAGGGTATTAGTTTCGAGCTGCAGGCACGCCCGGCACCGCAGGTAGTGGAAACTCAGTTGTCCATTGATGGGCAAAAGCTGCACTACTTTAACCAGATGGCCGACTGGCAGTCCTTCCGCTGGCCGGGAGACACTTACAAACCAGGGACAATGCTGACCTGGACCACGGTCAACGCCGGTGCGCGTCTGTTTGGGGATTACAGCGGGACGTGGGGCTTTATTCGCTGGCTGGATCAGGGCAAGCGGCAGCAGCTTGACCGTAGTCAGTGGATGGTGAGCTTCACCGCCTCCGATGGCCGCACCCTGCAGTGGGTAATGCGCTCACAGCTGGGCAGCGGGCCGCTGGCATTACTGGCACTGCACGGCTTCACGCTGCCGGAACAGATCTTCAGTGTCGACAGCGCCGCCACGGCTCAGGCGCTGATGGCCAGTGCCGGAAACAGTGACATGGATGGAGTCGAATAATGAGCACACTGCAGAATCTGGTCGTGGCCTGTCAGGCTGACGACACGCAGCTGCGGCAACAGGCGCAAACACGCACGGAAAACTGGCAGGCCTGGCTTGCTCCGGTAAGTGACACCAGTCCTGCCGGAGAAGACCCTGGCTATGACGACGATTTTCAGCGTATCCGGGAGGAGGTCAATAAGCTTTCCGGCATCGATACCGGGCTGATTTGTACGCTTGCCGAAAAACTGCTGACCAGCACTGCCAAAGATATCCGGATCGCCACCTACTACTGCTGGGCGCGTTTGCACCTGGACGGGGAAACCGGATTTGCCGAAGGGCTTGAACTGCTGGCGGGATTGCTACAGTGCTATGGAACGCAGCTTCATCCTCAGCGTGAGCGGAGCCGTAAACCGGCGCTTGAGTGGCTCGCAGGCTCCCGTGTTCTAGACAGCCTGTCACTCTGGCCGGAAGTGGTACGCGACGATGCACTACGCACTACCGGTGCGCTGCTGCTCATTCGCCACAGTCTGGAGTCAGAGCCGGAAGCGTCGCGGCCAGAGCTGAATACTCTGTACAGCGCGCTGGAATCTCGCCTGATGAAAGCCGGTGGTGTGGATGCTGTGGTGCCACAGAACGCCGGTAACAAGGCACAGTCACAGACCTCCACGCACACGACGGAGCCTGACGCGCCGGTTCTGAGTCGCATTACCTCCGGTCAGGATTTGCTGGCTCAGGCCCGTACACTGACAGGATATTTGCGTGATCAACCCGATGGCTGGCTTGCCGCCCACCGGTTGATGAAAAGCCTGCGTCATGACACGCTGAGCGCTATTCCGGCCCCGGATGCTGAAGGAAAAACGCGCATTGAACCGCCGCGCGCTGACCAGCGGGCCATGCTCAAACGCCTGTACCTGCAGCAGAGCTGGCTGGAGATACTGGAACAGGCGGACAGTACCTTCTCGCGTGGCGCCAATCACCTCTGGCTGGATTTGCAGTGGTATATCCACCAGGCCCTGATGAAATCGGGACAGGATGTGCTGGCTGATATCATCGCCGCCGACCTGAAAGGGCTGCTGTGTCGCCTTACCGGGCTTGAAACCCTGGCCTTTAATGACGGTACGCCGTTTGCCGATGAGGTCACGTTGAACTGGATAAACCAGAGCGTGCTGGACGATATGTCCGGCTGGCGGGATGAGCCAGTCAGTGCCGACAGTGGGGATAAAAACGATATTCTGGCTCTTGAGCCGGAAGCGCTGGAGAAAGCGGATACTGATGGTCTGGATGCCACACTTCACTGGCTGCAGACTCGCCCGGGCGCCGACTCCGCAAAAGACAAATGGCTGCTGCGTCTGCTGATGGCCCGTATAGCCGAGCAGAAGGGCAAAAATGAACTGGCGCTGCATTTGCTGGGTGAGCTCGACAGTGCCGCACAGTCAATCACCCTCACGCAGTGGACACCGGCACTGCTGTTTGAAGTGAAATCGCGTCGCCTCAGACTGCTGCGCATGAAAGCCACACGCAGTGAAACCGATAAATCACGACTTCAGCCCGAGATGGATTTACTTCTGTCCGGTCTGATTGCGCTCGATCCGGCAAGCAGTGCAGTGCTTTGCGGATAACCCGGACAGAATTCAGCTAAAGGGAAAAATATGGCAGCAGAAGGCTTTTACCTGGTGCAGGGCGACAAGACGACCTGCGGCGGGAAAATCACCACGGGCGCAGAGGATCACACTCTGTTTGATAAACCGGTTGCCCGGGAACAGGACAGCGTGACCTGCGGTAAACATGCCGGGCTTTTCAAGATAGCCGGTGGCATCGACAACGATACCATTCATGACCGGCGAATGGCCGGAACCCTCGACAGCTACAGTACCTGCCCCTGCAAGGCGAAGTTTATTCCATCAATGATGGATGATACGTACGAGAAGAGCAGTGGATCTTCCTCTGGAGAATCGGCAGCAGGCTTTACAGCGGCTTCGACGCAAACTTCTCCTGAATTGCCTGGTTATCTGACCGGTGAGCAAAAACCATCTGCTTTTGTGCCAGATTACCCGGCATTACGTAATACACGTAACTTCCCGGATAGTAATTTAAGAGCCATGCTGCAGGCCAATAGCCAGGAAGTTATGCTACTTACCCTCGGCGAAGTATATGAAATACTGTCGTCATGGGGGTTTTACAAAAATGGTTGGGTGGACCTGACACAAAGTCAGCCGGGACAGATTGCAGTAAATTATGGCCTGGGTATTAAAGACGCCATTACAACAACCATGCTTATTGCCGATTTAAAACTGTATGACATTAAATCTACGGTGTATGTAAATAAAAATGGAACTGAGCTCATAAAGCTTACTGGATATGCAGGGATACGAAAAATATTAAACGCGCCTGTATATGCGCTTAAAAATCCCAAGGTCGTCAGCCTGGGGATTGGGAAGTTTGGTGTTAAGAGTGCTATTGTCGAAGGCACTGTTATAACGTTTTATTTCGCTCTCGCGTATCGTACTATTGATTTCATAATGAATGATGATACCAGTCTGGCTGAATTTATCGGCTCGCTGGCAACAGATGCCGTAAAAATCGGTATAGCGTCTGCTGTCAGTTGGGGGGCCGGTGCCTTATTGACAATGACTCCATTTGTTATTGGCCCGATCGTGGCTGTCGTACTTGTTGGTCTTGGGGCGAGCATCGCATTGAACGTACTTGACGATCACTTTAAAGTCACTGATAAGCTTGTTGAATTGATTGAGAATGCACAGCAGGAATTTGTTGATAAAGCTCGCGAGATCGAGGACGGATTCTGGGATCTTGGAGCTATGTATCTGGATGGGATGCTACGGACAGGGAGAGAGTTCGTGATTGCAGAAACCAGGAAATACCTGCGTGAAACACTACAAGAAATTATTCCAATGGATTATTGATAATGTATCCTCTTAAACAACGTGTAATTGCATTTTTCGGAATGGTATTCTTCCTGGCGATTTCCGTCGGGATTTCATATCTCGGTATTTTTAAGTTGCGAGAATACCTTTCTTACCCCGATGTCGTTAACTTCTCTTTTTGGGTAACTTTTGCTGCCGCATTTTTCTTTTTTTTCTCACCGTTATTGGCGATGATTTTTCCTGTTATTTTTACCGGGAAGCAGATAACCATTGCATCAGGTAAAAAATTACTGAAAACAACGTTTATCATCTTAGGGTTAACTGTCCTGGGAATGTCTATCTTTTCAGAAAGATACACAGCATCTTTAATGCATAAAGGTTACACAGAATGTCAGGGGATCCCTTCGGGTTGGATGCCTAGTATGGCAAAAAAATATGCCATAGAACCGTCCCTTTGTACTCAGCATTGATAGTTCTCTTTTCTCTATGATTATCCGTGCCAGACTCCCGTAGTCTGCTTCAGTGTTTAACACGCAGCAATTTACTAAGCAGAATAAATATGGATGATTTAACCCTGCGTTATTATGACGCTGAAATGCGCTACCTGCTTGAAGCCGGCGAAGAATTTGCCCGCGCTCACCCCGAGCAGGCGGCAATGCTCAACCTTGATAAAGCCGGCGCGCGTGACCCGTACGTGGAACGCCTTTTTGAAGGCTTTGCCTTCATGATGGGGCGGCTTCGCGAAAAGCTCGATGACGACCTGCCTGAACTGACAGAAGGGCTGGTCAGCCTGCTGTGGCCGCATTACCTGCGCACCATCCCGTCGATGTCGGTGGTGGAGTTCACACCCGACTGGCGTGAGATGAAAGAGCAGATGCGCATCGTCAAAGGTTTCGAAGTGAACTCGCGGCCGATCGGTGAGAAGGGCACGCGCTGCCGGTACACCACAACTAAAGAGATCACCCTTCTGCCGCTGTCGCTGGAGCACGCCCGCCTGTCGACTGACCCGAACGGGCGTTCGGTCATCAGTCTGCGGTTTAACTGCAGCCATCTTGCCGACTGGAGTCGTGTCGATCTCAGCCAAATCCCGCTCTACTTCAACGCTGATGCACCGCTGGCCTGCGCCATGCACGAAGCCTTTACCATGAACACTGCCTGCCTCTGGCTGCGGATGCCCGGGGAGGTGGACAGAAGACCGCTCGATGGGTATTTCAGCGCGCTGGGGTTTGGCGATGACGACGACCTTTGGCCGAAGGGCAGCAGCAGCTTTAGCGGCTATCAACTGCTGCTGGAGTACTTTACCTTCCGCGAGAAATTCATGTTCACCGGCCTGCGTGGTCTGGAGAGCGTTGTCTTCCCGGCTGAGCTTCCCTGGTTTGAAATTGACGTGGTGCTGGCGGAACGCTGGGAGCATGATTTCAGCTTCACCGAAAAGCATCTTCGGCTGAACAGCGTGCCCGTGATTAATCTGTTCCCACTCGAATCCGATCCGCTGACGCTAAATTCATTGCAGACTGAATACCTGCTGCGGCCGATGCGCGTGCAGGATGGTCATACCGAGATTTACGCGGTCGATTCGGTGATGTCATCCAGCCAGCATACCTACGTGCCGTTTTCGAGCTTCCGCCATAAAGGTGGAATGATGCGCCATGAAGCGCCGGAATATTATTATCACACCCGCGTTCGGCGCGGTCCGTCAGGGCTACACAATACCTGGCTTATCCTGGGTGGCGAAGCCTTTGACAACCACACCGTCCCGGAAGATGAAAGTCTGTCCCTGACGCTCACCGGCACCAACGGCCAGCTACCGCGACGGGCGCTGCAAAGTACCGTGCTCGATACGGTGATGAAAACCACCTCGGCCAGCATCGTCGTGCGCAACCTTTGCGCGCCAACGCTGCCCTGTTATCCACCGGCACAGGATCGTTTCCACTGGCGCGTGCTGAGCCATCTCGGCAGCAGGTTTCTGTCGATGATGGATAATGCCGACGTGCTGCGGGGTACCCTGGCGCTGTACGAGTGGACGGACAGCGAGATGAACCGCCGTCGCCTGGAAGCCATCATCGACGTGAAGCACGGTGAAACCGAACGATTTGAGCAGGGCTACCTGGTCCGCGGTGTGCAGATTGAGGTGACGCTGGACAGCCACGGTTTTGCCGGACGCGGCGACATCTGCCTTTTCGGCGAGATGCTGAGCCGCTTCTTCGCGCTCTACACCGACATCTACCTGTTTAACCGCCTGATTATCATCCTGCAACCGACCGGAGAGCGCCTGGAATGGCAAGAGAAACACAACCGCCGCATTCCCGGCTGACGCCACGGCTGGAGGCCGATCTTCACCGCATTAACTTTTACCGTTTATGTCAGCTGCTGGAGAAGCGTAATCCGGGAAGGCCGCTGATGGGCTCAACCAGTCATCCCGCCGATGACCCGGTACGTTTTGCGCCGCATCCGGGGATGGGGTTTCCGGTCAGCGAACTGAAGTCCGTTGAATATGACGAAGACAATGGCGGTAAGCCTCCGGTTATCCGCACAACCTTTATGGGCATGTACGGCGTCGACTCACCCTTACCGACGGCCTATCTCGATGACATCACCCAGCGCCGGGAAGGGCATGAGGCGCTGCAGGGCTTTCTGGATATTTTCAGCCATCGCATTCTGACGCAGTTTTACCGCATCTGGCGTAAATACTCCTACCCGGCCACGTTTGAGCCCGGCGGAACCGACAGCATTTCACAGTCGTTATTGGGTCTCGTGGGGCTGGGAATACCGGGTACGGCAAATCATATTGCCATGCCAGTGTCGCGTTTTCTGGCACTGCTGGGAGTGCTGCAGCAGCCGGGCAAAACCCAGGAAGGGATGCAGGCACTGGTGAGTCTGCTGGCTCCCGATACATCCGTGCAGGTGAGTCCGTATTGTCTCCGATCTGTAGAGATCGACAGGCCGCTGGGTTTTTACGGTGACGAAGATTTTCTGCTGGATGGTAATACGCCGCTGGGTGACGAAGCGATGGATGCCGGTAGCCAACTGCTGGTTGCTCTCGCAACGGATAATGAACGGGAAGCGCAGGGCTGGAAGCCGGATG
Source organism: Enterobacter sp. ECC-219 (assembly GCF_043966805.1). Taxonomy (NCBI): domain Bacteria; kingdom Pseudomonadati; phylum Pseudomonadota; class Gammaproteobacteria; order Enterobacterales; family Enterobacteriaceae; genus Enterobacter; species Enterobacter sp. ECC-219. Next base: position 4,264,997 of record NZ_CP143680.1, on the reverse strand, counting down.
GCCAGTTGTACCAGGATTTTCTGGTTATGCTGCGGGTGTATCTGGGCTGGCGGTTCAAGGCCAGAATCACCCTGACCACTTCAGTCCGACTGCTGGCCGTACCACCGCTGGGTGAAAACCCTTTCTGGCTGGGAATGAACGGCGTGCTGGGCGCCGAAGATAATAGCCATCCTGATGATATTCCTGAAACCTTTACGACAGAGCTGGGCTATTACAGCGGGCTGGAGCCCGCGAAACCACAACAAGGAAACCGACGTGTTACGTACAAGTTTAACTAAGACCACGCGCTGGTTGATGCCTCTGATGGCGCTCGCTCTGACAGGTTGCGGCGTGACGCAGAGCGTCACCGACGGTACTAAATCGGCGTTTAATTCTGTGTTCTATAAAAAAATTAAAATCCTGCACCTGGATTTCACCGCGCGTGAGGCGCTGAACACCGACTCTCGCGAAAATAACTCGCTTTCTGAGCCTGTCGTGGTCCGGGTTTACCAGCTCAAAGACCGCAAAATCTTTGATAAGACGGTTTACCAGCAGCTGCTGGAGGTCGATGCCAGCATTCTGAAAGACGACATGCTGGCCAGTCGTAATGTCGTGGTGAAACCGGGCGGTGATGCAAGCCTTGATATGCCGATGGAAGAAGAGGCGCAGTTTGTCGCGGTAGTGGGGCTGTTCCGCCATCCGGACATGACCAACGACACCTGGAAGCTGGTTATCAAGCGCAGCGATCTGGATCCGGATAAACCGCGCATTCTGGAAGCCGGCGAGAACCATCTGACGCTGCAACCGCTTAAGGATGACTGATGCCCCAGGGACATAACACGCCTTCGCTGTATGAGATGCTGACCGGAAATTTTACCGGCGGCCTCGATCTGCATCAGGTCACTGAAGAAAATCAGGTCATCCTCTCGGTGCTGGATAACATGCAGCGCGTTCTTAACTGTCGCGCCGGCACGCTGGCGCATCTGCCCGACTACGGGTTGCCTGATATGACGAAAATCCTGCAGGGTATGCCGGGAACGGCTCATGAACTCATGAGCACCCTCTCGACTGTCCTGCTTAAATATGAACCCCGACTGAAAAAAATAGACGTGGTTCTGCTGGAGCAGAACGTACCCGGCGAACTGCGCTATGCCATTGACGCTGAACTCAAAGGGATTGGCCTGGTGCGCTACGGCACCGAGTTTATGCCCGAAGGGCGGGTTCTGTTGCGGCATCTCAGGCAACAGCAGTATCTCGACACGTCAACCCGTATATAAGGTCAGATAACACCATGTCATTAAAATCACAGTTCCTGAAGGAGCTGCACTCCCGACAACCCGCTCCGGTTTCTCCTGGCAGTAAGAGTCAGATTGATATTGCAGAGTTTCGCCTGCGAATGGCGCAGCTTCAGACGCAGATGGATGAGTGGCTGACGGGGACCGGACTCAACGTAGAGCCACTGACTGTATCCGTTCCGGACCTGCTGGTGGAGGGCGGGGCTTTTGATATTTCCGGTATCGTTCTGCGTTATGACAGTCGGGCGGTAAAGTTTATGCCGATTTTTCTGTATGGACAGGGCGTGGCTGGCTGTGTCGAAATAACATTCTGTTCCGGGGAAAAGGTTATTTCTCAAGGTCGCCTGTTCATGCGGGTGGGGAGTGTGAGTGACTGGACCTTTACTTTCCCTGATACGCCATCCCGGTCAGGACAATTATTCGATGAAGGTGTTTTTTTTGGCCTGATTTTAGCGCTGTTGTCATAGCGATAACATTCATTCCTTTTATTCGTCATTGCATTTTTAATCGCAAATTAGCCTTACACCTCAACTGACGAAATTAACCGATACGGATATGCAGGCTCTCCAGGATGACCACACATATAACGTTAAAAACCGGCGGCGACCCGCGTACGCTGCCAGATTACGCCGCCCTCCGCGATGAAATCAGCAAGCTGACGCATCCTGCCCGCCCGGATGTGAACTGGCAATATGCCGAAAAACTCTGCCTCTCTCTGTTTGAACAGAACGGTGTGGAGTTGCAGACTGCGGCCTGGTACACCCTTGCCCGTACTCACCTGTCTGGATTAGCTGGCCTGAACGAAGGGCTGGCAATTCTGGAGGCCCTGATTAGCCACCAGTGGGACTTTTTCTGGCCGAAAACACTACACGCGCGTCTGGAAATCCTTAATGGTCTGAGCCAGCGCCTCCAGCAGCGCATGCGTATGCTTCCATTCAACAACAGCCATCTTAGTGAGCTTTATAGTGCTGAAGCGTTGCTTATCAGCCTGAGCGCAGTGCTCCAGCGCCTTGAGCTCAAACACCTTAGCCAGTTCGATACGTTACGAACGTTGATACGTTCAAGTGCTGAACGGCTGGAAAGCAGTAATGACGCATCAGATTTGAATGCGATGATAATGCCCGGTCGCGAATTCCCTCAGGAGAGGGTAGAACCGATTGACGAAGTGAAATGGGTCTACGTTGTGCAGCAGGAAAATCAGCCGGATAAAGAGGATCGTCCGACAGAGCACGGGTCTGTCACACCATGGAAAACCTTTATCGCCGGGATGTGTTCTATGCTGGTGGTTAGCCTCGCCGTGGCGTGGGGTGGGGGCTTTCTGTCGAGACCCGATCCATTAACGGCTCAGGTCGTCGCTTCTCTCGCACCATTACCTGAAGCGCTAACGCCTGTTCAGCAAGACGCATTAACGCAGCGAGGCACTTTACCTTCCACGTTTATCTCAGATACGCAGCAGCAGCTTGCAAGACTGGATAAACTGCCTCCTGACTGGAGTATTTCCTATAGCCTTCAGCTGTTAGAGCAGCTCCAGGCATTGCGGCCTGAAGAGGCTAAGGCGCTGATAATACAGTGGCAAAAAAAGTTTAACGCGACGGCGTTGCCGGTAGACGCAATGAACAGCTGGCATCAGGGGATGATGACGCTTCAGCAACTGAGTGATCGGCTGAGTAGTCTGGATGAGCAAAAGGGAAAATATATAACCGTAAGTGAGCTTAAATCCGTGGTTTTTTCAACTATGCAGTCATTTAACCATGCGATACCGGCTGAAGAGCAACTCAGGCGCCTGTCGCAGTATCCTGCAGGAATTGCGCTCCCTGAAGCTGAAAAGACCCAGCTTGAGCTGCATCTAAAGCAACTGGCAGCGCGTTATGCTCAAATAAAGCAGGATGCTTCTGCTCAATGAGTTTTTGCAGCGAACGGGCTAATTTGGGCGAAAAACAGAGGTAGGTCAAAGTGTCCCCTGCAGGAATCGAACCTGCAACTAGCCCTTAGGAGGGGCTCGTTATATCCATTTAACTAAGGGGACGAGGCGGCACGAGTATACCGTTATTTACACTTTGCGTTAAGCGCATTGCCGCCTGACTGCTCAAAGAGTCACCATTCAGGTTGATTTTTTTGCCGCTTTATCCTTATTTGCCTGCGCCTTAAGTTCTGCTTTGCGTTTATTAGACATGTCGTTACGTATTTGGGCATGACTTAACAGCGCGAAGATAAACGTTCCGCCGCAGATATTCCCTGCCAGCGTCGGAAGGGCGAACGGCCAGAAAAAATCGCTCCAGTGAAGCGTGCCGTTAAAGACCAGGTAGAGTATTTCAACGGTACCGACCACGATATGCGTGGTATCCGCCAGCGCAATCAGCCAGGTCATCAGTATGATCACCACAATTTTAGCGCTGCCGGCTGAAGGAAACATCCATACCATCGTGGCGATAATCCACCCGGAGATGATGGCATTAGAGAACATTTCGACCGGCGTGTTTTTCATGACATCCATACCGATCTTCACAAACGCGTCCCGGGTGGGTTCATCAAAAATCGGCATATATTCGAACGCCCAGGCCGCAATACCCGTGCCGATGATATTTCCCAGCAGAACCACGCTCCAGAGCCGCATCAATAAACCGAAATTACCGAGGGTAGGGTTTTGCATCACCGGCAGAACGGCGGTTACGGTGTTCTCAGTAAATAATTGCTGGCGGGCCATGATGACGATAATAAAGCCGAAGGTATAGCCGAGGTTCTCCAGTAAAAATCCGCCGGGTACGCCCTCCAGCTGCACATGAAATATTCCTTTCGCGAGCAGCGAGGCGCCCATTGACAGTCCTGCAGCGATGGCTGACCAGAAGAGGGCCATCGCGTCACGCTCCATCTCCTTTTCGCCATCCTGGCGGATATGCTCGTGGATGGCCATCGCGCGGGAAGGGAGGCGATCTTCATCAATTTCTATCTTCTCACCGCGCGCTTTCTCCTCGCTTTCAATTTCATGTTCCTCATTACTCTCGCCAATTTTTTCTTCGCCCACGTCTTTCATATCTGCTCCCGGAGGTTGATCTTTCTTTTAAGCGTAGCGGCTTTTGTCGGGATGCCTGTGGGGATGCTCTTAAATTGGCGGGAATGACAACAAAGGTGATACATCTCGTTCAAAGACATTATAAAATTGCCAGCGAAACGAATTCCAAAAGTCAGGCTATGCTGAGATCAGAGTCACGGTGATTACTGCCCGTAATTGAACTCATAGACATCGGTAAACGTGCTGTTACAATCACTTGCACGTTTTCAGACGGAGCGCCAGATGCTCCGTTACGGATGGCAATCAACGATAGCCATACTGAACAGGGAGATATTTATGAAACTTCGGCTGTCGGCGCTTGCGCTGGGCGCGACGATGCTCGTGGGCTGCGCCAGCTCCGGGGAGCAAACGGGACGCTCCGATCCTCTCGAAGGATTTAACCGTTCTATGTATAGCTTCAACTACAACGTGCTGGACCCGTACGTGGTTCGCCCGGTGGCAGTAGCATGGCGCGATTACGTTCCACAGCCCGCGCGTAACGGGTTAAGCAATTTTACCAGTAACCTGGAAGAGCCTGCGGTGATGGTCAACTATTTCCTGCAGGGCGATCCGTATCAGGGGATGGTGCACTTTACGCGCTTCTTCCTGAACTCCCTGCTGGGGATGGGCGGTTTTATCGATGTCGCAGGTATGGCAAACCCGAAACTGCAGCGTGAACAGCCGCACCGTTTTGGCAGTACGCTGGGGCATTATGGCGTCGGTTACGGCCCTTACGTTCATCTGCCGTTCTATGGCAGCTTCACCGTGCGTGATGATGGCGGCGATATGGTCGATACGCTGTATCCGGTCCTGTCGTGGCTGACCTGGCCGCTGTCGATTGGTAAATGGACGGTGGAGGGGATTGAAACCCGCGCGCAACTGCTCGATTCAGACGGCCTGCTGCGCCAGTCTTCCGATCCGTACATTATGGTGCGTGAAGCGTACTTCCAGAATCATGACTTTATCGCCAACGGCGGCAAGCTGAAGCCGGAAGATAATCCAAACGCGAAGGCTATTGAAAACGAACTCAAAGATATTGATTCGGAATAAATAAAAAAGGTGAGCAACGCTCACCTTTTTTGATCCCTGCGCGATTAGAACGCGTAGTTGAAGTTAGTACCGAACAGCCAGGCTTTACCTTCAGAGGTAAATTCGTACGGACCTTCCTTGAAGGTCACTTTCTGACCATGCATATAAGACACGCCCGCATCGACAGAAGCATTTTCGTTGAACGCGTAGGTTGCGCCAGCACTCACCCAGAAGCGGTCCTGATCCGGAATGGAGATGGAGCGCTTATCAGCCGGTACCGGGCTATCATCGAATGCGATACCGGTACGGAACGTCCAGTTGTCATCCATATAATAGGTTGTACCCAACGCAATACGATAGGCGTCGTGGAAACTCTCGTCCTTATAGAACAGCGTTTGACCGTTGGTGCCGGTCGCTTTCAGCTCCTGGAACTGGCTCCAGCTGGTATAGGCCAGGCTATAGTGAATAGCCCACTGCGGCGCAACGCGGTTGTAACCGGAGACTTCCCACATTTCTGGCAGATGCAGTGACAGTGAACCAGGGACAGTTTGACCGGAAGTCCCCCACGGGATGGTGGTACCCGCGCCAGGAACCAGGCTGTTGACTGGCGCCAGGATGCCACTCTTGTAATCGCCGTCGAAGTCAATTTTCACTTCGGAACGATAGGTCAGGCCCCAACGGTTGTTTTTGTCCAGCTCGTACAGAATACCGGCGTTCCAGCCATAGCCCCACTCATCGCCTTTCAGGCTGGCAATTTTGTTGCTGTTTTTCGGCAGGCGAGCCGTCTGTTCTCCGGAGTAACGCTCAATTTTTGCATCGGCGTAGACGGCATCAAAGCCCAAACCGAAGCTCCAGCTGTCGTTCAGACGATAAGCACCGCTCAGGTTCAGGTTCAACGTTGTCAGGTCTGTTTTACCGCCGTATTCGCCTGCCGGGTAGTTGTTGTTGAACTCGGTAGCAAGGCCATAGTTAGACGTGACGGATGCGCCCCAGCCAAATTGTTCATTGATTGGTGCAACGAAGTGCAGGTTAGGGACCCACGCCGTTGGCGCAATGTTATCTGCTTTCAGGCTCGCACCAGAAGGTGACGTGCCGGAAATGTTGACATCAGGATCGATATACACCGCACCAGCAGAGAAGGTCGGGCGATCGAACATCATGATTAATGCAGGGTTACGGCTTGCGTTACCAGCATCATCAGCGATTGCACCTTCCCCTGAATACGCACGGCCAAGGCCAGAGGAAGAAAATTCGTTTAGCTGAAAGCCCGCTGACCAGGCGGAAGTAGAGACGATTGCCACTGCGACTGCCAGCGCAGTCTTGTTGAACAGGGTTTTCTGGCTCATGACCATAACCTCATTGAGTTATTTTTATTCAATAATTGTTACATACCGTAACAGGAGCGCGAAGTGTAGGGTCTGAGGTATGACAGACAAATCAGACCAGTGGCCAGAGTATAGGTCCGACCAGCCGGAATGTTGCAAGTTTGTTTATTAATATTTTCAAACATGTTTCTTGAAACGAGATCTGGTTGGCAAAATTGTGACCATCGCGGCTCACCCAAAAGGGTGGTTTTTGTTTTAGATCATTTTTTAGTGTGATATCGGTCACTTATCCGATTTTGCGCCATTAACGGCTGGAGAGAGCCAGCGCTGGGGCGTAAAATATCAGCATCGTGTTTATCTCGCGCGCTGCGCGAATACAGAGGAAATTGAGCTATGAGTAAATGCAGTGCTGATGAAACCCCGGTTTGCTGCTGTATGGATGTTGGCACCATCATGGACAACTCCGATTGCACCGCGTCTTACAGCCGTGTGTTCACCAACCGCGCCGAAGCCGAAGAAACGCTGGCCGCGCTAAGCAAGCGCGCGCGTGATGTGGAGTCCGATCCGTGTGAAATCAAATCTACCTTCACTGAAGTGGAAGGCGGCGTGAAGCTGGATATCGACTTTGTGTTTGCCTGCGAAGCTGAAACGCTGATTTTCCAGTTAGGCCTGCGTTAATTCCTGCGGTTTGGCGCACTCTCCCACGGGAGAGGGAGCAAACACTAAAAACGGTAACCTGTGGGTTACCGTTTTGCTTTTTCCCTGGGGCATTTTCTTTTTCTTCTCTGTGTTTTAGCTCGCATTTTTATGCTTCCCTGATTGGCTGAATGTAAAAAAATGGTTAAGACTGTTATCAGGTCAGACCACTTTATATTCATGTAAAATTTTTTACAGGGGAAGGTTATGAGTCAGCCATTACCGCTAATCACCCGACAGGGTGACCGCATTGCCATTGTCAGCGGACTGCGTACGCCGTTTGCGCGTCAGGCGACGGCGTTTCACGGTATTCCTGCTGTCGATCTGGGGAAAATGGTAGTGGGGGAGATGCTGGCTCGCAGCGAAATCCCGCCTGAGGTCATCGAACAGCTGGTCTTCGGCCAGGTCGTACAGATGCCTGAAGCCCCCAACATTGCGCGGGAAATTGTTCTCGGTACCGGCATGAATGTTCACACCGACGCCTACAGCGTCAGCCGCGCATGCGCGACCAGCTTCCAGGCGGTAGCAAACGTGGCGGAAAGCCTGATGGCGGGCACTATTCGCGCCGGGATCGCAGGTGGCGCCGATTCTTCCTCCGTACTGCCGATTGGCGTCAGTAAAAAACTGGCCCGCATTCTGGTTGATGCCAATAAAGCCCGCACCACCGGTGCGAAGCTCAAACTCTTCTCGCGTTTACGCCTGCGCGACCTTATGCCCGTGCCACCTGCCGTAGCAGAGTACTCCACAGGCCTGCGAATGGGCGATACTGCCGAGCAGATGGCCAAAACCTACGGTATCACCCGCGAGCAGCAGGATGCGCTGGCGCATCGCTCGCATCAGCTGGCAGCGAAAGCCTGGTCGGAGGGCAAGCTCACCGATGAGGTGATGACCGCCTATATTCCGCCCTACCGTGAACCGCTCGCGGAAGATAACAATATTCGCGGTACCTCGACACTGGCGGATTACGCCAAACTGCGCCCGGCGTTTGACCGCAAGCACGGCACCGTGACGGCGGCCAACAGTACGCCGCTCACCGATGGGGCTGCCGCCGTTATCCTGATGACGGAATCCCGCGCGAAGGAGCTTGGCATTACCCCCCTGGGCTATTTGCGCAGCTATGCCTTCACCGCCATTGATGTCTGGCAGGACATGCTGCTGGGTCCGGCCTGGTCCACGCCGCTGGCGCTGGATCGCGCGGGGCTGACGCTGGGAGATTTAACCCTGATTGATATGCACGAAGCCTTTGCCGCGCAAACTCTGGCAAACGTCCAGCTGCTGGCAACCGAGCGTTTCGCGCGCGACGTGCTGGGCCGCGCCCATGCCACTGGCGAAGTGGATCAGAGCAAATTCAACGTGTTGGGGGGCTCGATTGCCTACGGCCATCCGTTCGCAGCCACGGGCGCACGTATGATCACCCAAACATTACACGAGCTACGACGCCGCGGCGGCGGGTTTGGCCTCGTTACCGCCTGCGCGGCGGGCGGACTTGGCGCAGCAATGGTTCTGGAGGCTGAATAATGGATATGACATCTGCATTTAACCTGACGGTTCGCCTCGATAACGTGGCTGTTATCACTATTGATGTGCCTGATGAAAAGATGAATACCCTGAAGGCCGAATTTGGTGTTCAGGTGCGCGGGATGTTAAAGCAGATCCGCGACAACAAAGCCGTCCGTGGCCTGGTCTTTATCTCTGCCAAGCCGGATAACTTTATTGCCGGCGCCGATATCAACATGATCGCCCGAGCGAAAAGCGCCCAGGAAGCAGAAGACCTGGCGCGTCAGGGCCAGCAGGTGATGGCCGAGATCCACGCGCTGCCGGTCCCGGTTATTGCCGCGATCCACGGTGCCTGTCTGGGCGGTGGGCTGGAGCTGGCATTGGCCTGCCACAGCCGCATTTGCACTGACGATCCGAAAACTGTTTTAGGGTTGCCAGAAGTGCAGTTAGGCCTCTTACCGGGCTCCGGCGGCACGCAGCGTTTGCCTCGCCTGGTGGGGGTCAGCACCGCCCTGGAGATGATTTTAACCGGCAAGCAGCTGCGCGCGCGTCAGGCGCTGAAAGCCGGTCTGGTCGATGACGTGGTGCCGCACTCCATTTTACTGGAGGCCGCCGTTGAGCTTGCGCTGAAAGGGCGGCAGGCAAAGCGTCCTCTCTCCGTACGCGAGCGCGTGCTGGCAGGGCCACTGGGGCGTGCGCTCCTGTTCAACATGGTGGGCAAAAAGACTGAACAAAAAACCAAAGGCAACTATCCGGCGGCAAAGCGGATCCTGGAAGTGATCGAAACCGGGCTGTCCCAGGGAAGCAGTAGCGGCTATGCCGCTGAAGCCAAAGCCTTTGGCGAGCTGGCGATGACGCCACAGTCACAGGCATTGCGCAGTATCTTCTTCGCCAGCACCGAGGTGAAAAAAGATCCCGGCAGCGAGGGAGAGCCTGCTCCGCTCCGTGCTATTGGCGTGCTGGGCGGTGGGCTGATGGGCGGCGGCATCGCGTTTGTTACCGCCAGCAAAGGCAAATTGGCCGTGCGCATCAAAGACATCAATGCTAAGGGCATCAACCACGCGCTGCAGTACAGCTGGCAGAACCTTGATCAGAAGGTCAAACGCCGCCATATCAAGGCAAGCGAGCGTGATAAAACCCTGGCGACGATCTCCGGCACGACGGATTACAGCGGTTTTGCGCACCGGGACCTGGTAATTGAAGCCGTATTTGAAGACCTGGCGCTTAAGCAGCAGATGGTGGCTGACGTTGAGCAACACTGCGCGCCGCACACTATTTTCGCCTCAAACACCTCGTCTTTACCGATTGGCGATATCGCGGCGAAAGCTGCTCGGCCGGAGCAGGTGATTGGGCTGCACTTTTTCAGTCCTGTAGAAAAAATGCCTCTGGTGGAGGTGATCCCGCACGCCACGACCAGCCCGCGAACCATCGCCACCGTGGTGAAGCTGGCGAAAAAGCAGGGCAAAACCCCGATTGTGGTCGCGGACAAGGCCGGCTTCTACGTCAACCGTATTCTGGCACCGTATATTAACGAAGCGATGCGGCTGCTGACGGAAGGGGAGAAAATCGAGCACGTCGACGAGGCGCTGGTAAAGTTTGGTTTCCCTGTTGGCCCAATCCAACTTTTGGATGAGGTGGGAATAGACACCGGCACTAAAATTATACCTGTGCTGGAAGCCGCATACGGCGATCGTTTTACCCCGCCTGCAAACATTGTTTCTGCAATTTTGAAGGACGATCGCAAAGGCAGAAAAAATGAACGCGGTTTCTATCTTTACGGCGCGAAAGGGCGTAAAAGCAAGAAACAGGTCGACCCTTCGGTTTATGGGCTTATTTCGGTCACCGGTCAGGGAAAACTGTCTGCCGTTCAGTGCGCTGAACGTTGCGTCATGATGATGCTCAATGAAGCGGCGCGCTGCTTTGGTGAACAGGTGGTCAAGAGCGCGCGCGATGGCGACATCGGCGCGGTATTTGGTATTGGTTTCCCGCCGTTCCTTGGCGGTCCGTTCCGCTACATGGATACTCTCGGCGCGGGTGAAGTGGTTGCCATTCTGCAACGTCTGGCCTCGCAATACGGTCCGCGGTTTACACCGTGTGACGAATTATTGCAGATGGCGGAGCGCGGCCAGACATTCTGGCCTGCAAGGGAAACTGATTTCGTAAACTGAAGTCAAAGAAGGGTAAATCCTGAGGTGAATGAACCTGTTCTGGCGATTTTGTAAACAGAGATTGACTATACTTACGCCATTGAGGTAAAAAACAGCGTTTCATTCACTGAATGGATCAGGCACAATGCCCGGCCATCGGGTTTTCTACCTCAGAGCATTAATCGCGGGTAGTTAACGCCGGTGATTCTGGTTAACAAAAGCGGTGCAATATGCAAGTTTTTATCATGCGTCACGGCGACGCGGCACTCGATGCCGCCAGTGACTCAGTACGTCCTTTAACCGTCTGTGGCTGCGACGAATCCCGTCAGATGGCTACATGGCTTAAAGGTCAAAAAGTGGACATTGAACGCGTTCTGGTGAGTCCGTTCCTGCGGGCAGAACAGACGCTGGACGTGGTGGGGGAGTGTATGAACCTGCCATCCAGTGTGGATGTTTTACCCGAACTGACGCCATGCGGTGATGTCGGCCTTGTCAGCGCTTATCTTCAGGCGCTGTGCAACGAAGGTGTCGCTTCCGCACTGGTCATTTCCCACCTGCCGCTGGTCGGCTATCTGGTATCTGAGCTGTGCCCGGGCGAAACGCCGCCAATGTTCACCACTTCCGCCATTGCCAACGTCACCCTCGACGAAACCGGCAAAGGGGTCTTCAACTGGCAAATGAGTCCGTGCAACCTGAAGATGGCAAAAGCGATCTGACGTGACGTGTGACAGGGCGGGGTACTACGTGTTTCCCGCCCTTCTGTCAGGGTAACTCTGGCGGCTGCCACTCCTCAACTTCAATCAAGACCAGCAATGCGGCATCTCCGCCGTACTCTTTCGGTGCCTGATGAAACGCCATCACGTGTGGGTGCTGAGCCAGCCACAGCGGCGTCTGTTGCTTCAGAATATGTTTACCGTGGCCGTGCATCACGCAAGCGCAAAAAACGTGTTCGCGGCGACAGGCGGCAATCAACGCGCCCAACTCCTGTTTCGCCTGCATCTGCGTTAAACCGTGCAGATCGAGAAACAGCTCCGGCGAATAATCTCCCCGGCGTAACTTTTTCAGTTCAAAATGGCTGACGTCTTCGCGCACGTACTTCACAGCCCCTTGCGTATTGAGCAGCGGCTGAAATTCATCTGAAAAATAGTGGCTGTTATCCGCCTGCTCCTGCAGCAGCCGTTTGATCGGTACTTCGCTGATTTTTTTACGCTGCGGGCGGTGGACAATCGTGTCCTGCGCGATTTTACGCGTCCCGGTCATCAGCTGGCGGAAGAGAGCCTGATCCTCCTCGCTGAGCGATGTTTTCTTTTTCATTCGTCATTCTCATCTCGTATTTCCGATAGTGTACCCGACTAAACGCATTTTTTAACCTCAAGCGGTACGCGTCATTGCTGATTTATCGCCGTCTTCATGGCAAACTAGCCGCCGAAAATTATGCGAGCATGCCCTGGAGGAAAGAGTGGATAAAATATTTGTCGATGAAGCAGTAAACGAGCTGCATACCATACAGGACATGTTGCGCTGGTCGGTTAGCCGCTTCAGCGCCGCTAATATCTGGTACGGTCACGGTACCGACAACCCGTGGGACGAGGCCGTTCAGCTGGTGCTGCCGTCTCTTTACCTGCCGCTGGACATTCCGGAAGACATGCGCACCGCGCGCCTGACCTCCAGCGAAAAACACCGCATCGTTGAGCGCGTGATCCGCCGCGTAAACGAGCGCATTCCGGTCGCCTACCTGACCAACAAAGCCTGGTTCTGCGGCCACGAGTTTTACGTCGATGAACGCGTGCTGGTACCGCGTTCGCCGATTGGTGAGCTGATCAACAACCACTTTGACGGCCTGATCGGCCATCAGCCTCAGCACATTCTCGATATGTGCACCGGCAGCGGCTGCATCGCGATTGCCTGCGCCTACGCCTTCCCGGAAGCTGAAGTGGACGCCGTCGATATCTCTACCGACGCGCTGGCCGTGACCGAACACAACATCGAAGAGCACGGCCTGATCCATCACGTCACGCCGATCCGCTCTGACCTGTTCCGCGACCTGCCGACCCTGCAGTACGATCTGATCGTCACTAACCCGCCTTACGTCGATGCGGAAGACATGTCCGATCTGCCGAACGAATATCGTCACGAGCCGGAGCTGGGTCTGGCGTCAGGCTCTGACGGCCTGAAGCTGACCCGCCGCATTCTGGCCTGCGCGCCGGATTACCTGACCGATGACGGCGTTCTGATTTGTGAAGTGGGCAACAGCATGGTACATCTGATAGAGCAGTACCCGGATGTGCCGTTCACCTGGCTTGAGTTCGACAACGGCGGTGACGGCGTCTTTATGCTGACCAAAGCGCAGCTGCTCGACGCGCGCGAACACTTCAGCATTTATAAAGATTAATCCCGCGGGCTTCGGCCCGTTTCACAACGCTCAAACACAAACAACAACATCGGAGCCGTGATGGCAGGAAACAGTATTGGACAGTTATTCCGCGTGACCACCTTTGGCGAGTCGCACGGGCTGGCGCTGGGCTGTATCGTTGATGGCGTACCGCCAGGCATCGAACTGACCGAAGCCGATTTACAGCACGACCTTGACCGCCGTCGTCCGGGTACCTCCCGCTACACCACGCAGCGTCGCGAGCCGGACCAGGTCAAAATTCTCTCTGGCGTCTTTGAAGGCCGCACCACCGGGACCAGCATCGGTCTGCTGATTGAAAACACCGATCAGCGTTCTCAGGACTACGGCGCGATTAAAGACGTCTTCCGTCCGGGCCACGCCGACTACACCTACGAACAAAAGTACGGCTTCCGCGACTATCGTGGTGGCGGACGCTCTTCCGCGCGTGAAACCGCGATGCGCGTGGCGGCAGGGGCGATTGCCAAGAAATACCTGCAGCAGAAATTTGGCATCGTTATCCGCGGCTGTCTGACCCAGATGGGTGACATTCCACTGGCGATCAAAGACTGGGATCAGGTCGAGCAGAATCCGTTCTTCTGCGCCGATGCGGACAAGCTTGAAGCGCTGGACGAACTGATGCGCGGCCTTAAAAAAGAGGGCGACTCCATCGGTGCGAAAGTCACCGTGGTGGCTGACGGCGTTCCGGCGGGCTGGGGCGAGCCGGTATTTGACCGTCTCGACGCTGACATCGCCCACGCGCTGATGAGCATCAACGCGGTGAAGGGCGTTGAGATTGGCGACGGCTTCGACGTGGTGGCGCTTCGCGGCAGCCAGAACCGCGACGAAATCACGAAGGCGGGCTTCCAGAGCAACCATGCGGGCGGCATTCTCGGCGGGATCAGCAGCGGGCAGCAGATTATTGCCAACATCGCGCTGAAGCCGACCTCCAGCATCACCGTGCCGGGCCACACGATTAACCGCTCAGGCGAAGAAGTTGAGATGATCACCAAAGGACGTCACGATCCGTGCGTGGGGATCCGCGCGGTGCCGATCGCGGAAGCGATGCTGGCGATCGTGCTGATGGATCACTTCCTGCGCCAGCGCGCGCAAAATGCGGACGTGACGACCACCATTCCACGCTGGTAAACATGAAAAAAACCGCAATTGCTCTGCTGGCGCTGCTCGCCAGTGGAGCCAGTCTGGCCGCCACGCCGTGGCAAAAAATCACCCATCCGGTGGCGGGGAGCGCGCAGTCCATCGGCGCCTTCTCTAACGGCTGTATCGTGGGCGCGCAGGAGCTGCCGCTGCAATCGGATACGTATCAGGTGATGCGTACCGATCAGCGTCGTTACTTCGGCCATCCTGACCTGGTGCTGTTCATTCAGCGACTGGGGAACCAGGTGCATAACCTGGGGCTGGGGACGATGCTGATTGGCGACATGGGGATGCCTGCCGGTGGCCGTTTTAACGGTGGGCACGCCAGCCACCAGACCGGCCTGGATGTCGATATCTTCCTGCAGCTGCCGAAAACGCGCTGGACGTCTGAGCAGCTGCTGAAACCGCAGGCGCTGGATTTAGTGTCGGGCGACGGCAAACGGGTCGTTGCTTCCCGATGGTCACCGGAGATTTCCAGCATGATCAAGCTGGCGGCAGAAGATAAAGACGTTACACGGATTTTCGTCAACCCTGCCATCAAGCAGCAGCTCTGTCTGGATGCGGGAACCGATCGCGATTGGCTGCGCAAAGTGCGCCCGTGGTTCCAGCATCGTGCGCATATGCACGTTCGTCTGCGCTGCCCGGCGAACAGCCTGGAATGTGAAGATCAGCCCTTACCTCCGCCAGGCGATGGCTGTGGTGCGGAACTGCAAAGCTGGTTTGAGCCAGCAAAACCTGGAACCTCTAAGCCTGAGAAGAAGACACCGCCTCCGTTGCCGCCTTCCTGCCAGGCGCTACTGGATGAGCATGTACTTTAATGGATAATTTCGTCGATCTGTTTATGGTGTCACCGCTGCTGCTGGTGGTGCTGTTCTTCGTGGCCATGCTGGCCGGTTTTATCGATGCGCTCGCGGGCGGCGGCGGGCTGTTAACCGTGCCCGCGCTGCTGGCGGCGGGTATGAGCCCGGCACAGGCGCTTGCCACCAACAAGCTTCAGGCCTGCGGCGGCTCGCTCTCCGCGTCGCTCTATTTTATCCGCCGTAAGGTGGTGAGCCTGGCCGATCAGAAGCTCAATATCCTGATGACCTTTATCGGCTCCACGTCGGGCGCGCTGCTGGTGCAGCACGTGCAGTCCGATATTTTGCGCCAGATCCTGCCGGTTCTGGTTATCTGCATTGGCCTGTATTTCTTACTGATGCCGAAGCTCGGTGAAGAAGACAGGCAGCGTCGTCTGCACGGCCTGCCGTTTGCGCTGATTGCCGGTGGCTGCGTCGGTTTTTACGACGGTTTCTTTGGCCCGGGTGCCGGTTCATTTTACGCGCTGGCGTTCGTGACGCTGGCCGGGTTTAACCTCGCCAAATCTACCGCTCACGCCAAGGTGCTTAACGCGACCTCAAACGTCGGCGGCCTGCTGCTGTTTATCATCGGCGGCAAGGTTATCTGGGCAACCGGTTTTGTGATGATGGCAGGGCAGTTTTTGGGCGCGCGCGCGGGCTCGCGCCTGGTATTAAGCAAAGGGCAAAAGCTGATCCGCCCGATGATTGTTATCGTTTCGGCAGTGATGAGCGCCAAACTTCTTTATGACAGCCATGGACAGGAGATCCTCACCTGGTTGGGGATGCACTAATGAACAGTACGCATAAATACGAACAGCTGATTGAGATCTTTAACGGCTGTTTTGCTGATGATTTTAATACCCGTCTGATTAAAGGCGACGACGAACCGATCTATCTTCCTGCTGATGCAGAGGTTCCGTATAACCGCATCGTCTTTGCCCACGGCTTTTACGCCAGCGGCTTACACGAAATTTCGCACTGGTGCATCGCGGGGAAAGCGCGTCGCGAGCTGGTGGACTTCGGTTACTGGTACTGCCCGGACGGGCGCGATGCTGCGACACAGGGCCAGTTTGAAGATGTGGAAGTGAAGCCGCAGGCGCTGGAATGGCTGTTCTGCGTGGCGGCAGGCTTCCCGTTCAACGTGAGCTGTGACAATCTCGAAGGCGACTTCGAGCCAGACCGTATCGTCTTCCAGCGCCGCGTTCACGCGCAGGTGATGGAGTATCTTGAGAAAGGCATCCCGGAGCGTCCGGCACGCCTGATCGAGGCCTTACAGAATTATTACCACACGCCGGAGATCGCGGCGGAATGCTTCCCTTGGCCGGAAGATCTTTAACAGAGGAAAGAAGATGATCGCAGAATTTGAATCACGCATTCTGGCGTTAATTGATGACATGGTGGAACACGCCAGTGACGATGAGCTGTTCGCCAGCGGTTATCTGCGTGGTCACCTGACGCTCGCGGTAGCCGAGCTGGAAGCGGGTGACGATCACTCTGCCGACGCCGTTCACGCTGAAGTCACTCGCAGCCTGGAAAAAGCCATTCTCGCCGGGGAGCTCTCTCCGCGCGACCAGTCTCTGGTGCTGGGCATGTGGGACAATTTGTTCCAGCAGGCGAAAGCGAAGTAAGTGTTTCACCACCCTCTCCCTGTGGGAGAGGGACGGGGTGAGGGCACCAGACCGCACTCTACTTAACCTTCTTCCCCTTCAGCAGTTTCCGTACCCACAAGCGATTCGGATTCAGCCCCGCAAGCGTAACCCTGTCCAGCGGAATCGGCTCGTCGCTCATTTGCGCGGCTAACACTTCAGCCAGCAGCGGTGCGGAACATAGCCCGCGAGACCCTAATCCACCCAGCATATACAGCTCCGGATAAACCGGCGCGCTTACCGCTTTATCCCGGTTATCAGCAAGATCCTGATAGGCCTCAAGCGTAGCGTCGTAGTCCGGCACGTTTCCCGCCATCGGCAGATGATCGCGTGTGGCACAGCGCACGCCGCAGCGCGCTTCACCCTCGCTGACGTCAACCTCCTTCGCCCACGCTGCATCCGGGAAGCAGTCAATCAGGCGCTGACGGTTTTGCTGCTGATCCTCGTCGCTGTAGCGCATATCCGTTTCGCCACGATGATAGCTGGCGCCGATGCAGTGATGACCATTAGACGGATTTTGCGGCGTCAGATAGCCGTCATAGCACAGTACCTGACGAAGCTTGCTCAGTTCGGGCGCGGTCGGGATATGGCTCACCTGGCCGCCGACCGGATAGACCGGCAACGTCTCCGTCTGGATAAACTGGCTAATGTGGTGCCCGTTTGCCAGCACTACGCTGGCATGCTGTGCCTCTTTGCCATCAGCAAAACGCAGATTCCAGTGTTCTCTTCGGCTAAGCGATTCAACCTTATGAGCATAATGCACCATCATCCCGCGTGACTGCGCAAGGGTCATTGCCGCCGCGGTCAGTTCAGCCGGGCACAGCCAGCCGCCGAGCGGATACTGAATGCCGCCACAGCCGGTGACCACGCCAGCGGCGTCCCCCACCTCTTGCGCACTGACCGCGCGGGCAATCTCCTCCGGCAGACCCAGCGACAGCATCTGTGCGATTTTTTGCTGGCTCTTCTCATCCCAGCCGAGCTGCGTCACGCCGCACCAGTCATGGTCAAATGCTACCGGCAGCGCGTCGTACAGGCGACGGGCGAAGGTAAAGGCCGCGGGGAAAAACTGGAACAGGGCCGGGTCGTGCGCGCTTAAAAGCGGGTAGAGTGCCCCCTGGCGGTTACCGGACGCGCCGCTGGCCGGCGCCTCGTCAGCACAGTAGAGCGTCACCTGCCAGCCCCGGTGCAGCAGCGCGAGAGAGAGCAGGGCGCTGGCGATCCCTCCGCCAACGATCGCCACTTCGCGCGATGCGCTGGCGCTGCGCGCAAACCAGGGCGCCTGAGCGGGAATGTCCAGCGTCTGGTCCATCCTGCCGACCAGCATGTCGCGCTTGCGGCCAAAGCCTTTGGTCTTCTGCATGGTAAAGCCCGCTTCCTGCAGCCCGCGGCGGACAAAACCTGCCGAGGTGAAGGTGGCGAGCGTTGCGCCAGGACGCGCCAGCCGCGCCATCGCGCTAAACAGATGCTGGCCCCACATGTCCGGGTTCTTGGCGGGCGCAAAGCCGTCCAGGAACCACGCGTCCACCGTCTGATTCATCGAGTCGTCGAGCGTATCGGTCAGGTCGTTAATGTCGCCCAGCCATAAATCCAGCGTCACCCGTCCGCCGTCCAGAATCAGACGGTGGCAGCCGCCAATATGAGGTGGCCACTGCGCCTGAAGCTGCTCCGCCCAGGCTGCAAGCTCCGGCCAGCGCTGGTGGGCGAGCCGCAGATCGTGCGCGGTGAGCGGGAATTTTTCGAAACTGATGAAATGTAATCTTTGTAGCGTAGCCTCAGGGTGCGCAGCGTGAAACTGGTCAAACGCCTGCCAGAGGGTTAAAAAATTCAGCCCGGTGCCGAATCCGCTTTCCGCGACCACAAACAGGCTCCGTGGGTGCACCGGGAAGCGGGTGCTGAGCTGGTTTCCGTCGAGGAAAACATAGCGCGTTTCTTCGAGTCCGTTATCATTAGAAAAATAGACGTCATCAAAATCTCGGGAAACAGGTGTACCCTCAGCGTTAAATTCGAGGTTGGCGGGTTGTATAGCGTTTTGTTTCACGTAAGTTACTCGTCTGACAGGCAGTGGCACGATCTTAACGATGTGAGTCCATCGGTGCAAATTTCCGCAGAAAATGTCTGATCGGACTTGTTCGGCGTACAAGTGTACGCTATTGTGCGACTCGAAACTTTTTATAGTGCGACTTACAGAGGTATTGAATGAAACGTGCAGTGATTACTGGCCTGGGCATTGTTTCCAGCATCGGTAATAACCAGCAGGAAGTCCTGGCATCTCTGCGTGAAGGACGCTCCGGGATCACTTTCTCTGAAGAGTTTAAAGATTCAGGTATGCGTAGCCACGTATGGGGTAACGTCAAACTGGACACCACCGGTTTGATTGACCGTAAAGTGGTTCGTTTCATGAACGATGCCTCTATTTATGCTTATCTCTCCATGCAGGAAGCGATCAAAGATTCTGGCCTGAGTGAAGAGGTTTATCAGAACAACCCGCGCGTGGGCCTGATTGCTGGTTCCGGCGGCTCATCAAAAGCGCAGGTATTCGGTGCTGACGCTATGCGCAGCCCGCGTGGTCTGAAAGCGGTAGGTCCGTATGTGGTGACTAAAGCCATGGGTTCTGCGGTTTCCGCGTGCCTGGCGACCCCGTTCAAAATCCACGGTGTGAACTACTCCATCAGCTCCGCGTGTGCGACTTCCGCGCACTGTATCGGTAATGCTGTTGAGCAGATCCAACTGGGTAAACAGGACATCGTATTTGCCGGCGGTGGCGAAGAGCTGGGCTGGGAAATGGCCTGTGAGTTCGACGCGATGGGCGCACTGTCCACTAAGTACAACGAGACCCCAGACAAAGCCTCCCGTACCTATGACGCGCACCGTGACGGTTTCGTCATCGCGGGCGGCGGCGGTATGGTTGTGGTTGAAGAGCTGGAGCACGCGCTGGCGCGCGGCGCGCACATCTACGCTGAGATCGTGGGCTATGGCGCGACGTCCGACGGCGCCGACATGGTTGCTCCGTCCGGCGAAGGCGCGGTGCGCTGCATGAAGATGGCGATGCACGGCGTTGATACCCCAATCGACTACCTGAACTCCCACGGTACCTCTACTCCGGTAGGCGACGTGAAAGAGCTGGGCGCAATCCGTGAAGTGTTCGGCGACAACAGCCCGGCTATCTCTGCAACCAAAGCTATGACCGGTCACTCTCTGGGGGCGGCGGGCGTGCAGGAAGCGATCTACTCTCTGCTGATGCTGGAAAACGGCTTTATCGCCCCAAGCATCAACATCGAAGAGATGGACGAGCAGGCGGCTGGCCTGAACATCGTGACCAAACCAACGGAAGCGACGCTGACCACCGTCATGTCCAACAGCTTCGGTTTCGGCGGCACTAACGCCACGCTGGTTATGCGCAAGCTGAAAGCATAAGCGTTTGAATGTATAATAGAAGGGAGCCGGAAGGCTCCCTTTTTTTATGCCTGAACACGGAGTTATGCATGAAGGCTGTTACCCCCGAGAAGGGCACTCCTTCCGGGAACCTTTCTCTTTTCCGTATCGCCTTTGCGGTATTTCTGACCTATATGACCGTTGGCCTGCCGCTGCCGGTGATCCCGCTGTTCGTTCATCAGGAACTCGGCTATGGCAACACCATGGTCGGCATTGCTGTGGGCATTCAGTTTTTAGCCACGGTATTAACCCGCGGCTACGCCGGACGGCTGGCGGATCAGCACGGTGCAAAACGCTCGGCGTTGCAGGGGATGTTCGCCTGCGGGCTGGCGGGCGGCGCGTGGCTGCTGGCCGCTCTCCTGCCGGTCGATGCCGCGTATAAATTTGCGCTGCTGGTGGCGGGGCGCTTAATCCTTGGCTTCGGTGAAAGCCAACTGCTGACCGGCACACTGACCTGGGGCATGGGGCTGGTGGGGCCTGCGCGCTCCGGCAAAGTGATGTCCTGGAACGGGATGGCGATTTATGGCGCACTGGCTGCAGGCGCGCCGCTGGGTTTGCTGATCCACAGCCAGTTTGGTTTTGCGGTACTGGCAGCAACCACCATGGTATTACCGCTGCTGGCGTGGGTTTTTAACGGTTCGGTACGCAAGGTGCCCGCCCATAAAGGCGAACGTCCTTCGCTGTGGAGTGTGGTGGGGCAAATCTGGCAGCCAGGGCTCGGGCTGGCGCTTCAGGGAGTAGGCTTCGCGGTGATTGGTACCTTCGTTTCCCTCTATTTCATGAGCCGCGGCTGGGCAATGGCGGGCTTTACGCTGACTGCCTTTGGCGGCGCGTTTGTCCTGATGCGCGTCCTGTTCGGCTGGATGCCGGATCGCTTTGGCGGAGTGAAGGTGGCGGTGGCGTCGCTGGTGATTGAAACCATTGGGCTGGTGCTGCTCTGGCAGGCGCCGGTCGCCTCCGTTGCGCTGCTTGGTGCCGCGCTCACCGGCTGCGGCTGTTCGCTGATCTTCCCGGCGCTGGGTGTTGAGGTGGTGAAGCGCGTGGCGCCGCAGGTACGCGGTACGGCGCTGGGCGGCTACGCGGCGTTTCAGGATATCTCATACGGGGTAACCGGGCCGCTGGCCGGGCTGTTAGCCACCTCGTTTGGCTACCCGTCCGTCTTCCTGGCCGGCGCGGTTTCTGCGGTGGTGGGGATCGTGGTGACGCTGATGGCGTTTCGCAGAAATTAACTGTTGTCGCCGGGTGGCGGCTGCGCCTTACCCGGCCTACGGTTCGAGCCGTTGTAGGCCCGGTAAGCGTAGCGCCACCGGGCAAATCCTCAGGCAACCAGCCAGAAAATCGCCAGCGCAATCAATAACGCAATAAACATTAATCCCGGACGGGCAGAGAGCGTTCTGAACGTCTCCACAACGGGGGCAAACAGCGGGCTGTAGATCGGCTGAACGTTTCTTACCTCCGGCACGCCGCCTTCCCGCTCGGCGCGGCGAACGAAGATTTGATTGAGCAGATCCTGCACCTGCGCGGTGGTCAGCACCGTTTGCGGCGTGGCCTGCCAGTTCTGCTGGGCGTAATCCCGAATCACCTCGAACTCGTGCGGCTCCAGCGGCTGTTTTAGCGCCGCCTGAACGGTATGCAGGGTAGGGGCACTCTGGGTGCTGAGCGTCTGGCGCGCCTGAAGCCAGGTCACCAGATGGGTAAACTGCCTGGCCGGTATCAGCTCACCCGCCTTCACGCCGGACAGTTCAAGCATGGATTGCCAGATAAGCTTCGTCGACTCGCCGGTAGCGGCAGCCAGTTTGGTTACCATCTGGTTCAGCGTATTGTGCTCGGCAGGCTGCAGCGGGCGCTCGGTTGACGGGCGCACCTGAGGCTGCGGAATAGACAACTGATTGTTCTGCAACAGCGTCAGCACGGTTTTAAGCTGGTCTGGCGTAAGCTGGCTCAGGGCGGTCTGGCCATACTGCTGACGGATAAAGTCACTGACAGCCTGACGATTATTTCCCTGGCCCAGCAGCTCGGTCAGCTGTGTGACAATCTGACGCGTGGTGTGGTTTTGCTGCGCAGTCGTAATACGCTGGTTGAGATTTTGCTCAGCGGCAGGGAAATGACGCGACTGCAGCGGTGCGTCGTTCCTCACGCCTAAATCATGCTTTACCCCGGCCCAGACTTCCGCATTTTGCTGTGAAGTCAGCGCAATCAGGCGCGTGATCAGTCGCTCCAGCACGGTGCGCTGTTGCGTGGATAGCGGCTGTTCACCGGCAACGTTTGGCGTGACAGGGCCTTCACCCGGAGGGCGTGGCGGCGTACCTGAAATGGGCTGCATCGTCAAAAATCCTTAAAGTCAAAACTCAGCGTAAACCAGGTATACGTATATGCCTGGCGGCCAGATTATGGCACACTTGGCAGGTTTTCTTCCTCTCAAACAGGTACTCAGACGTGAAAATCCTCGTTGATGAAAATATGCCTTACGCCCGCGAGCTGTTTAGCCGCCTTGGCGACGTTAAGGCTGTCCCTGGTCGCCCAATCCCGGTCAACGAACTGGATGATGCAGACGCCCTGATGGTGCGCTCGGTGACCAAAGTAAATGAGACGTTGCTCTCCGGCAAAACGGTGAAATTTGTCGGGACCGCAACGGCGGGGACCGATCATGTGGATGACAAGTGGCTTAAGCAGGCGGGGATCGGCTTCTCTGCCGCGCCGGGCTGTAATGCTATTGCCGTTGTGGAATACGTTTTCTCCTCGCTGCTGATGCTGGCCGAGCGCGACGGTTTTGCGCTGAAAGACCGCACCGTGGGGATTGTCGGCGTGGGTAACGTCGGCGGGCGCCTGCAAAAGCGCCTTGAAGCGTTAGGGATCCGCACGCTGCTGTGCGATCCGCCGCGTAAAGACAACGGCGACGACGAGGATTTCCGCGCGCTGGATGAGCTGGTAGAGCAGTGCGATGTGCTGACGTTCCACACGCCGCTGTTTAAAGAGGGGCCGTATAAGTCCCTGCACCTGGCTGATGAGGCGCTGATTCGTCGCCTGAAGGCTGGCACAATTCTGATAAATGCCTGCCGTGGCCCGGTGGTGGATAATGCCGCGCTGCTGAAATGTCTGGATGAAGGGCAAGACCTCAGCGTGGTGCTGGACGTCTGGGAGCCGGAGCCGGATCTCAACGTTGAACTGCTGAATAAGGTTGACGTAGCCACTGCGCATATCGCGGGATATACGCTTGAAGGCAAAGCGCGCGGCACGACGCAGGTGTTTGAAGCCTATAGCGCCTTTATTGGTCATCCGCAGCAGGTAGCGCTGGATACCTTACTCCCCGCGCCTGAATTTGGCCGCATTACGCTGCACGGTCCCCTCGATCAGGCAACGCTGAAAAGGCTGGTGCATTTAGTGTATGATGTGCGCCGCGATGACGCGCTGCTGCGTAAGGTGGCGGGGATCCCGGGTGAATTTGACAAGCTGCGCAAGAACTACGTTGAGCGCCGCGAGTGGTCTTCCCTGTATGTGATGTGCGACGACGCAACGGCTGCGGCGCTGCTCAAGAAACTGGGTTTTAATGCCGTTCATCACCCGGCGCATTAATGTCTTCTTAATGCTCCCTGTCGGATACGCCGACAGGGACGCTTTTTTATTTCTGGAGTAAACCACCATGTCTGAAGGCTGGAACATTGCCATTTTAGGTGCCACGGGTGCCGTGGGTGAAGCCCTGCTCGAAACCCTTGCTGAGCGTCAGTTCCCGGTGGGAGAAATTTATGCTCTGGCGCGTGCCGACAGCGCGGGCGAGCATCTGCGTTTTGGCGGTAAATCCGTCATGGTTCAGGACGCGGCAGAGTTTGACTGGACTCAGGCGCAGCTGGCGTTTTTTGCCGCGGGGGCTGAGGCGACGGCGTCTTACATCGAAGATGCGACCAATTCGGGCTGTCTGGCGATCGACCTGAGCGGTCTCTTCTCCCTGGAGCCGGACGTGCCGCTGGTGGTCCCGGACGTCAACCCCTTTGTGCTGGCTGACTACCGTAACCGCAATATCATCGCGGTCCCGAACAGTCTGACCAGCCAGCTGCTGACCGCGCTGAAGCCGCTGATTGACGACGGCGGCCTGTCGCGTATCACCGTGACCAGCCTGTTGTCCGCCTCGGCAAATGGCAAAAAGGCCGTCGACGCGCTGGCAGGGCAAAGCGCGAAGCTGCTGAACGGCATCCCGATTGACGAAGACGATTTCTTCGGTCGCCAGCTGGCGTTCAACATGCTGCCGCTGCTGCCGGATCGTGAAGGTTCCGTGCGCGAAGAGCGCCGTCTCGTCGACGAAGCGCGCAAGATTCTGCAGGACGAGGGGCTGATGATTTCCGCCAGCGTCGTGCAGTCGCCGGTCTTCTACGGCCACGCGCAGATGGTCGGTTTTGAAGCGCTGCGCCCGCTCGCGGCAGAAGAAGCGCGCGATGCGTTTGGCCGCGGTGAAGACATTGTCCTTTCCGAAGAGAGCGAGTTCCCGACGCAGGTGGGCGACGCTACCGGCAGCGCGCATCTCTCCGTTGGCTGCGTGCGTAACGACTACGGTATGCCGGAGCAGGTTCAGTTCTGGTCCGTTGCGGATAACGTTCGCTTTGGCGGCGCGCTGATGGCGGTCAAGATTGCCGAGAAGCTGGTGCAGGAGTATCTGTACTGATGTCAGACGTGGAACAAAAGCCGGTTCATAAAATTGCCCTCGGTATTGAGTACGACGGCAGTAAATACTATGGCTGGCAGCGTCAGAATGAGGTACGCAGCGTCCAGGAAAAGCTGGAGAAAGCGCTCTCTCAGGTGGCAAACGAGCCGATAAACGTCCTGTGCGCGGGACGTACGGACGCGGGTGTTCACGGCACGGGGCAGGTGGTGCACTTTGAAACCACCGCCGTGCGTAAGGATGCTGCCTGGACGCTGGGTGTAAATGCGAATTTGCCTGGTGACATCGCGGTGCGTTGGGTGAAAGCTGTGCCGGATGATTTTCACGCGCGCTTCAGCGCGACGGCGCGTCGTTATCGCTATGTCATCTACAACCAGCGTCTGCGCCCGGCGGTGTTAAGCCAGGGCGTGACGCATTTTTATGAACCGCTCGATGCAGAACGCATGCATCGCGCGGCGCAATGTCTGATTGGTGAGAATGACTTTACGTCGTTTCGTGCGGTGCAGTGTCAGTCCCGCACGCCGTGGCGTAACGTCATGCACATTAACGTCAGTCGTTTTGGCGCGTATGTGGTGGTGGATATCAAAGCCAATGCCTTTGTACATCATATGGTGCGGAATATTGTAGGCAGCCTGATGGAAGTGGGTGCCGGACACCAGCCGGAGAGCTGGATTGCAGACCTGCTGGCAGCGAAGGATAGAACGCTTGCGGCAGCCACGGCGAAAGCGGAAGGACTGTATCTGGTCTCGGTAGACTATCCGGATCGGTTTGACCTGCCAAAACCGCCAATGGGCCCGCTGTTTTTAGCGGACTAAACAAAGGTGCAATTAAGGCTTAGACAATATGGACGTAATACGTTTTCTGATTGATTTCATTCTGCATATTGATGTTCACCTGGCGGAGCTGGTGGCGCAGTACGGCGTCTGGGTTTACGCCATTCTGTTCCTCATTCTGTTCTGTGAAACCGGGCTGGTCGTTACGCCGTTCCTGCCTGGCGACTCGCTGCTGTTTGTAGCCGGCGCGTTATCGGCGTTGCCCACCAATGATTTGAACGTGCATCTGATGGTGGTATTGATGGTGATCGCCGCGATTGTCGGGGATGCTGTCAACTATACGATTGGCAGAGTGTTCGGTGAGCGCTTGTTCAGCAATCCTGATTCGAAAATTTTCCGCCGCAGCTATTTAGACAAGACCCATGCCTTCTATGAACGTCATGGTGGAAAAACCATTATCCTTGCGCGTTTTGTGCCTATTGTGCGCACATTTGCACCGTTTGTGGCGGGAATGGGGCATATGTCCTATCGTCATTTTGCAATGTATAACGTCGCAGGCGCGCTGCTGTGGGTGCTACTGTTTACCTATGCAGGGTACCTGTTTGGCGATTTGCCGGTGGTTCAGGAAAACCTTAAGTTACTGATTGTAGCGATTATTGTGCTTTCCGTTCTGCCGGGCGTTATCGAAATCATTCGTCACAAACGTGCGGCGGCAAAACAAGCGAAGTAAATGCACACTGGCGGTTCGACCACTTTTTTATCCAAAGTTTCGGGCTGTTATGTTTTAATGTGCAACATTCATGGTCTGTTGGAGGCAAAAATGGCATTATTCGCCTCTTATAGCAAAACTGGCATACGACCAGGTTCAGGCAGAAAGGTTATCAATGAGCTGGATTGAACGAATTAAAAGCAACATTACCCCGACGCGCAAAGCGAGCATTCCTGAAGGGGTATGGACGAAGTGTGATAGCTGCGGCCAGGTTCTGTATCGTGCAGAACTGGAGCGCAATCTTGAGGTGTGTCCGAAGTGCGACCACCATATGCGTATGTCGGCGCGCAACCGCCTGCATAGCCTGCTGGACGAAGGTTCTCTGGTAGAACTGGGCAGTGAACTGGAGCCAAAAGATGTGCTCAAGTTCCGCGATTCCAAAAAATACAAAGATCGTCTGGCCTCTGCACAGAAAGAGACCGGCGAGAAAGACGCGCTGATCGTCATGAAAGGCACCCTGCATGAGATGCCGGTTGTTGCCGCTGCGTTTGAGTTCTCCTTTATGGGCGGCTCTATGGGCTCCGTGGTGGGCGCGCGCTTTGTGCGTGCCGTTGAGCAGGCGCTGGAAGACAACTGTCCGCTGATCTGCTTCTCTGCCTCTGGCGGTGCACGTATGCAGGAAGCGCTGATGTCCTTGATGCAGATGGCGAAAACCTCTGCAGCGCTGGCGAAAATGCAGGAGCGCGGTCTGCCGTACATCTCCGTGCTGACTGACCCAACCATGGGTGGCGTCTCTGCAAGCTTCGCGATGCTGGGCGACCTGAACATCGCTGAGCCAAAAGCACTGATCGGATTTGCCGGTCCTCGCGTCATCGAGCAGACCGTTCGTGAAAAGCTGCCGCCTGGCTTCCAGCGCAGTGAGTTCCTCATTGAGAAAGGCGCTATCGACATGATCGTCCGCCGCCCTGAAATGCGCCTGAAACTGGCCAGCATTCTGGCGAAGCTGATGAATCTGCCAGCGCCGAACCCGGATGAGCCGCGCGAAGGCGTGGTGGTACCGGATCAGGAACCCGAGGCCTGATAACTGAAAAGGGCAGGGCCAGATGGCGCTGCCCTTTTGCTTTATAACCTGTTAATGACAACCGGGCATTATGGAAAATAAAAGCATTCCCCAAGCCACGTCGCCCCTGGCCGCGTGGCTTTCTTATCTGGAAAACCTGCACAGTAAAACCATCGATATGGGGCTTGATCGCGTAAGTCAGGTTGCCGCGCGTCTCGACGTGCTGAAACCAGCGCCTTTCGTGTTTACCGTCGCCGGAACCAACGGTAAAGGCACCACCTGCCGAACGCTGGAAGCTATCCTGATGGCAGCCGGTTACAAGGTTGGCGTTTACAGCTCTCCGCACCTGGTGCGCTATACCGAGCGCGTTCGCGTGCAAAACAGCGAGCTGGCGGAATCTGCCCATACGGCGTCGTTCGCGGCTATCGAAGCTGCGCGCGGGGAAACCTCATTAACCTATTTCGAATACGGTACCCTGTCGGCGCTGTGGCTGTTTAAACAGGCTCAGCTGGACGTGGTAATTCTGGAAGTTGGCCTGGGCGGGCGTCTGGATGCAACCAATATGGTGGATGCCGATGTTGCGGTGGTCACCAGCATCGCGCTGGATCATACCGACTGGCTTGGCCCCGATCGCGAAAGTATCGGCCGTGAGAAGGCCGGTATTTTCCGCACGAATAAGCCTGCTGTGGTCGGCGAGCCGGACATGCCGCACACCATCGATGATGTAGCAAATGAGAAGGGCGCACGGCTCCTGCGCCGCGGCGTTGACTGGCAGTATGAGGTACAGGACAACGGCTGGCGCTTCAGCGATGCGCAGGGCGCGCTGGATAACCTGCCGCTGCCGCAGGTACCACAGCCTAACGCGGCAACCGCGCTGGCGGCACTGCGCGCCAGCGGATTAGCGGTCAGCGAGCAGGCTATCCGCGACGGCATTCAGAGCGCAATTCTGCCGGGGCGTTTCCAGATCGTCAGCGAGTCACCGCGTCTGATCCTGGACGTGGCGCATAACCCGCATGCGGCGGCGTATCTCGCAGGACGTCTCAAATCGTTACCAAAAACCGGGCGCGTGCTGGCGGTTATCGGTATGCTTCATGATAAAGATATCGGCGGGACGCTGGCCTGCATGGAGAGTGTGGTCGATAGCTGGTATTGTGCTCCTCTGGAGGGGCCGCGCGGCGCGACCGCTGAGCAGCTGATGGAACATCTCGGCAAAGGCGCAATCTACAGTAGCGTGGCGCAGGCCTGGCATGCCGCGATGGCGGAGGCTAAACCAGAAGATACCGTGCTGGTGTGTGGCTCTTTCCACACGGTGGCACATGTCATGGAAGTGATGGACGCGGGGAGAACCGGTGGCGAGTAAGTTTCAGAACCGTTTAACAGGAACCATTGTGCTGGTCGCGCTCGGGGTAATTATTCTTCCCGGGCTGCTCGACGGGCAGAAAAAACATTATCAGGACGAGTTTGCAGCCATTCCGCTGGTGCCGAAGCCGGGCGACCGCGATGAGCCGGATATGCTGCCTGCGGCGACGCAGGCGCTGCCTGCTCAGCCGCCTGAAGGGGCGGCGGAAGAAGTCCGCGCGGGCGATGCCGCTGCACCGTCACTCGATCCGTCGCGTCTGGCGGCGAATAACAACATCGAGATCGATCCGGTACCGGTAGAGAAGCCTAAGCCTGTTGAAAAACCGAAGCCGGTAGAGAAACCGCAGCCGAAACCACAGCAACAGCCACAGCGGGATAAAGCGGCAGAGCAGCTGGCTGCCGCGTCTGAAACCCCACCGCCGGCGAAGCAAGACGCGGCCCCGACCGGCAAAGCCTACGTTGTGCAGCTGGGGGCGCTGAAAAACGCCGATAAAGTCAACGAGGTTGTCGGTAAACTGCGCAGCGCGGGATATCGCGTTTACACTTCACCTTCCACGCCGGTGCAGGGTAAAATTACCCGTATTCTCGTGGGGCCGGAAGCGTCGAAAGACAAGCTGAAGGGGTCGCTCGGCGAGCTGAAGCAGATCTCCGGGCTGAGCGGTGTGGTGATGAGCTACAGCGCGAACTGATAAGATCTATCCCTCACCCCGGCCCTCTCCCCAAAGGGGAGAGGGTGAAAGTCGCATTGAGCGCGTTTGTATCATACTGCATCGTACCGTCCCCTCTCCCCTTTGGGGAGAGGGTTAGGGTGAGGGGCGTTGAACATTTTTTCAGCGCCTTTTTTATTTACGCGCGGGAAGGAAATCCCTACGCAAACGTTTTCTTTTTCTGTTAGAATTCGCCCCGAACTGGATGACAGGGCGTTTAATCGTGGGACACATATGGTCTGGATTGATTACGCCATCATTGCGGTGATTGGTTTTTCCTGTCTGGTTAGCCTGATCCGTGGCTTTGTTCGTGAAGCGTTATCGCTGGTGACATGGGGCTGTGCTTTCTTTGTCGCCAGTCATTACTACACTTACCTGTCTGTCTGGTTCACGGGCTTTGAAGATGAACTGGTCCGAAATGGAATCGCCATCGCGGTGCTGTTTATTGCGACGCTGATTGTCGGCGCTATCGTAAATTATGTGATAGGTCAGCTGGTCGAGAAAACCGGTCTGTCAGGAACGGACAGGGTACTCGGGATCTGTTTCGGGGCGTTGCGAGGCGTGCTGATTGTGGCCGCGATCCTGTTCTTCCTGGATACCTTCACCGGGTTCTCCAAAAGTGAAGACTGGCAGAAATCGCAGCTCATTCCGGAGTTCAGCTTCATCATCAGATGGTTCTTTGACTATCTGCAAAGCTCGTCGAGTTTTTTGCCCAGGGCATAAACCCTGAGATGTGGCTTAACGAGGAAAAGACGAATGTGCGGTATTGTCGGTATCGCCGGTTTCATGCCGGTAAACCAGTCGATTTATGACGCGTTAACGGTGCTTCAGCACCGTGGGCAGGATGCTGCGGGTATCATCACCATTGATGCAAACAACTGCTTCCGTTTACGTAAGGCGAATGGCCTGGTAAACGATGTGTTTGAAGCCCGCCATATGCAGCGTCTGCAAGGTAATATGGGGATCGGTCACGTTCGTTATCCTACTGCTGGCAGTTCCAGCGCCTCTGAGGCACAGCCTTTCTACGTCAACTCACCGTATGGCATCACGCTTGCCCATAACGGCAACCTGACCAACGCCCATGAGCTGCGTAAGAAGCTGTTCGAAGAGAAACGTCGCCACATTAACACCACCTCTGATTCAGAAATCCTGCTCAATGTGTTCGCCAGCGAGCTGGATAACTTCCGTCATTACCCGCTGGAAGCAGACAATATCTTCGCTGCCATTGCTGCGACCAACCGCCAGATCCGCGGTGCGTACGCCTGCGTGGCGATGATCATCGGTCACGGTATGGTTGCCTTCCGCGATCCAAACGGCATTCGTCCGCTGGTGCTGGGTAAGCGCGACCTTGGCGATGGCCGTACCGAATATATGGTTGCCTCTGAGAGCGTGGCGCTGGATACCCTGGGCTTCGAATTCCTGCGCGACGTTGCGCCGGGCGAAGCGGTCTATATCACTGAGAAGGGCCAGCTGTTTACCCGCCAGTGTGCTGACAACCCGGTCAGCAACCCGTGCCTGTTTGAATACGTCTACTTCGCCCGTCCGGATTCGTTCATCGACAAAATCTCCGTATACAGTGCGCGCGTGAACATGGGCACGAAGCTCGGCGAGAAGATTGCCCGCGAGTGGGACGATCTCGACATCGACGTGGTTATTCCTATCCCGGAAACCTCCTGCGATATCGCCCTGGAAATTGCCCGTATTCTGGAAAAGCCATACCGTCAGGGCTTCGTGAAGAACCGCTACGTTGGCCGCACCTTTATCATGCCGGGCCAGCATCTGCGCCGTAAGTCCGTGCGCCGTAAGCTGAACGCCAACCGCGCGGAATTCCGCGACAAGAACGTTCTGCTGGTGGATGACTCCATCGTTCGCGGCACCACCTCTGAGCAGATTATCGAGATGGCGCGCGAAGCGGGTGCGAAGAAAGTCTACCTGGCATCTGCCGCGCCGGAAATTCGCTTCCCGAACGTGTACGGCATCGATATGCCAACTGCCAACGAGCTGATTGCTCACGGTCGCGAAGTGGACGAAATTCGCCAGATCATCGGTGCCGACGGCCTGATTTTCCAGGATCTGAACGATCTCATCGACGCGGTGCGCGCCGAGAACCCGGAAATTCAGCAGTTCGAATGCTCCGTGTTTAACGGCGTCTACGTGACGAAAGACGTTGACCAGCAGTACCTTGACTATCTTGATTCGCTGCGCAATGACGATGCGAAAGCCGTTCAGCTGCAAAACGATCTCGAAAGCTTAGAGATGCACAACGAAGGTTGATCTCTTCGCAGGTGAGGGCGCGTGCCCTCACTTGCAACTCCCCGCAAAATCCTGCACAGTCAGCCCAGAAATCAGCAAGGGCGAAATCATGAAACGACTCATTATTGGCATCAGCGGTGCCAGCGGCGCGATTTACGGCGTACGCCTGCTACAGGTTTTGCGTAACGTGGCAGAAGTGGAAACGCATCTGGTGATGAGCCAGGCGGCGCGACAAACCCTCTCCCTTGAAACGGATCTTTCCCTGCGCGATGTCCAGGCACTGGCAGACGTGGTTCACGATGCCCGCGATATCGCCGCCAGCATCTCCTCAGGCTCGTTTAAAACCGCCGGCATGGTTATCCTGCCCTGCTCAATTAAAACGCTCTCCGGGATTGTGAACAGCTATACCGACACCCTGGTGACGCGCGCGGCGGACGTGGTGCTGAAGGAGCGTCGCCCGCTGGTGCTCTGCGTGCGGGAAACGCCGCTGCATCTGGGCCATCTGCGCTTAATGACCCAGGCCGCCGAGCTGGGCGCGGTGATCATGCCGCCGGTACCGGCGTTTTATCACCGACCACAGTCGCTGGACGATGTGATCAATCAGACCATCAATCGCGTGCTGGATCAGTTTGACATCGACCTGCCCGAAGATCTCTTCACCCGCTGGCAGGGAGCCTGATTCTGTGCACAAATGCTGTGCATGAAAAGAGACGTTGCCCTGTTTCAGGGCAATTATGCAACGGCGATCATATCCTCGACATTTAATTCGCTTTTTCCCTTTTTCTCTTTCCGGTTCGTTCGGCAGACCTGCTATCTTTCACCATTAAGGCAATATCGCAACGTTTTATTAACATATTTAACGTCGAAGTTTTGACCAGACGGCAATGTGGCATAAGACCTGCAAGAGAAGCCTGCAACACAACACACAACACAATACATAATAAAATCACGGTACTTGAGGGTAAATGTATGAAGAAGACGGTTCTGGCTCTGTCTTTGCTGGTGGGGTTAAGTGCAGCAGCAGGTAGCTACGCAGCGCTTCCACAGACGGTTCGTATCGGTACAGACGCAACCTACGCGCCATTCTCTTCCAAGGATGCGAAGGGCGATTTCGTGGGGTTTGACATCGATCTGGGAAATGAAATGTGCAAACGTATGGAAGTGAAATGCACATGGGTGGGCAGCGACTTCGACGCGTTAATCCCGTCGCTGAAGGCAAAGAAAATCGACGCCATTATCTCGTCTCTCTCCATCACCGAAAAGCGTCAGCAGGAGATCGCGTTCTCTGACAAGCTCTACGCTGCGGATTCGCGTCTGATTGCCGCGAAAGGTTCCCCGATTCAACCGACCATCGACTCGCTGAAAGGCAAGCACGTTGGCGTACTCCAGGGCTCGACCCAGGAAGGTTACGCCAATGCCAACTGGCGCGAGAAGGGCGTCGACGTGGTGGCTTACCAGAACCAGGATCTGATCTACTCTGACCTGGCGGCGGGCCGTCTGGATGCCGCGTTCCAGGATGAAGTCGCCGCGAGCGAAGGGTTCCTGAAGCAGCCGGCAGGTAAAGACTACGCCTTTGCGGGCCCGTCTGTGAAAGACAAAAAATATTTTGGTGACGGCACCGGCATCGGCCTGCGCAAGGACGATAAAGAGCTGAAAGCCGCCTTTGACAAAGCGTTTGCCGAGCTGCGCAAAGACGGTACCTACGACAAACTGGCGAAGAAATACTTCGACTTCAACGTCTACGGTGACTAACGCATCACGGTGATGCACTGATGTGGTGCATTGCGGGTGCGGGTGATTCAATATGGTGCAGGCTGTGCACCATATTGGGTCGCTGTGTGCATACTTAAGCATTTATAATGCAAAAAATCCCGCCAGAAAGGCATTATTCTTTGCCTGACAGCGGGGATTAATGGCACATTAACCCCACCCCGTCGTCGTAAAAAAACCGTATGAAGACAGTTTGTTGAGGACAAATATGAAAAAACTCGTGTTGTCACTATCCCTCGTGCTGGCCTTTTCCAGCGCCACCGCGGCATTCGCAGCCATTCCGCAGAAAATCCGTATTGGTACCGATCCAACCTATGCGCCGTTTGAATCGAAGAATTCAAAGGGTGAACTGGTGGGTTTTGACATCGATCTGGCCAATGAGCTGTGCAAACGCATCAAAGCGCAGTGTACTTATGTAGAAAACCCGCTGGATGCGCTGATCCCTTCCCTCAAAGCCAAAAAAATCGACGTGATTATGTCCTCGCTTTCCATTACCGAGAAACGTCAGCAGGAGATTGCCTTCACCGACAAGCTCTATGCGGCCGATTCACGTCTGGTGGTGGCAAAGTCTTCTGACATTCAACCGACCCTCGAGTCGCTGAAGGGGAAACGCGTGGGCGTGCTGCAGGGCACCACGCAGGAAACCTACGGTAACGAACATTGGGCGCCGAAGGGGATTGAAATCGTCTCCTATCAGGGCCAGGAAAATATTTACGCAGACCTGACGGCAGGCCGTATTGATGCGGCATTCCAGGATGAAGTCGCGGCAAGCGAAGGCTTCCTGAAAACGCCGGTGGGTAAAGATTACAAGTTCGGCGGCCCGTCCATTAAGGATGTGAAGTTGTTTGGTGTAGGCACCGGAATGGGCCTGCGCAAAGAAGACAACGAGCTGCGTGAAGCGCTGAACAAAGCGTTTGCGGAAATGCGCGCTGACGGTACCTATGACAAGCTGGCGAAAAAGTACTTCGATTTCAATGTGTACGGCGGCTAATCGCTCCGTCAAATAACGTGCGGCCCCTCCCGCTGCGGGAGGGGATAAGACACGGTTTACCACTCACGATACGACAGGGCTCGCGGTATGCTGTACGGATTTTCTGGCGTTATTTTACAGGGCGCGCTTGTCACCCTTGAGCTGGCTATCAGCTCCGTGGTGCTGGCGGTGCTGATAGGTCTGGCGGGCGCAGGGGCGAAGCTTTCGGCTAACAAACCGCTGGCGCTCATTTTCGAAGGCTATACCACGCTCATTCGCGGCGTACCCGATCTGGTGCTGATGCTGCTTATCTTTTACGGTCTGCAGATTGCGCTGAACAGCGTGACGGATGCGATGGGGATGGGACAAATTGATATCGACCCGATGGTGGCCGGTATTATTACCCTCGGTTTTATCTACGGTGCCTACTTCACGGAAACCTTCCGTGGCGCTTACATGGCGGTCCCAAGAGGACACATTGAAGCGGCAACCGCATTTGGTTTTACCTCTTCACAAACGTTTCGCCGGATCATGTTCCCGGCCATGATGCGCTATGCGCTGCCGGGCATCGGCAACAACTGGCAGGTTATTCTCAAAGCGACGGCGCTGGTCTCGCTGCTCGGTCTGGAAGACGTTGTTAAAGCGACTCAGCTGGCGGGCAAGAGCACCTGGGAGCCGTTCTACTTTGCGGTGGTCTGCGGCGTGATCTATCTGGTCTTTACGACCGTCTCCAATGGTGTGCTGCTTCTGCTCGAACGTCGCTACTCCGTGGGTGTGAAGAGGGCTGACCTGTGATTGAGATTATTCAGGAATACTGGAAATCCCTGCTGTGGACGGATGGCTACCGCTTTACCGGCGTGGCGATTACGCTCTGGCTGCTGATTTCTTCCGTGGTGATGGGCGGCATTCTGGCGGTGTTTCTCGCCATCGGCCGCGTGTCGAACAACAAGTTTATCCAGTTCCCGATCTGGCTGTTTACCTATGTGTTTCGCGGCACGCCGCTGTACGTGCAGCTGCTGGTGTTCTATTCGGGGATGTATACGCTTGAGATCGTAAAAGGCACGGAAATGCTGAACGCGTTCTTCCGCAGTGGCCTGAACTGTACGGTGCTGGCGCTAACGCTCAACACCTGCGCCTATACCACCGAGATTTTCGCCGGGGCCATTCGTTCCGTGCCGCACGGTGAGATCGAGGCGGCGCGCGCGTACGGCTTCTCCTCCGTGAAGCTTTACCGCTGTATTATTCTGCCTTCGGCGCTGCGTATCGCGCTTCCGGCGTACAGCAACGAAGTGATTTTGATGCTGCACTCCACCGCGCTCGCTTTTACCGCGACGGTGCCGGATCTGCTCAAAATCGCGCGCGATATCAACTCCGCGACCTATCAGCCGTTTACCGCGTTTGGCATTGCGGCGGTGCTCTATTTAATTATCTCTTATGTTCTGATTAGCCTGTTCCGTAAGGCTGAAAAACGCTGGTTGCAGCATATAAAACCTTCTTCGACGCACTGAGAAAGATGATGGCTGAGAACAAATTAAACGTTATTGATTTGCACAAACGCTACGGCGAACATGAAGTGCTGAAAGGGGTGTCGCTGCAGGCGAATGCGGGCGATGTGATCAGTATCATCGGCTCATCCGGCTCGGGTAAAAGTACCTTCCTGCGCTGCATTAACTTCCTCGAAAAGCCGAGCGAAGGTTCGATTGTGGTGAGCGGGCAGACTATTAATCTGGTCCGTGACAAAGACGGCCAGCTGAAGGTGGCGGATAAGAATCAGCTGCGCCTGCTGCGCACGCGCCTGACGATGGTATTCCAGCACTTCAACCTCTGGAGCCACATGACGGTGCTGGAGAACGTGATGGAAGCGCCGGTTCAGGTCCTGGGCCTGAGCAAGCAGGAAGCCCGGGAACGCGCGGTGAAATACCTGGCGAAAGTGGGTATCGACGAGCGCCAGCAGATGAAGTACCCGGTACACCTCTCCGGCGGTCAGCAGCAGCGTGTCTCTATCGCCCGCGCGCTGGCGATGGAACCGGAGGTGCTGCTGTTCGACGAACCGACCTCCGCGCTGGACCCTGAACTCGTTGGCGAAGTGCTGCGCATCATGCAGAAGCTGGCCGAAGAGGGCAAAACTATGGTGGTGGTGACGCACGAGATGGGCTTCGCCCGTAACGTCTCGAACCACGTGATTTTCCTGCATCAGGGGAAAATTGAAGAGCAGGGCCACCCGGACGAAGTGCTGGCGAACCCGCAAAGCCCGCGGTTGCAGCAGTTCCTCAAAGGATCTCTGAAGTAAAGAAGGCATCAGCCCGCAGTGCAGCCCAACCGCCCGGTGGCGCTTCGCTTACCGGGCCTACGGGCCAGGTGTTCTCCCTCTCCCCGTGGGCTGAGGAATCCCCAGTAATTTATAAGCAGAAGCAATAAGGTTGTTTCAGAATGAGTTATAGCTTTCAGCGACGCCCTGGTCCGGCTGTAAATCGCCGAAGCGTTTCCGTAAGGCCGGGGCGAGGCGCACGGATGCGCCGAGAGGGCGTGGCCTGCAGGGATGCAGGCTCATGCCCGACCCGATAGCCTGAAGGAATAAGCTGAGGGCACCGCGAAGCGGCGATTTACCGCCGGGAGCCCGGGTCGCCAGGGCGGTGGCGATTGAGCCGCCCTGGCACGTTCACAGGTATTGTCGTTACAGAGTAGCAATGAACGTAAAGTGAACGGAATGACCACCGGAGCCGTATGTTCCCCCTCACCCCAGCCCTCTCCCCCAAGGGAGAGGGGGTCGTTCGTGCTGGCATTAATTTGTGGGGATTCCTCAACCCCGTGGGTGAGGGCCTCAGGCCGCACCACACTCCAGCCGATACACCCAGTCGTCATAACGCACGCCGTCAATCTCATACGCTTTTTCCAGCACCTGCGTGCGCACAAAACCGGCTTTCTCCAGCACCCGCAAGGACCCGCCGTTGTCCGCCAGCACGTACGCGTTAATCGCTCTCACGCCGGTCTGGTTAAACGCATAATCACACACCGCGCGCAGCGCCTCACTGGCGATACCTTTTCCCTGCGCCGCAGGCACAACCGTGTAGCCGATGTCCGCCTCTGCACGATTCTCCTGACTGATTTGCAGGCCGATATCCCCCAGCGGCGTATCTTCATTCAGAAAGCGGATCACGAAGACATGCTCCGCCATCAGGCGTGCGGCAAACACGCGTCGGGTCTCTTTTTCGGGAGCAATCGCGGCCATATAGCGCATGATGTCGCGGTTTTCGCGCAGCGAGCGGAAAAACGCCCAGTCTGAGGGTTCGAAAGGGGTGAGGTGAAGCCGGGGAGTGGTGATGGTTGCCATTGTTACGCCATTTCATCGGAACATGGCGTATCACTGTAACATATTCACCGCACCACATCCCCCAGCGCCTCTTCTAAATCATACCAGCGAAACGCAAACCCGGCCGCCTCCAGCCTTTTCGGCAGCGCTCGCTGGCCGCCCAACACCAGCACGGACGCTTCGCCCATCATCAGGCGAATCGCCGTCGCAGGTACGCGTAAAATCGCTGGGCGGTGCAGGGCATGCCCCAGCGCATGGGCAAACTGTTCATTGCGTACCGGATACGGCGCAACCATATTAAACGGCCCGCGCAGATCGTTATCCAGCAGCCAGATAATGCCGTTCACCATATCGTCGATATGGATCCAGGCCAGGTACTGACGGCCGTTGCCGATCGGCCCGCCGAGCCCCAGCCTAAAGGGCGGAAGCATTTTACCCAGAATGCCGCCTTTCGGCGCAAGCACCACGCCGGTACGCAGCAGGCAGACGCGGGTCTTATCGCTCTGCGCCGCGCAGGCGATGCGCTCCCACTGGGCGCAGAGTTTATGGGTAAACTCGTTGTGGGGCGGCTCCTCTTCGGTTACCACCACTTCGCCAAGATCGCCGTAATAGCCCGTCGCAGAACCTGAAATCAGCACCGACGGCGGCGTGTGGCTGTTGCGAATCAGCTCAACCAGCTTTTCGGTAATATTCCAGCGGCTGCTGCACAACCGCTGTTTCTGCTCTTCGGTCCAGCGCTTATCAGCGATGGGTTCGCCTGCAAGATTGATGACGGCGTCAAAACCGTCCAGATTCTGCCGATCGGCCAGCCCTTTCCAGATATCGACCCCTGCTCCCAGCACCTGACGCGCTTTTTCCGGGCTGCGCGTCACCACGGTGACATCATGATGCAGCGCCTGCAGGCGGGCAATGAGATGGCGACCAATCAGGCCTGTACCGCCGGTCAGCAAAATCTTCATACAACCTCCAGGTTTACCCCTGGCGTCGCCAGCTTAACGTCATGGAGACGGAGTCGGCATAGCGCAGGGCGTGAAGTTTATCGATCTCTACTTCAGCATAAGTGACCCAGTCATGGTCGCGTGCGATATCGAGCACATCCTGAGTTAATTTCTCCAGCAGCGAGAAGCGGTTGTTTTCCACGTACTGAATGATGTTTTTGGTTATCGTGCGATAGTTCAGCGCGTCATTGATGTCTTCGCTGGCCCGCGCTTTGTCTGCCGGGTAGTGGATAACCACATTAATAACAATATCCTGACGGTTGGCAATCTCTTCCTCTTTGATACCAATGAACGTGCGCAAGCGTAAATTTTTTATCCGAATAATAGCGTCTGGCTGTGACATTGCAGGTCATCTCCGTGTCAGTATTTCCGCCCATAATACATGAGAGCCTCGCAGGCACCCAGCTTCCTACAAGGTTAAATTTGCTGGATTTTTTGCATTGCGCGTTCGGTGGCCGGGCGGGTCCGGATACGCTCAAACCAGTTATTCACCGCCGGGTAAGACGCTAAGTCAATTCGGTGTTTATCATGCGTATTTACCCACGGCCAGCAGGCAATATCGGCAATGCTGTAATGGTCGCCCCCGAGCCACGGCGTTTTCTCCAGCCGCTGGTTCAGAACGCCGTAAAGACGCTGGGTTTCAACCTGATATCGCTCGATGGCGTAAGGAATGGTCTGTGGCGCGAAGGCGGTGAAGTGGTGGTTCTGCCCCAGCATCGGCCCAAAGCCGCTTGACTGCCAGAAAAGCCACTGCAGAGTGTGGTGACGCTCGCGCAATTCACCGCTCAGCAGCTTGCCGGTTTTCTCCGCCAGATAAAGCAAAATTTCGCCGGATTCAAACAGGCTCAGCGGCCTGCCTCCGTCCGCTGGCTGGCTATCAATAATGGCCGGAATTTTATTGTTCGGCGAGATAGCCAAAAACACAGGGTTGAACTGTTCGCCTTTGCTGATATCCACGCGAATGATTCTGTAATCCAGTTCGGCTTCTTCGAGAAAGAGGGTGATCTTATGGCCGTTTGGAGTAGGGGCGTAATAAAGGTCAATCATTCTCAACTCCTGTCAGTCGAATAGTGGTGCCATGACAAATGAGTATAGGTGGTGGTTGTAAATCGTGAGTTTTCATCAAGTGACAGAGACGCAAAGAGATTATATGTTGAGTAAAAACCGATCAGCCGATGAGGATGTTATGAACCAGCCCGTAATTACGTTGTGGTCCGATGCAAATTTCTTTTCTCCCTACGTCATGAGCGTATACGTTTCGCTGGCCGAAAAGGGACTCTCCTTTACGCTGAAGACCGTCGATCTCGACGGTGGTGAACATCTCAAACCCCAGTGGCAGGGTTACGACCTGACGCGACGCGTGCCGGTGCTGGAGATCGATGGCTTTGCGCTGAGCGAATCGTCGGCGATCGATGAATATCTGGAAGATCGTTTTGCGCCGCCTGAGTGGGAGCGCATCTATCCTTACGATCTGCAAAAGCGCGCCCGCGCGCGGCAGATCCAGGCGTGGCTGCGTAGCGACCTGGTGCCGATTCGCGTCGAGCGCTCCACGGATGTCGTGTTTGCCGGTGTGAAAAAGCCAGCGCTCAGCGCAGAAGGCGTCGACAGCGCGCAAAAGCTGATTGAAACCGCCACCTCGCTGCTCGCTCACGGTAATCCGAACCTGTTCGGTGAATGGTGCATTGCCGATACCGATCTGGCGCTGATGCTGAACCGTTTGATTCTCAACGGCGATGAGGTGCCTCAACTGCTGGTGGATTATGCGGCGTTCCAGTGGCAGCGCGCTTCCGTACAGCGCTATGTGGCACTCTCCGCTAAGCGCGCGGGCTGATAAGCCCTGACGCTTCAGGTATGATAAGGGCAGTTTTTTTACCTGGGAGTGACGGATGAAACTGATGTTTGCGTCGGATATCCATGGATCGCTACCCGCGACCGAGCGAGTGCTTTCTCTGTTTTCGCAAAGCGGGGCGCAATGGCTGGTGATTCTGGGGGATGTGTTAAATCATGGGCCACGCAATGCGCTGCCGGAAGGCTATGCCCCTGCGCAGGTGGCGGAGAAGCTCAACTCCTTTGCCTCGCGCATTATCGCCGTGCGCGGCAACTGCGACAGCGAAGTGGACCAGATGCTGCTCCATTTTCCTCTTACCGCGCCGTGGCAACAGGTGCTGCAGGAAAACTGCCGGCTGTTCCTGACGCATGGGCATCTTTTTAGCCCGGACAATCTCCCTGCGCTCGCGGCTGGCGATGTCCTGGTTTACGGTCATACTCATATTCCGGTTGCTGAAAAACGCGGTGAGATCTATCACTTTAACCCGGGGTCGGTCAGCATCCCGAAAGGCGGATATCCTGCGAGCTATGGCATGCTGGATGGAAATACCCTGAGCGTTATCGCACTTAATGATCAGCAAGTTATTGCGCAGGTAGCGATTAATCCGTAAGTTACACCACAACTGCAAACGCGCCGAAAGAGCGCTTAGACGAGAAGGTTTCCCGATGGTGGAGCAGAATCATTTGGCAAGTACTGAATGGGTTGACATTGTCAGCGAAGAAAATGAAGTGATCGCGCAGGCGAGCCGCGAACAAATGCGTGCAGAGCGCCTGCGTCACCGTGCAACGTACATCGTTGTGCATGACGGCATGGGCAAAATTCTGGTCCAGCGCCGCACGGACACTAAAGATTTTCTTCCGGGTATGCTGGATGCCACCGCGGGTGGCGTCGTGCAGGCCGATGAAGTGCTGCTGGATTCCGCGCGTCGTGAAGCGGAAGAAGAGTTAGGCATCGCCGGGGTGCCGTTTGCCGAGCACGGCCAGTTCTATTTCGAAGACGAGCATTGCCGCGTCTGGGGCGGACTGTTTAGCTGTGTGTCCCACGGGCCTTTCGCCCTGCAGGAAGAGGAAGTAAGCGAAGTCTGCTGGATGACGCCGGAAGAGATTACTGCCCGCTGCGACGAGTTCACGCCAGATTCATTAAAGGCGCTGGCGCTGTGGATGACCCGCAACGCCAAAAACGAATCCGCTAAGCCGGAAAACAAAGCGGAAAAAGAGGAAGAGGCTGAGTAAGCCTTAACAGCTTTCCCGCAGGCACAGGCTGGACGCGATGGGTTTTTGGTCGCGCCAGTCTCCGTCATTCAGACGTTCCAGTAGCGCTTTTCCTGCCTCAATCCCAATCTTACGATGCGGTACCGCCATCGTCGTCAGCGGCGGCTGGCAAACGCGGCTCACGTCGCTATCACCAAAGCCCACGACTGCCAGATCGTCCGGCACTTTAATGCGTCGACGCTGACACTCATACAGCGCGCCACAGGCCAGCTCGTCTGATACGCACACCAGCGCATCCAGTTCCGGCCACGCCAGCAGGAACTCTGGCAGCTGTGCCGCGCCGGTCGAGAAGCTCGGCGGCATCGCCGCGTTAATCACCCGGTTCGGCGACAGATGATGGCGCAGCATCGCTTTGTACCAGCCCTGCAAATGCTGCTGGAAAATCCACTGCTCCTGGTTGGCGCACAGCAGGCCAATATTTTGGTAGCCGCGCCTGATCACCATTTCCGTCAGCTCAAACATGGCCGCCACGTTATCGATCCCGATATTCATATCGATCGGATCGGCGCGCATAGCACCCATCTCCATCACCGGAATCGACGCATTTTTCAGCCAGTGGCGAACGGTGTCGGTGTGCTCGACGCTGAGTAAAATCGCGGCGGCGATATTCGACGCCAGCAGCGTTTCGAGCAGTTTTTCTTCCTGTTCAAGACGATGCTGGGACTCAGCCAGCATGATCTGGTATCCGGCCGGCTGCAGCACCTGCTGTAGCCCGGCAAACATCTCTGAACAACCGGCTTCGGAAAGGTTGGGAACAACCATCGCAATCGTCCATGACGACGCCGATGCCAGTGCGCTGGCGGCGAGATTGGGCATATAGCCCAGCTCCTGCACCGCAGCTTCAATTTTTTCACGCAGTTTATCGGAAACCTGTTCAGGCGTGCGGAGTGCACGGGAGACGGTCATCGTGCCGACTCCGGCAAGCTGTGCGACATCAGCGAGCGTGACTTTTCCGGTACTGCGCCGTTTTCGGGTTAAAGACATACACCTTCCTGCTGACCAGACGCGTTCTTTTTCCTTCATTTCAGGTGACAGGCAGTATACGCCTTAAATCCCTTTTTTTGCTGTGATTTCACACGATAATGACAATTTGATAGCGCTATCACACTTCTGCATGTTAGTTATTGGTAGCGCTATCTTTGTGATCGCGATCGCAGTCAATGATTGATGGGTTGAATAAAGTTTGCCCATCTTTAGCGTTTAGCGGGAGGGAAAAATGCTCAAAAAGTGGATATATGATACAACCATTACGCTGCAGGATAGCGTTGAAAGCTGGCCGCAGGCGCTGGAGATATGCGCGAAACCGCTGCTGGATCTGCAGGTGATTGCACCGGAATACGTGACGGCAATCATTCAGCAGCACCATACGTTAGGACCCTATTATGTGCTGGCACCAGGGCTGGCCATGCCGCATGCGCGGCCGGAGGAGGGCGCCAAAGGACTGGGCTTGTCATTACTAAAACTAAAACAGGGCGTCTCTTTTGGTGCCGGAGAGTTTGACCCTGTCGATCTGATTATTATGCTCGCGGCACCGGATAAACATAGCCATATTGAAATGATATCCGCACTCGCAGAACTATTTTCCAGCGACGAGGATATGGAGAAATTACATCAGGCGAATACCCTGGAGGATATTAAAACCATTATTGACCGCTTCTGATTTAATTCTTTAATCCGATTCTTCCCAACATTACGCGCCAGCGTGATGGGGCGTGCTCTACTCAAAATAAGGGGACAACAATGAAAATCATGGCTATTTGCGGTTCTGGCCTGGGCAGCAGTTTTATGGTCGAAATGAACATTAAAAAGGTGCTCAAAAAGCTGGACATTGACGCCGAGGTTGAACACTCCGATCTCTCCTCCGCCACGCCGGGCGCGGCGGACCTGTTCGTGATGGCGAAAGACATTGCGGCAAGCGCCAGCGTGCCGGAAAGCCAGCTGGTAGTGATCAACAACATCATTGATATCAACGAACTCGAAGCGCAGCTGCGCGCCTGGTTCGACAGACAATAACCCTGATAAGGCGAGGTGGATATGTTTATCCTTGAAACGCTGAATTTCGTTGTCGATATTTTAAAAGTCCCTTCGGTGCTGGTGGGGTTAATTGCGTTAATTGGTCTTGTTGCGCAGAAAAAATCTTTTTCAGATGTCGTAAAAGGCACAATTAAAACGATTCTCGGCTTTATTGTGCTGGGCGGCGGCGCCACGGTGCTGGTGGGGTCGCTAAATCCCTTAGGCGGCATGTTTGAGCACGCCTTTAATATCCAGGGCATTATTCCTAACAATGAAGCGATAGTGTCGATAGCCCTGGAAAAATACGGTGCCTCGACCGCGCTGATCATGGCCTTCGGCATGGTGGCGAATATTGTCGTCGCGCGCTTTACCCGCCTGAAGTACATATTCCTGACCGGACACCACACGTTTTATATGGCGTGCATGATTGGCGTGATCCTCACCGTGGCGGGCTTTGAGGGCGTGGGGCTGGTGTTTACCGGCTCACTGATCCTCGGCCTGATTATGGCGTTCTTCCCGGCCATTGCGCAGCGCTATATGAAGCGTATTACCGGCAATGATGAGATTGCATTTGGCCATTTCGGTACGCTGGGCTACGTGCTGTCCGGC
The DNA here is from genome assembly GCF_043966805.1 of Enterobacter sp. ECC-219. NCBI lineage: Bacteria > Pseudomonadati > Pseudomonadota > Gammaproteobacteria > Enterobacterales > Enterobacteriaceae > Enterobacter > Enterobacter sp. ECC-219. Next base: position 4,220,238 of record NZ_CP143680.1, on the reverse strand, counting down.
TGGATTGGCAGCAAAGTCGGCAAAGGCTCCCGCTCCACCGAAGAGATGAACCTGCCGAAGAACCTGAGCTTCCTGCGCGACTCTTCGATCTCCATCTCCCTGACCATGATGATTATCTATCTGATCATGGCGGTGAGCGCCGGACGCGAGTATGTCGAGTCGACCTTCAGCGGCGGTCAGAACTACCTGGTATACGCCATCATCATGGCGATCACCTTCGCGGCGGGCGTGTTCATCATCCTGCAGGGTGTGCGCCTGATTCTGGCAGAAATCGTCCCGGCCTTTACCGGCTTCTCGGAAAAACTGGTCCCGAACGCGCGTCCCGCGCTGGACTGCCCGGTGGTCTATCCCTATGCGCCAAACGCGGTGCTGATTGGCTTCCTGTTCAGCTTCCTGGGGGGGATTGTGGGGTTAATCATCTGCGGCCAGTTCAACTGGGTGCTGATCCTGCCGGGCGTGGTGCCGCACTTCTTCACCGGCGCGACGGCGGGCGTGTTCGGTAACGCCACGGGCGGACGCCGCGGGGCAATGATAGGCGCCTTCGCCAACGGCCTGCTGATCACCTTCCTGCCGGTTCTGCTGCTGCCGGTACTGGGCGCGATTGGCTTTGCTAACACCACTTTCTCGGATGCCGATTTCGGCGCGGTCGGCATTGTGCTGGGTAACCTGGCGCGCTTCCTGTCGCCGCTCGCCATCACCGGGCTGGTTGTGGCGCTGTTCGCACTGCTGGTGGCGTACAACGTCTTCGCGAAAAACAAACCTGCTGGCGGTAACGCGCAGGAAAACACCGGAGCCAAATCATGAATGAGAACGAGATAACTGAACTGGCGCGCCAGATCCGCCTTGAGACGCTGAAATCGCTGACGCAGCTGGGCTTTGGGCACTACGGCGGCAGCATGTCGGTGGTCGAAACCCTGGCCGTGCTGTACGGCGCGGTGATGAAGATCGACCCGGCGGATCCGGACTGGCCGGAGCGCGACTATTTTGTGCTGTCGAAGGGCCATGCGGGCCCGGCGCTCTACAGCACCCTGGCGATTAAGGGCTACTTCCCGATGGAGGAGCTGAGCACCCTGAACCAGAACGGCACGCGTCTGCCAAGCCATCCGGACCGCCTGAAAACGCGCGGCGTGGACGCCACCACCGGCTCGCTCGGGCAGGGGATCTCCATCGCTGGCGGCATGGCGCTGTCGCACAAGCTCGCGGGGCGGCCGAATCGGGTCTTCTGCATCGTCGGTGACGGCGAGCTGAACGAGGGTCAGTGCTGGGAAGCCTTCCAGTTTATCGCCCACCATCGCCTCAACAACCTGACGGTGTTCGTCGACTGGAACAAACAGCAGCTCGACGGCGAGCTGGACGAGATCATCAGCGCGTTCGACCTGGAAGGGAAATTCCGCGCCTTTGGCTTTGACGTAGTAACGGTGAAGGGGGATGACGTTCCGGCGCTGCTGGAGGTGACCTCAAGGGTACCGGAGGCCGATGCGCGTCCGCGGGTGGTGATCCTCGACAGCATCAAAGGGCAGGGGGTGCCGTACCTGGAACAGCTCAGCAACTCGCACCACCTGCGGTTGACCGCGGAGAGCAAAGCGGCCCTCAACGAGACGATTCGCCAACTGGAGGCTTCACATGATTAAGGTTGCACCGGCAGGACAGAAAGACGCCGTTGAGATGCGTAAGGTCTACGCGGGCTTCGTAGCAAAGCAGATTGAGGCCGGCAGCGAGATTGTCGCCCTGGAAGCGGATCTGATGAGCTCGATGGCGATGGACGGCGTAGCGCGCGATTATCCGCAGCACGTGATTAACTGCGGCATTATGGAGGCCAACGTTATTGGCACCGCGGCGGGGCTGTCGCTCACCGGGCGTAAGCCGTTCGTTCATACCTTCACCGCGTTTGCCAGCCGCCGCTGCTTCGACCAGCTGTTTATGTCCCTGGACTACCAGCGTAACAACGTGAAGGTGATTGCTTCAGACGCGGGCGTGACGGCCTGCCACAACGGCGGGACGCACATGTCGTTCGAAGATATGGGCATCGTGCGCGGTCTGGCGCATTCGGTGGTGCTGGAGGTCACAGACGCGGTGATGTTCGAGGACGTGCTGCGTCAGCTTATCGACCTCGAAGGCTTTTACTGGGTGCGTACCATCCGCAAGCAGGCGCCGAGCGTCTATGCGCCGGGCTCGACCTTTACCATTGGCAAAGGCAACGTGCTGCGCGAAGGCAGCGATATCACGCTGATTGCCAACGGCATCATGGTGGCGGAGGCGCTGGAGGCGGCGCGCCAGCTAGAGCAGGAGGGGGTCAGCGCGGCGGTCATCGACATGTTTACCCTGAAGCCTATCGACCGAATGTTGGTGAAAAACTACGCCGAGAAAACCGGGCGCATCGTCACCTGCGAAAACCACAGCATTCACAACGGCCTGGGGTCGGCGGTGGCGGAGGTGCTGGTGGAAACCTGCCCGGTGCCGATGCGTCGGGTGGGCGTTAAGGAGCGCTACGGTCAGGTGGGGACGCAGGATTTCCTGCAGAAGGAATATGGTCTTACTGCGCATGACATTGTGTCGGCGGCGCGGGAGTTGCTGTAAATAAAAAAGGCGACCGGTTAAGTGGTCGCCTTTTTTGCCGGATGGCGCTTCGCTTATCCGGCCTACAAAACCATAGGCCCGGTAAGCGCTAGCGCCACCGGGCTTTTTAACATTACTGCTGCTGCGAAGACTGGATCGCCGTCAGCGCGATGGTGTAGACGATATCGTCAACCAGCGCACCGCGGGACAGGTCGTTCACAGGCTTGCGCATACCCTGCAGCATTGGCCCGATGGAGATCAGGTCTGCTGAACGCTGTACCGCTTTGTAGGTGGTGTTACCGGTGTTCAGATCCGGGAAGATGAACACGGTCGCGCGACCTGCAACCGGCGAGTTCGGCGCTTTGGATTTCGCAACGTCAGCCATTACTGCGGCGTCGTACTGCAGCGGGCCGTCGATCATCAGATCAGGACGTTTTTCCTGCGCAATGCGGGTCGCTTCACGCACTTTCTCTACGTCGCTACCTGCACCAGAGGTGCCGGTGGAGTAGGAGAGCATCGCTACGCGTGGTTCAATACCGAAGGCAGTCGCGGAGTCCGCAGACTGGATAGCGATCTCAGCCAGCTGTTCTGCGGTAGGATCCGGGTTGATCGCGCAGTCGCCGTAAACGTAAACCTGTTCAGGCAGCAGCATGAAGAACACGGAGGAGACCAGAGAGCTGCCCGGTGCCGTTTTGATCAGCTGCAGCGGTGGGCGGATAGTATTCGCGGTGGTGTGAACCGCACCGGAAACCAGACCGTCAACTTCGTCCTGCTCCAGCATCAGCGTGCCCAGCACCACGTTGTCTTCCAGCTGCTCGCGCGCAACGGCTTCGGTCATGCCTTTGCTCTTACGCAGCTCAACCAGACGGGCAACGTAGCTTTCGCGAACCACTTCAGGGTCAACGATTTCGATGCCAGTGCCCAGCTCAACGCCCTGAGACGCCGCTACGCGGTTGATCTCATCCGGGTTGCCCAGCAGCACGCAGGTCGCGATGCCGCGCTCTGCACAGATGGCAGCCGCTTTAACGGTACGTGGTTCGTCGCCTTCTGGCAGCACAACGCGTTTGCCCGCTTTACGCGCCAGCTCGGTCAGCTGGTAACGGAAGGCCGGTGGAGACAGGCGACGGCTGCGCTCAGAGGTGGCAGTCAGGGATTCGATCCAGTCTGCGTTGATGTAGCCAGCAACGTATTCCTGAACTTTCTCGATACGCTCGTGGTCATCAACCGGCACTTCAAGGTTGAAGCTCTGCAGGCTCAGGGAGGTCTGCCAGGTGTTGGTGTTCACCATGAAGACCGGCAGGCCAGTGGCGAAAGCGCGTTCGCAAAGCTTGCTCACGCGTGGGTCCATCTCGTAGGCACCGGTCAGCAGGATGGCGCCAATTTCCACGCCGTTCATCGCCGCCAGGCACGCTGCAACCAGCACGTCAGGACGGTCAGCGGAGGTCACCAGCAGGGAGCCTGCGCGGAAGTGTTCCAGCATGTGCGGAATGCTGCGCGCACAGAAGGTCACGGACTTCACGCGGCGAGTGTTGATATCGCCTTCGTTAACGATGGTAGCGTTCAGGTGACGCGCCATATCGATTGCACGGGTGGCAATCAGATCGAAGCTCCATGGCACCGCGCCCAGAACCGGAAGCGGGCTGGATTCCTGCAGCTTAGCCGGGTCAACTTTGATGACTTTCGCTTTGGAAGAGTCGTCGAAGATTTCAGACAGGTCAGGGCGAGTACGGCCCTGCTCATCCACTGGCGCGTTCAGTTTGTTGACGATCACGCCGGTGATGTTGGTGTTTTTCGCACCGCCGAAGCTGCTGCGCGTCAGTTCGATACGCTCGTTCAGCTGTTCCGGGGTGTCAGTGCCCTGAGACATTACGAAAACGATCTCTGCGTTCAGGGTTTTCGCGATTTCAAAGTTCAGAGACTGAGCAAACTGGTGTTTGCGGGTTGGAACCAGACCTTCTACCAGCACCACTTCTGCGTCTTGCGCGTTAGCGTGGTAGTTAGCGATGATCTCTTCCATCAGCACGTCTTTCTGGTTGCTGGAGAGCAGAGATTCAACGTGGCTCATCTTCAGCGGTTCAGCCGCTGGCAGATTGGAGTTTTTGCGAACGATGGTGGTCGTCTGGTCTGGCGCATCGCCACCGGCACGCGGCTGGGCGATTGGCTTAAAGACGCTCAGACGAACGCCTTTGCGTTCCATAGCACGGATCACGCCAAGGCTGACGCTGGTCAGGCCGACGCTGGTTCCGGTAGGGATCAGCATAATAGTACGGGACACGGTTTATCCTCTTTCGTTACCGCCGATATTGGGCGGGTTACAAAACAGCACCGCCAGCATTGCTGGCGGTGTGGAATCAGGCAGTCAGGCGATGCGCGTCTTGCGCGATGACCAGCTCTTCGTTAGTTGGAATAACGATTGCCGGACGGGTGCCTTCTTTGTTGATGAAACCAGACTTGCCGAAGCGAGCAGCCAGGTTACGCTCGTGATCAACGTCGAAGCCCAGAACGCCCAGTTTGCCCAGGGACAGTTCACGAACCATTGCCGCGTTCTCACCGATACCGCCGGTGAAGATCACCGCGTCCAGACGACCGTCCATCAGTGCAGTGTAAGAGCCGATGTACTTCGCCAGACGGTGGCAGTAAACGTCCATTGCACGTTTAGCGTCAGCTTTCTCAGCGTAGTTGTCTTCAACATAGCGGCAGTCGCTGGTGACTTCGGTCAGACCCAGCAGGCCAGACTCTTTGGTCAGCATTTTGTTGATGTCGTCAACGCTCATGCCCAGGGTGTCGTGCAGGTGGAAGATGATCGCCGGGTCGATGTCACCGGAACGGGTACCCATCACCAGACCTTCCAGCGGGGTCAGACCCATGGAGGTATCAACACATTTACCGTTGCGGATAGCAGAAACAGAACCACCGTTGCCCAGGTGGCAGGTGATGATGTTCACTTCTTCAACAGGTTTGTTCAGGATTTTTGCGGCTTCCTGAGTCACATAGAAGTGGCTGGTGCCGTGCGCGCCGTAGCGACGTACGCCGTGCTCTTTGTACAGGCTGTACGGCAGGGCATAGAGGTAAGACTCTTCCGGCATGGTCTGATGGAACGCGGTATCAAACACGGCCACGTTTTTGTCTTTCAGATTCGGGAAGGACTTCAGCGCTTCAGCGATACCAATCAGGTGCGCCGGGTTGTGCAGCGGAGCAAAAGAGGCGGAGTCTTTGATACCCTGGATAACAGAGTCGTCGATCACGACGGAGCTGGTGTATTTTTCGCCGCCGTGGACGATACGGTGACCAATCGCAGTCAGCTGAGCAGACAGTTCTGGTTTTTGTGCCAGAATAGTGTTAACGATAAAGTTCAGCGCTTCACTGTGAGCGGCGCCTGCACCTAAAGCCGCTTCTTGTTTGCTGCCGTCCATCTTCCACTTGATACGTGCTTCAGGCAGATGGAAACATTCGGCCAAACCAGAGAGGTACTCGTCACCGTTGAGCGCATCGATGATGGCGAATTTCAGTGAGGAGCTACCGCAGTTCAGAACCAGTACTAACTTACTCGACATGGAAGTACCTATTATTGATACGTGGCTAAAAAAACGTCAGTGAGTCTAACAGCGTAACGCATGATGACTCAGACATTTATGATTAACATCATGGCAAACGAACATTCTGGCATGATGAAAGAAATAACTATGATTTTATGCCATTTTGCACAATTTTCAGCCAATGGCATAATATGCGATAATTTGACGAGTTAATGCTTCTCGTCTATGGCCCTATCAGGCTGGCACAGGATACCCGATACGGGGTAGCGATGACAAAATATTTTGAACGTTGTCATAGCCTGTTGTGGTTTTGCACAAAAATTTTAATTTTTATATGTGAAGTTGAGGTACAGCCATGTCGACACCCGAAATCCCGTCCGTGAACTTTTTCAGTCTGTTTCGTCGGGGACAGCATTACGCAAAGACGTGGCCAATGGAAAAGCGCCTTGCGCCAATGTTTATTGAGAATCGCACCATCCGCGCTACGCGCTATGCGATTCGCTTTATGCCTCCGGTTGCCATCTTTACCCTGTGCTGGCAAATCGCCCTCGGTGGACAGCTTGGCCCTGCCGTCGCGACGGCGCTCTTCGCGTTAAGCCTGCCGATGCAGGGGCTGTGGTGGTTAGGTAAACGCTCCATCACGCCGCTTCCGCCTTCTATTTTACACTGGTTTTATGAAGTGCGTGGAAAACTGGAGGAGGCCGGGCAGGCGCTGGCCCCGGTTGAAGGCAAGCCGGATTACCAGGCGCTGGCGGACACGTTAAAGCGTGCTTTTAAGCAGTTGGATAAAACATTCCTCGATGACTTGTGATTGATCATCGAAACGACTAACAAAAGAAGGCACAGTAACAAACCGTTACCGTGTCTTTTTTTTACAGTGCAATGCGCTACAGGAGTCGAAAGATGGAAATGACCCATGCTCAACGTCTGATTTTGTCTAACCAGTACAAGATGATGACTATGCTTGATCCCGATAACGCTGCGCGCTACAGCCGCCTGCAGACCATCGTCGAACGAGGGTTCGGTTTGCAAATGCGTGAACTGGACCGCGAATTTGGCGAGCTGAAAGAAGAAACCTGCCGCGTCGTGATCGACATTATGGAGATGTACCACGCCCTGCATGTGTCCTGGACGAATCTCAAAGACCAGCAGTCCATTGACGAACGCCGCGTCACCTTCTTAGGCTTTGATGCAGCGACGGAAGCGCGCTATCTGAGCTACGTGCGCTTTATGGTTAACACCGAAGGGCGTTACACCCACTTTGATGCGGGTACGCACGGTTTCAACGCCCAGACCCCTATGTGGGATAAATACCAGCGTATGCTGAGCGCGTGGCACGCCTGCCCGCGCCAGTACCATTTAAGCAGCAACGAAATTCAACAAATTATTAATGCCTGACGGAGGTGCGTGTGCAGTGTAAAGGTTTTCTGTTTGATTTGGACGGTACGCTGGTGGATTCGCTGCCGGTTGTGGAGCGCTCGTGGTGCCACTGGGCCGACCGGCACGGCATCGATCATCAGGACGTGCTGAATTTTATCCATGGCAAACAGGCCATTACCTCATTGCGGCACTTCTTAGCGGGGCGTTCTGAGGAGGAGATCCAGGCGGAGTTCAAATACCTGGAGCAGATTGAGGCCACCGATACCGAGGGCATTACCGCGTTGCCCGGGGCGCGCGAACTGCTTGAGCATCTGAATGAAGCGCAGATCCCGTGGGCGATTGTTACCTCCGGCTCTGTTCCGGTCGCTCATGCCCGCCATAAGGCGGCCGGCTTACCGAAGCCAGAGGTGTTCATTACGGCAGAGCGCGTCAAACGCGGCAAGCCGGAGCCGGATGCGTTTCTGCTTGGTGCAGAAATGCTGGGCTTCGCGCCTGCAGAATGCGTGGTGGTGGAAGATGCGGCCGCTGGCGTGCTGGCCGGGCTGAACGCCGGTAGCCACGTCATTGCCGTAAACGTTCCGGCGGGGTCCCCACGCCTGGACGAGGCGGACTTTGTGATTAATTCCCTGACGGCGCTGGCGGTGTCAAGAGCACCCGATGGAGTTGTAACCGTCTCGCTAAAAATGTAATCCCATGATATAGCCCCACGCTGCTGGGGCTTTTTTATGGCAGAATTTCTCATCTTCCACTGACAAGGATAGGTTGTGAACGGTGAACTGATCTGGGTTCTGAGCCTGCTTTTAATCGCCATTATTCTCTTCGCCACAGGCAAGGTGCGCATGGATGCCGTTGCCCTGTTTGTCATTGTCGCGTTTGTGCTGAGCGGCACGCTCACGCTACCGGAAGCCTTCTCCGGGTTCAGCGACCCCAACGTTATCCTGATTGCTGCTCTGTTTATCATCGGCGACGGCCTTGTGCGCACCGGTGTGGCGACCATCATGGGCGCGTGGCTGGTCAAGGTGGCCGGCAGCAGTGAAACCAAAATGCTGATCTATCTGATGCTGACGGTCGCCGGGCTGGGGGCATTTATGAGCTCAACGGGCGTGGTCGCCATTTTTATCCCGGTGGTGCTGAGCGTCTCCATGCGGATGCAGAGCTCGCCGTCGCGCCTGATGATGCCCCTGAGCTTTGCCGGTTTGATCAGCGGTATGATGACGCTGGTGGCGACGCCGCCGAACCTGGTCGTCAACAGCGAGCTGCTTCGGGAAGGATTTCAGGGCTTCAGCTTTTTCAGCGTCACCCCGCTTGGGCTGGTGATTCTGGCGATGGGCGTGATCTACATGCTGCTGACCCGTTTTGCCCTGAAAGGCGACAAACAGGATAAGAACAAAGAGGGGTGGAAGCGACGTACCTTCCGCGATCTGATCAGGGAGTACCGTCTCTCCGGGCGGGCGCGCCGTCTGGCCATTCGCCCCGGCTCGCCGATGGTTGGCCAGCGGCTCGACGACCTTAAGCTGCGCGAGCGTTATGGCGCGAACGTAATTGGCGTAGAGCGCTGGCGCCGTTTTCGCCGGGTGATCGTCAACGTTAACGGGGTGTCGGAATTTCGGGCGCGAGACGTTCTGCTGATCGATATGTCTACCGCGGAGGTGGATCTGCGTGAGTTTTGCAGCGAACAGCTGCTGGAGCCGATGGTGCTGCGCGGCGAGTATTTTTCCGATCAGGCGCTGGATGTGGGCATGGCCGAAGTGTCGCTGATACCGGAATCGGAACTGTTGGGTAAAACCGTGCGTGAAATGGGGTTCCGTACCCGCTATGGCCTGAACGTCGTGGGGCTGAAGCGCGATGGCGTGGCGATGGAGGGGGCCGTCGTCGATGAGCCGATCCTGCTGGGCGATATCTTTCTCGTCGTCGGCAACTGGAAGCTGATAAGCCAGCTCGGACAAAAAGGACGTGATTTTGTAGTGCTCAACATGCCGGTCGAAGAGAGCGATGCGTCACCGGCGCACAGCCAGGCACCGCATGCGATTTTCTGTCTGGTGCTGATGGTGGCGCTGATGCTGACCGATGAAATCCCTAATCCGGTCGCGGCCATTATCGCCTGCCTGCTGATGGGGAAATTCCGCTGTATTGACGCCGAAAGCGCGTATAAAGCCATTCACTGGCCGAGCATTATTCTTATCGTTGGGATGATGCCTTTTGCCCTCGCACTGCAAAAAACCGGCGGGGTGGATCTGATCGTAAAAGGCTTGATGGACGTGGGCGGCGGGTATGGTCCGTACATGATGATGGTTTGTCTGTTTGTCATGTGTGCCACGATAGGGTTGTTTATCTCCAACACCGCGACGGCGGTGCTGATGGCGCCCATTGCGCTGGCGATGGCGAAATCCATGGGCGTGTCGCCGTATCCGTTTGCGATGATGGTCGCGATGGCCGCGTCCGCGGCGTTTATGACGCCGGTTTCATCGCCGGTGAACACGCTGGTGCTGGGGCCGGGGAATTATAAGTTCAGCGATTTCGTGAAGCTGGGCGTGCCGTTCACCGTACTGGTGATGGTGGTGTGCGTGGTGTTAATTCCGGTTTTATTCCCGTTCTGAGAACATCGCCGGGTGGCGGCTGCGCCTTACCCGGCCTACATGACGCGTAGGCCCTGCAAGCGCAGCGCCGCTGGGCAAATAGTTAAAGCGGTGAATCCTGGCTAATCTCGTCCAGCGACAGATGGAAGCTTGGTACAAATACCTGCATGAAATAGTCCATCTCTTCGCTGCGGCGGGATTCCAGCGTTTTTTCCAGACGCGTTTTCGCCAGTAAAAACTCATTATTGCCCGCAGACAGCTCTTCCAGACACTTCAGATAGGCGCACAGCGCGTCGGCCTGCTTGACCAGCGACTTTTCCTCTTCCGTATACTGATGCTCGTCGATGAGCGGTTCAAAGATATCGCGCAGCTCTTCGGGCACCATCTCGATAAGCTTGTGCTGGGCAATCTTCTCGATAGCCTTATATTCCTGTGCAATCTGCGAGTTGAAATATTTCACTGGCGTAGGCAGGTCGCCGGTCAGCACCTCTGATGCGTCGTGGTACATCGCCAGCAGAGCGATGCGCTCGGCATTCACCTGCCCGTTAAATTTGCGGTTTTTAATGGCAGCCAGCGCATGAGCGACCATAGCAACCTGCAGGCTGTGCTCAGACACGTTCTCTGTACGTACGTTGCGCATTAGCGGCCAGCGGTTGATCAGTTTCAGGCGGGAGAGATGGGCAAAGAAATGGCTCTGACTCATAGGTTACCTTTTGTCTTCACTGCGACAGGACTTCATTGTGCGGGGAGGGGAGGGAAGATGCAAATCAGGCTACCGAAGTAGCCTGATTTTAAGATTACTGATGGTACCCAGAGAGGAATCGCCCGAAGCGGCTGATGGCCATTTCGAGATCGTCTTCGCGCGGCAAGGTTACGATACGCACGTGGTCCGGCCACGGCCAGTTAAACGCCGTCCCCTGTACCAGCAGCACTTTTTCCTGCAGCAGGAAATCGAGCACCATTTTCTGATCGTCATGAATATTGAAGCGCTTCGCGTCGATTTTAGGGAACATATACAGCGCCCCGTTCGGCTTCACGCAGGAGACGCCCGGAATATCGTTGATCAGTTCCCATGCGCGGTTGCGCTGTTCGTACAGGCGACCGCCAGGGACGATGAACTCGCTGATGCTCTGGTATCCGCCCAGCGCCGTCTGGATCGCGTGCTGCGCAGGCACGTTAGCGCAAAGACGCATCGACGCCAGCATCTCAAGCCCTTCAATATAGCCTTTAGCGTGTTTTTTCGGGCCGTTCAGCACCATCCAGCCCTGACGGAAACCGGCCACGCGGTAGGTTTTAGACAGGCCGTTGAAGGTGACGGTCAGCAGGTCCGGGGCCAGCGCGGCGATAGAGTGGTGTTGTGCCGCGTCATAGAGGATCTTGTCGTAGATTTCGTCAGCGAAGATGATCAGGTTGTGCTGGCGGGCGATCTCCACGATCTCCATCAGCAGCTCTTTTGAATAGACCGCGCCCGTAGGGTTGTTCGGGTTGATGATCACAATCCCACGCGTGCGGGGCGTGATTTTCGCGCGAATGTCATCCAGATCCGGGAACCAGTCAGAAGATTCGTCGCAAAGATAATGTACCGCTTTACCGCTGGAGAGTGATACGGCAGCCGTCCATAGCGGATAGTCCGGCGCGGGAACCAGCATTTCGTCGCCGCTGTTCAGCAGCGCCTGCATGGCCTGAACGATCAGTTCGGAGACGCCGTTGCCAATGTAAATATCTTCGACGGTAACGTCACGCATACCGCGCGCCTGGTAGTGCTGCATAATGGCTTTACGTGCCGAGTAAAGTCCCTTTGAATCGCAATAGCCTTGTGCCGTAGGCAGGTTGCGGATCACATCAACCAGAATCTCATCCGGCGCGTCAAAACCAAATGGCGCGGGGTTACCAATGTTGAGCTTCAGAACCTTATTGCCTTCTTCTTCAAGGCGTTTTGCCTCTTTCAGAACCGGGCCACGGATGTCATAACAGACGTTATCTAGCTTGCTGGATTTTTCGATAGGGGACATGAACCTTTAACCTTTTCGCTATTATTGCCACTCCCTGCCGTGGAAGTCAGCACGGAATAATGTACTCCCCCCTCGCTCCGTTTTGAAGGGTGTACAGGAGAAGATTTTGTGCACGATGCGAATTTCTGATGAATCTATTTGGCTGGTCGTTGACGATTTTACGGACTTAACGTATTGATCTGGTCGCTGGTTAAGGTTGTTTATGCTGTATAATTCTATTAATTATGTATATTGTTCTGATGTAAAATAAATGACGCGCAGGAAGGAGACAGAAGTCACGCTAAGTGACTTTTCGTAAAACCTGAGTGTTGGAAAAATCTTGCAGTAATAGCCTGAAGCGGCTAAAAGTTAATCATGTGAAATTAATGTTAAGTGTTATTAATGAATGGCTTTAATCAAAATTAAAATTTATTTATTATTAGCGAACAAAATGCAACTTTAGTTAATTTTAATAAAATTAGTTGAGAAGCTTAACAAACCTCCTTAATCCTGAATATTGCAATAAGACTTATAAATAAAGTGGATTTGGGTTAAGATGTCTTTAAGGAAAGCAGAAGAAAGATGCACAAGCTTTGTATATCTCAAACTGGCTTTCTGATTTAATTGATTGTTATTGTTGGAGTTATCTCTGGCTGGAATGTGTCAAACATCTCCTGCTACGTTGACAGCGCTGCGATAAAGATGGCAGAAAAAGTGTTACGCCTTTAATGTAATTTACATAAACCTGCGAACATCTAAATATCCTGAACGTTTAAGAGAATAAAAATAACGTCATGAAACGTGCTTTCTGACTGTTGATATAAAGCAGCACAATAACTATCTGTCAGGCAGTCTGCCGGGCCGGGATGCGAGGGAAAACCTTCAGAAGGAATTGCTTAACTGTTACACACAGCTTCAACCCGGGCAGCTCCGCACGAGCAACCTGAAAGTGAATAGATATGATAAATGCAAATCGTCCGATAATGAATCTCGACCTCGATCTGCTGAGAACGTTTGTTGCGGTCGCCGATCTCAACACTTTTGCAGCAGCTGCTGCCGCCGTCTGCCGAACTCAGTCCGCCGTTAGCCAGCAAATGCAGCGGCTGGAGCAACTGGTTGGGAAAGAGCTTTTTGCCCGTCACGGGCGTAATAAGCTCTTAACGGAACACGGTATTCAGCTACTGGGTTATGCCAGGAAAATTCTTCGCTTTAATGATGAAGCATGTATGTCATTAATGTTTAGCAACCTTCAGGGGGTGTTAACTTTAGGGGCATCTGATGAGTCAGCGGATACTATTTTGCCGTTTCTTCTCAATCGAATTAGCTCGGTTTATCCGAAGCTTGCGCTGGATGTTAGCGTAAAACGTAATGCCTTTATGGTTGAGATGTTAAATGAGAATAAGGTCGACCTGGTGGTCACGACGCATCGTCCCGGGCAGTTTGATTGTCTGACGTTGCGCACATCGCCAACGCACTGGTATTGCGCGGCTGAATATGTGCTGCAAAAAGGGGAGCCGGTACCGCTGGTTTTACTGGACGATCCGAGTCCCTTCCGCGATATGGTGCTAACGGCGTTAAATGAAGCGAACATTCCGTGGCGTCTGGCCTATGTGGCATCTACATTGCCCGCGGTGCGTGCCGCGGTGAAAGCCGGTCTTGGCGTCACGGCCCGTCCGGTGGAGATGATGAGCCCCGATCTGCGCGTTCTTGGTAAATCAGACGGGCTCCCTGCGCTGCCGGATACCGAGTACCTGCTTTGCCATAACGCGGCCAGTCACAACGAGTTGGCAAAGGTGGTGTTTGAGGCGATGCAAAACTACCACAACCCGTGGCAGTTCGAGCATGTTACCTCCGAAGGGGGGGATGATTCCCTGATCGTAGAAGGTGACTTTGAGTGATCAAAAGCTCAAAATTCTGGTAACAAATTGTAAGTGTAAAAAAAAGCCACTCGTGTCGTTTTCGCACGCAGTGGCTTTTTTTTGACAATATTATCCCCATTCGTCACCAGGTTTTCATAAAGAGATTATATATATCAAAGAGGTAAATGCTTTCGCTTAAATATTGTTCGTTTTGCGTTCTAACTTCGTCCATAACCCCTCGATGTTAAAAAAGCAGCAAATATGTTGCCGGTTTTTTGGTTGAATTAACAAAAGCGTGTCTCAGATCAAGAAAATACTCCTATTTGGGGGGAGGAATCGTTGGCAAATCCTGTCAAAATAGGAGGGTTATTTTTTTTACTTCCAAAACGGACACGATTCAACAACACACATTTGACGAAAAGTCCGGTAACCACCAGGGTTAAAGGGCACCAAATGTTAATGAGAATCGCTCGATGTAATTTAATGTGAAGAAACCTTTGTTAAAGTTGACAATAGGTTATAGAAAGGAGTAAAAAACCCCATCATTTTGCTGTCTACGTCTCATTTCAGACAGTTAGTGTAAGGTTATTTGTTCCTCCCCATGAATCGATGTGATGCCCATCTGCCAGCAAGAGCAGTGTCGTTGGTATCACTTTTGATGAGTAAGCAATGAGTATGTCAACATCCACAGAAGTCATCGCTCATCACTGGGCATTCGCAATCTTTCTTATTGTAGCCATTGGCCTGTGCTGCCTGATGTTAGTCGGCGGCTGGTTCCTGGGCGGTCGCGCCCGTGCAAGGCACAAAAACACACCTTTCGAATCAGGTATTGATTCAGTAGGTTCCGCTCGCTTACGCCTGTCTGCCAAGTTCTATCTGGTAGCGATGTTCTTCGTCATCTTCGACGTGGAAGCGCTCTACCTGTTCGCATGGTCGACCTCCATTCGCGAAAGTGGTTGGGTGGGCTTTGTCGAGGCCGCAATTTTCATTTTAGTGTTACTGGCCGGTCTGGTTTATCTGGTGCGTATTGGCGCGCTTGACTGGACGCCTGCGCGTTCACGTCGTGAACACATCAACCCGGAAAACAGTATCTCTAATCGTCAGCAGTAACAGCGAGGCAATAAGATGGATTATACGCTCACCCGCATAGATCCTAACGGTGAGAATGACCGTTACCCCCTGCAAAAACAGGAGATCGTAACCGACCCCCTGGAGCAAGAAGTCAATAAAAGCGTGTACATGGGCAAACTCGAACATGCCATGCACGATATGGTCAACTGGGGTCGTAAGAACTCTATCTGGCCATACAACTTTGGTCTTTCTTGCTGCTACGTTGAAATGGTGACGTCATTCACTGCGGTGCATGACGTTGCGCGTTTTGGGGCCGAGGTACTGCGTGCTTCCCCGCGTCAGGCTGACCTGATGGTGGTAGCCGGTACCTGCTTTACCAAGATGGCACCTGTTATTCAGCGTCTGTATGACCAGATGCTGGAGCCAAAATGGGTTATTTCCATGGGCGCATGTGCAAACTCTGGCGGTATGTACGACATTTATTCCGTCGTGCAGGGCGTTGATAAGTTCATTCCGGTGGATGTTTACATTCCGGGCTGTCCGCCGCGTCCAGAAGCCTATATGCAGGCGCTGATGCTGCTGCAGGAGTCTATCGGTAAAGAACGTCGCCCGCTTTCATGGGTTGTTGGCGATCAGGGTGTCTATCGCGCGAACATGCAGTCTGAGCGCGAGCGTAAACGTGGTGAACGTATTGCCGTCACCAACCTGCGTACGCCTGACGAAATTTAATTTGCGCCTGTAGGCCTGGAGAAAACCTTCGCATATCACTACTCAAATAGCGCGAAGCCAGGCTTAACAGTCACCACGGACCATTTGCAATGGTGAACAATATGACCGACTTAACCGCGCAAGAAGCCGCCTGGCAGACCCGGGATCATCTTGATGACCCCGTCATTGGCGAACTGCGCAACCGTTTTGGGCCGGATGCCTTTACCGTTCAGGCGACCCGCACCGGGGTACCCGTTGTTTGGGTGAAGCGTGAGCAATTGCTGGAAGTTGTCGATTTCCTCAAGAAATTGCCAAAACCTTACGTCATGCTGTTTGACTTACACGGCATGGACGAACGTCTGCGTACGCACCGCCAGGGTCTCCCTGCTGCGGATTTTTCCGTTTTCTACCACCTGATCTCAATAGACCGCAACACGGATATCATGCTCAAGGTGGCATTGTCTGAAAACGACATGCATCTGCCGACGATCACCAAACTTTTCCCGAACGCCAACTGGTACGAGCGTGAAACCTGGGAAATGTTCGGCATGACCTTCGACGGCCACCCGCATCTGACGCGCATCATGATGCCGCAGACCTGGACCGGCCACCCGCTGCGTAAAGACTACCCGGCACGTGCGACTGAATTCGATCCGTTTGAGCTGACCAAAGCCAAGCAGGATCTGGAGATGGAAGCGCTGACCTTCAAACCTGAAGACTGGGGCATGAAGCGCGGTACCGAAAACGAGGACTTCATGTTCCTCAACCTCGGTCCAAACCACCCGTCTGCGCACGGTGCATTCCGTATTATTCTTCAGCTTGATGGCGAAGAGATTGTCGACTGCGTGCCTGACATCGGCTACCACCACCGTGGTGCTGAGAAGATGGGCGAGCGTCAGTCCTGGCACAGCTACATTCCGTATACCGACCGTATCGAGTACCTCGGCGGCTGCGTCAACGAGATGCCATACGTGCTGGCCGTTGAGAAACTGGCAGGCATCACCGTACCGGATCGCGTTAACGTGATTCGCGTGATGTTGTCAGAACTGTTCCGCATCAACAGCCACCTGCTATACATCTCCACCTTCATTCAGGACGTCGGCGCGATGACTCCGGTCTTCTTTGCCTTTACCGATCGTCAGAAAATCTACGATCTGGTGGAAGCGATTACCGGTTTCCGTATGCACCCGGCCTGGTTCCGTATCGGCGGCGTGGCACACGATCTGCCGCGCGGCTGGGACCGCCTGCTGCGTGAATTCCTCGACTGGATGCCGAAGCGTCTGGCCTCCTACGAGAAAGCCGCGCTGCGCAACACCATCCTGAAAGGCCGTTCCCAGGGCGTTGCCGCCTACGGCGCGAAAGAAGCGCTGGAGTGGGGTACCACAGGTGCTGGCCTGCGCGCGACCGGTATTGATTTCGACGTGCGTAAAGCCCGTCCTTACTCTGGCTACGAGAACTTCGACTTTGAAGTCCCGGTGGGCGGCGGAGTGTCCGACTGCTACACCCGCGTGATGCTGAAAGTGGAAGAGTTGCGCCAGAGTCTGCGCATCCTTGAGCAGTGCCTCAACAACATGCCGGAAGGCCCGTTCAAGGCGGATCACCCGCTCACGACGCCGCCACCGAAAGAGCGCACGCTGCAGCATATCGAAACCCTGATCACCCACTTCCTGCAGGTTTCCTGGGGTCCGGTCATGCCGGCGCAAGAATCCTTCCAGATGATTGAAGCGACCAAGGGTATTAACAGTTACTACCTGACCAGTGACGGCAGCACCATGAGCTACCGTACCCGCGTGCGTACGCCGAGCTTTGCGCACCTGCAGCAGATTCCGTCCGCCATCCGCGGCAGTCTGGTCTCCGACCTGATTGTGTATCTGGGTAGTATCGATTTTGTTATGTCAGATGTGGACCGCTAATTATGCACGAGAATCAACAACCACAAACCGAGGCTTTTGAGCTGAGTGAAGCAGAGCGTGCCGCCATTGAGCACGAGATGCACCACTACGAAGACCCGCGTGCGGCGTCCATTGAAGCGCTGAAAATCGTACAGAAACAGCGTGGTTGGGTGCCGGATGGGGCGATCTATGAAATCGCGAAAGTGCTGGGTATTCCGGCCAGTGACGTAGAAGGCGTAGCCACGTTCTACAGCCAGATCTTCCGTCAGCCGGTAGGCCGCCATGTGATCCGCTACTGTGACAGCGTTGTCTGCCACATCACCGGCTATCAGGGCATTCAGGCTGCGATTGAAAAGAAGCTCAATATCAAGCCGGGCCAGACCACGTTCGATGGACGCTTTACTCTGCTGCCAACCTGCTGCCTGGGTAACTGCGACAAGGGGCCGACCATGATGATTGATGAGGACACTCACAGCCATCTGACGCCGGAAGCGATTCCTGACCTGCTGGAGCAGTACAAATGAAAACTGTAATTCGTACTGCTGAGACGCATCCGCTGACCTGGCGTCTGCGCGATGACAAACAGCCGGTATGGCTCGACGAATACCAGAGCAAAAACGGCTATGCCGGCGCGCGTAAAGCCCTTGGCGGCATGGCGCCGGACGACATCGTTAACGCGGTAAAAGATTCCGGCCTGAAAGGCCGCGGCGGCGCGGGTTTCTCCACCGGCCTGAAGTGGAGCCTGATGCCAAAAGACGAATCCATGAACATCCGTTACCTGCTGTGTAACGCCGATGAAATGGAGCCGGGCACCTATAAAGACCGCCTGCTGATGGAGCAGCTGCCGCACCTGCTGGTGGAAGGCATGCTGATCTCCGCGTTCGCGCTGAAAGCGTACCGTGGCTACATCTTCCTGCGCGGTGAGTACATCGAAGCGGCAGAAAACCTGCGTCGCGCGATTGCCGAAGCGACAGAAGCGGGTCTGCTGGGTAAAAACATCCTGGGTACCGGGTTTGACTTCGAACTGTTCGTGCACACCGGTGCCGGGCGTTATATCTGCGGTGAAGAAACCGCGCTGATTAACTCCCTCGAAGGCCGCCGCGCGAACCCGCGTTCCAAGCCACCGTTCCCGGCAAGCTCCGGCGTATGGGGTAAACCGACCTGCGTAAACAACGTTGAAACCCTGTGTAACGTTCCGGCGATCCTCGCCAACGGCGTGGAGTGGTATCAGGGCATCTCCTCAAGCAAAGATGCCGGTACCAAGCTGATGGGCTTCTCCGGCCGCGTGAAGAATCCTGGCGTCTGGGAACTGCCGTTCGGTACCACCGCACGTGAAATTCTTGAAGACTACGCGGGCGGCATGCGCGATGGCCTGAAATTTAAAGCCTGGCAGCCGGGTGGGGCAGGGACAGACTTCCTGACCGAAGCCCACCTTGACCTGCCGATGGAATTCGAAAGCATTGGTAAAGCAGGCAGCCGTCTGGGTACGGCGCTGGCGATGGCCGTCGACCACGAGATCGGCATGGTCTCGCTGGTGCGTAACCTGGAAGAGTTCTTTGCCCGCGAGTCCTGCGGCTGGTGTACACCGTGCCGTGACGGACTGCCGTGGAGCGTGAAGATCCTGCGCGCCATTGAGCGTGGCGAAGGCCAGCCGGGCGATATCGAGACGCTTGAGCAACTGTGTCGATTCTTAGGGCCAGGTAAAACCTTCTGCGCCCACGCACCGGGTGCCGTCGAGCCGCTGCAGAGCGCGATTAAATATTTCCGCGACGAATTCGAAGCAGGCATCAAGCAGCCGTTCAGCAATACCCATTCAATCAATGGTATTCAGCCGAACCTGCTGAAAGCGCGCTGGTAAAAACAGAATTTTGATTAACGCTCGGTTTCGGCCGAGCCAACTGGAAGCATGCTAATGGCTACGATTCATGTAGACGGCAAAGAATACGAAGTCAACGGGGCGGACAACCTGCTGGAAGCTTGTCTGTCTCTTGGCCTCGATATTCCGTACTTTTGCTGGCATCCGGCGCTGGGCAGCGTCGGTGCTTGCCGCCAGTGTGCGGTGAAGCAATATCAAAACGCGGAAGACACGCGTGGTCGCCTGGTGATGTCCTGTATGACGCCAGCCACCGAAGGCACCTTTATTTCGATTGATGACGAAGAAGCCAAACAGTTCCGCGAAAGCGTGGTGGAGTGGTTGATGACCAACCACCCGCACGACTGTCCGGTTTGTGAAGAGGGCGGTAACTGCCACCTTCAGGATATGACCGTGATGACCGGTCACAGCTTCCGTCGCTATCGCTTTACTAAGCGTACCCACCGTAACCAGGACCTTGGGCCGTTCATCTCTCACGAAATGAACCGCTGCATCGCCTGCTACCGCTGCGTGCGTTACTACAAAGACTATGCAGACGGTCAGGATCTGGGCGTGTATGGCGCACATGACAACGTCTACTTCGGTCGTCCAGAAGACGGCGTACTGGAAAGCGAATTCTCCGGTAACCTGGTAGAAATCTGCCCGACCGGCGTCTTCACGGATAAAACCCACTCCGAGCGTTACAACCGTAAATGGGACATGCAGTTTGCGCCAAGCATCTGCCAGCAGTGTTCCCTCGGCTGTAACACCAGCCCGGGTGAGCGTTACGGCGAGCTGCGTCGTATCGAAAACCGCTACAACGGTACCGTTAACCACTATTTCCTGTGCGACCGCGGTCGTTTCGGCTATGGCTATGTGAACCTGAAAGACCGTCCGCGTCAGCCGGTTCAGCGCCGTGGCGACGATTTCATCACCCTGAACGCCGAGCAGGCGATGCAGGGCGCGGCAGATATTCTGCGCCAGTCGAAGAAAGTGATCGGTATCGGCTCCCCGCGCGCCAGCATCGAAAGCAACTTCGCGCTGCGCGAGCTGGTTGGGGCAGAAAACTTCTATACCGGTATCGCCCAGGGCGAGCAGGAACGTCTGCAGCTGGTACTGAAAGTGCTGCGTGAAGGTGGTATCCATACCCCTGCGCTGCGCGAAATTGAATCCTATGATGCGGTTCTGGTGCTGGGTGAAGACCTGACGCAGACCGGCGCACGCGCGGCTCTGGCGGTTCGTCAGGCGGTGAAGGGCAAAGCGCGTGAAATGGCAGCGGCGCAGAAAGTGGCCGACTGGCAGATTGCGGCAATCCTCAACATTGGCCAGCGCGCGAAGCATCCTCTGTTTGTGACCAACGTCGACAGCACCCGTCTGGACGATATCGCCGCGTGGACCTACTGCGCGCCGGTTGAAGATCAGGCGCGTCTTGGCTTTGCTATTGCCCACGCGCTGGACAGCAACTCCCCAGCCGTTGAGCTGGATCGCGACCTGCAAAACAAGGTCGACGTGATTGTTCAGGCCCTGGCGGGTGCGAAGAAACCGCTGATTATTTCCGGTACCAACGCCGGCAGCGCGGAGATCGTTCAGGCGGCAGCAAACGTTGCCAAAGCTCTGAAAGGCCGCGGTGCGGACGTTGGCGTGACCATGATTGCCCGTGCGGTGAACAGCATCGGTCTGGGTATGATTGGCGGCGGTTCGCTGGAAGAAGCATTAAGCGAACTGGAGTCCGGTTCCGCTGACGCCGTTGTGGTGCTGGAAAACGACCTGCATCGTCATGCGTCTGCCGCTCGCGTTGACGCAGCGCTCTCCAAAGCGCCGCTGGTGATGGTGATTGACCATCAGCGCACCGCGATCATGGACAAAGCACACCTGGTGCTCTCTGCGGCAAGCTTCGCAGAAAGCGACGGTACGGTTATTAACAACGAAGGCCGCGCCCAGCGTTTCTTCCAGGTTTACGACCCGGCGTACTACGACAGCAACACCGTGATGCTGGAAAGCTGGCGCTGGCTGCACTCCCTGCACAGCACCGTGCAGAGCCGTGAAGTGGACTGGACGCAGCTCGACCACGTTATCGACGCGGTAGTCGAAAAACTGCCTCAGCTGGCAGGCATTAAAGATGCCGCGCCTGAAGCAAGCTTCCGCATTCGCGGCCAGAAACTGGCGCGTGAACCGCACCGCTACAGCGGTCGTACCGCGATGCGCGCCAACATCAGCGTGCACGAACCGCGCCAGCCGCAGGATAAAGACACCATGTTCGCCTTCTCCATGGAAGGGAACAACCAGCCGTCTGCGCCGCGTTCGCAAATCCCGTTCGCATGGGCTCCGGGCTGGAACTCCCCGCAGGCGTGGAACAAGTTCCAGGCTGAAGTGGGCGGCTCCCTGCGCCACGGCGATCCGGGCGTGCGTCTGATTGAAGCCTCCGAAACCGGTCTGGATTTCTTCACGACCGTACCGGCGAGCTTCCAGGCTCAGGATGGTCAGTGGCGTATTGCGCCGTACTACCATCTGTTCGGTAGCGACGAGCTGTCCCAGCGTTCACCGGTCTTCCAGACCCGTATGCCGCAGCCTTACATCAAGCTCAACCCGGCGGATGCCGCGAAGCTTGGCGTTAACGCGGGCGCGAAGATCGCCTTTAGCTATGAAGGCCAGACAATCAGCCTGCCGCTGATTATCTCTGAAGGTCTGACAGCAGGGCAGGTGGGTCTGCCGATGGGTATGCCTGGCATCGCCCCGGTTCTGGCGGGCGCGCGTCTTGATAATCTGCAGGAGGCAAAAGCATGAGTTGGTTAACGCCGGATCTTATCGACATCCTGCTGAGCATTCTGAAAGCGATCGTTATCCTGCTGGTGGTGGTCACCTGCGGCGCGTTCATGAGCTTTGGTGAACGTCGTCTGCTCGGTCTGTTCCAGAACCGTTACGGACCGAACCGCGTGGGCTGGGGTGGTTCACTTCAGCTGGTCGCGGACATGATCAAGATGTTCTTTAAAGAGGACTGGATCCCACGCTTCTCGGACCGCGTGATCTTTACTCTGGCACCGATGATCGCCTTCACCTCGCTGCTGCTGGCGTTTGCTATCGTTCCGGTCAGTCCGACCTGGGTGGTCGCTGACCTGAACATCGGCATTCTGTTCTTCCTGATGATGGCAGGCCTCGCGGTTTACGCGGTGCTGTTCGCAGGCTGGTCCAGTAACAACAAATACTCGCTGCTGGGTGCGATGCGTGCTTCCGCGCAGACGCTGAGCTACGAAGTGTTCCTGGGGCTCTCCCTGATGGGCGTGGTGGCGCAGGCCGGTTCATTCAACATGACCGACATCGTCAATAACCAGGCCGACATCTGGAACGTTATCCCGCAGTTCTTTGGGTTTATTACCTTTGCTATCGCGGGCGTGGCCGTGTGTCACCGTCACCCGTTTGACCAGCCAGAAGCCGAACAGGAACTGGCCGACGGTTACCACATTGAATATTCCGGTATGAAATTCGGTCTGTTCTTCGTGGGCGAGTACATCGGTATCGTCACCATTTCCGCGTTGATGGTAACGCTGTTCTTTGGTGGCTGGCATGGCCCGTTCTTACCGCCGTTCATCTGGTTCGCGCTGAAAACCGCGTTCTTCATGATGATGTTCATTTTGATTCGCGCAGCGTTACCGCGTCCGCGTTATGACCAGGTAATGTCCTTCGGCTGGAAAGTGTGCCTGCCGCTGACGCTCGTCAACTTGTTGGTAACGGCAGCTGTCATTCTCTGGCAGCAGCCATAAGGGGCTATAGACCATGACCTTAAAAGAATTACTGGTAGGCTTCGGTACCCAGGTACGCAGTATCTGGATGATCGGCCTGCACGCGTTTGCCAAACGCGAAACCCGGATGTACCCGGAAGAGCCGGTATATCTGCCGCCGCGCTACCGTGGCCGTATCGTGCTGACGCGCGACCCGGACGGTTCCGAGCGCTGCGTTGCCTGTAACCTGTGTGCGGTAGCGTGTCCGGTCGGCTGTATCTCTCTGCAGAAAGCAGAGACGGTAGACGGCCGCTGGTACCCTGAGTTCTTCCGCATCAACTTCTCACGCTGCATCTTCTGCGGTCTGTGTGAAGAAGCGTGCCCAACCACGGCGATTCAGCTGACTCCGGACTTTGAGCTGGGTGAGTACAAGCGTCAGGACCTGGTGTACGAGAAAGAGGATCTGCTGATTTCCGGTCCGGGCAAATACCCGGAATATAACTTCTACCGGATGGCGGGTATGGCAATCGACGGCAAAGATAAGGGCGAAGCAGAGAACGAAGCTAAGCCTATCGACGTCAAGAGCCTGTTACCGTAAGGAGAGGGCAATGGAATTCGCTTTTTATATCTGTGGCCTTATCGCCATCCTGGCCACGCTGCGAGTGATTACGCACACCAATCCGGTGCATGCGCTGCTGTACTTAATCATCTCGCTGCTGGCCATTTCCGGGGTGTTCTTCGCGCTGGGCGCGCACTTTGCCGGTGCGCTGGAAATCATCGTCTACGCCGGGGCCATCATGGTGCTGTTCGTATTCGTGGTGATGATGCTGAACCTGGGCGGCTCTGAAATTGAGCAGGAACGTCAGTGGTTAAAACCGCAGGTGTGGATTGGCCCGGCAATTTTGTCGGCCATCATGCTGGTGGTGATCGTTTACGCCATCCTGGGTGTTAACGATCAGGGCATCGACGGCACGCCGATTGGTGCGAAAGAGGTGGGTATCACGCTCTTTGGCCCATACGTTCTGGCGGTGGAACTGGCCTCTATGCTGTTGCTGGCAGGCCTGGTTGTGGCTTTCCACGTTGGCCGTGAAGAGCGTGCTGGCGAGGTGCTGAGCAACCGCACTGACGACCGCGCGAAAAGAAAAACGGAGGAGCGCGCATGATCCCCTTAACACATGGACTGATCCTCGCTGCGATTTTATTCGTTCTGGGTCTGACCGGTCTGGTTATCCGCCGCAATCTGCTGTTTATGCTGATCGGTCTGGAAATCATGATTAACGCCTCCGCGCTGGCCTTCGTGGTCGCCGGAAGCTACTGGGGCCAGACCGATGGTCAGGTGATGTACATTCTCGCTATCAGCCTCGCGGCTGCCGAAGCGAGTATTGGCCTGGCGCTGTTGCTGCAGCTCCATCGTCGCCGCCAGAATCTGAACATCGATTCAGTAAGTGAGTTGCGTGGATGAACATGCTTGCCTTAACCATTATTTTTCCGCTGATTGGCTTCGTGCTGCTGGCGTTTTCTCGCGGCCGCTGGTCTGAGAATCTGTCTGCAACCGTCGGCATGGGCTCTGTTGGCCTGGCCGCGCTGGTCACAGCGTATGCGGGTATCGACTTCTTTAACAACGGGCGTCAGCCTTTCAGCGTGCCGCTGTGGACGTGGATGTCGGTCGGTGATTTCAACATCGGTTTCAACCTGGTGCTGGACGGCCTCTCGCTGACCATGCTCTCCGTGGTCACCGGCGTCGGCTTCCTGATCCACATGTTTGCCTCCTGGTACATGCGCGGTGAAGAGGGATACTCCCGCTTCTTCGCCTACACCAACCTGTTTATCGCCAGCATGGTCGTTCTGGTGCTGGCCGATAACCTGCTGCTGATGTATCTGGGCTGGGAAGGCGTGGGTCTGTGTTCTTACCTGCTGATCGGTTTCTACTATACCGATCCGAAGAATGGCGCAGCGGCCATGAAAGCGTTCGTCGTGACCCGCGTGGGTGACGTCTTCCTCGCGTTCGCGTTGTTCATTCTCTACAACGAACTGGGCACGCTGAACTTCCGCGAAATGGTGGAACTGGCGCCGGCGCACTTCGAAGCAGGCAACAACATGCTGTGGTGGGCAACGCTGATGCTGCTGGGTGGTGCCGTGGGTAAATCCGCACAGCTGCCGTTGCAGACCTGGCTGGCCGACGCGATGGCGGGTCCAACCCCTGTCTCCGCGCTGATCCACGCCGCGACCATGGTAACCGCTGGTGTTTATCTGATTGCGCGTACCCATGGCCTGTTCCTGATGACCCCGGAAATTCTGCATCTGGTGGGTATTGTCGGTGCAGTTACGCTGGTGCTGGCGGGCTTTGCTGCGCTGGTGCAGACCGACATCAAGCGTGTTCTCGCATACTCCACCATGAGCCAGATTGGTTACATGTTCCTGGCGCTGGGCGTTCAGGCGTGGGACGCGGCCATTTTCCACCTGATGACGCACGCGTTCTTTAAAGCGCTGCTGTTCCTCTCGTCCGGTTCCGTCATCCTGGCCTGCCATCACGAACAGAACATCTTCAAGATGGGCGGACTGCGTAAGTCCATCCCGCTGGTGTATGTTTGCTTCCTGGTGGGCGGCGCGGCGCTGGCGGCACTGCCGCTGATCACCGCGGGCTTCTTCAGTAAGGACGAAATCCTTGCGGGCGCCATGGCGAATGGTCATATCAATCTTATGGTTGCGGGTCTGGTCGGTGCGTTTATGACCTCCCTGTATACCTTCCGTATGATTTTCATCGTATTCCACGGTAAAGAACAAATTCACGCTCACGCAGGTAAGGGGATCACCCACCACCTGCCGCTGATTGTGCTGCTGGTACTCTCCACCTTCGTTGGCGCGATGATTGTGCCTCCGCTGCAGGGCGTACTGCCAGACACTACCGAGCTTGAGCACGGTCGCGTTCTGACGCTTGAAATCACCTCCGGTGTGGTCGCTATCGCGGGTATTCTGATTGCAGCATGGCTGTGGCTGGGTAAACGCACGCTGGTCACTGCCGTTGCCAACAGCGCGCCGGGCCGTCTGCTGGGCACCTGGTGGTACAACGCGTGGGGCTTCGACTGGCTGTACGACATGATCTTCGTTAAGCCGTTCCTGGGCATTGCGTGGCTGCTGAAGCGCGACCCACTGAACAGCCTGATGAATATCCCGGCGATCCTCTCCCGCTTTGCAGGTAAAGGCCTGCTGTACAGCGAGAACGGTTACCTGCGCTGGTATGTGGCGTCCATGAGCATCGGTGCGGTTGTCGTGCTGGCGCTGCTGATGGTGTTGCGTTGATCGTTAAGTGAATTTTATTCGAATTCGTTGAAAATCAGGCCCCTGCTGGGGGCCTTAAAAAGGAATGTAAATCGCCATGTTACTACCCTGGCTAATATTAATTCCCTTCATCGGCGGCTTCCTGTGCTGGCAGACTGAACGCTTTGGCGTGAAGATGCCGCGCTGGATCGCGCTGATCACCATGGGATTGACGCTCGCGCTTGGCCTGCAACTGTGGTTGCAGGGCGGTTACTCACTGACCCAGTCTGCGGGCATTCCGCAGTGGCAGTCTGAGTTTATCCTGCCGTGGATCCCGCGTTTCGGTATCACCATCCACCTGGCGATTGACGGTCTGTCGCTGCTGATGGTAGTGCTGACCGGTCTGCTCGGCGTTCTGGCGGTACTCTGCTCCTGGCGAGAAATCGAAAAATACCAGGGCTTCTTCCACCTGAACCTGATGTGGATCCTGGGCGGCGTGATCGGCGTGTTCCTTGCCATCGACATGTTCCTGTTCTTCTTCTTCTGGGAGATGATGCTGGTGCCGATGTACTTCCTGATCGCGCTGTGGGGCCACAAGGCGTCCGACGGTAAAACGCGTATCACGGCGGCAACCAAATTCTTCATCTATACCCAGGCGAGTGGTCTGGTGATGCTGATTGCGATTCTGGCGCTGGTGTTTGTTCACCACAACGCGACCGGCACCTGGACCTTCAACTACGAAGATCTGCTGAAGACGCCAATGTCCCACGGCGTTGAATACCTGCTGATGCTGGGCTTCTTCATCGCCTTCGCGGTGAAAATGCCGGTGGTTCCGCTGCACGGCTGGCTGCCAGACGCGCACTCTCAGGCACCAACGGCGGGTTCCGTTGACCTGGCGGGCATCTTGCTGAAAACGGCGGCCTACGGTCTGCTGCGCTTCGCACTGCCGCTGTTCCCGAATGCTTCCGCAGAGTTCGCGCCAATCGCCATGTGGCTGGGCGTAATCGGTATCTTCTACGGCGCGTGGATGGCTTTCACGCAGTACGACATCAAGCGTCTGATTGCCTACACCTCCGTTTCCCACATGGGCTTCGTGCTGATTGCTATCTACACCGGCAGCCAGCTGGCGTACCAGGGCGCGGTGATCCAGATGATTGCGCACGGTCTGTCCGCAGCCGGCCTCTTCATCCTGTGCGGCCAGTTGTACGAACGTCTGCATACCCGCGACATGCGCATGATGGGCGGCCTGTGGAGCAAAATTAAGTGGCTGCCAGCGCTGTCCATGTTCTTCGCGGTGGCTACCCTGGGGATGCCAGGTACCGGTAACTTCGTCGGCGAATTTATGATTCTGTTCGGCAGCTTCAAAGTGGTACCGGTGATTACCGTGATCTCCACCTTTGGTCTGGTTTTCGCTTCCGTGTACTCGCTGGCGATGCTGCACCGCGCTTACTTCGGTAAAGCGAAGAGCGAAATTGCTGCTCAAGAACTGCCGGGGATGTCGCTGCGCGAGCTGTTCATCATCCTGCTGCTGGTCGTACTGCTGGTGCTGCTGGGCTTCTTCCCGCAGCCGATTCTGGATACCTCGCACAGCGCGATGGGTAACATCCAGCAGTGGTTTGTTAATTCTGCTTCTACTACAAGGCCGTAATTCGCCATGACAATAACTCCACAACAACTGATCGCGCTGCTACCGCTGCTGATCGTCGGATTGACGGTGGTGGTTGTGATGCTCTCCATTGCGTGGCGACGCAATCACTTCCTGAATGCCACGCTGTCGGTCATCGGACTGAACGCCGCGTTAGTCTCTCTCTGGTTTGTTGGCCAGGGCGGGGCGATGGACGTCACCCCGCTGATGCGCGTTGACGGCTATGCCATGCTTTACACCGGTCTGGTGCTGCTGGCGAGCCTGGCGACCTGTACCTTTGCGTACCCGTGGCTTGAAGGCTACAACGACAACAAAGAAGAGTTTTACCTGCTGGTTCTGATTGCCGCGCTGGGCGGCATTCTGCTGGCGAATGCCAACCACCTGGCCGCGCTGTTCCTCGGTATTGAGCTGATCTCTCTGCCGCTGTTCGGCCTGATTGGTTACGCCTTCCGCCAGAAGCGTTCTCTGGAAGCGAGCATCAAGTACACCATTCTGTCTGCTGCTGCGTCCTCGTTCCTGCTGTTTGGCATTGCGCTGCTGTACGCACAATCCGGTAACCTCTCCTTCATGGCGCTCGGCAAGAGCCTCGGTGACGGCATGCTGCATGAGCCGCTGCTGCTGGCGGGTCTGGGCATGATGATCGTTGGCCTCGGCTTCAAGCTCTCTCTGGTTCCGTTCCACCTGTGGACGCCAGACGTCTACCAGGGCGCTCCGGCGCCTGTGTCGACCTTCCTGGCGACGGCGAGCAAAATCGCTATCTTCGGTGTGGTCATGCGTCTGTTCCTGTACGCGCCGGTCGGTGACAGCGAAGCGGTTCGCGTGGTGCTGGGCATTATCGCGTTCGTCTCCATCATCTTCGGTAACCTGATGGCGCTGAGCCAGACCAACATCAAGCGTCTGCTGGGCTACTCGTCCATCTCTCATCTGGGCTACCTGCTGGTGGCGCTGATTGCGCTGCAGAGCGGTGAGATGTCAATGGAAGCCGTGGGCGTGTATCTGGCAGGTTACCTGTTCAGCAGCCTCGGCGCCTTCGGCGTGGTGAGCCTGATGTCCAGCCCGTACCGTGGCCCGGATGCCGATTCACTGTTCTCCTACCGTGGTCTGTTCTGGCACCGTCCGATCCTGTCCGCGGTGATGACAGTGATGATGCTCTCTCTGGCGGGTATCCCAATGACGCTGGGCTTTATCGGTAAGTTCTACGTGCTGGCCGTCGGTGTGCAGGCGCACCTGTGGTGGCTGACTGCGGGCGTGGTGATTGGCTCCGCGATTGGCCTCTACTACTACCTGCGCGTGGCGGTGAGCCTGTATCTGAGTGCGCCTCAGCAGCTCAACCGTGATGCGCCATCCAACTGGCAATACAGCGCCGGGGGTATCGTGGTACTCATCTCCGCGCTGCTGGTGCTGATCTTCGGTATCTATCCGCAGCCGCTGATTGATATCGTGCAGCGAGCGATGCCATTAATGTAAAAACAAAAAACCCGCCTCGGCGGGTTTTTTATGGTTTGCGCCCTCTCCCTGTGGGAGAGGGATGGGGTGAGCAGCTGTGTTTAAAGTCAACGGCTGACGGCTAAGCTGCCACCCATTTTTTATTGTCCCGCACCATTGCATTCAGGATTGTCACCAGCTTCCTGACGCAGGCCGTCATTGCCACTTTAAACGCTTTTCCCTTTCCTCTCAGTCTCTCAAAAAACGCCTGTATGGTCGGGTTATAACGCACCGCTGACATCGCAGCCATATACAACGCTGCCCGCACTGCACTCCGTCCTCCCCAGATACAGCGTTTTCCTTTCATTTTTCCGCTGTCATGCGCATACGGACACACCCCGACCAGGGCACTGATTTTACGTCTGCTAAGCTGCCCCAGCTCAGGCAGCATCGACAGCAGAACCGCCAGTGTTGTCCGCCCGATACCTTTCACTTCCTCCAGAAGCTTTACCTTCTCCTGCCATAGCGGCATCACTTTTATCTGCCGGTCTATGTCGTCATCCGTGTCCTTTATCTCCGCGTTCAGCCAGTCGATATGCCGTTTGATACCCGTCCGGATGAGTTCGTCGGTGCAGGAGCCGTAGCGGTTCTGCTCCATGGTTCTGTTGTCCACCAGCTGACGACGACGGGATACCATCATGGCCAGACGCTGCGTCTGCTCGTCTGGTGCGGGGCGTACATCCGGCGTCATCCTGCGACCAAACTCGCAGATAATACGGGCATCATTCGGGTCGGTCTTGAAGAGTGTTCCCAGCGCCCGGGCGAAATGTCTGACCTGAGCGGGGTTCACCACGGCGACGGGAAGGCCGGCAAGCTCAAGCGTGGCAGCCAGAAGGTTATGGTAACGGCCGGTGGCCTCCATCACGATGCGAACAACGGTGCGGGATGCGAGTGCATCGAGGAGTTGCTGGTGCCCGTGTGGGGTGTTCTCCAGATGGAGAAACAGTCCGTCAGGACTGATGAAGACGTCAAAAGTGTCTTTGGCAATATCGATGCCGACGGTGGTATGTTCAGTCATGTTCATGTCTCCCGGCCTTGTAATATACGGGCTGGCACAGGCCGCCCGGGCAGCTGTTCGGGTTAACAGGAAAACTGATGCCACGCCATGAGCTCACCCGCGGGCTTGAAAACCCAGAGGGCTAACGGGCTGTGGCATCAGGTGAAACTCAGTGACAGTTTACCCGTCTGTAGACGGGTAACTGAAGTGACTTTAAACATACAAGGGCACCAGCCCGCACAGGACTTAAGCCAGCTGTTTCCTGCTAATCAACGGCCCGTCAATCTTCTTCATCGAGCGGTCCAGCACCTCTTCAATCACCGACGACAGCTCGTTCAGCTCAAACTTCGCCACATACCCGTCCGCCTTCACCTTGCGAATATGATCTTCGTTAGCGTTGCCGGAAAGGGACGAGTGGATCACCACCGGAATATCTTTCAGGACCGGGTCGGTTTTGATTTTGCGCGTCAGCGTAAATCCGTCCATCTCCGGCATTTCGAGGTCGGTCAGCACCAGGGCGATCTTGTCTGTGATCGGCACACCCTCAGCCTGCGCCTGAGCGGCCAGCACGCCAATTTTCTCCCACGCGTCTTTGCCGGTGATGTGCAACTGCGCCGGGATCTCCATCGCCTGCAGTCCTTTCTCCAGCATCGAACGCGCTACTTTGGAATCTTCCGCCACAATGGCGACCGAACCCGGCTTGATGTTGAATTTGGTAGTCTTCAGATTGGTCGCGTGCAGATCGTGATTGGCCGGGGTGATGTCATACAGGATCTGCTCAACGTCCAGCACCATCGCCAGATCGTTGGTATCCGTTTTCTCATCGAGGCAGGCAATGCTGGTGATATAGCGGCCGCTGACGGCGGTTTCTGCCGCGTGCACCTGCTTCCAGTCCAGACGCATGATGTTCTCAACCGATTCCACGGCAAAGGCCTGCACGCTGCGGGCGTATTCGGTGATCAGCAGGATGTTCAGCCCGGTGGTGGGCTTACAGCCCGCCACGGCGGCCAGGTCGATCACCGGGATCACCTGATCGCGTATATTCACCATCCCCATCAGCGGTGATTTCATCCCGGCGGGTTTTGTGAATTCCGGCATCGGCACAATTTCACGCAGCTTAAAAACGTTAATGCCAAACAGCTCGGATTTATTTTCGTTCAGAGAGGTGCCAAGACGGAACAGCAACAGTTCAAAACGGTTCGACAGGGTGAGATTCGCCCTGTCATCAATATCTTTCTGGAAATTATCCATTCTACCCTCGAGAGAAATGCTGACCTTTTAATCGTTATCGGCATTCTGAGAGAAAAATGAAGGGCTAAACGCTGACCTTAGCGAAATCTTCGGCCAGCTCGCACGCCGGGAACACCGCCAGGCACTCTGCCAGCAGGCTTGCGCACCCCCGCGCGTCGTAGCGGGAGCTAACGTGAGTGACGATCAGTCTCCCTGCACCCGCATCACGGGCAAGCTGCGCCGCCTGACGCGTTGAGCTGTGGCCGCGGCCGTTGGCTTTCTCTTCCATTGCCGTCTCCAGCGTGGCTTCGTGCACCATCACGTCCACGCCCTGGGCAAGCGTGAGCGCCGTCGGGCAGGGGGCCGTATCGCCAAAAATCGCCAGTTTTTTGCCTGGTTGCGGTGCGGAGAGATAATCCTGGCCGTTGATGACGCGTCCGTCCTCCAGCGTGACGGTCTCGCCCTGTTTGAGTCGCTGGAACAGCGGCCCGGGTTTTACGCCGTCGGCCATCAGCGCGGCGGCATCAAGCGCGCCGGGTTTGTCATGCGCTTCAACACGGTAGCCATAGCATTCCACAGGATGATTGAGCGGTTGAGCACTAACCCGATAATCTCCGTCATCGAATACCAGGCCTTCCGTAATCTCAACCACCTCCAGCGGATAATCGGTCCACGACCCGCTCAGGCGCAGCGTGGTTTCAACAAATTCACGAATACCCGCAGGCCCGTAAATCGTCAGCGGGTTGGCGTTACCGGCCATAGAGCGGCTGCACAGCAGGCCGGGAAGGCCAAACAGATGGTCGCCATGAAGATGAGTAATAAAAATTTTGTCCAGCTTGCCGGGGTGATACGAGGTATGTAACAGCTGATGCTGCGTCCCCTCACCGCAGTCAAACAGCCACAGCCCGCCGCGGGTGGGATGCTTAAGATCCAGCAGAATTGCCGTCACGTTTCGTGAGCGGGTTGGCACGCCAGCGGACGTACCCAGAAAAATCAGTTCCATAACGCAATCAGCCCTTTGCTGAACGGGGAGGGGTTTAGTATAACGTGATGAACCCCAGGAAGGAGAAAGAGATGATCCAGTGGCAAGATTTACATCATAGTGAGCTCACCGTTCATTCGCTCTACGCGCTGCTTAAACTGCGCTGCGAAGTGTTTGTGGTTGAACAGACCTGCCCGTATCAGGACATCGACGGCGATGACCTCGTTGGCGAAAACCGCCATATCCTTGGCTGGAAGGATGACGAGCTGGTGGCGTATGCGAGGATTCTGAAAAGCGAGGACGATGTCGAGCCCGTCACGATAGGTCGGGTTATCGTCAGCGGTAACGCGCGCGGTGAAAAGCTGGGCTATCGGCTGATGGAAAAAACGCTGGAGGCGTGCCAAAAACAGTGGCCGGACAAGGCGTTATACCTGGGCGCGCAGGCGCACCTGCAATCCTTCTACGGTCATTTCGGTTTTATGCCGGTCACCGACATCTACGACGAAGACGGTATTCCGCACATCGGCATGGCGCGCGAAGCGAAACAGGCGTAATGGCGCGTCGTTGTCTATAGTTAGCGGACTGGTGTACTAACATGGAGAAAAATATGTCATTTCAATCCTGGGATACCCGTATCGACGACGACCTGACCTTACTGAGCGAAACGCTGGAAGAGGTGTTACGTTCCTCAGGCGACCCTGCCGATCAGAAATATATCGAGCTGAAAGCCCGTGCAGAGCAGGCGCTCCACGACGTTAAAAACCGCGTCAGCCATGCGTCTGATACGTATTACTACCGCGCCAAAAAAGCGGTTTATCGTGCCGATGACTACGTCCATGAAAAACCGTGGCAGGGCATTGGGGTGGGGGCAGCCGTAGGGCTGGTGCTGGGGCTGCTGCTGGCCCGTCGTTAAGGCGCTTAACCACTCCCTATACGTGGGTACTGATATTTCTTATGGTACCCCGTATAATATGAGGTTTTAACAGGGAGAGGTTCGCGTGAATTCGATTTTCCTCGCGCTGGAGCACCTGCGTACCCAGCTTGCGCAAGCGTTACCTGCAACATCCGGTCTGCGTCAATTCGACGTCTCTTTCCCGTTAAACGATGCCTTCGATCCCCTCGCCTGGCTGGGCGAGCAGCAGTGCTATCCGCAGTTTTACTGGCAACAGCGTAACGGCGATGAAGAGCTGGCCGCGCTGGGAGCGGTCACCCAATTCTCCTCTCTGGCGTTAGCCTCGCAGTTTTTGCGCGCGCAACACGCGCCTGAAGATACCCGTATCTGCGGCCTGAACGCGTTTAACCCGGAGCAGGGCAGCCTCTTTTTACCGCGTCTGCTGTGGCGTCGTACCGCTGGCCACGCCACGTTGCGCCTGCAGCTGTGGAGCGACAGCTCGCTTGAGGACGACGCCCGCACCGCGCGGGCGTTCTTACAGCAACTGCTTCCTGCCCGGGCTATCCGCCCGCTCTCCGTGCAGGTTGAGCGCGAAACCCATCATCCGGAAAAACCGCAATGGCTTAGCCTTATCGGCAAAGCGACAGAGACGATTGCACGCGGTGATTTCGAAAAGGTGGTTCTCGCCCGTGCAACCGATTTGCAGTGTAAACAGCGCGTTAACCCCGTCGCGCTGATGGCCGCCAGCCGCGCCTTGAATTTAAACTGCTATCATTTTTGCATGATATTCGACGCCAGCAATGCGTTTCTCGGCTCCACGCCAGAGCGTCTCTGGCGGCGGCGCGGCAAGCTGCTGCGCACCGAAGCGCTGGCGGGTACCGTTGCCAGCCATACTGACGATAAGCAGGCGCAGCGTCTCGGCGAGTGGCTGCTGAATGACGATAAAAACCAGCGCGAAAATATGCTGGTGGTGGAAGATATCTGCCAGCGTCTTCAGCACCATACGCAGACGCTGGAGGTATTGCCGGCTCAGGTCGTCCGCTTGCGTAAAGTTCAGCACTTACGCCGCTGTATCTGGACCGAGCTTAAGCAGGCCGACGATGAGCTGTGCCTGCACGTGCTCCAGCCGACGGCGGCGGTAGCCGGGCTACCGCGACAACCTGCGCGTGAGTTTATACAGCACGTAGAACCCTTCAACCGCGAGTGGTACGCCGGTTCAGCCGGGTATTTATCCCCCGAGCAAAGCGAGTTCTGCGTGGCGCTGCGCTCGGCGCGCGTCCGGGAAGACGCCCTGCGGCTCTACGCCGGGGCGGGCATTGTCAGCGGGTCTGACCCGGAGCAGGAGTGGCAGGAGATTGAAAACAAAGCCGCCGGATTGCGCTCTCTGCTCCTAAGGGATTAATACAGATTCGCGCAATCCCGATTCATATCAAAATTCCAATTTTTTCTATTATTTATACTGTGTCGCATTCTTGATACCGGACAATCTCATGTCAGTAAGTTCTTTTAACCGACGCTGGGCGGCGGTGATCCTTGAAGCCCTGACGCGCCATGGCGTCAGGCACGTGTGTATTGCACCGGGTTCTCGTTCAACGCCGCTGACGCTGGCAGCCGCTGAAAACCGGGCGTTGATTCACCACACCCATTTTGACGAACGCGGCCTTGGCCATCTCGCGCTCGGGCTGGCGAAGGTTAGCAAAGAACCCGTGGCGGTGATCGTCACCTCCGGTACCGCCGTGGCGAACCTCTATCCGGCACTGATTGAAGCCGGGTTAACCGGTGAAAAGCTGATCCTGCTGACGGCCGACCGCCCGCCTGAGCTAATCGACTGTGGCGCCAATCAGGCCATACGCCAGCCGGGACTGTTTTCTTCGCATCCCTCACAGACGGTTTCGTTACCGCGTCCTACCCAGGATATTCCGGCAAGCTGGCTGGTCTCAACCGTCGATCACGCCATGGCAACATTGCGCAGCGGGGCGCTGCATATCAATTGCCCGTTTGCCGAACCGCTTTACGGGGAGCTGGACGATACCGGTATTGACTGGCAGCAGTCACTCGGCGACTGGTGGCAGAGTGAAAAGCCGTGGCTGCGCGAGCAGACGCATCTTGAGAGCGCGAAGCAGCGCGACTGGTTCTTCTGGCGGCAGAAGCGCGGCGTGGTTATCGCCGGGCGCATGAGCGCCGCCGAAGGCAGGCGGGTCGCCGAATGGGCGCAAACCCTTGGCTGGCCGCTGATTGGCGACGTGCTTTCCCAGACCGGTCAGCCGCTGCCGTGCGCCGATCTCTGGCTGGGTAACGCGAAAGCGGTTACTGAGCTTTCACAGGCGCAGATTGTGGTCCAGATCGGCGCAAGCCTTACCGGCAAACGTCTGCTGCAGTGGCAGGCGACCTGCACGCCTGAAGAGTACTGGGTGGTGGACGCGCTGGAAGGGCGGCTCGACCCGGCGCACCATCGCGGCCGTCGTCTGGTGAGCGAAATTGACAGCTGGCTGGAACTGCACCCGGCGGAAAAACGTCAGCCCTGGGCGGTGGCGATCCCGGAGCTGTCGCGTCAGGCGTGGGAAATCACCAAAGCGCGCTGTGAGGCATTCAGCGAAGCCGGGCTGGCGCACCGTATTCGCCAGTACCTGCCTGAACAGGGCCAGTTGTTTGTCGGCAACAGCCTCGTCGTGCGGCTGATTGACGCCTTTTCGAAGCTGCCGGCGGGCTATCCGGTTTACAGCAACCGTGGCGCCAGCGGCATCGACGGGCTGATCTCGACGGCGGCAGGCGTGCAGCGCGCCAGCGCGAAATCGACGCTGGCGATCGTGGGCGATCTTTCCGCGCTCTACGATCTCAACGCGCTGGCGCTGCTGCGTCAGGCATCTGCACCGTTTGTGCTGATTGTAGTCAATAATAACGGCGGGCAGATCTTCTCCCTGTTACCGACGCCCCAGAGCGAGCGCGAGCGCTTCTATCTGATGCCGCAGAACGTGCAGTTTGAACACGCCGCGGCGATGTTTAGCCTGAAATACCATCGTCCGGAAAGCTGGGAACAGCTGGATGCGGCGTTAAGCACCGCCTGGAAGCAGCCGGGCGCGACGCTGATTGAGCTGGTGGTGAACGAGGCCGACGGCGCGCAGACCCTGCAAAGCCTGCTGGCGCAGGTGAGCCAGCTGTGATCCTCTCGGGCGTGCAGCAGGCCGGAAAGCCAGGCTATCCCTGGCTGGTCTTTTTGCACGGTTTTTCCGGCGACTGCCGCGAGTGGCAGGATGTCGGGAAGACGCTCAGCGAGTATCCCCGGTTCTATCTTGACCTGCCGGGCCACGGTGAGTCAGGGGAGATAACCGTGACGGGGTTCGACGAGATGAGTCATTTGCTCACCCGAACCCTTCTTAGTTACAACATACTAAACTTCTGGCTGGTGGGGTACTCCCTCGGCGGCCGCATTGCGATGTTTCATGCCTGCCAGCAGCCAAAGGGGCTGCTTGGGGTGATTGTTGAAGGTGGGCATCCGGGCCTGCAGGATGAGAACGAGCGCACTGCGCGGCGGTTATCCGACCATCGCTGGGCAACGCGTTTTCGCACCGAACCGCTGGAAACGGTTTTTACCGACTGGTATCAACAGCCCGTGTTTGCCTCCCTCACGGACGACCAGCGCAAGGCGCTTGTTACCCTGCGCAGCCAGAACAACGGCTCGACGCTGGCGAAGATGCTCGACGCAACATCGCTGGCCGTGCAGCCTGATTTGCGTGCCGCGATTAGCGTATGCAATTTCCCTTTTGACTATCTCTATGGTGAACGGGATGAGAAGTTCGCGGCCCTGGCCGCTGAGCTGGACGCCGTTCGCCATGCGATTCCCAACGCCGGACACAACGCCCACCGGGAAAACCCCGACGCGGTTGCCGCGAGTCTGGCTCAGATACTGCGTCTTCGAATAAAGGACACTCTATGATCTATCCTGATGAACATATGCTTTATGCGCCGGTTGAATGGCAGGACTGCTCCGAAGGCTACACCGACATTCGTTACCACAAATCCACCGACGGCATTGCCAAAATCACCATCAACCGTCCGCAGGTGCGTAACGCCTTCCGTCCGCTGACCGTCAAAGAGATGATTCAGGCCCTGGCGGATGCGCGCTACGACGACAGCATCGGCGTGATTGTGCTGACCG
Organism: Enterobacter sp. ECC-219; assembly: GCF_043966805.1. NCBI lineage: Bacteria > Pseudomonadati > Pseudomonadota > Gammaproteobacteria > Enterobacterales > Enterobacteriaceae > Enterobacter > Enterobacter sp. ECC-219. Next base: position 4,182,456 of record NZ_CP143680.1, on the reverse strand, counting down.
GCGAAGGTGAGAAAGCCTTCTGCTCCGGTGGCGATCAGAAAGTGCGTGGCGACTACGGCGGATATCAGGACGATGCGGGTACGCACCACCTGAACGTGCTCGATTTCCAGCGCCAGATCCGCACCTGTCCGAAACCGGTGGTGGCGATGGTAGCGGGTTACTCCATCGGCGGCGGCCACGTGCTGCACATGATGTGTGACCTGACTATCGCCGCGGAAAACGCCATCTTCGGCCAGACCGGCCCGAAAGTGGGCTCTTTCGACGGCGGCTGGGGCGCGTCCTATATGGCGCGCATCGTCGGGCAGAAAAAAGCTCGCGAAATCTGGTTCCTGTGCCGTCAGTACAACGCTCAGGAAGCGCTGGATATGGGCCTGGTCAATACCGTGGTGCCGATTGCCGATCTCGAAAAAGAGACCGTGCGCTGGTGCCGCGAAATGCTGCAAAACAGCCCGATGGCGCTGCGCTGCCTGAAGGCCGCGCTCAACGCCGACTGTGACGGTCAGGCGGGCCTGCAGGAGCTGGCGGGCAACGCCACCATGCTGTTCTACATGACCGAAGAGGGTCAGGAAGGACGCAACGCGTTTAACGAAAAACGCCAGCCGGACTTCAGCAAATACAAACGGAACCCGTAATGCGTCGCGCGCAGGTTTATCGCTGGCAGATACCGATGGACGCGGGCGTGGTGCTGCGTGAACGGCGGTTAAAAACCCGTGACGGCTTCTTCGTCCATCTGCAGCAGGACGAGCGGGAAGGCTGGGGCGAGATTTCGCCTCTGCCGGGCTTTAGCCTGGAGTCGATGGATGACGCGCAGGCTGCGCTGTTGACGTGGGCAAAAGCTTGGTGTGATGGCACAAACCTGGCGTTGCCGGACGCGCCTTCCGCAGCGTTTGGTATCAGCTGTGCGTTGGCGGAGCTGGACGGCAGCCTGCCGAAAGAGGCTAATTACCGCTCGGCACCGCTCTGCACGGGAGATCCGGACGAGCTGTTCGCGCAGCTCTCCGCCATGCCGGGCGAGAAAGTGGCGAAAATTAAAGTCGGTCTCTACGAAGAGGTGCGCGACGGAATGGTCGCTAACCTGCTGCTGGAAGCAATCCCCGATCTGCACCTGCGTCTGGATGCCAACCGCGCCTGGACGCCGCTTAAGGCGCAGCAGTTCGCGAAGTACGTCAACCCGGCGTACCGCAGCCGCATTGCCTTCCTCGAAGAACCGTGCAAAACCCGCGATGATTCGCGCGCCTTTGCCCGCGACACGGGGATTGCTATCGCCTGGGATGAAAGCCTGCGCGAGGACGATTTTGAATTTGTCGCCGAGGCCGGCGTCAGCGCGGTGGTGATTAAGCCAACGTTGACCGGCAGCCTGACGAAGGTGCGCGAGCAGGTCGCGGCGGCGCACGCGCTGGGGCTGACGGCGGTGATCAGCTCGTCGATTGAGTCCAGCCTTGGGCTGAGTCAGTTGGCGCGCATTGCCGCCTGGCTAACGCCGGACACGGTTCCTGGCCTCGACACGCTTAATCTGATGCAGGCGCAGCTTATCCGCACGTGGCCGGACAGCGCGCTGCCGTGCCTCGACGCAGAGGCGCTGGAGCCGTTGCTATGAGCTTTACCGACTGGCCCTGGCGGCACTGGTGCGCGCGTTTTGCCGATAAACCGGCCCTGAGGCTGAATGACGAAGCGCTCTCCTGGCGCCAGTTGTGCGCGCGCGTCGACCGCCTTGCGGCAGGCTTTCATCAGCAGGGGGTGGCGGAGGGCGACGGCGTACTGCTGCTGGCCTATAACCACCCGCAAACGCTGCTGGCATGGCTGGCGCTGCTGCAGTGCGGGGCACGTATTCTTCCCGTTAATCCGCAGCTGCCGCGTCCGCTGCTTGACGTGCTGATCCCGCAGATGACGCTGCGCTTTGCGCTGGTGCTGGACGGCCGCTACGACGGTCTTTATGCCCTGAGCATGCGCGAGCCAGCGGATACGTACTGCGCTGCGTGGCAACCGACGCGGCTGGCCTCCATGACGCTGACTTCCGGATCCACCGGGCTGCCGAAGGCGGCGGTGCATACCTGCGACGCCCATCTTGCCAGCGCTCGCGGCGTGCTGTCGTTGATACCTTACGGAGATAACGACGACTGGCTGCTTTCGCTGCCGCTGTTTCACGTTTCCGGCCAGGGGATTTTATGGCGCTGGCTTCAGGCCGGTGCGCGCTTAACCGTGCGCGAGAAGCAGCCGCTGGAGCAGGCGCTGCGCGGCTGCACCCACGCCTCGCTGGTGCCGACCCAGCTCTGGCGTCTGCTTAATAGCGAAAGCCACATCGCATTGAAAGCGGTTTTGCTTGGCGGGGCGGCCATTCCCGTGACGCTGACGAAAAAGGCCCGGGAGCAGGGGATTCGGACGTACTGCGGCTACGGCCTGACCGAGTTTGCCTCTACCGTTTGCGCAAAAGAGGCTGACGGCGATCCGGATGTGGGCTGTGTGCTGCCGGGCAGAGAGGTGCAGGTCGTTAACGGTGAAGTCTGGATCAAAGCGCAAAGCATGGCTTCCGGCTACTGGCGGGACGGCGCGCTAATTCCGCTGACCAACGCGCAGGGCTGGTTCGCCACCCGCGATCGCGGGGAATGGCATGGCGACCGTCTGACGATTTTAGGCCGAATGGACAACCTCTTTTTCAGCGGAGGAGAGGGGATCCAGCCGGAATCGCTGGAGCGCGTTATCGCCGCGCACCCGCAGATTAACCAGGTGTTTATCGTCCCGCTGGATGACGCCGAGTTTGGACAGCGCCCGGTAGCGGTGGTGGAGTGCGAGCCGGGAACGGATATCACCCGTCTCCCGACCTGGGTACAGGGCAGGCTGGCACGCTTTGAGCAGCCTGTTCACTGGCTGGTGCTGCCGGCTGAGCTAAAAAATGGCGGGATTAAGATCTCCCGCCAGGCGTTAAAACAGTGGGTGAATGCCCAGCTGTCCGTGTAGTTAGCCGATATCCGGCTCCGGTTTGCGCTGGCGACGACGCAGCAGGCGCAACACCGGCGGCACCACAATCACCATTACTGCCAGCGCTAACAGAACCTTCGCGACGCTGCTGTCCCACAGTATCGACACATTGCCATTGCTGATGGACAGGGCGCGGCGCAGGTTCTGCTCCAGCATCTCACCCAGCACAAAGCCCAAAATCAGCGGTGACATCGGGAAGTGCATTTTTCGCAAGATGTAGCCGAACACGCCCAGGACCACCATCAGCACCAGGTCAAACGTGGTGCTGTGTACCGCGTACACCCCCACCGCAGAGACGGCGGCAATGGCGGGCACAAGGAACCACAGGGGAATGGTTAGCATGCGGGTGAACAGCCCAATCAGCGGGATATTCATTACCAGCAGCATCACGTTAGCGATCAGCAGCGCGGCAATCAGCCCCCAGACAATATCGGGCTGCTCGGTAAACATCGCCGGGCCGGGCGTGATGTTGTAGAGCGTCAGCGCGCCCATCATCACCGCCGTGGTGCCGGAACCCGGCACGCCCAGGGTCAGCATCGGGATAAACGAGCCGCAGGCCGAGGCGTTATTAGCCGCCTCAGGCGCGGCGACGCCGCGAATATCCCCTTTACCAAAGCTGTCGCTGTTGCCGCTGAGCTTCTTCTCGGTCATGTAGGTGATGGCACTGGCGATAGTGGCCCCGGCGCCCGGCAGGATGCCGACGAAGAAGCCAATCACCGACGAGCGCAGCGTGGCGCCGATGCACTGCGCGCCCTCTTTAGCGCTAAAGAGCATCCGGCCGGTTTTGCGCACCAGCGTCTGCCCGCTGCTGGTATGCTCCAGCATCAGTAAGATCTCAGACACAGAGAACAGGCCGATCACGACCACGATGAACTGCACGCCGTCGGACAGGTGAACGCTGTCGAAGGTAAAGCGATAAACCCCGGTGTTAGCATCCACGCCGACGGTGGCTAACCCTAAGCCAATCAGCGCGGACAAAAACGACTTCAGCGGATTTTGCGCCATCATGCTGCCGAGGCAGGCAATGGCGAACACCATGAGGGCAAAATATTCTGCCGGACCAAACGCCAGCGACCACTGGGCCAGCGCAGGCGCAAACAGAATGATGCCGCCAATGGCAATCATTGAGCCAAAGAATGAACTGACCGCAGAGATGGAGAGCGCCACGCCGCCGCGTCCCTGCCGCGCCATCGGGTAGCCGTCCAGCGCGGTCATGATCGCCGCCGCATCCCCCGGCACGTTAAGCAGGATTGACGAAATGCGTCCGCCATATTCACAGCCGATATAGACCGTTGCCAGCAGGATCAGCGCCGACTCCGCAGGCAGATGCAGGGCAAACGCCAGCGGGAGTAAAATCGCCACGCCGTTGATCGGCCCAAGGCCCGGCAGCAGGCCGACAATCGTCCCCACGAAACAGCCTATCAGGGCGATCACCAGGTTTTCCGGGGTCATCGCCACGGCGAACCCCTGCGAGAGGTAAATCCAGGTATCCATAGCGTGCTCCGTTAATTAAGCCAGGCGCCGAGCGGTAAGGTCACGTCCAGCAGGCGGTCAAAGGCGTACCACAGTAAAATCCCCATCACCACGCCAGAGATCCCCGCAGCGGGGAGAGTGGCGTTAAACAGCATGCCGATGACCATCGTCAGGATAGCGGTTGCCACCGGGAAGCCGAGCCACTCAAAGCCCCAGGCATACATCAGCAGCACGATCACCATCACCAGCAGACGCTGCAGAATGCGACGCGGCGGCCACTCGACGGTATCCGGGTGGCGAAGCAGCAGCGCCACCGAGCAGAGCAGCATCAGGCCGACGATGCCCATCGGGAAGGGGCGGGGCCCCACGGGTTCATAGCTGTACTCGCTGTGGATCTGCCAGGCGACAAACATCCCGCCAACGCAGAGCAGCAGCCATATTCCGGCAAAAATACGATCGCTCATAGCGCCTCCGCTTATTTTGCCAGGCCAAAGGCTTTCGCCTGCTCGCGGTAGTCATTCACCTGTTTTTTCACGTACTCATCAAGCGGCTTACCGGTCAGGTTAAACTCAAACAGCCCGCGCAGATCGCGCTGTTTCTTAAACTCTTCGGTCTGCTGAAGTTTGTTGAACGCGTCGACCCACCACTGGTACTCGGCATCGGTCACTTTTGGCCCGACGAAGAACCCGCGGATGATTGGCCAGACCAGGTTATAACCCTGCTCTTTGGCGGTCGGGACGTTCGCCAGCTGCCCCGGCAGTCGGTTTTCTGAGAAGACCGCCAGCACGCGGATTTTATCCCCGCTCAGGTACGGCACCATCTCGCTGAGATCGCCGGAAACGGCCTGAACGTGGTTGCCCATCAGCGCCGTGACCGGCTCGCCGCCGCCTTCAAAGGCCACGTAGCGCATCTTGTGCGGGTCAACCTTTGCCTGCTGGGCGAGAAGGGCCGCTTTCATCCAGTCCTGGCTCCCGATAGACGCCCCTGCGCCAATCACCACGCTGTTCGGATCTTTTTCCATGGCGGTCAGCAGATCTTTCAGGGATTTCCACGGGGAATCGGCGCGCACGGCAATCATTCCGTAGTCGGTGCCGACGGTCGCCAGCCAGCGCACGTCGTCCACGCCGTAGCGGCCAAACTTGCCCTGCGACAGGTTCAGCAGCGAGCCGCCGGAGAAGGCCACCACCGTTCCCGCTTCTGCGGGTCGTTGTGCGACGATGGCGTTATAGGCCACCGCGCCCACGCCGCCGGGCATGTAGGTGACGCGCATCGGTTTCTCGATGGCCTTCGTCTCCAGCAGGCTAACCTGAATCAGTTTGCAGGTGAGATCGAAGCCGCCGCCCGGCTTGGCCGGGGCGATACATTCGGTACGGGACGGAGCGTCCTGGGCCTGAACGACAGAGGTACTCAACAGCAATACGCTTGCAGCAAGGGTAGAAAGTAATTGTTTTTTCATCGTTTATCCTCACGCCGGGGTACGGGTATGGGTCTTTTTTCTGATTATGTGAACCACCTTGTAGCGGTTCCGTTGCGTGATTGTTAAAACAATAACCTTTCATTTCCCTTTCAATGCGGCACCAACTTTACAGGATGTGACATGCGTCTCTTACTGGCAGAAGATAATCGTGAGCTGGCTCACTGGCTGGAGAAAGCGCTGGTGCAGGAAGGCTTTGCCGTGGACTGCGTCTCCGACGGGCGCGCCGCCGACCATCTGCTGCAGGGTGAAAATTACGCGGTTGCTATTCTGGACATCGGCATGCCCGGTTTTGACGGTCTCGAAGTGGTCCATCGCCTCAGAAAACGGGGGCAGACGCTGCCGGTGCTGTTTCTTACCGCCCGAAGCAACGTGGCGGATCGGGTGAAGGGACTGAACGCCGGGGCAGACGACTATCTGCCAAAACCGTTTGAGCTGGAGGAGCTTGACGCACGTCTGCGCGCCCTGTTGCGCCGAAGCGAGGGGCGGACGCAGGAGCGCCAGCGCCTTGGGGAACTGGAGTATGACGACGAGGGCTTTTTCCTGCTGCGCGATGAACCGCTTTCCCTGACGCCGCGCGAGCTCTCCCTGCTGAAAGTGCTGATGCACCGCCGGACCCGTCCGGTTTCACGACAGCAGCTTTTCGACCAGGTGTTCAGCCTTAACGACGACGTCAGCCCTGAAAGCATCGATCTTTATATTCACCGCCTGCGTAAAAAACTGGCCGGCAGCGGCGTGCGGATCACCACCCTGCGGGGGCTTGGGTACGTGCTGGAGTGCGGCGATGAGGTGGGTTAAGCCGCAGTCGCTCTACCTGCAGCTGCTGCTTTTCCTTGGCCTGCCGCTGCTGCTGCTGTGGGGATTGTCGGCCTTTAACAGCTACGTCAGCGCGCTGCAGGCGGCCACGCAGGCTTACGACCGCACGCTGTTATCTTCTGCCCGCACCATCTCAGAGCGGCTGGAGGTGCACAACGGCAGGCTGGCGGTGGACGTGCCCTGGGTGGTGCTCGACAGCTTTGAGCTCAACATGAACGACCGGCTCTACTATAAGGTGGTCGACCCCGACGGCCGGGTGATCTCCGGCTATGACGATCTGCCGAAGATGCCGCCTGCGACGTCGCGCACCACCCTCTACCCGGCGCTGGCGTGGTTTTACCACACTGAATATCGCGGCCAGGCGATTCGGGTGGCGCGTCTGCTGCAGCCCGTAAATGAAGATAATATTTTTGGCATGGCGGAGATTTACGTCGCGGAGACGCTCCAGTCCCGCCGCTATCTTGCCAGCCAGCTGCTCTTTTCATCCTGGGTCTCGCAGGGGCTGCTGGTGCTGCTGACGCTGGTGCTGACCGCGTGGCTGCTGCGCCGCGTGCTGCGCCCAATGCGGCAGCTTTCGTCTCTAATGGTGCGTCGCGAGCCGGGCCTGCTCGCGCCCCTGCCTGAGCTGCTGCCCTGGTCGGAGACCCGGCTGCTGATTGTTGCCTTTAACCGCTATATCGACAGGTTGCGCGGCGTGCTTTCGCGGCAGGAACGCTTTAACGCGGATGCGTCGCACCAGCTCAAAACCCCGCTGGCGGTGCTTAAAACGCAGGTCTCCGTCGCCCTCACTCGCCAGGATCCCGCTCTGTGGCAGGAGAGCCTGCGGGCAATGAATGCCACCCTGGACGACACTATCGTGCTCACCGAGCGGCTGTTGCAGCTTTCAGCGGTGAAGGGCAAAGAGCAGGGGGATCGTCAGTTTACGCCCGTGGATCTGGTTCAGGTGGTGCAGAACTGCTGCTTCTCCCGGCTGGCGCAGGCGCGGAGCAAGGCGATCGATTTAGGGTATGACGGTGTACAGCAGCCGGTGATGATCGAAGGCGATGACGTTCTGCTGGGTGAGCTGTGCGCCAACCTGCTGGAGAACGCGATTAAATATACGCCTGCAGGCGGGACCGTGACCGTTTTCCTGCGCGTGGACGGCGGTGCCGTTGAGCTGAGCGTTGAGGACAGCGGACCCGGCATCGAAGAGGATCAGATCTACCAGGCGATGCTGCCGTTCCACCGGCTGGACAACGTCGGGGACGCCTCCGGTTCCGGGATTGGACTGGCGCTGGCGGGGGACATCGCCCGGCTTCACCGCAGTCATTTGCAGCTGACCCGCAGCGGAACGCTGGGCGGCCTGTGCGTCAAAATGCGCTTTCTGCTGCTTACGTAAAAAAGCCGCAGGTTTCAAATCGTTACAATCTTCCTGTCCGCCGCACGCAGAGTGCTTGATCCCCGGGAGACTCAGGTTAAAATCTCGCGGTTTTGGGACTTCTCTATAATAATTATGCGGGATCGCGACAATGAAAAAAGTGGCATTACTGGGCCTCGGCCTGATGGTTGTATCTGCGGCGGCTAACGCCATTAGTGTTAATGGTTCGGCGGGTCAGGACTATACCCACCTCGGTTTTGGCATGGGTACTGAAACCTCCGGTCTGGCGATGACCGGCGGCTGGACCCACAACGACGACGACGGCGATGCGGCCAGCCTCGGCCTCGGTCTGAACATTCCTCTTGGCCCATTCCTGGCCACCGTGGGGGGTAAAGGTATCTATACCAACCCGAACGACAGTGATGAAGGGTATGCGGCGGCTGTGGGCGGCGGCATGCAGTGGAAAATTGGCGACAGCTTTGGCCTGTTTGGTGAGTACTACTACTCTCCGGACTCTCTCTCCAGCGGCATCGACAGCTATGAAGAAGCCAACGCCGGCGCGCGCTGGACCATCATGCGTCCGATTACCCTCGAAGCGGGTTATCGTTATCTGAACCTGGCCGGTAAAGACGGTAACCGCGATAACGCGCTGGCTGATGGCCCGTATGTGGGCGTGAGCGCAGGCTTCTAATCGTTCCGGCGCGGCGTTCCGTCGCGCCAGTTTCTCTCATCTCCCTCCCACGTTTGCGCTATAGTGTTTTGACCAAATAAGCGGGAGAACACAATGATTAACGTGGAGATGTTATCCACCGGCGACGAAGTGCTGCATGGACAGATTATCGATACCAATGCTGCCTGGCTTGCCGATCTTTTCTTTGAGCAAGGATTACCGTTAACGCGCCGCAATACCGTGGGCGACAATCTTGAGTCGCTGGTCGCTATTCTGCGCGAGCGCAGCGAACAGTGCGACGTGCTGATCGTGAACGGCGGGCTTGGCCCCACCGGTGACGATCTCAGCGCGCTGGCCGCCGCGACCGCAAAAGGCGAAGGGCTGGTGCTGCACGAGGCGTGGCTTTCGCAGATGGAGCACTTCTTTTCCGAACGTGGCCGCGTCATGGCCCCCAGCAACCGCAAACAGGCTGAAATTCCCGCCAGCGCCGAGCTGGTTGATAACCCGGTCGGTACCGCATGCGGGTTCGCCATGCAGCTGAACCGCTGCCTGATGTTCTTCACGCCGGGCGTACCTTCCGAATTTAAGGTGATGGTCGAACAGCAGATCCTGCCGCGCCTTCGCGCTCGTTTTACCCTGCCAGAACCTCCGCTGTGCCTGCGCCTGACGACCTTTGGCCGCTCGGAAAGCGATCTGGCCCAGAGCCTCGATCTCCTCCCGCTGCCGCCGGGCGTGTCCATGGGCTATCGCTCCTCTATGCCGATCATTGAACTCAAATTAACAGGACCTGCTGCGCAGAAAGAGGCGATGCTGGCCCTGTGGCCCGAGGTGCAGCGCGTGGCGGGCGAAAGCCTGATTTTTGAAGGGACGGAAGGGTTACCCGTTCAGATTGCAAAACATCTCCAGACTCGCCAGCTCAGCGTGACCCTAAGCGAGCAGTTCACCGGTGGCCTGCTGGCGCTGCAGCTGTCGCGCGTCAACGCGCCGCTGCTCGCCAGCGAAGTGGTGCCGTTCCAGCAGGAGACCCTGGCGCAAACCGCCCGCTGGGCTTCCGAGAGAAGGGTGAAGCATTTTGCCGGTCTGGCGCTGTTTGTCGGCGGGCTGGATGAGGAATACCTCAACTTCGCGCTGGCGACGCCGGAAGGCACCTGGGCGCTGCGGGTGAAAATGAGCATCACCCGCCACAGCCTGGCGGTGCGTCAGGAGGTGTGCGCCATGATGGCGCTGAACATGCTGCGCCGCTGGCTCAACGGCAAAGAGGTTGCCAGCGAGCACGGCTGGATTAACGTTGTCGAGTCTTTGTTCGTTGAGTAACGCCTGTGCCGGGGCCTTTCGCCCCGGCTACGTTCAGCCCAGCGCTTTCGCCAGCAGGCTAATCGGATGTTCGCAGCGCTTGCTGGTGGACATCTCAATTTGCCATTTACAGGTTTCGCAGTCCGTCACCACGATATCCGCGCCGCTCTCTTCAATCTGGCGGAACAGCGGGGCGCCAATCGCCTGCGAGGTTTCGTAGTTTTCACGCTTAAAGCCGTAGGTTCCCGCGATGCCGCAGCAGCGCGAATCCAGCACCGTCAGCTCCAGGCCCGGAATAAGCCGCAGCAGCTCAAGCGTATAGAGCGACCAGCCCATTTTCTCCATATGACACGGCGTGTGATAGACCACTTTCAGTGGCAATGTCCCCAGCGGCAACGTCTGCCCGCCGTCCAGCTTGCGCCACAGGAAGCGCGTCGCCAGCTCGATGTGCTCGCGCAGTCCGGCGTTATCCACGTCCAGCAGGTGCGGATACTCATCGCGCAGGGTGAAGGTACAGGTGGACGAGGTCGCCAACACCGGCATGCCTTTGTCGACGATGGCTTCACGCAGGGAGGTGACATTGCTTTTGGCCTGCTTGCGCGCTTTATCGGTGAACCCGTTGGCAATCAGCGGGACGCCGCAGCACTTCTCCTTGCTGAGGAGCTGTACGCCGGTTCCCATGGCGTTAAGCACCTTCAGCAGGTCTTTACCCAGCTGCGGGTGGTTGTAATTCACATAGCAGCCGTGGAAAAAAGCCACCTGGTCGGCGTACTGCGCCTGTTCCGCCGCAACGGATTTGTACCAGCGGCGGAAGGTGCCGTGAGAATATTTCGGCAGGCTGCGGTGATGGTCAATCCTGAGCGTGGCATCCAGCAGCTGGCGCACCGGTTTGAGCGAGGTCGCGGCATTCACCAGCGGGGCAAAAGGCGTTGAGACGCTGCCCATCAGATCGGTATGGCTCAGAATGGCATCGCGAAGCGACGGCTTTTGCGTGCTGTAGCGCGCCCGGGCGCGCTGGATGATATCGCCGATTTTCACGTCCGACGGGCAGGCCACTTCGCAGCGTTTACAGTTGATGCAGTATTTCAGTGCCTCGTCGTACAGCTTGCCGTCCTTCAGGCGCAGGCGTTCACCGTCCGGCCCGGCCTGCTTTGGTCCAGGGTAGCGCGGATTCACGCCGCTGACCGGGCAGACGGTGGTACACACCGTGCATTTAATGCAGCTTTCAAAACGGGTGTCGTTCATTGTTCAGCCTCCACGCGCTGGCGAATCTGCCCGGCCACATACAGCGCCGTGACGGCGCAGACCCCGCCACCGCATCCCTGAGCGATGGGATCGTACCCGCCCAGCAGCGAGCCGATGGCAAAGAGATTGCTGACGGGCTTACCGGAAAGCTGCGGGTGCAGCCGGTTATCGACAATCACGCCAAACTGCTGCCAGGGCTGTGGCGTGAAGAAATCACTCTGATACCAGTCCGCGCGGGAGGCGATCTGCCGAACATCCAGCCCCATGATGGCTTCCCGGATGCCCTCCCGGCTGCTCAGCAGCCCGTTGCTGAAGAAGCTGCCGCTCGCCAGCACCGTATAGCGGGCACGAAGGGGGATATCATCGTGGTTGCGCGTCCAGATTTCGCTCACCGCACCGTCGGTCAGGGTGATTTTTTTCACCTCGTCACCCGCCATCCACACGCCGCCCTGCGCCACAAACTGGCGCTGAAGCTGGGTGTGCAGGCGAATGCCGGGTACGGAAGGGGGCAGCGTGGGCAGTAGGCCGAGCGTGCAGGGCAGACGGTCCGACAGCCAGCGCCACAGGCGGTTGTCGTTTAAACCAAAGCAGGCGGGCATTAACAGAGCATCGCAGGTTTCGCCGAGTGGTCTGAGCGCGTCATACAGCAGCGGCCATTTGTCCTCGTTATCCAGAAAACGGGCGATATTCACCGCGCGAAACTCGCTCGGGTTGTCGCGCAGGACATCAAGCTCGGGCAGCTCTATTTCTGCCGTGTCGGCGTTAACGCCCTGGCGACAGAGCGATGCCGCCGCGAGATGGGGCTGAAAATCCAGAAAGCCGCTAATACCCACCACCCGCACTCGTCCCGCGCTGACGGGGGCAACGGGAACCTCCTCCGGGCTGAGCCACGCGGAGCGCAGGGTGCCGAGCGGCGTAACGCGCAGATGGTTTTGCCTGGCGCTCCCCTTCAGACGCGCGCCGCTGTCCGCCAGCAGCGCTTCGGCTTCCAGCGCCAGGCGGTCAATATGCTGCGCGCCAATCAGGTGATAGGGGTGCTCCGGCGGCAGCTTATCGCGGTACGCTTCGTCCAGCAGATCCAGCGAGCCCGACGAGAAGTGCAGGGCGCTCTGGCCGCGGGTGATAATGGCGCAGCGCAGCCCCTGCTTCGTGAGTTTGATGCCGCAAAGCAAGCCTGCCAGCCCGCCGCCGACAATCACGGTATCAAATTTCATCGTGTTGCTCCTTCTCCAGGCCGCAAAGCCCCTGATAGACCCAGCGGGTAAATTCGCTTTCGCGCAGGGCATCCCCCCAGGCGACGGGCTGAATGCCTTTCCAGCGCTCGTTCAAAAACGCGCTGAGCTGATCGAGCGACTGGGTGGCGGTGGTGGTATGAAAACGCTGCAGCAGCCCGGCCGCACGGCAGGCGCACAGCTCGCCCTGGCAGGTGCCCATTCCGACGCGGGTGCGGCGGCGGAGATCGAGCAGGCTGTTGACCGTCAGGTTCTCTACCGCGTACTGCACTTCGCCTGCGGTAACGGCTTCGCACTCGCACACCAGGCTGCGGCTCAATCTTCCTTCACCGAGCCACTGTGGCGTTCTGTCGCCGTGGCGGTAGATGGCCGAACCGCGCAGCGGCGCCGGCAGGGAGATGATTTTTTGCAGCGTTTTTTCGGTAGACTGGCGCGATCCCGGTAGAGGCTGTTCTGCCGTGACGCACGGCTCGGTATTGCCGAGCTTGCGGCAGACGGCATCGGTCGCCCACTCCGCCATCAGACGGTAGGTCATGAGCTTGCCGCCGGTGATGGTGATAAACCCGTCCATGCCGTCGCGCTCGGCGTGATCGAGCAGCACGATGCCCCGGCTGACGTTCCGTCCGCTTGGATCGTTGTCGCTGGCGACAAGGGGACGCACGCCCGCGTAGGCGCGGAGAATACGCGTCTGCGCCATCACCGGGGCCAGTTTTTCTCCTTCGCGCAGCAGGATGTCGACCTCTTCGGCGGTCACGCGGTTGTAGTCAATCTCGCTGTAGTCCACGTGGGTGGAGGTCGTGCCGATTAACGAAATGGTGTCGCCCGGCACGAGGATATCGGCGTCAGACGGCTTGCGGCAGCGGTTGATCACGTGGTTATTGATGCGGTGGTCGAGGATCAGCAGCGAGCCTTTCGCCGGGAACATGCGCACCGACAGGTCGGCATACTCCGCAATGCGCTGGCCCCAGATCCCCGCCGCGTTGACCACCACGGCGGCATACAGCTCGCTGTGCTCGTTGTACTGCGTATCAAACACCCGCACGCCGCAGATGCGATGCCCCTCGCGAATAAGCCCGGTCACTTTATGTCCGGTCAGAATGTGCGCGCCATGCTCGCGGGCATCCAGCATGTTGGCGGCGGTCAGGCGGAACGGATCGACGGTGCCGTCAGGCACTTTCACCGCGCCGATAAGCGTCGGGTTCACCGATGGCTCCAGCCGCCGCGCCAGCGCCGGGTCGACGGCCTCGGCCTGAATGCCCGCTGCAGTGCAGGCGGTTATAAAGGTTGACTGAAAGGCGAGGTCATCTTCGGGAAGCGTAATAAAGAGGCCGTCGGTCGGCTCAATGCAGTGGCGGGCGATGCGCTTGAGGATCTGGTTTTCAGCGATACATTCGCGCGCGGATTCACCGTCGGTAACCGCATACCGCGCGCCGCTGTGGAGCAGGCCGTGGTTTCGTCCGGTTGCGCCCGTGGCAATATCGTGGCGCTCCAGTAGCGTGACGCTTAAGCCGCGAAGGGCGCAATCGCGTGCGATGCCGGCGCCGGTTGCGCCACCGCCAATGATAATCACATCGCTGTAGCGTGGATCGTGAATTGTCATTGCCTTTCCTCTATGTTCGTTTTTTAGCATTTAGCCACATAGATCGTGTGGTTTGTTTGATTTCGAACATAAACGCGCGAAATTCGAAACTGAAACGTGATTTCATGCGCTTTTTTGCGCATTCTGTCATATTTCTGTAACAATCTGTGCGTTGATTCACAGTAACAAACCGCATGTTTTTTTAACATCCCCGCCTCTGTAACCGGGCACGAGATGCCTGGTCATTTTTTGAAAGGCCACGGAGGCTGTTATGCTCAGTATCTTCAAACCTGCGCCACACCGGGCGCGTCTGCCAGAGGCAGAAATTGATCCGCTATACCGTCGTCTGCGTTGGCAAATTTTCCTGGGGATCTTCTTCGGGTACGCGGCGTACTACCTTGTACGTAAAAACTTTGCGCTCGCCATGCCGTATCTGGTGGAGCAGGGCTTTTCACGCGGCGATCTGGGATTCGCGCTGTCGGGGATCTCTATCGCCTACGGTTTTTCTAAATTCATCATGGGTTCCGTGTCGGATCGCTCGAATCCGCGCGTGTTCCTGCCCGCCGGTCTGATCCTGGCGGCAGCGGTCATGCTGTTCATGGGCTTTGTGCCGTGGGCGACGTCCAGCATTGCCATTATGTTTGTCCTGCTGTTCATCTGCGGCTGGTTCCAGGGGATGGGGTGGCCGCCGTGCGGGCGTACCATGGTCCACTGGTGGTCGCAGAAGGAGCGTGGCGGCATTGTATCGGTGTGGAACTGCGCGCATAACGTCGGGGGCGGGCTTCCACCTCTGCTGTTCCTGCTGGGGATGGCCTGGTTTAACGACTGGCACGCCGCGCTTTATATGCCTGCCTTTGGCGCCATTCTGGTGGCGATTATTGCCTTCGCCCTGATGCGCGATACGCCGCAGTCCTGCGGGCTGCCGCCGATTGAAGAGTACAAAAACGACTATCCGGACGATTACAGCGAGAAGCACGAAGAAGAGCTGACCGCAAAACAGATCTTCATGAAGTACGTGCTGCCTAACAAGCTGCTGTGGTACATCGCGGTAGCGAACGTGTTTGTTTACCTGCTGCGCTACGGCATTCTGGACTGGTCTCCGACCTACCTGAAAGAGGTGAAGCACTTCGCGCTGGATAAATCCTCCTGGGCCTACTTCCTGTATGAATATGCCGGGATCCCGGGCACGCTGATTTGCGGCTGGATGTCGGACAAAGTGTTTAAAGGCAACCGCGGCGCGACGGGCGTGTTCTTTATGACCCTCGTGACCATCGCCACCGTGGTGTACTGGCTTAACCCACCGGGTAATCCGGGCGTGGATATGGCCTGTATGATCGTTATCGGCTTCCTGATCTACGGTCCGGTGATGCTGATCGGCCTGCACGCGCTGGAGCTGGCGCCGAAAAAAGCGGCGGGCACGGCGGCAGGTTTTACCGGTCTGTTTGGTTACCTGGGCGGCTCGGTCGCGGCGAGCGCCATTGTGGGCTATACCGTTGACTTCTTCGGCTGGGACGGCGGCTTTATGGTGATGATCGGCGGTAGCGTGCTGGCGGTTCTGCTGCTGGTTATTGTGATGATCGGCGAGAAACGTCACCACGCGGAAGTGCTGGCGCGTCGTCAATAAGGAGCATTGCGATGAAATTAACTCAACTAGCAACCGGTCTGCTGCTGGCAGGCCTGATGACAGGCTCCGCGCTGGCGGCGGATAAAATCGTTATTGCTCACCGCGGTGCCAGCGGCTATCTGCCGGAGCATACGCTGCCGGCGAAAGCGATGGCCTATGCCCAGGGCGCGGATTACCTGGAGCAGGATCTGGTGATGACCAAGGACGACCAACTGGTCGTCCTGCATGACCACTATCTTGACCGCGTGACGGACGTGGCGGAGCGTTTCCCGGACCGCGCCCGCAAGGATGGCCGTTTCTACGCCATCGATTTCACCCTGGCGGAGATCCGCTCCCTGAAGTTTACCGAAGGCTTCGAGATTGAAAACGGCAAGAAGGTGCAGGTCTATCCGGGGCGTTTCCCGATGGGCAAATCCGACTTCCGAATCCATACCTTCCAGGAAGAGATTGAGTTTGTTCAGGGGCTGAACCACTCCACCGGTAAAAATATCGGCATCTACCCGGAAATCAAAGCGCCGTGGTTCCATCATCAGGAAGGAAAAGACATTGCCGCGAAGACGCTGGAGGTGCTGAAACAGTACGGCTACACCAGCAAGAAGGACAAAGTTTACCTGCAATGTTTTGACGCCGCCGAGCTGAAGCGCATCAAAACCGAGCTGGAGCCGAAGATGGGGATGGATCTCAATCTGGTACAGCTGATTGCCTATACCGACTGGAACGAAACTCAGGAGAAGCAGCCGGACGGGAAGTGGGTGAACTACAGCTACGACTGGATGTTCAAGCCGGGCGCAATGAAGCAGATTGCCCAGTACGCCGATGGCATCGGGCCGGATTACCACATGCTGGTGGCGGAAGGCTCAACGCCGGGCCACGTGAAGCTGACGGCGATGGTGAAAGAGGCGCACGCCAGCAAGATGCAGGTGCATCCGTACACGGTGCGTGCAGACCAACTGCCGCCGTACGCCACGGATGTGAATCAGCTCTATGAGGTGTTGTATAAGCAGGCGGACGTGGACGGACTGTTTACGGATTTCCCGGATAAAGCGGTTGAATTCATTCACCGGAAGTAGGTTTTGTAGGTCGGGTAAGGTGAAAGCCGCCACCCGACAATCAGGCTCTGCGGCCTGATGCTCTCACCCTAACCCTCTCCCACAGGGCTGAGGGATCCCCACAAAATAATGTTTGCATGGACGACCCCCTCTCCCTTGAGGGAGAGGGCTGGGGTGAGGGGGAACATACGGCTCCGGTGGTCATTCCGTTCACTTTATGTTCCTTGCTACTCTGTAAGGACATGACCGGTGAACGTGCCAGGGCGGCTCAATCGCCACCGCCCTGGCGACCCGGGCTCCCGGCGGTAAATCGCCGCTTCGCGGTACCCTCAGCTTATTCCTTCAGGCTATCGGGTCGGGCATGAGCCTGCATCCCTGCAGGCCACGCCCTCTCGGCGCATCCGTGCGCCTCGCCCCGGCCTTACGGAAACGCTTCGGCGATTTACAGCCGGACCAGGGCGTCGCTGAAAGCCTTTAGTCGTTCTGAAACAACGTTATTGCTTCTGCTTATAAATTACTGGGGATTTCTCAGCCCACAGGGAGAGGGGATAAGGACAACATCACATCTCGATCTCAATATCGCCTTTTGCCCGGCAGCAGCAGGGCAAAATTTCTCCTTCACTGATAAAGGCCAGCGGCTCGGTCAGCCAGTCTACCTGGCCTGCGACCAGACGGCAGCGGCAGGAACCGCAATAGCCTTCACGACACTGGTACTCTACCTCCACCTGATGCGCTTCAAGCGCCACCAGCAGGGAAGGATGCTCTTCCTGGCACAGCACTTCGGTGCCAGAAAGGCTCAGCGTTACGCGGCTCATCAGAGCTGGAAATCACTCAGGTCGTCGGTGTTGACTTCAGAATCAATCTGACCGACCAGATAAGAGCTCACTTCCACTTCCTGCGGCGCGACTTGCACGTTATCGGACACCAGCCAGGTGTTGATCCACGGGATAGGGTTAGAGCGCGTCTGGAACGGCAGATCCAGCCCAACCGCCTGCATGCGGATGTTGGTGATGTACTCAACGTACTGGCACAGGATGTCTTTGTTCAGGCCAATCATGGAGCCGTCGCGGAACAGGTAGTCTGCCCACTCTTTCTCCTGCTGGGCCGCCAGCACGAACAGGTCATAGCACTCCTGCTTGCACTCTTCGGCGATTTCCGCCATCTCCGGGTCGTCCGTACCGCTGCGCAGCAGGTTCAGCATGTGCTGGGTGCCGGTCAGGTGCAGGGCTTCATCACGGGCAATGAGACGGATGATTTTGGCGTTGCCTTCCATCAGCTTGCGCTCGGCAAAGGCGAAGGAGCAGGCGAAGCTCACGTAGAAGCGGATCGCTTCCAGCGCGTTGACGCTCATCAGGCACAGGTACAGCTGCTTTTTCAGCGCGCGCAGGTTCACGGTAATGGTTTTACCGTTCACGCTGTGGGTGCCTTCACCCAGCAGATGCCAGTAGCTGGTCATCTCGATCAGTTCGTCGTAGTAGTGGGCAATGCCTTCCGCGCGCTTCTGGATCTGCTCGTTGGTGACGATATCGTCAAACACCACCGCCGGATCGTTCACGATGTTGCGGATGATGTGGGTGTAAGAGCGGGAGTGGATCGTCTCGGAAAACGCCCAGGTTTCCACCCAGGTTTCCAGCTCGGGAATGGAGATCAGCGGCAGCAACGCCACGTTCGGGCTACGACCCTGAATGGAGTCCAGCAGTGTCTGGTACTTCAGGTTGCTGATGAAGATATGCTTTTCGTGATCCGGCAGCGACTGGTAATCAATACGGTCGCGGGAAACGTCCACTTCTTCCGGGCGCCAGAAGAAGGAGAGTTGCTTTTCAATCAGCTTTTCGAAGATGTCATATTTTTGCTGATCGTAGCGTGCCACGTTGACCGGCTGGCCGAAGAACATCGGCTCTTTGAGCTGGTCGTTTTTCGTCTGTGAAAAGGTGGTATATGCCATGAGTGTGTCCTGTCTTACGAAATAAAGGCGGGGATATCCCCGCCCTTCATTAGATCTTACATGCGCCGCTTTCGCAGCCATCGTCCTGAATTGACGGTACCAGGTCATCCTGGGCGTCTTCTGCACCGTCACGGGTGTTGTGATAGTACAGGGTTTTCACGCCGAATTTATAGGCGGTCAACAGGTCTTTCAACAGCTGCTGCATCGGCACCTTACCGGACGGGAAGCGCGTCGGGTCGTAGTTGGTGTTGGCAGAGATCGACTGGTCGATAAACTTCTGCATGATACCCACCAGCTGCAGGTAGCCGTCGTTGTTTGGCATCTCCCACAGCAGCTCGTAGTTGTTGCCCAGCGTTTCGTAATCCGGCACCACCTGACGCAGCACGCCGTCTTTCGACGCTTTAATGCTGACGTGGCCGCGCGGCGGCTCAATACCGTTGGTGGCGTTGGAGATCTGCGAAGAGGTCTCGGACGGCATCAGGGCAGAGAGCGTGGAGTTACGCAGGCCGTGCGTTTTGATGGATTCGCGCAGGCCTTCCCAGTCGAGGTGCAGCGGCTCGCTGACAATCGCATCCAGGTCTTTCTTGTAGGTGTCGATCGGCAGAATGCCTTTTGCGTAGGTGGTTTCGTTGAACCACGGGCACGCGCCTTGCTCTTTCGCCAGCTCGTTAGAGGCTTTCATCAGGTAGTACTGAATCGCTTCGAACGTCTGGTGCGTCAGGTTGTTGGCGCTGCCGTCGGAGTAACGCTTGCCGTTTTTCGCCAGCCAGTAGGCGAAGTTGATCACGCCGATACCCAGGGTACGACGACCCATCGCACCGCGTTTAGCGGCCGGGATTGGGTAATCCTGGTAGTCCAGCAGGGCATCCAGCGCGCGAACCGCCAGCACGGCCAGCTCTTCCAGCTCGTCCAGGCTCTTAATCGCACCCAGGTTGAACGCGGACAGCGTACACAGGGCGATTTCGCCATTTTCGTCGTTCACGTCTTCCAGCGGTTTGGTCGGCAGGGCGATCTCCAGGCACAGGTTAGACTGGCGCACTGGCGCTACCACCGGATCAAACGGGCTGTGGGTATTGCAGTGGTCGACGTTCTGGATGTAGATACGGCCGGTAGAGGCACGTTCCTGCATCATCAGGGAGAACAGGTCTACCGCCTTCAGGCGCTGTTTGCGGATGCTGTCGTCTTTTTCATATTTGGTGTACAGACGCTCGAACTCGTCCTGATCGGCGAAGAACGCGTCGTACAGGCCCGGGACGTCGGATGGGCTGAACAGGGTGATGTCTTCGCCTTTCAGCAGGCGGGTGTACATCAGCTTGTTGATCTGCACGCCATAGTCCATGTGGCGCACGCGGTTGCCTTCCACGCCGCGGTTGTTTTTCAGTACCAGCAGGCTTTCCACTTCCAGGTGCCACATTGGGTAGAACAGGGTTGCTGCTCCGCCGCGCACGCCGCCCTGAGAGCAGGATTTTACTGCCGTCTGGAAGTGCTTGTAGAACGGGATACAGCCGGTGTGGAACGCTTCACCGCCGCGAATCGGGCTGCCCAGCGCGCGGATGCGACCGGCGTTGATGCCGATACCGGCACGCTGGGAGACGTATTTCACGATGGCGCTGGAGGTGGCGTTGATGGAATCCAGGCTGTCACCACACTCGATCAGCACGCAGGAGCTGAACTGACGGGTAGGGGTGCGCACGCCAGACATGATTGGCGTTGGCAGAGAAATCTTGAACGTGGATACCGCATCGTAGAAACGCTTCACGTAGTCCAGACGGGTCTCACGCGGGTAGTTTGAGAACAGGCAGGCGGCTACCAGAATATAGAGGAACTGGGCGCTTTCGTAGATCTCGCCGGTCACACGGTTCTGAACCAGGTATTTGCCTTCGAGCTGCTTCACCGCCGCGTAGGAGAAGTTCATGTCGCGCCAGTGATCGATAAACCCGTTCATCTGCTCGAACTCTTCTTCCGTATAGTCTTCCAGCAGATGCGTGTCGTATTTGCCCAGCTCGACCATTTTCACCACGTGATCGTAAAGCTTCGGCGGCTCGAACTGGCCGTAAGCTTTTTTACGCAGGTGGAAAATCGCCAGACGTGCAGCGAGGTACTGATAATCCGGCGCTTCGCGGGAGATGAGGTCTGCCGCTGCTTTAATGATCGTTTCGTGGATATCAGACGTTTTAATGCCGTCGTAGAACTGAATGTGGGAACGCAGTTCAACCTGGGATATAGATACGTTGTTCAGTCCTTCTGCTGCCCAGTCGAGAACTCGATGGATTTTGTCCAGATTGATACGCTCGGTAGTACCGTCGCGCTTTGTCACCAGCAGACTCTGATTCATGTGGGTTTTACCTGTCCGTGAAATAAAAAATATCCCCCGCTTATCCACAGATCCGTCTTGTGACTAACTCTGTGGATAAATACTACATATAGGGGGTTTGCGATAAGAAAAACGCTATATGGTGAGTATTCTAGTATCGAATCTTTTCAGCACAAGGGTTGATTTTGACGTTAAATTGAGGTTGTGAAAGGGTAAAAAAGCGTAAGTCCTCGTACCGTAAGGCCTGGAAGACATGTCAATAATTAAGAAAAAAAATTCAAAATTTGATCGAGTGCTGATTTCTTCAACGGGAGGTCAGAATTGCGCAACATGATGTCGCGCAATCTTTATAAGAATAACGAATGACGTTAGTCGTTTTTGGCGGTTGTGTGCAACATATAGTTAACATCCACGCCCGGTGCGAGCTTGAATTTATCGGTCAGCGGATTGTAGTGCAGGCCGGTGATGTGCTGCTCTTTGAGCCACGTCTGGTCAACCCAGCTTAACAACTCGGCCGGCTTGATGAATTTCTTCACGTCGTGCGTGCCTTTCGGCACCATGCGCAGCACATACTCCGCGCCGACAACGGCCATCAGCCAGGCTTTGCCGTTGCGGTTGATGGTCGAGAAAAAGACCTGGCCGCCCGGTTTCACCAGTTTTGCACAGGCGTTTACCACGGACTGCGGATCCGGAACGTGCTCCAGCATCTCCATGCAGGTCACCACATCGTACTGGTGGGCATGTTTTGCCGCGTGCGCTTCCACAGTTTCCTGCACATATTCCACCTGTATACCGGACTCCAGCGCATGAAGACGGGCAACCTGCAGCGGCTCAAAGCCCATGTCCAGGCCGGTGACGGTGGCCCCTTCGCGCGCCATGCTCTCCGCCAGGATGCCGCCGCCGCAGCCGACGTCGAGCACTTTCTTACCGAACAGACCGCCGGAACGCTCCGCGATATAGCCCAGACGCAGCGGGTTAATGCGATGCAGCGGTTTGAACTCACCTTCGAGATCCCACCAGCGGGACGCCACCGCTTCAAATTTGGCAATCTCTTCGTGGTCAACGTTTTGTGCCACCGGGGATTTTTCGGCATTCATGGGCGCTTTTACTCCTTATTTAGCAAGACAAGGGAGTATATCAGGCAATCCCTGTGAATAAAGCGTATAGGTTTACCTGTATCACCGCGGCTGTGTTATAATTTGCGACCTTTGAATCCGGGATACAGTAGAGGGATAGCGGTTAGATGAGCGACCTTGCGAGAGAAATTACACCGGTTAACATCGAGGAAGAGCTGAAGAGCTCCTATCTGGACTATGCGATGTCGGTCATTGTTGGCCGTGCGCTGCCGGACGTCCGCGATGGCCTGAAGCCGGTACACCGTCGCGTACTATACGCCATGAACGTATTGGGCAATGACTGGAATAAAGCCTACAAAAAATCTGCCCGTGTCGTTGGTGACGTAATCGGTAAATACCATCCTCATGGTGATTCCGCGGTGTACGACACTATCGTCCGTATGGCGCAGCCATTCTCGCTGCGTTACATGCTGGTAGATGGTCAGGGTAACTTTGGTTCTATCGACGGCGACTCCGCCGCGGCAATGCGTTATACGGAAATCCGTCTGGCGAAGATTGCCCATGAGCTGATGGCCGACCTGGAAAAAGAGACGGTTGATTTTGTTGATAACTACGACGGCACGGAAAAAATTCCTGACGTTATGCCAACGAAGATCCCTAACCTGCTGGTGAACGGCTCGTCCGGTATCGCCGTCGGTATGGCAACCAACATTCCGCCACACAACATCACGGAAGTGATCAACGGCTGCCTGGCCTATATCGACGATGAAGACATCAGCATTGAAGGGCTGATGGAACACATCCCGGGCCCGGACTTCCCGACGGCGGCGATCATTAACGGTCGTCGCGGCATTGAAGAAGCGTACCGCACCGGCCGCGGCAAGATTTACATCCGTGCCCGCGCTGAAGTGGAAGCGGACGCGAAAACCGGCCGTGAAACCATCATTGTTCACGAGATCCCGTATCAGGTGAACAAAGCACGTCTGATTGAAAAAATCGCCGAGCTGGTAAAAGAGAAACGCGTTGAAGGCATCAGCGCGCTGCGTGACGAGTCTGACAAAGACGGTATGCGCATCGTGATTGAAATCAAGCGCGACGCGGTGGGTGAGGTTGTGCTGAATAACCTCTACTCCCAGACTCAGCTTCAGGTCTCCTTCGGTATTAACATGGTTGCGCTGCACCATGGTCAGCCGAAGATCATGAACCTGAAAGAGATCCTGAGCGCGTTCGTGCGTCACCGCCGCGAAGTGGTGACCCGTCGTACCATCTTCGAGCTGCGCAAAGCGCGCGACCGTGCACACATCCTTGAAGCGCTGGCGGTTGCGCTGGCCAACATCGACCCGATCATCGAACTGATCCGTCGTGCGCCAACCCCGGCTGAAGCGAAAGCGTCGCTGGTTGCGCGTCCGTGGGATTTGGGTAACGTGGCGGCGATGCTGGAACGTGCGGGCGATGACGCCGCGCGTCCTGAGTGGCTGGAGCCTGAATTCGGCGTGCGTGACGGTCAGTACTACCTGACTGAACAGCAGGCCCAGGCGATTCTGGATCTGCGCCTGCAGAAGCTGACCGGCCTTGAGCACGAAAAACTGCTCGACGAGTACAAAGAGCTGCTGGAGCAAATTGCTGAGCTGCTGCACATCCTGGGTAGCGCCGAGCGCCTGATGGAAGTGATCCGCGAAGAGCTGGAGCTGGTCCGCGATCAGTTCGGCGACGAGCGCCGCACCGAAATCACCGCTAACAGCTCTGATATCAACATTGAAGATCTGATCAACCGCGAAGACGTGGTGGTCACCCTGTCTCACCAGGGCTATGTGAAGTATCAGCCGCTGACCGACTACGAAGCACAGCGTCGTGGCGGTAAGGGCAAATCTGCTGCACGCATTAAAGAAGAAGACTTTATTGACCGCCTGCTGGTGGCCAACACCCACGACACGATCCTCTGCTTCTCCAGCCGCGGCCGTCTGTACTGGATGAAGGTCTATCAGCTGCCGGAAGCGAGCCGTGGCGCACGTGGTCGTCCAATCGTCAACCTGCTGCCGCTGGAAGCGAACGAACGTATCACCGCTATTCTGCCGGTACGCGAGTACGAAGAGGGCGTGAACGTCTTTATGGCGACCGCCAGCGGTACCGTGAAGAAAACCGCGCTGACCGAATTCAGCCGTC
The DNA here is from genome assembly GCF_043966805.1 of Enterobacter sp. ECC-219. NCBI lineage: Bacteria > Pseudomonadati > Pseudomonadota > Gammaproteobacteria > Enterobacterales > Enterobacteriaceae > Enterobacter > Enterobacter sp. ECC-219. The sequence goes on along the minus strand of NZ_CP143680.1, from coordinate 4,158,170 downwards.
CACGTTCTGCCGGTATTATTGCGGTGAACCTGAACGAAGGCGACGAGCTGATCGGTGTGGATCTGACCTCCGGTTCTGATGAAGTGATGCTGTTCTCTGCGGCCGGTAAAGTGGTGCGCTTCAAAGAGAATGCCGTGCGCGCAATGGGTCGTACGGCGACTGGCGTGCGCGGTATTAAACTGGCGGGTGAAGATTCCGTTGTTTCCCTGATCGTTCCACGTGGCGAAGGCGCAATCCTGACCGTCACCCAGAACGGCTACGGTAAGCGTACGGCGGAAAGCGAATATCCGACCAAGTCACGCGGCACGCAGGGCGTTATTTCCATCAAGGTCACCGAACGCAACGGGTCCGTTGTAGGCGCGGTGCAGGTGGACGATGCCGACCAGATCATGATGATCACCGATGCCGGTACGCTGGTGCGTACCCGCGTGTCCGAGATCAGCGTGGTGGGCCGTAACACCCAGGGCGTTATCCTCATCCGTACGGCGGAAGATGAAAACGTAGTGGGTCTGCAGCGCGTTGCTGAGCCGGTGGACGACGAAGAGCTCGACTCTATTGACGGCAGCGTCGCGGAAGGTGATGACGAAATCGCACCGGAAGCGGAGACCGACGATGACGCAGCGGATGACGCTGACGAGTAACGTCTCATGACGCATAAAGGGCCGGATTCCGGCCCTTTTCTTTTGCAGTTGCAGATACGTGAACGTTGCGACAAGCCGCGTTTACCGCTACCTTAACCACATTCTTTTGACCCCGACGGCGGAGCCTCGCCCCTTTGAAATACCTCGTCTCCTTTCGTACCACGCTGAAAGTTTCTCGCTATCTGTTCCGGGCGCTGGCGCTCCTGCTTTGGCTGCTGGTGGTCTTGCTGTCGGTGTTTTACATCGTCAATGCGCTGCATCAGAAAGAAGCAGAGATTCGCCAGGAGTTTAATTTAAGCTCCGATCAAGCCCAGCGCTACATTCAGCGAACATCGGACGTGATGAAGGAGCTGAAGTATATTGCTGAAAATCGACTGACGGCGGAAAACGGTATCCTTGCCCTTCGCGGGCGCAATGACAAAACCGAAGTGCCGGACTTCCAGCCGCTGTTCCCGGACTCCGATTGCTCCACCATGAGCAATACCTGGCGCGGGTCGCTGGAATCCCTCGCCTGGTTTATGCGCTACTGGCGCGATAACTTCTCTGCCGCCTACGATCTCAACCGCGTATTCCTGATTGGCAGCGAAAATCTCTGCATGGCTGACTTTGGCCTGCGCGATGTGCCCGTCGAGCGCGATGATGCGCTGAAAAGCCTGCACGAGCGTATTGTCAAATATCGCAATGCCCCGCAGGACGAGCGCGGGAACAACATCTTCTGGATTAGCCAGGGGCCGCGTATGGGCGTGGGCTATTTCTACGCGCTGACGCCGGTTTATCTGGGCAATCGCCTGCAGGCGCTGCTGGGGATTGAGCAGACCATTCGCATGGAAAACTTCTTCACGCCGGGCAGCCTGCCGATGGGCGTGACTATTCTGGATGAAAATGGGCATCAGCTGATCTCACTCGCCGGGCCGGATAAAAGTTTGAACGTCGATCCGCACTGGATGCAGGGACGCTCATGGTTTGGCTACACCTCCGGCTTCCGCGAGCTGGTGCTGAAAAAAAGCCTGCCGCCATCTTCGCTGAGCATTGTCTACTCGCTGCCGGTGGATATGGTGCTCGAGCGGATACGTATTCTTATTATGAATGCGATTCTGCTGAACCTGCTGGTGGGGGGCGCGCTGTTCACGCTGGCGCGCATGTATGAGCGTAGAATCTTTATTCCCGCCGAAAGTGACGCACAGCGTCTGGAGGAGCACGAGCAGTTCAACCGCAAAATTGTCGCTTCGGCGCCGGTGGGGATCTGTATTCTGCGTACCCAGGACGGGACCAACATTCTGAGTAACGAGCTGGCGCACAACTACCTGAATATGCTGACGCACGAGGACCGGCAAAGGCTGACGCAGATCATCTGCGGGCAGCAGGTGAACTTTGTCGATGTGCTCACCAGCACCCACACCAACCTGCAGATAAGCTTTGTCCATTCCCGCTATCGCAATGAAAACGTAGCGATTTGCGTGCTGGTGGATGTCTCCGCGCGCGTGAAGATGGAAGAGTCGCTGCAGGAGATGGCGCAGGCCGCGGAGCAGGCCAGCCAGTCGAAATCCATGTTCCTGGCTACCGTAAGCCACGAGCTGCGTACGCCGCTGTACGGGATTATCGGTAACCTCGATCTGCTGCAGACGAAAGAGTTGCCGAAAGGCGTCGACCGGCTGGTAACGGCGATGAACAACTCCTCCAGCCTGCTGCTGAAGATCATCAGCGATATTCTCGACTTCTCTAAAATTGAGTCTGAGCAGCTGAAAATCGAGCCGCGCGAGTTTTCGCCGCGTGAGGTCATGAACCACATCAGCGCCAACTATCTGCCGCTGGTGGTGCGTAAACAGCTGGGGCTCTACTGCTTTATCGAACCGGATGTGCCGCTGACGCTGCACGGCGATCCGATGCGTCTGCAGCAGGTCATCTCTAACCTGCTCAGCAACGCCATCAAATTCACCGATATCGGCTGCATAGTGCTACACGTTTGCAGGGCAGGGGATTACCTGAGCATCCGCGTGCGCGACACGGGGGTGGGTATTCCGGCCAAGGAGGTGGTACGTCTGTTCGACCCGTTCTTCCAGGTCGGCACCGGCGTGCAGCGTAACTTCCAGGGCACCGGTCTGGGGCTGGCGATTTGCGAGAAGCTCGTCAGCATGATGGACGGTGACATTTCTGTGGATACTGAGCCCGGCATGGGCAGCCAGTTCACCATCCGCATTCCGCTCTATTCGGCGCAGTATCCGGCAAAAGCCGCAGTTGACGGGCTGAGCGACAAGCGCTGCTGGCTGGCGGTCAATAATGCCTCGCTGAATGACTATCTGACGGCGCTGCTCACCCATAGCGGCGTGAGGGTCTGCCGCTATGAAGGCCAGATGCCGGACGTGGACGATGTGCTCATCACCGACGAGATGCCTGAACAGCCGTGGCAGGGGAGAGGAACGGTGCTCTTCTGCCGCCGCCACATTGGCATACCGGTTGAACGGGCGCCGGGGGAATGGGTTCACAGCGTCGCAACGCCGCATGAGCTGTTGAGCCTGCTGGCCCGTATCTACAAAGTCGAGCTGGAAGAGAACGACGGTGCAGGCGCGCTGCCGTCACCGGAAGGTCTGGCGTCAGTGAATGACGATATGATGATTCTTGTGGTGGATGACCATCCGATTAACCGTCGTCTGCTGGCTGACCAGCTTGGATCGCTGGGCTACCAGTGTAAAACCGCCAATGACGGCGTGGATGCGCTGAATGTGCTGAGTAAAAATCATATTGATATCGTGCTGAGCGACGTCAACATGCCTAACATGGACGGCTACCGGCTGACGCAGCGCATCCGACAGCTTGGCCTGACGCTGCCGGTGGTGGGCGTAACGGCGAACGCGCTGGCGGAAGAGAAGCAGCGCTGTCTGGAGTCCGGCATGGACAGCTGCCTGTCGAAACCGGTCACGCTGGACGTGCTGAAGCAGACGTTGTCGATTTACGCGGATCGCGTGAGAAAAACCAGAATATAAAAAAGGCCCGCAAGGGCCTTTTACGTTTTTCACCCTCTCCCTGTGGGAGAGGGCATCAGGCCGCACACCCGTCAGGGATCAATCCTTATCCGATGCGCTCAGCGTAACGGAGGAGAGATAGTTCAGCAGGGCAATATCGTTGTCCACGCCCAGCTTCATCATTGCGGATTTCTTCTGGCTACTGATGGTTTTAATGCTGCGGTTCAGCTTCTTGGCAATCTCGGTCACCAGAAAACCTTCAGCGAACAGGCGCAGAACCTCACTCTCTTTCGGCGACAGGCGTTTGTCACCGTAGCCACCCGCGCTGATTTTTTCCAGCAGACGAGAGACGCTCTCAGGCGTGAACTTCTTGCCTTTCTGCAGCGCAGCGAGCGCTTTTGGCAGATCGGTTGGGGCGCCTTGTTTCAGCACAATCCCTTCGATGTCCAGATCCAGCACGGCGCTCAGGATCGCCGGGTTGTTGTTCATGGTCAGAACAATGATCGAGATGTCCGGGAAGTGACGTTTAATATATTTGATGAGCGTGATCCCATCTCCGTATTTGTCCCCAGGCATGGAGAGATCGGTAATGAGCACGTGTGCATCAAGCTTTGGGAGGTTATTGATCAGTGCTGTAGAGTCTTCAAATTCACCGACTACATTCACCCACTCGATCTGTTCAAGTGATTTGCGAATACCGAACAGTACAATCGGATGGTCATCGGCAATAATTACGTTCATATTGTTCATGTATAAGGCTACCTTGCTACAGCAAGCTTTTGACGTAGGCGTCAATGTCGCTGATGTATTTTTCAATGCCAGAGGCATCTTTCTCACGAATTAGATGTTCCAGCGTTTCACATAACTGCTTGCCGGGAACCAGATTAAGCATGGCAAACACCCCTTTAAGCCGGTGTGCTGTCTGTGCCAGCGCTGCAAAATCATTCGCAGCGGACTCAGTATACAACCGCTTCACATCATCTGGTACTGTATCAACAAAGAGGGAATAGTATCCGCTGGCGTGAAGCTCGGCATTTTCATTGCCGCCTAACGGGGATTCCGTTATCTCTTCCTGCGCCAGCTGCTCTTCTATTAGTTGTAGTACAGCTTCCTGCATCGCATTGCTTATATTAAAGTTGACGCGCAGCTGGCCAGGGCCGATTTTCCGCACGCCTGACTCATCATCGCTTAAAAGCAAGCCCGAGGCAGTAAGATTAGACGGATTATCAGTTAAAAACAGATCAAATTCTTGACTTGCCAGCCTTTCATCCGGCGTGATGCAGGCCGCGCCCCAGTTTTCGAGCTGACGAACCACAATATTGCGGATCTCGTTTGAGGTCACATCCACCATCACCACGACATCATCCAGCAGGCGTTCTTCATCTTCTTCCTGCGGATTGGCGGCCATTTTCACGTGCAGAGAGTAACGCGTACCCAGTGATTCACGGGCCTTGATATTCAGATGGCCGCCGAGCTTACGCGCCAGTTGATCGCACAGCCAGAAGGTCAGGGCGTTAGCCTTGCCGTAATGATCGCTTTGCGTGTCATTCAGGAACGGGAAGTGCAGATTATCAATTTCACTCGCCGTGACGCCTTCCCCGGTGTCCAGGATACGGAACGTCAGGCGATCTTCCGCCGACTCGTCGGTGCTCACTTCAAGGGTTATCTTGCCGATCTGCGTGGTGGTCACGGCGTACTGAATAATCATCAGCAGAATACGACGCAGCGCCTCGCGGTCGCCGTGACGTTCGTCATTGGCGGGTAAATGGTTGTTGATCAGTAGCTGCAGCCCTTTGCGCTTAATGACGGGCAGGACTTCCGGAACCACTTCATCGATCAAATCCTGAATGGAGAAGAGAGAAGGAGTACCTTTCCAGAAATCATTCTCCAGCATGTTCGCCAGCTGGATCTCATCCACCATACGGACCAGCGAGTCGGCCTGGCAGGCGAGCTGGTGGCTTTCAGACGTGTTTAACGCCGCCGCCTGGGTCGCCAGCGTTTTTAACGGCTGCTTGAAGGCATCGCCAATGTTCTGCATAAATGCTGCGCGCCCCTGCTGGTTCTTCTCATACAGCCTTTGCGCCTGCTTGAGCTTTTTATTCACCAGCACTTCGCGATCCTGGTCGCGGATGATGAAGATTTGCGTGCGCGGGGCTACCTGGCTGCGGAACTGACGGATCTCGTACAGTTCATTGTTAATGGTGGCCTGAATGACTCCCTGGTGCTGATCCGCCATGGTGGTGATGTTCTGCAGGTTAAGGTGCGGCAGCAGATGGTCGGCAATTTTATTGCTCATTACCGTGCGATTCGCTTCCTGATCGTGAACTAACACCCCAAGCGGCAGCACGGAAACAATCTCTTCATTGAGCGCGCGCAACACGCGCAGCTCATTGGTATTGCCCGCGGAGACCGCAGACGCGTCGCTCTGGCGCCCAGGCTGGAAGCGGAAGGTACTGTAGCCGAACAGCGCCAGCGCCAGCAGGCCGATATTCAGCAGCAGAGGTAGCAGAATATTTTGCAGGGTGTCGAGCAGCAGCGTGCCAAACGGTACCTGCCACACCAGACGCATGCCTGTTGAGTTCAGCGACGAGGCAATTTCAATTTTCGAGCCGTTAAAGGAGATTGTGACGCTCTCTGCGGCCTCTTTATCAGACGCCGCGCGCATGTTCTGGGTGCTGCTGTCGGGCTCCAGACGGAAGCTGTCGAGCGGCATATCCGGCGGGATCAAATCATTAATGGGTAAATCAAAGGCCACGACTGTCGCCAGATGTCCCGGCTGGTTAAAGGTGGTACGCAGGGTAAAATAGTGACCATTCTGCCATGCCAGCCGGCGCAGCGATGAGAAGCTCTCACGTTCATCAAGGGCGTTGGCCTGCTGCAGCATTTCTGCCCGGCGGGAGTCGACAATGCTGCCGACCGTCGTCTCTTTAAATCCGGAAGAGAGATCTTTCAACGGCAGCGTCGAGATCAGGATCATGCTGTTATCCTGACCGTTCAGATAGTACATCGACCACGGTACCGTTTCGGCGCCCCAGAGGGTATCCAGGTAGGTCGAAATACGCTGCGTCATCTCAAGGGTCGCGCTGTCGTGAGAGCCAAAGATAAGCGCTTCAGTCTTACGCTGCGGTTTTTCGAGGTAGTAGACGTCCTGCTTCAGCCGCGTTTCCTGAAGTCCATCCCCGGACGAACTGGCAGGCGCCGCGGCAATGTTGTCGTAAATCTGCCAGGTGGCGTAGCGCCAGGTATCAATGCGCTTGTGAACGGCATGAGTAATATCAACCACCTGATAGCTCTTATCCTTCAGCCAGGCGTTAACCGCGCTCTGCACCATCACGCCCATTGTGACTAACAGCACAACGATCAAAAGAAGAAAGAAACGGGTGATGCTCCCGGGAAGGAGGGAGAATTTGCTCGGGGCGGTAGTTTCAGTCTGACTCATTGATATCTTTAACCCGTGATGGTCGTGCTCTGTGGCGATAGGGCAGTATAAAGGGTAATAACTGAATTTCCAGCGCCACTGTCCTGGAACAGGCGACTTTTTCGATGGCCCGTACGGGAGATGAAGTGTGTGTTAAATGTGTACAAGCCGATGATGCGTGTACAAATAAAAAATGCTTTCGCGCATTAAATAGCACGAATTAACAAGAAATTAAGTTTTGTTCAAATTTTCGCATTCTGCGCGGAGGTGGGCGAGAATTTAGTTAATAGTCGTTACAATTTCGCGGCGGTAGCACAAAAAAAGAAAAGTTACGTAAAGAAGGGTAAAAAAAAACCGAATGCGAAGCATCCGGTTGAATTAGGGATAAACAGACATTCAAAGCTGAATGACGGTAATAAATAAAGTTAATGATGATAGCGAGAGTTATTTTAGAGATTGGAGTCGATCTTGTTTTGTCATTCAGTGCGGTAACGTTTTTTATTTTAACTTATTGATTTGGTTGGGTTGATTTTTCTTTTTGATTATAAGTGCTAAATTTCTAAGCTTTTTGTGCTTTGTAAAAGTTCCTTTTCATTTACATCTTGAAACATGTTGATAGATAAATGAAACATCTTCAAAGTTTTCGTATCATATTCGCATTGGATTATTCTGTAATTTTGCGGAGAATGAAATTGCCGACTGGTTAATGAGGGTTAACCAGTAAGCAGTGGCAATTATAAGGCATATAACAGAGGGTTAATAAAATGAAAGTTAAAGTACTGTCCCTCCTGGTACCAGCACTGCTGGTAGCAGGCGCAGCAAATGCGGCCGAAATTTATAACAAAGATGGCAACAAATTAGATCTGTACGGCAAAGTTGATGGTCTGCACTATTTCTCTGACGACAAGAGTGCTGACGGCGACCAGACCTACATGCGTCTTGGCTTCAAAGGTGAAACTCAGGTTAACGATCAGCTGACCGGTTACGGCCAGTGGGAATACCAGATCCAGGGTAACACGACGGAAAGTGACAACCAGTCCTGGACGCGTGTGGCGTTTGCCGGTCTGAAATTCGCTGAAGCGGGTTCTTTCGATTACGGTCGTAACTACGGCGTGATCTACGACGTAACTTCCTGGACTGACGTTCTGCCAGAATTTGGCGGCGATACCTACGGCTCAGACAACTTCCTGCAGTCTCGTGCTAACGGCGTGGCGACCTATCGTAACCAGGACTTCTTCGGTCTGGTTGACGGCCTGAACTTTGCGCTGCAGTACCAGGGTAAAAACGGCAGCGTAAGCGGTGAAAACGTCGGTGGACGCAGCCTGCTGAAACAGAACGGCGACGGCTACGGTGCTTCCGTAACCTATAACCTGGGCGAAGGCTTCAGCGTGGGTGGTGCGATGTCCTCCTCCAAACGTACCGCTGACCAGAACGCACCGGGCGTTTACGGTAACGGCGATCACGCAGAAGTCTATTCTGGCGGCCTGAAATACGATGCCAACAACATCTACCTGGCAGCGCAGTACTCTCAGACCTACAATGCAACCCGCTTCGGTACCTCTAACGGCGACAGCCCGACTACCGCTTACGGCTTTGCTAACAAAGCGCAGAACTTCGAAGTGGTTGCTCAGTACCAGTTCGACTTCGGCCTGCGTCCCTCCGTGGCTTACCTGCAGTCCAAAGGTAAAGACATCGAAGGTTACGGCGATCAGGATCTGCTGAAATATGTTGATGTAGGTGCGACTTACTACTTCAACAAAAACATGTCCACCTACGTGGATTACAAAATCAACCTGGTTGATGAAAATGAGTTCACCCGTCAGGCCGGCATCGGTACTGATGATATCGTCGCGCTGGGTCTGGTTTACCAGTTCTAATCGCGTCATCGTGTGACTTAAGGGGCCTGATGGCCCCTTTTTTGTGCTTTTTTTGGGCCTCACAATGCAACCGTTTTGGTGTACTCTTGCCGCCCTGGCATGAGGATAATAATGAATGGACATGACTTTTTTACGCGCCAGCTTTCTGGCTATGCTTTTTTTCCTGACCGCGTGTGATGAACCCGCGCCCGTGGCGAAAACCGATGCACCCGCCGCGACGGTGCTTGAAGGCAAAACGATGGGCACCTTCTGGCGCGTCAGCGTGATGGGCCTGGACAAAACGCGCGCTGATGAACTTCGCGGCAAAATCCAGTCTCAGCTGGATGCCGACGATCAGCTGCTCTCAACCTATAAAAATGACTCGGCGCTGATGCGCTTCAATCTCTCCACCAGTACCTCCCTGTGGCCGGTGAGCGAAGCGATGGCCGATATCGTCACTGAATCGATGCGCGTGGGATATAAAACCAACGGCGCGATGGACGTCACCGTCGGTCCCCTGGTGAATCTCTGGGGATTTGGTCCCAACAAACAGCCGGTGACCACGCCGGACAATGCGGCTATTGATGATGCCCGCGCCCGGACAGGGCTACAGCATCTGACGGTCATCAACCAGTACGGTCAGCAGTATCTGCAAAAGGATATTCCCGATCTGTTTGTCGATCTGTCGACGGTAGGGGAAGGCTACGCGGCGGATCACCTTGCCGCGCTGATGATGCAGGAAGGGATTTCGCGCTACCTGGTCTCCGTGGGCGGCGCGTTAGTTAGCCGGGGCATGAACGCCAGCGGTAAACCGTGGCGCGTAGCGATTCAAAAACCGACCGATCGGCAAAACGCCGTACAGGCCATTGTGGATATCAACGGACACGGCATCAGTACTTCAGGGAGCTACCGTAACTATTACGAACTCGACGGGAAGCGTATTTCGCACGTGATTGACCCTCAGACCGGACGTCCCATCACGCATAACCTGGTCTCGGTGACCGTGATTGCACCGACTGCGCTGGAAGCCGATGCCTGGGATACCGGCCTGATGGTTCTCGGCCCGGAAAAAGCTAAAGAGGTGGTTCGTCAGGAAGGGCTTGCAGTTTACATGATCACTAAAGAAGGCGACGGATTCAAAACCTGGAGCTCGCCGCAGTTCAACAGCTTCCTGGTGAGCGACAAAAATTAAAAAGCAAGGTTGCGGGTTTTTTATCACTGGCACTCGGGCACGCTAAAGGTATGCTTGTAAGAGGAGCTGATGATGAAAAGTCCAACCTACATGAACGATGAGGATCGCTGGCAGGCCGTTCTGGCTCGCGATCCGCGCGCTGACGATCGGTTTGTTTTTGCCGTGCAGACGACGGGGATTTTCTGCCGCCCGTCCTGCCGTGCCCGTCACGCGCTGCGTAAAAATGTCTGCTTTTATCCTGATGTCCAGCATGCCATTCAGGCAGGGTTTCGTCCGTGCAAGCGCTGTATGCCGGACAAACGCGATCCGCAGCAGCAGAAGCTGGCGAAAGTGGAGTATGCCTGTCGCCTTCTGGAGCAGGATCCCGCGCTGACGCTTGAAGGTCTGGCGCAGCAGGTCGCCATGAGTCCTTTCCATTTCCACCGGCTGTTTAAATCCATTACCGGGATGACGCCAAAAGCCTGGCAGCAGGCGGCGCGGGGGCAGCGTCTGCGCACGGCGCTTGCGCACGGAAACAAAATTACCGATGCCGTGCTGGCGGCAGGTTTTCCCGACAGCAGCAGCTATTACCGCAAAGCCAACGACGCGCTGGGAATGACGGCGAAACAGTACCGCAAAGGCGAGGTACCGGTGCAGTACGCCATCGACGACTGTTCATTAGGACGCTGTCTGGTCGCTGAAAGCGAGCGGGGGATTTGCGCGATACTGCTGGGCGACAGCGATACCGAATTAGCCCAAGAGCTGGCGACGCTGTTTCCAAACGCTGAGCCTGCTCCACGTGAAGATGCCTTCGCTCAGCGTCTCCGTCAGGTCATTGCCAGTATTGATAACCGCGCGGTGCCGCTGGCCCTGCCGCTGGATATACGCGGAACCGCGTTCCAGCAGCGGGTATGGCAGGCTCTGCGGGACATCCCCAGCGGGGAAACGGCCAGCTATCAGCAGGTGGCGCAGGCGATTGGCCAGCCCAATGCGGTGCGTGCCGTCGCCGGTGCCTGCGCGGCAAACAGGCTGGCGATTGTGATCCCCTGTCATCGCGTGGTTCGTAACGACGGCGCGCTGTCGGGCTATCGCTGGGGGGCGGCGCGAAAAGCGCTATTACTGAAACGTGAGGCAAAACGCCGGGAGGGATAATGCTCGATCTTTTTGCGGATGCTGAACCCTGGCTGGAGCCGCTTGCGCCGGGAGCGACGATCCTGCGCCGCTTCGCACTCTCCCGCGCACAGGCATTGCTTGCCGGCATAGAAGAGGTGACGGCCGTTTCACCGTTTCGCCATATGGTAACGCCGGGCGGCTACACCATGTCGGTGGCCATGGCCAACTGCGGGGAACTGGGGTGGGCGACGAACGCGCGGGGCTATCTCTATGCCCCCAACGATCCCGCCACCGGCCAGCCGTGGCCGCCGATGCCAGCAGTTTTTCAGACTCTCTGCCACGAAGCTGCCGTTGCAGCGGATTATCCTGACTTTCGGCCGGATGCCTGCCTGATTAACCGCTACGCCATCGGCGCGAAGCTCTCCCTGCATCAGGACAAAGATGAACCCGATCTGCGTGCGCCTATCGTCTCGGTATCGCTGGGGCTGCCCGCCGTCTTCCAGTTTGGCGGTCTACGCCGCAACGATCCGCTCAAGCGCATCATGCTGGAACATGGTGACGTGGTGGTATGGGGCAGGGAGTCGCGGCTGTACTATCACGGCATTCAGCCCCTGAAGCCCGGGGTTCATCCCCTTACTGGCGAGTACCGCTATAATCTGACTTTCCGTCAGGCGGGCTTTAGCAAACAAAAATAAGAATTATTCTTGATGTCCGCGCAGGGCAGTTTACACTGCTGGCTGATTTTTATTGTCCGGATTGCCTGCATGCAACTACTTCTTCTTGTCTGGCGTCAGTACCGCTGGCCCTTCATTGCCGTAATGGCGTTAAGCCTTGCCAGCGCCGCGCTGGGTATTGGCCTGATCGCGTTTATAAACGTGCGGCTGATCGAAATGGTTGATACCTCACTCTCGGTACTGCCAGAGTTTCTCGGCCTGCTGCTGCTGTTGATGGCGGTTACGCTTGGTTCTCAGCTGGCGCTGACCGCGCTTGGGCACCATTTCGTTTTCCGCCTGCGCAGCGAGTTCATCAAGCGGATCCTCGACACGCAGGTTGAGCGCGTGGAGCAGCTCGGTAGCGCCTCCCTGCTGGCAGGGCTGACCAGCGACGTGCGCGCCATTACCATCGCGTTTGTCCGCCTGCCGGAGCTGGTGCAGGGGATCATCCTGACCTTTGGCTCTGCCGCCTATCTCGCCTGGCTCTCTACTAAAATGCTGGCGGTGACCGCCCTGTGGATTGCCATCACCATCTGGGGCGGCTTTATGCTGGTGTCGCGCGTCTATAAGCACATGGCGGTCCTGCGCGAAACGGAAGATAAGCTCTATAACGATTATCAGACGGTGCTGGAAGGGCGCAAAGAGCTGACTCTCAACCGCGAGCGCGCCGAGCATATTTTCAATCAACTTTATATTCCGGACGCGCGCGAATACCGGCACCACATCATTCGCGCCGATACCTTCCACCTGAGCGCCGTGAACTGGTCCAACATTATGATGCTGGGTGCCATTGGCCTGGTGTTCTGGATGGCGAACAGCCTGGGCTGGGCGGATACCAACGTGGCGGCGACCTACTCGCTGACGCTGCTGTTTTTACGTACGCCGCTGCTCTCGGCCGTTGGCGCACTGCCTACGTTACTCAGCGCACAGGTGGCGTTTAATAAACTCAAAAAATTCGATCTCGCGCCGTTCAAAGCCGAATTCCCGCGCCCGCAGGCCTTCCCGAACTGGCAGACCCTGGAGTTGCGCGACGTGATGTTCCGCTATCAGGACAACGCCTTCTCCGTGGGGCCAGTCAACCTGACGATTCACCGCGGTGAACTGCTGTTCCTCATCGGCGGCAACGGCAGCGGAAAATCCACGCTGGCGATGTTGCTCACCGGACTTTACCAGCCGCAGTCGGGCGAAATCCTGCTGGACGGTAAGGCGCTGAGCGCGGAGAAGCCCGAGGATTACCGCAAGCTTTTCTCGGCGGTGTTCACCGATGTCTGGCTGTTTGACCAGCTGCTGGGGCCGGAAGGGCAGCAGGCCAATCCTGAGCTGGTGGAAAAATGGCTTGCGCAGCTGCAGATGGCGCACAAGCTGGAGCTTCAGGATGGAAAAATCCTCAACCTCAAGCTCTCCAAGGGGCAGAAGAAGCGCGTGGCGCTGCTGCTGGCGCTGGCGGAAGAGCGTGACATCATCCTGCTGGATGAGTGGGCGGCTGACCAGGATCCGCACTTCCGCCGCGAGTTTTATCAGGTGCTGCTGCCGCTGATGCAGGAGATGGGCAAGACCATTTTCGCCATCAGCCACGACGATCATTACTTCATTCATGCCGACCGTCTGCTGGAGATGCGCGACGGCAAGCTGAGCGAGCTGACCGGTGAAGAGCGCGATGCGGCCTCGCGTGACGCGGTGGCGCGTACGGCCTGATGCCCTCACCCTAACCCTCTCCCACAGGGAGAGGGGATAGATCGTGGCTGTAATGACGCTTTTTTCTCCACCTCGGCCCGTTGTTTATTCTTATTTACATATCCCCGCGCTATGCTTAACCCCAACTCATTTAATGGATTTATGATTGATGTCGGTATTAAAGAAAAACAGCGCCAGGCAGCGTGACCAGGAGCGTGCGCGACTCATCTGGCTTCTCACGACCGATAAAGCGGTCACTTCTACGCTATTAGGCAAACTGACCCTGGCTGAGCAATATGATGTCGGCACCCTGGCCGACGATATTGCTGAGGTAGGTGCGCTGGTTGCTCATTTACCGCCGCCGGATCTGGCGGATACCCTGGAAGCGCTTCCTTCGGAAGAGCGTCACGCCCTCTGGCGCCTGGTGCAGGATCACGAGCGCGGCCAGGTCCTGCTTGAAGCCTCGGAAAACGTCTGGGACGACCTGATCGACGAGATGAGCGACCGGGACATCCTCGACGCCCTGCAAACCCTGGATATCGACGAGCAGATTTACCTTGTACAGCACCTGCCGCGTAACCTGACCGGTCGCCTGCTGGCGTCTCTGCCCGCCGATGAACGCGCGCGCGTGCGCCAGGTGATGCACTACGAGAAAAACAGCGTTGGCGCGATTATGGAGTTTGGCGTTATCACGGTACGTCCGGACGTCACGCTGGGTACCGTGCAGCGCTACCTGCGCCGCCTGGGCAGGATGCCGGATAACACCGATAAACTGTTTGTTACCTCGCGGGACAAAACCCTGCTCGGCGAGCTGGAGCTGAAAACCATCCTGCTCAACAGCACCCAGCGGAAGGTGAGCGAGGTGATGGAAAACGAGCCGATGGTCTTCTCCCCGGAAGACGACGCGGAAAAAGCGGCGCGTACCTTTGAACGTGATGACCTTGTGAGTGCGGCGGTCGTAGACTCCGTCGGCAAGCTGATGGGGCGTCTGACCATTGATGAGATCGTTGATGTGGTCTACGAAGAAACCGACAACGACCTGCGCGCGCTCGGGGGGATCAGCGCCGAAGATGACGTCCATGCCTCCGTCGGCAAGGCGGTAAAAACCCGCTGGGCGTGGCTGGCTATTAACCTGTGTACCGCCTTTATCGCCTCCCGCGTGATTGACGGCTTTGAACACACCATTTCGCAGCTGGTGGCGCTGGCCTCGCTGATGCCGATTGTGGCCGGGATTGGCGGCAACACCGGAAACCAGACCATCACCATGATCGTCCGCGCGCTGGCGCTGGAAAATATTCAGCCCGGTAATTTTGCCTTTCTGATCTTCAGAGAGATGGGCGTGGCGCTGATCAACGGCCTGGTGTGGGGCGGCATTATGGGCGGCATCACATGGTGGCTGTATGACGATATGGCCTTAGGCGGGGTGATGATGCTGGCGATGGTGCTGAATTTACTGGTGGCATCGATGATGGGCGTCATTATCCCGCTGACGATGACCAAACTGGGGCGCGACCCCGCGGTGGGGTCG
The DNA here is from genome assembly GCF_043966805.1 of Enterobacter sp. ECC-219. Lineage (NCBI taxonomy): Bacteria > Pseudomonadati > Pseudomonadota > Gammaproteobacteria > Enterobacterales > Enterobacteriaceae > Enterobacter > Enterobacter sp. ECC-219. The sequence continues at coordinate 4,143,096 of NZ_CP143680.1, read as the reverse complement.
AGCGTGATGATCACCGCCATCACCGATACTGGCGGTTTCTTTATTTTTCTTGGGCTGGCAACGGTTTTTCTGCTTTAACCCGACGCTTAATCCGGGCGGGGATCAGTGCCATGACGATAATCCCGCCCAGTACGCCAATCGCCAGGTTGCCAGTTGAAACCGTTGCGGCAACGGTCACCAGCATCACCACCGTTTCGGCAATCGGGGCATTTTTTATCGTGGCGGGCTGAAGGCTGTGCCAGCTGAAGGTTTTGACGGCGACGATCGCCATAATCCCCGCCAGCACCGCCATCGGGATTTTCGCCATGACTTCACTGAGTGCCGTCACCAGGATCAGCAGCACGATGCCCGCCGCAAGGGTTGAAATACGGCTTCGCCCTTTCCCCATCTCCACGTTAACGATGGTTTGTCCGATCATCGCGCAGCCCGCAATGCCGCCGTAAAAACCGGCCAGAATATTGCCGACGCCCAGCCCGATGCTCTCGCGGCGTTTGCTCGATGGCGTTACGGTCAGTTCATCCACCAGCTTTGCCGTCAGCAGGGATTCCAGCAGGCCGACGAAGGCAATACTCAAGGCGCACGGCCAGATGATGCTCAGCGTCTGTACGTTAAGCGGTACCAGCAGCTCGGTAAACCCCGGCAAACCACCGCTCATGGAGCCTTCATCGCCCACGGTCGGCAGGACCTGGCCGGTTGAAACGGTGAACAAGGTTAACAGCACGATCGCAATCAGCGGGGAAGGGATGCTTTTGATATAGCGCGGCACCCACAGCACGATCAGCAGCGTCAGCACGAACAGGCCCACAATCAGCGGGCTTCGGCTCCAGAAATGCGGCACCTGAGCGAAGAAGATAAGAATCCCCAGGGCGTTAACAAACCCCGTCATGACCGACTGGGGAATAAAGCGCATGAGTCTTGCCATGCCCAGCACGCCGAACAGAATTTGTATCACGCCAGCCATCAGCACTGCGGGAAGAATGTACTGTACGCCGTGCTGATGCACCATTGGGCCAATGACCAGCGCTACGGAACCGGCGGCTGCCGTGACCATCGCCGGACGACCTCCCAACACGGAGAGAACAAGGCACAGCACTACGGAGGCGATCAGGCTGACTTTTGGGTCAACGCCTGCGACTACGGAAAAAGAGATCACTTCCGGGATCAGGGCCAGGGCGGTAATAACGCCCGCCAGCGTTTCACGCGTCAGCTGCTTAGGGGAACGCAGTACGTTGGCTACGCGGTCTTCGGGGGATACAGCAGAATGGGGTAAGGACATAACAGTTCGCTGGTTAGGGCAGGCTTCCGTGCGCGCGATCACAAAGTGCAGCATAGTAGCCATAAATTCCCCCTATTGCCAGCTGCGCCCCGCAATCCCCTACAAACAATCCATCATTAAATTTCACAATTACAATAATTTCGTAACCTTTAAACAATATTTAAAAGTTGTTACCGTGCCCACGCAGCTTTTTTCACCTGCACTTTCCACGCATCAAGCACTTTTACACTAAGGCATAAATTATGAAAAAAATGACTGCCATGCTCTTTTCTCTGGCCGTTGGGCTCAGCGCCGTCTCGATGGCAGCGAAAGCAGACGCACCAAAAGAGCAGGAAACGGACGTCCTTTTAATTGGTGGCGGTATCATGAGCGCCACGCTGGGAACCTATCTGCAGGAACTGCAGCCGGACTGGTCCATGACCATGGTCGAGCGTCTCGATGGCGTGGCGCAGGAGAGTTCGAACGGTTGGAATAACGCCGGTACCGGGCATTCGGCACTCATGGAACTGAACTATACGCCGCAGAAAAAGGACGGTTCCATTAGTATCGAGAAGGCGGTAGAGATCAACGAAGCATTCCAGATCTCGCGTCAGTTCTGGTCTCACCAGGTCAACAGCGGCGTGATGCACGACCCGCACTCCTTCATCAACACCGTACCGCACATGAGCTTTGTGTGGGGCGAGCAGAACGTGAATTTCCTGCGCGCACGTTACGCTGCGCTGCAGCAGAGCACCCTGTTCCGCGGGATGAAATACTCCGAAGACCACGCGCAGATCAAAGAATGGGCCCCGCTGGTGATGGAAGGTCGCGATCCAAACCAAAAAGTGGCGGCGACCCGTACCGAAATCGGGACCGACGTGAACTACGGTGAAATTACCCGTCAGCTGGTGGCATCCCTGAAGAAAAAAGAGAACTTCAACCTGCAGCTCAGCACCGAAGTGCGCGGCTTTAAGCGCAATGCGGACAACAGCTGGAGCGTGACGGTTGCCGATCTGAAAAACAATGAAGCCGAGCACGTCATTAAGGCCAAATTTGTCTTCATCGGTGCGGGCGGCGCAGCGCTGAAGCTGCTGCAGGAGTCCGGTATTCCTGAAGCTGACGACTATGCGGGCTTCCCGGTCGGCGGCCAGTTCCTGGTATCCGAGAACCCGGAAGTGGTGAATCGTCATCTGGCAAAAGTGTACGGTCAGGCTTCCGTAGGGGCGCCACCGATGTCCGTACCGCACATTGACACCCGTATGCTGGACGGTAAACGCGTGGTGCTGTTCGGACCGTTCGCGACCTTCTCCACCAAGTTCCTGAAAAACGGCTCCCTGTGGGATCTGCTGAGCGCAACCACCACCTCTAACGTCAAGCCGATGATGGACGTGGGTCTGGATAACTTCGACCTGGTAAAATATCTGATCAGCCAGGTGATGCTCTCTGACGACGAACGCTTCGAGGCGCTGAAAGAGTACTATCCGCAGGCGAAGAAAGAAGACTGGCGTCTGTGGCAGGCGGGTCAGCGTGTTCAGATCATCAAGCGCGATCCGAAAGAGGGCGGCGTACTGCGTCTGGGTACCGAAGTGGTGAGCGATAAGGATGGCACGATTGCCGCGTTGCTGGGCGCGTCACCGGGTGCGTCTACCGCTGCGCCAATCATGCTGCACCTGATGGAAAAAGTGTTTAAAGACAAAGTTGCCAGCCCGGAATGGCAGGCGAAGCTGAAAACCATTATTCCATCGTACGGCACGAAGCTGAACGGTAACGTGGATGCGACGGAGCAGGAGCTGGAATATACCAGCCGCGTATTGCAGTTGCAGTACGTGAAGCCGCAGGCTGCGGATGCTGCGCCAAAAGCGGAGCTGAAGCCTCAGGCGGAAAACAAACCGGTTGCGGATATCGCGCTGTAAGGTAAAAGCAAAACGGTAACATTCGTTACCGTTTTTTGTGTTTTCTCCCTCTCCCGGTGGGAGAGGGGTCGGGTAAGGCGAAGCCGCCACCCGACTTATATTCAACGTACTACGGCTTGACCGACAGTCTCATCTGCCTTCCAGACGCGATATTTCACTTCCACGTTTTCAGGCGTATACACCACGATCGGCAACTTGCTGTTGTAGCGCAGCAGGCTGTTGTCGCCCAGATAGGCCGTCACAAATTTCTTCTCTTTCTTGCCGTCAGGGCAGGCCATCATGGTGGAAACCGGAGAGGTGACTTTATCAAAGACGTAATAGTCGTAACCCCAGCCTTCCAGGGTTTTGCTTTCCAGCTGACCGCCAAGACGGTGCTGATTGCAGTCTACTTCCAGCGTCTTGCCAATTAACAGTTCCACTTTGTAATTCGCTTCGTCCTGCTGAACCGGCAGCTGAATCACCTGACGCTTCATGCCTTTTTCCGCTTGCGGATAGGGGGCAACTTTTTCCAGCGGCTGCGCTTTTTGGGCGTCGCTGGCGAAAGCGCTGGTGCTGACGCACGCGGCGGCGAGAAGCGCGATGGCAAATTTAGGTGCGTTTTTCATTGTCATTCCTTTATGTCAAAACGGTCCTGCACAGACTAACATAATGCGTATGAATGATTAGTGTGATTTACTTACATTTTCATTATATGCAGCGTAATAAACCTGGTGTTATCCATTTTGGCAGGTGTTTGTACTGGTGTGGAGTGTGGCGGGCGTTCGTGTTATTTTAGACCCTCTATTATGTTATTCATCTGTGAAAGGGAAGAGAGATGGTTTGTGCAAAACTGAAAACACCTGAAGGCCGCAAGTTCCTCCTGGCGCTGCTGGTCGTGTTTATGATTGCTGCCGCGTGCGTCGGGCGGGCCACCATTGTTGGCGTCATCGAACAGTACAACATTCCTCTCTCCGCCTGGACTACCAGCATGTATGTGCTGCAGTCGGCGATGATCTTCGTTTACAGCCTTGTCTTCACCGTTCTGCTGGCCATCCCGCTGGGCATTTTCTTCCTGGGCGGACGTGATAAGCACTAAGCATTTATCTGCTATAAGAAGCCAGCCTGCGGGCTGGCTTTTTTTATGCCTGATAATTTTTATTCTCTTTTCCAGGATATTCTGTTCCGCATAAGCTTGTTCGCCATAAAGCAGGAGAGGCTCAATGTTATCCCGGTTTGCAACGCTCAGCCGGATCCCGAAAGGCGTCTGGGTTGTGGGTGGGGTCAGTATGTTGATGGATATCTCCTCTGAGATCATTCACAGCCTGCTCCCGTTGTTTATGGTCACAACGCTGGGTGCCAGCGTGCTTTTTATTGGTTTGATTGAAGGCCTGGCTGAAGCCACCGCGCTGTTTATCAAAGTTTTTTCCGGGGCAATCAGTGACTACCTGGGCAAGCGTAAAGGGCTGGCGGTACTGGGATACGGTCTTGGCGCGGTGAGTAAGCCATTGTTCGCTATAGCCTCTTCCTCCGGCATGATTCTTGGGGCACGCTTGATTGACCGGGTAGGGAAGGGGATCCGGGGGGCGCCGCGTGATGCGCTGGTCGCTGACGTTACGCCGCCGGAACTCCGTGGTGCGGCCTTTGGTCTGCGTCAGTCGATGGACACTATCGGCGCATTTCTCGGGCCGCTGCTGGCCGTCGGCTTAATGCTGCTGTGGAATGATGATTTTCGCACTATTTTTTGGGTGGCGGTGATCCCCGGCGTCCTCGCCGTTGCACTGCTTTTTTTCGGTCTGCATGAGCCGAAAACCCCTGTCGAACATAAGCGAACAAATCCCATCAAAAAAGAGAACCTCAGACGCCTCGGGAAAGGCTGCTGGTGGGTTATTGGCCTGGGTGCCATCTTCACGCTCGCGCGTTTCAGTGAAGCATTTCTCGTGCTTCGCGCACAGCAGTCGGGGGTGCCGCTGGCGCTGATTCCGCTGGTGATGGTGGCCATGAATCTGCTTTATTTTCTCTCGGCATATCCGTTTGGCAAGTTGTCCGACACGATGAGCCACACCCGGCTGCTGCAGTGGGGGCTGGTGGTTCTGATTGGGGCAGACATTGTGCTGGCGCTTAGCACCCACTGGACGGGTATTGTGTTAGGCGTCGCGCTGTGGGGTGTTCATATGGGGATGACGCAGGGGCTGCTGGCGGCAATGGTTGCGAAAACGGCTCCTGCGGATCTGCGCGGTACGGCGTTCGGTATATTTAGCCTGGTCAGCGGCGCGGGATTGTTAATCGCCAGCCTGGGAGCCGGGGCAATCTGGGAAACCTTTGGAGCACCGTATACGTTTTGCGCCGGAGCGGTGATTTGTCTGGCGACTCTGATCTATCTGGGTAAAACACCGGACGAGGCGAAATAAAAAACCAGCCATAAGTGGCTGGTTTTCAATGTGATTTTGGTCGGCACGAGAGGATTTGAACCTCCGACCCCCGACACCCCATGACACCCGCGTAAAATGCTTCTAAGCCGCGCCACCACTGGATTCTAGGCTTTTTGACTGTGCAAACAAACAGTGATTTTTATGCATTATCTGCACTATATACATCAATGAGTTAGGGGGTGGTTTCGCCATTAGCTAGCCTGCCTTGATCTCACCATGTGGGACCATAACCCAGTCGATATGATTGCTGGTATAAATCTTCGTTGACTTGGCGTCACTATGAGCCATCCTTCCCTGAGGATCGATACCCTGACTATCAAACAAATGCGCGGCCAGTGCCCTTATCTCGTGAAAAGTTGGGCGCTCATCCATTGGAAGATGGTCACATAATCCAAGCTTGTCACGTAGTGCAGAGAACGAACGGCTAAGATAATCAGGTGCTACCTGAGTAGGGTGTGAAACCTCCTTACTACGTTTGTTATTTCGTTCAGGTATTCGATGTACGACATATGGGCTGGCAACACTATCCCGGCTATCGTCAATAATCCTCTTCAATTCCCCTCCAATTGGGATCGCTACGTGTGATGCCTCTTTCTTTTGAACCTTCTGACGATGGATGTACAACGTACCGTATATTCCGTGTTCAGGTTCGTCTAACCATACACATCCACAAACCCCGTTTTTCGGTTCTCTTATCGAATATTTTATTCGTGAAACTTCTAGGCGGGCATGTGTTGTTTGCAGCGCCAAATCCATAGCTGTTTTTAACCATGGTTCAGCAGCGTTTCTCATTGCAATGAAGATATCCAAAGGAAGACGTTTACGTTTTTTCTCTTCAACACGACGCATTTTTTTACGCGCTGCCGGGTTATCCATCATTAATGATTCATCAACTGCATAAGAGAAAAGTTTTTTGAGAAAGCTTACCTTTCTGTTTTGAACGTTAGCGGATGCATCAGCATGGTACCTATTAATAAATTGGTTCACGTGTTCAAGATCAATGTCACAAGCCGGGATATTGGTAAAAAATTCCTTTACCCTGAACACGTCATTATTCCAATCATCCAGGGTGCTTGGTGATGGTTTTTCATCGGCAACGGCGCGGGCCATAATTCGGTCAACATGGTCACTGAATGGTTGAGCTTCTCCATTAATTCCGCCCGAGTCTCTAATCAAGCTTTCTACTGACGGCACCTTTTCAGGTCGCATTCTGAGGTTATATTCTTTGGCAATGGCGATTGCCATTACGCGATCAGTTCCTATGCTTTTACGTTTTCCGGTTATAAGCGTAAAACGATATTGCCCGGTAGCTTTATCAAAAAGCAGGAAGTCAGGGAGATTGCGGTTCTCCCTTTTGCGTGGTCTTGCGGCCATGTTAATCCTCTTGAATTAACTGACGAACTCTTTCACTGACAATTGAGTCAACTCCCCATTTTTCTGAGGAACTAACCAGGATCGTACCATCTACGATACGGCCCTGAAGCTTACCGTTTTCAATCCAGCGTCGGATAGTTCTGTTATCTGGAACAGAGCCTGGTTCAAACTCTCGCTTACCCCACAGACTCGCCTTCATCAACTTGGCCATGGCTATTCTCCACTTAGCCGGCTGCACCCGGCTATCTCTTATAGAAAATGCAAGATGAGCAACCACCACGAAGCCCATCATTGCAGGTACGACATCTTTTTGTTTCGGTATAATAGAGCTGGTGGGCCATCTCCTTTGGAATGAGAACCGGCATCGGCACTCGAATGACCAGCGCGCGCAGCCTGTCGATTTCCCCGGCCAGCTCCAGCAGGCGGACGCGGCAATCCTCAGCCTCCTCGCGCCACCAGTTCACATCTGCTTTAAGGCGGCGCAGGCGCCGCTGTTTGAGTTTGCTCACCATGGCAGCCCCCCATAAATCACTGCCACACACAGAATGAACAACATCAAGACGTAGAATGGGTTAGGCATGGTTAAACACCCCTTTTACCGCACCCCAGGCAATCTCAAGCAGGGATGCCCAGGCCATGTAAAGGTGAACCCCTGCGGCCACACCAAAGCCAATTATCATTGCGTATTTCAGCGCTTCTGATTTACTCATGGCTTCACCTCCTGCAGCGGTGCTGCTGGATACGAACTGCCTTCCTGACCTGGCTCGTTGCTTCCAGTGCATGCATTTCGGTGGTCATTGGCATGAGGGCAGCGTTTGTTTCCGCACTCAGGACAGACAACGAAGCGCATGTCAGCCATGGTTACAGGTCGGCAGGTTAGGCATGAGCAATCCGGAATCACCGGAGAGTTGCTGCAGTGCGGAGTATGAGTGATTACCTGGCTCAGGGTTTTGCTAATCTGCTCCCTTAACTGCTGACATCCTTGATACTTAACCGCCGTATCGCGCAGGCTATTAACAAGTTCGCGGTAAACATGTGGTGACAACTTGCAAGCCGTCGTTACAGGTTCGGCACCCTGAAGCATGGCGGCGCGGCAGGCGTTCCACCCGCCACGGAACGTGTCATCAAAGTCGTCGTCTTCCATAAATCGACGCTTGTACTCTTCGCGGCTAAGCTCATCAGGCACAGATGCCGGGGCTGGCGAGGCGGTGTAAACTGGAAACGCAGGTGTACCATCGCAGGACTTGTCACCCGGCTTAGCTTCAACAACGTATTCCTCACAGTCATCAGGAGCGCGGAACCCTTGATGCCAGGTGAGATAGCACACAGCCTCCTCTTCGAGCGATGCCAGCGCGATACGTAGCGCCGCCAGCATGTTGCTGTCGTCTTCGTCCAGGCCGAACGGGATTTCATCGCGCATACTTTCGTGCTGGCTAATGGCCTGCTGCAGCCATTGTTTGGTAATAGTGCTCATTACGCCTCTCCTTTACCGGTTTCGGCGGGGCTAAGTTTGGTATTCACGTCGCCTTCAAAAATCGGCAGCACATCTACAGTGGTGGCCCAATTCTTAGCGAGTGCTGGGTCTGCGGTTTCATCGGTATAGTCGGCCATCCTCCAGCCTATTAAGCGCTTTTGACTAGGAAGCTCAGCAATCCGCTTCTCTGCGGCTTCCCTCTCGACGCGCAACCGACCAACCGTAACCATCAAGCCTTCATTTTCTGCATCGCGGTCTTTGGCGTATTTCTCTGCGGCTTCCAGCTCATCCAGCAGGGCCAGCACGTTTTCTGGAGTTGAGCAGCGCAGATAGTGGAACCATTCATCCTGGGTATGGTTGTCCGCGCGCGCCCTCTCAGCCGCTTTACGTAATGCGAGTGTGTAGATGTTGCTCATTGGGCGGCTCCTTCGATAACGTCTTCCCCACAGTGCATCTGCCCATTGCGATAGCTTGGATGCTGAACGGTGTAGATAAGGTAAGCACTGCCAAATTCGGTCCATTTTCCTTCAATACGCCGCACTTTCCCGATTTGCTTTCTCCCCTGACGATCGGTGTAATTAACAGTCTCACCGACGTTGAATTTTGGCTGCAATGCTGTTGCTTTGCTCATGACTGCACTCCTTTGCGAAGCTGGGCGGCTATGGCTGTATGCTCATCAATAATTTGCGATGCTTCTGCATGGGCCATACCTTCGAGAGAGATAACACCTGTGTCACTTATCCCAGCCAAGCTAATCAGTTCAACAAGGCGCCGCGCTTTCTTAACGCTAATTTCTGGCGCTATAACGCTGCGAGTGACTTTCTTCTTACCTTTGGCAGCAGCAGAAGCTTTATCCTTCTGAAGAACCTCACCGGCCTTTTCGCCGAACTCTTTTACTCGGTCTACGGCCACATCTACGGACACGGTTCCGGATTTAACTTCTTTCTGAACGTCGTGGTTAGCTGTGCTAAGGAGCAGGAGCTTTTCGACAGTAGGAACAGACTTGTTGACCAGTTTTGCGATCTCGCTGGTGGTCTGGTTGAAGGCGTTATGCAACTCTTGAATAACTGCAGCCTGTTCCATATCTGAGAGCGGCAGTTGGTTGTTACTGGTCATGATGCGAGCCAGACGCTGAACATCGCTACCGTTGAACGGCATGATGTGGATGCGGTCAACTGGCTTGCCAGCTTCAGCACAGCGCGCATAGCAGCGACGACGACGGTGCCCTTCGACAACCCACACGCCACCCTCATCACGAGCGATAACCTCCAGCGGTGGAACTGATCCGCCGTTCATCAGGTAGTTGAACAGGTCATCATCAGCCTGGCGGGTGCGCTCATCATCTTCACGCTTGTTGAAACCTTCACGAACGTGGATATCGGAAAGAGCGATAAACATCCCGGTATCGGTGCGCTTAATTACACCGGCCTTGGTCATTTTCTTGAATGAGTTAGCCATTAGAGAGCAACCTCACTATTCAGGGAAATCACCACAGGAGGCAGTTCGCGCAGTTCACGCTGAGCTTCCAGAAGATGCATATTGGTTCGGGTCTTAGTGTGGCGCTCCACAATGCGGTCGCACTCTTTTGCCCAACTCGCTACATCCTGGCGAAGGGTGGCATTCTGTTCGGCCAGTTCCTTACGCTGCGCCATCGCTTCACAGAGCGCGACGCTGGTAACATCAAGGCGTGTAGCCAGTTCGTTAACCATCCAGCCGTAAGCGGCAGGAAGGAGAGGGGCGGCCTTTCGAGCTGCGTCAATAAGCTGCTCTCTGGTCATGCGTGGTTGTAACTCGGTGACGTTCTGTGTGTTCGTCATGGATAGTTTCTCCGTGTTATAAGCGCTCTGCACAGCGCTGATTTTTGGTTGCACGAATCCCTCGCCGGTTGGCGACAAAAAATGAAGGGGTTTCGTTTTAATAAGCACCCAACCTGGGCACTTAATGAAACGGGCGGCTGCCACCGCCAGTTAGCTTCTCCACAATTGGGAGCGCGTTCTCCTGAGCTGATTTAACGACTGAGGCCTCTCAAGGAACCGGCTGAACGCGCTTTCAGTTGTGAAAAGGGGCGGTCGACATTAAGGACATTCACAACTGCCGACCGCCAAGACTACACACAGCATCTGGTACAGCTACTACGGGTTACCACGATCCTAACGTGATGTTGTTGTGGTGGCCGGGAACTCGCCGACATCGTTTCGTTGTTACTCCACTTGTGTCCCGACATATCGGTGCCTGCGTTCACCACAACGTTGAGAGCACTAAATGATGCTTCTAAACAGCTATCGGTTGGGCATCACGTGGCGTTAACCTAGTGTGCTTATTCACAGATAGTGCTCTCATCGTTGCATCCTCGTCTCTTCCGAGGTGTCACACCTGATCGCCACGCTGGTGAAACGTCTCTGGCTGTCGTACACAACTGGCTTGCACATTCCGGCTACCCGCTGGATCTGGAAAAAGTAATGCAAGGAATCCCCGGACCGCTGCGGCACATGTGCCATATGCCGTACTTCAACTGCTGCCTGTCTTTTCACCACATCAGGCTCGGTGGTATTCTTGGAGTTCTCACACAACCAAGAAGGAAATAACTATGATTAACGGATTCGGTCACCTGTACTCCGCAACGGAGCAGAACATTGCAAAAATCAGGGAAGTCAAAACCACCGGTTTTATAGACTCCAACGAGTTAGCGAAGGTAACAAACCGCGCAATTCAGCTCTGCGTTCTCGACTTAACTCTTGCCGCGCACCGCTCAAAACATGAAACTCCAATCAATAAACTCCCTGGGGTTAAAGCTCTTCACCATAAACTTTTGATGAGGTACAACTGGCCACTATCAGAGATTCGTGCAATGAGTCTTTCTGATGTCTTTATCGCCCTGCACGATGAGCTATCACTCGAATCTCTTGAAGGGCAGGCTAAAACCTATTTTTCAAGTCTTCTTGCTGGGGCATACCCTCTTACATTCGATGATTTTATCGATGAAGAGTGGGACCCTAATCTTTCCGATAGACTTCTATTCGACTCAAAAGAGTAGCGTGTTCGATTTCGCTATTCAGATGGATTAACTGCTCTTCAATCGCGGCTTTAGTAGAAAGCAAATCACGAAGCCGCTTCGCCGCAACAAGTTTTTTATCCATCCAGTCGAAGATCTGCTCATCGGACATTCCACGAGCATCGATGAGTGGGCCGACTCCTAAGCTCCCAACCTCCTCAGATGCAATTGGCTGATAAACAAACCCGGTTTTCAAGCAAACCGATTCATTCTGATTTTCACTCATGCTGCCTACCCACAATATTCGTTGCTGATGTAATAACCACACCGGCGCAGGTAACTGTCAGTGCCCGTGGTGTGATTTAAATGTAGGATATCTTACTTCTGTGTGTCAACAGATAAAGTAGGAAAACTTACATCAAAGGTGAAAAAAAACCGACACGAATGTCGGCCTTTAGAAGTGGGGAGGGTTATAGGTCTGTAACTACTTGTTTTACTACACCAACAATTTTGCAGTTCCCATTAACTTCCATAACTCGATAGTTAGGATTCAAAGGGACCAGATATTTTAATGGGCCATCCATGACAAACTTTTTGAGAGTTGCCTCAGCAGAACCGACAATTTGAGCTACAACAATTTTGCCATTCACTTCTTGTGGGCTGCCGTAATCTGGGTCAACAACTACGAATGAACCTTCAGGGATGCTCGGAGCTCCATTAGGGTTTGTCATAGAGTCACCACGAACCCGTAATGCAAAACCTTCATCTGATAGGCTGGCAGTAGTGAATATCCATTCTGAAATATCGTCCTCAGTGATAGGAGCTCCACTTTCTGTCCACTCACCGGCTTGCACCCAAGAGAGGATAGGGATCTTCTTTACACCAAACTTCTCAGTCGGCTTATAAAGAATTTCGTCACAGTCAGGGTCACCGTGACCAGTAATTATCCATTGAGGATTAGTTTTTAAGGCAGCCGCCAGCCCCTGTAGATTAGATCCACCAGGCTCATAATCACCAGACTCCCATCCTGTAACAGTCACTCGGTTTACGCCAACAAGCTTGGCGAGAACGGCCTGGGTGAGCTTCAGCTCTTTGCGTCTTGCGCGGATGCGTTCATTCATTTTCATGTAGGCAATCCTACCATTTTATGATGTAGGAATCCTTGACCTCTTAATGTAAGATATCCTACTATCATGATGTGTGTTTCCCTTACATTTGAGGCAAAAATGAAAAAAGATGATGTGGTTTCTTACTTCGGCAGCGTGGGGAACGTAGCGAAGGCGTTAGGAATTTCCCATGCATCAGTATCTGGGTGGGGTGAGGTAATCCCAAAAGGCAGAGCATTTGAGATTCAGGCTCTGACTTCTGAAAAGCTGAAGGTTGATCCATCCCTTTACGCAAAGCCTAATCAAAACGCTGCTTAATTTTAACTACCAAAGGAAAAACAACATGGTAGAGCCAAGCCTGAAAGAAGTAGTGAAAGCGATGTGCAAAGCGTACCCCGGTGGCCGTGAGGCTATGGCCGGTGCTCTTGGCATGTCAGTAACGCAATTCAACAACAACCTGTACGAGAAGAACGGCTGCCGCTTCTTCGAAGTGAATGAGCTGGAAGCGATGGAGGACATTTCAAACACGTCTCTCCTGGCTGATTACTTCGCGCAACGTCGCGGCGCTCTGCTGGTGGACGTTCCGCAGCTGGAAGACCTCGATCGCGTAGACCTGTTTACCCGCGCTATGAGAACTGCAGCAGCACGCGGACAGGTTGATCAGATTATCCAGAAAGCCCTGGAAGATGGAGTGATTGAGCCGCATGAAGCTGAAGAGATTAACGAGCATCACCGCCGTCACCTGGCTGCGCGTGAAGAAGAAATCCGCGCGATTGTCGCGCTGTTTAGCCGTAAGAAAAGCCAAAAAAAGTGACGCCCGCGAGTGTGCAGCTCCGGGCGTCTTGGCGTGTCGTATTCAGTGGAGAAACTAACGCATGAACAGTTTAAACCGATTGAGACCAGCGAAGCAATTCAGATGCCTTCCACTGGTGGGAAAAGATTCCCCGTTCGGCTATGTGGAGAGATTAAACGACCAGCCTGGTGAGAACAACTACCAGCCTGAGAACGCGATGGTAGAGGCTTTTGCTCAGATGAACGAGAAGGGGCGTGAGGAATGGCTGAAGTTAACCGGCGATTCAAAGACCACTACGGCGTCCCGGTCCGTGTCATCAGATGGGAGCCACAGACTCGACGCGTTATATACCTTCGCGAAGGCTACGATCATGAGTGCTTCAGCCCTCTTGAGCAATTCCAGCGTAAATTTACAGAGTTAAAGGACGACCATGAGCCTGTTGATGCCATCCCGGCCGATAGTGATAAACCCTGACCTTGCATACAGCATTGGCCTTAACGAGGCCATCGCGTTGCAGCAGGTTAATTACTGGCTTAAAGAAACCACCTCCGGACTGGAGCGTGACGGCGTGCGCTGGATTTACAACACCAACGAGCAGTGGCTGGAGCAGTTCCCGTTCTGGTCTGAGTCTACGCTGAAGCGCACATTCACCCGCCTGAAGAACCTCGGCGTGCTCAAAGTTGAGCAACTGAACAAGTCTCAGCGCGACATGACGAACTACTACACGATCAACTACGAAAGCGAACTTTTAGATGAGGTCAAAGTGACCAACTCGAAGAGTTCAAATTGCACTCTTCCATCAGGTCAAAATGAACCGATGGAAGAGGTCAAAGTGAAACGCTCCATCGGGTCAAAACGAACCGCTCTCATCAGGTCAAATTGCACTGATGTTCTTACAGAGAATACAACAGAGAATACTACAGATATTAAAAACCCTATTTGTCAGGTTGCGCCGCAACCAGACGGTGATGTGTTGATCACCGATCAGGCTAAACAGGTTTTAACCCATCTTAACCAGGTGACCAGTTCGCGTTATCAGGTTTCAACAACCTCCCTGCAAAACATTCGTGCCCGAATCGGGGAAGGTTACACCGTTGAAGAGTTATCGCTGGTGGTGGACTACTGCAACGCCAAGTGGTGCGAAGACCTCACGATGTCGGCCTACCTTCGCCCACAGACTCTTTTCCAGCCAACAAAGTTCCCTGGCTATCTGAAGTCAGCGAAAAGCTGGGCCAAAGCTGGGCGTCCTCCTCGCGTCAACGGAGAGTGGGCCCGAGAGGATGGCGTTTTCCGTTCCAGCTTCCAGAACACTGATTACAGCAAAGTCCCCAACGGTTTCAGAGGAGCGAACTCATGAGCTTTCTCAAAACAATCCAGCTGTTCGTAGCCAATAACCCCGGACTGACGAACAAGCAGATCGCCGCAGAACTCCCGGAGTACGCATTGCACAGTGTTCAGCGTGCGGTATGCCGCCTGGTCATGCTTAACCGCGCTGAGCGCAAAGGTGTGCGTCCTAACTTCCGTTACTACGCAAAGGCACCTGTTGGTCCAATTGGGCCTATTGTCCCGCGCTACCCGGTACAAAAAGCCGAAGTGATGCCTGAGCCAAAACAGGAAAGCGCACCAAACCCTGCTGTCATTGCGATGATGGACAAGGCTAAAGAGTTATCTGACAAGGGACTTTATCTGCGTGCTGCGACCGTTCTGATGGAGGCATTCAATCGCTCAAAGAACGAAACCATGCGAGCCAAAATTCTCAAAGAGCGTAAGCGCTGCCTGAGCATGGCGCCGAGGGTTAAAACCACCGGTGATGGCTGGTGTCTGGCTGGCCGAGCGAGGAACGTCTGATGAAATACTCTCTGATTTACGCTGACCCAGCTTGGCTCTATGACAACAAAGCCAGCAACGGTGCAGCAGAAGACCACTACGGCACGATGAAGCTTATCGACATGAAGCGTCTTCCGGTTTGGGACCTTGCTGCAGATGATGCCGTTCTGGCCATGTGGTTCACCGGCACACACACCCGAGAGGCAATCGAACTGGCTGAGGCGTGGGGATTTAAGGTCCGCACTATGAAGGGATTCACCTGGGTTAAGCTCAACCAACTGGCAGAGCAGCACATCAACAAAGCGCTTCAGGCTGGTGGAGTAGAGGACTTTTACGACTTCCTCGACCTGCTTAACGAGCAGACCCGCATGAACGGCGGTAACTACACCCGAGCCAATACCGAAGACATGCTGATCGCCACCAGGGGAAATGGACTTGAGCGTCAGTGCGCGAGCATCAAGCAGGTTATCTACAGTCCACTCGGCGAACACAGCCAGAAACCAGCAGAGGCCCGTTTCCGTCTCGAGAAGCTTTACGGTGACGTTCCTCGCATCGAGCTGTTCAGCCGTTGCGGTGCGCCTGGCTGGGACCATTGGGGAAATCAGGCTGAGCGGCCAGCCGTTCATTTGTTACCGGGTGTTGTCTGCGCCATCGACTGGGCTAAAGGGGAGGTTGCATGAAGAAGCTTTCTGTCGAGGAAAACAATGCTGTACGTGACGTTGCCCGTCAATGCTCTGATGCCATTAAGAAAGCCCTGAAGAAGAAGCCAAAGCCAAGCTGGAATGTCGTTGTACCTCCGATCCTGAAGGAGTACCACGAGAAGGTGAAACCGATGGGAGTAAGTCTGGTGATGTTCAACAGCGTAATCGGACGCCTGAACGGGCGTTATGGAGTTGAGTCATGATCGAATTAACGCCGCGTCAGAGTGAAGTTTATAAAGCTATCAAGGTTCACATTGAAAAGGTTGGCTTCCCACCAACTTTAATAGAGCTTGCTGAACTGATTGGTTGCTCATCGCAGAACGCTGCTGCTGAGCATGTTAAGGCGCTAAAGAAAAAGGGTTACCTCTCTATTGCTCCTGGCGTTGCCAGGGGCATTACCGTCGTCAAAACAGAATTGGATGCTGATCCGGTAGCGATCATTAAAGGCCTGTTATCCGGAGGAGACATGGCCAGAGATAACGCGGTTGAATGGCTGAAAAAACAGGGAGTGATTTTATGAAACTGGTGCTCCCGTTCCCACCGAGCGTAAACACCTACTGGCGAGCCCCTAACAAGGGGCCGTTAAAAGGCCGCCATCTTATCAGTGAGAAAGGCAGGGCATATCAGAGTGCGGCATGCGCAGCGATTATTGAGCAGCTGCGTTGCCTTCCAAAACCATCATCGTCACCAGCTGCGGTGGAGATCCTTCTCTTTCCGCCAGATGCACGCCGCCGCGACATCGACAACTACAACAAGGCTCTTTTTGACGCGCTTACTCACGCTGGCATCTGGGAGGATGACAGTCAGGTGCAGAGAATGCTGGTGGAGTGGGGCCCGAAAGTACCCGGCGGACGAGTAGAGATATCGATCACGAAACATGAACCTCTGGCGGGTGCAGCCGCCTGATAAGTGGAGATGAGCATGCAACAGATGATTAACGTTAAAAATGATCCTGGCTTCCCTGCTATGACCAGCCTTGAAATTGCCGGGCTGTGTGAAAAGCGACATGACCATGTTTGCCGCGATATTAAAGTGATGCTGGAACAGCTCAATATTCAATCTCCCCAAATTTGGGGAGAATACCGGGACGACATGGGAAGGGCATACCCATGCTTCCATCTTCCAAAGGATTTATGCCTGACGCTGGTATCTGGCTATAACGTCGTTCTTCGTAAGCGAATCATTGATCGATGGCTGGAGCTTGAGCAGCAAAATCAGCCAAAGGTACCACAGTCTTTTTCTGAGGCGCTTCGCCTGGCTGCAGAACTGGAAGAGCAAAAGCAGATGCTCACTGACCAGCTGGCTATAGCAGCACCGAAGGCTGAATTTGTTGATCGCTATGTGGTGGCCACTGGTTCAATGACATTCCGCCAGGTTGCCAAGCTTCTCAACGCAAAAGAACCTGAGTTCCGGCTTTTCCTGCTCGACAACCACATCATGTATCGCCTGAACGGTACGCTAACGCCATATCACCAGCACATCGAGGCAGAACGCTTTGAGGTGAAGACTGGGACCACAAATGCATCCAACTATGCCTTCAGCCAGGCAAGGTTCACGGCGAAGGGGGTTAAATGGATTGGTGGCCTTTGGGCTGAACATATCGCTAAGGGGCAAATTGCGTGAGAGCCATACTGACACCTGAAGTTGCGCCAATGTCCGGAGTTGTACTGTTCCGCCCTGGCAACGAGTTGCTGTGGCTGTTTCGTCGTGGCCGAGTGGTGATTGAAAAGCCTTCCGAAGCAATCCAGCACTTGCCTTCTGGTCTGATCCCCGAAGCACACCAGCCACTGACAGATGATGTCAGCATGCAGGCGCTTTTTCAGAACGAGCGGGTAATTCAGCGCGCTGGTGGACTTAGTAGCCTTGATGCCTGGCTGGAGCGTAAATTCGAATGTCAGTGGCCCCATAACGACTGGCATTCGAAGGACTATACGGTGATGCGTCACGCGCCCGGAAGCATTCGCCTTTGCTGGGGCTGTGATAACCAGTTGCGTGAACACACCACTGAAAGACTGGCAGGAATTGCCATGCAGAACCTGGTAAAATGGTTACTCGAAAGGGTGAATATTATGCTGGGCTTTAGCGCAGACCACACCCTGACGCTGCCGGAGTTCTGCTGGTGGATGGTACGTAACGATCTGGCTGACCTTATTCCTGAATCAGTGGCTAACCAGGCACTCAGGATTAAGCCTGAATCGCACAGTTCAGTGATGCGTGAAAGCGACATTGTGCCGTCATTACCGGCTACTGAAATCCTCCAGGAGAAAGTTAAGAAGATAGTCTCGGTGAAGGTCGATCCTGAATCACCGGAATCTTTCATGCTGAGGCCAAAGCGCCGCCGCTGGGAGAACGATAAGTACACCCGCTGGGTTAAGTCGCAGCAGTGCAGTTGCTGCGATAACCCGGCAGACGACCCCCACCACCTGATAGGCCACGGGCAGGGTGGAATGGGTACCAAAGCGCACGACCTGTTTGTGATACCGCTGTGCAGAGCGCATCACGACGAGTTGCACGCTGATCCTGTGGCATTTGAAGCGAAATACGGCGACCAGTTGGTGCTGTTGTTTCGGTTTTTAGATCGTGCGCTGGCAATCGGCGCACTGGCGTAAGTGGAGACGCAACATGATCAATCCTTCTGAAGTTGGCAAATCCGGCGAGATGGTTCGCCTTCGCACTCTCGAAAGCATCTGGGTACAGGGTAAGCTCCGCATGTGGGGCCGCTGGTCTTATATCGGTGGTGGTTCAGGCGGAAACATGTTCAACCAACTGCTGGCATCGGGGAAAATCACCAAGACCGCAATCAACGATGCGCTGCGCCGCATGAAGAAGTCCGGCATCACCAAACATGAACTGGAAGCATACCTGCGTGAAATTCTCGACAGCAAAAACAAAAGCGGCCTGGCGTTCTGCTCCGACGAAGAGGGGCTCAAGGTGGATGGTGTTATTGCTTCGGTCCTGATGAATGATGAATACCGTGGATTGTATGGCGTAATCGTTGACCGTCATAGGCTGCGTAAGAGCAAACTGCAGATGGCCAACGAGCTGAATGCAAAACACCCTGACTGGACCCTTATCACATGCCGTCGCCGAATCGACACATGGGTAAGTTTGGCAGAATCGATCCTGTACGCTCCACTATGTGACGCGTTTGGCACAAATAGCGACAGATTTAAGTTGCAGATTGAGCAAGAAAGTGCTTAAATTGTGTTAAGCTCGGGACGTTAAAGCGAACTGAGCAACAAATAAATGAAACCCGCATCAAGCGGGTTTTTTTTATTACCTTATGATGTAAATACTTGTTGTTGGCGTTGAATTAGGTTTTTCACTTTGCGTTTTGGTCAACATCACCATAACAATTATCGCCACTATAACAAGTGGGAAAATAGCCAGGTTAAGATACTTCGAAGAAGATAGTGTTTTTCTATAACGTTTAGAAGTTTCATTCGCAATATTCTCTTTTGTATTTATAACTTGTGACAGTATTTTCTGAAGTTCGAAAATATATTTCTTTCTTTCGTAATGTGTAAATTTACGATTTTCTCTAGGTGGTAAAGAGCCATCAGAACTACCATACCCGAGCATTTTAGGCAGAAGATCGCCATGAGAATTAAGTGCTGACTCATAGATCTCAAACATTTGTTTATCAAAGAACATCACTCTTACTCGCAATTCTCTTAACTTTTCATAATTTGGTGGCAACTTTTCATTTGCTGTTCTCAAAGAGGCAAAACTGACAGATTTGCTGAATAATAATGTTTGAATTAAGAATTCCGTGTTGTTTTGCAATCTTTCAAGCGCGGCGTGAGTCTCTATTCCCAGCTTTTCAAATACAGAAAGTTTTGTCTCTTTCTCTTTTGAAGATGATGTAGCTGCATATGCCAAAAGGCCCGTTATTAAAGCCACAAGCAATGTTGCAACGGTAGTTAAGCTTGTTGCGTCCATAAAACCTTCGTTCTTCTTGAAAAAGAAAATCATTATATATGACTTTTAAAAGTTTCCCCTCAATTTTGAGAGGACTCACGGCAATAAGAGGGGGCTAAATGTCCGATCCTGTTTCTGGCACTACAGTAGCTGCTGGTGGTCTGATGGGGGCCAGCATGTTCGGCCTGGCAACCGGCATAGATTACGGTGTGGTGTTTGGCGCATTCGCTGGCGCGGTGTTCTACGTCGCTACGGCGGTTAATATCAGCCGCCTTAAACTGGTGGGCTACTTCATCACCTCGTTCATCTTCGGCGTTATCGGCGCGCCACTGCTTGGATCTTACTTCTCCAAATGGACGGGGTATAGCGACAGGCCACTTGATGCGCTGGGCGCGGTAATCGTAGCCGCTATTGCTATTAAGTTGCTGACGTTCGTTAACAGTCAGGATTTGGGCAGCCTGTTTGGAATTCTCTCGCGTTTACGTGGTGGAGGGGCCAGCAATGGTAACAAGTGATCCGAGTGCGATGGCGAATGCCCTTATCTGTGGGGTAATAGTCCTTGCTCTGATGTTCTACCAGCGCGGCGGGGCGAGACATCGCCCTCTGATATCGCTGATGGCTTATTTCACGGTGCTGGTATACGCCAGCGTCCCTTTCCGTTACTTGTTCGGCCTGTACCATGAATCGCACTGGTTCGTGGTGCTGGTGAATGTCCTGATATGCGCCGCCGTTCTCTGGGCTCGGGGAAACGTAGCGCGCCTGGTTGATGCACTGAGGCACTAATGAACCAATCACAATTTCAAAAGGCGGCTGGGTTAAGCGCCGAGTTAGCTGCGCGCTGGTTTCAGCCAGTAAGTGACGCGATGAAGGAGTTCGGCATCACTAAGCCGTTAGACCAGGCGATGTTCATTGCTCAGGTAGGGCATGAATCAGCTGGCTTCACTTTGCTGGTGGAGAGTTTCAACTACCGAATTGCGGCACTGGCGAACTTCATTCGTGCCGGACGCCTCACAGCAGACCAGGCAAACACGCTTGGCCGCCGTCCTGAAGAGCGGACATTACCGATTGAGCGCCAGCGCGCCATTGCTAACCTGGTTTACAGCAAACGCATGGGGAACAACGCTCCCGGCGACGGCTGGTTATACCGAGGGCGTGGGCTTATCCAGATTACTGGCCTCAACAACTACCGTGATTGCGGGAACGGGCTGAAGGTTGATTTGGTTAAGCAGCCTGAGCTTTTAGCCGAAGACGTTTACGCAGCCAGAAGCGCGGCGTGGTTCTTTGCTACTAAGGGATGCCTGAAGTATTCCAGCGACCTTTTGCAGGTGACGAAGATTATCAACGGCGGCACGAACGGACTGGAAGATCGTCGCGCTCGCTTCGGTCAGGCCAAATCAGTACTGGTATGAGGTTGATATGGGTTTAGAAACGATAATAGGTATTGCTGCACTTGTTATGGCTGCTATCGCTGGTGCCTTTGGCATTGGCCATTCACGCGGCACCAGCAAAGCGGAAGCCAAAGCAGACCAGCAGCGTACCGAAGAAAAGGCCGCAGCCACTGAAGCAGTAGCCGAACGCCGGGTTGAGACAACGAAAGAGGCCAGCAATGTACAGCAGACTGTTAACCATATGCCTGGTGACGATGTTGATCGCGAGCTGCGGGACAACTGGACCCGTAAAGGTTGAGGTTGTGGACACTGCTTGCGACTGGGTTAAACCTATCTACGGAACGGATCACGACTGGGATGTGCTGGACCGCCAGACGAAGAAAGACATCCTGGCGCATAACAAAGCGTGGCAGGCGAACTGCCAAAAACAGGAGTGAAGTATGCTGCTGTGTTCACATTCAATCGCGGGTAAGTTTCCATACCCGCCAAAAATAGAGAATCCGATGAGCGAAGCTAAACCACAGGACGGAAGCACCGTTAAGGGCTACCGCGAACTCTCTTACGGAGAAATCGGCAAGATGAACCAGTTCAAGGACATCAGCCGACAGTTCATCAAATTGCTTCGCGAACAAATGTGCGACATACCTCCGGGAGTCGACAGTTGGGAAGCCCAGGAGTGGATAAGACAGGCTGAGTTCGACATGAAGCGCGCATGCATGGCCGCATGTCGAGCAGTTGCCCGTCCAGATGCCGACTGTTAGCCATTACAAAGCTCACCTGCTGGTGGGCTTGACAATGGTTATTTACTCTAATACCAAAGCAGTTATATTCACTGGTATGGGAAATGCATCACATCATTCGCTCACTGACAGTTTCAGATAATATGATAAATTATTTCCTCACTTTCGACGTGGGGAAGCAAAATGAAGCACCTTCTGCACAGCTTTTTATCAAAATCTACTGATGGTTCTACATTCAAATACGAGATTTATTCTAAGTATCAGGAGTTGGGATATCATAAAAAAATCCCTGAAGGGACATGCCAGATCGTCCAGTCAGTTTTTGATGCGGATAGCAACCTGTTTAAGGTGGTTGATATCAACTTGAACATTGATGAATTATTTAAAGCCAATCAACCGAACCCTAATACTTGGTATTCTGATGGACAGGACCGCGTCAGTCTTGACATGGTTATTAGCTATCTTGATGCTTTAAATTAATCGCAAAATGAATGTATATGAGCCTCGCAGTAGCGAGGCTTTTTTATGCGCATCGCACGCGCACATAAAAGAAAGTCTTTCAGCTGTGAGACTGGGCAAACCGTTAACTTTCGGCGGCTTTGCCGTGCGACAGGCTCACGCCTAAAAGGAAAATCAAATGCAGGTCACTATTGATGGTGTCCCGTACGCACCTGCCTGCGAAATTTCATCGCGGATTGGCATTGCAATAACGACACACCAGCGCGCCGACGTTCTGAAAAGAGCTATCGAACAGCACATGAAGCACCTGCCAGCTGGTGCGCTGGTGGTTGTTGTGGATGATGGTTCAAAACCTGCAGCGGTAGTTCCCCACGGCGTGCAACTGCTTCGCCATGAAACATCACTCGGCATTGTTGCTTCGAAGAACGCCAGCCTGTCAGCCCTGATGGATGCCGGGTGCGAGCATCTTTTTCTGTGGGATGATGATGCCTGGCCCATCGCCGATAACTGGCATCTTCCCTACATCGAATCACCCGAGCCACACCTGGCTTATCAGTTTCTAGACCTGGCTGGTTCACGAAAGATTAACGATATGACCATTCTGTACCGGGATGATAAGCACATTGCTTACACCGGGCAGCGCGGAGTGATGCTGTACTACCAACGCAGCGCCATCGAGAAGGTGGGCGGGTTCGATCCGGTGTATGGCCGGGGCATGTATGAGCATCCTGATCTGGCGCTTCGCATTCACAATGCAGGCTTAACGTCGTGGGCGTTCGCTGATGTGGTTGGCTCTGAAAAGTTGATTCATTCAATGGACGAGTACGAAGAAGGCGCGCGCAGCATACCGAGGCCTGAGCGTGAAGCACTCGATAAAAAGAACGCTGTGATTTATGGGCAGCGCCGGGACTCAGGATATACAGGCTATGCCGAATATCGATCTCAGCGCGACGTAGTAATAACAACGTTGCTAACCAGCCAGCCTGACCCTCAGCGCGGTACGAAAATGGCAGCCTCACCTGATAAGTTGAGCAGGTGGGCCTCTTCGCTTCGGAATTGTGGCCGTATCGCGCTGGTGGATGAATTGCTGACGGCCCCGGCAGACGTTGAGCTTTACCGCGTTTCTGACGTGAAGATGAATGTCTATTTCCGACGCTGGCTACACATCTGGCAGCACCTGCGCGATCACCCTGAATACCGGTTCGTATGGTGTACCGATGGTACCGATGTCGAAATGCTTCGCGCGCCATGGGAAGAAATGCAGCCCGGGAATGTTTACGTCGGTTCTGAACCGAAGACCTACGCCGATACCTGGGCAAAGCAAAATCATCCTGAGCGTATCTATCAGGAATTCATTGAAGCGCACCGCAACGATGTGATGCTTAACGCTGGACTGCTGGGAGGTACCCGCGCTGATGTAATGGCGTTTGCTCACGGCATCATCCGTCTTTACTACCGGATCGAGAGCTATCGCTTCTGGAAGAAAGAACAGGCTGGCGCCGCGGTGGGTGACATGCTGGCGTTCGGCATTGTCGCGCAGTTATTCGCTGACAGGCTGGTCACCGGTCCTCTGGTACATACCGTTTTCAAAACTGATGGCATCGGTAAGGAGGCCGCCTGGTGGAAACACAAATGAAGTTTGTTGTGGTCGGCCATCACTCTCGCATGGGTCATGCGCAACGTCTTGCCGCGCTGCTGGATGCTCATCTGCTTATTGATGAGGGTAACCACGGCGCGAACTGGAATCATCGTCGCGCACTTGAGTGGGCAGCGGAACAAACATGCCGCGTAATAATTATTGAAGATGATGCCCAGCCTTCTAAAAGTCTTAATAAACTGGTGATAGGTCACTGGCTAAACCGCTTCCCTGATTGTCTGGTGAGTTTTTATCTCGGTACTGGCCGCCCGCCTCAGTATCAAATGCAGATAGCCGAGCGGCTGATTCTTGCTGATAAAACCAATGCAGACTTCATCACGTTGCCGCGCCTTATACATGGTGTCTGCTACAGCTTGCCACCGCAACATATCAACCGCGTGTTGTCTCAGTGGGATATCAGGAAGCCCGCTGATTATGCCGTGGGGGATGCATACGGCGGTGCTGTGGTCTATCCATGTTATTCGCTGGTGGACCATGCAGACTATGAATCAGTCGAACTTCACCCTGACTCAGCGCCACGAACGGAACGCCGTCGGGCGTGGAGGTTAGCCTGATGCCTGCGTTAATACCGAGAGCATGCCGCAAGCGTGGCTGCTCTGGCACAACTACTGACCGCTCAGGCTATTGTCCCAAGCACCTTAACGAAGGCTGGCAGCAGCATCAGCGAGGACAGAGCAGGCATCAGCGAGGTTATGGCAGTAAGTGGGACAAGCTGCGCCCAATCGTTCTCGACAGAGATAAACACCTCTGTCAGGTATGCCTGCGAAATGGAAGGTATACACCCGCTGAGACAGTGGACCACATCACCGCCAAAGCAAATGGGGGGACCGATGACCTGTCAAACCTCGAAAGCCTCTGCAAGCCCTGCCACAGAGCGAAGACAGCGGTCGAAAGATTCAAATGACATCAATTCTCATTTTAATCAACCGAGGGGGAGGGCGGGTTGAAAGTTCAGGAACGACGCGCCAAAGGACCGCCGCCTAACCTCTTTTCACATCGCCGCAGGTTAGAAAACTTTTTTATGGGGTCCCCCACTCGATGATTAATAGGAGTTTTCGATTATGTCTGGACCACCGAAAACCCCGACCCATCTACGTTTGGTGAGGGGTAACCCATCAAAACGCCCGATTAATGAAAACGAACCAAAGCCAACTCCAGGGGTACCCCCAACGCCGAAGCATTTCGACAAGCAGGGGAAATACTGGTTCAGGCGTATGGCTGAAGAGCTCGATGCGCTTGGCGTCATGTCGCAGCTGGACGCGAGAGCACTTGAGCTTCTGGTAGAGGTTTACACCGAGTACCGGCATCACTGCGATACGCTGGAGAGAGAAGGCTACACCTACGCCGTTTATAGCGACGAAGAGCCAGACGAAGGCAAAGAGCGAGAGATTCGCATGATCAAGGCTCACCCGGCCGCCATTATGAAAGCTGATGCCTGGAAACGTCTGCGCGCCATGCTCGGTGAGTTCGGCATGACGCCAGCCAGCCGCTCTAAAGTGAATGCAAAAGGTCCTGATGCGGTTGATCCGCTGGCCGAGTTTATGAAAGCGAGGGATTAATGGCTAAGGTTGCAGAAGGCATCCGCTACGCCGAGAGGGTGGTGGCGGGGGAAATTATTGCCTGTGAGTATGTGCGCCTTTCCTGTCAGCGTTTTCTTGACGATCTGGCACACGGCGAAGAGCGCGGTATTTTCTTCAGTGAGCCGCGCGCGCAGCACATTCTGAATTTCTATAATTTTGTGCCTCACGTAAAAGGCGCTCTGGCAGGCCAGCCTATCGAGCTGATGGACTGGCATGTTTTCATCCTGATTAATATTTTTGGTTTTGTTATCCCGCTGGTTAACGAAGAGACGGGGGAAACCGTTCTGCGTAACGATGGCAGCGGTCGGCCGGTGATGGTTCGGCGTTTCCGTACAGCAGATGTTGAGGTGGCCCGTAAAAATGCCAAATCAACGCTTTGCTCCGGTGTGGGGCTTTATATGGCTGGCGCTGACGGTGAGGGCGGGGCGGAGGTTTATTCCGCTGCAACCACCCGTGACCAGGCGCGAATTGTTTTTGAAGACGCGAAAAATATGGTCAAGAAGGCGAAAGCCACTCTTGGGCGGATCTTCGAATTCAACAAGCTCGCTATCTACCAGGAGCAAACCGCCTCCAAATTCGAGCCTTTATCATCAGATGCGAACAACCTCGACGGACTGAACATCCACTGCGCCATCGTCGACGAGCTGCATGCTCATAAAACCCGTGACGTCTGGGACGTTCTGGAGACGGCCACCGGCGCGCGCCTGCAATCGCTGCTTTTCGGTATCACCACCGCTGGCTTCAACAAAGAAGGTATCTGCTACGAACTGCGTGATTACGCCATCAAGGTGCTGCGTGGACTGGTAAAAGACGATACGTTTTTTGCAATCATTTACACCTTAGATGAAGGTGACGATCCTTTTGATGAAAAAGTCTGGCAGAAGGCGAATCCGGGGCTGGGTATCTGTAAGCGCTGGGATGACCTGCGCCGTCTGGCTAAAAAGGCGAAAGAGCAGGTTTCGGCCAGGATTAACTTTTTCACCAAACACATGAATATCTGGGTAACCGCTGAGTCTGCCTGGATGGACATGATGAAATGGGAAAAATGCGAGTTTATCGCCCCGCAGCACGAACTTAAAACCTATCCCTCCTGGGTAGGCGTTGACCTTTCAAACAAAATTGATATCTGTGCAGCCGCTAAAGTCTGGCGCGCGCCAGGTGGCCACGTTCATGCGGATTTTAAATTCTGGCTGCCCGAAGGACGCCTTGAGAAATGTTCACGCCAGATGGCAGAGCTCTATCGTAAGTGGGCCGAGATGGACAAGCTGATCCTTACCGACGGGGATGTAATCGACCATGCTCAGATTAAAGAAGAGCTGCAGGTGTGGGTTGCTGGCGAGAGTCTGAAAGAAATTGGCTTCGACCCGTGGAGTGCGACGCAGTTCAGCCTTGCGCTGGCAGAAGAAGGGCTGCCGCTGGTGGAAGTACCGCAGACGGTTCGCAATTTTTCTGAGGCGATGAAAGAGGTCGAAGCACTGGTATATGGTGGCCGCTTCCATCACAGCGATCACCCGGTAATGAACTGGATGATGTCCAACGTAACCGTCAAACCTGACCGGAACGAGAACATTTTCCCGAACAAGTCCACACCAGAGGCCAAGATTGATGGCCCGGCGGCATTGTTCACAGCAATGAGCCGCGTTCTGGTTAACGGTGGCAACGACCAGCAGGATCTCTCCGGATTCTTCAATAATCCCATCATGGTAGGTTTCTGATGAAAAAAAACAAACAGCCAGGCAGGGTGAAAAGCGCTCTGCTTAACTGGCTCGGTGTGCCTATCAGCCTGACTACCGGCACGTTCTGGGAGGAATGGTTTGGTACCAGCAGCAGCGGAAAGGTGGTAACGGCCGAAAAAGCCATCCAGCTATCGGCTGTATGGGCATGCGTAAGGCTGTTAAGCGAGTCTATTTCAACCCTTCCGCTGAAAATATACGTTAGACAGCCTGACGGTTCGCGTAAAGCGGCAACCGACCACCCGGCTTATTCTGTACTGTGTCGTCGTCCTAATTCAGAAATGACTCCATCACGCTTTATGCTGATGGTGGTAGCCAGTATTTGCCTGCGCGGGAACGCCTTCATTGAGAAGAAATTCATCGCAAATCGCCTGGTTTCGCTGGTGCCTTTACTGCCGCAGAACATGGTGGTTAAACGTCTCACTACCGGGGCGCTGGAATACAAATACACTGAAAACGGAAACGAGCGCGTCATTCCGGTCAAAAGCATCATGCACATTCGCGGCTTCGGTCTGGATGGTGTTTGCGGCATGATGCCGATGAAGACTGGCCGGGATGTGATCGGTTCTGCAATGGCGGTAGAAGAGTCTGCGGCAAAAATATTCGAGCAAGGATTACAAAGTTCTGGCTTCCTGACAGCGGAACAAGCATTAAGCGATGAGCAGAGGGAAAGGCTCCGAGAGTACATGGCAAAGTTCACCGGCTCAAAGAATGCCGGAAAAATAATGGTGCTGGAGGGAGGGCTAAAGTACCAGGGCGTTACTATGAATCCCGAAGACGCCCAGATGCTGGAAAGCCGCTCTTTCAGTATTGAGGAAATCTGCCGCTGGTTTCGCGTGCCTCCTTTCATGGTTGGCCACACCACGAAACAAAGCAGCTGGGCATCCAGCCTTGAGGGCATGAACCTGCAGTTCCTGACTCATACTCTTCGACCGCTGCTGGTGAATATTGAGCAAGAAATTGGCCGGTGTTTACTCGACAGCGATGACGAAGTGTTTGCAGAGTTCTCTGTTGAAGGACTGCTGCGCGCTGACAGCGCAGGGCGTGCTGCTTACTATACCAGCGCGCTTCAGAATGGCTGGATGTCCCGTAATGACGTTCGTCGTCTTGAGAACATGCCGCCAATTGAAGGGGGCGACATTTACACCGTTCAGCTCAACCTGACTCAACTGAAAAATCTCGAAAGCAGCAACCCTGCTGTTCAGGCACTGGCCTTGCGAGAGCTGCATAACCACGTATTCCCCGATATTTCCTTTGAACAATCTCCGCTGAAACAGGCCGCTTAGGAGCACTTTCCTGATGAGCAAAAAACAACTTCCGGTAGCACCGGCGGGTCGCCCCTGCGCGCGCGTTACCTGTGAAACATTACCGTCTGCACTGGACCGCTGGGACGGCGGGATCAAAGCGGCGGCCACCGACGATAACAGCATTTCTGTTTTTGATGTGATCGGGCAGGACTACTGGGGCGAAGGGGTAACAGCTAAACGTATTGCCGGTGCGCTTCGGGCTATGAACGGCGCCGACGTCACGGTGAATATCAACTCACCGGGCGGCGACATGTTCGAAGGTCTGGCTATTTATAACCTGCTCCGCGAATACGAAGGCCAAGTAACGGTGAAGGTGCTGGGCATTGCCGCCAGCGCCGCCTCGATAATTGCGATGGCCGGGGATGATATTCAGATTGGCCGCGGTGCCTTCCTGATGATTCACAACTGCTGGGTCTACGCGATGGGAAACCGCCATGATTTTGCAGAACTGGCACAGTCACTGGAACCCTTCGATACCGCTATGGCTGACATCTACGCCGCGCGCTCCGGCCTTGATATGGCCGCTGTGCAGAAGCTGATGGACGCGGAAAGCTATATCGGTGGCAGTGATGCTGTGGCGAAGGGACTGGCAGACAGCTTGCTTTCTGCAGATGCGGTCAGCGACGGCGACGAATCGCCTGCAGCCGCGCTTCGCAAACTTGATGCATTGCTGGCCAAGACCAACACCCCGCGCTCTGAGCGCAGAAAACTCTTTAAAGCCTTATCCGGTGGCATGCCTGGCGCTGTCACCACCAACGACGGTACGCCGGGCGCTGCCGAAGACATCAAACCTGAAACCATCAATTCACTTGAAAACGCCCTGGCGGCGCTAGTCAAATAAGGACCCTTTATGTCTGAAGTAAACGATATTCTGAAAAAAGTCACTGCCAGCATTGAAGAGGCAACCGGCAAGTTCAACGCGAAAGCAGAAGACGCACTCAAAGAGGCGCAGAAGTCAGGCAGGCTGTCAGAAGAAACAAAGGCTGCCGTTGATAAAATGGCTTCTGAGTTCAATGCGCTTCGTGAAGCTGAAAAAACGCTGAAGGCCGCTATGGGCGAACTGGAGCAACATGTTGCCCAGATGCCGCTGGCAAACGCGAAACAGGTTGTCGAATCCGTTGGCCACCAGGTGATTTCCGCTGAAGCCCTCAAAACCTTTGCGTCCAGCGTGGAAGGCGGTAAACGCATCAGCATCCCGGTTAAGGCCGCCCTGACTTCGGTGGATGTGCCTGATGGTGTTGTGGAGCCACAGCGCCTGCCGGGTATTGATACGGCACCGAAACAGCGCCTGTTCATTCGCGATCTGATTGCTCCAGGACGTACATCCTCCTCAGCTATTTTCTGGGTGCAGCAGACAGGCTTTACCAATAACGCGAAAGTGGTTCCTGAAAATACGCAGAAACCATACAGCGAAATTGAGTTCACGCCGAAAATCACTGGCGTCAGCACTATCGCCCACCTGTTCAAAGCCTCAAAGCAGATCCTGGATGACTTCGCACAGTTGCAGTCCACCGTTGATGCAGAAATGCGCTACGGGCTGAAGTATGCAGAAGAGCAGGAAATTCTCTTCGGTGATGGTACCGGCGTTCATCTGCATGGCATCGTTCCTCAGGCATCCGCTTTTAATCCGGCGTTCACTGTCGAACAGCAGAGCGGGATTGATGATCTGCGTCTGGCAATGTTGCAGGCGCAGCTGGCGCGCTTCCCTGCATCCGGTCACGTTCTTCACTTCATTGACTGGGCGCGGATCGAGCTGACAAAAGACAGTCTTGGCCGTTACATCCTGGCTAACCCTGCAGCGCTGACTGGTCCTACTCTGTGGGGTCTGCCGGTTGTTGCAACGGAAGCGGCAGCCTTCCAGGGTAAATTCCTGACCGGTGCATTCAACGCTGGCGCGCAAATCTTCGACCGCGAAGATGCGAACGTGGTGATCTCCACGGAGAACGCCGACGACTTCGAGAAAAACATGATCACCATCCGTTGCGAAGAACGTCTGGCGCTGGCTGTGAAACGCCCTGAGGCGTTCGTGTACGGTTCATTCAGCACCGGCGCGGGGAGCTGATAAATATTGCGGCCTTCGGGCCGCTTTTTTTGGGGCAAACAAATGCTTGATCAGAATGTGGTGAAACAGCATTGCCGCATTGATACCGACTTTTCGGGTGATGATGCTCTGCTGGAGATTTACACAGGTGCGGCGGCGCGTTACGTCCAGACATGGACAAGGCGAACGCTCTATGAAAATCAAAGCTCCCCTGGCTACGCAGACGACCCGGACCCGATTCTACTGAATGATGATGTTAAGGCGGCAATGCTACTGTTGATTGGTCACTGGTATGCAAACCGAGAGGCTGTAAACATCGGAAATATTACATCAGCGGTGCCTTTCGCCGTAGAAGCTCTACTGCAGCCATACCGAATTTACGGGGTATAGGAGGACTTTATGCAGGCCGGAAGACTGAGAGACAGGGTGCTGGTTCAGAACATAACAACATCCAGAGATCCTTCTGGCCAGCCTGTTGAAACATGGCATGACGGCGCAGAAACCTGGGCAGAAGTAAAGGGCATTAGTGGGCGCGAGTTGGTAGCCGCTGGTGCTGAAACCGCAGTCGCTACTATCAGGGTATGGACACGATTTCGCAGCGATATAACTGCTGCGTCCAGACTCAGGGTTATGACTGGCGCGTTCAAGGGGGCCATTTTGAATATCATTGGTCCGCCAATCCCTGACTCTCGCGGTGTTCAGCTCGAAATTCTTTGCAAACAGGGTACCGAAAAATGATTGAGACGAGCCTTGATTTTTCCGGGCTGAATGACATCGCAAAGGATCTGGAAGCGCTTAGCCGCGCTGAAAACAACAAGGTTCTGCGTGATGCCACGCGCGCCGGTGCCGAAGTGCTTAAGGAAGAAGTGATCGCCCGAGCTCCGGTGCGTACCGGGAAACTGAAAAAAAACGTGGTGGTGGTGACCCAAAAAAGCCGACGCCGCGGGGAAATTTCTTCCGGTGTCCACATTCGTGGTGTTAACCCGCGCACCTGGAACAGCGATAACACGATGAAGGCGAATAACCCGAGAAACGCCTTTTACTGGCGATTCGTCGAAATGGGTACCGTTAACATGCCGCCGCACCCGTTCATTCGTCCCGCGTTCGATGTTCGCCAGGAGCAGGCGACGGAGGTCGCGATCAGGCGCATGAACCAGGCCATTGACGAGGCATTAAGCAAATGACGGAAGACGATCTCTATCCTCTGCTGGAGTCGCTGGCCGGAGGGCAGGTTTATCCCTACGTTGCGCCGCTCGGCAGTGACGGAAAGCCTTCAGTCTCTCCGCCATGGGTAATTTTCTCGATTATTACCGACGTGGCCGCAGACGTTCTTTGCGGTCAGGCTGAATCTGCCGTTTCTGTGCAGGTTGATGTCTATTCCAGCACCATCGCTGAAGCGCGCACGATCAGGAATATGGCGCTTGATGCACTGCAGGTGCTGAAGCCGGAAAGCATTGTGAAAACGCCGGGCTATGAGCCTGATCTGCGCTATCACCGGGCAACGCTCGAATTTCAGGTAACCGTTTAACTTTACCCACCATAACAGACCGCTCCGGCGGTCTTTTTTTTAACTGGAGAAACCATGACCAGTAAGTATGAAGTCACAAAGGGGATGACCTTTGCCGTCTCCGACGCACCCGTAACCGCCGAGGATTTTAACGCCTCAGGTTTCCCGGGGGCTGGTGTTACCTGGCTGGAAGCAGCCTGTGCAACAAAGGAGATCACCTTCACCGGCGGACAGAAAGGGGATATCGACGTAACCACGCTGTGCTCAACTGAACAGGAGCAAACCAACGGCCTCGCCGCGCCTGCTGAAATGAGCATTACCCGTAACTGGGTTGGCGATGAAGCAGCGCAGGAGGCACTGCAGACCGCTTACGAAAATGACGAACTGCGCGCGCTGCGCGTGGTATTCCCGTCTGGCAACGGTTTCTACGTGCTGGTGGAGGTACGCCAGAGCTCATGGTCTGCTGCAACCTCTTCCGTTGTTGGCGCAACCTATTCTCTGCGTGTACGCGGCAAACCTAAACGCATCTACGCGTCTGGTTCCTGAGCGGCTTCGGCCGCTTTTTTTATCCCTCCGATCATGTAACAAGAGAAAAATGAAATGCCGCAAAAAACATCACAGAATTCATTACGCAACGTGGCGCTTACAGCATCGAAAGCCTACCGCACCAAAGAAGGTATCACGGTCCCTGAATGGGATGGCGTAAAGGTAACGCTGCGTGAACCCTCTGGCGATGCCTGGGTGAAATTCCGGGAGATCGTTAATCCCCAGCTCGCCGAGGGCGAAGAGGCACCGACGCTGACGGAGGCGGAAAAGTTTCTGCGTAACAAAGAGGCTGATGTGGTTCTGTTTATTGACGTTCTGCTGGATGAAAACGGCGAGCGAGTATTCAGTGATGAGGATCAGGAGCAGGTATCTAAAATTTATGGTCCTGTGCACTCCCGCCTGCTGGCTCAGGCCCTCAACCTCGGAATGAGCCAGGAAGAAGCGGGAAAGCCGTAAAGCAGCCGCTGACCTTTTTCCTGATGTCATTGGCGCTCCGGATGGGGCGCACTCTTCACGAACTGCGCCAGACCATGACCGCCAGCGAGCTCAAAATGTGGATCGAGTTCGACCGCATCAGTCCGATTGGTGACTGGCGCGCCGATGCTCAGGCGGCGCAGATCTCCGTTGCAATGCTGAACTCTCAGGGCGGGAAATTCACCATTCCTGACGTGATGCTGAAATGGGGGGAGCAGGAAGAAGGCGCTGAAGTCTCTGAACTTGAAGAATGGATGTCCAGTCTTTGATGCCCGCGGCTGCGGGCTTTTTTATGGGTGAAATATGGCAACGCTGCGCGAGCTAATCATCAAAATTTCGGCGAACTCTTCTTCTTTCCAGTCAGAGATCGCCAGAGCGTCCCGCATGGGAACCGATTACTACCGCACTATGGAACAGGGCGGGAAAAAAGCTGCAGCGGCCACGCGTGAAACTCAGCGGTCTTTGGCTGACCTGAATTCTCAGCTTGCAACCGTGCGATCTTCTGCTGCCGGGCTTGCCGGTGCTTGGGCTGGTGCATTTGCCACGCATCAGCTGATTCAGTTTGCCGACACGTGGAACCAGTTGAATGGGCGTCTTCGCCTTGCGTCCTCTTCCAGCGAGGATTACGTGCAATCCCAGCGCGTGCTGATGGAGATTAGCCAGCGCACCGGAACATCCCTCGAGGCAAACAGCAACCTGTACAGCAGAATTGCGCAGTCCCTGCGAGATGCCGGTTACGCTTCTGCTGACGTCGCAAAAGTTACGGAAACCGTAGCAACCTCACTGAAGCTGTCTGGCGCCAGTACCGAAGAGGCGAGTTCTGTTATCACCCAGCTTAGTCAGGCACTTGGCTCAGGCGTTTTGCGAGGTGAAGAATTTAACTCCATCATGGAGAACGGTGGCCGCCTGGCGAAACTGCTGGCTGATGGGCTGGGTACCACTGTTGGTGGCCTGCGAAATATGGCCAACAACGGCGAGCTGACGACCAACAAGATTGTCCCGCTGCTGACCAACGTTGAGATTCTCCGTAAAGAATTCGACACCCTTCCTGCATCCATCAGCGGATCTGCACAGAAAGTGCAAAACGCCTTCCTAGCATGGGTTGGCGGGGCGAACGATGCCGTCGGCGCATCATCCACTCTTTCTGGCGTGCTGGATGGTCTGGCGAATAACATCGATGATGTGGCAAATACAGCCGGTATTCTGGTTGGTGTTGGCCTCGCCCGTTATTTTGGCAACATGGTCGGCAGCGTAGCTCAGTCAACCCGGGCAGTGCTCGCTAATACGGCCGCCGAGGTCGCGCTGGCGCAGGCTCAGGTTCGTGGCGCTCAGGTTAGCGTTGCTGCTGGTCGCCAGGCTGTTTACCGCGCACAACAGGCGCGCGCAGCGGCGACGAGCATTGAGGCTCAGATTGTCGCAGAACGTAACCTTGCTGCAACTCAGGCATCGCTGAACACGGCCATTGCTGGCAGGGCTTCTGCCGTTAATAACCTCACAAATACGGCCTCGGTGATGTCCCGGCTGGGTAGTGGGGTGCTGGGCATTCTCGGTGGCTGGCCTGGTGTCATTATCGGTGCCGGCGCTGCGATGTATGGCCTTTATCAGCATACCCAGCAGGTACACCGTGAGGCTGTCGGCTTTGCCAACAACCTTGACGAGATCAACACCAAGCTGCAGCAGATGTCGGTACTTGGCCTGCGTTCGACCGCAGCCGATGCGCGTACATCTTTACAGGCGCAGAAGCAGGACCTGGCCGACCTCGACTCTCAGATCGCGAAGGTGAAAGACAGCCTTAAGGCGGTTGATCAAATCCAGCAGGACTACAACCGCCATCCGACGCTGACCCTGATTAACACTTTCATGGACCAGGCCGACATCACGGCCAAAAATATCGAGCTGACCGATAAGCTGAACCAGCTGGAGTACCAGCGCGAACAGGCAGCCTCAAAAGTCGAGCAAACGCAGAAGCTGGTAAACCAGGCCAGCGATCTGGCCACGCAAAAGGCTATCGAACAGGCTGGTGCCGTATCAATCCTGAAAGGTGCGTATGACCTGCTTAACCGCTCAATGTCAGCGACCGCTGGCGCCAAGCCGCCGCAATATGCCGGGCCCGTCGTCTCACTGGCGAACGCAACGCCTCAACAGCAAACTGCACTGGAGCGCTCGCGCCGCGATAATGAGCTGGCCAGCTTAAGCGGATTAGAGAAACTCCATCAGCAGCACGTCTACGAAGCAGAAGACCTGAAGCTGACGGGGGCGCTTTATACACAGTACATCTACAACAAGGATCAGGCTGCCAGAAAGGATGCAGCAGCTGCAGAGGCAAAAAAAACCTCCACTGCTGCCTCAAATGCGCAGAGTAAAGCCGAGCGCGAAGCGGCCAGCACCGCCGAACAGTATTCCAGGAAAATGGCCGATCTGATCGTGGCTATCGACGTGCAACGCGTTCGGGCCACGGAAGGCGAAAAAGCCTCGGAGCTTTACGCTGCATCGCACCAGGCAGGCACTAAATGGACAGACGAGCAGCGCAGGGCGATCCAGGCATCATCAGCAGAGCTGGCAAAATGGACGCAAAAAGCCGACGAGAACGTGCGCAAGCAGCGCGAACAAGCTGATGCCCTGAAGGATTTAACTGAAGCGGCCCGAAAGTTCAGGGATGAGGCGACGCTGACAACCGAAACCGCAGGCATGAGCGATCGCCAGCGCAGCCGGTTCGACGAGACGCAACAGATCGACCGCGTTTTTGCTAAAACGGACGGCGGTACCGAGGCAATCGCGCAGCGCGCCGCAGCCCTCGATGCTCTGGATAAGAAATACAAGGCTATTGCAGCAGCTGAAGCGGACTGGATGTCCGGAGTATCACGCGGCTATGCAAACTGGTTTGATGAAATCAGTAACGTATCCGGAACGGTTTCTGCTGGAGTGAAAACCACACTCGACAGCGCGTTTGGTAACGTCACCTCAATGCTGGAAGGCAATAAGGTTAGCTGGAAATCGTGGGGTATTTCTGTCCTGCAGATTATCGAAAAAGTGGCTCTGCAGATGGCGGTGGTAAGCGCGATGGGGGGCGGCTCTTCCGAATCTGGTTTGTTTGGCTCGCTGGTGGGCGGGATTGCCGGGTATTTCGGTGGCAGTGCCGGCGGCGCAGCTGCCAGCACCGGTACGGCGGTTTCCAGTTACGGATCGAACTTCCAGTTTAACGCCAAAGGCGGCGTTTATGACTCCCCCTCTCTGAGTGCTTTTAGTAATGGGATCGTCAGAAACCCCACCATGTTCGCTTTTGCAAAAGGCGGGGCCGGAATCATGGGCGAGGCTGGGCCGGAGGCGATCATGCCGCTTACCCGCGCGCCGGATGGTTCTCTCGGCGTTAGGGCGGTCGGAGGTGGCGGCGGTCAGTCTGTATCTTCGGCGCCACAGGTTTATATCACCATCGATGGTAACGGAAACACTCAAACACAGGCGACGACTGGCTACGAACAATTTGCGCGAGAAGTTGGTGCTTTTACAGATAAGCGTTACAGGGAGCTGATAATGAGAGATTTAGCCCCTGGCGGGGCTATCTGGAATATGACGAAAGGGGGGCGTTAATGGCCATTGAAACTTTTGCATGGTGCCCAAGAATTAACGCTGAGGCTGATACGACTTTCCGGACGAGGAAAGCGAAGTTTGGCGATGGATATGAGCAGGTGTCTGGTGATGGATTAAACGCCAGAAGTCAGGAGTGGACGCTTAATTTCACAGGAAATGAATCCTATATCGAGGCCATAAAGACTTTTCTTGACAGGCACGGCGGTACCAAAGCGTTTCAGTGGAAACCGCCACTTGAACCATTAGGGCTTTATCGCTGCGAGGCGTATAAACCTACGGGGCTGGGCGCCGGGAAATTTAACCTTGAAGCAACATTCATACAGGCATTCCAACCATGAGTCTTAACGCAGATTTTCAGAAGCTCGAACCTGGCGATGTGGTCAGGCTTTTCGAAGTGGATGGCACGGCATTTGGTACCGGTGATGTGCTGCGATTTCACAGCTACAGTCTTGCGCACTCTGAAGCCGAAATTATCGCTGCTGGCGGTGATGAAAATAAACTGCCTGCAAAATCTATCTGGTGGCAGGGGGAGGAGTATAAAGCCTGGCCCTGCCAGATTGAGGGGATCGAAGCATCTACGAGTGGAAGTAGCGCGCAGCCAAAATTATCAGTGGCTAACCTTGATAGCTCCATAACGGCACTTTGCCTGGCTTATGACGATATGCTGCAGGCGAAAGTGACCATCCATGACACGCTGGGCAAATATCTTGACGCGATTAACTTTGCCGACGGCAATCCAACAGCTGACCCGAACCAGGAAAAGCTGAAGGTTTTCTACATCGATGCAAAGAGTAGTGAAACCAACGAAGTGGTTGAGTTCACGCTATCCAGCCCGATGGACCTGCAGGGACAAATGATCCCTACGCGGCAGCTTCACTCCCTGTGCACCTGGTGCATACGGAACAAGTATCGCACCGGCGACGGCTGCGATTATGCCGGGACCAACTATTTCGACAAAAACAACAACCCAGTCAGCGATCCGTCGCTTGATGAATGCAACGGCACGCTGACGGCCTGCAAACTTCGGTTCGGTGAAAATAACGAGCTCTCGTTTGGTGGCTTCCCGGGTACGTCTTTGATCAGGAGTTGATATGCGTCAGAAAACCATCGATGCGATTATGGCGCATGCTGCAGCTGAATATCCTCGCGAGTGCTGCGGCGTGGTGGCGCAGAAAAGCCGTGTTGAACGTTATTTCCCGTGCCGCAACCTTGCCACGGAGCCGGAGGACAATTTTGTCCTCTGCCCGGAAGATTACTCAACTGCTGAGGACTGGGGCACGGTGATCGCCATCGCTCACAGTCACCCTGACGCCACAACGCAACCGAGCGAACTGGATAAAGCGCAATGCGATGCAACGCTTTTACCCTGGCATATCGTGAGCTGGCCGGAGGGGGATTTACGCACCATCCAGCCGCGCGGAGAACTGCCGCTGCTGGAGCGCCCGTTTGTTCTTGGGCACTTCGACTGCTGGGGGCTGGTAATGAGCTATTTCCGGCAAACGCATGGTATCGAACTTCACGATTACCGGGTTGATTATCCCTGGTGGGAAAACGACTACCCGGACAACTTCTATCAGGATTGCTGGTACGAGTGCGGATTCCGTGAATTCGACGGGCCGCCGAAACCTGGCGATATGGTGATCATGCAGGTGCAGGCTGATAAGTGGAACCACGCGGGTATACTGCTGGAGGGTAATATGCTGCTTCACCATCTGTACGGTCACCTGAGTCAGCGCGTGCCGTATGGTGGATACTGGCAGGAAAGGACGATGAAGATTCTCCGTTACAAATCTCTGTGCTAACCTTTTGCAAAACGAAAAAAGGGGTTAGGGATATGAGGAAATTTCTTTCGATATTGGCGTGTAGCCTGATTATTGTTGGTTGCACACCTTCTGAAAAGGATTTCATTGACATGGGGGAGTCCTTAGTCAAGGACACCCTCAAAGATCCGGAGAGCGCTAAGTTTGAATCATTTTTCCGCGATTTTGGTGAAAATACTGGATATGTTTGCGGTTATGTGAATGCTAAAAATTCATACGGCGCATATACGGGTAAAAAACCATATTATGTGCGGATTGAGGTCAAAGATGGAAAGGTCAATAATCATGGACCAATCATCATAATTAATGACCAAGACCAAAAGAAATTTGATTCCTATGAGTCAATCTGTCAAAAGGACTGATGTGCGATGAAAAAGATTATCTTCCCTATTTTTATCTTCCTGCTGGTGGGTTGTTCTGTTTCCTCATTGGAAGAACAAAAACCTATTCTGTCAGAGCATTCAACAAAAACTGTTGATGAAGTTAACCGTTGCCTTGCTCCTAAATGGGTGGAGCTACGTTCTTCAAGCTCCAGCATACCCACTGAGTCAGGATACAAAATCACAGCATCGGACGATATATTCGGTGCTCTTTCAGTAGTGAATATCGATAAATCAGCGACAGGTGGAAGCGATATAAAGGTTTATGCCGTCGCGAAAGGATGGAACGACCACTGGGCTACGGCCGCCAGATCATGTCTTTGAAAAAGCAATAATAATCTAAGCCACCTTCGGGTGGCTTTTTTTTATGGAGAATGAAAATGTCAGAGGTTATGACCCGAATTGAGCTCGGCGGTGTTTTGGGTAAAACCTACGGGAAGGTTCACCATCGCCTAATAAGAACAACCGCAGAGGCGATCAACTCTCTTACAAAAACAATAGACGGGCTGGAGAAATTCCTGATCACCAGCAAAGCAAGGGGCCTGACTTACGCCGTCTTTAAAGATAAAAAAAATATCGGGAAGGATGATTTTGGTTTTCCGGTAACCGGTGAAGTTATTCGAATTGTCCCGGTTGTAATAGGAAGTAAAAAAGCCGGGGTATTACAGACAATCCTTGGCGCCGTGCTCGTCGTTGTTGGGGTAGCCATTGGCTATTTCTCAGGTGGCACTCTATCAGCGGTGGGATATGGGGCTGCGAAATTCGGTGCAGCCATGATGCTGGGAGGTGTTGTCCAAATGCTATCTCCTCAACCTGCAGGTCTGGCCAGCAAACAAAGCGCAGATAACCGTGCATCATACGCATTCGGTGGTGTAACAAACACCGCGGCACAAGGCTATCCGGTACCGCTCCTTTATGGTCGCCGGCGGATAGGCGGAGCGATTATTTCTGCCGGAATTTATGTCGAAGATCAGCAGTAGATAACAAACCTTTTTTTAGGCCACTTTCGGGTGGCTTTTTTTATGGGCGCAATATGGCTACAGAAAAAGTGTTAAAGGGCCGCAAGGGCGGCAGCTCAAGTTCACGAACCCCAACCGAACAGCCTGATGATCTGCAATCTGTAGCGAAGGCAAAAATCCTCGTCGCGCTTGGGGAAGGGGAGTTTGCAGGGCAGCTAACCGGCAAAGATATCTATCTGGACGGGACGGCCCTGGAGAATGCTGACGGCTCCCAAAACTTCAGCGGCGTGACGTGGGAGTTTCGGGCGGGAACTCAGGCGCAAAATTACATTCAGGGTATTCCCGGTACCGAAAATGAAATCAGCGTGGGCACCGAAGTATCAAGCGCTACAGCATGGACGCGCACGTTCACCAATACGCAGCTTTCAGCCGTTCGCCTGCGTCTGAAATGGCCCTCGCTTTTCAAACAGGAGGACGACGGCGATCTGGTGGGTTACTCGGTCAATTATGCGATTGACCTGCAGACGGACGGCGGCGCATGGCAGACGGTACTCAATACCAGCGTGACCGGAAAAACGACGTCTGGTTATGAGCGCAGCCATCGTATTGATTTACCGAAGGCTGGCAGCACCTGGACAATCCGCCTGCGTAAGATTACCTCTGACGCCAACAGCGCGAAGATCGGCGACACGATGACGCTGCAGAGCTTCACCGAGGTGATTGACGCCAAACTGCGCTACCCGAACACCGCGCTGCTTTACATCGAATTCGACTCAAGCCAGTTCAACGGCTCTATTCCTCAAATTTCATGCGAACCGCGCGGCCGCGTTATCCGCGTACCAGATACCTACGACCCTGAAACCCGCACTTATAGCGGTACATGGACCGGTGCGTTTAAGTGGGCATGGACGGATAACCCTGCGTGGATTTTTTACGATCTGGTTGTTTCTGACCGGTTTGGCCTCGGCCATCGCTTAACAGCTGCTAACATCGATAAATGGACGCTTTATCAGGTTGCCCAGTATTGCGATCAGATGGTTCCTGACGGCAAAGGTGGTAACGGTACCGAACCGCGTTATACCTGCAACGTGTACATTCAGGACCGGAATGATGCTTACACAGTCCTCCGCGATTTTGCTGCCATCTTCCGTGGCATGACCTACTGGGGCGGGGATCAGATTGTGGCCCTGGCAGACATGCCGCGTGATGTAGATTACAGCTATACGCGCGCTAACGTTATTGAAGGGCGTTTTACCTATTCGAGCAGCACCACGAAAACCCGCTATACCACGGCGCTGGTGTCGTGGTCTGATCCCGGTAATGCCTACGCCGACGCGATGGAGCCGGTATTTGAGCAGGCGCTGGTTGCGCGGTACGGTTTTAACCAACTGGAAATGACCGCCATCGGCTGCACCAGACAGTCAGAGGCTAACCGAAAGGGGCGCTGGGGTATTCTCACCAACAACAAGGATCGTGTTGTTTCATTTGATGTCGGGCTGGACGGAAACATTCCGCAGCCGGGCTACATCATCGCCGTTGCAGACGAGCTGCTTTCCGGAAAGGTTATGGGCGGCCGCATCAGCGCCGTTAACGGTCGCGTTATCAAACTTGACCGCGTGGCAGATGCGGCAGCAGGTGATCGCCTTATTCTCAACCTACCTTCCGGAGCGTCGCAGAGCAGGACCATTCAGGCCGTGAACGGTGAATCAGTCACAGTCACCACGGCATACAGTGAGACGCCACAGGCCGAAGCTGTTTGGGTGGTTGAATCTGACGAGCTTTACGCGCAGCAGTATCGTGTTGTCAGCGTTTCCGATAACGGTGATGGCACTTTCTCGATTACCGGCGCATGGCACGATCCGGATAAGTATGCCCGTATTGATACTGGCGCAATTATCGACCAGAGGCCAATAAGTGTAATACCTCCTGGTAATCAGTCGCCGCCTGCGAACATCGTGATCAGCTCGTTTTCTGTGGTTCAGCAGAATATCAGCGTTGAGACCATGCGAGTGAGCTGGGACCAGGCACAAAACGCTATTGCCTATGAGGGGCAGTGGCGCCGCAACGACGGAAACTGGGTGAACATGCCTCGCAGTTCCACCACGTCATTTGACGTCCCGGGGATTTATGCCGGACGCTA
Organism: Enterobacter sp. ECC-219; assembly: GCF_043966805.1. Lineage (NCBI taxonomy): Bacteria > Pseudomonadati > Pseudomonadota > Gammaproteobacteria > Enterobacterales > Enterobacteriaceae > Enterobacter > Enterobacter sp. ECC-219. The sequence continues at coordinate 4,101,013 of NZ_CP143680.1, read as the reverse complement.
CCTGGTGCGCGTCCGCGCAATTAATGCCGCTGAAATTTCCTCAGGATGGGGATATTCAGAAGAGAAGACACTGACCGGCAAGGTAGGTAATCCGCCTAAGCCAGTAGGATTTACGGCCACGGGCATTAACTGGGGGATTCGTCTTAACTGGGGTTTCCCGGCAAATACCGATGATACGCTGAAAACGGAAATTCAGTACACAGCCAACAGTGACTTTTCAGATCCATTATTGCTGTCAGATGTGCCTTATCCATCCGCTGAATATACCCAGCTCGGGCTTAAGGCTGGGCAGGAATTCTGGTACCGCGCGCAGCTGGTCGACAGAACAGGTAACGAATCCGGGTATACCGACTGGGTAAGGGGGATGTCTAATGATAACGCCGATGATTATCTGGGCGATATCGCTGACGATTTTCTAACCTCAGCCGACGGGGAACGCCTCACCGGTGACATCGATACCAACATTGAGGGAATTCTACAGAACGCCCTGGCGAACCACGGAACAGTTGAGCACCAGTGGGCACAATACGGTGAAGTGCGTGCCGATATCCTTGTTGTTAAAACGACCATTGCTGAGGTAGATAAGGCAATGGCCGAAATGTCGACGCAGGTGCAGGCGCAGATCAATGACGTCACGGCTGCACTGGAGGACAAACTTACCGCAGTGGTCGATGCCTCAGGTGCTTCGGCAATCTACACCCTTAAAACAGGCGTTAGGATAAACGGCATCATGTATAACGCCGGGATGTCGATTGCCGTTCTGGCGCAGGCAGGGCAGCCGATTGTTACCCGAGTAGGTTTCAACGCTAACCAGTTCGTACTGATGAGTGGCAGTGGTGATACCCAGTATTCGCCGTTCGCGGTGGTTAATGGCCAGGTCTTCATCAGCTCAGGGTTTATTCAGGATGGCACGATCACCAACGCCAAAATCGGTAACTTTATCCAGTCCAACAATTATGTCGCCGGGCAGTCCGGGTGGAAACTGGATAAAGGAGGTACCTGGGAAAACTACGGCAGTGACGGGGAGGGCGCAAGAAAGACTACGAATGTAACGGACAGCATCAGGGACGCGAACGGCGTTCTCCGCGTACAGATTGGTAAAATTACGGGGGTATTTTGATGACGTGGGGCATTCAGACGTGGGATGCCAATGGCAACCCGAACAATTACGGTATTAAGCCAGTTTCAGTGGTAGGCCGCATCCCACTTTCTGAGGGGCAAAACTCCGGAAGCTGGTCATTTACCATTCCGGACGGAATGAAGGTCGGGTTTGTCGTTTCTCTGGATAAGGGGGCTGTCTCTGTGGGACGACGTATCGTCGCCAGCGGAAATACGATAACTCTTTCCGCGGCAAGCAGCGTAGGGATTGGAAACTATCCAGCATCTGAATGTGAGCTCGTAGTTTATGTGGAGAAAGCCTAGTGGCAGATTATGGCGCGCTGATTGCTCTGGAAAGCGGAAATCCTTTTATTACCCCACAGTCCACACCATTCTGTCTATACAGAAAGGTAGTGGTTAACTCAGTAGCAAGCGGGGCATATCACGGTGCATCTGCAGCAGTAGCTCTGGACGTGTCTTATCCAGCAATGGTTTTTTGCAAAACAAGTGATACAGCTCAGCCTACATTGGTCAGTGCGGCCAGATCAGGAGGAAATATTCTTGTTGGATCAAGCAATGCTTATGGACAGGCACATACATTAACGGCCTACATCTTTGCTATCTACCCGCAGACATTGCCAAAATGGGGATTTGCTATCTGGGATGCTGCCGGGAAGTTGGTTCTGACAAACGAAAGTCGGATATTGAGTGACCTTGTGACTGTTGGGACGCCGGGAGCTACGACAGGTGGAATTAATATTGACGTCACTTTACCTGGGAGTTATGCGGTGGCGCCCGCTATCCTTGGCTCCCAAATCATCCAGAACAATAACACTCAGCCACCCACGATTGTAAATATCACAGCTTACTCAGGATGTCGGTTTAATGGTTCATCAACCAGAATTAATGCCGCGCCATCGACTACGGCTACTGGTTCTGCTGCTGGTGGGACAACGACTGGGATAGCTTTGACGGCTATCAACACTGCCGCCTATGATTGATCGTTTTAAGCGATCAAATCAACATAATTGATCTGTTATATCTATTTTATATTTTAATACCGCTGCGTTAGTTTTACTTATTAAAAACTAGCCAAGGTGTGAAATGACAAAAATAATATTCGCGATGGTATTCTGCCTGTTTCTTTCTGCTTGCTCCGGTTCAGTTCTGCAAAAGCAGAAACCATTTTGCGAGGCAGAAGCGCTTATTGGTGGACAGGTTCAGTCGGTACAGATTTACGGTGTGCGTAAAGTAGCCAGTCAGACACAATATAGAGCAGGCTACCCCTTCAACTGGCGATGGGTGAGCAAAAATAACTTCTCAAGGTCGACCTGTTCAAAATGAACAAAACAAGAACCCGCTTCGGCGGGTTTTTTATTATCTGAACTCAGGAGTTTTTATGTCGGCAGGTACAATTACCCTCACAAACGGGTCCGCTATTGTTGGTGGTAGCGGAACGGCATTTGCAAATGAAATCGCTGCAGGTGACTTCATTGTCTCTACTGTAGGCGGCGTTCCGTATACGCTGCCAGTCAAATCAGTCGAGAGTAATACCCAGTTGACGCTGATCAGCAACTTTACCGGGCCTACACAATCAGGTGCGGCCTGGTCAGCAGTTCCTCGCGTGGCTCTCAACATGGTAACGGCTGCGCTGGTGGCACAAAGCGCTGAAGCGCTGCGTGGACTGAATTACGACAAACAGAACTGGCAGCAGGTTTACAGCGCCGCCGGAAACATCACAGTGAAGCTGCCAGACGGCACGACATTCACCGGCCCGTCATGGAAATATCTGTCTGACAATATGGCGACTAAGAGCGGCGGGGCAGTGCCTGTTAACCAGGGCGGTACAGGTTCGACAAGCGCATCAGGCGCTCGAACAAACCTCGGTTTGGGAGACAGCGCAATCAAGAACACTGGTGAGGGTGATAATAATGTGCTGGTATCTGGGGCGTTTGGCTTGGGTTCTAAAAATTTACCAGTAATCGGCGACATCTGGGACAAAAGCCAGGGCACCCGTTTTTGCAATGTCACTCCCGCGACCTCTGGCGGTCCTGGAATGTATGGTTCTGGCATCCGGTTATCAGACCGTAATATTGGGAGTGGAAGCACTCCGGTAGCACAACAATCATTTGCTGCGCTGATTCTTAGCGGGAAAATTATTCAGTTCATGAGTATGTCGGATGGCAATGATTCTGGCTGGATGCGGATTTACCACACCGGAAATACGACCCGTGCATCTGACGGTACGTTAAAAGCCGCTTCTCCGATTGTACAGTTGTTCGGTGATGGTTCGTGTCAGCTTAACGATGAATCTGAAGGATGCACTGTAACCCGCCAGGCTATCGGTGAGTATCTGATTGAAGGGTGTATGGGGCTGAATGCTGACGCTGCATGGGGTGGGATTGATGGCGGCTTTGAAATACCCTCTGATCGAAATAAGCAGCCTTTAATCTGGCTGGACTATGAGGTTAAGGCTGACGGTTCTATCTTGGTGAAAACCTACCACCGCACACATCCTTCAGCACCTGCTTATGCCAGAAATGAACGTGACGGGATCAATGACGGAGAGCCTATTGATATCCCGTCAGATCAGTTCGTCAGCGTTCGAGTAGAAATGCCTGCTAACAGCATCTGGAATCAAAAACAGCTGGCTGCTAAAAAAGCTCTCGATGACGCTCATGAATTAGAAGCCAACAAAGAGAGTGGCTCTTGATAGGGCTGCCGCCCATCGCATGAAAAACGGGCGGCAACTGGTTGCTCTGTATTCATGCCCGAGTAAAATTTATAGGCCAACCTGGCGAACGGTCGGGGACTCAGAAACCAGCCACATGTCGGACTCTTCAAACATTTCTTCCAGCATGCGGTTCAGCTTTTCCCGATCGCTTTTACTTGCATCGCTATTCAAGCCGTTCGCCTGCATCGGCTTCACCTTCACTTCGGCATCAGGGAAAATCTGATGCACCCGCTTCGTCAGCTCGGCCAGAATGATCTCTCTGGCCCCTTCGAGCCCCGCAACATTACGCTTGTCATATACCAGTTCAACAAACATTGCTATCCCTCTTGCCTAACTTGATCTGTAATCACAAAAATACTACTGTATATGCATACAGTCAATAGTCCAGAGAGGGCGACCTTATGCCTCGTCAACCTGATATACGTGCGGCCTTTTTAGCGGCCATACAACAGAATCCTAAGGGATATCTTTGTTTGAACACTGACAAATTCATTACTGAATTGCGCGTTAGGAATTGGCATTTCAGCCAGGCAGATGCCAATGCATGGATTAAGAGATACCAACCAGACTTTGCTGATAAGACGACGAATGGAAGCGATAACCGTTACTGGATCTTGCGTAATATGGGGAGGGTTTTCTGATGGGCTTTCCTTCACCTGCTATGGATTACCAGGAACAACGGTTAACCATAGATCTGCTATGCGGAATTGACGGGAACTGCAGGGTAATAGAAACATCCTGTGGCTGGGCAGTGATTAACGTTGCTCTGAGACCAGAGCAGGGAGATACGCTACTGGTAAGAATGGATAACAGGAACGAGTTTGCAAAACTATACGGGGCGGCATTAATAACTGAAGATGGTGAAGCGATAGAAGGCGATGCACTGGATGGCGTGGAGGTTTTTGGAGTATTAACGCATAGCCTTAATAGGGTAGGGAACGATGATTGCCCGGCAATTTAAAGCAGGGTTCAACCATCATTTCACCATCGTTTCGCCATCGCAATTTTTCTTAAACAAAAAACCAGCCATAAGAGGCTGGTTTTCAATGTGTTTTTGGTCGGCACGAGAGGATTTGAACCTCCGACCCCCGACACCCCATGACGGTGCGCTACCAGGCTGCGCTACGTGCCGACGCATAAAAAGATACTACTCGATTCCGTTTCGAATGCAAGGGAATCTGTCGCTAACTGGTTTATAATTAATCAGTTAGCGATAAAACGCTTCTCATCCGTCAGAACCTGCAGCAGCAGACTCAGCTGCGGCTTCTGGTCCTTCAGCCGTTCACCCTGCAGATTATAGGTCTGATAGTTCCCGTTGCTGTTCAGCACCAGCGTCAGCTTTGGCGTGGTCACCACCAGCGTGTTACCGTCTGCTGCCGTCACCCAGTTATGACGTCGTACCGCGCTGAAGAGATCCTGCCCTTGAGAATACTCGTTTGCTGGCGTGCTGACGTGCAGCAGGCGCTGCATCAGGGTCGTCATGACATCTTTATGTTCTGTGAGCATATTGATGCGCTGCGCCGGCGTTCCCGGCCAGTGGATCACCAGCGGAACGTGCAGGTTCGGACGTGACCAGCTCATGCTCTTCGTCTCGTCGCCTAACGGTACCCCATGCCCCGCGGTCACGATCACGACGGTGTTATCAAGCTTGCCTGATTCACGTAGCGCGTCAAGCACGCGGCCAATCTGTGCGTCAACATCGCCGGCCGCACGGCCGTAGCGGCGCGCAAAGCCTGCCTGGTTGCTGTCGTTAAGCGTTGTGCCGTTAAAGGCCACCCACGAGAACCAGCGGTTATCTTCCTGCGCGTAGCGCTGCAGCCAGTTTATCCACTGGTTTGCGGTCTGGGCATCAGACTGGCTCTGCGCGGCAGGCAGGGAGAAATCAGAGAGCAGCGCCTGGCGGTACAGTGAACTGTTGAAGCCGTCCGATGAGAACAGCCCTAACTGATAGCCCTGCTGATTAAGCCCGGTGATCAGCGCCGCAGGAATGCGCGCAGACAGCACGCCGTCCATATATCCGGCAGAAATGCCATAGAACAGGCCAAAGATACCCGCATCGGTTGAGTTACCGGAGCTCATATGCTGGGTAAACGACACGTTTTGACTCGCGAAATAGGCCAGCGCAGGCATCTGCTTCTCGTAACGGGAATAGTTCAGGCCATCAACGGTGATCAGCAGGACGTTTTGCCCGCGACCCATATCGCGATAGCGCAGATCGCTCAGCGGATACTGCACGCTAACCGCTTCCGGATTACCCTGTTCGACCAGACGGCGCTGATACTCCTGGGCATCGAGCAGGCCGTGCTTCTCAAGGAAACGACGGGCCGTCATTGGATAAGAGAGCGGCAGGTTAGCGCGCTGCATGGTAATAGGGCGATAGAAGTTCGCATCCGCCCAGATATACATGATGTGCGAACTGATAAATGAGACGAAAAAGAGCGCGGCCACAGGCTTCGCGTAATGGCGGCGTCGGGTCAGGCTGCGGAGCTTTTGCCAGCTCCAGGTGGCAAACAGCATCTCAATCAACAGGATCACCGGGACGCTGATGAACATCAGCTGCCAGTCGCGGGCCGTTTCGTTCTGGTCCGGGTTTATCACCAGTTCCCAGACAATAGGGTTGAGATGCAGGTGGAAGCGGGTGAACACTTCACTGTCGATAAGCAGCAGCGTCATCCCCACCGTCGCAAGGATGGCGGACAAGAACCGCATCAGGCGCTGCGACATGACGATAAACGTCAGAGGAAACAGGATCAGCAGATAGGTGGCGAATACCAAAAAGCTAAAGTGGCCGACAACGCTTATCCAGGAGTAGACACGCCCGGTTAGCGTTGTAGGCCAGTCTGCGACAAACAGATAACGACAGCCAATTACCGTCGCTAGCAGAATGTTGAACAGGGCAAACCAGTGTCCCCAGCTGACCATCTGGGAGACTTTTTCACGGTAGCGCTGACGATTCGTCACCATAAACTGTTGTTCGTTTCCCTTAATGGGCCTGGTCGTTGCTGACGGATGACTGTAATGCCTGGGCGAAAGAGTTGGCGATCGCCTGACGCTGAGCCGGAGCAACGCTGGTGTTGATAAGGTTGGTGACCATATTTCCCAAAACCATCAGGGAGAGATCGGTCGGCGTTTTATGTTTTTCCAGTACGTTGACCAGCTCACTGAGCAGTTGTTCAACGTGTTCATCACTGTAGCGGGAATGTTGTGGCATAAATCAAAATCAGTTTGTTGATGAAAGGGCAACATATTACCGTAGCAACAGCTTTTTTTCCCCTTTTTTATCTGTTGTTGCACACATGTCCTGGTGGTGGTTGAATACCGCCCGGTCTAAAAGGAGAGTTTATCATGAGTCTGGAAATCAACCAGATTGCCTTGCACCAGCTTATCAAGCGTGATGAGCAAACCCTTGAAGTGGTGCTACGCGATTCGTTACTGGAACCCACGGCAACCGTTGTGGAAATGATGGCAGAGCTGCATCGCGTCTACAGCGCCAAAAATAAAGCCTATGGTCTGTTCAGCGAAGAGAGTGAGCTGGCCGATAGCCTGCGCCTGCAGCGTCAGGGCGAAGAGGATTTCCTGGCGTTTAGCCGCGCCGCAACCGGGCGTCTGCGCGACGAGCTGGCGAAATATCCGTTCGCCGACGGCGGCATCGTCCTGTTCTGCCACTATCGTTATCTGGCGGTCGAGTATCTGTTGGTCAGCGTGCTGAATAACTTAAGCAGCATGCGCGTGAACGAGCAACTGGACATCAGCTCAACGCACTATCTGGATATCAACCACGCGGATATTGTGGCGCGTATTGATTTGACCGAGTGGGAAACCAACCCGGAGTCGACCCGCTACCTGACCTTCCTGAAGGGGCGCGTGGGCCGTAAAGTGGCGGATTTCTTTATGGACTTCCTCGGTGCCAGTGAAGGCCTGAACGCCAAAGCGCAGAACAAAGGGCTGCTGCAGGCTGTTGATGACTTCACGGCTGAAGCGCAGCTCGATAAATCTGAACGCCAGACCGTACGTCAGCAGGTTTACAGCTACTGTAACGAGCAGCTGCAGGCGGGGGAAGAGATTGAGCTGGAGTCCCTGTCAAAAGAGCTGGCTGGCGTCAGCGAAGTGAGCTTCCAGGAATTCACCGCTGAGAAAGGCTATGAGCTTGAGGAGAGCTTCCCGGCGGATCGCAGCACGCTGCGCCAGTTAACCAAATTTGCCGGCAGCGGCGGTGGGTTAACCCTCAACTTTGACGCCATGCTGTTAGGTGAACGCATTTTCTGGGATCCGGCCACCGACACCCTGACCATCAAAGGCACGCCGCCGAACCTGCGCGATCAGCTTCAGCGCCGCACCTCTGGCGGTAAATAACAGGCATAAAAAAACCCCGCAGCTGCGGGGTTTTTTTCGACTGGTTTGCGATTACGCGCGAACGAAGTCGATGTGAGTCAGTTTTGGCTTGAACGCGTGACGCTGAACAGCCTGAACTTTCACTTTTTCTTCTTTACCGCCAACAACGATGGTCAGAACTTCGCTGTAGAACTCAGCTTTGTTCTGCATGTTCCATACTTTGTCGTGATCCAGTTCGATAGCAACTGGAGCAGCTTCGCCACCGTAAACGATAGCCGGGAACTTGTTAGCGGTACGCAGGCGGCGGCTCGCACCCTTACCCTGCACGTTACGTACTTCTGCTTCGATAGTGAACATTGATTTCTCTCTGTATTTAAAACCCTACTACAGGCGACCCAGCAGCAGGTGAGTGTTCTGCTCCACGGATGTGAAGCGGGCGGCATTTTATACTCAAATGCCGCTCACATCAATGAAAAGTCCGCTAACCGCGCAATTCATTTGCCCGACGATAGCGGCCTTCATAGTCAAAGACCTTCTCGCGAACCTGCCAGAACTGGCCTTTCTTGCGGGCGACTACGAAGTCGGGGTGGCGCAGCAGCACCTGCTGATGAACGATATCCGCTACGGTTATCCAGCGCAGCGGTACGCCAGGCGTACGGGTATGCGGGCGGATAAACAGCTGCTCAAATGCCGTGCGCTGGGCAGGCGTCTGAACCCTGAACCGTTCGCTGACGTCAGCGCCATCCTCGTCGTAATAGGTGATTTTCAGCCATTCGCCTTTTTCATCCGCGCCGGGCTGCAGCGCCATGCCGGAGCAGCGCAGCACCAGCGCATCTTTCAGCTTCAGCGCCGCTTTCAGCATGTCGTCCGGGTCGACCAGCACCGTGTCGCACTCGCGGCAGCGGCGGGCGGCGATGTCATTTTCGGCGTTGCACTGCGGGCAGTTTTTGAAGCGGAAGCGGAAATCGCACTGCTCGCGATGTCCCTCATCATCTTCAAACCAGCCCTGACAGCGGCGGCCAAAGTGTTCAATCAACGTGCCGTCGGCGGTGGTTTTTCCCCAGAATGTGTTGGCAAAGCCGCAGGCCGGGCAAAACACCTGCACCGGCACGTTGTCGCTTTTGCCTTTCGGCGTGCCCACTTCGGGGGAGTAGAGATCGTGCGGGTTACCCGCGTAATCGAGGATCAGACAGTCGGTTTTGCCCGGCGCCAGTCGCAGGCCGCGGCCGACAATCTGCTGATACAGGCTGACGGATTCGGTTGGGCGCAGAATGGCGATTAGATCGACGTGCGGTGCATCGAAACCGGTAGTCAAGACAGAGACGTTGACCAGATAGCGGAACTGCTGTGCTTTGAAGGCTTCAATCAGCCTGTCGCGCTCCGGACCGGGCGTTTCGCCGGTGATCAGCGCCGCGTCGTTTGCGGGCAGCAATCCGGTAATTTCGCGAGCGTGCTCAACGGTGGCGGCGAAAATCATTACCCCTTTGCGCGTCTGCGCAAATTCTTCGATCTGGCTAATGATATGCGGAGTTATGCGCTTCTGCTTTTTCAGCTCCTGATTGAGGTCAGCTTCGCTGAACAAGCCGTTGCTCTGCGCCTGTAACCGGCTGAAATCATACTGCACCACCGGCATATCCAGCCGCTCGGGCGGCGTCAGGTAGCCGTGCTTAATCATGTAGCGCAGCGGAAGTTCATAGATACAGTCGCTGAACAGCGCTTTCTCGTCGCCGCGCACCATGCCGTGATAATGAAAGCGATAGATCCAGCCTTTGCCCAGGCGAAACGGGGTTGCCGTCAGGCCGAGCAGGCGTAAGTGAGGGTTCACCTCTTTCAGGTGAGTGAGGATTTGCTGATACTGGCTGTCGTCGTCATCGCTGATGCGGTGACACTCGTCGACAATCAGCAGCGAAAACTCGCTGCGGAACAGATCCAGGTTGCGGGCCACGGATTGTACGCTGCCAAAAACCACTTTGCCGTGGCTCTCTTTGCGCTTTAGACCGGCTGCGAAAATATCGGCTTCCAGCCCCAGCGCACAATACTTAGCATGGTTTTGCGAAACCAGCTCTTTGACGTGCGCCAGCACCAGCACGCGACCGCGCGCCAGGCGGGCCAGCTCGGCAATGACCAGGCTCTTGCCTGCACCTGTCGGGAGGACAATGGCCGCCGGTTCCCGGTGTTTACGGAACCAGGCGAGGGTCGCGTCAACGGCTTCCTGCTGATAGGGACGAAGTGTAAAAGTCATGGGGTCTCGGTTTCGTTAATCCGCATATAGTATGCCACGAAACTTTTTCCCTTGAGTGGCGCAACCAGACCATTATACTGAACCGTTCCAGACTGCTTCTTTTTCGGACGCACGGTCCGACTTCCAGCACCATTAAGGCTAAAAAGATTTCATGCGACTTGATAAGTTTATCGCTCAGCAACTTGGCGTAAGCCGCGCTATTGCCGGGCGCGAGATACGCGCCAGCCGCGTTACCGTGGATGGCGACATTGTGAGAGACAGCGCGTTCAAACTGCAACCTGACCATCAGGTGGAGTACGACGGCAATCCGCTGACCCAGCAGCACGGTCCGCGCTATTTCATGCTCAACAAGCCGGAAGGCTACGTCTGCTCAACGGACGATCCGGATCATCCGACGGTGCTCTATTTCCTCGACGAACCGGTGGCGCACAAGCTGCACGCTGCGGGTCGCCTCGATATCGACACCACCGGTCTGGTGCTGATGACCGACGACGGGCAGTGGTCGCATCGCATTACTTCCCCGCGTCACCACTGTGAGAAAACCTATCTGGTCACGCTGGAGTCGCCGGTTGCTGATGACACGGCAGAGCAATTCGCGAAAGGCGTGCAGCTGCATAATGAAAAAGATCTAACTAAACCGGCGGTGCTTGAAGTCATCACCCCGACAGAGGTCCGTCTGACCATCAGCGAAGGGCGTTACCATCAGGTTAAACGTATGTTTGCCGCGGTGGGGAACCACGTTGTGGGCCTGCATCGCGAACGGATTGGTGCGATCGCGCTCGATCCCGACCTTGCGCCAGGCGAATACCGTCCGTTAACGGAAGAAGAGATTGCCAGCGTCGGTCTGCCTTCGCATTAATTTCAGGAGAACTCTGTGACCACCAGGCCACATTCGTCGTTCAAAATTGTCTTCATTCTTGGCCTGCTGGCGATGTTGATGCCGCTGTCTATCGACATGTATCTGCCTGCGCTGCCGGTGATTTCCGCGCAGTTTGGCGTACCTGCAGGCAGCGCTCAGATGACGCTCAGCACCTATATTCTCGGTTTCGCTCTCGGACAGCTTTTATACGGCCCAATGGCCGACAGCCTTGGGCGCAAACCGGTGATTCTGGGCGGGACGCTGGTCTTTGCGGCCGCTGCGGTCGCCTGTGCGCTGGCGCAGAGTATCGATCAGCTGATCGCCATGCGCTTCCTGCACGGGCTGGCCGCTGCCGCTGCGAGCGTGGTGATCAACGCCCTGATGCGCGATATCTACCCGAAGGAAGAGTTCTCCCGCATGATGTCGTTTGTCATGCTGGTGACGACGATTGCGCCGCTGGTGGCCCCGATGGCCGGTGGTGCGGTGCTGGTGTGGTTTAGCTGGCATGCGATTTTCTGGATCCTGGCCCTGGCCGCACTGCTGGCTTCGGCGATGATTTTCTTCTTTATTGATGAAACGCTGCCCGTCGAGCGCCGCCAGAAATTTCATATTCGAACCACGATAGGTAACTTTGCCTCGCTGTTTCGCCACAAGCGGGTGCTGAGCTACATGCTGGCGAGTGGGTTCAGCTTTGCCGGAATGTTCTCCTTCCTGAGCGCCGGGCCGTTTGTCTATATCGAACTGAACCACGTTTCGCCACAGCACTTTGGCTATTATTTTGCGCTCAATATCGTCTTCCTGTTTGTCCTGACCATCATTAACAGCCGCTTTGTCCGGCGGGTGGGTGCGCTGAACATGTTCCGCGCCGGGCTGTGGATTCAGTTTGTGATGGCGGTCTGGCTGGTGGTGAGCGCGTTCCTGGGCGTGGGGTTCTGGGCGCTGGTGATCGGCGTGGCGGCGTTTGTCGGCTGCGTGTCGATGATCTCGTCCAATGCGATGGCGGTGATCCTCGATGAGTTCCCGCACATGGCGGGGACCGCATCGTCACTGGCGGGGACGTTCCGCTTCGGCATCGGCGCTATCGTTGGCGCGTTGCTTTCAATGGCCACCTTTACGACGGCATGGCCGATGCTGTGGGCGATGGCATTTTGCGCAACCAGCTCCGTCCTCTTCTGTCTTTACGCCAGTCGGCCGCGAAAAGCGGCTCGCTAACCACAGAGAAGGCCCGGAAGGGCCTTTTTTGTTGATACACATCAACCAAACCCGCGTTCGTTTATCCCGTGTTTGTTTATTTTATGTAAAATCTATTTATGTAAAAAGTCACATCATTGTATTCAAAAAGGTTGAGTTAGATCGCAGAAACGGGTACATATAGCGCCGACGCGAGCCTCGATACCGATAAAAAAGCGCTGAATAGTGCAGGTTGGCGATGATGTGTTACTATAAATGTAAATAAATTGTGAAGTAAATTTTGCTTCCGGGGAACGAACGTGAATACATTACAACTCTCCATTGTCCATCGCTTGCCCCAGAGCTACCGCTGGTCGGCGGGTTTTGCAGGTTCGAAAGTTGAACCGATTCCGCAAAGCGTCGCGGGCTGTGAGAATTGCCTGGTTGCGCTCAAGCTGCTGAGCCCGAGCGATGAAAATGCGTGGCGGGTGATGGAGCGTCTCAGCCAGGCCCTGACGGATATCGAAGTGGACAGCTCCGTACTGGAGTGCGAAGGGGAGCCGTGCCTGTTTGTGAAAAGCCAGGACGAATTCGCCGCGACCTGCCGTCTGAAAAACTTTGGCGTTGCAATTGCTGAGCCTTTCTCCGGCCAGTATCCGTTTTAAGCGCTAGTCTGCCGCGAGCAGCTGGCGCGTGTAGCTCTGCGTTGGCGCAGTAAATACGCGCTGGCAATCCCCCTGTTCGACCACCTCACCCTGTCGTAGCACAATCACCTGATGGCACAGCGCCCGAACCACCTGCAGATCGTGGCTGATAAAAATGTAGGCCAGCCGGTGCTTTTCCTGTAGCCCTTTCAACAACGCAAGGATCTGCGCCTGTACGGTTCTGTCCAGGGACGAGGTCGGTTCATCCAGAATAATCAGCTCCGGTTTCAGGATCAGCGCGCGGGCAATGGCGATGCGCTGGCGCTGTCCGCCGGAAAATTCCGCAGGGTAGCGGTGGCGGGTCTCGGGATCTAAGCCCACTTCAGCCATGACCCGCATCACCTCCTGTTCCCGCTGCTGCGCGCTCAGCTCAGGCTGATGAACGCGCAGGCCCTCTTCGATAATCTGCAATACGCTGAGGCGTGGGTTAAGCGAGGAGTTGGGATCCTGAAACACCACCTGCATGCGGGGCCGCACGGGCAGCATCTGGCGGCGGTTCCAGCGGTGCAGCGGCATATCGTCAAACAGGATCTCGCCCTCTGAGGCAATTAAGCGCAGCAGCGCCAGACCAGTAGTGCTTTTACCCGAACCGGATTCGCCTACCAGCCCCAGGGATTCACCCGGACGCAGCGAGAAGCGGATATTTTTCAGGACCGGATTCTGGTCGACGATGCGCCGCAGAATGCCTTTGCGGATCGGGAACGAGACGGATAAATCATCAACGCGCAGCAGCGGTGTGCTGTCTGCCGCGAGTGGCACCGGGTCGCCGGAAGGCTCGCTGTCGAGCAGGCGCTGCGTATAGGGGTGCTGCGGGGCGTTCAGCAGCGTGGATGCGATATTCTGTTCAACGCAGCGTCCGTTTTGCATTACCGCAACGCTGTCGGCCAGCTTTTTCACGATGCTCAGGTTGTGCGTGATAAACAGCAGGCTCATGTTCAGCTCGTCACGCAGCTCCCGCAGCAGCGTCAGAATTTGCGCCTGCACCGTTACGTCCAGCGCCGTCGTCGGCTCGTCGGCAATCAGCAGCTCTGGCCGGGTGAGCAGGGCCATGGCGATCATCACCCGCTGGCGTTCGCCGCCGGAGAGCTGGTGCGGAAAATCATTCAGCCGTTTGGCCGCGTTGCGTATGCCTGTCCGTTCCAGACAATCCAGCATTTCGCCCCGCGCGGCCTCTTTGCGCATGCCCCGGTGCAGAGAGAGCACTTCATAGAGCTGTTTTTCCAGGGTATGCAGCGGGTTGAGAGAGACCATCGGCTCCTGGAAGATCATGGCGATTTTATTGCCGCGGATCCCGCGCAGGGTTTGCTCATCCGCGTGCAGCAGCGAAGTGCCGTGAAACAGAATATCCCCTTGCGGGTAGCTCACCGGCGGAGAAGGCAGCAGACGCAGGATGGAGAGCGCCGAAACGCTCTTGCCTGAGCCGGATTCACCCACCAGCGCCAGCGTTTCACCGCGCTGGATCTGCAGCGACAGGTCAGTGACTACGGTCCGCGTCTCGCCCTGCTTTGAGAAGGCAATCGACAGGTTATCAATACTGAGAAGAGGCTGCGTCATCTTATACCGCCTTGTTGGGATCGAAGGCATCGCGTACGGCTTCGCCGATAAAAATCAGCAGCGAAAGCAGCACGGCCACGGAAAGAAAGGCGGTGATGCCCAGCCACGGAGCCTGCAGGTTGTTCTTGCCCTGCAACAGCAGTTCGCCGAGCGACGGCGACCCCAGCGGCAGGCCGAAGCCCAGAAAGTCCAGCGAGGTGAGGGTGGTGATGGAGCTGCACAGAATAAACGGCAGGAAGGTGAGCGTTGCTACAACGGCGTTAGGCAGCATATGGCGGAAGATGATTCCCCGGTCGCTCACTCCAAGCGCCTGCGCGGCGCGGATATAGTCGAAATTACGGGTGCGCAGAAACTCTGCCCGCACCACGCCTACCAGCGCCATCCAGCCAAACAGAACGGTGATGCCCAGCAGCCACCAGAAGCTCGGCTGCACCACGCTGGAAAGCAGGATAATCAGAAACAGCGTTGGCATACCAGACCAGACTTCGATGATACGCTGACCCCACAGGTCAATTTTCCCGCCGTAGTAGCCCTGAACGGCGCCGGCCACCACGCCCATTACGCTGGAGAAGATCGTCAGCATCAGCCCAAAGAGAATAGAAATCCGCGTACCGTAGAGAATGCGCGCCAGCACGTCGCCGCCGTTAGCGTCCGTCCCCAGCCAGTTTTGCGCAGAGGGCGGAGAAGGGAAGGGGGTCGTGGTCGCGAAGTTAATGCTGTTGGCACCAAAGCGCACCGGCGCCCAAAGGGCCCAGCCGTGCTGTTCGATCTGCTGGCGCAGCCACGGATCCTGATACTCCGCCGGCGTCGCAAACGGGCCGCCGAAGTCGCTTTCACTGTAGTTAGCCAGTACCGGCACATACCAGCGGTCGTTAAAGTGCACCAGCAACGGTTTGTCGTTGGCGATCAGCTCCGAACACATGCTCAGGACAAACAGGACGGCAAAAATCCACAGCGACCAGTAGCCGCGGCGGTTATGGCGAAAACGGGCCCAGCGGGCCTGGTTAACGGGGCTTAAACGCGGCATCAGCGGCCCTCAAAATCAATTCGGGGATCGACCAGCGTATAGCTGATATCACTGACGATATTCAGCAGCAGGCCAATCAGGGTGAAAATATAGAGCGTGCCAAACATTACCGGATAATCGCGCGACACGGTGGCTTCGTAGCCCAGCAGGCCGAGACCGTTAAGCGAGAACATCACCTCAATCAGCAGCGAGCCGGTAAAAAACATGCTGATGAACGTGGCCGGAAACCCGGCAATCACCAGCAGCATGGCGTTGCGGAAGACGTGTTTCCACATAATTTGCTTCTCGCTGACCCCTTTGGCGCGGGCGGTCACGACATACTGCTTGCGAATTTCATCGAGAAACGCGTTTTTGGTCAACATGGTCAGGGCGGCAAACCCGCCGATCACCGTTGCCAGAACCGGCAGCGTGATATGCCAGAGATAGTCGGTGATTTTCTGGTACCACGGCAGCGTGCTGAAATCGGCGGAGACCAGCCCCCGCAGCGGGAAGATGTCGAAGTAGCTGCCCCCGGCAAAAAAGACGATCAGCAGGACGGCAAACAAAAACGCCGGAATAGCATAGCCGATGATGATAAAAGTGCTGCTCCAGATATCGAAGCGGCTGCCGTTATGCACCGCTTTACGGATCCCAAGCGGTATAGAGACCAGATAGATAATCAGCGTCCCCCACAGCCCCAGCGTGACCGAAACCGGCAGGCTTTGCTTGATCAACGTTAACACGGACGCACTGCGGAACAGGCTATCGCCAAAATCAAAGCGGATATAATCCCAGAGCATCTTGAAATAGCGCTCGTGAATTGGCTTATCAAAGCCGTAGCGATGGGTGATCTCGGCGATCACCTCAGGATCCAGCCCGCGCCCGCCGCGGTAGTGGCTTTCACTGATATTCCCCACGCCGGTGCGCGCATGGCTCGCGCCCATGCCTTCTCCGCCGCCGCCGGGCATGCCGCCGCTATTGCCAAACTCAATGGCGGCAATAGCCTGATCGACCGGGCCGCCAGGAGCTATTTGCACGATAAAAAAGTTAATGGTGATAATGGCCCACAGCGTGGGAATGACCAGCAGAAGACGGCGTATTAAATAGGCACCCATGATAATTCCTTATCGCCGCTCGGCGGGCAGTCTGGCGGCTTTATTTACGTCATACCACCAGGTGTCAAAGCCCAGCGAATAGACAGGGCGCACGGCAGGCACGGAGAACTTGTCCCAGCGTGCAAGCCGGTCTTCGCCCATATACCACATCGGTAGCATGTAGTAGTTCCAGGTTAAGACCCTGTCGAGGGCGCGACCGAGCGGCAGAAGTTTTTCTTTATCGCCCTGCGCCGCCACAATTTTCGCAATCAGGGCATCAATCGCCGGGCTTTTTACCCCGGGGGCATTGTAGGACGAGTCGATGTAGCTGGAGGCCCAGGAGATTTGCAGGTCCGAGCTGGGCCACGGCTGCGCGGGCCACAGGCGCTGCATCATGTCGTAATCACGGCTGCGCATGCGGTTGGTGATCTGCGCGTTATCAACCTGACGAATATTCATGGTGATCCCCAGCCGCGCAAGGTTGTGTTTAAACGGCAGCACCCACTGATCGTTGCCGCCGGAGGAGAGCAGCAGTTCAAAGCTTAAAGGCTTGCCGGTTTTCGCATCGACGCGCTTCTGATTCTTCAGCTGCCAGCCTGCCTCATCCAGCAGCTTGCTGGCCTTCAGCAGATTGTCGCGGTCGTACCCGTCCCCTTTTGAAGCGGGCGGCTGAAACACCGTGGTAAACACCTCCGGCGGCACGTCCGCTTTCAGCGGCGCCAGCAGGACCAGTTCGTCGGCTTTCGGGTAATCCCGCGCGGCATATTCGGTGTTCTGGAAATAGCTGTTCGCACGGCTGTACGCCCCGTAAAAAAGCGCTTTGTTCATCCATTCAAAATCAAAGGCCAGGGAAATCGCTTCCCGAACGCGGCGGTCTGTAAATACCGGGCGCTGAATATTAAATGCCAGCCAGCGCGTGTCCTGGGCGGATTCGTTTTTATGCTCGTCTTTCACGATGTAGCCTTTCGTGAAGTTTTTGCCGATATAGCGGGTCGCCCAGTTTTTGGCGCTGCTCTCCACGCGTAAATCGAATGCGCCGGCCTTGAAGGCTTCAAACGCCACGTTATCGTCGAGGTAGTAGTCATAGCGAAGGGTGTCGAAATTCCAGCGCCCGCGGTTTACCGGCAGGTTAGCCGCCCAGTAGTCTTTCACGCGGGAATAGACCACGTACTGTCCCATGCGCCAGTCGGTAATGCGGTAAGGGCCGCCAGCCAGCGGTGGCGTGGAGAGCGGGTCGCTTAACTTATGGCTTTTCCAGAACGATTCAGGCATAACCGGCAGCGAGAACAGGCTGAGCATATTCTCTTTGTTCGGTTCGCTCAGCTCAATGCGTACGGTGAGCGGCGCAATGGCGCGCACCGTTGTGCCTTTATACACAATGCGGAACTGGGGAACGCCTTCGGTCATAAATTTATGAAACGTAAAGGCCACGTCGCTGGCCCTGACCGGCGTGCCGTCGTGAAAGCGGGCCCGGGGGTTTAGGGTAATTTCGGCCCAGGCGAAGTTATCCGCGTAGCGCACGTTATCGGCAATCAGCGGGTAGTAGCTGCCGGGCTCATCATCAGACGTCACAAAAAGCGTGTCGTAGAGTGATTCCGTTCGCGCCGCGGCCACCCCGCGCAGGGCGAAGCGGTTAAAGTTGTCGAACGTTCCCGTCGCCGAGAGCGTGACCTTTCCACCCTTAGGGGCGGCAGGATTGACGTAATCGAAGTGCGTAAAATTGACCGCGTATTTGGGCTCGCCAATCACGGCGAACGCGATGTTCTCTTTGATGGTTTGCGCCTGGCTGGACAGGCTCACTACTGCCAACCAAAGCAACATAAAGCGCATAAACATCTCGCGGCGGCTCCCTCTTTTACAGACCGGCTCAGTAAAGCTGAATAATAAGTGACGCCACCGGCAATGTGAAATTATTCACCGTCAGGCGACAGCGTATTTTGCCACGTGCGGAACTGCTCCAGCGGCATCGGGCGGCTAATCCAGTACCCCTGCAGGTAATTAACCCCATGCTCGCGCAGCCAGGCCGCCTGTTCCGGCGTTTCCACCCCTTCCGCAACGGTCGACATATTCAGTCGTCTTGCCAGCGTCAGTACGGCATCCAGCACCGGGGAGGTCACGGTTTCTGTGCCAATGGCGTTGACGAAACCACGGTCGATTTTCAGGTAGTCCATGGTGAAATGTTCAAGATAAATCAACGCGCTGTGGCCGGTGCCGAAATCGTCGATGGCAATTTCAAACCCTTCGTTATGCAGCCATTCGAAGAGGCTGTTAGCTTCCCGATGGTTAAGCATGTCGCGCTCGGTAATTTCCAGTACGATCTGGAAGTAATCAGGCGGTAGCAGGGCTTTGAAGGTGCGCATATCGTCTTTGAAGCTTTCCGCATGCAGATGCCCCGGCGCGATATTAATGCCCACTTTCGCACCCGGCGGCAGCACGGTCTGTAACACTGGCGCATCGTGAATAATCAGGTCAAAAAGATGCAGCGTCAGCGGGACAATCAGCTTCTGCGCTTCGGCAAAATTGATAAAAGCGTCCGGCGGGATCTCACCCATGGTCGGGTGCTTCCAGCGCATCAGGACTTCAAGCCCGGTCATCCTGAGCGATTTGGCATCGACAACGGGCTGATAAACCACATAGAACTGGCCGCGCTTGATGGCGCTCAGAATTTCTTTGCCCGGGTTGAGGCGCGTGGTAAGGATGTAGAAGTTCAGCGACCCTGCCGCAATCCCGCATACCAGCCCGAAGAACAGGGCGTAAAGTATCTCATCGCTCGTCCACTCCTCGGCGTACAGGTTGATGGTCAGAGGAACGTCTTTGAGCGTCGCGGTGCGCGCGGGCGTCTCGTGTAAATCCTGCGCCCTGACGAGGGTGCTCGATCTGGTGGATAACGCATTGTCGCCGATGATAATCGCGATACCCGCAAACTCGTCCTGACGCGCGGTATAAAGCAGGTACGGCGTCAGGTTAAGATTCACTGAGGTGAATACGCCGCCGTCTTTCACGAGCGGGTTACGATACCAGATGGCAATCGCGGGTTTATTGGGCAGCATGGGGGTGCCGGGGAGCAGCGCGACATCAACCTGCTTGTTGATGTGCAGCTCGGGTATCAGCTCCTCCATCGGGGCATTCATTGGCCCTGTGGCTGACGAGCAGAACGCCATTTTGTCTCTGACCAGCAGGAAGGCACGCACGTTGAGGCTGAAGGCTGCGCGCGAGGTTAGCTCCGCGTTAACGTCATGGCAATTATTGAGCGTGAGCGGCTGGAGCACGTCGATCGAGGCTTTTAGCTCGTCAAAATAGCTATCCATGTAGATGCTCACATCCTTAATCAGCGTATCGAATCGAATTTCCCGCTTGTGGTAGCTCCAGAGAAATTGCAACGAACCCAGGAGCAGGGCGGCAATCAGGCCGGTAATGATACTGAGGATCAGTATCTTTCGATGACTGGAAAAGTAGCGGGTGAGCATAAACGTCGTGGTTCCTGAATTGCCGCTGATAGTATTCATTGTAACGGGCAAAAAAAAACACCGCCGAAGCAGTGCTTTTTTTTATTGTATCGCCAGCCAAGGGATAACCAACGATACAATCATCATATTAACTGCGGGTCAGTACGCGTCGCGCTTCGTTGTAGCGCTTCTTCCAGTACGGTTCATTCATGCTGGAAATAGTCACACCGCTGCTGGTGGAGGCATGTACAAACTGGTCGTTACCAATGTAGATACCCACGTGTCGACCTGTCGAACCCGCACGGAACAGAACTAAATCGCCGGTGCGCAGTTTGGAACGTGAAATCGACTTGCCCATCTCCTGCTGTTCATAGGTCGAACGCGGAAGGTCTAACCCAAATTGTTCACGGAACGTACGCTGTACAAAACTGGAACAATCAATGCCTTTTTTGGTGCTGCCGCCAAGACGGTAACGCACGCCTTTCCAGTCAGCATACTGGTCCATAATGCGGGACTTCACGTCCAGATTACGTACCATATTTTCAAATTCATCCTGAGAGGCTTGCAGTGATGAGGCGTCTTCCATTCCCACAACACGCGTCTCAGGATGCATATTCTTTGCGGTGTTCGATGTACTACATGCAGATAACAGTACCGCGACTGCTATCGCCGGGATCCCCCGTAAGATATATCTCAGAAACGGTTGAGATTTGACCATTTTGTTTATTTTCCCTTGAAGTCCTTAACGACAAATATCGTTATAAAAATGCCAAACGTGACGAGACTAATTATCTGTTCACAATGAGACAATTGTTTCTGGCGACATTTGTGGCGCAGCGCACAAAATTATTCACCATGGAAATAATTATCCCTATGGGGCAAAACGAGTTCGAGATTAACCGATTGCCTGGGGTATTGCGAGTAAAAAAAGCCTTTTTTTTATAAGAAATTGTGATACAGAAAGTAAAAATCCGTAAATGCTCAAAATAGCGGCAGATCCATAGCGTAATCGCGCAATTGCTTCATTTTTATCATGAATACGATGACGAGAATATGACAGCGAGGAAGGATCGTGGGAAGCGCTCTATCAGGGATCGCTATGATCCCCGAGCGTTAACGTTAAAAGATGTTGATTATTTGTTTAATACTTGTTGCTTTCTGCGCGGGAGGTGGCGATCGAAAACAGCAATCAGGCGATCGCTCAACGGCGTCATCAAAACCCACGGCAGACCAATCAGCACCGCGGAAAGGGAACCCACAACAATATCAGTTAGCCAGTGAGCGCCGATCATTACGCGCGGAAAGGCAAATATCACCACAATAAGCAGGGCAATAGCGAACGCTTTCTTGCCGAAATAGCGCAGCATGAACCCAGAGAAAATAAGCAGCATCATGCCGTGATCGCCCGGGAAACTGTCTTTCGACGCATCTTTTGTTGGAATATGCAGCAATTCACTCACGCGATAAATATTCGGGAAAGAGAGCGAAGGACTTGCACGTTTTACCGGCATCAGATGTTGCGCCAGCTGATTAACGATCACCGCGGTCAGAAGCATCACCAGTCCGATAATCAGGATACGGCGACGCCCTGAATAATCCTCTTTGAGCCAGAAAGAGAGCATCAGGCAGCCCATGGCCAGCAGGGAAAAGCCGTCAAAGGCGCGGTTGTTGGTGATCGCCACCAGCCACAGGAAGGCGTCGCTCTTCACCAGCCCCTGGTTGAAGAAATGAAACAGGGATGAATCCAGCGGGAACCAGAAACCGTGATTCACCGGGATATACCAGGAGAAGAAAAGCGCCAGACCGGCGACATTAAGCAGTAATATCAGGGGAATTCGAGTCGTCATAACGTTCTGCATAGAGTGAAAACTAGGGCAACGTTAGCCGCCCGAACTTAAACGAAGCTTCAACAGGCTGGACTGCAGGGCATTCCAGTCGGCGTTAACCGCACTAATTAACTCTATTCGGCTGTCAGGCGGCGCGACGTTTTGCGTTTCGATAAAGAAATCGTCGCCCTGGCGGTTGATCCTTACCAGCCCGTCTGGCGTGCGCATAATCCCTTTCACGCGGTCGACCGGCGCAAGCCTGGCCCACTCAAGGATGCCAATGGTATCGAAAACGGTATCGGCATCGAAAATCCATCCGCAGGCCTGATACCCCTGACCGCTGTTCAGATTACGACGCCAGCGCTGATGTTCCGGCAGGCTAAGCGCGGCCAGGCCCTGTTTTGCAGGATGGTGATGCGCATGCTCCGCGCTGGCCGGAAGTTCCGTCAGATTCAGGCGAGGAAGATCCAGCAGGGCGCTGTCAATATTCCCCTGGGTGGTCTGCACCCGCGTTCGATTGCCGCCGAAATGTTGCCACCACGCGTCCAGCGCGGCCTGGCTTTCCGGCGTGGCGCGATCTTCTTTGTTGGCGACGATAACGTCTGCTGAGGCAAGCTGATCGCGGAAATTTTCATTGGCCACCGCTTTTTCATCCAGAAGCTGACGCGGATCGAGCAGGCAAAGCGTGGCGCGCAGATCGATCCACGGCTCGTAAACCGGGGCGGTCAGTAAATCGAGGATCTGCTTCGGGTGGCCCAGACCGGTGGGTTCAATCAGCAGGCGGTCCGGTTTACCCTGACGCAGCAGCGTATTGAGACCCACCTGCATCGGCAGGCCGTTTACGCAGCACATGCATCCGCCGGGGATCTCTTTAATCATCGCGCCGCTGGATGAAAGCAACGCGCCATCAATGCCCACCTCGCCGAATTCATTGACCAACACGGCCCATTTCTCTGCGGGATCTTTATTTGCCAGCAGATGAAGGATTGAGGTGGTTTTACCGCTGCCGAGAAAACCGGTGATGAGGTTGGTTTTGGTCACGTGCGCTCCGCAAGAGAATTGTGATGCTATAACACTATGCTCTTATCCTGGCGAAAAACGGGCGCAATGAGAAGGGGAAGGGCGAACGGAGGCGATATCCGTTCGCATTAAGCGCAATAATCGCTAAAGATTTAACGTTTCTATAACAGCCTGACGTGCGCCACGGCGGGCGATGCGCTGGTAGGCCTGGCTGACAGCCTCTACAAAGACGCTATTCTGCGCGAGATCGTGACCAAATACCTCACTTAGCCCCAGCAGCGCGTGGACGCGATCGGTATCGCTGCTGGCGTCGACAATCGCGCGAATTTTATCGCTGAGGGGATCGCGAACGTCAATCGCGTTGCCGCGTTCGTCGAACCCGCTGACGTAGCGCATCCAGCCGGCGACGCCCAGCGCCAGCAGCGGCCATGCTGTTTTACGCTCAAGGTGGACGCGGATCCCATCCAGCATCCGCTGCGGCAGCTTCTGGCTGCCGTCCATCGCGATTTGCCATGTACGGTGCTGTAGCGCCGGGTTAGCAAAACGCTCAATCAGACTGTCGGCGTAAGCCTTCAGGTCGACATCCTTTATGCGCAGCGTGGGTGCCTGCTCATCCAGCATTAACCGGCGGGCGGCTTCGCGGAAGGTGGTGTCTTCCATACATTCATTAATATGCGCGTACCCGGCAAGATACCCAAGATACGCCAGGAAAGAGTGGCTGCCGTTGAGCATGCGTAATTTCATCTGCTCCCATGGCAGAACGTCCTGCACCATCTGAACGCCTGCGGCTTCCCACTCAGGACGTCCGGCGACGAAATTATCTTCCACTACCCACTGAATGAACGGTTCGCAGCTGATGGCGCACGGATCGTCAACCCCGAGCGCGTCGGCGATTTCCCTGAGCGAGGCCTCCGTCGCGGCGGGAACAATTCTGTCGACCATCGTTCCCGGAAAACTCACGTGGCCTTCGATCCACTCCGCCAGCGCGGGAGAACGCTTTTGCGCCATGCCGAGCACCGCGTTTTTCACTACGTGGCCGTTGTCCGGGATATTGTCACAGGAAAGCACGGTAAACGCAGGCAAGCCGCGCTCGCGGCGGCGATTGAGGGCTTCGACCAGGATCCCCGGTGCGGAATGCGGTTCAGCGGGGTTTTCGAGGTCGTGAAGGATCCGGGCGTTTTGCAGATCCAGCTTACCGGTCGCGGGATCGATGCAGTAGCCTTTCTCCGTAATGGTGAGTGACACAATCGCCACCTGCGGCTCACAGAATTTCTCAATAATAGCGGGAAGAGAGTCCAGCTTTGCGTTCAAACATTCATGTACGGCTCCGACAACAATCGGCTGATTTCCTTCCGCGCCTTTCTCGAGCACGGTAAACAGGTGATCCTGGGCGCGCAGCTGGCTCATCAGCACATCGCCGCTGAACAGGCTAATCTCACAAATCCCCCAGTCGCCGCCTTTTTCATTCAGTACCCGGTTTGTTAACAATGCCTGGTGCGCGCGGTGAAACGCACCGAAGCCAAAATGGACGATGCGGGAGCGCAGTTGCTGACGATCGTAGCGCGGTTGCTGAACCTGGGCGGGAAGGGCGGTGGAGGCAATTGTCTTCATGAGATACACACCTGATTAACCATTAATTAACAATGCCAGTGTAAAGTTATATGACAGCAAATAAAATTGGTGAGCCGTAAATATCCCCGTTCTGTGAGTTTGATCAATCAATGTGTGGCGGTATGTTGACCCTTTACGGTAAACATGTATGGTAGTCGTCATTGCAGTACCCCCTATTGGTATAACAACTTGAGAGGAAGAGGCAATGGAACAAACCTGGCGTTGGTACGGGCCGAACGATCCGGTTTCTCTTGATGATGTGCGTCAGGCTGGCGCAACGGGTGTCGTTACGGCGCTGCATCACATTCCTAACGGCCAGGTCTGGCCGGTTGAGGAAATTCAGCAGCGTCAGGCGCTGCTGGCGGAGAAAGGATTAACCTGGTCTGTGGTAGAGAGCATTCCGGTTCACGAAGATATCAAAACCCATTCCGGTGAATACCAGACCTGGATTGCGAACTATCAGCAGAGCATTCGCAACCTGGCGGCCTGCGGCATTGATACGGTTTGCTATAACTTCATGCCTATTCTGGACTGGACGCGTACCGACCTTGAATATCAGATGCCGGACGGCTCGAAAGCGCTGCGTT
Organism: Enterobacter sp. ECC-219; assembly: GCF_043966805.1. NCBI lineage: Bacteria > Pseudomonadati > Pseudomonadota > Gammaproteobacteria > Enterobacterales > Enterobacteriaceae > Enterobacter > Enterobacter sp. ECC-219. The sequence goes on along the minus strand of NZ_CP143680.1, from coordinate 4,075,730 downwards.
TCGACCAGATTGCCTTTGCGGCATTCGAGCTGCATATTCTGAAACGTCCCGGTGCCGACGCGGATTACACCGCTGAAGAGCAGCAGCAGGCGCTCGCGTGGTTTAACGCTGCCAGTGACGCAGATATCGAAAAGCTGACCCGTAATATTATTGCGGGCCTGCCGGGGGCTGAAGAGGGCTACACGCTGGATCAGTTCCGCGCGCGTCTGGCGGAATACGGCGATATTGATAAGCAGCAGCTGCGTGAAAACATGGCGTATTTCCTGCGCGCTATCGTGCCGGTAGCGGAAGAGGCCGGCGTACGTCTGGCGGTGCACCCGGACGATCCGCCGCGTCCTATTCTCGGCCTGCCGCGCATTGTTTCTACCATTGAAGATATGCAGTGGCTGAAAGAGACGGTAAACAGCATCTATAACGGCTTTACCATGTGTACCGGCTCCTACGGGGTGCGCGCGGATAACGACCTGGTGCGGATGATTGAAACCTTCGGGGATCGTATCCACTTCACGCACCTGCGTGCGACCTGCCGTGAGGAGAATCCAAAGACCTTCCACGAGGCGGCGCACCTGGGCGGCGACGTGAATATGGTGGCGGTGGTCGACGCTATCCTGGCGGAAGAGGCACGTCGCAAGCAGGCAGGCGATGTACGTCCTATTCCGTTCCGCCCGGATCACGGGCATCAAATGCTGGACGATCTGCGTAAGAAAACCAACCCGGGCTATTCGGCGATTGGCCGCCTGAAGGGGATGGCGGAAGTGCGCGGGGTTGAGCTGGCGCTGAAGATGACGAAGTATCCGGAGCTTCTGTAAGCTCTGTTGCCCGGTGGCGCTGCGCTTACCGGGCCTACAAAAAACCGGCCTGAGAGCCGGTTTTTGTATTTTTGTAGGTCGGGTAAGGCGAAGCCGCCACCCGACAAATGCCATAATCAGTCAGCACGACCCATATAGCGTTTTTCTTCGATATGGATGCGGATCTTCTCGCCAGCGGAGAGGTATTCCGGTACCTGCACAACCAGGCCGGTGGTCAGGGTCGCTGGTTTGTTGCGGGCACTTGCTGACGCGCCTTTAATGCCCGGTGCGGTTTCAACGATTTCCAGATCGACGGTCTGCGGCAGTTCCAGCGCCAGCAGCACGCCGTCCCAGGTCAGCACCTGCATGTCTGGCATCCCGCCTTCAGGGATAAACAGCAGTTCCTCTTCAATCTGATCTTTGGTGAAGATATACGGGGTGTAATCTTCTTTATCCATGAACACGTACTCGTTACCGTCGACGTAGGAGAAATCAACGTAGCGACGGGTCAGGGTCACGGTATCGACAATATCGTCACCTTTAAAACGTTCTTCCACCTTCAGGCCGGTACGCACATCGGCGAAACGCATTTTGTACAGCGTCGCTGCACCACGGGCGCTCGGTGCCTGAATGTCGATGTCTTTCACAATCAGCAGTTTGCCGTTGTAATTCAGTACCATACCTTTCTTAATTTCGTTCGCTCTTGGCATTGCAGTAATCCTGTCTACGGGAGGTAAAAAATATCGCGCCAAATTACTCGCGCGCGGCCTTTCAGGCAAGCGGAATTCGTGGCTTTTGCTATCAATACGCAAAAGGTGTTACTGTGCGCCCGATGCCCGACTGTACGGGCGTTCGTCACCGAGAGAGCATGTATGGATTGTCGTCCAGATTGCGGCGCGTGCTGTACCGCTCCGTCCATTTCAAGCCCCATCCCAGGAATGCCGGAGGGCAAGCCTGCCAATACCCGCTGCGTTCAGCTCTCTGAATCCAACCTGTGTATGATCTTTGGTTCGCCCTTGCGCCCGAAGGTCTGTTCCGGGCTTCAGCCATCGGCCGAAATGTGCGGCAGCACGCGCGCGCAGGCGATGACCTGGCTGCTTGAACTGGAGGCGCTCACTGCGCCTTAAACGTCTTTGATCCTCACCAGACAGCCAATCGTCAGCGTACACATCAGCAGCGCAATCCAGAATACCGTGTGATAGTTCCAGATCTCGGCAACGATTCCGGCCATTGAGCCCGCGATAATCCAGCCCACGCGGGTGGTATTAGTATAAAGGGTGGTGGCGGCACCTGCCTGGCCCGGCATCAGATCCTGGAAGTAGAGCATGCCAATCCCCGCCAGGATGCCGATATAAATGGCGTTCAGCAGCTGTAAGGCCAGCAGGAGTCCCGGCGTATGCACCGTCAGCATACCAACGTAGAACAGCAGCCCGGCGACGGCCGCGACGCGCATTAAAAAACGCTTTCCGAAACGCTTCGCATAATAGCCTGCAATAAGCATGGTCGGGATCTCAAGGCCCGCGGCGGTGCCCATCATAATGCCGGCCAGCTTCTCCGGCAGGTGCAGCTCATCAATAATAAACAGCGGCATGTTGATGATATAAAGGCTGTTGGTGCCCCACATCAGCGTGCAGATAACAAACAGGAGCAGGGCATCGCGGCGGTTACGACGCGGTGCTTCCAGCACGCCCGTTGCCACTTTGGGCTCTTTGCGCATTGACGGCAGAAAGAACCACACCAGCGCGCCGCACGCCACAAACGCGACCGCTGCGCTCAGGTACATCACCGTAAAGCCAAACCCCATCGCCAGCGCGTAGGCCAGCGGCGGGCCAATCACCCATGCCAGCGACACCTGAGCGCGCAATATCGAGCTGAACATTACCGCTTCCCGCCCGGTATGGTCGGCATGCTCGCGGGCGAGGGCAAATAGCTGCGGGTTGGCGGTTGAGCCAAAGCTGCTCAGAAAAACCCCGATGAACAGCAGAACGAAATAGTTACGGTTCCAGGCAAACAGGACGCAGGCCAACACCCCCAGCAGACAGCAGAAAACGATCAGGCTTTTACGATCGCCCTTGCGGTCGGAACGACCGGCCAGAAACTGGCTGACGAGAATGCCAATGATGGCGCTTCCGGTAAAAAAGAAGCCAACCATCGCCGGACGGGCGTGAACTTCGTTAGTCAGGAATAAGCTCAGCGTCGGGGTTTGCAACGCACCGGCGATGCCCGTGAAGAAGGCAACAATCAGGAACGCCGTTGATGTCAAATCAAAGGGCTTCGGCGCGGTGGCCGCAGGGGTGTTATCCATGTTTTATAATTAGCGAGTAGCAGAGAGGGGCGGAGTTTACGCCGTCAGCTAAAAAATAAACAGTGGGTGAAGTCAATTACGCCACGAAAAATCAAAATGGCATTTCAACTTACGCCCCACCTGGCTGAACTTAGCTGAAACTGGTTTGCTGAACTTCAGCAAAATTCAGCTGAGCGCAGAAGAAATGTGCAGTATCTCTAAATTCTGATATCGGAAAGACGACTTTTCTTGCAAGCCATTGCAGAAAGCGCAAGACTTTTTGAAACGTTTCAGCGCTATCTTGTTTAAAAAAACGGAGCAGGCTAGCGCATTTTTTCTCATGTAAGCTGAAACGATTCACTTTCAGCAGGAGAGGAGAACCATGTTCCAGTTATCTGTTCAGGATATTCACCCGGGCGCTCAGGCCGGGGATAAAGAAGAGGCCATTCGTCAGGTTGCCGCTGCCCTTGTGCAGGCGGGTAACGTCGCGGACGGCTACGTAAACGGTATGCTGGCGCGCGAGCAGCAGACCTCCACCTTCCTCGGCAATGGCATTGCCATTCCGCACGGCACAACCGACACCCGCGACCAGGTGCTGAAAACCGGCGTGAAGGTTTATCAGTTCCCGCAGGGCGTACTCTGGGGCGACGGCCAGGTGGCTTATGTGGCTATCGGTATCGCGGCCAGTAGCGACGAACACTTAGGCCTGCTGCGTCAGCTGACGCATGTCCTGAGCGATGACTCCGTGGCGGAACAGCTGAAGTCTGCAACGACTGCTGAAGAGCTGCGTGCGTTGCTGATGGGCGAAAAACAGAGCGAAGCGCTGAAACTCGATAACGACACGCTGACGCTGGATGTTGTGGCCTCCGACCTGGTCACGCTGCAGGCGCTGAACGCGGGTCGCCTGAAAGAAGCGGGTGCCGCTGATGCCGCCTTTGTGACGCGCGTGATTAACGATAAACCGCTGAATCTTGGCCAGGGTATCTGGCTGAACGACAGCGCTGAGGGCAACCTGCGCAGCGCGATTGCAGTGAGCCGCGCGGCCACCGCGTTCGACGTTGAGGGTGAGACAGCAGCCATGCTGGTGACCGTGGCGATGAACGATGAGCAGCCGGTTTCGGTGCTGAAGCGTCTGGGCGATCTGCTGCTCAACAATAAAGCTGAAAAACTGCTGAACGCCGATGCCGCGACCGTGCTGGCCCTGCTGACCAGTGACGACGCACTCACCGATGATGTGCTGAACGCCGAGTTCGTGGTGCGTAACGAACACGGCCTGCATGCCCGTCCGGGCACAATGCTGGTTAATACCATTAAACAATTTGAAAGCGAGATTACCGTGACCAACCTGGATGGTTCGGGCAAACCGGCCAACGGCCGTAGCCTGATGAAAGTCGTCGCGCTGGGCGTGAAGAAAGGCCATCGTCTGCGCTTCACCGCGCAGGGTGCAGATGCTGAACAGGCGCTGAAAGCGATTGGCGACGCCATCGCGGCGGGTCTGGGGGAGGGCGCATAATGAGCAGACGTGTTGCGACTATTACGCTGAACCCGGCTTATGACCTGGTGGGGTTTTGCCCGGAAATTGAGCGCGGCGAAGTCAACCTCGTGCGTACCACTGGCCTGCATGCTGCGGGCAAAGGGATTAACGTCGCGAAAGTGCTCAAGGATCTCGGTATCGATGTCACCGTGGGCGGATTCCTGGGTAAAGATAACCAGGATGGTTTCCAGCAGCTGTTCAGCGAGCTGGGCATTGCCAACCGTTTCCAGGTTGTGCAGGGCCGTACCCGCATCAACGTTAAGCTGACGGAGAAAGACGGTGAAGTGACCGATCTGAACTTCTCTGGCTTCGAAGTGACGCCAGCTGACTGGGAGCGCTTTGTTAACGACTCCCTGACCTGGCTTGGTCAGTTCGACATGGTGTGCGTCAGCGGAAGCCTGCCGTCCGGCGTCAGCCCGGAAGCGTTTACCGACTGGATGACGCGCCTGCGCAGCCAGTGCCCGTGCATTATCTTCGACAGCAGCCGCGACGCGCTGGTTGCGGGTCTGAAAGCCTCTCCGTGGCTGGTGAAGCCAAATCGCCGCGAACTGGAGATCTGGGCAGGCCGTAAGCTGCCGGAATTAAAAGATGTGATTGAGGCTGCCCATGCGCTGCGCGAGCAGGGTATTGCTCACGTGGTGATCTCGCTGGGTGCAGAAGGGGCGTTGTGGGTTAACGCTTCAGGTGAATGGATTGCCAAACCGCCGTCAATGGAAGTTGTGAGCACCGTTGGCGCAGGGGATTCCATGGTTGGCGGCCTGATTTACGGCCTGCTGATGCGTGAATCCAGTGAACATACGTTACGTCTTGCCACCGCCGTTGCAGCCCTGGCCGTGAGCCAGAGCAATGTCGGTATTACCGATCGTACCCAGTTAGCCGCGATGATGGCGCGCGTTGACTTAAAACCTTTTAACTAACAGCAGGAGAGGAATAATGAAAACGCTGCTGATCATTGACTCCGGTCTCGGACAGGCTCGCGCCTACATGGCGAAGACCCTGCTGGGCGCGGCGGCACAAAAAGCACACCTGGACATCATTGATAACCCAGGCGATGCAGAGCTGGCGATTGTCCTGGGCGATAAAATCCCCGCTGACAGCGCCCTGAACGGCAAAAAAGTGTGGCTGGGCGATATTAATCGCGCGGTGGCACACCCGGAACTGTTCCTGAGCGAAGCGAAAGGTCACGCGACCGTCTACAGCGCGCCGGTCGCGGCGGCTCCGGCTCCGGCTGCGGCCTCGGGGCCGAAACGCGTTGTTGCGGTCACGGCCTGCCCGACGGGTGTGGCGCACACCTTTATGGCGGCTGAAGCCATTGAAACCGAAGCGAAAAAACGCGGCTGGTGGGTGAAGGTTGAAACTCGTGGCTCCGTGGGTGCGGGCAATGCCATTACGCCGGAAGAGGTCGCTGAAGCCGATCTGGTGATTGTGGCGGCAGATATTGAAGTGGATCTGGCGAAGTTTGCCGGCAAGCCGATGTACCGCACCTCTACCGGCCTGGCGCTGAAAAAGACCGCGCAGGAATTTGATAAGGCACTGGCAGAAGCCAAACCGTATCAGGCCACTGGCGCAGCCAAAACCCCGACCGAAGGGAAAAAAGAGTCTGCGGGCGCATACCGTCACCTGCTGACCGGCGTCTCCTACATGCTGCCGATGGTGGTGGCTGGCGGCCTGTGTATTGCGCTCTCCTTCGCCTTCGGTATTGAAGCCTTTAAAGAGCAGGGCACGCTGGCGGCAGCGTTAATGCAGATTGGCGGCGGCTCCGCGTTCGCGCTGATGGTGCCGGTGCTGGCAGGCTTTATCGCCTTCTCTATTGCTGACCGTCCGGGTCTGACCCCGGGTCTTATCGGCGGTATGCTGGCGGTGAGCACCGGTTCCGGCTTTATCGGCGGTATCATCGCCGGTTTCCTCGCCGGTTACGTCGCGAAGCTGATTAGCTCGAAGCTGAAGCTGCCGCAGAGTATGGAAGCGCTGAAGCCAATTCTGATCATTCCGCTGATCTCCAGCCTGGTGGTCGGTCTGGCGATGATTTACCTGATTGGTAAGCCGGTTGCGGGCATCCTTGCGGGTCTGACCCACTGGCTGCAAACCATGGGTACGGCGAACGCGGTTCTGCTGGGCGCGATCCTCGGCGGCATGATGTGTACCGACATGGGTGGTCCGGTGAACAAAGCGGCGTACGCGTTTGGCGTTGGCCTGCTGAGTACCCAGACCTACGCGCCGATGGCGGCGATCATGGCGGCTGGTATGGTGCCACCGCTGGCGCTCGGCCTGGCGACGATTATTGCCCGTCGTAAGTTCGACAAAGCGCAGCAGGAAGGTGGCAAAGCGGCGCTGGTGCTGGGCCTGTGCTTCATTACCGAAGGCGCGATTCCGTTCGCGGCGCGTGACCCGATGCGTGTTCTGCCGTGCTGTATCGTCGGCGGCGCGGTAACGGGTGCCATCTCCATGGCGATTGGCGCGAAGCTGATGGCTCCGCACGGCGGTCTGTTCGTCCTGCTGATCCCTGGCGCCATCACCCCGGTCCTGGGTTATCTGCTGGCGATTATTGCTGGTACGCTGGTGGCGGGTCTGTCTTACGCGGTGCTGAAACGTCCGGAAGCGGAAGTTGTGGCAAAAGCAGCGTAAGCGGTAAGCAATAAAAAAGCCGGGTGCTAACGCAACCCGGCTTTTTTTATGCCGCCTGTTCAGCAGTTTGCTGCGCCTTCAGCCAGGCAATCTCTTCCGCCCAGATATCCGGATTGATGGTTTCCAGCACCATCGGAATACCGTCGAAGCGAGCGTCCTGCATGATAAAGCGAAACGCATCGTGGCCGATATTGCCTTCACCCAGGCTGTGGTGACGGTCAACGCGGCTGCCGAACGCGCTTTTCGCATCGTTCAGGTGCATCCCGCGCAGGTACTTAAAGCCGACTATTCGCTCAAACTCATCAAACGTGTTTTTCGTCGCCTCGGTGGTGCGCAGGTCGTACCCGGCCGCAAACGCGTGGCAGGTATCAATGCACACGCCCACGCGGGATTTATCTTCCACGCCGTCAATAATCGCCGCGAGATGCTCAAACCTGAAGCCGAGGTTGCTGCCCTGACCGGCGGTGTTTTCAATCACTGCCGTCACGCCTTTGGTTTTATCCAGCGTCATGTTGATGGATTCGGCAATGCGCGCCAGACAGGCGTCTTCATCTATTTGCATCAGATGACTACCCGGATGGAAGTTCAGCAGCGTCAGCCCGAGCTGTTCGCAGCGCTGCACTTCATCGAGAAACGCCTCTCGGGATTTTTCCAGCGCTTCCTGAACCGGATGCCCGAGGTTAATCAGATAGCTGTCGTGGGGAAGGATCTGGCCCGGCCCGTAACGGTATTTCTCACAGGCGGCTTTGAAGTCGTCAATCACGTCGGCGGTGAGCGGCGCGGCGCGCCACTGGCGCTGGTTTTTGGTGAACAGGGCGAAAGCGGTCGCCTCGATTTCGGCGGCGCGAATGGCGGCATTCGCAAGGCCACCGGCAGCGCTGACGTGCGCTCCAACATATTTCATAAAAAGACTCCTGTTAACCCGAAACGCTTATGATAGCGGGTTAACAGGAGAAGGACGAGATGGTTTATGCCATCAGGCTGTGTACGGCGAGGTTAATCGCGCCGCCGCCCACAATCAGCCAGATGAAGAGCACCAGCGCCATCAGCAGCGGCTTCGCACCGGCTTTTTTCAGCGCGCTGACGTGGGTGGTCACCCCCAGCGCCGCCATCGCCATCGCCAGCAGCACCGTATCCAGCGTCACCAGCATCTCCACCACCGCTTTCGGCAGCAGGTGGAAGGAATTAAAGATGGCAACCACGATGAACAGGATCGCAAACCACGGAATGGTGATTTTGCTTTTCTCGCTGCCGCCAGCCGGGGCCAGCTGTTTAACCCGTGCGGCCAGGAAAATCAGGAACGGCGCCAGCATCATCACGCGCAGCATTTTGGCAATGACTGCCGCGTTTTCCGCTTCCGGATTGATGGCATGACCTGCCGCCACCACCTGCGCTACTTCGTGCATGGTCGAACCGATATAGATGCCGTAGGTTTCCGGGCTAAACCAGTGCGCCACCAGCGGATACATCGCGGGGTAAAGGAAGATCGCCAGCGTACCGAAGATAACCACCGTCGCGACGGCGACCGTTACTTTACTGGCTTCGGCTTTTACGACCGGCTCCGTCGCCAGCACTGCCGCCGCACCGCAGATGCTGCTGCCTGCGCCGATCAGCCAGCTGGTTTGCTTGTCCAGGCCGAAGATCTTCTGACCGATAAAGCACGCCAGTAAAAAGGTGCTGGTCAGGGTCAGGACGTCAATGGCAATTCCGCTCACGCCCACGTCCGCAATTTGCGAAAAGGTGAGGCGGAAGCCGTAAAGAATGATCCCGAGGCGCAGCAGGTGCTGTTTGGCAAAGATCACGCCGCCGTCGCAGGATTTCCAGATATGCGGGTAAACGGTATTACCCACGACCATGCCCAGCAAAATGGCCAGCGTCAACGCGCTAAAACCTGCGCCTGCGATAGCCGGGATGCTGCCGCCCCATAATGCAACGGCGGTCACTGCGGCGCTGAGCGCGAGACCCGGCACGAAGTGCCACACTGTACGATGATATTGTAAGGTGATTTCTGACATAACCTTCTCCTTTGTCTGGCTAAAGGTTACGGCGCTCTGGCTTAAAAATAAAATTGATTATATACTTATAATTAATCTATATAAGTGGTAAGTAACCATGCACATTACTTTGCGTCAGCTGGAAGTGTTTGCCGAGGTGCTGAAAAGCGGCTCGACGACCCAGGCGTCACAAATGCTGGCGCTCTCGCAGTCTGCGGTCAGCGCGGCGTTGACCGATCTTGAAGGGCAGCTGGGCGTTCAGCTGTTCGACAGGGTAGGGAAGCGTCTGGTGGTCAACGAACATGGCCGCCTGCTTTACCCGCGCGCGCTGGCGCTGCTGGAGCAGGCTATCGAAATCGAACAGCTGTTCCGCGAAGACAACGGCGCGATCCGCGTGTTTGCCAGCAGCACCATCGGAAACTATATCCTGCCGGAAGTGATAGCGCGCTACCGTCGGGATTTCCCGACTCTGCCGCTGGAGATGAGCGTGGGCAACAGCCAGGACGTGATCAACGCGGTGATCGATTTCCGCGTGGATATCGGTCTTATCGAAGGCCCTTGCCATAACGTCGATATCATTGCCGAGCCCTGGCTGGAAGACGAGCTGGTGGTGTTTGCGTCTCCGGCCTCGTCGTTATTGCAGGGCGAGGTGACGCTTGAGCGGCTGGCGCAGGCGCAGTGGATCCTCCGCGAGCAGGGCTCCGGTACGCGTGAGATTGTCGACTACCTGCTGCTGTCGCATCTGCCGCATTTCCAGCTGGGAATGGAGCTGGGGAACTCTGAGGCCATCAAGCACGCGGTGCGTCATGGCCTGGGCATCAGTTGTCTTTCCCGGCGCGTCATTGCCGAACAGCTTGAGACGGGGTCGCTGGTGGAAATTCCCATTCCGCTCCCGAAACTGGTGCGCACGCTATGGTGCATCCACCATCGTCAGAAACACCTTTCCAGCTCGCTGCAGCGTTTTCTGCGCTACTGCGAGATGTAAAAGCGCCCCTCACCCCAAATGGGAGAGGGAAAAATAATGCGTTACTTATAATCCTGGACGCGTCATGAAGCTCTCTTATAACAGGGTATTTCTGCCGGAAGGAACGGAGATCGTCTGCTACAATCGCGCCTCATTTATTAAATGGACAGCATTTTCACATGGTTTCAGAAACTAAAACCACAGAAGCGCCCACGCTACGTCGTGAACTCAAGGCGCGTCACCTGACGATGATCGCCATTGGCGGCTCCATCGGTACAGGTCTTTTCGTTGCCTCTGGCGCAACGATTTCGGCAGCCGGCCCGGGTGGGGCATTATTCTCTTATATCCTGATTGGCCTGATGGTCTATTTCCTGATGACCAGTCTGGGCGAACTGGCAGCGTACATGCCGGTGTCAGGTTCGTTTTCGACCTACGGACAAAAATACGTTGAGGAAGGCTTCGGCTTCGCGCTGGGCTGGAACTACTGGTACAACTGGGCCGTCACTATCGCCGTTGACCTCGTTGCCGCACAGCTGGTGATGACCTGGTGGTTCCCGGACACGCCGGGCTGGATCTGGAGCGCCCTGTTCCTGGCCGTTATCTTCCTGCTGAACTACATCTCCGTGCGCGGTTTCGGCGAAGCGGAATACTGGTTCTCTTTGATCAAAGTGGCAACCGTCATCATCTTTATCGTCGTCGGTGTGGCGATGATCGTGGGGATTTTCAAAGGGGCTGAACCTGCGGGCTGGAGCAACTGGACGATAGGCGATGCGCCGTTTGCCGGGGGCTTCTCGGCGATGATTGGCGTGGCGATGATTGTCGGCTTCTCCTTCCAGGGAACGGAGCTGATTGGTATCGCGGCCGGTGAATCCGAGAACCCGGAGAAGAACATTCCGCGCGCGGTGCGTCAGGTGTTCTGGCGTATTCTGCTGTTCTACGTGTTCGCTATTTTGATTATCAGCCTGATCATTCCGTATACCGATCCAAGCCTGCTGCGTAATGACGTCAAAGACATCAGCGTCAGCCCTTTCACCCTGGTCTTCCAGCACGCAGGCCTGCTTTCTGCGGCGGCGGTAATGAACGCGGTGATCCTGACGGCGGTGCTGTCGGCGGGTAATTCCGGTATGTACGCGTCCACCCGTATGCTTTACACCCTGGCCTGCGACGGTAAAGCGCCGCGTATTTTCTCGAAACTGTCCCGCGGTGGCGTCCCGCGTAACGCGCTGTATGCCACCACGGTCATTGCGGGCCTCTGCTTCCTGACCTCTATGTTCGGCAACCAGACCGTGTACCTGTGGCTGCTTAATACCTCCGGCATGACGGGCTTTATCGCCTGGCTGGGCATTGCCATCAGCCACTACCGTTTCCGCCGCGGCTACGTTATGCAGGGTCACGACCTGAATAACCTCCCGTACCGTTCTGGCTTCTTCCCGCTGGGGCCGATTTTTGCCTTCATTCTGTGTCTGATTATTACCCTGGGACAGAACTATGAAGCTTTCCTTGCGGACACCATTGACTGGGGTGCCGTCACGGCCACCTATATTGGTATTCCGCTGTTCCTGGTCATCTGGTTCGGCTACAAACTGACGAAAGGAACCCGCTTCGTTCGCTACAGTGAAATGGATTTCCCGGAACGATTTAAACAATAACCGCGCTTCCTCTCTTTCAGCCCGCTCACTTGAGCGGGCTTTTTTATCTCCACAGTATGAATGGCAGATATAATTTTTAACAATTTAATTGATAATAATTATCGTTTGCTTTATCGTTATCAAAAAATAAGCGTGCTACCGACCCACCGCAGATGTGGGCGGACAACAAGGCACTGTGAGCGATGATTTTTGATTGAGTTGTATTTACCTCATGGAGATATGGAATGTTTAGGTTGAATCCCGTCGTCAGGGGAGGACTATGCGCGTCCGCAATGTCCCTGGCACTGCCTGTCATCGCAGCGGAATCTGGCGACACAATGGTTGTAACGGCCTCCGCGACCGAGCAAAACCTGAAAGACGCACCGGCAAGTATCAGCGTGATTACCCAGGAAGATTTGCAGCGCAAACCCGTTCAGAACCTGAAAGATGTGTTACGGGATGTGCCGGGCGTACAGCTCACGAGCGAAGGGGACAACCGTAAAGGGGTAAGTATTCGCGGTCTGGACAGCAGCTACACGCTCATCCTGATCGACGGCAAGCGCGTAAACTCACGCAACGCGGTCTTCCGCCATAACGATTTCGACCTTAACTGGGTGCCAGTTGACGCCATCGAACGCATCGAAGTGGTCCGCGGACCGATGTCTTCTCTCTACGGCTCTGATGCTCTCGGCGGCGTGGTGAACATTATCACCAAAAAAATCGGCCAGAAGTGGACGGGCACCCTGAGCGCGGATTCTACCCTTCAGGAACACCGCGATCGTGGCGACACGTATAACGGTCAGTTTTATACCAGCGGTCCGCTGGTGGACGGCCTGCTGGGCCTGAAAGCCTACGGTAGCCTCGCGAAGCGTGAGAAAGACGGGCAGCAGAAATCCTCCACCACGGCGAGCGGTGAAACGCCGCGCATTGAGGGCTTCACCAGCCGTGATGCCAACGTGGAATTCGCCTGGACGCCAACAGAAAACCACGACTTCACTGCGGGCTACGGCTTTGACCGCCAGGATCGCGATTCAGACTCCCTCGACAAAAACCGCCTTGAGCGTCAGAACTACTCTCTCAGCCATAACGGCCGCTGGGGCGTCGGCAACAGCGAGCTGAAAGTTTACGGTGAGAAGGTGGATAACAAAAACCCGGGCAACAGCAATCCCATCACCTCCGAGAGCAACGCGGTAGACGGGAAATACGTGCTGCCGCTGGGCGATATTAATCAGCTGCTGACCTTTGGCGGCGAATGGCGTCACGATAAGCTGAAAGATCCGGTCAACCTGACGGGGGGCTCCAGCAGCAGTACGTCAACAAGCCAGTATGCGCTGTTCCTCGAAGACGAATGGCGTATCTTTGAGCCGCTGGCGCTGACCACCGGCATCCGTATGGATGACCATGATACCTACGGCGATCACTGGAGTCCGCGAGCCTATCTGGTCTATAACGCGACGGATACCGTGACGGTGAAAGGGGGCTGGGCAACCGCGTTTAAAGCGCCGTCGCTGCTGCAGCTGAGCCCGGACTGGGTCACCGGCTCGTGCCGCGGCGCCTGTGAGATTGTCGGTAACCCGGATCTGAAGCCGGAAACCAGCGAGAGCTTCGAGTTCGGTCTGTACTACAGCGGGGAAGAGGGCTGGTTAGAGGGCGTGCAGGCCAGCGTCACCACCTTCCAGAATAACGTGGATGACCGCATCAGCATCAGCCGTACGGCGAATGCAAAACAGGCGCAGAGCTACCCTAACTACGTTGGTCTGAACGCGGACGGCGAACCGATTTTCCGCTATTACAACGTCAACAAGGCGCGCATCCGTGGGGTGGAGACCGAAGTGAAGTTCCCGCTGGCGGAAGACTGGAAAGTGACGCTGAACTACACCTATAACGACGGTCGCGATATCAGCAACGGCGGCAACAAACCACTGTCCGAGCTGCCGTTCCATACGGCTAACGGGACCGTTGACTGGAAGGCGACGCAGGACTGGTCGTTCTATGTTCAGGGCAATTACACCGGCGAGAAGCGCGCGCTGACCAGCAGTGCACCAACGCCGGGTGGATATGTCATCTGGAACACCGGCGCGGCGTGGCAGGCGACGAAAAGCGTGAAGCTGCGCGCGGGCGTGCAGAACCTGCTGGATAAAGACCTGAGCCGTGACGATTACAGCTACACGGAAGATGGCCGTCGCTACTTTGTGGGCGTGGATTATAAGTTCTGATGCGACGAGGGTAAAAGCGAACGTAGGCCGGGTAAGGCGAAGCCGCCACCCGGCAATGACGCGCACTTACCCAAACAAATGCTCCGCATGGAAGCGGAGATGATCCTCGATAAAGGACGCCATAAAGTAATAGCTGTGATCGTATCCCGGCTGAATGCGCAGCGTCAGCGGCCAGTCCTTCTGGCGTGCCGCCTCAGCCAACACCGCAGGCTGTAGCTGTCCGGCGAGGAACTGATCCGCATCGCCCTGATCGATAAGCATCGGGATCGCGCTCGCCGAATCGCTTGCCAGCATCAGCGCGCAGCTGTCCCATTCCTGCCATTTCTCGGCATCCTCACCCAGATAGTGTGTGAAAGCTTTTTGTCCCCACGGCACCTGCGTTGGGTTCACAATCGGCGCGAACGCAGAGACGCTGACGTATTTCCCCGGGTTTTTCAGCGCCATGATGAGCGCCCCGTGTCCGCCCATGGAGTGTCCGCTGATGGCGCAGCGGTCGCTTACCGCAAATTCAGCCTTAATCAGCGCAGGCAGCTCGTCGCGAATGTAGTCGTACATGCGGTAATGGCTCGCCCACGGCTGTTCGGTGGCGTTGAGATAAAATCCGGCGCCTTTACCTAAATCGTACCCGGCATCGTCCGCCACATCATCGCCGCGCGGGCTGGTATCAGCCATCACCAGCGCAATGCCCAGCTCGGCGGCAATACGCTGCGCGCCCGCTTTGGTGGTGAAGTTTTCGTCGTTGCAGGTCAGGCCTGACAGCCAGAACAGAACCGGCGGATTTTCCGTCGGCGGCAGGAAAATGCTGAACGTCATGGTGCAGTTCAGCGTGGTGGAGTCGTGCCGCCAGCGCTGCTGTCGACCTTCAAAACAACGGTGCTCTTCGAGCAGTTCCATGCAGGGCTCCTTAATGAGAATAGCTATTCATTAGAGCCATAATACAGCGTTTTCATTTACCTGTGAGCAACTTTCACTTTCGCGGAACGGCGAGATGCTGCATCATAAATTTACTTTTCTTTAACAATTGGAGCGGTCATGGCGCTGCGTATTGCGCTTAGTGGGTTTGTCGTTCTGGTGGTGGCGATGGGGATAGGGCGCTTTGCCTTTACCCCTCAGGTGCCGCTGATGATTGCCGCCGGGCAACTCACGCTGACCAGCGCGGGCCTGGTGGCGGCGATGAATTATCTGGGCTATCTGGTGGGCGCATGGGATGCCATGCGCGCGCACCGCTTTGTTGAAACGCGACTCTGGCTTGGCATCACCGGCGCGGTTGCGTTGACCCTGCTCTCCGCCGCGGCTGATAACGCCGTCGTGCACGGCCTGCTGCGCTTTGTGATTGGCTGCATGAGCGGCTGGTCAATGGTGCTGATTGCTGCCTGGACCAACGAGCGGCTGGGACAGCTGGGTAAACCCGGGCTTAGTGCGGCTGTTTTTGCCGGGCCCGGAGCTGGTATCGCCCTGAGCGGCCTGCTCGCGGTTTATATTCAGGCGAAATCCCTTTCGGCCGGTGCGGCATGGCAAATCTACGGCGTGCTGGCACTGGTACTGGTTGCGCTGGTGGCGCGCTATCTGCCGCGATCCGGGCAGCTTCATCGACCCGGCACCGCGCCAGAGCCGCTGGTGCTGACGACGGATTTAAGGCGCCTGGTCTGGAGCTACAGCCTGGCGGGATTTGGCTATATCCTCCCGGCGACCTTCCTTTCGCAAATGGCGGCAGTGCGCTTTCCCGGCAGCCTGTTTGCCCAGTTTGTCTGGCCAATTTTTGGTGCCGCCGCCGTGGTGGGGATTGCGCTCAGCATTCTTTTGCGCCACACCTCAACGGCTAACCGCAGGCTGGCCATCGTGCTGTGGTTACAGGGAGCTGGCGTGCTGGCGGCCTGGCTGCTGCCGGGCATTGGCGGCTTGCTGACGGGCGGGCTGCTGGTGGGAGGCGGGTTCCTCTGCGCGGTGCAGCTCTCACTTTTATACGGCCGCGAGCTGGCACCGCACCACACGCGCTATATGGCGGGGCTGCTCACCACCGGGTATGCCATCGGGCAATTGATTGGTCCGGTGACCTCGGCGGTATCGACCTGGCTAACCCACCGGCTGGAGCCTGCGCTGGGGCTGGCGGGCGTTGCGCTGTTTGTCGCCGGTGCCCTGGTCTGGAATCGCCACGCTGAAAGGCAACAGCAATTGCAATAATTATCGTCGTGAATACTGGATTATGTGCGTCGCCTCACGCACAATGAGCGCATACTTTTGCCACAACGAGGGCAAAAGACGCCACACCTGCAGGAGAACAAAATGTCATCACTCAGTAAAGAAGCTGCCCTGGTCCACGAAGCCCTGCTCGCGCGCGGTCTTGAAACGCCACTGCGTCCGCCGGTTCAGGATATGGACAATGAAACCCGTAAGAAACTGATTTCCGGGCATATGACCGAGATCATGCAACTGCTGAATCTCGATCTGAGCGATGACAGCCTGATGGAAACGCCTAAGCGTATCGCGAAAATGTACGTTGACGAAATTTTCTCCGGACTGGATTACGCCAACTTCCCGAAAATTACCGTCATCGAAAACAAGATGAAGGTGGACGAGATGGTCACAGTACGGGATATCACCCTGACCAGCACCTGCGAGCACCATTTCGTGACCATCGACGGCAAAGCGACCGTGGCGTATATCCCGAAAGACACGGTGATTGGCCTGTCGAAGATCAACCGTATTGTGCAGTTCTTCGCGCAGCGCCCGCAGGTTCAGGAGCGTCTGACGCAGCAGATCCTGATCGCGCTGCAAACGCTGCTGGGTACCAATAACGTGGCGGTCTCCATTGACGCGGTTCATTACTGCGTGAAAGCCCGCGGCGTGCGTGATGCGACCAGTGCGACCACCACCACCTCGCTGGGCGGCCTGTTTAAATCGAGCCAGAACACCCGCCAGGAGTTCCTGCGCGCCGTGCGTCACCACAACTAATCAAACAGGGCAGGGACCATGGAGCGAAACGTCACGCTCGATTTTGTCCGCGGCGTCGCCATACTGGGTATCCTGCTGCTGAACATCAGCGCCTTCGGTCTGCCGAAGGCCGCTTACCTCAATCCCGCCTGGTACGGCGACATCACCCGAAGCGATGCCTGGACGTGGGCGCTCCTCGATCTGTTTGCCCAGGTTAAATTCCTCACGCTTTTTGCGCTGCTGTTCGGCGCGGGCCTGCAGCTTCTGCTCAAACGCGGCACGCGCTGGATCCAGTCGCGCTTAACGCTGCTGGTCATCCTCGGGTTTATCCACGGCCTGTTCTTCTGGGATGGTGATATTCTTCTCGCTTATGGGTTAGTCGGGCTGATCTGCTGGCGGCTCATTCGCGATGCGCACAGCGTGAAAAGCCTGTTTAACACCGGCGTGATGCTCTATCTCATGGGGCTCTGCGTTCTGTTTTTGCTGGGGCTGATCTCCGGTGATGCGACAAACCGTTCCTGGATCCCGGATGCCGCTAACCTGCAGTACGAACAGTACTGGAAGCTGAAAGGCGGTACGGAAGCGATAAGCAACCGCGCGGATATGCTGGGGGACAATCTGCTTGCCCTGGGGGCGCAATACGGCTGGCAACTGGCGGGCATGATGCTGATGGGGGCGTCACTGATGCGCACCGGCTGGCTGAAAGGGGAGTTTAGCCTGCGTCACTACCGCCGCACCGGGGCGGGGCTGGTTCTGATCGGCGTGCTGATTAATCTTCCGGCGGTGATTGCGCAGTGGCACCTTCACTGGGATTACCGCTGGTGCGCGTTTCTGCTCCAGGTGCCGCGTGAGCTCAGCGCGCCGTTCCAGACCATCGGCTATGCGGCGCTGATCTATGGTTTCTGGCCGCAGCTCTCTCGTCTGTGGATCATCAGCGCCGTGGCCTGCGTAGGCCGTATGGCGTTAAGCAATTACCTCCTGCAAACGCTGCTCTGCACCACGCTTTTCTATCGCTTTGGCCTGTTTATGAAATTCGACCGCCTCGGGCTGCTGGCGTTTGTTATTCCGGTCTGGGTGGTTAACCTGGCGTTTTCTGTTATCTGGCTGCGTTATTTCCGCCAGGGGCCGCTGGAGTGGGTGTGGCGTCAGTTAACCGCACATGCTTCAGGGGTATCATTGAATAATACATCCAGATAACGATCTGGATCACAATCATTAACAAAACGGATGTAAGCGTTTTCATGAGTGTGACCTTCTTCACGTAGTCCCCTTTCGCTCGCTGCCAAAATAGCCACCTTGCTAAACACAGGGGGTGTCTGTGAGTTGCTGCAATCCTTTGAAGGATGGTGAATATGATCACCATTCGTGACGTCGCCCGTCTGGCGGGCGTTTCTGTGGCTACCGTCTCCCGCGTGCTGAACAACAGCGCGCTGGTCAGCCCTGAAACCCGTGAAACCGTAATGAAAGCCGTGACCCAGCTCGGATACCGACCAAATGCCAATGCCCAGGCGCTTGCAACGCAGGTCAGCGATACCATCGGCGTGGTGGTGATGGATGTCTCGGACGCCTTTTTCGGTGCGCTGGTAAAAGCGGTCGATGTGGTCGCCCAGCAGCATCAGAAATATGTGCTGATTGGCAACAGCTATCACGAGGCGGAAAAGGAGCGTTATGCGATTGAAGTGCTGATCCGCCAGCGCTGCAACGCTCTGATTGTTCACTCAAAAGCCTTAAGCGATGAAGAGCTGGCCGGGTTTATGGAGCAGATCCCGGGTATGGTACTGATCAACCGCATCGTCCCGGGCTATGCCCATCGCTGTGTCGGGCTGGATAACGTCAGCGGCGCCATGATGGCCACCAAAATGCTGATCAATAACGGCCATCAGCGGATCGGCTATCTGGCGTCCAGCCATCAAATTGAAGATGACGCATTGCGGCGTGAGGGGTGGCAAAACGCCCTGAAAGATCAAGGCATTATGTCATCAGAAAGCTGGATCGGCACCGGAACGCCGGACATGCAGGGCGGTGAAGCGGCAATGGTGGAACTGCTGGGCCGAAATCTGCAGCTTTCCGCGGTGTTTGCCTATAACGACAGCATGGCCGCGGGCGCGCTGACTGCGCTGAAGGATAACGGCATTGCGGTGCCACAGCATTTGTCATTGATTGGTTTCGATGATATTCCGATTGCCCGTTACACCGACCCGCAGCTCACCACGGTGCGCTATCCCATTGCTTCTATGGCGAAACTGGCGACCGAGCTGGCGCTACAGGGAGCGGCAGGGCTGCTGGATCCAGGGGCAACGCACTGCTTCATGCCGACGCTGGTGCGTCGTCATTCAGTCGCGGCCAGGCAAATTGTGGTTCCGATCACTAACTGATTACATCAGGTGATGTAACCGTTTTCAATCTGTGAGTAAATTCACAGTATCTTAACAAGGCGCTGACTATGATGTCAGCGTTTTAGGGGCTGAAACGCTATGTAACGGTGATTATTCACTTTCACTATAGCCAATGTGCCGCAAACAACGAATAAAACGCATTTCTGGAGCGTTACCGACCACGGAAGATAGAAATTTTATAAGTGAACGTCGGCTGTCAGTAACGTTTTATTAACACCTGCCTGCCGATCGTTATTCACAAGAACTACCCTGCATAAAAAAAACCGGAGATACCATGAATAAGAAGGTGTTGACCCTGTCTGCTGTAATGGCAAGCATGCTTTTTGGTGCAGCAGCGCACGCTGCGGATACCCGTATTGGTGTGACCATCTATAAATACGACGACAACTTCATGTCTGTTGTGCGTAAAGCGATTGAGAAAGATGCGAAAGCAGCGCCAGACGTACAGCTGCTGATGAATGACTCCCAGAACGACCAGTCCAAACAGAACGATCAGATCGACGTTCTGCTGGCAAAAGGCGTTAAGGCTCTGGCGATCAACCTGGTTGACCCGGCGGCAGCAGGCACGGTTATCGAGAAAGCGCGTGGCCAGAATGTGCCAATCGTCTTCTTCAACAAAGAACCTTCCCGTAAGGCGCTGGACAGCTATGACAAAGCGTATTACGTCGGTACTGACTCCAAAGAGTCCGGCATTATTCAGGGCGATCTGATCGCGAAACACTGGGCGGCGAACCCGAACTGGGACCTGAACAAAGACGGTCAGATTCAGTTCGTGCTGCTGAAAGGTGAGCCTGGCCACCCGGATGCTGAAGCCCGTACCACTTACGTTATCAAAGAGCTGAACGACAAGGGCCTGAAAACCCAGCAGCTGGCGTTAGATACCGCGATGTGGGATACCGCTCAGGCGAAAGATAAGATGGACGCGTGGCTGTCCGGCCCGAACGCGAACAAAATCGAAGTCGTCATTGCCAACAACGATGCGATGGCAATGGGTGCAATTGAAGCGCTCAAAGCCCACAATAAATCTACCATCCCGGTATTTGGCGTGGATGCTCTGCCAGAAGCGCTGGCGCTGGTTAAATCTGGCGCGATGGCCGGTACCGTTCTGAACGATGCCAACAACCAGGCGAAAGCGACCTTCGATCTGGCGAAAAACCTCGCCGATGGTAAAGGCGCGGCGGATGGCACCAGCTGGAAAATTGACAACAAAATCGTTCGCGTGCCTTACGTGGGCGTAGACCAGTCCAACCTGGCTGAGTTTATCGGTAAATAAGCAATCTACATTGTCTTCACTGGGCGCAACCTGTTGCGCCCTTTTATAACGCGATATGCGAGGCCAACAAGGTATAATTATGGTCAGCACAACTACTCAGTCAACCGGTGAATACTTGTTGGAAATGAACGGTATTAACAAGTCATTTCCCGGTGTTAAGGCACTCGATAATGTTAATTTAAAAGTCCGGCCTCACTCTATTCATGCATTAATGGGGGAGAACGGTGCGGGTAAATCAACATTATTAAAATGTCTTTTTGGGATCTATCAAAAAGATTCTGGCAGCATTCTTTTTCAGGGGAAAGAGATCGATTTCCATTCAGCAAAAGAAGCACTGGAAAACGGTATCTCAATGGTTCACCAGGAATTAAACCTGGTACTGCAACGCTCGGTGATGGATAACATGTGGTTGGGTCGTTATCCCACAAAAGGTGTCTTTGTCGATCAGGACAAAATGTATCGCGACACCAAAGCAATTTTTGATGAGCTGGATATTGATATCGATCCGCGCGCCCGCGTGGGGACATTATCCGTCTCTCAAATGCAGATGATCGAAATTGCCAAAGCGTTCTCCTATGACGCGAAAATCGTCATCATGGACGAACCCACCTCGTCTTTAACGGAAAAAGAGGTTAACCACCTTTTTACCATTATTCGTAAGCTGAAAGATCGCGGCTGCGGCATTGTGTACATCTCGCATAAAATGGAAGAGATCTTCCAGCTGTGCGATGAAATTACCATCCTGCGCGATGGCCAGTGGATTGCAACGCAGCCGCTGGAAGGGCTGGACATGGACAAGATCATCGCCATGATGGTCGGCCGCTCTCTGAACCAGCGCTTCCCGGACAAAGAGAACAGGCCGGGCGAAGTGATCCTGGAAGTGCGCAATCTGACCTCGCTGCGTCAGCCGTCCATTCGCGATGTTTCTTTCGACCTGCACAAAGGGGAAATTCTGGGCATTGCTGGCCTGGTGGGGGCAAAGCGTACCGACATTGTGGAAACCCTGTTTGGCATCCGCGAGAAAGCCGAAGGCACCATCACGCTGCACGGGAAGAAAATTAACAACCACAATGCCAACGAAGCCATTAATAACGGTTTTGCGCTGGTGACGGAAGAGCGTCGTTCGACCGGTATTTATGCTTATCTGGATATTAACTTTAACTCGTTAATCTCTAATATCCGTAATTACAAAAACAAAGTCGGGCTGCTGGATAACTCCCGCATGAAGAGCGATACCCAATGGGTAATTGACTCCATGCGCGTGAAAACACCGGGCCACCGTACCCAAATTGGTTCGCTTTCCGGCGGTAACCAGCAGAAAGTCATTATCGGCCGTTGGCTATTAACCCAGCCAGAAATTCTGATGCTGGATGAACCGACCCGCGGTATTGACGTCGGCGCGAAGTTTGAAATTTATCAGCTGATTGCCGAGCTGGCGAAAAAGAATAAAGGGATCATTATTATTTCTTCCGAAATGCCGGAACTGTTAGGGATCACGGACCGTATTCTGGTTATGAGCAATGGTCTCGTTGCCGGTATTGTTGACACCAAAACGACAACGCAAAACGAAATTTTGCGTCTTGCGTCTTTGCACCTTTAAGATCAGGGGCTCCTCATGAGTGCGTTAAATAAAAAAAGTTTTCTCACTTACCTGAAAGAAGGCGGTATTTACGTTGTTCTTTTAGTCCTGCTGGCCATTATTATTTTCCAGGACCCTACGTTCTTAAGCCTGCTGAACCTGAGTAACATTCTGACCCAGTCCTCGGTGCGTATCATCATCGCGCTGGGCGTGGCGGGCCTTATCGTCACCCAGGGGACGGACCTGTCTGCCGGCCGTCAGGTCGGCCTGGCGGCGGTTATTGCGGCAACCCTGCTGCAATCGATGGAAAACGCCAACAAGGTGTTCCCGGAAATGGCGACCATGCCGATTTTCGTGGTGATTCTGATCGTCTGCGCCATCGGGGCGGTGATTGGCCTGATCAACGGTATCATCATCGCTTACCTGAACGTGACACCATTTATCACCACCCTGGGAACGATGATCATCGTTTACGGCATCAACTCCCTCTACTACGACTTTGTGGGGGCGTCACCGATTTCGGGCTTTGACAGCGGCTTCTCGACCTTTACACAAGGGTTTATCGCGCTGGGCAGCTTCCGCCTGTCGTACATCACCTTCTATGCGCTGATTGCGGTGGCGTTCGTCTGGATCCTGTGGAACAAAACGCGTTTTGGTAAAAACATCTTCGCAATCGGCGGTAACCCGGAAGCGGCGAAAGTCTCCGGCGTAAACGTTGCCCTGAACCTGCTGATGATTTACGCGCTGTCCGGTGTGTTCTACGCCTTCGGTGGAATGCTGGAAGCGGGCCGCATCGGCTCCGCAACCAACAACCTTGGCTTCATGTACGAGCTGGATGCAATTGCTGCCTGCGTCGTCGGCGGCGTCTCGTTCAGCGGCGGTGTGGGTACCGTGCTTGGCGTGGTGACCGGTGTGATCATTTTCACCGTCATCAACTATGGCCTGACCTACATCGGCGTGAACCCGTACTGGCAGTACATCATCAAGGGTGCCATCATTATCTTCGCGGTGGCGCTGGATTCACTGAAGTACGCGCGCAAGAAGTAGTTGCTCCTCGCGTTACGCGGCCCGCTCACCGAGCGGGCTTTTTTATGCCCTACGCCAGATGTGACTCTTCGCGGGTCACAATGCTCTCAAACCAGTCGAGCTCTGAAAGCTTACAGGCCACCCACTGTTCGCAAAAGGCGTCACCCAGGCTGTCGGTAAGGTACTGACAGCGGGAAAATGTCTCGATTGCTTCCTGCTGAAACAGCGGCAGGGCGGGTTCATCATGCTGCGGTTCAGGCAAATCGTCCTCGTCGATATTTTCCAGCCCGTACAGCATGCCGGTCAGGATCGTGGCGGCGACCAGATAGGGATTGGCGTCCGCCCCGGCCAGCCGGTACTCAATGCGGCGGTTGCTGTCCTCCGAGCAGGGAATACGCAATGCGGCGGAGCGGGTGTTATAGCCCCAGGAGTTAAAGACGGGTTCCGTCAGGTTTTTACGCAGGCGACGAAACGCGTTGACGCCCGGCGCAAGGATGGCGATAGAGGCGGGCATCAGCGCCAGCTGCCCTGCGATGCACAAACGCATCATGCTGTTAAGCGCGTTCACCGGAGAAGCAAAAACGTTTTCGCCGCGACTGTTATTCAGGCTGAAATGGAAGTGTAAACCGCTGCCGGACAGCTGGCTGAAAGGCTTAGCCATAAAGTTGGCCTGCAGGCCGTGCTTTTCGGCTACGTAACGGGTCATTCGGCGCAGGGCAAGCACGTTATCGCAGACCTCAATGACGCGATGGCTGTGTTTCAGGTTTAATTCGTACTGACCGGATTCGGCTTCCGCCACGATCCCGGACAGCGGGATGCGCTGAAGGTGCGCCAGCTGTTCAAGCTCGTCAAACAGTGCCGCATGGGTTGTTGAGGTATCCATATGAAAACACCCCTGATTTTGCGGATCCCGATCGCGTTGACCCGTCAGATAGAATTCGATTTCCGGAGCAATCACCGGATAGAGCCCGTGCTGGTGGAAGCGGGACAGGACGTTCTGCAGGATGACTCGTGGCTCCAGCGGGCAGGGTTTATCGTCGCTGTCTTGCATCGTCAGCAGGATCTGCGCGTTGTGCTGCGGATCCTGCGGGCAGGGGCGCAGGGAACCGGCGACGGGGAGGCAGAGTCGGTCCGGTTCATCATGAAGCGGGGCGGCGATTTTTCCTTTCTGATCCATAGAGTAGACGGAGAGGGGGAAGTAACAGCCTTTTTCCAGCGCCAGCATGCTCTCTACCGGGAGCCGCTTGCCGCGCATAATGCCGTTGATATCGTTCAGGTAAACGTCAATATGTTTCGTCTGCGGGTAACGTTCGAGATAATCCGCGACTTCGACCGAAACGTTGTGCTGCAGCGCGTCAATTTTTTCATCAAGCCAAAGGCCGGAATTGAGTGCGCCAGGAAGCGATAAACCGGGAAAGTTAAAATAGGGACGGAGACTTTTCAGGAAAAACGCATTCATTATCGAGTTCATAGTCATTCTTCAATGAAGCCGTAGCGGCAGTGAACTCAGCATAAAGGGGGCGGCGTAAAGGGGGGATAAAAAGCGTCAGGCCCGGCGTAAAGAAAGTATAAAGGCGGGCTATTTTTTCTCTTTTTTCTGCATATCAAGCAGTTGCTCCGGGGTGACGGCCGGGTAACCCTGCGCGTCTTCCGGTACTTCATGCATCGCCGGGATCGGCACCAGCGGGCCGAGGAAGCGCGGTTCGCGTTTGAAAATGTAGAGGTCGGCCAGAGCGCCAAAACGCGCGCCGAACTCGCGGACGCGCACGCTCAGCATATCTTTTGGCGACGGCACGGCATAACACTGCGCCTGAATGCCCATATGCAGCGCGATAAACAGCGCTCGCTCGCAGTGGAAGCGCTGAGTGATGATGATGAAGTCGTTGGTGTCGAAGACTTTGCGCGTACGCACGATGGAGTCCAGGGTGCGGAATCCGGCGTAGTCGAGCACGATATCGGCAGGATCGACGCCAGCGGCAATCAAATCCTTCCGCATTGTCACCGGCTCGTTATAGCTTTGCAGGGCGTTATCGCCGCTTAGCAGCAGGTAGTTTACCTTGCCGCTATTGTAGGCGTTCAGCGCGCCCTGAATGCGGTAGCGGTAGTACTGGTTGATCACCCCGGTGCGGTAATACTTGGCGGTGCCGAGCACCACGCCAACCTGACGATAGGGCAGGTCCTGCAGATCGTCAAAGATGTAGGGGGCGGTTTTCCAGCTCATCCAGCGGTCGAGACCCAGCACGATAAACAGCAGTATGCCGACCAGGACAGACAGGCTGTAAAAAACGCGCTTTAACATGGAGATGGCTCGTTCGTGGATGAAATTTAACTCAGGCTACTTTACCCGCCTGGTTAGCGCAAGAAACAGCGACTCAACTGAGGGGTTTTTCAGCAACGTGGCGGACATTTCTGTCCGCCGGAAGGTTTATGCCAGCAGGACGCGGTCGATCGTCGTGCAGCCTAACGCCTTGAGCGTCGCGGCGGTGGCATCCCACTGGATCAGTGGCGCATCGGCTTTTTCGGCCAGAATGGCGCGCTGAATGTCCGGATAATCGTAGCCGTTCAGGCTCAGCAGGTTGAGCGCGCCCTGCAGCGGCGGCAGCGTTGGGTTAAACGCGGCATTTTCCGCATAGCTGCCGGTGAAGATACGGCCGTCGCGGC
This sequence comes from Enterobacter sp. ECC-219, assembly GCF_043966805.1. Taxonomy (NCBI): domain Bacteria; kingdom Pseudomonadati; phylum Pseudomonadota; class Gammaproteobacteria; order Enterobacterales; family Enterobacteriaceae; genus Enterobacter; species Enterobacter sp. ECC-219. The sequence continues at coordinate 4,049,831 of NZ_CP143680.1, read as the reverse complement.
ACTGCAGCGCCACGCCGCTCGGGGACTTGCTGTAAGGCGTGTGGCTTTTGTTCGCCGCGCGAATGGCCGCCTGGTTCAGGTCATCGCCGGACAGGGCGAAACCGTGATCCTGCTCGTCCATCAGCAACGTTTTGATCTCCAGATCTTTCGGGCCAAAGGCGTCAGGCAGGTAATCGCCCAGCGTGTGCGGCGCGCGTCCCGGCAGGTTGATGCGCAGCTGCAGCCCGCTGTTCAGCTCGTTCATAAACTGACGGCAGTGGCCGCAGGGGGTGTAGTTAACGGTAATGGCGCTCAGGGCTTTCTCACCGCGCAGCCAGGCGTGGCTGATGGCGCTCTGCTCGGCGTGAACGGTCTGCTGCATGGTCGCGCCCAGGAACTCCATATTGCCGCCGAAGTACCAGGTACCGCTGATTCCGCGCGCAATGGCCCCGACGTTAAAGTGGGAGAGATCGGCCCGCGCGCAGGCGGCAGCCAGGGGAAGCAGTGCGAAAGCCAGCGCGTCTTCGTCCAGTCCCGTTGCCTGTTTCAGCACCGTGACCTGCTCCGCGGTCAGCAGGGCGGGGAAGTGTGCATCTGCCAGAACGGGAGCAAGGGCTGACTGCAAATTCTCTGCAAGCTGGGCGAAGGCAGCTTGAAAACGTGGGTGCATGGCGTTTGCCTCATAAAGGTTAATGGATCGGTAGTTTACGGAGCCGTTAGGGCTTTATATGTGATCCACTTCTCATTATGTATGCAACTTATGAAATCAAAATGAAATTTGCGCGACGCATCGCAAATTTTAGCCCATCACCGCCAGAATCAGCGGGAAAATGAACGGGGCCAGCAGGGAGGTGATAATCCCGCAGATCACCAGAGCCAGCGAGCTAAACGCCCCTTCCTGATAATCCAGTTCCGCGCAGCGGGCAGTGCCCAGGGCGTGGGAGGCGGTCCCCATCGACAGTCCCCGTGCCGCTTTAGTATGAATACGCATCCCGTTCAGCAGGGTGTGACCAAACACCGCACCGAGAATACCGACGAAAATGACGCACATCGCGCTGATGGCCGGGATCCCGCCCAGGCTGCCACCGACAGCCATCGCGATAGGTGTGGTCACCGATTTTGGCAGAATCGAGGCGGCAATCTGCGGCGAGGCCCCCATCAAAAGCGCTACCGACGTGCCGGTGATCATCGCCACCAGGCTGCCCACAAAACAGATGGTAATGATGGATTTCCAGCGGGCGCGGATCTGGTGGAGCTGCTCATATAAAGGAAAGGCGAGCGCCACAACGGCAGGCTGCAGCAGGTCGTTTAAAATTTTGCTGCCGGCAAAGTAGCGTTCATAAGGAATGCCGGTGAGCAGCAGGAACGGAATAATGACCACCATCGCCACCAGCAGCGGGTTCAGCAACGGCATTTTGAAACGTGCGGCAAGCTTGCGCGCGGCGAAGAACACCGCCAGGGTTAGCGGCAGCGACCACCAGATATTAGCCATCATTTTTTTGTTTTCTCCCCGATCACGTTGCGTTCGCCATGCACCAGATGCGAACTCCAGCTCACCACCAGGAAAACCACCAGCGTACTGACCGCGCATGAGACCACAATCGGGCCGAACTGGGCTTTGAGCAAATCAAAATACTGCATAACCCCGACGCCGATTGGCACGAAAAGCAGCGCCATATAGCGAATGAGGACGAAGCAGCTGGGGTTGACCCATTTTGCGGGCAGGATTTGCAGCGCCAGCAAAACAAAGAGGATTAGCATGCCGATAATGCTGCCGGGAATGGTGATGGGCAGCAGCGACGCGATGAAAATCCCGGCATACAGGCAGGCGTAAATCAGGACGAATGCGCGCAGATATTGCCAGATAATGTTCAATGATTTGCTCATGGTGATAGTCCTTGCTGAAACGCATTCATCATACAATTAAACCTAAAAATGTGCCACGGATCACATCATGAAATTTGAGCATACCAGACATTCCGGAATGGAACGTCGGGCTTTCCACACACAAACAGAGCAGATACTATAGCGCGTCTTTTTTCACAGGTACTGCTATGCGTGTTTTACTGGCTCCAATGGAAGGCGTGCTCGACTCCCTCGTGCGCGAGCTTCTGACCGAGGTGAACGATTACGATCTCTGCGTGACGGAGTTTCTGCGCGTGGTCGATATGCTGTTGCCGGTAAAATCCTTCTACCGCCTGTGCCCCGAGCTGCACAACCAGAGCCGGACCTCTTCCGGCACGCTGGTGCGTATTCAGCTGCTCGGCCAGTATCCTGAGTGGCTGGCGGAAAACGCTGCCCGCGCGGTTGAGCTGGGCTCTTACGGGGTGGATCTCAACTGCGGCTGTCCGTCGAAGCTGGTCAACGGCAGCGGCGGCGGGGCGACCTTGCTGAAAGATCCTGAGCTGATTTACCGCGGCGCGAAGGCGATGCGTGAGGCCGTGCCTTCGCATTTGCCGGTGACGGTTAAGGTGCGTCTGGGGTGGGACAGCGACGCGCGGCAGTTTGAAATCGCCGATGCGGTGCAGCAGGCCGGGGCCACCGAGCTGGTGGTGCATGGCCGCACCAAAGACGATGGCTACAAAGCCGAGCGCATTAACTGGCAGGCGATCGGTGAGATCCGCAAACGCCTCACCATTCCGGTGATCGCCAATGGTGAAATCTGGGATTACGAGAGCGCGCAGGCATGCCTGAACGCTACCGGCTGTGATGCGGTGATGATTGGCCGCGGTGCGCTGAACGTGCCGAACCTCAGCCGTGTAGTGAAATATAACGAGCCGCGGATGCCGTGGGCAGACGTCGTCACGCTGCTGCAAAAATACAGCCGTCTGGAAAAGCAGGGCGACACCGGTTTGTATCACGTCGCGCGAATTAAACAGTGGCTGAGTTATTTACGCAAAGAGTACAGCGAAGCGCTGGGGTTATTTCAGGAGATCCGTACGCTGCAAACGTCGGCTGATATTGCGCGGGTTATACAGACAAAATAATTGGCATTTATATTTAAATATAAATAATTCACACAGTGAATATTTTGCCGATTATGTAAGTGTATGACAATTTGCGGATTGCCACGCGTTACTAAAAAATGGAACGTCATCAAGCGTAAGTTGCGCCTTTATTTTTTTGAGTGCATGGCGTAATGAAACGTTTTCTTATTTTATCTCTGAGTGCTCCCCTTATTTTTATGCTGGCTGCGTGCGCACCGGAACATTCCACGGTGTCGCCAATCAAAATGCAAACGACAGCCGCTTCCGTTAATACCCAACTTCGTCATGCGGACTGGCCGAAAAATGAATGGTGGAAAGCGTATAACGACACGCAGTTAAATTCGCTGATTGCGAAGGCAATAGCGGATGCCCCCGATATGCAGATTGCCCGTCAGCGCATTACGCTTGCCGAAGCTCAGGCGAAGGCCGCTATCGCAGCCGATGGCCCACAGATGGATTTTTCTGCGGATGTTGAACGGCAAAAAATGTCGGCAGAGGGGCTGATGGGGCCGTTTGCCCTGACCGACCCGGCGGCGGGTACAACTGGCCCATGGTATACCAACGGCACCTTTGGCCTGACGGCGGGCTGGGATCTCGATCTGTGGGGTAAAAACCGCGACCGGATCGCAGCGCGTATTGGCAAAGTGAATGCGCAAAAAGCGGAGCTGGAGCAGACCCGCCAGCTGCTGGCCGGCAGCGTGGCGCGGCTCTACTGGGAGTGGCAAACTCAGGCCACCGCAAGGGAGGTTCTCGCGCAGATCAAACATGAACAGGACAACATTATTGGTGCCGACCGCGAGCTGTATCTGCACGGGATCACCTCTTCCGTGGAGGGTGTTGAAACGGATATCAACGCCAATAAAACCGAAGAGCAGTTGGCAGAAGTTAACGGGAAGATGAAAGCCGTCGAGGCGCGTCTGGTCGCGCTGACCAATTCTTCCTCCGTAACGCTTACGCGCCACCCGTTGCCTGCCGCAGAAGCCTCGTTACCGTCGACGCTCGGTTATGAACTGCTGGCTCGCCGTCCGGATCTGCAAGAAGCGCACTGGTATATCGAAGCCTCCATGAGCGAGGTGGATGCCGCCAGAGCGGCTTTCTATCCTGACGTGAACCTGATGGCGTTCTTACAGCAGGATGCCCTCCATCTGAGCGATCTGTTTCGCTCTTCAGCGCAGCAGATGGGGGTGACCGCCGGATTGACGCTGCCGATTTTTGACAGCGGCAGGCTGAACGCCAGGCTGGATATTGCCCAGGCGCAGAATAATCTTTCCGTCGCGAACTACAACAAAGCTGTGGTCGAAGCCGTCAATCAGGTGGCGCGTACGGCCAGTGAAGTTGAAACCCTGACGGCAAAAAATCGTCACCAGCAGCAGGTCGAAAAAGACGCGGCGCGCGTGGTGGCGCTGGCGCAGGCGCGTTTTAGCGCTGGTATCATTGCGGGCTCGCGGGTCAGCGAAGCCAGAATTCCGGCGCTGAAAGAACGTCTCGAAGGCGTCATGCTGAAAGGCCAGTATCTCGACGCCACGCTGCAGCTGACCTCAGCGCTGGGCGGTGGGTATCACCAGGGCTAAAAAAGGCCATTATCTATACTTACCTCTTTGCAGTTTTTCAGGAGGTGAGTATGACCAGAGTAGCGATTGTAACCGCATCGGATTCCGGGATCGGTAAAACCACGGCGCTGATGCTCGCAGAGCGCGGGTTTGATATTGGCGTCACCTGGCACTCCGATGAAAAAGGGGCGCTGGAAACCTGCCGTGAAGTTGAAGCGCGTGGGCAGCGCGCAGAGGCTATCCATCTTGATTTAAGCACGCTCCCGGACGGCGCTAAAGCTATTGAAACGCTGATTGCGCGTTTCGGGCGGCTGGACGTTCTGGTTAACAATGCCGGAGCGATGACCAAAGCGCCATTCCTTGAGATGGCGTTTGACGACTGGCGGAATATTTTTACCGTCGACGTGGATGGCGCGTTTCTCTGCTCACAGATTGCGGCACGGCAAATGGTGAAGCAGGGGGAAGGGGGGCGGATTGTAAACATCACCTCGGTGCACGAGCACACCCCGCTGCCGGAGGCCTGCGCCTATACGGCCGCGAAACATGCGCTCGGCGGCTTAACCAAATCCATGGCGATGGAGCTGGTTAAGCATAAGATTCTGGTGAACGCCGTCGCGCCGGGTGCCATTGCCACGCCGATGAACGATATGGACGACAGCGAAGTGAAGGAAGGGTCAATGCCGGAAATCCCGCTGGCAAGGCCGGGCCATACCAAAGAGATTGCCAGCCTGGTGGCGTGGCTGTGCGACAGCGATGCCAGCTACACAACGGGTCAATCGTTTATCGTCGACGGGGGCTTTATGCTGGCGAACCCGCAGTTTAAGCCGGAGAGGTAGCAGGTTTCCCCTCACCCCGGCCCTCTCCCCAAAGGGGAGAGGGTTAGGGTGAGGGCATCAGGCCGCACCAGGCTACTCCTCATCCCGCACCTTTTCCCGATGCTTCAGCCACAGCCTGACCCCAATCACCGCCACAACCACCAGAATCAACCACGCCCAGTGCTTCAGGTGCTGGTCTAGATTATGCAGCCACGGGCCAATCACCTCGCCGCCTGCATAACCGAGCGTCGTGAAGATCAGCGCCCAGGCTATCGCGCCAAGAATATTCAGCGGCAGGAAAATTTTTGGCGGCAGGCGGCTGGCGCCAATCAGTATCGGCCCGATAACCCTGAAGCCGTACATAAAGCGGGTGCCAATCACGAACAGGTAAGGATGGCGCTGGATCAGGCGCTGCGCGCGGTTGATTTTCTTTTTGTGTTTAGCGAAACGCTTGAGCAGCGTCGGGCCAAAGCGCAGCCCCAGGAAGTAGAGCAGCTGATCGCCAATCATGCCGCCCAGCGCGACCGCGGCGACGACCAGCGGGAACTTCAGTAAGCCCTGATGCGCGGCGACGCCCCCTAGCAGCGTGATGGTTTCACCTTCCGCCACGCTGCCGATGACTAGCGCGGCATATCCATATTGTTCAATGAGTGCGTTAATATCCATTACGTAAGTGTTATCTCCCTCTGCGTACCTCGTTTAATCATATACCCCATGAATCAACAGCGCGGCAATCAACGGAAATTTCCCACTGTACATAAAATAATCTAAAGCCTGCATTATACTTAAGGTATCGCTGACGGGCCGACAACAAGGGGGCGCTATGAACCATGTCTGGGGACTTTTCTCCCATCCCGATCGTGAGATGCATGTCATCAAAAGTGAGAACGAAACGGTCTCGCATCATTACACGCACCATGTGCTGCTCATGGCCGCGGTGCCGGTAATATGCGCGTTTATTGGCACAACACAAATTGGCTGGAACTTCGGTGACGGCACCGTGGTGCAGCTTTCCTGGTTTACCGGGCTCTATCTTGCCATTCTCTTTTATGGCCTGATGCTGGCCGGGGTGGCGGTTATGGGACGCGTGATTCACTGGATGGCGCGTAACTATCCGCAACGCCCATCGCTGGCACACTGTATGATCTTCGCCGGATACGTCGCGACCCCGCTGTTCTTAAGCGGTATTGTTGCGCTCTATCCACTGGTCTGGCTGTGCGCGCTGATCGGTACCATTGCCCTCTTTTATACGGGGTATCTGCTGTATGTGGGCGTTCCTACCTTCCTCAATATCAATAAAGAAGAGGGCCTGAGCTTCTCCGGCTCGACGCTTGCCATCGGGGTGCTGGTGCTGGAGGCGTTACTGGCGCTGACGGTTATTCTTTGGGGGTATGGATACCGTCTCTTCTAAGCTCACTGCATTGCTGGCGTAAATGCCAGCAATGCAGCATCTGTTCACGATTATCCGCTGGCGACAAAGCACGGTGACCGCTATGATGCCGAAGCCAGCCTGTGTTTATCCGTCGACACAGGCGGTGTACGTCATTACGTGCGTGAATAATTATCAGAAGTCTCACCATGCTGAAATTTCGAGTCTCTTTACTTAGCCTGGCGCTGCTGCTGGGCGCGTCAGCTGCTGTGCCAGCCGTCGCCAAAACGCCCGCGGTGACCGCCGCTGCTGCCCAGCCGCAAATTGCGTCCGGCAGCGCGATGATTGTCGATCTCAACACCAATAAGGTGATTTACGCCAGCCACCCGGACCTGGTGCGCCCTATTGCCTCAATAACCAAATTAATGACCGCGATGGTGGTGCTTGATGCACATCTGCCGCTGGACGAAAAGCTGAAAGTGGATATCAGCCACACGCCGGAGATGAAAGGGATCTACTCCCGCGTGCGCCTGAACAGCGAAATCAGCCGTAAAAATATGCTGCTGCTGGCGCTGATGTCATCCGAAAACCGCGCGGCGGCGAGCCTGGCGCACCACTATCCTGGCGGTTACGACGCGTTTATCCGCGCGATGAACGCCAAAGCCAAAGCGCTGGGGATGAGCAATACCCATTTTGTTGAACCGACGGGGCTGTCGATTAACAACGTCTCCACGGCCCGCGATCTGACGAAACTGCTGATTGCCAGCAAACAATATCCGCTGATTGGTCAGCTCAGTACCACCCGTGAAGAGATGGCGACCTTTGCGAACCCGTCCTACACGCTGCCGTTCCGCAATACTAACCATCTGGTGTACCGGGATAACTGGAACATTCAGCTAACGAAAACGGGCTTTACCAACGCGGCAGGACACTGTCTGGTAATGCGCACGGTGTTTAACGGTAAGCCGGTGGCGCTGGTGGTGATGGATGCCTTCGGGAAATATACCCACTTTGCGGATGCGAGCCGCCTGCGTACCTGGATTGAGACCGGGAAAGTGCAGCCCGTTCCGGCTGCGGCATTGACCTATAAAAAGCAGAAAGCGGAGCAGATGGCGACGGCGCAGAACGATTAGGTAAAAGCAAAACGGTAACGCATGTTACCGTTTTTTATGTTTTCTCCCTCTCCCTGTGGGAGAGGGCCGGGGTGAGGGCACCAGACCGAACTGCTTTTATTCCGGCAGCGTCCAGTCCCCATCATTGAGCGGGCGCTGCATTATCACCGTATCCCGCCAGTCGCCTTTCTTATACCCCACGCTGCGCAGTTGACCGACAATCTCGAAGCCGTGCTTTTTATGCAGCCGCAGCGATCCGGCATTATTATTGCCATCTCCCACAACAGCAATCATCTGCCGCCACGGGCCTTGCTCGCAGCGTGCGATTAGCGCGCTCATTAATGCGGTGCCAAAACCGCGTCCGGTCATGCTGGCGTCCACGTAAATCGACTCTTCCAGGGTATAGCGATAGGCGCGTCGCGGTCGATAAGGGGTGGCGTAGCAGTAGCCCACCACGATCCCGCGGTACAGCCCGACAAGCCACGGTAAACCGTTCTCGGCCACGCTTTTCATGCGCTGACGCATTTCGTCGATGGTGGGGGGAACTTCTTCGAACGACGCGCGTCCGTGAAGCACATGCCAGGCGTAAATGGCGGCGATGGCATGCACATCATCGGGAAGGGCGTCGCGTACTTCCAGTTCGGTTTCGGATAAAACATCAACAGCCGACATGACGTGCCCGCTCCTCGTTATCGAATGCCGGAGAAAGGTTTCTCCGGCGACTGAACGCTACTCTATTACGATTACGGCGCGCGAAACAATCTCTCAATTTTGGCTGTAGGGTTTAATCAGACGCTTGCGTTATGTGCTGCTCAGCGTCTGCACTTTCTTGCCAGTATTTCTTCCGCGTTGTTTTCCCTATGCCGGGGTTCATACTGTTTGTAGGGTCATTCTCGCGATAAAACTGCTTAAGTGCGTCAGGGGCTTTATAAAGATGACCAACGTTGTGTTCCGCAGGATATTGTGCGCCGCGCTCGCGCAGCAGGGCGAGCATCTGCTCCTTCAGTTCGTGTGCATCGACCCCTTTTTTGACGATGTAATCCTGATGGAAAACGTAGCACATAAAGTGGCCGTAATAGAGCTTGTGCACCAGCTTGCTGTCAATTTCCGGCGGCAGGTGCTCAAACCATTCGGTGTCGTTTCGTCGCAGGGCGATATCCAGCGCCAGAATATCTTCCACCTCTTCGGAATGTACCGCCTGGTAACGGATGGCGGCACCCGCGGCGGCGAAACGGTGCAGGAAGGCTTTGCTGCCTTCTTCCGGCGTACAGGCGAAGAAATCCCCCTCGGCGGTTTTGAAGAACTCGGTGAGCCAGCTCTGCGCTTCGGCAATCCCGTCCCCGGCCATTTTCAGCAGCAGATGATGTTCGTACTTATCACGCCAGGTTTTCATTCGCTCCGGCAGATGCGCAGGGAAAACGTTCCCCAGCTTCTGCATAAAGCGGTCGGTAAAGTGGGGCTTGAACAGCGACACCTTCTCCAGCATCGCGTCGGTGCGGCCCTTCATGGTGAAGAAGAACGGCATTTTGTCGGTGCCGAGCTTGTCGATCATCAGGAAGGTGTCTTTCCCGTAGCGCTCCGCGATGTCGTAAATGTCCCGGTGCATATACTCGCCCGCCACGGGAAGGTGGGTGAATTCACCGAGAATATGACGGCGGATCTCCGTCAGAACCTCAGGCTGATTGGTGCCGATGTAAAACACCTGCTGCTTTTTCTCCGCCGGGAAGGTATCAAGGCGTACGGCAAAAACGGCCAGCTTGCCCGCGCAGCCGGAGGATTCAAACAGGCGATCCGGGTCGGCGTTATAGCGCGCCGGGGTGTCGGCTTCGATATCGCGCACGCGGGTGACGTAATCGTGATCGTGCGCGTGGCGACCGTCGTGCTGTACGTCTTCGTCCCTCACACGGTCGTCGTCGAGCTTGCTGAGGATCTGTTCCGGCGTTACGCCCAGATCGATGCCCAGGTGGTTCACCAGCGTCAGCTTGCCGTTTTCGTCGATACGGGCAAACAGCGACATTTCGGTGTAGGCCGGGCCGCGCTGTACCAGCGAGCCGCCGGAGTTATTGCAGATCCCGCCCACCACCGAGGCGCCAATGCAGGAGGATCCGATCACCGAGTGCGGTTCGCGTCCCAGCGGCTTAAGCGCTTTTTCGAGGGAGTAGAGCGTGGTGCCGGGGAACGCGAGCACCTGCTCGCCTTTGTCCAGCAGGTGCAGCTTGTCGAGGCGCAGAGTACTGATAATCACGATATCGCGATCGTAATCGTTGCCGTTCGGCGTAGAGCCTTCGGTCAGGCCGGTATTGGCCGCCTGCATTAAAATAATCTTGTCGGCGGCAACGCAGGCGCTCAGCACGCGCCACAGCTCCAGCAGCGTGCCGGGGAAGACCACCGCCAGCGCCTCGCCCTGACCGGAGCGGAAACCCTTACGGTAGCGGGCGGTTTTGGCCGGGTCAGTAAGCAGGTGAGAGGAGCCAACCAGGCGCGACAGTTCGTTAATAAAAGTCTTGTTATCGTCAGTTCGAACAGAAGTCATCTTCCACTCCTTGTGGTGGGGCAAATTTCTCGCTGTAAAGCATAGCGCGATTAACTGTTCAACGGTCGAGTATTCACGAGAAAAATCAGAGAATAACCCTGCAACGTTCAGAGGGTTTGTGGCACACTGCGCTTTTCGCACGGTCTGGCCGGGTGCTTCCCACGGTTATTGATGAGAGAGAATAACAACATGAAATGGCTATGTTCTGTAGGTGTTGCCGTCAGCCTGGCGCTGCAACCTGCGCTGGCAGAGGATTTGTTTGGTAATCACCCGCTCACGCCTGAAGCCCGCGACGCGTTTGTCACGGAGTTGCTTAAGAAGATGACGGTCGATGAAAAAATCGGCCAGTTGCGTCTGATCAGCGTCGGCCCGGATAACCCGAAAGAGGCCATCCGCGAGATGATCAAAGAGAACCAGGTGGGCGCGATTTTTAACACCGTCACCCGTCAGGATATCCGTAAAATGCAGGATCAGGTGATGGAACTCAGCCGCCTGAAAATCCCTCTGTTCTTCGCCTATGACGTGGTGCACGGCCAGCGTACCGTCTTCCCCATCAGCCTCGGCCTGGCCTCCTCCTTTAACCTCGACGCGGTGAAAACCGTCGGGCGCGTGTCTGCCTATGAAGCGGCGGACGACGGCCTGAACATGACCTGGGCGCCGATGGTGGACGTCTCGCGCGATCCGCGCTGGGGCCGCGCCTCGGAAGGCTTCGGTGAAGATACCTTTTTAACGGCCACGATGGGCAAAACCATGGTGGAAGCGATGCAGGGCAAAAGCCCGGCGGACCGCTACTCGGTGATGACCAGCGTCAAACACTTCGCGGCCTACGGCGCCGTCGAGGGCGGTAAAGAGTACAACACCGTCGACATGAGCCCGCAGCGCCTGTTTAACGACTACATGCCGCCGTACAAGGCAGGTCTGGACGCGGGCAGCGGCGCGGTGATGGTGGCGCTGAACTCGCTAAACGGCACGCCAGCGACCTCCGATTCCTGGCTGCTGAAAGACGTCCTGCGCGACCAGTGGGGCTTTAAGGGCATCACCGTTTCCGACCACGGCGCGATTAAAGAGCTGATCAAACACGGTACGGCGTCCGACCCGGAAGACGCGGTGCGCGTGGCGCTCAAGTCCGGCATTAACATGAGCATGAGCGATGAGTACTACAGCAAATACCTGCCGGGGCTGGTGAAGAGCGGCAAGGTAACGATGGCGGAGCTGGACGATGCCGCGCGCCACGTGCTGAACGTGAAATACGACATGGGGCTGTTTAACGATCCGTACAGCCATCTGGGCCCGAAAGATTCTGACCCGGCTGATACCAACGCCGAAAGCCGCCTGCACCGTAAAGAAGCACGTGAAGTGGCGCGCGAAAGTCTGGTGCTGCTGAAGAACCGCCTCGATACGCTGCCGCTGAAAAAATCTGGCACCATTGCTGTGGTCGGCCCGCTGGCTGACAGCAAGCGCGACGTGATGGGCAGCTGGTCTGCTGCGGGCGTGGCCGATCAGTCCGTCACCGTCCTGACCGGCATCAAGAACGCCGTCGGTGAAAACGCCAAAGTGGTGTACGCCAAAGGGGCGAACGTCACCGACGATAAAGACATCGTCACGTTCCTTAACCAGTACGAGGAAGCGGTTAAGGTCGATCCGCGTACGCCGAAGGAGATGATTGACGAAGCGGTCAACACCGCGAAGCAGTCCGATGTGGTTGTCGCGGTCGTGGGGGAAGCGCAGGGTATGGCGCATGAGGCCTCCAGCCGCACCGACATCACCATCCCGCAGAGCCAGCGCGATCTGATCGCCGCCCTTAAGGCCACCGGCAAACCGCTGGTGCTGGTGCTGATGAACGGCCGTCCGCTGGCGCTGGTGAAAGAGGACCAGCAGGCTGACGCCATTCTGGAAACCTGGTTCGCCGGTACCGAAGGCGGTAACGCCATCGCCGACGTGCTGTTTGGTGATTACAACCCGTCTGGCAAGCTGCCTATGTCCTTCCCGCGCTCCGTCGGGCAGATCCCGGTCTACTACAGCCACCTGAACACCGGTCGCCCGTACAACGCCGACAAGCCGAACAAGTACACGTCTCGTTACTTCGACGAAGCTAACGGCCCGCTCTATCCGTTTGGTTACGGCCTGAGCTACACCACCTTTAAGGTCTCTGACGTGAAAATGTCGGCGCCAACCCTGAAGCGTGACGGCAAAGTTACCGCCAGCGTTGAGGTGACCAACACCGGCAAGCGCGAAGGGGCAACGGTGATTCAGATGTACGTGCAGGATGTGACTGCGTCGATGAGCCGTCCTGTGAAGCAGCTGCGCGGTTTCGAAAAGGTTGATCTTAAACCTGGCGAAACCAAAACCATCAGCTTCCCGATTGACGTGGACGCGCTGAAGTTCTGGAACCAGCAGATGAAATATGATGCGGAACCGGGCAAGTTTAACGTCTTTATCGGGGTGGATTCCGCCCGCGTGAATAAAGGCGAGTTCGAGCTGCTGTAACATTTCCTTCCCTTTGCATCCCCCGACTTCCGGGGGATGCGTCTTACCTTATGCTAAAAAGGCATTTTGCCGGGTAAATCCGCCGTTTTAAGCTACGCTTTTCTCTCAAGCCTCTGAAAAAGGCGATAAAAAAATGAGGACAGCGTAATGACGATTAAAACGGGGATGGTAGCTTCTGCGGTGCTACTCGCAGCGCTAAGCCTGCCGCTACAGGCGGCGGAGCCGGTAAAAGTGGGCTCAAAGATCGATACCGAGGGCGCGCTGCTCGGAAATATTATTCTCCAGGTGCTGGAAAGCCACGGCGTGAAAACCGTCAATAAAGTTCAGCTGGGCACCACGCCCGTTGTGCGCGGCGCGATTACCTCCGGCGAGCTGGATATCTACCCTGAATACACCGGCAACGGCGCGTTCTTCTTCAAAGACGAAAACGATCCGGCATGGAAAAATGCCAAAGCTGGGTATGAAAAAGTCAAAAAACTCGACGCAGAGCAGAACAAGCTGGTCTGGTTAACCCCGGCCCCGGCTAACAATACCTGGACTATCGCCGTGCGTAAGGACGTGGCGGAGAAAGGTAAGTTGACTACGCTTGCGGATCTCAGCCGCTATCTGAAAGAGAAGGGCGATTTTAAGCTTGCGGCCTCCGCGGAGTTTATCGAGCGTCCTGACGCGCTACCCGCGTTCGAAAAAGCGTACGACTTCAAGCTCGACCAGGCGCAACTGCTTTCGCTCGCGGGCGGGGATACCGCGGTAACCATCAAAGCGGCGGCGCAGCAAACCTCTGGCGTTAACGCGGCGATGGCCTACGGCACCGACGGCCCGGTAGCGGCGCTCGGCCTGCAAACCCTGACCGATCCTAAAGGCGTACAGCCAATTTACGCCCCGACCCCGGTAGTGCGTGAGGCGGTGCTGAAAGCCTATCCGGAGATTGCCGACTGGCTCAAACCGGTCTTCGAAAAGCTGGATGAAAAAACGCTGCAGCAGCTGAATGCCAGCATTGCCGTCGAGGGACTGGATGCCAAAAAAGTGGCCGCCGACTTCCTGAAACAACAAGGGCTTGTGAAGTAACGGGAAAGGGCTGTGCCAATAAAATGTCATAATCGCGTACTGCTGCTGTTGGCCTGCTTGGCCATCGCGGCGGTCGCGTTACCGTTTGTGAACGTCGCGCCTAACCGCCTGATGTCGGGGGAAGGGCGCTATATCTGGGAAGTGTGGGCGTTCACGCCGTGGTGGCTGGCGGCGGCACTGGGCGCGTGGGTTACACTGTCGCTCTGGCAAGGGCGCACGGCGCAGTGGCTGACGCTGCTCCTCGCTGAAGGGCTGTTTATCGTCCTGTTCTGGGGCGCCGGGCAGGCGGCGACGCATATGGCGTCGGCGGAAAGTCCGCTGGCGAGAACCACGGTGGGTAGCGGCCTCTGGCTGTGGCTGGCGCTGTGTCTGCTGGCCAGTAGCGATGCCATTCGTCGACTCATCTCCAGCGCCGTCTGGCGCTGGGTGCTCAACGCGCAGATATGGTGCATTCCATTGTTCCTGCTGTTCAGCGGGGAACTAAATAATCTCTCGCTGTTAAAAGAGTACGCCAACCGTCAGGAGGTGTTTGATGATGCCCTGGCGCAACATCTGACAATTCTTTTTGGCACGCTGATCCCGGCTCTGCTGCTTGGGATACCGCTCGGCATGTGGTGTTATCGTCATCCTTCACGCCAGGGTGGGGTCTTTGCCGTGCTCAATGTCATCCAGACGATTCCCTCCGTTGCGCTGTTTGGCCTGCTGATTGCGCCCCTGGCCGGGCTGGTGAAGTCGTTTCCTGCGCTGGGCGCGGTGGGCATCGCCGGAACGGGGTTAACGCCCGCGCTGATTGCGCTGGTGCTATACGCGCTGCTTCCGCTGGTGCGCGGCGTGGTCGCGGGATTAAGCCAGGTCGCGCCGGATGTGCTGGAAAGCGCCCATGCGATGGGCATGAGCGCGCGACAGTGTTTCTGGAGGATTCAGCTTCCGCTGGCGCTGCCCCTGCTGCTGCGCAGCCTGCGGGTGGTGGCGGTCCAGACCGTCGGCATGGCGGTGATTGCCGCACTGATTGGTGCGGGCGGCTTTGGCGCGCTGGTATTCCAGGGGCTGCTGAGCAGCGCGCTCGATCTGGTGTTATTGGGCGTGGTTCCCACCATTGCGCTGGCGGTTGTCGTCGACGCGCTGTTTGCCTTATGGCTCGCGCTGCTCAGGAGAAGAGCCAATGATTGAATTTCATGATGTCAGTAAAACCTTTGCCGGTCGCCCGGCGGCGAGCCACCTGAACCTGAACTTTGCCGAGGGCGCGTTTTCCGTGCTGATTGGCACATCGGGTTCGGGAAAATCCACCACGCTGAAGATGATCAACCGGCTGGTTGAGCACGACAGCGGCCTGATCCGCTTTGCCGGAGAAGAGATCCGCAGCCTGCCGGTGCTGGAGCTGCGCCGCCGGATGGGCTATGCCATTCAGTCTATCGGCCTGTTTCCGCACTGGACGGTGGCGCAGAACATCGCCACCGTGCTGCAGCTGGAGAAATGGTCGCGGGCTAAAATCGCTGACCGCGTTGATGAACTCATGTCTCTGCTGGGGCTGGAGCTCGCGCTGCGCGATCGCTATCCGCACCAGCTCTCCGGTGGGCAGCAGCAGCGCGTGGGCGTGGCGCGCGCGCTGGCGGCCAACCCGCAGGTGCTGTTGATGGATGAACCCTTCGGCGCGCTGGATCCGGTTACGCGCGGGGCGCTGCAGGCGGAGATGACCCGCATTCACCGCATTCTCGGTCGAACCATCGTCCTCGTGACGCACGATATTGATGAAGCCCTGCGCCTTGCCGACCATCTGGTGCTGATGGACCACGGCGAGGTGGTGCAGCAGGGCGCGCCGCTTGAGCTATTAACCTGGCCGAAGAACGACTTTGTGCGCGAGTTTTTTGGCCGCAGCGAGCTGGGCGTGAGGCTGCTCTCACTGCGGACGGTTGGTGACTATATGCGTCCCGAGGAGACAGCGGTGAGCGGCGAACCGCTACAGGAGCAGATGAGCCTGCGGGACGCCCTCTCCGCGTTTGTCGCGCGCCGGTGTGAAGTCCTGCCTGTGGCGGATGCCCGGGGCGCGCCGTGCGGAAGCCTGCATTTTCGCGATCTGCTGGCCGGGGAGGTGACGCGTGAAGGCACTGCGTGATCCGCTCCTCTGGCTGGCAGCGCTCTTTGTCGCCTTACTGTTTCTGATGCCCCACAGCGCGGCGCTGTTTAACGCCCTTTTTCCCGGGCTGCCGCGGCCGGTCTATCAGCAGGAGAGCTTTATCAACCTCGCCCTGGCGCATCTCTGGCTGGTGGCGCTCTCAAGCGTCATCGCGGTGGTGCTGGGAGTAGGGGCGGGCATTGCGGTCACGCGACCTGCGGGCCGGGAGTTTCGTCCGCTGGTGGAGACGGTTGCGGCCATTGGGCAGACGTTTCCGCCGGTGGCGGTGCTGGCGATAGCGGTGCCGGTGATGGGTTTTGGTCAGCAGCCCGCGATTATTGCTCTGATTTTATACGGCGTGTTGCCCGTTCTCCAGGGCACGCTGGCGGGCGTTGCGGCGGTCCCTGCGTCTGTATTAAGCGTGGCGGAAGGAATGGGGATGAGCCGCTGGCAGCGGCTTCGCAAGGTAGAACTGCCGCTTGCGGCACCGGTTATTATTGCCGGGATCCGCACGTCGGTGATTATTAACATAGGGACGGCGACCATTGCGTCTACGGTAGGTGCCAATACGCTGGGAACGCCGATCATCATCGGCTTAAGCGGGTTTAATACGGCTTATATTGTGCAGGGGGCGGTGCTGGTCGCGCTGGCAGCCATCGTCGTCGATCGCCTTTTTGAGCGGCTGGCGCTGTACCTCAGCCGACACCGCCACGAACGATAAACGAGTACCCGGCCAGCATCACGCCGCCGATACCGCTTACGGCCATCAGGACAAAAAGGGTAATAATGGCGAGTTTGGTTGCCTTCATCATGTGCTCCTGTTGTTAACGGAACAATTATACGGTGAAGCGCAGCTGTTAATGAACCATTAAATGCCGTTATGGTTCATCCGGGCCCAGGGAATAAACCGGATAACCGTGCTCACGCCATTCCGTCAGCAGCTGTTGCTGCGAGGCGGACGGCACTTCGCCGCACCAGACCAGCAGGGTCTGGCCGTCGAAAAACTCGGGTTTGAGCTGCCCCAGCGAGTGCGCAAGGACATCCACGCGCCAGCCCTTTTGGGTGGCGATCCACGCTTCCAGCCACAGACGGGTGGTATCGTGCACGTTCCAGCCGACCACCAGCGCATCTTTTCCGGCCTTGTTCTTCGCCGAGGCAAGACAGACGGCAATATAGTTAATCAGCACCCCGTCAAGCATGCTGAGCAGCGCCTGCAGGGTAGACTGCTGGCACTGCAGGCGTCGACGGAGCGGAATGAAAAGATGGGTGATAAGCGTTTTCGCCGGATAATCGCGCCCCTGCTCTTTGATCCAGGCGCGCAGGCGCTGCAGGTTACCGGCCTGCAGGAGTCGCAGCAGGGTTTCCTGCTGTTCACGCCAGAGATGTTGTGTGTCCGGGTCGTCGTGGCTCAGCAGGGACTTCACTTTGCCGACCTGCACCCCGTTGTCGATCCAGCTTTTGATTTCGCGGATCCGGTCGATATCGGCATCGTTGAAAAGACGATGACCACCGTCCGTTCTCTGCGGTTTGAGCAATCCATACCGTCGCTGCCACGCCCGTAGGGTAACGGGATTGATATCACAAAGGAGTGCCACTTCACCGATTGTGTAAAGCGCCATATTTGCCCCCTGGCTTACGCGTCCCCAGCTTAACTGTAGACCCACTTTGCCGAACCAGGAAGGGGTGGTTAATTTTTAGGCAAATAATGCGAAGCATGCGCGATATGCAGAAAAAGGTGTGATAACGGACACGATTTTACGCTTTTTTGGGATGCTTCAAAGAAAGTTCATCCGCATCCGTGTATGTTACGCGTTTTTTAGCGTGTGCGGTTTTGAGTATGTACGAGTTTAACCTGGTGCTGCTGTTGCTTCAGCAGATGTGCGTGTTTCTGGTCATTGCCTGGCTGATGAGCAAAACGCGTCTTTTCATCCCGCTGATGCAGGTTACCGTACGCCTGCCCCACAAGCTGCTCTGCTATGTCACCTTCTCTATTTTTTGCATCATGGGGACCTATTTTGGTCTCCATATCGAAGACTCTATTGCCAATACGCGCGCCATCGGCGCGGTGATGGGCGGGCTGCTGGGCGGCCCGGTCGTCGGTGGCCTTGTGGGGCTGACCGGCGGACTGCATCGCTATTCCATGGGTGGGATGACAGCGCTCAGCTGCATGATCTCCACGATCGTCGAGGGGCTGCTCGGTGGCCTGGTGCACAGCTATATGATTAAGCGCGGTCGCCCGGATAAAGTCTTTAGCCCGCTTACCGCCGGGGCCATTACCTTTGTGGCCGAAATGGCGCAGATGGCGATCATTCTGCTGATTGCGCGTCCGTTCGAGGATGCGCTGCACCTGGTCAGCAGTATTGCCGCCCCGATGATGGTGACCAACACCGTCGGCGCGGCGCTGTTTATGCGTATTCTGCTCGACAAGCGCGCTATGTTCGAAAAATACACCTCGGCCTTTTCCGCCACGGCGCTGAAGGTTGCCGCCTCGACCGAAGGGATCCTGCGTCAGGGGTTTAACGAAGAGAACAGCATGAAGGTCGCGCAGGTGCTCTACAAGGAGCTTGATATCGGCGCCGTTGCCATTACCGATCGCGAAAAGCTGCTGGCGTTTACCGGCACCGGGGACGATCATCATCTTCCTGGCAAACCGATCTCTTCGACCTACACGCTGCGCGCTATTGAAACGGGTGAGGTGGTGTATGCCGACGGTAACGAAGTGCCTTACCGCTGCTCGCTGCACCCGCAGTGCAAGCTGGGCTCCACGCTGGTCATTCCGCTGCGCGGGGAAAATCAGCGGGTGATGGGCACCATCAAGCTGTATGAGGCGAAAAACCGTCTGTTCAGCTCCATCAACCGCACGCTGGGGGAGGGGATAGCCCAGCTTCTTTCCGCGCAAATCCTCGCCGGGCAGTATGAGCGGCAGAAAGCCCTGCTGACGCAGTCTGAAATTAAGCTGCTACATGCCCAGGTCAATCCGCATTTCCTGTTCAATGCCCTCAACACGCTCAAAGCTGTGATCCGCCGCGACAGCGATCAGGCCGCTCAGCTGGTGCAGTTTCTGTCGACCTTTTTCCGCAAGAACCTGAAGCGGCCCTCTGAGATCGTGACCCTCGCCGACGAGATTGAGCACGTGAATGCCTATCTGCAGATTGAGCAGGCGCGGTTTCAATCCCGTCTGCAGGTGTCGCTCTCCGTTCCGGATGAGCTTGCGCATCAGCATCTTCCGGCCTTTACCCTGCAGCCTATTGTGGAGAATGCCATCAAGCACGGTACCTCGCAGCTTCTGGGGACAGGGGAGGTCACCATCGCCGCCAGCCGTTTTAACCATCATCTGGTGCTGGATATTGAAGATAACGCCGGGCTTTACCAGCCTTCCGCCTCCGGCGGTTTAGGGATGAGCCTGGTGGATAAACGTCTGCGCGCCCACTTTGGCGATGACTGTGGCATTACCGTTGCCTGTGAGCCCGACCGATTTACCCGTATTACCGTTCGACTGCCGCTGGAGGAAAACGCATGTTAAGAGTGCTGATTGTGGATGACGAGCCGCTGGCACGGGAAAACCTGCGCGTTCTGCTGCAGGAGCAGCCAGATATTGAGATTGTGGGAGAGTGCGCCAACGCCATTGAGGCCATCGGCGCGGTGCACAAACTGCGCCCTGACGTGCTGTTCCTGGACATTCAGATGCCGCGCATCAGCGGGCTGGAGATGGTCGGCATGCTCGACCCGGAGCATCGTCCCTACATCGTGTTTCTGACGGCGTTCGACGAGTATGCCGTTAAGGCTTTTGAGGAACACGCGTTTGATTATTTACTCAAGCCGATTGAAGAGAAGCGCCTGGAAAAAACGCTCAGCCGTTTACGCCAGGAGCGAACCGTTCAGGACGTTACGCTGTTGCCGGAGAACCAGCAGCCGCTGAAATTTATCCCCTGCACCGGGCACAGCCGGATTTATCTTCTGCAGATGGATGATGTGGCGTTTGTCAGTAGCCGCCTGAGCGGGGTATTTGTCACCAGCGCGGAAGGGAACGAAGGGTTCACCGAACTGACCCTGCGCACGCTGGAGAGCCGCACGCCGCTGCTCCGCTGCCATCGCCAGTATCTGGTGAACATGGCGCACCTGAAGGAGATCCGCCTGGAAGATAACGGCCAGGCCGAGCTGGTGCTGCGTGCCGGGCAGACCGTCCCCGTCAGCCGTCGCTACCTGAAGAGTTTGAAAGAGGCGATTGGCCTGTAAAACTGGTACACTGCGCGCCATTGCATCATCGACATTCGAAGGCTCTATGCTAAGTAACGACATTCTTCGTAGCCTGCGCTACACCCTGAAAGCAAACAATAACGACATGGTGCGCATTCTTGCGCTGTCCGATATGGAATCCACGTCTGCAGGTTTCGATACCTGGATGACCAAAGAAGACGAAGAGGGCTTCGTTCGCTGCCCGGACATCATTCTGTCGGGTTTCCTGAACGGCCTCATTTACGATAAGCGTGGCAAAGATCCGGCCGCGCCGGAGCTGGCGCTGGAGCGTCGCGTGAACAACAACACGGTGCTGAAAAAGCTGCGTATCGCGTTCACGCTGAAAACGGACGATATTGTGGCGATCATGACGGAGCAAAAATACCGCGTATCCGTGCCGGAAGTGACCGCCATGATGCGCGCGCCGGATCATAAAAACTACCGCGAGTGCGGCGACCAGTTTCTGCGCAATTTCCTGCGCGGGCTGACCCACCGGGTACATCACCCTAAGGCGTAAATGCGGCATGGGTGCGGCATGATGCCCTCACCCCGGCCCTCTCCCACAGGGAGAGGGAGAACAAAAAAGCCGGAGAGAATCTCCGGCTTTTTTGTTATTTCACCTGCTGGCCCGGCTTCGCGCCTTCGTCAGGGCTTAACAGGAAGATATCTTTCCCGCCAGGGCCTGCGGCCATCACCATCCCCTCAGAGATGCCGAAGCGCATTTTGCGCGGCGCCAGGTTCGCCACCATCACGGTCTGACGACCGATCAGCACCTGCGGGTCCGGGTAGGCTGAACGGATGCCGGAGAAGACGTTACGCTTCTCGCCGCCCAGATCCAGCGTCAGGCGCAGCAGCTTGTCAGAACCTTCCACGAACTCCGCGTTTTCAATCAGCGCCACGCGCAGGTCGACTTTCGCGAAATCGTCGAAGGTGATGGTTTCCTGAATCGGATCGTCAGCCAGCGGGCCGGTTACCGGTGCCGCCGCCGCTTTCACTTCTTCTTTAGAGGCTTCGACCAGGGCTTCAACCTGCTTCATTTCGATGCGGTTATAGAGCGCTTTAAAGGTATTCACCTTGTGGCCGAGCAGCGGCTGCTGGATAGCGTCCCAGGTCAGTTCAGTATTCAGGAAGGCCTCGGTGCGGGCTGCCAGCTGCGGCAGAACCGGCTTCAGCCAGGTCATCAGCACGCGGAACATGTTCAGACCCATGGTGCAGATTGCCTGAAGGTCGGCGTCACGGCCTTCCTGTTTCGCGACAACCCACGGGGCCTGCTCGTCCACATAGCGGTTGGCAACATCGGCCAGCGCCATGATTTCACGAATCGCTTTACCGAACTCACGGCTTTCCCAGGCTTCGCCAACCGCAGCGGCGGCATCGGTGAAGGTTTTATACAGCTCAGGATCGGCCAGTTCGGCAGAAAGCACACCGTCAAAGCGTTTGGCGATAAACCCTGCGTTACGGGACGCCAGGTTCACTACCTTGTTCACGATATCCGCGTTCACGCGCTGCACGAAATCTTCCAGGTTCAGGTCGATATCATCGATACGGGAAGAGAGCTTCGCGGTGTAGTAGTAGCGCAGGCTGTCCGCGTCGAAATGGTTCAGCCAGGTGCTGGCCTTAATGAACGTCCCGCGAGACTTGGACATCTTTGCGCCGTTCACCGTTACGTAGCCGTGTACGAACAGGTTGGTTGGCTTACGGAAGTTACTGCCTTCCAGCATTGCCGGCCAGAACAGGCTATGGAAGTAGACGATGTCTTTACCGATGAAGTGGTACAGTTCGGCGTCGGAATCCTTCTTCCAGTATTCGTCGAAGCTGACGGTGTCGCCCCGCTTGTCGCACAGATTCTTGAACGAGCCCATGTAGCCGATTGGCGCATCCAGCCAGACGTAGAAGTATTTGCCCGGCGCGTTCGGGATTTCGAAGCCGAAGTACGGCGCATCGCGGGAAATATCCCACTGCTGCAGGCCGGATTCGAACCACTCCTGCATCTTGTTCGCCACCTGCTCCTGCAGCGCGCCGCTGCGGGTCCACGCCTGCAGCATTTCGCTGAAGGACGGCAGGTCGAAGAAGAAGTGCTCGGAATCACGCATCACAGGCGTGGCGCCGGAAACCACGGATTTCGGCTCGATAAGCTCGGTCGGGCTGTAGGTCGCGCCGCAGACTTCGCAGTTATCGCCGTACTGGTCCGGGGATTTACATTTCGGACAGGTGCCTTTGACGAAACGGTCCGGCAGGAACATGCCTTTTTCCGGATCGTACAGCTGAGAGATAGTGCGGTTTTTGATAAAACCGTTCTCTTTCAGACGGGTGTAGATCAGCTCCGACAGCTCGCGGTTTTCGTCGCTGTGCGTGGAGTGATAGTTGTCATAGCTGATGTCAAAGCCAGCAAAATCGGTCTGATGCTCCTGACTCATTTCGGCAATCATCTGCTCCGGGGAAATCCCCAGCTGCTGCGCTTTCAGCATGATCGGTGTGCCGTGGGCGTCGTCCGCGCAGATGAAGTTAACCTCGTGGCCGCGCATTCGCTGGTAACGGACCCAGACATCAGCCTGGATATGCTCCAGCATGTGGCCGAGGTGGATTGAGCCGTTGGCGTACGGCAGGGCGCACGTTACCAGAATTTTTTTCGCGACTTGAGTCATAGTAGGCATTACTTCTTTTAACTGTGAAAAGGGTTTTCGATATTACCAAAAGGGGCATTATTAAGTAAGCACAAACCGCGGCCTTTCAGGTAAACTTGTTTGCCTAAGGTCTTATTCACAAGAACAAAGGAGTCGGGATGAGTTCTCAATCCCAGGCCAAATCACCGGAAGCCTTACGAGCAATGGTCGCCGGGACGCTGGCTAACTTTCAGCATCCAACCCTGAAACATAACCTCACTGCGCTGAAAGCGTTACACCACGTCGCATGGCTGGACGATACATTGCACGTTGAGCTGCAGATGCCGTTCGTCTGGACCAGCGCTTTTGACGCGCTGAAAGAGCAGACCAGCGCTGAGCTGCTGCGCATTACCGGTGCAAAAGCGATTGACTGGAAGCTGAGCCACAGCATCGCCACGCTGAAGCGTGTGAAAAATCAGCCGGGCGTCAACGGGGTGAAAAACATCATCGCCGTGAGTTCAGGTAAGGGTGGGGTGGGTAAATCATCTACCGCCGTAAACCTCGCGCTCGCGCTGGCGGCGGAAGGGGCAAAGGTCGGTATTCTGGATGCCGATATCTACGGTCCTTCTATTCCAAACATGCTGGGTGCGGAAAATCAGCGTCCAACCTCACCTGACGGCACGCATATGGCACCGATCGTGGCGCACGGTCTGGCGACTAACTCCATCGGTTACCTGGTGACCGACGACAACGCTATGGTCTGGCGCGGCCCAATGGCCAGCAAAGCGCTGCTGCAGATGCTGCAGGAAACGATGTGGCCGGATCTGGATTATCTGGTGCTGGACATGCCGCCAGGCACCGGTGACATACAGCTGACGCTGGCGCAGAACATTCCGGTAACGGGCGCCGTCGTGGTCACCACGCCGCAGGATATCGCACTGATCGACGCCAAAAAAGGCATCGTGATGTTTGAGAAAGTGGAAGTGCCGGTGCTCGGCATCGTCGAGAACATGAGCATGCACATCTGCAGTAACTGCGGACACCACGAACCTATCTTCGGTACGGGTGGGGCGGAAAAACTGGCGGCACAGTATCACACCCAGCTGCTGGGGCAGATGCCGCTGCATATTTCCTTGCGTGAAGATCTGGACAGCGGGAAACCGACGGTTGTCAGCCGTCCGGACAGCGAATTCGCGGAGATGTATCGCCAGCTGGCGGGGCGCATTGCGGCGCAGCTCTACTGGCAGGGTGAAGTGATCCCGGGTGAAATCGCCTTCCGCGCGGTGTAACGCCTCTGCGCCTTAGTGCCGGGTGGCGGCTTCGCCTTACCCGGCCAATTACGATCGTGTAGGTCAGGTAAGCGTAGCGCCACCTGACGTTAACTCAGGCGACAGTGCATCAAATAATATTCTCCTTCCGGAGAATTCCCCGTCGCCTCGATGTGCCAGCCGTGGCGCTGGTAAAATGCAACCGCCCGCGCATTCTTCACCAGACACTTAAGCGAACCCGTACTGGTAAACGTCTTCTGTACGTGCTCAAGCAACACATGTCCGACGCCCAGGCTCTGATACTGCGGATCGACAAACAGGTTGTGCAGGAAATTATCGTTCGTCCAGACGGAGGCAAAACCCAGGCGATGCCCGTTCTGAACAGCAACCCAAATCACTTCGTCACGGGTTGCCGCGTCAAAGTCCTCAAGCTGCCAGTCTGCACTGTCCAGCCATGGCCAGGCTTCACGCCGGGCGTGGAGGTAGAGCGTGCGCAGGAAAGGTCGGTCACTTTCCTGCCAGGGACGAATCAAAATTGCGTTAGCGGTGATAGAAAATATCTCCATTGTAGGCTTTGTAGATCTTGCCATCAGCATCGCCGATCAGCACATAGTTCTCACCCATATAGGTCCAATGGGTTCCGGCATCCGGCGCCGGCAGGTTACGCAACTGGTACTGTTTAATGGTGTACTCCGGCGTTTGATACTGCGCCGGTGCCGTATCGCCGATTTTGAACTTCGTGAAATCCGCGATGAACTCTTGTTCTTCATAGGCCTTGATGCCAGATGGCGCAGCGGCGGTTTGCGGGGCAGAGAATGCGGATCCCGCCAGAGACAGTAGTACACCCAGAAGCAGCAATTTACGCTTAGCCATTTTTTCTCCAGTGATATCGTTACAGATACTTTTTGTCTGCGGGTACACAGCACAAGGCAGACAGTCCATTTTAAGTATCAAAGCATGATGTGTTTGATAAAAAATGTAACAAAAGTGGAGGGTTTTGTGTAGTCGATTACGGTGATGGCCATCATTTTGGTGAATGTTGATCGCGAGGCATATTTATTTTTTTTATTGTTTTATTAATCTTTTCTGAAAATAACTTTTTGTGTCCAAATTGCGCTGTTAAGCGAATGCTTTCGCGAGTGATAACATTTAATATCGCGCCGCATAAAGTGTTATTGGTCTCCGTTTTCTTGCGCAATTGTGCGCTGTCTTTAACTTTTTAAAGAGCAGCGAGTTTGTGCTTTTTAGTGTTGTGGGCTGATAATAAATAATTATATTTCAAGGTGTTGCTTGCATTTTTTTACGAGTTAAATACCCGGCACAACGATAAATCAACATTTTAAATAAATGAAAAATACAACTGCTTTTTTACTATCCTTTCTGACGCTCAGCCAGCTAACAGGATGTGTATTTTCACCAGGCCAGAACTTAAGTCTTTCCGGGAAAAAAATCACGCCCGGTGAAGAAATTAACGATCCGCTGGAAAAACGCGTGGAGATTTTTCCTTTAAGCCCTGGGTTAATTGAAAAACTGCGTCCACCCATTTCTAAATCTCAGGCAAATCCTAATCTGGATGAACAACTCAAAAACTGGGAATACCGCATTGGATCAGGGGACATTCTGACGGTCACCGTCTGGGATCACCCTGAACTCACGACGCCCGCAGGGCAATACCGTAGCGCGAGCGACGCGGGTAACTGGGTTAACGCTGATGGCACGCTCTTCTATCCTTACGTCGGCAGGCTGAAAGTGGCGGGCAAAACGGTTTCGCAGGTACGTGAGGAGATCACCGCGCGGCTGGATAAGTTCATTGAGAGCCCGCAGGTAGACGTCAGCGTCGCCGCCTTCCGTTCTCAAAAAGCCTATATCACCGGAGAGGTTGAGAAATCGGGCCAGCAGCCAATAACCAATATTCCGTTGACGGTAATGGATGCGGTGAACGCCGCGGGCGGTCTCTCTGCGGATGCCGACTGGCGTAACGTCGTGCTTACGCATGATGGCCAGGATTCGCGGCTTTCACTTTATGCCCTGATGCAACATGGCGATTTGACCCAGAATAAGCTGCTTTATCCGGGCGATATCCTGTTTGTTCCCCGGAACGACGCGCTGAAAGTGTTTGTGATGGGCGAGGTGGTTAAGCAGAGCACGCTTAAGATGGATCGTAGCGGCATGACGCTGGCCGAAGCCCTGGGGAGTGCCGGCGGGCTGAACCAGAATATGGCCGATGCAACCGGTATTTTTGTTATTCGCCCGGTTTCACGAAAAGGCGAGAAAGACAAAATCGCTAACATCTATCAACTCAATGCGGAAGATGCCTCAGCCATGGTGCTGAGTACTGAATTCCAGCTGGAACCGTACGACATTGTCTATGTCACGACGGCACCGCTTTCACGCTGGAATCGTGTGATCACCCAGCTGGTACCCACCATCAGTGGCGTACATGACCTGACCGAAACCGTCCGTTACATCAGGTCGTGGCCGCAATAATGTTCAATTCAATTCTCGTGGTTTGTACCGGCAATATTTGCCGTTCACCGATTGGTGAGCGGCTGTTACGCCAGCAGCTACCCGACACGCAGGTATCCTCGGCAGGTATTTTCGGACTCTCAGGACGCCCGGCGGATGCGGCTGCAAAGGCAGTCGCCTTACGACATGGGGTTTCGCTGGAAGGTCACGTGGCGCGTAAGGTCACGCGTTATCTGTTACAAAAATCCGATTTGATTCTGGTGATGGAGCCAGAGCATCTCCGTTTTATTGCCTCTGTGGCACCGGAGAATCGGGGGAAATCGCTGTTGTTTGGTCAGTGGCTGGAAACAAAGGACATTCCCGACCCGTATCGCAAAAGCCGGGAAGCCTTCGAATATGTTTTCGAGCAGTTAGGAAAAGCCAGCCAGGAATGGGCTCGTCGTTTGCGTCAACAAGGAATGAAGCAGTAATGTCGTCTCATAAATCAGACAAATATGGTGCGGCAACACCGCATGATAATGAAATTGATCTCATTCAGCTGTTGGCTGAGATGTTTGATCATCGGGTAGTGATAGCGTGCGTCACGCTCCTGTTCACCGTATGCGCCGGGATCTATGCCTATAGTATCACACCGATCTACCAGGCCGATGCCCTTGTACAGATAGAAGCGAAGCAGGACAACTCGTTGCTCAAAAGCTTAAGCCAGTTTGGTACCGATCTTTCACCTGATGTTGCACCCGAACTCTTGCTGCTCAAATCGCGGATGATTCTGGGAGAGACCGTTGAAAAGCTGGGGCTAACGTACAGCGTTAAACGGCGCGTGCTGCCCGTCATTGGGCCGCTACTGGAACGAGGGCATAAAGCCGGTGAATTGACAATTGGCGCGCTTACCATTCCTCCTCTGGAAGATAAGCCGCAGGAACTTTTACTGACCGTTAAGGAGCAGGGCCGGTATCACCTCGAAGGAAAAACGCTGGAGGCTGATGGCGTTGTCGGGAAAACGCTGGTTAAAGACGGAGTAACGCTTCTTGTCACCTCCCTCAGTGCGGCACCAGGGACCCAGTTTTCCCTCAAAACCGTCACAAAGCTTGAGGCAATTAACGCCCTTCAGCGTCGGCTCATTGTTTCGGAGTCGGCGAAGCAGAGCGGAATGATTGCCTTAACGCTGACGGGAGAGGAGCCTGACAAGATCGCCGCGGTGCTTAACACCATTGCTGAAAATTATCTCAGCCAGAATATTGCGCGCCAGGAAGCTAAAGATACCCGTAGCCTGACATTTTTACAGGATCAACTGCCTAAAATCAGCCGCGAACTGGATGAAGCCGAAGCACGGCTGAACGCCTACAGAGAGCAACGCGATTCTGTCGATTTATCCCTTGAGGCGAAGACGGTTCTTGATCAGGTTGTTAACGTGGAAAATCAGCTTAACGAGCTGACGTTCCGCGAAGCAGAAGTTTCTCAGCTTTTCAAAAAGGATCATCCTACCTACCGCGCCTTACGGGAAAAAAAACAGACCCTGGAGCAGGAACGTACGCGCCTGAATAACCGCGTCTCAGCCATGCCTTCTACGCAGCAGGAAATTTTACGTTTAAGCCGTGACGTTGAGTCCGGGCGCACCATCTACCTGCAGCTGTTGACGCGCCAGCAGGAGCTGAATATCTCACGCTCCAGTGCCATTGGAAACGTGCGGATCATTGACCCTGCAGTAACGCAGCCGGCCCCAGTCAAACCGCGCAAAGTGATTATCATTATGCTCGGTATGCTGGTGGGATTGATGCTCTCAGCAGGAACGGTGTTGGTTCGCTCTGCGTTTAAACGGGGCATCACCTCGTCTGAACAGCTGGAAGCGCAGGGAATGCCTCTTCTGGCTACGCTCCCGCGTTCGGTCTGGCTATGGAAAAAAACGCATTTGCGCAGGAGAACGCTGTTTGCTTCCCACTGGAAGCACAGGACGTCAAACATACCCTTCCTGCCCGTTGACCGACCGGCTGATATGTTTGTCGAGGCGGTGCGCGGGTTACGCACCAGTCTGCATTTTACCATGATGGATGCCGCAAATCGGGTCGTTGTGATTTCAGGTCCGTCTCAGGACTGCGGAAAGACCCTGGTGAGTACCTCACTGGCATCGATTGCGGCTCAGGCCGGACAGCGCGTACTGTTCATTGATGCGGATATGCGCAAAGGATATGTCCACAATATTTTCAAACTGAACAACCACCATGGATTGTCCAGCGTGCTGGGGGGAAGCGTAGAGTGGCAGGATGCAATTCAACGCTTCGAGAAAGGAGGCTTTGACGTGTTGACCTGTGGACCACAACCTTCGCATCCTGTGGAGCTGCTTATGAATGAGCGTTTCCAGACGGTAATGTCGCGAATAGACAAAGAGTACGACATCGTGATTGTCGACACGCCACCGGTGCTGGCCGTGACGGATGCGCTACTCGTCGCCAGAGCCGCTGCAACCACGTTGCTGGTTGCCCGCTTCGGTAAAACCAGCATCAAAGAGATCGAGAACTGCCTGAAGCGTCTGCAGCAAATGGGTGTGCAGGTTGAAGGTGCGATTCTCAATGATATTGTGAAATCCGCGGCGTTCTATTACCACTCGGGGTATAGCCATTACGACTACGGCGGCTACACCCCGGAATAAAAGCGACGCGACACTTCTTTACAGCATGACGCCGAATAGCCCGTTAATATGACCTCCGTTAAATCGAGAGGTCATAATGGATAACCGTAAATTGAGTCGCCTGCGCCGCTGGGCGCGGGAGGGGATCATACTCATTCTGCTTACGCTGGCGGTCATGTGGGGTGTGGATCAATACCGAAAGCCGTCATTACCCGCCAGCTTTAGCGCAACGCCAATGCAGAGCATCGACGGTAACATTTACGATATCGCGGCGCTCAGCCAGGAGCGCCCGCTGCTGATTTACGTCTGGGCAACCTGGTGCAGCATCTGTCGCTATACAACTCCTGCGGTCGATAAGCTGGCAAAAGAGGGCGGTAACGTCGTGAGCGTTGCCATGCGCTCCGGTGATAATGCAAAGCTTGCCCGCTGGGCTGAAAAGAAAAACCTGAGTATGCCGGTGATTAACGATGCAAGCGGCGCCTTGTCTCAGCAGTGGCAGGTGAGCGTAACGCCAACGCTGGTGATTGTGTCAAAGGGTAACGTTGTCAGCGCCACAACGGGCTGGACGAGCTACTGGGGATTGAAAATCAGAATGTGGTGGGCAGGCGTATAAAGATAACCCCTCTCCCGACGGAAGAGGGGTTTTGTATTACCTAGCCAGAACTTCCTGCGCGGTGCGCTCAACCAGCGACAGCAGGATTTTGATATCCTCCAGCGTCACGGTTGGGTTCAGCAGGGTCAGCTTCAGGCAGGTGATGCCGTTATGTTCGGTCACACCAACGTTTGCACGGCCGGATTCCAGCAGCGCA
The DNA here is from genome assembly GCF_043966805.1 of Enterobacter sp. ECC-219. Taxonomy (NCBI): domain Bacteria; kingdom Pseudomonadati; phylum Pseudomonadota; class Gammaproteobacteria; order Enterobacterales; family Enterobacteriaceae; genus Enterobacter; species Enterobacter sp. ECC-219. The sequence goes on along the minus strand of NZ_CP143680.1, from coordinate 4,019,813 downwards.
TCACCAATTTTCTGGTTCAGCAGGGCGATGCCCGCGTCGTCCGTCTGCACCTGTCCGCGGAAGCGGAACAGCACACTTGCCAGCTGCGGCTGCATAACCAGTTCCAGAGCAGGCTGCTCCTTCACGTAGGCCGCAACCTGCTGTGCCAGCGTCACGCCGTGATCGATGATTGCCGCGTATTGCTCCTGACCCAGCGCCTCCAGACTCATCCACAGCTTCAGCGCATCGAAACGACGAGTGGTCTGCAGGGATTTGGACACCAGGTTAGGCACGCCCGCTTCTTCGTCGAACTCGGAGTTCAGGTATGCCGCCTGATAGCGCATCAGCTCATAGTGACGCGCTTCTTTCAGCAGGAACGCGCCGCAGCTGATGGTCTGGAAGAACTGCTTGTGGAAGTCCAGCGTTACGGAATCCACCAGCTCGATGCCGTCCAGATAGTGACGATACTGCTCAGACATCAGCAGCGCGCCGCCCCAGGCCGCATCAACGTGTACCCAGATGTTTTGCTTCGCCGCCAGTTCAGCGATCGCGCGCAGTGGGTCGATCGCACCGGCATCGGTGGTACCCGCCGTTGCGACAATCGCCAGAATCTGTTCGCCGTTCGCGTTGCACTGCTCGATTTTCGCCGCCAGATCGGTCAGATCCATGCGGGAGAATTCATCCGTTTTCACCTGCACCACGGACTGGTAGCCCAGACCCATCAGCGCCATGTTTTTCTGTACGGAGAAGTGCGCGTTTTCGGAGCACAGTACGCGGATCTTGCGCAGATCGCCCACCAGGCCGTCCTGCTGTACGGAGTGCCCCTGACGTGCGAAGAACGCGTCGCGGGCCAGCATCAGGCCCATCAGGTTGCTCTGGGTACCGCCGCTGGTGAAGACACCCGCGTCGCCAGCCTGATAACCCACGCGGGTACGCAGCCATTCGATCAGTTTGATCTCAATAATGGTTGCGGACGGGCTTTGATCCCAGGAGTCCATACTCTGGTTAGTGGCGTTGATCAGCACTTCCGCCGCCTGGCTTACCACCAGGCTTGGGCAGTGCAGGTGCGCCACACACTGCGGGTGATGGACGGACAAGCTGTCTTTCAGGAAGAACTCAACGGCGCGTTCAATCGCCGCTTCGTTGCCCAGCCCTTTCGGGTTGAAATCCAGCTTAATACGGTCGCGCAGCTCCGCGACCGTTTTGCCCTGGTACATCTCAGGCTGTTTCAGCCACTGCATCACAGCCTGAGTGCTTTGTTCAATCGCCTGCTGGTAAGCTTCAATGCTCTGCGCAGAGGAGAACAAAATTGGGTTTGAATCAGACATCGTAATCAACTACTCCGGTTACGCCGGGCGAACGCCCGCAGCAAGCAGTGCCTGCTCGAATTTATCCAGGAAGATTTTCAGCTCTTCGTCGCTGATCAGCAAAGAAGGCAGCAGACGCAGAACGATACCGTTACGGCCGCCACGCTCAAGAATCAGACCGGCTTCGAAGCACTTCTTCTGGATTAGCGCAGACAGCTCGCCGTCGCCAGGGAAGCAGCCCATGTGGTCAGCGGCTTCGTGTGGCTTAACGATCTCGATACCGATCATCATGCCCAGACCGCGCACGTGACCGATGACCGGATAACGTTTCGCCATCTCTTTCAGCTGGCCTTTCAGCCATTCGCCCTGTGCAGCCACTTTGCCTGCGATGTTCTGGTCTTTCAGGATTTTCAGCGTCGTCAGACCGGTTGCCATCGCCAACTGGTTGCCACGGAAGGTACCGGTGTGGTGACCTGGCGCCCATGCGTCGAACTGCTTTTTGATACCGAGCACGGCCAGCGGCAGACCGCCACCCACTGCTTTAGACATCACGATGATGTCTGGCTCGATGCCCGCGTGTTCGAAGGCGAAGAATTTACCGGTACGGGCAAAGCCTGCCTGAACTTCATCGAGGATCAGCAGAATGCCGTGTTCCTGAGTCACTTTACGGATGCGCTGCAGCCACTCAGCCGGAGCCGGGTTCACGCCGCCTTCACCCTGAACGGCTTCCAGAATCACCGCAGCAGGTTTACGCACGCCGCTTTCGACGTCGTTAATCAGGTTGTCGAAGTAGTAAGTCAGCGCTTTCACGCCCGCTTCACCACCGATACCCAGCGGGCAACGGTACTCGTGCGGGTAAGGCATGAACTGCACTTCTGGCATCATACCGTCAACCGCTTCTTTCGGTGACAGGTTGCCGGTCACGGACAGTGCGCCGTGGGTCATACCGTGGTAACCACCAGAGAAGCTGATGATACCGCTACGACCGGTTACTTTTTTCGCCAGCTTCAGCGCCGCTTCAACGGCGTCGGCACCGGATGGACCGGTGAACTGCAGGCAGTACTCTTTGCCCTGACCTGGCAGCAGAGAGAGCAGGTATTCAGAAAACGCGTCTTTCAGAGGCGTAGTCAGATCCAGAGTGTGTAACGGCAAGCCGCTGGTAATGACATTTTGGATGCTTTTCAGCACATCAGGATGGTTATGGCCAAGCGCAAGGGTCCCTGCGCCTGCTAAACAGTCAAGGTATTCTTTATTATCTGCATCGGTGATCCACACGCCTTCTGCTTTAGTGATGGCTAAAGGCAGTTTGCGCGGATAACTCCTGACGTTAGATTCAAACTCGGCCTGACGGGCCAGATAGGTTTCGTTGCTTTTGTGGGCATCTACGGTGTCAATACGGACTTTATCCGTCATCATATCACTCCTACAACCGCCGCTTCGCTATGAGCAACGATTGAATAAAAAGTTAAAAAACAGATGGGGGCCTGAAAAAAACGCCGCCAATATAGAGCCTTTTGCCACGGGGCTCAATGGTTAATTTGTTTACTGTTTTGTGACAGAAGGCACAGGCGAGGAAATATCCCCTTTTTCAAAAGGAGGATTGCACTTTATAACCAATAAAAACATTGTGTTACGTTGTATTTGTCTGGAGTGTAAAGGCATGGAAAAGAGTGTGACAAATCGTGCCATCGGCGGAGATAAAAAAGAGGATAGCCGCCTTTTTACCCCCTTATTTCTGCGTCGTCAGCGAAAAGCGGCGATCACACGGCATGCATAATGGAATCACGCTTTAAAAAAGGACTTTCAACGCGCGTCGTTTCCCGATGTTGTTCACCGTTAATAATGTGCAGAGCGCTCAGGCGACCAATTTCGTAGTGGGGCAACTGAACCGTTGAAAGAGGGGGCAAAAATAGCTCGCCAATGCCCACCATATTGTCATAGCCGAGAACCGCGACATCTTCAGGGATGCGAAGCCCTTGCGCCAGCAGCGTCTGGTATACCATAAACGCGATACGATCGTTACCGCAGATAACGGAGTCAAACCGGGGGATGCCATTCTGGATGCGCGCCAGCAATGCGGACGGAATATCACGATAATGCTCATCCCCGAGCGCCATATACTCATGTTCCAGACTGTCCGGGTCGATCCCGGCTTCACGGCAGGCGCGTTCCAGCCCCTGGCGGCGTCGGGTTGTGGCCAGATGACCCGCGGGTAAATGCAGGCAAAGAGGCCGTCTGTAGCCCTCCGCCAGTAACTTCCTGACGGCAGAGTACTGCCCCTGTTCATCATCCGGGATATAGCTGGCGACCTTTTCATCGACGCTTTCGCAGTTGGCCAGCACGCAGGGAAGGGTAAGCAGCTTGGCGGGAAGCGGAACCTGACGTAACCCCATCGTGGTGTAGATAATCCCGTCAGGCCGGTGGGAGAGGAGAAGGTCGACGATGGTATCCGGGTTGTCATCGGTAAACATATTCATCACGAAGCTGTTCCAGCCGTGCATTCGGGCCGTCTCTTCAATGGACAGCGTTATCTCCACCGAGAAAGGTGTCGTCACCGTATCAAGCGCCAGCACGCCGATGGTTTTAGGCGATGCATGCGCACCGCGTATTTTCTTGGCGGACAGATCGGGAACGTAGCTGGTCTGCTCGATAGCCAACTGAACGCGCGCCAGCGTTTCCGGTTTAAGGCGTTCCGGGCTGTTAAGCGCGCGGGAAACCGTCATCAGCGATACGTTAGCCAGCTTTGCGACATCCTTCAGGGAAGCCATTTTCTTACTCCGTTAATGCTCTGTGTTAGAGGGTATACAACTAAGTCGCTGATGTAAAAGGAAGGCTGATGCCCGGCTCAGGTCATGCTTACCTCAGTGATGAATATTTGATCGCGATCTCATTCCCTTAATGTTAACGTTAACTTTCGTGATTAACATCTTAAATCTTAACTAAACAGCATGAGAAAGAACCAATGTTAACGTTACCATCCAGGCATTCCTCCAACATGAGAATGCCATGATGAAAACGCATCACTCTCACAGCTACCCTTTACTAAGCGCATTACTGTTTTTCTTTTTTGTCACATGGTCATCTTCCGGCTCGTTGCTCTCGATCTGGCTTCATCAGGAAGTGGGCTTAAAAGCGGGGGACACCGGCGTTATCTATGCTGTGCTTTCCGTCTCCGCGCTGTGTGCGCAAATTTGTTATGGATTTATTCAGGACAAGCTCGGTTTGCGAAAAAATCTGCTCTGGTTTCTGACCTGCCTGCTCATTCTTTCCGGCCCGGCCTTTTTGCTGTTTGGTTACCTGCTGCAGATTAACGTGTTACTCGGCAGCATTTTCGGCGGGATTTTCATCGGCCTGACGTTTAACGGCGGGATAGGTGTGCTGGAATCCTATACTGAACGCGTGGCCCGCCAGAGCCAGTTTGAGTTCGGCAAGGCGAGAATGTGGGGATCGCTTGGCTGGGCGGTGGCAACCTTTTTTGCGGGGCTCCTGTTTAACATCAATCCGAAGCTGAATTTCGCTGTCGCGAGCTGCGCCGGGCTGGTGTTTTTTGTTTTGCTGGCACGTCTCAGGGTCTCTTCTGCACCGCACGCCATGCAGGAAGCGGTGTCCGGTGGCAAGGTGACGCTGGAAGATGCATTGCGCCTGCTGACGCAGCCTCGTTTCTGGGCGCTGGTATTTTTCGTTATCGGCACCTGTATTTATGGCGTTTATGACCAGCAGTTCCCGGTCTATTTCTCCTCCCAGTTCCCGACGTTGCAGGAAGGGAATGCCATGTACGGCTATCTCAACTCCTTCCAGGTTTTCCTTGAGGCGGCGGGCATGTTTTGCGCCCCGTGGCTGGTGAACCGCCTCGGCGCGAAAAACGGCCTGATTTTCGCGGGAATGGTGATGGCAATGCGTATGGTGGGATCGGGTCTGGTTGAGGGGCCGGTGCTCATCTCCATTACCAAGCTGCTGCATGCGGTTGAACTGCCCGTATTGCTGGTTTCGGTATTTAAATACAACAGCCTGCATTTTGATAAGCGGCTCTCCTCCACCCTCTATCTGGTGGGCTTTGCCTGCACAAGCTCGGTGATTGCTTCTGTCCTGTCGCCGCTGGCAGGTTACAGCTATGAGAAATACGGCTTTGCCCAATCCTATATCATTATGGGCCTGTTGGTTTTCAGCACCACGCTGATCTCTATTTTTCTGTTGCGCTCAGGTAAGTCCTCCTCTGACCCGCTCATGCCGCAACCCTCTACTATCTGACTAAAAGAGTAAACAAATGACGTATTCCATCGCCAAAGCTGAACAGGAATTGCAGGCCAGACAAGGCAGTCTTAACCTGCGCTGGTATCCGCGTTACCACCTCGCCGCGCGTGCCGGCTGGATGAACGATCCGAATGGTCTGGTGTGGTTTGACGGCTGGTATCACGCCTTTTACCAGCATCATCCGTACTCAACCCAGTGGGGGCCGATGCACTGGGGCCATGCGCGCAGCAAGGATTTAGTTCACTGGGAACACCTTCCGGTGGCACTGGCACCGGAAGGGCCAGAAGACAAAGACGGCTGTTTTTCCGGGTCGGCGGTGGTGGATGGCGATACGCTGGCGCTGATTTACACCGGACATAAATTCCACGGCGATCCTGATGATGAGGCTAATCTCTACCAGGTGCAGTGCCTGGCCACCAGCCGTGATGGCGTCCATTTTGCCCGGAAGGGAACGATCGTTGATACGCCGCCTGGCCTGCATCACTTCCGCGATCCGAAAGTGTGGCGCGAAGGGGAGTACTGGTACATGGTGGTTGGCGCACGGGAGGGTGATACGGGCCAGGTGCGCGTATACCGTTCTGCCGACCTGCGCGAGTGGCTGGATATGGGAGTGATTGCGGTAGCCGAAAAAGAGATGGGGTATATGTGGGAATGCCCGGACTTTTTCACCCTCAATGGTAAACGGGTGCTGATGTTTTCACCTCAGGGGCTGGCGGCAGACGGATTCAAAAATCGTAATCTCTTCCAGAGCGGCTACCTGCTTGGCGAGTGGCAGCCCGGTCAACCTTTCGTGCGTGAAGGAGAATTTGAGGAGATGGACCACGGGCATGATTTCTATGCACCACAAAGTTTCCTGACGCCCGACGGTCGTCGTATTGTTATCGCCTGGCTGGACATGTGGGAATCGCCCCTGCCGGAACAGCAGGATGGTTGGGCGGGCATGCTCTCTTTACCGCGTGAAATGACGCTCAGTGCAGATAATCGTCTGCAAATGCGGCCGGCCAGAGAAGTGGAAAGCCTGCGCGGGGCATGGTTCCCCTGGCCGGTAAGTTCGCTTAATAATCAGCAGATCGCTCAGGTGGAAAGGTGCGACGCGATGGAGGTCATTCTGCAGTGGGATTGCGCCAACAGCAGCGCGGAGCAGTACGGCCTTCGCCTTGGCGACGGATTACGCGTCTACGTCGATGCGCAGGTGCAGCGTCTGGTGCTTGAACGCCATTATCCGGAGTATGGCTTGTGCGGTACCCGAAGCGTCGCGCTTAACCTGAACGAAGCGCTCAACCTGCGCCTGTTCTTTGACTGCTCGTCGGTAGAGGTGTTTGTTAACGAGGGGGAGGCGTGCCTGAGCAGCCGCATTTACCCTTGCGAAGGGGCGCGCGAGTTGGCGTTGTTTGCCTGGACGGGGACGGCATCGCTCATTGAGGCCGGGGCGTGGCAACTAGAGTAAATGGGTTACGTCAGAAAAATCCAGTAATGTCAGCAAATAATAAAGGCGACTGATGTCGCCTTTAGTTTTATTTAATCTTTCTGGCGTAGCCCTGGAACTGTCCATCTTTACTCACCGCTAATTTGCCCTTAGCAGGATAGTAAATAAAGGTGTATAACCCTTGCGAATAGACCTTTGCCTGAGGCTCGTTTTCATCCAGCGCGCCCAATACGCCGTCAACATCCAATATCTCTCCTTTAATGGTGATCTTCATCCCTTCCCATTTAAAGGCGTGAGTCGCTTTAGCTGCCTGAGCATGTTGTTTCGCGTCTTTCTTAGCCCAGAGACCCGTACCCGCAGCGGCATCACGCGCGTTCGCCCATGCTGCATTTTGTGCGGATTCATTGTAGGCATTCTGGCGGTTTTGCTCAGCCAGGTAGCAGGTATCTTTGCTGATCCCCTGGCGCTCGCAATCGGCCATGCGCTGAGCAGATGAAGTACACGCAGAAAGCAGGATGGCAGCACCAGCTATTAATACCGCCAGGAGTGACTTTTTCATTTCAAAAATACCTTAATACGATAGAAGGATGTTTAATAACCGCAAATATAATAAGCCTGATACATAATACCTAACCATGCGCCAACGATAATAAGCATCAGGTACAATATTACAGAGATAGCAATGTATTTTGTCATGCTGCTTATTTATTAAAAACCGATCCCTACGCCGACTGAAGCACCCATGTTATTTGCGGTATCATCAGAGAAGCTCACTTTACCAATCATATGTTCGTTAAAGTTAACAGACGCCCCAACCGCTAAAGCGCTTTCACCGTTGTACGTCGCACCGCCAGCCGAGAACATCACGCGCTGATTCGTTTGCACCTGTGGTAAACCGGCCATCGCCATCGCGCCGCTGATACCTGCGTTTGCTTCCTTCTTATTATTATCGACTTCCTCACGCAGCGATTTAAATTGCTGGTTAGTGTTATTATTCAGTGCCTGTAATGTCTGTTTGGTCGCCAGCAGCTCCTGAGCCTCGGCCGTAACCGCCTGGCTATTAGTAGCGACTTTAGCCTGTGTTGCCGTGTCTACCTGCGTGCGTGTCACGGTGGTCATCACGCCATTTTTTCCATCTTTGCCGTCCTGACCGTCTTTACCATTCGCTCCGTCACGTCCGTTAATTCCGGCAACGCCCTGTGCACCTGTCGCGCCGGTATCGCCTTTATCACCCTTAGCGCCGTCCTGACCGTCTTTACCATTCGCTCCGTCACGTCCGTTAATCCCGGCAACGCCTTGTGCGCCTGTCGCGCCGGTATCGCCTTTATCACCCTTAGCGCCGTCTTTTCCATCAACGCCGTTAGTTGGTTTTGGTGCATTCTCAAGAGCTAACAGGCGGCCATCTTGCAAGGTGTTAATAGTTTCAATATTAGTAATTGCAGCTCCGTTAGTCAGCACGCCCTGTAACGCCGCATCACCTTTTTTATTAGCGGTGTCAGCAAGAGCGCCTGCTAATTTAGCTTCCTGATCGACACCAGAAACAGAAGTCTGAAGAGAGGAAATATCATTGGCGTTAGTGTTGATATTATTTTTACTTACGTTGATCTCGTCTTGCATGCGATCGCGATCGCCTTGTAAGTTATAGATTTGCCCGTCTTGCGTTACATTTTCAGCTTTCATGTTATCCAGATTATAAGCGGTATTATTAGTTCCGTGAATCTGGATAAAAGTACCTGAATTGAATACGTTATCGTTAAGGTTAACGTTTACATCAGCTGCTTGAGTTACATTCATAGAGCCAGTAAAAATAACACCAAATACAAAAGCAGCAACGGCATTTTTAACAACTTTCATTTGAAAAGCACTCATCATTTAAAAAGTCAAAATGGGTAAGGCTAGCTATCCTGGCGTGTTGATGTAACGTCTGGTTACGCCTGATTAGAAATAACGGGATTACGTAGAATTTTGAATAAATCACTTAATTCGTAACGTGCAGTAACTATCAATTAATGCGAGCTTTTGGATATTGATCTAAATCATAAATGGCATGAATAGCTAAAGTGGATTTGTAAGGGGTGATGCAAAATATCTCAATGTTTACATTAACTTATAAGGCGTTCAGTCAAATGCGCGTTTCACGTTAAGCCCTTGATTGAGAGGCTAAATGTTTAGCAGGGTTAAACGGTTTGAAACTCACTTTTTATTTCGTTCGAAATAAGAATTAATGATTAATGAAACATAAAATAGACTGACTGAAAGCGAAAAAATTTTATCCTGGTAAAGCTCTTTCTTAACCGCTAAAAAAGAGGGGTGTTTTTTGAATGTAATGAAAATGTTATAGAGAATAGTGTTGATTCAAAGGAGTGGAATGATAGCCCTGTAATTATCGCGTATGCTGTCGCTCCGCTTGTCCTCTTACCACTAACGGCACTTATTGGCTTCAATTGTCTAAACTCTGTGAGTTGCACATTTTCAGTACACTGGATAATCTGAAATACAGTGCTTACACCGAATCTTAACTATCAGAGAGCAGAAGCAATGCATATCACAGTTACATCACAGAACGTGGACACGCATAAGAAAAATATCCGGCGTGATGATCTCAAGGGGCTAACTTGCTTTATGCAAATGGCAAATAGTGTACGCGTTACTGCATCCCAAGATCATCAAGCCATAGTACAAGGCGTTTTAGGGAAGCCCGATAGTGATAATCACCATCAGTTACCATCTTATTGGACATGGAATGATGTGGATGCTGTGAAACTTGTTGAGGTGCTTTACGCAGTCGCTAACGCATAGGCCATCCCGCCTTGAACAAGAGCCGAGCGTAACAATTCTTTGAATGCAACACAGCAAATAACGAGAAGGTGGCTGTATGTTTGATGGCCTTACAGAGTCTTGGTTTATTAGCAAAGTTGAAACCGTTATTCAAACAGAAATCAATAACCTACCTGTCTTGATTACTGCCCGAAGTGATGGTGTGGCCCACGCTGTTGTTATGCATCAATACCGAACAGATTCATTTCCATTTTCTAAGACTGACGGGAAGCGACTAAATCCGAATGTTGTAGCGGTACAGGCGATTTTGACGTTTGTTAACACATACAGAAGACAGGGGCAGATTATCGTTAACGGTGAGGATTGTTTAGGTTTATTGAAAATACTTTGCCTTAACTTCTTGCAAAGATTGGAGGCTACTGAAATTGGGATGCGTGAGCTAACCTTCATTGAGATGTTTTCGAGGCCATTGTTTCGCAAGGTCTTTCCTGAACTTTGCACTGAATAAGAAAGGGGCGTTGTGCCCCTTCGTATTACCCTATCAAAGCCTTTAACAATATCATAAGCAAATATAGTTGGCTTTTTTTAAGAGCTGGCAATACAAGAGAAAATGTGATGAAAATATTAGCTTTACTTATTTGTTTTATAAGTTCTTTGGCATTTGCTGATGAGACAGGAGGTACTCAAAAAACGAAGATTGTGATCCCACCTGACTTCTTGAAGGAATTCATCACCATAACAAGTGTGAAAATTTCAACTCTTGATGGTTATGTTCCTGAGTTGGGATTGAATAAGAAACTTCCGGCACAGCGTATTGATACGCTGAATTACACGGTGAGAGTGGATTCCACTGATGAAAAATTCATCAGTGATGTAGCTAAAGACGAGCACGGCATAAAAGGGATACTGATTTGTAATAACCCATCAATAAGACCACTGATTATGAGTAAGAATGCTGTTGTTCTTGTATCCGTTGAGAACAAGGAAGGGGAGCCTATGTTTGTTACGCTCTATGACAGTAAAAGCTGCAAGTAAAAATAGTACGCTTGCGCAAGAACTGGTGATCAGCTTTCTCCATTTTCAATCATTACTCTTTTTCGAATGTAATGGTGTAGCGGCATTGCTGCGATGGTCTCACCAGGCTTTCATGTCGAGATTAGCTTAGGATGTACATCCTAAGCCAAATATAGAATATCTCTCTGTGAAATTTCATTGAATATTAAGGTTCATACTCTGGATCGTTAAGAATAGAATTTAAATAATCTTTAAAACGAACCTGAATCATCTTACGAGCATCGGTCAGATTAACCCCGGCAGGATCAAATGTTTCTAACACCTCTTCAAGAATATTTATACACTGCTCATAAGTCCATTCACTCTTGGCTTGATTCATATAAAGTATGTAAAATATCTTTTGCTCAATTTTTTGGATGCTTTCATCAGAGAACGAATATGCTTTCTTTATTTCGAAATAACGTTCGATTATTTCAGGAGCATGTGACAAGTCAAAATTTTTCTCATCAAAAATATCATCGTAGTATTTTCCAAAAATATGTTGCTTTTGGTTTGACGACTTTTCAGGGAATCCTTGAATAGCAAATAAGATCTGACCAAACTGCTCCATACTAATTTTGTAACGATAGTTCTTTTTGTCATCCATCCCCGTATCACCATTCTTTCGAGAATAGATGATGTCATGTTCATCCAATAACTGCTCAAGCTGTATTTGTAGCGTGCTAAGAGATTTTAAATCGACGTTAGATATTGAATTTTGACTATTTGTGTATTCTGCGATTTTATTGGCAGTATCACCACTTGCAGCATTAAATATCCTTACGAGGATTTCACTTTTTGAAAGATAATCAGTGATATGTGACTTTTCAGTAGCATTAAAATCATGGAGAGTTCGAAGGGTTTGACCACCGTTTAACACCTGAATACCTGTAAGGCTTATTCTTACTTTCCTATTTCCATTCACTGGGTGGGCTTTTATATCGTCAGCAATAACAGTTAATCCATTGTTATACATGAAAAATTTTCCTGGGTCTTCGCGTAAGGTTTTAGCGATTGCAGCATTATAGCGAGAGCGTTGCACCAACCCTCTAACGTTATCAAAAAGAACTCCAAAATCTATTTTCTGCTCAGCCAATTCGTCGATATTTTCACAGTTATGATCAAGACGCAAGTCGGCGTTGCGGCATGTCATTCTTATAACATCCGCAGCGTTCAGTCTAACAACATAGGATTTTGATGTTGATATAGAACTTTCTGAATAAGACATCAAAGCATCATTATCGATTATCAATTCTGCATTGATAGGAGCTGGTCGTATGGACATCATACTGGTTATGTGCGGAAGACACACCGACACAACTTCCATGTCATAAAAATTTTTCAACTGCTGTATTGCACTTTCATCATGTTCAATCGGAAACGCTTCATTACTAATCATATATAATGAAAGTTTCCATACATCATTACCATTGAGTAATTCATTTATGGTGTGAACATAATTTTTCAATTTTCCTTCCAAACCATCTAAACTATCATTCATAATACAGTTTACAAGTTTAGTAGAAACAAACGCCTCGTTAAAACTTTGTTTTTGCTCAGCTTTGAAATTTTCACGGAATTTGAAATTGAATAGTTTTATCTCCTTATTCTCCTCATCCATGAAAATAGCATCAATACCATGGTCATCGTAACGACTGCCGATTAAGTAAGAATTGAATTCTGTATCCGTAATGTAATCGCTAATTTTATCAATATCTTTTTCATTACAAAGCGATTCAAGCATGAAAAGATAAAAGCCGAATCTTTGTTGCAATTTAACTTCATGGATAGACTGATTAAATTCATTCGTTTTACTGAACAGATCAAAATATTTTTGGCATTTGATATTAAGAAGTTTGAAATCGTTAATACTGACATGAGACATTTGCAAATTCCTTAGGCGAGTATGCTGTACCTATTATGCCTCATGAAGATGTCTTATGCTTGTGATCCATGCTCTATAACGAGCATTCTGAACAATTAGTTTCCTCTATTAGTGATTGTTAACTAACGCGATGAGCCACTTTAAAAGAGGAAAAGAGGGATATGGCCTCCATTGGCAGCCACTTGACGATCTGCTCTAACCGCCCCATTGCTTAAACCATCGAGCAACCTCATTTGATGCCACATGTCCTGGGATTTTATCTCGCCCAAATATCACAACATTATCACTGCGCAGTTAAGGATTTGCGTGGCCATTAATGAGAATGATTCTTGATATGTAAGTTTTAACTATTCAGTCTCACTTGGGTATACCCGCTTGTGATTGACGTGAAGGCCCTCCCGACGCAACAGCTGCCAGATGCGGCGGTAGCCAAAACGCCTGCGCTCTAGTGCCAGCTCAGTGATGCGCCCTGATAAATGCGCATCAGCTGCCGGACGCTGAGCCTCATAGCGGCAGGTCGAAAGGGACAAACCTGTAAGCCTGCAGGCACGACGTTGCGACAGACCGGTCGCATCACACATAAACTCAACGACTTCCCGCTTCTGGCCTGTCGTCAGTACTTTCGCCCCAGAGCCACCTGAAGTGCCTCCTTATCCAGCATGGCTTCGGCAAGTAGCTTCCTGAGGCGGGCGTTCTCCTCTTCAAGAGATTTGAGCCGCTTCACCTCAGGAACTTCCATGCCACCAAACTTTTTGCGCCAGGTGTAGAAAGTGGCGTCGGAAAGGGCGTGCTTACGGCAGAGCTCACGGGCAGAAACTCCGGCTTCCGCTTCGCGAAGAATACTGATGATCTGTTCGTCGGAAAAACGCTTCTTCATGAGGATGTCCTCATGTGGCTTATGAAGACATTACTAACATCGGGGTATATTAATCAACGGGGAGCAGGTCAAACAGTGACAATCTTAAGAAAGTGCTATACGTGGCTCTCGACGGCGGTGGCGTAATGCATACCGAGTGTGATTCTTCATACAGCTTCTTTGCGTACACTTTTAATCAGATACTGAAGGCCGCAACGTGGGCAAAAAGTTTCACTGTGCTTGGCGCTGGTGTAAATCGCAGCGGGTTTGTCTGGATGGCAGAGAACGTCGCTCAGAAGGCGGTTCAGGAAGCGGGTGAACACCTTCAGCCTGATCCCGAGAGACGTAAGCATAAAAAAGTGCCTATCAAGATCGTGGTTGTTCTCTCGGAAGATATCAATAGAGCGGGGCAGTCAGAACTCGCAAATGTCTTTAATAATCATCTGAACGAGATTCGGCAGACTGTTGGCAAGGAATTTATCTTCGCCACTAACAGGGATAAAACCATCTGCGACTTCCAGACCATCGGACTCACTGAGCTTGGTGATCGCATGGGAGGGGAAGCAGTCTCGATGTCGAGCTACTGAATGAACAACTACCAAGGTGTTCATTGTGCCGTGTTCCTCGGATGTGCAAATTTGGGCGATAAAGACCGTAAGCGATGGGCAGACTATTGCGAACGTATCGGTTGGGATTTTGAAACGGTGATGGAGAAGAAGCGCCAGGCAATGTATTTTGAACGGTGCTACCAATTTCTTAGCCGAACATCCATTCGCAACACTGATACCGATCACCCTCTGGTGTTTGTCGTTCCCGACATGGCGGCAGCGGAATACCTCAAAACCTATTACTTCCCTGGCTCAACCATCGTATGCCTTGGAATCAAGAAAGCTGGAAAGCAGCAGGAAACGCGTTTGAAGATGCTGGAACATAAGGCTCAAGGGCTAACACCGAAGGAAACGGCTGAAGCGATGGGTGTGTCTCTGAGAACAGTTCGAAGCTACTGGAACCAAGAGGTTTGCTTATGATCACCGCACTTTATTGGTATCTGCTATTCCTGTTTATCTGGGATGTAATCCGCACCTTTGAACGACGTAGAAAAACAGAACGCAAAACTGAATCTCGGAATCCATGAGGTTTGGGTTATATCACAAAGGAGCTTAACGGCCCCTTTTTTCGTTTCTTTGGTGGGGTACAAACTGAGGTACAAGCTGGGGTACAGCGTGAAGAAGCGATAACCGGAAGGGCGGGCTTGCAACAGCAAGTAACTTCCCCTAATCTGGCAAAAAGTAAGTCAATTCTTACCAAATGACTCGGGGTGCCCTTCTTTGTGAAGGCTGAGAAATACCCGTATTACCTGATCTGGATAATGCCAGCGTAGGGAAGTCAGATGCCTTCCCGGTCATCGCTTCTTCACGCAAGGCAGGAGCGAACCCATGCAGCCTGACCTGCTCGATTTACACGTTTTACACCACTTCCGCACCCGTTGTCCGCTTACCCATTGTATGACCAACGATGTCGTACAGACCTTTACGGCCAACGTTTTGCTGGCACTTGGCGCATCCCCTGCAATGGTGGTTGAGGCCGAAGAGGCTGAACAGTTCGCCGCCGTCGCTGACGCGCTGCTGGTTAACGTCGGGACGCTGACTGCGCCGCGCGCGCAGGCGATGCGTCGGGCAATAGAAAGCGCCGTAGCGGCAGGCAAGCCCTGGACGCTGGATCCGGTTGCCGTGGGCGCCCTGACGTTCCGCACCCGTTTTTGCCATCAAATCCTTGCCCTGCAACCGGCCGCCATTCGCGGCAACGCTTCAGAAATCCTGGCTCTGGCGGGAATGAGCGCGGGCGGGCGCGGCGTCGATACAACCGACACCGCGGCCAGCGCGCTACCTGCCGCTCAGGCGCTGGCCCGGCAAACCAATGCCATCGTAGTGGTCACCGGTGAGGTGGATTACATCACTGATGGGCAACGCACCCGCACGGTTACGGGAGGTGATCCGCTGATGACCCGCGTGGTGGGAACCGGATGCGCGCTTTCTGCCGTCGTAGCGGCCAGCTGTTCGCTGCCGGGGGACAGGCTGGATAACGTTGCCGCCGCTTGCGGATGGATGAAGCGAGCCGGAACGGCAGCCGTTACGCGCTCGCGCGGGCCAGGCAGTTTTGCCGCCGCGTTCCTGGATGAACTCTACACGCTGGAGGAGCAGGCATGAAGCGGATTAACGCCCTGACCATAGCCGGCACCGATCCCAGCGGCGGCGCGGGCATCCAGGCCGATCTGAAAACCTTCTCGGCCCTTGGCGCGTACGGCTGCTCAGTGATTACCGCGCTGGTGGCACAAAACACGCGCGGCGTGCAGTCGGTCTACCGCATCGAGCCGGATTTTGTTGCCGCGCAGCTGGATTCGGTGTTCAGCGATGTGCGTATTGATACCACCAAGATCGGCATGCTGGCCGAAACGGACATTGTGGAAGCGGTGGCCGAACGGCTTAAGCGCTATCAGGTGCAAAATGTGGTGCTGGATACCGTCATGCTGGCAAAAAGCGGCGATCCGCTGCTCTCCGCCTCCGCCGTCGAGACGCTGCGCAATAAGCTGCTGCCGCAGGTGGCGCTCATCACGCCCAATCTGCCGGAAGCCGCCGCGCTGCTGGGCGCGCCGCACGCGCAAACTGAACGGGAAATGAAAGAGCAGGGCAATGCGCTGCTGGCGATGGGCTGCGGGGCGGTGCTGATGAAGGGCGGGCATCTGGATGATGCTGAAAGCCCGGACTGGCTTTTTACCCGTGACGGCGAAATGCGGTTTACCGCCCCGCGCGTGCAGACCAAAAACACCCACGGCACAGGGTGCACCCTCTCAGCCGCGCTGGCGGCGCTGCGCCCGCGGCATGACGGCTGGGCCGATACGGTACGCGAAGCGAAATCCTGGCTCTCGGCGGCGCTGGCAAAAGCCGATACTCTGGAAGTCGGTCACGGTATTGGGCCGGTTCATCATTTTCATGCGTGGTGGTAACCCAGTATACTGGCAGGAAACACCACGCCTGAGAATACAGAGATGGAACAAGCGCATACCCGGTTAATCGCTCAACTGACTGAACGGATCGCCGCGCCTGACAACACGCCGCTGTACCTGAAATTTGCCGAAACGGTAAAAAACGCGGTGCGCAGCGGGGTGCTGGAGCACGGGAACATTTTGCCCGGCGAGCGCGATCTGAGCCAGTTAACCGGCGTGTCGCGGATCACCGTGCGCAAAGCGATGCAGGCGCTGGAAGCCGAGGGGGTTGTGACGCGTGCCCGGGGTTACGGCACGCAAATTAACAACATCTTCGAATACTCGCTCAAGGCAGCGCGCGGTTTCTCTCAGCAGGTAGTGCTGCGCGGTAAAACGCCAAACACGCTGTGGGTCAATAAACGCGTGGTGAAATGCCCGGAAGAGGTGGCGGGCCACCTGTCGCTGGAGCCGAACAGCGACGTCTTTTTGCTGAAGCGTATTCGCTATGTGGATGACGATGCGGTGTCGATTGAAGAGTCCTGGGTACCGGTCGGGCTCATTCCCGATCCGGATGCGATAGGGATTTCGCTGTACGACTACTTCCGCAGTCAGAATATCTTCCCGCAGCGCACCCGTTCTCGGGTCAGCGCCCGCATGCCGGACAGCGAGTTTCAGGCGCACATTAAGATGGACGAAAAAATACCGGTGCTGGTGATCAAGCAGGTTGCGCTTGACCAGCAGCACCGGCCGATTGAGTACAGCATCAGCTACTGTCGCAGCGATCTATACGTCTTTGTGTGCGAGGAGTAATTCCTCACGCGTGGGCGCGCAATCCCCGCCGCGGTGGCTAACCACCCAGGACGCCACGGCATTTCCCAGCAAAACGGCGTCTGCCAGTGACCATCCCGCCGCCAGCCCGGCAAGCGTGCCGCCCGCGTGGCTGTCGCCTGCACCAATGGTGTCCACCACCGTGGCGGGAAACGCCGGAACAACGCCCGAGACGGCACCGTCATACCATGTAGCACCGTCTTTATCGTGGCGCACAATCAGCGCGGCGCCGAAGCGCTGCTGCCACACCTCACCCAGGTGTTCAGCCTCCACACCCAGCCTTTCAGCAGCGAGCTCCGCTTCCTGACGATTAAGCGACACGATCGGTTTACAGGCCATAATCCGCGTCATCAGCGCGTCGGGAATATCCGCGATGCGCGGGCCGAAATCGATAAGCGCCGTCACGTCCTGCAACCCTTCCAGCCAGCCCGTCAGCAGCTCGCCGCACGGCGAGGCCAGTTGGTAGCCGGAGAGATAAACCAGACTGTTTTGCGGAACGTATAGCTCGTCAAGCCAGCGCTGCTGCCACTGGTTCTCGACGCCGCTAAAGGACATAAAGGTGCGCTCGCCGTCAGGCTCCACCAGCGCCAGACACCAGCCGTTGTCGCCGGTTTCAGCCTCCACGGCGCTGCGCAGATCCTGCTTCGCCATCGCGTTGCGGATAATATCCGCCCACACGCCGTGGCCGACGGGAAGGGCGTTTTGCGCCACAATGCCGAGCCGTTTCAGGGCGATGGCGATATTCAGCGCGCAGCCGCCAATATTTACCCCCTGCTGTTTAAGCTCGATATCACACCCGCGCCAGGGCAGGGCGTAGGCGTCGGCGATGACGTCAATTACCGCCGCGCCCAGCACCGTCACCGGGCGGGTGGCGTGCAGGGTGTCGAGACGTTGGGCAAATGAATTCATACGCCCTCCCTTTGCTCCCTGAAGTGCAGCAGCTTCTCGCTGTAGTGGCCAAAATCGAGCTGGTTAACGGCGTCGAGCTCGGCCTTCAGCGCCGGGTCAATCGCCTGAACGCCGTGGAGCGCGCCGCAGATGGCTGTCGCCATCGCGCCGATGGTGTCGGTATCTCCGCCCAAATTGGCGCATAAAATCGCGCAGCGGTTCGGGTCGGTTCCCGCCAGTTCCACCATCGCAATGGCCGCCGGAACGGACTCGATGGTGCTGGTTCCTGCGCCAGTGAGCTGATAAATCTGCTCGCTGGCGGAGTCGATCCCGTTGGCTTCCCGTACGGTCTTAAGCGCCAGCTCAATGCGCGCCGCCAGCGACGCGCTGAAGGTGGTGGTTTTTACCTCCTGCGCATAGCGGGCGATCCCCGGCAGCGCATCGACGATGTTCTGCCAGCGCTCTCCGTCGATGGCGCGGGAAACCGCCCAGGCAATCACCACCGCACCGGCGATGGCAAGATCCGATTTATGTGTCGGGCTGGAGGCCAGCGCCACCTGCCCCACAAAGTGTTCCAGCCGCGTCGCCGGGAGAAGGCAGCCCAGCGGGGAGGCGCGCATCGCCGCCCCGTTAGTCACGCCGTTGTTGTCCAGCTCGCTGACCGGCTTACCGTCCCGGATCGCGTTAAGCGCGATTTTCGAGGTCGGGCCAAGCACGTTCTTATTAAACGCGTCGAAGTCGAGCGCCCAGTTCAGGATATGCTTGCCGATAACGTCCGCGTTAATCTCGCCGTCGCACTCGATGATCGCATCCGCCAGGCACAGCGCCATCGAGGTATCGTCGGTGAACTCTGCCTGCCTGAAATAGCAGGCCGCGTTATTCTCTGCCGGGCCGGGTAAAAAGCGGTCGATCCAGCCGAAGTGCGCTTTGACGCGCTTTCTCGGCCACAGCTCCGACGGCATGCCCATCGCATCCCCTAACGCCTGCCCGTAAAGGGCCCCGAGAATACGGTCTTGTTTCATTTAACTTCCCCTTGTGTCAGCGCGGTATCGCCATCAACCACCTCAATTGCGGTGATCTCTTTATCCGATTCGCGGAAAAACAGCATAAACAGCACGGCAATCACGGCAATCATGATTGCACCAAATGTCCACATTCCGGCCCAGTTGAAGGTCAGCCCATTCACCGGCTCTTTGTAGGCGAACATTTTTTCCATCATTACGCCGCCCAGGCGGTATCCCAGCAGGCTACCAAAGCCCTGGCAGCACAGCGTAATCAGGCCCTGCGCGGCGGTTCGCATATGCGCCGGCGCCTTTTTGTCCACGTAGATATACGCGGTGACGTAATAGAAGTCGTAGCTCACGCCGTGCAGCAGAATACCGAGGAACAGCAGGGCGTAGGTGAAGTACTGCTCCGCACCGCCGTAGACGAAGAACCCGTAGCGGATGGCGGCGGTAATCAGGCCCAGCAGTAAGACCTTCTTAATACCAAAGCGTTTGGTAAAGAACGGCAGGGCAAGCATAAAGAAGATTTCGGAGAACTGGCCGAGCGTCATCCAACCGGTGGCGTTTTTCATGCCCACTTCGGTGAGATAGCCGTTGGCGAAGATGTAGTAGAAAGCCAGCGGCATGGCGAACAGGAACGAGCAGAAGAAGAACACCAGGAAGTTTTTGTCGCGCAGCAGGATCAGCGCATCCAGCCCCAGCATGACTTTGAAATCCAGCTTGCCGGTACTTTTCGGCGGTGTGTTCGGCAGGAACAGGGCAAAGACGCCGAGCAGGGCGGAGCTGGCTGCCGTCATCAGCAGCGGGATATTGGTGTCGGAAATATCGTTGTAGCCCAGCATCTGCGGCAGAAACCCGCACGCCAGCCCCGAGGCGATCCAGCCGATGGTGCCCATCACGCGGATGCGCGGGAAGTCGGCCTCAACGTCATCCACGTTCGCGAAGGCGATACTGTTGGTCAGCGCGATGGTCGGCATATAGGTCAGGGAGTAAACCAGCAGCAGCGGGAAGAAGGTATTGAACTGAGTTTGCTGCGCGGCGAAGTACATCAGGATCGCGCCGGCAAACATCAGCACCGACAGCACCTTCTGCGCGGCGAAGAAGCGGTCCGTCAGCGAGCCGACCAGGATCGGGGAGAGGATCGCGGCAATCGCGGTACAGGCGTAAGACCAGCCGATTTCCCCGGCGGTAAACCCGCTTTTGCTCAGCCACAGCCACAATGGCACAAACCACGCGCCCCAGATAAACCATTCAACAAACATCATGAATGACAGTTGGACTTTCGTTTTCATTTTTTAATCCTGCATGTCAGAGAGGGTACGCCTTTAACATACCACTCAATAATACCTTTTAAATACCTTTGTGGCGATTGTTTGATCAATGTAACAGTTTTGTTGTACACGAATCGAGCCAGCAGATTGTGCTGAAAAAAAATGCAAATGGTGGAAAATCTGTTAAGTCGGTACCAGGCTTAGTCTGCCCATAAAAAATGGGACTGGATAAACACACACCGACACGACGTCGGACTTACGGGAGTATCACATGACTGATATTGCGCAGTTGCTTGGCAAAGACGCCGACAGCCTTTTACAGCATCGTTGTATGACCATTCCAGCCGACCAGCTTTACCTGCCTGGTCACGACTACGTTGATCGCGTGATGGTTGATAACAACCGTCCGCCTGCGGTTCTGAGAAACATGCAGACGCTCTATAACACCGGGCGGCTCGGCGGCACCGGGTATCTCTCTATTCTGCCGGTGGACCAGGGCGTCGAGCATTCGGCGGGGGCCTCCTTTGCGGCGAACCCGCTCTACTTCGATCCAAAGAACATTGTTGAGCTGGCGATTGAAGCGGGCTGTAACTGCGTGGCGTCCACCTACGGCGTTCTGGCTTCGGTGTCGCGTCGCTATGCCCACCGCATTCCGTTCCTCGTGAAGTTGAACCATAACGAAACCCTCAGCTACCCCACCGAATATGATCAGACCCTCTACGCCAGCGTCGAGCAGGCGTTCAACATGGGGGCGGTGGCCGTTGGGGCGACGATTTACTTCGGCTCTGAACAGTCCCGCCGCCAGATTGAAGAGATCTCCGCAGCGTTTGAGCGCGCGCACGAGCTGGGCATGGTCACCGTGCTGTGGGCCTATCTGCGTAACTCGGCGTTTAAAAAAGACGGGGTGGATTACCATGTGTCGGCCGACCTGACCGGGCAGGCGAACCACCTGGCGGCGACCATCGGCGCAGATATCGTGAAGCAGAAAATGGCTGAGAACAACGGCGGCTATAAGGCTGTGAACTTTGGCTACACCGACGATCGCGTTTACAGCAAGCTGACCAGCGATAACCCGATCGACCTGGTCCGCTACCAGCTGGCGAACTGCTACATGGGCCGTGCGGGGCTGATCAACTCCGGCGGTGCGGCGGGCGGTGATACCGACCTGTCAGACGCGGTGCGTACGGCGGTGATCAACAAACGCGCGGGCGGCATGGGGCTGATCCTTGGCCGTAAGGCGTTTAAGAAATCGATGGCCGACGGCGTGAAGCTGATCAATGCGGTTCAGGACGTCTATCTGGATAGCAAAGTCACGATTGCCTGACGCTTCCATCTCCCTCTCCCTGTGGGCTGAGTGATCCACACAAATTAATGCGAGCAGTGAACAATCCCCTCGCCCCTTTGGGGAGAGGGTTAGGGTGAGGGGGAACATACGGCTCCGGTGGTCATTCCGTTCACCTTATGTTCCTTGCTACTCTGTAAGGACATGGCCGGTGAACGTGCCAGGGCGGCTCAGTCGCCACCGCCCTGGCGACCCGGGCTCCCGGCGGTAAATCGCCGCTTCGCGGTGCCCTCAGCTTATTCCTTCAGGCTATCGGGTCGGGCATGAGCCTGCATCCCTGCAGGCCACGCCCTCTCGGCGTATCCGTGCGCCTCGCCCCGGCCTTACGGAAACGCTTCGGCGATTTACAGCCGGACCAGGGCGTCGCTGAAAGCTTTAACTCATTCTGAAACAACCTTATTGCTTTTGCTTATAAATTACTGGGGATCCCTCAGCCCTGTGGGAGAGGGTTGGGGTGAGGGCATGATCGCGCACCGTGTAAACATCAGCGCAAAAGCACACAGTCCGGCGGCAGCCGACACTGCAGCGCGCCGGGCAGCACCTCAATGCGGAACTGCGTCCCGCTCAGCGGCTCTCCGTCGAGGTTAAAGGTCATCCCGTGCGGAGCATTCACCTCAAACCACGCCGATTTCCCGGCGATGATATTCGGGCTCTCTTCCGGCTGCGTCAGCGTGGTAAACAGCGCGGGCAGCAGGCCGTCGCCGGTGAAAATACGCAGCTGTAGTTGACCGTCATTGATTAGCGCCTCCGGACAGAGCTGCTGCCCGCCGCCTGCCTGGCGGCCATTGCCAATCCCAATCACCAGCGCGTCACCCTGCCACTGAAAATCCTCGCCGAGAATTTCGCAGCGGTCCGGCTTAAGGGTGTCCATGCGCATCAGGCCGTGGATCAGGTATGATACGCCGCCCAGCGCCGCCTTCAGTTTTTCCGGCGTTTCGCTGGTGATGCGCGTGCCGAACCCGCCGGTCGCCATATTGATAAAGCAGGTTTTATCATTCACCTGGGCGATATCCACGGCGGTGGCTTTGCCGAGGATCGCCAGCTGGAGCGCCTTTTCTAAATCCTCCGGGATCCCGGCGCTGGTGGCAAAATCATTGGCAGTACCAAGGGGTAAAATGCCCATCACCGGGCGGTCTGCCGGGGGCAGGCCAATAAGCGCAGAGGCGATCTCATTGATGGTGCCGTCGCCGCCGCCGGAAATAATGGTGCTGACGCCTAACGCTAAGCCTTCGTCGATGTAGCGTGCCGCGTCGCCTTTTTCCCACGTCACTCTGACGTGGATACGCGCGCCTTCGTCACGCAGGCCAATAATCGCCTGACGCAACAGATCGTTGCCCGCACTTTTGCCATTGAGAATCAATAAACTGTCTGGATAGGTTGCCATCCGCGCTGCTCCCTTTTTTAGCGTTAGTAAGAGTGTATAGCAGAGAGGAAAAAAGCGGGTAAGAACAGGATGAAAGGAACAAAACAGGCACGAAAGCGCGTTACACTTCAGCGATGAGATTATTGTAATCACAGGAAAGTGATGATGAATAAAATTTTGGTAAGCGCTTGCCTGATGGGCTTGAGGGTCCGTTATAACGGAAGTGAAAAAGCGCGAATGAATGAGCAACTCGCTCGCTGGCACCAGGAACAACGTCTGGTTATCCACTGCCCTGAACTTGCGGCCGGGCTGCCTGTACCTCGTCCTCCGGCAGAGATTATGTCCGCTGATGGCAAAGACGTGATGCACGGACAAGCCAGAATTATTGAAAATACAGGGCAGGATGTGACTGAACATTATCAGCTTGCAGCCTGGCTCGCGCTACGCGCTGCTCAGGCGTCGGGGTGTAGCGCTGCATTGTTAACCGATGGCAGCCCAACGTGCGGCAGTGAGTTTATTTATGACGGTTCTTTTCGCGGTATACAGAAAGCCGGGAGGGGGGGTGCTGCATCGTTGCTTGCAGAGCATGGGATCGCCGTGTTCTCAGAGAGGCAAATCGACGAACTTATTGCCTGGGTTGAGGAAAGAGAAGGCAAAAAATAAGCCCGCGTAAGGGAGATTACGCAGGCTAAGGAGGTGGTTCCTGGTACAGCTAGCATTTATGGGTTATGTTTTTCAGCGGGGGGATAATACCCGTATTGAACGAAGCGGTATGTGATCCGATTCTAAGAATTATCCCAGCGCGAAAAAATTTCCCTGATTGACTATTTGCCGTGTGGGTTTCGGGTGCTTTCACCGTTGAAGTTACGCATCAGCAGCGCGAACTTCAGCTCCACCTCTTCAGGCACCGGCAGCCAGACGGTATGACCGTCGCCCGGCGCCACGTCAATCGCTTCGCCTTTACCGTTTTCCAGATGCTCCAGCGTGAAGTTCATGTTGCCCTGCGGGGTCATCAGCTCCAGGCTGTCGCCTTTGGTGAACTTGTTTTTCACCGCGACGGCCGCCAGCGCGCCTTTGCGCTCGCCGGTGAAGTCGCCGACAAACTGCTGGCGCTCGGAAACCGAGTAACCGTGCTCGTAGTTCTGGTAGTCGTCATGGGTATGACGGCGCAGGAAGCCTTCGGTATAGCCGCGGTGTGCCAGGCCTTCCAGGGTTTCCAGCAGGCTGGTATCGAACGGTTTACCGGCTGCCGCATCGTCGATGGCTTTGCGGTACACCTGCGCGGTACGCGCGCAGTAGTAATAGGATTTGGTACGGCCTTCGATCTTCAGAGAGTGCACGCCCATCTGGGTCAGACGCTCAACGTGGGCAATGGCGCGCAGATCTTTCGAGTTCATGATGTAGGTGCCGTGCTCGTCTTCAAAGGCGGTCATGTACTCGCCCGGACGTTTGGCTTCTTCAATCATAAACACGCTGTCGGTTGGCGCGCCGATGCCCAGCGTCGGCTCGACGTTGGTCACCGGAATAGGCTCGTGCTTGTGGACGATGTTTCCGATGTCGTCCTCTTTGCCTTCCTGGACGTTATATTCCCAGCGGCAGGCGTTGGTGCAGGTGCCCTGGTTCGGGTCGCGCTTGTTGATATAGCCGGAGAGCAGGCAGCGGCCGGAGTAGGCCATGCACAGCGCGCCGTGAACGAAGATCTCGATTTCCATATCCGGCACTTGGGTGCGGATCTCTTCAATCTCTTCCAGCGAAAGTTCGCGGGACAGAATGACGCGGGTCAGCCCCATCTGCTTCCAGAATTTGACCGTCGCCCAGTTGACGGCATTAGCCTGTACGGAGAGGTGAATATCCATCTCCGGGAAGTTCTCCCGAACCAGCATGATTAAACCCGGGTCCGACATGATCAGCGCGTCCGGCCCCATGTCCACCACCGGCTTCAGGTCACGGATGAACGTTTTCAGCTTGGCGTTATGCGGCGCGATGTTCACGACCACGTAGAATTTTTTGCCCAGAGCGTGCGCTTCGTTGATGCCGAGCTGCAGGTTCTCGTGGTTGAATTCGTTGTTACGCACGCGCAGCGAGTAGCGCGGCTGGCCCGCGTAAACGGCGTCGGCACCATAGGCGAAAGCGTAACGCATATTTTGCAGCGTTCCCGCCGGGGAAAGGAGTTCCGGTTTAAACATGTTTGTTCTCGTTCTGATGACAGGTCAGATCCGCGTGCACCAGGTGCAGCGGTAGGGGGAGATCCCCCACTTTAAGGGCGGGCATTGTAGCGCTGCGGGGGAGGGAGGTAAAGCTTTGCCCCTCACCCTAACCCTCTCCCCAAAGGGGCGAGGGGACTCAAACACCCTCTCCCCTTTGGGGAGAGGGCAGGGTGAGGGGGTGTTTATTTACGCAATCCTGCACGCATCCGCTTCCCAGCGATACCCCACGCCATACACCGCGCGGATAAACGACTGCTCGGCGTCCAGCGCCTCCAGCTTGCGGCGCAGGTTTTTGATGTGGCTGTCGATGGTGCGGTCGGTGACGACGCGGTAATCGTCATACAGGTGGTTCAGCAGCTGTTCGCGGGAGAACACTTTTCCCGGCTCGTGGGAGAGGGTTTTCAGCAGGCGAAACTCCGCAGGCGTCAGGTCCAGCAGCTTGCTTCGCCAGCTCGCCTGGAAACGGCTTTCGTCGACAATCAGCGGGCTTTCGGCGTCCAGCACCTGAAGCTCGCGCTGCGGCCTGCAGCGGCGCAGAATGGTTTTAACGCGGGCGACCACTTCACGCGGGCTGTAGGGTTTGCAGATGTAATCGTCTGCGCCAATTTCGAGCCCCAGCAGGCGGTCAATCTCTTCGATTTTGGCGGTGACCATGACGATGGGCACCTCGGAGAAGCGGCGAATTTCCCGGCACAGGGTCAGGCCATCGGTACCGGGGAGCATCAGATCCAACAGGATCAGGTCCGGCGGCGTCTGGCGCACGTACGGCAGCACCTGGTCGCCGTGGCTTATCAGTGACGGGGCGTAGCTGGCCGCGCGTAAATAGTCGATCAGTAGCTGCCCCAGCTTGGGCTCGTCTTCGACAATCAAAATGCGCGGCGTGTTTTCGTCAATCGGTAACTCGGTCATGCTTCCCTCGATAAATCCCGTTCCAGAGGTAACTCTACTGTAATGCTAACCCCGCCAAAAGGCGAATGGGCGGCGCGAATGGTGCCATTATGCGCCTCGACGATGTTAACGCAAATCGCCAGCCCCAGGCCGGAACCGCCGCTGGCGCGGTTGCGTGAGCCTTCGGTGCGGTAAAAACGCTCGAACAGTTTTTCCAGTTGCGCGTCCTGCACGCCGGGGGCGGAATCCGCGAAGGTAAGGGCAAAGCGTCCATTTTCCTGCCTGCCGGAGATATGCAGCCCGCCGCCGCTGTCGGTGTAGCGCAGGCTATTTTCCAGCAGGTTATTGAACAGTTGCATCAGTCGGTCTTTGTCGCCGAACACCACCGCGCTGTCCGGCAGGGAGAGGTCGATTTTCAGGTTGCGGCTGGCAAACCGTTCCCGGAAGGCGCCGCTGGCAACTTCGAGCACGTTAATCACATCGACGGGGGCCTTCTGGTAGGCCAGCGCCCCTTCGTCGGACATGGAGAGCTGGTGGAGATCGTCCACCAGCTTGGTGAGCGTGCCCACCTCCGCCTGCAAAGAGGCCACCGATTCTGGCGTAAACTGGCGTACGCCGTCCTGAATGGCCTCCAGCTCGCCGCGCAGCACCGCCAGCGGGGTGCGCAGCTCGTGGGAAATATCGGCCATAAAGTCGCGGCGCATCTGCTGGTTCTTCTCCAGCGTGCTGGCGAGCTGGTTAAAGTCCTGCGCCAGCTTGCCCAGTTCGTCCTGGCTGCGGGTATCGACGCGGGTGGTGAAATCCCCGGCGGCCAGCTTGTGCGTGCCCTCCACCAGCCGTTTCACCGGGGCGAGCAGACCGCGCGCCAGCGGGAAGGTGGCGAGCGCGGCGAGCAGGGTGGAGAGGGCGACAATCAGCCAGCTGGTCCGGCGCTGCTGGCGGTCAAAGTTAATGTCGGTGTTGCGCGTCAGGCGCTCCACCGGGGAGGCGATAACCCAGCCGACGGTGGCGTTATTGACTTTGATCGCCCGGCGAGTGCCGTCCGGCGGGATGGGCGAACGCGGGCCAACCAGCGTGCGCATGTCCTGGTCAATCACCCAGAACTGGGTGCGCCAGCCGTGCGGCGGCATGCCTGGCCCCGGGCGATCGTCGCCGGTATCGTGCTCCAGCGAACGCAGGATCTGGAAAATAAAGCGGTCGTTATTGCGCAGAAAGCGCCAGTTACCGTGCTGGGCGTACTGTTCGCTCAGCGCATCGCTTAAGCCCTGTAAACGCTGCTCGTTACCATGCTTGATGTAATCAATAAAGCCGCGCTCGAAGCTGACCCGCACCGCCCAGTGCATGGTGATCAGCAGGACGATACAGGTAGCAAAAATTGCCAGAAAGAGCTTGCCGGTAATGCCCGGACGCCAGAATTTCATGATCCACTCCTTTTGCCGCGCCTAATCACGACGTTCTTGCTGGTATCATCCGGCACTCTGGCGAAGATGAACGCAGGCAGGGCGATGATGACCGCCATGCTGAGATAGGTATACAAAAAGACCTGATGCGCCACCTGCGTGTCGACGCTGAGGTGGTGCTGGCCGTACATGCCGAGCAGTAAGCCCGCGATGGTCACCCCGACGCTCATGGAGAGCTGCATAATCATCGACAGCAGGCTGTTGCCGCTGCTCGCCAGTTCGTCCGGCAGGTCCTTCAGCGTCAGGGTATTCATTGACGAGAAGCGCATGGAGTTGACGATCCCCTGACAGAACAGCACCAGCGGCAGAACGTAATACCAGCCCATCAGCGCCGTGGCCATAAACAGCAGGCTCACCAGCGCCAGCCCCAGCGTGGCGGTCACCAGCACGTGGCGGTAGCCAAAGCGGTTCACCACCTGCACCACGATGCGCTTCATCCCCATGCTGCCGAGCACCATCGGGATCATCATCAGGCCCGCGTGGAACGGCGAAAAGCCCATACCAATTTGCAGAAACACGGGCGTCATAAACGGCAGCATGCCGCTGCCGATACGTCCGGCGAAGCTGCCGAACAGACCAAGGCGGTAGGTAGGGTTTTTAAACAAGTTCAGGCTGAACAGCGCCTTATCGTTACCTCTGGCGTGCCACAGATACCACAGTATGGCGGTAACGCCGAGCGCGATCAGCAGCCCGAGCGTCAGGGGCGAAATACCCAATCCTTTTTGTCCGTCGAGCGCCAGAGTAAGCGTTGCCATGCCCGCCGCCAGCAGGATAAAGCCAAAGAAGTCGAAGCGGCGGGTCTGCATTTTGTAGTTCGGCATCAGCGCCAGGGTGGCGATGGCGCCGACGATGCCCACCGGCAGGTTGATTAAGAAGATCCAGTGCCAGGAGGCGTACTCCACCAGAATGCCGCCGAGCGCCGGGCCCAGCAGCGGCCCCACCTGACCGGGGAGGGTCACAAAGGTCATCGCCGCCATGTACTGCTCGCGCGGCACAATCTTCATCACCGTTAAGCGCCCTACGGGCACCATCATCGCGCCGCCGACGCCCTGCAGCACCCGCGCCATCACCAGCTGGTCGAGGGTGTTGGCCTGAGCGCAAAACAGCGAGCCGGCGGTAAACAGCACTATGGCGGTAAAGAAGATATTCCGCACTCCCACTTTATCGGCCAGCCAGCCGCTGGCAGGCAGCATCACGGCGACCGTCAGCACGTAGGAGACAATCACCATATGCATATGCAGCGGGCTCTCCCCCAGGCTTTTCGCCATAGAGGGGAGGGCGGTGTTGACGATGGTCGTATCCAGCGACTGCATAAAGAAGCCGAAGGCGACTATCCATAACTGCCAGCGAACGTTAGCGGGGAGATCGGTCATTTACTCGGTCACCGTGGTTCTGTTTTTACGCGAGAAGCGCAGCCGCAGGCGGTCGAAGAACAGATAGACCACCGGCGTGGTGTACAGCGTCAGCAGCTGGCTCATCACCAGGCCGCCGACAATGGTGATCCCCAGCGGCTGGCGCAGCTCGGAGCCGTCTCCGCCCGAGATAACCAGCGGCAGCGCGCCAAACAGCGCCGCCAGGGTGGTCATCATGATCGGACGAAAACGCAGCAGGCAGGCCTGGAAGATCGCCTCTTCCGGCGACAGGCTGCCGTTGCGCTGGGCGTCCAGCGCGAAGTCCACCATCATGATGGCGTTTTTCTTCACGATGCCGATCAACAGCATGATCCCGATGAGCGCGATGAGACTGAACGGCGCGCCGAACAGCTCCAGCGCCAGC
Source organism: Enterobacter sp. ECC-219 (assembly GCF_043966805.1). Taxonomy (NCBI): domain Bacteria; kingdom Pseudomonadati; phylum Pseudomonadota; class Gammaproteobacteria; order Enterobacterales; family Enterobacteriaceae; genus Enterobacter; species Enterobacter sp. ECC-219. The sequence goes on along the minus strand of NZ_CP143680.1, from coordinate 3,990,268 downwards.
AGCGCCCCCACGCCCGCTGACGGCAGCGTCGAGAGGATGGTCAGCGGGTGAACGTAGCTTTCGTACAGCACGCCCAGCACAATATAGACCGTGGCGATGGCCGCCAGAATCAAAATCACCTGCGAGTTCATCGTCTCCTGGAACACCTGCGCGGTCCCGGCAAAGCTGCCGCGCACGGTGGACGGCACGCCAAGCTGCGTCATTGCGCGGTTGATTGCGTCACTGGCCTCAGAAAGCGACGAACCGGCGGGGAGATTAAAGGAGATGGTCGACGCCGCTGACAGCCCCTGGTGGTTCACAGACAGCGGCGCGTTGGCCGGCCGCCAACTGGCAAAGTAGGAGAGCGGTATCGCCTTGCCGTCGCTGTTAATCACAAACATTTTGTCCAGGGCGCTGATGTCCTGGGTGTAGCGCGGGTCAACTTCCATCACCACCTTGTACTGGTTCATCGGCTGGTAGATGGTAGAGATCTCGCGCTGGCCGAAGGCGTTGTTCAGCAGGCTGTTGGCGGCTTCAACGTTAATGCCCAGCCGCGACATGGTTTCGCGGTCGTAGGTGAGCGCCATCTCCGCGCCGTTGTCCTGCTGATCGGAGTTCACGTCTGCCAGTTGGGGCAGGGCGGCCAGCGCCTTGCGGATCTTCGGCTCCCACTCGCGCAGGGCGGCTAAATCGTCCGAGAGCAACGTGTACTGATAGCTGGCGTTAGCCTGGCGCCCACCGACGCGGATATCCTGAACGGCCATCAAAAACAGGTTTGCCCCCGGCTCTTTGGCGAGTTTAACCCTAAGACGGTCAATCACCTGCTGGGCGGTTTCGCTGCGCTCGCCGCGGGGTTTCAGGGTAATAAACATCATCCCGCTGTTGACGCGCGAGCCGCCGGTAAAGCCGGTGACGTTATCCACCGCCGGATCTTCACGAATGATCTTCATAAAGTCCTGCAGCTTGCCGCGCATCGCCTGGAATGAAATGCTCTGGTCCGCCTGAATGCCGCCCATCAGCACGCCAGTGTCCTGCTCCGGGAAGAAGGTTTTCGGAATGGTGATATACATCCAGACGTTAAGCCCAATGGTGGCGATCAGTACCAGGCCGACCAGCCGCGTATGGTTCAGCACCCACTTCAGCGATTTGCCGTAGCCTTCCTGCATCGTCATCAGAAAACGACCAAAGCCTTTGCGGCGCGGCTGCGAATGGGGCTTGCTGCGCTTGAGCATCCAGCCGCACATCATCGGCGTGAGCGTCAGGGAAATCACCAGTGAAATCCCGATGGCGACGGAAAGGGTGACGGCAAATTCCCTCAGCAGCCGGCCCGGCAGCCCGCCCATCAGCAGCAGCGGCAGGAACACCGCCACCAGCGACAGGCTCATGGAGAGCACCGTAAAGCCCACCTCGCGCGTGCCCTGCAGCGCAGCCTGCAGCGGCTTCACGCCCGCTTCCAGGTGGCGGGAAATGTTTTCCAGCACCACGATGGCGTCATCCACCACGAAGCCCGTGGCAATCGTCAGCGCCATCAGCGACAGGTTGTTAAGGCTAAACCCGCACAGGTACATGGCGGCAAAGGTGCCGATCAGCGAAACCGGCACCGCCACCGCCGGGATCAGCGTCGCGCGGCCGGAGCGCAGGAACAGGAAGACCACCAGGATCACCAGCGCGACGGAGATAATCAGCGTTTGCTCCACCTCCTCAAGCGAGGCGCGAATGGTCGGGGAGCGATCCTGGGCAATCTGCAGATCGATTGCCGCCGGGATCGTCTCCTGCAGTTCCGGCAGACGGGCGCGGATGCTGTTCACCGTCTCGATAATGTTCGCTTCCGGCAGCTTGCGGATCATCAGCAGGATCGCCGGTTTCGCGTTGGTCATCCCGGCGTTGCGCACATCCTGCACCGAGTCGGTGACGCTGGCGACGTCGCTCAGGCGCACCGCCGCGCCGTTGTTGTAGTGAATAATCAGCGGCTGGTACTCGGCTGCGGTTTTCAGCTCGTCGTTGGTCTGGAGCTGCCAGCGGTGGCTGCCGTCCTCAATTGCCCCCTGAGGCCTGCGCACGTTGGCGTTGCTGATGGCGGAACGCACATCGTCCAGCGACACGCCCTGGTTGAACAGCGCCTGCGGGTTTAAGCCCACGCGCACGGCTGGCAAAGAACTGCCGCCGACGCTTACGTCACCGACGCCATTAATTTGTGAGATTGTCTGCGCCAGCTGGGTAGACGCAAAGTCGTAAAGCTGACCCTGCGAGTACGTATCCGAGGTCAGCGTCAGGATCATGATTGGCGCATCGGACGGGTTGGCCTTGCGGTAGGTCGGACGGCTCGGCATCCCGCTCGGCAGCAGGCTTTGTGCGGCGTTGATGGCCGCCTGCACGTCGCGCGCCGCACCGTTAATATCCCGGTCGAAGCTGAACTCCAGAATGATGCGTGTGCTGCCGAGCGAGCTGCTGGAGGTCATCTCGTTGACCCCTGCAATCCGCCCGAGCGAACGCTCCAGCGGGGTGGCGACCGATGACGCCATGGTTTCCGGTGACGCACCCGGCAGCGAGGCGCTGACCATGATCACCGGGAAATCCACCTGCGGCAGCGGGGCAACAGGCAGCAGGCGGAAGCCCAGCACGCCGCAGAGAGTAATGGCGAGCGAGATTAAAATCGTCGCCACCGGGCGATAAATGAAGAGGGCGAAAAGCTTCACTTACGCCTCCTCTTCACGCTTCGGGAAGCGGCTTTTGGTCCACAGCGCCAGGCGGTCAAACAGCAGGTAGATCACCGGCGTGGTAAAGAGCGTTAGCACCTGGCTCACCAGCAGACCGCCGACCATGCCGATACCCAGCGGGCGGCGCAGCTCCGCACCGACGCCGGTGCTGAGCATCAGCGGCAACGCGCCCAGCAGGGCCGCCAGTGTGGTCATCAGGATCGGACGAAAACGCAGCAGGCAGGCCTGGAAGATGGCGTCGCGCGGCGACATGCCCTGCTCGCGCTCGGCGGCCAGGGCGAAGTCGATCATCATGATGGCGTTTTTCTTCACGATGCCGATCAGCAGGATGATGCCGATGATGGCAATGACGTCCAGCTCGCTGCCCGCCAGCATTAAGGCCAGCAGCGCCCCCACGCCCGCCGTCGGCAGGGTGGAGAGGATGGTGATCGGGTGGATAAAGCTTTCATACAGCACGCCAAGCACGATGTACATCGCCACCACCGCAGCGACAATCAGCCAGACGGTGTTCCCCAGCGCCGCCTGGAACGCCAGCGTGCTGCCCTGGAACTGGGTCTGAATATCGGACGGGAAGCTGAGCGCTTTTTCAGCAGCCTGGATGGCCTCCACCGCCTCGCCGAGAGAATAACTGTCCGACACGTTGAAGGAAATGGTGGTGGACGGGAACTGATCCAGATGATTAATCGACAGCGGGGTATAGCGCTCCTCCACCGTGGCGATGGCGCTAAGGGGCACAATGCCGCCGTCTTTGCTGGTCAGGCGCACCGAGTCCAGCGCGGCCAGGCCGGGCGTGTTCTCCGTGTTGTGCTCCAGCACCACGCGGTACTGATTCGCCTGGGTGTAGATGGTGGAGATCAGGCGCTGACCGAAGGCGTTGTACAGGGCATTGTCCACATCAGACATGGTGATGCCCAGACGGCTGGCGGTGTCGCGGTTGACGTTCACGTACGCCGCCAGCCCCTTGTCCTGCCAGTCGCTGCTGACGTCGGCGAGCTGCGGCAGGGTGTTCAGTTTTTCCACCAGCTGCGGCACCCATGTGCTGAGGGCGTCAAGCGTGGTGGCCTGCAGCGTGAACTGATACTGCGTGCGGCTGACCTGGGTATCAATGGTCAAATCCTGAACAGGCTGCAGATACAGCTCAACGCCCGGGACGCGGGCCACGGCGTTTTGCAGCCGTTCAATGACGGCGTTCACGCGGTCGTCGCGCTCATCCAGCGGCTTGAGGTTGATCTGCAGACGCGCGCTGTTGAGCGACGGGTTGGTGCCGTCCACGCCGACGTAGGCCGTCAGGCTCTCTACCGCCGGATCCTTCATGATGATTTCAGACACCTGCTGCTGGCGCTGCGCCATGTTCGCGAAGGAGACCGACTGCGGCGCCTGAAGCGTGCCCTGAATAATGCCGTTGTCCTGGATCGGGAAGAAACCTTTCGGAATGAAAATCCACAGCATCACGCTGAGCGCCAGGGTTCCCAGCGCTACGCCGAGCGTCGCCCACGGATGGTTGAGGACTTTCGCCAGCACGCGACCGTAGGCGGCAATAATCCGCTCGAACATCCGCTCGGAGGCGCGCGAGAAGCGGTTTTGCTTGCGCAGGGATTCATGACTCAGCATGCGGGCGCACATCATCGGCGTCAGGGTCAGCGACACCACGGCAGAGATCAAAATGGCGACCGCCAGCGTCACGGCAAACTCGCGGAACAGCCGCCCGACGATATCGCCCATAAACAGCAGCGGGATCAGCACCGCAATCAGCGAGAAGGTCAGCGAGATAATGGTAAAGCCGATTTCCCCTGCGCCTTTCAGCGCGGCGGCCAGCGGCTTTTCGCCTTTCTCGATATAGCGCGAGATGTTCTCGATAACGACGATAGCATCGTCCACTACGAACCCGGTGGCAATCGTCAGCGCCATCAGCGTCAGGTTGTTAATCGAAAAGTCGAGGAACACCATCACCGCAAAGGTCCCGACCAGCGAGAGCGGCACGGCGACGGCGGGAATAATGGTTGCCGGGACGTTGCGCAGGAACAGGTAGATGATCATGACGACCAGCGCAATCGCCAGCATCAGCTCGAACTGGGTGTCGGTGACTGAGGCGCGAATGTTGGTGGTGCGGTCGGACAGGACCTTCACGCTGACCGATTTCGGCAGGCTTTCAATCAGCTGCGGCAGCATGCTGCGAATGCTGTCGGCGGTTTCGATGATGTTGGCGCCCGGCTGGCGCTGCACGTTCATCACGATCGCCTGCTGCTTGTTCGCCCACGCGCCGAGCCAGCTGTTTTCTGCCCCTTGTTCCACGGTGGCGATGTCGCCCAGGCGGATCGGCGCGCCGTTCTGGTAGGCCACAATCAGCTGACGGTATTCGTCGGCGGACTGCATCTGGTCGTTCGCCGAGAGGGTGACTGCACGGGTCGGGCCGTCCAGCGAGCCTTTTGCCGAGTTGACGTTGGCGCTGCTGATGGCGCTGCGGATGGTTTCGCTGGTCAGCCCCAGCGCGGCAATCGCCTGCGCGTTAAGCTTCACGCGCACGGCGGGGCGCTGACCGCCCGCCAGCGTGACGAGGCCGACGCCGGAGACCTGCGAAATCTTCTGCGCCACGCGCGTTTCGACCATGTCTTCGACCTGGGTCATCGGCATGGCGGAGGAGGTAACGGCAAGCGTCATGATCGGCGGATCCGCCGGGTTGACCTTGCTGTAGACCGGCGGGTTAGGCAGGTCGGACGGCAGCAGGTTGGTGGCGGCGTTAATCGCGGCCTGCACCTCCTGTTCGGCGACGTCCAGCGACAGCGTCAGCTGGAACTGCAGCGTCACGACGGATGCCCCGCCGGAACTCTGGGAGGACATCTGTTTTAACCCGGACATCTGACCAAACTGGCGCTCCAGCGGGGCGGTAATGGCGGACGTCACGACGTCCGGGCTGGCGCCAGGATACAGCGTCACCACCTGGATGGTGGGATAATCCACTTCCGGCAGCGCCGACACGGGCAGGAAGCGGTAGCCAATGATCCCGGCCAGCAGGATCGCCACCATTAACAGCGTGGTGGCGACAGGGCGGAGGATGAACAGGCGTGATGGCCCACCTGTAGAGCTCGGGGGCATAACCTGCATCAGGAGGTCGCTCCCTGTTTCGCAGGTTCAACCACCTCTACTTTCGCGCCTTCGGTCAGGCGGTCGATGCCGTCGGTGACCACGCGGTCGCCGGCGGAGAGCCCGGCGCTGATGACCACCGTCTGGCTGTCCTGAATCCCGGTTTTCACCAGATGCTTGCTGACTTTGTTGTCGCTGTTCAGCACCCAGACGAAGCTACCTTCGTTACCCATCTGCAGAGCTGCGGTAGGGATCACCACCGCGTTCTCTTCGGTCGCGACCAGCATTCGCGCGTTGACGAACTGGTTCGGGAAGAGGGCGTCGTCCTGGTTGTTAAAGCGCGCCTTCAGCTTGATGGTGCCGGTGGTGGTGTCGATCTGGTTATCCAGGCTAAGCAGGGAACCCTCGCTCAGCTTCTGCTTGTTGGTGCGGTCCCAGGCTTCCACTATCAGGCCTTTACCGGCTTTTTGCGCCTGAATGACGGTCGCGATATCGCTTTCCGGCAGGGTAAAGACTAAATCAATCGGGTGGGTTTGGGTGATCACCACGATGCCCGTGGTGTCGCCGCTGGAGATCTGGTTGCCGATATCGACCTGCTTCAGGCCCACGCGACCGTCAATCGGCGCGGTGATGCGGCTCCAGTCCAGCTGCAGCTGCGCGCTGGCGACGGCAGCCTCGTCGGCTTTGATGGTGCCCTGCGTTTCGCTGACCAGCGACTGCTGGGTGTCCAGCTCCTGACGCGATACCAGATTGGTTTTCACCAGCTGCTGGTAGCGCGCTAAATCGCGCCGGGCGTTGGCGAGAGTTGCTTTGTCTTTCGCGAGCTGTCCCTGCGCCTGGGCGAGGGCGACCTTAAACTGGCTGGGGTCGATTTCCGCCAGAAGATCGTCGGCTTTGACCTGCTGACCTTCCTGGAAGTGGATCGCGATGAGCTGACCGTCCACGCGGCTGCGCACCGTAGCGGTATTCGCGGCGGTAATGGTTCCGAGCCCCGTCAGATAACGCGGAACGGCTTTGCTCACCGCCGTCGCCGCCTGAACTGGCGCCAGCGCACCGCCACGCATGCCGTGACGGCCGCCGCCAGCCGGGCGCTGCGCCTGACTGCTGGCACCGGCGGGGGATGCGGAATTTGCGGATTGGCTGTGCCAGTACCAGGCGGCGGCAAGGGCCACCACAATGATGCCTGCGGCGATTGCCCAGCGGGATTTGTTACTGCCTTTCATCGTTATACGTTCTCATCCTGAAACACTTCGGGGAATGATACTAGTTTAGTCAGCTAACACAGCGGAAAAATGGAGGAAATATGGAAGACTGTCAGGAATGGTCTGAATGGAGGTAAACGCACAACGGCAACATTCGTTGCTGTTTTTGGTGTTTTCTCCCTCTCCCTGTAGGCTGAGGGATCCCCACAAAATAATGTTTGCATGGACGACCCCCTCTCCCTTGAGGGAGAGGGCCGGTGTGAGGGCACCAGACCGCACAGCAACCGCACTAGCTAAACATCACCTGCGCCCAGCGCGCCAGCCCTGCGGTAACGGAGCCAAAGTCATCCCCACCGGCAATCGGAATGCCCGGCAACTGTTCCGCCAGCGCTTTCTTGATCAGCGGCGAACGGGCGCTGCCCCCGGTCAGGTAAATGACGTCCGGCTTCTCTTTGCCGTTCTCCAGCGCCAGCTGCACCTGCTCCAGAATGCGCTGCAGCGGCTGGGCAAGCGCCGTTTCCAGCCCCTCCTGCGAAATCGAGGTGGCCAGCTCCTCGCTGATAAACGGCAAGGACACCGCATGTTCAGCACGATCCGAAAGGGCGATTTTGCTCTCTTCCGCAGTACGCACCACGCGGTAGCTCAGGCGCTGACGCCACACTTTATAGAGCAGGGCGACTTTTTCGGCATCCTGCGCGTCGCGCACCAGATCGTTGAGGAAGCGACCGTTCGCGGTACTGTAAAAATCACTCTGCGCCGGGACGTCGTTGATGGCAATCGCGTTCCACCACGGCAGTATTGGCAGGGCAATCCCTTTTTCCGTTTGACCGCCCATGCCGAGCAGCGGCATCAGGCTCTTGAATGCCAGGGCGATATCCAGATCGTTACCGCCTACGCGGCAGCCGCTGTGCCCGAGCAGGCTGTTTTCACGATCGCGACGGGTATGCCACTGCGGCCCCATCAGCAGCAGCGAGCAGTCGGTGGTTCCCCCGCCGATGTCCACTACCAGCACGCGCTTCTCTTCAGCCAGCGTGGCTTCAAAGTCCAGCCCCGCGGCAACCGGTTCATATTGGAACACCACGTCGCGGAAGCCTGCCCGGTGCGCCGCGCGTTCAAGGATCCCTTGCGCCTGCTGGTTGGCATCGTCGCCGCCCAGCCCCTGGAAGTTGATCGGTCGGCCAATCACCGCCTGGGTAATCGCATCGGAGACCTGCGTCTGCGCCTGATTGCGAATATGCAGCATCATCGCGCACACCAGGTCTTCAAACATCGCCACCTGCTGCGGCTTCAGGCCGTTGGTGCCGAGGAAGGACTTCGGTGACTTAACAAAGTAGACCTCTTCCGGGTCTTCAACATAGTGACCGAGCGAGGAGAGGCCGAACTGCACGCTGGAGGGCGTAACGTCGATGTCCTCCTCGCGGTTAAAGCTGACCGCACGGCGCAGCAGCGCCTGGGTTTCCGCTGCGGTAGCAGGAACCTGATGGTGGCGGAACAGCCATTCGCTTACCGCCTCACGCGTCGGCGCGCAGAGCATTGACGGCAGCAGCGTGCTCTCTTTTTCCATTTTCAGGAGCTGCGGCTGTCCGTCTTGCATGATCGCAACCGAGCAGTTTGCCGTACCGTAGTCAAATCCAATAAACACGATTAATCCCCATGCCGGTGAGAAGGGGCGAGACTTTAGCGGAATGCCTGTCCGCCGACAACAGGAATATGAAAGCAAGGCAAAACAGGGGCTTTCCGTTTATGCTGATAACAATAAAAAAGGAGTAGCGATGTATACCCTGACCTGGCAACCCCCTTACGACTGGCAGTGGATGTTTGGCTTTCTCGGCGCGCGTGCGGTGACGGGCATTGAAACCGTCACGCACGACTACTATGAGCGTAGTTTTGCCTGCGACGGCCATCAGGGGATATTTCGCGTGACGCCGGAGATCGCCACCCATACGCTGACCGTGACGCTCACCCCGGGGTTAGTTCCGGTTGCGCAGACGTGTCTTGAACGCATCGCACGCCTGTTCGACCTTGCCTGCAACCCGCAGCAGGTCGCGGATACGCTGGGGGATCTCGGCGCTGCCCGGCCTGGCTTGCGTTTGCCGGGGGCGATGGATGCGTATGAGCAGGGCGTCCGGGCGATCCTCGGGCAACTGGTGAGCGTAGCGATGGCGGCGAAACTGGCTTCCCGCGTGGTCGCCCTGTGCGGGGAGCCGGTGAAGGATGCACCGGGTTATGTCTGCTTTCCCTCCCCAGAAGCGCTGGCCTCAGCCGATCCTTTAGCGCTCAAAGCGCTCGGGATGCCGGTAAAACGCGCGGAGTCGCTGATTCATCTGGCGCAGTCGGTCGTCGACGGGGCGTTTCCGCTGACGCCGCCTGAGGACGTTGAGGCAGGCATGAAGGCGCTACAGCAGCGGCCGGGCATCGGGCGCTGGACGGCAAATTACCTGGCCCTGCGTGGCTGGCAGGCAAAAGATGTGTTTCTTCCGGATGATTATCTGATTAAGCAACGCTTCGCCGGGATGACGTCCGCGCAGATTCGGCGTTACGCCGAGCGCTGGCAGCCGTGGCGCTCCTACGCGCTGCTCCACATCTGGTATACCGACGGCTGGAAGCCGTCAGTTGATGGCGAAATAGCTGGTGTTGAGCAGTAGATCCAGCGGCTGCGGCTCGGCGATGGTGTCGCCATAGATAAAATCAATGCCGATGCCGGAAAGCGTATCCATCATGATGGGCTGGTTACAGGGGCCCGCGATGGTTTTCATCCCCAGACGCTGGGCGTGGCCCTGAACGATGGTCACCATCATCTCATCCATCAGATTGCCATACACGTTGCTCACCACCTCGGCGTCCAGCATCAGATAATCGGCCATGTTCGGGCTCAGGTGGGAGAAGACGTTCATGTCGCGCCCTATCTGGCTGAAGATCACCCGGCAGCCCGCCTGGCGAAGCTTTTGTAACCCTCGCTGCAGATTCTCATCCGGGTTACACACCGCGTCGGCTGCGATGACCAGATGCAGCAGACGGCCCGGCATAGGGCTGTTTTCGAGCAGGTCGAGAAGTTCATCGACAAGTGTCACGCTGGCTAAACCGGCCGCAGAAAGCGGCAGAGCTACCCCCATCCCTTTACGGGCAACCTGTGCAGCAGAGGTGCGGAAAAACTCACCAAAGATTCGTCTGTCGAGGGCGTGCAGCAGCTCAGGCTCCGCGAGGCCAGAACGGAAGGCGTGCTCCTCCTGGACTTCACCCTGGCTGGTCCACAAGCGTAGCGAAATCAGCCAGAAATTACAGCTTTCCGGTATGCGCGGGGAGGCGACGCTGCGGGCGATCATCATCAGGTGATTGTCTTTAATCATGTGCCACTGTTCGTCCAGCGACATCATGCTGCGCGCGCTCAGATCTCGCTCCTGCTGCGGTTCGTATACCGTCACGATGCCGCGACCGCTGTTCTTCGAGGCATAACAGGCAATATCCGCCTGCGACATCACCTCTGACGCCAGGTGGTTATGTTCATCAATCAGCGTAATACCCGCGCTGGCCCCAATCCGGTGCAGGCGGCCTTCCCACATAAAGTGATAGTCATTGATGGTATGGATCAGGCGACCGGTGATATAGCGCGCGCTCTCAATATTGCAGTCCGGCAGCAGCAGCCCAAACTCGTCGCCGCCCAGGCGCGCCAGCACGTCGCTGGAGCGAAGCAGGGTTAGCATCATGGAGGAGAGTTCCCGCAGCAGGGCATCCCCCGCCGCATGGCCTGCGGTATCATTGACGGCTTTGAAGCGGTCCAGATCGATGAAGACCAGCGCATGACGCTGACGCGTCTCACGAACGGTTTGCAGAAGTCGTTTGAGATGGTTTTCGAAGCTGACCCGGTTTGCCAGGTGGGTGAGGGCATCGTGCGACGCGCTGTAGCTCAGCTGACGCAGCATTTTGCGCGACTCGGTCACGTCCTGAATAACGATAACCGAGCCAATACTGTGCCCATCAAGGGTGCTGAGTGGCGTAATGCTGTAGTGGATATCAAACGATCCGCCTGTGCGGCAGTTCAGCACCACGTCCTGGTCGATATCGGAGCGTGAAATATCGCCGCTGTGAATGTTCTCCATCAACTGTCCCCGTTCTCCGAAGGTGATGTGTAACACCTTCAGGATCGGCTGGCCGATGGCCTCGGTCTGCAGCCAGCCGCTCATCTTCTCGGCGACAGGGTTCATAAAGGTGACGTTCATGTCGATATCGGTGCAGAGCACCGCTTCGCCGATGGAGTCGAGCGTGATGTGCAGACGTTCTTTTTCCTGGAACAGCGCTTCGTTAAGCTCCTTCACCTCGGTCATGTCCATGTTGATGCCGAGTAAACGTTCCACTTCACCCTCTTTATTCAGCACCCGATTTGCCAGGGAGCGAATATGGCGTACGCCTTCCTTCACGCGGATACGGAATTCAAGTTTAAACGGCAGACGAGAGACCAGAGAATCCCGCAGCACCTGCTCCGCATGGGCGCGATCCTCTGGCAACATTCTGTCGTGCCAGAGCTGCCAGGTGGGCTTGATGTGCGGCGGAATTTCATACAGCTCAAACATCCGCTTATCCCAGCTGATGATGTCAGGCTGCAGATCCCACTCCCAGATGCCGATACCGCCCGCTTCGTTGGCCAGCGTAATGCGCTCCATCAGACGCTTGTTGACCCACTCGGTCTGCTTCAGGTCGTTAATGTCTTCAATCTGGGCAATAAAATAGAGCGGTGAGCCGTCGGCATGGCGCACGACGGAGACGGCCAGAAGCGCCCAGACGACTTCCCCGTTGCGCGTGTAATAGCGCTTTTCGAGGGTGTAGGTATTGATCTCGCCGTTGACCAGCTGCTCCAGCTGTTCCAGGTCGGTATGCAAATCTTCCGGCCAGGTCAGCTGCTGGAAGGTGAGCGACTGTAGCTCGGTCTGGCTGTAACCGAGGAAGTTGCACAGCGCCTTGTTAGCCTGAAGCCACTGGCCCTCTATGCTGACTAACGCCATACCGATGGCGGAATACTCCATCGCATTGCGAAAGCGCTCTTCGCTTTCGGTGATGTGTTTGCGCTCGGCACGGAAGGCATACATCACCATGGTCATCACGTTAGCGGGAAGGAGCAGCATCAGGAACGGCAGCCACGGCGCGTTCATCATCGGCCCGGCATGTTGGGTGGTCAGCGCCGAAGGGTTATGGGCAATCATCAGTGAAACGACCATCACGGTAACCAGAAACACCATGAACGCTTCCATCCGCGGCAAGCGCACGGCGCTCCACATAAGCAGTACGATCACGCAGGTAAAGGGCCACGGCAGCCAGGTGATAGCTGCCCAACTGAGGGCCAGCGTCACGGCCATGGTAACCAGCGTTTCGAGCAGTAATCGCGGGTCACGGTGACGGAGCAGGTAATGGGATTTAAACAGCAGTCCAAGAGGCACCAGCGCCAGCGCGCCGATGGATTCGGACAACACCCAGACGATGAAATTACGCAGCGGCTCAGGGCCGGGAACCAGAAACGTCACCAGAATACCGCCTACCAGCGGCGGCACCAGCGCGCTGCCAATGGCCAGGCGGATCCAGTCGTTTAAATTTTGCAGCGGGTTATACCACGGAAGCAGCTTGCGCAGTAATACGGCGCCGATGACGGCCTCAATAACGTTTATTGCGGTGTAGGTGAGGTTTATCGATGCCCAGGAGAACAACATCCACGAGGCCAGAATATTGCCAAACGAACAGGCCAGGGCGATCCCGGGCCACATTTTTCCTGCATGGCGGTAAAACGCCACCATCATAATGGCGGTGGGAAACCAGAGCGGCGCCAGCAGGGTACCGAAGCGGGTAAGCTCCAGCGAAAATAAGGTAAAGATAAAGGTGACCAGGCCCAGACAGACAAGTCGCAATAAAGGATGTGGGGTGGTAACCAAAACCCGCTGGTATTGTTTATTCATTACCGCTTTATCCAGAGACGCCATGCCGTCAGGAGAGAAGTGCGCACGAGTGAATTTGATAATTTGGTTTATGCTAGTACAAACAATTTACAATTCATATGGCGGCTGCTCATAATTTGACATCATAGAGTTATTAAATAGTTACTCGCTAAAAAATTCCTGTTAAACGCTGAAAAAACGGTCATTAAAATTTCTTTCAGGGAGCAATGCGCCACTTTTCAGCCTGTCTCGCAGAACCTGCGCATTCGACTGGTATCACGCCCGCGAAATCCCTATAATTGCCGCGTTTGACGCTCCGGCGTCGTCCTTCCTTAACATCCAGGTTATTCAGGTCGCTAAATTTATGACTGATAAGTCTCATCAGTGCGTCATTATAGGCATCGCCGGCGCATCGGCTTCAGGTAAAAGTCTAATTGCCAGTACGCTTTATCGCGAACTGCGTGAACAAGTAGGTGATGAGCACATCGGCGTCATTCCCGAAGACAGCTATTACAAAGATCAATCCCATCTGTCGATGGAAGAGCGCGTAAAAACCAACTACGACCACCCGAATGCGATGGATCACAGTTTACTGTTCCAGCATTTAGAAGCCCTCAAGAGCGGCCAGGCTATTGAACTGCCCGTTTACAGTTACGTAGAACACACCCGCACCCAGGAAACGATCCGCATCGAGCCAAAGAAGGTCATTATCCTTGAAGGCATCTTGCTCCTGACCGACGCCCGCCTGCGCGAATCCATGAACTTCTCCATCTTCGTCGATACCCCGCTGGACATCTGCCTGATGCGCCGCATCAAGCGTGACGTTAACGAGCGCGGCCGTTCGATGGACTCCGTCATGGCGCAATACCAGAAAACGGTCCGTCCGATGTTCCTGCAGTTTATTGAACCATCCAAACAATACGCCGATATCATCGTCCCTCGCGGGGGCAAAAACCGCATTGCGATTGATATCTTAAAAGCGAAAATCAGTCAGTTTTTTGAATAAGCCGCGCGAATTGTGTACCGTTCAGAGATAACCTGGTTTTACCCTGAGTGTTTAAGGCCTCAGGGTACGATGCATGAAAGGAGAAAGTGCCATGCGTCTTTGCGATCGCGATATTGAAGCCTGGCTGGATGAAGGCCGTTTGTCTATTACCCCGCGTCCCCCGGTGGAGCGTATCAATGGGGTGACCGTTGATGTACGGTTGGGGAATAAATTCCGCACATTTAGTGGCCACACTGCGCCGTTCATCGACCTCAGCGGGCCGAAGGATGAAGTCAGCGCCGCGCTCGATCGCGTTATGAGTGATGAAATCGTCATTGACGAAGGCGAAGCTTTTTATCTGCATCCAGGCGAACTGGCGCTGGCGGTGACGTATGAATCCGTGACCCTGCCTGCGGATCTCGTCGGCTGGCTTGATGGCCGTTCTTCTCTGGCCCGCCTGGGGCTGATGGTTCACGTCACCGCGCACCGTATCGACCCTGGCTGGTCCGGCCGTATCGTGCTGGAGTTCTTCAACGCCGGCAAACTGCCGCTGGCGCTGCGCCCCGGAATGATGATTGGTGCGTTAAGCTTTGAACCGCTGACAGGCCCGGCAGACAGGCCTTACAACCGCCGCCAGGACGCAAAATACCGCGACCAGCAGGGTGCGGTTGCCAGCCGTATTGATAAAGACTGATCGTTAGTCCACTGAGGATGCCATGAGAAGAGTTCTGACAACGCTGATGATTTTGCTGGTGGTGCTGGTTGCTGGCCTTTCGGCGTTGGTTCTGCTGGTTAACCCGAATGATTTCCGCGCTTATATGGTGCGGCAGGTCGAGGCACGCAGTGGTTACCAACTGAAGCTTGACGGGCCGCTGCGCTGGCACGTCTGGCCACAGCTCAGCATTCTCTCTGGCCGCATGTCGTTAACCGCGCCTGGCGCCGCACAGCCGCTGGTCTCTGCGGACAACATGCGTCTTGACGTGGCGCTGATCCCGCTTATTTCCCATCAGTTGCAGGTTAACCAGGTGATGCTGAAGGGCGCGGTCATTCAGCTTACCCCGCAAACCGAAGCCGTGCGCGACGCAAATGCGCCGGTCGCGCCGCGCGAGAATACCTTACCGGATGAACCGTCCGATACGGGCTGGTCGTTTGATATAGGCAAACTGAAAGTTGCCGATAGCGTGCTGGTGTTCCAGCATGAGGATCAGGAGCAGGTCACCGTTCGCAACATCAACCTGCAGATGGAGCAGGATGAACACCATCTTGCGTCGCTGGAATTTAGCGGACGGGTGAATCGCGACCAGCGGGATCTGACCCTCTCGTTGAATGCAAATGTGAATGCGTCGGACTACCCGCATCAGCTCACGGCTGACATCCAGCAGCTTAACTGGCAGCTGACGGGGGCGGATCTCCCTACCCAGGGGATCACCGGACAGGGGACGCTGCAGGCCGTATGGCGCGAAGAACAAAAACAGCTGGCGCTGGATAACCTCAATCTGCAGGCCAACGACAGCAGCCTGAAGGGGCAGGCGAGCGTCACGCTTGACGAAAAGCCGAAGTGGGTGCTGAACCTGCAGTTTGACAAGCTCAACCTGGAGAACATCCTGCCACCGCTGCCGGCAAGCGCAACGGACAGCAATGCGACCCAGACGGGGCAAAGCCAGTCACCGGTGTCGCGTCCGGTTATCTCGTCTAACCTTGAACAGCCTGACTATAACGTTTTGCGCGGCTTCACCGCCGATATTGCGCTGAAAGCCAACAGCGTGCGCTGGCGCGGCATTGATTTTACCGATGTGAGCGGCAAGATGTTCAACCACAACGGGTTGCTGGCGATCTCCGAACTGAGCGGCAAAATGGGGGCAGGGCATCTTTCGCTGCCAGGAACGCTGGACGTGCGTAAGGACGTTGCCAGCGCTGAATTCCAGCCGCGTCTCGACAACGTTGAGATTGGCAGCATCCTCAAAGCCTTTAACTATCCGATCTCCCTGACGGGGCAGTTAACGCTGGCGGGGGATTTCTCAGGCACCAAAATTGATGCCAACGCCTTCCGCCGGGAGTGGCAGGGTGAAGCGCACGTTGACCTGAAAGATTCCCGTATGGAGGGGCTCAACTTCCAGCAGCTTGTCCAGCAGGCGGTGGAGCGCAGCAGCGATGTTAAAGCGCAGGAAAACTACGACAGCGCAACGCGCCTCGACAGCTTCACCACGGATCTGACGCTGGATAACGGGATACTGACCCTTGCCGGGATGCAGGGAACCTCGTCCATGTTGTCGTTAACCGGAGAAGGCTCGCTGGATCTGGTCAAAGAGACGGCGGACACGCGCTTTAACGTCCGGGTACTTTCCGGCTGGCAGGGCGAAAGCAAGCTGATTGATTTCCTTAAAGAGACACCGGTTCCGCTTAGCGTATACGGCAAATGGCAGGCGCTGAACTACAGCCTTCAGGTGGATCAGATCCTGCGTAAGCATCTGCAGGATGAAGCGAAACGTCGGCTTAACAGCTGGGCGGATCGTAACAAAGATTCCCAGAATGGCAAGGATGTGAAGAAGCTGCTGGATAAGCTTTGAGGTTCGTGGTGCCGGGTGGCGGCTACGCCTTACCCGGCTGCCAGTGCGGCCTGATGCGCTCACCCCAGCCCTCTCCCACGGGAGAGGGAGCAAACCCTAAAACGGCAACCTGGTTGCCGTTTTGTTTTATCTATACCTCAAAATCCAGCTCTTCCTCATCCCGCAGTGGAATAAGCTGCACTTTCTGCACACGATGGTTTTCAATCTGCAGGGTTTTAAGCAGATAGTCGCCCACCTGAACCTCTTCCCCTGTCTGCGGGATGCGCTGTAAATACTCCATCAGCAGGCCGGCAATGGTGTGGTATTCCCGTTTTTCGTCCAGCGGCAGCGGCACGTACTGCACCAGGTCTTCCAGCGGCATGTGGCCGTTGGCCGTCCACGAGCCGTCCGCGTTTTTCTGGATGTCGTGGCGGGCATCAATCTCATCCACCTCGTTTGGCAGATTACCGGCGATGGTTTCCATCACGTCGCTGAGCGTGACCAGCCCTTCCACCGAACCAAACTCATCCACCACGAAGGCAAAGTGCGTGCGCGCGTTACGAAATTGCTCAAGGGCAGAGAGCAGCGGTAGCCCTTCCGGGAAGACCAGCGGCTGGCGCACCAGCGCGCGCAGGTTGAGCGGCTCGCCGCGAAGCTGCTGCTGGAGCAGGTCAATAACGTGCACCACGCCCAGCAGCTCCTCTTCCTCTTCACCGCCGGTCACTACCACGCGGGTATGCTGATTCTTATCCAGCAGGGCGCGGACCCGATCTTCCGGTGCCGTGAGGTCAATATGCTCAATGTCATGCCGGGAAGTCATGATGCTGCTCACCGTGCGCTGATTGAGGTTGAGCACCCGCTCGATCATCAGCCGCTCCTGTGGGTTAAAGATCTGCCCGTCGCTGTGATCGGCAAGCAGGGCGGAGGATTCGGCGTCCAGCTCGGCATCCTCTTTCCTGCCGCTCAGCAGGCGCATGACGGTTTCGGCCGTGCGCTGGCGCAGGGTCTGATTCGCGGAGAGAAACCGGCGGCGGTTAAATATCGCCAGCTGGTTGAGCGCTTCAATCATGACGGAGAAGCCAATGGCGGCGTACAGGTAACCTTTCGGAATATGGAACCCGAAGCCGTCGGCGACCAGGCTGAAGCCGATCATCAACAGGAAGCTGAGACAAAGGATCACGATGGTCGGGTGGCTGTTCACAAAGCGGGTCAGCGCTTTGCTCGCCATCACCATCAGCGTGATGGCGATAATCACCGCAGCCATCATGACGGCCAGATGGTCCACCATCCCGACGGCGGTAATCACCGAATCCAGAGAGAAGACGGCATCGAGCACCACAATTTGCGCCACCACCGGCCAGAATCTTGCCCCACGTCGCTGGGTCGGGTTCTCGCTGTCTTTGCCTTCGAGCCGCTCGTTAAGCTCCACCGTGGCTTTGAACAGCAGGAACAGCCCGCCGAAGAGCATGATCAGGTCGCGGGCGCTAAAGCTCAGACCGCGAACGGAGAACAGAGGCTGAGTGAGCGTGACCATCCAGGAGATAGAGGCCAGCAGCAGTAAACGCATCACCATCGCCAGCAGCAGACCCGTCACGCGCGCGCGGTCGCGCTGGGAAGGGGGCAGTTTTTCAGCGAGGATGGCGATAAAGACCAGATTATCAATCCCGAGCACTAATTCGATGACGACCAGCGTCACCAGCCCGGCCCAGATTGATGGATCGGCAATCCATTCCATAGTAATAGCAATACCTTCTGTTATATGACGAATGTCACACTTCGATCATGGATAAAGCTGGGGGAAAATGCAATGTCGGGCTGAGATTTCTCTTAATACGAAGCGTAAAAAAGAGAGCAATCTCAGGTGGGTGTAAATAAGCGAAATACGCATATTTTATTATTATGAAAACATTTTAGGATATATCGCAGGTAATGATATTTGCTCTCTTTTTGTCAATATAAAGAAAATCCTAAAAGGTCAAAACTTTGCTCTTAATATTAATCTTAAAAACAGATATTAGGACAGTTGTCTCCTTGCCTGCTATTAGGTTAGCTGCAACAATTCTCCCAGCATCAAATGTTAAATCTTGTTGTTGCTATTATTGTTTTGGTCTTCGGAATGGTCATTCATTATCCGCTGTGTATTTCAAGCGGCTGAAATATTGCCAGAAGACCTTGCTCAAGAGGGTGTCTATCCATAACACATTGTTTAGTCAGTGGATTGGTAACTGAAAGCCAAGGGCGGTAGCGTGCCTGAAAGCGTGTGAATCAGCCTCGATTATTCTGTCAATAGCCAATGGATGAATAAGCTTTTTTTAGGACTGATGCCAGTTATATTTCTATTTGATTAACTGCATGCTGAAACCCAATACGTCTCAAGCTTATTTAAATTGCACAGGATAATTACTCTGCCAAAGTGATAAATAATCAATGATGAAATCCAAAATGAAATTGATGCCATTATTGGTGTCTGTGACCTTGATGAGTGGTTGCACGGTCTTTCCCGGCAGCAATATGTCAACAATGGGTAAGGATGTGATCAAGCAACAGGATGCCGATTTTGATCTCGACAAAATGGTGAATGTTTATCCACTTACGCCACGTCTGGTCGAACAATTACGTCCACGTCCGAATGTTGCCCAGCCGAATATGTCTCTGGACCAGGAAATTGCCTCCTATCAGTATCGCGTGGGGCCGGGCGACGTGATCAACGTGACCGTCTGGGATCACCCTGAACTGACCACGCCAGCGGGCCAGTACCGCAGCTCAAGCGACACCGGGAACTGGGTACAGTCAGATGGCACCATGTTCTATCCGTACATTGGTAAAGTGCATGTCGCCGGGAAAACGCTCGCCGAAATCCGTAGTGATATTACCGGCCGCTTAGCGCAGTACATTGCCGACCCGCAGGTGGACGTTAATATCGCCGCATTCCGCTCGCAAAAAGCCTATATCTCCGGTCAGGTGAACAAATCCGGCCAGCAGGCCATCACCAACGTTCCGCTCACCGTTCTGGACGCCATTAACGCCGCGGGCGGCCTAACCGACGGCGCCGACTGGCGCAACGTGGTGCTGACCCACAACGGCAAAGAGCAGCGCATTTCGCTGCAGGCGCTGATGCAAAACGGCGACCTGACCCAGAACCGCCTGCTCTATCCGGGCGATATTCTCTACGTACCGCGCAACGACGATCTGAAAGTCTTCGTGATGGGTGAAGTGAAGAAACAGAGCACCCTCAAAATGGACTTCAGCGGCATGACCCTGACCGAAGCCCTGGGTAATGCAGAAGGTATAGATCTGACCACGTCCAATGCGACCGGTATCTTCGTCATCCGTCCGCTGAAAGGTGAAGGCAGTGCGAAGGGCAAAATTGCCAACATCTACCAGCTGGATATGTCCGATGCGACGTCTCTGGTGATGGCGACGGAGTTCCGTCTCCAGCCTTACGATGTGGTGTACGTCACCACCGCGCCGGTTGCCCGCTGGAACCGTCTGATCAACCAGTTGCTGCCAACCATCAGTGGCGTTCGCTACATGACGGATACGGCGCGCGACATTCATACCTGGTAATCCGCGATGTTTAACAAAATTCTGGTGGTATGCGTGGGGAACATTTGCCGTTCCCCCACGGCTGAACGGCTGTTGAAACAGTACCAGCCTGAGTTAACGGTCGATTCCGCAGGGCTGGGCGCGCTGGTGGGCAAAGGTGCCGACGAGCGCGCAACGAGCGTGGCCCGCGATCATAACCTCTCTCTTGACGGGCATATCGCCCGCCAGGTCACCGGCCGCATGTGCCGGGAGTATGACCTGATTCTGGCAATGGAAAAACGCCATATTCATGCGCTATGCGATATCGCTCCGGAGATGCGCGGCAAGGTGATGCTGTTTGGTCACTGGGACAATGAACGCGAAATTCCCGATCCGTATCGCAAAAGCCATGAGGCCTTCGAGGCGGTTTACACCTTACTTGACCAGTCTGCCCAACAGTGGGCGCAGGCACTGAAAGCTCAGCAGGGATAACAATGACAGAAAAAACAAAACCTTCTGCCGCCCCGACTTCGGGCAGTGATGAAATTGATATTGGTCGCCTGGTCGGCACGGTTATCGAGGCAAAGTGGTGGGTGCTTGGCATTACCGCCGTCTTTGCCGCGGCGGCCGTTATCTATACGCTCTTTGCGACGCCTATCTACAGCGCCGACGCGCTGGTACAGATTGAACAGAACACCGGCAACTCGCTGGTGCAGGATATCGGCTCCGCGCTGGCGAACAAGCCGCCGGCGTCCGACGCTGAAATTCAGCTGATCCAGTCGCGTCTGGTACTGGGCAAAACGGTTCACGACCTCGGCCTTGACATCTCCGTCACCAAAAATACGTTCCCGATCTTTGGTGCCGGCTGGGATCGTCTGATGGGGCGCAGCAATGACACCGTGAAGGTGACTGACTTTGTGCTGCCGAAAGGGGCAGGGGATCAAACCTTTACCCTGACGGTGCTTGGCCCGAAACAGTATCAGCTGACCAGCGATGCGGGCTTTAGCGCGCGCGGCGAAGTGGGGCAGATGCTGACCAAAGATGGCGTTAGCATGATGGTCACCGCCATCAACGCTCAGGAGGGGGGGGAATTTACCGTCACCAAATTCTCCACGCTGGGCATGATCAACAATCTGCAAAATAACCTGACCGTCACTGAAAACGGTAAGGACACCGGCGTGCTGAGCATGACCTTTACCGGTGAAGATAAGGATCAAATCCGCGACATCCTGAACAGCATTACCCGTAACTACCTTGAGCAGAACGTCGAGCGTAAGTCGGCGGAAGCGGCGAAAAGCCTGGCTTTCCTCTCTAAACAGCTCCCGGAAGTGCGTGCCCGTCTGGACGATGCCGAGAACAAGCTGAACGCCTTCCGTCAGGATAAAGACTCCGTCGACCTGCCGCTGGAGGCCAAATCGGTTCTCGACTCCATGGTGAATATTGATGCGCAGCTCAACGAGCTGACCTTCAAAGAGGCGGAGATTTCCAAGCTTTACACTAAACGCCACCCGGCCTACCGCACACTGCTGGAAAAACGCCGTACCCTTGAAGAGGAGAAGGCGAAGCTGAACGACCGCGTGACTGCGATGCCGAAAACGCAGCAGGAGATCGTGCGCCTGACTCGCGACGTGGAGTCCGGACAGCAGGTTTACATGCAACTGCTGAACAAACAGCAGGAGCTGAAAATCACCGAGGCCAGCACCGTGGGTGATGTGCGCATCGTTGACCCGGCCATTACCCAGCCTGGCGTGCTGAAGCCGAAGAAAGCGCTGATTATTCTCGGCAGCATCATTCTTGGCCTGATGCTCTCTATCGTCGGCGTGCTGCTGCGCTCGCTGTTCAACCGCGGCATCGAAAGCCCGCAGGTGCTGGAAGAGAACGGGATCAATGTTTACGCCAGCATCCCGCTCTCCGAGTGGCAAAAATCCCGTGACAGCGTCAAGACCATCAAGGGCGTTAAGCGTTACAAACAGAGCCAGCTGCTGGCCGTGGGTAACCCAACCGACCTGGCGATTGAAGCGATACGCAGCCTGCGTACCAGCCTGCACTTCGCCATGATGCAGGCTAAAAACAACGTACTGATGTTAACCGGTGTCAGCCCGTCTATCGGTAAGACCTTTGTGTGCGCCAACCTGGCGGCCGTGGTCAGCCAGACCAACAAGCGCGTGCTGCTGATCGACTGCGATATGCGTAAGGGCTACACCCACGAGCTGCTGGGCACCAACAACGTGAACGGTCTGTCGGAAATCCTGCTGGGTCAGGGGGAGATTAGCCAGAGCGCCAAGCCGACCTCGATTCCGAGATTCGACCTGATCCCACGTGGTCAGGTGCCGCCTAACCCGTCTGAACTGCTGATGAGCGAACGCTTCACCCAGCTGATTGAGTGGGCGAGCAAACACTATGACCTGGTGCTGATCGATACGCCGCCGATTCTGGCCGTGACCGATGCGGCCGTGGTGGGGCGCCATGCGGGCACCACGCTGATGGTGGCACGCTATGCGGTGAATACCCTGAAAGAAGTGGAAACCAGCCTGAGCCGCTTCGAGCAGAACGGGATTGAGGTGAAAGGGGTGATCCTGAACTCCATCTTCCGCCGCGCGACCGGGTACCAGGATTACGGCTATTACGAGTACGAATACAAGTCTGACAGTAAATAACAAAACACACCCCACACCCCTCACCCTAACCCTCTCCCCTGAGGGGAGAGGGGACCGTTCGGTGCGGGAGTTTGGGTACGAACATAATGACGACCATTGACTGCCTTTCACCCTCTCCCCTCTGGGGAGAGGGCCGGGATGAGGGGAAAAATATGACCACACAACGCCCTTTGATTTCTATCTATATGCCGACATGGAACCGTCAGCAGCTGGCGATCCGCGCAATCAAGTCGGTCTTACGTCAGGATTACGATAACTGGGAACTGATCGTCGTGGATGACTGTTCTTCCTCGTATGAACAGCTGCAAAAATTTGTTACCGATCTCAACGACCCGCGCGTGATGTACACGCACAACGCCATCAACTCCGGGGCCTGTGCGGTGCGTAATCAGGCAATTATGCAGGCCAAAGGGCAGTATCTGACCGGCATCGACGACGATGACGAATGGACGCCGAACCGCCTGTCCGTCTTCCTGTCGCATAAAGAGCAGCTGGTTACGCACGCGTTTCTGTATGCCAACGACTACGTGTGTCAGGGCGAGGTGTATTCGCAGCCTGCCAGCCTGCCGCTGTATCCGAAATCACCGTACTCTCGCCGCCTGTTCTACAAGCGCAACATTATCGGCAATCAGGTCTTTACCTGGGCGTGGCGCTTTAAAGAGTGCCTGTTCGATACCGAACTGAAGGCCGCGCAGGATTACGATATCTTCCTGCGCATGGTGGTGGAATACGGCGAGCCGTGGAAAGTGGAAGAGGCCACACAGATCCTGCACATCAACCACGGGGAGATGCAGATCACCTCCTCGCCGAAGAAGTTCTCCGGCTATTTCCATTTTTACCGCAAGCACAAGGACAAGTTTGACCGTGCCAGCCGTAAATATCAGCTCTTTACCCTGTATCAGATCCGCAACAAGCGCATGAACTGGCGCACGCTGCTGACGCTGCTCTCCGTGCGTAACGGCAAGCGTCTGGCCGACGGGCTTCGGGGGAAATAATGTTTCTGGAAGATTGCCGCGCAAACAGCTGGAGCCTGCGCCCGTGCTGCATGGTTCTGGCGTACCGCATCGCGCACTTTTGCTCGGTGTGGCGCAAGAAAAATGTACTGAACAACATCTGGGCGGCCCCCGTGCTGGTGCTGTACCGCATCATCACCGAATGCTTTTTTGGGTATGAGATTCAGGCTGCGGCCACCATTGGCCGCCGCTTTACCATCCATCACGGCTATGCGGTGGTGATCAACAAGTTCGTGGTCGCCGGAGATGATTTCACCATTCGTCATGGGGTCACCATTGGCAACCGTGGGCCTGACAGCCTGGCCTGCCCGGTCATCGGCAACAACGTCGAGCTGGGCGCGAACGTGGTGGTTATTGGCGACATTACGATAGGTAACAACGTGACGATCGGGGCGGGCAGCGTGGTGCTGGACAGCATCCCCGATAACGCGCTGGTGGTGGGAGAGAAAGCCCGCGTGAAGGTGATTAAATGAACATTCTGCAATTTAACGTGCGCCTCGCAGAAGGCGGGGCGGCAGGCGTGGCGCTGGATCTGCACCAGCGCGCGCTGCAAAAAGGACTCCAGTCTCGTTTTATTTACGGCTACGGCAAAGGCGGCAAAAAAAGCGTCAGCCACGATAACTATCCGCAGGTGCACAAGCACACGCCGCGTCTGACCTCTGTTGCCAACATTGCGCTGTTTCGCCTGTTTAACCGCGATCTGTTTGGCAACCTCAACAGTCTTTATCGCACCGTGACCCGCACATCGGGCCCGGTTGTGCTGCATTTCCACGTGCTGCACAGCTACTGGCTGAATCTGGAAGAGGTGGTGGCGTTTTGTCAGAAGGTGCAGGCCCACAAGCCCGACACTCGCTTCGTCTGGACGCTGCACGATCACTGGAGCGTGACCGGACGCTGCGCGTTTACCGACGGCTGCGAAGGCTGGAAAGATAACTGCCAGAAATGCCCGACATTAAGCAATTACCCGCCGGTGAAGGTGGATCGCGCGCATCAGCTGGTAGACGGAAAGCGCCAGCTGTTCCGCGACATGCTCTCGCTCGGCTGCACGTTTATCTCCCCGAGCCAGCACGTAGCCGATGCCTTCAACAGCCTGTATGGGGCAGGGCGCTGTCAGATTATCAATAACGGCATCGACGTGGCGACGGAAGCCATCCTGGCCGAGCTGACCCCGGTGGCGGACACCGCGGGTAAACCGAAAATCGCCATCGTTGCGCACGATCTGCGTTACGACGGTAAAACCAACCAGCAGCTGGTGCGCGACATGATGGCGCTGGGTGACAAGATAGAACTTCACACCTTCGGCAAGTTTTCCCCGTTCGAAGGGGCCAACGTGGTGAACCACGGGTTTGAGACCGACAAGCGCAAGCTGATGAGCGCCCTCAACGGTATGGACGCGCTGGTGTTCAGCTCCCGTGTGGATAACTACCCGCTGATCCTCTGCGAAGCGCTCTCCATCGGCGTGCCGGTGATTGCCACCCACAGCGATGCGGCGCGTGAAGTGCTGGAAAAATCCGGCGGGAAAACCTTCGCGGAGCAGGAAGTCCTGCCGCTGGTGCAGCTGCCGAAGGCGCAGATCGCCGAGGCCGTTTTTGGCACTGACCTGGAATCGTTCCGCAACCGCAGCCGCAAGGCCTACAGCGGACAACAGATGCTGGAGGAGTATGTCTCGTTCTATCAGAATCTGTAGTTATCTGCTGCTGCCGCTGATCTACCTGCTGGTCAACGTCAAAATTGCCCAGCTCGGCGAAAGCTTCCCGATAACCATCGTGACCTTCCTGCCCGTTCTGCTTCTTCTGTATGTCGATAAAATCAACCTGAAGAAGCTGATGATTGCCCTGGGGCTGGGCACGGGCCTGACGCTGTTTAACTACATCTTTGGCCAGTCGCTGGATGCCAGTAAATACGTCACGTCGACCATGCTGTTTGTTTATATCGTCATTATTATTGGTATGGTCTGGAGTATTCGCTTCAAAACTATTTCACCGCACAATTATAGGAAAATCCTCAGGTTCTTTTATATTGTCGTTGCGTTAATTGTTATGCTTGCCGCCCTGGAAATGGCGCAAATTATTTTGACCGGTGGCAGCAGCTTGATGGAGATAATTTCGAAATATCTCATTTACAGTAACAGCTATGTGCTGAACTTCATTAAGTTTGGCGGGAAGCGTACGACGGCGCTCTATTTTGAACCAGCGTTTTTCGCTCTGGCGTTAATCTCAATTTGGCTCAGCATCAAACAGTTTGGTATCAAAACGCCTAAGACCGATGCTATGATTCTTGCAGGAATCGTTCTGTCTGGATCGTTCTCAGGGGTAATGACGTTTATCCTGTTTTACCTGCTGGAGTGGGCGTTCCAGTACCTGAACAAAGATGCGATTAAGAAAAAACTGCCGCTGGCGATTATCTCCCTGACGGTATTTATGGTCGGCGTGATATTTGCCTTCCCGTACATCTCAGAACGTCTGGGAGATTTGGGAACGGAAGGGTCATCGTCCTATTATCGCATCATTGGTCCGCTGGTGATGGTGGGTTATTCCTTAACCCATATTGATGGTGTAGTAAGATTCGGCTCACTTTATGAATATGTTGCATCATTCGGAATCTTTAACGGTGCGGACGTCGGTAAAACCATAGACAATGGTCTGTATCTGTTAATTATTTATTTTTCATGGTTCGCCGTACTGTTGACGCTGTGGTATCTGTTTAAAGTTTTCAAAATGATGATCAACGCGTTTGGTGATAACCAGAACTTTCGCGTGCAGCTTTATCTTTTTACGCCGGTGTCGCTGTTTTTTACCGGGTCAATATTTAGCCCGGAATATGCTTTCTTGATTGTCTGTCCGTTTATTCTGCGCAAGGCGCTTAATATTACGAACGTATGACGAAATGAGGTGATTTATGTTTCTTAGCGTCATTACTGTCGCTTTTCGTAATTACGAAGGGGTGGTAAAAACCTGGCGCTCGCTGCGCAACCTGGCGCGCGATCCGAGCCTCACCTTTGAGTGGATTGTGGTCGACGGCGGCTCGAACGATGGCACGGCGGAGTTTCTGGAAAAACTCAACGGTGAGTTCAACTTACGCTACATCAGCGAGAAAGATAAAGGCATCTACGATGCGATGAATAAAGGCATTAATATGGCCCAGGGCCGTTATGCCATCTTCCTCAATTCCGGCGATATTTTCCACGACGATGTAGCGCTGTTTGCCCGTCAACTGGCGCGCCAGAAAGAGGACGCCATGTATATTGGCGATGCGCTGCTCGATTTTGGCGACGGACATAAAGTGTGCCGTAGTGCGAAGCCAGGCTGGTATATCTACCACAGTTTGCCCGCCAGCCATCAGGCCATTTTCTTCCCGGTAAAAGGTCTGAAAAAACAGCCTTACGATTTGCAGTACAAGGTGTCATCCGATTATGCGCTGGCCGCCAGCCTGTATAAATCAGGTTACCCGTTCCGTCGAATTAAAGGGCTGGTGTCTGAATTCTCTATGGGCGGCGTGTCAACGTCAAATAATCTGGAATTATGCCAGGACGCAAAAAACGTGCAGCGTCAAATATTACGCGTGCCGGGATTCTGGGCGGAGTTGTCTTATTTATTACGCCTGCGTACCACGGGCAAAACGAAAACCTTATATAACAAAGCCTGAATATAAGGAAACGCAATGCAGGATTTAAAAGGTTTCTCCGTACCGAAAGGTTTTCGGGGCGGGAACGGTATTAAGGTACAGCTGTGGTGGGCGGTTCAGGCAACCTTATTTGCCTGGTCGCCGCAAATACTGTACCGCTGGCGAGCCTTTTTATTGCGCCTGTTTGGCGCAAAAATAGGAAAAAACGTAGTCATCCGACCTTCTGTGAAAATTACCTATCCGTGGAAATTAACGCTTGGGGATTACGCATGGGTTGGGGATGACGCGGTGCTATATACCCTGGGCGAGATTACGATTGGCGCAAATTCGGTGGTTTCACAGAAATGTTATTTGTGCACCGGCAGCCACGACTTTATGAGCCCGCATTTTGATATTACCGCTTCGCCTATTGCGATCGGCGAAAAATGCTGGCTGGCAACGGATGTTTTTGTTGCACCGGGTGTTTCTGTTGGCGATGGCACGGTAGTGGGTGCCCGCAGCAGCGTTTTTAAATCGCTACCGGCAAATAAAGTTTGCCGTGGCAACCCCGCAGTGGTGATACGCGAACGCGTTGAAACGAAGAGCCTTGTTAAGTAGGCGTAATCGTTGCAGGCAGTTTGAACGCGGACTGCGCGGAGAAACCGGAACGTACTTAGGTACGTGAGGATTTCGAGCACAGCCCGCGTTCAAAATGACAAAAAAGATAGCCTACTTAACGGCTCTGATTAAATTCATAAGTAGAGGAATATAAACATGTCTAAAGTCGCTCTCATCACCGGCGTTACCGGGCAGGATGGTTCTTACCTGGCAGAACTGCTGCTGGAAAAAGGGTATGAAGTGCACGGTATTAAACGTCGTGCGTCTTCATTCAACACCGAGCGTGTCGATCACATCTATCAGGATCCGCACGCGGCGAACCCGAAATTCCACCTGCACTACGGCGACCTGACCGATACCTCCAACCTGACCCGTATCCTGCAGGAAGTGCAGCCGGATGAAGTGTACAACCTGGGCGCGATGAGCCACGTAGCGGTTTCCTTCGAATCTCCGGAATACACCGCTGACGTTGACGCCATGGGTACTCTGCGTCTGCTGGAAGCTATCCGCTTCCTCGGTCTTGAGAAGAAAACCCGCTTCTACCAGGCATCCACCTCCGAGCTGTACGGCCTGGTGCAGGAAATCCCACAGAAAGAGACCACGCCGTTCTACCCGCGCTCTCCGTATGCGGTAGCAAAACTGTACGCCTACTGGATCACCGTGAACTACCGTGAATCCTACGGTATGTACGCCTGTAACGGCATCCTGTTCAACCACGAATCTCCGCGCCGCGGCGAAACCTTCGTGACCCGCAAAATCACCCGCGCTATCGCCAACATCGCGCAGGGTCTGGAGTCTTGCCTGCACCTCGGCAACATGGACTCCCTGCGTGACTGGGGCCATGCGAAAGACTACGTGAAAATGCAGTGGATGATGCTGCAGCAGGAACAGCCAGAAGACTTCGTTATCGCAACCGGCGTGCAGTACTCCGTGCGTCAGTTCGTTGAAATGGCCGCAGCACAGCTGGGCATCAAGCTGCGCTTCGAAGGCACCGGCGTGGAAGAGAAGGGTATCGTTGTTTCCGTGACCGGCCACGACGCGCCGGGCGTGAAGCCAGGCGACGTAATTGTGCAGGTTGACCCGCGCTACTTCCGTCCTGCTGAAGTAGAAACCCTGCTGGGTGACCCAACCAAAGCGCACGAGAAGCTGGGCTGGAAACCAGAGACCACTCTGCAGGAGATGGTTTCCGAGATGGTGGCCAAAGATCTTGAAGCAGCGAAAAAACACTCCCTGCTCAAGTCTCATGGCTACGAGGTTGCCATCGCGCTGGAGTCCTGAGAATGACAAAACAACGTATTTTTGTCGCCGGTCATCGCGGAATGGTGGGTTCCGCGATTGTTCGCCAGCTGGAACAGCGCGGTGACGTAGAGGTGATTGTCCGCACGCGTGACGAGCTGAACCTGCTCGACAGCCGTGCGGTACAGGACTTCTTTGCGAACGAACGCATTGATCAGGTGTATCTGGCGGCGGCGAAGGTGGGCGGCATTGTCGCTAACAACACCTACCCGGCGGATTTCATCTACGAGAACATGATGATCGAGAGCAACATCATTCACGCGGCGCACCTGCACAACGTGAATAAGCTGCTGTTCCTCGGGTCGTCCTGTATTTACCCGAAAATGGCGAAGCAGCCGATCGCCGAGAGCGAGCTGCTGCAGGGCACGCTTGAAGCAACCAACGAGCCGTACGCGATTGCCAAAATTGCCGGGATCAAGCTGTGCGAGTCCTACAACCGTCAGTACAACCGCGACTATCGCTCGGTGATGCCGACCAACCTGTACGGGCCGCACGACAACTTCCACCCGAGCAACTCGCACGTGATCCCGGCGCTGCTGCGCCGCTTCCACGAGGCGACCGCCGAGAACGCGCCGGACGTAGTGGTGTGGGGCAGCGGTACGCCGATGCGTGAATTCCTGCACGTGGACGACATGGCTGCGGCCAGTATTCACGTGATGGAACTGGATCGCGAGGTGTGGCAGGAGAACACCGAGCCGATGCTGTCGCACATCAACGTGGGTACCGGCGTGGACTGCACTATTCGCGAGCTGGCGCAAACCATCGCGCAGGTGGTGGGCTACAAGGGCCGCGTGGTGTTTGACGCGACTAAACCGGACGGCACGCCGCGCAAGCTGCTGGACGTGACCCGTCTGCATCAGCTGGGCTGGTATCACGAGGTGTCACTGGAGCAGGGGCTGGCCAGCACCTACCAGTGGTTCCTCGAAAACCAGCACCGCTTCCGGGGGTAACGATGTTTTTAAGTCAGGAAGATTTTGCCACGGTGGTGCGTTCCACTCCGCTCATCTCGATTGATTTGATCGTGGAGAACGAACGCGGCGAGTTCTTGCTGGGAAAACGAACCAACCGTCCTGCACAGGGCTTCTGGTTCGTGCCCGGCGGGCGCGTGCAGAAGGATGAGACGCTCAGCGATGCGTTTGAGCGTCTCACTCTGGCGGAGCTGGGCCTGCAGCTGCCGATGGCAGCGGGCCAGTTTTACGGGGTCTGGCAGCACTTCTATGACGATAACTTTTCAGGCACCGGGTTTTCCACGCACTACATCGTGCTGGGGTTCCGCCTGAAGGTGAGTGAGGCAGACCTGCGTCTGCCTGATTCTCAGCATGACGACTACCGCTGGCAGACGCCAGAGGCGTTGCTGGCCAGCGACAATGTGCATGACAACAGTCGTGCCTATTTCCTGGCCGATCGTCAGTCCGGGGTGCCGGGCTTATGAAAATTTTAGTGTACGGAATCAACTACTCGCCGGAGCTAACCGGCATCGGGAAATACACCGGCGAGATGGTCGAGTGGATGGCGAGCCAGGGACATGACGTGCGGGTCATTACCGCGCCGCCGTACTACCCGGAGTGGAAAGTCGGGGAGCGCTACTCAAGCTGGCGCTATCGCCGTGAAGAGGGCGCAGCGACCGTCTGGCGCTGCCCGCTCTACGTGCCGAAGCAGCCTTCGACGCTGAAACGGTTACTTCATCTGGGCAGCTTTGCCCTGAGCAGCTTCTTCCCGCTGATGGCGCAGCGTCGCTGGAAGCCGGATCGTATCATCGGCGTGGTGCCGACGCTGTTCTGCACGCCGGGCATGCGCCTGCTGGGTAAACTCTCCGGCGCGCGCACCCTGCTGCACATTCAGGATTATGAAGTTGACGCCATGCTGGGCCTGGGGATGGCAGGCAAAGGCAAGGGCGGCAAGGTGGCGAAGCTCGCCAGCGCCTTTGAGCGCAGCGGCTTGCATAACGTGGATTACGTCTCGACCATCTCGCGCTCGATGATGAACAAGGCGCAGGAGAAGGGCGTTCCGGCCCAGAAGGTGATCTTCTTCCCGAACTGGTCCGAAGTGGCGCGTTTTCGCGATGTGACAGAGCAAGACGCTCAGGCGCTGCGCGCCCGGCTCGGTTTGCCTGAAGATCAAAAAATCATTCTTTACTCAGGCAACATCGGCGAAAAGCAGGGGCTGGAGAGCGTGATTGAAGCGGCCCAACTGCTGAGTGAACAGCCGTGGACGTTTGTGATTGTCGGGCAGGGCGGTGGAAAGGCGCGGCTGGAAAAAATGGCCGGGGAACGCGGCCTGACCAACGTGAAATTTTTCCCGCTTCAGTCTTACGAGGCATTACCTGCGCTGCTGAAGATGGGCGACTGCCATCTGGTTGTGCAAAAACGCGGCGCCGCGGACGCGGTGCTGCCGTCCAAGCTGACCAACATTCTGGCAGTGGGCGGCAATGCGGTGATTACGGCAGAGACCGAAACAGAATTAGGCCAGCTGTGTGACAGCTATCCGGGAATTGCCGTGTGCGTGGAGCCGGAATCGGTTCCGGCGCTGGTTACCGGCATTGAGCAGGCACTCGCCATGCCAAAAGTGAACACGGTGGCACGTGAATATGCCGAACGCACGCTCGAGAAAGAGAACGTGCTGAGCCAATTTATTGCAGATATACGGGGATAAATCATGAGTCAAACCACTTTGTATCCGGTTGTGATGGCTGGTGGCTCTGGTAGCCGGTTGTGGCCGCTGTCCCGCGTGCTCTATCCAAAGCAGTTCCTCTGTCTGAAAGGGGATCTCACCATGCTGCAGACCACGGTAAACCGTCTGCACGGCGTGGAGTGTGAAAGCCCGGTGGTGATTTGTAACGAACAGCACCGCTTTATTGTTGCCGAGCAGCTGCGACAGCTGAATAAGCTCACGGAAAACATCATCCTGGAGCCTGCCGGTCGCAATACCGCGCCCGCGATCGCCCTGGCGGCGCTGGCGGCAAAACGCAGCAGTCCTGACTGCGACCCGCTGATGCTGGTCCTGGCGGCAGACCACGTTATCCAGCAGGAAGAGGCGTTCCGCGACGCGGTGCGTGCGGCGATTCCTTACGCCGAGAGCGGCAAGCTGGTGACCTTTGGCATCGTGCCGGACCTGCCGGAAACCGGCTACGGCTACATCCGTCGCGGCAACGTAACGCCGGGTGAAGGCGACAGCGTGGCCTTTGACGTGGCGCAGTTTGTTGAAAAACCGAATCTCGAAACCGCGCAGGCGTATGTCGCCAGCGGTGAGTATTACTGGAACAGCGGGATGTTCCTGTTCCGTGCCGGACGCTACCTGGAAGAGCTGCGTAAATACCGCCCGGATATTCTGAGCGCCTGCGAGAAAGCGATGGCGGTGGTGGATCCGGATCTCGACTTCATCCGCGTGGATGAAGAGGCTTTCCTCGCCTGCCCGGAAGAGTCCATTGACTACGCGGTGATGGAACGTACGGCTGACGCCGTGGTTGTACCGATGGATGCGGGCTGGAGCGACGTAGGCTCCTGGTCCTCCCTGTGGGAGATCAGCGCCCATACCCCGGAGGGTAACGTCCATCACGGCGATGTGATTAGCCACAAAACCGAAAACAGCTACGTTTACGCCGAGTCCGGCCTGGTGACCACGGTCGGAGTGAAGGATCTGGTGGTTGTCCAGACCAAAGACGCCGTGCTGATTGCCGACCGTAACGCCGTGCAGGACGTTAAAAAAGTGGTGGAGAAGATTAAGGCCGATGGCCGTCACGAGCACCACATTCACCGTGAAGTGTACCGTCCGTGGGGTAAGTATGACTCCATCGACGCGGGTGACCGCTATCAGGTGAAGCGCATCACCGTGAAGCCGGGCGAGGGGCTGTCGGTGCAGATGCACCATCACCGCGCCGAGCACTGGGTCGTGGTGGCGGGTACGGCCAAAGTGACCATCGACGGCGAAGTGAAGCTGCTGGGTGAGAACGAGTCCATTTATATTCCGCTGGGCGCCACGCACTGTCTGGAAAACCCGGGGAAAATTCCTCTCGACTTAATTGAGGTGCGCTCCGGCTCGTATCTGGAAGAGGACGATATCGTGCGCTTCCAGGATCGTTACGGGCGCGTGTAGCACTCCGCATCATGCCCGGCGGCGCTGCGCCCGCCGGGCCTACGAATGACAAAAATAAATTTGGCCATTAAGTGGTCAGGGCCAACTGTTGCCTGAAAAAGAGGTCATCATGGAAAAATTAACCTGTTTTAAAGCCTACGATATTCGCGGCAAGCTGGGCGAAGAGCTGAATGAAGACATCGCGTGGCGCATTGGCCGCGCGTACGGCGAATATTTAAAACCAAAGACCATCGTGCTGGGCGGCGACGTGCGTCTGACCAGTGAATCCCTGAAGCTGGCGCTGGCGAAAGGGCTGCAGGACGCGGGCGTGGACGTGCTGGATATCGGCCTGTCCGGAACCGAAGAGATTTACTTTGCCACCTTCCACCTGGGCGTGGACGGCGGTATCGAAGTGACGGCCAGCCACAACCCGATGGACTACAACGGCATGAAGCTGGTGCGCAAGGGCGCCCGTCCGATCAGCGGCGACACCGGTCTGCGCGACGTGCAGCGTCTGGCGGAAGCCAACGATTTCCCGCCGGTGAACGAGGCGAAGCGCGGCAGCTATAAAAAAATCAACCTGCAGAAAGAGTACATCGACCACCTGCTGGGCTACATCAACGTGGCGAACCTCAAGCCGCTGAAGCTGGTGATCAACTCCGGTAACGGCGCGGCCGGCCCGGTGGTGGATGCGCTGGAAGCGCGCTTTAAGGCGCTGAACGTGCCGGTGACCTTCGTCAAGGTACACAACACGCCGGACGGCAATTTCCCGAACGGTATTCCTAACCCGCTGCTGCCGGAGTGCCGCGACGACACCCGCAACGCGGTGATTGAGCACGGCGCGGATATGGGCATCGCTTTTGACGGCGATTTCGACCGCTGCTTCCTGTTCGACGAGAAAGGGCAGTTCATCGAGGGCTACTACATTGTCGGCCTGCTGGCGGAAGCGTTCCTCGAGAAAAACCCGGGCGCGAAAATCATCCATGACCCGCGCCTTTCCTGGAACACCGTCGACGTGGTGTCCGCGGCGGGCGGCACGCCGGTGATGTCTAAAACCGGTCACGCCTTTATCAAAGAGCGCATGCGCGAAGAAGACGCCATCTACGGCGGCGAGATGAGCGCCCACCACTACTTCCGCGATTTTGCCTACTGCGACAGCGGGATGATCCCGTGGCTGCTGGTCACCGAGCTGCTGTGCCTGAAGGGGAAAACCCTGGGCGAGCTGGTGCGCGACCGCATGGCGGCGTTCCCGGCGAGCGGAGAGATCAACAGCAAGCTGGCGCAGCCGGCCGAGGCCATTGCCCGCGTGGAGCAGCACTTTGCCCTTCACGCGCTGGAAATTGACCGTACCGACGGCATCAGCATGGCGTTTCCACAGTGGCGCTTCAACCTGCGCTCGTCCAACACCGAGCCGGTGGTGCGCCTGAACGTGGAGTCCCGAGCTGACACGGCGCTGATGGAAGCCCGAACGAAGGACATTCTGGCGCTGTTGAATCAGTAATACGAAACCTTACCCCTCACCCTAACCCTCTCCCCAAAGGGGAGAGGGAACTTGAACACCCTCTCCCCTTTGGGGAGAGGGCCGGGGTGAGGGGTGGGGTGTTGGTTGAATAAAGGAACAACGATGACGAATCTAAAAAAACGCGAACGAGCGAGAACGAATGCATCGTTAATCTCTATGGTGCAGCGTTTTTCTGATATCACCATCATGGTCGGTGGATTGTGGGCGGTGTGTCGGATCAGCGGACTGCCGTTCTTATATATGCATCTGCTGATGGCCCTGATTGCCCTGGTCGTGTTTCAGATGATCGGCGGGATGACCGATTTCTACCGCTCGTGGCGCGGCGTGAAAATGACTACCGAACTGATGCTGTTGCTGCAGAACTGGACCCTGAGCCTGATCTTCAGTGCGGGTCTGGTGGCGTTCAGCCATGATTTTGACAACCGCTTCGTGACCTATCTCTGCTGGTACCTGTTAACCAGCGTCGGCATGGTCGTGTGCCGTTCCCTGATCCGCTTTGGCGCGGGCTGGCTGCGTAACCGTGGCTATAACCGTCGTTTTGTCGCCGTGGCGGGAGATTTACCGGTCGGGCGGGTGCTGCTCGACAGCTTTCGCAAAGAGCCGTGGTTAGGGTTCGAAGTGGTGGGGATTTACCACGACGCGAAGCCGGGCGGCGTGCTTGCGGACTGGGCGGGGAATTACGCGCAGCTTATTGAAGACGCGAAGGCCGGCAAAATTCATAACGTCTACATCGCCATGCAGATGAAGGACGAATCCCGCATCAAGCAGCTGATGCGCGAGCTGGCGGACACCACCTGCTCGGTGATCCTGATCCCGGACGTCTTTACCTTCAACATCCTGCACTCCCGTATTGAAGAGGTGAACGGCGTGCCGGTGGTACCGCTGTACGACACGCCGCTGTCGGGCATTAATCGCGTGCTCAAGCGCGTGGAAGATATCGTGCTCTCTTCGCTGATTTTACTGCTTATTTCCCCTGTTCTGTGCTGCATTGCCCTGGCGGTGAAGCTGAGCTCTCCCGGCCCGGTTATCTTCCGTCAGACCCGCTACGGCATGGACGGTAAGCCGATTATGGTGTGGAAATTCCGCTCCATGAAGGTGATGGAGAACGACAAGGTAGTGACCCAGGCGACGCAGAACGATCCGCGCGTCACCCGCGTTGGGAACTTCCTGCGCCGCACCTCTCTGGACGAGCTGCCGCAGTTCATCAACGTCTTTACCGGCGGCATGTCGATTGTTGGCCCGCGTCCGCACGCGGTGGCGCATAACGAGCAGTACCGCTCGCTGATTGAAGGCTACATGCTGCGCCATAAGGTGAAGCCGGGCATCACCGGCTGGGCACAAATCAACGGCTGGCGCGGCGAGACCGACACGCTGGAAAAAATGGAAAAACGCATCGAGTTCGATCTGGAGTACATCCGCGAGTGGAGCCTCTGGTTCGATATCAAGATTGTTTTTCTGACCATCTTCAAAGGCTTCGTGAACAAAGCGGCGTACTAAGATGAGCTTACGTGAAAAAACCATCAGCGGCGCCAAGTGGTCAGCGATGGCGACCATCGTCATCATTGGCCTCGGCCTGGTGCAGATGACGGTGCTGGCACGCATTATTGATAATCACCAGTTCGGCCTGCTGACCGTCTCGCTGGTGATCATCGCGCTGGCCGATACGCTGTCTGACTTTGGTATCGCCAACTCCATTATTCAGCGTAAAGAGATCAGCCATCTCGAGCTGACCACTCTCTACTGGCTGAACGTCGGGCTGGGCATTTTCGTATTTGTGCTGGTCTTCCTGCTGAGCGACACCATCGCCAGCGTGCTGCACAACCCGGATCTCGCTCCGCTGATGCGCACGCTGTCGTTTGCCTTTGTGGTGATCCCTCACGGGCAGCAGTTCCGCGCGCTGATGCAGAAAGAGCTGGAGTTCAACAAGATTGGCATGATCGAGACCAGCGCAGTGCTGGCGGGCTTTACCTTTACCGTGGTGAGCGCCCATTTCTGGCCGCTGGCGATGACCGCCATCCTCGGTTATCTGGTTAACTCTGCCGTGCGTACGCTGCTGTTCGGCTACTTTGGCCGCAAGATTTACCGTCCGGGACTGCACTTCTCTCTCGCGTCCGTCTCGTCCAACCTGCGCTTTGGTGCGTGGCTGACGGCGGACAGCATTATTAACTACGTGAACACCAACCTCTCGACGCTGGTGCTGGCGCGTATCCTGGGCGCGAGCGTGGCGGGGGGCTACAACCTGGCCTATAACGTCGCGGTTGTTCCTCCTATGAAGCTCAACCCGATTATCACCCGCGTGCTGTTCCCGGCGTTCGCCAAGATTCAGGACGACACCGAGAAGCTGCGCGTTAATTTCTACAAGCTGCTTTCCGTGGTGGGGATTATCAACTTCCCGGTGCTGCTGGGGCTGATGGTGGTTTCCAGCAACTTCGTGCCGCTGGTGTTTGGCGAGAAGTGGAACGGCATCATCCCGATCCTGCAGCTGCTGTGCGTGGTGGGGCTGCTGCGCTCCGTGGGGAATCCGATCGGCTCGCTTCTGATGGCGAAGGCGCGCGTGGATATCAGCTTTAAGTTCAACGTGTTCAAAACCTTTCTGTTTATACCGGCGATTATCGTTGGCGGGCATATGGCGGGCGCCATCGGCGTCACGCTGGGCTTCCTGCTGGTGCAGGTAGTCAACACCGTTCTGAGCTACTTCATCATGATCAAGCCGGTGCTGGGCTCCAGCTACCGTCAGTACATCCTGAGCCTGTGGCTGCCGTTCTATCTCTCATTGCCGACCCTGGCGGTGAGCTACGGCCTGGGCATCATCCTCAGCGGTCATCTGCCGCTGGCTGCGCTGCTGGCGGTACAGGTTGCCGCGGGCGCGCTGGCATTCGTCGTGATGATTGTGCTGTCGCGCAACGCGCTGGTGGTGGAGATGAAGCGCCAGTTTTGCCGTAACGAAAAAATGAAAACGCTGCTTCGCGCAGGCTAGTTATTTAAGAGGCCATTATGAAATTATTAATTCTTGGCAACCATACCTGCGGCAACCGTGGCGACAGCGCCATCCTGCGCGGTTTACT
This sequence comes from Enterobacter sp. ECC-219, assembly GCF_043966805.1. NCBI lineage: Bacteria > Pseudomonadati > Pseudomonadota > Gammaproteobacteria > Enterobacterales > Enterobacteriaceae > Enterobacter > Enterobacter sp. ECC-219. The sequence continues at coordinate 3,952,470 of NZ_CP143680.1, read as the reverse complement.
GGATGCAATTAACACCCTTAAGCCTGAGACTGAAGTGGACGTGATGAGCCGTTATCCGGTCAGCTCATCCTGGTTACTGAACCGCCCGGTGATGGGCGACCCGCTCTATAGCCAGATGAAACAGCATAACAACGCCGCGGGCGTGATGGGGCGCGTGAAGAAAGTGCTGCGCCGTCGCTACCAGCATCAGGTGCTGCTTTCCCGCGTGACCGATACCGGCAAGCTGCGCAACATCGCTATCGCGCAGGGCTTTACGGATTTCGTGCGTCTGCTGTCCGGCTATGATGCCATTATCCAGGTCGGCGGTTCGTTCTTCGTCGATCTCTACGGCGTCCCGCAGTTTGAGCATGCGCTGTGCACGTTCATGGCGAAAAAGCCGCTGTTTATGATCGGCCACAGCGTGGGGCCATTCCAGGATCCGCAGTTTAATCAGCTGGCAAATTATGTGTTTGGCCACTGCGATGCGCTGATCTTGCGCGAGTCGGTCAGCCTCGACATGATGAAGCGCAGCGAAATCGACACCTCAAAAGTTGAGCATGGCGTGGACACCGCCTGGCTTGTGGATCACCAGGACGATGGCTTCCAGCCGAGTTACGCGGTGCAGCACTGGCTCGACGTAGCCGCGAAACAGAAAACCGTCGCGATCACCCTGCGCGAGCTGGCCCCGTTTGATAAACGCCTCGGCACGACCCAGGCGGCGTACGAGAAAGCCTTTGCCGACGTGGTGAACCGCGTGCTGGACAGCGGTTACCAGGTGCTGGCGCTCTCAACCTGTACCGGGATCGACAGCTACAACAAAGACGACCGCATGGTAGCGCTGAACCTGCGCAACCTGGTGAACGACCCGTCCCGCTACCACGTGGTGATGGACGAGCTGAATGACCTGGAGATGGGCAAGCTGCTCGCAGCCTGCGACCTGACCGTCGGCACCCGTCTGCACTCGGCGATTATCTCCATGAACTTCGGTACCCCAGCCATCGCGATTAACTATGAGCACAAGTCTGCCGGGATTATGCAGCAGCTTGGCATGCCGGAGATGGCCGTGGATATTCGCCATCTGCTGGACGGATCCCTCGGTGCGATGGTGGGCGACACCCTCGGCCAGTTGCCTGCGATCAACGAGCGTCTGGCAGTAGCGGTGAAAGCCGAGCGAGAGAAGGGCATTGGCATGGTGAAATCGGTACTTGACCGCGTGCGGGAGGGGAAATGAAGGTTGGTTTCTTCTTACTGAAATTTCCGCTGTCGTCTGAGACCTTTGTACTGAACCAAATCACCGCGTTTATCGATATGGGATATGACGTGGAGATCGTCGCCCTGCAGAAGGGCGACACCAAAAATACCCATGCGGCGTATACCCAGTATGGGCTGGAGGCGAAGACCCGCTGGCTGCAGGACGAACCGGCCGGGAAGCTGAGTAAGCTGCGCTACCGGGCCAGCCAGACGTTGCGCGGGATCCATCGCGCGTCGACGTGGCGGGCGCTGAACGTTTCCCGCTATGGATCGGAATCTCGCAATCTGATCCTGTCGGCCATCTGCGGGCAAACGGCACAGCCGTATCGTGCCGACGTGTTTATCGCCCACTTTGGCCCTGCGGGCGTTACTGCCGCGAAACTGCGTGAGTTGGGCGTGATTGACGGCAAAATTGCGACCATTTTCCACGGTATCGACATTTCCAGCCGCGAGGTGCTGAACCACTACACGCCGGAGTATCAGCAGCTTTTCCGCCGCGGTGACATGATGCTTCCCATCAGCGACCTGTGGGCAGGACGGCTGAAAAGCATGGGCTGCCCGGGAGAGAAGATTGCCGTGTCGCGTATGGGGGTGGATTTAACGCGCTTTACCCGCCGTCCGGTGAAGGTGCCGGGAACACCGCTGCAGATCATCTCCGTGGCCCGTCTGACCGAGAAGAAAGGTTTGCACGTGGCGATTGAGGCCTGCCGCCAGCTGAAAGCGCGCGGGGTAGCGTTCCACTATCGCATTCTCGGCATCGGGCCGTGGGAGCGCCGTCTGCGCACGCTTATCGAACAGTATCAACTGGACGATGTCGTGGAGATGCCGGGCTTCAAGCCGAGCCACGAGGTCAAGGCCATGCTCGACGAGGCCGACGTGTTCCTGCTGCCTTCAGTCACGGGTGCGGATGGCGATATGGAAGGCATTCCGGTGGCGCTGATGGAGGCGATGGCCGTGGGTATTCCGGTGGTATCCACCCTGCACAGCGGGATCCCGGAGCTGATCAAATCTGACCATTCCGGCTGGCTGGTGCCGGAGAATAACGCGATGGCCCTCGCGGATCGATTAGCTGCCTTCAGCGACATCGACCAGCAGGCGCTGGAGCCCGTGCTCCACAATGCCCGACAAAAAGTTGAAACCGATTTTAACCAGCAGGTGATTAACCGCCAGTTAGCGAGCCTGCTGCAAACGCTGTAACGCCGAGGTTGTATGCTGAAAAAGATTACCCGACGCACTTTTGTCTCTTCTCTTTCCGTTCTGGCGGCCACGCCGCTGCTGTCGTCCCGCATCGCGCGGGCGGCAAGCGGAAAGACGGTCTCCATTAATCAGTACAATAACAACGACTGGATCGCCGCTTTTAAGCAGGCGTTTAAGGACGGTGATACCGTCGTGGTCCCGGCCGGACTCACCTGTGAAAACATTAATACGGGCATTTTCATTCCCGACGGTAAAACGCTGCTGATCCGCGGAGCGTTAACCGGCAACGGACGCGGCCGCTTTGTGCTGCAGGAAGGCTGCAAAGTGATTGGTGAAGGTGGCGGGCGCACGGAGAACATTACGCTCGACGTTCGCGGATCGGACTGTGCGATCAAAGGGCTGGCGATGAGCGGGTTTGGTCCGGTGACGCAGATCTACATTGGCGGCAAGAAACCCAGAGTGATGCGCAATCTGCTGATTGATAACATCAGTGTGAGCCAGGCCAACTACGCCATCCTGCGCCAGGGCTTTCACAATCAGGTTGACGGCGCCCGTATCACCAACAGCAAATTCAGCCATCTTCAGGGCGATGCGATCGAGTGGAATGTGGCCATCAATGACCGCAATATCCTGATCTCCGATCATGTGATCGATAACATCAACTGCACTAACGGCAAGATCAACTGGGGCATCGGCATCGGCCTTGCCGGCAGTACCTACGATAACGACTACCCGGAAAAGCAAACCGTTAAGAACTTCGTGGTGGCAAATATCACCGGCAGCAACTGTCGCCAGCTGGTGCACGTTGAGAACGGCAAACACTTTGTTATCCGCAATATTAAGGCAAAAAATATTACCCCCGATTTCAGTAAAAAGGCGGGTATAGACAATGCGACGGTCGCCATTTATGGCTGTGATAATTTCATTATTGATAATGTCGACATGGTCAATAGTGCCGGAATGTTAATCGGGTATGGGGTAATTAAAGGTGATTATTTGTCCATACCCCAGAACTTCAAGCTCAACAATATTCACCTCGATAATCGTCAGCTTGCGTATAAGTTGCGCGGAATACAAATTTCATCCGGTAACGCGACCTCCTTTGTAGCGATCACCAACGTTGAGATGAAGCGGGCGACGCTTGAGCTGCATAATAAACCGCAGCATCTTTTTTTACGTAATATCAATGTGATGCAGGATGCTGCCATTGGCCCTGCGCTGAAGATCAACTTCGACCTGCGTAAAGATGTGCGGGGTAAATTTATGGCCAAAGATGAGACCTTGCTGTCGCTGGCTAACATCGAAGCGGTGAATGAGAAGGGGCAGAGTTCGGTGGATATTGACCGGGTGGATCAGCAGGTAGTGAATGTGGAGAGGCTGAATTTTGCGCTTCCGCACAGATAATCGGCAATTTCCTTTTTTGAGACTATTCCTGGCAAAGAAGTGTGATCTATTCAGATTACAACTACAGAAATTTGTGGGGCTAAGGCGTAACATTGCCTGAGGATTACGGCAAATCATGCTGGCGAAAACAGGTTTAAGAGCTATAATTCGTCAACCATTTTAAGGTGGAAGAAATAATGATTAATTTGAAAGCAGTCATTCCGGTAGCAGGCCTGGGCATGCATATGCTGCCCGCCACTAAAGCCATTCCTAAAGAGATGCTGCCGATCGTCGACAAACCGATGATTCAATACATCGTCGACGAGATTGTTGCTGCAGGGATCAAAGAAATCGTCCTGGTTACGCATTCTTCTAAGAATGCCGTAGAAAACCACTTCGACACCTCTTACGAACTCGAAGCGTTGCTTGAGCAGCGCGTTAAGCGCCAACTGCTGGCGGAAGTGCAGTCAATCTGCCCGCCAGGCGTAACCATTATGAACGTGCGTCAGGCACAGCCGCTGGGTTTGGGTCACTCTATTCTGTGTGCACGTCCGGTAGTGGGTGATAACCCATTCATCGTTGTTCTTCCGGACATCATCATCGATACCGCTTCAGCCGATCCGCTGCGTTACAACCTTGCGGCAATGGTGGCACGTTTCAATGAAACCGGCCGTAGTCAGGTGCTGGCGAAACGCATGAAGGGCGATCTCTCCGAATACTCCGTGATCCAGACGAAAGAAGCGCTGGAGACGGAAGGGCAGGTGAGCCGCATCGTTGAGTTCATCGAAAAACCGGATCAGCCGCAGACGCTGGATTCTGACCTGATGGCGGTTGGCCGTTATGTTCTGAACGCCGATATCTGGGCCGAGCTGGAAAAAACCGAGCCAGGCGCCTGGGACCGTATCCAGCTGACCGATGCAATAGCGGAGCTGGCGAAAAAACAGTCCGTTGACGCGATGCTGATGACCGGTGACAGCTACGACTGCGGCAAGAAGCTGGGGTATATGCAGGCGTTTGTAAACTATGGGCTGCGTAACCTGAAGGAAGGGGCGAAGTTCAGAAACCGGATTGAGAAGCTGTTGGCTAACGACTGATATTCCTTCTACGACCAGAACAAACGGCAGTTATCATTTTGGTGTTGAGACATAACCAAAATGATAACTGCCGTTTTTTGTTATTAACTTTAATGATTACATAGGGTTATCTGATTCAAATCTCAGCAGCTTTGTAGCGATTTGTGCTTGTTTCTAAGGTCGTTTAGGACGACAATTAACGCCAGTTTTGTCTGTAACCAGACAAGTAAAATCATTCAATCAAACATCGCTCAGTGCACTGGTAGCTGTTAAGCCAGGGGCGGTAGCGTGTCTGGCATTTACAATTGAATTTTTAACAAACAGTTGTGAACGATACAGTTTCTCGCAAATCTGCATTGCGTGCGGGCGTAAATATCAGATTTAGCCGATAGGGGATGTCAATGAAAGTAATGGTGACGGGCGGAACCGGGTTTCTTGGGACTGCTTTAGTCCGGGCGTTGAAGTCATCAGGACACGAGGTGATACTAACAACGCGCAAGCAGGAAAACCCTGAACAGGGAATTTACAACCTTGGTGATATCTCAGTCAATACCAACTGGTTAGATCTCCTGCCAGGATGCGACACTGTCATTCATACCGCGGGAAGGGCACATATCCTTAATGATGATGCTCAGGACGCTTTAGCGGAATTTCGGCGTGTCAATCACGATGCGACGATGAAATTAGCGAGAGATGCTGCGACCAGCGGGGTTAAACATTTTATTTTTGTAAGCTCAATCGGCGTTAACGGTAATGCCACCTCAGGGATCCCATTTACTGAGGCCTCGGAGCCACAACCCACCTCTGATTACGCCATTTCCAAGCGAGAAGCCGAGCAGAGTCTGCTTAATCAATTTGCAGAAAGCGATATGGCGATCACCATTGTTCGCCCGGCATTGATTTGTGGTGAAAATGCACCGGGTAATATACAGCGCCTTTTAAAACTGGTTTCTAAAAACCTACCGTTGCCATTTAAAAATGTCAGGAACAAGCGAGCGCTGGTGTCTCTGGATAATGTCGTCAGTTTTATCAGCGAATGCGTGGTGAATGAGAAATCTAAAAATCAACTCTATTTACTCGCCGATGCAGAACGTCCTTCAACCGAAGATATGATTAATGCCTTTGCCTCAGGAATGGGCATTAAAGCGAAACTGGTCTCATTTCCAACGGGTATCTTCAGGTTATTGCTTTCTTCAGTTGGTAAACGAGGTATTTACGATCAGCTGTTTGGCGATCTGGAAGTCGATGCCTCTAAATCCCGGGAACATTTAAACTGGACGCCCCCGATAACCCTTTTTGAAACGATGAAAAAAACGGCGAAATATTATATCGAAGGTAATAAATAATGATGAGTTTTGGGATTGTGATATTCGCTTTTTTAGTATCATGCGTGCTGACCTGGGGGCTACGTGGTTATGCCATTAAGCATAACGTTATTGACCGTCCAAACCAGCGAAGTTCGCATTCGGTACCAACCCCACGAGGGGGCGGGGTGGCTATCGTTCTGACGCTCCTGGCGGCGTTAGTCTGGTTTTATTTCAGCCGCGCGCTGACGCTGGATAGCTTCCTGGGTTTATTTATTCCAGGATTGATTGTTGCCATCATCGGTTTCCTTGACGATCACGGCCATATCGCGGCACGCTGGCGTCTGTTGATGCATTTCCTGGCGGCAGCAATCGGCATCTACTTCTTAGGTTCTTTCCCTGTCATTACGCTGTTTGGTTATGACGTTTCCTTATCCTGGGTTGGTATGATTCTGGGCTGCGTTTATCTGGTCTGGATGCTTAACTTATATAATTTTATGGATGGGATTAATGGTTTAGCTAGCTCGGAGGCCATCACGTTTGCTGCATGTAGTGCGGTATTGATGGTTATCAACCCGTATACAGACGCGCCAGGAAGTATTTATCCGCTCACGCTTGCCCTTATTGGTGCCGGAGTCGGATTTCTTGTCTGGAACTTCCCGTTCGCGAAAATCTTCATGGGCGATGCCGGAAGTGGTTTTCTTGGGATAACAATCGGACTGATGATCCTGCATATTGCGAAAGTTGACTCGCACTTCTTTATTGCAGAATTATGCTTGCTGGGCATATTTATCGTCGATGCCACAACAACGCTATTGAGGAGGCTCGTAGCAGGTAAAAAGGTCTATGAAGCACATGCCAGCCATGGCTACCAAATCCTTGCAAGAAAATATGGCAGCCACGTTCCGGTGACATCATTGGCGATTGCCGTCAACCTTCTGTGGCTCTTCCCCATCGCCTTTTTTATTGCCTCAGGCAAAATTGATGGTGTTGTGGGGCTGCTCATCGCCTGGTTCCCGCTTCTCGTTGTTGCACTGAAATGTGGTGCAGGCGTTAAAGACAAAGAGAGCAACGTCAATGCATGACTTATTGATTTTGGGCGCGGGTGGTCATGGCCGTACGCTGTACGAGACAGCGAGACTGCTGGGATATAAGGATATCGTTTTCCTCGACGATAATATTTCTGCCTGCCAGGAAATTAATCAGCTGATTATTGGAAAAATTTCCGAACTACAGTTACATATTGGTAAGGTCAGTCATGTCGCTATTGGCATCGGAAACAATAAAGTCAGAGAGCAGTTCTATCAGCAACTGCTCGGCTTAGGTATTCATCCTGTAACGCTTATACATCCCTTTGCATTTGTCAGTACATCCGCGACCATTGCTGATGGTTCTGTTGTGTTAGCAGGAGCTGTAGTTGGCGCCAACGCAAAATTAGGTTTGGCGACAATTGTGAATAGCCACTCGACAATAGATCACGATTCCATTCTTGATGATTTTGCTCACTTAGGTGTTGGTGTCCATCTTGCTGGCGGCGCTATTATTGGGAAGTCAGCGTTTCTCCAGGCGGGGACTGTGGCTGGTTATAATACAAAAGTAGGGGATTACTCAGTATGTCCTGCTGGTACTATTTTATAGACTGAATGCAAGCTTTAATGAGGCGACCAGTTTTAAGTATGCTAAATTATTTAATATCTTTACCAAGACCAATAAAACGCATTATTACTCTTTCAATAGATATTGTGCTGCTCTTATGTGCATTTTGGTTTGCGTTTTGGGTGCGCATTGATTCAATGACTCCAATATTTAGCACAGCACATTGGTTATTGATATTCTCAATAATTTTTATCACTTTGGCAATGTTTGTTAAGCTAGGGCTTTATCGTGCCGTCATCCGCTATATCACTGCAAAAATCCTTCTGGTCGTTGCGGTTGGAATGGTGACATCGTCTATTTTGCTTATTATTGCGGCGTTTTATACCAATCTCTATTTGCCAAGAACGATCCCCTTTATTTATTTCTCGTTCGGTTTATTGCTGATTGCTGGCTCAAGACTTGGAATGAGGATGTTAGTCAATCGTGGGCTGAATCTGGGCACTCGAGTGGTTATCTATGGTGCCGGTGCGTCGGGTCGTCAATTATTGCCTGCGCTGAGCCAGATGGACGAATATTATCCTGTCGCTTTTGTCGATGACAACCGTGCCCTGCAAGGTCAGGTGATTCATGGCGTCAGCGTTTTCGCGCCGGAAAAACTGCCATGGTTGGTTCAGAAATACGAAGCGAAGAAAATTCTGCTTGCCATGCCAAGCGCCAGTCGAGCCAGGAAGAACGAAGTCATTAAAACCCTGGAAGGTTTGCCGTGCGAGGTTCTCTCCATTCCCGGTATGGTCGATCTGGTAGAAGGGAAAGCGCGGATTGATTCCTTACGCAAAGTGGTTATTACCGATCTGCTGGGCCGCGATCCCGTCTCACCGATTCCGGAATTGGTTTCCCGTAATATTAATGGGAAAACAGTTATGGTTACCGGGGCAGGGGGATCGATTGGTTCTGAGCTTTGCCGGCAGATAATTAAAAATAAACCGAACCAGCTTATTCTCTTCGAATTGTCAGAGTTCTCACTGTACTCCATTGATTCGGAGCTGCGTAATCTGAATCTCAACCATAATCTTCAGGTTAAAATTTACCCAATTCTCGGTAACGTACAAGATAAAGAGCATCTCGAAAGATTAATCAACACATTCAACGTCAATACGATTTATCATGCTGCGGCGTACAAGCATGTACCGCTTGTCGAGTTCAACGTTCTTGACGGAGTGCGCAATAATATCTTTGGTACGCTGAGTTGCGCTCAGGCTGCGGCAAGTTGCGGTGTAGAAAGCTTTGTCTTGATTTCGACCGATAAAGCCGTGCGGCCTACCAATACAATGGGGGCGACCAAACGAATGGCTGAACTAGTGCTGCAGGCGCTGGCGAAGGAATCCAGCAAAACTTGTTTCAGTATGGTTCGTTTTGGCAACGTATTAGGTTCGTCGGGTTCTGTGGTGCCGTTGTTTGAAAAACAGATAGCTGCAGGTGGTCCTGTGACGCTGACCCATGAGAATATAACGCGTTATTTTATGACGATCCCTGAAGCTGCGCAGTTGGTAATACAGGCGGGGGCCATGGGTACGGGCGGCGATGTTTTTGTCCTGGATATGGGGGAGCCCGTCAAGATCATCGATCTTGCACATCGCATGATTACCTTGCAGGGGCTCACCGTTCGTGATGATAAAAATCCTTATGGTGATATTGCGATAAAAACGACGGGTCTGCGCCCGGGTGAAAAACTGTATGAAGAGTTGCTTATTGGCGACAATGTATCTACAACACAGCACCCGCGTATCAGGACCGCTAATGAAGTGATGTTGCCATGGAGTGAGATGAGCATTATTCTCCACGATCTCGACAACGCCTGCTGTGAGTTCGACTACGAACGCGTGCGTGAAATACTCTTGCAGGCACCTGCAGCGTTCAATCCAACCGACGGCATCTGCGATTTACTCTGGAATGAAAAAGTAAGTTAAAATAGTAGATTGTCGTTTTCTCGGCCTTGGGTGCTTATCGAAAGTCACCAGGGCGTCGGCATGTAATAGATTTTTTCTGAAAAACTTAAGAGCGAAATAAACGTGAAAATTCTGGTCACTGGTGGAGCAGGCTTTATTGGGTCTGCAGTGGTACGACACATTATTAATAATACGCAAGATTCTGTTATTAACGTCGATAAACTGACCTATGCAGGGAATCTTGAATCTCTGGCTGACGTTTCGCAGAGCGATCGCTATCATTTTGAACATGCCGATATCTGCGACAACGACGCGATGGCGCGTATTTTTGCAGAGCACCAGCCGGATGCGGTGATGCACCTGGCGGCCGAAAGCCACGTTGATCGCTCGATCACCGGCCCGGCAGCCTTTATCGAGACTAACATTGTTGGCACCTATGTACTGCTGGAAGCAAGCCGCCAATACTGGTCAGCGTTAGATGCTGATAAAAAAGCGTCTTTCCGTTTCCACCATATCTCAACAGATGAAGTGTATGGCGATCTTCCGCACCCGGATGAAGTTGTAAAGGGCTCAGCACTGCCACTGTTTACGGAAAAAACTGCATATGCTCCAAGTAGCCCATACTCTGCTTCTAAAGCGTCAAGCGATCATTTGGTCCGTGCCTGGCTGCGCACCTATGGTCTCCCTACCATTGTGACTAACTGTTCTAACAATTACGGTCCTTATCACTTCCCGGAAAAACTTATCCCGCTGGTCATTCTCAATGCGTTGGATGGTAAAGCCCTGCCTGTTTACGGTAAAGGAGATCAAATCCGCGACTGGCTGTACGTAGAAGATCACGCCCGTGCGTTATACACCGTGGTGACCCAAGGCAAGATTGGCGAAACCTATAACATCGGCGGCCACAATGAAAAGCAAAACCTTGATGTCGTAAATACCATCTGCTCATTGCTGGATGAAATCGTGCCGAAGGAAGGTTCCTATCGTGACCAGATAACGTATGTGGCTGATCGTCCGGGTCACGATCGCCGCTACGCGATTGACGCAGAGAAAATTGGCCAGGAGCTGGGCTGGAAGCCTCAGGAAACCTTTGAAAGTGGCATTCGCAAAACCGTTGAATGGTACTTGGCTAACACACAATGGGTAGAGAACGTGAAAAACGGCAGCTATAAATCCTGGATTGAAGAAAATTATGGAGATCGCGCCTGATGAATATTCTTCTGTTCGGTAAAACCGGTCAGGTGGGTTGGGAGCTACAGCGTGCTCTTGCACCGCTGGGTAATTTGATCGCTGTTGACGTCCATTCGCAGGAGTATTGCGGTGATTTCAGCAACCCTGAAGGCATTGCAGAAACGGTGCGCCGCATTAAGCCTGATGTAATCGTCAATGCGGCTGCGCATACGGCAGTCGATAAGGCCGAGTCAGAACCAGAATTTGCTCAGCTTCTGAATGCCACAAGTGTCGAGGCGATTGCTATCGAGGCCCAAAAATTGGGGGCTTGGGTTGTTCACTACTCTACTGATTACGTATTCCCGGGTAATGGCGATATGCCATGGCTTGAAACGGATGCCACAGCGCCGCTCAATGTGTATGGTGAGACCAAACTTGCTGGTGAAAAAGCGTTAAGTGAAAATTGCTCACGCCATTTGATCTTCCGGACTAGCTGGGTTTATGCCGGTAAAGGGAATAATTTTGCGCGTACCATGCTGCGACTGGCTAAAGAGCGTTCCGAGTTGTCTGTTATTAACGATCAATTTGGGGCCCCTACGGGTGCTGAATTATTAGCAGACTGCACGGCTCATGCTATTCGGGTTGCCCTGAATAAACCTGAAGTGGCAGGGACTTATCATCTGGTTGCCAGTGGTACAACAACCTGGTACGACTACGCCTCTCTGGTATTTGATGAAGCGCGCAAAGCAGGAATTGAACTGGCATTAAAGCAGCTTCATGGAGTGCCGACCAGTGCGTACCCTACGCCTGCAAAACGTCCGGCAAACTCGCGCCTCAATACGTTAAAGTTCCAGCAGAATTTCAACCTCGTACTGCCTCAGTGGGACGCGGGGGTTAAGCGTATGCTGACTGAGTGGTTTACAGCGACAGCGATTTAATAATGATCGGGATGCCTGGGAGTTGGCATCTTATGACTATAGAGATGATGAAATGAAAACGCGTAAAGGTATTATTCTGGCGGGTGGCTCTGGTACTCGTCTGTATCCAGTGACAATGGCTGTTAGTAAACAATTATTGCCTATTTATGATAAGCCGATGATTTACTACCCGCTTTCAACGCTAATGCTTGCAGGTATTCGAGATATTTTAATTATTAGCACGCCACAAGATACACCGCGTTTCGAACAACTGCTGGGTGATGGAAGCCAGTGGGGCCTGAATCTACAATATAAAGTTCAGCCAAGCCCAGATGGCTTGGCGCAGGCTTTCATTATTGGTGAAGAATTTATTGGTAATGATGATTGTGCCCTGGTGTTAGGTGATAATATTTTCTATGGCCACGATCTCCCAAAACTGATGGATACCGCCGTTAATAAAGAAAATGGGGCGACAGTTTTTGCTTACCATGTGAACGATCCCGAGCGCTACGGTGTTGTCGAATTCGACAAAAATGGCACAGCAATCAGTCTTGAAGAAAAGCCGCTGGAACCTAAGAGTAATTATGCGGTGACTGGTCTCTATTTCTACGATAACAGTGTCGTTGAGATGGCGAAAAATTTGAAACCGTCAGCTCGTGGTGAGCTGGAAATCACTGATATTAACCGTATTTACATGGAGCAAGGAAAGCTTTCCGTGGCTATGATGGGCCGTGGCTTTGCCTGGCTTGATACAGGGACTCACCAGAGCCTGATTGAAGCGAGTAACTTCATTGCAACCATTGAAGAGCGCCAGGGCCTGAAAGTGGCTTGTCCTGAAGAAATCGCTTACCGCAAAGGATTTATTGATGATGAGCAGGTTAAAAAACTCGCTGCTCCGTTGTCAAAAAACCAATATGGACAATATTTACTGAAAATGATTAAAGGTTATTAATTAATGAATATCATTAAAACAGGAATACCCGATGTACTAATTTTTGAGCCGAAAGTTTTTGGTGATGATCGTGGTTTCTTTATGGAAAGTTTCAATCAGCGAATTTTCAACGAAGCTGTTGGTAAAGAAGTTAATTTTATTCAGGATAATCACTCTAAATCTAGCAAAAATGTACTTCGTGGTTTGCACTACCAACTACAACCCTATGCTCAAGGTAAATTAGTCCGTTGTGTCGTCGGTGAAGTTTTCGATGTCGCTGTCGATATTCGTAAAGACTCACCCAATTATGGGAAATGGGTTGGCGTACATTTATCTGCAGAAAATAAAAAGCAATTATGGATCCCTGAGGGATTTGCTCATGGATTTTATGTTCTGAGCGATACAGCAGAATTTGTGTACAAAACAACTAATTATTATTCTCCTGAACATGAGCGTTCAATCTTATGGTCAGACAGCGAACTGAACATTGAATGGCCTGTCAGCCACGATTGTTCACCGAGTTTGTCTTCGAAAGATCTTGCTGGTAAAGCTTTTAAAGATTCAGACTATTAATTTCTACTCAGGCCTGTAAATAGCATACAGGCTTTTTTCACATTACTGAGTGTATCATACCAGTGAAAAAAAACATTATACTGCTATTTTTTGTTCAGGCTTCAAACTATTTATTCCCTTTGTTAACCCTCCCATATTTAATGCGAGTGTTAGGGGCTGAAAATTTTGGAGTTGTAGCTATGATCCAGGCGTGGCTACAATACATTATAATTTTTGTTGATTATGGCTTTAACTTTAGTGCAACGTTACTGGTTTCAGTTAATAAGAATAATCAATCTAAAATTGATTCTATTTATACAGCAGTAACTGCTGCTAAGTTAGTTTTATTACTGATAGCTTCATGTATTTTTGCTTTATATGTAATTATTAATGGTACGAGTGTATACTCTTATTTGATCCTGTTGGGGATGATATCCGTAATAGGTACAGTTTTATTTCCTGTATGGTTGTTTCAAGGGATTGAAAAAATGCAGGGTATTGCAATATGTACAACCATTGCAAAATTCGTCTCCCTTCTGCTGATTTTCCTTTTAGTAAAAACGCCTGAAGATATGAATATGGCCGTTATAAGCCAATCATCAGGGATGTTTATCTCAGGTATTTTGGCTTGTTTCTTTATAAAAAAACAAAAAATGGCCAAATTTACAAGAGTGTCAATACAAGAAATCTATTCGGTTTTATCTAAGGGATTTGACCTTTTTGTATCTAATATAACTATAAGTTTTTATACAACTTTAAATATATTAATCATAGGATATTTTGGTGGTCCGGCGCTGGCAGGTTATTTCTCAGCAGCAGATAAAATCCGAACTGCAGCGCAAGGTTTGATGAGTCCCGTTCAGCAAGCGATGTTCCCAAGAGTCAGTTCATTGATTAGTGAAGGAAAAACACTAAATGAAATCTGGAACTTGTATGGTAAGAAGTTCATTGCGTTCGGATTGTTAATATCGGTCGCAATGGCTGTCATAGGATACCCGGTATCACTTTATTATTATAGTGCGGAATATCGAATATCTTCGATGATATTGTTGATGATGTCTCCTTTGCCATTTATCGTTTCAGTGGGCGTTGTATATGGACAATGGTGGTTAATACCTAATCATTTCACAAAAGTTGTCAGGAAAACATATCTTGCTGTGAGTTTTATGCATATTATAGTTTCTGTACTATTAATGCATCTGACTCCAACATATGGCGTGACAATTAGCGTGATTGTTACAGAAATAATTGTTTCAGCTATTTTTGTCCTGGTGAGTTTTAATAGCGAAAAGAATTCAAGATGATTAAACGAAGACCTAGAAATCCATCTGTTTATTTATGCCTGTATGTTGTCTTTGCATTAGTTTTATGGGTTTCACAAAGTAGACTCTACGTCACATTTGATTCTGGTTTGATGATCCTAATTGTTGCTTATTTATATTTTTTCTTAGGGTGCTATATAGGTAATAAAACAACAAGATTTCATCAGCAAGATAATCTAATAAATAATCAATCGCTCTTTAATGTTTCCTTGCAGGTGAAAATTTTACTTGCAATCAATTTCTTCATATTGATTTATTTGGCGTTTCTGTTTAAAAATATAGTGGCGAGTGGTATTTCGTTCGCAGAATACAGAGAGAGTTTATTTAAAGATCAATCAATAAAAGAATACTATGGAGCATTTGCTGCTTATTTATTTGTATTTGCAACCCTAGTGCCGCTTTTTGGTATTAGTTATGGTTTGTTTTTGAAGATTAATAAAAATAAATCTGCAATCTTATTTTTCTCATTTTTAATGTTGGTAGGAAAAGAAAGTATCTTGATTTCAAGATACTATGTTTTCGCCCCGGTGCTGGCAGCAATATTAATATTATATTGCTATGATAGTAAAATGACCTTGAAGAAGGTTGTTTTTGCTCTGGCTGTTTTTTTGATTTTGTTATTAGCTATATTTACTTTTAGAGGTGATAGCGACTTAAGTCAAAGCCTGATTAATACTCGCAATTATGCAATTGCAGGTTACTCACTTTTTACTCATGCAATTGATAGCGGTGATACTGATACTTTGTATGAGCTTTCGAGTCCATTTTCATTCTTAGGTATACTTGGCGCTAAGTTTTACGACCAAAGCGCTTTCTTCACAAAAGTACAAGATTTCGTTCTGCTGGGCAGTGGTGGTTATTTTAATGCTTTTTATACATCCTTGTTATTACCCTTTCTGTATTTCGGTAGTATAGGGTTAGCTGTACTCAGTATGCTGTTTGGATATATTGTATCGAGAAATCACAATTGCTTTATCAATAAAAACTCATTCCTTAACTTCAACTCCCTGTTTGCTTTGATTGTTATTTTCTTTTCTCATCAATTTTTGCCGGTGCAGTTATCCTTCTTTTGGGATTATTTCCTGATTTCGTTATCAGTTCATTTGTTTGTAGTTTGTTATAGAAATATAAGGAGCAATTTTTGAAAACGTTAGCATTTTATCTTCCGCAATTTCATGAAATTGAAGAAAATAATAAATGGTGGGGAGAAGGTTTTACCGAATGGGTCAATGTTAAAAAGGCTACGCCTCTTTTTAAAAATCATAACCAGCCCAGAGAACCTCTGAACGATTATTATTATAATTTGCTTGATGTAGAAACATTAAAATGGCAATCGGAACTTGCAAAAAAGCATAATATTGATGGTTTTTGTTTTTATCATTACTGGTTTAATGGCAAGCGTTTACTGGACAAACCAGCTGAACTTTTACTGGAGAACAAAGAGATACATCTCCCGTTCCTTTTTTCATGGGCTAACGAACCATGGACGCGTAGTTGGGATGGTAGTCATCGAGATGTTATCATGCCCCAAAGTTATGGTGATGAATCAGACTGGTTAAATCACTTTAACTATCTCAAGCCATTTTTCGAAGACGAAAGATACATTAAACATAACGGTAAGCCTGTATTTCTATTATATCGTTCTGCTAGCTTTGAAAAGTGTAATGCATGGATTCAGTATTGGCGAAAACTGGCAAAAGAAACGTCTTTCGGTGATATACATTTTGTGTCAACACTAACCTCATTCGCTCAAGATCATCGTAAGCTAGATTTTGATGCCGAGTTAAATTTTGAACCAATGTGTACTTTTGAACACAATATGGGGAAACTTAAACCGATATTGCGAAAAGTTATCGGAAGAATAAAGCGTATTTCTAATGAAAAATTAAAAACAAATTACGTTGAGCAGATATTATCTTATCAATCAATTTGGGATAAAATCCTTGAAAAGGATTTTAGTGAAACACATTATTCAGGTGCATTCGTTGATTGGGATAATACACCAAGGAAAAAAACTAAATCACTCGTTATGAAAGGAAGTAATCCTCAGGTATTTAAGAATAATTTCGATAAACTTTATAAAAAATCTATTGCTGCTAATGTTCCATTTTTATTTATAAATGCTTGGAATGAATGGGCTGAGGGTACGTATCTTGAGCCTGATAAAAAAAATGGCTATGGTTATTTGAATGCAGTAAAAGATACTGTTGAAAAATACAAAAAAATTAATAGGTGATAGGTCGTGATTAGTTCTGTAACTGTAACATTTAACCCTGATATACTTTGCTTAGAAAAGCAATTTCTTTCTTTGCAAGGCCAAATAGACAGTGCTTTTATAATAGATAACGGCTCTCGGAATTACGAAGAGATAAAAGATTTAGCGGAAAAATTTAATTTCGTCCTGATCAACTTATCCGAGAATATGGGTCTTTCGCATGCGCAAAACATTGGTATCGAAAATGCTATATCTCGTGGTGCCGAATATTTATTACTTCTTGATCAAGACAGTGTATTAAGTGCTAATTTCATCAGTGCCATGAGTAAGATGTACACTCAGTACAACGTTGGTATCTTGGGTCCTTCTTTTTATGATCCGCACACAAACGAATTCTATTGGGGCACTAATTATATCGGTCCATTTATTAAACGAACGCCAATAGAAGAAATAACAGATGTCACCTACGTTATTGCATCTGGCTCTTTCTTTTCTTCTGAAGTTTACGAGAAAGTTGGTAAAATGGAAGAAGCATTGTTCGTGGATTATATTGATGTGGAGTGGGCCCTGCGTGCAAAAAAATTAGGATATCGCGTTGCAATGACTAATCAGGCGTCAATGGCTCATACAATTGGTGATTCAAGGCTGAATCTGTTAGGACGTAAAATATCTGTTCATAGCCCGATGCGACGTTACTTTTTGGTCAGAAATAGCTTCTTTATGATCAGGAAGCCATATATTCCAGTGGGTTATAAGATTCGTGAGGTTTTCCTTAATTTTGCTCGTGCTGCAATATCTTTAATTCTTAATAAAGAAAAAAAGAAAACGTTGATGATGATCTTTTACGGTATTTCTGATGGTCTTTCTGGACGATTTGGACCATTCAAAAGACATTAATATCAGGTGTAGCTGTCTCGTTGCAAGTTAATGAGCGTTAGTAACGATATACTTATCGGACTGTTTCAAAAACTATGAAAATTCTTTATATAATTACACGCGCGAATGAAATCGGTGGGGCTCAGACTCATTTGCGTGATATGACATCTGGTTTAGTAAAGGATGGTCATCAAGTTGAGTTAATCGTTGGAGAGCAAGGCGCTCTGGTTGATGATGTTCGCGCATTAAATGTGAAAGTTCATATTATCCCTGAGCTGGTAAGGGAAATATCACCTTATAAAGATATTAAATGCGCTTTAATTATACGCAAGATTATAAAAGAATTTTCTCCGGATGTTATTGCACTTCATTCTTCTAAAGCTGGAATTGTAGGGAGGTTGGCAGCTCTTTTCCTGAAAATTCCTGTTGTTTTCACCGTGCACGGTTGGTCATTCGCAAATGGTGTTCATGATAAGAAACGTCGCTTGTACATTGTTATTGAACGATTATTCAGTAAAATTACTGATGAAATAATCACAGTCTCTGCTCAAGATAAACAACTTGCAATCGAACATAACGTTGCGTCTGCCAGTCAGCAAACGGTGATCCATAATGGCGTGCCGTTAAAAAGTGCTGCACCTCATGTTTACCATACTCATGACGTAGTGAAGTTAATTTCGGTAGCTCGTTTTTCAGAACAAAAAGATCATGAAAGCTTATTGAAAGCGTTGAGTCGATTAGAAACAAGAAACTGGGCGTTGACGCTGGTAGGAAAAGGCCCCAGGTTAGATGAGATGAAACAGCTTTCACAGGATCTTGGAATTAGCGAAAATGTACTGTTTACAGGCGAACGTTTAGATGTTGATGCCTTACTGGCAGAAAGTGATATTTTCCTGTTAATTTCTAACTGGGAAGGTTTCCCTATCAGTATTCTCGAGGCTATGCGTGCAGGCTTGCCTGTTTTAGCATCAGACGTTGGTGGCGTTTCTGAATCTGTCATTGATGGCAAAACAGGATATCTCGTTCCTCGTGCAGATATTGATGCCATTAAAAGCAGACTCGTTGACTTAATTAGTGATAGTGCTTTACGTGTTGAATTAGGCAAGTCAGGAAATGAATTTTTCCTTGATAACTTCTCATTCAATGCTATGTATAATAAAACGGTTGAACTTTATCAAAAAGCAATTAATAAAAAACATAATAAATAATAGAGTTTGTTATCTGTTGTGATTTAGTTCATTTATAAATAAAATATACCTACATGCTTTATAGGGATTTAATATATCCCGTTTTGTGTCGTCTTGCGTGATCAAGGCCACAAATGCCTACCTCTGTCCCTGATTTATGAGTTAAGATTCTTGCAAATTATATCTGTCGGGGTTACCCGACAGTGACCACACCTGACAGGAGTATGTAATGTCCAAGCAACAGATCGGCGTTGTCGGTATGGCAGTGATGGGGCGCAACCTGGCGCTCAACATCGAAAGCCGTGGTTATACCGTCTCCGTTTTCAACCGCTCCCGTGATAAGACTGAAGAAGTGATTGCCGAAAACCCAGGCAAGAAACTCGTCCCTTTCTATACGGTAAAAGAATTTGTTGAGTCTCTGGAAACGCCTCGTCGTATCCTGTTAATGGTGAAAGCGGGCGCGGGTACCGATGCTGCTATCGACTCCCTGAAGCCTTACCTTGAAAAAGGTGACATCATCATTGATGGCGGTAACACCTTCTTCCAGGACACCATTCGTCGTAACCGTGAGCTGTCCGCTGAAGGCTTCAACTTCATCGGTACCGGTGTTTCCGGTGGTGAAGAGGGCGCACTGAAAGGTCCATCTATCATGCCTGGCGGCCAGAAAGAAGCGTACGAGCTGGTTGCGCCAATCCTGACTAAAATCGCAGCCGTTGCTGAAGATGGCGAACCGTGTGTGACTTATATCGGTCCGGACGGTGCGGGTCATTATGTCAAAATGGTGCACAACGGCATCGAATACGGCGACATGCAGCTGATCGCTGAAGCTTATTCCCTGCTGAAAGGCGGCCTGAATCTCTCCAACGAAGAGCTGGCTGAAACCTTTACCGAGTGGAACAAAGGCGAGCTGAACAGCTACCTGATCGACATCACCAAAGATATCTTCACGAAAAAAGATGAAGAGGGTAAATACCTGGTTGATGTAATTCTGGATGAAGCAGCCAACAAAGGTACCGGTAAATGGACCAGCCAGAGCTCTCTGGATCTGGGCGAACCGCTGTCTCTGATCACCGAATCCGTCTTTGCGCGTTACATCTCTTCCCTGAAAGAGCAGCGCGTTGCGGCATCGAAAGTGCTGTCCGGTCCACAGGCTAAACCAGCCGGTGACAAAGCTGAGTTCGTCGAGAAAGTTCGTCGAGCCCTGTACCTGGGTAAAATCGTCTCTTACGCGCAGGGCTTCTCTCAGCTGCGTGCGGCGTCAGACGAGAACAACTGGGATCTGAACTACGGCGAGATTGCGAAGATCTTCCGCGCGGGTTGCATCATTCGTGCGCAGTTCCTGCAGAAAATCACCGATGCCTATGCTGAAAATGCCGGTATCGCCAACCTTCTGCTGGCCCCGTACTTCAAGAAGATTGCGGACGAGTACCAGCAGGCGCTGCGTGACGTGGTTGCTTACGCTGTTCAGAACGGTATTCCGGTTCCAACCTTCTCCGCTGCGGTGGCTTATTATGACAGCTATCGTGCTGCCGTTCTGCCTGCCAACTTGATCCAGGCACAGCGTGACTACTTTGGTGCGCATACTTACAAGCGTACTGATAAAGAAGGCGTGTTCCATACCGAATGGATGGAATAAGTTAGCTTACTCGCTGTAATCAAAACCCGGAGCCAGTCTCCGGGTTTTTTTATGCAAAAAATGTCGCCTGTTATTCGAAGTAGTCTGAATCTCACCCCGCTTGTAGTGATTACTCCTGGTTTGCCTTGACAGTTCTGTTTGTCAGGAGGTACAAAGCCCAACAGTTATGTTTATCGCGATGGTCTGCCGGCCATCAATACAGTTAACTAAAAGAAGTCATTAGCGAATGAAAATAACAATTTCCGGAACAGGGTATGTCGGTCTTTCTAACGGCATTCTGATTGCTCAGAACCATGAAGTGGTTGCGCTGGATATCGTGCAGGCCAAAGTGGATATGCTTAATCAGAAGAAATCGCCGATTGTGGATAAAGAAATCCAGGACTATCTCAGCAATAAGCCGCTGAATTTCCGTGCCACGACAGATAAAGAAGATGCATACCGCGATGCGGATTACGTCATCATTGCGACGCCTACTGACTACGATCCAAAAACCAACTATTTCAACACCTCAACCGTAGAAGCGGTTATCAAAGATGTTATTGCGATTAATCCTGATGCGGTGATGGTTATTAAATCGACCATTCCTGTCGGCTTTACCAAATCCATCAAAGAAAAGTTTGGTATTGATAATATCTTCTTCTCGCCAGAGTTCCTGCGTGAGGGGAGAGCGCTTTACGATAACCTGCATCCTTCGCGTATCGTTATTGGCGAACGCTCTGAGCGTGCTGAACGCTTTGCCGCACTGCTGCAGGAAGGCGCAGTGAAGAAAGATATTCCGGTGCTGTTCACGGACTCCACCGAAGCGGAGGCGATTAAGCTTTTCGCAAACACCTATCTGGCAATGCGAGTTGCGTACTTCAATGAGCTCGACAGCTATGCAGAAAGTCTTGGGCTGAACACCCGCCAGATTATTGAAGGGGTTTGCCTCGACCCGCGTATTGGCAACCACTATAACAACCCGTCATTTGGCTACGGTGGCTATTGCCTGCCAAAAGATACCAAGCAGCTGCTGGCAAACTACCAGGCCGTGCCGAATAACCTGATATCGGCGATTGTTGACGCTAACCGTACGCGTAAAGATTTCATCTCCGATTCCATCCTTGCGCGCCAGCCGAAAGTGGTGGGAGTGTACCGTCTGATCATGAAGAGCGGTTCCGATAATTTCCGCGCCTCTTCCATTCAGGGGATTATGAAGCGCATCAAGGCGAAAGGCGTTGAGGTCATTATTTATGAGCCTGCCATGCAGGAAGATCAGTTCTTCAATTCCCGTGTGATCCGCGATCTGGATGCCTTCAAAAAAGAAGCGGATGTCATTATCTCCAACCGCATGGCGGAAGAGCTGGCTGACGTCGCTGACAAAGTCTATACCCGCGATCTCTTCGGTAGCGACTAAATCTCTTTCATGATGAAAAAACCCGGCTGATTTGCCGGGTTTTTTATTTTCAGACTTTGTAAAACTCGCGGTACCAGTCAACGAAGTTCTTCACGCCGTCTTTGACTGAGGTTTGTGGTTTAAAACCAATAACGTCATAGAGCGCTTTCGTGTCGGCGCTGGTTTCCAGTACGTCGCCCGGCTGGAGCGGCAACATATTTTTTTCGGCTTTCTTGCCAAGCGCGTCTTCCAGCGCGGTGATGTAATCCATCAGTTCAACTGGCGAGCTATTACCGATGTTGTAAACGCGGTAAGGTGCTGAGCTGGTTGCCGGGGAGCCGGTCTCAACGGTCCAGTTTACGTCAGGCTGGGGAATCACATCCTGCAGGCGGATAATTGCTTCAGTAATATCATCAATGTAGGTGAAGTCGCGCTTCATCTTGCCGTAGTTATAGACATCGATGCTTTTGCCTTCAATCATCGCCCTGGTAAACTTAAACAGCGCCATGTCCGGGCGTCCCCACGGACCGTATACGGTAAAGAAGCGCAGTCCGGTGGTCGGCAGGTTGTAGAGATGCGAATAGGTGTGCGACATCAGCTCATTGGCTTTTTTGGTCGCGGCATAAAGTGAAACCGGGTGATCCACGGAATCGTCAGTGGAGAAGGGCATTTTGCGGTTGAGGCCATATACGGAGCTGGATGAGGCATACAGCAAATGCTGAACGTGGTTATGGCGGCAGCCTTCCAGCACGTTGAGGTGACCAATAAGGTTAGCATCGGCGTACGCATGCGGGTTTTCCAGGGAATAGCGTACGCCTGCCTGTGCGGCCAGGTGAATAACGCGATCGAACTTCTCGTCAGCGAAAAGCGCAGCCATACCTTCCCGGTCAGCTAATTCCATCTTGTGGAAGGTGAATCGCTCAGATTGTAGCCGTTCCAGACGTGCCAGCTTTAAATTAACATCGTAATAGTCGTTCAGATTATCAATACCGACAACCTCATGACCGGCCTCAATGAGGCGTTTGCTGACATTCGAACCGATAAAACCCGCTGCACCCGTTACCAGAAATTTCATATCTTTCCTCAAATACCCAACGCTTACAGATGCGATGACGCATCACATAGTGACTATGATAGCGCGAAGGGGGCGAGTTACATAACGCATCTTTCCGATATAACTCATCGGATTCTTATAGAAAAATCCCCAGCAATAGATAAACTATGAAAACAAAATTATGTTTGCCCTTTTTCATCTGTTAGGGATTGTATGACGCACAACAACAATAGCCAGGTCAGCCGAAGCAATGACCCTGAGCAAATTGATTTACTTGATTT
Source organism: Enterobacter sp. ECC-219 (assembly GCF_043966805.1). Taxonomy (NCBI): domain Bacteria; kingdom Pseudomonadati; phylum Pseudomonadota; class Gammaproteobacteria; order Enterobacterales; family Enterobacteriaceae; genus Enterobacter; species Enterobacter sp. ECC-219. The sequence goes on along the minus strand of NZ_CP143680.1, from coordinate 3,929,228 downwards.
AGTGCTGCAGCTGTGGCGTGGGAAGTGGATGATAGCAACGTTTGTTGTTGTTTTTATTGCACTTGCTGTCGGTTATCTTACTTTCGCGAAAGAAAAGTGGACCTCAAGCGCAATTATTGCGCAACCTGATGTCGCTCAAATTGCAACATATTCTAATGCGTTGAATATCCTCTACGGTAGCGCTGCACCATCGATGCTTGATGTTCAAACACGCGCTATTGGTCGTTTCAATTCTTCCTTCTCTGCATTGGCACAGGCACTGGAAAATCAGGACGAACCTGAAAAACTGACAATCGAGCCTGCAGTTAAAGGGGAAACACTCCCATTAAGTGTCTCCTACACCAGTACTTCTGCAGAAGCAGCGCAAAAGCAGCTTGCGCAATATATCCAGCAGGTTGATGAGCAAACTTCAAAAGAGCTCACTGTTGACCTTCAAAACAGCATTAAAGAGCAGATTAAAACCCTGAACGATTCTCTGGTAAACCAGGAGAAGGTCGCTCAGGAGCAGAAAGATCTGCGTATCAAACAGATCGTTGAGGCGCTGAAAAATGCTGAAGCGGCGAAAATCTCCTCGCCGCAAATTCAGCAAACCCAGGATGTAACTCAGGAGACGATGTTCCTGCTGGGAAGCGAGGGGCTGAAGTCGATGATTCAAAACGAAGCCTCTCGTCCGCTGGTCTTTTCTGCGGCTTACTATCAGACCAGGCAAAACTTGCTGGACATTCAAAATCTGAACGTAAACCCGGACACTATCCACGTCTACCGTTACGTCATGAAGCCGGATCTGCCCGTTCGTCGCGATAGCCCGAAAAAAGCCATTGTTCTGATCCTTGCCGTGCTGCTGGGCGGAATGATTGGTTCTGGTGTGGTATTGGGGCGTAACGCATTACGCAACTATAAGCCAAAAGCCTGATTTGCAGATTTAAAAAAACCGGGGAAAATCCCCGGTTTTTTTATTTATGACGCTTTCGAAGATTCTCAATCACCGCCGTTAAATCCAGCTCCTGATCCTGCAGCAGCACCAGCAGGTGATACATCAAGTCAGATGCTTCATTCGTCAACTCTTCCCGGTCATGTACTGTCGCGGCGAGCGCCGTCTCAACGCCTTCTTCTCCTACCTTCTGCGCAATGCGCTTAGTCCCGCTGGCATACAGCTTCGCGGTATAGGAACTTTCAGGGTCAGCCGTTTTACGTTCAGCCAGAAGCTGCTCAAGTTGGTAAAGGAACAGCCACTGGTGGCTCGTCTCGCCGAAGCAGCTGCTGGTGCCCTTATGGCAGGTTGGGCCGATTGGGTTTACCAGCACCAGCAGGGTGTCGTTATCGCAGTCTGGCGTCATGCTAACTACGTTCAGGAAGTGCCCTGAGGTTTCCCCTTTGGTCCACAGGCGCTGCTTCGTGCGCGAGAAAAACGTCACTTTGCCGCTGTCGATCGTTTTTGCCAGCGCGTCCTGGTTCATATAACCCAGCATCAGCACTTCTCCCGAGACGGCATGCTGTACAACCACCGGCAGTAATCCGTCAGTTTTTTCCCAGTCCAGCTGCGTCTGTTGTTGCTCTGTTAACATACCCTGATCTCCACGCCCTGGTCGGCCAGGTACGTTTTTAACTCACCAATATTGATAATCTGCTTGTGAAACACGGAGGCGGCAAGGGCACCGTCCACATTCGCATCGCGGAAGGCTTCCAGGAAATGCTCCATGGTGCCCGCGCCGCCGGAGGCAATCAGCGGAACGTGGCAGACCGCGCGCACTTTTTTTAGCTGCTCGAGGTCATACCCGTTACGCACGCCATCCTGGTTCATCATATTGAGAACAATCTCGCCTGCGCCACGCTTTTGCACTTCCTGCACCCAGTCGAGCGTTTCCCACTGGGTGACGCGGGTACGACTTTCATCGCCGGTGTACTGGTTGACGTGGTACTTGCCCGTTGCGGCGTCATACCAGGTGTCGATTCCAACCACAATACACTGCACGCCAAAGCGATCGGCCAGGCGTGTAATCAACTCCGGCTCGGCCAGAGCAGGGGAGTTGATGGAAATCTTGTCGGCCCCAAAAGAGAGAATTTTGGCAGCGTCGTCAGCGGACTTAATCCCGCCCGCTACGCAGAACGGAATGTCGATCACTTCCGCCACACGTGCCACCCAGCTTTTGTCGACCACGCGGCCATCGCTGGAAGCGGTGATATCATAAAAGACCAGCTCGTCTGCGCCTTCATCGGCATAGCGTTTTGCCAACGGAACGATGTCGCCAATGATTTCGTGGTTGCGGAACTGTACGCCTTTCACGACCTGACCATCGCGTACGTCCAGGCAAGGGATTATCCGTTTTGCCAGCATTGAATCGCCTCCGTCACAGTAAATTTACCTTCCAGCAGGGCCCGGCCCACAATCACACCCTGTACACCTGTACCGCGCAGCGCGGCCACGTCGTCTATATCACCGATACCGCCAGAAGACTGGAACGCAACCTGCGGATAACGCGCGCAGACCTCTTCATACAGCGAGACGTTGGAGCCCGCCAGCGTTCCGTCGCGGGAGATATCCGTGCACAGTACGTGCTTCAGGCCAACGGGCAGATAGATATCGACCAGCTCTTCCAGCGTCACGCCGGAGTTTTCCTGCCAGCCGCTGACGGCAACCTGCTTTTTACCCTGCTCGTCAATGCGCACGTCCAGCGCCAGTACAAGGGCGTCGGCGCCAAAGCGGCGGAACCAGCCTTTCACCGTGTCAGGATCTTTCACGGCAGTTGACCCTACCACCACGCGCGCCACGCCAGCGTCCAGCAGCGAGGCGACGTCCTCTTCCGTACGCACGCCACCGCCGACCTGGACGGGCACGTCAACACCAGCAACAAGCTGTTTAAGCAGCGTGATCTGGCGCTTCGCCGGATCTTTCGCACCCGTTAAATCCACCAGATGCAGCACCTGGGCCCCCTGAGCGGCATAATCCTGCAGACGCGGCAGCGGGTCGTTTCCGTAGTCTCGCTGCTGGCCGTAATCGCCCTGGTGGAGACGGACAACCGTGCCGTCAATTAAATCTAAAGCGGGAATAATCATCACATCTCCAGGAAGTTTTTCAGCAGCTGCGCACCCGCGGCACCAGAGCGCTCCGGGTGAAACTGCACGCCGAAGAAATTGTCTTTCTGTACCGCCGCAGTAAACGCCTCGCCATAATTGCACTGGGCGATCGTATTCACGTTCACCGGCATAGCGTAGCTGTGCACGAAGTAAAAATACGCGCCGTCTTCAATGCCGCGAAAAAGCCTGTCGCCCGCTTTGGCGTACACGCGGTTCCAGCCCATATGCGGCAGAGGCAGACCGTGGTCGGTCATTTTCGGTACGTCTTCGTCAATAATGCCCAGCAGGTCAACGCCGTTGCTCTCTTCGCTGCGGCGGCCCAGGAGCTGCATGCCCAGGCAAATGCCCAGCACCGGCTGGGTACAGGCTTTGATCAGATCGACCAGCTCGCGTTCGCGAATCTGATCCATCGCGGCCTGCGCGGTGCCAACGCCCGGCAGGAATAACTTATCGGCGCGCAAGACAACGTCCGGATCGCGGCTTACCACCGGCTCATAGCCGTGGCGCGCAATGGCCGATTTTACGGAGTTGAGGTTGGCGCATCCGGTATCCAGAATCACCACGTTCATTACAGCACTCCTTTTGATGAGGGAAGGGCATCACCTTCCACGCGGATCGCCTGGCGTAGCGTACGGCCAAAGGCTTTAAACAGGCTCTCCACGCGGTGGTGATCGTTTTTGCCCTTGGTCTTCAGATGCAGCGTCAGGCCCATGGTGTAGGACAATGAACGGAAGAAGTGCTCCACCATTTCGGTGCTGAGATCGCCCACACGCTGGTAGGTGAAATCAGCTTTATATTCCAGGTGCGGACGACCTGAAATGTCCATGGCGCAGCGCGCCAGGCACTCGTCCATCGGCAGGACGAAGCCGAAACGGTTGATGCCGCGCTTGTCGCCGAGCGCCAGCTTCAGGGCTTCACCCAGCGCCAGGCCGGTATCTTCCACTGTGTGGTGATCGTCAATGTAAAGGTCGCCCTTCACCGCTATTTCCATGCGGAAACCGCCGTGGGTGGCAATCTGGTCCAGCATGTGGTCAAAGAAACCGACGCCGGTGTGGATCTTGCTGCCGCCTTCACGGTCCAGCCAGACCTTCACATCAATCTGCGTCTCTTTGGTGTTACGCTCAACGTGGGAATAACGGTCGCGTTTTGTCAGTTGCTCGCCAATCTTTGCCCAGTTAAGGTCGTTACGATCGTAGCGCAGCCCCGCGATGCCCATGTTTTCCGCCAGCGTAATATCGGTGATGCGATCGCCGATGACGTAGCTGTTGGTTTTATCCAGCGCATCTTCAGCCAGATAGCGCTCAACCAGCTTCACCTTTGGCTTACGGCAGTCGCACTCGTCGGCCGGCATGTGCGGGCAAATAAGCACCTCATCAAACACCACGCCCTGAGAGGTCAGCACCTGCATCATCAGATTATGCGGACCGTCAAAGTCCGCCTGCGGGAAGCTGTCCGTACCCAGACCGTCCTGATTGGTGATCATCACCAGCTTAAATCCGGCTTTCTGCAGCTTAAGCAGCACCGGGATCACGTCCGGTTCAAAAGCCAGTTTGTCGAATCGATCGACCTGAAAATCGGCTGGTGGCTCCGAAATAAGGGTGCCGTCACGATCGATGAAAAGGATCTTCTGGGTCATACTTTCTCCGCTTTCAGGGCGTCAATCACGCGCTGGCTCTCTGCGCGGGTGCCTACGGTAATGCGCAGGCATCCGCTCAGGGAAGGTTGTTTATTCTGGTCTCGTAAGATAATGCCCTGATCCCACAAAGATTTAAATACGGCACTGGAGGCAGTGAAGCGCGCCAGGATATAGTTGGTTTCCGAGTCGAACACCTGCTCCACGCAGGGAATATCCTTCAGGGCTGTCACCAGGTACTGGCGCTCTTCCAGGATCTGCGCCACGCGCTCGCGCATTGCATTTATGCCCTGCGGCGTCAGCGCCTGTGCCGCAATATCGGCAACCGGCGTCGAGAGCGGGTACGGGGCGATCACTTTCAGCAGCAGGTCGATGACCTCTTTATTCGCCAGCGTGAATCCGCAGCGCAGACCTGCAAGGGCAAAGGCTTTCGACAGCGTGCGCAGCACGACCAGGTGCGGATACTCTTTCAGCCAGCCTGCCAGCGTTGCCTGCGGACAGAACTCAATATAGGCTTCATCCGCGACCACCAGGGCTTTACCGCGCGTCATCTCCAGCAGGGTGCGAATATCCTGCGGGTTGATAATCTGCCCGGTTGGGTTATTTGGGCTGCAGACGAAGACAACCTTCACGCCATCAAGATTGTCGGCAATGCCCTGCAAATCGAGCTGCCAGTTTTCCAGCGCCTGCACGTTGCGGCACGCCACGCCGAAGGTTTCGGCGCTGACGCTGTACATGCCGTAGGTAGGCTGGCAGTACATCACCGCGTCTTTGCCCGGCTCGCAGAACGCGCGGATCAGCAGCTCAATGCCCTCATCCGCGCCGCGGCTGACCAGCACCTGCTCCGGCTTCACTCCCGCGTACTGCGCGTAGTTTTCGATAACCGCCTTCGGCTGACACTCCGGATAGCGGTTCAGCGTTTGCTGCGACAGCTCAAACTGCACCGCAGTCGGGAATTCGTTGGCGTTCAGCCAGACGTCCCCGTTTCCGCCCAGACGACGCGCAGACTGATAAGGCGTCAGGCGACGGACATTTTCGCGGGCTAACTCTTCAATGTTCATGCTTGCTCCTTCAGGGCTGCAACGCGCAGCGTCACGGCATTTTTGTGGGCGGTCAGTCGCTCGGCGGCGGCCAGGGTCTCAATAGTGGAGGCCAGTGAGGCAAACCCTTCGCGGGAGAGTTCCTGCACGGTCATGCGTTTCTGGAAATCCGCCAGGCCAAGGCTGGAGCAGGTAGAGGTATAGCCGTACGTCGGCAGCACGTGGTTAGTGCCGGAGGCGTAATCCCCCGCGGATTCCGGTGACCAGTCGCCGAGGAACACCGAGCCGGCGCTGGTGATGCTGTCGACCAGATCGCGCGCGCTGCGGGTCTGAATAATCAGGTGTTCCGGACCGTACTGGTTGGAGATGGCAATACACTGGTCCAGATCGCGCGCCACAATCAGGCGGCTGGCCGCTAGCGCCTGGCGTGCCGTGTCGGCGCGGGGCAGGTCGGCAAGCTGGCGCTCGACGGCTTCGCCCACGCGTTTCGCCATATCGGCATCCGGCGTCAGCAGGATCACCTGCGAGTCCGGGCCGTGTTCCGCCTGAGAAAGCAGGTCGGAGGCCACGAAGTCAGGCGTTGCGCCGCTGTCGGCAATGACCAGCACTTCAGACGGACCGGCAGGCATATCGATGGCCGCGCCGTCCAGACGCTGGCTGACCTGGCGCTTGGCTTCGGTTACGTACGCATTGCCAGGGCCAAAGATTTTGTCGACCTTCGGAATGGATTCAGTCCCGAATGCCAGGGCAGAAATCGCCTGTGCACCGCCCACTTTATAGATCGCCTGCACCCCGCACAGCTTCGCCGCATAAAGGATTTCGTCGGCAATCGGTGGCGGTGAGCAAAGCACCACTTTCTGGCATCCGGCGATACGCGCCGGCGTGGCGAGCATTAATACGGTCGAGAACAGCGGCGCTGAACCGCCGGGGATATAAAGCCCCACTGATGCAACCGGGCGCGTCACCTGCTGGCAGCGTACGCCGGGCAGGGTTTCGACATCCACGGTCTGCAGCTTCTGCGCGGTGTGGAAGGTATCAATGTTTTTTACCGCGACGGCCATCGCCTGTTTGATCTCGTCACCCAGACGATCGGTGGCATCAATGATTTCCTGCTCGGTAACCTGTAACGTGCCGACTTCCGTCTTATCAAACTTCGCGCTGTATTCACGCAGCGCGTCATCGCCACGGGCTTTGACGTTATCCAGGATCTCCGCCACGGTGCGTGAGATGCTTTCTGAGGCGGAAATCGCCGGGCGCATCAGCAGCTCGCGCTGCTGTGCGTCGCTACAGGTATTCCAGTCGATGATTGTGTTAAAGCTCATGGCCATTACTCCATCATCTTCTCAATAGGCAGCACCAGAATGGAGCTTGCGCCCAGCGCCTTCAGTTTTTCCATGGTTTCCCAGAACAGGGTTTCGCTGCTCACCATGTGCATCGCCACGCGCTGCTGATCGCCTGCCAGCGGCAGGATGGTTGGGCGCTCAGCGCCAGGCAGCAGAGCGATGACCTCTTCCAGACGTTCGGTTGGGGCGTGCATCATGATGTATTTGGATTCGCGCGCCTGAATGACGCCCTGAATGCGGGTCAGCAGTTTGTCGATCAGCTGCTGCTTGGCGTCGGCCATCTCGCCATCGCGCTGAATCAGGCACGCTTTAGAGCGGTAGATCACTTCCACTTCGCGCAAACCGTTCGCTTCCAGCGTCGCGCCGGTAGAGACGAGGTCACAGATGGCGTCTGCCAGACCCGCACGCGGTGCCACTTCAACGGAGCCGTTCAGCAGGCAGGATTTAAACTGCACGCCTTTCTGGTCGAGATAGCGCTTCAACAGGTGAGGATAGGAGGTGGCGATACGTTTGCCGTTCAGCGCGGCCGGGCCGTCCCACGCTTCATCAACCGGTGTTGCCAGCGACAGGCGACAGCCGCCGAAGTCCAGACGACGCAGGGTGAAGTAACGCGGATCTTCGCCCTGCGCGCGGCGGGTTAGCAGCTCTTCTTCCAGCACGTTTTCACCGATGATGCCGAGGTCAACGACACCATCCATGACCAGGCCGGGAATATCGTCATCACGCACGCGCAGAATGTCGATGGGCATGTTTTCAGCCAGAGCAATCAGGCGCTGGGTGTGCAGGTTAATTTTAATCCCGCAGCGGGCCAGCAGTTCGCGTGAGTCGTCGCTCAAACGGCCTGATTTTTGAATAGCTATGCGTAAGCGTGAGTTATCTAACATTCTTTATTCCTCGTTAACCTGTTTTAACCTGTCTGAATTCGGTCCAAAAAAAAGCCCCCGGAAGAAGATCTTCCGGGGGCTTTTTCATGCGTTCATGCACCACTGGAAGATCCAAACGTCTTCCAGCACACATCGCCTGAAAGACTAGTCAGGATGATGGTGATGATGGTGGTGTTTAAATTGAACGCGTGTCATATAAATTCTCGATGAATGCTTATTCATTTGATGTCTTTTAACCTAAACCAGTTGTACGACATATTGCAAGGGCTTTTTTTGATCATTAATTCATTTCATATTGATGCTATGAATTGTGTGTTCTGCCGGGCTGGCGTAGCCTTATGAAAGACGAGTGAGAGTCAGGAGAATTCGCATGAAAAAGGTCGCGATTGTCGGTTTAGGATGGCTGGGAATGCCGCTGGCGATGTCATTAGCCGCGAAAGGCTGGCAGGTGACCGGGAGCAAGACCACCCGAGACGGGGTCGAAGCGGCGCGAATGTGCGGTATTGATGGCGTTGAACTGCGTCTGGAACCGGAGCTGGTGTGTGATGCGGATGATTTGGACACGCTGATGAACGTGGATGCGCTGGTGATAACGCTACCCGCGCGGCGCAGTGGCCCGGGTGAATCATTTTATCTGCAGGCGATGCAGGAGATTGTCGACAGCGCGCTGGCGCATCACGTTCCGCGCATTATTTTTACCAGCTCGACGTCGGTCTATGGCGATGCTGAGGGCGTGGTGAAAGAGGGTTCCGAGCGCCGTCCCGTTACCGCGAGCGGTCAGGTTCTGAAAGAGCTGGAAGACTGGCTGCATAATCTTCCCGGCACGCAGGTCGATATCGTTCGTCTGGCGGGGCTGGTGGGCCCTGGTCGCCATCCGGGACGCTTCTTCGCCGGAAAGACGGCGCCCGACGGTCAGCATGGCGTGAATCTTGTCCATCTGGAGGATGTTATTGGCGCGATTGAGCTACTCTTACAGGCTCCAAAAGGCGGACACATCTATAATATATGTGCACCGTCTCATCCGGCGCGCAGCACGTTTTACCCACTGATGGCACGTCAGCTGGGCCTGGCGGCGCCGGTTTTCGGTGAGACAAAGGATGACAGTAAAGGTAAAATTGTTGATGGCAATCGCATTTGTCATGAGCTGGGGTTTGAGTATCAGTATCCCGATCCGCTGGTGATGCCCATGGAATAAGTCCTGCAGCGGAGACAATCGCACACCAGAAGGGGGCGAGCATGAAACCGCTGCTGGATGTTCTTATTATTCTGGATGCACTGGAAAAAGAGGGAAGCTTTGCGGCAGCCTCGGCAAAGCTCTACAAAACCCCTTCGGCGTTGAGCTACACCGTTCAAAAACTGGAAAGCGATCTCAATATCCAGATCCTCGATCGCACCGGGCACCGCGCCCGTTTTACCCGCACCGGACAGATGCTGCTGGAAAAAGGCCGTGAGGTTCTGCATACCGTTCGCGAGCTGGAAAAGCAGGCCGTCAAGCTCCATCAGGGATGGGAGAACGAGCTGGTGATTGGCGTGGATGACACCTTTCCATTTTCTCTCCTGACGCCGCTGATTGAAACGTTTTACCAGCATCACAGCGTCACCAGGCTGATTTTCATCAACGGCGTGCTGGGCGGTTCCTGGGATGCCTTAACGCAAGGCAGGGCGGACATTTTTGTCGGTGCACTGCATGAGCCTCCTCAGCTGAGCGAATTTGGTTTTGCCCGACTCGGCGTGCTGGAGCAGGTATTTGCCGTGGCGCCCCATCATCCGCTGGCTCAGGAACCTGAGCCTCTTAACCGTCGCGTCATAAAGGGCTACCGCGCGATTGTCGTGGGGGACAGCTCGCGCGCGGAATGTGCGGTTTCCTCGCAATTGCTGGATGAGCAGGAGGCCATCACCGTTTTTGACTTTAAAACCAAGCTGGAACTGCAAATTAGCGGTCTGGGCTGTGGTTATTTACCCCGCTATCTGGCGCAGCGCTTTATTGATAGCGGTGCGCTTGTTGAAAAACAGGTACTTGCTCAAAGCAGTAACGAGTCGGTATGGGTGGGCTGGAACGAACAAACCGCCGGGCTGGCCAGCGCCTGGTGGCGGGACGAAATTTTAGCAAATAGTGCTATCGCCGATGTTTACTCTCAGGGTAGCGTCGAGAAATCAGCCAGTTAGCAAAAAGAAAATTACCCGGTGCGTTGCAAAGTATTGCCTTTTGTATCCGATGTGGGGCAAAATGCCGCCGCTGCAACCAAATGAATAATCGACGATATAAAAGGCGTCGGTTATTTTTTTTTGCATGTACGAAACGAAACTAAAAACCAAGAGGCCGGGCTTCGTACCGGATAGATATTTACTAAAATCCGACAGTTGTTGTCGCTGAGGAAGAAAGAAATGGGGCAATTTTTCGCTTACGTGGCGGTTATCACCGTAAAGGAGAATAACTATGTCGCATAACGCAACTCCAAACACCTCTCGCGTGGAATTACGTAAAACGCTTACGTTGATTCCGGTTGTTATGATGGGCCTGGCCTATATGCAACCGATGACGCTGTTCGATACATTCGGTATCGTATCAGGCCTCACAGACGGTCATGTGCCGACGGCATACGGCTTCGCGCTGATTGCGATCCTGTTCACCGCGCTGAGCTACGGTAAACTGGTGCGTCGCTATCCGTCTGCCGGTTCCGCCTACACCTATGCCCAGAAATCCATCAGCCCGACGGTTGGCTTTATGGTTGGCTGGTCGTCGCTGCTCGACTATCTGTTCGCGCCGATGATCAACATTCTGCTGGCAAAAATTTATTTTGAAGCGCTGGTGCCGTCGATTCCCTCCTGGATGTTCGTCGTGGCGCTGGTAGCCTTTATGACTGCCTTTAACCTGCGCAGCATCAAGTCCGTTGCCAACTTTAACTCCGTAATTGTCGTGCTTCAGGTTGTCCTGATTGCCGTTATTCTTGGCATGGTCATTTACGGCGTGTTCCATGGCGAAGGCGCGGGCACACTGGCGAGCAGCAAGCCGTTCTGGTCTGGTGATGCCCATGTGATCCCAATGATTACCGGGGCAACCATTCTGTGCTTCTCCTTTACCGGTTTTGATGGGATCAGCAACCTGTCTGAAGAAACCAAAGATGCAGAGCGCGTGATTCCGCGTGCTATTTTCCTGACGGCGCTGATTGGCGGTCTGATCTTTATTTTCTCGACCTATTTCCTGCAGCTGTACTTCCCGGATATCTCTCGCTTCAAGGATCCGGATGCATCTCAGCCGGAAATTATGCTGTATGTGGCGGGTAAAGCGTTCCAGGTCGGCGCGCTGATCTTCTCCACCATCACCGTACTGGCGTCCGGTATGGCCGCGCATGCAGGCGTTGCGCGTCTAATGTACGTAATGGGCCGCGATGGCGTATTCCCGAAAAGCTTCTTCGGTTATGTTCATCCAACATGGCGTACCCCGGCGATGAACATCATCCTGGTCGGTGCTATTGCGCTGCTGGCGATTAACTTTGACCTGGTGATGGCTACGGCGCTGATTAACTTCGGTGCGCTGGTGGCGTTCACCTTTGTTAACCTGTCGGTTATCTCTCAGTTCTGGATCCGTGAAAAGCGTAACAAGACGCTGAAAGATCACTTCCAGTATCTGTTCCTGCCGATGTGCGGTGCCCTGACCGTGGGCGCGCTGTGGGTTAACCTGGAAGAGAGTTCAATGGTGCTTGGCCTGATTTGGGCTGGTATCGGTCTGGTTTACCTGGCTTGCGTCACGAAGAGCTTCCGTAACCCGGTTCCTCAGTACGAAGACGTCGCGTAAGCGCAGCGCCAACGGGCGAAAAAAACCGGAGTTCAAAGGCTCCGGTTTTTTTATATCTGAATTTCACACTATCTCTTGCGCGTACTGGAACAACGCTTTCAGCAGCGTCTGCTTCTCTGTATTCCCTTCGTACTGGCCGTAAAGCATCTCCAGCTCCTGCGCGTAGCTGTGCAGATATTCTGGCGTAAACACGTTACGACGATGCTGCAGCCAGCGAGCCTGTTCAGCCTCGTCCAGCGTGCCGGGATAGTTGCGCGCCCGGTAATTAAACATCAGCTTTTCGATGCGCTTATCGGCGAAGGTGATGTCCAGCGCCGGTAAATTACGCGGCTCGGTTTTCAGAACAATATTCATGGCTGCACGGTCGGCATCACTGAAGAAGCCGTTGTAGAGCTGGGCGTCTACGTTTTCGGACGGCACGAACGGCTCCGCCTCGGCAAAAATAGCGACCACTTTCTCGCGCACCTGTGGGTTATCGCGCAGCACTTTCAGATTATCCAGACAGTGCTGACGGTTGATGCTTAGCCTGTCGGCGTCTTCCGGGCGCAGCGTGTTCGCCTGCGCCAGTACAGGACATTTATTGATATGCACCAGTTTGACCGGCACCGCAGGCAGAGCGCCGAGTTCATTTTTCGGGGTGTAAAGCCGTTCGCGCAGGGTATCGCTGTCAAGCTCCAGCAGCGGCGAAATATCCCCCGCCAAATCCACCATGATGACCGCATTTCGGTTATCCGGGTGCCAGGCCAGCGGGGCAACCCAGCTGGTATTGCCGCGCCATGCGCCAAACATGCCGGAGATATGCACCAGGGGCTTCATCTGCGGTACGTCGATAAGGGTCATGAGCTTCTGCTTGCCGCGGTGGCTAAGCAGATATTCAAACAGCCGGGGCTGCGCGGTTTTCACCAGCTTCGCCATGGCAATGGTGGCATAGACATCCGCCATCGCATCGTGGGCATTACTGTGCTCGATGCCGTTGGCGCGCGTCAGGTGCTCCAGCCGGAAGCTCGTCAGCCCTTCCTCATTTTCCGGCCAGTTAATGCCTTCAGGACGCAGGGCATAACAGGCGCGCATAATGTCGAGCAGATCCCAGCGTGAATTGCGGTTCTGCCAGCTCCAGGCGTACGGATCGTAGAAGTTTCGATAGAAGATGTTGCGCGTCACTTCATCGTCAAAACGGATGTTGTTGTAGCCAACCACGCAGGTATTGGGAACGGTAAACAGATCGTGGATGCGGCGGGCGAACTCTGCTTCGTTAACGCCTTTTTCCCGGGCTTCCTGCGGTGTGATCCCGGTGACCATCACCGCGCCGGGCTGCGGCAGGTAGTCATCAGCCGGTTTGCAGTAAAAGACCTCGGGCTCGCCAATGATGTTGAATTCGTCGTCGGTACGGATGGCGGCAAACTGCGCCGGTCTGTCCAGCGCCGGATGCGTGCCAAAGGTTTCGTAGTCGTGGAATAAAAAAGTCGGGCGTGCGGCAGAGTCAGACACCAGTAATACCATCCTGTTAAAAAATGACGCCACTATGGTAAACGATCGCGCGGGTCAGACCGAATAAAAAGCGCCGGCATGGCGTAAATTTGCGAGGGAACTTCAGCGGAAAACCTGCGTTCTGTCACATTTTTTTGCAATTAAGCCAGGTAACGACATCAGAACTCCCGTAAAAAGGTCATCGATTTTTAATGACCTGAGGATATACCGTTGAAACGCCGTCTGTTTATTGCTGTTTCTTTACTCGCTTCGAGTGTCTCATCTGCTTTTGCGGCTGAGCCACTGGATTTTTCGCCGCAGCCTCCAGCCATTCAGGCGGGATCCTGGGTGCTGATGGACTACACGACTGGTCAAATTTTAACGGCGGGCAACGAACATCAACAACGTAATCCGGCGAGCCTCACTAAGCTAATGACGGGCTATGTAGTCGATCGGGCCATTGACAGCCACCGTATTACGCCGGATGACATTGTTACCGTAGGGCGTGACGCGTGGGCCAAAGGCAACCCGGTTTTTGACGGCTCGTCGCTGATGTTCCTGAAAGAGGGCGATCGCGTCTCCGTGCGTGACTTAAGCCGCGGTCTGATTGTCGATTCCGGCAACGATGCCTGCGTGGCGCTGGCCGACCACGTGGCGGGCGGGCAGCCGCAGTTTGTGAAGATGATGAACGACTACGTGCAAAAGCTGAACCTGCGCGATACGCACTTTGAAACCGTCCACGGGCTGGATGCGCCAGGGCAGCACAGTTCCGCTTACGATCTGGCCGTGCTCTCCCGGGCTATCATTCACGGTGAGCCTGATTTTTACCATATGTACAGCGAAAAGAGCCTCACCTGGAACGGGATCACTCAGCAGAACCGTAACGGCCTGCTGTGGGATAAAACCATGAACGTGGACGGCCTGAAAACGGGGCACACCTCGGGCGCGGGCTTTAACCTGATTGCGTCTGCCGTTGACGGACAGCGTCGTTTAATCGCGGTGGTGATGGGGGCCGACAGCCCCAAAGGGCGCGAAGACCAGGCGCGTAAGCTTCTGCACTGGGGACAGCAGAACTTCGATACGGTGCAGATCCTGCATAATGGTAAAAAAGTGGGGACAGAGCGTATCTGGTACGGCGATAAAGAACAGATAAATCTGGGGACGGATCAGGACTTCTGGCTGGCGTTACCGAAAGCGGAAGTGCAGAACATCAAGGCTAAATACGTTCTGGATAAAAAAGAGCTGGAAGCGCCGATTGCCGCGCATCAGCGGGTCGGGGAGATCCAGCTCTACGATCGCGACAAGGTTGTGGCGCACTGGCCGTTAGTCACTCTGGAAGCCGTTGATAAGGGAGGCGTATTCTCACGCCTGAGCGATTATCTGCACCACACGCTTTAACCGCTGATGGGCAGACTGGCAGGGTTGCGAGTCTGCTCACATAATAAACACTCCTCGTTTGCCGATAATAGTAATCCAGCTTTATAGTGTATAAATATACAGTAATAAACGGAGGCAGCATGGACTACAGCATCAAGCAGCAACAGAAACGTAAGATTGCGGGTTTTCATCTTGTTGGGCCGTGGGAAAAAACGGTTAAGCAGGGCTTTGAACAGCTGGTTATGTGGGTGGACGGGCGTCACATTGAGCCGCTGGAGTGGGTTGCGGTCTACTACGATAACCCCGATGAGGTCCCGGCAGAAAAACTGCGCTGCGATACGGCCGTTACGGTACCGGATGATTTCGTTATCCCGGAAAACAGCGAAGGCGTCATGATGACGGAAATCGCTGGCGGGGATTACGCCGTGGCGACGGCGCGCGTGGAAAACTACGACTTTGCGACGCCGTGGTATCAGTTCTTCAATTCTTTATTGCAGGACAGTAAATACCAGATGGCGCTCAAACCCTGCTTCGAACGCTATCTTAACGACGGCAATGCGGACGGCTATTGGGACATTGAAATGTATATCGCGGTAGAGCACAAAACGGTTTAAGCCTGCAATATGAAGGGTTTTTCAGCCGGGTGCGATCCGCCCGGCTGAAAACACAGTACAATTGTGATTTGCCGTGTTGCTGGAGAGCGGGTGTGCGTCCCGACAAATCATTAACCCCATTTGAAATTCGCTTGTACAAACATTACCGCGTGGTGCACGGGAGTCGCATCGCGCTGGCTTTCGTATTGACCTTTGTACTGGTCCGGTTGCTGGATGTACCGGAGGGAACGTGGCCACTGATCACGCTGGTGGTGGTGATGGGGCCTATCTCATTCTGGGGGAACGTTGTTCCTCGCGCCTTCGAGCGGATAGGCGGTACCGTTCTTGGATCTGCCCTGGGGCTTATTGCCCTGAAGCTGGAACTCATCTCCTTTCCCGTGATGCTGGCGTGGTGCGGTGCTGCCATGTTCCTCTGCGGCTGGCTGGCGTTGGGCAAGCGGCCTTATCAGGCGCTGCTGATTGGTATTACTCTCGCGGTGGTTGTCGGTGCGCCCGCCGGGGATATGACCACGGCGCTGTGGCGAAGCGGGGATGTCATCCTGGGGTCACTGCTGGCCATGCTCTTCACTGGTATCTGGCCGCAGCGTGCTTTTCTGCACTGGCGTATTCAGATGGCTAACTACGTCACCGCCTTTAACCGCGTCTATCAGGCCGGTTTTTCCCCGAATCTGGTTGAGCGTCCCCGGCTGGAAAAACATCTGCAAACGATCCTCAACGACGTGGTTAAAATGCGCGGCCTGATCGCGCCCGCCAGCAAAGAAACCCATATTCAGAAAGCGATTTTCGAAGCCATCCAGACGGTAAGCCGCAATCTGGTCTGCATGCTTGAACTGCAAATCAATGCCCACTGGGCCTCGCGTCCAAGCCATCTGCTGATGCTTAACGCGCAGACCCTCAAAGAGACCCAGCAGATGACGCAGCAAACGCTGTTGACCATCGCTCATGCGCTCTATGAGGGGAACCCGCAGCCGATACTGGCCAACAGCGAGCGGCTGAATGAGATCGTCGCGGAGCTGAAGCAGTTAATCAATGAACGCCAGGGCGATAACGTGGCGGAAACGCCTATTCATGGCTACGTCTGGCTGAGCCTGGAACTGGCGCGGCAGCTTGAGCTGTTATCGCACCTTATTTGCCGCGCGCTGCGCAAATAAAAGGCGTATGTGACGGCTGCTGCTTCGATTCAGCAGCAATTGGGGTTATGATAGCTTTAAACGATATACTCATTGTCATTCGCAGCCGCTGTCAGTAAGGTTATTGTTACAACGGTTGCTTTAACGAATCCGAATCTCACATTATCAGGGGTGTAAAAATGGAAACTACCAAGCCTTCGTTCCAGGATGTTCTGGAATTCGTCCGCCTGTTCCGCCGCAAAAACAAGCTGCAGCGTGAAATCCAGGACGTTGAGAAGAAGATCCGTGACAACCAGAAACGTGTTCTGCTGCTCGATAACCTGAGCGACTACATCAAGCCAGGCATGAGCGTTGAAGCTATTCAGGGCATCATCGCCAGCATGAAGAGCGACTATGAAGACCGCGTTGATGACTACATCATCAAAAACGCTGAGCTGTCCAAAGAGCGTCGTGACATCTCCAAGAAGCTGAAAGTGATGGGCGAAATTAAAAACGCCGAAGCAAAAAGCGAGTAATCGCAGCGAATAGTGAAAAAGGCTCTCTGGTGACAGAGAGCCTTTTTTTATGATTCAGAGCGCGGCTGTAGCTGATAAATCCAGGCCTTAACCAGCCCACCTTTAAGGGTGGTCACTGTGACCTCAACCCGGTCATAGCCGTCTTCAAATTCATCCAGCATCTGCCAGTGTGCGGGAAGGTTATCAGAGATAAACAGATAGCCTTCGACACGCGGTCCATCGGGGTGGAGGATAATCCCCGGGAAGTCCGCCGCCGCACCCCAGCCGCGTTCGTAAAACGTACCGGATACGGAACCGGCCAGCCATTCCCCGCCGATGTTTTCAAGAATATGCGCATTAGCGTGGCCCGGGCGCAGTGTGCCGTAGACAAACAGAGCGTTCATTTTCCTTTATCCGCAAAGCAAAAAGCCTGCTTTAAAAGCAGGCTTTTTAAATTTGGCTCCTCTGACTGGACTCGAACCAGTGACATACGGATTAACAGTCCGCCGTTCTACCGACTGAACTACAGAGGAATCGTTGTGGAGGCTTATCTTAGCGGCGAAAAAACTTTTGTCAAACCTGATCTTAGGGAAAATCGACTGATTGCTGATTCTGTCGTCAGTTTGTTGTAATTCCACACATCTTTTTTCAGGAAAATACTTTGCAGGATTAGCTTTTCTCCCCCATCATTTGAAATGGAGTTTCAACTTTTCTCGCTAAGGTCCATTTTGAACGTCACTGCCTCCTTACGCCAGGCGATAGAGCGCACGCCGTGGTATGCAAAACGTAAAAGCTATCGTGTCCTGTTCTGGCGTGAAATCACCCCTCTCGCTGTGCCTATCTTCCTGGAAAATACCTGCGTTTTGCTGATGGGGGTCCTGAGCACCTTCCTGGTGAGCTGGCTGGGGAAAGAGGCGATGGCGGGGGTCGGGCTGGCGGACAGCTTTAACATGGTGGTGATGTCATTTTTTGCTGCCATAGACCTCGGTACGACGGTGGTGGTGGCTTTTAGCCTCGGCAAGCTTGACCCCAAACGTGCGCGCGAGGCGGCCCGCCAGTCGCTGATGATCATGACCATTTTTTCGATTGTTCTGGCGGCGGTGATCCACTATTTCGGTAAAGAGATTATTGACTTTGTCGCCGGGGAGGCCACCAACGAGGTTAAAGACCTGGCGCTGACCTACCTGGAGATGACCGTTTTAAGCTATCCGGCGGCGGCCATTGCGCTGATTGGCAGCGGCGCGCTGCGTGGGGCGGGCAACACTAAAATTCCGCTGCTGATCAACGGCGGGATGAATATCCTGAATATCATTATCAGCAGCGTGCTGATCTACGGCGTGTTCTCGTGGGATGGGCTGGGGTTCGTAGGAGCGGGGCTGGGGTTAACCATTTCACGCTATATCGGTGCGGCGGCCATCATCGGGGTACTGATGACGGGAATTACGCCTTCGCTGCGTCTTACGCTCAAGAGCTACTTCCGGCCCTTTAACTTCGCCATTATCTGGGAAGTGATGGGAATCGGCATTCCCGCGAGCATTGAATCCGTGTTGTTTAACGGCGGGAAGCTGCTGACGCAGATGTTTGTTGCCGGGATGGGGACAGACGTTATCGCCGGTAACTTTATTGCCTTTTCCATCGCCTCGCTGATTAACCTGCCGGGTAACGCGCTGGGTTCGGCATCAACCATCATCACGGGCAAACGGCTCGGGAAAGGGCAGATAGGTCAGGCGGAGCGGCAGCTGCGGCACGTCTTCTGGCTGTCGACCATAGGGCTGACGCTGATCGCCTGGGGAACCGCGCCGTTTGCCGGGCTGATGGCCGCGTTCTATACCCACGAAGAGGATGTTAAAGAGGTGGTGAAGATCCTCATCTGGCTCAACGCCGCCTTTATGCCCATCTGGGCGGCATCCTGGGTGCTGCCCGCCGGGCTAAAAGGGGCGCGCGATGCCCGTTTTGCTATGTGGGTGTCCATGCTCGGCATGTGGGGGTGTCGCGTTGTGGCGGGCTATACGCTGGGCGTGGTGCTCGGCTGGGGCGTGGTTGGCGTCTGGCTGGGGATGTTCCTTGACTGGGCCGTGCGTGGGGCGTTGTTCTACTGGCGTATGGTCAGCGGGCGCTGGCTGTGGAAATATCCGCGACAGAATGCCTGACAATTGCGCGAAGTGGAGAATAAATCGGCAAACGATCCGAAATCTGCATTCTGCCTTTGACATCCCAGGGGAGCATCGATAATATGCGCCCCGTTCACACGATTCCTCTGTAGTTCAGTCGGTAGAACGGCGGACTGTTAATCCGTATGTCACTGGTTCGAGTCCAGTCAGAGGAGCCAAATTTAAAAAGCCTGCTTTTAAAGCAGGCTTTTTGCTTTTCTGCGCAAGGTAAACGCAAAACGGCAACCTGGTTGCCGTTTTTAGTGTTTGCTCCCTCTCCCGTGGGAGAGGGATGGGGTGAGGGCACCAGACCGCGCGAAATTACACGCCAATCGGTGCCGTCGCCTCAACCAGCCACGTACGCGCCTCGCTATTCACCAGCGGTGACAGCGCCTCACGTACCTGCTGATGATACTCATCCAGCCACTGCTTTTCCTGCTCGCTCAACAGATGCAATTCCACCTGGCTTAAATCAATCGGGATGAGCGTCAGCGAGGCAAATCTGCAGAACCCCGGGCGGCTCTCCACAATCTCCACCTGGTTTTCAATGCGAATACCGTGGCTATCGCCCAGATAGTAACCCGGCTCGATAGTCATGATATTGCCCGCCACCAGCGGCCACGGGTTGACCTTTTTGGCGATGCGATGCGGGTTCTCATGGATAAGAAGCTGGTGCCCCACGCCGTGTCCCGTGCCGTGATCGTAATCCAGCCCCATCTCCCACAGCGGGCGACGCGCAAACGCATCCAACTGATGCCCCTGAGTCCCGGAAGGGAACTGCAGGGTAATGAGCGACAGGAAGCCTCTCAGCACAGCGGTGTAGTGCAGGCGCTGCTGCGGGTCGACCTTACCCCACGCCAGCGTGCGCGTGGCGTCGGTGGTGCCGTTAGCATACTGACCGCCGGAATCGTTCAGGTAAAAATGGTCATGGCCGATGGGCTTATTGCTGGCCTCGCTCGAATGGTAGTGACACATCGCCGCATTGCTGGAGGAGGCAGAGATAGTCGCAAAACTCTGCTCGATAAAACCGGGCTGCTGTTTGCGGAATGCCAGCTGCTGAGCCTGCACTTCCAGCTCGGTGAGCGGTTGTCCGGCCGCTGCACGACGCGGCACTTCGCGGCTCAGCCAGGCGAGGAAGTTGACCCACGCGGCCCCGTCCTGGTGATGACACGCGCGATAACCCGCCAGCTCGACTGGGTTTTTGGTAGCTTTCATCAGGGTGATGGGATCGGTTCGCCAGACAATTTCTCCCCGTGGTTCAATGGCGAAGCGCAGGGCGACGGGGGCGGAATCGGCATCAACCATCACCCGCTTCCCTTCAGTAAGCTGCTGACAGCGTTCAATAAAGGTGTCCTGCGACGCAATCGTGAAGGCGTTCAGAACTGCATCAGGGAGTTCTGCGAGCTTATTGTCGTTAACAAACCACTCAACGCGGCCGTCGCGACCGAGCAGGGCAAATGAGAGCGGTACCGGACTGGTGGGAATATCCGAGCCGCGCACGTTGAGCAGCCACGCAATGTTATCCGGCAGCGTAACGGCCAGATAGTCAGCATTGTTCGCGGCCAGCACGGCGGCAACGCGCTGACGTTTGTCCTCGCTGCTTTCACCGCTTGTCTCTACCGGCATTTCACGTAGAAGCCCCGCCGGTGCGGCAGGGCGATCGGTCCATAAGGCGTCAAACGGTGACGCATTCAGCGGCACCAGCGCGCACGGCGTGGCTGACAGCTGTGTGAACTCTGAGTTGGTCATCAGCAGTGGGTCAAAACCGATGCGCGTGCCCGCCTCAACGTTTGCCGCCAGCCAGTCTGCCAGCGGCTCGTTGTGCAGATGGTGGATCTCAACCTCATCCATATTCACCTGAACGCGGGCCTGCACCTGATAGCGCCCGTCGACGAACAGCAGCGCTTTGTTTTTCAGCACCAGCGCGACGCCGGCAGAGCCGTCAAAGCCCGTCAGCCAGGCCAGCTTTTCGTCGTAGGGCGCGCAGTATTCGCTCTGCCAGGCATCCGCACGCGGGACGATCATCCCGTCGAGATGACTTGCCTCAAGCCAGTGGCGCAGGGCAGAGAGCGGTGTAGGGGTGTGCATGTTTTTTCCTTATTGCTATTAGCGGAACGGCGGCTCGTTGAAGGTACGCAGCTTGCGCGAATGCAGTCTGTCACCTTCCGCTCGCAGCAGGTCGATGGCCCGAATGCCAATCTGCAGATGTTCGGATATTGCCCCTTCATAGAAACGGTTGGCCTGACCCGGCAGCTTAATTTCACCGTGCAGCGGCTTATCGGAGACGCACAACAGCGTGCCGTAAGGAACGCGGAAGCGATACCCCTGGGCGGCAATGGTGGCGCTCTCCATATCAATCGCCACCGCCCGGCTCAGGTTGAACCGCAGCGCGGAGGCGGAGTAACGCAGCTCCCAGTTGCGGTCATCCGTTGTGACGACCGTACCGGTGCGCAGGCGCTGTTTAACCTCTTCACCCGGCATGCCGCTGACCTCTTTAGTGGCGTCATACAGCGCGCGCTGCACTTCGGCGATGCTCGGGATAGGAATATCCGGCGGCAGCACCGCATCCAGCACGTGGTCATCACGGAGATAGGCGTGGGCCAGCACGTAGTCGCCAATCAGCTGGCTTTCGCGCAGGCCGCCGCAGTGGCCAATCATCAGCCACACGTCAGGGCGCAGGACCGCCAGATGGTCGCAGATGGTCTTGGCATTTGACGGACCCACGCCGATGTTGATCAAGGTGATGCCCTGACCGTCGGCGGTGATGAGGTGCCAGGCCGGCATCTGGTGCTTTTTCCACGCCAGATCGGAGATGGCCTGCTCGGGCGCTTCGGTCTCGGCGGTGATCCAGATCCCGCCCGCGCAGGACAGCGCGATGTACGGGCTTTCCGGGTCGAGGATCTGGCTGCAGCCCCAGCGGACGAACTCGTCAACGTAGCGGGTGTAGTTGGTAAAGAGCACAAACGGCTGGAAATGCTCGGCTGGCGTACCGGTGTAGTGGCGCAGGCGCGCCAGCGAGAAGTCCACGCGGCGAGCGTCAAAATGCGACAGGGGAGAAAATTCTGCCGGGTGATAAATCCCGTCTGCCGTCTCATCGCCAATCTGCGAAAGTTCCGTCGTTGGGAAGTGGCGGGTCAATCCCGCGCTCATGGAGCGGTCAAGCGTTAACGCCGAGCCGTCAATCACGTAGGGATACGGGATTTCATGTTGTGAGGGCTCAACGGCAATATGCGCACCGTAGTCCTGGTACAGCAGCGTGAGCTGTTCTTCAAGATAAGGGCGGAACAGTGCAGGGCGGGTGACGGTGGTGCTGTAGCAGCCGGAGTGGGTAAAACGGGCGTAGGCGCGGGTTTTCGGCGTTGTGCTGGCGCTGCCGTCCCAGGTCACAGAGAGCGATGGATAAACAAAAAGGCCCTCGTTTCTGGCCTTTTGATCGGGGAGTTTCCCTGTTTCGATGTATTCGCTAATGGCGCTGCGCAGCGCATTGACAGACTGTTCATACAGCGCGTCGAGTTTTTCCAGCGCCTGAGCCGGGGTCAGGCTGGAGCCCTTATTATTCATCTCTGTCTCCTTGTTCCACAGGTGTGCGACTCTACCCGATAGTATGCCACACGCCCGTGAAACAAAAGGGAGATCAGGCGTGGCTCGTCTCTTTCATCAGCAGCGCCGTCGCCGCCGACAGCAGGCAGCCGGCCAGCAGATAGATCGCCACGCTGTGCCAGTCTCCGCCGGAGAAGGTGACCAGCGCGGCGGCAATAAACGGCGTAAATCCGCCGCCGACCACGCTTGCCACCTGGTAGCCCACGCCCGCACCGCTGTAGCGATAGCTCGCGCCAAACAGCTCGGTAAACATCGGCTGCTGCACGCAGACCACCATATCGTGGGCGATGTTGGCGAGCATGATGGCGAAGAAGATGATCCAGAAGACCGACTGTGCTTCGAGCGCCATAAAGAACGGCCAGGCGCTGAGGCTGCCAATCAGCGCCCCGGTAATATAGACGCGGCGGCGGCCAAACCTGTCCGCCAGCCAGGCGAAGCAGGGGATGGTCAGGCAGCTGATCCCGCCGACCACCAGACCGATATTCAGGAACAGTTCACGCGGCAGACCGAGGTTCTGCGTCGAGTAGTTCAGGGCAAACGCGGTGACGATATACATCGTCAGCAGTTCACAGAGGCGCAGGGCGATAATTTTCAGAAAAGCGCCAGGATGCTGAACCAGCGCTTCCATTACCGGCAGCCGTTTTTTCGCAACCGGCTTTTCCCGCTGCTGCTGTTCGAATTCCGTGGACTCTTCCATCCCGTTGCGGATCCACAGCGCGGCGATGACCAGCACGATGCTGAAGATGAACGGAATGCGCCAGCCCCAGCTCAGGAACTGCTCGTCGGTGGTGAGCTGGCTGATTAACGATACCAGCCCTGTGGAGAGGAGAAGGCCCACGCCGTACCCCACCTGCACGCCGCTGCTGTAAAACGCTTTCCTGTTTTTCGGCGCGCTTTCAACAGATAACAGCGCCGCGCCGCCCCATTCACCGCCCACCGCGAAGCCCTGAATGGCGCGCAGAGTGACCAGCAGCACCGGCGCCCACCAGCCAATGGCGGAAAACGAAGGAAGAATGCCAATCAGCGCGGTGGCGATCCCCATCATCCAGACGGTGAGCATCAGCATGCGCTTGCGGCCGAGGCGGTCACCAAAGTGGCCGAAGATCACCCCGCCGAGCGGGCGAAACAGGAACCCGACGCCGAAGGTGGCAAAGGCGGCGAGGGTGCCCATCGCGGGGCTGACCTGGGGGAAGAATTCGCGGTTAAATACCAGCGCGGCGGTAATGCCATAAAGCAGAAAATCATACCAGTCGACGACGGCACCCGCGAAGCTGCCGAGGGCGGCGCGGCGGGCGCGATTGAGCGAAGGTGTCTCCTCGTTGGGACGATCGGAGATGAGGGTGGAGTCCATAGTTGTCCTGTCCGTACTGATTTTTAATTATTGGTATAAGAAAGGTCACTCACTTTGCGTCCGTCCTGTAAACGGAACCTATGAGACTACCGCGACAGAACGCCTGAGAAAACGTTTTTATCTTTCCGGAAGGCGCTGAATAAATAAATTTCATCTGCACCTACAGCGCTATAATTATGTCTGCCTGGCTCCGTTACCTGCTGAATGGTTTACAGTAATAGTGACCGCTGCGTGACTTAAGCTGAGGGAATCACGATGCAACGCACCTTTTCGGCACTCTTGATGGTTCTGTTTTTATTCGCCACGCCGCTTCATGCGGAACCCAGCGTCTACGGCGAACAGCGCATCAGCGGCTGGTGGAATGCGCTAACGGACGATGTTTCGCAAACCTGGACTCAGCCACAACGTTACGATCTGTACCTGCCGTTTCTGAGCTGGCATGCCCGCTTCATGTACGACAAAGAAAAAACCGACAATTACAATGAAATGCCGTGGGGAGGCGGATTGGGCGTTTCCCGCTATAACGAAGAGGGCAACTGGAGCGCGCTGTTTGCGATGATGTTCAAGGACTCGCACAACGAATGGCAGCCCGCGATGGGCTATGGCTGGGAGAAGGGCTGGTATCTGGATAATGCTAAAGATTTCCGGCTTGGACTCGGTGCCGCGGCGGGCATCACGGCGCGAGATGATTTTGCAAACTATGTCCCGCTACCGTTCATCTTCCCGCTGTTTTCGGCCGGGTATAAACGCGTTACCGTCCAGTTCACCTATATTCCCGGGACGTATAACAACGGTAACGTGCTCTTTGCCTGGCTGCGCTTAGGCTTTTAAAGGGTGATCACCTTTTTTGCCACGGCGTTAGACAATACCAGCATGGAGAAGAGAACAGAGGTAATGAAAGTGAGCACAATCAGCGCCAGCTTCATACCGAGAGAGGTCACCGGTATCAGCGCCGTCAGCAGATGAAACACCGAGTAGTGCACAATGTACACGCCTGTCATCGTTTTGCTGATGGCGGCCAGAATGGACTCCTTAAATTCAGCGTTGCGGCGAAAGCGCACGCCGTTCGCCGCAATCACCAGCGCGATGATCAAAATGTAAATTTGAGAGCCGGTGAGAATAAAGGCGTTTCTGTCCGCCTTGAACAGCGCGAAGAAGAAGTGGCGCTCGTAAAACCAGGTGAAGAGATAGATAAAGGGGATGGCGACCATCGCCGCCCTGACCACATTTTTGCGGCTAATCCACTCGGCAATTTTCGGGTCGCAAAAGAGTTGCCCCGTCAGATAAAACAGCAGCCATGTCCACAGCCGATACTGCGGTGACAGAGAAAGGACGTGCGTTTCAGGATAAAGCGCCGATAGCAGATCGTATCCGTAGGAAAAGAGCAGCAGGGCAGCAATCGCGCCGCAGAACAGTGCTCTCCGCTGGCTAAGCCACTCAACTGCCGGGTGAAAGGTATAAATCACCATAAAGGCGAACACAAACCAGGGCTGAATCAGATACCCACGCTGATAAGGCTCCCACAGGTAGTAGATCGTTATCCAGAACAGAAAAACAATCACCAGGCTTTTAATTTTACTCAGCTGCCAGCGGGTGCCGTGCCGCGATTGTCCGTCGAGATAGCCCGACACCACAAAAAACAGCGGCGTGGCGATGGTCGAGATAAAGGTTAAAAACCCCAGGATCCAGTGATAGTCATAATCATAATGATCCCAGGTATTGTAGATGGTGAAGAAGGTAACCGCCGTCATGCAGCCCAGCGTCTTGATAATGTTCAGCCCTGTCGCATTCATTGTTGTTTGGCTTCGTCCTTACGATGGAAACACGCATAGATAACGGGGAGTACCAGTAGCGTCAGGATTGTAGCAAACCCCAGTCCAAACATAATCACAACGGCCATGCTCTGGAAGAAAACGTCCAGCAGCAGCGGAGCCAGGCCAAGTACGGTCGTAAACGCGGTGAGCAGGATAGGGCGCAGGCGCGAGGTGGCAGCATAAACGATCGCGCTGTGCTGATCCTTTTGCGTTTTCTGCTGTTCGATTTCTTCCACCAGCACGATGCCGTTGCGGATCAGCATGCCACTCAGGCTCAGCAGACCTATCAGCGCCATAAAGCCAAAGGGAATACCGGTAATTAAAAATCCCGGCGTGACGCCAATCAGCGCCAGCGGTACGGTCAGCCAGATAGCGACGGCATTTTTTACCGAGCTGAACATCAGAACCGTAATCACAAACATCACCAGATACCCGAGAGGCAGCGTAGTGAATAGCCCTTGCTGAGCTTCGCTGGAGTTTTCCGCGTCGCCTCCCCACTCGATACTGTAGCCGTGTGGCAGGCTAAGGGCATCCACTTGCGGCTTCACGCGGGCGAGAATGTCGCCGGAGGTTTGCTGGCTCAGCGGATCCGGGTCCGTCTGAACCGTCAGTACCCGCGAGCGGTCGCGTCGAAGGATTAGCGGATCTTCCCACTCCAGCGAGAAGCGGCTGACGACGTTACTCAGCGGAATATACTGCTGCCGCGTCTGGCTCCACACCAGCACGTTGTTCAGATGACTGGCATCCAGCCTTTCGCTTTCCGGGGGCCTCACCACCACGGGCAGCAGATCACTCCCTTCCCGATACAGCCCCGCACGGCTGCCGGAGAAATTCATCTCCAGCGCGTTGTCGACGTCCTGTTTATCCACGCCAAGCTCGCGTCCCAGCGCGGCGACGTACTGCGGGCGGATCACTTTGCTGCGGTTTTGCCAGTCGTTCCGGACGCTCCCCGTGGCCGGGTCGCGCGCCAGAATATCGTCCACCTGGCTGGCAATCAGGCGCAGCCTGTCAGGATCCGGGCCTTTAATACGCACTTCAATGGCGCTGTCGCCGGAGGGGCCAAACATCACCCGTTTGGTGCTGGCGTTGACCTGCGGATAGTTTCGCGCGATGTACTCGTCCACGTGGCGCGTCAGGGCAGAGATGTTGCGCTGGTCGTCCATGCGCACCATGATCTGCGCATAGTTGCCGTACTGCCGCTGTCCGCTGTAGGTCAGAATAAACCGCATACTTCCCTGACCGATGGTTGAGACGGTGGTCTCCACGCCCGGCTGGCCATTGATCGTCTTTTCAATATCGCCGGTCATTTTCTCGGTCCATTTAATATCGGTACCGTAGGGTAACCAGAGGTCGACAAAGAAAATCGGCGTATTAGACGACGGGAAAAAATTTTGCCGCACGGCGCCGAAGCCCCAGACAGACGCTGCCAGCAGCGCAGCCATGACAATGAGCGTCGGTGCCTTATGGTGCAGCAGCGTGTTAAGCAGGCGCTGGTAGGCGCGGTAGAGTCGTTTATCGTAAGGATCTGACTCGTCGGTTTTATCGGGCGTGCTGT
Organism: Enterobacter sp. ECC-219; assembly: GCF_043966805.1. NCBI lineage: Bacteria > Pseudomonadati > Pseudomonadota > Gammaproteobacteria > Enterobacterales > Enterobacteriaceae > Enterobacter > Enterobacter sp. ECC-219. Next base: position 3,901,905 of record NZ_CP143680.1, on the reverse strand, counting down.
CGTTTTTAAACAACCACCACTTAATCAGCACCGGGGTGAGGGTGAGCGCCGAGAACCAGCTCAGCATCAGGGAAATCAGCAGCACCTGGAACAGGGATTTACAATATTCCCCGGTGGAATCCTGCGACAGCCCGATAGGGGCAAACGCCAGGATGGCAATCACTGTCGCCCCCAGCAGCGGCAGGGCGGAGCGGCGGATGATGTTGTTCACGGCGGTTAACAGCGGGGAGCCCTGCTGTCGGGCAATCAGCACTCCTTCGACAATCACGATGGCGTTATCCACCAGCATGCTGAGGGCGATAATCAGCGCCCCGAGCGATATGCGCTGCAGCTCAATGCCCCACAGATACATAATCAGCAGCGTGCCCAGCACGTTAAGCGCGAGAGAAAACGCAATGATGATCCCGCTGCGTACGCCCATAAAGATCAGCAGCACGCCGATGACAATCGCCAGCGCCATCAGGAAGTTAATAATAAAACCGTTAACGGAGTGGCCTACTTCGGCTGCCTGATCGTAAAACAGGTCTATCTGTATGCCCGCCGGTTTTTCCGCCGACATCTGGTTTAACTTCGCCTCCAGCGCGTGACCCACGTCGATAACGTTCACGCCGGGAATAAACGAGACGCCCATGGTGACGGCTTTTTTGCCGTTGGCATGGTAGATACTGGCCGGCGATTCGTTCAGCCCGCGCGACAGCGTGGCGATATCCCGCAGACGCGTCGCCGCCCCGGTGCCGGAAGGCGTGATGATGAGATCCGCCAGTTCATCAAGATTCTCGAACTCACCGGTCGGGTGCAGGCGAATGGATTCGGTGCCGGAGGTAATTTCTCCGGCACTGGAAACGATGTTAAGCCTGCTGAGCAGGGCGGAAAGCTGGTTCAGCGTAATGCCCCGCGCGGCCATTTTGGTCAGGGAGATATCGATGTTGACCTGTTGGCTAATGGCCCCGCCGATGGCGACCTTCGCGACGCCGGGGATCAGAATCAACTCCCGGCGCAGCTGCTCCGCATATCTCACCAGTTCAGGATTACTGAATTCATCTCCGGAAATGGCGAAGAAGAAGCCGAAGACGTCGCCGAAATCGTCATTCACAAAGGGCGTGACGACGCCGGGCGGAAACTGACGCGAGGCATCGCCCACGCGGCGGCGCAGTTCATCCCAAATCTGCGGCAGCTCGTTCGAGTGATAGCGAGAAGCGATGTTAACGGTGATTTGCGACAGACCGTTTGAAGAGATAGAGCTCACGTTGTCCAGATAAGGCAACTGCTGAAGGGCATTCTCCAGCGGAAGCGTCACCTCCTCTTCAACCTGCTGAGCGGATGCGCCAGGGTAGTGAGTGACCACCACTGCGGTTTTAATGGTAAAGGCGGGATCTTCCAGCCTGCCGATATTCAACAGGGCGAAAATACCCCCGATGCCCAGGAGCAGGATCGTTAGCCAGATGCGAACAGGGTTATTAATAAATTGACGAGAGATATCCATTACAGTCCCCGTTCACGCGTCCAGATACGCACCGGCTGGTTAGCATGGAGCTCCCCAACGCCTGCGGCCACCACGCGCTCGCCCGCCCTAAGCCCGCTGGTAATCACCACGCCTTCGGTACTCACTTGCCCCACGCTGACCTTGCGGTCTTCAAGATGCAGCGTGTCGCCTTCGCCCGTTACGACCCAGACGTGCGGCTCATTGCGCGGGCTGTTGTCCGGATTAAAGACTGCCTCAACCGGTACGACCAGCGCCTGAGCATCCGCGCCCGCCGGGAGGTTGCTTAAATTGATGGTCACCGTACCGCTTACGCCGCCGACGGCGGGAAAATCATCTGGCCGCGGCATGGTAAGTATCACCTGCCAGGTCAGGGTATTGCTGTCGCTGCTGCCCGAATGTTCTTTGTAGACGGCGGTAAATTCACGATCCGGAATGGCGTTAATTCTCACCACGGGGCGATACTGCGCGTTGCGGATATCAAGGGTTTTGAACAGGTTCTCAGGAATACTAAACACCACGTCCAGCAGATCGGTCCGGGTTAGGGTCGCAATGGGCTGACCGGCAGACACCACCTGATGGTTTCGTACATGTACGCTGGCTGCCGTCCCGCTGAAGGGGGCGACGAGCGTCATCTGATTCAGTTCCTCTCTGGCAATCTGAAGCGCCGCATTCGCCGAATCGCGGTTTGCACGCTGCACATCCATTTCTGCTTTCGAAATCGCCTGGCGGCCCGCCAGCGTCTGGAAGCGATCGAATTGCCGCTGGGCCAGCGTCGCTGCCGTTTGTCTGTCGTTAACCCGCTGCTGGGCCTCACGGGCGTTTAATCTGGCAAGCTGTTGTCCCTGCTTGATGGCTGCGCCCTGGCGTATATCGAGCGCTTCAATTTGACCTGCACGCTTGAAGGAAAGGTCTGTGGCATCGCCCGATTCAATGCGGGCGGGAAAGACGCGCTGCTGGGCGTGTCCGGGGACAGCCACCTCCGCCACTTTTACCATTCGCGGCAGGGGGGAGGCTTGCTCCGGTTTCGGGTCGCACGCCGTGAGCGTTAATAAAACGAATGGTAGAAGAGAGAAGTAGCGGTTCAATGTATTCCCCTAATAAATAACTGTTTTATTTATTCCGTAGCAAGGGCAGGGGGTGACACTATTCGGCCAGAACAGTGACGACCATATAGGTAAATAAACCAATCGCCGTGCTGGCGATAATGGCGAGCGCAATGAACATACCCAGGCGGAGCAGGCTTAAACCATACATAAATTCCTCCATGAGCCGGAAGCGGTGGCTGACTATGAGCATAGTCGGCGAAAAGCGAAATGTTAAATAACCATTATCAGTGGGGGCGCGCTAAACCTGATATTCCTGTGCTACGTTTAATATCAATCATCTCTTTTTACCGTAGCTGGCATTAATGGCAACCCCCTGCATTTAATGCGTTTTTTAGCTTCACTCACTCTCGTGTTGGTTATAAAAAAGGATGCTCGATATGTATAAAAACATTCTCGTTCCGGTGGATGTCTACGAGACAAGCCTGGCGGATAAAGCGTTGCAGCATGCACAGTTTCTGGCACAAAGCGCATCGGGTGACGTTCATTTGCTTCACGTCATGCCCAAATTTTCAGCCGAACTGACGCGTGGTTTTATTTCAGATGCGCGCAAGATGGATGAATATATGATTAATAATGCGAAAGAAAAGCTGGCCGATCTGGTCAAAAAATTGAATCTGCCGGAAGAACGTGTTCATCTCCATGTTCGTAGCGGGAATGTTCGTGATGAGGTTATTAAGCTGGCGGATGAACTTGCTGCTGGCGCGATTATTGTCGGTTCTCGAAATCCAAATATTCAAACCCATTTGTTAGGGTCAGAGGCGGCAAGTATTGTGCGTTACGCCCACGTTCCTGTTTTCGTTATTCGTTAATTACATGAAAGCAAGGTGATTTCTGAATAGAACCTGAGGAAGGAACGATGAAAACAGGAAAACCTGAACGTCCGTATTATCAACAAACCGTTGACGAAACCTTGTCTAATATCCACTCCACCCCGGAAGGACTTAGCGGCACTGAGGCATCCGCCCGCCTTCAGCAGCATGGTGAGAATGCGTTACCGCAAAAAAAGGGTAAACCCGGCTGGCTGCGCTTCCTGGCGCATTTTAACGATGTATTGATTTACGTATTGCTGGTGGCCGCGTTGCTTAAGCTCTTTATGGGGCACTGGGTAGACATGTTTGTCATCCTTGGGGTTGCCATCATCAACGCGCTGATTGGCCATATTCAGGAGAGCAATGCTGAAAAATCGTTGCAGAGTATTCGCAATATGCTCTCGAGCGAAGCCGTGGTGGTACGGCAGGGGAATCATGAAACGATCCCTACAACGGCGCTGGTGCCTGGCGATATCGTGGTGATCCGCGCCGGGGATCGTATCCCTGCGGACCTGCGCGTAATTGAAGCGCATAACCTGCGCGTGGAGGAGGCCATCCTGACCGGCGAATCCACCGTTGTTGAGAAAAACAGCGATGCGTTAAGCGGGGAACTGCCTTTAGGTGACCGGTATAATCTGCTCTACTCAGGTACCACCGTCAGCTCCGGCGGCGGTAAAGGCGTGGTGGTGGCAACCGGGGGCGAGACCGAGCTTGGCCACATCAATCAGATGATGTCCGACATTGAAAAGCACCGCACGCCGCTGATGGTGCAGATGGATAAGCTCGGGAAGACCATCTTCATCACTATCCTGGTGATGATGGTGGCGCTGTTTGTCTTTAGCCTCCTGTTCCGGGATATGCCGGTTTCTGAACTGGTGCTGTCGCTTATCAGCCTCGCCGTTGCCGCCGTGCCGGAAGGCCTGCCGGCCATCATTTCCATCATCCTTTCGCTTGGCGTACAGGCCATGGCGCGTCGCAAGGCCATCATTCGCAAGCTGCCTACGGTGGAAACGCTGGGCGCAATGACGGTCATCTGCTCGGATAAAACCGGCACCCTGACGATGAATGAAATGACGGTCAAAGCGGTGATTACTGCTGACACGACCTATCGCGTGGAGGGCGACAGCTACGAACCGGTGGGGAATATTCACCCCATAGATGACCCGACGCCCGTCAGCGTGACGCAGGGTTCCCTGCTGGAACGCTACCTGCGCACCATTGACCTCTGCAATGACAGCCAGCTGATTAAAGACGAGCAGGGGCTGTGGAAAATCACCGGGGGACCAACCGAGGGCGCGCTGAAGGTGCTGGCGGCGAAAATTCCGCTCCCGCCGCTCGATACCGAAATGCGCAGCAAAATCCCGTTTGATTCGCAGTATAAATACATGTCCACGCTGTACCGGCTGGGTGATGAAGAGGTGATTTTAATCACCGGCGCGCCGGACGTCCTGTTCCGCCTCTGCCAGTACCAGCAGACGAATGACGGACTGCAGCCGTTCGATCAGCCTTACTGGGAAGGTAAAATTGAAGAGTATGCCCGGGAAGGGTTGCGCATGGTGGCTGCGGCCTGGAAACCTGCCCGCGAGGGGCAACGCGAGCTGGATCATCCGGACCTGCATGATGGCGTGATCCTGCTGGGTATTGCAGGGATGATGGACCCGCCGCGTCCGGAGGCCATTACCGCCATTGCCGACTGTCTGCAGGCCGGGATCCGCGTGAAAATGATCACCGGTGACCACCCGCAAACGGCAATGAGCATTGGGCAAATGTTGGGGATTGGTAACGCCGCAAGCGCTATCACCGGACGTGAGCTGGAGGCGATGGACGATCGTCAGCTGAGCGACGCCGCGCAGCAGTACGATATTTTCGCCCGAACCAGCCCGGAGGATAAATTCCGCCTGGTGCAGGCCCTGCAAAGTAAACAGGAAGTCGTGGGCATGACCGGGGATGGCGTAAATGATGCCCCAGCGCTCAAGCGGGCGGATGTGGGTATCGCCATGGGGATTAAGGGGACGGAAGTCACCAAGGAAGCCGCCGACATGGTGTTAACGGATGACAACTTTGCCACCATTGCCCGTGCGGTGCACGAGGGGCGTCGGGTTTACGATAACCTGAAAAAGACCATTCTGTTCGTTATCCCCAGCAACATCGCGCAGGCTCTGCTGATCATCATCGCGCTGCTGGCGGGGAATCTGATCCCTCTGACGCCGGTCCTGATCCTGTGGATGAACATGGCGACGTCGGCAACGCTGTCGTTTGGCCTGGCGTTTGAAGCGGGTGAGAAGGACATCATGAACCGGCCACCGCGCAAGGCGAATCTCCACGTGATGGACGGCTATGCCATCTGGCGCGTGGTGTTTGTCGGTCTGATGATTGCCATCAGCGCCTTCGTGCTCGAAGCCTGGCTACAGCCGCGCGGCTACTCGGCGGAATTTATCCGCACCGTGCTGCTGCAAACCCTGGTCACTGCGCAATGGTTCTACATGCTCAACTGCCGCGTTAATGACGGCTTCTCGCTGAGCAAAGGCCTGCTGGCGAATAAAGGGATTTGGATCGTGAGCGGCGTACTGCTGGCGCTACAGCTTCTTATCATATACGCACCCTTCATGCAGATGCTGTTTGGCACCGAAGCGCTGCCGTTCCGCTACTGGGTCATCACCTTCCTGATTGGTTTTGTGATGTTCCTTATTGTCGAGGCGGAGAAAGTGCTGACGCGCCGGTGGCGCAAAACCGAGGCGTGATAGCGTAAACTGAGAAAGCCTGAGCCCAGGCTTTCTCTTTTCCGCCGCATGCGGTTGATGGTTGCGCCGCTACCGTTATCTTATCGACAGAAAACGTTCGTTTACTAATGTGCAACAGACCGTTTAGTTTATTATTGTTCTCATTGTGAAGCGCTTCCGATAAATTCGTATTACCCCAATTCCTGGTTTATACGAATATGAATAAAACGCTATCTATGCCCCTGGTGGTATTAATTGCATGCCTGTCCGTGGGCGGATTAATATCTACCGATATCTTTTTGCCTGCACTGAGCGAAATGCAATTATTTTATAAGGTCACGGAGGCGCAAATACAGGATGCTATCGCCCTGTTTTTATTTGGCGTTGCGTTTTCACAGCTGGTGTACGGGCCGTTAAGCGACAGTCTGGGGAGAAAGAAAACGCTTATTGCGGGGCTGTTAATCTGGTTGGTTTCGACGGTAGGCGTTATTTACTCTACTCATATTAATGAGCTGCTTATTTTACGCTTATTACAGGGCATCGGCTCCTGCGCTGGTATCACCGTCAGCCGGGCGATTATTAATGACATGCTGGATAAGAAGTCTTCGGCTCAGCTTTATCTTGTCATATTTCCCTTTGTGGGTATGTCGCCGGCCATTGCACCCATGATCGGCGGCGTGTTAACCCAACACTTCGGCTGGAAATCCTGTTTTATCTTTTTGACCTTGTTTATCGTCATGACGCTGGGACTGTGCCTCACCGCACTGCGCGAAACCTTACCGCCTGAGAAAAGGCAAAAGCTGAGCGCGGTGGCGGCTATGGTCAATACGCTTGTGGTGTTAAGAAACCGGCAGTTTTTGTTTTATGCCGCGATTCCCTGTTTTGCTTATGCAGCCTATTTTTCCTATATCGTAGAGTCCCCCTTTTTGCTGGGCAAACTCGGGCTTTCGCCGCTTTATATCGGTTACACCTATATTCTGCTATCCGTAAGCTACGTGGCGGGGAATCTGATCGCTAAGAAGAGATCTCGTCAGGCGGGTATTGAAGAGACCATTCGCCTTGGGTATCGCATATTTGTCCTCGGCGGCATTATTTTTGCACTTCAGATGTACTTAAGCCCTGTGCCTTTGTTTACCAGCATTCTCTCCATCGGCATTCTGACCTTTGGCAATGGATTTTTGCTGCCGTTGGGCACGGCGTCTGCCATCGCGGCGCACCCGCAGGCGTCGGGTACCGCTTCGGGTGTAATGGGGGCCTTACAGCTCGGAAGCGCAGCGCTCGCAACCTTCCTGATTGGAAAACTTTCAGCCCATGCTCCCGTCATGACCGCGCTGATTATTGCCTGCGTCTGCGTTGTTGGTTTCCTTGTATATGTTTTTGGTCAATATGGGTTTATGGAATTTGTCTCCAGTAAAGAGAGTAATATCAATGATTAATAATATAGATGTCACATTAAGGGATGGCGGGTATCAAAACAATTTCAGCTTTCCCGTAGACTACGCAATTAAGCATGTGCGCGCACTGGTGGGCAGTGGCGTTGAATGGATTGAAATAGGTTACCGAAACGGTTCATTTAAACCCATCGTGGATATTGGTTTAACCGGAATGTCGCCTGATAATTATATTCAGGCAATTCATGATGCCGTGCCCGAAGCGAAATTAGTTGTCATTGCCCACCCCCATAATATTACCCGGCAGGATATTATTCGCCTGCGGGAATGCGGCGTTGCGCTGCTTCGGCTCTGTATTAAAACCGACAATCCCCAACCCGCGCTGGAACTGTGTGAGGTGGCGAAAGAAAATGGCCTGCGCGTGAGCATGAACTTTACGCGCGCCAGCCAAATTAACGCGAAGACGCTTGTTGACGTGGCAGTGCAGTGTGAGAACGCCGGGGCCGATATTATTTGCATTGCGGATTCTAACGGCAGCCTGCGGCCTGAACAGACCGCCCGCCTGGTTAATCTGCTTAAATGCGCAACGCCGCTTGAGGTGGGATTCCATGCCCACGATAACCTGGGGCTGGCAATGGCAAACTCCATTGAAGCCGTAAAGGCCGGCGCGACCTTTATTGATAGCTCCCTGACCGGCATGGGAAAAGGGGCGGGAAATCTGGCGATGGAAATCTGGCTGTCGCTGTGTAATTTCAACGAAGGCAAAGAACGTTATCACACGGAGTGGATATTTAATCAGGTGCATCAGCTGGTTTCGAAGGAATTTTACAACGCCTCTTACCGCAGCGTAGTGGATATGATCCTTGGGGTGAAAAATCTCAGCGTGGAGAACCGGAAAATGGTTGAAGAGTCATTGACGACAGAGAGTCAGCGTGTCTTCAGCGCTATTGAAAACGTGATCACAGGGACCGCAGCATGAAGTTACAGGATGCGGTGATACTGGCACCGGTCATGCCTGCCTGGGACGGCGGGGCATTTTGCGCTCCGCTGGTTACCTTGCTCGAAGAAAAAGGTTTTTCCGTCACCATCGTCGATACGTTGAGCCTGATTACGCACGACGACCCGCAGAGCGCGATTGACGCGCTTTGCCAGAAGCTAAATGCCCATGTCAAACGCCCCTGGCTGCTGGTGGGGTTTGCGATGGCGGGCACGCTGGTGCAGCTGCTGGCACACCGTTTGCGCGGCGTAGCGGGCGTCATGAGCGTGAGCGCCCCCGGTTTTGCCGACGAGAAATTAACGCAGCGGCTGGTGCGTCTCATCGCACTGCTTGAAAAAGGTGAACTCGGTTCGGCCATGGATATTCTGCATCACTACGTCCTGCCCGAAGGTCAGCCTGCGCCGCAGGAAAAATTTTCCCTGCCAGATGCAGAGAAAATGGCGGCGATTAAACGCATGCTCACCGGCTTCTCACTGCTGTTAAAGATGGATGCCCGCGCGGATATTGCCGCCTATGACGGTAACTACCTTGCGATTGTGGGTGAAAAATCCCAGCTGGCCTCATGGGAAAACCAGACCCACAGCCCCCGAACCCAGCACTATTACAAACGCATCCCCGGCGCGGGGATGCGTCCGTGGAATGACAATCCCGCTGCGGTGAATGCGCTGCTCAACGAATGGATCGATACCTTATGAAAAAAAATGTTCTGGTTTTGCCGGGAGACGGTATTGGTCAGGAGGTTTGCGACGCTGCGCTGCCCGTTATCGGTGCGCTGGATCTCCCCATCAACCTGACCTTTGGTGAAATAGGCTGGTCCTGCTGGGAACGCGAGGGCAATCCTGTGCCGGCCCGTACCTGGGAACAGATTGCTGAGGCGGACGCGGTGCTGCTGGGCGCCATCACCAGCAAGGGGAAAGTGCAGGCTCAGCAGGCGCTGCCCGTCGCGCTCCAGCAGAAAGGCATTGAGTATGTTTCACCGGTGATTCAGCTCCGTCAGCGTCTTGGGCTCTATGCCAACATCCGCCCGGTGAAATACGTGACGGGAGATCGCCGTCCTTTCCGCTGCTGTGTGATTCGGGAAAATACCGAGGGGCTGTACGCCGGTATGGATTTTAAAGGTGTCGGTGAGAATGTGGCCAGCTGGCTTAAACACCCGAATCTCGAAAAATATGGCCCGGAAGAGGCGGCATGGTCAGTGCGTCTGCAAACGCGCTACGGCCTGGAGCGCCTGTTTCAGACGGCCTTTGACTATGCCCGCCAACACCACTTTTCACGCGTCACGTTTGCCGATAAACCCAACGTCATGCGCGAAAGCGGTCATTTTGCGGCAACAATCTTTCAGGAAGTGGCCGCGCGCTTCCCTGACATTCGGGCAGATATTCACAACGTGGATGCGATTGCCCTCTGGCTGGTGCGTAAGCCTCACGAGTTTGGCGTGATTGTCGCGGAAAATATGTTTGGCGATATCTTGTCGGATCTGGCCGCCGGCGTGATGGGCGGGCTTGGCCTGGCGCCCAGCGCCAACATTGGCAGCGAGGTGGCCTATTTTGAACCGGTACACGGCAGCGCGCCGGGGATGGCGGGGCAGGGAAAAGCCAATCCGTGTGCGATGTTCTACACGATTGCGCTAATGCTGGCGTACCTCGGCTTTGAGGCGCAGGCGGAAAAACTGCAGCAGGCTGTCGATCGCGTTGTTCGTGAGGGGAAGGTGGCGACCTACGATTTAGGCGGTCCGGCGACAACGGAGGAGATGGCAAAGGCGATAATCGACGCCCTGGTTCAGCCAGCCATCGCTAAAACGGCCAGCGTGATTGCGATTGGTGATGAGCTCTTGTCCGGGCAATGCCTTAACACGAACCAGCAGGCTATCAGTCAATGCCTTGAAAAGGCGCACTACCGTGTCAAATTTCAGGCGACCTGCGCAGACAACATCCCGCAGATAAGCTCGGCAGTAACAGGGCGTATCGGGCAGGACGATCTCATTGTGGTGTGCGGCGGCCTTGGCCCAACCTCTGACGATAAAACCCGCGAGGCCATTGCTCAGGTTCTGAACAAACCGCTTGTGCACGACGAAGAGACGTGGAAAACCATTGAGAGTCGTCTCGTGACGTTCGGGGTGAAAAGCGATCCTTCAAACCGTCTTCAGGCGCGTTTCCCCGAGGACGCTTCCATTCTGGATAACGCTTGCGGCACCGCTCCAGGTTTCAGCGCATGCGTGGCGGGCAGCCAGCTGGTGGTTCTGCCCGGGCCGCCTTCCCAGGCGCTGCCGATGCTGGAAGAGGCATTAGCAAATAACAAAGATACCGGGCCTGAAAGGCAAAAGTACTGCTGGACCCTGATCGGGATCAGCGAGAGCGAGGTCGGTTCTATCGTCAATGCGCTGGCCACCTCCACCGACTGGGATAGTCATTTTTTATGGAAAAGCCCTTACGTCATTGTGCAGATCGAAACCCCTGCACACCGGCCTTTACCGCTTCCGGTGAGGCAAAGTCTGGACAGCGCGCTGCGTCCCTATCTGGTGAGCAAACGTAATAAAACGGCGGGCGAAATACTGCGGGATGCGTGCAGTATCCGCTGGCATACGCCAGATGCAGCGCTCTCAGCGTATTTGCCTGCCGGGGGCCTGCCTCGCCAGGGAGAGCCGACGGTGCTGATGGATGTGACGGTCAGCCCGTCGCTCTCGGAGCTTCTGAACAGCGACGCACGGCTGGGGAAAATGACCCTGTCGGTTCGTCATCAAGGTGGTCAGGCGCATCAGATGACGTTTCCAGTGAACAGAACACTGCTCGCGCAAACCCTGCCGGAATATGCCGCCTGGTGCGCCTTAAAAACCCTGACAACACAGCATGGATAATTCGACAATGACGACTCAATCAACGCTTCAGTCGCGCCTGCTAGCGCTGGACACGGCGGCCGTTTCGGACGCGCTGGACAGTTTATACATTGCGGGAGGCCTTGCGGGCATTAAGCTGCAGGCCGGGGGCAGTAAGCTGGCGGGACCTGCCTGGACCGTAAAATATGAAGCCTGCGTGGCGGAGAAAAATCAGTTTATGAATGCCGGGAACTATATCGATCGGGTTCCGGCTGGCGCGGTCATCGTTGTGGACAATGGCGGCCGTACGGACTGCACCAGCTGGGGCAATATTCTGACCACCAAAGCCGTGCTTAAAGGCATCGCCGGGTCCGTCATCTACGGCTCAGCCAGGGACATTGCAGACATTCGTCAGATGAATTACCCGCTGTTCGCCAGCAATATCTATATGGTTTCCGGCAAGAACCGTGCGCGTGTCACTGCGGTGCAGTGTGCGCTGCAGATTGAAGGGGTAACGGTCTGCCCTGGCGACTGGATTTTCGGCGATGAGAATGGCGTTCTGGCGATCCCCGCTGAGCAGCTGGAGGAGGTGATCCGTCGGGCAGAAAACGTAGAAAAAACGGAGCGTGAAATCATCAACGCTGTTCGTGAAGGCACCTCGCTCGACGTAGCCCGACAAACGCTTGGCTACCATGTGCCCTGGGAAGCAAAAGCATGACGCGGCCGTTTTTTGACTACTGGGCGTCCCGTTTGCGCTTTCTGGACGTGCACTATCACGCGCGCCCGGATAGCTACCAGCGGCGTTACTCCGCCATGGAGGCCGGAGAACGCTACGCGCAGTATCAGGGGGGCGTGGTGCTTAAGAACCATCTGGGAAGCGTCAGCGCGCTGGCATCGGCAATGCAGGAGCAAGGTCTGCCCGTCTTTGGCTCGGTCGTGCTGAATGCCGCCGCCGGGGGGATAAACCTTAACGCCGTCCGCCAGGCGCTGAGCCAGTATCAGTTTGAGGGTGCGCCCAGGCTGCTGGTGCACTTGCCGACCGTGGTTCCAACGGCGCATAAAAGCGGGTTATCCCGAACGTTCAGCAACGAGTACGCCCGGCATTTCGCCGGGCAGCCGCTCTCGATTGCTGATGAGGCGGGTGAACTGCGTTCAGGCGTAAAAACGCTCATTCACTTTGCCCGGCACCATGACATTGTGATCTCCTCAGGACATGCGACGAAAGACCAAACGCTGCGTCTGATTGAGGCCGTTGAGCGAGTGGGCGGCTGCAGGCTGATGCTGAACCAGCCGGCGAATCCGATGACGGGATTTACCGCCCGGGAACTGCGCGCGCTCGGCGAACATGAGTGGCTCTTTGTGGAGCAGTGCGCCCTGACGGTCTATTTAGGCTATCAGCCCCTCGACGATCTCTGTGAGGTGCTGACGGGAGTGCATAACCTGGTTTACAGCTCGGATCTGGGCCAGCCGGGCCAGCCCGACATCGGCGAGTGGCTGGAGGACAGCCACCGCTGGTTCAGAGAGGCCGGACTGGATGCGGCGCGCATTGAGGAGATCGCGCTGCTGAACCCGCTCAGGATGCTGGCGCCGGGGCCGTTGCCAGGTTAAGCGTGCGGAGGAAATCAATGAATGCCTGTTCCTTGGGGGAGGGGTGAGGATTGATATGCACCACATACATGGGAAGAGGGGCAGGCATAAACGCGTCAAGGGCGGTGATGATTTCTCCTGATTCCATTCCCGCTCTCACGGTGAATTCCGGCAGGTAACAGATCCCTAACCCGTGATGCACCATATTGCACAGGTCGAGGCTGTTACTCACTCTGGAGACGTAATGAGGGCGGATTTCAACCAGCTCATCGTCAATCACAAACTTCCAGCTGCGGCGGTGGTTATCAAAATGCAGGAGACAGGTATGCTGGCGCAGATCGTCAGGATGCTGCGGAATACCGTGCTGCTGCGCGTAGGAGCGTGAAAGACAGGTGTATTTTCGCCAGTAGCCAATCAGCGTGTAGTAGAGGTTGCTGTCGGGCAGTGGGCCACACTGCAGCGCCAGATCGAAGCCGTGGCTGAAAAGCTCCATACAGTGATTGCCGGTCACGATATCCAGCTTCAGATTGGGATAGCGTTCCAGGAAGGCGCCAAGGTGCGGAATAACGTGCTGATTGCTGATGGAATGGGGGATACCCACTTTGAGATTTCCGCCGATTTCGTTACTGAGGCTTTTGACATCCCTGAGGCAGGATTCATATTCATCAATAATGAGCAGGCAGCGCTGGTAAAATTGCTCACCGGCCGTCGTCAGAGAAATGCGACGTGAATTGCGTTTAATCAGCTGCGCATTCACCTCGCTTTCCAGCTTTTCAATTCTGCGGCTGATCATGGCCGGGGAGAGTTTCATGGCCATCGCGGCGGCGCGGAACCCCTGACACTCTACGACCATTCTGAAGGCTTTCATATTTTCCAGCATTGTGTCCTCCTGACCCGGTCTGGTATCACTATTCTCGCATTATTTCATCAGCATGTTGTGCTGGTTTTTCTCGCAAAGCGTTATCGCCACGTGACTATTCTGACAAATTTCGCAGCGGGCAGTTATAGTTAGCCTGTGACCATTCGTTTTATCGCAGGGAAACTATGATTCGCTTATTCTCGCTCGCGCTGATGCTTGCTGCCGTAACGCCCGGTGTGCTGGCTGTTACGTACCCGCTGCCGCCTGAAGGCAGTCGTCTTGTCGGCAACCCCGTTACGGTTGTGGTCCCCGAGGGAAATACCCTGCCTCTGGAGTACTTTGCCGCCCAGCACGGCCTGGGGCTGAGCAACATGCTGGAAGCGAACCCGGGCGTGGATCCTTTTTTACCAAAAGCCGGAACGACCTTAACTATTCCCCAGCAGCTGATTTTACCCGATACCGTCCGCGAGGGGATTGTCGTGAACGTGGCGGAAATGCGTCTCTACTATTACCCGCCGGGCAGCAATACGGTGGAAGTGTTGCCCATCGGCATCGGTCAGGCCGGGCGGGAGACTCCGCGTAACTGGGTGACGGCGGTTGAGCGCAAGCAGGAGGGACCAACCTGGTCTCCGACGCCGAACACGCGCCGTGCCTATGCGGCAGAGGGTAAAACGCTCCCGGCCTTCGTGCCCGCCGGGCCGGATAATCCGATGGGGCTGTATGCGATTTATATCGGCAGGCTGTACGCCATTCACGGCACAAACTCGAATTTCGGCATCGGGCTGCGGGTGAGCCAGGGCTGTATTCGTCTGCGTAACAACGACATTAAATACCTTTTCGATAACGTTCCCGTAGGCACCCGCGTGCAGCTTATCGATCGGCCCGTAAAGATGAGCACGGAGCCGGACGGCAGCCGGTGGGTAGAGGTTCACGAGCCATTATCACGTAACCGCGCGGAATTTGAGTCAACCCGGAAAGTGCCTCTGCCCATATCAGCCGCGCAGCGAACGCAGCTGATAAACGAGGGCGCGGGCGCCGAACTGGAACGGCGGTCGGGGATGCCGGTTAAGATGGGTATGTGAAGCAATTGTGCGGGCTGGTGCCTCACCCCATCCCTCTACCACGGGAGAGGGTGCACACACTAAAAACGGCAACCCGGTTGCCGTTTTGCATTTACCTTGCGCAGAAAAGCAAAAAGCCTGCTTTAAAAGCAGGCTTTTCAAATTTGGCTCCTCTGACTGGACTCGAACCAGTGACATACGGATTAACAGTCCGCCGTTCTACCGACTGAACTACAGAGGAATCGTGTGAACGGGGCGCATATTATCGACCTGCGTTCGGCTTGTCAAAGGGTGGATTAACGCCTTTTGATCGTTTGCTGACAAAATCGGCAAAGTGATGTTTTTGACAGCGGAATGCACCGCTTTGGTGCGGAAATACCCCTAATGGGGCAGATCATAAACTGCTGTTTCAGTAATAAAACCACACCCCATGATTAGGTTTCCTTATTTTCAGGCGCTTAGCGGCCAATTCAGACTGTATGGTAAAAGTGGCATTCATATTGCAAAACCTGTTCAACAACGACAGCCGGTTCCGGCAAAGCATTTCGAACAGGGGGCAAAATGAACTTAAGACGACTGAAATACTTCGTAAAAATCGTCGATATCGGCAGCCTGACTCAAGCGGCAGAAGTGCTGCACATCGCGCAGCCCGCGCTGAGCCAGCAGGTGGCTACTCTGGAAGGCGAGATGGATCAGCAGTTGCTGATCCGCACCAAACGCGGCGTCACGCCAACGGAAGCAGGCAAGATCCTTTATACCCATGCGCGCACCATCCTTCGCCAGTGTGAACAGGCGCAGCTGGCGGTGAATAACGTGGGCCAGACCCTGAGCGGACACGTGTCTATTGGCCTGGCGCCGGGAACGGCCGCGTCCTCTATTACCATGCCGTTGCTGCAGGCCGTCCGCGCTGAGCTGCCTGAGGTGCTGGTGTACCTGCACGAAAACAGCGGTTCCGTCCTGAACGACAAGCTGCTGAACGGCCAGCTGGACATGGCGGTGCTTTACGATCGCTCCCCGGTCGCCGGGATCACCAGCCAGCCGTTACTGAAGGAAGATCTCTATCTTGTGGGCACCCGCGACTGTCCGGGCCAGAGCGTAGACCTTACCGCCGTGGCAGAGATGAACCTCTATCTGCCGCGCGACTACAGCGCCGTGCGCGTGCGCGTGGACGAAGCGTTTTCCCTGCGCCGCCTGACGGCCAAAATCATCGGTGAAATTGACTCGATCTCCACGCTGACCGCGGCCATTGCCAGCGGAATGGGCGTCACCGTGCTGCCCGAATCCGCCGCGCGTTCGCTGTGCAGCGCGGCGAACGGCTGGATGGCGCGAATCACCACGCCGTCAATGAGCCTCCCGCTGTCGCTGAACATGTCCGCGCGCGGTTCGCTGTCGCCGCAGGCGCAGGCGGTAAAAGAGATTTTGATGTCGCTGGTCAGCAAGCCGTCGCTTGAGAACCGGGAACTCCAGCTCGTGAGCTGATATTCCATAAAAGCATAAGATGCTGGTTTTTATTATTTGTTCTGCAGCGCAGCTGACTCTAACAATAGAGCTATGTCAGATGTGCCGGAGTGAATCGTGAATTTCCAGCAGCTTAAAATTATCCGTGAGGCGGCCAGGCGGGACTACAACCTGACCGAGGTCGCCAATATGCTTTATACCTCCCAGTCCGGCGTCAGCCGCCATATCCGCGAGCTGGAGGAGGAACTGGGCATAGAGATCTTTATCCGCCGCGGCAAGCGGTTGCTCGGCATGACTGAGCCGGGCAAAGCGTTGTTGACCATTGCTGAGCGTATCCTTAACGAGGCCAGCAACGTGCGTCGTCTGGCTGATCTCTTCACCAATGACGCCTCGGGCGTACTCACCATCGCCACCACCCACACCCAGGCGCGCTACAGCCTGCCGCCGGTGATTAAAGCCTTCCGCGAACTTTTCCCCGACGTCCGTCTGGAGCTCATCCAGGGCACGCCGCAGGAAATTGAAGTGCTGCTGCAAAACGGCGGGGCGGATATCGGCATTGCCAGCGAACGCCTGAGCAACGATCCGCTGCTGGTGGCCTTCCCCTGGTTCCGCTGGTACCACAGCCTATTGCTTCCGGTCGATCATCCGCTGAATCAGGTCTCTCCCCTGACGCTGGAAGACGTTGCGAAATGGCCGCTGATCACATACCGCCAGGGGATCACCGGACGTTCGCGCATAGACGAGGCCTTCAACCGCAAAGGACTAACGCCGGACGTGGTGCTGAGTGCGCAGGATTCTGATGTCATCAAAACCTACGTCGAGCTGGGTTTGGGCATTGGCCTGGTGGCGGAACAGTCCAGCGGCGAACGCGAAGACGGGAACCTGGTGCGTTTGGATACGCGTCACCTGTTTGACGCCAATACCGTATGGCTAGGTCTGAAGCGCGGGCAGCTGCAGCGCAACTATGTGTGGCGTTTTATTGAGCTGTGCAATGCCGGGCTGTCGGTGGATGAGATTAAACGCCAGGTGATGGAGCCGGAAGAAGTGGCGATTGATTATCAGATTTAGCTGCTGGCTTGCCCGGTAGCGCTGCGCTGACCGGGCTCATTGCTTAGCTGAAAGGATATTTTTTAAAGACCGCTAATGATTCGAAGGATTCGGCAAACGCCTGAATTTCTCTAAAATCCGCTGCGTTAACGATGTGCGGGATCATCGACTGAATAAACGTCCAGACAACCGTGCTCGTGACGGCAACCTGATCGGGAACGGTGGTGGTGGCGCGCCCCTTCAGTAAGGTATTCCATTCCCTGCAGGCCGCCAGCAGCTGGATTGTAATGCGTTCGACCCATGCAGCGTGCTGCTTTTCCACCGGGCGCTGGAGGTGCTCATACACATTTTGCACGGCTTTCTCAGCGGCGGCGAGAATAAAGCCCAGCGTCTGAAGATCGTTTGCCTGCGCATCCGGCGCGACGGGCAGAAGTCTCCGCTCGGGGGAGGCCTGAGCCTCAAAATAGTTCAGTATCAGCGACGAGTCCATCAGCCGGATTCCATTATCCAGAATCAGCGTTGGCGCTTTTACCGCCGGGTTGATTCGGGAGAACGCTTCGAAGGTGCTAAAGACTGACAGCGGCTGGCTTTCAAACTCAACGCCATAAAGCTCAAGGGAAATCGCCACGCGCCGTACGTAAGGTGAATCCATCATTCCAACAAGCTTAATCATCGTTCCCGTTTTCCTGTCTCTGTGAAATAACGCGTCATTGAAAAGGATGACAAGACATTACAATACAATCTTACTGGCGAATATCTTCAGTATCTTACCGTAAAGGTTAGTATTACTGACATGTTGGCAAGTTGCCGTTATAAATCCAGCGCAGATAAGGAAGTGTTTTCATGTCGGATTTTCCACCCATTGCCAGTTTGCGAAGCTTTGAAGCCGTCGCCCGTCTTGGCAGCGTGACGCTGGCGGCGAAAGAACTCCACGTTACCCATTCCGCTATCAGCCAGCAGATCAAAGTGCTGGAGGAGATGGTGGGCGTTAAGCTCTTTAGCCGCAACGGGCGAGGGGTGCAGATCAACGAAGAGGGGCGGCTCTATGCCTTACAGGTACGCGAGGCGCTGAACCATATCGCAGATGCCACCCGGCTCGTGCAGGTAAAGCCGAGAAACCAGGAGCTGACGCTGGCGATGGTGCCATCTTTTGGATGCCACTGGCTGTTGCCGCGCCTGGAACGCTTTCGGGCGAAATATCCGCATATCACGCTGCGGATCCTGGCCAGCCTGACGGTCACCAGCCTGCAGCAGGAGGGGATAGACATCGCCATACGGATGGGGAAGGGAAACTGGGAAGGGAGTGAAAGTCATTATCTTTTTTCCGATGAACTCATTGTGGTGGCCGCTCCAGGCTATAACGACGGTGTGCTGCCCTCTACGCCTGCTGAGATTGCAAAAAGTCATATTATTTTTTCCATGGAGTCGTGGAAAACGTGGTGCGTGAATGCGGAGCTAGAGAAAGAGATCGTGCCTGGCGGTTTATGTATTAACGACTCCAATATTATTATCGAAGCCGTCCGGCTCGGGAAAGGCATCGCGCTGGAGCGTCGCTCTCTGGTTCAGGATGCCATCACCAGAGGTGAACTGGTCCAGCTAACCTCCATCACTGCGCCGTATCCCTGGCCTTACTGGCTGGTGACAGCACAGCCAACGGAGGCGAAGCCGGAGGTGGGGCTTTTTGTGGCGTGGCTGAACGAAGAGGTGCGGACCTGGCTTCAGCAGACGGCGTCCTGAGAACGATTTCAGGCCAAATACTTCCGAATATCGGAAGGCGCATAGTTTTGTTCCCACAAAGCCCTCATCATCAACATATAGGGTTCAACATAGGTAAAAAAAGCCTGATAACTTTCGCAAAAATAATTTAGCTGCGGAACGCTGGATTGGGAAAGCGCTATGCGGTCTTTTGCACAGCCGCCGCGGCAGGCGAATTCCATTTTGCAACTCGTACATTCTTTTGCCAGTTTCGCTGTGGAAGGTGGATTGCTATCATCACAGGATGCATAAACGCAGGTCGGCACAGATAACCCGCACCACGCAGCAAATGCATGCTCAAAGATAGGGATTTTAATCGTGCCAATGTCCAGGCGTATCCAGGTATAAAAAATCGTTTTCAAAAAAATCCCCAGTGCGGCGGGCGCAAGGCTTTGCGCATCCACACCACCTTGTTTAAGCGGTTTAAGTAAGGGGATAAACAACATATGGCGACTGCCAAGACTCTTCAAATAATGATAGACCCGCAGCGGCTGCTGGCTATTTATGTTATTAAGGACGGTAAGCGTATTGAATGTAATGTCGTGCTTATGCAGTAGACTCACGTTTGTTTCAATCATATTAGCTACTGGCCTTTCAGACATCATTTTGCTGAACGTGTCGCTTTGCTGACTATCACCATCTACCGAAATGCAAATAAGAAAATCATTCTTTTTGATGAATTCACACCAGCCGTCATCTAACGTAATACCGCTGATGAGTAATGTATTAATAATATTTTTACCTTGTGCAAACCGCAGCTGTAAGTCAATGACGCGTTTTAAAAAAATTAATCCGTCAGACGTTAACTCTCCATCTTTCCAGGAAAAGTGCACATCGCCAGTTTCCCATGATTCAATTTCCTGACGAATATATTGCTTAAGCGTCGTATCATCCATACAGCCCGTTTGGCATTCCTGGTGCAGTCGCATTTTATGGAGATGAGAGCAATCTGTACAATGTAAGTTACAGAATGTAGTTAAGTGTTTTTCCGTCATAGGGCAACTTTCCATCTTTATAAAAAGTGATGCCACTCATAAATGAATGGCATCAATATTTTATTACTTACTGACTTCAACGCGCATTTCATTCACTTGTGCAGGAATGATTTTGTGCCCTGACTTTAGATAGTCAATGACCACATCGGACATATTTTTTCCGGCACGGAATTGAACATTTTTCCCTTCCTTGAATGCCAGAAAACCATCGCCTCCTAAAGCAAGGAATGTCGTCGTCGCAACATGGTAAGTCTCCGTGTCGGCAATCTCTTTGCCGTTAATTGTGAAAGATACAACGCGTTTTCCTGCTGGTTTCTGCGGTATATACTGCATTTCAGCCCCCTTTGACATTTGCAGTACGCCATTCGTGAGCGATGCCCCATGCTCCACCAGGTTACGCAGCTCCTTGCCGCTGAGATCCATCTCTGTAAGTTCATTCTTGAAGGGGAACGTGCTGGTAATATCACCGAAGGTAATTGGGCCCGCATTGAGATCGGCTCGTAAGCTACCGGAATTAATCAGCGCGATCTGTGCATTCGGCGCAGCGGCAAGCATTGCATCCGTAAACAAATTGCCGAGTTGTGAGGACTCACCATAAGCGCGGGTTAACGTGACAGGTGATTCACCGACCGGCTGGCGCACGATATCCGCCAGTTTTTTATTCCAGCTATCGATAACCCTCTGTGTAGTTGGATCAGGTTTCCACTCATCAGCATAAAGTGTTTTCAGCTCGAAGCTTTTCATTTCATAGGTATGCATCGCAGGTTTAACATCAAGGACCAATTTACCCACATCGATACCGCCACTGTCAGTAGAGAGGATTAACGTATTTCCCACTTTGATAGGTTCGGGTGTTCCTGTGTGAGCATGCCCGGTGATAAGAATATCAAGTCCTTTAACCTGGCTTGCCGTCTGAATATCTTTATCCAGTGCTCGCCGGACATCTGTATTCCCAATGCTGGACTGACGCGCCGGGACCCCTTCATGAACCAGCGCGACGGTAACGTCAACTTTGCCCCGCAGCTCATCCAGGTAGTGCTGCAGATATTTCACTTCATCGCGAGCCTCAATCCCCTGGTTCTTAAGGGCCGCTGCTGATTTATCAAAGCGGTTGTTCTTATCATTATCGAGACCCTGGAGCGAGAGTTCTGAGACAGTCTCATTAAACGCAAACACACCGTGCAGCCCAATAACGCCAATCTTTACGCCATCTTTTTCCAGGATAGTATACGGTTTGTTCCAGAAAGGTTTTTCGCTGTCCTTATGGAATACATTCCCTAACAGAACTGGGAAGTTTGCCTTACTTAACTGGCGCAGGAGATTATCCCAGCCATGGTCAAATTCATGATTACCAATTGATACCGCATCAAACGGCATTGTATTCATAATATCAATTATAGCCTCCCCCTTTGTCAGACTGCTGATATAGGGGCCGGTAAAGTAGTCACCTGCATCAAAGTAAAAGGTGGCTTTATTCTTTGCTTTTTCCTGCTTTACTAAGGTAGAGATATTGGCGAATCCGCCAACTTCCCTTGTACCGTTTGCGACATAAGGAAGTTTGTAAGAGTCAACATGCGCGTGGAGATCGTTAGTATAAATAATGGTGACATCTTTGGCGCCAGCCCAAAACGACAGCGTCAACATTATACTTGCAGCTATTATTCTTTTCTTCATGGCTAATTCCTTTCAGTCATATTTAAAAAGTATATCCCGCAGTTAAATAGTAGGCCCATCCCGTGGAGTCAATGCGAGTGATCTGTCCTTTGCTGTTATAGGCTTTACTGCCTTCTTCAAACTGACCACCATGATAGAAATAACGCAGGGTCGCACCATAGCTCCAGTGAGAATAAACCAAGCTGAGGATATGGGTGGAAACGATTGAGTCATTTGTACGGGAGTAAAAGGGTTGCTCGCCTCCAGATTCCTCTTTTAAGTCTGAACCGAAATCAAAATTGGTGAAGCCGACGTAATTTAGCTTGCCGCCAAACAGCGTAGTGAGCGGAACAGCATATTTTACTTTAAATCGATATCCATCCCATTCGTTTTCGTTGGCGGCGTTATAATTATTCCCCTGGTATTTAGCGTAGATATTTGCAGATAAAGTCATCGGTAATCCCGTATCAATATCTGTCCCAAGACCCATATACCAGGTGCTCTGACGCTGTCCTTCGTTAGTACCTGCATCATAAATATAGTTGTGGGCAAAATACCATTCTTTAAATGGACCAACGCTCAGGTTGAGTCCCGTTAATTTGTCGATGCTAAAACGGGGCTCTATTTCCATAAAGAATGGAGAACCATTGTCCCAAATGCCGATATCGTTGTCATTTCCTAAGCCAAAAAATTTTGGTAAATCCGCATATCCGTAGAAATCAAACCAATCCACATGTGCCCACGCACGGTATTCTGGATAGAGATCCGATCTCTTTTGTGGGCCAAAGCGAGTAGAGTTGCTGCCGACTATATTAATGCTTTGATGCCACCAGTCTGAAAGATATTCATCATTTCCAGAGTCTGCAAACGCAACCATGGGCAGCGATATAAATGCTGCTGGCAAAAGATATTTCATTTTTTCCATGCGTATAATTCCTTCAATGGGAGGCTATTGAAAAGCGAGTGATATTTAAAATACACGTCAGTATGTCATCGCTTCTTGTTGCATCTATTTAGCTGCACTTACATCAATCACCCGCAATTCAAGATCGGGTTTTACTGGACTATGCGCCTTAACATAATCAATGATTGACTCTGCAGAGGTAGTGCTGTTGATGGTTTTGATGTTTTTCCCTTTCAGGAACGCTTCAAATCCATCGCCCCCTGTCGCACAAAATGAGTGTGTAGCAACCCGATACGTCCTGGTGGGATCTACAGGCTGATTATTAACAGTGAATGTAATAATGCGTTTTCCCAGCGGTTTTTTACTGTCATATTCAACATGAACGTTTTTTGATACTTGCAAAATACCATTGGTAAGATTAGTTGCATGGATCATTAAATCAGTGAGATCTTTTCCGGTGAGATCCATTTCGACAAGATCGTTATTAAAGGGGAAGGTGGTAATGACATCGCCGTAGGTTAAATTTCCCTGTGGGAAATCAGCACGTATACCGCCGCTGTTTTGTAATCCAACGACGGCATCCGGCACTTTTGCCATCATGGCGTCGATGATGAGATTACCGACAGGTGATGATTCACCATAAGAGCGCGTGAAGGGCGCCGTTGTCGAACCAATAACCTGGCCAGTGATTTTTTTCAGCCTTGCATTCCACTCATCAATTCTGGCTTGCACTTTTGGATCGGGTTTATATTCGTCAGCAAATACCGTAATTAATTCACCATTGTAGCGTTCAATTTTCTTCGTCTGAGGGTTAAAATCCAATACTAATTTACCGATATCAGTACCATAGGCGTCCGTAGAAACAATGAGAGTGTCATTGACTTTGATTGGCTCTGGTGTACCCACATGGGCATGGCCCGTGATTAATACATCAATACCCTTAAATTTCTTTGCGGTATCAATATCAGCCTGCAGCATTCTGGCTACGTCTTTGTTTCCATAACTTGACTGACGCGCTGGTGTACCTTCATGGATAAGCAGCACGATGATATCAACTTTTCCTTTTAACGCATCAAGCCCTTTTTGTATATAAGGCACTTCATCACGCGCCTCTGATCCAGCGTAAGCCTTAGCGGCAATCGTGTCATAAAATGCAAATTTTTGATGCACCCCAATTACGCCAATTTTGATGCCATCTTTTTCGACAATCGTCCAGGCTTTATTCCAGACGGGCTTATCACTGTTGGTATAAAAAACGTTGCCCAACAAAACGGGGAAGTTTGCTTTGGATAACTGCTTAACCATGTTATCAACGCCATGATCAAATTCGTGGTTCCCCACTGACACAGCATCGAAAGGCATGGTGTTCATAATATCAATAATTGCTTCACCCTTGGTCAGGGTGCTTATATAGGGGCCGGTGAAGTAATCACCCGCATCAAAGAAAAAGACATCTTCACTTTTTTTCTTAGCATCATTAACGATGGTCGCTATATTCGCAAAACCGCCTACCAGACGTTCTTTGTCAACGGTGGGTACTTTTCCAGGAGAGACATGAGCATGCAGATCGTTGGTATAGTAAATTGTCACATCTTTCGCATTCGCTGATGCGGTTAGCGCTGCGGACAAGCACAACGTAATCAGACTCAGCTTTATATTTTTCTTCATAATCAATTCCCTTGAGAAAAACGATAGTTTGAAAAAGGGTTCACGTAGTTGTATGAACCCTTAAACTGTTATTTCACTACATTCATTTCACTGCATTCATCACCAGTGCGGCACTGAAAGCAGATATGGCAGGAACCTTTATTTTTTTACATCAGCAACGCGCATGCCTTTGATCTGCTCATCCGTAATGGTATTGCCTGCTTTGAAGTAGTCGATCACAGCATTTGAAACGTAGTACCCGCCTGATGTATTACGCGCTTTACCCTCGGTAAAGGTGGTAAAACCATCACCACCGTCTGCAAGGAAGCTCTGGGTGGCAATGTGGTAGACTGTCGCATCCTCGATCGGCTTGCCATTAAGTGTAAATACGACAACACGCTGACCGATCGGTTTACTGCTGTCATACTTCATCTCCAGGCCTTTTGATACCTGTAAGACGCCATTACTTAAACTTGCGGCATGCTCCATCAACGTGCGTAATTGTTTACCCGTGAGGTCCATCGTGGCCAGCTCGTTAGGGAAGGGGAAGGTGCTAATGACGTCACCCATCGTAATTGCGCCAGACGGGATTTCATTGCGAATCCCGCCGGAGTTGGTTAAGGCCAACTGGGTATTTTTACCCGCTGCCGCCAGCAGAGCGTCAGCAGCCAGATTTCCCAGCGAGGCGGATTCACCATACGCGCGCGTCAATTCAACCGGCGACTGCGCCACCGTTTGTTGAACCACTTGATTAAGTTGCTTATTCCAGCCGTCTATAACCTGTTTCGTTTGCGGATCAGGCTTCCACTCATCCGCGTAAATGGTTTTGAGCTCGAAATTTTTCACCGTAAACTGATGCGGCTTCGTGTAGTCCAGTACCAGTTTTCCCACATCAATGCCGCCGCTGTCGGTTGAGAGGATTAGCGTATTGCCTACTTTAATCGGTTCCGGCGTGCCGACATGCGCATGTCCTGTGATGAGAATATCCAGACCTTTTACCTGGCTTGCGGTTTGAATATCTTTATCCAGCGCACGGCGCACGTCGGTTCCCCCCATACTGGACTGACGCGCTGGCGTTCCTTCATGAACCAGCAATACGGTTAAGTCTACTTTTCCTTTAAGTTCATCAAGATAGCGCTGCAACCATTTAATTTCATCCCGCGCTTCAATACCTACGCGCGTTGCCGCGGAAACGGTATCATTGAAGGCAAAGACGCCGTGCAGACCAATGACGCCAATTTTTACGCCATCTTTTTCAATGATGGTATAAGGCTTATCCCAGAATAATTTGCTGCTGTTCTGATAGAATATGTTCCCCTGTACAATCGGGAATTTCGCCTGGCTTAACTGTAATAACGTATTATCCCAGCCATGATCAAACTCATGATTACCTATCGTGACAGCGTCAAACGGCATGGTATTCATAATATCAATAATAGCTTTTCCCTTCGTTAAGCTACTGATGTAAGGACCCGTAAAATAGTCGCCCGCATCAAAAAACCAGGTGGCTTTACTTTTTTGTTTTTCCTCTTTTACCAAAGTGGTGATATTCGCCCAACCACCGACATCGCGTTTACCATCAGCAATCCATGGTACTTTATAAGGTTCCACATGAGCGTGGAGATCGTTGGTATAAATAAGCGTGACATCCTTGGCACAGGCCCAAAATGGTAATGTCAACAAAATACCTGCTGTAACCGCTTTAATATTCATCATCTGTTCCTTTCGGTTATATAAAGGTTCGTTACTTTACGTTCTGAAAGCATTTTTTATGCGAGTCTGCTCACACAATTAACTCAGCGTTATGAGGCAAAATCAGCGACCTCTTGAAATCGTTGGTAACGCATATTGACTCTATTTACGATTAATACCTGCAAATCGTTTGGCTGCCGTAATTTAGGGCTACCAGTATCGGCATGTGCAGATTACAGTTGGCCAGATTACAGACTGGGATTTCCGGCATTACACTGTCGGGCTTGCGGGAGTTATCCCCCGCTGTTTGATGAACAACAATTTAATCAATGGCTGTCTGCTCATTTAAGAGCTTATGCCTTAGAAAACTGTTATTTTTGTCCTGAATGTTATAGCCGGGAAATTATTTGTTATGGTTATAATCCACAGAGAACACAGCGTGTTCAGTGCCGAGTTTGCAAAAAAGTCTGGACACCCAAACGGCAAACAAAAATTGTCCCCCCAGAACGAATTGAAACAGTTTCACTTATTGTGCCGTTCCAGGGAGCGAGCGCAGAACAGAAATTGTATGTTTTGCTCAGCTTCGACGCCGACCGCGGTAGTGTTCTTCATATCTCCACAAATTTTACGTCGCATGTCAGCGGGGAAACGTTAAGGTATCACTGGCGTGGGAGTATTGAGCCTGACTTGCACCATAGTAATATCGTAAACCGCGTTGATATGCGCGAGATGCAATTTCTACATCGGAGCCAGTTCGATGAAATTCAGTATGGAAGTGCGGCACTCAAACGTAACGGCAGAGGCGTGATTCTGCGTCCCGTTATCGCGGCTCACGGGCATTTTCGCGTGCTCAACATCCTTTTTCCTCAGGTAAAGACACATGTTATTTCACACGAATGCTTTCTTCGAGGCGCTGTTATTACCGCCTGGGCAGACCTGTTTCGCCAGCGGCAAGGCGAGCTTTGGTATATAGAAGAGGGCATCAGTGAACCTGAGAGTCCATTACCCTGGACTTTTTTGAGCGCAACGCAGCACGGCTGGTGGCAAACTCAGTGGCAACTTTGGGGGCAGGGGAAAAACCGCAGGATGGCGTGCTCTTTGACAGGGGGGGATAAGCGTAACGCTAAAATACTCTCTTTAAGAGCAAGCAGGCACTTTAGCCACTGGCTATACAAACAGGCTGAATTTTCACACAGTGCCAAACTCTCCGCAGGGCGCGTAATGCAAATACTCCTTTCTCTGGCGAATGAGTATAACGACAAACTTGCACAAACGTTGTCAGGCACGAGTACCGGCTAAATCTATCGGTGATAACGTTATGCTCTACGTTCCAGGTATATAACGTCAAGGGTTCATGCTGATACATGAACCCTTATAACATCTGCAGTGCGATCGATGGGTAATTAAAACCTGCCGATCGATTGCTTCTGTTTTTTATTACATCATTTCATTAGTTTGCATGAATAGATGCCGCAGTAATTACGTCAGTGAGCTCCGTTTCGTTAAACAATCTTGCGCGGTAACCCTCTCCAGGGAATTGAGGCGCGCCATCAGGTAAAGAGATCACATCGTAAATAGAGGCAATCATATTACCGTTCACATCACTGATGAAGAATGAACGAGCGTGGCAGGTGAAAATAACGAAATAATCACCATGATCAAAAACGCTGCCCATAAAGTCAGTCCATTGGATGATAGGCGTCGTTGGGAGTTCAATAGGCGCGTGAATCTCAACGGCGGTACCTGCTGCCAGGTCAACCGCATAGAATAGAATGCGGGCCGGATCGGTTTGATAGGGATCCGCTGTTGGCTGGTCATTCATTGGGCGAATAACTGGATTGCCATTCACATCAACGCAAGATCTATTGTCAAATACAGACAAGACAAATTTTCCTACGGTAGGGTCGATATTGGCAGAAAATGCACTATTATTGGTAATACATACCGTATGAGCACCATTCTCATAGTTAGTAATACCAGAGTTATCTATATGGACAGTCGCTTGTTTGGCCGGGAACTGAGGGTTGAAATTACCCGTGTCGATTGTCCACAAAATACTGCCATCAACGATTGAGATACCAAAAGTTGTACTCGTTGTGCGGGAGTGCACAATAACGGCTTCTTCATTGTTTGGACTGCTTGCAATCCATGTGAGTGAGTTAAAATGAACATCATTAGGGGTGTTGTTATTCAAGATTTGAGAACCACTATATTCACTGGTATAGTTTTTCGCCCAAATCATTTTCCCGGTCTGATCGTTGAATTTCAGAACCAGCGCATCCTGCGCCATCGTATTGGTGAGTCGGTTAGGGCTATCGGTGCCAAACATATAAATGTCGCCCGCTGAGTCCCAGACTACATCGTGAGTATTGGCATAGTGGTTGCCATCAGAATCACGCATGTCGAATTCAAGGACGACATTACCCATAATGTCAATTTTGAAGAAGCGACGACCGTACCACGACATATCTTCATCGGTACCGGTATAGAGGTAACCATTGTGGATTCTCAATGGCTGGAGATGATAAACCGATAAGAAGTTAAAGCGCAGGTCACCATTTTGGTCGTAACCGCGGCCTGTGGATTCCATTAACCAGCTGTTTCCCCATACAGAGGTAAATAGTGCAGGATCGGTTTGTTCAATATCAAGGTGGAAGATAACAGATGTATCATATACCTGATCTTCAGTACTAACAGTAAATGCTTGATTGAAGACTTCAGTTCCACTTTCATCCTTAAACACAACCTGCACGTTGTTTGCATATTGCGCATAAAGGCCAATCACCGGGATCTTGATAGTTTGAGAAACACCATAAATCAGATCAGATGTATAGGTGAAATCTACGCTGGTTGGGCTGGTCGTCCGTTTTGATACGGTGTAAGAATAACTTACTGGTGTATCAGAGGTAAAATAAATATATGCGGCGAGCTGGTTGTCAGCTGGAGCAAGTTCAGTTTTAACATAAGTAATAGTCATAATTTTATTCCTTTTTGTTTCATTTAATGAGATATATTTTTTTTGTCAGCGTAATAAGACATCGCCCACAGAAATAGCGAGCAAATGAACGTCTGACGGATAATTTGGTGCTGTAGTAGTTAAAAACAATTATGTATTCTAATTCTCCTCTTATAAAATGTTTAATTAAACAGGCTGCGGTTATTAATCCAGCGAATGCCGATGTGTCTATTCTCTTTAAAAATAGACCTGTAAAATATGTTTTACCCTATTCAGGGTACATCTTTCGAGAGAGTTGGAAATGAACGCCATCCTTAATTTCCGTCCAGTTACCACCCCACTCAATATCAACTGATAGCTCCTTAGCGGCCTGAAACACAGCTGTTGCAATTTTCTGGTAATGCTTAAATTCCCATGATGCTGTACCGTTTATAACTGCGAATACATCGACGGCGTGTCCCGTTAAATGCCTGCTCTTTGACGTTAATGATTTTCCTGCTGCCAATAACTCAAGCTGCCGTTTTTGGTTTCTTACCCCTTCTGAAATACCGAAATCAACAGGTGATAATTTCAGTGCTTTTCTCATAACCTCAGTAAGATCTTTATGAACGCCTTTAAGATTCTTTTCTGTTGTTTTACTAAATTCATGATTTATCATTACTCTCTCCGGTGATTTTTTTCCAGTAATAATTAAGGGCAACAACGCCCATTGCACCTGATATGCCGCTGACGGCAAGCGAAGTATGAAATACTGTTCCAAGACTTTGTGACAGCAATCCAGAAAGTACACCCGTGAAGCCTGACACAATGATTTGTGCTGCTGCCGAAAATAAACTTCTTCCCGACTGGCCAGACTTAACGTCAAGGATATATCTTACAAGACCTCCCCATGCGCCAAATAATATTATGTAAACCCAGCTAAAAAATGCATTTGATGACGGGTCTTTCCATGGCAAAACAATTACCTCCGTTGGTCTTTTAATAAAAAAATTGCCTCATGATGAGATTATTTTTCCTGACAGAACGATATGCTTTTGCTATGCGGTAAATAATAAACATTGAGCAACCCTGTTTTGTGATGAATGTCACACGGAATGTAATTAATAGTTTTTGTCGATCGATTGTTAATGAATGATAGTTATGTGTTATTGGTGTTGATAGTTATATTTAGTAGTGGAATAGATAATATGAACGGGCGGGGAGGAGTGATTTTTTACGGGTATTTTAGATACATGAGACGTGAAATAACCGCCAAAATGCAAAGGACGGTGATGAGTGAATCAGGAGACTAAGCCGTAGCTACTTACTGGTGGGCGTGGGGACATGCTGCCGCATCAATTCTACGATCCATTCAATAAAAACGCGCAG
Source organism: Enterobacter sp. ECC-219 (assembly GCF_043966805.1). Lineage (NCBI taxonomy): Bacteria > Pseudomonadati > Pseudomonadota > Gammaproteobacteria > Enterobacterales > Enterobacteriaceae > Enterobacter > Enterobacter sp. ECC-219. The sequence goes on along the minus strand of NZ_CP143680.1, from coordinate 3,871,605 downwards.
CCTCGCGTTGACATGGCGGTTCGGCGGAAATGCCAGATACAGGGGCATTGGAGCAATACGCCAGTGTTCAAATAGCGGAATCAAGTCACCACGAGCCTGATGTGCTGCCGCCATATAGACTGGCAGCGCAATCACGCCTAATCCCGCTAGCCCAGCTTCGAGGTAGGCATTGCCATCATCTACTGCCAGCACATAGCTGGCCTTGATTTCAATACGTTCACTCTCGCGGTGCAGTACCAGAGGGTCAATCTTACCGGTGCGTGAGGACAAGAATCCCACGATGCGATGGTCCGTGTTTTCCAGCTCTCGCGGATGCGCAGGGGCACCGAGGCGTTCCACATAACCCGGTGCGACGTAAACACCGATTGGCAAATCGCCGACATGGCGCGCGATCAGGGACTGGTCGCTGATTTCACCGCCCCGCAGGACGCAATCCACGTTGTCGCCGATCAGATCCACCACCCGGTCGCTCACGCCCATATCGAACTGGATATCAGGATAGCGCGAGTGAAAAGCCGGTAGCGCGGGCACCAGCACGAAGCGGGCGAGAGGCGTGGGCACATCCACCCGTAGCCGTCCCCTGGGCGTCATCGCCGAACTGGAGAGGCTGTTTTCAGCATCCTCCATGTCCGCCAGCAGGCGGATGACGCGCTCGTAGTAGACCGCGCCATCAGGCGTGACGCCGAGCCTGCGGGTGGTGCGATGGAGCAGCTTGACGCGCAGGCGCGCTTCCAGCTGCTGAATCAGCTGAGTCACCGTGGTTTTGCTCATATGGAGCGTTTGGGCAGCCTTTGTGAAGCTGCCTGCCTCCACCACGCGAGCAAAGGCGCGCATCGCATCAAAACGATCCATCCATCATCCTCTCACTTCACCGATTGTTTGGATATTACAAACAATGATGGACAAAGTCGCCTGTTTATCCCTCCGCTTTAGCACCTTAGAGTGTCTCTATGTTCACCGGGCAGATTTCGCCCCATTACAAAGGTACAAGCATGACAACACGCGAAGCCGTTTTTCCCTTCGGACGCCAGGCGCTCTATGAGCGCAATCGGTATTCACCCGCCATCAAATCTAACGGCTTCCTGTTTGTTTCGGGACAGGTGGGTAGCCGGGAGGATGGTTCGCCTGAAGAGGATCTAAAAGCGCAGATCCGGCTGGCATTCGATAACCTTAATGCTGTTCTCACGGCTGCGGGCTGCACGTTTGATGACGTGGTTGACGTTACCCTTTTTGTTGTCGATCCCGAATCAAACCTCGACGCTATCTGGAGTATCCTGCCAGAATACTGGGGGGACGCGCCTTACCCGACGTTGACCGGGATCGGCGTGACGTGGCTGTACGGATTCAAGTTTGAGATTAAGGTGATTGCAAGGCTGCCCTAGGGTTATGGGTCTTTCCGCCGGTCGAAGAAAAGACAGAGGAAAACTGATGAAAGCAGCGGTTTATGACGTGGAAGGCGCTCCCGGCGTCCTGAAATATGTCGATGTCCCGGATCCGGTCGCCGGGCCTGACGACGTCCTGATTTCTGTCGAGGCTATCTCGATTGAAGGGGGAGACCTGATCAACCGGCGCTCAACTCCGCCGCCTCTTCCTTCATGGATCGTCGGGTACGCGGCCGCGGGGACAGTTGTTGCCGTCGGATCGAAAGTCCGTAGCCGCAGGGTGGGAGACAGAGTGACTGCTTTTAGCATGCAGGGATCGCATGCGGAACGTTGGGCTGTGCCTGCGGAACGCACCTGGCTTATCCCGGAAGGGGTGGATGCAGCAGACGCGGCGGTGGTACCGATCTCTTTTGGAACCGCACATCATTGCCTGTTCACACGAGGCATGCTCCGGCACGGAGAAACCGTCCTGATTCAGGCAGCAGCTGGGGGCGTGGGGCTCGCGGCCGTTCAGCTTGCCTCACATGCTGGCGCGAGGGTCATCGCCGCGGCAAGCGGAACGCAGCGAAGAAGCCGGTTGCTTGAATTGGGTGCCGATCATGTCGTGGATCGTGTAGAGCATGACGTCGTGGACAGTGTCCGAGAGTATACCCATGGCGCCGGGATTGACCTCGTCATCGATCCGGTAGGGACGACGTTGCCAGCTTCGCTTGCTGCACTCGCTCCGGAAGGACGTCTCGTCTTCGTCGGTAATGCGGGCGGCGGCGACCTGACTGTCGACCTGTGGCCGCCGATGCAGTCTAACCAGACACTCATGGGAGTATTCATGGGGCCTCTTTTTGAAAGGCCTGAGGTTCGGGCAAGCGTGGACGAGATGTTGCAGGCTATAGCAGCAGGGCGCATCCGGGTTGTTATTGACCGCATTTTCCCCTTGGCAGACGCCGCCGCGGCCCACGAATACGCCGAGACAGCGAAACCGCTTGGCCGCATCGTTATGAAGCCTTGAGAGAGGGGGGCCTCAACCTGGCCCCGATACAGCTCCGATCCGGAAGCCGCCTCGCATTCCGTTTATCCGATCCGCCATAATCCTTTGAACTGCAAAATCTATGGATGTTATATTAAAATATAATATTCGGAGGTGCTCTATGTATACAACTCGTCTTAAAAAGGTCGGCGGATCCATCATGCTGGCGGTTCCTCCCGCCGTGCTGAAAACGCTGGAGCTATCTACGGACAGCGAAGTCGGCATGACCATTAATAATGGCTGCCTGATTATCGAACCTCAGAAACGGCCTCATTATTCGCTTGAGGAGCTGCTGGCGCAGTGCGATCCGCACGCTGAAATGAGCGAAGAGGATCGGGAATGGATTGATGCGCCTGCGGTGGGCAAGGAGATCCTGTAAATGGAAAGAGGGGAAATCTGGCTTGTTTCACTGGACCCGATTGCTGGCCACGAGCAAAGTGGAAAACGTCCGGTACTCATCGTATCGAAGGCATCGTTTAACAAGCTGACCCGGCTACCGGTAGTGGTTCCCGTTACCAGCGCCGGAAACTTTGCACGTACAGCAGGTTTCACCGTTTCACTGGAAGGGGCGGGGACAAAAACAATGGGCGTTATTCGCTGCGACCAGCCCAGAACTATTGATATGGCTGCCCGGAACGGCATGCGGCTGGAACGCATACCTGACGCTGTGGTAAATGAAGTGCTTGCCAGGCTGGATGCGATTCTGAGTTAACATCAGATACGCAGAAAAGCAAAAAGCCTGCTTCAAAAGCAGGCTTTTCAAATTTGGCTCCTCTGACTGGGATCGCCTTTGCCAGTAACTGGCTAATATTCAAGCTAAACCTGAATCCACTTTCTGTCAAGACCACCAAAATGACCACCAATAGTAGCGGGTTACGTAAGGCTGGGTTGAGTGAACCTCGGATATGCTGATCGTTACTTTGGTGTTCCATGGATGGGGTGGATATGAAAGTTATCTATTCGCAGAACCGTATGGGTACAGCAATTGACGCACGTAATGCAGTAAATACTGGCCGGACTCTCCACTTTTGAGTGAAGCCGCAGTTGTGGATTTTATTAAAGTGGCAAATGCGTAAAAATAGATCAATGAATAGTATAGGTTTAGGCCCTATTGTGTAATATGTCCGCAACTCTAGGTGTTTAGGTAAAGTACAGAATGAAGACGCTTAAAGCATCGTTGCCCAATGCTCTGCAACAGATGAGGGAGGCCGTGGTGTGAGTCAAGAGGTATTTTATCTACCTTATTTCGATAGAACGCGACCTTAAAAGTCCTACCTCGAAGAAGTTAGCCTACTATGCGATTTGATGGAGATCCATCCGCTCACGCTGTTGGTTTATGCAGGTTTCGGACTACTTGAAGTCTCCAGCTTTTATAAATTGTTCGGTACTAGTTGGATATCCTCGTAGTGAACAAGGAGTGCAAAATAATGACTTACTCTGTTTCGCCGTCATCACTACTCACCGAGTACGGCAACGACAACATATGCCGTGTTCTCGCACTTGATGGTGGCGGTGCAAAGGGCTTTTATACGCTGGGTGTCCTCAAGGAAATTGAGGCTATGCTTGGGTGCCCATTATATAAGAGGTTTGATCTTGTATTTGGTACTAGCACCGGTGCGATTATTGCCGCGCTCATCGCTCTAGGATACGAAGTAGATCAAATACACGCACTGTACACCGAACATGTACCACGAGTTATGTCCAGCCGGTCGGCTGCGGCAAGAACAATGGCGCTCCAGGATTTGGCTAAGGAAGTTTTTCAAGACAAGACATTCGAAGATGTTCTGATGGGTATTGGCATCGTCGCAACTCGATGGATGACCGAAAGACCAATGATCTTCAAAGGTAATGTTGTGCAGGCCCATGGTCGCAAGGGAACCTTCAGTCCAGGATTCGGGGTCAGCATCGCTGATGCAGTGCAAGCGTCTTGCTCGGCTTATCCGTTCTTCGAAAGGAAAGTGATTGTTACCGCAGCAGGAGATAAGGTTGAGTTGATCGATGGAGGTTACTGCGCAAACAACCCCACCTTGTTTGCAATCGCCGACGCCACTGTCGCTCTGAAAAAAGATCACAAGGATATCCGGGTTATAAATGTCGGTGTTGGTATCTATCCAGAACCTAAACCAGGTCTCCTTATGCGGATTGCTAAGAAATGGCTCGCAGTCCAGCTGCTTCAAAAAACTCTAGAGATCAATACACAATCGATGGATCAACTACGCGACATTCTATTCAAAGATATTCCGACGATTCGGATCAGCGACACATTCGAACGGCCTGAGATGGCGACAGATTTACTTGAGTACAATTTAGATAAACTGAATACCCTTCGACAGCGTGGTAGGGAGTCTTTTGGAGCTCGTGAGGCACAATTAAGAGAGTTTCTGATATGAGTGAGGCGAAATAATATGGGAATACCTGAATCACAGCTCGATACATGGTCCCACCAAGGATCTATTGCACAGTCTGCCTCGACTTATAGCATTATAAAGAATGCATTAGAGAGCGCAAACACTAAGTATCATGGAAAGAATTTTAAAGTATTCCTTCAGGGCTCCTATGGAAACGATACTAACATTTATGCTGAAAGTGACGTTGATGTAGTCATATGTCTTGATGATGTCTACTACAGTGACCTCACACAGTTATCACCAGAAGACAAAGATGCGTATGACCGTGCATTTGTTCCTGCAACCTACTCGTATACTCAATTTAAGCAAGATGTGCTTGAGGCTCTTACAGAGCGCTTCGGGTCTGATGTTAAGGTCGGAGATAAGGCCATAGTTGTAGCGGCAAATGGAAGTAGGCGCAAAGCTGACGTTATCGCATCAATGCAGTTTCGTCGTTATTGGAAATTCAAGGGGCATTACGACTCACAATACGATGAGGGCATCTGTTTCTTTAATGGCGCTGGTGAACGGATTGCCAATTACCCCAAGCAGCATTCAGAAAATCTCACCTTAAAACATCAGGCCAGTAATAAATGGCTAAAGCCCATGGTTCGCGTACTGAAGAACCTTCGAAGTAAACTCATTGCTGACGGAAAATTGAAGTCAGGACTTGCACCTTCCTATTACCTTGAAGGTCTACTCTACAACGTGCCAAATGAAAAGTTTGGCACCAGTTATGCTGATTGTTTTGTCAATGCCATGAATTGGATTCAGACAGAAGCAGATAAAGACAAGCTGGTATGCGCCAATGAACAGTATTACTTGCTTTGGGAGGGGACACATACCTCATGGGAGAAAGCCGATGCGGAAGCGTTTATCGACGCTGCAATAAAAATGTGGAATGAATGGTGAAGTGAGTCGACAAAACTGCTGGTCTTAGGGCACGGCAAACAGCAAGCAGGAGAAATCGAGGTGGCAGGTAGCATCATTAACCTTTTTATGTGGGGATATCAGGACAGCTACAGAATTCACATCCAGATTCTGGCACGTAATGTACTGAAAAAATTGGGTGCACCGGCTGATGCAGAAGTGCTACTTGTTGGTGCTCGCCGCCCTGGCAGTAAAAATGCGAATCCGATATGCGTAGAGCCAGAAGATGGTAAGTGGCATCTATCTTTGTTTGAAGGATTGCTGGATTCAGTTGAATCGATTTACAAGAATCATCGGTTACAGAGTATGATTTTTGGTGATGGGCCAAGCATGCGCGACAAGCCAGAGTGGATACGTCGCGACTCAGTGCGAACATCGGTTAGTAAGGCACTTGATGCTTTTGATACCGAGCATAACGTAACGTCATTTTGCGGAGAGTCTAGGCGAATAGACGACTATTATGTCACCCCAGTCATACAGATTCCAAACGACACTTTCGAGAAATTCCCTCCTTTGCTCTCCAATTCTGTTGACGAAAGCCAACAAGGACATGGATTTCGTAGTCTGATACATGCAGCGATGTATGCGGTTCTTCGTGAGGCTACCGAGGAATTGCATAACCCTGATCCAGGAAGATTTATCCATGGCAGTATGAGAGATGCCGAGGAAATAATACGGATTGCTGCAAAGGACTTTCTGCACACCGCAGGCCTCTCGATCGAACGAAGATACATTCATACTGATCTTTTCGATGCTTTGAACCTTGTCTCCTCTCTTATGTACGAGGGGGCGAAAGGCATAGGTCAGCTCATTCTCGTCGATCCAGATAACGAGGCGGTTGAGTTCCTGGCGAAGTTTGTTGAGCCAGTTCCCTTTCGTGAGCCACGATGGGTTCGGAAAGTCTTGCAGATGGCGGCATCAGGTGTCGGCATTATCGCAAATAGTCAGTACATCTATGGACTTGGGAGACTGAAGGAGTCGCACGATCCCAGTGCACAAGATGCGTTCACGGTAGATTTTATAGATCATTATCACTGGCAGTTGTACTGCGGTAACCAAGCACTGCTTCTCAGTCAATATGCTGTGCCCAAACTTCCACAGGAGCCTTTTGACAAAGCTGCCTTCCTGGCAAATTACGCGAGACTATTTCCGTTGTCTTCACAAGATAGTGGATTGCACTTGTGGAACCTTCTGATGACCCAAACCAGTCAGGGGCATGGGAGCATGATTGTCGTTGCGGAAGATGCGGCCTGCGAGGCGAATCGACTTTGCAAGCAAGGTACTAGAATCGTGCCAACTAAGCTCACTGAATCACTCCTTCGAAGTGTCAGCGGTATTGATGGCACAATACTGCTTGATCCTGCTGGTCTTTGCCATGCTATCGGGATTATTCTCGACGGTGAAGCGACCAATGAGTGTACGCCATCAAGGGGATCTCGGTATAATTCCGGAGTGCGTTACGTGCAAACGAGCGGCACTCGAAGGCTTGCGATCGTCGTGTCGGATGATCGAACAGTCGATATCATTCCTCAAATCAAGCGACTGTGCAGTCGTTCAAAAATAGAACAATGTGTCGTAACACTGGAGGCGGCAACGCTCGACAACTATCATGATTCTCGGAATTGGTTAAACGACCATCGCTTCTATATCAACGCTGAGCAATGCGCTCGAATTAATGCCGTACTCGACAAACTAGATGCCGTTCCAAAAGAAGTAGGTCTTATCTATTTTGAAACTGAGAGATTTGAAGTTGACCCAGAGATGGACGAAAGCTATCTCATAGACTGACCGAATACCGTTGCGTGATGTCAATATTAGGTACCTCGTGCCAATATCATGGCCTAACGTTTGTTGGTGTTAGTAGGGATGTTATCGTCGTTGGCCTTATCGTTAGGAATTATCTTGCCTGTGGGGGCTTCACTTTAGGTCAGGCAGGCTTCAAGAGTTTGGTTCATCGGACACTGCCTGATAGTGCCAGTGGATGTCACGTACCGCAAAGAGTCATCGAATGATTCTTCTTCGTTTCAAATGAAGACCTTCCTTTGATTGGATATAAAATGTAAAAATTCTAACTTTACAGGTTAAATCAGTATGTTTTATAGAATTAAAAGTGTTTTATACTAATTACAAAAACACTGATTATTTGTACATTGAAAAGAATAAAAACAGACATATCTTATAGCTATATTCTCTGGTTATGGGGTTTTCAATGTCTGAATTGCATGTAGTCAATGACCATGGAGTACGGCTACTCTGCCTAAATGGTGGTGGGGCCAGAGGGATGTTTACAATCAGTGTGCTTGCTGAGATTGAGAGGATACTTGCCTCTAGGCACCCTGACCAAGAAATCAGAATTGGCGATTACTTTGACCTCATCGCAGGGACATCGATAGGTGGGATCTTGGCTCTCGGCCTTGCTAAAGGCAAGAGTGCTCGCGAGTTGGAATGTGTTTTCTTAGATAAAGCGAATGATATTTTTCCACCAAGATGGTGGCTATTCAATCTCCTTAAATCACTTGTTTCTCCCATTTATAGTAGTAAACCACTTCGACAAACAATTGAAACGATGATCGGTGGTGAGACTACCTTTAATGACCTGGCCCGGAGAGTAATGGTCCCGGCAGTCAATCTTTCAACAGGAAAACCTCAGTTCTTCAAGACACCACATAACCCAGATTTTACCCGCGACGGTGCACTTAAATTGATTGATGCCGCACTCGCAACCTCCGCTGCACCGACGTTCTTTGCACCACACCATTGTGAAGACCTTGGTTCTTATTTTGCTGATGGAGGTCTGGTCGCCAACAACCCCAGTTATATCGGATTTTTGGAAGTTTTCAGGGACATGAAGTCTGATTTTCCTGATGTTGCTCATAAAGACATACACATACTTAATATCGGTACTACCGGGGAAGAGTATTCACTTAGCCCAAGGCTGCTGAGCAAAAAATGGTGGAATGGCTACTGCCGACTTTGGGGCGTAGGTAAAAAACTGGTCCTTACAACCATGACGGCTAACCAACATCTCCATAAAAATATGCTCCTGCGCGAGCTTACGCTCCATGGTGCCTCCGATAACTACACCAGTCTGGATGAAGTGATCCCTAATGAAGCAGCCAGCGACATCACTCTGGATAATGCCACGAAAAGTTCCATTGAAAACCTGCGCGCAAGGGGAAGACAACTCGCTACTGTGCAGTTCGCTCAGAACCAGAAGCTTAAGAGCTTTTTCACTACACCTGCAAAACCCTTTAAGCGCGCAATCGCGCAGGAGAAACTCTGATGCCTTGGGATTTTAACAATTACTATAGTCACAATATGGATGGCTTAATCAGTAAGCTCAAATTGAGCAAGACTGAATCCGATAAACTCAAAGCACTTCGTCAGATCGTACGTGAAAGGACGAGAGATGTATTTCAGGAAGCTCGCCAAGTCGCAATTGACGTGAGAAGGCAAGCGCTGACACTTGAAAGTGTCAGATTAAAACTTGAGAAAACAAACGTTCGCTACCTCTCCCCCGAAGAACGTGCTGATCTAGCGCGACTTATTTTTGAAATGGAAGATGAAGCACGCGATGACTTCATCAAATTCCAGCCTCGTTTCTGGACTCAAGGAAGTTTTCAGTACGATACGTTAAACAGGCCTTTTCATCCGGGGCAGGAAATGGATATTGATGATGGCACCTACATGCCCATGACGGTGTTTGAATCCGAACCGAGCATTGGACACACTCTGCTTCTCCTTCTCGTGGATACATCACTGAAATCACTAGAAGCTGAAAACGATGGCTGGGTATTTGAAGAAAAGAATACCTGCGGACGCATCAAAATCTATCGGGAGAAAACACACATTGATGTACCGATGTATGCGATCCCTAAAGAACAATTCCAGAAAAAACAAACAGCAGCAGATTCAGCACACCTCATAAAGTCAGATTCGGTGTTTGAATCTTTTGCATTGAACCGGGGGGGACGCGAGGCTTATGCCGTTGAGTCCGACAAAGTGAACCTGGCACTTCGCGAAGGGGTCAGAAGATGGTCAGTCAGCGACCCCAAAATTGTTGAAGACTGGTTCAACGAAAGCTGTAAACGTATCGGCGGGCATCTGCGTTCAGTTTGCCGGTTTATGAAGGCTTGGCGGGATGCACAATGGGAAGTTGGGGGCCCTTCATCAATCAGTCTGATGACTGCAGTCGTCAACATCCTCGATAGAGAATCTCATAATGGCTCCGACCTCACCGGGACGATGAAACTTATTGCCAGGTTGCTGCCTGAGGAATTCAATCGCGGTGTGGAAAGTCCCGACGATACTGACGAAAAACCATTGTTCCCTGCGGAAAGTAACCATAACGTGCACCATAGAGCTATCGTTGAAACTATGGAAGGTCTGTACGGTATTTTACTTGCCGCTGAGCAATCAGAAAGTCGGGAAGAAGCGTTACGTAAAATCAACGAAGCATTTGGTAAACGTGTGACTAATGCCCTATTAATCACGTCAAGTGCTGCAGCTCCGGCATTTCTCAATGCACCATCCAAAGAGCCATCATCTAAACCAATCAACAAAACGATGGTAAGTGGCTGATGAAGGACGGGCAGCTCCATCAAGTGATGACGGGATGCGGGTATCGCTATACGCGTGCCCGCAATCTTCCTGAAAAATCGATTCTGCACAGCAGGGAGCGAGGTGCAGGATATTACACGAAAGAATACGCGACTGATGCCGGTAATTTTAATGTTGCATTGGTGATTCATCCCGACCCTTTCACAGAACTGCCGACAGCATTCATTATTGAGCAACCTGAACAGTTCAAAAGTTGCCTTATGCCCCATGTCGCCCTGGAAGGGTTCCTTTGCTATGTTGAGCAGATGGAAGCAGACTGGGATTCCAACGATCTGGAAGCGACATATAAAGAAGTTGATGCACAGATACACCAGACCCTCATTAATTCGGTATCCGCTGCTACGCAAGGGGTAAATGATAAGAGAGAACTGGAAGGGGAGTTTGCTGCATACTGGCGTCCCAGCGAGACACTCTTTCTTCTGTCAAACGCAAGTCGGGGGACCACACTTAAAACCTCTTTGGCAAAATTACTTAAGTCTGATGGAACTACCAGACAGGAGTACATAACGGTTGAGGAATCATCCCCGGAGGACTCGGAAGCCGTTATGACCAAGTGGCTCAAACAAAGGTATTTCCCCAGAACTTCGTTAAAAGAAATACCCATCAGCACGCATTACATTTCTGTAAATCCCAGCCGTCTAGCCGGGATGAAATGGCCACCGGCTTCATTCCGGGACTTACTGGAATGGCTTGAAAAATCAGACCACAATGCCAGAGATAGAGTCATTGAAAACATCAAAGCCGAAGGGAAGAAAAGGTACATTTTTCTCTTTGATGTTTTAAACCAGGACATCTTAGCTATCTATGTTGAGTTCAATGCGCAGTCTGTTGATTTCAGAAGGTACCGGAAGTCAGCCAAAAACTCAACGGTCAAGCTTGCGGCGATGTTGGGTGGCAAAAGTGTTTGCACGGAATATCAAAGGCTGGGTGTCATTCGTGCTGACATTGCGACGCTCCTTAGCCGGAATACACGACGGAAGGGGGCAGTAAGTCTTTCAACAAAGCGTATAGCGTTGATAGGTTGTGGAACAATTGGAGGGTATCTGGCCGAATTATTACTACGCAACGGAGCCGGATGTGGTAAGGGTTATCTGCATCTTTATGATGATGATATCTACAAACCCAGTAATTTTGGCCGTCATACCCTATCGTCACATGATTTCGGGTGGCCTAAATCCCTTTCACTTGCGGCAAAGCTACAGGAGTCTGTGCATTTACAGACAAAGGTTGTAGGATTTATGGAACAATTCCGTATCAGCGCAGATGAAATGCAGAAGTACGACATCATTATTGATGCGACAGGACGCCCACCTGTGTCAAAACGCATCGCTGCGGTGGTTAGACAGATTCCACTGGAGCAAAGACCATATATTATTCACGCGTTCAATGATGGCAACGGCCGGGCATCAAAAGTCTTTATTGATGATGGCCGAAGCTGTTACGGGTGTATGGTTTCTAACCCTGCAAAATACCATAAAGGAACCGATTCAAGGTTTAATGATCTTGATATATCAAGCGAAAAAAATAAAAGTTGTGGCAGCACTTACACCCTTTATGATGCAGCAGTTAGTAGCATAACGTCATCTCTGGCCCAGATGGCCGTGTTAAGTACTCTAGAACCAGAGTTAAAGTGGACTTACAATGAACATATCCTTGAGGGGGGGCGTTCGCTCAGACCTCAATTTTTGCCACATCAGCCGAATTGCCCTGTGTGTAATGAACATAAATGAATTGGTATTCATCGATAATTTTGACAATCATGTAGTGGTCATGAGCGAAGTCGTTCGACTGCTCAAGTCATATCGCCAAATGCAATATGTCAGCACAGAAGCTGGAGGGGTTCTGATAGGAGAACGCCGGGGACCTCACATCGTTATTACTCACATTTCGGAACCAGGGCCGGGTGACATCAGGACACGTAATCGGTTTGAAAGAAAAGGTGACCATCATCAGCTGAAAGTAGATGAACTGTTTGAACAGTCAAATGGCTTTCTTGTTTATTTAGGCGAATGGCATACACATCCCGAAGATTTTCCTCAACCGTCTTATACAGACATGAAATCTTGGCTGACTGGACTGATCGCAACAGAGACAATGCTCCTGATTATTGTAGGCAGAAAATCTGAGTGGGTAGGAATAAAAAACGGAAATGATATAAAAAGTATAAGAGAGAAGTAAAAAAATAGATGAAATTGTTGAGTTGCACTCATTTTTCAGATATTAGTCATTTTTAACAGTATAGTTTATGTGTTAAAATAAATTTAATATGATGGCTATTTTGGGGGCATCTAATGGGGAGAGGACGAAAAAAACACCACTCGAATTTCCCTCGCAATTCTTTATAAGTGGAGTCTTCCATAATAATCAGTTTCGATGGAGTATATGAGGTATGCAGGGGTATTTTTCTAGGGAAAATGGCTACTGAAAGGAGTTTTTCCATGATTAATATATCAGTAGCGCGAATTATCCTTCTATTTTAAAAGAACGAACATGGCTGGTTGTGGTAATTAAACATTCCGAAAGTTAATAAAAAGATATATCGGAGTCAGTGTTAAGTGATATTCTTTTTATTGATATTCTCCCCACGGATTTTCTGTCTGTATAATATCGACCGGAAAGTTGGAGCGCATTGTTACTTTCAATTACGTCGAATATAGTCGAGCCAATATACTCGCTCCAACTAGGGTTTTTAGGGGTTGATTTATATACATAATACAATTTGTTGTTATCCAGTTCCTTAGTTGGCGTTGCTTCTAGCGTAACAGATTTAACTGTGGGGCCGTGCATTTCTATCTTTGTTACAAGGAGTGCTTGCTTTATTTTTGCGCGGACTTCAAATTCATCATTTGTTTCTGTGATTATATGTCCAACCCAAATTCCATTTAAGTCAGGATATATGTCTTTCTTGAAAAACCTTATTGTTCCCCATATTAGTCTTGATATCTTTGATGAAAGGAGAAAGAAGTTTATGATAATGGATGCTAATGATGATATTGATAACAATTTGAGCAGGCTTAAGTCAGAAGACAGAACTGTCTTAAAGATCCAAAATGAAAGTATTGTGACAAACAAAGAGATTAGTGATACCGTTTTTAACAACCAGTCAAATCTTATTATTCTAAACATTTCGCACCACTATAATATGTCTTTGTAAATAGAAATCATATTCTTACCGTTGCTTTTAGAATTTAACAGTGCAACATAGGCTTCTCTTAGATTCGCTCCCACACCAGCTGAAAATGTAATTTCGTCAAAGGAATAGGATTTTATCTTATCAAAAACAAAGTTAAGATTGACCTCGTTGTCTGTTTTCGCTGTAACACCATCTGCGGCTTGGAAAATTATCTCAAATCCATTGGATAAAAGCATTTTAGATATTTTTTTTGTGGTATCATTTAATTTGTTGCTTATGTATGTCAACCTCTCTTCTGAGTTGGATAAGTATGATGAGGTTATTTTTCTCCCCACATCATCGCCATCTATCGCTATGTACATATTAACTCCAAACTAACATGGATTATTATCTAAGTGGTTATATTATATCAACCCTGAATGCTTAGTTGCAAATGAATTTATTTACTTAAAAACGTTGCGGTTTAAATTGTATTTATACCCGGCCAAAACGAGGTTTGTATTTTAAATTTTTTTAATTTTAATGGGTTTAATCCTATGTCTTGTTAAATACATCAAGTGTGTTGAGGTTTTATATGTTCAATGTGGCGATTAATTCAATTGTTCTGCTTGTAATCTACACTTAAATGATAATTATTAAATCTTTACACTAAAGATTTCTCATGACATTGGCATTATAATTAAGTGAAATAATATACCTGTTAAGCCCTTTGAGAATGATTCTCCGGTTACGGTGCTGTGGCCATTTCCAAGAAATCTCTCACCCCAGATCTAGGTGGTGGTGGATAGACTGGATGCTGCGTTCAATAATGAGACAGCCCGGCTCCGGTTGTAAGTGATGCCGGAACGAGACAATTAATTTAAGAACAAACCGCCCCCGGTTAGCAGGATCGTCTCGTCCGGCAGGAAAGCATGCTAACACCTACATGAAGTCCCTGTCAGTGCAGGCCCCAGACTCAACACCACCAATTTACTTTTCACCATTGCGAAGTAAGGGGCGCTACGCCCGGCTATGCAGGGGCAGTTTTTCTCCTGTGCGCTTTTCGTTCCTGTATCGGCTTCCTGTTAATCGTTTCCCAACACAACCCGTCCTGCAAGGGTAAATGGCACGCTTGCTGCGCCCTTGCAGGACAGAACGATGCCGGGAAAGCGAACCGTCAGGCGATACGAAGACGAAAAAAACACACTGACGGAGAAAAAATCATGACAATTTCCCTGCATAACCCCCGGACAAGCGCCCCTAACACCGCAGCGGCGACCAGCATATCCCCGCTGGACCCGTCAGGCTCCTCAAAAACGAAATTTTCTAAAACCAGAACGGATATTTATCAGACCGTTACCGACAGCATCATTGCAGCGCTAGAAGCCGGTGTGAAACCTTGGTCATGCCCGTGGCAGCGTGTATCCGGCATGTCTGGTCTGCCATCGAATTACGCCACCAGCATAGCCTACAGCGGTATGAATATCATGTTGCTATGGTGCAGTGCATCAAAACAGGGTTTCAGCGATTCACGCTGGATGACCTACAAACAGGCACAGGCAGCAGGTGGACAGGTTCGCACACGTGAACGTGGCACAACAGCCATTTTCTACACCACCCTGGAGAAGGAAAACGCCGCCGGAGAAGTTGAACATATTCCGATGCTGAAAACCTTTACCGTGTTTAACGTTCAGCAAATCGACGGCCTGGCCCTGACAACTGAAACTGTCAGCCCGGAAGCAACCTTTGACCCGGTGCCGCAGGTTGAGAACCTGTTACGGAAGAGTGGCGCAAACATCATCGAGAAAGGACAAAACGCCTTTTTCAGCCCATCAACAGATGAAGTCTGGCTACCGGAGCGCCATCTGTTTTCAGATGCGGCTAATTTCTACGCTACAGGTCTGCATGAGCTGATTCACTGGAGTGGTGGCAAAAAACGTCTGAACCGTGAAATGAAAGGGAAGTTTGGCAGTGCGGATTATGCAGAGGAAGAACTGATAGCAGAGCTGGGAAGTGCCTTTCTGATGGCTGATCTTGGCATTGAGGGAGAGGTACAACATGAAAGCTATATTGCTTCCTGGCTGAAAGAGCTGAAAAACGACAAGCGTTATATTTTCAAAGCGGTCAGCGCAGCCTCTAAAGCACATCGTTATTTGATGGACAAAATCTGAGCCGCAAGGTCTCAGGGCCGCAAAGGAGTGTGGCTTTCCGTGCTGGGATAGGCTTAACCGGTAACGCTGTAGAGGTATGAGTGAGACGGAGCGGAGTCGGAACGAGCACCGAACAATCATACCTCTACAGCGGAATAGTGCATTCTATGCGTTGATTATGGTGTCTGGCATTAGAACTTCTTTTAAATCTGAGAGTTGAAGCTCTGAAGTTATGTTGATCGGACGGTTGACAATAAGATATTCTGGTGTTTCTCCCTCCTTGGTTCCGTACTACCAAAAAGAAGACCATATAGAGGAATTAGTATGGCAAATTTCGAGGACTGGTGTGATTCGACAGAGCGTAATATCAGCGACCATTATTTGCAGTCAATAACGGCCAGGGATGCCGAGTGTATGTTCGGCGTTCAGGTTATGGCCGCGCTAATACCTGAACACTATGCGTCACCAAGAAATATCGCTAACGCATTTGAAGCTCTAGGTAAACCGGGGCTGGCGGCATACATTGCTGGAAAATTGCCTGAAACGAAACAGATTCGTTCCGGTGATTTGGGTGAGATATTTGCAACTGAATGGATAAATGCACGTAGCAATGGCTATAAAACGCCTATAAAAAGATTGCGCTGGAAAGATCATCGCAATATGTCGATGCGTGGTGAGGACGTCATTGGTATTTACATAGATCAGTCTTCTCAACAACTTTTTTTCCTTAAAACCGAAGCGAAAAGTCGCGCCAAAATGACGGGAGAGGTGGTTTCTGAAGCCCGTGATAACTTGAATAAAGAGCAAGGGCTGCCATCTTCACATGCCCTAATGTTCATAGCAGATCGCCTGAATGAACAGGGTGAGGAGCTTTTGGCTAAAGCGATCTTAAATGCAACGCTTCGGCAAGGAATTGTTCCAGGATGCGTCCGGCATCTTATCTTTCTATTATCGGGCAACTCTTCAGAAACTATGCTGACCACTTCAATTGAAAAGTATACAGGTCAAAATAATCAGTGGGGTGTTTGTCTAAGAATTGCTCGCCATGGTGAGTTTATTGCCGCAACTTTTGAAAAGGTGATTAGCGATGCCAGCAACAGCTGATGAAATTATCGAAGCTATTAAGGAAGCTTCAGCTGTAGGTTTTCGCGGGCGCCTGATTGCACGCGGGCAAGCCCGGTCGGTGATCTGGCGAGACGGTGACTTGCCGCCGGATGCACCGGAGTTTAGCGCACTGCTCAGTCAGGACCTTCAAGGCTATGCTTATGCCCTAATCGATCTCGGCCTTCGTCTTCGAGAACTTAATGGAGACGACGCCTATGCGCGAATTGCTTTTGAACAGGCCGGAACCGCACTCGAGTCGGCTATTGCTAAAGGAAAACGAGACAGCCGGGATACAGATTTTCACTTCGTAATGGCTGCTGCAAGCTATCACCTTGCGCATCTTTCAGCACGAGCCTATTCGTTACTCGCAATGGTTGGTCAGGATGATAATTTTTCACCAATAGAGAGGGCTCTTACACAACTGATCCGGCGTGATTTGCGTACTCTGCGCGATAATGCGTTGGGCTTTCGGCTCAGAGGTGATGGCAGTGACGTGAAAATTACTGAAATCCTCCAGGCTCGCCTAAACTTGCCGCAAGACGAGAACGGTGACAGTGAGTCAGAGGAGGACATCCTTTTTGATGGGCTTGATTTGGCACTGACTGACGCCTATATGTCGGCCATTTCTCTCTACCTTCTCGCTGTAGAAAGGGGAGAATCACGTTTGCTTTCCAGGGCTATTGAAAAATTAAGAATTAGTCTAAGTATATGTGCTCAGTTTAATATGCTACCCCAGTGGTGGCTAAACTTTATTACCATTCATCTGTTATCTGACCTTTGGTCAGATACATTCCATGAAAGATTGCCACTGGTTCCAGTTGGTGGTGACGCTGCTGAATGGCCCGTGCTTCGGGAACTGTTTATTGCACTGCTTCAAAGACGACCTCGAGCCGAAATTGATCTCTGGCCATCGCAGAGAGAGGCCGCCGGACGCTCTGTTAATGACAATGACGATTTGGTTGTTTCGTTGCCAACCAGCGCTGGAAAAACTCGTATTGCTGAATTGTGTATTCTTCGCTGTCTGGCGGGTGGCAAGCGTGTTGTTTTCATCACCCCGCTTCGTGCGCTTTCTGCACAAACAGAAGCCACTCTCTCCAGAACATTTGGGCCGCTTGGGAAAACAATATCAATGCTGTATGGAAGCATTGGCGTAAGTGGTATGGATGAGGATGCAATTCGCCAGCGTGACATCGTCGTCGCCACGCCTGAAAAACTTGACTTTGCTCTCCGGAATGACCCGTCAATTATTAATGATGTAGGACTTTTTATTTTTGATGAGGGGCACATGATTGGGGCCGATGAACGAGAGGTTCGGTATGAAGTTCAAATTCAACGGCTGTTGCGCAGACAGGATGCCGATACGCGCAGAATTGTCTGCCTCTCGGCAATTCTACCTGATGGTGAGCAACTCGATGATTTTGCCGGTTGGCTCCGTCGTGACAAGCCCGGAGGACCAATCAAAAATAATTGGCGACCGACCCGCTTGCAGTTTGGCGAGGTCATATGGTCCGCTCCAGCAGGTCGGCTTAATCTCAGCGTCGGTTATGAGGCGGCTTGGGTATCGCGTTTTATCGTCAGCAGACAACCGCCAAAGGTTAAATTACCTAATAAAAAGCAGCGAACAAAAATGTTTCCCTCTGATAACAAGGAGCTCTGCTTAGCGACAGCCTGGCGTCTAATTGAAGATGGACAGACCGTACTTATCTACTGCCCACTTCGCCGGAGCGTCGAACCGTTTGCCGAGACAATTGTCGATCTGCATCAGCGCGGACTACTGCCATCTTTATTTGATGCTGCCCCGGACATTCTGGATACGGCTATCTCGCTGGGAGAAGAATGGTTGGGGGCACACAGCCCGATACTTGCCTGCCTACGGTTGGGCGTGGCTCTTCATCATGGCGCATTGCCTACGGCTTACCGCAAAGAAATCGAACGTTTGCTGCGAGATGGGGTACTTAAAGTGACGATCTCATCACCGACGCTAGCACAAGGTCTTAATCTTTCGGCAACAGCTATCGTCATGCATTCTCTTCATCGGAATCGCGAGCTTATCAAAGTGTCCGAGTTCAGAAACGTCATAGGCAGAGCAGGGCGCGCATATGTAGATGTTGAAGGGCTGGTGATTTATCCAATATTCGATAAATTAAATAAACGCCAGACTAACTGGCATACCCTCACATCTGACACGGGGGCCCGTGAGATGGAGAGCGGACTAATACAGCTTGTCTGTGTGTTATTGATTCGCATGCATACACGGCTTGGTGGGGATTTAAAAGCACTCACTGAATATGTGACCAACAACGCCGTAGCGTGGGAATTTCCAGAAATTATGACCGAATCTCCGCAAGAAAGAGATATTGCGCAGGCCATCTGGGAAAAACAACTTTCAACGCTTGATACTGCTATTCTGAGCCTTCTTGGTGAGAATGATATCCCGGATGACCAGATTGAAACTGCTCTTGATGACATTCTTCAGTCTTCACTTTGGCAACGCAGTTTGCAGCGTTATAGGGATGAGAATGAACGGATTTTGCTGAAATCGGGACTCCTGTCCCGCAGCCGCTACATCTGGCAGCGCTCAACGGCATCAGGGCGCCGGGGGTATTTCCTGTCGGGGGTAGGACTTACAACCGGGCTACGACTTGATGCTATTGCCGCTAAGGCCAACCAACTATTGATTGATGCGAATGCGGCTATAATGGGCGGTGATGCCGAAGAGGCAATTGCTGCTATCACGGCGCTCGCTGAAGAGGTCTTTATCTTCTATCCGTTTATACCCGATCCATTGCCTGGCGACTGGAGAGGTATTTTACGTTCCTGGCTATTGGGTGAACCCATGACTAACGTCGCGAATACGCAGGCGTCTGAAACGCTTCAATTCGTCGAGAATGGGCTGGTGTATCGACTTCCGTGGGCAATGGAGGCTATTAGGGTACGTGCAACAGCTAATGGAGACCTCATAGGTGCTACAGATACCACGCTAGACGATTATGAGTTAGGTTTTGCGGTTGCTGCTGTTGAAACAGGTACCTTGAGCCGTTCGTCTTCACTGCTTATTCAGGCGGGTTTTAGCTCTAGGCTTGCAGCCATAAAAGTGGTTACAGACACTACTGCCGATTTTCAATCCGGCCAGGAGCTTAGAAGGTGGCTGAACTCTGAAGAAGTGATAAGCCGCACGGATAATCATGACTGGCCTACACCTGAAACCAGAGTGATGTGGCTGGAATTCTTGGGTAGTCTCAGCCCCAAAGGCAGCCAGGTTTGGAGTCGTCATCGTTATAACGGAATGGTGGACTGGAGAGATACTCCGGCAGTGATCGGCACACCATTGCAGCTTTACACTGTTGATGGTATTCATCACGTACTGGCTGATGATGGCACTCCTCTGGGAAGTATAAATGGCAGAATTAACACAAACAGAAGAGGTCTTCTTAGAGTTGAGGTGGATGATGAGAATGGTCGTGCCATGTTCGATTATTTAGGACCGGACGACTTTATTTCTACCTGATTTCTGGTTCGAGCGACTTATGATTGGTGCATGCATCTAGCGTAATCGGTGAGACCGTAGCTATATATTGTTATCCAAGTTGAGCCGTTGCAACTCGTCGAGCGTGTAGACGCGGAAGACATTCCGGTGGCGGGTTTCCAGCGGGATGTGTTGATGGTTAACGATAACGTGTCTGATGCTGTCAAACAGCCGTTCAAGGCCGCGCTTTTTCTGCGGGTCCGGCACGATATAAAAAACGTAAATCCAGTCTTTCCGGGTCCGGGCCAGTAAATGGCTTGCGATGATTGACTGGTAGCGAGCTCTGGTTTTCAGACGGCGCTCGGTCTCAATGGCGATCACGGTTCCGCAAGGGAGAGTGATCAGCCCGTCTGGCCGGTGATTGACCTGATAACGGCTGAGGAAGGTCGTGCGATCGCCGTTTATCCAGCCGGACGCGCCTTTTTGCTCAAGGATGATCCGTGCCGCCTGATTATCAAGGTGATGTTCCAGCGTCCAGCCGGTAATCTTTGAAGGCTCAAATCGTGCGGGGAAAAGCGCATCGTCGGGGGTTAACACAACGGCCAGTCCGTCACTGGTTATGCCCCACAATGAAATTTTTATTGTGCGTGATACCAGGACATGCTTTTGTATTAACCCCATTCTCTCGACTTTTGAAAGAAGGGTATAAAGCGATTTATGATCCCGGAAACCAAATAGCAGTATCAGCGTTTTAAAATCGCTGTAGGTTTCTTCTTTCAGGAAGTTCAGCAGTTGTTTTATTTTTTCTCTGTTGCGTGTCTGGCGTTCTTGATATGTCGAAATCAGCATAACCGCTCCTTAAAAATCCAGCGGGGACAGGTCTTTTTCATCATCAGGTTTTGGCTTTGTCGGTTTTACTTCGCTTTTGTCGAAGAAAAGAGCCGGGTGCGATGCCATCACATCCAGCGCGGTTGGTTTATCATCGTCGCCAAAATCCAGTGCGATCTTCACCGGTGCCGCCGCTGCGGCAATATCAGGGGAAACAGAAAAGGTTTTTAACCGGCGCTTTCTGACCTTTATCGGTGAAATCAGGGAGGCAGAAGGTAGCGTTGTTGTCGTAAAGATAAAACTGACAAAATCAGGCAGGTTCAGGATCATATTGCTGTCAATAAAAAAACGCTCGGCCTGGCGGATTGTGCGCTCACTGTCGATGGTTTCAGTGAGCATATTATCCGTCTTAGCCTTACGGAGTTCGTCATCCACCAGAATCGTTCCTGACATTCTCGCTATCCAGTCTGCTGTATCCGGATCCATAACCCGGTAAACCAGTTTAAATTTGGCATTTTCAACGACCGCACCGACAACGGCGTCGCCTTTCAAATCTGCCGGGCAGTCTTTTAAATCGGCAATGGACTGGTGATCCATAATAATATGCACGCCTTTATCCCGAGCCGCGCCTAAACCTTCCAGCGCTGGCCTGGATAAATGGTATTTCAGTTCGGAAAGATAAATAGCAATGGGGCGGGGTACGTCTGTTACACGTTCGCGCCTTTCTGCTAACTGGTAAAGGCGAACCAGCAGCATACGCTGAGCGGTAATGATTTTGCTGTTTCGCATGGAGCCGATAACATAACAGCAGCCACCTTCATCAAATATTTTTTTGAGTGAAAAACCCTCCGGTGAATTAATGGCATTGAGTAATGCCAGCTCCTCAATCTTGCCAAAAAATGCTTTGATTTTTTCGGCAATACCCTGAACGTAATCACCGTTATAAACATCCCGGATTGTTGTCGATGGATTATCGCTGACAAATTGTGCGGCCATACGGGCGGCTTTCCGGTCGTCGATCCGATAAAAGTCAGATTCCTGACCTTTTTCCGCCAGACTGAAACCTGCAACGAACAATTCTTCCAGTTCATCTGGCGTAATATCTTCAATCAGGTTTAGCTGGTATTGCTGTTTTCGCAGGTCAATTAAGGCAAAGGGTTTTCCTGCATCCTCGCAGGCTTTCCGATAAAGGTGTGGAGCCCATTCATCATCCTTGGGGTCCATAACAAACACACCTTCACCGGCCAGAATACTTTGATAAAGCAATATGCCGGTGGCAACACCTTTCCCAGCTCCAGTGGTGCCGATAATATCCGCGTGTTGTTTCTGCCAGTCTTTTAACGGGAGATACATTGGTTCGTTCTCCCTGTCCATGCCAGTAAAAATGCCTTTATTCAGGTCAATATAATCCAGCGGATCATAATGCAGTGTTTCCGGCAGCAGGGACTTTACGGTGCGGACATCGGTGCGCAATTCGCGTTCAAGGGTAGTTTTTTTAACAAGATGTTTCTTTATTTTGTCCAGTTCCGGCGTGAATACCCGGCGAAGCATAATATGAAAAATAATTCCGGTTACAGTGAAAGCAATCCGTACTGACCAGACCAGTACCGTATTATCACTGGTGAGTCTGGTCTTATACAGCCACTGGAAGGATCCGATAACTATCGGGGCCAGTGTGCCAGAGAGAAAACACAGCAGGGAAAAAGCGATAATCAACCTTTTCCATAACGGGGCTTTCTGCCGTTCATCGCTTTTCATTGATGCAAAAAACGGCATCGTCAGCCCCGCTAATAATGCCAGCACCAGTTGTTTCTGTTGCACAAAAGCCAGCACCGCCAGCATCCCGTTCACTATCGGGGACAGTGAAGCGGTAAGCTTATTTAAAATCATCATGCCTCCTTCGTCAGCGATTCGCCCCATGACATCGCCCCATCAATTCGCCCCACGGTGTCGGGCGAAAAGACGGGGCGAGCGTATGGGGTAAAGAAGGTGGCCGCTGTGCGGCCGTGTACCGGAAAGCATGCTTCCCTGCACGAAACGGCGTGCGCCAGTACATGCGGGCTGGACGCCCTTATTGCCTGTCGCATGGGGGTAATGTCGCGGCTGGACGCCACGCCAAAACCCCCAGGGTCAAAGGCGGCACACCGTCGCACGCTACGCGCGACCACCCCCTTTAAGACGGTCGCTTTCGCCTTTTTCTTCCCTTTGCTCGTTCCTCGCAGCGGGAATAAAAGGGAAGCTGACCTTTAAAGAGGGTGGTCGCGCCACGCTACCGGCTTTTGGCCGGAGACTTAGCCGCGACGGTGTGCGGGGCTATGCCCCCCAAATAAAGCGCTGTCGTGGGCGACAGCTTTTCGCTCGCTGGGGCGGCGAAATTTATTCGGCTCCCCCCGGCCGACAAAATCCGCGTGGGCGCGGCTGTTTGCCGGTGAGGCTCGGTGCCTGAACTATTTTCGCTCCTTAACCCGCGAAAATAATTCTGTCCGCTGCCTCATTTTTACGGACCGCATTTCTTCACTCCTTAATCCGCGAAAAATGTGGGGCCGTAAAAACCTGAAAACCACCACGCCTTAAGCCTGATTCGGCTGAAATGTTTTGGCGCTATAGGGGACCTGCTAATAAAATTAAGGCAGGGGTTAATATTGGCTCTCGCGGATTTCTCTGATGATGTTGGAATAACACTGACGACTTTCTTTAATGCTGGTTTCATTCAGCGTAAATCCTCGCCGGTTAGCTTCTTCTATCAGCGTTATTTTGTCAGTGGCGTTCAGCGTTTGCAGTAATTGCAATAACCGGCAGACAACCCGGTAGTGATAAATTTCATAATAAAGGCCGCATCCGCGCATCGCCTCATTTTCAATATGCTCAATAACACAGGCTGCGCGCATGGAATCCCCGCGCTGATGTGTCCCGGGATGCTGAATAAAACCCGGTTTTGTCATTATGACTACCTCCGTTCATTAACCATGCATGCGGCCAAATTTATTGATAATCTGGCTGATAATTGCCGGGTCTGCCGAATCACACTCAAGTAAGAACGATTTTCTGGCATCGGCAGTGTGGTCCGGCAGAAAACCGTGCTTGTTCTTTTTGATGATATTAAAGAATGCACGTTCAGCAGAATGGCATTCATTGCCGCCGCCGTTCCCGGTGGTTTTACCGTACATGCATAACACCACTTCACAGGCGTCAGCGGCCATGACGGAGGTTGAATATGACGCCATAATGCAGAGTAATAATGCGGAAAATATTGCTTTTTTCATTTCGGTCACCTTCATATTTAAACGAGGGTTGCGTAATTCGATAAGTTATTTATTGAAGCCCTTTACTGAATACACCTCTCATGTCATTGAGATGAAGGGGTTTAAAATAAACATCACTCATCCGGCGTATGTCACCGTGAATATCAATGCTGACTATCACATCAACGCTCTTAAGCACCTTGCGTAACAGCACGTCGAAAGGCATGTTCCGGCAGTCGGGGTTTTCATAGCAGCGGTCAATTAACCCTTCAATACATTCTTCCGGGCTGCCCGCATGCAGGGAGGTCATCAATCCCTCATGCCCGGAACCGACGATTTTCAGCGCATCCCAGGCTTCTTGTCCGCGAATTTCTGCCAGTAACATCCGGTCAGGGTTCATACGATAATTGGCGCGTATCAGTCTGCCGGGCGTGATAATGGCATTATCCCCGGCATCCGCCGGATAAAAGAGATGGACATAATTGGTGTGGTGATAGAACCGGATTTCGGGATTATCCTCGATGGTGGTCAGCCTGAGGTGCCGGGGAATAGAGTGCAGCAGCGTTTTCATATAGGTGGTTTTACCGGAGCCGGTTTCACCGACGATAAAAATCGTCTTGCCGTATTCCACCGCTTTTTCCATAAAGCGGGGCATATCCTCACTCTGATAATAGCGGGTCAGTTCAACATCTTTGCCTTCCGTTCGCTCCTTACCGGTCACCCGGTTATAAAATCCCGCATCAATCCATGACTGATGTGTTTTCTGCCCAAATGCGGGCTTGCGCAGCGTAATAGACACGGTGTTACGCTCACAGGCCGGGGGAATAATGGCCTGAATGCGCTCGCCTGATTCAAGCGTGGCAGAAAGGATCGGCGAGGTGTCGTCGATATTATCTTCCTGCCAGGACGCCAGCGCTCTGGCAAAGGCGTAACACTGACGCAGCGTAATCGGGGCTTCATGTCTTCGCCATTTCCCCCGGATTTTGGTATGCAGTTCACCCGGCCGGTTAACGGCAATTTCCGTCAGGCCGTCCTGCGCAATAAACTCACCAAACAGCTGGTTTTTCATAAAATCCAGCGACAGGTTTTCAGCGTTCATACCACCTCTTTTTCAGTCGCAGCCGCCAGACGGATGAGAAATCAATATCGGTGCCGGTCATGATGCCAATGACATCACCCTGATTCAGATACAGGGTGGGCGGGATATTGATGCTGTTATCCAGCGTCGTTTTCGCCATTTCCGCCGTGGCGGCGCGGGTGTTTTCGGTGTAGTCGGTATTGCGGTCTTTCCCCGGGGCAGCATCCGACGCCGCCGCTGCCACGTCCTGCACCGTACTGAGCATCAGGGCATTGCCGAAGCGCTCCCAGAAGTGATTGTCGATCCAGCCTGAGATCCCCGCCTCGCCGAGCGGGCCGCTGGCCTGCGTGTTGCTGAGCGGGATTTGCAGGCTGCCGGGCTCAGGCGTGCGCAGCTCCGTCCACAGTACAAACATCCGGCTGCGTCCGTGTTGCAGCGCCCCGGTGCGGTAGATGCCACGGGCGATCGTTCCCGCCGGGATCAGCGTTACATGGTTGCTGGCGCTGTAAACATCTTCACTGATCAGGCAGGAAATATGCCCCCCGACATCGGACACGAAGCGCCACATCATCGAACACGGGATATAGCGGTCCACCGGGATATAGAGATCAGGATCGAGACCCAGTCGTCTGACGCCGGTGACACGGGCGACGCCCGGATTGTCGTTGTTACCCGATTCCGGCGCGGCAGTCTCCGGGCAGCGAAGGCTGCCATCCTTTCCCCTGGTCAGTACTGATGGACAGGATGTGTACGTTGTGGATGATGACCCACTGTCGGATGTTTCTGCGTGGCTGCGCGTTTCACCCGGGGACGTGTGTGCATTATCGCCCGGCATTGTTCGGGCGTTGTTCACCCCGTCAGCCAGCGCGGCTGCCTTGTTCAGGGCGGGTGGGGCCGGTGGCAGGGTGGGTGCGGAGGAGACGGTCTGGCTGAGAGGGTCTGTTCCGTCCTGTGTGTGCGGCCCGAACAGGCCAAACGGGTTACTGTCCATCCCCAGATTTTGACGCTCATGAAGCGTCTTCCCGGCGGAGGGCGGCGGCGCGGTGTTGGCTTCTTTCTCATTACCCCCTTTCAATGCACTGAAAAGACGATCGCCGCCGGATGCCAGGGCGATCACCAGAGTCAGACTCAGCAGGCTGACGATCAGCGTGCGGCGACCGGATACCTTACGAAAACGGGTCACTTCCGGCTGGCCGGGGGATGTTCTCTGCTCCGGTTCCTGATACGCCATTGCCGCACGGGCGCGTTCGCGGGCTTCCGCTTCCCGTTCTGCGGTGGTTTTTTCCGGTTCGTCCGGGACAGGTTTATCGGTCATTTCGCCTCCAGCGTAACGGACGGTGAAACAGTGTCGCTACGGGTTATCGGGATGCGCCCGAATCCGTCGTTTTCGATCCCCACCACCGAGGTGCCGTAACGCAACACCAGTTGTGGCGCTGCCGGCACCACCATCACGGTGTAATTACCCTGCTTAACCGTCCGGGGCGTGACTGCCTGCTCCCGTCCGTTAACCACCCGGAAAAAGGAAGGCAGGGTTCTGATGGGGGAAAAACCGATATAAGCAAAACGACCATCATCCCAGGCAAAATCCGGTGCGATGGAGGCGGAACCCGCGGCTACCCGTTTGGTGTAGCGCCAGTTGCGTGGCGTGCTGGCCTGTCCGAATGCCGACGCTATCTGCTGCTTCTCCTGTCTTTCCCGCTGCTGCGTCTGACGCGCGGCGCTGGCGGCGGCAGATTGCTGGCGAGCCTCGGTCGGATAGTGGAAACGGATAACGAACGCCTGCGCGGGGGAATCGTGGTCCAGCACGTTCAGCTCCAGGCTGTAATCACGCTTTGAGGTCACCACGAAGAGGTTGGTCTTCCAGTCCTTTGCCGTGGGCAGGAACACCTGGCTGACGTTGTTGCCGCTGGCGTCCGTCACCGGCTGGGTGATGGGGTTCGGGCTGACGCCGACCCGGTTATCACTTTTCGTCACCGTCCAGCCTTTTGGAAAACCCGCTTGCGCATCAATCACAGCTTCACCGTCGTCGAACAGCAGCGTGGTGACGTAGCCAGGGCGGGTATTCACCACGGTGGCGTTCTGGCTGTTATACGATACGTTCTGCATCCGGCTGTCATAGGCGCTGCCGCGCGGGGTGGCGGCGCTCCATGTCGCGCATGACGCCAGTAAGCCGGTCAGGAGCAGGATGTTTTTCAGCATCATTCGTTCCTCAGTTCTTTATCGCGCTGGTAGCTGGTGACGATAAAGCCCAGCGGGTTCACTTCACGCTGACTGTCCGTCAGTTGCTGATGCGGGACATACCGGTAAGTGAGGCGGATATTCCAGAAGTCCGTTTTCACTGAATTATCAGTAATACGGCGAAGGGTGCGCTTAATACGCAGTGTTGCCAGGTTATCCGGTCCGGTGGCAGGCGCATGCACATTAGAAATAATGTCGATATAGACGACATATTCGGCTTTATTAAAAATAACGTCCGGAGCCTGGTCGCCGTTAAACCCGTCCAGATAATCCCGGTTCACGCTGTCGCTGTTAAATAACTGTATGTCGTCGTAATCACGCTGGAGGGAGAAATAATTATATCCCTCACGGAGTCTGACATAGTGTGCCGCCAGTGAATGGGCCAGCGCTTTTTCAGACGCAATATCCCGCTCTTTAATGCGGGTCATATACTCATAACGACCGGTCTGCTTGTTCACCGACCACAATTCAATGTCAGTGGTTTTCAGCGGCAGCAGAATAATCATGGCCGTGATCGTCAGTGCAGCCAGAATCAGCCCGGCAGCGGCCACCCGCCAGGCGGTTTTGCGGGAACGCTCTTCCTTTTCCAGCAGGATGGATTCAAAAGAGCGCGAGACATTAATGATGCGCTGAATATCAGACATGGTGAGTCAGCTCCTGAATGATGGCGGGGGAATTCACCGGCTGGGGATCGCCGGACACCGGCGGGAGGTCGCCCTGATGCTGCGCGCAGCCCGTAAGCGCGCACAACACCAAAAACAAGATGCTGAATTTCATGGAAGCCTCTTTTCGGATTAATGCAGGAAGGCCGCACCGCTGGCTGAGGCCACGGCGTGACGGGGAAATGAGATTAACGGTCGGGAGGAATTAACGGTGACGCTGCTGGTTCTGGCGTTTCATGCTGTCAATGGCGGTGGCACGTTTCTGCCAGGCGCTCATGGTTTTGCCCGCCCCTGCGGCAATGAATCTGCCGGTTGTCGCGGCTGCGGCCATGCCACCTTTGGCGGTCAGTCGGCCCCCGGCCTTTATGCCGGGTCCGGCGACGTCGGCAGATTTGCTCGCCAGCCCGCGCAGTCCGCTCATGGCTGCACCCTGTAACACTGCCTGCACGGCGGCACCGCTCAGCGCAGTGGCTATTTTCGCTGAAAAATACACCACGACGCCTGCGGCAATCCCGGCCAGCAAACATTGCGCCGCCAGGGTCACCATATTGCTTTCAGCAGACGTTGCTGTGGCGGCATCCAGTATTTTATTCAGGTAGTTGATGGCGATCCGGACAGACAGGGCAGAGAACATGATCGTTAAGATTGCGGTAAATAGTGTTTTCAGCCAGTTATCAAACATGGGTTTAAGAAAACCGTACAGCAGGCAGAAAATAAAGAGTGGGGCGGTGGTGGTCATTAACAGAATGGTGATTTCGGCGAGCAGGTTGACAAAGGTTGCAGCCAGTAACAGAACGATTGCTCCGCCCCAGACCAGCACCTCGGCAAAACCGCCATTCACTTTAACGTAGGTGGAGGTATCGAGATTAAACAGCGTTTGCCCCAGCGCTTGTGCCTTTTCCCACACCGTGTCGAGCAGCGCCCAGACATTATCATCGCCACTGATGCCGTCCTTAAGCCCTTCAATGGCCGCAATGATGGCATTTAGCCAGCCCTCGCGGTTTAAAACAAAGGTAGTAATAAGCAACATACGACCCACATCCCAGACAACATCCTCAACCGGTGTCTGGAGTTTACCGCCCAGCGTCTGATACCCGCGATACGTAATAAACAGGGTGAAAGAACTGACGATAATCACACTGATTAGGGTGCCGTAGGTAGAAGACTGACCTTCTAACACGGCATTGAGTCCATCCATGATGTTTTTGTCCATACCAACAAAAATACCACCGGACATGGTGCCTCTCATTAGTCAGGAACAGACAGGGGATAAAAACAGGGAGGGTCCCTGTTTTTGTTGGCGGGGTTCTTACTGAGTTACGGATTTTCTTTTTTGGGCTTCCTGCTGAAACAGCGTCTCGAATTTTTCCCTGATGCCGGGTTTGCCTGTCTGGGCAAACATGAGTGCTGCCCGGTGCGCAAACTCGCAGTTGTCGCTTGCCTCGCCATCCGTGAGGCATTGCGTATAGACCTTATAGGTTTCATCGGGATGTTCTTTATACCAGGCTTCTGATTTCGTCTCTTTACAACCTGATAAAACGAGAATGCCTGACATGACGCATAAGGTTAATACGGGTTTTAACATGTTAACCTCCCTGTAGAGAGTTCAGATCGGCAACGGGCGCAGTTAATTGCTGTTGCTCAAAGGCTTTCTGTTTTTGCTGTTCCAGCAGCGTTGTTCGCTGTTCAGCCTGTTTGACTGACATTTCCCACTGGCCGGTCAGCGCATTTAATTGTACGCTTTTGGCCGCGATGGCGTTAGCCAGGTCCTGTGACTCTTTCGAATCCTGCGCATTAGCAATGCGGTCTGATAAATCCGATATATCGTCGAGCGTGCCCGTGATCTTGTTTTCAACCTCGGACGTATTTTCTATCGCTACGGCCTGATTCAGGATCATCTGTTTGCAGCTGTCCAGATAGCGTTGTGAAGCGCTGGACGGGTTACAGGTATCGAACGTTTTATATTTGTTATACAAGCTATTCAGTTCAGACGAATATGACCCGCTCTGGTTGCTCAGCAGGTCATCCAGTGAAATACCGTTTTGACGAAGATTTTCAATATCGGTGTTCAGGCTTTTGGCCTCGCGGAGAAATGCCTGAACGTCACGCACGCCCGTTGCCGTGGCTAATTGCTGCTTGTAGGCATCAAGTTCACTTCTGTAGTGGGTGACGGTTTCCTGCCACTGCTGGAGTTTCTGGATCCACTGATTCATGGATTCGGTATTCTGTACGGCGTCGAATACCGGTATTCCGGCACTCATCGCCTGGTTGGAAATAAACAGTGATAATGCCAGTATGATATCTCTGAACCGCATTTTTATTACCTCCGTCATGAATATTACAGGGCTTGTTCAAGGAAGGTGGCTTTCCAGTCATCAGGCTGCATTCCTTCCAGATACAGGGTGTCGAACAGCTTCAGGTTGTCTTCGCTGCCGCTGAGCATTTTGGTAAGTTTCCCGAGGCCCGATAAATCCATTTTCGCCATCGCCACAAAAGGCCGGGTTTCACCCGCGCGTAACGGCGTTTTCAGGACCACCATAGAGCGCTCCCCCGGATCGAGGTTTCTGACGATGTCGTACACGCTTTCCGGCACTTTCATCTTTTCCACGTAATCCTCCCGGCTGGCCTTCGGGTTGGCGAGAAAAATCTGCGTGCTGCACTGCTCGATAATCGCCGGGGCAATCGGGTGCTTGACGATTTCGTCAGGCGACTGCGTGGCGGGGACGAAGATGCCGTTCAGTTTGCGGATCACTTTCAGCATATTGAGCGAGAAGCGGGAGAATTCGACATCGGCCAGCCATTTCCAGAACTCGTCCATGAACATCACCAGCCGGCGACCGTCCAGCAGGCTGGTGACGCGGTAAAGCAGATAAAACGTGATGGGGCCGCGAATGTCGTCATCATCGAGAAATTCCGTACCGTCGATACCAAAATTTTCGACGTCGCTGATATTGAAGGTGTCCTCCTCATTGTCGAATACCCAGCCGAACTCGCCGCCCTGCGCCCACTGTTTAAGGCGAATACGCAGCCCGTTGATGCGGGCGTCGGGGGTTGGCGGCTCCGGCAGGACTTCCAGCAGCCGGGTGATACCGAACTTGCGGTATTCCGGCGGGTAGTCGAGCATAATGGTATCTACGGCGGCACTGATGCGCTCCTCATCGCGCGGATCGAGCGGCTTGCCGTTGCGGCCGCATAGCATGCGCACCAGTCGTTTGATAAAGCTGATATTCCGCCGGGTCGGCGCAAGCTTAAACGGGTTAAATCCGGTGGGCGTGCCGGTACGGATACGGAAGTAGCGTCCGCCCATCTGGCGTATCGCCATCTCCGCCGCCCGGTCCTTGTCGAAATACACGGTGGTTAGCTGCTTACGGGGGGCTGATTCAGAGAACGTCGCCGGATTGCGGTACTTCTGCATCAGTTGCTGCATCATGGTCATCAGCATCGTTTTCCCTGAGCCGGTTTTACCGATAATCGCCGTATTACCCGGCGTTTTTTCGTTGAAGTCATCCCGCCCGCTCTGGCTGTCGTGCAGGTTCAGGTAATACCCGCCACCGCCGGGGGATTTCAGTATCCCGATGGCGTCACCCCAGGGATTGCCGTTTCGTTTGTGAGGATGAAAATTGTGCAGGCTCGCCAGGTCGGCAAAGTTCTGGCTGCTGACGGCCACCAGACGGGGGCGCAGCGTATACACCCCCGGCAGTTGCGCCAGGTACGCGGCGGGCAGCGACAGCGTGGACAGCGTCGTCATGATGCCGAGGTCGGCGAAGGGCTGCGCCAGCACGTTGGTGTCCTTGACCACCTGGTCGGCGCTGTCTGAAGATACCAGCAGGGAAAAGTGGTACTTTCCGCAGGACACATGCCCGGACTGGAGCAGGTCACGCAGGACAATCAGCTCTTCGCGCTGCGAAATGGCGTCGTCATCCGCCGAATTCAGGCGCTTTTCCGCCAGGCGAATATGCTTCTGCGCCTCATCGCGGGCCATGCAGGTGAAGGACTGCGTCAGCACATACTCGCTTTCGGCATACAGCAGCGCGTCCAGCAGGCCGGTCGCGGTCTCCGGCGAATAATCTTTGATTTCCAGACTGCGGAAAAAACGCGCGCCGCCGACCGTCTGGCACTCGGCGGTGTCAGTGGTAAAAAAGACATCCGACGTGCTTAATGTTTCATAAAACGGCGCACGCGTGACCGCCACCTTTTGCCACTTGCCGGTGAGCAGGCGGTGATAAAAGGACAGCTGGGCGGAATACACCCTCCCGTTGCCTTCATACATCCCCAGTGGCGTCGCCGTATAGCGGGACAGCGCCGAAGCCAGCGCATCCCGGTGTTCCAGCATCACTTTCAGGGCATCATCCAGCACCGTTTTGCGTTTACCTGACGGCTGTGCCTTCATGGCCTTTTTCTCCAGCGGAGAGAAGGGCGCATAGCAGAGGGTGAAAAACAGCCGGTGCCGCCAGAACGGCTTTTCGCTGATCGGCTGGGAATACAGCCGGGTCACTTCATCAGAAAAGGGAATACCTGAATTTGCATCAAAGGCATCGTGGTATTTTTCCCGGATACGGTGAAGATAGAAAGTGACTGGCAGGCCTTCATATGCACGAATCACGTTATTGAGATGCGTCGCCATTAACGTCAGGTGATGTTCGTCCTCGCATTCAAAAACGGTGCCCTCCAGCTCCCAGCTGGCAACCAAATCACCCTGGCGGTTTCTGATGACGTGCGGGTGAATATGGGAGGAATACGGAATGTATTTCTCCAGCGTAACGCGCTCGTTTAACTTCATCTTTTCAATAAACTCCGAAATGTCGACAGCGCCATAGCGGTTTGCCAGCAGGGCATTGGCACCAAAATGTTTATTGGTGCCAAACCTGCCACGGGTTTTAAAGGCCAGCCAGAGCAGCCCGAAATAGTGAATATCGGTTCTGGCCTTTGCCTTCATCTCCAGCCAGGCCGGAATAAGCAGTAATATCAGGTAATAGCTGACATAGACCGCCAGCAGGACGATGGCCCCGCTGACCATCACGAACGGCACGAGGGGAATGCCGGCTATGGCGGCAGGCCGCGTCAGCGCTTTGTTCAGCGTAGCCATCGTTACCTCCTTATGACGCCCAGTAGGCACCGAAACCTGACGCACCGACGATAAGGATGGCGCCAATGATGACGTTGCGCACGTCATGGAGGCTCTTGCCGTCAAACAAGACTTTGTATCCTACCCACATGGTGGCAAGCGTGATGGTGACGGCGGCCAGTCCGAGCAGGCCTGTGGAAGTGTTACTCAGCGTCTCATTGGCTTTATTAAATCCGCTGTCTGCTGCCAGCACCGGGCTTGCCATTAACAAGGAAGAGAGGACGGGCCAGTCATACTCTTTTCTTTTCATCATTGTTCCTCCTGGGGGCCGGGAATGGGTAACGCGCCGCGTATCACGGCATTGGGGTAGCGCAGGGATGCCAGTACTGGCGTGGCGTTATCGGTAAGCTCGCCACGCATGACGGCGGTGGGGTAATGGATTTCCGGCATGAGCTTTTCGGCGGGAGGTCGCTGCCGGTCTTCCTGCGTCGACGGCACGGCGTAGCCGATGCGCTGGATGTAGCTGGTGTGGTTAAACGCGGATTCCGGCTGTTGGCCGGTCGTGAAATTTCCTGAGTAGTAGCAACTGAGCGCACGCTTGAGGGAACCGCCGCGGCGGTAGCAGTCGGTGAGGATGCGCTCAAAAACGGACAGGTTGGTACAGGGGTTAAGAAGGTCACGGGCACTCACGCGGTAATGACGGAAATTGGTGCTGGTGATTTGCATCAGCCCGACCGAATAACGTCGGCCCTGTGCCGCCAGCCGTCCGGTTAGACTGACGGCCTCATCCTTGCTTGTGGGGAAATGTGAAGTCACGCCTTTGCCACCGGGCAGAATTTCAGCGATGGCATACGGATTCAAACCGGATTCGACCCGCGCCACATCAAGTGCCGTCGACGGGTGAACGCTGGCGGCGCACTGCATGGCCGCCGCCAGAAATACGGTGGTGGAAAGCATGGTGGCCTCGGAATGGTAAACCGGGCAACGCGTACCGCCATCAGACGGCACAGGGCCGGGAAAAGAGGGAAGGTCGGTTAAATGGGCTGAGTATCCTGTGTCGCGTCGCCGTCATCCCTGGGCTCAAGGAGCACTAACTTGCCGGAAACGGCAATGCCGGGTGTCAGTACCACGTTCAGGCCGGGTTTACCGTGATGGGCAAAAGCCACGCCGACTTTCGTCCACCAGGTGTTTTTTTCACCCTGCGGGTCGGGCTGACTTTCATGGGTGACAAATACCTGATAAATGGGTTTTCGCATGTGGCCTCCTCTACTAAAAACAAGGATGAGTTAAAGAAATGTCACATCCCAATTCTGCATTCCGGTTTTAACGGGTCAGCGAGAACATTCAGCGGCACCCTGAATTGTGGTTTCGTGACAGCCCGAACCTTATTTTTAAAGAGCAACGCCTGATTCAGGCAAATTTACGTCAATACGGGTAACTATTATGTAATGACGCTTTCAGGATCAGATATCCGGGGCGGTATATAAACGATAAATTCAAAGTTAAAATGAGAGAGATAAATTAGCGGTAGAAGCGGATAAGCTTTGGGGTAAATAAAAGGAAGTGAAATAGTTAATAAAGACGACTGTGGATTTATAGTTAATGATAGAGACATGCAGGGGAAATATTCCTGCATGTCTCTGTGACCATTATTAACGTCTTCGGCGTTCAAGTTTTTCCTGACATTCCGTGCAGGTGGTTATGCCCGGAAGTGCCTGCCGTCGCTTTTCAGGAATGGGCTTACCGCATACACGACAATGGAATAATGATGGCGTAGACCCTGGCTTAAAACGACTCTGTTCAATCATATCCTCCAGTCGTTGCTCATTAAATTCCTGATCGCGGTCAATCTCATCTGGCATGGGCGGCCCTCCGGTCTGACGCCTCCTGTTCGCAAAGTGCGATACGCTTCCAGACGATGGTCAGTGACAACCCTTCGACTTTCGGCAGCAGGGTTTGCGTTACCTGCATCATGGCGGCCAACGCATCGGTCGATTCCAGGTTGGCCACCCGGCATTGTTGCCATTGCCGCCAGATGGCCGCATCCGTCTCTTCGTCCGGCTCTGGCGTCCGGCCATAAGGCACACGGACGCCCAGTAAGCGGCGGCGAAGGCAAACTTCGTTGGAGGTGAGGCCAAAATACTTGTTGAGTAGCGCAATTGACCCACCCAGCCGGATAGCGTGGTTGATACGTTGCTGCTGCAGAACCTCCTCACGGGATTTCGCCAGAAGCAGGTGTAACGCGTCGTGATGAACCGTCACAGCCAAAAACTGCGCAGACTCCCGACTGATGATAAACAGCTCGTCTAGTGATAATTGGTTGAGGGCATTCATTTCGTCGAAAGTGAATCCTAGCGATTCACAGTAACGAATGTTGCCATCCTTCAATGCATGCAGGGCATCGGTTAATACGGCGTAATTCAGTGACGGGATAATCATGGTATTTTCTCCCTTCAGCCTATTGAGCGGCGGACTAATTTAATATTGATCCATTCGTCAATTTCCGATTCGAGCCAGGCGACACTGGCCGGGCCAATCTTGATTGAGCGGGGGAAGGTGCCGTCTTTCATATACAGATAGATTTGAGAGCGCTTCAGGCCCGTTTTTTCCTCAACCTGTTTCAGACGTAATAACTGATGAGATGTCACGGTATTCTCCTGTGGCAGATATAGCGCTAGCCGGGAGAACACACGACAACACAAAGTCGTGGTGTGGCGAAAGCTGATGAGTCCGTATTACGGAAAATACAATCCTTAATACGGACTTACACTGCAAAGGGACATCATCTTACTTTTGTGCCGATATGGAAGAGGGCGAGCCGCGCTCAAGCGCTGTCTTCAGCGTGTCGCCACTGAATCGATCAGTAATGCCTTCCTCAGATGCCCATTGTTCAAAAATGGACAATAATTTATACGGTTGCATGATTAACGGACTGATAGTTTCATTATTTTTGCAGGCAAGCCAGAAGAGGCGTGATAGAGGGGTGGATATCCGAGTTGGAGACGGTTGAAGTATTTCTTTTTCGATCGGTTTGTTGATCAACTTATCAAGTTCACTTTTTCTGAGGACAAAGCAGGCATCACTCGGTAATTCATGCATAGGAAAATAATATTTATGCGAATCTTTCTTTGTAGCGTTTAGTATTATATCTTCGTAATCATCTGATGAAATATCTTTAGGTAGCCTTT
The DNA here is from genome assembly GCF_043966805.1 of Enterobacter sp. ECC-219. NCBI lineage: Bacteria > Pseudomonadati > Pseudomonadota > Gammaproteobacteria > Enterobacterales > Enterobacteriaceae > Enterobacter > Enterobacter sp. ECC-219. The sequence continues at coordinate 3,835,129 of NZ_CP143680.1, read as the reverse complement.
TTACGTGTCGTTCGATTCTTTCATGCCATGTCATCTTTTCGAAAAGTTGAAACGATTCCCCCAATAAACAGACGGTAATACCATAATTATTCGACTTTGCTCCTGTTACAGGTGATGGTATCTTTAATGAATGTGCAAGTAAACGCTGTATAAGGACATATTCATAGCCGAGTAATGTTGTGTCAATGACTCTTTGTACAGGGTGGATATATCTTCCTTCAGTACTGAAAGTTAAATTGTTCTCGTTGACAAAGGAACTTTCGGCAGGCATGAATGATTTCATCGTTGACGAATTTTCTATTGGTCTTAGCTTTAATTTATGATTTCGTGATTTAATTTTCCTCAATATTACTGGGGATTGAAAATATATTGAAAACCGAATTTTCCCTTGCAGAGCAAATCGATAAAAATCACTTTTTCTTATTTTATACCCATTCAATGCATTGAGAAGTCTTACCGCCTCCCTTATAGTTATCCAGTCTGGAATTCCATCTCTAATGTTTAGGCAAGTTGGATTGTCTGACATAATACATCTCCTTTCACACAATGATATTGCTGATGAATTTCGCTGTGTTTTTGAAAGATGTTTAAAATTCTGATTGATATGAAATAGATCAGAATGATATGGGCTGATTTTATAAAATAAAAAATAACCTATGTTTTGTTGTGACATTTTTCAAAGAGGTAAAATAAAATGGCTCAGTGATTTGGTGTTCACTGAGCCATTTTAAATGCTATGTGTACTATCAGGAGTAATCGGAGGTGGTGCGTCTTTTATTAGAATTTATTTGTAATAACATCCATAAAATACCAACGATTACTACTCCGCCTCCAACCCAAGTAGGGCTTGTAAGACCAGTAACATTCAGTGCTACCCCCCCCAATAGCGACCCTAATGCAATTCCTCCGTTAAAACCGGCAATATTCAGTCCTGCTGCCACAGCTGGAGCTTCAGGTGCATGTATGTGAGATAGCCCTATCACTCTTGCTTGCATTGAGGGGACCGCTGCGTATGTCAATGCTCCAAGCAACCCAATAAACAGTGCCATTAACATTAAGGATGAGACAGAGAACCACATAGCAAAGAGGACGATCGCCAGACCAATAAGAATTGTCATCACGGCACGATCTGCACCTTGCTTGTCAGTCAGGCGACCACCCCAGACATTCCCGATAGCGGCCATCACGCCGTAGACCAACATAAGCAAACTACTCGTACGCTCGTCTACATGCGTTACCTGAAGTAGAATCGGGGAAATATACGTATACAGGGCAAAAGATCCTGCATAGGCCAAAACTGTAATTCCTGCTCCCGCAAGCAGTAGTGGGTTGAACATGGCTTTTAAACCGTCCATGGCATTTGCTTGCAAGGAGGGATCATTTTGATCCGTGGGCATCAGCATTGCCAATCCAATGAAACCGATCGCTCCACTTGCCGTTACTGCCATGAATATAGACTGCCAACTCAACAGACTACCGATGTAGGTACCAAGTGGTACGCCTAATGCCAACGCAATTGTAAGACCGCCAAAAACGACCGAAACAGCGGCGCCAGCACGATGTCGCCCAGCCAGTTGGGTTGCCACACTTGAAGCAACAGCAAGAAACACTCCGTGCCCTAAACCGGAAGCAAATCTTGCAATCAACATAGGCGTTAGGGACTCAGACGCACCGACGATACCATTGCCAACTGTAAACAGGCCCATAGCAACAAGTAATAATCTTTTACGAGGCCATCGTGTTGCCAACGCAGTTAATCCCGGAGCACCAATTACGGCACCGAGGGCGTAGGCTGTCACCGCTGTACCTACATGACTGACACTGACGTTTAGATCAGCTGATATCCTGGAAACTAAGCCGATCGTGACAAATTCAGTGAATCCCAAAGCAAAAGCGCAGAGTGCAAAGACATATATAACAAAAGGCATGCGTTCTTTCATAACTCAGGCTCTTCTATTTTCAATAGAAGCCAACAAAGGCAGCATTGCCTCAGCGACTCCTTTTGCGGAAGCGGGATTCTGTCCGGTCACTAATCTCTCGCTGACAATCACCTGTGGCTGAAAATTTGCGTCTGCAAGATGCTCAGCACCTCTTTGCTTCAGCGTGTCTTCAAGTAAGAATGGAACAATGTCGTACAACCCTACAGCACGTTCTTCATCGTTGGTAAAAGCTGACACCTTTTTGCCCGCAACCAGATTTTCATTATCGGAAAGCCGAATATTCACCAATCCGGCGGGGCCATGACAAACCGCAGCGACAACGCCACCCTTTTCATAAATTCGTGATGAAACACCCGCCAACTCTATATTGTCAGGGAGATCCCACATCGTCGCATGCCCTCCTGCATAGTAGACGGCGTCATAGACGTCAGGATCAATCTGCGAGGGTTTTAATGTGGTTTTAGTTGCCTCGCGTAAGGAATCATTATTCCAAAAGGAGGCGTTAACCGGATCGCTGAGGTCTAAACCGTCAACATGTGTCTTGCCTCCCTTGGGACTCACGAAATCAATTTCATATCCTTCTTTTGTGAGTACATCGTAGGGGTGAGACACCTCAGAAAGATAGAAACCACTGGGTGCGGCATCTTTACTCTCGGCTTGACCTTTACGGTCATGGCTGGTCAATACAAACAGGATACGTTTGGGCATTTTAACTTCCTCTATATGGGGGGACTTAAAGCAAAATTCTTCTGACTGCATGCGACATAACAGACTTGTCATATTGAGTCTTATTGTGGAACAATCTATTTATCCTTTAAATAGACCTAAACGGACAAACACTTACCCCAAAATGAACAAAATAAACTTGAGAAATGACGACCTTGAAGTGTTTTTACACGTCGTCGACAGAAACAATTTCTCTGCCGCAGCACGAGACCTACAGATACTCCCCAAGATGGTGAGCAAGCAGATAGCCAGGCTGGAAACTGCACTTGGCACTACACTTTTTGAAAGAAACACCCGTAATCTACGTATTACAGACGAGGGCAGAGCTATAGCTGAGAGGGCTCGCGTAGCGTTGGCCGTTCTGGATGAGATGAAGGAACTTTCCCGAGGGGATAGTGAGGAGTTAAGCGGAAATATTCGTTTGACTGCGCCCGCACCGTTTGGCCGAAAATATGTTGCTCCTGCGATCGCTGCATTCTGCCAAGTACATCCGAGGGTGGGCTTTGATTTAAGGTTATCTGACCAAATCCAGGATCTTTATAGTGGTGATTTCGATCTGGCTATTCGTATGGGGGATCTGGCTGATTCTCGCCTTCTGGCCAGAAAAATAGCAAATAATAGACGTATTCTCATCGCATCGTCCGAATATCTGAAGAATCATCCACCCATTGAGCGACCAGAAGATCTTTTAAATCACAACTGCTTAGTATTCGCTTACCCGGGTTTTTTACACAATTCATGGACGTTACGTAAAGCCGGTCATGAAAGAAGCATCAGCGTTACTGGCAACCTTATCAGTGACAACGGAGACGTATTGCATGCCTGGAGTTTGGCGGGGCTTGGCATATCTCTTCGAGAAACTTGGGATATTCATGATGAATTGAGAGCTGGGAAACTTTGCCGAGTTCTGCCTGATTGGGAAGCAAACACATCTCAGATCAGTGTTGTCCGGGCGCGGCGAGAACCAATACCCCGTAGGCTAAGTGTATTTATTGATTTCATGACTGAAAAATGGAAACGGGCACCATGGGATGATGATTAATGTTCCGAGAGGTAGTCCGAACCGGTCTAAAAGAAGCTAACCGCTTCACTGACCAACGGAATTTGTGATAACTCGATTTGAGTTGAGGTCGTCAACGTTAATAGATAAAAATACAATGATTGTTTAGTCAATTTAAAGGTTTAGCGACTATCACTCCCCAGAGTATCTAATAGAAGACAACACGCCAATCCGAATCTCATGGCATGCTTGAAACCTTAATGCCAACCAGTATAACGCACGTAAAATATAGGTATATCAATGGGTTATCTTGATATGTTCTATCCTTGCCCTATAAAATCCTTTAATTGTTAAAATAAGTTAATATGTATAGAAGCATTAACGGAACATGTTTATAACATAATACTGTGCAGGCTTTCGATTTTATGTCGTAATCGGAGAGCTTCAGGCTCTTAAGGATGCGCAGTATGAGCTATCTGGTTCAGTTACGAAGTTTTGTTGAAGTATACAAAGCTGGTTCGATTTCAAAAGCGGCAATGCGGTTGGGCATAAGCCAGCCTGCAATGTCTGCCCACATTCATTCACTTGAGGCTTTTACCGGGTGTGTTCTCTTTACTCGTCGTTCACATGGTGTGGTGGCTACAGTGGATGGGGAGGAATTGGCGAGATTGGTGGCTTCAGATTTAGAAACGATTGAACTGAAGTTGTCGATGCTTAGATCACGTACAAGAAAGTCCTCGGGGACAGTATCTTTCATCGGGCCAGCAGAATTAATGTGGTCAAAATTACCGTACTTGGTGAAAATATTATTCAATGAAGGTATTAAATTTAAAGTTTTGACAGGAAATAGGAAGCGCATATACAGCTGTCTTCTGGACGGAAGTTGTCAACTAGGTTTCACAACTTCTATGCCGGATAAACAAAAATTTGGATATGCTGAAATTGGAATGGAAAAGTTAATAGTTGTGGTAGCGTCACTCATAGCAGACAACTTCAAAGAAAATGAGGACGTGATTGATACGCTGTCGAAGCTTCCTCTAATAGCTTACGATGAACAGTTACCCTTGATAAGGGAAGTTTTCCAGGATTCTTCGCGATTTTTTGCACTGCTTCGTCCGTCTATTACTGTACCGGATTTGCGGATTTTAGAAAGAATGATCCGAGAAAATATTGGTTGGACTGTGATGCCTGAGTATTTATGCGCCCAAAGCATAGCAGGAGGTCAGATCGTTGAAGTGAATGTCCATGAGAGACTCCCTATAAATTCAATCTATTTGGTATGGATTGATAGCTCATTACGTAACCCACTCGTTTCAGGAATAAGAGACAGAATTCTCGAACTATCAAAAAATAGCGGATTTATGGTTTGAGATACATAAAACAGGCAGCCTTATCGGCTGCCGTGTCATTATTTTATCCGTGGAGATCGCTTGGCAAAGTCATCTGCAATGTCATTCAATTTTAGGAATTTCACCCCTGGATGACCAAGCATATGAGTTAAGAGGCGTTCGAGCATCATTAACACGTGCGGGCGTCCAGATACGTCCGGGTGAATCGTAAAAGTAAAGATCGCATATTCATGCTCACGGTAGACCCAATCGAATTGATCTCTCCACAACTGTTCGATGTCCCTGGGATTCATGAAACCTTGGCTGTTGGGTTTTGTTTTCATGAACATGAAAGGAGGAATATCGTCGATTGTCCAACTGGCGGGTAATTCAATAAGGTCCGTCTCTTCTCCGCGTACCAGCGGTTTCATCCATTCGGTCGGTGTCTTGGAATAATCTATCTTGGTCCAGGAATCACCTTTCCTGACATAATAAGGCTGATGATCATGATGCATTAGTGAATGGTCATATTTGATGCCATTTTCTAATAGAAGATCTGTGGTTACAGGAGAAAATTCCCACCATGGAGCGACATACCCAGTAGGTCTCTTCCCTGTTAATTTTGTGACCATGTCAATGCCTTTTAGAAGGACTTCTCTTTCTTGGTCAGGCGACATAGATATTGGGTTTTCATGACTGTAATTATGAACCCCTACCTCATGTCCAGCATTGACAACTGCTTCCATTTGCCGAGGAAAGGTTTCGATGGAATGACCAGGCATAAACCAGGTGGTGGGGATATTAAACTGGTCAAATAGATTCAGAAGACGTGGAGTACCTACTTCGCCAGCGAACATACCGCGAGATATATCGCTTGGAGAATCTTCTCCCCCATAAGAAGATAGCCAGCCTGCAACGGCATCTACACCCACTCCAAAACCACATAGTATTTCTTTCGCCATGAGTTATTACTCCTCATACAGAAAAAATTGAAATAATATTGCGTTAAGAGGGTTTCTTGACTAATTTCAAGAGATCCTCGGTATCTAATTCATTAATTCCTTTTTGAAGTGCCATTAATTTATGCTCAGGGATGTTGTATCCCCAATTAGCCCAAAATGATTGAATGCCATGATCTAATGCATCAATAACATTTTGGATATTGTCATCAATAAATAGAATATCCTCGTTTTTATCGAAGGCTATTGATTTTAGCAAGGTAAGAGTCTTGTTTTTGTCAGTCATCCTCCCATATATTTTATTCGCGGGTATGTTTAAACCATATTTACTTAGAATGTATAATATAGACTCTTCATCCTTTCCTGATACAATATAGATATCATTAGCTGTTTCAAATAAATTTGAAACATCCAATAGCGGACGGTGTAGTTCAGCCCAAAGATCAGGGTAGAGACTTCTTGCCAGCTTCCTATAATGGATGAACTTATCCCTGAATATTTTCTTATCTTCAGTTGCAATTGATTCATATATAGCAGTGAATCTGTCATTATCTATAGCTTCATTACCAAATTCAGTGAATGAGGCAATAAAGTGACCGTCATGGCGTACAAAATTCCTTAATTTCCTGAATCGTTTAGCCATCAGGCGTGGGATGTTTTGAAGTACATCTTGGTTAAAATCACTGAGAGGTCTGTCATGTAATACATTCCATGTAATTAGCATGCATTCGTCTACTCCATCAACCACGACCCCGTCGAAATCCATTGCTATTAACATCGAATTATACCACCAGCGGTTCTTTAAGAGTTTCGCCGCGTTTCCATCTATCTATTGCATCGAATGTCTGACGCATAAATTTTCCACATTCAGCATAATAGGAGCAAGTTATGATATTCCCGTCGACAACTACATCTGCTTCAATTACATTGGCGCCGGAATTAACCATATCGTCTTTCAGACCAACATAAGCGCAGGTGAGTTTGTCTCTTAGAATACCGGCAGAAATCATAATCCAGGGACCATGGCAGAGCCCAGCCACAACTTTCCCCTGTATTACCATCTGCTTTAGAAAATCTTTAACTCTCTGATCTTGGCGAACTCTATCAGGCGCTTCATGACCGCCAGTGAGAATAACAGCATCAAAATCAGTGGCGTTGAGTTGATCAAAATTAATATTGTCTTTGGATCTTTTATCCATAGGAACAGTGATGCCATATTTCCCTGTCACTGCACTTCCATCCTTTGTTGCAATAGATATATCGTATCCTTCCTCTTTAGAACGATAGTAAGTATAAACTACATCGTGATCCTGAAAACCTGGACCAGTGATTATCACTACTCGTGTCGGATTAGACATGTTATTTTCCTTCTTATTGCGTTACGGGACGTTAATTAAAAATACATTCTGACCACAGTACATTTCTGAGATGGCATCTTTAGCTCGTAGGATATGAATCTTTCCCATTAGATGGCTTTTTACATCTAATGAAATAAAAATAAAATCATCCTCGTCATTCAACATTTTTCTATCAAGATTTTTGACGGAAAAGTATGCTAATTTGTGTAGGTCATGTTCTCTGATCAATGTGCCTGCAGCTATCTGTTGCAAAGGAGGTAAAAGATCATGTTCCTGTGATTTCTTTTCATATGCCATATTTTGCCGGCCATAATTATCTTTAAGTCTGAGTAAGTCGAATTTGTTTCTTGGATTTTCAACTTCGATTAATTCGATGCCTGATTTTCCCGAAATAGTCTGATGGAATACACCTTTTGCAATATATATGCTGTCCCCAGATTTTAACGCCTGATGTGTACCATCAAGAAATCTGGTCTCGCCATCACCATGTAGGCATATAAGGACGGTGTCTTTGAGTATATGACAATGCATTGACGTGGATTGATTCTTTGATATATGAAGGCGCCATACATCAAAAATAGAATCACAATAAACTCTATACTCATATCCCCATGGTTTTTCTATGAATCCATTGAGATGTAAGTCTTTCTCAAATGACTCACCATTATTTGAAGTTGAAAGTAGGATTTTGTTTATTTCAAGCAAGTCATATACATTTGGAGTCCGGTTGTGGATTTCCATATGGTCGCTCCCCCGCTAATTGAATTGCTGAATGTTGATTTCACTTCGGTCAATCGTTCTGTGATTTCAGTCTATAACGGTTATTTAGTACGAGAGAAATAACTTTTATGATGATTGCCTATATTGTTTCTTTTGATCAGTCCTTCATACTCAATAATTACTGAAAACTATGCTTCTATACTTGGGTACTGTTAAAGATGCATAGATTCTATGCCGTCAGGAGGTCATAGCTCACAAGCGATTAAGATGCTTAGCAAGATGCCGAACTCGGACGTCAGCACGATACATCGCATAATGTAGATATCGCAGCGTTTACGTCCCTGTTTGTAGCTCTTTCTTAAGAAGTTGCCCCCATAGTGGTAGACAACACCTCAATCTTAAAGTAATCTACCATCTAGTAGGTTGATTGCGTTTGGCACCAACCTTATCTTTGAGATCACTCGACACTTCAGGAGTTGTCATGACTAATTCAAAAAAACCTTTTGCTGACGCTAATGTTATTCGCGGTACACGAGAAGCTATTCGCCAGCAGCCAGAGCTGGGCAATCTCACCTTTAACATGAAGAGTAAATCCAACGGTGGGGTATCCGTCCGTGTGGAAACTCATGCGACTATCCAGAACGGCCAGGTTGATACCAGTCGCTCCGGAAAATTTGCTAATGTTGGCGATGAACCTGCTGATTTATCGGGTACTGATAGCGGTATGGGCCCAGCTGAGTACATTTTGCAGGCACTTGCCGGCTGTTATACCGCGACTCTGACTGTGATGGCGGCAGAAAAGGGCATTGAGCTTGATGGTATTGAACTTGACCTGAACTTCGACATTAATCTGAACGGTTTCCTGGGTCTTGACGAAAAAGTTCGCAACGGGGCGAAAGCGATCCGTGTTGGCGTTAAGCTCTCCAGTCCGACCGCCAGCCGTGAACAGCTTGAAGAAATGGTTCGTGCACTGCCAGAAAGCTCGCCGATCCACGATACGTTGGCGAACCCGGTCAGTATTGATACCCGGTTGGTGTAGGTAAACCTCAGAGAGGGAAATGCCTGAACACTGTCATTTCCCTACTGCCTGATGGCTATTAACCCCGACCAAAACGCGTTATCAGAGAAGGTTAAATCGCTGTTGTGAACTGATGTCCCCTTGCAGGGAACAACAGGCGCAGATAATATCTACCAACTAGTAGATTATAATTGTGAGGATTATATGTCAGTCATGACACGAGAAAGGCTTCTGAATGAAGCGGACCATCTGATGCGCGAACGGGGTTACTCTGCATTCAGCTATGCTGATTTGTCAAAGAGCATTGGTATCACCAAGGCCAGTATTCATCACCACTTCCCAACAAAAGACGTTTTGGGCGAACAAGTGGTGATTCAGGCCCATACCGATACCAAAAACCGATTTGAACAGATTGAAGCGACGGAGAATACGGTTGCGCAGATGCTTACCGCCTATGTAGAGCTTTTCATCGAAAGCTATCGCACGTCGCGTATGCCGCTATGCTGTGCTTTGTCTTCGGAAATGGCCAATCTGCCACCGAATATCAGAGTACAGGCGACCGAATATTTCGATATGCAGATTGCCTGGTTGACCAAGATTGTCAGCCGTGGCGTTGATGCAGGGGAGCTGACTGCTGACCTGCTGCCATCAAAAATGGCTCTGCTTATTTTGAATTTATGCGAGGGCGCAAGCGTTGTTTCCCGGGCGATTAATAAGCCTGAGCTTTTCAACGATACGCTTGAACAGATCCTAATGATTGTTAAAAGAAAATAATTCTGGAGATGACCCCATGTTAGATTGGAATGAATACCGCTCAGAAGTGATGCAACGTGTTGGTGATCTGGGTAAGTTGACCCCGGAAACACTAAAAGGCGTCATGGCTTTGGGCAACGCCGGCAATAAGACCAACCTCCTGGGCGCGAAAGTGCGTGAACTGATTGCACTGGCTTGTGCGGTGACGACTCGCTGTGATGGTTGCATCGCCGTCCATGCCGAAGCTGCCGTTAAAGCTGGCGCCACAGAAGAAGAAATTGCTGAAGCCCTGGGTGTGGCAATCAACCTGAATGCAGGCGCTGCCGTTGTCTATTCCGCACGTACGCTGGATGCGATTAAGCAACTGAAAGCGCAATAGTTATCGCGTTGAAAATATAAAAGGGCATGACTGCCCTTTTTTCACTTCTGACAGACATTGTCATCATGCTCTCTGGCATTAGGTCTGATATGACTTACATTGCCACTTATCAGAACGAAAACAGACTTTATTCCTCGTTAAACACATTTCTTACCCATTCGGCCAAAGCCTGAACGCCTGGTCGGTTAAGGTTTTCTCGTGGCATAATGAGGTCATATCCTCGCCCGGCGGGTATTTCTATTTCAAAAGGGGCAATCAGTCGGCCCTCATCGAGGTAATGTCGAATGAGTCGTTTTCTGCCCATGATGATACCGCCGCCATTGAGTGCCGCTTCAATCGACATCTGACAATTGTTGAAGCTCAAAAAATTATCTTCAACAGGCAGGTTTTTGCCAGACTCCCTGCACCATTCTCGCCATTCGGAAAAAACATTCTGGGAGTCAACGGATTCAGACGTATGAATGAATGGGACTTCAGCTAACCAATGGTTTGCTTGCCTGATTTTTTTTGCAAGAGATGGAATACAGACGGGAACCAGCGTCTCTTCAGATAACCGTTCGCAGTAGAGATCGGGGTATTTCAGATTACTGTAGTAGATAGCGACATCTACCCGTTCAAGATTAAAATCTACCAGACCGGCTCTCACTCTGAAATTGATATTCAGCCCCGGCCACCGTTCGGTAAATACCGGTAAGCGCGGCATCAGCCAGAGAAAAGCGAAGGTAGGTGGAAGGCCGACAGACAAGGTTCCTCTCAGCCCCTGCACGCGAATATCTTCTATTTCATCACTGATGCGTTTAAGTGAAAACGCGAGTACGCCAAGTAAACGCTCCCCTTCATCGGTCAACTGAAGCTTTCTGGTCATTCTGATAAATAGCCTGAATCCGAGCATGGATTCAAGAGAACGAATGCGTTGGCTAACGGCCCCTTGCGTCAGATTGAGGGTAGTCGCCGCCTTAGTAAAGCTCATATGCAGTGCTGCCGTTTCAAACGTATGCAATAGTGCCAGTATGTTCTGTTGAGCGAGCATTCATCATTTTCCTTCTTAATTTTTCTTATGCATTATTTACAGTAATGCATACCCCGGAATTGATCGTTTGTCCACTAAGCCCCTTGTCCTCTTTAATTGGCCCAACAGACGTCCTGACAACAACGATGAGGGGAATATCTAATGAAGGGTCTTAAGTTAGTGGTTATTGGAGCGGGTTCAAGCTACACACCTGAACTGATGGAAGGCATTATCAAGCGTCAAAATGAATTTCCGATCCGCGAGTTATGGCTGGTTGATATTGAGGATGGCCGTGAAAAAATGGCGATCATTGCTGGCCTCACCCGACGGATGCTGGAAAAAAATGGGCTGGATATACCGGTTTATGAAACCCTTGACCGCACAGAAGCACTGCTCGGTGCCGATTTTGTTTGTTCTCAGTTCAGGGCCGGCTGCCTGGAAGCACGGATCAGCGACGAAAGGATATCGCTGAAATACGACATGATCGGTCAGGAAACCAATGGGCTGGGTGGGTTTGCCAATGCATGCCGCACTATCCCGATTGCATTGGCTATAGCGAAAGAAATGGAACAACTGTGCCCGGATGCCTGGTTGCTGAACTTTACCAACCCGTCGGGAATGGTCACTGAAGCGATACTGAAATACAGCAAAGTCAAAACCGTAGGGCTGTGCAATGTGCCTGTTATCATGCAAAAAGGTATTGCCAGTGCTTTAGGTGTCAGTGACATCAATGAATTTATCATGCAGGTCGCGGGACTTAATCACTTCATTTTTGCGCGCCATATTTTTCATGAAGGTAAGGATAAGCTTCCTCAGGTTATTGAGCTGATTTCAGAGGGGAATGATCCTTTGGTGCCTAAAAATATTCCTCCTTTCAAATGGCCGGATCGGTTGTTGGCGAATATGGGAATGATACCTTGCCCCTACCTGCGTTATTACTACATGAGCGACGACATGTACCGTCAGGAGCTTGGCGAAGCACAAGGGGAAGGGACTCGTGGTGAGATCGTAAAGGAGCTCGAAAGAGAACTATTCGAAATTTATCGAAACCCGGAACTCGCCGAGAAACCGAAAGCGCTGGAAGGTCGGGGAGGGCAGTACTATTCGGATGCGGCATGTGAATTGATGAGCGCAATATATAACGACAAACGCATCATCATGCATGTCAATACGCGAAACGATGGTGCGATTGCGGGCCTGCCGGATGACTGTGCGGTTGAGGTCAGTTCAATGATCACCCGTTCAGGACCTATACCACTGAATGTCGAACCTTTCCCGGAAGATGTACTTCGTCTGATTCAACTGATGAAAAGCTTTGAGCAATTGACCATTGAGGCAGCCATCAGTGGTAATCGGTATACGGCATGGCGTGCCTTGGTTATTAATCCCCTAGTCAAAAGCGGTCAACTGCTTGAAAATGCATTGGATGAAGTGATCGAACATAACAAAGCGTTGATGCCGGCCTTCCAACGCAATAAATAACGCTAAGCAGACTGGTCGGTTATTTTATAACAAAGCGGTTATCACTCTGAACGAGGGGTAACCGCTTGCCGATGATGCATCAGACCGCTAAGAGACTTTTTTAAACATAGATAAAATGGCATCACTGCCCTTTTTTCAGCTCTGACAATGCTTGCTGATAAAACCCTGCCGATTTAACACCCGGTATACGCTGGACCAACTGCCCATCCTTGAACATGAGTACGGAAGGCAGTCCCCAAATTTCATATTTGGTGGTCAGTACCGGTGCCAGATCCACATTCACTTTGCCGACTTTGACGTCGCTTTCTATCTGCTCGGCAAAATGGTTAAAAATGTCTTCGCTCATCTGACAAGGTGGGCACCAGGGGGCAGAGAAGCGCACCACCGCAACCCCTTCATGCCTCTCGATTTCTCTAAAATTATCTTCATTGTAAAGGGTTAATTCACGCATCATTCACTCCTGCAGGATGTAACTTGATAGTAATTCTACCTACTAGTTGGTTTGTTTAATTAACATAAAAAGCTATCATCGATAGAAAGGTGCTTAAGCGAAGATAATGCCATGTTTTATCAATGGATAAGCGTCATCTTATGTGGACGGCGTGCTGAGGATTATGATATTTCACTCCATCTGAATGAGAAAACTGACGTATTGTAAAATCGGGACTACTTTATAAAAAAGCAAGCCCATCCATAAAGTGTCGGCCTACAGGGCAGGCCTATTCCTTTTCGTAAGGCGATGATGGAAAGAACATTATCCAGTCGTATTAATGTGGGGAGTACAGCGCATGTGCTGCATACGCAGCCCCTGATGATGCGCCATATCACTATAGATGAACCCACAATCATCCTGGTCCGCCATGGCAGGAAAATAATCCGCTGGGCGCAAGAGGAGATAACGCTGGAAGCGGGGGACGCGGTGGTCATCGGGGAGGGGCACTCTTTTGATATCATCAATACACCATCACCTTTAACGGGTACGTACGAAGCATCATGGCTGAGTTTTTGTGCCGATTTCGTCCAAAACTACTGCTTCATGCATGCCCCACGTATGAGCATGAACGAAGCAAATAAAATGGCAGAGCCAGGCAACAGTTTTCGCCAGGCCTTTTATCACACTGCGGAGGCCATTACAGATACTGAAAACATACCTGAAAGTATCGTGGCCAGGCGTATGGAAGAGATGCTGAGTTGGCTGGATGAATACCGAATTTTCTTCGCGCTGAAACAACATACCGGACTGGCGATAAAAATCCGCAAACTCGTTGCAGCAGACATATCACAAGACTGGAATACTGCGCAGGTGGCGGCTGAATTGGGTATGTCGGCCACCACCCTGAGACGCCATCTGCATGCCGAAAATACGTCATTCACCCATCTGGTGACTGACATTCGCATGTGCCGCGCCCTGACACTTTTGCAGGTGACCGATCTTTCAGTCACCCGCATATCCCTGGAAGTCGGCTATGAAAATCCGTCTAAGTTCGCCGCCAGATTTCGAACTCGCTTCGGATTCAGCCCCAGCCTGGTCCGGGTTTCCGGCCAGGCTATCGGCAACCTGGCTGCGGTTAGCGGCCCTGCGTAATCTGAAGATGCGCTTCGCCCAGTGAGTTCGCTTTTGCCATAAAGCCGACCAGGGCGGGCGTCGAGTCCGCCGTTATTCCCGGAAGTTTGTCGACACGAAGTGCCGTCAGCGTGATCTCATAACGGTGCGTTTCACCCTTCGGCGGGCAAGGGCCGCCATAACCCGGGATACCGAAATCAGTCCGGGTCTGAAGAGCCCCTTGCGGGAGATTTTTGTTATCCGCCGTTATCCCAGCCGGTAACGAGTGAAGAGATGAGGGAATATTCACCACCTGCCAGTGGATCCAACCGAGGCCTGTCGGCGCATCCCTATCATAAATTTTGAGAGCGAAGCTTTGAGTTCCTGCCGGCGCGCCACTCCAGTTAAAAGAGGGGGCAAGGTTTCCACCGCTGCACCCAAATCCATAAGGTGAACTCAGGGTCTGAGCCGCGGGGAAACGGTTTTTTTCAAGCTCATGACTTGTCAGCGTAAAACTGGCTGAAAAAGCGACCTGGCTCGACAACGCCAGGCATAATGTACTGATAACAGTAAGGTGAAGTTTGGACATTTACTCTTCTCCATCGGGGTGATTAATATCCCAATGATAAGGGGAGAGAAAGACTCCTCGCCGCCCTGAACCGGCCAGTCTTAGCTCCATAACGCCCAATAATGATATTTGTAATTCCCTGATTTCACAGGATGACGACCATCTCACCGACGGGAGCTCACCTTACACAGCATTCCCTGTGCCTGTCTCCGGTGACAAAAGGACAGCATGATTTGTTCTTTTACCTATTGACCAATCAACTAGTAGGTAGGTATAGTGCAGCCATACGCTTAACCGGCATCAGGAAGCGATCGTCAGCTCCCCGGCCCGCTAAGTATTAACTCCGGCCCCAGCGGGGCTTTTCTCACTTTCGCCTTGCGAGGTATACGATGAGTAAGTTGTTCACCCCCTACAATCTGTCAGGCATGCAGTTAAAAAACCGCGTGGTCATGGCCCCGATGACCCGCACCCGCACAATGAACGACGTGCCGGATGACGTCGTTGCACTTTACTACGCCCAGCGCGCCTCTGCGGGGCTGCTTATCACCGAAGGCATGCCTGTTTCTGAAGAAGGGCGCGGCTATCTGTATACCCCGGGGATCTACAACGCTGCACACGTTCAGGGCTGGCGCAAAGTGACCGATGCGGTACATGCGAAGGGCGGCCGTATTTTTGCTCAGTTGTGGCATGTGGGCCGGATGTCTCATACCTCAATTCAGCCGGGCAACATCGCGCCAGTTTCCGCCGGTACCGTACAAGCGGTTAACACCACCGTCTTTGCACTGACCGAGTCTGGCGAACCGGGACCTGTCGTTCCAAGCCAGCCGCGTGCACTGGAAACCGCAGAAGTTCGACGCGTTACCGCTGACTTTGTCCATTCAGCGCGTCTGGCAATGGAGGCCGGGTTTGACGGCGTGGAAATCATGGCGGCGAACGGCTTCATTTTCGACCAGTTCCTCAGCAGTGAACTGAACCCTCGCACTGATGAATACGGTGGCTCTGTGGAAAACCGTCAGCGGTTCCTGCTGGAAACGGTTGATGCCATCTCTGCGGCTATTGGTAGCAATAAGGTGGGCTTGCGCATTTCACCGTTCGGGCGGATTTACGACCTGGCGCCTTATGAAGGTGAAGAAGAGATTTGGGCCAGTATCGCTGCGGCCCTCGGCCAACGTGAGCTGGCTTATGTGCACCTCTATTATCAACCTGTTTATACCCAGGCACCGGTACCTGCCGGTTTCAAAGCCGCGTTCCGTAAAACTCTGGGGGGCACCGTTATTGCCGCCGGCGGCTTCACCCGCGAGATTGCCGAAACCGCACTTGAGGCAGACGAACTGGATCTTGTTGCGTTTGGCGTGCCGTACATCGCCAACCCTGATCTGGTCGAAAGAATGCAGAACGGCTGGCCGCTGGCTGAAAGCGATCGCACGACGTATTACGGCGTGACGGGGTCGCCGGAAAAAGGCTACACCGATTATCCCGCCTGGGAAGCCAACTAACGCCACGTAGCTGGTGGTATTTGCGGTGCTCACATAAAGAGGCACCGCCAGACGACATTAATGGGGTATTCAGGAGCCAATATGCAAACCCTTAAGCCGATTATTACGATAGATATCTGGTCAGATCTGGTCTGCCCCTGGTGTTGGATTGCCAAAAAGCGTTTCGAACAGGGCCTTGCCGCCTTTGAACACAAGGAACAGGTCGTGGTCCGCCACCACAGTTTCCGTATTTCCGGCGACCGGCCTGCCGTGCCGTTCCGCAAAGCCCTTTACAAGAAGTTTGGCGGGGAACATGGGGCGGAACTGATGATGAATCAGGTGGGCACGGCCGGGAAGGCAGAAGGGCTCCAGTATAACTTTGACACCATGCTCTTTGGCGATACCGAAGATGCCCATACGCTGCTCGCGGCTGCACGTCACGCCAATATGGGCGACGCCATGGCAGAACGGTTTTATCGGGCCAGTGTGACTGAGGGGCGTTCCATTTTCGATCCGCAGGAGCTCATTGCGTTAGCTACAGAAGTGGGCATGTCCAGAGCCGACGCTGAAAGTGCCCTTGCCAATGAGGCTTTCCGTGCATCGGTGGCTGAAGATGAAGCCCATGCCCGGTCGATCGGGGTCAGCGGTGTCCCGCTGTTCCTGCTCAATGAAAAATATGCCATCAGCGGCGCGCAATCTGCGGACAACTTCCTGAACGCGTTGAAGCAAGTCTGGGAAGAAAAAGCGGCCGAATTGGCAAAAACCGACGGCCAGACCTGCGGCGCTGACGGTTGCAGCATCTGAAACCTGAACGAGCCGGCTGCATGACTGCCGGCAAATCTACCCTGCAAATAACGGAGTTCAAAATGAGCGATTACTTTAAAGGCAAAAAAATGCTTGTCGTGGGTGGCACCAGCGGCATGGGTCTGGAAACGGCGCGTATGGTGCTGAAAGCCGGTGGCAGCGTGGTACTGACGGGCAACAAAAAAGACAAGGCAGAAGCGGTTCAGAAAGAGCTGAGCCCACTGGGTTCCGTGTCCGTGATTGCGGCAAACCTGATGACCGAAGAGGGCATGAACGCCATTCGTCAGGAGATTAATGCTAATCATCGCGATATTAGCCTGATGGTCAATGCGGCCGGGATCTTCATGCCGAAAGGCTTTACCGAGCATTTGGAAGCCGATTACGACATGTACCTGATGTTGAACCGGGCAACCTTCTTCATCACGCAGGACGTGGTGAAGAACATGCTGGCCGACGGCCGTGAAGGGGCGATTGTGAACGTGGGCTCCATTGGCGCGCAAGCCGCACTCGGCGACTCACCGGCTTCCGCGTACTCCATGGCCAAAGCCGGTCTCCACGCCTTGACACGCAACCTGGCCATTGAGCTGGCCAGTGCGGGTATCCGCGTGAACGCGGTCTCGCCAGGGATCGTGCATACCCCGATTTATGAAGGCTTCATGGCGAAAGAAGACATTGCCGGCGCAATGCAATCGCTGAACGCTTTCCATCCGCTGGGGCGTGTCGGCACGCCGGAAGATGTGGCCAATACCATCTTCTTCCTGTTGTCCGACAAAGCCTCTTGGGTGACTGGCGCAATCTGGGATGTCGATGCCGGTATCATGGCCGTTCGCAGATAAGCTCGTCGTAACCTCGCAAAGCCGCCCCATGATGGGGCGGCTGATAGGCATCTTGCTTGTAATTCAACCATTCTTAAAGTTAACATAATGAAAAAATTGAAATTTACCTTCAAAAATGCAGAAGGTGAGGAACTTGCCGGGTTGCTTGAATTGCCAGAAAATCCAAAAGCCTTTGCCCTGTTGGCGCACTGCTTTACCTGCGGGAAGGATCTGAAAGGTGCTGCACGCATTGCCAGGAAACTGACAGAAAATTCAATTGCGGTGCTTCGCTTTGATTTCACCGGGTTAGGCAACAGCGAAGGCGATTTTTCCAATACCAATTTTTCCTCGAATATTTCTGACCTGCTGTGCGCGGTCGATTATCTTCGTCGGGAATACGAGGCTCCTTCGCTGCTGATTGGTCACAGCCTTGGCGGTTCGGCAATCCTCTCTATTGCAGCCAAAGTGCCTGAAGCCAGAGCGGTCGTAACCATAGGTTCGCCAGGCGAATTGACGCATGTACAGCGGTTGTTCAAAGACAATATCGAAGATATCAGGAACCATGGCGCTTTCCCGGTAGAGCTTGCAGGCCGGGTATTCACGCTCAAAAAGCAAATGCTGGATAACATTCAGGAGCATAAAATAGCGGAGAAGGTATTTACCATGAATAAGCCGCTGCTGATTTTTCATGCTCCCAATGATGATACCGTGCTGATTGAACAGGCAGAGAAAATTTTTAAAGCCGCCAGACACCCCAAAAGCTTTATCTCACTGGGTGAAGCAGATCATCTTCTGACGCATCCTCAGGATGCGGAATATGTTGCCGGGATTATCGTTGCCTGGAGTTCTGCTTACATTTAGAGGGCGTGTAAAGCTTCGCGAAGCTGCTGGTGCTGTCGTTGGCCACTGAATAAACGGGTGTAGCATTTTGATTGCACATACAAAACTGCGTAGCATGCTTTCTTTACGCGAAAAAAGCCCTGCTTAGATGCAGGGCTAAGGGCATTGTTGCTATGGTTTATTTTTATTATTTCCCTGGCATTGCTCAACTTCCAGGTTTATTACCTTCAAGTTGAGATTCAATTAATTTAACTTTAACGCTCTCTTATTTTCCTGGAAAAATTGAAGTCACTTCGCGGGCGGTATCGACCAGAAGCTCACCGTTTTTGTACCTCTCGCTCACTTCTCCATTGTTGCCGGTAGCATTTTCAGGTCGTTCAATAAACTGCCCCAGCGGAGTCGCGTTCTCATCCAGTACCACGGCAAACGGAATTTTGACTTTATCGACACCAAAGTGTGCCTTAAAGACGGCTTCAGCCTTGTCGCGGGTGATAATACCCAGACGTATTGCCGGCGCTGACGCGGCAATGGCATGGATTACAGGCAAGTTTTTATGGCAGTCGGGGCACCACATTTCAGCAGCTACCAGAATGCTGTACGAACCCGGAAGTTGCGAGAGCTTACTAATGACATCGTCAGGTAATGCCTCGTTGGCAAGCCCCTCAAAATGCCGTAATGCATTGCGGTCTTCTTCTGCTCCGCTGCCAACAAATTCGTTATAATCTGATGCTGCTTCGAGCAGTACGTTGAAATCTTGCATATGTTCTCCTTTGTTAGTAACGGGGGCTAAGGCTTCACATAAATCTGGCAATGATAAAGGCCAATTCTCCATGCATGACCTGAAAAGGCGTACCATTTTAGTGTCTGGCTGCCATAAGTAGATATTGCCATCCTACCTACTAATTGATAGATTATCACGTAATTTGTTAATTTTGAGGCGTCACGCTGATGGGGCGGTCTGTTGGATTCAAGATAGTGATAGCAATGATGGCATTCGCAGCCAATTCTGTGCTCTGTCGGATTGCGTTGAAAGGCGAACATATTGACCCGGTGACGTTCAGTGACCTTCGCCTGATGAGCGGGGCGGTGGTCTTATTACCACTGTTGTTGAGACGTGAGGGGAAAAAGCAGGGCGTCTGGAGCTTGAAAAGCGGGTTCTTTCTTATGGCCTACGCCCTGTGTTTCTCCCTTGCCTATATCCATTTGGATACAGGAACAGGTGCTTTGCTCTTGTTTGGCGTTGTGCAACTGGCGATGGTGGCCCATGGCCTTTTCCATGGGGAAAGGCTGTCTTTTTCCAGAGCAACGGGGCTTGGGCTGGCTGTAGCCGGCATGGCTGCTCTTCTCTTACCTGGTGCCAAAACGCCCCCCTTGGGCAGCGCTGTTCTGATGGCGCTTTCAGGCCTTGCCTGGGCGGCTTATACCCTCTGCGGAAAGCGCTCTCCCAGCGCAGCGCAGGCCACTGCGGCAAATTTCATCCTTGCTGTACCTTTTGCCCTGGTGTTGTCGCCGTTCATTAGCCAGGGAGCGCACTTCGACGGTATCGGAATTCTCCTGGCAGTGCTCTCTGGTGCGGGTGCTTCTGCCGGAGCCTATGTGCTGTGGTATTCACTTTTACCTCGTCTTGAGTCTGTTGCAGCCAGTACGGTTCAGTTGAGTGTGCCCTGTCTGGCGATGCTGGGAGGCGTAACATTTTTGGGCGAGTCACTGAGCCTCAGAATGGCATTTTCAACGCTGGCAGTCCTTGCGGGCATTATGTTGGTGATCAAGGCACCGGGGCAGAAAATACGGCACTGATATCAACGTGCCAGTCATGACTTGATCACTCTGCAAATGGTTTTTTAGGTTTTAAAGCAAAGGAATATCTAATCGTTAGCAAAATCAGTGACGCTGTGACCTCTTTGGATAAACTAATCGGGTAACCTCTATGAAATACGATTTTGATGAAGCAGTGGACAGGGCAGGGACAGACAGCTTAACCGTCGACGGCTGGCGTGAATATATGTTTGGTGCCCATGAAGGCCCCGCGCCGGAAGTACCGGCCAATGGTTTTATAAACCTCTGGGTAGCAGATATGGCTTTTTCCACCCCCGAGCCGGTGCTTGAAGCCATACGTTCCCGGTTAGATAAAAAAATTCTTGGCTACACCCGCATTTATGACAGGGATTACTATGAGATTTTTGGGGCCTGGTGTGAAAGGAATTACGGATATCGGTTTCAGGAAGAAAGCATTGTTTTCTCCCCTGGTATTATCCCTGCGCTTAACCGATTGGTGCCGTTACTGACCCACGAAGAAGACAGCATCCTCATCCTGACCCCTTCTTACGCACCGTTTAAAAAAGCCGGAGACTATAGCGGTCGTCGCGTCGTCGATTGCCCGCTTAGAAATAACGAAGGCCACTGGGCGGTAGATTTTGAGGCAATGGAACAAGCCCTGAGCGATGAGCAGCAGCGAATTAAAGCCTTCTTTCTCTGTAACCCGCATAATCCCACCGGGCGAGTTTGGCGACGTGATGAGTTGCAGAAAATGATAGCGTTATGCCTTAAACATGATGTGTGGGTTATTTCTGATGAAATCCACTGTGATTTATCCCGCTCGGGTGTCACGCATATCCCCGCCGCGTCAATTTTTCCTGAAAATCATAAAATTATCACCTGCATGTCGACCAGCAAAACGTTCAACCTGGCGGGTAACCTGCTTGCAAACATCATGATCCCTGATGCCTCAGTGAGAGCCGAATGGCTTCGCCTGCATGATGATTTTATCTCTCCGCTGAGCCTGGTGGCTAACAAGGCCGCCTGGTCCGAGTGCGATGAGTGGTTGACTCAGGTCAGGCACTACATTGACGAGAACTTCCGTTTTCTGCAGGACTACCTGGGGACATATCATCCGCTGGCCCGTTTTATCATTCCGGAAGGGACTTATCTTGCCTGGATTGATATCTCTCGTTTGGTAGATGTCAGTAATCAGGAAGAGGTAACCCTCTTTTTTGCCAGACATGCGGGTGTATTGCTTGAAGGGGGGCAAATGTTTGTCAGTAACGGCGACGGGCACATCCGCCTTAATCTGGCTTGTCCACGCGCTATGCTTGCTGAGGGGCTCAACCGCATAAGCAAGGCATTGAGTGCGAGTTCTGGCGATGCTACCTGAACGATGACCGCAGCGATGCTGCCTGGAGAACAAAATGACGAAACACTATGACTATATCGCGATTGGTGGTGGTAGCGGTGGTATCGCCTCAATCAACCGTGCGGCGATGTATGAGCAGAAATGCGCTTTGATTGAAGCGCGGGAGTTGGGCGGGACTTGCGTCAATGTGGGGTGTGTACCGAAAAAAATAATGTGGCACGCTGCGCAAATCGCAGAGGCCATTCATCTTTATGGCCCAGACTATGGCTTCGATACCACATTAAACCGCCTTGACTGGGCTAACTTGCTAAAAAACCGCAGTGCCTATATCGATCGTATTCATACTTCATACGAAAATGTGTTAGGTAAAAACAAGGTAGATGTCATCAAAGGTTTTGCCCGGTTTGTGGACGCGCATACGGTGGAGGTCAACGGGGAAACGATTACCGCTGACCATATATTGATAGCCACCGGTGGTCGCCCTAGCCATTCCTCTATTCCGGGAGCGGAATACGGAATTGATTCAGATGGTTTTTTTGCGCTTGAGGCGCTACCGGAGCGCACTGCAGTTGTTGGTGCAGGCTACATTGCTGTTGAACTGGCAGGTGTTCTCAATGCATTGGGGTCAAAAACCCATTTGTTCGTACGTAAGCATGCGCCTTTGCGCAGTTTTGACCCGTTGCTCACAGAAACACTGGTTGAAGTCATGAACGTCGAAGGCCCAACGTTGCACACCCAAGCGATCCCCACTGCAGTGGTCAAAAACCAGGACGGCAGCCTGACACTGAAGCTGGAAGATGGTCGTGAACAAACGGTTGACTGTTTGATCTGGGCGATTGGCCGTGAGCCAGCCAATGACAAGTTGAACGTTGAGATGGCGGGTGTTGAACTCGATGAAAAAGGGTACGTCAAAGTTGATAAATATCAGAATACCAACGTGCCGGGTGTTTACGCGGTGGGTGATAATACCGGTGCGGTTGAGTTAACACCGGCAGCTGTTGCTGCGGGCCGTCGCCTTTCAGAACGCTTGTTTAACAACAAGCCGGATGAGTATCTGGATTACAACAATATCCCCACAGTCGTCTTTAGCCACCCAACAATAGGTACCGTTGGCCTGACTGAACCCCAGGCGCGTGAGGAATATGGTGATGATCAGGTGAAAGTTTATCAGTCATCTTTTACCGCCATGTACACCGGCGTGACGCGTCATCGCCAGCCATCCCGCATGAAGCTGGTATGTGTGGGGTTGGAAGAGAAAATCGTCGGTATCCACGGTATCGGTTTAGGCATGGATGAAATACTGCAAGGCTTTGCTGTTGCGCTGAAAATGGGAGCAACGAAGAGAGACTTCGACAATACCGTGGCAATTCACCCAACTGCGGCAGAAGAATTTGTCACGATGAGATAATGGTGAGTAGTGCCATTTAGCACGTGACGGGAGGGCTGGAGGTTTGTTAAACAACGGCCCGTAATGAGTACGTATTATATTGAGATAAGAATGAACAAATACATCCTCGCGTTATCTGCTGCACTTATCGGCTCGCAGGTTCAGGCAGCAACGCCCGCAGCGCTTCCCGCACCGATCAAGCAGTTGGAAAAACAAGGTATAGAAATAATCAAACCCTTCACGGCTCCCGGTGGGGTTCAGGGCTGGTTGGGAAAATATCAGGGAACGGGGGTGACAATTTATCTGACCCCCGATAAAAAACATGCCATATCAGGTTATATGTACGATGAGAATGGAAGTAACCTCAGCGAACAGGTCATAAAAGAGGAGATTTACATCCCTGCTGGCCGCGAGATGTGGAAAACACTGTCCAAAGCTGCCGGTATCACGGAAGGCAGCAATAATGCAAATTGTCAGATTGTCGTGTTTGCCGATCCTTTTTGTCCTTACTGTACAAAATTCAGACAGGAAGTGCAGCCCTATATTAAGGACAATACAATCGCTTTGAAAACGCAGTTAGTGGGTGTCATGCAGCCCGACAGTGGCCGTTACGCGGCTGCGATATTGTCTTCTGAAAACCCCGCGAAGGTCTGGCAGGATTTCGAGTTGTCGGGTGGCAAAAACAAGCCTGCACTTTTGGAGAAAACGCCGCAGCCGATTTTCTCGCAGATCCAATACAACCAGAAATTGATGGAAGATGTGGGGGCAAGCGGTACGCCAGCAATTTATTATCTTAACCACGCCAACATGCTTCAACAGATCGTCGGTCTGCCGGACCAGGAACAGATGGCCAATCTTATAGCGTGTAAATAGTTTCTGAGTCACTGGCTGCGAAATGGGTAAATTCACACATGGATGTGGGGATTTTATGAGTACACCCCTTAAAATCCTATTTTTATCTTGTGCTTATGTGGCTATCAGATCTTTTCGCTATGTGTTTTGTACTGCTTTAGAATGGCGCAGCGCAAAGTGAACGGATTGAAATGTAAATCAGCTACCCTAACTAACGAAACCCGATGCAACCTGGAGAAAAGACATGAACAGAGCTCAATTGTTTTCTTATCTTTTTTTAACGGGATTTTCCGTTATAGCGTTTGCCTGTCAGGGAGGTGAAGGCGGGAAAGGCGGAACTGGAGGAAAAGGGGGATCCGTGGTAATCGGTAATCAAAACGGTGGGGCTGGTCTTAATGGAAAAAACGGAAAATCTGGGATGAATGGTTGTCCCGGTGGAACTCAGGCCACACCAGATGGGCATTTTTATCTGCGAGGAACACATGAGCAATGTAACCCGTTTCACGCCAAAAAACAGAAATCACAGGCCACAGCGTCACTGATTGAGAGCACATAATGTAAAGCCTTGCCACCGTCTAAAAAACTCTGCTCTCTTCACCCATTATCATCAGATGTGTCAGCTATCACACCGCCAAAAGATAAGACTCATTTGCTCATGTCAAAAGAGCAGGTAAAAGTGTACTCTTATGAGTAAATTGCAGGGGTAACAGTTTAACTCAGCTGATATTGTCTTTGGATGAAGATGGAATGCTCTATGCCTAAACGTATAAAAAACAGCCGCTGGTCAGGTTACGATCCCCGCTA
Source organism: Enterobacter sp. ECC-219 (assembly GCF_043966805.1). Classification (NCBI taxonomy): domain Bacteria; kingdom Pseudomonadati; phylum Pseudomonadota; class Gammaproteobacteria; order Enterobacterales; family Enterobacteriaceae; genus Enterobacter; species Enterobacter sp. ECC-219. The sequence continues at coordinate 3,810,239 of NZ_CP143680.1, read as the reverse complement.
TATCTATTCTCTCGTCGTCCGACGTTACTTTGTTGAGATGAAGACCAAAACTGAGATTGCTGAAGAACTCGAGATTTCGAGATTTAAAGCGGCGCGTCTTATCGATGAGGCAATAAAGGAAGAGTATGTGAAGTTTCTCTTTCCAAAGCAGCAACTGCTTGACGAAGAGATCGCACTTAATCTCTGCGGAAAGTATGGTCTGCAGAAGGCAATCGTGCTTTCCGTGTCAGAATCCTGGTCCAATCAGGAAGAACTGAATGAGAAGCTGGGGGGTATCACTGCAAGTTATCTCAACAATAATCTCGCTGAGGGAATGAAGGTTGGTATTGCCTGGGGACGCGTTTTATCCAGCACAGTGAGTCAACTCACCAGCTTGCCGGCATTAGATGTTGTTCAGCTATCTGGCGTTCATCCCGGCATTGAATTTAGCCAGGGTCCGATCGACCTTATCCACAGACTGTCGACTATCTCTCAGGGCAAGGCTCATCCTATGTATGTGCCGATGTGGGTGGATGATGAAAGCCTGGCCCAAAAACTGGCCAGTGATCCGGCTGTGGTGGATACCCAACAATATTATTCTCAGCTGGATGTTGTCATCACCGGTATTGGCGCCTGGAAAACGGGCTCATCCAGTTTGTGTGATATTTTTCCCGAGTCGTGGCAAAAAAATCTGTTTGAGAAAGATATCGCTGCGGATGTCTGCATTACTCTCGTTAACAGTAAAGGCGAGATCCTTGATAGCCCGATGAGCCGTCTTGGGTTTGGTATTTCAACCGAACAATTGCGTAACACGAAAACCGTGATTGGTGTGGCGGGGGGAGAACAGAAGTATGAAGGCATCGTCGCTTCCCTCAAGTCAGGCCTTTTAGATGTGTTAATCACTGACTTCGATACTGCGGTGAAGCTTGTCAATTCCTGATTGAAATAGATCCCGGAACATCAGCAACAGGGGCGTAGCCCGCGCCCTTGATCACCTTCCTCTCAGGCATGCATTAGGCACTGCTATCAGTCATTCAGTAAACCCTCATGACTTAGATCAGAGCATGGCCAAATCCTCTGACATAGGTCAGTTCGCATATATAATCCTTCAAAAAATCTATTATCCGTCTGATTTATAATAAAAATTTTACTTCCCCTCTCCGGTTGACTTGATTGATCTAAAAGATGAATTACTCGATGTTGCTCATATGAGCAATTATTTGCGTGCACTTATGCATTTATTTTGTGATCAGCTTATAACTTTTGCATGTTTTCTGTTTGCGCGGAAAATTGGCATGCTATAAATGCTCATGTGATCGATTGTGTTTGCTCTAATGAGCAAAAAAGCGAGGTGAAAAGGTGAGTACAGTCGCTATTAATGTTGCAGATGGTGCAGCATTCAAAAATTACGATGAGGTGCTGCAGCACATCCATGAAAAGCTGTATTCAGAAGGGATAGTGAAAAAGACCTATCTGGCAGCACTGCGCGAACGCGAAGCCATGTATCCAACCGGTATTTTGCTTGATGGTTATTCTGTGGCGATCCCACATTGCGACAGCAACCAGGCCAACAGCCCGTCGATTTATATTATTCGCTTACCTGAACCGGTTCAGGTTGATCAGGCTGATGGCGACGATAAATTGTGGGTCAAACTCATTATCAATTTGGTCGTTACCGATCCGGCTAATCAGTTGCAACTGCTGAAGGCCCTTTTTAGTAATCTTCAAATGGAAGACTTTTATCAAAATTTACTTGAGCTTCCTTCCGAGAAAGCGCAGGCACTTTTTATTTCCACCGTCATGCAATAAGAGTTCAGGAGCATAATGATGATTAATATCCTCGTAGCCTGCGGGAGCGGTGTCGCAACGTCAACTATCGCTGCTGATGAAGTGAAATCCGTGTGTACAGAATATGGCATTACTCAGTTCAAAATAAATAAATGCAGCATGTCAGAACTTCCTTCTGAATTACAGAATGCTGATGTGATTTTAACCACGAATAACTACAAAGGTGATATCGGAAAACCGCATATGAGTGTGGCCGGGTTTATCACCGGGATTAATGAAGCTGTGTTACGAAAAAAACTAGGGGATTTATTAACAGAGCTGGCTAAAAACTAATAAGAAAACACAGGGGATGACAAGATGGACATGTTAAAAAACATAATGCTAACGATAACAAGCATGGGGGCAACGGCAATCCTACCACTTGTCATCTTCATTTTGGGTTTGGTTTTCCGCATGAAAGTCGGTGCTGCCATTAAGTCTGGTATCACCGTGGGTATCGGTTTTATTGGTTTAGGTTTGGTTGTTAATCTGTTGAGTACATCCCTGCAGCCGGCAATTGCCTACTATTCAAAACTGGGAAGCGGATTCACTGTGGCTGATATCGGATGGCCTGCGGTGGGCGCGGCCGCATGGGTGGCACCCTTTGCCGCTTTAGTTGTTCCAGTGGGTATTATTCTTAATTTGCTACTTGTTCGGCTTAAATTAACCAAAACGCTGAACGTTGATATCTGGAATTATATGCACTTCCTGGTTCCCGGCGCGCTGGCCTATTTCGTGTTTGACAGCTTCTTTATCGGTTTTGGCGTGGCAGTCGCACTTAGCGTTATCGCTCTGTTTATTGGCGATTTAATTGCTCCCCGTTGGCAGAAATATTATGGCCTGGAAGGGACGACCTGTACCACCATGATCCATATAGGCTGGACATTACCTTTTGCACTGCTGGTCAATAAAATTATCGACCTGATCCCCGGCCTGAACAAGCTCGACGTTGATTTGGAGAGCGTACAGAAACGTCTGGGTGTGTTTGGTGAACCCGCTATCATCGGTGTCATTGTAGGTTGTCTGCTTGGACTGCTGACGAAACAGCCTGTGACCACTATTGTCCCGATGGCAATGGGGGTGGCTGCGGTAATGGTGCTCCTGCCTAAAGTGGTGGGTGTCCTGATGGAAGGACTGTCTCCAATTGGGAAAAGTGCCAAAGAGATTATGCAAAAGCAGATGGGTAAAGACGCCGAACTGAACATCGGTATGGATTGTGCCCTGGCACTGGGCGACCCAGCGACCATCACCGTCACCGTTATCACCATTCCGTTGACCATGCTTTGCGCACTGATTTTACCGGGGATCATGATTTTCCCCATCGGCGTTCTGATGTCAATCATCTATATGACAACCATGACCGTAATGGCCAGCAACGGAAACGTCATCCGCTCAATTATTTCAACCTTACTGTTCAGTATTGTCGTGATGTATTTAGGAGGGTATGTGGCTCCGGGTGCAACCCAATTCCTGCATGGCGCAGGCGTCGGCTTGCAGGGGCAGGGTACTGACTTTGTACTGACTGGCCCGTGGGAAGTATTGACGTATTGGTTGAGCACTGTATTCCATTGATTTTAAAAATGAGGTTTGCTTACCATGGCACAGATTTTACCATCAATTTTTGGCGCGAATATCTTAAGTCTGCAAGATGAGCTCCGTTTTTTAGAAGAAGAGAACACTGAAATATTGCATGTTGATTTAATGGATGGAACCTTCGTAAATAATATTGCCTTTGGGCCGAATCAAATTTCTGCAATGAAAAAAGCCAGCAAAATGACTTTCGACGTACACATGATGCTGGCTAATCCTGAAAGACATATTGATGATGTTATCAATACTGGCGCAGAAATGATCTCAGTGCATTATGAATCAACGCCGCATGTGCATTTTATTTTACAGAAAATAAAAAAGGCCGGGCGAAAAGCCGGTGTGGTCATCAATCCGGGTACGCCTGAAAGTGTTCTGGAATATTTGTTGGACGATATTGATTACATCCTGATTATGACCATTAACCCGGGGCAACCCGGGCAGACTTTCATCGAGAAAAGCCTCGAGAAAATCAGGAAAACCAGAGAAATGATTGCTGGCCGACACATTCAAATTGAAGTCGACGGTGGCGTTAATCTGGAAATAGCGGAAAAAGTACAGGAGGCGGGTGCTGATTTAATTGTTGTCGGTGGCGCATTATTTAATGACAACCCTAAAGCAAGCTATCAGGCATTAAAGTCTGTCATGCATTAAGTATCCAACATACATTCACGCGCTCTTAATTGAGCGCGTAATCATTATGTAGACCGCAGACGTGGGGGATTCCTCTCACGTTAAGTACAAAGATTCAGGAGAACAACCGATGAGTCATTTTGAAGGTAAAGTTGCGCTAATTACCGGTGGTGCGCATGGGATTGGTAAAGGAATTGCAAAACAATTCGCCGAACGCGGTGCGCATACCGTCATTGTCGATTATAACGAGGCTAATGGCATCAAAACTGCGCAAGAACTGACCTTTGGCAATGTTAAATCGCTCTTTGTCAAAACGGACGTCTCTGATCCGCAGGCACTGGCTGAAGTGCGCAGAAAAGTTATCGAAACTTATGGCCGTATCGACATTCTGGTTTTGAACGCAGGTGTCGCTTTTGCCAATAAAGTCAAAGACATTACTTTCGAAGAGTGGAACAAAACACTCTCAATCAACCTGACGGGTTTATTCAATACGGTCAAAGCATTTTACGATGACTTCTTAACTAACCAGGGTTCAATCGTTTACATCTCCTCCGGTTCTGCGCTGTCAGGTACTGGCGGGGGGGTGAGCTATCCGGCCAGTAAAGCGGGGGGGGAAGGTCTTATTCGTGGTCTGGCGAAGGAGTTGGGTCCAAAAGGTGTTAACGTCAACGCTATCGCGCCGCGTCTTATCGACACCGGCGAAATGATGCGTGTTAATTACCCGACGCAGGCAGATTTAGACGCAGTACTGGAGAAAATTCCGGTTCGTCGTCTGGGCACAATCGATGATGTCGCAAACCTGGCCATCTTCCTTGCTGATAAGTCAAATTCTTACATCCAGGGACAGACGATCCTCATGGATGGTGGCCGTACAATTGCCTGACCGGAGGAAAAGAAAATGGGTGTTCAAGAAAATACTGTCAGTATTCTCAGGGAACTAGAACAAAACGCGCTCAATATCGACAATGATCAGGCACAGCATTTTATCGGAAAGATCCGCAATGCGAAGCATATTTTCCTGCAAGGTGCAGGGCGCAGCGGTATTGCCATCCGCGCGTTCGCTAACCGTTTATTGCATTTAGGCTTCTCGGTCAGCGTAGTTGGGGAAATTTCATCACCTCATACGAAAGCGGGTGATTTGTTAATTATTGGTTCAGGCAGTGGCGAAACAGGCAGTCTCAAGAGCCTTGCGCAGAAAGCCGTTGAGTGTGGTGTCGACGTGGCGCTGGTCACCATGAAAAAAGACTCTGCGATTGGCCAGTTGGCCAACTGCGTGCTGGTATTACCGGGAACGGTCAAAACTGAAAACGATCGCACTCTGGGCCAGTTTTCGCAGCCAATGGGTTCCTCTTTCGAGCAACTCTGCTTTATCACCTACGATGCCATCGTGCTTGAACTCATGGACCAACTGCGTGAAACCAGTGAAACCATGTTTAAACGACACGCTGATTTTGAGTAATGACACTGAGCGCTTCGCTGGAAGCGCTCATTCGCTTATAACATCGCATAATTAAAAAGTGGGCAAATTACCCAGGTCATCGCATTTGGTATCATTAGGATCAGTCGTGAGATAAATCCCATCAATAACATGAACCATTGCCCCATAAACCCACTTGTCATTCACGTAGTTAATTGTTTGAAAGCTTGTCTTACCGGCATTTATCAACTCAGCGACAAACTGACGCGAGTTAATTGATGCGTCCTTCTCCCCATTACCGGCTTTGATGATTTTAACGTACTGAATGTGTTGCCCTGCATTGTCTCTGCGTACACCCGAGATGTAAAAGTCTGCCATTTCTCTTGCCCCTGCTGCGCTATGCCGTATAGCCACTTTGCACAACTTAATATCTGCCCTGTTGCAAATATGCCAATGACAGATTGCACAATTTTTCCACTCATTTTGCGCCAGCGCTCAGAGCCTGTATGCGGGGTAACTCACTTGATGCAATTTGTTTGGGTCTTCTGCAGGAGGGCAGCTATAACGTTAATCAAATGCTGAAACAAAAACGGCCAGCTTAGCTGGCCGTTGGATGCGTTCTGTTCGGAATGAGTGCTCTAAGCCTGGGCTTCAGCATGCTCCCATGCGGCTTTGCGAAGATCTGCGGGTTTAAGGTCGCGTGCAGGAATGATCACACCATCGCATTTACCCTGTCGGAACACCGTAATGGTATCTGCCACGTCCAGCAATTCCTCTTCCTCACTCGATACCACGATGACGCAGCAGCCTTTATCTGCCAACTGATGGATGATGCGATAAATATCCGCTTTTGCCCCAATGTCGACGCCTTTGGTCGGCTCATCCAGCAATACCAGATTGGCGTTTTGCGCAATGACCCTGGCGAGCAGAACTTTTTGCTGATTGCCGCCGGAAAGCGATTTAATCGGTCCGCTCAGCGTTCCCAGCGTATTCATCTTGCTTAGCAACTCAGCGGCGGCCTGCTGCGCAGCGCTGTGACTGACAAATCCGCCAGAACGGAATTTTTTCAGAACCGGCAGCATGGCGTTGGCATAACTCGACATCTGAGGAATGAAGCCATCTTTTTTACGTTCTTCTGTCAGGTAAGCAATCCCCTTATCAATGGCTTTTGCCGGTGAAGAAGGATGGTATTCTTTGTGACCCAGCCGGATGTCACCACCGGTAACGGTTTCCAACCCAAACAGCGTCTGGCACAAGCGCGTTCGGCCTGCGCCGGCCAGCCCGTATATACCCAAAATTTCCCCGCGATATGCCTCAAGGTTGATGCCTTTCAGGCGATCAGTCTGCAGGTTTGTGACCGAGAGCCAGGGTTTGCCCATCGCGCCGCGGATCAGACTACGGCTGTTAGACGGCGCCTGATAAGCATTTGCATCGCCCACAATAGCGTCAATGATGGCGCTTTTGCTCAGCGTCTTTTTGCCTTCGTTATAAATCACTCGGCCGCCGCACATGACGGTTGCTTCATCACAAACACCCAACACTTCGTCTAATTTATGAGAGACCAGCACTACGCCAATCTGCTTTTCGCGTGCGATACGTTGTACTGCCTGCAGCAGTTCTTCTGCCTGCGCACCTTCCAGCGCGGTCGTCGGTTCATCGAGGAAAAGAAAACGGGCGTCGCGATCAAGGTTAGAAACCACTTCCAGCATCTGCTTTTCAGGATGTGACAGATTTTTGACCAGCGCGGTAGCGCTGAAACTCAGATGGTAATCATTTAGTACTTTCTCGGTATGCGCGATCATACTTGCATCATCTATAAAGCCACTGCCTTTACGACATTCACGTCCGAGAAAAAGGTTTTGCCAGACGCTCATGCCGGGAATGAGACGGAGTTCCTGATACACACAAGCAATACCTTTGTTGAGTGCATCCCGTGGCGAAGCAAGGTGCACCGGCGTTTCGCCGATCATCAGCTCTCCACTATCCTGCGTGTTAACGCCCGCCAGGATTTTCAGTAGCGTTGATTTACCCGCCCCATTATGGCCAAAGAGGCCGTGGATCTCGCCAGGCTTTACGCTGAAATCCACACCGTGGAGAACCTGCACACCCGAAAAACCGATTTTGACCTGCTTCGCCACATAATTCATCATTCTTCGCCTTTCACTTAAGTCAGTATGCTGAACCCATTACCGATGCTGCGTTGTCTTTGGTGACCAGCAGCGGTGGGTTGTTGATCATGGCTGGAACCTGTTCACCGTTCAGACTCTTCTTGGCATTTTCAACCAGCAACTGAGCCAGTTTAACCGGCTCCTGAATCGCACCGGCTTTCAATATGCTGTTGTTCTGAACGGCTTTGACGCCTTCTTTATCCACAAACGCATACAGCTTCACTTTGTCACTGACCCCCAGTTGCTGGATTGCCGCCAGTGACCCGAGCGCGGAAGGTTCGGTGTCTGAGTACACGACGTTAATTTCTGGCCTGCCCTGCAGCATTTCAGTGGTGACTTTCAGGGAGGTTGTTTCTTCTACTTTGCCATTGACCAGCGCGACGAACTTAATGTTTTTGTTGGATGCCACGGCTTCCTTGAAGCCTTCATCACGTGCATTTGCGGCAATGGATGTTGGTTCTCCCACGATACCCACTGTCGCCGTGCCATTTTCACCAATGTCTTTCAACAACTGCTGGCCAATGAGCTTGCCGCCTTCACGCTGATCGGTCTGAACACCTTGAACCAGCGTGACGTTTTGCTGCTTCATCCCCTCGGTATCCGGAAGGATGTTGATGGCAAACGCCGGAATTTTTGCCTGATTAAGCTGGTTTATGATCGACACGCACGGGCCTGAGGAGACGCAGTTCACTGCGACCGCATCCACCTTCTGTTCAATGAAGTTCTGCACCTGCGAAAGTTGCTTGGCATCGTCATTATCAGCAATCGAAATTTTTACGTTCAAGCCCTGTGCCGCTGCATTGTCTTCAAAGCTTTTTTTCATGGCAACGTAATAAGGGTTGGTGAGGTTCGGCAGCGTAACGCCCAATGTTTTTTTGCCGGCACCCACGGTGCTTTCAGTATCCTCACGGTTACAGCCGGCGAGCATGCAGGACAGTGCGACTATCGCTGCACCTGCGGTGATTGTGGTACGGAGTTTCATGTTTATCTCCTGGATATATGTAGGTCAGGGTTTAAGAAGCGTTATTGTTGTGTTTTGCGTGACTTCCTGACTTTGAGCCAGGGGATCACGATTTTTTTCGAGGTACGTAAGGTATCGAAAGTGACGCCGAACAGGATGATCAGGCCGATGACCAGCGGCTGCCAGTAGGCACTGACGTTCAGCACGTTCATCAGATTCGATATTGAGGCAATAAGCATGGCGCCAATCATCGCGCCGATAAGGCTGCCAGTGCCGCCAAACAGACTGACGCCACCTACCACCGCACCCGCTATTGAGAAGAACAGTTCGTCACCACGGCCCGCCGTCGGATAGCCTGTCATCAGACGCGATCCATAAATCAGGCCGCCGCATGCCGCACAAAGCCCGGAAATTGCATACACCAACAGGGTGATGCGTGGAATGCTGATCCCCGATAAGCGTGCAGCATCTGCGTTACCGCCTACCGCATAGATGTGAGTCCCGGTGATGGTGCGGCGCAGGAAGATGACACCAATAACAATGGCCAGCAGCAGCGCTATGACAGGGAACGGAATACCCAGCGGTTTTGACTGACCGATGAGGCTGTAACCAATTTGCGTCACGCGTATCGATTCGGCGCCGGTGATAATTTGTGGTATGGATGCCGCAACCCCCATCATCGCAAAAGTGACAATGAATGGCGGCACGCCGGTGCGTTCGATTATCAGACCATTTACCAGCCCACTCAGCGCACCCACCGCCAAAACGATGGGTACGGCAAGCTGCCACGGAATGCCAAATTTCTCCATCAGCAAAGCTGCAACCACGCAGGTCATCGCCACGATGGAGCCGCAGGAGAGGTCGATACCCCCGGTCAGCAGGACAAAGGATTGTCCCAGGCAAAGGAAGCCGATGACCGCGCCGTTCAGAAGCAACACCATCATGTTCGAAACAGTCAGGAAGTTAGGCGTGGCGATAAACCCGCCCAGCATGACCAGTAAGAAAACAACGGCGATACCCGCTTCTGCAGGGACTTTGAGCGGCTGCTTAGGCGGTTTGATTTTTGCAGGGGTAGTTATTGAACTCATTGCAGCTCTCCTGATAATGCATTGGCATAGGTAACGTAAGCGTCCAGGACATGGCGCGCATCTTGTTGTGGCTCGGCCACTTTCTCAAGCGGCACACTCCAGCGATCGGCCATTTCAATATTTGTGCATCCCAGCACGGCAGCAGCAGCCTGAATGGCTGCACCCGCGGCTGCCGTTTCACCCACCGGAGAAATCCAAACGGGCTTGCCCGTCAGGTCAGCCAGAATCTGACGATAGGCTCGTGACTTTGCGCCGCCGCCGGTGACAACAATGCGACCGTCGTCAGTGAAGCCATGTTGTTTCAGTACCAGACCGCCCGCCAGAAGGCCGCACAGTACGCCTTCCACGGTGGCGCGAGCCATATCCTGCATCGTTGTGGTGGTACGTAATCCGCGCATGTGTCCCGTGGCGTCAGGAAGGTTGGGGGTGCGCTCGCCGTCCAGCCACGGAACAAGCTGAAGACCGTTGGCGCCGGGTGGCGAACTCAGCGCGAGCTCGTCGAATTCGTCAGGGGTAACGCGCAGCATTTTGCGAAATGTATCGGTGACTTTGGCGGAGTTCAATGTAGTAATCATGGGGATAAAGCGATCGGCCGCATCGGCATAACCGTTGATGGTGCCGGTGCTGTCGGTAATCCCTTTCCTGGTGATGCCATATAACGTACCGCTGGTCCCGATAGAGATACCGGTATCACCGGTTTTCAGGTTCATACCCAGTGCGGCAGACATGTTATCGCCGGTCCCGACACCCACGATTGCACCCGCCAGTTCCTCCAGCTCAGGCATCAACTTCACCACGCCTGCAGGTTGATGCGACGGGATGATAGTGGGCCAGCGGGAAATCCAGTCAATTTGACTGTTAACCACCGCTGCCAGCTGTGGTTCCCAGCTATTGGTGAAGGGGTTGAAGTAACCCGTACCGGATGCCCCGCCGCGCTCGCACACAAAGCTACCGCTCAGACGGTAAACCAGATAATCAAACGGCAGCATGATGCGGTGGGCTTTTTCCAGCAGCCCCGGATAATTTTGTTCTGTCCAGGCCAGTTTAGAAATGGTCATTGCTGGCCCCGGAACGGAGCCCGTCAGGCGTGCCCATTCTTCCGGAGCAATCTTCTCGCACAATTCACGCGCTTGCGGTGCAGACTCCGTGTCATTCCACAGCTTCGCAGGACGCAGCGGGCGATCGTGATTATCAAGCATGACGAGGCCGTGCCCCTGGCCACCGACAGCCAGACCTGCAATACGTGGCCACCATTGTTTTAATTCAGTGAGCGCGGAGACTAATGCATCCCACCAGGCTTGCGGATCCTGCTCACTACACGGCGGTGTGGTCGGTGGATGCAACTTACGAGCCTGTGCGATCACCTTGCCATTTTCAAGACTACGCAGCATGACGGTACAAGACTGGGTGGAGGAATCTATACCCGCAACAAGGTCCTGTTTCATTGAACTACCTCTGAACTATCGTTAAGAAATGACAGAGCTGAAAGCGATAACTGAATGACAAGCAAACTGGGTTATGGTTTTAGATACTCAGTTTTGTGCTCATATGATCAGTTTTGTTTGCTCGTTTGTAAGATATAAACAATACCCACCGTAATAAATTCGTCAATTGTCGTGTTAAGGGAACGTTACGTAGCTCTCACTTTTAGTTTCACCTGGCAGCTCTGATGGTTTGTTCGTTTGAACAGTGAAATAACCTTGATTTTTTGCGGTCAGGTAGAAATTAGCTCTGAGCTTGATCTTCTGTATGGAGTTTAAGATTGTTTATTTTGGCAAGGGCAGTTATTTGAAGGGGTTTTATTTGCAAATAATCAAGTGAGATGAACGTGCTGGGGATGTGATACAGAAAGCTCATAATAAATGGTCTCAATGTTTAAGAGACGGTTAATAAAAGCAATTCCCCGCATACATTGGCAGTATGCCATGGTTTATCCGAAATCAAACGGCACTATGATAATAACCTCAGGGGGGATTGTTGAGTTAAATGAACTTTTCGCCTCAACCAGATCTTGTTTCCACATTTCTGATGTTACCGAGATATCCTGCGGCAAAAAATGCGTGGTGAGAATGCCTATCTGGCTATGAGAAATGACTGTGGACCGATCATTTCTATGGCTGTTTATGCAAATTAAAACAGGGTCCATTAGCTGAACCCTTTTTCAAAATTACCAATTAGTCACATCCTAAGGTTCATACCATCTGCTACTGGCGGCCCCTGACATAGGGTGGCACGAATTCCTCTCTGCATCTGTCCAAATAATCTGACCACCATTGCATCATCGCTTTACGGGCATCGAGATATTCTGCTTTATGGATGTAAGCCGCTCGAACGCTGTTACGCTCCTGGTGACTCATCTGCCGTTCAACCGCATCCTGCGCCCATAGGCCAGACTCCATCAGGGCACTACATGCCATTGCCCGAAATCCGTGGCCGCAGATTTCATCTTTTGTGTCATAGCCCATCAGGCGTAGCGCCTTATTGACCGTGTTTTCGCACATCGGTTTATACGGATTATGATCGCCGGGGAATATAAGTTCCTGATGTCCGGATATTTCCCGTATCTGTTTCAGAATAGCAATAGACTGACAGGAGAGTGGAACGATATGTGGAGTACGCATTTTTGCACCACGGCCAGAGTAGCGGACGCCGGGGATGGACTCGCGAGTGGCAGGAATGGTCCAGATTCTATTTTTGAAATCGATCTCAAACCAACGGGCGAAACGCAGTTCGCTGGAACGGATGAATAGGTGAAGGGTGAGTGAGACAGCCAGGCGGGTTAACTCTCGTCCTTGCTTGTAGTCCTCAATGCGTGCCAACAGTTCCGGTAGTCGCTCCAACTGAAGGGCGGGGTAATGACGTTTAACTGGCGGGGCGATGATACCCTCCAGATTTGCCGCGGGATTGTGCTCTATCAACTCCTGATGCACAGCATGACGCATTATGTTGCACATATGCTGCCGGGTACGTGCTGCGACTTCCAGCAGACCTTTTTTCTCAATGCTTTTCAGCAGGTCGATAAAGTGACGAGGTTTCAGTTCAGCTACCGGCAAGTGTCCAATCACAGGGAATATATGATTGTTCATGCTGGCAAGCAGGCGGGATGCGTGGTTCTCAGACCATGTTCGGTTGCTGTTATGCCACTCCAGTGCCACATGTTTGAAGGTTTTTTCTGGTGTGGAAGTGGTTCTTTCAGCAGAGCGCTGTTGTGCTGGATTGATATTTTGCGCGAGGAGTTTACGGATACCATCACGCTGTTGACGAGCATTAGCTAAAGACACGTCAGGGTAGGCGCCTAAGCCAAGGCGAGATTCTTTTCTATTGATACGATATTTGAGATACCAGAGACGTGAACCGCCTGGATTAACCAACAGGTACAGACCATGGGAATCGGAAATTTTGAAGGGTTTAGCGGATGGTTTTAAGTTGCGGATTTTTGTGTCGTTAAGAGACATTTGGGGGTCACTCCGTCATCGAACCAACATGACCCCAAATCTGACCACCAAATTCTCCCGATGCGGAGAGAAAACTAAAAATACATCGGGAAGATTTTTCGCGCTAACTTATTGAATCTAAATCACATAAGGATTCGCAAAGAGGCATGAAAACAAGAATTTGGCTCCTCTGACTGGACTCGAACCAGTGACATACGGATTAACAGTCCGCCGTTCTACCGACTGAACTACAGAGGAATCGTGTGAACGAGGCGCATAGTAACGACCTCAGTACGCCTTGTCAAAGGGTGAAAACGCGCTTTTTGTTCGTTTGCCGACAATTTCAGCAAATCGCTGATTTTATGGCAAATTTGCGTTCAAATTGCACAATAAAAAGCGCCGCCCGCAGGCGGCGCGCAGGATCAGAACAGTACGGAGTAGTTCAGACCAAACGTACGACCGCGGCCTTTATAGGTATACAGGCCCGGTGCACCGTAGGTTGGGCTATACAGCCCCGGCGCGCGCTGGCCCCAGGCGGTGGTGTAGTCTTTGTCCAGCAGGTTTTCCACGCTGAAGCTGACCTTACCCACCGGCAGGGCGTAGCTGCCCAGGAAGTCGACCGTGTTATAGCCATCAATCTTCTTGCCGTCGGCGTCAGACACGTCAAAGGTCTGCGTGCTCTGCACGCGCAGGGTCCAGTCGCCCGGCGCCCAGTTCACCCATGCGCTGGCTTTTGACGGGCTGGCGCTGTCGACCGTCAGCTTCTCCCATTTCCCGTTTTCGCGGGTTTCAGACTTGATGGCGTTAAAGTTCGCGCCGGTGCTCCAGTCGCTGTCGGTGAAGAAATAGTCCACCTGGCCTTCAATCCCGTAGATACGACGCTTGTCGTCTTCGAGGTTGATGGTCATATCCGTCTTGTTGATGGTAATGGTTTTATCCGAGAGCGAGTAATACGCCGCGACCTGCGTGCGCAGGTTGTCGCCGGTGTAGCGCCAGCCCAGCTCGTAGGCGTTGACCTTAATGCCGTCCAGCGTTGAGTCGTTGACGTTTACGCTGTTCAGCAGGCGATAGTGGCCGTTGCTGAGCTGGTAGGTGCCGGAGCCGTAGTACTTCGCCAGGTCAGGGATTTCAAAGCCCTGGGAGAAGTTAAACCACAGCTGCTGCTGTTCGGTCAGGCGACCGAGGATCCCGGCGTTGAACAGGAAGTTGTTGTAATCGGTTTTCCCGCCCGGCACCGCGTCGGCGGAGGTGGCTTTTCCGGTGGCGATGGCCTGCTGCTGGGTGTAGCCAACAAAGTCATCCACCTTGTTTTCGGTGTACTGATAACGCACGCCACCGCTCAGGGTGATGGCGTCAATGTCGTAGCTCGCCTGCAGGAACGGAGCGAGGTTGGTGATGCTGTAGCCCGGGTAGCGGCCCACGTTGTAGGCGTTGTCCAGCTCCATGCCGCCGCTCGCTGCGGCTTTGCTCAGGTTAAAGAACTGCTGGTTGGCATCGAAGGTTTCGTGGTCGGCATCCACACCCCAGGTCAGCGTCAGATCGTCCACCGGCTTGCTGTTCAGCGTCAGCTTGCCGCCGTAAAAATCGGTTTTCTGCTGCGACGCGCCGATGCTGGTTACCACGCCTTTGGTCAGAGTCGGGAACGGGTAATAGGTCAGGCTCTCGTCACGATAGTAAATCTGCGCGACCAGGTCCTGGCCCCAGAAGTCGGTATTGGAGTACTGCAGGTTAATCAGATGGCGCTCGGTTCCCGGCACGCGGTCAGAGTCGAGATTATCCTTGTTGTACGCGGTGGCATCGCCCGTTACCGCCGAGAAGTTCTTCCCGAGGTACAGCCCGTGCTTGCCGTCGGACTCGCTCTTGTAGTACTGCGTCGTCAGCTGCAACTGCTGGTGATCGTCAATGTTGATGGTGCCCGTGCCCATCACATCAATACGGTCGGAATACTGGAGGCCGGTCTGGGTGTTATCGATAATCACCTCGTCGCCGTTGCCGTCATACCAGCCGCCGTAGCGCTGATAAGAGACCGACAGACGGCCGGACGCGTTGTCATTGCCGCCGCTTACGGCTGCCGATACGTTCTCATCGTGGTCGTTGTGGCTGTTAAAGCCGGTTTTTGCCCCGGTCTGGAACTCAACTTCGGTCTCCGGCTGGCCCTTTTTGGTGACGATGTTCACCAGGCCGCCGGTGCTGCCGCCGCCGTACAGTGACGTGGCGCCTGAGATGACTTCGATGCGGTCAATGTTGAACGGGTCGATAGAGTCCAGCTGGCGGCTGTCGCTGCGGGACGAGTTCAGGCGCACGCCATCCACCATCACCATCATGGAGCGGCCACGCAGGTTCATGCCGTAGTTGGTACGCCCCTGGCTGCTGACGTCCATACCCGGGATCAGCTGCGCCAACACCTCTTTAATCTCTTTTCCGCCCTGAACCTGCTGCTCGATCTCAGACCGCTCAATGACCCAGGTGGTCTGCGCCATCTCGGCAACGCTGCGGTGCGCGCGGCTGGCAGAGACCACGATATTTTCTTCCTTTTGTTCTTCCGCCCACGCAGAGGTAGAAAGCATTGCAAGCAAGCAAGGATTTAAAACCCAAAGATGAGAACGTTTCATTGTTATGTTGATCCTGATTGTGTGTGTCAGTACTCAGTGGTTTTTGCTAACGATTTAAAAACCTGGCTGCTCTCCGGGCTGGTGGTGCTCCGCCAGTGGATAACGCCGGGGGTGGTGGCCAGCTCAAACGGCTCGTCGGCGTGCGCGCGATTAAGAATTCGCGCCGCACGCCAGGCCATCAGGCTGAGCTGGGGTTCGGCAATGCCGAGACGATGCATCCCGGCATTCACGGCAAACAGGCGATTGCTCTGCGGACCGTCCCATTCGAGAGTGAAATCATTGTTAATGCAGAAAGCTTCGTCCGCATCCAGATGCAGCCGGTGAGACAGCGGCGCGAGGAACGCGGGCTGCACGGCGCGGTAGCCGGTGGCGAAAATCACCACGTCGCTCTCCAGCTGCTCGTGACCGCCGTCGAGGTGATGCTGAATGCTCAGGCGATGTCCGGTTTCCTGGCGCGTCAGGGCCGTCACCGAGCGGGACGGCATCAGGTGCGCCCAGGGTTTTTCGCGCAGCACTTCGAAGCGGTGGTACATGGCGCGGTAAATCGCCAGCAGTGACTCGGTGGTGATGCCGTCGGAGGTCATCTTCTGCTCGTGCAGCATCTGACGACGGGCCTCTTCGCTGAGCGTGGAGAAGCTGTCCACATACTCCGGCGTGAAATACTCGTTGGCAAAGGCGGCTTCATCCAGCGCGTTGTAGTTATTGCGGCGCGATACCCAGTTCAGGCTCAGCGGCTGGCCCCACTCCCCACGGAAGATATTCAGGAACAGGTCGGCCCCGCTCTGGCCGCCGCCGACGACGGTAACGCGCTTACCCGCGAGATCCGGCGTGCGCAGCATCATCTCGCTGGCGTGGAAGCAGGTATCGTCCTGCACCGTGACGCAGTCAGGCAGGTTAATCTGTTTGCCAATCCCCACGCAGACGTGGCGCGCGAGGAAGCGGTCGCGCTGGGTCACGACCTCAAACAGACCGCGTTGCTCATCAAAGCTCACCTGCTGAACCTGCTGGCTGAAGGCGAGGTTGGTGAGGTTATCCGCCGCCCAGCACAGGTAGTCCGCAAACTCTTCGCGGGAAACCGTGCGCTGCTCGGTGGTCAGGAAGCGGTAGAACTTTTTGCGCTGCACCAGGTAGTTCAGGAAGCTGTGGCGGTTGGTCGGCTCCACGGCGCTGACCAGATCCTTCAGGAAGCTGGTCTGCATGTGGCAGTCCGGCACCATCATGCCCGGGTGCCACGAGAAGTGCGGTTTGCGCTCAAGAAACAGCGAGCTAAAGCCATCCAGCCCTTCTGCGAGGGCGGCGACGCTGAGGTTAAACGGGCCAATACCAATGCCGATGAAATCATAGGTTTTCATTGCGCGGACTCCCGGGAGGCCAGAAAAAGAGGGTTATCAAGATCGGTGACGTAGTTCGGCAGCATGCGGCTGCCGCCGTCGTGTTCGGAGAAGGTCAGTTTGACCGGGTTGAGGATCACGCGAATAATCTGCGGCTTAAACAGGTCGAATTTCGCGAAGCGCTCCGCAAGCTCCGGGTGCGCGGCCATATAGCGGTGCAGCACCCCGGCGAGGATCTGATAGAAACGGTTTTCGCTTACGCCGCATTGCAGGGTGAGGCGTGAAATAAAGCGCAGCACCGTCACAAAGTTGCCGGTCTGCAGGTCGTGGATGATGTAATCCGCGCTCAGGCGCGCCGTCACCGCTTTTACCTGCTCCGGCAGGCTCTGTGCCTGCGGGAAATCCTCGTCCACCAGGCGCATATCGCCCTGGAAATCCTTCAGCAGGATGCGCTGCACAACGTAGTCCTTCATCACCAGCGTCACGTTCTGGCCGTGGGCGATCAGCGCCACGCCGTAACGGCAAAGCAGGTGGTAGAACGGGATCAGCGTCGCTTCGAACAGTTTTTCCAGCCACGCTTCAGCGGTTAATCCCGAGCGCTTGATCCACGCGTCGATTAGCGGACGCCCTGCGTTGTCGGTTTCCATCAGCGCCGCCATCAGCACCGCCTGTTCGCCATCCTGAAGATAACAGGACGGGTTCTCCCGCCAGATTACCCCCAGCATCTCCTGATAGCGGTATGGCGCTTTCGGCAGGGCCGCATAGCCAGGATGCGACAGATATCCGGCGGCGGGTTCGCCAAGCACCTGCGCGCCAGAGCGGGCAAGCGTGGCGTCGGCGGCGAACTGTTGCTGCAGCCAGCGCGAGGCCAGCGGCCCGGCGGCAATGTACTTGCCCGGAATGCCGCGATAGCAGGAGGTGTTGTAGATAGTCAGCGGCAGCTTGATGTCATACGGCGCGCGACGGCTGGCGTTGGTGAGCGTGCGCAGGGACTGCTGCGCCAGGTACTCATCGCCAAACTCGCCCAGCGCCACCATCTCACCGCGCGCCAGCTGCGCCAGGAAATGAATGGCAATTTTTTGCTGCCACTGCCATGGGTGCAACGGCACGGGCAGCCAGCTGTCGTTCAGATCCAGCGCCTGCCAGCGGGCGTCAAACCGGGCGCGCTCGGCATCGTCCATGGTGCTGGCCAGCAGAGTGTGGATGTCGCAATCGGCGTCACTGCTCCAGACCAGATGCTCGCGCTGGACGGCGACCCAGTGCAGGCGGAAGCGCCCGCGGTATTCCGGCGCATACTGACGCAGCGCGTCCAGACCCCAGCCGCGGCGTCCTTTGTTGAAAATAAACTTCGGGTGGCCGCTCATCAGACACTGTAATTCGTCCGGGTCGAGGTGGATCAGCGCGTCCGCGTCCAGCGCTTCACGCGCCTGCAGCAACTGCATGTCCCCGCGCAGGGTGGCGTAGAGATCTTCCATGTGCTCGGCCGTTTGCGCGTCGCTCATCTCCAGTACCGTCGCCAGCTGCAGCAGCGCGCTTTCCGCTTCCACGGCGCCGCCGCTGGCGGTGGTCAGCGTGTCCGGGTCGATATGCAGCCAGCCCCAGATCCCGCGCGTGGCGCGAAACTGCCAGGACTCGTTGCCCATGGCGATGCGCCAGCCGTCCGCCGACACCGGCTCAGCGCGCAGGGTGCGTTCGTATTCCAGCTCGGCGAGGATCTTCGCCACCATCTCGCGGTTCACTTTCTGCCAGAGCGCGTTCACAGTTCCACCTCGCTGAAGAAGCGGTGACGCTGGCTCATGATGAGGCGCGAGCGCTTGTGCGGGAAGTCGAACTCTTTCATCGTCTCAAAACCGGCGGAGGCCAGATGGCGGAACAGGCGCTGGTTGTCGAAACGCGGCTCGGCCACGATGCGCGCGGTGCGTGGCTCATCGAGATACAGATAGTGGCTCAGGCCGCGCAGCCAGCTGCGGATATACTGCGCGCCGCGCCAGTTCTCTTCGCCCACCAGCATGTGCAGCCCACGGTCAAACGGCTGCCAGCGGTAGTGGCGGCCAATCCGGTCCTCTGCCGCCCAGTAGAGTTCAAAATAGCCGAACGGCTGGTCGTCGAAGCAGCCGATAACCGGGTAGCAGTAGGTCGAGTCAAGCTGACGGCGCAGGTAGTTTTCCTGCTCGGCCTGCGGGCCCGCCATCTCCCAGAAGGCGTTCACGCGCGGGTTATTCATCCATTGCGTGAATCGTTCGCCGTCCAGCGCCACGTCGGCAACGCGGAAGCTGAGGGTGCGCTTAATCTGCGGATCGTAACGGCGATAGACCTCACCCTGCGGGCGGTGAGGGCGCAGCGGGAAGTACAGCTGACGGCTCTCATCAAACTGCATACCGCCGCTTGCCTGCGGACGCTCGCCTTTCAGCCACAGCGGCAGCTGCCAGAAGGTTTCACGCGCCAGATAATCCCCGTGGGCCTGGCGAAACAGTGCCTGCGCCTGGGGCTCATCCTGCCAGGCCGCCCACGGCAGTGTAATGCCGGTCAGGGCGGGCGCGGCAATAAATAGCTGATCGAGGGCGTCCACCAGCCAGCCGTCCGGGATCCCGGTCAGGCGCTCAAGGACCACGCTGCCGTCGAGACCCATCGTCAGCGGCAAGTTTTGTTCCGTGGCCGTGCAGCGAAAGCCGTAGCCGGAATGGACGATATTCGCGTTCGCCATCACGCCTTCTCCTTGTAAAACGGGTTGCTAAAGTCGAAATAGATCACCGCCGGGTCGACGATGGTGTTTTCGTTGCGATCGTGCAGGTAGCAGAAGAAGTTGCCTTTGCAGTTCCAGGTTGGGCTGTCGAGCACGTAGTCGAGGCAGCGGGTCTGCTTCGCCGTCGCGCGCAGTTCGGCCAGCGCGTCACGCACGCGGGACATCAGGTGCTCTTCGCTGTCGAAACCGGCGGCGGCGAGAGCGGCGGTGACGGCAAGGGTGGAGTTCAGCAGCAGGTAGTACGGGAAATAGCGCAGCAGCTGGCTCTCACCGAAGCGGTTTTCCACGTCTGTTTCGCCCGCCTCTTTCAGCCACGCGTCGGCCCCTTCGGTCCAGGCGCTGCCCTGACAGTCACGGTAAATAAGTCCGACAGGGAAATCCTGCTGCATCTCCACGAGGATATTTTGCTGGTGCGCCAGCAGCACCAGACCGTAGTCCGCCTCGGCGCTGAACAGCGGAAGCAACACGCGGTCGCAGTAGGCGTCCAGCCAGCAGCGGGCGGCCTGAGCGAGGGGTAAATCCAGACGCTGGCTCAGACGGCGCACCGCCGCGGCCAGCAGGCTGTCGCCGCCGTCCGGCGCGGCCTGGGTCAGGCTCACCAGCACGTTGGTCTGGGTTTCAGGCGTGTCAAACAGCAGGTTAACGCGCAGGGCCATCAGGCTCTCTTCCTGAATGGTGCCGCTTTCATCGCGCAGCCCCGCCCAGCCGTCTTCCTGCATCACGCGCATGGTCGGGTAGCGCGCCTGTAAATCTTGCCAGCGTTGCGTTTTCGCCAGCCGTGCCAGGCGCATGCCGCGCTTAACCTCTTTTACCGACAGCGTGCGCACGGAGTTGGTCAGGCGCACGCTGAGGGAGAACTTAATCATGTCGCTGTTGGTTTCGCTGTACAGCGAGCGCGACGAGCTGGTGGGCAGCCACTGCGCGCCCGCTTCACCCAGGTCCTGCAAGGAACCGTTTGTCGCCAGACGCTGGCACCAGTCCTGCTCCAGCAGATAGTCGGCCTGCCACGGATGCATCGGCAGCAGCCAGCGGGTATCGGTGAAGTGGCCGAGCAGCTCGGGCGCGCTCTGGGCGGCGAAGCGCAGCAGACGCTCGCGCAGGGAGACGTTCAGGCTGTCGCCGGCAACGAGCGTGCTCTCAACGGCAAACCAGCGCAGCGGGAAGCGGGAGCCGAAATCAGGCAGATACCGGCGCGCCTCGGTTTCGTTGAACGGTTCGTGGGATTTTGGCGCAGGATGAAACGCGTGGCCCACCAGCAGCGCCTGTTCCGCTTCGGCAAACGTCAGCGGCCTGTCGCGGAGCGTTCCCCAGCCGTGGCGCAGATCGATCGCCTGCCAGGTGTGCGCGTGGCTTTCGAGCGCGCGCTGTTTAAAACGCGCCAGCGTATCGGCATCCAGCGAGCCTTTTACAGAGGATTTTTCAAGAATTAAATCAACCAGTTGAGCGAAAGTGACGGCGTCACCGCTGTCGCTATCGCTCTGGATAAGTATGGCCGGAAAACGGTACTGATGATGCTGGGTTGGGGAGAAATAGCGCACCGGAACCCGAAGGGCCTGGGTGGGAGAAAGCGGAATATGAATGTGCGCCAGCTCATCCACTGCGGAAGCGGGGAGATAGCGCCAGTCCTTCGTCTCGCGCACCAGGGCGTTTAAAAAACACTGGGCTGCAACGTCTGTACCGGCAGAGCGGGGCAGAGCACGCATAGATGTACCTCATTCCATGACTGATAATAATTCTCGTTATGATATTCATTCTGTTTACAGTGGCAACTATTTTTGCAATATTTGTTTTCATAAACTTCATAATTTCCACACATTTATTGACACTATGTTCACATTCTCATGCGCGCTGACTCTGAAACGTTGACCGAAAACATCACCTCCAAAGCAAACTGGCCCCTGGCGCTATGCGCGGGCTTGCTGGGTATCGGGCAAAACGGTTTGCTGGTCATGCTTCCGCAGCTGGTGACCCTGACCGGACTTTCACTCTCTGTCTGGGCCGGGCTGTTAATGTTCGGCTCTATGCTTTTTTTACCCGCTTCCCCCTGGTGGGGACGCCAGAGCGAGCGCCGCGGTTGTAAGGTCGTGATGGTGGCCTCCCTCAGCGGCTATCTCGCCAGCTTTGGCGTCATGGCGCTGGTGGTCTGGGCGATGGCCGTCGGGTTGCTGGAAAGCCCCTGGGGGCTGGCGGGGCTGATCCTCTCGCGTCTGCTTTACGGTTTAACGGTGTCGGGGATGGTGCCTGCCGCACAGACGTGGGCCATTCAGCGTTCGGGCCTGGAGAAACGCATGGCGGCGCTGGCCACCATCAGCTCCGGCCTCAGCTGCGGTCGCCTGCTGGGACCCCCCCTGGCGGCGCTGATGCTCAGCGTTAACCCGGTGGCACAGCTCTGGCTGATGGCGATCGCGCCATTAATCGCCCTGCTGCTGGTGCTGCGCGAGGTGGCTGATCCGCCGCTGCCGCCGGTGGCTCACCAGGCGACCCGTCTGCAGATTTCCATGCTGCCGTTCCTGCTGCTGGCTATGCTGCTGGCGGCGCTGGTGAGCCTGATGCAGCTCGGCCTGTCTCCGCACCTCAGCCCCTTGCTGGACGGCAACGCGCGGGATATCAGCCATCATGTCGCGCTCCTGCTGAGCCTGGCCGCGCTGGCAACGCTCGCGGCGCAGTTTCTGGTGGTCCGCCCGCAGCATTTCAGCCCGCTGACCCTGCTTTGCATGGCGGCGGTGCTGATGGTGGCAGGGCTTGCGCTAATGTGCATCGCCGGGCTGGCGCTGTTCTACGTGGGGATTGCTATCACTTCGCTCGGCGCAGCGATGGCCACGCCTGGGTACCAGCTGCTACTGAACGATCGCCTGACGACGGGGAAAGGGGCGGGCGCTATCGCGACCAGCCACACGTTAGGCTACGGCGTCAGCGCGCTGCTGGTGCCCGTTGTGACGCGCTTTTTTGGCGAACAGTATTTAACGATGGCCGCCTGGGGAATGGCGTTGCTGTTTTTAGCGCTGAGCATCGGGGTACGGTTTATTGAACGTACCCCAGTCGAAAAGCATTAATGCACGTGGCGAGGGCCATCTGTGCCCTCATTTTGCCGCAGGCGCTGGAGCGGATCCTGCTGATAAAACTGGCAGAAACGCTGCCACAGCGCGGGGAAGCGGGGGGCGAAAAGCTCGGGTGCGCTGAAGAAGTACTCTGACAGCACCGCAAAGCACTCGGCAGGGTCGGTTGCCGCGTAGGCATCAATGCTGGCCGCGCTTTCGCCCACCAGGTCTATCTCATCCTGGATATTATCCATCGCCGCGTGCAGGTCGTGCTCCCACCCCGCGACTTCACGAAGAGGAATAAAAGGCACCCCGCTGGCGCGATCGCCGTTGCGGGTATCGAGCTTATGCGCCACCTCGTGAATAATCAGATTAAAGCCGGAGGCGTCGAACGAGTCCTGAATGTCGAGCCAGTTCAGGATAATTGGCCCTTGCTGCCAGCTCTGTCCGGACTGCACCACCCGCTGGTTGTGCACCAGCCCGATATCATCCTCCCACTCGTCATCAACGACGAACGGCGCGGGGTAGATCAGCACTTCGTGGAAACCGTCCAGCCACTCAATACCGAGCTCCAGCACCGGCAGGCAGAAAAGCAGGGCGATGCGGGCGTTTTTCAGCGGATCCAGCTCGAACCCCTGAAGTGGCACAAGGCGTTTTTGCTGCAAAAAACGATCCGCCATCTGAACCAGCTTCGACTGTTCATCCGGCTTAAGATTTGCCAGAACAGGGATCGCCAGCGCGTCATCCCACGGCAGCGCCATATCCCGGCCAGCCTCATTCGTTTTCCAGGGCCACTTAATCATCGCTTTGCTCGCAAACTCGTTACTTGAACAAAAATGGGAAAGTCAGGTTCAGTTAAGATGCCAGAAAATTGCGCACAGCTACACTTCCAGCCTGAATAAACTATCATTTCGTACGTAGCGGTGGGTAGCGCTTTGCAGGCATCACCTTCATTTTGTGACCTCCGTCGTAGCCTTAATTCGCAGGCTAAGTGGATAAGCCCGTGCGGTATTGAAAAGATGAGCGATTTCAAAGGTAACAAGCAGGCGCTGCCCAATACAAAGGAAGATGAACGGCAGGCGATTGCTGACCAGGCCGGGCGCATTCGACTCAATCTCAACGATCTCTGACCTATTACAACACCGCGCCGGTTGCGGCAGGTCAATAAGACGCTATTATTTTTGACTTTGTTGCCTCTTCCCTGACAGGACATCCAGACGCTATGCCCGTGAATTTTGACCTTAACGATCTTTATGCCTTCAGGGCGTTAGTGGAATACGGTAACTTCCGTGTCGCCGCTGAATCTATCTGCTTATCCCAGTCGGCGCTGAGCCGCAGGATCGAAAAGCTGGAAGCCGCGCTGGGAACAAAGCTGTTTGACCGAACCACCCGTCGCGTCGCCCTGACGCTATATGGGCAAAACTTTGCTGAACGCTCAGCGCAGCTGCTTGACAACGTGGAGTCAATGCTGGCGGATGTCGATAAGGCCAGTGAAGAGCGGACGGGGCTGATTACGGTCGCCGCGGTACCTTCCGCCGCCTGTTACTTTATGCCTGATGTGATCCGTCGCTTTCAGTCTCGCTTTCCACGCGTTCGCATTAAGCTCATCGACAGCAGCGCGGGGAATGTGATTGACGCCGTGGCCCGAAGCCAGGCGGATTTTGGCATCTGCTTCGCGGGAAACTTACCGTCTGAAATTGAATTTTTCCCGCTGGTGGAGGATGTCTACGTTGCGGCATGCAGAAAGGATCACCCGCTGGCGCAGAAGAGCCACCTGACGTGGGAGGCGTTTTTCCAGCAGGACTATATCTCCCTCGATAAAACGTCGGGTAACCGCAACCTGCTCGATCGGATGCTGGGGGATATCATTCCCGAGCGCCCCAGCGTCTGCGAAACGCGCCACGTCACCACGATGCTCGGCATGGTAGAGGCGGGGATCGGCATTGCCGCCGTTCCCGCCATGTCGATGCCGACGTCGGAGCACACGCCGCTGACGCATCTGCCGCTGGTGGCGCCAGAGGTGAAACGCGCCGTGGGGCTTATCCGGCGCCGGGGGCGCATTCAGTCTTATATTGCGGCTGAACTGGAAAAAGAGATCACCGAGCGGTATCGCCGGACGTAACGGGGATCATCCCCGTCTCACGGATGGCCGCCCTTGAGGGCGGTGAGGCGAGATAGCTCAGTAGCGCTTTCCCCTCCGCGGGGTGTTCAGCGTGACGGGTGACCGCGCCGGCGAAGCGCGTGATGTACTGCAGATTGTCCGGGATTTTACCGATAAAGGTGACGCCTTCAACCGGCAGCAGCTCGCTCACCTGCTGGAAACCCACGGCGTATTTTCCTTTCGCCACTTCTGAGGCGACCGGAATACGTTCGACCATTGTTGCTTTAGCCGCCGCCTCGTTTTCAATCCCCAGTTTCCTGAACAGCGTCTGGCTGACATACCTGCCGCTGGCGCTGTCTGAGTAAGCGATGGAACTGGCCTGCAGCAGAGTTTTACGCAGAGTCGCCTCGCTGCTGATATCAGGAATATCCGCACCTTTTTTCACCACCATGCCAACGGGAGAGTCCGCGAGTTCAGTTCGCGAACCTGGCCTGGTCTGGCCGGCTTTTTCGAGCTTCGCCAGCGCATCACCCACCATAATCACCACGTCGGCCTTCTCGCCGCGCGCGAGCCGGTTTGGGATCGCCTGCGGCGTATTGCCCATTGAGGGACCGGGAATAATCACAATGGTATCGCCAGTCTTGCGCTCATATTCCGGTGCGAGCTTTTCAAGGGCGGCTTTGAAACCGCCTGAAATCATCACTTTCACCTCCTGAGCGCAGGCATTCACGCTCATGAACATCAGCACCAGCGCGCTGGCGGTATAATGAGAAGTGCGCGTCATGCGGCCCCCTGCGACTTAACGGTGTTTTGCACTGAAACCGCGCGACGACGGTAGAGGTAGAGGGTGGCCAGCAGGGCACACACCGCGGCGAAGCTCATCCAGTAGCCCGGCGAGGCTTTGTCACCGGTGTATTCAATCAGCGCGGTTGACATCACCGGGGTAAAGCCGCCAAAGACCGCCGTTGCCAGGCTGTAAGCCAGAGAGAACCCTGCCACGCGGACTTCAGCAGGCATAATTTCCGTCAGCGCCGGGATCATCGCCCCGTTATACAGCCCGTAAAGGAAGGAGAGCCACAGCAGCACGCTCAGCATCATCGAGAAGCTGGGCGCGTCAGCCAGCAGCGTCAGGGCCGGATAGCTGGTGGCCAGCGCCAGCAGGGTCATGGCAATCAGCACCGGCTTACGCCCGAAGCGGTCCGACAGCGCGCCGCCCACCGGCAGCCAGATAAAGTTAGAGATCGCCACCAGCAGCGTGACCAGCAGGCTGTCAGAGGCGCTCAGCATCAGCACTTTTTTGCCGAAGGTTGGCGCGTAGACGGTGATCAGGTAGAACGCGGTGGTGGTCATCGCCACCATCAGCATGCCCGCGACCACCACCTGCCAGTTGCCAAGCAGCGTTTTAAAGACCTGACGCATCTCCAGATGATGGCGGCGCGCGCTGAACTCTTCCGTCTCCTCCAGCTTGCGGCGCAGGAAAAAGATAAACGGCACGATTAAACAGCCGAACAGGAACGGGATGCGCCAGCCCCATTCACGAATGGCGCTATCCTCCATCAGGGCGTTCAGGGCAAAGCCCATCGCCGCGGCGACCATAATGGCAACCTGCTGGCTACCGGACTGCCAGCTGGTGTAAAAACCTTTGCGGCCCGGCGTGGCGATTTCCGCGAGATAGACCGAAACACCTCCAAGCTCCGCCCCGGCGGAAAAGCCCTGCAGCAGGCGGCCCGTCAGGACAAGCAACGGTGCCCAAAGCCCGATGCTTTGATAGGACGGGATAAGCACGATCAGGAAGGTGCCTGCCGCCATAATGGAAAGCGTCATGATCAGCCCTTTGCGGCGGCCAACCTTGTCAATATAGGCCCCCAGCACGATGGCTCCGATTGGACGCATCAAAAAGCCCGCGCCGAAGACCGCGAAGGTCATCATCAGCGATGCAAATTCACTGCTCGCCGGGAAGAAGGTGTGGGCGATGTAGGTGGCGTAGAAGCCGAAAAGAAAGAAATCAAATTGCTCAAGAAAGTTGCCCGACGTCACGCGAAGTATCGCGCCCGCCTTAGAGCGTACGGTTGCAGGTGAGGTTGAGGAAAACATGGTTATCTCCAGTTTATTGTTGACGTTTTACGCGTCTGTTTCTGAAAACTGGATCAGGATGGCGAAATAGATAAGCGCAATTAACGCATTGATTGATGCGCGTTACGCATCAATAGTGAGACGATAATGATGAGCACTATAAGCA
The DNA here is from genome assembly GCF_043966805.1 of Enterobacter sp. ECC-219. Taxonomy (NCBI): domain Bacteria; kingdom Pseudomonadati; phylum Pseudomonadota; class Gammaproteobacteria; order Enterobacterales; family Enterobacteriaceae; genus Enterobacter; species Enterobacter sp. ECC-219. The sequence continues at coordinate 3,783,081 of NZ_CP143680.1, read as the reverse complement.
ACAATAACTTAACAAAATATTGGCTTTTTATTCACCAATGTCATCTAAGCCTCTGATATTGCGATTTTGTGATGTGGCGCAGAGAGAGGCTCCTGAGAAAGGGCCGGGCAAGCGCTTCGTTACCCGGCGGGTGCAATTTAGCGCAGCGCCCTGGCAATCGCGCTAAACATCAGAGAGGCCTCCAGCGGCTGGGCGCTAAAGGACGGCTCCGCCTGTGGCCAGGTAGACCACTGAACGATGACCAGGTTTTCTTTCTGGTTCACCACGATCATCTGACCAAAAATGCCCAGCGCCCAGAGCGAACCTTTAAGCGAATCCTTCGCTGCCGGCTCAATGCCCTTGGCGTTGACGGGCACGGCGTTGTTCCACCACTGATAGCCGTACAGGCCTTCTGGATGCGCGTCTGATACCGAGCCTTTCGCCTGAGTCCAGTCTGACGACTCCTTCACCCAGCCGTCAGGCAGGATTTGTTTGCCCGAGGGGAGCATACCGTTGTTCAGGATAAATTCCCCGAAGCGACCCCAGTCCTCCAGCGTGGCGTTAAAGCCGTGCGCGCCGACGTCATGTTGACCTTTACTGTAGGCATGCCATACGCCGTCGCTCGCCATGCCGTACGGCTGCCAGATGCTTTTCTCGAGATACGCCGCGATCGTCATGCCGGTTGCTCGCTCCAGCACGTCACCCAGCAGCCAGGCTCCGCCGGAGGAGTAAGACCAGTTTTCTCCGGCCGGGTGAACCCTGCGTAATCCTTTCACCAGCTTGCGCACGCAGTCGTAGGTACCCGGCTTCGCCTCGCACTCGGTGAGCTGCGCGAAGTCGGAGTTCGGGTTGGTATAATCCTCGTTCCACGCCACCCCGGAGGTGTGGGTGATAAGCTGTTTGAGCGTCACGCCGTCCCACGCGGTGCCTTTCAGATCGGGTTCATATTTCGTGATCCTGTCGTCGAGTGAGTGAATTTTTCCCTCTTTAAGGGCTACGCCCACCAGCGCCGATACCACCGATTTGCCTACCGAACGCGAGGTCCATAGCGTGGTGTCGGTATTGCCCTGGGCGAGATATTTCCAGGCGATTTTGCCGTCTTTCAGCACCAGCATGCCGCTGACGTTCTGGCGCTTGAGATATTCCTTAAGGCCGTATCGTCTGCCGTTAACCTGATAATGGACGTCCGTTAGCGGCTTTTCCGATACCTGCAGCGGTACGGCGTTTCCGTGGCGGAAAATATCCCCGGCGTAGTTGCGATAATCATTACGAAATCCCACCACGCGATCGGCCTGACTCCAGGTCAGCATTTTATGGGTATCCGGCAACGCGGCGTCGAAGGGGGCAGGGCACACGCTGAGTTCTGTGCCTTCGCAGGCGGCCATTGCCGCAGGGGACAGCAGGCTGCTGAAGACAAGTCCCGCCAGCAGGGCATGATTTACTGTTCTGTTTTTCATATCCGTCTCGTATAGGTTAAGAACGGGTTCAGTTTAAAAAAGCAGGGGCTATAATAAAAAACGCGTAGTGGGGGAAAATCCCCCAAAAAAACAGAGGGAGCGTAGCGTGGCTGGACTGATCTATTCCTTTGCACAGCTTGAGGCATTCACCGCCGTGGCTGAAAACGGGAGCCTGAGTAAAGCGGCAGTAGTGCTGAAGAAAGACCGAACGACGCTTCGCGATCTGGTTGATTTTCTTGAGGATGGGTTAGGCTACGCGCTGTTTATTCGCGACGGGCGTACCCTGCGGCTCACGCCGGAAGGCGAGCAGCTCCAGCGTCAGGCTCATCTGCTGATGCGGCAGGTCAAAGCCTTTGAGGCCTTCGCCAGGGAGGTGCCCCACGGCGCTACGCAGGACCTGACCCTGGTCTACGATCCTTTCACGCCCAGAGTTTTTCTGCACAGGGTCATCGCTGAAATGGCGGCGCGAAAAATCCGCCTGAGCCTCATCTGCGCCTCGCGCGATGAATCTGAACGGCTGCTGGCGAACGCGCGCGCGGACCTGGCCATCTGCCAGGCGCGCAACCGCAGCGTGGGCGATAACATGGAGTGGCGGGCCCTGGGCGCAATCGATATGGATTTTTACGCCTCCAGTACCCTGTTTACGGGGACGTCATCCCCCCTTTCACTGCTTGATCTCTCCCTGGTTCCGCAGGTCGTTATGCACCCAGACTCGGACGAGCCGGTTGCGCGTCGCCTACAGATTTCAGGGCATACCCTTTTTACGAACGAGCCGGAGATGCTGCGCGGTCTGCTGGAGCGAGGATGCGGCTGGGGGTTCTTACCAACCCATTTTCATGCCGTGCGGTGGCAAAACGTAAAAAGGCTGCTCACTGAAGTGGGCAGCCAGGGGATTAGTCAGACGATGGTCACCATCTGGAAGCCAGGAAGCGACAAGCGCGCCATCATTGCTGACACGCTGTCGCTTTTGCCGGAGCTATGGAAGCACTCAGCGCTGTGAACAGCCTTTACACTGCTGGTTCTGGATCTGCTGGAAGAAATCGTTGCCTTTGTCATCCACCAGGATAAACGCCGGGAAGTTTTCGACTTCAATTTTCCAGATGGCTTCCATTCCCAGCTCAGGATAGGCCACACACTCAAGGCTCTTAATGCTGTTTTGCGCCAGCACCGCCGCCGGGCCGCCGATGCTGCCCAGGTAGAAGCCGCCGTGCTTATGGCAGGCATCCGTCACCTGCTGGCTGCGGTTGCCTTTCGCCAGCATGATCATGCTTGCTCCATGGGATTGCAGCAGGTCGACATACGAGTCCATGCGTCCCGCAGTGGTCGGGCCGAGTGAGCCAGAGGCGTAGCCTTCCGGGGTCTTGGCTGGCCCCGCGTAGTAAATCGGATGATCTTTAACGTACTGCGGCAGTTCTTCACCGTTGTCGAGCAGCTCTTTCAGCTTCGCATGGGCGATATCGCGCGCCACGATGATGGTGCCGTTCAACGACAGGCGGGTAGAGACCGGGTGCGCGGAGAGTTGCGCCAGGATCTCGTTCATCGGCTTGTTCAGGTTAATGTTGACCACGTCGCCTTCACCCTGCTGGCGCAGTGATTCAGGAATATACTGGCCCGGGTTGTGCTCCAGCTTCTCAATCCAGATCCCATCGCGGTTGATTTTTGCCTTGATGTTGCGGTCTGCGGAGCAGGAGACGCCCATGCCTATCGGGCAGGAGGCGCCGTGGCGCGGCAGGCGGATCACGCGGATGTCGTGGGCGAAGTATTTCCCGCCGAACTGCGCGCCGAGGCCGAGGTTCTGCGCTTCCTGGAGCAGTTCCTGTTCCAGCTGAACGTCGCGGAACGCCTGGCCGTGCTCGTTGCCTTCGGTTGGCAGCGCGTCGTAGTAGCGGGTCGAGGCCAGTTTAACGGTTTTCAGCGTGGCTTCCGCTGAGGTTCCGCCAATCACAAACGCGATATGGTACGGCGGACAGGCCGCGGTACCCAGGGTGCGCATTTTCTCAACCAGATAGTTTTTCAGCTTCGCCGGGGTGATTAGCGCTTTGGTTTCCTGATAGAGGTAGGTTTTGTTGGCGGAACCGCCGCCTTTTGCCATGCACAGGAATTTGTACTCATCGCCGTCCACGCTGTAGAGATCAATCTGCGCGGGCAGGTTGGTGCCGGTATTAACCTCTTTATACATGTCCAGCGCCGCATTCTGCGAGTAGCGCAGGTTATCTTCAATGTAGGTGTTGTACACGCCCTGGCTCAGGGCCGCTTCGTCACCGCCGCCGGTCCAGACGCGCTGGCCTTTTTTACCCATGATGATCGCGGTGCCGGTGTCCTGACAGGTTGGCAGCACGCCTTTGGCGGCAATTTCAGAGTTACGCAGAAACTGCAGGGCAACGTATTTGTCGTTCTGGCTGGCTTCCGGGTCGTTGAGAATGGCGGCAACCTGCTTCTGATGGGAAGGACGCAGCATAAATGCGGCATCGTGGAAGGCCTGCTGCGCCAGCAGGGTCAGGGCTTCCGGCTCCACCTTCAGGACTTCCTGGCCGTCGAACTCGGCTACGGAGACGTGCTCTTTGGTCAGCAGGTAGTATTCGGTGTCGTCATGGGAAAGAGGGAAGGGGTTCTGATAAAAAAACGGTTTATTCGACATAGTATTGCTCCACAAAAATAAAACCGCCGGAGGAGAAGTCCGGCGGTCAGGAATCAGAACATCATGGACATCCACGGATAACCAATCAGCAGCAGAGCCGCCAGGAAGATGGCACCGAAGATGGTGCCGAGGCGCCAGTAGTCTTTGGTTGGCAGGTAGCCGCTGCCGTAGTAGATCGGGCTTGGGCCAGTACCGTACGGGGTGATGATCCCCATCACGCCCAGAGAGGTCACCATCAGCAGGACGAACACTTCCATATTCATGCCCGGAATGGTGGAGGCGATGGTCAGCATCGCTGGCAGCAGCGCGGTAGTGTGCGCGGTGGTGCTGGCAAACAGGTAGTGCAGCAGGTAGAACGCCAGCAGCAGGACGATGGTCGCCACGCCTGGAGAGATACCGCTCATCAGCAGGCCACCTTCTTTACCCAGCCAGCTGATAAAGCCGGTAGAGGAGAGGCCATCCGCCAGCGCAACCAGGGTGGCGAACCAGACGAAGGTATTCCACGCGGCCTTGTTACCGGTGATATCGTTCCACTCCAGCACGCCGGTCCACAGCATCAGCCCGACGATGAGCAGGGCCGCCATCGCAGGCTCAATCCACGCGGCGGCGAAGATCCACATCAGCAGCGCGCAGCACACGAACACCAGCAGCAGAATTTCATTGCGGGACAGTTTGCCGAGTTTTTCCAGCTCACGGGTCGCCCACAGCGGCACTTCATTGTTCACTTTAACTTCTGGTGGGTAGAACCAGTAGGCCAGCAGCGGCATGGTCAGAATCAGCAGGATACCCAGCGGCAGGAAGGCGAGGAACCAGGTGCCCCAGGAGATATCAATCCCAACGGTGCTTTTCACCAGCGCCAGCGCAAGCAGGTTCGGCGCAAGGGCGGAGAGGAACATTGAGCTGGTGATACAGGCCGCGGTGATCGCCACCCACATCAGGTACGAACCAATCTTACGCGCGCTTGGGTCATTAGGTTTTGAACCGTACAGCGGCGGCAGGTTAGCAATGATTGGGTAGATGGTCCCGCCGCTGCGCGCGGTGTTGGACGGGGTGAACGGTGCCAGCAGCAGGTCCGCAAACGTAATGGCGTAACCGAGCGTCAGGCTGCGACGGCCAAGATACTTCACCAGAATCAGCGCCAGACGGCGGCCGAAGCGGGTTTTGTCATAGCCCGCGGCGAACATGAAGGCACCGAAGATCAGCCAGACTGTAGAGTTACCAAACCCGCTCACCGCCCACTTAAAGGAGGCGCCCGCCAGCTTGAATTTCGGGTCGGCCAGCTGTTCAGGGCTGAACAGCACCCACTGGCTGCACAGGGCAATGGCAACCACGCCGGTCAGGCCAATCACCGCGCCCGGCAGCGGTTCGAAGATTAAGCCGACGATTACGCCGACAAAGATAGCGAAGTAGTGCCATGCGTAAGGCGGCAAGCCTTCTGGTACGGGCACAAACAGCAGCAGTACGGCGACGATGACGGGCAATGCCATCATCAGCAATCGTTTTGCGTTTCCATTTGATGCCTGGTTCGCCACTGGGGGCGTTACAGCAGTTTTTGTATTCATAGTTTCACGTCTTAAGTTGTCAAAAATTCGGTTGCACTGAAAAAACAGAATCGCTTTCTTAAGTTTCTTTGCTTTTTTTAGTTATTAAAGGTGCTGTTTTGTATTTTCAGTAATAGCGATTTAACGCTTTTTTATGTGCGCTAAATTAAAAATTGATGATGTTTTTATATTGCGCTTTTGAATGCCATAACTATTGATCGCGATCAAAAAAACAGAATTGCAGCGTTATTTTTATGCTTTTATTAATAACCACTCTGGCGTATGTGGTTATTATCTGTTTTTCGGGTTTATTTTATCATTTTTGTAACAATATGAATTTTTAATTCGATATAACTTGTTGATTTACATGGGAATATTTGGTTTTTGGTGAAGTGGTTTTACCATTTTTTATTTAACGAGTTTTAAATTATTGTGAATGGCTGAATTACAATCGCTAACACCAATGTATTATTAGTGTTATTGCAGGGATTAAATAGTTTTTTAACTAACGTAATAACTTTAGAAACTAAAAAAATCATTATATTAATATCATGACATCGGCAAATAACTACGAAACAAAAAATCAATCCGATAACGAATTCTCAATTTTTAAAAGTTTGGAGTTTCTATTATGAGCACTAACGAACGCATTCTTAGCCCCTTCACATTACCGAATGGCACTGAACTGAAAAACCGTTTGTTAATGGCCCCGATGACAACCTGTACCGGCTACTATGACGGCACCGTTACCAGCGAGTTGGTGGAGTACTACCGGGCCCGTTCCGGCAGCATTGGTACCATCATTGTGGAGTGCTGCTTTGTCGACGATCTCGGTCTCGCCTTCCCGGGGGCGATTGGGATTGATAACGACGAGAAAATCGCCGGGCTGGCTAAAATCGCCGAGGCAATAAAATCCAAAGGCTCTAAGGCACTGCTGCAGATCTACCACGGCGGCCGCATGGTCGACCCGAAACTGATCGGTGGCCGTACCCCGGTGGGCCCAAGCGCCGTGGCCGCGCCGCGTGACGGCGCCGCGACGCCGGTTGCCCTGACCGCAGAAGAAGTGGAAGGCATGATCGGCAAGTTTGGTGAAGCCGTGCGCCGCGCCATCCAGGCAGGTTTCGACGGCGTGGAAATCCACGGGGCGAACACCTACCTGATTCAGCAGTTCTACTCCCCAAATTCAAACCAGCGTGACGACGAGTGGGGCGGCAGCCGCGATAACCGCGCGAAGTTCCCGCTGGCGGTGCTGGACATCACCCACAAAATGGTGCGCCAGTACGCCGATGATGCCTTCATCATTGGTTACCGCTTCTCCCCTGAAGAGCTTGAGGTTCCGGGCATCCGCTTTGAAGACACCATGTACCTGCTGGAGAAACTGGCCGCGCGCGGCGTGGACTATCTCCACTTCTCCGTAGGCGCCACCCTGCGTCCGTCCATTGTTGACACCCAGGACCCGACGCCGCTTATCGAAAAATACTGCGCAATGCGTTCTGACACGCTGGCGCAGGTTCCGGTGATGGGCGTTGGCGGCGTGGTGAATGCGTCAGACGTGAATGAAGCGCTGGACCACGGCTACGATCTGATTGCCGTAGGCCGCGCCACTATCGCTTACCCGGACTGGACCGACCGCATCGCGGCGGGTGAAAGCCTTGAGCTGTTTATGGACAGCACCAGACGCGAGGAACTAAGCATCCCTGAGCCGCTGTGGCGCTTCTCGCTGGTGGAAGCGATGATCCGCGACATGAGCATGGGCGAGTCCAAATTCAAACCTGGCACCTTTGTTGAGAAAGTGCAGGACGACGCTAACGAACTGGTGATTAACGTCAGCCTGGAAACCGACCGCATTGCGGACATCGAACTTGCCTCCGGCCCGAGTGAAGACGTTGAGTTTGTCACCAGCTTTGAAGAGATCCGCACCCGCATTCTGGATGCCAATACTCCGCACGTGGATGCCATTACCGGCGCAACCAGCCAGAGCGAGGCGGTGAAAAAAGCGGTCTCTAAAGCGATGCTGAAATCCAGCAAGGCGCTGGCGGCGGAAGAGGGCGTTGACCCGAACGAAACCCGCAGCGTGGACGTGGTGGTTGTCGGCAGCGGCGGCGCCGGTCTGGCGGCGGCCATTCAGGCTCATGACGAAGGCGCAAGCGTGCTGATCGTCGAGAAAATGCCGACCATCGGCGGGAACACCATTAAAGCCTCTGCCGGTATGAACGCCGCAGAAACCCGCTTCCAGCGCGTGAAGGGGATTCAGGACAGCAAAGAGCTGTTCTACCAGGAAAGCCTGAAAGGCGGCGGAAACAAGAACAACCCGGAACTGCTGCGTCGCTTTGTGGAGAACGCGCCGGAAGCAATTGAGTGGCTGGCAACGCGCGGCATCATGCTGAACGACATCACCACCACCGGCGGGATGAGCATCGACCGTACTCACCGTCCAAAAGACGGTTCTGCGGTGGGCGGCTACCTGATCAGCGGCCTGGTGCGTAACGTCAATAAACGCAACATCGAGGTGATGCTGGATACCTCCGTCAGCGACATCATCTTCGAGAACGGCGAAGTGACCGGCGTACGTCTGACCACCGAAGAGAACGAAACCGTCACCGTGGCAGCCAAAAGCGTGATCGTGGCGACAGGTGGTTTCAGCGCCAACAGCCAGATGGTGGTGAAATACCGCCCGGATCTGGAAGGGTTCGTCACCACTAACCACAAAGGGGCGACCGGCGGCGGTATCGCGCTGCTGGAGCGTATCGGTGCAGGCACGGTTGATATGGGCGAAATTCAGATCCACCCAACCGTGGAGCAGAAAACCTCGTACCTGATTTCTGAATCCATCCGCGGCGGCGGGGCGATTTTGGTCAATCAGAAAGGTGAGCGCTTCTACAACGAAATGTCGACCCGCGATAAAGTCTCGGCGTCAATCATCGCGCTGCCGGAGAAATACGCATACATCGTCTTTGATGAGCACGTCCGTGCCAAAAACAAAGCCGCAGATGAGTATATCGCGAAAGGTTTCGTGACCAGCGCCAGCTCGCCAAAAGCCCTGGCTGAAGCGCTGGGTATGGATCACCACGCTTTCCTGGCGACCCTGGAACGTTACAACGGTTTCGTTGAAAAACAGCACGACGATGATTTTGGCCGCACCACCGCGCTGCGTGCGCCCATCAACGAAGGGCCGTTCTACGCCATTCAGATTGCACCGGGCGTGCACCACACCATGGGCGGCGTGACCATCAACACCGAAACCTGCGTGCTGGACAGCAACCACAACGTGCTGCCGGGGGCATTCGCTGCGGGTGAAGTGGTTGGCGGGATCCACGGCGCTAACCGTATCGGCGGTAACGCGGTGGCGGATATCATTATTTTTGGTACCCTTGCAGGACATCAGGCGGCGATGCGCTCAAAAAGAACGTAAGGCACCTGTTTCCCCGGCGGCGCAGTGCCTGCCGGGGCTACATCTGAGGACTCATGCTATGCCTGATAGCCATCGCGTTTACAGCTACTCCGCCGTTCTGATGGGCTCGCCCATTCTCCTGAAACTCTTCTCCCATGACGAAGCCCTCGCGTCCCGCGTTTTCCGCCTGATCAAACAGTACGAAGATCTCCTGACCGTTAACCGCGCGCATTCGCAGGTAATGGACATCAACCATGCGGCGGGTCAGCATCCGGTTACCGTCAGCCGTCCGGTGTTTGAGCTGATCCGCTGTGCGAAAGCGGCAAGCCTGCTTAAAAACAGCGCCTTTAACCTGGCGATCGGTCCGCTGGTGAAGCGCTGGAAGATTGGCTTTCAGGGCGACAGCGTTCCGCCTGACGATGAAATTGCCTCGCTGCTGGCAATTACCCGGCCTGAGGATGTCATCCTTGATGAGGCGCAGACCAGCGTGTTTCTGACCAGAGCGGGGATGGAGATCGATCTGGGGGCTATCGCCAAAGGCTATATTGCCGACCGGGTTCGGGACTACCTGCGCAAAGAGGGGGCTGAGCTGGGGCTGATCAACCTTGGCGGAAATATCCAGACGTTAGGCTCGCCGGAAGGCGGCTGGAGCGTGGGGCTGAAAAAGCCGTTCGCCGGTGATGCGCTGATCGGCGCGATGACGGTGGAGAACCTCTCTGTGGTGACGTCGGGAACGTACGAGCGCTACTTTGAGCAGAACGGCAAGCGCTATCACCATATTCTCGACCCGCGTACCGGATACCCGCTCGACAACGAGCTGGACAGCGTCACCATCATTTCCAGAGACTCTATTGATGGCGATATCTGGACCACGCTGATGTACGGCATGGGGGTAGAGAAAGGCTGCGCTGCCCTGCGCGCGCGTCCGGATATAGAAGCTATCTTTGTGACCAGGACAAAAGAAGTGGTGATCTCCTCGATGCACCACTTCCGTTTTACCCTTCTGGACGAGAGCTACCGCGTTACTGGCAGTACTGTTTGAGCAGCCCGATCTGCTCAGGCTGTAAGCGGTAGCGATACACCGGGCGGCCGGTGGCACCGTAATGAATGCTGGTGAAAAGAATGTTGATTTGCGCCAGCCAGATCAGGTATTTGCGGCAGGAGACGCGTGAAATATTTACCGCGTTAGCCAGATCGTCGGTGGAAAATTCCGTCTCCGGGTGGCCGTCAATCCACTGGCAAATGGTGCGCAGCGTTTGCGGCGTTAACCCTTTCGGCAATTTCTTACTGTCCGCCAGCTCCGGCGCCCCGCCGTGGATCAGCCGGTCGACGTCCGCCTGCTCGTAATACTGGTGCGATCCCATCAGACTGTGCTTTGCCTTCCAGCCGTTCAGCGCCTCTTCAAAGCGCGGGAACTGGAACGGTTTGATCAGATAATCCACCACGCCGTAGTGGATGGAAGTCTGGATCGTGGCGGCATCGGCAGCGGACGAGATCATAATCACATCAATCGGACGGCCTGACGCGCGAATATCGGGCAGCAGATCCAGCCCGTTATCCTGCTGCATATAGACGTCCAGCAGCACCAGGTCGACAGGCTGGCTGGGGTTATTGATAATGGCTCTGGCCTGGTTGAGCGTGGAGGCGACGCCGCAGCAGCTAAAGCCTTCAACACGGTTGACGTACAGACGGTTGAGGTCGGCCACCATGGCGTCATCATCGACAATTAATACATTTATCACGCGATATTCCTCTCGCTATCCCAGGGGATGTGAACAAAAAATTGGGTAAATACGCCAGGCTCAGACTCGACGGTAATATCGCCGCCCAGGTTCTGGATCTGCTGGCGAGCAAGGAACAGCCCAACGCCGCGGTTTTCACCTTTTGTTGAGAACCCCTTAGTAAAAATAGCCTCCAGCTGGGTGGGATCAATGCCGGGGCCATCGTCGCTGACTTCGCAACTGAGCCAGCCATTCTGATAATGTAGCAGCAGGCCAATCTCGCCTTCCTGCTGTCCTGCCATCGCGTCGAGCGCGTTTTCGATTAAGTTACCCAGCGCGGTGATCAGCACCGCGACCTGCTCTTCGCTGGCGGTATCCGGTATCAGGCATTCATCCGCCAGCGTCAGGGTGACGCCCGCTTCCTTCGCCCGGTTGATTTTACCCAGCAGGAACCCGGCAACGACCGGGGATTTTACCTTGCTCTGGATCGTACCGATATCCGTCTGGTAATTGTGCGCCGTCTGGATGATGTACTCCTCCAGCTTGTCGTAGCGCTTCATGTGCAGCAGGCCCAGGATCACATGCAGTTTGTTCATAAACTCGTGCGTGTGGCTGCGCAGGGCATCGACGTAGTTGACCATGCCGTCAATACGCTGCATCAGCTGGCTGATTTCCGTTTTATCGCGGAAGGTGGCTATCGCGCCGATGACCCGCTCCTGGCTTTTGACGGGCACCATATTGCACAGCAGCAGCCGGCCGTTACAGCTGATCTCCCGATCCTGACGCGCGACGCCCGTCTTTGAAATCTCCCGCAGGCTGGCCAGCAGGGGAGCGCTGGCGTTTTCCGACTGCTTGCCGGAGGGCAGGAGTAAAATCTCTCTGGCGGTGTGGTTAATCATCGTCACGCGGCCGTGAATGTCGACGGCCAGTACCCCTTCGCGAAGCGACTGCAGCATCGCCTGTCGCTGTTCGAACAGGGCGGATATCTCATAGGGTTCGAGCCCGAACAGAATGCGCTTCAGCACCCGCACCAGACCCCAAATCGCCATTGAACTCATAAAGATGCTGAACAAAATCGTCCAGAGCGCGTTAAGCCGCCCGCGGGCTATCTGATCTTCCACCTTTTTGAGGGAAATACCGACCACCACGACCCCGATCTGATCGTGCTGGCTGTCATAGACCGGCGTGAAAACGCGAAGCGCTTCGGCGAGGGCGCCGCGGTTTACCGAGACATTCTCTTTGCCTTCCAGCGCGGGTTCGAGATCGTTGCCAATAAAATGCAGGCCGATGAGCGCCTCGTTCGGGTGCGAGTAGCGAATCCCCCGCATGTCGGTCACCACGGTAAGCAGCAGATCGTTGCGTTGGGTAACGGCTTTGGCGATGGGCTGAATAATGTCGGACTGCGGCGACTGCATCAGGCCGCGCTGGATCTCCGGGCTGTCGGCCAGCGTGCGGGCGATACCCAACGCGGTATCTTTTACATCATCGCGGGTCGCCCGGGTGATTTGCACGGAATAGAGCGCAAAAACCACCAGCAGCACTGAGGCGATAATCGCGGACACCATCAACGTGACCAGCGTGTACAGTTTCATGGGGCGCTTGCGCGTCAGAGGGAAAGGCTGCAGATCGCTCATCAACACTCCGCGATGATTAAGAAAGGGGGTGATTATCGCTGATGATGGGCTTTTCTTAAAGCCATGTAAAAGCGTCGATTTGCTCTTCTTTTCGTGACCCCACTCGCAGGTCATCTATATAAAACACTTTATAGTGTGTGGGTACTCATAATAAGGAGGCTGTTTATGAGCATTACGCTTACCGGTTCGGTCAAGGAAAGACGGCACGCCAGCACGATGAATATAGATAGATTGTCCACGCTGGACATGCTGAAGGTTATCCACGAGGAAGATGCACGCATTTCTGCTGCTATAACCCCCTGCTTAACGACAATCGCCCGCGTGGTGGATAACGCCGCCGCGGCGCTCAACCACGGTGGCCGTCTGGTCATCGTCGGGGCAGGACAGTCGGGCTGCGCCGCACGGCAGGCTGCGGATGATTATGCGCCGGGGAAAAACCCTGTAATTGCCGTGACGGCAGAAGAGGGAGAAGGGAGCTACGAGCGCGGGGTCGCTGACCTGCAGGCCATCAAATTTGGTGAACACGATATGATGCTGGCGGTGACCGTCAGCGGAAAAACGCCGTGGGTCTGGGGAGCGATGCGGCATGCCTGGTCGCTGGGAGCGCCTGTTGCGGTCATCACCGGTGATGCACAAAGTGAAGCGGCGCAGCTGGCAAGCATGGTAATTGCCCCTGAACTGGGGGCTGATGTGGTTGCCGGGTATCTCAATACCAGGGCGGGGATCGCGCAAAAAATGATCCTCTCGATGATTACCACCGGGCTGGCCGTTCGCACCGGGCGCGTTTACAGCAACCTGCGCGTGGATCTTGAGGCAAGCAGTACCAAATGGGCTGAACGGCAAATCGCCATCGTGATGGAGGCGGGGGGATGCAGCCGGGCGCAGGCAAAGGCCGCGCTGGAGAGCTGTAACCATCACTGTAAAACGGCGGTGCTGATGGTGCTGACCGGTCTGGATGCGTGGAAAGCCCATGAGCTGCTGGCGCAGAATAACGGGTTTATCCGCGTGGCGTTGCAGGAAGCGCCGTGAAACTTTGCCTCTGAAATAATAAAGCCCGCGCTGCGGGCTTTATTATTTTCAGGGAAGGATTAGAACTGGTATACCAGACCAACCGCTACGATGTCATCAGTACTGATGCCGTTCGCTTGATAGAAGTTATCGTCTTCATCCAGCAGGTTGATTTTGTAATCAACATAGGTAGACATATTCTTGTTAAAATAATAGGTTGCTCCAACGTCAGCATATTTAACCAAATCTTTATCGCTGCCGTAATAAGAGTTCAGGTCTTTCCCTTTAGACATCAGGAAAGAAACTGCAGGGCGCAGACCGAAATCGAATTGATACTGTGCGGTGACTTCATAGTTCTGAGTCTTGTTTGCGACGAAATAATCACCGTATGGGGTCATATTTCGGGTTTCTGAATACATGGTCGCCAGGTAAATATTATTGGCGTCGTACTTCATACCCAGGGTCCAGGCGTCGGCTTTGTCGCCGCCTGCATTTGTTTTGGTTACCTGATCGTTGGTACGGTCAGAGGAGGCATAAGCTGCACCCGCGGAGAAGCCCATACCGAAATCATAGGAAGTGGAAAGACCCCAACCGTCGCCATTCTCTTTACGAATGTCGCGACCATTGCCTGTACCTTCCTGATCGTTAGAGGCACTTTCGTTATTGCCCTGGTACTGAATAGCGAAATTCAGTCCGTCAGCCAGGCCGAAGAAACCGTTGTTACGGTACGTTGCAACGCCATTCGTACGACCGGTCATGAAGTTATCGGTGTAGGTGTAGGAATCCCCACCGAATTCAGGCAGCATATCGGTCCAACCTTCAACGTCGTAGAGAACGCCATAGTTACGACCGTAATCGAACGAACCGTAGTCACCAAATTTCAGGCCCGCGAAACCAAGACGGGTCCACGCCTGGTTGCCACTGCTCTCTGTATTGTTCGCCTGGATATTATATTCCCATTGGCCATAGCCGGTCAGTTGAGTATTGATCTGCGTTTCACCTTTAAAACCCAGACGAACATAGCTCATATCGCCGTCGGAATTGGTGTTGTCAGAGAAGTAGTGCAGGCCATCGACTTTACCGTATAAGTCTAATTTATTGCCGTTGTTGTTATAGACTTCGGCGGCATGTGCTGCGCCAGCCATTAACACTGCGGGTACCAGAATTGCCAGAACTTTTCTTTTCATTATATATTCCCTTTAACAATAATTTATATGAATATATGTAATTACTCTCCGTAATTACGTTTCTGATACTATTCTATGGGTTGTTAATTTGGTTCAAAATTAAATGTAATTAAATGGGTAAAAATATTTCATAATATTTCAGTTGGGTTCTTTATTTTTTTAATGAATTGATCGGTTGTATATATTGTGTGTAATTATTATTAAGTATTCCGCATTTCTATTTTTTAATTTATTTCATTTTGCTATGTTATAATTAAGCGCCCATTTTCGTCACAGGAAAATATGATGGATATCACACAGTGGCAGCAGCGCTTTGAATCCTGGCTTGATGAACATCACGCGACTGACGATACCGCGCACGATATTTCACACTTCCGTCGCGTCTGGATGACGGCGCAGAAAATCATGGTGCATCATCACGTCGACCCGCTGACGATCCTGACCGCCTGCTATTTTCACGACATCGTCAGCCTGTCGAAAAACCATCCTGAACGCAGCCAGTCGTCGCATCTGGCCGCGCGCAGGACGCGAGAGATTCTGCACCGCGATTTCCCTGACTTCCCGTCGGATCGCTACGCTGCCGTGGAGCACGCCATTGAGGCGCACAGTTTCAGCGCCGGACTGACGCCGCACACGATTGAAGCCAAAATTGTCCAGGATGCAGATCGTCTGGAGGCACTGGGAGCGATCGGCCTGGCGCGCGTGTTTGCCGTGTCAGGCGCGCTGGGCGTACCGCTTTTTAACGCGGACGATCCGTTTGCCGACGCGCGGCCACTTGATGACCGGGCGTTTGCGCTCGATCATTTTCAGACCAAGCTGCTGCGCTTGCCTGATACAATGCAAACCGAGGTCGGGCGCGAGCTCGCGCAGCACAACGCCGATTTTCTGATTCAGTTTATGGCGAAACTCAGTGCCGAATTACAGGGCGACTGCATCGGGCTGGATAGCCAGATTCAACACCGCTTCCGTCGCAGTTTGCGAAAGTGAACTGTGGTAATCTGTTCCCAGTCTTTATTGCCCGGTTAAAAGAATGCAGGAAAATCGATCAGTGACAGAGCCCGCGTCTGAGCAGGCAGAGAAGTCAACGGCAACGGTGCAGGCATTACTGCGTCAGCTGCTGGATATTTATGACGCTAAAACGCTGGCAAACCAGCTGGTGGCGCACGGTGAGAGCCACTGGAGCCCGGCCATCCTTAAGCGGCTAGTGACCAGCGATCGGGCAGGGCGCCGCCTGAGTGAAGGCGAGTTTCGTTATCTGCAAAATCTGCTTCCGCGGCCACCTGCTGCGCACCCGAACTATGCCTTCCGCTTTATCGATCTGTTTGCCGGCATCGGCGGTATCCGGCACGGCTTTGAAGCGATCGGCGGTCAGTGCGTGTTTACCAGCGAGTGGAACAAACATGCGGTACGCACCTATAAAGCGAACTGGTACTGCGATCCGCAGGAGCATCATTTCAACGCCGATATCCGCGATGTCACCCTGAGCCATAAAAGCGGCGTCACGGATGAACAGGCCGCCGAGCATATTCGTCAGACGATTCCGGCGCATGACGTGCTGCTGGCGGGCTTCCCGTGCCAGCCTTTCTCGCTGGCCGGCGTATCCAAAAAGAATGCCCTCGGACGTGCCCACGGCTTCGCCTGCGATACCCAGGGGACGCTGTTTTTTGATGTGGCCCGAATCATTGACGCCTGTCGCCCGGCCATATTCGTGCTGGAAAACGTCAAAAACTTAAAGAGCCACGACGGTGGAAAGACCTTCCGCATTATCATGCAAACGCTGGATGAGCTGGGCTATGACGTGGCCGATTCCGGGGACATGGGCGCGGATGACCCGAAAATCATCGACGGGAAACACTTCCTGCCCCAGCATCGCGAACGCATTGTGCTGGTCGGTTTCCGCCGCGATCTCAATCTGAAGGGGGATTTCACCCTGCGGGATATTCCCTCCTTATATCCCGAGCGCCGTCCAACCATTGCCGACCTGCTGGAGCCTGTGGTCGATGCAAAATTTATCCTGACGCCGATCCTGTGGAAATACCTCTATCGCTATGCCAAAAAGCATCAGGCCAAAGGCAACGGCTTCGGGTTTGGCATGGTAAACCCAAACGATCCCCGCAGCGTGACCCGCACATTGTCCGCTCGCTACTACAAAGACGGCGCGGAAATCCTGATCGACAGAGGCTGGGACAAGGCTCTGGGCGAGAAGGATTTCGATGATCCGCAAAACCAGCGTCACCGTCCGCGTCGCCTTACGCCGCGGGAGTGCGCACGGCTGATGGGCTTTGAAACGCCGCAGGGCTACCGTTTCCGCATTCCGGTTTCGGACACTCAGGCTTACCGTCAGTTTGGTAACTCGGTGGTGGTGCCCGCGTTCGCGGCGGTGGCAAAACTGCTGGCCTCGCGCATCAGACAGGCGGTGGCGCTCCGCCAGGGTGAGGCCGTCAATGACGGACGTTCACGATAAGGCCACGCGCAGCAAAAACATGCGTGCCATCGGCACGCGTGACACCGCGATTGAAAAGCGTCTGGCCGGGCTGCTGACGCAGGCGGGCTTTGACTTTCGCGTACAGGATCCCGCGCTTGCGGGTCGTCCGGATTTCGTCATCGACGCGTATCGGTGCATCATCTTTACCCACGGCTGTTTCTGGCATCATCACGACTGCTACCTGTTTAAAGTTCCTGCGACGCGCACCGATTTCTGGCTGGAGAAGATTGGCAAGAACGTTGAACGCGACGCGCGTGATCTTGCCACGCTTGTCGCGCAGGGCTGGAGGGTGCTGATCGTCTGGGAATGTGCGCTGAAAGGGCGGCTGAAGCTGAACGATGCCGATCTGAGCGAACGGCTGGAAGAGTGGATCTGCGGCGGCGGCGAGGCCGCGCAGATCGACACGCAGGGGATCCACGCGCTTACGGTTTCTCCACCTCGCAAGGCGTAACCACGGGCTTTGCCGGCAGCAAATATTTGCCTAAGGTCACCAGCACGACGGCAAAAACAATCACCCCTAAAGCTAACCACTCAACCGGAGAGAGCGTTTCACCGCCAAGCCCGGTGCCAAGCAGCACGGCCACGACCGGGTTGACGTAGGCATAGCTGGTAGCGACCGCCGGAGAGACGTTACGGATCAGGAACATATAGGCGTTGATGGCGATGATGGAGCCGAACAGCGCCAGGTAGCCTACCGCCAGGAAGCCCGACAACGGCGGCAGGGTAGTCAGCTCCTCTCCCGTCAGGGCTGAGGCCAGCAGCAGCACAATCCCAGCCGCAAGCATCTCAATTGCCCCCGCCATCATGCCGGTCGGCAGCTCGATACGAGAACCGTATACGGAACCGAACGCCCAGCTCATCGAGCCAATAAGGATAATCACTGCGCCCCACGGATTCCCGCTCAGGTTACCGCCGCTGTTGAGCAGAATAATGCCGGCAAGGCCGATGCCAATCCCCAGCCACTCCAGCTTGCGGGTGCGGATGCCGAAAAGGCGGCTGAAGCAGAGGGTAAACAGCGGTACGGTGGCAACGACCACGGCGGCGATCCCAGACGGTACGTTCTGGTGCTCGGCAATGGTCACAAAGCCATTCCCGACCGCCAGCAGCAGCAGGCCTATCAGGGCGGCGTTCAGCATTGGGCGAAGCGGAGGAAGCTTATGCCCGCGCAGCAGCAGGAAGGCCAGCAGCAGCACGCCCGCCGAGAGGAAGCGAATGCCCGCCATCATCAGCGGCGGCCAGCTTTCTACGCCGATGCGAATGACAAAGTAGGTGGAACCCCAGATGATATACAGCGAAAAAAGTGCCCCAATGAGTGGAAGCAGTTGCCGGAAACGCATAATCCCTCACGACGAAATAAAAAGGTCGCTGATAGTAAACGCGAAAACTATCGCGCTGGCGAGCCCTTTAATTGTGTAGTTGATGTGAAATTTTTGTTGACGCAAGGTGCCTGTTTCCGCGATTGCGCTTTTGCTCCATACTATTCACTTAATTACCAAAAAAAGAAGGATCACCATTTTGGCAGGAAGTAGCTTATTAACATTGCTGGATGATATTGCCACCTTACTGGATGATATTTCCGTGATGGGGAAACTGGCGGCGAAGAAAACCGCAGGGGTGCTGGGGGACGATCTCTCGCTTAACGCTCAGCAGGTGAGCGGGGTACGGGCTAACCGTGAGCTGCCAGTGGTGTGGGGCGTGGCAAAAGGCTCGTTTCTGAATAAAGTGATCCTGGTGCCGCTGGCGCTGCTGATCAGCGCATTCATTCCCTGGGCAATCACGCCGCTGCTGATGATTGGCGGGGCATTTTTATGTTTCGAAGGCGTGGAGAAGGTCCTGCACTCTTTGAGCTCTCGCAAGCAGAAGGATACCCCGGAGGCGCGTCAGCAGCGCCTTGAAGCGCTGGCCGCGCAGGATCCGAAAGTCTTCGAGCGCGATAAAATCAAAGGCGCCATTCGCACCGACTTTATTCTTTCAGCAGAGATCGTTGCCATTACGCTGGGCATTGTCTCCGACGCTCCGCTGCTGAATCAGGTGCTGATCCTTTCCGGGATCGCCATTCTGGTTACGGTTGGCGTCTACGGCCTGGTCGGTCTGATCGTGAAGCTCGATGATATCGGCTACTGGCTGGAGGAGAAATCAAGCGCGGTGGCAAAAGGCATCGGCAAGAGCTTACTGACGCTGGCGCCGTGGCTGATGAAGAGCTTGTCCGTGGTGGGCACCCTGGCGATGTTCCTCGTGGGCGGCGGTATTGTGGTTCACGGCATTGCTCCGCTGCATCATGCTATCGAACATTTCTCCTCGGCGCAGGGGAGCGTGGTGGCCGCTATTCTGCCGACGCTGCTTAATCTTGTGCTGGGCTTTATCGTTGGCGCTATCGTGGTGGCAGCGGTGAAACTGGTTGAAAAAATGCGCGGTACAGCGCACTAATTGTTACCCGTCGCAGGATGCAAAAAGACCATTCCTCGTCTAAATTGAAACAGTTTCACCCTGATACAGGAGGCAGGTATGGTCTTTTTGGTCAGTGATGAAGTTAAGCCTAAGAAGGGCGGCCCACGTATGATTGTCACCGGGTATTCCAGCGGAATGGTGGAGTGTCGGTGGCACGATGGCTTTAGCGTCCAGCGGGAAGCATTTCGTGAAGATGAGCTTCAGCCGGGTGACGGGCAGCACAAGCGGGACAAGGCTTAATCACATAACGCCCGGCTTTGCCGGGCGTTTTTTATCTCCAGTACCGGGTGTAGGCAGTTGTCAGGGAGTGTGTGTGCAGCGCGATACCTTTGTTGTAAGACAATCTTTTCTGCAATGGCTGCATAAGCGTAGCAATCCGGGGTTGATTGTTAATCTCTGTTTTCTGATCGTTCTGGTGTTTTCCACTCTCCTGACCTGGCGTGAGGTGGTGGTGCTTGAAGAGGCCTACATTTCCAGCCAGCGGAACCATCTGGAAACCGTGGCCAGCTCGCTGGACAGGCAGTTACAGAACAGCGTGGACAGGATGCTGCTGTTCCGCCAGGGCATACGCGATGCGATCCAGATGCCGCTGGCGTTTGATGTCCTGCAGAATGCCGTGTCGCGCTTCAACACCGTCCGCAAGCAGCCTACCTGGCAAATCGCCGTTGATAAAAAGCGGACCCTGCCCATTAACGGCGTTTCGGATGCGTTCGTCGAAAAAACCACGCTTCTGAACCGTGACCCTGACCGCATCAGTCATGAAATTTCTGCCGCGCTTGAAGTAGGGTATCTGCTCAGGCTGGCGTCCACGCGAGCGCAAACGGAATCACGCGCGACCTACGTCTCCCGCGCCGGTTTTTTCCTTTCCACGGATACGCCGGACCTGGCGGGCGACATCACCTCCCGCTATTACCATCTGGTCACGCAGCCCTGGTTTACCCAGCAGTCAGAGCGCAACAACCGCGCCCGCGCGGTGCGCTGGTTCATCTCTACGCCTTCCTCATGGAACGGGGAGGAACGCACGATCGCCGCCAGTGTGCCCATCTATTTCGACCATTACTGGTACGGCGTTGTAGCGATGGATTTTGCGTTGAGCACGATGCAGCGCCTGCTGGCTGACGCGACGGAAGACCGGACGGAAGGGGAGTATCAGCTGTACGACACTCGTCTTAATATGATTGCCACATCTGACCGTTCAGGAAAACCGATTAACCATTTTGATGAACGCGAAACGGCGCAAATAGCGCAGGCGATTGAGAACGATACCAGCGGTGGGATCCGCCTTGGAAGCCGTTTTGTCAGCTGGGAGCGGCTCAATCACTTCGATGGCGTCGTCTTGCGGATCCACACCCTGCATGAAGGGGTACAAGATGACTTCGGCAGTATCAGTATTGTGCTGGCGCTGATGTGGGCACTCTTTACCGCCATGCTATTGATCTCGTGGCTGGTTATCCGTCGGATGGTCAGCAACATGTATACGCTCCAGCACTCGCTCCAGTGGCAGGCCTGGCATGACCCGCTCACCCGCCTGAATAATCGCGGCGCGCTGTTCGACCGCGCAAAACTGCTGTCGGAAACCTGTCGCCAGCAGTCGCTGCCGTTCTCGGTTATTCAGATCGATCTCGACAATTTTAAAAGCATTAACGACCGTTTTGGCCACCAGGCCGGGGATAAGGTGCTCTCCCACACGGCAGGGTTGATTGCCAGTACGTTACGCAAGAACGATGTGGCAGGACGCGTGGGCGGGGAAGAGTTTTGTATCGTTCTGCCGGGGCTTGGTCTTGAGGAGGCGAGAGGCGTCGCGGAGCGTATTCGTTGCCGAATCAACAGCAAGGAGATTCTGGTGAAGAAGAGTATGACCCTGCGCATCAGCGCGTCACTCGGCGTCAGCAGCGCGCAGGAAAACGAAAACTACGATTTCGAACAGCTGCAGTCCGTGGCGGATGCCCGGTTATACAACGCTAAACAGGGCGGGCGTAACCGGGTTGTCTGGCACGATCATGACAAAAAGTGATCCAGCCCCTCCTGCCAGCCGAGCGGTCCCGCCTGCCGGGTGTGATAAACCCGGCTGGGGCTATCGTCCCGTAACCTAATACCCTGGCGGTTTATGCCCTTAATCACCACCGCGAAGTCCACGCTGTCCAGCAACGGCGCGTCGTTTGGCCCATCGCCGAGCCCCAGGGTGGTGGGTTCAATATTTTCCCGTTCACGGTACTGCGCGATAAGCCAGTTAGCCGCAACGTCCTTACCGCAGCCGGCATCAAGAATGTGCCAGAAACGGGCTCCCTGCAGGCATTTCAGTCCGCGCTGCGCCAGCGCCGCTTCAAACCGGGCCATGGCTTCGTCGGAATCACGCCAGATGAGCGTGACGGAGGCGTCGTGCCTGCGGGCAAGCGCCGCCCGGTAGCGGGTCAGCCCCGTCCATTCGCTGATGACGCGTTCGTCCACGTCGTCAAAAGTGGTGAATTTGAAGCCTGCCTGCTGGCGGATTTGCTCAATAAGCGGATGAATCTCCCGGTGCGTCATGCCGTTGATGTGGCGCTGACCCATTTCCCAGCGTACGTCAGGCTGAACCACCGCGCCGTTCTCAGCGATAAAAGGTAAGCCTTCGAGACCTAAATCCTGCTGGATATCCAGCATCTCTGCCGCGCTTTTGCTGCTGCAAAGAATCACCGGTACCTGGTTATCCTGCAGTTTATCGAGCCACGGCATCGCGGGCTGCCACTCATAGGTATGAATATCCAACAGCGATCCATCCAGATCGGAAAAAATCAGCAGGGGACCCTGGAGTGAAAGCATAGTTACTCCCGAAAACGAATGAGCCTTAATCTAAGAATGTTCCTAAAAAATTATCTGCGCTTAAACCGGATTCAGGAGAACCGATCCAGCCAAACCCGCATTCGGCGTATGTTGTTGCTCATAACCAAAACGATTATGTTAAAAATATTATATTCACTGTAAGAATATATGCTTGTCATGCAAAATCGTTGGGGATAGTGTTGTTTGTACATCAGATTTCCTGGTGTAACGAATTTTCAAGTGCTTCTTGCATAAGCAAGTTTTGATCCCGGCCATCCCCATGACCGGGATTTTTTTCGTGCTAACGATTTGCTTCGGACACGCTAAAGTCATGAATATCTAGCTCGAAGGCCTCCGCCAGCTCGCGATAGGTGTGATAATCCCTCCCGTTAACAATGACGTGGTCCGAACCATCGTCCGTGCGGCGGACTTCTGACTCACTGATCTCATTGATGGCGGCCAGCAGGGCATCGACATCCACCTCAACTTCGCGCTTGATGGTGTCGCTGTACTCTTTATCGGTCTTCATTACGGGGTTCCTCATTCAACCGTGTCCAACGCTAAGTATAGACTGTGTATAAAAACGCCATTCACGCCGTGCGGCGATGTGTGTTTTTGCGTTTTGTTCTACACTGGCTCAAAACCAGAGGAGGAATGTATGAAGGTCAACGATCGGGTAACCGTTAAAACGGACGGTGGGCCGCGCCGCCCGGGGGTGGTGCTGGCAATTGAAGAGTTTAGTGAAGGCACAATGTACCTGGTCTCACTGGAAGATTACCCGCTCGGCATCTGGTTTTTTAACGAGCTGGGGCATCCGGACGGCATTTTTGTTGAGAAAGCGGAGTAGTACGGCGTCGGGTGGCATTGCGCGTGCCCGATTACGTCCGCAAAAGCAAAAATCTCTGGCCAGGCCAGAGATCAAAGGTAGGGTGCAAAGGGGTTTAAGCCACTAACGCATGTTGACGAAAATCCCGTTCGTCACATTATCGGTCAGACGTACCACGTGATAGATCACTTGCTTATTATGCGTTTTAATTTTCCTTTTAATATTTCCTTTGTGTGATGAAACGGTTTTCGCTTTAATATTCATCTGGTCGGAGATCTGAATAGTTCCTTGTCCCGCCATCCACATTCGCAGCATGCTTGATTCAGTCCTGCTTAATGAAAGGGTGGGTAAGTTAACCGCTCCTACATTTTTAACTTCTTTATTCAAATAATCACCCAGAATGTCATCCAGCGACTCGGGTTTAATCGACTTAGAACTAATCAATAAATTTTTACGGACCAACAAATACTCATCGAAATGGATATTCGCGATCGCCATAAAAACAATAAACAGGGTTTTTGGATGCTGATTAATGATTTGCTTAATGTGCTGACTGTTGGCTGGATCGTGAATGAAACAGTCCTCATTAATAAACACCACGCCTGGTTTGAGTTCGTCACAAGCGGCTGCGAGTTCTTCAACGGTGTGTGCATCGTTGATGTCTCTCTTTCTTACCCCTCTGCTTGCCAGGTACCCGGTTAACCCTAGCCGGGTGTAGCTGCATAAATCCATAATGATCGTTGACATGGCATACCCTCACTCAATGCGTAACGATAATTCACCATCTGCCTGAGAGCTCAAAACAGCCATACGGGATGGAAAAAAATAATAAACCTGTGAGCATGACAAAGACTTTCAGGCGGACTCACTATCCCGTAAAGTTACGTATAATTTGCCAGGAATCTTCTTAAAGTAAAGTAAATATTAAGTATTGTGAGATGGTTAGAAACATTTAAACCGCGTCAGATATATCCTGGAAGATGTTTTTCGCGTTTTATTTTAGGAATATCCTCAGAAAGACAATAGCGAACGTGAGGACTATTATTTACGTGGCAATTCGCTGACAATATCCGCTAACAGATTGAATATCTCGCCGAATAAATGTTCACAGAAGGGGGCGATAAGGGGCATCAGTAATGACATTAATAAAATTCCGACCGTCAGGGTCAGCGGAAAACCAATCACAAACACCGAGAGCTGCGGTGCCATTCTGTTCAGTAAACCTAATGCCAGGTTGACGGTGAGCAGCAGCGTGATGATCGGCAGAGCCAGCATCAGACCGTTGAGGAAAATCAGCCCCGCCGCGCGGGTAAGCGCGAGGAAGGCGTTGCTGTTGACCGGGTTATCACCAATCGGCAGCGTATGGAAGGTATCCACCAGCATGGAGATGAGCCACAGATGGCCGTTAAGCGACAGGAACAGCAGCATGGCGAGCAGATCGATGATGCGCGCCAGCACCGGCATGTTGAGATGGCTGCCGGGATCGACAAACGTGGCGAACGATAGCCCCATCTGCAGGCCAATCAACTCACCAGCCGTGCGCACGGCGGCGAAGGCGAGCTGCATGGTAAAGCCCACGGCGACGCCAATCATCACCTGCTGCAAAGCGACCCATATCGCGTTAGCCGAGAAGATGGGAATATTCACGGGTGGCAGGGAAGGGGCAACGATAATGGTGATGATAATGCCCAGCCCCACCTTGACGCGCTTGGGGATCGATTTCTCGCTGAGTATGGGGGCGGTGGAGATCAGCGCCAGAATGCGCAGCATCGGCCAGAAATAGACGCCGAGCCACTGAACCCACTGGTCGCTGGTGAAGTGCAGCATCGTCAGGTCAGCCGATGATGTACGGCAGATTGGTAAACAGGTTGCGCATATAGTCCAGCAGCAGGTTTAGCATCCACGGCCCGGCCACGATAATCGCCACGAAGACGGCGATGATTTTCGGGATAAACGACAGCGTCATTTCGTTAATCTGCGTGGCAGCCTGAAGAATACTGATAATCAGGCCGGTAACCAGCGCGACAAGCAGCAGCGGCGCGGCAACGGCAATGGCGATTTTCATCGCTTCCGTGCCCATCATCATGACCGATTCGGGTGTCATTGCCGTTCCTTAACTGTAAAAACTCTGCGCCAGCGAACTGACCAGTAGTTGCCAGCCATCGACCAGCACAAAGAGCATGATCTTAAAGGGCAGGGCAATGGTGGCCGGCGGCACCATCATCATCCCGAGCGCCATCAGGACGCTGGCGATCACCAGGTCGATAATCAGGAACGGAATAAAGATGGTAAAGCCAATCTGGAACGCGGTTTTCAGTTCGCTGGTGACATAGGCCGGCAGGAGAATGCGCATCGGCACCGCTTCCGGCCCCTGAAGCTCGCCGGTGTTGGACAGTCGAGCGAAAAGAGCCAGGTCCGCTTCGCGCGTCTGACGCAGCATAAATTCCCGCAGCGGCTGCGCGCCTTTTTCCAGCGCTTCCTGCATCGAAATTTTGTCTTCGCTGAACGGCTGGTAGGCGTCGGTATAAATCTTGTCGATCACCGGCGACATGATGAAAAAGGTCAAAAACAGAGCTAAACCCAGAAGCACCTGGTTTGGCGGCGCCGAAGGGGTGCCCAGCGCGTTTCGCAGCAGACCAAAGACGATGATGATGCGGGTGAAACTGGTCATCATCAGCAGGATGGCCGGAATAAAGGTCAGCGAGGTGATGAAGACCAGCGTCTGAACCGGGAGCGACCAGCTCTGGCCGCCACCCGCAATCGGCGTTGAGACCAGACCGGGCAGCTGTGCATAAACCGCAGGAGCAAACAGGCCAATGCCCGCAAGCGTAAGGGATAACAAACGGCGCATCAGGATCTCCCGGAACGCTTAAGCAAACTCTTCATGACGGACTGAAAATCCGCAGGGGCTTGTGCGCGCTCGTCCACCGTGACCGGGGCGGGCGGCAGTTTATGTAATACGTTGATGTTTGAGCCGGTTACGCCCAGTACCAGACGCGCATCTTCCACATCGACGATGACCACGCGTTCGCGCGGCCCAAGGGGAGTGCTGGCGCTGACCTTCAGGCCGCGGGTGCTGGCAGTTTTACCCGCCAGACCAAAACGCTTCGCCAGCCAGGCGGCAATAAGAATAAAGGCAATAATACCGAACAACGCCCCGCTCACCTGGAGCAGCGGGGAGCCGGGAACGGCGGACGGTGGTGATATTGTTGCCTGGGTTTTCATACTTAACGGCTCAGACGACGCATGCGTTCAGACGGGGTAATGATGTCGGTGATGCGCACGCCGTATTTGTCGGCAACCACCACCACTTCACCCTGAGCAATCAGATAGCCGTTGATCAGAATATCCAGCGGCTCGCCAGCCAGGCCGTCAAGGGCCACGACCGAACCCTGCGTCAGACGCAGCAGCTCTTTAATGGTCATCCGGGTGCGCCCCAGCTCAACGGTCAGCTTGACCGGGATGTCCATAATCAGGTCGATATCCTGCAGCGTGCCGCTGACGTCACCGCCGCCTAACTGCTGGAATACCGCGTCCGCCGCGCTTTTTGTCGGAGTCGTTTTTTGCTCGTTTAACGCGTCAGCCCACAGATCGTCCAGTGCTCCGCTGTTTTCATCGGACGGATTGTTCATGTCACTCATTTGGGCTGTTCCTCATTCAGCGAATTCAAAATCGGGTTGATCAAGTGCTCAACGCGTAACGCATACTGACCGTTAATCGTGCCGTACTGGCTTGTGAGTACGGGGACACCATCCACGTGGGCAATAATGCGGTCGGGTTTGTCTATCGGCAAAACGTCGCCGGGTTGTAATTTCAGGATCTGGGATAACCGCATAGAGATGTCGGCAAAGTTTGCCACCAGCTCCAGCTGGGAGTGCTGCACCTGGCGCACCAGGTTTTCACGCCAGTTCTGATCTTCGTTGCGCGAGTTCTCCAGCGGCGGGTTAACCAGCAGCTCGCGCAGCGGTTCAATCATGCTGAACGGCAGGCAGATGTTGAATTCGCCGGTCAGGTTACCGATCTCCACGTGGAACGGCGTATTGACGACGATATCGTTCGGGGAGGTGGTGATATTGGTAAATTTCACCTGCATCTCAGAACGGACGTACTCCACTTCCAGCGGGTTAATCGCTTTCCACGCGTCGCTGTAGGACTCCAGCGCCAGCTTCAGCATGCGGTTAATGACGCGCTGTTCGGTGTGGGTAAATTCACGGCCTTCCACTTTGGTCGGGAAACGCCCGTCGCCGCCGAACAGGTTATCCACCGCAATGAACACCAGGCTTGGCGAGAACACCACCAGACCGGTGCCGCGAAGCGGCTTCAGATGAATCAGGTTAAGGTTGGTTGGCACCGGCAGGTTGCGGGCAAACTCATGGTACGGCTGAATGCGGATCGCACCGACCGTGATATCCGGGCTACGACGCAGCAGGTTAAACAGCCCCATACGGAACTGACGTGCAAAACGTTCGTTAATGATCTCCAGCGCCTGCAGACGTTCACGGACTACGCGACGCTGGGTATTGGGATCGTAAGGACGAATATTATCGTCGCCGGTGAGACCCGGTTGCGGATCATCACTCTTATCGCTGTCGCCGTTAAGCAGCGCGTCGATTTCTGCCTGAGAAAGAATACTGTCGCCCATGTCGTTACCGCAGAATAAAGGCTGTGTACAGAACGTCAGTGACTTCCTGCTTAGGTTGACCGTTTACCAGCGGGGTGGCCAGCGTCTGCTTGATGGCGTCGACCAGCTTTTGCTTACCCACGTCGGTAGCCAGCGCGGAGGCGTCCTGACGAGAAAACAGCAGGAGAAGGCGGCTACGCACTTCCGGCAGATAATCGTTCAGGCGCGCGCGGGTCGCTTCGTCCTTCAGGCGCAGCGTAATACCGACATACAGCACACGATCCGCATCACCGAGGTTAACGGTGAAGGTGTCCAGAGGGAAAAAGACCGGCGCCGGCGGTGGAGCAGGTTCGGCTTTGGCCGCAGCGGTAGAAGGTTCCTGCTGCATACGCCAGTAACTATAGCCCGCGGTAGCGCAGGCGGCGAGCGTGATCAACACCAGCAGCGGGATCCAGATGGAACGCTTGCTTTTTTTGGTGATAGCGGAGTCTGTCATCTGATACGAGCTTCCTGTTTCGGTACAGCTTAATAAGGTGATTATCCCGTGTCCTGCCGTCGTCAAAGCGTGGAAAAGACGGGGATAATCACGCTACCTCTGGCGTTTAGGCGAAGATGTCTACGGCACCGTTACCGCGCGCCGCGGATTGCAGGGCGGCAGGAACCGGCAGGAGCTCATCGCTCTCTTCATTAAAACCGCCGTGCTGGCCGGAACGCGAGGCCTGATGCTGCTGGGATGAAGACTGCTGCTGACCGGCGAAACTCTCGCTGCTGACGCTGCTCTGAGAAAGCTGAATGCCGTTCTCCGCCAGCGAGGTCCGCAGGACCGGCAGCGCGGCCTCCAGCGCTGCGCGCACATGGCTGTGCGCAGAGACCATCTGCAGCTGTGCCTGGTTGTCGTCCAGCTTAAGCGAGATTTGCACCTGGCCCAGATCTTCCGGATGCAGGCGCAGCTCCGCCGTCTGCTGGCCCTGCTTAGTGAACAGGGTGATGTGCTGGCTCAGGGACTGCTGCCATTCGTGGGTGCCCAGAGGCTGGCTTAGTACCGGCGCGGTGGCAACGGTGGCGGCTGGCTGGCTGATAGCATGGCTGGACATAATCGGTGCCAGGGTCGCGGTTGGCGAAGATGACGAGGAAGAACTGGCGAACTCCTGCTTCTCTGCGGCCGCGGCCACGACCGGCGTGGCAGGCGCGTTGCCTGAGAGATCGGGACCGTTGTTTTTCGCCTGGCTCTGGTAGGACGCAGAAAGCTGCGCTTTATCATGGCTTCCCGCAGGCGCGTTCAGAGACGGCTGGCCTGCACCGTTTGGCGAAAGCGTTGCTGAATTCAGCGCTGAGGGAGCGGAAACGCCATCGCTGCCAGCCGCACGAGAGGCGGTAGTTTGCTGGTGCGGCAGCATCGCCATCAGCGCGCTTAACCCGGCCAGCTCTTCTTCGCTCAGTTCGCTTTGACCGTCATCTTTGCCGTTGGCCGTAGTGAGCGTCTTCAGCGCGTCGCCCTTTGACAGCGGCACCAGCCCGGAAACCAGGGTTTCAAGCGGCGCGGACTCGGTCGTTTCAACGCCATTCAGCGCAGGCTGACGCGCGAGCAGATCGGCAATTTTGGCCTGCAGAGCGGTATCGCCTTTGGCTTCCAGCGCAACTTTCGACAGCTTGCCGCCGGCGGCTTTCAGGTCCGCCAGGGTGAGCGGCGCATCGTTACCTTTGCCCGTTGCGTCCGTCAGGGCGCTCGCCAGCAGGGAGAGAAAGTCTTGCGCACCCTCGGTGCCTTTCCCTGTTTGCATCCCGCCTGACAGGTCGCTGTCGCTCATCAGCAGTTGTTGCAGTGTGATCATTCCGGTTTCCTCATTGATGCGCGCTGGGCAAACTCATCCATTTTCTTCTGATCCAGGCGGTTTTCCGCCAGGGTCGAGGCTGCAATCTGCCGGTCCTGTAAGGTTTGCCAGGCCTGCAGCCTCTGTTTTTTCTCGCGCCAGAAATTCAGCGCGGTATCGACTTTTTGGGTCCACTGGTTTAGCTGCTGACGGTGCTGCTCTATCGCCTTTTCCAGCGTCTGGATAAACTGCTGATAGTTAATCCAGCGCTGGCTGCCAATGCCCTGCGTCATATCGGTATTGAGGTTGGTGCGATATTCATGCTGATAGTCGATTAACATCTTCAACTGTTCTTCAGCCTGCTGGCACCCGCGTCGCATTGCGCCAAGCTGCAATGCGGCATCATCAACTTCTTTT
Source organism: Enterobacter sp. ECC-219 (assembly GCF_043966805.1). Classification (NCBI taxonomy): domain Bacteria; kingdom Pseudomonadati; phylum Pseudomonadota; class Gammaproteobacteria; order Enterobacterales; family Enterobacteriaceae; genus Enterobacter; species Enterobacter sp. ECC-219. The sequence continues at coordinate 3,753,118 of NZ_CP143680.1, read as the reverse complement.
TCAGCCAGATCTTTCAGCGTTGATAACGCGCTGTTTTGCGCCATGACCTTCGCCCTCCACCTGTGTTACACCTGCGGGAAAATCAGCTCCAGCGCCTGGATTGAATCTTCCCAGTCGGCACGTTCAAAAATGCCCTGTTGTAAAAATGCCTCCAGCTGCGGCCACAGGCTAATCGCCTTGTCGAGCATCGGGTCGCTGCCTTTGGCATACGCCCCCACGCTGACCAGATCGCGGTTGCGCTGGAAGCTGGAAAGCAGTTGTTTAAAGTTACGCACGCGGGCGTAGTGCTTCTCGGTAATCAACGCCGTCATCGCACGGCTGATGGACGCTTCAATATCAATCGCCGGGTAGTGCCCGGCTTCGGCCAGGCGGCGCGACAGCACGATATGGCCATCCAGGATCGCGCGCGCGGAGTCGGCAATCGGGTCCTGCTGATCGTCGCCCTCGGTCAGTACCGTATAGAACGCGGTGATAGAGCCGCCGCCGCTGATGCCGTTCCCCGCACGCTCGACCAGCGCCGGAAGTTTGGCAAAGACCGAAGGCGGATAGCCTTTGGTCGCCGGCGGCTCGCCGATAGCCAGCGCGATTTCACGCTGCGCCATCGCGTAGCGGGTGAGGGAGTCCATGATCAGCAGCACGTGCTTGCCGCGGTCACGAAAATCTTCGGCGATACGGGTGGCGTAGGCGGCACCCTGCATACGCAGCAGCGGCGACACGTCCGCCGGTGCGGCAATAACCACCGAGCGGGCGCGGCCTTCCGCACCCAGAATGTTTTCGATGAAATCTTTTACTTCGCGACCACGCTCGCCGATCAGCCCCACGACGATCACGTCGGCCTGGGTATAGCGCGCCATCATGCCGAGCAGGACGGATTTCCCGACACCTGATCCGGCAAACAGGCCCATGCGCTGCCCGCGACCTACGGTGAGCAGGGCGTTAATCGGACGCACGCCGGTATCCAGCACGTGCTCAATAGGGGTACGCTGCAGGGGATTGAACGGCTGGGTGATCAGCGCGCCGGTTTCGGTGGTGTCCGGCGCGGGCAGGCCATCAAGCGGCTTCCCGCTGCCGTCCAGCACGCGGCCCAGCAGGGCAGGGCCAAGCGGCAGCTGTTTCCCGCTTTGCAGCCCGTCGCCGCTGATATTCTTCGCATAGACGCGCGCGCCGGGCAGAATGCCTTCCACCTCTTCAAGCGGCATCAGGAACAGGCGCTGGCCGTTAAATCCGACCACTTCGCTTTCGACTTCACGCGTCTCCTGACCATCCTGACGCTCAATGACGCAGGTTGCCCCCAGCGGAAGCTGCAGGCCGGTGGCCTCAAGTACCAGACCGGTGGCGCGCGTCAGTCGCCCATAACGACGAACGGATGGCAGCTGTGCCATCTTCGTCTCAAAGTTGTCGAGCGTGGTGAGCCACCGGGTGAGGCGCGCGGTCATCAGACGACTCCCGGTGCCGCCAGGCGGCACAGTTCCTGCCAGCGGGTGGCGACGCTGGCATCCAGGTCGCCTTCATCGGCAGAGACTTTGCATCCGCCGTGGTGTAATGACGGGTCGCCGCGCAGACGCCAGCCGTGCAGGCTAAGCGTTGCGCCCAGGCTCTCTTCAACGCGCTGCAGATCGTCCGGGTGGACGCGCAGCTGCGGTTTGCCGCTGAACAGCGGCTCCTGCTGAAGCAGACCCTGAATTTGTTTGATCAGCGCGGTGTTATCCACCACGGGCGTCTGGCCGATAACCTGACGCGCCGCTTCCAGTGCCATCTGCATCAGACGCGAGGCAATCACGCTGTCCAGCGCGTCCAGCGTGTGCTGGAACTCGCTGACCAGCTGCTGCATGCGGGCATGGATCGGCGCCTGCTGCTGGCGCGCCTGATCGATGCCGTGCTCCAGCCCTTTCGCCAGGCCTTCCTGATACCCCAGATCGTGACCCTTCTGGCGGCCCTCGTTCAGGCCAGCATTGTAGCCCTGCTCGTGCGCCTGCATTTGCAGCTGCGCCAGCATCTGCGCTTGCTGTTCTTCTTCGCTCAGCTCAGGCTGTTCGACGTCCGCGTCGGGCTCTGCGGGCGAAACCACCGCGGGCGAGAATTCGGCAAGGGGAGGGGCCAGATCGTCCGGGGTCCAGCGCTTCCACGACAGCTCATTAGACATAGGTGTCGTCTCCGCTGCCAATCACCATCTCGCCGGTTTCCGCCAGACGACGAACAATAAGCAGGATCGCTTTCTGCTCGTTTTCCACCTGAGACAGACGCACCGGGCCGCGGTTGGCAAGGTCGTCGCGCAGGATATCGGCCGCACGCTGAGACATGTTGCGCAGGAACTTCTCGCGCAGAGGCTGCTCGGCACCTTTGAGGGCAATAAGCAGCGACTCGGAGTCCACTTCCTGGAGCAAGCGCTGGATGCTGCGATCGTCCACTTCGACCAGGTTTTCGAACAGGAACATCTCGTCGATGATTTTTTGCGCCAGCTCGCCGTCGAATTCGCGAACCGCCGTAATGACCGCCTCTTCCTGCTGCGTTTTCATCAGGTTGATGATTTCCGCCGCCGTTCTCACGCCGCCCATTTTGCTGCGCTTGAGGTTCTGACCGTCGAGCAGGTTGTTCAGCACTTCGGTCAGCTCCGCCAGCGCGGCCGGCTGGACGCCGCCGAAGGTCGCGATACGCAGCATCACGTCGTGACGCAGACGCTCCTCGAACAGGGCCAGAATATCGGCAGCCTGGCCACGTTTGAGGTGAACCAGGATGGTGGCGATAATCTGCGGGTGCTCGTCGCGAATAAGGTCGGCGGCACTCTGCGGCTCCATAAAGTTAAGCGTTTCGATACCGCTGGCGGTATCGCGCGTTTCCAGAATATCTTCCAGCAGGCTGGCCGCGCGCTCTTCGCCCAGCGCCTTGACCAGCACGGAGCGCAGGTAGTCGTTGGCGTTGACGTTGAGCGCCGCAAACTGTTCGGCTTCCTGCTCAAATTCCGACAGCACCTCGGTCAGCTGCTTGTTGGAGATCTGACGCACGTTGGCCATCGCCGCACTGAGAATTTGCACTTCTCTCTGGGAGAGGTGCTTAAACACCTCTGCCGCGCGGTCTTCGCCAATGGTCATCAGCAGGATGACGCTTTTATCGGTGCCCGTAAGCGTATTACTCATGTTCGTTACCCATCCACTGGCGGATGACCAGCGCCACGACGCGCGGATCGTTATCTGACATTTCGCGAATGCGCTGGCTCATGACCTCGGCGCCCATGCGCTGGTTAGCACGACGCTGCTGCATCTGTTCATCTTTGCTGAGGCGAACTTCAACCGCTTCTTCCGTTTCCTGACGCACAGACATCTGTTCGCGAGCCACTTTTTCGGCTTCTGCGCGGCGCTGAAGCTGAGGGCGTACGCCCTTACGCCACAGCAGCCACGCGACAATCAGCACCAGCAGCCAGCGTCCTGCGGACATCAGCTGGTCGATAAACGCCTGCTGTTGCCAGAACGGCAGCTCGCCGCCGGTCTCTTCAACCGAGTTGAACGGTGAGTTGACCACGTTGAGAGTATCGCCGCGCTTCTCGGAGTAACCCATCGCTTCACGGGTCAGGTTTTCAATCTGCTTCATCTGCTCGGCGGTCAGCGGCAGCGGTTTGCCATCCGCCAGCGTTTTGTAGTTCACCACCACCGCCACGGAAAGACGCTGAATATCGCCCACGTTCAGTTTAGTGTGGCGGATCGTCCGGTCCACTTCGTAGTTCGTGGTTTCGTTGCGGCTGCTGGAGCGCGGGCCTGCGTTACTGGTCGTTGAGGTGGTCTGCTGATTATTTTGCTGACCGTTCTGCTGATTGGCCGGCGGCGTGGAAATCGGCGCCGCGTTAGCCGGAGCAGGCTGGTTAGAGAGCGCGCCCGGCACGCCGCCAGGGTAAGCCCCACCCACCTGTTCGCTGGAGTTGATCTGCCGTGAACGCATCACCGCCTGAGCCGCATCGCCGTTCGGGCTGTATTGCTCTTCGGTTTGTTCTTTATTAGAGAAGTCAATCTGCGCAGTCACCTGGGCATGCACGTTACTGTTGCCCACTACCGGGCCGAGGATCGCTTCGATGCGGCGCTGGAGACGGCTTTCAACGTCGGCGGCGTATTTCAGCTGCGCGTCGTTCAGATCACGCCCGGCGGTATTGGATTGGGTCAGCAGATGTCCGCTTTGGTCCACCAGCGTTACGTTACCCGGCGGCAGGCCGGCGACGGCGCTGGAGACGAGATGCGTCACCGCGCTGATTTGCCCTTCGTCCAGCGCGCGGCCAGGCTCAAGGTTCACGGTAACGGAAGCCGAAGGGGATTTCTGTTCACGAACGAATAAAGAAGGTTTAGGCATCGCCAGGTGCACGCGGGCACTCTTCACCGGGCCTAACGTTTCAATGGTGCGGGCCAGCTCGCCTTCCAGCGCACGCTGGTAGTTCACCTGCTCGCTGAACTGGCTGATACCAAACTTTTCCTGATCCAGCAGCTCAAAACCGACCGCGCCGCCCTTTGGCAGGCCCTGCTGTGCCAGACGCAGACGAAGCTCGTGCACCTTATCTGCCGGCACCTCAAGCGCACCGCCATTATCGGCAAAGCGATAAGGGATATTCATCTGGGTAAGCTGGGTGACGATGGCGCCGCCATCCTGATCGGAAAGGTTGCTGTAGAGCGTGCGGTAATCAGGGCTTTTCGCCCATAAAACCATCGCTACAAGGATCGCAATTGCGGCAGCGCCTGCCACGATCAACGGGATTTTAGGATTCGCGCGAAGGCGGTTCATCCACTCGAGTGATTTATTTTGTGGCGCTGTCGATGCTGCTGCACTCATTGCGCACCTCTTAAATCCTGGTGGTTTACGTTATTCGTGTAGAGAAACAAAACTGACTCCCGGGTCGGCAAACACGACAAAAGTTCCATATTGATGGCCCTGCCATTATTTGACGATTCCGGATTTTCTATGCGTCAAATAACCTGGTTTTTTCACGCTATTTACCGCCATTATCTTATTGACAAGCTGTTAGTCTTGACCGCGTAAAAAACCATCCAGGGGAGAGTCATGGCTATACAGGGCATTGAAGGGGTAATCAGTCAGTTGCAGGCAACGGCGATGACGGCCCGTAATCAGAATGTGGCAGAACAACAGCCGACCATCAGCTTTGCGGGACAACTGCACGCCGCTCTTGACCGTATCAGCGATACCCAGACCGCTGCGCGTACGCAGGCGGAGAAGTTTACCCTCGGCGAGCCGGGCGTGGCGCTGAACGATGTGATGACCGATTTGCAAAAAGCCTCGGTTTCTATCCAGATGGGGATCCAGGTGCGTAACAAGCTGGTGTCGGCGTATCAGGAAGTGATGGGGATGCAGGTTTAAGTTATCTAACCTAATGATATTTACAATTAATAACCATCTGATCCCACAGCGTGGGGCATGGATGGGGCAAACTCACTCAATTTCTGGTTGAGGATGAGTACCTGGTCCTGGTTATTTTCAGCCATCCAGGATCCTTACACCCGGTAAACCATTTGCGCGTCGGTGTGGCCCATTTGCTTCGCAATGAAGTTCGGGTTAGCACCGGCAGTCAACGACCAGCATGCATACGTGCGTCGGGACTGGTATGCTCTGCGATAGCGAATCCCGGCGCGTCGCATTGCCGCTTCCCACGACTGGTTAATCGACCTCACTGCGTAATGATGCCCTGCTCGGTCTTTAGCAATTCAACCGCGGCGGTGGCGCATTGATTTCCCCAGTGATGCCAGCCTGGCGCCGCGCTGCGGCTGAATAATTCAATGCGCGGCACATCGCTGTAAAGCAGCTCCAGCCGGTGGCGCACTTCCCATGGCTTTTCGCTGTGCGCGCCGAGCGGGCTGTATATCACTTGCTTAATCCCGGCGTGCTTTCGCTCAAGCCTGGCGCCGCGGGTAGCAATAAGCAAGTCTTCGGTGTTGGCCCGGGTGTGGTTGCCGCCATTCATTCGCGTCTCGGCGTTAAGCAAATCGAGGAAGTCGTAAAAGTCGGTGACTTCACCTTCTGCCAGTGCCTTGTTGATGCACAGCTTGGCGTTCTGATTCAGCTTCACCCAGGTAAAGCCTTTCATCGTGCGAACGGTAAAGCCCCAGGCGTCGGCCAGTTCGATAGCCTCCTGGTTATGCGTGCCGTTGTACCACATCGCTAGCACCGCGTTTTAGGCGGCAAGTTCCCAAACTGGCAGGCGCTTGATGTCGATTAGCTTCATGGTTGGGTAATGATCGGCAGCTGCGCCATTGCTGATAGTGTTGCCGTAAGACCAGGCAGATCTGTGTAGACAAGAGAGTATTTTCCGGTCATTTCGCGCCGCCTTTCACAAAAATAACCCAGTGGGTTTTGTCAGCCTTTCCAGTGCGTTGCCAAATGGCTGGCCTCTCCTCAGTCAGAGCCAAAATATTGCTCACCGGGATCTGGGTTTCATTCCATTCGAAGATGAGTACGCCGTGTGGCCACAATACCTGGAATGCGTCGGCGAAGCCGGCACGCAGATCATCGCGCCATGTTTCTTTGTTCAGGCGTCCGTACTTTTTGCCCATCCACGCTTTATCGCCGACACGCTCGAGGTGCGGAGGATCGAATACGACGACAGGAAAAGTGTTATCAGCAAAGGGAAGGGTGCGAAAATCAGCTATATGGTCCGGGCTGATAACCAGCTGACGACCATCGCAAAGCTCATGCTGTTCGGCGTGGATATCACAGAAAAGAGCGCGATCGTCCTGCTTATCGCACCAAGACATGCGAGAACCGCAGCACATGTCCAAGATTGTTGCATCTGTCATGCCGCCTCCTGCCTTTCCCGATATTCCTCAGCGAGCCGCTGCGCCTTTAATGGATTGCTTACCACTTCACCCCATGGCATTAGCCAGCCGTTACCAATGAAGGGAAGGCACAGAGTGCCAACCCTGATGTCGTCGTGAGCGTGAGTCATAGGATGGACTCCATTTCGTCGATGTAGGGGCCCTGTGCAATCAGGCGGCTACGGCGGGCGGCGCGAGCAATGCACTACTGCCGCCTACCTTCCTGCGATTGCTCTACGGCGCGCCGGTTGAACAGCCGCGACTTGCCCTGTGGTGTAATGACCTTTGGCTTCGTGACCAGGTCGAAAGTGCGGTCACTGATGCCGTCCTCGTTGAACCATTTTTCCGACTCAACGATCTGCGCTATCTGTCCGGAGCGGCGGGTGATGCCGTTGGCGACCCGGTTAAACTCGATGAGCGTTACACCAAACTTCTCAGCGATTTCGCTGCCGGTTACCGGGCGTCCCCGCGTCTTAATCATCCAGATAACGCGTTCACGGAGGCCGGAGAATTGCCCGGTTCGCCCGGGCCGGCGGTAAAAGGGTGTGCGTTTCATTTCCACTGCTCCCCGAACGTGAAGCCGATCTCCGCCAGCACCTCGTCCATCTTCTCGATGAACTCTGGCACCATTTCGTTGAAATCGGTCATGTACTGCGGATCCCGCTCAACGACGACGTGGTGAATGCCTTCGCGCTTCATGCGTGGGTCGTAGTTGGCAAAGAACCAGACATCTTTTCCGGTAACCCACATGCTGTACTGCACCTGGGCCATATACGCGGACTTGATTGCTTCGAAACCGCCAAGGCGGAATTTCATGAAGTCGCGAGAGGTGAAAGGACATTTAAGTTCAAGGCCGAACCCATTACTGCAAAGGCCGTCACTGGAAGAGCATCAGAAAGCGTGGCTGCTGTGGAACTACAGCGAGAATATCCGCTTCGAATATCAGGTGGCGATCACTCAGTGGGCATGGGCAGAGTTCCGGGACCATCTCGGCGCGAAGAAGGTAGCCGGCAAGACGATGGAGCGCCTGAAGAAACTTATCTGGCTGGCCGCGCAGGACGTCAAAGCGGAGTTGGCAGGGGGCGAGACGTACGAATACCAGGCGCTGGCGGAACTGGCGGGCGTAGCGAAATCGACCTGGACGGAAACGTATCTGCCTCACTGGCTGGCAATGCGCAACAGCTTTAAGCGACTCGATAGCGGTGCGCTTATTTCCGTAACGCGATCACGTTCACAACAAAAGACGACAAATTTAGATGTAAGTCTTGCAAAACCGAACTGAAACGCATATGGTTCATGTAAATCTGATATCGTCGTCATAGCTTCGTAGGTCGACAAAGAATTAACAGCCTCGCCATCGTGCGGGGCTTTGTTTTTTGTGCTTTATGTTACTCAGTGGTCGTTAAAAGTTAAAAATCATTTTTTACTTATGTAAAATGTGGCCTCCAGTTAAAACAGAGAGACCTCATCATGAAGGACTTCCAGCTTTATGTTGGCGGCACTAACAACATCACCTATCGTTACGAAATTAGAAAGGTGGATGATGCTTTTAGTGTTCGAATATTCAACGTCATAAACAAGGTGCACAAAGAGGTCGGTTATAAATCGCTTCGCTTTGAGTCAGCTCATGATGTTATTGATGAGTGCACATCGCATTACAGGAAGCATGCTGAAGGCCTAAGAGGCTTTTTACGTGGGCTCAAAATGAGGTGAAGGTGCAACTCAACAAACAGGTCGCTCAGGCGGCCTTTTTTGTATCTGCATAACAGGAAAGAGCATTGGCGTGAAGGGCTCATAACCCAACCCATGCAGCAGCATGGAGCGCCAACGTAATGCTCAATGCTTTGTCCGTTGTGGTGAATTAAGCGACCGACGGAAGCAGAACCGGATAAACAAATGTGTCCAGGCGTCATCGCCGCCCAGCAACACCACACATCAACCCAGCCAGGGTGTTTACGGCCAGAGAGCCGACATTGCCTTACCCTCATATTCCCGACCTGTCGCCGGGTTTTTTATTCAGGCCGCAGACAATCAATTCCAGATGCCACGTAGCTATCGTGTCTGACGGCCTTTCCCACTACACGAACAGCACCCGATAACTACGCGAGGTGAGAGCATGTATCGCATGGAAAAAATAACCACTGGTGCTGCCTATGGCGCTTCAGCCGGGAGCATCCTAAACGGCATGCTGAATGCCTACAGCCCCGAGCAGTGGAACGCTATCGGCGTGCTGGTGGGTATCATCGTTGCCGTACTGACGTATCTGACGAATCTCTATTTCAAGATCCGCGAAGACAACCGCCGCAGCAGGAGCAGAGATGAACCCGACACTCAGGAATAATCTGGTTGGTGCCATTGTTGGCGGATCCGGAGCCATCACCATTGCTGCAGTAATGCTGGGCAATGCGGATGGGCTGGAAGGACGGCGATATTACGCCTATCAGGATGTGGTCGGCGTCTGGACTGTTTGCGATGGTCACACCGGTACTGACATTCGCCGCGGTCACCGCTATACCGACAAAGAGTGCGACAACCTGCTGAAGTCAGATCTTCGAAAGGTGGCAAACGCCATCGATCCGCTGAACAAGGTTCGCATCCCTGAGCCTACGCGTGCCGCACTTTACTCCTTCACCTATAACGTTGGCTCTGGTGCTTTCGCCAGCTCCACGCTGCTGAAGAAGCTGAACATAGGTGATGTGCCGGGGGCCTGCAAAGAACTGCAGCGCTGGACGTATGCCGATGGCAAGCAGTGGAAGGGGCTGATCACCCGACGCGAGATTGAGCGTGAAGTTTGCGAATGGGGCCAAAATGAGCCGATTAACAGCCATCATCTGTACTGTCGTTATCTGCCTGCTGGTTTCGATGGCCTGGTCGATTAACCACTACCGCGACAATGCCATTACCTACAAAGACCAGCGCGATAAGGCGACGGTCCGTGCAGAAAAATCGGAGGCGATCACCAACAACGTGATCACCACGTTGTACCTCATCCGCGACATTTCACAGGCTACCCAGAATGCAAAAAACGAACTGGCTAAAAAAGGCGAAACGCGCATTGTCTACATCAGGCAGGCGCTTGAAGGCGTTCCGTGCGCTAACCAGCCTGTTCCTTCTGCCGCTGCTGACAGCCTGCGGGAAAACGCAGACAGTTTACGTTCCGGCACTGGTGGTGCCGATAAGCGCTGACCTGACTGCAGACACGCCGATCCCCGGAATGTCCGTGCTATTCACTTGGCAGGCAAGTCTGGAGTTAAACGCTCAGCTTTATACAGCGCGGCGACAATGCAATCTCGACAAATCAGCCATACGCAAAATCGAATCCTCCCGACAAGGAAAGAATGCTCAACCCCAATAAGGCGGTGATCAGCATCTTGCTGACGGGTAAGCCGTAAGTGGCTAAGCTCTTCTGAGAAGCAGGGCAACAGCTGCGACAAGCCAAAGAGGTAATTATGTCAGACATCTACCAAATCACGCTAACCACCCAAACAGGCGAAACCTTCACGGGCAAGATGTCACGACGTCAGCCTGAGCTGGTTAATGGATTTGTGCCGCTGGCGACCGATACTGGCGAGTGGCTGTATTTAGCTCCTGCCGATGTAAAGCGCGTGGAGTTCACCCCAGTACAGAAATAAAATGGTAAATATTTTCGTGGTAATAGCTCACATGGATATTATTTTTTCAAATGCCTGCACAGCCTCATCAAGCGTCATTGCTCCTGTGATATTAGCTGGGAATAGATCATTACTCCCTGACACTCTCCAGACCCCACGGTAATGCTCTTGCCTGTACAGTTCCTGTCCGGCAACCACAGAGAAAGCAGCAGGAATAACGCAAACGGTATACCCGTTCACGCTATGAACCATCAGCGCGGCCTGGGGCCTGGAGGTTAGCACCTGTCGATTAACTACGATTGCCTTCTCCATGTCGTAATTCCGGAAAATAAATGGTTAGGAATTTTACGGCCTAAATCCGGTTTATCACATCGGACAAGTTAATAAAAAACATCCTTTATAGCGCTGCTGGAATAACCAATGACTAACGATGACGAGCGCAGGTCATACCGCCTCCGGCAATACCGTTACCTAACGGGCATTCTAAAGGGCGGCGTGCTGCCCTTGATAATGACCGTTTACTGGAAGGCATATGACAGCTTTAACCGATATTGGCGAACTCTTTATCAGCGACAGCCGCGAAGGCGGGAAAGATTACCTGCTACGGCCTTCATTCGAGGCGATGACGAGGATCGGTACTCCGGAAGAGATTGTGCAGGCGTATTGCAGGCAAGATGACCATCTACGGTAACAGTGCAAACTGCACTGGCTCCGCATCAAACGTCGTTATGAACGGGGTCAGCGGGTGTGTCCTGAATGATTTCTCATCTATCAATGCCTGTGGTCACAACATTGAGATCAATGACTCTGTTTACAGCGATAACTGTCTGCCAAACAAAGTAAAAAATGGTGTGGTCAACGGCGCAGCAATCGGTCATGCCATCAGCCTGTATAAAAAAGGGGGCAATCGCCCCCTGATTTATTTTATTATTTTGCACCCGTAGTATTCAGAAATGAGAGGTAAATTATAGTAATACCATTCATCCCTGTTGTTTACATAGCGATAATCATCAAATCCTTTTACTATACCTACCTTTATTCCACTGGCGCATTCGCGGCTATTAAGCCTTTCTTCAATAAAAGACTCCCGCGAGTGCATTGGTTCATAAAACTCTCGTGTTTGATGATATAATTCTTTGCTTACATAAAGAGCCATGAAGCCTACTACTAAAATAGGAATGTTATATCTCCAGTCGACATCACGCAATGTTTTTACAGCGGCAACCACAAAGGCGATCATGACACACCAGGCGAACATAAAAGATCTGGCCTCAGTGTATGGAGATGCAACCATAGACCCTACGACTAAAACAGAAGAAATTAGTAACAGGTCATGCTCTTTTAAGACAAGTTTTTTATGGTAGAGGTAAGCAAGAGCCAGTATTGCCGCAATGAACACAATTGTAGATGTCTGAGCAAATACAGACACGACATCGATCGCCCGCGCTTGAATTCCATCAATAAATGAAATGTCTTTGTGGTACCACTCATTGTATTTAATTCTTCTGAATGTTGTCGATGGCGCTGTAACAAGCAATACCCACCCTGCCAGCACAGACACAGGAACAAGTGCTAGTCGTGTTTTAAGCTGCTTGTTCATGAACAGTGTCGCAAACAAGAAAAAGATGGTCGCTACTGGCACATTCTCGAAAGAGATCCCGGAAAGTAATCCCACGAAGCAATACAATGCCATTTGAACTTTGCTATCTATCAGCATGGCACGTCTGGAATGCGTCATGAATTTACGAAGTACAGCAAGTGTCAGAAGCATGGGAACTGTATAACCAGTGATAACAGTCCTCCACGTAAATAACTCGAAGCCGGGCCACAGCAGAAAGACAAAAATAATTCCGAGCACTAAAGATGATGCTTTCCTATCATCATCGAACAGTAAAGTCGAAATGACATAGGAGAGTATGGCGATAGAAATTACAGCCACCAAAAGGAAAGTATAATCAGGCAGGCTGAGAGTAAAAATTGATAGCTGCTCGCCAAGCCTCGCATTCCATGACTCAATCTGATGAACTGATCTTTGAAGAGCCCAGAATAATCGTTCTGAAATACTCTCTGATGTAAACCTTTTTGTAAGCCCATAATCCTCACCGTTTAGGGGTGAGTACATAAATGTAAGAATATAGATGCATGCAATGGCAATGGCCTGTAAAGAAATCGCAGACTTCACAATGGATTTCATTTGTCATCGCCCTTCTTTAAAACATAACGTGGTCTGTTTTTTACCTCAGTGTATATCCTGCCTACATACTCCCCAAGCACTCCAATCCCAATTAACTGAATGCCACCAAGGAACAGGACAGAAACAAGCAATGACGGATAGCCACGAACTGGATTACCAAAGGCAAGCGTGTTGATAATCATCCATGCGCCATACAGGAAAGCCATTCCTGCTACTGCGAGACCAATATAGGTCCACATGCGAAGTGGGAAGGTGGAGAAGCTTGTAATTCCTTCCAGAGCGAGATTCCATAACTTCCAGCCATTGAATTTTGTATTACCGGCCACACGTTCTGCGCGAGCATACTCAACGACATCGGTCCTTCCGCCTACCCAGCTCAATACACCCTTCATAAATAGGTTACGCTCTGGCATGAGCTTAATATTCTCTACCACTTCGCGAGACATCAGGCGGAAATCGCCAACGTTCTCTTCAATCTGCGGATTACTGATTTTGTTGTGCAGCTTATAGAACCATTCAGCCGTCTTACGCTTAAGCCTGCCATCAGTAGAACGGTCTGTGCGCTTAGCCAGAACCATGTCGGCACCGGCCTGCCATTTATTGATAAGATGAGGTATTACCTCGATAGGGTCCTGCAAGTCTACGTCAATCGGGATAATCGCGTCGCCGGTTGCATGGTCAAGCCCGGCGAATAGCGCAGGCTCTTTGCCGAAATTGCGAGTGAAGGAAAGCGGCTTAACGAGAGGATCTGAAACAGCAATCGAATTTATGATCGCTTCAGTTGCATCCTTACTCCCATCATTGATGAAGACTATTTCTACTTCATATGACTTAAGGTCTTCAAACTCTCTGACGGTTTTGTAAAAAATTGGTATCGCGTCCTCTTCATTGAAGACGGGAACAACCAGAGAAATCTTCATTTTTCTTCCCTAAATACAATGTGTTTTGAATAAAAGAAACCGCACACCAGGCTTATCAGCGAGAACTCAACAAGAGTAACGATGGGGGCGATCTGATAGTAATCAGACACCTTTCCTACCAAAACACTCATAAGCCCCATGAAACCAACAAACAGAAAATAACTTTTCGCCTTAGGCTTTGATTTGAACGTAAAGGCAGCATTGGCGAAGAATGAGAACGTCACAGCAGTAGCAAAAGCCAGAAAGTTTGCTGCTGCCTGGTTAACATGGAACATATAGACGCCTGCTGCGAAGACCAACCAGTGGATAGCGGTATTGAAAACGCCAACAGTCAAATATTTTGAGAATTGCTTAAGCATATGAGTAGTTTGGTTGTTTTAGAATTTAGCGGAGTTTACCACCTAAGACCAATCTGATCAGCACTTGATCAATTTCGAAAGCTGAGATTCTGTGTAAATATACAGTTAATTGGGGCTGTTTATGGGATTTCCTGGCCCTGCAGCAGACTACGTTGAAGAGCGCATGTCACTCGATAAGCGTCTTATTGCTCATCCTTCATCCACGTATATGATAGTAGCCGGCACGACATACCTGCATGCGGGTATCATGAAGGGCTCCATGCTCATCGTCGACTCATCGCTGACACCGAAAGACGGCTCTCTGCTTGTCTGTGCTGTTGATGGCGAGTTCAGGATCAGCCGTTACAGGACTCACCCGCATCCTTATCTGGAAAACCCTGAAAATGGAAGGAGGGAGCCGTTACCGGTGAAGGACGAAGTGTCAGATACATCGCGGCCGGTGTTTGGAGTGATCACTTACATCATCAACGATGCGCGCTCTGGTGAGTTCGACGACTGCCCGGTGATGGAATGGGGCATGGATGGGGCATAAAACAGCACTCGCTCTAAGGTGAACTTAGACGACTGATGTTTTCGACGACTCAAACCATCTGTTATTTGGTGCGCTCTTGGACGATCTTTGTCGATTATGAAAAATGTATGCTCATGTGATGGGACGCAGGTTTAAGCCCCGTCGATCTTCGCTGGCGGCCTCTGCGCTTTAATGCCACAATATTTTTTTCTTCGAATGCAGGAAAGATGATGAAAAAAATAGCAATTGCTGGCGCGCTGCTGGCACTGACCGGGTGCGTTCAGGTCGATAACTATAATGATGTGATCAAGCATCCCGTCCCGGCGAACCTGGCGGGATACTGGCAGTCGAAAGGGCCGCAGAGCAGCCTGGTCAGCCCTGAAGCGATTGCCACGCTGGTGGTCACGGAAGAGGGCGATACGCTGGACTGTCGCCAGTGGCAGCGCGTGATTGCCGTGCCGGGTAAGATCATGCTGCGCTCAGACAGCTATTACAACGTTACTCGCAAGCTGGATATCTATCCGCTGGATCGCGACGGCTCAACGCTGGAGTATGACGGGATGGAGCTGCAAAAGGTTAACCGCCCAACGGTGGAATGTGCTGATTATCTGAGCAAGAATCCGCTGGAGAGTAAACTGCCCTAAGGGTAAAAGCAAAACGGCAACCTCGTTGCCGTTTTTGGTGTTTGCTCCCTCTCCCTGTGGGAGAGGGACGGGGTGAGGGCATCAGGCCGCACGTTTCCCGTTCTACAACGCATCCTCAATCACCCACACGCTAACGCTTCCCCCTTTGCAGGTAAAGGTGCCTTCGCCATCCGCCGCGGTGGTGACCGTTTCTTCACGGTTGCCGAGAAAATCCCGCCACGTTTTGTTGCCGTAGTTTTCCCCCAGGCAAATCACCTTCTCGCCGTCGTCACCGTTCGACATGACCACCACGCAGCCGGGATCGTCCTCGGTGCCGCTGCGGCTGAAAGCGATGCAGTTTGGATGGTCAAAAAACAGCGTCTGCACGCCGTGGGCAAAGCGCTGGCGGGCAAGGATCAACTCGTGGAGCTGCTCAATAACCGGCATGTCGATGTGATAGGTCTCGCCATCGCCTCCCGTATCGTCATAGCTGGCGCCGAACAGATCCGGATAGAAAACGCTCGGCACGCCGTTTTCCCGCAGCAGGATCAGCGCATACGCCAGCGGTTTAAACCAGGCTTCCACCGGCGCTTCCAGCGCCTGTAGAGGCTGCGTGTCATGGTTAGCGACGAGGGTGACCGCATGAAACGGATCGGCCTCCACCAGCGTGCCGGTGAAGATTTGGCTCATGTCGTAATCCCGACCCTGACGTGACGCTTCGTGGAATTTCATCTGCAGGGGGGCATCAAAGAGCATGGTTTTACCGTCGACCTGGTCAATATAGGCCTGCAGTTTGTCCACCTCGTGGGACCAGTATTCCGCCACGATAAATAACGGCTGTTCGGCAACTTCCTGTACATGCTCAATCCACTCTTTATAAAACCAGGCCGGAATATGCTTGACGGCGTCCAGACGAAAACCGTCGCAGCGCGTCTGTTCCATGACCCAGCGGGCCCAGTATTTGATCTCCTCGGTGACGGCGTGATTGCGAAAGTCGATATTTTCGCCCATCAGGTAATCGAAGTTACCCATCTCATCGTCGACCTGGTCGTTCCAGCCTTCGCCGGTGTAGTCGTTGACGATTTTAAAGATGCCGTCTTCATCGGGATTCTCAATATGGTCGACGCCGCTGAAGCATTTGTAATCCCAGATAAACTGCGAATATTGCCCGGCGCGGGCAGGGAAGGTGTAGCGTGTCCACGCTTCACACTCGACGATCTCATCATCGATTTGCGTGCGATCCTGCTCGTTCACGCGCTGAACACGGACAGGCTCTTTCTCATCTGCCCCCATTTTGTGGTTCACCACCACATCCAGCAGTACGGCAATGTCGTTGCTTTTAAGGGCGTCGATGGCCTCCAGCAGCTGCGCTTTGTCACCGTACTTTGTGGCGATACTGCCTTTCTGATCAAATTCGCCGAGGTCGAACAGATCGTAACAGTCATAGCCAACCGAATACCCGCCGGAAGCCCCTTTATAGGCGGGCGGCAGCCAGATCATATTGATGCCGATTTCATTAAGATTGGGGGCTAACGCCGTGACTTCTCGCCACAATTCGCCGCCAGCGGGGTAATACCAGTGAAAGCATTGTAACAGGGTGGGGTTTTTCATCGTCCGTGCTCCAGAAGCCATTTGGCAGACTTCTGGAGTATGGATGAAGAAATCATAATTGTGTGTCGCGGGTAACACTTTCTGGATAAAGAATATTCCCTGACAGCTTTCCATAGGTAGAGGTGATGGATTGCTGTTTACCGGTCTGATCGATGAGATTACGCAGTTCGTCCATCCGCACTTTCAGCAGGGCCTTTAACGTATTCTCATTGTCGAGGATCATCTCCAGCAGCGCACGCGCTTGCTCAACCTGAGCCGGGGGGCATGACATGATGGGCGTTTGCGAAATCTTTTCCACCAGTTGAACGTAATGCATTTCCTGCTCAATAAGCGCATCCCATTGACCAGAATGTGCGAGATTTAGCATAGCAATGCTCTGAGCATGTAACGCCTGCCAGTGGCTAAGCGCTGCGCTGGGATTATTCATCAAAATTATCCTGAAATAGAGGACGCATTGGGGCCGATTTGCTTCCACGCATCCGCAATGTTGTTTAATAAACCCTCGACTTCAACAATTGCGTCTACGTCGTTACTGACGTTCGCCAGTAATAAACGTCGAACCATATATTCGTACAAGGAGGCAAGATTACTGGACAGATCGCTCTCAACCTCCATGTTCAGTCCTGCTTTTAAACCGTTGTCGATGATGTTAATGGCTTTCGATAACGCTTCGCCTTTTTCACGAATTTGTCCGGCTTCCATGAACAAACGCGCGCGGACGAGGGCGCTCTGCGCCCCGTCGAACAACATGACAATCAGCTGGTGTGGACTGGCATTCATAACAGCGCTTTCTACTCCTATCTGCTGATAGGATTGAACACCAGAGGTCTTATACATATCCACTCCTGAAGGCTACGACTATTTTTGTGAGAACTGTTGGGTCAGGTAGTTGGCCGTACTGGTCATTTTGGTGACTAATACGTCCAGGCTGGTGAACTGCGCTTTGTAACGCGCCATGGTCGCATCAATAGAGGCTTCCATAGAATCGTAACGTTCGCCCAGGGTTTTCAGCGTTTTGTTAATACCGTCTTTCGCGTTCTGGATCACACCCGCGCTGCCGGTGCTGGTGCTGAGCATGGTGGTCAGCGTGTTGTTCATCTGGGTCGCCAGACCGGTTTTCTTTCCGTCACCGATAAAGTACTGCTGTACGGCGGTCGGGTTGTCGGTCAGCGCTTTTTTCAGCTTATCGGTATCCACCTTCAGGTTACCGACCGTACCGTCTGCGCCTTTCACTGGATCCTGGGTAATCCCGAGTTGAGCCATGATCTGAACGGAGCCGGCCTGCACTTCGGTCAGCAGACCGCGCAGCTGAGACTGGATCCCGCGCACATTTGCATCACCGACAAGCGCGCCGTTGCTGGCTGACTGGCCGCCAGCGCCAGCGTCGACCGGCACATATTTGGTCAGGCTATTAATGGTGGACTGCAGCGAGTTATACGCGGTTACCCAGTCCGTTACGGCTTTCTGGTTCGCATCCGTGGCGCGCGTCACTTCCAGCATTTCATCCGCTTTACTTTCTGCCTTCAGAGTGAAGGTCATCCCCGGCAGCGCATCGGAGATGGTGTTCGATTGACGCTCAATCTTGATGTCGTTCACGACGACAATCGCGTTCTGTGCCGCGGTATTTACCGTCAGCGCGCCGGTTTTGGCGGTTGAGTCGTAGCCGATTGCGCTTTGCAGCTTGTCGTCCCCGGTTACGCTGATGGTCATCTCGCCATCCATACCGGTGGTTTTCGATGAAAGCATCAGGCGGTAATCGCCGTCTTTCGCCTTGATTACGCTGGCGGTGACGTTGCCGTTCGCTTTATTGATCGCGCTCGCGATCCCGGCCAGCGACGTATCGCCATCGGCCAGGTTCACCTCTAAAGGCGTTTTAGTCCCCGGCTGGGTAATCGTAATTTTACGCGTCGTGCCGGTCGTATCGCCCAGCAGCTCCGTGTTGGTGGTATAGGAGCCCGTCGTGAGCGCCTGTGCTTTTGCCACCTGGTTGACGTTAACCACATAAGAGCCGACGGATGCGTCAGCGGTAGTGGTTGCCGTAAAGGCCGTGTTGGTGCTGCTTACGGCAGTTGAGTTCCATGTGGTCGCTTTACCCAGCGCAGCGGTCGCAGTCTGCAGCGAGGTCATGGCACTCTGCAGCTTGCCGTACGCGCTCAACTGTGCGTTATACGTTGATTGCTGGGTAGTAATCGTCGTCAGCTTGGTTCTTTCTGCTGCGTCCAACTGATTATATAAATCCCCGAGTCCTGCAGAACCTATCCCGAGGTTACTGATAGTAGCCATGTATATTTTCCTTAAATACGAAAGTAGTTCAGGACTCTTATCGGCCTCGAATAGTAAAAGTTTACGATGGCGAGAAAAAAATAATCCAAAGAATAGGCATGTCCTGGCGCGGTAAATGAAACGATTGCACTTTGGGACGATTTTTTAGCGCGTCAATAACACGGATAAATGTGTGCCTTTTTTGGCATATTCCACGTAATAAAAAGACCTAAATAATAACCTTATGATAAATCTTAATTGATTTTTTAAAAATAAAATCGTTAATAATCATTTGGTTATAATTTTTTCGAAATTGATTCTAAAGTCTTTTCGGGACCCGTCGATAACCTTGTTGACGGTGAGAGACGCTGTGAGTGTTAGGCACCGGACCTAAAACCCAATTTTTGAAGGAAAGAAAATTATGGCAGTTATCAATACTAACCTGTTGTCCCTGACTACTCAGAACAACCTGAACAAATCTCAGTCTTCTCTGGGCACTGCTATTGAGCGTCTGTCTTCAGGTCTGCGTATCAACAGCGCGAAAGACGATGCCGCTGGCCAGGCGATTGCAAACCGCATGACCGCTCAGATCAAAGGTATGACTCAGGCTGCACGTAACGCCAACGACGGTATCTCCATGGCGCAGACCGCTGAAGGTTCCCTGAACGAAATCAACAACAACCTGCAGCGCGTTCGTGAACTGGCTGTTCAGGCAAGCAACGGCACCAACAGCACCTCTGACCTGGCATCTCTGCAGGATGAAGTTACCGCTCGTCTGGCTGAAATCAACCGTGTTGCCAGCAAAACCGACTTCAACGGCATCAAACTGCTGGATGGTTCTGCTGGTACTGCTGGTGTGGTTAAAATTCAGGTTGGCGTAAACGACGGCGACACCATCGATCTGGACCTGAGCGGTGCTAAAGCTGACACCACCACTCTGGGTGTGAACGCAATCGACCTGAAAGCAATGACTGCTACCGATCTGGACACCATTGACAAAGCAATCGCTAAAGTTGATACCGCTCGTTCCGGTCTGGGTGCTGTGCAGAACCGCTTCACTTCTGCAATCAACAACCTGAACAACACCTCTAACAACCTGTCTGCTGCTCAGTCCCGTATCCAGGACGCTGACTACGCAACTGAAGTTTCCAACATGTCCCGCGCGCAGATCCTGCAGCAGGCTGGTACTTCTGTTCTGTCTCAGGCAAACCAGGTTCCACAGACCGTTCTGTCTCTGCTGCGTTAATATTACGCATCAAACCCCGCTTCGGCGGGGTTTTTTTGTCTCTGAATTTTGAGGATCCGCCCGTGAAACAGATCGTTATTACCCAGCCTAAACTGGTCGCAGATTTTTCCTGTGTCGGTGGGGAATGTCGTGAACATTGTTGTCAGGGCTGGACCATCGCGTTTGATAAATCCTCCGTTAACCGTTATCTGAACAGTAAAAATTCCGCCATTCGTCACACGGCGAAAACGGCGATAAAAGTCACAAAAAAACAGTATGGCAACTGGGGCGAAGTGATTTTCCATACGGAAAGTAAAAATTGCCCGTTTATGGATACGGAAAAGCTCTGTTCTATTCATAGCGCCATGGGGGCCCAGGCGTTAAGCCCAACCTGTTCGACATTCCCGCGGACAAACCGCGTCTATAAAACCGAAATCGAAAAATCGCTCAATCTCTCGTGTCCGGAAGTCACCCGACTGCTGTTGAACGATCGGGCGTCGATGTCGATGATGGAGTCCATCAGCGTTCAGCAGGACGTTAATAATGCGCCAGCGATGGATTTGAAGATGAAGGTCATCAATCTCTTCTGCCAGAACCTATTTAGCGTTGAGGCGGTGAGCGTTGAAGAACAAGTTTATGCCGTGGTGAAATTCCTCATGGTCGCTGAAAAGCTCGAAAACCTGGAAGAGAATATCGGCACGCTCGAAACGGTTTATTTTTCGCTGGTGAACGAGCTGGTGAGCGGTAAAATCAAGAAGGAGTTAGGCGGGTTTAATCAGAACTACAGCCTGAAATTCGCGTTAATCTCGCTCATCCAAAGTTACTTTACGAAGAAAGCGACGGCCCGCGGTGGCGCCGTATTAAACCGTTATTTTGACCAGCTTTATCAACAGTTTGAATCTGTCGATGACACCGTTTCGGCAGAAAAGGTCATGGAAAACATCGAGTCCGTGTGGCGCGATGTGGCGGGCGGTTACCTGACGGAAAACGATCACCTGTTTAAGAACTTTTTTAAATACAAGCTCTGGGAGCAGGGCTTCCCGCAGAGCAACGGCCGCAGCATGTTGAATAATCTCTATTTAATCGTCGCGGAGTTCTATTTCCTCAAATCGCTGCTTGCCGGTCAGGCCATCGCGGCGGGGAAAATTGAACAAGACAATATTATTGACGTTATTTACAGCTTCCACTCCCTGAGCCAGCATAATCAGGAAGCAGGAAAGCTCTTTCATCAACATATAGATAGCGTCAAATTGGGCGACGATATCTCATTGCTGCAACTGTTAATTTAGCCAGAAAAGTTGCCCCTGATGCGGGCAACCTCAGAATAACCTCACTTTATCCCCCTTTTTCATCCAATTGAACGCCCTGCAGAATCGGATAATCATGCCGATAACTCAACTAACGCAGGGCTGTTTATCGTGAATTCACTCTATACCGCTGAAGGTGTAATGGATAAACACTCGCTGTGGCAGCGTTATGTCCCGCTGGTGCGTCACGAAGCATTGCGCCTCCAGGTGCGCTTGCCGGCGAGCGTGGAACTTGACGATCTGCTACAGGCGGGCGGTATCGGGTTATTGAATGCAGTTGACCGATACGACGCTCTGCAAGGAACGGCATTTACGACTTACGCAGTTCAGCGTATTCGTGGTGCGATGCTGGACGAGCTGCGCAGCCGCGACTGGGTGCCGCGCAGTGTTCGCCGCAACGCGCGCGAAGTGGCGCATGCGATGGGGCAGCTGGAACAGGAACTGGGACGCAACGCAACGGAAACCGAAGTGGCGGAACGTCTTGGCATTGCTGTTGAAGAGTATCGTCAGATGTTGCTCGATACCAATAATAGCCAACTCTTCTCCTATGACGAGTGGCGCGAAGAGCATGGCGATAGCATCGAGCTGGTGACGGACGAGCACCAGCAGGAAAACCCGTTACACCATTTAATGGAAGGGAATTTACGCCAGCGCGTAATGGAAGCGATTGAGGCTCTGCCTGAGCGCGAACAGCTGGTGTTGACCCTTTATTACCAGGAAGAGCTTAATCTCAAAGAGATTGGCGCGGTTCTGGAGGTGGGGGAGTCGCGGGTTAGCCAGCTGCACAGCCAGGCCATTAAACGCTTACGAACCAAGCTGGGTAAGTTATAGGTGATTCAATCACCCGAAAAATGCCGCACAACGTATTGACAACCAGGAGTTATCATGACGGTGCAGCAATCTAAAAGACGGCCTTTAAGCCGCTACCTGAAAGACTTTAAACACAGCCAGACGCATTGCGCCCACTGTAACAAATTACTCGATCGTATCACGCTGGTTCGCCGCGGCGAGATCGTGAATAAAATCGCAATCTCTCGCCTCGACACGTTAATGGATGAAGCCGCGTGGCTCGAAGAGCAAAAAGAGTGGGTGGCGCTTTGCCGTTTCTGTGGCGATCTTCACTGCAAAGAGCAAAGCGACTTCTTCGACATCATCGGCTTCAAGCAGTTCCTGTTCGAACAAACGGAGATGAGCCACGGCACCGTGCGCGAATATGTGGTTCGCCTGCGCCGCCTTGGTCAGCATCTGACCGTTAACAATATCTCTCGCGATCTGCTCAAGACCGGTTATCTGGATGAAAATCTGGAGCCGTGGCTGCCTGCAACCAGCACCAACAACTACCGTATTGCGCTGCGCAAGTATGCGCAATATAAGGTGCAAATGCCGGGTTCCGTGAAGCAGAAAGCGCTCGCCGGAACAACTTCTGATATATATTAAAAAAGAATAAGATGTAGCGCAGTCGCCTTTGACGTTGCAGGCGATTTCTCTACACTACGTAAAAATTCCACTATATCGGGGTATTTATGAAATTTGCACTTCTGGGTCGTCAGGCGCTGATGGGAGTTATGGCCGTCGCGCTGGTTGCGGGCATGAGCGTAAAAACGTTCGCCGCAGAAAACCTGCTGAATAAAGTAAAAGAGCGCGGCACGCTGCTGGTTGGGCTGGAAGGAACCTATCCTCCGTTCAGTTTCCAGGGTGATGACGGCAAACTCACCGGTTTTGAAGTGGAATTTGCAGAAGAACTGGCGAAACACCTCGGCGTTAAGGCCTCGCTGAAACCGACCAAATGGGACGGTATGCTGGCTTCGCTGGACTCCAAACGCATTGACGTGGTGATTAACCAGGTGACCATTTCTGACGAGCGTAAGAAGAAGTATGACTTCTCCACGCCGTACACCGTGTCCGGTATTCAGGCGCTGGTGAAGAAAGGTAACGAAGGCTCCATCAAAACGGCTGCCGATCTGAAAGGCAAAAAAGTTGGCGTCGGTCTGGGAACCAACTACGAAGAGTGGCTGCGCCAGAACGTTCAGGGTGTGGATATCCGCACTTATGATGATGACCCGACGAAATATCAGGACCTGCGCGTAGGCCGTATCGACGCCATTCTGGTTGACCGTCTGGCCGCTTTGGATCTGGTGAAGAAAACCAACAATACCCTCGCGGTAGCGGGTGATGCGTTCTCTCGTCAGGAATCCGGCGTGGCCGTTCGTAAAGGCAATGAGGATCTGGTGAAAGCCATTGATTCCGCGATTGCTGACATGCAGAAAGACGGCAGCCTGAAGGCGCTGTCTGAGAAGTGGTTCGGGGCAGACGTCACCAAATAAGTCGGTGACGTGAAAAAAAGGCGCTTTTAAAAGCGCCTTTTTTATTTCTTACGCGTCTGCGTGCATAATGAAAAATATCACATTTTGTCTGAGTTACCGGAGAATCCATGTCACTACAGAATTTAACGCGCTTTCCCCGTCTGGAGTTTATCGGTGCGCCGACGCCGCTGGAGTACCTGCCGCGACTTTCTGATTATCTGGGACGCGATATTTTTATTAAGCGCGATGACGTGACGCCGATGGCGATGGGCGGCAATAAGCTGCGCAAGCTGGAGTTTCTGGCGGCTGACGCGCTGCGCGAAGGGGCGGACACGCTGATCACCGCCGGGGCCATTCAGTCCAACCACGTTCGTCAGACGGCGGCCGTGGCGGCAAAGCTCGGGCTTCACTGCGTGGCCCTGCTGGAAAACCCGATAGGTACGCGGGCGGAAAACTATCTGACCAACGGTAACCGTCTGCTGCTGGATCTGTTTAACGTGCAGGTGGAGATGGTGGATGCGTTGACCGACCCGACCTCGCAGCTTGACGAACTTGCCACGCGTCTGGAAGCGCAGGGTTTCCGTCCCTACGTTATTCCCGTCGGTGGTTCGAATGCGCTGGGCGCGCTGGGGTATGTGGAAAGCGCGCTGGAAATTGCACAGCAGTGCGAGGGCGCCGTTAGCCTCTCGTCGGTGGTCGTCGCGTCCGGAAGCGCGGGCACGCATGCCGGGCTGGCGGTGGGGCTGGAACAGCTGCTGCCGGAGGTCGAGCTGATTGGCGTGACGGTGTCCCGCAGCGTCGCGGACCAGAAGCCAAAAGTAGTGATTCTGCAACAGGCGGTGGCAGAGCAGCTGGAGCTGAAGGCCAGGGCCGAGATCCGGCTTTGGGATGACTATTTTGCACCGGGTTACGGGACGCCTAACGAAGAGGGGATGGAAGCAGTTAAGCTGCTGGCGCGCCTTGAGGGTATACTGCTCGATCCGGTCTACACGGGCAAAGCGATGGCCGGGCTTATCGATGGCATTGCGCAGAAACGCTTTAAGGATGAAGGGCCGATTTTATTTGTGCACACCGGCGGGGCGCCCGCGCTGTTTGCTTATCATCCTCATGTCTAAAAATCAGGTCGAAAAATAATAATGCAAGAAAGTATTCAACTGGTTATTGATTCGCTGCCGTTCCTGCTGAAAGGTGCGGTATTTACGTTACAGCTCAGTATCGGCGGGATGTTCTTCGGGCTGGTGCTGGGTTTTATTCTGGCCTTAATGCGCATGTCGCCCATCCTGCCGGTACGCTGGCTGGCGCGCTTTTATATCTCCGTGTTTCGCGGTACGCCGCTCATCGCCCAGCTCTTTATGATCTACTACGGTTTACCGCAGTTCGGGATCGAGCTGGATCCGATCCCGGCGGCAATGATTGGGCTGTCGCTCAATACGGCGGCCTATACCTCCGAAACCCTCCGCGCGGCGATCTCGTCAATTGATAAAGGCCAGTGGGAAGCGGCGGCCAGTATCGGGATGACGCCGTGGCAGACGCTGCGTCGCGCGATTCTGCCGCAGGCTGCACGGGTAGCGCTTCCGCCGCTGAGCAACAGCTTCATCAGCCTGGTGAAAGACACCTCACTCGCAGCAACCATTCAGGTGCCGGAGCTGTTCCGTCAGGCGCAGCTCATTACCTCACGCACCCTTGAAGTTTTCACCATGTATCTGGCCGCCTCGCTGATCTACTGGGTGATGGCGACGGTGTTGTCCGCGCTGCAAAACTATTTTGAAAACCAGCTTAACCGCCAGGAGCGTGATCCAAAATGAGAGCTATCGACGTTAAAAACCTGGTGAAAAAATTCCACGGGCAAACGGTGCTCCACGGGATCGACCTGGAAGTTGAGCAGGGCGAAGTAGTGGCGATTATTGGCCCGAGCGGATCGGGTAAAACTACGCTGCTGCGCAGTATCAACCTGCTTGAACAGCCGGAAGGGGGCACCATTCGGGTTGGGGAGATAACGATTGATACCGGTAAATCCATCAGCCAGCAGAAAGGGTTGATTCGCCGCCTGCGTCAGCATGTTG
The DNA here is from genome assembly GCF_043966805.1 of Enterobacter sp. ECC-219. Classification (NCBI taxonomy): domain Bacteria; kingdom Pseudomonadati; phylum Pseudomonadota; class Gammaproteobacteria; order Enterobacterales; family Enterobacteriaceae; genus Enterobacter; species Enterobacter sp. ECC-219. Next base: position 3,727,329 of record NZ_CP143680.1, on the reverse strand, counting down.
GCTTTGTGTTCCAGAGCTTCAACCTTTTCCCGCACCGCACGGTGCTGGAGAATATTATTGAAGGACCGGTCATAGTAAAAGGTGAGTCAAAAGAAGAAGCGACGGCTCGCGCGCGCGAATTGCTCGCCAAAGTCGGGCTGGCAGGTAAAGAAACCAGCTATCCGCGCCGCCTGTCGGGGGGGCAACAGCAGCGCGTGGCGATAGCGCGGGCGCTGGCGATGCGGCCTGATGTGATCCTCTTTGATGAACCGACCTCCGCGCTCGATCCCGAGCTGGTGGGTGAGGTGCTGAACACCATCCGCCAGCTGGCGCAGGAAAAACGCACCATGGTCATCGTGACGCATGAGATGAGCTTTGCGCGCGATGTGGCGGACAGGGCCATCTTTATGGACCAGGGGCGAATTGTGGAGCAGGGACCGGCGAAAAGCTTATTTGCTAATCCTCAGCAGCCGCGAACCCGTCAGTTCCTGGAAAAATTCCTCATGCAGTAGCATTTCTGCACTGATTTGCTCCAGAAACTTTCTCTGGAGCAAATTATTCTCGCTCTACTCCTTAAACGATGTTCTTTTATTCCGCCCGGCCAGAATAGCCCTTATCTATAGCGCAGTTGCACTATTGCCGATATTTTGTAGTTAGAAATAAGTTTTATGTGTTAGTTTATATTCACCATAATAATGATTATCTTTTCAGAGGCTTCTTTTAGTAAGTATGAAGGATTCAGACTTTTTCACCTGGCGACGGGATTGCTCCCTCCGGTTTCAGGAATTGACCTGTGCCGCCGAGGTATATCAGGAACTTCAGCGACAAACTCAGGCGCTGGAATTCGATTATTACGCACTCTGTGTGCGCCATCCCGTGCCGTTTACGCGACCTAAAATTTCTGTGTATGCCACTTATCCGCAGCAGTGGCTGGCGCAATATCAATCAGCGAACTATTTCACCATCGATCCGGTGCTTAAGCCGGAGAATTTCATTCAGGGGCATTTACCCTGGACGGACGCATTATTCGCGGATGCTCAGGAATTATGGAGCAGTGCGCAGGACTTCGGCTTACGTTCGGGAATAACGCAGTGTCTGATGCTGCCTAATCATGCGCTCGGCTTCCTCTCTGTTTCTCGTACTAGCGTGCAGGAAGGACCATTTGCCGGCGAGGAAATAGAGCTGCGGCTTCAGATGCTGGTGCAAATGGCATTAACCGCGCTGTTGCGTTTTGAAGATGAGATGGTTATGCCGCCTGAGATGAAATTCAGCAAACGCGAACGAGAAATTCTGAAATGGACTGCGGAAGGGAAGACGTCTGCGGAAATAGCGATCATTCTCTCTATTTCAGAGAATACGGTTAACTTCCATCAGAAGAATATGCAGAAAAAATTTAATGCGCCAAACAAGACGCAGATAGCCTGTTACGCGGCGGCTACGGGATTGATCTGATTAGAGAGTACGTTCTGCGTGACAGACGAGTGGACGGCTGAATGCACTGCATCCAGCCGTTTTTTGTTACTGGCGGTACGCTTGTTTGATTTGCTTAACGGTGTTAGCAAATACGGCCGATTCCGCCTGGTCTTCCATCTGCGCGATTTGTTTTTCCATTTTAATGATCACACGACCAGCGTCAGCCTGGCCCATCGCCTGCAGCATCAGTGTTAGCAGCGCTTTCAGGCAGTTTACTTCCTGTGCCAGTTCCTGGTTATTCTCCGCAGTGGCAAATTCAGGTGTGCTCATTTATTTTCCTCATTATTAAACGGCGCTAAAGCGCGACGACGAAAGTCAAGGCGGCGGAGTATACCACAAGCTGCAGCAAAAAATGCAGCGGTTGTTTTTCGTACTTTTACGTTGGTGTTTATTTGCGTAAACGCAGCCAGACGGTAAACTGATGCTCTGGTACGGTTATTAATTGTTTGCGCCTGGTTTACTTGCCGTTAATTATTGTTACAAAAATTTGAGGACAGTTTTTCCGCGAGAAAAACATGCAAGCTTTTTGTAACTTTTTGAATACAGATGCTTAAAAAAGGCCGGAAAAGCTCTGATGGCAGGGCTCTCTTTCCATGGACTGTACAGGCTAATTTCCAAAAACGAGACCAAAATCGAATGGCCGATTTTTTAACGTTTTAATCTTGTGATGAAAACCGTTAATATAAGCCAAATTATCACTCAGTAGCGTTATCCCTATTCTGGAGACATTTCCTTTGATCAACGTCCTTCTTGTTGATGACCACGAACTGGTGCGCGCAGGGATACGACGCATTCTTGAAGATATTAAAGGTATTAAAGTTGCCGGTGAGGCGTGCTGTGGGGAAGATGCCGTAAAATGGTGCCGCACAAACTCGGCCGATGTGGTGCTGATGGATATGAACATGCCCGGTATCGGTGGTCTTGAGGCAACACGCAAAATCGCGCGTACCTTTGTTGATACGAAAGTCATCATGCTGACCGTGCATACTGAAAACCCACTGCCCGCGAAGGTGATGCAGGCGGGTGCAGCTGGTTACCTGAGCAAAGGTGCCGCTCCGCAGGAAGTCGTCAATGCTATCCGTTCTGTTTTTGCCGGGCAGCGTTACATTGCCTCTGACATTGCGCAGCAGATGGCGCTGAGCCAGATCGAACCCGAGAAAACGGAATCGCCGTTTGCCAGTTTGTCTGAGCGTGAATTGCAGATTATGCTGATGATCACCAAGGGTCAGAAAGTGAATGAGATCTCAGAACAGCTGAATCTCAGCCCGAAAACGGTCAACAGCTATCGTTATCGAATGTTCAGTAAACTGAACATCCATGGTGATGTTGAACTGACTCATCTGGCCATCCGGCACGGTTTATGTAACGCGGAGACGTTGTTAAGTCAGTGAGTGATGTATTCGATTCAAAAGCATTTCTGAAAACCGTAACCAGCCAGCCAGGCGTCTATCGGATGTATGACGCTGGCGGTACGGTTATCTATGTGGGGAAGGCCAAAGATCTTAAAAAACGTCTTTCCAGCTATTTCCGCAGCAACCTTGCCTCCCGTAAGACCGAAGCGCTGGTCTCACTTATTCAGAATATTGATGTCACCGTGACGCATACCGAGACGGAAGCGCTGCTGCTTGAGCACAACTATATTAAGCTCTACCAGCCGCGCTATAACGTGCTGCTGCGGGACGACAAGTCTTATCCGTTTATCTTTCTGAGTGGCGATACGCATCCGCGGCTCGCGATGCACCGCGGCGCAAAACATGCGAAGGGTGAATATTTCGGCCCCTTCCCGAATGGCTATGCCGTGCGGGAGACGCTGGCGCTGCTGCAAAAAATCTTCCCGATCCGCCAGTGTGAAAACAGCGTCTACCGCAACCGCTCGCGCCCGTGTCTGCAGTACCAGATTGGTCGCTGCCTTGGCCCCTGCGTTGCCGGGCTGGTCAGTGAAGACGAGTATGCGCAGCAGGTAGAATATGTACGCCTGTTCTTAGCCGGCAAAGACGATCAGGTCTTAACCCAGCTAATTGCGCGAATGGAAAAAGCCAGCGCCGCGCTTGAGTTTGAAGAAGCTGCGCGGATCCGCGACCAAATCCAGGCGGTGCGCAGAGTCACTGAGAAACAGTTTGTCTCGAATACCGGTGACGATCTCGACGTTATCGGCGTGGCCTTCGATGCCGGCATGGCCTGCGTGCATGTGCTGTTCATTCGCCAGGGAAAAGTGCTCGGCAGCCGCAGCTATTTCCCGAAAGTGCCTGGCGGCACTGAGCTGGGAGAAGTGGTGGAAACGTTTGTCGGCCAGTTCTATCTGCAGGGCAGCCAGATGCGCACGTTGCCCTCCGAGATCTTGCTTGATTTTAATCTTGACGATAAAACCCTGCTGGCCGATTCGCTTTCCGAACTGGCGGGCCGTCGGGTCAATGTTCAAACCAAACCGCGCGGCGATCGTGCGCGCTATCTGAAGCTGGCGCGAACCAACGCGGCGACGGCGCTCAGCACGAAACTGTCCCAGCAATCCACGGTCAGCCAGCGTTTAACCGCGCTGGCGACGCTCCTGAAGTTGGCGGAAGTGAAGCGAATGGAATGTTTTGATATCAGCCATACGATGGGTGAGCAGACGGTGGCGTCCTGTGTGGTGTTTGACGCCAACGGCCCGCTGCGCGCCGAGTATCGCCGATATAACATCACCGGCATCACGCCGGGTGACGACTATGCGGCCATGAATCAGGTGCTCCGCCGTCGCTACGGTAAGGCCATTGAAGAAAGCAAGATCCCTGACGTCATTCTTATCGACGGTGGGAAAGGGCAGCTTGGTCAGGCGAAAGCGGTATTCGAGTCGCTTGACGTTGAGTGGGACAAAAACCATCCGCTTTTGTTAGGCGTGGCAAAAGGGGCCGATCGTAAGGCCGGTCTGGAGACGTTGTTCTTCGAACCGGAAGGCGAGGGCTTCAGCCTGCCACCGGACTCCCCGGCGCTGCACGTTATCCAGCATATTCGCGATGAGTCGCACGACCATGCCATCAGCGGACACCGCAAAAAACGGGCGAAGGTCAAAAACACGAGCACGCTTGAGACCATTGAGGGCGTGGGGCCAAAACGCCGCCAGATGCTGCTGAAATATATGGGCGGATTGCAAGGATTACTCAACGCCAGCATGGAGGAAATTGCAAAAGTGCCGGGTATTTCGCAAGGGCTGGCAGAAAAGATCTACTACTCGTTGAAACATTGAGGGCTCTGTAGCAACATAGAGCTAAATTTTACTGACAACAAATAGTTACCGTCACTATGCAATATAATATCCCTACGTTGCTCACTCTCTTTCGTGTTGTACTCATTCCGTTCTTTGTGCTGGCATTTTATCTGCCGGTTGTCTGGGCACCGTTTGCCTGCGCATTGATCTTCCTTATCGCAGCGGTAACTGACTGGTTTGATGGCTATCTGGCGCGCCGCTGGAACCAAAGCACCCGTTTCGGCGCGTTTCTCGATCCGGTAGCCGATAAAGTCATGGTCGCTATCGCGATGGTGCTGGTGGCTGAGCACTATCATACCTGGTGGGTGACGCTGCCCGCCGCAACCATGATCGGCCGTGAGATCATCATCTCTGCGCTGCGCGAGTGGATGGCTGAGCTGGGGAAACGCAGCAGCGTGGCGGTGTCCTGGATTGGTAAAGTGAAAACAACCGCGCAGATGGCCTCGCTGGTCTGGATGCTCTGGCGCCCGAACGCCTGGGTAGAGTGGGCGGGGATCGGTCTTCTGTGGGTAGCGGCGGTGCTGACACTGTGGTCAATGCTGCAATATTTGAACGCTGCGCGCGGGGATTTGCTTGAACAGTGATCGTTTCGCCGTAATTTTCAGCAAACGATCCGGGGAAGCAAAAAATAACGTTGACTCATAACGTCATATCAGTAGAATGCAACGCATCGAACGGCGGCACAGCAAGCCGGACGATAGTGAAATCAAGCGGTTAGTAGTAAGCTTGATGACATGCGGGAATAGCTCAGTTGGTAGAGCACGACCTTGCCAAGGTCGGGGTCGCGAGTTCGAGTCTCGTTTCCCGCTCCAGATTAAAGACATTCGCAGCAGCGGGTGTCAGTTTCAAAAGTTTTACGGCGCGTTAGCAAAGCGGTTATGTAGCGGATTGCAAATCCGTCTAGTCCGGTTCGACTCCGGAACGCGCCTCCACTTTCTTCCCGAGCCCGGATGGTGGAATCGGTAGACACAAGGGATTTAAAATCCCTCGGCGTTCGCGCTGTGTGGGTTCAAGTCCCACTCCGGGTACCATGGGAAACAAAGAATAATCAAAGCAATAAGCAGTGTCGTGAAACCACCGAAAGGTGGTTTTTTTGTGCCTGGAATTTGCTGTTTCTCCAGCTGGCTGCCTTCCGCTGCAGTGGTGTTACTTCAGGATGCTGCAGAGTTGGTTATGGCTTACGTGTCAGGTAATAGCAGTGAGTTCTGATAAATAGGGTTGACCCAAACGAACCTGTATGGCCGCCAGGACCAACCCAATCAAAATTTTTTACTTCTTTCTAAACCTCACAATTGTGCTCAGATACAAAGGTAAAAATAATATCTGGACTTTTCGTGATGATTTGAAATCGCCAATAAAAGTTAGCAGAGCACGACGCAGGGCCTTCTGTTCAGCCAGAGGAAGTTTTGCGTCTTTGTTTCTCACCAGCATGTATTTGATAAAATTGAATATTCTTTGCACTGTTGGAAAAATAGCTCGCTTTACCTCTGTATTATCCTTTGCCAGTAGCGAGAGCGATTGCGCAGCGAAGACTAAATCAATCAAATCTTTTGGTCTGAAGGTCTGCGTTATACTTTTTTTATGATAGCGATACCAGATTAATGATTTATCTATCCCATAGATAACATTGCTATGTAAATAGAGTGCGGGGATAGTACTCATATCTTCATAAAGCCGGCCGGTGGGGAACGTGATGTCAAAATTTTGGAAGAGCGCTTTTTTATAAACCCGTGCCCAGGGATACCACTTGCTTCTTTTGAAAGCGGGCGTAAGTTCAGAAACGGATGTGATCTCGACCCTCTCATGGAACACGGCGCAGTCAATATGTTCCACAATGTTGGACGTTTCACCGTCGAACTGATCGGCGTTAAATTCAACAATATCAATGGAAGAGTCATTTATAACAGGCAACACTTCTTTCCAGAAATCAGGATGGAAGAAATCATCCGAATCTAATAGAGCAAGATACTCACCTTTGGCGGCGTTGATACCTGCATTCCTGGCAGCGGAAATCCCTGCGTTAACCTGGTGAATAATCGTAATGCTTTTATCTTTGAAGCGATTGACGGTCTTCTCTATAACCGCTGAGCTATCATCTGTAGAACCATCATTTACAATAACGAGCTCAATCGTATTTGACATGTACGGGAGAACAGAGTGAAGACATTCAGCAATGTAATCACGAGAATTATAACAGGGTACGATAACACTTAACTTTATCATACTCATTACCAAATTATACTCCAGTGTCAAGTTGTTCAGCGGAGTAATCTCCGAAAACATAAAATTTAATAGCCGTATTCGAAACCTAACTTTTTTTCACAAACCACTATTACGACTGCTACGCGGCCACCAATTGAATACATCGTCGTATCAGCATGGTCGGACAAGCAGTCATCAGGAGTTGTGGCTTGAGTAACACTTGTACTGTCCTCGATCAATAATTGGATGTGAGCCTCTCTTCTTTTATGATGCTTTTCAGGATTTTTTAAAAAAAACTGTTCCTTTGGGGTGTTTTTACTGTTATCAGCGCTTTCTGGGTAGATCTATGAAATGATAACGACAGACTCAAATTCTCTACAGCTAGCACTTATCAGTTCTCTTGGTTTTCTTAATGGAGTTATAATATCCCCGAAGATATTTCTGTCAAATTTGTTGGATTTATTGTGGGCTATTTGAATTGGGTTGAAAATGGGGACGAAAGATAAGCAATGTGGGGCGCTAATTATTTCGCGTTCTGTCCTGTGGTCACCCGGTAGTCACACCCCACCCAAATACGCCTTCCTCACTTCCTGATTGCCCAGCAGCTCCTCGCCGCTGCCGCTCAGCCGGATCTGCCCGTTAACCATCACATACCCGCGATCGGAAAGTTTCAGCGCATGGTGCGCATTCTGCTCCACCAGAAAAATGGTCATGCCATTACGGGCCAGCTCGCGCAGCGTCTGGAAGATCTGCTTCACCACGATCGGCGCTAAGCCCAGGCTCGGTTCATCCAGCAGCAGCAGCTTCGGACGGCTCATCAGCGCCCGGGCGATAGCCAGCATCTGCTGTTCCCCGCCGGACATGGTCATCGCACGTTGCTTACGCCGCTCCTTGAGGCGAGGGAACAGCTCGAACATGGTTTGCATATCTTCAGCCGCATACCGGTTACCGATGGGGATGGTCCCCATCAGCAGGTTCTCTTCAACGGTCATCTCCGGGAAGACGCGCCGGCCTTCAGGCGCCTGCGCAATGCCGCCGGAGGCGACGTAGTGGGTGGATTTATGGCTGATATCCTCACCACTGAAAAGGATCTGCCCGTTGCGGATACGGGGCTGGCCAAAGATGGACATCAGCAATGTCGATTTCCCCGCGCCGTTTGCGCCAATCAGCGCCACGGTTTCACCTTTATGGACCTCCAGCGAAACTTGTTTCAACGCCTGAATCACGCCGTAGAACACGTCCACCTCGCGAAATGCCAGCAGCGGTTCGCTCATAGGATCACCTCGCTTTCATCCGTGCCCAGGTAGGCGGCAATGACCTTTTCATCATGCTGGATCTGCTCGGGTTTTCCTCTGGCAATCACATCGCCGTGGTCAAGCACGATAATGTCGTCCGAAATCTCCATCACCATCCCCATATCATGCTCAATCAGTAATACCGTGATGTCATGCCTATCCCGCAGAAAGCGAATAATGCTGCTGAGCTTATGCGTTTCGACCGGGTTAAGCCCGGCGGCGGGTTCATCCAGGCAGATCATCTCGGGCCCGGTACACATTGCCCGCGCGATCTCCAGACGCCGCTGCTGGCCGTACGACATCTCTCCCGCCAGGCGATTGGCGAACTCCACCAGGTCCACCACTTCCAGCCAGTAGAAGGCTCTGTCCAGGGCGTCGCTCTCCGCCTGCCGGTATGCCGGCGTGTTTAAAATCCCGGCGAGCAGATTGCGGTTAACGCGCATATGCTGCGCGACCAACAGGTTTTCCACGACCGACATCTCGCGGAAAAGACGAATGTTCTGGAAGGTGCGCGCCAGCCCGGCGCGATTCACTAGGTGCGTTCCGCCAAACATTTTGTAGAACAGGCGCTGCCCGAGCTGCGCGGGGTTAATCCAGTCGCCCGGCTGGAATTTTTGTCCGAGGACCTGAATAACGTTGGTCGTTTTTGTGCGGGTATTAAATAAAATGCTGCCGCCGGAGGCCTTATAGAAGCCCGTCAGGCAGTTAAACACGGTTGTTTTTCCCGCCCCGTTTGGCCCGATGAGGGCGGTAATGGAGCCGCGCTGCACGTCCAGGTTGACGTCGTTTAGCGCCTTAATCCCGCCGAAGTGCATCATCAGATGTTCAACGCGCAATATCGTTTCGTTCATGGCGCCACGCCCTTACGCACGGCAAACCCGCTGCGGTTAATGCGGATCAAACCGCGCGGACGCCAGATCATCATCACCACCATCAGCATGCCAAACAGCAGGACGCGGTACTCAGCAAAACTGCGCAGCAGCTCCGGCGTGACCGTGAGCACAAAGGCGGCCAGCACTACGCCCAGCGTCGAGCCCATACCCCCCAGCACGACGATGGCGAGAATCAGCGCCGATTCGAAGAACGTGAATGAGGTCGGGTTCACGAACCCCTGGTAGGTCGCGAAGAATACCCCGGCAATGCCCGCGGTCGACGCGCCCAGCGTAAAGGCTGAGAGCTTAACCAGCACATGATTTAACCCCATTGAGCGACAGGCAATTTCGTCTTCCCGCAGGGCTTCCCACGCACGGCCAATCGGCATCCGCGTCAGGCGGTGCTTAATGTAGAGCACCAGCATTACTACCAGAAACAGCACCGTATAGATAAAGATGAACTTCATGTTCGGGTTGTAGGTCAGGTGGAAAAATTCGTGGAAGGGCACGCCACCTTCCCTGGCGCGTCGTCCAAACTCCAGACCGAAAAAGGTGGGAGGAGGGGCCGAGACGCCATTGGGGCCGCCGGTGAAGGTCAGCCAGTTGTTCAGTACCAGGCGAATGATCTCCCCGAATCCGAGGGTGACGATGGCCAGATAGTCACCGTGCATGCGCAGCACAGGGAAACCGAGCAGGGCGCCTGCGGCGGCGGCCATGATCGCCGCCAGCGGCAGCATGCTCCAGAAGCCTAAGCCGAGATACTGGTATCCCAGCGCCAGACCGTACGCCCCGATCGCGTAGAACGCAACGTACCCCAGGTCCAGCAGGCCGGCCAGCCCCACGACGATGTTCAGCCCCAGGCCAAGAAGCACGTAGATCAGCCCGAGAATAGCGACGGTCAGCACATATTTAGTGGCGACAAACGGAAAGCAAACCGCAAGAGCAATCACCAGAGGAATAATCCAGCGCATGCGGCTTTTGTATTCCGGAGGCCGTACATACACGCCCGCGCTATCGGCCTCAAAGCGAGCCTGAAAGCGGGCTCCCGCGGCGGTACCTAAAAAGGCGCTCAACAGAAAACGCCCCAGCATCACAATGCCAACCATCCAGGCCAGCCGCTGTCCGGCGAAGTTAAAGCTGTACCCGTCCAGCACCACGCCCGCAATGGGGCCGAAGATAATCAGCGCAATCAGCCCGGAAAAAATCGCGTCGAGAATGCAGCGTTTAAGAGAAAAACCGTGCGATGTCATCATTCTCTCCCTCACACTTTGGCCACAATCGGGCGCCCAAGCAGTCCCTGGGGACGGAAAATCAGGATCATGACCAGCAGGCCAAATGAGAAGACATCTTTATAGTCCGAGTTCACCATGCCGGAGAACTGGGCTTCCGCGACGCCGAGGATAAGGCCACCCAGCATGGCGCCGGGGAGGGATCCGATGCCGCCGAGCACTGCCGCAGTAAAGGCCTTAATGCCAATCACAAACCCGACGTAGAAATCAAAGGTGCCGTAATTCATGGTGATGAGCACGCCCGCCAGGCCTGCCATCGCCGCGCCGATAATAAAAACCAGCGAAATAATCCGGTCGGTGTTAATGCCCAGAATGGAGGCCATCTTCCGATCCTGCTGTACCGCGCGGCACATCCGCCCCAGCCGGGTGTGGTTGATTATCCAGGTAAGGATCAGCATGCCGGCAAACGAGGCGACCAGAATAAACACTTTGGTGTAGGTTATCTGCACGAACCCGTCGCCAAAATGCAGGCGAATCACGCCGTCGAGCATGGTCGGCACCCCTTGCTGGCGCGGTCCCTGGCTCAGTTGGGCATAGTTTTGCAGGATAAGCGACATCCCGATGGCGGAGATAAGCGGCGCCAGTCGCGTGGAGTTGCGCAGCGGCTTGTAGGCGATACGCTCGATAGTCCAGCCGTACACGCCGGTTACCGCGATGGTGAACACCAGCGTACCCAGAATAAGCAGGGGGAATGACTCAAGCCCGAAGAAAGAGAGCAGCGCCAGGCCAATGGCGCAGAGATAGGCGGAAATCATATACACTTCGCCGTGGGCGAAATTGATCATGCCGATAATGCCGTACACCATGGTGTAGCCGATGGCGATCAGGCCGTAGACGGAGCCCAGCGTTAAGCCATTGATTAACTGTTGCAGGAAGAATGTACTCATTTTAGCGCGCTCGTTTTATAGGCTGCGCGAGCCGCGCAGCCTGATGTTTATTACGCGCCGACGGGCAGGCCCGCCGACGTTGAGCGTGACTCCGTCCCGTTACTCGACTTCCTTATATTTTCCCTTGTCGTCCCACTGGTAAACCACGTAGTCAGACACTTTCAGATCGCCTTTGTTGTCCCAGGCTTTTTTGCCCATCACCGTGTCGACGGAATTGGCCTTTAGCCACTCGCTGGCTTTGGCAGAGTCCTTGCCGCCGGTGGCCTTGAAGGCCGCGGCAATGGCCTGTACGGAAGCATAGGAGTAGAGGGTGTAACCTTCCGGCTCGAATTTACCGGCGCGGAATTTCTCGATAACTGCTTTACCGTCCGGGATCAGGCGCGGATCTTTACCGAAGGTCATATAAATGCCGTTGGTGTATTGCGGGCCGCCCGCCGCAGTCACCATCTCTTCGTTAACAATGCAGTCGCCGGAGAAGAATTTCGCCTGCACGCCCTGTTCACGCATCTGGCGAACCAGCGGGCCGGCTTCCGGGTGACAGCCGCCGAAGAACACCACGTCCGGTTTTTGGGCACCGATCTTCGTCACCAGCGCGTTAAAATCTTTTTCACCGCGGGATAACCCCTCATACATCACATCCTTGACCCCGCGTTTCGCCAGCGCCGCTTTGGTAGCGTCTGCCAGCCCCTGTCCATAGGTGTCTTTATCGTGAATGATGACCACGCGTTTGGCTTTCAGCTTGTCGATGATGAAGTCGCTGGCCACCTGGCCCTGCTGGTCGTCGCGGCCGCACATGCGGAACATGTCGCTCATGCCGCGCTCGGTGATCAGCGGATTGGTCGAGCCGGGAGTAATCGCGATGATGCCGGCGTCGCTATACACCTCAGAGGCGGGCATGGTGGAAGAGGAGCAGAAATGGCCGACCACGGCATTGACCTTATCCTGGTCGACTAAGCGGTTGGCGACGGCCACGGCCTGCTTAGGCTCGCAGGCATCATCCCCCTGAACCAGTTTGATCTTCTCACCGTTAATCCCGCCTGCAGCATTAATGTCTTCTGCGGCCTGCGTAGCGCCGTGCCAGTACTGATCGCCATAGGTGGCATTCGGTCCGGTGAACGGCCCGGCCACGCCAATCACAATATCTGCCCGGGCGGAAAACGCCGTCACCAGGCAACCGGCCAACACAAGAGAAAGGGGAGTTCTGATAAATTTCAGCGACATTATTATGTTCCTTAGCAAAGAGGTTTTTGCACCACGGCGTAAGCCTGAACGCCCAGGGCGCAGCCAATCCAAAAACACGAGCAAGAACAAAATGCACTAAACGAACGGCATCCTGCGTGATACGGCGAGGTTTCCATGCGCAGCGTCGCGCGAAGAACAGCAAGCAAAAACGTTGCCAGAATGGTTAACCCCTTGACGGGGATATGACATCTTTGAGTATAGAGTGCCGCGTTATCCCGCCCTGGGGCAGCAGAAGAAATTACAGCGGAGATCACACATCGTTAACAATAAAGCCCATAAGTTGTGCAACGGTCACGATTTGCACGCTTTTGCAGCAATAAAGACCTAAACTTCAGCCAGGGCAGGCGTGCGATCTGTGGTAGGATCCTTTCCTTTTTATCAGGAGTGTCCGCGATGACGGAAGGTCCATTAAATGAAAGCGAAATGGCGTGGCTGGAAGAGACGTTAATGTCTTACGGTCATGACGATGCGTCCGTGATTGACGTATCCGAACTGGACGGCATGTTTACCGCAGTGCTTTCCGGCCCTGTTGTCGTTGAGCCAGATGCCTGGCTGGTGGCGGTGTGGGGCGGGGAGAAATACATTCCGCGCTGGAAAAACGATCGTGAGATGAACCGTTTTATCGATCTCTGCTTTAAGCATATGAACGACATTGCCGAGCGCCTGAGCGAGTACCCGGATCAGTTTGAGCCGATGTTCGGCTATAACGACGTTGACGGGGAGAGTTACACCGTGGTCGAAGAGTGGTGCTATGGCTACATGCGCGGCGTGGCGCTGACGGACTGGTCAGCCTTGCCGGAATCCCTGAAGGCCGACCTCGAGGTGATTGCCCTGCACGGAACGGAAGAGAACAGCGAGAAGCTGGATGAACTGTCCGAAGAGGAGTATATCGCCAGCATCGAGCGCATCCAGCCTGCGGCCCTGCGCTTATACAACTACTGGGTGGAGAATCCGCAGCAGCCGGAAGCGAAGAAGCCTGTCGTGAACGGCACGAAGGTGGGGCGTAACGATCCGTGTCCTTGCGGCAGCGGGAAGAAGTTTAAGAGCTGCTGCCTGCACTGATAAAAAAGGGGCTGATGATAGCCCCTTTTATATTTAACCCACTTCCGGCAGCATCCCCGCTGCAATCAACACCTGCACCAGAATAATCATCACCCCGCAGCTAAACACAACGCACAACAGCGGTTTCCCGCCTGCCACGCGGTATCCCTGTTGAGGATGCTGCTGACGGCTTTTCCACGCCAGCAGGGAAGGGAGCAGCAGGGCCAGGACAGAGAGCGCCACTCCCGCGTAGCCCAGCGCCATCACAAACCCGCGCGGGTAAAACAGCGCAAAGGCCAGCGGCGGCAGGAAGGTAATGGCGCCGGTTTGCAACCGCCCGACGGCGGTATTGCGGCGCTGGAACAGGTCGGCAAGGTAATCAAACAGGCCGAGCGCCACGCCCAGGAATGAGGTCGCCAGTGCCAGGTCGGCAAACAGGTGCACCGCCAGCTCCACGTGCGGCGAGGTGACTACCTCGCGCAGGGACAACAGAAAACCGTTCAGGCCAGCATGCTGCGCCATCAGCCCGACGAAGGTTGAAGAGTCAATGCTGCCCAGCGTCACCAGCTGCCAGAAAATGTAGGCGATCAGCGGAATGGCGCTGCCGATGACAAAGACGCGGCGCAGCTTGCGAATATCACCGTTCATATAGCTGACGATGCTTGGCACGCTGCCGTGGAAGCCAAACGAGGTGAAAATAACCGGGATAGCGGAAAGCGCCAGACCTTTTTCCAGCGGCAGCGTCAGGAGGTTCACCTTGTGCACGTGCGGCGCCAGCAGCACCAGCATGACAACCAGAAACAGAATTTTAGCGCTGAAGAGAAAGCGGTTAAACAGATCGACCAGCGAGGTTCCCACGCAGACCACGCCCCCGCCGATGAGCGCAAAGAAGATGGCTCCCGTGGCAGGGGTAATGTCTGAGCCAAACCAGTCATTGACGCTGGAGGCGATGAGCTCTCCGGCACCGCTAATATAGGCGGCGGTCAGGGCATACATCAGGAACATCATGCTAAAGCCGGTGATCCACTGGCCGTAGCGTCCCAGGTAGCGCGCCGCAAGCGAACCCAGTCCGGTATCGGCGGGGACATGCTGGTATACCTCAAGCAGCAGCAGTGCGGTGTAGCACATTAATGCCCAGAGCGTGCCAAGCAGCAGCAGGGTCATTCCAAATCCCACGCCTGCTGCGGCCAGGGGCATTGCCAGCATTCCTGCGCCAATCGTCGTTCCGGCGACGATAAAAATACTTCCCAGGGTTCTGTTTTTCACGCTTTCCTCTACAACGATGGTGAATCGCGACAAATTCTGCGGCGCAGAGTAAGGGAAAAGCGGTAATTCGTCAAATCACCGTTACAAGTCGTGTAATGATTATTTTACACCCGGCTAACCCTCCGATCCTTTATGGGGTGATGCCTACTTCATAAGGGCAATATTACGGCGCGAAATTCAGGCGTAACGTAAACACCTTGTACAAATAATAAAATAAAGTGAGGGTTTTTATGGCGGGGGAGAATCTATTTACCGCGGCATGGAGCCGGGGAGGCAATCTGTTATGCCACGGTCACTGGATTATCAGCTGGCAGAATCAGCCCCTGACGCTGCCGGAGTCCCGACGCGAAAAAGACATGGGCACGTGGGCAATTTATTCGATTATCGATCCCGAGGATGAGGCGTTCGCCCAGGGACTACAGGAAGATGAGTGGATTATTGAGAACGTCGACTGGCTAACCGACCTGTTTTTCGAGGCGGGTATTCCGCTGGAGACGGCGAATTACCGCAATTTTTACCAGGCCGTGAATCCTCACGACTGGCGCTGCACCAGCTGCGCGGGGTGTATGTAAATTAACGCGGCGCCGGAAACCGGCGCCGCGCTGATATTAATTCTGCGTATCGAGAGTCGAAAGTTCTTTATCAATAAAGTAAAGTCCTTCGCCGGATTTACCCACCAGCGATAATTTATCCAGCACCGATTTAAACAGCTTCTCTTCTTCGTGCTGTTCAGCGACGTACCACTGCAGGAAATTAAAGGTTGGATAATCCTGGCCGATCATTGCCGCATGAACCAGTTCGTTAATTTTCTGAGTGATCAGCTGTTCGTGCTCATAGGTGGCGCGGAACAGTTCGTCGAGAGAATTGTACTCGGCAAAAGGCGATGCCACGTTCTCGATGCGCGGCAGGCTACCCGTATCGGTCAGATAATCGAACAGGCGCTGCATGTGGGTCATCTCTTCCTGAGCGTGACGACGCAGAAACGCTGCCGCCCCTTCGAAGCTGTGATAGCTGCACCAGGCGCTCATCTGCTGGTAGAGAAGGGATGAATAGAGCTCAAGGTTCATTTGCGCATTGAGCTTGTCGATCATTTCAGTTTTCAGCATGGTGGCGCTCCGGATTATTATTACGGGTTCATAATGAGCGACACTATAATTTGTTATTTAATTATTTGCAAAAAGTAAAATTAAATATTTATTAGTTCAAAATACGAATGGGAATAAAACGCATTGGCGATATTTATCTTTATTAATGCGAATTATTTTTGTTCTTAGTTAAATAAAGCGCCAGCACGCGCTGGCAGCTTTGATTAATACCAGGGGTTATTTGACTTAGGGTTAACGGCATACCCCATGCATTTATACTGAATGGTCACGCTCTCGTTCAGGCACAAAGAGCCGCTTGTCAGGGTACAGGTTTTGACGGGCTGTCCGTAGGCGGAGGCGGTGGCATACCCCATGTTCTGGCAGGCTTTTACCGCGGTTCCGTTATTAACATATTCGTCGGACCAGGCGTTTTGCAGCACTGCCTGGCCGTAGTCGAGGCGGACAATGCCGTTCGGGGCATCGAGGCTGCTGATTTCCGCCTGACGGTTAACGCTGCACCCTGCGAGCAGCAGGATAGCGCCGGCTACGATGACTCTTTTCATGGTTCGCTCTGAGTGGATGGAAATACGTTATCGTACCCGCAGATGCCCGCCGCAATCCCCCGAATAGCCGGACAATCTCTCTTCTCTCTTTGCAACGGACGACGTGAGGCGCTTTTGTCACAGATCTGTGAGCGCGCATTTATTTTTTTAAAACTATATTTCATTTACTTTGAAAGTGCGTTTGTTTGATAGTAGGGTAAATTATGAAAAGGTATCCATAGCGGGTTCGCCCGCAGCGCATCCCGGAGAGAGAGATAATGAAAATTGCACTGATGATGGAAAACAGCCAGGCGGCCAAAAACGCGGTGATACTGAAAGAGCTGAAAACGGTAGCTGATGAAAAAGGGTTTCCGGTATATAACGTCGGTATGAGCGACGAAAACGATCATCACCTGACCTACATCCACCTGGGCATTATGGCGAGTATTTTGCTGAATGCGAAAGCGGTAGATTTCGTGGTCACCGGATGCGGCACCGGGCAGGGGGCGCTGATGTCGTTAAACATCCACCCTGGCGTGATTTGCGGCTACTGCATCGATCCCGCAGACGCTTTCCTCTTTGCGCAAATCAACAACGGCAATGCGCTTTCGCTGCCGTTTGCCAAAGGTTTTGGCTGGGGGGCGGAGCTGAACGTTCGCTTTATCTTTGAAAAAGCATTCACCGGCCGCAAAGGGGAGGGTTATCCGCCAGAGCGTAAAGAGCCGCAGGTGCGTAACGCCGGTATTCTGAACCAGGTGAAAGCGGCCGTAGTGAAAGATAACTATCTGGACTCGCTGCGCGCCATCGATCCTGAGCTGGTAAAGACCGCTGTTTCCGGCCCGCGTTTCCAGCAGTGCTTCTTCGAAAATTGCCAGGATAAGGCGATCGAAGATTTTGTTCGCGGTATCGTGGGTTAACGATCTCTTCGAGAGTTAAATTGTGATGCGCATCACAAAAATATTGATTTTTGTGACCGTGGTCATATTATAGGCACATTGACGACAGCGTTGTATAACACGTTAATGGAGCATCACAATGAAACTGCGCAAAATCCTGAAAAGTATGTGGGCCAACTACTGCCGCACCTTTAAAGACGTGCCGCCAGGCGCCATGTTCTGACAGAAAAACCTGCTTCGGCGGGTTTTTTTATGTCTTGCGGCGATGAAGGGAAGATGTCAGGGGCCACGTTTTGATACTATGGCGGCCTTTGAATAAGGAGAAAGCCCCATGTCACAAAACCTGAGCGCCGATCAGGAACTGGTATCTGACGTTGTCGCCTGTCAGCTGGTTATCAAGCAAATTCTTGATGTTATGGACGTTATTGCGCCGGTTGAAGTGCGCGAGAAGATGTCCACTCAGCTGAAAAATATCGATTTTGCCAGCCATCCTGCTGCTGCCGATCCGGTTACGCTTCGCGCGATCCAGAAAGCCATCGCGCTCATAGAGCTGCGCTTCACGCCGCAGGGCGAGTCTCATTAAACCTGCGCACGGGCGACCGCGCGTGTCGCCCGTTGATGCGGTTAAAAGAAGGTTTGCACCAGCAGGTAGCTCGCCGCGCAGGCGCAGCTTACGCCAATTAACCCTGGCAGAATAAAGCTATGGTTAATAATGAACTTGCCGATGCGGGTCGTCCCCGAGCGGTCAAAGCCGATGCAGGCTAAATCGCTGGGGTAGGTCGGCAGGACAAAATAGCCGTATGACGCCGGAAAGAAGGCGATCAGCATTTTCGGATCGATGCCCAGCATCAACCCCATCGGCGCCACGGCCGTCAGGGCCGCGGCCTGGCTGTTCACCAGCTTCGACACCAGGAAAAGCACGATGGCATACGTCCACGGATGGCTTTTCACAACGCCTTCCAGCGCCAGCTTTAACTCGTCGAGATGCGCCTGGAAAAAGGTATCACTCATCCACGCCACCCCGAACACCGAGAAGATCGCCACCATGCCGGCCTTGAATACCGCGCCGTTTGAGATAGCGGAGGCATTGACCTTGCAGACCATCAGCATCACGGCCCCGGCAATGAGCATCATCATCTGAATGACAAGGTTCATCGACAGAGCCGTCATTTTGCCTTTCAGCTCGAAGGCGGGGCGCAGTTCAGGGAAGGCCCCGAGCAGAACCACCACCGCAATACCGGCAAAGAAAATCCATGTCGACCAGTAGGCCTGCTTCGGAAAACGCTGGTTCATCAACGTCTCCGTGCCGCCATAGATAAACTCGCGCTGCCTGGGATCTTTTAGTTTTTCCTGAAACTCGATGTCGTCAGCCAAATCTTTCCCGCGGCGTAAACTCCACAGGGCCGCAATTGTCACCCCGAAAAGTGAAGCGGGAACCGACACGGCGAGAATTTCCAGGATCCCCCAGGCGTGACCTATCCCATGCTGCGCGGCCAGGATGGAGACCAGCGACACGACGGCGACGGAAACCGGAGACGCGGTGATCGCCATCTGAGATGCCACCGATGCCACCGCCATTGGGCGTTCCGGTCGGATCCCTTTTTTAAGCGCGATATCCGCAATGATGGGAAACATGGTATAGACCACGTGCCCTGTGCCGCACAGAAAGGTCAGCATCCAGGTGGTAAAAGGGGCAAGTAGCGTGATGTGCTGTGGGTGTTTGCGCAGCAGGCGTTCAGCAAACTGCATCATGACGTTAAGGCCACCCGCCGTCTGCAGGGTGGCGGCGCAGCCAATCACCGCAAGAATGGTTAACATGACGTCAACCGGCGGCTTGCCGGGCTGAAGTCCAAAGACAAAACACAAAATAAAAAGGCCAATCCCGCTGATTAACCCAAGCCCCATGCCGCCGAAACGTGTACCCGTCAGCAGGCAGAGGAGAATGACAACAAACTCAATAGTGATCATGCTGCTCCCTCGTCAATGATTATGTAATTAAATAAATCATTACATTTTGTAAGGCTAATCATTGGGAGCGAGATCTGATTTGTTAAAATTCAGCAAAAGCAGAGGGTTGGTGAAAGGGGAGGGGAACCTGCCCCCCAGAATCAGGGAAAGGGCAGGTTAAAACGCTTAGTGATGCTGCACCGCCACCAGGTCGAGCAGGTGGCGGTCGGCCTGTTCCGGGCATAAACCTGCCTGTCGGGCATTATGGATCTCATCCACCAGCGTTTTCAGCAGCATACCGTCCTGCTGCTGTTCTTTGTCCATATCGCGTAAAAATTTAAGGGTGGTAATGTCATGCTGTGCTCTGGCTTCATCGGCCAGCCTGTTGAGCGTCGTGCAGCGTTGCTCATGCTCTTCCAGCGTTTTCTGAAACAGTTCTTCCAGAGAAGAGTAATTTTCGTTGATCCCATCGAGGGCTTTAACTACCGGGTTAGCCCCTGCGGCCTTCAGGAAGTTAAAGACGCGCATCATATGGGTGACGTTGCTTTGTGCCTGTGAGCGAAAGAACGTGGCAGAGCCCGTGAGGCTTTTCTCAGAACACCATGCGCTTAAGTGAAGGTGCAGATTCGAGGCGTAGAACTCAAGGTTCATCTGCGCGTTAAGTTTTTGCATCATCGTTTGGGTAGCCATACTCATATCCTTATAGACTGTGGGACGTGATGTCCGCTGCTTAACCTGACAGCCAGGCAAATGCGAAGAAAAACAGAAATGCAATTTCTGCAGTAACTGAAGTCGATCGAAAATTCACTTCCTGTGTTCGATATAAATAAGCATACCTTTGTCTTATGATTAAGAAAACTCTTAATTAGGCTGTGTTTACCATACATTACAAAGTTTAATATAGTACAAAAATACAAATATATAGCCACCAAATGAAAATTAATTAAGTTATTGATATTAAAAGGTAAGTGTCTTTTTGGTTGTACTGATTTATGTTCGTGAATATTTAGCCGGAATAATGCTCTGTAAAAAAAATAAATACAGATTATTCATTTCAAATATATGATGCGTTACTAAATTTGCGCTAAATCAATTTTTAAGGAATAACGCCTTTTTATGCCTCTTTCGCTTTTTTGATAAAAAGCATGGTTCCCTCGTCAGGCGATAGCCGCAGCGCCACCCCCGTAAGGCATCAGGGATTTCTTAGCTAATCTTATGGATTATTCTGCTGACCTCCCTTTCATTTGTCTGACAATTCATGCCATTTTTATGTCATTTTTCGCTGAATTTATGTACGCAATTACTGTAATTCTGCGGTGTGATGGGGCTCTCTTATGGATGATTAATTTCCCGCTAAAACTATCACCAGCAATAACGCTTATGACGAGGTAAGCGCTAATGCCTTGTTTTAAGTCCGATTAAATAAGAAGCACGCAAATCTTCCCTACAGAAAAGAATGCTAAAGCTGGAGTTTACCATGCACAAATTTACTAAAGCGCTGGCGGCCATCGGTCTGGCTGCCGTTATGTCACAATCCGCTATCGCTGAGAATTTAAAACTCGGTTTTTTGGTAAAACAGCCGGAAGAACCCTGGTTCCAGACCGAGTGGAAATTCGCTGATAAAGCCGGAAAAGATTTAGGTTTTGAGGTGATTAAAATCGCCGTGCCGGACGGTGAGAAAACGCTGAACGCCATCGACAGCCTGGCGGCCAGCGGCGCGAAAGGCTTTGTTATCTGTACCCCGGATCCCAAACTTGGGTCAGCAATTGCGGCAAAAGCCCGCGGTTACGACATGAAGGTTATTGCGGTTGACGATCAGTTCGTTAACGCCAAAGGCAAACCCATGGACAGCGTTCCACTGGTCATGATGGCGGCGACCAAAATCGGTGAACGTCAGGGGCAGGAACTTTATAAGGAGATGCAGAAACGCGGCTGGGATGTGAAAGAGACCGCCGTCATGGCTATCACCGCGGACGAGCTGGACACGGCGCGTCGCCGTACGACCGGTTCAATGGACGCGTTGAAAGCGGCCGGCTTCCCGGAAAAACAGATCTACAAAGTGCCTACCAAATCTAACGACATCCCGGGTGCCTTTGATGCCGCGAACTCCATGCTGGTCCAGCACCCGGAAGTGAAACACTGGCTGGTGGTCGGCATGAACGATAACACCGTGCTGGGCGGCGTGCGCGCGACGGAAGGCCAGGGCTTCAAAGCGCCAGACGTCATTGGGATCGGCATCAACGGCGTGGATGCGGTGAGCGAGCTGTCCAAAGCGCAGGCCACCGGCTTCTACGGCTCTCTGCTGCCAAGCCCGGACGTCCATGGCTACAAATCCAGCGAAATGCTCTACAACTGGGTAACCAAAGGGGCAGAACCGCCGAAATTTACAGAAGTGACCGACGTGGTGCTGATTACCCGCGACAACTTCAAAGAGGAACTGGCGAAAAAAGGACTGGGCGGTAAGTAATACGCTGTGATTGTGCCCCTTACTCGCCGTAAGGGGCCAGACGTACACACTACAGGAATCACGGAGTCGTTATGCAACAGTCTAATCCGTATCTCTCTTTTCGCGGCATCGGGAAAACGTTTCCCGGTGTTAACGCGCTGACCGATATCAGCTTCGACTGCTATGCCGGCCAGGTTCATGCCCTGATGGGGGAAAACGGAGCGGGGAAATCCACGCTGCTAAAAATCCTCAGCGGCAACTACGCGCCAACAACCGGCACGCTGGCCATTCGCGGCGAAGAGGTGGCCTTCGCCGATACCACGGCGGCGCTCAACGCTGGTGTCGCCATTATCTATCAGGAATTGCACCTCATCCCTGAGATGACCGTGGCTGAAAACATCTATTTAGGGCAGCTTCCGCACAAAAGCGGCGTGGTGAATCGTTCGCTACTTAATTATGAAGCGGGGCTGCAGCTTAAACACCTGGGTCTGGACGTCGATCCCCAGACGCCGCTGAAATACCTCTCCATCGGCCAGTGGCAGATGGTTGAAATTGCAAAGGCGCTGGCGCGTAACGCCAGAATTATTGCCTTTGATGAACCCACCAGTTCGCTCTCCGCGCGTGAAATCGAAAACCTGTTCCGCGTGATCCGCGAGCTGCGTCAGGAAGGCCGCACCATTTTGTATGTCTCGCACCGCATGGAGGAGATTTTTGCCCTGAGCGATGCCATCACCGTATTTAAAGATGGGCGTTATGTGCGCACCTTTACCGATATGCAGCAGGTTAACCATGATCAGCTCGTTCAGGCGATGGTCGGGCGCGATCTGGGCGATATTTATCACTGGAAACCGCGCGAGTACGGTCCTGAACGCCTGCGCCTGGACAACGTCAAAGCGCCAGGCGTGCGAACGCCGGTTTCGTTATCCGTTCGCAGCGGTGAGATCGTCGGGCTGTTTGGTCTGGTGGGGGCCGGGCGCAGCGAGCTGATGAAAGGACTGTTCGGCGGTACCCGCATTACCGCAGGCCAGGTCTCCATTGACGGCGAGCCGGTGGATATTCAGAAACCTGCCCATGCAATCAGGGCCGGAATGATGCTCTGCCCTGAAGACCGCAAGGCGGAGGGGATCATTCCAGTGCATTCGGTGCGCGACAACATCAACATTTCTGCCCGCCGTAAGTTTATCCGCGCGGGCTGCCTGATAAACGACGGCTGGGAGTCGAGCAACGCCGACCACCATATTCGCTCGCTGAACATCAAAACCCCCGGCCCGGAACAGCTGATTATGAATCTCTCAGGAGGGAACCAGCAGAAGGCCATTTTGGGCCGCTGGCTGTCGGAAGATATGAAGGTCATTTTGCTGGACGAGCCGACGCGCGGTATTGATGTGGGCGCAAAACACGAGATTTACAACGTGATCTATGAACTGGCAAAACGCGGCGTGGCGGTGCTGTTCGCCTCCAGCGATCTGCCTGAGGTGCTTGGCGTTGCCGACCGCATTGTGGTGATGCGGGAAGGTGAAATCGCCGGTGAATTACTTCATGAACAGGCGAATGAACAACAGGCGTTGAACCTCGCCATGCCTAAAGTCAGCCAGGCAGTCGCCTGAGTAAGGAGTTAATGATGTCCTCTGTTACTACATCCGGAGCGCCGAAGTCGGCATTCAGTTTTGGCCGTATCTGGGATCAGTACGGCATGCTGGTGGTCTTTGCCGCACTCTTCATCGCCTGTGCGATCTTCGTGCCTAATTTTGCCACCTTTATTAATATGAAAGGGCTGGGGCTGGCTATTTCCATGTCCGGCATGGTGGCCTGCGGTATGCTCTTCTGTCTGGCCTCCGGTGATTTCGACCTGTCGGTAGCCTCGGTTATCGCCTGTGCGGGCGTCACCACGGCGGTGGTGATCAACATGACGGAAAGCCTGTGGATTGGCGTTTTTGCCGGTCTGTTGCTCGGCGTCATCAGCGGTCTGGTGAACGGTTTTGTTATCGCACGCCTGAAGATTAACGCCCTGATCACCACGCTTGCGACGATGCAGATAGTGCGCGGTCTGGCCTATATCATCTCCGACGGCAAAGCGGTGGGGATTGAAGACGAGCGCTTCTTTACGCTGGGCTATGCTAACTGGCTGGGCCTGCCGGCGCCTATCTGGCTCACCGTGGCCTGCCTGATCCTGTTCGGCTTCCTGCTGAACCGCACCACCTTTGGTCGTAACACGCTGGCGATCGGCGGTAATGAAGAAGCGGCGCGTCTGGCAGGGGTGCCAGTCGTACGAACCAAGATTATTATCTTTGTGCTCTCGGGACTGGTCTCCGCCGCTGCCGGGATTATTCTGGCCTCGCGTATGACCAGCGGACAGCCTATGACCTCTATTGGTTATGAGCTGATCGTCATTTCAGCCTGCGTTTTAGGGGGCGTTTCCCTCAAAGGCGGCATCGGAAAAATCTCATATGTGGTGGCCGGTATCCTGATTTTGGGCACGGTGGAGAACGCCATGAACCTGCTGAATATTTCGCCGTTCTCTCAGTACGTCGTGCGTGGCCTGATCCTGCTGGCAGCCGTGATTTTCGACCGTTACAAGCAAAAAGCGAAGCGTACCGTGTAACTCCAGCGCTGACTTTTTATTGCTCAACTAATAACCATAGTTGACCCCTGAACCGCCTCGCCAGTTTTGCTGGCGGGGCGGTTGTCAAATGGCGAGGCCCATCACACTGTCTATACTTACATGGCTATGAAAGAGGTAAAGGCGTTTACCTCTCGTAAACCGTAAGGAGGATTAGGGTGGCTGACTTGTTAACCGCACCGCCTGTACTGCCCGGAAAATATGCTTTCTTTTTTGACCTCGACGGGACGCTCGCCGGGATCCAGCCGCATCCTGACGACGTGGTCGTACCGGATACGGTGTTAGAGAATTTGCAGCAGCTCTCTCGACTGAACGAGGGCGCATTGGCATTGATTTCAGGGCGCTCAATGGCCGAGCTGGACGTGCTCGCCAGTCCTTACCACTTTCCGCTAGCCGGTGTACACGGAGCGGAGCGCCGCGATATCCATGATCAACTGCATGTTGTATCACTCCCCGATACCTTAATTCAGGCGTTACAGACTGAACTCTCCTTAGCGCTGGCATCGCTCCCGGGCACGGAACTGGAAGCGAAAGGCATGGCGTTCGCCTTGCACTATCGGCAGGCTCCGCATCACGAAGCGGCGATCTTTGCGATTGCCCGCAGCGTGGCCGATGCACACCCGCAGCTTGCGCTGCAGCCGGGGAAATGCGTCGTTGAGATAAAACCTGAGGGCATTAATAAGGGCGCTGCTATTGCGGCGTTTATGGCGGAACCGCCATTTAAGGGACGTACACCGGTATTTTTTGGCGATGACCTGACCGATGAGGCCGGGTTTCGCGTGGTGAAACAGGCCGGAGGGATCGCCGTTAAGGTGGGGCCTGGTGACACTGTCGCTGAATGGCGTCTGGCGAATGTCGCCGGTGTCTGGCAGTGGATTTCTGATATCGCTAACCAGCAACAACAACAAATAGCGCAAAACAAAGGGGGAAACCATTATGGGTCGCTTAGTCGTCGTCTCTAACCGAATTGCACCGCCTGATGATAAAAAAGCCAGTGCAGGTGGCCTGGCGGTAGGGGTATTAGGTGCCTTAAAAGCCGCTGGCGGGCTGTGGTTTGGCTGGAGTGGTGAAATCAATGAACAAGAGAAACCGCTTAAAAAGGTGACGCGCGGGAACATTACGTGGGCATCATTTGCGTTAAAGGAGAAAGACTATGACGAGTATTACTCGCAGTTCTCCAACGCCGTCCTGTGGCCTGCGTTTCACTATCGTCTTGACCTGGTGAAATTCCAGCGTGAGTCCTTCGAGGGCTATTCGCGCGTAAATGCACTGCTGGCGGATAAACTGCTGCCTTTAATAGAAGAAGACGATATTTTATGGATCCACGATTATCACCTGCTGCCCTTCGCCCGGGAGCTGCGTAAAAGGGGAGTCAATAACCGGATTGGCTTCTTCCTGCATATTCCTTTCCCGACGCCGGAGATTTTCACCGCGCTGCCGCCGCATGAAGAGCTGCTGGAGGCGCTGTGTGATTATGACCTGCTGGGCTTCCAGACCGAAAATGACCGTCTCGCGTTTCTGGACTCAGTATCAGGCAAAGCGCGTCTGGTCACCAGGGGCGGTAAAAGCCATACGGCGTGGGGGAAAACCTTCCATACCGAAGTGTATCCAATAGGGATTGAACCCGACGAAATTGCGGAACAGGCTTCCGGCCCGCTGCCGCCGAAGCTGGCGCAGCTTAAGAATGAACTCAAGCATGTGAAGAATATCTTCTCGGTAGAGCGTCTGGATTATTCCAAAGGGCTGCCGGAACGCTTCCTGGCCTATGAAACGCTGCTGGATAAATACCCCCAACACCACGGTAAAATCCGCTATACCCAGATCGCGCCAACGTCGCGCGGGGAAGTCCAGGCCTACCAGGACATCCGTCATCAACTGGAGACAGAAGCGGGGCGCATCAACGGGCGCTACGGCCAGCTGGGCTGGACGCCGCTCTTTTATCTGAATCAGCATTTTGACCGTAAGATCCTGATGAAGGTCTTCCGCTACGCGGACGT
This sequence comes from Enterobacter sp. ECC-219, assembly GCF_043966805.1. NCBI lineage: Bacteria > Pseudomonadati > Pseudomonadota > Gammaproteobacteria > Enterobacterales > Enterobacteriaceae > Enterobacter > Enterobacter sp. ECC-219. Next base: position 3,701,009 of record NZ_CP143680.1, on the reverse strand, counting down.
GGGGCTGGTCACGCCGCTGCGTGACGGGATGAACCTGGTGGCAAAAGAGTATGTGGCGGCTCAGGACCCTGCGGATCCGGGCGTGCTGGTGCTTTCCCAGTTTGCCGGGGCTGCGAACGAACTGACCTCTGCGCTGCTCGTAAATCCTTACGATCGGGATGATGTGGCTAACGCCCTCAACCGCGCCCTGACAATGCCGCTGACGGAGCGAATTTCCCGCCATGCCGAAATGATGGAGACGATCCGTAAAAACGATATTAATCACTGGCAGGCGCGTTTTATCGAGGATCTACGCGAAATAACCCCGCAAAGTCATGAAGGCGATCTGCAAAAAAAGATCGCGACCTTCCCTAAACTCGCCTGATTTTCCTCTGGGGGGGTTAAGCCCCCCCAAGCGGTACTAACAGCACGTCTACCTCGCTTGAGGCGATAATAGATTTTGCCGCACAGGTAGCCCGCGATATAAAGCTGTGGTTATGGTTCCCGCAAATCACTAAATCAATATTCTGCTTGCGGCACATATCAAGAATATGGGCATTCAGTTCCCCCGTCGCAATAACGGTTTCATGTACAGGGTAATCTGCTTTTTCGACAAGCTCTCGCAGAAACTGCTGTGTTTCTTCCTGCAATACCTCACGAATATCTTCCAGCATGGGGGCCGCCAGCTGATTGTACATCTCGGGTTCGGCCTCAAGGGTGATGAGGCTGATGCGCGCATTATGGGGCCTGGCGATCGAAACGGCCCGGGCGACAAGCTGGTGGCTTTCGGGGGAAACAGCAACAGAAACAAGAAAATGGGAGTAACTCATGGCGCACTCCTTAAGATGTCTGACAGGCAGCGTTACATCACCATTACCGCGAATTTCCTGGTTCCGCAAGAGTTGAATACGACATTAGTGTGAAGCTAATCATAATTATTCATTAATTATTCTTATAAGAAGAATAACTAAAAAACGAGCCTAAATGAAAAAAAATTAACAACTTAACGTAAGTCACACAAATCTGCGCTTTCGCTATCAAATGGTTTTAACAAGTTATAAACGCATTTCAAATGATTACGCGCAGAAACAATTTTTTCGGCCGCTATGCATAACTATATGTTTTATAGAGGTAATCAAAATGTGTCCCTGAAACATATGGGATGTAAACGATTGCTGATGCTGCACGTAATGGTAAAAGCACGTTGCATGCCACTTTTGCTCACGCTTATGCATGAGTATTCGTCGATTAAGAATACAAAACAGTGCTGATTGAGCAAAAAATGAGCAAATTAGAAGTCATACTGATGGATTTATGGGGTGTATTCGCTTAAATTATGTGACGTGGATCACATTTTTTTTAAATTTGAGGGTGCCTGCATTGTATGTGGCAAATCTGACGAGTAGAGTTTGCGTCGAATTAGGAAAAATCTTAGTTATTTGTAAGAAATGATAAACCGTGTCAGAGATGTAACCCTGTTGCATCCCTTGCGCGTTTCGATGAATACAAACCTAGATTCAACTATGCATTTAGCCTTTTCTTTTTTATACCGGGTGATTTCCCGGCGACATCACGGGGTGCGGTCTTTCCGCATAAAAATAATAGTTGGTTATTCGGGATGGGAACAATGCATACATCCGAGTTGCTAAAACATATCTATGACATCAATTTGTCATATTTACTGCTCGCGCAGCGTTTAATTAGTCAGGACAAAGCGTCCGCGATGTTTCGTCTGGGTATTAACGAAGAAATGGCAACCATGCTGGGTGGGTTAACCCTCCCACAGATGGTAAAACTGGCGGAAACGAATCAACTGGTGTGCCAGTTCCGTTTTGATAATCCGCAGACGATAACGCGTCTGACGCAGGAATCCCGCGTTGACGATCTCCAACAGATCCATACCGGTATTCTGCTCTCCACTCGCTTGCTTAGCGACATCAGCCAGCCTGATGACGCAGCCCGTAAGAAAAGGGCCTAGCAATGAGCGAAAAAAGCATTGTTCAGGAAGCGCGTGACATACAGCTGGCCATGGAGCTGATTACGCTGGGTGCTCGTTTACAAATGCTGGAAAGCGAGACTCAGCTGAGCCGTGGTCGCCTCATCAAACTGTATAAAGAGTTACGTGGTAGTCCCCCGCCGAAAGGCATGCTGCCGTTTTCTACGGACTGGTTTATGACCTGGGAGCAGAATATCCACGCCTCCATGTTCTGTAATGCCTGGCAGTATCTTCTCAAAACCGGTTTGTGTAGCGGCGTAGACGCCGTGATCAAAGCGTACAAACTTTACCTTGAACAATGCCCACAGCAGGAAGAAGGCCCTCTGCTGGCGCTGACCCGCGCATGGACGCTGGTGCGTTTTGTTGAGAGCGGAATGCTTGAACTGTCGCGCTGCAATTGCTGCGATGGCAATTTTATTACCCATGCTCATCAGCCTGCAGGCAGCTTCGCCTGTAGTTTATGTCAGCCGCCATCCCGCGCAGTAAAAAGACGTAAACTTTCCCGGGATGCTGCCGATATTATTCCACAACTGCTGGATGAACAGATCGAACAAGCTGTTTAACCCGAACGTGTGGGCAAGATTCCAGCAGCGGTAAGCAATTACCGCTGCTTTTTTTTACCCCGCAAACGGTAAACGCTGCGAACTGGACGTCCTTGCCATAGTCACTAGCGGAAGGATGATGTCGTGCTTATCTTATTAGGTTACCTGGTAGTTCTCGGTACAGTTTTCGGCGGTTACATGATGACCGGCGGGCACCTTGGAGCACTCTATCAACCGGCTGAACTTATTATCATCGGCGGCGCAGGGGTAGGGGCTTTTATCGTTGGTAACAACGGTAAATCGATCAAGGGCACGTTGAAAGCAATTCCATTGCTGTTCCGTCGCTCGAAATACACCAAAAGCATGTATATGGATCTGCTGGCGCTGCTCTATCGCCTGATGGCGAAGTCGCGACAGCAGGGAATGTTCTCGCTCGAACGGGATATTGAAAACCCGAAAGAGAGCGAGATTTTTGCCAGCTATCCGCGCATTCTGGCGGACGCCATGATGCTGGATTTCATCGTCGACTATCTGCGACTCATCATCAGCGGCAATATGAACACCTTTGAAATCGAAGCGCTGATGGACGAAGAGATCGAAACCCACGAAAGCGAATCAGAAGTGCCGGCCAACAGCCTGGCGCTGGTGGGCGACTCCCTTCCGGCGTTTGGTATCGTGGCGGCGGTCATGGGGGTAGTACACGCCCTGGCCTCAGCGGATCGCCCGGCGGCCGAACTGGGCGCGCTGATTGCCCATGCGATGGTGGGTACCTTCCTCGGTATTTTGCTGGCTTACGGTTTTATCTCTCCGCTGGCAAGCGTACTGCGCCAGAAGAGCGCGGAAACCACCAAAATGATGCAGTGCGTGAAGATCACGCTGCTCTCTAACCTCAACGGTTACGCGCCACCGATCGCGGTTGAATTTGGCCGTAAAACGCTTTACTCCAGCGAGCGTCCGTCGTTTATCGAGCTTGAAGAACACGTGCGCGCGGTGAAAAACCCAAACCAACAGACGACAACTGAGGACGCATGAAAAACCAGTCCCATCCGATCGTCATCGTAAAAAAACGCAAGCACAAGGGCGGCGGACATGGTTCCCACGGCTCCTGGAAAATCGCGTACGCCGACTTTATGACCGCAATGATGGCGTTCTTTCTGGTGATGTGGCTGATCTCCATCTCCAGCCCGAAGGAGCTTATCCAGATTGCTGAATATTTCCGTACCCCGCTGGCGACGGCAGTGACCGGTGGGCAGCGTATCTCTAACAGCGAAAGCCCCATTCCTGGCGGCGGCGATGATTACACCCAGCAGAAGGGTGAGGTGAAAAAAGAGCCGAACATCGACGAGCTGAAACGAAAGATGGAGCAGGCGCGCCTGAAAAAGCTGCGTGGCGATCTCGATCAGCTGATTGAAGCGGATCCCAAACTGCGCGCACTGCGTCCGCACCTGAAAATCGATCTGGTCCAGGAAGGGCTGCGCATTCAGATTATCGACAGCCAGAACCGCCCGATGTTTAAAACCGGGAGTGCGGAAGTTGAACCTTACATGCGCGATATTCTGCGCGCTATTGCCCCGGTGCTGAACGGTATTCCTAACCGAATCAGCCTGTCGGGCCACACGGATGATTTCCCGTACGCCAGTGGGGAGAAGGGATACAGCAACTGGGAGCTTTCTGCCGATCGTGCCAACGCCTCGCGTCGCGAGCTGGTGGCAGGTGGGCTTGATGATGGCAAGGTACTGCGCGTGGTCGGCATGGCAGCAACCATGCGCGTCTCCGACCGCGGGCCGGATGACGCCATCAACCGTCGTATCAGTCTTTTAGTGCTGAACCAGCAGGCGGAGCAGGCCATCCTGCATGAAAACGCCGAAAGTCAGAATGAGTCACTGGACGATTTAAAACAGCCTGGGGCCGTCCCTGCGGCTGCCGTTCCAACATCGCCACCAGCCAATCCGAGGTGATAGCGTGAGCATGGATATTAGCGATTTTTATCAGACATTCTTTGATGAAGCCGACGAATTGTTGGCGGATATGGAGCAACATTTGCTCGATCTAGTGCCCGAAGCACCGGACTCCGAGCAGCTCAATGCCATCTTCCGCGCGGCGCATTCCATTAAAGGCGGAGCCGGAACGTTTGGATTTACCATCCTGCAGGAAACGACCCATTTAATGGAAAACCTGCTCGATGAAGCACGACGCGGTGAGATGCAGCTCAATACCGACATTATCAACCTGTTTTTGGAAACCAAAGATATTATGCAGGAACAGCTCGACGCCTATAAAAGTTCGGCAGAGCCTGATGCCGCCAGCTTTGAATACATCTGCAATGCGCTGCGCCAGCTCGCCCTGGAAGCAAAAGGTGAGGTCGCTGCAGCCGTTGTCCCTGCGGCAAAACTGAGCGTTGTTGATGCGGTTGCTGCTGAAGAGGCCGCGCCCGCTGCGCAAGCGGGCAAACTGCGCGTTGTGCTGTCACGCCTGAAAGAGAGCGAAGTTAACCTGCTGGAAGAAGAGCTGGGCAACCTGGCGAAGTTAAGCAATGTGGTGAAAGGCAAAGACAGCCTCGCGGCGACCCTCGATGACGGTATCAGTCAGGACGATATCGTGGCGGTGCTGTGCTTTGTGATTGAAGCCGACCAGATTGCTTTCGAAACGGAAACCCCCGCGGCAGAAGCGCCGGCTGCAGCAGAAGAGGTTGCCGTCGTTGCCCAGGCTGCGGCACCGGCTGTTGCGTCTGCGGCACCGGCGTTGAAGGCTGTGCCAAAAGAGACCGCAGCACCTGGCCGCGCTGAAAAACCGGCCGCGCGCTCCAGCGAGTCCACCAGCATTCGCGTTGCCGTTGAGAAGGTCGATCAGCTGATTAACCTGGTTGGCGAACTGGTAATCACCCAGTCCATGCTGGCGCAGCGCTCCAATGAACTGGACCCGGTCACGCATGGCGATCTGATCACCAGCATGGGCCAGCTGCAGCGTAACGCCCGCGATCTGCAGGAATCGGTCATGTCCATCCGCATGATGCCGATGGAATATGTCTTCAGCCGATTCCCGCGCCTGGTGCGCGACCTCGCCAGCAAGCTGAATAAGCAGATTGAACTGACCCTGATGGGCAGCTCAACGGAGCTGGATAAGAGCCTGATCGAGCGCATCATCGACCCGTTAACGCACCTGGTGCGTAACAGCCTGGACCACGGTATCGAACTGCCGGAAAACCGCATTGCCGCCGGGAAATCCCCGGTCGGGAACCTGATCCTCTCAGCGGAACATCAGGGCGGGAACATATGCATCGAAGTGACCGACGACGGTGCCGGTCTTAACCGCGAGCGCATCCTGGCGAAGGCCATTTCGCAGGGGATGGCGGTGAATGAAAACATGACCGACGAAGAGGTGGGCATGCTCATCTTCGCGCCGGGCTTCTCGACCGCCGAGCAGGTGACGGACGTTTCCGGGCGCGGCGTCGGCATGGACGTGGTGAAGCGTAACATCCAGGAGATGGGCGGCCACGTTGAGATCCAGTCTAAACAGGGTTCCGGCACCACCATCCGTATTCTGCTGCCGCTGACGCTGGCGATCCTCGACGGTATGTCGGTGAAAGTGGCGGACGAAGTTTTCATTCTGCCGCTGAATGCCGTGATGGAATCCCTGCAGCCGCGTGAGGAAGATCTGCATCCGCTGGCGGGCGGCGAGCGCGTGCTTGAGGTGCGCGGTGAGTACCTGCCGCTGGTCGAGCTGTGGAAAGTGTTCGAAGTGGACGGGGCGAAGACCGAGGCCACGCAGGGTATCGTGGTGATCCTGCAAAGCGCGGGCCGCCGCTACGCGCTGCTGGTCGATCAGCTGATTGGTCAGCACCAGGTGGTGGTGAAGAACCTCGAAAGCAACTACCGCAAGGTGCCGGGTATTTCTGCTGCCACCATCCTGGGGGATGGTAGCGTGGCGCTGATCGTCGACGTGTCGGCGCTTCAGGGATTAAATCGTGAACAACGTGTGGCGTACACAGCCGCCTGATTAAGTAGAAGGTAATAACATGACCGGTATGAGTAATGTAACGAAACTGGCGGGCGAGCCATCAGGGCAGGAATTCCTGGTCTTCACTTTGGGCGATGAGGAGTACGGCATCGATATCCTGAAAGTGCAGGAAATTCGCGGTTACGACCAGGTTACCCGCATCGCGAACACGCCTGCGTTTATTAAAGGCGTCACCAACCTGCGCGGCGTGATTGTGCCAATCGTCGATCTGCGCGTGAAGTTCAGCCAGGGCGACGTTGACTACAATGACAACACCGTGGTGATCGTCCTCAACCTGGGGCAGCGCGTGGTGGGTATCGTGGTGGATGGCGTATCTGACGTCCTCTCCCTGACGTCTGACCAAATCCGCCCTGCGCCGGAATTTGCGGTCACGCTGTCGACCGAATACCTGACCGGTCTGGGCGCGCTCGGCGAGCGTATGCTGATTCTGGTGAACATTGAGAAGCTGCTGAACAGCGAAGAGATGGCGCTGCTGGATATCGCGGCGAATCATGTAGCGTAGGTAAATGCAAAACGGCAACCGGGTTGCCGTTTTTTGTGTTTGCTCCCTCTCCTTGTGGGAGAGGGCCGGGGTGAGGGCACCAGGCCTCACCCTTTTTCATGCCCTTACGCTTCCTGCTTTACCAGCTCAGCTTCCGCTTCCCGCGCACCTTCATTCTGCGACAGCATCGCGGTCGCAATACCATTCCCCAGCACGTTAATCGCGGAACGCCCCATATCCAGGAAGTGGTCGATTCCCATCAGCAGCAGGATCCCCGCCACAGGAATATTAAAGCTCGGAATGGTCGCTGCCAGCACCACCAGCGAAGAACGCGGTACGCCCGCAATCCCTTTCGACGCCAGCATCAGGGTCAGCATCAGCACCGTCACCTCAGAGAAACTCAGGTGAATGTTGTACGCCTGAGCGATGAACATCGAGGCGAAAGAGCAGTACACCATCGACCCCACCAGGTTGAAGGAGTAGCCAATTGGCAGAACGAAAGAGGCGATGTTGCGCGAGCAGCCAAAGCGCTCCAGCTGCTCCAGCGTTTTAGGGTAGGCCGCTTCAGAACTGCTGGTAGTGAATGCGACCAGTACCGGATCTTTCAGCATGCTGACCAGGCGAAATACCTCTTTTTTAAGCACCATGTAACCCACGGCCAGCAGCACCATGCAGGTGAGAAGAATGGCAACGTAGTAGCCGCCAATAAAGGAGGCGTAGTTTAACAGGATGCCAAGACCCTGCGTGGCAATGACGGAGGAGATCGCCGCAAAGATGGCCAGCGGCGCAACGTACATCACGTAACCCGTTACCTTCAGCATGATATGGGAAACCACATCCAGCGCGGCCACCAGCGGCGCGTTGAATTTCTGCCCCAGCGACGCGCCGCCAATGCCGAAGAACATCGAGAACACCACAATCTGCAGGATCTCATTGTTCGACATCGCCCCTGCGATACTGGTTGGAATGGTGTGAGACAGGAACGCTTTCAGCGTCATCCCGCCCACGGCCAGGCCTGTATCTACCGCCTCGGTTGGGACCGTCAGGTTCAGACCGCTTCCCGGACGCTCCAGCGTGACGATAAACAGTCCAACCAGAATGGAGAGCACGGATGAGCTGATAAACCACACCATCGCTTTGCCGCCCACGCGGCCAATGGTGGAGGTTTCTCCCAGCTTCATAATGCCCACGGTAAGCGTGCTGAAGACCAGCGGCGCAATAACCATTTTGATCAGACGGAGGAAAATATCGGTCAGAAGGGTAATATTATCCGACCAGGCTTTGATGGCATCCGCAGATGCGTACTCGTGAATTGCCGCCCCTGAAAGAATACCCGCCAGCATGAATATCACGATGAAGAGTGTGAGTTTGTTTGCACTTGCCACGAAAAAATACCCTCTATGCGCTTCGGTTGTAGCCCGCGCCGATACATATAAATTTTTTATTGCGGCGCGGGAAATTATTCGGCACATAAATTGACGCAAAGCGTAGGGGGATACAACTCCTTTTTAATTTTTATTAATTTTGTTGTTAATCCCTGAACGATATATTGTGACGCTAATCACACTTTTATGGATATATCCTCAGTCAAAGTGCAGGAATATTCCTTTATTATTATTTAACCCCTTGTTTTATATCTACATATGATCCTGTCAGGGCATGGGTTTTGCCTGCCCCACGTCGGGTGGTCGAAGCGATATCCGTAAACTAAATTCTCAATAACCCCCTCAGAGGAAGGTTTAGCGGGGCTAACATCTTGAACGTTAAAAATAAAATGTCGCAAGGGAACAGAGACGTCTTCTGGAGGGTGGTAAATGAAAAGAAAACTCCTTTTGATCTGCGCAGGCACGTTGCTGACTGCGACAACGGCCCATCAGGCCCTGGCCGTCACCAGCAACGGCACCATTGGCGCCACGCTGACGCTAACAAACGGTTGTCTGATTAACGGATCGCCCGCCCAAAGCGGCATTAACTTCGGGATACTTGATTTCGGCACCCATCCCGCAACGTTTTCCACCCTGACCACGCAGCTAACCGGCGCCAGCGGCGGAAATACCTTCACCATTCAATGCACGACCGCCAGCTATTCGGTGGCGATCACCGGCAACACCAACTCCACGGCACCTGGCACCGTTGTCGGCTCGCCGGGAACGCCCGCGCGCTATCTGGTAAACACGACCAATACGGCGCAGGGGGTGGCTTACAGCCTGTACAGCGACAGCGGATTCAACACGGTGGTAGCTAATAACGCCGCGTTGCCGATCGCGTCCACGGCGGGGGGCGTTGACAGTTACACCCTCTACGGACGTATTACCGGCGGCGGTAACAGCGTTACGGTGGTACCGGGCACCTATACCGACACGATTAACGTCAGCGTGACCTATTAGATCTGCACTGCCATGAAGGCACTTTTTATAGGTCTGCGCAAAAGCGCAGAGGGACACGTGCAGCCTTTTTTCGCGCTAATCGTCGGGTTGTTGCTGCTCCCCACTGCGGGGGCGGTAACATCGCAATCCTTTAAGGTCAGCGCGACCATTGTACCGGGATGCGCAGTGGCTACCGGCAGCGGGGGAATTCTCGGTACGCTGGATTTTGGCACCCATAACGGCGTGGAAAGTGCGCCGGTGAGCACCAGCTTTGTACCAAACGGGGCCTTGTCCATCGCCTGCACACCGGGCGTGGCGCTGACTATGAGTATTAATGGCGGTCAGAATTATTCATCCGTTCGCCGAATGAAACGTACGAACGGGACGGAAATGGTCCCGTACCGGCTGTACAGCAGCAGTTCGCTGGCCGCGAACAGCGAAATCGGCGTTAACCAGGCGATACCGGTGACCTATACCAACAGCAATAACATCGCGCTGCCCCTTTTTGGCGTGGCGCTATTGACCGGGTTTAGCCCGGCAGGAACCTATTCCGATCAGCTCACCGTGACCTTGTCATGGTAATAAAGGGAGAGAGGCAATGAAGCCAATTATCAGGCATATGTGTCTGGCGGGTGTGTTGTCATGCGTCGCGGCGGCCGGACAGGCGCAGGCGGCGGCCACCATTCTGCTCTGGCCCATCGATCCCTGGCTTGCCGCCGATGCTAACGCCACGGAGTTGTGGATCCAGAACCAGGGGAACAGCGCAACGACCATGCAGGTGCGGATTGTGCGCTGGAAGCAGGAGGGCGGATACGAACGCTACAGCGCGCAGCAGGACGTGGTCGCCAGCCCGCCCATTGTCACCATCCAGAAAGGTAATAAGCAGCTGATTCGTCTTATTAAACAGGGCGCGGTTCCTGCAGGCGTTGAACAGGCGTACCGCATTATCGTGGATGAAATCCCGCAGCCTGACGCCAAAGCTGCACCCGCCATCGGTCTCAAATTACAGATGCGTTACTCCATTCCGCTGTTTGTTTACGGACAGGGGATCCCGACCCTGAAAGAGGGAGCGCATCACGCGCTGGTGGAGACCCGAAACCTGAGCTGGCGGGTGACGCAGGAGGGAGGACAACCTGCATTACAGGTGCGTAATCAGGGGGATGTGCACGTCAGGCTTAGCCAGGTGTCGCTGGTGCAGGGGGGGCAAAAACGCACCGTAGCGGAGGGATTACTGGGATACGTCCTGCCGGGCAGCACCCGTAGCTGGCCGATACCCGCTGGCGTTCGTCAGCCAGACCGGATGAGCGCGCAGATTAATGCCAGGGACGCACAATGGCAGTCGACGCCCGTCAACTGAAGCCGGCAATGATGATGCTGCTTTGCGTCAGTACCACAGCCTGGGGCGAACCCGGCGACGACAGTTTGCCGCCGCCTCCCCAGGCACAGGCGGTAAATGATGAAGCGGTCTTTCAGCTTGCCCTCGTGGTCAACCACTATGACACCGGTCTGGTGGTCCCCGTGACGCAGCGCAACGGCGCTTTCTTTATTTCCAGCGCCGATTTGCTGCGCGCCGGGCTGCCCCCGGAACATGTGCCCGCAGGAGAGGTGAATCTCTCCTCACTGAGCCAGGTTCGTGTGGAGTACGACAGCGCCGCGCAGCGCCTGCTGCTGACCCTTCCCCGGGACTGGATCGCCGCCCGGGTGACACCCTTTAGCGCGCAAACGGCGCAGTCCAAACCGCACTACGGGCGCGGCGCGCTGCTGAATTACGATCTCTACACCAACCACACGGAGCACACTGGCGGCCAGGCGTCGCTCTGGCATGAACTCCGCTACTTCGACGAGAACGGCTCGTTTTCCACCACCGGGTACGCCCGGAAAAATTTCACCGGAAACGACGGTCAGCAGGAAGGGTATGTTCGCTATGACACCACGCTGCTGATAACGAATGAGGATGACGCGACCACCTGGAGCGCCGGAGACGTGATCAGCGATGCCCTGAGCTGGACCTCCAGCGTGCGGATGGGCGGTATCAGCTACGGACGCGATTTCTCCCTGCGCCCGGACCTGGTGACATGGCCGCTGCCCGAATTTTCGGGGGAGGCCGCGGTCCCCACCTCGGTGGATCTCTTTATCAACGGCTATCGGTCCGGCTCAACTCAGCTTCAGCCGGGCCCCTTCACTCTGACCAATCTGCCCTATATCAACGGGGCGGGGGATGCGGTGCTGGTCACCACCGATGCGCTGGGACGCCAGGTGAGCACCACGCTCCCGTTTTATGTCACCAGTGATTTGCTTAAAACAGGGCTGAGCGACGGGGCCGTGACGCTCGGCAGCCTGCGCCGGAATTACGGCATCAGGAATTTTGACTACGGCCCTGCGGCAGGCAGCGGCTCGTATCGCTACGGGATGACGGACTGGCTGACGCTGGAGGGCCATGCGGAAGGGGCAGAAGAGCTGGCGCTGGGCGGGGCGGGGACGGTGATAAAGCTCGGCCAGTTTGGCGTGGTGAATTCCTCTTACTCACAAAGCCGCATGCGCGGGGACGACGGCGGGCAAATCAGCTGGGGCTATCAGTACAGCACCAGCGAGTTTAGCGTCGCGACCCAGCACACCCGTCGCGATCGCGGCTTTGGCAATCTCGCTCTCTATGACCAACCGACGGTATATGACGAAAATGACAGACCCATCGCCAGCTTTAGCCGCAATACGGACCAGTATTCTCTGACCTTCAATCTGGGGCAGTACGGCAATATTGGCGCGGCCTGGATCGGCGTGGAAAGCTTTGACAGCCAGAAAACTGAACTGCTGAATCTCTCCTGGAGCCGCAATCTCTGGGGGGCGAGCAGCATTTACCTGGCCGGCAGTCGGGACCAGCAGCGTGGGGACTGGACGGTCGCGCTGTCGCTGCAGGTGCCGCTGGGGGAACGCGACAGCGCTGCCGTCACCTTCGAAAACACCCCGGATGCAGGCAGCTCGCAGCGCATTAACTACAACCACTCTATGCCTTCTGACGGCGGGTTTAGCTGGAACATGGCCTGGGCCAACCAGTCAAAATCCAGTGATTATCAGCAGGGTACGCTGGGCTGGCGCAATAACAATATCGAACTGCAGGGCGGCGGCTATGGCGAGAGGGACACGATGACCTGGTGGGGCGAGGCGATGGGCGCCATTGTCCTGATGGACGGGGAGCTGTTCGCGGCGAACAAAATCAACGATGCGTTTGTGGTGATCAGCACCGACGGCCATCCGGACGTGCCCGTCAGCTATGAAAACCAGCCCGTCGGCAAAACGAATAACAACGGCTACCTGCTGGTCAGCGGGGTGTCGGCCTATTATCCGGCAAGCTACCGGATCGATACGCTGAATCTGCCGGCGGATACCCGGCTGAAGGAGACTGAGCGGCGGATCGCCATTCGCCGTCACAGCGGTTATCTGGTGGACTTCCCGATGGAGCAGGAGCGGGTGGCAAGCGTCATTCTGCACGATGCGCAGGGGCAGGCGATCCCGGTGGGAAGCCAGGTCCGACGTGCCTCGCGCAGCAATGCGGTGGTGGGGTATGACGGCATCGCGTGGCTGGAGAACCTCAGCGATGTCAACCCGCTTGAGGTGATCACCCCTGCCGGAAAACGCTGCACGGCGACCCTGACCGTGGGGGCCAATCCGGAGCACAAGCTGCAAACCTACGGTCCGCTGGTTTGTCGGGAGGGGCCATGACTCGCCTTCTGCTGTTGCTGTTGCTTTTCTCCGGCGGCGGCTGGGCGGCGTGCACCGTCAGTACGGTTAATGCGTCGTTTGGCAGCGTCACGTCGTTTGCGTTGAGCGGAAACGGGGAAGTGGAAACCACCGGCACGCTGGTGGTGGCGTGTGACGCCGTGCTCAATGTGCTGACCAACGACTCGGTGACCCTGAACTACACCGCAGCGTCGGTATCGGGCAACAGCCGCGCCACCATGAAACGCACGGATAACGCGGCCATCACGGACGTGATCCCCACCCGGCTGTGCGGATTATCGGGCTGCGCGAGCAGCAGCGAGGTGCAGATAAGTAATTCGTATACCTGGAGTGGGAACACACTGCTGGGGCTACTCGGGTCAAAACGGTACAACATACCGCTCTATTTTCGCACCGTCCCCGGACAAAACGTGACTGCCGGGCCTTATCAGGTGCTGCTGACCTTCAGCATCAACTACAACGTCTGCGCCGTCGGTCTGGGAAGCCTGTGTACATCTCCCCAGTCGGGAACCGCAACGACCAGTATTCTGCTTAACATGACCGTCACCAACGACTGCAGCGCCATGACCACGCCGGACGTAAACTTTAACAGCGCACCGCTGGTGCAAAGTTTTCCCAACGTTTCGCAGGCTATTGCCGTGACCTGTACCAAAGGCAGCACCTACACCATTGGCATTAATAATGGTGCCAACGCGCTGAACAACGTGCGGCGTATGGTGAGCGGCAGTAACGCCCTGAGCTACGACATCTATAAAGAAGCCAGCGGTAACCGCTGGGGCGGCAGCGGTGCCGAACGCTGGTCCAGCGCGACGTCGTCCCAGGTCAGTAGCGACGGGTTGCTGCGAACCTACAACTATACCGCTAAGGTCCTGACCAATCAGGCCACGCCACCCGCCGGCACCTACACCGATACGCTGATTGTTGACGTCGCGTTTTAACCCCGCGCTTTTCCCTTTCGCAAATGTAAAGTTCCTGTGGCCTGTGCCGATAACACCGTTAATAAATCTATGAGAAGGTGTTGTATGTTGAACCGTATCCGCGTTGTCACAATGCTCATGATGGTGCTGGTCATTTTCGCACTACTTCAGCTTATCTCCGGCGGGCTTTTTTTCTCGTCGTTAAAACAGAACCAGGACAGCTTCGCCGCCTCGAACGATCTCCGCCTTCAGCAGAGCGAGCTTACGTCAACGTGGGATCTGATGCTGCAAACGCGCATCAACCTGAGCCGCTCGTCCGCGCGCATGATGATGGATCCCAACAATCAGCAGAGCAGCGCGAAAACCGATCTGCTAAAAAATGCCCGGGCCACGCTGGCCGACGCGGCAAAACACTACGCCACCTTCAAACAGATCGCCCCGCAGCCCGCTATGGCGCAGGTGAGCCAGAATATTGATGAAAAATATAACGCCTACTATGCCGGGCTGACGGAGCTGATTCAGTTCCTGGAGAGTGGCAACATGGACGCCTACTTCGCACAGCCGACGCAGGGGATGCAAAACGCACTCGGCGCGGCGCTGGGGGAATACGCGAAGGCCAGCGGCGATTTGTATCACTCGGCCTTTACTGAAAGCCAGAATGACTACCGCTTTGCGAAATGGCAGATGGCGGTGCTGGCGCTGGCGCTGGTCATTGTGCTGATCGCGGTCTGGTACGGCATTCGCCACATCCTGCTGAACCCGCTCGGTCGCGTGATTGCCCATATCCGCGATATTGCCAGCGGTGACCTGACTAAAACGCTGACCGTGTCCGGGCGCAATGAGATCACCGAGTTGGCCAACAGCGTCGACCATATGCAGCGTTCATTGATCGAGACCGTCGCCAACGTGCGTAACGGGTCAGAGGCTATCTATACCGGCACCAGCGAAATCGCGATGGGCAATAACGACCTTTCATCCCGTACCGAGCAGCAGGCTTCCGCTCTGGAAGAGACGGCCGCCAGCATGGAGCAGCTCACGGCAACTGTGAAGCAGAACGCCGATAACGCTCGCCAGGCGTCTCAGCTGGCGGAAAGCGCCTCCGAGACGGCGCAGCGCGGCGGTCGCGTGGTGGATGGCGTGGTGAAAACCATGCACGAAATCGCCGACAGCTCGAAGAAAATCGCTGACATTATCAGCGTCATCGACGGCATTGCCTTCCAGACCAACATCCTCGCGCTCAACGCCGCCGTGGAAGCGGCGCGCGCGGGCGAGCAGGGCCGCGGGTTTGCCGTGGTGGCCGGGGAAGTGCGCAACCTGGCCAGCCGCAGCGCCAACGCGGCGAAAGAGATCAAAGCCCTTATTGAAGACTCCGTCTCCCGCGTGGATACCGGCTCGGTGCTGGTGGAAAGCGCCGGGGAGACCATGAATGACATCGTGAATGCCGTTACCCGCGTAACGGACATCATGGGTGAAATCGCCTCTGCGTCCGATGAGCAGAGTCGTGGTATCGACCAGGTTGCCCTGGCGGTATCGGAAATGGATCGCGTGACACAGCAAAACGCCGCCCTGGTGCAGGAGTCCGCTGCGGCGGCCGCTGCCCTGGAAGACCAGGCGAGCCGTCTGAAGATGGCCGTCTCGGCGTTTCGTCTCGCTTCACTCGCTGGAAATACGGTCACTTCGCAGTCGACGTACCGCGCGCCAGCCGCCGACCCGGCGGTTACCCGCATGCGTGCTGCAACGGCCGGACAAGATGAAAACTGGGAAACATTTTGACTGACAATTAGACCGCGGCTGCTTGCCGCTTGATGGGAGCGTGGATGTTAAATCGTATTCGTATCTCGACCACACTGTTTTTGATTCTGATCCTTTGCGGTGTGTTGCAGGTTGGCAGTAACGGGTTGTCTTTTTGGGCGTTTCGCGATGGCTATCAGAATTTGCAGGACGTTGAGGCGAGTAATCAGCAGCGCTCCGCACTGGCACAAACGCGTGCCGTGCTGTTGCAGGCAAGCACTGCGCTGAACAAGGCAGGAACCTTAACCGCGCTCAGCTATCCGCCGGATGACATTAAAGCGCTGATGGCAACGGCGCGCGACAGCCTGAAGCAGGCAGACGCACAGTTTAAGGCCTTCACGGCGCAGGCAGCCGACAGCGAGAAAGAGAAAGCGCTGAAGGCAGCCATGAAAAAGAACTTTGAGCAGTGGTTCAGCGATCTGGACCACCAGGCGACCTGGCTTGAGAACAACCAGCTTTCGGACTTTATGACCGCACCGGTTCAGGCGTCTCAGGCCGCGTTTGACGGCAGCTTTAACGCGTGGCAGCAGGATATTAACCGGTCTGTTCAGCGTGCAGGTGAAGCGAGCCGTATCAGCTATCACATGTCCGGCGTCATCTTTGCCGTCGTCGTGATCCTGGCGGGGCTGCTGACCGGCGGGGCGCTGCTCTGGGTGCGCAGAATGATTGTGCAGCCGCTGGCGATCGTCAGCAGCCACTTCGACAGTATTGCGAAGGGGGACCTGGCGCGTCCGGTGGCGGTGTTCGGCAAAAACGAAATATCGGCGATCTTTGCCAGCCTGAAGGCGATGCAGGGCGCTCTGCGGGAAACGGTATCCGACGTGCGTCAGGGCAGTTATGCCATGCACACCGGGATCTCTGAGATTGCGGCAGGCAATAACGATCTCTCGTCCCGCACCGAGCAGCAGGCGGCCTCGCTGGCGCAGACGGCGGCCAGCATGGAGCAGCTGACCGCAACGGTTAGCCAGAACGCCGATAACGCGCGTCAGGCGTCTGATCTGTCAAAACAGGCGGCGATGACGGCGAAGAAAGGCGGCGACCAGGCGTCCCATGTCGCCAGCACCATGCAGGAGATTGCCACCAGCTCGCAGAAGATTGGCGACATCATCAGCGTGATCGACGGTATCGCGTTCCAGACCAACATTCTGGCGCTGAACGCTGCCGTTGAAGCGGCGCGCGCCGGCGAGCAGGGACGTGGGTTTGCGGTGGTAGCCGGGGAAGTGCGTAACCTGGCGAGCCGCAGCGCCAACGCGGCGAAAGAGATTAAGGTGCTGATCGAAGAGTCGGTCTCGCGTGTTCAGCAGGGCTCAACCCTTGTGGATACGGCGGCGCAAACCATGCACGAGATCGTCACCTCCGTGACGCGGGTGAACGACATCATGGGCGAAATTGCCTCCGCGTCGGATGAACAGCGTCGCGGGATTGAGCAGGTTGCCCAGGCCGTCAGCCAGATGGATCGGGTAACGCAACAGAACGCCTCGTTAGTTGAGGAAGCGGCAGCGGCAACCGATCAACTGGCCAGCCAGGCAGATCGTCTGACCGGTCTGGTCGCGGTATTTAATGTGAAAGAGCACGTTGAAGCAGTAACAGAAGTCGGGCGGTCGCAGGCCGTGCCAGTTGTATCCTGAATGTAATTAAGAAGGCGCTATGACATCACCAATGCCCCCTGGGCAAACGTCATTATTGTTGCAGATGACACAGCGCCTCGCGCTGTCCGACGCGCATTTTCGTCGGATATGTCAGTTAATCTACCAGCGTGCGGGGATCGTGCTTGCGGATCATAAGCGGGACATGGTCTACAACCGACTGGTGCGGCGCTTGCGTACGCTGGGGCTGGATGATTTTGGCCGCTATCTGAGCATGCTTGAGGCCAACCAAAACAGCGCAGAGTGGCAGGCTTTTATTAACTCATTAACCACCAACCTGACGGCTTTTTTCCGCGAAGCTCACCACTTCCCGGTCCTGGCCGAGCACGCGCGCCGTCGCACCGGGGAGTATCGCGTCTGGAGTGCGGCCGCCTCGACGGGTGAAGAGCCGTATTCGCTGGCGATTACCCTGGCCGATACCCTGGGGATGGCGCCCGGGCGCTGGAAGGTCTATGCCAGCGATATCGACACCGAGGTGCTGGAGAAGGCGCGCAACGGCGTGTATCGCCAGGACGAGCTGAAAACGCTGTCACCGCAGCAGCTGCAGCGTTACTTCATGCGCGGTACGGGGCCGCATGAAGGCCTGGTTCGCGTACGCCAGGAGCTGGCGAACCTCGTCGAATTCGCGCCCGTTAACCTGCTCGATAAGCAGTACAACGTGCCGGGGCCTTTCGACGCCATTTTTTGCCGTAACGTCATGATCTATTTTGATAAAACGACGCAACAGGACATTCTGCGTCGGTTTGTTCCGTTGCTCAAGCCTGACGGTTTACTGTTTGCCGGGCACTCGGAAAACTTCAGCAACCTCGCGCGTGAGTTTAGCCTGCGTGGGCAAACGGTATATGCGCTGAGTAAGGAAAAAGCATGAGTAAAATCAGGGTATTGTCCGTCGATGATTCAGCGCTGATGCGCCAGATCATGACTGAAATAATCAATAGCCACAGCGACATGGAGATGGTGGCCACAGCGCCAGATCCGCTGGTAGCGCGGGATTTAATTAAAAAATATAACCCCGACGTGCTAACGCTGGATGTCGAGATGCCGCGCATGGATGGCATAGATTTCCTGGAAAAATTGATGCGGCTGCGGCCCATGCCGGTGGTGATGGTCTCCTCCCTGACCGGGAAAGGATCGGAGATCACCTTGCGCGCGCTGGAGCTAGGGGCGGTGGATTTTGTCACCAAACCGCAGCTCGGCATTCGCGAGGGGATGCTGGCGTACAGCGAGATGATTGCGGAGAAAATTCGCACCGCATCGCGCGCGAAGCTCGCGGCCCACAAGCCGATGGCCGCGCCGGCAACCCTCAAGGCCGGTCCGTTACTCAGCTCGGAAAAACTGCTGGTTATTGGAGCGTCAACCGGAGGAACAGAGGCAATTCGCCATGTACTCCAGCCATTGCCGCTTTCAAGTCCGGGTATTCTGATTACTCAGCATATGCCGCCAGGCTTTACCCGCTCGTTCGCCGAACGCCTGAACAAGCTGTGCCAGATCAGCGTGAAAGAGGCAGAAGACGGCGAGCGCGTGCTGCCGGGACATGCGTATATCGCCCCGGGCGACAAGCATATGGAGCTGGCGCGCAGCGGCGCTAACTATCAAATCAAAATTCATGACGGACCGCCGGTCAACCGGCACCGTCCGTCAGTGGATGTGCTGTTTCATTCGGTGGCGAAACATGCGGGGCGCAACGCCGTCGGGGTGATCCTGACGGGGATGGGCAACGACGGTGCCGCCGGAATGCTTGCAATGCACCAGGCTGGCGCCTGGACGATTGCGCAGAATGAAGCAAGTTGTGTGGTGTTCGGCATGCCGCGCGAGGCCATCAATATGGGTGGCGTGAGCGAAGTGGTCGATCTTAGCCAGGTAAGCCAGCAGATGCTGGCGAAAATCAGTGCCGGACAGGCAATACGTATTTGACTCAGGAGTATTATTTTATGGCGGATAAAGAGCTTAAGTTTTTGGTTGTGGATGACTTTTCCACCATGCGTCGCATCGTGCGCAACCTGCTGAAAGAGCTGGGCTTCAACAACGTTGAAGAGGCGGAAGACGGCGTTGATGCGCTGAACAAACTGCAGGCCGGCGGGTTTGGTTTTGTCATCTCCGACTGGAACATGCCAAACATGGACGGTCTGGAGTTGTTGAAAACGATTCGTGCAGACGCGGGAATGGCGTCTATGCCGGTGCTGATGGTCACTGCAGAAGCGAAAAAAGAGAACATCATTGCTGCAGCACAGGCGGGCGCAAGCGGCTACGTGGTGAAGCCATTCACCGCGGCGACCCTGGAAGAGAAGCTCGGTAAGATCTTCGAGAAACTCGGCATGTGAGGTGTTGGTGATGATGCAACCTGCAATGAAACCCGTTGAAGAACACTCGCCGAGCGACATCATCGTGCGCATCGGCAGCCTGACGCGCATGCTGCGTGACAGCTTGCGTGAACTGGGGCTGGATCAGGCCATTGCCGAAGCGGCGGAAGCGATTCCGGACGCCCGCGATCGTCTGGACTACGTTGTGCAGATGACCGCTCAGGCGGCTGAACGTGCGCTGAACAGCGTTGAAGCGTCGCAGCCGCATCAGGATGCGATGGAAAAGGGCGCAAAAGCGCTGAGTAAACGCTGGGACGAGTGGTTTGAGAACCCTATCGAGCTGGCGGATGCCCGCGAGCTGGTGACGGATACCCGTCAGTACCTGGGTGATGTGCCGGGCCACACCAGCTTTACCAACGCTCAGCTGCTGGACATCATGATGGCGCAGGATTTCCAGGACCTGACCGGTCAGGTGATCAAGCGCATGATGGATGTGATCCAGGAGATTGAGCGTCAGCTGCTGATGGTTCTGCTGGAGAACATCCCGGAACCGGCAGCCCGTCCAAAACGCGAGAACGAAAGCCTGCTCAATGGTCCACAGCTCGACGCCAGCAAGGCGGGCGTGGTGGCAAGCCAGGACCAGGTGGACGACCTGCTGGACAGCCTCGGCTTCTGATTGCGGCCTTTACCCTCAGGTTGTTTGCTCAACCTGAGGGATATTTTTAACGCAGATCCATTTTCACCGTCACGTTACCTTCAAAGCTACCCGGTGAGGGGGTGGTGTCTGTTGTGCTTACCGGCACGGCCTTAATTTTGACAACCCCATTTCCCTGCTCGTCCATGGTGACAGGAAATTCGTAGGTTCCATCCAGCGCGACATTCTGGCTATTTTCATCATACACTCGAATACCCAGATCGCTTCTTTCCAGTAACTTAGCAATGTATGGCGTGCTGCTATCCGCCACACCCTGATCGGCAGACAGCGTGAGCTTTATCCGATCGTTGTTGCCAACCGCGTTATCGTCGCAGTGATAGGAAATATCTACATCTTTAAGGGTATATCCCTGCGGGGGTTGCCCTTTGCTGGTGAATTGCTTGCTGACAATGCTGCCAAACTCTACCTCAATTGTGCTGCCCGCGTTGATTGTACAGCTTAACGGTGCGGAGAGGGTGCCGCCGAACCAGATATCTGACACCTGCTCTGCCTCAGCTGCGTCGCAGCTTCCGCCAGTGCCAATATAGAGGCAGGCGTAGTTCTGCGCGATAAGCGTCTGCGGGATAATTTCCTCGCCAAGAATCGGCTTTTTGACGTGCAGCATGACTGCAACAACATTCCAGCGGAATTTACGCTTTACTGCTGCAGCACCTGAAGGTTGAGTCTCACTGCTGCAGACTGTGCTCTCGCCTTCTGTTTTCGATAGACTCGATTCCAGAACGTAGAACATATTCCCCCTCGAGGTAGGGTACTCATTGATGGGTATTGCAGTTAAAGAGTTACCGTCCGGGGAATTGATCGCGTCAGCATAGCCGGTGATATCCGCATCAATTTTATCGGTCAGATGGCCATATCCACTCGTACCCGGACTGAGTGGGCTCCCAGCGTAGCTTTTTTCGTAGATGACACTCGACGAAAACACATTACCTGGACACGTACAGTTTGCATCCATCTCGGAACCCGCCCCAACCAGATGGCCGGGGACATCGTAATCATGATTTGCAACGTTCTCTGTCGATGTGAATTCATGATCGTATGAGATCGTGTAGGTTTGTGGTGCGCCGAAACAATTTTTGAGTACCGTAACGGCCAGACATGAATCCGTAAATGTCAGGCTCATTGCAGTTGCCAGTGAAGCCGTAGTGGCTAGTTTCTTTATATTATTTAGCATGTGATGATTCCTGCTGACATAGCACGCTAAGCGAGCGAATTCCGTTAGGCGTTTCAGTGTGTCGATCGCTCTGTGGCGAAATGCTGGAGACGCACTGTTGGTCCTGACCGTTGCCCCATTTCACCGTAAGCTGCGTTGTCTCGCCGATACCAGTAAGGTATACGGTACCGGTATCGTCAGCGATGCTGCTCATTGGGGGGAGCGTGCTGGTGACAATGGCGCCAAAAGGTACGCGCTGGCCATTTGGACGCGTCAGTGTTACCAGCATCCTGTAGCCTACGTGCGCATCGAAGTTTGCTGCGACAGCCGCGTTACGTGAAGGGATCACGGTCGCAGCCGTGTCGCTACTGTCCACGTTTTCAGGCAGGCTGGCTGTGTCGATACGAATGTAGTTTTCCTGATAGGGAGTCAAGGACGGAATAACGGCATTCCCCAGCCAGTCTGTCTGGATACCTCGCTGGTTCTGGAAACGAACACCGGCGGCGTCGTTGGCATTAACAATGGCAAACTGGCTACCCAGTGGTTGCGCCAGCGTCACGCCGTGCGGGTGCGCAACAATACCCCCGCTGATGCCGTAATTGAGCTGCTCAGAACTGTCAGAGGAGGCGTAATATCCAGCGTTCAGGTTGGCGTATCGTGAACGGTAGGTGCCATAAACACTGCTTGTGTCTTCTCCATCGTGATTTGAATGGCTTTGCTGCAGTGAATAGTTCAGCCTCTCGTCATCCAGCAACGTCCCGTTGACGCCAATATTTTGTCGTGTATAGCCGTTTTTAGTATTGCTGATGTTATAGCTGCTCCAGGCGCGGGGCAGCCACCGAGAGAGCGGTATGCTAAAGCCGAAGGAGACCATACGGTCGGAGTCCTCGCCGTTCGTTTTACTGTAGGTGTAAGCCATGTGATAGCTCACTCCGGAGAGAACGGTGTTGACGCCTAGCGATACGCTGCGTTCTTTTTTGGAGGTTCCCCAATAATCCTGTTGATAACCGTTCAGGTACACGCTTAAGGCGGAAATGTTCTGGCTGATGCTGGCCTGAATACGGTTGCGCTTGTTGTAGTTAAACATCAAGTCGTCTTCGTGACCGTCAAGCTTCTGATTAGCGTCGGCAAAACTGTAATATCCACGGCTGGAGTAGCGATAGCTGCCGAGGGTGAAGTTGGTATCGGTAGAGTCAATTTTACCGGAATAGAGCACACGCCATGACTGACCGGTATGCTCGCTACCGTCGTCAAGTTGCGCATCCGCCACGGTGACATCTGCAGACAGCGCACCCAAGGGCCCGAGCGCCACGCCTACACCCGTGTTGGCAGCGTTATAGTCTTTCGAAAGCGTCAGCCCGCCGAACCAGGTAAGCAGATTGTTTAAGCCGTATACCATACTTCCCTGAAGAAAGTCGGGTTCCTTTTGATTGGTGCCACTGTCTGAACGGTAACGTCCTGCCGTAAATTCATACTTCAGGTGTTCCGGGCGTTGCATGACTGCGATGCTGGAGTAGGGCTGGGTAAAGTGATGCTCGGTTCCATCAGCCTCTTTTATCGTAACCTCCAGATCGCCGCTGTTGGTGGTGGAGTAGAGGTCGTTAATCTCAAACGCGCCGGGTGCAACGTTCTGTTGATAAATGAGGTAGCCGTTCTGACGTACGGAGACCTCGGCATTTGAGCTGGCGATACCGCGAATCACCGGGGCATAGCCGCGCTGGCTATAGGGGAGCATCTCTTCGTCCGTGGCCAGGTTTACCCCCCGGTACTGGAGGCTATCGAACACTTCACCGCGGGTACTGCTCTCGCCCGCTGTGAACTGCGCTTTTAGTATATCAACGTCGTGCTGAAGGAACGTGTTAATGGTATCCCAGTGGCGATCATCATCCGATTTGCTCCACGTTGAGTAGTTGCGCACGCGCCATCCGCCAAGATTCGCCCCGGTTCTTAAATTCAGATACTGGTTTGTGCTGCTGTTGTCGCTGCTGTCTTTATTTTGTGATCCTGAAAAAGAGTAATCGCTGAACAAAACCGGCACACCGTCGTCCCAACGTGAAGGATCGACATAATCACGACCATTTCCTTTTATCGCCGCCTGCGGAATGCTCAGCTTTAGCGTCATTGTCGAGAAATCAAGTTGTGCTGATGCCAGCGGGATATAGTTGCCCAGAGAGTTTGGCAGTGTCCCGTCGGCCGGGAGCTTAATCAACTCTGGATAGCGATCGATATTAATCCCCCAACCGCGGAGCATATTCGGCGTCAGCTGTGGCACCAGCGCGCCTTCAGGTGAGCTGACGTAAGCGATATCCGCGTCGGTAAGCCTACGTTCGTTCATCATCACTCTTGAGGGATAGGTACCGGGCAGCTGGGCATTCGATTTCGAAAAGAGTGAGAGATCGATATCCTGTTGCGTCAACATATCCCCTTCCAGCGAAGAGGCGGAAAAGTGATACTCCCGGGCATCCGTTGAGCAGCTCGTGATAATCAGAATGCCGCCAAGGTAGCGGAGGAGTGGGTTTAGCTGAAAGATCCGCTGACCGGACAAAAAATTACGTCCTGTAATCATTGTGCTTGTTTAATCCTGCGCCAGGTTGGAAGTGTATTTTTCGGAAGCATTGCCGTAATCGGTGATGCAGCGCCAACTGACATTCGCTCCTTGTATATTGGCAGGTATCGGGATGGCGACGCTGGATTTAGGTCCCACCATATCGGCTTTTTCTATCTTCTTTGCACCCAGCGAGAGAGAATCAAAAATACTGTAAAATGCCCCATCGTTGATGACGGTAAGCTGCTGGTCATGGCGAACGAAGCGCAGGTTTTTGCATGACTCTGATGGCGAGCCGCTAAGTCCAACAGGGCGCCAGAAGAGTTTCAGGCGCGTTTTATAAATCAGGCGCAGAACATTCTTACCCTCTTCATCTCCAGGCGTGGCGGGTACGGTTCGCACATTAAGGTAGAACAATGTCTCTTTATCGACAGGCAGCGGGCGACCGCTCCAGGTTATTCGCAGACTTTGCTCTTTTTGCGGATCGAGACGAAAGAGAGGTGGCGTCACGATAAAGGGGCCCCGTGTTTTTCCATCCCCAGTATCCGTCCAGGATTGAATTAACCAGGGGAGTTCTTTTTCACTATTTAGTAAGGGCAGGGCTACTTCCTTTTTTGCGGCATCGTAAATTATGCGAGTACGGCCGATTTGTACCCCCGTGGCGTGACAAAAAGTGCTTGCAATAACGGGAATGCATAATAAGAGTTTTATTGATGTGCGCATGGAAAACCCCTCAATAAAGCAGGTTGAAAGAACGATAATAGTCCGAATGCGGACTATTATCTGAGCATGACTCCTTAAATGTCATGGCGTAAATATATTTATTAGCTGAATATTTGGCGATGGCTTATTAGCGATATAAAATATTCACCGTCATATCAGCATCGGCTGGACCGGCTGTTACCGTTGCCGCGAATGATTTATAGCGGGCGTTAAAGTCTGCCTTGATGGTATCAGAAGATTTCGTGGGCAGTTCAATGTAGACCTGTTCTTCAGAACCATCCATGGTGATCAACTGAGCATCGCTCCCTACAGGACTGACGGCAACGCCAATACCCGTCGCGGCGGTGTCACCTGTTGAGGTAATTTTGCTTACATCAAGCAGAGTATTCGTCTTCGTCAAGGTTGTTGGACCGTTAAAGGTCAGTTGAACCGCTGGCAATCCGTCGCTTTTTAATGGACAGTTGGCCAAAATAATAGAGAACGGAGTGAGCGTGGTTTCCTTTCCGACTTCTGTAAAAAGTGAGACCGGATAGGTACCAAGTGGAATCGTACTGTCTGTGCCGCTGTCCCCTTGAATCGTGCAGCTAGGTTCAATAATTTCACCCGTGAAGTGGATCGTCCCTGCATTCATTTCGGCAGCGAAACTGCCCATTGAAATGACAGCAAGCGTCACGCCCGCAAAAATGTTTCTTTTGAAATCCATCTACAAAAACTCCTGAAGTTGAAAACAAATTGGCATGCAACTTGATATATTTCTCGATTAACGCCGAGCAAAAGTATAGCGGGTAATTTTCATTAGGTAAGCGATGGGCAAGAATAATATTGTATATTGTAAACTATTAAAAATGACATTTGAATTGATTGAATTTAATGTTTGATACGCTGCGGTTATCTAATTTACATATTTTTATCATTTAAGAAATCAAGTGAGCGAAAAAATAAGCGTATTTTGATGATGTATTTACCAAATGCTCAGCAGGTGAGTATGTACTTAAATTTTACTAAATGCATTTTTAATAATTATTCATCGATGATGATTGGCTGTCAAAACCCACCTGAGCATTATTTAAACCATTTTTCCAGCCTTCTCCTGTACAGGCTCTTCTTAAAGTGTGTAAAAAGGCCCGCTTATAGGGTTTTATCAGCCCATTGACGATGCGCCACCGTGGCATGATACCCGTGACGTAATGGGCTGAGCATGTACTGTGGCAGAAGAGAACGACGACAAAACGGAAGCCCCCACACCCCACCGACTAGAAAAGGCGCGTGAGGAAGGGCAGATACCCCGATCCCGAGAATTGACCTCCCTGCTGATCCTTATCGTCGGGGTGTGCATTATCTGGTGGGGTGGGGAGTCGCTCGCCCGCAAGCTGGCGGGGATGCTCTCCACCGGCTTACGTTTTGACCACAGCATGGTCAACGACCCGAATCTGATCCTCAGCCAGATTATTCAGCTGATAAAAGGGGCCATGGTTGCGCTGCTGCCTCTGATTACCGGCGTAGTGCTGGTGGCGCTGGTCTCGCCGGTAATGCTGGGCGGCCTGGTCTTTAGCGGAAAATCGCTGCAACCCAAATTTTCGAAACTCAACCCGCTGCCGGGCATTGCGAAAATGTTCTCGGCGCAGACCGGGGCCGAGCTGCTCAAGGCTATTCTCAAATCGGTGCTGATGGGCAGTTCCGCGGGATTTTTTCTCTGGTACCACTGGCCCGAAATGATGCGCCTTATCAGCGAGTCGCCTCTTACCGCGATGAGCAACGCGCTGAATCTGGTCGGGCTTTGCGCGCTGCTGGTGGTGCTCAGCATTATTCCGATGGTGGGTTTTGACGTGATCTTCCAGCTTTATTCCCACTTCAAGAAACTGCGGATGTCACGTCAGGACATCCGCGACGAATATAAGCAGATGGAAGGTGACCCGCACGTGAAGGGGCGCATCCGCCAGATGCAGCGTGCCGCCGCCCGTCGCCGCATGATGGAAGATGTGCCGAAGGCGGACGTCATCGTTACCAACCCGACACACTATTCCGTGGCGCTGCGCTATGACGAAAACAAAATGAGCGCGCCGAAAGTGGTGGCGAAAGGGGCGGGGCTGATTGCGTTGCGCATCCGGGAAATTGGCACCGAAAACCGCGTGCCGATCCTGGAAGCGCCTCCGCTGGCGCGAGCCCTCTACCGCCACGCGGATATCGGACAACAGATCCCTGGACAGCTCTACGCCGCGGTGGCGGAAGTGTTGGCCTGGGTATGGCAGTTGAAGCGCTGGCGTCTGGCCGGCGGTCAACGGCCTGTCAAACCTGAGAACCTTCCGGTGCCTGCCGCGCTGGATTTTATGAACGAGAAGGACACTGATGGCTAATCTGGTGGCAATGTTGCGCCTGCCCGGCAACCTGAAATCGACTCAATGGCAGATCCTTGCCGGGCCGATCCTCATCCTGTTGATTCTGTCGATGATGGTACTGCCGCTCCCGGCATTCATCCTCGATCTGCTTTTTACCTTCAATATTGCGCTGTCCATTATGGTGCTGCTGGTGGCGATGTTCACCCAGCGCACCCTGGAGTTCGCCGCGTTCCCGACCATTCTGCTGTTTACCACCTTGCTGCGGCTGGCGCTGAACGTGGCCTCCACGCGTATCATCCTGATGGAAGGCCACACCGGCGCGGCAGCGGCAGGGAAGGTGGTCGAAGCCTTCGGCCACTTCCTGGTGGGCGGGAACTTCGCTATCGGTATCGTGGTGTTCGTTATCCTCGTTATCATCAACTTTATGGTTATCACCAAAGGCGCGGGGCGTATCGCGGAAGTAGGCGCACGTTTTGTGCTGGACGGGATGCCGGGCAAGCAGATGGCTATCGACGCCGACCTGAACGCCGGGCTTATTGCCGAAGATGAAGCGAAAAAGCGCCGCGCGGAAGTGACGCAAGAAGCG
Organism: Enterobacter sp. ECC-219; assembly: GCF_043966805.1. Classification (NCBI taxonomy): domain Bacteria; kingdom Pseudomonadati; phylum Pseudomonadota; class Gammaproteobacteria; order Enterobacterales; family Enterobacteriaceae; genus Enterobacter; species Enterobacter sp. ECC-219. The sequence continues at coordinate 3,673,184 of NZ_CP143680.1, read as the reverse complement.
GACTTCTACGGCTCCATGGACGGTGCGAGTAAGTTTGTTCGCGGTGATGCCATCGCGGGCATCCTGATCATGGTGATTAACGTGGTCGGCGGCCTGCTGGTGGGGGTATTGCAGCACGGGATGGACATGGGCCACGCGGCGGAAAGCTATACGCTGCTGACCATTGGTGACGGTCTTGTTGCACAGATCCCGGCGCTGGTCATCTCCACTGCGGCGGGTGTTATCGTTACGCGCGTCAGTACCGACCAGGACGTTGGCGAGCAGATGGTTGGCCAGCTCTTCAGTAACCCGCGCGTGATGCTGCTGGCGGCTGCGGTGCTGGGACTGCTCGGCCTGGTGCCGGGGATGCCAAACCTCGTATTCCTGCTGTTTACGGCGGGGCTGCTGGGCCTGGCCTGGTGGATGCGTGGCCGCGAGATCAGGCCGGCTGCGGAACCGGTTCCGGTGAAAATGCCGGAGAACACCCAGGCTGTAGAGGCGACCTGGAACGACGTTCAACTGGAAGATTCCCTGGGAATGGAAGTGGGGTATCGCCTGATCCCGATGGTGGATTTCCAGCAGGATGGCGAGCTGCTTGGCCGCATCCGGAGTATCCGTAAAAAATTCGCCCAGGATATGGGCTTTCTGCCGCCGGTGGTTCACATCAAGGACAACATGGACCTGCCGCCCGCGCGCTACCGCATTCTGATGAAAGGGGTCGAAATTGGCAGCGGTGATGCCTACCCGGGCCGCTGGCTGGCCATTAACCCCGGCACCGCAGCAGGCACGCTCCCGGGCGAGCAAACCGTCGATCCGGCCTTTGGCCTGGCGGCAATCTGGATTGAAAGCGCGCTGAAAGAGCAGGCGCAAATTCAGGGATATACAGTTGTCGAAGCCAGTACCGTGGTGGCAACCCACCTTAATCATCTGATTGGCCAATTCTCGGCTGAACTGTTTGGCCGTCAGGAAGCGCAGCAGCTTCTCGACCGCGTGACGCAGGAGATGCCGAAGCTGACGGAAGACCTGGTGCCGGGCGTGCTGACGTTAACCACGCTGCACAAGGTGCTGCAGAATCTGCTTGAGGAAAAAGTGCCGATCCGCGATATGCGTACCATTCTGGAAACCCTTGCTGAGCATGCGCCGCTGCAAAGCGATCCGCACGAGCTGACGGCGGTGGTGCGCGTGGCGCTGGGGCGCGCGATCACCCAACAGTGGTTCCCGGGAACCGGTGAAGTCCAGGTTATTGGCCTCGATACGCCGCTTGAACGCCTTCTGCTGCAGGCCCTGCAGGGCGGAGGCGGCCTGGAGCCTGGGCTGGCGGATCGCCTGCTGGAGCAGACCCAGGAAGCGCTGGCGCGTCAGGAGATGCTGGGGGCACCGCCGGTGCTGCTGGTCAACCACGCGCTGCGCCCGCTACTGTCGCGCTTCCTGCGTCGCAGCCTGAACCAGCTGGTTGTGCTGTCGAATATGGAGCTGTCGGACAACCGCCATATCCGCATGACGGCGACGATTGGAGGAAAATAATGGGTAAATGGTTATGGATTTTGTTCTTCCCGCTGGCGGTTCAGGCTGCCGGGGAAGGCTCCTGGCAGGCAAGCAGCATGGGGGTGACCCTCAGCAACCGGGGGGTCGCCATGTCCTCTAACCCGCTGTCGCCTTCTGAAACGGTTTCTGGTCAGATGGGGATGGTGGTCTGGAACTACCGGCTGATTGGCCCAACCCCTGCCGGGCTTCGGGTGCGTCTCTGTTCTCAGACTCGCTGTACGGAGATCGACGGAGAAAATGGCACAACCCAGGCATTCAACGGCGTGCCGGCCATTGAACCCTTGCGTTTTATCTGGGAAGTGCCGGGCGGGGGACGTTTGATCCCGGCGCTGAAGGTGCAGAGTAATTCTGTCATCGTCAACTACCGCTAGCTGCCTGCCTTTTCACCAGCCATCAGTCAATTCTGATGGCTGTCTCGCAAAATTGACCTCCTCTTTTGATGCAACAGAAACGCTGTTTTATAAATTAGTGACACGCGTGACGCGACCCTTTGCATTTTTGCCATTCACCCTGCTCGTGATGGCAGAAACAGAAAGGTATCAGGACGTCGTTGCATTTACTGTAGCCGTGTAAAAACTCCCAGATGAGCCTTACCTGCAGGGAGTCTCCCAAATTTGATTAGGGTTGACGGCAATGAAAACACGTAAAATTGGACTCGCAAATTATCTTGCCTACGGAGCAGGCGATTTTCTTGGGGCAGGTACTACCGCCCTGACGGCGGCCTGGCTTTTGTATTTTTATACCACCTTCTGTGGACTCACACCGATTGAGGCAACCTTCATCTTTGCCGCTGCGAGGGTGCTGGATGCTGTTGTCAGCCCGTTAATGGGCTTTTTGACGGATAACTTCGGTACGACCTGGCTTGGGAAGCGCTTTGGTCGCCGTAAGTTCTTTATCCTGCTGGGTATTCCATGCGTGTTCAGCTACTCGTTGATGTGGGTGGGGGACATGAATTTCTGGTACTACCTGCTGACCTATCTGGTGTTTGATATTGTCTACACCATGATTCTGGTGCCTTACGAAACGCTGGTGCCGGAAATGACCGATGACTTCAAACAGAAAACCAAGTTCTCCGGGGCGCGTATCTCTATGGCGCAAATGTCCGCCATTCTGGCCTCCTTCCTGCCGGGGATCCTGCTCACGCAATTCGGGAAAGACAACGCGGTTTCCTTCTTCTACGCAAGCCTGGTCTTCTCCGTGCTGTGCGCGCTGATGCTGACCTTTGTCTGGTTCTTTACCTGGGAGCGCCCGCGTGAGGAGTGGTCTGAAGCGGCGCTGCGTGCTGAAGAAGAGAAGAAGAAGCTGACGCTGGGGCAGAGTCTCAATCGCCTGATCGTTGAGTTAAGCTCCACGCTGCGCATCAAGATTTTCCGTCAGCATCTGGGCATGTACCTCGGCGGCTATATCGCGCAGGACGTGTTTAATGCGGTATTCACTTACTACGTGGTGTTTGTGCTGATGCAGGAAGCCTCAATGGCGTCCAATCTGCTGGGCACGATGGCTATCTTCCAGTTCCTCGCCGTGATCGGGATGATCCCGCTGTGTATTCGCTTCGGACCTGCTCCGTCCTACCGCATGGTCGTGGTGCTGTTTGGCCTGGCGTCTCTTTCTTACGCCATGCTCTATTATGCGGGCCTGAGCGACGTCTATGCTCTGCTGTTGCTGATCTCTGCGGTTGCTGGGCTGGGCCGCGGCGGTATCAACTACGTGCCATGGAATACCTACACCTACATTGCTGACGTGGATGAAGTAATCACCGGCCAGCGCCGCGAAGGGATTTTCGCCGGCATCATGACCCTGACCCGCAAGGCGTCTCAGGCCGGTGCGGTGATGCTGGTAGGCATTGTGATGCAGATGTCCGGCTTTGTCAGCGGTCAGAAAGTCCAGCCTGCGGAAGTGAGCCACACCATTTTGACGATCCTGAGCGTGGGCACCGTCCTGGTGCTGTTCTGCGGTTTTCTTGTCTCCCTGCGCTTCAAGCTCAACTTGCAGACCCACAGCACGCTGCGCGAGGAGACCGCGAAAATGCGCGAGTGTGGTCATGCGATGCCGGAGTCAGCGACGCCACACGCCCGCGCTACCGTCGAGATGCTGGCCGGTATGCCTTATGAGTCACTCTGGGGCAATAACAACATCGGTTATCTGAATCGCAACAAACCAGCGGCACCTTCGCTGAAGGATCGCGCGGTACTCAATTCGACATACAACGGAGGTTAAGATAATGAAAGTTTGGCCTGTCAAACATAGCCCGTTATTGCGTCAGCCTGAACGTTTTATAGCCAGGGACGAGCTGAAATCGCTGATTCAAAAGGTGACGTATAACCTGGTCAATATCCACGACAAAACGGGTGAGTTTTTGCTGCGGCTGGACGACGGACGCGTAATCGACACCAAAGGCTGGGCCGGATGGGAGTGGACGCACGGCGTCGGTTTGTATGGCATCTGGCAGTACTACTGCCAGACCGGCGACGAAGAGATGCGCAATATTATCGACAGCTGGTTTACAGACCGCTTTGCGGAAGGCGCCACCACCAAAAACGTCAATACCATGTCGCCGTTCCTGACGCTGGCCTATCGCTACGAAGAGACCAAAAACCCGGCCTGGCTGCCGTGGCTGGAAAGCTGGGCGGAGTGGGCGATGGCCGAGATGCCGCGCACCGATTACGGTGGGATGCAGCACATCACCCTGGCAGAAGAGAACCACCAGCAGATGTGGGATGACACGCTGATGATGACGGTGCTGCCGCTGGCAAAAATCGGCAAGCTGCTCAACAAACCGGAGTACGTTGAAGAGGCGGTGTATCAGTTCCTGCTGCACGTGCAGAACCTAATGGACCGGGAGACCGGGCTGTGGTTCCACGGCTGGAGCTACGACGGTAAGCATAACTTTGCCCGTGCCCGCTGGGCGCGCGGCAACAGCTGGCTCACCATCGTGATCCCGGACTTCCTCGAGCTGGTTGATCTGCCGGAAAACAACGCCATGCGCCGCTACCTGGTGCAGGTATTGAATGCGCAGATTTCCGCGCTGGCAAAGTGTCAGGACGACAGCGGGCTGTGGCATACGCTGCTCGACGATCCACATTCTTATCTTGAGGCGTCCGCCACGGCAGGGTTTGCCTACGGCATTCTGAAAGCCGTGCGCAAGCGCTACGTTGGCGCGGAGTATGCCGAAGTGGCAGAAAAAGCGATTGGCGGTATCGTCAAAAATATTTCGCCGGAAGGCGAGCTGCTGCAAACCTCGTTCGGTACGGGGATGGGGAGCGATCTTGAGTTCTATCGCCAGATCCCGCTGACGTCGATGCCGTACGGACAGGCGATGGCGATACTCTGTTTGACGGAGTATCTGCGGAAGTATTTCTGATAATAAAAAACCCGGCGTCTGCCGGGTTTTTTGTATTACATACGTTCTACGGTTTCGATACCCAGGGTATCCAGACCCAGCTTCAGGGTCTTCGCCGTCAGCTGCGCCAGCTTCAGGCGGCTGTTGCGTACCGATTCATTTTCCGCAGACAGAATAGGGCAGTGCTCGTAGAAGCCGGAGAACAGACCCGCCAGATCGTACAGGTATGCACACATTACGTGCGGCGTGCCGTCACGCGCGACAACCGTCAGCGTCTCTTCGAACTGCAGCAGACGCGCCGCCAGCTGCGCTTCACGATCTTCCGTAATGGTTACTGTCGTATTCGCCAGCACGCTTTCATCAATGTTCGCCTTACGGAACACGGAGAGCACGCGGGTATAGGCATACTGCATGTACGGCGCCGTGTTGCCTTCAAACGCCAGCATGTTGTCCCAGTCGAAGATATAGTCGGTGGTGCGGTTCTTGGAAAGATCCGCGTATTTCACCGCGCCGATACCCACGGCGTTAGCCAGTTTTTCCAGTTCATCAGCAGGCATGTCCGGGTTCTTCTCGGCCACCAGGCGACGTGCGCGCTCCAGTGCTTCGTCCAGCAGATCGGAAAGCTTCACGGTACCGCCCGCGCGGGTTTTGAACGGCTTGCCGTCTTTACCCAGCATCATGCCGAACATGTGGTGTTCCAGCGGAACGCAGTCAGGTACGTAACCGGCTTTACGCACGATAGTCCACGCCTGCATCAGGTGCTGGTGCTGGCGGGAGTCGATGTAGTACAGCACGCGGTCAGCGTGAAGGGTTTCGTAGCGGTATTTCGCGCAGGCGATATCGGTGGTGGTGTAGAGATAGCCGCCATCCTTTTTCTGGATGATCACGCCCATCGGTTCACCTTCCTTGTTTTTGTACTCATCAAGGAACACAACCGTTGCGCCTTCGCTCTCTACCGCGAGGTTTTTGGCTTTCAGATCCGCCACGATGCCGGGCAGCATCGGGTTGTAGAGGCTTTCACCCATCACGTCGTCGCGGGTCAGCGTCACATTCAGACGGTTGTAGGTCAGCTGGTTCTGGGACATGGTGATGTCAACCAGCTTGCGCCACATTTCAAGGAAGTATCGATCGCCGCCCTGCAGCTTCACCACGTAGCTGCGCGCGCGCTCGGCGAAGGCTTCGTCTTCGTCGTAGTGCTTTTTGGCTTCGCGATAGAATCCTTCCAGGTCCGCCAGCGCCATTTCACCCGCGTTTTCCTGCTGCTGTTTTTCCAGGTAAGCAATCAGCATGCCGAACTGGGTGCCCCAGTCGCCCACGTGGTTCGCGCGGATCACCTTGTGACCGAGGAACTCGAGCGTGCGCACCGCGGCGTCACCGATGATGGTGGAGCGCAGGTGACCTACGTGCATCTCTTTCGCCACGTTCGGGGCAGAATAGTCGACAACCACGGTCTGCGCTTCCGGCTGGGAAACGCCCAGACGGTCAGACTTCAGCGCCGCGTCAACGTGGCTCGCCAGGAATGCAGGCTCAAGGAAAATATTGATAAAGCCCGGACCGGCAATTTCGGTTTTGCTGGCAATGCCGGAGAGATCCAGATGCGTCAGTACCTGCTCAGCGAGCTGTCGCGGCGGCATGCCCAGTTTTTTAGCCACTGCCATCACGCCATTAGCCTGATAGTCGCCAAACTGTACTTTTGCTGACTGACGAACCTGCGGTTCGCAATCCGCAGGCGCGCCTGCGGCAATCAGTGCCTGACTGACTTTTTCGGAGAGAAGAGCCTGAATATTCACCTGGATACCTTACGTTTTTGATGCGGGCTTACAACCGCCCGCGCCAGTTAAAGAATTTAGGGCGGGAGTATACTGCAAATGCCTTCTGGCGTCAGCATTGCGGGGCCTGAAGATTGCTCAGAATCCAGGCGGTGAAGGTGTGCATAATCATGCAGTCGCAAAAAGCCGGATTCTGCGGTTGGTCAAAACAGGGCAACAGAGTAAATTAGCGGCTTTGCGACATGAAAAGAGACTGATTTATGGCAAACTGGCAATCCATTGACGAACTGCATGATATTTCCGCAGATTTACCGCGCTTCACAAAGGCGTTCACAGAACTTGCCACCCGTCTTGGTCTGGATATCGCGCCGCTTGAGGCAGATCACATCTCTTTGCGCTGTCACCAGAATGCGACGGCTGAACGCTGGCGCCGCGGGTTTGAACAGTGCGGCGAGTTGCTCTCTGAGAACATCATCAATGGACGCCCCATTTGTCTGTTCAAACTGCATGAGCCGGTGAACGTGGCGCACTGGCAGTTCACCGTGGTTGAACTGCCGTGGCCGGGTGAAAAACGCTATCCGCACGAAGGCTGGGAGCATATTGAAATCGTCCTGCCGGGAGAGCCGGAGACGTTAAACACGCGCGCGCTGGCCCTGCTTTCTGATGAGGGTTTAAGCAAGCCGGGGATTTTTGTGAAGACGAGTTCACCGAAAGGCGAGCGCGAGCGTCTTCCTAACCCGACGCTGGCCGTCACTGACGGGCAGGTGACCGTGAAATTTCATCCATGGACCATTGAGCAGATCGTTGCCAGCGAAGCCTGAGAGTTGTGATTCGCCGCTGAGACCCGAAACGAGAGGCGTGCCATGATGGCGCGTTAAGCTGATTTAAGGAGGAGTAGATGGCGCTGCTGGAGATTTGTTGTTACAGCGTGGAGTGTGCCCTTACGGCGCAACAGATGGGAGCTGACCGTATCGAACTGTGCGCGGCCCCGAAAGAAGGGGGGTTAACGCCTTCATACGGCGTATTGAAGTCTGCCCGCCAGGCCGTCACCATTCCGGTCCACCCGATTATTCGTCCTCGCGGCGGCGATTTTTGTTACACGCCGGGCGAGTTCAGTGCCATGCTTGAAGATATCGCCCTTGTTCGTGACCTGGGGTTCCCCGGTCTGGTGACCGGCCTGCTTGATGAAGACGGTCACGTCGATCTGCCGCGGATGCGCCAGGTGATGGACGCCGCTAAAGGGATGGCCGTCACTTTTCATCGCGCGTTTGATATGTGTAAAGATCCGCTTCAGGCCTTTGAAACGCTTGGAGAACTTGGCGTGGCGCGCGTTCTGACATCGGGACAGCAGTCTTCGGCTGAAAAAGGACTGCAATTTATTACGGAACTAAAAGCACATTCCGGTGTTCCAATAATAATGGCGGGTGCGGGAGTCCGTGCCAGCAATCTGGAACGGTTTTTAAACTCCGGGGTGGAAGAGCTTCACAGCTCTGCGGGGAAATGGATACCTTCACCCATGCGTTATCGCAATACAGGGCTGTCAATGTCGACGGATGCTGAAGCGGATGAGTATTCACGCTACGGCGTAGAGGGAGAGTCGGTTGCGGAAATGAAGTCGCTGATTGAGCGTCATCACGTGTAGCAACGTACCGATTTTTACCGCGCATCATGTCGCCCAATATGATGCTTGCTTGTACCAGGCCCCTGCCAATTACACAGGGGCCTTTTTTTCTCCTTCATATTTCAAGCCGCAACTGCGTTGGCCGCCTCGCTCACCCCGGTCACCTACTGATGTAAGCTCCCGGGGATTCGCTGCGTTGCCGCCTTGCTGCAACTTGAACTATTTTGGAGAAAAAGTGCTACGAGTAGGCCGGGTAAGGCGTAGCCACCACCCGGCTAAAAGGCTACGGCTTGGTCGCAATCAACACCGCACGCATCGGGGCCGGATAACCTTCGATGGTTTTGCTGTGGTCGGTCGGGTCGAGGAACTGCTCCAGCGATTCGGTGATCATCCAGTCGGTGCGGCGCTGCTCTTCGATAGACGTCACGCAAACATCGGCAATGCGCACATCCACAAATCCGCACTTCTCCAGCCAGTTTTTCAGCGCCAGTGCGGACGGGATGAAGTAAACGTTGCGCATCTGCGCGTAGCGATCGCCCGGCACCAGAACGGCATGTTCATCACCTTCGATCACCAGCGTTTCCAGCACCAGCTCGCCGCCGCTGACCAGCTGATCTTTGAGCTGCCACAGGTGTTCAAGCGGGGAACGACGGTGATACAGCACGCCCATGGAAAAAACGGTATCAAAGGCTTTCAGGGCCGGCAGCTGTTCTATACCCAGCGGCAGCAGGTGCGCGCGCTGGTCGTTGCCGAGCAGTTTTCGCACCGCCTCAAACTGGCACAGGAAGAGCTGCATCGGGTCGATGCCGACCGCCAGATGGGCTCCCGCGCCAATCATGCGCCACATGTGGTAACCGCTGCCGCAGCCTACGTCCAGGATGGTGCGCCCGGTCAGGTCGGAAAGGTGCGGCAGTACGCGATCCCACTTCCAGTCTGAGCGCCACTCGGTATTAATGTTCACGCCGTACAGCGAGAATGGCCCTTTGCGCCACGGCATTAAATTACGCATCAGCGTTTCGATGCGGTTGATCTGCCCGGCCGGGAGCGGCTCTTCGCTCTCGGCGGTTACGCTGTGCAGAAGATCCAGTCGATGCGGCGTCAGTTCCGGCAGATACTCCACGGCATTTGACCACTGCTTTAACAGGCCGTGCTGCTGATCGCGCTGCCAGGCGGCAATCTGCGCCGGCAGGGTCTCCAGCCAGTGGGAAAGATGGTTTTTAGCAATCAGCTGATAGAAGTTGCTGAATTCAATCATGCCGCATCTCCCGCTTTCAGCGCCACCAGCGAACCAAAGTTAAAGCACTGGAACCACAGTTCGCTGTGCTCAAACCCGGCTTTCTGCAGGCGCGCTTTGTGGGTTTCCACGGAGTCCGTCAGCATCACGTTTTCCAGCATGCTGCGCTTCTGGCTGATCTCCAGCTCGCTGTAGCCGTTCGCCCGTTTGAAATCGTGGTGCATGTTGAACAGCAGCTCGCCTACTTTGGCATCCTCAAAGCTGAATTTCTCAGAAAGCACCAGCGCGCCGCCGGGATTCAGCCCCTGATAAATTTTGTCCAGCAGTAGCTGACGGTCTTCAGGCACCAGGAACTGCAGGGTAAAATTCAGTACCACCATCGAGGCGTTGTTAATCTCGATCTCACGGATATCGCCTTCCACCACGTCCACCGGTACGGGGGCTTTATACGCGTCAATATGGCGACGGCAGCGCTCCACCATGGCCGGGGAGTTATCCACGGCAATGATGCGGCAGCCTTCGTGATGAACGTTACGACGTACCGACAGCGTTGCCGCGCCGAGCGAGCAGCCCAGGTCGTAGACCTGCGTGCCGGGTTGAACGAAGCGCTCAGCCAGCATGCCGATCATAGAGATAATATTGGAATAACCGGGAACAGAGCGCTGGATCATATCCGGGAAGACTTCGGCTACCCGTTCATCGAAGGTCCAGTCGCCCAGGCTGGCGATAGGCGCGGAAAAAAGCGTGTCGCGATCTGACATAACGTAAAAATCCGGGAAAAATAAAGTGGCGTATTGTGCGCTAACGGAGGGAGAAAACCAACTCCCACGGCATATACCACAGGTTAGCCAGCACCATCAGCAAAAGCGAACACCATGTCGCGCTCATGCCGGAACGACGCCAGCGGAATAAGCGGTGGTGAAAGCCATAATAGTGCATGAGCCGGCCAGCTATCAGCAGCAGACCGCAAATATGCACCATCCAGGTTTCCGCGCCATTCATCTCCATAAACAGCAGCAGGATGAGGGCCACGGGAATATATTCAACCGCATTACCGTGAATGCGGATAGCGCTTTGCAGTTCGGAGAAACCGCCGTCGCCATAAGAGACGCGGTACTGCATTCTCAGGCGCACAACATCAAATGAAAATTTAATCAGCAGTAATGCACCTAACACCGCATACAGCGCGCTGACCATACTAACTCCCTGTTTTTGGCAGATGGCACTTCACTATGATAGGGGGTGATATCAGAAAAGAGAAGATTGTTGTGGGATGGACGGCGCGATGCCCACGGACGGCACCACAGCCTGCAAGGCCTGCCACAGAGCATCGACCAGTTCGGGCGCCTGAGCGATATCCGGCGTGTGTAAAAAGAGGTACGGCGTGGTGGTGTGTTCCCAGTTTGCGAGTTTTTGCAGCCAGACGGCGAACATCGCCTGATTTTGCTCCATGTTATCGCTGCCGATGAACCGAACCATCGGATTCTGCGCGGTCACGATGGCGTGGACCGGTACTTTCGGTTTTTTACGCTGAGCTTCAACGATCGCCTCGTTATGCGGTACCGCGCTGTGCACCGGGCGGCTATCGAGGATCACCCGGTTAACGGAACGTTCAAGCAGGCCGCGGTTGAGTGCTCTTTCTGCTTCGCCCTTCGCAAAGAAGTCCTGGTGTCGGACTTCCACGCCATAGGTGAATTCACCGGGCAGGGCATCCAGGAACTGCCAGAGCGCAGGCAGGTCGCGCGGGGCAAACGTGGCGGGAAGCTGGAGCCAGTATTGCCCAATGCGGTTCGCCAGCGGCGACATGCGCGCGAAAAACTCTTCCGTTAAGTCCCCGCAGTTTCGCAGCGCGGCCTGGTGGGAAATGGTCGCCGGAAACTTAAAACAGAAACGGAAATCGTCGGTCGTTTGCTCTCGCCAGCGTTCGACAATCTCGGCTTTGGGAAGCGCATACAGGGTGGTATTACCCTCGACGCAGTTGAAGTGTCGGGCATACTCTTCAAGGCTGGTGATGCCCAGGCGCACCCATTTCGGGTGCGACCACTGGGGAAGGCCCACGTACATCATAGCGCGCTTAAAATCTCATCCGTACTGCGCACGCGTCCGATGCGCGGGAAGATGTGGGTCATGCTGCCCCGATGCTGTTCTGCGGAGGCCGCGCTGCAGGCATCTTCGGCAATCACCAGGTTAAAGCCCAGCTCCCAGGCGTTACGGGCGGTCGATTCCACGCCGATGTTGGTGGAAATGCCGCACAGAATAATGGTGTCGATACCGCGACGGCGGAGCTGCAGCTCCAGATCGGTCCCGTAGAAGGCGCCCCACTGACGTTTTGTCACTTCGATATCGCTGTCGCGTTTGCCCAGCGACACCGGGTACGTCCACCAGTTATCCGGCAGGGCATGCGCGGGCGCCTGGGCATCAACGGGCTGTTTTAACGCCTCGGCGAAATCAGCGGACCAGCCGACGCGCACCATGACTACAGGGGCACCGCTGGCGCGGCATTTCTCGGCCAGGCGAGCGGCGCGGCTGACCACATCATCCGCAGCGTGCGGGCCACCGGCAAAGGGGAGGATCCCTTCCTGTAAATCAATCACCACAAGCGCGGTTTTGCGGGCATCAAGTGTTAACATCGTCACTCCAGGTAAATTAATCACTTCCGTAACACCTTACGACGTGATGACCTGTTATCGGTCGGATAATTTTGTTAATTTTTGTGAGAATGCGCAATAAGAGTGCAGCAAACGACCGTCTGGCGGTGGTTCGCTCTTATCGTCCGGCGGAATTTCCAGTATAATAGCCGCCTTTTTTCATCCAGTTGTGACATACAGAAAGCTGCGACATAGTAGCCTGCATACCAGGCGACATTTAGCCTGCGGCTAATTAAGGGATATCTCATGCGTACAGAATATTGCGGGCAGCTGCGTCAGTCCCACGTCGGACAGCAGGTTACCCTGTGTGGTTGGGTCAACCGTCGTCGTGATCTTGGTAGCCTTATCTTCATCGATATGCGCGACCGTGAAGGTATCGTTCAGGTGTTCTTCGACCCGGATCGCGCCGAAGCGCTGAAGCTGGCCTCCGAGCTGCGTAATGAGTTCTGCATTCAGGTCACCGGCACCGTGCGGGCGCGTGACGAGAAAAACGTTAACGCAGACATGGCGACGGGGGCCATCGAAGTGCTGGCGTCCGATCTGGTTATCATCAACCGTGCCGAAGCGCTGCCGCTGGATTCCAACCACGTCAACACTGAAGAAGCGCGTCTGAAATACCGCTACCTGGATCTGCGTCGTCCGGAAATGGCCCAGCGCCTGAAAACCCGTGCGAAAATTACCAGCCTGGTGCGTCGCTTTATGGATGACCACGGTTTCCTCGATATCGAAACCCCGATGCTGACCAAAGCCACGCCGGAAGGCGCGCGCGATTACCTGGTGCCATCCCGCGTTCATAAAGGCAAATTCTACGCGCTGCCGCAGTCACCGCAGCTGTTCAAACAGCTGCTGATGATGTCCGGCTTCGATCGCTACTATCAAATCGTTAAGTGCTTCCGCGACGAAGACCTGCGCGCTGACCGTCAGCCCGAATTTACCCAGATCGACGTGGAAACCTCCTTCATGACCGCCGAACAGGTGCGTGAGGTGATGGAAGCGCTGGTGCGTAGCCTCTGGAACGACGTGAAAGGCGTTGAGCTGGGCGATTTCCCGATTATGACCTTCGCCGAAGCGGAACGTCGCTACGGCTCGGACAAACCAGACCTGCGTAACCCGATGGAGCTGGTGGACGTGGCTGATCTGGTGAAAGCCGTTGAGTTCGCGGTATTCGCGGGCCCGGCTAACGATCCGAAAGGCCGCGTGGCGGCCCTGCGCGTACCGGGCGGTGCGGCGCTGAGCCGTAAGCAGATTGATGACTACGGCAACTTTATTAAGATCTACGGCGCGAAAGGTCTGGCCTATATTAAAGTGACCGAGCGTGCGAAAGGTCTGGAAGGGATCACCAGCCCGGTGGCGAAGTTCCTGAACGCGGACATCGTGGAAGCGATCCTTGAGCGCACCGGCGCGCAGGATGGCGACATGATCTTCTTCGGCGCAGACAACAAGAAAGTCGTTGCGGATGCGATGGGCGCGCTGCGTCTGAAGCTCGGCAAAGACCTGAACCTGACCGACGAAACTAAATGGGCGCCGCTGTGGGTTATCGACTTCCCAATGTTTGAAGACGACGGTGAAGGCGGCCTGACCGCGATGCACCACCCGTTCACCTCGCCGAAAGACATGACGGCGGCAGAGCTGAAAGCGGCTCCGGAAGACGCGGTTGCGAATGCCTACGACATGGTTATCAACGGCTACGAAGTGGGCGGCGGTTCCGTGCGTATTCACAGCGGTGACATGCAGCAGACCGTGTTCGGCATTCTGGGCATTAACGAGCAGGAACAGCGCGAGAAGTTCGGCTTCCTGCTGGACGCCCTGAAATACGGCACGCCGCCGCACGCGGGCCTGGCCTTCGGTCTCGACCGTCTGACCATGCTGCTGACCGGCACCGATAACATTCGTGATGTTATTGCCTTCCCGAAAACCACTGCCGCAGCGTGTCTGATGACCGAAGCGCCAAGCTTTGCCAACCCGGCTGCGCTGGCCGAGCTGGGCATTGAAGTGGTGAAGAAGGAAGAGAAAAACTGATATGGCATATAAGCTTCCCGTTTCTGTCCTGGTGGTCATTTATGCAGAAGACACGAAGCGGGTGCTGATGTTGCAGCGGCGTGACGATCCTGATTTCTGGCAGTCGGTTACCGGCAGCCTGGAAGAGGGGGAGACCGCGCCGCAGGCCGCCGCGCGTGAAGTAAAGGAAGAGGTCACCATTGATGTTGCTCATGAGCAACTGACCCTGAAGGACTGTCAGCGCACGGTGGAGTTTGAAATTTTTAGCCATTTACGTCATCGCTATGCGCCGGGCATTGAGCGCAATACGGAGTCGTGGTTCTGTCTCGCGCTCCCCCATGAGCGGGAGATCGTGTTTACCGAACACCTGAACTACCGCTGGGTAGATGCGGCGGATGCCGCCGCGCTGACCAAGTCGTGGAGCAACCGGCAGGCGATTGAAGAATTTGTAATTAACGCGGCCTGAGAAGGCGCGATTTTTGGAGAACTTTTTATGGCAGGTCATAGTAAGTGGGCCAACACCAAGCACCGCAAAGCGGCACAGGATGCCAAGCGCGGTAAGATCTTTACCAAAATTATTCGCGAGCTGGTGACTGCGGCGCGTCTGGGCGGCGGCGATCCAGCTTCTAACCCGCGTCTGCGCGCGGCGGTGGATAAAGCGCTGTCTAACAACATGACGCGTGACACCCTGAACCGTGCTATCGCACGTGGCGTCGGCGGTGATGAAGACGCGAACATGGAAACCATCATTTATGAAGGTTACGGCCCTGGCGGTACTGCGGTGATGGTTGAGTGTCTGTCCGACAACCGTAACCGTACCGTTGCGGAAGTGCGCCATGCGTTCACCAAAACCGGTGGCAACCTGGGCACTGACGGTTCTGTAGCTTACCTGTTCAGCAAAAAAGGCGTCATCTCCTTCGAGAAAGGCGACGAAGATGCGATCATGGAAGCGGCGCTGGAAGCGGGTGCGGAAGACGTGGTGACCTACGATGATGGCGCCATTGACGTTTACACCGCCTGGGAAGAGATGGGCGCCGTGCGCGATGCGCTGGAAGCCGCGGGCCTGAAAGCGGACAACGCTGAAGTCTCAATGATCCCGTCTACCAAAGCGGACATGGATGCGGAAACCGCACCGAAACTGCTGCGTCTGATCGACATGCTCGAAGACTGCGACGACGTGCAGGAAGTGTACCACAACGGTGAAATCTCTGATGAGGTTGCAGCGACTCTCTGATGAGAGCCTGTAAACCGTTTACGGGAGACGCGTGATGTCGATTATCCTCGGGATTGACCCCGGCTCGCGCGTCACCGGCTATGGCGTTATCCGTCAGGTGGGACGCCAGCTAACCTACCTCGGCAGTGGCTGTATTCGTACTAAAGTGGACGATCTGCCGTCGCGCCTGAAGCTCATCTACGCGGGCGTGTCGGAGATCATCACCCAATTTCAGCCGGACTATTTCGCCATCGAGCAGGTCTTTATGGCGAAAAACGCCGATTCAGCGCTAAAGCTGGGTCAGGCGCGCGGTGTCGCCATCGTCGCTGCCGTAAACCAGGATTTGCCGGTGTTCGAGTACGCCGCGCGTCAGGTTAAGCAGACGGTAGTGGGGATTGGTAGCGCGGAGAAAAGCCAGGTGCAGCACATGGTGCGTACCCTGCTGAAGCTTCCCGCGAACCCGCAGGCCGACGCAGCCGATGCGCTGGCGATTGCGATTACCCACTGCCACGTCAGCCAGAACGCGATGCAGATGAGCGAGTCGCGGCTCAACCTGGCGCGAGGCAGGTTACGATAATCAGAAATCAGGCTGGATGTTTATCCAGCCTTTTTTTATTATGTCGGCAGTTAATTTCTTCCAGAACGCAGGAGCGTCACGTGATAGGCAGACTCAGAGGCATCATCATTGAAAAACAACCCCCGTTAGTGCTGCTGGAAGTGGGTGGCGTGGGCTATGAAGTCCATATGCCGATGACCTGCTTCTACGAGCTGCCGGACGCGGGCAAAGAGGCGGTTGTCTTTACTCAGTTTGTGGTGCGTGAAGATGCTCAGCTGCTCTACGGCTTCAACAACAAGCAGGAACGCACCCTGTTCCGCGAGCTGATTAAAACCAACGGCGTCGGGCCGAAGCTGGCGCTGGCGATTTTGTCCGGTATGTCAGCCCAGCAGTTTGTGAATGCCGTTGAGCGCGAAGATCCTGCGGCGCTGATTAAGCTTCCGGGCATCGGTAAGAAAACCGCCGAGCGTTTGATAGTCGAAATGAAAGACCGCTTTAAAGGTCTGCACGGCGATCTGTTCACCCCGGCGGCCGATTTGGTTCTGACCTCCCCGGGCGCGCCTGCCTCTGATGATGACGCCGAGCAGGAAGCGGTTGCCGCGCTGGTGGCGCTGGGCTATAAACCTCAGGAGGCCAGCCGCATGGTGAGCAAAATTGCCAAACCGGATGCCAGCAGTGAAACCCTGATTCGTGAAGCGCTGCGCGCTGCATTGTGAGGTAAAGGATGATTGAAGCAGATCGCCTGGTATCGGCAGGCACCCTTCAGGCAGAAGACGTGGTGGATCGCGCGATCCGCCCTAAGCTGCTTGATGAGTATATCGGCCAGCCGCAGGTACGTTCCCAGATGGAGATTTTCATCCAGGCGGCAAAGCTGCGCGGCGATGCACTCGATCACCTGCTGATTTTTGGCCCGCCGGGGTTAGGGAAAACCACCCTGGCGAATATCGTCGCCAACGAAATGGGCGTTAATCTGCGCACCACCTCCGGCCCGGTGCTGGAGAAAGCGGGCGATCTGGCGGCAATGCTGACCAACCTTGAACCGCATGACGTGCTGTTTATCGACGAAATCCATCGCCTGTCTCCGGTAGTGGAAGAGGTGCTCTATCCGGCGATGGAAGATTATCAGCTGGATATCATGATTGGCGAAGGCCCGGCCGCGCGCTCTATCAAAATCGATCTCCCTCCGTTTACCCTGATTGGCGCAACGACCCGTGCCGGGTCGTTAACCTCTCCGCTGCGCGACCGCTTCGGTATCGTTCAGCGTCTGGAGTTTTATCAGGTGCCGGACCTGCAGCATATCGTTGGCCGTAGCGCGCGCTATATGGGGCTGGATATGAGCGAAGAGGGCGCTTTTGAAGTGGCGAAGCGTTCGCGCGGGACGCCGCGTATTGCCAATCGCCTGCTGCGCCGCGTGCGTGACTTTGCCGAAGTGAAGCATGATGGCACCATTTCGGCAGAGATTGCCGCCCAGGCGCTGGATATGCTTAACGTCGATGCCGAAGGCTTTGACTATATGGACCGCAAGCTGCTGCTGGCGGTGCTGGATAAGTTCTTTGGTGGCCCGGTTGGCCTGGATAACCTGGCGGCGGCGATCGGAGAAGAGCGTGAGACGATTGAAGATGTGCTGGAGCCGTATCTGATCCAGCAGGGCTTTCTGCAGCGCACGCCGCGTGGCCGAATGGCGACGGTGCGGGCTTGGAATCATTTTGGTATCACCCCACCGGCAATGCCGTAACGATGAGCAGGCGGGATGTTAAATTCCGCCTGCGACGCTGACCGATTATTCACCTCATCCGATTTTCCCATCAATATTATTTTGGATAAATTTATCATCCATATCATTTGAGATAATTCACTCATTTTATCTACTATGAATTTATAGCGATACCCAAGCTTATAAATGAATTTTATTTACCCTATCAGGAATAACAAAATGAAATTAATGAAGGCAATATCTATTGCCGCTCTGACTATGGCGGCTATATCTGGCGTAGCGAATGCCGCTATTTCAGGAACCCAAACATGGAAAATGGTAGATCAGAGACTTGAAAATACCAGTAACGGACAAAAACTGTGTATGACTGGCGTTGGCCTGGAGCAGGCGACGATGGAAGAGTGTGGTTCTAATCCAGATATGCAGAATATACGTGAGGCCAATTTCGCTCTTGGTGGGACTCTGATACTGGATGAACATCCATATTATGCATTCGGGCCAATAGATAATAAAATCTATTTAGTCCAAAATGACACTTCCGCGCCTCATTGGAACCATGTTAACGGACAGATGATAACAGCTGATTATGATGGTCATGAGAAATGTCTTGATATTGAAGGCGGTATAAACGTCCCTGGCGCCAAATTGTATTTAGCAACTTGTACCAATAAATAAAATAAGCACCGATAATTTCATCGGTGCTTATTTACGTGTGCGCCCGACATGGGCGCACTCCTGCGGGTGGAAGTTTCGCCATGAGTTGATCACAGCACATGAAGCGAAACGCCACCCTCTGTGGTGGTGGTAATCGCTTATTCAGGCATTCGGTTGTTTTTTCATCATACTAAAAATAAACAACACCGCCGCACACAACACCACCGACGGCCCCGCAGGCGTGTCATAGAATGCCGAAAAGGTTAACCCGCCCGTTACCGCAATCATCCCGATAATCACGGCCACGCCGGCCATCTGCTCCGGCGTGCGGGCAAAACGACGTGCCGTGGCGGCAGGGATAATCAGCAGCGACGTAATAATCAGCGCCCCGACAAACTTCATCGCCACGCCGATGGTTAATGCCGTCACCAGCATCAGCAGCAGCTTAACCCGCTGCAGCTTCACGCCGTCGACGAAGGCCAGGTCCGGGCTGACGGTCATTGCCAGCAGGTTACGCCACTGCCAGAGCAGAATACCGAGTACCACCACCACCCCGATGGCGATGGAAATTAAATCTTCCGGCGTCACGGCAAGCAGATCGCCAAACAGATAGGCCATCAGGTCGACTCGGATATTCGACATCAGGCTTACCACCACCAGACCCAGCGAGAGCGCGCTGTGGGCCATGATGCCAAGCAGCGTATCAATGGCGAGGTGAGGACGTTTCTCCAGCCAGACCAGCCCGGCTGCCAGCAGCAGGGTGACAACAATCACCGCGTAGAAGGGATTAACGTCCAGCAGTAAACCAAAAGCCACGCCCAGCAGGGAGGCGTGCGCGAGGGTATCCCCGAAATAGGACATTCTGCGCCATACCACAAACGAGCCGAGTGGACCCGCGGCGCAGGCAAGCATAATCCCGGCCAGCCAGCCGGGCAGTAATAGTTCAATCATGAGTGTCCATTTCCCCGGCGCAGGACAATTCGTCCCTGTAAATCATGGCGGTGATTATGATGATGACGGTAAATACCCAGCTGTTCAGCGCCGCGAGGGCCAAACATGGAGATAAATTCCGGGTGCATCGAGACCACTTCAGGTGTGCCGGAGCAGCAAATATGATGGTTAAGGCACAGCACTTCGTCCGTTTTCGCCATCACAAGATGGAGATCGTGGGAGACCATCAGCACGGCGCAGTTCAGTTCGCGGCGCAGCTGGTCGATCAAATCATAAAGCGCGACCTGACCATTAACGTCCACACCCTGGGTTGGCTCATCAAGCACCAGCAGCTGCGGGCTGCTCAGCAGCGCACGGGCCAGCAAAACGCGCTGCGTCTCACCGCCGGACAGCTTTTGCAGCGGTGCGTCGATAAGATGGCCCGCCTGCACGCGTTTCAGCGCCGGGAGAATATCGGCTTTACGCGTGCCGGGGCGCAGGCGCAGAAAGCGACTTACCGTCAGCGGCAGGGTGGCGTCCAGGTGTAATTTTTGCGGCACGTAGCCGATCCGCAATTTTTCCTCGCGCGTAATCACACCTTCGTCCGGTGTTACCAGACCCAGCACCACACGTACCAGAGTGGATTTACCAGCGCCATTAGGGCCGAGCAGCGTTAAAATTTTGCCGGGCTTGAGATCCAGCGATACGTCTGAGAGGACGCGGCGCTGGCCGAATGAGACCGAAATATTATCGAGAGAAACCAGTGTCGTCATGTCAATTTAAGCTTGAAGAAGTCAACGGATGTTATAATATCACATTCCACGCATTCACTACGATGACTAGTCGCATTATGTTACATAAAAATACGCTTCTTTTCGCAGCATTATCCGCTGCCCTTTGGGGAACAACCGCACAAGATGTTAACGCTGCCGTTGTCGCTTCGCTAAAACCGCTTGGATTCATCGCATCGGCCATTGCCGATGGCGTAACGGAAACCCAGGTTCTGCTCCCGGATGGTGCATCCGAGCATGACTATTCCTTACGCCCGTCAGATGTAAAACGCTTGCAAAACGCGGACTTAGTTGTCTGGATTGGTCCGGAGATGGAAGCGTTTATGCAGAAATCGGCCAAACAGATTCCAGGCGAAAAACAGGTCGCGATTGCCGGGCTTTCCGGCGTGAAACCGTTGCTAATGAAAGGGGCGGATGACGACGGTGACGAACACGATCATCACGCTGCAGAGGGTGAAAAAGGTGATGGCGATCACCATCACGGCGAGTACAACATGCATCTCTGGCTTTCCCCAGAGATAGCGCGGCTTTCAGCGGTTGCAATCCATGACAAATTAGTGGAACTTATGCCGCAAAGTCGAGCCAAACTAGACGCCAACCTGAAGGATTTTGAGGCACAATTAGCCGCAACCGATAAGCAGGTGGGTAATGAGCTCGCACCGTTGAAAGGAAAAGGGTATTTCGTTTTTCATGACGCCTACGGCTACTACGAAAAACACTATGGTTTGACCCCGCTTGGGCACTTTACCGTCAACCCTGAAATTCAACCTGGTGCGCAGCGTTTACATGAAATCAGAACACAGCTGGTTGAGCAAAAAGCAACGTGCGTTTTTGCTGAGCCACAGTTCAGGCCAGCGGTCGTAGAAGCCGTGGCCAGGGGAACATCCGTGCGCATGGGAACCCTTGACCCGCTAGGTACGAACATCCAGTTGAGCAAAGCGAGCTATTCGCAGTTCCTCAGCCAACTGGCGAACCAGTATGCGAGCTGCCTGAAAGGAGATTAACGAGGAAGTGAATACGTGCAACAGATAGCCCGCTCTGTCGCCCTGGCATTTAACAATCTGCCTCGACCCCACCGCGTTATGCTGGGGTCGCTTACAGTTCTCACTTTAGCGGTCGCCGTCTGGCGGCCCTATGTTTACCACCCGAGTTCTGCCCCTATCATTAAGACCATCGAGCTTGAAAAGAGCGAAATTCGTTCTTTGCTGCCTGAAGCCAGCGAGCCTATCGACCAGGCCGCTCAGGAGGATGAAGCCATCCCGCAGGATGAGCTGGACGATAAAACCGAGAACGAAGCGGGGATCCACGAATACGTTGTCTCTACCGGTGACACGCTGAGCAGTGTGCTCAACCAGTACGGTATCGACATGGGCAATATCAGCCAGCTGGCGGCTGCGGATAAAGACCTGCGTAACCTGAAAATCGGGCAACAGCTCTCCTGGACCTTAACGGCGGATGGTGATCTCCAGCGTTTAACCTGGGAAATGTCCCGCCGCGAAACCCGCACCTACGATCGCACTGCAAACGGTTTCAAAATGACCAGTGAACTGCAGAAGGGCGACTGGGTGAACAGCGTGATGAAAGGCACTGTGGGCGGAAGCTTTGTTTCCAGCGCCCGTGATGCCGGCCTGACCAGCGCTGAAATCAGCGCGGTGATCAAAGCCATGCAGTGGCAGATGGACTTCCGCAAGCTGAAGAAAGGCGATGAGTTCTCCGTCCTGATGTCCCGCGAAATGCTGGACGGCAAGCGCGAGCAAAGCCAGCTGCTGGGCGTGCGTTTGCGCTCTGAAGGCAAAGATTACTACGCTATTCGCGCTGAAGACGGCAAGTTCTATGACCGCAGCGGTACGGGACTTGCGAAGGGCTTCCTGCGTTTCCCGACGGCGAAACAGTTCCGTGTCTCTTCTAACTTCAACCCGCGTCGTCTGAACCCGGTTACCGGGCGCGTTGCGCCACACCGCGGGGTAGACTTCGCGATGCCGCAGGGTACGCCCGTGCTGTCGGTGGGCGATGGCGAAGTGGTGATGGCAAAACGCAGCGGTGCAGCGGGTTACTACGTGGCTATCCGTCACGGTCGTACCTATACCACCCGCTATATGCACCTGCGTAAACTTCTGGTCAAACCGGGCCAGAAAGTGAAACGCGGCGACCGTATCGCGCTTTCCGGCAACACCGGACGCTCTACCGGCCCACACCTGCACTATGAAGTGTGGATCAACCAGCAAGCCGTGAACCCGCTGACGGCGAAACTGCCGCGCACCGAAGGCCTGACAGGTAAAGATCGCTCCGATTACCTGGCGCAGGCGAAAGAGGTGATACCGCAGCTGAGCTTAAACTAAGCCTTTGTTGTGTGAAAAAAGCCGGTGTCAGTATGCACCGGCTTTTTCTTTTGTGCGTGGGCGACTGCCTCGCTACACTATCTGAATAATTTTTTGCGTCACCAGACCCTGGAACCAGCATGGAAACAAAAAAAAATAATATTGAATACATTCCTGAGTTTGAAAAATCCTTTCGCCACCCGCGCAACTGGGGCGCCTGGCTGGGGGTTTACACCTTTGCGGGCATCGCTATGCTGCCTGCCGCGCTGCGCGATCCTGTTCTGGGGAAAATTGGCCGTCTGGCCGGACGTATAGGTAAAAGCGCGCGTCGTCGTGCGCAGATCAACCTCTATTACTGTTTTCCTGAAAAAAGCGATGCCGAGCGCGAGGCCATCATCGATGCGATGTACACCACCGCACCGCAGGCCATGGCGATGATGGCGGAGCTGGCTCTGAAAGGTCCGGAAAAAATCATCGAGCGCGTTGACTGGAAAGGGCTGGAAATCATCGACGAAATGCGTCGCAATGACGAAAAGGTGATTTTCCTCGTTCCTCACGGTTGGGGCGTCGACATTCCGGCGATGCTGATGGCCTCTCAGGGCCAAAAGATGGCGGCCATGTTCCATAACCAGGGCAATAAAATCTACGATTTTGTCTGGAATACCGTACGCCGTCGTTTTGGCGGACGTTTGCATGCGCGAAACGATGGTATTAAGCCGTTTATTCAGTCCGTACGTCAGGGGTACTGGGGCTACTATCTGCCGGATCAGGACCACGGACCCGAGCATAGCGAGTTTGTCGACTTCTTCGCTACCTACAAAGCAACGCTCCCCGCGATTGGCCGCCTGATGAAGGTCTGTCGCGCTCGCGTGATCCCGCTCTTCCCGGTTTACGACGGTAAAACGCATCGTCTGAGCATTGAAGTCCGTCCGCCGATGGACGATTTGCTGACTGCGGACGATCGCACCATCGCACGTCGTATGAATGAAGAGGTGGAACTGCTGGTGGGGCCGCATACCGAACAGTACACGTGGATACTGAAGCTGCTGAAAACGCGGAAGCCGGGAGAGACGGAACCCTATAAGCGTAAAGAGCTGTACCCGAGGAAATAAAATACAGTCACCCCTCTCCCCATAGGGGAGAGGGGATCAGATCTTACTCTACGGTCAGTACGCGAGTGGTGTTGGTTGAGCCGATGGTGCTCATCACGTCACCCTGGGTCACGATGACGATATCACCGGACACCAGGTAACCTTTATCGCGCAGCAGGTTTACGGCATCGTGCGCGGCAGCTACGCCGTCATTGGTGCTGTCGAAATGTACCGGCGTCACACCGCGGTAGAGCGCCGTCAGGTTCAGCGTACGCTCGTGACGTGACATGGCGAAGATCGGCAGGCCGGAGCTGATGCGAGAGGTCATCAGCGCGGTGCGGCCAGATTCGGTCATGGTGATGATCGCCGTAACGCCTTTCAGATGGTTGGCGGCGTACATGGCGGACATTGCAATCGCTTCTTCCACATTGTCGAACTGGATATCCAGACGGTGCTTGGAGACGTTAATGCTTGGGATCTTCTCCGCGCCCAGGCAGACGCGCGCCATTGCGGCCACGGTTTCTGCCGGATACTGGCCCGCCGCGGTTTCCGCAGAGAGCATGACCGCATCGGTCCCGTCCAGCACGGCGTTAGCCACGTCCATGACTTCCGCACGGGTTGGCATTGGGTTGGTGATCATGGATTCCATCATCTGGGTGGCGGTGATCACCGCGCGGTTCAGCTGACGTGCGCGACGAATCAGCGCTTTCTGGATACCGACCAGCTCAGGGTCGCCGATTTCCACGCCCAGATCGCCACGGGCAACCATCACCACGTCAGAGGCAAGGATCACATCGTCCATGGCATCCTGATCGCACACAGCTTCCGCGCGTTCAACCTTAGCGACGATTTTGGCATCACAGCCTGCGTCGCGGGCCAGGCGGCGCGCATAGTTCAGATCTTCGCCACAGCGTGGGAAAGAGACCGCCAGGTAGTCAACGCCGATCTGGGCCGCGGTT
Organism: Enterobacter sp. ECC-219; assembly: GCF_043966805.1. Lineage (NCBI taxonomy): Bacteria > Pseudomonadati > Pseudomonadota > Gammaproteobacteria > Enterobacterales > Enterobacteriaceae > Enterobacter > Enterobacter sp. ECC-219. The sequence continues at coordinate 3,648,824 of NZ_CP143680.1, read as the reverse complement.
ACGATGTCCGCTTTGTCTTTCTCGGTCAGGGCTTCCGCAGAGAGGCCGCCGCCCAGTTTGTTGATGCCTTTATTGTTGGAGAGCGGGCCGCCGACGGTGACTTCGGTGAACACCTTCATCCCCTGAACTTCCAGAACCTTCAGCTGGACGCGACCGTCGTCGAGTAGCAGGATATCGCCAGGCACCACGTCAGCCGGCAGGCCTTTATAGTCGATCCCGACTCTCTCTTTGTCGCCTTCGCCTTTGCCGAGGTTGGCATCCAGCAGGAATTTGTCGCCGATATTGAGGAAAACTTTACCTTCTTTAAAGGTTGATACACGAATTTTTGGACCCTGCAGGTCGCCGAGGATTGCGACGTGGCGGCCCAGCTTAGCGGCGATCTCACGCACTTTATCGGCACGCAATTTATGGTCTTCTGGCGTACCGTGAGAAAAGTTCATACGCACCACGTTGGCGCCAGCGGCGATAATTTTTTCGAGATTATTATCGCGATCGGTGGCCGGGCCTAAGGTGGTTACGATCTTGGTTCTGCGAAGCCTTCTGGACATGTAATACTCCGTTGACTGAAACAACTTTGGTGTTGCGTGAACATAGAATCGGCCTTCATCTGCCGCAAGGCAGCAAAGAGGGGACCGAATGCCGAAAATCATTACATCGTAATTATTGGTTACGTCTTCGTTATCTACTTCAGGGAACATCGCTCTTTATAAGCAATTCTTTATCAAAACGCGATTCCTTCAGCGCTTCCTTGACTCGCTTCAAGTTATCCCGGAATTTTGCGCCCCGGCGTAAGGTAAAACCGGTCGCCAGCACGTCGATTACCGTGAGCTGCGCCAGACGGGACACCATCGGCATATACATGTCGGTATCCTCAGGGACATCCAGCGTAATGGCGAGCGTCGCCTCGCGCGCCAGCGGCGTGCCGGCGGTGGTGAGGGCGATCACCATGGCATCGTTTTCACGGGCCAGCTGCGCTAGCTCAACCTGGCTTTTGGTGCGGCCAGTGTGCGAAATCAGTACCACGACGTCATCCTCACTGCAATTCATACAGCTCATGCGTTGCAGCACAATGTCATCGGAATAAATAACCGGTACGTTAAAGCGGAAGAATTTATTCATGGCGTCGTGCGCCACGGCGGCTGACGAGCCAAGTCCGAAGAACGCAATTCGCTTGGCCTGGGTGAGTAAATCCACCGCGCGGTTCACTGAACTCATATCCAGACTTTGGCGAACGTGATCGAGCGTGGCCATGGCCGACTCAAATATTTTCGCCGTGTAGGCATCTACGCTGTCGTCTTCATCCACATTACGATTAACATAGGGTGTGCCGTTCGCCAGACTTTGTGCTAGATGCAGTTTAAAATCAGGAAAGCCGCGCGTTTCCAGACTACGGCAGAAGCGGTTGACCGTCGGTTCACTGACGCCAGCTTCCTGAGCCAGAGCGGCGATGCTTGAATGAATTGCCTGAGCGGGCGCGGCCAGAATGACTTCAGCCACTTTTCGCTCGGATTTGCTAAGGTGTTCCAGTTGATACTGGATTTTTTCAAGCATGTTCATTGTTAACAAGGCGCTCGTGGGGGTGGAAACGATTTCACGCATTGATGAAATCTTGATTCGATTAGCCGATATTACCCCTGTGGCTTCCATAAAGGGTAACAGTCGACAAGATAATGTTGTTGTTTTTTTTCATTACTTGATCGATGTCGGGTTTTGCTATGACCCTGTTGCGCAAATTATCGACGGCTGTTGCGTCATTACGTCGCCGTAATTGGCTGAATGGCGAAAAATCGCCGTATCGCACGAGACGATAAGCGCTAATGGTTTCGGGAATGACGTAAAAGCAGTACAGTGCATTGTAATAAAATTACAACGATACCTGGCAGAAGCACCAGGTGATCCAACTGAGGAGAATGACATGGCGGTAACGCAAACAGCCCAGGCATGTGACCTGGTCATTTTCGGCGCGAAAGGCGATCTTGCACGCCGAAAATTGCTGCCTTCCCTGTATCAACTGGAGAAAGCGGGCCAAATTCATCCGGATACGCGTATCCTGGGTGTAGGGCGCGCCGACTGGGACAAGGACGCTTATACCAAAGTCGTCCGCGAGGCGCTCGAAACTTTCATGAAGGAAAAAATTGATGAAAGTTTGTGGGATACCCTGAGCGGTCGTCTCGATTTCTGCAACCTGGACGTCAATGACGTTAGCGCGTTTTCCCGTCTGGGTGCCATGCTGGATCAGAAAAACCGTGTCACCATTAACTATTTCGCCATGCCGCCAAGCACCTTTGGCGCTATCTGCAAAGGTTTGGGCGAAGCGAAGCTGAACGCCAAGCCGGCGCGCGTGGTGATGGAGAAGCCGCTGGGTACGTCGCTGGCGACCTCGCGTGAAATCAACGACCAGGTAGGCGAGTTCTTTGAAGAGTGCCAGGTCTACCGTATCGACCACTATCTTGGTAAAGAGACGGTACTGAACCTGCTGGCGCTGCGCTTCGCTAACTCCCTCTTTGTGAACAACTGGGACAACCGCACCATCGACCACGTGGAGATTACCGTGGCGGAAGAGGTGGGGATTGAAGGTCGCTGGGGTTACTTTGACCAGGCCGGCCAGATGCGCGACATGATCCAGAACCACCTGCTGCAAATTCTGTGCATGATTGCCATGTCTCCACCGTCTGACCTGACGGCTGACAGCATCCGCGACGCCAAAGTTAAAGTGCTGAAGTCGCTGCGCCGCATCGATCGTTCCAACGTGCGCGAGAAGACCGTGCGCGGCCAGTACACCGCCGGGTTTGCGCAAGGCAAAAAAGTGCCGGGCTATCTGGAAGAAGAGGGCGCGAACAAGACCAGCAACACCGAGACCTTTGTGGCGATCCGCGTGGATATCGACGACTGGCGCTGGGCGGGCGTTCCGTTCTACCTGCGTACCGGTAAACGTCTGCCGACGAAATGTTCCGAAGTTGTCGTCTACTTCAAAAACCCTGAGCTGAACCTGTTCAAAGAGTCCTGGCAGGAGCTGCCCCAGAATAAGCTGACCATTCGTCTGCAGCCGGACGAAGGGGTGGATATCCAGATCCTCAACAAAGTACCGGGCCTGGATCATAAGCACAACCTGCAGACCACCAAGCTGGATCTGAGCTACTCCGAAACGTTCAACCAGACGCACCTGGCGGATGCCTACGAGCGTCTGCTGCTGGAAACCATGCGCGGTATCCAGGCGCTGTTCGTACGTCGCGACGAAGTGGAAGAGGCGTGGAAATGGGTCGACTCCATCACCGAAGCCTGGGCTGCCGATCAGGATGCACCAAAACCGTATCAGGCGGGTACCTGGGGGCCGGTCGCGTCGGTGGCGATGATCACCCGCGATGGTCGCTCCTGGAACGAGTTTGAGTAGGATTATCCACTAGCCCAAAAGTGTTATTTTACCGGTAACATGATCTAACACAGCTCGTGGCACAATTTTTATACTTTTAAGCTCCGCGTGGATTCACCCGCGGAGCTTTTTTTATTACACTGCCGGAAGTGATTTTGCCCCTGAGCTCCGGACAGCAAGCGTTTCAGCGTTGTTAACAACTGCCAGCGACTTTGTAGACTCCCGGGCCCGGACAGATAAATTAAAGGAGCTTTTATGAATCCTGTATTGTTACGCGTAACACAACGCATTATCGAGCGCTCGAAAGAGACCCGTTCGGCCTACCTCGCCCGGATTGAACAGGCGAAGAGCAACACCGTTCACCGCTCCCAGCTGGCCTGCGGTAACCTGGCGCACGGCTTCGCCGCCTGCCAGCCCGATGACAAAGCCTCCCTGAAAAGCATGTTGCGTAACAATATCGCTATTATTACTTCCTATAACGATATGCTCTCCGCACACCAGCCCTATGAGGTCTATCCCAACATCATTCGCAAGGCGCTGCACAGCGTAAACGCGGTGGGTCAGGTCGCGGGCGGCGTGCCGGCGATGTGCGACGGCGTGACGCAGGGGCAGGACGGTATGGAGCTGTCACTGCTGAGCCGCGAAGTAATTGCAATGTCCGCGGCGGTGGGCCTGTCACACAACATGTTTGATGGCGCGCTCTATCTCGGCGTCTGCGACAAAATCGTCCCGGGCCTGGTGATGGCGGCGCTGTCATTTGGTCACCTGCCCGCCATCTTTGTGCCATCCGGCCCGATGGCGAGCGGTCTGCCAAACAAAGAAAAAGTGCGCATCCGCCAGCTGTATGCGGAAGGGAAAGCGGATCGTCAGGCGCTGCTGGAGGCCGAAGCGGCCTCCTACCATGCGCCGGGAACCTGTACGTTCTACGGCACAGCCAATACCAACCAGATGGTGGTGGAGTTTATGGGGATGCAGCTTCCGGGTTCGTCCTTCATCCAGCCGGATGCGCCGCTGCGTCAGGCGCTGACCGAGGCCGCGGCCCGTCAGGTGACGCGTCTGACCGGAAACGGCAATGAATGGATGCCGATGGGCAAAATGGTCGACGAAAAAGTCATCGTCAACGGCATCGTCGCCCTGCTGGCCACCGGCGGCTCGACCAACCACACCATGCACCTCGTGGCCATGGCGCGCGCGGCGGGCATTCTGATTAACTGGGATGACTTCTCCGACATTTCCTCCGTGGTGCCGCTGATGGCTCGCCTGTACCCGAACGGCCCGGCGGACATCAACCACTTCCAGGCCGCGGGCGGCGTCCCGCTGCTGATGCGCGAGCTGCTGAAAGGCGGTCTGCTGCATGAAGACGTGAACACCGTAGCCGGATTTGGCCTGCAGCGCTACACCCAGGAGCCGTGGCTGAACAACGGCGAGCTGGACTGGCGCGACGGGGCAACCGCGTCTCTGGATCCGCAGGTGATTGCCACTATCGACAAACCTTTCTCCCACCACGGCGGTACCAAGGTACTGAGCGGTAACCTCGGTCGTGCGGTGATGAAAACGTCTGCCGTGCCGGAAGAGAACCAGGTTATCGAGGCCCCGGCGGTGGTGTTTGAAAGCCAGCACGACGTGTTGCCTGCCTTTGACGCCGGTCTGCTTGATAAAGACTGCGTGGTGGTGGTGCGTCACCAGGGGCCTAAAGCGAACGGCATGCCAGAATTACATAAACTTATGCCACCACTTGGTGTATTATTGGACCGCCGTTTCAAAATTGCGTTAGTGACCGATGGCCGCCTCTCAGGCGCATCCGGCAAAGTGCCTTCCGCCATCCACGTCACGCCTGAAGCCTACGACGGCGGCTTGCTGGCAAAAGTGCGCGACGGCGACATGATCCGCGTGAACGGCCAGACAGGCGAGTTAACCCTGCTGGTGGATGACGCCGAGCTGGCGGCACGTCAGCCCCATATTCCTGACCTGAGCGCATCGCGCGTGGGGACCGGACGCGAAATGTTCAGCGCGCTGCGTGAGAAACTCTCCGGTGCAGAGCAGGGCGCAACCTGTATTACGTTTTAAGACGACTTGATTTTAACGATCTGGCGAGAGAGAACTCTGATGAAAAACTGGAAAACAAGTGCAGAAGCAATCCTGACCACTGGCCCTGTCGTGCCGGTTATCGTGGTAAACAAGCTGGAGCACGCTGTGCCAATGGCGAAAGCGCTGGTTGCGGGCGGCGTTCGCGTTCTGGAAGTGACCCTGCGTACCGCCTGCGCGATGGATGCCATCCGCGCCATTGCTAAAGAAGTGCCGGATGCCATCATCGGTGCGGGTACCGTTCTCAACGCGCAGCAGTTGGCGGAAGTAACCGAAGCTGGCGCACAGTTTGCCATCAGCCCGGGCCTGACCGAGCCGCTGCTGAAGGCCGCGACAGAAGGCACGATTCCTTTGATCCCGGGCATCAGCACCGTTTCAGAACTGATGCTGGGCATGGACTACGGTCTGAAAGAGTTCAAATTCTTCCCGGCAGAAGCTAATGGCGGTACTAAAGCGCTGCAGGCGATTGCGGGTCCCTTCTCTCAGGTACGTTTCTGCCCGACTGGGGGTATCTCTCCGGCGAACTACCGCGACTACCTGGCGCTGAAAAGCGTGCTGTGCATCGGTGGCTCATGGCTGGTACCGGCGGATGCGCTGGAAGCGGGCGACTGGGATCGCATCACGAAACTGGCTCGCGAAGCGGTTGAAGGCGCGAAGCAGTAACTTATTCGCAGCATGAAAAACGGGCCTTTCGGCCCGTTTTTTCTATCCTGCTATCTTAACGTTCGCTGCCGCCGCTTTTGCTCTTGCTACGGCCTCGTCAACCTTATCCCCGATGGCTAACGCCACGCCCAGACGACGCGTGCCGTCGATCTCCGGCTTGCCGAACAGACGGACCTGCAGGCCTGCGCCAACCGCACCTTCGACGTTATCAAACGTCACATTCTGGCTGGTCAACTGTGGCAGGATCACCGCCGAGGCCGCCGGGCCGTACTGACGGATGCCGCCAACCGGCAGGTCGAGGAAGGCGCGCACGTGCAGGGCGAACTCGGAGAGATCCTGCGAAATGAGCGTAACCATCCCGGTGTCATGCGGGCGAGGGGAGACTTCGCTGAAAATCACCTCGTCACCGCAAACGAACAGTTCCACGCCGAACAGGCCGTAGCCGCCCAGGGCCAGAACGGTTTTACGGGCAATCTCCCGGGCACGCTCCAGCGCCAGGGGGCTCATCTGCTGCGGTTGCCAGGATTCGCGGTAATCGCCATCTTCCTGACGGTGACCTATCGGGTCGCAGAAATGGACGCCGTCCACGGCGCTGACGGTGAGCAGAGTGATTTCGAAATCAAACTTCACCACGCCTTCGACAATGACGCGACCGGCACCGGCACGGCCACCCTGTTGCGCATAATCCCACGCGCTATCCAGCGCGCTGCTGTCGCGAATAAAGCTCTGACCTTTACCGGAAGAGCTCATCACCGGCTTAATGATGCACGGGTAGCCAATCTCCTCGACGGCCTGCAGGAATGCGGTTTTGTCGCCCGCAAAACGGTAGCGTGAGGTCGGCAGCCCCAGCTCCTCCGCCGCCAGGCGGCGAATGCCTTCACGGTTCATGGTCAGTTTTGCCGCTCTGGCGCAGGGCACCACGCGCTGGCCTTCCTGCTCAAGCGCGATCAGCGTATCGGTTGCGATAGCTTCAATTTCCGGCACGACGTAATCCGGTTTCTCCTGCATGATGAGCGTACGCAGGGCATCGCCGTCCAGCATGTTAATCACATAAGAACGATGGGCGACGTGCATGGCGGGCGCGTCAGCGTAGCGGTCTACGGCAATCACTTCCACCCCTAAGCGCTGACACTCAATGGCGACTTCTTTACCCAGTTCACCCGATCCCAACAGCATCACGCGCGTCGCCGCAGGCCGCAGCGCGGTTCCTAAACGAGTCATAATATTCCCCCTGAAAAAGATGCGCGCAGTATAAACGAAAACGTTTGCGTCTGTCTTGCGCAGGGCAAAAAGGCAGATGAGAAATTTGCGCTTCTTTAGCCTTAGCGGACATTTCCTGACGCCTGCTCGCATACGCTGTGGAAAATGTTAACCGTTAAGCGAGGGAATCCATGTCAGGCTGGTTAAATCAACTGCAATCCATGTTAGGACAGAAAACGTCAGGTTCCGGCGAGCAGGGGCTGAGCAAGCTGCTGGTACCGGGGGCACTCGGCGGGCTGGCAGGGCTGCTGGTTGCCAATAAATCCTCACGCAAGCTGCTGGCGAAGTACGGTACCGGCGCGCTGCTGGCCGGTGGTGGTGCCATCGCTGGCACCGTGCTGTGGAACAAATACAAGGATAAAGTGCGGGCGGCGCACCGCGATGAACCTCACTATGGCGAGCATACTTCTCCGCTGGATTTGCGCACGGAGCGGCTTATTCTCGCGCTGGTGTTTGCCGCCAAAAGCGACGGGCACATTGATGATAAAGAGAGAGCGGCTATCGAACAGCAGTTGCGCGAAGCCGGGGTTGAAGAGCAGGGCAGAACGCTGGTGGCTCAGGCCATTGAGCAGCCGCTCGATCCGCAGCGTCTGGCGCTGAACGTGAAAAATGAGGAAGAAGCGCTGGAACTTTATTTCCTCAGCTGTGCCGCCATCGATATCGATCACTTTATGGAACGCAGCTATCTCAACGCCCTCGGCGATGCGCTGAAAATCCCTCAGGACGTACGCGAAGGGATAGAAAAAGATATCCGGGAGCAAAAACAGACGCTACAGGGCTAACTCTCGCCCCGGTGGTCATGTTTCGCTTGCATCATGCGCGGGTTTTGCCAACCTTATAGGGTGTAAAACTCAAAAGAATGATGACATGCCACCGAAAGCCCGACGTACTCCTTATGCGATCGTCACGCATGGCGATACGCGTATAGATAATTACTACTGGCTCCGGGATGATTCGCGTTCCCGGCCAGAGGTGCTCGACTACCTGCACGAAGAAAACGACTATGGTCGCAAGGTCATGTCCAGCCAGCAGGCGCTTCAGGACCAGCTGCTGAACGAAATGGTGCAGCGCATTCCCCAGCGCGATATCTCCGCGCCGTGGACCAAAAACGGCTATCGCTATCGCCATATTTACGAGCCCGGCAATGAGTATCCCATCTATCAGCGACAGTCGGTATTAAGCGCCGAGTGGGATGAATGGGACATTCTGCTGGATGCGAACCAGCGAGCCGCCCACAGCGAGTTTTATACCCTGGGCGGCATGTCCATCTCCCCGGACAACACCATAATGGCGCTGGCGGAGGATTATCTCTCCCGTCGCCAGTACGGCCTGCGTTTTCGCAATCTGGAAACCGGCAACTGGTATCCGGAAATGCTGGAAAATGTCTCCCCGGATTTTGTCTGGGCGAACGATTCCGAGACGGTCTACTACGTCAAAAAGCATGCTTCCACGCTGCTGCCTTATCAGGTGTGGCGCCATACCGTAGGCACGGACTCAGCCGATGACGAGCTGGTCTATGAAGAGAAAGACGAAACGTTTTATGTCAGCCTGCATAAAACCTCCTCGCGCCACTATGTGATTATCTTCCTGGCCAGCGCCACCACCTCGGAAGTACTGCTTCTGGATGCCGAACTGCCTGATGCCCAGCCGCTCTGCTTCCTGCCGCGCCGCAAGGATCACGAGTACAGCCTGGATCACTTCCAGCACAGCTTTTATCTGCGTTCGAATCGCGAGGGCAAAAACTTTGGTCTGTACAAAACCAAGGTGCGCGACGAGCGCAAGTGGGAGGTGCTTATCCCCGCGCGGGATCAGGTGATGCTGGAAGGGTTCACGCTGTTTACCGACTGGCTGGTGGTGGAAGAGCGTCAGCGGGGGCTGACCAGCATCCGGCAGATCAACCGTAAAACGCGTGAGGTGATTGGGATTGCGTTCGACGATCCGGCCTACGTCACGTGGATCGGCTTCAACCCTGAACCCGAATCGTCGCGGCTGCGCTACGGCTACTCATCCATGACCACTCCGGATACGCTCTTCGAGCTGGATATGGATACCGGACAGCGCCAGGTGCTTAAGCAAACCGAAGTGAAGGGCTTTGATTCCGACAATTATCGCAGCGAACACCTGTGGGTCACCGCGCGCGACGGCGTTGAGGTCCCGGTTTCGCTCGTTTATCACAAGGCGCATTTTCAGAAAGGTAAAAATCCGATCCTGGTCTACGGCTACGGCTCCTATGGCTCCAGCATGGATGCTGACTTCAGCAGCAGCAGATTAAGCCTGCTCGATCGCGGCTTTGTTTTCGCTATTGCCCACATTCGCGGCGGCGGCGAGCTGGGGCAGCACTGGTATGAAGACGGGAAATTCCTGAAAAAGAAAAACACCTTCAACGACTATCTCGACGTCTGCGATGCGTTAATTGAACAAGGTTATGGCGATCCGCAGCTCTGCTTCGGCATGGGCGGCAGCGCGGGCGGAATGTTGATGGGTGCCGTCATCAATCAGCGCCCCGATCGCTTTAAGGGCATTGTTGCGCAGGTTCCGTTTGTTGATGTGGTGACAACCATGCTCGATGAGTCCATTCCGCTGACGACCGGGGAGTTTGAGGAGTGGGGTAACCCGCAGGATGAAGCCTATTATCGCTATATGAAAGAGTACAGCCCGTACGATAACGTGGAAGCGAAAGCGTACCCGCACATGCTGGTGACGACCGGTTTGCACGATTCACAGGTGCAATACTGGGAACCGGCAAAATGGGTGGCAAAGCTGAGGGAACTGAAAACCGATGACAACCTGCTGCTGCTCTGTACCGATATGGACTCCGGGCACGGGGGGAAATCGGGGCGATTCAAATCTTACGAAGGGGTGGCCCTGGAGTATGCCTTTTTGATTGGCCTGGCGCAGGATACGCTGCCAGGCCGCGCGCAGCGTTAAGCTTCGCCCAGATAATGTTTCAGGGTTAAGCGCAGTTCCGGGCTCATTTTGTCGAGGTTGTTGTACAGCCAGCGCAGATAGCCCGGATCTTTATCCGCAATATCCGATACCGCTCTCCCGCGGTATTTGCCGAAGGTAAACGTCGTCAGCAGCGCAGGGCGGCCGGTGATGGTTGCCATATCATCCGGCGTCCAGCCGGAGATATTCATAATGTCGATGAGCAGCGCGGCGGTGATATAGCAGTCATACAGGGCGCGGTGATGGTGCAGCCCTTCAGGGGTTCTGACGCTGAGCTTACGGGATTTATACAGCGCCATATTGCTGTATTTGATCCCCGGCCAGAGGCGACGCGCCAGCTTCATGGTGCAAATCCACTCCCCGGGCATTTCGGGGAGTACCCGGCGGTCAAAGCTGGCGTTGTGGGCAACGTACCACGGGCTGCCGTAGTAGTGCGGGATAACGTCCTCTATCCAGGGTTTATCCGCCACCATTGATTCTGTAATGCGATGGATAGCCATGGCCTGTGGGCTAATAGGGCGATCGGGACGCACCAGATGGCTCATCGGGTTGACTATTTTTCCATCAACCACGTCGACCGAGGCCACTTCCACAATTCCGCCCTGAAGATCGCAAGTTTCGGTATCAATGACGCGCAGCATGAAAATCTCCTGAGCTTAAAACGCTTAGCCTAAAGGAATGATATCGCCTTGCCAACCCTGTCCGTTGCGCGTGCCGGTCAACAGAAGCTCACCTTTATCCGCCCGAACGATCAGCTGGCCTTTTTCATCCCATAACGCGCTGCCCGCGCTGGCATTCGCCATTAATACCGCGATGGCATACCTGTGCGCAAAGCGCTGCAGGGTGTTGATAGATTGTCGCCAGCGGTAATCCCTCACCGACTGGCTGCTGGTGAAGAGCGTTGCCTGCGGATCAAGATTCGGGGAATCGCCTTGCTCGTCCAAGATAGTGAGCTGTTTATCCCCCGGCACCAGGCTGGCGCCGCTCCCCTGAGGGTAACGCAGAATGCAATCGCGAGAGGGGGTAACCAGCGCGAGGCCTTTCTGGCGCCGACCGTTTCGTTCAACGGGAAGCCCTGCAATGAGGGTAATGCGGTAAAAATGGGCGGCGTTTAGCAATGGCAGTAGCTGAGCGTCTCCGGGCGGGGGCGGTAGTGCCGTGGTGCCCGGGCCCGTTAACGAGAGTTCCGGGAAGACCAGCAAATCGCACCGATGTTGTGCTGCTTCGGCAATGAAGTGGAGATGGTGCGCAACGTGGTCATCTACGCTATGGTGCTGCCCGCCATACTGTGCTGCCGCTATATTCCAATGTGACATCGTGACTTCCTTATACACTGAGTCGCAGGGATTAAAGAATAATCCTAATTTAACCAGGGTTTTCTTATCCTGCCAGATTCCGCGTAAGGAAGTGTAACGAGTCGTTAAGCTTATTTAACTTTCGGCTCGTACGGTAAGCGGGAGAGGTTGACCGAGGCGAGACGGTGGGCGATTAACCTTTCGCGAAACCAGTCACGCAGGTGGGCGGGTTGTTCCCGTTCGACCACTTCAGCCACGATGGGCATGTTGTAACGCTCTTTAAAGGCGACGCCAGCGGCAGCGAGATCGACATTCACTTTATCCATCTCGTCCTGAGGAAGGGCGGCCAGATTGATCTTCATTACCTTCTCCTTATTTTGCGGCGGCAACGTTACCGCGATTGCGCGACGATGACAAGCAGAGCGGGATGATCCTCGACTCGTTTATTATACAGCGTTATTCTTTAGCATACAGGCATAACAAAAAGGAATGATTGTGATGGGTTTTTCCTCTTCCCGCGCGGTATGTACGCTGGTTTTTCTGGCCTCGACGATACTTTCGCCCTCTGTACTGGCGCATGCGCATCTTAAGCAGCAAAGCCCGGCAGCAGACAGCCAGGTGGCGGCACCGCAGGTGCTTACGCTGAATTTCTCCGAAGGCATTGAGCCCGGATTTAGCGGCGTCGTGGTGACGGATGCACACAAGCAGGTGATCAAAACCGGTACCGCAACGCGAGACGAAAAGAACAAGGCACAGCTGACCGTTCCGCTGGAACAGACGCTGGCGCCGGGGGCTTACCGGGTGGACTGGCATGTGGTCTCCGTCGACGGACATAAAACCACAGGCAGCTATCACTTCAGCGTGAAATAGCATGCTGGCACTGTTATACGTGGGGTTGCGCTTTATCCATTTTGCGGCGCTGATGCTCGTTTTTGGCAACGCGCTTTACAGCGTCTGGTTTGCGCCTTCCGGGCTGCACCGCCTGATGGCCCGGCGTTTCCAGCTCCAGCAGAGAGTGGCGTCCATTGTCAGCCTGGCCGCTGCGATCCTGATGTTCATGCTTCAGGGTGGCTTAATGGGCAACGGCTGGGGCGATGTACTTAACCCGCAAATCTGGCACAGCGTGCTGGGGACTCGGTTTGGCGGCGTCTGGCTGTGGCAAATCATCCTCGGCGCCATCACCGTTGCCGCCGCGTGGCTCGCGCCGCTGAAAGGCTCGCGGCTGCTGCTGCTCGCTATGGGACAGCTTATCCTTCTGGCAGGGGTAGGGCACGCGGCGATGAGCGACGGTCCGGTGGGGGCGATACAGCGTCTCAATCATGCTGTTCACCTGCTGTGTGCCGCAACCTGGGTGGGGGGATTGTTGCCGCTGCTGTTCTGCATGCGTCTGGCTAAAGGGCGCTGGCAGAACGCGGCCATCTATACCATGATGCGTTTCTCGCGGGTGGGGCATTATGCCGTGGCGTGCGTGCTGCTCACCGGCGTGGTGAATGCGCTGTTGATTATGGGCATCCATATTCCCTGGCAGTCTGGCTACGTGCAGTTTCTGTTGTTCAAATGTGCTCTCGTGGCGTTGATGGTGGCAATTGCGCTGGCAAATCGGTATTTTCTGGTGCCACGGTTCCGTCCAGATTCCGGGCGTGCACAACGACTTTTTATCAGGATGACACAGGCAGAGGTGGTGCTGGGGGCGCTGGTTCTGGCAACGGTCAGTCTGTTTGCTACCTGGGAACCCTTCTGACAAGGTTAACTATTAAATGAAAAAGACAGTACTTTCACTCTTATTGCTGACCTGCGCGGGAAGCGCTCTGGCGGCACCGCAGGTTATCACCGTCAGCCGTTTTGAGGTGGGCAAAGACAAATGGGCCTTCAATCGCGAAGAGGTGATGCTGACCTGCCGTCCGGGGCATGCGTTATACGCAATCAACCCGAGTACGCTGGTGCAATATCCGTTAAATGATACCGCAGAGCAGCAGGTCGCCAGCGGCAAGAGCAGCGGTCAGCCAATCAGCGTGATTCAGATTGATGACCCGGCCCACCCGGGGCAGAAGATGAGCCTGGCACCGTTTATCGAGCGCGCTGACAAGCTCTGCTGACGTTCAGGTTTCCAATAAAAAACCGCAGATGCTCGCGAAAGCACTGCGGTTTTTCACTTTTAATGATGCTCTGACGCTTTTTTTCAGTCCACTTTTGCTGTGGACTGGAAAACCTGGCGTCGTCATCTATTCTTAAAAGGCAAGGCGACTTAGCCTGCATTAATGCCAACTTTTAGCGCACGGCTCTCTCCCAAGAGCCATTTCCCTGGACCGAATACAGGAATCGTATTCGGTCTCTTTTTATCTGTATAAAAGTGAATAACTTAACTCCGTTATCTTCTTTATACAGCGCATGCGTCCTGTGCGACTTCGTAAAACATAACACAACACAGCAGGCGGAAGTCCAGCCCTTTTTGCCTGTTTTGTTAAATTTTTGTGAGTAGTCAGCGAAAGTCAGTGCTGTGCTTAAAAGCGGGACTTAACGGACGCTTCAATTTCATCAAGCAGTTCAAAGCGACGACGGTATTCAGCGCGTTTTTTACTCGCTATCTCGTCGAGGGATTTGCGCTCCACCTGCAGCGGAAGCTGCCAGCAGAAGGAGGAGAGTTTTTTCCCGCCCAGAGAATCCCAGAATTCGTCATAGCTGGCATGGAAATGACGGCCTTTGCTGAGGCGATAGCGCAGCGCCCGGAAAACGTGCCCCTCATCGCTGACGGCAAAAATGGCCCGGACAGAGGACTGTGCTGCCAGATGGAAAAGAACTTCCATCAGCACGCGCTTGGGGAACAGGCCATGGCAGGCGCGAGTTGCCAGTTTAATGGCATCCCGTGATACGCAGCGACGGGGGCCCTGAAGTCCGCCAATGACCATAACGGGCTGACCATTGCTGCGGGCGACGCTAAAGGTCAGGCTGGCCAGCAGCGTATCCTCGTTGTCGCGCAGCCAGAGTGTGCTCTCACCTTCACGCTCGGCTTTGCCGGCTGAGGACGCATTAACCGTGTAGGTCACGCCGTCTTTTGCATGGAAGTGCGCAATGGGTTGTTCCAGTGGGCCGGTCAGCGCCTGGGCGAGACTGCTCTCTTTCAGGCTGTCAATCCAGTAATAGTGGTTAACGATAGCGTCAGCGCGATCGTTTGCCGTCAGACCGCGCATCAGGTACTGCCGATGGGTCTTGCTGGGCAACGTAATTTGCGATGTCAGCAATTTGTCGAAATCGTCACGACCAGAGAGGGCTTCCAGCATACGGTGGGTGGAAGACCAGAACAGCAGCGAACGTAAAAGGAACTTCAGTCGGTAATCGCGCTTCCGCCAGATTGGCCCCGGAACGCGTTTGCCGTTCACCAGCTCGGAAATAATATTCGTGCGATGCGGATAGAACACATCGTTATGTAGCTGTGTATTAGACACGTGAAGACCTCTCGTTTTTTTCTACCCTTATTCTACGTAGCCTATAAAAAGGGATTAATAGCGTGAGGATCTTTATTTCTCTTTGGTTTACCGTTTGTTTGACTTGGTAAGGACCGCTCCCGTCTTTTTCATTTACTGACGCGGCTATACTGTTTAAGGGAGGCCTTATGTATCAGCGAATCGAAGGTGGAGAGTGGCGTCACGTCTGGGTTGTCAGTGACATACACGGTTGTTACCAGAGGCTCATGGAGGAACTGAAACGCCGTCATTTTAATCCTTATGAGGATTTACTTATTTCCGTTGGCGATCTGATCGATCGGGGGCCGGACAGCGTTAAATCATTACAGCTCATTAACGAGAAATGGTTTCGAGCCGTGCGGGGTAACCATGAGCAAATGGCAATAGATAGCCTGGATAATAATGATTTTGCGCTCTGGACGATGAATGGCGGAATGTGGTTTACGCGCCTTGAGCATGAGCAGCAGGCGCTGGCGCGAACGTTACTTAACGCCTGCCGGGAGCTGCCGCATATTATTGAGATAACCTGCGCAAACGGCCTTAATGTTATCGCTCACGCGGATTACCCGGCGGAGGAATACCGCTGGGAAAAACCGGTAAGCGCCCAGCGCGTGTTATGGGATCGCGACCGCCTGATGGGATTTATGGTGGGCAAAGGGCAGGGGATTAGCGGCGCGGATCACTTCTGGTTCGGCCATACGCCCGTCGACAGACGGTATGATTTTTCTAACCTGCACTATATTGATACCGGTGCGGTATTCGACGGTTACTTTACGCTGGCGCAGCTACAGTAATAAATAACCCGCCTTCGGGCGGGTTCTCTCTAGGTCAGGCAAGACGCATGACCCAGGCATCGGTTTTACTATCGTAATGCTCACGGTAAAGAACAGAGTGTTCGCCATCAAGTATTGCCGGGACGCTGGTGTCTGCATCCCATGCATCGAGCTGCATGCACAAATCCGGGTCGGATTTGCAGGGAATACTTAACGTTCGATCGCCTTGTGCTTCGCCGCGCAGCTCTGCGTCGTCGATCTCAAAAGCGCCAATACGCACGCTGGTTTTCGTCATAGTGCTCTCCGGGTCGGTTGTCAAAATCTGGTATGACCAGTATGGGCATCCATTTTTGATCGTAGACAAGGAGAGCAAAATCGCCAGTAAAAAAATGCGCTTTTTTCAGGCAGTGCGATCGTTACCGGTAAACAGACGGCCATCGCGGACCAGCTCGCGTGGATAGCTATTTTTAAGCCTTGAGCCAACCTTTTTTGCCAGCCCCAGCGGGTATCCCTGATAGGTCACCACCACTTCATCAGCGGAAGGCGTGCCGTCAGGATAAACGTCGCGTCCACGGTACCACTCTTCAGCTTCCTGGTGCGTCAGGGCGAAAGTATTTGCATGCCCGGCAAGCGCGATGACCGCCTCGTGCTGCCAGCGATAGCCCTTATTGTGCACTTCCGCCAGGCGAATCCCGATACGGGAAAAACGCACTTTGCCAATCAGCGGCTCGATATTCGCCGGGAACAGCCATATCTCTTTGTCTCGCGTCCAGAGGCGCTGACTCTCATCCCAGTCCAGCCCAACCTTGCGGGCAGCGGCTTCAAGCTGCGCGGCATCGCGGCCTTTGAGCGGTGCAAACGGGAAATTGCCGACCTTGAATTTAGGGGCGGGGAGGGGAGCTACCGCCTGAGTTTTACGCAGGCGGGCCACGAAGAACCCTTCGCAGTCGTAAATCTGAGGGAATACGTGCAGGAAACCTTCCGGCGTGACCGCCTCCTGTGCCGAGGCGAACAGATCGTTAAGCGGCATGAACTCGACGGCGTCCGGGTATTGCGCTTTCAGCCACAGGCAGACATCTTCGTTTTCATCCCGGTTTAAAGTACATGTTGAATACACCAGCGTGCCGCCGGGGCGCAGGGCGTGGAACGCGCTGTCGATCAGCTCGCGCTGCGTGGCGGCGATCTCAAGATTGCTCTCCACCGACCAGTTCTTTAACGCATCGGGATCTTTACGCACCACCCCTTCTCCTGAGCAGGGGGCGTCCAGCAGGATGGCATCAAACATTTCCGGCAGGGCGGCGCCAAAGACGCGTCCGTCGAAATGCGTCAAAGCGACATTGTGAATACCGCAGCGGCTGATATTGGCATGCAACACCTTCACGCGGCTGGCGGAAAACTCATTGGCGAGAATCGCCCCGCGGTTACCCATGCGCGCGGCAATCTGCGTGGTTTTCGAGCCGGGCGCGGCGGCGACATCCATCACGCGTTCAGGCGCGTTGCCGTCGGCGAACAGGGCGGCAACCGGCAGCATTGAGCTTGCTTCCTGAATATAAAAAAGACCGCTCAGATGTTCTGCAGTACTTCCCAGCGGCACGGCGTCTTCGTCATCGCGATCGATCCAGAATCCCTCGTCACACCACGGAACCGGCGTAAGTTGCCAGTTGTACGGAGAAACCAGCGCCAAAAAATCCTCGACGCTGATTTTCAGCGTGTTAACGCGAATGCTCCGACGTAACGGACGCTGGCAGGCGGCGATAAAATCGTCCAGCGACAGATGAGAGGGAAGCGCCTCGCGCATCTGCGCCAGGAATTGTTCAGGAAGAAATACGGAGTTTTGAGCCACGAGCACACCACAGGGAAAAGTTCAGGTGCGCAGTGTAACATAAAGGCTCCGGCGCGTTGACACCGGAGCCTGTCAGATTAACGCGGCAGGGCAGTGCCCCATTCGCGCCACTCTTTCGGTTCGCTTTCCAGCAGCAGGAAGTGTTTACCCGGCTGCGCTTTCGGCGCCAGCGGCGTTCCCGGCGGGGTGGCAAACGCAATACCGCCGCGGATGAACTGGTTGAAGGTACCGGTTTTCACCACGCCACCCGTCAGGCCGAAGTCCAGCGAATAGCCGGACGCCAGCCAGAACACCGAGTTATTACGGACCAGGTGCTGGTAACGCTCGCTGATGCGTAACGCCACCATCACGCGGTCGGAGAGCGTGCCGAGCGTGAGACCCGTTACCGTACCCACCTCAATGCCGCGGAACAGTACCGGCGTACCGATGCCAAGCGAGCCTGCTTCCGGTACTTCGACCACAATGCTCAGGCCGCCAAGGTAGCGTGAGTCGGTGATGGTGGCTTCCTGCAGCTCGAAATCACGGCGGGCTTTACCCTGGCCGGGCTCGACGTTGATGTAAGGCTGCAGAATGGTGTCGAGATGCTCAACGCCTGCGGCTGAAATCTGCGGGGTCACCACCGAGAAGCGTGAACCCGTTCGGGCGAAGGTCTGCACATATTCCGGATAAAGCACCGCGGTGGCCTGTACCTCGTTGCGCGAGGTGATAAGCGTCAGCTTCTGGATCTGTCCGATATCAATGCCCAGGTAGCGAATTGGCATGCCTTCTGCCAGCTTGCCGGCATCGAACGCATGCAGGGTAATCTGTCCACCCACGGCACGTGCGGCGGTTTCGGACGGGAAGAGAATTCGCTTATCGCCTTTGCGCAGGTTCGCGCCTGCGCCGCTGAGGTTATCGAAGCTGATTGCCCCGCGCAGCGCGCGAGAGAGCGGGGAGGCCTGCACGGTCAGCCCGTTACCGTTAAGCTGCACCTTCGCGCCGCCCTCGGCCCAGAAGACGCTGTTTGGCGTCAGCAGCTTACGGTATTCGGGTTTGATATGCAGTTCGATATCAAACGCGTCCGCACGAGGGCGAACGGCGATCACCTCCCCGACCTCAAACTTGCGGTAGAGCACCACGGAGCCCGCCTGAACGTCCGGCAGCGTCTCGGCGCTTAAGGTCAAGGTAGTGGTTGGCAAATCGCTCAGGCTGTTTTCAATCGCTTTGTCCAGGTTGGCGTAGAGCGGGTAGCTGTCGCGAACGGGGCCTTTATTGCCCGGCAAAATGCGAATGCCGCCGTTAACCCATTCGCTGGCGCTCGCACCGAGGAACTCCACGCCGTCCAGGCCCACCTTCACATCGACGCGGCTGTTCACCACGAATTTACTGTCGCCATGGACGAGGTTGCTGTATTGCGGATCGATAGCAACCGAGAAGCTCACGCCATTTTCGGAGAGCGTTCGCTCCAGCACCTGACCCACCTGTACGCCGTGCAGAATCAGCGGCTGACCGGCCTCAATGCCGTAACTTTCGGGCGCATTCAGCGTAACCGTCACGACGCCCGGTTTTTGCAGCAGCGCTTTATCCGCCGGGGCAATGACGAAGCTGTTGCTTGGCTCACCTTCACCAGGGATCAGTTCAAAGGTATTTCCGGTAAGCAGCGCGCTGAGGCTGGCATCGTTCAGGGAGAGCTTCGGACTGCGCATTTCGATGCGCGTTTTCTCGCGCAGGAGATCGACCACGCTCGGGTCGACCGTCATTTCGCCGGTCACCGAACCGCCCGGATTAAGCGTCATTTTGGTGAGCTGGCCGACCTGCAGTCCCTGGTACATCAGCGGCGTTGAACCCGCTTTCAGTCCCTTTGCATCAGGCAGAACAAGCTTAACGATCACGCCACGCTGGCTGTGCGCCAGGTCCGGGTATAAACCGAACGTGTCATCGGCCGTGGCAGGGCTTGAATTTTCCGGGGAGTCAAAGGCAATGGCACCATTCACCAGCGCGGCCAGGCTCTCAAGCTTCACTTTTGCACCGCTCAGGCTGAGGTCGGCGTCCACGCCGGAGACATTCCAGAAGCGGCTGCCTTTTTTCACCAGATTGGTGAACCGACGTTCGATCAGCACATCAATGGTTACGCCCTGTTTGTTCGGGTTGATGGTGTAATCATACACGCGGCCAACCGGAATCTTGCGGAAGTAAACCAGCGAGCCGCTGTTCAGCGAGCCCAAATCCGGTGCCTGAAGATGGATCATCAGATCGCCGTTATTGAGGCGGTATTTTGGCTGCGTATCCAGCGCGACAAAGTGATCCTGCGGTTCACCTTTACCCGGCATCATACCAATGTAGTTACCGCCAACCAGCGCATCCAGCCCGGAGACGCCGGCCAGAGAGGCTTTCGGCGTCACCAGCCAGAACTGCGTTTCGCTTCGAAGAGCATCCTGCATGTCAGATTTGATACTGACCCGCACCTGAATCTTGTTAAGCCCTTTGCCAAGGGAGATGTCCTGAACCGTACCGACTTCTACCCCCTGAAAACGAACAGGGGTTCGCCCGGCGACGATGCCGTCGGCGGTCTGAAAATCAATGGTGACGGTACTGCCGCGATCTTCATAGCTCGTCCAGATAAGCCAGCCTGCAATCATCAGTGCGATGACGGGCAGCAACCAGAATGGCGAAATGCGGCGTTTAGTTTTAATTCTCGCTTCAGTCGGCGAAGCGGGGGTTTCCTGACTCATGTGCATCCCAAAGTAAGCGGCTATCCAGCCATTCCACAGCAAGAATAGTCAATATCACCGCAGAGCCGAAATAAAAAGCCGCGGGTCCCATAGTAAAAGCAAGAAGCTGGTCGCGATTGATCAGCGACATCATCAGCGAAATCACAAACAGATCCAGCATTGACCAGCGGCCAATCCAGGTGACGAATCGCAGAAGCAGAATACGGGTACGTAAACCTTGTTCACACTTAAAGTGAATGCTGACCAGCAGGGTAAACATCACCACCACTTTGGTAAAGGGAACCAGGATACTGGCAATAAACACGATGGCCGCCACCCCAACGTTGCTGTGCGCAAGGGAGATAATACCGGAGAGGATAGTATCTTCCTGACGGCCACCGTTCACGTAGATAATGGAAATCGGCAGCATATTGGCCGGGATCAGAAACACCAGGGAGGCAATCAGCGCCGCCCAGCATTTTTGCAGGCTGTTGTTGCGCCGTAGCCTCAACGGTATATGGCAGCGCGGGCAGCGTCCACGCTTGTCGGGCAGCCCGGTGTAATGGCATCCCAGACAGACGCGAAGGTTCTCATCCGGGCGGGTGGCAGGGCGCTGAGGGTAAAAACGCTCCCAAAGCTGCTCAACGTTCAGATGGATCAGCGTCAGGATGCTGAGCAATACCAGGCAGATAAAAGCAAAAAGCCCGACGCCCGGCTGCAGAAAGGCATAGTCCTGCACCTTGATGGATGCCACGCCCACGCCCACCAGATAGATATCCAGCATGACCCACTCTTTGAGCTTTTCCAGCATCAGCAATACCGGACGCAGGTTCATCCCCAGAATGTTGCCAAACCACAGGTAAGCAATGGCGGCAACCAGCACCAGCGGCGCGCCGACAACGCAGAACAGCACCATGGCAGCGGTGAGAGGATCGCCCTGGCTCGTCATCTGCCAGATACCCTGCAGCACGTTGGCGTCAATGCGCACACCAAGCAGGTAGAGTTTCAGCAGCGGTTCGCTCCACGCGAAGGGCATCAGCAGCAGCATGGTGACGGCCATGGCGGCGAGGCGCGTTAACGACCAGTCGCGGCCGTCACGAATTTTAGCGTCGCAGCGGGGACAAAAGGCGCTTTGGTGCGATTTCATCTTCGGCAACATAAAAAGCGTATCGCACTGGGGGCAACGCTGATAATGTGCACGAGGCAAAGCTTCGCTTACCGTATGGACAGTTATCTTTTTTGTCGGCGTAATTTTGGTTGTTTTTAAGGCCATCAGCTGCGCGCAAATAAGTATTGTTGAACGTTATATTAACTCATGAACGGATTCATCTTGAGCATGAGCGCATTTATTGCTTATTTTAATAGGCTATGCGGTAATTTTGTAAGACAACTAAGTGATTGAATAATGAACAAAACAGAATTCTACGCGGATCTGAACCGCGATTTTAAGGCATTGATGGCAGGTGAAACCAGCTTCTTAGCCACTCTGGCAAATACTAGCGCATTGCTGTTCGAACGGCTATCCGATGTGAACTGGGCTGGCTTTTATCTCCTGGAAGGTGAAACGCTGGTGCTGGGCCCGTTTCAGGGCAAACTGGCCTGCGTGCGCATTCCGGTAGGGCGCGGCGTATGCGGTACCGCGGTGGCCGAGAATCAGGTTCAGCGCGTGGAAGACGTGCATGCGTTTGACGGGCATATTGCCTGTGATGCTGCCAGTAATTCAGAAATCGTTCTGCCGCTGGTGGTAAAAAATCAGATTATTGGCGTTCTGGATATCGACAGTACGGTCTTCAGTCGCTTTACAAGCGAGGACGAACAGGGGCTGCGCGAGCTGGCGGCGAATCTGGAAAACGTCCTCGCTGCAACCGATTATCAAAAATTCTTTGCGAGCGTCGCAGGATAATCAACGGATAACGTAGCATTTACTGATAGCGTCATTATAATGACGCCTGTTCATGCCTGCGCTTGTTGGCAACGTCCGTTGTAATCAGGAAATTTCATGGAAAATCAACCTAAGTTGAATAGCAGTAAAGAAGTTATCGCATTTCTGGCCGAGCGTTTCCCGCAGTGCTTCAGCGCGGAAGGTGAAGCTCGTCCCCTGAAAGTCGGTATTTTTCAGGATCTGGTGGCGCGTGTTGAAGGGGAAATGAACCTCAGCAAAACTCAGCTGCGTTCTGCCTTACGTCTTTATACTTCGAGCTGGCGTTACCTGTACGGTATCAAACCGGGCGCAACCCGCGTGGATCTCGACGGCAACCCTTGCGGTGAGCTGGACGAGCAGCATGTTGAGCACGCGCGCAAGCAGCTGGAAGAAGCCAAAGCACGCGTTCAGGCACAACGTGCAGAACAGCAAGCGAAAAAACGCGAAGCCGCAGCGGCAAACGGCCAGGAAGAAGCGCCTCGTCGTGAGCGTAAACCACGCCCAGCGCCGCGTCGTCACGACAATAACGATCGCAAACCGCGTGCAGACAAACCAGCAGCGAAAGCCCCTCGCGCGCCTCGTGAAGAGCCGCGTCATACTCCGGTTTCTGACATTAACGCCCTGAGCGTGGGTCAGGCTCTGAAGGTAAAAGCGGGCAATAACGCTATGGACGCCACCGTACTGGAAATCACCAAAGATGGCGTTCGTGTACAGCTGACTTCTGGTATGTCAATGATTGTACGCGCAGAACACTTGTTGTTCTGAAACGGAGGCCAAGCCTGGCATGAACACTTTTTTTAAGCTCACCGCGCTGGCGGGCCTGTTTGCCATAACAGGCCATGCTTTCGCAGTGGACGATATCACGCGTGTTGATCAAATTCCGGTACTCAAGGAAGAGACGCAGCACGCGACGGTAAGCGAGCGTGTAACCTCTCGCTTTACCCGCTCGCACTATCGTCAGTTCGATCTCGATCAGGCCTTTTCGGCCAAAATCTTTGACCGCTATCTGAACTTGCTGGATTACAGCCATAACGTTTTGCTCGCCAGCGATGTCGAGCAGTTCGCTAAGCGCAAATCCGAGGTGGGTGATGAGTTGCGGTCAGGCAAGCTGGATCTGTTCTACGATCTCTACAACCTGTCGCAAAAGCGCCGCTTTGAGCGCTATCAGTACGCGCTGAAAGTGCTGGAACGTCCGATGGACTTCACCGGCAACGACACCTTTAATCTCGATCGCAGCAAAGCACCCTGGCCGAAAGACGAAGCCGAGCTGAACGCGCTGTGGGATGGCAAGGTCAAATACGACGAACTGAGCCTCAAGCTGACCGGTAAAGATGAGAAAGAGATCCGCGACACGCTGACGCGTCGTTACAAATTTGCTATTCGTCGTCTGGCGCAGACTAACAGTGAGGATGTTTTCTCACTGGCGATGACCGCCTTTGCGCACGAAATCGATCCGCACACCAACTATCTTTCTCCACGCAACACCGAACAGTTCAATACCGAGATGAGCCTGTCTCTGGAAGGTATTGGCGCGGTGCTGCAGATGGACGATGACTACACGGTGATCAACTCCATGGTTGCAGGCGGCCCGGCATCCAAAAGCAAAGCGATTAGCGTAGGCGATCGCATTGTGGGCGTAGGACAAACCGGTCAGAGCATGGTTGACGTTATTGGCTGGCGTTTGGACGATGTGGTTGCGCTGATCAAAGGTCCGAAAGGGAGCAAAGTTCGCCTCGAAATTCTGCCGGCCGGTAAAGGCACCAAAACCCGTATCGTGACCCTGACCCGTGAGCGGATCCGTCTGGAAGACCGCGCGGTGAAAATGTCGGTGAAAACCGTGGGTAAAGAGAAGGTGGGGGTCCTGGATATTCCTGGCTTCTACGTGGGGCTGACCGACGATGTAAAAGTTCAACTGCAGAAACTTGAGAAGCAGAACGTGAGCAGCGTTATCATCGACCTGCGTACGAACGGTGGCGGTGCGCTGACTGAAGCGGTGTCGCTCTCAGGCCTGTTTATCCCGTCTGGCCCGGTGGTACAGGTGCG
This sequence comes from Enterobacter sp. ECC-219, assembly GCF_043966805.1. NCBI lineage: Bacteria > Pseudomonadati > Pseudomonadota > Gammaproteobacteria > Enterobacterales > Enterobacteriaceae > Enterobacter > Enterobacter sp. ECC-219. The sequence goes on along the minus strand of NZ_CP143680.1, from coordinate 3,624,474 downwards.
TGATAACAACGGTAAAGTTCGTGAAGATGCCGATAACGACGGTGTGGTCTATTACAAAGGCCCGCTGGTGGTCCTGGTTGACCGCTTCAGCGCGTCCGCATCTGAAATCTTTGCCGCTGCAATGCAGGACTATGGCCGCGCGCTGATCGTGGGTGAACCCACCTTCGGTAAAGGTACCGTTCAGCAGTATCGCTCGCTGAACCGTATTTACGATCAGATGCTGCGTCCGGAATGGCCTGCGCTGGGCTCCGTTCAGTACACCATTCAGAAGTTCTACCGCGTTAACGGCGGCAGTACGCAGCGTAAAGGCGTAACGCCGGATATCATGATGCCGACCGGCACGGAAGAGACCGAAACCGGCGAGAAGTTTGAAGATAACGCGTTGCCGTGGGACAGCATCAACGCTGCGACGTTCGTTAAAGCCGGTGATATGACGCAGTTTGGTCCTGAGCTGCTGAAAGCGCATAATGACCGCATCGCGAAAGATCCGGAATTCCAGTACATCATGAAGGACATTGCGCGTTTCAATGCCCTGAAAGATAAGCGGAATATTGTTTCTCTGAACTACGCTCAGCGTGAAAAAGAGAACAACGAGGACGATGCAACGCGTCTGGCGCGTATCAACGATCGCTTCAAGCGAGAAGGTAAACCTCTGCTCAAGAAACTGGACGATCTGCCAAAAGATTACCAGGAGCCGGACCCGTACCTGGACGAGACGGTGCATATCGCGCTCGACTTGGCGAATCTGGAAAAAGAGAAGCCTGCCGTACAGCCCGCTCCGGCAAAATAATCTCCCAACAGGCACAAGAAATTGTGCCTGTTTCTTTTTGTTCTGCATCCTTCCGTCAGGCTGATTTCCAATTGTGTAAAGTTGTGTCTTTCTGGTGACTTACGCCTACCGGATGCTTGAAAATAGCCGTAATACCCATACGATGTGGGTAATCGCATAGTGCGTTTTGTTAAACTGAGGTTAAAAGAAAATTATGATGCGAATCGCGCTCTTCCTGCTCACCAACCTGGCGGTGATGGTGGTTTTCGGGCTCGTGCTAAGCCTGACAGGAATTCAGTCGAGCAGCGTTCAGGGTCTGTTGATTATGGCGCTGCTGTTTGGTTTTGGTGGCTCTTTCATTTCCCTGCTGATGTCAAAATGGATGGCGCTGAAATCCGTAGGCGGTGAGGTGATTGAACAGCCGCGTAACGATATGGAACAGTGGCTGATGAATACGGTGGCACAGCAGTCTAAGCAGGCAGGCATTGCGATGCCGCAGGTTGCTATTTACCATGCCCCGGATATTAACGCGTTTGCCACGGGTGCCCGTCGTGATGCGTCACTGGTTGCCGTGAGCACCGGATTGTTGCAGAACATGAGCCGTGACGAAGCCGAAGCGGTTATCGCGCATGAAATCAGCCATATTGCCAACGGTGACATGGTAACCATGACGCTGATTCAGGGCGTGGTGAACACCTTCGTTATCTTTATCTCCCGTATCCTGGCGCAGATTGCGGCTGGCTTCATGGGCGGCAACCGCGATGAAGGTGAGGAGAGCAACGGTAACCCGCTGATCTACTTCGCCGTATCCATGGTGCTGGAACTGGTGTTCGGTATCCTGGCGAGCATTATCACCATGTGGTTCTCTCGTCACCGTGAGTTCCATGCGGATGCTGGCTCTGCGAAGCTGGTGGGGCGTGAGAAGATGATTGCAGCCCTGCAGCGTCTGAAAACCAGCTACGAGCCGCAGGAAGCGAACAGCATGATGGCCTTCTGCATCAACGGCAAATCAAAGTCGCTGAGCGAGCTGTTTATGTCTCACCCGCCGCTGGATAAACGTATTGAAGCGCTGCGCAGTGGGGAATACCTGAAGTAACGCTAAGAGCGTAAATAAGCCGGGCAGGAGAAGACTCCGCCCGGCTTTTTTTATGCCTGAACGCCGGGTTGGGTCACGCGCAGACCGCTGACGATGGCTGCCAGGGTGGCAAGGGCGCCTGCGGTGAGAAGCGCAACGTGATTACCGTTTTGCCCGGCAAGGTTAAACATCAGGGCAACCAGCGCCGCACCGGTGCTTTGTCCCAGCAGACGCGCGGTCCCCAGCATGCCGCTGGCACCTCCGCTGCGATGTCGCGGCGCCACGGTAATAATGGTGTGGTTGTTGGGGGACTGGAACAGGCCAAACCCGGCACCGCACAGGACCATGCGCCAGATGATGTCCAGATCGCCTGGCGATGACGGAAGCAGCGCCAGCGCAAAAAGACCGGTTGCCATCACTGCCAGCCCCACCGCACCCAACAAACCGGCATGTACACGTTCTATTAAATAACCGGCAAGCGGTGCCATCACCATCGTCGCCAGCGGCCAGGGGGTTAACAGCAGCCCGGTCTCCACTTCGGAACGTCCTATCACGCTTTGCAGGAAGAAGGGCAGAGAAACCATAGCCAGCATCTGGGCGCAGAAGGAGCAGACGGAGGTGCAGATGGAGAGCGAAAAGAGGGGGATACGCAGCAGATCGACCGGCAGTAAAGGTACCGGCAGGGCAAGCTGGCGGCGAACAAAGAAGAAGCCCGTCACCAGCAGGGCAACAAGCTCCGCGGCGGTAAGCAGCAGAGATTGACCCTGCGCAAAGCCGCTCAGGGCGGTAATCAGCAGACCAAAGGTGAGCGCATTCATCACTGCACTTGCCACGTCAAAGCGCGGCATGGTGCTTTTCGGGCCGTTAGCGGGGAGATAACGCAGGGCAAAGAAGATGGCCACGATACCCAGCGGCACGTTTATGGCGAACAGCCATTGCCAGGAGGCGACAGAAAGTATAGCGGCCGCAATGGTTGGCCCGGCGGCAGATGAGACCGCGACAATAAACGAGTTTATCCCCATGCCGCGCCCCAGATGACGCTGCGGATAGATTAGGCGGATTAGCGCCGTATTGACGCTCATCAGCGCCGCGCCGCCAAAACCTTGCGCGATGCGCGCCAGCGTCAGCGTATGCAGAGAGTCCGAAAGGGCGCACAGCAGTGATGTGAAAGTAAATACCACCAGCCCGCACTGATATACCCGACGGTAGCCGAACATATCGCCCAGAAAAGAGAAGGAGAGCAGGGAAACCACAATCGCAATCTGATAGGCGTTAACAATCCATATCGAACTGGCCGGGGAAGCATGCAGATCGGTGGCAATGGTGGGAAGGGCAACGTTCGCAATCGCGCCGTCAAGGACGGCCATTGAGATACCAATAATTATCGTAGCGATAGCGCCATACCGCTGGGGCAAAGGCAGGCCATCGGAAAGGTTCTTTTCCATCGGGGATAAATAGCTCAGAGTGAAATTATTCTCAGGGTAACTATTTTAGCATCGTCAACACCGTTTTATGTCGCAGATTTGTAACGAAGTAAACGCGGATTGATTGCAGGTAACATGACGGGAATTTATAATAAAAACCGGTTCTGATTTTTATAAAACACTCTCTATGAGGTGGTAAATGGCAATTGCGGATTTGGATAAACAGCCAGATTCTGTTTCTTCCGTGCTGAAGGTGTTTGGCATCTTACAGGCGCTCGGGGAAGAGCGTGAAATTGGTATCACAGAGTTGTCACAGCGCGTGATGATGTCGAAAAGCACCGTTTATCGCTTTTTGCAAACCATGAAATCACTGGGTTACGTTGCACAGGAAGGGGAGTCTGAAAAATACTCTCTGACGCTGAAACTGTTTGAACTGGGTGCCAGGGCATTACAAAACGTGGATCTGATCCGTAGCGCGGATATTCAGATGCGTGAGATTTCCCGCCTGACCAAAGAGACTATCCACCTGGGTGCGCTGGATGAAGACAGTATTGTTTACATCCATAAAATCGACTCCATGTATAACCTGCGTATGTATTCGCGCATTGGTCGTCGCAACCCGCTTTACAGCACAGCAATTGGTAAGGTTCTGCTGGCGTGGCGCGATCGTGAAGAGGTAAAACAGATCCTCGATGGCGTGGAGTACAAACGCAGCACTGAACGCACCATAACCAGCACCGAAGAGTTATTAACGGTGCTCGACAAGGTGCGTGAACAAGGGTATGGCGAGGATAACGAAGAGCAGGAAGAAGGGCTGCGCTGTATTGGCGTTCCGGTGTTTGACCGCTTTGGCGTCGTGATTGCGGGGTTGAGCATCTCTTTCCCAACGCTGCGCTTCTCGGAAGAGCGCCTGCACGAGTATGTGGCTATTCTGCATACCGCCGCGCGCAAGATTTCAGAACAGATGGGTTACCACGACTATCCGTTTTAAGCCTGGTTAGCATAAAAAACGCCGCATCTTTGCGGCGTTTTTTTATTCGGCATTCACGCTGTGGATCAGCCATTATCAATCACGACGGAAGTCTTACGCAGTACCGGGCAGTTGGTTAAACCAACGATCCCGCTGTCCGAATGGAGATACTGCGCGGTGCTGACTCCCTGTGCTGTTAAATATTTACATTGTATGCCCAGCCCTGCTGCATTTTCGGTGCTTCCCACCAGCACGCCATAACCCGTTAACAGAAGGCCTATCCAGAGTATCGCCAGTGCAACAATTGTTCGAATAATTAAGCGCATTATTACCTCTTTTTCATTGTTATCATAATGCCAGACTAAACGGTTTACGTAATGAAACAAGTGCAGGATTCTGAAAAGAGCCTGATGGCGCTACAGTTAGTCCTTGTTTAAGATAACCGTGATAACCTGGTTGCATCAGGTCTTTAAACGGAGTGTGGAGTGAAAAAAATACGCTGGGTGATTCTGATTATCGTGCTGATAGCGTGCGTGGTGTTATGGACGCAGACTATCAACGTGATGTGCGATCAGGATGTACAGTTTTTTAGCGGCGTTTGCGCAATCAATAAGTTTATTCCGTGGTAGCACGCATTTTTTCTTCAGGTGATTTCCTTCCTTCGCGCCAGTGGTAAAATAGACGCTTTTATTGAGGTGGTGAAATGGGTGAGTTACTGAATTCAGGGCTGCTAAATATGGCATCCCTGACGATCTCTTTGGTTGTTCTGCTGGTGGGGCTGGTCATTTGGTTTTTCGTAAACCGTGCCAGTTCACGTACTAATGAGCAGATCGAACTGCTGGAAGCGCTGCTTGAGCAGCAAAAGCGACAGAATGCGCTGTTGCGTCGTCTGTGCGAGGCTAACGAGCCGGAAGAGAAAGACGTGCCAAAAGAGGCGGTCGCTGAAGAGAACAACGACCAAGACGATTTTATCCGCCTGGTTGCTGAGCGCTAATCGTATCATTCCGGGAGGTGGCTGTGGTCTGGAAAAATCCCTGGTATGACCCCTCCCTGAAACATCACACCCCAAACGGTTTTCGTAATACGACTTCTGCAGGACACCAGCCCGGCGACCTTGACCGCTGGCGCAAAGAACGTAAAGAAGCCGGCCTGCCGAAGCCGCCCGCCCTCGGTTACGATGACTTTATCCGGCAGTGGTGGCAACCGGCCAATCTTCAGCAACCACAGGGGGATGGGGCGTGGTGGCTCGGACATGCGAGCATACTGCTGCAGCTGGACGGCAATATTCTTCTTACCGATCCCGTTTTTTCACGGCGCGCTTCTCCGCTCCCTTTCTTAGGGCCGCAGCGTAAAACGCCTCCGGCACTGTCTGTCGATCAACTGCACCAACTTGACGCAGTCGTCATCTCGCATAATCATTACGATCATCTTGATGAACTCACAATTCGCCACATTCTCAAACGCTTTCCCGACGTCAGTATATTTGTTCCTTTAGGTCTGGGCGGCTGGTTTCGTCGCCGGGGTGCAAAACAGGTGGTTGAGCTCGACTGGTGGCAGAGTTTTACCTGGCAGGGGATGACATTGTCAGCCGTACCGGCGCAGCACTGGAGTATGCGCACGCTCTGGAACCGCAATCGCTCATTATGGTGCGGCTGGGTCTTTGAAGGGCGACATCACCGGTTCTGGTTTAGCGGCGATACCGGCTATTCGCCTGAGCTGCTGTTGATACCGGAACGTCTGGGGCAGATTGATGTGGCAGCATTGCCCGTTGGTGCATATGCCCCGCGATGGTTTATGGCCGTACACCATATGGATCCCCAGTCTGCCGTTGCGCTGTGGCAGCAGCTAGGTTGCCCTCTGGCGTTCCCTGTTCACTGGGGCGTGTTTGAACTGGCAGATGAAGCGCTGGATGACCCGATAAAAGAATTAACTGACGCGCTGGATAATGTAGCGTCAGTTAATAATCCTTTCAGGATACTGAAAATTGGCGAATATTTACCCTTATAAACGAAGCGATGCATTGTTGCATATATTGTGTATGTATTCGTTGTCAGGAATGTTTTATTTTTATCGAAACGTTTTGCTTGCCTTGTTTTGATGCAGAGTCATAAAAATTTCATTATTTTGGTGCATAATCCTGTTTATTATCTGGTGCATTTTAATACAGCGGGTCGTGGTTTATTAACATCGTTTTTGCCTGAAACAATACGGTCACGTTACAATGATTTAAGCATAAGTTTTCACAATTTGTTCTAACTCAATCAACGCCGAAGATTTCTTTTCCCGTCTGCTGGACGCATTGTAATGATTGAGCTATGTTAAAAAAGTCTTAGATTACAGCGGTTGCGCAAGCAGCGTTGAGTCTGTGTAAGGGAGTAAAGCCGTCTGTTTGTGAAGCGCATAATTGTGCAAATCCTTACAGACAGTGTTCGAATTTGTGCGGCGGATCGAGACATGTTTAAAAATGGCTTGCCATATTAAACATAGTGTGTGATAACACGTTTTGGGTCAAACGAGGTACAGTTCTGTTTATGTGTGGCATTTTCAGTAAAGAAGTCCTGAGTAAACACGTTGTCGTTGAATACCGCTTCTCTGCCGAACCTTATATTAGTGCCTCATGCAGTAATGTCTCAGTTTTATCTCAGTTAATGCCTGCGGGCTAAGAAAACACTCTAAGGAATTTTGCAAAATGGCAAAGATTAAAGGTCAAGTTAAGTGGTTCAACGAGTCTAAAGGTTTTGGTTTCATTACTCCTGCTGACGGCAGCAAAGACGTGTTCGTACACTTCTCTGCAATCCAGGGTAACGGCTTCAAAACTCTGGCTGAAGGCCAGAACGTTGAGTTCGAAATTCAGGACGGCCAGAAAGGCCCAGCTGCAGTTAACGTAACTGCTATCTGATCGAACCGCTGCTGACTGGGGCGCATAGCGCTTCAATCTCAGACATAAAGCCTCGCATCATGCGGGGCTTTTTTATTCCCTTTCTTTCAAAATATTGCAATCTCCGGCCTTGTTAGCAACTTGTTGCAAAGCTGCGAGGTTAGTAGCACAGTTTCGCCTCCCAAAGCGCATCTTTTCTCGTTAAATCAGGGCGTTGTTTAACAGTCCTGGGGTTCAGGTGAAGAAGAAATTGATAATAACCGCTGGCAATTTCACGCCGGCGCGTTTTGCGCTGCTCTGTTTCGCTATTTTCTGCAGTCTGGCCTTCTTACTTGGCCGCGTTGCCTGGCTACAAATCATTAAACCCGACAATCTGGTGAAGCAGGAAGATATGCGATCCCTCCGTCAGCTGGCGATTGATGCGCCGCGTGGGATGATTATGGATCGCGAAGGGCGACCCCTGGCGGTCAGCGTGCCTGTCCGGGCCGTTTGGGCCGATCCTAAAACCGTGCGGGCGAAAGGGGGCGTCGGTTTTGATGAACGCTGGCAGGCGCTGGCAAATGCGCTGCCTCTCTCACTGAACACGCTTGCTTCGCGAATTAACGCTAATCCCCAGGGCCGCTTCATCTACCTGGCGCGTCAGGTCGCTCCAGCACAGGCAAAGTGGATTGATAAACTTAATTTGCCCGGCATTAATTTACGCGATGAATCCCGCCGTTTTTATCCGGCAGGCCACGTGGCGGCAAATCTGATTGGCTTCACCAATATTGACGGACAGGGCATTGAAGGGGTGGAAAAAAGCTTCAATGCGCAGCTGACGGGTAAAGCGGGTATCCGACAGGTAAGGGAAGATCGCTACGGGCGCGTGGTTGAAAACCTGACGGAAGTGGCGCCCACGCCGGCGCATAACATCCAGTTGAGCATTGACGAGCGGCTGCAAACCATTACCGAAGACGCGCTGGATAATGCCGTCGCCTGGAATAAGGCCGAGTCAGGGGCCTCCGTGTTAATCAATATCCCCACCGGGGAAATACTCGCCATGGCGAGCTATCCTGATTTCAACCCCAATAACCGGGAAGGCGCGACGATAAACGATTTTCGCAACCGTGCAATCAGCGATACGTTCGAGCCCGGTTCGACCGTCAAGCCGCTGGTGCTGATGACGGCCCTGCAGCAGGGGCTGGTCCAGCCGGACAGCGTTATTGATACCCACCCGTATACCCTTGACGGGCATCGTATCCGCGACGTGGGTTATTATCCTGAGCTGACCATGACAGGGATCCTGCAAAAATCGAGCGATACTGGCGTATCCCGACTCTCGCTGGCGATGCCTGTTCAGCATCTGATTGATACTTATCGAAACTTTGGTTTTGGTACCAACACGGGGCTTGGCCTAACGGGTGAGAGCGCGGGGCTGCTGCCACAGCGTAAATACTGGAGCCAGCTCGACCGCGCGACCTTTGCCTTTGGCTACGGCCTTATGGTCACGCCGCTCCAGCTGGCCCACGTCTACGCGACGATTGGCGGCTTCGGGCTTGAGCGTCCACTCTCCATCACCCGCATCGATCCCCCCGTTATCGGACACCGCGTCATGCCGGAAGAGATCGCGCACGAGGTGGAGCACATGATGGAGAGCGTTGCGCTGCCCGGCGGCGGGGGCGTTAAGGCCGCCGTTCGCGACTATCGCGTGGCGGTGAAGACCGGGACGGCGAAGAAAATTGATGATAGCGGCAAATATGTCGATAAATACGTCGCCTATACCGCAGGCGTTGCGCCTGCCAGCGACCCGCGTTTTGCCCTGGTGGTGGTGATTAACGATCCTCAAAACGGGGCCTACTATGGCGGAGCGGTTTCCGCACCGGTCTTCAGCGAAATTATGGGCAACGTTCTGCGCCTGGAGAACGTGAAGCCTGACGGGCTGCCTGCCGGTTCTGACCACCTTATCGTGATGCGGTAATCCAGCCGTTTTATAGCGGGGCGAATAGCGGTACACTTCGCCCTTTGGTTTATCTCCCGGAGTTGTCATGTCCTTCAGCTGTCCCCTTTGCCACGCGTCCCTGACGCGCTCAGATAAAAGTTATGCCTGTCCGCAGGGACACCAGTTTGATATGGCGAAAGAAGGGTATGTGAATCTTCTTCCGGTGCAGCACAAGCGCTCCCGCGATCCGGGCGATAGCGCAGAGATGATGCAGGCGCGCAGGGCGTTTCTCGATGCCGGACACTATCTGCCGCTGCGGGAAACGGTAGCGCAGATGCTGAATGACATGTTGCCTGATTCGGCGTCCGCCATGCTTGATATCGGCTGCGGGGAAGGGTACTACACCGCACGGTTTGCGGATGTGGTGCGTGAAAAGGGGGCCGTGACATTCGGTCTCGACGTGTCGAAAGTGGCGATCCGCGCGGCGGCTAAACGTTACGCTGGCGTGACGTTCTGCGTGGCATCCAGCCACCGGCTGCCGTTTGAGGATGTCAGTATGGACGCCGTTATCCGCATTTACGCGCCGTGTAAAGCAGAAGAGCTGGCGCGCGTGGTGAAGCCCGGAGGCTGGGTGATAACCGTCACGCCGGGCCCGCGTCACCTGATGGAGCTGAAAGGGCTCATTTACGACGAGGTGCGTCTGCATGCCCCGCACTCTGAACAGCTGACAGGCTTTACGCTGAAGCAGGAGCAGTCAGTGGCGTATGAAATGAATTTAAACGGTGAAGAGGCGGTAGCCCTGCTGCAAATGACGCCGTTCGCGTGGCGGGCAAAACCGGAAGTATGGGATGCGTTAGCGGCTCGAACGACGTTTGGCTGCCAGACGGATTTCAGTATCCACGTCTGGCAGCGCGACGCTTAAGGTGCGAAGTGTGCCCAGAGGATCTGGGCACCAATGCCGATCAGCACAATACCGCCTAAGATCTCGGCGCGTTTACCCAGCAGCGGGCCGATAAACCGTCCAACCATCATGCCCAGCGTGGACATAATCAACGTTGCACAGCCGATGGCCAGCGCGGTGGCGATAATATTGACCTGCAGGAACGCCAGACCCACCCCGACGGCCATGGCGTCCAGGCTGGTGGCAATTGCCGTAGTGACCAGCAGCCAGAAACCGTGGCGGTGCAGCGGTGCTTCATCTTCATCATCATTCCCGCGAAAACCTTCAATCACCATTCGGCCACCGAGAAATACCAGCAGGACGAACGCAATCCAGTGGTTCCACTCCAGCACGAACTGGCTGGCGAGCATGCCCAAACCCCAGCCAATGAGCGGCGTCAGCGTTTCGATGGCACCAAAGATCAGACCGGTGCGCAGAGCTTCTGAGAATTTAGGTTTGTGAAGCGTGGCGCCTTTGCCGATGGAAGCCGCAAATGCGTCCATGGACATGCCAAAAGCGAGAAGGATCGTAGCGGAGATGTTCATAAGAGCGTCCAGACCGGGGATATCCATATGACACATCACTGCCCCCAGTAAACAGCAGTTGATGTATCTATGGTCTCGCCTGATCCCTTTTGCACGGTAAGTGTGCTGAAAGCGATCCGTACGCGCCACGTTTTTCAACGAGTATGTTGACACGTACATTTCCTGCGTGCAGGAAATCGGCTACTCCCCAACGACGGGCGCAACCTTAACATATTTTGAGAATATAAAACAACAATGATAAAGGCTTAATTTATTCGCCTTTTTGATAACGATTTTCATTTAGATTTATGCGTGAAAATATCGTTAATAAATATAAGTCAATGAGGAGGGAAGATATAGCAACGGCTATATTCTTTGCGAAAGAATATCACAATATATAGCCGAGGTTATAATAATAAATCATTGAGTTTTAACGAGTAAGTTGTAGATTTTTTCAAGGTCATCAATATTTTTGACCCGGATGAGCAGGCGGCGTTGTTCTAATTGCATCACTAACACGCCGTCTTCGGATAAATTCATCTCTTTAATACGGTTATATTCTATCCATATGTTGGCGAAGAAGAATCCGTGTTTTTTAAAAATGAGTTTTGGCGAGCGGATCCAGAAAAGGTAAATCGCCATTAATGCCAGCGCACATAATAACCATGTGGTTAATATTGCACCGTGGCTGGTCACGTTATTGTATATCAGAATGACCACCAGGCCCGCGAAGATAAACGCATCAATGCGTCCTCGGCGCAAGAGGGGAAGGGACAGCAGCGTCTCGCCGTGGCGGCGAGGCATTATGAACTCGTCATAGATCGCGTAAGCCAGAAGGGCAACAATAAATAAAACCAGTACGATGTCCGTAACAGTCATTCATCCTCCAGATAAAAAGACCGGGGGCATGCCCCCGGTCGATAACGCAATGTCTTACAGGCCCAGCAGGCCGACAGCGTAGCCCGCGATACCGATGACGAAGAAGCCAACGATGATCCACAGCGGGTTCACTTTCTTACGCAGCAGCCACATACAGGCGAAGGTCAACAGCAGCGGCACCAGGCCAGGCATCAGCTGGTCCAGAATCGTCTGCACGGTGGTGACGCGGGTCTGACCATCCTGACCGGTGATGGTCGAAACCACCAGCGGGATGTTCACGTGCGTCCACTTGTTAACCAGCGCCCCCATCACAAACAGGCCGAGAATTGACGCCCCCTCGGTCAGTTTCTGCAGGAAGCCGCCGCCCATATCCTTAACGATGTCCACGCCCTTACGGTAGCCGTACGCCACGCCGTAGTAACGGGTCAGCAGACGCACCGCGTTGAACAAGATGAAGAACAGCAGAGGACCGAGCAGGCTGCCGCTCATCGCGATCCCGGCACCCAGCGCCGCGAAGACCGGGCGAACGGTACCCCAGAAGATAGGGTCGCCCACGCCAGCCAGCGGACCCATCAGACCGACTTTGATACCGTTGATGGCACCATCGTCAATCTCCGCGCCGTTCGCACGCTGCTCTTCCATCGCCAGCGTCACGCCCAGAACAGGAGCCGCGACGTAAGGATGGGTGTTGAAGAATTCCAGGTGACGCTTAATCGCCTGACGACGCGCTTCGTTGTTTTCCGGATACAGGCGTTTGATCGCCGGTACCATGGAGAAGCAGAAGCCCAGCGCCTGCATACGTTCGAAGTTCCATGAACCCTGAAACAGGTTAGAACGGATGAACACGCCACGAATATCACCCGGAGTGAGTTTTTTCTCGGTGGTAGTTTTTGTCATATCAACCATTTCGCTCACCTGTTAGTCCAGTTCGTTATCGAGATCGTTGTTACCAGCAGCCTGCGCTGGGGCACCCGCAACGCGGTTATATTTCGGGCTGAGCTGGATGTAGAGAATCGCCATCACGGCACCAATCACACCCAGTGCAACCAGGTTGAAGTTGGTGAAGGCGGCGGTGACGAAGCCGAGGTAGAAGAACGGCATCAGGTAGCCTGCGCGCATCATGTTGATGACCATTGCGTAACCCACCACGACGATCATACCACCCGCGATGTTCAGACCGCTGGTGACCACTTCAGGGATCGCATTCAGCATGCCCTGAACTTCGCTTGTGCCGACAGAAATCGCAACGATAACCGCCGGGATCGCGATACGCATCGCCTGCAGGAACAGGGACGAAACGTGGATCCAGGAGAGTGCCGTGAGGTTGCCATTTTCGGCCGCCTTATCCGCCGCATGCTGGAACGCAACGGTGATGGTACGCACGATAATAGTCAGCACCTGGCCCGCTGCGGCCAGAGGAATGGCCAGGGCGATACCTGCACCGATACTCTGATGACCGGCAATAACCAGAACGGTCGAGATGATAGAGGCCAGCGCGGCATCGGGCGCAACGGCAGCACCGATGTTCATCCAGCCGAGGGCGATCATTTCCAGCGTACCGCCGATGATGATACCGGTTTTCATATCACCCAAAACGGCACCAATCAACGTACAGGCCACCAGAGGGCGGTGGAACTGAAATTCATCAAGTACGGATTCCATACCCGCAATACACGCGACGATGAACACCAGCACAATCTGAAGAGTGGTAATCTCCATTGTACTTCTCCTATGACATAAGCTTTATGTGAAAAACCGGCGCGGGCTTATTTCCCAACTTTACCGATCAAATCCATCATTTTCAGTTTCGGGTCAGTGGAAACTTTACGGGCTTCCAGCTCAATACCGCGGGCATTCAGCTTGTTGAACGCCTCGATATCTTTCGCATCGACTGAAATCGCGTTGTTGACCTGCGTTTTGCCCTGACGGAAAGCCATACCGCCGATGTTCACGGAGGTAATTTTCACGCCGCCTTCAACAATGCGCTCGACGTCTGTCGGGTTAGTAAACAGGAGCATCACGCGCTCGCCCGCATATTTCGGGTTGTTGTAAACGCGGATCATCTTGGCGACATCCACCACGTGCGCGGTAACGCCCGGTGGTGCAACCTGAGTCAGAAGGGTTTTACGGACGGTATCAGCGGCCACTTCGTCGCTGACGACGATGATGCGGCGAACGTTGGTCTCTTTGGTCCAGCGTGTCGCCACCTGCCCGTGGATTAAGCGGTCATCAATACGCGCAAGGCCGATAACCATGTAATCGTTCGGTCCCATCGGTTTTGCCGGTGCCGCCGCTTTCGGTGCCGCCGCAGCCGGGGCAGGGGCAGGTTTTTCAACCGGCTGAGCCTTCAGGGCTTTCACGCCTTCACGACCGGTTTCAACGGCCAGCGCGACCAGCTCATCGAAGCTCGGGTTGTCGTCGCGCGCCATAAAGGTTTCCACCAGCATGGGAATGTTAACCCCGGCGACGACTTCATAATGCTCTTTATCGACGACAATGCGGCTGGCAGCGTTAAACGGACTGCCGCCCCATGTATCGACGAGAAACAGCACGCCTTTGCTGGTATCCAGCTTCGCGAGTTGAGCGTTGTACTTCTCAATCAGCGTCTCGGCATTTTCACCGGGAACGAAATCGATCCAGCCGACGTTTTCCTGCTCGCCCAACAGCATCTCTGCCGTTTTGAGTAGCTGCTCAGCAGCCCAACCATGTGTGCCTATGACAATAGCAATGGTCACTTGCTACCTCCTTTTATTATCATTAATACGCCTGCCGGGCAGACGTACTGAGAATCGTATTGGCGAACCGAATCGATTCAGATAAGGGTTAGAGTTCAAAAACTAAGACTTCCGCGAATTATTTTAGATAGTGAAAAAATAATTTATGTGATGAAGATCCGTAATTTAGCCACACGCGACAGATTTATCTTAAGGGTACAGCCACTGTGTTACAGATCTTTGCAAAGGAACGTAAATCTTTGCTAAAAATGCATTGTGTCTGATATGTTTAGCCTCCGTTTAATTGTTCAGGAGTATAGGGCTACAGCCCACTATATGGACCGTCACCGACGTCAGTCATCTACCAGGCCATTCCGCGCCTTTTTCACCGGCGAACCACGCCACGTATCGACTCTGTCTGCCTTATATTTGCCCACGTTGAGTGGGGCACCGTTTTGTCATTCCTTTAGCAGGAGCTTGTCATGGAATTCTTAATGGACCCGTCAATCTGGGTGGGACTGCTCACGCTGGTCGTACTGGAGATCGTTCTCGGTATTGATAACCTGGTGTTTATCGCCATCCTTGCGGACAAACTGCCGCCAAAACAGCGTGATAAAGCGCGTCTGATTGGTCTGTCGCTGGCGCTGGTCATGCGACTGGGGCTGCTCTCCGTCATCTCCTGGATGGTCACGCTGACTAAACCGCTGTTCTCCGTCATGGATTACACCTTCTCCGGGCGTGATTTGATCATGCTGATCGGGGGGATATTCCTGCTTTTCAAAGCGACGACGGAGCTACATGAACGGCTGGAAAACCGTCAGCACGATGATGGGCACGGTAAAGGATATGCCAGCTTCTGGGTCGTGGTACTGCAAATTGTGGTGCTGGATGCGGTCTTCTCGCTGGATGCGGTTATTACTGCAGTCGGTATGGTGAACCATCTGCCGGTGATGATGGCGGCTGTGGTCATTGCTATGGCGGTAATGCTGCTGGCCTCGAAACCGTTGACGCGCTTCGTCAACCAGCATCCGACGGTGGTCGTGCTCTGTCTGAGCTTCCTGCTGATGATTGGTCTGAGCCTGGTGGCGGAAGGTTTTGGCTTCCATATTCCGAAAGGCTACCTGTACGCCGCGATTGGCTTCTCGATTCTGATCGAACTGTTCAACCAGATTGCGCGCCGTAACTTTATTAAGCAGCAGTCAAATCAGCCGCTGCGCGCCCGTACGGCGGACGCCATTCTGCGCCTGATGGGAGGGCGTCGCCAGGTGAACGTCCAGTCTGATTCCGAAAACCGTAACCCGGTGCCGGTCCCGGAAGGGGCGTTTGTGGAAGAGGAGCGCTACATGATTAACGGCGTGCTCTCCCTTGCCTCCCGCTCGCTGCGCGGCATCATGACGCCGCGCGGGGAAATTAGCTGGGTGGATGCGAACCTGAGCGTAGATGAAATTCGTCAGCAATTGCTCTCTTCACCGCACAGCCTGTTCCCGGTATGCCGCGGTGAGCTGGATGAGATCATCGGCGTCGTGCGGGCAAAAGAGATGCTGGTGGCGCTGGAAGAGGGCGTCAACGTAGAGGCGATTGCAGCTTCGTCGCCGGCGATTGTCGTGCCGGAAACGCTGGATCCGATCAACCTGCTGGGCGTATTGCGTCGCGCGCGCGGTAGCTTTGTTATCGTCACCAACGAGTTTGGTGTGGTACAGGGGCTGGTGACGCCGCTGGACGTTCTCGAAGCGATTGCCGGTGAATTCCCGGATGAAGACGAAACGCCTGAGATTGTGGCCGACGGCGAAGGCTGGCTGGTCAAAGGTGCGACCGACCTGCACGCGCTCTCGCACACGCTGGGGCTGGAGAACGTGGTTAACGACGAAGAAGACATCGCAACCGTGGCGGGTCTGGTTATCGCCGTAAACGGTCAGATCCCGCGCGTCGGAGATGTAATCGAGCTTCCTCCGTTGCACATCACTATCGTTGAAGCCAACGACTACCGCGTCGATCTGGTCCGCATTGTTAAAGAACAGTCTGCACACGACGAAGATGAATAAGTCTGCTTAACGGGTACGATGTGCCCGTTATGATGTGCTGGCGGGGACGAATTTCCCGCCAGCCATTGTGGCGTTAATACCGCGTCCGCTTCTCTCAACCCCTTTCGCAACGAGTCCAATACTTAGCCGCTGCCTGATATCAGGCAGTGCGCGAGCAGCCGCGACTGTAAAAGTGTAGTGGGGAAAGAAGAAGGAGACGAGAATGAAGGGAGAAATTCGCCCATCCGTTGCGGATGGGCGAAAGAGAGGATTAGTCGCACTGCACCTTAATGGCCAGACCGCCGCGCGACGTCTCACGGTACTTCGCGTTCATGTCTTTGCCGGTTTCGTACATGGTCTCGATTACCTTATCCAGCGACACGCGTGGTTCGCTGGTACGGCGCATCGCCATGCGCGAGGCGTTAATCGCTTTGACGGAAGCAATCGCGTTACGCTCAATGCACGGCACCTGCACCTGGCCCGCGACCGGGTCACAGGTCAGACCGAGGTTATGCTCCATGCCAATTTCCGCCGCCACGCAAACCTGTTCAGGGCTTGCACCCAGCAGCTCGGCCAGACCGGCCGCCGCCATGGAGCAGGCTACGCCCACTTCACCCTGACAGCCCACTTCAGCGCCTGAAATGGACGCATTCATCTTGTACAGCGCGCCAATAGCGCCTGCCGCGAGGAAATAACGGATATAGATATCCGGCGTCACGGGCTCAATAAAGTGATCGTAGTAGGCCAGCACAGCCGGGACGATCCCGCACGCACCGTTGGTTGGCGCAGTCACGACGCGACCACCCGCAGCGTTCTCTTCGTTTACCGCGAGGGCAAACATGTTTACCCAGTCGACCACGTTCATCGGGTCGTTAGAGAACTTGTCGGTGGTCACCAGCATACGGCGCAGGGCAGAGGCACGACGCGGCACGCGCAGTGGCCCAGGCAGGACGCCTTCGGTGTTCATCCCGCGGTCAATACAGGCGCGCATGGTTTGCCACACGTTGGCAAAATAGTCCTCGATCTCTTTTTTGCTGTGCAGCGCCAGTTCGTTCTGCATCACCATGCCGGACAGCGACAGACCGGTTTCTTTGCAGTAGCCCAGCATTTCGGTGGCCGATTTGAACGGATAGGGCACGTTCACGTCGCCCGCGCTCTCTTTACCAAAATGCTCTTCGTCAACGATGAAGCCACCGCCGATGGAGTAGTAGGTTTTGCTGTAGATCTCTTTTTCGCCGCTCCAGGCGTGGATAGTCATGCCGTTTTCATGCAGCGGCAGGTTGTCGCTGCGAAAACGCATGCCGTCATCCTGCGGGAAATCCACTTCGTGCTGACCGTTAGCCAGCAGCAGGCGACCGCGCGCTTCCACGTCGCGGATGAATGCCGGGATGGCATCAATATCAACAGTGTCCGGCATATTGCCCGCCAGACCCATAATAATGGCGATATCGGTGTGGTGGCCTTTACCCGTTAATGACAGTGAACCGTAAACGTCTACGGCGACACGGGTAACGCTTTCCAGTAATCCTTTTTCGACCAGATCATCGACGAACTGTTTACCGGCCTTCATCGGCCCTACAGTGTGGGAAGAAGAAGGACCAATCCCCACTTTGAACATGTCGAATATACTAATCACTTTCACACTCCTGACAGGGTTACCGGGGTTCCAGTAACGATGTTATAACTGCGCATAGTGTAAGAGGGAACACCGACCTCGGCTTAACTATTCACATGAATTAAACTAATGGTTGACGATGGGTTTTGCTAATAGCGCGACGCGGATCGCAAACCTGCAAAAAAGGATGGAATGTAAAGTATAGTCAAGGCTTCAGGCCGATTTGCAGCGCCAGTTCACGAATAATGCCCGCCGTCATGCCCCAGACAAAATAATGCTGATACCAGGACAACCAGACCCGATGGTCATGCCCCCGGCGATGGATATCCAGCGGATGATAGCGACTTAGCCGGAGCGCCTCTTCAAGCGGCATTTCAAACACTGCAGAGACTTCGTCGACGCTGGCGTGATACTGCAGGCCAGGCGGGATAATGCCGACCACGGGTGTGACCTGAAAGCCGGTGACGCTGTCGACCGGCGGCAGCACGCCGATGACCTCGACCTTTTCAGGAGGAATAGCCACCTCTTCCTGCGCTTCCCGCAGCGCGGCGGCAATCAGCGACGCATCGGTGCTGTCCACCGCGCCTCCCGGGAAGGCCACCTGACCGGCGTGTTTGCGCATATGCGGCGAGCGCTGCGTAAGCAGCAGGCCCGGCTGTTCCCGACGCACCACCGGGATCAGCACCGCCGCCTGGCGCTGATTCAGCGCTTCGCGGTTGACCTGCGGCCGCAACAGCTGAAAGCGCGACAGAAAATCATCCAGCGTCAGGTTCTCTTTCTCCACCGTTAGTTCTCCAGTTGTTTCAGGATACGGTTCACCTTATCAAAGGTTTCCTGATATTCCGCCTCGACCTGGCTGTCCGCCACAATGCCGCCGCCCGCAGAGCAGTACAGATTGCCGCCGCAGGCCGTCAGCGTGCGAATGGTAATGCTGGTATCCATGGTGCCGCACAGGCTGATATAGCCGATGCTGCCGCACCAGGCGTTGCGGCGGTGCGGTTCCAGCTCGTCGATGATTTCCATGGCGCGAATTTTTGGCGCGCCGGTGATGGAGCCGCCCGGAAATGCGGCGCGGAGCAGATCGCAGGCGGTGCGAGAGGCGGGCAGACGCGCGGTAATGGTACTGACCAGATGATGCACCGCCGGGAAAGGCTCGACGACGAACAGTTCCGGCACGCGCACGCTGCCTGGCTCGGCGACCCGGCCAATATCGTTACGCATCAGGTCGACAATCATCAGGTTTTCGGCACGATCTTTCGGTGATGCGGCGAGTTTTTCCGCCTGCCGGCGATCGGCATCAGGGTCCGCAAGACGCGGTAGCGTACCTTTAATCGGGCGGGTTTGAATCGTGCCCTCCGCGAGATGAATAAAGCGCTCCGGCGACAGGCTAAGGACCGCCCCCTGTTCCAGACGTACGAACGCGCTGAACGGCGCCCTGTTGCTGGCATTGAGACGGATAAAGGCCTGCCACTCGTCCCCCTGATACGTCGCCTGAAAACGCTGGGCGAGGTTAACCTGATAGCAGTCGCCGCTTTGCAGATACGACTGAACGCGCGCGAATTTTTCGGCGTATTCCGCTGAGGTCATGTTCGAGCGCCAGCCGGAGGTTAGCGTAAACGTCCGTGCCGGGGCAGGCTGCTGCGCCTCAAGCCAGGCCAGACGCGCCTGCACGTCTTGATGGCTCAGAAGGGAAACCGTTCGTTTCTGGTGATCGACAATTAACGCCCAGTCATACAGCCCCACGGCCATGTCCGGCAGGGAAATATCAGCCTGCGCATGCTCCGGCAGCGTTTCGAAACGGCGACCCAGATCGTAACCAAACAGGCCCAGCGCGCCCCCCTGAAAGGGGAGGTCCGGATTCGGTGTGGCAGATAAGCCCAGTGCGTTAATGGCTTGCTGAAGCTGCACCAGCGGATCGTCCGTTAACGACAGGTCATCGATTGTCAGCGTCTTCACCGGATCGGCCACCAGAATATCGAAGCGGCTATAGGGGTGGTCCGCATGACCGGAATGCAGCAGCATCGCAAACGGACGATGGCTCAGGCGGGCAAACCAGAATTCAGCGGCGTCTGCACGCCAGGGCAAGGTAATAACAGTGGGGAAGCGCATGTTCATGTGTGGCATACTATCGGGCAGCGTGAAATAATTAGCGCGAATAATTTAGCAGGAGTTGACGATGTTTGCAGGTTTACCTTCTCTGAGCCATGAACAGCAGCAGAAAGCGGTTGAGCGAATCCAGGAACTGATGTCCCAGGGGATGAGCAGCGGACAGGCGATTTCCCAGGTGGCGGAAGAACTGCGCGCCACGCATACCGGCGAGCGGATCGTGGCGCGTTTCGAGGATGAAGATGAAGAGTAATCGGGCTTAAACTGCCGCGATAATCTTAATCTCAACCTTATATTCCGGTTTCATCAACGTGGCCTGTACGGTGCAGCGTACGGGTGCGTGCCCCGCCACTACCCACGCATCCCAGGCTTTGTTCATCGCCGCGAAATCATCTTTATTGGCCAGGAAAATGGTCGCATCCAGAATCCGGGATTTGTCGCTGCCCTGTTTTTCCAGCACGGCATCAATCTGCGCCAGGGTATTAGCCGTTTGTTCGAACGCGTCCGCGTCCAGGTTAGCGGGTACGCCGGTGTAGTAGAGCGTCTGGTTATGGATCACCACATCAGACCAGCGGGCTTCGGCATCAATGCGCACAATTGTCATAAACGTTTCCTCGTTATTTTTCGTCGTCAGGCGGCAAGACTGCCATATTGTTCCACTGTCGTCACTATTTGGGGTGGCACAGGAGAGAATGGGCTGACATAATCCCTGTGCAAAAATACAGTGAGAGAGCAACGTGGCAGACGATTTTTCCCCTGAAGGTCAATTAGCGCAGGCGATCCCCGGCTTCAAGCCCCGTGAGCCTCAGCGTCAGATGGCGCACGCCGTTGCACGCGCCATCGATAAGGCTCAGCCGCTGGTGGTCGAGGCCGGAACCGGCACGGGTAAAACCTATGCTTACCTTGCGCCTGCGCTGCGCGCGAAAAAGAAGGTGATTATTTCCACTGGATCGAAAGCGCTGCAGGATCAGCTCTACAGCCGCGATCTGCCTACCGTAGCAAAAGCGCTGAAATACAAAGGGCGTCTGGCGCTGCTGAAAGGGCGCTCAAACTACCTTTGCCTGGAGCGACTTGAACAGCAGGCGCTGGCGGGCGGCGATCTGCCGGTACAAACCCTGAGCGACGTCATTATTCTGCGCGCCTGGGCGAACCAGACTGAAGAGGGCGATATCAGCACCTGCGCGAGCGTGCCGGAAGATTCCCCGGCCTGGCCGCTGGTAACCAGCACCAACGACAACTGCCTCGGCAGCGACTGCCCGCTGTATAAAGACTGCTTTGTGGTGAAAGCGCGTAAAACCGCGATGGATGCAGACGTTGTGGTGGTGAACCACCACCTGTTCCTCGCGGACATGGTGGTTAAGGACAGCGGTTTCGGCGAGCTGATCCCGGAGGCGGATGTGATGATCTTCGATGAAGCCCATCAGCTTCCGGATATCGCCAGCCAGTATTTCGGCCAGTCGCTTTCCAGCCGCCAGCTTCAGGATCTGGCAAAAGATTTCACCATTGCCTACCGGACCGAACTCAAAGATACCCAGCAGCTGCAGAAGTGCGCCGACCGCCTGGCACAAAGCGCGCAGGATTTCCGCTTACAGCTTGGCGAGCCGGGCTATCGCGGCAACCTGCGCGAGCTGCTGGCGGACAAAAATATCCAGCGCGCGCTGCTGCTGCTCGATGATGCCCTGGAACTCTGCTACGACGTGGCGAAGCTGTCCCTCGGACGCTCGGCGCTGCTTGACGCCGCCTTCGAGCGCGCCACACTGTATCGCGGTCGGTTGAAACGGCTGAAAGAGATCAATCAGCCTGGATACAGCTACTGGTACGAATGTACCTCGCGCCACTTTACCCTGGCGCTCACGCCGCTGACGGTGGCCGATAAATTCAAAGAGGTGATGGCGCAGAAGCCGGGAAGCTGGATCTTCACCTCCGCCACCCTGTCGGTC
Organism: Enterobacter sp. ECC-219; assembly: GCF_043966805.1. Taxonomy (NCBI): domain Bacteria; kingdom Pseudomonadati; phylum Pseudomonadota; class Gammaproteobacteria; order Enterobacterales; family Enterobacteriaceae; genus Enterobacter; species Enterobacter sp. ECC-219. Next base: position 3,602,701 of record NZ_CP143680.1, on the reverse strand, counting down.
AATGACGATCTGCACCACTTCACCGAGCGCCTCGGCATTGAGCAGGCGGAATCACTGCTGCTGCCCAGCCCGTTTGATTACGAAAAGCAGGCGCTGCTGTGCGTGCCGCGCAATCTGCCGCTGCCGAACCAGCCGGGTGCGGCGCGGCTTCTCGCGGCGATGCTCAAGCCGATGATTGAGGCCAACAACGGGCGCTGCTTTATGCTCTGCACTTCACACGCCATGATGCGCGACCTCGCCGAGCAGTTTCGCGCCACCATGACCCTGCCGGTTTTGCTGCAGGGGGAAACCAGCAAAGGGCAACTGCTCCAGCAGTTTGTCAGCGCCGGTAACGCCCTGCTGGTGGCGACCAGCAGCTTCTGGGAAGGGGTGGACGTGCGCGGCGACACGCTCTCGCTGGTGATCATCGATAAGCTGCCGTTCACGTCGCCGGACGATCCGCTGCTTAAAGCGCGGATGGAGGACTGCCGCCTGCGCGGGGGCGATCCGTTTGACGAGGTTCAGCTACCGGATGCGGTCATTACCCTGAAGCAAGGGGTAGGGCGTCTGATCCGCGACGTCACCGATCGCGGCGTGCTGGTCATTTGTGATAACCGGCTGGTTATGCGTCCTTACGGTGCGACCTTCCTCGCCAGCCTGCCGCCCGCCCCGCGTACGCGGGACATTAAACGCGCGGTGCGCTTTCTGGCAAACCCAACGGCGGAGTAATTCGCCCCGGAGTGTGCTAAGATGCGCGCCATTTTGTGACTGACCCTTGCGAGAGCGCGACGACTGATGCGAATTCTGGCTATTGATACCGCGACAGAGGCTTGCTCTGTTGCTCTGTTGAACGACGGTGCTGTTTCTGCCCATTTCGAAGAGTGTCCCCGGGAACACACCCAGCGTATTCTGCCCCTGGTAAAAGCCATTTTAACCCAGGGCAATACCGCCTTAACCGACCTCGATGCCCTGGCCTTTGGCCGCGGTCCCGGCAGCTTTACGGGCGTACGTATTGGCATTGGTATTGCGCAGGGGCTCGCGCTCGGCGCTGAACTGCCGATGATCGGCGTCTCTACGCTCGCCACGATGGCGCAGGGGGCCTGGCGCATGACGGGCGCGACCCGCGTGCTCGCCGCTATTGATGCCCGCATGGGCGAAGTTTACTGGGCGGAATATACCCGCGATGAAAACGGCGTCTGGCACGGCGAAGAGACGGAAGCGGTACTTAAGCCTGAAGCCGTGACTGAACGCCTGAAGCAGCTGTCCGGCGAGTGGGCGACGGTCGGCACGGGCTGGCCGGCGTGGCCGGAGATGGCGAGCGGCACAGGCGTGACGCTGGTGGACGGCAACATGCTCCTGCCAGCGGCAGAAGATATGCTCCCGATTGCCCGTCAGCTGCTTGCGGAAGGAAAAACCGTTGCCGTTGAACATGCGGAGCCGGTTTATTTGCGAAACACCGTCGCGTGGAAGAAACTTCCGGGCCGCGAGTGAATCTCAGTAACAGGAACTGAGAAAAAGGAGTCGCATCATGGCGGTTCAGACTAAAGTAGTACGCCTTTTTATGGCAGGCGCGGTTGCCATAGCACTGAGCGGTTGCGTAACCGTACCTGATGCGATCAAGGGCAGCAGCCCGACGCCACAGCAGGATCTGGTTCGGGTGATGAATGCGCCCGAGCTTTACGTCGGCCAGGAAGCCCGCTTTGGCGGGAAAGTGATCGAGGTGCAGAACCAGCAGGGGAAAACCCGTCTGGAAATCGCCACCGTACCTCTCGATAGCGGCGCGCGGCCCGTCCTCGGTGAAGCTTCTCGCGGGCGTATCTATGCTGACGTGAATGGCTTCCTCGATCCGGTCGATTTTCGCGGACAGCTGGTGACCGTCGTCGGACCGATTACCGGTTCGGTGCAGGGCAAAATCGGCAACACGCCGTACAAATTTATGACCATGCAGGTGAACGGCTATAAGCGCTGGCGGCTCGCACAGCAGGTGGTGATGCCGCCTCAGCCAATCGATCCGTGGATGTGGGGTCCACATCCTTATCGTTACGGTTATCCGGGATGGGGATGGTATAACCCGGGCCCTGCACAGGTGCAAACGATCGTAACTGAGTAACTTACTGTTATTATTAGGAAAGAGACAGCGGCTCAGCCGCTGTCTCTGTTTTTTTACGGATAAAACGAAAAAAAAGAGTGACGCGCTTCGCAACCTGCAATCTGAACAATTAATAAACTGGTACGCTGAGTTAATATAATGTTAACAAACTGTTTATTATCGGGGCTGTGATGACGACGAACACTCATTTCAGAGGTGATGCATTGAAAAAGGTTTGGCTTAACCGTTATCCCGCAGATGTGCCTGCGGAGATCAATCCTGACCGTTATCAATCCCTGGTTGAATTATTTGAGCACTCGGTAAGACGTTACGCAGACCAGCCCGCGTTTGTGAATATGGGCGAGGTGATGACGTTCCGTAAGCTTGAGGAGCGTAGCCGGGCGTTTGCGGCTTATCTGCAGGAAGGGCTTGGGCTGCAAAAAGGGGATCGCGTCGCGCTGATGATGCCGAACCTGCTGCAATACCCGGTGGCGCTGTTCGGCATCCTGCGTGCCGGGATGATTGTCGTCAACGTCAACCCGCTTTATACGCCGCGCGAGCTGGAACACCAGCTGAACGACAGCGGGGCGGTGGCGATTGTGATTGTTTCTAACTTTGCCCATACCCTGGAAAAAGTGGTCGACAAAACCCAGGTGAAGCACGTCATCCTGACGCGCATGGGCGATCAGCTTTCCACCGCCAAAGGGACGCTGGTTAACTTTGTCGTTAAATACGTCAAACGTCTGGTGCCCAAATACCATCTTCCGGACGCTATCTCTTTCCGCCGCGCGCTGCATGCGGGCTATCGCATGCAGTACGTCAAGCCGGAAGTGGTCTCAGAAGACCTGGCCTTCCTGCAATACACGGGCGGCACAACCGGCGTGGCCAAAGGGGCGATGCTTACACATCGCAACATGCTGGCGAACCTTGAGCAGGTCAATGCCACCTACGGGCCGCTGCTCCATCCGGGCAAAGAGCTGGTGATCACCGCGCTGCCGCTGTATCACATTTTCGCGCTGACCATGAACTGCCTGCTGTTTATTGAACTGGGCGGGCAAAACGTACTGATCACCAACCCGCGCGATATCCCGGGGCTGGTGAAGGAGCTGGCGAAATATCCGTTCACCGCCATGACCGGGGTGAACACCCTGTTCAACGCGCTGCTCAACAACAAAGAGTTCCAGCAGCTCGATTTCTCCACGCTGCATCTCTCTGCGGGCGGCGGCATGCCGGTTCAGCAGGCGGTGGCCGAGCGCTGGGTGAAGTTAACCGGGCAATATCTGCTGGAAGGCTATGGCCTGACGGAGTGCGCGCCGCTGGTGAGCGTCAACCCGCACGATATCGACTACCACAGCGGCAGCATCGGCCTGCCGGTGCCGTCCACGGAAGCAAAGCTGGTGGATGATGAGGGTAACGAAGTGCCGCACGGTGAGCCAGGCGAGCTGTGCGTCAGAGGGCCTCAGGTGATGCTGGGTTACTGGCAGCGCCCTGATGCGACCGACGAGATCCTCAAAGACGGCTGGCTGCACACCGGCGATATTGCGGTGATGGATGACGAAGGCTTCCTGCGCATCGTCGATCGCAAAAAAGATATGATCCTGGTCTCCGGCTTCAACGTCTACCCGAACGAAATCGAAGACGTGGTGATGCAGCACAGCGGCGTGCTGGAAGTGGCGGCAGTCGGCGTCCCTTCCGGCAGCAGCGGTGAAGCGGTGAAGATTTTTGTGGTCAAGAAAGATCCTTCTCTTACCGAGGAAGCGCTGATAACGTTTTGTCGTCGTCAGCTGACGGGCTATAAAGTACCGAAGCTGGTGGAATTCCGCGATGAGCTGCCGAAATCCAACGTCGGGAAGATATTACGACGAGAATTACGTGACGAAGCCCGTGCCAAAGTAGACAATAAGGCCTGAGCTTCACGTTAATCGCCCAGACGCCGGTTAAGCCGGCGTTTTTTATGGGCGCAAACAAAAGAGAATCCGATTTGAATTACCAGATGATCACGACCAACGACGAGCTGGCTTCGCTCTGCGAAGTAACGCGCGACTTTCCTGCCATCGCTCTGGATACCGAGTTTGTCCGTACTCGCACCTATTATCCACAGCTGGGTTTGATTCAGATGTACGACGGTAAGCACGTCTCGCTGATCGACCCTCTCGGCATTACCGACTGGGCGCCGATGCGTGACCTGCTGCTGGATACTGCGGTAACGAAATACCTGCACGCGGGCAGTGAAGATCTGGAAGTCTTTCTGAATACCTTTGGCATCATGCCTCAGCCGCTGATTGATACGCAGATCCTTGCGGCGTTCAGCGGTCGTCCGCTGTCGTGGGGATTTGCCGCCATGGTGGAGGAGTACACGGGCCTGACGCTGGATAAAAGTGAATCCCGTACCGACTGGCTGGCGCGTCCGCTTACCGAGCGCCAGCTGGAATATGCGGCGGCAGACGTGTTTTACCTGCTGCCGATTGCCGGACAGCTGATGAAAGAGGCGGAAGCCTCCGGCTGGCTGTCAGCCGCGCTGGACGAGTGCCGTATGACACAGCAGCGTCGTCAGGAAGTGGTTGATCCGAAAGAAGCCTGGCGCGACATCAGCAACGCCTGGCAGCTGCGTACGCGTCAGCTGGCGTGCCTCCAACTGTTAGCCGACTGGCGCTTACGCAAAGCGCGCGAACGCGATTTGGCTGTTAACTTCGTGGTTCGCGAAGAGCATCTCTGGGCGGTCGCACGCTATATGCCGGGCAGCCTGGGCGAACTGGACAGCATCGGGCTTTCGGGGAGCGAGATCCGCTTCCACGGTAAAACCCTGCTGGCCCTCGTCGCCAAAGCGCAGGAGCTTCCGGAAGAGGCGCTGCCTGAGCCATTGCTGAATCTGATGGATATGCCGGGCTACCGCAAAGCGTTTAAGGATATCAAAGTGCTGGTGCAGGATGCCGCAACGGAAAGCAAACTGAGTGCAGAACTGCTGGCGTCACGCAGGCAGATTAACCAGCTGCTGAACTGGCACTGGAAGCTAAAACCGCAGAATGGCGTGCCGGAACTGATGGCGGGCTGGCGCGGGGAATTGATGGCCGATCGCCTGAATACGCTGCTGGAAGCATACCCACGCTAAAGAATTGTAGCCCCGGTAAGCGTAGCGCCACCGGGGAGATTGCCGGGCGGCGCTACGCTTGCCCGGCCTACAAAACCACAAACGGTTTAACGAGACTCTTCCGCTTCCGGTAGCGTCACGTTCAGCTCCAGTATCGAAATATCCCCGTCTTTTTGCTCCAGCTGCACCGTCACCATCTCCGGGTCAATCTGTACATACTTACAGATCACTTCCAGGATGTCCTTGCGCAGCTGCGGCAGGTAGTGAGGCTCGGCGTCGCTACGACGACGCTCCGCAACGATAATTTGCAGACGTTCTTTTGCGATGTTGGCGGTGTTCTTTTTCCGCGAGAGAAAAAAGTCCAGTAATGCCATAACTTATCCTCCGAACAGGCGTTTGAGGAAACCTTTCTTCTCTTCTTCAATGAAGCGGAAAGGACGTTCTTCTCCCAGCAGACGGTCAACGGTATCCGCATACGCTTTACCTGCATCTGCCATTGTATCAAGGATCACGGGCTCGCCCTGGTTAGACGCGCGCAGCACGGACTGATCTTCCGGGATGACGCCAACCAGTTTAATGCGCAGGATCTCCAGCACGTCTTCCATGCTCAGCATGTCACCTTTGTTTACGCGACCCGGGTTATAGCGGGTCAGCAGCAGGTGCTCTTTAATCGGATCTTCGCCATTTTCCGCACGACGGGATTTGGAGGCGAGGATGCCGAGAATACGGTCTGAGTCACGCACGGAGGAGACTTCAGGGTTGGTGGTGATAATCGCTTCATCAGCGAAGTAGAGCGCCATCAGGGCACCGGTCTCGATGCCGGCAGGGGAGTCGCAGACAATGAAGTCGAACTCCATTTTTTTCAGCTCGTCGAGCACCTTTTCCACCCCTTCACGGGTCAGGGCGTCTTTGTCACGCGTCTGAGAAGCCGGGAGGATATAGAGGTTCTCGGTGCGCTTGTCTTTAATCAGCGCCTGGTTCAGCGTGGCATCGCCCTGAATGACGTTCACGAAGTCATACACGACGCGACGCTCGCATCCCATGATGAGGTCGAGGTTACGCAGACCGATATCGAAGTCGATAACGACGGTTTTCTTTCCCTTCTGGGCCAAACCAGTAGCGATGGCCGCGCTGGAGGTGGTCTTGCCAACGCCTCCTTTACCCGAAGTAACAACAATAATGCGTGCCATAGAAATTCCTTGTTAAAAAGGGATCAATTCAACGGTTGAACGGTCAACGCGTCGTCTGCCAGAAGCAGGCGAGCCGCTTTGCCATAAAATTCGGCTGGGATCTTGTCGCTCAGCCAATATTCACCTGCGATGGACACCAGTTCCGCCGTCAGGTGAGTACAAAATATTTGCGCGTCCCGATCGCCACTTGCGCCTGCGAGCGCACGTCCACGCATCATACCGTATACGTGAATATTGCCATCTGCAATCAGCTCTGCGCCAGCGCTGACGTGGCTTGTAACAATCAGATCACAGTTTGGTGCATAAATGCGCTGACCGGAACGAACCGGCACATCAATCATTCGCGTTTTTGTGAGAGCGGTAACGTTTTGCGCCACAGGAGGGGGCGTTTGCACGGCAGCAGGTGCTGCACGTGGGGCTTTTTCTTTGCCTTCATTAAGAAGCGGCAGCCCCGCGCGCTCAATTTCTGCTTTCAGCTCGGTATCTTTGCAGCCGCTGATGCCGACAATACGCAGCCCGGTTGAGGAGACCGCCTGCTGGAGAAGTTTCCAGTTCACCGGCGCCTCAAGACCGCTGACGTTGATAACAACAGGGGCGTGCTTCAGAAAGGCGGGAGCCTGGGCGATTTTGTCTTCTAACGCCTGACGAATAACCTCGGGTTTTGCATCATGCAAATGTACCACTGATAAGGTGAAGCTACTGCCTTTAAGCTCGATGGGCGTGTTTGACATCCTGGCCTTACTCAATTTGCTATTAACCGCAGCCATTCGCTGCGATATTCCGAAGAGTATCAGGCATGTTATAGTCAGGAGTATATTGAGGCAAGCAACCACCCATTAATTCAGAGTAAAAACATGTTTTGTGTGATCTACAGAAGTACAAGCCGTGACCAGACCTATCTTTATGTCGAAAAGAAAGACGATTTTTCACGCGTGCCGGAAGAATTAATGAAGAACTTTGGCCGACCACAGCTGGCGATGCTGCTGCCGCTGGACGGCCGTAAGAAACTGGTGAATGCCGATCTGGAAAAAGTGAAAACGGCATTAGCCGAGCAGGGCTATTATTTACAGCTTCCACCGCCGCCTGAGAATTTATTAAAACAGCATCTTGAGGCGAACGGGAAAAAATAGCCTCAGCTGTTTTCGGGCATAACACATCAACCGATTAGGGGTCGAGCATGTATCAACATCATAACTGGCAAGGTGCATTACTGGATTATCCCGTCAGCAAAGTGGTCTGCGTGGGCAGCAACTATGCTAAGCATATTCAGGAGATGGGCAGCGCAACGCCAGAAGAGCCGGTCCTGTTTATTAAGCCCGAGACGGCACTGTGCGACATCCGCCAGCCGCTGGCGCTGCCGCAGGGTCTGGGGTCGGTGCATCACGAAGTGGAGCTCGCGGTGCTGATCGGCGCGACGCTGCGCCAGGCTTCCGAAGAGCATGTCGAGAAAGCGATTGCCGGTTACGGCGTGGCGCTGGATCTGACCCTGCGTGACGTGCAGGGCAAAATGAAGAAAGCGGGGCAGCCGTGGGAAAAAGCCAAAGGCTTTGATAACGCATGTCCGATTTCAGGATTCGTTCCGGTGAGTGAATTTACCAACGATCCGCAGGACACCCCGCTCAGCCTGAAGGTGAATGGCGAGGTCCGCCAGCAGGGCACTACGGCAGACATGATCCACAAGATTGTGCCGCTGATCGCCTACATGAGCCGTTTCTTTACCCTGAAGCCGGGCGATGTGATCCTCACCGGCACGCCGGAAGGCGTGGGTCCGCTCGCCAGCGGGGATGAGCTTGAGGTCGGTTTTAACGGACTGTCGCTAAAAACCCGCGTGCTGTAACCGAAGCTTGCCGCCTGAAGAGGGCGGCAAAACTTGCAACAGCGTGCCAGACTCGTTATAAGGTGCGCTTTCTTTTGACGTGTGGACATCCTGATGAACGACATCCCTTTCTGGCAAAGCAAAACTCTTGACGACATGACCGACGCGGAATGGGAATCCCTGTGCGACGGCTGCGGTCAGTGCTGCCTGCATAAGCTGATGGATGAGGACTCCGACGAGATCTATTTCACCAATGTTGCCTGCAAGCAGTTGAACATTAAAACCTGCCAGTGCCGCAACTACGAACGCCGCTTCGAGTACGAGCCGGACTGCATCAAGTTAACCCGTGAAAATCTGCCGACTTTTGAGTGGTTACCGCATACCTGCGCGTATCGTCTGCTGGCGGAAGGAAAAGATCTGCCGAAATGGCATCCGCTACTGACCGGTTCAAAAGCGGCGATGCACGGCGAGCGTATCTCTGTGCGCCACATTGCGGTGAAAGAGTCTGAGGTGCGGGACTGGGAAGACCACATTATGAATCACCCGAATCGGTGAGAATAAAAAACCCGCCGAGGCGGGTTTTTGCTTTTACCTTCCAAACAAATCGCGTTTCTTCGGTTTGAACGGCTGAGCGATCAGCACCAGCAGCGCCACCACGAAGTAGGCCACAAAAATTCCCACCAGCCACTGCGGCATCTCCAGCGTCAGGAATTCCCACTGACGTACGGAGCAGTCACCGGATGCGACGAACACCTGCGGCAGCCACTTATCCAACGGCAGCCAGCTCGGGAAGCGGGCGGCGAAATCACAGGTCATAAACGGTGACGGATGCAGCTGCATCATGGTGTGCTGCCAGGAAAGCTCAATCCCTTTCCAGGCGCTGTACAGCCAGATTGCAATACCCACATAGCGCAGCGGCGTTTTCGGGGCAATCGCACCCACCAGGCCTGCCCCCATAATGCCGAACAGTGCGCAGCGCTCATAGATGCAGAGCACGCAGGGCTTGAGTCCCATTACGTGCTGGAACCACAGCGCAACCATTTCCAGCGCAAAGGCGGTCAGGGCCATCAACAACCACGCTCCGCGACCGCGGGAGCACTGGTTTAAAAATCTCAACATAATCATTTCCCTGGAACATGCTTAGAAAGCGCAGTGTAAACGAATTTTAATGCGCCGCAAGTATACCCGCTTGTAACAGCCATTGCGTACAGGGAACGAGAGTAATTTTGATGCACAGCAAACCAACAGCGGTAAGCACCAGCGTGTATGGCAGCGCCATCCAGACCATTCTCCCATAAGAAAGTCGTATGAGTGGCGCCAGTGCCGAGGTCAGCAGGAAAAGAAATGCCGCCTGGCCGTTCGGTGTTGCAACGGAGGGCAGATTTGTTCCGGTGTTGATGGCCACCGCCAGCAGTTCAAATTGCCCGGTGCTGACAATACCTTGCTCCATCGCCGCTTTGGCCTCATTGATGTACACCGTCCCGACAAAGACGTTATCGGAAATAGAGGACAACAGCCCGTTAAATAAATAGAACAGCGTAAGCTGCGAGTCCGGCGAGGCCTGGAGCACAAATGCGATAATCGGTGCGAACAGGTGTTGGTCAATAATCACCGCCACGACCGCAAAGAAGACTGCCAGCAGCGCGGTAAACGGCAGGGCTTCGGTAAAGGCTTTGCCGATAGCATGTTCGTCCGTTACCCCGCTAAAGGTGGTCGCAAGAATAATGACGGAGAGGCCAATCAACCCGACTTCGGCAAGATGCAACGCCAGCGCGGCGATAAGCCAGATGCCGATGATCCCCTGCGCAATCAGACGCAGCGTCTCCTGGCGCGTGCGCTGTTTGCGGCTCTGCTCGTCAAATTTATGCAGTTCGTTGCGGACCGGCTCAGGCAGCTGTGCGCCGTAGCCGAACAGCCTGAATTTTTCGACAAGAATGCAGGTTGCTAACCCGCAGACCAGCACAGGCACGCTGACGGGGGCCATGCGCAGGAAAAATTCGCCAAAATGCCATTCAGCCGCTTTCGCGATGATCAGGTTTTGCGGCTCGCCCACCATGGTCATCACGCCGCCCAGCGCCGTACCGACCCCCGCGTGCATCATCAGGCTGCGCAGAAATGCGCGGAACTGTTCCAGCACGTCGCGGTTATGCGCCTCGACGTGGCTATCGTCCTGCAAATCATCACTCGGGCGAGAGGAGGCCACGCGGTGATAAATGCCGTAAAATCCAACGGCGACGCTGATCACCACCGCGACGACGGTGAGCGCATCCAGGAAGGCCGACAGAAAGGCGGCGGCAAGGCAAAACGCCAGCGAGAGGATGGTTTTTGACGGAATGCTCAGCAGCAGGCGGGTGAAGATAAACAGCAGCAGCTGTTTCATAAAATAGATACCGGCCACCATAAAAATAAGCAGCAGGAGCACTTCAAGATTGGAGGCCAGTTCTGCTTTGACATGCTCTGCTGACGTCATGCCGATGACCACGGCCTCAAACGCCAGCAAACCGCCGGGCAGCAGGGGATAGCACTTCAGTGCCATTGCCAGGGTGAAGATAAACTCCGCCACCAGCAGCCACCCGGCGATAAACGGATCCACACTAAAAATGAGGGGATTAACGACCAGGAAAACCAGCAGTATCAGTTTGTTCCAGTCAGGAGAATGACCTAAAAAATTGCGCCAAAGCGCGCGCCCAAAAGAAATTTCCACAACAGACGTCCTTCCCGTCAAGTAATACAAAACATCAGTATACGCAAAAATCGCGGCCCGGAGGCGGATAAGACCGCATTGTAAATTTCACAAAAATGAAACGGCGATCCCCTTTTCTCACTTTGCCGCGCTACCTGCCGCTGCGCGCCTCTGGTATGATGAGTCCAATTTGCAAAAGCTGTGTAATGGAAATCTCACTATGGTCATTAAGGCGCAGAGCCCGGCGGGTTTCGCGGAAGAGTACATCATTGAAAGCATCTGGAATAATCGTTTCCCTGCGGGGTCCATTCTTCCGGCTGAACGCGAACTCTCTGAACTGATTGGCGTCACTCGCACCACGCTGCGTGAAGTGCTTCAGCGACTGGCGCGTGATGGATGGTTGACGATCCAGCACGGCAAGCCAACAAAGGTAAATAACTTCTGGGAAACCTCGGGGCTGAACATTCTTGAAACGCTGGCGCGCCTCGACCACGAAAGCGTGCCGCAGCTGATTGATAATCTGCTCTCCGTGCGCACCAACATCGCGACTATCTTTATTCGTACCGCTTTCCGTCAGCATCCGGAGGATGCGCTTGCGGTGCTGGCCAGCGCGAATGAAGTTGAAGATCATGCCGATGCCTTTGCCACCCTAGATTACAACGTGTTCCGCGGCCTGGCGTTTGCCTCCGGCAACCCGGTTTACGGCCTGATCCTCAACGGCATGAAAGGGCTCTATACCCGCATTGGTCGCCACTATTTTGCCAATCCTGAAGCCCGCAGCCTGGCGCTGGGCTTCTACCATAAGCTGAGCAAACTCTGCACCGAAGGCCTGCACGATCAGGTTTATGAAACCGTGCGCCGCTACGGCCACGACTCCGGCGAAATCTGGCACCGTATGCAGAAAACGCTGCCGGGCGATTTAGCGATTCAGACCCGCTAAAAGAAAAACCTCTCATACGAGAGGTTTTTTTCGTCGGGTGGCGGCTACGCCTTACCCGACCTACGGGGTTTGCAGGCCCGGTAAGCGCAGCGCCACCGGGCAAAAAAGCTGCACTACAGGGTATTCAACCGCGCCGGGCACCGATCCAGCAGCTCCACGCTGCCATCCTCATTCTGCTGCTCCAGCTGCACGTCAAAGCCCCACAGGCGGTGCACGTGCTTCAGCACCTCTTTACGTCCTTTATCGAGCGGCGCGCGGTTATGCGGGATATAGCGCAGCGTCAGGGAACGGTCGCCGCGCAGGTCCACGTTCCACACCTGAATATTGGGTTCAAGGTTGCTCAGGTTGTACTGGGAAGAGAGGCGAGAGCGGATCTCACGGTAGCCTTCCTCGTTGTGGATCGCCGAGATCTCCAGATAGTTGTTACGGTCATCGTCCAGCACGGTGAAGAAGCGGAAATCACGCATGATCTTCGGCGACATAAACTGGCTGATAAAGCTCTCATCCTTAAAGTCGCGCATCGCGAAATGCAGCGTTTCCAGCCAGTCAGAGCCGGCGATATCCGGGAACCAGTACTTGTCCTCTTCCGTCGGCGACTGGCAGATGCGTTTAATATCCTGGAACATCGCAAAGCCCAGCGCATACGGGTTAATCCCGCTGTACCACGGGCTGTTGTAGGGCGGCTGGAACACCACGTTAGTATGGCTGTGGAGAAATTCCATCATGAAACGCTCGGTGACTTTCCCTTCGTCATACAGGTGGTTGAGAATGGTGTAGTGCCAGAATGTCGCCCAGCCTTCATTCATCACCTGGGTCTGTTTCTGCGGATAGAAATACTGGCTCACCTTGCGCACGATGCGCAATATCTCACGCTGCCATGGCTCCAGCAGTGGGGCGTTCTTCTCCATAAAATAGAGCAGGTTTTCCTGCGGCTCGGACGGATAACGACGCGCTTCGGCGATCGTTTTTTCCTCCTCACGCTTCGGCAGGGTACGCCACAGCATGTTCACCTGGCTCTGCAGATACTCCTCGCGGCTTTTCTGCCGGGCTTTCTCCTCCTGCAGAGAGATTTTCTGCGGGCGTTTATAGCGGTCCACGCCGTAGTTCATTAGCGCGTGGCAGGAGTCGAGCAGCTTCTCCACCTCGTCCACGCCGTAGCGCTCTTCGCAGTCGGTAATGTATTTACGCGCGAAGATCAGGTAATCAACGATGGAGCTGGCGTCCGTCCAGCTGCGGAACAGGTAGTTATTTTTAAAGAAGGAATTATGCCCGTAGCAGGCGTGCGCCATCACCAGCGCCTGCATGGTAATGGTGTTCTCTTCCATCAGATAGGCGATACACGGATTGGAGTTAATGACGATCTCATACGCCAGCCCCTGCTGGCCGTGCTTATACAGCCGCTCCGTTTCAATGAATTTTTTACCAAACGACCAGTGCGGATAGTTGATCGGCATCCCGACGCTGGAGTAAGCGTCCATCATCTGTTCGGAGGTGATCACCTCAATCTGATGGGGATAGGTATCCAGGCGATACAGCTTTGCCACCCGGTCGATTTCGGCGAGGTAGACATCCAGCAGCTCGAAGGTCCAGTCGGGTCCATCGCTCAGACGTGTGTTGTCCTTGTTCAGGGAATCAATAGTAGCCATTAGCGCGCCCTCGTTGTGGGTGCTCTCTCTGTCTGGAGAGCCTCCTTTCAAGCATAGATCAACGTGTTAAAAAGCGTGCTGGCGCAGAAATTTTTTCTTTGCGATTTCTCGTTTTTGATACGGCAAAAAAAGGGTGCACATCAGCATTTTATGCTGGTTAAAAATAAAGCTCAGCAGGAGATCCCAAATTATCCCTGTCCCCTGATGCTGGGGGATGTGTGAGGTAAGTCACCATAAAAAAGTCATATGTTGAATAATATTTTCAACTAGGTTATCAATCTGTAATTAGATGATTGTTCTTTTGCTCATAATGGAGTGGCTATGCGTGTTGTCATACTGGGAAGTGGTGTCGTTGGCGTAACCAGCGCCTGGTATTTAAGTCAGGCGGGACATGAGGTTACCGTTATCGATCGTGAATCCGGCCCGGCGCTTGAAACCAGTGCGGCAAACGCCGGTCAAATCTCTCCCGGCTATGCGGCCCCGTGGGCTGCACCGGGCGTGCCGCTGAAGGCGATCAAATGGATGTTCCAGCGTCACGCGCCGCTGGCCATCAGCCTTGACGGCACGCAGTTCCAGCTGAAGTGGATGTGGCAGATGCTGCGCAACTGCGACACCCGCCATTACATGGAAAACAAAGGGCGTATGGTACGTCTGGCGGAATACAGTCGCGACTGCCTCAAAGCCCTGCGCGCCTCGACGGGTATCGAGTACGAAGGCCGTCAGGGCGGCACGCTGCAGCTGTTCCGCACCGAACAACAGTATGAAAACGCCACCCGCGATATCGCCGTGCTGGAAGATGCCGGCGTACCTTACCAGCTGCTGGAGGCCAGCCAGCTGGGTCAGGTTGAACCCGCGCTGGCCGAAGTGGCCCACAAGCTGACCGGCGGTCTGCGTCTGCCGAACGACGAAACCGGCGACTGTCAGCTCTTTACCCAGCGTCTGGCGCAGATGTGCGAGCAGGCAGGCGTGACGTTCCGCTTCAACACCTCTGTCGATAAATTGCTGTCGGAAGGCGAAAAAATTTACGGCGTGAAGTGCGGCGACGAGGTGATCAAGGCGGACGCCTACGTGATGGCGTTTGGCTCATACTCCACCGCCATGCTGAAAGGCATTCTTGATATTCCGGTCTACCCCCTGAAGGGCTACTCGCTGACCATCCCGGTGAAAGAGGAGAGTGGGGCGCCCGTGTCGACCATCCTGGATGAAACCTACAAAATCGCCATTACCCGCTTTGATAACCGTATTCGCGTCGGTGGCATGGCGGAGATTGTCGGCTTTAACACCGAACTGCTGCAGCCGCGTCGTGAAACGCTGGAGATGGTGGTGGGCGATCTCTTCCCGCGCGGTGGTTTTGTTGAGCAGGCGACGTTCTGGACCGGCCTGCGTCCGATGACGCCGGACGGCACCCCGATTGTCGGGCGCACGCCGTTCAAAAACCTGTGGACCAATACCGGACACGGTACGCTCGGCTGGACGATGGCCTGCGGATCGGGCCAACTGCTGAGCGACCTGATTTCCGGGCGCACGCCGGCAATTCCGTTTGACGATTTAAGTGCTGCGCGCTATCAATCAGGATTCACGCCAGCGCGTCCTCAGCACCTGCACGGCGCGCATAACTAAGGAGTTGTCATGTCCCGTCCTGTTCTGGCTCAGCTGGATCTGCAGGCCCTGAAGGAAAACCTGCAAATTGTTCGCCGGGCAGCACCTGGTTCGCGCGTCTGGTCGGTCGTCAAGGCGAACGCCTACGG
Source organism: Enterobacter sp. ECC-219 (assembly GCF_043966805.1). NCBI lineage: Bacteria > Pseudomonadati > Pseudomonadota > Gammaproteobacteria > Enterobacterales > Enterobacteriaceae > Enterobacter > Enterobacter sp. ECC-219. The sequence goes on along the minus strand of NZ_CP143680.1, from coordinate 3,587,522 downwards.
CCACGGTATCGATCGTATCTGGAGCGCGCTCGGCGCGACCGACGGCTTTGCGTTACTCAATATCGAAGAGGCCATCCTGCTGCGCGAGCGCGGCTGGAAAGGGCCTGTTCTGCTGCTGGAGGGGTTCTTCCACGCGGACGATCTGCCGCTGCTGGATAAGTATCGCCTGACTACCAGCGTGCACAGCAACTGGCAGATTAAAGCCATTCAGGATGCGAAGCTCCACGCTCCGCTGGATATTTATCTCAAGGTAAACAGCGGCATGAACCGCCTGGGCTTCCAGCCCGAGCGGGTTCATACGGTCTGGCAGCAGTTGCGCGCCCTGAAAAACGTCGGCGAAATGACGCTGATGGCGCACTTTGCCGATGCGGAAAAACCGGACGGCATTGCGGATGCCATGGTCCGCATTGAGCAGGCGGCAGAAGGGCTCGATTGCCCGCGCTCGCTGTCAAACTCGGCGGCCACGCTGTGGCATCCTGAAGCTCACTATAACTGGGTACGTCCGGGGATCGTTCTGTACGGTGCGTCTCCTTCAGGGCAGTGGCAAGATATCGCCAACAGCGGCCTGAAGCCGGTTATGACCCTGCGCAGCGAGATCATCGGCGTGCAGACGCTGAAGACGGGCGACACGGTAGGCTACGGCAGCCGCTACCGGGCTAAGGGCGAGCAGCGTATCGGCATCGTCGCGGGCGGTTATGCCGACGGCTACCCGCGCATCGCGCCGACCGGTACGCCGGTCTGGGTGGATGGCGTTCGCACGGGCACGGTAGGGACGGTCTCAATGGATATGCTGGCGGTTGACCTCACGCCATGCCCGCAGGCAGGGATCGGTTCTCCGGTCGAGCTGTGGGGCAACGAAATCAAAATTGATGACGTGGCGGCCGCGGCGGGAACGGTTGGCTATGAACTGATGTGCGCGCTGGCGCCGAGGGTGCCGGTTGTGACGGTGTAACTTGTACGTGTGCCGGGTGACGTGAAGCCGCCACCCGGTAAAAAAATCGCTACTCCGCGTCCTCTTCCATCGGCCTCAAACCGACCTTCCGCACCGCGTTATCTTCTTTTTCGGCAACCGTCCAGATCATCCCGGCAAACTCAACCTGGTCACCCACGACCGGGGCAGCGCCAAGCCGCTGTTGGATGATTTCGCCCAGCGTTTGCGGGTTATCACTCTCTTCAGCTCCTTCATCCAGGCCATAAATCAGCGCCACATCCGCAAATTTGGCGCTGGCTTCCAGAATAAAGTCGCCGAAGAAGCGCTGATCCAGCGCCACGGGAGGCGACTGGCTGAACAGCTTGCCCAGCGCGGGCAGGTCGCGCTCGCGGCCAATCACGCAGAGAATATCCCCTTCGCGCAGGCGGGTGCTGCCGGTAGGGTGCAGCAGGACATTATCGCGGAACAGGGCGGCAATGCGCGTTTCGGCCGGCATATGCAGATCGCGCAGCGAGGCCCCCACGCACCATTTATCAGCGCTCAGCTGGTAGACGAACTGTTCCCACGGATTTTCCGGATGAATATCCAGCCCCACGCGGGAAACCGGCCAGCCCACGGGGGGCACCACCACTTTGGCTTTTTTTGCCGCCCACCCGAGCGAGGTTCCCTGGAACAGCAGGGAAATCAGCACCACGAAGAACGCCACGTTGAAAAACAGCCGCGCGTTATCCAGACCGGCCATCATCGGGAAGACCGCAAGAATAATCGGCACCGCGCCGCGCAGGCCTACCCAACTGATAAAGACGCGCTCGCGCAGGTTAAAGCCGCGAAACGGCAGCAGGCCCGCAAACACGGACAGCGGACGGGCGAAGAAGATCATCCACGCCGACAGCAGAAGCGCCGGAACGGCAATCGGCAGCAGGTCAGATGGCGTCACCAGCAGGCCCAGCACCAGGAACATGCCGATTTGCGCCAGCCAGGCCAGCCCGTCGAAGTTCTGCAAAATGGCGTGACGGTTACGAATAGGGCGGTTGCCCATCAGGAACCCGCAGAGGTAAACCGCAAGAATACCGCTGCCGTCCAGCGCGGTGGTGACGGCAAAAATCAGGATCCCACCGCTCAGCGCCAGCAGAGGGTAAAGCCCCGAGGGCAGCGAGATGCGGTTAATGGTCTGCTGTAACAGGTATCCCCCCGCCAGGCCGATGACAATCCCCAGCCCGAACTGCTGCAGGATATGTAAGGCAAACATCCAGCTCAGGCCCGTCTCGTGCTGTTGGATCATCTCTATCAGCGTGATGGTCAGGAACACCGCCATCGGATCGTTACTGCCGGATTCAATCTCAAGCGTTGAGCCAACGCGTTCGTTAAGCCCTTTACCGCCAAGCAGGGAAAAGACCGCCGCCGCATCGGTAGAGCCAACGATTGCGCCAATCAGCAAGCCTTCCATCAGATTGAGATGGAAAAGCCATGCGGCCATCATCCCGGTGAGGCCGGAGGTGATCAACACGCCGACGGTCGCCAGCGACAGCGCAGGCCCCAGGGCCACGCGGAAGGAGCTTGCCTGAGTGCGCATCCCGCCGTCGAGCAGGATCACCGCCAGCGCGAGGTTACTCACCATGTAGGCGAAGGGATAGTTATCGAAGGGGATACCGCCGATGCCGTCAACGCCGGCCAGCATGCCGATGGCAAGGAAAATAACAAGAATGGGTATGCCGAGACGCGATGAAAATGAACTTAATAAAATACTGCTGGTTACAAGTACAGAACCCAAAATGAAAAGGCTGATTATCGCTGCGGCATCCAATGTTCTCTTACTCCCACCTCAATGTTAACGCTGTTACTAAAACCCTAACATATTAACAACGGTAACAGCGTTTTATTAAGGGGGTTTTTTATGCTTTTATGACCGGATGACCGCCGATCGTTAACCGACTGCCCGAAACATCATGTGTAAGCGTCGCCTGCGCGCCCAGCGCAAGGGTAACGGTCTTCTGCTCATGGCCGAAATCCAGACCGGTGATAACCGGAATATCCAGCCGCGAGCGGATGAAGTCGACCATCGTTTCCAGGGAGTAGCCCGCGTCATAGTCATTCGGGGCTGAGCCGCTGAAGCTGCCCAGCACAATCGCGGACTGGCGATCGAGAATACCGGCATGATAAAGCTGCAATAACATGCGCTCGACGCGGAACGGATGTTCGTTGATATCTTCCAGCACCAGAATGCCGTCTTCGATTTGAGGCATCCACGGCGTGCCGATGAGCGAGACCAGCATCGCCAGGTTACCGCCCCACAGCTGGCCCTCACATTCCCAGTGCGGCCCATTCCCCTGCCACTCGACGCTGTAGGTGGGATTGCGCAGCGCGCGCCAGAAATGCTCCACGGTGAACGCGTCCAGTTCCGGCGCGCCGAAGTTACCGGCCAGCATCGGGCCGCTAAACGTAATGACGTTATGCTGCGCCAGCAGACCAAGCTGGATGGCGGTGAAATCGCTGTGGCCGCATATCAGCAGCGGATCCTGCTGCTGGCGCTGCGCCAGGCCCTGCCAGTCGATGCTCTCCAGCAGCCTGCTCGCACCGTAGCCGCCGCGCACCGCAAGGACTATTCGGTTTTCGCCCTTCAGGTTCACCAGACTATTGATATCATTCAGCCTCTGCGCTTCTGTTCCGGCAAAACGCTGCTGGCGGCGCGGGATAATTGTCTGATTTTCTACCTGGTGGCCGGATTCCAGTAAGCGCTGAACGCCCCGCTGCGCCGCGTCCTGGTTAATGCAATAGCCCGACGGCGCGATGAGATGAAACTGAGACATGGCAATTCCTTGCTGAATGAGAAACTAATTGTCTATATCATGCCGCGTATACGCTGCCAGCTTCAAGGGCGGCGCACCGCGATGACCGGCTATAAGGATAGATGACGTGAAATTGAGATGGTTTGCTTTTTTGATTGTTTTGCTGGCTGGCTGTAGTTCAAAACGTGATTATCAAAACCCGCCCTGGAACCCGGAAGTGCCGGTGAAACGGGCCATGCAGTGGATGCCGATCAGTGAACAAGCCGGAAAGGCCTGGGGCGTCAGCCCGCGTCTGATCACCGCCATTATTGCGGTGGAGTCCGGCGGCAATCCCACGCTTGTCAGCAAATCCAACGCGGTGGGTCTGATGCAGCTGAAAGCCTCAACGGCGGGGAGAGAGGTTTACCGCTATATGGGCTGGAGCGGACAGCCGTCGACCAGCGAGCTGAAGAACCCGGAACGTAACATCTCCATGGGGACCGCTTACCTGAGCATTCTGGAACATGGCGTGCTGAAGGGCATCGAGGATCCGGAAGTGATGCAATACGCGCTGGTGGTCTCGTACGTGAACGGCGCAGGGGCGCTGCTCAGAACCTTCTCCTCTGACCGTAAAGAGGCGATCGAGGAGATCAACGACATGGACAAAGATGAATTCGTCGAGCATGTGGCGAAAAATCATCCGGCACCGCAGGCGCCTCGCTATATCTGGAAAGTACAGAAAGCGATGGATGCCATGTAATGCCGCAAACGGGCGGCGCTCGCTGCCCGACTTCTCTCAAAGCACCTTATTCGCACGTTCCCGTGCTTCCCGCTCCAGCGAATAGATAATGCGCTGCAGCTCGCGCTCGGCGCCCGGACCGACGTTCAGAAAACGGAAGCTCAGCCGCGGCGAGGTAATCGTTTCATTTTTGCTGTCCACCACCGTGCGCTCGCTGATGGCAATCAGCTGTGCATCGAAATAAAAACGGCCCCAGCCCGCCATATCCAGTTCAATTTGCGTAAACCGCATGCCTTCTACCAGGCCCTCCGGTTTAGGGGTATCCATCAGCGCGCCCATTCCGCCCAGCGACAGGTCAAAGAGACGGAAGCGGATCTCTTTTTTGTCCGGCATTTTAGCCTTACAAAAATAGGCAGGATGAAGCGGGGCGCTGATGCGGAAATATTCACGACGCTGGACAAACCAGAGGTTGCCAGGAAGGGGGGTAACAAAAGCCGGGAGCCCCTGGTATTCACTCATTTCCAGTCGCAGGAGGACAAACTCCACTTTGGCCCCATGGGTTTCGGCCATGACGACGATATTCTCTGCTTTCAGCGCCGCGCGGTTTTCATACTCCTGGCTGCCCAGGTCAATAACCAGCCGCTCCTGCGAGACGTCAAGGATCTTGCTGATAAACTGATTATTCGACCAGCTGATGCGCAGCGGCACTTCGCCTTTTTGCAGGTCGCGTAATACCCCTAACACAGCCAGCGGATTTTGCTTGAGGAACTGCTCACTGTAATGACTCACGCCGGGTGGCTCCTTGATTGATGACGGACTGTCTTAGCGTTATCGGCAATCCATCCTCAAACTTAATACAAACCGGTGAGTTTTTTTGCCTGTTTAAGCAAAGATAAGTCGGTGAGCTGAAAATGGTTTTTCGGAGATGACCTATACTTAAGCTAGCTGTGCAGAAGGTTTTCTGCACATGCGTTTAATCTGCAAGAGGGCATTGCTATGGGTATCATCGCCTGGATTATCTTTGGCCTTATTGCTGGCGCTATCGCTAAACTGATCATGCCGGGAAACAATGGCGGCGGCTTTATTTTGACCTGCGTACTCGGGGTCGTTGGTGCGGTTGTAGGCGGCTGGCTGGCGACGATGTTTGGTTTTGGAGGCAACATAAGTGGTTTCGACCTGCACAGTTTTCTGGTCGCTGTCGTGGGTGCCATTGTGGTGCTGGGCATATTCAGGTTACTGCGACGAGCATAAATTGACGTAAATGGCTCTCTGCGGAGGGCCGTTTTTTTGCCTGAGTATTGATTTGTTAATCTAAATGATAATAATTGTCGTTCCGTATTGCATCTAACAACAAGACGACATTATGAACTCCTCACGTTTTACGTTATGCGCCCTGGCGGGTGCCGTCACGCTGGCACTGCAGGTCCAGGCTTTCGCCGAAGAATCCACCATTGTCGTCACGGGCTCAGAGCAGGGCAGCGCACTGCCGGCCTGGACGAACAGCGCCACAAAGTCGGCCGTTGCCGAAAGTAAAACGCCGCAGGTCATCAACACGCTCTCGGCGCCTGAAATTGAAAAGCGTCACGCGAACTCCGTGAACGAAATCCTGCGCTATGCTCCCGGCGTCTCGACCGAGGTGAGGGGTAACACCTCCTATATGAGCGAATACAAAATTCGTGGCTTTACCGTTGACCAGGAGTTCTACAACGGGCTGCAGTTGCCCTATAACGTCACCGGCAACACCAAGGCGCGCATCGATCCGTTGTTAATAGACAGCGTCGATATCCTGAAAGGGCCTTCATCGGTGCTTTACGGCGGCGCTTCGCCGGGCGGGCTGGTAAATATTCAAAGTAAAAAGCCGCAGCGGGAAGCCCGAACCGAGGTCGGTTTTAACACCGGGAACCGTAATCTGAAAGAAGGCTACCTCGATTCGACCGGACAAATAGCTGACAGCGACTGGAATTACCGTCTGCTGGGTAAGGCGACGGAGAATGAAGATCAGCCGCACACCAGCCGCTATGAAAATTACCTGGTCGCCCCGTCCGTCACCTGGCAACCCGACAGCAAAACCCGCCTCACGCTGGATGCGCTGGCGCAAAACTCCCCGAGCCTGACGCCGTCGAACCCGCTGCCGCTCGCTTATTTGCGCTCGAAATATGCCGATCGCCGGGATTACGCCGGCGATGAGTGGAGCGGGTTTAAGCAGCGCCAGTGGATGCTGGGCTACAGCTTCGAACACGAGTTCGACAGCGGCTGGGGCTTTAGCCAGAAAGCGCGCTATTTCGACGTCGATACCCACCAGAACAGCGTCTACGCGACGGGAACGGGGAGTGAGGTCTATCAGCTTAACCGCTTTGCCTATACCACCGATGAAGATCTTAAGAGCTTCAACATTGATAACCAGGTGACCAAAACCGTTGCGCTGGGCGACTGGAAACACCATCTGCTGGCCGGGTTTGACTATCAAAGGCTGAATTCCCATTTCCACTACCGTTACGCGTCCGCCACGCCGGGCATGGATATGCGTAATCCTGACTATTCGCAAATCCATGAAAGCGCGCTGGGACTCTACACCGCCCAGAAAAACCGCCTCAGCTATCAGCAGAACGGGTACTACCTGCAGGATCAGGTGGAATTTGGCGGCTTAAATCTGCTGGGCAGCCTGCGCTACGACGATTACCGCTCCGTCACCACCGATTACCTGCAAAACGGCGATAAGGCCTGGGTATCGCAGGATCGCGTCACCAAACGCCTGGGTGCGCTTTACGCATTCGATAACGGTATTTCGCCGTTTATCAGCTATTCAGAAGGTTTTGCACCGGTGTCGCCGCAGGGAACGCTCGTGGCGAAAGACGTCAAGCCAACCACCAGCAAGCAGGTGGAAGGCGGGGTAAAATATCTGCTGGCCGAGTACGCCACGACGTTTACCGCCTCGGTGTTTAACATCCGGCAGAAAAACGTTGTCACCTCCGATCCGGGCTTCCTGAACTACCGTCAGACTGGTGAAGTGGAATCCAAAGGCGCGGAGCTCTCCGCCATCAGCCGTCCGACGGATAACCTGACGCTGATTGCCAACTATGCGTACACCCACGCGATCAACCGGGAAGATGACAAGTACAAAGGTAAACGTCCAACGCAGGTCCCGGAGAATGCCTTCAACCTCTGGGGTGATTACACCTTTGAGAACACGCCGCTGAAAGGACTGATGCTGGGAGCGGGCGCACGCTACACCGGGCCGATGGAAATCTCTCCGGCAAACGATGCGGGTAAACTCGGGGGCACTACGCAGTACGATCTGGCGGCCTCGTACCGGATGGGCGAAATTCTGCCTTCGCTGGCAGGGCTAACGCTTAAAGCCAGCACGCAGAACATCACCAATAAAGAGACGTTGACCTGCTATGACGCGACCAACTGCTGGATTGGGCGTGACAGGACGTATCAGCTAGGGGCGAGTTACAGTTTCTAAGTAACGCCCTGTGAGTTCAAAATGTAGGCCGGGTAAGGCGAAGCCTCCACCCGGCAATACCCTTACTGCGCCGCAGCTTTCACCGGCGCAGCCTCATCGTTCGCCGCAGGCTGATTTTCCGGCACGCTGTCGCACGGTTTCTCTTTAGGACAAACCAGATCCAGCATTTTCAGCGTCACGCCGTTGCTCCAGCCGAACCCATCCTGCAGCGGGTACTCTCCACCGCCACCGCCGGTACCGGTAGAAGAGACATCATACTTCTCCACCAGCTTCTTCTCGCGGTCGTAAGTATGCTGAACGTTCTTCAGGAAGCGCCAGGTTACGTCCATCGCCACCTTGTTCTGCCCATAGTTCTGCAACCCTTCCGTTGCCACCCACTGTAGCGGCGCCCAGCCGTTTGGCGCATCCCACTGCTGGCCGCTGTTGATGGTAGTGGTGGTAATACCGCCCGGTTTCAACAGGCGCGCGGAGGTGGCCGCGGCGACTTTATCGGCACGATCCTGCGCCGCCGCCTTCACGTAAAGTGGGAAGAGGGCCGCTGCCGTGAGCTGGTTGCGCACCTTATTGCTCTTGAGATCGTAATCGGCGTACCAGCCCTCTTTATCATTCCACAGATGGCGCTCAATGGATTTCTGACGTGCGGTTGCCAGCGCTTCATATTTACTCGCCGCCGCGCTGTCCCCTGCCTCCTGGCTCGCTCGCGCAAGCAATTTTTCCATTTTAAACATCAGGGCGTTGAGATCGACGGGCACAATGCTGGTGGTGCGGATGGTGCCGAGCTTTTGCGGATCGTCCATCCAGCGGGAGCTAAAGTCCCAGCCAGAGGCGGCTGCGGAGCGCAAATCGCGGTAGATCTCCGTGGCGGGGCGGTTAGGATTACTCTTCGCCGTGGTGATATCGTCAAGCCAGGACTCCGGGCGCGGGGTATCGCGATCGTCCCAGTAGCGGTTGAGGACCGAACCGTCATCCAGCTTCACCACGCGCTGGCTAGTTTGCCCAGGCTGAAGGCTCTCTACGCCCTCCATCCAGTAGGCGTACTCTTTCTCCATCTGCGGACGATATTTCTTCAGTGCATCGTCGTCGTGGGTCGCCAGCAGCTCAACCATCAATGAGAAGAACGGCGGCTGGGAGCGGCTCAGGTAGTAGCTGCGGTTGCCATTGGGGATATGGCCGAAGGTATCAATTTCCCAGGCGAAGTTATCCACCATATCGCTGATTTTGTCCCAGTGGCCGCTCTCCGCCAGGCCCAGCATGGTGAAATAGCTGTCCCAGTAGTAGACCTCGCGGAAGCGCCCGCCGGGCACCACGTAAGGCTTCGGTAACGGCAGCAGGGAATCCCATTTGTTGCTGGCTTTATCCGTGGTGCGCGTCAGTACAGGCCAGAGGTCGTCAATGTGTTCACGTAAACTTTGTCCCGCAGGCGGCACATATTTTTCACCTTCCTCAGGCAGCGTGAAGTTCATCTCCACAAAGTGGCGCAGGTCAAAACTTGTCTGGGTGTGCTGCATCCGATAATCCGCCAGAATCTTCAGCGGGTCGCTTTTGGGAACGGCATCAGCGAAGGTTTTCTGATCGGGAAACAGTTTGGCACTCTGCACGTCATTAAACAGAGGGCCAAGCAAAATATCGGGTGAATTTTTCTGATAGGCTGGCTTTTCGTCGGCATAGCCCATCGTTGCCACACCGAGTAGCGCGCCTCCCAGCGCGAGGTGCAAAAGGGCAGGGCGTAAAGTACGGGGTCTTATCATCGGTTCGTCTCCTGTATTCCTGAGCAGCGTGACCGCTGTTATCAATCACCTGAAAACCTTAGACGAATATCGCCCGCTTCGCGTGTTGAATATCCCATTTTGCGCAGAACCAGACAATTTACCGCTTCGTCAGGCTTTACTGGATGGAAGGAGTTTGTTCTGAAAACGAAATTTAAAAAATTATTCCTTTATGAGACTGTCCTGATAGATAATAAACGCTTAGATTTTTTGCAATTTCATGATACGATGAGGATTATTAACTTTAAGGTTCAAAAAATGAACTTACCTGTCAATACTAAATCTCTTTCTTTAACTAATTATTCAAAAAAAGTAAAATCCTCATTCCTGGATATCACTTTTGTTATTGTTTTCTTTGTAATAGCATTTGCAGGCATTAATGATTCAGCATCTTTGCCGAACTATCTATATTACTTAATTCACTATATATGGATTGCCAGTCCGTTACCTTTAGCATATATCTCACTTCGTTTAATAAAACTGCCTTCATTAATCTCAGCTTATATTGTTTTTGTAACATTTAAATTATTGGAGTATATAAGTAACGTCAAGCTATCACTCACTGGTGAGGTGCTTTCCTGGAATGACTTAATTTCGCGTTCTAACATGTCTATTGCAAGCCATTATCTTACGCCATGGCCAATGTTTTTGCTTTTTTTGGTAATATCTTTTTGTGTGTTTTTATTCATTTTAAGCAAAGTGTTTTACACAACAAAGACAAATAAATTGTTACTCGCTGTTAGTTTTATTATGATGCTGCCATTCACATTTTATACTCATTTCAGCGCTCTTTTTGGAGAGGCAAATATTCTCTCGAGGGGGATGATTTTATTAGCCAAGGAAATGAATGTCACTTATAAATCATGGAATTGGCCAGAAAACCTCCGAGACAATGGTTTACCAATGCATATTGTGATGACTGGTTCACGCAAATCTGCACCTTTAGCTAACAAAAATAACAAAGAGAATTACGATCTTGAAAAGCAAGCGGGTAGTAAAAAATTGCCAAAACATAAAACTATTATATATGTGCTCTGTGAGTCATGCTGCTATGACAATACAAATTTCAAAGAAATCATAACTCCTATATTAAATGAAGGTTTTGTTACTTTTCGCGCGACGTCTCCAGTTTATGGTGGAGGTACTGCAAATGTTGAATTTGAAATGCTTACAGGACTACCAAGTAATTCGAGAGTTTTATCTGGCATAATTTATCAAGAATATGCATCACAGTTTAAATCGCATTCAGACTCCATTGCAAGTGTTTTAAAAGAAAAGGGGTTTATAACCTATGCTGCGCACAATTATTTAAAAGAATTTTGGCATAGAAATATTGTGTATAAGAAGTTTGGCTTTGAGCAATTTGATGGTCTCTATGAAATGTCTAATATAAAATTACCTGATCCAATTGCCGCAAGCAGGAAAGAATGGCAATGGCAACCCGATGATTACCTTCTTTATCAGTCAGCAATTGAACATTTAAAACATGCTGATGGGAAAGATATTTTCATGAACTTAATTACTATGTCCACACATGGCCCTTATCCTCATGAGAAAGATTCAGGAGAGTATGTATATACGTACGAGTTGAAACAAGCAGTTAGTCGCTTCGTTGATTTCTCTAAAGAAGTTCGTGAAATAGATCCTAATGCTGTTATTGTTCTTTATGGTGATCATAAACCAGCGTTGAATAAATTTTTTATGAACAGGAATGTTCTTCCTGCTAATCTTTTCAGCAAAACAGGCGATCGCGACGACGATTTTATATTTAAATGGGATATAAATCCGACCGAATATGGAGATGTGCCTGTTTTTGTAGCAGCAGGAAACGATGAGAATTTAGAAGAATTAGCGGTGGCGGCTAACCATCAACCATATTTTTGTGTATCCTCTCTAATAGATAAATACTTACTTGATTCCGGACTACCAAGTTTCAGTTACAATATTAAAAATCAATGTTATAACAAAAATGAGTCATATGAGAATAAAATCAATTTAATGCCATCATGGATATATTCAATGGCTTTATTCGAAGACGGTGAATAATGATGTTTAATGTTCAAATAAAAATTCAATATGCTATTTTATGATAAAAACACTACAGGCGGCAAATGGCAGAAAAGATAGTATCCCTGTAACATCCGGACGGCTTTAACAGTCCATGAACGTTGATTAAAAGTTGTATGATTAAATCAATGACAGCGGATACAGTGGGTGTTCTTCAGGCGGGCAAAGTCGGTAGTAAAACTCTACATCTGCCCCTACAAAGACTACGAAGCGGGCTGGCGAAAACACCTCTACAGAGTCGTTGAAATGAACGATTTTACAAATTCTGTTAAGAGGAATCAGATACCACTAGAGCAGTGGACCTTTAAGGTCCACTGCTGGGTGGTCGAGAAGTAGCACAGTTGAATGTATGGCCTTCGGAGGCTTCAGATCTGATAGGAATAGAAGTCAGAAAACGGTAAAACATGTTGCATTTCGCCTGTGGTGTTATTGCCTTCAATAAAGAATTAAAGAAATATGTTCTAATTAATTATATATGTCACGTTATAATATTGATGCGATTAATGAAATAAGAGTGTGAAGTGGATTGCCTTTCTTCTCTTCCTCGCGAAAAATTCTCTCTGTACCGATCACACAAGTTAAAATTCATAATTCACTTATCAAAAAACATAATAGCACCCCAGTGGGTATTTGGTCGAAATGGCGATGCTCAATATTTGTGTATTCACTTTTATAATCAGGATGGATTCTATGAAATTAAAAAAAACGGTAATACTGATAAGTGCATTCTATTCCGGCGCGCTTTTCGCGGCACAACCCGCGACGAACGTGGAAGAAAAGTTGGCGCAACTGGAAGCGCAAATTCAGGCGCTTAAACAGCAGCAGGCGGCCGCCGCGCAGGCAGCATCCGCCGTTGTTGTGCGGTCGGAAGAGCCGGTGAGCAAAGCCGAACCGCCAAAGCTGACGCTTTCAGGGTATGGTGATATTAAATTTTATGGCGACGTCGAGTTTAATATGGATGCCGCGAGTAAGACCGGCAGTCTGACTTCTGTTAGGCAAAGCGCTAATAGCGACTGGGCACCAGGAGATAAAGAACGCTGGGATATTAACGGACGTATTTTATTAGGCTTTGATGGTTATCGTAAAATGGAAAACGGCAATTTTGCCGGATTTTCTGTTCAGCCCCTCGGCGATCTCGTCGGGAAAATGTACCTCGATGATGCGGTATTCTTCTTTGGTTCTGAGAACGACTGGGAAATTAAAGTCGGACGCTTCGAAGCGTACGATATGTTCCCGCTCAATCAGGATACCTTTGTGGAATACTCAGGAAATACCGCAGACGATCTCTACAGCGATGGCTACGGTTATATCTATATGCTGAAAGAGGGCCGCGGGCGAACCGACAGCGGGGGCAACTTCCTGATGAGCAAGACGCTGGATAACTGGTATTTTGAGCTGAATACCCTGTTTAAAGACGGCAGCGATTTGTATGTCGACCAGCGTTATCACGGCGCAGAACTTGAGAACGATAAAAATGTGGCCTACGTGCGCCCGGTCATCTCGTGGCAGGACGGGCCGTTTTCCACCGCGGTCGCCATGGAGACCAACCTGGTGAACAACGCATACGGCTATCGCGACGACGCAGGGCGCTGGGTCGATCAATCCGACCGTACCGGCTACGGGTTTACTATGACCTGGGACGGGCTCAAAACCGATCCGCAGGACGGGGTGGTTATAAACCTCAACACGGCTTACCTGGACGCGACGGGCGAAACCGACTTTACCTCAGGCATCAATGCCCTCTGGCATAATTTTGAGCTGGGTTATATCTACGCCCATAACGAAATCGACGAATTCAATACCTCGACGTTTGACGCAGAGTGTGAGAACGACTGCTGGATCTCTGACCCGGGCGAGTATGACATTCATACCATCCATACGTCGTACCTGATCCCGAACGTCATGAAGATGAAAAACTTCAACATCTATCTGGGCGCGTATGCCTCCTGGGTCAACGCTTCCCCGAAAGAGGGTGATAATAAAAACGACGACCGCTACGGTGGCCGCGTGCGCTTTAAATACTATTTCTGATGCCAGCCTGCCGGTCAGACCTCTTCCGGGGTCTGGCTGGCTTCCCGCAGCGTGCCCGGCGCATGGCCAATGATGCGCTTAAAGGCCCGGCTAAACGCTGCCAGCGATCCGTAACCCAGCCTGAGTGCGACCGTTTCAATCGGCTGGTTTTCGTGGCGAATGTACTGAATCGCCAGTCGCATTCTCAGTTCGCTGAGATACTTTGCCGGGGTGGTCCCCGTCGCGGCCAGAAACCGTTCGGCAAACACGGAGCGGGAGGTGCCCGCTTCTTTTGCCAGTTCCGCCACGCTCCAGTTCAGGCCAGGCTGCTGGTGCATGGCGTAAATGGCCCTGCTCAGCCGCGGGTCGCGTAAGACCTGCACCCAGCCGGTGGCTTTCCCGCAACCAGCCTCAACCCAGCCGCGGACGATCAGCGCCGCCACCACGTCAGCCAGCCGGGCGAGGATCCCGGCAAACCCGACCTGTCGTGTCATTGACTCGCGCTCCATGGCCGCCAGCAGCGGATGGATTTCCGGCCAGGTGGACATCAGCCGACTGACCATCATCACTTCCGGCATTGCTTTAATCAGCGGCTGCATCCCGCCGAGCTCAAAATCCATACACCCGCTAAAGATGATGGTGTTCTCGTTCTCCGGACAGGGCTCGCAGGTAATCGCACAGACCGAGCCGCAGATAGGCTCGCTGGGAAAGGCGTTCACCGGGGTAATGGCTGCCTGCGCGTCAGAGAGCAGGGCATGAGAATTACCGCCAGGAATAAACAGCGCGTCGCCGCTGCTCAGTTCAAACGTTGCGCCGCTGTCCATTCGGAGCAGGGCACTTCCGTGGCTCACAAAATGGAACTGCGCCTTACCGGGTGCCTGGTGGAACGCCACGCCAAACGGCGCGCTGGCTTCAATCCGCCGGTATTTCACGCCCGACAGGCGCATGCCGCGTAAAAGTTCGCTGATCAAATCGGGGGACTGTACGGTCATGGCGCAACTCCGGACGAATAATCAATAAGTGGAGATTATATGTCATAGATCGTCCACGGTGAACCCTCTATGCTTTTGCGACAGTTGTCACATTTTTATAACGGGAGAATAACAGATGAATTCATGTGTCGCGGCGAGAGAGGCCGTTGCGCCTGCCAGACCCGCCTGGCGGGCCGTCTATTCACTGGGGCTGGGCGTGTTTGGTTTGATAACGGCAGAGTTCCTGCCGGCCAGTTTGCTGACGCCGATGGCCGCGAGCCTGGGCGTCAGTGAGGGCATGGCCGGGCAGGCCGTCACAGCCACCGCGCTGGTGGCGCTGGTCACCGGCCTGCTGATCGCCCCGGCGACCAAAAATATCGACCGTCGCTGGGTATTGATGTTTTTCTCCGTGCTGCAAATCATCTCCAGCCTGCTGGTGGCCTTTGCGCCCACGCTGCACGTCCTCCTGATGGGGCGCCTGCTGTTAGGGGTCGCCATCGGTGGGTTCTGGGCGATGTCGACGGCCACGACGATGCGTCTGGTTCCGGCGGATAAGGTGCCGAAAGCGCTGGCGGTGATCTTTTCCAGCGTGTCGATTGCCACCGTGGTTGCGGCCCCGCTGGGGAGCTATCTGGGCAGCCTGATTGGCTGGCGCAACGTCTTTGTGCTCTGCATTCTGCCGAGCATGCTGGCGCTGCTGTGGCAGATCTGGGTACTGCCGTCCATGAAGCCGGAGAGCAGCGGTAGCCTGAGCACGTTGTTCCGCGTGCTGCGTCGTCCGGGGATGATCGGCGGCATGCTGGCCACTATTCTGATCTTCAGCGGCCATTTCGCCTTCTTTACCTACCTGCGCCCGTTCCTGGAAACGGTGGGGCAGGCGAACGTTGAGACCATTTCACTGATCCTGCTGGGCTTTGGGCTGGCGAACTTTGTCGGCACTTCCGTTGCCGGGCACCTGCTGGCACGTAATCTGCGCCTGACGCTGGCGCTGGTGCCTTTCGCCATGGGCATACTGGCGCTGGCGATGGTGGCGTTTGGCCATCTGGCGATGCTGGACGGGTTCCTGGTGGCGCTGTGGGGCTTTGCGTTTGGTCTGGTTCCGGTAGGCTGGTCAACCTGGCTTGCTACCACCGTTCCGGATGAAGCCGAAAGTGCAGGAGGGCTGCTGGTGGCCTCAATTCAGCTGGCAATCAGTGCCGGTGCGGCCGTGGGCGGAGCGGTATTTGACCTTAACGGTGCCAGCGGAGTATTCGCCGGAAGCGGGTTGCTGCTGGTGACGGCGATGGTGGTTGTGTTGATGGGCGTGAAGGTCAAAGCGGAGTAATTTATTTGCCGGGTGAGCGCTTGCGCCACCCGGCCCCAGGCTTACAGCCCTTTCTTATCCATCCACACCGCCAGATCCACCAGGCGGTTAGAGAAGCCCCACTCGTTGTCATACCACGCCAGGATCTTCACCATGTTCCCGCCAATCACCAGCGTGGAAAGCCCGTCGATAATGGAGGAGCGCGGGTCGCCCTGATAGTCGCTGGAGACCAGCGGTTCATCGCTATAGCCCAGAATGTCTTTCAGCGGCCCGCTGGCTGCCGCGTTACGGAACGCGTCATTCACCTCTTCGGCGGTTACGTTCCGGCTGAGCGTTACCGTTAGATCCACAATCGACACCACCGGAACCGGCACGCGCAGAGAGTACCCGGTGAGTTTGCCGTCCAGTGAGGGAATGACTTTGCCCAGCGCTTTCGCCGCGCCGCTGGAGTAAGGCACAATCGACAGCGCCGCCGCGCGCGCGCCGCGCAGATCTTTCTCCGGCTGGTCGTGCAGCGCCTGGCTGTTGGTGTAGGCGTGCGTCGTGTTCATCAGACCATGCTCAATCCCGAACTGTTGATGCAGCACCTGAGCCGCCGGCGCCAGGCCGTTCGTGGTGCAGCTCCCGTTACTGACGACCACATGTTGAGCCGGGTCGTAGCGATCGTGGTTCACCCCCATCACAACCGTCAGATCGTCATTCTTGCCGGGCGCGGAGATGATGACGCGCTTTGCACCACCGTGCGTGACGTGCACCGCTGCTTTTTCCCGCTCGGTAAAGAAGCCGGTGGCCTCTATCACCACGTCAACGCCGACATCGCGCCACGGGATATTTGCCGGATCGCGCTCGCTAAACACCGTGATCCGCTGACCGTCCACCTGCAGCGCGCCGTCAGCCGCTTCAACGGGCGCGGGCAGTTTGCCCAGAAGGGAATCATGTTTCAGCAAATGGGCGAGGGTTTTACTGTCCGTCAGATCGTTAATGGCCACAATCTGAAGAGCCGGGTTACCCAGCGCCGCGCGCAGGAAATTACGTCCGATACGGCCGAAACCGTTAATACCGACCTTAACCATGGTGCACTCCTTATCTCTGTTGTCTGGAGTCACTGTAGGCGTCGGGCTGGTTGGCGTAAATGACAAAAAAGGATCAGATTACGCCATCTTGCGGCAGTGGAATCGCTGGCGGTACTCGCCGGGCGTGAGGTGAAGCTGCTTCTCAAAGATGCGGCGCAAATTAATGCTGGTGCCAAACCCGCTTTGCTCGGCAACGCGATCAAGGGGATCATGAGTCTGCTCAAGCAGCTGCCGGGCGGCAGCCAGTCGCGCTTCGGTCACGTAGCGGGCAGGCGAGACGCCCGCGTCGCGGGTAAATACCCGGGTAAAATTGCGCGGGCTCATCGCCACCTTTTCGGCCAGATTTTCCACGCACAGGTCAGCGGTGAGGTTCTGCAGGATCCAGGTTTGCAGCTCGCTTATGGGCCCCGATGTGCCAGGCTGCTGCAGGCTATAGCGGCTAAACTGCAGCTGTCCGCCGGGACGTCGCAGGTACATCACCATATCCTGCGCCACGTCGCGGGCGAGGGTAAATCCGTAGTCGTCCTCCACCAGCGCGAGGGTCAGGTCGAACCCGGAACTGACGCCGCCGGAGGTCCAGATGGGACCATCCTGAATGTACAGCGGGCCCCCTTCGACATGGATAGACGGATACCGGGCTTGCATTGTCTCCAGCAGCCGCCAGTGGGTGGTGGCGCGACGACCGTCCAGAAGGCCGGTCTGAGCCAGCAGCATCGCGCCGCCGCAGATAGAGGCTACCCGCCGGGCATGCGGCGCAGCGAGGTGCAGCCAGTCCACCACCGCCGTGCTTTCCTGCTCGTTCATCCCGCGTCCGGTGATGATAATGGTGTCCAGCGGTTCGCGCGGATCCAGCTCCGGCAGACGATAGTCCGCCAGCAGGTTCAGACCGGACTGGCCGTGGATCACCTGGTGAGGCTGCGTGGTGGCGATGATAATACGGTAGCGGGGCCGGGAAAGCCCTTCCGGATGCAGCCGGTTGGCCTGCATCAGAATGTCGGCGATACCGGCGGCTTCAAACAGCATGCCACTGTCGGGAACGATAATTAAAATTTTCTTCATGTCCTGAAAAGTACCTTTACCACAAAATAAGTCAAGCGGCGCGTGCCCCCACATTTCTGGCAAAGCAAAGCGATTTAAGTTCTTTGTTATTTCAGGCGTTATCCCCGATCGTCAGGGCACTGTCTCTGGCGAAACGGCGTCTGAAGGAATGAGTCAACGAAGCTCCCTCTATTTACATCCGCAACAACGCGAACAAATCCGCCATCTCGCATCGGGTTTTATATGGCGAAGCGAACTGCCCACGTGGCTGTTGATCGTCACTATTTATGCCGGCTGGTTTGCCACGCTGGCGTTCTGGCAAACGCTGGGCCTGCTGCCCGCCACGCTGCTGCTCATCGGGTTTACCGCCTGGTACATGTCGCTGCAGCATGAGCTGATCCACGGACATCCCACCCGTTTCGCCTGGCTTAACCAGCTGCTGGGCACGCTCCCGCTGGCGGTCTGGTATCCGTACGGCCTGTACCGGGATTCCCATCTTGCGCATCATCGGCACCATAGCCTGACCGATCCGGTGGATGACCCGGAGTCGTACTATTTTACCGACGAGAGCTGGGCACGTTTTTCGCCGTGGCAGAAACGCGCGATCCGCGCCCGGAATACCTTTTTCGGGCGGCTGGCACTGGCGCCGCTACTGGATATCCTTCAGTCGCTGGGCAGCGCCGTGACGGCGTTTCGTCATCGTCAGCCGCGGGCAATGGCGATGTGGCTGGTTCACGCTCTGCTGCTGGCGGCGCTTTTCGCGTGGATGGCGCATCACGGCTTTTCACCCGTCTGGTTTGTGCTGGCGGTAAGCTATCCGGCGCTGGCGCTGACCAAGGTCCGGTCGTTTTACGAACATCGGGCGGCGGACGATCCGCTCGCGCGATCGGTCATTAACGAGGCCGGGCTGTTCTGGCGGGTGCTGTTTTTGAATCTCAACTACCATTCCATTCACCACGATTTACCGGGCGTTCCCTGGTACGGGTTACCGACGATCTACCGGCAAAATCGGGAGGCGTACCGGCAGCGTAACCACGGCTTTGTAGTCAGGGGCTACGGTGACTGGCTACGCCAGTTCTGGACCCGGCCTGTGGAGGTCACTGTACATCCCGGAAAACAACAGGAGGAGAGGTATGAGTAACCTGCTGGCGCTTCCCATGTACGCCGTGGATCGCGCCGACACCCGCGCGCTCTGGCTGGCGGTGCAGCGTCTGCTGGCCGCACGGGATGTGCCCGTCGATCCTGTTCCCGGCTGGCCGGAGTCTGACCTGCTGACCCACTGGCGGCAGCCTGAGCTTACCCTCAGCCAGACGTGCGGCTACCCGCTGGTCACGCAGCTCCCGGAGGTACAGGTGGTGGGCTGTTTTCACTACACCGCGGAGGGCTGCGAATGGAGCCTGTACCGCAGCTTTCTGGTGGCGCGCGAGGCTGATAGGCATCTCACGCTGGCGGATTTTCGCGGACGTCGGGCGGTCTGTAATTCGGTAGACTCGCAGTCCGGCTATAACGCACTGCGAAAAAAGGTGGCTCCCCTGATTGTTGACGGGCCATTTTTCTCACAAACGTCCTTCAGTGGCAGCCACCGTCAGTCCCTGATTGACGTCCAGCGCGGGAAGAGCGATATCGCCGCCATCGACTGCGTGACCTGGGCGCTGCTGAAGCGTCATGAGCCGGAACGGCTTGCGGGGCTGGCGGCGATCGACCGTACCCCGCTTACGCCTGGGCTGCCATTAATCACGTCGCAACGCACGTCCACCGAAACGCTCAGTGCCATTCGCGATGCGCTACGCGAGCTGGTGAGCGCGCCGGAATACCGGGAGGTTTGTGCCGCGGTTCTGATCGGCGGTTTTAGCGTGGTGACGCGCCAGGCTTACGCCGCATTGACCGTGTGAAAAATCGCCTGTGCGTCGGTAAAACAGCGCAGCGCCAGCGAGGAGACGGGCTTCTGCCTGCGCATAATCAGGCCGACGGGGGCCTCAACGTTGGCATCGGCGATGGGGGCGATCCCGAAATTGTTGTTCAGTTCCTCAAGCCCGTTGTTCAGCGGCATCACGGCGCAGCACACGCCGCTCTGAACCGCCTGAATGATCTGGTATGTTGAATCACTCTCGAAAACGGACCTGGGTTCGATGCCGGCTGATTTAAAGCTGGCCTCCATGTGCGCCCGGTAGTGCATCCCTTTGGTCAGGAACCCCAGCGGAAAATCCGTCAGGTCGCGCCAGGTGAGCGGCGTCTGGTCCAACTGGAAATGACGGGTATCGTGCAGCAGGCCCATCTTCGTTTCAGGAAGCTGGATAATATCAAACAGGCTGGTGTCGATGCTGTTGAGATAGCAAATCCCCAGTTCCAGCTGGTTGCGGCTGACGCCGTCCGCAATCTGCGCCGAAGACATAGAATAGAGGCTGTAGGTCAGCTCCGGGTACTTTTGCGTCAGCTGGCGGATAAAGATCATCGGATCCACGCTCGCCAACGGCACCATCCCCAGACGTAATTCCCCCACCACCTGACCTTTGCACAGCGCGGCTTCCGCCTGCAATCCGTCGTGCGCGGCGAGCAGCGCGCGCGCCCACGCCAGAATACGTTCACCCTCCGGTGTAAACCCTTCAAAGCGCTGTCCGCGCACAATCAGCACCAGCCCGAGCTCCTCTTCCAGGCTGCGGATGCGCATGGAGAGGGTCGGCTGGGTGATATTGCACCGCGAGGCCGCTTTACCAAAATGGCGGGTTTCGTCGAGCGCGAGTAAATATTTTAACTGTTTAATGTCCATCACTCTTCTCTGCGCGTGAAGCCTTACAGCATGCGGATCTCTTTCGAGCGCAGGGTAATGCGGACCGGAACCGATTTATACGACGGCGTGCCGCTGTCCTTATCGAGATAATCGAGCGGCACCAGCACGTTGGCTTCCGGGTAATAGGCCCCGACGGAGCCCTGGGCGATGTTGTACGCCACCACGGTAATATCCTCCAGACGCTGAGCGCTGCCGGGCAGGGCGGTTTCAATATCCACGCGATCGCCGTGTTCCAGCCCTGACTGCGCCATATCCTCTTCGTTCATAAACAGCACGTCGCGGCGGCCAAACACGCCGCGGTAGCGGTCGTCCAGGGCATAAATGGTGGTGTTGTACTGATCGTGGCTGCGCAGCGTAATCAGGCGCAGAACATGCTCGCCTTCGCCGCTGGCGTTCTCGTGTACGCCGTCGAATACCGAAAACATCGCTTTGCCCGTCGCGGTCGGCCAGATACGCTGCGTCGGCGGCAGCGGCATGCGGAAGCCGCCGGGAACGCGGATCCGCGCATTGTAGTTCTCGAAGCCCGGGATGGTCTGCTCAATCAGATCGCGGATGCGGTCGTAATCCTCGACCAGCGTCGTCCAGTCTACACGGGTTTTCGGCAGCGTGGCTTTCGCAAGGCCTGCCACGATGGCGGGCTCTGAGCGGAGTAACGGCGAGGCGGGTTTTAGCTTGCCGGAGGAGGCGTGCACCATCGACATGGAGTCTTCAACGGTAATGGACTGACGGCCGGTGGCCTGCATATCCAGCTCGGTGCGGCCGAGGCACGGGAAAATAAAGGTCTCTTTGCCCACCAGCAGATGGGTACGGTTGAGCTTGGTGCCAACGTGCACGCTCAAATCCAGGTTACCCATCGCCGGAAAACCCCGTTCGTGATCGGGCATCGCAACGGCAAAGTTCCCGCCGAGGCAAATGAGCGCTTTTGCGCGACCGTCGATCATGGCCTGCGTCGCCTGCACCGCATCATGCCCGTGACGGGAAGGGGGCTCAAAGCCAAACACCTCTTTCAAACGCGTCAGGAAGGCGGGGGTGGGCTTCTCGCTAATCCCGACGGTGCGGTTCCCCTGAACGTTTGAGTGGCCGCGCAGGGGGCAGATCCCCGCGCCGGGCTTGCCGATATTCCCGCGCAGGAGCAGCACGTCAGCAATCAGGCGGACGTTGGCCGTGCCTTTATTGTGCTGGGTAATCCCCATTCCATAAGTAATGATGGTGGCGTTTGATTTTGCATAGGCCTCGGCCACCTTTTTGAGCGCTGCCTGGCTGAGCCCGGACTCGCGCTCGATGTCATCCCAGCGGGTCTGCGTGATATCGGCAGCAAAGTCGTCAAGGCCCTGGGTGTGTTCTGCTATAAAGGCACGATCGAGCACGTTACCGCGTTCGGCCTCCATTTCAAGAAGATGTTTAGCAATACCTTTCAGCGCGGCAGCATCGCCCCCGGCCTTCACCTGGAAGTAGGTTGAGGCGATATCCGTAGAGCTATAGGTTGCCATTTCAATCACGCTTTGCGGATCCGCAAAACGTTCGAGGGCGCGCTCGCGCAGCGGGTTGAAGACGATAATCGGCACGTTGCGACGGGCCAGCTCATGAAGGGTCCCCATCATTCGCGGATGGTTCGTGCCGGGGTTATGGCCGATGGAGATCACCAGCTCGGTCTTGTCGAAGTCGTCCAGCGAGACGGTACCTTTCCCAATCCCGATGGAGCGAGGCAAGCCGACGCTGGTGGCCTCGTGACACATATTCGAACAGTCCGGGAAGTTATTGGTGCCGTACTCCCGGGCGAACAGCTGGAACAGATACGCCGCTTCGTTGGAGGCACGTCCGGAGGTATAGAACTCGACCTGGTCCGGTTCGAGCCCGCGCAAGATTTCCCCGATACGTTGAAACGCCTCGTCCCAGTCGACGGGCCGGAAGGTATCGCTAGTCCGGTCATAGCGCAGGGGATGTGTCAGACGCCCGTAACCCTCCAGCTCAAAGTCCGATTTTGCCAGCAGCGAGGAGACGCTGTTTTCCGCCAGAAACGCGGGCGTCACGCGCTTGCTGGTTGCTTCCCATGTCACCGCCTTGGCGCCGTTTTCACAGAACTGGAACGTTGATTTGTGTTCTTTATCGGGCCACGCGCAGCCCGGGCAGTCAAAACCGTCAGGCTGGTTGGTGCGCAGCAGCGTAGCGGGGGCTTCAAAGGTATCCATTTGAGTCCGTACCGCAATGGCCGTCGCTTTTAACGCGCCCCAGCCGCCGGCAGGACCATCATAGTGTCTGATACCGGGAACTGAGCGTCTTTTCGTGTTCATACATACTCCTGACGTGTTTGGTCGCGCAACGGCTGGGTAATAAGCAAAAACAATGACTGGCATAAAGGTGAACCCATGCGATCGAGTTATAGCTCTTGCCTGCAATCATATTTATAACAATGGGTTAAAGCGGTTCATGTGTAACTATTTAAAGAAATTATAACGAAATTTTATCATTTTAATAATAAATTATATCTATCATGTGTTCAGTCTGAGCGATGGCGGTAGCGGGGCGATGATGTAGTCAGGGTGAAATTTCAAATGAAGGTTGCGTGGTTTGCAGCAAAGCGAATCCGAACAGAAAAGGGAATGCTTCACAATTTCATCGAGGGAAACATCATAAATGGTGTAGCAACGCTTAATTGTTATAATATCCAGGTGATAATAACGGGGAAAAAGTAGTGGCTAAAAGAGAAACTTATTTTGAAGTGCAAAATTAACTTTTTTCAACCCTGCTGAATAAGCTTCATATATTCATCTTACCCCTTCCAGTAATTAATGTTACATGGCTAATGCAACAAATAATTCATACTTGATATATTTTCTTCACCTCACAAAAAGCCAAATTCTACTAGTTATGGTAGTAGCAATAATAGAGTGACTGCGGTAATGAAAGTAATTCTTTTTTGTGGTTAATCTTTAAATATCAATTGGATAACTTGTTGTCTGGCAGGTGAAATAGAGGGTCGCGCTTAAATCATATTTTTTTCTCAGATTAATCCTATAATCATTCATGTGCTTCTTTAAGCACCACTTGTCAGGCAGGAAATATTGAATTGCAGGCAAGCTCATGTAAACTTGTTTACCGTTTGTCAAAATATGTCAGGAAGACGCTGGGCCTAATTCTGAAGGGCTCGTGCGGTAGCTATGCCTTAAAATTAGTAACACCCCGAAATTATCCTGACTATTTTAACAATAGCACCTAAGTCAAATTTCATCCCCTTATCTCCATCATCAAAATATCGCTACGGAAAAGCATATGAAAATGCGCGTACTGTTTTCACTTCTGTTTGTAATGGCGGTGGCGGGCTGTAAAGCGCCACAGAAACCGGCAATCACCGACGACACGATTGTGACCAGCCAGGTCAACGGCGTCACCCTGACTCACCGTCACGCCGTGGTGCCGCCAACGGAATTCACCCCGCTTAACGAGCCTTATCGCGCCATGTACCCGGCCTCCCTGATGAGCCGTCCTGATTTTGGCGGAAAGGTTATCCGTACGCTGGATACCGGCAAAACTTATGTGGTGCTGGGGCAGGTTGAACACTACTGGATGGCGCTCGCCGACGAGGGGAACGACCAACTGATTGGCTACGTCCCGATGCGTGCCGTTATCAAAGCCGACCAGTACGAAGCGACCGTTCGTAAACAGGCCATTCGTCCTAAGGCGCGTAAAAAGGCGACCTGCGTCGATGTGGATGGCAACAGCAAAGCCTGCAAAGACAGCGCTAACGGTACCTGGATCCTGAACTAAACGGCTTTCGTGGGCGTATTTTTATGAATAATAAAAAGTTTCATCGGCTGTGGTTAGTCTTTTACGCGGCGTTTTTCGCCCTTGTCAGTGGTTGTACGTCGTCTTCACACAGCGACCCTTCCCGCTACAATCTGCAGTTTCAGGCTCATCCACAAATCAATGATTCTGCGCCACTTAAAGTCCGGGTGCTGTTGTTGAAATCCGATGCGGATTTCATGTCCAGCGACTTCTATTCCCTGCAGAACAACGCGTCAGCAACGCTTGGCGCGAATCTGCTGAACAGCGATGTTTTCTTCCTGATGCCGGGACAGCTGTCCAAAACCCTCAGCGGTCAGAGCGATCCCGAGGCGCGCTATATCGGCGTGATGGCGGAATATCAGAAGCTGGACGGTAAAAAATGGCGCGTTTCACTCCCGCTGCCTGTGCCAGGCGAAAATCATATCTACCAGTTCTGGAAATGGTCCGCGGATGAACTCCAGGCCAACGTTTTTCTCGACGTAAACGGCATTCGGGTCATCAGCCAGTAACGCGCTTCACAACAGGAAACACATCATCATGACCAAAGCAGAAAAGGTCGTCTGGACCGAAGGCATGTTCCTGCGTCCACACCATTTTCAGCGGACTGAAAGTTATCTGCTCAACCATGTTCGTGAGTGGGGTGCGCTGCAGCGTTCTTATCTCTGGGGCTTTCTCGACGTAGAGCTGGACGAAGCAATGCTTCGCCAGGGCTGCATTGCCCTGAGCTACTGCAGCGGGTTACTGCCGGACGGCACCTTTTTCCAGGTGCGCAACGGACGCAACGGTCCCGCGCCGCTAAAAATTCCTGACAACCTCACCAACGAAAAGGTGGTGCTTGCGCTGCCGGTTCGTCGTGGCGAGCGGGAAGAGGTGATCTTCAGCGAAGAGCCGGCCTCGCTGGCGCGCTTCGTCGCGTTTGAGCAGGAGGTGGAAGACGATAACGCCATGTCGGTAGGGGATGCTACCGTACAGTTTGGCCGCCTGCGTCTGACCCTGATGCTGGAAAAAGACCTCACGGCAGAATGGACCGCCATCGGCGTGGCGTTTGTGACTGAAAAACGCAACGACAACCACGTGCGGCTCGATAACAGCTACATCCCGCCGATGCTGAACGCCAACAACAGCCCGCAGATCTACAGCATGATTAACGATCTGCACGGCTTGCTGGTGCAGCGCAGCCAGCAGATTGGCGGCCGCCTGCGCCAGCCTGGCCGCTTTAACACCTCTGAACTGATTGAATTTACGCTGCTGTCGCTGGTGAACCGTCATCTGGGCGAGGTTTCACATTTGAAAACGCTGCCGCTGCTGCACCCGGAAACGCTCTGGCGCAGCTGGCTGCCGTTTGCCACCGAGCTCGCCACCTGGACGTCGCAGCGTACAACCGAGAGCGTGCTGCCGATTTACGATCACGACGATCTGGCGAACTGCTTCAGCAAGCTGATGCTGATGCTGCGTCAGGGGCTGTCGCTGGTAATGGAAGACCACGCGATTCAGCTGCCGCTTAACGAGCGCTCCCATGGCCTGAACATTGCCACGGTGCCTGAAACCAGCATGGTGCGTGAGTTTGGCTTCGTGCTGGCGGTAAAAGCCAACGTGCCGGGCGAACACCTGCAGACCCATTTCCCGGCGCAGATGAAGGTCGCACCGGTCTCGAAAATTCGCGATCTGGTTCAGCTACAGCTGCCGGGCATTATGCTGCGCGCCATGCCGGTCGCGCCACCGCAGATCCCGTGGCATGCCGGCTACAGCTACTTTGAGCTGGAGAAGGGCAGCGAGCTGTGGCACGAGATGGATAAGTCCGGCGCATTCGCCCTGCACCTTGCAGGGGAGTTCCCGGGGCTGGATATGGAGTTTTGGGCCATCCGTAGCCCGACAGAATAATAAAGCGAGCGCTTAATATGCAGGAACGACAGGATAGCGGCAGTGATGCCGCGTTTACCGGAGCCAGTAGCAACAATCAGCTGGTGGCGGCCGCCAATCCGCTGCTCAACGCGATTCCGCAGATCCGTCATTCGGTATCACATGACGATCAGGTGGCGTTACGCCAGCGCCTGATCGATGAGATTCGCCGTTTTGAAGTCCGCTGCCAGCAGGCGGGGCTGCCCTACGAAGTGATCGTCGGGGCGCGCTACTGCCTGTGTACGGCGCTGGACGAGGCCGCCGCGCTTACCCCCTGGGGCAGCAGCGGCGTCTGGTCCAGCAATGGCCTGCTGGTGACGTTCCATAACGAAACCTGGGGCGGGGAGAAGTTCTTCCAGCTGCTGGCGCGCCTGTCGCAGAACCCGCGCGAGCATATTCTGCTGCTGGAGATGATCAACTACTGTCTGCTGCTGGGCTTCGAGGGGCGCTACCGGGTACTGGACAATGGTCGTACCCAGCTTGAAACCATCAAGCAGCGGCTGTGGCAGATGATCCGCGGCGTGCGCGGTAGCTATCCGCCGCCGCTTTCTCCTCATCCGGAAGATCGTCCGGTGCTGCGCAAGCTGTGGCGGCCGATGGTTCCCCTGTGGGCCTGCGTGGCGCTGGCCGGGTTTATCGCCTGCCTGTTTTATATCGTGCTTAACTGGCGTCTTGGCGACAGCACCAACCCGGTGCTGGCGAAGATTTACCAGTCCCAGCTGCCGGAAACCACCATCCAGCAGCCGGCGCGTCAGCTGCCCGCTGTGCTGAACCTGCGCGGCTTCCTGAAGCCTGAAATTGAGGCGGGCCTGGTGGCGGTGAAAGACGAAGCGGATCGCAGCGTCGTGATCCTGAAGGGCGACGGGCTGTTTGCCTCCGCCTCTACCGTCGTGCGCGACCGCTATGAACCGGTCATCAACCGCATTGCGCAGGCGATGAATAACGTCAGCGGCAAAATTCTGGTGGTGGGCTACAGCGATAACGTGCCGATCCGCAGCGCACGCTTTGCCTCTAACTACGAGCTCTCACTGGAACGCGCGCGCTCCGTACAGAAAATGCTGCAGGGAAGCCTCTCTCAGCCTGGCCGCGTGAAGGCGGAAGGGCGGGGCGAGATTAACCCGGTGGCGCCGAACACGACCCCGGAAAACCGCGCCCGTAACCGCCGTGTGGAAATTACTCTGCTGGTGTCGCCTGAAAACACTCAGGCCGAGCTGAACGGATTGCCGCAAGGAAACTAAGGAATGCTGACGACTCTTCTTTCCATACTGACTAACCGCATTCTGTGGAGCTTCCTCGGCGTCACGGCGCTGGCGGCGGTGATTTGGATGATAGGTCCGCTGTTGTCCATCGTGGACACCCGACCGCTCGAATCCGAGCAGAACCGCATCATCAGTATTGCCGTGGTCTACCTGCTGTGGGCTCAGGGCCATATTCTGCCGCGTCTTTATAACGCCTGGCTGAACCGCAAGCTGATGGACAAGCTCAACGAGAACACCACCAGCCCGGAGGCGGCGGATCCGCAGCAGCGCCTGAACAGCGAGGAGCAGATCCTCGCCAGCCGTTTTGATGAAGCCGCGCAGATGCTGAAAAAAGCGCACTTCAGCAAAGCGGGACAGGGTGCCCAGTGGACGCAGCGCTTCAGCACGCAATATCTCTACCAGCTGCCGTGGTACGTCATTATCGGCGCGCCGGGTTCCGGTAAAACCACGGCGCTGGTTAATTCCGGGCTGCAGTTCCCGCTGGCCGACCGCTTCGGTAAAACCGCGCTGCGGGGCATCGGCGGCACGCGCAACTGCGACTGGTGGTTCACCAACGAGGCCGTGCTGCTGGATACCGCGGGTCGCTATACCACTCAGGAAAGCGAACAGGTGCAGGACGCCGGTGAATGGCTGCAGTTCATGGGGCTACTGCGCAAGTACCGTCGCCGCCAACCGATCAACGGCGTCATCGTCACGATCAGCATTTCGGACCTGCTGACCCAGTCCGCCGAGGCGTCCCGCCAGCAGGCGGTGAATCTGCGCCAGCGTCTGTCCGAGCTGCATGAACAGCTGGGTATCCGTTTCCCGGTGTACGTGATGGTGACCAAGGCCGACCTGCTTAAAGGCTTCCGCGCGTGGTTTGCCGACTACGACAAAGCGCAGCGAGACCAGATCTGGGGCTTCACGCTGCCGTGGGAGCAAACCAAACACGCCGATTACGACCTGATGGGTAACTTCCAGCAGGAGTTTTCTTTGTTACAGCAGCGCCTTGATGCCGGGCTGCCGGAAACCATGCTCAAAGAGCATGATGCGAAAACCCGTGCCGAAGCGTATCTCTTCCCGCAGGAGTTCGCCGCGCTGCGTCCACTGCTGGCGGATTACCTCAGCACGGTCTTCGCCCGCTCCAACTTCGAAACCGAGTTCTCGCCGCGCGGGATCTACTTCGCCAGCGGTACCCAGGAAGGCATGCCGTTCGACCGCGTAATGGGCGAACTGAACCGCGCGCTCTCCCTGCCGGAAGGGGGAGAGAACGATAACTGGGATTCGGTAAGCAAAGAAGCGCCTATCCCCGGCGCGAAGGGCCAGAGCTTCTTCATCAAGAACCTGCTGCAAAACGTCATCTTCCAGGAAGCCGGGATTGCCGGCGAAAACCGCTGGTGGGAACTGCGCAACCGGGCAGTGATCTGGTCCGGCTACGCGGCGCTGCTGGCCCTGCTGGCGATCCTCGGCGGGCTGTGGCTGACCAGCTATGCAAAAAACAAGGCCTATCTGGAAGAGGTGGATGCGAAGGTGCCGCTGCTGGACCAGCAGAGCAAAGCGTTGCAGAACCAGCCGCAGCGTGACCTGTTCGATCTGCTCCCGCTGCTGAATGGCCTGGTGGACCTGCCGAAAAGTGACGCGTTTGATGTCAACGATCCGCCAGTCTCCCGCCGCATGGGGCTTTACCGTGGGGATGACGTCAGCGATGCCTCTCAGTCCCTGTACCAGAAGGCGCTGGATCAGCTGCTGTTGCCCGCCGTTGCTATGCACATCACCACCTGGCTGCGCAACGACAACGGCAGCGACGTGGAGTACAGCTACGAGGCGCTGAAAGCCTATCAGATGCTGTATCAGCCGAAACACTACGACGGCAAATTCCTGCATTCGTGGGTGATGCTCAACCTGCAACGTAACCTGCCGCAAAACGTCACGAAGGCGCAGCTGCAGCAGCTCGAATGGCATCTCACCCAGCTGCTGGAGCCGAAAATTCAGGCCTCGCCGTACGCTCAGGACGAATCCCTGGTGGCACGCGAAAGGGCTTTGATCAACCAGCAGCCACTTTCAACCCGCGTCTACGGTCGCCTGAAGCGCCTGCTGGAACATGACGAAAACCTCAAGCCAGTCTCCCTTTCCGATCTGGGCGGCCCGCAGAGCGAGCTGGTGTTTTCCCGCAAAAGCGGCAAGCCGGTAAGCGAAGGCGTGCCGGGGCTCTATACGCCGGACGGTTACTGGAAAAGCTTTAACGGCCAGATTGACAGCGTAACCACCGCCCTGCATGAGGACGACGCCTGGGTGCTGGGTGCCGCAACCGCGCAGGAAGATAAACAGCAGATCGATAATGCCGTGCGCCAGCTCTACATGCGCGACTTTATCGCGAACTGGGATCGCTTTCTCGCCGACATTCAGCTTAATAACAGCGCCGATCTCTCCCAGCGCATCAACACCGCGCGCCTGCTCTCTGGCGCAAACTCGCCCCTGCGTCGTCTGGTCCAGAACCTGAGCCAGGTTCTGACGCTCTCCCGCGATACCCCGGCGCCGGAAGATGCCGGTAAAGCGCAGGCGCAGAGCAACCGCGCCACCCGCACGCTGGAAGCGCTGTTCAGCAATAATGACAATGCCCCGACGCAGGCCGCCGCAATTACTCAGGCGCCGGAGCAGCTGGTGACCGACCACTATGCGCCGATGATTGAGCTGGCGCAGCCGCTGGAGAAGGGCGGGAAGACGATTGTATTTGATGATTTTCTCAAGCAGGTGGATGAGCTTTATCGTTACCTGACCGCGGTTCAGGATGCGGCCAACAACGGTATGCCAGCACCCGGCGGTGAGGCGATCAGCCGTCTGCAGGCCAGCGCTGGTCGTTTGCCGGGCGGACTGCAAACCATGTTCAGCAACATGGCGGTGGGGGCCAGCAGCGATACCCAGCGCCGCGACCTGGAAAACGTGCGTAAGCGGATTAACGTTGAAGTCGGCGGGTTCTGCCGTCAGGCAATCGCCGGCCGCTACCCGCTGGTGCGCAGCGCCAGCACCGAGGTCACCCCGGACGATCTTGCCCGCATGTTTGCCCCCGGTACCGGGCTGATGGATGCCTTCTTTCGCGACAACCTGACCAGCAAAGTCGATACCACGCAGGCAAACTGGCGCTTTATGCCGGGCATCGACGGTAAAACCCTGCCGGGCAGCGAAGGGCTGCTGAGACCGTTCCAGCAGGCCCAGTCGATTCGCGACGCTTTCTTTGCTAACGGCGCCACCACGCCGTCTTTCAAGGTAACGGTACGCACCGTGAGAATGGATAACACCATTCTGAACCTGACGCTGGACGTCGACGGCCAGCTCCTGCGCTACAGCCACGGCCCGCAGGCCGTGCAGATCATGAACTGGCCGGGGCCGGGCGGCACCAACCAGGTACGCATGCAGCTGGGGCTGGCTAACGGCAGCACGGCGACGCTGGTAACCAACGGTTCCTGGGCGCTCAACCGCTTTTTCGACAAAGCGAGCACCAGCCCTGGCGCGGGTAGCCTGAGCCGTCAGGCCACCTTCAACGTCGACGGACATCAGGTCACGCTGGAGTTTGCGCCAAACAGCATTCGCAACCCGTTCCAGCTTCCCCGTTTCTCATGCCCATAACCGCAAGGACAGCCGTATGACGAATACCCCTGCGATGAACCGCTACAGCTGGTATGGCAAATTACCCAGCGCCGGAGATTTCCTGCAGCGTCGCTTTCCTGACACCTTACAGCGCCAGTGGTCGCACTGGTTTCAGGTTGGCCTGCTCGCCTGGCAGCAGGAAGAGCAGCGCGGTGGCGAACGCCAGTTCACCAAAGCACCGGTCTGGAATTTCGTCGTCCCGCCGATGCTGGGCAGCCAGATGATCCAGATGGGCTGCCTGCTGCCAGGCCGCGACAGCGTTGGCCGACAGTACCCGGTTTGCATTCAGCTGAGCTTTGCCCCGTCAGAGTGGTCGACCAGCCTGCTCAGCCAGGCGGAGAGCTGGTATCAGCAGATTGGTCGTCTGGGGCTGCACGCGGTGCGCAACAGCTTTTCCGCCTCGCAGCTGGATGAGATGCTGATGTCCATTCCGGCGCCGCAGCCCGTCGAGCCGCAAAAGCGTTCCGACATCCTTGATGTGATTGGCTATGACGAGGACGGCCAGAGCACGCTGGGCTGGCCGCAGGCAGCGGAGTGTTTTGACCCGCTGCGTCAGACCAGCTACTGGTGGACCAACCGCTGCGACGGTTACCCGCTCTACACCCACGTTCACAGCGGCAATTTCACCGGGCAGCTTTTCACCCTGCTGTTCGACCCGGCAGGGGGCGCCCGTCCGGGGCGTCACGGTCTCTATCCGCCCATGTTTGAATAAGCAGGGATCTCATGAATATCGAAGAATTTCTCGCGCCGATAAGCCCCGAAAAGCCCTGCGGCGAAAATCTGGAGTACGACGCCGACTTCCAGATCATGAATCAGGCAAGTCTTGGGAAAGCGGAACAGCAGTTTGGCGACACCATTATCCCGGCAGAGCCCGCTGACTGGAACACGGTAGAAAAATTCGCCACCAGCCTGCTGACCCGCACCAAAGATCTTCGCGTGATGCTGGCGTTAACCCATGCCTGGACCCGCCGCCGCGGGCTTGCGGGCTACGCGGACGGATTATTGCTGGTGCAGGAGGCGATCGCGCGCTACTGGGAGCCGCTCTACCCGCTGCTGGAAGAGTATGGCGAAACCGACCCGTTCTACCGCATTAACGCCCTGGCCGGGCTGAGCGATAAATCCGACCTCACCGTCGCGGTACGCAACGCCTCGCTGCTGCGTTCTAACGGCGATGAAATTTCGCTGCGTGACGCCCAGGCGCTGCTGGACGGCAGCAAGACGGAATGTCCGGACTATCCCGGCGGCCGTCCGCGGCTGATTGACGAGCTGGCCCGCGGCGACCAGCCGGGAACCGCAGCGGTTATCGTCATTAACGAACGGCTGCTTGCCATCCGTGAGCTGCTCACCGGGCATCTCGGTGAAAGCGGCGTGCCGGAGATGGAGCAGTTGCTGAAAACCGTGGGGCTGGTCGCCAGCGCGTGTCAGGTGACCGACATCAGCAAGCTGCTGCCGAACCGTGAAGCGCAGGCAGAGCCACAGGCTGAACAGCAATCGGCGGCAACGCAGCCGATTCAGCAGGTGACCGACTGGCGCAGCGTGCAGGTCACCAGCCGCGCCGACGCGCAGCTGATGCTGGAAAAAGCGAAGCAGTATTTTGCGCAGTACGAACCGAGCCACCCCGCACCGCTGATGATTGAACGGGTGCAGCGGCTGTCAGAACTTAACTTCATGGACATTATTCGCGACCTGGCGCCAGACGGCGTTAACCAACTGGAAAACATCTTTGGACGCCGCGAATAACGCGTCCAGGCATTATGACGACAGGCATGGAGCCTGCCGTTTCACCTTCACCGCGCATCTTTGATGGAGAACATCATGGCAATGAGTAACAGTGGGCAGAAATTCATCGCACGTAACCGTGCCCCCCGCGTGCAGATCGAGTACGACGTAGAGATCTACGGTGCAGAACGTAAGATTCAGCTGCCGTTTGTGATGGGCGTCATGGCCGATCTGGTCGGCAAACCGGTTGAAAATCTGCCGGCCGTCGACGAGCGTAAATTCCTCGAAATCGACATCGACAACTTTGACGAACGCATGAAGGCGCTGAAGCCACGCGTGGCGTTCCAGGTGGATAACACCCTGACTGGCGAAGGTAAGCTCAACGTGGATCTGACCTTCGACAGCATGGACGACTTCCTGCCGGATGCGGTGGCCCGCAAGGTAGAGCCGCTGAACAAGCTGCTGGAAGCGCGTACCCAGCTCTCTAACCTGCTGACCTACATGGACGGCAAAAACGGTGCGGAAGAGCTGATCGCTAAAATTCTGCAGGATCCGACGCTGCTCAAATCCCTGAGCCAGTTGCCGAAAAATGACGAAAGCGCGAAAGGTAGCGAGGAATAATCGATGAGCAACCAGACTCAACAACACGAGCAGCAGGCGGGTCAGGCGTTCAGCCAGGATGAGTTCAGCGCGCTGCTGAACAAAGAGTTCCGCCCGAAAACCGATCAGGCCCGTTCCGCCGTAGAAAGCGCGGTCAAAACCCTGGCGCAGCAGGCGCTGGAAAATACCGTTACCTTCTCGAACGACACCTATCGCACCATTCAGAACCTGATTGCCGGTATCGACGAGCAGCTGTCGCAGCAGGTGAACCAGATTATTCACCACGAAGAGTTTCAGAAGCTGGAGAGCGCCTGGCGCGGCCTGAGCTATCTGGTGAACAACACTGAAACTGACGAGATGCTGAAGATCCGCTTTATGAGCATCTCCAAGCAGGAGCTGGGCCGCACCCTGAAGCGCTTCAAGGGCGTGGGCTGGGACCAGAGCCCGATCTTCAAGAAAATCTACGAGCAGGAGTACGGTCAGTTCGGCGGGGAGCCGTTTGGCTGCATCGTGGGCGACTATTACTTCGACCACAGCCCGCAGGACGTGGAGCTGCTGGGCGAAATGGCGCGCATCGGCTCTGCGGCGCACTGTCCGTTTATCACCGGTACTGCACCGGGCGTGATGCAGATGGAGTCCTGGCAGGAACTGGCTAACCCGCGCGACCTGACCAAGATTTTCCAGAACACCGAATACGCGGCCTGGCGTTCACTGCGTGAATCCGAAGATGCCCGCTATCTGGGCCTGGTGATGCCGCGCTTCCTGTCGCGCCTGCCGTACGGCATTCGCACCAACCCGGTCGACAGCTTTGACTTTGAAGAGCAAACCGACGGCGCGAACCACAACAGCTACTCCTGGGCGAACGCCGCCTATGCGATGGCGGCTAACATCAACCGCTCCTTCAAAGAGTACGGCTGGTGCACCTCGATTCGTGGCGTGGAGTCCGGCGGGGCGGTGGAAAACCTGCCGTGCCACACCTTCCCGAGCGATGACGGCGGCGTGGACATGAAGTGCCCGACCGAGATTGCCATCAGCGACCGTCGTGAAGCCGAGCTGGCGAAAAACGGCTTTATGCCGCTGGTTCACCGTAAAAACTCCGACTTTGCCGCCTTCATCGGCGCGCAGTCGCTGCAGAAACCGGCCGAGTACCACGACCCGGATGCCACCGCCAACGCGCGTCTGGCCTCTCGTCTGCCGTACCTGTTCGCCTGCTGCCGCTTTGCCCACTACCTCAAGTGCATCGTGCGCGACAAAATCGGCTCCTTCCGCGAGCGCGAAGAGATGGAGCGCTGGCTGAACGACTGGGTGATGAACTATGTCGACGGTGACCCGGCTAACTCCTCCCAGGAGACCAAGTCACGCAAGCCGCTGGCGGCTGCGGAAGTGCAGGTGCAGGAGATTGAAGACAACCCGGGCTACTACGCCGCGAAGTTCTTCCTGCGTCCGCACTACCAGCTGGAAGGTCTGACCGTTTCTCTGCGACTGGTATCTAAGCTGCCGTCGCTGAAGACGAAAGACGCGTGATGATGGTTACCGGCCCGATGGGGCCGGTTAGCCAAAAGCCATATTTCAGTTAATAACTGTCAGTGAATAAGGATATCCGGTGATAAAAAATCTATTAATCGCTACCAGTTTGCTGGCAGTTTCAGTACTGGCAAGTGCGCAAACAGAAAAATATACTTATCCTCAAGCGGAAGCATTGCCGCAGGATGACACATCAAACATGCTGCGCGATCCGGCTCTATTAACCGGGTATGATTTAAACCTTACCGCAGAGCGGTTTGCTAATGCCTGGCTTTCAAAAACCAATGAACGTGAACGCATTAAGGCAAATATGTATCTTCTGGGGGTTGTGGATGCCTCCGAGGGAACCGTCTGGTGCAAAGGAAAGCCTTTTTTACCCAATACTCTTCATGAGTTTCTTTACCCGCGTTTCGCTAAATTGACTGCAGAGCAAAAAGAAGAGCGCGCGTCGAAAATTATCACCGATGGCATGAAAGAATTACGCCCTTGCAAAAAAGGAGAGTAATAAATGAGACCATTATACGAACAGCTGAAACGTCAACATTACTCTTCAAATCAAGCTCGTGCGGGCTTTACCTCTGGCGAACAGCTTTTCGCAGAAATTGGCTACGACTATTCAACAATTATCAAACAGCAACCTGCATACGAAAATACGTGTGCGGTCAGGATGAGTTTGGCTTTGTTGAAATGTAATGTTGAATTTACTGGGCGTCTCCCCATCAAGTCAGGGCCCTATAAGGGAAAAACAATTGAGCCGGGTGCAAAATTGCTCGCCGATCAGCTCTTTAAATCTCACGTTTTTGGGAAAGCAGAAATCTATACCGATCGTCAGGCTGGTGCACGGTCAATGCTCGGCAGAAAAGGTGTAGTTTTCTTTAATAAAATAGATGGTTACGGTGGAGGTCATATCGACCTCATCGAGCCCCTAAGTAATAATTCGTTTATATGTAACTCCGATTGTTTTCCTTACTGTAAGGAAATCTGGTTTTGGGAATTAAAGTAATATCACTAATGAATTTGAAGAGAGCATTTATTCTGCTCGCATTTTTAACATTTTCGGCTCTTGGCGATAACACTCAATTTGATTTTTACCAGCAGCAAACATACCGGCAGGGAGTAAAAGATTTAGTTCTGGCGCGTTGCCTTGCGCAGGTGGCCGATAAAGGCAGCCAGTTTTCTGCTGATGCGGCCCGCAGTGCGAGTGCTTTCATTGAGTGGATACCTTTTGATGCCGAAAATGGCACTGATAAAGTGGATGCCCTCATTGGAAAATATAAAAATCAAATTAATGGTTTTCATTCGGAGCGAAAACCCGATGTAAAAGGCGTAACCTTAAACTGTCTACGTCTTTATCATAGTGACGAACTTAATAAACTTGTTCCTCAATTAATCATCGGAAATCCTGACCGCACCTGGATTCAGGATAATCCACAATAGTAAAAGACTTCACATTCTTTCCGTTCATTCAGAGGGAATGTAAGACTGTCAAATGACACGGGTCATTTGATGTGAGGCAGAGGTAAAATATGGACGGTTTTATTCAGCCCCATGCTTTCCTGTTTGCCATATAAGTGCTTTTTCGAAAGCAATATTGTTCATCCACGAAGAGTAGATATTATGGCTATTGATATGTTTCTGAAGGTCGAGGGTGTTACGGGCGAATCTAAAGATTCTAACCACACCGGCTGGACTGATATTACCTCCTTCTCCTGGGGCGCTTCCCAGCCTGGTAATATGAGCGTTGGCGGTGGCGGCGGTGCCGGTAAAGTCAACTTTAACGACCTGCACGTTAACGCGCTGATCGACAAATCCACCACCGCTATCCTGAAACACTGCGCCAGCGGTAAACACCTGACCAAAGTTGAGCTGTCCGTATGTAAAGCGGGTGGCCAGCAGGTGGAATATTCCCGCATTACGCTGGAAGATGTGCTGGTGACTTCCGTTCAGTACACTGGTGCAGACAACGGCGATACCGTTGGTGTGACCTACGCATTCCAGGCTGCGAAAGTGAAACAGCAGTACTGGGAGCAGACCACGTCTGGTGGTAAAGGTGCTGAAAGCAGCGCTGGCTGGAATATCAAAGAAAACAAAGAAGCATAATTGCGTATGTGGCCGGGGTTTTTTCCCCGGTCATTACGATTGGTTCACTACTCGGTGTATAATAGCGATGGAAAGAGCGTTAACTGTTATATCCATTGTATTATCATGTAGCGCATGCATATCCCATCCTGCTCAGTTTCAAAGTTTAACTGTTAAGCTGGAAAAAAATGCCCCCTGTTTTGGATTTTTGGATGACACGAGGCCAGGTGAAACTGTTTTAGTTTACGAACCTTCAATATCTCGACAGGTAGGTAATGAATGGGAAGCTATATATTCCCCACAAATTTTTCATTCCAGCCGCATTCTAAAGTCTGAGGATTGTCTTCGCTGGGACAAAGTTGACTGGCAGCCAGGAAAGTATGATGTGGTATTAAAGTTGAGAAATCATAATGCCGCTCTTAGGTACGCGACTCGCTTTGTGCTCAGTGCGAATGCTAAAGGTGAACTATCGCTGACTAAAATAGAATAGAAGAGTTTCCAAATGTTGGCTCTTTTTTTAGAAAAGCGTCAACATTTGGGTGCTGCTTAACTTCATTTTTATTTAAATGTTTGTGCTTATTTGTAAGCGTTTCGGTGAAAATCAGAGGGAATGAATATGGCTGGTCAATCATTAGTTAATCCGGGATATTGCATTGTTCAGCAACCCGGAACTCTGGATTTCCAGGCAAGGCTCTTATTCAACAATCCAAACAGTGATGCTGCACGTTATTTCATGCAGGTTAATAGTGATATGCAGTGGTCAAAACCTGGACAGATGTTGATTCTTGATGCGCCGGGAAGTAATAATGCTGTGCAACTTAAGCAGTTACAGCTTGCAAAAAATAAAGTCAATGGTGCTCTGGCCGATCTTAACTCTGGAGAAGCGAATTTTTTTAATCACCATTTTAGTACCATAGCCGCAGTCACTAATTTTATGGATAAGTCCCTTGGAGTTGTTGCTGACGCAGGTGAAAAATATTTCAGTGAAATAGAAAAAAAACTTAAATCCATTGAGTTGGCATACCAGAATCAGTACAGGGCACAAGGGACATTGATAAGCCAGCAGTTTTTTGTTGAGCGTCAGCGCCTCTTTTCTGAGTTGGATGGTTTATTAAATAAATTGTCCAGGCTGACGTTAAAGATGAAACCCTATAACGAACTGAAGCATGCATTAGGGTTGTCAAGCAGATCAATTGTACATGAATGGAGCACAGCGGGTGTCGCTTCTATTCGTGGTTATTCAACTTATGTCGATAATGCCTCTAAAGCCGCTCGTTTTCTTAAAGCCGGGGGATGGCTTGCAATAGGTTTTGCCGGTGCAAATACAACCAATGAAGTTTACAATGCATGCACCACGGGACGAGAGCAAAGTTGTACTAAAGTCGCTGTGAAAAAATACAGCAGCTTTGGTGCAAGTCTTGCAGGAGGGATTTACGGTGGCAAATACGGGGCCATGGCAGGTGCCGGTGTATGCGTTGCGCTTGGTGTCGCGACGGGTGGTGTAGGTTTGCTCGCCTGTTCCATTGTCGGGGCGGCAGCAGGTGGATACGTTGGTGGCGAGATAGCGGGCGGAGCGACTGAGTATATGATGGATAAAATATGGTGAATATTGAAAATTTACTATTATTCCTTATCGTGGCTTTATTGCTGATTGTGATAGTTATGGATCTATTCAGTTCTCGTTACTTCAAAAAACACGAGGCTGATTATAATCAGTTACTTTCTGACTACCGGCGAAAAGGATATGACCTGGATCTTGTTACCGACTACGCTTCTTTTTTTGGTTCGTTGGCAAATTATCAAAAAATAATCTGGTTTGTTCGCCTTTATAAAGGCGTAAAAATGAAGTTCACTCGTGAAAGGCTTGTTCAGGAAGAAGCTTATAAATACGTACAGTCGTTACCGGAAGAAAGAATTGGCTGGATACTAAAGTTACATCGTCGTTATAAATTACAGGCGTTAATATTCACTCTATGGCTCATTGTTGGATTATATTTTATAACCTTCATTAAATAGTTTTTGATATTCACTTTCTCAAACGCCGCCGTTCTCGCCCCGAGAGCGGCAGCGTTTGAGCGCTAATCATACCAGCAGGAATACGCCATGCGATTCACGATTATTTCTACGAAACCCGGTCATCAGCCGCCGCAGAGCAGCTGTGATTTTTACGCCCCGGGCGGCACCATTGGGCGCGGTACGGATAACAATCTGGTATTGCCGGACAATGACCGCACCATCTCGCGTCTGCAGGCCATTGTCCACGTTGACGCCCAGGGCGAATGCCGCGTCACCAACCGTGGCAGCGTCACCCGCGTGGTATTAAATGACATTCCGCTGGAGCGGGGGCGTCAGGTTGAACTCCAGGATGGCGACATTCTCGGTATTGATGACTACCGCATTGAAGTTACTGAGCTTATCCACGATACGCAGCCGGTAAGCCGTATGGCGGCCAGCATGCAGCAGCCGCCACGTCCGACAGCCGCGCCAACTGCACTCGCAGCGCAGGCGAAGCCTGCTAACCCTGCGCCACGCGGTAAAGCGGAACCGACCGCCGTGCCGTCGGAAATCTGGGACAGCCTGATGCAGGAGTTCTCCATCTCCGACAGCATCTCCAGCAACCGCGCAAAACCTCAGCCTGCGACATCGCACGATCCGTTCTCCCAGCCTGAGGCCCCGGAGCGTAATGCCGAAGATCCGCTCGCGATGTTCAACGACAGCGATCCATCGCTTGAGCGTAAGAACGTCGACCCGGACACGCTGTTCAGCGACGAGGCGCTGTTCAAAAAAGAGAGCATTTTTGACGACGTGACGCCTTCCACGCTGGTGCCGCCGGTTGAGGGGCAACCCACCGCTAAAGAAGAAGCGTCGGACGAGCTCGACCCGCTGGCGCTGTTTGGTGGAAAGGCCAGCGCGCCAGCCGCGCGCAATGATGATCCGCTCGGGCTGATGGGCGGGGCACCGTTAACCCATCCGGATGACATTGCTGACGACAAGCCAGCACCAGCGCCTGAATCAGAGCAGGAAGAGGATGTGCTGGCCGATTCTCCGCTGTTCGCTCCTGAGCCGCAGGAAACGGCGCGTGAAGAAGAGCCGGCGCGGCCGGATTACGCGGGCTTCACCATGCCAACACCGCAGGCCGTTGCGCGCAGCAGCACTCAGGCACCGAAGGGGCGTCTGCGCATCGACCCGGTCAACAACGCGGCAACCCCAACCGCAACCGCGAATAACGGCGAGAAGGGCGAAGTGCTGCAGGGCGAACTGCTGCAGGCGCTGCTCGAAGGCATGGGCCTGAGCGAAATGCAGCCCGTTCCGCAGTTTGACCGTGAAAATATGCGTCAGCTGGGGCAGATTCTGGGCATGTTCTCGCAGGGCACCGTGGCGCTTCTCTCGTCGCGCTCTATCCTCAAGCGCGGCGTGAAAGCCGATATGACCATGGTGCTGGACGATGCCAACAACCCGTTCAAGCTGTTGCCGACCGGCAAAACCGTACTGATCCAGATGTTTGGCACGCCGATGCCGGGCTTTATGCCGCCGACCAAATCCGTGCGCGACGCGCTGATCGACCTTCAGGCGCACCAGCTGGGGATGATCTCCGGTATTCGGGCCATCATCGCCGCGATGCTGCAGTCCTTTAACCCGGAACAGCTGGAGGAGCAGGCGAAGCAGAACGGCATGACCTCTCGTCTGGCGCTGCCGGGCAGCCGCAAAGCCGCCCTGTGGGACTATTTTGTTCGCAGCTATGGCGAGACGGCGGGCGAGATTGAGGATGACTTCCACACCCTGTTCGGCGAAGCCTTCCTTCATGCGTACGACATGGAGGTGAATCAGTACAAAGACTCACAGAGCGGATCGGAAGACAAATGAATATCGCAACCGCTTCTCTCTCCCGCCAGGGGACGCGCGCCAGCAACCAGGATCAGACGGGAGAAACCATAGGGGAACGCTCGGCCTGCTTTGTCGTCTGTGACGGCATCGCGGGGCTGCCGGGCGGTGAGGTCGCCGCGGAACTGGCCCGCAACAGCATTATCTCCCGCTTCGATGGCGACAAGCACCTGAACGCGCAGCATATCCGAGATTACGTACAGACGGCGAACCGCACCATACTGAGCGAACAGCAGGCCGTTCAGGACTATCGCCGGATGGGCACGACGCTGGTCAGCCTGTTCATTGACCGGGACTACGGGCTGGCGTACTGGGCGCATGCCGGCGATAGCCGCCTGTACCTGTTTCGCCGGGGATGGCTGTGGCACGTGACCACCGACCACAGCCTGGTGCAGCAGATGAAGGATGCCGGGCATCAGACGGACGATCTCAACAGCAACCTGCTTTATCTGGCGCTGGGGATTGAAAACGGCGGGCCGGAGGCGAGCTACAGTGACGTGGTGCAGGTGGAAGACGGCGATGCCTTTTTACTCTGCACCGACGGGTTCTGGCACGGCGTCAGTGAAGAGCAAATGAAGCAGTCGCTGCACATGGTCAATACGCCGCAGGAGTGGCTGACCTTAATGAACCAAATCATTCAAAAGAATGGCGAAAAGGAAGGGAATGCTCAGGATAACTATACTGCCCTGGCGGTATGGATGGGCAACCCTCAGGACACTACTTTGCTGCACACCCTCTCTGACGCAGCACAATTTCTTCCCTGCGGAACTGATTAGACACACAAGGAACGATATGAAACTTTGGCTATCGGGTTTGGCACTTCTGGCGGTGACCTCCACCGTGCAGGCTGAGAATTTCCGCATCGTGCAGTCTCCTGCGCAGAAGCTGGATATCTGGATCGACAACATCAAAGACAACACGCCGCAGAGCTGGTGTAAGCCTGAGGTGGCGCTGCGTATCGTGGCGAACGGCAAGAAAGACGTCTCGGTGCTGGAAAACTTTGTGCCGCGCCTTGGCTCGCTGCTGGAGCACCAGTGCAGCAAAGTGAATAAGCTGAGCTGGAC
This sequence comes from Enterobacter sp. ECC-219, assembly GCF_043966805.1. Taxonomy (NCBI): domain Bacteria; kingdom Pseudomonadati; phylum Pseudomonadota; class Gammaproteobacteria; order Enterobacterales; family Enterobacteriaceae; genus Enterobacter; species Enterobacter sp. ECC-219. The sequence goes on along the minus strand of NZ_CP143680.1, from coordinate 3,545,172 downwards.
GCTCAACGATCCTGAGGGGACGACGCTGGCGCAGGGTACAGCCGCCAAAGCGCAGGAGTGGGCGCTGGTGGTGAAACAGCAGCAGGCTGCGCCTGCCGTCACCACGTCCAGCGGCGCGTTACTGCCACCGGATCAGAACGTTGCCGCCCATACGGTTGCCGCGGACCGCACGCCGTGGCAGGAATTTACCCTGCAGGACGGCTGCCACCTGCGCACCTTCTGGGAAGGGGGCGCGTCCGCGCCGGCGCTCTTTATCCCGGATTCTGACACCACCCGCTGCGGTAACGGCAGCTGGCTGAGTGGTCACACCGTTGTCTCTCAGTCCCGCAACGGCGGACAGAAAGAGATGGCGGTGACGTACATTCACGGCTTCCCGGTGATGGGGCTGAATCAGAGCGCCGATCCGGAAAACGCGCTGATCACCTCCGTTAACAAAGAGCGCATGGTTTTCAGCACGCCAAACAGCGACCAGAGCTGGATGATCCTGCCTTACGATAGCGCCCTGAACAGCTGGAAGAGCAACGGCACGGTGGCGGTGGAGATTTCCCGTGAGATTGCCAGCGACGATGCAAAGCTGCAGGCGCGTATTGCGGCGGTGAAGAAAACCTGGAGCGCCTGGGTCGCACCGGGCACGCCGCTGAATATCGTTCTGATTGATACCCTGCGCCCTCAGCTGCGCGATCCGGCAGTGGGCGCCTGGCGCGCGGCGAATTAAGGAATGGCTATGAATACGCTCTATCAACACCTGGCGGGTGAAACGCTCAACGACGCGCTGGCGCGCCTCGAAGCAGAGATTAAAGCCCGTCCGGCGGATGCCGATCTCCGTGCCGCGTTTGTGCAGTTTCTCACCCTCAGCGGTAACTGGACGCGCGCGCTAACCCAGCTGAAAAGCTGGCTGGCGCTGAAGCCGCAGGCGAAGCCGACCGTCACGCTGCTGGAGCAGTCTATTCAGGGCGAGCTGCAGCGCGCGCAGGTGATGGCGGGGCAGGCGCGTCCGGCCATGCCTGAAACCCAGTGGCCTTGGCTGACCACCCTGGCTATGGCGCTTAGCGAGGACGGCGAGCGTGCGCATGCGCTGCGGCTGGAGGCCCTCGAACAGGCGCAGGCCACTGCCGGTCTCATCACCCTCGAAAATGAGGAGACGCAGGCGTTCGACTGGCTGATGGACGGCGATGCCCGGCTTGGCCCGGTGTGCGAAACCCTCGTGAACGGCCGTTATTTCTGGCTGCCGTTTAACGCTATCGCGGAGATCCGTTTCCAGGCCCCCGCCAGCGTGACCGACCTGGTCTGGCGTCATGCGCTGGTGCGCCTGACCGACGGTACGGAGCAGGTGTGCCAGATCCCGGCGCGTTACCCGTTTGCTGCCGAGGCTTCGGATGCGATCAAACTGGGACGCACTACTGAATGGCGGCCTCTCGACGAAGACGGCACCCTCTACGAAGGGATGGGCCAGAAAGCCTGGCTCAGCGAGCAAAGCGAAAGCCCGCTGCTGTCGTTAAACCTCGTGACGTTTGCGACGGATGGAGCCGATGAGTAATCCCGCTGGCGAAGGCGATCTGCTGCGCAGCGGCTGGCAGGCCCGCAGCAGGCAGGAGAAGGTGGGGGCGCGCGACAAAATGCAGCCCTCGCTGCTGGATCGTCTCACCGATAACGACCCGGAAAAAAAACGCGAACCGGCCAACAGCAATCTGATCACCCACGCCGCCCTGCGCCGCAACGTGCTGCGGGATCTGCAGTGGCTGTTTAACACCATCAACCACGATGCCTCCGGCGATTTGAGCGCCTTGCCGCACGTGAGCCGCTCGGTGATTAACTTTGGCGTCGCGCCGCTCGCCGGGAAAAGAATGTCGGATATCGAATGGCACGATATTCAGCGCAAGCTTACCGAGGCGATCATCAATTTTGAACCGCGCATTTTGCCGCAGGGGCTGCAGGTCCGCTGCGTGTCGGATACCTCCTCGCTGGATCTGCACAACGTGCTCTCCATCGAGATCAAAGGGCGTTTATGGTGCGTGCCGTACCCGCTGGAGTTTCTGTTTCGCACCGATGTCGATCTGGAAAACGGCCATTTTGAACTGAAAGACGCGGGGTAATCATGGAAAGTAAACTGCTCGAATACTACAACCGCGAACTGGCCTACATGCGCGAAATGGGGGCCGAGTTTGCCGAACGTTACCCAAAAGTCGCCGGACGGCTGGGCATGCGCGGCATCGACGTGGCGGATCCGTATACCGAGCGTCTGATGGAGGGCTTCGCCTTCCTGACCTCCCGCGTGCAGATGAAAATGGACGCGGAGTTTCCGCGCTTCTCCCAGCGTCTGCTGGAGATGATCGCGCCGAACTACCTCGCACCCACGCCGTCGATGGCGATCGCGGAGATTGAGCCCGACAGCAGCCGGGGCGACCTGAGCAAGGGCTTCATTGTGCCGCGCGGTACCATGATGGACAGCCTGGCGCTGAAAAAAACCGGCGTGACCTGCAGCTATACCACGGCGCACGAGGTCAACCTGCTGCCGCTGAAAATCGACAAGGTCGAGTTGGGCGGCGTGCCCGCCGATCTGCCGCTCGCGCAGCTGGGGTTGAGCCAGCGGGGGATCAACAGCGCCCTGCGGATCCGCATCGCCTGCGATGGCCCGCAAAACCTCGGGCACCTGGATTTCGACCGGCTGGAGTTTTTCCTGAGCGGCCCGGACATTGAGGCGCTGAAGCTGCTGGAGCTGGTCATGGAGCATCACGCCGGGATCGTCTGCCAGACGGTCAGCCCGCAGCCGCAGCGACAGCTGCTGGCGTCGGACGCGCTTCGCCAGGAGGGCTTTGAGTCTGACCAGGCGCTCCTTCCGGACGATCTGCGCAACTTTGACGGCTACCGTCTGCTGCAGGAGTATTTTGCGTTTCCGGCCCGCTTCCGCTTCATCAGCCTGAGCGGTCTGAGCACGCTGATCCAGCGCTGCGAGGGCGAAAAAGCCTTCGACATTTTTATTCTGCTGGATAAGTCGGATGAGCAGCTGGAGCGCGTGGTAGACGCCAGCCATCTGGCGCTGCACTGTACGCCGGTCATCAACCTGTTCCCGAAAGTGGCGGCCCGGCAGAAGCTGAATGAAGGGCAGCATGAATACCATCTGGTGGTCGATAACATCCGGCCGCTGGATTATGAAATTTACGCCGTAAATAAAATTTTTGGCAGCGCCGATGGTCAGCGCGACGACCAGACGTTTCGTCCATTCTGGAGCACCTGGAGCGGCGACGCGGGCAACTACGGGGCCTATTTTTCCCTGCGCCGGGAACAGCGCGTGCTCTCTGAACATGCCCTGCGCTACGGCACCCGTACCGGCTATATCGGTTCAGAGGTGTTTGTTTCGCTGGTGGACGAGCAGCATGCGCCGTGGCAGGAAAACCTGCGCTATATCTCTGCCGAGGTGCTCTGCACCAGCCGCGACCTGCCGCTGATGCTGCAGCAGGAGCTCGGGCAGTTCATTATGGCCGACTCCATGCCGGTGAAATCACTCACTCTGCGTAAAGGGCCGACGCCACCGCGTCCGGCGCTGGCTGAAGGGTTCAGCACCTGGCGGCTCATCAGCCAGCTGCAGATGAACTACCTCAGCCTGATGGACAGCGAGAATGAAGAGGGAGCAGCCGCACTGCGCCAGCTGTTAGGGCTGTACGCCAACCTGGCCGAGACGCCGGTGGCGCGTCAGGTAGAGGGCGTTCGCCACTGCGTGCTGGAGCCGGTTCACCGCCGCGTGCCTGAACCCGGCCCGGTCGTTTTCGCCCGTGGAATTGGCATCAGCCTGACCGTAGACGAGCGGGCGTTTTCCGGCGCCAGCCCGTGGCTTTTCGGCAGCGTGATGGAGCGCCTCTTTGCCCGTCTGGTCTCTATCAACAGCTTCACCGAGTTCACCCTGAAGAGCCAGCAGCGCGGCGAGATTGGCTACTGGGCGCCTCGCATGGGTAAAAGGGCGCTGGTATGAGTGACGCCGCTACTGCACCGCTGCGCGTACATCGCCTGACGAAGCTGCCGGATGCGTTCTGGCACGGGGTCCGTGAGGCGCCCTGGCGCTACGATCTGTTTCAGCTGTTAAGGCGCATTGATGCCCAGGGCGGCGAGCGCTACCCGCTGGGACGCGCGCCGCTGCCGAAGTTTGAGCCGCTGCGCATTGGCCAGCAACCGTCGATGAGCTTTGCGCCGTCGACGCTGGCTCAGGTCGGCCTGCGTGAGGAAAGCGGGATTCATGAAGTATCAATTTTAAGCTTCGGCCTGTTTGGCCCGAACGGTCCGCTGCCGGTCCATATGACCGAATACGCCCGCGAGCGTATTCATCATCATCAGGACACCAGCCTCAGCGCGTTTGCCGATCTGTTTCATCATCGTCTGGCGCTGCTGTTTTACCGCGCGTGGGCGGATGCGCAACCGGCTGTCTCTCTGGATCGCGCCGATAACAGGCGCTTTGAGGGCTACCTGGCGTCGCTGATTGGCATGGGGCAGCCGGGGCAGATGAACAAAGGCAGCCTGAGCTCTCATGCCCGCTTTACCCACGCCGGACACCTGACCCGTCACGGGCGGGATCCGGAGGGGCTGGAGAAGATCCTGCGCAGCTACTTTAAAGCGCCAGTCAAACTGGTCAGCAACGTGCCGCAGTGGATGCCGCTTTCCACGCGCGAGCAGGCGCAGCTGGGGGAAGGTCGCCGCATGCCGCGTATGGGTGAATCCGCCTTTCTTGGCGTGGCCGTCCGCGACGTGCAGCATAAGTTTCGCATTGAGATTGGCCCGCTGAGCGCGGAGGAGTACAACCGCTTTCTGCCGGGTGAAGCGTGGGTCACCGAGCTGCGCGACTGGGTGCGCCAGTACGCCGGGATTGAATTTGAATGGGAAACGCGGGTGATCCTGCGTGAAGACGCGGTGCAGGGCACCACGCTCGGCAGCAATGGGCGATTAGGCTATAACACCTGGCTGGGCCTGCAGCCGCAGCCTGTCCCGCGTGGCGATCTGGTGTATCGCGCAGAGCGGTAATCCTTCCGTATACCGAATCATTGTTAATGGAAACTAACATGTCAGAAATTAGCCGTGCCGTGCTTTTCGGCAAACTGGATACGCTGTTATTTACCTCTCTGGAAAGCGCGACTGCCTTCTGCAAGCTGCGCGGCAACCCCTACGTTGAGCTGGTGCACTGGCTGCATCAGCTGATGCAGCAGCAGGATGGCGATCTGCAGCAGGTCATCCGCCATTTTGCCCTTGATGAACAGCAGCTGGCGCGCGATATCGTGGCGGCGCTGGACGCTCTGCCGCGCGGCGCAAGTTCCGTTTCCGATCTCTCTGAACATATTGACAGCGCCGTGGAGCGCGCCTGGGTCTTCGGCTCGCTGAAGTTTGGCGTCAGCCGCATTCGCGGCGGCCATTTGCTGATCGGTATCCTCAAAACCTGGAATCTGGCCAACGTGCTGAAAAGCATCTCGGCGCAGTTCACCCGCCTTAACGTTGAGGTGCTGATTGAGCAGTTCGACGCCATCTGCGCCAACAGCAAAGAGACGCAGCAGGCCGCTGCCGCCGTCGACGCGCCCGCGGGTGCGGTCCCGGCGGCTCAGGGTACGCTGGCCCAGTACGGCCAGGACCTGACCGCCCGCGCACGCGACGGGAAGATTGACCCGGTTGTCGGGCGCGACGAGGAGATCCGCCAGATGGTCGATATCCTGATGCGTCGCCGCCAGAACAACCCGCTGCTGACCGGGGAAGCCGGGGTTGGGAAAACGGCGGTGGTGGAAGGGCTGGCGTTGCGTATCGCCGACGGCGACGTCCCGGAGCCGCTGCAAAATATTCAGCTGTGGCTGCTGGATATCGGCATGTTGCAGGCCGGCGCGGGCATGAAAGGCGAGTTTGAAGCCCGTCTGCAGGCGCTCATTAACGAAGTCCAGTCCAGCGCCACGCCGATCATTCTGTTTATCGATGAGATCCACACCCTGATTGGCGCAGGCGGCCAGCAGGGTACCGGCGATGCGGCGAACCTGCTGAAGCCAGCCCTGGCGCGCGGTCAGCTGCGCACCATCGGCGCCACCACCTGGGCGGAATACAAAAAGTACATCGAGAAAGACCCGGCGCTGACCCGTCGTTTCCAGACGGTTCAGGTTCACGAGCCGGACGAAGCGAAAGCCATTCTGATGCTGCGCAGCACCGTGTCGCCGCTGGAGACGCACCACCAGGTCCTGCTGCTCGACGAGGCGGTCAGCGCGGCGGTGAAGCTGTCCCACCGCTACATCCCGGCGCGTCAGTTACCGGATAAAGCCGTTGCGCTGCTCGACACCGCCTGCGCCCGCGTCGCGGTGAGCCAGAGCGCGCCGCCTGCGCAGCTGGAAGACTGCCTGCGCCACCTTGCTGCGCTTGACGTGGAAATTGAGATCGCAGAACGCGAAGCGCGCGTGGGGGCCGGTGATGCCGAGCGCGTCACGGCGTTACGCGCAGAACGCGACGCGTACGAAACAAAACGCGAAGCCCTGGCCCAGCGCTGGGAAGAAGAGCGCAGCCTGGTGCAGGAGATTATTCGCCTGCGCGCCGCGCTGTTCGCAGCGGGTGAGGAAGACACCGCTGAGCTGCACAGCCAGCTGGCGGAGCAGCAGCAGGCGCTGAACACCTTACAGGGAGACGAGCCACTGCTGTTTGCGGCGGTAGATGAAAACGTGGTCGCCGCGGTGGTCTCTGACTGGACCGGGATCCCGCTGGGTCGGATGGTGAAAAACGAGATCGACGCGGTACTCAACCTTGCCGACACGCTGAACCAGCGCGTTATCGGCCAGCGTCACGGGCTGGATCTCATTGCCCGCCGCGTGAAAACCTCGCGGGCGAAACTGGACGATCCGAACAAACCGGTGGGCGTATTTATGCTGTGCGGCCCGTCCGGCGTCGGGAAAACCGAAACCGCGCTGGCGCTGGCGGAGTCCCTGTACGGCGGCGAGCAGAACGTTATCACCATCAACATGAGCGAGTTCCAGGAAGCGCACACCGTTTCCACCTTAAAAGGTGCGCCTCCGGGGTACGTAGGGTATGGTGAAGGCGGCGTGTTAACCGAGGCCGTGCGCCGCCGCCCTTACAGCGTGGTGCTGCTGGATGAAATTGAAAAAGCGCACCCGGACGTCCATGAGATTTTCTTCCAGGTCTTCGACAAAGGCTGGATGGAAGACGGCGAGGGGCGCCACATTGATTTCCGCAACACCATCATTATTCTGACGTCCAACGTGGGCACCGAGCTGATTAGCGCCATGTGCGCCGATCCAGAGCTGATGCCTGAGCCGGACGCCTTGAGCGGCGCGCTGCGCCAGCCGCTGCTGGAGGTATTTCCGCCGGCGCTGCTGGGCCGTCTGCTGGTGGTGCCGTACTACCCGCTCAGCGACGAGATGCTCGGACAGATAGTTCGCCTGCAGCTCAAGCGCATTCAGCGTCGTCTGGAAGAGAATCACAGCATTATTTCTGAGTTTGACGACAGCGTGGTGGAACAGATTGTTCAGCGCTGCACCGAGGTGGAGTCCGGCGGTCGCATGGTGGATGCTATCCTGACTAACACCTTGCTGCCTCAGATGAGCCAGATCTTACTTACCGCCAGCCGCAGCGACGAGCAGTACCGACGTCTGCACGTCACCTGCGAGCAGGGCGAGTTTCACTGTCAGTTTGCCGCGTAATAATCATCAAGAGAACTGTAAAAGATGACGGATAATGATAACAATCGGACTGTCCCAAACGCGCTCCCGGTCGGGTACCGCTTCAACGAGTTTGAAATCAAAGAGGTGATCGGCGGCGGCGGTTTTGGCATTGTCTATCGCGCGTGGGATCACCAGCTCGAACGCACTATCGCTATCAAAGAATTTATGCCTGCCTCGCTCGCCGTGCGCGGCGACGACATGACCCTGGTGCTGCGCAGCGAGCGCTTTGGCAAAGCATTTTCCGCGGGCCTGAACAGCTTTATTCAGGAAGCGCGTCTGCTGGCGCGTTTTAACCACCCGAACCTGCTGCACGTCCTGCGTTTCTGGGTGCAAAACGACACGGCCTACATGGGGACGCTGTTTTACAGCGGCACCACGCTTTCACGCCTGCGCGAAGAAAAACCGGAGCTGATCAACGAGGCCTGGATCCGTCGCACGCTGCCGATGCTGTTCGGGGCGATCAAGACCATCCACGACGAAGGCTATCTGCACCGCGACATCTCGCTGGATAACATTCAGATCCAGGATAACGGCCTGCCGGTGCTGCTTGATTTCGGCTCCGCGCGCCGCACCATCGGTAACCTTTCCGACGAAACGGAAACCATGCTGCGCCCCGGCTTTGCGCCGATTGAGCAGTACACCGACGACAACGAAAGCGAGCAGGGCCCGTGGACGGATATTTACGCCCTCGGCGCGGTGCTGCGTACCCTGATTGCGGGTTCTCCGCCTCCGGTCAGCGTGGTGCGTTCCATTCAGGACACCTGCAAACCGCTGGTGGAAATCATGCCGCAGGGCTACTCCATCCCGCTGCTGCAGGCCATCGACCGCGCGCTGGCGCTGCACATGGAGGATCGTCCGCAGTCTATCGACGAATTTGCCGCGCTGATTGAGATGCCGGTCGCCGGAATTAACGATGTGCTGACCGCCAAAAAGACCGGCACCATGCTGGTTCCGGTTGAGGAAGAGAAGCCGGCATCGGCGCTTGACTGGCGGCGCTACAAGATCCCGGGCATGGTTGCCGCGGGCGTGCTGGTGGGCGTTGTCGCCGGAGCGATGTTGTTCAGCGGCGGTAATGATGCACCTGAGCAGGCTGCACAGGCACCGGCAGAGACGCGTCCGACTGAGACCGCCGCGAACACGCCTGACGTGAAGCCAGAAGCCGCGAAGGCTGGCGAGCAGACGACTGCGCCGGAGACAGCGCAACAAACGCCACCGCCTGTCGCGAGCCCTGTTGCGCTGGTCTATATCCGCATTCTCGACGGCGAAACCCTGAAAGTGAACGGCGAGCCAAAAGCGCTGCGTCCGGCGGCGAACGGCTATGCCTCGCTCAAGCTGCCAGCCGGTGAGGCGAAGATTGAACTGCAGGGCAACGGGAGAACGCGCAGCCAGACGCTGGATATCGGCAAGCCGGGCACCTGGCTGGTGAATCCGTAGTATTACGCTCAGTCAAAGATGCGAACCTCTTTTCTGAATCGCATAAGCTATATGGAATAAAGATTATGCTCAACCGAATTACCGTTCAGCTCCCGGTGGAGGGGCTTCTGTTCTGGAAACTGACGGGCCGCGAGGCGATGTCCGAGTCGTTCGCGCTGACGCTGACCGTGCTCGGCACGGACGCGCGCATCGACCGCAGCAAGCTGCTCGGCCAGCCGGTCACGGTGACCATCCCGACGCAGAGCCTGCTGACGTCCCGCTACGTTAACGGCAAGATTACCCGGGTGGCGGTCAGCGCCGTTGAACTGACGGGCACGCGCTATGCGGTGTACCAGCTGACGGTGGAGTCGGACCTGTGGCCGATGAAGCGCGACCGCAACCTGCGTATCTTCCAGGGGCAGACGGTGCCGCAGATTGTAAAAACCTTGCTGGGCGAGCATCAGGTTAACGTTGAGGATAAACTCACCGGCAGCTACCGGGTGTGGGACTACTGCGTGCAGTATCAGGAGTCGAGCCTGGACTTCATCAGCCGCCTGATGGAGCTGGAGGGGATTGCCTATCACTTCCGCCATGAGGCGGATAAACATACCCTGGTGCTCACCGACGCCGCCACGCAGCATCAGCCGTTCAGCGGCTATGAGGTCATTCCTTACCATCAGACGCCGTCCGGCGGCAGTACGGACGAAGAGGGCATCAGCCAGTGGGCGCTGGAGGACAGCGTGACGCCGGGGATTTACAGCCTCGACGACTATGACTTCCGCAAGCCGAACGCGTGGCTGTTCCAGGCCCAGCAGAACCCGGCGTCGCCGAAGCCGGGCAGCATCGACGTGTACGACTGGCCGGGTCGCTTTGTCGACAAAGGGCACGGGGAGTTCTATGCCCGTATCCGTCAGGAGCGCTGGCAGGTTGAGCACCAGCAGATTCAGGCCACCGCCACGGCGGCGGGGATAGCGCCGGGGCACACCTTCACGTTAACCAACGCGCCGTTTTTCAGCGACAACGGGGAGTATCTGGTGACGGCGGCGGGCTACCACTTCGAAGAGAACCGCTACGCCAGCGGCGAGGGGGAGACCATTCACCGCACCGATTTCACGGTCATCCCGTCGGCGGTGGTGTACCGTCCGGCGCAGTCCACGGCGTGGCCGCGCACCTACGGCCCGCAGACGGCGAAAGTGGTCGGTCCGAAGGGCGAGAGTATCTGGACGGACAAATACGGTCGCGTGAAGGTGAAGTTCCACTGGGACCGTCTGGCGAAAGGCGATGACACCAGCTCCTGCTGGGTGCGCGTGTCGAGCGCGTGGGCAGGCCAGGGCTACGGCGGGGTGCAGATCCCGCGCGTCGGCGACGAGGTGGTGGTGGACTTTATCAACGGCGACCCGGACCGTCCGATTATTACCGGGCGCGTGTATAACGACGCGAGCATGCCGCCGTGGGCGCTGCCGGCTGCGGCGACGCAGATGGGCTTTATGAGCCGCTCTAAGGGGGGCTCCGTGGACAACGCCAACGCCCTGCGCTTTGAGGATAAAGCGGGCGCAGAGCAGGTGTGGATCCAGGCCGAGCGCAACATGGACACAAGCGTTAAAAATGATGAAACGCACAGCGTCGGCGGGGCGCGCAGCCATTATGTGAAGAAAAATGAGCTGCATCGTGTGGAAGCGAACCAGACTCAGGCGGTGAAAGGCGGAACCGAGATCCTGACGGGGAAAGGCAAGCTGGATGCGGCGGTCGAGCAGTATGTTATTGCATCCGGGACGAAGCTGCGGCTGGTCTCAGGTGAGAGCGCTATTGAGCTGAACGCTAACGGCAAGATTAACCTGATTGGCAAAGAGTTTAACTTCTTCGTGGAAGGGGATGGTTATATCACCACGGGCGGTAAGCTGCATCTGAATACCTCTGGCACCAAACCGGGCACAACGGCGCCGGGGTCAGGGCATAAAGGGGATATTGATGCGGCGGTGCAGGCGAAGTTTGCGCCGCAAGAGAGCGCCAGTCGTCCTGCCCCCGCTGCGGCTCCAGCAGCAGGCCAATCGAAACCTGCTCCAGCTTCGGCGTCAACAACAGCCCCGCCTTTGAAAGGGAATTATGTTTATAAAAATAATCCGAATAGCTCAGACGTTATGCCTTTCAATGATGATGTTGTTAAACAAATCAACAAGTCACCGACCCTTCAAACTCAGCTAAAAGATTTGAAAGACAAGGGATGGGCGATTCAACCAGGAGCGGCTGGTGGGGGAAGTTATGCTGAGGCGGATAATAAATTGATCGTTATGGATCCTGAACACATGGAAGACACGGCCACGACGGTACAAACTTTAGCTCATGAAGCAGGACATGCCACATATCCTGTTGCTGCAGATTATTCGAGTAAAGAAAACTTCATTAACAGCCAGCTAATGGATGAAGGTGGTGCAACCTTGAATAATATCAAAATACAGCGTGAAATTCTGGGGAATGGCGGTATTGATATTGATATAGCAGGAAGCCCGGAAAATCTCAAAGCTTACAATGCAGCCTATGATAAAATGGTAAGTGGAGAGCTGTCGCGGGTTGACGCTGCAAAAGCTATAGGTAAAGTCTACGGTAAAGGCGAAATAGCTTCGGGTACGGATCTCAATTACAGCGATTATTACGGGGGGTTCTATGGTAAGTAGAATGACAAAAAATACCATCCTCTTTTTGCTCCCACTATTTTCAACTTTTTCTTACGCAGGACAAACAAACATGAACCAAGATTCTTTATGGCATATTGTTAAAGAACTCAAAACAGTCTGGGGAAAACAGACCGAGGATGTCAGTAAACTTTTCCATCAATCACTGGTCCAAAAAAATCCAGAAGTGAAAGACCGTTATACGTCAGCTCCATTCACATTATCTGATGGAACGCGTATCAGCGATTTAGATGTTCGTTTATGGGGAAACGGAGATAATAGCGTTTCACTTGTCTCGTTTGTAATCGAACAGCCTTGCATTACGCTCGAACAAGTCAAAACGCATTTCCCTGATGTTAAAATTTCTAACATTCCTCGTGGGAATACCGCAGGACAATCTGTTGGATACCGAACCGCTACTGATGAGAGAGGACTTGCATGGGCATTTAGTTTTCCGGTGATGAACCAGGAATGCCTAAATAGAGTGGTTATGTCGCGTTACGATCGTTAATAAGTGTTGTGTTTTCATGCCGGCACGGGTATTTCGCTGCCGGTTTGCTGCATCCGTGAAAAGCGTAATTTACATCAAGTCAGTGACGTTTAACGTGAAAAAACACACGCCCATATTTCTTAGTTTTTCCCTGATGTTAAGTTGTCTGAGTAGCAATGTGGTTTTGGCAGAGGCTATGCCGCCCGTTCTGACAAAACAGGATTTTTCCGTGGAGGTCAAAGACCAGTCCATCGCCCTGGGCGACAGATGGACTCCTGATATTGCCTGTAAAATTGAAATGCCAGTGGAAGGCAGTTTTACCGGTGAGGTTCCTTTTGACGGAATGAACTATAAATTCTTCCAGCATCAAAGGGCTGGGTTAGAAATATTCAGCTCCAATCTCTGGTGGGAAAAAGCGGAAAGAAGCGTTGATGATTATATCGTGTCTCAAATTACGCTGACTGACGAAGGCTTCGCAACGCCGCGTGGTATCCATGTGGGTTCAACGAGAGAGGAACTGAACAGCGCATACGGTACCGGTCAGGTCGACAATGATTCGGGGGAACAGTGGATTACCTACGAGTTGGGTAAAAAAGCGCTCTCGTTTGAGATGAAAGACGGCAACGTTTTGAAAATAAGCATGAATTACAACAATGGCTCTTCAGAGTAATTTATGACCAAGAAATATTTGGCAGTCGTCTTGTTCACCGCTTTATTGGCAGGCGTCGTTGAAACGTCATCGGCGCTTGAATTATCGCAATACAATAAGCTCAATACGGTTAGTCGCATCGTTAATGATAGCGAAGTGACAGACAATCTCAGGAAGACGCTGGGAAATCATTACCAGACCTATATTGATAACTTTGATGTCTTCGGGGAACCGCATACCACCCCAGGTGGCGGATTGTTTGTTGAAGGCTGGCTAAAGGATCTCTATCAGGAGAACGCGTCCGCGCTGGTCATTAATCCTGACGGCAAAATCTTTGCGGCCTGGGTGATTCCGGAGTCGGACGTTATTCATTACCAGTCTTCTGATAATAGCCCGGTTATTCATGCCGATATTCTGCAGTGGGCCGCCAGATTCAATGCGAAGCATTTTGCAACGAACAGCCAATCAGGCCTCGCGTTTGACGGAACTTGGGCCGGCGAATTCGAGAACGACTCAACGTTAACCCTGCGTTTAGCTGAATCAGGTAACCGTATCACAGGCTCCTATTGCTATATCTCCCAGAGAGGAAACCGCATAGATTGCCCGGAAGATGATGAGCAAAATCTTAGCGGTACGATCGTTGGCAATCGTGCCAGCGTTGAGTTCAACTCATCGTTTGGCGGCGTAGGCGGACGAGCTGTTCTGGAAATAAAAGGGAGTGCAATGGAATGGCGTTTAGTCACTCCTCCTCAAAAAGGAAATTATTATGCACCGCTGCGTTATACGTTACGTAAAGCCGCATCGTTTTATAGCGCTGAAACCAGAAAACTGGACACCGAAAAATTCGCTATTTCTCTTATAAACACGTGCGGTCATTTTGATAGCGAATGTGACGAGATGGTTTATCTCGGCGTGCGCAAAAGCGATAACAGTACCATCTCATTAAAGGGAAAAACGCTGCACGATCCAGCAGGTAAAATAATCGGTTCAACATACAAAAATGGCGAAGTCGCTTACACCGTGACGTACGCACCCGTGAAATTGGTTGTCAGCAAAGGCAACCATGTTTTAGTTGAACAGTCAGGCCAGTGGCTTAAATAACTATACAGCCAGCCAAAGGGCCAGCATGGATTGGCCTCTTTTGTTTCTCATCATATTAATCATCCCGAGTTCACTTATGAAATACACCCTTCAGGAAGGTTCGTTTTCCCTTTTTCCTGCTGCCTGGCAGGATAACAGCATGAACATTATTCGCGATGACGAAAGCGGGCTGTCCGTGGTGGTCAGCCGCGGCGTTATCCCGGACGGCAGCGACTACGAACAAGAGTTTCATCGCCAGTGGGACGTGCTGCGTCCTCAGATGGGTGAGATAGCCCAGAGCGAATTCCGGAACGTAAAAGCCGGTCCTGATGGAAAAATCAGCGGACTGGAAGTCGAGACCACCTTTGACCGTAACGGACAGCGCCTGTGGCAAAAACAGCTTGCCGTTCAGACGCCGGGCAAACCGGTATTGATGATTTTTACCCTCTCGGCATTAAGAACATTCACCGAAGAGGACGAGGTGCGCTGGAGCGCGCTTAAGCAGAGTCTGACGCTAAACGACAACCGGAATGTGTAAGGCATGAGCGATAACAACGCGGCTCGTAAGGGCGACGAGATTATTCACTCCAGCATTTTTGCTGACATCACCAGCATTGTGGCGGAAGGTGCCGCCTATGCGGTGATTGGCGCGGCGGTAGGGCTGGCGGCTACGGCTGCCGCGCCTCTACTCGGTGCGGGTGCTGCTGCCGCAGGCGTGGCGGCAATTGGATCCAGCTGTCTGTTAAGCGGGATTATCGGTGGCGTGCTGGCGAACGTGGCGGGTATTACCGACGATATCAGCAACGCCGCGGAAGGATTAGGCAATGCGCTTTTCCCTCCGTCACCTGCGGGTAAAATCACCACCGGTTCAAATAACGTTCTCACCAATGCTATCCCCGCCGCGCGCGCGGCAGGCACGCTGACGCCCGCCGATACCCCTTCCCCTGAGCCGCAGTCGCCGGGCAGCTTTGCCGATTACGCGGGCATGCTGCTTTCCGCCGCCGGACAGTTTGGCAGCGAAATGTGGCAGCCGAGCGTGGCTTCTGCCGCCGCGGGAACCTCGCCGCTGGAAGAAGATAAGGTGGCGTGTGAAAAGCACTCCGGGCCGCAGTACCTGGCGGAAGGCTCTAAAAGCGTCTTTATCAACGGGCAGCCCGCGGTGCGTGCGAAAGATCGCACCACCTGCGAAGGCACCGTTTCCGACGATGTCTCCCCGAACGTGATCATCGGCGGGGACACGCTCACGGTCCGCGATATCAAAAGCGGTAAAACGCCGGGCCTGGCGCTGGGGATGATTGCGCTCTCCCTGCTGCGCGGGCGCCCGGGCAAGATCCTCAAAAACATGCCCTGCGCGCTGGCAGCGGCCGGCGGTGGGATGCTGGCCGATATGGCGGTGAATGCCGTGTTCGGATCCTCGCACCCGGTTCACGCCGCCACCGGCGTGAAGGTGCTGAATGACGACGACGAACTCGATTTTTCCTTGCCGGGACGCTTCCCGCTGCGCTGGCAGCGCAGCTACAACAGCCTGACCACCCGAGAAGGGCTGTTCGGTCTGGGCTGGGCAACCACCTTTGACAGCTATCTGGCGCTGGAAGAAGACAACGCTACCTGGTTCGACGAAACCGGGCGCGAGTTGAGCTTCGGGCTGCCACCTGTCGACCGCGCGTTTTACAGCATCAGCGAAGGCATTATTATCCGCCGCAATGAGAGCGGCGACGTGGCGATTGCCGACGATGACGGCGCGGTGTGGCGTCTGTATAAACCAACCCGGGTGAATCCCTCCATACTGCGCCTGGCCTCCCTCAGCGATGAATACGGCAACGCGCTGCTGACGGAGTGGGACGAGCACGGCAGGCTGGTCGGCCTGCACGACGAGCCGCGGGCAATCGACGTCACCCTGCGCTATGAAGATGAACGATTCCCGCAGCGCGTTACCGCTGCCAGCCATTTCGACGGCAACCAGACCTGGCCGCTGATGCACTGGGGCTACGACGCGCGCGGCCAGCTGGCGAGCGCGACGGATGCCTCCGGCGTGGTGACGCGTGAATACCGCTATAACGACCACGGCCTGATGGTCTGGCACCGGATGCCGGGCGGTCTGGAGAGCGAATACCGCTGGAAAAAATTCGATCACTGGCGCGTGGTGGAAAACCGCACCAGCACCGGTGACGGCTGCCGCTTTAGCTATGATTTAGCAGCCGGGCTGACGACCGTCGAACACTACGACGGTCAGACGCGCCGCCACTACTGGAACGCGCAAAATCTGATTGTCCGCTACGTTGACGAGCGTGGTGAAAACTGGCGCTACGAGTGGGATGAGAACGAACTTCTGACGCGTCGCATCGATCCGCTCGGAAATGCCGTCACCTTCGTCTACGACGAAATGGGCAACCGGGTTCAGGAGATCGACGCCGACGGCAACACCCGCACCACCACCTGGCTGGAACACCGCGCGCTTCCTGCGGCCATTATTGAAGCCGACGGCAGCGCCACCCGGTTCTGGTACGACGAACACCACGGGCTGAAGCGCGTGGTGGATCCGATGGGGCAGACGACGCTGCTGCGACGGGATGAGTTTGGCCTGGTTGTAGAAGAGGTCGATGCCGCAGGCAACAGCCGCGATCAGGAGTACAACGAGGCCGGGCAGATCGTACGTTCGACGGACTGTTCCGGGCGTATTACCCGCTATCGCTATCACCCGCTGGGCTGGCTGGTGGCTGAGATTAGCGCCGATGGTGAAGAGACGCGTTACCGCTACGACGCCGCAGGGCGTCCGGTGCAGCTCGACCGACCGGAAGGCTGGACGGAGTCGCTCAAATGGAACGAACGTGGCCTGCCGGTGAAGCATGCTGGCGCCGACGGGAAAGAAAGTGAGTTCAGATACGATGAGGCCGGGCGCTTAACCGCCACCCGTAATACCCAGGGTGAAGAGGTCCGTCGCCGCTGGGACAGCCGCGGACGTCTGATTGCTCTTGAAAATGAAAACGGCGAAGCGTACCAGTTCCGCTGGGGCGCGGACTCTCTGCTGCTGGAAGAGGTGGGGCTTGATGGCGTGGCCTCGCAGTATCGCTATGACGCCTGCGGGCGCACGATAGCGCGCACGTTTGCCGCCGGCCATCCGGAGGCCATCACCCACGCCTTCGTCTGGAGCGCGAGCGGCCAGCTGGTCGCCCGCACCACGCCGGAAGGGAAGACCCGCTATCACTACACTCCGTCCGGGCTGTTAAGCCGGATTGGGCTGCACCCTGCGCTTTCAGCCGACGCGTGGACCACCGAGGCAGAGCAGGAGCTTGCCTTTGAGTATGACGCACTCGGTCGCGTCACCCGCGAAGCGGGCGAGCAAGGTGAGCTGGCGTGGGAGTATGATGCGCTGGGCAACCGCACCTCCGTCACGCTGCCCGATGGTCGCGAGCTGAAGCAGTTCTACTACGGCAGCGGGCATCTGCTCAGCATTGCTCTGGATAAGCTCTCGGTTTCCGATTTTACCCGCGACGAGCTTCACCGCGAGACCAGCCGCACCCAGGGGCTGCTGACCACCCGCAGCGAATACGACCGCCTGGGCCGACTGCATCGGCGGGACGTCTTTACCGGCAACGCCCAGCGCCCGTCGCCGCGCCGCTGGTCCCGCCGCTGGGATTATGACTACCGCAATAACCTGGTGCGGGAAGAGCGGGACGATAACCCGTTCAGCTGGTACCGCTGGCAGTACGACAGCGCCGGGCGTCTGCTTGTTCAGGACGGCACGCTGCCAGGCCAGGAACAATGGCGCTGGGATGCTGCCGGTAACCCGCTTGAAGGCTCTGCTGAGAAGGTCACGCACAACCGCCTGACGCAACTGAACGGCATTCGCTGGCGCTATGACATCCACGGCCGTACCGTGGAGAAGGATAACGGCCAGACCCGCTGGCACTACCGCTATGACGG
Organism: Enterobacter sp. ECC-219; assembly: GCF_043966805.1. Taxonomy (NCBI): domain Bacteria; kingdom Pseudomonadati; phylum Pseudomonadota; class Gammaproteobacteria; order Enterobacterales; family Enterobacteriaceae; genus Enterobacter; species Enterobacter sp. ECC-219. Next base: position 3,527,265 of record NZ_CP143680.1, on the reverse strand, counting down.
CGAGCATCGCCTGACGGAGGTCATCAGCCAGCCAAGGGACCGCAACAGGCCGCAGACGCAGGTCAGCTTCCGCTACGATCCGCTCGGGCGACGCATCAGCAAAACGCGACGCCAGATGCTGGGCGGACAGCCAACCGGCAAGCCAGTCACCACCCGGTTTGTCTGGGAAGGATTTCGCCTGCTGCAGGAGGTGCACGGAGATGTGCCGCTCACCTACGTCTACAGCGATCAGGACAGCTATGACCCGCTGGCGCGTATTGACGGCGTTGATGCCCCGGAGATTTTCTGGTTCCACTGCCAGCCGAACGGCACGCCGGAGCGGATGACGGATATCGAAGGGCAGGTGCGCTGGGAAGGGGTGAACAGCGCCTGGGGCAAGCTGCTGCGGGAAAGCGAGACGCAGGTATCAGGATATTCTCAGAACCTGCGCATGCAGGGGCAATACCTGGACCGTGAGACAGGGCTGCACTACAATCTGTTCCGGTATTATGACCCGGACTGCGGAAGGTTTACGCAGCAGGACCCGATAGGGCTATATGGTGGGTTAAATCTTTACAGCTATGCTCCTAACCCATTAGGTTGGATAGATCCGCTGGGTCTATGTAAGAGAGGGGATCCCAATGCAACTGAGTCTATATTTAGGGTTCAAGGGGGAACGCCACCAAATGCAAGTCGGGTCAGAATCAAATTAGATTCTGCTAATAACCCAAAAATTCAGCGTGGAACCTTAAATATCAGTATTGGAGATAGCTCGCATGCTCAGCATTTCCTTGATATTAGAGGTGGTAATGCAGAAATTGTCTCCTTTAAAGTTCCTAAGTGGATGGCGGATTTCATAGAAGAAAGTGCAATACCTCAGGCCGGTTATCGTACTAATCCGTTAAATCAAGGTGGGTTAGCTCCTAAGCGTGTCGATCCGACAACGCCAGGTAGATCGTATGAATTACCATCAATATGGGCAGAATGGCTTGAAGAAGTAGCGATTCCAGGCTCGGGGAATGTAAAATAGGTTACTATATGAATGTTAATAAAGATGATGAACTCCTTGTAATAGTAAAGAACGAAGGAAGATTTTATTGGTTCGTTGCCTTTAAAGAAATGTGGGTTTTGGACAGAGTTAAATGGGTAGACGATTTTGTGAAAAACGGGGTAGAAATAAACCTACAGGATATCCATAAGGAAAGATATGACATACCAGTAGTAAATGAAAAAAACGCGCAGACATTCATTGATAACTTAATTAAAGATGGTTATTTACACGATAAGGATGATATAGCTGAGGCGTTTTACAATAGGCTTTCAGAAAAAACAACCTGGTGGGATATATATGATCTAATGCCGGATTTATTTATAGACTTTGAAAGTAAGCGACTATATTCTGAATATGTTGAGAGTATGCATTATCACAAATATGTTCCTGATGGTTGGTTCGGCGAACTTGTTGATTTCTGCAGTGATGGATCGTTACCTCAAGATGAAATGTTCTGGATAAAAAATGAAACAGATTATAGGAGCGTCGTGATCGCCAAAGGGTAAAAATATACTTTCGGCATGTCAATTTTAGACTATGTAATGTTAGATTCAACACGTTAATTAGTCCTTGTATTAAATGAACAAAAGCCGTTACCAGCCGTTTTGACAAACTTCAATGAACTCTGTGAAAAAGTATATTTGTCTGCACCTCCCCAAGGGACTTTTTTATTGCTTAAAACTCACTCTTCCAAGGGAAGTCGTCATTGTTTGTAGCTATGCGGTAAAAAACGGCTGGCATGATTGGTTTTTTCCTACGATGCATAACGTGTTGTCCCAATCCTGACCCGCGTATTAAGATTAAAATACACATAAACGTTATAACAATACCGGGGGGAAAAAGAGGAGCTGCATAAGCGGTTCCAACAAACGACTAAAAAAAACTGATAGGCAAAAGATGAGCACGGTTTACATTGTCATTATGACCTATATAAAACCATTCGAAGAAATCGATGCAGCGATACCTGCTCATGTTGAGTGGCTAAAAAAGTGTATGCAGAGGGGATTTTCCTGGCGTCCGGTAGACGGATCCCAAGAAACGGCGGTGTCATTCTCGCTAAGTGTGAGAGTCTTGCCTCTCTTGAGGAGCGCTTACGCGAGGATCCTTTTCAGAGGTTAAAGCTTGCGACTGTTGAGATCATTTCTTTTGAACCCAGCATGAAAACAGAACTATTGGAAAATGTGTTTTAACCCCGCAATAAAAAATCCACGCCAAAGCGTGGATTTTTTTCATTCAAAACCAATCAAACGTTAAACAGGAAGTTCATCACATCGCCATCTTTAACGATGTAATCTTTCCCTTCCGCACGCATCTTGCCTGCTTCTTTCGCGCCTTGCTCACCCTTGTAGGTGATAAAGTCTTCAAACGCGATAGTCTGCGCGCGAATAAAGCCTTTCTCAAAGTCGGTGTGGATCTTACCAGCCGCCTGAGGCGCAGTCGCACCTACAGGAATCGTCCACGCACGCACTTCTTTCACGCCAGCGGTGAAGTAGGTCTGCAGGTTCAGCAGCTCGTAGCCCGCGCGAATCACGCGGTTCAGGCCCGGCTCTTCGAGACCCAGCTCGGCCATGAACTCTTCACGGTCGGCGTCGTCCAGCTCGGCGATGTCGGATTCAACGGCAGCGCAAACCGCCACAACCACAGAACCTTCCGCCGCTGCGATTTCACGCACTTTGTCCAGGTACGGGTTGTTCTCAAAACCGTCTTCGTTAACGTTGGCAATGTACATGGTTGGCTTCAGGGTCAGGAAGCTCAGGTATTTGATCGCCGCCTTGTCTTCTTCAGTCAGGTTTTTCAGCGCGCGCAGCATGCCCGCGTTTTCCAGCTGTGGCAGACATTTTTCCAGCGCAGCCAGTTCCGCTTTCGCGTCCTTGTCGCCGCCTTTGGCTTTCTTCTGCACGCGGTGAATCGCGCGTTCGCAGGTGTCGAGGTCAGAGAGCGCCAGCTCGGTGTTGATAACGTCGATGTCGTCCGCCGGATCCACTTTGTTGTTAACGTGGATGATGTTGTCGTTCTCGAAGCAGCGCACTACGTGGCCGATCGCTTCGGTTTCACGAATGTTGGTCAGGAACTGGTTACCCAGACCTTCGCCTTTGGAGGCACCTTTTACCAGGCCCGCGATGTCCACGAACTCCATGGTGGTTGGCAGAATGCGCTGCGGCTTCACGATTTCCGCAAGCTGGTCCAGACGCGGGTCCGGCATTGGCACCACGCCGGTGTTCGGTTCGATGGTACAGAACGGGAAGTTCGCCGCTTCGATACCCGCTTTGGTAAGCGCGTTAAACAGGGTGGATTTGCCCACGTTTGGCAGACCGACGATACCGCATTTGAATCCCATTTCTAAATCACCTTAATATCTTGATAATCAATCCGTTAACGATAACCGATTGATGAAAAGTAAATAACTACGCCTATTATACACGTAACCCGCATGACGCGCGGTAAAAAAGCCGTATCGGGCGGATTATTGCGCTTTGAAAGCGTGTAAGCGGTTTGTCGCTTTCGTTAAGCCGTCTTTCAGCCAGATTTCGGTGCAGCGCGCCGCTTCGTCTACCGCTTCGTCAATCAGTTTCTGCTCAGAAACCGGGGGCTTACCGAGTACGAAACCGACAACTTTGTTTTTATCGCCCGGATGGCCGATTCCCACGCGCAAACGGTGGAAATTCGGGTTATTGCCCAGCTTGCTGATGATGTCTTTAAGACCGTTGTGGCCGCCGTGCCCGCCGCCCAGCTTGAATTTCGCCACGCCTGGGGGGAGATCCAGCTCATCGTGGGCGACCAGAATTTCATCCGGACTGATGCGATAAAACGTTGCCATGGCCGCCACGGCTTTGCCGCTCAGGTTCATAAAGGTGGTGGGCACCAGCAGGCGAACATCTGCGCCAGCAAGGTTGATACGTGAGGTATAGCCGAAGAATTTTGGTTCTTCACGCAGGGGAGCACGTAACCGTTCGGCCAGCAGATCGACGTACCATGCCCCGGCATTGTGGCGGGTGGCTGCATACTCTGCGCCCGGGTTGGCGAGGCCGACAATCAGTTTAATCGTCACGATTCAATTCCTAATGGGTTCCAGATCTGGCGCGTAGTTTACTGTCTGGCGCGCCGGTTGACAAAATTCTGCGATCGTAACAGCGAAATACAAATAATTACTTATCTGAACAATTAGAATTTCAAGCTGTTCAACATGTTATTTGTAAATTTTTGTCTGGGAGTTATCTGTAATTGTGATCATTCACGCAACTCATAAAAGGGGCGTTGTCTATACTTTACACACAAGGATTAGGGGCTTTTCCCCTGACAACCCAAAGTTCCGGAGGTGACACATGAAACGCAAAAACGCTTCGTTACTCGGTAACGTGCTGATGGGGTTGGGGCTCTTCGTGATGGTAGTCGGCGTGGGTTATTCCATTTTAAACCAGCTGCCGCAGCTTGATCTCCCGCAATACTTCGCGCATGGCGCGGTACTGAGTATCTTCCTCGGTGCGGTGTTGTGGCTTGCCGGGGCGCGCGTAAGCGGACATGAGGAAGTCTGCGATAAATACTGGTGGGTGCGCCATTACGATAAACGCTGCCGCCGTGACCAGCATAAGCACAGCTAGTGCCCGATACAGAATACCGAAACGACTCCATCTGGAGTCGTTTTTTTTGCATAGCATATTGACCCTCACGTAACGTAAGGCTCCAGAGTGGCGGCACTGGCAAAGAAAAAAGGAGCAGTTATGTTGATTCAGGTGGGCGAACTTGCGAAACGAGCCGGTATCACCGTGCGGACATTGCATCACTACGAGCAAACAGGGCTGCTGCTGCCTTCTGCCAGAAGCGCGGCAGGTTACCGGCTTTACAACCTGGCGGATGTGCAGCGACTGCACATGATCCAGGCGCTGGCAAAAGCGGGGCTGGAACTTGCTGAAATCAGGGACTTTCTGGAAAAGGAGTCGCTGTCGTTAACCGAGCTACTCGATGCGCAAATTACGCTGCTGGATGAACAGCTGCGCAGCATACACACGCTGCGCGACCGGCTGGTGGAGCTGCGTACCGGGCTTACCGATGATGCGACGCCGGATCTGGAATCCTGGCTACAGACTCTGGAGTTGATGAATATGTACGATCGCTGGTTTAGCAAAGAAGAGTTACAGCAGCTGCCGTTTGCGGTGCAGAAGGACGCGCTGTCGGCTATCTGGTCAGGGCTGGTGGCAGAGGCCAACGCGTTGCTGGAACAGGATATACCCGTTGCTGACACGCGGGCGATGGATCTGGCGACGCGCTGGATGGAACGCCTGGAGCAGGACACGGCGGGCAGGCCGGAGTTTCTCACCCGCCTGAACGAGATGCACAGCGTGGAGCCTCAAATGCGCGAGCAGACCGGCATCACGCCGGAGATGACCGATTACATCACGCGCGCGTTTGCGGAATCTAAGCTCAGCATATGGGAGAAATACCTCACTGCCGAAGAGATGGCCTTTACCCGGGCGCACTACTTTGACCGCATGATGGAGTGGCCACCGCTGGTGGCGAAGCTGCATCAGGCACAGCGGGAAAATCTCGATCCTGCTGCGGAGGAGGCGCAAAAGCTGGCGGAAAACTGGCTGATGTTATTCCAGTCGTACGCAGGGACGAACCCGGAGACCCAGCAAAAGTTTCGCGTTGCCATGCAGCAGGAACCGCATCTGATGAAAGGGACGTGGATGACGCCTGCCGTGCTTGCATGGCTCCAGCAGGCGATCGGGGTGATGATGCAGAGACGTTTCTCTGCATCGGGTAACTCACAGATCCGCTAAGGCGGCTTCCCGGTTAGGGTAGAAGGATAAGCGGCCAGGGATTGGCTGCACGCCCGCGCGCGCCATGGTGCGCAGGGGCTGGAATTCGAGGTTACTCACCCGCAGCTCGCAGCCTTCCGGCAGACGTTTCACAAAGCGCTGGAAGGCATCCAGGCCGCCGGCATCCAGCACCGGTACGGCATCCCATTTCAGCACCACAACCCGTTTGCCCATGATGCGGGACTCCAGATCGCTGAACAGACCTTCCGCCGCGGCGAAGAACAGCGGGCCAATCACGCGCAGCACCAGCACATCGTCAGGCACCTCTACGTTAACCGGGGAAAGGCGCGTCATCTGCGCGATGCGGCGCATAAACAGCAGGGAAGCGAGTACGATCCCGACGCTGATGGCGATAACCATATCAAACAGCACGGTCAGCGACATGCAGATCAGCATCACGATGATGTCGTCTTTCGGCGCGCGACGCAGCAGGTTAACCACCTTATGCGCCTCACTCATATTCCAGGCCACCATCAGCAGCAGGGCGGCCATGGCGGAAAGCGGCAGCCAGGAGAGCAGCGGGGCGAGGATCAGCAGGGCGAGGATCACCAGCACGGAGTGGATAACCGCCGAAACGGGGGAGGTCGCCCCCGCGCGCACGTTTGCCGCAGAACGGGCGATGGCTGCCGTTGCGGTAATACCGCCAAAGAACGGTGCGATGAGGTTGCCTAACCCCTGACCGACCAGTTCGCTGTTGGCTTTGTGTTTGGTACCGGTCATACCGTCGAGGACGACGGCGCAGAGCAGAGATTCAATCGCCCCCAGCATCGCCATGGAGAACGCGGCGGGTAGCAATGCGCGCAGAGAATCCCAGCTCAGTGTGAAAGTGGAGCCCGGCATGTCCCACGGCAACACCAGCTGAGGTAACAGTTGCGGAATGCCGCTACCCTGCGAGCCGTCCGCCAGGACATAGTGAAACTGCGAGCCGATAGTCGCGACATGGCCACCGAACATATTGACGATGGCCATCACCGCGCAGCCCAGCAGCAGCGCGGGCAGATGGCCCGGCAGGCGAATACCGAGGCGAGGCCAGACGATCAGCGTCCCGAGCGTCACAATCCCGATGGCGGCGTCGCCCAGGTTGGCGGTCGGCAGCGCCATAAACAGCGCCCCCACTTTTTGCAGGTAGTGCTCCGGTACGTGGGGCATCTGCAGGCCGAGGAAATCTTTGATCTGCATGGTTCCGATGGTGATCCCAATCCCCGAGGTGAACCCGAGCGTGACGGAAAGGGGGATGTACTCAATCAACCGACCAAAGCGGGCCAGGCCAAACAGAATTAAAAAAAGGCCGGACATCAGGGTGGCAACCAGCAGGCCCGCCAGACCAAACTGTTGCGAAACCGGGTAGAGGATCACAACGAAGGCGGCGGTCGGGCCGGAGACGCTGAAGCGCGAGCCGCCCGTCAGAGCAATAACGATCCCGGCAACGGCCGAGGTGTACAGACCATACTGCGGCGCAACGCCGCTGCCAATCGCCAGCGCCATCGCCAGCGGGATGGCAATAATGCCGACGGTGATCCCGGCAATCAGGTCACGGACAAAACGTGACGAGGTGTACTTTTCTTTCCAGCAGGCGTCGATGAGGGCGCGAAAGGGCAGAACATGTGAGGAGGCTACGTTTTTCACAATTATCTATCATCCGTATGCGCATCATCTGTCATGTGAATGGCAGGTGAAGGAGGCATTAATCATACAAATAAAACCCAGAGACAAAAAAACCCGCCGCAGCGGGTTTTTGGGCCGTGTTCGATTAGTGTTCGAACATTGCAGAGATGGATTCTTCGTTGCTGATACGACGAATCGCTTCGGCCAGCATCCCGGACAGGGTCAGGGTACGCACGTTTGGCAGTGCCTTGATCTCGTCGCTCAGTGGGATGGTATCGCATACCACAACTTCGTCAATGACGGAGTTGCGCAGGTTGTTCACCGCGTTACCGGAGAAGATCGGGTGAGTCGCGTAAGCAAATACGCGCTTGGCACCACGCTCTTTCAGCGCTTCGGCGGCTTTACAGAGCGTGCCGCCGGTATCGATCATGTCGTCAACCAGCACGCAGTCGCGGCCAGCAACGTCACCGATGATGTGCATCACCTGAGAAACGTTAGCGCGCGGACGGCGTTTGTCGATGATCGCCATGTCGGTATCGTTCAGCAGTTTAGCGATAGCACGGGCACGTACCACGCCGCCGATGTCCGGAGAAACCACGATTGGGTTGTCCAGGTTCAGCTGCAGCATGTCTTCCAGCAGGATTGGGCTGCCGAATACGTTATCAACCGGGACGTCGAAGAAGCCCTGGATCTGCTCTGCGTGCAGGTCAACGGTCAGTACGCGGTCAACGCCGACGCTGGACAGGAAGTCAGCGACAACTTTAGCGGTAATTGGCACACGCGCGGAACGGACGCGACGGTCCTGACGAGCATAGCCGAAGTAAGGGATTACAGCAGTGATACGGCCTGCTGAAGCGCGACGCAGGGCGTCGACCATAACAACCAGTTCCATCAGGTTGTCGTTCGTTGGAGCACAGGTGGACTGGATGATGAAAATATCACCACCGCGTACATTTTCGTTAATTTGTACGCTGACTTCGCCGTCGCTAAAGCGACCTACAGCGGCGTCGCCGAGGGAAGTGTACAGGCGGTTGGCAATACGTTGTGCTAGTTCCGGGGTGGCGTTACCAGCAAAAAGCTTCATATCAGGCACGAGAAGAACCTCAGGCATGCGTCCAGTGGTGGATAGCGTTCGCCGTAAACTGTGCGGGCCAGGCAAAGGCTATCCAGGCGGTGTATTAAAGAGCGCGATGCAACGTCTGGAACAGGGTGACGTTGTCACCGAAACTCAGTCTGCGCCAGAATTGCCTGCTGTAGCGGGGAAGTGTTCATCCCGCGCGCTACGAAACCATGCAGCCAATCCGGCGCTTGCTCAAGCACCTGACGAGCGGCGGATTCGGTGTCAAATTCAGCAAAGACACAGGCCCCTGTACCAGTCAGGCGCGACGGCGCGTATTCTAACAGCCAGGAAAGCACCGCATCAACCTCGCGAAAACGTTTTCTTGCGATATCCTCGCAATCGTTGCTGAATTCACAATTTAATAACGTTTCTATTGACCGTACCGGGGTATTTCTTTTCAGGTCAGGATCTTTAAAGATGACCGGGGTCGGAATGCTCACGCCGGGGTGGGCAACCAGATACCATTTTTCCGGAGGGTTGACCGGGGAGAGGATCTCGCCCACGCCCTCGGCAAAGGCCGCGTGACCGCGAACAAACACCGGGACATCTGCGCCCAGCGTTAAGCCCAAAGCAGCCAGTTCGTCCTTCGCCAGCCCGCAGCCCCAGAGGTGGTTCAGCGCAACCAGCACGGTGGCGGCGTTGGATGAGCCCCCGCCGAGACCGCCACCCATCGGCAGACGCTTATCGATGCGGATATCCGCACCGCTTCCCGCCGGCAGCCACCCCGACTCCGCGGCGGCGTTCATCAGCAAACGCGCGGCGCGCACGATCAGGTTGTCCTCATGCGCCACGCCGTCGACCGGCGTCAGCAGGCAAATCTGCCCATCCTGACGTGGTTCAATCGCAATCGTGTCGCCATAGTCAATAAACTGAAACAGCGTCTGCAGGGTGTGATACCCGTCAGCACGCTGGCCGGTGATGTATAAAAACAGGTTCAGCTTCGCCGGAGAAGGCCAGTGGGTCATCATTTAACGATCCAGTTGTCCATCTTCAGCTTGATGCGCTGGCTGCCCTGGGTCAGCTCCATGTTCGATGGCAGCGACGGTTTACTCTTGCTGTCATAGGCGCTGTACACCACTTTCCAGGTTTTGCCGTTCTGGGTGTAGTTGACCTGGCTCAGACGATACTGGTCGTCAAGCGTATAGTCGGTTGCTTCTCCCGGCAGGCCGAGGATCCACTGGCGCAGGCTGTTCAGCGGAATAGGCATCCCGGTCAGCTTGCCAATCATCTCTTCGGCATCGGTCGCGGTGTAGTGCTGGCCTTTGTTATCGGTGATCTGCGCTTCGCCCGGTTTGGCGATAAGCTCCAGCTCGGTGCTGCCCAGCGGGTTCAGCAGCAACAGGCGATAGTTGTCCTGCCCCGTTTGCTGCCAGAAGAAGCGGGCATAAACCTTTTGTTCGTCAGAGAGATAGGCGAAGGCGCCCCGCGTCTGGTACTGCTTCAAATTAAGGACGTCCTGCTGGTGCTGACGCCACTGCGGTGAATCAGGGCTTTTGCCCGGGCCTTTTGGTTGGGTGACAGTACAGGCGGTCAGAACCAGTGCCGCCAGCGGCAGCAGGCGAATCAGTCGGGTCATAATGAGGACAAATCCTTGAGATACGTTGCAGTTATAACTGTTAATGCTAGCGCCCCGCAGTGCTACCGTCTACGTTCAAATTATCTCAAAGCGTTGAGTAACCTATTACTCCGAAAGGAGGCGGTCTCTTTTATTGATCTCGCGCATCCTGTATGATGCGTCCTGCTAACCTTATTAACGCTGGTACTACTCCCGCTCAACATGACCCTATTAGCACTCGGCATCAACCACAAAACGGCCCCGGTTTCGCTGCGAGAACGCGTTACGTTTTCGCCGGATACGCTTGACCTGGCGCTGGACAGCCTGCTTGCACAGCCGATGGTGCAGGGTGGCGTGGTGCTCTCGACGTGCAACCGTACCGAGCTGTATTTAAGCGTGGAAGAGCAGGATAACCTGCACGACGCGCTGATCCGCTGGCTATGCGACTACCACAATCTTAACGAAGACGAACTGCGTAACAGCCTGTACTGGCATCAGGATAATGATGCGGTCAGCCATCTGATGCGCGTCGCCAGCGGGCTGGATTCGCTGGTGCTCGGTGAGCCGCAGATTCTGGGGCAGGTGAAAAAAGCGTTTGCGGATTCGCAAAAAGGGCATCTGAAGGCTAGCGAGCTGGAGCGCATGTTCCAGAAGTCCTTCTCCGTGGCGAAGCGTGTGCGAACCGAAACCGACATTGGTGCCAGTGCGGTTTCTGTTGCTTTCGCGGCCTGTACCCTTGCACGCCAAATCTTCGAATCCCTTTCCACCGTCACCGTGATGCTGGTAGGCGCGGGCGAAACCATCGAGCTTGTGGCGCGCCATCTGCGCGAGCATAAGGTGAAAAAGATGATTATCGCGAACCGAACCCGCGAACGTGCGCAGGTGCTGGCGGATGAAGTGGGTGCAGAGGTGGTTGCGCTGAGCGACATCGATGAACGCCTGAAGGAGGCGGACATTATTATCAGCTCTACCGCCAGCCCGCTGCCAATCATCGGTAAAGGGATGGTGGAGCGCGCGCTGAAGTCGCGTCGTAATCAGCCTATGCTGCTGGTGGATATCGCCGTTCCGCGCGATGTTGAGCCAGAAGTCGGCAAGCTGGCGAACGCCTACCTCTACAGCGTGGATGACCTGCAAAGCATCATTTCGCACAACCTCGCCCAGCGTAAAGCGGCGGCGGTGCAGGCGGAAACTATCGTTGAGCAGGAAACCAGCGAGTTTATGGCCTGGCTGCGCGCGCAAAGCGTCAGCGAGACCATCCGCGAGTACCGCGGGCAGGCGGAGCAGGTGCGTGATGACCTGACTGCCAAAGCGTTAGCGGCCCTGGAACAGGGCGGCGACGCGCAGGCGATTATGCAGGATCTGGCGTGGAAGCTGACCAACCGCCTGATCCATGCCCCAACCAAATCTCTTCAACAGGCTGCCCGTGACGGGGATGATGAACGCCTGACTATTCTGCGCAACAGCCTCGGGCTGGAATAGCGCCCTATACCCATTTTCTAAGACAAGGTGCACTTACGCCTATGAAGCCTTCTATCGTCGCTAAACTGGAAGCTCTGCACGAGCGCCATGAAGAAGTACAGGCGCTGCTCGGCGATGCCGGGACCATCGCGGACCAGGAACGTTTTCGCGCGCTTTCGCGTGAATATGCGCAGTTGAGTGATGTGTCTAAATGCTTTACCGACTGGCGACAGGTTCAGGAAGATATTGAAACCGCGCAGATGATGCTCGACGATCCTGAGATGCGCGAGATGGCGCAGGAAGAGCTGCAGGATGCAAAAGCGCGTTCTGAAGAGATGGAGCAGCAGCTTCAGGTGCTGCTGCTGCCGAAAGATCCGGACGACGAGCGTAACGCGTTTGTGGAAGTGCGCGCCGGTACCGGCGGTGACGAAGCGGCGCTGTTTGCCGGGGATCTGTTCCGCATGTACAGCCGCTACGCCGAATCGCGCCGCTGGCGCGTCGAGATCATGAGCGCCAACGAAGGCGAACACGGTGGCTACAAAGAGGTTATCGCCAAGATCAGCGGCGACGGCGTGTACGGCCGTCTGAAGTTTGAATCCGGCGGTCACCGCGTGCAGCGCGTGCCGGCCACGGAATCTCAGGGCCGCATTCACACCTCCGCCTGTACGGTGGCGGTGATGCCGGAGCTGCCGGAAGCGGAACTGCCGGACATCAACCCGGCGGATCTGCGCATCGACACCTTCCGTTCCTCCGGCGCGGGTGGACAACACGTTAACACCACCGATTCCGCCATCCGTATTACCCACCTGCCGACCGGCATCGTGGTGGAGTGCCAGGACGAACGTTCGCAGCACAAAAACAAAGCCAAAGCGTTGTCCGTGCTGGGTGCGCGCATCCACGCGGCTGAAATGGCGAAGCGTCAGCAGGCGGAAGCCTCTACGCGTCGTAACCTGCTGGGCAGCGGCGATCGCAGCGACCGTAACCGCACCTACAACTTCCCGCAGGGCCGCGTGACCGACCACCGCATCAACCTGACCCTGTACCGTCTGGACGAGGTGATGGAAGGGAAGCTGGATATGCTGATTGAGCCTATCGTGCAGGAATACCAGGCCGACCAGCTGGCGGCGCTGTCCGAGCAGGAATAATGGATTTTCAGCGCTGGTTACGCGAGGCGGCCGGTGAGCTTTCAGAAAGCGAAAGCCCGAAGCGTGATGCCGAAATTTTGCTTGAGCATGTGACGGGTAAAGCCCGCACGTACCTGCTGGCATTCGGTGAGACGCTGCTGACCGCTGAGCAGAAAGTACGGCTCGCCGCGCTGCTTGCCCGCCGTAAAACGGGCGAGCCGGTGGCGCACCTGGTCGGTGAGCGCGAGTTCTGGTCGCTACCGCTGTACGTCTCGGCGGCAACGCTGATCCCGCGTCCGGACACTGAATGTCTGGTGGAGCAGGCGCTGGCGCGTTTACCAACAGCTCCCTGCAGCATTCTCGATCTCGGGACGGGAACAGGTGCTATCGCGCTGGCGCTCGCCAGCGAGCGCCCCGATTGCGATGTGACGGCGGTAGATGTGATGCCCGACGCGGTGGCGCTGGCGCAGCGTAACGTGGAACGTCTCGCTCTCCGCAACGTGACGGTGCTGCAAAGCAGCTGGTTTGCCGCGCTGGAGAATCGCTCATTTGCGATGATTGTCAGCAATCCTCCTTACATCGACGAACATGACCCACACCTTGCGCAGGGCGATGTTCGCTTCGAACCGCTGACGGCGCTCGTTGCCGCCAACGCGGGATTAGCCGATCTTGATCACATTGTGACAATGTCACGGAAACATTTACTTCCTGGCGGCTGGCTGCTCGTGGAGCATGGCTGGACGCAGGGAGAAGCCGTGCGGTCACTGTTTACGCAAGCAGGCTACGTCGCAGTCGAAACCTGTCGCGACTACGGCGGCAACGAACGCCTGACGCTGGGGCAGTGGGCTTGAGTGCCGGGTATCTGCCATTTACTGATAAAGGCGTAAGGCTGACTGAAAGGCAGTTTGGCGTTATCATCTACATCGTTTTGAGTTTTATCGCGCCTGAGCGTCCTTGTTCGCTCAGTCGTTACTGGGGTAAGTCATGAAGTCCTTAGCCGATTTCGAATTTAATAAAGTGCCGCTTTGCGATGGCATGATCCTGATTTCGGAGATGATACGCGACGATTTTACGTCGCAGTACGTCTACGATGAGCTGGAGAATCTGGTCAGCCTGGCGCGTGAAGAGATCAATCAGGCGCGCCCGCAGGACTGGCAATTAGAGAAGCTTCTGGAACTTTTCTACGGCGAATGGGGTTTCTGCGACACGCGTGGCGTGTATCGCCTGTCTGACGCATTATGGCTGGACCAGGTCTTAAAAAATCGTCAGGGCAGCGCTGTTGCGCTGGGCTCTATTTTGCTGTGGGTTGCGCACCGGCTGGATATTCCGCTGGTGCCGGTCATTTTTCCGACGCAGATGATCCTGCGTGCGGAGTGGCTGGACGGTGAGATGTGGCTCATTAATCCGTTTAATGGCGACACGCTGGATGAGCATACGCTGGACGTCTGGCTGAAGGGCAACATCAGCCCGGTGGCCGAGCTCTTTAACGAAGATCTCGACGAAGCCGACAACGCCGAAGTCATCCGCAAGCTGCTGGATACGCTGAAGTCAGCGCTGATGGAAGAGCGTCAGATGGAGCTGGCCTTGCGTGCCAGCGAAGTGCTGCTGCAGTTTAATCCGGAAGATCCGTACGAGATACGCGACCGCGGGCTTATCTATGCCCAGCTCGACTGCGAGCACGTGGCGCTGAACGATCTGAGCTATTTCGTCGAGCAGTGCCCGGAAGATCCGATTAGCGAAATGATTCGCGCGCAGATCAACGCGATCTCGCACAAACAAATTACACTGCATTAATCTTAATTCCGATTCACACCTGAATAAGGCGATCCTATGAAACAAAAAGTGGTTAGCATTGGTGATATCAACGTGGCAAACGACCTGCCGTTCGTGCTGTTTGGCGGTATGAACGTGCTGGAATCCCGCGATCTCGCCATGCGTATCTGCGAGCACTACGTGACCGTGACCCAGAAGCTGGGCATTCCGTACGTGTTTAAAGCCTCTTTTGACAAAGCCAACCGCTCCTCCATCAACTCTTACCGCGGCCCGGGCCTGGAAGAGGGGATGAAAATTTTCCAGGAGCTGAAGCAGACGTTTGGCGTGAAAGTGATCACCGACGTGCATGAGTCCTGGCAGGCGCAGCCTGTGGCAGACGTGGTAGACGTGATTCAGCTTCCGGCGTTCCTGGCTCGCCAGACCGACCTGGTTGCCGCAATGGCGAAAACCGGTGCCGTGATCAACGTGAAAAAACCGCAGTTTGTGAGCCCAGGCCAGATGGGCAATATCGTTGATAAGTTTATCGAAGGCGGTAACGACAAAATTATTCTGTGCGATCGTGGCGCTAACTTCGGTTACGACAACCTGGTTGTGGACATGCTGGGCTTCAGCGTGATGAAAAACGTCTCTAACCAGTCCCCGGTGATCTTCGACGTGACCCACGCGCTGCAGTGCCGCGACCCGTTTGGCGCCGCGTCAGGCGGTCGTCGTGCCCAGGTGACCGAGCTGGCGCGTGCCGGTATGGCGACCGGCCTGGCGGGTCTGTTCATTGAAGCGCACCCGGATCCGGCAAATGCGAAATGCGATGGTCCTTCCGCGCTGCCGCTGGATAAGCTGGAGCCGTTCCTGAAGCAGATCAAAGCGATTGACGATCTGGTGAAGAGCTTCGACGAGCTGGATACCAGCAACTAATAAAAAACCCGCTTCGGCGGGTTTTTTTATGGGGCATATTGCCGGGTGGCGCTGCGCTTACCCGGCCTACAAAACCCGTAGGCCTTGCAAGCGAAGCGCCGCTGGGCAAAAAGGCTACGCAAAAATCGTCATCAAATACGCTACAAACAGCGCCATATGCGCTGCGCCGTTCAGCACATTGGTGCGGCCAGTGGAGAATGAAATCTGGCACAGCAGCAGCGAGGCCACCATCACAATCATCTCCGGCGCGCCCAGCGCAAACTGCAGCTCGTTACCCGTCATAAAGGCAATCAGCGTCACCACCGGTACGGTGAGGGAAATGGTCGCCAGCACGGAGCCGAAGAACAGGTTCATTGCGCGCTGCACCTGATTGTTCAGCACCGCCTTGAGCGCGCCCAGGCCCTCAGGGGACAGGATCAGCAGCGCCACCAGGAAACCGGTAAAGGCCACCGGGGCGTTAAGCTCGGTTAACAGCGTCTCCAGCGGGTTGGCGTTCATCTTGGTGACCGCGATAACCGCGATCAGATGCACGATCAGCCAAACCGTATGCCACGCGCTGCTGTGGGCCGACGGCTTACCGTGGTGCGGGTCATCATCGTCGCCGTCATCTTCATGCTCGTACACAAACAGGCTCTGGTGCGTTTTGGTTTGAATCAACAGGAACACGCCGTACATGGCGGCGGAAATCAGCGCGACCAGCAGTGCCTGACCGGTAGAAAAATTCGCGCCCGGCAGCGCCATCGGGAAGACCAGCACGATAATGGCCAGCGGGAAGAGGGCAATCAGATACTGTTTAATACCGAACAGGTTCATATACTGGGTCGCAAATTTGCGTCCGCCCAGCAGAAGAGAGAAGCCCACCAGGCCGCCCGTCACGATCATAATGATGGAGTAGAGCGTGTCGCGCATCAGCGTTGGGGCGGCATCGCCGGTCGCCATGAGCGCGGAAATCAGGCTGACTTCGAGAATAACGACAGAAAGGCTGAGAATTAACGAGCCGTACGGCTCGCCCAGACGGTGGGCCAGGACGTCCGCATGGCGAACGACGCTAAATGCGCTGGTTAAGATGCCGACCAGAGCAAGAATATTGATACCAACCACCACTGGCAGTGACTGACTGCTTCCCCAGAAGAGCAGCACAGCCAGTGCCAGAACCGGGAAAATGAGTGACGTCTCCTTGTGGCGGGTCTTTACCGCCTCGTGTGTTGCTGTCATGTGCTTCTCCATCAATGCAGGTGCTTGTAATTATAGATAGATTTTGAGGGCATTAAACTAACAGAAATCTGTTAAATACCCTTTATTTTTTACTTAATTTTACCCTTTGTCATGGTTTTCATGTTTGATGCCTGTAATAAGATATTTAATTTAAATAGTAATTAAATAACAATAGATTATGAATTTAGTTTAATCAGTATCTATTGCCGGGTGGCACCATGGCGTATCGTCGTCCACACTTACTCTTTAGCCAAAAGAGAGGTTAGTGATGCCATATAAAACGAAACGCGAATTACCCGATAACGTGAAAAACGTCCTGCCCGAACACGCCCAGGATATCTATAAAGAAGCATTTAACAGCGCATGGGATCAGTACAAAGATAAGGACGATCGGCGGGATGATGCCAGCCGGGAAGAGACGGCACACAAAGTCGCCTGGGCCGCAGTAAAACATGACTATGAGAAAGGAGACGATGATAAATGGCATAAAAAGAAATAGCCGTGAAATTATTCGCTGCCTTCATTTTGACTTTTCAGGCGGTTGAACTTCCGTTGTATTGCAACTGGTCCGCTAATTGCTTATCGTTATTTGACTGCTGGCAAAATGACCAGCACAGAATGTCGGGAAGGCGAATTACAGATGTCGCAAGGAAGCATGCAGTGGCGGAGGTGTAAAGTGTTAACGCGTGATTTCTTAATGAAGGCAGATTGTAAGACGGCATTTGGTGCTATTGAGGAATCGCTTCTCTGGTCAGCTGAACAACGTGCGGCGTCGCTCGCTGCCACGCTTGCCTGCCGCCCGGATGATGGCCCGGTATGGATTTTTGGCTACGGTTCACTGATGTGGAACCCGGCTCTCGAATTTGTTGAATCGGCAACGGGTACGTTGCCCGGCTGGCACCGCGCATTTTGCCTGCGCCTGACGGCCGGACGCGGCAGCGCCTGTCAGCCAGGGCGCATGCTTGCACTGAAAGAGGGCGGACGCACCACGGGCGTGGCGTATCGCCTGCCGGATGCCACGCTCGAAGAGGAGCTGACGCTGCTCTGGAAGCGCGAGATGATCACCGGCTGCTATATGCCGAGCTGGTGCAAGCTGGAGCTTGACGACGGACGCACCGTAAACGCGCTGGTGTTTATTATGGATCCGCGCCATCCGCTGTATGAGGCGGACACCCGCACGCAGGTGATTGCCCCGTTAATTGCCGCCGCCAGCGGGCCGCTCGGCACCAACGCGCAGTATCTCTTCTCCCTCGATCAGGAGCTGACCCGCCTCGGCATGCAGGACGATTGTCTGAATGAGCTGGTGGTAAAGGTGAAGGCGTTGCTGGAAGGGAACCCGCTCAACAGCACGCTGCGACCGGGTTTTGCCTGAGAATACGCCCGGCTCGCCGGGCGTTTAAATTACGCTGCCACGTAACTGACCGAATGTTCCAGCGACTGGCTGTGGCTGTCGATCAGAACATCCCACGTGCCGGTATACGGCACGGTTAGCCAGGCCTTATCATCCTGAACGGTCAGAATATCCGCCTGGGACTGCTTCTGTGCTTTCGCACTCATCAGATGAATACGACAGCGCTCTGAGCAACGCACCACCACCGTATCCCCGCCAAACAGTTTCAAACTTGTTTTCACCAGTGCCATTTATTTACCCCGTCGATTTTGCCCATCCCGAGCGTGATATTGTTCACAAAATACTCATTGCATAACACCAAAGAGGGAGGCGAGGGATGCTGATTTTGATCAAAAAATGGCATAACGTTTAAACAAAAATGACAAAATGCCTGAAAGCATTCAGCTGGCGCGGGTTTTACCCGGTAAACCCGCGCGGAAATAAAATTAAATGCGGAAATGACCGGCGGTTTCAGCAAGGTCGCCCGCCTGGCTTTGCAATGCGCTGGCGGCCGCGGCGGACTGCACCACCAGCTCGGCGTTCTGCTGCACCATCCGGTCGAGATGGGTTACCGCGTGGTTGATCTCGTGAATGCCTTTCATCTGTTCGCTGGTCGCAATAGATATTTCGCGCATGATGCCGGAGACGCTGCCGATGCTGGATCGGATCTCATCCATGCTTTCCCCGGCCAGATGCACGTAGCGCGAGCCGGTGGCCACGCTGTCTGTGGTAGAGTCGATAAGCGATTTGATCTCTTTCGCCGCCTGGGCGCTGCGGCTGGCGAGGTTCCGCACTTCGCCGGCCACCACAGCGAACCCGCGCCCCTGCTCACCGGCACGCGCCGCCTCGACGGAGGCGTTCAGTGCCAGAATGTTGGTCTGGAAGGCGATGCCGTCGATCACGCTGGTGATATCGCCAATTTTTGCAGAAGCCACTTCGATGGACTGCATGGTGCTGATGGCCTGCGAGACCACTTCACCGCCGAGCGCTGCGGCCGCAGAGGCCCGGCTTGCCTGGTCGTTGGCTTCTGCTGCCGATTCATTCGACTGGGTGACGGAGGCGGTTATCTCTTCCACGGCGCTGGCGGTTTCGCGAAGGCTGGACGCGGCCTGCTCGGTACGTCCGGAGAGATCCTGGTTGCCTGCCGCAATCTCCTGCGCGGCGTTTTTCACCGAGGCGCTGGCGTCGCGAAGCTGGACCATCACCACCGAGAGCTTATCGCTGAAGGCGTTAAACGCCTGTGCAATTTGCGCCACTTCGTCATCGCCGCTGTCCGGCAGGCGCTGGGAAAGATCGTTGGTGCCGTTGGCAATGCTGTGCATCGCGTCGCGAATGTCGGACAGGCGCTTAAGCAGGCGTGCAATCAGGACGTGAACAATAGCGCCGCTCAGGAGTGCCAGGATCACCAGCGAAATCGCCGACGCTTTCAGCAGGGAACGCATGCCGGAGGTGGCGTCGCTGCTATCGAGGGCGACCACCAGCAGCCAGTTCGTGCCCGGCACGGCTGAGGCGATAAAGGTTTTTTCCTCGTCATTCAGCGTTCCGTCGACCGGGTTACCACTTTTCAGCGCTGCAAGGTCGATGCCTTTGATCGTCTCGGCAAACGGCTTCAGCGTCAGGGCCGGCTCGTTGGCGGCAATCACCGTGCCGTCGGTGTTCAGGAGTAACCCGCTGCTGGCAGGCGTGGGGTGGATACCGCGCACGTTCGCCACCACGCTATCCATGGCGACATCGCCCGCCACCACCGCTTTCAGAGTGCCATTCTCTTTCACCGGCACGGCAAATGTCACCACCAGCTTCCCGGTCCCGGCATCAACGTAGGGCGCCGTCACAACCGGGCCGTCCGTGCTCACCACCTGCTGGTACCAGGGGCGTATGGTCGGGTCATAATCCGCCGGGACGCCCGCCGGGTCGGAGAATTTCGCCGTCTTGCTGGCGTAGCCCACGTAGACGTTGGTGAAGCCGCCAGCCTGGGCAAGCTGCTTAAATACCGGAACGGGATCGTCAGCCAGCGCGATGCTCTGCGCGGAGGCAATCACCGTCATTTTGCTTTTGACCCAGTCGGCAATCGCCATGTTGTGGCTGGCGCTGGTGCTGGTCAGAATATCGCGCTGGGACTGCTGGTTATCCTGGCGCGTCACCTGGAAGTTAATAACGGTATTGAGAAGAAGGGCGACGACAAGGCAGCCTGTCGTCGCGGCGATAATGCGTGCGCGAATGGATCTGAACATAAGTGAAATACCTGCTGTGTTGTTTCCATGCCTATCGGCAACCCCGCAGGTAAACTTGATGCTGAAACCGCGTCCATAAGAAAATAATATTTTTACGGGTTTATTATTAAAAAGTTAATACTTTATCCGCGGTCAGCGTCCATTCGGCCAGTTCCACCAGCGTACCGATTTCCACGCCATCGATCAGCGGCAGCCCGGTAATACCTCGCCCGTCGGTGCAGGTCTTGCACAGTTTCACCGGTACATTTTGCGCGGTCAGGATCTCCAGCATCTGCTGAATGTTATACCCCTCTGCCGGTTTCTGCCCCTTCAGCCCGGCAGTGACGGCGTCCGACATTAAAAAAAGCCGTAACGCCAGGTCGCTCTCTTTTTCGCGTAGCGCGATCGCCAGGCGCAGGCTGTTGAAAAGGGATTCGCTGCCGTAGGCCGCACCGTTGGCGACGATCACAATCTTCTGCATGTTGACTCCTGTTCTTTAAAAGGCACGAATATTGCTTAATTACCCGGAGTTTCGCTGTCCGGGAGAGTAAGCATGACATTAATGGCCGGCATTTCGCCAGGTGCAACCGAATGGCTCCAGCGCGCAAGGCGTATGCGCCGGGAGCAGCTCAGCAGGCTGGCGCAGCTGAACGTGCTGGTGCACGGCATTAGCCAACTGGTGCATATGCTCCAGTGCGAGCGCGGGGCGTCCAACGTCTGGCTCTGCTCACAGGGTAAGCTCTACGCGCCTGAATGCAAAGCCAGCCGGGCGCTGGTGGACGAAAACCTTGCTGCACTGAATGACATTCTTGGAAAGCACTCCGCCTTCCCGGGAAGCGCCGTTTGCGAACGTATCGGCAATGCGCTGCTCACGCTGGAGACGCTTCCCGCGCTGCGCGACGGTGTAAGTCGGCAAACGCTGACGGCTCCGCAGGCAATGGAGCACTACTCCCGTATGCTGCGCCACCTGCTCAGTATCGTGCCTCAGCTTAATGACAGCATTGACGACCCGCAAATCGCGGGCCGTTTCGTCGCGCTTTATAGCCTGATGCAGGGAAAAGAGCTGGCAGGACAGGAGCGGGCCCTGGGGGCGATTGGCTTTACGCAGGGCTTTTTCGACGATGTGACGCGCCAGCGACTGGTTGACCGCATTGACGGGCAGCAGGCCTGCTTTGAGATCTTTCTCTCCCACAGCCAGGCTGACGTGCAGACTACGTTCTCACTCAACTGCCAGCCCGATCGAGAAACGGAGCAACTCCGGCGCGTGGCCTGTACCCGACAGCCTGCCGCAGACAATGGCCATACCGCGCTCGCCTGGTTTGCGCTGCAAACGGCGCGGCTGGAGCATCTGCGCGCGCTGGAAGAGACGATCATCGCAGATCTGATGGTCGCGGTGGATGAGCGTATTCAGCGCGACGAGGCGTACCCGCTTCCAGGGGATGAAGAGGACGATCCGCTTGCTCACTACCCGGATAAACCGCTGCTGACCCTGGTTCGCCAGCAGGCGCGTGAAATAGAGCAGCTGTCCCGCCAGCTCGCGTCGCTGCGCGATACGCTTGAGGAGCGCAAAACCATTGATAAAGCCAAAAGCGTGCTGATGACCCATCAGCATATGAGTGAAGAGCAGGCCTGGACGACGCTGCGCAAAATGGCGATGGACAAGAACCAGCGCATGGTGGATATCGCCCGCGCGCTGCTTACGGTGAAGAGCGTGTGGCAGGTAACACCTAAGGTGTAGCTGCACAATCAGCGGGCATTTTATGCCTGATTGAGGTGCGTGGTCGCGCGCAAAACCCGGCTTCAGGCCCTGAAACAGAGTCTTCAGACCTGGCATTAGCTTTGCATTATTTAATTAACCATTTTTGACGGTGCGCCAACGGCGGTGCATCAGTCTTCGGGATAAAGGCGTCCAGCGGTGCTTCGGCACGGCGGGCGCTTTTTTTTGGCTTTTTTTCGGGAGCGGTTATGGCGGATTTGTCGAGACGGCGATTTTTGCAGGCCAGCATGCTGGCGAGTGGCGCAGTGCTGTTACCGGGTGTAATGCAGGCCGCCTGGGCGGCAGGCTCGGATAAACCGGAACAGGAGACGGTGCGCGTCGGGTTTATCCCGCTGACCGACTGCGCGCCGGTGGTTATCGCAGCCCTGAAAGGCTTTGATAAAAAATACGGTATCACCCTTGTTCCCACCAAAGAGGCGAGCTGGGCGGCGGTGCGCGACAAGCTGGTGGCGGGGGAACTTGATGCCGCACACATTCTTTACGGCCTGCTGTACGGCCTGGAACTGGGCATCGCCGGCAAACCGCAGCAGATGGCGAACCTGATGACCCTCAACCAGAACGGTCAGGCCATTACGCTCTCCAGCGATCTGGCAGAGAAGGGCGTTCGCGACCTCGATGGGCTGAAAACGCTGATCGGGCAGCAAGCGCCGGGAACCTATACCTTCGCGCACACCTTCCCGACCGGGACGCACGCCATGTGGCTCTACTACTGGCTGGCCAGCGCGGGTATTAATCCGTTTGAGGACGTGCGCACGGTCGTCGTGCCGCCGCCGCAGATGGTGATGAACATGCGCATTGGCAACATGGTGGGCTTCTGCGTCGGCGAGCCGTGGAACGCGCGGGCGATTAACGACCGCATCGGTTTTACCGCCGCCACGTCGCAGTCTATCTGGGCCGATCATCCGGAAAAAATCCTCGGTACGCGCCGTGACTGGGTGGAGAAAAATCCGCACACCGCGCGGGCGCTGGTGAGCGCGGTGCTGGAGGCCGCGCGCTGGATCGAGGCATCCCCGGAAAACAAACGCGAAACCGCGCAGATCCTCTCCCGCCGGGCGTGGCTCAACTGCAAAGAACAGTATCTTACCGGGCGCATGCTCGGCGAGTACGACAACGGCCTGGGCCAGCGCTGGCAGGACGCGCACCCGATCCGCTTCTTCAACGAGGGGGCCGTCAGCTACCCGTACCACTCCGACGGTATGTGGTTCTTAACCCAGTTCCGCCGCTGGGGCTTGCTCAAAGCCGCGCCGGACTATGCGGGCATCGCGCAGCGCATTAACCAGACTGCGGTCTGGCAGGATGCCGCCGCCGCGGTCGGCGGCATGTCCGCACCGTCATCACCGTACCGCAGCAGCACGCTGATGGACGGCACCGTCTGGAACGGCACCGATCCGGAAGGGTACGCCAGCCGTTTCGCCATTCACCGTAAAGGGGCCTGATTATGCCGCATCTGCAAAATACGAAACCACAACAGACGTCAGAGAGCGGGGAAGTGATTGTCCTGCCTCCGGTAGAGGTTCGCCGCCGTACGCCCGCATTTGCGCGCCGGATGAACGATTTTTTACAGCGCGTGATTCCGGCGCTGCTCGGTCTCGGGCTGCTGGTGGTGCTCTGGCAGCTGGCAGCGATAAACAGCAAAGGTTTCCCGACGCCGCTCAGCACGCTTGATTCCGCTATTACCCTTTTCGCCGATCCGTTTTATCGCGACGGGCCTAACGATATGGGCATTGGCTGGAACGTGCTTGCTTCACTGCAGCGCGTTGCCATCGGCTTTGGCCTGGCGGCGCTGGCGGGCATACCGCTGGGTTTTTTGATTGGTCGCTTCACCTTTTTCGCGCGCATGTTTAACCCGCTGATTGCGCTTCTGCGCCCGGTCAGCCCGCTGGCCTGGCTGCCCATCGGCCTGCTGCTGTTCCAGAAGGCGGAGCCCGCGTCGAGCTGGACCATTTTTATCTGCTCCATCTGGCCGATGGTCATCAACACCGCCGAAGGCGTGCGCCGCATTCCGCAGGATTACCTCAACGTCGCCCGCGTATTGCAGCTTTCCGAGTGGACCATTATGCGCCGCATTCTTTTTCCGGCGGTGCTGCCCGCTGTACTGACCGGGGTGCGCCTCTCCATCGGCATCGCCTGGCTGGTGATTGTCGCCGCCGAGATGCTCACCGGAGGCCTCGGCATCGGCTTCTGGATCTGGAACGAGTGGAACAACCTCAACGTCGAAAACATTCTCATCGCCATCGTCATCATTGGCGTGGTCGGGCTGCTGCT
The DNA here is from genome assembly GCF_043966805.1 of Enterobacter sp. ECC-219. Classification (NCBI taxonomy): domain Bacteria; kingdom Pseudomonadati; phylum Pseudomonadota; class Gammaproteobacteria; order Enterobacterales; family Enterobacteriaceae; genus Enterobacter; species Enterobacter sp. ECC-219. Next base: position 3,503,014 of record NZ_CP143680.1, on the reverse strand, counting down.
GGAGCAGGGGCTGATGCTGATCGCCCGTCGCTTTAGCTGGCAGGAAAAATAAGGAGCGAACATGAAACCATTAATTCAGGTCCAGGCCGTGAGCCAGCGTTTTTCCACCGCCAGCGGCGAGTTTCTGGCGCTGCAAAACGTCTCTTTTGATATCCACGAGGGCGAAACCGTCAGCCTGATCGGCCACTCCGGCTGCGGCAAATCGACGCTGCTGAATCTCATCGCCGGCATTACGCTGCCGACGGAAGGCGGGCTGATTTGCGACAACCGCGAAATCGCCGGGCCGGGGCCCGAGCGCGCGGTGGTTTTCCAGAACCATTCGCTGCTGCCGTGGCTGACCTGTTTCGACAACGTGGCGCTGGCGGTGGATCAGGTGTTCCGCCACACCATGAGCAAGGCCGAGCGCAAAGCGTGGATAGAGCACAACCTTGACCGCGTGCAGATGGGCCACGCGTTGCACAAGCGTCCGGGGGAGATCTCCGGCGGCATGAAGCAGCGCGTCGGCATTGCCCGCGCGCTGGCGATGAAGCCGAAAGTGCTGCTGATGGATGAGCCGTTCGGCGCGCTGGATGCGCTGACGCGCGCCCACCTGCAGGACTCGGTGATGCAGATCCAGCAGGCGCTGAACACCACCATCGTGCTCATTACCCACGATGTGGACGAGGCGGTGCTGCTTTCCGATCGCGTGCTGATGATGACCAACGGCCCGGCGGCCACCGTCGGGGAGATCCTCCGCGTAGACCTGCCGCGTCCGCGCAACCGGGTTCAGCTGGCGGACGATAGCCGCTATCACCACATGCGTCAGCAGATCCTTCATTTCCTCTACGAAAAACAGCCGAAAGCGGCGTAGCGAGGGGGCTTTGATGCGACTGGTCATTATCGGGAATGGCATGGCGGCAACCCGGCTGATTGCTTCGCTCACCGGGCGTGCTTCCGGTCGGTTCGCTATCACCGTCATCGGTGATGAGCCGGAGCATGCCTATAACCGTATCCAGCTTTCGCCGGTGCTGGGCGGTGAAAAAACGGCTGCGGGCATCGGCCTTCAGGATGACCGCTGGTACCGGGAGCGGGGCGTAACGGTGCTGCGCGGCGAAAAGGCGCTCGCTGTGGACCTGGACGCGCGGGAAGTGCAAACCACCGCCCGCACGCTGGGCTGGGATGCGCTGGTATTTGCTACCGGGTCAACGCCCTTTGTGCCGCCGATCCCTGGCGGTGATGCGCCGCATGTCTTCACGTTCCGTACCCTGGAAGATACCCGGGCCATTCAGGCGATCGCCGGTCCGGTGGTGGTGCTGGGGGGCGGCGTGCTCGGCGTAGAGACGGCGGCAGCGTTGGCGCGTTCAGGTGACAACGTCACGCTCGTTCATCGCGGTCCGTGGCTGATGGAGCAGCAGCTGGACCAGCAGGCGGGAATGCTGCTGGAAGAGGCGCTGGCGGCGCGGGGCGTTAGCTGTGAACTCGCCTCCGGTATCGCGGCGATTGACGGGAATAGCGTGACGCTGCTGAACGGACGCCGCGTCACCGCCGCGCGCGTGGTGCTGGCGACCGGTGTGCAGCCCAACGTCGCGCTGGCGCAGGCCAGCGGCATTCGCTGCGCGCGCGGCATCGTGGTGGATCACCAGATGCGGACTTCCAGGCCGAACGTCTACGCCATTGGCGAGTGCTGTGAGATTGACGGCCAGACGTTTGGCCTGGTCGCCCCCTGCCTGGCGCAGGCGGATATTCTCGCCGCGCGGCTGGCCGGGGACGTTACCGCGCCGTTTGCCCTGACCGACAACGGCATGCGCCTCAAGGTGACCGGCGTGGAGCTGTTCAGCCTCGGGCGTGCGGAAGCGCTGGAGAGCGATGTGGTCTGGAGTTCATGGGATCCGCTGACCCGTCACTATCGGCGTTTACTGATCCATTGGGGGGCGCTGGCTGGTGTGCTGCTGATGGGCGACTGCCGCAGCGCGGCAACATTTACCGATTTACTGGCAACGGCTGTGCCCGCCCACGCGGACTGGCTGTTCGATCGTTTCACTACGCAACCGCAGGTTGCAGGACAGAACGCTATGACAAAACCTACTCTGGTGGTGGTTGGGCACGGTATGGTCGGCCATCATTTCCTCGAAGACTGCGTTAACCGTAATCTGCATCAGCAGTATCAGATCGTTGTTTTTGGCGAGGAGCGCTATGCGGCCTACGATCGCGTGCATCTCTCGGAATATTTTGGCGGACGCAGCGCGGCGTCACTCTCGCTGGTGGAAGGGGATTTCTTTGCCAACAACGGCATTGAGCTGCGCCTGTCGCAGCAGATCGTCGCTGTCGACCGCGACGCGCGCGTGGTACGTACCGCCAGCGGGCATGAAACGCACTGGGATAAACTGGTGCTGGCGACCGGCTCATACCCGTTCGTCCCGCCCGTGCCGGGCAACGATCTGCCGGGCTGCTTTGTCTACCGCACCCTTGACGACCTGGACAACATTGCGGCCCACGCCGCGGGCTCGCGCCGCGGCGTGGTGATTGGCGGCGGCCTGCTCGGGCTGGAGGCGGCGAATGCCCTCAGGCAGCTCGGGCTGGAAACTCATGTGGTGGAGTTTGCGCCCAATCTGATGGCGGTCCAGCTCGACAACGACGGCGCGGCGATGCTGCGCAGGAAAATCGAGGCGCTGGGCGTCGGCGTACACACCAGTAAAGCCACCACGGAAATTGCCTCGACGGACGACGGGCTAACGCTGCGCTTTGCCGATGGCGAACTGCTGGAAACGGACATGGTGGTCTTCTCTGCCGGCATTCGTCCGCAGGACGCACTGGCGCGCAGCGGCGGGCTGGCTGTCGGCGAGCGCGGTGGGATCTGCATTGATGACGGCTGCCGGACCTCCGATCCGGACGTGCTGGCCATCGGCGAGTGCGCGCTGTGGGAAGGGAAAATCTTCGGCCTGGTGGCGCCGGGCTACCAGATGGCGCGCGTGGCCGCCGCCGCGCTCGCGGGCGAAGATAAAACCTTCACCGGGGCAGATATGAGCACTAAGCTCAAGCTGCTCGGCGTGGACGTGGCGTCCTTTGGCGATGCCCACGGGCGCACGCCGGGAGCGCTAAGCTACCAGTGGACGCACGGCCCGCAGCAAATCTACAAGAAAATTGTGGTCAGCCACGACGGCAAAACGCTGCTGGGCGGCGTGCTGGTGGGTGATGCCAGCGAATACGCCACGCTGGTGCAGATGATGCTTAACGGCATCAGCCTGCCGAAAGAGCCGGAAACACTGATTTTACCCGCGTTGTCAGGCAGCGCGCCGAAAGCGCTGGGCGTGGCGGCGCTGCCGGAAAGCGCGCAGATCTGTTCGTGTCATAACGTCAGTAAAGGCGATATCTGCCGGGCGGTGAGTACGGGCGCAGCGGATATCGGCGCCGTTAAGCAGTGCACCAAAGCGGCAACCGGCTGTGGCGGATGCAGCGCGCTGGTGAAGCAGGTGATGGAGTTCCAGCTTGCCGAGCAGGGCGTGGAGGTAAAAAAGGATATCTGCGAACACTTCCCGTACTCGCGTCAGGAGATTTACCACCTCGTGCGCGTCAACCATATCCACACCTTCGACCAGCTCATCAGCCGCTACGGTCAGGGCCACGGGTGCGAAATCTGTAAGCCGCTGGTGGGATCGGTGCTGGCCTCCTGCTGGAACGAGTACCTGCTGAAGCCGGCGCATCTGCCGCTGCAGGACACTAACGACCGCTACTTCGCCAACATCCAGAAAGACGGAACGTATTCCATCGTGCCGCGCATGCCCGCAGGGGAAGTGACGGCAGACGGGCTGATCGCTATCGGTCAGATTGCCAAACGCTACGGCCTGTACAGCAAAATCACCGGCGGGCAGCGTATCGATCTGTTTGGCGCCACTCTGGAACAGCTGCCGGAAATCTGGCAGGCGCTGGTGGAGGCCGGGTTTGAAACCGGGCACGCCTACGGGAAATCCCTGCGCACGGTGAAATCCTGCGTCGGGTCGACCTGGTGCCGCTACGGCGTGCAGGACTCCACCGGCCTCGCGGTCCGGCTGGAACACCGCTACAAGGGCCTGCGCGCGCCGCACAAAATCAAAATGGCGGTTTCCGGCTGCACCCGCGAATGCGCGGAGGCGCAGAGCAAAGACGTGGGGGTGATTGCCACGGACAAAGGCTGGAACCTTTATCTGTGTGGCAACGGCGGCATGAAGCCCCGCCATGCGGATCTCTTCGCCAGCGATCTGGACGACGAAACGCTGATCCGCACCGTCGACCGTTTCCTGATGTTTTATATTCGCACGGCGGATCGCCTGCAGCGCACCAGCACCTGGATGGACAACCTGGAGGGCGGCCTCGACTATCTGCGGGAGGTGATCCTCAACGACAGCCTCGGCATCGCCCACGAGCTGGAGCAGGAGATGGCCCGGGTAGTAGAGACGTACCAGTGCGAGTGGCAAACCACGCTCAACGATCCTGATCGCCTGGCGCTGTTCCGCACCGCGGTGAACCACGCACCGTCGGACGATAGCAAGCGCTGGCAGGAAATCTGCGGCATTGACGATATCCCGGAGCAGGCGGGCATCGGCGCGCGGCTTGGCCGAAAACCGATTGCGCTGTTCCGCTTTGGAACGTCCGTTTATGCCCTGGACGATCTGGAGCCGGGCAGCAGCGCGAACGTGCTTTCGCGCGGCATCCTTGGCGATGCGGCGGGCGAGCCGGTGGTAATTTCCCCGCTCTACAAGCAGCGCATTCGTCTGCGCGACGGCTGTCAGGTGGAGAACGGTGAACCCGCGGTGCGCGCCTGGCCGGTAAAAATTGAAAACGGCAAGGTGTGGGTCGGAAACGAAGAGCTGGTGATGCGTGCGGAGGCCTCATGACGGATACCCGGACAACGTGCCCCTACTGCGGGGTAGGCTGCGGCATGGTCGCCAGCGTGGAGGATGGCGCGGTCAGCGTTCGTGGGGATGAAACCCATCCTGCGAACTTTGGCCGCCTGTGCGTGAAAGGGGCAGCCCTGGGGGAGACGACGGGCTTGCAGGGGCGGCTTTTGCGCCCCGTTGTCGACGGACTTGAGGTTGACTGGGCGCAGGCGCTGAACGCGGCGGGGGAGCGGCTGCGGGAGATCGTCGACACATGGGGGCCGCAGGCGGTGGCGTTTTACGCCTCCGGCCAGCTGTTAACCGAGGATTACTATGCCGCCAACAAGCTGATGAAAGGGTTTATCGGCGCGGCGAACATTGATACCAACTCCCGGCTCTGCATGTCCTCGGCGGTGGTGGGCTACAAGCGTGCCTTCGGCGAAGACGTGGTGCCGTGCAGCTATGAGGATGTGGAAAACAGCGATCTGGTGGTGCTGGCTGGCTCGAACGCGGCCTGGACGCATCCGGTGCTCTATCAGCGCCTGGTGCAGGCAAAGCATAACAACCCGCAGATGAAGGTGGTGGTGATTGACCCGCGTAAAACCGCTACCTGCGATATTGCCGACCTGCATCTGGCGCTTAAGCCCGGCAGCGACGCCGGGCTGTTTGTGGGGTTGCTCAATCTGATTCAGGACACCGATGAGTGGCCGGTTGCCCGCGTGGCGGCGTTTTGCGACCTTCCTTCAGAGAAAGTGGGGACTTTTTATGACTGGTTTGTCACCGCGCCGCGGGCGATAACGCTCTACACCATGGGGATCAACCAGTCCACCAGCGGCAGCGACAAGTGCAGCGCCATCATTAACGTTCATCTTGCCAGCGGGAAATTTAACCGTCCGGGCTGCGGCCCGTTTTCGCTGACCGGACAGCCAAACGCCATGGGCGGTCGCGAAGTGGGCGGGCTGGCGAACCAGCTGGCGGCGCATATGAACTTCGAGCCGGACGATCTCTCTCGGGTGGCGCGTTTCTGGGGAACGGAACGGCTGGCGCAGACGCCGGGCCTGATGGCGGTGGAGCTGTTTGACGCCATCGCCCGCGGCGAGGTGAAGGCGGTGTGGATCATGGGCACCAACCCTGCCGTGTCGCTGCCGGACAGCCACGCGGTGTGTCAGGCGCTGGCAGTGTGCCCGCTGGTGATGGTTTCTGAAGTGATGAAAGATACCGACACCAGCCGGTTTGCCCATATCCGTTTTCCGGCGCTGGGCTGGGGGGAGAAGGACGGCACGGTGACCAATTCCGAGCGGCGCATTTCGCGCCAGCGCGCGTTTCTGCCCGCTCCGGGCGAAGCGAAGCCTGACTGGTGGATCGTGGCTCAGATTGCAAAACGGCTGGGCTACGGCGAGGCCTTTGCCTGGGATCATCCGCACGAGATTTTTTGCGAGCATGCGGCGCTGACGGCCTTTGAAAACGACGGCGCGCGGGCATTCAACCTGCATGAGCTGGCCGGGCTAACCCGTGAAGCGTGGGAGCGACTTGAACCTTATCAATGGCGAACGGGGGATTTCCCGCGCCGAAACCTGGTGCCGGTCGAGCCGCTGCCGCACGGCGCAACGACCACCGCGCTCTACCCTCTGATCCTTAACTCCGGGCGCATCCGCGACCAGTGGCACACCATGACCCGGACAGGATACGTACCCCGGCTGATGCAGCATATCGCGGAGCCGTTTGTTGAGGTCTGCACCGCAGACGCGATCCGATTTGCCCTGTGTGACGGCCAGCTGGCGCGCATCAATTCCCCGCGCGGTGTGATGGTTGCCAGAGTGCGAATCAACGACGGAATACGGGAAGGCGAAGCATTTGCCCCGATGCACTGGAACGCTGAGTTTGCCCGCCAGGGTAAGGTGAACGCGCTGGTGGAAGGGCGTTGCGACCCGGCTTCGGGCCAGCCGGAGAGTAAACAAACCGCCGTCAGAATCATGCCCTGGCAGCCCGGCTGGCAGGGGGAGCTCTATGCCCGGGAATGGCCGGAAATACCCTCTTCGGTTCACTGGTGGCGTAAACCCTCGCGAATGACGATAGCGGGTGATAAGCCGCTGCTCCCGTGGGTCATGGATTATGCCTGCGGGCGCGGCTGGCAGCTGCAGGTTGCGCAAACCGGGGAACGCAGCAGCGTGCTGGCCTGGCACGAAGGCCATCTGATGCTCGGCTTCTGGGAAGGCACCGCGTTGCCCGAGCTGGCGCACCCGGTGATTGACGCCGCATTTCAGTCGCCACCCTCGACGCCCGCAGAGCGGCATGCGCTGCTGAACGGGCAGGGCGCGGGGAAGAGTGCCGATCCGGGGCGCATCATCTGCAGCTGTTTCAGTGTGGGAGAAAACGCGATACGGGAAGCGATTGCCGGAGGGTGTGATTCCGTAACCATGCTGGGCGCGCGGTTACGCTGCGGAACGAACTGCGGTTCGTGCGTGCCTGAGCTCAAAACAATGTTTCAGGAAATTCCGGAAAATTCCCCTTAAAGCTGCAAATGGGGAGAAATCGCGTTAAGGTAACTGGTGTTCTTACGTAAGCACCGGGTAATTCTTACGACATTGATGACTGTTTCTCCCCCTTTCCGAACGCTTGTTTTACTCTCCCTTGTTACTGCCGGAGCCGTTCATGGTGCTCCGAATTCCTTTATCCAGCAGGCACAAAATCCCTTTGATAACAACGGGGACAGTCTGCCCGATCTCGGCATGGCGGCCCCAACCGGGGAAGGGGAAAAGCATCTGGCCGAAATGGCGAAAGCCTTTGGTGAAGCCAGTATGACCGACAACGGCCTGACAACGGGCGAGCAGGCGCGGCAGTTTGCCTTTGGTCAGGTGCGCGACGCGGTGAGCGGCGAGGTGAACCAGCAGATTGAATCCTGGCTGTCACCGTGGGGGAATGCCAGCGTCAATTTGCTCGTGGATAATGAGGGCAAATTCAACGGCAGTAGCGGGAGCTGGTTTATCCCCTGGAACGATAACAACCGTTATCTGAGCTGGAGCCAGCTCGGCCTGACGCAGCAGACGGATGGCCTGGTCAGTAACGCCGGAATCGGCCAGCGCTGGGTGGCCGGGAAATGGCTGCTGGGCTACAACACCTTTTACGACAACCTGCTGGATGAGAACCTGCAGCGTGCCGGGCTGGGTGCGGAGGTGTGGGGAGAAAATCTGCGGCTGTCGGCTAACTACTATCAGCCTTTTGCCAGCTGGCGCGACAGCTCTGACGTCCAGGAGCAGCGCATGGCGCGGGGATATGACGTTACCGCCAAAGCCTGGCTGCCGTGGTTTCATCACCTGAACACCAGCGTCAGCGTCGAGCAGTATTTTGGCGACAATGTCGACCTCTTCAACAGCGGAACTGGCTATCACAACCCGGTAGCGGTCAATCTCGGGCTTAACTATACCCCCGTGCCGCTGGTGACACTGACCGCCGCGCATAAGCAGGGCGAAAGCGGAGAGAGCCAGAATAACCTCGGGCTGAAGCTCAACTATCGCTTCGGCGTGCCGCTGGTTAAGCAACTCTCCGCCGGAGAGGTTGCGGCCACGCGATCCCTGCGCGGAAGCCGCTATGACTCGCCGGAGCGTAACAGCCTGCCGGTGATGGAGTTCCGCCAGCGAAAAACGCTCTCCGTCTGGCTGGCAACCCCGCCGTGGGACCTGAAGGGGGGCGAAACCGTTATGCTGAAGCTACAGGTGCGCAGCACCCACGGCATCCGCCAGATCCACTGGCAGGGTGATACCCAGGCCTTAAGCCTGACGTCCCCGGGGAAAAGTAACAGCACCGACGGCTGGAGCGTGATTATGCCGGCCTGGAATGACGGCGAGGGGGCGACAAACCGCTGGCATCTTTCGGCGGTGGTGGAAGATGAGAAGGGCCAGCGCGTCTCGTCCAATGAGATCACGCTTGCTGTGGTGCAGCCGCTGGCTGTATTACCTGACGACGACCCGCGCTGGAAGCTGCTGCCGGATGAGTAATGCTTAAAAAATGCGTTCCTGATGGACCCACACCGCGGCTTCAACGCGGGATTTTAGCTTCATTTTCTTCAGCATATGCTTCACGTGCACTTTGACCGTGCTTTCGGTGATATCCAGACGGCGGGCGATCATTTTGTTCGGCAGGCCCTGAGCGATCAGTTTAAGAATATCGCGTTCGCGCGGCGTTAACTGGCTGACGTCACGGTCAGACGTGGCGCGGTTCGCCCGCAGGCTGGCGGCCAGCACCGGCGTCAGGGCCTCGCTCAGCACCATCTCGCCTGCGGCCGCCTGTTGCAGCGCCTTCAGCAGGTCTTCCGGCTCCATATCCTTCAGCAGATAGCCATCCGCGCCGCGCTTCAGCGCCGTGACCACATCCTCTTCGTGGTTGGAGACGCTAAAGACCACCACGCGACCGGAAAGGGATTTCTCGCGCAGCTTGTCGAGCGTTTCCAGACCGTTCATGCCGGGCATATTGAGATCGAGCAGGATCAGATCGGGATCGAGGGATTCGGCAAGCTCAATGCCCTGTTCACCGTTACTGGCTTCGCCAACCACGGTAATATCGGGTGCCATGCTGACCAGCTGTTTTACGCCAGTACGCAGCATCGGATGGTCGTCAATCAACAGGATGGATGCCGGTTCCTGATTAGTCATGGGTTTCTCCTTGAGCAGTTGTAAGCGGTTTTTCGGGAATGAAGGTGACCACGACTTCCGTGCCCCCCGTCTCTCTCCGGCGAACCTGGCAATCACCGCGCAGGCTTTGGGCGCGGTCTCGCATAATGATTAAACCGTAGTGGTTAGTGCGTTCGGCGTTTTCCGGCACGCCGCGGCCGTTGTCGTAAACCGTCAACCTGACCTGGTTAGCGTGCTGGCTGACGGTGACCGTAACCGCCGTCGCTTCAGCGTGTTTAAGCACGTTGCTCAGCGCTTCGCGGGCGATCTGCAGCAGATGAATCGCCTGATGGGAAGGGACAAACCGCGGGGGGAGCTGGTAATCCAGCTTCACCGGGAAGCCCAGCCGGGCGCTAAATTCCTGACAGCTGGATTCCAGCGCCGGGCGCAGGCCCGGCTCGGTCAGCTGCAGGCGGAAGGTGGTCAGCAGCTCGCGCAGCTGTACCCAGGAGGTGTTCAGCTCGTTGCGGATCTGGCTCAGCAGCTGTTTATTGCTTTCCGGCATCTCCGCGTCCTGCATCTGCAGGCAGCTCACCTGCATTTTCATACAGGAGAGCGACTGGGCGATAGAATCGTGGAGCTCGCGGGCAATGGTCGCGCGCTCTTCCATGACGATCAGCTGCTGCTGCTTTTCCTGATGTCGGTCAAGCGCCAGCGTGGCCGTTAGCTGTTCAACCAACGTATCAACCAGCTGCTGCTGGTCGTGGCTCAGATGACGCCCGGCTGGCAGCGTTGCCAGCAGAATACCGTACTGGGTATGGCTGTCCGTCAGCCGCCACTTCAGGGTAGTGCCGCCAGTAGTCTGCAGCGGCAGGCCGCGCGGGCACAGGTGACAGCCTTTATCATCGCAGGACATGTCGGACTGACAGGTAAACTCCTGATGATTATCTTCATCTTCCACATCGTAAACCCGCAGCTCCAGGTCATGCAGCAGGGTCAGATTTTGCAAGCCGTTCAGCACCGGCGAAAGGCGTTCACATAGCGGCACCTGCATGTGCAGCCGACGGTTGGCCTGCCAAAGGAAGGAGAGGATTTCGTTTTTCTGCTCCAGCCCGGCCGTTTTTTCCTGCACGCGCTGCTCCAGCACCGCATAGCTTTCAGAGAGCTCCGCCGACATGGTGTTCAGTGCCTGGCCGAGCATGGCCATCTCGTTGCGACCGTTGATGTGCGTACGCTGGGTAAAATCTCTGTTCGTCACGGCGCGCGCCATCGCCAGCAGCTGTTTCCACGGATTCAGCAGCCGCGCCCGGAGCCAGATAATGGTGAAGATCAGCAGCAGGCCCATAAACAGCGCCATGGCACGGTGTACCATCACCACCCGATCGATGCGTAATTCGGTGGTTTGGTCGAAAGAGGAGACCAGCGCGTCAATGCGGGATACGAAACCCGCTACGTCCTGAGCAACGGTTTCGGCGCTGCGCGCCTGTTTCAGGCCGGGTTCCAGCTGGGTGTGCCAGTAGCCCTGCAGGGCTTTAAGCTGGGATTGCTGGCCGGCGCGGATGGCAGCGTTTTCCAGTTCAGGGCTGAAGGCCGTGCGCTCCATTTCATCAATCAAGGGCCGATCGCCCTGCGTCAGAGGAACCGACGCCAGCAGACGATAACTCTGCATGCGTAGCGAGCCTGCCTCGTTGATGGCATGTGCATTACCCTGTACTCCCTGTACCAGCCAGCCGGAAATCGCCATGCCGGTCACGCCAAGGGCGGTAGACAGCAAAACAATCAGGGCTAGCTGATTCACGAGAGTCAGCGGTGATAAACATCTTTTTAACATAGAGTTGCCGGGCTCCTGACGTGGCCTGCTTGCAGGAATGGCGTTATTCTGGTGCATACCCTGGAGTATACCCATACCAATAAAGGATTACCCCTAAATTGCCAACGGAGTATAGGCGAAGAAGCGGTGGTAGCAAGGAACCGTCAGTACAGTGAAAAACCACGTCTTTTTTACCGAATTATTCTACTCACTAAGGATAAGCCCTTTTTTTGCGCCGCAAATCCCCGAACTTTTCCTTTGATTTATATCAACTTACCGCCGCCCTAAAACCCTAATGTTTGCAGCATCATTCGAGAATCAGAGGTGTCTATGAGTCACTCATCCGCTCCCGAAAGGGAAAATGGTGCCGTTATTACAGACTGGCGTCCAGAGGATCCGGCGTTCTGGCAACAGCGCGGCCATCGTGTAGCAAGCCGGAATCTGTGGATTTCCGTTCCGTGTCTGCTTTTAGCGTTTTGCGTATGGATGTTGTTTAGCGCGGTCGCGGTAAACCTGCCGAAAGTTGGGTTTACGTTTACGACCGATCAGCTGTTTATGTTGACCGCATTGCCGTCGCTGTCTGGCGCGCTGCTGCGTGTTCCATACGCGTTTATGGTGCCGGTCTTCGGCGGCCGCCGCTGGACGGCGTTCAGTACGGGCATCATGATCGTCCCTTGCGTGTGGCTTGGCTTCGCGGTGCAGGATATCTCCACCCCGTTCAGCGTGTTCGTGATTATCTCCCTGCTGTGCGGTTTTGCGGGGGCTAACTTTGCCTCCAGCATGGCGAACATCAGCTTCTTCTTCCCGAAAGCGAAGCAGGGCGGCGCGCTGGGCATTAACGGCGGTCTGGGCAACATGGGCGTGAGCGTGATGCAGCTGATTGCGCCGCTGGCGATCTCTGTTTCTATTTTTGCCGCCTTCGGCGGCGGTGGCGTGGAGCAGGCGGACGGTTCTTCCCTCTACCTGCAGAACGCGGCCTGGATTTGGGTCCCGTTCCTGGTGGTCTTCACCCTGGCAGCCTGGTTCTTTATGAACGATCTGAGCGCGTCAAAGGCCTCTTTGAGCGAGCAGCTGCCGGTGCTGAAGCGTGGACACCTCTGGGTGATGGCGCTGCTGTATCTGGCTACCTTCGGTTCGTTTATCGGCTTCTCAGCGGGCTTTGCGATGCTGTCGAAAACCCAGTTCCCGGACGTGCAGATCCTGCAGTTCGCTTTCTTCGGCCCGTTCATTGGCGCACTGGCGCGCTCGCTGGGCGGTATGATCTCTGACCGTCTGGGCGGTACCCGCGTGACGCTGGTGAACTTTATTGTGATGGCGGTCTTCTGCGCGCTGCTGTTCCTGACGCTGCCTGCTGACGGGCAGGGCGGTAGCTTCATCGCCTTCTTCGCCGTGTTTATGGTGCTGTTCCTGACCGCCGGACTGGGGAGTGCTTCCACCTTCCAGATGATCTCCGTGATCTTCCGCAAGCTGACGATGGATCGCGTGAAAGCGCAGGGTGGAAGCGAAGAGCAGGCCATGCGTGAAGCGGCGACAGATACGGCTGCGGCGCTGGGCTTTATCTCTGCGATTGGCGCCATTGGCGGCTTCTTTATCCCGAAAGCGTTCGGTATCTCGCTGGACCTGACCGGCTCTCCGGCAGGCGCCATGAAAGTCTTCCTCGTCTTCTATATCGCCTGCGTTGTGATTACGTGGCTGGTATATGGCCGGAATACCAAGAAAAATAAGTAAGTGTGATTATCCGTTTGCGCGGCCTTCGGGCCGCGTTTTTTTGGTCGAATAATAGTTACAACATACTGAAAGCTTTTACAGCAGCCGCCTGCGGGTAACATTGTGATCGCCATCGCGTTGCAGGCTGGTCTACCCCTTAATACCTGAGATGTTAAATTTTGCCCGGGTTATTGTACGATGAATGAAAAATGTCTTTATAAATCATTTAGTTATTTATTTTAAAAATATACCGCTTTGGTGGTATTTAGTCTAACCCCTCCTTTTAAAGTCCCTCTTCGTCTTGATCGTTATCAATTCTCCTCCTCTTTCAGGGCGTTACCTTCGCTGCAAATCAGCAATGTCGATTTAGAGAGCCACAGGCTCCATACAGGAGATACCCGATGAGCAAATTTTTGGACCGGTTTCGCTACTTCAAACAGAAGGGTGAAACGTTTGCCGATGGGCACGGCCAGGTTCTGGATACCAACCGGGACTGGGAAGACGGTTACCGCCAGCGCTGGCAGCATGACAAAGTCGTCCGTTCTACCCACGGCGTAAACTGCACTGGCTCATGTAGCTGGAAGATTTTCGTTAAAAACGGTCTGGTGACCTGGGAAATGCAGCAGACCGACTATCCGCGCACCCGCCCGGATATGCCAAACCACGAACCGCGCGGCTGCCCGCGTGGCGCCAGCTACTCCTGGTATCTCTACAGCGCTAACCGTCTGAAATACCCTCTGATGCGTAAGCGCCTGATGAAAATGTGGCGTGAAGCGAAAGTGCAGCACAGCGATCCGGTGGATGCCTGGGCGTCCATCATTGAGGACGCCGACAAAGCGAAAAGCTTCAAGCAGGCTCGCGGTCGCGGTGGCTTCGTTCGCTCTTCCTGGAAAGAGGTGAACGAGCTGATTGCCGCCTCCAACGTCTACACCGTCAAAACCTACGGTCCTGACCGCGTGGCGGGCTTCTCGCCAATCCCGGCGATGTCGATGGTCTCTTACGCCTCCGGGGCTCGCTATCTGTCACTTATCGGCGGTACCTGCCTGAGCTTCTACGACTGGTACTGTGACCTGCCGCCTGCGTCTCCGCAAACCTGGGGCGAGCAGACCGATGTGCCGGAATCCGCGGACTGGTACAACTCAAGCTACATCATTGCCTGGGGCTCTAACGTACCGCAGACCCGTACCCCGGACGCGCACTTCTTTACCGAAGTTCGTTACAAAGGGACCAAAACCGTTGCGGTCACCCCGGACTACGCCGAAATCGCCAAGCTGTGCGACCTGTGGCTGGCGCCGAAACAGGGTACCGACGCCGCGATGGCGATGGCGATGGGCCACGTCATGCTGCGTGAATTCCATCTCGACAAGCCAAGCCAGTACTTTACCGACTACGTGCGTCGCTACACCGACATGCCGATGCTGGTGATGCTGGAAGAGCGTGAGGGCTACTATGCCGCGGGCCGCACGCTGCGCGCTGCCGATCTGGTGGATTCGCTGGGCCAGGAAAACAACCCTGAGTGGAAAACCGTTGCGTACAACAGCAACGGCGAGCTGGTAGTGCCAAACGGCTCTATTGGCTTCCGCTGGGGAGAGAAGGGCAAGTGGAATCTTGAGCAACGCAACGGCACCACCGGCGAAGAGACGGAGCTGCGTCTGAGCATGCTGGGCAGCCAGGACGAGATTGCCGAGGTCGGCTTCCCGTACTTTGGCGGTGAAGGTTCCGAGCACTTTAACAAGGTCGAACTGAAAAACGTTCTGATGCACAAGCTGCCGGTTAAGCGCCTGCAGCTGGCCGACGGCTCAACTGCACTCGTCACCACCGTTTATGACCTGACCATGGCGAACTACGGCCTGGAGCGCGGTCTGAACGATGAAAACTGCGCAACCGGCTATGACGACGTGAAGGCGTACACCCCGGCCTGGGCGGAGCAGATCACCGGCGTACCGCGCGCGCAGATCGTTCGTATTGCCCGCGAGTTTGCGGAAAACGCCGACAAGACCCACGGTCGCTCTATGATCATCGTCGGCGCCGGTCTGAACCACTGGTATCACCTCGATATGAACTATCGCGGTCTGATCAACATGCTGATCTTCTGCGGCTGCGTTGGTCAGAGCGGCGGCGGCTGGGCGCACTACGTGGGCCAGGAAAAACTGCGTCCGCAGACCGGCTGGCAGCCGCTGGCGTTTGCCCTCGACTGGCAGCGTCCGGCACGCCACATGAACAGCACCTCCTACTTCTATAACCACTCCAGCCAGTGGCGCTACGAAACGGTCACCGCGCAGGAACTGCTGTCGCCGATGGCGGATAAATCCCGCTACAGCGGCCACCTGATTGACTTCAACGTGCGCGCTGAGCGTATGGGCTGGCTGCCTTCTGCGCCGCAGCTGGGCACTAACCCGCTGCGCATTGCACAAGAGGCGAAGCAGGCGGGGATGTCGCCGGTGGACTACACCGTGAAATCATTGAAGGATGGCTCAATCCGCTTCGCGGCAGAACAGCCTGAAAACGGTAAAAACCATCCGCGTAACCTGTTCATCTGGCGCTCCAACCTGCTGGGCTCGTCCGGTAAAGGCCACGAGTACATGCTGAAATACCTGCTCGGTACCGAAAACGGTATTCAGGGGAAAGATCTCGGCAAGCAGGGCGGCGTGAAGCCGGAAGAGGTGGAGTGGAAAGATAACGGTCTGGACGGCAAGCTGGATCTGGTGGTGACCCTCGACTTCCGTCTGTCCAGCACCTGCCTGTACTCCGACATTGTGCTGCCAACTGCGACCTGGTACGAAAAAGACGATATGAATACCTCGGATATGCATCCGTTTATTCATCCGCTGTCTGCGGCCGTTGACCCGGCGTGGGAATCGAAAAGCGACTGGGATATCTACAAAGACATCGCGAAGAAATTCTCCGAAGTCTGCGTGGGGCACCTGGGCAAAGAGACCGACGTGGTGACGCTGCCAATCCAGCACGACTCCGCCGCCGAGCTGGCGCAGCCGCTGGACGTGAAGGACTGGAAAAAAGGCGAGTGCGACCTGATCCCGGGCGTGACCGCGCCGCACATTATTCCGGTTGAACGCGACTACCCGGCGACCTATGAGCGCTTTACCTCTATCGGCCCGCTGATGGAGAAAATCGGCAACGGCGGGAAAGGGATCGCCTGGAACACCCAGAGCGAAATGGACCTGCTGCGCAAGCTCAATTACACCAAAGCGGACGGCCCGGCGAAAGGCCAGCCAATGCTGAACACGGCGATTGATGCGGCAGAGATGATCCTGACCCTGGCCCCGGAAACCAACGGCCACGTGGCGGTGAAAGCCTGGGCGGCACTGAGCGAGTTCACCGGCCGCGACCATACGCATCTGGCGACGAATAGAGAGGAAGAGAAAATCCGCTTCCGCGATATTCAGGCGCAGCCGCGCAAGATTATCTCCAGCCCGACCTGGTCAGGTCTGGAAGATGAGCATGTGTCCTATAACGCGGGCTACACCAACGTTCACGAGCTTATCCCGTGGCGCACCCTGTCCGGCCGTCAGTCGCTGTATCAGGATCACCAGTGGATGCGCGACTTCGGCGAAAGCCTGCTGGTGTATCGTCCGCCAATCGACACCCGCTCCGTGAAAGCGGTGATGGGCGCGAAATCCAACGGTAACCCGGAGAAAGCGCTGAACTTCCTGACGCCGCACCAGAAGTGGGGTATCCACTCCACCTACAGCGACAACCTGCTGATGCTGACCCTTTCTCGCGGCGGTCCGATTGTCTGGATGAGCGAAACGGACGCCAAAGATCTGGGTATCGAAGATAACGACTGGATCGAAGTGTTCAACAGCAACGGTGCCCTGACGGCGCGTGCGGTGGTGAGCCAGCGCGTACCGGCCGGGATGACCATGATGTACCACGCGCAGGAGCGTATCGTTAACCTGCCGGGGTCCGAGATCACCGAGCAGCGCGGCGGTATTCACAACTCCGTGACGCGTATTACGCCAAAGCCGACCCACATGATCGGTGGCTATGCGCAGCTGGCCTACGGCTTTAACTACTACGGCACCGTAGGATCGAACCGCGATGAGTTCGTGGTGGTACGTAAGATGAAGAATATTAACTGGTTAGACGGCGAAGGTAATGACCAGGTACAGGAGAGCGTAAAATGAAAATTCGTTCACAAGTCGGCATGGTGCTGAATCTGGATAAATGCATCGGCTGTCATACCTGCTCGGTCACCTGTAAAAACGTCTGGACCAGCCGCGAAGGTATGGAGTACGCCTGGTTCAACAACGTGGAAAGCAAGCCGGGCACCGGCTTCCCGACCGACTGGGAAAACCAGGAGAAGTGGAAGGGCGGCTGGATCCGTAAAATCAACGGCAAGCTGCAGCCGCGCATGGGTAACCGCGCGATGCTGCTGGGTAAAATCTTCGCTAACCCGCACCTGCCGGGCATCGAGGATTACTACGAGCCGTTTGATTACGACTACCAGAACCTGCACAACGCGCCGGAAAGCAAACACCAGCCGATCGCCCGTCCCCGTTCGCTGATCACCGGGAAGCGCATGGACAAAATTACCAGCGGTCCAAACTGGGAAGAAATTCTGGGCGGCGAGTTCGAAAAACGCGCCAAAGACCAGAACTTCGAGAACATGCAGAAGGCGATGTACGGCCAGTTCGAAAATACCTTCATGATGTACCTGCCGCGCCTGTGCGAGCACTGCCTCAACCCGGCGTGCGTGGCGACCTGCCCAAGCGGCGCCATCTACAAGCGTGAAGAAGACGGCATCGTGCTGATCGACCAGGACAAGTGCCGCGGCTGGCGCATGTGCATCACCGGCTGCCCGTACAAAAAAATCTACTTCAACTGGAAGAGTGGTAAATCAGAGAAGTGCATCTTCTGCTACCCGCGTATCGAAGCCGGTATGCCGACCGTTTGCTCTGAGAGCTGCGTGGGCCGTATTCGCTACCTCGGCGTGCTGCTGTACGACGCGGACGCGATTGAAAATGCCGCGAGCACCGAGAACGAGAAAGATCTGTACCAGCGTCAGCTGGACGTGTTCCTCGATCCGAACGATCCGAAGGTGATTGAGCAGGCGCTGAAAGACGGCATTCCGCAGAGCGTCATCGACGCGGCGCAGCAGTCTCCGGTGTACAAAATGGCGATGGACTGGAAGCTGGCCCTGCCGCTGCACCCGGAATACCGCACCCTGCCGATGGTCTGGTACGTGCCGCCGCTGTCACCGATTCAGTCTGCCGCTGACGCGGGCGAACTGGGCAGCAACGGCATTCTGCCGGACGTGGAAAGCCTGCGTATCCCGGTTCAGTACCTGGCTAACCTGCTGACAGCAGGGGATACCCAGCCGGTACTGCTGGCGCTGAAACGTATGCTGGCGATGCGTCACTTCAAACGTGCGGAAACCGTTGACGGCGTTAACGATACTCGCGCGCTGGAAGAGGTGGGCCTGACTGAAGCGCAGGCGCAGGAGATGTACCGCTACCTCGCAATTGCCAACTACGAAGACCGTTTCGTGGTGCCGAGCAGCCACCGCGAGCTGGCCCGAGAGGCCTTCCCGGAGAAAAATGGCTGCGGCTTTACCTTCGGTGACGGTTGCCACGGGTCTGACAGCAAATTCAACCTGTTCAACAGCCGCCGCATCGACGCTATGGATGTGACCAGCAAAACGGAGCCGCACCAATGATTGAACTCGTCATTGTTTCGCGTCTGCTCGAGTACCCGGATGCTGCGCTTGCGCAGCATCAGCAGGAACTCTTTGATGCACTCGCGTCATCTGAAAACCTGGACAAAGAGGACGCCCAGCGGCTTGGCGTTTTCCTCCGCGATCTGCTGGCGCGCGATCTTCTGGATGCCCAGGCGGACTATAGCCAGCTGTTTGACCGCGGGCGCGCGACGTCGCTGCTGCTGTTTGAACATGTTCACGGGGAATCCCGCGACCGCGGTCAGGCGATGGTTGACCTGATGGCCCAGTACGAGCAGCACGGCCTGCAGCTCGACAGCCGCGAGCTGCCGGATCACTTGCCGCTGTACCTTGAGTATCTGGCACAGCTGCCGAAAGAAGAGGCGCTGGGCGGTCTGCAGGACATCGCGCCGATTCTGGCGCTGCTCGGCGCGCGTCTTCAGCAGCGCGAGAGCCGCTATGCGGTACTGTTCGACCTGCTGGTGAAGCTGGCTAACGCCTCTGTAGACAGTGAAAAAGTGGCGGAGAAAATCGCGGATGAAGCCCGCGACGATACCCCGCAGGCGCTGGATGCGGTCTGGGAAGAAGAGCAGGTGAAATTCTTTGCTGACCAGAACTGCGGGGAGTCTGAAATCTCGACTCACCAGCGTCGTTTTGCCGGCGCGGTTGCCCCGCAATATTTGAATATCTCTAACGGAGGACGGCACTAATGCACTTCCTGAATATGTTCTTCTTTGACATTTACCCGTATATCGCGGGCACCGTGTTCCTGGTGGGAAGCTGGCTGCGCTATGACTACGGCCAGTACACCTGGCGTGCTGCCTCCAGCCAGATGCTGGATCGTAAGGGGATGCACGTCGCGTCTAACCTGTTCCACATCGGGATCCTGGGGATTTTTGCCGGTCACTTCCTGGGGATGCTTACGCCGCACTGGATGTACGAAGCGTGGCTGCCAATTGAGGTGAAGCAGAAGATGGCGATGATCGCCGGCGGTGCCTGCGGCGTGATGACCCTGGTAGGTGGCCTGCTGCTGCTGAAGCGTCGTCTGTTCAGCCCGCGCGTGCGTGCGACCACTACCGCAGCGGACATCCTGATCCTCTCCCTGCTGATGGTGCAGTGCGCGCTGGGCCTGCTGACCATTCCGTTCTCGGCGCAGCATATGGACGGCAGCGAGATGATGAAGCTGGTGGGCTGGGCGCAGTCCGTGGTGACCTTCCACGGCGGAGCGTCTGAGCACCTGGACGGCGTGGCGTTTATCTTCCGCGTTCACCTGGTGCTGGGGATGACGCTGTTTGTGCTGTTCCCGTTCTCCCGCCTGGTGCACATCTGGAGCGCGCCGGTGGAGTACCTGACGCGCAAATACCAGATTGTGCGTGCCCGCCGCTAATTCAGCGTTTTGATACTCACCCCGCATTCGCGGGGTTTTTTTTCGCCCCAGCCCAGGTTGTTGCCCGCCGCAGCAAACAGGATCAACGCGCCGCCCGCCAGCTGCGTCAGGTTCAGCGAGTGTCCGAACACCAGATTATCGACAACAATCGCCACCACCGGATAGATAAACGACAGGGAACCGGTTATGGGGGTAGGCAGCTTCTGAATCGCGCTATACAGCAGCTGGTACATTATGCCGGTATGGACGATGCCGAGCGTAAGCAGGATCGGCCAGGGGAAATCACCGGAAAAAGTCGGCAGGCTGGCAAACGGCAGAAGCATCACGACGCCCGTCAGCACCTGAATAAAAGCAATATGCTGCGGTGCGATGGTTTTCAGTTTGCGCGCAATGATTGCCGTCAGCGCGTAGAAGAAGGCCGCGGCCATGGCCAGACCGATACCGGTGAGCCATTCAGTGCCGTGGGCACCGGTCAGTTCGCTGGAGAGCAGTATTACCACACCGCCAAAGGCGAGGAACAACCAGCCCCATTTCACCAGGCTGACGCGCTCGCCTAAAAACATCCCCATCAGGACCAGCATAAACGGCTGTGTGTTATAGACCACGGTAGAGAGGCCAATAGAGATGCGTTCATAGGCTGCGAAGAGCAGCAGCCAGTTCACTACTAAAGCCACACCGCCGAGAATCGCCAGCAGCAGCGTGGTGCGGGTAAGGGGACTAAAGGGCTTTTGACTTACCCGGATAAAAATAAAAAGCGCCATTGCCCCAATAAGGCAGCGCCAGAACACCACTTCCGTTACCGGCAGACCGCTGAGCAAAACAAACGCCCCGATAGAGCCGGAAATTAACATCGCCAGGCTCATTTGCCAGACGCCTTTATGGAAATCGCGCATCATCCACCTCCTGATTGAATGACGCTATTGTCGAAAAATGCTGTCGGGTTTTACAGGGGTGATATAAGGTTGAAAGTGTTAACTGCTTTTTAAAATTAGGTGAAACGAGTGGAATACCTTATTGATGATATCGACCGGCAAATTTTATCCTGCCTGGTTGAAGATGCGCGGATGTCTTTGAAGGTGCTCAGTGGCCGCATCGGTCTGACCTCACCCAGCACGGCAGAGCGTCTGAAGCGGCTGGAAGAGCGGGGCGTGATTCAGGGATATGGTGCGCGGGTGAATCTGGCCGCGCTGGGGTATACGCTGCAGGCGCTGGTGCGCGTGCGGCCTCTGCCGGGGCTGTTGCATAAGGTGGATAAATACATTCAGGCGATGCCGGAGTGTATTGAGAGCGACAAGGTGACCGGGGAAGACTGCTTTGTGATTAGGCTGGTGGTGCGATCGATAGAGCAACTGGATGCGCTGCTGGACGGGCTGGCGGAGCATGCCCAGTGTAATACGTCGATTGTGAAGAGTTCGCCGGTCAAGCGCCGGTTGCCGCCGATGTAGATTTCTGTTGCCGGGTGGCGGCTGCGCCTTACCCGGCCTGCGAAGGTTGATTCGTTTCGGTTTTGTTATGACGTTTGGATTTTATTGAAAGCGATGGTGGTGGGGGAAGGATTACTCGGCGCGTTGCGCCTCGCCCTTCGGGTCGTTGCCTGCGGCAAGGCTTTCTCGCTACGCTCGAATCGAAGCTTCTCATCCTTCCCCGTTATGGGAATACATGATGCGCAGTGCGAATAGAAAATTTAAGGTCATTTGGAAGTGATGGTGGTGGGGGAAGGATTCGAACCTTCGAAGTCGATGACGGCAGATTTACAGTCTGCTCCCTTTGGCCGCTCGGGAACCCCACCAGGGGTAATTCAAATTTTGAGGTCGTGCTGAGAGATGGTGGTGGGGGAAGGATTCGAACCTTCGAAGTCGATGACGGCAGATTTACAGTCTGCTCCCTTTGGCCGCTCGGGAACCCCACCACGGGGTAATGCTTTTAACTGGCCTGCTTCCTGCTGGAAGCGGGGCGCATCATATCAAATGAGACGCCCCTGTAAAGCATTCCTTTAGGGAAATGAAGTTGTTTGCCTGCTTTTTATCCGTAAAGGCGCAAAGCTAATCAATTCATTTTCCGAAAGATTAAAGAATGATGGTTCTGTTACCGTAGACAAAGACACGCTGCGCCAGCACCTGATACAGGGCACGACTCAACACGTTCTTCTCAACGTCACGTCCGGCACGCATCATATCTTCCGCGGTATAGGTGTGATCCACGTGAATCACGTCCTGCATGATGATTGGGCCTTCGTCCAGGTTGTCATTCACGTAGTGCGCGGTGGCGCCGATGATCTTCACGCCTCGCTCGTACGCCTGATGGTATGGGCGGGCGCCAATGAAGGCCGGGAGGAACGAGTGGTGGATGTTGATAATCTTGTTCGGGAAACGCGCCACGAAGGAAGGCGTCAGCACGCGCATATATTTCGCCAGCACCACGTAGTCTGGGTTATGCGCTTCAATGGCAGCAGCCATCAGGTTGTCGTGTTCTTCACGGGTATGGCCTTCATGGCTCACCAGCTCAAACGGAATATCAAAACGCTCAACCAGCGTGCGCAGGGTTTCGTGGTTACCGATAACAGCGGCGATTTCCACGTCCAGACCACCGTAATTGGCCTTCATCAATAGATCGCCCAGGCAGTGAGCCTCTTTTGTCACCAGAATCACAATGCGACGACGGCCCGCTGGATTCAGCTCACGCACGGAACCTTCCGGCAGCGCGCTGTCCAGATCGGCCAGCAGGGTGGTGTCGTTGAAAATGCCTTCCAGCTCGGTGCGCATGAAGAAGCGACCGGTACGGTGGTCAACGAACTCGTTGTTCTGCACGATATTCAGTTCATGCTTGTAGCAAATGTTGGTAATTCGTGCGATCAGCCCTTTTTGATCGGGACAGATAGTGCGCAGAACTTTACGTTGTAATGATTGCATCGCCGGGAAATCCTGTTTGTATTTGCGAAGTCTGGGTTGTCAGGCGTTACTGCCCGCAACACTTTTTGAATTTTTTTCCTGAACCACAAGGGCAGGGATCGTTACGACCAAACTGTGGGCGCGTACCGTCAATATAATACCATTGCCCGCTTTCCTTTAAGAACCGGGAACGCTCGATAATGGCGCCAGGCCTGGCGTTCTCGGTAAAACGGGCTACAAAGCTGACAAAGCCTTCGTCGTCGTGGCTGCCTGGTGACGATTCAAACACGGTAAGCCCAAGCCAGTGGGTGTTGGCGAACCCGGTTTCGATCTCCGGTCGGAAATCGGCGGCGTGGCAGGACGGGTGCCAGGTTTTTATCAGGTAGTCTGCGTCTTTGATCACAAAAGCAGTATACCGTGAACGCATGAGGTGTGACGGGTCCGGTGCAACCTGATTGCCAGAAAGATATCGCTGGCAACATAGGCTATACTCCAGAGCGCTACCACAAGGGCAGAGTTGAGACACGATTCTCTTCCTGGAAAAAAATAAGGGCGTAAAACGCTTCGGGTAGCACTATGTTAACTGAGCAGTTGCGTTGACGCTATGTCAGGAATCCAGGGGAAGTAAAACAGGGCTAATGAGAAAGGTTAAAATTGGACTGGCGCTGGGCTCAGGTGCAGCCCGCGGATGGTCTCATATCGGCGTGATTAATGCCTTAAACAAAATGGGTGTTGACGTTGATATCGTTGCAGGATGTTCAATAGGATCGCTGGTCGGCTCCGCTTACGCGTGCGGCAAACTCCCTGAACTCGAAACCTGGGTACGCTCCTTCAGTTACTGGGACGTGCTGCGTCTGATGGATCTCTCCTGGCAGCGCGGTGGGCTGCTGCGCGGTGAACGCGTCTTTAACCAGTTCCGCCGGGTGATGCCTCTCGAAGATTTTACTGACTGCCGGTTGCCTTTTGGCGCCGTCGCGACGAATCTCAGCACAGGCCGTGAACTCTGGCTGACCGAAGGGGATATTCACCTTGCGGTGCGTGCTTCATGCAGTATTCCAGGGCTTATGGCGCCCGTGCCTCATAACGGCTACTGGCTTGTCGATGGTGGCGTCGTGAACCCGGTTCCCATCTCTCTGACGCGTGCCATGGGGGCCGACATCGTCATCGCCGTGGATTTGCAGCACGATGCTCATCTGATGCAGCAAGACCTTATGCCGGTCAATCTCCAGAGCGAAAGTGCCGAAGTCGAAAAGCTTGCCTGGCATGAGCGCCTGCGCGGAAGAATCGGGCGTATGGCCGCACGGCGATCGGTTGCCGCGCCGACAGCCATGGAAATCATGACCACCTCAATTCAGGTTCTTGAAAATCGCCTCAAACGTAACCGTATGGCCGGCGATCCACCGGATATTCTTATTCAGCCTTACTGTCCGCAAATCTCTACCCTTGATTTCCATCGGGCTGAGGCCGCCATCGCAGCGGGCTCGCTAGCCGTCGAAAAGAAAATAGACGAGTTGCTGCCGTTTGTGCGAACAGCACGTTAAGCACCTTTTTTTGACTACTTCAGCAAAATCTGACAGGCGATAGTGCCGATAGCATGCCACTATTTAGTAACTGTCAGCCAGGGGAGGAACCATGACGCAGCCATTGGCCGGAAAACACATTTTGATTGTTGAAGACGAGCCCGTTTTCCGATCGCTACTGGATTCGTGGTTATCCTCGCTG
The DNA here is from genome assembly GCF_043966805.1 of Enterobacter sp. ECC-219. Taxonomy (NCBI): domain Bacteria; kingdom Pseudomonadati; phylum Pseudomonadota; class Gammaproteobacteria; order Enterobacterales; family Enterobacteriaceae; genus Enterobacter; species Enterobacter sp. ECC-219. Next base: position 3,478,387 of record NZ_CP143680.1, on the reverse strand, counting down.
GGAGCAAACACTTTACTGGCCGAAGATGGTGTCGACGCGCTGGAAAAAATGACCGGTATGACGCCCGATCTGATGATTTGCGACATCGCGATGCCGCGAATGAATGGGCTGAAACTGGTTGAACATCTGCGCAACGAGGGTGACCAGATGCCCATTCTGGTGATCTCCGCGACTGAGAATATGGCGGATATTGCCAAAGCATTACGTCTTGGCGTTCAGGATATTCTGCTTAAACCCGTCAAAGATCTGAGCCGGCTACGTGAAACGGTATTAGCGTGCCTTTATCCGAATATGTTTAATTCCCGTGTTGAGGAAGAGGAACGCCTTTTTCAGGACTGGGACGCGCTGGTGAGTAATCCGCCAGCGGCGGCGAAATTGCTGCAAGAGCTTCAGCCTCCCGTTCAGCAAACTATTTCCCACTGCCGCGTAAATTATCGCCAGCTGGTGGCGGCCGATCAGCCTGGGCTGGTGCTGGATATTGCACCTCTGTCTGATTCCGACCTCGCATTTTATTCTCTGGACGTAACCCGGGCAGGGGATAATGGCGTATTAGCTGCGTTGTTACTTCGTGCGCTCTTTAATGGATTATTGCAGGAACAGTTATCACATCAGGGACAACGGCTCCCTGAGTTAGGCAGTTTACTCAAACAGGTAAACCAGCTTTTTCGTCAGGCTAATTTACCCGGACAGTTCCCGCTGCTGGTTGGTTATTACCATAGCGGTTTAAAGAATCTTATCCTCGTTTCAGCAGGTCTCAACGCGTCATTGAATACCGGGGAGCACCATATTCAGGTGAGTAACGGTGTGCCGCTTGGAACACTGGGAACGGCGTATCTCAATCAAATTAGCCATCGCTGTTCTTCCTGGCAGTGCCAAATTTGGGGTGCCGGGGGAAGGCTACGCTTAATGTTGTCCACGGAATAAGCAATTGGATCTTAATTTTAAGATTGCTTTACCTGTGTTTTCTCGGGAGTGCTACTATCGCTGCCCAGATTCATGCGTATTTGTCCTAATTGATCGGCAACGCGTTCTTTTCAGACCCGGACTGCGGGGCGAGGCTGATATACTCAACGCGTTATTTATTGCATAAAAGTTCAAAACTTGAACAGCTCAGGAGAATTTGAATGGCTGCCCTAAATTCGAAAGTCAGAAAGGCCGTCATCCCGGTAGCGGGATTGGGGACCAGGATGTTACCAGCAACTAAGGCGATTCCTAAAGAGATGCTGCCTCTGGTTGATAAGCCATTAATCCAGTATGTCGTTAATGAGTGTATCGCGGCCGGCATCACTGAAATTGTGCTGGTTACGCATTCATCTAAAAACTCTATCGAAAACCACTTCGATACAAGTTTTGAACTCGAAGCCATGCTGGAAAAACGCGTTAAGCGTCAGCTGTTAGAAGAAGTTCAGTCTATTTGCCCTCCGCACGTTACCATCATGCAGGTCCGTCAGGGGCTGGCTAAAGGTCTGGGCCACGCGGTTATGTGTGCACACCCGGTTGTGGGTGATGAGCCTGTCGCGGTCATTCTGCCAGACGTTATTCTGGATGAATACGAATCCGATCTTTCCCAGGATAACCTGGCTGAGATGATCCATCGCTTCGACGAAACGGGCTGCAGCCAGATCATGGTTGAGCCTGTTGAAGATGTGACCGCTTACGGTGTGGTTGACTGCAAGGGTGTGAACCTTGAGCCAGGCGAAAGCGTGCCAATGGTTGGTGTCGTAGAGAAGCCTAAAGCCGACGTAGCGCCGTCTAATCTGGCGGTGGTGGGTCGCTATGTCCTGAGCGCTGAAATCTGGCCTCTGCTGGCGAAAACGCCTCCAGGAGCAGGGGATGAAATCCAGCTGACGGATGCCATTGATATGCTGATCGAGAAAGAGACCGTTGAGGCTTACCACATGAAAGGTAAGAGCCATGACTGCGGTAATAAGCTCGGTTATATGCAGGCGTTCGTTGAATATGGCATTCGCCATAATACGCTGGGTGAAGAATTTAAAGGCTGGCTCAAAGAGAGTATGGGTATTAAGAAATAACCCGGGCGTAAATCTCTGAAACCGGTGTGGCGCTGCCCACCGGTTTTTTTATGCCCATAAAACGCCATCACGAGCCTGTTTGTAAGCAAAACTAAATAGCCGAATAACGCTTTATGACGGAGTGTAAGAGGATGTTTGTGATAAATTGCGGGCAAAAAAAATCCCGCCAGAGGCGGGATTTTTCTGAATTCGGCGTGATTAATCCTTGATCAGGAAGTCATCCAGCTGTTTACCTTGCTCATCCATGGCTTTCTTGATTACAGCAGGAGTACGGCCCTGGCCGGTCCAGGTTTTAGTTTCGCCGTTCTCATCAACATAGCTATATTTAGCAGGACGGGCAGCGCGTTTTGCTTTGGTACCGGTTTTTGCAGCAGCCATGCTGTTCAGCAATTCATTTGGATCGATACCATCAGCAATCAGCATTTCACGATATTGCTGCAGTTTACGCGTACGTTCTTCGATTTCAGCAGCAGCAGCGCTTTCTTCTTCGCGACGTTCATTAACTACAACTTCTAATTTTTCCAGCATTTCTTCGAGCGTTTCAAGGGTACATTCTCTTGCCTGCGCACGAAGAGTACGGATGTTGTTCAGAATTTTAAGTGCTTCGCTCATTGTAGTAATCTCAAACTTATAATGGGGGGTGGTTTGTTGACCTAATAATAGAGCCATAAATTCAGATGTGCAATAGCCAGGAATGTAAGGAATTCAAAAAATACTAAATAAAGCCGCTATTATTAATTACGCTAACTTAAATTTCCTCTTCGACAGTCTCGCTTGTTATCACGATAACCTGCTTAACCCCGCCGCTTGCATCTTTTTTTTGTGACATTTACCGCAGGAATTATAGTTTCGGCGGATAAATATCAGCCTTTTGTATTAGTTCCAGGCTACGGCGCTAAGGCAGGAATAGTTAATAAATAGTGAATTTTAATGAACGCGGATTCCACTATAAAAAGAAGTGTTATGTTTGGCTAACCATATAACCTATTCATCAGCATGACCTCCATTACTCTCTGTTTTAACGGATTATTTTTGCGAAAAGAAGGTGTTTTACACCTTTCAGCACGGCATCGTTTGTGCGGCGTGTCGCTGATGACCAGACAAAATATGGTACAATGAATCATCGGGAATATTACACATTGATTAGGGTTTGACGGCCAATGGCACAACTTTATTTCTACTATTCGGCAATGAATGCCGGTAAATCCACCGCGCTGCTGCAATCCTCATACAATTACCAGGAACGAGGAATGCGTACCGTTGTTTATACTGCTGAAATCGACGATCGCTTCGGTGCAGGGAAGGTGAGTTCCAGAATAGGCCTCTCTTCGCCAGCCAGGCTTTTTAACCCGCAAACTGACCTGCTGGAGGATATCCGCGCTGCGCATGCGTCAGAGCCTATTCACTGCGTTCTGGTTGATGAAAGCCAGTTCCTGACGCGTGAACAGGTGCACGCGCTCTCTGAAGTGGTTGATGAGCTCGATATCCCCGTCCTGTGCTACGGGCTGCGTACAGACTTCCGCGGGGAACTGTTTGCCGGAAGCCAGTATCTGCTTGCCTGGTCAGATAAGCTGGTTGAACTGAAAACTATCTGCTTCTGCGGACGCAAGGCCAGCATGGTGCTTCGTCTCGACCAGGCCGGAAAACCTTATGCGGACGGTGAGCAGGTGGTGATTGGCGGCAATGAACGCTATGTGTCGGTCTGTCGTAAGCATTATAAGGAAGCATTGTCCGTAGGCTCGCTCACGGCGATCCAGCACGACAACAGAAAATAATATCTGCTGTTGTTCAGACATAAAAAAACCCGCCACGAAGGCGGGTTTTTTCATCAGGCTGTCAGTTAAGCGCTTTTCTTCGCTTTCTTGTCAGCTTTAATGACCGGAGCTTCTGTTTTCACAGCAGCAACGTCACCTTCCTTGAACTCACGACCGTAGTAGGTATCCAGCAGAATCTGTTTCAGCTCGGAGATCAGTGGGTAGCGCGGGTTAGCACCAGTACACTGGTCATCGAAGGCATCTTCAGACAGCTTGTCTACGTGAGCGAGGAAGTCAGCTTCCTGAACGCCTGCTTCACGGATAGATTTAGGAATACCCAGTTCAGCTTTCAGGCTTTCCAGCCATGCCAGCAGTTTCTCAATCTTCGCAGCAGTACGGTCGCCCGGTGCGCTCAGACCAAGGTGGTCAGCGATTTCAGCATAACGACGACGCGCTTGCGGACGGTCGTACTGGCTGAAAGCAGTCTGCTTGGTTGGGTTGTCGTTAGCGTTATAACGGATAACGTTGCTGATCAACAGGGCGTTCGCCAGACCGTGAGGAATGTGGAACTGTGAACCCAGCTTGTGCGCCATAGAGTGGCAAACACCCAGGAAGGCGTTCGCAAACGCGATACCGGCGATGGTTGCTGCACTGTGGACACGTTCACGTGCTACAGGGTTTTTAGAACCTTCGTTGTAGGACGCTGGCAGGTTTTCTTTCAGCAGTTTCAGAGCCTGCAGAGCCTGACCGTCAGAGAACTCAGACGCCAGTACAGAAACGTAGGCTTCCAGGGCGTGAGTGACCGCATCCAGACCACCGAATGCACACAGAGATTTCGGCATCTCCATAACCAGGTTGGCATCAACGATAGCCATATCTGGGGTCAGCGCGTAGTCAGCCAGTGGATATTTCTGACCTGTTGCGTCATCCGTTACCACCGCAAATGGTGTCACTTCTGAACCGGTACCGGAAGTGGTAGTGACGGCGATCATTTTCGCTTTCACGCCCATTTTCGGGAACTTGTAGATACGTTTACGGATGTCCATAAAGCGCAGCGCCAGTTCTTCGAAGTGGGTTTCCGGATGCTCGTACATAACCCACATGATTTTCGCGGCGTCCATTGGGGAACCACCACCCAGTGCGATAATCACATCTGGTTTGAATGAATTCGCCAGCTCAGCACCTTTGCGGACAACGCTCAGGGTCGGGTCAGCTTCAACTTCGAAGAACACTTCAGTTTCGACGCCAGCCGCTTTCAGTACAGAGGTGATCTGGTCAGCGTAGCCGTTGTTGAACAGGAAACGGTCAGTCACGATGAGCGCACGTTTGTGGCCATCAGTAATCACTTCATCCAGCGCGATTGGCAGAGAGCCACGGCGGAAGTAGATAGATTTCGGAAGTTTGTGCCACAACATGTTTTCAGCTCGCTTAGCAACGGTTTTCTTGTTGATCAGGTGTTTTGGACCAACGTTTTCAGAGATGGAGTTACCACCCCAGGAACCACAACCCAGAGTCAGGGAAGGTGCGAGTTTAAAGTTATACAGGTCGCCAATACCACCCTGAGAAGCAGGGGTGTTAATCAGGATACGGGCTGTTTTCATCATCTGACCGAAGTGGGCAACACGCTCTGGCTGGTTATCCTGGTCGGTGTACAGACATGAGGTATGACCGATACCGCCCATGGCAACCAGCTTCTCGGCTTTCTCTACCGCGTCTTCGAAATCTTTCGCACGGTACATAGCAAGCGTTGGAGACAGTTTTTCGTGAGCAAACGGCTCGCTTTCGTCGACAACTTTAACTTCACCGATCAGGATTTTGGTGGTTGCCGGAACGGTAAAGCCTGCGAGTTCAGCGATCTTATAGGCTGGCTGACCCACGATAGCGGCGTTGAGCGCGCCATTTTTCAGGATAATGTCCTGAACCGCTTTCAGCTCTTTACCCTGCAGCAGGTAGCCACCGTGGCTGGCGAAACGTTCGCGTACTGCGTCGTACACGGAATCGACAACAACAACAGACTGTTCAGATGCACAGATAACGCCGTTATCGAAGGTTTTAGACATCAGAACAGACGCAACAGCACGTTTGATGTCAGCGGTTTCATCGATAACAACTGGGGTGTTACCTGCACCCACACCGATAGCTGGTTTACCGGAGCTGTATGCTGCTTTAACCATGCCAGGACCACCGGTCGCCAGAATCAGGTTAATGTCCGGGTGATGCATCAGCGCGTTGGACAGCTCAACAGAAGGTTGGTCGATCCAGCCAATCAGATCTTTTGGTGCGCCAGCGGCAATTGCAGCCTGCAGAACGATGTCTGCTGCTTTATTTGTCGCGTCTTTCGCACGTGGATGTGGAGAGAAGATGATTGCGTTACGGGTCTTCAGGCTGATCAGTGATTTGAAGATAGCCGTTGAAGTTGGGTTAGTGGTTGGAACAATACCGCAAATGATACCGATAGGTTCGGCGATGGTGATAGTCCCGAAGGTGTCGTCTTCAGACAGAACGCCACAGGTTTTCTCATCTTTATAGGCGTTGTAGATATACTCAGAAGCAAAGTGGTTTTTGATCACTTTATCTTCAACGATACCCATGCCAGATTCGGCAACGGCCATTTTAGCGAGAGGGATTCGAGCATCTGCAGCAGCCAGAGCGGCCGCGCGGAAGATTTTATCAACCTGTTCTTGGGTGAAATTGGCATATTCACGCTGGGCTTTTTTAACGCGCTCGACGAGGGCGTTCAGTTCAGCGATATTAGTAACAGCCATAATGCTCTCCTGATAATGTTTAAACTCTTTTAGTAAACCAGCGCTCGATACGTCAGACAGTATAGACAGTGCCAATACGACTTGCGTTACATAAAGTAAAACAAAGGGTTACTTTATGCTCCAGTACACTAATTTACTAAAAGAGCCTTACCTTAGCATCATCCCTTTTTGTCAGGTGACCTCCCTGGGGGCGTAATCAAGATTACTCACTTCTGAGTACAGAAATCATGATCTGCATCAATTTTCCACTAAGCTGATACCTTTCAGCAGGGTTATTTAATGGATATATTTCCACTGTTAATTAATTAAGTAACTATTGGAAGTGGCGCTATCATTGTCTCAACATATGTTTAACATTCTGAAATGCTAACGTTTTGGCACAGATTTCTGGTGAAGTATGCTAATAAAAAGCGTATCTTCAGCGCGATTTTTCATGACAACGTACCAGTCCCGGGCATGCGCAAAAGCGGAGCAAAACGTGATCCAAACGCTCTTTGATTTTCCTACGTATTTCAAATTTTTTATTGGTTTGTTTGCCCTGGTCAACCCGGTGGGGATCATTCCTGTCTTCATTAGTATGACCAGTTACCAGACGGCGGCGGCCCGGAACAAAACCAATCTCACCGCTAACCTGTCTGTGGCGATCATTTTGCTCACCTCGCTTTTCCTGGGAGATGCCATTCTCCAGATCTTTGGCATCTCGATTGACTCCTTCCGCATTGCGGGCGGGATCCTGGTGGTGACCATTGCCATGTCCATGATCAGCGGTAAGCTGGGTGAGGATAAGCAGAACAAGCAGGAAAAGTCAGAAACCGCCATTCGCGAAAGTATCGGCGTGGTTCCGCTGGCGTTACCCCTGATGGCCGGGCCGGGTGCCATCAGTTCGACGATTGTCTGGGGCACGCGTTACCATAGTCTCATGCACCTGATTGGCTTTTCTGTCGCAATTGCCGTTTTCGCGCTCTGTTGCTGGGGTGTATTCCGCATGGCGCCGTGGCTGGTGCGCTTGCTGGGGCAGACGGGCATTAACGTTATTACGCGTATTATGGGGCTGCTGTTGATGGCACTCGGGATCGAGTTCATTGTAACGGGTATTAAAAGCATTTTCCCCGGCTTGTTGCATTGATATTTCATATGAAAGAACGGCGCTGCGGCGCCGATTTTTTTATGTAATTATCAGCAAATCATATAAATAAAGTTGAAATGCTCACATATCATAATAAATTCTACTAATAATGTTCATTGCTTGTATTTCATAGAGTTATGAATTCCCCTCCAGTCCACCTGCGCAGAAAATCTTCGAACGCTCTGTTATTTTACTCACACGATAGTCTGGGGCTTGCTGAGTGATAACCGAAATGATATTAGTAATTTCAACATTCATGTAGATGAATGTGCTAAATAATAACCAGTTGTTAAATTTTTGTACAAAATCACGCGACGATAGCGCAGCGACGCGCTTGTAGAGAAAGCTTTCTCTATCATTTTGAATATTATTGGTTTTTCTTAATGTTCAACGTCTGGCAGGGCCGCCACCAAAGATACGGCACTCACCGTAAAAGAGAATTGCTTAACAAATTTGCAAAATGTATTGGCGCGTGTTTACGCCATTTGATACTTTCCGGCCTAATATTTTGCAGCATAAAACAACCAGATGAGAATTATTTTCATATAGTCCTCTTCTCAGATATCCGGCACAGGTCTCAAACAGGGGAGGCCTGGCAAGAATCGACGCAAGACGGCCATACGAGCGGTCAGTAATAAAAAAGTCGGTGATAGCAAGAAGTAAAAAAAGAACCTGACAGCAGCAAAAAAAACTCCTGCGCTGTACAGGCCCCAACAGGGGATTAAACAGCTGGCGAAAGCCAGTAATTATAATGAGTGGAGTACCAACACAATGTCCATCATCACAAAAAAAAATCTGGTAGCGGCGGGGATTTTAACTGCGCTAATCGCGGGCAACGCTGCAATGGCTGCGGACGTTCCTGCAGGTGTTCAACTGGCGGAGAAACAGACGCTGGTTCGTAACAACGGTGCGGAAGTGCAGTCTCTCGACCCGCACAAAATTGAAGGCGTTCCTGAGTCGAACGTTAACCGCGACCTTTTCGAAGGCTTGCTGGTGACTGACGTAGACGGCCACCCGGCACCGGGTGTGGCAGAAAAGTGGGAAAACAAAGATTTCAAAGTCTGGACCTTCCATCTGCGTAAAGATGCCAAATGGTCCGACGGTACACCGGTTACCGCCGAAGATTTCGTGTATAGCTGGCAGCGTCTGGCGAATCCAAACACCGCTTCTCCGTATGCGAGCTATCTGCAGTATGGCCACATCGCCAATATCGATGACATCATCGCTGGTAAAAAGCCGGTCACCGACCTGGGCGTGAAGGCGATTGATGCTAATACCTTTGAAGTGACGTTGAGCGAACCTGTTCCGTACTTCTATAAGCTGCTGGTTCACCCGTCCGTATCGCCTGTACCAAAATCCGCTGTAGAAAAATTTGGTGAAAAATGGACACAGCCTGCCAATATCGTGACCAACGGTGCCTATAAGCTCAAAGACTGGGTGGTCAACGAACGTATGGTGCTGGAGCGTAACCCGCAGTACTGGGATAACGCTAAGACCGTTATTAATCAGGTCACCTACCTGCCAATCTCTTCCGAAGTGACCGACGTTAACCGCTACCGCAGCGGCGAAATCGACATGACCTATAACAACATGCCGATTGAACTGTTCCAGAAGCTGAAGAAAGAGATCCCGAAAGAAGTTCACGTCGATCCGTATCTGTGCACCTATTACTACGAAATCAACAACCAGAAAGCACCGTTCACCGACGTGCGCGTTCGTACTGCGCTGAAGCTGGCACTGGATCGCGATATTATCGTGAACAAAGTGAAAAACCAGGGCGATCTGCCAGCGTACAGCTACACACCTCCGTATACCGATGGGATGAAGCTGGTTGAGCCTGAGTGGTTCAAGTGGTCACAGGAAAAACGAAACGAAGAGGCGAAAAAACTGCTGGCTGAAGCAGGATACACCGCAGATAAACCGCTGACGTTTAACCTGCTGTACAACACATCAGATCTGCATAAGAAACTGGCGATTGCGGTCGCGTCTATCTGGAAGAAAAACCTGGGCGTGAACGTTAAGCTGGAAAACCAGGAGTGGAAAACCTTCCTCGATACGCGTCATCAGGGGACCTTCGACGTGGCGCGTGCGGGTTGGTGTGCGGACTATAACGAACCGACCTCATTCCTGAACACCATGCTCAGCGACAGTTCCAACAACACGGCGCACTATAAGAGCCCGGCGTTCGACAAGATCATCGCCGAAACGCTGAAAGTGTCTGACGATGCGCAGCGCGCAGAGCTGTACGCGAAATCAGAAGAGCAGCTCGATAAAGATTCTGCAATTGTACCGGTTTACTACTACGTTAACGCCCGTCTGGTGAAACCGTGGGTAGGGGGTTATACCGGTAAAGACCCGTTGGATAATATTTCCGTTAAGAATCTCTATATTATCAAGCATTAATGGCAATACGTGGGGCGAGCCTGGCTTGCCCCACTGTGTCTACTTTGTAACATTCATCAGGCACACGCCAGAAGGTACGGGCAATGTTGAAATTTATCCTGCGTCGCTGCTTAGAAGCGATACCAACGCTATTTATTCTAATTACGATTTCCTTCTTTATGATGCGTCTCGCGCCGGGAAGTCCATTTACCGGTGAACGCACGCTGCCGCCGGAAGTTATGGCGAACATCGAGGCGAAGTATCACTTAAACGATCCCATCACCACCCAATACTTCAACTATCTGAAGCAGCTGGCGCACGGTGATTTTGGACCGTCATTTAAATATAAAGACTATTCCGTTAACGACCTGGTGGCCTCCAGCTTCCCGGTGTCGGCAAAACTGGGTGCTGCAGCATTCATTCTGGCCGTCGTTCTCGGGGTCACCGCAGGCGTTATCGCCGCGCTCAGACAAAATACCAAATGGGATTATGCCGTAATGGGGGTGGCAATGACCGGGGTAGTGATACCCAGTTTCGTTGTCGCGCCATTGCTGGTGATGATATTTGCCATCACGCTGAAATGGCTGCCCGGGGGCGGCTGGAACGGCGGGGCATTGAAGTTCATGATTTTACCGATGGTGGCATTATCGCTGGCATACATCGCCAGTATTGCGCGTATCACCCGTGGTTCTATGATCGAAGTGCTGCACTCAAACTTCATCCGTACCGCACGCGCGAAAGGGCTGCCGATGCGCCGGATCATCTTCCGCCACGCGCTCAAGCCGGCGCTGCTGCCAGTGCTTTCCTATATGGGACCGGCATTCGTCGGCATCATTACGGGTTCAATGGTTATCGAAACGATCTATGGCCTGCCGGGCATTGGTCAGCTGTTCGTTAACGGGGCGCTTAACCGTGACTACTCGCTCGTTCTGAGCCTCACGATCCTTGTGGGCGCGCTGACCATTCTCTTTAACGCCGTTGTCGATGTGCTGTATGCCGTTATCGACCCGAAAATCCGTTACTAACGCTGGAGCACGCCATGATGTTGAGTAAGAAAAACAGCGAGGTGCTGGAAAACTTCAGTGAAAAACTGGAAGTAGAAGGTCGTAGCCTCTGGCAGGACGCGCGCCGTCGCTTTATGCACAACCGTGCCGCGGTCGCCAGCCTGGTGGTTCTGGTGATCATCGCGCTTTTTGTGACCCTGGCACCTATGCTGTCGCAATTTACCTATTTCGATACGGACTGGGGCATGATGTCCAGCGCGCCGGATATGGAGTCTGGCCACTATTTCGGTACCGATTCATCCGGCCGTGATTTGCTGGTGCGCGTGGCGATTGGTGGTCGTATTTCACTGATGGTCGGTATCGCTGCCGCGCTGGTGGCGGTGATTGTGGGGACGCTTTACGGCGCGCTCTCCGGCTACCTTGGCGGCAAAGTAGACTCAGTGATGATGCGTTTGCTGGAAATCCTGAACTCCTTCCCGTTTATGTTCTTCGTTATTTTGCTGGTGACCTTCTTTGGCCAGAACATCCTGTTGATCTTCGTGGCTATCGGGATGGTTTCCTGGCTGGATATGGCGCGTATCGTGCGCGGCCAGACGCTGAGCCTCAAACGCAAAGAGTTTATCGAAGCGGCGCAGGTAGGGGGCGTATCAACCAGTAATATCGTGGTTCGTCATATCGTGCCTAACGTGCTGGGCGTGGTGGTGGTCTATGCATCACTGCTGGTGCCAAGCATGATCCTGTTTGAATCCTTCCTCAGCTTCCTGGGGCTGGGTACGCAGGAGCCACTGAGCAGTTGGGGCGCGCTGCTGAGCGACGGCGCAAACTCGATGGAAGTTTCACCGTGGCTGTTGCTTTATCCGGCGGGTTTCCTGGTCGTCACCCTGTTTTGTTTTAACTTTATCGGCGATGGCCTGCGTGATGCCCTCGACCCGAAAGACCGTTAAGGAGCGCCGTCATGACAATAATTGAAACGGCCACCGCGCCTCAGGCGCAACAGCAGAACAACCTTCTGCTGGATGTGAAAGACCTCCGCGTGACCTTTAAAACGCCGGACGGGGATGTGACCGCAGTCAACGATCTCAACTTTAACCTGAGCAAAGGTGAAACGCTGGGGATCGTGGGGGAATCCGGTTCCGGAAAATCCCAGACCGCTTTTGCGCTGATGGGCCTGCTGGCCGCGAACGGCGTGATTGGCGGTTCGGCAAAATTCAACGGCCGTGAAATCCTCAACTTACCGGAGCACGAGCTGAACAAGCTTCGCGCCGAACAAATTTCAATGATTTTCCAGGATCCGATGACTTCGCTGAACCCGTATATGCGCGTCGGCGAGCAGCTTATGGAAGTCCTGATGCTGCACAAAGGCCTGGGCAAAGCGGAAGCCTTTGAGGAATCCGTGAAAATGCTGGATGCGGTGAAAATGCCGGAAGCGCGCAAGCGCATGCGCATGTTCCCGCACGAGTTTTCCGGCGGTATGCGTCAGCGCGTGATGATTGCGATGGCGCTGCTGTGTCGGCCGAAGCTGCTGATTGCCGATGAACCGACTACCGCGCTGGACGTGACCGTTCAGGCACAAATCATGACCCTGTTAAACGAGCTTAAGCGTGAGTTCAACACGGCGATTATTATGATCACCCACGATCTCGGTGTCGTGGCAGGTATCTGTGACAAAGTGCTGGTGATGTATGCCGGGCGCACCATGGAATACGGCAAAGCGCGTGACGTGTTCTATCAGCCTGCCCATCCTTACTCCATTGGCCTGCTGAACGCGGTGCCGCGTCTTGATGCGGAAGGGGAATCCCTGCTCACCATTCCTGGCAACCCGCCAAACCTGCTGCGTCTGCCGAAAGGCTGTCCATTCCAGCCGCGCTGCCCGCACGCAATGGAAATCTGCAACAGCGCGCCGCCGCTGGAAGAATTTGCCCCAGGCCGTCTGCGCGCCTGCTTTAAGCCGCAGGAGGAGCTGGTATGAACGCAGTAGATGAAAAACGCAACGTGCTTCTCGAAATCGCTGACCTCAAGGTGCATTTCGACATCAAAGACGGCAAACAGTGGTTCTGGCAGCCGCCGAAGACCCTGAAAGCGGTGGATGGCGTCACGCTGCGCCTGTACGAAGGGGAGACCCTGGGTGTGGTGGGAGAGTCTGGCTGCGGTAAATCCACCTTTGCGCGTGCGATTATCGGACTGGTGAAAGCCACCGGCGGCAAAGTAGCCTGGTTGGGTAAAGATCTGCTGGGCATGAAGCCCGACGAGTGGCGCGACGTGCGCAGCGATATCCAGATGATTTTCCAGGATCCGCTGGCGTCATTAAACCCGCGTATGACCATCGGTGAGATTATCGCCGAGCCGCTGCGCACCTATCATCCTAAGATGTCGCGTCAGGAAGTGCGCGACCGCGTGAAGGCGATGATGCTGAAAGTCGGCCTGTTGCCTAACCTCATCAACCGTTATCCGCACGAATTCTCCGGCGGCCAGTGCCAGCGTATTGGTATTGCCCGTGCGCTGATCCTCGAACCTAAGCTGATAATCTGTGATGAGCCGGTTTCCGCGCTGGATGTGTCTATTCAGGCGCAGGTGGTGAACCTGCTACAGAAGCTGCAACGCGAAATGGGGCTGTCGCTGATCTTTATCGCGCACGACCTGGCGGTGGTAAAACACATCTCAGACCGCGTGCTGGTGATGTATCTCGGCCATGCCGTGGAGTTAGGTACCTACGATGAGGTGTACCACAACCCGCTGCACCCTTACACCAGAGCGCTGATGTCGGCGGTGCCGATCCCCGACCCCGATCTGGAAAAGAATAAAACGATTCAGCTTCTGGAAGGGGAATTGCCGTCGCCAATTAACCCGCCGTCGGGCTGCGTGTTCCGCACGCGATGCCCGATGGCGGGGCCGGAATGTACGAAAACGCGACCGGTTCTGGAAGGCAGTTTCCGACATGCGGTTTCCTGCCTGAAAGTAGACCCGTTATAATCGTAAGGGCTGACATGATGTCAGCCCTTATTTTTTGCGAGGTTATCGTGTCGCGTTTATTCACCTCAGCCCGTCGTCGGCTCTATCATCTTTTATTCGATCCTGAAACGGTATCGGGACGCCGTTTTGAAGGTCTCTGCGCGCTCTTTGCGCTACTCAGCGTAGTGGTCATATTTATTGAATCGGGTGTTGGTACGCAGTATCACCTGACATTTGAGGAATGGCATGCGTTTGTCTGGCTGGAGCTGATCATCACCCTGGTTTTTACCGCTGAGTATATTTTGCGGGTAATTTGCTGGCCCAATCCGGCGAAATACGTCTTCAGCTTCTGGGGCTTTATTGATTTAGCCACTATCCTGCCGCTCTATGTGATGTGGTTGTGGCCGGAGATCAGCCTCAACTATGTTTTCGCCTGGCGAGCGATGCGTGTTATTCGGGTATTACGTATCCTGAAATTGCTGCGCTTTATGCCGTCGCTGCGGGTATTCTGGAGCGCGATCGTCAGCGCACGACACCAGCTTATTCTTTTCTATTCGTTTATTGCCATCGTCATGATTGTTTTCGGCGCGCTGATGTATTTGATAGAAGGGCCGAAATATGGCTTCGCGACGCTCAATGCGTCCGTCTACTGGGCGATAGTGACCGTCACGACCGTGGGGTATGGCGATATCACGCCCCATACGCCGCTGGGGCGGATAGTGGCATCCGTGCTGATTCTGATTGGGTACTCGGTTATTGCCATCCCGACGGGGCTTATCACCACGCACATGAGCAGCGCGTTTCAGAACCGTAAACAGCGGCGCAAATGTCCGAACTGCCACCAGGCCGATCATGAACACAGCGCGCGGTTTTGCAACCGTTGTGGAAGTGCGTTACCGGATTAATTAAAAAAGGCTGCCATCGCAGCCTTTTTTATTATTCGCGCCAGAGTATATGGCACAGCTTGTGGTCTTTCTCGCGACACAGCAGGACGCGGGCGAAGATGTCGTTAATTTCACCGCCGTCTTCGTCAGCCAGCCCAATTACCACTTCGGCAAAGAAGTCAGGATTCAGGTCGAAATCCACATGTTCGGCCCAGTCCTCTGAAGGGTCGAACAATTCGGCACCGCCGCGCTCTTCGAACTGCAGATTAAAGAGGATCACGTCTGCGGGATCGAGGTTATCAACCGCCAGTTCGAGAAAAATGTCATAGGCCTGCTCGAGCGTTTCGTCTTCGGTCAGGCGATTGTTCAGATCCATTTCCATGATGACTACCTGTTTAACATCGTTGGGCACGTTTTACAGCAACGGACTAAAGAAGTAAAACAGTCGTTCAGCTATTCGCTGCCATAGCGGACGTTTTACCCACAGCCTGGCATCCAGCAGCCGCGAGCGGGAGATATAGTCATCCTGAACCGCCGCCAGGTCACCGCCAAAGCCGGCGTCATCAATCACCAGGGTGATTTCAAAGTTTAGCCACAGGCTGCGCATATCAAGGTTAACCGTGCCCACCAAGCTTAACTCGCCGTCAACCAGCACGCTCTTGGTGTGCAATAGCCCGCCTTCAAACTGATAAATTTTCACCCCGGCAGCCAGCAGTTCGCTAAAGAAGGCACGGCTGGCCCAGCCCACCAGAAGGGAGTCATTTTTGCGCGGCAGAATGATACTCACATCGACACCGCGCTGCGCTGCGGTACAAATCGCGTGCAGCAGGTCATCGCTGGGGACAAAGTAGGGCGTCGTCATGATCAGATATTCACGCGCGGAGTAGGTTGCCGTCAGCAGCGCCTGATGAATCAAGTCCTCCGGGAAGCCTGGTCCGGAGGCGATGGTATGAATTGTATGGCCGCTGGCCTCTTCAAACGGCATGATATTGCCATCCGGCGGCGGCGGCAGGATACGCTTGCCGGTCTCTATCTCCCAGTCGCAGGAGTACACGATGCCCATCGAGGTGGCAATCGGCCCCTCCATTCGCGCCATCAGATCCACCCATTGCCCGACGCCGGAATCCTGTTTAAAGAAGCGCGGGTCAACCATGTTCATACTGCCTGTGTAGGCAATATAGTTATCGATCATGACCATTTTACGGTGCTGGCGAAGGTCCATCCGGCGCAGAAACACGCGCAGGAGATTCACCTTCAGTGCCTCAACCACCTCGATACCGGCATTACGCATCATGCCCGCCCAGGGGCTACGGAAAAATGCCACGCTGCCCGCGGAGTCCAGCATCAGACGGCAGTGGATCCCCCGGCGTGCGGCCGCCATCAGCGACTCAGCGACCTGGTCAGCCATGCCGCCGGGCTGCCAGATATAAAACACCATCTCAATATTATGGCGAGCCAGCTGAATATCGCGAATCAACGCCTGCATGACATCATCGGACGACGTCAGTAGCTGGAGCTGATTGCCCTTCACGCCGCCAATCCCCTGGCGGCGCTCGCAGAGCTTAAACAGCGAGGAGGCGACGCTACTGTTCTCCTCGGCAAAGATATGCTTGCAGGCTTTGAGATCGTTAAGCCATTTCGCGGTGGAAGGCCACATGGCACGCGCCCGCTCGGCCCGGCGTTTACCCAAATGAAGCTCACCGAAAGAGAGATAGGCAATAATTCCCACCAGTGGGAGGATATAAATGATCAGAAGCCAGGCCATGGCAGAGGGTACGGCTCTGCGCTTCATCAGGATGCGTAACGTCACACCCGCGATTAACAGCCAGTATCCCAGAATGACCAGCCAACTCACCACGGTGTAGAAGGTTGTCATAGTTAAAAAAATCCTTTTGAAAGCGTATTGTTATGAGTGTACGCATCAGGATTCATCTGGCAAATAAAAACGCCAGGTAAAAGCGCTGGTTTGCTGCCGGGTTGGGTTTATAATGGCGACTCTGTTTGAGAAAGAGTTGTAGACATGAAGCGCAGTAGAACAGAAGTAGGGCGCTGGCGCATGTTGCGACAGGTGAGTCGTCGTAAGGCTCGTTGGCTGGAGGCACAATCCCGCCGCAATATGCGTATCCACGCCATCAGAAAATGTGGATTGACCCGGCACCGCAATGCGTTGCTGTTCGCAGTCCAGGATATCTGAAACCCATGAGGGCACCGCAAGGTGCCCGCTGATTATATAGTGTCTGATTTTGCGAATATCGTTATTGCGGCGATATTCCGGTTATTTTTAGCAAAAGGAGGGAGAGGTGTTTGCGGAGTTTGGTGTACTGAATTTCTGGACGTATGTTGTTGGCGCATTTTTTATCGTGCTGGTTCCCGGGCCAAACACCCTGTTTGTGCTGAAAACCGGGATTGGTCACGGAGTGAAAAAAGGGTATCTTGCCGCGACCGGTGTGTTTATCGGTGATGCGGTATTGATGTTTCTGGCCTGGGCGGGTGTTGCGGCATTGATCCAGACGACCCCCGTACTCTTTAATATCGTGCGCTATCTTGGGGCCTTCTATCTGCTGTGGCTGGGGGGCAAAATGATCTGGTCGGTAATTACCCGTCAGAATAACGCTCCAGAGAGCGGAACCGAGCCGGCCAGCACGATCATGAAACGCTCCCTCGTCCTGAGCCTGACCAATCCAAAAGCGATTCTGTTCTACGTTTCGTTCTTTGTGCAGTTTATCGACGTGAATGCGCAAAATACCGGGACCTCTTTCCTGATCCTCGCCACCACGCTTGAGTTGATTAGCTTTATGTACATGAGCTTCCTGATCTTCTCCGGGGCGTTTGTCACGCGTTATCTGAAAACCAAAAAGAAGCTGGCAAAGTTGGGGAACGGGCTGATAGGGCTGCTGTTTGTCGGATTTGCGGCGCGGTTAGCGTCGCTGCATTGATGTGACAAAAGGCTCCTGAGGGAGCCTTTTTAATGTCTGGCGTAACTGGAAAGCCGCGCCAGACAAGACTTCACGTTTTACTACTAGCAGTCAAAAGCCATAAAAAGCGGCTAGGGTGTGGACACATTGTGGACACTCTGACCACCATTGGCACCCTTCAACGGGTTAAGCGAAATCGCGTCCTGCAGGTACTGAGGAGCGAAGTGCGCATAGACCATTGTCTGCGCAATTTTCGTATGACCTAAGATCCTCTGCAGTGTGATGATGTTGCCCCCGTTAATCATAAAGTGCGTCGCGAAAGAGTGTCGTAGCGCATGTGTTGCTTGTCCGGCCGGTAAATCGGGCTTAACCTCTTTGAGGGTTCGCCTGAAGTCAGCATAACTGGCCTCAGGAAACAGAAAACCTCGTGTTTTGCCGACTACGTAAGCCGCAACGTCATCAGAGATCGGGACCGTGCGCGGTGTGTTGGTTTTCGTCTTAACGAAAGACACCCGGTTATACGGGCAAGTGACCGGTGTTGCGCGCGCTTTCAACTTCCCCCCGATGTACTGGAAAAAATACCGTAAGGGTCAGATGACGATCCGCATGGCATTTTCCGCTATTTCACGACTGATAAAGGATGAGTGGTGGGTTAACCAGCTCAAGACACAGCGTATGCGCTGGCGCGAGGCGCTGCTTATTGCTGCCGGTGAGGTCAACAAAGACCGTTCACCCTACGCCAGCAAAATGGCGATCCGCGATGTTCACTCGCGCCGCCTGGCTAATCTCGAATATCTGAAATCCTGCGAGCTCGAAAACAAAGTCACGGGCGAGCGTATCGACCTCATTAGCAAGGTCATGGGGAGTATTTCAAATCCTGAGGTACGCCGCATGGAGCTGATGAATACTATCGCCGGGATTGAACGCTACGCGACCAGCGTTGGTGACGTGGGGATGTTTATCACGCTGACCACGCTATCACCCGACCCGTCAGGTTGGCAAAGGTGAAAGCAAAACTGTGCAGCTCAATCACGGCTGGAACGAAACAGCATTCACACCCAAAGACGGCCAGCGCTATCTATGCCGAATCTGGAGCCTGATGCGTATAGCTTTCAAAGATAACGATTTAGATGTTTACGGGATGCGCGTTGTCGAACCGCACCACGACGGCACGCCACATTGGCACATGATGCTGTTTTGCAAACCCGGTCAGCGCAAAGCCATTAACGAAATCATGCGTCGTTATGCCCTCAAAGAGGACGGACACGAAAAGGGCGCGGCAAAACAGCGCTTTGAGTCCCGTCATCTTAATCAGGGCGGCGCGGCGGGTTATATCGCTAAATACATTGCCAAAAATATCGACGGCTACGCACTCGACGGCCAGCTCGACCACGACACCGGCAAGCCTTTGAAAGATACGGCCGCAGCCGTCACCGCATGGGCGTCTACATGGCGCATCCCGCAGTTTAAACCGATTGGCCTCCCGACGATGGGCGCTTACCGCGAACTGCGCAAACTGCCGCGCGGAGTGAGTATCGCCAGCGAATTCGACGACAGGGTCGAGGCCGCGCGTGCTGCTGCAGATGCAGGCGAATTTGACCAGTACATCATCGCGCAGGGTGGGGCAAACATGCCGCGTGATGCTCAGGCCGTCAGGGTCGCCCGCAAGGTGACGGATGAGGTCAACGACTATGAGGAAGATATCGAGAGGATTGTCGGGATTTATGCCCCTCACCTCGGGGCTCAACGTGTCCATGTAACCCGTACAGCTGAATGGCGAATCGTGCCAAAGGTTTTGGCCGTTGAGCCTTTGACCTTAAAAAGCGGCTCTGCCGCGCCTCGGAGTCCTGTCAATAACTGTGGAAAGCTCTCCGGGGATGGCGATCCAGTTATGACCCCTACACCGTCTGAGCATGCCGCAGCGGTATTGAATCTCGTTGATGACGGAGTTATCGCCTGGGATGACCCTGAAGTCGTGACGGCACTCAGAGGTGTGTTAAAACACAACCCACCGCGACCAAATCGCCAGCAAAAAAACGGCGAGCCGTTAAAACCGCACCAGATAGCGCCATCGGCGCGAATGACGAAAGCTGAACGGGCGCAGATTCCGCGCATCCTCTTCGAACTGTCGCAGAAGGGCATCACACCGAAGAGATGGGAACTTCAGGCGCTGGCGCGTGGGGCTGCGCTCGTCTACGGTGGGGGACGGTTTAATTTGAGTGTCAATGATGAGTGGAAAGGATTTCCGACTGATTTCGGGAGTGCATAACCTACTGAGAAGAACTATTATATGTGGCAACGTATTTTTTGAGCTGCGCAAGGTTTGCTTATGGAAGATGATGTTTTTCATATAACAAATGATGATATAGATAATAGCAATTATTCATCTATATTAGCCACCCCAAATTATTTTTCTGCTTATGAAATGGAGTCCTATTTTCGTTCACTCTCCAAAGAATATAAAGATTCTGACGATGAATCCTCTTGGAAATTATGTTATTTTTTACACGCTATTTTTAGTTTTCGCTTTTCACACGCTGGTGACATAATTGGTTTTGAACCTAAGCTATTACTTTATAGCCGAAGAGGTAGTCGACCTTCTGATTTCGATAGTGAATATAAAAGTATACTTTCTCATATAAAAAATAAGACAGATAATCCCTTTGTTATCTCGCGGGTGTGTGATGTCTTATGGCTTAATAATCGCAGGGATGCAGATACAGGTCATAAAGCTGTTTGCGCGTATGCTCAAATTATCAATAAAGTTTGCGATGAGTTGACTGTTGACTACCGTGCGATTGATTCAAGTCTGTTTGACATTATTGATACCCTTGAGCGAGGTCTGGCTTTAGCTTCCATGCTCAGCGGAAAGAAGAAAGGTTTTGATAACCCTATTATTGATTCCGCAAGGCGACTCTATGATATTCTATTTGAAAAACAGCTTTTTAATGGATTCTTAAGACTTTCGGGATTGCTATATAAATATAGTATAATAGATGCCGTATCTCTAGCTAATAATGGAATGGTGATGGCTGACATCCATTACCATAGTGCGTATTTTGAGGCTGTTAAAAAATTACTATCATTTTCCGCTGAGCTTTTTTTACGTAAAAATTTAAATGAGCAACACAAAGAATGCCTAATAAAATGTGCTGAGTTGACATTGATCCAATATGATAAAGCTGATTCGGCTATGAATAAAGTTCATTGGTTGCGGACTGCTCTAGGAGAGTATAGAAGTATTGGAGGTATGGGGGATAAAATTTCATATATAAGGTCAAGGTTAGAGATTGAGAGAGAATTAATAAATGATGAGATGTATGTTTTTTCATCTCCGCTAGATCTGAGTGATGTCGTTAAGCAAGTTAAAGAAGATTATCTTGATTTGAAACTATCTGAAATATATAAAAGAATGCTTATAAGATTTAGTGTTCCTGATATAGGTGATCTTAAAGAAAAAGCTAAGCGCGATGCTAAAGAATATGCTTTCCTTAGCATGGTGGGTTCTGATGTTCTTGATGAAAAGGGGCGCTTGGTTGCGTACAGAAAACCTATTTCATCGTCAGATGAAATTTCTTACGAACAAGCTTGTGCTAATTACTTGAGAGGTTGTCAAATTGATCATCAAATATATATTGGAGGTGAGTTTGAAGTTATACGTACAGATATTATGAATAAGTTTTCATTGAATGAGAATTCATTCGATGTAATAACCTTTCAAAGTCTTTTTGTGCCTCCTGGTCACGCGGAAATTTTCTCTCTCGGATTTTATAGGTTGTGGCAAGGGGATTATATGTCTGCTTGTTATTTGTTAATTCCCCAACTTGAAAACTCAGTGCGTTGGGTACTAGAATCAAATAAAAAAGAAACAACAAAAATTGATACTCAGCTTTTTGAAGAGGCTACAAGCCTATCTCAGATTCTCTCTAATAATAGAAGCTATATGGAAGATGTTTTTGGTCCAAGGATAGTCTTGTTAATCGATTTGCTCTTCAATATGAAAGGTGGCCCATCATACAGACATGACCTGGCACATGGCCGAATGTCAATAAATCATTGTTATTCTCCATCCGCTGTTTATGCATGTTGCTTTATATTCTATCTAACTTGCTTGCCATTATTTAGTAATTGGGACAATTTAGTCTCTCCACATTTCGACTCACAAGGATAGTTAGCCATGTCCGATTCTTTAGGTACATTGCCTTCTTCTCTTCTTTCTGCGGGGGTTGGATTAGATACTCATGCATTTCGTTATAGGCCTGATGTGACAAGAGTTGAAGATGGTACTGCAAGAAATTACTCTTTAGAGGAAATATCTGAATCTGTTATTTGGCATGCCGCAATTAGCAGTCTCAATGATCCATTTGAGGTTTATGCTAAAAGTAATAGAAATGAATTGGGTGAGTTGAGTGAAGGCGAGTGGTTTACACTCTGGATTAAATGTTTTGCTAAAAATAGTCCACTATGTGATCACATACATGTGGTGAGTACGGATTTTTTGCATAATTTATATTCGGATAATATTTTAGAAGAAAAGTTATTCATGCTTGAACGGTTTAGAGCCTATGATTTCTTTGGTGATTTCATAAAGGATTTCAGGAGTATAGTTGCGATAGCTTCGTTTACTACAAAACCCGATAGTCGGTTGATGTGGGGCTATTACTGTCAAGGAATGAAAGGGTTTTGTATTATATATAATCGTAACCGACTTCTTAAGTCTCGCATAAGGCTTGATGAAGTGGAATATGGGAGCGATGGGATTGAAATAAATTCAATGGATCATGCCTATTCTTATAGGAAAGTAAGGGATGATGAACTTTTATTTAGGATCCCAAAGTATAAGCACAAAGAGTGGTGCCATGAAAATGAATTAAGAAGTCTATGTCAATTAGAGGGAGATGATATTGGTTTCGGCAGGGCACTACAGCTAGAAGATTGTTGCATTGATGGGGTTATCGTTGGGAGTGAGGTCGCACCCGCTACAAAGTCTAAGCTTGAGGAACTTTCAAAAAAATTTAATTTCGTTCTATTTCATGCGGAAGCAAACCTTGAAAAATTCGGAGTGGATATTTCTGAGTATTTAAAATAGGTGGTGCTCTTCACTTGGCATGCGTGACATGCATTTTTTTGCATGTGTAAAGTTCTCCTTTTAATGGCTTGTGAATGTAGTGCTGGCTTGAGTCTAGATTAATCATGCAACTGCATTAAAACCGACCCCTTAAGCGCGCAGGCGAGGCGGGGATAGCACTGCGCGCCGGACGTGGTGACAGGATTTATTTTACGCGTCTGTGCGCGTCGTGGTGGTGCGCTGTTGGATGTGGTCGGCTAATGAGGTGTTGGCGCGGTTGCGTCGCGTGTGCACCGTCTGACATGCTTTGAGGGGATGCCGCCCGAAGGCGGCAATTTGGGCGGGAGTTAGTCGGTCTCGATGCTGTAATCCTTAAAGCGGATCACCTCCATTCCTAACCAATCGTTAATCTCTTTAAACCGCTCCTGCAGCGGCGTCAGCTCGTTACGCACAAATACCCGCGCCACCTTCTCAATATCCCCCATCGAGCCGATATTTTCAGGCTTGCCGCCCATGAGCTGGAACGGTACGCGGTGCGCATCGAGCAGGTCAGCGGCGCTCACCTTCTTAATGTTAAAAAAATCATCCTTCGTGGCGACTTCACTCAGCGGCACGATCTTAATGCCATCCGGTTTCCCGTTCGGAGCGTAGAAAAACAGGTTTTTGAAATTCCCGAGTCCCTTTGAGTCACGCATCGCGGGGCGCAGCGCCTCAACGTCGGTGCTGCTCTGCGCCGCGTCGGTCACGTACATGATGTAACCCGCATGCGCGCCGTTCTGGTAATACTTGCGACGAAACAGCGTGGCGGATTCATTCAGCCAGGCGGAGTTAAGCGCGCTCAGGCATTCCGACATCCCATAGAGCTCCTGATTGATATCAGGCTCAAGTAGGTGAAACACCGAACCGGGGGCGAACTGGTGCGGATTGGTAAAGCTCGAAGCGTACCAGTAAACGCCATCCTCAACACCACGGCGGGTGTATTTGGCCGGGGATGTTTCCAGTTTAAAGAGCTGGCCGGTCACGCTCATGCGCTTTTCGAGATAGCCGTTGGCAAACACCAGATAATCAAGCACAAGGCGGCTGAAGTCCTGACTGGACAGCAACGGGTGCGGGATAAAGGTGCTGGTCAGAATGTTGCGCTTGACGTAAATCGGGGAGCTGTGATGTACGGCGGCGCGCAGGCTTTTTGCCAGTCCCGAGAAGTTGACCGGCGGCTCGTACCATTTACCGTTGTTGATACATTCGACATAGTCGAGGATGTCGCGGCGATCCAGAACGGGTGACGGCTCACCAAAGGTGAACGCCTCCATTTTCTGTGGCGTGCTGGCGGTCATGCTGGTCTGTTTGTGCTGTTTCTTTTGGCGTTTTTTCATCTTAGTTAATATCCAGAATTGAACTTGATTGCATACCGCTACCGGCGGAAAGCGGCTCGTTTAACAGCGCGTGCATGGTTGCCCACGCGATATCCGCGTGGCTGGCTTCTTCACTGCGGCTGGCTTCGGAGGTGGCGCTGCGGCCACTGATGGTCATGGTTTTGCAGATAGCCATAAATGACTGCGTGATATCGGTTGCCCCGGCGTCGTATTCCAGACACCCGCGGCGAATGGTGTCTTTTGCTTTCAGCACCATTGCGGTTTTCATTTCCGGCGTGTAGCGGATGGCGCGCGCCGCCGGGAAGAATGAGCGCACGAGCTGGTAAACGCCCTGGCCGATGCCGGTCGCATCGATGCCGATATAGTCGACGGTGTATTTCTCGGTCAGCGCCCGGATGGCCTCGGCCTGCGCGGCAAAGTCCATGCCTTTCCACTGATGACGCTCAAGGATGCGGAACTTGCCACCCGCAACCAGCGGCGGAGCCAGTACCGCACATCCGGCGCTGTCGCCGGTGTGTGACGGGTCATAGCCAATCCAGACCGGTCGCCAGTTAAACGGACGGTCGGCGAACGGTTCGAAGTCCTCCCATTCTTCCATCGCATCGACCATGCAGCGCTGCAGCTCCTCGAACGGGAATATAGCGCTGAACTGCCTGATGTTGTGCGCAGGCTGCTCACCCGCGCCGGTTGCGCCTCCGCCGGTCATTGTTTACAGCGCCTGCCCGAAGGTGAGCTATTGCCCGATACCGGGAAGCGACCCGGCCACTAATGGCGACCTGAGCGCCGATATTCGCAGGCTTGAGCACGCGCTCGCCGCCTGCGCGCTGCAGGTTGAAGCCGTCAAAGACTGTCAGGATAAACTCGATGAAGAAAACACGCAGCCTCCGCGAAGCGCTGATTAAAGCCGTTCCGCAGCTTGAAACAAACCCCGAAATGATGCGCATCTTTGCCGATGAGGGGAATATCGATGCGCGTCTCGCGGCCACGCTGTCACACGAAAAGATTTACACCCTGAATGTGATCGTGTGTGACTTTGTGGGCGACCCTGACCTGATTTTCGTGCCGGTGGCCGCATGGCTCAGGGAAAACCAGCCGGATATCTGCACGCTCGATGACGGCCGCAAAAAGGGCTACCGTTTCCAGATGGATTTGAACGACGGGGACAGCGTCGATATCAGCATCAGCCTGCAGCTCACCGAGCGAATCCTCATCAAAGAGGAAAACGGCGCGTTGCACGTAAGCTATGCCCCTGAGCCGCCGCTGCCGGAGAAGGTGACGAGTCCGACCGAGCTGTATATCAATGGCGAACTGGTGAGTAAGTGGGATGAGTGAGTTTAAACCCTTTGACGACAAGTTGGCCGGGCTGATTGGCGCGCTGTCACCGGCGGGACGGCGAAAGCTTGCCGCAGAGGTGGCGAAAGAACTGCGCAAAGCACAACAGCAACGCATCAAACAGCAAAACGCACCCGATGGCACGCCGTATTTGGCGAGGAAACGCCAGCCACTCAGGGCAAAGAAAGGCCGCATAAAAAGGGCGATGTTTCAGAAGCTACGCACTAGTCGCTATATGAAAGCCAGTGGCCGCGGTGATGTTGCCATAGTGGAGTTTACCGGGAAGGTGCAACGCATCGCACAGATTCGCCAGTACGGGCTTAAAGACCGACCAAACCAACACGCTCAGGACGTGCAATATCCTGAGCGACGATTAGCCGGGTTTAGCCAAGCAGATAAAGAACTAGTATGTAAATTTACTTTGAAGCATATTAATACTATGGCCTGAGTCTTCCCAATATCTTTGTTGTCAAATGAGTAGTTAAAAGATATTCTGAGTTTACATAGATATCAACTCGTGGTTCCTGTTCATAAGGTGCATTGGACAATGTTAGAGGAATTTAAGGAAAAATTGCTATCCGACGATATTCGCGATGTTTATCAACGATATCTTTTGGGTCATGATATTTGGTATTTTCGAGAAAAAAAAGGGTCTGCGGATTTTGCTCAAGATTATGATGATTTTAAATTGTACATGTCTAAAAAACTTGGGATACATGTAAACAATATTGCAATAGTTGGCAGTGCGAAAATGGGATTTAGCTTAAGCCCCAGTAAGAATTATCGAGTTTTCAATGACGATTCAGATATAGATATTGTTATAGTATCCGAGGGTATCTTTAAGGCATCCTGGATGGCGTTTATTGAATTGCATTCAAAGAACTATATGCCTTCATATGCTCCTGTAGCAAAGAATATATTCAAGGGTTTTGTGTCTTTAAAAGAGTTGGATATTAGGGTGGATTTTTTTGACGTTTGGTCAAGAAAAGTTGAGCCATTAAAGAAAGATATTCAAACTATTTTTGGGATACCCAATGAAATCACTTACAGAATTTATGATTCGTGGGAGTCAGTTGAGCGTTATCATATAGCTGGGTTGAGTAGCCTAAAAGATGGATTATAAGGAATGTTGTTATGAGAGCTATTGATTTAATTAGGGTGGAATCAAAGGACATTAAGTGGTTAACAGATAATTTAAAATCTGGAATTATTACAGTCGATAATTCATATCAAAGGAAATATATTTGGCAGTTAAAAGATCAAGTTGCGTTGATAGAAACTATATTGCTTGGGTTCCCAATACCTGAAATATATTTATGGGCGAACGATACTGATCCTGATACGGGTGATACGAAATATTCAATAGTTGATGGACAGCAAAGATTGACTACAATTCAAAGGTATTTAAATGATGAGTTCAAGTTAAATAAGGTCAGTTTGGACAATAAAGAATCTGATTATAGTGGAAAGTTATTTTCAGAACTATCGGTAGAAAACAAACGTGAGTTTTGGCGATACCAGTTCTCCTCGAGATTTATCAATGAAACATTACAATATGAGGAAATTGCTAAATTATTTTTGCGTTTAAATAGGACTAGTACAACCCTCAACCCGCAAGAACTTCGTAATGCTGAGTTTAATGGCGAGTTTCTAAAATTAGCTGAAAACATTTCGCAGCATGAGTTTTGGTCTAAGTACAATATTTTTTCACCATCCGATATTCGTCGCATGCAGGATATTCAATATATTAGTACTTTGCTAATCTTCTTGCGCATGGGTATTGAACAAGATAATACGCAGAAAACAATCAATCGAGTGTATGATCAGTATAATGAAAACTATCCGGAAGCAAGCGATGATAAGAATGTTTTTAATGAAGTGTTAGGTACTATTTCTAATCTTATTGATGGTCAGTCAGCATTGAAATCAGTTGTTAGGAAAAGAGGTCATTTTTATTTCATATTCGTTCTGGCTTATTATTTCTTGCAACTTAGTAAAGTGAAAAAAGTTGATATGGAATCTGTTGGGGTAAAGCTTGTTAACTTTTTCGATATATATGAATCAAGTGACCCTAGTAATTCTAATAATCTTGTTGAGGAATATAGGGATTTAAGTCAGGAAGGGTCAAAGAAAACTCATAATAGGCAGCGTAGATTTGAAATCTTGAAGGAGTTTTGCTCCTAAGGAAGTTGATGGTAGGGGGTAATGATAGCCCCCTTTGAGTTATTCGCTGTAATGAATTGAAGCTGTGTTTCAGTATTTATTTCGATTGAGGGTGGTGTCAGTTTCATACCTTGACTGATTCTGTTGTTTATCATTGGGTATTATATTTTGGTGTTTCTCATGTCGAGGTTTGGAAGGTATTGTAGGCACGTCGCGTTGAAGGTTTTTATATATTAATTGAAATGAGTTGAATAAAAACCACTTCATTTTTGCAGGCGTTCTTCATCACTGAGCCAGCAATTGTGTCAGGGCTTTTCTGTTAAATATACTTAAACTGAAATATTGTGAGTTGAACACTGAACATAGATGAACAAATCGCTATTTGTTGTTTCATCAATCACAAAACCCCGTACCATTGCCGCTGGCCTCGCCCGGCGGCAAAATTTCCCCATGAATAATCTAAATTCTCTGCAGGAAATCGTACGCGCGATCCGCAACCTTATCGGCACCGGCATCGTGACCGACGTCGACCACGACGAGGGGCTTTGTCGTGTCCAGACCGGCGGCATGGAAACTACCTGGCTGAACTGGCTAACCTGCCGCGCCGGTCGCTCGCGCGTATGGTGGGCTCCATCCGTTGGCGAGCAGGTGCTTTTGCTGGCGATCGGCGGCGAGCTCGATACGGCATTTGCGCTGCCCGGCATTTTCTCAGATGACCATCCCGCGCCGTCTGTCTCCCCTGATGCGCTTCATGTTTCCTTTCCTGACGGGGCGGTTATTGAGTACGAGCCCGAAAACGGCGCGCTCACCGTGTCAGGTATCAAAACCGCAGACGTCACCGCGTCTGAGTCCATTACGGCCACCGTGCCGGTGGTGCTGGTGAAAGCGTCGAGCCGCATCACGCTCGATACGCCGGAGGTGGTGTGCTCCAACAATCTGACGACCGGCACGCTCGAAGTGAAGAACGGCGGGAAGATGAGCGGGAACATTGAGCACACTGGCGGGACACTGAAATCAAACGGCGTGCAGGTGGATAACCACGCGCACGGCAACGTACAGAGCGGCGGAAGCTGGACTAAGGGGACGCAATGACGGTGCGTTATCTGGGAATGAACAGCCGGACCGGCCTCAGTATCTCTGAGGTTGAGCACATCCGGCAAAGCGTGCGCGACATTCTGGTCACGCCGGTTGGGTCGCGCGTCATGCGCCGTGAATACGGCTCGCTCCTGTCGCAGATGATTGACCAACCGCAGACCCCGGCGCTGCGCCTGCAGATTATGGCCGCGTGCTATTCCGCGATCCAGAAGTGGGAGCCCCGCGTAAATCTCTCGACCATTACCTTTGAACGGTCGGAGACCGACGGCGGGCTGTATGTCGATATCACAGGCACCCGCTCCACTGGCGGCCAGCCTTTTTCACTCACCATTCCACTGAGTTAAACGCTATGGCAATTGTTGACCTTAACCAGCTCGCCGCGCCTGACGTCGTGGAAGAACTGGACTTTGAAACCATCCTGAGCGAGCGAAAGGCGACGCTCGTCTCGCTGTACCCGGAAGACCAGCAGTACGCCATCGCGCGCACGCTGTCGCTTGAGTCCGAGCCGCTGGTGAAGCTGCTGCAGGAAAACACCTACCGGGAAGTTATCTGGCGACAGCGCGTCAACGAGGCCTCGCGTGCGGTCATGCTGGCCTACGCCACCGGCACAGACCTCGACCAGATAGGCGGAAATTACAACGTCCAGCGCCTTGTCATCACCCCTGCAGACGACACGACGTTACCGCCGACGCCTGCCGTGATGGAGTCGGACACCGACTACCGTCTGCGCATTCAGCAGGCCTTTGAAGGGCTGAGTACCGCAGGCTCTACCGGCTCCTATCAGTTTCACGGTCGCAGCGCTGACGGGCGGGTCGCTGATATTTCGGTCATCAGTCCCGCGCCTGCGTGTGTCACGGTCACGGTGCTGTCACGCGAAAATAACGGGATACACGACGGGCTTAGAGCTTGAGGTTAAGGTTTCGGAAGTGGAGTACGAAAGCGAAGAGTTAAGGTAGTGATGTATTTTTAACTGTTTGTTTTATAAGGGTAAAATTAGTAAAGTTAGTGCATCGGAAATTAAATGAGGTGCTCGCCATGTTTCACTGTCCAAAATGTCATCACGCCGCCCATGCGCGTACAAGTCGATATTTCTCTGATACCACAAAGAAGCGGTATCATCAGTGTACAAATATCAACTGCAGCTGCACCTTTGTCACGACCGAAACCCTTTCGCGTTTTATTGTTTCACCGGGTGAGGTGGTGCCAGCGCCGCCGCATCCGACAACGTCAGGGCAGCAGCAGATGAACTGGATGTAAGAAATATGGACCTGCAAAACAGGGTTCATATTTCTTATAATCAAAAAATTTTAATGAGAGACTAAATATTAGCACGAATCATTTTAATTTACTTGAATAGGTATTTGTTGATATCTCAAAAAAATCTGTGACTTTTATTATGTCACATAGGGTAATCAGCGCATCCAGAGAATCAATTAAACGTTCTTTCTTTATGCGCACACCACCATGATGGCTGCATGCATTTAAAACTTCTTGTGCTAGCGTTATCCTTCTCTCATCTTCTGGTGACAAATCGAGTAGTCGGAGAACGGGAGTAAGGTTTCCAAGCATTTGGTCTTGATATGGTTTGTCAAAACTGATGCCAGATCTAATGTTTATAAGCATTAAGATATATTCAAAGTACCTTCGGGCTGTATTTCCTTTTTCTTGAAGTAAGTCTCGGTCATATTCATAAATTTCCTCTATTGCATTTTTCAAAATATCGAATTTATTTTTGGCTAAATTCAAATTTATGCTATGCATGATATGTTCAGAAGTGTGATTGCTGGTAGGTACACCCGCAAGAGGTCTTGTCATGATGCAAGTTGTATAGCAATTAATGTTGGGTATCTGAATAAAGTCTTCACCTGAACGAGTCAGACGTCGCACTTCAGTCATATATTCTCCAAATGTCGAGATGCTAAATGATCTTGAGCCGGGAGAATATAGGCGATTTAAAGTTTTCGTGTCTTGATAAAAGGCCTTAACAAGAACAAAAAACATTTCTTTATAGTGTATTACAATAATAGATTCGACGGATGCATGATATAGCCAACCATCACGCCATTTCATCTCAATCTGTCTATTCGTATCGTTAAATTGTAGATCGATAATTCGATCCCAACAGCCTCTATCAATAAAGTCAACGATATTACTTCCATATCCGTCGTAATTGTTAGCAATAATGTGATTTATTGTGCTTTTAATAACATTCCAGTCGTATATTTCCTCATCATAGCGATTATTTATAATATCACTAGTATGAGTCAAGAAATCAGCATAGATCATATGGTTTTCCACAAAGGGTTACAATGACGTTAGTTCTTATAAAACGTAGTTTACTCAGTCTGCAAACTATCGAGAAGAGCAATTTATTTGTATTTTATTTCTTATTGCGACTGCCTAAAAGCATAATACAAAGTATATGTTTTTAGAGTACTAGGCATTAAACCTTTATAACTAAAAGCTATATATGCTAATTAACCGAAGTCAAAGCCCCGCATTTGCGGGGCTTTGAGTATCGATGAGGTCGATATGTGGACGTCATATGAAATAAATCCTTTTATTTCATTAAGTTGAAAGGTTCCAAAAAGCTCCTCCCGGAGCCTTTTTACATCAGAACACTTTCTTATATGGCCGCACCGTCACTTTCGCATACACACCCGCCGCAACGTATGGGTCTGCGTCAGCCCAGGCCTGCGCCGCTTCCTGAGACTCAAACTCCGCAATGACCGTGGAGCCAGAAAAACCGGCGGCTCCAGGGTCATTGCTGTCAACAGCAGGCATTGGACCTGCGGTCAACAAACGGCCTTCGTCCTGGAGCAGCTGCAGGCGAGCCAGATGGGCAGGGCGAACCGAGAGACGTTTTTCGAGGGAATCAGCGACATCTTCAGAGTAGATCACGTAAAGCACGGTGAAGCTCCTTAAGCGTAATAAAGTGTCAGTTACGTTATGTGAAAGGGCAATTAACTGCAATGTAAAGATAAAAGCAACGTTAATCCCCCGATCTGAGTGCCCCTTTTTTGACCACTCCAGCGCTTAAATTGCGCCAGAACAAAGTGTCTTATTGAATATGATTGCTATTTGCATTTAAAATCGGAGTTCGGTTTTTTAACGTTGATGATTATGACTTCGATGACCCTTGATTTACCTCGCCGCTTTCCCTGGCCGACGCTGCTGTCCGTCGTGATTCACGGTGCCGTCGTGGCGGGTTTGCTCTACACTTCGGTTCATCAGGTTATTGAAATGCCCGCACCCGCCCAGCCGATCTCGGTGACCATGGTCTCGCCAGAGGATCTCGAACCGCCGCAGGTTGCGCCGCCCCCGCCACAGCCTGTTGCTGAGCCTGAGCCGGAACCCGAGCCTGTCCCGGAACCACCGAAGGAAGCACCGGTGGTGATCCATAAACCTGAACCAAAGCCAAAACCTAAGCCGAAGCCAAAGCCGGTTAAGAAGGTTGAAGAGCGTCCAAAACGTGAAGAACGCCCGGTTGAACCACGCGCGACCCAGCCGGTCGAGAATACGGCGCCTTCGCGTCCGGTTATGAATAACAGCGCGCCGGCCGCGAAGCCGACGGTTGCCGCACCGGCAGGTCCACGTGCGTTGAGCCGTAATCAGCCTCAGTACCCGGCGCGAGCTCAGGCCTTACGCATTGAAGGCCGCGTACGGGTGAAATTTGACGTCACTGCGGATGGCCGCGTTGATAACGTGGAAATCCTGTCTGCTCAACCTTCAAATATGTTCGAGCGCGAAGTGAAATCGGCGATGCGCAGATGGCGCTACGAACCCGGTAAACCGGGTAGTGGACTGATCGTGAACATTGTTTTCCGCCTGAATGGCGGGGCGCAGATGGAATAAGAAAAGCCTCCGGAAGGAGGCTTTTTTTTGCCTGTCGTTCAGGCTGGCGGAAGCTGACGAGGTTTACCCTCGCTATCGACAGCTACATAAATAAACAGCGCTTCAGTTGCTTTATAACGCTGCCCAATCGGTTCAGAAGAGACTTTCTTCACCCAGACTTCAATGTTGATGGAGATGGAGGTATTGCCGCGTTTTACGCAACGGGCGTAACAGCAAACCACATCACCTACCGCAACCGGGCGCAGGAAGGTCATTCCATCCACCCGCACGGTCACCACGCGCCCATGAGCAATCTCTTTTGCCAGAATTGCGCCGCCCATATCCATCTGCGACATCAGCCAGCCGCCAAAAATATCGCCATTGGCATTGGTGTCAGCGGGCATTGCCAGTGTGCGTAAAACCAGTTCGCCCTGAGGGGCGTTATTTGTTGTCATTGTTTTAACTCATAACGGAAGACTTCAGGCGGGATGCTACTATGATTTCACAGCGGAGAGAATAGACCAGAACGCCTGTCGAACACGTTCTGGTCAGTCAACAATCAGTGCTTATCGTCCTGCGGCATGTGGCGATAAATATAAACGCCGCTTAGCAGGGTGAAAATCAGCGTCAGGGCCGTCAGGCCGAAGACCTTAAAGTTGACCCAAATGTTTTGCGGCAGCCAGAAGGCAATATAGATATTGGCAAGACCGCAAAGGATAAAGAACACCGCCCAGGCGATATTCAGGCGAGACCAGACCTCCTGAGGCAGCGTCAGCTCTTTGCCGAGCATGCGCTGAATCAGAGGCTTTTTCATCACCCACTGGCTGATCAGTAAGGCACCCGCAAACAGCGCATAGATCACCGTAACTTTCCACTTAATGAATTCATCATTGTGGAAGAAAAGGGTTAGTCCACCGAATACGGCGACCAGGACGAACGTCACCAGCGCCATTTTTTCAACTTTACGGTAGCGCACCCAGCTGTAGATCAGCACAACCGCAGTCGCAATAATCAGCGCCGTGGTCGCAGCATAAATGTCATACAGCTTATAAAATGCGAAAAAGACAACCAGCGGTAAAAAATCAAGAAACTGCTTCATTCTGTGATTCCATCTTCTCTGTTGAGCCGGGAAAGATCATCCTCCCGGCATCAGGATTACTGACGAATTAACATATACAGGCGGAACAGATAGACCAGCAGTACCGCTGAAATCAGGTTGCTCAGCGTATTCGCGACCACCGCGCCAACATTCGGGGTTAATACCGCAAAATTGGGTGCAAACAGGAGCAGGAGCGTTTTTGCCAGCAGCCAGCCGATCACGGCGGGCGCTACCAGACGCATGTTCGCCCATGCCAGCCTGATGCTGCTGCGCATCGCGGTAAAAATCCCCATTTTATCCTGCACGACCATCACGGGAGCAAAAGCAAGCACGATAGCGAGTAACACACCCGGCACCACGACCAGCATAATCCCCATCTGCACCAGCATGGTGGTTAAAAAGATCAGGATAAACAGCTTAGGTAAGACCGGCGCGCTGGCTCCAATCGCCCGTAAGGCGCTGACCCGGTGGCCCGCCGACACCAGCTGAATCATCAGCAGAACGCCACCTGCCAGAATCGCATTACCAATGAGCCCGGAGAAAGTCGATGCGGCAGAAGCCCGCAGCAGAATCTGTTGCTGCTCCGGCGTCATGTTTTGCACCAGTTCAAACAGCCCCACGCTTCCTGCCAGATGGTCGCCCTGGCTCAGGCTGGCAATCTGTTCTTCACTCGGTGAGAACGCATGACCCAGCACCACAGTGATAAAGGCGCAAAGCAACGCGATCAGTAAAAAGGTAATGAACTGATTGCGGAAAAAATTTCCCGTGTCACGGTAGACAGACTTCGCCGTGATAGACATGCACTCTCCTTGAGTATTGCAGGTGTTAATTAGCCGGCAATTGTACACCGGATGCACCTGCTGTGGCAGCATCAAGGCTTGTATGGAAAAGCATATCTTTGTAAAGCGGCGGTAATCCAAAGCGTGCCCGGGCACGATTACAGGCTTCATTGACCTGCCCATCTTCGCCGGACATGGCAAATTCCCGGCACGGGCTGGGGCGATCTTCATAGATAGCGCACCGGGTAGAGATGCCCGGCTCCCCCTGTAAGGCCGCGCAGCGGCTCTGCTTTTGGTTTGTGCCGCGCATACACCGCAGAAAAGGAGTGACTGGCTCAGTGAGATGAACCGGAACGGTACCGCCGCCATCGCTGGCTTCGGCCCAGTAGAAAGAGACTCGAAAATACGCACAACAGGCTCCGCACGTCATGCACGGGTTAACTTCACTCATGGCACACCTGCAAAAGAAGAACGCATCAAATCAACTTGTGAGAACGATAAATTATCCAGCCGCCAGAGGAAGAGCAAGAGGGAGAAAAGAGAAAATTTTGTAACTGTGAAATGCTAAAAATTGACATAGAAACAACTTATTGCTTTTCAGGGCGCCACAAAAAATTAACCCAGATCAATGAATGTTAACTTACTGGTTTTAATGTGATCTGTGGCAGATCACTTATTACTCTTTTGTGAGTATATTCTCATCCGCGATTAAAACCACAACGATGGAGCGGATATGAAAAAATTAGCGGTGGCAGCCCTTGTATTAAGCAGTCTCTCTGGCGGCGCGTACGCGCATGAAGCAGGCGAATTCTTTATTCGTGCCGGTTCGGCCACGGTTCGCCCAACTGAAGGTTCGGATAACGTGCTGGGGATGGGCGGTTTTAACGTCAGTAACAACACCCAGTTGGGGTTAACGTTCACCTATATGGCGACGGATAACGTTGGCGTTGAGCTTCTGGCGGCAACGCCGTTCCGTCACCGGGTCGGTCTTGGGGCAACCGGTGATATCGCCACGGTTCACCATTTGCCGCCAACGCTGATGGCGCAATGGTACTTTGGCGATGCCAACAGCAAGGTGCGCCCGTATATTGGCGCAGGTGTCAACTACACCACCTTCTTCGATGAGAAATTCAACGATACCGGGAAAGAGGCAGGTCTCTCCGATCTCAGCCTGAAAGACTCGTGGGGCATGGCGGGGCAGGTTGGTCTGGACTATCTGATTAACCGCGACTGGCTTATCAACGCCTCGGTCTGGTACATGGACATTGATACGGACGTGCGCTTCAAGGCGGGCGGTGAGCAGCAAAGCATCAATACGCGTCTGGATCCGTGGGTGTTTATGTTCTCTGCGGGTTATCGTTTCTAATTCAGGCTGTTCGATGCGCCCCCGAAGGGGCGCATTTCGTATATTACTTCTGAATCAAATAGCGAATGGTTGGCCCGTCCTGCTGGATATCCAGCACCGTATAACCGTGGTTTTTCGCATCCAGCGGAATGTTGTTGATGGACTGCGGACAATCGCTGACCACCTCCAGAATTTCACCTTTTTTGAGCTGCGGTAGCGCCTCAAGCGTGGCAACCGCCGGATACGGGCAGGGTTCACCGACCATATCCAGTCGATAATCGGGGACGATCTCTTTCATGCAGCGTTCTCCTGCGTTTCAGTTTTAACGGTGGCGCGGCGGAAGAAACGTTTCTCCTGCGCAACAACCAGTAAAAAAGCGACCAGCAGCAGGGCATAGGTGACCAGCAGACCGCCAAGGGGACCGAAGGTGCTCAGCAGGTTGACCTTGTCCCAGTTCGTTGCAAGTACCGGAGAGACGTCGTCCCAGTAGTACGCCAGAATGGTTGAGCCGATGACGTTACCCAGCCCGACCCACCAGTAGTGCACCTGTCCCTCTACCGCGCGATACATCCAGCCGGTTTCACACCCGCCCGCCAGCACAATCCCGAAGCCAAACAACAGGCCGCCAATCACCGCGTTTGGGCCAGCCCACATGATTTTCGGTTCCACGCCTAACTGAACGTAGCTGAAGATGCCGATGGCGCTCACCGCCATACCGGCAATGATTGCCTTCGCCATCATCGTCCGTCCGGTGATCCACATATCGCGAAACGCGGAGGTAAAGCAGATCTGCGCGCGTTCGATCAGCAGGCCAAAGCCGACGCCGAACAACATCGCCAGGCCAAGCTTCGGCTGATTCATCGCCGTGCAAATGGCCCACGCGATCATGGCAAAAAAGACCAGCATACCCAGGCGGAAACGACGCTTTGCCTGGTCCGGCTTCTGGGTTAGCGGGGACGCCGCGCTGACTTTTGTTATTTTCACCGGGATGCGGAACAGCGGCAGCAGGGTGAATTTTGCCCCAAAGTAAGAGCCGATTGCCGTGGCGACAGCAAAAAACCAGGCATGAAGCGAGAACTGCGGAATCCCCGTAAAGAAAGCGGCCAGGTTGCAGCCCATCGCCAGGCGGGCACCAAACCCGGCAATTATACCCCCTGCTACCGCCTGCAGAATGCGAATACGGCTTTTGGGCATGCGCAGCTTAACGTTGTTTGCCCACAGCGCTGCGGCGAAGCAGCCGCCAAACATGCCGACAATCATCATCCCGTCGATGCGGGTAAGCGGTGTGCCTTCCAGGTGAATCAGTTTGAAGTAACCCCACTCTTCGGTATGCACGCCTGCAAGTTGCAGCAGCTGACCACCCCAGCGGGTGAACTCGCCGGTGACGGCCCAGAAGGTGCCGGTAATGCCGAAATAATAAGTAGAGAGAATGCCTGCCGCGATGACGGCCGGAACTGGTGACCAGAACTTAACCAGGTAAGTCTGCTTGAAGTATTGCCATGACATGAATAAGCCTCTGAACTCAGAAGGTGTTAGTGAATTAAGCGGACTGAAATATATATCTTTTTCTAAATATCTAAAAGTTCTCAACAGAGATTTTCCAATTACTTACACCTTTTATGACCTCCGTCATCAAAACTTGCAACACACTGTAAACCGTATATTCTCACCATTTACTTTCAAGCTTGCTCCAGAAGATAACCGTTGGATGGAGTGGTGTAACAAAGTGAGTCTACCACCTGAGAGGGGGGGCTTAAATCTCAGGGATTAGAAACACCTGCCATGGTATATCATAAAAATAAAACCAATGAGTTATATAATAATGATTTTAACTTCCGGCGCCTGCGCGCCGGAGATGATTATTTCTCGTATACTTTCTTTATGCTACTGATGCTCATTTTCTTTATGAAAGGTCTTTCAATAAAGTGGTAAGTAATGGAAGAGAGAAGGCATATTGCCACGTAGCATAAGACTAAGATCACAAAAGTATGAACATTTAACTCTGGTTCATTGTTTGTTTTGAAGTGAAGGATTAAAGGGAATAAAATTAACCCTTGCGTCAAATATAAACTGTAGCTTATTGCACCAAGGCGAATGGCTGCTTTGGTAATTAAAAAGCCAAAAAGATTCGCGCCTGAAACTACAGAAAAGAATATCGCAAAGAGGAATAGTTTCTCGGAAGGACCGTAAAGTGTTGGTTGCGTTAACAGGGTTATAAAAATCGTGCAAATCAAAGCAGCATTGGCCAGTTTTTTTGTTATGACTATTCTGTCTTTGATTTCCCGGCATAACATTCCGGTGAAAAAATAAGACCACAAAGATGAATCGTTCGTAAAGCCGGGAAGAAAATATACGGAGAAGGCAAAAAGAAAAATGGTTAATTCAAAGGAGCATTTTTTGAACATATATAACAACGGAAGAGAAAAATAGAAAATCCATTCCCAGCGCAGTGTCCACGTCACCCCAGCCAGAGCCATAAAAGGATACTGGAAAGTAGTGACCGGCGGTTTGTCATTCCAGAGCCCTAAATCAAACCAGGAAAGCGCGTTGTTTATTACACTAAGAGAAAATTCATTTCGTTCGGTTAATAAGAAAAGTAAACATAGAGCCGCTATGGAGCAAAATACGGATAGCGGTGCAATTCTGTAAAGGCGTTTTTTATATAATTCAATCCAATCCACTTCATTTGCTTTTCTGATTTTCCCCCAAAACAAAAAAGCTGTAATCATAAAAAACAAAGCAACCCCGTATCGCCCAAAATAGAGCAACAAGTCTGATGTCGGAGCCCAATTGCCTTTTTTAATAAATGTATAAGCACAATCCATATGATGAAATATGACAAATGAGGCAAGGACGTATCTCATACCATCTATACTGTTTGACCTTGTCGGTTCAGTATCTTCATCTATAAATTTGAATAGCGGTAGGCTAAAAATCACAATTGCCAAGGCTAAGCATGTGAAAACTAAGAAAATTGAAAAGTATAAATCCATCTTCAAACCTTACGGATATTTGTATAGAAATAATTGGAAGGCTTTACCTGAGCCGGAGGCCATTCTAGCATTGCTTCTTATTATCGTCGAGATGATGTATCTCATTTAATTCCCTGAAAATTGGTTGATTTCTTTACCCCGCGGCACCGCATGACGCTATGTCGTCAGCTTCTTTTTGTCTAATCTGTTGAAAAGTGCAATTCAGTATTTATGTTCCGTTTATTTCAATGGAGTGGAACGCTGTAAAATCAAAAGGAAGTGTAAAAAAGAGGGTAACCGTCTGGCAGAGATGCCAGACGGTGGAGGGATTATGCTTTCCGCGTCGCTGCTTTCATTGCGGTCACGAACGCTTTCAATTCGTTCAGCATCTGCTCGGGCTTGTCCACGTTCTTCTCGATGATCTTCACTATCGCGGAGCCGGAGATGGCGCCAGCCGCTTTCGCCTCAATTGCCGCAGTGACCTGATCCGGAGAGGAAATCCCGAAGCCCTGCAGCGGAGGCGCGGCATGGTATTCGGCCAGCTTCTCCACCAGATGATGCAGCGGCAGTGCTGCTTTATTCTCGGCACCGGTCACGCCTGCGCGGGAGAGCAGGTAGGTATACCCGCGTCCGTAAGAGGCAATCTGGCGCAGCAGTTCGTCATCGGCGTTTGGTGGGCAGATGAAAATCGGGGCGACATTATGACGCATTGCCGCCTGGCGGAACGGCGCAGACTCTTCAACGGGCACGTCTGCTACCAGCACCGAGTCAACACCCACGCGCGCGCACTCGGCGTAGAACTCGTCAACACCACGGTTAAACACCAGGTTGGCGTACATCAGCAGGCCAATCGGAATGGTCGGGTGCTTCTGGCGGATCGCCGCCAGCATCTCAAAACACTGGGTTGGGGTTACGCCTGCGGCAAACGCGCGCAGGGTGGCGTTCTGGATGGTCGGGCCATCCGCCAGCGGATCGGAGAACGGAATGCCCAGCTCCAGCGCGTCGGCACCGGCTTCGATCAGGGCGTCGATAATCTTCAGAGACTGCTCCGGGCCAGGGTCGCCCAGGGTAACGAAGGGAACGAACGCGCCTTCCTGGCGGGATTTCAGTTCAGCAAATGCATTATCGTAGCGTTCCATCAGATTTCCCCTCGTGCTTTCAGAATATCGTGAACGGTGAAAATATCTTTGTCACCGCGACCGGAAAGGTTAACGACCAGCAGCTGCTCTTTTTCCGGGTTCTCTTTCATCATTTTCAGCGCGTGCGCCAGCGCGTGTGAAGACTCAAGTGCCGGGATGATACCTTCGCTGCGGCACAGCGTTTTGAAGGCTTCCAGCGCTTCATCATCGGTAATGGAGACATAATCCGCGCGCCCCGTGCTGTTCAGAAACGCGTGCTGTGGCCCAACGGACGGGAAATCCAGTCCGGCAGAAATCGAGTAAGACTCTTCAATCTGCCCTTCATCGGTCTGCATCATCGGGGCTTTCATGCCGAAGTAAATCCCCACGCGGCCATGCTTCAGCGGCGCGCCGTGCTCGCCGGTTTCAATCCCGTGACCGGCAGGCTCGACGCCAATCAGCCCTACGCGGGTTTCGTCGATAAAATCGGCAAACATGCCGATGGCGTTAGATCCGCCGCCGACGCAGGCAATCACCGCATCCGGCAGACGACCCTCTTTTTCAAGGATTTGCGCTTTGGTTTCTTCACCGATCATGCGCTGGAATTCGCGCACGATGGTCGGGAACGGGTGCGGGCCCGCCGCGGTACCGAGCATATAGTGCGCGGTTTCGTAGCTG
The DNA here is from genome assembly GCF_043966805.1 of Enterobacter sp. ECC-219. Lineage (NCBI taxonomy): Bacteria > Pseudomonadati > Pseudomonadota > Gammaproteobacteria > Enterobacterales > Enterobacteriaceae > Enterobacter > Enterobacter sp. ECC-219. The sequence continues at coordinate 3,437,719 of NZ_CP143680.1, read as the reverse complement.
CCTGACCAGTCGCGCAGCGCTTCGTTACAGGCATCTTTCAGCGTCGCGGAGCCGCTGTGCACCGGGATCACTTCCGCACCCATCAGGCGCATACGGAACACGTTCGGCGACTGACGCTCAACGTCTTTCGCACCCATGTAGATGCGGCACTTCAGGCCGAGCAGGGCGCTGGCGAGCGCAGAAGCCACGCCGTGCTGTCCCGCGCCGGTTTCGGCGATGATTTCGGTTTTACCCATACGCTTTGCGAGCAGCGCCTGGCCCAGCACCTGGTTAGTTTTATGCGCGCCGCCGTGCAGCAGGTCTTCACGCTTAAGATACAGCGTGGTTTTGGTGCCTTCGGTCAGGTTGCGGCATTTGGTCAGCGCGGTTGGACGGCCGGCATAGTTTTTCAGCAGGTCGGTAAACTCCTCCTGAAACGCCGGATCTTTCTGCGCGCTCACGAACGCTTCTTCCAGCTGGCGCAGCGCGGGCATCAGGATTTGCGGAACGTACATCCCGCCGAACTCACCAAAATACGGGTTAAGTAATGTCGTCATCTTCTCTTCCTTAATATGCACGCAGAGTTTTAAACACCGAGGCCAGCTTGCTGGCATCTTTTATACCCGGTTGCGACTCTACGCCTGAATTGAAATCGAGGCCTGCACAGCCGGTTTTCGCGGCTTCCACACAGTTATCCGGACTTAGTCCGCCCGCCAGCAGGACGTTGTCCAGCTTTTCGCCGTTCAGCAGCGACCAGTCAAAACGCTGTCCGGTGCCGCCCTGGCCGTTATCGAGCACGTATTTGTCAACGTGGTTAAGATTACGTGCGGGCAGGGTGCTGCCCACGCTTTGTGCTTTCCAGATCTGAACCTGCGGTGCCAGCGCATCGCGCAGGGCATTGATATACGCCTGATCTTCTTCGCCATGGAGCTGAACGGCACTCAGGGATAACGTCGCGGCTTTTGCCACAACGTCCGCGATATCCGCATTGCGGAATACGCCAACATAGCTCAGCGGGGCCGCTGCGATTACCTTGCGGGCCTGTTCCTCATTGACTGTGCGAGGTGAGGCGTCAACGAAGATCAAACCGCCATAGATTGCCCCAGCCTCATACGCGGCCAGTGCATCCTGTTCACGGGTTAAGCCGCAGACTTTGTTTTCACCCAGCAGCACGCGACGCACCGCCGCGTTGAGATCGTCATGCTCCATCATGGCGGAGCCAATCAGGAAACCGTTGGCGAAGTGGCTCAGCTCGCGCACCTGGGCGTAGCTGTTAATGCCGGATTCGCTGATCACCGTGACGCCAGAACCCAGACGCGGAGCCAGCTGGCGCGTGCGGTTCAGGTCAATCGACAGGTCGCGAAGGTCGCGGTTGTTGATGCCGACCACTTTGGCTTCCAGCGCAATGGCGCGCTCAAGCTCTTCTTCGTTACTCACTTCGGTCAGCACGCCCATTTTCAGGCTGTGCGCCACGGCAGCAAGCTGGCGATACTGTTCGTCGTCCAGTACCGAGAGCATCAGAAGGCAGGCATCGGCCTGGTAGAATCGCGCCAGCCAGATCTGATACGGGTCGATAATAAAGTCTTTGCACAGGATCGGCTGCGGCGCGATGCCGCTGACGATCGGCAGAAAATCGAAGCTGCCCTGGAAATATTTCTCATCCGTCAGCACGGAGATAGCCGACGCATGATGCTTATAAATACCGGCGATACGCGCCGGGTCAAAATCGTCACGAATAACGCCTTTTGAGGGAGACGCCTTTTTGCACTCCAGAATAAAGGCGGTGCGTGCACCCTGCAGGGCGTCATAGAAACGACGGCTGCTTGGGACGACGTCATTCTGGAAACTGGCAAGCGGCTGCTCTGCTTTGCGGGCTTCCACCCAGATGGCCTTATCGGCAACGATTTTCGCTAAAACGGTCTGCATTCTTTACCCTCTTGCCGCAAGTGCGGTAACGCGATCGTAAGCTGCACCGGAGCGCAGTACATCCAGAACTTTTTGAGCATTGGCCTTCAGGTCTTCCTCACCGTGCAAACGCATCAGCATGGCGACGTTGGCAGCCACGGCGGCCTCATGAGCGGCCTCACCTTTACCTTGTAGTAAGCGCGTCAGAATGTCACGGTTTTCTTCCGGCGTACCGCCTGCCAGCGCTTCCTGATGGTACGGCGTTAAGCCGAAATCAGACGCTTCAAGCTGATAGCTGAGCACTTCGCCATCGTTAAGCTCGGCCACCAGCGTCGGTGCATGCAGCGAAACTTCATCCATTCCGCCGCTGTGCACCACGGCGGCGCGTTTGTAACCCAGCACGCGCAGCGTTTCGGCAATCGGCAGGACCAGCTCAGGGCTGTAAACGCCAATTAATGCCAGTGGCGGATGGGCCGGGTTGATCAGCGGGCCGAGCACGTTAAACAGCGTGCGGGTTTTAAGCTGCTGGCGAACCGGCATGGCGTGGCGGAAACCGGTGTGATATTTCGGCGCAAACAGGAAGCAAACGCCCAGATCGTCCAGCGCTTCGCGTGAACGCTCGGCATTCATCTCCAGGTTGATGCCAAAAGCGGCCAGCAGATCGGACGAGCCTGAACGGCTGGAGACGCTGCGGTTACCGTGTTTCGCTACCTTCAAACCACACGCCGCCGCCACGAACGCGCTGGCGGTGGAGATGTTAATACTGTTGCTGCCGTCACCACCGGTTCCGACGATATCGGCAAACTGATAGTCAGGGCGCGGGAACGGGGCGGCATTTTCCAGCAGGGCAGTGGCCGCGCCGGCGATCTCCTGCGGGCTTTCGCCGCGCACCTTCATGCTGACCAGCGCTGCCGCCAGTTGTTCAGGCTTCAGCTCACCGCGCACCACGGCGGAGAAGAGCTGGTGGCTCTCTTGCTGGCTCAGGGTCTGCGCCTGATACAGTTTTTCCAGAATCGGCTGCAGGGTGTTGGTCTGCTCCAGCTTCTGTAACGCCCAGTCAAGGGTCTGCTCCAGCAAGCGTGCGCCATTGGAGGTCAAAATAGATTCCGGGTGGAACTGCATCCCGCAGACGCGATCCGCATCGTGGCGTACCGCCATCACCATCCCTTCGAACGAGGCGTTGATGGTCAGCCCGGCCGGAATGTTGCTGCCGACCAGCGAATGGTAGCGCGCGACCGGGAGCGGATTCGGCAGCCCGGCAAACATTGCCTGGCCGTCATGTTCAATGCTGGAGGCTTTACCGTGCAGGATCTCGCCCGCCTGGCCAACGTAGCCGCCGTAGGCTTCCACGATCGCCTGGTGACCCAGGCAGATACCGATAATTGGCAGCTTGCCGCGCATGCGGGTCAGCAGCTCGGGCATACAGCCCGCTTCGCTCGGCGCACCCGGCCCCGGGGAGAGCATCAGCACCGGGTTTTGCATGGTCGCCAGACGGTCAATCAGGGTCTGAGCCGGAACGTGGTTACGGTAGATAACGACGTTGTGGCCATTTGCACGCAGCTGATCTGCCAGGTTATAGGTAAAGGAGTCGATATTATCGAGCAGCAGAATGTCAGCCATCAGAAAATCTCCTGTGCGTGGTGTGCGGTAGCGATGGCGCGCAATACCGCGCGCGCTTTACTGCGGGTTTCGTCAGCTTCAGACTGCGGAACAGAGTCGAGAACAATCCCGGCGCCGGCCTGAACGGTAGCAATACCGTCCTCTACATAGGCGGAACGGATCACGATGCAGGTATCGAGGTCGCCGTGGGCGGTGAAGTAACCCACCGCGCCGCCGTAGCTCCCGCGACGACGTCCTTCCGCTTCGGCAATAAGCTGCATGGCACGCACCTTCGGCGCGCCGCTCAGGGTGCCCATGTTCATACAGGCGCGGTAGGCGTGCAGCACGTCGAGGTCGCTGCGCAGCTCACCCACCACGCGGGAGACCAGGTGCATCACGAAGGAGTAGCGGTCGACTTTGGTCAGGTCCGCCACGTAGCGGCTGCCCGGCGTGCAAATACGCGCCAGGTCGTTACGCGCCAGGTCAACCAGCATCAGGTGCTCGGAGAGCTCCTTATGGTCGGTACGCATTTCCAGTTCGATGCGACTGTCCAGATCGCGGTCCAGCGAGCCATCGGCGCGACGGCCGCGCGGACGTGTGCCTGCAATCGGGTAGATCTCAATCTGGCGGCTGGTGGCGTCATATTTCAGCGAGCTTTCCGGCGAGGCGCCGAACAGCGTGAAATCGTTGTCCTGCATAAAGAACATGTACGGGCTCGGGTTGCTCTTCTTCAGCACGTCGTAAGCCGCAAGCGGCGACGGGCAGGGCAGAGAGAAACGGCGGGAAGGCACCACCTGGAAAATCTCTCCGGCGCGAATCGCCTTTTGCATCTGGCGAACCACGGCACCGTATTGATCGTCGGTCTGGTTAACCTCACAGGTCATCTTCTCGACGCGCTGCACCGGTAGCGCAGGCGGCGCTTCCGTCATTTGCTGCTGCAGTTGGGCAATGCGGTGCTCCAGACGATTTTTCTCAGCGCCAGAAGGCGTGAACAGGCTGGCCTGAATGCGGGTGTATTGTTTCTGATGGTCGATCACCATCAGGGTTTCGGCCAGGTAGAAACAGTAGTCCGGGCAGCGGTTGCCCTGCTCGGTTTCCGGCAAATCTTCAAAACCGGCAACCAGGTCGTAAGCAAACAGCCCGCCGAAGAACATGGCTTCACGCTCATCTTCCGGCACGGTCACCAGATTTTGCAGCAGTCGGAAGGCATCGAATACGGACAGCGAGCAGAGGCGCGCGTCTTCGTCCAGCAGCTGGCTTACCGGCGGGAAATGCAAAATTCGCAGGTCAGGGTGATGTTCATTGTCGATGCCCGCAGGCAGAGCCTCATCTAACAGCGGCAGCAGCGATGCGCCATTGTCAGAAAGCGCCTTAATGGTGACGGTGTCACCTAATGCGGTAATGCGCAGCGCGCTGTCGACCAGCAGCAGGCTTTTCAGATCGTCCTTGCTGTCGATATCCGCAGACTCCAGCAGCAGCGTCGCCGGACGCGCGCCGCACACCTGATGAAACAGCGCGGTCGGGTTGTGACGATAGGCCGCCTCGCAGGTCAACAGTTCAAGATGGGGTTTGGCTGTTTGCATGTTGTTGTTCTCATTTATTCTGTTCAAAAAAAAGCCCGCTGGTTAGCGGGCGGGTATCTGTTTGCATTTCGCAGACGCGTGACACTGCCCGAATATCAGGTAGTGCGCCACCAACCGTGCAGAGTGAAATGTGCCGTCATTTTCAGATACCTTTATCGTGTGAACTTGCGTACTAGTTAACTAGTTCGGTGGCGTGTTGTCAACCCTTGATTTCAGAATTTCACGTTAAGTCGGTATCATGGCGGTTTCGGATGTCTCCAACCTGATATGGGAAGTGCTTTGAGCAATACCACCTACGCGATTATTTATGATTTACACAGCCATACTCAGGCTTCTGATGGCCTGCTGACACCCGAAGCCCTGGTTCATCGCGCGGTTGAAATGCGTGTCGGCACGCTGGCGATAACCGATCACGACACCACCGACGCCATTCCGGCAGCGCGCGCCGAGATTGCCCGCAGCGGGCTGGCGCTGAATCTGGTCCCCGGCGTCGAGATATCGACCGTCTGGGAAAACCATGAGATTCATATCGTTGGCCTGAACATTGATATAGAACATCCGGCACTTCTTGCCTTTTTGCAAGAACAAAAAACGCGTCGCAACCAGCGCGCGGAGATGATCGGCGAGCGCCTGGAAAAGGCGCATATTCCGGGGGCGCTGGAAGGAGCGCGAAAGCTGGCGAACGGCGGGGCGGTCACCCGCGGACATTTCGCCCGTTTTCTGGTTCAAGTGGGTAAAGCGACGACCATGGCGGACGTCTTTAAAAAGTATCTGGCGCGCGGGAAAACCGGATACGTTCCGCCACAGTGGTGTACAATAAAACAAGCTATTGATGTGATTCATCATTCTGGCGGTAAGGCCGTGCTGGCCCATCCGGGACGGTATAATCTTTCTGCTAAATGGCTGAAAAGACTGCTGGCGCACTTTGCCGAATGCGGTGGCGAGGCGATGGAAGTCGCCCAGTGTCAGCAGGCGCCCAACGAGCGCGCGCAGCTCGCGACTTACGCCCGCCAGTTTGGCCTGCTTGGGTCACAGGGCTCTGATTTCCATCAGCCCTGCGCGTGGATCGAACTCGGGCGCAAGCTCTGGCTACCCGCTGGCGTTGAGCCGGTCTGGCAGCTCTGGGAGCAGCCGCAGCAAATTGAAGAGAGGGAAGTATGAGTCAGTTTTTCTATATCCATCCGGATAACCCGCAGCCACGTCTGATTAACCAGGCCGTGGAGATCGTCCGCAAAGGGGGCGTGATAGTCTACCCAACCGATTCTGGCTACGCGCTGGGCTGCAAAATTGAAGATAAAGGGGCGATGGAGCGTATCTGTCGCATCCGTCAGTTGCCGGACGGCCATAACTTTACTCTGATGTGCCGCGATCTCTCTGAGCTGTCGACCTATGCTTATGTGGATAACGTGGCGTTTCGCCTGATTAAGAACAACACGCCGGGGAACTACACCTTCATCCTGAAAGGGACGAAAGAGGTGCCGCGCCGTCTGTTGCAGGAGAAGCGTAAAACCATCGGGATGCGCGTGCCGTCGAACCCGATTGCCCAGGCGCTGCTGGAGACCCTCGGCGAACCGATGCTCTCAACCTCGCTGATGCTGCCGGGAAGCGAGTTTACCGAGTCCGATCCGGAAGAGATCAAAGATCGCCTGGAGAAAGTGGTGGAGCTGATTATTCACGGCGGTTATCTCGGCCAGCAGCCGACCACCGTTGTGGATCTCACTGAAGATGCGCCGGAAGTGATTCGTGAAGGCGTGGGTGATGTTAAGCCTTTCTTGTAGAGGTGTAAGCAGATATACTACGCGGCCATCAAAGCAGGGCTCGGCCCTGTTTTGACCTGATTCGACGCCTGTGAAGGCGACACCTGAGGAAGCTCAATGAGCGAGAAGTTACAGAAAGTGCTGGCGCGCGCCGGCCACGGTTCACGCCGTGAAATCGAAGCCATTATTGAAGCGGGCCGCGTGAGTGTGGACGGTAAAATCGCCACGCTGGGTGACCGCGTTGAAATCGTACCGGGGCTGAAGATCCGCATCGACGGCCATCTTATCTCCGTAAAAGAGTCCGCAGAACAAATCTGCCGCGTGCTGGCGTACTACAAGCCGGAAGGCGAGCTGTGTACCCGCAACGATCCGGAAGGTCGTCCGACGGTGTTTGACCGTCTGCCAAAACTGCGCGGCGCTCGCTGGATTGCCGTAGGTCGTCTGGACGTGAACACTTGCGGTCTGCTGCTGTTTACCACCGATGGTGAACTGGCAAACCGTTTGATGCACCCAAGCCGCGAAGTGGAACGTGAATACGCGGTGCGCGTGTTTGGCCAGGTTGATGAGAATAAACTGCGCGATCTGTCGCGCGGCGTGCAGCTGGAAGATGGGCCTGCGGCGTTCAAAACCATCAAATTTACCGGTGGTGAAGGGATTAACCAGTGGTACAACGTCACCCTGACCGAGGGACGTAACCGCGAGGTGCGTCGTCTGTGGGAAGCGGTTGGCGTGCAGGTGAGCCGCCTGATCCGCGTTCGCTACGGCGACATTCTGCTGCCGAAAGGCCTGCCGCGCGGGGGGTATACCGAGCTGGATCTTACTCAGACTAACTACCTGCGCGAGCTGGTTGGCCTGACTCCGGAAACCACCTCTAAAGTGGCGGTGGAGAAAGATCGTCGTCGAATGAAGGCGAATCAGATCCGTCGTGCGGTGAAACGACACAGCCAGGTGAACAGCAATCGTCGCTCTGGCAGCCGGAATAACAACGGTTGATTTAAAAAAAGCCCGGTGAACGTACCGGGCTTTTTTCTTTAGTAATCAATGCCAATTTGTGCTTTGATGCCTGCATCAAACGCATGCTTGACCGGACGCAGCTCGCTCACGGTATCTGCCAGCTCCAGAATCTCCCGATGACACCCGCGACCTGTCACGATAACAGTCTGATGCGCAGGTCGGTTCTTCAGTGCATCCAGTACGTCCTCCAGCGGCAGGTAGTCGTAGGCGACCATATAGGTGATCTCATCCAGCAGCACCATATTTAACGCCGGGTCAGCCAGCATTCTTTTGGCGTGCTCCCAGACGGCAAGGCAGGCTGCGGTATCGGTTTCCCGGTTCTGCGTATCCCACGTAAACCCGGTCGCCATCACCTGAAACTCAACGCCGTGAGGTTCAAGCAAATTACGCTCACCGTTGGGCCATTCCCCTTTGATAAACTGGATGACCCCCACTTTTTGCCCGTGGCCGACGGCGCGGGTAGCGGTGCCAAACGCGGCAGTGGTTTTGCCTTTGCCGTTACCGGTAAAAACGATGACGATCCCACGCTCGTCTTGGGCTGCCGCGACGCGGGCGTCAACCTGTTCCTTCAGGCGCTGCTGGCGCTGCTGATGACGCTCTTCGCTCATTGCGAAATCCCCGGTTTGCGGCCCGGCTGTGCATCAAAGGTCATTCCGGTTTTGCGGCGGCTGTCGTCACCCATCAGCCAGAGATAGAGCGGCATTATGTCTGCCGGGGTTTTCAGCTTCAGCGGATCTTCTGTCGGGAACGCGCTGGCACGCATGCTGGTGCGCGTACCGCCCGGGTTAATGCAGTTTACGCGCAGATGGCGGTTCTGATACTCCTCCGCCAGCACCTGCATCATGCCCTCGGTCGCGAATTTTGAGACAGCATAAGCCCCCCAGTTTGCGCGTCCCTCTCTGCCTACGCTGGAAGAGGTGAAGACCAGAGACCCGGACTCGGATTTGAGTAATAAAGGAAGCAAGGCCTGCGTGAGGAAAAAGGTGCCGTTGACGTTAACCTGCATGACCTGCTGCCAGATATCCGGATCCTGTTCATACATCGGACGCACTTCGCCTAACAAACCGGCATTATGCAGCACGCCGTCCAGACGTGGGTAGTGGGTACTGATACGGCGGGCAAGTTCCTGGCACTCCGCTGGCGTGCATGTCAGCAAATCGAGCGTGTACCAGGGGGCCGGCGTGCCGCCTGCGGCTTCAATTTCCTTTGCGACCCCTTTGAGCTTTTCTTCGTTGCGCCCAATCAGAATGACGCTCGCGCCATACTCGGCATACGTCAGGGCCGCTTCGCGACCAATACCATCGCTGGCGCCGGTGACAAGAATGATCCGGTTCTGCAGCAGGTTTTTTTGCGGTTGATAATGCACGGTGACTCCTCAGGCGCACGGTATCTCAATCACGCCTTCATAATGACTTTTCGGCTTTATGCCCGAATTAGCGTGAGAATTCAATCAGTCTACAGGACGTATTACTGTAAAATTAACAATTTGCAAATATTTAAACCGCGGAGCGGGGATTCCTGAAGACGGCTCGCAGAGGTAATGTCACGGGCGAGACGCAGAGGCAGGGCTGTTGTACACTGCCGTGAAAGATTCGTGGTTAAATCAAGGTGGAACGCGTGGAATTACTTTCTCAATATGGGTTGTTTTTGGCCAAAATCGCGACGGTGGTAATTGCCATTGCGGTGGTTGCCGTTCTGATTGTTAACCTGACGCAGCGCAAGCGTCAGCGTGGGGAGTTACGCATTACCCGCCTGAGCGTACAGTATAAAGAGATGCAGGAAGAGATGTCCCTCTCGCTGCTTGATAGTCATCAACAAAAGCTGTGGCTGAAAGCCCAGAAGAAAAAGCATAAGCAGGAAGCCAAAGCCGCGAAGGCGAAAGCGAAGCTCGCGACGCCACAGTCTGACGCAAAACCTCGCGTCTATGTGCTCGATTTTAAAGGCAGCATGGATGCGCATGAAGTCGCCTCGCTGCGCGAAGAGGTGACTGCCGTGCTGGCTGTGGCAACGCCTCAGGATCAGGTCGTGGTGCGTCTTGAGAGCCCGGGCGGGGTGGTTCACGGTTACGGGCTGGCCGCCTCACAACTGCAGCGCCTGCGAGAGAAGCAGATCCCGCTTACCGTGGCGGTGGATAAAGTCGCGGCGAGCGGTGGCTATATGATGGCCTGCGTGGCGGACAAAATTGTTGCGGCGCCGTTTTCCATCATTGGTTCAATTGGCGTGGTCGCACAGATCCCTAACTTTAACCGCTTCCTGAAAAATAAAGAGATTGATATCGAACTCCACACGGCGGGTCAGTACAAACGCACCCTGACGCTGCTGGGTGAAAACACGGAAGAGGGGCGTCAAAAATTCCGTGAAGATCTGAATGAAACCCATCATCTGTTTAAAGACTTCGTACACCGCATGCGCCCAACGCTGGATATCGAACAGGTGGCCACCGGTGAGCACTGGTATGGCATTCAGGCGCAGGAAAAAGGGCTGGTGGATGAAGTGGGTACCAGCGATGACCTGCTGCTCAACCTGATGGAAGGCCGTGAACTGGTAGGCGTGCGCTTTACCCAGCGCAAACGACTTATGGACCGCTTTACCAACAGTGCGGCGGAAAGCGCGGACCGCCTGCTGCTTCGCTGGCTACAGCGCGGACAAAAACCGCTGCTGTAAACAAAAACGCGAGGCATCTGCCTCGCGTTTTGCATTAATCGACCAGGTGATATTTCTCTGAAAGCGTATGCGCCAGGTATTTGAACATATTAAACACGGCGGTGCTTTTCGGGGTCGGTAACCCCTGCTCGTCAAGGAAGTATTCGCCGCTGAAAACCAGCACGCCATTACGCTGCTCAACGCCGGTGGCTTCAATGCCGGCGAGCGTATCTTCATGGTCACGAATAAGCTTGTTTGCTTCGATAAGCAGAGAGGCTCGGTCAATAGGTTGGGTCGTATTCTGCATAATCCACTCCTTAAACAGTGACAATAGTCTACGCCGGGGGCGCTTTGGGGGCAAATTTTCCCTGTAATGTGAGGGGATAAGATGCAGAGGGCAGGTTGGCGGGATTTGCTTTTGCATGCTAATAAAGTTGCGTAACGAATTTTATCAGGTAGAGTGTGCGCTTTCGTCATTCTGGCAACAGAATTGCTTGACATTCGACCGGGAATTCGTCACGAATTATACGAGATGTGAGAAAAATACCCGATAACTCAATGACCTGGATGTCGCCATTCTGACGTTCGGTAAGACATAGGGGTTGATATCCCCTGACGCAGTCGCAATATCATTGGCTCGTCGTCAGCGGAAGGGAAATCAACGTGCGGCGTATTCCTGGAAGAATTAAATTAGGTAAAGGTGAATATGGGTAAAGCTCTCGTCATCGTTGAGTCCCCGGCAAAAGCCAAAACGATCAATAAGTATCTGGGTAATGACTACGTGGTTAAGTCCAGCGTTGGTCACATCCGCGATTTGCCGACCAGTGGCTCAGCCAGCAAAAAGAGCGCAGACTCTACCTCCACCAAAGGGGCTAAAAAGCCTAAAAAGGATGAACGTAGCGCGCTTGTCAACCGCATGGGTGTTAACCCATGGCACAACTGGGATGCACAATATGAAGTGCTGCCCGGGAAAGAAAAAGTCGTTAACGAGCTGAAGCAGCTTGCTGAAAAAGCAGACCACATCTATCTCGCAACCGACCTTGACCGCGAAGGGGAAGCCATTGCGTGGCACCTGCGGGAAGTGATCGGGGGAGATGACAAACGCTACAGCCGCGTAGTGTTTAACGAAATTACAAAGAATGCGATTCGTCAGGCGTTTGAGAAGCCGGGCGAGCTGAATATCGACCGTGTAAACGCCCAGCAGGCGCGTCGCTTTATGGACCGCGTTGTGGGTTACATGGTTTCTCCACTGTTGTGGAAAAAGATTGCCCGCGGCCTGTCTGCGGGACGCGTGCAGTCGGTAGCCGTGCGTCTTGTCGTTGAGCGTGAACGCGAAATTAAAGCCTTCGTGCCGGAAGAGTTCTGGGAAGTTGACGCCAACGTCACCACCCCGGGCGGTGACGCGCTTCCGCTGCAGGTCAGCCATCACAACGATAAGCCTTTCCGCCCTGAAAACCGCGACCAGACCATGGCCGCCGTGGCGCTGCTGGAAAAAGCGCGATATCAGGTGCTGGAACGCGAAGATAAGCCGACCAGCAGCAAGCCTGGCGCGCCGTTTATCACGTCCACACTGCAACAGGCGGCGAGCACCCGTCTGGGCTACGGCGTGAAGAAAACCATGATAATGGCCCAGCGTTTGTATGAAGCAGGTTACATCACCTACATGCGTACTGACTCAACGAACCTGAGCCAGGACGCGGTGAACATGGTGCGCGGCTATATCAGCGACAACTTTGGTAAAAAATACCTGCCGGAGAGCGCCAACCAATTCGCCAGCAAAGAGAACTCTCAGGAAGCGCACGAAGCGATTCGCCCTTCTGATGTCTCTGTGCTTGCCGAGTCGCTGAAAGATATGGAAGCCGACGCCCAGAAGCTGTATCAGTTGATCTGGCGTCAGTTCGTCGCGTGTCAGATGACGCCGGCGAAGTACGACTCCACTACGCTGACCGTTGGCGCGGGCGATTTCCGTCTGAAAGCGCGCGGCCGTATCCTGCGCTTCGACGGCTGGACGAAAGTGATGCCTGCGCTGCGTAAAGGTGATGAAGACCGTACGCTGCCTGCGGTAAACAAAGGCGACGAGTTGTCGCTTGTCGATCTGGTTCCGGCCCAGCACTTCACCAAGCCGCCTGCGCGCTTTAGTGAAGCGTCGCTGGTTAAAGAGCTGGAAAAACGCGGAATTGGCCGTCCGTCAACCTACGCGTCAATCATCTCAACCATCCAGGACCGCGGTTACGTTCGCGTAGAAAACCGCCGTTTCTATGCCGAAAAAATGGGGGAGATTGTCACTGACCGTCTGGAAGCTAACTTCCGCGAGTTGATGAACTATGACTTCACCGCGCAGATGGAAGACAGCCTCGACGAGGTGGCCAGCCACAAGGCTGAGTGGAAGAAGGTTCTCGACAGTTTCTTCAGCGACTTTACCAACCAGCTTGAGAAAGCGGAGAAAGATCCTGAAGAGGGCGGCATGCTGCCTAACCAGATGGTTCTTACCAGCATCGACTGCCCGACCTGTGGCCGTAAGATGGGTATTCGTACCGCGACAACAGGCGTCTTCCTGGGCTGTTCAGGCTACGCGCTGCCGCCAAAAGAGCGCTGCAAAACCACCATCAACCTGGTGCCGGAGAACGAAGTTCTCAACGTGCTGGAGGGTGATGATGCGGAGACTAACGCCCTGCGCGCCAAGCGCCGCTGCAAAAAATGCGGCACGGCGATGGACAGCTACCTGATCGATCCTAAACGCAAATTGCACGTTTGCGGTAATAACCCAACCTGTGATGGGTATGAGATCGAAGAGGGCGAGTTCCGCATTAAAGGCTATGACGGCCCGATCGTGGAGTGCGAGAAGTGTGGCTCTGAAATGCACCTGAAAATGGGGCGTTTCGGTAAGTACATGGCGTGCACCAACGACGAGTGTAAGAACACGCGTAAGATACTGCGTAACGGTGAAGTGGCTCCGCCGAAGGAAGATCCGGTTCCGCTGCCAGAACTGCCGTGTGAGAAATCCGACGCGTACTTCGTGCTGCGTGATGGCGCTGCAGGAGTCTTCCTGGCCGCGAACACCTTCCCGAAATCGCGTGAAACGCGTGCGCCGTTGGTGGAAGAGCTGTATCGCTTCCGCGATCGCCTGCCTGAAAAACTGCGTTATCTGGCCGATGCGCCACAGCAGGATCCTGAAGGCAATAAGACGGTGGTCCGTTTTAGCCGTAAAACGAAGCAGCAGTACGTGGCGGCAGAGAAAGAGGGCAAAGCGACCGGATGGTCCGCCTTCTATGTCGATGGTAAATGGGTTGAAGGCAAGAAATAATCTTCCTTAACCGTAACTTACCTGTAAAAGGGCCGGACATCCGGCCCTTTTTTATTACCTTATTATTATTTTTTGTTCCGTACTATACAGTCGGGCTATAAATGATATAGTGGTTATAGTTAACCCTTTTCTTATTATCAAATCGTCTTAAGCGATTGACCGCGTGCGCTAAATCGGATGGTCTGGCATGAAATTACAGCAGCTTCGTTATATCGTTGAGGTGGTGAATCACAACCTTAATGTCTCTTCTACCGCCGAGGGGCTCTATACCTCGCAACCGGGCATCAGCAAGCAGGTTCGCATGCTGGAGGACGAATTAGGTATTCAGATTTTCGCCCGCAGCGGTAAGCACCTTACCCAGGTGACGCCAGCAGGGCAGGAAATCATCCGTATTGCGCGGGAAGTCCTCTCCAAAGTCGATGCGATTAAGTCTGTGGCGGGGGAACATACCTGGCCGGATAAAGGCTCGCTGTATATTGCCACGACGCACACCCAGGCGCGCTATGCGTTACCGGGTGTTATTAAGGGCTTTATCGAGCGCTATCCGCGCGTCTCTCTGCATATGCACCAGGGTTCGCCGACGCAAATTGCTGAGGCGGTGTCGAAGGGCAATGCAGATTTTGCCATCGCGACGGAAGCGCTCCATTTGTATGACGATCTGGTCATGCTTCCGTGCTATCACTGGAACCGCTCCATTGTGGTGACTCCCGATCACCCGCTGGCGGGCAAAGGGTCGGTGACAATCGAAGAGCTGGCGCAATATCCTTTAGTCACCTACACGTTTGGCTTCACCGGACGTTCTGAGCTTGATACCGCCTTCAACCGGGCCGGGTTAACGCCGCGGATTGTCTTTACCGCAACCGATGCTGACGTGATTAAGACCTATGTACGGCTTGGCCTGGGGGTAGGGGTGATCGCCAGCATGGCGGTCGACCCGGTATCAGACCCCGACCTGGTGCGTCTTGATGCGCATGATATTTTCAGCCATAGCACGACAAAAATTGGCTTCCGTCGTAGTACCTTCCTGCGAAGCTATATGTATGATTTTATTCAGCGCTTTGCCCCGCATTTAACGCGTGACGTGGTGGATACCGCCGTGGCATTACGCTCAAATGAAGATATTGAAGAGATGTTTAAAGATATCAAACTCCCCGAAAAATAATCACACCCGGTATCTTTCCCTGAGGGAAAGATACCGAAATATCGGCTTAAAGCTAAATTAGAATTATCATCATCTGCACTTTCCCTGTCATATATTGCCATTATCCTTTTAATTTGTGTGGTTTTAATGTCGTGAATTGGCGACAAAAATAGAAACTAATTAACGGCTACGCAAATTTTTCTTTTCAAATATTTATTTCTGGTCAAAAGATTGAATATTTCATGCCTCCTGATGCGTAAATTCACTGGCTTTTCGGCTAAAGTTTCTTTAGGATTTATCTCAACAGATGATTAATTGTACCAATTGTTTGGTCCTAAATGATAAGCGATATCGATTGTATGAGGTTAGCAATGCCTTCAGGAAGTGAAGAACCGCAAAGGGATCCTGCGCTCAAGCGTAAAGCCTGGCTGGCGGTCTTTCTCGTTTCCGCCCTGTTCTGGGTGATGGTTGCTCTCCTGGCCTGGAAATATTGGGGTTGAATATGGCAGTGACGGTACGTACAGAAACGGCAAAACGGATGTGTCAGCATCATGACACTGTTCACAAAGGACGCAAAGCCCCTGCGACAGCTGTGCCAGCGTCCTGGAAACTGACGCCGCAGCAGCAGGCTTTTATTGATGTGTTCGCGGAAGACGAACCCAAAAAACAATAATTTAGTTTATTGCGTAATGATGCAGCTAGTCTGAATAATGATTGTGCACCTTTGTACTCTTTAATAAATACACATCAGCAATATAGCACGAGGACCTGCCTCGGAATGTTTAATAAATAATGCCTGGTGTCCCTATGATGAATAACATGATGTCTCAAAAATACTGGTCATGGATCGGCGTTTTTACCCTGTCGATTCTTTTCTGGAGTCAGCTCATCTGGCTGGCCATCCACTAAATGATAAAACCTCGCTGCGGCGGGGTTTTTTGTTTTGCTCTCCTCTGGACCATTCCTAAATTTATCAATTCGGGTTGTTATCAAAACGTTACGACATCTTTGTGTTATCTTTAATTACGGCCCTGATGATTGTCAGGACATCTCTGTAATTAAGGAGGAGCTTATGTCGTTAACCCTACGCGAAGCCAGTAAGGACACATTACAGGCAGAAAATAAAACCTGGCACTACTATAGCCTGCCGCTGGCTGCCAGAACGCTTGGGGACATTTCGCGTTTACCCAAGTCATTGAAAGTTTTGCTGGAAAACCTATTGCGCTGGCAGGACGGTGATTCCGTCACTCTCGACGATATTCAGGCGCTGGCGGGGTGGCTTAAGAATGCCCATGCCGACAGAGAAATTGCCTACCGCCCGGCAAGGGTCCTGATGCAGGACTTCACCGGCGTGCCTGCCGTGGTGGATCTCGCCGCCATGCGTGAGGCGGTTAAACGCCTCGGTGGCGATACGGCTAAAGTGAACCCGCTTTCCCCCGTCGACCTCGTGATTGACCACTCCGTAACCGTTGACCACTTCGGTGATGACGATGCCTTTGGCGAGAACGTGCGTCTTGAGATGGAGCGTAACCACGAGCGTTACGTCTTCCTGAAGTGGGGCCAGCAGGCGTTCAGCCGCTTTAGCGTAGTTCCACCCGGCACCGGTATCTGTCACCAGGTTAACCTTGAATATCTCGGTAAAGCCGTCTGGAGTGAATTGCAGGACAAAGAGTGGGTGGCTTATCCGGACACGCTGGTGGGCACAGATTCCCATACCACTATGATTAACGGCCTCGGCGTGCTGGGCTGGGGTGTCGGCGGTATCGAAGCGGAAGCCGCCATGCTCGGTCAGCCGGTCTCCATGCTCATCCCTGATGTTGTGGGCTTTAAGCTCACCGGGAAGCTCTCTGAAGGCATTACCGCCACCGATCTGGTGCTCACCGTTACCCAGATGCTGCGTAAGCATGGCGTAGTGGGCAAATTTGTTGAATTTTACGGTGACGGGCTGGATTCGCTGCCGCTGGCTGACCGTGCGACCATCGCCAACATGGCGCCAGAATATGGCGCAACCTGCGGCTTTTTCCCCATTGATGACGTCACGCTGGAGTACATGCGCCTGAGCGGTCGCAGCGAAGAGCAGGTGGCGCTGGTGGAGGCGTATACCAAAGCGCAGGGCATGTGGCGTAATCCGGGCGATGAGCCGGTATTTACCAGCACGCTCGCGCTCGACATGGGAAGCGTTGAGGCGAGCCTCGCCGGTCCGAAGCGTCCGCAGGATCGCGTGGCGTTAAGCGACGTGCCAAAAGCGTTTGCCGCCAGCAATGAGCTGGAAGTCAACGTGGCGAAAAAGGACCATCGCCCAATCGACTATGTTCTGAACGGACATCAGTATCAGCTCCCGGACGGCGCGGTTGTCATTGCCGCCATTACCTCCTGCACCAATACCTCGAACCCCAGCGTGTTGATGGCGGCCGGTCTGCTGGCTAAAAAAGCGGTTGAGCTGGGGCTGAAACCCCAGCCGTGGGTCAAGGCCTCGCTGGCACCAGGCTCGAAAGTGGTTTCGGATTACCTGGCACAGGCCAGGCTAACGCCGTATCTTGACGAGCTGGGCTTTAACCTCGTGGGCTACGGCTGTACCACCTGTATAGGTAACTCCGGCCCGCTGCCTGAACCTATTGA
This sequence comes from Enterobacter sp. ECC-219, assembly GCF_043966805.1. Lineage (NCBI taxonomy): Bacteria > Pseudomonadati > Pseudomonadota > Gammaproteobacteria > Enterobacterales > Enterobacteriaceae > Enterobacter > Enterobacter sp. ECC-219. The sequence goes on along the minus strand of NZ_CP143680.1, from coordinate 3,420,175 downwards.
AACGGCAATCAGGCAGGGCGATCTGACGGTTGGCGCAGTCCTTTCCGGCAACCGTAACTTTGAAGGGCGTATTCACCCGCTGGTGAAAACCAACTGGCTCGCTTCGCCGCCGCTGGTGGTGGCCTACGCGCTGGCCGGAAACATGAATATTAACCTGGCGACCGATCCCATTGGTCACGACCGCAAGAATGAGCCTGTCTACCTGAAAGATATCTGGCCGTCCTCGCGTGAAATTGCGATGGCCGTTGAAAAGGTTTCTACCGAGATGTTCCGCAAAGAGTATGCGGAAGTGTTTGAAGGTACGCCGGAATGGAAAGCCATCAACGTTGTGGGCTCGGACACCTATGACTGGCAGGACGACTCAACCTATATTCGTCTGTCGCCGTTTTTTGATGAGATGCTGGCCGAGCCTGCACCGCTTAAGGATATCCATGGCGCGCGCATACTGGCGATGCTGGGAGACTCCGTCACCACTGACCACATCTCTCCGGCGGGGAGTATCAAAGCCGACAGCCCGGCAGGCCGTTATCTGCAAAGCCGGGGAGTGGAGCGCCGCGATTTTAACTCTTACGGCTCGCGCCGCGGTAACCATGAAGTGATGATGCGCGGAACGTTTGCCAACATCCGCATTCGTAACGAAATGGTTCCGGGTGTGGAAGGGGGGATGACGCGCCATCTGCCGGGGACTGAAGTCGTGTCGATTTATGACGCAGCCGTCAAATATCAGCAGGAAGGTACGCCGCTGGCGGTTATCGCCGGGAAAGAGTATGGTTCCGGCTCCAGCCGTGACTGGGCGGCGAAAGGTCCACGTCTGCTTGGCGTTCGCGTGGTCATTGCCGAGTCATTTGAACGTATTCACCGCTCGAATCTAATTGGCATGGGGATCCTGCCGCTTGAGTTCCCGCAGGGCGTCACGCGCAAAACGCTGGGCCTGACCGGGGAAGAGCAGATTGATATTAGTGGCCTGCAAAACCTGCAGCCGGGCAAAACGGTGCCGGTGAAATTAACGCGGGCAGACGGGAAAACCGAGGTACTGGAATGCCGCTGTCGTATTGATACCGCAACCGAACTGACCTACTACCAGAACGACGGCATTTTACATTATGTGATCCGTAAGATGCTGGATTGATAAAAAAAGCCCGGCGTTTGTGCCGGGCTTTTTACTCTCACTCTTTCAGCAGATGGCCCATTTTGGCCGCTTTGGTATCGAGATAGTGGGCGTTTTTCGGGTTGCGGCCGACAATCAGCGGCACGCGCTCGACGATGTTGATCCCCGCTTCGGTGAGGATCTCAACTTTTTTCGGGTTATTGGTTAGCAGGCGAACCTCGTCCACGCCCAGCAGCTTGAACATATCGGCGCACAGCGTGAAGTCGCGTTCATCGGCGGCAAAACCGAGCTGGTGGTTGGCTTCCACCGTATCGTAACCCTGGTCCTGCAGTGCATAAGCGCGGATTTTATTCAGCAGACCAATGTTACGCCCTTCCTGACGGTGATAGAGCAGCACGCCGCGGCCTTCTTCGGCGATATGGGTAAGGGCTGCTTCGAGCTGGAAACCGCAATCACAGCGCAGGCTGAACAACGCGTCGCCGGTCAGACACTCCGAATGGACGCGGGAAAGTACCGGCGTCTGCCCTGAAATGTCGCCGTAGACCAGCGCGACATGATCCTGTCCGGTTGCCAGTTCTTCAAACCCCACCATCAGGAAATCGCCCCATGGGGTTGGCAGTTTGGCTTCTGCCACACGTTTAAGCTGCATGTGATTCTCCAGAGTAGGCTGACACGTTTCGTGCCTTACGCCTGTTTTGCTTTCTGTATTTGTTCATTTTGCCACAAGCTCAGCACGTTCGCCTAATGGGCACCATGCTATATGAACGTTAAACGCACGATCCGACATATCCACCCATCGAATGAATTTCAGTTATGATTGTGAGGCTTAGCGAAAAAGGAGAAGACATGCTTTCAATCGCCAGACGTACGGCAGCAGGCGCGGCCATTTTACTGATTATGCCTTTGGCCGTGTGGGTCTCCGGCTGGATGTGGCAGCCGGGGCAGAATGCCACGTGGCTGAAAACGTTATACTGGATAACGGAAACGGTCACGCAACCGTGGGGAATTATTACCCACGTCATCCTTTGCGGCTGGTTCTTGTGGTGCTTGCGCTTTCGATTGCGCGCGGCGCTAATGCTCTTTGCTATCCTCGGCGGCGCGATCGTTATTGGACAGGGTGTGAAGTCCTGGGTAAAGGATCATGTTCAGGAGCCAAGACCTTTTGTCGTCTGGCTGGAAAAAGCGCACCATGTTCCGGTGGATGAGTTCTACAATTTAAAGCGTAAAGATCGCGGTGCGCTGGTGAAAGAACAGCTTGCGGAACAGGAAGATATACCCAAATTCCTGCGTAAGCACTGGCAAAAAGAGACGGGTTTCGCGTTTCCTTCCGGCCATACGATGTTTGCGGCCAGCTGGGCGTTGCTGGGCGTTGGGCTGCTTTGGCCTCGACGTCGCACGATGACCATCGCGATTTTACTGGTTTGGGCGACAGGGGTTATGGGCAGCCGCTTGCTGCTGGGGATGCACTGGCCGCGGGATCTGGTGGTTGCTACGCTGATCTCCTGGATGCTGGTAACGCTGGCAACCTGGCTTGCAGAACGGTTCTGCGGCCCGCTCACGCCACCGCCTGAAGAGAAAGAAGAGATCGCCGAAAGGGAGCAAAGCGACGCCTGACGGTTGATATTGTGCATTTCGCCCATAAATCCATGACGTGCGCGTTACTTTTTCCGTTTCGCGCCCGTCGCTAAAATGGTAGTTTATAAGGCTGATTGCGGTGGGTTGAACACACTTTATTCGCTTGAACCACATAACGGGAAGTAATGTGAAATATTTACTCATTTTCTTACTGGTATTGGCGATTTTTGTCATTTCAGTCACATTGGGTGCACAAAACGATCAGCAGGTGACGTTTAACTATCTGCTTGCGCAGGGCGAGTATCGCGTATCAAGTCTGCTGGCGGTCCTGTTTGCTGCAGGCTTTGCCATAGGCTGGCTGGTTTGCGGCCTGTTTTGGTTGAAGGTTCGTGTTTCTCTTGCGCGCGCTGAACGTAAAATTAAACGACTTGAGCATAATATTGCGCCTGCGTCCGACATTCCGGAAAGCTCAGGTGTGCCGGTCGTGAAGGAATAATCGACTATGCTGGAGTTGTTGTTTCTGCTTTTGCCTGTAGCCGCAGCCTATGGCTGGTATATGGGCCGCAGAAGTGCGCAACAAACAAAACAGGATGAGGCTAACCGACTCTCCCGCGACTACGTTGCGGGGGTGAACTTCCTCCTGAGCAATCAGCAGGACAAAGCGGTAGACCTGTTCCTCGATATGCTGAAAGAGGATACGGGGACCGTAGAAGCCCATCTCACTCTCGGTAACCTGTTCCGCTCTCGCGGCGAGGTTGACCGCGCCATCCGTATCCACCAGACCCTGATGGAAAGCGCCTCCCTGACATACGAACAGCGTCTCCTGGCGGTACAACAGCTGGGCCGAGACTATATGGCCGCGGGGCTGTACGATCGCGCTGAAGATATGTTCAACCAGCTGGTAGATGAAACGGATTTCCGCATTGGCGCGCTGCAGCAGTTGCTGCAGATTTACCAGGCCACCAGCGACTGGCAGAAAGCCATTGATACGGCCGAGCGTCTGGTGAAGCTGGGTAAAGACAAGCAGCGCGTTGAAATTGCGCATTTCTACTGCGAGCTTGCCCTACAGCAGATGGGCAACGACGACATGGATAAAGCCATGGCGTTACTGAAGAAAGGCGCCGCCGCGGACCGCAATAGCGCGCGCATCTCTATCATGATGGGGCGTGTTTTTATGGCCAGCGGCGACTACGCTAAAGCCGTTGAAAGCCTGCTGCGGGTTATTGACCAGGACAAAGAGCTGGTCAGCGAAACGCTTGAAATGCTGCAAACCTGCTATCAGCAGTTGGACAAGCAGGAAGAGTGGGTGGCATTCCTGCGCCGTTGCGTGGAAGAGAATACCGGCGCGACCGCTGAGCTGATGCTCTCAGACGTGGTTGAGCAATATGAGGGGAGCGACACCGCACAGGTTTATATTACCCGTCAGCTGCAGCGTCATCCCACGATGCGCGTATTCCATAAGCTGATGGATTACCATCTTAACGATGCGGAAGAAGGGCGCGCCAAAGAGAGCCTGATGGTGCTGCGCGACATGGTTGGTGAGCAGGTGCGCAGCAAACCGCGTTACCGTTGTCAGAAGTGTGGTTTTACCGCGTATACGCTCTACTGGCACTGTCCTTCCTGCCGTGCCTGGTCTACCATCAAGCCTATTCGTGGCCTTGACGGGCAGTAATTTTTTAAAATCCCTCATTTTAGTTACAACATACTAAAGTTTTACCTCTCTCTCAGCACCGTGCGGTTTGTCGGTCTGGCAGGCACGTAAATGGATTCTGTCAATTTAGGGCGGCGGCAGGTAGAATGCTGGCCGTTTATCTGTTCCGCGCCGCTGCGCGCCCATAGACGAAAAGGGCTGGTCATGACGTCTGTTACTTCTTCCACTTCCCGCGTTATTACGGATTCTCCTGTTGTTGTCGCGCTTGATTACAATAAGCGCGATGCTGCACTGGCCTTTGTCGACGGTATCGATCCCCGCGATTGTCGTCTGAAAGTTGGTAAAGAGATGTTCACGCTGTTTGGACCGCAAATCGTCCGCGATCTGCAGCAGCGCGGTTTCGATGTCTTCCTCGATCTTAAATTCCATGATATCCCGAACACCACGGCGCACGCCGTTGCCGCCGCTGCGGAACTGGGTGTGTGGATGGTCAACGTGCACGCGTCGGGCGGGGCGAGAATGATGACAGCCGCTCGCGAAGCGCTCCTGCCGTTCGGCAACGATGCGCCATTACTGATTGCGGTCACCGTGCTGACCAGCATGGACGAAAGCGATTTGCGCGACCTTGGCGTGACGTTGTCACCAGCCGAGCACGCTGAACGCCTGGCGCGTCTGACGCAGAACTGCGGCCTTGATGGCGTCGTCTGCTCTGCTCAGGAAGCGGTGCGCTTCAAGTCAGAGCTGGGCAACGCGTTTAAGCTGGTTACGCCGGGCATTCGTCCGGCAGGCAGCGACGTGGGCGATCAGCGCCGTATTATGACGCCTGAGCAGGCGTTGGCCGCAGGCGTTGATTACATGGTTATCGGGCGTCCGGTGACGCAGTCTGCGCACCCGGCAGAGACGCTTAAGGCTATCAACGCATCACTGAAAAAGGGGGCGCAATGACCGATTCCAACAGTCGTCTGGTTTACTCAACGGAGAGCGGGCGCATAGACGAACCGAAAATGAAAGCGGAGCGTCCGAAAGGTGACGGTATTGTCCGCATCCAGCGTCAGACCAGCGGACGAAAAGGAAAGGGGGTCTGCCTGATCTCCGGGATTGATCTGGATGATGCGGAACTGAACAAGCTGGCAGCCGAACTGAAAAAGAAATGTGGCTGCGGCGGTGCCGTTAAGGACGGCATTATCGAAATACAGGGCGATAAACGCGATTTAATTAAATCGCTGCTTGAAGCCAAAGGCATGAAAGTTAAACTGGCAGGCGGTTAAAATAAATAAGCCACGGCAAATGCCGTGGCTCGTGTTATATACGTGCGTTAGTCAGACCTGAAATGCGATGCTAAATCGCCATAACGGGAAGGCTTATAGAATAATTATTTGCCGACCTGGTGACCGATAATACCACCGACAGCGGCGCCGCCTAATGTACCCAGCGTACTACCATCCGTTAATACTGCACCACCGAGCGCACCAGCACCGGCGCCAATAGCGGTGTTACGGTCACGTTTAGACCAGTTAGAGCACGCGCTCAGGGACATTGCTACAGTGATTGCCAGAACAGCGGCGGCTAATTTTTTGCTGGTTAAGGTCATAATACTTTCTCCTGAATTATCGATTCACGGAAAGATGTACACGTTAAGTATAGTCAAAATGAATACTTAATTCTTTTCCCGTGAAAGCTGGTCGCGCAGGCGTTACGTAATCACGCAAGTGATAGTCACTTCCTGTTATATCGCTAACATTAATTTTACGACTTTACGGCAGGTTAAACAGGTAAAAACTCTTAAAGGAAGGTTAGGAATCCTCTCAGACGAAGGGGGCATATGCGCCCGGCATACGGGCGCAAAATGGAGTCAGGCGGAGGTTTTAATAATATCGACAATGAGACCGTCTTCTTCCAGTTTAATACGATGTTCGTCGCTTAACCTTTCGTCGGTAATTACGCGGCTGAAGCGCGCGGCTGGACCCATGGTGTAAGGATGAACGGCACCAAATTTGGAACTGTCGGTCAACACAATGGCTTCACACTCTTTTTCCAGGACGGCATTAACCACGTCAGATCGCATCATATCCCGGCCGGTGAAGCCTGTCTCCGGCTGCCAGCCGTCAATCCCGATAAACGCCTTACTGAAATGAACCTGCTGGACATACTGCCGGGTCAGCGGGCCTACCATGCTCTCACTCTTTTTCTGGTAAATGCCGCCCAGTAAAATCACCTCACAGCGTGTCTCTTTGAGCAAATGGGCGATATAGCTGCTGACGGTGATGATGGTAACGTCTTTTTGTTCGGCAAGCGTACGTGCCAGCAGGGCGTTGCTGCTGCCGTTTTCAATAAAGACCGTCTCGCCTGGGTTTACCAGCGATGCGGCAAATTCTGCCAGTTCTCGTTTAAGCGCGTAGTTATTCATCATGCGCGTCTCAACGTCGTCGCTGTCCAGCGGCACGGCATAGCCATGCGCACGGCGCAGGTAGCTCTGTTTTTCCAGCAGATTAAGATCCTGACGGATGGTGACTTCGGAAACGCCGGTGGTTTTCGCGAGTTCGACTACGCTTACGCGCCCCTGATCGATGACCATCTGCAAAATGAGTTGTTGTCGGGAATTCATAGCATCCAATTAATAAAGCGAAACGAGGTCTTGGACAGTGGGATTAAACTTCCCACGGCGCTTTAGGCTGTCGGTTTTCGGGGGCATTGTCAGCGCCATCCTGAGCGAGGAGTTCAGACTTCAGGATCTCGAGATTACGGATCGCAGAGTGATAATCACCCGCCACCAGGATATCCAGCACGGTATCAATACGTTGTGCTACAGCTTGTGGATCAATAGTAGACATAATCTCTCCCCAGGAACGAAAAGTTAATAATTTCAATGATGCAGAAAATAGGGTCAAAAGAGAAGGGAAAAAACGCCATAACGAAATTACATAAACGAAAGTGAACCTCTTTATGGCCTTAACGCTGTTGTCGCGCTTGATATCGTTTTAGCCAGCGCTCGAATGCGGCAGCGGGCATCGGCTTAGCGAAAAGAAAACCCTGTCGTTCGTTGACGCCGTTCTTGGTCAGAAAGGCGTCCTCTTTTGCGTTCTCCACCCCTTCGGCAATCACCTGCAGATTTAGCGCCTGCGCCACTGCGACAATGGCGCGCACCAGAGACTGGGAGACAGAGTGCTTATGAATATCTCTGACAAAAGCCTGATCGAGCTTAATAGCGTCAATAGGAAAACGCGCCAGCTGTGAGAGAGAAGAGTAGCCGGTACCGAAATCGTCCAGATGAATTTGTGCCCCGAGCCGGCTGAATTGCTGGATCACAGAGAGCGCCAGCTCTTCGTTTTCGATAAGACAGCTTTCGGTCAACTCGACATCGATAGGGCAGTACTCAAAATGCAGATCCTTAAGCGCCTGCTTTAACTCACTGAAAATTGTCTGGTCGGCGAGCTGACGTGCTGAGACGTTCACCGCCACGCGCAGGTTAATTCCCTTGTCTCGCCATTTTGCCACCTGTCGAACCACATCAAGCATCACCCAGCGACCCAGCGGGACAATCAAACCGGACTCCTCGGCATAAGAGATAAATTCCAGAGGAGGGATCAGCCCGCGCTCGGGCGACTGCCAGCGGACCAGCGCTTCAAGGCTTCTGACCTCTCCGCGCCAGGTGATTTTTGGCTGGTAGTGGATCAGGAGCTGATCGTTATCCAGCGCTTTACGCAGGTTGGTGTCCAGCCACAGATACTCAAACACGCGCTGGTTCATCTCGGGGGAGAAGACGCAGAACTTGCCACGGCCGTTTTCCTTGGCGGTGTACATAGCGGTATCGGCATTGCGAATCACGCTTTCCCGATCGTTCCCGTGTTGCGGCGCGAGGGCGATTCCCAGGGAGCAACCGGTGTAAACCTCAATCAGACCGATTCTGAACGGCTGACGCAGGCGGGTCAAAATGCGCGACGCCATCGCTTCCAGAGAGCCCTGAGAGGTATGGGTGGCCATAACGATAAACTCATCGCCACCGAGCCGCGCTAAAACTTGCCCCTCATCCAGGCAACTCAGAAGGGCAAGTGCAACCGCCTGCAGCAGCTGATCGCCGAACATATGTCCGTAGGCATCGTTGACCTTTTTGAAGTTATCCAGGTCGAGGTACACCACGCCAACCTGCGTATCACCGCGGTTGGCTATGGCGCCTGAAATCAGCTCGTGGATCGCGTTGCGGTTTGGCAAGCCGGTGATGGTATCAGTATTGGCCAACACGCGCAGGCGCTCCTGCGCCCGCCGTTCTTCGGTAATGTCGGTCCCTGAACAAATAAGAAAAATTTCATTTTTACCGCTGCCGCTGTGAACGAATTTATTTCTGAACAGAAACAAGCGTTGCCCTTTCCGCGTTTTGATCCAGCGTTCGACTTCGTAGGAGCTGCTGTTGCGAAAGATACCCGCAATGTTGCGCTTCGAAGCTGCCGCTTCACTGCGGCTCATGAACAGTTCAAACACGTTCTGGCCAATGACTTCGTGTTCTTTCAGACCGGTGTACTCTTCACTCAGGCGGTTAAAACGCTGGATATTGCCGTTTTGATCGAGAATAACAATGACGGAATTCGCTTCAGAAACAACCTGTTCTGCAAAGGAGAGCCCCTGAGCCAGATCGCGTGCCACGGAGGGTGTATCGTTCCAGGCGGAGGCCGTGCCGGCCCACTCGTTGCGGGTTATTTTTCGTCCGACAAGATGGACGGGAACTTCTTCGCCATAAAGAGACAGGTTCATAGAAATGCTGGAGGTAATCACCGTTAGCTGGCGGATCAGTGCGGCCTGATCGTCGGCCAGCGTGACCACCTGAGTGACGTCTGCATTTTCGCTGGCAGCAAGGTGCAGAGCGTTGCTATCAGCCGACAATCGCCACCACGGGCTGTGAGTACCCGTGTAACGAAACAGCAAATTCTGCACAAGTTCGTCGATCATGATTTCTCCCGCCGCGACGTATTAGCGCACAAATTATTCATTTGCCGTCGACTTTTCCGTTGAAAATTGCGGCAAAGCCGCAGTGAAAGTATTGTTTTTCTGAGCTTTTTTATAATAAAACGCATCAGGCATATAAAAATGCTGAGCGTATAAAATCCACGTGCCCGAACAGGACAGCACTCTTTTACTGTAGATAATTATGGCCATTTTGGGCGAGCCGGGACTGAAAAAAGTAAGAAAAATGATGCTTTTGCGGGGGGAAAGACGGGAGAAAAAATTGTCGGCCTTTCCGAACGGAAATGACCGACAATTTAGCAGAGGTTATCAGGCGACAGGGCGCGCAATAATACTGCGGGTTTCCATGCGAACTTCAGCGATAGTCACCTCAATCACGTCAGTGACTTTGTAAACCGTCTCGCCTTTAATTTGCACGGTGCCGCTTTCCTGACTGCAGATCAGTTCGTCACGAACGGCGTGCAGGAACGGAGCAGGGATAAAGGCTACCGCACCGTTATCCACCAGGCGTACGCGCATTCCGCCGCGGCTGATATCAACGATCTCCGCCGCGAAGCGGGTATCGGTACCGGCTTTATCCTGCAGGAAACGCGCATAAAGCCAGTCTCCCACGTCACGTTCCGCCATGCGATTCAGACGGCGACGCTCGGCCATCTGCAGGGTCGTGTCGTCCTGAGGCCGGGCAATGGTTTCGCCCTTGATAATCGCTTTTAGCAGGCGGTGGTTAACCATATCGCCGTACTTGCGGATTGGGGATGTCCAGGTGGCGTAGGCCTCCAGACCGAGGCCGAAGTGCGGGCCTGGCTCGGTGCTGATTTCCGCGAAGGACTGGAAGCGGCGAATACGGCTATCCAGGAAACCGGACGGCTGAGCGTCCAGCTCGCGGCGAAGCTTGCAGAAGCCTGGCAGCGTCAGCACTTCTTCCGGATCAACATGCACATCGTGATTCTTCAGCAGAGCCGCCAGCGCTTCGGTATTGGCCGGATCGAATCCGGTGTGAACGTTGTAAATACCAAAGCCCAGCCTGTCGCGCAGCACGCGTGCGGCACAGATGTTGGCGGAAATCATTGCCTCTTCAACGATGCGGTTCGCAATGCGTCGCGGTTCGGCCACGATGTCCAGCACTTCACCTTTCTCGCCCAGAACAAAGCGATAATCCGGTCGGTCTTTGAACACCAGCGCGTGGGTTTTACGCCACTCGCCGCGGTTCAGACAGATGCGGTGCAGCAGACGGAGCTGCGCGGCTATGGCGTCTGATTCAGGTTTCCAGCTGCCGGTATTTTCCAGCCAGTCGGAGACGTTATCGTAGGCCAGCTTGGCTTTGGATTCGACGGTGGCAGCAAAGAACTCGATGTCGTCTTCAATCGCGCCATCGGCGGCAATGGTCATGCGGCAGGCAAGAACCGGACGCACCTCATTTGGGCGCAGCGAGCAGAGGTCGTCAGACAGTTCGCGCGGCAGCATCGGGATGTTAAAGCCCGGCAGGTAGTTCGTGAACGCGCGGATTTTCGCCGTTTCGTCCAGCTTGCTGCCTTCTACGATCCAGGCGGTGGGATCGGCAATGGCGACGGTCAAATGCAGTTTGCCATCGGCGATCTCTTCAGCGTAGAGCGCATCGTCCATATCTTCGGTGCTGGCGCTGTCGATGGTGACAAACTCCAGCGCGGTGAGATCGCGGCGCGTCAGACCTTCATCCTGCATCTCGGTTGCCACGCCGTTCGGCGCTTCTTTTTCAAGATTATGGCGCGCCAGCGTGACCCACCACGGGACGAAATGGTCGTCGCCAAAGGTGATGAACTGGGTCAGTTCAGCATAGAAACCGCGGTCGCCTTTCAGAGGATGACGGCGCATTTCTGCTACGGCCCAGTCACCTTCTTTAAAATCATGCTCAACGCCGCGGGCGGCGCGGCACGGAATGGCATCTTTCAGCAGGGGGTGATCCGGCACGACAGAAAGACGATCGTCCTTTCTCTGCACTTTGCCCACAAAGCGGGTCAGGAACGGCTCGATCAGTTCTTCCGGCTCGGCGGATTCACGTTCTTTCTCGGTATGGATGACGGCCATGACGCGATCGCCATGCATCACTTTCTTCATCTGCGGTGGCGGAATGAAGTAGCTTTTCTGCGCGTCAACTTCAAGGAAGCCAAAGCCCTTTTCCGTGGCTTTCACGACCCCTTCTGCACGCGGCGTCTGGGAATGCAGTTGCTGTTTAAGCTGCGCTAGCAGCGGGTTGTCCTGAAACATAATGTTCTATTTTCGTAGCCATTGAGCGGCTGACAGTTTTACGCGATTCTCACTGCTACAGCAAGCGCTCTTTGGGGAAAGAGTGTGGTTATTCCGCTTTGCCGGAAGCGACTTTTAGCCGATTGAGCCAGCCCTCCAGCGCACATTGGCTCAGCAGGTTGATCGCCTGAACGGCAGTAAGTCCTTCTTCCGTTAGCGGGGTAAATTGTGCGGCACTGAAGCGGTCCGGCGAGCGTGTCAGCAATTCGGCTGCTGCCGTAAGCGCCGGAGGAGGATGCGAAATCGTTTCCCGGCTGTTTATCAGGATCTCACCCGTCAGGTCGAGCAAGGTCGGTTCATGACACAGTACCGGCGTCAGCGCCTCAAGCGCGGGCTCTGCCTGCCAGCGGGAGAGGGACTCAAGTTGATGCGCACTGGCATAGCGAAGCTCGACCACTGGCAGAAGCACTATCCACGCGTCGGAGCACGCCGGCAGGCTGTGTGGCTGAATATGATGGCCCGGCAACCAGCGAACGGGATGGCCAAGCAGCGCCTGAAAGACGGCGACCACGCGCGCCTGAAAACCGATAAAGCCGATTATCTGGTTAATCACCACTATGTCATAGGTAGACAGACCTACCTCATCAAGCTCGTTTCGCGCCTTATCATCAATGACGTCAGGCGAGCTGGCGAGCTGGCGGGCGTACTGGGTGATTTGCGCCAGCCGTCGGTTACTTTCGCGGGAGGAGTCGGGACCCGGCAGCGGGGCGAGGAGGGCGGCGTAGTGGTTGCACAGCCGCTGAACGCCGCAGGCCTGCGCCACCGTCAACGCGGTACTTAACCGATCGTAGGCGCTGAGCGTTCGCAGGCGGTTTACGGGAAGTGAGAGTGGGAACAGCTGGTGGCATAAGGATCTGGCTGGAGCAAGCCAGCCGGTACAGGCGGCGACAATCTCATCTGGCAGGGCTAAATCGAGCAAAAAACGATCGTCGACGTTAGCGGCTTCGGGCACCAGAGGCAGCACATCCGGCTGCGCGTGGTTTGACTGGGTTTCGTGATACCAGTGGCCTTTGCCGGAAAAACGGCGTTGTTCCATGTGCGTTCCTTGATCTCAAAATGGCGATCAATATCCTGGCGTAAGGCAGATAAAGGGAAAAATATTGTTAGGTGATAACAAATAGCAGAACGGAATAACGAAGGGGGGAGTGCGGAGGGGGAAAGCTCTCTTCCCGTGCGGGAAGAGAGCCACAGCTTATTTAATTTCCAGCTCGTTCATTGCAGCGATGTTGAAGCCGCCGTCAACGTGAACCACTTCGCCGGAGATACCTGCGGAAAGATCAGAGCACAGGAATGCAGCAGAGTTACCCACATCTTCAATGGTAACGGTACGACGAATCGGGGTAACCGCTTCGCAGTGTGCCAGCATTTTACGGAAATCTTTGATGCCGGACGCCGCCAGGGTACGGATAGGACCCGCAGAGATGGCGTTAACACGCACGCCTTCAGGACCCATTGCGTTTGCCATGTAGCGTACGTTGGCTTCCAGAGACGCTTTCGCCAGACCCATAACGTTGTAGTTAGGGATAGCACGTTCAGCGCCCAGGTAGGACAGGGTCAGCAGGGCTGCACCCGGGTTCAGCATCGCGCGGCAGGATTTTGCCATCGCTACGAAGCTGTAGGAGCTGATGTCGTGAGCGATTTTGAAGCCATCACGGGTAACCGCGTTCACGTAGTCGCCGTCCAGTTGGTCGCCAGGAGCGAAGCCAATGGAGTGAACGAAACCGTCGAATTTCGGCCATGCTTTTGCCAGTTCAGCAAACATGCCGTCGATGCTTTCGTCTTGTGCAACGTCACATTCCAGAACAATGCTGGAACCCAGCTGCGCGGCAAACTCTTCAACACGGCCTTTCAGCTTGTCGTTCTGGTAGGTGAACGCCAGCTCAGCGCCTTCGCGATGCATTGCCTGTGCGATGCCGTATGCGATGGACAGTTTGCTGGCAACGCCAGTCACCAGAATGCGCTTACCGGAAAGAAAACCCATAGCTTTAATCCTTATATTCATTGCTTATTTTGCCTTGTAATTCATAGCGTTACAGGCAGTATTTCAAAATCATTCGAAATTAGCTCGAAATTATAGCCCACTCACGGCCCCTTGTGTCACGATATTTCTCGCCGATCTCTGAAGACGAATGCCCTAAAAGGTGAGGCGCGGGCTGGCGGGGGCTCAAAATTTCAGCATTCGTCCAGTATATCACCCGGCAGCAGCTTCGCCTCATCCAACCAGCGAGGATCCGCTATCCGTCCCTGGCGTCTTCAACGAAACGCGCAACGACAATAAAGAATACCGGGACGAAGAAGATCGCGAGAAGCGTGCCGCTAATCATGCCGCCAAACACCCCGGTGCCGATAGCGTGCTGCGTGCTGTCACTCGCGCCACGCGCCAGCATCAGTGGCACCACTCCTAACGTAAAGGCTAACGATGTCATCAGAATAGGGCGCAGACGCTGGCTTGCGGCCTGTATCGTTGCCGCCAGCAGGGATTGTCCTTCCCGGTGGAGCTGCCTTGCAAACTCGACAATCAGAATGGCGTTCTTGGCGGAGAGGCCTATCAGGGTAATAAGACCGACCTTAAAGAAAACATCATTCGTCATGCCCGCAACGGAAACGGCAGCCACCGCACCGATAAGCCCCAGGGGAACGACCAGCATCACCGCAAAGGGAATTGACCAGCTCTCATACAGGGCAGCGAGCACCATGAACACGACCAGTATCGACAGAACGATCAGACCCGGGAGTTGAGATTCGGATTTTCTCTCCTGCAATGAACTCCCGGCCCACTCGCCGGCCATCCCCTGCGGTAAATCTCGTGACAACGTCTCCATGGCCTTCATTGCGGTACCGCTGGATGTGCCCGGGGCTGCACTGCCGGTAATGCGGATAGCAGAATATCCCTGATAACGCGTCAACTGCTGCGGCGCAACGTTCCAGGAAAGCGTCGCAAACGTAGATACTGGCACCATCTGCCCCATACGGTTTTTTACCGATAATTTCAGGATCTGCTCAGGCTGCATGCGGTAAGGGGCATCGGCCTGAATAATGACCTGCTGAACGCGGCCATTGTTCGTGTAGTCATTAACGTAGTTCGACCCCATGGTGACCGAGAGCGTCTGGTTGATTTCATCAAATGAAACGCCCAGTGCTTCTGCTTTTTCCCGGTCAATGTGAAGGGCCAGGCTTGTTCCTTCCGGCAGACCGTCTATATACACGTCACTCAGTTCAGGACGCTGATTAGCCTTCACAACCAGCGCATCGGCCGCACTCTTTAACGCCTCGTAGCCCAGTCCCGCCCTGTCCTGCACGTACCAGGTGAAGCCCGAGGAGGTGCCCATATCCGAAATGGCCGGCGGGAGCAGGCTCATCGTGACGGCATCAGAGACGCTCGCCATGCTGGCCTGTATATGGTCAGCTTCATTTTGTGCCGTCGAGCCCTGCCGATCTTTCCAGTCTTTCAGCGTGGTGAAGCCCATGGCCGAATTCGGGCCCGATCCTGAAAAACCAAACCCCAGGATCATAATGTTGCTTTCAATATCCGGCCGGGCCGCAATTTCCTCTTCAAATTTTTTAACCACGTTCAGGGTGCGCTGCATTGTGGCATCGGAAGGCAGCTGAATTGAGGACATAAAATAGCCCTGATCTTCATCCGGCAGAAAGGACGAGGGCAGCGAAGAAAGCCCCAAAAACAGCGCAGCGCAAAGCGCAACGTACAGCAGCAGCATACGCCCGGTTCGTCTCAGCACCGCGCCCAGCCCGGATTCGTACCACCTCGTGAGCGTACGAAAGCGGGCGTTAAACCCTGCCGCGAACCTGCCACCACCGTGCTTCTCTGCGCTGTGAGGTTTAAGTAGCGTCGCGCAAAGCGCGGGAGTCAACGTGAGGGCAAGAAATGCCGACAACAGTATCGATACCGCCATGGAGATACAAAATTGTCGATAAATAATACCGACGGATCCTTCGGCGAAACCCATGGGAATAAAGACGGCGGTAAGCACCAGCGTGATCCCGATAATTGCCGGCGTGATTTCATTCATGGCCTCCCGGGTCGCGTCGCGCGGAGAGCGTTTTTTTTCTTCCATCAGACGCTCAACGTTCTCCACGACCACAATAGCGTCATCTACGATAATCCCTATCGCCAGAACCATGCCGAACATGGTCAGAATATTGATGGAGTATCCACTCAGTAGCATCACCGTGAAGGTGCCAAGAAGTGCGACGGGGGCAACAATCGCCGGGATAAGCGTACAGCGTATCTTGTGCAGAAACAGCAGCATCACGAGGAAGACCAGGACCATCGCTTCCACAAATGTCTGCACCACCTTCATGATGGAAAGCTTCACAAAAGGCGCGGTATCGAAGGGAACCGTAAACATCATTCCTTCCGGCAACACCTGAGAAAGTTCGTCGATGCGCGCGCGTACGCCTGCAGCCGTACTCATCGCATTGGCGCCGGGCGATAACTGGACTGCCGCAGCCGTTGCGGGTACCCCATTTTCGCGGATGCCGAAAGCGTAGCTTTGCAGGCCGGACTCAATGCGTGCGACGTCGGACAGCTTCAGCCTTGCGCCGGACGCCTCTGATTTCAGTGTAATATTCCTGAAAGCCTCTACGGAAGCGAGCTGCCCCTTGACGGCGATCGGATACGTTACGCCTTGCCCTTCAGATGCCGGTTCATCTCCCGTCTTGCCGGGTGAAACCAGGGCATTTTGCTGGCCAACAGCGGTAAGCACATCGCTCACAGAAAGTCCGTAGCTATGAAGCTTCATTGGGTCCAGCCAGATGCGTAGCGCTTTTTCGCCACCAAAAAGCTGAATTTTCCCTACTCCAGGTACGCGGCGAAGTTCGTCGCTGACATGCCGGGCGAAATAATCGCTTAAATCGGCCTCCTCAAATTTACCGGTTGGAGATTTCAATCCCACCATCATTAAAAATCCGGAATTTGCCGCCTCGACGTTGATACCATTTTGCCTGACCGCCTGTGGCAAACGCGGCTCCACAATTTTGATCTGGTTCTGAAGGTCCATCTGCGCCAGCTTGATGTCCGTGCCGGGCTTAAACGTCACGGTAATAGACGCAGAACCGGTTGTGTCACTGGATGATTCGAAGTAGAGCAAATTATCGACGCCAGATATTTCGCGCTCAATTAACGACACCACTGAAGTATTCATAATATCGGGGCTGGCACCCGGGTAGGTGACAGAAATAATGATCCCAGGCGGTGCCACCGCCGGATACTGCGCAACCGGCAGCCGGGGGATAGACAAAACACCTGCCAGGACGATAAAAAGCGCCACTACCCAGGCGAAAATTGGACGTTCAATAAAAAAATGAGGCATTAATTTAACTTCCAGATACGTGAATTTCGTCGTCGGTTGACACGCGCTAGCCGGTATCCCTGAGGAGAACGACGGTTATTAGTGAGGTTTATCATTATGGGTAACAGGTATATGGCTATTTCAGTGAGTTATTTTTGTTCAAATGGTGTGATGGAAACTCTACAGCTCGCCTGTTTAGCGGACATGGGCGGTTTATGGAGAGAGTGTGGAGCGAAACAGCGCGGTTGTTTAAATCATTCTCATGATGAGGTAAAGCGGTGCACCGCCAAAAAACAGAATTAAATAACACTCGTAGTAAAACACCAGATCGTTAAAATCTGGCGTAGCGTTCAGCAGAACAGTGAACGTAATAATGAGATAAACAAAAATCACCATCAGCCAGAAGGCGATGAGAAGTAATTCTGTGAACGCACCTGCTTTGTTTTGTATTATCAGAGAGACAACCGACAAGGCAATGCAGCCATAGATAATGGGGGAAGAGGGCAGCGTTGTGGCGACTTTTTCATCCATTTTATGCATCAGTATCAGCCACGTATAAAGTAATCCCCACGTTAGCAGCAGGAACAGGGAAAATATGCCGATTTTTTTAGGAGAGAGGTATTTCGAAAGTTCCATGTTCATTATCTCAACCAAATTCAGAAAGCCTTTAAGCGACAGGGGTATTTACTACGTTAAACGGAAGACGGTTTAACTCCGAATAACTATTCTGGACTGTTATTGTCGAGCCTTTATTGACTGAATGTGTAGGCTGTATGGAGAAATTGCCGGACACTTAAATTAACCCAGGAAATTTTCGCGGCCACGGCACTTTTTCCCGGAGCCTGTGTCTTATTGTGCTAAAGATATCTGATAGCGTGCTCAAAGGGATTTCACCCGCGGAGATAAAATGAACAAAAATACTCTAATCCTTGTTGTTGAAGATGAAGACGAAATTGCCGATATACTGATGAGTTACTTAGAGCGTTCAGGGATGAAAACGCTGAGAGCCCGGCAGGGCGAACAGGCGATAGCGCTCAATCGACTCCATAAACCGGATCTTATCTTGCTGGACATCCATTTGCCCCTGTGCGATGGCTGGAGCGTACTCACGACGCTCCGCCAGGAAAGTACCGTGCCTGTTATTATGGTGTCCGCTCTCGATCAGGACGTGGATAAGCTTATGGGGCTGCGGCTTGGCGCGGATGATTACGTCATCAAACCTTTCAACCCATCCGAAGTGGTCGCGCGGGTTGAAGCGGTGCTGCGCAGAACCAAACCGGCTCTCCAGCAGGCGGGGGCCGTGCCTCTCAGGACGCCTTTTATTACGGTCTATCCGGACGATTTCTACGTTGAGGTCACCGCTGGCGAAGAGGTGGTCTCGCCGGTATTAACGACGACGGAATTTAAACTTCTTACTTATCTGGTGAGATACCCGCGTAAGGTCTGTTCCAGGGAAGAGTTACTCAACGCATGTCTGCCGGAGGGCGATACGCTCGACAGAACGGTAGACAGCCATATGAGCAAGCTGCGTAAAAAGCTGGAGCTTGCGGGCCTTTATGGCATTCCTGAAAGTATTCGGAGGATGGGCTATCGGCTTGGGGAGAAAAAATGAACAGAGATTCTGTCCTGAGTCGGCAGATCTTAACGTATATGCTGCTGCTGACGTTTACGATAATTGCCATTGCGGTACTGGGCTCCTGGTTTTTTTACTCTTTTATTCTCGATCACCTCCCCGGCGGCGCCGTTGCGGGTGATGATGAGCAGATGACGATGTGGGACTGGGTGTGGATCGGGACCGCCACAACAATCAGTCTGATAATCGCGATATTTTTAACGATCAAACTTTCTTCGCGAATACTCACCCCGTTAAACGCGGTAGCGTCCAGCCTGAGAAAAATTTCTCAGGGTCAACTGGACGCCCGGGCTTATTGTGCCAGCTCCCGGCTCGGAGAGGTCAATCATCTGGTCACGGATTTCAATGAAATGGCGGAAAAACTCCAGACGCTGGATATTCAGAGGAAATCCTGGAATGCCGCCATTGCCCATGAGCTGAGAACCCCGGTTACGATTTTACGCGGTCGGCTTCAGGGGCTGGTTGACGGCGTCTTTGAGCCAGATCCGCAACTCTTTAATAACCTTCTCAGGCAGACTGAGGGGTTAACCCGTTTGATTGAAGATCTCCGGGTGATCAGCTCGGACGGCGGGGCGGGTTATACGTTGTATAAATCCAGAACAGACCTCAAAGCCACAATCCAGGATGCGTTTGATACTTTCATGCCCGAGTTCAAACGCAACCAATTTACGCTTAAGACTGAGCTGAGAGAACAGCGATGCGTGTTCGACCCCTTGCGCATCAATCAGTGTCTGGCCGTTCTGTTTGACAACGCATTACATTATTCAACTTCGCGGAAACTCATCGTAAAAAATGGCGTCTCTGATAAAGGCAATTTTATTCTTATTCAGGATGGCGGGCCGGGCATCCCCAGAGAATTTCATGATTTCTTATTTCAACCCTTCCAGCGGGATAATGGTGCCAGAGAGTTGAATCCTGAAGGATGTGGTTTAGGCTTATCGGTGGTAAAAGCCATCATGCTGGCTCATGGTGGCGACGTAACGTATACCTTATCGAAGCAAAACCACTCCCTGTTCAAGCTGACCTGGCCCGATGCCTGAGCCCTGGCGGGAGGTCAGCCTGGCCTGTCCGCCGATAGCGGCAACTGCCATATAGCGCCTAATTTTGTATCCCACTCCAGCGGGGTAATACGCAGTTTGCCTCGTTTTGGGCTTAAGGTTATTTCACTGAAGTAAATTTCATTGCTTTTTAGCATGAGGTCAACGCGGCAGTAGTCAAGGCCATTCGCCAGCTCCTGAGCGGCCAGCAAAGCCTCACGGAACAACTCCGGCTCGCCGGGCGCTACCGGCGTATTAGGGTATTCCATCCGGAAAGGCTGTAAATTCCAGTATCGGTCGTAAACGTTGATAAACTCTCTGCCGCGGTCATCCGTAAAATCGGCCTCAACATAGTGTGCGATGCCGTGAAAACAGTGAATTCGCAGCATTTCCGGCGTGCTGTTCCTGTCCGCATTATTGAAAAGATCGACATAAGGCTCACACAGTATAACGGGTATAATATTTTTGTACTGCCACTCGCGCGTGGTGTAATACAAATTCTTCTTTAATGCGAGATTGAGCTTTTTTCGGGCCTGCCGGTAATTGAACTGGTCTTTGTTTGTACAGATTATTGTGCTACCACTATCATGATTGCACTTAAGGACGAATTGATCGGGCAGTGTTGAAAAATCAATATGCGAAAACCTGCGGTATACTCCAATCAGAGGGACCGCTTTTACTCGCGTTGTTCTGGACGCAACGTATTCGCGGACGGCGAGTTTATCGGCAAGCATTGTGTAGAGATTATTATGGTCATAGACCAGTCGATGGCATATTTTTTCACTCAACGTAGTGGGTGATTTAATGTCAGGGGTTTTCCCTGATGTCTTTTCGAGCCTTGCAGTATGAAAATTAAGGTCCGTCATTAAATATGAACGGCATTTTCTGATGAGATACTCTGCGTATTTCAGAACATAGGTGGCGGTGTTCATTTCTTCTCCTCCGTAATATCCGGATATTCTGGAGAAGAACTGTTGATGGATAGTGCTTAAACTATGGAGCAGAGATGGAGACAAAAAATTAAAGGATTAAATAGCGCGTGCAGACTATTTAATCCTTATTTAAGCGGAGCAATCTGTGTTTACCGCGGCACTTAACGGTCCTTTCTCCACGCATCGGCGGTCAATGCTTCACCGAAATGACCGGCAATCAGCCTTTTCGTCAGCTCATGAAGCGGGGAGGCCATCACATCCGCCGTGCTGCCGCGCTCGACGACTTCCCCCTGGTGCATAACCATCACCTGGTCGCTGATGTGCTTCATCATTCCCAGATGCTGGGTGACGTAGATATATGAGATCCCCTGTTTTTCCTGCAATTCCAGCATCAGGTTAATCAGCTGCGAACGCATCGACATATCCAGCGAGGCAAGCGCTTCGTCAGCAACGATCACTTTCGGGCGCAGAATCAACGCGCGCGCCAGGCCCAGACGCTGTTTCTGACCCGGGGCCAGCATATGCGGGTAGTAGCTTTCATGATCCGGTAACAGCCCAACCATACGCAGGGTTTCGAAGATACGCTTGCGGCGCGCCTCTGGCTCCAGTTCGGTATTCAGACGCAGAGGGAAATCAAGGATCTGCGAAATGCGCTGGCGTGGATTAAGCGAGGTTGACGGATCCTGGAAGATCATGCGGATGCGCTGGCTGCGGAAAGAGTAATCGCCAAACTGCAGAGGATGATCGTCAATCAACACTTCTCCAGCGGTGGGCTCGACCATGCCGGCAAGCATCTTCGCCAGCGTGGATTTGCCGGAGCCGTTTTCGCCAATGATCGCCAGCGTCTGTTTTTCACGCAGGGTAAAACTCAGCGGCTTCACCGCTTCGACAGTCTGACGATGAAACAGCCCCGTGCGGTAGCGAAAGGTCTTACTCAGATTGCGGACTTCCAGCAAGGTTTCGACCATTTCACTCTCTCTCCATGTTCAGCGGGAAATGACAGGCATAAAGATGATTTTTGGCGCCGGTCAGGCGCGGTGTTTCGATACATTTACGCTGAGCATACGGACAACGCGGCCCCAGACGACAGCCTATTGGCAATGATTCCAGCAGCGGAATCGCCCCGGGCAGGGTATTCAGACGGCTCTTGTGCGGCATGGCGCTGCCAAAATCCGGAATGGCGCGGATAAGCGCCTGCGTGTACGGATGGTGCGGCGCGGTGATCAGGTCTTCACTGGGGGCAGTTTCGACCGTTTGTCCGCAGTACATCACGTCAATTTTATCCGCCCACTTGCTGAGCATTTGCAGGTCATGGCTGATCAGCAATATGGTGGTATTGTTGTTCTGGTTCAGGCGCGACAGCAGGCGGAAAATTTGCGCCTGCGTGGTTGGCTCCATTGCGTTCGTCGGCTCATCCGCAATCAGCAAACGCGGCTGATTAGCCAGCGCGATGGCAATCATCACTTTCTGGCACTCGCCGTCGGTAAGCTCGTACGGGAAGCTGCGCATCGCGTCTTTATGATCTTTGATCCCGACGCGGTGCAACAGCTCAATGGCGCGGCGTTTGCGCCAGCCGAAACGCTGCCACCAGCGGCCTTTATAGGTCCAGCCGGGAATGTTCTGCATCAGCTGTTTGCCTACGCGCTCGGACGGATCGAGGCAGGACTGTGGCTCCTGGAAAATCATCGAGACGTTATGGCCGACCAGCTTACGCCGCTCGCGCGGGGAGAGGCGCAGCAGGTCGATATCGTCAAACCGCATACGGTCGGCGGTCACGCGCCAGTTATCTTTCGCCACGCCGCAGATAGCTTTGGCGATCAGGCTTTTGCCCGAGCCGGATTCCCCCACCAGCCCGCGAATCTCGCCCTCTGCGAGGGTGATGCTGATGCGATCGACGGCTTTTACCCAGCCTTCACCGGTTTTGAATTCAATGGTGAGGTTGCGAATATCAAGAAGCGGCATTATTGCACCCCCGCGTTAATTGCACGGCGAATACCGTCGCCCAGCAGGTTGATCAGCAACACGCTTACCATAATCGCCGCCCCCGGCAGCATAACCGTCCACGGTGCCACGTAGATCAATTCCAGCGCGTCACCGAGCATCGCCCCCCATTCAGGGGACGGCAGCTGCGCACCGAGGTCGAGGAAGCCGAGCGCAGCGATGTCCAGGATCGCCATCGACAGCGCCCGGGTGATTTCGGTGACCAGCCCGGCAGCGATGTTTGGCAGAACGGCAAACCACAGAATGTTGAAGGTCGTCGCACCGTCCAGACGGGCCGCAACGACATACTCTTTTTCCAGCTCGTCATGCACCATGCTGTAAACCGAGCGCACGATGCGGGGCAGGATAGCCAGCCAGACGGCGAACATGGCATGTGACAGATGCGGGCCGGCAAAGGCAACCACGATGATTGCCAGCAGCAGAGAAGGAATCGACAGCAGCGTGTCCAGAATGTGGTTCAGCACCGCCGAGCGAAGGCCATGCGTGGAGCCCGCGAAAATACCGAGCGCCAGTCCACAGATCGTCGCCGCGAGCGTCACGACAAACGCGCCGCCCACCGTCGGGGCGGCCCCGCTTAACAGACGGCTTAACACGTCGCGTCCGAGGTCGTCAGTGCCGAGGAAGAAAGAGACTTCGCCGTAGCGAGACCAGGAAGGCGGCAGCAGCTGATAGCCAAGGAACTGCTGATCGATGCCATAAGGCGCAAACCACGAGCCAAAGAGGCAAAGCAATACCAGACCGGCACAGCCATAAAGACCAATCATTGCCGTGGTGTCACCATAGAACTTACGCCACACGGTACGCAGCGCACCGGGCGTGCGCTTTTCACTGTATACGTTATCGTAAGGCATACCATTCCTTATGCTTCAATGGGTTAGCCATCGCACCCAAAATATCGGACAACACGTTAACAATAATGACCAGCGAACCAATCACCATCACACCCGCTGAGATAGCGGCGTAATCCTGCTGGCGGATGGCGTTAATCAGCCAGCGTCCCAGCCCTGGCCAGCTAAAGACCATCTCGGTGATCATGGCCAGCGTAAGCATGGTGGAGAACTGCAGCCCAAGACGCGGAATCACCGGCGGCAAAGCGTTGTGCAGGACGTTGCGGCGCAGTATGGTCAGGCGCGATAATCCGCGCGTGGCAGCAGCTTTGACATAGTTCTGCTCAAACACCTCGATGGTGCTCAGGCGCATCAGGCGGATCACCTCGGTCGTCGGCGCAACCGCCAGCGTCAGCACCGGCAATACCATATGGCGCAGGGCGCTGACGATCATCTCATGGCGCCACACCGAATCGGAAAGCCACGCGTCAATGATGGCAAAACCCGTCACTGTTTTAACTGTATAGAGCAGGTCAAAACGGCCAGAGACCGGCAGCCAGCCCATCGTCAGCGAGAAGAATAGCGTCAGCAGCAGCGCCAGCCAGAATACCGGGATAGAGAAGCCGAGCAGGGCGAGGGCGCTGATAAACTTATCCTGCCATTTGTTGCGGTAGATCCCGGCCAGCATGCCCACGGGGATACCCACCATCAGGGCAAAGCCGAAGGCCAGAATGCACAGCTCCATCGTGGCCGGGAACACCTCTTTCAGCTGCTCGGAGATAAGCTGCCCGTTGATGCTCGACACGCCGAAATCCCAGTGCAGCAGACCGTTAAACCAGAACAGCCAGGCATCCCACAGCGATGAGCCCTGAAGCGGGGCGTGCGGCGTAAAATAGCTCAGGCTGAAGCCGACAAAGGTCAGCAGAAAGAGCGTCACCAGCAGCAGCAGGAGTCGACGTAAGGTAAAAATAATCATGGTTTTTTCACCTCTTGTTCTTTTTCGCGCGACACGCCGGCGAACGAGGCGTTGCCGAACGGACTCAGCACCAGACCTTTAATATCGTAGCGATAGGCCTGAAGACGCAGGGAAGAGGCCAGCGGTAGCACGGGCAGTTCCTGAGCGAGGATCTTCTGCGCTTCATCATAGGCGTCAATGCGCGAGGCCAGTTGCTGGGAAGAGAGCGCTTTTTGCAGCACGGCGTCAAACTCCCGGTTACACCAGTGAGCGTAGTTGGTCTGCGAATTTATCGCCGCACAGCTCAGCAGCGGCCGGAAGAAGCTGTCCGGGTCGTTACTGTCGGTGGCCCAGCCTGTCAGGGTGAGATCGTGATTCATGTCCATCAGGCGCGCCTCCTGAAAACGGCCCTCAACCGGTACAATGATCACTTTGACGCCCACCTGCGCCATATCCGCCTGCAGCAGCTCGGCGGTTTTCAGCGGGCTCGGGTTCCACGCCTGGGAACTGGTTGGCACCCAAAGCTGCAGCGTCAGGTTTTCTGCGCCCAGCGCCTTCAGCTGTTCACGCGCCTTTGCCGGATTGTATTCCGTAATTTTAGCCTCACCGTCGTAGGCCCACGAGGCGCGCGGTAAAATTGATGCTGCGGTTTCTGCCGTGCCGTAGTAGATCGACTGCATCAGGCGCTGATTGTTAATCGCCAGCGCCAGCGCGTGGCGAACGGCAGGGTTGTTCAACGGCGGCTTATCGGTGTTAAAGGCCAGATAAGCGATGTTCATACCCGGGCGTAACGTCAGACGCAGACGCGGATCGTCGCGTAAAATCGTGAGCTGGCTGGCGGCAGGCCAGGCGAGCACGTCACACTCCCCGGTGAGTAGTTTCGAGAGCCGTCCCGTTCCGCCAGAACCGAGATCGACCACCACCTGCGGCATCAGCGGCGTGCCGCGCCAGAAATGTTCGTGACGCTGCAGGCGAATATATTGCCCCGCGCGGTATTCGGCCAGCTGGAACGGCCCGGTACCGACCGGTTGGCGGTCTAGCAGTTCCTGGCGATCTTTTTTCGTCAGCTTCGCCGCGTATTCGGCGGACATGACGGATGCATAGTGGGTCGCCAGGTGCCAGAGGAAGGAGGCATCCGGGCGCGCCAGCGTAAATTCAACCGTCCGGCTGTCCAGCTTGCGCACGCTTTTAACAGTGTCTGCAAACTGCAGGCTGTCGAAATAGGGGAAATTATCCCCGTTAACGTTATGCCACGGGTGGTTACGGTTAAAGATGCGCTGGAAGGTGAAGACAACGTCATCCGCGTTCAGCTTGCGCGTGGGGGTAAACCACGGCGTGCGCTGAAACGCGACATCGTCGCGCAGGCGAAAACGGTAGGTTGCACCGTTGTCCAGGACTTCCCAGCTTTCCGCAAGTTCAGGCACCAGGCGGTAGGTGTACGGGTCGACATCAAGCAGGCGGTCATACAGCTGCGCGGCGAGCGTATCCACAATCAGGCCGCTGCCCGCTTTTTGCGGGTTAAAGGTATCTACCTGGCCGCTCACGCAATAAACGAAGCCGCTGTCACGGATGTCAGGCTGTGTAGTTTGCCCGGGCGCAGCAAACGCCAGGCCGCTGAACAGACCGAGTGCAAAAAAGGACGATAAAACCAGACGCATAATTTTTAAGGTTTTTAGGTTCGATCTGCAAAGTGTATCGCACTTACGCCTGCTTCGTAAAAATGTCTGCGGGCAAGTGCCGATATTGTCAGCGCATTTGATGCTTTTTGAGCAATGCCCGTAACTGATGGTAGGTCAGGCCCAGAAGTTCAGCCGCCCGTTTCTGGTTATATTTCGCCGCCTTCAGGCTTTGCTCCAGCAGCTGTTGCTCCTGGTCGTGCTGGAACTGGCGTAAATCCAGCGGGAGAGTTGGGGCGTCGCCTGAAGACGATGGCATGGGTAGCGATGGCGCATTGCGCTGAAAAGGATCGATAATGATATTGTCCAGCTCCGTCTCGCTGCTGCCGTGGCGGTATACAGAACGCTCCACAACGTTCTTCAGCTCGCGGATATTTCCCGGCCAGCGGTAGGCCAGTAGCGTCTCCCGCGCATAATCGCTGAAGCCGGGGAACAGGGGGAGGCCGAGCTCGCGGCACATCTGGATCGCAAATTGTTCAGCCAGCAGCATGATGTCGCTTCTCCGATCGCGCAGGGGCGGAAGCTGAACGACGTCAAAGGCCAGACGGTCAAGCAGATCGGCACGGAATTTCTCCTCCGCAACCATCTCCGGCAGATTGGCGTTGGTGGCGCAGACCAGGCGCACGTTAACCTGCAGCGGCTGACTGCCGCCGACGCGTTCCAGTTCGCCATACTCAATGACGCGCAGCAGTTTTTCCTGCACCAGCATCGGCGCGGTGGCGAGTTCATCAAGGAACAGGGTGCCGCCGTCGGCGCGCTCAAAACGCCCCGGATGACGCTTCTGAGCGCCGGTAAATGCCCCCGCCTCGTGGCCGAACAGCTCGGTGTCGAGCAGGTTTTCATTCAGCGCCGCACAGTTAAGAGAAATGAAGGGGCCGTCCCAGCGTCCGGATAAGTAGTGCAGACGGTTGGCAATCAGTTCCTTACCCGTGCCGCGCTCGCCGATAATCAGTACCGGTTTGTTGAGCGGCGCAAGGCGAGAAACCTGTTCCAGCACCTCAAGAAAACTGTTGGCTTCGCCGAGTAAGTTATCTTTATATTGAGCCATGATGAAATTAACCACTCCTTAGCGATATTCACCAAGTCAGCATAGTTCTGCAATGAATAAAAATCAATCACCCTCTGGAAAATCAATAAGATAAAAAGTTGGCACGGGAATTGTATTATCAGTACAGCAGGGCATAGCCCGATAACAGAACTATGAGGATTTGATTATGGGTATTTTTTCTCGTTTTGCCGACATCGTGAACGCCAACATCAACTCGCTGCTGGAGAAAGCGGAAGATCCGCAGAAGCTGGTGCGCCTGATGATTCAGGAGATGGAAGACACGCTGGTTGAAGTGCGTTCTACCTCCGCTCGTGCGCTGGCTGAGAAAAAACAGTTAACGCGCCGTATTGAGCAGGCCACCGCTCAGCTCAATGAATGGCAGGAAAAAGCGGAACTCGCCCTGCGCAAAGATAAAGAAGATCTGGCACGCGCGGCGTTAATTGAAAAGCAGAAGCTGGCGGAGATGATCGCTACGCTTGAGCATGAAGTAACGCTTGTGGACGACACGCTCACCCGCATGAAGAAAGAGATTGGTGAGCTGGAAAATAAACTGAGCGAAACCCGGGCGCGTCAGCAGGCGCTGACCCTGCGTCATCAGGCGGCAAGCTCTTCTCGCGACGTGCGTCGTCAGTTGGACAGCGGCAAGTTGGATGAGGCTATGGCGCGTTTTGAGTCATTTGAGCGTCGTATCGATCAGATGGAAGCGGAAGCAGAGAGCCACAGCATGGGTAAGCAAAAGTCGCTGGATCAACAGTTTGCCGACCTGAAAGCGGACGATGAAATCAGCGAGCAGCTGGCGGCATTGAAAGCCAAAATGAAGCAAGATAACCAATAATAATGTAGCGGCACCTGAGCGTGCCGCTAAGCATCCTACGACAAGGAGTACACATGAGCGCGCTTTTCCTGGCCATTCCCCTGACGATTTTCGTGCTGTTTGTTTTGCCGATTTGGTTATGGCTGCACTACAGCAACCGGTCATCGCGGGACGATTTATCCCAGAGTGAACAACAACGTCTGGCGCAACTTACCGAGCAGGCGAATAAGATGCGCGATCGCATTCAGGCGCTGGAAGCAATCCTGGATGCAGAACATCCTAACTGGAGGGACCGTTAATGTCAGGACTGAATCTGAATAAAAAATTGTGGCGAATTCCACAGCAGGGCATGGTGCGCGGCGTTTGCGCCGGGCTGGCCCATTATCTTGACGTTCCGGTCAAACTGGTTCGCGTGGTCACGGTGCTGTCGATATTTTTTGGCCTGGCGTTTATCACTTTCGTGGCATACATCGTTCTGTCGTTTGTACTTGACCCGATGCCGGAAGGAGAGCTGGCTGCCGAAGGCGCGCCTACCAGTAACGATCTTCTCAATGCGGTTGACGATCAATTGGCAGCCGGTGAGAAGCGGTTGCGTGAGATGGAGCGTTATGTCACATCCGATACCTTTACGCTGAGAAGTCGTTTTCGTCAGCTTTAAGAGAGAATATACATGAAGAAAAACTGGCAGCAGGCCGGTCAGAAGGTAAAACCCGGCCTGAAAATCGCAGGTAAACTGGTTCTGATGACGGCGTTGCGTTACGGCCCGGCAGGTGTGGCGGGCTGGGCGATCAAATCTGTTGCCCGCAAGCCGGTCAGAATGTTGCTGGCCGTAGCCCTTGAACCCCTGTTGCAAAAAGCGGCAAAGCGCCTGTCACGCCGCTACTTATCCCGATAATTCACGCTCGCGTTAGCCCTTTCTCTCCCTGGAAGGGCAACGACATTTCATCCTTTTCCCTCACTTTCTTTGCGGCAGCTCACATTACTGCACAGAGCTGCTTTGTAATTGCGTTTTTCAGCCTCCCGGTTCGTTGACAGATATTTTTCATGGGAGTAGATTGCCCTTCATGGGACCGCTACCACGGAAAATAATGTGAACGCAAAAATTAAAAATCTTATCAATCATATTTACGGTGAATCATTTTCTGAAGCACATTTTAAAATGTTATTAACAAAGCTTGAACAAGCTGCTGTTGATATTACAGAAAAGCGTAAATCAGGCTGGGATGAAAAAGACGTTGTTCTGATTACCTACGCCGATCAGTTCTCCGCGAAAGGGGAGAAAGCGTTGCCGGTATTTACCCGCTTTTATAATGAGTGGCTTGCTCGCACGTTTTCCCATGTCCACCTTTTACCTTTTTATCCGTGGTCCTCTGATGACGGGTTTTCCGTTATTGATTACCACAACGTTGCGCCTGAAACCGGAACCTGGCAAGACGTTGCTGATTTAAAACAGTCCGCCAGTTTAATGTTTGATTTCGTGTGCAACCATATGTCAGCAAAAAGTGAATGGTTTGCTAATTATCTTGCGCAGAAACCTGGCTACGAAGATTTCTTTATTGCTGTCGATCCTGAAACCGATTTATCTGCGGTAACGCGTCCTCGCGCATTACCGTTGCTGACGCCATTTACGCTGCATGATGGCAGCGTGCGTCATCTTTGGACCACCTTCAGTGATGACCAGATCGATCTCAACTTCGCCTCGCCTCAGGTGCTGATTGCGATGGTTGACGTGCTGCTCCATTACCTGGCGGAAGGGGCGCGTTATATCCGTCTGGATGCTGTCGGGTTTATGTGGAAAATCCCTGGAACAAGCTGCATCCACCTGGAACAGACCCACTGTCTTATCCAGCTTTTCCGTGCCATTACCGAGGCCGTGGCACCAGGAACGGTGATCATTACTGAGACTAACGTTCCTCATAAGGACAATATCTCTTACTTCGGTGACGGTGAAAATGAAGCCCAGATGGTCTATCAGTTCTCCTTGCCACCGCTGGTGCTGCATGCAGTGCACCGTCAGGATGTTAAAGCCCTCTGTCAGTGGGCGGGATCGCTGGCGCTGCCTTCAACAAAAACAACCTGGTTCAACTTCCTGGCGTCTCATGACGGTATCGGTCTGAACCCGCTGCGCGGCATTTTGCCGGAATCAGAAATCCTCGCACTGGTTGAGAAACTTCAGCAGGAAGGGGCACTGGTCAACTGGAAAAATAATCCTGACGGAACGCGCAGTCCTTACGAAATCAATGTGACCTATCTTGACGCGTTAAGTGCGCAAAACAGTTCCGATGATGAACGCATTGCGCGCTTTATTCTGGCGCATGCAGTACTGTTAAGTTTCCCAGGCGTACCTGCCGTGTATATTCAAAGCATTCTTGGCTCCCGTAACGATTATGAAGGGGTCGAGCGCCTCGGCTATAACCGCGCGATAAACCGCAAGAAATATACCGCGGGTCAGGTTGATCTTGAACTTAATAATAAAAATAGCATTCGTCATAAGATTTATTCCCGTTTAAGCGAATATATTGCGATCCGACGTGGGGAAAGTGCGTTTCACCCTGATGCACAGGCAATTTTTGAATCACTGGATGAACAAATTCTTAAAATTGTTCGCGTGGCTGAAAATGGTGAGCGAATTACAGCGCTGTTTAATTTTAGTAATAGCGTTCATACCGTTTATGGGGACACGCTTACTGGTATGGAATTACTATCAGGACAAGCTGTTAGCGGTAAAGAACTGACCCTCAATCCATGGCAGGTTATGTGGATTAAAGAAAACTAAAAAGGACCCTAAAATGAAAATGCCCAAAATTGTGCTGTTATCAGCGCTGGTTTCGTGCGCCCTGTTATCAGGCTGTAAGGATGATAAAGCGTCTGCTGTGACCATTGAGTTCATGCACTCGTCAGTAGAGCAGGAGCGTCAGGCGGTTATTACGAAACTGATCGAAAAATTCGAGAAAGAAAACCCTGGCATTACGGTGAAGCAGGTACCGGTGGAAGAAGACGCCTACAACACCAAGGTGATTACGCTCGCCAGAACGGGCGCGCTGCCTGAAGTGATTGAAGTCAGCCATGATTACGCGAAAGTCATGGATAAGGAACAGCTGCTGGATCGCAAGGCTGTCGGCGACGTCATTAAAGCGGTAGGCGAAAAGACCTTCTATGACGGGATCCTGCGCGTTGTACGTACCGAAGACGGTACAGCCTGGACGGGCGTGCCGATGAGCGCCTGGCTGTCCGGCGTCTGGTATCACAAAGATGTGCTTGCTGCCGCGGGTATCCAGGAGCCGCATAACTGGGAACAGCTGCTGAACGCCAGCCAGAAACTTAACGACCCGGCCAGGAAACATTACGGCATTGCACTGCCCACCGCGGAAAGCGTCATGACCGAGCAGGCGTTCTCTCAGTTTGCTCTGTCCGGCGGCGCGAACGTTTTTGATGCCAACGGAAACGTTGAAATTGATACCCCTGAAATGGCGAAAGCACTGGCGTTCTATAAAACGCTGGCCGCGACCACCATGCCGGGCTCGAACGACGTCATGGAGATCAAAGATGCCTTCATGAACGGTTCTGCACCGATGGCCGTCTATTCCACCTACATCCTGCCGGCAGTATTCCAGGATGGTAACCCTGCCAACCTTGGCTTTGTCGTGCCTACAGAAAAGTCCTCTGCCGTTTACGGCATGGTCACGTCGCTGACGATCACCACCGGCCAAAGCGAAGAAGAAACGCAAGCGGCTGAAAAGTTTGTGACGTGGATGGAGCAGGCTCAAAACGCAACCGACTGGGTCATGATGTCGCCGGGCGCGGCGCTGCCGGTGAACACGCTGGTGGTAGGCACGGACACCTGGAAAAACAACGACGTGATTAAAGCGTTTGGGCAACTGCCTTATGAGCTGATCGCCCAGTTCCCGAACGTGCAGGTATTTGGCGCTGTCGGCGACAAAAACTTCACGCGCATGGGCGATGTGACAGGCTCCGGCATTATCAGCTCCATGGTGCATAACGTCACTGTGGGTAAACAAGATCTCAGCGCAACGCTTAGCAAGAGCCAGAAGCGACTGACTGACCTGATTTCACAACGATAGGAGCGCTCTGCGGAAGGAAATTATGAAGACGTTGTTTTCTGGTCGTTCAGATATGCCTTTCGCCATGCTGCTGTTGGCCCCCAGCCTGATTTTGCTGGGGGGCCTGGTGGCCTGGCCAATGATTTCCAATATTGAAATCAGTTTTTTACGTCTGCCGCTTAACCCGCGTATTGATGCGGTGTTCGTCGGCCTGGATAACTACATCCGCATTCTGGGGGATGCTGCGTTCTGGCATTCACTGTGGATGACGTTCTGGTATACGGCGCTGGTCGTGCTCGGCAGCACCGGGCTGGGGCTTGCCGTCGCCATCTTCTTTAACCGTGAGTTTCGTCTGCGTAAGACGGCGCGTTCGCTGGTGATTTTATCCTACGTGACGCCGTCTATTTCCCTGGTGTTTGCCTGGAAATACATGTTCAACAACGGCTACGGCATTGTGAACTATTTGGGCGTCGATCTGCTGCATCTGTATGACCAGGCGCCGCTCTGGTTCGACAACCCTGGCAGCAGCTTTGTGCTGGTGGTGCTGTTCGCCATCTGGCGTTACTTCCCGTATGCCTTTATCTCATTCCTGGCAATTTTGCAGACCATTGATAAATCGTTGTACGAAGCGGCAGAGATGGATGGGGCAAACGCCTGGCAGCGTTTCCGTATCGTCACGTTGCCCGCCATCATGCCTGTGCTGGCAACGGTGGTCACGCTGCGAACTATCTGGATGTTCTACATGTTTGCGGATGTTTATCTGCTGACCACGAAGGTCGATATTCTGGGCGTGTATCTCTATAAAACCGCCTTTGCATTCAACGATCTGGGTAAAGCAGCCGCCATTTCCGTTGTGCTGTTTGTGATCATCTTCGCCGT
Source organism: Enterobacter sp. ECC-219 (assembly GCF_043966805.1). Classification (NCBI taxonomy): domain Bacteria; kingdom Pseudomonadati; phylum Pseudomonadota; class Gammaproteobacteria; order Enterobacterales; family Enterobacteriaceae; genus Enterobacter; species Enterobacter sp. ECC-219. The sequence continues at coordinate 3,387,430 of NZ_CP143680.1, read as the reverse complement.
CATTCTGCTGACCAGAAAAAGGGTAAACCTCAATGGCAACAAATAAACGCATACTGGGCCGTATTGGTTTCTATCTGGGGCTGGCGGTATTTCTGATTATCACGCTGTTCCCGTTCTTCGTGATGCTGATGACGTCATTCAAGAGCGCGAAAGAGGCCATATCGCTGAATCCGACTATTCTGCCGCAGGCGTGGACGCTTCAGCATTATGTCGACATCTTTAACCCGCTGATCTTCCCGTTTGTGGATTACTTCCGCAACAGCATGGTGGTGTCGCTGACGTCGTCGGTAATTGCGGTGTTTCTCGGCACGCTGGGCGCTTACGCCTTGTCCAAGCTGCGTTTTAAAGGACGCACGACGATCAATGCGAGCTTCTACACCGTCTATATGTTCTCCGGGATATTGCTGGTGGTGCCGCTGTTCAAAATCATTACCGCGCTCGGCATTTATGACACTGAACTGGCGCTGATCATCACCATGGTGACCCAGACATTGCCTACGGCGGTATTCATGCTGCGCAGCTATTTCGACACCATTCCGGACGAAATAGAAGAGGCCGCGATGATGGATGGTCTGAACCGACTGCAAATCATCTTCCGCATTACCGTGCCGCTGGCCATTTCCGGTCTCGTGTCGGTGTTTGTTTACTGCTTCATGGTGGCATGGAACGACTACCTGTTTGCCTCCATTTTCCTGTCCAGTGCCAGCAACTTTACCCTGCCGGTCGGGCTGAACACGCTCTTTAGTACGCCAGATTATATCTGGGGTCGCATGATGGCGGCATCGCTGGTGACGGCGCTTCCGGTGGTCATCATGTACGCACTCTCTGAACGTTTTATTAAAAGTGGTTTGACCGCCGGTGGCGTCAAGGGCTAAGGCGGCCAATTTTTTTATCAGGAGCAAGTTATGAAGAAGTTAGTTGCGACAGCGCCACGCGTGGCGGCGCTGGTGGAATATGAAGACCGTGCTGTGGAAGCACATGAAGTGAAAATTCGCGCCCGCTTTGGCGCCCCGAAGCACGGAACGGAAGTCGTGGATTTCCGCGCGGCAAGCCCGTTTATTGATGAAGAGTTCAACGCAGAGTGGCAGATGTTCACGCCGCGTGAAGAGGGCGCTGCGCGCGGTATCGAATTCGGTAAGTTCCAGCTGGGTAACATGATCGTTGGCGACATTATTGAATGCGGTGCAGACGTGACGGAATACCAGGTCGGCGACAGCGTCTGCTGCTACGGCCCGCTGCAGGAAACGGTCATCGTTAACGCGGTGAACAACTATAAGCTGCGTAAAATGCCGCAGGGCGCGTCCTGGAAGAATGCCGTTTGCTACGATCCGGCGCAGTTCGCCATGAGCGGCGTGCGTGATGCCAACGTCCGCGTGGGTGACTTTGTTGTCGTGGTCGGTCTGGGAGCCATTGGACAAATTGCAATTCAGCTGGCGAAAAAAGTCGGTGCGTCAGTGGTTATCGGCGTTGATCCGATTGAACACCGCTGTGAGATCGCTCGTCGTCACGGTGCGGACCACTGCCTGAATCCAATCGGTACCGATGTGGGTCTGGAAATTAAAAAGCTGACCGGCAAGCAGGGCGCAGACGTGATCATCGAAACCAGCGGGTTTGCGGATGCACTGCAGTCGGCGCTGCGCGGACTCGCCTATGGCGGAACCATCTCCTACGTGGCGTTCGCCAAGCCGTTTGCCGCGGGTTTCAACCTCGGCCGCGAAGCGCATTTCAACAACGCGAAGATTGTCTTCTCCCGCGCCTGCAGTGAACCCAACCCGGACTATCCGCGCTGGAGCCGCAAGCGTATCGAAGAGACCTGCTGGGAATTGCTGATGAACGGTTATCTGAATTGTGAAGATCTGATCGACCCGGTCGTGACCTTCGCCACCAGCCCGGAAAGCTATATGAAGTATGTCGATCAGCACCCGGAACTCAGTATCAAAATGGGCGTCACTTTTTAAGCTGAGGACAGCAAATCATGAAGATCGCAACACAAAACCAGGCCTTTTTCCCGTCCAGCATCATGGAAAAATTCGAGTACATCAAAGCAATGGGCTTTGATGGCTACGAAATTGACGGCCGCCTGCTGGTTGAAAACCTCGACGAAGTGAAAGCCGCTATCAAAGCCACTGGTCTGCCGGTGACGACAGCATGTGGCGGGTACGATGGCTGGATCGGTGATTTCATCGAAGAACGCCGTCTGAACGGGTTACAGCAGATCGAACGCATTCTGGAAGCGCTGGCGGAAGTCGGCGGAAAGGGCATTATCGTGCCTGCTGCCTGGGGGATGTTTACCTTCCGTCTGCCGCCAATGACCTCCCCACGCAGCCTCGACGGTGACCGCAAAGCGGTTAGCGCCTCGCTGCGCTGGCTGGATGAGGTGGCGGCGCGCACCGGTACTACCGTCTACCTGGAACCGCTGAACCGCTATCAGGATCATATGATCAACACCCTGGCAGACGCGCGTCGTTACATCGAAGAGAACGGCCTGAAGCACGTGCAGATCATCGGCGACTTCTATCATATGAACATTGAAGAAGACTCGCTGACGGACGCGCTGCATCAGAACCGCGATCTGCTGGGTCATGTGCACATTGCAGATAATCATCGCTATCAGCCGGGCAGCGGGAGCCTTGATTTTGCCAGCCTGTTCGACCAGCTGCGTGCCGATAACTATCAGGGATACGTGGTATATGAATGCCGTGTTCGCGCCGAGGATCCGGCTAAGGCTTATCAGGACTCTCTCACTTATTTGCGTGAATGCTAAGGATGACGAGCGTGATGAGTGCTTCTACACCTTCGCCTCTGCGCGTCGCCATTATTGGCGCCGGGCAGGTCGCGGACAAAGTGCATGCCTCGTATTACGCCACGCGCAGTGATGTTCAAATGGTGGCTGTCATGGACAGCCGCCTTGAGCAGGCACAGGCGTTCGCGGAACGTTATGCTATTCCATCGGCATGGCAGGACGCTCACGAGATGTTGCAGGCAGTAAAACCGGATGTGGTGAGCGTCTGTTCGCCCAACCGGTTCCATTTTGAACACGTGATGGCGGCCCTTGCAGCAGGTTGCCACGTTATGTGTGAAAAGCCCCCGGCGATGACGCCGGAACAGGCCGACCAGATGCGCATCGCGGCGCGCAAGGCAGGAAAAGTCCTGGCGTACGATTTTCACCATCGCTTTGCCCTGGATACCCAACTGCTGCGTGATGCTGTAATGAACGGGACGCTCGGTGAAGTTTACTTTACCTCGGCGCAGGCGCTGCGCCGCTGCGGCGTACCGGGATGGGGCGTTTTTACCAACAAATCGTTACAGGGTGGCGGACCGCTGATTGATATCGGCATTCATATGCTTGACGCCGCAATGTATGTTCTGGGTTTCCCGGCGGTAAAACGGGTGACCGCGCACAGCTTCCAGAGGCTGGGAAACCGTAAAAGCGCCGGTCAGTTTGGCGAGTGGGATCCTGCGCAATTTACCGTGGAAGATGCCCTGTTTGGCACGATTGAATTCTGCAACGGCGGCATTCTGCGTCTGGACACTTCCTTTGCGCTTAACATTCGCGAGCAGTCCATCATGAACGTCTCTTTCTGCGGAGAAAAGGCGGGTGCAACGCTGTTCCCGGCGCACATCTACAACGACGAAGCCGGTGTTTTAGAAACCCTTACCCAGCGCGAAGAGGCGGACGATCAGCGCCATCTGCGCAGCATGGATGCCTTTGTGCGCCATGTGCAGGGAGAGCCCGTCATGATTGCCGATGCAGAACAGGGACTGGTTATTCAGCAGCTTGTCGCCGCGCTGTATGAATCAGCAGAAACAGGGGAAAGCGTGACATTATGCTGAACGTGTCTGTATTAACCGATCCGGGCTTTTGTCCTCACAGCCTGAATAAATATGCCTCTGTCATGGCCACCGGCAATGGCTACATGGGCATTCGCGCTGTGCACGAAGAAGATTACACCCAGCAGACCAGAGGCATGTATCTCGCGGGGCTGTATCATCGCGCGGGGCGCAATGAGACCACTGAGCTGGTCAATCTGCCGGATATCACCGGGATTGATGTTGAGCTGGATGGCATCAATTTCACCCTCCTTTCAGGGGAAATCCTTGAGTGGCAGCGCAAGCTGGCCTTTGCGAACGGCGAGCTGCATCGTAACGTGGTCTGGCGTTCACCCAATGGGAAGCGCTATAAGCTGGAGAGCCGTCGTTTTGTGTCGCTGGACCAGTTGCCTTTAGTGGCTATGCAGCTCTCGATCACGCCTCTTGATGACGCCACGCACGCGGTGCTGAAAACCGGCATCGATGCAACGCAAACGAACAGCGGCAGACAGCATCTGGATGAAATCTCGGTCAGGGTTTTTGACCAGCACTACATGCAGGGCGTGTATGAAACGCAGGATCGGGCGTCAGAAGTAGTTGTTTCGGCGTTTTGTCAGCTCTCAGCGAAGAGCGACAGCTGCTTCACCGCCAAAAATCGACGTCTCAGCGTTCACCATTCGCTGACGATTGCTCAGGGTGACACTGTCACGCTTGAAAAAATCGTCTGGCTGACGCATCGCAGTGATAAAGCGCTGTCGCAGGAGTCTTTCGCGCGCAACGCACTGGCCGATCTCAAAGTCTCTGCGGCAAGAGGTTACGACGCGTTGCTTGAAAGCTCAGCGTATGCCTGGAAAGACGTCTGGCGTGACGCTCGGGTGGAGGTGGCTTCCGCTGAACATCAGGATCAGATGGCGCTGGATTATGCTGTCTGGCATCTGACCACGATGACGCCTGCCCATGATGAGCGAAGCAGTATTGCTGCAAAAGGGCTGACGGGAGAGGGTTATAAAGGCCACGTTTTCTGGGATACCGAAATTTTTCTGCTGCCTTTCCATCTGTTTACCCGCCCGCAGATTGCCCATAGCCTTCTGCGCTATCGCTGGCTTAATCTCTCAGGCGCCCGGGAAAAAGCCCGTCGTAACGGCTGGCCTGGCGCGCTGTTCCCATGGGAAAGCGCCGCAAGCGGAGAGGAAGAGACGCCAGAGTTCGCGGCGATTAACATCCGCACCGGGGTACGCCAGAAGGTGGCTTCCGCACTCGCTGAACATCACATCGTGGCAGATATCGCCTGGGCCGTCGTCGCTTACTGGCAGGCGACGCACGATGATGCCTTTATGCGTAACGAAGGCCTGACGCTGCTGATGGAAACGGCCTTGTTCTGGATGGGACGCGCCACTGAAATCAATGGTCGTCTGGAAATCCATGACGTGATCGGACCGGACGAATACACCGAGCACGTGAACAACAACGCCTACACCAACTATCTGGCCTGGCACAACGTTGCCTGCGCGCGCCAGTTTATAGCGATGTTTGAGCGTGAGGATACGCGTTTTACGGAGAATGCCACGCAGTTCCTGGCGCGCTTATGGCTGCCAGAGGCTGATGCAGACGGTGTGATCCCGCAGGATGATACCTTCATGTCTAAACCTGCCATCGATCTGAGCCGCTACAAAGCCAAAGCGGGTAAACAGACGATTCTGCTCGATTATTCCCGCGCGGAAGTGAACGAGATGCAGATCCTTAAGCAGGCCGATGTGGTGATGCTTAACTACCTGTTGCCGGAACGGTTTACGCCACAGCAATGCGCCACCAATCTGGCGTTCTATGAGCCACGCACGATCCATGACTCATCCCTGAGCAAGGCCATTCACGGGATTGTCCTCGCGCGCTGCGGTGACACGCAGGGGGCCTATGCCTTCTGGCGCGACGGTATCGCCATTGATTTGGGCGACGATCCGCACAGCAGCGATGAGGGCATTCATGCCGCGGCCACCGGTGCGATCTGGTCTGGCGCAATTCAGGGGTTTGCTGGCCTGCAAATCATTGAAGGGGAACTGCATCTCGCGCCGAAACTGCCTGCTCACTGGCAGAAACTCGCTTTCCCTCTGCGGTGGCGGAACGCAACCATGCACTTCACCTATGAAAACGAGGTGTTAACCATTGAAACCACGGCACCTGCCACGCTGACGCTGTGGGGCAAAACGCTGCACGTATCGGAGCGAAAAGTTTGCGCCTGTAAGGACTTTTTTGCATCCGCAGTTGGGACCGCTACCACGGAGGGGCACCATGACGCTTAAGGCTGTCGTATTCGATCTGGACGGTGTGATCACCGATACCGCACATCTCCACTTTCTGGCGTGGCGCGCCGTGGCGGAAGACATTGGCATCACCTTTGATGAAGTTTTTAACGAACAGCTGAAGGGGATAAGCCGCATGGATTCCCTCCAGCGCATTCTCAAGCATGGCGATAAAACGGGGATGTTTAGCGAGGAGCAGTGCCTGGCGCTTGCGACGAAAAAAAACGCGCTTTACGTCCAGTCTCTGGCATCACTAACGCAGGATTCTCTGCTGCCGGGGATCCGCGATGTGCTGGCGGAGATCCGTGCCGCGAAGGTCAAAATTGGGCTGGCATCCGTATCGCTCAATGCCCCAGGGATTTTGCACGCGCTGGGCATCGATCGGGCCTTCGATTTTTGCGCTGATGCTTCCCGCATTCGCCGCTCAAAGCCGGACCCGGAGATCTTTCTTGCGGCCTGTGCGGGGCTGAATGTGCGCCCTGAAGAGGCCATCGGCATTGAAGATGCCGCTGCGGGTGTTGAAGCAATCAACGCCGCAGGAATGCTGTCGGTCGGGATTGGGCCTGGCCTTAACCATGCGGGATTACAACTTCATTCAACGCGGGAACTGACCTGGAAATGCCTGACAGATTTCTGGGCGTCCCGGGCGTATTGATAAGGAATAAATTATGGCTCAACTGTCTCTGAAACATATTCAGAAAATCTATGATAACCAGGTCCACGTGGTTAAAGATTTCAACCTCGAAATTGAAGACAAAGAGTTTATTGTTTTCGTCGGTCCGTCGGGATGCGGTAAATCCACCACACTGCGAATGATTGCCGGTCTTGAGGAGATCAGCGCGGGTGAACTGATTATCGACGGCGTTTGCATGAATGACGTGCCCGCCAAGTCTCGCGATATTGCGATGGTATTCCAGAACTACGCGCTTTATCCGCATATGACGGTCTACGACAACATGGCGTTTGGCCTGAAAATGCAAAAAATAGCGCCCGCGGTGATTGAAGAGCGCGTTAACTGGGCGGCGCAGATTTTGGGGTTACGTGAATATCTGAAGCGTAAACCCGGTGCTTTATCGGGTGGTCAGCGCCAGCGCGTGGCGCTGGGCAGGGCGATCGTGCGTGAAGCGGGCGTCTTCCTGATGGATGAGCCGTTATCCAACCTCGATGCCAAGCTTCGTGTGCAGATGCGTGCCGAAATCAGCAAGCTGCACCAGAAGCTTAACACCACCATGATCTATGTAACGCACGACCAGACGGAAGCCATGACGATGGCGACCCGCATCGTGATCCTAAAAGACGGCATCATTCAGCAGGTGGGTGCGCCGAAGCAGGTATACAACGAGCCGGCAAATATGTTTGTCGCAGGGTTCATTGGCTCTCCGGCGATGAACTTCATTCGTGGCGCTATCGACGATCGCTATTTCGTAACGGAAACGCTGCGTCTGGAGATCCCTGAGGACAAGCTGGCCGAGTTGAATGCGCAAGGTTACCAGCGTAAAGCGGTCGTCTTCGGGATCCGTCCGGAAGATATTCTCACCCTGCAGAGCAGCGGAGAAGATATCACGGCGAAAGTCAGCGTCGCCGAGCTTACCGGAGCCGAATTTATGCTTTATGCCACCGTGGGCGGCCATGAACTGGTTGTCCGTGCGGGCGCGGCCAATGACTACGTAGCCGGAGATACTATCGGCATTCAGTTCGATATGAATAAGTGCCATTTCTTCGACGCCGATACCGAAGCGGCTATTAGATAAGAAAGGTGTTTGCCGGAAATGCAAATTTCCGGTTTTTTTGTTTGTTAATTATAAAGGGAATATTTAATGAGTACTCTACTAAGAAGTGCTGCGCTCGTTCTGTGCGCAGGGGTTAGCTGCGCGCAAGCAACAGAATCCGCAAAGCAGTGGGCGTTTAATATCGGTGCCATGTATGAAATTGAAAACGTCGAAGGTCAGGGCGACGATAAAGATGGATTATATGAACCTTCCGTGTGGTTTAATGCAACATGGGATGCCTGGACGATCTCTCTGGCAATGTATCAGGAAGGACCGGTTGATTATAGCAGCATGACGCGTGGTACCTATTTCGATCGCCCGGAATTTGAATTACGCTATCGCTTTATCGGCACCGATGACTTTACTTTCGGTCTGACCGGTGGCTTCCGCAATTATGGTTATCACTTTAAAGATGAGCACGGTGCCAAAGATGGCAGCGCTAATATGCAGCGCTACAAAGTTCAGCCTGACTGGGATATTAAATTAACCGACGACTGGCGCTTTGGCGGCTGGTTTGCCATGTACCAGTTTGCCAACGATCTGGAAAAAACCGGTTATTCTGACAGCCGCGTCGAGACTGAAACGGGCTTTACCTGGACTATTAATGAAACCTTCTCCGCCAAGGTGAATTACTATTTAGAGCGCGGCTTCAATATGGACAGCTCGCGCAATAACGGCGAGTTTTCTACCCAGGAAATTCGTGCCTATCTGCCGATTTCGTTAGGCCAGACGACGTTAACGCCTTATACCCGACTGGGTCTCGATCGCTGGTCAAACTGGGACTGGCAGGACGATCCAGCGCGTGAAGGGCATGATTTCAACCGTCTGGGTATGCTGTACGCCTATGATTTTAACAACGGTTTATCCATGACGCTGGAATATGCCTACGAATGGGAAAACCACGATGAAGGTGAGAGCGATCGCTTCCACTATGCGGGTGTCGGCGTGAACTACGCGTTCTGATAACGTTTTACCAGGGGCGATTGCCCCTGGTTTTTAGCGCAAGGACGCTGCATCCGAAAAATGCGTTTCAACCAATACCTTATGCGGCGCAGGTTTACCTGCAATACGCTTAAATAACACGTTGCAGCTCTCTTCGCCGAGCTTTCTCGTCGGGATATCAAACCCACCGGGAGCAGGAGTTAATACGAGAGACAGCATCGGATCGCTGTATCCTGCCATGGCAACCTGCTCGGGAACCATCAGATTTAACTCATCCGCTGCCCGATAAAGACCCAGCAATTTCATGCTGTCTGTGGCAAAAACGGCATTGGGCGGGTTATCGGACGAGAGTAATTTGCAGGCTGCCTGAAGCGCGCTTTCATGGGTATATCCGCCATCAATGACCCAATCCGGGTTAATGGCGATACCCTGCTTCTCAAGGCTGGATTTATAGCCAGCAAGGCGATCGATAGAAACGTGATAATCGAGCGGGGCATGCAGACAGGCAATTTTTGTTCGTCCATGTTTAATAAACGAATCGACCAAAATAGCGCTGTCGTGGAAATTGTCCGTATCAACAGAATAAATATTCTGGAACTTACCTTCTACTTTCCCAATAACCACTACGGGCACACCGTATTCGTCCAGCGTGGTGAAAAAAGATTCGTTTGCCGGTGAACTCAGCATGATGATCCCTTTGATCATCTTCTGCTTTATTTTCCCTACGCACTTCTGCAGATCGTCCTCACTGCTTTTCGAGGTTTGTAAAATAACGTCGAATCCTTCTTCTTCCGCTTTTGCCGTAATGGCATGAAGAACGTCGGAGAAAAAAGGGTTACCGGCTGTGGTTTTGGTCGAGCGGGTCGAAATAACCATAATGGCATCGAAGCCAGAAGAGGTCAGGGCGCGGGCCAGTTTGTTGGGCTGATAATTTAATTCGTCTATCGCCTTCAGCACTTTGTCTCGCGCTTCAGGGGAAATATTCGTTTGTTTATTCAGAACTCGGGAAACGGTTGATTTCGATACGCCCGCAACCCGTGCGATATCATAGATGGTGGGTGACATACACCTTACTCACTCCGGACTGACAGCAATGTGGTTCATCTTACTGGAGAGAAAACGGCAATAGCAATAAATAAGAATTGATAATCAACGATCTGCCCCCATTTATTGTATTCTGAAGCCATACATTCCAGGCTTCCGGGCAATGAAGGATGGCGATGAAGCGATTTAAGAACGAATTCAACTCACTGGTGAACCGCGGCGTTGATCGACATCTGCGTCTGGCTGTCACCGGCCTGAGCCGCAGCGGTAAGACGGCGTTCATCACCGCGATGGTAAACCAGTTGCTGAACCTGCACGCCGGCGCGCGCCTGCCGTTGCTCAGCGCCGTGCGGGAAGAGCGTCTGCTGGGCGTTAAGCGCGTCCCTCAGCGTGATTTTGGCATACCGCGTTTTACCTATGACGAAGGGCTGGCGCAGCTTTACGGCGATCCGCCTGCGTGGCCGACGCCGACGCGAGGCGTCAGTGAAATTCGCCTTGCGCTGCGCTTTCGCTCTAATGAATCGCTGATACGTCACTTTAAGGATACCTCCACCCTGTATCTGGAAATTGTCGATTATCCCGGCGAATGGCTGCTCGACCTGCCGATGCTGGGGCAGGACTACCTCAACTGGTCTCGTCAGATGACAGGCTTGTTGCAGGGGCAACGCGCAGAGTGGTCGACGAAGTGGCGACAGCTGTGCGAAGGCCTGGATCCGCTGGCGCCTGCGGATGAAAACCGTCTGGCGACCATTGCTGAAGCCTGGACGGCCTATCTGCATCAGTGCAAACAGGAAGGGCTGCACTTTATCCAGCCGGGCCGTTTTGTCTTGCCGGGTGATTTAGCAGGCGCGCCCGCACTGCAGTTCTTCCCGTGGCCGGACGTGGACGGCGCAGGCGAGTCGAAGCTGGCGCAGGCAGACAAACACACGAACGCCGGAATGCTACGCGAGCGTTACAATTACTACTGTGAAAAGGTGGTCAAAGGTTTTTATAAAAACCACTTTTTACGTTTCGACCGCCAGATTGTGCTGGTGGATTGCCTGCAGCCGCTCAACAGCGGGCCGCAGGCATTTAACGATATGCGCCTCGCGCTGACGCAGCTGATGCAGAGTTTCCACTACGGGCAGCGGACGCTGTTCCGTCGTCTGTTCTCACCGGTGATCGACAAGCTGCTGTTTGCAGCCACAAAAGCCGATCACGTTACGGTCGATCAGCACGCCAACATGGTTTCTCTGCTGCAGCAGCTGGTGCAGGACGCCTGGCAAAACGCCGCGTTTGAAGGCATCAGTATGGATTGCCTCGGGCTCGCATCGGTGCAGGCGACGCAAAGCGGCCTGATTGACCTTAACGGCGAGAAAATACCGGCATTACGCGGGAATCGGCTCAGTGACGGCGAGCCGCTCACCGTCTATCCCGGCGAAGTCCCCGCGCGGCTGCCGGGCCAGGCCTTCTGGCAGAGCCAGGGCTTCCAGTTTGAAGCCTTCCGCCCTCAGACCATGAGCGTCGATCGGCCGTTACCGCACATCCGTCTGGATGCGGCGCTGGAGTTTTTGATTGGAGATAAATTGCGATGACGGAACCGTTAAAACCGCGCATAGACTTTACCGGAACGCTTGAACCTGAGCGTCAGGACGCCTTTAAAACGGCGCAGACGTTCAGCGGCGCGCAGGCGGAGAACTTTGCCCCGGCGCTGCCGGACGATACCGCCGTTGAGGAAGGTCCGGCGGAGGCGGTCGTGGAAGCCGCTCTGCGCCCGAAACGCAGCCTGTGGCGCAAGATGGTCACCGCCGGTCTTGCGCTGTTTGGCGTCAGCGTGGTCGGGCAGGGCGTGCAGTGGGCGATGAACGCCTGGCAAACCCAGGATTGGGTCGCGCTGGGCGGTTGTGCCGCGGGTGCGCTCATCGTGGGGGCGGGTATCGGGTCGGTTGCCACCGAGTGGCGCCGCCTCTGGCGTTTGCGACAGCGCGCGCACGAGCGTGATGAAGCGCGGGATCTTCTCCACAGCCACGGCACCGGCAAAGGCCGCGCCTTCTGCGAAAAACTGGCCAGCCAGGCCGGTATCGATCAGTCACATCCGGCGCTTCAGCGCTGGTATGCCGCCATCCATGAAACCCAGAATGACCGGGAGGTGGTCACGCTCTATTCCCATATGGTTCAGCCGGTACTGGATGCGCAGGCGCGACGTGAGATTAGCCGCTCGGCGGCGGAGTCTACGCTGATGATTGCCGTCAGCCCGCTGGCGCTGGTGGATATGGCCTTTATCGCCTGGCGTAACCTGCGCCTCATCAACCGTATCGCGAACCTTTACGGCATAGAGCTGGGTTACTACAGCCGGCTCAGGCTGTTCAAACTGGTCCTGCTCAATATCGCCTTTGCGGGCGCGAGCGAGCTGGTGCGCGAAGTGGGAATGGACTGGATGTCGCAGGATCTGGCGGCGCGTCTCTCCGCCCGTGCCGCTCAGGGCATTGGCGCGGGCTTACTGACGGCGCGTTTGGGTATCAAAGCGATGGAGGTGTGCCGACCGCTGCCGTGGATTGATGGCGATAAGCCGCGGCTGGGGGATTTCAGGCGAGAGCTGATCGGTCAGCTGAAAGATACGCTCAATAAAAAGCCGGCTCCGTGAGGCGTTGTTCATTAATCGTGCTGGCTGTCAATATTTGTTGACAGCCATCTTCCGGTTCACCGTGTTCTGACATATCATTTTAAGGTTATTGGCTTAAAACGGTGAATTTCCCATGCGTCTTGAAGTCTTCTGTGAAGACCGTCTCGGTCTGACCCGCGAGTTACTCGATCTTCTTGTTTTACGTAGCATTGATTTACGTGGCATTGAGATCGATCCTGTCGGGCGAATTTACCTCAATTTTGCCGAAATTGAATTTAACACCTTCAGCAGCCTGATGGCGGAAATCCGCCGTATCGCTGGCGTTACGGATGTACGCACCATCCCCTGGATGCCCTCCGAACGTGAGCACCTCGCCCTGAGCGCGCTGCTTGAAGCGATGCCTGAGCCGTTCCTCTCTCTGGATCTGAAAAGTAAAGTCGAGCGCGTTAACCACGCGAGCTGCCAGCTTTTCGCGCAGAGCCAGGAGAAGCTCAGCAATCACCACGCCGCGCAGCTGATCCCCGGTTTTAACTTCCAGCGCTGGCTGGACAGCAATCCGCAGAATACGCATAGCGAGCACGTGGTGATAAACGGGCAGAATTTCCTGATGGAGATCACCCCGGTCTATCTGAAAGGGGAAGGAGACACCCGCGTATTGACCGGTTCGGTGATCATGCTGCGCTCGACGTTGCGCATGGGTCGCCAGCTGCAAAACCTCTCCAGCCAGGATGTTGGCGCGTTCAGCCAGATTATTGCCGTCAGCCCGAAAATGCGCCATGTGGTTGACCAGGCGCGCAAGCTTGCCAGCCTGACCGCGCCGCTGCTGATTACCGGCGATACCGGTACCGGGAAAGATCTGCTGGCGCACGCCGTGCACCTGGCAAGCCCGCGTGCGGCAAAACCGTATCTGGCACTTAATTGTGCCTCGATTCCGGAAGATGCTGTTGAAAGCGAGCTATTTGGTCACGCGCCGGAAGGCAAGAAAGGGTTCTTCGAACAGGCCAACGGCGGCTCCGTGCTGCTGGATGAAATCGGCGAAATGTCGCCGCGTATGCAGGCCAAACTGCTGCGCTTCCTGAACGACGGGACCTTCCGCCGCGTCGGAGAGGATCACGAAGTGCATGTGGACGTGCGCGTTATCTGCGCCACCCAGAAAAACCTGGTGGAGCTGGTGCAAAAGGGGATCTTCCGTGAGGATCTCTATTACCGCCTTAACGTCCTGACGCTGAACATTCCGCCGCTGCGCGACTGTCCGCAGGACATCATGCCGCTAACGGAGCTGTTTGTGGCCCGCTTTGCCGACGAGCAGGGGGTTCCGCGTCCGAAGCTGTCTGCCGATCTCGGCACGGTGCTCATGCGCTACGGCTGGCCGGGCAACATCCGTCAGCTTAAAAACGCCGTTTATCGCGCGCTGACCCAGCTGGAAGGCTATGAACTGCGCCCCCAGGATATCCTGTTGCCGGATTACGACGCCGGGACGGTGTCGGTAGGCGAAGAGGCGATGGAAGGCTCGCTGGATGATATCACCAGCCGCTTTGAGCGTTCCGTGCTTACGCAGCTGTACCGCAGCTATCCCAGCACCCGAAAGCTGGCAAAACGTCTTGGCGTCTCGCATACCGCGATTGCGAATAAGCTACGTGAGTATGGGTTGAATCATAAGAAAGGTGACGAATAACAAAAAGCCTCTGTAAAGAGGCTTTTTTGATGGTTATTCCTTTGCCAGCGGCGTGGTTACGATTTCTGTTTTTGTCTCTCCCTGAATCGACGCAATCCTGCTTTCGACATCCTTCACCTGCTGCGCGCTGTGTAGCAGGGTATAGGTCAGATCAAACTGAGCGCTGGCCCCTGGCGACAGCTGCTTAACCCGCTTCTGCTCGCGTTCAATGGTGACGGGGTAGGCGTAGCTGGTGCCCGGCTCAATCCCTGTGACATAGCCCTGTTTTGGCGTATCGGTATTTTTCCACAGGGTCAGCACCGGCAGCTGGCGGGCATCAAACTGAATCGACGCGCCTTTGTCACCGGCTTTATTCACCACCGCAGCGAGGGTTTCGTGGTTGCTGTCGGCGAGCGGTTTGATGTTAAAGACCATCTCATCAAAGCCTTTTGTCGGCCCGGCGTAGGTTTGCCAGTCGTTAACGCCCGCTTTCGCGTAATCATTGAACGGGCTTACGCTTGCCGCGGGGGCAAGGAAGCGCGCGCCTTCTTCGAGGACTGGCGCCCCGAAGTTGCTGTGATAGATGATTTGGTAATCATGAGGGTAATCGGCATGGTTTGTCAGAACGTCATGCAGGCTGAACTGGTTGGTTCCCGGAACGTAACGCAGTTCGGTCATAGTTTGCAGATCCGCTTTTTTAAACGTGCTTTCTTTGATGAGACCGCGAATACGAATTTCATGCGGGGCAGCATCCGCAATTTCTACCTCCACCTGAGAGGCCGGGGTATTGCCTGCCTTACCGTGCAGGGTGTAAATCTGGCCGTCAGCGGTGACCGGGTGCCCAGTCCATTCGTAGCCACAGCGGACCATCATCTCGTTGAAACCTTCCAGCCAGCCAAGCCCGTTTCGGCTTTCCAGATTAATATACGCCGGGTTAACGACCTCCTTAACGGGCGAGTTCCAGCCCAGTCTGGTGCCAAATCCTTCCACATGCAGAAGGTTCATCCCGCGCGTCGGGCTTAAGGTGATGGTCAGGCCATTTTTACTGCTGATGACGATAACTTTACTGCCTTCCTGCCTGCCGCCGTGCAACACTTTTTGCTCAATGCTGAACGTTCGATCGTAAATTTTCAGCTCATCGCTGGAAATCTTCCAGTTTCCTTTTTCCACGCTGCTTTCAGCGCTTGTCAGCACCCAGGTTTTAGCTGCGGCATGGCCCGAAAGCAGTACCGAAAGGAGCGTTAAAGCCAGTTTTATTTTCATATTTATCCCTTTTTGCTGAAACGATTATTTAACATCGTAAGCAAATCTAATGTTTTGGCGATGAGGGAAATGTGATGTGCCTCACTGAGAGTAAATACAGGGATATTTAACGATTGATTTGCGGGTGTGATCGCTTTATCGCTGAATTTTCAACGCTATTTTGCATAAATATTGTGATCCAAATTGATTGTTGCTTTAACGATTCAGTGGGCGATTAATAAAAAACCCCGCCATAGCGAGGTTTTGAAAAAGCGGTATAAAATGCTAAGTAATGATTATGCTTTCAGCTTGTCCAGCGCGGCGGTGTAATCCGGCTCGGTAGTGATTTCATTAACCAGTTCGCTGAAGACTACAGTGTCGTTTTCATCAAGAACCAGTACCGCGCGTGCTGCCAGACCTTTCAGAGGGCCTTCGGCGATGCTGACGCCGTAATTTTCGAGGAAATCCGGGCTGCGCAGGGTGGAGAGAGTGATAACGTTGCTCAGGCCTTCAGCGCCGCAGAAGCGAGACTGGGCGAACGGCAGGTCAGCAGAAATGCACAGCACAACGGTGTTGTCCATTTCAGTTGCCAGCTGGTTGAACTTACGCACGGAGGCGGCGCAAACCCCGGTATCAATGCTCGGGAAAATGTTCAGCACTTTGCGTTTACCCGCAAACTGAGCCAGTGTGACGTCAGACAGATCTTTAGCCACCAGAGTAAAAGCCTGCGCTTTGCTGCCAGCCTGCGGAATGGAACCTGCAACAGCAACCGGGTTGCCCTGGAAATGAACGAGTTGTGACATAGATATCTTCCTGTTTACATATAGTTAACGTCGGGGCTAGTGTATGCCATCCGCGGATAACACGGCAAACCAAATTTTTCGCCTTTTCGGGCCGCAAGGAGTCAGTGATGAGAAGCGTTAAGGTCTATGAAGAAGCCTGGCCATTGCATACACCGTTTGTGATCTCCCGCGGCAGCCGAAGCGAAGCCAGCGTGGTGGTCGTTGAAATCGAAGAGGACGGTTTTAAAGGCGTAGGGGAGTGCACGCCTTACCCACGCTATGGAGAAAGCCTCGCGTCGGTGATGGCGCATATCATGACGCTGGTGCCGGACCTGCAAACCGGGCTCACGCGCGAGGCATTACAGCAGCGTTTGCCCGCCGGTGCCGCACGCAACGCTATTGATAGCGCGCTCTGGAGCCTGGAGGCGGCGAAGCAGCAGCAACCGCTGACAGCATTGCTGGGCGTGGCGCTGCCGGAATCGGTGGCTACCGCACAAACGGTAGTGATTGGCGAGCCGGAACAGATGGCCGCCAGCGCAAAAGCGCTTTATGACGCAGGGGCCCGGCTTCTGAAGGTGAAGCTCGACGATCGTCTGATTAGCGAGCGAATGGTCGCCATTCGCGCGGCGGTACCCGCAGCCACGCTGATTGTTGATGCTAATGAATCATGGCACCCGGAAGGGCTGGCTGCCCGCTGTCAGCTGCTGGCCGACCTGGGGGTGGCCATGCTGGAGCAGCCTCTGCCAGCAAAAGAGGATGCGGCGCTGAAGAATTTTATCCATCCGTTGCCCGTTTGTGCGGATGAAAGCTGCCACACCCGCGCGAGTTTGAGCGAGCTGCAGGGCCGCTACGAGATGGTCAATATTAAGCTCGACAAGACCGGCGGGCTGACAGAGGCACTGGCCCTGGCGGAAGAAGCCCGGGCGCAGGGTTTTTCGCTGATGCTGGGCTGTATGCTCTGTACGTCCCGGGCGATCGGCGCGGCGCTACCGCTGGTCAATCAGGTCCGTTTCGCCGATCTGGACGGCCCGACGTGGCTGGCGGTTGACGTATCACCCGCGCTCCATTTTACCAGCGGCGTGCTTCATCTCTGAGGCTGCCAGCGCAAAAGCTCCACCATGGCTTTTAAGTATTTTTCGCTGGCTTCGTCGGACGAGATTGCCGGGAATTCAGCGGTAATACAGGGCAGGCTCAAATCGGCGCACCAGCTACCGAACGAGCCTGGCGTTTCATAGCCCACGCTGGTCACGAGCGGCAGGGCGAACGCGTCTGCCAGCCACGCGCCGAGCTCAGAGTGGCGCGGATCTTCAATGCAGGCCAGCGGATCGTGGAACGAGACCACCCACGCGGGGTGGATCTTATGGATTAGCTGGCACAGCGCCTGGGTTTCCGGCTCTGAGCCCGGCTTATCTCCCGTCAGCAGAACCACATCACGCTCCTCGGCGGAGCTGTTCCAGCGATACACCGTTTCCCCGGCGCGCCAGTTTGCTGCCGGGAAATTACGGTTTAAGTCAACGCCTCGCGCATTGGCGCGAAGCCCCAACTGACAGCCGTCCGGATTTACCGCCAGAATCACATGATGACGTCGCAATGAAGGCGTCAGCGTCCGCAGCGCGCAGGAAAGCGTCACGATGGAGGAGTTCTCGTCCCCGTGTGTGCCGGCAAGAATCAAGCCGCTGTCGCGGTCTGCGTCAGGGGCGGGGAACCAGATCAGCGATGCGCCTAAAAACGAGCGGCCATATTGCTCAGCGCCCGGCGGAAAGGCGCCGCGTTCCGCTCTCGGTCGGGTGGTTGCCATACGAAATCCTGATAAAGAAAGCACTACTGGCAGTGTTGTGCAAAACACGCTGTTAATCAAATAGTTTCCGTAACGGCTGAGAATTGCCTTAAATCACTATTCAGGAGTAAGTTATTTGCATTTCACTTTGTCGAAACAAATAATTACGCATCTGCTTATTACCTGAATTTATTAAAGGGGATCTTATGAAGCATCCTGTTTCGCGTCTTTTTGCCGCACTGTGCCTGTGCGGACTCTCTTCACTTACTTTTGCTGCTGATGTGCCGCAGGGCACTGCGCTGGCGCAAAAGCAGGAGCTGGTCAGGCATATTAAAGACGAACCGGCTTCGCTGGACCCGGCGAAAGCCGTGGGGTTGCCAGAGATTCAGGTGATTCGCGATCTCTTCGAAGGTCTGGTTAATCAGAATGAGAAAGGGGAGCTGATGCCGGGCGTGGCGACGCGCTGGCAGAGTAATGATAACCGCATCTGGACGTTTACCTTACGCGATGACGCGAAATGGTCCGACGGTTCCCCTGTCACCGCCCAGGATTTTGTCTACAGCTGGCAGCGTCTGGTTGACCCGAAAACCACCTCTCCGTTTGCCTGGTTTGCCGCGCTGGCGGGAATCAATAACGCGCAGGCCATTATTGACGGTAAAGCCGCGCCCGATACGCTGGGGGTGACGGCGGTGGATGCCAGGACGTTACGCGTCCAGCTGGACAAACCGCTGCCGTGGTTCAGCAACCTGACGGCGAACTTTGCCTTCTATCCAGTACAAAAAGCTAACGTAGAAAGCGGTAAAGAGTGGACGCGGCCGGGCGCGCTGGTGGGGAACGGCGCTTACGTTCTGAAGGACCGCGTGGTGAATGAAAAACTGGTTGTGGTGCCCAATACGCACTACTGGGACAATGCCAAAACGGTACTGCAAAAAGTCACCTTCGTGCCGATTAATCAGGAATCGTCGGCCACCAAACGCTACCTGGCAGGGGATATTGATATTACCGAATCGTTCCCGAAAAATATGTATCAGAAGCTGCTGAAGGATATTCCGGGGCAGGTGTATACGCCGCCTCAGCTGGGCACGTATTACTATGCGTTTAACACGCAAAAGGGCCCAACGGCCGATGCCCGCGTCCGTCTTGCGCTGAGCATGACTATCGACCGTCGCATTATGGCGGAAAAGGTGTTAGGCACGGGAGAGAAACCCGCCTGGCACTTTACGCCTGACGTGACGGCAGGGTTTACCCCGGACGCCTCGCCGTTTGAGCAGATGTCGCAGCAGGAGCTGAACGCCCAGGCCAAAACCTTGCTGCAGGCCGCAGGCTACGGTCCTCAGCGCCCCCTGAAGCTGAACCTGCTGTACAACACATCCGAAAACCACCAGAAAATCGCCATTGCGGTGGCCTCCATGTGGAAGAAAAATCTCGGAGTGGATGTCAAACTGCAAAACCAGGAGTGGAAAACCTACATTGATAGCCGTAATACCGGCAACTTTGACGTGATCCGCGCCTCATGGGTAGGCGATTACAACGAGCCATCAACCTTTTTGTCGCTGCTGACCTCAACCCACAGCGGCAATATCTCCCGTTTCAGTGACCCGGCCTACGATAAGATTATCCACCAGGCGACGCTGGAAACCACGGCGAAAGCGCGTAATGCCGACTACAACATGGCGGAGAAAATTCTTATGGAGAAGGCGCCCATCGCGCCAATTTACCAGTATACCAACGGCCGCCTGATTAAGCCCTGGGTGAAGGGTTACCCCATCAACAACCCGGAAGACGTGGCGTATAGCCGGACGATGTATATTGAAAAGCACTAATCAAGTACTGGCGCGGCTTGCGGCGCCAGTTCCTCCTTCTGACCATCACCCGTCACAGCTGAAAGCATCATTTTTCTGACGGTATTTTTGGCCTGTTCAGATGGTTTGCCCGCCCGACACTTCAATGCGCTGTGCGGTTACCCAACGGTTATCATCACGCAGCAGGCTGGCGACCATCGGCCCGATATCGTCGGGAACGCCGACCCGCCCGAGCGCGGTCATGGCGGCAAACTGCGCGTTGACATCTGCGTTGTCGCGAACCAGGCCGCCGCCAAAATCGGTTTCAATGGCGCCTGGCGCGATGGTATTGACGGTGATGCCGCGCGGGCCCAGCTCGCGTGCCAGATAAACGCTGAGCATTTCCACCGCCGCTTTTGCCGCCGCGTAAGCGGAGAACCCAGGGTACGATACCCGGGTCAGGCCGGACGAGAAGTTGATGATGCGCCCGCTGTCCGCCAGCAGGGGTAAAAGGGTCTGGATCAGGAAAAATACCCCTTTGACATGGACACTGAACAGCCCGTCGAACTGCGCTTCGGTGGTCTCGCCCACCCCGGCAAACTCGCCATGACCTGCGTTATTTATCAGGTGGTCGAAGGTGCCGCGCTGCCAGACCTCGGCGAGTTGTTGACGCAGAGTTTCGGCAAATGCCGGGAAAGTCGTCGTCTGCGCCACATCCAGTTGAATCGCAATCGCCTTACGACCAAGGGTGCGGATTTCCGTGACAACCGCTTCAGCCTGAGGGGTATTTCCTCTGTAAGCGACGATAATATCGCCCCCCTGACGCGCGATAGAGAGGGCGGTGTTACGGCCAAGACCACGATTGGCGCCGGTGATAAGTGCAATTTTACTCATGGTGTATCCTCTGTTTGGTGGAGCTTTTACAGTAGGAGAAGGCCACTCATCCACTTTGCCTGATTCTGGTTATCTTTTGCCTGTTTCTCTTTTCATGGTTTGTTCTGTTGAGAATGACCGCATACTATGGCTTAAAAACTTGCCTGAAAGAGTGTCTATGCGCGATCTCCTGTTCGATCTCTGCCGCCGGTATGCCGATGCTCACGTCGACCGTAGCGGGGTTGCCGTAACGCCGGTTCCAGGGTTGACGATTATCCGGGCTTTGCATCCGGGCGACCTGCAGGCGGCGATCAACAGACCGCTGATGGCGATGCTGTTGCAGGGTCGCAAACGCGTCGCTACGGGGACGGAAAGTTTTGAATATGGCCCCGGCGAGGCGATGGTGATTGCCGCCGATGTGCCGACCCTCAGTCAGATTACCCAGGCCAGCCTTCGCCATCCCTACTATTCCCTGGTGCTGGAACTGGATATCGCCATACTGCGCGAGTTGCAGGATGCTGTGCAAGCAGAGCAGAGGGACGCGCCTTGCGTTGGGGTTGAGCCAATGAATGCTGACGTGACGGATGCGGCTTACCGGCTGGCCAGGTTATTTGAACAACCGGAGGCGATGGCGGTTCTTGGGGATGGGCTACGGCGAGAGCTGCATTACTGGTTGCTTCGCAGTGTCCATGGTCCTGCTATTCGCGCCCTGGGCGCGGCGGATAGCCATTCCGGACGAATTAGCCGTGTGGTCGCAATGTTGCGTAAGGAGTTTACACGTACGATAAGCGTTGAGGAGCTTGCTGACGTGGCGGGCATGAGCGTGTCCGTATTCCATCAGCATTTTCGCGCTATAACCACGATTTCGCCCCTGCAATTTCAGAAACAGCTACGCCTTATCCATGCCCGCCGCCTGATGCTTGTCGATGGCGCAGGGATCGCACAGGCGGCGTATACGGTCGGTTATGCCAGTGTTTCGCAGTTTACCCGTGAATATGCCCGTATGTTTGGCGCGCCACCGGGGCGGGATAAACGCATGGCTACATAACGGTTTTAAGCCATGATTCAATATCTTGAGTCGGTATATTATTCTGTACATTCCAGGTGTTACTCATCGGCCACCACATGCCGTCTCCTCGGGCGAAGGCCGCGCGATAGCGGAGCATCTGGTCATCCGGATTTAAATGCAGTGCATCCAGCAGATCCGGGAGCGTTAATACGTTTTTGGCAAAGGCTTGTCTTGTCGTGCGTTCAACCGTTTCGGCCAGTTTTCCATAAGAAGTGGTTTCACCTGCGACAAATATCACTTCATTTACGATCCGCGGATGATGCAAATAAATTTCGGTGGTCAGCCGACCAATATCCGCGGGAGACGTGACCGTGACCTGCGTGTCCCATCCTCCGAGCGCATTAATGGTTTTTTCGGATAAATTCACCACATTAAATGCCGGTTCGAAGAGAAAGCTGGTAAACATACCGGTTGAAACAATCACCCATTCCGTCGTGTTCTGTTCCCGCAAGAGCGTCCTGACATCATACTGCTCGTCCCAGACGGGCTGGCCGCTCCCTTTGCCGACCACATCGTAATTCACGCCAAACTGCCAGGGGAAATAGCGGTTTACGTCGGCTTCCAGTACCGCGCGGGTAATTTTGAGCTGTGTACCTGCTCCGGCGACAAACCCCATGCAGTTGATCACGGTGTCAAAATCCACAAAACGGGTTTTTAACGTTTCAGTGGAGCTGACGGCGACATCGACCGCGATGAATTCTGCCCCTGCATCAGCCAGTTTTTGATGAATTTCGGACTGAAGTTTACCCCGGCTGTCCCAGGATCCGGGCGAAACGATAACGGTAACAGCGCCATCGCGCTGCGTGACTGCCGGAACCAGATGCTCCAGTACGGCAGCACCCAATTGTCCTGCACCAAGCACTAATACTTTTTCACCTGTCTTGATATCACGTTCTTTCATGTTGAGCCTCTCTTTGTTAAATCGCCTTTCTACAGCAACTTGAGCAAGGTTATGTCAGATAGCTGCATTCGATAAGACCACAGGCATAAGTTAGACTGTTCGTAATAATGGGATAATCGATCTTTTCAGGCGCGGTGGGAACATGGATAAACTGGAATCAATGCGGGTATATGTTTGCGTGGTCGATACCCATAGCTTCGCCAGGGCGGCAGAAGCGCTGGGGCTACCACGTTCAACCGTATCGCGGGTCGTTAAGGAACTGGAGACATACCTGGGTATTCAACTTTTACAACGCACCACCCGGAAGCTCAGCGTGACCGCAGAGGGCCGACGTTACTATAACGAGAGCAAACGGCTGCTGGCGGATATTGCGACAGTGGAGTCTTCCTTTCCCGCCAGATCCGCACAGCCCAGAGGCCGTTTAAAAGTCGGGATGCCGCAGTCTCTTGCCCGACACTGCATTCTTCCCTGTCTCCCGGAATTTCTGCGCCAGTATCCCGGGCTGGAGTTGGTACTCTGTTCAAGCGATAGCGTGGAGGACATCATTCAGGAAGGGTATGACTGCGTGATCCGCACCGGGAGGATCGAAGATTCAACGACGCTGGTCGCGCGCCCTCTGGCGAACTTCAGATGGGTTGTTCTGGCTTCTCCGGGCTATATAGACGCCTGTGGTAAGCCGGAAAATCTCGACCAACTGGAAAAGCATTGCGCCGTCGGCTACCTGAACCACCGTACCGGGCGCACCATCGACTGGTTTTTTACGCGTGATGACGGCGATTGTGCAATCCACATGAAAGAGTCGCTGATCGTCGATGATACCGACGCCTATATCCAGGCTGGAATTCAAGGGCTAGGATTAATTCGCGTGGCCAGCTATCTGGCTGAGCCGTATCTGAAGAGCGGGGCGTTGGTTCGCTGTATGGAGAACCTCTCTTACGATTTACCGCTTTCGCTTCTCTATCCACAAAACCGCTATCTTCCGCCTTCGGTGCGCGCCTTTTATGACTGGAGCAGAGCGGTGCTGCAACAACATGGCGACTGACGGACAAGAATCGTTGTTTTGCTTAATAGCCGCAAATAAAAAAAGCCCGTCAGAGAACGGGCGAAATAAGCAAATGATTTAGTGATTCGTTATCAACATTGTTGGAGGATAACGCCGCGTATCTTACGTGGCTAAGGGCAAGGCAGAAACCTGACAAATTCGGTAGGTGAAACAATAAATTAAACGTGCACTACAGTGCGTCAAAAGTGGGGTAGAGACTGTTTTCCAGATATTCAACGAAATACCAAATCTCGCCGCTGAAAATAAACCATAAGCCAAATATAATAAGCAAGAAAATAATTAAGGTGAGTATTAATTCTGTCTTTCCCATTGTCGCCACAACCCACCCGTCGTTAATTTACTTAAGCTGGGCATTGTAGCGGGGCTTTTCCCGATACTCCAGTTTCATGCCGCAAGGACTTTATTACGCCCATCGTTTTTGGCGCGATAGAGCGCATCGTCGACACGTTTAAACAGTGCGTCGATACTCTCTTCCGGGTCATGCCGCGCCACGCCAATGCTGACGGTAAACCGTGGTAAGCCTGGAAGGGTGATATGGGCGACCGCCGCACGGACGGATTCGGCAATCTTCAGAGCCGTTTCAAGAGACGTGCGCGGCAACAGGATGACAAACTCTTCACCGCCCCAGCGGAACACCAGGTCATCTTGTCTGCAGCAGGCTTCCAGCGTTCGGGATAGGGCGATAAGCACTTCATCACCTTTCAGGTGACCGAAAAGATCATTGATGTTTTTAAAATGATCGGTATCCACCAGCAGCAGGCTAAACTGCTGCTGTGCAGAAAGGTGGCTCAGGCTGGTTTGGTCGATAACATTGTAAAACTGTCGTCGGTTGAGTAACCCCGTCATCGAGTCACGTAATGCAGCATTTTCCAGCTCCTGCTCAAGCCTCTTTTGCTCCGTAATATCATGGATTATGCACAGCATCAGTTTGTCACCGTAGATCTCGATGGGTCCCGCATAGGTCTGGACATGGCGGGTGGTGCCATCGGCAAGGCGGTGAATAAAATTGAGCGGCTTATGTCCGCCGGGCAGTGCGGCGATCTCCGTCATGATGGGCATGACGCCTCTGCCAAGCGTGTTAATTTCCCAGGTATGCTTGCAGCACATCTCATCATGCGAATAACCGTAAAAGCTGAGCGCGGCCAGGTTTGCATCGACAATTTGCCCGTCACGGGCAGGATCGATGAGCAGCATCGGCGCGCTGTTGGTCAGGAAAAAGCGTGCGTAAAATCCCTGTTTCTTGCGCTGATAGGTTGCGGAACGGCTGGCTTTCAGGCCTGAGGGGGCGTGGGAAGAGATCCCTTCGAAAACGATAACATCACCATACGGCGTGGCGTGGGTGAGTGAGAGGCGACAGCTTAAGGGGGCGTCCTGCCCGCCCCGGCTAATTGTCCAGATCTCGACAATATCGTGATGATTTTTCAGTTCGGGAACGTACAACGACAGTACGGTTTGCGCACTGGCAGAACAGGAACCTTTGCGCAGGTCGTTCAGCGTTTTATTACCCGTCAGCTGTATTGCGGCCACATTTGCAAAAATAATCTGTTCCGAAACAGGAGAAATGAGCCACACGGGCGTTTTAATTGCATTAAGCGCATCAAAACTATTTTGCGACATAGTATTTTCCTGTTCATCGGCACGATATACCTGACAATCATGGCGGAATTGACTCGCATGTACTCCCTTGAAACATACTCTACTCAATCCCGTCAGGCATGATTTTTTTGTGAAATAAATGCGTTGTCCGTTTGAATTTTATTCATGGGTATAATTTGTTTATCTGAGTTTTTCTGTAGCAGTAGCCATGGAACCTGTTCAGCGGGCAATGGGCGGGAGAAAAGGTAGCCCTGGAGATAATCACAGCCGAGGCTGGTCAGTATTGCCTGCTGTTCGTCCGTTTCAATTCCCTCGGCAACGACACGCATCTCCATGGTGCGGGCAATATTAATAATGGTTTCCACCAGCTTGCGGCTTTTTTCATTTTCCAGCATAGAGGCCACAAAGCTCTTGTCGATTTTTAGCTCTTTTGCCGGAAGAACGCTCAGCATCAGCAGGTTGGAATAGCCCGTACCAAAATCGTCAATAGAGACGGTGATCCCCGCATGGTTAAAGGCATTGAGCAACTCGATGCTGCGATCGAGATTTTTTAGCGCGGTACTCTCCGTTACCTCCAGGATCAGCCTTGAAGGCGACAGATTATATTTTTCCAGCATTGAGGACACGATGTGAAAGATATCCGGCTGTTCGAACTGAACGGGGGATAAGTTGAGCGATAACGTCCACTGGCTGAAGCCTTGTTCAGTCCAGAAATGAAGCTGCCGACACGCGGCTTCAATGGCCCAGTTGCCAACCGGAATAATCAAACCCGTTTGTTCCAGCGTGGGCAAAAAAAGACCTGGCAGCAAAACGCCTTGCTCCGGATGCCGCCAGCGCAGAAGGGCCTCAAAACCGTGGATCGTCTTATCTTCAGCATGCCAGGTTGGCTGATACCAGAGTTCAAACCGATCGCGTTCCAGCGCCTGAGAAAGTTCCTGCAGAAAACCCGGCTGCGCCGGAACTGCCGTTGACATCTCAGGGCAGTAAACCGCCCAGCCGTTACGACCGTCTTGCTTAACGTGTTGTAAGGCGGCATCCGCCTTAAACTTCAGTTCATGCAGCGTTTCGCCGTCCTGAGGATAGAGGCTAACACCCGCGCTCATTGTCGTACTCAGCGTATGTCCGTAAAGCGAAAACGGACGGCGCATATCCGCGAGCAGCGTCGTGAGTAGGGTAGTGAGCTTTTCTTCGTCACATTCGGGAACCAGCAGGATAAAGGCATCCCCACCCAGCCTGGCCAGCGTCATCTCGCGGGTAAGCCGGGACGTGATGCGTTGGGCAATGGTGATTAATAACTCATCGCCGACGCTGTGGCCCCAGGTATCATTCACGCGTCTGAAGCGATCGACATTCAGGAAGATCACGGCAAATTGTTTGTTACTCAACAAGGCGCTGTGCAGACAATCCTGCATTCGGATATCCATCTGGTGGCGGTTTGCGAGGCCGGTGAGAGCGTCAAAGCGGACCTGTAGCTCAAGCTGACGGTTGAGCTGGCGCAAGTTGTCCGTCAGCCGGCTGGTCCGCCAGTGCGAATCAATAAGCGAAATAATTAACATCATGCCGAGCAGGGAGAGCGTGGTGACGGAAACCCAGATGGATAATCCCAGTTCGCTGACCCCGCCGGGGAGCGTACGCGCCATCTCATGGAAATGCGCGGCGCTCATGCCCGTATAGTGCATTGCACAAATGGCGGCACCCATGACTAACGCGGCAAGAATGCGAGTAACAAAGACCCCTTTGTGCTTATCCCTAAGGCGGAAAGCCAGCCACAACGCCACGCCGGAGGCGACAACGGCAATGACCACGGACAAACCCACAGTGCGCCGATCCCAGAGGATGCTTCCTTCCAGCATCAGGGCGGCCATACCGATATAGTGCATGGAGACCACGCCAGCGCTGAGAATGACCGTGGCGAAGAACAGCCGAAAGAGCGAGAGGTGTTTGCCCGTAACGGCAATGTTAATTGCTATTGTGGAAGCAACAACCGCCACGCCGAGAGACGCCAGGGTTAGCCATAGGTCATAGCTCATCATCATCGGCATTTGCATGGACAGCATGCCGATGAAGTGCATTGACCAAATCCCGATACCCAGCGTGACCCCGCCGGCAATCCGCCAGAACAAAGCCGTTTTTCGGCTGGAAAGGGGAATTTTCCCGGCGCTATCCAGGGCCACAAAGGAGGCGATAAACGCCACCAGACAGGAGACAGCGATCAACACAGGGTCCCACGATATATTGAGCATTATGCAATCCCACGCCTGAGAGGGTTACCGATTTCGCCTGCCGGCACGTCTTTATCTGGCAACGAACATGCGCATTCAAACCATATTAGTTATTTATCGTGAAAAATGACCAGTCATATAAAATGCCAAACTTACTCGTAATATAAAATATATTCTTTTTTATTGAACATTAAGCACTGCTAAACATAGTCGAATAATTGTAGCAAAGCGTCTTAAATATGTGTGCAAATGGCCGATTTTACCGCAGGTGATGGTATCGCTTCAGTGGGCTCTGGACCAGCAACACAGCATGCTGAACAGAACATTTCTGCTAAAACGCCTTTTTTGTCTGACTTAAGTTAAATACTGGGTGGGTAACGGCGAAACGAGAAGCCAGCGTATTTTGTGAGGACAAACGCAAAAGTGAATGCTATAAGTCTTAATGCCGACCAAAATATAAGTTGTGGGTAAAATCATGCTAAGAAATATTAGTGTCAGGACCTTCATTGCCTGGTTCCTGTTGTGCCTTTTTTTTGTGAATGCAGGTATCGTTGTTCTATTTTCCAGCAATCTTTCTCTTTTCGTTTCGATTAATGTGGTCAATTTCGTTGCGTTATTTTTGCTCTGGAGTTATATGACGAAGTTTCTTGTGACGCCGATCAATACTGTGAAAAAAAGTATTGAAGAAGTTACCGCAGGCAACTTAGGCGTCTCTATCCCCGAGTTTGGCAATAACTGCGCGGGGCGGTTAATTCCCGGGATTAATAGTCTTTCCAGCAACATTGCTACACTGGTGCGTGAGATCAGGGCTTCATCACAAAACGCCATGACCTTGTCGGATCAGCTCTCTTCCCGCAGTGCTCAGCTTTCGGTGAAAACAGAGCAGCAGTCTGCATCTCTGGTGCAAACTGCGGCAAGTATGGAGCAGATGGCAGCAAGTACCCGAAACAATGCCGATAACACCAGGCTGGCGAGCGAGCAGGCGAATGCCGCGACGGTGCAGGCGCGCAAGGGAGGAGAGCTGATGGAACAGGTTGCCAGCAATATGCAATCCATTACCGAATGTGCGCAGCAGATGACGGAAATTATCTCGCTGATCGACGGCATTGCATTCCAGACGAATATTCTGGCGCTTAACGCGGCCGTCGAGGCTGCGCGGGCAGGCGATCACGGTAAAGGGTTCTCCGTTGTTGCAGAGGAAGTACGAAATCTGGCGCACCGCAGTGCGGAGGCGGCGAAAAATATCAAAACGCTGATTGACGTTACCAGCAGTAATGTCACCCAGGGTGCCAGCGTTGTGTCGGAAGCGGAGAAGAATATGCATGACATCGTGACCGGATCCGGCAACGTCAGCCGGTTAATGGATGAGATTTCTACCTCGACCGCAGAGCAGGAGAAGGGCATTTCCCAGATCACGCTGGCGCTGTCCGAACTGGAGCGGGTCACGCAGAGCAACGTTGCGATGGCGGAGGAGCTCAACGGTTCCTCTGATGTGCTGCGTAATCAGGTGATCGAACTGCAGACGCGGACACGAAATTTCAGGCTGGACCAGGGGCACTCCCCGTCACCCGTGACAGATTCTGTCTCGTTCCTTCAGCGCCCCGGGCACTCACTCTGACATCTTTCCGAAGCCTGGCATGCCGGGCTTTTCAATTCTCGAAATACAGCGTGTACAATTCCTGAGCGATTTCAGCGCGATGCGAGACATAGTTGTTGCTTAACCCCTGATGGAAGCTAGACTGACATCGAAAGAGCCAAACAGGGGAGGCACTGTGGAGAGCATTAAAGGATCTGAACTTAACGTTCCTGACGCAGTTTTTGCGTGGGTGCTGGACGGTCGCGGCGGTGCGCGACCGCTGGAAGATGATGATGTCATTGATAAAGAGCATCCCTGCTGGCTACATCTGAACTATACCCACCCGGACAGCGCTGACTGGCTGGCCTCGACTCCGCTACTGCCTAACAACGTACGTGATGCGCTGGCGGGTGAAAGCCTGCGGCCCCGCGTGAGCAGGATGGGGGACGGAACGCTTATCACCCTGCGCTGTATAAACGGCAGCACGGATGAACGTCCCGATCAGCTGGTTGCGATGCGCGTCTATATGGACGACGGGCTGATTGTTTCCACCCGCCAGCGTAAAGTTCTGGCGCTGGACGACATTGTGAACGACCTCAAAGAGGGGACCGGACCGGTCGACTGCGGCAGCTGGCTGGTGGACGTCTGCGACGCTCTGACCGATCATGCGAGCGAATTTATTGAAGAGCTGCACGATAAAATCATCGACCTGGAAGATAATCTGCTCGATCAGCAGATCCCCCCGCGCGGCTTTCTGGCGCTATTGCGCAAGCAGCTGATCGTGATGCGTCGATATATGACGCCACAACGGGATGTGTATGCTCGTCTGGCCAGTGAAAGACTTGGCTGGATGAATGACGATCAGCGCCGCCGAATGCAGGACATTGCTGACAGGCTGGGACGCGGGCTGGATGAGATCG
Source organism: Enterobacter sp. ECC-219 (assembly GCF_043966805.1). NCBI lineage: Bacteria > Pseudomonadati > Pseudomonadota > Gammaproteobacteria > Enterobacterales > Enterobacteriaceae > Enterobacter > Enterobacter sp. ECC-219. The sequence goes on along the minus strand of NZ_CP143680.1, from coordinate 3,357,510 downwards.
ATTCCTGCATCGCCCGAACGGCGGTGATGGCGGATGAAATCGCCCAGGTGATGCAGGAGTCGCTGGCGAGAAGGACCTATACGATGTCCCTGATGGCGATGGTCTTTTTACCGAGCACATTTCTGACAGGGCTTTTTGGCGTCAATTTGGGCGGTATACCCGGCGGGGAATATCGGTACGGCTTCACCGCGTTTTGCGTCATGTTAGTTGTTTTGATTGGAGGTGTTGCATGGTGGTTGCATCGTAGTAAATGGCTGTAAATTTACGTTTTTTTCACCTTTTACGGGGATTAAAACGCTCTTTTAATTGAGCGAAGTCAATAAACATTTACCCCGTAAGGTGCAATATTACTCCCGCAGGTGAATGCAACGTCAAGCGATGGGCGTTGCGCTCCATATTGTCTTACTTCCTTTTTTGAATTACTGCATAGCACAATTGATTCGTACGACGCCGACTTTATAGTCGGCTTTTTTTTGCCTCCTGTTTCTCAGCGTCTACCCTAAAAGGGACGACAGCAAATCCTGGAGGGAAAGATGAGCATTTTACTCGCTCTGCTACTGCAACACTCGCGTCAGTCCGATCCTGTCCCCACCGATCCCGTGCCGATGCCCGATCCCATTCCGCGTCCGCAGCCGATGCCAGATCCGCCGCCGGACGAAGAACCGATTAAATTGTCGCATCGAACCCCGAGATCTGCGAGGATACGCGCCATCTGACCGTAAAGATGACCACGAGAGACTATTGTGACCGCTTTTTCTACCCTGAATGTTCTGCCTGCCGCCCAGCTCGACAACCTCAACGAGTTGGGATACCTCACGATGACGCCTGTTCAGGCGGCCGCGCTGCCCGCTATCCTCGAAGGCCGTGACGTGCGCGTGCAGGCGAAAACGGGCAGTGGGAAAACGGCCGCTTTCGGTCTTGGCCTGCTGCAGCATATTGACGCGTCGCTGTTTCAGACCCAGTCACTGATCCTGTGCCCGACGCGAGAGCTGGCAGACCAGGTCGCGGGTGAACTGCGCCGCCTGGCACGCTTTATGCCCAATACCAAGATATTAACCCTCTGCGGTGGGCAGCCGTTCGGCGCGCAGCGCGATTCGCTCCAGCACGCGCCGCACATTATTGTCGCGACGCCAGGCCGCCTGCTGGATCACCTGCAAAAAGGCACCGTCTCGCTGGATGCCTTAAGCACACTGGTGGTGGACGAGGCGGATAGAATGCTGGATATGGGCTTCAGCGATGCCATTGATGAGGTGATCCGCTTCGCACCAGCCGATCGTCAGACGCTGCTGTTCTCTGCGACCTGGCCGGAAGCCATCGCTGCGATTAGCGGTCGCGTGCAGAAAAAACCCCTCACCATCGAGATCGACAGCGTCGATGCCCTGCCAGCCATCGAACAGCAGTTCTTTGAAACGTCGCAGCAGGGGAAAATCCCGCTCCTGCAAAAACTGCTGAGCCAGCACCAGCCTGCGTCCTGCGTGGTGTTCTGTAATACCAAAAAAGACTGTCAGGCCGTCTGTGACGCCCTCAATGCGGCGGGGCAGAGCGCGCTGTCGCTGCACGGCGATCTGGAACAGCGCGATCGCGATCAGACGCTGGTGCGTTTCGCCAACGGTAGCGCACGTGTTCTGGTGGCGACCGACGTGGCTGCGCGCGGCCTGGATATCAAATCCCTTGAGCTGGTAGTTAACTATGAGCTGGCATGGGATCCCGAAGTGCACGTCCACCGTATTGGCCGTACGGCACGCGCCGGGAACAGCGGCCTGGCCATTAGCTTCTGTGCCCCGGAAGAGGCGCAGCGTGCCAATATTCTTGCTGAAATGCTCCAGATCAAGCTGAACTGGGTGAACGCGCCGGGCAGCGTCAGGCTCGTGCCGCTGGAGGCCGAAATGGCGACGCTGTGCATTGATGGCGGCAAAAAGGCCAAGATGCGTCCGGGAGATGTGTTAGGTGCGCTGACCGGCGATGTGGGTCTGGACGGGGCGGACATCGGGAAGATTGCGGTGCATCCGGCACATGTTTATGTGGCTGTTCGCCAGGCGGTGGCCCATAAGGCGTGGAAGCAACTGCAAAACGGCAAGATTAAAGGTAAAACCTGCCGCGTGCGTCTGCTGAAATAAGGCATAAAGCGTCTCAGAAGACCTTTCTGAGACGCTAGTAGCTTATTTCACTTCAAGCACGTTCAGACGTAACTCTTCGAACTGATTGTCATCGTCTTCCGGCTGCCAGCCCGCAGGCTGCATGGGGATCTCTTCCCGGTCAAACGCCAGATCGCCGCCATTCACCACCTCCGATCCGTGGTTGATACCTTTGAAGTCGAACAGCTCTACATCCGCGAGGTGGGAAGGAACCACGTTCTGCATCGCGCTGAACATGGTTTCGATGCGCCCCGGATAACGCTTATCCCAGTCGCGCAGCATGTCGCCAATCACCTGACGCTGCAGGTTCGGCTGAGAGCCGCACAGGTTGCATGGAATGATCGGGAACCCTTTCGCCTGAGAAAAACGCTCAATGTCTTTTTCACGACAGTAGGCCAGAGGGCGGATCACAATGTGCTTGCCGTCATCGCTCATCAGCTTAGGCGGCATGCCTTTCATCTTGCCGCCGTAGAACATGTTCAGGAACAGCGTTTGCAGGATATCGTCGCGGTGATGGCCCAGCGCGATTTTGGTCGCGCCCAGTTCCGTCGCGGTTCGATAGAGAATGCCGCGGCGCAGACGGGAGCAAAGCGAACAGGTGGTTTTCCCTTCCGGGATCTTCTCTTTCACAATGCCGTAGGTATTTTCTTCGACGATTTTGTACTCAACGCCCAGCTGTTCCAGGTACTCCGGCAGAATGTGCTCCGGGAAGCCCGGCTGTTTCTGGTCAAGGTTGACTGCCACCAGAGAAAAATTCACCGGCGCGCTTTGCTGAAGATTACGCAGGATCTCCAGCATGGTGTAGCTGTCTTTACCCCCTGACAGGCAAACCATGATGCGGTCGCCTTCTTCAATCATGTTGAAGTCTGCAATGGCTTCGCCCACGTTACGGCGCAGGCGCTTTTGCAGTTTGTTCAGGTTGTATTGCTCTTTCTTTGTATTTTGTTGATTTTCTTGCATTTATTACTACCTTCGGAGCCAGTAGGGGCATAATAGGGGCAAAAATTTTTCAGCGTGCGAGCTTATCGTTAAGCATCAGCACCTGTTCGCCATTCATTTCTTCAATCCACGCACCGTAGACTTCATAAACCATTTGCGCGTTTTCATGCCCCATCTGGCTGGCTATGAAAGACGGGTTAGCGCCGGCAGATAACAGCCAGCAAGCAAAAGTATGCCGCGTATGGTACGGATTCCGGCGGCGAATACCAGCACGTTTTACAGCTGCGTTGAATCTCGCACCTATGCTCGATAAAGAGTAGTAGGCTTTCTGTTCTCCCTTGCGCATCCGGGGTATGAAAACGAATCGCAGACTTTGATGTTCCACTGCGCCATACTCGCGATGATTAAAGACAATTTCGGTTTTAGGCTGCAGCGCCGTCAGCTTGCGCTGTGCTTTCAAGGCTTCAAGTGCCGGCTCTAAAAGGGTGATAACCCGGTTACCTGCTTCGGTTTTTGGTGGGCCGAACATGCCCAAGGCATTAAGATTGCGCTGTATATGAGCCGTACCTTTTTCCCAGTCAATATCTTCCCAGGCAAGGGCTGCGAGCTCTCCATGACGGACACCTGTATAAACTGCGAACGTCCACATATTGAGGCTTTGACCACGCTCGGATTCCGCAAGCAAACTAAACTCCTGCTTCGTTAAAGGATCCGGTTTTACTTTCCCTTTGTGTAATTTCTTGACCCCTTCGAAGGGCTTACCACTGATAAAGCCTGATTTGTGTGCAAACCGAAGCAGGGAGCACAGAAGCGATATATAGTTGTTCACGGTACGCACAGTGCGTCCCTGTTTGTTGCTTCTGGGATTTGTCAGGTAAAGTGTCTCACCGTTCAACAACTCCTTCCTGTATTTAAGAATGTCGCTGTGGCGTATAGTTGAAACAGGCGTATCTCCGTTAATGATGTGCATTAACGTACCGAGTTGTGAGCGCGTCTTACGCATCGTATTCGCGCTAATTTCGGTTTCTTTAATGCTCGTCCACAGTTCACACAGCTCTGAAAAGGTTTGAACTGAAACAGTGGTTACGGTTTTTTTTGCTCTTGATGATGAAGGAAAGCGCTGGTTGTAATCAAACTCTCCAAGGTTGATCTCGCTAATGATCACAGCCCGAAGATTCCCGGCTTTTTTGATGTTCGCCGGGGTGTTGATCCAACCTTTTAGAATTTCTCGGCAACGCTTTCCCCGGTACATAAACCAGATACAAATCTTATTGTTTCTGATTTCGACACCCGTAGGCAAAGCTGACATCTTACGCATCCCTTATTAACTGATTAATTCTCGGATAGTTGTACCAGGTTGTGCCACGCAAGGTTTTTTCTCCGGAAGGAGAAACTCGTTTAAAATGGACACCTTCCACCCAACAGCCCTGGCGATACTTCTCAATCTGTCGTTCGGTCAGGCCTGTTTTTTCTGTGAGTCTTGCGCCAACAACCCATTCTTCGTTAAAAATTACCTGCGACATGGTTCACCTCAGGTAACCGGCATGAGTATAGATATGCCGGTCTTTATTCGTTGATATTTCAGTTTCAGTTTGCCTGGCCGGGCAGGGAACGCAGTCGGCGCATGCCGGTCATTGCTGTGGCCACGTAGCTTGCCTTGCAGTTGACCACTTCAACCCAGACCTTCACGCCTTCCACTCTCACCGTATAGGTCTCTTTCATCTTGCTGCGCCCATAGTCACCATATCTCTGCTGGTGGGCTGCGAGTGCGATTTCACATGCCTGGCGAGCTAAAGGGGATTGCTTACTGCCTCGATTAATCAGCCGCATTTCTTCTCCTTGAGGGAGGGGGTTCCCTCCCGATCTCGTTAGTCCACGTATTCCGGTTTCATATCCGCTAGGGTGATGCTGAACTGATCGTGCAGCTCGTCGCCCAGGTGACGCTTTGAAGATGCCAGCACGCGCTCGGCTTCCGCGAACCGTTCGGCGGCATTCGGCTCGTCGGGCTGTGGCAGGGAGTTAATAGCGGCCTCAACCTTGTTGCGTGCGTCCACCAGGTAATAACGCTTCACAGCTTTGTTCTTCAGTTCAGTGAACAGGGCAGAACCCAGCGTAACTTTGACTGTTTCAATATCTGCGCGCAGAGCTTTAGCACTATCCACATCCTGAGCCGCCTCGATGCGATCACGGAAATCATCAGCAAGTGCATCGATATTTTGAGCTGATTCCTGAGCCGGTTGAGTAGTAGTGACGTTGTCACCTGAAATATCAGCAAGGCTAAGGTGCTGCGCCGGTGCGGGATTTACCTCTCGTTCTTCACGGCGATCATCGAGTTCATCCGGGGTATATACACCAAGAATCACATCCGGGCAGAACAGTCTCGCCCAGCGTTTGACGGCCAGATACGCCAGCTGCTGGCGAGGATCGTCTGCCCACAGGGTAGAGTTTCTGGTGCGGGCCTGAGCCAGCAGTAAATCAAGTTCCCTCGGCTGATCTTCGCCTTTCAGGGTTGCGCGGATAATGATGCCGATCCCGGTTTCGTCAGCCAGGGTCCAGCCCGGGACGCGGTACTCGCCTTTGTCGCCTTTGCGGATATGGAATTTTCCAACGACCTTTTCCCATGGCCCATACCATTCATATTCAAACCGGCTGGCCAGCACGCCGCTGCGTGAAATGACGGCATTAACCAGCTGAGCTTCATACCCGAGCACACCGTTAATCAGGTGCGTCTTCTGCGCCACGGCAAAGGGATTCATCTGCCACTGTGCCGCTTGCATCGCCACAGCCATGCAGTCGGCTTGATTGCCCTGCAGGTGCTTAGGAACAGTAGCGGTGCCTTGGGCCATAATCTGCGCGAACGTGCTGATGGCGTTCAGATACTGGGAATCGAACAAAGCCACGTTGGAGTTAATAACGGTGTTCTGGTCAGCAACGGTAACGTTTGTGTTATGCATAAATCCCCCTTAAGCCTGAGCGCGCAGCGCTTCGAGGCGGCGCAGGTCGAAATCGTTCAGTTCATCTGTGTAATCGGTAGTGATCGGCGCTGGCCATTCGCCCGTGTCGAATCCAGTTGCGATGGCGCGCATTGTTTTGCGGTACTCGAGCATGCCCAGCTCCAGCAGTTCGGTTGACGCCTCAATGATGGCGATCCAGTGGTAGTTCTCGTCTTTGTTGACGAAAATCCAGAAGAACTGGTCCAGCGCCGCGGTCTCGCAATACATAGCCGCACTGAGGTGGTAGTCACGGTCAATGATTTCCCGATGCAGCCTGGCGCGCAGGCTTTCCTGCTTAACGTTCCACATGCTGATGGTTTTCAGGTCAGCACCGATGCGCACGCCGTCCAGTTCAATCTCGAGGTCAGGGCGTACACGCACTTCTAATCCGGTTTCGTCGTCGAAACCGAAATAGCTCACTTCAACGGCGCGGCTTGGATGTGTCAGCAGCATGCCGGCGGTCGGGTGCGCAAGGAGTGCAGACTGAATTGCACGCGCTGTGGCCAGTTGCTGGCGGGTAACCAGAATCTTTTCGCCAGGGTTGTCGCGCCAGGCATCCAGCAGTTCGTCGGCAAATATGGCATCGGACTTAACCGACTTAACTGCCTGGATCATTTCTGCTTTGCTGCCGGAGACTTTCAGCGGCGTTGGTTTCTGCGCTTCCTGTGCCACCAAATCAGGATTGATGATCGCTAATTGCTCGAGTAGCGCATCGCGGCTGCCGCTGGTTTTAACCGGCACGGGCAGGGTAGCGTTGTACTCTTTAATGCATGCCTTCATTGCCGTTGCCGTTTGCTTCTGGCCTTCTTCAATACGCTGGTACTCAGCAGGGAGAGCCATATAGCTTTGAGCCGTTTCTTCCAGGCTGGTGCCAAGCGGCACTGGCGCGGGAAGGGACGCGTTATGTTCTTCAAGTAACGCTTTAATCTCGTCAGCGCTTAGCAGCGCCGGTAGGCTGGCGTTGAACGCATCGATGAACTCGCGCAGAGTTGCGGTGGTGGTGAAAGCACCCTCTGGGATCTCAGGTTCTACGCTGAACTCTGCTTCAAGGTTTTCCGGCTGCAATGCAAGGGCGTGCACCAGGTTTCCCATGTCCAGCACTTTGGATGTCGTGCGCGGGATAGTTTTAGCCACATGGCGCGCGTTGAAGTACATCAGGCTAACGCGGGCATCTTTTACTTGGGTTGAGCTAATACCGTTTGCTGCGTGATAAACATCATTCGGCAGACCTTCGTAGCGGCCAGGCTCGAAGTAAGCCGGGTATTGGATTACTGGCTCTGACTGCTGCTCTTCTGGCGCTATGGAATCTGTCTGCGAATTAGCTGCATCAGTGCTTTCGCCCGATGGTACCGAACCAACATCTTCGTCTTTCTCTGGCTGAGTCGTTTCCATCTGCACATCGCTGGTGATCTCCGCTGTGTTTTCAGTTTTTTTGACTTCATTTGAGGAGGTATTGATGACCGGGGCGGTATTTCCAACCATCAGACCATCGATGGAGAACACGCCGCTGCCGAGATTTTCAACCTGCGGTTGTTCACCTGAGGCTTCAGTCTCAACTGCAGGGGTAGGCAACGGCAGTAACTCCACAGCAGAGTTAAACTCAGCCGTCATGGTTTTATTCACAAACTCAAGATGAGCCGCTGGCGTGTGATGAATGTTCTCTGGTGCGATGCGGATCAGATTGAAGATTGCCGCACGGTTCACCGCCAGTACGCCGGGCTGATTACGCAGGATGGCGCTCCATGATTTCCATGGTTCTTCTTTCCTAGCCACGATTTCTTTGGCACGTCGTAATACGCTCGAAGGAATTTCGAAGTGGTGGAAGTCCATAGGCAGTAGGGCACAGGCAATTTCAAGATCGAGAGTGTCCAGAGTGTGGTGCGCGCCTTCGCCGCGATCCGTTACATAGCCGCCGTCTGCATTGGTACCAGAATCAGTGCGCTGAATATTACTGATGCGATTACCGGTAGCCCATTCGCGAACGAGAATGCCGCGATCGATATAATCAGTCACCGCCCAGATTCTGGTGAAACGGAGAACCAAGGCGAGTTCGTGACGCTTCTCCTGGCTGAACACCTTGCGAATGGCGTCGGTATAGCGCCAAAGGTCTTTGGTATCGTAACCCTTCACCTCTTCGCAGTTTTCTGCCGCCAGCAGCAGGTTCTGGACATAGCTGTTGTCAGTGTCCATCTCCAGCGCGCTGATAGCTTCGTACTCTTCGCGGGTTAAGTGGTGGCGCAGTTCGTTGGCGGTGAACTGGCCGAGTAGCTGCTTCCGGAACGGCATACGAACGACTGGATAACGAGTGGTTTCGTCATCATTCTCGTCAATCTGGATACCGTTATCAGATTCCAGAACCTGATCGGTTGTAACGTCGGAGTTGCTGGTGCTTTCTGATTTGAGCAGAGAAAGCTTTCCGCTTCTCCACTCCCTAACTAACTCATTGCGGTCACCTGCATCTACTCTCAACCAGTCGGCCATGAAAGCAGCAAGTAGCTTTACTTCGTGCTCTTCATCTGGCGCGAATACCTGCTTTATCGCCTGAACGAGTTTCCACTCAGCATTCAGGCTGAGTTCGGCAACTTCAGGGATGTCGTTTTTCGCGAGCAGCAGTTTCTGGAGATAGGTGTTGCCTTCATCCAGTGACATTTCGCTGGCAGCCAGTTGCTGCTCTTTAGTGATATGTGACTGGTATTTGTCGCTGGTCAGGTGGACGGCATAACGAACCGCTGGAGTGCGGTTTTCAACCGGGACACTCTCGACGGTCGTTTCGACTTTAACTGTAGTTTCCGGTGCGGCAGAGTTGTCCACGGGTCCAGTCGACTCAGCACCAGCCTTTGGCAGCCAGGTGCGTCCATCGTCCTGCAGTTCGTAGCGTTTGCACCAGGTGTAATCCACTGTGGTTTCTTCAGGCAGATCGTTACAAACAGGGAAATCGGTGCGAACCGGTTTGGCGTAATCCTTACCGCGTCCGGTTTCAATACCAGCATCTTCCAGCTCGACATCGAGCTGCAGGTTGGCTCGGACTTCAGATTTCGCAGTGAACCAAATCACCGCGTCTTCTTTGCCAGATTTCTGCGTAGCCTTAACTACATAGAAAAATTCCATGTGAGATCCTCTTTTTTGGATGTAAGATCCCCGGGCCAGAGATAGCGCCCATTGGGTGAACTTTGGTTTTATAAGTAGTTTTCCGGTGTAACTTTGGTCGGGAGCACCGGACGTACGGGCCGCCTTGCGCGGCTTTTACGTTATGCCTCGTGGGCCATCTGGTCGTACGAAGCACAACGTTCAGAGCAGTATTCTTTTTCTTTGCGCGCCAGCTGTGCGCCGTTGCGATAGAGAAGGGTACTTTTGACTACTTTCTCCGGTTCAACCGGCTTGCCGCAGTACCCGCATTTTGTTGAGTTACACATCTGGATTCCCCTTTTGCGCCAGCAGGTAGCACAGGCGGCGAAGAATCACTTCGAACAAGTTAAGTTTTACGGCCTGCTGCCGTCCTGGTTTGCGTGCGAAATCAATCATTCTCACCCTCGTTTGCCTTATCGCCGGCCAGCGGAACGTTTAAACCTGATGCGCGTTAATCTCTCCACCTCATCCGACTATTCGTATGCCGTCGGCGGCTACTCCGTGGGCGTCCTGCCTTGGTGGTTCGTAGTGCGTCCTGGTGAGTTAGATTAAACACAAAGTTTAAGCTTTAGTCAACAAAATGAGTAATTTTAAATAAACAAAATGTTTATGTGGTGCTTATGGAGAGTGAAATTTTGTTCTTTGGAGGCAAAAAATTCGACGAAATGGTACGGGCTGGAAGTCCGGGGAATGGGCGTTTAATACAAAAGATGTGCTAGTTATTCGAGGGGTATAAAAAAAGGCCACTTTATGGCCATTTCTTATAGTAGGTATTTACGAATCATTGCTGAAAGGATTACTCAATCATCCTGCGAACGAATACGGCCTTTCATATACTTATCATATAGTTCGTCCAGCTCTTTCAGGCGAAGTGCGAAGATGCGAAGCATGTTCTGTTGCTCTTCTTCGGGAAGCTGACGGTAAAGTTCTAGCAGGCGTTGTTCGTCTGGCTTCAGTCCATCTTTCTCGCCAACATCTTGGCCAAGCAGCCACTCAAGGCTCACCCCAAGCGCATCCGCCAGCTTAATCGCTGAGCTTTTACCAATCGTCCCACGAACGAACCAGTTATTGACCGACTGAGCACTGACGCCACAAATACGGGCCATGTCTGATTTGGTCAACTTCTTGAGCTCAAGAACCTCGTTAAGCCGCTGAACTTGTGGGTGGTTAATTTGATGAGTTTTTTCTTTCATGGACGAATTCTAAACCAAATGTTTATTAGCTCAATATTCAAAATGTTGACATAAACATAAACAATATGTTTAATTGCGTGGTTGTTACAGGAGCTATTTATGAAAGCAATTGATAAAGCAATTACCAAAGCAGGAACTGCTACGCGCTTAGCCCAACTACTAACCGTAAGCGCCATGACTGTTAGTCATTGGCGAAATCGATATCAGGGCGTCGTCCCGGCAGATCGAGTCTTGCAAATTTATGGGGTTACTGGCGTAACTCCGCACGAGCTGCGCCCAGATCTCTACCCAAACCCAACTGACGGTTTACCTAAACAGGAGCCTTAACTATGCAAACTGTTTCAGTTCAACAGAGTAGCAGAGCTGCCTCTAATCCTCTGATATTCCAGTGTCATCAAAGCGAATCTACAGCGCAGGATATTGCTCATCGTGATCTCTGCTCTGCGGTCCGGGCGTGGGCGGCAGCAGAAGGGCGCGTAACTGTTGCGCTTCAAATTCAAGACGCGGCGGAAGAACTTCAACTTGATGGCGTGGATTTAACAGGCCAGGCCGATGTCTGGAACGTGAAGCTGTTCCGCTGGCTAGACAACAAAGAAGACTCCGCATCTTACCGAAAGAACGTCGAACAACTGTTGCCAGCGATCATGTCCGTACTACCGCTTCGATACCGCGACCGTGTCGTAAAGAACGACTCGTTCGCGTATCGCATGGCCAGATTAGAAAAAGAGGTAAGTGAGGCGAAGCAAGCTCTGATGCTCGATGCACCGAAGAAGGAAAAGCTGAAGGAGTTAGGCGAGGGGATTTTTGAGATGTTCCGTGTCGATCCGGACCTTACTGCGCCGCTGCTGGCGATGGTAACAACCATGCTGGGGGCAGTGTGAAGACTTCAGAAAAGGCGAAAGCCGGTCTGCGCTAACAGAACCGACTTTCAGGTGCAAGAACGGAGTGTAATTGCGGAGCTAAGTATGTCAAACACAGCTGAAATTATCAATTTCCCCCACAGAACCGAACAACCGGGAGGTCGTATGGCCGACCTGTCGAACGGGTATACCAAGGTCGCTAACGAGATCCAACAGCTTAAGCCTCGCCTGAGAATGTCAGGCAGGGAGTGGCAGTGTTTTGAGGCGGTGATCTGGCTTACCTACGGCTGGAACAAGAAACAGGACCGCGTTACGAACACGGTAATCGCTGAGCTTACAGGGCTAAGTGATTCGCACGTTTCTGATGTGCTCAAATCACTAGCAGAACGCAAAATCATCTTCTGTCAAAAGCAGGGCGTAATGAAAACGATCGGTATAAATACTGACCTTTCCGCCTGGATTTTAGACAAACCGAAAACGGCAAAAGTCTTCCCGAAATCGGGAAAAGTGTTACCGAAAACGGGAAAAGTCTTCCCGGAAACGGTAGACACCCAAGACTATAACAAGAACAATATTAAAATATCCTCGTCTCGGAATTCTGACGAATCCCGAAACCAGAAAACTCAAAAGTTTCTCTCACGCCATCCTGAAGCTGCCGCCGGGATATACACCCCGGCAGGTAAATCATGGGGCTCCGCTGACGACCTTAAGGCCGCTCGCTGGATTTACGACAGGCTTCTCACCGTCAACGCATCGCTATCTGAACCAAACTGGGCTGAATGGGCAAACACCATCAGACTGATGCGTGTCCAGGATAAGCGTACTCACTACGAAATCTGTGACCTGTTCCAGTGGGCTAACCGGGACGAGTTCTGGAAAGACAACATCCTGAGCCCCTCGAGTCTGCGAAAACAGTGGGATCAGCTCACCACCAAGCGGCTGCGCGCAACCGGAACGGCAAAACCTTCCCGGGGCAGCATCGACCTGCATAACACCGACTGGATTGACGGGGTGCTGGAATGAAAAATCTCGCAGAGAGCATTCGCAATTTTGATCGGGAACAGGCACGCCGTGTGGCGAATAACTTGCCTGAGCAGTACACCGAGCGCGAACAAACGCAGCAGGTGGCGCAGATTATCAATGGGCTATTTGTACAGCTGGCCGCCGCGTTCCCGGCAAGCCTGGTTAATCGCAGCCAGGAAGACGTGAACGAGATTCGCCGTCAGTGGGTGCTGGCCTTCAAAGAAAACGGGATCACCACTCTGGAGCAGGTTGAAGCCGGTATGCGCATGGTGCGTCGCCAGGATCGCCCGTTCCTGCCTTCGCCAGGCCAGTTCATCAAGTGGTGCAGGGAAGGGCGCTGCGTGCTGGGGATCACCACCGCTGACGTGATGGCTGAATACTGGAAGTGGCGCAAACTGGTGTTCCGGTACCCGAGCAGTGAGCAGTATTCCTGGCCAAAGCCGGTTTATTACCATATCTGCCTCGAGCTACGGCGCCGCGGAACTGACGGCCAACTGAGCCAGAAAGAGCTTGAGCGTCAAGCCAGCGATATTCTGGATATGTGGGAAAAGCGGGTGCTGGCCGGGAAGCCGATTCCGCCTGTTCGAAGAGCGCTGGCAGCGCCAGTATCGTCGAAGGGGCCGACACCAGTGGAGCTTTTGAAAGCTAAATATCAGCGGATGAAAGCCGATGGCAGGACATAGGGAGGAAATGGTCCGCTAAGAGCGATCTGCTGACATTACTAATCGCATTCTGTATGAATAACGGGGAACTGGTCAGCATAGCTGTTAGCTCCAGCGACTGCTCCCCTAAACCTGGTAAGGTTGAATTTTCACGGCTATCGTTAAATATCTGGACACCGGAGGACGTATAAATGACTGAAGAAGTATATAAAGATGTTTCAGAGGATCTGTCTGAGTTTGTCGGAACGCATTTTGTTTACACCTATGACAACGGCTGGAAGTATGAGTGGTATGCGCGCAACAGCAATACCTGCGACTACCGTATCCACCAGGGACTTGTCGGCGGGCGCTGGGTCACTAATCAGAAAATGAATGCCGTACAGTTTGCACCCGGTATTTTCAAGGTTGACTGGCACGAGCCTACGGGGACCTGTGTAAGCTTGTTGTTCGATATAAGGAGAAAGGTAATTCACGGCACGATCTTCTTCCCGCAATGGATCGCTGGAGAAGGACAGCATCCTGAGAAAACAATCTGTTACCAGAACGAATTCATTGAAGACATGCATCGCTTCCGTGACGAAGGTCCGGCTTATCCTTATGTGATTATTCCTGAATTTGCAAAAGTAACGTATATGAAAAATGAAGGGCCTGATAACGACGAGGTGATCAATATGCCACCAGGTCAGCTACCTTCTGATTTCTTCGATGATAAATAGCCAGGTGTATTCGGATAAAGGGAGGCCACCTCCCTTTTTTAGTGGGTAAAGTATTCCTCTTGATTTAACTTCACTCCGGTATATTTACAGTCAATCACCGAAATACTACTCACTTACAAACTCGTTTCTGTCATACGCGACCATTCCACTCAGGACAATAAAATAATGGTGATTTTCTTTTAACTGCAACAATGCAATGTTCGCAACAAAAATAATTAATTTTTGCTTATTATGCAGTAAACATTCTTCTTCCCTGCCTGGATCCGAAAACCTACAAAGTCGGATCTTTACTGACTATTCTCAGGAAGTGATGAGGAGCTACGGCAGGATTTAAAGGCGGTAAGCATCTGAAGGTCCGCTATGAGCGAGAAGCAGACATAAATCGGGCTAAAGATTTATGCATTATGAATGATTTATACTTTGCATTAGAGCCTGTAAAGCGTACTAGCATCTTTGGTCGTTAAATCAGCCATCTCTGAACAGGCTCGCTGAAATTGTCACATTACCTGTAATAATCCGACAGTCATCTTTATTATTTAACTAACCCAGTTAAAAATCTCGACCTGAACCAGGACCAGCCGCTAACGATACTTATGCCACTCAGAATTAGCATCGCTCCTGAAATAAACCCTGGCTGTAGCTGTTCTCTCAAAATAAATACTGCTGTAATGACCCCAAATAAAGGCGTCATGAATGAGAGAACACCGAGCTGAGATGCCATGTATTTCCGCATTAAACTGTACCAAGCTAAATAACTCAGAAAGCCAACTATTACGCTTTGAAAGATTAAACTAATAATCCCGATGGTGCCGGGTACAAAGTGATTTTGGCCGGAGAAGTATGAATAGGTTGATAAAACTAAAACACCTCCTGCAAGCTGAAAAAAAAGCGTATGAGAAGCCGGCGACTCACTAAGAGATGAGCATCGGACGAGTACGGTAGTGGCTCCCCATGACAGTCCAGCAAATAAACCCATTATATCTCCTGCCATAGTCTGGCTGGAACAATCCCCTGAAGCATTACCTGACAGAAACGCAACACAAATCCCTGCAAATGTAATTGCTATCCCTATCCATTGCGGTGCACTTAGTCGTTCATCGCGCCTAAAAAACTGTAGCCCCAGAGCAGCAAAAATTGGTGCGGTATATAGGAATACTGACATGTGCGATGCCGACGTATATCGCAGGCCTTCAGCAACAAAGAGGAATTGCAAACCAAAAAGTATACCCACAGCTCCCCCGGGAACTACGCAAATAGCAAAGTTTCTTAGAGACGTTTTTTTTAGAATAAACAATAAACATATAAGGCCTGCAGCAGCTCCACTTCTGATTGCTACCTGTAGAACCGGAGAAATTTCATTGGCTACGCTTTTAATTGCAACTTGCTGAATTCCCCAGATAACGCACAGCAAGGTCATGACCAGTGTGGCATAAGTGTCGATCTGTTTTCGCTCTATTGTCACTTGATTGTCCATCAAATCGATTTATTTAGGGTGCACTGGGCATTGTTTAACCCGCCCACTGCGGGCCTCATAATTTATGCTTTAGCATATAGATACATGATTGCACTGTCTGACCGGTTAATGTGGTTACCTCTACCGGAACACGTTCATATTCAGAACCTTCGAACTCATCAAGCATGTGCCAGTGATTTTGTAAATTCTCGGACGTGAAAAGAAAGCCCTGTACACGATTACCTGAGCCATCCAGCACAATTCCCGGATAACCCATCTCTGCACCCCAGCCTTTCTCTAATAAATAACCACCAACATGGCCCTCCTGCCATGTTCCCCCGATGCTTTCAAGGATATGAGCATTAGGACGGCCAGGACCGAGAGTCCCGTAAACAAACAAACTTTCCATTATTCCTCCGGTATCGCTATGAAAATAGTAATATCATTTATGTTAATTTTGATTTTCGGACTCTGACCTGACAAATCATTTGTTCTCACAACACGCGTGAATTATTATCACGCATATGATGTACGATCGCCTTCCACCATTGCAGACTCTGCGCGCTTTTGAAGCCACTGCCCGCCTCTCAAGTATGACG
Source organism: Enterobacter sp. ECC-219 (assembly GCF_043966805.1). Lineage (NCBI taxonomy): Bacteria > Pseudomonadati > Pseudomonadota > Gammaproteobacteria > Enterobacterales > Enterobacteriaceae > Enterobacter > Enterobacter sp. ECC-219. The sequence goes on along the minus strand of NZ_CP143680.1, from coordinate 3,341,811 downwards.
CTGGCGGCTGCGGAGTTGCACGTTACGCACGGCGCGATAAGCCGGCAAATCCGGAAGCTCGAAGAGCATCTGGGGTTAAAGCTATTTTTCAGGCTGACACGGCAGATCATTCTGACGGAGCAAGGGGCTGAATTTCACCATGTGGTTACCCGTCTTTTGAGTGATTTAATGAGGGAAGCTGAGCGCCTGCGTGGAAGAAACCAGATGAAGAGTTTGCGTATAAGTACAACGGTTTCATTTGCCAGCAAGTGGTTAGCACCGCGCCTCAGCCGTTTTAGGCAGAGATATCCTGAATTTGATGTTGAACTGGATGTTACTGACATTAATGTGGATCTTAATGATGGTCAGGTAGATGCTGCCATTCGGTACGGCTTTGGTAATTATCGAGATGTTTCGTCTGAACGTATGTTCGATGAAACAGTTACTCCTGTCTGTAGCCCTGATTTTCTTAAGAAACATAATGGACTGACAGATATTAAGGGACTTTTAAACTGCGTTCTTCTTCATGAGTACAGAATGCTGGCTAACTGGAAGGCATGGTTTGAGATGGCCGGAGAAAAGAATTATAGCTGCCAGCAGGGGCACTTATGGACTCTTGGCAGCATGGCTACTGAGGCTGCTATGCGTGGCGAAGGTGTTGCTCTGGGACGCAGTGTTCTGATTGCGGATGATGTTGCTGCTGGAAGGCTTGTTGTTCCCTTTCCCCAGTACAAACTTAAGGCGGAGCGGGGATACGATTTAGTCTACCGTTCAGATAATCAAGATTCATTAAAAATATGCATTCTAAAACAGTGGCTCTCTGAAGAATTGAGTTCTCTGAAAGATTGAATGCTGTCTAAAAAGTCCGCTATTGGCACAAAGTTGACGTCTCAGCCTGTGTATGACCGTAAAAGCTACCTTCACGTGATCAGCCGCTTCTGGTAATGACGAGGCGCTTGTGTGGCATGCTGGGAAACCAACTTAGATGTTCACTGAAAGCCCGGTTACCCTGGCTAAACGACCCTTAGAAATTTCTAAGGCGAAATAGTCACATAAGTCTTCTCTACGTGTGCTATAACCGAGTTACAAATCGCCACTACTGGCGGTTAAGAGGCATCTCATGAAACTACGTATCACAAGAGCAATCGGCCTCAGCAAGTTCTCGCCACGTTGGGTTAAGGTTATCTGTTTACGGTTGACAAAAAATGATATTGAGCGCTCCCTCAACGCGCTTCTGGCCACAATTGACGAATCAGAACTCTCTCCGGAGCAAGTCAAAGCATTAAGGGAATGCATTGACAGAATTAACATCGCAAGGGGGAAGGGTATGCAGGCGTGAGCACTTTTGATTAAAGGTAAGCCAACACTGTATTTGCGCGGCGCGTTTGCTGCGCAAGTATCGCTGACCGTTCGATACCAGCTGAGCTTTTAAAGCCAAATTTAATTGGATCAATGCTGGTGGGAGGGGGTAGAGATGAACTGGTTCCTGTGAGCGAAAATGAGGCCAACAATCTAAGCCTGCTGGGTTTACCGTTATCAACTGAGTACTGAAGCATTGCCTTTGCACCCGCCGGATCCGCTTACATTTCCCTATGTATTAGTTTACCCACCTCCAGCTTGACACTGATCAATTATGACTGCGTTAAGCCTATGAAAAAAATAATAAGTCTTGAATCCTGACAAAATACTGGGATAGTAGGATTGATTATTAGACGATCGGTCAATATTATTTGTACATGACTTAATAACCGAACGATAAACGCCCAAATAGACGAGGTGAAAGTGTTTAAATCTTTATTAATAAACAAAGCAGATGAACGCTACAGTGCGCAACTTGTTGAAATTGCTGAAAGTGAGCTGCCGCAGGGGGATGTTGAGGTAAATATTGAATATTCCTCCATCAACTACAAAGATGCGCTTGCCATTACGGGCCGAGGCCCAATCGTCCGACACTTTCCAATGGTGCCAGGCATTGATTTTGCCGGTACGGTGTCCGCCAGTTCACATCCTGAATATCAGCCCGGAGATAAGGTTCTACTGACAGGCTGGGGTGTAGGGGAAAAACACTGGGGTGGGCTGTCTGAAAAAGCACGAGTGAAAGGCGACTGGCTGACGCCGCTTCCGGCAGGCGCAAATAGCAAACACGTCATGGCTATCGGGACGGCTGGGTTTACCGCGATGCTGTGTGTCGACGCGCTGCTCAATCATGGTGTTAAGCCTGAAGATGGGTCCGTACTTGTTACCGGTGCCAGTGGAGGTGTCGGTAGTATTGCGGCCATGATCCTTTCGTCTATGGGCTTCCATGTGACCGCTTCTACCGGTCGGCCGGAAGAATCCTCGTGGCTATATAAAACGGTCGGGGTGAACGACATCATTAACCGTGCTGAGCTTTCAAGCCCGGGCAAACCTTTACAAAAAGAACGCTGGGCTGCTGCCATTGATACAGTCGGCAGCCACACGCTCTGTAACGCCTGTGCAGGGGTACGCTATGGCAGTATTGTTGCAGCCTGTGGCATGGCTCAGGGTATGGAGTTGATGGGAAATGTGGCTCCGTTTATTCTTCGTGGTGTTACGCTGAAAGGGATTGATAGTGTCATGTTCGCGAAAGAGAAAAGAGCGGCGATCTGGCAGCAGGCGTTAAAGCATTTACCAGAGTCCAGGCTGGATAGCCTGACGACTGTATATCCGCTAAGTGAGGCCATCACTGTAGCCGAAAAACTTCTGAATGGCGGAATTCACGGCCGAGCGGTAATTGAATGTAGCTAATTATAGATACGGAGTTGCAGATCGAACGAGGGGCCGCTAACGGCTCCTCTTTTACTGTACTTCAGTTGCTTCCTGCGACGACTGGTAACGGACAGATGTTTTGAAATAGTTCCAGAAATCGTACACAGGTTGGGTTGAACTATAAAGTTTGGAACGCATAACGGCACCCTCCCAGCCACTCCAGAAAATTGCTGCCAGTTGTTTGTCGTTCATTTCGGAGCAAATTTCGCCTGAAGTTAGTGCATCGGACAGACAGGAAGCAACAAGTTCTTGCCAGCTCTCAAGAACATCTTGTAGCTGCTGGATAAAGGATTGTGGCAGTCCCGGACTTTCCTGCATCATATTTCCAACAAGGCAGCCTCGGGTAAAATTGTACTTTTTAATCCCGTTGCAGGCATCGTGGATAAAATTTTCCAGCCGTAACATTGGTTCGCATAAAGGTTCATGAAGGTGTTTTTTAAGTTTATGCTCGAAGAAACTGTCATAGGCATGGAGGACGGCCTGCGCATACTCCTCTTTGCTCTTGAAGTAATAATAAAATGAGCCTTTAGGCACACCGGCATTTTTGACAATGGCATCGACTCCAGTTGCAAGAAAACCATTCTGCGTCAGCAACTCAAGACCGCTGCGGATCAGATCATTACGAGTATCTGCATAGGTGCTCTCTGTTTTCCGTGGTCTTCCCCGTCTGCGGATTTCACTGGTCATGGCTCTTCTCCTACATGTTTAGCGGCAAAGAATAAGTGATTTTGCCTAACAGCTACAACCAGTTTCACCTCGGCATTTTTGAAGGGCACTATTGCCAACTACAAGTCTCAGTACCGTCTTACTTAACTCAACTGCAGCGCATATGAGCGACCTTGCTGTCCCTCATGTCAAATTTTATTAATGAGTGCAGCAACGAATTGGCTGCGCCCGCTTTGTGTACTTATCGGACATTACACTTTGCTTATCACAGAAGAATGTCTCAAGTTTCATTTTAACATTCTTTAAACTCATTAGGTTCTGGCCAGAAGATCGTTAAAGATCCATTTTTATCATATTTTGAAAAAAGATTGCCCTGGAAGCAAAATATCCCAGCGGATTCTAACCACATCCATTCTTCTGGTTGTTCGACACCTGTTGCACAAATCCTTATCTCTAAAAGTTCGCCGCAACGTATTAAGCTTTGCAGTATCGCCTGTTTGGTACCGTCTTTATGTATGTTTTGGATTAGTTGAGGGTGTATTTTTAGCTTCTCAGGCTGAAATTTTGAAAGAAACAATAAACCTGCATTTCCTACACCAAAGTCATTAATAGCAACGCTTAAACCGCAACTTTTGAGTATCTGCACTGAATGCGCGAACTCATCAATTTCAGGGATTATTTCGCTCTCTGAAAACTCAACTATAACTTGTTCTGGGTATAAGTTACTTTCTCTGATGTAATCGAGCAATATCTCAATCGCATTAGGTACCCTCAGTAAGGTTAAAGGCAGGAGTGTTATTGATACTCGTTGTGAAGAGGTAATGAAACTCCCTGCGATTTTTAACAAATCTCTCTTCGATTCCAAATCAAAAAATAAATTATTGGCTTTTATATCGTCTTTATCTGATTTTGCACTCAAGACAAAAGAATGAATTTGAGCAGCCAGAGGGTCTATAACTGCATGCATGTCTTCGATAATATCGGGATCAGCCGATGATACATTTATTTGATCGGATGAAAAAAACCAACTGTATCTATCAGGAAGTTCATAATAGCTGTCTGTCTCAGCAGAATCTATAAATGTACGGAAAAACCGTAATGCTCTGTCGTTGTAAAGCAATTTATGTTTGGTTGTTCCACGTTGAAGAACCCTGTCCAGACACTCTTCTTTACTGAATAGTCTTATATCAATTAATTCCATGCCTGAGCGACCAAATCGTCGATAGGGGGCATAATCGGATAAGAGTTCTACAATGTTAAAGTGAAGTGCATCCATACAAATTTTTTTATAGATTTGCCTTACAGCGGTTTCATCTCCTTCCAGAAGCTGGAAGAAATGAACGCCATTAAAAAGTAAAACACCAGTTACCCCCGCACGTTCATTTCGGGAATTGGCTTCACTAACCATGTCAACTATGGATTGAATTGGTGTATCAGCTCGCAGGTGGCTTCGGTAGATGAGAGTGGTAAGCATAGTTGCACACTTTAAAGGATTTTCTACTAAAGTAGCATGCGAAAGGTCAGTTAGTGCTATTTTACTGAAAAAATTTACAAAAAAGAGTTCTGTGACCTTAAAATTGTCTATGAAGGGTAAAATGCTTCACAAAAAAACCAATCAATAAACGTGGTTAAAGCCCGCGAGATATGTTTGGCTCTGCAACATCAAATCGCCTGGTGTGCACACGTGATAAAGTAAAAATTAATTCTAAGATTGTGGTAGTAAAAATGATTACATGGAGTTTCGAATGGTTTTTATTGCGGCTTTAACTTTATCTTTTCTTCTGTGTGTAGCGGGCCTTATCTTCATTTTGCTGGAGTTAGTTAGCATAGGCTGCAACCCTGAACGACATTGAACAATACGTGCAAGAAATCCAGCAAAATCACTGATTGAAAGTCTCTTGACCTCACGTTAACTTGAGCTTTTAAAATGGCGATTCTGGAGATAGTTAAAGGATTAGCCTAATGAAAGAGATTGATGTCGGTTTTACGCACGTTGCGTTTGTTGTTAGAGATTTGGAAAAAAGTATCGATTTTTACGGCCGTTATGCTGGCATGGAAGTCGTACACAGGCGAGAGCCTGACCTTCCGGAGGCACGTAAAGTCGCGTGGTTAAGTGACCTAACTCGCCCTTTTGCGCTTGTCCTTGTCCAGGTTGATGCTGTGGCTGACACCCCTTTAGGTAATTTTGGTCACTTGGGAGTAGCTTGTTCAAGCATTGAAGAAATCGACAATAAGGTAGCGATGGCCAGAATGGAAGGCTTCTTGCGAAAAGAACCGGTTCAGGCAGGGGAACCGGTAGGTTATTATGTCTTCTTCGCTGATCCTGATGGTAACACACTTGAACTTTCTTATGGTCAGAAAGTCGGGATCGAGGCTTTTCGTCATTATGATACAGTGCCTGCATCTCAGTAAATTTCGATAACCGGTTGGATTACATTACGCTCTGGTAATGTTTCATATCGTTTTAGAGCTTGCTGATTAATTTGTTGCTAGTAACAGCAAGCTCCATATTAGCCTTTACAGATTTTCATTTTATTAATCTCATTTCTAAGCCACAATTTAGTAGCGAAACTGCACCAAACTCTGCTGAAATCTATTCAACATAACTATTGTGTAGACCTCCAAATCTGAGATCTGCCCCATATCGTACTTAAAACATATACCTGTAAGCCTGCAGGCGATCCATCCTTCTAACACTCTTTAATCGTTGCAAAATCCGTAAGATATGTTTATAAATATCCTGTATATGCATACAGTTGTTCATTGCGGAGGGAAAAATGAAAATCGAGTTAACCATTGATCGCATGAAGAAACTTCCTGTTGGAGCTATACCTGCGCTCGAGTCAGAACTGCTCAAAAGACTTAGCAAGCAGTTTGATGATTGTCAGTTAACGATCAGGCGTGCCAGCAATGATGGGCTGACTGTTTTCGGAGGCGATAAGAAGGAGGTCGAACATATCCTGCAGGAGACCTGGGAGAGCGCGGACGAGTGGTTTTATTAATCGCGTGAATTTCACTGGAGCAGTTTCAAAGAGTATCGCTGTTTGCGTTCCCCTGGCTGTTCCCGATTACTGTTTACCGCGTCATAAGTCGCTCTGGGGGAAAAAGTGTGTAGTGCAGATGCCTTTAATGCAGATGATCAATGGTACGACGTGGTCAGAAGGGCCGATAAAGCAGTTATCTATAGCTTCCCGGCGGAAGGGAGATATCTGGTTTATCGAGTAAATGGAATAGTTTCATTAAGACCGTTACTCGAAGAGGAAGAAATCTTCACTCTGAATGGGTTTATGCAATTTGCAAAACGGCTGGGGTACCGAGTTACACCACCGTCTGATATTATTCTTTCATAGGCCTGAACACCCTATACCTGATGCGCCACGGAGAGAACCATGGCGCTAGAATTACAACTTATCAAACACCACTCAGGAATACTGATCCCGGCTACGCCCGAGACCAGCGATATTCTGCAATCAAAAACCCGGCTCGGCGATGTTCTTGTTGCCGAGTTCAGGCGGGTACGTAACCCGGCATTCCATCGGCGCTTTTTCGCGCTTCTCAATCTCGGTTTTGAATACTGGGAACCAACCGGCGGGGCTATCTCGAGTAACGAGCGGAAGCTGATCACCGGCTACGCCAAGTTCCTGGCTTCTTATGGCGGGAATGAGGGGGCGCTTATCGATGCTGCCGAGCAGTATCTTGAGCAGGTTGCTTACCGGCGCGTCACGAATGGCATTAGCCTGTGCAAATCCTTCGATGCTTACCGCTCCTGGGTGATCGTCGAGGCAGGGCACTTTGATGCCATTCAGTTGCCAGACGGAACACTCAAAAAGCATCCTCGCAGCATCTCGTTTGCCAATATGGACGAGCTCGAATTTCAGCAGCTCTACAAAGCTGCGCTCGATGTCCTCTGGCGATGGGTCCTGTCCCGTTCATTCCGCAGCCGTGACGAGGCCGAAAACGTCGCCGCGCAGCTGCTTGGCTTTGCGGGGTGATGGGCATGAAACATTCTTGGTTCCATCATACCGATTGCAGCACCGAACAGGCCGACGAGCTGGTTAAGCGTTACAAAGCGCGCGGCGTGCGAGTTGAGCGCAGCCTAAACCAGGATTACGTGACCTGGACTGTCAGTGCATTCCTTCCGACCTCCAATACGCCAGCGCGCCCGGATAGCCGCTGGCGAAACCGGATGTGGGAGTGAACGTGAAGACATATCAACTCACTTTGCCCTGGCCGCCGAGCAATAACCGGTATTACCGGCACAACCGCGGGCGTACACACATTAGCGCTGATGGCGTTGCGTACCGTTACGCGGTCGCAAGTGTCATTCGAAGCGCCCGGCTTAATATCCGCACGGCCGCACCACTCAAAATCCGAATTGAATGTCACATGCCCGACCGCCGGCGCCGTGATCTGGATAACCTGCAAAAAGCTGCATTCGACGCTTTAACCAAGGCGGGGTTCTGGCTGGATGACTGCCAGGTTGTGGATTATCGCGTTGTTAAAATGCCTGTCGTTAAGGGCGGGAAATTAGAACTCACTATTACCGAGCTGGAGACCGCATGAACCTTGAAAACACTCTCAAATATCACTTTGCCAAATCGACAATGATTAGCGACTCTCCGCGCGCTACGGCGTCAGACTCATTAACCGGAACGGATATCATGGCTGCGATGGGCATGACGCAGGAACGGGCCGCCATGGGTTACAGCGCTTTTCTCGGGAAGATGGGTATCAGCAAGAATGACCGGGAGAGGGCGATCGAATTGCTGGCCCAGTATGCGCTGACCAAGTGCGATCGGGTGGCTGCGCTGCGCAAACTGGATGCCGAAGTTAAGCCACTGGTGATGCATCAGCTGGCCACCTGCGCTTTCGAGGATTATTCCCGCAGCGCCGCCAGCGTGAAGCAATGCGATGGCTGCAATGGGGAAGGGTTTATTGATGCTGAGGTCTACAGCATGAAGTCTCACACTCCTGCAAAAGAGAAGAAATACGTGAAGATGTCCCTGAATATGGGCGTCGAAAATATACATCCTTCTGAGTACGAGGTGCGAAGAGAGGTCAGGGAGGTAGCGCGCATTCTCTGCCCTCAGTGTAAGGGCAAGAAGGTTGTAAGTTGTGCCTGTAAAAATTGCCATGGACGCGGGAAAGCCATTAAGCAGGCTCTTACAGCACAGCAGGGCTTTCCGGTTCTGGCTGATTGCAAACGCTGCAGTGGTCGTGGGTATGAACGAATCCCATCGACCGAGGCATACGCCACAGTGTGTCAGATAACGGGTGCAATCAGCCTCGATACTTGGAAGAAGTCTGTAAAACCCTTCTACGATCAGCTCATCACCAAGTTTGACATCGAAGAGGCCTGGGCTGATACGCAGCTTAAGCAAATAATAAAATAGGGTGTTATTTTATCGTGAGCTATTTACTTTTCCCGAAACTGTGGTAATTTTGCTCTAACGATGGGTTATTGCCTTCGTTTAAAGCCCTGCGGTTTAGCCCGTGGGGCTTTTTGCTTAATAGCAACTTTAGAATATCTAAAACCATCCAACCCTGCGGTGACTTATAATTTCCCTAACAACGCAGGAGGGAATATGGAAGAAGGTTTCTACTGGATTCAGCACAACGGCAGGATTCAGGTTGCTTACTACAGCAATGGCGTTACCGAAGACCTTGAGACGGGACTAACATTTAATGGCATTTGGCATCTTACACAGGGTGACGACATCTGCGACAACGGAGAAGCTGAGGTGATTGAAGGCCCTCTGCCTGTACCATTTAGATGAATATATTCATCTGATTATGTGGCAGATTCTTAATACTGCACATATGCTTCTTAAGCATCCTGCGGAATGGATGTTTCTGAAAGCGTTTTTGTGGTGGATCCCCCTAAGCGGAGGGGCGGTTCAGCAGGACATTTCTCCAGAGTGTCCAACCAGCGCGCGGAAATGAATGCTGTGATCATTTCCACCGGGAGGCACCCGGCACCACTCCCTCAGTTATTGCCAACTTAGCTATTTATGCCTGCTTGTCCGAGCAGGCTTTTTTTTATTTTTCCCTTGTGTTTTGTAAGGGACCTCAGGGCTAAGAAGGGGTGCTAAACCTCAGTACGTGTTTTAGCAAAACGATCCTCGAAATATTACAAGCTCGTATGAGACAAAAAAGCGCGGAGAACGACATCACTCCTCTCCGCAATAATAATTCCATCTTCAGCCCGATTGTCTTTCTTTTATCCACAAAAGCTAAAGGCATGATCTAATGTAAATAATAACAGCTTTAAACTATGTTAAAGGTTAATTATTTTTTTGTTTAAATGACTCTCCTTAAGGATTGTTTAATCTATTGCTTTCTTAAGGAGAGAGAAGCGCCGAAGAGTATAAATCATCATCAGGCTGCCGTTTGGCAGCCTTTTTTTTCTAGCAACAGCACCCGCACTTAGCGAGGTGAGAGACCATGAAAATGAATGATTCAGGGAACATCTTCACGCAGTTCTTCGCGTGGGTAGCAGCTCTGGCGTCAGCCATTGGATTTACCACTCAGGATCTGGTGTTCATGTTCTTTGGCGCTGCTGGTCTGCTTATCTCGCTAGCCTCGTACATTAACGGGCGGGTAGATGCAAACCGTAGGCGCAGAGAGGATGAGAAGCGAACAAAAATGGTCAATGACTACCTGAAAGGTGTTGGTGATAAACCCCTTCACGAGCGTCCTGCTGCTGCAAGCGTGGTCGTTGAGGCATTACAAAAGGAAGGTGAGTGATGGGAGCCAGAGCAAAGTTGAGTACAGCAGTTCTAGGGCTGATACTGGCTGGTGCTCCTGCATCCTTAATCCTCGACCAGTTTCTGAATGAGAAAGAGGGTAACAGCCTCACGGCCTACAAAGATGGCGGCGGTATCTGGACTATTTGCCGCGGCGCAACGATGGTTGATGGTAAACCGGTTGTGCAGGGCATGAAATTGACTCAGGCCAAATGCAATCAAGTGAACGCCATCGAACGCAATAAGGCTCTGGCGTGGGTTGATCGCAATATTACGGTACCGCTTACCGAACCGCAAAAAGCCGGGATCGCATCTTTTTGCCCGTACAACATCGGGCCAGGTAAGTGCTTCCCGTCCACGTTCTATAAGCGCATTAATGCCGGTGACCGCCGCGGGGCATGCGAGGCAATCCGCTGGTGGATTAAAGACGGTGGTCGCGATTGCCGCATGACTAAAGGTCAAAAGAACGGCTGTTACGGTCAGGTAGAACGGCGAGACCAGGAAAGTGCGCTGGCGTGCTGGGGGATAGACCAATGAAATTTAATTTTTTACCAATCGCGGTTGTGGTTATTGCAGGTCTGTCAGTCGCACTCGTTAAGAGCTGCTCGGAGGCCAGTAATTTTCAGAGCGAAAACGAAGTTCTGCGAAGTGACAACTCTTTGCAGGGGCAGGTGATCGCTACCCAGGCATTCAACTTCAATCGATTCAATCAGGTTGCAGAACATGCCAATAGGCTTAACTCTCTGATTGACACCAGCACCGAAGAAACCGTAATCGAATACCGGGAGATTCTCCGCCGTGAAAAAACCTGTGATCTGCCTGTTCCTGCTGATATCGCTGGCGGGTTGCTCGAATACGCGCACCGTTTACGTGCCAGCGCCTTGCACACCGATACCAACAGACCTGACACAGCCGATGATCGTGCCGCTGCCGCCAGCTCAATGACGTACTGTCAGGCGGTCTTGTGGATAAAGCCGCTACTGGCCGTAATTGAGAAGGGCAACAATAATTTCGCTGGCATAAGGCAGATCGAGCTGGAAAGAAATTACTAGGGATGGCTCGTCCTTGAGCACACGGGTATTCCTGAACGACGGCTTTACCTGACATAGCAAAGCACTATTAAATTGTAGAAAAGACTCAATATTTAACAAGAGAAGCGCAGCAATGTAAAAAAAATGCCCTCACATGGAGGGCTACCAGAGTCTCAGTTTCACTTGCTCTTTTTATTGATGATTCCCTGGAGTTGGCAAACTCCTCATCAGAGTCCTAAACAGCCTGGCAAATAGCCAGTAATCAACAAGCATAAGCGGTAGCGATTAGGATAATCCTTACCTGATCATTTGGGCCGGGCAGTAACATCAAATGCTCTGATTATCCATAGGGCTGACATAGCGACTGTAAAGGTATAGAGTTGAGGTGTCTTTATGGAATGAGGATTAACATGAAAGGTAAAGTGATTATCGCTGCTATGGCTTTTGTATCTTTCAGTGCTCTTGCCGACGAGGGGCAGTCTCTTTCTGACTTCGCCAGTGCAAAAAGCACGTCTAAAAGCTACTCCCAGCTGATTAGTAAAAACAAACTACCTGCATGGGTAAAAAGTGGTGGTACGAGCACGCCATCAACCGAAGTAACAGTTGCGGGCAAAAAGTATATTGCGCTGTCAGGATGTAAACCACACAGTTGTCCAGAACAGAATATTGCTATTCTCTACTCACCTGATAGCGGTGATATCCATGGTGTGTTTTCAGATTTCAATGCAGAAAAGAATCGTGAGACATTGACTTGGTTAAACCTGGATCCGATTGATTCTGATGCGATAAAAAATGCCCTTTTCAATCGGCTGTACGGCAATTAAATAACCCAAGCTTCAAACTGTAATCTACCAGTTTGAAGCTTCAATACACGAATCAATCGTCTCACAGTGTGTTTGTCGCTCACATCGCACCCTCATTCCTCTTAACTTTAGCAATGAATTCCTCTGTGATTGATAGACCCGCTATGATTTCCGAATTTAAGACGGAAGCACCAAATTGGCTTACAAGGTCCAGAAGCGTTTCATATGTCTGGATGAGTTCCATTAGATCGGAAATCACTAATTGGTCATGCTCAGTGCGCAAATGAGACCGGGCAGAGGCTTGATGCACTATCCACTCGAGATTGGCCTTGATTTTCTGTACGTCATCGTAGTTATACATATATCATAAGCTTAAATCCTCATTTCAAGATTTCTTTGAGAAAAATACTTCATTGCTTCAAATACTGAAGCTGTGAGTGACGTCTAAAGTTCATTCAGTTTAGAGGTAACAATGGCTAAGCCGGACTGGGGCGAGCTGCAGAAGCGGTTCCTGTCTGATCACGCTGCTACTGGCATATCCCCTAAGGAATGGTGCGAGGCACATAACCTTAATTATGTAACTGCTCGCCGCTATATCAAGAAAACTGCTGCGCAAAATACAAAAATTTACCCGCGAAAGATAGTGCGCACTGCGCAGAAAAATAAAAGCGCAGAAGAGCTGGTGGACATAAAGCTAAGCGCGAAGGTAAAGCGCTTTATTGCTGAATATCTGAAGGACAATAACGCCACGGCCGCCGCTGCGCGTGCTGGTTATAGTGACCCAAATTACGGTCGTCAGCTCATAGCGAATCCTAACGTTGCGCAGGCTATTGCGCAGCAGCAAAAAGCGTCCATTGCACGCACGCTTGGCAGTGCCGATGAAGTCCTCGCGCAGATGTGGCAGCTCGCCACCTTCGATGCAAACCAACTCTCACAATACCGCCGCGGCGCGTGCCGTTACTGCTGGGGATTCGGCCATCAGTACCAGTGGCGCGATGCCGTTGAGTTCGAAGAGAAAAGACTCGAGGCGCTTGAGCGAGACAGACGTGAACCCGAAGATTCCGGCGGTTACGGTTACGACCACACCCGAGAGGCCAATCCAGAATGCCCGCGCTGTAATGGTGACGGCATCGGCCAGCCTTATTTCCCCGATACGCGCAAACTCCCGGCAGCTTCTCGGCTCGCTTACTCCGGTGTAAAGGTCGGCAAAAATGGCGTCGAAATCACAGCAATCAGCCGCGAGCGAATGTTCGAAGCTGTTATGAAGCGCCTTGGCCTGGCTGATAGCGAGTTTGCGCAGCGCCTGCAGCAGATTGAAATCGAACGTCGGCAGCTGGAGGTTGAGAAACTCCGCAAGGAGCTGGCCGGAGATGGTGACGACGACGAACCAACCCCAGTGCAGATCAATATCAACGTAGTGGATGCGAGGGCAGACGATGGGGATCAGCCCGACACTTAACATTCCTCAGGCGCGCTTCCTCGCGATGCAGCACAAATTCAAAGCCTATGTTGCCGGGTTCGGTTCCGGTAAGACGTGGGTGGGTTGTGGGGGCATCTGCAAAGGGATGTGGGAGCATCCAAAAATCAACCAGGGTTATTTCGCGCCGACGTACCCGCAGATTCGTGACATCTTCTACCCGACGATTGAAGAGGTAGCCTTCGACTGGGGGCTCAGCGTCAAAATCAACGAGGGGAATAAAGAGGTTCACTTCTACGAGGGGCGACGATACCGTGGGACTACTATCTGCCGCTCGATGGAGAAACCCGGCTCGATAGTCGGTTTCAAAATCGGTAATGCGATGGTTGATGAGCTGGACGTCATGGCGGCTGCTAAAGCGCAGCAGGCCTGGCGAAAAATCATCGCTCGTATGCGTTACAAGGTTGATGGGCTACGTAATGGCATCGATGTAACGACAACGCCAGAAGGGTTCAAGTTCGTCTACCAGCAGTTCGTGAAGGCGGTACGTGAAAAGCCAGAGCTTGCGGCTCTATACGGACTAATCCAGGCCAGCACGTTCGACAATGCGAAGAATCTACCGCCTGATTACATCCCATCGCTGCTGAGTTCTTACCCTGACGAACTGATTCAGGCCTATCTGCGCGGGAAGTTCACCAACCTTAACAGCGGGACCATTTACCACACCTTCAACCGTAAGCTAAATAACTGTTCTGACGAGATTCAGGATGGGGATCCGCTGTTCATTGGTATGGACTTCAACGTGGGAAAAATGGCCGCGATTGTTCACGTTAAGCGTAATGGCCTGCCGCGTGCGGTTCGTGAGCTGGTCAAGGTCTATGACACGCCGGCGATGATTAAGCGCATTCAGGAAGAGTTCTGGCGCTACGAGGATGGTCGCTACGTTAAAAACCGGGAGATTTACATCTATCCGGATGCATCAGGGGACTCACGCAAATCCCAGAACGCCAGCAAGACCGACATTGCTCAGCTCAACGATGCCGGATTCAGCGTCATTGTAGATGATGCCAACCCGCCGGTTAAAGACCGCATCAACTCGATGAATGCTATGTTCTGTAACGCCAACGGTGAGCGCCGCTATCTGGTGAACGTCCAGAACTGCCCGGTTTATACCGAGAGCCTTGAGCAGCAAATCTGGGCGGCAAATGGCGAACCGGACAAATCAGCAGATAACGATCACCCCAATGATGCTGGTGGGTACTTCATCGTGAAGGATTACCCGATCGTGAAACCGGCATACTCAATCACCATGGACACCACTTTCTGATATGGCAAACGACGACATCACCTGGGTTCGACCAGAACACCGGGCGGCTTCTGCTGCCTGGCGGAAATACAGGGACTTTTGCAAAGGAGCTGAGGCCGTAAAGGCAGCGGGTAATAAGTACCTGCCTTATCTCGACCCAACTGATAAATCCACTCGCAATCGCAAGCGCAATGAGGACTATCTGAGCCGCGCGGTGTTCTATGCCATTGCCGGTAATACGAAAATCGGCATGCTTGGGATGGCGTATCGCAAGGACCCCACGTTTAACGGCCCTGAAAAGCTCAATTACCTGTTGGACAATGCTGACGGTGCCGGCACCAGTATTTATCAGCAGTCGCAACTGGTTGCCGAGAACGTGCTGGAAGTTGCGCGAGAGGGGCTTTATGTCGATTACGCAGAAGCCTCCGATGAGGCGATCATCCTCCGCTATCCGGCAGAGAACATCATCAACTGGCGAACAAAGCGAATTAACGGGCGCGATCAGCTGGTGCTGGTGGTACTGCGTGAATGCGTAGAAGAGCCGGATGGTTACGCTTATAAGGATGAAATCCAGTACCGCGAACTGGCGCTGGAAGAAGGCCGGTTCATCTGCCGGGTATGGCGCCGGGCTGGTGGCACCGCGAGCGGAACCTACACTGTTGACAGTGAGTACCACCCAAAGCCGAAAGGAAAGGACTACTGGGACGAAATCCCGTTCACCTTTGTTGGTGCCCAAAACAATGATCCTACTATCGATGATTCGCCGCTGGCCGCGCTGGTGGAAATAAACCACGGACATTACCGCAATAGTGCTGACTATGAAGACAGCGTGTGGTTCTGTGGCCAGGTACAGCCGTATATAACCGGGCTTGATACCAACTGGCGCGATCACCTCGAGAAGAAGGGCGTGAAAATTGGTTCCCGATCACCGCTTTTGCTTCCTAAGGAGGGCTCGTTTGGTTATGCCCAGGCGCAGCCGAACATGCTGGCTAAAGAGGCCATGGACAGCAAACGCGATTACATGGTGCAGCTTGGCGCCCGATTGATTGAGCAGAACGCCACGGCGAAGACTGCTACCCAGGCGAGCGGTGAGCAAACATCCTCAACGTCTGTGCTCGGTATCTGCGTTTCAAACGTTTCTGAGGCCTATACGCTGGCGCTTGGCTGGTGTGCGAAATACCTCGGCATCAAGGGCGAAACGACGAGTTACACCATCAATCAGGAATTCATCGCGAAGGTTGCTGAGTCGGGCATGGTGATGGCAATCGTCAATGCCTGGCAGTCCGGTGCGCTGCGCGATAGCGATATGATTCGCGCGCTGCAGAAGCTCGATCTCATTGACCCGGCCGACAGTCCGGACGAGGTTATTGATGCGCTTCGCAAATGAGCGCCAGCGACAAAGCGGACTACATCCGCAAGCATGGCCAGCAGGCCTTCCTCAAACTTCCGAAATAAGGGATTAACCCATGCCTACCACTGTTAATAGTGACCTGATCATTTATGACGATCTGGCGCAGACCGCTTTCCTCGAGCGCCGCCAGGACAACCTGGCAATTTTCAACGCGTCCTCCAACGGAGCGATCCTCCTGGATAACGAGCTGATTGAAGGCGACTTCCGCAAGCGTGCCTTCTACAAGGTTGGCGGCTCAATCGAATCGCGTGACGTTAACTCCACCGAAAAAGTGACGGGTAAGAAGATTGGCGCCGGTGAAGCGGTATCCGTCAAAGCACCGTGGAAATATGGCCCGTACGAAACCACGGAAGAAGCGTTCAAACGCCGCGGCCGCTCGGTTGACGAGTTCTCCGAAGTGATCGGCACTGATGTGGCTGACGCGACGCTGGAAGGCTACGTGAAATATGGCCTGAAAGCGCTGACTGCGGCGATTGGTGCTAACGCCGACATGGTGGTCACCGCCGATATCGAAACAGACGGTAAGAAGACCCTGACACGTGGCCTGCGTAAGTACGGCGACAAGTTCAACCGTGTCGTGCTCTTCGTTATGCACTCCGCTACTTACTTCGACATCGTGGATGAGGCGATCGCCAACAAAATCTACGAAGAAGCTGGCGTGGTGGTTTACGGCGGGCAGCCGGGTACGTTGGGTAAACCTGTGCTTGTGACCGACACCATGGACGCTGATGCGATCCTTGGGCTGGTAGCCGGAGCGGTTACCGTCACCGAGTCGCAGGCGCCGGGGTTCCGTTCCTACGACATCAACGATCAGGAAAACTTGGCGATCGGCTACCGTGCTGAAGGCGTTGTTAATGTCGATTTGCTGGGTTACAGCTGGGATACCTCCAAAGGCGACAACCCGGACCTGACCAAAATCGGCACTGCAGGTAACTGGAAGAAGCACTTCACCAGCAACAAATCGACGGCTGGTGTACTAATTAAACTGGGATCCGCAGCGGGGGAGTAACGCTGTCAGTGGATAAAACCTCCGCAACCGCTGACAGCACCGATGCGGTCACCATTTCCCTGAAGTACACGCTAAACGGCACAGGTGTTTCCGGTAAAACCGTCGCATGGACATCAACAGGCGGCACGCTGAGCACGGCCAGTTCTCAGACCGGTTCTGCAGGTGGGGCGACGGTGAAACTCACATCAGACGTTGCTGGCACCTTCATGGTAACCGGCACGGTTGAAGGAGTGGCGAAAACCACTGATGAGATCACCTTCACTGCGCCTGGCGGAGAATAACAAATGGGGCGAAAGCCCCATAAACAGGATGATTCGATGATCAATACCGATATCACCTCTCCTGATGCCAACAGCTACGCCAGTGAAGAGGATCTTGCCTCGTTTGCGGCAATACGCGGCATTGAACTGCCTGACAACCTCACTCCTTTGTTGATTAAGGCGATGGATTACCTAGAGGTGCTGGACTGGGTTGGCTCAAAAACTGACCCGAGACAGGCTCTGGCATGGCCACGTGTGAATGTCGTTCTGGATGGTCATGATTTCCCACACGACCAGGTGCCGCGGCAGGTTACCTCCGCACAATGTATGCTGGCTATCGAGGCGATTGAGGGCGATCTGCTTTCAAGCGTTCGTGAGGCCGCGGTTAAAACCGAACGTGTCGAAGGCGCCGTAACCATGACCTATGCGGTTGCCGATGGTGAAATCTTCACACCGGCCTATCCTGCCGTGATGGCGCTGCTGGGCGACCTCGCTGGTGGTCGTGGTTACGCCATTAATGCATTTGCAGAGAGGGCCTGATATGGCGATTGATTACCTACGTATGCAGGCCAGAACGACCCGCATGCTCAGGCAGAACGGCGCGACGTACAACGTCACCCGTAAAGGCTCGGTAACGGTTATCGGCGGCGTTGAGCATAAAACTGAAGCGGTCCGTTTTACTGCTGTGGGCGTGAAGACCGAATACGCGCCAGGCGAAATAGATGGAACGGTCATCGTTAACGGCGACGTGCAGATCGTTTTTACGGCAGAGCAGGAAATTAAAATCGGTGATGTGGTTGATATTGACGGCACAGCCTACCGTGTTGTCAAAGCGAACCCGGCAAAACCTGCCGTGCTGGTGCTCTGCTACAAAGCGCAACTGAGGGCTTAGTATGGGCGAGAACGCGGCTTTCCTGGCTGAAATCACGGCTTTCGTTAATAAGGCGAAAACGAATCAGGAAGCAGTGGTGCGCGCCGTCGGAATCAAAATTCTTAACCAGCTGGTGGTGATGTCCCCAGTGGGCAACCCGGAGTTGTGGGAAGTTAACCAGACAGCCGTTTCCTATAATCGCGCTGTTTACGACCACAACGAGGCGCAGCGGGCCAATCCCGATAACCTGACCAAAACCGGGCGACTGAAGAAAAAAGCCCGGGTGGTGGATGGGATGGATATCAAAGCACCGCCGGGGTATACAGGCGGACGCTTTCGCGGTAACTGGCAGGTGTCCTTTGATGCGCCAACGACTGACGAGACAGGCCGGGTTGATAAGACAGGTGATCTGACAAAAGCGGCCGGGAACTACACGCTGTCGCTCTTCAAAGTCGGGATGAAGGCCATTTATTTCTGCAACAACGTGCCCTATGCCTACCCGCTTGAAATGGGGCATTCCACACAGGCTCCTGGCGGTATGGTCCGCATAACTGCAGCTGAGTTTCAACGCTTCTTTGAGGAAGCTGTCAGGGAGGTGACTAAGTGATTCCTGATATTGCATCTGCACTGGCCGCCAGATTGGGTGCCTGGTCCGATGCCGAGGCCATTTCGGTTGCATGGGAGAACGTGCCGTTCACACCTCCTGCTAACGAGATGTACCTGGCCGTTCACGATATGCCTGTTACGCCGCGAACAATCGATCTCGGCTTGCGCTGCCGGACTTTTTCTGGCGTGTACCAGATTAATGTCGTGGCGCCAGCCGGCTCCGGCCGGACCTCCGCCGTTGCCCTGGCGGGCAGAGTAGCGGAATTGTTCCCCGAGGGGCTGGAAATTGCAGGCAAAGACTTTACCTGCTGGATTAGCAGCGAGCCTGGCATATTCCGCGGCGTCCCTACACCTGTGTCATACACCGTTCCTGTCAGCCTGAATTATCGGGCAGACATTACCAACTGATTCCCTCTGTGATGTCCCACAACTGACCGGCCTTGAGCCGGTTTTCCCGTTTCTAAAGGAGTAACCATTATGGGCTTTGCATTGCCTAACGGCGCTCATGTCTATCTGGCATCGGGCTAC
The DNA here is from genome assembly GCF_043966805.1 of Enterobacter sp. ECC-219. Lineage (NCBI taxonomy): Bacteria > Pseudomonadati > Pseudomonadota > Gammaproteobacteria > Enterobacterales > Enterobacteriaceae > Enterobacter > Enterobacter sp. ECC-219. The sequence continues at coordinate 3,322,391 of NZ_CP143680.1, read as the reverse complement.
GGCCCGGCCATTACGTTCACCGGCGCGACGAATGCTGAGCACGCGGTGATCACCGTTAGCGCCGCAGACGATATCGTGGTAGGCGATATCGTTCACGTGAACTGCAACTGGTCGGGTATTGATAACGTTATCGCGAAAATCGACGCGATTGCGGAGAATGCTGTCACTCTTCGCAACATCAATACCACAAACACAAACAAATACGCGGCGGGCGGCGGTTCCGGCTCTATTCGCAAAATTGAAGAATGGACCGAGCTGCCACAAATCACTGAGGTATCGAAATCTGGTGGTGATCAGAACACCACGCAGATTCAGTTCCTCAGCGATGATCGCCAGCGCAACCTGAATACCTATAAATCCGCTGTCTCTCAGACTTACTCGATTGCTCACGACTCAACTCTCCCGGTTTATCCGCTGCTGCGCCAGCTGGACGAAGACGAAGAGACTGTGGCGGCGTACATGTACGTGCCGAAGGCGAAGGAGAACCGTTACTGGGCGGCCACGGCATCTTTTGATGACACGCCGGCCACGGCGGTGAACGAAGTCGAAACGGTAAGCGTCGTGCTGAACCTGCAATCGCCTGCAATGACCTTCTACAAGGTCGACTCGGGAAAAGCTGAGACAGTAGCGGTTACCGGCGTCAGCCTGGATCGGCCAACCCTGAGCATTAAACAAGGGGCAACCGCCACGCTGATCGCTACTGTCGAACCATCTAACGCCACCAATAAAACGGTGATCTGGACATCTTCAGATGAGTCGATCGCAACGGTTGATGCCTCTGGCAAGGTCAGTGGTGTTGCGGAAGGCAATGCCACTGTCACAGGTACGACCGCCGATGGCGCGAAAACCGCGACCTGTGATGTCACCGTTACTGCTGCAAATTAATCCCGGCCCCACTTGGGGCCACAACTCTACGGGAAAAATATGGCTACCAAATTCACCCTCCAGCCCAAACCAACTTTTAAGGCCAACGTCTCGATCCCGCGCGCCGGCGATGAGGATGGCGTGCTGACCTTCACGTTTAATCATAAGCCACTCAAAGAGCTGGCTGATCTGGAAAAACTGGAAGGCAAAACCGCCACTGATTTTCTGATGGAAATTATTTCTGGCTGGGCGCTCCCCGATACATTCAACGCGGAAAATCTTTCGGTGCTGCTGGAAAACTATCCGGCTGCAATGAAGGCTATCCCTGAAACCTACTATCGCGAACTGATGGGGCAGCGCGAAAAAAACTGATAGCGGTTGCCTCTGCATTCTATACGCCTGAACCCACAGCGGCAGACCTGGCGCCCTATGGGCTTTCGCCGGATGACTACGATGATCAATACATCGACGTCTGGCCAGATGTATGGCCTTCATTCCTGGTGTTTCAGGCTGTCAGTACGCAGTGGCGCACGGGCATGGGAGGCGCATCAGGGCTTGATTACAACGTTTTGCCCTGGGTAATGCGCCTGCACAACGTCGAGGACGAGGCAACCGCACTTTCGGACATCCGAATCATGGAGAGCGCCGCACTAAAAGTTATGCATAAAGAGAGGGCGGAATGAGTAACGATATCGCCACGATTTCCCTGCGCGTAAATACCACTGAGCTGGAGCGCGGTAACCAGGCACTGGATCGCTTTCAGGAGACCGCATCCGCCGCGGCAGGTAAAGCGGATGACCTGAACAGCACGTTCCGGACCGGTATCGATAACCAGAAGAAAAACAGCGAAAGCCTGAAGCAGCAGCGTCAGGAACTGCAGAACCTGCTGAATAAAATCAGCCCGGTAAACAAGGCGCTGGATGAACTGGACACTATCCAGGAGAGCCTGGCGAAATTTCGCGGTAAAGGGCTGGTGGGAGACGAGGATTTTACTCGTTACAACAGCGTGCTTGAGACGACGCGGGCAAAACTGGCACAGGTAATGGAGTCTGAAACCGCAGAGGGGCGGGCTCGCATTGAACAGGCTCAGGCAGCGCAGCGTGCAGCTGTGGCGGGCAAAACCTTCATCGATTCGCTGGAGGAGCAGGTCACAGCAATCGGAAAAACGCGCGCAGAGCTGTTAGAGCTAAAAGCTGCCCAACTCGGCGTATCCGATCGTGCTGCACCAATGATCGCAAAGCTGAAAGAGCAGGAGGAAGCGTGGAAGTCTGGGGCTATCAGCGCGGGGCAATACCGCAATGCTATGCGTTATCTCCCGATGCAAATTACCGACATTGTGACCTCACTTGCTTCCGGTATGCCGGTTTATATGGTTGCCATTCAGCAGGGCGGTCAGCTCCGTGACTCGTTTGGCGGTGTAGGCAATGCGCTGAAAGCGATGTTGTCGATGGTGACCCCTGCCCGAGTCGCAATTGGTGGCCTGGCCGGTGCTGTACTTATAGCGGCCAAAGCGGGATCGGACTACTTCACCGCCTACGACGAAATCAACAAGGCCATTATCAGGACTGGCAACATTGCTGGCACGTCAGCGCTCCAGATCATGGCTTCCTCCCAGTCTATTGCTGCCTCTACTGGCGCTACTGTAGGAACCGTTCAGGGTCTGATGACTGAGCTGGTTGGCATGGGATCGCTGACACAGCAGCAACTTGAAAAAGCAGCGGGCTCCACGGCGTTGGTGGTTCAGACCGGTATAGTCTCGGCGCAGGACATCGCCAAAGCCTATAAGGACATCGAAAAAGACCCTGTTAAAGCGCTGCAGAGTCTCAACGAACAATATAATTTCCTGACCGTTTCACAACTTAAGCATGTTGACGATCTGATAAAGCAAAAGGACCAGACCGCGGCCGTTACGCAGGCTATGGACCTGTTTGGCGATACGATGGCAAAACGTGGGGAGGAGGCTTACGACTCGCTGACGCCGTTTGGTCGCCTGTGGCTGGATATCAAGGGTTGGGCGTCTGAGGCCATGCAGAGTATCGGTCAGTGGGTAGCTGAGCTGGCATCAAACACACTGAAGGAATTCAACGCAATTTATTACAGCGTTGCGATCGTTTTCCAGAAGCTGAACCAGATTATTTCTTCCTCTATCGCTGCCGCGATTAACCTCGTTCCCGACTGGGCGAAAACAGATACTTTGCAGGGATGGCAGGACTACAACGAACAAATGGCCGGCGCATATGGTGACAGCGTCTCTCAGCTGAAAAAAGACTGGGATGCGGCTGATATCAGTGCAGGTAAATACCTCGATACGACCAGAAAGATAAGTACCGCAACCACCCAGAAGGATCGGGAAGGAGTCGCTGCTTTTGACAAAAAGACCAAAACCGGAAAGCAGGGCACTTTATCGGCTGGCGATCGCAGCACGGATGCTGCCCAGGCCGAATTACTGGCGCTTCAGGCTCAGTTACGCGCGCTGCAGCAGCATAAAGGGCTGAACGACACTATCAGCCAGCAGCGCAAAGATCTGTGGACGACTGAAGCGAAATTTCAGGTGCTGGAGGAGGCCTCGCGTTCACGTTCACTGACAAAGCAGGAGAAATCCCTGCTGGCGAGTAAAGACCGGGTGCTGCAGTTGGCACGGCAGAAAGCCCTGTTAGGTGATCAGATTACCGCACAGGAAGAGCTGAACAAGCGAATGGATACCTCTCAGAAATACGTCACTCAGATGGCAGAGAAGCAGGCTGCATTAGTGAACGGTGCCGGGATGAGTGACCGTCAGGCACAACGTGAACTCGCGAAAAGTCAGCTTGCCGCTGGCTGGAAGAATGCTGGAGGTTCGCTTGACGACGAGGGCTATCAGAAGCAGCTTAAAGCGGCGAATGATTACTATGATGCCGAGGACAGGTTGCGTGGCGACTGGCTGACCGGCGCGAAAAAGGGCTGGGCTGAATTTGAGGACAGCGCGACCAATGTTTACTCGCAGGTGCAGACGATTACCAGCAATGCGTTCACCGGGATGGCCAGCACCCTTACTGATTTCTTCACCACAGGTAAATCTAACTTCTCAGATTTTCTGACTACCTTCCTGAAGGGCATCGCCCAGATGCTGACGCAACTGGCTCTGGTTAATGGATTGAAGTCAGCCTTTGGTGGAACGGGTATCGGTGCCTTCTTTGGTTTCTCTGGTGGCGGTCTGGTGCCGGGATTCGATAGCGGTGGCTACACCGGTGATGGTGGTAAGTACCAACCGAAAGGCGTAGTTCACGGTGGTGAGTTTGTGTTTACGAAGGAAGCGACCAGTGCGCTGGGTGTCGGTAATCTTTATGCGCTTATGCGGGGGGCTCAGGGCTATGCAAACGGCGGCTACGTCGGAAACGCACCGATGTACGGATTACAGGCTGCTGGTTCAGGGAATGTGACGGTGCAAACGTCAGTCGTTGTGCAGAACCAGAACCCGCAACAGCAAACCAACGCTGGTAGCGATGCGATGTCCCGAGCCTATAAGCAAACTATTGATCAATCAGTTCGTGAAGGTATAGCGAAGCAATTGAGACCTGGAGGACTTATCTGGAATGCTTCTAAAACACGTTAAATACTCTTCATTCTTTGATTTGATCATGTAAATCATAATGTTAAGATATTTCCGATTGCAATCGAAGGGAATGCTTAATGAAAAACGTAATTGCGTTAGCTCTTGGGGTTATGTTGTTGTCTGGTTGTGCTGGTCAGGAACCATTAAAGAAGCAAACCGCATCAGGTAAGCCTGAAGCTGAATACCCAGGGAAAACCAAAGCCCAGGTAAAGGATGCATTAGTTGTATTCTGTAACAGTAAAGGACTTAATGTTTTCGAGGCCACCGATACGAATGTTGTATGTGGTAAACCGACTGATAGCGTTCTTGCGCAGATGATGGTTGGCAACGCTTATTCCACGCCAGCTATGGCTAAACTGCGGTTTACTATCGCATCGGTGAACGAGACACCAAAAGTCTGGAGCGATATGTGGATAGAAAGCCAAATGCCAGGGGGGCAGGTAAATCAGGTGGCTTCCACCAGTAACAAGGATAAGAACTCAGTTCAGGCTATCCTGGACAACCTCAAGCCATAGAAAAATATGACTAACGAGCCCGCCAATTGGCGGGTTTTTTTATGCCCGGAGAAAGCATGGCAATCGAAACATTCACCTGGCGAACACAGATACAGGCGGGAATGGAAGGGTCGTTCAGCCTTAAAACTCGCTCTGCAACCTTTGGCGACGGCTATGAGCAGATCGCCGGGGAAGGCATTAACCCTGAAAAACAGTCATGGCCTGTCACACTCACGGGGAAAAAGGGGGACATGCTTCAGGCTCTGAAGTTCTTTCGTTCTCACGTCACCAAATCATTCATCTGGACATCGCCAGTTGGCGAAACTGGGCTCTACCGGATTGAGGCCGAATCAATCAAGTCACAGCCCTTATCCAGCAACGTTCTGACCATTTCCGCAACATTCAAACAGGCGTACGCTCCATGATCACAGAAGACTATCAAAGCCTTGAGCCCGGCAACAAAGTCCGGCTTATCGAAGTTGATGGCTCGACGTTCGGCGTGGATGATGTACTGCGATTTCACGCGTACAACCTCCCGCACACGGAAGAAGAAATCGCCGCCGCTGGTGGTGATGAATCAAAGCTGAAGGCGAAAAGCATCTGGTGGCAGGGGGAAGAATATGCCGCCTGGCCGTATCAAATTGAAGGGCTTGAAGCATCCACAGAAGGCAACAGCGCCCAGCCAACGCTGACGGTTGCAGATATCGAAAGCAAGATTACAGCGCTGTGCCTTGCCTATGACGATATGCTGCAGGCGAAAGTCACTATCCATGACACCTATTCGCACTATCTCGATGCGAAGAACTTCCCTGCAGGTAACGCAACAGCTGATCCGCAACAGGTCAGAAAACGAGTTTTTTACATTGATAGTAAAGCCAGCGAAATTCCAGGAGAGAGTATCGAATTCGTACTCGATAGCCCGATGTCGTTACAGGGAAAGATGATCCCTACACGTCAACTTCATTCTCTGTGTACCTGGTGTATCCGGAATAAGTACCGCACCGGCGATGGGTGCGATTATACGGGCACGCTTTACTTCGACAAAAACAACAATCCGGTAAGCGATCCCTCATTGGATGAATGTAACGGCACGCTCACCGCCTGCAAGCTTCGGTTTGGTGAACACAATGAACTTCCTTTCGGTGGTTTTCCTGGAACATCTTTGATCAGGAGTTAACATGCGTCAGAAAACAATTCAGGACATCCTGGCGCATGCTGCGAAAGAATATCCCCGCGAATGCTGTGGCGTGATAGCGCAGAAAAGCCGGGTGGAACGCTATTTCCCATGCCGTAATCTGGCTGCCGAACCAACGGAACAGTTTCACCTTGCACCAGAGGATTACGCTGCTGCTGAAGACTGGGGGACGATAACGGGAATTGTACATAGCCACCCGGACGCGACGACCCAACCAAGCGAACTGGACAAGGCTCAATGCGATGCAACGTTGCTGCCCTGGCACATTGTCAGTTGGCCGGAAGGAGACTTTCGTACCATTACTCCCCGCGGAGAATTGCCGCTGCTCGGGCGCCCGTTTGTGCTCGGACACTATGACTGTTGGGGCCTAGTGATGAGTTATTTCCGGCAGGAGCACGGGATCGAGCTTAAGGATTACCGGGTGGATTATCCCTGGTGGGAGAACGACTATCCGGACAACTTCTATCAGGATTGCTGGTATGAATGCGGATTTCGTGAATTCGACGGGCCACCTAAACCAGGCGATATGGTGATCATGCAGGTTCAGGCTGATAAGTGGAATCATGCTGGGATTCTGCTGGAGGGCAACATGCTACTGCATCACCTTTATGGGCATCTGAGCCAGCGCATACCTTATGGAGGGTACTGGATGGAAAGGTCCACGAAGGTTGTTAGACATATATTGTTGCTCTGAAAAGGTTCTTTTCTTCGATGTTCAACGGCATTTAATTCAGTGTTTTTCTTAAGTAAACGACATCCGCATCACTTACACAACCTCGTTACTTTAAGACACTCTTGTCTAAAACTGATGTTATCCGTTCTGATTGATAGGTAAAAACTGATTGTTAACTAATGCAGGAAACTATACTGTTTATTTGTACAGTTGTTAGGCCTGTTCAAAAAACCAGATACCACATTTGACTGATATTGTTAGTATGTCTGTAAAATTTATGAATTTTCTACGGATAGAAGGTGCCTCTATTCGTGTTGGGAAGATGAATATTGAATGGACATATCTCACAGAAAAGAGCAATTTCAGGTCGGTTACATCAGAGCTCTCGCATCGTGTGCGGGACTGGTCTCCGGCGACTGGACAGTTGATAACGATTGTATTGATATCACTCTCAAAGGTACGGGATATCCTAAGCCTTATATTCGCAATCCTGGTATTGATATCCAGTTAAAGGCAACCGAAAGCTTAAGAAAGGTGGGGGATTGTTTTGCATACGATATCAATATTCGTACTTATGATCATCTAAGAGATGAAGATGTCAGTTATCCTCAATATCTTATGGTCTTACATCTGCCAAAAAACTTATCAGACTGGATCGATCATAATGGTGATGGCATTACACTTAAGAATAAATGCTACTGGGTTTCCCTTAAGGGACTGCCCGAAAGCGCGAATAAAACCAGTGTAACTGTACATATCCCGGAAAATCAGATCGTTACGGTTGATGTTTTAAGAGGGTTTGTGGATCAGGCAAGCAAGATGAGGCTGTCAGCATGAGATTAAATAATATCCAATTTATTGCTACTGCTGAATTTGGTAAGTATCTGCTTGCTAAGGGCTGGAATACGACAACCGGCTTAGAAGGAAGAGCTACGCTGTGGGAGTCAGAAAAACATAAAGACTATGAAATATTGCAGCCGATTAACCCTAATGCTTCCGACTATGCAAGAAGAGTAAGGGATTTAGTTGAAGTTTTAGCCGAAACAGAAGATAAAGCAGTCGATCAAATTGCCCAAGAAATTAATGAGATAAGTGACGACGTTATCAGAATAAGAATCATACATGATGATGTCAGTGATGGGAGCATACCGTTTAATGATGGGGTTGAGCTATTTCTCAAGGCGAAAGATTTGCTTTCATCTGCTGCAAGATCTCTGATTAGTCCCAAAAAGGAAGCCTATAGCGGAAAGGCTCCAAAAATTGTTAGTAACTATTTCGACAATCTCAGGTTATCCCAAACTGAAATAGGTAGTTATGTTCTTAAGATAGAGTCGCCTGTTCTTCTCGAAAACGAAGAACAAAATGATCATCTCAAAGAGCCGTTCGGGCGAAGTGTCTCAAACCGAGTTATGCATAGCCTTACTAAACTTGATCATGCAGTGGAGTTGTTCAGTAAGACGGGTAAATTTAAATATTTTGAAGAGGTTGTGAGCGCTGGTGTGGGGGCATCTCTGTGCTCAGCCTTGGTCGGTTTGAGTGGGCGCGATAAAAAAAGATCGATCGAAATTTCCTTACAACCTTCACCTTACGCAGACTTACTCAACGTAAGTCATTTATCTGTAACCGTAAAATCTGAGCATATCCCTATAATTGAGAAGGCTATAGGCTATTATCTCAATGAGTATACAGTGCCGTTTTATTCTTTGGTAGGAAGGGTGACGAAGTTAGCTAGAGAGCTTGATTTCGGTGAAGGTAACGTGACAATTTTTGAGAAAAAAAATGCTCAAACAGGAAAGGCAAAGCATGTTGAAGTAACGCTGGATGAGAATCTTTACAACGACGCTATCCAAGCACATGAACAGTCATCGGATATGAAACTAACAGGAACTCTAGTTATATCAGGCAGAAAAGCTTATCTGACTGATGTGACGAATGAGCAAAATCAACCGGACCTGTTTTCCGACAAGTCATAATGTGTTTAGTTGCTTTGCAGACCAGCAAATCGGAACCCGCCAATCGGCGGGTTTTTTATGGAGTAAATATGGCAATTTCACTCGATAAAGAACCGCTCAGAACCGTCCGGCTTTACGGCGTGCTAGGTGCCACATTCGGGCGTGAATATCGTTTATCAGTAGCTTCACCTAAAGAGGCCATCCGCGCTCTGAGCGTTATCGTGCCGGGTTTTGAGCGTTTCCTGAATACCAGTAAGCAACGAGGTTTAACATATGCGGTATTCAGCGGGAAACGAAACCTCTCAAACGATGAGCTCAGTATGGACAGGAGCACAGAGGAAATCCGCATCGCGCCGGTGATCATCGGCAGTAAGCGAGCCGGGGTGTTTCAGACAATCCTCGGGGTTGCCCTTGTCGCTGTTGCAGCGTTCTTCACGGGAGGGGCCGCGATTGGGATTGGTGGTACCGCTTTCGCTGGTGGATGGGGCGCTGTGGCGGGGATTGGGGCATCAATGGCGATCGGCGGCGTAGTCCAGATGCTTTCTCCACAGACAACCGGGCTCGCCAGTAAGCAATCTGCGGATAACCAAGCCAGCTACGCCTTTGGTGGAGTAACAAACACGACAGCCCAGGGGAATCCGGTACCACTTCTTTATGGCCGCCGGCGAATCGGCGGCGCGATTATTTCTGCCGGGATTTATGTCGAAGATCAGCAATAAATAAATACCTTCTTTCAGGCCACCTTCGGGTGGCTTTTTTTATGGGCGCAATATGGCAACTGCAATCGCTATAAAAGGCCGCAAGAGCGGCAGCTCAAGTTCCCGAACCCCTACCGAACAGCCTGATGATCTGCAATCTGTAGCAAAGGCAAAAATCCTCGTTGCACTAGGAGAGGGGGAATTTGCTGGGCAGCTGACGGCGAAAAATATCTACCTGGACGGAACGGCTCTGGAGAATGCTGACGGCTCTCAAAATTTCAGCGGCGTTACGTGGGAATTTCGCGCGGGAACTCAGGCGCAAAAATATATTCAGGGCATACCCGGTACCGAAAACGAAATCAACGTGGGAACTGAGGTATCGAGCGCTACAGCGTGGACCCGCACGTTTACCAATACGCAGCTTTCAGCTGTTCGCCTGCGCCTGAAATGGCCTTCGCTTTTCAAGCAGGAGGACGACGGCGATCTGGTCGGTTACTCGGTTAATTATGCGATTGACCTGCAGACGGACGGCGGCACATGGCATACGGTACTCAATACCAGCGTGACCGGCAAAACGACGTCAGGTTACGAGCGCAGCCACCGTATTGATTTACCTCAGGCTGGCAGCACCTGGACAATCCGACTCCGTAAAATTACGTCTGATGCCAACAGCGCGAAGATCGGTGACACGATGCTGCTGCAGAGCTTCACCGAGGTAATTGACGCCAAATTACGCTATCCAAACACAGCGCTGCTTTATATCGAATTCGATTCCAGCCAGTTTAACGGCTCTATCCCGCAGATCTCCTGCGAGCCCCGCGGCCGCGTTATCCGCGTACCAGATACTTACGACCCCGAAACCCGCACTTATAGCGGTATGTGGGCCGGGACATTTAAATGGGCCTGGACCGATAACCCTGCATGGATTTTCTACGACCTGGTGGTTAGCGACCGTTTCGGACTTGGGGATCGTCTTACAACGGCCAACATAGATAAATGGACGCTCTACCAGGTTGCACAGTATTGCGATCAAATGGTACCGGACGGCAAAGGCGGAAGTGGTACCGAACCACGCTATACCTGCAACGTGTACATTCAGGAACGCAACGACGCTTATACGGTCCTGCGTGATTTTGCCGCCATCTTCCGTGGGATGACCTACTGGGGTGACGACCAGATTGTGGCGCTGGCGGACATGCCGAGAGATGTTGATTTTACATACACGCATGCGAACGTTATTGATGGGCGCTTTACCTATTCAAGCAGCACCACAAAGAACCGTTACACCAATGCGCTGGTGTCCTGGTCTGATCCTGATAACGCTTATTCTGATGCGATGGAGCCTGTTTTTGAGCAGGCGCTGGTTGCGCGTTATGGGTTTAATCAGCTTGAGATAACCGCGATCGGTTGTACCCGTCAGTCAGAAGCGAACCGGAAAGGGAGATGGGGGATCCTCACCAACAATAAAGATCGCGTTGTTACTTTCAATGTAGGGGAAGACGGCAACATTCCACAGCCCGGCTATGTAATTGCGGTCGCGGACCGAAATCTCTCGGGGCGCGACCTGGGCGGCCGTATCTCTGCGGTGAATGGTCGCGTGCTGACGCTGGACAGGGCGCCGGATGCTTCGGCAGCCGACAGGATGATTGTCAATCTTCCATCGGGTGTTTCACAGTCACGCACCATTCAGTCGATAACGGGCAATAAAGTGACCGTTACGACCGCTTACAGTGAAACGCCTGTGGCTGAGGCCGTATGGGTCATTGAGTCTGATGAGCTCTACGCACAGCAGTATCGCGTTATTACGGTAACTGATAATAGTGACGGCACGTTCACAATCATCGGTGCAAATCACGATCCGGATAAATTCGATCGCATTGATACCGGAGCCATCATTGACCAGCGGCCGGTGAGCGTGATCCCGCCGGGCAACCAGTCGCCGCCTGCGAACATCGTGATCAGCTCGTTTTCCGTGGTTCAGCAAAATATCAGCGTCGAAACGATGCGCGTGAGCTGGGACCAGGCGCAGAACGCTATCGCCTATGAAGCGCAATGGCGCCGCAACGACGGGAACTGGGTTAACGTGCCGCGCAGCTCCACCACGTCATTCGACGTCCCGGGGATTTATGCCGGGCGCTATCTGGTGCGCGTGCGCGCAATCAACGCCGCTGAAATTTCATCTGGATGGGGGTATTCAGAAGAGAAAACGCTGACGGGTAAAGTGGGCAATCCACCGAAGCCGGTTGGCTTCATCGCTTCTGAAAACGTGGTTTTCGGTATCGAGCTGAACTGGGGATTCCCGGCGAATACCGACGACACGCTGAAGACCGAAATTCAGTACAGCCTGACGGGTACTGAGGACGATGCGATGTTGCTGGCAGATGTGCCATACCCGCAGCGTAAATATCAGCAGATGGGATTGAAGGCAGGACAGATTTTCTGGTACCGCGCGCAGCTGGTCGACAGAACGGGTAACGAGTCCGGGTATACGGATTGGGTGCGCGGGCAGGCCAGTATCGATGTTTCCGACATAACCGATGTGATCCTGGAGGACATCAAAGGGTCTGAGACGTTCAAGGACCTGATAGAGAATGCTGTAGATACCAGCGAAAAAATTGCTGGTATGGCTGACGATATCCTGCAGGCAAACAATGAACTCGAACAGCAGGCGCTTGCCATACAGAAAAACTCTGACGGACTGGCCAAGGCTGAGGTGAAAATCGATGAAATGTCTGTCTCTATGGACGGCATGACAGGAGGCGTAAAAAACTCAGCAATAGCCATTATTCAGAACGGGCTGGCGCAGGTGGCCGCGCGTAAAACGCTGTCGGCATCGGTCGCAGGTAACAGCGCGCAGTTAGACCGTCTCGACGAAGTGATAGTAAACGAGAAGGAGGCAACAGCACGCGCATTGCTGAGCCTGCAGACAGATGTCAACGGCAATACGGCATCGATCAACAGCCTGAGCCAGACGGTTTCGAATTATCAGCAGGCCACGTCCACGCAGATAAACTCCATCACGGCGACCGTTAACGGTCATACGGCGGCGATTACAACGAATGCCCAAGCAATTGCGAACGTAAACGGCGAACTCAGCGCGATGTACAACATCAAAGTTGGGTTAACGAGTAACGGCCAGTATTACGCGGCAGGCATGGGGATCGGCGTTGAGAATACGCCATCCGGTATGCAGTCTCAGGTTATCTTCCTGGCTGACCGTTTTGCTGTCACCACGGCAGCTGGCAACGGTGTGGCGTTACCGTTTGTTATCCAGAACGGGCAGACGTTTATCCGGGCCAGCTTCATTCAGGACGGTACTATTGAAAACGCCAAAATCGGCAACTTTATTCAGTCCAATAACTATGTGGCGGGATCTGCCGGCTGGAGACTCGATAAAGGGGGAACGTTTGAAATTAACGGTGTGGGCGGCGGCGGAAGGATGCTGATATCCAGCACGCTCATTCAAATCTACGACAGCAACAACGTGCTGCGCGTCAGAATGGGGTTATGGTAATGCCACAGGGTTTACAGTGCTGGGACGGCGCGGGGCGTATTGCCGTCGATTTAAGTGATTACGCTATTCGGTATATTGGAAGCACTTCAGTAACATTTGCGGCGGGGGAAACGATTAAGGATGTTTCCTATCCCGGCATTACTCAAGACGGTACATTTATATCGATTGTCACGGCAGGCGTTACTGCAAACGAATATTACTGTCGTGCTTATAATGGCGGCTTTACTGCATTCTATTTGCCTATCACAGGTAGCCCGGCATTCACTTTTAATGTTGAGGTTTATAACTTTCAATGAGTGGATTTGAAGTTTACAACAGTGCCGGCAAGTTGCTCGTCGATTCGCAAAACAGATCCACCCTTTTTTATGATCAGCGCTCTCTGGGGGCTGTGACTGAAAAAGGGTTTTACCGTGTAGACAGCCCGTTTGGTGACGGAAGCACGCTGGGATTTACCCAGCAACATTTCTGGAATGACGGGAATTTGCGCTGGCTTCAACTGGATGCAAATAAGTATGGTTTACCCGGCGCCGATCTTCTTGAAGATAATGCAGGGAGGATGATACGCACGACGCGAAATATTGGAATGCAGAGCGGTTACCTTGATGTATTCGACGCTGGTGGAAACCTTATTTGGAGCGCTGCATCAGCATCGAAAATGCCCAGGGTAGTTGGTTTTTTTGATGTGCCAGCGAGTTATGATCTGCAGAACAATACCTTTACGATAAACCTCGGCTTTAACCCGTGGATTCTGGTTAACAACTGTCCGGGAAATCTAAGTGATGATGGCGGGGCGACGGGTTACTCAGGGATCGCTTTAAAATGGACTGGCTCACAGCTGCAGGGCAGGTATATATCCAAAAATCAGCGCAACTGGAGCCAGACACTACAGGGACGAGGGTTACGAATTCCCATCGCTCAGTTTGTCGGAATTTGATACTGGCGGGACGCGGGGGTATTGAGTAGCGATCATGTCTTGCTTTACACCCTTTGCAGGTTCGAATCGGTATACAACATCAAGCTTATCCGTTTTCTTATAACAGATATTGCTGAGCCGCTTATTTGCATGTCGGCTGAAGATGCCATTACTGCTGTCTGAAATTACGTTAACTTCCCTCGTAGCGCAGTCAATATTCACGTGAATATCTCCCCCAAGGGATAAGCGCGCCGCATCCACCGGGTAAACCATTTTGAATGCATAGTCTCTGTCTTTATCGGCACAGCCAGCCGCCAGCAAAAGTGCCACGGCAAATAATCGTTTCATTTCTACATTCCTGTATCTGCGGGAATATCCATTTTATTTGAGTTTAAAAAATAGTCAGATTGATAAGGGCGATCAATTTTACATTATTGATCGCTTTAAACGATCGTTATTATCGTGAGGTAGTTCATGCTTTATAACACTGGCACTATTGCTATCAACGGAAATACCGCCACCGGGACGGGTACAAACTGGACGGCGCCAGCCAGCCAGGTTCGCGCTGGCCAGACGATTATCGTCATGTCGAGCCCGGTTCAAATTTTCCAGATCTCAAGCGTGGACAGCTCCACCTCGATGACGGTTACACCTGCTGCCGCTCCGGCACTGAGTGGTCAGAAGTATGGAATCCTGGTGTCCGACAATATCTCTGTAGACGGGCTGGCACAGGCGATGTCACAGCTCATCAAAGATTATGACGAGAACATTGGCGCGTGGGAGACGTTCGCCACAACCTCAGCCAACCAGAGTATTACCGTTACGATCAACGGCACCTCCGTCACCATCCCTGGCATCGGTAAACTGGCACAGAAAGGGAGCAACGGTGCGGTTGCTGTCGCAGACGGCGGAACCGGCGCAACGAATGCCGAAGACGCTCGCATAAACCTCGGTTTGGGAAACAGCGCCACCAGGAACGTTGGAACGGCGGCGGGAACCGTGGCGGCCGGGGATGATTCACGGTTCGGAACTGTGAACGGAAAGAGCGGAGGTACTATCAATGGCGGTACATCTATCAATGGTGACGCTTTATATATTGATCACTCCTACGGCCATACAACGATGCTTGAAACGGTAAAGCCGGGTGACCAAGGGGCTATTTATGGAGGGATGAAACTAAAAAGACCAAATTCACAGGGATTTATTGTTGCCGCTTATAGCACGAATGATTATGAGACTGAGCAAATATTGATCGGGGTAAATGCTCCAAGAGGTAACCCTGTATGGAGTTTTAATGTCGATGGCCGTGCGGTCGGCAATTGGGTAAATACATCTGATGCCAGAATCAAAGACAATATTAAAACTATCGAGGATGCTCTGGATAAGATGAAATTATTCAGGGGGGTAGAGTGGGATCGTAAAGATAACAATCTGCATGGTTACGGTTTTATCGCTCAGGAGGTTAAAAAAATTTTCCCTGAAGCGGTAAAAGAGTATGGGGAAACAAGGCTGGGAAATGGCGAGATTGTGGAAAAAACACTGGCCTTAGACACATCAGGTGTGGCGGCAGCTCTGCACCATGAGGCCATTCTTGCCCTAATGGTTAAGGTCGATGATTTGACGAGTAAGGTTGAAAAACTGGAATCAGGAAGCTGAATATTTTGCAGCCCGTCATTTGCCGGAACGGGCTGCAACTGAATGCTCGGGCTTCATGATGCCGCTATTTTTAGCTTAAGATCCTCCAGCTCGTTCTGTGTAGCCTCCAGCTTCTTGATGACGTAATTCAGGGCCAGCACCGTATCAAGCATAATGACGTTCGTATCAAGCGCCAACGTATCATCAGCATCAATCCTGTTGCCCTCACTGTCGAACGCTGGTGATGCAGGAACCAGTTTGACGTACTCGCTGTCAATTTTCATGACATCCTGGGCAATGATACCCCGGCGAATCCTCTCACGAGGGTCGTCGTTGTAGACGTAAGTTGCTGGCAGGAGCTTCTTTATATTCGCGTATGACTGATAACCATTATCATATTTCACATCGTGCTTTAGCGTAATATCACAGTTAGGCTGTTTCTGGAAAATATAGTTACCGGAAAGATTTCCACCA
This sequence comes from Enterobacter sp. ECC-219, assembly GCF_043966805.1. Classification (NCBI taxonomy): domain Bacteria; kingdom Pseudomonadati; phylum Pseudomonadota; class Gammaproteobacteria; order Enterobacterales; family Enterobacteriaceae; genus Enterobacter; species Enterobacter sp. ECC-219. The sequence continues at coordinate 3,306,387 of NZ_CP143680.1, read as the reverse complement.
GCATTAGCATATATATCACCGTTTGCTGTCGTGAATTGAAATATACGCTGTCCGGCAGAGCCACCATCCCCGAGTGTTGTTATTGCGACATCCGCCCATGAACTAGGCCCGGTAGCTATAGAGCCAAGCCCTACAGTGGAAGAATATCCGCCACTGCATTGACTATGCCAGCGGGCAAAGGGAATAAACCCTGCATCATTATTAACAGCTAAGTTCCCCCTAAAAAAAGAGATATTCCTTTGCCATGTGTTAATGTCTGACCAAGAGCCACCATATCCAGCCCCATCAGCTCCACACGAAGATGATTTGAATCTTTCATCAGGGTAAAATAAAAATGACCCCGCCGTACCAGTTCCGCTATTAACATTTAACTGCGCTCTGTCTAAATTAGACGCGCCTCCCCGAACGCCGCCAAGAGTCCAGTTCCCGCCATACCAGGCCCCTCCCACCGCGTTTACATAACCTCCTTCAGTCCCATCCCCTGTGATGTTGTATAGCTTAATGGTCTTATCACCGCCGGCCTGAGTGGATACTCCAATACTATTGCCCTGAGTTACCATCAAACTGCCAGTAACATTTCCCCCTGTTTTTTTATCGACAGTATTAAACCGCGAATCATCCCCGGCCGCCACGGTTCCGGTAGCCGTTCCGACGTCTTTCGTCGCGCTACTTCCTAAACCGACGTTTTATAGATTGCTCTTGAGCGGCCTGGCCGATAACTTCACCTGATTTTTTTTGCAAAAATAACTGGGTGAAAAATATGCAAATTGGCTACGTTAGGGTGTCAACAAATGACCAAAATACGGATCTTCAGCGGCAAGCGCTCGAACGCGCAGGATGTGAACAAATTTTCGAAGAAAAAATGAGCGGAACGGTAGCGAATCGGCCAGCACTCAAAAGGCTTCTCAAGGCATTAAATGAGGGGGATACGCTGGTGGTCTGGAAACTGGATCGACTCGGTCGCAGCATGCGGAATCTGGTGCTGCTGGTGGACGAACTCCGGCAACGCGGCATCCACTTTAAGAGCCTCACGGACAGCATCGACACATCAAGCCCGATGGGGCGCTTCATCTTTCATATCATGTCAGCGCTGGCAGAAATGGAGAGGGAATTGATAGTAGAGCGCACCCGGGCAGGGTTGGCCGCAGCTCGTGAGAAAGGACGAATCGGCGGGAGGAGGCCAAAGCTCACCCAGGAACAATGGGCGCAGGCGGGTCGACTGATAGCGAACGGCGTGGACAGGAAGCAGGTGGCAATCATCTATGATGTGGCGGTTTGTACACTGTATAAAAAATTCCCAGTTTCGAAATCGGCTTAAATCTGTTCACACTGAGTTACGGCCATAAAATTTACAAAACTCATAATTCGAAGCTGAATAGAAACTTAGAAACGAAACGGCGAAGCTTTAAGCAGTGACGGTAGGGCCTGCATCTTGCGGACACTTACAAATAAAACTACTGTATATAAAAACAGTGTTTGAGGTGTGGGTTATGGAATTCATCAGGCCAACAGAACTGCGAGAAATTATCGCTCTTCCGCTTTTCAGTGACTTAGTACAGTGTGGTTTCCCAAGCCCTGCGGCTGATTACGTTGAACAGCGCATCGATCTCAATGAGTTACTTGTCGCTCACCCGAGCTCAACGTATTTCGTTAAAGCGGCGGGTGATTCAATGATTGAGGCTGGGATCAGCGACGGCGATCTGCTGGTGGTTGATAGCTCGCGAACAGCTGAGCATGGAGATATCGTGATCGCATCGGTAGAAGGGGAGTTCACTGTTAAGCGTCTGCAGCTACGCCCAACAGTCCAGCTCATGCCGATGAACAGCGCTTACTCACCGATCATCGTTGGCAGTGAAGACACACTGGACGTGTTTGGCGTTGTTACTTTCATCGTTAAATCTGCGAGCTGAATATGTTTGCCCTCTGTGATGTGAATTCGTTCTACGCATCATGCGAGACTGTATTCAGGCCGGACCTGAGAGGGAGGCCGGTTGTTGTTCTCTCAAATAACGATGGCTGTGTAATCGCACGCAGCGCCGAGGCCAAGGCGGCTGGAATTACCATGGGCGAGCCGTTCTTTAAGCAAAAGGATCTATTCAGGCGAGCTGGTGTTGTTTGTTTTAGCAGTAATTACGAGCTCTATGCTGACATGTCAAACCGGGTAATGACGACGCTTGAGGAAATGAGCCCTCGCGTCGAAATTTACAGCATCGACGAAGCTTTTTGCGACCTGGCAGGTGTTCGCAACTGCCGGGACCTGACGGAGTTCGGCAAAGAAATCCGCGCTACGGTTCTTAAGCGTACGCACCTGACTGTCGGGGTTGGCATTGCGCAAACAAAAACACTCGCTAAGCTCGCAAACCACGCCGCCAAGAAATGGCAGAGGCAGACGGGCGGAGTTGTTGATTTGTCCAATATCGATCGCCAGCGTCGGCTGTTGGCTATCGTGCCTGTAGAGGACGTATGGGGCGTCGGAAGGCGCATCAGCAAGAAGCTGAACGCCATGGGCATAAAAACTGCCCTCGACCTTTCTGAACAAAGCACGTGGATTATTCGGAAGCACTTCAATGTCGTCCTCGAGCGAACGGTCCGTGAGTTACGCGGCGAGCCTTGTCTTGATCTGGAGGAGTTTGCTCCGGCAAAGCAGGAAATCGTCTGCAGTCGCTCATTCGGCGAACGCGTCACCGAGTACGAACAGATGCGCCAGGCTATTTGCAGCTATGCGGCGCGTGGCGCCGAAAAGCTTCGCGGCGAGCATCAGTACTGCCGCTTTATCTCTGCATTCGTGAAAACCTCTCCCTTTGCGCTTAATGAACCGTATTACGGTAACAGCGCGTCCATGAAGCTTCTCACCCCAACCCAAGATTCCCGCGACATCATCAACGCTGCGGTAAAGTGCCTGGACAAAGTCTGGAAGGATGGTCACCGCTATCAAAAGGCTGGCATTATGCTGGGCGACTTCTTCAGTCAAGGTGTGGCTCAGCTCAACCTGTTTGATGAGAACGCGCCGCGTGCAGGTAGCGAGAGGTTGATGGAAGTGCTCGATCACCTAAACGCTAAAGATGGAAAAGGCACGCTCTACTTTGCCGGGCAGGGCATTCAGCAGCAGTGGCAGATGAAACGCGAAATGTTGTCACCGCGGTATACAACAAGATATTCAGATCTGCTCAGGGTTCGATGAAGCTTTGTTATGTAGTAATCCGCAATGCGTCAAAAGCAATCATCGAAAGCGCTAATAATAAATTTAAAATCAGGCACTAACATTGATGCTTGCAGTAAGACACATTGCTTGAATTAATATAAATTTAACCCTAGTTTTCTAATTTCACCTCTGCGATATCTAAAGAATATATCGCTATTTTTAGAAATGAAAGAAGCAATGTATCGGTCATTGTCATCAATGCCTTCCCATGAGAAAGGTACGTTGTTATTCATTAGGCTTTCGGCAAAGCTTATATGGGTTAATGCCAAGAAAATCCTAACAAAATTAGACGGCTCATTAAAATCATTATTCAGCAAATGTAGCGTTAAATGTCTATTGAAACTGCCCTCATTAATACCTCCAGTCGGTTTGTAGATTACGTTTTTAAAAAACGTTCTGGTTGAGTTTAATACATCGCACTGGGGGTTTATATGTGTGAAGAAATCAATTTCACTTTCAATGTCATAACCTTTCCCTGGATGCCAATCGAATCCATCAACCTCACGTAATCCCCAGTTAATAATTAGCTTCCTTATTTCTTTCTCGAATCTATCAGCGCTGGTATTAGTGTTGTCACCATCAGCATATATAACGAATAAGCTCCTTAATCCTCCCTCAAACACAGGAAAAAGAGACATGATAGATATGTGATCGTAACCTAGGTAAAAGGCTTCTATAGCTTCAAAAATAATTGTTTTATAATTCTTAAGTGATTCGCTCTTACTAAAGTATTTATTGAAATAAGCAATGGCCACCTCTAGCGAGAAGTTTTCGAATAGCCATTTATTGGCATTGTCTAAGGGGCTTTCTGATTTTTTTATTTCATGAATGGCCTTAGAAATTGTGCCCTCTCCTATATATAATGGTAAGGCTATGCCTAGAGGGTTTGCATGCTCCTGAATAACTGTGCAACGACCCCAGCGTTTATTAAGGTATGATATGGGTCTTTCAGTCAGTAAAAAGTTTAAACCATCAACTGCTACTTTAAAAGAACCATAGCAGAGTTCTGTTTTAAAGATTGCAACATCTTTATTGTGATGTTTTTTGAATTGCTGAGAAATATCATGCTCAGTAAGTTTATCTAACTTGGATAATCTTTTCAACGTTGGGAGATATTCTAGATAATCAGACATGATGAGCCTTCTATTAATGGTATTCATTCAATTGAAACATAATACATAAAAAAAGCTAAAAGTGAAAAGATTAAACAATTAAAAATTGATTTATGAACTCACTTTCGGGGTTAATCTAAGTACGAATAATCATATTTTATCAACTTATAGGACTAATCAATTCAGCACTTTGATGTTTCGGATTCCCCACTTCGCGCGACACGGCGTGCCAGATAAACTTGTCGGCGGGCACAACTCCGTCAGCAGCTATCTCTTCCGCTTCTTTCCCTCCTAAATCCTGACGCATCCACTCACGTGCTGCTTTCGGAGACAAAACCAGCGGCCGGCGGTCGTGAATGTCGACCAGTCCTTTGTCAGCTGCAGACGTCACTATCAGAAAACCTTCTGCTTCATCTCCGCGTTCGAACGGTGTGCTGCCGATCGCGGCCATAAATATTGGCTGGCCGTCAGCCCGGTGAATGAAGTAGGGCTGTTTCTTGTCGCCTTCCTTTTTCCATTCGAACCATCCGTCGGCGAAGCATATTGCCCGGCCATGCTGCCATAACGTTTTAAACATGCGGCTTGTGGCCGCCGTCTCGACTCGCGCGTTAATCAGTGGTGCTTTGTCCCACCACCCGGGCGCGTATGACCACAGAACCGGATCGAGATGCAGTTGCTCGTCTCGTTCGCTCAGCAGCAGGACCTTTGTACCGGGCGCCACGTTGTAACGTCCAATAGGCTCAGGGTCGTATGCGATGTCGCGATCGGCTTCATCGGCCAGGTAAGCCAGATATTCTTCACGCGTTTGAGCTTGTGCAAAGCGTCCACACATAGAAACCTCCAGTCAGTCAGACTGAAAGTATAGGGCAGGGAGAAAAAGAGGTGCGCACTGGGTAAAGTTAGGGGCAAATTTAGGGGCAAAAATGCGGAAAAGGGGCAAAAAAAGGGCACTAAAAATGTAGTTATGGGTAGCTTTAGGGGGAAGTTATTATGCTATAACTAATTGAATTAAATGATAATATAAATGATATCAATGAGTTGGCTAAATCAGCGTAGCTTATTCAGGTTGTATTGCTCTTTCTTTGTACTCGATTGATTCTCTGGCATTTTTATTTGTCTCGGGAGGCGTCAGGGCACCATAGGGGTAACCTCTTTCTAAATCGACGGCCGTACTTCCGGCATGACGATCAGATTCTGGCTCATTTCCGCTATCCTGCCCCGTAAATTTCGTAAACCCTTTTCGCGTTTTCAAGCCCCTCTGATCGGCAATGAAAGACGGGATAGCGCTGGCAGATAAACGCCAGCAGGCGTAGGCATGCCGCGTATGGTACGGATTACTGCGACGAATTCAATACGCTTAGGGATTGCATCGAAAGATTTAGCCTGACAAGAAGGAAAAGGGATGCAGGTTAACAACTCGTGATGGACAAGAGGTTAGTGCCTTTCATTACAAATACAACGCGTTAATTTTCGGCAAGTAACTTGCTGATTGTGTATCACCACTTATATTTATTCATGCTTCCTTTCATTAAGCGCTTAATAACAAAAACCTCTATGTGATGTAGCAGAACGTTGAGAGGTTTTCAAGAAATTCAACATGATAGCCAAGAGCTTTGCCCTGCGAACGGTATTTCTCGCAGGGACGTTTTCGACGGCTGTAGGTCGGCATGATGTTAATACAATGCCTGGTGAAAACGCATAATTCATGAAATACAGGTAGATATGAACAGGTTAGTGCTCGCTCTATTATTATGTTTACTCTATTTCCCTGCTCATTCCGTTTTTGCTGCCGAACCCCGACAGGAACCGACTGAAAGTGAGCGGGCACGCACGCTATATATCTTTCATCAACCGATCGTCATGCTGCAGGCAAAGTTCGGTTTCACCACGCCAGAAGAGCGTGTATTACGGATTCGAAATACGTTACGTAATTTCTCGCAGGAAGATGTTAGCAAACCTCTGACAATTATCCCTGTCACCCGGTATAACCAGCAGGGAAGACTGTTCGTGATGAATGGTAAGCCGGTCATGCTGCTGACAGAATCAGATCTGGATGAAGGGGACGATCTTACCCTGGATCAGGCCGCTCAGCGCGTCCTGGCTCGTCTGGAAGCGCAGCGTAACTCGCTTCGCGATCAATATGATACCCGATGGCTGGTGCTTTCCACCGCTAAGACTGCGGCCGGTATTTTGATTTGGTTCCTGCTTGGGTATGGTGCGTTGCGCTCCTGGAAATGGGTAAGAGGGCACTATCGTCGAAAGGTCGCAGAGAAGCGGAGCTGGGTACCCCAACGCTGGCGCCGTTTCATCGGCCTCATCGAAGCGCGCCTGTACGGCCTGTTGATGTTGGTTGTGATGATTTTGGCTTTTTACGGCTGGCTTAGCTGGTCGTTCAGCCTGTTTCCCTGGACGCGAGTCTGGGCAACATCGTTGGGTGACTGGACGTTACATGTCATACGGCAGATTGCCTTAGCCGTTGCCTCTGCGCTGCCAGGACTGGCAATTGTTTTCATCATCTTCACCATCACTGCGGTAATCCTCAAAGTGTTAAAGATGGTACTCAACCAGGTAGAAGTGGGGCGTTTACAGTTTCCAGGGCTGCACCCTGAAACCGTCGGGGCGACCAGAAAACTTCTCTCAGTTGTGGTGTGGTTGTTCGCGCTCTCCGCCGCATACCCGTTTCTTCCCGGGGCCAATTCGCTGGCTTTTAAGGGCATAAGCGTCTTCTTTGGTCTGATGCTGACGCTGGGTTCTGCTGGGGTGATGAATCATGCGATGAGCGGTCTCGTACTGATTTATTCGCGCGCGCTGCGCAAGGGCGACGTCATTCGGGTCGCGGATAATGAAGGGAAGGTGAGCGAAATTGGTATGCTCGCCACCAAAATTATCACCCGCGAAAACTATGTGGTCACCGTGCCTAATGCCGTCGTGGTGAGCGGCAAGATAACGAACCTCAGCGCTCAAAACAATGACGGCAGCGTCAACTTAACCGTAAGCGTCACCATTGGGTATGACACCCCCTGGCGGCAGGTGCATGCCATGCTTGAGCTGGCCGCCAGGCGGACAGCGTGCGTGGATCCTTCGACGCCGCCGCTGGTGCGTCAGCTGTCGCTAATGGACTGGTATATCGCCTATGAGCTTCAGGTCAGGCTGCTACCCGGGCAGCCTCTGGCCGTCGCGCGCAATGCGCTGTTCAGCAACATTCAGGATGTCTTTAACGAATATAACGTGCAAATCATGTCGCCCAACTTTGTCATGCAGCCTGAAGGAAGCGTCATGGTCGCCAAAGAAAACTGGTATTCCGCTCCTGCCGTCGCACCGAGCGGGACGCATAACGCTGACAAGTGAGGGCGTGAAGACGGCGCAGGACTGAATGGGTATGTTTGACGAAAGATGGCCTCAGGCTGATACATGCGTAAGAAAGCGTATAATGCCTTTCGAAATCCGCATACCTGTCCAGTGGCTGTCACTATGACTTTGAATCGTTTTTGCTTTTTGCTCCTGTTCATCGCTGCAGCTGGCAGCGTTTTTACCGCGTATCCCTGCGCCATGTGGTTCTTGCTGATTAACGTTCTGACGATAGCCATTTACGGCGCCGATAAAACCGCTGCGCGGAAAGGGATGCGCAGGGTACCGGAGAGGACGTTACTGGTATTTGGCATTGTAGGCGGGTGGCCTGGCGCTATTGTGGGCCAACAGCTCTTTCGCCATAAAACGCAGAAGCAGCCATTCAAAACCTGGTTTTTACTGAGCGTCGTCGTAAGCGTCTCGGCTACGGCGGGGCTGTATTATTTTTATCCCTTCATCCCCAATTGAGCATCAGCAGGACCGCACAAATTCACCGTTGACCTCAAGTTAACTTGAGCTTTTAAGATGGCTTCGACACGTTAATAGAGGAGTAACATCTTAAAATGAAAGACATTGACGTAGGATTCACTCATGTTGCGTTTATGGTCCGGGATCTGGAGAAGAGCGTTGCTTTCTACCGCCGATATGCCGGGATGGAGGTCATCCACTCGCGTGAGCCCGATCTCCCCGATGTCCGCAAAGTGGCGTGGCTGACTGACCATACGCGTCCTTTTGCGCTGGTTCTGGTGCAGTCTGACAACGTGACCGATACGCCGCTGGGGCATTTTGGCCACCTTGGGATTGCCTGCGCCACGCGCGAAGAAATTGACAGAAAAACCGCGATGGCCATCGAAGAAGGAGCGTTACGGAAAGCACCGGAAGATCTGGGCGATCCCGTTGGGTATTATGTATTCTTTGCCGATCCCGATGGAAATACCTTAGAGCTATCGTACGGCCAGCGCGTCGGGCTGACAGCGATTCAGTGAATACGGCCTGACGCTGCGTTTTTAAAAATCCTGCTACGCTTGTTTGTTGTATCAGGAGCATGAGTATGAAGAACAAAGACGAACAAACAGGATTAGTGGGGCTGGCGATTGGTGCCGCCGTTATTGGGCTGGTTTCCGCCCAGAGACCGATCGATCGCGACAGCATTGTTGAAGAGCTGGTCAGGCTCGGCAGGCAGAAAGGCGATGGCGTAGAAGATGAGGTTTTCGTTAAGGCCGCCGAGTTGGTGAGAAAAGGGGTCTAACCGATGACAGATATTCGTCATGCACAGTGCCATTGTGGCGCGGTGGCATTTACCGTCGAACTCACGGACGGTTTTAATACTGCGCGGCGCTGCAGTTGCTCTTTTTGCCGTATGCGGGGCGCAGTTGTGGTCTCTGCACCGTTGTCGGGTATTACCGTGACAAGAGGTGAGGATAAACTGACGGAGTACCGTTTCAACACGGTGACTGCGCGGCATTTCTTCTGCTCGGTCTGCGGGATATACACGTTCCATCAGCGTCGCTCTAACCCAAATGAATACGGCGTCAATGTGGCCTGTTTTGAAAATGTGTCGCCGTTTGATTTCCCCGAAGTGACGGTGATGGACGGCGTGAACCATCCGAGCGATGGTGAAAGCGGCGTTTTTGGATACCTCTCGTTTCGCAAAAAAGAGAGCAATATAGGTTGATTACCGCCTGGCCAGGATCTGTTCACACTGGCTATAGTGGGAAGTGGTTAACTGAAACAGGAGACATTATGCTCTGTGTTGAAAAAGACGATCCGCGCGAGGCCCCCGAATCAGGGGATAAAAAACCTCAACCCGTGAAAAAGTAACGCTCGAAATGCGTATGACCGCCACCGGCAAAGCTGGTGGCTTTTTTCTGGGAATAACTGTTAATGGCGATCCAGATGGTTTAACAGCGTGCCGAGATGCCCGACAATATCGCGAAAATCAAAGATCAACGCCATCCATAAACACGCCAGAAGAGTCAGTATGGTAACGGATATGCGGCCAAACAACGCTATCATCCTTAGTGAAGAAGGGGATATGCGCGCAGTCTAACCCGTTTTCTTTCAACTTATCCTCAACAATACCGAAATAAAGCGCTCTTTTGAGACGAAAATCAAAAAAGAATGAGCCCGCGTAACGCTGCGGGCTCTGACCATCAGAACTGGTAAACCAGGCCTAATGCAACGACATCGTCGGTGCTGATGCCGTTGTTTTTGTAGAAGCTGTCATCTTCATCCAGCAGGTTGATTTTATAATCAACATAGGTGGACATGTTTTTGTTGAAATAGTAGGTTGCGCCTACATCTGCATATTTCACCAGGTCCTGGTCGCCCTGACCTTTACCCAGGTCTTTACCTTTTGACTGCAGATAAGAAATTGCCGGACGCAGACCGAAATCGAACTGGTATTGCGCGGTCACTTCGACGTTCTGAGTTTTATTCGCCACGGCGTCGGTGTTATCACCATAAGGCGTCATGTTACGGGTTTCAGAATACATGGCGGCCAGATAGATATTATTGGCGTCATATTTCAGGCCAGCTGTCCAGGCATCTGCTTTGTCACCGCCCGCAGTGGTATGCGTAACCTGGTCGTTGGTACGGTCAGATGAGGCGTAGGCGGCACCGGCGCTGATCCCCATGCCGAAATCATAGGTTGTAGAAATACCGAAGCCGTCGCCATTCTCATGACGCGTGTCGCGGCCGTTGTTGGTGCCTTCCTGATTGTTGCTGGCATCTTCATTGTTACCCTGATACTGCAGCGCGAAGTTCAGGCCCTGCACCAGACCATAGAAATCAGTGTTACGGTAGGTTGCCACGCCGTTAGCGCGGCCGGTCATAAAGTTATCAGCATAGGTGTATGAGTCGCCGCCGAATTCAGGCAGCATATCGGTCCAGCCTTCCACGTCGTACAACACGCCGTAGTTACGGCCATAATCGAAGGAACCGTAATCGCCCACTTTGACCCCCGCGAAAGCCAGACGCGTCCAGGACTGGTTATCAGACCCTTCGGTATTATTTGCCTGAATGTTATATTCCCACTGCGCGTAGCCGGTCATCATGTCGTTAATCTGCGTTTCACCTTTGAAACCCAGACGCATGTAGGTTTGATCGCCGTCTTTAGAGGCATCATCGGAGAAATAGTGCAGACCATCCACTTTTCCGTACAGATCCAGTTTGTTGCCGTCTTTATTATAAATTTCTGCCGCATGCGCGGCGCCAGCCATTAACAGAGCCGGAATCATCAGAGCCAGTACTTTTCTTTGCATAGTGATATTCCTTTGCAGTTGTTTTTATTTGATTACCTGTTGAACTTCCCGAATAAGAAAGTTGTCTCATGCTAGATCACTCCTGTGGAATAGTAATAAAATACAATTGTTACGAATTAAGTAAAATCTAAACCAGATAAAACTGCGGAAATGGTCATTTGCTTGATGAATGAGTTAAAATAAACCATATTAAATAAAAATTATTAATTAGCGGTTAAATCAGGTAATCTCTGCCCCGTTATATGCCTTTAAGATTATTTATCCATAATTATCGTGAATGTCTTTTGGGAAACTAAAGAGAGATTCATTAATTATCTGGATTAGCCCGATGTGAAAACATCGGGCTTTTTTTATGGAAAAAAAATGCCCGGACGAGCCGGGCATAGGGTTTAGTCGCTGGTGGATTTTTCAGCTTTTCCTGCCAGCTGCGCCAGGAAGTCATACCGTTTTTGCAGATCCGCGGCGGCGTCTTGCCAGAGCTGCTCTGCCACCTCAGGCTGCTGCGCATTCAGGCGGCGGAAGCGCTGCTCCTGCATTAGCGTCTCTGCCAGGGCATCGGACGGCGGACGCGAATCCAGCGCCAGCGGTAATTTCCCCTCATCTGCACGACGCGGATCGAACCGGTAGAGCGGCCAGAAGCCGGTGGCCGTCAGTTGACGCATCTGATCGTGGCTGAGGGCCAGGTCGTAGCCATGCTCTTCGCACGGGCTGTAGGCAATGATCAGCGACGGACCCGGATACGCTTCCGCTTCCTGAATGGCCTTCACCGTCTGGTTAAGCTGCGCGCCCAGCGAGATTTGCGCGACGTAAACGTGGCCGTACATCATCATGCTCACGCCCAGATCCTTACGCGCCTTGCGTTTACCGTGCTCACCGAATTTCGTGACGGCGCCCAGCGGCGTGGCTTTCGACGCCTGACCACCGGTATTGGAATAACACTGCGTATCCAGGACCAGAATGTTGACGTTTTCGGTCAGGCTCAATACGTGATCCAGCCCGCCAAAGCCGATGTCGTAAGCCCAGCCGTCGCCGCCAATCAGCCAGATCGATTTTTCGACCAGGGCATCAGCGTCGGTCAGAAGCTGTTTAGCCCCGGCCACCCCCTGAAGGGCGTGACGCAGCTCGGCCACCTGCTCGCGGCGCACCTCGGGCGTGGCGTCAGCGTGTAGTGCGGCATTGAGCTCGGCAGGGATCTGCCCGGCAAACTGCTCCAGCAGGCGCATCACGCGCGCGCGGTGCTGGTCAACCGTCAGGCGGAAGCCCAGGCCAAACTCGGCGTTATCTTCGAACAGAGAGTTTGCCCATGCCGGACCGCGCCCATTCGCATCGGTGGTGTAAGGCGTGGACGGTAAATTACCGCCGTAGATCGATGAGCAGCCGGTGGCATTGGCAATCAACATCCGGTCGCCGTACAGCTGGGTAAGCAGCTTAATATACGGCGTTTCGCCGCAGCCGGAGCAGGCACCGGAGTACTCGAACAGCGGCGTAATCAGCTGCGACGTACGAATATCAATGCGCTCCAGCTTGCTGCGGTCGATTTCCGGCAGGTTCAGGAAGAAGTCATAGTTCACTTTTTCTTCTTCAACGTGCTCAAGACGCGACATCATATTGATGGCCTTGATGTCCGGGTTCTGCCTGTCTTTCGCCGGGCAGACCTCAACGCACAGGTTACACCCGGTGCAGTCCTCCGGTGCGACCTGCAGAACGTATTTCTGGCCGCGCATGTCGCGGGATTTTACATCCAGCGAGTGCAGGCTGGACGGGGCATCTTCCATCGCTTCCGGCGACACCACTTTGGCCCGAATGGCCGAGTGCGGGCAGGCCGCGACGCAGTGGTTGCACTGGGTACAGAGCTCTTCTTTCCAGATGGGGATCGCTTCGGCGATGTTGCGTTTTTCCCAGCGCGTGGTGCCCATCGGCCAGGTTCCGTCCGGCGGCAGCGCAGAGACGGGCAGGGCGTCACCCAGCCCGGCCAGCATCGCGGCCGTCACGGTTTTCACGAAATCAGGTGCCGCATCCGAGACCACCGGAGGGCGATTCGGGCTGGCGTCATTTACCGGCTGCAGCGGCACCTCGAACAGTGACTCGCGCGCCAGCGCCAGAGCCTGCCAGTTACGCTCTACCAGCTCCTGGCCCTTGCTGCTGTAGCTTTTGGCGATGGCCCCCTGCAGTTCCACCAGCGCGCTGTCGCCCGGCAGGATATTGGTCAGATGGAAGAAGGCCATCTGCATCACGGTATTGATACGCGCGGCCAGGCCACATTCGCGGGCAATTTTCGCCGCGTTGACGACATAGAAACGGGCTTTTTTCTGGTTCAGCACCGTCTGTACTTCCTGCGGCAGGCGCGTCCAGACCTCATCGGCGCTGTAAGGCGTGTTGAGCAGGAAGATACCGCCGGGCTTCAGGCGCTCGGCCATCTGATACTTGTCGATAAACTGCAGCTGATGGCAGCCAACAAAGTCGGCCTGAGAAATAAGGTAGGCAGAGCGGATAGGCTGCTCGCTGACGCGCAGGTGAGAAACGGTCAGACCGCCGGCTTTCTTGGAGTCGTAGACGAAGTAACCCTGCGCGTACCACGGCGTTGAATTGCCGATGATCTTGATGTTGTTTTTGGTCGCCGAGACGCTGCCGTCGCTGCCCAGACCGTAGAACAGCGCCTCAAGTTTGGCGGTCGAGGGCAGGGTGTTTTCCGGCAAGGGCAGGGAAAGATTTGTCACGTCATCATAAATACCCACCGTAAAGCGCGGCTTGGGTTTTGCTTCCCTTAGCTCGTTAAACACGGCCAGCACGCAGTCCGGCCCAAACTCTTTGGAAGACAGGCCATAACGACCGCCGATAACGCGCGGTAGCGTTTCACGTTCGCCGTTATTAAAGGCTTCAGCGAGGGCGGTCATCACGTCCAGATAGAGCGGTTCCGCGTGTGCGCCCGGCTCTTTGGTTCGATCGAGCACCGCCACGGTACGCGCGCTTTCTGGCAGCGCAGCGAGCAGATGTTTAGCCGAGAACGGACGGTAGAGACGCACTTTAAGCACGCCGACCTTTTCGCCGCGGGCCAGCAGCTCGTCAACGACCTCTTCACAGGTGCCGATAGCAGAACCCATCAGCACAATCACGCGCTCGGCCTGCGGGTGGCCGTAGTATTCGAACGGTTTGTACTCGCGTCCGGTTGCGGCGGCAAAGTCGTTCATTGCCTGCTCGACATGGTCATAAACCGCGTTGTACCACGGGTTTGTGGCCTCACGGGACTGAAAATAAGTATCCGGATTTGCCGAAGTCCCGCGGATAACCGGGTGCTCCGGATTCAGGGCGCGGGCGCGATGCGCGTCGATTTCCGCCTGCGGCAGCAGATCCAGGATAGTCTCGTCCGCCAGCGGGACGATTTTGTTGATCTCGTGAGACGTACGGAAACCATCAAAGAAGTGAATAAACGGAACGCGGCTTTTAAGCGTGGCGATATGCGAAATTAAAGCAAAGTCCTGGGCTTCCTGAACGCTGCTGGCGCACAGCATCGCACAGCCGGTCTGACGCACGGCCATCACGTCGGAGTGATCGCCAAAAATAGAGAGTGCGTGGGTGGCCACAGTACGCGCCGCGACGTGCAGGACGAAGGGGGTCAGTTGACCGGCGAGTTTGTACAGCGTTGGGATCATTAACAACAATCCCTGAGAGGAGGTAAACGACGTGGAGAGCGCGCCGGTTTGCAGTGCACCGTGGACCGTGGCAATTGCTCCCGCTTCGGACTGCATTTCAACCACTCTCGGAACATCGCCCCAGACGTTTTTTAACCCATTCCCCGCCCAGGCATCCGCCTGCTCGGCCATGGTAGAGCTTGGCGTGATCGGATAGATGGCGATAACTTCACTGGTGCGAAACGCGACTGAGGCAACTGCACCATTACCGTCAATAGTTTGCATAGGACGACACCCTTACATTGCGCAAAAACAGAGAGGCTGTCATAAGGCGACCAGCCCTGAATATTATCTCTGTAGTCTAGCAAACAGGGGGTTTTACGATTTTCGCTTTTGTGTCCTCAGTATTCTCACCATCAATGGTTAGATCAAACTTAGGGCGAAAAAATTGCGAGAAATTGTTTCAGTAGCGCATAAATACGCACTTCCGCTCTCGACGACACGGGATGTGATGCCTATTATGCTTAGGTTTCGCACTATTTACGGGGAAGAGAGCATGCGTTCAGCATTTTGGGTAGGGTGTGCCGCGTTATTGTTGTCGGCATGCAGCAGTGAACCTGTTCAGCAGGCCACGGCGGCCCACGTGGCGCCGGGAATGAAAGCGGCAATGTCCAGTTCAGGCCAAGCCAACTGTGCCATGATTGGCGGCTCGCTGTCCGTTGCCCGCCAGCTTGATGGTTCGGCGATCGGGATGTGCGCCTTGCCAAACGGCAAACGCTGCAGTGAACAGTCGCTTGCCGTTGGAAGCTGCGGTAGCTACTGATTACTCCGCGCGCTTAAACATCAGCGTCTTATCGGCCGTTGCCAGCGTCAGCTGGTCTTCAGTCAGGTCGACCTGCGCCCCTTTGCGCAGCATGTCGCCGATGGCCTGATCCAGCTCGTTAAGCTGCGGTTCGGTACAAAGTTTGCGGGTCATCGCCAGCGTTTTAACTTTTAGCTCACCTTCGGACAGCTTTCCCTGCCCGTTGAAGCGGTTACACATCTGGCCGGAAACGCTAATGTTATCAACGAGGCTGATATCGGGAAGCGCGTTAAAAGCGATCTCAGGCTGCGCGGTCATCCCCTTCACGGCTTTGCCGTCCACGTTTTCCAGCACAAAACGGTGGCTCTTCAGCTGATCCGGCTGAACAGATGCTTTGCCAGGATTAACGCAGCCGCTAAGGACAAGGCTGATAACACTTAACGCAATGAGCTTTTTCATTTTTCTTCTCAAATTATAAATTCTGTGAATCTTTTACCAGTGTAACGATACTCTGCGGTGCGTTAATGGGGTTTATCTGAAAGTGCGGGGTGGTGCCGGGCAACGCAGGGCTGCCCGGAATGAAGTTTAATGAGATTTAAACCCGGCAGCCGTCATCAGCATACGGAAGAGCATACTGACCGCTGCCAGCGCCAGTACGCTGCCGCCCCAGATAATGGCCAGCCACAGCAATCTTTTCCAGACAGGTTGTTGCATCAGTGATAACCCTCCCCAGGCTGAACTTTGCCGCGAAAGACGTAGTAGCTCCAGAAGGTGTAGACCAGAATGACGGGAATGATCAACAGCGCGCCCACCAGCATAAAGCCCTGGCTTTGCGTCGGGGCGGCGGCCTGCCACAGGGTGATTGACGGCGGTATGATATGCGGCCAGATGCTGATCCCAAGCCCGCTAAA
This sequence comes from Enterobacter sp. ECC-219, assembly GCF_043966805.1. Classification (NCBI taxonomy): domain Bacteria; kingdom Pseudomonadati; phylum Pseudomonadota; class Gammaproteobacteria; order Enterobacterales; family Enterobacteriaceae; genus Enterobacter; species Enterobacter sp. ECC-219. Next base: position 3,290,120 of record NZ_CP143680.1, on the reverse strand, counting down.
GCCGAGGAAGATCAGCCCCAGCGTCAGAATAAACGGACGAGTATGGCTATCAGGATTACTCAGGCAGCGCCACTGGTAGAGGCTAAACATGACGACCAGGGCAGGGACCGGCAGCAGATAAAACAGATTCGGCAGCGTAAACCAGCGCGCCGCGATGGCCGGGTGCGCCAGAGGCGTCCAGAGGCTGATCGCCGCGATAAACGCCAGCAGCACGATTAACAGCGTTTTCGACACCTCACGCATCCGCTGCTGTAGTGCGTTTTCGCTTTTCATCACCAGCCAGGTCGAGCCTAACAGCGCGTAGGCCACCACCAGACCCGCGCCGCAAAACAGGCTGAACGCGGTAAACCAGTCAAAGGGGCCGCCGGTATAGGCCCTGCCTGTCACGGTAAAGCCGTTAATGACGGCACCCACCGTCACGCCCTGGGTAAAGGTCGCCAGAACGGAACCGCCAATAAACGCCTTATCCCAGAAAGGACGGTGGGCCGGCGTGGCTTTAAAGCGAAACTCAAATGCCACACCGCGAAAAATAAGTCCGATCAGCATTAACGTCAGTGGAATAGTGAGGGCATCAACGATCACCGCATAGGCCAGCGGAAACGCGCCGAACAGGGCAGCACCGCCTAGCACCAGCCAGGTCTCATTGCCGTCCCAGACCGGCGCGACGCTGTTGACCATCACGTCGCGATCGTCGGCGTTTTGCGTTGCCGGGAACAGAATACCGATCCCCAGATCAAACCCGTCCATGACGATATACATCAACGTGGCAAAGACGATGATGACAAACCAGATAATGGAAAGATCGATACCCATTATGGCTGCTCCTTCTGTTCAGTTGTGACGGCAGAAAGCGGGCGTGTCGGGCGTCCGTCGGCCTCGGTGGCGAATGATTCATACGGCTGTGGCCCTTTTCGGATGAGGCGCACCATATAGCTGTAGCCCACGCCGAATACCGAGGTGTAGACGACGAAGAAGGCCAGCAGGCTCACGCTCATATGCAGATCGCCATGGGCAGAAACCGCATCCTTCGTTCGCTGAAGCCCATAAACCACCCACGGCTGGCGGCCCACTTCGGTGGTGACCCATCCGGCCAGAATGGCAATCAGCCCGGATGGTCCCATCAGCAGCGCAAACCACAGGAACGGACGTGAAGAATAAACCCGCTTTTTATAACGCAGCCAGAGCGCCGCTACCCCAAGCAGCAGCATCAGCATCCCTAAGCCCGCCATAATGCGGAACGACCAGAAAACGATGGTGGAATTAGGGCGATCCTCCTTTGGAAACTCTTTGAGCGCAGGGACCTGTTTATCCAGGCTGTGCGTCAGGATAAGACTACCCAGCGCCGGGATCGCCAGTCCAAAGCGAGTGCGCTCCTGCTCCATATCCGGCCAGCCAAACAGCAGCAGGGGGGTAGGCTCGCCCGGCGGGTTTTCCCAATGGCCTTCAATGGCGGCAATCTTGGCGGGCTGGTGCTTTAAGGTGTTCAACCCGTGCATATCGCCAACCAGGGCCTGGAGGGGGGCGACAACCAGCGTCATCCACAGCGCCATCGAAAACATCGCCCGGATGGCGGGGGTATTATTCCCGCGCAGCAGGTGCCATGCCGCGGATGCACCGACAAACAGGGCGCTACTCAGGAATGCCGCAATCGACATATGCAGCAGGCGGTAGGGGAAGGAGGGGTTAAATACCACGGCGAACCAGTCCACCGGCACGACCTGACCATTGACGATCTCGTAGCCCTGCGGGGTCTGCATCCAGCTGTTCGAGGAGAGGATCCAGAAGGTGGAGATAATGGTGCCCAGCGCCACCATGCAGGTGGAGAAGAAGTGCAGACCTGGCCCCACTTTATTCCAGCCGAACAGCATCACGCCGAGGAACCCGGCTTCGAGGAAGAAGGCGGTAAGCACTTCATAGGTCAGCAGCGGGCCGGTAATGCTGCCCGCAAACTGTGAAAAGCCGCTCCAGTTGGTGCCAAACTGGTAGGCCATCACCAGCCCGGAGACCACGCCCATGCCAAAGTTGACGGCGAAAATCTTCGACCAGAAATGGTACAGCGAGCGCCAGACCGGATTTTTTGTTTTCAGCCACAGCCCTTCGAGCACGGCAAGATAGCTTGCCAGGCCGATGGTGATGGCAGGGAAAATAATGTGAAAGGATACGGTGAAGGCAAACTGTATCCGTGCAAGGTGAAAAGCATCTAAACCAAACATGCACAGCCTCAATGTCAAACGGTGTGCTGTTATGGTATAGGGGCAAAGATCGGAGGAGCAGACGCAGAAAAGCGAATTTTAACCATAACAGTTAGCGTAAATTTCACCCTTTAGCCATCTGATATACCTCGCAGTTGTGGAATAAAAATATTCTTTTTATGATTTTTACGCATTAAACTGCTTGCTATGTCGTCACCGCCGTGCGTTAATGGTCATCTGGTTTTGAGTCCAAATAAATATCTGACGTAGTTTTATAAAGCAGTTCTCATCACGTTGTGCCTCTCCGCAGCCTCTCTTGGGTCTTTATCTACATTCCGATTAGTTTTGTTTAAAACCATTATGCCCAATCGGCCCATTAGTAATTTACGTTTTTACGTTTCAGGAGAATCCTATGACTTCTTATATCCATTTTCGCTGCCCATGCTGCCATGGTTCGCAGTACCGTACCTCAGCCTTTGACGTGTCTGAGAAAAACCCGTTTGGCGCGAAATGCATTTTTTGCAAATCGCCGATGATTACGCTCGACCACCTGGCCGCCGCACGCTCTGCTCAGAGCCACGTGACCGAATACCGTAAGTAATTCATCTTCCAGACTATAACAGTTAGCAAAATCTTCTCTTTTTCTCCTGCTGATATACACTGTCGGCAATAAGGAGAATCTGATGAAAAAATACCAGCGTCTGGCGCAACAAATTATCTCGCAGATTGAGCTTGGCGTATGGCTGCCGGGCGATAAGCTGCCTTCCCTGCGAGAGCAGGTGGCAAGCAGCGGCATGAGCTTTATGACCGTTGGCCACGCGTATCAGATGCTGGAAAGCCAGGGGCGCATTGTCGCCAGGCCGCAGTCGGGCTATTACGTTGCCTCGCGCCCGACCGCACAACAGCCTGCGCCGCCTGCCCAGGTGATGCGTGATGAAGCGGTAGATATCAACACCTATATCTTCGAGGTCTTACAGGCCAGCCGCGATCCGTCCGTTGTTCCTTTCGCTTCCGCCTTTCCCGACCCCCGACTTTTCCCGCTTCAGCAGCTCAACCGCTCGCTGGCAAACGTCAGTAAAACCGCTACCGCAATGAGCGTGATTGAGAACCTGCCGCCCGGTAACGCTGAACTCCGTCACGCCATTGCGCGCCGCTACGCGCAGCAGGGGATGAACATCTCGCCGGACGAAATTGTCATTACCGCAGGCGCCCTTGAAGCCCTGAACCTGAGTTTGCAGGCGGTGACAGAGCCAGGAGACTGGGTGATTGTCGAAAACCCCTGTTTCTACGGCGCGCTGCAGGCGCTGGAGCGCCTTAAGCTAAAAGCGTTGTCGGTCGCCACAGACGTGCGGGAGGGTATTGATTTGAATGCGCTGGAACAGGCGCTGAACGACTACCCGGTAAAAGCCTGCTGGCTCATGACTAACGGCCAAAACCCGCTTGGCTTTACGCTGAGCGCGGAGAAAAAAGCGCGTCTGGTCGCGCTCCTGACGAAGCACAACGTCACCCTGATCGAGGACGATGTCTACAGCGAGCTCTATTTTGGCCGGGAAAAACCCCTTCCGGCGAAAGCCTGGGACCGGGAGGAGATGACGCTGCACTGTTCCTCCTTTTCAAAATGCCTGGTGGCCGGTTTTCGCATCGGCTGGGTGGCGGCAGGAAAACACGCGCGACGCATTCAGCAGCTGCAGCTGATGAGCACCTTATCAACCAGTTCTCCCATGCAGCTGGCGCTGGTGGACTACCTGGCGACCAAGCGCTACGACGCCCATCTGCGCCGCCTGCGACGCACGCTCGCCGAGCGGAAACAGCAGGCCTGGCAGTCACTTCTGCGCCATATGCCTGCCGGCGTCAAAATTCACCACAACGACAGCGGCTACTTTTTATGGCTGGAACTTCCGGCGCAGCTGGACGCGGGCCTGCTCAGCGAAAAGGCCTTAACGCACCACATCAGCATTGCGCCTGGAAAGATGTTTTCCACCTCTGACGCGTGGACGCCGTTCTTCCGCTTTAATACGTCCTGGGCATGGGGCGAGCGGGAAGAGCAGGCGGTCATTCAGTTAGGTAAATTAATTAGCACGATGCTGGAATAATCCTTCCCTCGTTATTTAAATAATCATTTCTTATCCTGACGACGGCACGGCGAATATTTTTCGGTGCCGTATCATATGAAATCTGCATACCGGCCTTCGCGTCTAACTCCTTGTCTATAATCCAGTTAACGGGGAATGCGTCCTCGGTCACACCTTGATGAAATTTCCTTAAGCCGAACGGTGCGGCGCATACGTGCGGTCTACGTTTAATAAGGGAGATATTTTTACGGCACGGCTGCCGCTAAATTTCATTGCGACAGGAGTAACCCTTATGAGCAAAAAATTTGCCCGCAGCAGCCTGTGCGCGCTCGGCATGACTATCATGACCGCGCAAGCCGCAGAACCACCAAAGGCCATCGGCGACGGGGAAGGTCGTCTGGATATTATCGCCTGGCCGGGATACATCGAACGCGGACAGACGGATAAAAATTATGACTGGGTCACCCAGTTTGAAAAAGAGACCGGCTGTGCGGTCAACGTCAAAACGGCGGCCACGTCCGACGAAATGGTCAGCCTGATGGCAAAAGGCGGATATGACCTGGTCACCGCCTCAGGTGACGCCTCCCTGCGCCTGATCATGGGCAAACGCGTTCAGCCGATTAACCCCGAGCTTATCCCTAACTGGAAAACCCTCGACCCGCGCATCGTGAAGGGCGAGTGGTTTAACGTAGGCGGCAAGGTCTATGGCACGCCGTATCAGTGGGGGCCAAACCTGCTGATGTACAACACCAAAACCTTCCCGACGCCGCCGGACAGCTGGAGCGTAGTCTTTACCAAACAGGATCTGCCGGACGGTAAAACCAATCAGGGACGCGTGCAGGCGTACGACGGCCCGATTTATATCGCCGATGCCGCGCTGTTCGTTAAAGCCACGCAGCCGCAGCTGGGTATTAGCGACCCGTACCAGCTCACTGAACAACAGTATGCCGCCGTGCTCAAGGTGCTTCGTGACCAGCATGCGCTGATCCACCGCTACTGGCATGACACCACCGTCCAGATGAGCGACTTCAAAAACGAAGGCGTCGTAGCCTCCAGCGCCTGGCCGTATCAGGCGAATGCCCTGAAGGCTGAAAACCAGCCCGTTGCCACCGTCTTCCCGAAAGAGGGGGTAACCGGCTGGGCGGATACCACCATGCTGCACGCGCAGGCAAAACACCCTATGTGCGCCTACAAATGGATGAACTGGTCGCTCACGCCGAAAGTGCAGGGCGATCTGGCGGCATGGTTTGGCTCGCTGCCCGTCGTGGCTGAAGGATGTAAGGCCAGCACGCTGCTGGGCGACAAGGGCTGCGCAACCAATGGCCATAACTATTTTGACAAAATCATGTTCTGGAAAACCCCCATCGCGGAAGGCGGTAAATATGTACCTTACAGCCGCTGGACGCAGGATTACATCGCCATTATGGGCGGCCGTTAATCGTCCGGGAGCTGAACATGACGTACGCAGTAGAGTTTAACAATGTTTCCCGGCTGTACGGCGACGTGCGGGCGGTGGATGGGGTCACCATTGCGATTCATGACGGGGAATTTTTCTCCATGCTGGGGCCTTCTGGCTCCGGCAAAACCACCTGCCTGCGTCTGATTGCCGGCTTTGAGCAGCTGTCAGGCGGCACGATTTCTATCTTCGGTAAAGAGGCGAGCGAACTGCCTCCCTGGGAGCGGGATGTGAACACCGTCTTTCAGGACTACGCGCTGTTCCCACACATGTCGATCCTCGATAACGTCGCCTACGGGCTGATGGTCAAAGGCATCGACAAGAAAAAACGCCATGCGCAGGCCCGTGATGCGCTGGAAAAAGTGGGCCTGAGCTTTGCCGTCGCCCGCAAGCCTTCGCAGCTTTCCGGCGGCCAGCGCCAGCGTGTTGCCATTGCCCGGGCGCTGGTGAATGAACCGCGCGTCCTGCTGCTCGACGAGCCGTTAGGCGCGCTCGATCTCAAGCTGCGGGAACAGATGCAGTTCGAGCTGAAGAAGCTTCAGCAGGAACTCGGCATCACCTTTATTTTTGTCACCCACGATCAGGGCGAGGCCCTATCCATGTCAGATAGGGTCGCGGTGTTCAATAACGGGCGCATCGAGCAGGTGGACACCCCGCGCGATCTCTACATGCGTCCGCGCACGCCGTTTGTCGCCGGTTTTGTCGGCACCTCTAACGTCTTCGATGCGGGTCTGGCGCAGAAAATATGCGGCATGGAAGGCAGCTATTCCCTGCGTCCGGAACATATTCGCCTTAATGAGGGCGGAGACGTTCAGGTTCAGGGCGTCGTGCAGGCCGTTCAGTATCAGGGGGCCGCCACGCGGCTGGAGCTGAAGCTCGCCGACGGTGCCAAACTGCTGGTAAGCCAGGCCAACCTCAGTGAAACTTCGCCGCTGAGCGGCATTGCGCCGGGGCAGGCGGTCACGGCGTCGTGGTCACGCGAGGCGATGATTCGCCTGCACGAGGAGAGGTGAAATGGCTATGAGCGTTGCGCATCCTCCCGCCTCCTGCAGCCGCGTAAGCCGCGTGACGGCTCTGTTCTGGCGTAAACCGTCGCTCGGCCTGTTCCTGCTCCTGCTCGCGCCGCTAATGTGGTTTGGCATCGTCTATCTGGGATCGCTTCTTACCCTGCTGTGGCAGGGGTTTTACACCTTTGACGATTTCACCATGGCCGTCACGCCGGATCTGACCCTGGCGAACATTCAGGCGCTCTTCAACCCGGCAAACTACGACATTATCCTGCGCACGTTGACGATGGCGATTGCGGTGACAATTGCCAGCGCCATCCTGGCATTCCCGATGGCCTGGTACATGGCGCGATACACCCGCGGCAGGTGGAAAGCATTCTTCTATATCGCCGTGATGCTGCCTATGTGGGCAAGCTACATCGTCAAAGCCTACGCCTGGACGCTGCTGCTGGCGAAGGACGGGGTGGCGCAGTGGTTTCTTAATCATATGGGGCTGGAGCCGATCCTGACCTCGATCCTTACGCTACCCGCGATTGGCGGCAACACCTTGTCCACCTCCGGGCTGGGACGGTTTCTGGTCTTCGTCTATATCTGGCTGCCGTTTATGATCCTGCCGGTCCAGGCGGCGCTGGAACGTCTGCCTGCCTCGCTGCTGCAGGCCTCAGCTGACCTCGGCGCGCTGCCGCGCCAGACCTTTCGCTACGTCGTTCTGCCGCTGGCGATCCCGGGTATTGCGGCAGGTTCAATATTCACTTTTTCCCTGACGCTGGGGGATTTCATCGTTCCGCAGCTGGTAGGCCCGCCGGGCTATTTCATCGGTAACATGGTCTACTCGCAGCAGGGTGCCATTGGCAATATGCCCATGGCCGCCGCGTTCACGCTGGTGCCCATCGTGCTGATTTCACTCTATCTGGCGTTCGTGAAGCGTCTGGGAGCATTCGATGCACTCTGAACGCGCACCGCTGTTCCTGAAAGTGGCCGCCTGGGGAGGGGTTATCTTCCTGCACTTCCCGCTGCTGATTATCGCGACCTATGCCTTTAATACCGAAGACGCGGCCTTCAGCTTTCCGCCGCAGGGGCTGACGCTGAAGTGGTTTAGCGCGGCGGCGGGTCGCGGCGATATTATTGAATCCGTGACGTTGTCACTTCAGATTGCAGCGCTATCCACCGCGATAGCCCTTGTGCTTGGCACGCTTGCTGCAGCGGCGCTGTGGCGAAGCGAGTTTTTTGGTAAGAACGCGATCTCGCTGTTGCTGCTGCTGCCGATTGCGTTACCGGGGATCATCACCGGCCTGGCGCTGCTGACGGCCTTCAAAACAATCAACCTGGAACCGGGATTTTTCACCATCGTGGTTGGGCACGCCACCTTCTGCGTGGTGGTGGTGTTTAACAACGTGATTGCCCGGTTCAGACGCACCTCCTGGAGCCTGGTGGAAGCGTCGATGGATCTCGGGGCCGACGGATGGCAAACCTTCCGCTATGTGGTGCTGCCCAATCTGGGTTCCGCGCTGCTGGCCGGGGGAATGCTGGCGTTTGCCCTGTCGTTTGACGAGATAATCGTCACAACGTTTACGGCGGGACACGAGCGCACGTTACCGCTGTGGTTGCTCAACCAGCTCGGGCGTCCGCGCGACGTGCCGGTCACCAACGTCGTAGCACTGCTGGTGATGCTGGTGACAACTATCCCCATTCTGGGAGCCTGGTGGCTAACCCGCGATGGCGAGAACATCGCCGGCAGCGGGAAATAACAGTGATTTCAACAGGACAATGCTATGCAAACACAACTGCTGATAGAGGGAAAACTGGTAACCGGAGAGGGAGAAAAACAGCCGGTCTATAACCCGGCCACCGGAGAGGTACTGCTGGAGATTGCTGAAGCGTCAGCGGTACAGGTCGACGCGGCGGTTCAGGCGGCCGACCGTGCTTTTGCGGCATGGGGGCAAACCACGCCGAAAACCCGCGCCGAGTGCCTGCTGAAGCTGGCGGATACGATTGAAGCGCATGGGGAGGACTTTGCCCGGCTCGAATCCCTCAACTGCGGCAAGCCGCTGCACTGCGTGCTGGGCGATGAAATTCCGGCAGTGGTCGACGTTTTCCGTTTCTTTGCCGGGGCCGCCCGCTGTCTGAACGGGCTGGCAGCCGGTGAGTACCTTGACGGGCACACGTCTATGATCCGCCGCGATCCGGTGGGCGTGGTTGCCTCTATTGCCCCCTGGAACTACCCGCTGATGATGGCGGCCTGGAAGCTGGCCCCCGCGCTGGCGGCAGGGAACTGCGTGGTGATTAAGCCCTCAGAAATCACACCGCTGACCGCGCTGAAGCTGGGAGAGATGGCAAAAGATATCTTCCCGGCAGGCGTTCTGAACGTCCTGTTTGGTCGCGGTAAAACGGTGGGCGACCCGCTTACCGGCCATGAGAAAGTCCGTATGGTCTCACTGACCGGGTCAATTGCTACCGGGGAACATATCATCGGCCATACCGCGTCCTCCATTAAACGCACCCATATGGAGCTGGGTGGTAAAGCGCCGGTTATCGTGTTTGATGATGCCGACCTGGATGCGGTTGTCGAAGGGGTGCGGACGTTTGGTTTCTACAATGCCGGGCAGGATTGTACGGCGGCCTGTCGTATTTATGCTCAGAAGGGCATCTATGCCCAACTGGTGGAAAAGCTGGGCGCAGCGGTTGCCAGCCTTAAAATGGGTGTCCCGGACGATGCCTCTACCGAACTGGGACCGCTCAGCTCGGCTGCCCATCTTTCACGCGTCTGTCAGGCCGTCGATGAGGCGAAAGCGCTCGGCCATATTCGCGTTGTCACGGGCGGGAGCAAAAAAGAGGGGGCGGGCTACTACTTCCAGCCAACCCTGCTGGCGGGGGCAAAGCAGGACGACGCCATTGTTCAGCGAGAGGTGTTTGGCCCGGTGGTGAGCGTTACTGAATTTGACGACGAGGCGCAGGTGCTGGCCTGGGCGAACGATTCGCAGTACGGCCTGGCGTCATCGGTCTGGACCAAAGACGTGGGCCGCGCCCATCGCCTGAGCGCGCGCCTGCAGTACGGCTGCACCTGGGTGAATACCCACTTTATGCTGGTGAGCGAAATGCCGCACGGCGGCATGAAGTTATCCGGCTACGGCAAAGATATGTCGGTGTACGGGCTTGAGGATTATACGGTCGTGCGGCATGTCATGATCAAACACTAGGCCCATCTTGCCTGGTCGCTTGTGCGGCCAGGCCTTCCTGTTTTTCACTATGAGTGTTACACAAGATACTCAATTGTTATTATCCGTAATTTTTAAGTGGTTATTCTGTAACGAAAAAACTTGATCTGTGTCAACATATGACGCATATTGCGTGCGGTTATTTTTTCGGCTCTGGTATACAGAATGACGTTGTATCAAAAGATGTTGGTTTTTTACGCAATCATGGCTTCCATCTGCGCATTAATTACCTGGTTCCTTTCTAAAGATCGCAAGCGCATTCGCCTGCTTAGCGCGTTTCTGGTAGGATCGACCTGGCCGATGAGTTTCCCCGTTGCGCTGCTGGTCTCGCTTTTCTGAAGCATCCTTCCATTTTTAAACGATGAATATGGCATTCCGGTTATGATGACTGTATAAATAAACAGTGCATCGTAAAAGGAGTGCTTATGAACAGTTTTTACTCGCAGCATGCGGGTTGCATCGTGCGCTGGCATGATTTGCCCGGCTCTGGCGATCCCGTAGTCTTCATCCACGGATTGGGCTGCGCCTCTTCCTATGAATATCCCCGCGTCGTTTGTGACCCGCTGTTTGGCGCGCGCAGAGCGATTCTCATCGATTTGCCCGGCAGCGGTTACAGCGATAAACCTGACCATTACAGCTATAAAACCACCGACCAGGCACGCGTTGTGGCGGAACTGATTGACCATCTTCAGCTGGATGCCTTTTGGCTATATGGCCACAGCATGGGCGGCAGTATTGCTATCGAAACGGCGGGGCTGCTGGCAGCACGCATAAAGGGATTGATGGTGTCAGAGCCCAATTTTCATGCGGGCGGGGGCATGTTCAGCCGATCTATTGCAGCGCAAACTGAACAACAGTTTCTGGAGCAGGGCTATAACGCCATGCTCGGCTCAGAAACCACCGCGTGGGCAGGGTGCCTGAAGAGTAACGCGTCATATGCCGTCTGGCGGGGCGCATCGAGCCTGGTGGCGGGCGTTGAGCCGGACTGGGAAATCCAATTTTTGTCGCTGCCTTGCCCGGTAACGTTGATTTTCGGTGAGCTCTCACTGCCGGATGATGATGTAGACAATCTGAAGCAGAAGGGCGTTGAGGTAAAAATTATCCCTGCGGCGGGGCATTCCATGTCGTGGGAAAACCCGTCCGCACTGGCAAAGACGTTAGCCGAGTGTATGGCGGCGTGATTATTGTGCAGTTTATTATCGTTGCGGAATGTTGGCCGGGTAAGCGCAGCGCCACCCGGCAAAAAAGGCGGTTACATGATTAAAGTCCGTAGTGCCCGACGTGCGTCAGGCTGAACATCATGCGGATGCTGATAATCAATATTCTCTATTGCCCGGCTATAGAGTGCGACCAGCCAGTCGTAAACGTACGCGGTGGCTGCATGGACCGGCTGTTCCCCCAGGCGCGTCAGGCGCGGTGCGTCACTGCTGACGACGGGCGTAACAAAGATTGCCTGACCTTTGCGGATGCGGCTTGCTGGGCGCTCTGCTGCAGGTGACTGATCGTAACCCAGCCAGCCAACGAAATTCCCCATCACGGCGTGCAGCTGCGCCGCGCTGCTTTTATCCGCTTCGACAATTCGCTGAAGCTGTTGCGGCAGATTAAGCCGATAGCTGGTTACCACCAGCACATCCGCGATTTGCTGCAGTACCGCAGGCTCCAGCCCAAGACGGGCGGCCGTAGCTTCATTGCGGCTCCACTGGCGCAGATGATTTATCCATACTTTGTGCGCCAGACGCGCGTTGTCTTTTGTCTGGAATCGTCCTGCGCTTTCCTGGGCGTTATCAGCGAACAGATCGATGGTGTCCGTAAACAGTCCGTTCACCTGCTCCTCGCGCGGCTGCTGAACGGCGAGCAGCGTTTCAAAGGCTTTCAGCGGCGGGAGCAGGCCCTCAAGCAGCTCGCCGTGACGGGCAGCGCTGCTTTGCAGCGTGCGCACCATGTTTTCGGCCTGAGCGCGTCGCGTACCCGGTTCCTCAACCAGCGGCGCCAGGTAGCTTTGCATCAGCGACGCGATCTCCTGCCGCAGCAGGTTTTTCAGCGTGCCGAGACGCTTCTGCCGCTGTGCGGGTAGCGTAGCCTGAGACAACCACTCAATGACGCGCTGCATGCTGTGGCTGTCCAGCGCCTGCAGTGTTCCCCAGCGCAGGCCAGGCTTGCCAAGCAGATGCTGTACGGCTTCATCGAGATTCTGTCGGGTGGTGAAGCGAGCGTCATGCGGGGTGATCGCCCACACCAGACCCGGCAGGGCAGACTCCTCGGCAGGCTGGGTCTCTTTTACCCAGTTAGTTAACAATTTTGCTTTTTGGGCAGTCTGCTCGTGCTGCGCCGTCGCATTGCAGATCACCAGCACATCCGGCTGGAGCTGCTGGCGGTAATGTTCAAGCAACCACTGGCATTTAGCCTGTACTAAAGGATCGGCACTGCGGTCTTCAAAGACCGGAATGTCAATGATATCAACATTATCCAGCGCTCCGTTCTCAACCGGCAAGGCCAGCTCGCGGGTCAGGAAGGCAAGCACGTCGACCGGGATGCTGATGGCGTTGAGCATTTCACCGTTGTTCAGCGGATGCAGCAGCGTCTCCTGAGCCTCCTGCTGGGTTAAGGTGCCGTGCGTCAGGAAGCCTTCGCCGGGCAGGCCAAAGCTGTCCACCAGCAGGCTCAGCGGCGCAGCCAGCTCGCTGGCATGGCTGGTCTGATGCAGCACGTGGGCAAGCTTCAGCCACTGCTGGGTTAACTCCTGTTGCTCGCCCCACAGCAGCGACCAGACGCTGGCGCGGGTGCTGAGATCGAGCGATGGCACCAGTTGGGCAAATTCATGCCACAGGGCATCGTCAATTTGCTGTTTTGCGGCGGGTACGGTGCTTTGCCAGAAGCGGGCAATCGCACCCACTTCCTGAGCGGTGATGCCGGGCACGCCCTGCGGCTGGCGCAGGCCGCGCCATTTCTCCAGACGCGTCTCAATGACCGCTTTATCCACCGCGCGCATCTGCGGGTGCAGCGTCGTGCGGGCAATAAACAGCTGTACCAGTTCGGCCTCGGTGACGAGGCTCAGACGTAGCGGAAACGCCTCATCCGCTACCTCCGGGATGTCGCGGGTGAAGCGCACGGCCATGTTGGTCAGGGCATGACCCGGATTGATATGCGAAAAATAGTCAAAGGTGCGCTGGCCCGGCGTCACGTTCAGGCGCCCGTTACCGCTGCCGCACAGCGACAGCAGCAGGTGTGCTTTGGCGCTCTGAGAATGACCGTAAAGCCCAATGCTGCTACGGCGGGTCAGGGCGCGTTCAATGGCCTGCTCCCGCGCCTGCGCCGTGTTGATGCGAGCAAGCAGGGCGTCAGCATCGTTATCCAGCACAGGGGCGTTCAGGCGCGTCTCGTTAATCCACTCGATTAAGGCCTGAGTGGTGGTCGTCGTCGCTGTCATTTCAGGTATACGCTCCCGCTGTCGATCCAATAGTGGCTGCCGCTGTGTCGGCGATCGGCCAGAGTATTCAGTTTGAAGGTTAACGCGTCAGGCGCCACCGGCGTGCCGTCCTGTAGCCAGGCATCGCTCAGCTCGAAGGCCTCCGGGCCCTCCTGCTTGCTGCCGCCGCAGAGCTTAAGCCGCACGTTCAACACGCCGTCGCCGGCAATCGCTTTTGCCAGCTCAGCCGAGTTGATGCTGAGCGTATAAAGCGGCGTAGCGGGCCAACGCGCGTTTGCCAGCTGGCGGAAGCCGAGGGTGACGTTGCCGCGCAGCGGGAAGTGCAGACGCGCGTCGAGCTTCGCGCCAGGCTTATCCAGGTCGATATCCTGATACCAGACGTTTTCCTCGCGCAGAGTATTGACGGTGTTATCCAGCACGCCGAGATAACGCACGGTGGAATACGCGCCAATGTCCGCGGCTTTAAAGTTGAAGCGCGGCAGACGCAAATCGAGCGCCAGGCTGCAGAGCATGGCCCCCACTGCGGCGGTCGATTTCGGGTTGCCTATGCGCCCCTGCTGGCTGAACGGATACCACTCGTGCACCTGGTATTTATCCAGCCAGACGATGCGATTAACCGGCACCGGCTGCAGGTGACGAATCAGCGCCTGAACGCCCGGCAGGCAGCCTGGACGCCCGGTGATCAGCAGAATATCGCAGCTGTAATGGGAAATCGCTTCACACACAGCGTGGAGCGGCGAGGTCAGCGTAAACTGACCGGCCAGCATTGCATCCTGCATTTCGCGGAAATTCACGTGCAGCGGCACGGCGAACAGGTCGAAGGCTTCTGAGCCCGCCGGCAGGGCATGATCGATCGCCTGCTGGAGATAATTCATCACGTTGCGGGTCGGCTTCTGCGGCAGCAGATCGCCGAAGGTGGCATGCAGGCCCGCCAGCGGATCGTCAATGTCGCTGGCTTCCCACGCGGAAAGAATGGCGTGGCCAATTGGCATAAAGAGCTGAAGCGCCGTTTGCTGGCGCAGTACCGCCTGGGTATCAATACGTCCGGAGTCGCCGAACAGCGACGCCATCAGCAGCGAGGCGTCCGCAATGCCGGATTTCTGCAGCTGCGTTTGCAGGGCGGGCAGGACATAGCGCTGAATCACGTCCAGCAGGGTATCGTCGCCCGCCACTTTAAACCCTTCGCGGAACAGCAGCTGCGGGGTAATTTTGACGTTATTACCGGAGCCGTCATCAAGCTGGTAGTGGGTGATCGCCATATCCGTGGTGCCGCCGCCGATGTCGATAGAGGCGACGCGTAATGCGCGGCCCGGCAGCACCCCTGGCTCTGGTTCACGATCCGTGCGGGCGAGGGAGGCGAAAAAAGCTTCCGTCTGGCCGCCAAAACGGGAGATCGCTTCGTTATACAGCCAGACCAGTTGACCACAGCTGGCTTCATCCCACTCCATCTGGATCTCAGGGACCGGCACCACGCTTTTTTCCTGCTGCTTGCGGGTAGCAAAATCTTCATCCTGCGGATGCCAGCCCATCGCTTTCCAGACGATGGCAATGGCTTCAAACATGCGGCGACGGAAAATCTCGCGCTCCTGCTTTGGCATAGCCGAGGGCAGGGTCAGTATCAGCGTGCGCAGCTGGCGCGGCGAGGCCGGGAAGCCCAGCCGCAGGCGCGTGGCGACGCTGTTGATCTGACCCAGCGCCTGCGCCAGCAGCTCGCACAGCATGTGCGTCATCAGCGTGCTGCGGCTGTACTGCGGCGAAAAGACCGGCAGCCGTTCGTCCTGCGGTAGCGTAAACAGCGGTTCACCGTCATCGTTCATCAGGTTCATCAGCGGAAACGCCGTGGCGAGCGGTTCACGCTGGGTTTTGCCGTTCATCTGGCTAAAGCGCCAGTCCTGCACGACCGGTGTTTCATCCCACAGGTAGCGACGCGGGCTGGAGATGCCGCTGTTACCTTCGGTTCCCAGACGCTGCATCGCCAGCTTGCGGGCTTCATCACCCACGCGAACAATCGACGGCCAGACAAACGCATCTTCGCGACCGCTTTCCACCGAGAAGTGCTGTTTGCCAAAGCGCGCTTCGGAGAACTCAAGACGGCTGGTGAACAGGGGCTCGTTGAGGAACTGCGGCTCGCTTAACGAACGAACCTGCAGCTCGGCGGTTTGCCGAAGCCCATCGTTTGCATCACCGTGGTCTTCAATAATCACGCCGCAGGTATGGGTGTTGCCCACGTCGAGGATCAGGTCGACCGGAATGGCAGGCGTGCTGAGCGTATGGGTGACAAATTTCACTTCCGGCACGGTGAGCTGTTCACCGAGCATGGTCAGCAGATTGAGCCAGTGGGCCTGATATTCAAAACTGCGCATTGCCTGATGCAGGTCTCGTTCAGAGCGGTTTTCAACGCCGTCGGCATACTGGGTAAACGCCTCGCGCAGCCAGCCGTCAATCCAGGTCTGGTCAAGGAAGCTTTCAACCTCATTATCCCGCCAGGCCAGCGCAAAGCGGGTTCCGTTCAGAATATCGTTTTCAACCGGCGACAGGGCGGAGGTAGCATGCTCCGCGATCTGGCTGTCGAGCGCGAGGGTGACGCGGTGCGTGTTGCCTGCCGTGTCGGGCTTATCGAGCTTGCGCACCTGAACGCGCGCCCAGTTATCCGGTCCTTCCACAAAGGTCCGCGGCGGGTTAAAGCGCAGGAAGGGGACGGGAAGCCAGACGCCGTCAAGCACGGCAAGGGACTGATGCAGCGGGATCGTCGTTTCCGGTTTAACCACTTCAGGCTGCCCGCCGTTCGTCCCCGGCAGGGTATAGCGCCCGTTCACCAGGTCGAAATCGAGTCGCAAAAGGGGGCCGTTCGCGGTTTTACGTACGAAGCGTCCGTTGCTGGCGGTGTCCTGCGGCGTCAGACCGAAATCCAGGAACTGCACGCCGCTGTTGGCAATAAGCGTGACGCTTTGTTTATAGTCGCAAAGATTTACCAGCATAGGATCAGGCACCTGCTTTCTTGAACGTCAGTGGGACGACGGTGTTGGCATCATAACGCGCGCGACATTCTGCGATATCGCTGGTCCCGGCTTTACAGGCGACTTCCGGCATCGGGTAGCGGGAACCGTCGGTGCAGCGGGCGGTGCCGCGACTCTTAATCATCAGCTCTCCATTGCTGTGCAGCCCGGAGAAGATCTCCGCGCGGCAGACAACGTTGTCGCCGTGCACGATGCGGGCGAAACCTTTATTGTTCTGGATTTGATAGCGCATGGACGGCGGCTTGCCGGTGACCGGATCTTTCACGTCGAGAACCGCTCGCCAGGTACCGTTCAGGAAGCGCGTTGACCCGGCTTTCACCTGACTGGCTTCCATCACCATGGCATCTTTCGGGATTGGAACAATCACCACCGGCGCGGCTTCAGGCGCAGGAGCGGGTTCTTTTTCTTTACTTGCTACGACTTCAGCCTGATGCAGCGGTAAATTCATGGCCAGCGGCTCCACCGCTTTAATCGGCTGTGGTGCAATAGCCACGGGCTCAGGTGCTGGCGCCGGTACGGGCTCAGCGGAAGGTGACGGTTTTGGCCACAGCAGCGGCGCGGCAACGGCTGCCACAATCACGGCGGCAACCGGCAGCGTCCACAGGGGGACGCGGCGCTTTTTCGTGACGGCAACAGGCGCAGGCTCCTGGGCAGGTTGCGCAACAACCGGCGCGGGCTCCGGCTCATACAGTTCTTCCGGCGTAATGCGCACGGCGGCGACAGGGGCTACCAGCGGCTCGTCTGCTTTTTCAAAGCTGATAACGGGCTGGGGCTCAGGCTCCGGCTCGGGATCTTCAATCACAACGGGCGCGGGCTCGGGGATCAGCGATTCGCGCAGGCAGTCGAGGACATCGTCGCGCGCATTTTCGTTCAGGTTTACAAACCCCCAGAAGCTGATGACCGGCTTTCCGTCTACCAGGAAGAGGAAGTTTTCACCCGGGAACTGAAACGCCTTCGACAGCAGAGAACCAAAAAGCTGCTGCGCGGTTTTAGGCGACTGTAGGCATTTCTTACTTAACGACTCCACGCTGGCGAGCGTATTTTCCAGATAGCGCAGGGCGCGATAGCGGTCATCTTCATCGGCCGCTTTCCAGCTGGTTACGCTCCCTTCAACAGGAGAGTACCAGTCCACGCGGTCACCGCTGTCGTTGACCTGAGGAATAGCCAGACAGTCCACAATGGCCTGCTGTTTGCGCAACCGGAGCGCTTCCCGGATTTGTAACGCTGATTCAAAAACGGCCTGTCCGCCGCCGCCAACGGCCTGAAAATCATCCAGATTACCGCTGCGTAAAAGAGTTTTTGCCACGATTTGATCCCATATACTTCTTCACACCGTTACTTTAACGAAATGAGGAAGCAACCAAACGGAGGAAGAGACGCTAAAAGCGCCGATTTCTTGCGGCATAGAAAATGACGGTTGTGCTTGACGAATAATGGCCCTTAAGGCAAATCACGGTTTTGGGCGCTGACGGTTAAATCAGCAAAAAACGCGGCTTTAGAATAACCTGATAGTGTTTCGTTATTTGCCAGGTCATAACGGCTGTGCTGTTATTACTGACCTATATAATAAAACTGTCAGGGTTATAACCATGTCTACAGGGAAAACACTGCTCGCCCTTGCGCTGAGCGCTCTTTTACCAGCCGGTGCCGCATGGGCGGCAAACAACGACACCCTTATCTACTGCTCGGAAGCCTCCCCCGAATCGTTCAACCCGCAAATCGCCAGCTCCGGCCCGTCTTTTGTCGCCAGCTCTCAGGTGCTGTACAACCGCCTGATCAATTTCGATCCGGTGAAAAATACCCCGGTCCCGTCTCTGGCGGAATCCTGGACAATTTCACCGGACGGCAAGACCTATACGTTTACCCTGCGCAAAGGGGTGAAGTTCAACAGCAACAAATACTTCAAACCAACCCGCGACTTTAACGCCGATGACGTTATTTTCTCGGTGATGCGTCAGAAAGACCCTAAGCATCCGTACCACAATGTCTCGCAGGGCAACTACGAATACTTTAACGACGTTGGGCTCGATAAGCTGATTCAGGACGTTAAAAAGGTTGATGATTACCACGTCCAGTTCACCCTGAGTGAACCAAACGCCGCATTTCTGGCCGACTGGGGGATGGATTTCGCCTCGATTCTTTCCGCCGAATACGCCGATGCGATGCTGAAAAAAGGCACGCCGGAGAATGTGGACACCTGGCCAATTGGTACCGGGCCGTATGTGCTGCAGCAGTACAAGGTAGACTCGCTGATCCGCTACGTCGCTAACCCGAACTATTGGGATGGCGAGGTGCCGACCAAACATCTTATCTTCTCCATCACGCCAAACGTGGAAACCCGCCTGGCGAAATTGCAGACCAACGAATGCCAGATTATTCCTGCGCCGTCTCCGGTCCAGTTTGACGTGATTAAAAAGAACAAAGACCTGACGCTGCACTCGGTCGATGCGCTGAACGTCGGCTATCTGGCGTTTAACACCGAGAAAAAGCCGTTCGATAACGTGCTGGTGCGCCAGGCGCTGAACTACGCGACCGACAAGAAGGCCATCGTTAATGCGGTCTTTATGGGATCTGGCACGGTGGCAAAATCGCCGATCCCGCCAAATATGCTGGGCTTTAATAAAGACCTGAAGGACTACGGCTACGATCCTGAAAAAGCGAAAGCGCTGCTGAAGCAGGCGGGTCTGGAGAAGGGGGCGGAAGTCACGCTGTGGTCAATGCCGGTTCAGCGTCCGTATAACCCTAACTCGCGTCGTATCGCGGAGATGATCCAGAGCGACTGGGCGAAAGTCGGCGTGAAGGCCAAAATTGTCTCTTACGAGTGGGGGGAATATCTCTCCGGAATGCGTAAAGGCGAACATGACTCCGCGCTGTTTGGCTGGATGTCCGATAACGGCGACCCGGATAACTTCGCCGACGTGCTGCTGGGCTGCAACAGCATTAAAACCGGATCAAACGCCGCGCGCTGGTGCGATAAGGGTTATGATGCTCTGGTGCAAAAAGCGAAGCTGACCAGCAGCCCGGCCGAGCGTGCGAAACTGTACGGCCAGGCGCAGGAGATCTTCTACCAGCAGGCGCCGTGGATCGCGCTGGCAAACGGCAAAACATTTTACGCAACCCGCAGCAACGTGACCGGATACAGCGTGAGCCTGATGGGCAGCGATTTCTCCAAAGCGAAGCTGAACTAGTTTGTTGCCCGGTGGCGCTGCGCTTACCGGGCCTACGGTTCCCCTGTAGGCCGGGTAAGGCGTAGCCGCCACCCGGCAATTAACAAGGAGTGACAATGTCACATTTAAATGAAGTTACCGCCCGTGTGGATGCCGCCATTGAAGAGAGCGTGATTACCCACATGAATGAACTGCTGATTGAACTGAGCGATGATGCCGATCTCAGCCGTGAAGATCGCTACACCCAGCAGCAGCGTCTGCGTACCGCGATTTCACACCACGGCAAGCAGCATAAGGAGGAGATGGACGCGCGTGAAGAACAGCTGACCAAAGGCGGTACCATACTGTAATAGTCAAAACTGGCGTCGCGCCACCAGCCAGGCCCCCACGACCAGCATCACCGCGCCGCACGCCGGGCCTATCAGGGCGCGCAGCGGAACGCCGTGGCTCCTCAGTACGTCCAGAACCAGCCCGCCTATGAGCTGGCTTGCCACCAGCACGGCGATGGTCGTCGCCGCGCCCACGTTCTGGTAGCCGCTAATGCTGGCAAATACAAAAAACGACCCCAACAGCCCCGGGATCAGCGTCCACCAGCGCACCGTTGCGGCCAGCTCGCTGAATCCGGCGACGCCCTGCTTCAGCAGCAGAATACTGACAAACAGCACAATGCCGACCAGGGAGTTCAGCAGCATCGCGATAAGAATGGTGGAGGAGGACTGGGTGATACGCACCATTAAGGTGTTTTGCACCACCAGACCGATCCCCGCCGCCACCAGAAACGCCAGCGTCAGTGACTGATTCATGGGATAGCGTCCGGATCGCTGCGTTCGTCCAGCTGAAGCTGCATAAAGGTTAAGTCCAGCCAGCGGCCAAACTTGGTGCCCACCTGAGGCATCTGCCCCGTGGTGACAAAACCGAGCGTTTCGTGGAGGTGAATTGAGGCCTCATTTTGCGCCTCAATGCCGGCCACCATCACGTGTTTGCCGATGATGCGAGCCTCGTTAATCAGCGCCTTCATCAGCGTGCGGCCAATCCCTTTGCCCTGATGGGCCGGGTGGACGTAGACCGAGTGCTCAACCGTATGACGGAAGCCGTCGAAGGCGCGCCAGTCGCCAAAAGAGGCGTAGCCGGTGACAACACCGTCTTCTTCACTGACCAGAACCGGGTAACCCGCGAGCGTGCGGGCCTCAAACCACGCGATTCGGTTATCGGTATCGACGGTTTTATCGTTCCAGATTGCGGCAGTATGCAGTACCGCGTGGTTGTAGATCTCTCCTATCGCGGCGCAATCTTCCTTGCAGGCATGACGAACGATCATGATTAATCCTCTGTGTGTTGTTCACTATAGTATTACGTTATAGATACGATATTACACAACTGCTTCCTAAGAGCGCTACGTCATAAAGCCTGTTTTTTTGTTATTAGAACCCCATTGAAATGCCGTCCATACACTATAGTATGACGTCATGAGCACAATAACAGACACAATGAATCAACGCATTAGCGCCAGAATTCGCCTTGAACGCGAGTCTCGCGGATGGTCTCTGAGCGAGCTGGCTGAGCGGGCAGGCGTTTCTCGCGCCATGATCCACAAAATAGAGCGTGGAGACAGCAGCCCGACGGCAACCCTTCTGGCACGCCTGTCCGGCGCGTTTGGGATCAGCATGTCAACGTTGATTGCCAGAGCCGAGATGCAGGAGGGAAAACTCTTGCGACTGGCAAACCAGCCCGTTTGGCGCGATCCCCAAACGCACTATCTTCGTCGCCACGTTTCCCCGCGTACCGATCTGCCTATCGACCTCGTCCAGATTGAACTGCCAGCGGGGAGCGACGTCCCGATGCCGGCGTCGTCCTACGCGCTGGCGCGTCAGCTGATCTGGCTGCAGTCCGGCGAGCTGGTATTCCAGGAGGGCGATACGCGCCACGAGATGAAGGCCGGAGACTGTCTGGAGCTGGGGCCGCCAAACGACTGCCGTTTCATCAATGAAACCAATGAAACCTGTATCTATCTTGTGGTCCGGCTTAACCAGTCTGCCTCGTAATGTTAAGGCGATAATGCCGATCGTGAGCCAGGCTGTAATGACATTTGTACCAGAAGGAGCTCCTGATGAATCAATCTGTTTCGCAAAATCGTCGCTGGGTGCTGGCCTCTCGTCCACAGGGTGCGCCGGTGGTGGAGAATTTTCGTCTGGAAGAGCAGCCTGTTCCTGCACCTCAGGCGGGGCAGCTGGTGCTTCGCACCGTCTGGCTGTCGCTGGATCCTTACATGCGGGGGCGCATGAGCGATGCGCCATCCTATTCTCCGCCGGTGGAGATTGGTGCGGTGATGGTGGGGGGAACGGTTAGCCGCGTTGAGCAGTCAAATCATCCCGACTTCAAAGCCGGGGAGTGGGTGCTGGGCTACAGCGGCTGGCAGGAGTACGAACTGTCAGACGGCAGCGGCCTGGTGAAGCTGGGCGACAATCCGTCACATCCTTCCTGGGCGCTGGGCATTCTTGGGATGCCGGGCTTTACCGCCTATATGGGGTTACTGGATATCGGGCAGCCTAAAGCGGGCGAAACGCTGGTGGTGGCCGCGGCGACGGGCCCTGTGGGCGCGACCGTTGGGCAGATTGGCAAAATTAAAGGCTGCCGGGTGGTTGGCGTAGCCGGTGGGGCAGAAAAGTGCCGCCACGCCATAGAGGTTCTCGGGTTTGACGAGTGTCTGAATCACCACGCGGCGGATTTCGCTGAGCAGCTGAAACGCGCCTGCCCGAAAGGCATTGATGTCTATTTTGAAAACGTCGGTGGGAAAGTGTTTGACGCCGTGCTGCCGCTGCTGAATACCTCCGCGCGCGTGCCGGTGTGTGGCCTGGTGAGCGGCTACAATGCAACGGGCCTGCCTGAGGGGCCGGACCGTTTGCCGCTTCTGATGGGCACCATTCTGAAGAAACGCATTCGGATGCAGGGCTTTATCATCGCCCAGGACTACGGTCACCGCATTCATGAGTTTCAGGAAGAGATGGGGCGCTGGGTGCAGGAGGGCAAAATTCACTATCGTGAACAGGTGACGGACGGGCTGGAGAACGCGCCTGAGGCGCTGATTGGCCTGCTGGAAGGAAAAAACTTCGGCAAAGTCGTGATTCACGTCGCGGGTGACAATAAATAAACAGCAATATGGCGGGGTTTCCCGCCATATTTATTTGTGAAGATACGATATATTGTCTTTAATTAACGGACATGGCTTTTCGCGCCATCATCCCGGATGAGCCCGAAACCGATAAAAAAACACATTTTGCATTTTTGGCTGTTTTACGTACTTCCCACCACCAGGCATGACGATACAGGATATATCGGACCAGCGTCGTTTTATTAAAACTGACGTTTATAAATAGCATTAAGTTTTAGCTACAGGAATTGAACATGCTTGATTTGGATCACTTAGAAAAAGCCCAAAGGATCAGTCTTACCATGCAAGTTGAACTCAGTTTGAAAGGAGCGTTAATTACGGGCTCCCTTAAACCTGGTGCAAGACTGATTACGAAAGAGATCGCCGATAAATTAGGAACCAGCATTACCCCAGTACGCGAGGCGCTGCTGCGTCTGGTGTCAGCAGGTGCATTACATGCCACGCCAGCACAGGCATTTCTGGTGCCGGAGGTCACGCTGGACCGTTATAACGAAATCAACGCTATTCGCAAGCAGCTTGAGCCCATGGCGGTTGCCGCAGCCTGCCAGAATATGTCTGAACAAAAGCTGGAGACGTTGCGCAAATTGTCGGAAGCGTTTCATGAGGCCATGCGCAACGGAAACGTACAGCAGGCACTGCATGCGAATCGCGTTTTCCGCTTTACGCTTTACCAGTACGCGGAAATGCCCACGCTTAATGCCTTAATTGAACAGCTTTGGGTGCGCATCGGCCCGTGCATTAACTATCTGCACCAGGAGCTTAATGACATTAAAGAAGCGACGTATCACTATGACGAGTTGCTTTCAGCCCTGGAACGCCGGGATGTCGACGCCAGCCAGAAGGCAATAGAAAAGTTGATTGATGAAGCGAATACGCTTTTACAGCGACAATATTTTAACTGAGAGATTATTTAACAGAGCGACTATATACGCTATCCAATTATTTATATGGTGAATAACTCCTGATGGCATATTGCCATCAGGAGCGTTATTTTCTTTATAAAATAAACTTTACTTATTTCTTACTCGAATCGATAAGAGACAGACAGCCCTACGCCGTAGTTGCGGCCCGGCGCGGGCTCGTAATACCGCCCGTTGGATTCATTTACAATAACTGAGCCGACGTACTCTTTGTCGAACAGGTTATCTACGCGGCCAAAGACGTCCATCCCCCAGTTACCATAGTTGAATTTGTACCCGGTATTCAGCCCGACCACCGTGTACGACGGCGCTTTCGCCGTGTTCTCGTCGTCGGCCATGATATCGCTCATGTAGCGCACGTCCGAGCCCGCGTACCAGCCTTCTTCAGGCTGCCAGCCAAATGACGCGTAGCCCATATTGCGGGCAATGCCCGGCATGCGGTTGCCGTTACAGTCTGCGTCGCCGCAGACGTTGGTGCGGTAGGTGGCGTCCAGATAGGTCCACGCCATTTTCAGCTTCCAGTTTTCAGCAAACTGCTGATCGAGAGACACTTCGACTCCCTGACGACGGGTTTTCCCGGCATTTTTATAGCTTGTCCGGCCGCCAGCGCTGGCATCCACCACGATCTCGTCATCCGTATCGGTGCGGAACAGCGCTGCCGTCAGCAGGCCATTGCCGATGCGGGTTTTGCTGCCAACTTCGTACGTGTTGTTGGTGGACGGCTTCAGGCCAATGTTCAGGCCGCCCTGGTTATCGGCGCGATAGGAGAGCTCGTTGATGGTTGGCGTTTCGAATCCACGTCCTGCGGCAGCGTAGAGGTTCCATGCGTCCGTCACCGCATACTTCACGGCGCCCGCCGGGAGCCACTTGTGATAGCTCGCATCACCGCTGTCGTCGCCGTTGCCCGGCGTAACGTAATGGTCGTTGGAATCAAACCAGACCGAGCTGTAACGCACGCCCGCATCGACGGAGAGTTTCTGCGTCAGCTGCCAGCGGGTCTGCAGGTAAGGGTCAACGTTCCACATCAGGTTACGTTCGTTCCGGCGTTTATCACCTTTCACGCCGTAGTCCGGCACCCCGTTATTCATCACGAAGTTCTCGTACCCGCGGCGGTCTTCACTCATGTTTTCATAGTTCAGACCGGTGGTGAAGGTGACCGGCACCAGCAGCTCGCCGCGGTGCGTCCAGCGGGTATCAACCCCCTGATAATGACGCTGCATATCGATCACGCCGCCGGAGTGAGAAGGCCTCAGCTGCGGCTGGTAGGGAATCGACTGGTACTGCGTCATTTCACGCTCGCCGGCGTACATCATCACGCTGAGATCGTCCTGAGCGCTAAGCTGGCGATCGTAGCGCAGCCCCGCCTGAGTCTGCTTGATGGTCTTGCGCGTGTTGTACTGATCGCCGCGCGGGGACTGACGCGGGTTATCCTGCCACTCCTGATAGCTCAGCCCGCCCGGATCGTTGGCCTTCATGTCCACGCTGTTGAAAACCAGCGTCAGCTTGCTGGCGTCGTCAATGCGTACGCCCAGTTTGGCATTAGCGAGATTCTTCCGCGCGCCGCTGTGGTCGCGGTAGCCTTTGGTGGTGAAGCGGGTGGTGGATACAGTGTAATCCACATCCCCCGCGTGGGTGCCGTCACCCATCGCGCCGGTGGCTTTCATGCCGTAGCGCCATGTCCCGTAACTGCCGTAATAGCTGCTGGCTTCAATGGTTGGCGGCTGCTGTCCGGTCTGGGTGTTGATGTTAATCACGCCGCCAGAGGCGTTGCCGTACAGGGCAGAGAAGGGGCCGCGCAGCACCTCGACGGTATCAATGCTGGAGAGATCGATGTTGGAGGTCTGGCCCTGTCCGTCCGGCATGGTGGCAGGAATACCGTCGACATACATGCGGATGCCGCGCACGCCAAACGTTGAGCGGGCACCAAACCCGCGCATCGAAAGCTGGAGATCCTGAGCATAGTTCTGACGGTTCTGAATCTGTAGTCCCGGAACGCTGCCAAGCGATTCGGAGAGATTAATACGTGGCGCGGCGTGGCGCATATCATCGCCATTCACGACGCTGACCGCCGCCGGGGTATCAAGCTCTGATACGGTTTGCGGCGCGGCGCTGACGATCATGGTCTGTTCCTCGGCGCTCATTGCACTCAGAGGTGCAAAAACAACGGGAACCAGCAGCAGCGGGAGAGATGCCTTACGGGCAGATATGATTTTCATGAGTAAAACCGGTTGTGATGTATAAACGAACCAAATGGAACATGCCCATACATGTTAAAGGTTTTGTAAATGTTTTGAAAACTATAACCGCACATTGCGTTAATGAAAGGCAATAGAGAAAAGAAAAACTCCACATTCAGCTCATTAATGATTACTATTCTCATTATCAAAAGGCGATGCCATGACGTTGCCTGCCGGAAGTGATGTCAGCGGAAACCCCTCTTTTCAAAAAAGGAATTGTTATGTCTTTACGCCATCTGTGCTCGCCACGCCTGAGTACGTCTCTGCTGTCTGCCGCTTTACTGTTTGCCGGAACCTTCCAGGCGCATGCCGCCGAAGAGATGCTGCGTAAAGCGGTGGGTAAAGGTGCCTATGAAATGGCGGTCAGCCAGCAGGAGAACGCCCTGTGGGTTGCGACGTCGCAAAGCCGTAAACTCGACAAGGGTGGCGTTATCTACCGCCTCGATCCTGCCACGCTGGAGGTGACGCAGGCCATTCACAGCGATCTCAAACCGTTTGGCGCCACCCTGGACGGCGCGACGCAAACCCTGTGGCTGGGTAACACGATCAACGGCGCGGTGACGGCCATTGATGCCAAAACGGGCGACGTGAAAGGGCGTCTGGTGCTTGATAGCCGTCAGCGAAGTGAAACCGTCAAGCCGCTGCAGCCGCGTCAGCTGGTGGCGGATGATGCGAGCAACACGATTTACATCACCGGTGTCGGCAAAGAGAGCGTGATTTGGGTCGTGGATGGCGCAACGCTGAAGCTGAAAGAGACCATTGCCAATACCGGCACATACAGCACCGGCCTGGCGCTGGATGCTAAAGCGAAACGCCTGTATACCACTAATGCTGACGGCGAACTCGTCACCATTGATACCGCCACCAATAAAATCCTGAGCCGTAAAAAAGTGCAGGACGACGGTAAAGAGCACTTCTACCTGAACCTGAGCCTCGACACCGCCGGCCAGCGCGCGTTCCTGACCGATTCAAAACAACCGGAAGTGCTGGTGGTGAGCCTGAAAGACGGCAGTGTGATCGAGAAAATCGCCGCGCCGGAGTCCCTGGCGGTCCTGTTTAACCCGGCTCGCAATGAAGCCTACGTGACGCACCGTGAGGCCGGTAAGGTGAGCGTGATTGACGCGAAAACCTACAAAGTAATGAAAACATTCGATACGCCGGTCTACCCGAACAGCCTGGCGCTCTCGGCGGATGGCAAAACGCTCTATGTAACGGTGAAGCAGAAATCTACCCGTCAGCAGGAAGCGACCCAGCCTGACGACGTGGTGCGTATCGCGCTGTGATATAAAAAAGGGAAGGCAGATGCCTTCCCTTTTTAATGCTTAATTGGTGCTTAACGCGAGGTCTCTTCCACCAGCGGCGCGTCGTGTTTTTCATCATCTGGATGAACCGGCGCGGTGCTGTGAATTTCGTGAACGCGCTTACGCACGCCAAACCAGCCAGCGATCAGCAGCACGGCAAGCAGCGGAATGGTGGCGATGGTATAGGTACCGTTCGGGTAGTCGAACGCCATCAGAACCAGCACGCTGAACAGGAAGAGCAGGGTGAGCCAGGAGGTCACCGGGGCGCCCGGCAGCTTAAAGCTGACGTCAGCGGCTTTGCCTTCTTTAATGGCTTTACGCAGACGCATCTGGCAGACCACGATGAAGCCCCAGGAGGCGATAATCCCAAGTGCGGCCACGTTCAGCACGATCTCGAAGACCTGAGACGGCACCAGGTAGTTCAGGAACACCCCGAAGACGTACACCACCAGCGTAGCCAGAATGCCCGCGTACGGTACGTGCTGCTTGCTCATTTTCGACATGAACTTCGGCGCGGAACCGCCCATGGACATGGAGCGCAGGATACGTCCTGTAGAGTAAAGGCCGGAGTTCAGGCTGGAGAGCGCCGCCGTCAGCACAACGATGTTCATGATGCTGCCCACGTAAGGCACGCCGAGCTTAGAGAAGAAGGTCACAAACGGGCTCTGACCGGCCTGATAGGCGTTCCACGGCAGCAGCAGAACCAGCAGCACCACGGAACCGACGTAGAACAGACCGATACGCCAGATCACGCTGTTAATGGCTTTTGGCACCATGGTCTGCGGGTCTTTACATTCACCCGCTGCGGTACCGACCAGCTCGATAGACGCAAAGGCAAACACCACGCCCTGAACCAGAACCAGCGCAGGCAGCAGGCCGTGCGGGAAGAATCCGCCGTTATCGGTTATCAGGTGGAAACCGGTGGCATTACCATCCAGCGGCTTGCCGCTGCCGAGGAAGACCGTACCGACCACCAGGAAAATCACAATGGCGAGCACTTTTACCAGCGCAAACCAGAACTCCATCTCGGCGAACCACTTCACGCCGATCATGTTCATGGTGCCGACAATGGCCAGCGCGCCAAGGGCAAAGACCCACTGCGGCACGTCACCGAACGCGCCCCAGTAGTGCATATACAGCGCAACGGCGGTGATATCAACGATACCGGTCATCGCCCAGTTGACGAAGTACATCCAGCCGGCAACGTAGGCCGCTTTTTCACCGAGGAATTCTCGGGCGTAAGAGACGAAGCTTCCGCTGGAGGGGCGATGAAGTACCAGTTCACCCAGCGCGCGAAGAATGAAGAAGGAGAAGATCCCGCACACCAGATAAACCAGTGCGAGAGCCGGGCCCGCCATCTGCAGACGTGCGCCAGCACCTAAAAACAGACCCGTACCGATAGCGCCGCCGATGGCGATCATTTGAACCTGACGGTTGCCCATCGCTTTGTGGTAGCCCTCTTCGTGGGAGTTCAACCAGCGACGTTTCGCAGCATGATGATCGGCTGCGCTTTTATTGCTTGTTTTCATTGAGTTACCTGTTTGCCTGTCTGAACCATTATCGTGATAGTCCTGCCTGGCAGAAAGCAATACAAACGATTGCTTCTGCGCAAACACATGCCGCCTTCCCAGTCATTCTGCGTATGGATAAGGCGAAACATGGCGAGGCATCCTACCTGCAATTCATAAGCGACGCAAAATATAACCGTGCCGAAAGTGATGCGCGTCGAAGGAAATCGTGTGGTCAGAGCAGACAAGGATTACAACGCGCTGAATCGTGGTGAGTTTTTAGACAAAACAAACAGTGAAGTGCTGCTTTAATCATCAGAAACCCTTAATAATTACGTTGAGGTAGAGCGCCAGGAGGTGCGCTTCGCTGGCGTTTCATTAACAAAACTAAAACGATATGATGCGATCCCTTTTCTTCAGCACGATCGGGCGGAACGGTGAAAATCAATATTATCGGTACCAGCGGAAGTGGAAAAAGTACGCTTGCCAGACGCATCGCGACGGAGCTGTCGCTCCCGTATATTGAGATGGACAGGTTGTACTGGCGCCCTGACTGGCAGGGCACACCGGATGAAGTGCTGCTAAATACGCTGGCGGATACGCTCGCTGCCACGCCCGGCTGGGTGCTTGACGGCAACTACAATCGCACGCGCCCGGTGAAGTGGCGTGATGTAGATGTGGTCGTGTGGGTGGACATCGGGTTTACCCGTACGCTCTGGCAGGCGGTCACGCGCGCGTTCACACGCGCATGGCACCAGCAGGAGCTTTGGCCCGGCACCGGAAACCGTGAAAGCTTTCGCCGCTCATTTTTCAGCCGGGAGTCCATCATCATCTGGACAATTAAAACCTGGCGCAGCAACCGCGAACGCTACGAAGCCGACATGAAAAACCCGCAGTACAGCCATATCAAGTTTGTCCGAATCACCCGTCGTCAGGAGGCGGATGCGCTGATTTCATCGCTGAAATCACACCCTTAGCAGGGTCATGTATATCTGATTTCCGGCAAACCAAATGTAAATTAATTGTTTCTCTGTGGTGAAATACGCCTTTAATAATGTCGACATGTTAAGTCAAACGAGAACGCAACATGTCATGGCGAATCAGCATTCTGGACAAAAGCCCCATCGCTGAAAACGAAACGGCAGCCGATGCACTGGCGCGCACCCTGACGCTGGCGCAGCAGGCAGAAAGTCTGGGCTATCACCGCTTCTGGATTGCCGAGCATCACAACACGCCACACCTTGCCAGCCCCTCGCCGGAGCTGCTGATTGCCTGGATCCTTGGGCAAACCACGCGCATCCGCGTCGGTTCCGGCGGCGTGATGCTTCAGCACTACAGCCCCTATAAGGTAGCCGAGAATTTCAACCTGCTGGCCGCGCTGGCGACCGGTCGCGTGGATCTCGGCGTCGGAAAAGCCCCCGGCGGGCTACCGCTCTCGACCCGCGCGCTGCAGCAGGGTCTGCATCAACAGGAAAAAGGCAGCTTTGCCGAACAGCTGGCCCAGCTCGATCGCTGGATCCGTCCTGAACGTCAGTCTGCGGATGAAGCCGTTCGCGCCACGCCGCTGCCGCCGGTTCCTGCTCAGGGCTTTTTGCTGGGCGCCAGCATCGAAAGCGCGCTGCTTGCCGCCTCGCTCAACTGGCACTTCGTCTTTGCCGCACATCTCAACGGTGACCCGGAACTGCTGCGAGACGTGGTAACGACCTGGCGTAAGAGCAGCACGCGGGACGTAATTGTGGCGGTACAGGCGATTGTCGCGCCGACGCAGGCCGAGGCAGACGCGCTGGCGCAAAAGGTCGAAGTGTGGGGCGTTGAGCTGGCAAACGGCCAGCGTGTCACCGTGGCCAGCGAAGAGCAGGCCTACGCCTTTGCGCGTCAGGCGGGAAGCGAGCCGGTTCGCATTGCCCGTCGGGCCCAGTCGCTGCTGGCGGGCACGGCTGAGTCGGTGCTGGAGCAGCTCAACGCGCTGCACCAGCTGTGGGGCATTGACGAATTCATCATCGACACGCCTGTCGCGGAGGGGGCAACGCGCGTCGCGTCGCTGCGTCTGCTTGCCGAGGCGCGTCTTAACAGGGAGGTCACCGTATGAGCTTTAGCGAACAGCTGATAGCCTGGCGCCGCGAGCTGCACCAGAACCCTGAGCTGTCCGGTCAGGAAGTGGAAACCACGGCACGCCTGCGCCAGTGGCTGACGAATGCCGGGATTACCCCACAGCCTTACGACCTGTCGACCGGGCTGGTGGCGGAAATCGGCTCGGGCAACAAACTGATTGCGCTGCGGGCAGATATTGATGCTCTGCCGATTGAGGAGCGCAGCGGCGTGCCGTTTAGCTCGCAGCGTGCAGGCGTGATGCACGCCTGCGGACACGATATCCATACCAGCGTGATCCTCGGCGCCGCGTTAAAGCTAAAAGAGCGTGAAGCCTCGCTCAACGGCCGGGTGCGTATCCTCTTCCAGCCTGCCGAAGAGAACTTTGGCGGGGCGAAGAGCATGGTGCGGGCCGGTGCCCTGCGTGACGTCAGCGCGATTTTCGGCATGCACAATGAGCCCGGCCTGCCGGTCGGTGAGTTCGCCACCCGCGGCGGACCGTTCTATGCCAACGTCGACCGCTTCGTGATCCGCATCACCGGCAAAGGCGCACACGCCGCGCGCCCGCACGAAGGCAACGACGCCATTGTGCTGGCGAGCCAGCTTGTAACGGCGCTACAAAGCGTCGCCAGCCGCAACGTCAATACGCTGGATTCAGTGGTGCTGAGCGTGACGCGCATTGCTGGCGGCAATACCTGGAACGTGCTGCCGGAAAGCGTCGAGCTTGAAGGCACGCTGCGCACCCACCGCACGGAGGTGCAGCAGAACGTGAAGGCCCGCGTGGGCGAAATCGCCGCCGGGTTTGCCAGCGCCTTCAGCGCACAGATTGATATTACCTGGTATGCCGGACCCACCGCGCTGGTGAACGACGAGCGCTGGGCCGATTTTGCCACCTCGGTTGCCCGCGAGGCAGGGTACGAAACCCGGCACGCGGAACTGCATATGGGCGGAGAAGATTTCGCGGTTTATCTGCAGTCTATTCCCGGGGCGTTTGTCAGCATCGGCAGTAATAGCCCGTTTGGTTTACACCATCCGGCATTTAATCCGGACGAAGCATTAATTGAGCCCGCTGCCCGCTATTTTGCACAGCTTGCGGAAAAAGCGCTGCAACACGTTTAATTCTGGAGAGGTAAATATGTCTGCACATCGTCAACTGCGGCTCGGGACCATTTTGCATGGTGCGTCCGGAAATATGTCTGCCTGGCGTCACCCTGAGGCCGTCGCCGATGCCAGTATTAATTTTAATTTCGTAAAAGAAACGGCATTAAAAGCGGAGGAGGGCAAACTCGATTTTTTGTTCGTTGCCGACGGCCTCTATATAAATGAGAAATCTATTCCGCACTTTTTAAACCGCTTTGAACCGTTAACGGTACTCTCCGCGCTGGCAAGCATCACTTCACGCCTGGGGCTGGTGGGAACCTTATCCACATCCTACAGCGAACCCTTTACCACGGCGCGCCAGTTCGCCAGCCTCGATCACCTGAGCAACGGCCGAGCGGGCTGGAACGTGGTGACTTCCCCGCTGGAAGGGTCAGCAAAGAACTTTTCCCGCGAAAAACACCCCGAGCATGCGCTGCGCTACCGCATTGCCGATGAGTATCTCGACGTGGTGAAAGGGCTGTGGGATTCCTGGGAGGGCGACGCCTTTGTGCGCAATAAAGAGAGCGGTCAATTCTTTGATTCGGCAAAATTGCATACCCTGGATCACCACGGGGATTTCTTCCAGGTCGCCGGGCCGCTGAATATTGGTCGTACGCCACAAGGGCGACCGATTGTCTTTCAGGCGGGCGCGTCGGACGACGGTAAAAAACTGGCGGCGAAACATGCTGACGCCATTTTTACCCATCACGAAACCTTAGAAGAAGCGAAAGCGTTTTATCGCGACGTGAAGCAGCAGCTGGAAACGAACGGCCGCCGCGCGTCAGATCTACATATTTTCCAGGGCGTCAGCGTGATAGTGGGGAAAGATGCCGATGACGTGGAAAAACAGTATCAAACCACGGCGGCGCTGGTATCGATTAACGATGCCCTCAACTACCTCGGCCGTTATTTTGAACATCACGATTTCAGCCAGTATCCGCTCGACGAGCCGTTCCCGGATATCGGCGACTTAGGCAAAAACAGCTTCCGCAGCACTACCGATGAAATTAAGCGTAATGCCCGCGAGCGCAGCTTAACCCTGCGTCAGGTGGCGTTTGAAGCCGCTTCGCCGCGCCCGCGCTTTTCCGGCACGCCGGAGGAGGTGGCTGACGGTTTGCAGGCCTGGTTTGAAGGTTATGCCGCAGACGGCTTCATTATTCAGGGCGGTACGCCGGACACCTTCCCGCGCTTTGTTGACCAGGTTGTACCTGTTCTGCAGGCCCGTGGCCTGTTCCGCACCGACTATCCGGGCACCACGCTGCGCGAGAGCCTGGGCTTAGACCAACCAAAAAACCAGTTCACACAACAATAAAAGAGAACACCGCTATGCAGAAAACATCGCTTATTCTGGCGCTCGCGCTGGCCTTTACCCCTGCCGTCTGGGCAGAGAATGTGAATATTAACGGCACTGGCGTGAGCATCGAGGCCAACAAAACGCCGATCAACACCGCCAAAAACAGCGAGGCGGTGGCGCAACTCCCGAAAGATTATCGCTTTGCCGTGCCGGGGAAATTTACCGTGGCGGTGGCGGGCCTTAATCAACCGCCGCTGACGGTATTTTCCGACGACAACAAAACGCTGCTCGGCAGCGAGGTTGACGTCGCCCGTCTGGTGGCCGATAGCCTCGGGCTGGAGCTGAACGTGGTGCCGACCTCGTGGGAAGACTGGCCGCTGGGGGTGGCATCGGGGAAATACGATGCGGCCATCAGCAACATTACCGTCACCAAAGCGCGCAAAGAGAAGTTTGATTTTGCCACCTACCGTAAGGACTCCCTCGGTTTCTACGTGAAATCGACCAGCCCGATCAAATCGCTTCAGAAAGCGGAGGACATTGCCGGGCTGCGGATTATCGTCGGTTCCGGCACCAACCAGGAGGCCATCCTGCTGGCGTGGAATGCCGAAAACCTGAAGAAGGGACTGAAGCCCTTTACCCCGATCTACACCAAAGACGATGCGGCACAAACGCTGGCGCTGCAGTCCGGGCGCGCGGATGCCTACTTTGGCCCGAACGTGATTGGTGCCTGGAAAGCGGCACTGAACGGGAAAACCAGGCTGGTGGGTAGCGTCGACGGCGGCTGGCCGAAGGCGGCGCACATCGCGGTGACGCTGAAAAAAGGCAGCGGGCTGGTTGAGCCGGTGCAAACCGCGCTGAACGGCGTCATCAAAAACGGCGATTACGACAAAGTGCTCAACCGCTGGGGGGAAGGCGTTGAGCGCATTCCTCAGTCAGAAGTCAACCCGGCTGGCCTGGGCGATTAAGGAGGCGCTATGAGTGAACGATTTCGTGACGTGTCGCCGGAAGATGCCGAGCTTCAGCCCATCATCGAGGGGCTGTTCGGTGAATATGCCGCCCGCTACGGGGACTACTTCTCTAAAGACGCGGAAGTGGAACTCACCGAGTGGTACTTAGCGCCGCAGGGGCTGTTTATCGTCCTGGAGCGCGACGGGAAGATTATCGCCACCGGCGCGTACAAGCCCTTCGACGAACGCACCGCGGAAATCAAACGCATCTGGACGGACAAAACCCTGCGCCAGCAGGGACTTGCCGGGCGCGTGGTGCAGGAGCTGGAGCGCAGGGCGGTGCTGGCGGGGTACAGCCAGATCTACCTGACAACCGGTTTTCGCCAGCCGGAAGCGGTCAGGCTTTATCTTAGCCAGGGCTATCAGCCGCAGTTCGATCTGAAGCGGGATCCGGAAGAGTACAGCCAGCCGCCCTTTGACGGTCGGCTGCGCTTCACTAAAACGCTGGTACGCGAAGCGTTCAGTAAAACCGCATGAGGAACGACGATGAGCAACGTTGAAACCATTAAGGTGGTCCCGGCGCGTTATCCGCTGCGGGCCGTCGGCGCCGCGGTGGCGCTGTTTGTCCTGGCCGTCGTGATTCAGTCCGTGGCCTTTAACCCGCGCTGGGAGTGGGCGGTGTTCGCCCGCTGGTTCTTTGACCCGGTGATCCTAGAAGGCGTAGGGCAGACCCTGCTCCTGACGCTGATCGGCACCGCGCTGAGCGTGGTGATTGGCGGCATGCTGGCTCTGGCGAGACTGTCCTCGTCATGGCTGTTGAGCAGCCTGGCGTGGGCCTACATCTGGCTGTTTCGCTCGCTGCCGCTGATCGTGGTGCTGATCATCCTGTACAACTTTTCCTATCTCTACGACACGCTCTCTCTCGGCGTGCCGTTCACCGGCATCACCTGGGGCAGCTTTGAGACCATTAACGTGCTGGGGCAGTTCTCCACCGCCGTGGTGGGGCTGACGCTGGTGCAGAGCGCCTATACCGCCGAGATCATTCGCGGGGGATTCCTCGGGGTCGATCACGGCCAGTATGAAGCCGCCGCCGCGCTGGGTCTCCCGGCCTGGCGCCGCACGGTGCGGATCATTTTGCCTCAGGCGCTGCGCACAATCCTGCCGTCGGGATTCAATGAAATCATCAGCCTCGCCAAGGGCACGGCGATGGTGTACGTCCTGGCGATGCCGGAGCTGTTCTATACCATCCAGATGATCTACAACCGCACGCAGGAGGTGATCCCGCTGCTGATGGTCGGGGCTGCCTGGTACCTGGTCATTACCACCGTCTTGTCCGCAATTCAGTATGTTGTCGAGCGCGGTCTGGCACGCAGCGAACGCCGCTCCGCAGTGAATCAGAACCGCGACACCCGCCGCGCCCGTTCCGTGACCACCACGCCAGCACAGGAGCCAGTCCATGCAAGCCTCTCCTGAAGGACATATCTCGATCACCGGCGTCAGCAAGTTTTTTGGCCGCCATAAGGCGCTCGACAACGTTTCGCTTGAGATCCCTCCCGGGTCAGTAACGGTGATCCTCGGGCCGTCCGGGTCGGGCAAATCGACGCTGCTGCGCACCATTAACCACCTGGAGCGCGTCGACGAAGGCTTTATCCAGATAGACGGGGATTACATCGGCTACCGTCGTCAGGGCGATAAGCTCTACGAGCTGAAGGAGAAGGAGATCCTCAGGCAGCGCGTCAACGTGGGCTACGTGTTCCAGAACTTCAATCTCTTCCCGCATCTTACGGTGCTGGAAAACCTGATAGAGGCGCCCATAGCGCATAAAAAGCTCGGCAAAAAAGAGGCGGTGGAAAGGGCGTACAGCCTGCTGGACGTGGTTGGGCTGCGGGATAAAGCCGATGCCTGGTCACGCCATCTTTCCGGCGGTCAGCAGCAGCGTATCGCCATTGCCCGCGCGCTGGCGCTGCGTCCCCGCGTGATGCTGTTTGACGAGCCCACCTCGGCGCTCGACCCTGAACTGGTCGGCGAAGTGCTGGACGTGATCAAAAAGCTCGCCCGTTCCGGCACCACGCTGGTGGTGGTCACCCATGAGATCGGCTTTGCCCGTGAAGTGGCGGACCAGGTGGTGTTTATGGTTGACGGGAAAATCGTTGAGCAGGGGAGCAGCGACGAGGTGTTGAACCGCCCGTCGCACCCGCGAACGCGCCAGTTCCTCTCGAAAGTCTTATAAGGAGTGCCAATGAAATATGGGCTTCTGGCGGGGCTGATCTTCACAACGGCGAGCCACGCCAGCATTGATCTGAAAGCCAACGAGCAGCCGCTGCCGGTGACGGTGGATCCGCAGGCCGTGGCGAAGATCCCCGCCAATTACAAATTCGTTGAGCCGGGTACGCTGACGGTCGCCATCTCGATGCTGAATTCTCCGCCGCTGGCTCTGCTGGCCAGCGATAACCGTACGCGCATCGGCAGCGATCCGGATATGGCCCGCCTGCTGGCGGGCAGCCTGGGGCTAAAGCTGAAGCTTGTGCCCACGGCGTGGGAAGACTGGCCGCTGGGGATTGCCTCCGGGCGCTACGACGTGGCGCTGGTGAACATTGCGGTGACCGAGCAGCGTAAAGAGAAGTTTGATTTTGCGACCTACCGCGTCGATTCTCTGGCGTTTTCGGTGAAATCCACCAGCGAGATCCAGTCAATCAAAAGCGCGGAAGATCTGGCCGGGAAAAAGGTGATTGTCGGCTCCGGCACGAATCAGGAGCGCATTCTGCTGGGCTGGAACGAAGAGAACAAAAAGGCGGGGCGGACGCCCGCGCTGCCGGTTTATCTCCACGACGATGCCTCGGGCAATCTCTATATCCAGTCCGGCAGGGCGGATGTGTTCTTTGGCCCTCAGTCGGTTTCAGCTTACAAAGCAGCGCTTACGGGCAAAACCCGCGTGGTCGGTTTAGGGCCAAAAAAAGCCTATGTTGCGACCACCACCAAAAAAGGTAATGAGCTGGTGTACGCGCTGCAGGCCGCGCTTGACGGCGCGATTAAGCGGGGAGATTACCAGAAGGTGCTGGCGCGCTGGGGCGAACAGGGGGAAGCGGTGACGCAGTCGGAGGTCAACCCGCCTGGGATAACCTACTAATGGTGCTCTACACTTAGGGTTTTCATCCCGCAGGGGGCAACATGATTAAACTCTATGGCGTACCCGGCTGGGGCTCGGCGATCGGTGAAGCGATGCTCACCCTGGCTGATATCCCTTATCAGTTTGTGAACGTGGACGGGTTTGACCAGCCCGGCCCGCAGCGCGAGCTGCTGCAAAAGCTCAACCCGCTGTGTCAGGTGCCAACGCTGGCGCTGGAAAATGGCGCCATCATGACCGAAACCGCGGCAATTGCCCTGATGGTGCTCGACAGATGTCCCGATCTTGCTCCACCCGTGGGGCAGGCCGAGCGTCAGCAGTTTCAGCGTCTGCTCATCTGGTTTGTGGCCAACGTCTATCCCACGTTTACGTATGCAGACTATCCCGAACGCTGGGTGCCGGATGCGCCGGAACAGCTGCAGAAAAACTGCATCGAATACCGGAAATCCCTCTACTTGTGGTTTGAAAGCCAGCTTAAGGCTGCCCCGTTTGCACTGGGGGAACGGCTGACGCTGCTGGACGTATATATTGCGGTGGCGCGCACCTGGGGGCCTCGGCATGACTGGTTTGCGGCAAACACGCCCAGGTTTACGGCGATTGCGGATACGGTGTGTCAACTGCCAGAACTGCACAAGGTGTTAAAGGCCAACAACATAATCTGATAACGTGGAAGGCTCACACATAACAGGAAGCCTGCATATGCCACACGTAGATATCAAATGTTTTCCCCGCGATCTTAACGACGAGCAAAAAACCGCGCTGGCGGCAGATATCGCCGAGGTGATTATTCGCCATTTCAACAGCAAAGACAGTTCGGTATCGGTGGCGTTGAACCAGGTGAACCAGGAAGACTGGAAAGCCCAGGTCTGGGATACCGAAATAGGACCGAAGCTGGACGAGTTAATTAAGAAGCCTGGGTATTCAATGTAATTTTTGGGGCCGGGTAGCGTCGTCTTACCCGGTTTCTCCTGACTCTCAGACCCTCATTTCGCAAAAAACGATAAAAGTGAGTTTTATCCGATCCGTTACACTTAACGTTTCTGACTGACATTTAATAAATCCTTAGGAAAGATCGACAACAGAATCAATTAAGGACAGCAACGTTAAAGGATAATTTTCTCATGACAAAATTACCCCGGTTTTCACCTGCCTTTTTCCACCCTCGATACTGGCTAAGCTGGACAGGCATCGCCGCGCTGTGGCTCATCATGCTGCTCCCTTATCCGCTACTGTTCAGAATCGGTCATGGCCTTGGTCGGCTGGCGATGCGCTTACTTCCTCGCCGCGTCGAGATTGCCCGCAGAAACCTGGAGCTTTGCTTTCCGCAGATGAAAGCAGAAGAGCGTGAATCTTTGCTGCAGCGTAATTTTGAATCCGTTGGGATGGGGGTAATCGAAACCGGCATGGCGTGGTTCTGGCCTGCATGGCGGGTGCGGAAATGCTTTACCGTGACGGGTTACGAGCACATGGAAAAAGCCAGGGCGCAGGGAAAGGGCGTGGTGCTGGTCGGGATGCATTTTCTGACGCTTGAGCTGGGCGCGCGGATATTTGGCATGCTCAACCCCGGTATTGGGGTGTATCGCCCTAACAATAATGCGCTCCTGGACTGGCTACAGACGCGCGGGCGTCTGCGCGCCAATAAAACCATGCTCGATCGCCATGATTTAAAGGGCATGATCCGCTCGCTGAAACAGAATGAGATTTTGTGGTACGCCCCGGATCATGACTATGGCAAAGCCAATAGCGTGTTTGCGCCGTTTTTTGCGGTTCCGGATGCCGCCACGACCGCTGGAAGCTATATGCTGGTCAAAAGCGCGAAACCTGCCGTGATTCCGTTCGTGCCGCGCCGCAGGGCGGACGGTACAGGATACGAGCTGATTATTCTGGAAGATATCAGCGAGGCGTTACAGGGCAGCGACAAAGTCGCCGTGGCGACGCAGATGAACAGGGCGATTGAGCGCGCCGTGCGGATGGCACCTGAACAATATATGTGGCTGCACCGTCGCTTCAAAACGCGTCCTGAAGGCGTACCTGACCGGTATGCCCGCCAGAAACAGACGGCAACACGGAGCGATCTTCTCTCCGCCAGCGATTTTTCTGACCGCTCGGGCGTTCAGCACTAAAAGCGTGCCGTTTGCGCTGAGCGCCACGCTGCAGAAGGTTTGGATTAGGTAACCTGACAGGGGAAGCAGGGGGCACACCGCCCGGCTTACCCCTCTATTGACGGCACAATCTGAACCTGGCTTCGCATGACCTCATGGCCCTGCGTATTCACATAGCCAATGCGCACCGGTTCACCACTCGCTTTATCCACCAGCGTGATATGCGGTGCGGTGTGTAAAACATGCAGGTGTCCCCATTCCATCAGAGATAGCAGCACCGGGGCAAGAGCGCGGCTTTTGTCGGTAAGCTGGTATTCATACCGTTCCCGCGATCCTTCTTCCCGGTAAGGTCTTCGGGAAAGCAACCCCAGCTCCGTCATCAACTTTAAGCGCGTTGCTAACGTCTGCTTAGTGATGCCGGTATGGTTGCGCATGGTCTCGAAGCGAGTGATGCCGTAAAAAGCCTCCCTCAAAATCAGCAAAATCCATTGATCGCCAACGATTTTAGCCCCTTCTGCGAGCCCGCACAGTTCGGGTGAGAGGTAAGGCAATGATTTATCTTTTGACACAGGGTGTTTTCCTTTCTAATCTGAGTATGATTTTTAGACCTTGATTCTAGGGAGGATACAATGCCATTTGTGAATGTACAAACGATTAAAGGGATCATGAACGCCGAGCAAAAAAGGGAATTGCTGCGCCGAATGACGGACTTAATGGTGGAAATCGAGGGGAAAGGGGATCCGGCATTCCGGAATTCGGTCTGGATCCGTATTGATGAACACGAGCCGGAGCAATGGAGCCTGGGGGGATTACAGCCTACTGCTGAAATGATTGCGAAGAAATTCGCGTCGACGCAGTCGTCCTGATACGTCCGGGAGGCACATATCCCTCCCGGCGATAAGAGGTTTAATGAGCACGTAAAAGGATGTCCATCAGCCCCGGAAAGCGGGCATCCAGATCCTCTCTTCGCAATGAAATCATATTTTCTCGTCCCTGCGGACGCTGCCAGATGACCCCGCTGTCGCGTAGAACGCGCCAGTGATGGGTCATCGTGGACTTCACCACGTCGTCCGGGCGCAGCGCGTTACAGCTGAGTTCACTGCCATCGGCCAGCCGGCGGATAATCGACAGCCGGAGCGGGTTGCCGAGGGCAAACAGCACATTTTCCAGCAGTATTTGTTCAGTTTCAGGGTGGTTTGGGATCATCGTTTTCCTGCGTTTGGCGTCAGATTGAGCTATATCAACAATAGGTCAACCGTTAAAAAATAGTTCGATAATACTCGTACAATAGGACTATTATAGCAAACGAACGAATGCACGACCATCCCGGTCGTCACAGACAAGTCATGAGACTTAAGGAAATATCATGCCCCGACCCATCCCTCTCGAACGTTATCGCAACATCGGTATCTCCGCGCATATCGATGCCGGTAAAACCACCACCACTGAGCGCATCCTGTTTTATACCGGGATGAGCCACAAGCTGGGTGAAGTACACGATGGCGCGGCAACCACTGACTGGATGGCGCAGGAGCAGGAGCGCGGGATCACGATTACCTCCGCGGCGGTCAGCTGCTTCTGGCCGGGTATGGACAGAGGGTTTGAACCGCACCGGATTAACATCATCGACACCCCGGGACACGTGGACTTCACCATTGAAGTGGAGCGTTCTATGCGCGTGCTCGACGGTGCCGTGATGGTGTATGACTCCGTGGGCGGCGTGCAGCCGCAGTCGGAAACCGTCTGGCGTCAGGCCAATAAATATCACGTTCCGCGACTGGCCTTCGTCAACAAAATGGACCGTCCGGGTGCCGATTTCTTCCGCGTCGTGCGGATGATGCAGGAACGCCTGAAGGCCAATCCTGTGCCGATTGTCATTCCGGTGGGTGCCGAAGACCATTTCACAGGCGTGGTGGATCTCATCAAGATGCGCACCATTCTGTGGGACGATGCGACGCAGGGCATGGTATTTACCTATGCGCCCGTGCCGGATGATTTAGTCAGCACCGCCAGAGAATGGCGGGAGAAAATGGTCTCTGCGGCGGCGGAAGCCAGCGACGATCTGCTGGACAAATACCTGGAGACGGGCGATCTCGACGAAGCGGAAATCATCAGGGGACTGCGTATTCGCACCATCTCGGGCGAAATCCAGCCGATGCTGTGTGGCAGCGCGTTCAAGAATAAAGGCGTACAGCGCATGCTCGATGCGGTGATTGAGCTTATGCCGTCGCCGCTGGACGTGCCGGCCATTGATGGCGTGGATGAAAAAGGGCAGCACGCGGAGCGTCACCCGAGCGATGATGAGCCGTTCTCGGCCCTGGCATTCAAGCTGATGAGCGACCCGTACGTCGGGCAACTGACCTTTATCCGCGTGTATTCTGGCGTGCTGCGCAAAGGCGACGCGGTGTATAACCCGGTGAAAGGGAAGAAAGAGCGCATCGGTCGTATCGTGCTGATGCATGCCAACGATCGCCATGAGGTGGACGAACTGCGCGCGGGCGATATCGCAGCATGCGTTGGGCTGAAGGACGTGACCACCGGTGATACGCTCACCGATCCGAACGCCGTCATCACGCTTGAGCGCATGGAGTTCCCGGACCCGGTTATCTCGCTGGCGATCGAGCCGAAAACCAAGGGCGATCAGGAGAAAATGGGGATCGCGCTCCAGCGTCTGGCGGCGGAAGATCCGTCGTTTCGCCTGCACACTGACGAAGAGTCCGGCCAGACGATTATCTCCGGGATGGGCGAGCTACACCTTGAGATCATCGTCGACCGCATGAAGCGTGAGTTTGGCGTCGAGGCGAATATTGGTCGTCCGCAGGTGACGTACCGCGAAACCCTGCGCAAGGCGGTGAAGGATATCGAAGGCAAATTTGTCCGGCAGTCCGGTGGTAAAGGGCAGTACGGCCATGTGGTCCTGAGCCTGGAGCCGCTGGAGCCTGGAAGTGGTTTTAAATTTGAAGATGCCACCAAGGGCGGCGTGGTGCCGCGCGAGTATATCCCGTCCGTTGAGAAGGGGCTGCGGGAGGCGATGAACAGCGGCGTGCTGGCGGGCTATCCGGTTGTTGACGTCAAAGCGACGCTGACGTTTGGCTCGTACCACGACGTCGACTCCTCGGAGATGGCGTTCCGCATGGCGGCGATCCTCGGCTTCAAGGAGGGCGCTCGGAAAGCGGATCCGGTTATCCTGGAGCCGATCATGCACGTGGAGGTGGAAACGCCGGAAGAGTACGCCGGTAACATCATGGGCGATCTCTCTTCCCGCCGCGGCATGGTGCAGGGGATGGCGGAGCAGTACGGAAGCCAGATTATTCGCGCTGACGTACCGCTGGCGGAGATGTTTGGTTACGCCACCACGCTGCGCTCGATGTCCCAGGGACGCGCGACGTATACGATGGAGTTCCATCATTTTGCGGAAGCACCGCGGAATGTTGCGGATGAGATTATTTCACGGCGTGCGAAGTAATAAGATCACCCTCTCCCTGTCGGGCTGAGGGATCCCCACAAAATAATGCCTGCATGGACGACCCCCTCTCCCTTGAGGGAGAGGGCTGGGGTGAGGGGGAACATACGGCTCTGGTGGTCATTCCGTTCACTTTATGTTCCTTGCTACTCTGTAACGGCATGGCCTGTGAACGTGCAAATTACTGGGGATTCCTAAGCCCTGTGGGAGAGTTTCTCAATCCAGTGCCTTGACTATTTTCCCGCTCGCCACAAATGTCCCCGCGCCCAGATGATGCAGTGTATTCAGCTTATCCCCGTCAAACTGCCAGCGACCGGCGACAAACGCGCGGTCATCGGCCGCCGCGGAAACCACTTCGCCAAACAGCGTATCGTATTTTTCTGCCGCGGAAGTGACGGGTAGCAACCGGCACTCCATCCACGCCAGGCATTTCTCTTCAATCACCGGCAGGCCAAGTTCAGGACCGTTAACGACCGGGATCCCGTAGCAGTTGAATTTGTCTTCATCGCGCCCGCTGACGCTACCGACCGCATATGTCCAGTTGGCCGCCGCCACGCCGGGGATGACGATGCCAAACTTTCCGCTGCGCTCGATCAGCTCGCGTGACCAGGTGCTTTTATCCACGACTATCGCGATGCGCGGCGGTTCAAACTCAACGGGCATTGACCATGCGGCGGCCATCACGTTGCGTCTGCCGAGGGTGTCATCACGGCTGGTGATAAGCACAGTCGGGCCGTGGTTCAGCAGACGGCTGGCATGACGTAATTCAACAGGGCGAAAGTGATTCATAGAGGCTCCTTATTTACTTTGATGAGTATGACGAAAAAGCACGTAAATCAAAGTGACTGCGTAAAATTAGTTTATAAACAGAACATCACAATCAAAGGAAACTGATGTATGTCCCCATTTCTGACCGCTTATTTCGCCCGCATCGGCTGGGCGCAACCGATGCGGGTGGATATCGATACCCTGCGCGCGCTGCATTTACACCACAACTGTGCGATCCCTTTTGAGAATATTGATGTTGTTCTGCCGCGCGAAATCCATCTTGAAGATCAATGTCTGGTGGACAAGCTGGTGACGGCGCGGCGCGGGGGATATTGCTTTGAGCAAAACGGTCTTTTTGAGCGCGTTTTGCGTGAAGTCGGGTTTACCGTGCGCAGCTTGCTGGGTCGGGTCGTGCTGGCAAATCCGCCGCAAATGCCGCCGCGCACGCATCGCCTGCTGCTGGTCGAGCTGAACGGCGAGCGCTGGATTGCCGACGTGGGGTTTGGCGGACAGACGCTGACGGCGCCGATTCGTCTGCTTGCCAACGAGGAGCAAGAGACCCCGCACGGGCTGTACCGTCTGCTGAGCGAGGGCAACGACTGGGTGCTGCAGTTCCGCCACCACGAACACTGGCAGTCGATGTACCATTTTGACCTGACGACGCAATATTTCAGCGATTACGTGATGGGGAACTTCTGGTCG
Organism: Enterobacter sp. ECC-219; assembly: GCF_043966805.1. Taxonomy (NCBI): domain Bacteria; kingdom Pseudomonadati; phylum Pseudomonadota; class Gammaproteobacteria; order Enterobacterales; family Enterobacteriaceae; genus Enterobacter; species Enterobacter sp. ECC-219. Next base: position 3,245,804 of record NZ_CP143680.1, on the reverse strand, counting down.
GCGCATTGGCCGCAGTCCCATTTCCGTCATCATCTGTTGATGTGTCGCCATCTGCCGGACGGCGGCAAGCTGACGCTGACCAACTTCAACTTCACCCACTGGCAGAACGGTCACGTGGAGGAGCAGATCCATTTACCGGATGCCGGGGCGCTGTATCAGCTGATGCAGGAGCGCTTCGGGCTGGGCGTTGACGATCCGAAGCACGGTTTTTCACTGGCGGAGTTGACGGCGGTGATGGCAGGGTTTGAAACTCAGGGGAAATAGCCTCCTCGCTATCGGCCGCGAAACTCGCGCCGATAGCGAGATGGCGAGGTGTTAAGCAGCTTGTGAAAGTGACGGCGCAAGGACGTTGTTGAGGGAAAACCGACACGCTCGGCAATGTCATCCACAGGCTGGTCGGTTTTTTCGAGATAGCGCTGTGCGACGATAATGCGCTGGTTTAGCAGCCAGCGCGAAAAACTCTCACCGATGGTTTGCTGAAAACGCCGGGTAAAGCTGCGACGGCTCATGCAGGCCTTTTCCGCCACGCAGTCCAGCGTGAGCGCAAGCTGGAGGTTTTCCGTCGCCCAGGCTAGCGCGTCGGTAAAGTTATCTCCACGACGCGTGTTCTGAACCGGCAGTTCTACGTATTGACGTTGTCCACCCTGGCGATGGGGCGGCACCACCAGCAACCGCGCTACGCTATTTGCCACTTCCGCACCCCAGGCCTGACGCACCAGATGCAGGCAACAGTCGATACTGGCCGCCGTGCCCGCAGAAGTGACAACGTCACCATTATCGATATAAAGAACGTCTTTATCCATCTGCACGGAGGGATAAAGGCGCTGAAAATCAGCCGCCCATCGCCAGTGCGTCGTAGCAGGGCGATGTTCCAGTAACCCGGCGGCGGCAACCACAAACGCGCCCATACACAAACCCACAATACGCGAACCCGCGGCATGTGCTTTTTGCAGGGCCTGCAGGAGATCGGAGGCCGGGGCATGCTCGGGACTGTCCCAGCTTGGGACGATCACCATATCCATTCCGGCCAGCTCATCAAGCCCACGTTCGACAACGATAGAGAATCCGGCATTGGTTTTAAGTGCGCCGGGCGTAGTGGCGCAAACGACCAACTGACAAAGGGGCTCGCCTTGTGGCGTTAGCGCTTTCTCAAATACGGCATAGGGCACCGAGAGGTGAAAAGGGATGATGCCATCAAATACCACAATACCAATTTTAAGCGTCATAAAAGCCTCCATGTGCCAGCCAGTATAGAAGCCTGGCTGGTGACAGGGAGCAAGCCCGGTCTTATTTTGTGACCGGCAGTGCCATAACGTCTTTGGTGGTCATTACCTCAGCAAATACATCGGCCACACCGGCTAATGCCGCCCGCTGAAGCGTTTTGTGATCCACCACGCCACCCTGACCGTCATCCAGATCGCGTGTTGCCGTTGCATCGTCAGGAATAATCACGCTGTAACCCAGCGGTACAGCGTCACGCGCGGTGGACGAAATGCACATATGCGTCATCAGGCCAATCACAATCACCTTTTTAATCCCTTTTTTCTTTAATTGCGTATCCAGATCGGTGCCAACAAAAGAGCTCGGGGTCGCTTTGGTGATAATGGCGTCTTGCGCAGAAGGCTGCAGATCTTGATGGAACTGCGCATAGATAGAGCCCTCGGCAAACAGTGGACTGTCTTTCGGCCCCATATGACGAACGAAGTAGACCGGCATCCCCTTTTGGTGGGCATAGCTAACCAGCTTTTGGCTATTCTTCAGTACCTTATCACCATCAGGGATCACCATCTGACCACGAAAATCTTTACCTGCGTAATATTCGTTTTGGATATCCACCACGATTAACGCAGTTTGTGAGGCGGATAAAGACGAAGTCGCCGTTGCGCCCGTCATTGCACGAATGGTTTTGGTATTCATGCGGGTTGTCTCCTGTGCGGTAGCCTCAGTGGAAAATGCGCTCATCATGCCGATCAGCAATGCTGTACGAAAAAATGGTTTCATCACGCGAACTCCTTCTGTGTTGTGTTCGGGAGCCATTATTTCGCACTGTCGCTAACGGTATGAGTCACCTGGAGAACCAATAACGATACTTTTGGGCCAAATTACTGAGTAAATTTGCTGATCCAGGGGCTGTTGTTTTCACCAGACCAAAGTTGAACAAGCATCTCTCTGAATTTTTCCGCAGCCGGGCTTAGCGGCGTTTCACGGCGTTGGACCAGCCCCAGCGTACGCCGTATGACGGGTTCAATCAGCGGACGGCTGACAAGAACATGATGTTCGTCGGTCGGCATCGCCAGGCTGGGAACGACAGACACGCCAAGACCCGCTTCTACCATCCCCAGCGACGTTGACAGATGACGCACTTCATAAAACCAGTTCGGTTTCCAGGCCATTTTCTCGAACGCCTGATCGATAAGCGAACGGTTCCCACTGGAGCGCCTTACGCCAATTAGCTTCATGCCTGCCAGATCGTCCCATGTCACCAATGGTTTCTTCGCCAGCTCGTTGTCTCGTCGGCATGCCAGAACAAAGGGTTCATTCACCAGCGGCGCAAAATCAATATTGGGATGTGTGACGTTTATCATATTTATGCCGAAATCTGCGTCGCCATTTAACACCGCTTCGAGACAATCGCTGGCACTGTGCTCAAGTATACGGATACGGATGTTTGGATAGTCATTGTTATAATCTCGTATCACTGAAGGCAGAAAATAGAACGCGGCAGTTGGGATACAGGAAACGGTAATAACCCCTGCCTGATGCGTCGCCATCTCTTTAATACTCAGGATCGCGCTTTCATAAAAATCTATTAAATTCTTAGCTTTAGGTAAAAACTCCCTTCCCACGGTTGTGAGCTTGACGCTGCGCGTGGACCGTTCAAACAGCGTGGTTCCCAGGCTCTCTTCCAGTTTCTGAATTCTTCGTGTTAAAGCCGGTTGTGAAATATGAAGAAATTGCGACGCTTTTGTAAAACATCCGATTTCTGCAATTTTTACAAACGCTTGTATTCCCTGTAATTCATGCTGCATATCCGCACCTGATTATGACTTTCCTATACCCACAGTATCGTAATGGCTATTAATACGCAAAGCGTATTAATCCTGCTTTTTTTGACATTAGAGTTATCAACAGGAGTGTGAAAACCTTATTGCGTTCCTGATAAACGCGAAATGAGAAAAAGACATGTTAAAGATCCCTTGCGTATTAATGCGTGGCGGCACCTCAAAAGGCCCGGTCATTCTGGCCAGCGATCTGCCTGCGGAAACTGAAGCGCGTGACGCGGTTTTACTCAGCCTGATGGGCGCAGGCCACGAACTCGAAATTGACGGCATTGGCGGTGGAAGCCCGCAAACCAGTAAGGTGGCGATCGTCAGTCCATCCGACAGTCCGGATGCTGATGTGGATTACTTATTCGCACAGGTGATGGTGAACGAGCGTCGCGTCGATACCACGCCAAACTGCGGCAATATGCTCTGTGCCGTGGGCCCCTTTGCCATTGAAAAAGGGCTGGTGAAGGCGCAAAGCCCGGTGACGACGGTGCGGATACGCAATCTCAATACCGGAACGCTGGTCGACGCAGAAGTGCAAACGCCTGATTATCGGGTCGAGTATGAAGGTGATACCCAGATTGATGGTGTTCCGGGTACGGCCGCACCCGTTGGCTTAACCTTCCTGAATTCTGCGGGTTCAAAAACAGGGAAATTGCTGCCGACGGACAGCGTCATAAACGTATTCAACGGTATTGAGGTTACCTGTATTGATATGGCAATGCCGATGGTATTGATAGAGGCATCGGCCCTTGGGAAAACAGGAGGGGAGTCACCCGCGGAACTGGATGCCGATACGGCGTTTAAAGCAAGACTGGAAAACCTGCGTCGTCAGGCGGGCGAGGCGATGGGCTTAGGGGACGTGGCAAATAAAGTGATCCCTAAACCGGTTCTCCTGAGCCGGGCGCGTAATGGTGGAACGCTTCAGGTGCGGTATTTCATGCCACACACCTGCCATAAATCACTGGCCATTACCGGCTCGATTGGAATTTCGACCGCAACGCTTATTGAAGGCTCCGTCGCCGCTAAAATTGTCGCCGATCGCCCAAAAGAGCGCTTTACCAATATTATTGATATTGAACACCCAAGTGGAAAAATATCCGTATCATTACTGAGGGACGGGAATAATATCGAAAACACCCGAGCCGCAGTAATTCGCACTTCCCGTAAGCTATTTGAGGGTGTTGTCTGCGTGCCTGAAAAAATGCTCTCTGAAGTTGATTAGGTAAAAGCCAGACTAAGAAATATATCTACCTTAAACAATTACATTCTGTACCTTAACTATAATACTGAGGTTATTATGGCGTTAACGCATGCTAACAATACCCTGAAAGCTCCCGATCCGGTAAAAGCCAGTGCGCATATTCGCGTGATTCTGGCGCTGGCATTATCCGGGCTTGCGGAACTTGCTTCGTTGTTTTTTATTCAGCCACTGCTCCCGACGCTTGCTGTGGAATATAATGTTCCGGTCAGCCAGGTGAGTATTATCTTATCCGCAGAAACGGCATTGCTGGCAATTGGGCTGCTGTTTACCGGAACGTTATCCGACCACTATGGCAGGAAGCGGTTAATTATCGTCTCCCTCCTGTTGGGCGGCATTCTGACGCTGCTCTGCCCGCTGGTGGAATCCTGGGCGATGCTGGTGGCGCTGCGTGCGGTGATTGGTCTGGCGCTGAGCGGCATCGCGGCGGCGGCCACCGCCTACATCAGTGAAGAGGTCGCCCCGGTGGCGGCTGGCATCGTGACGGGCTATTTTGTCTTCGGTAACTCGATGGGCGGCATGTCCGGGCGTATTGTTGCCAGCCAGCTTATCGATCACGTTTCCATCAATGTCATCTTTTACGGGTTTGCGGTCAGTCTGATTGCAGTTGCCATTCTGGTGAAGTTCCTGCTGCCAGAATCGAAGAACTTCACGCCTACGCAGAGTCTGAATGTGATGCGCATGGTAAAAGGGGCGGCATCGCATTTCAAAAACAAAAATCTGGCGCTGGCGTTTGTTATCAGCTTCATTATTTTCGGCGCATTTACCTCACTTTATAACTATCTGGCCTTCTTCCTGAAAGGCGAGCCGTTCCATATTTCACCGGCAAACGCGGGTCTGCTCTCCTTTAGCTTCGCCCTGAGCTTCTTTACGGCTCCGCAGGCAGGTCGCTTATCGGCGAAATATGGCGCTATGAAAGTCTTGCGCGTGTTGTTCCTGATCATGGCGCTCGGCATGCTGCTGACACTCACGTCGAATGTGGTGACCTTTATCGTTGGCGCCGTGATTTTTACCGGCTGTTTCTTCGGCTGCCACTCTATCGGTTTAAGCTGGGTCAGTAAAAACGCAACGCATGCAAGAGGCCAGGCCGTCGCGCTCTATTTATTCTTCTACTACATGGGCGGTTCGGTTATTGGTTTTATTAACGGTTTTGTTTTCCATTCGATGGGCTGGCAGGGGATGACTGGATTTATTCTGGCATTGCTTGGGGTTGGCGTCGTGGTGGCGACGTATCTGGCATCCGGTAATAAACCGGTACTGGTACCCGCCCAGTCCGCAGAATAAAAAGCAGGCAATGTGTTCACGCCCTGGGGCGTGAACACAGAAAGAACACGTATATCAATCGGGTATTATCATGAAATTAGCAAGCTATATTTATCAGGGCCGTAAAAGCTACGGAATTTATACGCCATCCGGCTTTATCGATTTGGGTAATAAAATCGGCCATCAATATGCGACATTGAAAGACCTTCTTCAGTGGGACGCGATAGACGTCGCCAGACAGTATCTCGATTGCCCGGTGGATATTAGTCCTGAAGAAATCATCTTTTTGCCCGTTATAGAAGAGCCCGGAAAGATTTTCTGCGTGGGGATGAATTACGCTGAAAAAAGAAAAGAGTTTGCTGAGACGAATAATGCCCCCACGCTGTTTATCCGTTTTCCTGATTCGCAAACCGGGCATGCGCGGCCGGTAATAAAACCGGTTCTCTCCAGCGAGTTCGATTACGAAGGCGAGCTGGCCGTGATCGTCGGTAAACCCGGCAGCCGGATTGACGTCAATAACGCGCTCAGCCATGTCGCGGGATACAGCTGCTATATGGACGGCTCCGTGCGCGACTGGCAGCACGCCTGGTTCACCGCCGGTAAAAACTGGACGCAAACCGGCGCCTTCGGCCCGTATATGACCACGGCGGACGAGATCCCCGATCCTCACGCGTTGACCATTCACACCTGGCTGAACGGTATGCTGGTCCAGAATGACTCCACCGGCAGCATGATCCACAAAGTGGCGGATCTTATCGCCTACATCAGCACGTTCACCTCCCTCAGCGCCGGCGACGTCATTATTACCGGTTCGCCGGGCGGGGTCGGCAAAAAGCGTAACCCGCCTCTGTTTATGCACGATGGCGATCGCGTTGAAGTGGAGATCGAAAACATTGGCCGACTGGTTAATACCATTGTGGAAGCTCAACCGCAGCCACAAGCGTTAGCTGTCTAAACGCTCAGGAGAGAGAAGATGTACACCGACAGAACACCCGAGTTTGAGGTTATTCACGCCGGTAACGCCCAGTCCCGGGAAGAGGTTGTCCGCTTCCTGGCCCGCAACGGTTTAGGCATTGATGATGATATTGAGCAATTTATTGTTGCGCGCTATCAACGCAATCTTGTCGCCTGTACCGGCATTGCGGGTAACACGCTGAAGTGCATCGCGGTGGATCCCGCGTGGCGGGGCACGTCGTTAAGCCTGACGTTAATTCATGAGGCCGAGCTTCAGGCGGCGCAGAACGGTGAACATCAGCTCTTTCTTTTTACCTGTCCGGATAACGTAAAGTCGTTTCGCGGATGCGGGTTTTATCCGCTGGTGACGGTCGAGAACCGTGCGTCATTAATGGAGAATACGCCGGTAGGTATTCATCGTTATTGCAGCCAGCTGCGCCGCCTTCATTTCATGCCGGGGAAAAATATCGGCGCCATTGTGATGAACGCCAATCCGTTCACCCTCGGCCATCAATATCTAATTGAACATGCGGCAAGCCGCTGCGACGCGTTACATGTTTTCGTGGTCCAGGAAGATGTCTCCGCATTTTCGTTTAAAGAACGGTTCACGATGGTCAGGGACGGGTCGCGGCACCTGCCAAACGTCACCGTTCATCCGGGGTCGGCATATATTATTTCGCGCGGCACTTTCCCGGGCTATTTCCTGAAAGATAAGCAGGTCATCGATAAAACCTACGCGGCCATTGATCTCCTGCTGTTCAGAAATTACATCGCCCCCGCGTTGAATATCAATCATCGTTTTGTGGGTACCGAGCCGTTTTGTCCGTTAACCGCCGAATATAACCGGGCGATGCACCGCTGGCTGGAAGAAGAGACGAGCGCGGCGGCCTGTATTAGCGTACACGAAATAGCAAGAAGAACGGACGGTAATAATGTGCCGGTATCGGCTTCAGCCGTTCGTCGTTTATTAAAAGAAAACAACATCGCTGCCGCCAGCCGCATGGTGCCTGCCACCACGCGCGCGTTTCTGAATAACGGATCGCTGCATCAGCCCTGTTTATCCGAGCCGCTGACGGCAGCGGTTTAAGCGCATTATCACAGGAATAAGAATATGAAAATTGTGCAAGCCGCGATGGCGGGAACGCTGGAGTCCAGCGACCTGATGGTTAAGGTCAGTCCCGTCGAGAGCGGGCTGGATGTGGTCATCCAGAGCGAAGTGTATAAGCAATTTGGCGACCGAATTACTGAGGTTGTCAATGAAACCCTGGCCGCGTTCAACATCGAGCAGGGGCTTGTCGTTATTGATGATAAAGGCGCGCTGGATTGCGTGATCCGCGCCCGCGTGCAGGCTGCTCTGCTCAGAGGTACAGCCCGGGAAGACATTGCATGGGAAACGTTATGATGAAAAAGCTACGCCGCAGTATGTTATTTATTCCCGGTTCAAGTGCCGCTATGCTGTCGACGGCATTTATCTATAAACCAGACTCAATTATGTTTGACCTGGAAGATGCCGTTGCGCTGAAAGAAAAAGACAGCGCGCGTCTTTTGGTATTTCACGCCCTGCAACACCCGATGTACAACGATATTGAAACTGTTGTCAGAATTAACCCGCTGAATACCCCTTTTGGCTTAAAGGATCTGGAAGCCGCCGTCAGGGCAGGGGTGGACGTTATTCGTCTGCCGAAAACCGATACTCCGGAAGATATTTATCAGCTCGAACGTGAAATCGTCCGCATTGAAGAAAGCTGCGGGCGTCCTGTTGGCTCAACGAAATTAATGGCGGCAATCGAATCCGCCGTCGGCGTCATTAATGCTGTCGCCATAGCGAAATCCTCCGACCGTTTAATGGGGATTGCGCTCGCCGCCTTTGACTACGTGATGGATATGCAAACTGAGCGGGGCGATGGGACCGAACTGTTCTATGCCCGCTGTGCCGTACTGCATGCCGCGCGCGGGGCAGGGATCGACGCTTTTGACGTGGTGTACGCCGACGTGAATGACGAGGTCGGTTTCCTGAAAGAAGTGGATCTCATCCGCAGGATGGGCTTCAACGGAAAATCGCTGATTAATCCGCGACAAATTGAAATTCTTCACAACGCCTACGCGCCCACGCAGGAAGAAGTGGATTACGCCCAGCGCGTGATTGCTGCCGCAGAAGAGGGAGAACGCAACGGACTGGGGGTGATTTCGCTGAACGGAAAAATGATCGATGCGCCAATCATCAACCATGCCCGCGTCGTTATCGAGCGCAAAAATGCCTCGGGCATTCGTCAGTAATCCCTTTAACCGCAAGCGACAGGATGAATAATGAAAAGTCTCACTGAAACCCTGCACCACATTCCTGGCTCTCGCCGTGAGTACGTCGCCTTCAGCGGCGCCAACGCGACGACGCCTTATCTTGCTGATCCTCAGCAAAAGTCTCACCGCAAGCTTTTTGCCAGTGTGGACGACGTGCTGGCCCGCTGCGATCTGCATGACGGCATGACCGTATCCTTTCATCACGCGTTCCGCGAGGGCGATAAGGTCATTAATTACGTGATGGATAAGCTGGCTCAGCGCGGTCTGAAAGGGATCACACTCGCCTCCAGTTCATTGATGTCGTGTAATGCGCCGCTTATTGAACACATTCGCAGTGGCGTGATTGGCAAAATCTATACCTCCGGCATGCGTGGCGAGCTGGCGGATGCGATTTCACACGGGCTGATGGACGAGCCGGTACAGATCCACTCCCACGGCGGGCGGGTGAATCTGATTCAAAAGGGTGAAATTGCCATTGATGTCGCCTTTCTGGCGGTGTCCTGCTGCGATGAATATGGCAATGCCAGCGGCAACGGCGGCACATCGCAGTGCGGCTCGCTCGGTTACGCCATGGTCGACGCGCAATATGCCAAAAAGGTGGTCTTGCTTACTGAAACCCTGAAGCCGTTTCCCAACCTGCCGGCCAGTATCGTTCAGGATCGGGTTGACTATGTGGTGCAGATTGAGAGCGTCGGCGACCCGGCAAAAATCAGCGTAGGCGCCGCCAGGGTCACCAGTAATCCACGTGAGCTGATGATTGCCCGTTCTGCCGCCGACGTTATTGAACATTCAGGCTATTTCCGCAACGGCTTTTCCATTCAGACCGGTTCAGGTGCGGCGTCTACCGCCTGTACGCGGTTTATGGAAACCCGTATGCGCAAACACAATATTGTCGCTCGTTTTGCGCTCGGCGGGATCACCGGCAGCATTGTCGATCTGCATCAAAAGGGGCTTATTGAAAAGATCCTCGATACGCAAAGCTTTGATGGTGCTGCGGCCGCTTCCATGACCGTCAATCCCGACCATGTGGAAATTTCCACCAACGTCTATGCGAACCCGGCTGCAAAAGCTGCCTGCTGCGACAGGGTAGACGTGGTCATCCTCAGCGCGCTGGAGGTGGACACGCTGTTCAACGTCAACGTGCTGACCGGTTCCGACGGCGTGATGCGCGGCGCGTCGGGCGGGCATTGCGACGTCGCCGCGGCGGCCAATCTCACCATTGTAGTTGCCCCGCTGATCCGCAGCCGAATTCCTACCGTTGTCAGGCAGGTCACCACCCTGGTGACGCCGGGCGAAAGCATTGACGTTCTGGTTACCGATCACGGTATTGCCGTTAACCCGGCGCGTCCGGAGATCCGCGAACGTCTGATTAACGCCGGGCTGGCCGTCGTCGATATCGATGCGCTGTACCACAAAGCGCTGCTCATCTCGGGTGAGCCTAAGCCTGTCGAATTTACTGACCGGATCGTGGGCGTGGTGCGCTACCGCGACGGCAGCGTGATTGATGTGGTTCGCCAGGTTAAGGAGTAATTCCCATGACGGATAAAGCCTCAAACATGAAGGTCTCTCTGGAACAGGTGTTGAACGGCAGAGAGCAACGAGCCCGTCGCCAGCAGGCGTGGCTGTTTCAGTCGGATCATGCGGTGGTTTCCGTCACTCTGGTCTGGCCGGGGGAGGTCAAAGATACCGCGCTGGCCAGACGGGTGATGGCCGCCGCCAATGACGCGATCGGTGACCTGTTACGGACCCATCAGTGGACGGTCTGCCGCCAGCAGACCCTACAGCTAGTCACGGGCCCGGAAGCGCTCTGGTCGGTGGCGGCCCCCGCGTGGATGATCAAACACGTGACGGCGCATCTGGAAGATAACCATCCGCTGGGACGCTTATGGGATATCGACGTGCTGTGTCCGAAAGCGGGCCTGCTGAAAAGAAATGCCATCCAGCAACCGATGCGCAGATGCTTTATCTGTCATGAACCTGCTCATGTTTGTTCCCGCATGCGACGTCATTCGCAGGCCGAGCTCACGCGCGTAATCGAGGCGTTAACCGATGACTACTTCGCTTGCCAGATGTAATGCGCCGGACGTCAAGCAACCCTTTGCGGAACTGGCTGTCGAGGCGATGTACCGGGAAATTCGCTTGACCCCAAAACCGGGTCTGGTGGATCGCGTAAACAGCGGGGCGCATAAGGATATGGATTACGCCCTGTTCATGGCCAGTATCGCGGCGATTGCCCCCTGGTTCTCAACGTTTTTTAACGTTGGCAGAGAGACGGCTTGTCTTGCTGGCCCGCAAACGCTGCGGGCGATAAGGCCAACCGGTCTGGCCTGCGAGCAGGCGATGTTTAACGCCACCGGCGGGGTGAATACCCATAAAGGCGGGATCTTCTCGCTGGGGCTGCTGTGTGCGGCGGCGGGACGTCTGACACAAAGGGATGAAACGCTCACGCAGCGCAGTTTATGCCATGAGACCCGCATTATCTGTACCGGCATCGTTGAGCAGGAGCTGAAAACCACCGGCATCGCCAGAACGAAGGGCGAGCAGCAGTTCCAGGCATACGGCTTTACCGGGGCGAGAGGGGAAGCTGCCAGTGGTTTTATGACCGTCCGCCAGGCGGGTCTCCCGCCCCTGCACACCGCGTTAGGTCAGGGCGAATCCGAAGACGTGGCGCTTTTGAGGATGCTGCTGGGTTTGATGGCCGTGAATCCGGATACCAACTTGGTTTCCCGTGGGGGAATAGAAGGTCTGAACTACGCCAGACGCTATGCGAGGCGGTTATTAAAAATAAAACGTCTCCCGGCGGATAAATTGGTTAACGCGCTACTCAGAATGGACGCGGAATTTATCAAACGCAATTTAAGCCCCGGGGGTAGCGCCGATCTTATTTCCGTTGGCTGGTTATTGTCGCAGTTTCCACCCGAATAATCGCGAATAGCGTAACAGGAAAACGTCATGATTGAACAACGCCTGCAGCAGCTCAGTAACGTTTATACCCCTATTCTGGTGCCGGGGCTGAGAGACAGCGATGAACATCACTGGCAAAGCTGCTGGGGGCGGCGTTTTCCTTTCTGGAAACGGATCCAGCAGAAAAACTGGTTCGAGCCCGACATTGAAAACTGGGTCTCCGCCATTTCCCGAGAGCTGGCAGCGTGTCAGCTGCCCGCCATTCTCGTCGGCCACAGTTTTGGCGCGCTGGCGGCATGCCGGCTGCTGCAAACGCGTCAGGTCAACGTCGCCGGGGTGGTGATGGTCGCGCCGGCAGAACCCGCTTTTTTCGGCCTGGAAGAGGCCATTCAGCCAGCGTCATTACCGGTTCCCTGCCTGATGTTTGCCAGCAGAAACGACCCCCTGATGCCTTTCGCGCGCGCTCAGATCTGGGCGGCACGCTGGGAGGGACACTTAATCGATATCGGTGAGGCCGGGCATATTAATGCCGAATCAGGCTTTGGTGAATGGCCTTACGGGCTCGAACGACTAACAGAATTTTGTGAACAACTTTAGCTTTAACAGGAGTACGTATGTTAGATGATTATAATCAGCACCTGAAAGCGCGCGCTGAATCGGGTATTCCGGCAAAACCCTTAACTGCGGAGCAGACCGATGCGCTTATTTCTCGTTTAATTCACGATGCGCCCACGCATCATCCGCGATTAATCGATTTATTAACCCATTGCGTTCCCCCGGGCGTCGATCCCGCGGCTAAGTTAAAAGCCGAATTTTTATTTAAGCTGGCACTACAGGAATACCGTATTGACGGTCTCTCTCCCGAAGCGGCCACGACACTGCTGGGTTCCATGCAGGGTGGCTATAATGTTCAGCCGCTGATCGATCTTCTGGACCACCCGAGCCTGGCACCGCTGGCCGCACAGCAGCTTTGTTCGACTATCCTTATCTTCGAAAAATTCAGCCAGGTGGAAGCCAAAGCGCTGAACGGTAACGTCAGGGCAAAAGAGGTGCTTCAGTCATGGGCAAATGCCGAGTGGTTTACCCGCCGTCCGGCGATGCCTGAAAAAATCACCCTGAAGGTGTTCAAGGTTCCGGGCGAAACCAATACCGACGATTTGTCTCCGGCACCGGAGGCGTGGTCACGTCCGGATATTCCGCTGCACGCGCTTTCCATGCTCAGTAACGCCAGGGAAGGGGTTGAGCCTGATGAGCCCGGCGCGCGCGGCCCTTTGCGCCAGCTGGCAGAATTAAAAGAGCCAGGCTGGCCGCTGGCGTACGTCGGCGACGTCGTGGGAACCGGGTCATCGCGCAAGTCCGCCACCAACTCGATCTTATGGCACATCGGGAATGATATTCCTTTCGTGCCGAACAAGCGTAACGGTGGGTTTGTGTTCGGCGGCAAAATTGCCCCGATTTTCTTCAATACGCTGGAAGATTCCGGTGCCTTGCCGGTAGAGATGGACGTCTCCTCGCTGACGACCGGGATGCTGATCGATCTGTATCCCTACAAAGGCGAAATTCGCGAGACGGAAAGCCAGCGTCTGGTGACGCGCTTTACGCTTAAAACCGAGGTGCTTCTGGATGAAGTGCGGGCCGGCGGGCGGATCCCGCTAATTATCGGACGCAGCCTGACCGCGAAAGCGCGGGAATCGCTGAAGCTTGCGCCTTCAGAGGCATTCCGCAAGCCCTCCGCTCCAGCGCCATCCACCGCCGGTTTTACGCTGGCACAAAAAATGGTGGGTAAAGCCTGCGGCGTCGCGGGGATCCGTCCCGGACAGTATTGCGAGCCGAAAATCACGACCGTGGGCTCTCAGGACACCACCGGCGGGATGACGCGCGACGAGTTAACCGATCTTGCCTGCCTGACGTTTTCAGCCGATCTGGTGATGCAGTCTTTCTGCCACACCTCTGCGTACCCTAAGCCCGTCGACGTTCAGCTTCATGAGACCCTGCCGCAGTTTATCACCCGTCGTAACGGGGTCGCGCTGAAACCGGGCGACGGCATTATCCACTCCTGGCTTAACCGTATGCTGCTGCCGGATACGGTGGGCACCGGTGCCGACTCCCATACCCGCTTCCCGCTGGGGATCTCTTTCCCGGGCGGTTCCGGGCTGGTGGCGTTTGCCGCCGCAACCGGCATTATGCCGCTGGATATGCCGGAATCGGTACTGGTTCGCTTTACGGGTGAGATGCAGAAAGGGATCACCCTGCGCGACCTGGTGCATGCGATTCCGCTCTACGCCAGAAAGCAGGGCCTGTTGACGGTCGAGAAAAAGAATAAGCGCAATATTTTCTCGGGCCGGATCCTCGAAATTGAAGGGCTGGAAACACTGAGTGCAGAGCAGGCGTTTGAGCTGACTGACGCCTCCGCTGAACGGTCCGCTGCCGCCTGCGTGATGCGCCTGGCGGAAGACAAGGTCGCGCAGTACCTGCGTTCCAACGCGGTCCTGCTGCGCTGGATGGTTAAGCAGGGATATGAAAACGCCAACACGCTTGAACGACGCATTGCTGAAATCGAGGCGTGGCTGGCTAACCCGTCGTTGCTGTCGGCCGATCCTGAAGCGGAATATGCCGCAGTCATTAACATTGATCTCAATGAAATCACCGAACCGGTGGTCTGTGCACCTGACGATCCGGATGACGCTCGCTTACTTTCTGAGGTGGCCAGCACGCCGATAGAGGAGGTCTTTATTGGCTCCTGCATGACCAACATCGGTCATTTCCGCGCTGCGGGTGAAATCCTGGCCGACGCCCGTGAAAGCCGGGCGCGGTTGTGGATTGCGCCTCCCACCAAAATGGATGCCGGGCAGCTTTCCCGCGAGGGCTATTTTAGCCAGTTTATAAAGTCGGGGGCACGAATCGAGCCTGCGGGCTGCTCCCTCTGCATGGGGAACCAGGCGAGGGTACGCGAAGGGAGCCACGTGGTATCGACATCCACCCGAAATTTCCCGCATCGTCTGGGAACGAATGCCAGCGTGTTCCTTGCCTCGGCAGAATTAAGCACCGTCGCGGCCATACTGGGTAAAATGCCAACCGTTGAAGAATATTTAAGCTATACGGAAAAACTTCATGGCGCGCATGAAAATATCTATCGCTATCTCAGTTTTGACACCCTGGCCGAATATAAAATCACAGAAGGTGATAATATCCCGGTTGTTGGTGTGTAGTTTCTTATTATTTATTTAGAAAATGTATTTATCCGGCAGAGGCGTCTCCCAGGAGAATCCTCTGCTATTCAGGGACCCTTTTCTCATGGGTGAGATATGCTTAAGTCCAATATTTTAAAAACAATCTTACTTGCCTTAATAATATTATTATCAATATTTATCCCTCCGCCTGATGGATTAACTAAAGAGGCGTGGATACTGGCAGGAATATATTTGTCCGCTATCGTTGGCCTGGTCATTAAACCGTATCCCGAACCCGTCATCATGCTCGTTGCGGTCGCGTTAACCTGTTTTACCGTGACAAAATTCCCGGATTCACCTGTCAAATCAATGGATGTGCTGAGCGGATACGCCTCAGGCACAACCTGGCTGGTGTTCAGCGCCTTTACGCTTAGCGCGGCGTTCGTTACGACCGGCCTGGGAAAGCGGCTTGCTTACTGGTTCATCCTCAAATTTGGCAGTACGACGCTAAGGCTGGGGTATGTTACCGCCTTACTGGACCTGGTGCTGGCACCCGCTACGCCCTCCAATACCGCGCGGGCAGGTGGGGTGGTTTTTCCGATTATTAACAGTATCGCGACCGTTCTGGGGTCAACGCCAAAAGAGACACCGTGCAAGGCTGGCCGTTATTTAATGGTTAATGTCTATATGGTCACTAAAACGACCAGTTATATGTTTTTAACGGGCTTTGCCGGAAACGCGTTAGCGCTTCAGCTCATTTCAGATATTTTCCATATTCATATTAGCTGGATCGGCTGGATGCTGGCGGGTGCCCCGCTGGGGTTATTGATGCTGTGTATCATTCCCTATATTTGCTACCGAGTAGCCTCGCCGGAAATTAAGCATATTGATAATGTCGCGATTGCGACCAGCGGGCTGGAAAGTCTTGGGACAATGAGCCTTAAAGAGAAGGGACTGGTGGTTATTTTTATCGCCGCTTTATTGGGCTGGATCTTCTCACGTCATCTTGGACTCACTGAATCCGCCGTCGCTATTATCGCGATGGGGGCGGCGCTGCTGTTTAATATTATTGGCTGGAGTGATGTTCAAAAAAATAAAGGCGGCTGGAATACCCTGATGTGGTACGGGGGTATCATCGGTCTGAGCGCCACCCTGAGCAAGGAGGGATTTTTCCGCTGGCTGGCGGATTTCCTGTCTGCGCATCTGGATTTTCTCAGCGCCGGTAATATGACTATCGTGATTATCGTGTTTCTCAGCGTGCTGGTTCGCTATTTCTTTGCCTCCGGCGGGGCATACGTTGCGGCCATGGTGCCGGTGTTTGCCACCGTGGGTCTGGTCACCGGAACGGCGCCTGTTCTGCTGGCGCTTGCTATTCTGTTTTCCAATTCCTACGGCGGATGTATCACGCACTATGGTGGCGCAGCAGGACCTATTATCTTCGCCTCGGGGTACAATGACATTAAGTCATGGTGGACAATCGGCACGATCGTGGCGCTGTGCACGTTTTTAGTCCACATGTTCCTCGGCATTCCCTGGTGGGGATTCCTCATGCAGCACGGGATGCTGCAGTTTTAATCGCCCGGTAGCGGCATCGCCTTCCCGGGCCTACACTAGCTTGAACGCAGGTCGGGTAAGGCGAAGCCGCCACCCGACAAAATCAACGGCGCGATCTCACCACCTGATACCGCCGGGTAAAGTACTCAAACGGCGCGCTCCACACGTGCACCAGGCGGGTGAACGGGAAGATAAGGAAGATCGTCATCCCCAGCACCAGATGAACGCGGAAGATCGGCGCAACGCCGCTCAGCATCTCCGACGAGCCCCCCTTAAACGTCACGATCCCCTGCGCCCAGCCGACCAGCTTCATCATCTCGCTTCCGTCAGGGTACTGGGCGGAGAAAGGAATGGTTGAAAGCCCCAGGATGCACTGGAACAGCAAAATACTCATGATGATGATATCCGGCGTGGTGGACGTAGCGCGCACCCGCTGGTTGAACAGGCGGCGGTAAAGCAGCATTGACCCGCCAATCAGCGTCAGCACGCCGCAAATCCCGCCCGCAATCATGGCTAGCTGCTGCTTAACCGCGACGGGTAAAAACCAGGCGTACATCCAGTGCGGGGTTAACATGCCGAACAGGTGCCCGAAGAAGATCCCCAGGATACCGATATGAAACAGGTTAGAGGCCCAGTTCATACCGCGCTTGCTGAGCATCTGGCTCGACGAGGCGCGCCAGGTGTACTGCCCGTAGTCGTAGCGCAGCCAGCTGCCGAGGAAAAACACGGTGGCGCAGATGTAGGGGTAAATGTCATAGAAAAACACGTTCAGGTAATGGATCATTTTGGGCCTCCGGCGCTGACGTCCACGTACTGCGGCGCGACGTCCTGGCTAAAGCGTCGTTGATATTGCTGCATCGGCGAGCTGTCGCACGATGTGGCGTTGTCTTCGATAAACTTCACCTGTTCCTCTTCCCATACGGCGTCCAGCGCCTGGCGGGTATCATCCCGTTTTTCACCGGATACCTGTTTCGCCACGCTGTCGCTGGAGAGCCGCGTGCCCGCAAGCGTCAGCAGGGCATCAAACAGCTGATAGTGCGCCACGCCGCGCTGCTTCAGGCGGCCGCCAATCAGCGCCAGGATCGGTGCGACGTTCTGCAATCCTTCGCGCGCCTCTTCATCAGTAACGATGCTGAGGTACTCCAGGTAGAGCGGCAGATAGTCCGGCAATTCGCGGCAGTCGAGCTGTAGCCCGGCTTTCTCATACTGCCCCATCAGGTCGACCATCGCCTGACCGCGATCGCGGGACTCGGCGTGAACGTGCTCGAACAGCAGCAGGGACGTTGCGCGCCCGCGTTCAAACACTTCGCACCACTCGGCCTGCTTATCCAGCAGCGGGGCGCTCAGGTGCTGCTGCGCAAACGGCAGCAGCATGGGCGCGTCCTGCTCAACCAGGGAAAGCGCCTCAGCGCGGTTTTCCCACAGCAGCTCATCGGGATACTCAATCAGCAGCGCGATGATTTTAAAGATCTGCATTATTCTCCCTCCCCGTGTTCGCGCACCTCGGTGATGTTGATCGCGTCGATGCGGCTGCTGTTGAAGAGGTTGAATTTGGTGTCGGAGCCGTGGCAGCCGTCGCCAAAGGTGAAGCCGCAGCCGTTTTTCTCCGGGAAGGCGTCGCGCGCCATTTCGCGGTGGCTGGTCGGGATCACGAAGCGGTCTTCGTAGTTGGCGATGGCCAGATAGCGGTACATCTCCTCAACCTGCGCTTCGGTCAGGCCGACCTCTTCGATGGCGCGGGTATCGGTTACGCCTTCCACGGTCTGGGAGCGTTTGTAGTGACGCATCGCCATCATGCGCTTCAGGGCGCGCAGCACCGGGCCGGTATCGCCCGCGCTGAGCATGTTTGCCAGGTACTGCACCGGAATACGCAGGCTTTCCACGGCAGGCAGGACGCCGTCGCTCTGCGGCAGGCCGCCGGCGTCCGCGTAGGACTGAATCGGCGACAGCGGCGGCACGTACCAGACCATCGGCAGAGTACGGTATTCCGGGTGCAGCGGCAGGGCGAGCTTCCAGTCCATCGCCATTTTGTAGACCGGCGAACGCTGGGCGGCGTCAATCACGTTCTGCGGAATACCCTGTTTCAGCGCTTCCTCAATCACCGCCGGATCGTTCGGGTTGAGGAACACGTCGCACTGGCGCTCGTACAGATCGGTTTCATGCTCGGTGCTTGCCGCCTCTTCAATGCGGTCCGCGTCGTACAGCAGCACGCCGAGATAGCGGATGCGCCCGACGCAGGTTTCCGAGCAGACGGTCGGCTGGCCGGACTCAATGCGCGGGTAGCAGAAGATGCATTTTTCTGACTTGCCGCTCTTCCAGTTGAAGTAGATTTTCTTGTACGGACAGCCGCTGATGCACAGGCGCCAGCCGCGGCATTTGTCCTGGTCGATCAGCACGATGCCGTCCTCTTCGCGCTTGTAAATTGCGCCGCTCGGGCAGGTGGCGACGCAGCTCGGGTTCAGACAGTGCTCGCACAGGCGCGGCAGGTACATCATGAAGGTGTTTTCGAACTGGCCGTACATCTCCTTCTGGATCTTCTGGAAGTTGCGGTCGCGGGCGCGTTTTTCGAACTCGCCGCCCAGCAGCTCCTCCCAGTTGGGGCCCCAGACGATTTTGTCCATCCGCTTGCCGTCAATCAGCGAGCGCGGACGGGCGGTAGGGAGGTGATCCCCTTCCGGCGCGCGGTGCAGATCCTGATAGTCAAAGGTGAAGGGTTCGTAATAATCGTCAATCTGCGGCAGGACGGGGTTGGCGAAAATTTTCGACAGTACGCCCATTTTGCCGCCGAGGCGCGGCGTCAGCTTGCCGTGTATGCCGCGGATCCAGCCCCCTTGCCACTCCTCCTGATCTTCCCAGTTTTTCGGGTAGCCGATGCCCGGTTTGGTTTCGACGTTGTTAAACCACGCATACTCCATCCCTTCGCGCCCGGTCCAGACGTTCTTGCAGGTGACCGAGCAGGTGTGGCAGCCAATGCATTTATCGAGATTCAGAACCATGCCAACCTGTGAGCGTATTTTCATTTTTTCGCCTCCTGTACCTGATCCCGACCTTCGCCGTCCAGCCAGTTAATGTTTTTCATTTTGCGGATCATGATGAACTCGTCGCGGTTGGAGCCAACGGTGCCGTAATAATTGAAGCTGTAAGCCAGCTGGGCATAGCCGCCGATCATGTGCGTCGGTTTCGGGCAGACGCGGGTGACTGAGTTGTGGATCCCGCCGCGCCGTCCGGTCACTTCTGACCCCGGAATGTTCAGGATGCGCTCCTGGGCGTGGTACATCATGGTCATACCCGGCGGCACGCGCTGGCTGACCACCGCGCGGGCGGTGAGGGCGCCGTTGGCGTTGAAGGCTTCGATCCAGTCGTTGTCCTCAATGCCCAGCTCGCGCGCGTCGGTTTCGCTGATCCAGACGATGGGGCCGCCGCGCGACAGGGTCTGCATCAGCAGGTTTTCGCTGTAGGTGGAGTGAATGCCCCATTTCTGGTGCGGCGTCAGGAAGTTGAGCGCTTTTTCCGGGAAGCCGTTCGGTGGGATCTCGCGCATATGGGTGACGCTGCGGGTGTCAATCGGTGGACGATAGGCCACCAGGCTCTCACCGAAGGCGCGCATCCAGGGATGATCCTGATACAGCTGCTGCCGGCCAGAGAGGGTACGCCACGGGATCAGCTCGTGGACGTTGGTATAGCCCGCGTTGTAGGAGACATGCTCGCTTTCCAGACCGGACCAGGTCGGGCTGGAGATGATTTTACGCGGCTGCGCCTGGATATCGCGGAAGCGGATCTTCTCGTCTTCCTTGTTCAGCGCCAGGTGGGTGTGATCGCGCCCGGTCAGTTCCCCGAGCGCTTCCCAGGCCTTCACCGCCACCTGGCCGTTGGTTTCCGGCGCGAGGGCGAGGATCACCTCGGAGGCATCAATGGCGGTTTCAATACGCGGTCGGCCTTTCGCCGGGCCGTCGAGCTTGACGTAGTTGAGCTTGCCGAGGAAATCCACCTCGTTCTGGGTGTTCCACGATATGCCTTTTCCGCCGTTGCCGAGCGTGTCCATCAGCGGGCCGAGGGAGGTGAAGCGCTCCCAGGTTTCCGGGTAGTTACGTTCGACCACGGCGATGTTCGGAGCCGTTTTACCGGGGATCAGATCGCATTCCCCTTTGCGCCAGTCCTGAATATCAAACGGCTGCGACAGTTCCGCCGGGGAGTCGTGCTGTAACGGCTGCAACACCACGTCAGTTTCAGTGCCCAGGTGGCCGACGCAGACCTCGGAGAAAACTTTGGCGATGCCTTTGTAGATCTCCCAGTCGCTGCGCGATTCCCACGCCGGGTCGACGGCGGCCGAGAGCGGGTGAATAAACGGGTGCATGTCCGAGGTATTCATATCGTCTTTTTCATACCAGGTGGCGGTCGGCAGAACGATATCCGAGAACAGGCAGGTGCTGGACATACGGAAGTCGAGCGTTACCAGCAGGTCCAGCTTGCCCTCGATGGCGGCGGTTTGCCACTCCACTTCCTCAGGCTTCACGTCGTCCGTTGAGCCTAAATCCTCGCCCTGAATGCCGCTCTCGGTGCCGAGCAGGTATTTCAGCATGTACTCGTGGCCTTTCCCGGACGAGCCGAGCAGGTTAGAGCGCCAGACGAACAGGTTGCGCGGATGGTTCTTACCGTTGTCCGGCTGCTCGCAGGCGAAGCGGATATCGCCCGATTTTAACGCCTGAACGGTGTACTCCTGCGGCGTCATGCCTGCCGCGTCTGCGCGGGCTTTTATGTGCAGCGGGTTGAGGCTGAGCTGCGGCGCCGACGGCAGCCAGCCCATGCGCTCGGCGCGGACGTTGAAGTCGATCAAGTGTCCGGTGAATTTCGACGTATCTGCCAGCGGGGAGAGCAGCTCCTGCGCGGTCAGCTTCTCATAGCGCCACTGGCTGGCGTGGTTGTAGAAGAAGGAGGTGCTGTTCATCTGGCGCGGCGGGCGGTTCCAGTCCAGCGCGAAGGCCAGCGGCAGCCAGCCGGTTTGCGGGCGCAGCTTCTCCTGGCCCACATAGTGGGACCAGCCGCCGCCGCTCTGCCCGACGCAGCCGCAGAAGACCAGCATGTTGATCATCCCGCGGTAGTTCATGTCCATGTGGTACCAGTGGTTCACCCCGGCACCGAGGATGATCATTGAGCGACCGTGCGTTTTGTGCGCCGTGTCGGCAAACTCGCGGGCGATTTTTTCAATCAGCCAGGCGGGCACGCCGGTGATCTGCTCGCCCCAGGCGGGGGTATAAGCTTTGATCTGGTCATAGCCTTCTGCGGCGTTACTGTCTTCCAGGCCGCGATCGAGACCGTAGTTAGCCAGCACCAGATCGTAAACGCTGACCACGCGTTTCTCGCTGCCGTCGGCGAGCGTCAGGGTTTTGCTCGGCACGCGGCGCGTCAGCACCGGCTCCTGCTTCACGCTGCGGAAGTGCGGGTTTTCGTTGCCGCCAAAGTAGGGGAAGGCAACGTCCGCAACGCTATCGTGGGTAATGAGCAGCGAAAGCGTCAGTTCGGTTTCCTGGCCTGCGGCAAGTGATTCCAGGTTCCATTTGCCTTTTTCTCCCCAGCGGAAACCGATAGATCCGTTTGGCACCACCAAATCCCCGGCAATATTGAAGGCGACGGTCTTCCACTCTGGGTTATTAGTTTCCCCCAGCCCGTCGACAAGGTCCGAGGCGCGTAGCATGCGGCCCGGCACCACGCGACCGTCTGCCTGCTCATCCAGCAGGACCAGCATCGGCATGTCGGTATAGCGGCGGCAGTAGTTAAGGAAGTAATCGCTCGGGTTATCGAGGTGGAACTCTTTGAGGATCACGTGGCCCATCGCCATAGCGAGGGCGCTGTCGGTGCCCTGTTTAGGGGCAAGCCACTGGTCGCTCAGCTTAGCCACTTCAGAGAAGTCCGGCGTAATGGCGACGGTCTTGGTCCCCTTGTAGCGCACCTCGGTGAAGAAGTGGGCGTCCGGGGTACGGGTTTGCGGCACGTTCGAGCCCCAGGCAATGATGTAGCTGGAGTTGTACCAGTCGGCGGACTCCGGCACGTCGGTCTGCTCGCCCCAGGTCATCGGCGACGCAGGCGGCAGGTCACAGTACCAGTCGTAGAAGCTCAGGCAGGTGCCGCCCAGCAGGGAAAGATAGCGCGTGCCGGCGGCGTAGGAGACCATCGACATCGCCGGAATAGGCGAGAAACCGGCCACGCGGTCCGGGCCGTAGTGTTTGATGGTCCAGACGTTGGCGGCGGCAATCAGCTGGTTTAGCTCTTTCCAGTTCGAGCGGATAAACCCGCCTTTACCGCGCGCCTTCCTGTAGCTCTGCGCCTTTTGCGGATCGTTTTGAATGGCATCCCAGGCGAGCACCGGATCAGTATGCTGCGCCAGCGCCTCGCGCCAGAGTTCAATCAGCCGGCGGCGCACCAGCGGGTATTTGAGACGGTTGGCGCTGTAGAGATACCACGAGTAGCTTGCGCCACGCGGGCAGCCGCGCGGCTCGTGGTTGGGCAGGTCAGGGCGGGTGCGGGGGTAATCGGTCTGCTGGGTTTCCCAGGTCACCAGGCCGTTTTTGACGTAAATCTTCCAGCTGCAGGAGCCGGTACAGTTCACGCCGTGGGTGGAACGGACAATCTTGTCGAACTGCCAGCGCTGACGGTAGCTGTCCTCCCAGTCGCGGTTGGTGTGATACACCTGCCCGTGCCCATCGGCGAAACTGTCACCTTTTGTTTTGAAGTAACGGAAACGGTCCAGCAGTTTGCTCATGACATTTCTCCTGCTTCGATAGCATGGCCGGAGAGTGCTGCATCACGCTCCGGCGAAGATGTAATTTTTATTTTTGTGAGGATTTGCGGCCGTACACCAGCCAGGTGACAAGCACGCAGACGATGTAAAACGCGAGGAAGACCTTCATGGCACCGACCGGTGACCCGGTCATCGCCAGCGAGGTGCCAAAGGCTTTGGGAATAAAGAACCCGCCAACGGCGCCGATGGCGGAGATAAAGCCCAGCGCGGCGGCGGTCTCCGTCACCGCTTCGTGCTGCGCCTGTTCGTCCGTGCCGCCCTGCTTTTTGACGCGGTCGAGGGTGATTTGGCGGAAAATAATCGCAATCATCTGGAAGGTCGAACCGCTACCCAGCCCGGCGGTAAGGAACAGGCCCATAAACACCAGATAGAAGGCGACAAAGCTGCCGGAGCCAGAGCCGGGCAGGGTCAGGAAAATCAGGGCGCTAAAGAGGGCCATAAAGACGAAGTTAATCAGCGTGACGCGCACGCCGCCCAGCTTGTCAGAGATCATCCCGCCCGCAGAGCGCGCCAGCGCGCCGATAAGTGGGCCAAAGAAGGCGAGGTGCAGGATGTTCACGTCCGGGAACTGGGTTTTTGACAGCATGGCAAAGCCCGCCGAGAAGCCGATAAAGGAGCCGAAGGTCGCCAGATAGAGCAGGCTCAGCAGCCAGAGGTGAAAGCGCTTCAGCACCGGCAGCTGGCTGGCGATGGAGGCTTTTGAACTGGCAATATCGTTCATGCCAAAAAACGCCGCAAGGGTTGCCAGCAGCAGCAGCGGCGCCCAGATCCAGGCCGCATTGGCCAGCCACATCGTCGAGCCGTCCTCCTGCGGCACGCCGTGCACGCCGAGGAAGGTAAACATCGGCAGAAATATCACCAGTGGCGCAACCAGCTGCATCACGCTGACGCCCAGGTTGCCCAGCCCGCCGTTGATGCCCAGCGCGCTGCCCTGTCTGGCTTTCGGGAAGAAGAAGCTGATGTTACCCATGCTGGATGCGAAGTTGGCTCCGGCAAAACCGCAGAGCAGCGCGATGATGATAAAAACCCAGTACGGGGTGGCCGTATTTTGAACGGCAATCCCCAGCCAGACGCAGGGAATAATCAGGATAACGGTACTCAATACCGTCCAGTAACGTCCGCCAAATATTGGCACCATAAACGAGTAGGGGACGCGTAATATCGCGCCGGAGAGCGAAGGTAATGCCGTTAGCATAAAAAGCTCATCGGTGGAGAAATTAAATCCGACTTTATTGAGGTTGACCGCAACGGCGCTAAATAGCATCCACACGCAAAACGCAAGGAGCAGACAAGCCACAGAAATCCATAGGTTTCTTCGTGCGATATGTTTTCCTTTATTCTCCCAAAATTGCGCGTTTTCAGGTTTCCAGTTACTCAATAGATGCTGATTATTCTTTTCACTTTGTTGCGACATATCGCCCTCTTGCTTACCTTGACGGAGAGAAAAATGAAGTAAAAACAAAAAGATGGGTGGTTATGTATTATTGGGTTTTTAGGATGTTTTGGGATACATCTGAAAGGATAGATAAAAAAGCGAACCCCCGAGATTAGAATGGAAATAAGGGTTCGCTTAATGTGTTACTAATTGTAACTAGTGCAAAAATTAATACTCCAGAAGGAGTATTAAAACAATTCCAGCGTGATAAGTTTGTCGAGATGCTTATTAAACGCCGCCTCGTCCATTTCTGGCATATTTAATACGGCGATCCCATCCAGGCCACAAACCAGCCCTATTAAACGCCAGGCGATATTTTCCGCCCGATCGCTAAGCGTGAACGCGCAGGCAGCCGCCCCGGCACGGATAATCGCCACGGTCTCCTGATGCCACATCTCCATGGTCAGGACATAAGCCGCTTTGATCTCGGGATCCCGGCTGGCGAGAATTTGGGCTTCCCGCCAGAGGCGAATGTAAGGTTCAAGGCCACCGTCGTCACTGCCGAGCATGCTGTGCAGCCGTTCCCGCCAGCTGGCGTTTTCGCCCACCACGTCGGCATCCAGCAGCTCGCGGATCACGCGCACAAACGCCAGCGATTTTAACTCGCCGCCGGAGGCAAAGTGGTGGTGGACCTGTCCGGTCGCGACGCCCGCTTCTGCGGCAATGCGCCGTACCGTCATAGCGGCCAGCCCCTCGCTCAGGGCCACACGCATCGCGGCCTGGAGGATTGCTTCCCGTCTCTCTTCCTTGTTCAAATACCGCATTTTTTTCTACCCTCAATAGGACCGAAACGAGTGTAACAAAAAGCTGGACATGCGTTCAACTTTACGTAGGATCGCATCCTGGACATGTGTCCATGTTTGAAATAAAAAGGAAATTTATGTTTCGTCAGTGGTTAGCGTTAGTGATTATCGTGCTGGTGTATATCCCGGTGGCGATTGACGCGACGGTGCTGCACGTGGCGGCGCCGACATTGAGCATGACGCTGGGCGCCAGCGGCAATGAATTGCTGTGGATCATCGATATTTACTCGCTGGTGATGGCGGGAATGGTGCTGCCGATGGGCGCCCTGGGTGACCGCATCGGTTTTAAACGGCTATTGATAATCGGCAGCACGCTGTTTGGCCTGTCGTCGCTGGCGGCCGCGTTTGCCCCCTCAGCAGGGTGGCTGATAGCGGCGCGCGCCTCGCTGGCGATCGGTGCGGCAATGATCATCCCGGCTACGCTTGCGGGGATCCGCACGCTCTTTACCGACGCGAAAGATCGCAACATCGCGCTCGGCGTCTGGGCGGCGGTGGGTTCAGGCGGGGCGGCGTTTGGTCCGCTGATTGGCGGTATGCTGCTGGAGCACTTCTACTGGGGCTCGGTATTTTTGATCAACGTGCCGATCGTGCTTATCGTCGTTACCCTTGCCGCGCGCTTTGTCCCGCAGCAGGAAGGGCGCCCTGAGCAGCCGTTAAATATCAGCCATGCGATCATGCTGATTGTGGCCATTCTACTGCTGGTCTACAGCGCCAAAACCGCGTTAAAAGGCGTTCTGTCGCCGTGGCTTGTGGCGTGTACCTTGCTCACGGGGGCCGTGATGCTGTTTATTTTCGTGCGTATCCAGCTGCGCGCCCGGGTGCCGATGATCGACATGCGCCTGTTCTGTCACCGCATCATTTTAAGCGGCGTGGTGATGGCGATGACGGCGATGATCGCGCTGGTGGGCTTTGAACTGCTGATGGCGCAAGAGCTGCAGTTTGTCCACGGCTTTACGCCCTTCGAGGCGGGCATGTTCATGCTCCCGGTGATGGTGGCTAGCGGATTCAGCGGGCCGATCGCCGGTGTGCTGGTGGGCCGTCTGGGGCTGCGCATTGTCGCTGCGGGTGGTATGGGCCTCAGTGCGGTCAGCTTTATCGGTCTGTCGATGCTTGATTTCAGCACGCAGCAGTGGCAGGCGTGGGGCCTGATGGTGCTACTGGGCTTTAGCGCCGCCAGCGCGCTTCTGGCCTCGACCTCGGCCATTATGGCGGCCGCGCCGAAAGAGAAAGCAGCCGCCGCAGGGGCCATTGAAACCATGTCCTATGAACTGGGCGCCGGGCTGGGGATCGCCATCTTTGGTCTGCTGTTGACCCGCAGCTTCTCCGCGTCAATTAATCTGCCGCAGGGGCTCAATGCATCGCTCGTCGACCAGGCTTCGTCATCCATAGGTGAGGCAATGAAGGTAGCGCAGGATCTGACGCCAACGCTGGAGGAGCCGGTGATTGAAGCGGCGAAAAGCGCGTTTATCACCTCGCACAGCGTGGCGCTGGGCAGCGCAGGAGGAATGCTGTTGCTGCTGGCCGTCGGGATCTGGTTTAGCCTGGCGAAGGTGCCGAAGCCGTAAAATGTGCCAGGTTGAGCTTACCGGGTCTGCGGGAGCGTTTTTGCAGGCCCGGTAAGGCGGCTTATGTGTCCTGCGCGGCGGCAAGCACGCTGTGCAGCAGCACGTTTGCCCCTTTCTCTGCCCACTCCGGCAGGATCTTCTCGGCTTCGTTGTGGCTGATACCCTTCACGCAGGGAATGAAGATCATGCTGGCAGGCGCGACTTTGCTGACGTAGCAGGCGTCGTGTCCCGCGCCAGAGACCATGGATTTCGACGAATAGCCCAGTTCCGCTAGTGCTTTCTCCGTGCGGGCCAGGCATACGGCATCAAACGCAATCGGCGCGTAGTCAAAAATCCGTTCCACATCAGCCGTTACGCCCCGCGCGCTCAGGCTTTGCGCCGCCAGATGCAGCGCTGTCTCCATCGCTTCCAGCGCCTCCCGGGCAGGATGTCTGAACTCCACGCTGCACACCACGCGAGACGGCACTACGTTGCGCGAGTTTGGCGTAACCTGCGCCATACCGATCGTCGCGCGTCCGTCCGGCGCATGCCGATAGCCAATCTCTTCCACCTTCAGCGCCAGATCGGCAAATGCGGTTAACGCATCGCGGCGGCTGTGCATCGGCGTGGTGCCTGCATGGGCGGCGAATCCGTCCAGCGTGAGGGTAAACCAGCGCTGGCCCATTGCCGCACGGACTAACCCGATATCGACGGCTTCATCTTCCAGGATCGGGCCCTGTTCGATGTGCAGTTCGTAGCAGGCGTGAACCGGAAACGCGCGGGCAGGGGCTTTCCCCCGGTAGCCGATGTTATCCAGCGCTTCCCCCACGGTGATGCCTTCGTTATCCGCGCGGGAATGCGCGTACGCTTCGCTAAATTGTCCCGTCCAGACCCCTGAAGCGAGCATGGCCGGCGCAAAGCGCGCGCCTTCTTCGTTAGTCCAGTTCACCAGCACAACGTCACGTTCAGTCTCAACGTGACGATCGTTTAGGGTACGCAGCAGCTCCAGCCCGGCCAGCACGCCGTACACCCCGTCGTAGTTACCGCCCAGCGGCTGGGTATCCACATGTGAACCTGTCATGACCGGAGCAAGCTGCGGGTTTTTCCCGGCGCGGCGGATAAACATAGTGCCCATGCTGTCGATGTCGCAGGTGAAACCCGCGTCCAGCGCCCAGTCGCGCAGCAGGTTACGCGCAATGCGATCTTCCTCGCTCAGTGCCAGACGGGTCACGCCACCGGCGGGCGTGCCGCCGATCTGCGCCATCATCTCAAGCGTTGACCACAGCCGTTCGGCGTTAATGCGGATCATGTCTTGTCCTTACTGCTGCGGTAGCGGAAATCACAGCACGAACCGCCCTGCATGATGGTGGTCGTGCGGGTCAGCTTTACGTCCGGCGCATAGCCAACGATGAATTTTTCATCGCGCGCGCAGGAGAGCAGATGACCAATCTCTCCCAGCCCCATTTCGTGATACATCTCCGCGTAGCGGCAGCGGGTCACGTTGTAGTTGTACTGCTGGTCGTCGGCGTCGATCACCTTCACGTCAAGCGCGTTATCTTTTTCCCACAGATACTGCAGAGCGATGAAACTCTTGACGTCCGCGCCGTTGGGTTCTTTGCTGGCAAACGCTTTGCCTGCGTCAATCGCGGCCTGCTCGATAGCCTCGCCAATGACCGCCTGTGCGCGAGCTTTTCCTATCTCGCGCACCAGGATTTCATAAATTGGCTTAATAATTTCTGCTTCAATTTTGCGGCGGGCGAGAATGCCCAGCTCGTTATTATCACTCATCACATTGCCCTCACTGCGTTACTTCGCTTTTGCCCCACCCAGCACGGTCTGCGGCTGCCATTTGCCATCGACAACTTTGTAAACGGTGAAAGACGGCGATTTCAGGTTACCTTCTTTATCAAACGCGATCTGTCCGGTGACGCCGGCGTAGCTGATGGCGCGCAGGGCGGGCAGATAGTCGGACGGCTCAACGGAGTCTGCTTTTTCCATCGCCGCAACCAGCACGCGGGTAGCGTCATAGGCGAACGGGGCGTGCAGTTCGATATGGGTGTGGTAGCGTGACTGGTACGCCTGTTCGAACACTTTACCGCCCGGCATCTGCTCAACCGGCAGGCCTGGTTCGAGGGCGACCACGCCTTCGCCTTCTTTCTGCGCCAGCTGCAGGAACGTCTGGCTGACAAATCCGCCTGCGCCCATCAGGGTGGCGTTCATGCCCAGCTGTTTGATACGACGCGCCAGCGGTGCGGCCTGGCTGTCGACGCCGCCGAAGAAGATCAGATCGGCGTTTTTACTCCGGATAGCGGTCAGCACGGCGCTGAAGTCCACCGTTTTGTCATCCACATACTGACGATCGACAACCTTCACGCCCTGCGCTTCAAGCGATTTAATAAACTGGTCCGCCAGACCCTGACCAAAGGCGGTACGGTCGTCGATCACCGCAATGCGTTTGGCTTTCAGCGCGTTGACCGCGTACTGGCCGGCGAGCTGGCCGCCGTCATCGTCGTGGCCCATCACGCGGAAGCTGGTGTCAAAACCCTGTTTGGTATAGGCATGGCCGGTTGCGACCGGTGCCACCTGGGCGATGCCCGCATCGTGATAAATGCGGGCCGCAGGAATGCTGGTGCCGGTGTTCCAGTGGCCGACCACGCCCGCCACGCCGCTATCCACCAGACGCTGCGCGACGGCTACGGCAGTGCGCGGGTCTGACTGATCGTCTTCGGACTGCAGTTTGAAGGTTACCGCTTTGCCGCCGATGGTCGGGTGCTGCTTGTTGATGTCATCGATAGCCAGCTGCGCGCCGTTTTCCAGATCTTTACCGATACGGGCGGACGGGCCGGTGAGCGGGCCTGCCAGACCGATAACCACGGTTTCCCCTTCGGCTGCCCAAGCTGCCGTCGAGGCAAAGCTGCCGAGGAGGATAGCGGCGCTGAGCGCACTGATTTTTACTGTTTTCATTGTATTTCCCTGATGTTGGCTGGTGTTGTTAAATGGGCATTTCGCCCAAATAAATCTGTGCAATCTGGTCGTCATTGAGCAGCGCTTTCGATTCGCCATGATGAACAATGCTGCCGCTGTCCATGACCCACGCGCTGTCGGTGACTTCCAGCGCGAGACGGGCGTTTTGTTCGATGAGCAGCAGGGCAACGCCGCGCTCGCGCAGGTCGGCGATGACGGAAAAAATGTTATCTACCATCTTCGGCGCAAGGCCCATCGAGGGTTCGTCGAGGATCAACAGCCGCGGGTGACTGAGCAGGGCACGGTTAAGGGCCAGCAGCTGTTGCTCACCGCCGGACAGCAGGCCGGCAAGCTGATGCTGACGTTCGCCCAGACGCGGGAAGCGCTCGAAAATCTCGTTTATCTCGCGCTTGATGGTGACAGTGTCACGCCTGAGCCAGGCGCCCATCTGCAGATTTTCCAGTACCGTCATGCGGGAGAAGATCCCGCGTCCCTCCGGGACCATGACCAGACCGTCGCGGAGCAGGGCTTCGGGGCTGTGTTTACGTACCGCTTTACCGCTGAATTCAATGCTGCCGCTAAAGCTTTCCAGCCCGGTAACGGCGCGCACGGTGGAGCTTTTCCCCGCGCCGTTAGCGCCGATCAGCGTAGCCTGTTCGCCCTCGTGAAGGGTAAAGGAGACATCGCGTACGGCCTGAATGCCGCCGTAATGCACGTCCAGACGTTCTACCTTCAGTAATTCAGACATGGCCGTTGCCTCCAAGCCAGGCGGCGATCACCGCCGGGTCGCGACGCACGCTTTCCGGCGTGCCGGTGGCGAGCGTTTTGCCGTAATCGAGCACCGTCAGACGGTCGCAGATGCCCATCACCAGCTTGACGTCATGCTCAATCATCAGCAGGGTTTTACCGTCATCCCGAATACGGGTAAGTAGTTCGCCAAGCGCCACTTTTTCCGCCGCGTTCATCCCGGCGGCGGGTTCGTCCAGCGCCAGCAGCAGCGGTTCCGTTGCCAGCGCGCGGGCAATTTCGAGACGGCGCTGGTGACCATAGGCCAGATCGCGGGCGCGGTAGTGGGCGAACTTCGCAATACCGGTGTACTCCAGCCAGTGCCAGGCCAGCTCCCGGGTCTGCCTCTCTTCCTCGCGTGCACGCCTGTGGCGGCTCAGCGCGGCCCACAGACCGTTACGGGTGCGCACGTGGCGGCCCACCATCACGTTTTCCAGCACCGACATGTCGCTAAAGAGGCGCACGTTCTGAAAGGTGCGCGCAATCCCGGCGGCGGTAACTTTCTCAATGTGCTTCGGGAAATAGGGCTTATCGGCAATAGAAAACTCACCGCTGTCCGCCGGATAAAGCCCGGTGATCAGGTTAAAGCAGGTGGTTTTTCCCGCCCCGTTAGGGCCGATGAGTCCGTAGATCTCACCCTTATTTACGGAGAGCGAAACGTCGTCCACGGCGGTAAGGCCGCCGAAGCGTTTTGACATATTACGCACGGTTAACAGACTCATGTATTCACCTCCTTGTGGCGTACCGGCCAGATCCCGGCAGGGCGCACCAGCATGACCAGTACCAGCGCCAGGCCGTAGAAAAGCTGACGCAACACTTCCGGGTCAATCAGTACCGTGCCGAACAGCGCCTGCTGTATCGGGGCTGCCTGGCTGCGCAGCAGTTCCGGCAGGGCGGTAAGCAGTACCGCGCCGAGGATCACGCCGGGAATGTGCCCCATACCGCCCAGCACCACCATCGCCAGCACGGCAATGGATTCCTGTAACGTGAAGGATTCCGGGGAGACAAAGCCCTGAAACGCGCCGAACAGGGCGCCCGCCACGCCACCAAAAGAGGCGCCCATCGCAAAGGCCAGCAGCTTGTAGTTACGCACGTTGATGCCCATCGCGCGGGCCACATCCTCGTCTTCACGGATGGCGTGCCAGGCGCGGCCAATACGCGAGTGCTGCAGGCGCAGGCAGACAACAATAATCGCCACAATGACCAGCATCAGCAGGTAGTACCACAGCCACAGGGCAGGCACTTTGAAACCAAACCAGTGGTATACGCCGCTGAACTTCAGGCCGAACAGATTCAGCGTATCCACCCCGGTAATGCCCTTTGCACCATTGGTGATGTTCACCGGACGGTCGAGGTTACGCATCAGGATGCGGATAATTTCCCCAAATCCGAGGGTCACTATCGCCAGGTAGTCGCCACGCAGCTTCAGCGTGGGAGCACCCAGTAAAATGCCGCAGACTGCGGCAACAAGCGCAGCCAGCGGAATAATCAACAGATATGACGTGTGCAGCCCGTCCGGGAACCAGACGCCGAGGAGAGGAAATACCTCCAGCAAATGTGGCGAGGCCATTAGCGCAGCGAGGTAAGCCCCGACCGCGTAAAAGGCGATAAACCCCATATCCAGCAGGCCGGTATAGCCCACCACAATATTGAGCCCCAGCGCCAGCATGATGTAGAGCAGGGCGAAGTCGATAACGCGCACCCAGTAGTTGCCGCCCAGCTGCGTGGCTACCATGGGGGCAACCAGCAGCGCAAGGCAGAACAGGCTCATGCCTGACCAGAATTTGCGCGTCGTTGCCCGGGTCTGGAGTTGAAGTGTTGTCATGGTATTCCTTACGCTCTGTGCGCCATGCGCTCGCCCAGCAGGCCAGCCGGACGGAAGACCAGCACCAGGATCAGCACCATAAAGGCAAAGACGTCCTGATAGTTGCTGCCAAATACGCCATCGGTTAGTTCACCCAGGTAACCTGCGCCCAGCGCTTCGATAATACCGAGCAGGATGCCGCCAACCATTGCGCCACGAATGTTGCCAATGCCCCCCAGTACGGCGGCGGTAAAGGCTTTAATCCCGGGCAAAAAGCCCATCGAGAAGCTGGCGTTGCCGTAGTTGCTCGCCATCATCACGCCTGCCAGCGCGGCAAATACGCCACCAATGGCAAACGTCAGGGTAATAATGGCGTTTGGGTTAACCCCCATCAGCGTGGCCACGCGTGGGTTTTCCGCAACGGCGCGCATGCCGCGCCCCAGGCGGGTGTATTCCACCAGCAGCCACAGCCCAGTCATTACCGCCAGCGCCAGGACAACGGTGACGATACCGGTGACGGTGACGATGGCAGGAGGATGCGCTTCGCTGCCGGATGTGACGGCGATAGGGGCCATCGGCAGGATCTGCGGGAACATCAGCGGGTTGCGTGTCCAGATAATCATCGCCAGGGTTTGCAGCAGGACGGAGACGCCGATACCCGAGATCAGCGGCGCCAGGCGCGGGGCATTGCGCAGCCGGCGGTAGGCAAAGCGCTCAACGGCCATGGCCAGCAGGGCGCAGACGGCCATCGCAATCACCAGGGCAACGCCAAGCTGCAACAGCAGCGGCATGTGCGGAAAGGTGGCGTTCAGGGCGTTAATGGCGGAAAGCGTGGTGAGCGCCCCGACCATCAGAATATCGCCGTGAGCGAAGTTAATAATGCGCAAGATGCCATACACCATGGTATAGCCCAGCGCGATCAGCGCGTAAATGCTTCCCAGCATCACGCCGTTGATCAGTTGTTGTATGAGTGTATCCAACGTTTGTACCCGCAAAGAGCTTCTTCTGCGGCTACCATCCGATAAATGAATTAAATTGTAAAATACACATATATTATTTCTTATGATAAACCGATATTGCTTTATCTGGATGATTTATATAAAGATAGTGTAAGCCTGTTTTTGGCGGATAAGCCTAAAGAAATCAATATATGAATAAAACAGAACAATTAGCGGATGCGTCTGCTTATGCAGACAGTCGCCTGGCAAACGATCCACCGCTTCGGGCCGTACGTGCCTTTGAGGCCATTGCCCGGCTGGGCAGCGTCACGCTGGCCGCGCAGGAACTTGAGATCTCACCGTCGGCTGTCAGCCATCAGCTCAAGGTGCTCGAAGGCTATCTGCAAATGCCACTGACGGAGCGTCAGGGGCGAAGGCTGGTGCTGAGCCAGCACGGACGTGAATACTATCGCTCGATCCGTGCGGCGTTTAACGTGCTGCGCCAGGCAACGGAGCATCTGGCTGAGCAGGCGCAAACGCGTCAGGTCACCATCAGCCTGATCCCGCTCTTTGGCATGGGGTGGTTTATCCCGCGTCTGCCTGCTTTTATGCGCGCGAATCCGCAGACCGAGATCAACGTAGTGTATGCCAACCATCGTAACTATCTGAGCGATGCGTCGGATATGTCGATTCGTTTTGGTAACGGTCAGTGGGCGGGCTATCAAAGTGAAAAGCTAATTTCCGGACAGATGGTGCCGGTGTGCAGCCGCACGTTTTTGCGTATTCATGGCCATATCGACACGCCTGAGCAGCTGCTGCAAATGCCGCTGCTGCATGATGAAGAGCGCACCACGTGGGCGCAGTGGTTTCTGTTGCAGGGGGTAAAACGTCCTCTCCGGCGCAGCGGCCCTCTGTTTGAAGACGGGCTGTTGACGCTGGCAGGTGTGCAGGCTGGGCTGGGCTGCGCGTTAATGCGCGAGCCGCTGATCGCACCTTACCTGGAGAGCGGTGAGCTGGTGAAGATATTTGACCTACCCATCGATGACGGGCGCGACTATCACCTCTGCGTACGTACAGATTCAGAGATGACCGAGGACGGTAAGCTGCTGCAAAACTGGCTTCGCAGGGCTGCGGGCGGGGAGTCGTCTGCGGGGTAAAGATAAGAAAAAAGCCAGCTTATTCAGCTGGCTTTTGTACAAACAAGGTTTAGAACTGGTAGGTCAGACCCAGCGCAACGATGTTGTCGGTACCGATACCTGCCTGGCGAGTGAACTGGTTATCGTCCAGCAGGTTGATTTTGTAATCCACGTAGGTGGACATGTTTTTGTTAAAATAGTAGGTCGTGCCAACATCGATGTATTTAACCAGATCCTGGTCGCCGAAGTTCTCGATGTCTTTACCTTTAGACTGCAGGTAAGCAATGGATGGACGCAGGCCAAAGTCGAACTGGTACTGAGCCACAACTTCGAAGTTTTGCGCCTTGTTTGCGAAACCGTAAATGTCGCTGCGGTTGCCGTTAGAGGTACCGAAGCGGGTCGCGTTGTAGGTCTGAGAGTACTGCGCGGCAAGGTAGATATTGTTCGCGTCGTACTTCACGCCGCCGCTGTACACTTCAGCGCGGTCGCCCTCACCGTATACGCCAGCCGCATTCTGGTCAGCGGTACGTTTGGAGGAGGACATTGCCCCCCCAACGCTGAAGCCTTCACCCAGATCGTAAGTCAGGGATGCGCCGTAGCCGTCGCCGTTCTGGTTCAGCAGGCTGCGGCCGTTGGTGTTTTCACCGCTTACGCTGCCGTTTTTACCCTGGTACTGCAGGGCAAAGTTCAGGCCGTCAACCAGACCGAAGAAGTCCTGGTTACGGTATGTTGCTACGCCGTTTGCACGAGACTGCAGGAAGTTGTCTGCGCCGTAGGTGTCTCCGCCGAATTCTGGCAGAACGTCGGTCCAGGAGGTCACGTCGTAAATCACGCCGTAGTTACGACCGTAATCGAATGAACCGGCTTCAGCGAACTTCAGACCTGCGAAGGCTACACGGGTCCAGGACTGGTTGTCGCCTTCGTCTTTGTTACCCTGAATCTGGTATTCCCACTGGCCGTAGCCGGAAAGCTGGTCGTTAACCTGGGTTTCACCCTTGAAGCCGATACGCATGTAGGTTTTATCACCGTCTGCGCCAGCGTCATCAGAGAAATAGTGCAGACCTGTCACTTTACCGTACAGATCCAGCTTGTTACCGTCTTTGTTATAAATTTCAGCTGCGTTTACAACGCCTGCTGCCAACATGGAAGTGACTGCCACTGCAACTAATTTAAGTTTCATCTTAAATATTCCTTATAATTTTTTTTCAGTATTTCCTGAACCATTGCGAGCAATTTCTATACGAGGCTGTTCGACAACGGCGTGCTATTTTTAAAAATCTTGTCGCTGCCTTTCAATAATAAGTTTCAAAATATGAGTAATAATTTCATTTAGTGTGATCGAGATCGGGTTAATGACGCCATGATAATTTGAGGTGGCGAATATTTAATCGGTGTGGATTTATTTTTAAACGGTTCCGGAGGCGTGGACTATTGCATTTCTTACTATTAAGGACGGTAATATTCGCAGGGAAGTAGTTACGCGCAGGTGTCAGGTTATGTCAATTTAAGGTGTGTGGCATTTACGAAAGGAAGATAATATAAACAGAACCTAAACGATCTCACTAATGTTCAGATTAATATTTTCTGGTGCGATCACATATTAAATTTATGTTAATTTTCTGCCGGGTTTAATCACACCCGGCAGAAATCTGGACGCTATTTCCGGGTGGCGTACCAGCAGAGCAATGACCCGGCGCAGACCATCAGTGCGCCCTGCCAGAACGAGAAAGAGAGGGGAGAACTCAGCAGCACGGCAGCAAGCGCGGCAGAGAGAACGGGAGTAAAATAGGACACGGCAGCGAGGACCGTAACGTTACCGTGCAGAATGCCAATATTCCATGCGGCATAGCCAAACCCAAGCGCGATACCGCACATAACGAGCTTCACGATAACCGGAAAACTGAACACCATTTCCGGCTGATCGCTCAGAGAATATTTCACCCAAAGGCTGAGCGCAGTTAACAAAACAAAGAGGGTAATACCGTTTTGGCCTCTGGCAAATTTAGCGGTTACCGTGCAGTAAGCGGCCCAGATAAATGCCCCCGCAAAGGCCAGCGCATAGCTGAGCGGGTTCGAGACGATATTGCGGGTTATTTCATCAATATGTAGCCCTTGCTCACCGCCTAATACCCAACACACGCCGAGCAGCGCGATAGCTAACCCGGGAATGACCCACAGCGTTGATTTCTGTCCGTTGAATAAAATAGCAAAGACGATCGTCAGGCTCGGCCAGAGATAATTTACCATACCGACTTCAATGGCCTGCGCTCGCGTGGCGGCATAGCCTAACGACAGCGCCAGGCAAATTTCGTAACTGACAAACAGTACGCTGCCTGCAATAAGATACCCGGGAGAAAAACGTTTAATATCAGGAAATCCCACCGTCACCAGGCAAAGCAATCCGCTGAGGGTATATATCATCGCCGCGCCGCCGACCGGCCCAAGCCCTTCACTCACGCTGCGAATCAGGCCCACCATGGTGCTCCACAACAGTATTGCCGCCAGTCCTGTGAGCGTTGCTCTCTTTCTGTCCATTACGTCTTCATCGCTAAAAAAACAAAGGAAAAATGTATCGCATTAATCCTGACCCTGTCGCGAATTATTCTCTCAGGCGTTTAACCCTAAAGGATTATTCAAACGCGGCAGCGGTGACTATTAAGGGGGCGAAGTCAGGCGACCTTGATTTGACGCAAAAAAAACAGGGACTTTGCTGTTAGTTTGCGGCGCGAAGTCTTATCAGATAACGAGGACAACAATGGACGTCAGCCGCAGACAATTTTTCAAAATCTGCGCGGGCGGTATGGCCGGAACCACAGCCGCAATGCTGGGATTTGCTCCCAAAATGGCGCTGGCTCAGGCACGCAACTATAAGCTGCTGCGTGCGAAAGAGATCCGTAACACCTGCACATACTGCTCCGTGGGTTGTGGGCTATTGATGTATAGCCTGGGCGATGGCGCGAAGAACGCCAGAGAAGCGATTTACCATATTGAAGGGGATCCGGATCATCCGGTGAGCCGCGGGGCACTCTGCCCGAAAGGGGCGGGCCTGCTGGACTATGTCCACAGCGAAAACCGCCTGCGCTACCCGGAATACCGCGCGCCGGGCTCCGACAAATGGCAGCGTATCTCCTGGGATGAGGCTTTCTCTCGTATTGCAAAACTGATGAAAGCCGACCGTGACGCCAACTTTATTGAAAAGAACGAGCAGGGCGTAACGGTCAACCGCTGGCTCTCTACCGGGATGCTGTGCGCATCTGCGGCAAGCAATGAAACCGGCATGCTGACACAAAAATTTGTGCGCTCTCTCGGCATGCTGGCGGTAGACAACCAGGCACGCGTCTGACACGGACCAACGGTAGCAAGTCTTGCTCCAACATTTGGTCGCGGTGCGATGACCAACCACTGGGTTGATATCAAAAACGCTAACGTCGTGGTGGTGATGGGCGGTAATGCCGCTGAAGCCCATCCGGTGGGGTTCCGCTGGGCGATGGAAGCGAAAAACAACAACGATGCGACGCTTATCGTCGTCGATCCGCGCTTTACGCGTACAGCATCTGTGGCCGATATCTATGCGCCGATTCGCTCCGGTACGGACATTACGTTCCTGTCCGGCGTGCTGCTGTACCTGATCGAAAACAACAAAATCAACGCGGAATACGTTAAGCACTACACCAACGCGAACCTGCTGGTGCGGGATGATTTTGCCTTTGATGACGGGCTGTTCAGCGGCTATGACGCTGAAAAACGCCAGTACGACAAGTCCTCGTGGAACTATCAGTTCGACGAAAACGGCTATGCGATGCGGGATGAAACCCTGACGCATCCGCGCTGCGTGTGGAACCTGCTGAAGCAGCACGTTTCCCGCTATACGCCGGACGTGGTGGAGAACATCTGCGGCACACCGAAAGCGGACTTCCTGAAGGTGTGTGAAGTGCTGGCCTCCACCAGCGCCGCCGACAGAACCACCACGTTCCTGTATGCGCTGGGCTGGACACAGCACACCGTGGGCGCGCAGAACATCCGCACCATGGCGATGATCCAACTGCTGCTCGGCAACATGGGGATGGCAGGCGGCGGCGTGAACGCGCTGCGCGGCCACTCTAACATTCAGGGCTTAACCGATCTCGGTCTGCTCTCCACCAGCCTGCCGGGCTACCTGACGCTGCCGTCTGAAAAGCAGGCCGATCTGCAAGCGTATCTTGAGGCCAATACGCCAAAAGCGACGCTGCCGGATCAGGTGAACTACTGGAGCAACTATCCGAAATTCTACGTCAGCCTGATGAAATCCTTCTACGGCGACGCAGCGCAGAAGGAGAACGACTGGGGCTTTGAGTGGTTGCCGAAGTGGGACCAGGCTTACGACGTCATCAAGTATTTCAACATGATGGATAAGGGCAACGTCACGGGCTATATCTGCCAGGGCTTCAACCCGGTGGCCTCCTTCCCGGACAAGAACAAAGTCGTTCGCAGCCTGAGCAAGCTGAAGTACATGGTGGTTATCGATCCGCTGGTGACCGAGACCTCCACCTTCTGGCAGAACCACGGGGAGTCAAACGATGTCGATCCGGCGTCGATTCAGACCGAAGTGTTCCGCCTGCCATCTACCTGCTTTGCGGAAGAAGATGGCTCTATTGCCAACTCCGGCCGCTGGCTGCAGTGGCACTGGAAAGGGCAGGACGCGCCGGGCGAAGCACGTAACGACGGCGAAATCCTGGCCGGCATTTACCATCGCCTGCGCGAAATGTACCG
This sequence comes from Enterobacter sp. ECC-219, assembly GCF_043966805.1. NCBI lineage: Bacteria > Pseudomonadati > Pseudomonadota > Gammaproteobacteria > Enterobacterales > Enterobacteriaceae > Enterobacter > Enterobacter sp. ECC-219. The sequence continues at coordinate 3,206,398 of NZ_CP143680.1, read as the reverse complement.
CACTGAAGGCGGCAAAGGCGCTGAGCCGCTGCTGAAGATGAGCTGGCACTACAAGCAGCCGGATCGTCCTGAGTCTGAGGAAGTCGCGAAAGAGAACAACGGCGTGGCGCTGGCAGATCTCTACGACGCCAACGGCAACCTGGTGGCGAAGAAAGGCCAGTTGCTGAACAGCTTCGCGCTGCTGCGTGACGACGGTACCACGGCATCATCCTGCTGGATCTACACCGGCAGCTGGACGGAGCAGGGTAACCAGATGGCGAACCGCGACAACGCTGACCCGTCAGGCCTGGGCAACACGCTGGGCTGGGCTTGGGCATGGCCGCTGAACCGTCGCGTGCTGTACAACCGTGCGTCCGCCGACGTGAACGGCAAGCCGTGGGATCCGAAACGGATGCTGATCCAGTGGAACGGGACGAAGTGGACGGGGAACGACATCCCGGACTACAACACCGCCGCGCCGGGCAGCAACACCGGGCCGTTTATCATGCAGCCGGAAGGTCTGGGACGCCTGTTCGCCCTCAACAAGCTGGCGGAAGGGCCGTTCCCGGAACACTACGAGCCGATGGAAACGCCGCTCGGCACTAACCCGCTGCACCCGAACGTGGTCTCCAGCCCGGTGGTGCGGATCTACGAAGAGGACATGCTGCGCTTAGGTAAAAAGGACAAATTCCCGTATGTCGGAACGACCTATCGCCTGACCGAGCATTTCCATACCTGGACCAAGCATGCGCGGCTTAACGCCATCGCGCAGCCGGAACAGTTTGTGGAGATCAGCGAAACGCTGGCGAAAGCGAAGGGCATTGCCAACGGCGACCGCGTGAAGGTGAGCAGCAAGCGCGGCTTTATTCGCGCGGTGGCGGTGGTCACCCGTCGTTTGCAAAGTCTGAACGTGCACGGCCAGCAGGTAGAAACTGTCGGTATCCCGCTGCACTGGGGCTTTGAGGGCGTTGCGCAAAAAGGCTACATCGCCAACACCCTGACGCCAAACGTCGGCGATTCCAACTCGCAAACGCCGGAGTACAAAGCGTTTCTGGTCAACATCGAGAAAGCGTAAGGAGCGATTAAATGGCGATGGAAACACAAGACATTATTAAACGCTCCGCGACCAACCCGATCACCCCCGCGCCCCGCGCGCGGGACTATAAGGCAGAGGTCGCCAAGCTTATCGATGTCTCCTCCTGCGTGGGCTGTAAAGCCTGCCAGGTGGCCTGTTCGGAGTGGAACGATATCCGCGACGAGGTGGGGCACTGCGTCGGGGTCTACGATAATCCGGCGGATCTGAGCGCCAAATCCTGGACGGTGATGCGCTTTAGCGAAACCGACCAGAACGGCAGGCTGGAGTGGCTCATCCGCAAAGACGGCTGCATGCACTGTGAAGATCCGGGCTGCCTGAAGGCGTGCCCGTCTGCCGGCGCGATTATTCAGTACGCCAACGGGATCGTCGACTTCCAGCAGGACAACTGCATCGGCTGCGGGTACTGCATCGCGGGCTGTCCGTTTAATGTCCCGCGCCTCAATAAAGAGGATAACCGGGTATATAAATGCACCCTGTGCGTGGACCGCGTCAGCGTCGGGCAGGAGCCTGCCTGCGTCAAGACCTGTCCCACTGGTGCTATCCACTTCGGCACCAAAAAAGAGATGCTGGACGTGGCGCAAGAGCGGGTGGACAAGCTGAAAGCGCGCGGCTACGACAAGGCGGGCATTTACAACCCGCAGGGCGTGGGCGGCACGCACGTAATGTACGTGCTCCACCATAACGATCAGCCGGAGCTGTATCATAATCTGCCGAAAGATCCGGCGATCGATACCTCCATCAACCTGTGGAAAGGGGCGCTTAAACCGCTCTCTGCGGCGGGCTTTATCGCCACCTTTGCGGGGCTGATTTATCACTACATCGGTATCGGGCCAAACAAAGAGGTGGATGACGACGAGGAGGAGCACCATGAGTAAGTCGAAAATGATTGTGCGCACAAAGTTTATCGACCGCGCCTGTCACTGGACGGTGGTGATCTGCTTCTTCCTGGTGGCGGTGTCGGGGATTTCGTTCTTCTTCCCAACGCTACAGTGGCTGACCGAAACCTTCGGTACGCCGCAAATGGGGCGCATTCTGCACCCGTTCTTCGGCGTGCTGATTTTCGTGGTGCTGATGTTTATGTTCGTGCGCTTTGTCCACCATAACATCCCGGACAAGCAGGATATCCCGTGGCTGAAAGGTATCGTCGAAGTCCTGAAGGGCAACGAGCATAAAGTCGCGAAGGTGGGCAAATACAACGCCGGACAGAAGATGATGTTCTGGACCATCATGAGCATGATTTTTGTGCTGCTGGTGACCGGGGTGATTATCTGGCGTCCGTATTTTGCGCACTATTTCCCGATCCAGGTGATTCGCTACGCGCTGCTTATCCACGCGACGTCGGCCATTATTCTGATCCACGCTATCCTGATCCATATGTATATGGCGTTCTGGGTAAAAGGGTCGATTAAAGGCATGATTGAAGGGAAGGTGAGCCGCCGCTGGGCGCAGAAACACCATCCGCGCTGGTATCGTGATGTGGAACGTCTGGAAGCGAAACAGGAAAGTACGGAAGGGATCAAGTAAGACCTGCGCCGTCGGCTTTGCCCGGCGGCGCTGCGCTTGCACGGGCCTACCCCTGCTATATCAGAACCGCTCTTCCACATACCGGAACGGATATTTTGTGGGTTTAACTTTACCAATTTTACGTTTCGGTAAATCCACCTTGTCTACGTGTATTTCTTTATAGGGGATTTGCGTCAGCAGGTGCGAAATAATATTCAGGCGCACGCGTTTTTTATCTTCTGAACGGGCCACAAACCACGGCGCCCAGGCTGTATCGGTGGCTTCAAACATGGCGTCGCGGGCGAGGGTATACTCGTCCCACAGGTTAAAAGATTTAATGTCCATGGGGGACAGCTTCCAGATTTTGCGCCCATCGTTGATGCGGTCGCGCAGGCGGCGCTCCTGCTCTTTTGGCGTCACCTCCAGCCAGTATTTCAGCAGGATAATGCCGGCATCGACCATCGCTTTTTCCATGACCGGCGTGCCGTCCAGAAATTTCTCCACCTGTTCTTCGGTACAGAATCCCATCACGCGCTCGACGCCCGCGCGGTTATACCAGCTGCGGTCGAAGATGACGATTTCGCCCGCTGAGGGCAGATGCGGCACGTAACGCTGGAAGTAGAGCTGGCTTTTTTCTTTATCGGTAGGCGCGGGAAGCGCGACGACGCGAAAGACGCGCGGGCTGACGCGCTCGGTAATCGCTTTGATGGTGCCGCCTTTACCGGCGCCGTCGCGCCCCTCAAAAACGATACACACCTTCAGTCCTTTGGCGACAACCCACTGCTGGAGCTTGACCAGTTCAACGTGCAGGCGGCGCAGCTCTTTTTCATATTCTTTAGTCTTTAGCGGAGCACTCTTTACGACTTCAACAGCGACAGGGGCTTTCTTTTTACTTCCCATAATTGTCATCCTCTGGTTGTCCGGCACGGGAAAAACGAGGCCGCACTACAAAGTGTAATCCACCTGAATTAATGGATTAATGTGTCAGCCAGCTGATTTGAACTGGCTCACCATACAAGATTGTTCAATAATGCCCGTCGCGAGTTTTTAACCTGTGGTTGCGGTATGAAAAAGACAATTTTTTCGCTGGCGCTTGGCACGTTTGGCCTGGGAATGGCTGAATTTGGCATTATGGGCGTGCTAACCGAGCTGGCGCATGACACCGGCATTTCGATTCCCTCCGCCGGGAATATGATCTCGTTTTATGCTTTCGGTGTGGTGGTTGGCGCCCCGATTGTGGCGCTGTTTTCAGGCAAGTTCTCCTTAAAAACCACGCTGCTGTTTCTGGTGGCGATGTGCGCTGTAGGCAATGCCCTGTTTACGTTTTCTACGTCGTATTTCTGGCTGGCGCTGGGGCGGCTGATTTCCGGTTTTCCGCACGGGGCCATTTTTGGCGTCGGGGCGATAATCCTCTCCAAAATTGCGCCACCGGGTAAGGTGACGGTCGCGGTGGCCGGGATGATCGCCGGTATGACCGTAGCCAACCTGGTGGGCGTGCCGCTGGGGACCTGGCTGGGGCACGCCTTTAACTGGCGCTATACCTTTTTCCTGATTGCGGTGTTCGACGCGCTGGTGATCCTCTCAGTTCTGCTCTGGGTGCCGGACATCCGCGACACGTCAGAAATCAAATTGACCGAGCAGTTCAAATTTCTGAGGAAACCTGAACCCTGGCTGATTTTTGCCGCCACGATGTTTGGTAATGCCGGGGTGTTCGCGTGGTTTAGCTTCGTTAAGCCCTTTATGGTCAATGTTTCCGGTTTTTCGGAAGGGCTGATGACGGTCATCATGATGCTGATGGGGCTTGGCATGGTGTTAGGTAATCTGCTGAGCGGTAAGCTCTCTGGCCGGTTTAGCCCGCTGCGCATTGCGGCGGCTACCGACATGGTGATTGTCGCCTCACTGCTGCTGCTTTTTGCCTTTGGCGAACTGCAAGCGGCCTCGCTGGTCATGGGCTTTATCTGCTGTGCCGGGCTGTTTGCACTCTCCGCGCCGCTGCAGATCCTGCTGCTGCAAAATGCGAAGGGCGGTGAGATGCTGGGGGCGGCAGGAGGGCAGATGGCGTTTAATCTCGGCAGTGCGATCGGTGCGTACTTCGGCGGGATGATGATTACCCTCGGCTTTAGCTGGCGTTACGTCACGCTGCCAGCGGCAATACTCTCTTTCTCGGCCATGAGCGCGCTGCTGATTTACGGTTACCTGCGGGCGAGACGGGCTCAGGCTAACGCTCGCGCGCTAGCCTGATGGGGTTCACGCAAGCCAGGGTTCACCCAGGGTCAGCATCAGGCGGTTGGCCCAGGCGAAAAACGCGGCAGACTGCACCAGATCAAGCTGCGCCAGGGTATCCAGCCCCTCTTTTTCCAGCGCGGCGAGGTGTAGCGGCGTGGCGGCAGGCGGCGTGACAGACAGCGCCCCCGCAAAGTTAATTTCCGCCTGCCAGCGTGCAGACTGCCCCTCGCTGAGGGACTGCCCCGGCCGCACGGCCAGCAGGGCCTCTACCGCAGCGTCATCCTTTGACAGCTGGCTGGCTTTACGCGCATGGACAGATGCGCAGTAGATGCAGCCGTTAATTTTACTGGCGACCGTTGCGGCCAGCTCGCGCTCGGCGCGCGGCAATCCCCCCGGCGTATAAAAAATTCCTTTATCCGTTAGCGTGCGCTGTTCAAGTACCGGCAGGTTGCGCCCCAGCAGGCGGAAGTAGTCGGAATCGGTATGGCCAAATTTCGCCAGGATGGCAACCTCATCGTCACGGAAGTCCGCCAGCGGTTTGGCCGCTATCCACGGTTCCCATCCCAGCTCCTGCTGGGTGAACGCGACGGGTGCCGCCTTCCCGGTGACCGTGGTTGCGGTCGTGTGCCAGACGCCTGCCGCCACCGGCGTTTCGCTTGCCGCGACGGGCCTGTCGTTCAGCAGACGCAGCCCGGCGACGAGTCGGCTCTGGAAGCTCACAAACGCGACGAGCTGCGCCAGGGTAACGATGCCTTCCTTGCTCCACCCGGCCTGGGTCAGCGCCGTTAACGCGGCCGGCGTGGCTTCGACGGGTGAAAACGTCAGCAGGCGCGCGAAGTTCAGCGCCGGGGTCAGGCGGTCCGAGGTGGGGTCGGCCAGTCCAAACCCCGCATAGTGCGCGGCCAGCGCCTCCGCGCTGTGCCACCTGGCGACTTTGGCCGCCACGGCGAAGCGCTCGTCGAGTGCAAAATCATTATCCTGCTGGCTAAACAGAATTTCGTAGCTGCCCTGGGCGTGGCGTGTGGCGGCATCTCGCGTAGCGCGCGCCTCTGCCAGAGGGGAACCGGGTTTAATTTCCGCCAGCTCGGCGAGAATGTCCTGACTTAATGACATAGGTGTCTCCTCAAAGGATGTGGGGGGCAATCTTTTCTGCGATCAGCTCAACAGAGCGCAGCGTGTCGCGGTGCGTGGGTTCGACCGAATGGACCTGGAATGAAATATCCGTTGCGCGCCTGAGAACGGAGTCAGCATTCAGCGAATGCAGGACCGTATCGGGGGAACCGATATGCGCGTCAAACTGGCGGATATAATCGGTGACGGTGTCACCTTTAACTGCGTACCCGGCAGCGCGATGCTGCCGGGCCTGTTTCGTGAGGCCCGGCGTTGCGACCCTGAGTGCATAGTCATCGCTGTCGGCGACGAACGCCGTACGGGAGGCCAGAATACGCGGCGCGATGTCCGCAGGTAGCGCATCGAGGTAGGCATCCACAATCGGGGTCTGGATCGCGTCGAGCGTTAAATCCGGGCGGTCTGCCGGGCGAGGCTGCGTGCGGGAGAGCATTAAACCGTGTCCAGCCCGGGCGGCGCGAACGGCACCGTCAACGGAGAAGGTGGCAATCCAGATACGGTCGGCAAGCTGTGGCGCCGGCGGATAAAGGTGGTTATCCGGATGGGTCAGTGAATCCCCGCGCCAGGCGCTTTGGATCACATGCAAATGGTCCGCAAAGGCCGCGCCGCGATCCTCAAACGTCAGGCCGAACGGCAGAAAGGAGGTCGGTGTTCCGCCCGATCCAAAACCGACTTCAAGACGGCCATCGGCGAGTAAATCGAGCACGGCGGCATCTTCCGCCACGCGCAGCGGGTTTTCCATCGGCAGGGTAATGATGGCCGTGCCCAGCCGGATGGTTTCGGTATGCGCGGCCACGTGCGCCAGAAACAGCAGCGGCGACGGCAGGCCGCCTTCACTTTCATGGAAGTGGTGCTGCGCGATCCAGGCGCTGTCAAAGCCGTGGCGTTCGGCGTAGCGGATCTGTTCGGTTGCCAGACGATAGCGCTCCTTCGGCGTGGCGTCGTCAAGCAGGCGGGTGAAAAATCCCAGGCGTTTTCGCGTCATGCGAACTCCTCCGTAGCGGGTGAAAAATGGGGAATGGCGTCAATCAGCTCGCGGGTATAGTCGTTCTGCGGCGACGCGAATAAGGTTCCGACATCGCCCTGTTCGACCACCTGACCGCTGCGCAGCACCGTGACGCTGTGGGCGATCCGGCGGACGGTGGACAGATCGTGCGTGATGAAGAGGTAGGTCAGTCCCAGCTGCTGCTGCAACTGCTGAAGCAGAGCCAGAATCTGCGCCTGCACGGTGACGTCCAGCGCGGAGGTGGCTTCGTCCAGCACCAGAATGGTCGGCTCCAGGATCAGCGACCGGGCGATGGCAACGCGCTGACGCTGTCCGCCTGAAAGCTCCCGGGCGGTGCGGCTCAATATATCGACCGGCAGGGCAACCCGCTGTGCCACGGTCTCGACCCGGACTTTGCGCTCCGCCTTACCGAGGCGAGAAAAGTTCTTCAGGGGCTCTTCGATGATGTCAAACAGCGTCTGACGCGGGTCGAGAGAGGCAAACGGGTTCTGGTAAACAAACTGGATCTTCTGGCGCAGCTGGCGGCGGGCCTCGCGGCTGAGCGCGGTGGCATCAATATCGTCAATGATGACCTGCCCGCTGTCGGCCTGTTCAAAACCCAGCAAAATACGGGCGAGGGTGGTTTTCCCGGAGCCGGATTCCCCGACCAGCGCGTGCGTGCTGCCGCGCCTGACGTCAAACGTCACCCGATCCAGCGCCTGAAGCTGATGACCTTTGCCCAGGGAGAATTGTTTGCTGATGGCGCGGGCGCGAATGGCCGGGGACGCGAGCGGGCGGCCGGCCACCGGGGCGATGGTCAGGCGCTGGCCCTGGAGATCGCTCAGCAGCTGGCGGGTGTAGGCGTGCTGCGGCGTGCGTACGATATCGGCGGTGTTGCCTTGCTCCTGAACCTCGCCATCGCGAAAAACTAGCAGCCTGTCGGCGCGCTGCGCGGCCAGCGCCAGATCGTGGGTGACAAACAGAACGGCAGTACCCGATTCCCGGCGCAGGATATCCAGCAGATCGAGAATGCGTTTTTGCACCGTCACATCCAGCGCGCTGGTGGGCTCATCGGCAATGATGACGTCCGGGCGCAGGGCAATGGCGATGGCAATCAGCACGCGCTGTTTCATCCCGCCGGAGAGCTGATGGGGATACTGCGTCATGCGCTGTTCGGGGTGGCTCAGGCCGACCTTTGTCAGCAGGGCGAGCACCTGCTCGTCGCGCCGGGCGCGGGTCACTTTCTGGTGTAGCTGAATGATTTCTCCGACCTGAGCGCCGATGGTTTTCACCGGGTTGAGCGAATTACCCGGATCCTGCGGAACCAGGCTAATTCGCGCCCCGCGAAGGGTATCGAGACGCTTAGCGGACCATAGGCTAATCTCTTCGCCGTTGAGCGATATTTTTCCCGCATCGCGCCGGGCGTTGTCGGCCAGCAGACCAATGATCGCCTGTGCCGTGGTCGTTTTGCCGGATCCGGATTCACCGACAAACGCCAGCATTTCCCCTCGCCCGAGCGTGAAGCTGACGTTATGCACCACCTCTCGCCACTGGCGCGCGGTACGGTAGCTGATCGTCAAATTTTCCACTGAGAGAACGGTCATTAGCGACCTCCGCTGAACTGTTGGCTGATACGGTTGGTGGCCAGCACCACGGCGATGACGACGACGCCGGGGAAGGTGGTTAGCCACCAGGCGGTAGAGAGATAGTTACGGCCTTCGGCGATCAGCAAGCCCCATTCCGGCACGGGTGGCGGGGTGCCGTAGCCGAGAAAGCTCAGCGTGGAGAGTGCCAGGATGGCCTGACCAAACTGCAGCGTGGCAAAGGCCAGGACGGCGGTTAACGCGTTGGGCAGGATGTGTCGCCACAGCACGGCGAAAAACGTCCCGCCGCTGCCAAACGCCGCCTCGACGTAATCCGTATGCCGGATGCGCACCACTTCACCGCGCGCGAGGCGGGCGAAGCTGGCAATGGAGGCAACGCCTACGGCAATCGCGGCGTTAACGGTGCCAAACCCGAGCAGAATAATGACCGTCAGTGAGAGCAGCAGAGACGGGATGGACAGCAGCACGTCGACAAAACGCATCAGGAAAGACTCGACGCGTCCGGCGAACGCCCCGGCAACCACCCCTAAGCCGGTACCCACCACCAGACCCATCGTCACGGCGGCCAGCGCTGCGCTCAGGGAGTGTGAGGTACCGTACACGATGCGCGTGTAAACATCGCGGCCAAGCTGATCGGTGCCGAGCCAGTGTCCCGCCTGCGGCGCCAGGCGTTGTGCCCCGGCGATGCCCTCAATCGGGCTGTAGTGGGTTAACAGGCCGGGCGCCACGGCGGCAAAAGCGGCGAGAATAATCACCCCCCATGCCAGCCACAGTCCCGGTTGCCATTCCACTTCCTGCCACGCTGGAACGCGCTTTCGCGCGGCGGCGGCGTAATCGACCAGGCTCATGAAGCACCTCCGGTAACGGTTTGCAGACGGGGATCCAGCAGCGGCATCAGCAGATCCACCAGCAGATTAATCAGGACAAAACCGAGGGCGGAAATCATCACTACCGCCTGAAGTACGGCGATATCCTGGTTATTCACCGCCTGCTGGGTCAACTGGCCGAGCCCGCTGCGGCCAAAAACGGTTTCGGTGATCAGCGCCCCGGCAATCAGCTCGCCCAGCAGCAGCCCGGCAATGTTCAGGACCGGTAGCAGGGAGTTGCGGGTGACGTGACGCCACAGAACGGCGGTTTCACTCAGCCCTTTGGCCCGGGCAACGGCGACAAACGGCTGCGTTGCCACCTGGTCCAGGCTGCGCATCAGGATTTGCGCCAGCGGGGCGGAGATCGGGATCGCGACGGTGACGATTGGCAGGATCAACCCCTGCAGCGGCGTCGGGTTAATCACCGGGATCAGCCGCAACTGAAATGAAAAGAGCTGGATGAGGGCAATCCCCAGCCAGAACGTGGGTAAGGAGATAAACAGGACCGGCAGCGACTGGAGGGTATTGCTCAGCCAGCGCAGACCCGGCAGACGCGATGCAAAAGCCAGCGCAAACGCCAGCAGGACCGCGAGCACAAACGCGGGCAGGGCAAGACTCAGGGTATCCGGCAGATTGCTGGCAATCAGCTCGCTGACCGGCACCCCTGCCTGTAACGAATAGCCGAAATCCCCGCGCAGCATCGCCAGCAGCGTGTGGCCGTATTGCTGCCACAGCGGGCTGTCTGCGCCGTAGGCCACGCGCATCTCCTCGATTTGCGCCGGGCTTAGGCCCAGGTCCGGGTTCTGAAATTTAATCAGCACCGCGTCGCCCGGCAGCACCTGGAGCAACACGAACGAGAGGGTAAAGGCGGCCCACAGTACCAGCAGCCCGTGCCCAAAGCGTTGAAGAAGTGCGTGGCGCATCGTCAGCTCCTCAGTGTTTCTCAATCCACGCGCCGTAGAACGACGGGCGGCCTACCGCTTCAAAATTGACGCCTTTCAGCCACGGCGCACCGGCAAAGACCTGCGGCTCCTCGAAAATCGGGATGACGTAGGCGTTATCCAGCAGGTAGCGCTGGGCGTCGCCCGTCAGCTGCAGGCGTTTTTGCGGATCGACCTCAGCAGAAATATTCACCAGCAGCTCATTCAGCTTGTCGTCACGGAAGTTTTTGACCTTGTCGCTGGAGCCGCCCTTTTGCAGCAGCGCGTCGCGGTTAGCCGGGTAGAACATGCTTTTCACCACGTCAGGATCGGCGCGGCCTACTTCGGAGACGGTTAACGGGGTTTTCAGCGGGTCAAGGTTATCCAGCGTGCGGCTGCCTGCGTCACCGGCTTTGACGCTCAGCGCCACGCCCACCTGTCGCCACTGCTGGGCAACCAGCTGCAGCACCTCTTTGTTTTGCGGCTGCGGCAGGGATTCATACACCGTTAGCGCCAGTCGTTGGCCGTCTTTGGCGCGGACCCCGTCGCTGCCCGCTTTCCAGCCCGCGTCGTCCAGCAGCTTGTTGGCTTTTACCGGGTCAAAGGTCAATTTGTCGCTGAGATCGACAAAGCCTGCTGCGGAATCGGCAATCACCGACTTCGCCTGCGGATAGTTGGCCGAGAAGAGGGTCTCGACCACCTGTTTTGCGTTGGTGGCATGCAGCAGCGCCTGGCGTACGCGAATATCGGAGACCAGCGGGTTATCCGGACGGAAGCTGATGCTGTCGTTCACCCCACGCGTTGGGGCAGCGTAGGTTTTATAGCCCTGGTCGGTCGCCTGCTTTTCGTCATACGCCTGCACCTGGCGAATAAAGTCGGCCTGGCCGGCCAGCAGGGCGCCGATGCGCACGCTGTCTTCCTGAGTGACGATAAACTTGATGCCGTCCAGATTGGCTGGCCCCTGCTGCGGCAGGTTTTTGGGCCCCCACTGGTAGTCTTTACGGGCTTCGAGCGTCACTTCACGCCCCAACTTCTCGTCCTTCACCACAAACGGCCCGGAGCCAATGATGTGGCGGGCGTCACCCAGTTCTTCAAAGTTGCGCTTCAGCGTGCTGAGCGAGACCAGACCCGAGCCAATGGTGGCGGTGCCCTGCAGGAACCCCGGCGACGGTTTTTTGAAGTAGAACTTCACGGTCAGCGGGTCGATGACTTCGCTACGATCATAGTTATTGATCACTTCTGACACCGGCAGGCGCTGCGCCTTGTTACCTAAGCCGTAGGTATCAAAGTTTTTCGCCACGGCGTTAGCATCCAGCGGCGTGCCGTCGGAGAAGGTAATACCGGGACGCAGTTTAAAGGTGTATTCGGTTTTATCGGCGTTGGTGGTCCAGCTTTCTGCCACCCAGGGTTCCACCTCCAGCGTCTTTGGGTTCTGCCACGTCAGTTTGTCGGTGATCTGGTTCAGAATGCCGCCGTTCGGGTAGAAGCCGCCGGCAGGCGGATAGAGGTTGGTGTGCGCCTGTTGCTCCAGATAAATCAGCGTGCCGCCTTTAACAGGCGCATCCGCGGACCAGGCTGCGGTGGTCGTCAGAATCAGCGCCGTCAGTAGCGGCAGACGAAATGGGGTTTGCATGGTGAATTCCTTTGTTATCTTCTTGTTAGCGTCGGATTCATCATCGGGCGCGCGGGAAAACAAGTGAACAAAGGAATTAAGATAAGGATTGCCGGAAAATGGCTATAAAAAAACCGCCCCGGTAAGGAGCGGTGATGTACGGTGGGTGATTACGAACGCAGGTCAATCACCATACGACCACGGATCTGGCCTTGTTCCATCTCTTTAAAGATGGCGTTGATGTCTTCGATCGGACGCATCGTCACTTTCGGCACCACTTTGCCCTCGGCCGCAAACTGGAAGGCTTCCTGCAGATCCTGACGGGTACCGACCAGCGAACCCACCACCTGAATGCCGTCCAGCACCAGACGCGGAATATCGAGGCTCATCGCTTCCGGCGGCAGGCCAACCGCCACCACGCGGCCACCGGCACGCACGGCATCAACGGCGGAGTTGAATGCCGCTTTGGCGACGGCAGTGACGACTGCGGCATGGGCACCGCCGGTTTTCTCCTGCACAATTTTCGCGGCATCTTCGCTGCGGGAGTTAATGGTTAAATCTGCACCCATGCTGGCCGCCAGCTTCAGCTGTTCGTCGTTAACGTCAAGGGCGATGACTTTGGCGTTAAAGACGTTTTTAGCGTACTGCAGCGCGAGGTTACCCAGCCCGCCGAGACCGTAAATGGCGATCCACTGGCCCGGTTTGATACCCGAGACCTTCACCGCTTTGTAGGTGGTAACGCCAGCGCAGGTGATACTGCTGGCTGCAGCGGATTCCAGACCGTCCGGCACTTTTACGGCGTAGTCAGCGGTGACGATGCACTCTTCCGCCATGCCGCCGTCAACGGAGTAACCGGCATTTTTAACATCGCGGCACAGGGTTTCGTTGCCGGTATTACAGTATTCGCAGTGGCCGCAGCCTTCAAAGAACCAGGCCACGCTTGCGCGGTCGCCGACTTTCAGCGACTTCACGCCAGGGCCGACTTCTTTCACGATACCAATCCCTTCATGGCCCAGGATCACCCCGGTTTTATCGCCGAAATCACCGTTCTTCACGTGAAGGTCGGTATGGCATACGCCACAGCATTCCATCTTCAGCAGGGCTTCCCCGTGCTTTAGCGGGCGTAAGGTTTTTTCGGTGACGTTGACCTGATGATCCTGAGTAACAACAGCAGCCTTCATGTGTATCTCCTTGTTCATGATAAGTATCTGCATAGCAGGGTAATACCTCTTAAGGATTAATACATTAGCCTGGTAATGCAAGGCAGCAGCAACATAATGTCATCATTTAATCCGATTTCAGATTAAGAAAAGGGCGTTCCTCTAATAATTTAGGGGGAAACTACTGGCCCGACGAGATGCTCGCCGGGCGCAGCGTTACAGCTGTGCTTCTATCTCCTCAATCTCCTTACGCCATTGCGCCTGCAGCTGCGGCTTTTGATGCTTCGGCTTGCGCGCCAGATCGTCTTTCAGCAGCGTTTCCAGCGCGATCAGCCGTTCAAGCATATTGTCGTACGGGGAGGAGGGGTGAACCTCCCCAGCGGCGATGGCGGGCGCGGTGGATGTCACCAGCCCCGCGCTTTCACGCAGGCGCTCAAACACCGCTTCCGCATCGTACCACTCGCTCAGCTTTCCCTCTTCAATCAGCCAGAAGCGGTTGCAGCTTTGGCTGATTAACTGTCGGTCATGGCTGACCAGCAGCACGCCACCTTCGAACTGTTGCAGCGTTTCCGCCAACGCCTCTTTGCCTTCCATGTCGAGATGGTTGGTGGGTTCATCAAGCATCAACAGGCTATAGCGGGCAAGCGTCAGGCCGACAAACAGCAGACGAGAGCGCTCACCACCGCTGAGCGTACTGACTTTTTGCCCGTGACGCGCCCATGGGAATCCCGCGCTTATCAGTGCCATTTTGCGGTTCTGCGGATCTGGCGCGAAAGGCTCCAGCGCGTCGAGCAGCGTGGCGTCATCCGGCAACTGATTCAGTGTCTGGTCGTAATAGCCTGGCGACACGCGCGGATGGATTTTCAACCCGCTGTCTGCGGGCATATCGGCAAATTGTTGCCAGATAAGCCTCATCAGCGACGATTTACCGCAGCCGTTACGACCGACAATCGCCACGCGGTCGCCGCTTTTTAGCCGCGCAACGTCGATGTTAAACAGCGGCGGTAGCTCCGGAGCAGGCGGAACGTCGAGGTTTTCCATCTCCAGCAGACGGTCTGCCCGCAGCGCGTCACCGCGCAGGGTTAACGTCCACTGACTGCCTGCCGTTACTTCCGTCTGGCTCTCCTTCAGCCGTTCGACCTGTTTTTCCATCTGTTTGGCTTTGCGGGCCAGGTCTTCGTTGTCGTAAACCTTGCCCCAGGTCGCCAGCCGCTTCGCGCTGGCGGTTACGCGGTCGATCTCCTTTTGCTCCGCCTTGTGGCGCTGCGCGTCGCTTTCATCTTTTGCTGCAAGCGCCCTGCGCGCGGCGGTGCAGGGAAGGGCGAAGTAGTGCAGCGTTTTATCGCGCAGGATCCAGCTGCCGTTGGTGACGGCATCCAGCAGCTGTCTGTCGTGCGAGACCAGCACGAAGCTGCCTGACCAGTTCTGTAGGAAGTTTTCCAGCCAGAGCATGGTCGGCAGGTCCAGGTGGTTGCTGGGTTCATCGAGCAGGAGCAAATCCGGCTCGTGAATCAGCGCCCGCGCCAGCAGCAGGCGGGTGTGTTGCCCGCCGCTCAGCGTGGCGGATTGCAGCATCATATCCTGCGGCGTGAAGCCCATGCTCGCCAGCAGGGTTTCGGCTTTCCAGCGCAGGCTATCGCGCTCAGCTAAGGGCAGCTGTGCGAGTACCGCATCCAGCATGGTCAGCGGGAAAATGGCGTCCGGGAGATGTTGCTCCACGCGTGCCATCAGGCAGTGCCCGGCCAGTGCGACCGTTCCGGCGGTAGGGGAATCTGTGCCGTCCAGCACCTTCAGCAGCGTACTTTTGCCGCAGCCGTTGTCGCCCAGCAGGCCAATGCGGTCGCCTTTTTTCAGCGTAAAGGAGAGTGAGTCGAAGAGCGTGCCAAACGCCGTATCAACGCGTAAAGATTGTGCAGTGAGTAAAGTGCTCATTGTTGCTTACCCAAGAGTTACAGGCATGTTTATACCTCGTCAAACATCGCTGACGATAACTCAGTAAGCCCGAGAGAAGGGATTTCAGGGGTTGGTGTCTTCGCTCAAGCAGAAGTTATCGCAGCACGATACCGATAACGCTTGAGCTGGTGCGATCACCAAATGTATGTGAAACATTGAAAATTTCACGATACAGCATAATTGGCCTCCTTATATGTTTTGAGTTTGCAGGTAGCTATCACTATATAACTTTTTTCAGGATAAACCTAGAAGAAGGGCAGCATTGCTGCCCAGGATTATCTTTTCCGTAAGAGCAAATAAAGAACCAGCGTGGACACTGACGCAATCAATATGGCAATACCTAAAAAAAGGTAAAGAACAAAATCCATGATCAATTCGTCGCCATATATTTCAAAATGCTCCGCAAAAGAGTACTGCGTTTCAGGTGGAACAAATTTATACAGTGTGAGTAGTGACAGAAACACGACCGTACACCATAGCAGTGCCAGGAGTACCATCTTCATTAATAAACCTGCACAACGCCATGAGCTATCATATAGTTTCCCAGTTGCTGCCCTCCCGTACGAAGTAAGGCGGATGCCAGGACCTTAAAATCACTCTGACTGTAAAGCGTGATACATCCCTTACTTAATCCCGATGGTCCGATAGGGTGCAGTCTGAACTCTCCTCGCCTTACCCCATCCACAAAAGTCTCATCGTTCATCAATCCATCATCGCGATACAAAGCAAACCACTCGCTGCGATTCGAACCCGTGAAAAATGCATTTAAACTGTCCTTTGTTTGAGTATACCAACCACCTAATCCACGTAATAGTATGTAATATCGGCCCGGAGGGAGAGGGCCTATATCGGGTAGAGACGCGCTTTCGGGACGATTTGTTGCATTACCATTCCCAGAAAATGCAGGGAAAAAACCCACACCGGGCACAGACAATGTTGCATACTTACCGCCGTTAAGGTGGAAATAACACTGCAGGAGATTCATGAACGATCATTCCATGAATCAGCAAAGATGATGTTACCGTCACAATGCCGCCACGTGATTTTCTCATAACGTAGGGAAATATTTTCAAGATGGTTATGTTTTTCCATCGCTGGATTTTTTACGTCATGCATTACCGGGCATATTGAGACAACTTTAACGTTCTCCAGATACATGTTGAAGTACTCGACCTCCTGACCAGCATCATTGATCTTATACCACTTAAACTCGTCACTTTTCAGCGTTTGGCCTTTTGCCACAGCCTTGTATAAGTAAGGGCTAGAACAGTCAAACTCCTTTTCAAATACCAGGGCACTATGAACGCGCGTACCCGTTATTTTTCCTGTCATGTTATCTGTGGGCAGATGCAGTCCATGACCGAACCCTAATATCTCGATACTTCCCTCGCGATCTTGTACATCAACAGCCCCTTTGATATCTGCGCCACCGTCATCTTTAAGCCAAAGGTATGCCGGAATTGCCATTTCAAAACTCCTTTTTCAATTAATGAATTTAGTGATGCGGAACGTTACTAAACCTTTAAAAGAAACTGTTTATTAGGCAAAAAATGTTATGCTAAATATTTATATTTCAACGAGATATGCATTATTGTTGAAATATTGATTTTTTAAATAATGTTCAATGAAATGCTGTAGTAGAGGCAAAGAAAATAAAGGAAGGAGGGGATTCACGTTCCCTCTCCCTTTTGAGGAGAGGAAACGGTCGGAGCGGATTAAATCGAGGTCCGGCGATAGCTGCGGTATTCAGGCATCCAGAAGTTATCGTCAATAGCCTGCTGCAGCGCGTCGGCAGAGGTTTTCACCGCCACGCCCTGCTGCTGCGCCATTTTACCTACCGCAAACGCGATAGCGCGCGACACCTTGTGAATGTCTTTCAGCTCCGGCAGCACCAGCCCTTCACCGTTGTTGACCAGCGGCGAGTAGCCCGCAAGGGTTTCGCTCGCCGACATCAGCATCTCATCGGTAATGCGGGACGCGCCGGAGGCGATCACGCCCAGACCAATGCCCGGGAAGATATAGGAGTTGTTGCACTGGGCAATCGGATAGGTTTTATCCTTCCACACCACCGGATCGAACGGGCTGCCGGTGGCGACCAGCGCGTTACCTTCAGTCCAGGCGATGATGTCCTGCGGCGTCGCCTCCACGCGGGAGGTCGGGTTGGACAGCGGCATCACGATAGGGCGCGCGCAGTGCTTGTGCATCTCGCGAATAATCTCTTCGGTGAAGAGACCGGTCTGCCCGGAAACACCGATCAGAATATCTGGCTTCACGTTGCGCACCACGTCCAGCAGGGATAGGACTTCGTTGTCGGTATCCCAGTTTTTCAGGTTCTCGCGCTTCTGCACCAGCTTGGTCTGGAACGGCAGCAGGTTCGGCATGCCGTCGGTCAGCAGGCCGAATCGGTCCACCATAAAGACGCGGGAGCGGGCCAGCTCTTCGCTTAAGCCTTCACGCTGCGTCTGGGCGATAATCTGCTCGGCAATACCGCAGCCCGCAGATCCCGCGCCCAGGAAGACGATTTTCTGGTAGCTCAGCTGGCTGCCGGCCGCGCGGCTGGCGGCGATAAGCGTTCCCACGGTCACGGCTGCGGTGCCCTGGATGTCGTCGTTAAAGGAGCAGATCTCATCGCGGTAGCGGTTCAGCAGAGGCATCGCGTTTTTCTGCGCGAAGTCTTCAAACTGCAGCAGAACGTCCGGCCAGCGGTGCTTCACGGCCTGGATGAAGTCGTCGACAAACTGGTAGTACTCATCGTCGGTAATGCGCGGATGGCGCCAGCCCATGTACAGCGGATCGTTAAGCAACTGCTGGTTGTTGGTGCCGACGTCCAGCACTACCGGCAGGGTATACGCCGGGCTGATGCCGCCGCAGGCGGTGTAGAGAGAGAGCTTACCGATTGGGATCCCCATCCCGCCAATGCCCTGGTCGCCGAGGCCGAGAATACGTTCCCCGTCGGTGACCACAATCACTTTAATATTGTGATTCGGCACGTTCTGCAGGATGTCGTCCATATTGTGACGGTTCTGATAAGAGATAAAGACGCCGCGTGAGCGACGGTAGATCTCAGAGAAGCGTTCACACGCCGCACCCACCGTTGGGGTGTAGATCACCGGCATCATCTCTTCGAGATGGTTTTGCACCAGGCGATAGAAGAGGGTTTCGTTGGTGTCCTGGATGTTGCGCAGGTAAATGTGTTTGTCGATCTCGGTTTTGAAGCCCTGATACTGGATCCACGCACGCTCTGCCTGCTCTTCTATGGTTTCAACCACTTCCGGCAGCAGGCCCAGCAGGTTAAAGCTGCTGCGCTCTTCCATGCTGAAGGCGCTACCTTTGTTGAGCAGGGGGAATTCGAGTAAAACCGGGCCGGCATAAGGGATATATAAGGAACGATGTTTTTTCAGTTTGTTGTCCATGTCACTCACTCTTTTTTTGAAGATCCGTCCCTGACACTGCTGTTTGTCATCTTTCTGGCCTGTGCTACGGGGTGCGGTCGGGCGGTATTATAAAGGAGCTAAATATTAATTACCGCAACACATAAACAAAAACACCATCGGTTTTGCCGATGGTGTTCTGGATCTCAGTCTGGAACTTACTTGCCCGCGTGGCGTTTTCTGCCGGTGGCGTGAGTGACCTGCGTTTCGTGGTCGCCTTCAATCACCACTTTACGCTGATTAGAAAGCTTGTAATTCAGTCCAAGAATGTGGCGTGCCTGACGGTTCGATTTCATGTTAACTCCTCAATCCTGTTGATAGTTTTAAGGACCAGTTTGCTTTCGCAAACGAAATGTAACCCCTTAGGTTGCAGATCCAGCTTAGCAGGTTTTTACAAAGGTGTGTTTTGCCCGCTGACGACGTAGTTAATGGTCTGCTGGTAGATGTCACTGAGGATGTCATTATCCGTGGATTCCACCCATTTGGTCAGTTCCATCAAAATGTCATCTTCAGTCACAGCACCGTGCTCGGCGTGAAGACCCTGCGCAATCGCGTTAACGAGTTCAGGTTGTGCTGCTGCGGTATTAGCCGGGTAATAAGTAAACATGCTGCCTCCGTGTCGTTGTCTGTTTAATGGTACGGCTCGCAAAAAATTTAATTCATAAACAGAATGGCAAATATTTTCCCGGTTGTGGCTCAGATTCATCTTAGAAATAAAAACGACATAAGTGTATGCTTTTATGCGCTTTTAAAATGTGTGGATATATTGATGTGTAGCGGTGAGGATATATTTGGAAGCTCCTGCCATCACGAAAATATAGCAGGAGCCGTTTTTAAATTACCACTTCATTTCGCCAGTATTCACTTTGGCGCTTAATTCCAGAGAGCTCTCTTCAGCCAGGCCCGGATACTGTTTTTTCAGGGTACCGATGACGCCCGCTGAGTCTTTATGTGCCGATAACGCCTGTTCAAAATGCTGCAAATAGCCACGGGTAAAATCAATCGCCCCGGTTCCTGCAGGCGGAGTACCCAGATAGTGGCCCGGGATCACGCGTTCCGGTTTGTGCGCGGCCATATTGTCCAGGGTTTGCTGCCACTCCTGACGGCGAACCGGCGTCTGGGTGTCTGCCGTCCAGACGTGAATGCCCCAGGCTACCCCGGTGCCGCCGAGGATCGTTTTTGCCGAAGGGATCCACACATAGGCCGCATAGCTGTCCGGCTGCTCGATATCGATCTTTTCACCGTCAATCATGAACGTGGTGGAGGCGAGCACCTGCGGCACCACCAGCTTAGTCGGCGCGCCGTCCTTCATCTGCGGGCCCCAGAAGGCGAGCTTGGCGTCTTTGGTGGCCTTAATATGGTCAACCACCTGCTGCGTGGCCACCACTTTGGCATTCGGGAAGGCTTTCACCAGCGGCTGCAGGCCAAAGTAGAAATCCGGATCGCCGGAGGTGATCACAATCTTATTCAGGGTCTTACCGCTGCGGCGAATTTTCTCTACCAGCGCTTCGCCATCCTTCACGCTGAACTGCGCGTCAAACAGCACTGCCTCTTTCGGGCCGGACACCAGCGTGGAGGAGACCGCGAAAATGCCTTTTTCCTGCGGGTTATAGGTATCAATGGTCAACGGTGCGGCAAAAGCAGCCGGAGCGAAAAGGGTGGAAAGCAGGGCAATATGAGTGAGTTTCATGCTGTTGTCTCAGTTGTTCAGGAATATCGCTATTGTACGGATATTCTCATTTGCCAGAATTCCTGAAACAAGACATGCTTAGTTTCATAAATCGAGCAGATGGAGCTTTTATGGATCGCGTTATTGCCGCTCAGGTCTACAACCGGATATGCGAGCTGGGAAGTTTGAGCGCGGCGGCGCGCGCGCTGGGCATTTCCCGGCCGATGGTGAGCCGCTACCTGGAACAAATGGAGAAGTGGGCGGGTACGCGGCTGGTAAACCGCTCCACGCGCAAGCTAACGCTGACCGCGGCGGGGGAAAAGGTGCTGCAAAAAACGCGGACGCTCTCGCAGATCTCGCAGGAAATCGAAGGTCAGTCGGTAAAAGATTTGCCGTCCGGCACGCTGCGGGTGGCCTGCGCGCACTTTACCGCGATGCACCTGATTGCGCCCGTGCTGCCCGGGCTGCTCTCACGCTACCCGCAACTGCGCATCGAGCTGGACGTGAACAATCACCCGGTCAGCCTGGTGGGAGAGCGCATAGACGTCGCCGTGCGCATTACGGATAACCCCGAACCCGGCATGATTGCCCGCCGGCTGGGGGAGTGTCGCTCCGTACTCTGCGCCTCGCCGGCGTATCTGGCGCAGCACGGAACACCCGCCAGCCCCGAAGAATTAGCGCAGCACAACTGCCTGCACTACAGCTTTTTCGCCGGGCAGTCCTGGCACTTCCTGACGCCGGAAGGCGAAAGCCTGAGCGTGGCCGTCAGCGGCAACCTGAGCGCCAGCATCTCTTCGCTGCTGATGGACGCGGCGATCGAGCACTGCGGTATTGCCATGCTGCCGGAGCGCGAAGCGCGTGCCGCGCTGGAGAAGGGATTGCTGGTGCCGGTGCTGGAGGCGCTTAAGCCGAAACCGCTTGCCATCCATGGCATTTATCAGTCCCGGGAGTATCAGCCAGCCGCGCTGCGCGTGTTTCTCGACGAACTTTCGCGCTACCTGGCATAAGAAGGGATTACTTCGCCTTTAGCCAGGGAGACGACGTACTCCAGAAAATAATATCGGCCCCGAGATAGCTTTCGCCGAAGCGGACAAATTCCGCTTTGGTAAAAGGCTTACCGGTCTGTGGATTCTTATAGGTCAGGGTCGGTTCCTGAACCGCCATGGCGATGAGCGGCAGCGCCTGTTTATTTTTATGGAAGAAGGGATAGGCATTCTTCATGTGTGCCTTGCGGTTGGGAACAATGTCCGGCCCGCCCAGGCCGATATTGTTGGCGCTGGCATACGCAAAAAGACGCCCCATGTAGTTGTGGTCATTGTCCCACTCGCACGGCCAGAAGTTTACGTATTGCACCACGTGTGATTTCTGAAAAGCCTTTCGCGCAAAGGCCAGGTTTTCCATTTCACCCGCGAAATAGCTGTCGCAGGTAAACCCCGCTGGCGGATTTTTCTCGTCAATATCAATGGCGGTTTCAGGCAGGTTTACGCCATACACCTCGCCGTCAAAGCGTTTTGCGAGCGCTGCCAGCAGTGCCTGGTAGCGCTGGCGCACCGTGGGGTCCCACTGGCGCGCTACCCATCCCGCGCCGACAGGCTTGCCTTCTCCGGGGTTATCGAACTGGGGTGCAATCCCGCCGTTGTATTGCTTATCGTGCATCAGATAGTCCGGCACGTAGCGGGCGTCCGGCTCAAAAAAACGATCCTGGATCTGAATAAAGAGTTTTTTCCGGGCGGATTTAACGCGCGCCAGATCCTGCTCAATTCGCGTGAAGTCATAGCTATCCTTCTCGGGTTCAAGCAGGCGCCAGTTGTACACGATCTGCACGCCGCCGATGTCGCTACGCGCAACAAGCGGGAGCGCCGCGCCGAGGTCGCCCGAGCTGGTATAGATAAAGTTCTCCGGCGTTTTGGCCAGTGAAGACAGTGAGAGAGCCAGCGTGGTTACCGCGACGGCCATCCTGATTTTTAGCGTCATATCGTTATCCTTGTTGTCGGTACAGCAGGTGAAAGTCCCGGAATCGTCTGTGTTCCTGGGCGTGTCAGATGCGTAGTCTATACTTAACCCTTTGTAAGCCAAAAGGAGAGCAAGAATGACGATTCATAAGCACGGTTCGGCACACTGGTCTGGCGACATTAAGCGCGGAAAAGGAACGGTTTCCACCGAGAGCGGCGTTCTCAATCAACAGCCTTACGGCTTTAACACCCGCTTTGAGGGTGAAAAGGGTACCAACCCGGAAGAGCTGATTGGCGCGGCACATGCGGCCTGTTTCTCAATGGCGCTGTCGCTGATGCTGGGTGAAGCGGGCTATACCGCTGATTCGATTGATACGACCGCGGACGTCTCTCTGGATAAAACCGACGGCGGCTTTGCCATCACTAAGGTTGCACTGCAAAGCAAGGTAACCGTTCCGGGCATTGCGCCACAGCAGTTTGACGGCATTATTCAGAAAGCCAAAGCGGGCTGTCCGGTGTCGCAGCTCCTGAAAGCCGAGATTACCCTGGACTATAAGCTTAACTAAGCCCCAGCCGGGTTCGCGCCCGGCTATCCCTTCAGCGCGGCGGGGAACACCTCAGCCAGCCAGGCGATAAATACCTTCAGCCTGTGCGTCAAATGCCGGTTCTGCGGGTAAACCACATGAAACGGATAGGCGGCAGGGCGCCAGTCGCCGAGGATCGCCGTCAGCGTTCCCGCCAGCAAATACGACTTTGCCGAATACTCAAAGGTCTGAACGATCCCCAGCCCCGCCGCGGCAGCAGCCAGATGGGCATTACTTTCATTGACGCCAAGATAGTGCGGAATATTGATTTCCAGCGCCTCGCCGTGTTGTCTGAAACGAAACGGAAATGCCCGCCCGGTGACGGGCGAAAGGTAGCTTATCAGCTTGTGCCCGTTGCACAGCTCCTGCGGATAGGCCGGGACGCCGTGATTTTTCAGGTAACCCGGCGTCGCGCAGGTGACCATTTCGGCGTTACCGAGATGACGGGCGATGAGGGTCGAGTCGTCCAGCGGCCCGCCGCGGATCACGCAGTCTACGTTACCGCTGATGAGATCGACCGGCCGGTCGGCTACGCCAAGGTCGATGCGGATATCCGGGTAGCGCCGCATGAATTCCGGAAGCAGGGGGATGAGCACGTCCCGGGCGGTGGAGCCGCCCACGTCAACCCGCAAATGCCCTTTTGGCGTCGCGCGGGAAACGCGAAACGAGGTGTCGATATCTTCTATATCTATCAGCACCCTGAGCGCTTTTTCATAGTATTCCATCCCTTCCGGCGTCGCCACCACCCGGCGAGTCGTCCGGTGCAGGAGGCGTATCTCCAGATGCGTCTCAAGCGATTTTACCAGCTTGCTCAGGGTGGCGATCGGCATATTCAGCGAGTCCGCCGCGCGGGTAAAACTGCCGGACTCCACGACCCGCGTAAAAGCGCGCATCGCCATGAGCTGGTCCATAATGACCTCTGATTATTTCTGTGGATGAATAGTCATTTTCATTTTTGCCTGTTTTTCACTAATGCCGCAAGGGCTAAAGTCTGTCCAACGCAAACCCAACAAAAGGTAAATGACATGAACACGACTCTCTCAGGAAAAATCGCACTGGTCACCGGCGGCAGCACCGGTATTGGTCTTGCCACGGCGCAGGAGCTGGCGGCTCAGGGCGCGAAGGTATACATCACCGGACGTCGGCAGGCCGAGCTGGACGCGGCGGTGGCTGAAATTGCTTCAACTGCGGTAGGCATCCGCGCGGATGTCTCAAAGCTTGCCGATCTGGATGAGGTCTATGCCCGGATAGCCAAAGATGAAGGGCGTCTTGATATCCTGTTCGCCAATGCCGGTGGCGGCGATATGCTGCCGCTGGGCGCGATCACCGAAGAGCAGTTTGACCGTATTTTCGGCACCAACGTTCGCGGGGTGCTGTTCACGGTGCAGAAGGCGCTGCCGCTGCTCTCCGCCGGATCGTCGATTATTCTGACCGGCTCGACGGTGTCCATTAAAGGGACGGCCAACTTCAGCGTCTACAGCGCCAGTAAGGCCGCCGTACGCAACTTTGCCCGCTCCTGGGCGCTTGATTTGCAGGGCCGCGGGATCCGCGTCAACGTGGTAAGCCCGGGACCGATCAAAACGCCGGGTCTCGGCGATCTGGTGCCGGAAGAGCACCGTCAGGGGCTGTACGACGCGCTGGCCGCGCAGGTACCGCTGGGGCGTTTAGGCGCGCCGGGTGAGGTGGGTAAAGTGGTGGCGTTTCTGGCCTCCGACGCTGCCAGCTTTATTAACGCCACCGAGCTGTTTGTGGACGGCGGGATGGCGCAAATTTAACCCAGATTACGCCAGCAGCGAACGTTACGGCCCTCGCGTGAGGGCTGTAACGGCTGGGGACGTTCACACCCCTGCGCTGCCATCGGGCAGCGGTCGCGGAAAAAACAGCCTTCGGGCAGATGACGGTTGCCGGGAAGCTCCGTTTTGCGTAACGCCAGCGTTTCATCCAGAGGTTCACCGGTGCGGGGAACCGAGTCGAGCAGCAGGCGGGTATAGGGATGGCGCGGCTCGCCAAGCACCTGCGCGGCGCTGCCCAGCTCAACAATCTGCCCAAGATACATCACCGCCACGCGGTCACTCATGTGTCTGACCACCGAGACGTTATGCGAGATCAACACGTAGGTCAGATTACGTTGCTGCTGCAGGGTCACCAGCAGGTTGAGGATTTGCGCCTGCACGGAGATATCCAGCGCGCTGGTGGGTTCATCAAGCACGATAATATCAGGGTCGGACGAGAGCGCCCGGGCGATGGCGATGCGCTGGCGCTGCCCGCCGGAGAAGGCGTGCGGAAGTCTGTCGAGATATTCCGGGCGAATGCCCACCTGCAGCGCCAGATCCTCCGCCAGCTGACGGCGCTCGCGCTCGCTGCTGCGTTTTTGCACCCACACCGGCTCGGTGATGATGCGCCAGACCGGCAACCGCGGGTCGAGCGAGGAGAGCGGATCCTGAAACACCATCTGCATGCCGCCCGCGTGGTGTGCCCGCTGGCACGCGCCGGTGCTGGGCTTCAGCATGCCCATCAGCAGCTGGGCCAGCGTGCTTTTCCCGCAGCCGGATTCCCCGACGATGCCGAGCGTTTCACCCCGACGGATCTCAAGGTCCAGCCCGTTAAGCGCATGGACATGTTCCGTCACGCGGCCCAGCCAGTTTTTACGCGCCGCAAAGTTCACGTGCACGCTATCCAGTTCCAGCAGTACATCAGACATGGTGTTTCTCCCGTTGTGGATACCAGCAGGCAGCCTGTTGGCCTTCTGCGCCAGTGGGCACTAAGCGCGGGGTTTCGCTGCATTTCGCCCCGGCGGCAAAGCAGCGCTCGCGGAACGCGCAACCCTGCGGAAGCTGGCTGAGGTTGGGCACCGTGCCGGGGATGGCGGGAAGCGGGGCGCGCGGCTGGCCGTTTTCCGGCGCGCACCGCAGCAGCCCAATGGAATAAGGATGCACGGGGCGGTGGATCAGCGTTTGCGTGGCGCCGCTCTCGATCACGCTGCCGGCATACATCACGTACATTCTGTCGCAGAGCTGCGACACCACGGCCATATCATGGCTGATGAACAGCACCGAGGTGCCGCTGGCCCGCGCCTTATGCTTCAGCAACCGCAGCACCTGGAGCTGGACGGTAACGTCCAGCGCGGTGGTTGGCTCGTCGGCGATGATCAGCTCCGGCTCGCAGGAGAAGGCAAGGGCAATCATCACCCGCTGACGCATGCCGCCGGAGAGTTCAAACGGATAACGATCCATGACCTGTTTCGCGTCCGGGATTTGCATCTCTTCCAGCAGGGCGATCGCCTTCTGCTGCGCCTCGCGCCGGGAAAGCGGCTGATGCTGGCGGATCACCTCCACCATCTGTTTGCCAATCCGCCGCGTCGGGTTGAGAGCGGTCATAGGCTCCTGAAAAATCATCGCCACTTTAGCGCCGCGCCACTGACGGAGCTGTTTCTCGGACGCCGTCAGGATGTTTTCACCGAGTAATCTCACCTGACCGTGATGAATACGGTAGCTGCCCTCCGGCAGCAGGCGCATGGCGAGCATGGCGGTAACGGATTTGCCCGACCCTGATTCGCCCACCACACCGACAATTTCGCCCCTGCCGATCTCCAGCGAGACGTGGTTCAGCGCATGAACCTCACCGCGAAAAATCGGGAAGCTCAGATGCAGGTCTTCAATATTGAGTACCGATTCGGTCATCACTGTTTTCCTCCCGATTTCGGGTCCAGCAGATCGCGGATGCCGTCGCCAAACAGGTTAAAGCCCACGGCAGTAATCAAAATCGCCGCACCGGGAAACGCGCAGTACCACCACTGGTCCAGGACGTAGTTACGGCCAACGGCCACCATCGCGCCCCATTCGGCAGTGGGCTGCTGCGCGCCCAGGCCAATAAACCCCAGCGTGGCGGCCATCAAAATGGCGCTGCCGATATCCAGCGAAGCCTGCACAATCAGTGGCGGCAGGGCGTTGCGCAGGATATGCCAGCGGATCAAATGCCAGCGGGAAGCGCCAAAGGTGCGTGCGGCCTGCACGTAGGTAAACTGGCGCACCACCAGGGTTTGCCCGCGCGCCAGGCGGACGTAAAACGGGATGCGGACAATCGCAATCGCCAGCATGGCGTTGAACAGGCTCGGACCGAGCGCTGCGGCCAGCGCCATGGTCAGCACCAGAGAGGGAATGGAGAGCATAATGTCCATCACCCGCATGATGATGGCGTCGCCGCGCCCGCCCAGTACACCGGACAAACAGCCCAGCAGCGAGCCAATGCCGCCCGCAATCACCACCACCGCCAGCCCGGCGGTAATCGACTGCTGGCTTCCCGTCAGCACGCGGCTGAACAGATCGCGTCCTACCTCATCGGTACCAAACCAGTGCTGCGCAGACGGCGCCTGCAGGCGGGCGGTCAGATCCAGCGCGTTCGGGTCATGCGGCACAATCCACGGTGAGGCCACCATCAGAAAGAGCATCGCAATCATAATGACGCCGCCAACGATCGTGAGCGGGCTTTGGCGCAGCATCCAAAACAGCTTTGCCCAGTTGACGCGTTGTCTGGCGGTTTTCACCGGGACGGGCGTTTCCTGCGTTAACATCATTCGGCACCTCCGCGCCCGATTCGCGGGTCAATCCACAGGTAAAGCAGATCGACCACCAGATTAACCAGCACGTAGGCCAGCGAGACGACGACCGCAAAGCCCATCACTGCCGGGAAATCGAGCGCCTGAATGGATGTCACCACCCAGGCGCCCATGCCAGGCCAGGCAAAGACGGTCTCGGTCAGTACGGCACCGTAAAGCAGATCGCCCAGCGCCAGCCCGAGCACGGTAATGGACGGGATCATGGCATTGGGCAGGGCGTAGCGCAGGACGATGTACCAGCCGGGCAGGCCGCTGGCGCGCGCGGTGCGGATGTAGTCCTCGCTGAGCTGCTCCAGCATCGCCGAGCGCACCTGGCGCGCCACGATGCCCAGGTGAACAAACGCCAGCGTCAGTGAGGGTAAAATCAGGTGCTGAAGCGCGTTGAAGAACACTTCACCGTTGCCCTCCAGCAGGGCGTCCAGCAGATAAAACCCGGTGACGTGGGTCGGCGGGTCAAGCCAGTCGTCCAGCCTGCCGCCGCCGGGAAGAAGCTGCAGGTGCCCGTAGAACAGCACAATGACGCCCAGCCCAAGCCAGAAAGCCGGGGTGGAGATCCCGGTCATCGCCATTAAACGCACCAGGTGATCCAGCCAGCGGTTGCGGTAGACCGCCGACAAAATTCCCAGCGGCACGCCGATCACCAGCGCCAGCAGCAGAGAACAAAAGGCCAACTCCAGCGTGGCGGGGAAAAAGGCCTTCAGGTCTTCCGCAACCGGGCGTCCGGTACGGATGGATGTGCCTAAATCACCGTGGGCCAGGGCGTCCAAGTAGCGGCCAAACTGAACATACAGGGGCCGATCCAGCCCTAACTGCTGGCGGATGTTCTGCACGATTTCGTCGCTGGCGCGGTCGCCTGCCAGCAGACGGGCCGGATCGCCGGGGATCAGGTGTGAAATAATAAAGGTAATAATACAGACACCGGCCACCACCAGGAGTAACCCCCAGCAGCGCTGGCGCACTATGCTCCAGAACGTCATACGCTTTCCCCCGGCGAGAACCGTTATTTACTCATGGTGGCGATGTTGAATACCTGCTCCAGCATCGGATTAAAGGTGAAGCCCTTGACCTCTTTGTTCATCGCCAGCTGGTAGTTCTTCTGGAACAGATAAACGTAAGCCGCTTCGTCGATGACCACCTTTTGCGCCTGCTGGTAATCTTTGGTGCGTTCCGCCTGGTCTGTGGTTTTCAGCGCGGCCTGCAGCAGGGAATCGACCTCTTTGTTCTCATAGAACGAGCGGTTGCCCGGCAGCCCTTTTTTGTCCGATTCGAACCAGTAGTTCATGAACATATACGGGTCGGCAAAGTCCGGGCTCCAGTTGCCGATGGCGATGTCGTAATCGCCTTTGCCGACGCGATCGCGCATGGTGGCATTGGCCAGTTTCTCCAGCTTGACGTTAATGCCGATCTTGCCGAGGCTGGCCTGAGTGGAGAGGGCGATTGGCTCCCAGTTTGGATCGTTGTCCGAGTAGAGGAAGGTCAGGCTGGCGGGTTTGTCTTTGACCTTCTCCAGCGCCGCTTTGGCTTTGGCCTCGTCGAAGCTGTACTGCATTGCCGCGGCGTCAAAGCCCCACATGCCTTCCGGGATCGGGCCACGCATCTGCTTGCCGTTGCCGCTCAGAATGCCTTTTACCATCCCCTGGTAATCCGTCGCCCAGGAGATAGCCCGGCGTAAATCCACCTGATTGAGCGGCGCTTTGCTGTTGTTGAGGTAGAGATAGGTCACGCGCAGGGACGGGTATTCGGCGACGGCGACTTTGCCTTCCTGCTTCAGGGCCGCGAGCTGATCGACCGGCAGGGAGTCGGCAATGTCCAGATCGCCGCGGGAAAGCTGCAGTCGGCGCGAGGCGCTCTCGCCGATAATTTTCACCGAGACGCGCTTAAAGTGCGGCTTGTCGCCCGGCCAGTGGGGGTTAGGCACCAGGATCAGCTGCTGGCCTTTCTGCCAGCTTTTGAGCATAAACGGCCCGGAGCCGGCGGTGTTTTGCGCCAGAAAACCGCGCGCATCGTCAGCGGCATTCGCCTTCAGCACCGCCGGGTTAATGATAGACGCCCCGTCGTTTGCGAGCGTGTAGAGGAAAGGCGCGAACGGCTGGCTGAGGGTGAATTTCACCGTGTGGTCATCCACGGCATCAATTTTTAGATCTTTCGGGAAGGCTTCAGACGGCCCCTGGCCGAGCTTCAGCAGGCGCTCAAAGGAGAGCTTGACCGCCTCGGCGGTGACCGGCGTACCGTCGGAGAATTTGGCGTTATCCGCCAGGGTAAAGGTCCACTCTTTCTGGTCGTCGGATGCCTTCCAGCCCGTCGACAGATCGCCCTCCACCTCGGTAGAGCCGGGCTTGTACTTGACCAGACGCTGGTAGGACGGATAGGTGACGGTCCAGTCGTTGTTATCAATGGTGATGGCAGGATCGAGCGTTTGCGGATCGGCGGCTTTACCGATTGCCAGCATGTCTTTCGGAACGGCAGCCAGCGCCAGCGGGGTGCTTAAAACCAGCGTGGCGGCAATCAGGGTTGTGAGAAGCGTTGTTTTCATGGCAGTGCTCCAGGTTAAAGAGAGGTGTGCGTCAGGGGAAAACAGGCAAAACGGTCTTCCAGCAGCGGGTAGCTGGCAGCGTTCGGCAGTTCGAAGTGCCACCATTCGCTGCTAATCCCCACAAAACCGCCGCCGAACATGATGGCGTTCAGCAGCAGACGGTTGCGCTGGGCATGCGGGGGTACGGAAGGGTGATAGGGATGCGATCGGTCATGCATTTCGTCAAAGCCGGCGCCCATATCCAGCACGCGGTTATGTTCGTCCATCAGGGTGACGTCGATGGCCGTCCCGCGGCTGTGATTAGAGCCAATCGCCACGTCGACCACGTATTCCGGGTTCGGGCAGGCGTCCCACAGCTGGGCCTGCGCCTGCTGCGGGCGATAGGCGTCGTAGACCACCAGCTTCAGCCCGGCCAGCGCGGCAATGCTGATGGCTTTTGCCAGCGCGGTGGCCGCGTCGGTATGCAGCAGGCACAGCGCCTCCTGATAGATCGGGCGGCCGGTGATGTTGTCGGCGGTGGCGTACTTCAGATCGATATGCAGCGTGGGAAACGTCTTCGCCACATCAATCAGTTCACTCTCTTCGGGCATAGCTCCGCTCCTTTAGCGTTCGAATTGACCAAACTCTTGTTGTAATTGTCGGTTTACCGCCAGGCGCGCCGGGAGTGCATCACCCAGCGCTTCCACCACGCCCGACAGCAGCAGGTTGAACAGACAGCTCACGGGGGCAAGTGAATCCCAGAAATGACCGGTATCGGTTTTCACCTGCAGTAAATCCATCGGGTAATCCCGTGCCCACGGGCACCAGATGTCGGTGATCAAGGCCAGCGGAATGCCTTTCTCGCTGGCGACGCGGCAGTACTGGCGGGCCATCGCCGAGTAGGTGCGCGTGTCGGTCAGCACAACATAAGGGTGCGAAAAACCCGAGTTCAGGGATTCCACCCAGCTGCCGGAAGCCCCCTCTGAATAGCTCACGCGCGGGCGGAGATATTCGAGGTGGCTGAAGAAGGCGTTGGCAATCCCGCGCGTGGACTGGATCCCCAGCACAAACACCGCGTCGGCGTGGGCGAGGTTGTGCACCACCTGCCGGAAGGCGTCCGTTTGCGCCAGCTGATACACCTGCGTGATGGCGTCCACCTCCAGCGCCAGGGCGTGCTGAAGGCGGTTGGGCAGGGGGGGCTGCTGCTGCCAGGAGTCCAGCCGCTCGTTCATGCCCCAGGGCTGATACGGATCGCGCAGGCTTTTTTTGGCATCTTCCAGGTTGCGATACCCCAGCTTGCGCAGGAAGCGTCCGACGGTAATTCCGCTGGTCCCGCTCGCCTGGCCGACGCTCTCCGCCGTTTCAAACGGGATTTGCGCGGCGTGCGCCAGCAGCCAGCTTCCGACCCGCTTTTCGCTGGGCGTGAGCTGGCTGAACGTCGCTTCGATACGGCTCAACATCTCGGGTTTCGTCGTCATACCGCCTCGCTGTTAACTGGCTGTCAAAAGCTGGATGTGTGTTATCCGGTTAACAATGCACGACGCGTGCCATGTTCACAGAGCGGGCAAAGCCCGCTGCGCTGTAAACTTCATGCAATATTTGGTTAACCGATGATCAACATTTGTGCAGAGTAGTTCACTTTTGGTGCAGTAGCTGACGCGGCAGGTATGAATTTGGTGAATACGTCAGCCCGTTCACATTTTTGATAAGATAGAAGCATTGTGAACATAAAAAGGATCCCGGCATGGCGAATTTGCCCTGGCGAATCAGCATGCGCCTGGTGGCGCTTGCAAAGAAAACAGGGATGGTCGTGGGGATCGTCCTGGTCGTCCTGCTGGCGGTGCGGGTTTATCTCTCGCAGCAGGGGCCGGAACTGCACCTCTGGCACACCTGGCGGGCGGATGAGATGTCCGTACGTGAAATGGATGACGCCGACTTTGCCGGGTATCTCGCCCGGGAAAACGCCATTTTCGCCGATCTCGATAACGCCGTGACGGCGAAAACGGAGCGCGAGGAACAAACGCCGCTAAACCGCTATTATCGCCAGAGCCTGGTATGGCCGGGGCAGTTTACGCCCGATGCCAACCGCTCCTTTGTGCTGATGCCTGCCGGGAAGCCGCGCGGCGCGGTGGTGTTATTGCACGGGCTGACGGATTCGCCTTACAGCGTCAGGCACCTCGCCGAGAACTATCAGCAGCGCGGCTTTGTGGCCGTGGTTCCGCGCCTGCCCGGACACGGCACCGCGCCCGGTGCGCTGACGGACGTTGACTGGGAGATGTGGCTCGCCGCAACGCGTCTTGCGGTGCGGGAAGCCACGCGCCTGGCGGGGGAGAACGTGCCGCTGCATCTGGTGGGCTACTCCAACGGCGGGGCGCTGGCGATGAAATATGCCCTCGATACGCTGGAATCGTCTGCGCTTCGTCGGCCGCAGCAGGTGGTACTGCTTTCACCGATGATCGGTGTGACGGCCTTTGCGCGCTTTGCCGGTTTCGCCGGGCTACCGGCGCTGCTGCCGGCGTTTGCCAAAGCGGCGTGGCTGAATATCTCCCCGGAATATAACCCGTATAAATACAACTCGTTCCCGGTGAACGCCGCCCGCCAGTCGTGGCTGCTGACGAAGGCCCTGCAGGAGCAGACAGGCCGCGAGGCGCGGGAGAACAGGCTGGCGAATTTGCCGCCGGTGCTGGCGTTCCAGTCGGTCATGGATTCCACGGTCAGCACCCGCGCGGTGGTGACCGGCCTGTTTGACCAGCTTCCGGCAAACGGCAGCGAACTGGTGGTGTTTGATATCAACCAGGCGGCCAGCTTCCGTCCGCTGTTCAAGCCGTCGTCGTGGACGGCAACCTCGGCGCTTCTGCCGGTTGCGCAGAGACGTTACAGTGTCACGATTATCACCAATGCCAGCGAGCACAGTTTCTCGACGGTGGCGAAAACCACCCCGGCAGGCAGCACGCGGGAGACGGTTGTGCCGCTTGCGCAGGCCTGGCCGCAGGATGTCTATTCCCTGTCGCACGTTGCGGTGCCGTTCCCGCCGGATGACGATCTCTATGGTCGCGAACCTGGGGTGAAAAACCGCTATGGCATCAGCCTGGGGACGATTGCGCTGTGGGGAGAAACGTCCGTGCTGAGCGTCGGAAAAGAGGCGCTGATGCGGGTCACCTCAAACCCGTTTTATGGCTATATGCAGGAGAGGATTAACAGCCGGATTGGCGACGAGAAAAAGTAGCGTTCTATACGTGGTGTGAATGTGTTAGGTCACATTGTTAAAGTATGTTAAACAGTAGCTTTAAGGCACCTTTCATTCATCGGAACACCTTTTTGTGCTGACCACGCTGATTTACCGAAGCCAGTTAAAATTATCCTGTCAGTCCTCCGTGCTGAGGGAGCTGGTAGAGCACGCCCGGATCCGCAATGCCAATCTGAATATCACCGGGGTTTTGCTCGCAAAGGGCAGTGACGTGCTGCAAATACTCGAAGGTTCTGAGGAGAGCGTGGTTAAGCTGTTCCATAAAATCCGCGATGACAAGCGGCACAGTGGGGTGGTTGAACTGATGCGGGATTATGGCCCGCGCAGGCGTTTTGAAAATGTCGGTATGCTGCTGTTCGATCTGCAGACGCAGTCACCGAAAGAGGTGCTGCAGTCGGTTCTGAATTACAGCAGGCTGGACAGCTATCTGACATCCGATGACCGGGTGTTCAAATTTATTCAGACCTTTATTATGGGCAAACGTCCGGCCCCGTCGGGGGGACGCTACGATCCGGCAAAGTGGACGCTCTCAACGGAAACCTTGCCTCTGGGTGAGAGCCTGGGTCTGATTGCCAGCCAGCATTGCCAGTTTGCGCTTCAGCCCATTGTTGAGCCCTCGGAAGGCAAGATCAGCTCCTTTGAAGCCCTTATCCGCGGCAATGACGGCGGCAGCCCGGAGCATTTCTTCAGCTCTCTGGATCCGGCCAAAGTTTATGAAGTCGATCTACAGACGAAAGCGTATGCCTTCGCGCTGGCCGAAAAGCTGGGGATTGGCAGCCATAAGATTGCGGTCAATCTGCTGCCGATGTCGCTGGTGAATGTTCCTGGCGCAGTGGCGTTTCTGGTTGATCAGATTAAACAGCATGGGCTTCAGCCGGAGCAGGTGGTTATTGAAATCACAGAAAACGAGATGATCTCCGGACTTAACCAGTTCAACAGCGCCATTAAGCAGCTTCGCGGCGAGGGCGTTGGGCTGGCAATTGATGATTTTGGTTCCGGCTATGCCGGTCTTTCGCTGCTGACCCGGTTCCAGCCGGATAAAATTAAGATTGACCGGGAGATAGTTAGCGATATCCACCTCAGCGGCCCGAAGCAGGCGATTGTGCGCTCCATCATCAGCTGCTGCTCCGATCTTGAAATTACCCTGGTGGCCGAAGGGATCGAGAAGTTAGAGGAGTGGTGCTGGCTCGAATCTGCCGGGATCCGCCGCTTCCAGGGCTTTCTTTTTGCTCGTCCGCAGCTTAACGGCGTCGGCGATATCCGCTGGCCGCATCTGAAACGTTAGGCAATTTTCCTCCCGCGTTATTTCCCCTTTGGCCTGCCTGTGCTTAAATGGCTAAAACGGTTTAATATAGTTTAGCTTCGAGGGTCACATGGACAAAATTTGGGTACTTGGCGATGCGGTAGTGGATTTATTGCCCGATGGTGAAGGGAAATTACTGCAGTGCCCCGGCGGCGCACCGGCAAACGTCGCGGTGGGCATTGCCCGGCTGGGCGGTCAGAGCGCGTTTATCGGCAGGGTTGGCGACGATCCTTTCGGGCGCTTTATGGCGAAAACTCTTGCTAATGAGCGGGTCGACGTGAAGTACATGCGCCTTGACCCGACGCACCGCACCTCTACGGTGGTGGTCGATCTGGACGACCATGGCGAACGCTCCTTTACATTCATGGTGCGCCCGAGCGCCGATCTGTTTCTTGAACCTGCTGACCTGCCGACGTTCAGCGCGGACGAGTGGCTGCACGTCTGTTCCATCGCGTTAAGCGCAGAGCCGAGCCGTTCTGCGACCTTTCAGGCGATGGACGCCATCCGGAAAGCGGGCGGTTACGTAAGCTTTGACCCCAATATTCGCCCTGATCTCTGGCCGGATGAAAACGCGCTGCGTCGCTGCCTGCAACAGGCCCTGCAGAGCGCCGACGTGGTGAAACTTTCCGTTGAGGAACTGACGTTTTTAACCGGCGATACGGATGTACAAGACGGTTTGAACGCGCTGATGCAGCGCTGCCCGGCGCGTCTGGTGCTGGTGACGCAGGGTAAAGAGGGCGTTATCGCCTGGCATCAAGGCGAGGTGAAACACTACCCGGCTACCCCCGTGCAATGCGTCGATACCACCGGCGCGGGCGATGCCTTCGTCGCCGGGCTGCTCTACGGGCTGGCCGCCGGTCAGGAACTGGTCCCGATAATCGCCTTAGCCCAGCGCTGCGGCGCGTTAGCCACTACGGCAAAGGGGGCGATGACCGCGTTGCCCTGGCAGCACGACCTGTAATCCTTCCTTCACGGGCCGCCGACCGGCGGCCTGAATTGTCGCCTCGATCACACTTACTAAAACGGTTTAGCAAAAAAGATTGCCGATCCAAAATTCCGGGGTTTAGTATCAGCAACCTAAACCGGTTTAGCAATTTAGCACGTTCGATTAATATTTTAGGGATGCGACAAAATGTATAAAAAACGCAGACTTGCCGTGATGATAGGCATGCTGGCCGGCAGTACCTCTGTTTTTGCCCAGACGGATATGACAAGTATCGAGGCGCGCCTTGCCGCGATGGAGCAGCGCCTTCAGGCTGCTGAAGCACGTGCGCAGGTCGCTGAAAAACGGGCCACCGAAGCCGAACAAAAAACGCAGCAGCTGGTAGCCGCCCAGCAGCAGACGCAAACTACGGCCCAGGCGGTGGCGCAGCGTACCACCGCGCTGGAGAAAAAAGCGGACCAGAGCAGCGGGTTTGAGTTCCATGGCTACGCCCGTTCCGGCCTGCTGATGAACGATGCGGCCTCCAGCAGCAAAAGCGGTCCTTACCTGACCCCGGCCGGGGAAACCGGCGGTGCGGTAGGGCGTCTGGGTAACGAAGCCGACACCTACGTCGAGCTGAACCTGGAGCACAAGCAAACTCTGGATAACGGGGCGACCACGCGCTTTAAGGCGATGCTGGCAGACGGTCAGCGAACCTATAACGACTGGTCAGCCGATACCAGCGATCTCAACATTCGCCAGGCTTTTGCGGAGCTGGGCAACCTGCCTGATTTTACCGGCGCGCTGAAGGGCAGTACCTTCTGGGCGGGTAAACGCTTCGACCGCGACAACTTTGATATTCACTGGCTGGATTCCGACGTGGTGTTTCTGGCCGGTACCGGCGGCGGCGTCTACGACGTGAAGTGGAACGATTCGCTGCGCAGCAACTTCTCGATCTACGGCCGCAACTTCGGCAGCGTGGAGCAGACGGACAACAACGTTCAGAACTACATCCTCAGCATGAACCACTTCGCCGGGCCTTTGCAGGTGATGGTGAGCGGCCTGCGGGCGAAGGATAACGACGACCGGAAAGACGCTAACGGCGATCTCATCAAAACCGACGCGGCAAATAACGGCGTTCATGCCCTGGTGGGGCTGCACAACGAGAGCTTCTACGGCCTGCGTGAAGGAAGTGCTAAAACGGCGCTGCTGTACGGCCACGGTCTGGGTGCGGAAGTAAAAAGCATCGGCTCCGACGGCGCGCTGCTGTCTGACGCTGATACCTGGCGCTTCGCAAGTTACGGTGTCACGCCAATCGGCGGTGGCTGGAGCGTTGCGCCTGCCGTGCTGGCGCAGAGCAGTAAAGATCGCTACGTCAAGGGCGACAGCTATGAGTGGGTGACGCTCAACACCCGCCTGATTAAAGAGGTAACCCAGAACTTCGCGCTGGCGTTTGAGGGAAGCTATCAGTACATGGACTTAAATCCGGAAGGCTATAAGGACCGCAACGCCGTCAACGGCAGTTTCTACAAGCTGACCTTTGCGCCAACGTTAAAAGCGAGCAAAATCGGCGATTTCTTCAGCCGTCCGGAGCTGCGCCTGTTTGCCACCTGGATGGACTGGAGCAGCAAGCTCGATAATTACGCCAGCGATGATGCCTTTGGCAGCAGCGGCTTCAACGCCGGCGGGGAATGGAACTTTGGGGTCCAGATGGAAACCTGGTTTTAACCCATCACGCCCCCGCCCGGCGGGGGCGTTTCGCACATCATAAAAAGAAGTCAGGCAGAGGTATCTATGGATGTTAATCAAATCGCCCGCGAGCTTATTCCGCTGCTCGGTGGTAAGGAAAATATCGCCAGCGCGGCGCACTGCGCTACGCGTCTTCGTCTGGTGCTGGTCGATGACGCGCTTGCCGATCAGCAGGCGATCGGTAAGGTCGACGGCGTAAAAGGCTGTTTTCGTAACGCCGGGCAGATGCAGGTGATTTTCGGCACGGGCGTGGTGAATAAAGTCTACGCCGCGTTTATTCAGGCGGCGGGGATTAGCGAGTCCAGCAAGTCTGAAGCGGCGGATATCGCGGCGCGCAAGCTGAACCCGTTCCAGCGCATTGCGCGTTTGCTTTCCAATATCTTCGTTCCGATCATTCCGGCGATTGTGGCGTCCGGCCTGCTGATGGGCCTGCTCGGCATGGTGAAAACCTACGGCT
The DNA here is from genome assembly GCF_043966805.1 of Enterobacter sp. ECC-219. Classification (NCBI taxonomy): domain Bacteria; kingdom Pseudomonadati; phylum Pseudomonadota; class Gammaproteobacteria; order Enterobacterales; family Enterobacteriaceae; genus Enterobacter; species Enterobacter sp. ECC-219. The sequence continues at coordinate 3,168,925 of NZ_CP143680.1, read as the reverse complement.
GGGTCAACGCGGATAATGCCCTCTACATTATGCTGGACATGTGCAGCTCGGCGGCGTTTATCATTCTGCCAATCCTGATCGGCTTTACCGCGGCGCGGGAATTCGGCGGGAACCCGTATCTGGGGGCGACGCTGGGCGGCATTCTGACCCACCCGGCGCTGACCAACGCCTGGGGCGTGGCCTCCGGCTTCCACACTATGAACTTCTTCGGCCTTGAGATCGCGATGATTGGCTATCAGGGCACGGTATTCCCGGTCCTGCTGGCCGTCTGGTTTATGAGCATCGTCGAGAAAAACCTGCGCCGCGCGATTCCGGACGCGTTAGACCTGATCCTGACGCCGTTCCTCACCGTCGTTATCTCCGGCTTTATCGCCTTGCTGATTATCGGCCCGGCGGGGCGCGCGCTGGGCGACGGCATCTCCTTTATCCTGAGCACGCTGATCGCCCACGCAGGCTGGCTGGCCGGGCTGCTGTTCGGCGGGCTTTACTCGGTGATTGTGATCACCGGTATTCACCACAGCTTCCACGCGATTGAAGCCGGGCTGCTGGGTAACCCGTCGATTGGCGTTAACTTCCTGCTACCGATCTGGGCCATGGCGAACGTGGCCCAGGGCGGCGCCTGTCTGGCGGTGTGGTTCAAAACCAAAGATGTCAAAATCAAAGCCATTACCTTACCGTCGGCGTTCTCTGCCATGCTGGGCATCACCGAAGCGGCCATTTTTGGTATCAACCTGCGCTTCGTGAAGCCATTTATCGCCGCGCTGATCGGCGGCGCGGCGGGCGGGGCCTGGGTGGTGTCAGTGCATGTCTACATGACCGCCGTCGGGTTGACCGCTATTCCGGGCATGGCTATCGTGCAGGCCAGCTCGCTCCTTAACTATATTATCGGCATGGTGATTGCCTTCGGCGTGGCGTTTACCGTCTCGCTGCTGCTGAAATATAAAACGGACTCTGAATAATGACGTTACCTTCCCGCTGGCCTGCGATCCTGCAGGCCGTTATGAAAGGTCAGCCTCGCGCGCAGGCGGATAGCCACTACCCGCAATGGCACCCCGCGCCGGTGACGGGGCTGATGAATGACCCGAACGGGTTTATCTGGTTTGCCGGCCGTTACCATCTGTTCTATCAGTGGAACCCGCTGGACTGCGAGCATCGCTTTAAGTGCTGGGGGCACTGGAGCTCTGCGGATCTGGTGCACTGGCGGCACGAGCCACTGGCGCTGATGCCCGACGAAGCGTATGACCGCAACGGCTGCTACTCCGGTAGCGCCGTGGATAACCACGGCGTCCTCACGCTGTGCTACACCGGCAACGTTAAGTTTGATGATGGCAGCCGCACCGCCTGGCAGTGCCTGGCGGAGGAACAAGCGGACGGAACCTTTAAGAAGCTGGGGCCGGTGCTGGCGCTGCCGGAAGGCTACACCGGACACGTGCGCGACCCGAAGGTGTGGCAACACGACGGGGAGTGGTACATGGTGCTCGGCGCGCAGGATGTGCAAAAGCGCGGCAAAGTGCTGCTGTTTAAATCAGCCGATTTGCACGCCTGGGCGTCCTGCGGGGAGATTGCCGGTCACGGGGTCAACGGCCTGACGGACGCAGGGTACATGTGGGAGTGCCCGGACCTGTTCGCCCTCGACGGGACGCACGTGCTGATCTGCTGCCCGCAGGGGCTGGCGCGCGAGCCGCATCGCTATCTCAATACCTATCCGGCCACCTGGATTAGCGGGGCGTTTGACTATGCAAACGCCGCATTCGATCACGGCGAGCTGCACGAGCTGGACGCGGGCTTTGAGTTTTACGCCCCGCAAACCGCGCTGGCGGAGGACGGACGCCGCATTCTGATCGGCTGGATGGGCGTACCGGACGGGGAAGAGATGCTTCAGCCCACGCGGGCGCACGGCTGGATGCACCAGATGACCTGCCCGAGAGAATTGCGCTTTAGCGACGGCAGGCTCTGGCAGACCCCGGCGCGCGAGCTGGCGGCGCTGCGTGAAGATGAGCAGCGCTGGCAGGGGCGCGCCAGCGAGGCGCCGGAACTGGACGCGACGCGCCTGGAGTTTGAGCTGGGCGCATCGCAGGTGAATATCGATTTTGCCGGCGCGCTGCGCCTCACGGTCGATGAGCAGGGTTTACGCCTTGAACGCGCGAGCCTGAAAACCGGTGAAACATTGACCCGCTACTGGCAGGGGGTGGTTCGTCATTTACGCGTTCTGTGCGACTGCTCCAGCGTTGAAATTTTCATCAATCACGGTGAAGGGGTGATGAGCAGCCGCTATTTTCCTGACCATCCGGCCCGGGTACGATTCGAAGGTGCTTCCGACATCACATTACGCTACTGGTCGCTGCGCGCCTGCATGATAGAATGAGGGTTTTGGCAGCCGGATCTAAGTCGTTGTGAGAAAAACAAAACGCGTCACCATCAAAGACATCGCGGAGCTGGCGGGGGTGTCAAAAGCCACCGCCAGCCTGGTCCTGAACGGGCGCAGCAAAGAGCTTCGCGTGGCGGAAGAGACGCGCGAGCGCGTGCTGGCGATTGCAAAAGAGCACCACTATCAGCCCAGCATTCACGCCCGGTCGCTGCGCGATAACCGCAGCCACACCATTGGTCTTGTCGTTCCGGAGATCACCAACTACGGTTTTGCCGTGTTTTCTCACGAGCTGGAAACGCTGTGCCGCGAGGCCGGCGTTCAGCTGCTGATCTCATGCAGCGATGAAAACCCAGGGCAGGAGACAGTGGTGGTGAACAACATGGTGGCGCGTCAGGTGGACGGGCTGATTGTGGCCTCCAGCATGCTGAATGATGCGGACTACCTGAAGCTCAGCGAGCAGCTGCCCGTGGTGCTTTTTGACCGCCACATGAACGACAGCGCGCTGCCGCTGGTGATCACCGACTCCATTACCCCGACGACGGCACTGGTAGCGGACATTGCGCGTCAGCATCCGGATGAGTTCTACTTCCTCGGCGGACAGCCGCGCCTGTCTCCGACACGCGACCGCCTGGAAGGGTTTAAGCAAGGTCTGCGAGAGGCCGGCGTGGCGCTGCGCCCCGAGTGGATCGTTAACGGCAACTATCACCCGAGCTCCGGGTACGAGATGTTTGCCGAACTCTGCGCCCGCCTTGGGCGTCCGCCAAAAGCGCTGTTCACCGCCGCCTGCGGGCTGCTGGAGGGGGTGCTGCGCTATATGGGCCAGCATAATCTGCTGCAAAGCGATATCAGGCTAGCAAGCTTCGACGATCACTATCTCTACGATTCGCTGACGATCCCGGTGGATACCATTCGACAGGACAACCGCCAGCTGGCGTGGCACTGCTTTGATCTGATAGGCAAATTGATCGAAGGGGAGACGCCGCAACCATTGCAGCGCAAGCTGGATGCCACTCTGCAGCGGCGCTATAAGCCAGCGGTATAGCCCCGCGCGATACATCAATAACTTTAATTAATTTAAGTTTTGGAAGCGCCGATAACCATAAGGAATAATTCTCCTTGAGGTATTGGTTTATGTCGTTGAAAAAGTCGTCCCTGATTGTCCTGTTCTCGCTGCTTTTGTTCTTTATCGTCAGCACCGTGACGAGCGTTGGCCTCATCATTAAAAGTAATAACTCCCTGGATAACGTGAACAAAGAGATCCAGGTGGTGCTGTCGATTATTGACCCCATCAACCACAGCCGTACGCTGCGCGTGCGGGTGATGGAGTACGTGAAGATGGTGGAAGCGGGCAACTCGACAGACGAGTCTGCAAAGCTTGCCGCAGTGAAAGAGGCGCTGACCAAAGCCGACAATGCCTTTGCGGCCTTTATGGCGTCGCCGCGTCTGACGGATGAAGCGCCGCTGGTGAGTGCCTATCAGGACGCCTGGCAAAACTACCGCAACCAGGGGCTGGCACCGCTGATCGATGCCGCGGCGGCGCACGATGTCGCTAAATTTAACGCCCTGATCCCGGAAGTTTCCCGCCTCGACCGTCAGTACGAAATCGTTCTCGACCAGGTGCTTTCGGTCCACCAGAAATACGCCAAAAGCCTGAACGAAGATGCGAGCAGTAATTTTGTCTCCGGCCTGGCGATGATTGCCGTTATTGCCTGCCTGTTTGTGGCGGTGATTGTCGCGGTCAGCCTCTTTATGAAGCGCTTCGTCTTTGCCCCGGTTAACCTGGCGCGCGAGCACTGCAGCCAGATTGCGGCGGGCAAGCTGGACACTCCGGTGCCGGTGAAGGGGAGTTCACATAACGAAATCGACCACCTGATGGGCTCGATGGAGCAGATGCGTCAGGCACTACTGGCGACCATCGCCCAGGTGCGCGATGCGAGCCATACCGTAACGCACGCGGCGCAGGAGATTGCCTCCGGGAATATCGACCTGGCGTCACGTACCGAACAGCAGGCTTCCGCGTTGACCCAGACGGCAGCGAGCATGGAAGAGCTGAGCGCGACGGTGGCGAACAATACCGACAACGTCTATCAGGCCGGTAAACTGGTGCAGGACGCGGTGAAAAATGCCCATACCGGTGAAGCGGTGACCCGTGAAGTGATCGACACGATGAACACCATCGCGGCGAACTCGAAGCGCATCGAAGACATTACCAGCGTGATTAACAGCATCGCTTTCCAGACCAATATTCTGGCGCTGAACGCGGCGGTTGAAGCGGCGCGCGCCGGTACGCAAGGTCGCGGCTTTGCGGTTGTGGCCAGCGAAGTGCGCACCCTGGCGCAGAAAAGCGCGGTGGCAGCCAAGGATATCGAGAGCCTGATTACGCAGTCGGTCTCCAGCGTGAAAAACGGTGCGGAGCTGGTCAGCCGCTCGGGCGAGGTGATTGATTCGATTATTTCGTCGGTGAATAAAGTGAATACGCTGATGGAGCAGATCTCCGTCGCCTCCGAAGAGCAGAGCCGCGGGATCAGCCAGGTCGGGCAGGCGGTGACCGAGATGGATGGCGTCACCCAGCAGAACGCCGCGCTGGTGCAGCAGTCTGCCGCCGCAGCGGCCTCGCTGGAAGAACAGGCGCAGCAGCTTTCACGGAGTATTTCGAGTTTTAGGTTGCCGGTGCGGGCTTGATTTGAAGTGAGGCCCCTGAGAGGGCCTCGTCGTTTACTACTTCCACCGCAATTTTATAATTCTGACAGTTTTCGGCGGTGATTTTTTACATTTGTAATGACTAACATGCTTTTTTTGATTTGCTATGGAGCGAGGTAGCTATTCGCACATGTAGTGAACATTTTTAGTGTTCGGTAGGTCTTTTACTAATCTATTTTTACCGGAGTATGTTTGTATATCGCTCTGTCTGAAATTACATTCGAAACAAACAACACAAAACAAGATATCTGTAAAATATATGGAGCTAAAATGGGTGGCTTTATAGTTGCAATACCTCTTACAGGGGTATTCGCGAAAGCCACCTTCTATAAAAGTGGTCGAAGGTGGTCTTTTACTTTTTTTATGAGGTCTGATTTTGCATTGATAATTTGTAATTTACTACATGAGTGCTAGCACGGTTGAATTGGTATAATGAAAAACCCCACAGGACGCTAGTGATGCAATAAATGTAAGATATAAGTTTTAGCGTGTTTTTTCTGTTATTTACAGACTGGATTTCTTTTTCAAGCCACCATATATACGACAATCTATCATCAAGTAGCTTCATGCATGCTATGGAGAACATCGAGTCCTTAGCGATAGAGTTCGGGATACTCTTGCAATCCTCTTTACTATGAACGGTGGCGTTATCAATGGATCTGTTAAGTGATGTTATGATCAGCTTTTCTTTAGAAAGGTAATAACTAAATTCCTTGTGGTCGACCTTGACGAATCCACCTACAATCTTGGTTTGCTCAATCCATGCATAATTCCCCATGCAAAATATAACCAACCCCATTAAAGAGGATAAGATTAGTTTCTTTTTCGACATTTTTATGGTGATGTCTCCCCATGAACTGGTAAATAAAAACCATGATGGCTTTAACACCCCCTCATTTAACCCTCTTTGGATTAGTCGCGCGTCGTTTAGGTTGGTGGTGTTAATTCCGTTGGTGATTTTGAATAGTTGGATATCAAACCATTTATCATCAAGTTCTTTCATTCTTACATCTGAGTAGCCAATTGCCAAGTAGCGAAAGATAAATCTTAGTAAATTAGACATTCCGTACGCTCTGTATACAATTAACATAAATATAGCGCCATAAATAAAATAAATAATAAAATCTTTATTTTTAAAAATATCAGAAAGCATTTTGGGGTCTCAAAATTAAGTGGTAACTGATAAATCGGCAGTTTTAAGTGAAACTTTAATGCCTTGAACAGGATGTTGCTTATGATTTCTGTGCCATTTTAAATAACCTTGCAGTATCATTACCTTATTATCATTTATCATGTTTGATAGAGGGGCAACAACGGAAATGGGAAAGCGCAAGAGTGCTCTGGTTTATGTCCTGACCGTCATTATATTTTTGCTTATTATCCCTGAGATCATTCTGCGTGTATGCACGTCCGAGCAACTTGGTCGTATCAGCGACTTCACCAGTTTAGGTGGCTTGTTAAATCCACTATTGTCCTTGCTCATCTTCCTCGCTCTGGTGTCGATCATACTGGCCGCCATCGCTATCGCATTCGTTAAGCGAATTATTCGCAAAAAATGATGGTCTGAAGGTGACTCATAGCGAGCGCCAGCCCTAACCGCTATGAGTCCAGTTTCCGCAGCACAAAAAATTTTATATTCACCCCAGCAATATTTCTCTTCCTCATCCGTCTACCTCATCACAAGCCATAATCAGTTACGATAAACGAGGTAAACACCATGAGAGATTTTGAACTGCACGGCAGGGGTCACGGGCGCGGATTCGGTCGCCACCGTATGGGCAAGGGTTTAATCATCGGCGCGGTAATTTTCATCGTGCTCGGCCTGCTGGTGATGTCCCTGTGGAACGCCTTGCTCCCGGCGATCCTCGGCGTGAAGGCCATCGGATTCTGGCAGGCGCTGGGCATTCTGGTGCTGAGCCGCATTCTTTTCGGCGGGCTGGGTTTCCGCCCGGGGATGTTTGGCGCGCACCGCCGGATGCACGAGCGCTGGATGAACATGACGCCCGAGCAGCGTGAGGCGTTTATTCAGCAGCGCCGCGAAGGCTTTGGTCGCCACGGTCGTGGTCACTGCGGCTGGCATGGCCATCGTGACGATAAGCGCGATGACGCCGCGCCAAAAGCGCCGGAAACCGAGTGAGCGAAATGAAAGCCGGGGAGGCGGGCGGATCCATGCTGATGTCGGCGCTCAACGCCTGCCGCGCCCGGCTGAAAGCTTTTATTCGCGGACGGACGTCCGTTCGCGATGATGCCGACGACATTTTGCAGGAAGTCACCTATCAGCTGATGAAAGTGGAGCAGCCGGTCGAAAACGTCGCCGCCTGGCTGTTTCGTGCGGCGCGTAACGAGATGACCGACCGGGCGCGTAAAAAGCGTGAGGTCTCGCTCTCCGGCTATTTTACGGGGGATGACGACGAGGGTTTCCCGGAAGACGAGCTGGCTGAAACCCTGTTCGGCGTACCGCAAACGCCAGAGGAGGAGTATCTCAAAACGCTGCTGTGGGAAGAGCTGGGGCAGGCGCTGTCTGAACTGCCGCCGCCGCAGCGCGAGGTGTTTGAGAAGACCGAGCTGCACGGCTACAGCATTAAAATGCTGGCAGAGGAGACGGGGGCCACAGAGCAGGCGCTGTTATCCCGCAAGCACAAGGCGGTGCTGTTTCTGCGTACGCGGCTGCGGGATATCTACGACGCGCTGACGGGTGAATAGCGGCGACAGACAAAACCTTACGCTCCGGGCACTTGTAGATTCATCACTATCGTTTATGATCGGGGCGTCTTGTTACTCTGGAATATTATGCGCAACCGTCAGCTCCTCGGAAAATGGCTTTTGATTATCACCTGTCTCGCGATGGCGCTTTGCCTCGTGCAGCGTACGGTGATGCTCAACCATTTTTTACAGGGACTGGATCCGCAGATTTCACTGAGTGCAGATGCCCCAACGCAAAGCAGCAAGACTGAGCAGTCCGGGCCATCGCCCTGCCAGTTAGGCGCCCAGTCGCTTCTTTGTGCCCAGCCGCTGTTCTTTGACGGCGCGCTACCGGCCATCATTATCTTCTTCGCGCTGTTACAGCTGCTGACGCAAGGGCGGGCCTTTGCTCCTGCGGAACAGCCCGTTCAGGCACCGCCTCCCCGAATACACCTTAAAAACTGCGTTTTCCGTGAATGAAAATCATCGTCACCACACGATAATTTTTCACTGTTCACGGAGTAATACATGGTTAACCTCTTCAGGGGATTCGTCTTCCTGTGGCTGTCCTGCATCGGCATTGCCCATGCGGCAGACACCGGCTGGCTGGTCTCCCCACAAAACGATCACGCCCGCATCCGCTTTCAGGCGGAGAGGGAACAAACGCACGTAAAAGGCCTGCTCACCGTTGAGCTAAAACCCGGCTGGAAAACCTACTGGCGATCGCCGGGAGAGGGCGGCGTCGCGCCAAAAATCAGCTGGCCGGAAGGCGTAACGGACAGCTGGTCCTGGCCGGTTCCATCGCGCTTCGATATCTCCGGCATGACGACGCAGGGGTATCACGATAAGGTCACGATTCCGATCGTTCTCGACGGAGTGAAGGGCGACACACTCGACGGAACGCTCACACTCTCGACGTGCAGTAACGTCTGCCTGCTGACGGACTACCCGCTGCATCTCGATTTTACCCAGCCGGTGGATGAGGGCTTCCGTAGCGAGTTCGAGCAAGCAATGCGCACTGTTCCGGGCACGTCTGGCGTATCCGCAGATCTTTCCGCCTGGCTCTCTGGCGACAAGCTGGTGATTACCGGCACCACGGACGGGAAGTGGGTCAATCCAGGGATCTATTTTGACCCGCTGGAGGGAGACATTCTTCCCGGCGAGCCGGTTATTAAGCACGACGGCAATACGCTTCGGGTGGCGGTACCCGTGACCGACGAATGGGGCGATAAACCCGCCTCGCTGGAAGGCAAGAGGCTGTCGTTTGTGCTGACTAATGGCGGTAACGCGCAGCAAACTACCATGACCGTTGGGGCAACCCCCGCAGAGCCTTCCGCGCCTGAAGGGATGGGTAAAATGGTGCTCTTTGCCCTGCTGGGCGGACTGATCCTGAACCTGATGCCCTGCGTGCTGCCGGTCATGGGCATGAAGCTTAACAGCATCCTGCAGGCAGGAGCGGACAGGCGCGCCATCAGGCTGCGCTTTCTGGCCACCAGCGCCGGGATCCTTACCTCCTTTATGCTGCTGGCCGCGATGGTGACCGCGCTGAAGCTGGCCGGGGCATCGCTGGGGTGGGGCATTCAGTTCCAGAACCCGTGGTTTATCGGCCTGATGGTCGCCGTCACCTTCCTGTTTGCGCTGAACCTGTTTGGGGCGTTTGAAATGCTGCTGCCTTCCTCTGCGGCAGGACGGCTGGCGACGGCAGGGGGAGCGGGGATCGGCGGCAGCTTCTGCGAAGGGATGTTCGCCACGCTGCTGGCGACGCCGTGCTCCGCACCGTTTCTCGGTACGGCGGTTGCCTTTGCCCTTGGCGCGCCGCTGCACTCCCTGTGGCTCATCTTTCTGATGCTCGGCGTGGGCATGAGCCTGCCGTGGCTGTTTGTCGCCCTGGTGCCGAAAACGGCCATGCTGCTGCCAAAACCCGGCCGCTGGATGAACACGCTCAAAACGATCCTGGGCCTGATGATGCTGGCCTCCAGCCTCTGGCTGGTCACGCTGCTGAGCCTGCATCTGGGCGAGGCGGTCAGCCAGATCGTGATGCTGGTGCTGATCGCTATCGCGCTGGCGCTGTTCGCGAAGAAGGGGCAAACCTCTTCGCCGTTGTTCTGGATCGTGGTTATCGCGCTGTCGGTGTTCGGCGGGTATCAGCTGCGCGGGTTGCTTAACTCACCGTCTGACGCCGTGGCGCGGAATGACGCTCAGACTATCCCGTGGCAGCCGCTCAGCGAGGAGGCCATCCAGCTGGCGCTGGCGCAGGGGAAACGGGTGTTTGTGGATATCTCCGCGGACTGGTGCGTGACCTGCAAAGTTAACGAGCACCGGGTACTGCGTCAGCCGGACGTTATTGCCGCGCTGAGCCAGCCGGACGTGGTGGCCCTGCGCGGAGACTGGAGCCAGCCGTCCGCGCTAATCGCGGAGTTTCTGGCGAAGCGAAACCGCTACGCCATTCCCTTTAATGAGGTCTATGGCCCCGGCACGCCTGAGGGGGAGATCCTCTCCCCGCTGCTGGATAAGCGCACCCTGGTCACCACCCTGAACAACGCAAAAGGCTAACTGTGTCATGAAAAAATTCCTTATAACGCTTCTGCTCCTGCTGGCCCCGCTTCAGGTGTTTGCTGCCCAGCCGCTGACGCCGGACCAGGAGCAGCGCGCGCAGAAAATGATCGCTGATTTCCTGTTTAACGATCCGAACTCACCGCGTATCGGCGCGAAAAATCCAAAGCTCACCCTGGTGGTGTTTACCGACTACAACTGCCCGTACTGTAAGAAATTCGATCCGTACCTGGAGAAGATCGTCGAAAAACACCCGGATGTTGCGGTGGTCTTTAAGTTTTTACCTTTCCGCTCGGAAAGTTCATTGACCGCCGCACGTGACGCGTTAACCGTCTGGCGCGCACATCCCGAGCAGTTTATGAAATTTAACCATACCCTGATGGCAAAAAAGGGATACCACGATGACGCCAGCATTCAGGAGGCGCAAAAACGGGCCGGGGTGAGCGTCACCGCGCCGGATGATGAGAGTATGGTGTCGATCAAACGCAGCCTGATCGTCGCAGAAAAAATGGGAATTCAGGGCACGCCCGCCACGCTTATCGGCGAAGGGCTGCTGCCCGGTTGGGTTCCGTTTGAACAGTTCGACGAAATGGTCAGTGACGCTCTGAAAAACCGCTAACCTGAAGGGGGCGGAATGCCCCCGACAAACCGGAGAGGGAAATGAAAAAATTATTGTTACTTTCGGCGCTGGTGACCTCAGGGCTGACCCAGGCCGCTGATACCATACCGGATGTGGTGAAGCAGTTCAGCGAACAGCAGCAGATTAAAATCATTAAAAAACTTGATGCTCCCGGCGGCGCACCGGCCTGGCTGGGGCAATATCAGGACATGGGCGTGACGATCTTTTTAACGCCGGACGGCAAGCACGTCATTTCGGGCTATCTGTACGATGACAAAGGAAAAAACCTCAGCGAGGGCTATTTCCAGAAAGAGATCTATGCTCCGATGGGACGCGAGATGTGGAAGAACCTGAACGCGGCGCATCCCCTGAAGGAAGGAGCGGATAACGCCCCGCGTAAGGTCTTCGTCTTCGCCGATCCGTTCTGCCCGTACTGCAAGCAGTTCTGGGCAGAAGCGCAGCCGTGGGTGAAGGCGGGCAAGGTTCAGCTCAACACGCTGCTGGTGGCGTTTCTCAACCCTAACAGCGGGCGCAACGCCTCTGCGATCCTGAATGCGAAAGATCCGGTCTCCGCCTGGCGTGAATACGAGCTTTCTGGTGGGAAAAAATTGCCCAGGCCAGAAGGGGACGCTTCCCGTGAAACGGTAGAGATCCTGCAGAAGCACCAGACGCTGATGGACAGCCTGGGCGCTAACGCCACGCCGGCCATTTACTATCTGAATGCAGACAATGAGCTACAGCAGGTGGTCGGAATGCCGGACGCGCAGCAGCTTGAGGCGATGTTCGGGCCGAAGCCGTAAAAAAATCAGGCAGAAACGCCCCGTTTCTGCCTGATGGTTACTTAGCTTCCCCAGCGCCCTTTCAGATAGTTCACCGCCTGCTGCGTCTGCGGCTGGTTCAGGTAATCTTCCCGGAACAGGATGGTGCCGTTGACGTTGGGCAGCGAATCGTTGAGATCAAGCTGCTTTTTCAGCTCCGGCACGCCGCCCTGAACCGTCCAGTCCGGCTCATTTTTCGAGGGCTCGCCCACCTTGTAGAACGCAATGCCGATATACAGGCGCGTGTGGGTCGGCTTCACCACGTCGGCCCACCATTTGGTCAGGACGTCGTAGCGCGCGGCGTCCCGGGAGAAGGGCCAGTAAATTTGCGGCGCGATGTAGTCGAGCAGGCCCTGCTGCACCCACTGACGCGTATCGGCGTAGGATTCATCATAAGCAGCGGCGCCGCGGGTGTCCGAGCCTGCCGGGTCAAAGGAGCGGTTACGCCACACGCCCGCCGGGCTGACGCCAAACTCAACGTCGGGCTTCGTCTGTTTAATCGCGCGGGACACCTGCACGATCAGCTGCTGCGTGTTGTGTCTTCGCCAGTCGGCCTTTGAGGCAAATCCCTGGCCGTACTGTCGCCAGGTCTGCGCGTCGTTGAGCGCGGATCCCGGCGATTCGGCATAGAAATAATCATCAAACTGCACGCCGTCTACCGGGTAGTTCGCCACCACTTCGGTCACCACTTTGGTTATCCAGTCGCGTACTTCGGGAATGCCTGGGTCGAGAACAAAACGATCGCCGGAGACGCGCACCCATTCCGGGTGCTGCACATAGACGCTGGACGGGGAGAGAGATGAGGTTCGGTTCAGCGCGGCGATGGTTGACGGCTTCGTGTTGGTCGACACGCGGTATGGGTTAAACCAGGCATGGACCTTCATGCCGCGCTTGTGCGCTTCATCCAGCATAAACTGCAGCGGGTCGTATCCCGGGTACTCGCCGATGTTGCCCGTCAGCATATCCGACCACGGTAAAATTTTTGATGACCAGAGCGCGGTGCTATCCGGCTTCACCTGGAAAAATACCGTGTTAATCCCGAGGTGCTTAAGATTGTCGAGCTTGCTGGTGAGCGCCTGCTTTTGCATGGCGATGCGCTGGTCGGCGCTGCGGCCATTCACCGAGGCCACCGGCGGCCAGTCGAGACGCGAGACGGTCGCCAGCCAGATCCCGCGCATCGGCGCGTTGGCCTGCGGTGTCGGTTTGCTCGCGGTGGGAAGAGGGGTAACCAGTGATTTGGGTGGTTTTGAGGAGCAGCTTACAAGTAAAAGTGCGCAGGCAGCCAGCGCACCGATCCGTTTTACGTGTCGCGTCATTTGCGTATTAGCTCTTGATAATCCGACTGTTAGCCCAGGGATTAAAGGCGGGCACCGCCTGTTCTGTGCTTTCCTCGTCGTTAAGGGAGTCCAGATACAGGGCTTCAACTTCCGCCCGCGCCCATGGGGTGCGGCGCAGAAATTTCAGGCTCGATTTAACGCTGGGGTCCTTTCTGAAACAGTTAATTTTGATACGGTCACCCAACTCGCTCCAGCCATATTTCGCCACCAGGGCGTTGACCATCATCTCCAGCGTTACGCCATGTAAAGGATCTTTGGAAATGTGTGCAGTCATAGGTGTCGAAGGTCTCAGTTTTAGTGGGGGTGGGTTTACCGGTGAAAGGGTACAAGAAAGCAGGGGAAGCGGCAATTTTAGCGTGAGATTCTTCACCCCTGAGGGGTGAAGAAAAGAGAAATGTCCGTTTACTTTTTGTCTTTAAACAGCTCCGGCGCCCACGGACGCGGATCCACCTCCATAAACGGTGCGCGCTCGAAGCGGTCCTTCAGCGCCCACGGCACCGTGCAGTCGAAGATGGTCTTGCAGGAGATGCCGTTTCCGCGAATCGAGGTGCTGTACTCCGGCGACTGGGACGGATCCAGCTGGTGGCCGCGGATCCCCGGAATATTGGTAATGCTGACATCGCCCTGCATGCGGGTGGTCATCGCCCACAGGATGTCGTCGCTGTCGAAAATATCCACGTCTTCGTCGACAAGAATGATGTTCTTCAATTCCGAATAGGTGGCTAAGGCGATAAGCGCCGCCTGGCCCTGACGTCCTTCGTCCGACGGCTGGCGTTTTTTTACCTGCAGTATGCCGAGGAACTTGCCGCCGCCTGCGGTGTGCGCATAGACGTTTTGCAGGAAGCCTGGAATCGCCTCCTCAACGGCATTGCGGATGCTGGCCTCCGTCGGCAAACCGGCCAGCGTGGTATGTTCTTCTCCCGGTCCCACCAGCGTTTGCAGGATCGCGTGGTTTCGCATGGTCACCGCTTTCACTTTGATCACGGGCAGGGAGGGGTTCGCCTCGCCGCAGTAGCCCGGGAACTCCGGCATCGCGTGGCCGGTGTTGGTGTGCTGATCTTCTCTAACGCGCACGCCCGGGAGCAGTTCACCCTCGATGATAATCTCCGCCCGCGCTATCGCTTTCTCTCTTACCGCCACGCCCTGTACCAACTCGACCGGCTGCTGGCGCAGCGCCCCGGCGACGCCCAGCTCGTTGTAGCCAAACGGGGTGGTAGGGGCCTCAAAGCACGCGCCGATATAGATGGCCGGGTCGAGCCCCATGTTGATGGTCACCGGCAGCGGTTTTCCAGCCTCTTCCGCCTTTTTGCGGAAGACTTCGATATGGCGGCCGGCGGCAAGGAACATAGAAAGCTCGTCGCGATCCTGGACGCAGAGGCGGTGAATGGTGACATCCGTCAGCGAGCTATCTTCAGGATCGCTTGCCAGCACCAGCCCCAGGCAGAAGAACGGGCCTGCATCAATCGGCGTATTGGTCGGTGCCGGAAGGAGTTTACGCAGATCGAAGTCAGGATCGTCAGCGTAGAAAACCTGCTCCTGACACGGCGCCTGCGAGGCGGGGACGACAACGGGGGCGACCGGCTTTTTCACCGCCTGGCCGACGCGTTTTGCCAGCTCAGAGGGCTCGCAGCCCAAGAGCAGCGCCGCGCGCTCGCGGCTGGCGTGCATGCCCACCAGAATGCGGGAGCCCGGATAGCCCTTCACGCTGTTGAACATCATGGCCGGGCCAATGCGCGTCGGACGTTTTACCGTACCGCCCGCGCCGATATGACGGTACACACCCGCCAGCTCCGCGTTGGGATCGACCGGATAATCGGTTTCAAGATAGTGCCCTTCGTGGCGCTGAAGCAGGGCGATGGCGCTGCGGAGATCGTTGATCGGGTTTTCCATATTTTCCTCCCTCGTTTGAATACCTCCATTTTTATGGCAATGACCAATAGCATCAATTGCATCATTGCTGTTAAATTGATAAGTGAATTCATATCAAAATAAGGAGGCGTTCCGTGCAGTTTCGTCAGATGCGCCATTTCATCGTCGTTGCCGAAGAGCTCCACATGCATCGGGCCGCCGAGCGTCTGAACATGGCGCAGCCGGCGTTAAGCCAGCAGATAAAGGCGCTGGAAGAACGTTTAGGCGTTACGCTCTTTAGCCGGGCGAACCGCCGCTTAACCCTGACACCTGCGGGCGAAGCGTTTCTGGTGAAAGCCAGGCTCGCCATCTCCCTGACCGAGCAGGCGGTTCTGGACGCCAGACAAACGGCACGAGGTGAGCAGGGGGTGTTAAACCTGGGGTGCGTATCGAGCGCGATGTTTGACGGCAGGTTGCCCACTGCGCTGCGCCAGATGCACACGCGCTGGCCGGCCATTACCATGTCGCTGGTGACGGGAAACGTGCAGACGCTCTACTCTGCTGTGCAGAGTAACCAGCTGGATGTGGCCATTATCCGGGCACCGCTGCCGTCGCTGCCTGACGATCTGCAAAGCCGCCCGTTCGCGTCAGAGAAAACGGTCCTGGCGCTTTATCGTCAGCATCCGCTGGCGGGATCGTCCGCGCTGACGCTTTCGTCGGTGAAAGATGAAAAATGGATCTCCCTGCGCGACCCGGAGGGAATGGGGCTGGAACAGTATTTCTTTGACGCCTGTAGCGGCGCGGGCTTTCAGCCGGACGTGGTACAAAACGCGACTGACGTGCCCACGGTGATAAGCCTTGTCTCGGCCGGATTTGGCCTGGCGCTGTTGCCGGCATCGGCAAAGGCGGTGAGCGTCGAGAATGTGGTTTACGTGGACATCCTGGACCGGCTCCGGGAAAGCGAGCTGACGCTGGTTTGCCACCGGATTATTCGCTCAGAAGTGCTTAAAAAGTTTCTGGTTACCCTCGATCACATCTGACGCCCGGCCGCCTCCAGCAGCTGCTCGCGCAGCCAGACGCTCGCCGGATCCCGGCTGTTTTTCGGGTGCCAGTACATGTAAATGGTAATCGGCTGGAGCGGCAGCGGCGGGGGAAAAATATCCAGCGTGCTGGCGAACTGTCGCAGCATCCGTTCCGGTAAGGTGCAAACGAGATCGGTACCGGCGACAAGCGCAGGCGCCATGGCGTAGCTCTGGGTGGACATCGCGACGTGCCGCTGATGGCCCAGCCCGGCCAGGGTTTGATCGACAAAGCCGGTAAACGGATCCCCGGCCGACGACACTACCAGATGGGAAAGCGCGCAGTAGCTTTCCAGGTCTAACGCACCGGTCCCGCGCGGATGGCCTTTGCGCTGGGCGGTGGCAAACGCGTCGTCGAGCAGTTTGCGCCTTACCCAGCCGTCATGGGCACCCGCGCTCACGCCGATATAGATATCGACATCACCGTTTTCCAGCTGCTGCGGCAGGGCAGCCATCTCCGGCAGGGCGAAGCGCAGGCGGATGCGGGGAGCATCGGCCACCACCTGATTAAGCAGCCCGGTGCCCAGCATCAGCGCCGGGTTTTCATGCAGCGCGATGACAAAGGTCCGGGTGCTGGTCTTCGCATCAAACGCGGCGGGGGCAAACATCGCGCTAATGCCGCGCAAAACGCTCTCTACCTGCGGCTTCAGCGCTTCCGCTCTCGGCGTGGGTAACACCCCGCGTCCATGCGGAGAAGGAATAAATAGCGGTTCGCCAAAGAGCGCGCGCAGACGCGCCAGGCGAGCGGACAGCGCGGGCTGGCTGATGCCCAGCCGCGCGGCCGCGTGGGTGATGTTCCTGTCCTGAAGCAGAGCGTCCAGCGTCAGGAGCAGGTCTATGTCCATCTCAGAAACGGGCGCCATCTTATTTCGCGCTGCTGGCGTCCCGGTTGGTATAGGTGACAGGTACCCAGGCATAGCCGCCTTTCTCTCCTTTCGTCACATACCCGATGCCCGGGAAAGGCAGATGGGGCGCGGCAACCAGGTCTCTGTTTTTCACAAACTCTGCGAACGCATGCTCGCGCACGCGGGCTGCGCCGTCCTGATCCTGATCGTAGGCGATAGTAACCTCAGGCTGCGGGAACTGGACCGCCGCAACGTGAATAACGTCACCGATGAAGGTGATCTTCTCGCCTTTACTTTCAAGCGTGTAGAAGGCCGAACCCGGCGTGTGTCCAGGGTGAACCGTGCCGGTAAGCCCCGGAAGAATCTCAGAGGTTCCGCTAAACGGCACCACTTTGCCGGCGTCAAGATAGGGCTTTAAGGTTTTCTGCGCGACGTCAAAGTAGTTCTGGTCGTAGCCGGTTTTTTTCTGATTGTCTTCGTTAAAGAAAAAGTCGACGTCCGGTTTGCCGACGTAAACGCGCGCGTTGCTGAACACCACCTTGCCGTCTTTCACCAGGCCGCCCGCATGGTCGGAATGGGCGTGGGTCAGCAGGACTTCAGTGATGTCCCCGGGTTTGATTCCCTGAGTGGCGAGGCTCTCAATCAGACGTCCGCCGTTACCGGGGCCAAAGAGCTGGCCGGAGCCGGTATCGACCAGGATTTTGTGTCCGGGCATCGCAATCAGAAAGGCATTGATGGACACTTCCGCCGGGTTGGTCTGGAAATTTTTCGCGAGCAGTGCGTCAGTTTTTTGCTCTGTGGTCCGGCGCAGCAGCTTGTGCAGATCCTGCGCGACGGTCCCGTCGGTAAACGAGGTCACCACAACGTCGCCGACCTGCACGCTGTAACCGCCTGCCGATTGCTTAACGACGTGCTGCGGCGTCTCCGCCGAGGCCTGCAGCGCAGGGTAAAAAAGCATTGAACTTGAAATCAGCGTGGAAAGAGCAAGTTTTTTCACGGTAAGCATACGAGTCTCCTTTGAAAGTGCTCATCTTACTGCTCCGTAAAAGTATAAGAACCTGCCCGGAAATGATAGGACCTATAAACGAGATAAATAGCTCAGCGCAAAAGCCGGGTGACAGTGAAGCCTTTCCCGGCTCGTAAAACGTTATTTTTTCAGCGATGCGTTCCAGCCGTCCGGAGTGGCTTTCGACCAGGAGCCATAAGCGGCATTAGGCAGCACAATCCAGTCATTACCGAAGTGTTCCACGCTGGCCTCAACCAGCTCGCGCTGCTGCTCGCTCGGCTTTTTGTTTTTAAACTGCACGGCGAAATCCGGCAGGCTGTCGCCAAACAGCATCACGATCTGCTGCTTTTTGAGGATGCTCTGGCGACGCTCTTCCTTGCTGACCGTATCCAGAAGCACGCTTTCATCGGACACCTGCGGAAGTCCCAGGGCTGTTAACGTTCTGAGCGTATCGGCTTTATTTTCCTGCATGCGGTCCGAGACGTAATAGATACGGACCTTGCTTTGATTCACATGGTCAAGAAATGCCTTCGCTCCCGGAATTAAGCCGGGTTTTCCCTGCTTCTCCCAGTCGCTCCAGGTATCCCATTTCGTATAGTCGTGACACTGCTCCATGTCGCGCACCAGCAGGGGGGTGTTATCCAGTACCGTTTCATCCAGGTCCATTACTACGGCGTAATTTTCAGGCGTTTTCAGATCCTTTAACTTCTCGTTGAAGCGCTCGGTGGCAAACCGATACGTCTGCAGCTGAAGGGCCATAATCTCTGCCGATTTCTGCTGATAGCGCAGCGCCATTTCGTACGCTTTGGGTTCACACAGGTCTCGCCCGGCGGCCGTCGCCGCTGCACTCATAACAGGTAATACCAGCAGTAATGCCTTAGCCATTGAATTCACACTTCTTTCCTCAACACCGTGGTTAAAATCCCGAAAGCGTAATGAAGTTCAATGACAGAAATATGAAGGCTGCATCGCTACACCAGCATGTAATACCAGAACAGGGCGACTTCGTCTTTTTCCGGCAAGGCGTTGTAGAGATAACGATCGTATCCGCCCAGGGTAAACCCGTAGTGACGGTAAAACAGACAGGCAGAGACGTTCACATTTTGTGTTTCAAGCCGTAATCCCGGCGCGTTTACGCTCCGGGCCCAGACGTGCGCGGCGGCCATCAGCTTTTGCACGGCGCCGGTTCGGCGTTTCGTGCGCTCCACGGCGATGTAATCCACCGAAATAAACTTATTCCAGCCGATTGACGCGGTAATAAATCCGGCTATTTGACCGTCATCCGTTTCAGCAACAAGAAAGATGGCATCCGGATTAACGCAGTGGTTTTCAAGGGTTTGGATGTCGAGCTCGTAGGTTTTTATCCAGGGCTCGGCAACGGCTTCGATATGCAAATCACCGTGGATAAAAGGCTCTCTGGCGATGCGGCTAATGGTGAAAGAAAAGTCACAGCATTCAAGGCGTGGGAGATCGGTATTTAATCCTTTTCGAATCTGCATAGTATTCCCGGTAGTGAGTTATTTCATAAAGAATAGACGAAGCGGTTAAATCCGCTGAGCTAACGGACTTTTAATCCTGAACTAAGCTTGTACTTCGTTCCGCGTAAAATGTGGGTCATTCGAGGACAATGAATGGAATTCAGGACATTTCAAAAGCAGTGGGGTGCTGAGTTTATTTCCGATGACGTTGTACGTTTTCGCGTCTGGGCAGAAGGACAGAAAGAACTTACGCTACGTCTGGCCGCCACCGACGTGCCGATGACGGCGGTGGGGCACGGCTGGTTCCAGGCAGACGTTCATGGCGTCACGCACGGCGCAGAGTATCAGTTTGTCCTGCAGGACGGCATGGCGGTACCCGACCCGGCATCGCGCGCGCAAAAGGGCGATGTTAACGGCCCCTCCGTCGTTATCGATCCCCGACGCTATCAGCCGGTTAACCGGGACTGGGCAGGGCGGCCGTGGGAAGAGACGGTTATCTACGAGCTTCACATCGGCACCTTTACCCCGGAGGGCACCTTCCGGGCGGCCATCGACAAGCTGCCTTATCTTGCAGAGCTGGGTATCACCCAGCTTGAAGTTATGCCCGTCTCCCAGTTTGGCGGATCCCGCGGCTGGGGCTACGACGGCGTGCTGCTGTATGCCCCGCACGCTGCCTACGGCACGCCGGAGGATTTCCACGCGTTTATCGACGCCGCGCACGGGCTGGGGCTTTCCGTGGTGCTGGATATCGTGCTCAACCACTTCGGCCCGGAGGGGAACTATCTGCCACTGCTGTCGCCCGCGTTTTTCGATACGGAGCGTATGACGCCGTGGGGCAACGGCATCGCTTACGAGCGCGAGCCGGTGAGGCAGTACATTACCGATGCGCCGCTCTACTGGCTGACGGAATACCGTCTGGACGGCCTGCGCTTTGATGCCATCGACCAGATTAAAGACAGCGCGGAGACGCACATTCTTGAGGAGATTGCCGCGAAGATCCGCGAGGCGCTCCCGCACCGTCACGTTCACCTGACCACGGAAGACAGCCGCAACGTGATTTTCCTGCATCCGCGCGATGAACAGGGCAACACGCCGCTGTTCACCGCCGAGTGGAATGATGACTTCCACAACGCTGCCCACGTGTTTGCTACCGGCGAAACGCACGCCTACTACCAGGATTTTGCCTTTGAGCCGGAGAAAAAGTTCGCTCGTGCGCTGGCGGAAGGGTTTGTCTACCAGGGTGAGATTTCGCTGCAAACCGGCGAATCTCGCGGGGTGGAGTGCAGCACGCAGCCGCCGCAGTTCTTCGTCGATTTTATTCAGAACCACGATCAGACCGGGAATCGCGCCCAGGGCGAGCGGCTTATCACCCTCGCGGGGGCCGATAAGACGCGGGTGCTGCTTGCCGCGCTACTGCTTTCTCCCCATATCCCGCTGCTGTTTATGGGCGAAGAGTTCGGTGAAACGCACCCGTTCCTGTTCTTCACCGATTTTCACGGCGATCTGGCAAAAGCGGTGCGGGAGGGGCGCGCGAAAGAGTTTACCGGCCACGCCGGGCACGATGAAACCGTCCCGGATCCGAACGACGTGAACACCTTCGTTCGATCAAAGCTCGACTGGCATAAGATTGCCACCGACGAAGGTAAAACGTGGCTGCGCTTCACGCGCCACCTGCTGACGCTGCGCCATCGCCATATCGTTCCGCTTCTGCGTCATGGCGGCACCGTTCAGGGCAAGGTAATCAAGACCGTGCCCGGCATGGTGGTGGTGAGCTGGCACTTCCCGTCCGGGACGCTCTCTCTGGCGCTTAATATCGGCAGTAAGCCTGTCGCGCTGCCTGTGCTTTCAGGGGAGACGCGCTTTGCCTGGCCGGAGGTAACGGACGTTTTGCCGCCGAACAGTATTGTCGTTCGCTTTGCTGATGGAGACGCATCGTTATGATCCCTTCCGCCACGTACCGTATCCAGTTCCGCAACGGCATGACGTTTGACCGCGCTGTCGAGCTGGTGCCGTATCTGAAAGACCTCGGCATCAGCCACCTCTACGCCTCGCCCGTATTTACCGCCACAACGGGTTCCACTCACGGCTATGACGTGACCAACCCGAATGAAATTGACCCCGCGATCGGCGGTCGGGAAGGCTTTGACCGCATGGCCGCGGCGCTCAGGCAGGCTGGCATGGGGCTGATTCTGGATATTGTCCCAAACCATATGTCCACCTCGCTGGAGAACACCTGGTGGCGGGACGTGATTGAATACGGCCAGCAGAGCCGCTATTTCCGCTATTTCGATATCGACGCGTCGCGACCACTGACGCTGCCGTTTCTCGGCGACACCTTTGAGGTGGAGCTGGAGAAGGGGGCTATCACGCTTGAATGTGACACTGTCACTAACAAAGCCTCTCTGGTCTATTACGACACCGCGTACCCGCTCAACCCGGGCACGTACAGCGAGGAGAAAAGCATTGCCGAACTGCATGACGCGCAAAGCTGGCGGCTGATGTCCTGGCGGGAAGCGCCGAAGCAGCTCTCGTGGCGGCGCTTCTTCGAGATCACCGGTCTGGTGGGCGTTCGGGTTGAAGACGAACAGGTGTTCGACGATACGCACCGGCTGATCCTTGAGCTGGTTCACGCGGGCGTCGTAGACGGCCTGCGCATTGACCATATTGACGGCCTGGCCGATCCGCAGGGTTATTTGCAGAAGCTGCGTCAGGCAGCCGGACCCGACTGTTACATTACGGTCGAGAAAATTCTCGCGAAGGGAGAGCAGCTGCCCACCGACTGGCCGGTTTCCGGTACCACCGGGTACGAGTTTATCGCCTCGCTGGCGGAGGTGCTGGTCGATGACGATAACCTGTCGCGTCTGGAGACCATCCACGACGAGACGCTGGGAATGACGGTCGATCGCCATGCGGAACTGCGCGATGCCAAGGGCCTGATGACCGATCGTAATTTTGAGGGCGAGTTCACCACGCTGCTAAACCTTGCTGACGATCTGGCCCGCCGTAATGAGGTTGCGCTGCCGCGCGAGGAAATCCGTCACGCGCTGCGCGAGTTGCTTATTGCGTTTCCGGTGTACCGCACCTATGGCACTCGCGAGGGGTTAACCCCGCCGGACGTGGCGCTGCTTAGCCGCGTGGTCGCCGGCGTAAATACGTCCGAGGCGGCCCTGAGTCTGATTGTGCGCATTCTTACCGGCGACCTGCCGGAAGATTGCCGCGAGTCCGCCGCGCTTTTCAGAACACGCTTCCAGCAGCTGACCGGGCCGCTGATGGCGAAGTCGGTGGAAGACACGCTGTTTTTCCGCCTTAACCTTGAGCTTGCGCTCAATGAAGTGGGCGCTGACCCGACGCCGCGCGCGTTTTCACTATCCCGCTTTCACCAGGAGATGCGCATTCGTCTGGCCCGTCAGCCCGACGCGCTGCTGGGCACCTCCACGCACGATACCAAGCGCGGAGAAGACGCCCGGGCGCGTCTCTACACCCTGACGGAGGCGCCGGAACGCTGGGGAGAAAATCTCGCCCGCTGGCGGCAGATTAACCAGACCCGGGTGCGTTTTCTTAATGACGGCACCGCGCCGAACGCCGCAGATACCTGGATGATCTACCAGGCGCTGGCGGGCGTCTGGCCTGCCACGCTGTCACCGGACGACGCTGAAGGGCTTGCATCACTGGAGACGCGCTTCCTCGGCTTCCTTGAGAAAGCGCTTCGCGAGGCGAAGCAGCGCACCGACTGGATCGACAGCAACGAGAGCTACGAGAGCGTGGTGTTGAGCTACGCGCGGCACCTGTTGTCCTCGGATAACAGCCTGTTCCTGCACGATTTCAGCGAGGCGATGCAGCCCTTTATCCGCGCCGGGCTGATGAACAGCCTCAGCCAGACGCTGATCAAGCTGACAGCTCCCGGCGTGCCGGATATCTATCAGGGCAGCGAGGCGCTCAACTTTAGCCTGGTCGACCCGGATAACCGACGGGAGCCGGACTTCCCGGCCCTGGTGCAAAACCTCAGCGCGGCGGATGCCACGGTGTTTGACAACCCGGCCTGCTGGCGTGACGGGCGCGTTAAACAGTTCGTTACCGCCACGCTGTTACGACTTCGACCGCATTACGACGCGCTTTTCCGCTACGGTGACTGGCTGCCGCTCAAGGTTTCCGGCGAGCGCGAGGAAAACCTGATTGTCTATGCACGGATTAAGGAAGACGAGGCGCTGATCGTTGCCGTGCCGCGTCTGGTTTTTGGCGTCACCGATAATCATCAGCTGTGGGTCAATACCACGGTAGCGATACCCGACGAACTGGCCGGGAAGCGCTATCGGGATCTGTTCAGCGGTGAGAGCCGCATTCTGCAAGAGACGCTGGATTTAACGTCAGAAAAAGGATGTGTACTGGTTCTGCTTACCTGCGAATAATCGTGGAGAACGAAAATGGCAAAGGATACTACGTTTGAAATTCGGGCCGGTCATGGCCAACAGCTGGGGGCGAATTATGACGGGAAGGGGGTTAACTTCGCGCTGTTCTCCGCGCACGCTGAGCGGGTGGAGCTCTGTCTGTTTGACCCGTCCGGGAAAACGGAAATCGCCCGGCTGGAGCTGCCGGAATATACCCATGAGGTCTGGCACGGCTATGTGCCCGATCTGAAGCCCGGCGCGCTGTATGGCTATCGCGTCTACGGACCTTACGACCCTGAAAACGGTCACCGTTTTAACCCGCATAAGCTGCTTATCGACCCGTATGCCCGTGAACTGGTGGGCGATATCGACTGGAACGACGCCCATTTCGGCTATGAGCTGGGGCATGACGAGTTAGATTTAAGCTTTGATACGCGGGACAGCGCGCCGTTCACGCCGAAATGCAAGGTTATCGACCCGAACGCTTTCGACTGGCAGGATCACAACCGGCCAAACGTGCCCTGGCCGCATACCGTCGTCTATGAGAGCCACGTCAAGGGCTTTACCCAGATGAACCCGGCCATCCCGCCCGAGCTGCGCGGAACGTTTGAGGGGATGGGACATAAAGCCTCGGTCGACTACATCAAAAGCCTGGGCATTACCTCGGTGGAGCTGCTGCCGGTTCACTGGTTCCCGGATGACCAGCATCTCCTCGACCGTGGCCTGAAAAACTTCTGGGGCTATAACACGCTGGGCTTTTTTGCCCCCGCGTCGCGCTACTACGGCCCGGCGGGGATCCAGGGCTTTCGCGACATGGTGCGCGCCTATCATGACGCGGGCATTGAGGTGATTCTGGACGTGGTCTATAACCACACGGCGGAAGGTAACGAGTTAGGGCCTACGCTCTCGTTTAAGGGGATCGATAACTACAGCTATTACCGAACCCTGCCGGACCAGCACCGGTACTACATCAACGACACCGGGACGGGGAATACGGTCAACACCTCGCACCCGCGTGTGCTACAGATGGTGATGGACTCCCTGCGCTACTGGGCGGAATCGATGCATATTGACGGTTTTCGTTTCGATCTGGGGACGATACTGGGCCGCGAGCCCGAGGGGTTTGACCCACGCGGCGGTTTCTTCGACGCCATGACTCAGGATCCGGTGTTATCGAGACTCAAGCTGATTGGCGAACCCTGGGATATTGGCCCCGGCGGGTATCAGGTCGGCGGTTTCCCGCCGGGCTGGGGGGAGTGGAACGATAAGTATCGTGATACCGTTCGCGAGTACTGGAAGGGGGATAACGTCTCCACCGACTTTGCCGCGCGTCTGCTGGGCTCCGGGGATCTGTACGATCTGCGCGGGCGTCGTCCGTGGGCCAGCGTCAACTTCATCACCGCTCACGACGGCTTTACGCTGAATGATCTGGTGTCGTACAACGAGAAGCATAACGCCGATAACGGAGAGGACAATAACGACGGGCATAACGATAACCGCTCGTACAACTATGGGGAAGAAGGGCCGACGGAGAACCCGGATATTATTGCTACCCGCGAGCGGCAGAAGCGCAATTTCCTGACCACGCTGCTGTTCTCCCACGGCACGCCGATGCTGCTGGCGGGGGACGAGTTTGGCCGCACGCAGAAGGGCAACAACAACGGCTACTGCCAGGACAGCGAGATCTCGTGGATTGACTGGAAGGGGCTCTCCGAAAACGACGCTGCGCTGCGCGAGTTTACCCGTCGTCTCATTGCCCTTCGCGCGCAACAGCCGCTGCTGCGCCGTGAAAGCTGGCGCGACGGGCTGGAGATCCGCTGGTTTAATGCCGGGGGCGGTCCGCAGCAGGCCGAGCAGTGGGATGAAGGTTCGACGCTCGGGGTCTCCATCAGCAGACCGGATCTCAGGCAGGAGGACGGCATCTGGCACGACGTGCTGATGCTGTTTAACCCGTTCGAAGGCACCGTGCCGTTCCAGATCCCGCAGTTTGGCGAAGGGGGATGGGTTCTTGAACTGTCTACGGCGGATGACGCTGCCGCCGGAACAGCGATCACCGACACCGTAGAGTATGAACTGGCCGGACGCAGCATTACCCTGTTCAGACGTCCGTAGTTCAGAGCGATGCCGCCGCGCGGGCGGCGGTGTCATACAGTGAGGAGATCGCGCGTAACAGCTGCGCGGTTTCGCCGATCGCTTTCCCGGAAATGCCGCTCTCTGCGTGGATGGCAATTAGACACGCTTCCCGCACGTCCCGATACTTCATGCACAACGCTTTCCCTTCCTCCGTGGTGGAGAAAAAGAGCTCTTTACCCGCTTTCTCACTCGTCACGTAGCCCGCTTTGACCAGCTTCTTCAGGGCATATGTCACCACGTGGGTATCTTCCACGTTAAGCACGAAACAGATGTCGGCCAGCTTTTTCTTGCGGTCGCGGTGGTTCACGTGATGCAGCAGCGAAACGTCAAAGGCGCCCATATCCGGTTCGCCGGCTGCGGTCATGCAGCGCACCATCCATTTGTTGAACGCGTTGCCGGTCATGATCAGCGCGTACTCCAGCTCTGACAGTTCTGCGCAGCGCTCGGAAACCAGATGGCGGGAAGAGACGATCCGGCCATCGTTGATATCGTCGCGATCGGGTGAAGCACTCTTTTTCGAGGTCATAACGTTCCTTAGCCAGAAATGTAAACTCGTCGATAAAATAAGAACATTTTATTGATAATTTGTTTACATGTTTTTGAGGTTCAGATATAGCTTTTTAGCGCAGGTTTTGTGAAGCCTGACGTAAAACACAACATCGCTCGCCGCAAATTAAAAAAATAGCCGTCGGCGCGCAACGCTCACTTTCGATAGGGTAAACGTTATGGACGGTACTACGCTGTTGCCGCTGATCGGGATACCGATCGTGGTTATTGGTTTTGCACTGCGCTTCAACCCGCTGCTGGTAGTCGTGGTGGCGGGGCTGGCGACGGGCCTGCTGGTCGGGATGGATTTCGGGATGCTGCTGGAGACCTTCGGCGAGAAGTTCGTCAACAGCCGATCGCTGGCGACCTTCATCCTGATCCTGCCGGTGATTGGTCTGCTGGAATACTACGGGCTTAAAGAGCGCGCCCAGGCCTGGGTCGCGAAGATCGCCAGCGCCACCTCGGCGCGTATCCTGATGCTCTACTTCGTGGCACGTGAAGGCACCGCCGCGCTGGGGCTGATGTCGCTGGGCGGCCATGCCCAGACGGTGCGTCCGCTGCTGGCGCCGATGGCTGAAGGGGCCGCCCTGAACGAATACGGCGAGCTGCCGCAGCACATTCGCGACAAAATCAAGGCCCATGCCGCGGCATGCGACAACATTGCGGTCTTCTTTGGAGAAGACATCTTTATCGCCTTTGGTGCGGTGCTGCTGATCGACGCGTTCCTGAAAGAGAACGGTATTCAGGGCATCGAACCGCTGCATATCGGCCTGTGGGCTATCCCAACCGCCATTGCGGCATTGATTATTCATATGACGCGCCTGCTGCGCCTGGACGCCAGCATCCGTCGCGACGTCATGGCCTGGCGTGCAGAGCAGGGTAACCAGGAGGTGGCGCAATGATGACGCTTATCACCATTAACCGCGTGTATTACCTGATCGGCTTCGTCGTGATGCTGCTGGTCGTGATGACCCTGCGCGATCGCGCCAATCCGAAGCGTTTTACCACCGCGCTGTTCTGGTTTTTATTCGGCGGGATCTTCCTGTTCGGTGACCTGATGGTGCAGGAGCTGGGGAAATCGCTGGCGTACCGGATCGTTGGCGGGTGCGTCATCGCTATCGCGCTGCTGGCGGGTTTTGGCCTGGTCGGGAAAGGGCACTACAAAATGGCCTCCGAGGAGGAGCGCGTTGCCTCGTCAAAGCGCCTTAAAAACTGGCTGTTCCTGCCCGCGCTGATGATCCCGGTGGTAACGGTTATCGGGACGCTGTTCCTGAAAGGGGTGTCGGTTGGCGGCGTGTTCCTGCTCGACCAGAAACAGCTCACCCTGGCGGCGCTGTGCGTGGCCTGCGTCGCGGCGATCCTCACCGGCTGGTGGCTGACCAAGGGGACACCGCTGCATGCTATTCGCCAGTCTCGTCGTCTTGTCGACACTATCGGCTGGGCGGTGATCCTGCCGCAGATGCTGGCGATGCTCGGCGGCGTGTTCGTCGCGGCCAATACCGGGGATTCGGTGCAGAAGGTGGTCAGCCTGTTCGTGAACCCGGACAGTCGCTTCATGCTGGTGGTGATTTATTGCGTGGGGATGGCGCTGTTTACCATGATCATGGGTAACGCCTTTGCCGCTTTCCCGGTATTAAGTGCCGGTATCGCCTTACCGTTCCTGATCAACGTGCATCACGGCAACCCGGCGCCGCTGCTGGCGATTGGCATGTACGCGGGCTACTGTGGCACGCTGATGACGCCGATGGCCGCGAACTTCAATATTGTTCCCGCCGCCTTGCTGGAGCTGAAAGACAAATATCAGGTGATCAAGATCCAGATCCCGACCGCGTTAACCCTGCTGGTGGTGAACGTGTTCCTCATGTATTTCCTCGTGTTTCGCTAAGGAGCTGTTATGGAATTGACGCAACATCAGGCTGACGCGTTTGCCCGCATGCCTTTAACCTATTTGCGCCAGGAATACCCGAACCACATCATGCACCTGCTGAATGATGATGGTGACGTTCTGCCGCCGCGCGAGCTGCACCCGATTTTCTACGGCTGTTTCGACTGGCACTCGGCGGTGCACGGCTACTGGCTGCTGCTGCGCTGCGTGCGCCTTTATCCGGAGCTGCCGAGCCGGGACGCGATCGTCGCGCTTTTCGACGAGCACCTGACGGAAAAGAACGTGGCGAAAGAGCTGGCCTATTTCACCGCGCCGTTCCGCGCCTCGTTTGAGCGCCCGTACGGCTACGGCTGGCTGCTGGCGCTGGCCCAGGAGCTGAAACAGTCGTCGCTGCCGCAGGCCGCAGGCTGGTATCAAACGCTTGAGCCGCTAACGCAGGATATTCGCCACAGGCTGGTGGATTACCTCAGCAAGCTCACCTATCCAATACGCGTCGGGACGCATTACAACACGGCGTTTGCCCTCGCGCTGGCGCTCGATTACGCGCGAGGCGTGGAGGACAGCGCGCTTGAGCAGGCGATTGTCACGGCGGCGGAGCGGTTTTATCTCGCCGACACGCGCTATCCTGCTCATTATGAACCCGGTGGTGATGAGTACATTTCCGGGGCGCTGACGGAAGCGCTGCTGATGAGCAAGGTGTTAGAAGACTTCCCGGCCTGGTTTGACGCGTTTCTGCCGGATGTCGGCTCCGTTGCGGCGCTGATGAACCCAGCGGAAGTGAGCGACCGTACCGACCCGAAAATCGCCCATCTCGACGGATTAAACCTCAGCCGCGCGTGGTGTATGAAGCATATTGCCAAAGCGCTTCCCGCAAACCATCCGGCGCAGCAGGCGCTGCGTGATGCCGTGGCGAAACATCTGACGGCAAGCGTAGAGCATGTGGTCGGCAGCCACTACAGCGGCGGGCACTGGCTGGCGAGCTTCGCGCTGCTGGCGCTGGAGTAAACGAACGGCACTTACCGTGTGTCGGTTATTTTTTGCTGATGCACGGTATCTTTGCATTATTGTAAAGTGCCAAAAGATTCCCTTATTTTAATTTACACGCTTTCGGAATATTCACGCCGTTATATCTTTAGTTTAAAAGGACAGGTAAGTACTCTACAGACTCAATAGACAGATAATACCTTTTATATTATTGATTGTTTTTTATTATGGAGTCTTACGATGAATAAAATTCCGCTTGCATTGATTAGATATATGTCCGGAACTCTTTTCGTTTCCACGCTAAGCGCCCCCGTTTTGGCAAATGAAAAAGTATCCACGCCTGTCGCCGTAAAAAACTTTTGATTAATGGGTTTAATGAGCCAAGACAAGCACTTGTTTTCACGAAGGGCGGTAACTATCTCTGGGTGCTGAATAAAGATCTCAGCCTGTCAAAAGTCGACCGCAAACAGCAAAAGATCGTTGCGACGATAAAAGAGTAACGCAATCGTCTTGCCTGAACGTTTCTTCAGGGAAGAATCACGCGCTGACAGCCTTAAGCTGTCAGCAATCCCTTATAGTTTCCGATAACAATTTCATTGAGCGTTCTGACGCCGACACGGCGCAGGGCGGCCATTTTATAGCGGCTCACGGCCGAATAGGTGATACCCATTCGTTCAGCCACCGCGTCGGGACTGTCACCGTTGAGCAGAGAACTGAGGACTTCACGTTCCGCCATTCTGGCCCGGTGATGACGAACGCGACAGGGCCCAGGCTGCACGCTGATCCTCTCATTTGCGATTCGTTGAAGCAGCCATTTTAGGGCCATCACGGACCCCGACTTATCAACCATGATTGTCGTTCCGCCCGCAGAAGGGACTTTGCAGAGTCCACCGGAGTAACTGTTCGTCAATACGATCGTTTTATGTGGCAGTACGTTCATGACGGTCAACGCCTGCGAACGTTTTTCATCAAAACACTCCGATTCAATAATGAGTAGATCAGGTCTTTGATCGTTCAGCACGGTATACGCATCAAATGCCTCAGGTGTTATCGCCTGTACCCGCCAGTGGGCAGAATGACATAAAGCATTCAGACCCTGTAACGTAAACACACAACGGACGACGATGATAATTCGCTTTTCTTTTTCATGCATAGCATGAGAACCATTGTCGGGATGATTGACCATACGAAATCGCCTCACCTATTTCTGCATTTAATATGGAAAAACTGACGTAGCTTTATTTTTCAAAACACAGATAAATATACGTGGCTTGTCTGCGGCATAAAATCGGAATGGTCATCATGGCGGTGTAGGACAAGGACTACAATCTTGGAGATTATTATCCCTATAGTTGAGAGGGTGTTTAATAAATATAAACTCAGCTAAAATACAAAGGCGCTAAATTTATCTCGGGTATTAATATGGCAAAAGTCATGATTGTTGACGATCACCCAATAGCCCGAATGGCTATTCAGTTTCTGGTCGAAAAGGAAGGGCATAGCGTTGTGGCTGAATCAGGCGATGGCGCGGAAGCGCTTTCGCTGATCGACGAGCATCATCCGGACATTCTGGTGATCGACATTGATATCGCCACGCTGGATGGTATCGAAGTCGTCAGAACGTTACGTGCGAATAGCTATCCAGGGATCATTATTGTGATTTCCGGCAAAAATCCTGAATTCTATTCACCCCGAAGTGCCCTGAGCGGCGCGGATGGCTTCATCAGCAAAAAAAATAACTTACCCGAGATCATCACCGCCATCCGTGCGGCGCAAAATGGCTATGGCTATTTCCCTCTGAAACGTTTCGAATCCCCGCAAAGCCAACAGGCGATAGACGATCGGGAAAGGCTGGGGATGCTGTCGCCCCAGGAGTTTCAGGTTTTCCAGCATATTATTAAGGGGCTGGAAAATATGAAAATTGCCGCCAAAATGAAGATCAGCAACAAAACCGTCAGCACTTACAAAAGCCGCCTGATGGACAAACTCGGTTGTAAAACTCAACTGGATATTTTTGAATTCGCACGGCGTAACAATCTTGAATAAATTTCTGTCCCGAGCGTTACTGTTTCTTCCCCTCTGGATGATCGCGACGGTTGATTATGCAGGTGAACCCTCAGTACAACAGCTAAAGATTTTCAGCCGCGAGCGGCCCGTGTCGCTCAGCTTTAACCTGGATGACAGCGACTGGCGCTGGTTAGGGCTGAAACGCGAATTAAAAGTCGCTACATGGGCACCGGATAATCCTCCGTTTGATATCGTTCCTGATTCCGGGCTCTACGAAGGCATCTATGCTGACTATATCCGGCTCATTACCAGCAATCTTGGCCTTCACGTGCGCGTATTCCGTTACCCGTCACGGGAAAAGGCCATTGAAGCCCTGAAGCGTAAGGAAGTCGATACCCTGGTTGATGATGGCGGTGGGCAACCTGTAAATCAGGACGGGCTCGCCGAGAGCAGAAGCTTTATGGCAAACCTCCCGGTACTGGTGACCAATGAGAGCACTGCGTCACATACCGTCAAACCAGATATGGCCATGAAGCTTGCCGTAACAGAAGGTTATCTCAGCGATCGGCAGGTTTCGGAGCGCTTTCCTGCGGCCAGTATCATTCGCTTTCCTTCTAATGAAAGTGGCCTGGCCTGCGTGGTTCATGGTCAGTGCGATTTCTTCTTCGGCAACATCACTACCACGAGCTTCCTTATTGAACGCAACTACGGCAACGCCCTGACGACAACGGATGTTTTCGATGCGGAAGGGGCCGGTAACCGCTTTATTTTACGCAGCGATGACAAAGAGCTTCTCGAATCTATCAATACTGTTCTGAGCGCCATACCTGAGACGCTGCAAAAGAACATTTCTCGCCAGTGGGTGCAACGGCCTGACATCTGGCGCTTTCAGAAACCGCTTGATTTGACGGAGCAGGAAAAACGCTGGATTACACATCACCCGACGGTAAGGGTGCTGGTTAACTCGTTTTACACCCCTTTCAGCATGCTGGACGATAGCGGCGCGTTTCATGGCATAAGCGCCGATCTCCTGCGTCTTATTCATCTTCGCACCGGGATCCGCTTCGAGCCTGTCAGGGTTAACTCTGCGCTGGAGGTGTACGACCGGCTGGAAAATAATGAAGGAGACATGGTCGGCACGGCCATCTTTGATTCTTCACGCGAGGATATGGCGCTTTTCAGCCGTCCGTGGATCTACACGCCCGGCGTGCTGGTCGTAAAAAACCAGCCGCGCGCCCCTGTTGCGCTGAATAACGCAATGACGCTTGCGGTGGTCGGAGACAGGACCCAGACCCTGGTTCAACAGCTCTCGAAAGAATGGCCGGGCATCAGGTGGATCTATACCGAAAACTGCGGAACCGCTCTGGAGCTGGTTAACTCGGGGAAAGCGGATGGCGCCCTGCATAACCAGCTGGGTGCCAGCTTCATGATCGAGCGATATTTTCGGGATAAGCTGAAGATCGTCGCGCAGCTGAGTGAAAAGCCGGACCAATTGGGCTTTGCCGTACGTCGCGATGAACCTGAGCTGCAGGCTATCCTGAATAAAGCGCTGGCGGATATTCAGCCCCAGGAAATTTCGCTGATAGTGCATAAATGGCAAAACGCCCCGGACTTCTCGGTTAACACCTGGCGGCTCTATAACAAGGAGTTTTACTGGGTACTCGGAGGGGCGGGCACCACAATCTTGCTGATCCTTCTCTGGGTATTTACCCGCACCAAAGAGATTAAACGTCGTCAGCTGGCGCAGGAGGAACTTCAAGCCCAGCTGGCTTTCCGTGATACCTTGATCAACGGATCTCCTACGCCGGTTTATGTACTTAACCGGCAGATGATGGTCACGACTGGCAATGAAGCCTACGCACACTATTTCAGTCATCTCCCGGCTGAGAATCTTAGCTATTCGTTGTTCGATCAGCGCCATCCTCTGGCCGGGCTGCGCGACTATTTAGCTGACGTGTTAGTGCACAATGAAGCGATCCTTCCACACGGGCAAACGCAAGAGTTCAGCATAAATAATGGTGCGGGTGCGCGCGTCATCGCCCACTGGTCAACGCCGTTCACAGATTCAAAAGGCAAAATTGCTGGCCTGATTTGCGGCTGGCAGGATATTACCGATCATAAACAGCTTCTGAATGCGCTGTCGGTAGAAAAAGACCATGCGGAAGAGGCTAACAAGGCTAAGAGCGCCTTCCTGGCGACGATGAGCCACGAGATCCGTACCCCTATCAGCGCCATCCTGGGATTACTTGAGCTTGAGTCAAAGCGTCAGCCGGAGAACGAAGCGAGTGACAGGGACATTCGCCAGCTTGTTACCTGCCGCATCCGTGATGGTGGCCGTCACGGTATTGATTGCGCTGTTGTTGGCCACGCTGTTATCGGTGGTCACGATGATGGCATCAGACGTGATGCGTCCGGTAGTATTATCTGCCTGCTGGGAGATAGTAATCTCCGGCAAGGCGGTGTCATTGAAGGATGAGGACACGGTGACGGTACCCGCGCGCGTTCCGGCTGTAACAATAGCCTGATACACGCCCGGAGAAGTCTCTTCAACCGCAGAGAGGGTCGCCTCTTTCGCAGATAAATTTGCCGCGTAGGTGACAACGGCCTGCGCTTCCTTCACGGAAGCTGACAGCGACTTTGCCATACCCGGTACCGGGTTGCCGTCGGCATCCACAATGTTGACATTAATCGTAGAGGTACTCTTACCGTCGGCCGGCAGCGTGGTCGGGGACGCCGTCATCGAAGAGGAGCCGACGCTCACGTCACCCACATCAACCTGGATATCTGCCGTGGCGCTACCGCTGTTGCCTTTGGTGTCGTAAGCCACACCGGCAATCCGATACGTATTACTTCCCGATGTCTGATAAGCAGGCAGGGTGACGTTCAGGCGATTGTCACCTGATTGAATAATACTGCCGCCTGCAGCTAGCAGGGCTGGGGCATCCCAGTCGATGCGCTGTAGCGTATTTTTGGTCTTCACAGAGAAGGTCAGAGCGACGGTTCCACGGCTTTTGCCCACCGTTTTCTCCGGCAGCTTCAGCGTCACGGTCTCCTGTTTGCGGTAGTCAAGCACGATGTTGTTGTTACGCTCAACGAGATCGTAGCGGGTACCGGCCAGCGTGCGGGAGGCTCCGACCAGATCCGGATCGAGCTGTTTATTCCAGGACTCGCCCAGACGGTAGTTGAGCTGCAGAGAGAGCTGGGAATCATTTTGCCCGTCTTTACCCGCGCGGTGCTGGGCACCAAGGGTAAATAGCGGAACAGGGGTATAGGTAATGCCGCCGGTAAAGGCCCACGGATCTTTCTGACGGTTATCTTTGCCAAACAGGGCAACTTCATCACCCTGGTATTGCTCGTACATCAGCTTTGCGCCCAGCTGCGGATATGCCGGTAACCAACCTTCAGCCCGAAGATCGTAACCGTTCGCCGGGCGTTCATCGTAATCGGCGAAATCGCGGGACTGATGCCAGTCGCTCAGACGAAAATAGCCGTTCGACGACAGCTTGAGATAATCACGCCACGCTTCTGCACCCAGGCCGAGTCGCCGGTTGTCGCCGGTGAAGTCATTGTCATAGAAGGTGTTGACGCCAAGCATCCAGTCGCCCGCAAAGTGGCGAGCGCCTAAACCGAGGTTACCGGTATTACGATCGTCCTGGTGGCGAAAACCCAGCTGCGTGAAGAAAATGGTGGATTTGTTGTCGTATAAAGGAACCAGCAGATCAGCTTCACTACCGTTAGTTTTAAATTTATCGTCGAGATTAAGCTGTACGCGGGCGGTCCCAAACTGGCTCAGCCACTCATCAACGCTATTATTCAGCGCGCCGGTGGCGGCAGAGCGCGCAAGACCTTCTGCTGCTCCTCCAGAATCGCGCTGCGACAGCGCCGAGCCGGCTGCGGCAAGAGAACTCGCATTGTCTTCGAAGATCGACGGGGTGTTTTTGCCTGACTGATACCATTTGGTTTCATCTTCTTTCGCCGCAGCCTGAACCAGAGGCGTATAAGCAAAACTCAGAGGGAGTGCAGCCTGAGTGATTATCGTCAGCCAGCCAACGATAACTTTCGGGCGCGAGATATTAGGCGCATTTGATGATTTCATAAGAAAGTCTCTTATAAAGTGAACAGAACCGGGCGCGGCAAAACCAAATGGTTTTGCACGAGCCTTATCGGATCTGTTTGAAAGGGTTTAATGGCAGTTGGGGTGGATTATTACGGTGAAACTTTTCCACCTTATTCGGCCTGAGTTTATTAAACCGGTTTCACACCTTATAAAGAATCAGACAAGTCAACACGGCGTGTAGGACGTAGACTACAGAGGAGATGCCGTTGTACGGAAATATGTGCGACGGCATATAGTTATCGTAAAATTGTTTCCAGCGCGGTGATATTTCCCGAGGATAATATTGGCTGAATAGCGAGCAGTTTTTCTTCAGGCAGATCGTATATTTTTAACGCGAGCAGTCGGGCAATATCGTCTTCAGAAAAACGGTATTTAATCATGTTGGCCGGATTTCCGCCCACCACCGCGTAGGGCGGCACATCTTTGGTCACGACCGCGCCTGCAGCAACTACCGCGCCTTCGCCAATGGTAACACCGGGCATAATCATCGAGCGCATGCCGAGCCAGCAGCCATCGCCCAGCGTTGTATCGCCGCGTGAAATGTAGGCATCCTTTATCGATTCCATAAAGGGATAAAGGCTGATCCAGTCCATGCGATGAGTGCTGTTTCCGCCCATCAGAATAACGCTCTCGGCGCCAATGCAGACGAAATTACCGATAAATAATTTATCTAACCGGCCGAGAGGTTCCCAATTCCGGCTGACGTCGTCCCCGAGCAAATAGCGTACCACGGAACGTTCGAACCCGTTGTCCCAGCAGTCGCTGTAATAGCTGTGCGAGCCTTTGATATGAATATTAGGATTGGTTACGGTCTCATGGAGATATTCCATTCTTGACCAGTGTTTGTCGGTCATGCTTTAAATCCTTTATTAATAATATTGCGAGACGTCATAATATATGAACCTTGTTTCTATCAATAAAGTTTACACAGGTTTACCCGACAACTCGCGCGTTTTACGCAGCCGACTCGCGCTAAACAACACCGACCCCATCGAGGCGATGACGGCGATCCACAGCGCAAAATGCACGGCCCGGTCATGGTCTGATTCGGTCGTCGCAAGCAGCACGCCCACCGCGGCGGCACCAAGACACTGGCCAAATGTCCTCACAATCGACAACACGCCGGAGGCATAGCTGGCATATTCCCGCGCCACGTTAGCGAGCATTTCCCGGTTATTGGGGCTCTGGAAGCAGCCAAACCCAATCCCGCACACCAGACTGCGCAGGCAGATATTCCATACGGAAGGGCTGTCCGGCAACGTCGCCAGCAGAACCAGCCCACCGACAAAAATCATCAGCCCGACAGTCGAGATCAGCGGCGCGGAAAGGGTATCCGCCCAGCGCCCCGCGTGCGGCGCGATAAGCACGATGCCAACCGGCCACGGGGTGAACAGCAGCGCCGAAACCACCGGGCTGTAGCCATACACGCTCTGAAACAGGAACGGCAGCGCGACAAAGGTAATGCCCTGGCTGACAAACGAGGCCAGCGAGGTCAGGGCTGCGAGCGTAAAGCGCCCATTTTTGAAAATAACGGGCGGCAGTATGGGACTTTGCGCGCGCCGAATACGCCAGATAAAGGCGAGGGCGCTGGCCAGCGTGAGGAACCCCCAGCCTGTGGCCGCCGGGTTGATACCTTGCGTTATGTGCTGAAGGCTGTCGGCCAGCATGATTGCAGAACCTAACAGCACGGCGGAGAGCGCGGCGCCCGGCGCATCGAAGGGGGACCGATCAACGTCCGGCTGGCGCGGTAACGCCCGCCACGCCAGCAGCAGGGCAACGCTGCCCGGAATAATGTTAATGGCGAACAGCCACTGCCAGCTCAGCATGTCCAGTATGGTTCCGCCCAGGACAGGGGCAATCGCCGTGCTGGAGGCGATAAGCAGGGCGTGCAGCCCCAGAATGCGGCCAAGCAGTCGACCCGGAAATACGGATCGCAGGATCGCCGGGGCGATACTCAGGGTGGCCGCCCCGCCGATGCCCTGCAGAATGCGCATCCCGATCAGCATTTCTGGCGTTGTTGCCAGCGCGCAGCCGAGCGAGGTGAGCGTAAAGGTGGCAAGCCCGGCAAGAAACACCGGGCGATAGCCCACCCGCGCCGCCAGCGCCGCGAAGATGGCCAGCGTCATGGCCGCTGACAGCAGATAGCCGTTGGCAAACCACACCGCAACGTTCGCGGGCACCTGCATTGCCTTTGCCATGGAGGGCAGCGCGATGTTGATCATGGTGCCGTCAAAGACGCCCATCAGCGTGGTGGTCATGACGGCGGCCATCACCCTGGCGCGTTCATGACCGGGTAATCCTTCATCGCCGGGCAGGTTTGAAAATAGCGTCATCGTCGTTACTCCGGATAAGAATAGTGATGACGAAACTATAATCATGGGGTATACAGGGCGGAAGACGCAGCGTTTGCACTTTATCGTTGCATATAACGCCTTATCTGAGGAGCCATCGTGTCCGATCCTGACTTTAACCTTCTGGTTGCGCTCGACGTTCTGCTGGCCGAGGCCAGCGTGGCGGGCGCGGCGAGGCGCTTAAATCTGAGCACCTCCGCCATGAGCCGTACCCTGAGCAGGCTGCGGGAGGTGACCGGCGATGCTATTCTGGTGAGGGCCGGGCGCCATATGGTGCTGACCCCCTGGGCTGAAGCCACGCGGGACCGCGCCCGAAGCGCCGTGCATGAGGTGAGGGCGGTGCTGCAGCCCTCCACCGACACGCTGAAGGTGGAAAGTCTCGAGCGGCTGTTCACCATCCGGGCCAACGACGGTTTTGTGGTGGCGTTTGGGCCACTGCTCATAGCCGCCGTGGCGAGCGTTGCGCCCGGAGTGTGCATCCGCTTCGCTCCCAAACCAGAGAAAACGTCGCGCTATTTGCGGGAGGGGCTTGTCGACCTGGAGATCGGCGTGCAGAACAATATGGGGCCAGAAATACGCCTGCAGCGGCTTTTTCAGGATCGGTTTGTTGGCGCGGTGCGCAAGGGGCATCCGCTGTCGTCACAGCCTGATGTCAGCCTTGACGATTATGTCGCGTGGGGCCATGTGGTGGCGTCGCCTGATGGGGCATTACACGGGTCTGTTGACGATGCGCTGGCGGAACGGGGGATGAAACGAAAGATCGCCAGTGTGGTGCCTGGATTCCCGACGGCGTTATCCGTGGCGCTGGCCTCCGATCTTATTGCCATGGTGCCGGCGCTGTACCTGCTCAATCAGGCGATGACCGAGCGCGTGCACGTCTTTGAACTGCCCTTTAAGACCCGCACCATTACGGTGTTACAGATGTGGCATCCTCGCATGGAGCGGGACCCGGCGCATCGCTGGCTCAGGGAAAAGGTCCTTGAGGTATGCCGCGCTGTTTGCTGACGCTCAGAACACTTTTCCGGGCACGGTGAGGATGAAGCGCCTCGACACCGCATCCGATTCCACGCGGACTTTGCCGTGGTGCGCCGTGACGATGGACTTCACGATGGCAAGCCCAATTCCGCTGCCTTCACCTTTGCGCTGTCTGGACGGATCGACGCGATAAAAACGGTCAAACAGCTTTGGCAGATGCGCCTGCGGGATCGGCGTGCCGGGGTTTTCTGTCACCAGTTCAACGTCGTTATCCCGTTTTCTGATGGAGACCGTTATCGTTTTCCCTTCCGGCGTATAGCGCAGGGCGTTGGAGAGCAGATTATTGATTGCTCTTCTGAACATCTGCGGATCGCCTTCTATCAGGCAGGGCATCCCGTTAAATTTCAGTGAGATGTGGCGTTCTTCCGCCCAGGCTTCGAAGAAATCGAACACTTTCATGACCTCGGCGCTTAAATCAAACATCACCCGGTCTGGGATCAGCTGGTTATTATCCGCCTGCGCCAGAAAAAGCATATCGCTGACCATGCGGGTCATCCGGTTGTACTCTTCCAGGCTGGAGTAGAGGACATCTTCCAGCTCTTTCTGAGAGCGGTTCTGGCTCAACGCAATTTCCGTTTGCGTCACCAGGTTGGTGATGGGGGTTCTGATTTCGTGGGCGATATCGGCGGAAAAATTCGCCTGCCGGGTAAAGACATCTTCAATTTTCCCAATCATATGGTTGAAGGAGATCACCAGCTGTTCCAGCTCAACGGGCACGCGGGACGGCTCCAGCCGCACATCCAGATTTTCGGAGGTGATATTTTTAATGGCGGTGCTGACGTTACGCAGGGGCAAGTGTCCCTGGCGCACCGCGATACGAATAACCAGCACAATCAGCAGGCTGATCGCTGCGGCTATGGCAAAAAGATTCTTCTTCAGCGCCTCAAGGTAGTGGAGATGAAAATTTATCGAGAGCCCGATCAGCATGACGTAGTTCTGGGTTTTGCCCTGCAGCGTCGCCGTGCCTGAAGAGGCGATAATCCGGTAGGTTTGCATCTTCATGTCGGACCCGGCGTGCAGGGGGGCGGCAGGGTCTTCAACCGTCCAGAGAAACACATCCTGTGCACGACGGTGTGCGCTAAAGTTCGCCGTATTCATCGCCGGGCGCAGTGCCGCCCCTTGCGCCGAGCTGAAGAGGGTATTGCCCTGCGGATCCAGAAGCAGGACGGCCACGTTGCGGTAGCTGGCGACCGACTCTTTGAGCTTGCTGATTTTCTTTTGGTCGGGATCGGCCGGAGACTGGAGGATGCGATGCATCGCGCTGCTGATCTGCTGTAAGTCGCTGATGTCCTGCTCGGCGAAATGCTTTTCAACGGAATGGAGCATAAACCACGTAAATGCGAAAAAGGCCAGTATGGTGGAGAGGCTGATAAAAAAGGTCAGCCGCAAGGCAAGAGAAAAAGGGCGCCTGGGAAGCTTAACGTGCATCCGGTACCTCCAGCATATAACCCACGCCGCGCACCGTCTGGATCAGCTTCGGTTCAAAATCGTTATCGATCTTTGCGCGCAGCCGCTTTACTGCCACGTCAATTGCGTTCGTGTCGCTGTCAAAGTTCATGTCCCACACCTGGGAGGCAATCAGGGAGCGGGGAAGCACCTCTCCCTGATGACGCAGGAAAAACTCCAGCAGGCTGAACTCTTTGCTGGTGAGCAGGATGCGATTGCCCGCCCGGCTGACCTTTCGCGATACGAGGTCAACCGTCAGGTCAGCCGCCTGAAGCTGGCTTTCCGCGATCACCGTATTCCCGCGTCTTAACAGCGTCCTTACCCTGGCGAGCAGCTCAGCGAAGGCGAACGGCTTAATGAGATAATCATCCGCGCCCAGCTCAAGCCCTTTAACCCGGTGTTCAATCGTTCCGAGAGCCGTGAGTAACAGGATGGGCATCCCTTTACCGGCCGAGCGAAGCATGCGGACAATATCCCAGCCGTTCACATCGGGCAGCATGATATCCAGAATCAGCAGATCGTATTCAGCGGTCATGGCGAGGTGGTAGCCGTTCAGGCCGTTATCCGCGTGGTCCACGACAAACCCCGCTTCCGTCAGCCCCTTGCTGAGGTACTCACCGGTTTTCATTTCATCTTCGACGATCAGTATTTTCATCGTGCTCCCCCTGACTGGCTGCTGACGACATTCTAGTGAGCCTGCGAACGTTAACAATGACTTACGCTAAAAATGACAACATTGTCATTATCCCGTCACCCGTCAAACAGGATGCGTTCCGTAGAGTAACCCTAAAACTACTCTGGACTTCATTTAAACCGTTATGTTCCTGTTAAAACGACTAAGCATCAGTACGGTATTTATTCTGGCAGGCTGCGTCTCGCTGGCACCTGAATACCAGCGGCCGGAAACACCGGTACCCCAGCAGTTTTCGCTCTCGCGTAACGGCCTGACGCCCGCGGCGGCGGGGTACCAGGACACCGGCTGGCGACGCTTTTTTGTCGATCCTCAGGTCGCCGGGCTGATTAGGGAAGCCCTGAAGAACAACCGGGATATAAAAATGGCCGCCCTGAAGGTTGAGGAAGCCCGCGCGCAGTTCAACGTGACGGATGCGGATCGTTATCCTCAACTGAATGCCTCCTCGGGCATCACGTACAGCGGCGGGCTGAAAAGTGACAAACCCACTTCACAACAGTATGACGCGGGGCTAGCGCTTAGCTACGAGCTCGACTTTTTCGGCAAGCTGAAAAACATGAGCGAGGCCGATCGACAAAACTATTTCGCCAGCGAAGAAGCTCGCCGAGCGGTGCATATCCTGCTCGTCTCTAACGTGTCGCAGAGCTATTTCAACCAGCAGCTGGCGTATAAACAGCTGCGTATTGCTCGGGATACGCTGGCCAATTACCAGCACTCCTATGCGTTCGTTGAGCAGCAGCTGGTGACGGGCAGCACGAACGTCCTGGCGCTGGAACAGGCCCGGGGACAGATCGAAAGCACGCAGGCAGAGATTGCCAAAAGAGAGGGGGAGCTGGCGCAGGCCAATAATGCCCTGCAGCTGCTCCTCGGCACGTATCGCGCGCTGCCGGGCGACGGCGGCATGAATACCAGCGACGTTGCGCCGGTAAAACTGCCTCCCCATCTTTCCTCCGCGATACTGCTGCAACGCCCGGATATTATGGAGGCGGAGTATCAGCTTAAAGCGGCCGATGCCAATATCGGCGCGGCACGTGCTGCTTTTTTCCCGTCCATTTCGCTGACCAGCGGGCTTTCAACCGGCAGCACGGAGTTGTCCAGCCTGTTCACGTCAGGAAGCGGGATGTGGAATTTTATTCCTAAAATCGAAATTCCCATTTTTAATGCGGGCAGGAATAAGGCCAACCTGAAGCTGGCCGAAATTCGCCAGCAGCAGTCGGTTGTGAATTACGAACAAAAAATTCAGTCCGCCTTCAAACAGGTTGCCGACGCGCTCGCGCTGCGGGACAGCATTAATCAGCAAGTTGAAGCGCAGCAGCGTTATCTTGATTCGCTGCAAATTACCCTGCAGCGGGCCAGAGGATTATATTCCAGCGGTGTGGTCAGCTATATCGAGGTGCTCGACGCGGAACGTTCTCTTTTCTCCACGCAGCAAACCATTCTCGACCTTATTTACGCCCGCCAGGTGAATGAGATTAATCTCTTCACCGCGCTCGGCGACGGTTGGGTTGAATAACTTCATTAAAGAGGAAAATAAAAATGCGTAATTCACTTAAAGCCGTTGTATTCGGTGCGGTCTCCATTGTGTTTTCTGCCAGCCTCCAGGCTGAGGTTCATTCGCATGGGGAAATGAATGCCGCCAGTAATGAGGCATCAGAGCAAATCATCCACGGTAAGGGCGTTGTGAAAGCGGTCGATCTTACGAATAAAAAAATCACCATCTCTCATGACGCTATCCCGGCGATTGGCTGGCCCGC
Organism: Enterobacter sp. ECC-219; assembly: GCF_043966805.1. NCBI lineage: Bacteria > Pseudomonadati > Pseudomonadota > Gammaproteobacteria > Enterobacterales > Enterobacteriaceae > Enterobacter > Enterobacter sp. ECC-219. The sequence goes on along the minus strand of NZ_CP143680.1, from coordinate 3,126,258 downwards.
GATGACCATGCGTTTCACCTTTATTCAGGCTGACGAGAGTATCAATGCCTTAAAAGTCGGCAGTCACGTTGATTTTTCGTTTATTCAGCAGGGCAATATCTCTTTACTGAAGAGCATTAAATAGCGAGAAACGGCATGGCCTCATTAAAAATAAAATATGCTGCCATGATAGTCAGCAGCCTAATTGCGGGAGGGCTGATATCGGTGACGGCATTGCAGGTTTTTCATTCATCTGTAAAAACGGAAAATAGCGCACCAGAAAGAAAGGTGCTTTTCTGGTATGACCCGATGAAGCCCGACGTGAAATTCGATAAGCCCGGTAAATCGCCGTTTATGGATATGGATCTGGTGCCGAAATATGCGGATGAAAACGACAATAAAAGCAGTGTCGGTATCCGTATTGACCCAACACAGGTTCAGAATCTCGGATTAAAAACGCAAAAGGTGACGCGCGGAACGCTGAATTATGCCCAGACCATCCCGGCCAACGTCAGCTATAACGACTATCAGTTTGTCATTGTGCAGGCGCGCGCGGAAGGCTTCGTGGAGAAAGTGTACCCGCTGACGACGGGCGATAAGGTGAAGAAAGGCACGCCACTTATTGATATTACCATTCCTGACTGGGTAGAGGCGCAGAGCGAGTTTCTGCTGTTATCCGGCACCGGCGGAACGCCGACGCAAATAAAAGGCGTTCTGGAACGTCTTCGCCTGGCGGGTATGCCGGATGAGGATATTCAGAGGCTGCGTGCCACCCGAACGATCCAGACCCGCTTTACCATCAAGGCACCGATCGACGGAGTGATCACGGCTTTTGACCTGCGTACCGGCATGAATATTTCCAAAGATAAGGTAGTGGCGCAAATTCAGGGGATGGATCCGGTCTGGATCGGCGCGGCAGTGCCTGAATCCATTGCTTATCTGCTGAAAGATACCTCGCAGTTTGCTGTTTCGGTACCGGCTTATCCGGATAAAACCTTCCCGGTTGAAAAATGGAGTCTTCTGCCGAGCGTGGACCAGACCACCCGCACGCTGCAGGTTCGCCTGCAGGTCGCTAACAAGGACGAGCTGCTGAAGCCGGGCATGAACGCCTATCTGAAGCTGAATACCCAAAGTCAGGAGATGCTGCTGATCCCCTCCCAGGCCGTTATTGATACCGGCAAAGAACAGCGCGTTATTACGGTAGATGCGGACGGGAATTTTGTCCCGAAAAGGATCCACGTTCTGCATGAATCTCAGCAGCAGTCCGGCATTGGTAGCGGACTGGAAGAGGGGGATTCAGTCGTGGTCAGCGGTCTGTTCCTGATTGACTCGGAGGCCAATATTACCGGCGCGCTGGAGCGCATGCGTCAGGCTGAAACCTCGGACCACGCGCATTCCGGCCATTAAGGAGACGATGATGATTGAATGGATTATCCGGCGGTCAGTCGCCAACCGTTTCCTGGTCATGATGGGGGCGCTGTTCCTCAGCGTCTGGGGGACATGGACCATTATCAACACCCCGGTCGATGCCTTGCCCGATCTCTCTGACGTTCAGGTGATTATCAAAACCAGCTATCCTGGCCAGGCACCGCAGATTGTTGAAAACCAGGTGACCTATCCACTTACTACCACCATGCTCTCGGTTCCCGGCGCAAAGACCGTGCGCGGTTTTTCGCAGTTTGGCGATTCGTACGTGTATGTCATTTTTGAAGATGGCACCGATCTGTACTGGGCCCGTTCGCGCGTGCTGGAGTATCTGAACCAGGTTCAGGGCAAACTGCCTGCCGGCGTGAGCTCTGAAATCGGTCCTGATGCCACAGGCGTGGGCTGGATATTTGAGTATGCGCTGGTGGATCGCAGCGGAAAACACGATCTCGCAGAGTTGCGCTCGCTGCAGGACTGGTTCCTGAAATTTGAACTGAAAACAATCCCGAACGTGGCTGAAGTGGCGTCGGTGGGCGGCGTAGTTAAGCAGTATCAGATTCAGGTCAATCCGTTAAAACTGGCTCAGTACGGCGTTAGCCTGCCTGAGGTTAAGCAGGCCCTTGAGTCGTCTAACCAGGAGGCAGGGGGATCGTCAGTTGAAATGGCGGAAGCGGAGTATATGGTCCGGGCCAGCGGCTATCTGCAGACGATGGACGATTTCAATAACATCGTCCTGAAAACCGGAGAAAACGGGGTACCGATTTACCTTCGTGATGTTGCCCGCGTACAGGCGGGACCGGAAATGCGGCGCGGTATTGCGGAGCTGAACGGGCAGGGGGAAGTCGCTGGTGGTGTGGTGATCCTGCGTTCGGGCAAAAACGCGCGTGAAGTCATTACGGCGGTAAAAGATAAGCTGGAGACGCTGAAGGCCAGCCTGCCGCAAGGCGTTGAGATTGTGACCACCTACGATCGCAGCCAACTGATCGACCGGGCAATAGACAACCTGAGTTCCAGGCTGCTCGAAGAGTTTATCGTGGTGGCCATTGTCTGCGCGCTGTTCCTGTGGCACGTTCGCTCTGCGCTGGTCGCGATTGTCTCTCTGCCGCTGGGCCTGTGTATTGCCTTTATCGTCATGCATTTCCAGGGGCTGAACGCCAATATTATGTCCCTGGGAGGCATTGCCATTGCGGTCGGCGCGATGGTGGATGCCGCTATCGTCATGATTGAAAACGCGCACAAGCGGTTAGAAGAGTGGGATCACCAGCATCCGGGAGAGCAGATTGATAACGCCACGCGCTGGAAGGTGATTACCAACGCCTCTGTCGAAGTTGGCCCCGCGCTGTTTATCAGCCTGCTGATCATCACCCTGTCATTCATTCCCATTTTCACCCTGGAGGGACAGGAAGGGCGGCTGTTTGGTCCGCTGGCCTTCACCAAAACGTACTCCATGGCGGGCGCGGCTGCGCTTGCCATCATTGTTATTCCTATTTTGATGGGGTTCTGGATCAGGGGTAAGATTCCCGCTGAGACCAGTAACCCATTGAACAGGCTGCTGATTAAAGCCTATCACCCGTTGCTTATCAGGGTTCTTCACTGGCCAAAAACAACGCTGTTAGTCGCAGCCTTATCGATCCTCACGGTGATCTGGCCGCTCAGCCAGGTGGGCGGCGAGTTTTTACCGAAGATCAACGAAGGCGATCTGCTGTATATGCCCTCAACATTGCCGGGCGTTTCTCCGGCAGAAGCGGCCGCACTGTTACAGACCACGGACAAGTTAATTAAAACCGTGCCTGAAGTGGCCTCAGTTTTCGGCAAGACGGGTAAAGCCGAAACGGCTACGGATTCCGCGCCGCTCGAAATGGTGGAAACCACCATTCAGCTCAAGCCTGAGAATGAGTGGCGGTCCGGCATGACGATTGACAAGATTATTGACGAGCTCGACAAGACCGTTCGGTTGCCCGGTCTGGCGAATCTCTGGGTTCCGCCGATCCGCAATCGGATAGACATGCTTTCCACCGGGATCAAAAGCCCGATTGGTATCAAGGTGTCCGGAACCGTGTTGTCTGATATCGACGCGACGGCGCAAAGCATCGAGACGGTAGCGAAAACCGTGCCGGGCGTGGTGTCTGCCCTGGCTGAACGTCTGGAGGGCGGGCGCTACATTGATGTCGATATCAACCGGGAAAAAGCCTCCCGCTACGGAATGACGGTGGGTGACGTGCAGCTGTTTGTCTCCTCGGCCATCGGCGGGGCGACGGTGGGTGAAACTGTGGAGGGCGTTGCCCGGTACCCGATTAATATTCGCTATCCTCAGGATTACCGGAACAGCCCGAACGCGTTGAAGCAGATGCCGATCCTGACGCCGATGAAACAGCAGATCACGCTGGGCGATGTGGCTGATATTAAGGTCGTATCTGGCCCGACCATGCTGAAAACGGAGAATGCGCGTCCTGCCAGCTGGATTTACATCGATGCCCGTGGCAGGGATATGGTGTCGGTGGTGAACGACATGAAGACGGCCATCAGCCAGAACGTGAAGCTGAAGCCGGGAACCAGCGTGTCATTCTCCGGCCAGTTTGAGCTCCTCGAACATGCCAACAAGAAGCTGAAGCTGATGGTGCCGATGACGGTGATGATCATCTTTATTCTGCTGTATCTGGCGTTCCGTCGCGTGGAAGAAGCGTTGCTAATCCTGATGAGTCTGCCGTTCGCCCTGGTCGGTGGCATTTGGTTCCTGTACTGGCAGGGCTTCCACATGTCTGTCGCAACCGGCACCGGGTTTATCGCTCTGGCGGGGGTCGCGGCAGAGTTTGGGGTGGTCATGCTGATGTATTTACGTCATGCCATTGAGGAGAATCCGGCGTTGTCCCATCGGGACACGTTCACCGAGCAGGGGCTTGATGACGCGCTTTATCATGGCGCCGTGCTGCGCGTGCGGCCGAAGGCGATGACCGTGGCGGTGATTATTGCCGGTCTGCTGCCCATTCTCTGGGGAACCGGTGCCGGGTCAGAGGTCATGAGCAGGATAGCGGCGCCTATGATTGGCGGGATGATCACGGCGCCGCTGCTGTCGCTGTTTATTATTCCTGCGGCGTATAAGTTGATTTGGTTGCGCAGGAATAAAACAAACACAGCCATTTGTTGAGATGACAGGGGAGTTAATACCTGATAAATTAGCTATTCAATAACCTATTCATAAAGCTATTCAATGTCATGATAAATCGATCCGAAACGCTACGACAATTGCTGAGACAAGGCCCTGTATCGGTAAAGCAACTCACTGATATTATGGGTATTAGTCAGCCTACTGTTTCGCGTTCGATTAAAGCGCTTGGCGATGAGGTTGTTCGCATTGGCTCTGGTCCATCTATTCACTATGTGCTTCGGGATACGCATCGTGGATTCAGTTCGGCTCCTGTCTACCGAATATCGGAAGAGGGTCAGGTTAAATCGCTGGGTAAACTCATTCCGGTTTATCCCGACGGATTTGTAATGGAGCAAGCGGATAATATATGCCTCCATAGCGATGGGTTGCCGTGGTGGTTGTTTGACATGCGGCCTCAGGGATACCTTGGCCGCGCGTATGCCTCCCGGTTTTCATCCGAGCTGGGCCTGCCGCCGAATCCTGAGAACTGGAGTGACACTGAGGTTATCAGGGCCTTGCTGGCTCATGGACACGATGCGGTGGGCAACCTGCTAATCGGAGAGCAGGCGCGGAATCATTTTATAGAGATGCCGTCTCCTGTTGCAGTGGACCGGGCAACCGCATACCCGTCGTTGGCGCAGGCCGTGAGCGCCGGCGATGTACCTGGTTCTTCTGCTGGCGGTGAGCAGCCGAAATTCTGTACTTATACAGAACGTGGCCACGTCATTGTGAAATTCACGGCACCTGACGATAACCCTGTAAGTGAACGTTGGCGAGATTTGCTGCTGGCGGAACATCTGGCGCTGAGTGTGCTTGGCGTCGAAACAGAGGTGTTTGATTTTGGAGGACAGCGCTTCCTTGAAATCCCACGGTTCGACCGTACGGGGCCGCTTGGTCGTAAGGGGCTTTTTTCTTTACGTGCGCTTGAGGCGGAATTTGTCGGCCGGGCAAGAGAGGCCTGGCCAGTTCTGGTTAATGAGCTGGCAAATCAGGGTTGCGTTCACCCGGATGCGGTCGCCCGCACCTCACGGCTTTGGGCGTTTGGCATGCTGATCGGCAATACCGACATGCACCATGGAAATCTGTCGTTTATCAGTTCCCATGGACGGCCATATGATCTTGCGCCAGCCTATGACATGCTGCCCATGGGATTTGCCCCGAAATCAGGAGGCGCACTGGTGAATACGCTGCGTCCGGCCATGCTTATTGACGCGATCGCGGGAGAAACCTGGCATGAAGCACTGGCGCTGGCCGAGCGCTTTTATACACTGGCCACCGGTTGCAGCCGTTTTTCGGCCAATTTTGCGCCATGTCTTGCCGCATTGCGCAGCCATCTGGACGAGGCGAGATTAAAGGTGTCGCGTCTTGGATAATGAGCGCGGTATTTTTACGGGGTGCATACTTAGTGCGGCATGTGTGCATCGCGAGTTTTCCCGATCAGCTAAGGAAGAGGGTGTTTCTTATGGATAAACCCAGGATGCAACTGAAGGAATTGAGGTTAGGGTAACGGCCATATTTGATTTAACTATTCTGGGTTTGAGGAATATACATAATTTACTTCAGCAACAGAAACAGTATAACAAACTGTTTTAAATGGATATTAATCAAATGGCAATTCAAACTCACAGTTATGAACTCAGTTTTGGTTCATAACTGTGTTAAACGCTGTCCAGAAATCACTCGATGTTACGTCTGTTAGTTCATGAACTGTTCGTTCTAATTTTATGATGTACTTCAGGTTTTCGTGTTAAGTAATATTACCTTTTACTCGATGAGCGATTGCTTAATACCTCTCCGACAACAGGAGCAGCTGTAAATGCGTTTGGCCAGCCAGCGTAAAACGCGGCTTGGGTAACGATCTCCCCAGCTTCCTCAGCAGAAAGTCCATTATCCATCGCTCTGTTGAGGTGATAGCCAATCTGCGCGCTCTGTCCAGATGCGATTAACGCGCTGACCGTAATCAGGCTTCTGTCGCGGGGTTTCAGCGCGGGTCTTTGCCAGAGATCCAGGAACAGTGGGTCAGCAGTAAATTTAACCAGACCAGGTGATATCGGTCCCACGTTTTTTTCCACTGTCTCTGAACGCTGCTTTTCTGCTTCCTGATTGAGAGGAAGCAGGTCCGGAGAAGCTTCAGGAAGTGCATCTGCCGTGACGCCACGAGATTCAAATACTGCTTTGGTCACGCTGACGGCTGACATTGCATTTGGCCAACCTGAGTAGAACGCCAGATGGGTAATGATTTCTGACAATTCCGCTGGCGTAACGCCATTATCAAGGGCAATGTCTATATAGTGCTTAAGGTCGCCAGGCTGGTTTCTGGCAATTAGCATGGCGACGGTCACCATACTACGATCCCTGGGCGAGAGGGCATCGCGTGTCCACAGATCTTCAGTAATCGCTTCTCGACCAAAGCGCGCAAGAGCCGGTGAGACGGAACGAATATCAGCTTCCGAAATTGTTGAAGGTTCAATTTTCATCATCGCTTTACCTCTTGTTTCCTCAGCAGTAGCAAAATCAGAAATAACAAGCGACATGGCCGCCACTGCAAGTACGCTTTTCATGTTAATCCTCACTGGTCAACGGTGCGGATCCTGTTTGATTCCGCTTTTGTTACGAAGAAATACCGGTTTTACCGGGATAGCGTTCTTACTGGCGCTCATATGCGCCGTTTGCCTGAGATAGTCCCGGAAGTGTGGCGTTTGTCGGTGCAGTTGATACGCTTCCTCACTGGCGTAAACCTCATAGAAGTACCAGCGGTTTGGCGTCTGTAAGTCTGTAGCGGCATACATGGCTAACACGCCTTTCTCAACGTTGAGCGACTCAGCCATTTCAGGCAGAACGATGTTTTTAAATTCGGTCTGAAATTCAGGCTTTACCTCAACGATCACCAGATTATTAATGGTTCGCTCATTCGGTAGGATGTGTTTGTCCCCCAGAAATTGGGGCTCCAGAGTGATTTTATTTTTCCGATCGATAATGTCAGGTGCCCGGGCAGCGAATGCCTTGTACGGTTCAGCATTCAGATGTTTGCGGTAAGCACGCTCGTTTTCATAGAGTTCGACCATGAATGCCTGACGTGGATTGTCGCTTCGTTGCAGGGCGTACATCGCCAGCGTACCTGCTTCATGATCAACCGAAGCGGAAATCGTCTGCCTGGCCACGTCTTCAAACTCTTTGTCCCGATCGTGCTTGACGCCGAGCTCAAAGATATTCATCACGGGCTTATTCTGCGTGTCCGGTTTTGTTGCAAAGACAGGGCTGCTTATTAGCATACAAATTAAAAACATAAGGGGCTTTTTCACGTTGATCCTTTTACTGAAATTACTGTTTGCTACCGCGTCCAGACCTGCTTAACGTCTTTCGTTTGCGGCGTGTTTTGCGCCATGATCCCCGTCAGAACGTGCGGCTGGTAGGTTTCTTGCAGAAACCGGATTTCCTGCGGGCTCAGTTGAAGATTTACGGCGTTTACCGCGCCATCGACGTGATCTTTTTTTGTGGCCCCTACGACAGGTGACGTGACTTTTGTCAGCAGCCAGGCGAGTGAGATTTCCGTCATGGACACCTGATATCGTTCAGCAAGCTCGGCGACGCGCTCGATAATGATCCGATCCTGTTCAGCCGTGCTGTCATATTTTCCGCGGGCATAGGCATCCTCGGTGGCTCGCCGCGTGTGGCCTTCTTTCCGGGAGAGACGACCGCTGGCCAGCGCGCTATAGGGGGTCATGGCGATATCATCTTCAGCGCACAGACCGAAGAGCTCTCGTTCATCTTCACGCATAATCAGGTTGTAGTGGCTTTGCACGGAAACAAAGGGCGTCAGCGCTTCGCGTTCGGCAAGGGCGTTCGCTTTCGCAAGCTGCCAGGCATAGCAATTGGAAATACCAATAGCGCGCACTTTGCCCGCAGTAACGGCGGCATGAAGCGCTTCAAGCACCTCAATAACTGGCGTGTTGTAATCCCAGATGTGGTAGATGTAGAGGTCGATGTAGTCCATCCCCAGATTCTGCAGGCTCTGGTCGAGCGATCGGGCTATTGCCTCTTTTCCGCCGATCCCCGCAGCAATTTGCGCGGCGGTTCGTGGCAGAAACTTGGTGGCCAGCACCACGTCCTCGCGTTTTGCCATCTCCCGCAGCGCCCGGCCAACGTATCGCTCGCTGGAGCCGTTCTGATAGGCGATGGCGGTATCGTAAAAATTGATACCCTTTTCGAGACCGTAGCGGATGATGTCCCGGCTTGCTGTTTCGTCCAGCGTCCAGCTATGCTGGCCCGTTAACGGGTCGCCAAACCCCATACATCCCATACAGATGCGGGAGACCAGTAAGTCACTTTTACCGAGCCGGGTATACTGCATCGTTATTCTCCCTCTGGATTATTCACGACGGAATTGAGCAGATCGACAAGCCTTGAAGCGTGTTCCCGGGCAAGCGTTTTTTGCTGCGCGATTTTGTCGGCATCCCGGTCGGCATAGCTGATACCGCAGGTATAAACCGGCGCCAGCAGCTCAAGATTGCACAGTTTTGCCGTGGTCTCGAACGGAATAAGATACTCTTCAATGGCATGGACAAAGAAACCGTCAGCGGTATAGAGCGCCTGTGGCGCCCCTGTAGTGAAGGAGAGGAGCAGCTTTTTACCGCCCAGTTTCGCCGTTGAGCCATGCGCGAAGCCGTGGACAAAGACCTCGTCCAGCCATTGTTTCATTAACCCGGGCAGCCCATACCAGGAAAAAGGAAACTGCCAGACAATCACATCGGCCCTGAGCAGGCTTTCCTGCTCCGCAGCGATATTGAATTTGCCGTCCGGATAGAGCCAGTCCAGACGACGAATTTCAGCATCGGGAAGGGCGGTCGCCACTTCATCAAGGATAGTGGCGTTGGCGACGGAATGGTTCAGCTCAGGATGACCTGAAATAACAAGGATATTTTTCATTTCAATACGTTAAAGAAGCTGGTGAATTTTTAACCCAGTATAGAGTGACACCATTATTTTTTTTAGAGCAGTAAAGGCTCATTCACTTTTAGACAAAAACTAATAATGGTCGACGGATTTCATTGTGCCCGGTCATCATGAACCCGTGAACTACGCCGTGATGCCCAGTAAACGTTCTGCATTGCGAAACGCGATGGCCTCTTTTTCAGCATTGTTGACGGGCAGACTGTCGATAAATGTTTTTACACCGTCCAGGGTCTGATAGGGGTAATCAACGGAGAACAGGATCCTGTCTGCCCCCATTAACGCGTAGATAAACTGGAAGTGCGGCAGTGTCAGCATACCTGACGGGGTAACGTAAACGTGTTCCTGGAAGGTTCTCGTTAGCGTGCGTGACAGACCCGTTGCAGCCAGCGGAAGGCTGTCATCAAGACGCTGCAGCCAGAAGGGCAGCATCTCCCCCCAGTGGCCACTGATTACCTGCAGGTGGGGATATTTATCAAATGCGCCCGATAACATCAGCCGTAACAAATGGATCCCAGCTTCGTGATGCCAGCCCCAGCCAAACATGGAGAGCCGGGCGTTGACCTCTGCATTGAAGCCCGTGAAGTAGGCCTGTTGCACGCTTTTAACCGGTAATCCGGGATGAAGATAGAGTGGCACATTCAGTTTATTAAAGCGGGAAAGCAGGGAGTCATAGTCAGGATGATCGAGAAAGCATGAAGAGGGTCGGCCATTCAGAAGAGCCCCCTTAAACCCCAGTTTTTCAACTGCGCGGACAAGCTCTTTTTCAGCCTCTTCCGGCTGTGCCCAGGGAAGTGTGGCAAATGCCGCGAAGCGATCCGGATGATTTCTTACCGCCCCGGCAAGGCGGTCGTTTGCCGCCGTATTTAATGTTACCGCTTTATCACCGGGAGCCAGCTGGGGGAATCCGCCCACAGAGAGGATCTGCAGGGTAATTCCAGCCTCATCCATATCCCTGAGGCGGCTGCCTCCCAAATCAGCGCCTTTCGCGTTTATCAGCGCATTCTTTTCTATCTGCGGCCGGCTTCGGTCAGGATTATGACCATCAGCGACGGTTTTCCCCCAGTCGCCAAGGAAAGGTGCCTGCTCAAGCGCAACAGGCATACACGCTCGCCCTAACTCGCTGTCGAGATAATGTTCTTCGAGGCAAATGATTTTCATATTCTCACCCTTCATACAAAGCAGTAAAAGTGATGCAGATTAGGATCGCCCGGAACAGCCCGTTCGTGAGTGTCATTCATGGCAGTCTGTCCCGGACAGGGTTTACACCATCGGTTTTTCCCAGGCGCCTCGTGTATCCACTCTGGTCTCTGTGGCGAGTTGTTCCAGCAGGATGATTTCCTCATCGCGTAACTGGATGTCTGAAGCGCAGGCGGCGTCCAGAACGTGATGGACTTTAGTCGCACCAACGAGGGGAAGGGTACCTTTTGCAATAGCCCATGCGATGGCTATCTGTGCCACGCTGGCATTCCTTTCGGTTCCCATTTTTTTCATGGCGGCGGTTAATCTTTCTATCTGCGGCAGTACTGCGTTATAACTTTCGGCCCGGCCACTCCCGGCAGGCATGGGATGATTTGAATCATAACGACCACTGAGCGCGCCTTGCTCCAGGACCATGTAAGCAAAGAACGTGATGTTATTTTGTCGGCAGTAATCAAGGATCCCGGCCTCTTCAGAGGCGCGATAGAGCAGGCTGTAATGATTCTGTACTGCACTGAGGGAATAACCGGAAGCGTTAAGGATTTCATTGGCGCGTCTGATTTGTGCCAGATTGTGGTTGGAAACCCCTACGCGTTTTACCTTACCGCTTTGTAAAAGTGGGATCAGTCCTGGCGTCCATTTCTCGACGTCGAGGGGATTGTGGATCCAGTAGATATCAATCGCGTCCACGCCCAGGCGTCCGAGGCTGGCCTCAAGCATATCGCTGACAGGCTGCGCTGACTGATCGTTCGCAATCTGCGGCGTGAATTTGGTGGATAAAATCATATCCTCGCGGGGGAACTGACGGACTAATGCTCCCAGCGCTGCCTCGGAACTCCCCATGCCATATACTGCTGCGGTATCCCAGAGATTCAGACCCTTACTCATGGCCGTGGTGAACACGTCTGCCATCTGAGTATCAGAAAGATGATTGCCGAAGACGGTGTCGCCACCGGCGAAGCCTGTGCCCCAGGACCATGTGCCCAGCGCGACGGAAGGTAGTGTTTTCATATTCAGCTCCTGTAAAAAGGCCGGAACGTTGCTGACTTAAACCGGCCAAAGAGGGTGAGTAACGATAAAAGACAGATGAATGAATTAAGTTGGCTGGCGGAGGGCATTTAACAGCGCCACACCCACACCGTGCGCTGAAGCGGGATTCTGCCCCGTGATAAGGCGTCCATCGGTAACCACGTTTTCAGACCAGTTCGGGGCCTCATGATGAAGCGCGCCATGCTCGCGGAGTGCAGTCTCAAGCAGGAAGGGAACCACATCTGTGGTGTGAACTTCTTCCTCTTCCTTGTTGGTAAAGGCCGCCACGTTTTTGCCTTTCACCAGGTATTCGCCGCTGCTGAGCTTTGCGTCAACCAGTGCCGCAGGTCCGTGGCAGACGGCTGAGACAATCCCATCACTTTCATACACTTCGCGGATAATACGCTGGGCATCCTGGCTGTCGCGGAAATCCCACATGGTTCCATGCCCGCCCGCAAAGAAAACGGCGCTGTAATCGGTACCGTTCAGCTCGGATAACGAAGGCGTTGTGGCCAGGCGCTGCTGAAAATCGGTTTCGTTCCAGAACCAGGCGTTGACAGAGTCACTGAGGTCAAATCCATCCACCGGCGGCTGTCCCCCGCGAATGCTGGCTATCGTCGTTTTTAGTCCGGCATCTTCCAGTACTTTCAGCGGATGCGTCAGCTCAGCCAGGAAAAAACCGGTTGGTACACCGGATGCGCCTTTAATCGGATGGCTGGAAACGACACACAGCACGGGTTTATCTGCAGGTTTCATATCGGGCCTCACTCTTTATTTTTAAATTCAGCGGCAAAGAGATTTTCCCAGTTAATAAAGGAGCCAAGCGGAATGCACTCAAAGCTTAATAAGCCTGCTTTTGCCAGCGGGAATTCGGCCATTACGTTCATCGCTTCATCGACAGAGTCACATTCAAGAAAAATAGCGACGCCAGGTCTGTCCTGACGGAAGTAGATGTCGCGGATGAAGCCGGATTTATACAATCCCCAGGCGTGCAGCGCTTCAGCGTGAAGGTGTGGAGCATATTTTTCCAGCGATGCTCCAGGTGCGGGGATATCCAGACATAAAATTCGCATCATAGTCTCCTGAACTCGGGTTGTTGTAGAAAGAGATAAAAGTATAAGAGGCGAATTTCACGAAGATTAGAGGGGCATTGACTTAAGCATCTTTAGGCTGTACTTAATAATTAAGCCGTGATTGCTTAAGGAACACATTATGAATAACGCCCTGTATAACCAGATACGCATCTTTCAGAGCATTGCACGTGAGGGCAATATTTCGGCAGCCGCAAGAAAACTGGAAATTACGCCTCCCTCCGTCAGCAATGCGCTTAAACTGCTGGAAGAGCATATTGGCCATCCGCTTTTTGTGCGTACGACCCGCCGTATTGAGCTGACGGAAACCGGGCAGCTGTTGCTGGAACAGACCGCTGCGGCGGTGGAGTCGCTGGAAAATTCGCTTGAAAGCATTCGCGACCAGAATCAGGAGCCCTCTGGTATCGTGCGTATCACGCTCTCGCGTTTTGCCTATCTGTTAATTCTCAAGCCTACAATGGCGGAATTCTGTCAGCAATACCCGGGTATACAGCTGGAAATATCGGTTTACGACGGTACCGTGAATATCATCGAAGAGCGTTTTGATCTTGGGATCCGTTTTGGCGATATTCTCGAAGGTGGGGTGGTGGCACGGCCGTTAATGAAACCCTTTCGTGAAGGGTTATATGCATCCTCAGCTTATATTCGCGAGTATGGAATGCCCGAGGTGCCGGCTGACCTCAGTCAACACAAGCTGATTGGCTACCGTTTTATTACTAACAACCGCATCCTTCCGTTGATTCTTAACGACCGCGGAGAGCAGTTGACGGTTGAGATGCCCGGGCAGTTAATCAGTAACGATATCGACGTTATGGCTGACGGGATCCGTAACGGGCTGGGAATTGGACGCCTGTTTGAACCCATCTGGCAGTTACAGCCCGACAGGGAGCACTTTATCCCCGTGATGGAGAGTTACTGGAAAACCTACCCGCCGGTCTATCTCTATTACCCTAAAAATGCGGGTAAAACGAAAAGAGTGAAGGCCCTGATTGATTTTCTGATATCCGCTACGGGGCGATAAAGACGATAACGCATCGTCCCGTATGGAAGCGCTATTTCACAACCCCAGCGGCCTGGCCTCCTGTATGAACTCAATCAAAAGGCGAAGCCCGGTCGGCAGTTGCCGGCGGCTTGAATAATAGATATAAAAACCTTCCTCCAGCGGGGACCATTCCGTAAGCACCAGGCGGAGCCGTCCATCCTTCACATAGGGTGCAACAAGAGGCTCCGGAAAATACATCAGGCCGGCTCCACCTAATACGGCCACAAGGCCCGTTTCAGCCTGGTTGACCGTCACTGAGCCAGGCACAGTGATTTGGTACGTTTCGCCGTTTCGTTCAAGTTCCCAGCGATAAATCCGATCGTCGCCGAGACGATTGCTTATACAGCGATGGTGTAATAAATCATCCGGATGTTCAGGCGTTCCGTAGCGTTCAAGGTAGTCGGGGGATGCTGCGATAACCCAGCGAATATCGGCAGATAAACGCCGGGCAACCATGTCTTCCGGAACGGTGCCACCATAGCGGATACCGGCATCGAAGCCCGCATCAGTGACGTCAACCATACGGTTGCTGGCAACAATATCGATTTCAATATCGGGATAGCGATCCATAAAAGCGGGCATGACCGGCGCAAGCAAAAGATTGGCCGCTTCAACGGCAGCATTGATGCGGATACGTCCGGTAGGGGTATTACGATACCGGTTAAGCGATTCAAGCGCGCCTTCTATTTTGTCGAAAGGTTGAAGGACAGACTGAACCAGTTCTTCACCTGCAGCCGTAGGTGTAACGCTCTTGGTCGTGCGATTAAGGAGGCGAACCCCGAGCCGTGTTTCCAGTCCCTTCAGGGCATGACTAAGCGCTGATGCACTGACACCTAATTCAATCGCCGCACGGCTGAAACTGCGATGACGTGCAATAGCCATGAAATAAATGAGATCGGCGACATCAGCTCTGCTTATTTGCATACAGAATCGTTTTCCTTGTGCGTTAAGGCCCGAATGCGTTGATACGGAAATGATATACACCATAGACCGACCAGGGCTAATCCGTTGCTGAATTTATTTCACAAGTCCATCCACTCATCGCCTCTCACTGAACACGTTGTGCTTCGTTATTCTTGAAAATTATGCGCTCTGGCCGTCGGTCAGGGCGGAATATTCATCTAACGGAGCCGTGTATGAACTATACGCATCTTGGCCGCACCGGCCTGAAAGTCAGCCGCCTTTGTCTCGGAACCATGAATTTTGGTGACGTCACCGACGAGAAAACCAGCGCCCGCATTCTGGATGAAGCGCTTGAGGCGGGTATCAATTTCATTGATACAGCAGACGTGTATGGCACTGAGCAATCACCCGATATCCAGCAAGGTTCGGGGCTGTCTGAAGAGATTATTGGTCGCTGGCTCCAGCAGGGTGGCCGCCGTGACCGTATCGTTCTGGCGACGAAAGCCTATCAGCCTATGGGACCGGGTCCGAACGATCGCCGTCTTTCTGCTTATCATATTCGCAAGGCCTGCGAGGACAGTTTGCGACGGCTTAAGACCGACCATATTGACGTCTATCAGATGCATCACATCGATCGTTATACACCATGGGAAGAGGTCTGGCAGGCCATGGAGCTCCTTGTTCAGCAGGGAAAAGTGCTTTATATCGGTAGCAGCAATTTCGCAGGCTGGGACATTGCGACTGCGCAGTCAGTTGCCACGGCCCGCCATTCCCTGGGCCTGGTTGCTGAGCAAAGTCTCTACAATCTGACTGCCCGAACCGTTGAGCTGGAGGTCATTCCCGCATGCCGTCATTTTGGCCTGGGACTGATTCCCTGGAGTCCACTTGCCGGAGGGTTGCTTGGCGGCGTACTGAAAAAGATGGCCAGCGGGCGCCGTGCGAGGCCCGCGTTTGCCCGTCTAATCGAACAGTATCGTCCGCAGCTGGAAGCCTACGAAGGATTATGTGAGGACCTCGGCGAAACCCCTTCCGATGTGGCGCTTGCGTGGCTCCTGCAGAATCCTGTCGTTACTGCGCCACTTATCGGGCCTCGTACGGTCGAGCAACTCCGGGAGGCGCTTCACGCAACGACAATCACGCTATCAGACGACACCATGAGCTGTCTCGACGAAATCTGGCCCGGACCCGGGGGAGAAGCGCCCCAGGCTTATGCCTGGTAATGACCAAATTAATGAATCCTTTCTACGCTATAGGGAGTTCCAGTTTATGAGCAAGATGATCCATGACCAGCATTCTGCTTCCGTACCCGCTTCCCGGGATCGTCGCAATTTTCTGATCGCTGGCGCCGGTCTGGCGTTGGCCGCTTCCACCCTTGGCAGGAGCGGAGCAGTGATGGCTAAACCGGCTGGTCAGGACACGTCGAACGACCCTTCGGACGCTGTTCCCGTCCAGAAGGAGACCTTAACCACGCGTAAACTCGGCTCGCTTGAGGTTTCAAGCATGGGACTCGGGTGTCTGCCTATGGTGGGTTATTACGGCGGTGGTCCGCGCGATCGTAAAGCCATGGTTTCGCTCATCCGGGCAGCCTTCGAACAAGGCATCACGTTCTTTGATACTGCCGAGGTGTATGGCCCCCATCTCAGTGAAGAATTTGTCGGGGAAGCACTGGCCCCCGTTCGCGATCGTGTGGTGATTGCCACTAAGTTCGGTTTCGGCGTGGAGGAGGGGAAGCCAACCTCCCTCAACAGCCATCCTGACCATATCCGCCGCGCCGTAGAGGGCTCGCTAAAGCGTCTGAAAACGGACCACATCGATCTTCTTTATCAGCATCGCCCCGATCCGAATGTGCCGATCGAGGATGTGGCGGAAACCGTGAAGGCGTTGATCCAGGAGGGTAAAGTGAAACACTGGGGACTGTCGGAAGCTAGTGCCAGGACAATCCGCCGCGCACATGCGGTACTCCCTGTGACTGCAGTACAGAGTGAGTATGCCATGTGGTGGCGTGAACCGGAGACGCGGATATTTCCAACGCTCGAAGAGCTGGGTATCGGCTTCGTACCTTACTGCCCGACCGCCCGGAGTTTCCTTGCCGGGGCAGTCAATCCAGATCAGCGGTTCGACAGCACAGATAGGCGGCATAACCTGCCACGCTTCCAGCCCGATGCACTGGCCAAAAACATGGTACTGCTTGAATTTGCGCAATCGTGGGCCCGTCGCAAAAACACCACTCCGGTTCAGTTCGCGCTGGCGTGGGTTATGGCACAGCGGCCATGGATTGTCCCTATCCCGGGTACGACGCAATATCCGCACCTGATAGAAAATCGCGGTGCACCGCAAGTCCGGTTGACGGACAGCGAGTTACGCGAAATCGATGCAGCGCTTGCCAGGATCCCATTGCAGGGCGGTCGCGCAGATCCGTTTACCGAAAGTCAGTTTGATAAAAGTTAAACGGTGATGGCCACCTTTTTTCACATCAGTGGCCAGGGAGACCCGGCAACGCCGGGCCAGGGTAGGGCATTAACAGTCCTGTATTGCTGAAGGCGGCGTGAGTGAAGGTGGCGTATCCGGAAGCGGGGGATTGATCCCGTCGACGGGGTGCGGCAGATAGTGTGCCTCGAGTTCCATGATTTCGGCATCGCTAAGTGAAAAGTCCAGCGCGCTGATAGCCGTATAAAGATGTTCTGGTTTCGTCGCGCCTACGATCGGTGCTGTGATGACCGTTTTTGATAGCAACCAGGCAATTGCAACATGGGCTCTTGGCACATCGTGCTTTTCGGCAATTCTGGCAACAACATCAATAACGGGCTTATCCAGAAGGGCTGCGTTCTCATACATTTTTAACGCAAAGGCATCGTTTTGCGTTCGTCGGGACGTGACACTCCAGTCGCGCGTGAGCCTGCCGCGTGCCATCGGACTCCAGGGGATCACACCAACGCCCTGGTCTTCACACAGGGGCAACATCTCGCGCTCTTCTTCCCGGTAAAGCAGGTTGTATTGCGGTTGCATCGTAATAAATCGGGTCCAGCCGTTACGCTCTGCAGTATGCTGCATTTTTGCAAAGCGCCAGGCTTCCATAGATGATGCGCCGATGTAACGTACTTTTCCTGATTTAACGAGGTCATGCAGAGCCTCCATGGTCTCTTCAACAGGCGTGGAGTGGTCAAAGCGGTGAATCTGAAAGAGATCCACATAATCCATACTTAAGCGCATCAGGCTATCGTCAATAGACTGAAAAATGGCCTTGCGGGAAAGAAACCCGGTATTGGGTGAGTTGCGCCACGGAAAGAAGGTCTTTGTCGCCACAACGATCTCATCGCGTCTGGCCATTTCTCTCAGCGCTTTTCCAGTGATCTCTTCAGAACTTCCGCCCGAGTAGATATTCGCGGTATCAAAAAAATTAATGCCCGCTTCAAGCGCCTGACGAATGAGCGGACGTGACGCCTTTTCATCCAGGGACCAGGGTTGAGGCAAACGTTCAGGTTCACCATAGCTCATACAACCGAGACAAAGACGGGAGACTTGCAAACCGCTACGACCCAGATTCACATACTTCATTCTGTGTTCCTTCTTTTATTGCCAGCAATTCTGTATGTGACAGGGTATTGCACAGACATGAAGGGAAACAGCATGCGCCATCGAATGGTGTTTTGAGTTTTTTTCACAAATCGTCGTAATCGACAGTGAAAGACGAGAAGCGAGAGGGAGGTCAGAATTAGTAACAGATTGATGTATCGGCCCGTGATTAACTATCAGATATCATTTAACATAATATACATTATGCGCATTAAGATGAAGACAGGGAAAATCTGCCTTTCTACGGTCGTGATTGCCCTGGTTATAGAAAGCCTGTGAGCTGCCAACTTCTACGTTTATACAAGGTTAAAAAACGTTTGATATACTCAAGCCTTTGACCACCGCTCCCGCAGACTTATGGAAATTGAACTCGATAAAAGCTTTAAAGAAAGGATTTTCCACGCTGTCATTTTTGAAGTGACGGCCAACGTCATTATCGCACTGTCTCTTGCATGGTTGATGAACGTTTCGGTACTCCAGTCCGGTTCGTTGTCCGTGATATCCGCACTTACCGCAACGGCCTGGAATTTTGTCTTCAATAAGCTCTTTGACTCCCTGCAGAAAAAACATCAGTTTCAACGAACATTCCTCGTTCGCGCCATCCATGCGGTTGGTTTTGAAACGGGCCTTATCGTCTCCTTAATTCCTGTAGCCATGTTCATGCTGGATTTAACGATCGCTGAGGCATTTTTTGTTGAGATTGGCCTTGTTCTGTTTTTCCTGCCATACACGATGCTCTTTAACTGGCTTTATGATTACCTGCGTTGGACATTCGTTGGGCGGAAACGGTCTGCTGTGTAGCGAATCTTGATATCGGTCACATTCACAACCCCTTGATCGCATTGGACTCCACTCTCTTTCTATACTTCCCATTTCGTTATCACTTTTTGAGGAGTCCATAATGTTTGATCATGTGAAATTCGGCGTCAGCGATTATGAGAAAAGTAAAGCCTTCTTCCTCATGGCGCTTCAACCGCTCGGTGTCGAACTCGTCGATGAAGGCTCTCCCGACTATGGCGTCGAAATGAGTTCCGGCGACGTTTCTCTTTGCCTTTTTCAGTCGAATGATAAACCCGCTCCGCTTCATCTGGCCTTTGTGGCCACGACACGCCAGCAGGTTAATGACTTTTACCATGCCGCGTTGCGCGCAGGCGGACGCGATAATGGCGCACCGGGATTGCGCTCCTACGGCAAAAATTACTATGCAGCATTTGTCATTGCGCCTGACGGTCATAATATCGAAGCGGTATGCCATGCCCCCGAGGAGGAATAATTTAACTTCGTAAATTTGCATGATAATGCTTGATATTGCACGATAATGCCGATTATTATCCCCGTAATGTGACACGCAAACCTGCAACATCATGCAAAAACACTTAACGAGGTGAATATGACGCAACAGCTGATTTTGATTGCCGGCCCCTATCGCAGCGGAACCGAAGGCGTTCAGGCACGCATTGATGAAAATCTTGCCCGTCTTGAACGTGCTGCATTAGCCGTTTACCAGCTCGGCCACGTTCCGGTGATTGGTGAATGGCTGGCGCTTCCACTGGCGAAGGCCGCGGGCTCAAAGTCTGTAGCCGATGAGGTCGCAGAATCGATGCTGTATCCCGTTGCGCACCGGCTCATCGCAAAGTGCGATGCGATTTATCGTATTGCCGGCGCGTCTCAGGGCGCGGATATGGACATAGAGGTTGCCCGTAAACACGGCCTCACGATTTATACCGCACTTGAAAGCATTCCTCAGGCTTAACTCTGCCCGCGCCAGCCAGTTTTCTGGCTGGCTCACGCGGTAGCCAGCACGATCGATACCCCTTTTTCCGATACCGCATTCACCCAGCCACGATCGGTATCGCCTTCGACGACAATCGTATTTGCCAGTGACACATCGCCTATTACAAATGATGACGCCGTGTTTATTTTTTCCGGCGACGCAAGGACAACCGTCTCCGCGGCTCTGCCGGAAAATGCACGTTTGATGCACGCCTCTTCGAAATCACCGGTCGTCAGCCCTGCTTCCGGATGGATGCCAGTCACGCCCATAAAGAACAGATCCGCATGAATGTTTTCAATGCCTTCAATAGCCGCCGCGCCGACGGCCACAATCGAGTGCTTATACAAACGGCCACCGATCAGAATCACTTCGATGGAAGGATGATTAACAAGCGCCAGAGCAATGCTCGGACTGTGCGTCACCACGGTAATACGCAGGTCATGCGGTAAGAAGGCGATCAGCTCTGAGGTGGTCGTTCCTCCGTCAACGATCACCACCTGGCCCGAAGAGATCAGCTGCGCTCCCTTCTGCGCCACCTTTCTTTTGGCATCCATTTTCACTGACTGTCGTTCCGCGAAAGGCACAATAGCGGAAGACGACGGCAGCGCGCCGCCGTGAACTCGCTGTAAACGCCCCTCTGCCGCCAGCTCGCGTAAATCGCGTCGGATGGTGTCTTCAGAGACGTCGAAGAGAACGCTTAGCGCTTTTGACTGAACCTGACCTTCGGTGCCGAGCTTTTCGAGGATCAACTGTTTTCGCTGACTGGTGAGCATCATGGATTCCTGATATTGCATGTTTAATCTTGAAACTGCACGTTAATGCTGTTATTGATATTTACTCTACGTAAGGAGGATGAAACGTGCAATCAAAACGTGCAGATGTGCGCATCATTGACAGTGAAACGCTGTCCGATAACTGGTACTTACTTAAAAAATATATGTTTGACCTGCAAAGACGCGATGGCGAATGGCAGCGGCAAACGCGTGAAGTTTATGACCGGGGGAATGGCGCCACGATCCTGCTCTACAACCGTGACCAAAAAACGGTGATTCTGACCCGCCAGTTCCGCTTCCCGGTCTTTATCAATGGCCATGAGGACGATCTGATTGAGGCGGCGGCCGGCCTGCTCGATAACATGGATCCGGAAAGCCGCATTAAAGCAGAGGCGGAAGAAGAGACCGGGTTTAACGTGTCGAGCGTGCAGAAAATCTTTGAAGCCTATATGAGCCCTGGCTCCGTCACGGAGAAACTCTACTTCTATCTTGCCGAGTATCAGCCGAAGGACAAAACCAGCGCAGGCGGCGGTATCAAAGCGGAGGGAGAAGATATCGACGTACTGGAAATGCCCTTTGAAGAGGCATTGCGGGCAATTGATGCGGGCAAGATCGTCGACGGAAAAACCATCATGCTGCTCTATCATATTGCGCTAAAAGGCATTCTGTAACCTGCCGCTCTCGACGCCTGCCCCGGTGCAGGTGTCGGCCTGTGCTATCCTTGCTGAAACACGCAAAACGGAGATCTGAAGATGGCCGACTGGAACCCTTCGCTTTACCTGCAATATGGCGCCGAACGAACGCGCCCCGCCGCTGAGCTGCTTGCCAGAATTCCCCTCGATGACGTCGCCACCATCGCCGATCTGGGCTGCGGGCCGGGCAATAGCACGGCGCTGCTGCACCATCGCTGGCCGAAAGCTCAGATCGTCGGCGTCGATAACTCACCAGCCATGCTGGAAGAGGCACGTAGTGCACTGCCCGGCTGCCAGTTCGTTGAGGCCGATATCCGCCAGTACAGGCCTGGCCAGCCGCTGAGTCTGATTTATGCCAATGCTTCGCTGCAATGGGTTCCTGACCATTACGATCTTCTGCCTCATCTTGTCTCTCTGCTCGCGCTAAATGGCGTACTGGCGATCCAGATGCCTGATAACTGGCTCGAACCCACGCACGTGGCGATGCGCGAAGTGGCGCTGGAGCAGGACTATCCTGACCGCGGTCGCGAGCCTCTGCCAGGCGTGCATGCCTATTACGATATCTTGTCGGAGGCCGGCTGCGATGTGGATATCTGGCGGACAACCTATTTCCATAAAATGAGCTCGCACCAGGCCATTATTGACTGGGTCAGCGCCACCGGTTTGCGGCCGTGGCTCCAGGATCTGAACGAGAGCGAGCAGAAACGTTTCCTGAAACGCTATCACGAACTGCTGGAAGAGCAGTATCCACTCCAGGAAAACGGGCAGATACTGCTGGCTTTCCCGCGGCTGTTTATTGTGGCTCAGCGTCAGCCCTGAACGGGGCTATGAACGGGCCTCTTTGAGCAGCTGCTGAATAACTTTTTCCTGCTGCTCATAATCACCTTCACCAAAGGCGGTATAGCGCAGCTGGCCTTTTGCGTCGAAATAGTAGTGCGCGGGCCAGTACTGGTTGCCGAAAGCGTTCCAGATTTGATAGTTGTTGTCCGTTACAACCCGGTACGGTAGTTGCCATTTATTTACCGCGTTTTTCACCGAGGCGATCGGTTTCTCCCAGGGATATTCAGGCGTGTGTACTCCTATGACGACCAGGCCCTGAGACTGGTATTTTGTTGCCCAGTCGCGCACGTGCGGAAGCGTATGCTGGCAGTTAATGCAGTCCCAGGTCCAGAAATCGATCAGAACCACTTTCCCGCGTAATGATTCAGACGTGACAGGGTCACCGTTCACCCACCCTGTCCCACCGCTTAATGAAGGCAGCTGGCTGCTGGGCTCGGTCATCACTACCGGCTGAAGCTTCGGCGACTGCGTGGCGGGTTTCGCCAGATTCAGCAGCGTGGTTTCAAGGCGATCCGCGACGCCGTTCGCGCCCTGCAGAACCGACGTCATCCCCGTTGCGTTAAAGACGACGGCCGCTAACATTACCACGCCTGCCCCCTGACGTAGCTTTTCCATCAGCGCCGATTTGGCTTTCAGCGGCGCCATCAGCGTGCGGCCTCCGAGAACGAGTAAACCCAGCATCAGCGCGCAGCCGCTACCATAGGCGGCCAGCAAAGCGCCTGTGGCAATGGCCGAATGTCCGGCAATATTGATGCTGAAAATGGCGCCCAGGATCGGTCCCGCGCAGGGAGACCAGAGCAGCCCGACCGCAAGCCCGGCCAGAAATGCCGATGCCATACCGCGCGTTTGCCCGCTTCGCGCGTTGAGGACATTTCCTGCGCTGACAGCCGGCCCGGCAATACGCTGGGCAAAAGCAGGAAAAATTAAGGCCAGCGCGGCCGCGGCCAGAACGATAAGCGCAATCCAGCGCCCGATGATAGTTGCGTCTGTTATCCACTCGCTGGCAACGGTGACCACCATCGCCACCAGGGTGAACATGACGATCATCCCCGCGAGCAGCGCCAGAATGTGCCGCCGCTGCCCCTGAAAACCGGCGAACAGGAGTGGAATAACCGGGAGCGTACATGGACTGAGCAGGCTTATCATCCCGCCCAGAAAAGCAATTATCAGAAACATAAACACCTCACAATACAAGTCCTGCGACGCTGCAGTGAGGTTATTTCATCGTGCGGATGTGTTCAGGATATGTGTAAAAGCATGGTTTTTGTCTGGCTCTGTATCGCCCTTTCCGGCAGATACAAAGCCGTACAATTAACGGCGCGGGAGTGTAATCGAGACGTCCAGCCCGCCCTCTGCGCGGTTTGCCAGCTTCAACTTTCCGTCCAGCTGTGCGGTGAGCTGCGCAGCGATCGCCAGGCCAAGGCCTGTCCCGCCGGTATCGCGGTTGCGTGATGTTTCCACCCGATAAAACGGCTGTAATACTGCCTCCAGTTCGGCATCCGGTATACCCGGCCCGCCGTCCATGATGTGAATGGTCACCTCTCCGGCAGTCGAGTCATCAATGCTAATGGTGGCGTACTCGCCAAATTTCAGGGCGTTATCCAGCAGATTGGTCATCACCCGGCGAAGCGCCTGTGGACGCGTGACGATGGGCAAACGGGTTTCGCCTGCCTGAAACTGCACGTTCTTACCGATGTCCTGATAATCGCAGGCGATGCTGTTTATCCAGGCATTCAGCTCCAGCTTCAGCGAGGTTTCTTCCAGTGATTCTGATGACCGGGCATACGCAATGCCCTCCCGCACCAGACGCGTCATATTATCAAGGTCATTTAAAAGCTTGTCGCGCAGTTCAGGCTGTTCGGCCATCTCAACACGAAGCTTCATGCGGGTAATGGGCGTCTGGAGATCGTGCGAAATGGACGCCAGGATCTGCGCCCGCTCCCTGAGATAGGACTGAATTCGCGCCTGCATCGCGTTGAAGGCATGCGCTGCACGCTGCACCTCAACCGGCCCCTTTTCCGTCATTGGCGTGTTGGCGGCCGGGTCCAGGGAATCTACCGCGCGGGTAAATTGCGAAAAAGGCCGCACCACCTGCCGCACGGCGATCCAGGAGCAGGCAGCCAGCACGAGCAGCTGCAGAATCAAAACCACGGGCAGCCAGCTGGCGACCGGCGGCATCCGTGGGATCAGATCGATGGTCAGCGGCGCGCCATCGCGTAACGTGAGATGCGCCTGAATGTGTGAAATGGCGCCGGGAACGGCAGTGAAGCTGAGCGGGTACTGTGCCGCAAGCGTCGCTTTTAAGGTTCGGATGGCGTCCCGCGAACGCTTATCCGTCGGCGCGTTGCCGGGTTCTCCCGGCCCCAGAATATAGCGGTAGTTACCGCGTTCAAGTTGCGGCAGCCAGGCCGCGCGTTCATTGGCGGGTAAGCGGTCTAAAATAGCCACGCTGGTCGCGACATCGTATTCCAGATTACCGAGCATCACCGTTCGGGCGCTATGCATACGCTCAATCATGACCAGCGTCAGACTCAGCGCGTTGGCCAGCAACAGTCCGGACAGCACGACGATCAGCAAGCGGGCCAGCAGCGAGCGGGGCCAGAGCGTCATTCGTTAGCCTCTATGATGGTGACCGGCATGGTAAAAACGTAGCCCTCGCTGCGCACGGTTTTGATATACGCGGGCGTGCGGGCATCTTCATTCAGACGCTGGCGAACCCGGCTAACCAGTAGATCGATTGAGCGTTCAAACAGTTCGGCGTCACGCCCCTGCGTCAGGTTGAGCAGCTGATCGCGGGTCAGCACCCGCTGCGGGTGGTCAAGGAAAACGCGCAGCAGGCGATATTCTGCCCCGCTGAGCGCCACGATCACCCCTTCCGGGTCAATCAGGTGGCGGGCAACGGTATCGAGCTGCCATTCACCGAACGTCACCAGCCGCCCTGCTTCCGTGACCTGTAAATTGGGCGGCATCGTGCGAAAACGGCGTAAAATCGCTTTGATACGTGCCAGCAGTTCGCGGGCGACAAACGGCTTCACCACGTAGTCATCCGCGCCCATCTCCAGACCGAGGATCCTGTCCGTCTCCTCATTGCGCGCCGTCAGCATCAGGATGGGCAGATCTTTATATTTCCCGACGCGTAATTGCCGACACAGCGTAAGCCCGTCGTCGCCGGGCATCATAACGTCCAGCACCACCAGGTCGATATGCTGCTTATCCAGCACGACGCGCATCTCTTTGCCGTTTGCCGCGCCAGTGGCGCGATAACCGGACTTAACGAGATAGTCGATAATCAATTCACGAATATCCCTGTCGTCATCGACGACAAGGATATGATCAATATGCTCCACCGAAATCTCCAGACCGAAGGGTAACGTATTGAAAATAGCACAATTCAGAGTTTGTCAGCGTCAACAACTGCCTTGACGAAATCCTGCGGATCTTCCTGAGGCGGATTGTGCCCCACGGTTGCGCCGAAGGTACGGTGTTCATATTTACCGGTAAATTTACCTGCGTAGGCCTGCGGTGCCGGATGCGGCGCCCCGTTGTTTCCGCCTTCGATGGTGATCGTTGGAACGGTGATATTCGGCAGTGTGGCCAGCTTTTGCTCGTAGCTGTCGTATTTGCGCTCGCCTTTTTCCAGCCCTAAGCGCCAGCGATAATTGCTAAGCGTCACCGCAACGTGATCCGGGTTATCAAGGGATTTGGCGCTGGCGTTGAAGGTTGCATCGCTAAATTTCCAGTCAGGCGAGGCCTGAGACCAGATCAGACGGGCGAAGTCATGGGTGTTTTTGGCATAGCCTTCAGCACCACGCTCGGTGGCGAAATAGAATTGATACCACCACTGCTGCTCCGCTTTTGGCGGCAACGGTTGTTTGCCAATCTGCTGGCTGCTGATGAGATAACCGCTCACCGAAACGAGCGACTTAACGCGTTCTGGCCACAGCGCCGCAACGATATCCGCCGTACGGGCGCCCCAGTCATAGCCTGCAAATACCGCCTGCTTGATATTCAGGGCGTCCATCAGGTTCACGATATCTTTCGCCATTGCGGAAGGCTGGCCGTTGCGCGGTGTTTTTGCCGACAGGAAGCGCGTGGTGCCGTAGCCGCGCAGGGAAGGTACAATCACGCGGTAGCCTTTTGCCGCCAGCGCAGGCGCGACTTCAGCGTAGCTGTGAATATCGTAGGGCCAGCCGTGTAATAAAATAACCGGTTGGCCGTCTTTAGGACCAATGTCGACATACCCGACGTTAAGATCGCCTGCGTTAATTTGCTGTGGACGATCGAAAGCCGCCGCGAAGTTAGTGCCGGTGACTTCGGCCTGACATGACATGACGGTGCCAAGGGAAACGGTGAGAGCAAGCGTTGAATAAGCGAGTTTGCTGAACATGTTGGTATCTCCGGTTGAGTACAATTCACGGGGATATAACAACACTGCAATGTATAGCGGATATGTGCGAAAGCGGGTTTATTGCAAGCCTGCGTATGTATCCGGCATGCAGATACAGTGTGATACAAACACAGGCGCTGTTGCCTTACAGAGAGATTCGATAGCGGACGTAATCGTCAGCGTCACCGTATCGATCGTAGAGTTTACGTGCCGGATTGTTCTCCCGGGTGACCCAGTAAAGTTTTGACCACCCTTCACGCTTGCCTTCCGCTATCAGGGCATCAATAAGCGCCTTACCCGCTCCCGCACCGCGTTCGCCGGCATCAACAAACAGATCTTCCAGATAGCAAATGGGCGCGGTTGACCAGGTTCCCTCGTGCAGAACACACATTGCGAAACCGATGACCTTTTCGTCTTTCTCTACCACGCGGCAGAACATCGGAGAATGCGCTGAGAGCGCCCTTTCCCATGTCGATGCGGTGACGGGCTCGTCAAGGTAGCAATCATAAAAATGGGTATAGCCATCCCACAGCGGTCGCCAGCGGGAATAGTCGTCTTCGCGGAGAGGTCTTACCGTAACTGCCATGCGTTCCTCACATTACAAGTCGATTGCCATTTCAAAACAGCGTAAATCAGCCCCCGCCATACGCGAGTGATGATAGTTTTCGCGCAGCGTCACAAACCCCAGCTTCTGATAAAAGGATTGGGCGTTAGGCGTTGCATCCAGCCTCAGGCGGGTGATTCCCCGACTGCGCGCCTCGTTTGTAAGCGCCTTGATAATCCGGGTCGCCATGCCTCTCCCGGTGGCTGAGGGCAAGGTGAATATGGCCTCCAGGCTATGGGTATCAAGATCCAGGTAGCCGGTTGCCGCAATGACGCCCTTCTCGTCTTCCACCACGTAAAAAGGGTATTGAATGATCGTTTGACGGTAATGCTCGGGCATCAGATCCGGCGTCCAGCGTGCAATCACATCAGCGTCGTAGCTGGTTTTGCAGCCGTGACGAATCGCCTGATTGCGTATATTCCAGAGTATTTCGGCTTCCTGGGAGTTGGCCCGTCTTAATACCATGCTGACCTCTGCAATTGTTAGTAGTATGGGAAAGGGCTCTCCCTGGGATAGAGTGCTGCTAAGGTGAAAATACCAGAACGCAAACAAAAACATAACGCTTAAATATGGAGATCCGCAGATGACGATACCGACACTCACGACAGAACGTCTCCTGCTGAAACCGCTGGTTGCCGAAGATGCGGTTCAGATTCAAAAGCTGTATCCGCGTTGGGAGATCGTCCGCTATATGGTCTCTACAGTGCCCTGGCCCTACCCGGATAACGGCGCGGAAAATTATGTCAACAACGTCGCGCTGCCGGATATGGCAAAAGGGATTGCCTGGTTCTGGAGCATCCGCCGTCGCGAGGTGCCGGATGAGTTGATGGGTATTATCTGCCTGTACGACGTTGACGATAATAACCGCGGATTCTGGCTGGCGCCGGAGTTTCAGGGACAGGGGTATATGCGTGAGGCCAGCATTGCGGCGACGGATTACTGGTTTAATACGCTGAATAAACCCGTTTTGCGGGCGCCGAAGGCCGCCGCGAACAGCCGCTCCCGTCGTATTTCAGACAGCAGCGGCATGCGGCTTATCAGAACGGAAAAGAAAGCCTACGTCAGCGGGATGCTGGACTCTGAACTGTGGGAGATCACCCGCGACGAGTGGAACGACCGTCAGGTCAACTGATAGTGCTTATCCGGTATCAGCCTTTCCGGAATGTTCTCTTCATCGTTCATCTGCAGCAGATCGCGTTCCATCATGTTGCAGATGGCGTCCAGCGGCAGGTCGTTATCTTCTGTGCCAAACGGGTCTTCCAGCTCTTCCGCCAGGGTATCCAGCGAGATAAAGGTGTAGGAGATCAGCGCCGAGACAAACGGCGTCATGTAGTGCAAGTCCACAACCAGCGCGAACGGCAGCATGATGCAGAAGAGATACACCGTGCGGTGCAAAATCAGCGTATAGGCAAACGGCACTGGCGTTGTTGCAATGCGCTCGCACCCGGAAAGGACGATGGACATATCGTTCAGACGGTTGTTCAGGCTGTGAAACAGGATGTCTGAGAGTTGCCCGTTACGCCGCCGTACGGCCAGCCACTCCCCCATGATCAGTAAAATACGGTTCGCCGGCGAGTTGGCGCCCACTACCTGATGTAAAGCGTCCGGAGCCAGATAGCGAGAGAGCTGCTCAGCATCCATATCCCGGCGCAGGGTCATGCGCAGGCAGTTGGCAAAGGCGATCTGCAGGCGGACAAACTCCCCCAGGTGCTTATCGTCAGGCAAGGTGTTTTTTACCTCGCGAAACAGCGAGCGTGCCGCTATCATCAGTTGCCCCCAGAGCAGGCGAGCCTCAACGTAGCGCGAATAACAGGCGTTGTTTCTGAAACCCAAAAAAATAGCAATTGCCACGCCGAGAATGCTAAACGGTGCCACGGTAAATTTGATGCCGAGTGAGGTATACCACGGCAGCATCAGAATAACGGCGATAGAAAGCAGGAAGTTGAGCAGCAGTCGGGTATAGATTTTAGGAAGTACCGAACCATGCCAGACAAAAATCAGTTGTAGCCAGTGCTGTTTAGGACGAACGATCATAGTGAGTTTCAGGCAAGAAAAGAGCGTGGCTATTAAACGTGATCCCCGTCACGGTTGCAAGCATGTTAACGGAACATTGCATTTTCTCATCTGAAGAACGTAAACCGCACGGTGCTGCATCTGTTTTTTAAGTAATGGCAAATAGTATGTTGTAACTAAAATAATGCCTATTTAAACCCGGCCGAAGCCGGGTCACGTGATTAGCAAAGCGGCTTCACCGCCGCGCGCATACCCTTCAGCAGAATGGCATCAAGATCGAGCGTTACCTGGTCGACGAGACCATCCAACTTCGTCAGGTCCTGCTCCCAGTGCGCTTCCTCGCTCAGCACGGCGTGCACCAGTTCACGGGTAGCGATCTGATTATCGCGATGCTGCGCCCATAGCTGTTGATACCGTTCCAGCCAGAACGCATCATCCTGCACCGGGTAGCTCTCCCCGTTACGCTCCGCGCGATAAAATGCGATCAGTGCAGCCAGGGCAAACGTCAAACGTGCGGGTAATTTTCCCACTGCCTTCTGCCCCGCCAGCAGCTGCGGAAGAATACGCGTGCGATACTTGGTCATGCCATTGAGCGCAATGGAAAGCAGCTGGTGTCTGATGTAGGGGTTCCGGAAGCGCCCTGTCACCGCGCTGGCGAAAGATTCCAGCTCGTCACGGGGCAGATCGAGGACCGGGACTATCTCGTGATAAATCGCTTTTTCGACAAATGCGCAGATCGCTGCATCGTTCATCGCCTCGCCCACCGTATCCAGCCCGGCCTGGAATGCCACCGGCACCAGCGCCGTGTGCGCACCGTTCAGGATGGCGACTTTGCGCTCTTTGTAGGGCTTGATGTCGTCCACGATTAGCACGTTTAGCGGATACTGATCCAGGCGCAGCTCGCGGGCAAGAGATTCAGGCCCCTGAATGACAAACAGATAGAAATGTTCAGCCGTATCCAGGAACCCGTCGTGATACCCCAACTCAGCCTCCAGCGTGGCCGCTTCGTCGCGCGGATAACCGGTCACGATGCGGTCAACCAGCGTTGAGCAGAAGCTGTTCGCCTCGTTCAGCCACTGGATAAAGGCGGCAGGCAGCGTCCACTCCTGCGCATAGCGCAACACGAGTTCACGCAATGCGTCACCGTTGTAGTCAATCAGTTCACACGGAATGATGACCCAGCCTTTGTCAGGCGCGCCGTTGAAGTAGCTAAAGCGCTCAAACAGCAGCCGCGTCAGCTTCGCCGGATAGCTCACCGCAGGGGCATCGTCGAACTTATCCCCCGCGTGGTAGCTGATGCCGGCTTCGGTGGTGTTCGAGAAAACAAAGCGCATATCCGGGTTGTGGGCCAGCTTAAGAAATGCGTCGTATTCGTCGTAGACGCTGATTTCACGGTTAACGGAGCGGATAAGTCGAGCGTCGCTCACCTCTTCGCCCTGCTCATTCAGGCCACGAATGATGGTGGTGTACAACCCATCCTGTGTGCTTAGCGAAGGCGGGAAGTCGCTCTGAATAGGACGAACGATAACCACACCGGCGTTGAGATCGGTATGTTCATTCAAGAGGTCAATTTGCCAGTCGACAAACGCACGCAGGAAATTGCCTTCACCAAACTGAATGATGCGTTCGGGGTACTGCGCACCGGGAAAATCACGACGGTTGAGCGTGTTCACAAGGGGGTTCCTTTTATGATTAGTCATACAGCCTGATAAGATTGGTACAATAACTTATCAAAACTTTACGACCAGAAACCCTGTTTCGATCAATCCCGGGCGTGGTTGTGAAATAATTACAGGAATTTATAGAACACCGACGTGGCCGTCATGGCGCCGTCCGGCATCAGGGCGTAGCGTGGGATCTCACCGACCTTTTGCCAGCCGGCACGCTGGTAGAAGGTTTCCGCGCCGCTGCCGGTGGAGGTATCGAGCACCAGAACCGAAATGTCTCTTGACCGGGCCTCAGCCTCCAGCGCTTCCATCAGCGCCATTGCGGCTCCGTTACGCCGCGCCTTTTCATGAACCAGCAGCTTTGCCACATCCGCACGGTGCGGCTGGTTTTCCGGCTGGTCGGTAATCAATTGCACTGTGCCGATAACCCCCTCCTGCGGATCGATACTGGCCAGCACAACGCGCTCGTTACGCCCTACGCTGTCAGCTATGCCGAGCCAGAATGAACGGGCCTTTTCCGGGCTAAAAGGCAGCATGAAGCTGACGGATGCGCCGCCGTTAACGCAGTTTTCGAGGATTTCGGACAGCGCATCAAGATGGGTGAGAATATCGTCCCGGGTGAGGTTTTTGATTTGCAGTGGGGTATTCATTGTTGAGTCCTTACGTTGAATACCCTCACTTTGCATTTAACATTTTATTAACGCAAACGAAACGGCCATACGGTTTTGTTATGTTACCTGGCCCGCTGCCGCTGCTGCTTCATGGCATACATTTTTTCATCGGCATCTTTGAGCCACTGCTGCAGGTCGTTGCTGTTATGATCGAATTCGCTGAGCCCCCAGGAGAACATAAGCGACCACGGATGTAGCTTGCGCGCATTGTAGTTTTCAACCTGCTCGGCGAGATACTGCATGGCAATCCACGCGCCCTTCTCATCCGTATCGGCAAACAGCACGGCAAACTCATCACCGCCGAAACGAACCAGCAGATCCGCTTCGCGGAAAGAGGCGCGCATCAACTGCGCCATGGTTTTTAAAGCCTTATCCCCCTCTTCGTGCCCGTAGCGATCGTTAATTTCCTTAAACCGATCCAGATCCAGCCAGCCGAGCGTTAACGGCTCAGACCGGCGTCGGGCTATGGAGAGCGCGAAGCGCACGAGCTGGTTAAAGCCCCGTCGGTTAAATAATCCGGTCAATTCATCCGTGGTCGCCGCGCTGATTGCCGCAAACTCGTCTTCAGCAAGCGCGCCCAAATCCCCCAGCACGGCGAGATCGGCCGCAGAGAACTCCCGCGGTGCGTAGTCAATCAGGCAAAGCGAGCCAACGCTTGCGCCGTTGCGCAGGCGCAGCGGAAAGCCTGCGTAAAACCGCACGCGAGGTTCGCCGGCCACCAGCGGGTTATCTGCAAAACGATCGTCCTGAAGCATATCCCCCACAATTAGCGGTGCTTCGGTGAGAATGGTATGACCACAAAATGAGATATTACGCGGAACGGAACCGGGTGCCTGCCCATCAGCCGACTTAACGATCAGCGTATGCTCATCAATAAGGTTGACCATTGCCAGCGGTACCTGGAAAAAGCGCTTTGCCAGACGCGTTAAGCGGTCAAACGCCGGGGAACTGTCAATCTCAAGCAGACCCGATTCGCGCAGCGCGTTAAGTCTGTCCATTTCATTTTCAGGTGTTGCAGGTGCTTTCATAATGTCTCCTGACGTAAAGCGTTACTCAAAGCGTAGCTTAAACAGAGACATTGTCAGTGTTCGACATCCTGTTAAGCCGCTATCCATTTTTACGTCAATGCGTTATGACGATTTGCTCGTCCGCCAGCCGGGCGCGAGGCTGGAATGCCCGATGGCGTTAAGAGCAGAACGCATTAAATATCATTTTTGAGCGTTCATCTGTATCACCAGCCAGTGGTGGATAACGTTGACGATATAGTGCTGCTGCTGCGCGTTCAGCTGCACGCCCTGGGGAATGTTATGCCATTTTGCCAGACAACCCCGACAGCAGGTCGCAGTGGCATGCTGGGCGATAAACACCGGATGGCCGCGCATGGGCGTCTGCTTACCGTCGTTTGCGGGCTGCGCCGGTGCAAGGCGTTTAGCGACAAAATCGGCGGCATGCTGGTCAATAGTTTCGGGGCCTTTGTCCCAGCAGTACTGCCGTTCCTTATTGCCCAGGCGAAAGCGCGAGCGAAACGTCGATCGCGCCAGGCGGGAAAAGAGAGGATCCAGGTCAGACATCAGTATACGGAACGTCCAAGACGTTGAGTCAGCTTCTCCAGAACTGCCACGCCGGCAAGTGAATTTCCCGTTTCGTCCAGCTCCGGGCTCCAGACGGCAATCGCCATTTCATGCGGCACAATCGCCACCACTCCGCCGCCAACGCCCGATTTGGCCGGAAGGCCAACCCGCCAGGCAAACTCGCCGGCGTTCTGATACATGCCGCTGGTTGCCATCAGGGCGTTAACCTGACGCGCCTGAAGCGGGGAAACCACCTCCTGATCGAGATGCGGCGCGTGTCCCTGGTACGCAAGGAACAGAAACGTCTGGGCCAGCTCAACGCAGCTCATCTTCAGGGCGCAGTAATGGAAGTAGTTTTGCAGCACGGTCGCCACATCGTTGTGGAAATTGCCGAAGGATTTCATCAGCCAGGCAATAGCCGCGTTGCGGGCGGAGTGTTCAAACTCCGAGCGCGCCACCACTGAATCGTAGGCAATGTCATCCACGCCCGAGAGCTGACGCACGATCTCAAGCATTCGCTGACGCGGTGCGCTGAGGCGGCTTTGCAGCATATCGCAGACCACCAGCGCCCCGGCATTGATAAAGGGGTTGCGCGGTTTACCCTGCTCGATTTCGAGCTGAAGCAGTGAGTTAAAAGGCTGGCCGGACGGATCTTTCCCCACGCGCTGCCAGATCTCCTCTTCCTCGTACTGGCGCATCGCCGCGACCAGACTCAGCACTTTAGAAATGGACTGAATGGAGAAACGTTCAGTCGCATCGCCGGCCTGGTATCGCTGTCCGTCTATGGTACAGATAGCGATGCCCAGCTTATTCCCGCTCACCGAGGCAAGGGCCGGTATATAGTCGGCAACCTTACCCTTTCCCAATAACGGACGAACCTGCGCCAGAATCTCGTCCAGCATCTCATTATGGATGACCGCAGCCACTCTTATTGCTCCTTGCCCTCAGGCTAAAACGGGCTGCGAGTATAACAGAGGCTAATGTATTGCGTCAGGCGCTAAGACGAAAACGCGAAACGGCCTGCAATAAAAGATCGGACTGCTTTTGCAGGCGTTCTGAGGCTTCCGAGGCGTCAGAAACCAGCAAATCCGTCTGGCGGGAGACCTGATTCAGCGCCTGAAGCTGGCGCGTCATCTGGTGAATACTCTCTCCCTGGCTGAGCGTGGCGGTTGAGATCTCATTCAGCAAACTGCTTAAATTCCCCACAAGCCCAGTGACCTGCTGCAGATTCTCTTCCATCAGGTTAACGGCACGCGAACCGTCTTCAATGCCCTGCAGCGAGCGGTTAATAAGCTCCTGAATGGTCTGCGTCGAATGGCTGCTTTTTCTGGCCAAAAGCCCGACTTCCCGCGCGACAACGGCAAACCCGCGCCCCTGGTTTCCGGCATGGGCGGCCTCAATGGCGGCGTTCAGCGCCAGAATGTTAGTCTGAAACGCCACGCTGTCGATCATCGCCACGATCCCGCGCATCTCTGAAGATCGCTCGACGATCGCCTGCATGGACGCATTCACGGTCGACATCATCTGGTCGCCGCCCACCGCGGCCTGACGCGCTTCATCCGCACGCGAGCTGGCGAGCCGGGCATAGCCGGTATTGCCTTCCACGTGGGTTTCCAGCGCCGCGATATGCGTTGTCACCTCCTCCAGCTCCTTTGCCTGACGCGCCGACTGCTGATACAGCTTCTGGTTTCCCTCTGCGAGGGAGCCAATGTTCTCCACCATCGTGGCTGTGGCGTGGCTGACCTGCGTCACCAGCTGCTGCAGGCCACGCTGCATGGTGGCAACGCTTTCGCTGAGCTGCCCGGTCTCCCGGTTAAAACGCATAACGTCGGGCGGCGTGCCGGAGAGATCCCCGGCCGCCAGCCGGTTAATATGCGCAATCAGGCGACGCAGCGGCGTAATCACCCAACGGGACATGCCGAACCAGACCGCTACGGCGATGGCGAGCAGCAGAACAGGCGCCAGCAGGAACAGCGTTTGCAGACCGGAGAGCTGCGCCATCAGGGCCTGACGCCCCTGCATGGCCTGCTTCTCGCTGGCCTGCTGGTAGCGTGCGTAGTTGTCGTTAAAGTCGGTCTGAAACGCCTGCGCCGGCACGGCAAAGAAAGCGTCAATGGAGTTGGTTCTGACAAGCGCTTCCGATTGCTCTTTAATGGCATCGTAGAAAAGCTGGTAGCTGTTAATCAGCGCCTCATCTTTTTGCGGGCTGAGCGCCAGCCAGGCCTTCCACGCCTGCTGTGAAACCGCCAGTGACTTTTGCGCCTCCTCCATCAGGCTGTGCCAGCTTCCTTCCGAGCCGGTCTCTTTATCCTGCATAAACCAGACGCCGGAGCGGTTGAGCAGATCGCTTGCCGCCAGCAGTGAGACGCGCGCCAGATCCAGCTTGTTCTGCTGCTGGTACGCCAGCAGATTTTGCTGTTCGTTGCGCTGAGCTTCCTTCAGGGAGGCGTTAAGCAGAAAGGATGAGGAGAGCTGCAGCGCGGAGAAAAGGCCAATGATGCAGAAGATACCCGTCAGCAGGCCAAACTGGCGAGGGATAAGACGCTGCGCAATACGACGAAAAATTTGCGTTAGGTTCATAATTTTCTTCAGTAACAAGACGTTAGACGCGTGCGAGTCTACGAAACGAAAATGACAGAACCATTGCAGAAAAATGACAGGCGACGCCGTCTTGCCAGAGGTGCAAGCGCGGCGCCGCCGGGCGATAAATTACACTCTGTTCTTCCACACCGTCTGCACATTACAGAATTCATGCAGCCCGAAATGAGAAAGCTCGCGGCCAAAACCGCTCTTCTTCACGCCACCAAAGGCCACGCGCGCGTCGCTGGCGCTGTAACCGTTGATAAACACCCCGCCGCACTCCAGCTCGCGAGAGAATTTATCCGCAAGCGCTGCGTCACCGGTAAAGACCGTCGCAGACAAACCAAAGTCGCTGTCGTTGGCAAGCGTGAGGGCGTGATCCGCATCTTTCGCGACCGTAATGGCCGCAACCGGACCAAACAGCTCCTGGCGGAAGGCTGTCATCGACGGAGTGACGTTCGCCAGCACGGTGGGCGCGTAATAATTCCCGTCGCCGCTGATTTTCTCACCGCCCAGCAGCAGCGTTGCCCCTTCTGCCAGGCTCGCCTGCACCTGCTGATGCAGTTCATCGCGCAGGTCATAGCGCGCCATCGGGCCAAGGTAGTTCTCTTCTTCATCCGGCGCGCCCATCTTTAACGCGGCGACGGCGTCAACGAAGCGTCGGGTAAAGGTATCCGCAATACCCGCTTCCACAATGAAGCGTTTGGCCGCCGCACACACCTGCCCGGTATTCTGGTAGCGCCCTGCTACCGCCGCCTTCACGGCAAGGTCCAGATCGGCATCGTTGAGTACGATGAACGGGTCGGAGCCACCCAGCTCAAGTACGCATTTTTTCAGCGCCGCCCCCGCCTGCGCGCCAATGGCGGCCCCGGCGCGCACGCTGCCGGTGACGGTCACCGCCGCAATGCGGCGATCGTTAATTGCCTGGCTTACGCCGTCATTGGTGGCATTCACCCAGCCGAACACCCCTTCAGGAAAACCGGCATCTGCAAAAATCTGCGCGATAAGTTCCGCCGAGCCGAGCACGTTCGGCGCGTGTTTGAGCAGATAGCTATTACCTGCCAGCAGGATCGGCACCGCGCCGCGCAGAACCTGCCAGAGCGGGAAGTTCCACGGCATTACCGCCAGAATCGGCCCCAGCGGACGGTATTCAATGACCGCGTTGTGGTTTTCCACAAGCGTAGGTTCCGCACGCAGCATCGCCGGGCCATGATCGGCATACCAGTCGCACAGACCCGCTGATTTCGCCACTTCCGCTCGCGCCTGCTGAATGGGTTTTCCCATCTCGCGGGACATCATCCGGGCCATCTCTTCCGCACGGCCGCGCAGCGCGGCGCCGAGATCGCGCAGCTTCTGCGCCCGATGGTCAACGCTTTCGCGCCGCCACTGACGAAAGCCCGCATCAGCCAGCGCGATGGCACGTTCAACCTCTTCCTGCGTCGCCCACGGACAGGCGGCGAGCGTTTCGCCCGTTGCCGGGTTAACTGACAGGGCATGTGTAGCAGATGAATATTTCATGATGTTCTCCACGCATTACGGTTGATTAAGTGTGGCTCACTCTGCTATTTCTTAAAAATGAATAATACTGACCACCTTATTCACGAAACGAGAATGCTATGGATTTAACCCAGCTTGAAATGTTTAACGCCGTCGCACAGACGGGCAGCATCACCCAGGCGGCACAGAAGGTGCATCGCGTTCCCTCGAACCTGACGACCCGCATCCGCCAACTGGAGGCCGATCTTGGCGTTGAGCTGTTTATTCGTGAGAACCAGCGTTTGCGCTTATCTCCCGCCGGGCATAACTTCCTGCGCTACAGCAGGCAGATTCTGGCGCTTGTGGATGAAGCGCGCATGGTTGTCGCAGGCGATGAGCCGCAGGGGCTGTTTGCCCTCGGCGCGCTGGAGAGCACCGCTGCCGTGCGCATCCCTGAGACGCTGGCGCAGTTTAACCAGCGCTACCCGCGCATCCAGTTTGCCCTTTCTACCGGGCCATCCGGGACGATGATTGACGGCGTACTGGAGGGAACCCTGAGCGCCGCTTTTGTCGACGGACCGCTGTCGCACCCGGAGCTGGAGGGGATGCCGGTCTACAGGGAAGAGATGATGCTGGTCACACCTGCCGGGCAGGCGGAGGTCACGCGCGCCGCGCAGGTGAGCGGCAGCGACGTTTATGCCTTTCGCGCGAACTGCTCGTATCGCCGACACCTTGAAAGCTGGTTTCATGCGGACAGAGCCACGCCCGGCCGCATTCATGAGATGGAGTCCTACCACGGCATGCTCGCCTGCGTCATTGCGGGTGCAGGCATTGCCCTGATGCCGCGCTCAATGCTGGAAAGTATGCCGGGCCATCATCAGGTTGAAGCCTGGCCACTGGCGGAAAACTGGCGCTGGCTCACCACCTGGCTGGTGTGGCGTCGCGGGGCGATGACCCGCCAGCTGGAGGCGTTTATAGCGCTGCTAAACGAACGTCTTCAACCAGCGCCTTCTCCATAAACAGGCTGAGCGGGTCGTCAACGTAGGGGGCAAAGGCCGGACGCAGTTCGTATCCGCACTGTTCATAGAGACGAACCGCAGCGCGTTGCTTAATGCCCGTTTCCAGCCGCACCGTGTGGCAATGACGGCTCAGGGCCTCGTCTTCCAGGGCGGCCAGCAGCGTCTCACCGAGATGCTGGCCCCGATGGGCCGGATCGATATAGACCCGCTTCATCTCTCCCGTTCCGTCCCCGTTGAGCACGATGGCGCCGCAGCCGACGGCCTGAAGCTGCTGGTCGCGGACGATCATCAGGATCAGCGACGTTTCCGGCAGCGCAGCCAGATCGAGCAGATGATTACTTTCGGCGGGATAGAGTTCGCTTTGATAGCGGTCAAGCGCCGCGATCAGTCTGGTAATGTCCGGATGGCGGGCAGATTCAGAGGTAATGGAATACATGGCAGGCTCCTTGTTGTTTTTATTTCAACATAGCGCAGGCCTGCCTGGGTGCATCATAGTATTAACTTATACGCCGTCCGGCTAGCGCAAAAAGACACGCCCTTTCAGATACAGCGTTGCCTGGCCGCCAATCAGCACGCGGTCGCCCTTCAGTTCACAGCGAAGATCCCCGCCGCGGTACGACACCTGGCGGGCGTTCAGCGACGTCTTACCCAGCCTTTCGCTCCAGTAAGGGATCAGCATGCTGTGCGTGGACCCGGTAACCGGATCTTCCGGTACCCCTTCGCCCGGGCAGAAGAAGCGGCTGACGAAGTCATATTCTCCCTCGCCAGGCGCGGTCACGCAGACCATTTTATCCAGCGGTACCATCGCGCCAATATCAGGCGTTAACGCCTCCACCTGCTGTTGGCTCTCCAGCACCACCATATAATCTCGCCCGACGCGCACCTCTTTCGCCGCCGGGATGCCCAGCGCGCTAAACAGCGCCGGCGGCGGGTTATCGACGGCTTCCGTCGACCACGCGGGGAAGTTCAGCGTCAGCCAGTCACCGCTGCGTTTGACCGTCAGCTCGCCCACGAAGCGCGTGGTAAAGTGAATTTCCGTATGTGGGTAGTCCAGATACTCAAAAATGACGTGCGATGCCGCGAGGGTCGCATGGCCGCAGAGGTTAATTTCATGCAGCGTGGTAAACCAGCGCAGTTCAAACCCACCGTCTGTTCGCACAAAAAAGGCGGTCTCAGACTGGTTATGCTGCTGCGCCATCTTGAGAAGGGTCTCGTCGGGCAGCCACTCTTCCAGAGGACATACCGCCGCGGCGTTGCCGCCAAAGGTTTTGTCGCTGAAGGCATCCACCAGATAAAAATCAATTTCCCGCATTGTCTCTTCCTCTCTTGTTATCAGTTTTAGCGCAGATACACAGTGCCTTTCAGGTAGCACGACGCCTGACCGCTCATCAATACGCGCTCCCCTCGCAGCTCGCAGCGTACATCCCCGCCGCGCGCCGAGACCTGACGGGCAAACATCGCCGTTTTCCCCAGCTTTTCGCTCCAGTAGGGGATCAGCATCGTGTGCGCGGATCCAGTGACCGGATCTTCCGGAACGGAAACGCCCGGCGAGAAGAAGCGGCTGACAAAGTCATACTCCCCTTCGCCCGGTGCCGTCACGCTCACCTTATGCTCGCCCGGCGTCATCGCCGAAAAGCGCGGCTCAAGCGCTTCAACCTGCTGGCGGTTTTCCAGCACAATCACCCAGGCGCGGCCCTTACGGGCTTCAACGTAATCGCGGATACCTAGCGCCGCAAGCATTTCCGGCGGCGGCGTCTCTTCACAGGTCGGACACGCCGGGAAGTCCAGCGTCATCCACTCTCCCTCCCGGCTGACCGTCAGGCGACCGGACGCAGTGTCAAAGTGGATCCGTGAATCGGGATAATCCAGTTCATTAAACAGAACGTACGCGGCGGCAAGGGTAGCATGGCCGCAAAGATTGACTTCGGCGAGCGTGGTAAACCAGCGTAGCTCAATGCCGCCTTTAGTGCAGACGAAAAATGCGGTTTCCGACTGATTATGCTGCTGCGCCATTTTCAGTAGCGTCTCATCGGGTAACCACGCTTTCAGCGGGCAAACCGCCGCCGGGTTGCCGCCAAAAGCACTTTTGCTGAACGCATCTACCAGATAAAAATCAATCTCCTGCATTGTCTTACCGCCTGTTTTTGCTGTGTTGTACTTTTATATTCAATGAAAACAGTGCCTCCGGCTACCGCTTTCATAAAGTAAATATTGAGATCTGCGTCACATAATGGTTGAGTTTTCGCCGTTCAACGTTTTAAGATCGTCTCCTCTTCTTTCCAGCAACGTATCTCCACATCCCTATGACAACGAACACAGTTTCCCGCAGAGTTGCGTGGCTACGCGTGGTCACGCTGGCCATTGCCGCGTTTATTTTTAACACCACAGAATTTGTTCCGGTTGGGCTGTTGTCTGACATAGCCGAAAGCTTCCAGATGGAAACGGCGCAGGTGGGCATTATGTTGACCATCTACGCCTGGGTCGTGGCGCTGATGTCGCTGCCGTTTATGCTGCTGACCAGCCAGATGGAGCGGCGCAGGCTGTTGATCGGTCTGTTTACTTTGTTCATTGCCAGCCATGTCCTGTCGTTTATGGCGTGGAATTTTACGGTGCTGGTCATTAGCCGCATCGGCATCGCTTTTGCCCACGCGGTCTTCTGGTCGATTACCGCGTCGCTGGCTATTCGACTCGCGCCGGCGGGTAAACGCGCCCAGGCCTTGAGCCTGATTGCCACCGGTACCGCGCTGGCAATGGTGCTGGGGCTGCCCATTGGCCGCATCGTGGGACAATACTTCGGCTGGCGTACCACCTTCTTCGCCATCGGCATGGGCGCGCTGGTGACGCTGGTGTGTCTGATTAAGCTGCTGCCCGCGCTGCCGAGCGAACATTCCGGCTCGCTGAAAAGCCTGCCGCTGTTGATGCGTCGCCCGGCGCTGCTGAGTATCTATCTGCTCACCGTTATCGTGGTCACCGCGCATTACACGGCGTACAGCTACATTGAGCCGTTTGTGCAGATGGTCGCGGGCTTTAGCGCTAACTTTGCCACCCTCTTACTGCTCATCCTCGGCGGCGCGGGCATTATTGGCAGCGTGCTGTTTGGCAAACTGGGTAACCAGCATGCCTCCCTGCTTGTGAGCAGCGCCATCGGCCTGCTGCTGGCGTGCCTGGTGCTGCTGCTGCCTGCGTCAGGCAGCGAAAGCCATCTGGCGATCCTGAGCCTGTTCTGGGGCGTAGCGATTATGATTATTGGTCTCGGCATGCAGGTGAAAGTCCTGGCCCTGGCGCCGGATGCCACGGACGTGGCGATGTCGCTGTTCTCGGGGATATTCAATCTGGGGATTGGCGCGGGGGCGCTGGTGGGAAATCAGATTAGCCTGCACGTGTCGATGTCGGCGATTGGCTATCTGGGAGCCATTCCGGCCCTGGTGGCGCTGATCTGGTCGGTACTCATCTTCCGCAAGTGGCCGGTGGCGCTGGAGGAACAAGGGCAGCACGGGTGAGGTTTGTTTATGCCGGGTGGCGGTTTCGCCTTACCCGGCAATAAACTCAATGGTAGGTCTTAATAATCTCCAGCACGCCGTTAATAATAAACTGCACGCCCATACAAACCAGCAAGAAGCCCATCAGCCGCGAAATGGCTTCAATCCCGCCCTTGCCTACCCAGCGCATAATGGCGCCAGAGCTGCGCAGCGACGCCCAGACGATAAGCCCGATAATCGCAAAAATCAGCGGCGGCGCAACCGTCAGCACCCAGTCCGGGAAGGTTGCGCTGTCGCGCACCGTCGACGCGGAGCTAATGATCATCGCGATGGTACCCGGCCCCGCCGTGCTCGGCATGGCAATCGGTACAAAGGCGATATTGGCACTCGGTTCGGTTTCCAGCTCTTCGGATTTACTGGCCGCCTCGGGCGACTCGTGCGCCTTTTGCGCCGGGAACAGCATGCGGAAGCCGATAAAGGCCACGATCAGCCCCCCGGCGATACGCAAGCCAGGGATGGAAATCCCGAAGGTGTTCATCACCACCTGTCCCGCATAGTAAGCCACCATCATGATGGCAAAGACATACACGGCAGCCATCATCGACTGATGATTGCGCTCGGCGCTGTTCATGTTCCCTGCCAGCCCGAGGAAAAGCGCCACCGTCGTTAACGGGTTAGCCAACGGCAGCAGTACCACCAGCCCAAGCCCAATTGCTTTAATCAAATCCAACATAGTGCGTCGTTGTCCTTATCCACATTTAACATCGCAATTATAGGGTGAAAGTGTGACGCTCAGCCATCAGCGCAACGTAACGATTATTTTCTTAAGGTAATGATAACCAGCAGTTATCTATATGATTTACAAGCTTTCAAATAAAGTTCATGAAACGTTTTAGCAATTCGTGGCATCGGCCGATTCATTCAGTTGACTTATACTTGCCTGAGCAATAATATCTGCCGTGACTAAACTACTTGCCAGGGCAACCATTGTGAAAAACACCAGTGATATCTTCAACGACGTTGTTCCACTGGGTCGTCTTATTCATATGGTTAACCAGAAAAAAGATCGCCTGCTCAATGACTATCTGTCACCGCTGGATATCACCGCAACACAGTTCAAAGTGCTGTGCTCCATTCGCTGCGAAGGGTGTATCACGCCGGTTGAGCTGAAAAAGGTGCTCTCTGTCGATCTGGGTGCGTTAACGCGCATGCTCGATCGTCTCGTCTGCAAAGGATGGGTAGAACGAAGCCCTAACCCAAATGACAAACGCGGCGTACTGGTCAGGCTCACCAGCGATGGCGCGGCTATGTGCGAGCAATGTCATCAATTAGT
Source organism: Enterobacter sp. ECC-219 (assembly GCF_043966805.1). Taxonomy (NCBI): domain Bacteria; kingdom Pseudomonadati; phylum Pseudomonadota; class Gammaproteobacteria; order Enterobacterales; family Enterobacteriaceae; genus Enterobacter; species Enterobacter sp. ECC-219. Next base: position 3,083,042 of record NZ_CP143680.1, on the reverse strand, counting down.
AGGACAAACACTGCATCAGGAACTAACAAAAAACTTAACGGCAGATGAAGTGGCAACCCTTGAGCTTTTGCTGAAGAAAATACTGCCGTAAACAGAAAAAGAGGTATGACGATGTCCAGACGCAATACTGACGCTATCACTATTCATAGCATTTTGGACTGGATCGAAGATAACCTGGAATCGCCGCTCTCCCTTGAAAAAGTGTCTGAGCGTTCAGGTTACTCCAAATGGCACCTGCAACGGATGTTCAAAAAAGAGACCGGTCATTCATTAGGTCAATATATTCGCAGCCGCAAACTGACGGAAATTGCCCAGAAACTGAAAGAAAGCAATGAGCCGATCCTTTATCTGGCGGAGCGTTACGGATTTGAATCACAGCAAACCCTGACGCGTACGTTCAAGAACTACTTTGACGTGCCGCCTCATAAGTACCGAATCACCAGCGTACCGGGTGAATCCCGTTATCTGTATCCGTTAAAACACTGTAGTTAAACATCGCCTGTAACAGACGTAACCGAGGAAAAAATGAACGTTACCGCCTCCGCCGCCCTCGCCTTGCTGGTGCTGTTTTCCAGCCAGACCTTCGCGGAGCAAACCCCAGGTGCAACGCAGCAAAATAATCGTGACACGATGATTTTGCCGTCAGCACATGACCAGTCACCTTTTGATTTCAACCATATGGGTGCTGGTAGCGACAAATCCGACGAATTAGGCGTGCCTTATTATAATCGGCACGGCCTCTGATTCGTTTTTGCCCCGCATACGCGGGGCTTTTTTATGCCTTTCCACTCACCCGCGCCGCCCGACGTACACGCAGACCAAACACGTTGATGTACAGACCGGCCATGATCAGCACGGCACCGAGCAGCTGCAGCGCGCTTAGCGTTTCATCCAGCAGTATCGCCGCACTGGCAAGCCCCACCACCGGAACCAGCAAAGACAGCGGCGCGACGCGCCAGGTCTCATAGCGCCCCAGCAGCGAGCCCCAGATCCCGTAGCCCACGATGGTGGCGACAAACGCCAGATAGATAAGAGAAAGGATCGTGGTCAGATCGATGTCGACCAGGCTGTTCAGCATCACCTCCGGGCCATCCAGAATAAACGACGCCGCCAGAAACGGGATTATCGGGATCAACGCGCTCCAGACCACCAGGGACATCACCTGAGGCCTCGCCTCGTGCTGCATAATCAGCTTGTTGAAGATATTGCCGCAGGCCCAGCTCAGCCCCGCCGCCAGCGTGAGCATAAACCCGAGCAGCGCCACGTCCTGACCGTTCAGGCTGGCTTCAATCAGCACCAGCACGCCAAACACCGCGAGCGCGATCCCCGCCAGCTGTTTGCCCTGTAAACGTTCGCCAAACACGAAGGCGCCGAGAATAATGGTAAAGAACGCCTGCGCCTGTAACACCAGCGAGGCAAGACCGGCCGGCATCCCGAACTTAATGGCGCAGAAGAGAAACGCGAACTGGCCAAAGCTGATGGTCAGGCCATAGCCCAAAAGCAGTTTTAACGGAATTTTTGGACGGGCGACGAAAAAGAGCGCCGGGAATGCCACCAGCATAAAACGCAAACCGGCCAGCATCAGCGGGGGCATGTTGTGCAATCCCAGCTTGATGACCACAAAATTGAGCCCCCATACCACGACCACCAGCAACGCCAGCAGCCCGTCTTTACGCGTCATACCCTGCCCCTGAATTATTAATAATTTGTTAACACTTCAAGGTAACAGAAAAAAGTGTACCGCGAGAAGATCATTATTTCTGGCAGGGAGCTGAAGCACTTAGGGATAAATCGGGTGCTATACAAGCCCCTTATGTCGTGATACTCCTTTTAGGACACAACATAAAAAGCATAAGCAATTGTCGGGCAGGAATATGAAACCATCTCTCAGGCGCTCAACCGCAGCGCTACTGGCATCGTCATTGTTATTAACCATCGGTCGGGGGGCAACGCTGCCGTTCATGACCATTTATCTCACGCGCGTGTTTAATATGAGCGTCGAGAATATTGGTTATGCCCTGACGATTGCGCTCACCGTCGGCGTAGTGTTCAGCCTGGGATTTGGCATTCTGGCCGATAAGTTTGATAAAAAGCGCTACATGCTGATCGCGATCGTGGCCTTTATCGCCGGTTTTGTCGCGATCCCGCTGGTGGATAACGTCACGCTGGTGGTGCTGTTCTTTTCCCTGATCAACTGCGCCTATTCCGTCTTTTCGACGGTGCTGAAGGCCTGGTTCTCCGACGTGCTCACCGCAAGCCAGAAAGCGCGCGTCTTCTCGCTGAACTACAGCTTCCTGAACATTGGCTGGACGATCGGGCCGCCCATTGGCACCCTGCTGGTGATGTACAGCCTGCAGCTGCCGTTCTGGCTGGCCGCCTTCTGCGCCGCGCTGCCGCTCGGGTTTATTCATTTCTTCGTGCAGAAAAGCGTCGCGCTGGATACCGCCGAGGAGAAGATGCCCTGGCAGCCGTCGGTACTGCTGAAAGACCGCGCCCTGTTCTGGTTCACCCTCTCCGGCCTGCTCGCGTCTTACGTGGGCGGATCGTTCGCCAGCTGCATTTCGCAGTATGTTCTGGCCGCCAATGCCGACAGCGATTTTGCCCAGAAGGTGGTCGCCGTGGTGCTGCCCGTTAACGCAGCCGTGGTGGTGACGCTGCAGTACGCGCTGGGGCGCAAGATCTCCGCCAGCAATATTCGGCCTTTAATGACCGCCGCAACGCTGTTTTTTATCCTGGGGCTGGGGGGCTTTATGCTCTCCGGAGAGAACCTGATTTACTGGGGCATCGCCGCCGCCGTCTTTACGCTGGGTGAGATTATCTACGCACCGGGTGAATACATGCTGATCGACAACATTGCCCCGCCGGGGATGAAGGCGAGCTATTTTTCAGCCCAGGCGCTGGGCTGGCTCGGCGCGGCGGCAAACCCGATGATCACCGGTATTATCCTGACCAACCTGCCGCACTGGTCGCTGTTTGTCATCATGATGGTCGCCATCGTCATTGCGTGGCTGATGATTTTGCGCGGGATGAGCGTGAAGGCGTGGTGCGAAGTGCCCAAAGTCGCGTAACCATGTAGGCCGGGTAAGGCGCAGCCGCCACCCGGCAATAAAGCATCAGTGGTGCAGCATCTCCTCCACCACCTGCTCTTTGTACATCTCGTTTGGATAATAGGTCGGCCAGTTATCCATCTCTTTCAGCAGCGCCTCGTGGGAGGTGTTGCCCATGAAAATATGGAAGTGCGAAGAGGCCTTCGGTCCGATGGTGTGGTCGCTGAACTGCACGAATTTAGGCGCCTTGCTGTCGGCATCTTTACACTCAAACAGATAGCGAACGCCTTTCTTACCTGACGCATAGGTCAGAATTTTGTAGCCGCTGTAACCATACTGACAGCGGCTGACCGCTTTGCCTTTATGAAATTCCATCACGTTATTTTCGATGCCGATGGCATCCACGTCCGTCGCATATCCCTTGCGGTAGTACGCTTTCACCTCGTCAAAGGTTTTGCTTTTATCCTTCTGCGCTTTCTGCCTGAAGACCGGATCCAGCGAGCCGTCCAGCAGGAACGGATAAACCGACTGCCAGGTCCCGTCCCAGTCTGACAGTGCTCTGTCCTTCACGTCCTTATCCTCAAACACGCCGTTTGCCGCCTTCTGTTCCGCTTCGGTCATCTGATGACCGTGCGAGTGAGCAAACAGCTGGCCGCTGACCAGCAGCGCCCCCAGAGTCATGGCAAATTTTCCAATATATGCAGCCAAAGTAACGCCCTCGTTCCGTTTTATAAGAACGAGAATGTTATATTATAACATTTCAGATCGCAACCAGCCCGCGAACGCCCTCCTGCTCCATATTTTCACCCCGCCCGCGCTGAATAATGGTGCCGCGGGACATCAGCAGATAGCTGTCGGCCAGCTCTGCGGCAAAGTCGTAAAACTGCTCGACCAGCAGGATCGCCATGTCGCCTCTGTTTGCCAGGGTGCGGATCACGTGGCCAATCTCTTTGATGACGGATGGCTGTATGCCTTCGGTGGGTTCATCCAGGATCAGCAGCTGCGGACGGCTCGCCAGCGCGCGTCCAATCGCCAGCTGCTGCTGTTGCCCACCCGAGAGATCGCCCCCGCGACGATGCTTCATCTCTTTAAGTACCGGGAACAGCTGCCAGATTTCGTCAGGCACCTGCTTCGCCTCGCGTGCGGGAAATCGCGACAGCCCCAGCAGAAGGTTCTCTTCCACAGTTAAGCGCGGAAAAATCTCGCGCCCCTGCGGGACATACGCCACGCCAGACTGCACCCGCTGGTGCGGCCTGCTGTGGGTGATCGTTTTACCCTGCCAGATGACCTCCCCGGTTTTCGCCGGGATCAGCCCCATAAGACACTTCAGCAGCGTGGTTTTCCCGACGCCGTTGCGCCCCAGCAGGCAGGTGACTTCGCCGGTGACGGCTTCAAAGCTCACGCCGCGCAGGATATGGCTGCCGCCGTAATACTGATTCAGTTCGTTAACCTGTAACATCATCGCTCCTTAGCGCCCCAGATAGACCTCAATCACCTGCTCGTTGGCCTGCACCTCGCGAAGCGAGCCCTCCGCCAGCACCCGCCCCTGATGCAGCACCGTGACGTGGTCGGCAATCGTTTCAACAAAGCCCATATCGTGCTCCACCACCATCAGGGAGTGCTTGCCCGCCAGGGTTCTGAACAGCTCGGCGGTGTATTCCGTTTCTGCGTCAGTCATCCCGGCGGCGGGTTCATCCAGCAGAAGCAGGTGCGGGTCTTGCACCAGCAGCATGCCGATCTCCAGGAACTGTTTCTGCCCGTGCGAAAGCAGCCCGGCGCGGCGATCGCGCTCGCTGCTAAGGCGCAGCAACACCAGCATTTCATCGATCCGGTCGCGCTGCTCGCCGTTGAGTTTTGCCCGCAGGCTCGCCCAGACGGATTTGTCGGTTTTCATGGCGATCTCGAGGTTTTCCCACACCGTCAGCGCTTCAAAGACCGTGGGCTTCTGGAATTTTCGACCAATCCCCTGACGGGCAATGGCCGCAGGCTCAAGCGCGGTCAGGTCGATGGACTGATCGTAAATCGCCCTGCCGCTCTTTGGCCGCGTTTTGCCGGTAATGACGTCCATCAGCGTGGTTTTACCGGCCCCGTTGGGACCAATCACGCAGCGAAGCTCGCCCACGCCGATATTCAGCGAGAGATCGGTCAGGGCCTGAAAGCCGTCGAAACTGACGTTAATGGCCTCAAGCTGAAGCACCGGGTCAGTCTGCTCCCGGTAGCGATCGCCGGGCAGCTGGCGGGTAAATAATCCTTCCGTTGGCTGCATTATTTCTCTCCCTTACGCAACAGACCGTAGACGCCGCGCGGCAGGAACAGCGTGACGGCAATAAAAATCAGTCCCAGAAAAAGCTGCCAGTACTCTGGCATGGCGACGGTGAAAAAGCTCTTCGCTCCGTTGACCAGCGCCGCGCCAATCACCGGCCCCACCAGCGTGCCGCGCCCGCCCAGCGCCACCCAGATGGCGGCTTCTATCGAGTTGGTCGGCGACATCTCTCCGGGGTTGATAATGCCCACCTGCGGGACGTACAGCGCCCCCGCCAGGCCGCACAGCACGGCAGAGAGCGTCCATACCAGCAGCTTGAACCCGCGCGGATCGTAGCCGCAAAACGTCAGGCGGTTTTCGGCATCGCGCACGGCGGTCAGGATGCGGCCAAACTTGCTCTTCGCCAGCGCAAATCCGGTACCCAACGCCATGAGCAGCAGCAGCACGGTTGCCAGGAACAGCGCGATGCGGGTGGCCGTTTCCGTCACCGAAAATCCGAGCAGCGTAGTGAAGCCGGTAAAGCCGTTATTGCCGCCAAATCCGGTTTCGTTGCGAAAGAACAGCAGCATGCCCGCGTAGGTCAGCGCCTGGGTCATAATCGAGAAGTAGACACCTTTGATCTTTGAGCGGAAGGCAAACCAGCCAAACACCAGCGCCAGCAGGCCCGGTACCATCACAATCAGCACCAGCGCCCAGGCAAAGTGCTGGGTGCCCCACCAGAACCACGGCAGCTCGCTCCAGGAGAGAAACGACATAAACGCGGGCAGGCCGTCCCCTGACGCCTGACGCATCAGGTACATCCCCATCGCATAGCCGCCCAGGGCGAAGAAGATGCCGTGCCCAAGAGAGAGCATCCCGGCATAGCCCCACACCAGATCCAGCGCCACCGCAACGATGGCATAGCAGAGGATCTTGCCGATGAGCGTCAGCATCCAGGTCGACAGCGCCAGCGGATGCGTCGCAGGCAGCAAGGCAAAAAACGGTAATATCAGCAGACATGCCACCAGGAGGCTGCCTGCAATCTGCGTGACGCGCGGCGCTTTACGCGCCAGCGTTAAGGTTAGCGGCTGGCTCATCAGTCAATCACCCTCCCTTTCAGCGCAAACAGCCCCTGAGGACGCTTCTGAATAAACAGCACGATCGCTACCAGAATCACAATCTTGCCCAGCACGGCCCCCATCTGGGGCTCAAGAATTTTATTGAAAATGCCCAGCCCAAATGCGGCGGCTACGCTGCCTGCCAGCTGGCCCACGCCACCGAGAACGACCACGAGGAACGAGTCGATGATGTAACCCTGACCGAGCTCCGGCCCGACGTTCCCAAGCTGGGATAGCGCCACGCCGCCTAGCCCGGCGATCCCTGAGCCCAGCCCAAACGCCAGCATATCGACGCGCCCGGTCGGTACCCCGCAGCAGGCGGCCATGCTGCGGTTCTGCGTTACCGCCCGCACGTTGAGCCCCAGACGGGTTTTATTCAGAATGAGCCAGGTAAAGAACAGCACCATCAGCACAAAGCCCAGCACCACGATGCGGTTCCACGGCAGCGTCAGGTTGGCAAAAACCTGCACCCCGCCGGACAGCCATGCCGGGTTTGCTACCTCCAGGTTCTGGGCGCCAAACGTCATGCGAACCAGCTGGATAATCATCAGGCTGATCCCCCACGTTGCCAGCAGCGTTTCCAGCGGGCGACCATACAGGTGACGGATCACGGTGCGCTCCAGCACCATCCCGATGCCCGCCGTCAGGCAGAACGCCACCGGCAGCGCGATAACGGGATAGAGCGCCAGCCACTGGGGCGCAAGCCCGGCCATCGCCTGCTGCACCATCCACGTGGCGTACGCGCCCAGCATCAGCATCTCGCCGTGCGCCATATTAATGACGCCCAGCAGGCCGTAGGTGATAGCGAGCCCCAGCGCGGCCAGCAGCAGCACCGATCCCAGGGACAGCCCCATAAACGCCTGGCCCAGCAGGTCGCCCCACATCAGTCGATGCTGGATCTGGCTAAGACTCTCCTGCGCGGCCGCGCGCACGCTGGCGTCCGGCTCGGTCTGCGCCTGAGTGAACGGGGTGAGTCTGGACTGCACGTCCGGATCGTCTGACTGGCCTAATAATTCGACAGCCTTGTGGCGCACCTCTGCCTGCGGGCTGGCCAGCTGGAGATTCGCCACCGCCAGTAAAAGCGCCTGGCGTGCGACAGCGTCCGTTTCATCGTTTACCCGCTTTTCGAGAAAAGCGAGCATCCCGGGCTGGGCATCCCGCTGAAGCTGACGCGCCGCTGCTCGTCTTTCTGTGACACCGTCACTAACCAGCTGATGTGTAGCGATGGCCGTAGCGGCCAGCACGCGCAGCCGGTTGGTCAGACGAACGGCTTTGGCTGGCCCTTCGGCCACGCGGGCTTCACCGAGCGAAACCATTTGACCATTGCGCTGCGCAAAGGCGTGCTTTTGGCTGTCGGTATACAGGTTTTCCTTTTGCAGAGACTGAAGCAGCGGCAGCCGTGCGGCATCCGGCGCGGCGGCCCACTGCGTGAGTAAATCCGCCTGCTGGCTGCGGCTGGCGGCAACAAAACGATCGGCATCCGATGCCTGCGCCATCCCTGGCAGCAGTCCGGAAAGCCATACAAGAGCGATGAACATGCGCATGGCGTTCATGACGTTTCTCCCTGCGGTGATGGCTTAGTTGCTGGCGGTTTTCATCGGCTGGTCGGGCTTTTTGTCATTCCCGTCGATGAACGGGCTCCACGGCTGGGCGCGTACCGGCTGCTCCGTCTGCCAGACCACGTTGAACTGGCCGTTGCCTTCGATTTCACCGATCATGACCGGCTTATGCAGATGATGGTTGGTGGCATCCATGGTGAGCGTAAAGCCTGAAGGCGCCTTAAACGACTGACCGGCCATCGCCGCACGCACCTTATCCACGTCGGTGGTGCCTGCTTTTTCCACCGCCTGCGCCCACATATGAATCCCCACGTAAGTAGCTTCCATCGGGTCGTTGGTCACCACGGTATCGGCGTTCGGCAGCTTGTGCGCTTTGGCATAGGCTTTGTAATCCGCGACGAAGGCCTGGTTGGTCGGGTTATCCACGGATTCAAAGTAGTTCCACGCCGCGAGGTTACCGACCAGCGGTTTGGTGTCGATCCCGCGCAGCTCTTCTTCGCCTACGGAGAACGCCACCACCGGGACATCGGTCGCCTTCAGCCCCTGGTTAGCCAGCTCTTTGTAGAACGGCACGTTGGAATCGCCGTTGATGGTCGAGACCACGGCGGTTTTGCCGCCTGCGGAGAATTTCTTGATGTTGGCGACGATGGTCTGGTAGTCGCTATGACCAAACGGGGTGTAAACCTCTTCGATGTCCTTATCCGCCACCCCTTTCGAATGCAGGAACGCGCGCAGGATCTTGTTGGTGGTGCGCGGGTAAACGTAGTCGGTGCCCAGCAGGAAGAAGCGTTTCGCCCCGCCGCCGTCTTCGCTCATCAGGTATTCCACCGCCGGAATGGCTTGCTGATTCGGCGCCGCGCCGGTATAGAAGACGTTTGGCGACATCTCTTCGCCCTCATACTGCACCGGATAGAACAGCAGGCCGTTCAGCTCTTCGAAGACCGGCAGCACCGATTTGCGCGAAACCGACGTCCAGCAGCCGAACACCACCGCCACTTTATCCTGACTCAACAGCTGACGCGCCTTCTCGGCAAACAGCGGCCAGTTCGAGGCCGGATCCACCACCACCGGCTCCAGTTTCTTACCCAGCACGCCGCCTTTGGCGTTGATCTCATCGATGGTCATCAGCGCGACGTCTTTCAGCGGGGTTTCGGAGATGGCCATCGTGCCGGACAGAGAATGCATGATCCCCACTTTGATGGTATCGGCCGCCTGCACGCCAAAACTCATTCCCATCGCCGCGACGGACGCGGATAACGCAAAGGCTTTTAATAAGGTACGACGCTGCATATTTCACTCCTGAAAAAGAACGCTGTGCGAAAACGTCCGTTACGGCATGGACGCGGAAATAAAGGTGTCAGCGAAGCAGGAGCAAAAAGGATGCCAGAATGAAAAATGCGCTATTGCAGGAAACAGAGTGCAGGATGTAAAGAGAACGACTCAGAATGGCACAGCACTGCACTTTTATAATGCAGCGCTGTGCCGGAAGGTTTACCAGACTTCGCTGGCAATCTGCGTGACCAGACGGACTTTATCCCACTGCTGGGTTTCGCTCAGGCTGTTGCCCTCTTCTGTCGAGGCAAAACCGCACTGCGGGCTGAGGCAAATCTGATCTTTCGCCACGTACTTCGCTGCCTCTTCCAGACGCGCCTTGATGCCTTCCGGGTTCTCCAGCTCACCGTTTTTCGTGGTGATCAGCCCCAGCACCACCTGCTGCTTGCCCGGACGAACGAAGCGCAGCGGCGCGAAATCCCCGCTGCGGTCGTTATCGTATTCGAGGAAAAAGGCGTCAACGTTAACCGTTCCGAACAGCACTTCCGCCACCGGCTCGTAGCCGCCTTCGGAAATCCAGGTGGAACGGAAGTTGCCGCGGCAGACGTGCAGCCCGATGGTCAGATCCTCCGGCTTGCCTTCCAGCGCCTTGTTCAGCACGCGGGCATAGATTTGCGCCAGCTCATCGGCATCATCGCCGCGCTCGCGGATCTGACGGCGCTGATCGTCCGAACAGAGATAGGCCCAGACGGTGTCGTCCAGCTGCAGGTAACGGCAGCCCGCGTCGTAGAATGCGCGGATGGCGTCGCGCCAGGTGGTCGCCAGGTCCTCGAAATAGTCGTTCAGATCCGGGTAAACCGTCGCGTCGATGTCTTTGCGCCCGCCGCGGAAATGGAGCACGCTTGGGCTGGGAATGGTCATCTTCGGCTGGGCATTGCCGCTGATGCTTTTCAGATAGCGGAAATCTTCCAGCATCGGGTGGTCGCCAAAGCCCAGCTTGCCGGTCACGCGCACGCCGTGGGCCTTGGTTTGTACTCCGTTGAACTGAATGCCCTGCTGCGAATCGTAACGCTCAACGCCCTGCAGACCGTCAAAGAAGTCGAAGTGCCACCAGGCACGGCGAAATTCACCGTCGGTCACGACATGCAGGCCGCACGCACACTGCTGCTCGACGACGTGGCGAATGGCCTCGTCCTCCACCGCACGAAGCTGTCCGGCATCAATTTCGCCGCTGGCGAACTTCAGGCGCGCCTGTTTAACGGCATCCGGACGTAAAAAGCTGCCGACTACGTCGGCGCGGTATGGGGCGTGCTGTCGTTGCATGGAAATCTCCTCAGTCTGCCGGCGATAATTGCCGGCAGTGATAATTCATCATTTGAATATTTAGACTTCTGGATGTCTAAATGTCCAAAAAAGATGTCATACGTCACCGCTTCCGGCAAACGAGAAAATTTCACGGGTATTGAAAAAAATTCATATTCACAGCGCGGCGACGGACGCCAGGCTGGCAAACGCGTAGTGCTCATCTTCCCAGCCGGTAATGCCGCCAAGCATGATTTTGACCGGTAGCCCGAGACGCGCCAGCTTCAGCGCGGCTCGGTCAGCCCCGTTACAGTGGGGCCCCGCGCAGTAGACGACAAACAGCGTCCCTTCCGGCCATTGGGACATCCGCTCGGCGGTAATCTGGCTCCAGGGCATATGCAGTGCCCCCGGCACATGGCGACGGGCAAACTGTTCCGGGCTCCCCACCACGTGCAGCAGCACAAAGTCCTGCTCATTATTGGCGATGGCATGATGCACGTCGGCGCAGTCGGTTTCGACGCTCAGGCGACGCAGAAAATGGGTAACGGCTTCCTGCGGCTCGGCAGCCGGAAATTCAGTAACATAGCTCATGATCCTTCCTCATCTTTGGCGTTTGTGTTAACACTACTCTATCCACAAATTCAGCTCATGAATGCGCTTGCTTATGCCAGAAAACAGCAAAAAGATGACAAACTTAAGACAGATTTCCCGCCCGCAGGTGGTGGTGCTGGCTTATGACGGACTGTGTACCTTCGAGTTTGGCGTCGCGGTGGAGATTTTTGGCCTGCCGCGTCCGGAACTGGGCGATGACTGGTATCGTTTTGCGGTGGCGAGCGTGGATAGCGGAGAACTGCGGGCGACCGGCGGGATCCGCATGGTTACTGATGGCGATTTGAGCCTGCTTGCGTCGGCAGATCTGATCGTGGTTCCCGGCTGGCGCGGGCTGGATGCACCGGTTCCGGACGCGCTCTGCGAGGCATTGCGCCAGGCCAGCGCGCGCGGGTGCCAGCTACTGTCCATCTGTTCGGGCGTGTTCGTGCTGGCCGCTACGGGGCTACTGAACGGCCGCAAGGCCACAACGCACTGGCGCTATATTGACGCGCTTAAGGCCTGCAACCCTGAAATCGAAGTGGTTGAGGACGTGCTCTACCAGGACGAGGGAGACATCCTGACCTCTGCGGGCAGCGCGGCAGGGATCGATCTCTGTCTGCACGTCGTCCGGCGGGATTACGGTTTGGAAACCGCCAACAGCGTGGCGCGGCGGCTGGTGATCCCCCCTCACCGTGACGGCTCGCAGCCGCAGCAGCTGAGCCGCCCGGTGGCGCAGCTGCGTGAGAGCCAGCGCCTGGGCCAGCTGTTTGACTATCTGCACCAGAATCTTATCGAGCCGCACAGCCTCGACTCGCTGGCGCGTCGGGTCGGTATGAGCCAGCGCACCTTCCTGCGCCGCTTCGAGGCGGCGACGGGGATGACGCCCGCACGCTGGCTGATCAATGAACGCCTGCTGAGAGCGAAAGATTATCTGGAAAGCAGCCGGTTGAGCATCGACAGCATTGCTGAACAGACCGGGTTCGGTCAGGCCTCGACGCTGCGCCATCATTTTCGCCAGCAGTATGCGCTTTCGCCTGCCCAGTATCGTAAACAGTTTTCGCCCCCTGATGCTGGCCGCTAAACGGTCAGTCTTTTCGATTACGTTTGAATACGGAGCTCCTGATGGTCACCACACACGTTTTTATCGCTGTCAGTCTTGATGGCTACATCGCCAGAGAAAATGACGATATCGACTGGCTGCTGCAGCGCGATGACCCGACAGAAGATCATGGCTATGACGCGTTCATCGCCGATAAAGAGTGGATCGTGATGGGCCGGGGTAGCTACGAAAAGGTGCTGACCTTTGACGCATGGCCTTATGACCGGCCCGTGCTGGTGCTCTCCCGACAGCTGGCCGGGACGCCCGTGCCCGAGGCGCTGAAGGGCAAAGTGCAGTTCTCACGCAGCACGCCAAAAGAGGTTCTCGGCGATCTGGCGGCACAAAACGTAAATCGCGTCTATATCGATGGCGGGCAGGTGATACAGTCCTTCCTGCGCGAAGGGCTGGTCGCCGATATTGTTATCACTACCGTACCCGTGCTGCTCGGCTCAGGAAAACCGCTTTTTGGCACGCTGTCCCGGGATATTGATTTAACCCTGGTATCAAGCCGCAGCTTCCCTTCGGGACTGGTACAGTCACACTATCAGGTGAGATCATAGGGGCATGGCACAAGCGAGTTGGCAAAAAAAACCGCCATTTTCTGGCGGTAAATGCTTGCATGGATAGATTTGTATTTTGGTCTCTACGTCCCCGACACTCCATGGTCGGGCAGCGGATCTCGAACAAACTAACACTGACTTCCTCAACGAAAGCTCAACAGCCTTATTAACGATTAACTCGCCCTGGTGTTGATTTGCAAATAGCGCATCAGACCCTGCTCAGCGCTCTGTTTTGCATCATCGTTAAGGGCTTCGAGATAAAACGATCGCGAGACACCATAGGGTGCTTTTTCAGAGGGATACACTGCGAACTGGAATGTTTTTCCCCCAGACTGATGCGTGCAGTCTAATTCCCAGCGTTGTTCATTTACTTTTTTGCTATTACAGGCTACGCGTCCGTAGTCGCTGGTTAAATAGGAACCAACGCGGGTTTCTGCGGACTGAATATATTCTGGTTCGCCATTCTCGATATAGCGGAACCCTGCGGTAGCCCCTACGGCCGCCACAAGGAGCGCAAGCGCGATTATTTTTTTCATTAATTAAGACCCATTCCTTAGCCAGAGAACCTCTATTATATAGGATTATCCTTAAAGCAAACGTCTCTTTCAGTACCAGAACAGGTAGTTTACAACGCCACAATCATATTTAGGAAATTTCCTAAGAGGAATTCCGATCCTACAGTATTTGACATTTTCTTTGCCGTACTTTGAATAAAAGAATAATAACACGAAGAAACGATCGGCATGCTTATTCCGCAATGTTATTCAGCGGTGAACACCATGCTAAAAAAAGGGTTATCTGTCGTCCTGCTTATTTGTGCTCTGTTTTCAGGCCAGCTTATGGCCGGGCACAAGGGCCATGAATACGTATGGGTAAAAAATGTTGAACATCAGCTGCGGCATGAGGCCGACAGCGACGAGTTACGCAGTGCGGCAGAAGAGTCGGCGGAGGGTTTGCGCGAACACCACCAGTGGCAGAAATCGCGCAAACCGGACACGCACGTAAGGTAGTTAACTGCCTTTACGCTTCGGCAGGGTTTTCATCAGATCGTCAGGGCTGACGGACGCGACGATGCTGCCCGGCGGCGGCATTTTAAAGATGTGGTTTTTCATCTTACCAATAACGTGCATTTCGCACGGACGGCAGTCAAACTTCAGGGTCAGAACTTCGTCGCCGTTAACCAGCTGCATGGGGGTCGCCTTCCAGCTCTTGATATTCCCTTTCGCCTGCTTAGGACACAGGTTAAAAGCAAAGCGGAGGCAGTGCTTGGTGATCATCACCGGCACATCGCCCTTCTCTTCGTGCGCTTCATAGGCCGCGTCGATCAGCTGCACGCCGTGACGATGATAGAATTCACGCGCTTTATGGTTGTAAACGTTCGCGAGGAAGGATAGATGGGTGTCCGGATACACGGGCGCAGGAACAGATTCGGCCTTACGGCTGCCGCGCGGATACTGAGCCAGACGCGCTGCATCCAGCATCTCTGCCGTTTCACGGCGGAACTGGTTAAGCAGGCTGTTCGGTACGAACAGCGCGTCCGGTAGATTAACCTCAATCGCGCGCGCGTAGTAAATTGTCTGGCCCAGCTTCGCCACGCCATCCTTCAGGCTGTTAAGCGCTTTTTCCGCGTTGTTTGCCACCTCGAACAGGCCGTCGAGCGTATGCGTCACGCTGATGCCGTCTTCACAGGTCATGGTCAGAATCAGCTGCTCTTCCCAGCCGCCCAGCTCAATATCCACCGCGATGCGACGCTCGCTGGAGGTTTTAAGCAGCGCCTGCTGCCAGTTATGATCCAGGTTACGGTTAAGCGCCGCGTTCGGCCTTGCCTTGTAGAGATCGGCAGGCATTTCATTCGGCCATACGCGGTAGCGGTTCTCGCCGGTTTTCTCGACCGTGTTGGCGCGGAAGCCCACGACCTCACGCTTAATCATCACGTTAAGGCCATCACCGTTCGCCAGCGGTTCCGTCACTTCAACGTCAAGGTGATCTTTCGCCACTTTCAGCACTTCACCAACGGGTAAGCCGATAAACTTCGGTGAGTCAAACGCGCCGATATCCCCTTTACGGGCATTCACGAAATAGTCCGTGCTGCCGCGGTGGAAGGTTTTGTCCGTCGACGGAACAAAGAAATGCTCGGTACGCCCGGCTGACGCGCGCGCCAGGTCGCCGCGATCTTCAATGATGGCGTCGAGCATCTGGCGATAGTGCGCGGTGATGTTCTTTACGTAGCTCATATCTTTGTAGCGCCCTTCAATCTTGAAGGAACGCACGCCCGCGTCGATCAGCGCGCCCAGGTTAGCCGTCTGATCGTTATCCTTCATGGAGAGCAGGTGTTTTTCGAACGCCACGACGCGGCCCTGATCGTCTTTCAGGGTATACGGCAGACGGCAGGCCTGAGAGCAGTCGCCGCGGTTGGCGCTGCGGCCGGTCTGGGCGTGGGAAATGTTGCACTGGCCGGAATAGGCCACGCACAGCGCCCCGTGGATAAAGAATTCAATCGTCGCGTCCGTCGCCTGGTGAATATCGCGGATCTGATTAAGGTTCAGCTCGCGCGCCAGAACAATCTGCGAAAAGCCGACGTCGGAGAGAAACTTCGCCTTTTCTACCGTACGGATATCGCACTGGGTACTGGCGTGCAGCTCAATGGGCGGAATATCCAGCTCCAGAACGCCCATGTCCTGAACGATCAGGGCATCAACGCCGGTCTGGTAGAGATCGGTAATCAGACGCTGCGCGGGCTCCAGCTCATCATCATGAAGAATGGTGTTCAGGGTCACGAACACTTTCGCCCCGAAACGGTGGGCGAACGGCACCAGCTCGGCGATATCGCTCAGGCTGTTGCTGGCGTTATGGCGGGCACCGAAGCCAGGGCCGCCGATGTAGACGGCGTCAGCGCCGTGAAGGATTGCTTCACGGGCAATGGCGGCGTCGCGGGCCGGGCTTAAAAGTTCAAGATGATGGGATTGCAGGCGCATACTTCGTCGTTATCCGTTATGGTCAAAATGGCGGCTATTGTAGTCAGAAGTATGCGACAGCGAAACAGTTTTGCGTAGCCTCAGCGGGGATAATGAATCAGAGAGTGAAAATGCACCGGCCGGTCGGTGCTGTTGCGGTAGGCGTGTGCTTTATCGCCGGCAAAACGAACGCCAGAATCGGCATAAACCGTCTGCCACTCCCCGTTGATGTTCATCTCCAGCTCGCCGTCAATCACCACCACGTGTTCGATCACCCCCGCCTCGTGCGGCGTGGACTCGCTCAGGGCGCCCGGTGCCAGCGTGATGGAGAAATGATCGAACCTGAGCGTCTCATCCCAGGGAAAGAGCGGTTTAACCACCATCGCCTGCTGCTGCGAATCAAACACCGCCGGCCTGTCCGCCTCGGGCGTGATGAACGCGGAAAACGGGACGTTCAGCCCAGTGGCAATTTTCCACAGCGTCGACACCGTCGGGCTGGACTCATTGCGCTCGATTTGCCCGAGCATCGCTTTCGACACGCCGGTTTCGTCCGCCAGCTTCGACAAACTCCAGCCGCGGGCCTGGCGCAGCGTTTTCAGCGTTGCTGCAAGATGTTGTGTAATGTCCATGCTCCCTCCTGATGGTGATGAGCATACCACTTGTACGCTATAACGCACAGTGTTACCTTATCGCGGACGTTATAACGCACAACGGAGTTTCCATGCGCCCTTCCTCTCATCTCGTTCCAGCCGCACTGGCTGGATTTGTCGCCGTCCTGGTCGGTTACGCCAGTTCTGCAGCCATTATCTGGCAGGCCGCGGCGGCGGCGGGCGCCAGCGCGCAGCAGATCGCGGGCTGGATGACCGCGCTGGGGACAGGAATGGGCGTCAGCACCCTGGCGCTTTCCTGGTGGTATAAAGCCCCGGTGCTGACCGCCTGGTCTACGCCCGGCGCGGCGCTGCTCGCCACAAGCCTGCACGGCGTAACGCTGGCTGAGACGATCGGCGTGTTCATCTTCGCCAACGCGCTCATTTTACTCTGCGGCGTTACCGGGCTTTTTGCCCGTCTGATGAAGCTAATCCCCCATTCGCTTGCGGCCGCCATGCTGGCGGGCGTACTCCTGCAGTTTGGGCTGCATGCGTTTGCCCATCTGGACGGGCACTTTCTGCTGTGCGGAAGCATGATTGCGGCGTGGCTGGTAGCGAAAGCGCTGGCACCGCGGTATGCCATCGTCGTTACGCTGCTGGTGGGCGGGATCGTGGCGTGGGCCGGAGGTGACGTTGTCACCGATAAAATCACCCTCTCCCCCGTGATGCCTGAGTTTATTGCCCCCGCCTTTACCTTCACCAGCCTGGTAAGTATCGGTTTGCCTTTCTTTCTGGTGACCATGGCCTCGCAAAATGCGCCCGGTTTCGCGACGATGAAAGCGTCCGGCTATCCGCTGGCGGTCTCACCGATCATTATTTTTACGGGCGGGCTCGCGCTGCTGCTGTCCCCCTTCGGCGTCTTTTCCATCTGCATAGCCGCCATTACCGCCGCTATCTGTCAAAGCCCGGATGCCCACCCGGATGCCGCTAAACGCTGGCTGGCGGCCATCGCGGCTGGCGGGTTTTATCTGCTGGCGGGGGTGTTCGGCGGATCTATCACCGCGATAATGGCAGCACTGCCGCTCAGCTGGATCCAGACCCTTGCCGGTCTGGCGCTGCTGGGTACCATTAGCGGAAGTTTATATCAGGCGCTGAATCATGAAGCGGAGCGCGACGCGGCCATCGTCACGTTTTTGATGACCGCGAGCGGCGTTACGATCCTCGGCATCGGTTCGGCATTCTGGGGGCTGGTGCTGGGTGGGGTGTGCTACGCCCTGTTCTCACGCGCTCGCCGCGCGTAGCTGAGACGGCGTGATGCCCATGACGCTACGGAAACGGTTACTGAAGTGGCTGGCGGAGTTAAACCCGCAGGCCAGCGCGATATCCGTGAGCGGCGTCGAGGTATGCTGTACCAGGTTTTTCGCTTTTTCCATGCGCCTTTGCATGACGTACTGATGCGGCGCCAGCCCCGTCGACTGGCGGAACATGCGGGCAAAATGGTATTCGCTGAGGGCAGCCTGCGCCGCGAGCTCAGCCAGCGTCAGGGGCTGCCCGAGGTTTTCTTCAATGAAAGCCAGCACGTTGCGCAGAACAAACGGCGATAACCCGCCGGTAACGACCGGCAGCTTCCACTGAACGTTAGCGTAGTTTTGCAGCAGGTGGGTCAATAGCAGCGTGGAGGCCGTACTCAGGGTGAGCTGATTGGCCTGCTGCTGCCAGTCGCAGCCGAGAAGAAACTGGCGGTACAGCGCGGTGATCTTCGGGTCGCTGCCAAAAATGCGCTCGTCCAGCGTCAGCGACAGCGGCCGCTTGTCCCAGATTTTTTCGCCCACATCGCGCAGGTGTTCGTCGGTGCAGTAGAGATGGACAAAAGACAGATCGTCGCGGATATCCCACGTCGATTCACTCTCTTTCGGCATTAAACAGAAACGATCCGGTCCCCCGCCGTTCTTCCAGCCGCCCGGCGTCTTTTGATAGCTCTCGTAACCGTCGGCGACGTACAGACTGAGGGTGTGATGGTTGCTTTTAACCGTTATCGTATCGCGCTTGTTGTACCACGCCGCCAGCTGAATGCCGGAATTCAGAGAAACGGTTTCCCGCAGGACCGCATTCTGCTGGCGTAGCGTTTCAAAGGTATCGTAAGCGTTAGACATAACCGTTAGCGCGTTATTGAGTGAACTGTCAGTCTAAGAACTGTTGTCCCCCGTTGCCAGCCCCCGGAAAAGAAAAAAGCGCAAGATTTTGCAAGTCTACCGCAAGCCGGTGAAAGTCCCCTGTCGCTCTCCGCGCCATACTGCGGGCTTCCGTGGTTTGAGAAGAGAAAAAATATGAACGCATTATTATACGGACTGGTGGTGATCATCTGGGGAACCACCTGGATTGCCATTTTCCTGCAGCAGGGTCCCGTGGCGGCCCCGGTGTCAATTTTCTGGCGCTTCGCGGTGGCCAGCGCCACAATGATGGTGGTGTTACTTGCCCTGCGCCGTCTGCGCAAGCTGGCCCTGCGGGATCACCTGTTCTGCATGCTTCAGGGATGCTGCGTCTTCTGCTTTAACTTCTGGTGCTTCTATACCGCGGCCGCGCACATCAACACCGGGCTGGAATCGGTGATCTTCTCCATGGCGGTGCTCTACAACGCCATTAACTGTTTTATTTTCTTCGGACAGCGCCCGCCCGCGCGTTTCTGGACGGCGGCGGCGCTGGGTCTTGTGGGGATCGTGACCCTTTTCTGGGACGACCTGCTGGCCAGCGGCTGGAGCGTATCGCTTCTGACGGGCATTGGCCTTTCCGCCCTCGGCACGTATGGGTTCTCGCTGGGCAATATGATCAGCATGCGCCATCAGCGCAGAGGTCTGGAAACCATGACCACCAACGCCTGGGCGATGCTTTACGGCACGCTGGTGATGGGCGGCATTGCGCTTTGCAGAGGCGACAGTTTTACCCCGGAATGGACGGTCACCTACATGGGCGCGCTGCTCTATCTGGCCCTGTTCGGCTCGGTGATAGCCTTTGGCGCCTACTTCACGCTGGTGGGACGTATCGGCCCCGGTAAAGCGGCTTACAGTACGCTGCTCTTCCCGCTGGTGGCGCTCTCCATCTCAACGGTGTATGAAGGCTACGTCTGGCACATTAACGGTATCGTCGGGTTACTGCTGATTCTGGGCGGGAATATGGTGATGTTCACAAAACCAGAGACCTGGTTCAGGCGCTTGCGGACAGCATAAAAAAACGGCCTGCAAACTGCAGGCCGCTTACCGTTATTTCGCTGTTTTATGCACGTCGAACATGGTGGCATCCGTCGCCATGTCATCAACAACCTGCTTCAGCGTGGCAAAGGTCATTGGCGTACTTTCGTTGGTCAGCTCTTTACCTTCGCCTTTACGAACCACCTTCATCACCGGTTTGTTGGTGGCCGCATCGATCAGCTCACCTTCAAAGAAGAGATGCGTATCCATGGTGCGATGGCCGGTTGCCATCTGCGTCCCCGCAACCACCAGCGCGACCGGCACCACTTCATAGAACTGCAGACCCTCTTTCTGCGAACTCACCCCGGTGATTGCACCGCGGAAAATCAGGCTGTGTTTACCCGGCGTGCTCACAATCGGCTTACGGGTACCAATCGCCGTTTTCATTTTGTTATTGGTGTAATTCAACAGCTCATCAAGCGTTCTTTTACCAATCTGCGTGGTTGGCTTAGGCGCAGGATAATAGGTAATCGGCGTCCAGATAATACTGTCGTAATTGGCTTCGTTGTAGGAAGGATCGACCCAACGCAGCGTGGGTTTACCCGTCGCAGAGGTCGTCTGCTGCAGGCCGGAGTAATCTTTTAAAAAGCCTGAATATTGTTCTGGCGCGGCGACTTTTGAAGAACAGCCCGCCAGTGCCAACAGACCCGTAAGCACTGCAACTTTAAAAAAAGTTTGAGGACGCATGATAGTTTTCCATGTTATCTGCAAGTATGCATTTGAAGTTATAGCAAAAGTCTGGTGGGTTTGTTGTGACAAAAAATGATGCGGACAGCACAAATTGCGAAAAGAGTGCCCGGCAGCGTACCGGGCAGTGAAAAATTACTGATTTATATCCACCTGCCAGAATAAATGCTTGCCAAACGGATCGATTTCGTAGCCTGTCACCTCTTTGCGCACCGGTTCGAAGATCGTTGAATGCGCAATCATGACCGCCGGCATCTGGTCATGCATGATTTGCTGCGCCTCTTTGTACAGCGCCACGCGTTTATCGCGATCGGTTATCGATTTTGCCTCGGCGATGATCTTATCAAACGGCTTGTAGCACCACTTCGCCGAATTCGAACCGCCGTTTGCCGAGGTGCAGGTAAAGAGCGGACCAAAGAAGTTATCCGGGTCGCCCGTTGCGGTCGTCCAGCCCATCAGCGCGGCCTGATGTTCACCGCCCTTCACGCGCTTGAGATATTCGCCCCATTCGTAGGTGACAATTTTGGTCTGCACCCCCACCTTCGCCCAGTCGGCCTGAATCATCTCCGCCATCCGTCTGGCGTTCGGGTTATAGGGCCGCTGGACGGGCATTGCCCACAGGTCGATGCTCATGCCGCTGGCCAGGCCGGCCTCTTTCAGCAACGCTTTCGCTTTTTCAGGATCGTAAGCGTAATCCTTCAGTTCGCTGTCAGCGCTCCAGACGCCCGGCGGCAGCAGGTTTTTCGCGGCGGTTCCGGTGCCGTGGAATACCGCGTCAATGATGGCCGGTTTATTGATCGCCATCGCCAGCGCCTGGCGAACCTTCACGTTATCCAGCGGTGGCTTTTGGGTATTAAACGCCAGGAAACCGGTGTTCAGCCCGGCCTTGCTCATCAGGTTGATTTCTTTGTTCGCCTTCATGCGCGGCAGGTCCGCCGGGTTCGGGAACGGCATCACCTGACATTCGTTTTTCT
The DNA here is from genome assembly GCF_043966805.1 of Enterobacter sp. ECC-219. Classification (NCBI taxonomy): domain Bacteria; kingdom Pseudomonadati; phylum Pseudomonadota; class Gammaproteobacteria; order Enterobacterales; family Enterobacteriaceae; genus Enterobacter; species Enterobacter sp. ECC-219. Next base: position 3,061,805 of record NZ_CP143680.1, on the reverse strand, counting down.
CAATTTTGGCAAAACGCATGGAGGGATCCGGGGTGATGGTGAAGACCAGCCTGTCCAGCTTCGATTTTCCCTGCCAGTAGTCGGCAAATGCCGTGAACAGAATGCGGGAATCCTTCTGATACTGCGCCAGCTTAAACGGCCCGGTGCCGATCGGCTGCATATCCACCTTCTCCGGCGTGCCCGCTTTCAGCATCGCATCGGCATATTCCGCGGAGAGGATCGAGGCAAAATACCATGCCAGGTCGGCGACAAACGGCGCTTCCGGGTGTGCCAGGGTAAAGCGAACGGTATGGTCATCAACTTTATCAATGGCGGTAATCAGACTACCAAACTCCAGGCTTTCGAAGTTGGAATAGCTGCCGTTAGAGACATTGTGATACGGATGATTCACGTCCTTCTGGCGCATAAACGAGAAGATCACGTCATCGGCGTTAAAGTCACGGGTCGGCGTGAAGAATTTATTGCTCTGGAACTTCACGCCCTGACGCAGATGGAAGGTGTAAACCTTGCCGTCGTCGCTCACCTCCCAGCGCTCAGCCAGGCTCGGCACCAACTCCGTGGTGCCGGGTTTGAAATCGACCAGCCGGTTATAGACCGGCACGGCGCTGGCGTCCACGCTGGTGCCCGAGGTGTATAACTGAGGATTAAAGTTTTCCGGTGACCCTTCGGAGCAATACACCAGCGTTTTCGCGGCTACGGTAGAACTGACCGTGAGCGCAGCGAGTGCCAGCGTTAACATTGTGCGTTTGCTTGTCATCATTTATTCCTGTCTTTTTAATTCGACGGCTAATTAATTCTTTTGCCATTTCATAAATAACATTAAAGTGAAGTGGCAAACACCTGAAAAATAAATAAGGAAGAAAACACTATGGGCTCGCCGCTTTCCAGACAATTAACGCACCGTTTTTTCCGCTATCTTGCGATTACCAGCCAGAGCGATCCGAAAGTAAAAACTCTGCCCTCAACCCCGGGCCAGCACGACATGGCGCGAGAACTGGCGCAGGAGCTGGCGCAGCTGGGTTTAGACGACATCGTGATTGACGAGTTCGCTACCGTGACGGCGGTAAAAAAAGGCAACGTGCCCGGCGCGCCGCGCATTGGCTTTATTACCCATATTGATACCGTGGACGTAGGATTATCACCGGATATTCATCCGCAAATATTAACCTTTACCGGTGAAGATCTCTGTCTGAATAAAGAAAAAGAGATCTGGCTGCGGGTGAAAGAGCATCCTGAAATTCTGGCTTACCCGAATGAAGAGATTATTTTCAGCGACGGTACCAGCGTATTGGGCGCAGATAATAAAGCGGCGGTAACCGTGGTGATGACCGTACTGGAAAACCTCACCGCTGAGCATCAGCATGGCGACATTGTGGTCGCGTTTGTGCCTGATGAAGAGATCGGCCTGAACGGTGCAAAGGCGCTGGATCTTAAGCGCTTCGACGTCGACTTTGCCTGGACCATCGACTGCTGCGAGCTGGGGGAAATTGTCTACGAGAACTTTAATGCGGCAGCCGCTGAGATCCGCTTCACCGGCGTGACGGCGCATCCGATGTCCGCCAAAGGAGTACTGGTGAACCCGTTGTTGATGGCGACCGATTTCATCAGCCATTTCGACCGCCAGCAAACGCCAGAGTGCACCGAGGGTCGCGAGGGCTACATCTGGTTTAACGGCATTCAGGCCGGACAGAACGACGCCGTGCTAAAGGCCAACATTCGTGATTTTGATAAAGCCGGCTTTGCCGCCCGCAAGCAGCAGATTGCGGACGTCGCCGCGCTGATTGCCGCCCAGCACCCGACGGCGAAGGTCGACTTTAGCATTGAAGATACCTACAGTAACATCAGCAATGCGATTGGCGAAGACCGGCGCGCCATCGACCTGATGTTTGAGGCGATGGAATCGCTCGGCATCACCCCAAAACCGATCCCTATGCGCGGCGGCACCGACGGCGCGGCACTCTCGGCAAAAGGGTTACTCACCCCGAACTTCTTCACCGGCGCGCATAACTTCCACTCGAAGTTTGAATTTCTGCCACTGTCGTCGTTCGAGGCGTCTTATAACACTGCCCTGCAGATCTGCCTGCTGGCCGCCCGTTAGGCGGGCTTGCGCGCCAGCATGGTGGCAAAGCGCAGCTTGATGCGGTTGCCGTTTTCATCGGTGCGGTGCAGCTCGCCAACCTCTTCGTTGTATTTGAGCAACTCCCAGCCTTCATAGTAGTTGCTCAGCTCACCGCTTTTGAACGCAAACGGGAAGCCGACGGTGCACGGATAATCTGCCGTGTCCATCGCGGCAACGATCAGGTTGTAGCCGCCAGGTTTGGTGCAACGCTGCATGTTGGCGATAAGACCCGGGATGGTTTTCGCCTCCAGGAACATCAGCACCACGGTGGAAAGAATAAAGTCGTACTCGCCGTCAAAGCTCAGGCTGTTAAGATCTTTGACGGCGGTATGAAGATTCTCAATCCCTTCTGCCGCCTTGATGCGCTCGATGTTATCAACGCTCATCGGGTTTTTATCCCAGGCGGTCACCTCGTGGCCGTTGGCCGCCAGGTAAAGGCTGTTGCGGCCATTACCGCAGCCCAGATCCAGCGTCTTACCGGGCTTTACAATCCCCGCGCTGTACAGCACTTCTGAATGCGTGCGGGTGAGTCCATATTTCTCTGTGAAGTAATTCTCATCGACGGTCATTGTTTTTCCTGCGTTCTCATAAATTGAAAGTGCATTTTACATGCCATTTTAAGGCGTTTACCGTCTGGTTGCCAGCCGTTCGAAAATCGAAAAATTTGCTACGTTTAGTGAAGATGCTTATCAGAGACTTGAAGATGAACAAATTTCGCCTTAGCGACGAGACCCGCCTCTGGCAATGGAAAAACGGCGAAACACCCCACTCAACGACGCTGCGGCAGGTTATCGCCACGGTAGATTTTAGCGACGTGACGGCCGGCACGAAAGGCGGTTGGGTTGACGATGAGCGTGCCCTGTCCCAGGAGGGAGACTGCTGGATCTACGATGAAAACAGCGTGGTGTTTGCCGGTGCAACCGTGTCCGGCAACGCGCGCCTGACCCTGCCGTGTACCGTCAGCCACGACGCGCATATCGGCGGTAACTGCTGGCTGGACGCAGCAGAGGTCAGCCACGGGGCGCGAATAAGTGACAATGTCACCGTTCAGCACTCCTGCGTGCGTGGCGAATGCCATCTCTTCGGCGACGCGCGCGTCCTGCACAACAGCGTCATCATAGGTGCCAAAGGCCTCACGCCGGACCACGACCAGATCCTGCAAATATACGACAGGGCGACGGTAAGCCGGTCGCGCATTGTGCATCAGGCACAAATTTACGGCGAGGCGATGGTGAATAACGCGTTTGTTGAGCACCGCGCCGAAGTGTTCGACTGCGCGATCCTCGAAGGTAACGAACTCAACAACGTCTGGGTGTGCGACTGCGCCAAAGTGTACGGCAACGCCCGGGTAATTGCCGGCTTTGATGACGATGCCATCCCGACGGTGCGCTACAGCTCGCAGATTGCGGAGAACGCCGTGGTGGAAGGAAACTGTGTCATCAAGCACCACGTCCTGATCGGCGGCCAGGCCTGGCTGCGCGGCGGGCCAATCATGCTGGATGATAAAGTGGTGATTCAGGGACGCGCGCGGATCAGCGGCGACGTGCTGATTGAGCATCGGGTTGAAATTACCGACGATGCGGTGATTGAAGCCTTTGCTGGTGAGAGCATTCATCTGCGCGGTGAAAAGGTGATCAACGGCGACCAGCGCATCACCCGTACGCCGCTGCTGGGGGCGCTATAGGGTATAAATTTTGCCGTAGATGTTCACATCGTCATAGGCGCCATTCAGGTATTCCGCTTCCCGCAGGCACCCTTCCAGCGTAAAACCGTTGCGCAGGGCCACGCTGTTGCTCTGCTGATTCGCCACCCGACACTTGATCACAAAACGGCGGATCTCACCGCGCTCAGCGTAGTAGCGCATAAACGCCTGCAGCGACTGCGAGAGGATCCCCTGCCCCTGATGTGCTTCATCCAGCCAGTAGCCGATGTACCCGGCTTTGTTGGCTGGCTCAATCGCATTGAACGACAGTACGCCGACCAGCGCATCCTCCCTGAAGATCAAAAACATTTTGGCGTAGCCGCGCTGGTGCAGCATCTGGTTACTCTGCACGTTGCGTCGGGTATCGTCCTCGCTGCCCACGTGCTGCGCCCAGTCAAAAGCGGTTTGCAGAAAGGCTCTGTTTTTGACGACGAGGTTATGCAGTTCGGCGGTATAGCGCTCTTCGACGGCGCGAAGCTCGAGAGCGTCAGATACGGGAATAGTTTCGGATTGTGTTGCGGTCATTGCCCCTCACCCTAACCCTCTCCCGGAGGGAGAGGGAATCGATCGTTAACGCATTACCCGGTCATCAACGTAATGACGTTTATCCGGCGCTGGCGGGAAATACTGATACAGCCAGGTTTCGCTGATGGCATCGCCCTGGCAGCGCAGGAACAGGCGCATATCCACCGGTTCGGTAGAGTCAGAGGTTGGGTACCAGTCAAACAGAATGCGATAGCCGTCAAACGGTTCAACGTAAAGGATTTCAACCTGCTTTGCTTCACCACTGGAGAGCGTAATCACCGGCTCGATGCCCTTCGGTGCGGCGGCCTTCAGGTCGCCGCCGACGAAGTCGATAGCAAAGCGACGGGCCCACACTTTCGGGTAATTTTCGCCCGGCGCCCAACCTTCCGGGAAACCGCCCATGCCGGTGCGGGTCGCGTAGACGTTCGCCAGCGGGGAGCGCACCGGCGGCTGTGCGCTCCAGTACAGACGATATTTGAAGTCCAGCTCGGCGCCCGCTTTCACCGGTTTTTCCGGCTGCCAGAAGCAGACCACATTATCCAGCGTTTCACCGGTGGTCGGGATCTCCATCAGCGCGATGGATCCTTTACCCCAGTCGTTGCGCGGTTCAACCCACAGGCTCGGGCGCTTGTTATACCAGCCCATCACGTCCTGATAGTGCGAGAAATCGCGATCGAGCTGCAGCAGCCCGAACCCTTTCGGGTTTTTGTCGAGGTAGGCATTGAACTGCAGCTTCTGCGGGTTATTCAGCGGACGGCAGATCCACTCCCCGTTGCCGCGCCACATGGCCAGGCGGTCAGAGTCGTGGATTTGCGGGTGAATGGTGTCGCACATGCGGCGTTCGTTATTGCCGCAGCTGAACATGCTGGTCATTGGCGCGATGCCGAGCTGCTTGATGTCCTTACGCGCGTAGAGATGGTTTTCCACCTCCATGATCACCTGGCTTTTTTCGCAGTGGATCACGAATTTATAGGCACCGGTGATGCTCGGGCTGTCCAGCAGCGTGTAGACGGTAAAGGTAGTGTCGCCCGGCTTAACGGTTTCAAACCAGAAAGAGGTAAAGTCCGGGAACTCTTCCGGCGTGTCGGTAAAGGTATCTACCGCCAGACCGCGGGCGGAAAGGCCGTACTGGTAGGTGTCATCCACCGCGCGGAAATAGCTCGCGCCCAGGAAAGAGACGATATCGCGACGCGCCAGCTCTGGTGCTTTAAAGGCGCGGAAGCCCGCAAAGCCGAGATCGCTTTGCCCTTCCAGCTGTTTGGTATCCACACCCGTTTCGCCGTAGCTGAACAGCTCAGGACGGAAGTGGATCTCGCGCGCCATCGAGGTCGACTGGTCCAGCGAGAACATCCGCACGCGGCGGCGGAACCCCATTCCCATATGGAAGAACTGCACGTCCAGCTGACGGCCTTCAATGTTGTTCCACAGTGACTGCTTTTCATCGTAGCGGATGGCGTTGTACGCCTGCGGCGTCATGGTCGCCAGCGTCTCCGGCAGCGGACGCGGCGCGCCCCCCCACGGGGTTTTCGCCAGGTCATGCGCCATGGATTGCAGTACGGAGAAGTCAAAACGACGGCTCTGGCCGTCAGCAATGTCAGAGTCGGCCGCGTATGCCGCTTTGGAAAACAGGGAAGCAAGGCCAGAGGTACCGCTCAGGGCTGCCACTGCCAGCGAGCCTTTTAGAAAACGTCTGCGATTCATGCCTGGAAAAACGTCCTTATGGTCGTGTGAATGTGTTTCGCGCTCGGCGAAATGACGGCAAGAAAGAACGCACAGCCTAAACAAAAATGGTTAAGAATCCAATTGTTGGCCGGTGATTATCTGAACAAAGTGAGAAATATTTTCTGTCGACCAGAACGGCCCGAAAGTGGTGTAAAGAAAGCCTGGAAAATGTGTATAAAAATGCCCCGTCAGGACATCAGCTGACGGGGCAAATGAGGCGGTTATTTTACGCTGACATCGATACCCGGGAAGTACTTATCAGCGAGTTTAGCGATCGTGCCGTCGGCACGTACTTTATCAATCGCGGCATCAAGCTGCTTTTTGGTGGCCTCGTCCCCTTTACGCAGCCCAAAACCGATCCCACTGCCGAGGATAGTGTCGTCAGACACCGGTTTGCCGATGAAGCCAAACCCTTTCCCCTGCGGCTTGCTGAGGAAACCTGCCTGCCCGGCCGCGGACATGACCAGCGAGGCGTCGATACGGCCATTCAGCAGATCGCCCCAGGCCATATTCTGATCTTTATAAGACACCACGGTGACACCCTGCTTTTCCCAGTGCTCTTTGGCATAGGTTTCCTGAATGGAGCCCTGCAGCACGCCGATGGTTTTCCCCTTCAGCCCTTCAGGCGTCGCCTCAACCGCCGTCCCGGCCTTGCCGACCAGCTGCGACGGAATACGGTAGATCGGCTGGGTGAAATCAATGCTCTTGCGGCGCTGTTCGGTGATATTCATCGCCGAGTTGATGGCGTCAAACTTCTTCGCCACCAGCCCCGGGATCAGCGCGTCAAACGAGGTTTCCACCCAACTGCACTTCATCGCTGCCGCTTTGCAGATGGCGTTACCCAGCTCAACGTCAAACCCTTCCAGCTCGCCTGAGGCATTGCGGCTCTCAAACGGCGGGTACTCCGCTTCCAGACCGTAGCGCAGCTCGGTGGCCGCGAAGGACGAAAAGGTACACAGCAATCCCATGCCGACAACTAACGCGCGTAATTTCATCTCATACTCCTTAGCGTGGTTTAACCCGACACAGGGCTTGAGCACCTGCCCGTAACGTCGCCTCATCTTTCGCAAAAGAGAGACGAATCAATTTATTATCCGTGCCGTCCGCATAAAACGCCGACAGCGGAATGGTGGCAACACCGTACTCAACGATCAGCCGTTTCACCAGCTCGCTGTCCCGCTCGTCGCTGAACCGGCTGTAGTCCGCCAGCATAAAGAACGATCCGGCGCTCGGCAGCAGGGTAAACGGCGAATCGGCCAGCAGGCCGTGCAGCAGATCGCGCTTGCGCTGGTAAAACGCCGACAGCGACAGCCAGGTTTGCGGATCGGTCATGTGTTCTGCAAACGCGTGCTGCATTGGCGTATCGGCAGAGAACATCAAAAATTGATGGACTTTACATATCTCGTCCATCAGCTCTGCGGGTGCCACACAATAACCCACGCGCCAGCCGGTGACGTGATAGGTTTTTCCGAAAGAAGAAATAATCACGCTGCGCTCCGCCAGCTGCGGGTGCGTGGCCATCCCGTGGTGCGGTTCCCCATCGAACACGACGTGTTCGTACACTTCGTCAGACAAAATAATGATGTCGGTATTGCGCGTCAGCGCCGCCAGCTGCTGCAGGTCATTGGCCGTGAAGACCTGGCCGCTCGGGTTGTGCGGCGTATTGATGATGATCATGCGCGTGCGCGGGGTGATGGCGGCACGGACCTCGTCCCAGTTGACGGCAAAATCCGGGACCGTAAGCTTGATGGCGACAGGCGTTGCCCCCTGCAGGCGAACAATGGGCGCATAGCTGTCAAACGACGGCTCAAAGTAGATCACCTCATCGCCCGGGTGCACCAGCCCGCTTATCGCTGAATAGAGCCCTTCGCTGGCACTGGCGGTCACCAGCACCTCGCTGGCAGGGTCATACTGCGTCCCGTAGAGGGCGGCAATTTTATCAACAATACGTTCCTTGAGCGGCTGCAGGCCGGTCATTGCCGCATACTGGTTATGCCCTGCCTCCATCGCGCGGGTGACGCCGGCGATCAGCTTCGGGTCGCAGGAAAAATTCGGCGCGCCCTGAGAAAGGTTAATGGCATTATGCTGGGCCGAAAGCTGGCCAATAACGGTAAAAATGGTGGTTCCCACGTCTGGCAGCTTGGAGCGCGTTTGCACCGGCGTTCGTAAAGTCATCCTCTTTCCCTTCTCATGGACATTGCATAACTATTCAAACAACAAGTGCGTTGCCGGGACAATCGAATTGTTGTCATAATAGCCATGAGAAAAATGCATAGCTGAGGTGTTTTCATGTCGCGCCGTTCGCTCCCGCTCAATGCCATCGACGCATTTTTAGTCACCGCGCGTCACCTGAATCTGACCCACGCCGCCGCAGAGTTGTGTCTGACGCAGGGGGCCGTGAGCCGCAAGATTTCTTCTCTTGAGACGTGGTTTGGTTTTCCGCTCTTTGAGCGCCACGCGCGCGGGCTGCGCCTCTCGCCCCATGGCAGCGCCCTGCTGCCTGAGCTGCAGTCCGCTTTCGGGCAGCTGCTGACCGTAGCCGACCAGGCTCGCAGCCTGCACACGGTGATCCGGCTTAAGGCGCCTACCTGCGCCATGCGCTGGCTGGTGCCGCGTCTGCTGGAGGTGGAGCGCGAGCAGCCGGACCTGCAGATCGCGCTCACCACCACCACCGATCATAACGTCAATTTCAAAACCGAATCTTACGACGCGGCCATCGTCTTCGGCACGCACATGAGCGCAGGCGATCTGCTGTTCGAAGAGGCGCTAACCCCGGTATTCAGCCCCGTCAGGGCGGGTGCCGCACTGGGTTCGCTGACGTTTCTTCACCCGACAAGGGATAAGACAGACTGGTCACTGTGGCTGGCGAATCAGGAAGGTCCGGGCTTTGCTATGCACAAAAATCAACACTTCGATACGATGGATCTCGCCATCACCGCCGCCATTCAGGGGCTTGGTGTTGCCATCGCCGACGAAACGCTGGTGGCAGAAGATGTCCGCGCCGGAAGGCTGATGCGCCCCTATGAAGCAAGTGTAAAAACCGGCGCGAGCTACCGGCTGGTGCTGCGCGAAACGCCTTGTCAGGAAAATGGTCTGTCGGCGTTTCGCGCCTGTTTGCTTAATCGAGGCTGACGTGGTGCTTCATCACGCGTTTGAAGAGGCTCATGCGGGCGCGCATAAAGCGGTTTTCAAGCCTGAAACCTGCATGTTTATTCACGCCAATACGTAACAGCACGTCCCGCCCTTTGCGGCAGGCTGGCCAGCGCGTCGGCCCGTGAAGGCAGTCATGCGTTCCGGCATCGCGCGCAAAGCTTACCCAGTAATCAGCCACCTGGGCGGCAAACTGTAGATCCCGCTCATTGACATACTGACGTGAAGGCTCCACCTGGCCGAGGGTATCGAAGACATAGGGAACTTCGTTGCCGTGCCAGGCGCCGTTAATATACGTGCCATGTTCCGCTTCGGCCACATAGTCAAACCAGTAACGCCAGCAAAGCCCGCCGACGCGCTGCTGGGCCTGCATCACCACGTAGCCCATGGTGGTGAAGGCCATGTCGCGGCATACCTGCCTGCCGAGCTCCTCATCGCCCTTCACGCCCGGATAAAGCAGCTTGATGAGCCCCAGCCCGAAGCGGCGCTCCCGGCGAAGCTTCTGGATTTGCCCGGCGAGGTCGACCCCAAACACCGCCATCACGCTGGCTTCATCGCTGTTGGAGCCAATCATCACCGGCACGGGATGCTGGCGGGCGGCGAAAAAGACGTCCAGCATCGCCTCCGGCAGAACGCAATCCCCGACGATGGGCGCCGGGGCGACGTTCAGCGGCGCGGTCAGCGGCCAGAACGCCTCGGGCGGAATGGCGCGCAGCTGCTCTGCCGTCGCGTTCTCCAGACCAAAATGGGCGGCCAGCGCTTCCCCTTTTTGCAGGGCCTGCTCGCGCGGCGTGTCCGGCAAGGTGTATCCGCTTTGCACTATCGCCTTATGGAACAATCCTGCTGCCAGCGGCGAGGCCAGCAGAGAAAGCACGCTGCGCGCGCCGGCGGATTCGCCAAACAGGGTGACGTTATTGGGGTCGCCGCCAAACGCGGCGATATTCTCCCTCACCCATTCGAGCGCGGCGATCTGGTCCAGCAGGGCAAAATTATGCACCACCCGCTCTTCTTCCCCCTCCAGCGCGGGATGGGCGAAAAAGCCGAGATGGCCGAGACGGTAGTTAATCGTGACGACAACCCCCCCGCGTGATGCCAGGGCTTTACCGTTGTACGGCGGCAGGCCACCGGCGCCGATCGTAAACCCGCCCCCGTGCAGCCAGACCATGACAGGCAGCGGCCCGGTACGGTCAACGGGGGACCAGACGTTAAGATAGAGGCAGTCTTCAGAAAACTGTCCGGGATCGCCCCCGCCCAGCTCCTGACAATATTCACTGCTTTGCCAGCTTGAGGGCGAAAAGGCGGTGGCTTCACGCACGCCGTCCCAGCGTTCCGGAGGCCGCGGCGAGCGCCAGCGCCACTCGCCAACGGGCGGCGCGGCATAGGGAATACCGCACCAGCGGTGAACGTTTTCATCGGTTAAACCAGACAGTGCGCCCTGGCGCGTTTCAACCACAGGGGCGGAAGGATATTGCATAACAACCTTATTTTTTTCCATCACACCCCTGAAGAGTAACGATTTCAGAGCAAACCGCAACGCTGTTTGCTGCGTGTTTCCGCCTCCTCGTAGAGCGTAAACTCGTCATACACCGGGCAGCCGAGCGCGGCTTCAAACGCATTGCGGCTGGCATTACCGTGGCTGCGGGCCTGGGTTTCGTTCCCGAGATTGGACTGGAAAATCCCCGCCGCGCTGACCGGGAGGAAATCCTCGTAGATGATCGGCTGAGCAACCACCCACCCGCGCTCGATCAGCGGTTGCGGATCGTCTCCCGGACGAAACGCGTGGCGATGGGCTTCTCCCGCCGGGGTCAGGCGATAGCGAAAATAGGCAAGCTCCTGACGGCGCAGGAACATTTCGCTGTCCGGGAAGGCGCTGAAAATCTCCTGTAAATGCAGCTGGTGCGTGAGGTTATCTTTACCGGTTCCGGCCTGGGCCAGCAGGCTATCGTACAGTTCCCGGCCTTTCGGGGTCAGCGCCACGCCGCGCTGTTCAATTTCACCGAAGCGCGCGGTGTGGGTGCCTTTGTGTTCACCGGCGAAAAGCACCGGCTCTTCCAGCGCCTTGAAGCTGGTCTGACGCAACAGGATCGGCACTTCACGACGCGGCGGCCCTTCGATCAGAATTTTTGGCTCAATGCCATACTTCGGCATCAGCTCCTGCACACGGTCAATGTCCAGCGTGCGCGGCGTGAGGTGGTTGATATGGCACCCGGGGAAGCAGACCACGTCGGCAATCAGACGGTGCTCGCGACTCAACGCCAGGTAGGTCTCCTGGTCGACCGTTGCATGACGGTGCCAGCGGAAGGTTTCTAACGCTTCATGTACAAACTCGTGCGCCTGCGCTTCGGTAAAGCCCCCTTCCAACTCGTGGAGATCAATAAGTTCCAGACAGCGTGGCGTAAAGATGTTTCGGTGAGAGAGAATTTCTGCCGCCCGCTCGCGTAACGCCAGGTTTTCAATCAGCTCAAGGCGCAGCAGAGAGGTAAAGATACGAAACGGATTGCGGCACAGCGCCGCATCATCAACCGGACGAAACGCCGTCGAGTGGACCGGCACCCCCGCCTGGGAGAGATCGTAATAGCTGACCGGATACATGCCCATAATGGCAAACATACGGCGCAGGGTGGAAAGCTCTTGTGCCGTCCCGACGCGGATCGCCCCGTGACGCTCCACGTTAAGGCGCGCCAGCTCGTCGGCATTCGCCAGTTGTTCATGTAAGAGTGGGTTATTTTCCAGAACCGCCAGGTTTACGTCCGCAACCAGTTCAAGCAACGTGCCGTACTGCGGAACTTCCTGCTGGTACATCGCCGACATAGCCTGCGAAAAATGTTCCCGAATATCATCAGCCGTGATGGTGTTCGCCATGATGTCATGCCTCCAGTGAATATTACCTGGAGTGTAGAGAAACCCGTTCCTTCCGGGGGGAAGAATTTCTGATTTGTGATCTTAAGACGACAGTGGTCAAACCGTGTGCTACCGGTCGCTGACGCTCCCTGCCGAAACGCGCTTTTCGCCTCGTCATATTTTTCCAGGATTTTCCTTATAATTATTTATGGCTCTGTTTTCTAGCTATAAAGTATTAATTTTTCGCACGGCGCTGATTGCAAAATAATCAGTCATGGCACGCCCTTTATTTTATCTTCACCTTTCAACTTTTTAGTCGAAACTTAGGACTAATCTTAGCTAACGTTTACAAGTCCCTCCCACTTCTCAATATTTTCCCGTCAGGCGAAGCGCAAAGCGTTCAATATTCAAAAATAACGCAACCGCAAATAGCAAGACGCATTTGACGAATGCCCCACAGCGACTAAAGTTATTAATCGAACGACGAGTGATACGGAATATTTTCGTATCGTACTGACATAACCAATATATGAATATGAGGTTTAATATGGCAGAGCATCGTGGTGGTTCCGGTAATTTCGCTGAAGACCGTGAAAAAGCATCAGAAGCTGGACGTAAAGGTGGCCAGCACAGCGGTGGTAATTTTAAAAACGATCCGCAACGCGCATCTGAAGCGGGTAAGAAAGGGGGACAGAACAGTCACGGCGGAGGCCGTAAATCTGATAACTCCTGATCTTATTTAGTACTCTTTTAATAAAACCAGAGAGCATGCTGCGGGCTGAAAAGCTCGCAGTACCCTCTCCTTATTTTACCGGAGCGTAATAATTATGAATATGAAAAGTGTTGAGGATGTATTTATTCATCTTCTCTCGGATACCTACAGTGCGGAAAAACAGCTTACCCGCGCGCTGAGTAAGCTTGCCCGCGCCGCATCCAGCGAGAAACTGAGCGCGGCCTTTACCGCACATCTTGAAGAGACGCAGGGCCAGATCGAGCGTATCGACCAGATCGTCGAACAAGAAGACGGTATCAAACTCAAACGCATGAAATGCGTGGCGATGGAAGGCTTAATTGAAGAAGCCAACGAAGTCATCGAAAGCACGGAAAAAAATGAAGTCCGTGATGCTGCCCTAATTGCCGCTGCGCAAAAAGTAGAGCATTACGAAATTGCCAGTTACGGTACTCTAGCAACGCTTGCAGAACAACTTGGCTATAAAAAAGCCGTTAAGCTTCTTGCCGAAACGCTGGAAGAAGAAAAAGAGACCGACCTTAAACTCACCGATCTGGCCGTTGGAAATATTAACCAAAAAGCGCAGAAATGACGCAATAACACAGGTTAAATAAAATGAGCATCAGTCCCAGGACAATTAAACGGTGCCATTTAACGGCAGCTATAATATGGTTCATTCTCGCTATCCCTTCCGTAATATGGTGGAAGAACAGCGTGCTATGGGTCATTATCATCAGTATTTACGCCAATATTGTCGGCCATTTATCTGGCTACAGTGCCGCGCGTGCCGATCAGGCTGCTGAGAGTGAGACCAAATAAGCGAACCCCTAATGAGGATACAATGATGAATCACGTAGAACACTACCATGACTGGCTACGCGATGCCCATGCGATGGAAAAGCAAGCCGAGTCAATGCTGGAATCCATGGCCAGCCGCATCGATAATTATCCCGATGTTCGCGCCAGAATTGAACAGCATATTAATGAGACAAAACGGCAAATTACATTGCTGGAGGAAATCCTCGACCGTAATGATATTTCTCGTTCGGTTTTAAAAGACTCGATGAGCAAAATGGCGGCGCTGGGTCAGTCCATCGGCGGCATGTTCCCGTCTGATGAAATCGTTAAGGGCTCAATCAGCGGCTATGTTTTCGAACAGTTTGAAATCGCCTGCTACACCTCCCTGCTCGCCGCCGCAAAAAAAGCGGGCGATACTGCCTCCGTGCCCGCCATTGAGACGATCCTGGCGGAAGAGCGCGAGATGGCCGACTGGCTGATTCGCCACATCCCGCAAACGACGGAACAGTTCCTGCTGCGTTCAGACGCATCGGGTGTCGAAGCGAAAAAATAACTCAGGAGAGTCTATATGTTTCGACACGTTAAACAGCTGCAATACACGGTTCGCGTTGCTGAACCGAACCCGGGTCTCGCCAATCTACTCCTGGAACAGTTTGGCGGGCCGCAGGGCGAACTGGCGGCCGCCTGCCGCTACTTTACGCAAGGGTTGAGCGATGACGATCCTGGCCGTAAGGATATGCTGATGGACATTGCAACCGAGGAGTTAAGCCACCTCGAAATCATCGGTACGTTGGTCGGCATGCTGAACAAAGGTGCCAAAGGCGCGCTGGCGGAAGGGGTGGAAAATGAGGCTGAGCTCTATCGGTCCATGACCGAAAACGGGAACGACAGCCACATCACTTCCCTGCTCTATGGCGGCGGCACACCGCTCACTAACTCGGCGGGCGTGCCCTGGACGGCGGCCTACGTCGATACCATCGGCGAGCCAACTGCAGATCTGCGCTCGAACGTGGCGGCAGAGGCCAGGGCGAAGATCATCTACGAACGGCTGATCAACGTCACTGACGATCCCGGAGTAAAAGATGCGCTGGCGTTTTTGATGACGCGTGAGGCGGCGCATCAGCTCTCCTTTGAAAAAGCGTTACAGTCCATTCGTAATAATTTCCCGCCGGGGAAACTGCCGCCAATCGAGGAATTCACCAACAAGTACTACAATATGTCAGAAGGTGGAGAGGTTCGCGGAAGCTGGAACAGCGATAAGCACTTTGATTACGTTGAGTCCCCCCAGCCTGCGGTGGATGGCGGTGACGGCAGCGCCAGTGTGACGCTCACAACCGAACAGGCAACCCTGGTTAAGGCGATGTCTGCCCGCACGAAGTCCGATCCACATTCCGACCCGCTGACCGGTGCCGAGCTGGGCGCCGGAAAGACTAAACCGTAATCGGTTTTGCCGGTAGCCCTGCGCTACCGGTAATTCTCGTGCCCCATCGCTTCAGAGGTACGGACAATGTTCGAACTTGATGCATTCCATCTCGCCAGAATTCAGTTCGCTTTTACCGTCTCGTTTCACATTCTTTTCCCGGCGATTACCATTGGTCTTGCCAGCTATCTTGTCGTGCTGGAGGGCATGTGGCTGCGCACCAAAAACGACGTCTGGCGTTCGCTTTACCACTTCTGGCTCAAGATATTTGCCGTTAACTTCGGGATGGGGGTGGTTTCCGGGCTGGTCATGGCGTATCAGTTCGGTACCAACTGGAGCGGGTTCTCCCAGTTCGCGGGCAGCATTACCGGCCCCCTGCTGACCTACGAGGTGTTAACCGCCTTCTTCCTGGAAGCCGGCTTCCTGGGCGTTATGATGTTCGGCTGGAACAAGGTCGGCCCCGGGCTGCACTTCTTTTCAACCTGCATGGTGGCGCTCGGCACGCTGATGTCGACCTTCTGGATCCTCGCCTCCAACAGCTGGATGCACACCCCGCAGGGTTTTACTATCGAAAACGGACAGGTTATTCCGCAGGACTGGCTGGCGATTATCTTTAACCCCTCCTTCCCTTACCGCCTTATCCATATGGCCATCGCCGCGTTTCTGAGCAGCGCGCTGTTCGTCGGCGCGTCGGGCGCATGGCACCTGCTGCGCGGAAATGATACCCCTGCCATACGCACTATGTTCTCCATGGCGATGTGGATGGCGCTGCTGGTCGCCCCCATCCAGGCCGTGGTGGGCGATATGCACGGCCTGAACACGCTTGAGCATCAGCCTGCCAAAATTGCCGCCATCGAGGGGCACTGGGAAAATCCGCCCGGCGAGGCCACGCCGCTGCTGCTGTTTGGCCTGCCGGATATGGACGAGGAGCGCACCAAATACGGTCTGGAGATCCCCGCCCTCGGCAGCCTTATCCTGACGCACAGCCTGGATAAGCAGGTGCCGGCGCTGAAAGACTTCCCGAAAGAGGATCGCCCAAACTCAACCATCGTCTTCTGGTCGTTCCGCATCATGGTCGGGATGGGCCTGCTGATGATTACCCTCGGCCTGGTCAGCCTCTGGCTACGCTATCGCCACAGGCTCTATCACTCGCGCCCCTTCCAGTGGTTTGCCCTCTGCATGGGGCCCGCGGGTCTGGTGGCGCTACTCGCCGGCTGGGTAACCACCGAAGTGGGCCGCCAGCCGTGGGTCGTCTACGGTTATCTGCGCACGATTGACGCGGTCTCCCTGCACAGCACCCTGCAGATGAGCATCAGCCTGCTGGCGTTCTTCGTTGTCTACTCGTCGGTGTTTGGCGTGGGCTATGTTTACCTCATCCGGTTGATTAAGAAAGGCCCGCAGCCTGTCGATACGCTGACCTCAAACACGTCGGGCACCCCCGCCCGTCCGCTGTCTGCCGCGGAGTCTGTTCCGGAACAGGAGAGAAACTGATGGGCGTCGATATCTCTGTTATCTGGTTTGCCATCATCGTCTTTGCCACGCTGATGTACATCATTATGGATGGCTTTGATTTGGGCATCGGCCTGCTATTTAACTTCGTGGGCGACGCGAAAGAGCGGGATGTGATGGTCAACAGCGTAGCACCCGTGTGGGACGGCAACGAGACCTGGCTGGTGCTCGGCGGCGCCGGGCTGTTCGGCGCGTTCCCGCTGGCTTATGCGGTCATTATTGATGCGCTGACCATCCCCCTTACCGCGATGCTGATCGGCCTCATCTTTCGTGGGGTAGCCTTTGAGTTTCGCTTTAAAGCGACGCCTTCGCACCGCAAATTCTGGGACTACTCTTTCGCCGGTGGCTCCCTGCTCGCCACCTTCAGCCAGGGGATCGTCGTGGGGGCGGTGATCAACGGCTTTGAGGTTGAGGGCAGACGATTTGTGGGCTCGCCGCTCGACTGGCTGACGCCCTTTAACCTCTTCTGCGGCCTCGGACTGGTCGTCGCCTACACGCTGCTGGGCACCACCTGGCTTATCATGAAAAGTGAAGGCGCATTGCAGCACCGGATGCGCGAGCTGACCCGCCACGTGCTGCTGGCCCTGGTGGCGGTCATCGCGGTCGTCAGCGTCTGGACGCCGCTCGGCTGGCAGTACGTAGCCGACCGCTGGTTTACCCTGCCCAACTTCTTCTGGTTCCTGCCGGTTCCGCTGCTGGTCGGGCTTTTCAGCGTGCTGATCTGGCGCCTGACCCGCAACCCGGCCAGCCACTCGCGTCCCTTCCTGCTTACGCTGGGGCTGATTTTCCTCGGGTTTAGCGGGCTCGGTATCAGCCTGTGGCCGAACATTATTCCGCCGCGCATCACCCTGTGGGAAGCCGCGGCGCCCCCCGCCAGCCAGCTGTTTATGCTGGTCGGGACCCTGCTGATTATTCCGGTGATTCTGGTGTACACCGCCTGGAGCTACTATGTTTTCCGGGGAAAAGTGTCGGATACTGAAGGCTATCACTGAGGAACGCTATGACGGACTGGCATACACGAGCCATTATCTACCAGATTGATACCGCGCTTTTTTACGATATAAACGGCGATGGCTGCGGGGATATCGCCGGGATAGCGGCCAAGCTGCGCTATATTCGCCGCATGGGGGCGACGGTTATCTGGATCACCCCGTTTTACCTCACGCCCTTTCTGGATGAAGGCTACGACGTCAGCGACCATCTGCAGGTGGATCCCCGCTTCGGAAAACTGGCCGATATTATCGCCTTTATCGAACAAGCCCGGGAGCTGGGCATGCAGGTCATTATTGAGCTGCTGATCCAGCACACCTCCGACGCCCATCCCTGGTTCCAGCAGGCTCGCCGCAGCCCCACCTCGCCGTATCGCGACTACTATATCTGGTCGGATAGCGACGACGACGACACGCGACCCATGTTCCCCGGCGTGGAAAAGAGCATCTGGAGCTGGGATGACGAGGCGGGACAGTATTACCGGCATATGTTTTATCGTCACGAGCCGGATCTGAACCTGACCTCGCCCGCCGTGCTTAAGGAAATTGAGAATATTATCCTCTTCTGGCTCAAGCTGGGGGTGTCCGGGTTTCGCCTCGATGCCGCGTCCCACCTCACTACGCAGGCGGGAAACGGTGACGAAAAGAAGGGCCTGTGGATCCTGGAGCATATGCGCCGTCTAATCCAGGAGCGTAATCCGGACGCCATCCTGCTCGGTGAAGTGGACGTGGACGTTGAGACCTATAAAGACTACTTCGGCAATAACGACCGCCTGCATCTGGTGCTTAATTTCTGGCTCAACAAGTATTTCTACGTCAGCCTGGCCAGGAAAAGCGCCCGCCCACTGCGCAACGCGGTGAAGAAAATGATCGTCCCGCCCGATTCATGCTGCTTTGCCAACTGGCTGCGCAACCATGACGAGCTGGATCTGGAAGGGATTAGTCAGAAAGATAAACAGTTTGTCCTCGACACCTTCGCCCCTGACGAGGAGATGAACGTCTATCAGCGCGGGATCCGCAGACGCCTGGCGCCGATGCTGAATGGCGATCAAAAGCGGCTGGCGTTCTGCCACGCGGTGCTCTTCTCCCTGCCGGGCGTGCCGGTGATGCGCTACGGAGATGAGATCGGCATGGGTGATGACCTGGAGCTGGAGGAACGCTACGCCGTTCGCACCCCGATGCAGTGGGCAGGTTCGCAGGGCGGCGGTTTTTCGGCGGCCGATCCTGAAAAATTTATTGCGCCGATAATCGACCACGGACCCTATCGCTATCAGAAAATCAACGTCGCCGATTCGCTGCTTCACCGCAACTCGCTCCTGCACCGGATAATCGATATTGCCAATACCCGCTCGGAGTTCCCCGAAATTGCCGTGGCGCCCTTTCGCCTCATCACCCTCGATCATGACGCGGTGCTGGGGATCTATTACGAGACCGACGAGCGCAGCATCCTGACCTTCGTTAACTTCAGCGACCAGCCCGTTCAGTTCACCGCAAAGGGGATCCGCCACGCCACCTGGACCGCCTGCCTTGAGGACAAACGCTACGACGACGCGCTGGTTTGCGGCAAAACCGTCGCGCTCAGTATTAGCGGCTACGGCTACCGATGGTTCTGGACGCACCGCAGCGCGCTGCGCTGATTAGCGTTTCCGCCGGGCGATCAGACGGGTCAGCATAATCCCCGCCACCGCGAGCGCCCCCAGCGCCACCTTACCCGGCATACCGGAGGTGACGGACGGGGCGCGGTCTTTTGCTTCGTCCGTAAAACGCCCATGGATTTTGTGCAGGTCGTTAACCGGCTGGTCGAGATAGTCCCGGCGATCCGCTGCGTTCAGATCGTCGGTCATCTGGCCTTCCCAGGCCTTTTTCACCATCAGCCGGTCAAGATAGCCCGGGAAGAGAAATTGCCCGACGATGGACTGGATGGTGCTGCTGCCCACCCACAGCTCGCGCACCGGTTTCTGTGCAACTTTAAAGATGGCCCTGGCGGCGACTTCAGGCTCAAAGACCGGCGGCACCGGGCGCATAGCCCAGGCAAACTTATTCCTCGCCCATTCGAACTGCGGCGTATTGAGGCCCGGCATTTGAACCATCGAAAGCTGTACCCGGCTGTTCTCGTGCATTAGCTCAGTTCGCACCGCATCGGTGAACCCGCGGATCGCCGCTTTGGCTCCGCAGTAGGCCGACTGCAAAGGGATGGAACGGTAGGCCAGCGCGGAACCCACCTGAATAATCACGCCCCTGTCGCGAGGCACCATCAGCTCCAGCGCGGCGCGGGTGCCGTTGACAAACCCGAGGTAGGTAACATCCGTCACGCGACGAAACTCATCCGGCGTCAGGGTACGAAACGGTGCCAGCACGGCCCCCATCGCATTGTTGACCCAGACATCAATCGCCCCGAGGCGATACTCGATCTCATTAGCCGCATCCACCACCGCCTGGCTGTCGGCGACGTCCGCCTGCACCGCATGGGCATTAACACCAAAGCGGCGCAGCTCTTCCTGGGTTGAGTGCAGGCTGGCTTCATCGCGGGCGATAATCCCCACATTGTAACCTGCCTTTGCAAAGTGCAGCGCCGTGGCTTTTCCCACGCCCGCCGTCCCGCCGGTAATCACTATGACCGCCATAGAACCTCCGCGTGAATTTAGCCGTTATTGCCGTCCGACAGTTTTGTCACCAGTTCCGCGAGCGAGTAGAGCACCGCTTTCTCCACCACATCCTCACAGTCGCCGGAGAAAAGGACGGTGCGGGTTTCCGTCTCGCCGCGCACATTCCAGGCAAAGCAGACCGTACCCGCCGCGGTGCCGTCATCGCCCCCTTCCGGGCCCGCATAGCCGCTGATAGCGATGCTGATATCCGCCCGGGCAATGTCGCGGATGCTGGCGGCCATCTCGGTCACCGTCTGTTCACTGACGGCGGTGTAGCGCGCCAGCGTCTCAGGACGCACGCCGAGGATCCGCGATTTGGCTTCATCGCTGAACACAACCAGCCCGACATCATAAAAATCGGCCGTGTTTTCCTCTGCACACAGCGCCACCGAGAGCTTTCCTCCCGTGCAGGATTCCGCCGTGGTTAAGCGCAGCCCGGCATCGGTTAATTTACTCGCCAGCTTTTTGGTGAGTTCACTCACGGTAAAATGACTGTCGTGTAAAAGATTGCTCATCTTGCCGCCTCTTATTTCTCAAAAGGAATGATTGAAATATGACCATTGCGCTCAAGTATGGCATATTTAATTCCACTCATTTCTGTAATGCCATTATTCTGTCGCGCTGACACCAGAATATCATCACAGGACACGTCGACTTTTTTTAGCTTATCCGCTAGCGGCACGCCGTTTTCAACCAGAATTACCGGTGTACCATCCAGAATATTCTCCACCGGTGAAAAATACTTCTTCATAAGCCCAAATATAATGTCAACTACCACCAGTGTGGTAATGGTAATCATCGCGCCGGTGACGGAGAAGTCCTGACCCAGAAGCGCCTGTTGCGTCGCCTCACTAATAATCAAGAGGAGGATGAGATCAAAGCTGGTCATCTGCAGCAGCGCGCGACGCCCCGCCACTTTAAATACCACCACGAGAAACAGATAAATCGCCAGCGCGCGAAAGACCATATCCATATCAGCCTCCTACGGATAAATAAATTGCCAGATATTTATTTCTGGCTCGTTGTTGACGCGGATGACGGTGTTCCATTTACCGGCTCTGGAAGGTGTCGTGAAGTATAAAACAGAGAAATTGTCTGATTTTTGCAGGTCGTCATAGACCAAATAGAGGTTTTTTCCATGGCTATACATTTTGTCCGGCTGCGGCCAGACGCTGCCGGGCTCGTACACGTCGCTGCTGTCGCTGGTCAGGCTGAGAGTATAGCTGCCCTCCGTTTTCACCGGGAATGTGAACTGCATTCTTGACTCCGTCTCCCGCCTGCCAAAACGTTCATAGTTTATGCTCAATGAGTTAGCGGTATTGGTTTTGGCCGCCTCGCTCACCATTCCGCTGGAAAAAAGACCGGCAACCGCTGCGATGATAATAACCAGGAGGACCACAAAACCCACCTGCCGAAATGTATATTCGAACCTCAGCAAGCGATAACTCTCATCTATCCCGGGTAACTTTTCATTTTCACGCTTCATGGCCGTCATCACCGTTTCGCTTATTTAATGATAGTTTTGATTTCAAAAGAGAATGTTTTTAAGACTTATCACATTTGCCACATAAAGGAATAGCAACAATACTTAATATGTCAAGACACTCAAAAATGAAGGATATCAGATGAAATTATCACTTATTTCCGCCTTTTTGATATTTCTGGTTCCAGCCGCATGGGCTGATAATAACGGCGGGTTACAAAAAGGTGAAGCACCGCCGCCCCCCCACGCGCTGGACAGCGGATATCGTGGAACCGACGACGCGCGTATTATGACCATCGAACAGGCAAAACAAATGCACGATGGCGCGACAATTTCATTGCGCGGTAATCTTATTGACGGTAGCGGCGATAAGTTTGTATTCCAGGATAAAACCGGAAAAATCGACGTTATTATTCCCCAGGCAGTCTTCGACGGCAGAACGGTAAAACCCGATCAGATGATCAGTATCAACGGTTCGCTTGATAAAAAATCATCTCCTGCCGTCGTTCGTGTTGATCGTTTGCAGAAATAATTCAGCGAAGCGTTAACGCTGCAGCTATCCATCAAATCTCACCCCTTGGCTTAAGGAGTCAGCTATGAGTGATACAACACAACGTACGAACGCTTACCCGCAGCCCCCGTTCCCGGAACAGCCGCAAACGCCGCCGGGACTGGCATCCGAAATGCAGCCGGTACCCGACCACGGGGAAACAAGCTACAAAGGACATGGCCGCCTTGCCGGCAAAAAAGCGCTGATTACCGGTGGTGACTCCGGTATCGGTCGCGCGGTGGCTATCGCCTATGCGCGTGAAGGCGCTGACGTTGCGATCAACTATCTGCCTGAAGAAGAGAAAGATGCCGCCGAGGTCATCGATCTGATCAAAGCGGAAGGTCGTAAGGCCGTCGCGCTCCCGGGTGACGTCCGGGACGAAACCTTCTGTCAGAATCTGGTCGAAGAAGCCGTCTCGAAACTGGGCGGGCTGGATATTCTGATCAACAACGCAGGCCGTCAGCAATACCGGGAATCCCTTGAAGAGCTGACCACCGAAGATTTTGACGCGACGTTTAAAACCAACGTTTACGCCCCCTTCTGGATCACTAAGGCGGCTCTGCGCCACCTGAAAGCGTCGTCCGTGATCATTAACACCTCTTCCGTTCAGGCGGTGAAGCCCAGCCCCGTGCTGCTAGACTATGCCCAGACGAAGGCCTGCCTGGCGGTGTTTACCAAATCCTTAGCCAAACAGCTGGGTCCGAAAGGAATTCGCGTCAACGCGGTCGCCCCCGGCCCGTACTGGACGGTATTGCAGTCCAGCGGCGGGCAGCCGATGGAAAAAGTGAAGGAGTTCGGCGGTGATACCCCGCTGGGTCGTCCGGGGCAGCCCGTCGAGATTGCTCCGCTGTACGTCACGCTGGCCTCCGATGAATGTTCCTTTACCTCCGGTCAGGTGTGGTGTTCTGACGGCGGGGACGGCGTGATTTAAAAATGCGTTACCCTTTTCTCCCTTCCTCGCAGTGAGCAATAAATGAACAAGGACGTTCATCACCCGCCTTGCCTGAAAAACATGTTGTAACTCAAACAGATCAAATGTTAAAAATATTTTGCTATCAGGTTATCAAAATTAAACAACTTAACTTGTCACCCGCATCGCTCTGTTTTTAACATCGCCTATGGAAAAAAATGGTCTGTTCAGTCAGCGCATACGCTTGCGCCATTTGCATACATTTGTGGCCGTCGCTCAACAGGGAACGCTGGGGCGTGCGGCTGAAACTCTTAACCTGAGCCAGCCTGCGCTCTCTAAAACCCTCAACGAGCTGGAACAGCTGACCGGCGCCCGGCTATTTGATCGCGGTCGGCTGGGGGCACAGCTGACTCTGGTAGGCGAACAGTTCCTGACGCACGCCGTGAAGGTGCTGGATGCGCTCAACACCGCCGGCCAGTCCCTGCACCGAAAAGAAGAGCTCTCCAGCGAGGTGGTTCGCGTCGGCGCCCTGCCAACCGCGGCGCTGGGGATTCTGCCGCCCGTTATTGGTCAGTTCCACAAGCAGCAGCGCAATACCACTATTCAGGTTGCTACCATGAATAACACCATGCTGCTCGCGGGGCTTAAATCCGGTGAACTGGATCTTGGTATCGGTCGAATGTCCGACCCTGAACTGATGGGCGGCCTCAATTATGAACTGCTGTTTCTGGAATCCCTGAAGCTGGTGGTTCGTCCCGATCACCCCCTGCTTCAGGACACCGTGACGTTAAGCCGGGTGATGGAGTGGCCGGTAGTGGTTTGCCCAAAAGGGACCGTTCCGCGCCAGGCCGCTGAAACTTTGCTGCAGATGCAGGGGTGTACGCTGCCTTCAGGGTGTATCGAAACGCTTTCGGCCTCCCTTTCGCGTCAGCTCACCCTGGATTATGACTACGTCTGGTTCGTGCCTTCCGGTGCGGTAAAAGACGATTTGCGCCAGGGGACGCTGACCGCCCTGCCGATCACCTCCCCCGGTGCGGGCGAACCCATCGGCATTCTGACCCGGGTGGATACCCCACTTTCCACGGGCGCACAGACGCTGCTGAGCGCCATTCGCAAATCCATGCCTGTTTGACCTCTTACCCCTCACCCTAACCCTCTCCCCTTAGGGGAGAGGGAACTGGCCTGTGCGTTAATCAAATAATGCGGAATGATTCATTAACAATTGCGCAAAACAATTTAACAGTTTTATCATAGCCACGAATTCACCAAATGGTTCGCATATCATTTTATAAATACGAATTCACTCGTGTTAATCATTGCATTCCCCGCATTTATTACCCAAATGGTACACACTCAGCACGGCGGGGGATTTAAAGGAGACAGAAATGGCATTTGGCAGCGCGCCGCGCGGGGTACCTCGTATTCTGCAGTGGCTTCTTGTCGGACTGATGATGCTCATCGGTCTGGCGGTCGGCGGGTTGGGCTTTAAGCTCGCCACCGTAGGCGGAAGTATTTACTTCCTGATAATGGGCGTGGTGATGGTCGTTGCCGCGCTCCTGATTTTCCTCAATCGCAGCAGCGGGATCCTGCTTTACGGCATCGCGTTTATTGCCTCGCTGTTCTGGGCAGTAAGCGATGCGGGCTGGGATTTCTGGCCGCTCTTCTCTCGCCTGTTCACCTTTGCCGTACTGGCCTTCCTCTGCGCCATCGTCTGGCCTTTCCTGCGTGCTGCGAACCACAGCGCCGCGAACAAGGCGCCCGCTTTTGGCGTCGCGGCCGTGCTCGCGCTGGCGATGCTGGTGAGCCTCGGCTGGATGTTTAAGCCACAAAACCTCGTGGCCGCGAACGAGCCCGTTCCGGTTAAACCCGTCGCACCCGGTGAGCAGCAAAAGAACTGGGAGCACTGGGGCAATACCACCCACGGCGACCGTTTCGCCGCGCTGGACCAGATCAACAAGCAAAACGTCAGCGATCTAAAAGTTGCCTGGGTTGCGCACACTGGCGATATTCCGCAAAGCAACGGCTCCGGCGCGGAAGATCAGAACACGCCGCTGCAGGTTGGCGACACGCTGTATGTCTGTACCCCGTACAGTAAAGTACTGGCGCTGGACGTGGATTCCGGTAAAGAGAAATGGCGTTATGATTCCAAAGCCACCGCCCCTAACTGGCAGCGCTGCCGTGGCCTGGGCTATTTTGAAGATCACGAAATCGTGACAACGTCACAAACAGACACATCGCCTGCGGCCTGCCCTCGCCGTCTGTTCCTGCCGACCACCGATGCCCGCCTGATTGCCATCAATGCGGATACCGGCAAGGTCTGCGAAGACTTCGGCGACCATGGCACCGTTGATCTGAGCGTCGGCATGGGCGAGATCAAGCCCGGGTATTATCAGCAGACCTCCACGCCGTTGGTGGCCGGCAATGTCGTTGTCGTCGGCGGCCGCGTCGCGGATAACTTCTCCACCGGCGAACCGCCGGGCGTGGTGCGCGCCTACGACGTTCACACCGGTAAACTGGCGTGGGCGTGGGATCCGGGTAATCCGAACCTGACCGGCCTGCCGCCGGAAGGCCAGACCTACACGCGTGGCACGCCGAACGTCTGGTCAGCGATGTCTTACGACGCTAAGCTAAACCTGATCTATCTGCCAACCGGCAACGCCACTCCGGACTTCTGGGCGGGTGAGCGCACCGCGCTGGACGATAAATACAGCTCTTCCATCGTCGCCGTTGACGCCGCCACCGGACAGGTCCGCTGGCATTTCCAGACCACCCACCACGATCTGTGGGACTTTGACCTGCCTTCCCAGCCCCTGCTGTACGACCTGCCGGACGGCAAAGGCGGCACCACACCTGTGCTCGTCCAGACCAGCAAGCAGGGCATGATCTTCATGCTTAACCGCGAAACCGGCAAGCCGGTGGCGAAGGTAGAGGAACGTCCCGTTCCGGCGGGTAACGTTGAAGGTGAACGCTACTCACCGACCCAGCCGTATTCCGTGGGCATGCCGATGATTGGCAACCAGACGCTGACCGAGTCCGACATGTGGGGGGCGACGCCTGTTGACCTGCTGCTGTGCCGCATTCAGTTTAAAGAGATGCGTCATCAGGGCGTCTTCACCCCGCCGGGTCTCGACCGTTCCCTGCAGTTCCCCGGCTCGCTCGGCGGAATGAACTGGGGCAGCGTCTCCGTTGACCCGAACAACAGCCTGATGTTCGTCAACGATATGCGCCTGGGTCTGGCAAACTACATGGTGCCGCGCGCGAACGTGGCGAAAAACGCCAGCGGCATCGAGATGGGGATTGTCCCGATGGACGGCACGCCGTTCGGCGCGATGCGCGAACGTTTTCTGTCGCCGCTGGGCATTCCGTGCCAGAAGCCGCCGTTCGGCACCATGTCGGCCGTTGACCTGAAAACCGGCAAGCTGGTGTGGCAGGTCCCTGTCGGCACGGTGGAAGATACCGGCCCTCTGGGCATTCGCATGCACATGCCAATCCCGATCGGTATGCCGACGCTGGGCGCGTCACTGTCAACCCAGTCCGGCCTGCTGTTCTTCGCCGGCACCCAGGATTTCTACCTGCGCGCGTTTGATACCGCCACCGGGAAAGAGATCTGGAAGGACCGTCTGCCGGTCGGCAGCCAGTCCGGCCCGATGACCTACGTCTCGCCGAAAACCGGCAAGCAGTACATCGTGATTAACGCCGGGGGCGCCCGCCAGTCGCCGGATCGCGGTGATTACGTTATCGCGTACGCGTTACCCGATAAGCAGTAACAAATGAAAAAGGGACCGAAAGGTCCCTTTTTTTTCCCGGTGGCGCTACGCTTACACGGGCCTACAAATACAAGTAGGTCGGGTAAGGCGAAGCCGCCACCCGACAAAACTCACGGCTCAGAACGTCTCCCAATTATCCCCCGAAACCGTCGCCGCCGGGCGCAACGGCGCGCTCGTCGCCACTGGCGCTGACGCCACCGCGCGGTTCGGCTTCGCACCGCTCAGACGAAACGCCCCGACCGCCTCGGTCAGACGCGCCCCCTGTTCTTCCAGCGACGCCGCCGCCGCGGAGGCTTCTTCCACCAGCGAGGCGTTCTGCTGGGTCACTTTATCCATCTCCGAAATGGCCTGGCTGACCTGCACGATACCGCGGCTCTGCTCGTCAGATGCGGCGGCAATTTCCAGCATGATGTCGGTCACGCGCTTAACCGCTTCGACGATCTCATTCATGGTGTTGCCTGCGGCAACGACCTCACCGGAACCCTGGTCAATCAGCGACACCGATTCGTTGATCAGGCTTTCGATCTCTTTTGCGGCGTTGGCGCTGCGGCTGGCCAGAGTTCGGACTTCGCTGGCCACCACGGCGAACCCGCGCCCCTGCTCGCCCGCGCGCGCCGCTTCTACCGCCGCGTTAAGCGCCAGGATATTGGTCTGGAAGGCAATACTGTTGATCACCGCGGTAATCTCAGAGATTTTCTTCGAACTGGTCGAAATATTGCCCATGGTTTTCACCACGCCGGAGACCATCTGGCCGCCGCGGCTGGCTTTTCCGGAGGCATCCTCCGCCAGCTTGCTGGCATGATGCGCGTTATCGGCGTTCTGCTTCACCGTCGCGGTCAGTTGCTCCATGCTCGCGGCTGTCTGCTCAATGGCCGCGGCCTGCTGCTCGGTGCGCGAAGAGAGATCGGTGTTACCGGCTGAAATCTCGCTGGTACCCCGGTAGATCTCCTCCGCCCCCTGACGGACGGTGCCGACCGTTGTTTCAAGGGAGTGCTGCATGGTTTGCAGATCGCGCGTCAGGCGGCCAATTTCGCTGCGTCCGGCCACGTCGTCCGGCATCGTCAGGTCGCCTTTGGCGATATTCTCGATACGTTTCGCTGCACGCTGCAGCGGATTAATGACGGTGCGGCGCAGCACAACGAAGGTCATGGCGGTCAGCACCAGCGCCAGCGCAAACGCCCCCACCATAAACATCAGGCCCAGCTGCGTGCGGCTGTGCGCCTGTGCCGTCAGCGCATTGGCGCGGTCGGTACGGATCTTAATCGCCTTCAGCAGAACGGCGTTGTAAGCG
The DNA here is from genome assembly GCF_043966805.1 of Enterobacter sp. ECC-219. NCBI lineage: Bacteria > Pseudomonadati > Pseudomonadota > Gammaproteobacteria > Enterobacterales > Enterobacteriaceae > Enterobacter > Enterobacter sp. ECC-219. The sequence continues at coordinate 3,033,654 of NZ_CP143680.1, read as the reverse complement.
TCATCCAGCGGGCGGGCGGTTTCATTTTCGTGGTTGATGATCGCCTCGAACATGCCGTTTTTGGCAAATTTGACCATCGGCTGCAGGCCCCCGATATAGGCATCGTAGCGTGCCTTCAGGTCCGCATCCAGCGCTTCGTCCGCCGGGCTACGCACGGAACGATTCATATAGGCGGTAAAGCTATCCTGGGACTGCTTAATTCGCGTTTCCGCCTCGCGGATGTTCTGCTTCATCGCTTCCATCTCCGCGATACGGCTTGCCGCCCCGGCGTGGATCATATTGATACGCGCGGTTCGCAGATGGTTTGAGCTGTTCGACAGCCCCATACGCACCTGAATTTCAGATGTAACGTCCTGCTGATCGTTATCAGCCTGCAGCAGGAAATACCCCGCCAGCCCTGAGCTCAAGGCAAACAGCAGAATAATGCCACCGAGAATGGAGGAAAACAGCGGAACCAGCCTGATGTGATGCAGGAAGCCCAGCTTGCGCTGCGCCTGCATCGAAGTAGTGTTGTCCATGACCGTCGACTCTCTTGTAGGGAAGATGCGTAAAAACATGCGTGTTAAATAGTCATCGGCACGGTGGGGATTTAGATTACGGCTAAAAACGCCGCACTGGTCACACTTTAGAGAAGATTATTAAAGAAATGCCAGCGGCTAAAAACCGCTGGCAGAAGAGTTACTTGTCGCCGAAATGAATGACGGTGCGGATGGATTTTCCTTCGTGCATCAGATCGAACGCGTCGTTGATCTGCTCCAGCGGCAAACGGTGGGTAATGAACGGGTCGAGCTGAATTTTACCGACCATAGCATCCTCCACCATGCCAGGAAGCTGGGTACGCCCCTTCACCCCGCCAAAGGCGGAGCCGCGCCAGACGCGTCCTGTCACCAGCTGGAATGGACGGGTTTTGATCTCCTGGCCCGCCCCGGCCACGCCGATGATGATGCTCTCGCCCCAGCCTTTATGGCAGCACTCCAGCGCGGAACGCATCACGTTCACGTTGCCGATACACTCGAAGCTGAAGTCCACGCCGCCGTCGGTCATCTCTACGATGACCTCCTGAATCGGTTTCTCGTGATCTTTCGGGTTCACAAAATCGGTCGCGCCCATTTCGCCCGCCAGCTTGAATTTTTCCGGGTTGGTATCGACCGCGATGATACGACCGGCCTTCGCCTGGACTGCGCCCTGAATCACCGCCAGACCAATGCCGCCAAGACCAAAAACCGCCACGGTGTCGCCCTCTTTGACTTTTGCCGTGTTATGCACCGCGCCAATGCCAGTGGTTACGCCGCAGCCCAGCAGGCAGACTTTATCCAGCGGCGCCTGAGGGTTCACCTTCGCCAGGGAGATCTCCGCGCAAACGGTGTATTCGCTGAAGGTGCTGGTGCCCATGTAGTGATAGATTGGCTCACCGTTGTAGGAGAAACGGGTGGTGCCGTCCGGCATCAGCCCTTTCCCCTGGGTAGCGCGAACGGCCTGGCAGAGGTTAGTTTTGCCGGATTTACAAAACTTACACTCGCCGCATTCCGCGGTATACAGCGGGATAACGTGATCGCCAGGCTTCAGGCTGGTCACGCCCTCGCCCACTTCCACCACAATCCCGCCGCCTTCATGACCCAGCACCGCCGGGAAGACGCCTTCCGGGTCGTCACCGGACAGGGTAAATGCATCGGTATGGCACACGCCGGTATGGGTGATTTTGATCAGCACTTCGCCTTTTTTCGGCGGTGCTACGTCGATTTCGACGATTTTCAGCGGCTGGCCGGGGCCAAATGCGACAGCAGCGCGAGATTTCATAGTGACGTCCCTTATTGTGAAGTGTGTGAGTTTATTTTAGATAAGAGCGCAGCAAATGGCCGACTTCCGCCATGCGTACGGCTCGCTGATCCGGCGTTGTGTCTCCCGTCACCAGCTCGTCTTTGAGATGAATTTCAACCATTTCGCCCATCAGACCATTGGCAGCGCCGCGCACGGCGGCAATTTGCTGCAGGATGGCCAGACAGGGGTCGCCCGACTCCAGCGCGCGTTCAAGGGCATCAACCTGGCCCCGAATGCGACGAACGCGCGTCAGAATACGTTTTTTATCCTCGGGTGAGTGCGGCATATACCCTCCTGATACTATAGGGGGGTATTGTATCTTTTAAAGCAACTTTATGTAAACATTAAGTTTTATATGGTTATTAGCCGGTTTCTTAACATGTTAAAAGTTTCGGTACGCAACTCTTATTCTCCCTGCCCTATTCGTGATATTAGATAAAAAGCGAAGAGGTATCTGAAAATGATTTTCTGCTGCCTGAATTAAATACCCGGCGACAGTCAGGGAAAATGAGGATGTGTCAAGATCTGAATACTATTCAGAAAAACGCAAACCATAAACTAGCTAAGCAGGACGTTTTTGTGTTAAATGGTGACATCAATCAGCAGGTGATCATCGTGAAATTTTTTTGGCTAATTTTAAAACTCATAACAGCATCACTTTATGTGTTCCTGGTAGTTTTTAGTTCTGGATTTGTAGGTTCGAGTACAGCCAATGCAATTAATCTTGAAACACTTAACCTAAACTATGAATTAATTGCAAAGGATTCGGCGGCATACGCAATCTGCGCAACTGGTGCGACATTAGTTGTGCCACCTGTCTTATATTTAATTCAGCATTATGTCTGGCCTGTATTGAAGTTTATCGGCCTGAAGATTCGCTACTTCTTTCATGGATACTAAAACTTCGCAGGTTTTTAAACGAAGGCAATAACCCATCGCTAGACGCTCGATGAGCAGGATTAACTGACTGTAGGTTAGGCATTCAATACGCTTGATAATGTAGTAAAAGAAAAAACGTAAAGTCTCATCCTGATGAGCCGATAAAAACAGGGTCTTTTTTATTATAGGGAAATTACATGCGTAAACTCATCTCCTCCATTGGGCTCATAGCGGGTATGGCTGCAGCCTCACCCGCAGTTCACGCCAGCACGTTGACACAAAGTTTGACCCGTTGCGACTCAACCTTTTTCAGCGAGATTTATCATCAGCGAGCCAAACTCAGCCGCTTAGCCCCCTTAACGCTTAACAAGCATTCGCAGGCCTGGTTCAAAGCCCCTGAAGACGGCAATCGCAACGTCTGGTTTACCCAACCACTGCATGAATTAAATCTGACGGTATCGGGATATTATATACAAACCAGCAATCTCGATGAAATCAATTACGGTAAGTACTATTACTGGGGACTAATTTTCAAAGAGTCACCGGAAGAAGTAATGTCCAAACTCGATCGTTTATCCTGGAAAAAGGCGGGAGACGATTATGTTTCTCAGACGATGATTAAAATCAACCCAAACAGTGACTGGGAAGACAACGCGCAGGCGGTGTCAGGTATTGCTCCGGCAAAAGAAAGTACCGAAAAGCTGTTAATGCTCAGCAAAGGTAAAGACGGGACATTATTGCTCTGTACCGTTCAGGGGAATGTAACGCCTGACATGCTGACGACATTACGACCTGATTTATCCGCAGGGGGTGCGAAATGAAAAAGCTAACATGGCTGGTATTACTTATGCTGACAGGTTGTACCGGGATAGGTAAACCCCTGCTGCAGTCTACGCCCAAGCCACCGGCTGGCGTCATAAAAATTCTTGAAGATCAAAAAGTCACTTCATATATCGATCTTCGGGTGATTTCAACTTATCAGGGTAACGACCACTTGCGCCGCTTTTATTTCATCAATAACTACGCCGAGCAGGAACTCATCATAAAAAATCCTCCCGTCTACGTAGCGAGTTCCCGGGCAATCGACGTGATTAATTGCGACAAAAACGAGCGTGCCATTATGGCGCGAACCTATTTTTCCAAACCGTTCGCGGAAGGCGATGTCATACATGTGTCACAGGATGTGGGGCAATGGGAAAGTTTCCCGAAAGGCTCTCTTTTTGGGATAATAGCTGAAAGCATGTGCAGTATTCCCGTTGAAAAACTCAAGCCAGAGCCGGCGAAAGAAAGTCGCAAACCGTTACTGGATTGATAGAACCTTCACGACCTAAGCTTCTATGGACAAACTAACAACACTCTACATTAAAGCGCGCGCTGGGCTGTCCCCCTACGAAAAAACGCCCGAATCCTTATTGATAAAAATGGCAAAGCAATGTGGTCGCAATGAGATAGCCGCTATCCATATCAGGCTCAAACAGTTCCGCTCAGAGCTTGCGATGGCTGAAGAATGGGACGGTGATGAGCAGGACATGATATGGGAAGCAATTGACGAGCACTGTAAGTTGTTAGGGCTGATCGCTGACAAATAGTCCACCTTTTTCGGAGGACAAATTTAACTTCATCCCTCAGTCCATTCAGCGTTGATAGCGCCGAAAATATTGTAATGCCAGGGGATCAACCTGGCATTCGTGCCCCAGATTCCTTCCCCGCACCTGCGTAATGACGCGGGTTAAAGCCAGAACAATATGGCCCTCACAGGAAAAAACTTTGTCAACGATGAAACTAGTCAGCAAGATCGGTCAGGATTATGTCCATTCGGTGAGGCAAAGTGGGTCATCAGGAGGATGCAATGAACGATGCAATCAAAACGGCCTACCGCGAGCGCTTCACGATGGTGTGCGACTATATCGCCAACCATCTCGATGAACCGCTTACGCTGGAGAAGCTCAGCGCGTTAGCCTGCTGTTCGCCTTATCATTTTCACCGACAGTTTCTGGCATTTAGCGGTCAGCCTCTGTATCGCTATATCCAGTGGCTGCGTCTGCGTCATGCTTCCTGGCGACTGGCGTTTAATCCTCAGGATAAGGTGATTGATATTGCGCTCGATGCCGGGTTCCAGAGCCCTGAATCGTTCAGTCGCGCCTTCAGAAACGCGTTTGGAAAAAGCCCGCGTCAGTTTCGGCAGCAGCCGGACTGGCTGAACTGGCACCAGCGCGTACCGAAAATGACCTTTCAGGAGCAAAAAACGATGGAAGTTAAGATTGTCGATTTCCCACAGACCCAGGTGGCAATGCTGCAGCACCGTGGCAGCCCGGATCGGGTTAATGACAGCGCGGCGAAATTTATTGCCTGGCGTAAAAGCACGGGCCTATCGCCAGTACACGAAAGCAGCACGTTTGGCATTGCCTGGGATGACCCGGCAACCACACCCGCAGACGCCTTTCGTTTCGATATCTGCGGCAGTATCTCGGAACCGATACCAGAGAATGAATTTGGCGTTTCCAGTGGTGAAATTGACGGCGGACGTTACGCTGTTGGCCGTCACACCGGTTCGCTGGATACCATTTCCGCCACGGTGTGGGCAATGTTTCGCGACTGGCTACCGGCCAGCGGCGAAACGCTGCGCGATGCCCCGGTGTTTTTCCATTACCTCAATTTTATTCACGAGGTGCCAGAACATGCGCTGCAAACGGATATCTACCTGCCGTTAAAGTGACTATCCCTTATTGACCGCCATTTCTGCCGGGCGGCACAGCGCTTGCCCGGCCTACAGTCCCCTGCCAGCCTGCGCCAGCGTTTGCAGCTCCTCCTTAAGCCATCGGGTCGCGCCCCGCTGGCCGCTGCGTTTATGCGAGTATATTTTCACTTCAAACGTGTGTATCGAAAACGGTAAAGGAAAAATCCTCAGGTCCGCTGCCGTCGTCAGCTTCTCAGCGGCAAAACGAGGGATCGCCATCAGCAGGTCGCTTTCCGCAACGATAAACGGTGCGCTCAGCATCGACGGCGTTTTGATCGCAATGTGCCGCGTATATCCCAGCTGCTCAAGCCGTAAATCCAGAACGCCCTGCTTCTCATTCCACGGCGTCACCACCAGGTGTCGGGCAACGAGGTAATCCTCCAGCGTCAGCCGCGTCCGGCGCGCGTTGCTGATGACCACATACTCATCTTCAAACCAGCCGATCTCCTCCAGTTCCGGATGGCGGATATCATCCGGCGTGCTGAAACCGAGCGCCAGATCCACTTCACCCGCCAGCAGTTCCGTCAGCGCCGGGCTGTGCGGCAGATAGCGCAATTCAAAACGCAAGCCCGGGGCAGCAGTCTGCAGCTTGTGCATCAGGGCGGGAAAAATGCACAGCGCGGTAAAGTCCGTAATCCCAATTTGTACGCTTTCGGTACTGCTGGCCGCGTCAAACTCCGGCTGCGGGGTAAGCTCCTGATTAAGAAATGACAATGCGGAAGCAATGGAAGGCGCGAGCTGAGAAGCATACACGCTGGGGGACATACGATGCCCTTCCCGAAAAAAGAGCGGATCGTTAAGGGTCGTACGCAGACGCGACAGCGCATGGCTTAGCGCCGAGGTGCTCATCGCCAGCTCGTCGGCTGCGAGGCGAACGGAACGGTGGCGGTAAATGGCGTCAAAAACGGGCAGCAGGTTTAAATCAAGACGTCTCAGAGCCGGATGCATAATATTCATCATTTGTTGATTTCATTGCACTTAATTCTTCGGACAATACTCCGTATGCTTAACGCCATCAATCGCGAACCATGCAAAAAAACAGGAAAAACAATGAGCATAACCCTTCGTCAGGCCCGTCCCGAAGATGCCGCGGCCATTTACGCCATGATCTATGAGCTGGCGGTATATGAAAAAGCGCCCGAAGAGGTCGTAACCACGCCGGACGAGATCCGGGAAACCCTCTTTGGTGCGGGCAGTAAAACCGAGGCGTTGATCGCTGAGTTTGACGGCAGGATCGCCGGCTATGCCGTGTTCTTCACCAGCTATTCGACCTGGCTTGGACGCAATGGTATTTATATGGAAGACCTCTATATTTCCCCGGACTATCGCGGTAAAGGCGCGGGCAGAGCGCTGCTGAAACATATCGCGCAGCTCGCGGTAAAACGGCAGTGTGGCCGCCTTGAATGGAGCGTGCTGGACTGGAACCAGCCCGCCATCGATTTTTATCTGAGCATTGGCGCGCTGCCGCAGTCCGAATGGGTGCGCTACCGTCTTGACGGCGAAGCGCTGCTCAAATTTGCCGAATAATGACCACCTGAGCCGTATGTTCCCCTCACCCTAACCCTCTCCCCAAAGGGGCGAGGGGATTGTTCGCTGCTTGCGTTTATTTATGAGGATCCCTCAGCTCATCAGTACAGTCTGAATAGATTAATAACGTGTGCTACAATTCCATAAATTTCATTAACATATTGTATAGCAACATGAGTACGACTCCTTTCGTCCGCCCGCAACTCACCCTGCCCAACGGCGCTGATAAACTTCTGCTGCACTCCTGCTGCGCCCCCTGCTCCGGTGAAGTAATGGAAGCCATTCAGGCCTCGGGTATTGATTACACCATTTTCTTCTATAACCCCAATATCCATCCGCAAAAGGAATACCTCATCCGCAAGGAGGAGAATATCCGTTTTGCGGAAAAACACGGCGTGCCGTTTGTCGATGCCGATTACGACACCGATAACTGGTTTGAACGCGCGAAAGGCATGGAGTGGGAACCCGAGCGCGGCGTTCGCTGCACCATGTGCTTTGATATGCGTTTCGAGCGCACCGCGCTTTATGCGGCAGAAAATGGTTTTAGCGTTATCAGCAGTTCGCTGGGGATTTCCCGCTGGAAAAATATGCAGCAGATAAACGACTGCGGCCAACGTGCGGCAGCGCGCTATCCGGGGATGGTCTACTGGGACTACAACTGGCGCAAACAGGGCGGCTCCTCACGCATGATTGAGATCAGCAAGCGGGAACAGTTTTACCAGCAGGAATATTGCGGCTGCGTGTATTCCCTTCGGGACAGCAACCTGCACCGCAAGTCACAGGGCCGCCCGCTTATCCGGATTGGAAAACTGTATTACGGCCAGGATGAGAACGAAAAATAACGCTCTCATCTCGTGTAGATATATCCGAAAACAGGTCAATCCCCTCCGAAATTTAGCGTTACGCCTCTCATCTTTTCAAAGAGAGGCTATCCTTTAACTATCAACAAAAGGAGGCAAAAATGTCTGATTTCGGTACTGATAAAAACACCCAGTTTGCTGAAGACAAAGCAAAAAATAAATTTGATGAGCTTGCAGGTTCAGCCCAGCAGCAGTTCGGTGAATTTGTTGATTCACCAAAACACCAGGTAAAAGGCGCTGCGAAAAAATATGCGGCGCAGGCCAGCGATGCCGTCTCTGACGTCACTGAAGCGGTCAAAAATAATCCGCTGACCGGTCTCATCGCAGCGGGTGCCGTCGGTATTGTGCTTGGCTTGTTGCTGGGACGTAAATAATCAAGGCCCTTCGGGGCTTTATTTTTTAGCTGAACAATCTCACCATACGGTCTAACTCCTCCTCTTTCACGGCGCGCGAAAGATAATATCCCTGAAAGTTTTTCACACCCAGCTCAACTAATTTTTCAAATTTCTCTTCACTGTCAACGCCCTCTGCAATGCAAGCCGTTCCGGTCATGTCGCTGTAAATCTGTATCGCTTTAATCAGATTATAATCGTTGTCGTTCGCCACAAAATGATCGACGATGTCCCGGTCCAGCTTTAGCCCATCAAAATGCACCTGCCTGACGGGGAACATGGCGTGATGGCTTGAGAAGCAGTCGTCAAGAAACAGTCTGCACCCCGTATTACGCAGATGGCGCATGGTTTCAGGGATATTTTTGTCTTTCGTAACATCAATATCTTCCGCGAATTCAAAGACCAGCTTTTCCGCCCACTGGGGGTTGAGCAGCATGCCGATGGCTTTCCTGGCCATCTCTGGCAGTGCATTCCCGGACGCCAGGCGAGGCGGTATATTCACTGAAAAATAGAACTTACCATTATATTTATTAATCCCGGAAACGGCGGCATGAATCACCAATGCCGTAATTTTTAGCCATACTTCATAATTATCGATATCATTCAAAAAACGGGCGGGCTTGACTATTTTTCCGTTTTTATTCCAGCGAATGAGTATCTCAAACCCCACTCCTTTTTTGTCACAATCGGTAATAATTTGATAAGCGGGGAATATTTCCCTTTTTACCAGCGCATTAAAAACCTCCGCTTCTTTATCCGTGAAGTCCACTCTTTGACTTTGGCTTTTAGTCCGCTTTTCCACTTTGAATGTGTGCGGTTCATTCAACCATCGTTTAATATAATGTAATTTCTGCAAACCTTCTTTACGATGGGTATAAACCGTTTTATTAGAAAGCCTCAGTCTGTCGCACATATCTTTTATGGACATGCCGCGATAGAAATTTAATAAAACATCAACCTCTCTTCTTGTCAGCCATTTAAGGTTTTCACGCGACGAGCAATCCAGATAGTAATCGCGTAATAAGCGCGAGCGGTCTCTAAAACCATTATTGTGGGTGTGGAAGCAGGTTATTACATCAGAAACGCTGGCTATACGAATCAGTGATAATTGATAGCTGTTATTTAAAAGGCTACCCAGAGTTCGATAGAGCCAGCTGTCGGGTATATCACCATACAGGGTTACACAACGAATAACAGGAAGTGCATTGAGTACGGAAGCCAGTCGCGTCAGGCTCTCCAGCAGAGTTACCGTACCTTTCCCCAGGAACACTACGATGTGAGCATTCTGATGAATAAGGATATTTTCCTTGTCCAGTTGAGATAGCTCATCTCCATCAAAATGTATATGCGCAGCCTCTATTCCGTACTTTTTGAGCAGCAGGCGATACCCCTGAAACGTAAAACCGCAGGTTGAAATGACAAATCTTTGCTCATTGCTCGCGACATTCCTGAGAGAAACTTTATGGGTCATAACCTGCTCCTGGGCACGAAAGCGCCATTATTATTATGAATATGTAAACCAACAGCGGTGTGTATAATAATTTTACAATACACCTCCAGGTTAAGATACTGTTATCAACGCCACGCACCGGAACATCTTTGCGTTAATCACCCTTTTCCACGCACCGATATAAATATATGTTTCTTTTAAAATAACGACCGCAAGCCACTTTTTCTCAGGTATAATGAAAATTCCGAAAAAGAAGGCTGGATACTTCATCTATCGGCTCATCAAATACGAGAAAAATGCTATGGATAATCACATCTCATCCAGGGCCTTGCTACATCGAAGGGATGTTATAAAGAGCAACCCGCGATTTAGTGAGGCAATATTAGAGCACTACACAATCAATGACGCCATCTACAAAAAACAACCTTTGTTCTATAAGACAATGCTTCAGGAATCACGGTTTAACATTATCCTCTCCATGTGTTGTTTTATATTTGGCAATCAGGCCGAATCTGTTTCAGAGATTAAAGAGTTATGTTCCCGCTATAAAATAGCCAGCCCCAACAGCGTAATTGCGATCATTACAATACTTCGGACCACGGGGCGCATCAGGACCTGGCGCTGTACGGAAGATCGGCGTAAAACAAGAATTGCCCCAACCGAAAAAGGATTGAATGAACTCAAGCGCTATATGTCCGGTGCATTTTTGCCCGTCAGCACTCTTTACCCGACGTTTAATATTGATGTAAACCTGCTGGATAATGACACGTTGAGAAATAATTTCTTCCGCCGCGCGGCGGAGTATCTCTTTCGTGGATTAACGTTCAGAAAAGTTTTACCGGAGGTAGGGTTATTTATAGATAAGGACGGAGGCCGCATGATTATGCTGTATCTTTACCTGCAGGCCATAAAAAACAAATCTGCCCATGGCGCAGTTATTGACTATTCCGCCAGCACGCTCGCGAAAGAATTCTTTGTCTCCCGGATCCACGTCAACCGAATTATCAAATCGGCGCAAGAGGCAGGCTATCTGAAAGATCGCGGTGACGGTCGCCTGTCGGTGTATCCGGCGTTTTTCGAACTGGTCGAAAACTATGCCGGATTATATTTCGCCTACGTCACACATTACATTAACGTGGTGCCGAAGGAGCGACGCCACCCAAACATCGTAACGTCAACGGTATAATGCAGATGGCGTTCGGTATCCCGAACGCCAACCCTTATCTCTCGCGCAGCGCCTCTTTTGCCTTGTTCAGCGGTTTCAGCAGATAATCCAGGATAGTTTTGCTGCCGGTTTTGATATCAACGGTAGCAATCATGCCCGGAAAGACCGGAAAGGCTTTGCCCTGCTTATTGGTCAGATGGTTACTGTCGGTACGGATGTAGACGCGGTAGTAGTAGACATCTCTTTTCACCTCGTCCTGCAACGTGTCCGGTGAAATCATGGTCACCTCGCCCTCCAGCCCGCCGTAAATGGAGTAGTCATAGGCCGTAATTTTCACCAGCGCTTTCTGGCCGGGGTGGATAAACGCAACATCGCGCGGCGAGATTTTCGCCTCAACCACCATCTGATCGTCCAGCGGGACCAGGCTCATCAGCTTGCCGTTCGGAGGGATAACGCCGCCCACGGTCGTGACGTCAATATCCTTCACGATCCCGCGCACCGGCGCGTTGAAGGTCAGCCGGGTCAGGGAGTCCTCACGCCCTTTCATCACCGAACGCTGGGCTTCAATCTCCGCGTTGGCTTTCGCCAGCTCTTCGCGGGCGCGGACGTAATACTGGTTTTTCATCTCGGTAATTTTGTTCTCAAGCTCATTTTTTTGACGCTCAAGACGTAACACCTCAACCTTGCTGGCCGCCCCCTGGGTGACCAGCGGACGGGTCAGCGACAGCTCGCGCTGGACCAGCTCGGCGCCCTGACGTAAGCCGGCCAGCCCTTTTTCAAGGCTCTCGCGACGGGACTGATAAAGCGCCGTTTCCTGTTTAACCAGCTCAACGTCATCGTCCAGCTCCTCTGGAAACGCGAGCTCCGTGTCGTTGACTTCGGCCTTCAGACGCGCAGCCGTTGCCAGCGCCGCGTTCAGACGAGACTCGCTCTCCAGCACGCTGGACTCGGTTTTGGTCCGGTCAAGCTGTGCCAGCTGCTGACCGCGTTCCACAATGTCACCTTCGCGCACCATCAGGCTGTGAATAATCCCCCCTTCCAGGGACTGAATCACCTGCTCGTGGGAAGACGGTATCACCTTGCCGCTGCCGGTCGTGACTTCATCCAGCTGGAACAAGCTCGCCCAGGCGATAAACACCGCCAGCAGGGCGAACAGCGACCATGCCACCAGTGACGATCGCGGCATGCGAGGCTCTTTCAGACGGCTGTTAAAACGGGAGAAATCGTTCATGCCACGCCCTCCGTTTTCATGGTAACAGTACGCTGCGCTGCTTTCTGCGGCGCCATACCGTGCTGATGCAGGATCGCGTCGCGCGGGCCGTCCATCACCACTTTGCCGTTTTCCAGCACGATGATGCGGTCGACCAGGTCCAGAATCGGCAGGCGATGGGTTGCCACCACCAGCGTCCGGCGCTTGCCCAGCCATTTGTGAAGATGCTGAATAAACTGCTTCTCGCTCATCTCATCCAGCCAGGCGGTAGGCTCATCCAGCAGCAGGATATTAGGGGAAGTGATCAGCGCGCGCGCCAGCAGCAGCGCCTGACGCTGGCCGCCCGACAGGCCAGCCCCGCCTTCGTTGATGATATAGTTCAGCCCCATTTTCTGCTTGCGCACAAACTCCAGCGCGCCGCTGTTGACCAGCGCCTGATGAATTTCATCGTCGGTGGCGAGCGGATTCCCCATCAGGATGTTGTCCCGCACGGAGCCAAAGAAAAGCCGGGCCTGCTGGCTAAGCAGCTGCATGTCGCGACGCAGGTCGGCCGGGTCCAGGTGATTGAGAGCAATATCGTCCAGCAAAATGCTCCCCTGCTGCGGCTCCTGCATGCCAGCAAGAAGCTGCAGCAGCGTGCTCTTGCCGGAGCCGTTACGCCCGAGCACCGCCACGCGCTCCCCGGCGCGGATCTGCAGCTTGCTGATGTTGAGCACGGTAAGTTTCTCTTCCTCGTCGTAATAGAACCCGACGTCTTCAAGCGCATAGTCGCCGCGCAGGTGCGCTTTGTGCACCTTCTTGCCGTGTTGCGGATCGTCAATCGGGCGCTGCATCAGGTCGTCCAGCCCCTTGCGGGCCACTTTTGCCGACTGCCAGCGCGAGAGCACGCCTGAAATCTGCGACAGCGGCGCGATGGTGCGCGACGCCAGAATCGAGGTCCCGACCAGCGCGCCGGTGGTCATGTCGCCGCTGATGACCAGGTAGCAGCCCACCAGCAGCACCACCGCATAGACGATGGACTGCACCTCCTGCGTCCAGGTGAGCAGCAGGCCCGTCAGCCAGCGCTGCTTCATGCCGACGCTGGCGGCCACGTCGTTGGTGTTGTTCCACTGGTTCTGGAAACGCTGCTCGGCGCGCATCAGCTTGATGTCTTCAATGCCCTGCACCGCCTCCACCAGCGTGGCGTTACGGATGGCGGATTCGCGCATCCCTTCGCTGGAGAGCTTCCCCAGCGGGCGCTGCACCAGCAGGCCGGGGATGAGCAGCAGCGGCACGGCGAGCAGAACCACCAGCACCAGCGGGCCGCCAATCATCCACAGAATAAAGACGAACAGCAGGAAAAACGGCAGATCGGAAATCGCCGCAATGGTGGTCGAGGTGATCAGCTCGCGCACCGACTCCAGCTCGCGGATCTGGGCGATAAAGGATCCGGTTGATTTCGAGCGCGCGCCGTTTTTAATCCGCAGCGCGTGGGCAAAAACGCGTTCAGAGATGCGCAGGTCGGCGCGCTTCCCCACCACGTCAGAAATATGCACCCGCAGCATGCGCATGATGAATTCGAACACGATGGCAATCATCACGCCGCCAAACAGCACCCACAGCGTGGCTTCCGACTGGGACGGTACCACCCTGTCATAGACCTGCATGGAGAAGACCATGCCGGAGAGCGCCAGCACGTTAGCCACCAGCGCCACCAGCATAATGTCGCTGTAGCGTCGCCAGTCCTTCAGCGCCAGCTGCCAGAACCAGTTTTTCTCATACGGTTTGATGTAGTCGTCCACGCGGGCATCCGGCGTGGATTCGAGGGGGCGCAACACCATCAGCCCCTTTAACCGTGCCCCGAGTTCGTCACGCGTCAGCGTCGTCTCCAGCCCGCCGTCGCCGCTGAACTGCAGGCTGACGTTGCCATCGTTGTCCATGCGGTTAATGACCGCGATTTGTCCGCCAGTGAATTCCGCCAGAAGCGGCAGGCGCCATGGATCGAGAGAGACCGCCTCGGCCGCCACCACACGCATCCCCAGCCCAAGCTGGCGCGCCATTTCCTCCAGCACCAGCTGGCGCGGAGACTGGCTTTCATGGTTAATCGTGACCCGAACATGCTCCGCGGAAAAGTCCAGCCGGTAGTGCTTCGCGATGATGAGCATGCCCTGCAGCCAGGGTTCGTACTGTGGATGTGTCTTCATAATGCTACGTCCTGTCCAGGGCGATAATTTCGCCCTGAAATGATACCTTTACGGGGTGATTAAAATTCGAACACTCTTTAAACGAGCCCGCAAAATAATCTTGTGAAATATAGGGTTATGGCTATTCATGTAAAGAAACGCAAAAGGCCGCGAGGATCGCTCCCCGCGGCGTTGTTTTACGCAATTAACAGCTGATGGTTCGCCAGCAGCGTTGCCAGATCCGTCTGCACGCCGTTCAGGGTCACCAGGGTGGTTGGCGAGAACTGACCGCCGGTACCGTCCAGGTCAACCTGGATCTCGGTATTGCTGCCGTTTTGCACCACGCGGATGTAATCGCTGATATTGCCCGCGCTGCTGTCCAGCGTGGCCACGCCGTTCACGTAGCTCGCCGAGCCCGTGCCGGTATAGCCGCTGCCGGAGAGCAGATCGCGCAGGTCGATGCGATCCGTGTCCGCGGTCCCTTCCCAGGTGCCGACCGTAAAGCCGTTCACCACGTCGTGACCGTTACCGCCCGTCGCATCCGAGGCGTTGATCAGCTTGTAGAGCAACGTATCGTGACCGCCGCTGCCGATGTTGAAGGTGTCGTTCCCGCCGCGGCCTTCGAACTGGTTATCACCGCTGTTGCCGGTAATGACGTCGTCGAAGTTCGAGCCGTTGATCCCCTCAATGTTGAGCAGTCGTGACGTACCGAACCCGGTGTCCTGCGCGGTTGAAAGGCGCAGGTCAACGGTCACGCCGGAGGTCGCATTGCGGTAATCCACCACGTCCATCCCACCGGTGTTGCTCCAGGTGTCGTAGTCGGAATGGGTATTCCAGCCGCCGGAGCCGTTGTAGGTATAGGTGCCATCTTCTGCGATAAAGGTGTCGTTATACCCGGTTCCGGTAATGGTCCCGCTGTGGCCCCCGGTGGCGGCTTCGGCCGTCAGGACATAGCCCTCTTTGCCGTTGCCCGCCTCCAGGCCGCTCCATGTGACGTTATCCGACACGCCGTTGGTGATCTTCAGGATCTCCGCCGAATAGGTTTCATTCGGATCCAGCCCGAAGAAGCTCACCAGCGCAGAGGTATCGTTCGAACCGATACCGGACTGGGCGTTGATGATCTGCGAGGCCACCAGCACGCCCGCGGCGTTGTACAGATTGACCGTGTTGCCGTAGTAGGCGTTGATGCCCTCGCTGTCGACAATGTGCAGGTGCATCGCGGTACCGTCAGCAATTTTGGCGCTGTTTTGCACCAGCACCACCTTGCCGTTCTGCTGCGACACCAGCAGATCCTTCGCGCCGTCCCAGTTGTAGTCCACTGCCGCCACACCGGTGGCGTAGGCAATACCGGACGCCAGCTGGCTTGAGGTCCAGGTAGAACCGTAACCGTTGTTAGTGAACAGCGTCGCCGTCTGTGAACCGCCGTAGGTGCTGAGCTTGATGATGTCCATCTGCCCGTCCCCGTTCCAGTCCACCGCCACCGACAAATACCCGGCCGTGGCGTTAGAGGCTTCCACCGCGCTCTTGGTGGCAGAGAGCTTCCCGGTACCGTCGTTGTAGTAAATAACACCGCCGTTATTGTTGTAGCTGCTGCCCAGGTACAGATCCATGTAGCCATCGCCGTTGAAGTCCGCCCACGTCATCGACGCCGCCGTGGTGGTATTCGAGGCGTTCCCTACAAACACGTTGGTCAGGTTCTGGCCGATGGATAGCGTGCCGTTGCCGTTGTTGTTGATCACGGTTAACGAGTTCGCGCCGCTGCGGTTGGTGTGCTGAACCACATCCACGGTGCCGTCATTGTTAATATCGACGCCGGAGATTTCACGCATGGTGGTGAACTGTCCCCAGAAACCCGCGCCGCCGTAGGTGCCGTCAGGCGAGAGTACCCCGTTGTTGTTGATCAGATAGGTGATGGAGTCCGCGCCTGAGTCACCGTACGCCAGATCCAGATAGCCATCACCGGTTTTGTCGTAAGCAATCACGCCGCCGTACCAGATGGTGGTGCCCATTGCCAACTGGCTGGCGTTATAGGTGCTGCCATCATAGGTCCACATCACCTGCGTCGAGCCAGCGTAGGTGTTCTCCGTCGCGAAGATATCCTGCGTGCCGTTACGGTCAAAGTCGGCGGCGGTCTGGCTCACCACGTAGTAGTTACGGGTATTGGTCAGCGTATTGCCGGCATAGGTCGAGCTATCGCTGCTGGAGTAAGACTGACCGTTAGCGATGATATTCCACAGACCGCTGCTGTTGATGCCGAAGGTCATGGTCGAGTTGTTGCTGTTCCCCGCCGTGGTCGCCCAGTCGGTATTCACCGAGGTGGTATCAATCACCAGGCTGCCCGTCGCCGTACCGGTGGTATTGCCGTTACCCGCGCTGCTCTTCACCTGCGCCGTCACGCTGTAGCTCGCCACGCTCAGGGCGTCGCCGTCCGGGATCTGCAGATACCAGGTGTTATGATCCGGGTCGACCACCACCGCGCCGCCGGTCTGGGAGGTGTAGGTTTTTCCGTTCACCGTTACCACCAGGTATTCACCGTTCACCAGGTCAGCTGAGACGGTACCGCTGACGATCGGCGTGGTATCCGACGTAGTCTGCGCGGTAATCGCCGCTGTGGTGGTCGGGATGCTGGTATCCACGTTCAGCACGAAGCCATCGGATTCCGTGTAGTTACCGGCCCTGTCGGTGACGCGCACAATGTAGACGTGGTTGCCATCGCTCAGGCCGTTGTCCTGGAAGGACCAGCTTGCGCTGCCATTCATGGTCACCTGGCCGAGCAGAACGCCGTCACGGTAGAGCTGAACAATTTCACCGTCATCCGGGGCGCGGTTAAGCGTCCCGTTGATCAGCGGCGCGTTATCGTCCGTTGCCACCGCACTGCCAAAGGTGCCCTGACGCTCGCCTTCGCCGTCGGTATAGCTCACTACGCTGCCGACCGTGGTAGGCGGCGTGGTGTCCACCGTCACCACCTGCGACGCGGTGGAGCCAACGTTGCCCGCCTGGTCGATAATCCGCACCTGGTAGGTGTAGTCCCCGTCAGGCAGATCGCGGGTATCGGTGTAGCTCCAGCGCTGGTTGGTGACCGTGGCGTCTGACCAGGTATTCCCGCCGTCCAGGCTGATCTGTACGCGCTCGTCGTTTGCCAGCGCGCTGCCCAGCGAACCGTTGATGGTCAGCGTGGTGTCCATGGTGATGAAATCACTGCCGGACTGTCCGGTATCTTCGCTGATGCTGTCGATGGTGATGCCGTACTGCGGCGCCTGGGTATCCACCATCACCGCCTGCGAGGTGGTTGCCCCAACGTTGCCTGCCTGGTCAACGACCCGCACCTGATAGTTATGGCTACCGTCGGTCAGGGTACGGGTGTCGCTGTAGCTCCACTGCGTACCGCTTACGGTGGCGTACACCCAGGTGCTGCCGCCATCCACGCTCACCTGCACGAATTCACCCGCGCCGAGTTCTGCGCCGAGCGTTCCGTGCAGCGTGTACGAGGTCGAACTGGTCAGGAAGTCGTTATTGTCGAAGCCGGTATCCACGGTGATGTTATCCACGGTCACTGTAATCGCTGCATCCGGCGCGACCGTATCGACGGTCACCTGCTGATGGGCGCTGGCGCCCACGTTGCCCGCCGCATCCACAACGCGAACGTAGTAGTCATAGGTCTGGTTACCCAGCGTGCGACCGTCCACGTAGTACCAGCTGTTGCCGGTGACAATCACGTTTTGCCAGGTAACGCCACCGTCGATGCTGATCTGGGCATACTCACCGTCCGCCAGCGTCGCGCCGAGCGAGCCGTGCAGGGTCAGGGACGTATCGTTAGTGATAAAGTCGCTGCCGCTCAGACCGGTATCGTCGCTGATGCTATCGATGGCGATAGTTTTACTGGCGTCCGGTGCAACCGTATCAATGGTCACCACCTGGCTGGCGGTGGCGCTGATATTGCCCGCGTCGTCAATCACGCGCAGCTGGTAGTTGTAATCCCCGTCGGCCAGCGTGCGGCCATCAACGTACGTCCAGCTCAGGCCGCTGACGCTGACGTCGATCCAGGTAACGCCGCCGTCCAGACTGATCTGCGCGTGGTCGCCGCTGCCCAGCGCCGCGCCGAGCGTCCCTTTCAGGCTGATCTGGTTGTCGCTGGTGATAAAGTCGCTGCCGGACAGGCCGGTATCCTGGGTGATGGAATCGACCGTAATCGTCGTAGCCGCTGGCTTCGTCAGGTCAATCACCACGTCCTGGCTGTCCGTCGCCCCGACGTTGCCCGCGTTATCGATAACGCGCACCTGGTACTGGTACGTACCGTCCGTCAGGGTGCGACCATCGGTGTAGCGCCAGCTGGTGCCGGTCACGGTCAGGTCAATCCAGGTGGTGCCGCCGTCAAGGCTGATCTGCGCCTTTTCGTTATTGCCGAGCTGCGAGGTCAGCGAGCCGTTGACCACCACCTGAGCGTCGTTGGTGATGAAATCACTCGCGCTCAGGCCGGTGTCGTTTTGCAGCGAATCAATGCTGATGCCCATCGACGGCGCGGTGAGATCCACCGTGACGGTGTGGTTATCGCTGGCGCTGTTGCCGATGGCGTTGCTGACCTGCGCGTTAATCACGTACGAACCGCCGTCCGCCAGCGCGGCCACGTCTGCGCTGCCCAGCGTGTAGCTCCAGGAGCCGTCATTCTGCACGGTCGCCGTATAGGTTTTACCGTTCAGGGTGATGGTCACCGTCTGGCCCGCCGGGGCGTCGGTGGTGCCGCTGATAATCAGCGGCGTTCCGTGCTCGGCGGCGTTGACGATATCGTCCTGCGCAAAGGTGTTAATGGTGATGGTTGGGACATCGCCGTTCAGCGTCACGTCGTGCGTTGCGCTGCCCGGGTTGCCCGCCCTGTCGCTTACTGAAGCGGTGATGGTGTAATCCCCGTCGCTCAGGCCGAGGAAATCGCGGCCCGGCACGAAGACCGACCACGATCCGTCCGCACCAACGGTCGCCTGATAGCTGTGCCCGTTGAAGGAGACGGTCACCGTCTGGCCCTGTTCCGCCGTGGTGGTACCACGGATCGTCTGGCCCGCCAACTGCTCCGCGTTGTTGACGATATCGTCATCCGCGACAGTGCTGATGGTCACGGTTGGCGCGACGGTGTCTACCGTTAAGGTATGCGTGGTCTGGCCGCCGTTGCCGGCTTTGTCGTTGACCGATGCGGTGACCGTCAGCGCGCCCTGGCTCAGGGCGGCCAGATCTGCCGCCGGCACGTCGAGCGTCCAGGTGCCGTCGTTTGCCACGGTGGCGGTGTAGGTCTTACCGCCCAGGGAAACGGTGACGCTCTGGCCCGCCTCCGCGCTGGAGGAGCCGTGCACGGTCAGCGGCTGCTGCGCTTCAAGCGCGTTCAGCATGTCGTCACCCGACAGCGTCGCAATGCTCACGACCGGCGCGGTGGTATCCACGCTGATGCCGTGCGTCGCCGACGCGCTGTTGCCCGCGCTGTCCTGCGCCGACACAGACACCTGATAGCTCGCGCCATCGGCCAGGGCGCCCACGTCTGCGGCCGGAACGGTGGTCGTCCAGCTGCCGTCGCTCTGGATGGTGGCCGTATAGCTCTTGCCGTTCAGGGTCACGGTGACCTGGGTTCCGCTGGCGAACTGCGCGCTGGAGCCGTTAATCACCAGTGAGTTGCCCGCTTCTGCCGCGTTAATGACGTCATCGCCGCTGATGGTGTTAACCGTCAGCCCGACCGATGCAGTATTGACTTCCACATCGTGGGTGCGGGTGCTGCTGTTGCCCGCGCTGTCGGTAATCGTCGCGCTGAGGGTCACGGTGCCGTCGGTCAGCGCGGAAATCACGCTGGCCGGCACGCCCACGCTCCAGTTACCGCTGGCGTCAACGGTGGTGGTGTACTGGTTCGAACCGATGGTGATGACCAGCTTATCGCCGACGCTCGCGCCGGTTGCCGTGCCGCTGACAATCTGCGCCTGCCCGTGCTCCACGCTGTTGATGACGTTATCGCCCGCGACAGCGTTAAAGCTGACGGTCGGCGGCGTGGTATCAAGCGTTATCGTCTTGCCCGCGCTGCCCGGGTTACCCGCGGCGTCGCTCACGCTGGCCTGCACGGTGTAGCCGTTATCCGCCAGTGCGGACAGGTCTGTACCCGGCACGTTCACGCTCCAGATGCCGCCCTGCTGCACCTGCGCGGTATAGCTCTTACCGCCCAACGTCACGGTGACCGTCTGCCCGGCTTCCGCCGTGGTGGTACCGGAGACGGTCACGCCCGCAGCCGCTTCGCTGGCGTTAATCACGTTATCACCGGCCACCGTATCAATGGTCACGGCAGGCGCGGTCGTATCCACGCTGTACTCGCGGCCCGCCGAGGCGCTGTTGCCGTGCGCGTTGGTGACGTTCACCTGCACGCTGGCATCGCCCTCTTTCAGGCCCGCGAGATCCGCAGACGGTACGGTTGCCGTCCAGTTACCGTCGGCGTCCACTTTCGTGGTGTACGTCTTGCCGCCGAAGGTAACGGTAACGGTCTGGTTTTCCTCCACGTTCGAGGTGCTGCCCGAGAGCACCAGATCCGCGCCTTTCTCCGCCGCGTTAATCACGTCGTCGGTGGCAATCACATCGATACTGACGGCAACGACAGACAGATCGACGGTGACATCGTGGCTGATGGTCACCGGGTTGCCCGCCGCGCTCTGGCCAGCAACGGTCACGGTGACCGTGCCCGCAGCAAGGGCACCAACGTCTGCCGCCGGGATCGCCGCGCTCCAGCTGCCATCTGCCAGCACGGAGGCCGCATAGGTTTTGCCATTGACGGTCACGGTGAGCGTGGTGCCCGCCGCCAGCCCGTCGCTGGAGCCGGTGACAATCAGGTTCTGACCGTGCTCGATGCTGTTGATCACATCGTCGCCCGCCACGGTATCAATGCGCAGACCCGGCAGGCTGGCGTCTATAACGATTTCGCGCTCGCCCGCGCCGGTGTTGCCGTGGCCGTTGGTGACGGTCGCCGACACGGTCAAATCGCCGTTGCCCAGCGCTGTCAGGACGGATTCCGGCACGCTCACGGACCAGGTCAGATCGCTCTGCACCGTTGCGGTATAGCTGTTGCCGCCGATATTCACGGTTACCGTGTTGCCCGCTTCCGCGTTCGCTACCTTACCGCTGATGGTCTGGCCTGCCGCCACTTCCGCCGCGTTGATGACGTTATCGCCCGCCACGGTGTTGATGGTGACGGTTGGCAGCGCGGTGTCCACCAGCAGGTTCGCGGTGTTGCTCACGCTGTTGCCCACGCCGTTGGTGGCGGCGACGCTCAGGGTGTAGTTCGCTTCGCCCAGCCCCGCGAGATCCGCTGCCGGAACGGTCAGGCTCCAGGTGCCGTCTGCTGCCGTCGTGGCCGCGTAGTTTTTACCGTTCAGGGTCACGGTCACCACGGTGCCTTCCGCCAGGTTGGCGCTGGTGCCGCTGACGCTCAGGTCCTGGCCTTTCTCCACCGCGTTCAGCACGTTGTCGCCGCTGATGGCGTTGAACGCCACGGACGGCAGGCCGGTATCGACGGTCACGTTATGCGTGCCGGTGCCGGTGTTGCCCGCCGCGTCGGTGACTGACGCAGTAACGGTTACGGTGCCGTCGCTGAGGCCGGAAATGACGCTGGCCGGTACGCCGACGCTCCAGTTGCCCGCCGCGTCCAGCACGGTGGTGTACGTCTGGCCGCCAATCGTGACGGTGACCTTATCGCCCGCCGCCGCGCCGGTGGCGGTGCCGCTGACGATCTGCGCCTGAGCGTGCTCAGCGATGTTAATCACGTCGTCTCCCGCCACGGTGTTGATGGTCACCGCAGGCACGGTCACGTCCACCGTCAGAGTGTGATCAACCGACGCCGGGTTGCCCGCCTTGTCGCTGACGCTCGCCGTCACGGTGACGCTGCCGTCGCCGAGCGATGCCAGATCCGCCGCCGGAACGTTCAGCGTCCAGCTGCCGTCCGCGCCTGCGGTTGTGGTGTAGTCTTTGCCGTTCAGCGTCACGGTCACGGTCTGGCCCGCTTCGGCGGTGGTGGTGCCGGAAATGGTCAGATCGGACTGCGCTTCTGCGGCATTCAGAATATCGTCGGATGCCAGGGTATTGATGGTCACGGACGGCGCGGTGGCATCCACGCTGTACTCGCGGCCCGCCGAGGCACTGTTGCCGTTCACGTTAGTGACGCTCACCTGCACGCTGGCGTCGCCATCCTTGAGGTGTACCAGATCCGCAGACGGCACGGTCCAGGTCCAGTTACCGCTGTCGTCTACTGTCGCGCTATAGATTTTGCCGTTCAGGCTGATAGTCACGGTCTGCCCGGCTTCCACGTTGGTGGTCGCACCGGACAGCACCAGATCCGCGCCCTTCTCCGCCGCGTTAATCACGTCGTCGGTAGCGATGGAATTGATGCTGATGGCAACGGTCGCCAGATCCACCGTCACGTCGTGGCTGATGGTAATCGGGTTGCCCGCCGAGCTGTCGCCGGTAACGCTGATTTTGACGGTGCCTTCCGGCCACGCGTTCACGTCGGTGGACGGGATCGCCGCACTCCAGGTGCCGTCCGCCAGCACCGTCGCCGCATAGTCTTTACCGTTGACGGTCACCGTCAGCGCCGTGCCCGCCGCCAGCCCGTCGCTGGAACCGGTGACAATCAGGTTCTGCGCATGCTCAATGCTGTTGACCACATTGTCGCCCGCCACGGTATTGACGCGCAGGCCCGGCAGGTTAGCGTCAATGGCAATGTCGCGCTCGCCGGAACCGGTGTTGCCGTGGCCGTTGGTGATGGTCGCCGTCACGCTCAGGCTGCCGTTGCCCAGGGCGGCCAGCACGTCAGACGGCACGTTCACGGACCAGGTCAGATCGTCCTGCACCGTTACGGTGTAAGTGTTTCCGCCAAGGGTGACGGTCACGGTGTTACCCGCTTCGGCATTCGCCACGGTGCCGCTCAGGGTCTGGCCCGCTGCCACTTCCGCCGCGTTAATGACGTTATCGCCCGCCACGGTGTTGATGGTGACGGTCGGCAGCGCGGTGTCCACCAGCAGGTTCGCGGTGTTGCTCACGCTGTTGCCCACGCCGTTGGTGGCGGTCGCGTTCAGGGTGTAGTTAGCCTGGCCGAGGCCGGCCAGATCGGCGGCCGGAACCGTCAGGCTCCAGGTGCCGTCTGCCGCCGTTGTCGCCGTGTAGTTTTTACCGTTGAGGGTTACGGTCACCACGCTGCCTTCCGCAAGGTTGGCGCTGGTGCCGCTGACGTTCAGATCCTGACCTTTTTCTGCCGCGTTCAGAACGTTATCGTCGCTGATGGCGTTGAAGGCCACCGATGGCAGACCGGTATCGACGGTCACGTTATGCGTGCCGGTGCCGGTGTTGCCCGCCGCGTCGGTGACTGACGCCGTGATGGTCACGGTGCCGTCGCTGAGGCCGGAAATCACGTTCGCCGGTACGCCCACGCTCCAGTTACCCGCCGCGTCCAGCACGGTGGTGTAGGTCTGGCCGCCAATCGTGACGGTGACCTTATCGCCCGCTGCCGCGCCTGTGGCGGTGCCGCTGATGATTTGCGCCTGGCCGTGCTCTGTAATGTTAATGACATCATCACCCGCAACGGTGTTGATGGTCACCGCAGGCGCGGTGATATCTACCGCCAGGTTGTGATCCACGGACGCCGGGTTACCCGCTTTATCGCTTACCGATGCGGTGACGGTCACGCTGCCGTCGGTTAATCCTGCCAGGTCCGCCGCCGGAACGTTCAGCGTCCAGCTGCCGTCTGCGCTGACGGTTGAGGTGTAGTCTTTGCCGTTCAGCGTCACGGTCACGGTCTGGCCCGCTTCGGCGGTGCTGGTACCGGATACGGTCAGATCGGCTTTCGCCTCCGTTGCGTTCAGAATGTCGTCCGTCGCCAGGGTGTTAATGGTCACGGACGGCGCGGTCGCATCCACACTGTACTCGCGGCCCGCCGAGGCGCTGTTGCCGTTGACGTTGGTGACGCTCACCTGCACGCTGGCGTCACCGTCTTTCAGGCCCGCCAGATCGGCTGAAGGCACCGTGGCGGTCCACTTGCCGTTGGCGCCTACGGTCGCAGTGTAGCTCTTGCCGCCGAAGATGATAGTGACGGTCTGGTTTTCTTCCACATTGCTTGTGGTGCCGGAGAGCAGCAGATCCGCGCCCTTCTCGGCCGCGTTAATCACATCATCGGTGGCGATTGCGTCAATGCTGATGGCGACGCTTGCCAGATCCACCGTCACATCGTGGCTGATGGAAACCGGGTTACCCGCGCTGCTCTGGCCCGTGACGATCACGGTGACCGTGCCTGCGTTCAACGCGCTGACATCTGCCGCCGGAATAGCCGCGCTCCAGGTGCCGTCGCCCAGCACGGTCGCCGGATAGGTTTTGCCGTTTACGGCCACGGTCAGCGTCGCGCCCGCTGCAAGGCCGTCGCTGGAGCCGGTGATAATCAGGTTTTGAGTACGTTCGATGCTGTTGATCACGTCGTCACCCGCCACGGTATCCACGCGCAGGCCCGGCAGGTTAGCGTCTATAACGATTTCGCGCTCGCCCGTTCCGCTATTGCCCACGCCGTTGGTAACGCTGGCTGACACGGTCAGATCGCCGTTACCCAGCGCGGTCAGCACGTCGGACGGCACGTTCACGGACCAGGTGAGATCGCTCTGCACCGTTGCGGTGTAGCTGTTGCCGCCAATCGTCACAGTCACGGTGTTGCCCGCCTCAGCGTTCACCACCTTACCGCTGATGGTCTGCCCGGCTGCCAGCTCCGCCGCGTTAATAACGTCATCACCCGCGACGGTGTTGATGATAATCCCCGGCAGAACGGACTCGACGATCACGGCGTGCGACGCGCTGGTGCTGTTGCCAACGCTGTCCGTCGCCGACGCGGTGACGGTGTAAAGCGCCTCGCCCAGTTGACCTACCTCGCTAGCCGGAACGGTGGTGGTCCATTTTCCGTTGCTGTCTACCTGCGCGCTGTACGCTTTGCCGTTCAGCATCACGGTCACCACCGCGCCCGTCGCCAGGCCGGAAGCCGTACCGGAGATCGTCAGTTCCTGGGTTTTCTCGGTATTGTTGATCACATCGTCACCGGAAACGGTGTCAATGGTCAGCACCGGCGCGGTCAGGTTCACCTCCACGCCGTGCGTGGCGCTGTTGCTGTTGCCCGCCTTATCGGTCAGCGCCGCGGTGATGGTGTAATCCCCGGCGGTGAGAGCGGTAACGTCTGCTGCAGGTACGCCCACGCTCCAGTTGCCGGAGGCGTCCAGGGTGGCGGTGTACGATTTGTTATTGAGGGTAACGGTGACCACGTCGCCCGCAGCCGCGCCGGTCACGGAACCGGTGACAATCAGGGCCTGCGCGTGCTCGACGCTGTTGATCACGTCGTCGTCGGAAACGGTGTTAATGGTCAGCTGCGGGACGGTGGTATCGACCAGCACGTCGCGATCCGCAGAGGCCGGGTTGCCCGCCTTATCAGACACGGCGGCGCTGATGGTGTAGCTACCGTCGCTAATGCCGCTCAGATCCGCGGACGGCACGGTCACGCTCCAGCTGCCGTTTGCCTGCACGGTGGTGCTGTAGTCCACGCCGTTCAGCGTCACGGTAACGGTCTGGCCCGCTTCGGCGTTAGTTACGCCGTTAACGACCAGATCCTGCTGCGCCTCGGCCGCATTGATGATGTTGTTATCGCTGACGATCTCGATAGACACCGTCGGCGCGGTGGCGTCCACGCTGTACTCGCGGCCTGCCGACGCGCTGTTGCCGTTCACGTTGGTGACGCTCACCTGCACGCTGGCATCGCCGTCCTTCAGGCTGCCCAAATCGGCAGACGGTACGGTCGCCGTCCAGTTGCCGCTGGCATCCACGGTCGCGGTGTACGACTTGCCGCCGAAGGTGATGGTGACGGTCTGGTTTTCTTCTACGTTGGTGGTGGAGCCGGACAGCACCAGGTCCGCGCCTTTCTCCGCCGCGTTAATCACGTCGTCGGTGGCAATCGCGTCAATGCTGATGGCGACCGCCGCCAGATCCACCGTCACGTCATGGCTGATGGAGACCGGGTTGCCCGCCGCGCTATTCCCCTCGACCTTCACGGTGACCGTGCCTGCACCGAGCGCGCTGACGTCTGCCGCCGGAATGGCCGCCGTCCAGGTGCCGTCCGCAAGCACCGTTGCGGCGTAGGTTTTGCCGTTGACGGTGACTGTTAACGCCGCGCCTGCTGCCAGGCCGTCGCTGGAGCCGGTGATAATCAGGTTCTGAGCGTGCTCAATGCTGTTGATGACATCGTCGCCCGCCACGGTATCGACGCGCAGGCCCGGCAGGTTGGCATCAATAGTGATGTCGCGCTCGCCGGAGCCGGTGTTGCCGTGGCCGTTGGTGACGCTGGCTGACACCGTCAGATCGCCGTTACCGATGGCGGTTAAGACAGTGGACGGCACGTTGACCGACCAGCTCAGATCGTCCTGAACGGTGGCAGTATACGTATTGCCGCCGATTGAAATAGTGACAGTGTCACCGATCGCCGCACCGCTCACTTTGCCGCTCAGAGTCTGCCCGGTAGCCACTTCCGCTGCGTTAATGACATCGTCCGTGGCAACAGGGTTGATGGACACCTGCGGCAGCGCGCTGTCGACCAGCACGTCATGGCTGACGCTTGCGCTGTTGCCCGCCGCGTCGGTCACTGCTGCCGTCACGGCATAGTTCGCTTCGCCCAGCGCAGCAACGTTTGCCGCCGGAACGGTGACGCTCCAGCTGCCGCTGGCGTCGGTAGTAGCGGTGTAATTGATGCCGTTCAGGGTCACCGTAATGGTGGTACCCTCAGGCTGGTTGCTGGTACCGGACACCTGCAGATCCTGACCTTTCTCGACGGCGTTAATGACGTCGTCACCCGCCAGGGTATTGATGGCAACCACCGGCGTGGTCAGGGAGACGTCAAACTCGTGCGTCGCGGTGGTGCTGTTACCGGCTTTATCGGTGAGGGTCGCGGAAATCGTATGGTCGCCGTTTGCCAGCGCGCCCACGTCCGTCGCCGGAACGCCCACGCTCCAGCTTCCGGAAGCGTCCAGCATGGCGGTGTAGTCTTTACCGTTCAGGGTGACGGTAATCACGTCACCCGCCTGCGCGCCCGCGACCTTGCCGGAGACAATCAGTGCCTGGCCGTGCTCGGCAATATTCACGATGTCGTCGCCCGCAACGATGTTGAATGAAATCTGCGGTACGGTGGTATCCACCAGCACGGAAGCATCCGCGCTGGCCGGGTTGCCGGCTTTATCGGAAACGGAAGCGGTGACCGTGGCGCTGCCGTCGGAAATGCCCGCCAGATCGGCTGCCGGCACGTCCAGCGTCCAGCTGCCGTCCGCCTGAACCTGCGCGCTGTACTGCTTGCCGTTGAAGTTCACGGTGACCGTCTGGCCCACCTCGGCAGTAGACGTCCCGCTCAGGGTCAGATCCTGCGCCGCCTCTGCCGCGTTCAGCATGTTATCGCCGCTGATGGTGTTAATCGTGACCGTCGGCGCGGCGGTATCGACGCTGAATTCCTGCGCAGACGAAGCCGCGTTGCCGTTGACGTTAGTGACGCTCACCTGCACGCTGGCGTCGCCGTCTTTCAGTCCACTCAGATCGGCTGCCGGAACGGTGTACGTCCAGTCGCCGTTGGCATCCACCGTCGTGGTATAGGTTTTACCGGCGAAGGTGATGGTTACGGTCTGACCCGCTTCAACGTTGGACGTGGAGCCGGAAAGCACCAGGTCCTGGCCTTTTTCCGCCGCGTTGAGCACGTTATCGTCGGTCACGCTGCTGATGGTGATGGCGACAGGCGCGAGATCGACGTCCACGACGGTGCCGATGGTCACCGGGTTGCCGGAGGCATCTTTTGCGCTGGCGCTGATGGTGAGCGAACCGTCCGCCCACTGGGACACATCGGCCGCCGGTACCGCCGCCTGCCAGGTGCCGTCCGCCAGCACGGTGGCGGAATAGGCGTTGCCGTTAATGGTCACCGTGACGGTGCTGCCCACTGCCAGATCGGTGCTTGAGCCGGACACAATCAGGTTCTGCGCGTGTTCGATGACGTTAATGACGTTATCGCCCGCCACGGTATCAATACGCAGGCCCGGCAGCTGGGCGTCGATGGTGAAGTCCAGCGAAGACGAACCGGTATTGCCGTGCGCGTTGGTAACGCTGGCGGATACGGTCAAATCGCCGTTGCCGAGCGCGGTTAGCTGGCTCTGGGTTAACGGCAGGCTCCAGGAGAGATCGTCCTGCACGGTCGCAGTGTATGTCTGGCCGCCAAGAGCAATCGTGACAGTGTCACCTGGCGCCGCATTCGTCACCTTGCCGGTCAGGGTTTGCCCTGCAGCCACTTCCGCCGCGTTAACGACATTGTCGCCCGCCAGCGCATCGATCGTTACAACCGGCAGCGAGCTGTCCACCAGCACGTCGTGTGAGGTTGAGGCGCTGTTGCCCACGCTATCGGTGACGCTCGCCGTCACGGTGTAACTGGCTTCGCCCAGCGCGCTGACCGCGGCCGCAGGCACGGTCACGCTCCAGTTGCCGCTGGCGTCAGCGGTGGCCGTATAGTGGATACCGTTCAGGGTCACGGTAATGGTCGTGCCTTCCGGCTGGTTGCTGGAGCCGGAGATCTGCAGATCTTCGCCTTTCTCCGTCGCATTGATCACATCGTCCGCCGCCAGCGTGTTAATGCCGATAGCTGGCGTCACGGTATTCACCACCACGTCCAGTGAGCTGCTGCCGGTATTTCCGGACTGGTCGGTCACGGAGACGTTAATGGTCCAGGTGCCGTCCGCCAGCCCCTGCACGACGGACGCGGGCAGGCCGAGGCTCCAGTTGCCCGCCGCGTCCACCACGGTGGTGTAATCCACGCTGTTAATGGTGACAGTCACAAGATCGCCCGCTGCCGCGCCGGTGACGGAGCCGCTCAGGATCTGCGCCTGTGAATGGGCGAGCTGATTAACAGTGTTGGTGGCGGTGACAAACTCGTTAATGGTTACCTGCGGTACGGTTGCGTCCACCAGACCCACGCGATCGGCGCTGCTGGTGTTGCCCGCCACGTCGCTGACGGTTGCCGTCACGGTAACAATGCCGTCTGCCAGCGCGCCCACGTCGGCCGCGGGCACGCTCAGTTGCCAGGTACCGTCCGCCTGGACGGTGGTCTGATAGTTTTTGCCGTTCAGCGTCACGGTGACCGTCTGGCCGGGTTCCGCCGTGCTGCTGCCGCTTAACGCTAAATCCTGCTGCGCTTCCGCCGCGTTGATAATGTTGTCGTCGGTCAGGTTATCGAGCGTAATCGCCGGAGGCTGCGTATCCACCGTGACCACGCGCGCGGCGTCCGCGCTGTTGCCGCTGATGTTAGTGACGCTGACGCTCACCTGCGCGCGCCCGTCAATCAGCGTTTCCATGGCGCTGGCGGGCACGGTCAGGCTCCAGGAGCCATCCTGCTGCACCTGTGCGGTAAAGGTCTGGTCGGCAAATTTCACCACCACGGTTTGCCCCGCCTCCACGCCCTGCGTCTGGCCGGAAAGGGTTAAATCACTGCCTTTTTCAGCCGCATTCAGCAGGTCATCGCCGGAGACGGTATCAATGGTGACCGCCACGGCGTTGAGATCGAGTTCAATCGGGTGTTCAGCCGCAACGGTATTGCCCCAGGCATCTTTTGCGCTGACGCTAACCGTCACCTCTCCCGCCGTCCAGGCCTGCAGGTCCGCAGCAGGAACACCAATGCTCCAGCCGCCGCTGGCAGTAACCACGGCGTTATATTCGACGTTGTTAATGGTGACGACGATCGTCGTGCCCGCGGCCAGGTGGGTGCTGGCGCCGGTGACGGTCAGGTCCTGCTGCTGCTCGATGGCGTTGATAACGTCATCGCCGGAAATGGTGTTTACGCGCAGCCCCGGCAGTTCCGCGTTAATATTGATATCGCGCTCGCCGGTGCCGGTATTGCCGTGCGAATTGGTCACCGATGCGATGAAGGTTAAATCACCGTCGCCAAACGCCTGAAGATCCGCTGACGGGATTTTCACGCTCCAG
The DNA here is from genome assembly GCF_043966805.1 of Enterobacter sp. ECC-219. NCBI lineage: Bacteria > Pseudomonadati > Pseudomonadota > Gammaproteobacteria > Enterobacterales > Enterobacteriaceae > Enterobacter > Enterobacter sp. ECC-219. The sequence continues at coordinate 3,003,428 of NZ_CP143680.1, read as the reverse complement.
GTCAGATCGCTGCCCACCGTGGCGCTGTAGCTCTTGCCGCCCACGGTAACAGACACCGTATCGCCCGCCGCCGCGCCGGTAACGCGACCGCTGAGGGTTTGGTCCACGCCCGCTTCGGCGTTATTGACCAGGTTGTCGCCCGCAAAGGTGTTGATAATAACCTGCGGAAGCACGGTATCCACCAGCAGCGTCGCCCCGGCAGAGCCGCTGTTGCCCACGCTGTCGGTGCCGCTGACGCTGACGGTGTAAAGGGTGTTCGCCAGATTCAGGACGTCGGACACCGGCACCTGGACCGCCCAGATACCGTTTTCGACGGTAGCGTGATAGCTGACGTTGTTCAGCGTCACGGTGACGGCGCTGCCGTCCGGCAGGTTGCTGGTTCCGGTCAGGCTCAGCGGCTGCATCGCCTCCCGGGCATTCAGCACGTTGTCCTGGCTGATGGCGTCAATCGTGAATTCCGGCGGGTTGCCGCTCAGTGCAATGCCGTGCGTGGCGCTACCGGTATTCCCCGCCGCATCGGTGACGGAGACGGCAATGGTGTGGTTGCCCTCACCCAGCGCGCCGATGACGGAGGCAGGAACACCCACGCTCCAGCTGCCGTCTGCCTGTACTACGCCGGTGAAGGTCTGGCCGCCAACGGTCACGGTGACGACATCCCCTGCCGCCGCGCCGCTCGCCTGCCCGGAAATAATCTGCGCCTGGCCCTGCTCGCCGGTGTTCAGAATGTCGTCACCCGCGACAGTATTGATGGTGACGACCGGCGCGGTGGTATCCACCGTGAAATCTGCGGTCACGGACGAGCCGTTGCCCGCTTTGTCACTGACGTTCACCGTCAGGGTGTGGTTTCCCTCATTAAGGGCCTGCACCTCGCTGGCCGCCAGCGTGACGGACCAGGAGCCGTCGCTGCCCACCGTGGCGTTATAATTTTTGCCGTTCAGCGTCACCGTCACTATCTGCCCGGCTTCCGCGTTGGTTTTACCACTCAGCGTCAGCGGCTGGTTGTGCTCGGCGGCATTAATGATGTTGTCCTGCGCGAGCGTATCGACGGAGAGGGTTGGCGCGGCGGTATCCACGCCAATCGTCTGGCTTCCGCTCACGGTATTCCCCGCCGCGTCTTTGCCGCTGACGTTGACCGTCCAGGTGCCGTCGCCGAGCGCCTGCGCGTCTGCCGCAGGCACGTTAACGCGCCACGCGCCGTCTGCCCCCACCTGAGCGGTGTAGGTTTTACCGTTCAGCGTCACGGAGACGTCGGTTCCCTCAGCCAGATGCTGGCTGCTACCGGAGAGCGTAAAGCCTGCGGACTGCTCGCTGGCGTTAATCACGTTGTCCCCCGCCGTTGTTGCCAGCGTAAGCGTGGCCTCGGCCGTAGAGACGGTGACGGTGATGCTGCCCGCAGAGGTGGTTTTACTGCCGTCGATCTGCACCACCGACCAGGTGTGCTCTCCGTCGGCCTGGGTCGGAAGTTTTACCGTCCAGGTACCGTCTTTACTGACCATCGCGCTGGCGATGGTGCTACCGCTGCCGTCTTTAATCTGGATGGTCGCGCCCGGCTGACCGGTACCGCTAAAGGTCGGCGCGTTGTCGTCCGTGATCGCGTTTGCGCTCAGTACTCCCTGCTTGTCGCCCACCTTGTCCGACAGCAAAAAGGTCGGCGTGGCGCTTTCTACTTCCTTCGTATTATCAATAACTTTGGTTTTTGTTTCGCCATCTCCGCCGTGGGCCAGCAGGGCGCCAATAGCACCACCGCCTAATGCCGCCCCTGCAATCCAGCCCCACGGCGCATCGCTCAGGACGCTTCCCTGCTCCAGGAAGGGTTCAATGCTGCTAATGGGTGTGGCCTGCGCGGATAATTCAGTGACGGCAACGCCTGACGCTTCACCGGCATCGGCAAAAGAGATATGAGACAGCTCCTGCCCGTCGTTGAACACCAGCTCTGACTGATGTTGGGTGTCAGGATCTTCGACAAAATAGTTATTGCAGCGAATAACGCTGCCGTCCTTCATATAAATGAGAAGGTCTTTACCCTGGCGGACATAACGCACCACGTCCTGAGCAGAGCCCTGAATTTCAATCACGCTCGGCGATGAAATTGACACCGACAGATTTCCTTCGCCGGTTAATTTCGTTTTCTCCGCCGTTTTACGAATGATGACATCAACAACCTTTACGTTACTCATATTCTTCTCCTTGCAGGTGTACGGATTCCTGTGGATATGTCCACCAGACGGATGTAGCTATCCCTGGGAAAAAACACCCATTATTTTCAGACTTATTTCGCGCAGCTATGCGTGGCTTTTGTTAACTCAAATCGGGTAATTTTGCGGCAGCGTTTTTCTCTATTCCAATAAGCGGCATTAAATTATCAACCGCGGAAGCATAATTAATTGCCGAACTCCAGCCATCATACTCGGCAATTATTTTCGCCGACGTGGCCTGCCAGACATCCTGCTCAACGCTGAGCAAATCATTAATGCTCCGCTTGCTCAGGGTGTATTCATTTTTATAAACCTCGCGGGCCCGCAGCGCGTTTTCCAGCTGCCGCTTCCCGGCCTCCATTCTTCCCCGTGCGCCGGTCCAGTCAGCCTGTGCGACGGAGGCCTTTTGCAGAACGTCGAAACGCGCCTGATCGACCTGAGAGGATGCCATCGCCCGTGCGCCTTCAGCCTGCCGCACGCGTGCGGATACCGCGCCGCCCTGATAAAGCGGTGCGTCAATATTGAGCTGGATCTGGTCGTCCCAGTAGGAACGGTTGTCCGATTCGTAACGCGTGCGTCCCCCTTTCAGGCTCAGGGTTGGCCAGTGCTGGGACTTCGCCGTTTCAACGCCATACTGGGCAGAACGTTCCATGTTTTGCGCAGCCATTACCGCCGGTATCAACGAATAATCAATGCGGTTGAGCGAATCCGGCTCAACCGCAAGGTTTGCGGGTACCGGCGAGTAGTTATCCGCCTGCATCCCGGTTAATACCGCGAGCCGCGCGCGGGCGCTGTTCAACGCGGCGTTATACTGCGCCACCGTCGCCTGCATGCCGGCAATCCGCGTGCGGATCTGGAGCTCATCGGAGGTGGAACTCACGCCCGCATCGGCGCGCAGTTTGGCCAGCTGCTCCACGTTTTTCAGCGCCTGAACGTTATCTTTTGCCGCCTGTAACAGGTCTGAATAGCGTTTAACCTCCACGTAGCCGAGCGCCGTTTTTTCCGCCACATCAGAAAGTGTGCTCATGAGCTGATAGCGGTAGCTATCGCGCCGGGCGGAAGACTGGCTGATGCTGTTGTTGGTCTTGCCAAAATCGTATATCAGCTGGGTAAGGCTCAGCCCCCAGGCCGCAGAATTCTTCAGCGAACCGCTGGAATCGGTGGTCTGGCTGTGCCCCGTGCTCCCGTTTAAGGCTATTTGCGGCATCCAGCCGCTACGCGCCTCATCTATTTGTGCCTGACCAATACCTAACTGCGCGGCCTGCTGGCTAACAGAGGGGTCGCGGTCGATAGCAAAAAGGATACTTTCTTTTAAGGTTGTCGTTGCCACCGGGGCAATACCCACCTGGCGACTATTGGCGTAAGCCGTATTAATGGCTAATGAAATTAATGCCAGCGCAGCTATAAATTGGCGTGACACAGGCTTGTGCAATATCGTCATTTTTATCTCCCTGACTCTGAGTGATACTCAAAACAATTACCCAAAAAGAGGTATAGATAATTAGACAAATATCTTTTTCGCTCCCTCACTGAATTTCAGGTAAAACGTCCCATACCCATTTCCATTGGAGATGAGAAGCGCCTTCGTCTTATTAAAAATAAGAATTTACTTATTTCTTAAGTTGATTTGCAGCATAACAAAATGTGGTATAGGCCACTACACCCGTAATGTTAATGTGGTGTTACAAATAAGAAAAAACATGGGGTTTCTGGACAAAACTCCGAAAATGGCCTTTCAAATGAAACACCCAAACCCTCTGTTATTTAAGGAAAATTCTTAATCTCCTCTGCGTACATTTTTGCGTTAATTTCTTGGCGGGTCAGACACAAAGATTTTCAAAGAAGTGTCAATTTAAGTAACCAACACACTTATGTTGACATTAAATTCCATTAAAAAACTAATGTAAGCAATTAAATGCTATTTATATAGTTTTTATCAGAACATTAATCCCATTAAGGGGTGCGCACTGGTTACATAATCCAAATAATTAATAAAAACAAAACAGTAACACTCTGGTTAACATTCAGAACGGCTTAATGATATCTGTTTAATATAATTTCAATAATCACCTATCTAAACGATTTCTCTCGTCGTCATTGCGATTCCATTCTCACCCTTCCCTCTGCTTTAAAATGCTGTATTATGCAAACTATTGCGACATTTTGCAGGATTACTGCCATGCACAAAACCGCACGTCAGCGCTATGTCCTTGATATTCTCAGTGAACAAGGTCAGGCCAGCATCACCGAACTGGCAGAAAAGCTGCAGGTTTCAGCGGATACAATTCGTCGGGATCTAACCGATCTGGAAAATCAGGGCCTTGCCCAGAAGAATCACGGCGGGGCAATTGCACTCAATCTTTCGGCCATGAATCGTCAGGGCCGCAATACCCTGCTGCCGGAAACCAAGCAGCGCCTCGGGAAACGGGTTGCGCAGGCGGTTCCGCCGGGTTCCACCCTGTTTCTGGATGCCGGCAGCACGGTGATGGCCGTGGCCACTTTTCTACAGGGGCCTCACACCGTGATCACTACCTCGCTGGATATCGCCCAGCATTTTAGTGACCGGGAGGACATAGAGCTTGTTCTGCTCGGCGGAAACTGGGACCAGAAGCAGCGCCTGTTTTCCGGAGGCGCCACCTTGTCCCTGCTGTCCCGCTATCGGGCAGATATCGCCATACTTGGGGCGTGCGCCCTTCATGCCGAACTCGGTTTGAGCGCCGGTAAAGAAGCGGATGCCGAGGTAAAACGCGCGATGCTCGCCGCCAGCCAGGCAGGCTGGATTGTCGCCGATCACCTGAAGGTTAACCGCTGCGAACCGTATCTGGTCTCCGGGTTAACCGACATTCATCAACTCTTTTTAGATCGTCCCTGGCCTGAACTTGGGGACCCAGGCGCATTGCAGGTCACGGTGTGCGTGAATTAACGTGGAGAAGGTCATGAGTAAAGTTCAAACAATCAACATTGCGCTGATCGGGTATGGATTTGTGGGGAAAACGTTCCATGCCCCGCTGATCCAGTCCGTGGACGGGCTTAAGCTGGCGGTGGTCTCTTCCCGTGATGAAGAGAAGGTTAAACGCGATCTGCCGGACGTACAGGTGGTGGCAACCCCGGAAGAGGCCATTCAGCATCCCGATATCGACCTGGTGGTGATTGCCTCCCCTAACGCCACCCACGCGCCGCTGGCGACGCTGGCCCTGAACTCGGGTAAACACGTGGTCGTGGATAAGCCTTTCACCCTCGATATGCAGGAAGCCCGGGACCTGATTGCCCTGGCGGATGAAAAGCAGCTTCTGCTCTCCGTTTTCCACAACCGTCGCTGGGACAGCGATTTCCTCGGCATTAAGCAAATTATCGAGCAGGGTACGCTCGGCAAGGTTAAGCATCTGGAGTCGCATATTGACCGCTTCCGCCCGGAAGTGCGCGTGCGCTGGCGCGAGCAGAACGTGCCCGGCAGCGGCCTGTGGTTTGATCTGGGGCCGCACCTGATCGACCAGACGCTTCAGCTGTTTGGCCTGCCAGATTCTGTGCAGGGAAATATCGCAACGCTGCGCGACGGCGCAGAGATTAACGACTGGGCGCACGTGGTCTTAAATTACCCGGAACATAAGGTGGTTCTGCACGCCAGCATGCTGGTGGCTGGCGGTACGGCGCGCTTTACCGTCCATGGCGACAAAGGCAGCGTGGTGAAAGCCAGAATCGACCAGCAGGAAGCGCAGCTGCTTGCTGGCGTGATCCCCGGCAGCGACGCCTGGGGCGAAGACGACGACAGCCTGGTGTTCTTTGGGGCTAACGGCGAACCGCAGGCGATCCCGACCCCGAAAGGCGATCAGCGCCAGTATTACGTCAACGTACGTGATGCACTACTCGGGAAAATCACCAATCCTGTCCATCCTGTCGAGGCGTTAGCGGTCATGGCTGTTCTGGAAGCGGCGGTGATTTCGTCAGAGACGGGGTCAACGCAGACGCTGGCGTTAACTGATGAAGAGCGTGCGCTGCTGGGTTAAAAAACAAGCCGGGTGACGCGTAGCGATCCCGGCCTATGATTCAGAGCCGTTTGTAGGCCCGTGCAAGCGAAGCGCCGCCGGGCGAAAAGACTACGAACGCTTTTTCGGCATCATGCGCAGAAGGGTATTATCTTTCCAGAAATAGTGGTGCATCAGCGCCGCCGCGGCGTGCAGGCCAATCACAAAATAGCCCAGATTTTCCAGTGTCTCGTGCCACTCTTTCAGCATATCTACCAGGTCAAAATTGGACTCCGCCGCATGCGGCATTGCCAGACCGAAGGCGAACCAGTCGTTTCCGCGGTTATACATCATCACAATGCCAATCAGCGGCAGCGCAATAAACAGCAGATAGACAATCAGATGCCCAAGGTGAGACATACCGGTGATCATCGCTTTGGGTTTCGGCTGAATGGGCGGTGCGGGAAACTTGAGGCGGATCAGCAATCGCGCCACCATCAGCACCAGAACTGAGATCCCGCAGGAAACGTGGATCATGTTTATAAGCGGACGGTCAGTACGCGGGAAAAAGCCTCTGAATTCCATCGCGCTGTATGCGACGACGATTAACAAAAACACCAGCCAGTGAATCGTGATTTGCAGGCTTGTATATTTAGTGCGCATGGGATTTCCTGAAAAAAAACAGTCACCGCGCCAACATAATCTCCTTTCCTTAAAAATTCATTAACTTTTCTGTATGGTTTTTCAAATACTTCCCGTCGTATGAAGTATCTTCAATTGCCGCCCTGCCCGTGATGGTCTAAGCCTGGATGAGTTCAAACTGTCGTATCGACACGTTCACAGGAGAACATCATGAGTAAAATTGGCATTAACGGATTTGGACGCATTGGACGCCTTGTGCTGCGCCGCCTTCTTGAAACCCAGGACAGCAATACCGTCGTCGCCATCAACGACCTTACCTCCCCGAAAGTCCTGGCCTACCTGCTCAGGCATGATTCCAACTACGGTGGCTTCCCGTGGAGCGTGGACTTCACCGAGGATGCGCTGATCGTCGACGGTAAAACCATCGCGGTGTACGCCGAAAAAGAGGCAAAGCACATTCCGTGGAAAGCCGCGGGCGTGGATATCGTCGTGGAGTGCACCGGCTTTTATACCTCAGAAGAGAAATCGCGGGCGCACCTGGACGCCGGAGCGAAGAAAGTGCTGATCTCGGCACCTGCGGGTGAGATGAAAACCATCGTCTACAGCGTGAATGACGACACCATTGACGCCAGCGATACCATTATTTCCGTCGCGTCCTGCACCACCAACTGCCTCGCTCCGCTGGCAAAAGCCCTGAACGACGCGTTTGAAATTAAAGTGGGCACCATGACCACCATTCATGCCTACACCGGCACCCAGGCGCTGGTGGATGGGCCGCGCGGGAAAGACCTCCGCGCCTCGCGGGCGGCGGCAGAAAATATTATTCCGCATACCACCGGTGCGGCGAAAGCCATCGGTCTGGTGATCCCCGCGCTCAGCGGCAAACTGAAAGGCCACGCCCAGCGCGTGCCGGTGAAAACCGGCTCCGTTACCGAGCTGGTAGCGATTCTGGGTAAAAAGGTGACGGTCGAGGAGATCAACGCCGCGCTGAAAAAGGCGACCCAGGGGAATAAATCGTTTGGGTATACGGATGAGGAGATTGTCTCGTCCGATGTGATTGGCTCGCACTATGGTTCGGTCTTCGACGCCACGCAGACGGAAGTGTCAGAAGCGGGAGATCTGCAGCTGGTGAAAGCCGTGGCCTGGTATGACAACGAATATGGTTTTGTGACCCAGCTGGTGCGCACGCTGGATAAGTTTGCGGCGCTTTGATTTTACAACCCTACCTCTCATCCTAACCCTCTCCCCAAAGGGGCGAGGGGATTGTTCCGTGCTCAGATTATTTTACGTGCGCCCTTCAGGATCGGGTCCTGTTGTAACCGTCTCCATGCGGCGGTGACGACCTCTGGGAACTCAACGTGAGCGATATAATCACGCCCGGCCGGGCCATAGCCGTTAACGTCATCATACAGCCGCGGCAGCTCACCCAGAACCAGTGAAAGATAGCGGTCAACGGGCCACAGCCCGGCGGTGTCCTCGCTAAATTCCACGCCCTCTTTTCCGTTTTGCAGCATCGGCGTAAATCCGGGATGGCTTATCCACTGCGGTGGCGCGGGCTCATCGCGGCACACGCGGGCAAAGGTTGCCATCGTGCGGCGCTGCATCGTCGGGTCCTGCACCACCAGCATGTGCCCGCTTGTCCGCTGACGCTCTTTCAGCATGTTCCAGCTAAAACGTGCATTTTCACCGCAGTTGGTGGAGCGATCTTCAATCCACACGCGCTCATCGGGGATCTGCCAGAACTCCCGCGCAACGTCGGCAAGAATGCTTGCTTCCGCCCGCCCCGCGACCGGTAGAGTGTGATAACGCGGGTGTTTGCGGATCGCTTCATATAAAAACGTGGTCGAATGGCCGATGCCGCCGCTGATCAGAAGCGGCACGTTTTTCTGAAAGGCAACACGGCAGGCCGCGTCAATGGTCGGGATCACCGCGTTGCCAGCCAGAATCACCACATCGACCGCCGGGGGCTGACGGGTCTCGCTCAGGTCGTCCTGCGCCAGCCATGCGCCGACAGTATTGATGGCCGCCAGCGTGGCATCCGCCAGAATGGGAAAATGGGGCTGAACCATGGTCAACTCCTCATGTTGTTGAATCGCCGAATTTATCGTTTTTCTGAAATAACCAGAAACATCCAAATATCATCAGGTTGCACCTGCCTATTATGCTTTTGATTTCCAGCCTTACAAAACATTGTATTGTACAGACGTCATGGAAAAGCACCCAACGCTGCTTATTTCGCCGTGATCTGACCAGTTTCCACCCCCCTGCGCTTGCCAAATACAACATCCAACCCTAAGTTGCTTAACAATTTGACAACCTTTTTCATCATCACGGGTTGCACCTGAAGCGCGCCAGGTGACACCTCATACATCATCAACGTGGCGGGGTTTCAGGTCATGACAGAACATGAAAGTACGACGACGGTATTACGAAAAAATAAGAAGGTGTTAATCGCTAGCCTTACCGGGAGCGCCATTGAATGGTTTGACTATTTTCTCTACGGTACGGCGGCCGCGCTGGTCTTTAATAAGATCTTTTTCCCGATGGTCGATCCGGTGATCGGACTCATTCTCTCGTATCTCTCTTTCTCATTAACCTTTTTTATCCGTCCGATTGGCGGGGTACTTTTCGCCCATATCGGCGACCGCATTGGCCGTAAAAAAACCCTTGTACTTACCCTCTCTTTGATGGGAGGTGCAACCGTCATGATCGGCCTGCTCCCAACGTATGACATGATTGGCCTGTGGGCGCCCGCTCTGCTGATCCTGATGCGTATTATTCAGGGGATGGGCATAGGCGGTGAATGGGGCGGCGCGCTGTTGCTGGCCTACGAATACGCGCCCGAAAAACGTAAAGGCTTCTTCGGCAGCATTCCACAGGCGGGCGTGACCATCGGCATGCTGATGGCGACCTTCATCGTTTCGCTGATGACGCTTTTCAGTGAGGAAGATTTCCTCTCCTGGGGCTGGCGCATCCCGTTCCTGCTGAGTTCGGTTCTGGTGTTGCTTGGCCTGTGGATCCGCAAAGATATCGATGAAACGCCTGATTTTAAGAAAGTCAAAGCGTCCGGTCAGGTGGCTAAGGCTCCCCTGCGCGATACGCTGAAGCACCACTGGCGTGAAGTGCTGATTGCCGCCGGTCTCAAAGTCGTGGAAACCGCGCCGTTCTATATTTTCTCTACGTTTGTGGTGAGTTACGCCACCAGCACGCTGACCTATCAAAAATCGCAGGCGCTGGAGGCCGTGACGCTGGGAGCCCTGGTGGCTACGATAATGATTCCGTTAATGGGGCTGCTCTCGGATAAAATTGGCCGTCAGCGTATGTATGCCACAAGCGTCTTTATCCTCGGTTTGTTTATCGTGCCGTGGTTTATGTTGCTCAATACCGGTACAACCTGGGGCATCGTGCTCGCAACGGTCATCGCCTTTGGCGTGCTGTGGGCACCGGTAACGGCGGTACTCGGCACGCTGTGCTCTGAAATCTTTAGCGCAAACGTACGCTACACCGGCATTACGCTCGGTTATCAGCTCGGTGCCGCGCTGGCTGGCGGTACTGCCCCGCTGATTGCCACCGGTCTGCTGGCAAAATATAACGGCGACTGGGTTCCGGTGGCCTGGTATCTTGCCGTCACGGTGGTCATCTCCTTAATCGCGATCTTCTGCGCCAGCCGCGTTAAGCGTGCAACACTCATCCAGGCGCAGCCCGAACGTCTCTGACCTTTCCCGGCCCGTCCCCCGGGCCGCTCTTTTTACTTAAATTTTTCTTCTACATTTGATTAACATGCGTAAATCATATTCACTTGAATTATCATTTGCGGCAGACGTAGAATCGCCAGCCCGCTAATTATTCAATTATTTCTAAGGTAATGACGTTATGCGCCTGCCCGAACGCGACCCTTATGCTCCTCGCGAGTGGCAGCCACATGAGAAACCCGCCCTGCTGGGTTCACCTTCCACCCCGGAGCACAGTACGCCAAAACGCATCGCCTACGGCGTCGTTGGCCTGCTGGTATGTCTGACGGGGGCGCTGGGAAATGCGGTGGTGACCGCCAACCTGCAAAACCTGCAGGGAACCTTCGGGGCCTGGTCGACCGAAATCGCCTGGCTACCCGCGGTCTATGTGATGACCAACATCTCCATCAACCTGCTGCTGGTCAAATTCCGCCAGCAGTACGGCCTGCGCGCCTTTACGGAAGGTTTTTTGGTGCTGTACGTACTGGTCACCTTTTTCCACCTGTTCGTTAACGATCTCAGCTCGGCGCTGATGGTGCGCGCCGCGCACGGGATGGTGGCCGCGGCGCTCAGCTCGCTGGGGATTTATTATCAAATACAGGCCTGGCCTGCGAAGCACCGCCTGAAGGCGCTCACCATCGGCATCACCGGATCGTCGCTCGCTATTCCGCTGGCGCGTCTGTTTTCCACCGAACTGCTGCAGCTGGACGAATGGCGTGGGCTCTATTTCTTCGAGCTCGGGCTGGCGCTGATCTCCCTTGCCTGCGTGATAGCCTTAAAGCTGCCGCCGGGGGATCGGCGCAAGGTCTTTGAGAAGAAAGACTTCATCACCTTCTTTTTACTGGCTCCGGGTATGGCCCTGCTCTGCGCCGTGCTCTCGTTAGGCCGCCTTGAATGGTGGTTCGAGGCGCAGTGGATCGGCTGGTCGCTGGCGCTATCGCTGGTGCTCATTGTTTCCGCCATCGTGTTTGAACATAACCGCAGCAACCCGCTACTGAACACCCGCTGGCTGTCGAGCGGCAGCATCGTCCGTCTGGGGCTCATTATGCTGCTGATCCGCATCGTGCTGGCGGAGCAAAACACCGGCGTCATCGGCTGGCTGCAGTACGTGGGATTACAGAACGAGCAGATGACCCACCTGGCGTGGTCCATTTTCGCCGGGATCGTCTGCGGGATCGTCACCAGCTGTCTCACCATCAAGCCTACAAAGCTGGCGTGGCCGATCGTCACCTCACTGGCGCTGATGATTATCGCCTCGCTGCTGGACAGCCAGTCCAACAACCTGACCCGGCCGGATCAGCTGATGCTAAGCCAGTTCCTGCTGGGCTTCGGCAGCGCCTTCTTCCTGGCACCCGCCATGCTGGCAGCCATTGGCGGGGTGATCGCCGACCCGCGTAACCTGGTCAGCTTCTCGGTCATGTTCGGCATGAGCCAGAACCTCGGTGGCCTGCTGGGGTCAGCGATTCTCGGCACCTTCCAGACCTGGCGCGAGAAGTACCACTCTAGCCTGCTGGCGGATCAGCTCACCACGCTCAACCCGCTGGTCAACGAGCGAATTCAGCTATATACCCAGATGTATAAAAGCCTGATTGGCGACAGTTCGCTGCTGGGAACGCAGGCCATTACCCAGCTACAGACGGTGACCACCCTTGAGGCAAACATTCTGGCTTACAACGATACTTATCTTCTGACGGCGAGCATTGCCGCCGCCACGCTGGTCTGGATTTTATGGCGCTTGCTGCGCCTGCGCATCACTGCCCGTATGGCGCTGAAGAACGCCACCGGCAACAAATAATTGAATTATTTCTGGAGAATTTATGAGTCAGCAGGATGCCGCCAAAGAGCAGGCCAACACCCGCAAAAATGTGCGCATTGTGTCCGTTTTTACCGCCGCCGCCATCGGTATAGTCGGCGTACTGGTGATCCTTTATGCATGGCAGCTGCCGCCGTTTACCCGCCACGCGCAGTTTACTGACAACGCCTACGTGCGCGGCCAGACGACGTTCATCAGCCCCCAGGTTAACGGCTATATCACCGAGGTGAAGGTTCAGGACTTTGTGCAGGTCAAAAAAGGTGACCTGCTGTTGCAGATCGACGACCGAATCTATCGTCAGCGCGTCCATCAGGCCGAGGCACAGCTGGCGATGAAAATTGCAGCCCTGAATAACAACCTACAGCAGCGTAAAAGCGCCGAAGCGACCATCGCCAAAAATGACGCCGCGCTGAAAAATGCCCGCGCCCAGAGCCTGAAAACCCAGGCGGATCTAAAGCGCGTGAAGGATCTGACGGCAGACGGATCGCTTTCCATTCGCGAACGTGATGCCGCGCTGGCCAGCGCCGCCCAGGGCAGCGCCGACATCGACCAGGCGAAAGCCACGCTTGAGATGTCGCGTCAGGATCTGCAGACGGTGATTGTGAACCGCGGCGCGCTGGAGGCGGATGTTGAAAACGCCAAAGCGGCGCTGGAGCTGGCGCAGATTGACCTGCAAAACACCCGCATTATCGCCCCGCGCGACGGCCAGCTCGGTCAGATTGCCGTGCGTCTCGGGGCGTATGTAACCGCCGGAACGCACCTCACTACCCTTGTGCCGCCTCAGCACTGGGTGATCGCCAACATCAAAGAGACCCAGCTGGCGGAGCTGCGCGTCGGCCAGCCAGTGAAATTCACCGTCGATGCCTTAAACAACAAGGCGTATCAGGGCCGCGTGGAGAGCATCTCCCCGGCGACCGGGGTTGAATTCAGCGCCATCACGCCAGACAACGCTACCGGCAACTTTGTAAAAATCGCCCAGCGTATTCCGGTGCGTATTGAGGTGCTGGGTGAAGAAGATGCGTACAAACTGCTGCGTCCGGGTATGTCGGTACAGGTGACGATTGATACGCGGGAGGCGAAGCAATGACTCTTCGCCCGATAGCCGGTCTGGTGCTGGCGGTCATGCTGGCCGGATGCCAGTCCGTCGATGTCAAACCGGCGCAACCGACGCTGCAAATTCCTGCCCAGTGGCGTGCTGACGCCGGTCCTGCCAGCCCGACGGAGCAGCTCTGGTGGCGTAATTTTCATGACAACAACCTCAACCGCTACGTGGATCAGGCGCTTAAGAACAACAGCGACGTGCTGATCGCCCGCGAACGAATTAACGAGTATCAGGCGCGGGTCTTTGCTGCCGACGGCAGCCTGTTTCCGTCCCTTGACGCGGGCGTAACGGGGACGCGCGCCCGGTCGCAATCCGCCGCGACCGGGCTGCCGGTCTACGGCACGCTGTACAGAGGCAGCCTGACGGCGAGCTATGATGTTGATATCTGGGGCGTCAACCGCAGCACGTCCAATGCCGCCGAAGCCTCGCTGGAGGCGCAAAAAGCGGCCGCCGCCGCCGCGGATTTGACCGTCGCGTCTTCCGTTGCGTCCGGGTACGTCACCCTGCTCTCGCTTGACGAACAGCTGCGCGTGACCGAATCCACGCTGAAATCGCGCGAGGAGGCGTTTAAGCTCGCCAAACGCCAGCTTGAGACGGGCTACAGCTCTCGCCTGGAGCTGATGCAGTCGGATTCCGAGCTTCGCTCAACGCGGGCGCAGGTGCCCGTGCTGCGGCATCAGATAGCGCAACAGGAGAATGCCCTGAGCCTGCTGCTGGGAAGCAATCCCGGCGCGGTGGCTCGCAGCGAAAGCTTTGCGGCGCTGACGCCGCTCACGCTGCCGTCGCAGCTGCCTTCTACGCTGCTGAATCGCAGGCCGGATATCGTTCAGGCCGAGCGACAGCTGGTTGCGGCTGACGCCTCGCTTGCCGCGTCACGCGCCAGCCTGCTGCCGTCGATCAACCTGACCGCCAGCGGATCGATTCAGGATCGTACGCTTTCCGGCCTGCTGGACAACCCGCTTCAGCTCTGGAGCGCAGGCGGCAGTATTCTCGCCCCGCTCCTTAACCGCCAGGCGCTGAACGCGCAGGTGGATATTTCCCAGTCCCAGCGTAACCAGGCGCTGTACGCCTATGAAAAAACCGTGCGTAACGCGTTTGCCGAGGTGAACAACAGCCTTGATGCCATTACGCGCTATCAGGAACAGCTGACGGAGCTGCTTGCCCAGCAGGACGTGGCCCAGGAGACGCTGCGCATAGCCCAGAATCGCTATCGCAACGGCTACTCCTCTTATCTGGACGTGCTGGACGCGCAGCGCACGCTGTACTCGGTCCAGACCAGCGTGGTGCAGGTGAAAAATAACCTGCTGCTGGCGCAGATCGATTTGTACAGGGCGCTGGGCGGCGGCTGGAAGAACGCATGAACCGCCTTGCGCGCTGATGCCCTCACCCCGACCCTCTCCCACAGGGAGAGGGAGAAAAATCCAAGGAGTCACTCTATGCAACAACAATGGTCTGCAGTAGATAATTACATGATTTCTTCGCTTATCCCTGACGATGACGTACTTCATCAGGTACTGGAAAACAACAAACGCGCCGGGCTACCCGAACACGACGTAGCGGCCAATCAGGGGCAGTTGTTGGCGCTGTTCGTACGCATGACGCAGGCGCGGCGGATACTTGAGATCGGTACGCTGGGTGCCTATAGCTCAATCTGGATGGCGCGCGCCCTGCCGCCGGATGGAAAGCTGATTACGCTTGAGGCTGACCCGACGCATGCCAATGTTGCCCGCCAGAATATTCACCTCGCGGGGCTAAACGATCGCATTGAACTGATTGAAGGCCCGGCGCTGAACTCGCTGGAGAATTTCGGTGACGTTTCCCCGTTCGATTTAATTTTTATCGATGCCGATAAGCCCAACAATCCCGGCTATCTGGAGTGGGCGCTGCACTATTCCCGTCCCGGCACGATAATCATTGGCGATAACGTGGTGCGCGACGGCGAAGTCATTAACGGGGAAAGCGACGACGCGCGCGTGCAGGGCGTGCGGCGTTTTATCGAGATGATTGGGGATAACCCGCGCGTAACCGCCACCGCGCTGCAGACGGTGGGGGTTAAAGGATGGGATGGGTTTACGCTGGCAATTGTGAACGGGTGAAAATTGTGCGGCCTGATGCCCTCACCCCGCCCCTCTCCCACAGGGAGAGGGAGAAAACCGGGGCTTAAGCGGAAATCTCCTCCATCGCCTGCAGAATACGCTTATCCGAAATCGGATACGGCGTACCGAGCTGCTGGGCAAAGAAGCTGACGCGCAGCTCCTCGATCATCCAGCGGATCGCCTGCACATCTTCATCGTCGCGGCGCGCCGGCGGCAGCTTGTTTAGCCACTGCTGCCACGCCTGCTGCACGCTTTCGACCTTCAGCATCTGCGCGCGATCGCGGTGCGGATCGATGGCCATTTTCTCCAGACGTTTTTCAATCGCCTGGAGATAACGCAGGGTGTCGCCCAGGCGTGCGAAGCCATTCCCGGTGACAAAGCCGCGGTACACCAGCCCCGCCATCTGCGCCTTCACGTCCGAGAGCCCCAGCGCCATGGTCATATCCACGCGCCCCTTCAGGCGCTTGTTGATATTGAACACGGTAGTGAGGATCTGCTCGACCTGCTTGGCAATCTCCACCACGGTGTCGTTCAGCTCGGCGCGCACCTTCTCATGAAGCTTTGCAAAGCCCTCTTCCGTCCAGACCGGACCGCCTGCCTCGTGGATCAGCTTGTCCACGCCGCAGGAGATACAGTCGTCAATCAGATCCAGCACCTTGCCGTACGGGTTAAAGTACAGCCCCAGCTTGGCCTTGTTCGGCAGCTTCTCGTGCAGATACTTGATCGGCGACGGGATGTTCAGCAGCAGCAGGCGGCGCAGCCCGCGCCACATCATCTGCTGCTGTTCCTGCGGATTATCAAAGAGTTTGATCGCCACGCTGTCGCGCTCGTCCACCAGCGCAGGCCAGGCCTTGACCTTATAGTTCCCGCGCTTCTGCTCGTAGCTTTCCGGAAGCTGGCCAAAGCTCCAGATGTGCAGCCCGCTTTGCTCGATACCGTCGTCCGCCACGGCAGAAAGCGTCTCCTGAACTTTCCCCTTCAGCGACTCTTTCAGCTCGCTCAGCGAACGCCCTTCCAGCAGCTTTTTGTTTTTATCGTCCACCACGCGGAAGCTGATTTTCAGGTGATCGGGCACCTGATCCCAGTTCCAGTCTTCGCGGTTGATGGTGGTGCCGGTCATGCGGCGGAACTCGCGCTCCAGCGCGTCCAGCAGCGGCAGCTCCAGCGGCGTGACGCGGCCCAAAAACGCTTCCGCATAGTTTGGCGCAGGTACAAAGTTACGGCGCACCGGTTTCGGCAGGGATTTGATCAGCGCAATCACCAGCTCCCGGCGCAGGCCGGGGATTTGCCACTCAAAGCCGCCCTCATCGACCTGGTTTAACAGCGGCAGCGGAATATGAACGGTCACGCCATCCGCGTCGGCACCCGGTTCAAACTGATAGGTCAGCCGCAGCTTGAGGTTTCCCTGATGCCAGAAGTTCGGGTAGTCGAGCTTGCTGACCGACTCCGCCCCCTCTTTAATCAGCATGCTCTTTTCGAAGTTGAGCAGGTCCGGCGTCTCTTTGCTGGCCTTTTTCCACCAGCTGTCGAAGTGGCGGGCGGAGATAACATCGTGGCTGATGCGCTGGTCGTAAAACTCAAACAGCGCCTCATCGTCCACCAGAATATCGCGACGGCGGGACTTGTGCTCAAGCTCCTCCACCTCGGCACGCAGCTTCAGGTTTTCACGGAAGAAGGCGTGACGCGTCTGCCAGTCCCCCTCCACCAGCGCGTGGCGGATAAACAGCTCGCGGCTGAGTGCCGGATCGATCTGGCTGTAGTTAACCTTACGCGCGGCGACTACCGGCAGGCCGTAAACGGTCACCTTTTCGGTCGCCATTACCGCGCCCTGCGCGCGCTCCCAGTGCGGTTCACTGTACGAGCGTTTCAGCAGGTGCTGCGCCACCGGTTCGACCCATTCCGGATCGATACGCGCGGCAATGCGCCCCCACAGGCGGCTGGTTTCTACCAGCTCGGCAACCATGGTCCACTTCGGCGGTTTCTTGAACAAGCCGGAGCCAGGGAAGATGGAGAAGCGAGCGTTGCGCGCGCCGGTGTACTCCTGCTTGTCCGCATCTTTCATCCCGATATGCGACAACAGGCCGGTCAGCAGCGCGATGTGAATTTCGCGGTACTCCGCCGGCTCACTATTAACCGGAATGCCCAGCTCTTTCACCACCTGGCGCAACTGGGTGTAGATATCCTGCCACTCGCGCACGCGCAGATAGTTGAGGAAATCCACGCGGCACTGGCGGCGGAATTGGTTCGAGGAGAGCGCTTTCTGCTGCTCGCCGAGATAGTTCCACAGGTTCACGAAGGCGAGGAAGTCGGACTCTTTGTCGTGGAAGCGACGATGCTTTTCGTCAGACGCCTGCTGTTTGTCCATCGGACGCTCGCGCGGGTCCTGGATGGAGAGCGCCGAGGTAATGATCATCGCCTCGCGCACGCAGCCGTGCTTTTGCGCTTCCAGCACCATACGGGCCAGACGCGGATCCACCGGCAGTTGGCTGAGCTGGCGGCCCAGCGGCGTCAGCTT
The DNA here is from genome assembly GCF_043966805.1 of Enterobacter sp. ECC-219. Classification (NCBI taxonomy): domain Bacteria; kingdom Pseudomonadati; phylum Pseudomonadota; class Gammaproteobacteria; order Enterobacterales; family Enterobacteriaceae; genus Enterobacter; species Enterobacter sp. ECC-219. The sequence goes on along the minus strand of NZ_CP143680.1, from coordinate 2,985,372 downwards.
ATAGATGCTCGCCTGTTCGTCGGTGGTAATGGCGCCAAGCTCTTCCAGCAGACGTACGCCGTCCTGAATGTTGCGCTTGTCCGGCGCTTCGACGAACGGGAACGCCGCGATGTCGCCCAGCCCCAGCGCGGTCATCTGCAGGATAACGGACGCCAGGTTGGTGCGCAGAATTTCCGGGTCGGTAAATTCAGGGCGTGACAGGAAATCATCTTCGGAATAGAGACGAATACAGATCCCTTCCGACACGCGGCCGCAGCGGCCTTTACGCTGGTTAGCAGAAGCCTGAGAGACCGGCTCAATCGGCAGCCGCTGAACCTTCGTGCGGTAGCTGTAGCGGCTGATGCGCGCCGTGCCCGGGTCGATCACGTATTTAATCCCCGGCACGGTGAGCGAGGTTTCCGCCACGTTGGTCGCCAGAACGATACGGCGTCCGCTGTGCGGCTGGAAGACGCGGTTCTGTTCGCTGTTGGACAGGCGGGCATACAGCGGCAGGATCTCCGTGTGGCGCAGGTCGCGCTTGCTGAGCGCATCGGCGGTATCGCGGATCTCGCGCTCGCCGCTCATGAAGATCAGAATGTCGCCCGCACTTTCGTTGCCCAGCTCGTCAACGGCGTCGAAGATGGCCTGCAGCTGGTCGCGCTCGGTATCGTCCGCCTCTTCAACAATCGGGCGATAGCGCACTTCAACCGGATATGTGCGTCCTGACGCCTCGATAATCGGCGCATTGTTGAAATGCTTCGAGAAGCGTTCCGGGTCGATGGTTGCGGAGGTGATGATGATTTTCAGATCCGGGCGACGCGGCAGCAGCTCTTTCAGGTAGCCGAGCAGGAAGTCGATGTTCAGGCTGCGCTCGTGCGCTTCGTCAATGATGATGGTGTCGTACTGCATCAGCAGGCGATCCTGCTGAATTTCCGCCAGCAGAATACCGTCGGTCATGAGCTTGACCATGGTGTTATCACTAACGTGGTCGCTGAATCGCACCTTGTAACCGATGCAGCCGCCCGGCTCCGTCTGCAGCTCTTCGGCAATACGGTTCGCCACGGTGCGCGCCGCCAGTCGACGCGGCTGCGTATGTCCAATCAGCCCTTTTAGACCGCGTCCCAGCTCCATACAGATTTTCGGCAGCTGGGTGGTTTTTCCCGAACCGGTTTCACCCGCGACAATCACCACCTGGTGGTCGCGTACGGCCTCAAGGATGTCCTGTTTTTTCTGGCTGACGGGGAGGTTTTCCGGGTAGGTAATCGCCGGACGTGCGGCTTCGCGCAGCACAACCTTCCCTGCCGCCTGTTCAATCTCTTTAGCCATCTCCTGGTAAATGGCCTGTTGTGCATCAGGATTTTTAACCTTCTTCACGCCGTGCAGCCGGCGTGAAAACCGCTGTTTATCGCGCAGCATCAGGGAATCAAGCTGTTGCAGGAGCATCGGGAAGGTGATTTTTTGTTGTTCTGTCATAGCATTAATGGGCAGTGCTCTGCCGGGTAAAATCTCTTTTTAATGATTGCTATAGAGTACCACATCGACGCTTTCAGCGCCTTATTCAAAAAATTCGAACATAGGCTTCGATATATTGCGCTATCCCTGCGACAGGATTGTGAATAGAGTGTCAACAAGCAACGGGGCAACCCCCTTCAATCAAATGCAAAAACAGGAATCACCCATGAGCAAAGTATTAGTTTTGAAATCCAGCATTCTGGCAGGGTACTCTCAGTCTGGTCAGCTGTCTGATTACTTCGTTGAACAGTGGCGTGAACAGCATTCCGCAGATCAAATCACCGTGCGTGATCTGGCTGCAAACCCAATTCCTGTGCTGGACGGCGAGCTGGTTGGCGCGCTGCGCCCAAGCGATGCACCGCTGTCTCCACGTCAGCAGGAAGCGCTGGCCCTGTCCGACGAGCTGATTGCTGAGCTGCAGGCGCACGACGTTATCGTTATCAACGCCCCAATGTACAACTTCAACATCCCTACCCAGCTGAAGAACTACTTCGACCTGGTGGCGCGCGCTGGCGTAACCTTCCGCTACACCGAGAACGGCCCTGAAGGTCTGGTGAAAGGTAAACGTGCGATCGTCCTGACCAGCCGTGGCGGCATCCATAAAGATACCCCAACCGACCTGGTTGCGCCGTACCTGAGCCTGTTCCTGGGCTTCATCGGCATCACCGACGTGAACTTCGTGTTCGCTGAAGGTATCGCTTACGGTCCGGAAGTGGCGACCAAAGCGCAGACCGATGCGAAAGCCGCCATCGACAGCCTGGTAGCAGCTTAAGATTTTGCCCTCTCACCGCCCGGTGGGAGGGTTTTTCTTTTTCCCCGCATTTCGTTATCATCCGCACCTACTCTCCAGCCGGGCGGCCTGATGTCTGCAATTATCGATTCTTTTATAGCCCCACCGTGTCACGACGACATCAATATCCTCTGGCAGGATGAACATCTGCTGCTGATCGATAAGCCTTCCGGCCTGCTCAGCCTCTCGGGCAAAAACCCGCAAAATCTTGATTCTGTCCATTATCGTCTGGTCCAGATGTTCCCCGGCTGCACGCTGGTACACCGTCTGGATTTCGGCACGTCCGGGCTGATGGTGGTTGCGCGCAATAAGGCCATCAACGCGGCGCTGTGCCAGCAGTTCAGCCAGCGCAGCGTGGAGAAAGTCTACAGCGCCCTGCTTTGCGGACATCTGGAAAACGATGAGGGAGTCATAGACGCGCCGATTGCCAAAGACCCGGCGCTGTTCCCGCTGATGTCGATCTGCGCCATCAACGGTAAACCCGCCCGGTCCCGCTATCGGGTAGTGGAACGGTTTTATCAGGGAACGGGAGTGCCGTTAACGCGGGTTGAACTCACGCCGGAAACCGGGCGAACCCACCAGCTGCGCATCCACTGCCAGCGGCTGGGGCACCCGATTCTGGGCTGCGATCTGTATGGCGGTCTTGACGCGCCGGGGGCTGAGGGAACGCCCCGGCTGATGCTGCATGCAAGCGTTCTGAATTTTATTCATCCCGTGAGCGGAGAGCCGGTTAACGCCCGTCACGCCGCCCCGTTCTGAATGCGGTTTACCACATCAAATCGTCAGGGATTTTGAAGTCCGCGTACGGATCGTCTTCGTCCTGTTCTTCCTGGCTGAGCGCGCTGTTAAGCACGATGCTGTCGGCATCGCGCTGGGCGATTTTATCGGCCACTACCGCCGGAATAATCGCGTATTCGCAGTCGCCGCTGGCGTTAGTCACCAGACGGGCAATCGCCAGACGACCGTTGATCAGCTGGGTTTGCGTCTGCTTGTCGACCTCGATTTTTTTGATGAGAGTACCGTCGGTGAAGTTAAAGGTGATGTTGCCTTTCGCCACGGTGATGCGGTTCATCTCGATCAGCTGCTTCACCTGCGCTTTAAACTCTTTCGCGAGTACGGCCTGCTTCTGCTGCTCGCTCAGCAGCTTGTCACGCTCGATCTGCGCCTTCTTGTTCTCTTCTACCGCTTCCCGAGCCTCACGCGCCTGAACGCGTGATTTCTTTGCCGTGCGCTGCACTTTCGCCGCTTTTTTGCTGCTGACCAGGCCCGCTTTCAGCATCTGCTCTTGTAAGGTGAGTTTTGTCATGATCGTTTCTAAACCGGTTGGAAATTTTGGGGATTATAGCGTCATTAAGCGCGTGCCGAAACATAAGTAAAACATAGGACGACTCAACTTAACCGTCTGATAATTTGACGACTGCAAAATAAAGCTCAATGGAATCCTCCAATGATAACGATTAAAAAAGCCGACCTGCACACTTCTGAATCCCTGCGTCTGATTGAAAAATTGTCATCAGAACTGGCGAATATCACCGGGGATGGCGGCAGGCGTTATTTTAACGTCGACTCGATGATGGCCGAACGCGCCCTGTGGGTTGTCGCCAGGAATGAAAAAGATAAAGCCGTTGGATGTGCGGCTTTGCGCCCCCTCTCCGAACAGGTTGCGGAGCTGAAACGCATGTATTCCGACAGGAGCGAGCCGGGGATTGGTAAGGCTTTACTGGCTTTTCTTGAAGCGTCGGCACTACGTCTAGGCTATAGCGAAATCTGGCTAGAAACCCGACACGTTAATGCACGTGCGGTGAAATTTTATGAGCGAAATGGCTACCGTGTAATTGATAACTATGGCCCCTACATCGGCAGGCAAGAAGCCGTCTGTTTCGCAAAAAAACTGACGCTGCACGAGAGTCGAGGGAATTTGTGATCAACATCATGAACTTCGCTCATGTTGCATTGAAATTAAGTCACTTCCCCTGCGCCGCGGGCTCAGGCATAAATTATGCATCGGTAACTTCTTAGCAACATGAACTTAGGATGCATAACCACAATGAGCAAAGCTTTCACATATACCCTTAAGCGCAGTTGCTTCGATGAGAATTACAACCCGTCTGAAAATACGCGTACGACCACCAACTTTGCCAACCTGGCACGCGGGGAAAAACGTCAGGAAAATCTGCGCAATACGCTGGTGATGATCAACAACCGCTTTAACGCCCTGGCGCACTGGGATAACCCAAATGCCGATCGCTACGCGGTTGAGCTTGAAATTATCTCAGTTGACCTGAACATTGGCGCGGAAAAGCCCTTCCCGGCCATTGAGGTATTACAAACGTATATTGTCGACAAGAAAAATAACCAGCGCATCCCTGGCATTGTCGGGAATAATTTCTCTTCTTACGTGCGGGATTATGATTTCAGCGTGCGGCTGCTGGAACACAATAAGAACCAGCAGCACTTTAGCATTCCGGATAAATTTGGCGAACTGCACGGCAATATTTTCCGCCATTTTATAAATTCCCCGGAATATAAAGAGAGCTTCAAAAAGGGCCCGGTAATCTGCCTGAGCGTTTCCAGCAAAGACACCTACCGCCGCACCGGCAACCAGCATCCTGTGCTGGGCATTGAGTATCAGCCCGATGGCGAGTCATTAACGGAACTGTACTTCGCCAAAATGGGCCTGAAGGTGCGCTACTTCATGCCGGAGAACAGCGTGGCGCCTTTCGCGTTCTTCTTTACCGGGGATTTACTGAGTGATTATACCGATCTGGAACTGATTGCCACCATCAGCACGATGGAGACGTTCCAGAAAATCTATCGCCCGGAAATTTATAACGCAAACTCAGCGGCGGGACTGTTTTATCGCCCTGATCTGAACCAACAGGACCATTCATTAACCAAAATTGTTTATGACCGCGAAGAGCGTAGCCGCCTGGCGATTGAACAGGGTCGATTTACCGAAGAATATTTCATTAAGCCTTATAAACACATTCTTGAGCAGTGGTCTGATAACTACGCGCTTTAATTTATCAAAAAAGGTCTTTTATTATGAAAACATTGCTCCCGACGTCTACGGCTGGCAGCCTGCCTAAGCCGACCTGGCTTGCGCAACCTGAAACGCTCTGGTCTCCGTGGAAGTTGCAGGATCAGGAACTGCTGGCGGGTAAACAGGATGCGCTGCGCCTGTCTCTGGATGAGCAGATCCGTGCGGGAATCGATATTGTCAGCGACGGGGAACAGACCCGCCAGCACTTCGTCACCACCTTTATTGAACACCTGAGCGGCGTCGATTTTGAGAACCGCCAGACGGTGCGCATTCGTAACCGCTATGACGCCAGCGTGCCGACCGTGGTTTCTGCTGTTGCGCGTCAGAAGCCGGTATTCGTGGACGATGCGAAGTACCTGCGCCAGCTTACCGACAAGCCGATCAAATGGGCCCTGCCCGGGCCGATGACCATGATCGACACCCTTTACGACGCGCACTATAAAAGCCGCGAAAAGCTGGCCTGGGAATTCGCCAAAATCCTCAATCAGGAAGCGCGTGAGTTAGAGGCCGCAGGCGTGGATATTATCCAGTTTGATGAACCGGCATTTAACGTCTTTTTTGACGAGGTCAACGACTGGGGCATCGCCGCGCTGGAGCGCGCAATCGAAGGGCTGAAGTGCGAAACCGCGGTACACATCTGCTACGGCTATGGCATCAAGGCCAATACCGACTGGAAAAAGACGCTCGGATCCGAGTGGCGCCAGTACGAAGAGGCCTTCCCTAAGCTGCAGACCTCTAACATCGACATCATCTCCCTGGAGTGCCACAACTCCCGCGTACCGATGGATCTGCTGGAGCTGATCCGTGGTAAGAAAGTGATGGTCGGCGCGATTGACGTAGCAACCAATGCCGTTGAAACGCCGGAGGAAGTGGCCGATACGCTGCGTAAAGCGCTGCAGTTCGTCGATGCGGACAAGCTTTACCCGTCAACCAACTGCGGCATGGCTCCGCTTTCACGCCAGGTGGCTAACGGCAAGCTGAAAGCACTCGGCGCCGGCGCAGATATCATCCGCAAGGAGCTCGGCGCGTAATTGCCTTACGCTTGCCAGTATAGCGGCGAGCCGAAAAACGCTACGTAATAATCAATCACCGCCCTGACATTCAGGGGCGGATGACGTGCGTTAGGGTAAATCGCCGCGATATTCAGTTGCTCCGTGTTGATGGCGCAGGCCATTTCCGGCATAAGGGCGACCAGCTCCCCCCGCTGCAGCCTGTCGCCAATCAGCCAGTCCGGAAACAGGACGATCCCCATCCCACCCAGCGCGGCAACGAGCAGCGACTCCGCACTATTGGACGTCATCAGCGGCGCGACAGGATAGTGCACCCAATTCTCCCCCTTGCGCCGCACCAGCCAGCGGTTAGGCCCGGACGAACCGCGATAGACCAGGCATTTATGCTGGCTCAGCTCGGCCGGATCGACCGGTACGCCGTGTTGACGCAGGTACGCGGGCGATGCGGCAAGGTGGTAGCGCTGCTGCCCGAAAACACGGGCGTGGAACGTTGAATCCGTCAGCGTGCCGATGCGGAAGATGAGATCGGCGGCATCCCGGTGCGGGTCGATAAAGTCATCGGTCAGCGTCAGCTCTATGGTTAACCGTGGATAACGCTCTGCCAGGCCTGCCAGGCCGGGTGCAACGTGCCTCTGTCCAAAAAATACCGGCCCGTTAATGCGGACCGTGCCGGAAGGTTCGGTCGAACGCTCATCCAGCTCCCGCCGCGCCTCTTCGAAGTTATCGACCATCGCCCGGGCATAGCGGATAAACAGATGCCCGCTTTCCGTGGGGATCACCGCCCGGGTATTGCGATAGAAGAGCTGCTGGCCGAGCGCGTCCTCAAGCTGATGAACAATGCGCGACACCTGCGATGCAGAAATCCCCTCCCGCCGCGCAACGACGGAAAAGTTTTGCGTTTCATAGACGGCAATAAACAGCAGCAGCGATCGAAGGTTCATGCTTCCGGCATCTGGCATTAATGCATTTCCTGCAAAGGTGTTTCCTGCATTATAGCATTTTTCTCACGAGTCTACAGACGTAATCTTCTTCGCCTGAAAACGGAGGAAGCGTAATGCAATTTGTATTGATTTTACTGGTGATTGCCGGCGGGATGGGGCTTTCCGTTGAGGCAGGATTGCTGGGGCCATTGGGGGGAGAAGTGGGCGATTTATGGGCCACGTTCAGCATTTTCGGGGTCGGCGCTGCGCTGACCTTTCTGCTGATGCTGTTTTTCAGCCCGCGCAGCAGCCCGTCGTTTTTCGCCCAGCCCGGCTGGCAGCTGCTCGGCGGCGTTCTGGGTCCTGTTTACGTTGTCATTCTGACTATCGCCACGCCCGCCATCGGCATCGCCCTGACGATGATTGGTATTCTGGCGGGCCAGATTTTTAAAAGCCTGATCATTGATCACTTTGGTCTGCTCGGCACGCAGGCGCGCAAGATCGATGCCAAACGGTTTATCGCCCTGGGATTCATCATTGCGGCACTGGTTCTGGTCGCGCAGGGGTAATGCTATGACGCTGATAATGATTCTTCTGGCCGTCTGCGGCGGCGCCACGCTGAGCGTCCAGGCGGCGATTAACGGACAGCTCGGCAGCAATGTCGGGGTATTTAAGAGCGCGTTTCTGACGTTTTCCGTCGGCGCGCTGGTCACCGCCCTGCTGATTTTCTTCTTTGAACCTAAGCAGGCCGTCAGCCTGCTGGACGTGCCGAAATGGCAGCTCCTCGGCGCTATGTTTGGCGTGCCCTATATCGTAATCATGGTGCTCGCCGTTCAGCGGATCGGCACCGCCGTCGCCACGGTCGCGGTGATCTTCGGCCAGCTCGCCATGAGTATGCTGATTGATAACTTTGGCTGGCTGAACAATCCCGCTATTCCGTTTTCACCGAGCCGTCTGGGCGCGGTGGTGTGCCTGGGGATTGCCCTGTACTTCATTTACTCCAGCAGCAAAACCGGCAGCGTCCGCGACTAAGCTGAGGTCTTACGGGTAAAGAACAGCGTCACCGTGGCGACGGTGACGCCCAGCTTCTTCATCTCGGTTTTGTTAAACAGATGGGTCTCATCCTGCAGGTACATCCAGTCGTCGAAGTTCAGTAGCCAGGTTTTGCCGTTGGCCTTCACGTTCATGCTGTAATGCCAGTTAAAGGCGTTGCCTGCGGCCTGCCCCGTCGCAACCCCTTCAATATCCCCTGCCGTTCCCTCGTAGCGGTCGTTCCCCACGCGGCGAATATGCCAGACCCGCTGCTGCTTCTCGCCATCGTCATAAACGAACTGCTCGTTCAGCGTCAGCGTATCGCCAATAACGTCCCCGGCAATCTCAACGTGGAAACGGCGGATCTGCTTGCCGCTGCGATCCTGCACCATGCCCCACGCTTCGGTTTTGCCCTGAAAGTAGTTAAAAATATCAAGCCGCGGCTGCTGCTGGCGATACTCGGACACGTCGGTGCTACAGCCGGCCAGCAGCATCGTGAATGCCAGCGCCAGCCTCAGGATTCGTTTCATTTTTGGCCTCCGATTAACTGCTGACGCAGCTCAGGATATTGCGTGCGGGGATCGAGCCAGATGGCCAGAAAACGGGTGCTGAACGCTTCTGACTGTCGCGGCCCGAGCGGAATAAAGGATGTTTGCGCCGCTGACGCGCGATACCAGAACTGCCCTTGCCCGTCGTCGAGCACAAACGCCAGCTGTGCGCCTGACCGGACATCCGGCCACAGCGAGCGGAGCATCTGTAACCAGGCTTCACTCCGGGGTTCCCGTTTCAGGATCCCCTGCGCCTGCCACTGATCGCGGGTCGCCTCGACCAGCTCATCGCGATCGATATCGCGCGCATAGGTAATAATCAGCGCCTGATCCTGGTTCTCCCGACCGTAACGCCCGTCCGGAGTACGCAGCTGGGAGGTATAAACGGTGAACGGCCCCCAGGTCAGCGTGGCGTCGCCCACCTTACGCCAGGCCAGCCAGTCGGCGGCCTGGGCCCCGGGAACAACCAGCATCAGCCAAAGCAGCAGAATCGCAGCTCTCATTTTTGTCTCCCCATCAGCAGGTGGAAAAACAGCATCAACACCAGCCAGCCCGGCACCATCCAGCTGACGACGATAAAGGTCGGCTCCAGAAACGTGATGGCGCCCAGCCGCTCGCCAAACAGGTAGGCCACAGGCCCCCCCACGGCGGCCAGCAGGGTCAGCAGCCAGCCGGGTAACGTGGTGGTGCGCGTTAGCTGCGTCCAGACGGTGGCGAACATCAGCCACAATGCCACCATCCAGAGCGGCATCAGGGAGTCGCCCGTGAAGGCAATCAGCCCCGTCAACGCCCAGAGCGCATCCAGCAGGCTGCCCGCCGCGGCCAGCCCAATGGCGTATAGACGGTAAGCTGACGGCAATAACATACACGCCAGGACCGCCAGCCCGAGCCAGATAATCAGGCCCTGTTCGCGAAAAAGCACCACCAGCGCCCAGTAGACATCGAACGCCACGGCCAGCAGAAAGACCTGAAGGTAACGTCTCATACGCGCTCGGCGGTCAGCTGCACCACGCTGATAGTGCGAGCGTTAAACCCGGCTTCACAGTAGCCGAAGTAGTACAGCCACATGCGGCGGAACCGTTCATCGAAGCCGAGCTTTTCTATCTCCTGCCAGGCGTGGACAAAGCGCTGCCGCCAGTGGGCCAGCGTGCGGGCGTAGTCGGGGCCCATGTCGAAGAGATTGCGCACCACGAAATCGGTGTGGCGCGTCATCAGCTCGTTCATCGCAGTGATACTCGGCAGGAAGCCGCCGGGAAAAATGTAGCGCTGGATAAAATCGACGCTTTTGCTGTAGTCGCGATAGCGCTGGTCCTGAATAGTGATGGCCTGAATTGCCATCCGTCCTCCGGGGCGCAGGCGCGCCTGGCAGGTACGGAAGAACGTCGGCAGATAGCGTTGCCCGACGGCCTCAATCATCTCTATCGAGACCAGCTTGTCGTACTGTCCGGTGAGGTCGCGATAGTCGCAGAGCAGTACCTCAACGCGATCCTGCAACCCGGCGCGGGCAATCCGCTCGGTCGCCCAGATATATTGCTCCTGCGACAGCGTAGTGGTGGTCACCCGACAGCCATAATGACGGGCGGCGTATTCCGCCATCGCCCCCCAGCCGGTGCCAATTTCCAGCAGGTGGTCACCCGGACTTAGCGCCAGCTGGTCGCACAGGCGCGCCATTTTGGCCTGCTGAGCCGCAGTCAGATCCTGCTCGTCAGCGGTAAACAGCGCGCTGGAGTAAAGCAGCTCCTTATCCAGAAAATGGGCATAGAAGGTGTTGCCCAGGTCGTAATGGGCGGCAATATTTTCGCGAGCCTGGGCGCGAGAGTTACGCCGCGTCCAGTGGCGCAGACGCTCCAGCGGCCTGCCGAGCAGCCGGAACCCTTTCTCCAGACGACCAAGCACCTCGCCGTTTAGGGCCAGGATTTGCAGAAGCGGCGTAAGCTGCGCGGTTTCCCATTCGCCGTCCATCCATGCTTCTGCCGCAGCAAGGCTCCCGCCCGTTAAGACGCGCCAGTAGACGCCGGGCGTGAGGATCTGCACGTCCGCGTGCAGCGCGGAGGATGTCTCGCCAAAATGGAAGGTCTGCGCCCCTTCACGCAGGGTGAGCGAGCCGCCACGAATGCCGCTTAACAGACGAAACAGCAGCCAGCGCGCAATGCGAGCGTTGCGCGGGAAATCGGGTTCTAGCGCAAAGACGGGATCGGTCATGAGCGTTCACTCCTGCTGACGGGATGGTTATACAGCGGCACGCGCTTGAGCCACAGCCTCAGCGCCTGCCAGTAAATGGCGAAAACGGTTTTCAGGGTCATCAGCGGGATGCGCAGCAGCAGCGAGCGCAACGTCGGGCGGGTCAGAGGTTCCCGGCGCAGCGCCAGGGTGGCGTCAAAGACCTTCGCCTCCTGATGATTTTCAATGTGCATATGCAGCGTGTTGTCCGGGTTGTTGAAGCGCCAGTGGTAGATCATGTCCATCGGGTTGAAGGGGGAAACGTGAAACGCCTTTTCCGTGGGCCGGGCATTTTGCCCGTTTACCGCGTAATAATGACGTTCGTTCCACGGCGTGTTGCGTACCTCGGCCAGCACCCAGCGAAGCGCGCTGTGTTGGTCATAGCAGTAGTAAAAGTTGACCGGATTGAAATGGAACCCGAAGTAGCGCAGCTGCGTCAGAAGCATGACCCGCCCCTCCGGACGTTCCCCGGTCAGGCTCTCCAGCCTGTTAAGCACGTTGTCTTTAAGCGGCGAGCCGAGCGGATAGTCCGCGTCGTGGAAAGAAGCGGCGGCAAAGCGGTTGCGCCGCACGCCAACGGAGGCCAGCAGCGGCAGCTCATCAAGATCCAGCCAGGCCATAAAGACGCCGTAGCTGAATTCGTGGGTTTTCGGCTGAAGGCGGCGGTGGCGCAGTACGCCGTGATAGAGGCAGCTATTCATCTCAGTTCCCCTCCCCGGCGGCTATTTCATTGACCACGTCCAGCGCGCTGCGCACGCCGTCTTCATGAAAACCGTTGTACCAGTAAGCTCCGCAGAACCAGCTTCGGTTATGACCGTTGATCTCGCCGCGACGCGCCTGCGCCCGCCAGCTTTGCGGGTTAAACAGCGGATGCTCATAGACAAAGCGTCGCAGGACGAAGCGTTCATCTACTGGCGCGTCCGGATTCAGGGTGACGCAGAATAGCGGACTGCCCGCAGGCAACCCCTGCAGAATATTCATGTTGTAGGTCACGCAGGCGCTGGCCTGCTCCTGCGCGCTCAGGCGGTAGTTCCAGCTGGCCCACGCCCGCTGCCGCACCGGCAGCCAGCGCGGATCGCTGTGCAATACCACCTCGTTGCGCTGCCAGCCGATATCGCCCAGCACCTCGCGCTCGGCGGGCGTCGGGTCCTCAAGCATTGCCAGCGCGCTGGCGGAGTGGCAGGCAAAAATCACCCGATCGAAGGTATGGCCGCCGTTTTCGAGCTGAAGCGTGACCCCATGCTCTTGGCGGCTCACGCGCTGCACCGGTGAATTAAGATGCAGATTCAGACGGTCGCCCAGCTTGTCGAGCATGGCGCGGATATACTCCCGCGAGCCGCCCGGCACCACGTACCACTGCGGGCGTTGGGTGATATCCAGCAGGCCGTGGTGGTGGAAGAAGCGCAAAAAGAGCGGCAGCGGGAAACGCTTCATCTCCTGCAGCGACGATGACCAGATGGCGGCCCCCATCGGCAGAATGTAGTGGCGCGCAAAAAACGGCGTGAAGCCGTGCTGGTCCAGAAACGTCTGCAGCGTGGCGTTCGGGTCCACCTCCCCGTCCAGCGCCTGTTTTGCCAGACGATTGAAGCGGACGATCTCCCCAAGCAGCCGCCAGAATGCCGGATTCACGAGGTTTCGGCGCTGGGCAAACAGCGACGTCAGGGTGTGGCCGTTGTACTCCAGCCCCGTCTCGGGGTTGTGCACCGAAAAGCTCATCTGCGTTTTTTGCCCACTGATGCCAAGCTCGCTGAGCAGGCCCATAAAGCGCGGATAGGTGCGGTCGTTGTAGACGATAAACCCGGTGTCTATCGCGTATGTGCCCTGTGGCGTTGAGACGTCAACCGTAGCAGTATGACCGCCGGGGGTGGCGCCCGCTTCAAACAGGGTTACCTGATGGTGCCCGGCCAGACGCCAGGCGCAGGTCAGCCCGGCGATGCCGCTGCCGATAATCGCAATGTTCATGAGCGCACCATCCTGCGCAGCAGCGCGCGCTGCAAAAACGCGGGCAGCCCGGAGAGCAGCCGCAAAATGAAGCCGAACCCGGCGGGAAACGCGATATGCATTTTGCCTTTCGCCAGCCCGGTACGGATCGCCTTGACCGCCTCGTCGACGCTCACCCTGCCCGGCATGGCAAAATCGTTTTTGCGCGTCAGCGGGGTATCGACAAAGCCCGGAGAGACGACCGTCACGTCAATCCCCTTTGGCTCCCAGTCCAGCCGCAGGCTCTCGGCAAACCAGCTCAGCGCCGCTTTGGACGCGCCGTAGGCCTCTGCCCGCGGGAAGGGAAGCCAGTGGGCCATCGAGCTCACCAGCACCACGCGGTTGCCGGCGGCCAGTTGCGGCTGCAGCGCGGCCAGGCAGTTCACCGGACCGAGGAAATTGGTGGATATGACCCGCTCCACCAGCGCCGCATCCACCACGCCACCGTCGAGGTATTCGCAGGTTCCGGCGCAGAGAATAACCAGATCGGCGTAAACGCCGCTAAGCGCCTGGCGACAGGCGTCCCTGTCTGTCATATCGAACAGGCGAACGTTGAGATTGGGGCTGGTCTGATGCAGCGCTTCAAGCCGCGCCGGATCGCGCCCGCAGGCAATCACGTGGAAGCCGTCAGCGGCAAAGGACTTCGCCAGCCCCGCGCCGATGCCCGAGCTTGCGCCGGTAATCAGCACCGTCTTCATGATTTGACCCTCCGCTTCACGCCGCGTACCGCCCAGCCCAGCAGAGGGAGGTGTTCGTAGATCATCTCTCCCGCATCGTAGTAGTCCCGCTGATGCATGATGAGATCGTTTTCCGTCTCCACCACTGAACACCCAGGCAGTTCAAGCGGCTCGCCCCCGGCGATCCGCGGGTGCGACCAGTGCATTATCCAGGTGACAACAAACCGGTTACCGCTGCACAGCGGCGTGTCGATGGTAAAACGGCACTTCTCGACATTGGCCAGCAGATGGGTGAAATAGCGCTGAAGCGCGAAAATCCCGTCGTGCTCGCCGAATGGATCGATAAGCGTGGCATTCGAATGGTAAAGCCCCACCAGCGCGGAAGGCGGCTGGCTATCCAGTGCGGCGTAGTACTCAACAAACCGACTCACGACAGAGGGCAAAGTGCTCATGGGTCACATCCTGGCTGTAAACAACGTGGCGTAATCGCATAATTAAAACTTACACAATTAACGTTATTTGTCCAAGTTTGTGATTATCTATTTTTTATTACATATACATATCAATAACTTATTGACGATCAAAAAAGTAGCTTTTGTAGTCAGGTTAAGGCGTAGCCGCCACCCGGCTTTCACTTTCAGGATATCCTTAAGGCAAATTCGTCGGTCATCTTCCAGGCTTATTCTTTTTAATTCATAAGGATGCCTGACATGAAACGCTTCTTTCTCTCGCTTTTCTCCAGCCCCGAATCTTTGCTCCAGGTGATGAGCCAGCAGGAAATTATTGAAGCCGTCGAAGATGGCGATCGCATCATTATCGACCAGGACGGGAACGCCTCGGTGAACTACAAAAGCAACGAGGTGCGGCAGGATTTTCTGCGTCACGTCAACACGCTGAAGAGGGCCTGAAATGGGAACGGCGATATTTATGGTGCTGATGGTATGCGGGTACTGGTACACCAGCCGGGATCTGTCGACGCGCTTTAAAATCAAGCGTTCCTTCGGCTGGGACGTCTATTTTCTCGTTGCGCTTTATGGCTGTATTTTCGTTCTGCAGGGCGTGATTGCCACCGGTCTGCTCTGGCTATTCTTGCTCGCCCTCTCCGCCGCCGACAACACGTTTCACTTTACGTCGCAGCAGTATGCCGACTGGCAAGTCGACTTTATGAACTGGAGTTTTTTGGGCATTCAGGCACCGGTGGTCGTGATGCTGGCGTTTGCCATCCTGTTTTGCCTCTACCGCTCTAACTGGGCGGGCAGCGCCAGGCTGGACGGTGAAAGCCGTAAAAAGCTCTACAAACGTCTGGCCCAGTCGAGCGGTATCGAACAACTGCTGTACCAGTGTATGGAGCAAGGCGAACTGGCGCAGGTCACGCTCCGGTCGAGGCGGATTTACGTCGGCATGATCCACACCGCGACGCTGGAATATGAAAAAACGGCCAATATCGTGCTGATCCCGATGTTAAGCGGGTACAGGGACGCGAAGACGATGAACTTTCGCATCGAGAATAATTACAGCAGATGGTATGCAGAGCATGACATCACGCTCGACTCTGAACCCCAAAGCGCCATGTCGTTCCGGAAGGTGATTTTACTCAATCAGATTGAGAGCATCTCGCTGTTCGACCCCGCCAGCGCCAGCGCGCTGTCGCTGGCACAGCATGACACGCTTTCTAAAGAGGCATCCTCATAATCCTGAGAATGCTCTGCTGCGAGGGGTCATGGGCGCTCTCCGTGCTAATAACCGGCGTTAACGAAAGGCGAATGACAACAATTTTATGGTGTCATTCGCCGTTGGGAATGTTGAGAGCACTTCCATCGGTTGCCTGGCTCGCGTAATCCTCACGTTTTTCTGCCCATTTCAGCATGGCATCCAGCGCCGGGCACAGTGCCTGCCCCCAATCGGTGAGGCGATATTCCACTTTCGGTGGTACCTGAGGGTAGACCATCCGCGAAACAATACCGTCGGACTCAAGCTGTCGAAGCTGCTGCGCCAGCATCTTCTGAGAAATACCGGGGATCAGCTTTTCGAAATCAGAGTAGCGCTGCACTTTTCCGTCGAAAAGATGAAAAAGAATAATTAATTTCCAGCGCCCTTCCAGCAGCCGTAATACTTGCTCCACGCCGCTTGCGGCAGATTCCGGACTATATAACTTACTCATAATTTAGTAACTCACTTTTTCGTGCGTACTTGTTAATTTCTCAGTCTATGTTGAATATGCCTGTACTGTAAATAACGGGAGTTATTGGTCATGTCATTAGATATTAATTTCACAGGTAAGCGCGTGCTTGTTACCGCTGGCACGAAAGGGTTGGGAAAAGCAGTTGTCGGGCTTTTAAAACAGCTCGGCGCAACGGTATTCACCACTGCGCGCCACGAGCCAGACGTAAATATCGCTGATACGTTCGTAGCCGCTGACCTTACTACGGTCTCCGGATGTGCCGCTGTCGCATCTGCGGTGCAGGAACATATGGGAGGGGTCGACGTGATTATCCATGTTGCAGGCGGTTCAACCTCACCCGGTGGCGGTTTTGCTGTGCTTGACGAAGAAGCGTGGCAGCAGGAACTCAATCTTAATTTGTTACCTGCGGTACGCTTAGACCGCGCCCTGCTTCCCGGAATGCTCGCGCAGGGAAATGGGGTGATTATTCACGTGACATCTATTCAGCGCGACCTGCCGTTACCGGAATCAACCACGGGCTATGCGGCGGCTAAAGCAGCCCTCTCAACCTACAGCAAGAGCCTGTCAAAGGAAGTCTCGCCGAAGGGCGTTCGGGTAGTGCGCGTTGCACCCGGCTGGATCGAAACTGAAGCGGCGGTGGCACTCGCGGAGAGACTGGCTAAGCAGGCAGGAACAGACTACGAAGGTGGCAAGCAGATCATTATCAAGGCGTTAGGTGGAATACCGCTCGGACGCCCCGCCAGACCAATTGAGGTGGCTAACCTCATCGTCTTCCTCGCCTCATCGCATGCTGCGAGTATTACCGGTACTGAATTTGTCATTGATGGCGGCACCATCCCGACCGTATGACGCGGGGGCTTAATCGGCCCGGGATAAGGGCCGATTAAGCACGGGGAAATATCACTGACCCGTCAGTTTTTCTAAGCCCGTTTTTAACGCGTTTATTACCGCTTCGGTATCCATTCCCATTTGGGCATGAATAATAGCCCCGTCAATAAGCATCATAATGTCATTACTGGTCTTTTCATCCGTTATACCGGCGAGCGTTTCGATTTTTTTCTTTGTTTCTGCTTTATGGTCGCAGCATATCTCTTTTATTTCATTTTCAATCTCTTCGGACTTTGCCTCTGCGCTGGCGTTAATAAACGCACAGCCGTGGAATTCGGACGAATTAAACCATTCGCAAAGCGTTGCAGATATCGCGTCAGAAAGTACCTGACCTTCGGCGAGGTTACGGCGCAGAGAGGCCTCAAACCAGTTCATCCATATTTCATGCCGATAGTGCAAATAGGCGAGAATAAGCAAGCTCTTACTCGGGAAATGGCGATAAAAAGTCACCTTGGTCACTTTTGACGCTTTAATCAGCGTATCCACCCCCGTCGCCCTGAAGCCCGTGGAATAAAACAGATCGTGCGCCGTCAATAATATCTTATCCCTGACGCTGATTTTTGTATCGTTGCTTGCGGATTGTGTTTTCATTTTTTCGGCGGCCTCAAAAAGGATATTGACAGCGTTATTTCACAGGCATAGATTACATCAGGTAGACAGACCTGTCTACTTAATCTAATGCTGAGGTTACCGCAATGAACACACGTCCTCCTTTACCGCCCTTCACACGTGAAAGCGCCATCGAAAAAGTCAGGCTGGCAGAAGATGGCTGGAACAGCCGCGACCCGGCGAAAGTCGCGCTGGCCTATACGCTGGATACCCAGTGGCGCAACCGCGCAGAGTTCGCCACTAACAGGGAGGAAGCCCAGGCGTTCCTGGCGCGGAAATGGAAAAAAGAGCTGGACTATCGTCTGATTAAAGAGCTCTGGGCATTTACGGATAACCGGATCGCGGTGCGCTATGCCTATGAATGGCATGATGATTCCGGCAACTGGTTCCGCTCTTACGGCAATGAA
The DNA here is from genome assembly GCF_043966805.1 of Enterobacter sp. ECC-219. NCBI lineage: Bacteria > Pseudomonadati > Pseudomonadota > Gammaproteobacteria > Enterobacterales > Enterobacteriaceae > Enterobacter > Enterobacter sp. ECC-219. The sequence continues at coordinate 2,967,575 of NZ_CP143680.1, read as the reverse complement.
AACTGGGAGTTTGAGCCGGACGGACTGATGAAGCGGCGCTTTGCCTGCGTTAACGATATGCCGATAAAAGAATCCGAGCGCCTGTTCCACTGGCCGCTGGGTAGACGCCCGGACGATCACCCCTCGCTAAGCGATCTTGGCTTATAGGAATTTCGTATCAACCGGGCCGTATTGTTCTCGATGTGCCAGTTAGCCACAATCTTTCCATCATCGATCTCATAAATATCCGTATGCATCTGTGGACGCGAAGAAAGTATTGAATTTCGTGAAGGAGCAGATGCCTGAACTGGCTGTCAGAAATATAAGGCCGCATCGGTTTTGCGGCCTCTTCCCACTTGTCGATTAAAACGTATCGATACAAGGCTGGCCGACCTTGTTAATGGCGTTTTTTATCCTGGCTCTGAGCTCAATTAACGCCGCTTCTTTCTCTTCAAGCTGCTGCAACTTGCGCTGTAAAGAATCGCGTTTTTGCTCAGCGGTAAATTTGTCGTCAACCCAGACAGCTAAAACCTCTGAAATTTCGGATAAGGTAAAACCCAGCATTTTGGCATGCTTGATCATGTTTAAACGCTGTAAATCGACGGCGGAATAAACTTTGTAGTTATTGCTGCGATTGGGCTGCGGGATATTCTCTAATAGCCCCTGCCGCTCATAGTAACGCACCGTCTCTTTCGACAATCCCGTTTTCGCACACAGTTCACCAATTCGCATCGCGTCGCCCTCACCTCGAAAAAAACACTTTTCGAATGCGCTGTGGGGAGAGTAGTGCTCAAAGGGCATCCGCGTGCTGGCGCTTTGCCCCGGCGCAACGGATACGGCCTTTTTTGATGTGGTGAATGCTGAGGAAGCCTCGGTAGGTAAAAGAATGCCCGCTGATAAAGTGGTCACCCTGGCGCTGAAGGCCGTGGAGAGTAACCGTAGCTACCTGATTACCGGATGCGGTAACTGGCTTCTGGGGCAGCTACACCGCTTCGTGACGCGCAGGCGTCTGGTACTCATCGTCGAAAAAATATTGCGTCCACGCTCGGCTTAAGCAAAAACGGCTTTGTTCAGTGCAAGGGAGTTGCGCTGAAATCCTCGCTTATCGCAGACAGATAGATGCCATAGTGCGCGAAAAACAGTGATACACTCACCCCATCTGGTTGATCGTCCCGTCTGAACGGCGCATGATGAATGACGGTAACCAAAGTACAAAATGGTCACTCGTTGTTAATCGTAGCCTGTCACGCTAAGCTTAAATAATGACTAAAAATATGAATCCCCCATCAGCACGTGGTCCCCTTGACCACGCTGTCAGAGAACAAATCGTCGAAGCCGCTTTTGAGCACTTCGGTCACTACGGCTATGAAAAAACCACCGTCGCCGAGCTGGCGAAATCTATCGGTTTTTCAAAATCCTACATTTATAAGTTCTTCGATTCCAAGCAGGCTATCGGCGAAGTGATCTGCGCTAACCGCCTGGAGCTGATTATGGCGGCGGTGCTTTCCGCCATCGAGGATGCACCGTCAGCAAGCGAAAAATTACGCCGTCTTTTCAAGGCGCTCACCGAAGCGGGGAGCGAGATGTTTTTCCACGATCGTAAGCTTTACGACATCGCCGCCGTCGCCGCGCAGGAGCAGTGGCCTTCAACTGAAAAGTATTGTGAAAGCCTGATGAAGCTGATTGAGAGCATCATTATCGAAGGCAGACAGTCCGGCGAGTTTGAAAGGAAGACGCCGCTGGATGAGGTGACCTGTGCCGTCTACATGGTGATGTGCCCTTACATTAACCCCGTTCAGCTGCAGTACAACCTTGAAACCGCCCCAACGGCAGCGGTACTTCTCTCCTCACTGATCTTAAGAAGCCTGGCCCCCTGATTAGTGACCATTGACTTTATTGGTCACTAATCACAGAATGCGGAAACTGTCCTGTTACCTCAATAAGGGTTTCCCATGCTCAGGCTCACTTCAGCCCGCGTTGCCGTTTGTCTCCTGCCGTTTGCCCTCGCGGCATGCGGCGATATTTCCGCGAATGACGATCCGCGCACAAAGCCACCGCTTGTCCGATCCGTATCCGTCGAGCTTGCGAACAATACCGCCCGTGCCTTCACGGGCGTGGTGGTTGCCAGAACGCAGAGCGATTTAGGCTTCAGGGTTCAGGGGAAAATCCTTGAACGCCTGGTTGATACGGGTCAGACCGTCAAACAGGGCCAGCCCTTGCTGCGCCTGGATCCAATTGACCTGAAATTACAGGCCCAGGCGCAGCAGCGCGCGGTGGACGCAGCCCAGGCGCGCGCGCGAAAAGCCTCCAGCGATGAGGCGCGCTATCGTGGTCTGGTGGCCACCGGCGCGGTGTCCGCCTCCGAGTATGACCAAATCAAAGCGGCGGCGGATACCGCCAGAGCAGAACTCAGCGCGGCACGGGCGCAGGCCAGCGTGGCGCACAACGCCACGGGCTATGCCGTCCTGCTGGCGGATTCTGACGGCGTGGTCATGGAGACGCTCGCCGAGCCGGGTCAGGTCGTCAGTGCCGGACAGGTGGCGATCAGGCTCGCCAGAGCGGGACAGCGTGAAGCGCTCGTGCAGCTTCCGGAAACGCTGCGCCCTGCCGTCGGCAGCGAAGCGCAGGCCACGCTGTATGGCAACGAAGAACACCCGGTCACCGCAACGCTGCGCCTGCTGTCTGACTCGGCCGATGCCACAACCCGCACCTACGAAGCACGTTACGTGCTGGACGGGCCGCTGGCGAACGCGCCGCTGGGGGCGACCGTCACGATTAACATTCAGCACAATAAAGCGGAAGGTCAGGTCATGCAGGTCCCGCTGGCCTCGCTCTACGATGCGGGCAACGGCCCCGGCGTCTGGCGCATTTCTGCTCCACCTGCAAAGGTCGCCTGGACGCCCGTCAGGGTGCTGAGCGTGGGTGAAGATGCGGTGCAGATCGCGGGCGGCGTGAAGCCCGGCGAAAAGATTGTGGCGTTAGGCGCACACCTTTTGCATGAAGGTGAAATTGTCAGGCTTGTCGCGCAACGCAATGCCACGCTTGCGGAGAACGCGCCATGAGCGGAAGCCGCTTCAACCTGTCAGCGCTGGCCGTGCGTGAGCGTTCCGTCACGCTGTTTCTGATCGTTCTCGTTACCATCGCCGGAATTTACGCCTTCTTTGGGCTCGGGCGCGCGGAAGACCCGCCCTTCACGGTGAAGCAAATGACGGTGATAACCGTCTGGCCGGGGGCGACCGCGCAGGAGATCCAGGATCAGGTCGCCGAGCCGCTGGAAAAGCGGCTGCAGGAACTAAAATGGTATGACCGGACGGAAACTTATACCCGTCCCGGCATGGCGTTTATCACCTTGTCGTTGCAGGACAAAACCCCGCCTGCCGAGGTGCAGGAGGAGTTCTATCAGGCGCGGAAGAAGCTTGGAGATGAATCTCAGCGTCTTCCGACGGGCGTCATCGGCCCGATGATCAACGACGAATTCTCGGATGTCACCTTTGCCCTTTTTGCCCTGAAAGCAAAAGGCGAACCGCAGCGGCAGCTGGTACGTGATGCCGAAGGCCTGCGCCAGCAGCTTCTGCACGTTCCCGGCGTCAAGAAAGTGAACATTATTGGCGAACAGGCCGAGCGGATTTATATCGCCTTCTCTCATGACCGTCTGGCGACGATGGGCCTCGCCCCTGAGGACATTTTTAACGCGCTTAACGGCCAGAACGCATTGACCGCGGCGGGCTCCATCGAGACCCGAGGCGCACAAATCTTTATCCGCCTCGACGGCGCGTTCGACGAACTGCAGAAGATCCGCGATACGCCCGTTGTGGCCCGGGGCAAAACGCTCAGGCTGTCCGACATCGCCACGGTTGAACGCGGCTACGAAGATCCCCCGACGATGCTGATACGTAACCAGCATGAGCCCGCCCTGCTGCTCGGCATCGTGATGCGCGAGGGCTGGAACGGCCTGACGCTGGGTAAAGCGCTGGATGCGGAAACGGCGAAAATTAATGAGAGTCTGCCGCTTGGCATAACCCTGACCAAGGTCACCGACCAGTCCGTGAATATTCGCTCGTCGGTCGACGAGTTCATGATTAAATTCTTCGTCGCCCTGCTGGTTGTCATGGTGGTGTGTTTTGTCAGTATGGGCTGGCGCGTGGGGGTGGTGGTTGCGGCGGCGGTGCCGCTGACGCTGGCGGTGGTCTTCGTGGTGATGGAGGCGGCGGGGATAAACTTTGACCGCGTCACGTTGGGCTCCCTGATCCTCGCCCTCGGCCTGCTGGTTGATGATGCCATTATCGCCATTGAAATGATGGTGGTGAAAATGGAGGAAGGTTACGACAGAATCAAAGCCTCGGCCTACGCCTGGAGCCACACCGCCGCGCCGATGCTGGCCGGTACCCTGGTGACGGCCATTGGCTTTATGCCGAATGGTTTTGCCCAGTCGACCGCCGGAGAATACACCAGCAACATGTTCTGGGTAGTTGGTCTTGCTCTTATTGCTTCGTGGTTCGTCGCCGTGGTGTTCACGCCCTATCTGGGGGTGAAGATCCTGCCAACGATCCCTAAAGTAGAAGGAGGCCATGCCGCCATCTATAACACGCCTCGCTATAACCGTTTTCGCCAGCTGCTTGCCCGTGTTATCGCCAGAAAATGGCGAGTGGCTGGGTCGGTGGTCGCCATTTTCATTCTGGCCGTGCTCGGCATGAGTCTGGTAAAAAAACAATTTTTCCCGACCTCCGATCGCCCGGAAGTGCTGGTTGAGGTGCAGATGCCCTACGGCACCTCGATTGAACAAACCAGCGCCGCAGCGGCAAAAATCGAAGCGTGGCTGGGCCAGCAGCCTGAAGCCAACATTGTCACTGCCTATATTGGTCAGGGTTCGCCCCGCTTTTATCTGGCGATGGCGCCTGAACTGCCCGACCCGTCTTTTGCGAAAATTGTGATCCTGACGGACAGCGAGACGTCACGCGAGGCGCTCAAGCTCCGGCTGAGAGACGCTGTCGCCAACGGCCTTGCGCCCGAAGCGCGCGTACGGGTGACGCAGCTGGTGTTTGGCCCGTACTCGCCCTTCCCGGTCGCCTGGCGTGTGTCAGGCCCGGACGTGGGCAAGGTGCGCGACATTGCTGATAAGGTGAAAGCCGTGCTTCAGGCAAGCCCGATGATGCGGACCGTCAACACCGACTGGGGGTCGCGCGTTCCGGTATTGCATTTCACTCTCGATCAAAGCCGCCTGCAGGCGACCGGCTTAACCTCCAGCGCCGTTGCCGAGCAGCTTCAGTTCCTGCTATCAGGCGTGCCGATAACCTCCGTACGGGAAGATATTCGATCGGTAGAGGTCATTGGACGCGCGGCGGGTGATATCCGTCTCGATCCGGCGAAAATTGAGGGCTTCACCCTGGTCGGCAATGCGGGACAGCGCCTTCCGCTGTCTCAAATCGGCAAGATTGAGATCGGTATGGAAGATCCGATTCTGCGCCGTCGCGATCGTACCCCCACAATCACCGTGCGCGGTGATATCGCCGACGGCCTTCAGCCACCGGACGTGTCGGTCGCCATCATGAAGCAGCTCCAGCCGATTGTTGAGACGCTGCCGGCCGGGTACCGTATTGACATGGCGGGTTCGATTGAGGAATCGGGAAAAGCCACGCAGGCAATGATTCCATTGTTCCCGATCATGATTGCCCTGACGCTGCTGATCATCATTTTGCAGGTGCGCTCAATCTCGGCGATGGTGATGGTGTTCTTAACCGCCCCGCTGGGGCTGATTGGCGTAGTGCCGACCCTGCTGATTTTCAATCAGCCGTTTGGCATCAACGCGCTGGTCGGCCTGATCGCCCTTTCCGGGATTCTTATGCGCAATACGCTGATCCTGATTGGCCAAATCAATCATAACCAGAACGAGGGTCTCGATCCGCTCCGGGCGGTGGTCGAGGCAACGGTCCAGCGAGCCAGGCCCGTCTTGCTGACGGCACTGGCGGCCGTGCTGGCGTTCATCCCCCTGACGCATTCGGTGTTCTGGGGCACGCTGGCTTACACGCTAATCGGCGGAACGCTGGGCGGGACGATTGTCACGCTCGTCTTCCTGCCCGCGATGTATGCGATCTGGTTCCGGATCCGCCCTGCGGAACAACGGGTGCAGCACCCCGCAGAAAACGTGTAAACTACCATGAGTAGATAACAGTTCAGAGGAAAACATGGTTGTTAAGCGCTTGAGAAAAGAGGACCGCCGCGTGCAGCTACTGGAGGTTGCGCGCGGAATCGTTCGTCAGCAAGGCACGGAGGCGCTGACCCTTGGCTACCTGGCGGAGCGAGCCAACGTGACCAAGCCTATCCCCTACGACCACTTCGGCGATCGTGAAGGGCTGTTGATGGCGCTGTACCAGGACTATAGCGATCGGCAGCTGGCGAAGTTCCGCGAGACGTTGGCGGTCGACAGCAAAACGCTGGAAAAGACGGTCCGCTTTTTCAGTGCCGCTTATATCGACTGCGCCATAACTGCCGGGCCTGAAACCGGGCCAATCGCAGCGGCGCTGTCCGGCTCCCGCGCGTTGCAGACGTTTCGGGAGGCATGCGTGGCCGAATGTGCCGACTGCCTGCGTACCGCGCTTTCCCCGTTCGTCGTACTGAAAGGCGTTCAGGGAGAAGCAGCTCTGACGGCCATTATCGGTGCGGCAGACGCGCTCAGCACGGCCGCGGGTAACGGCGTGCTCGCCCGGAACGTGGCGGAAGATACGCTCAGCGGCGCGATGATCGGCGTGCTGGAGACCTACGTGAATAGCACAAAATGATCGCCTGGGACGGATTGACAGCTAAGTTACCAATAGTAATATAGACATCAGTTCTCACCCATTGCGAGGTCGCTATGTCTGCAACACACGCCATCAATAACGCGCTGATCGTGACGGCTCACCCTGTCGACACGTCCTTATCCCATACGCTGGCTACCCGCATTGCCGGGAAATTACGCGAGCAAGGTACACAGGTTGAGATCGCCGATCTGCATGCTGAAGGGTTTAATCCGGCGATGACCCGTGCCGATCTCGATTTCTATCACGGCGATCCGAGCGCGCTTCCCGACGATATTTTGCGCGAGCAGCAGCGCGTCGAGCGGGCGGATATGCTGGTGTTTGTCTTCCCGGTGTACTGGTGGTCGGTCCCCGCGCTGTTGAAAGGCTGGTTCGATCGCGTTTTAACCCTGGACTGGGCGTATAAGGTGGCCGAAGACGGCCGGATTGTGGGCAACTTACGGGACGTTCCCGTCCGCCTGATTGCCACCGGCGGCAGCGATCTCGCCGGATTCGACAAACATGGCTATTCGACGGCGATTCAGACGCAGATTATCGAAGGTGTATTTGGCTTCTGCGGGCTGAAGAACGTTAAGCTCGATATCCTTTACCAGGCAGACACGGCTACGCCTGAGCAGGTTGAGGATTTTCTGGAGGGGCTTGGGAGTATTAAATAATCCCGGCTATCCAGTCAGCAAAAGCGCGCACGACAGGAGAAAGATAACGCTGGTGGGGATAAAGCAGCGTGACGGGCACCGACGGCGGCTGCCAGTCCGCCAGCACCTCCACCAGCCTTCCCTCGCGCAGATGCTCTGCGACAATATTCCCGGCAACCTGCACCAGCCCAAAACCCTTAAGACACATCTGGATATAAAGCTCCGTATCATTGACGGCGGCAGCACCGCTCACTGGAACAGACCGCATTTCAGTGCCCTGAACGAAGCGCAATTCGTTCGCGCGTCGTCTCTGCCCGGAAAAATAGTGAACCGCCCGGTGCCCGCTCAGCGCATCGGGCGACTGGGGAATACCGTATTCCCGGAGATAGTCCGGCGAGGCGCAGGTGACCCAGCGAAAACGGCCCAGAGGACGGGCTACCAGCGTGGAGTTATTCAGTTCCCCTGTTCGAATTACACAGTCGACGCCCTCTTGCACCAGGTCAACCTGGCGATCGCTGACGCCGATCGTCAGGTAGATATCCGGATAAAGACGGCAGAACTCGTCCAGATGTGGCATCACGATGTGATGAGCAATCCCGGCAGGCATATCTACCCGCAGGCGTCCCTGTGGCCGACTGCCGGAATCGCTCAGGCTGGACTCCGCCTGCTCGATTAATGAGAGAATTTCCCGACAGTGCGTCAGGTACTGTAAACCTTCCGGCGTCACGCTCACCCGCCGTGTCGTCCTGTTCAGCAGGCGCACCTGCAGGTATTTTTCCAGATTTTTAATCGTGCTGGTGACCGTTGATGAAGGCAGGAAGAGTGTTTCAGCCGCGCGAACGAAGCTGCCGGACTCCGCCACCCGCACAAAGATTTGCATTGCCTGGATACGATCCATTTGTCCCAAAGCCTTTATAAATTTAATTATTCGCTAATTATGAATAATGAAAACGCATTGCGCATCTTTTTCGCGTTAATTAAGTGGCGTAGCGTTTCGGTACTAATGACAGAAAGAGACTGAAAATGACCGGCTACGCAAGAAATATTGTGAATAATCAAAACACCACTTCCCCGGCGACGCTCATCCGTGGCGCTACGATCCTCAGCATGGATGAGAGCGTGGGCAATATTGAACGCGGCGAGATCCTGATCGCCGGGCCCACCATTGTGGCTGTCGGCGAAAACCTGGAGGCAAAGGGAGCGAGGGTTATTGATGCTACAAACATGATTGCTATGCCGGGGATGGTGGACACCCATCGCCACGCCTGGGAGGGGCAATTGCGTCGCATCAACCCCAACGCGGAATCGCTGGAAGACTACTGCAACGCCACGCATTTCTCATTTGCGAAATACTACCGCCCTGCCGATATGTACGTTGGCAACCTCCTCTCCGCGCTGGGCTGTATTGACGCCGGGATCACCACCGTCATTGATAATTCCCACAACAGCCGCAGCGCAGCCCATTCGGATGCCGCCGTCGAGGCGCTTCTGGATGCGGGGATCCGCGCCATTCACGCTTCAGGCGCACCGGTTTCCGGGGAATGGGATACCGCACACTGGCCAGGAAACTGGCAACGCCTGCAGGAAAAGTATTTCCGGGACAAACCGGACGGACTTGTGTCGCTGGCGGTGATGGCGCAGCTGGAGCCGGAGATGTGGGCTGAGGCGCGCAGGCTCGGGCTGCCGATCGTCACTGAATTTTTCGGCGGTGAGATGGCCTCACGGCTTGCGGTATTGCAGCAGGAGGGACTACTGGGCGCGGATAATATCTTTAATCACTGCACGGCGCTGCCTGACGAAGGCTGGGCGATCCTGAGAGATGCTGGCGTGAGGGTAAACGTCTGCCCTCGCTCCGACGCACACTACGGCATTGAGGACGGGATGTTTGCCATTCAGTCAGCGATGCGCCACGGCATTCACCCTGGCCTAAGCGTGGATAATGAAACGTCCTACAGCGGTGACATGTTTATGGAGATGCGCGTAGCGTTTTACCTGCAGCGCGTTATGGGTATGCATCAACAACACGGCTGTCGCAGCGCACATTCCCCGAAAACGCTTCAGGCAGCCCAGCTTCTGAAGGCCGCCACTCTCGATGGCGCGGCGTGCGCCGGTCTGCAGGAGAAAGTCGGCAGCCTGACGCCGGGCAAGAAGGCCGATCTGATCCTGATTAACGCGGGGGATCTGAACCTTTACCCCTCCGGAAATGCCTTTGGCACGGTCGTGCATGCAGCAGAGCGCAGCAATATTGACACCGTGATGATTGGCGGACGCATCGTTAAGCAAGGCGGCAACGTGCTGGGCGTGGACAGAGCACGTCTCCGTGCAGCGATTGATGAATCACGTCAGCATCTTTATACCGCTGCAGGCTATGTGCCTGACATGTTTGCAGACTCCTTCCTGCCGCTGCATCAGGCCCCTACTCAAGTTGGTGTATTGAAGGAATGAGTTAAGCAACGTTATAACTAACGCGATAATTCCGTATACAGCGGAATGTATTAACAAAGGCCATGTTATGTATCAGTCAGTTCAGCCAACAACCACCCTCACCACCACCGGAACCTTCGGCGGTGCGAGCGTATCTGTAGCGAACGACTGACAAACAGAACCTCAATCCCCGCCGGCCAGGACGGGGAAATCTCTCTCCGTTCACCACCCTCTGAATGGAGAAAGAAAATGGTTTCATCTGACAATGCACTCTTGGTTATCGACATGCAGCAGGGCCTCTTCCGGGGCCCGGTTTCCCCCAGTTCCGCCGATGCCGTTCTGGCAAATATCCGTTTATTAATAGCCAACGCGCGGCACGCGCAGGTACCCGTCTTTTTTGCCCGCCATATTGGACCAGACGACTCGCCCTTCTCAGAGAAGGGGCCGTTAACACAGCTGATACCGGAGCTGGACGTGAAGGAGCAGGATGTTGTTTTCACCAAGCGCTATCCCAGCTGTTTTCGGGAAACCGATTTGCAGCACAAACTTAATCAGCGAGGTGTCAAACAGCTGGTCATTGCCGGGATGAAAACAGATTTTTGTGTCGACACCACCTGCCGGGCCGCGCCGGAGCTGGGTTTCAGGACGGTATTGATTTCAGATGCGCATACCATAATGGATAATGCACATTTATCCGCCAATGACATCATTGCGCATCACAACAGCACGCTGGCCGGTCCGTTCGTGACGCTGTCGACTGCCGGCGACTGGCATTTTAATACGGTCAGCTGAGTTGATGGAATCGTCTCCCTCTTTCCCTGCGCGACTTTCAGCGCGCCGGGGATATGAGAGCACAATTACAGGGTAAAACCCCCGTCCCCTACCTGCGCCTGAGCGTACCATTTCATCAGCGCCGCGGTACCGGGCGCGTTCTCCGCCGGTGACCAGGGGGCGGTATCCTGCTCAGGAACAGGCTGGTAGCCGCCGTGCTTAACCTCAAAAATAACGCCGCCTTTATCCAGCGACAGCACGGCATGCCAGGTGCCGGCATCCATCTCCAGCACTTTGCACTCTTCGCCTAACACCACGCGCCGGGTCACGTTCCCGCTGTCATCGAAGTTCAATACCAAAAAGCGACCGCTCAGCGCCGTCAGCAGCTCAAACGTATGCGGGTGGCGATGGGGGCGAACATAGGTTCCGGGCTCCATGGCGATAGCCAGGCGCTGCACCGGGTCGCTCAGCTCAGGATGTAAATTACGGTGCGCCCGTAAGCGAGGAGAATTTGCGGCCTGCTCGCTTTGCTGCTGCAGGTCACTGAAGGTAATTTGTTTCATATAAGCCTTTGTGAATGTGGGCAGTCTACGGCAACCCGATAGCCGCACGACGTTATACCATCCTGAAAGGTCGATGAGCGATGGCATTTATGAAACAAAACGCTGCATGGGGTTCGCATGTTCTGTTACAACGTGCTCAAAGCAGAGAGAGGGACTCATCCAGCCAGCCGGGGAGATGTTCTCTGTACCAGGTCAGGTAAAGATTTAAGTCGCTCTTTTTCCTTTCGTGCAGGAGTAACACAACTTCAGTAACAATCCATGCCTTGGCGAGAGCGATTTCTCGGGCTAACCTGTCTGCGTCCAGATGCGTGGCAAAAACACAGTAGCGCTCGGCAAGTTGTAAAATGCTTTGTTTTGAGCCCATCCCCTTAACCAGCGGAGCAAGGTCGATAGCCGGGCTGCCGGTGCCGAATCTTTCCCAGTCGAAAAGTATCGTATCGCCGTTTTCTCTTCTGCCCCAGTTACCCGCATTTGTATCGCCTGAAATTAAACATTCCTGACGAAACAAAACGCTGCCCGCTTGTTGAAAACGTCGCATCTGCCGCTCAGCGCGGGCGGGCAATTCCAGAAGAGACAGAGATTTTTCAAGCGCTGACGCAGACCAGGTGTGGGTGTGATACATCCATTCGGCGTCGGCAGGATAATTGTGAAGGCGTGAAAGTTGCCTCAATATCTCGTTCCCTGCAACCTCATCCTGGGAGATCTTATGAGGAACGTATTCGAGCGTCAGGCTGCGTCGGCGTGGGTCGGCGTGAAGCAGCCGCGGGGATTCAACAACGCCGCTGAGTGGTTCCGCCGCACGCGTATAAAAGCCATATTCAACATCGCTAACAGGGCATTTTTCTATTACCTGATTGCCATGGCGATCCGCAATCAGGCGGACTTTTGCTGCGCCCATTCTGGATAAGTTCTCGCCAGACATACCACCCTCATGTCACTGGTTCGGGGCATAAGTATAGTGGATCATTATGCAATGCTATGAAAATACCCCTCTGAACTTACTAATCTTTTAGTTTACAATTACCCCTTTAAACGGGAACTGCTAAACACCTGCTATACACAAGCGCCCCCATTTTCATTAACGCAGTGGATTAAAAAATGACAAAGTCTGGATTTAAAATTACTTCATTTATTTCGCCTACAATACAATTCATATTAGCGTTCGCAACTTTTATACTTAGTGTAACCTTCAGCCTTGAGCAAAATAGAATATCAAAACTCCAATACTCACCACTTTTTATTTTAAGCATCAACCAACTTTTCGGAAAAGATTACACACCAACACAATCAGAAAAATTTGATATATTCAACGAAGGTTATTCCATAAACAATTATAACTATAAACTCCATTCAATCATGAATGTTGCATATACCCTTAACAACAAATCATATGAAAAAAAATTCTACGTTGATTACTTCTCTGTACAATCAAAGAAGTCCGGCGGAAAAGATCGCATGTCAGGGGGCATAGGTGAGAACAACATCTTATTATTCAGCAACCTAAAAAGACAAATCATAAAAAATTTTAACGATAAAGGTATCAATCTAATAAACATTGAACTTCATCATTATTCTGAAATAAGTTACTCCGATACAGAACTCAAGGGGAATTACGTCTACTTCGCAGATTCCGAGCGTGTAACAAAAGATATTTATGACAATTATTTAGCTGGGATTGATGGTTACTATACAATATCACTCTACAGCCCAAATATAGATGAAATCATATCAAGAACCTTACGAGGCAATTAGTTAAATATTGAATATATGCAACTCTAATATTGCGAGTTGCATATGAATTATTTGAATTGCTCCACAGGGTGTGGTTCTCATAATCCACCCACGCCACTGAGAGCGGGCTTTCGGTTCGGATTTTAGCGGCAAAGGTTAAGTCCCAGCCGCAGAACTTTGCACGGGCCAGTGTCTTCAGTGTCTGCAACGGTGCGCAGAACTACCTGGAGACAGGAGTGACCTCGCGGCGTACCAAGGAATAGTCATGTAAATCAGGGCCGTGTTTGGGTATGCTGAGTTCCAGCCATAGTCGTTACTCCTATTAACGATTTGGTTAGACGCCTCGGCAGTGTTCCACCACTTCAGGGCGTTGCTTTTTATGGTATTCGCATATAAAGTGGTTCATACTATTCAAATTAACGCTAACACAGTGGCATGAACCAATGTAAGAGAAGAATGCCAAAAACAAAACTGATCGTTCAAATAGCACAAGAAAGATCATCCGCCTCGAAGATGAATTACTTAATCAAATAGACATTTTGGCTGGTGAAGGCAATTTTAGCTCATGGGTAAAAAAAGAGTGCAGAGAAAAAATTCGCAAAAGTGGAATAGATCCTAAAGGTTAATGGGATTTTTAAAAAATATCAACAGCGCGTAATTAAACCGACAAGATATTGATTTAAGGAGATTGTATGAATAAAACAACAATATATTTTTTCATAGATGAATCTGGTGACAAAGGTTATTCAAACTCAAGACCCTTCCACGAAATAGGAGTAATGGCAGGATTCCTTATTAATGACTGGAATGTCCCAATCCTACAAGAAAAGATAGAGAGTGGATTAAGCAAACTCAACCTCGATCCCATAAAAAAACTTCACATGTCAGAGTTAGATAAAACTCAGCAAGCCAAAGTCATTGATTTAATCAAAGAGTTATTTAAAAAATTTAATCTAAAGTTTTTTTATTCTGTAATATATACCTCATCATATGCATCTTTTGTTGGACTCAACCCGGAACAACAAAAAGAGTCCATGCACTCTCAGTTACTACAAAACATCTTAATTACAGCTCTATCACTCTGTACCCGTATAATTGAAAAGTTCAACACCGATGTGAAATTACAAATTGTAAGTGATAACATAGATTCCGGCGTATTAAAAACAATGAAAAAAGATTTTTCCCGAATAGTTAATTTTTTAAATGGGGCAAGGAATAGAACATACATAACCAAAACCGAATATGTCGAATCAGAAATAACCAATTTATCACATGATCCGAGACCCAAAAATGGGAAGTTCGAAGTTGATATTCGCGTTGAAAACTCAGCAATCACGTTTATTTCCGATGTATTATCTTACACAACATTTCAACATTTAATTAAGTTTATGCAAGATAATCCTACGATGGATCTTAATACATCAAAGGCTAGCTTCGGTCATCCCTTAGAAGAGTTTTTAATGCTGCAATTCACCCCTGACCTTGAAGAGATGAATTTAATCGGAAAAATATTTGGACCAGGTAGAAAAAATTAAAATAAGTACAGTCTCTTTGCTCTTTGCGCTTTTCACTGGCATAGATATCACACCAGTAATCGATAGCGTTCTACACAGTTACTGGAGTGAACAGTTTCTCTTTGGTGAGTTTGTTCTCTTTCCGTGGTTCGAGTCCCGGAGAAAACCATGCCCGGCACTCGTCCCTTTTCTCTCTGGCCTGTTTAAGTGTCATATCTGGATACTTGCCTAACGTCATCCAGACGGGGGCGCTTTGTCGGCCGGAATGTCTGAAGAAATAAACAAAGCTCACAGCGCCACTCATACTGACTCTGGCGGACAGTTCCCGTCCATCGGCCAACATCTTTTGACGCGGCAGCGGTTTACCATGTAGGCTTTTAACGCCTTGTCGCTTAACTTGTTCTCGCCCGCCATAACACCTCATTCTGCAATACACACTCAACTGCAACGCCGAAAAACAGTATAAAAGCAATGCAAACAACATTTCTTTCTTCTTCATAATTAACAATGAGTTAATGAATGAATCCGGTTTTTCATGCGTACCCATGAGGTAGTGTGAAGGATAGTAGATCATCATCCCACGTTGAGTAAAACTCACATTGACTGCCACTATTTATCGTTTTTCAAACCTATCCGCGTTGAAATACCATCCGTTCATCCCTGGTATATTGCTGGCCAGAAATTGATAGCAAAATTCAAATAATAATATATGTATATGGAGCACCTATGACACTCGATGTTTTATTTCATCTAATGAAAACGATCTCACCTGAAAAAAACACCGCCGGTGAAAATATACATGCGCTCATCACGTTACTTTCGTCAGATAGCGATCGCGCTGAGGCGCTTTCGCCATTTATCCATCGACTTCATCTCCTGTCTTTCGCTCAACGCAATCCGGGTAACGCCGAAGCGTTGCTCTCGGCACACGTTCCAAAAGACGATGCAGCCCTCACCCTGCCTGACTTCGCTGACTGGCCTCGGGTGCGTTACGCAGTGTCCGGGGAAGTCCAGACGCCGGAATCAGAAGAGTATTTCAGCAAAATGACCTCGGCTGCCAATGTGATACGTGCGGCACTGATCGACGCCGAGCGCGCAAAAGGAACGCCTGCGCTTTATATTCTGGACAAATTACTCGATCTGAACAGTGCCCTGCCGGAAAGATATAAGATAATGGCAAATATTCCCTACGCCTGAATACATTTAACAGGCAGGATATTCCGCGAGAAATATCTTGCTTTTTATTTCATACACGCTTTTCATTGTAATCAAGACAGACGATATCCAGCGAAGGAACAACCGGCGCGTTAAGATTAAGCCACGCCAGTAACCGTTCAATACTCTGTCCTCTGAGCGAATGTTTCGGCCAGACAAGATAGTAGCCGTCACCGGTTGCGATGGCTTCCTTGAAGGGCAATGCGAGCAGCCCGCTTTTCAGGGCGTCGAGCGTGAGGCGGAGATCGGCCATCGCCACGCCGTAACCGTGCATGGCGGCCAGGCTTCCCTGCTCTAACGTGTCGAACACAATCCCGCCGCTCATGTCGAGACCGGGAAATAGCCCCGTCGTTTTAAGCCAGCGCTTCCAGTCCCGCCTGTCCGGTGAGGGATGGATAAGATCGCACTGTTCAAGCCGATGCCGGGCAGGTTCGAGCAGCGACGGGGGACAAACCGGAATAAGCCATTCGCTGAAAAGCAGGCTGCTCTCCGTTGACTCGCCGAAATAACCATTACCGAGGAGGATCGCACAATCGTATGGCTCACGGCTGAAGTCAACGGTGTCGAAGTCCATCCAGACGCTGGCAATTTCGATTTTCGGCTTCGCATGGTTCTCTCGAAAGGATTTCAGGACACTTAGAAGCCATCGCATCGTCAGGGTACTGGGGGCCTTGAGGCGCAGAAGGTGATTTTCACTCCTGAACGCGCGGCAGGCCCACTCAATATTCGAGAAACTTTCGCTTAGCTGCCCGGCAAGAATACGCCCGGCGTCACTGACCTCCACTCTCGGCCCCTGCCGCTTAAACAGCTCGCAGTCGAACCACTGTTCAAGGGTCCGGACATGCCTGCTGACCGCCCCCGGAGTGATATTCAATGCTTCAGCGGCTTTGCTGAAGGAGTTCAGCCGCGCGGCAACTTCAAACGCGCGCAGCGCATACAGTGGCGGTAAGGACATACGTTCCCTTTTAATGAGGTTTAATCGTGTTTTTTTATCGGCACCCGTAACTTATCACCTGGTTGATTAGACGGAAACGTCAGCAGTCATTGCTCGGTTGCCTGAATGGCGCGGCTGCCCTCATTTCGAGGCTTTACTGAATCCATGGCTACAGAATGCTCACACATGAAGTCGGGACAGCGCATGCTAAAACCCGTATAACGTTTCTTATCATCGACAGTTTTAAAGGGTTCTTAATGGTTACGGTTGAGGAAATTAGAGTGAAATATCCAGGCGCAGAGGCCTGGCAAATGGGTGACAGTCCGGAGCTGGCCAGCGAGCTTGCGGATCTGATTAAAAAAGGGATTAAAACGGCCTCGTGCGGATCTTTTGCCTCTTACCAGCAGGAACAATCTGCTCCCAGGATCGGGAGCTATAACATTATCCTCGATGGTCAGAATGTCCCTGTTTGCGTAACCAGGCTCGTTTCAATGCGGCTGGTGCGTTTTTGTGATGTTACTGAGGCGTTTGCCCGTAAAGAAGGTGAAGGTGATTTAAGCCTTGAATACTGGCAGAAAGAGCATCAGCGATTTTTCACCAGCGAAGGTCATTTTTCTGAAGATATGGAGTTGATTGCAGAAGAATTTGAAGTGACTGAGGTGCTGTAGGATAGCGAAACGGGCCGGCATTTATAGCAATATCGCTCGTTGCAAAAGTGAACATCACCATTTCGGACGTTATCGACGCCAGGCAAGTTCCAACACCTACAACGCCTGGCTTCCCAGTGCGGCGACAATCACCCCCTCCATTTTCTCGGGCGTAGTCATCGGAGCAAAACGCTTGAGTGGTTCACCGTCGCGTCCAATCAGAAACTTAGTAAAGTTCCACTTGATCCGCCCCCCCAGCACGCCGGGCAATTCATCTTTCAGATAACGAAACAGCGGATGCGCTGCGTTACCGTTGACCTCGACTTTCTCAAACATCGGGAAACTCACGCCGTAGTTGATGTAACAGGTTTTCGAGATTTCGTCGGTGCCGCCAGGTTCCTGTTTGCCGAACTGGTTGCAGGGGAAGCCCAGCACCACTAACCCTCGTTCGGCATATTTTTTGTATAGCGCTTCAAGACCCGCATATTGTGGTGTAAAGCCACAGTGGCTGGCAGTATTCACGACCAGAACCACCTTCCCCGCATAGTCGGCCATAGAGATAAGCTGCCCATCCAGACGGGCGGCGGTAAGCTGATGAAAATGAGTCATGTTAATGATGATCTCTTAAAAAAACGGTTAGCACATCCTTTGGAGGGGTTATACCCGTTTCAGAAAGCATCCAGCCCACAGCGCCGCGATGATAGGTACCGTGAAACAGCACATGATTGAGCATATCCACCGCTTTCATTTCACCGTGTCCGCCATCGACGAAGCGGAATTTGATGATTTCAGAAAGTCCGGGAATGTCCATTGAACCTGCGTGCTTAATATACCAGTCAGTGCATTCAGTCATGTTATTCAGAAGCTCGTCTGCAGACGGCGTTTCTGGCGTATTCAACGCGGTGTATTGATGCGTTTGACCAGTAATATTTGCTCTGAAAATCATATCCACGACATAAACATGATTCATAAGTCTGAGCATCAGATGGTGCTTTTCAGGATTGGCTGAGGCATCAACCCTCTGTATTGCTTGTAAGGTTTCCGTGTCTGCCCAGCGTTTGAATTTGAATAACGTGACAATCGTGCTTGTGTCCATTTTCCCCTCCTGATTAACAATAAATTATCATATCAGCAACATTGTCAGGTGGATATCGCTTCCGTTCCCGGCACAAAATTGACGGTAATTGGGTCACCTGAAAAATTCCCTCATGGCAGGCTAAGTGTGGTACATTCCTGGCGCGTCAATGATTACCACACTCGCTATCAGGTATGCAGAACATAACAAAAAAAATTCACTGGCTTCTGCTTACTCTCCCACTCCTCAGCGGTTGCGGCACGCTCTCACAAATGTCCTCCCCGGAAGGTACTCAGGAACTTCTCACCCATGAGTCGCTGGATGGCGACGTTGACAGCGTGGTGCGTCACTACATGGCGCAAAAGTCCGTTCCCGGGATGACGGTCGCGGTGATCCATAATCACGGCTCACCGCAGTTTTATACCTGGGGAGTAACCGATGCGGTCAATCGCTATCCGGTCAGGCCCGACACCCTGTTTGCGCTCGGCTCGCTCAGCAAAGGGATCACGGCGGAAGTGGTGGCCTGTCTGGTGAGTGAGGGGCAACTGAACTGGAACGACAGCCTTGCGACATTGCTACCGGCGGGAACGCCGCTAAGCAAGGATGCACAAAAAATCACTCTTCTGGAGCTGGTAACCCACACCTCCGGCCTGCCGCGCCAGAATATGGATGTTCCGATGCTCGGAAAATTCATCCGCTATTTAAGCACGGGTGATAACTTCTACGGTGAGCTGGACAGCGATAACGTGCTGAATTATTTCGCCAACTGGCGAGCGCCGAAGGATAAAACGCCGCAATACTCCAATACCGGCTACGCCCTGATCGGCTATATCCTGAAGCACAAAACCAGGGAAGATATTCAGAGTTTAGCCTCACGCTATATTTTCCGTCCGCTGCACATGGCTAACAGCAGTTTTACGCCCCAGAAGCTCAAAGGCTACCCGCAGCGGGCGCTCGGCCACGCGGGCGATCAGCCGAAATTTATCCCGCGCGGGCAGCTCACCCCGGACTGGCATTTTTCCAACAACATGGTGGCGGCAGCGAGCTTGTACAGCAACGCCGAAGATCTGGCGGCCTATGCCCGCTATCACGTCTCAACGACCCACAGTCCCTTGCTGGACAGCGTTTTTGACGAAGTCAGAAATACCGATATTCAACGCCCCGACGGAGTGCAGGGTATTGCCTGGACCACCGACTTTATCGGCCTGGAAAAAATCACCTATCAGGTCGGCTATATCGGCGGCTACTCCAGCTTTATCGGTTATGACAAAGAAAAAGGCAATGCGGTGGTGGTGCTGCAAAATACCTTTAACTGGAGTAATTACATTGGGATTGCGCTATTGATGGATATGGCGAAAAAAGACGACCTTACCCCTGGTTTGCCGACTTCGGCCTTAAATTCTCATCAAACGTCAGCCGTTTCCGGTCAGGCTCTACCTCGCGCAGCGGTTCAACCTGGTGCATAGTCAGCTTGCAGCGCTCCACCAGCACCTGATACTCCCGCGTGCCCTGCCGCTTCCACGCCAGCTCCTGCTCGCTTAGCTCACGAATCGCTTTGGCCGGGCTGCCGATAATCAAATGGTTGGCGGGCATCTCCGCTTTCGCCTTCACGAACGCCGCCGCGCCGACGATGCTGTTTTCACCGATGACCGCGCCATCCATGACTACCGCGTTCATGCCCACCAGCGCGTTACGGCGGATCACGCAGCCGTGTAGAATGGCGCTGTGGCCGATATGCCCGTCCTCCTCCACCACCGTGTCCTGCTCCGGGAAGCCGTGCATCACACAGTTATCCTGAATGTTCGCACCGTCTTTCACGACGATACGGCCAAAATCACCGCGCAGGCTGGCGTTAGGGCCAACATAAACGCCTTTACCCAGGATCACGTCGCCAATCAGCACCGCCGTCGGGTGAACATAGCTCTCGTCAGGCACGACCGGCGTCAGACCGTCAATTTGATAAACTGGCATCTTCACTCCTTATGCGCTTGTAAGACCACCAAAGCGTTGATAGTAGAGCGTGCCGGGCACGGGCAGTTCGCCCACGGAGGTTTCGCCCTTCTCGCTGACAAACGCCAGCGCCCCCGGCGCGACACGCTGATAGATATTAATGCAGAGCTGTCGGGCGCTTTGCCCCGCCCAGTGCGCGGGCAGCAACTCTTCCGGCAGCAGCGGATCTTTCAGCACCACGCGACGATAAAAGTGAATCAGCAGCAGCTGGATCTGGAAACAGCGTTCCGGCGTCAGCTCCTCCGGCGCCGCCTCTTTTAACAGCGGCAGCAGCGGACGGAACGAGTTGATAAACGACTCGTACATCGCGTTTTGCTCGGTTAACTGCCAGCACTCCTCCACCCGCGAACGCAGCGCGGCGCGGGAGAGCGCCAGCGGCGAGTGGGCTTCAAAGAAAATCACGTTTTCCGCCACCCCTGCATCGTGAAGCAGGGACTGCACGTCCGCCAGATGCTGCGACGGCGAGGCCATCAGGCTCGGCGCCAGCGTGCCGAAACCCTGCCAGATCAGCTGTTTTTTGACGTCGGCAAGGGTGGTTTTATCCAGCCCCTCGGAGAGCAGCAACAGCCATTTGCCGTCCCAGGCGGGCAGTTCCGCGCGGTAAATCTTATTCTCCGCGCGGCGCGTCAGGCGAAGCCCCTTATCGCTCAGGCGGTAAAAGCTGCGACGCCCGATGCGGGAAACATCCAGCCAGCCCTCTTTGTTGAGGCGAAACAGCGCGGTGCGCACGAAACGCTCGCCGAATCCCATGCCTTCCAGCAAGGCGGCCAGGCTGCCGAGCCAAATCTCGCCGCCGCGGTGGGAAAGCGCGTCACCGTATAGCGAGGAGATAAGCGATGTCCCGCTGACGGGAACGGAGCTGACCGCGTGCTGGATGAAGGCGTCGAGTTTATTCATGTGATTCATTCTGTTGTTATTTTTGTCCTGGATGAATCATAGCATAGGATTCTGGGATAGCCCCTCACCCTAACCCTCTCCCAAAGGGAGAGGGAACTTTTTACACCCTCTCCCTTTGGGAGAGGGCTGGGGTGAGGGAAACTCAACCGTTGGCCGCAACTTTACGTAAGTCAAACACCCGGCAGGCCTTCCCCTCGGAGCGCGGAATGCTGCCGCAGTTCACAATCATTACGTCGGTGGAAATCCCCACCATCGACTTTATGCGGTGGCGCAGCTGGTGGCACACCTGGCAACGCTGCTCGTGCGTCAGCGTGAGGCTGCTCTCTTTTAGCTCCACCTTCACGGAAAGTGAATCAAGATGCCCGCGACGGTTCACCTCAAGCTGGTAGTGCGGAGAAAGGTGCTCGAACTTCACAATCTCCTCTTCCAGCTGCGACGGGAAGACGTTGACGCCGCGAATGATCAGCATATCGTCACTGCGGCCGCTGATCCGGTCCATGCGGCGCATGCTGCGCGCGGTGGCCGGGAGCAGACGCGTCAGGTCGCGGGTGCGGTAGCGGATTACCGGCAGCGCCTCTTTGGTCAGCGTGGTGAACAGCAGTTCGCCCTGCTGACCGTCATCCAGCGGTGTGCCGTCGTTAGGGTTGACGATCTCCGGGTAGAAGTGATCTTCCCAGATGGTCGGGCCGTCGGCGGTTTCGATACACTCCATCGCCACGCCCGGCCCCATCACCTCGGAGAGGCCGTAAATGTCCAGCGCCGTAATCCCTAAGCGTTTTTCAATTTCGCGACGCATAGCCTGCGTCCACGGCTCGGCGCCAAAGACGCCCACGCGCAGGGAACAGCCGCTGGCATCGCCGCCCATCTGGCGCTCCAGCTCCTCAATCAGGTTGAGGCAGTAGGATGGCGTCACCATGATCATGTCCGGCTGAAAATCACGGATCAGCTGCGCCTGTTTCTCCGTCTGGCCGCCGGACATCGGGATCACCGTCGCGCCTAAACGCTCGGCACCGTAGTGCGCGCCCAGCCCGCCGGTAAACAGGCCATAGCCATACGCCACGTGAATTTTGTCCTTCGCGCTGCCGCCCGCCGCGCGCAGGGAACGGGCCACCAGGTTGGCCCAGTTGTCGATGTCGCCCTGCGTGTAGCCGACAACGGTCGGTTTGCCGGTAGTGCCGGATGACGCGTGAATACGCACCACCTGCTCCATCGGCACGGCAAAGGTATCGAACGGATAGTTATCCCGCAGATCCTGCTTGGTGGTGCACGGGAATTTGCGGATATCCGCCAGCTCGTTGAAATCGTCAGGGTGAACGCCCGCGGCGTCAAACTTGCGTTTATACATCGGGACGTTGCTATAAGCGTGGTGCAACGTCCATTTCAGACGCGCGGTCTGCAGCGCCTGCAGTTCATCAAGGGAGGCCGTTTCAATCGGATCAAGCTTTGTTGTATTTGTCATCGCAGGGTACTCACATTGTTTTTATGCTCAAACACGCTCAAGGATCATGGCAATGCCCTGACCCACACCGATGCACATCGTACACAGCGCATAGCGCCCGCCGCGTCGGTGCAGTTCATTACTCGCGGCCAGCGCCAGCCTGGCGCCGCTCATTCCCAGCGGGTGACCCAGCGCAATCGCGCCACCGTTCGGGTTGACGTGCGCGGCATTATCCGGCAGGCCCAGCTGACGCAGCACGCCCAGCGCCTGCGAGGCGAAAGCTTCGTTAAGCTCGATCACGTCCATATCGTTAATGCTGAGTCCGGCGCGCTCCAGCACCTTGCGGGTGGCCGGTACCGGGCCGAGGCCCATCAGACGTGGCTCCACGCCTGCCGTCGCCATCGCCACGATCCGGGTGCGCGGGACTAAACCCTGCGCCAGCGCTATCTTCTCGCTGGCGACGATCAGCGCCGCCGCGCCGTCGTTGACGCCGGAGGCATTTCCCGCCGTGACCACCCCGTTCTTACGAAACGGCGTTTTCAGACCAGCAAGCTGCTCAAGCGTAGTGTCCGCCCGCGGATGTTCATCCACGCTGAATTCCGTGACTGCCCCTTTTTTACCTGGGATCGAAACCGGTACAATCTCCTGCGCCAGGATGCCGTTCTGCTGCGCCTGCGCGGTACGCTGCTGGCTGCGCAGCGCGAACGCGTCCTGATCGGCACGGCTGATATTTAACAATTCAGCTACATTCTCTGCCGTTTCCGGCATACTGTCAGTTCCGAATTGCTGATGCATGAGCGGATTCACAAATCGCCAGCCGATGGTGGTATCAAAGATCTCCGCCTGACGCTGAAATGCGGCGGTGGCTTTACCCATCACAAACGGCGCGCGGGACATCGACTCCACGCCGCCCGCGATCAGCAGGTCACCATCGCCCGCCTTAATAGCGCGCGCCGCAAAACCAATCGCGTCCAGCCCCGACCCGCACAGGCGGTTAATGGTAGTCCCGGACACCGTCTGCGGCAGCCCGGCCAGCAGGGACGACATGCGCGCTACGTTGCGGTTATCTTCCCCCGCCTGGTTAGCGCAGCCGAAAATCACGTCGTCAATCCGCTCCAGGTCGAGCTGCGGGTAGCGGGCCAGCAGCGCGCGCAGCGGCACGGCACCAAGATCGTCAGTTCGGACTGCGGAAAGCGCGCCACCGTAGCGCCCCACCGGAGTTCGAACGCCATCACATATAAATGCGTCACGCATCAGGCCTCTCCTGTCACATTGCCGCCGATGCGGTGAGATTTTCCGCGAAAAAGGGCGACGGTTTTCTGTTGCTGATTCTGGATTTCAATGTCATACACGCCGGTCAGCTTGCCCTGATGCATCACCCGCGCGGTGGCGGTGAGCGTGTCCCCGGCAAAGCCCGGACGCAGAAAATCAATTGAGCAGCCGGAGGCTACCGCCGCCAGCCCCTGGCTGTTGCAGGCGTAAGCAAAGGCGGTATCTGCCAGCGAAAATAGCTGTCCGCCGTGGCAGGTTTTGTGGCCGTTAAGCATCTGCGGGGTGATGGTCATGGTCACCACCGCGTAGCCCTCGTCCATCTCGACAATATCCATCCCCATCGCCTGCGCGCAGGCGTCCCGTTCGTACATGGCGCGGGCGTTATGCCAGGCGTTATGACTCATAGCTACTCTCCAGAAGCGCGCGCTGGCGCAGCAGGGAACAGGGGCGATAGCGTTCTTCGCCGTAATGACGCTGCAGGTTTTCCAGCAGCGTTAGCAGCCGCTGCCAGCCCAGACGCTCGCCCCAGGCGATCGGCCCGATCGGGTAGTTCACGCCCAGGCGCATGGCGGTGTCGATGTCCTTCTCGCTGGCGACCCCTTTTTGCAGGGCATCCAGCGCTTCGTTGGCAATCATCGCCACCGTGCGCCAGACCAGCAGGCCGGGATAATCGGCAATTTGCACTACCCGGTTACCCTGCTGCTGCAGATAGCGGATGGCTTTTTGCGTTGCGGTATGCGTGTTGCTGGCGGCGGCGGCTATCACCGCCACGTCGCGCTCGATGCGGTCCACCACCACCACCGGGCCGTTGAGCCGCAGCGCCAGCGCCTGGGCGGTTTCTCCGTGCGTTTCAATCAGGTATACATCATCAATTTCGGTGACACCGTCACGTCTCTTTTCCACGCGCATCGGGCTGTAGCTGTCGTTCACGGCATCAGCCCAGCGCGCCTCGGGCCTGTCGCCCTGCCAGTCGTAGACGCCCTTCCCGCTCTTTTTGCCAAGCCTTCCCGCCAGCACCAGCTCCTGCTGCACCAGCGAAGGCAGAAAACGACGCTCCTGCCAGAAGGCGTTAAATACCGAGCAGGTCACCGCGAAGTTCACGTCCTGACCAATCATGTCGGTCAGCTCCAGCGGCCCCATCGGGAAACCGCCGCCTTCGCGCAGGGCGGCATCAATCACCTCCGGCGGCGCGACCTGCTCTTCCAGCGCGCGCCAGGCTTCGGAATAGAACGGACGGGCGACGCGGTTGACGATGAACCCCGGCGTTGACTGGCAGCGAACGGGCTGTTTGCCCCAGTTCAGCGCCAGCTCGCACAGCGCGTCTGCCACTTCCGGGGAGGTCGCCAGCCCGCTGACCACCTCAACCAGCTTCATGACCGGCGCCGGGTTAAAGAAATGCAGCCCTGCGACCCGCTCCGGGTGGTGGATGTCCGCGGCAATCGCCGTGACGGAGATGGACGAGGTATTGCTGGTCAGCACCGTCTGCGGCGGGCAGATGTCAGCCAGCTGCGCAAACAGCGCCTTTTTCACCTCCAGCCGCTCGGATGCCGCTTCAATCACCAGTTCGGCTGTGGAGAGCGCGGTGATATCCGTGACCGGAACCAGCCGTACAAGGATCTGGCTCCCGGCATCGGCGGAGAGTTTTCCGCGCGTCACCCGGGAGGCCAGACGCTGGCGGATCCCGTCGATAGCGCGGGATACCGCATCGCCGGAGATGTCGTAGAGCAGCACCTGATGCCCATGGCTGGCCGCCACTTCGGCAATCCCGGCGCCCATCGTGCCGCTGCCAATCACGGCGACAGTCCGTACGTTCAGCATCTTATTTCCCCGTAAAGTTCGGCGTGCGCTTCGCCAGGAAGGCGCTGACGCCCTCGCGGTAGTCGTCGCTGCGCCCGGCCAGCCGCTGATAGTCACGCTCCAGATCGAGCTGGGCGTCCAGGGTGTTGGTTTCCGCGGCATTGATGGCCTGCTTGATCAGCCCCAGCCCGAAGGTCGGCTGCGAGGCAAAGTGCAGCGCCATCTGCTGCGACGTAGCGGAGAGCTCTTCATCATCCACCACCTGCCAGATCATCCCCCACGCCTGCGCCTGTTCGGCGCTGAGCTTGTCGCCGAGCAGCGCCAGCCCCATGGCGCGGGCGCGTCCGGCCACGCGCGGCAGCAGCCAGGTGCCGCCGCAGTCCGGCACCAGGCCGAGCTTGCTGAAGGCCATCACGAAGTTGGCGGAGCGGGCGGCAATCACCATGTCGCACCCGAGCGCCAGCGTGGCCCCCGCACCCGCCGCCACGCCGTTAACCGCGCAAATGACCGGCTTCGGCAGCTTTGCCAGGCGGCGCACCAGCGGGTTGTAGAAGGTTTCAACGGACATGCCCAGATCCGGCGCCGGGCCGTTGGGGTCGACGTTGCGGTCGTTCAGATCCTGCCCGGCACAGAAGCCGCGTCCCGCCCCGGTGATCAGCAGGCAGCGCACGGTGTCATCACGCTCGGCCAGTTTCAGGCACTCGGCAAGCTGCTGGTGCATCACGTCGTTGAAGCTGTTCAGACGCTCCGGACGGTTCAGCGTAATGGTCATCACGCCCTGTTCTACATGACTGAGAATAAATTCCACAATTAGCGTCCTTTAAAGTCGGGGGTGCGTTTTTGTAAGAAGGCGTCGATGCCCTCCCGGCGGTCTTCGGTGGCGGAAAGCAGCGTAAACAGCTGACGCTCCTGCGCGAGCCCGGCCTGGAGCGACACCTCCTGAGACTGGCGCAGCGCCTGCTTCGCCGCCTGCAGCGCCAGCGGCGAGTGGCGCGCCATCAGCGCCGCCTGCTTCAGGGCATACTCCAGCGTCAGCGCGGCCGGGAAAACATCGCTGACCAGCCCGGCGCTCAGCGCCTGCTGCGCGGAAATACTCTCGCCGGTCAGCACCATTTTGCTGGCAAGGGATTTACCGACGCTGCGGATAAGACGCTGGGTGCCGCCCGCACCGGGCATAATGCCCAGCGTGATTTCCGGCAGGCCAAAGCGGGCGTTATCGCCAGCAATCACCACGTCGCACAGCAGCGCCAGCTCGCAGCCTGCCCCCAGCGCGAAGCCGTTCACGGCGGCGATCAGCGGTTTGCTAAACGCGTTAATGCGCGCCCACAGCTGCGGGCGGATATCGTTCAGGGTGGCGGGCAAGTCTTTCTCCGCCATTTCGTTGAGATCGGCCCCGGCGGCAAAGCAGCGCTCGCTGCCGTAAATCACACAGACGGCGATGTCGGCATCCACGGCGGCAGCCTCAAGCTGCTCAGCAAGTTCGGTTAACAGCGCGTTGTTGAGGGCATTGCGAGCCGCCGGACGGTTGAGCGTCAGCTGCAGCACGCGGCCATGACGGGTAACAATCAATTCGCTCATGCCATCCCCTTCGCGTCGAAGTCGACAATCACGTCGGCGGTTAACGGCAGCGACTGACAGCTCAGCACATACCCGGCGGCCAGCTCGTCCGGCTCCAGGCTGTAGTTGGTCGCCATATCCACCTTCCCGCGCAGCACTTTGCATTTACAGGTGGCGCACACGCCGCCCTTGCAGGCGTACGGCAGATCCGCCCCCTGACGCAGGGCGGCGTCGAGGATGCTTTCGTCGTCCGCCGTCAGGGTGATTTCACGGTCACGCCCGTCCTGGCGAACGGTCACTTTCTGACCTTCCGCCTGTACGTGCGCCGCGCGTTTAACGGTAGTGCCCGGCGTGTTAAAGCGCTCAAGGTGAATGGCTTTGTCCGGCATCCCCAGCGCCTTCAGCGTGGCTTCGGCATCATCCATCATCGCCGACGGGCCGCAGATAAACGCCTCGTCGTACTGACGGAAGTTAATAAGGGTTTTCGCCAGCGCCTGCAGCTTTTCTCCGTCGATGCGGCCAAAGAGCAGATCGCTGTCCAGCCGCTCCTGGCTGAAGATAGAGACCAGCTGCAGCCGCTGCGGGTATTTGTCCTTCAGGTCCGCCAGCGCCTGGCGGAACATCATGCTCTGGCTGCTGCGGTTGCCGTAGATCAGGGTGAAATGGCTGTTGGGTTCGGTCGCAAGCGTAGCGGAAACAATCGTCAGCATCGGGGTGATCCCGGAGCCTGCCGCAATCGCCAGATAGTGGCCTTCACGTTCGGCCCGCGGCTGGTAGCCAAACTGCCCCTGAGGCACCATCACCTCCAGAGCCATACCCGCTTTGATCTCATCCCGGGCGAAGCGGGAAAAGCGCCCGCCGTCGATGGCTTTGACCGCCACGCTGATCTCGCCCGGGGCGTTACTCCGGCAGATGGAGTAGCAGCGGCGCAGCTCATCCCCGTTAAGCTTCGTTTTTAACGTCAGGTGCTGGCCGGGGCGGAAGCGGTAGGCGTCCTGCAGCGCCTGCGGCACCGCGAAGGTAATCGTCACCGCGTCGCGGGTTTCGGGTTCCACTTTTGCCACTGTTAATGAATAAAATGTTGTCATGGCAGCCTCAAATACATTTGAAATAGTCGAATGGCTCGCGGCAGGTGTTGCAGCGGTAGAGCGCTTTGCAGGCCGTCGAACCAAATTCACTGATAAGCGAGGTGTCGGTGCTGGCGCAGCGCGGACAGCTCACCTCCAAAGGCGCGTGCGCGTGACAGCTATGCCCCACGGGCGGGCTAATGCCGTACGCCCGCAGGCGCTCGCGCGCGTCGGCGGTCATCCAGTCGGTGGTCCAGGCGGGTTCAAGCTGGAGCACAATGTGCACCGGGGTAAAGCCGTGCGCGGTCATCGCGTCGCGGATCGCCCCCAGCAGATGTTCCGTTGCGGGGCAGCCCGAGTAGGTTGGCGTGAAGCCAATGACCCAGCCTTCCCCCTGCGCCTTCACGCTGCGCACCATGCCTAAATCGGTGATGGTTAATACCGGCACTTCCGGATCGGGGATCTGGCTTAACAGCGACCATATCTGCGGAATTTGCGCAGGCGCGATGTCGACGAGGCGTTGCATGGCGTTCTCCTTTACCACTGCTGACCGGGATACGCGCGCTGGAGATACTGCATTTCCGCCAGCATCGGACCCAGATGTTCAGTATGCAGCCCCTTCTTGCCCCCGGTGCGGTACGCCACCTCTGCGGGAACCTGCAGGCAGGCTTCATGCACACCAGCAAATACTTCGCTTTCCCACGGCTGGCGCAGAGTTCGCGGGTCCACCGCCACGCCGGCGTCAATCAGCGCCAGCTCGACGTCATCGGCTTCAAACAGCTCCGCCGTAAAACGCCACAGATTGTCGATAGCCTGCTGCATTTTTTGCGCGGACGCTTCGGTCCCGTCGCCCAGACGCACCAGCCAGCCGCGGCTGAAGCGCAGGTGGTAGCGCACCTCTTTAATCGCTTTGGCGGCAATGGCGGCAAGCTGGGCGTCGCGGCTTTGGGTCAGACGCTCATACAGCGCCACGTTCCAGGCATCCATCAGGTACTGGCGGGCAATGGTGTCGGCGAAGCTGCCGTTCGGCTGCTCCACCAGCAGGACGTTGCGGAACTGACGCTCGTCGCGGCCAAACGCCAGCGTGTCTTCATCGCCCTGGCCTTCTGATTCCGCGGCATAGGTCAGGAAATTGCGCGCCTGCCCCAGTAGGTCGAGACCGATATTGGCGAGCGCGAGGTCAATCTCCAGCTCCGGCGCGTGGCCGCACCAGGCGCCGAGGCGCTGGGAGAGCACCAGACCGTTGTCGCCCAGACGCAGGGCATAGGCAGTCACTGAATTCATTCTTTGCCTCACATATGCTCGATGCCGTCAGGGATGGTATAGAACGTCGGATGGCGGTAAACCTTGCTTTCCGCCGGGTCGAAGAACTCACCGCTCTCTTCCGGCTGGGAGGCGACAATCTCGCTCGCCTTTACCACCCAGATAGAACACCCTTCGCTGCGGCGGGTGTAGGCGTCGCGCGCATTTTCCAGCGCCATGCGATCGTCGGCGGCATGCAGGCTGCCCACGTGACGGTGGGATAACCCTTGTTTGCTGCGTACGAACACTTCGTACAGCGGCCAGTAGACATTGCTCATTGTTACTTCCTCTTATGCGGCCTGACGGGTACGTTGTTTTTGCGCATGCGCCAGTGCGGCTTCGCGCACCCACGCCCCCTCTTCCCAGGCTTTACGTTTCGCGGCCAGGCGCTCGTGGTTGCAGATGCCGCGCCCGTTAATGACCTCGTCAAACTCCTGCCAGTCGATCTCGCCGAAGCGGTAGTGGCCGCTTTCTTCGTCAAAGCGCAGGTCGGGATCCGGCACCGTCATGCCCAGCATCTCAACCTGCGGCACCGTGTTATCAACAAAGCGCTGGCGCAGCTCGTCATTGCCAAAGCGTTTGATTTTCCAGGCCAGGCTGCGGGCGCTGTTCGGCGAGTTGTCGTCGTTCGGCCCGAACATCATCAGCGCTGGCCACCAGAAGCGGTTGATGGCGTCCTGCAGCATCTGGCGCTGGGCCTCACTGCCCTGCGCCAGCGCCATGCAGGCTTCAAAGCCCTGACGCTGGTGGAAGCTCTCTTCTTTACAGATTTTCACCATCGCCCTGGCATACGGACCGTAGGAGGTCCGGCACAGCGCCACCTGGTTGACGATGGCGGCGCCGTCCACCAGCCAGCCGATCACGCCGATATCGGCCCAGCTCAGGGTCGGATAGTTGAAAATGGAGGAGTATTTCATCCTGCCGTCGAGCATCTTCTGGTAGATGTCTTCCCGCGCGCAGCCCAGCGTTTCCGCCGCGCTGTAGAGGTAGAGCCCGTGTCCGGCTTCGTCCTGCACCTTCGCCAGCAGAATGGCTTTACGGCGCAGCGTCGGCGCGCGGGCGATCCAGTTTCCTTCCGGCAACATGCCGACAATTTCGGAGTGCGCGTGCTGACCAATCTGGCGGATCAGCGTTTTACGGTAGGCTTCCGGCATCCAGTCCTGAGGCTCAATCGCCGTCTCCTGCGCTATGCGCTGCTCAAACCGTTGTTCTTGCGTCACGTCTTCACCTTTATGATTCGTTAGTTTGCAAATTAAAGCGAAATGTTGAATCACTTTGTTTTTTAAAAGTTACACAAAGGTTAAATATAACCCCAAGAATTGTTTCCCAGTTTTGTGATGCTGCTCGCAAGGCTTTTACTACAGGCCTTGCAGAAAGCGCCTTTACGCGATGCGATTCGTCCAGCCAGATCACAACGTTAACAATTCATTAAAAACACAGCTTGATTTTTATGATTCGCGATCAAACTATTAATAGTGAAATAACGAAACACTTGGAGATAAGCGATGCAGCAGTTAGCCAGCTTCGTGTCCGGTACCTGGCAGTCTGGCCGGGGCCGCGAACGCGCGATACATCACGCCATCAGCGGCGAAGCACTCTGGGAAGTGACCAGCGAAGGGCTGGACATGGCGGCCGCCCGTCGCTATGCCATTGAGCAGGGGGGCGAGGCATTACGCGCCATGACCTTTATCGAACGTGCCGCCATGCTGAAGGCGGTGGCAAAGCACCTGCTCAGCGAGAAAGAGACGTTTTATGCCCTGTCAGCCCAGACCGGGGCAACGAAGGCGGACAGCTGGGTAGATATTGAAGGCGGGATCGGCACCCTCTTCACTTACGCCAGCCTGGGCAGCCGCGAGCTGCCGGACGACACGCTGTGGCCGGAAGATGAGTTAATCCCCCTGTCGAAAGAAGGCGGCTTTGCGGCGCGCCACGTCCTGACCTCCAAATCCGGCGTGGCGGTGCATATCAACGCCTTTAACTTCCCCTGCTGGGGAATGCTGGAAAAGCTGGCGCCGACCTGGCTTGCCGGGATGCCCGCCATCATTAAACCCGCTACCGCTACCGCGCAGGTGACGCAGGCGATGGTGAAATCCATCGTCGACAGCGGGCTGGTGCCGGACGGTGCCATCAGCCTGATCTGCGGCAGCGCGGGCGATCTGCTCGACCAGCTCGACGGCCAGGACGTGGTCACTTTTACCGGCTCTGCCAGCACCGGGCAAAGCCTGCGCGTGCACCCGAATATTGTGGCGAATTCGATACCGTTCACCATGGAAGCCGACTCCCTGAACTGCTGCGTGCTGGGGGAAGACGTCACGCCGGAGCAGCCGGAGTTTGCGCTGTTCATCCGCGAAGTAGTCCGCGAGATGACCGCTAAGGCCGGGCAAAAATGCACGGCCATTCGCCGCATTATCGTTCCGCAAAACCAGATTGACACCGTGAGCCAGGCGCTGATTGCCCGTCTGGAAAAGGTCGTTGTTGGCGACCCGGCGCAGGAAGGGGTGAAGATGGGGGCGCTGGTCAACGCCGAGCAGCGCGCGGACGTGCAGGAGAAAGTGGATCGGCTGGTCGCCGCAGGCTGCCAGATCCGTCTGGGCGGCAAAGCGGACCTGCAGGCCGCGGGGGCGTTCTTTCCGCCGACCCTGCTGTTCTGTGCGCAGCCGGACGAAACGCCCGCCGTGCACGATACCGAAGCCTTCGGCCCGGTCGCCACGCTGATGCCGTATCGCAGCGCAGACCACGCGATGCAGCTTGCCCGCGCGGGCGGCGGCAGCCTGGCGGGCACGCTGGTAACCGCAAATGCGGCGATTGCCCGCCAGTTTATTGCCGGTGCGGCGCGCGCCCACGGGCGTATTCAGATCCTTAACGAGGAATCATCAAAAGAGTCCACCGGCCACGGCTCCCCGCTGCCTCAGCTGGTGCACGGCGGTCCGGGCCGCGCGGGCGGCGGCGAAGAGCTGGGCGGCCTGCGCGCGGTGAAGCACTACCTGCAGCGCACCGCGATTCAGGGCAGCCCGTCGATGCTGGCCGCGATTGGCAAACAGTGGGTACGCGGCGCAGCGGTGCAGGAGGATCGCGTACATCCGTTCCGCAAATACTTCGAGGAGCTGCAGCCGGGCGACAGTCTGCTGACGCCGCGCCGCACCCTCACGGAAGCGGACATTGTGAACTTTGCCTGCCTGAGCGGCGACCACTTCTATGCCCATATGGACAAGATCGGCGCGGCAGAGTCGATCTTTGGCGAGCGCGTGGTGCACGGCTACTTCCTGATCTCCGCCGCGGCGGGACTGTTCGTTGATGCGGGCGTCGGGCCGGTGATTGCCAACTACGGCATGGAAAACCTGCGCTTTATCGAGCCGGTCAAGCCGGGCGATACCATCCAGGTGCGTCTGACCTGCAAACGCAAAACGCTTAAGAAACAGCGTACCGCCGAGGAAAGACCGACCGGCGTGGTGGAATGGGCGGTTGAGATCTTCAACCAGCACCAGCAGGCCGTGGCGCTCTATTCCATTCTGACGCTGGTGGCGCGCCAGCAGGGTGATTTCAGGTAACGTCACCCCTCACCCTGACCCTCTCCCCGAAGGGGAGAGGGGAATGTTCTGCACGACCCTGTGATTTACCCCCCGCTCTTTTTTTAACCTGGCAAGACCAACAAATAACCTGGCAGATGCAGGCAAACGCTTTTCTCAGGCGCCTGTCAGGATAAGGCTGTCACAACACAATAAACACAACAAGATGAGGTCTACGATGGGAAGCAATTCTTCTTTTTCTGCCCGTAGAACGGCGCTGGCCATGGCCGTTGCGCTGTGTTGCGCCTGGCAATCCCCTGTTTTCGCCCACGGCAGCGAGGCGCATATGGTCCCGATGGACAAAACCCTACAGGACTTTGGCGCGGACGTGCAGTGGGATGATTACGCACAGATGTTCACCATTGCGAAGGACGGCGCCTTTGTGAAGGTCAAACCGGGCGCAAAGACGGCCATCGTCAACGGTCAACCCCTCAAGCTTGAGGTGCCGGTAGTGATGAAGGGCCAAAAAGCCTTTATCTCAGAGACCTTCATCAACGATGTTTTCCAGTCTGGTCTTGACCAGACCTTCCAGGTTGAAAAACGCCCTCACCCGCTCAACGCGCTGACGGCGGACGAAATTAAGCAGGCCGTTGAGATTGTGAAAGCCTCTGCGGATTTTAAACCGAATACCCGCTTTACCCAGATTGCCCTTGCGGAACCAGAGAAGGCCAAAGTGTGGGACTTTGTCCTCAACGGTACGGCAGTGGATGCCCCTCGCCAGGCGAAAATCGTCATGCTCGACGGCAAGCACGTCATCGAAAGCGTGGTGAATCTGAAGGATAAGAAAATCCTGCATTGGGAACCGGTGAAAGACGCGCACGGCATGGTGCTGCTGGATGATTTCACCGCGGTTCAGCAGATCATCAACGAAAGTACAGAGTTCGCCGAGGTGCTTAAAAAACACGGCATCACCGACCCGAAAAAAGTGATTACCACGCCGCTGACCGTCGGCTATTTCGACGGAAAAGACGGCCTGAAGCAGGAAGACCGCCTGCTGAAGGTGGTGAGCTATCTGGACGTCGGCGACGGCAACTATTGGGCGCACCCGATTGAGAACCTCGTGGCAGTGGTCGATCTTGAGCAGAAAAAGATCCAGAAAATTGAAGAAGGCGCCGTTGTGCCGGTTCCAATGACCCCGCGCCCCTATGACGGCCGAGACCGCATAGAGATGCCGAAAAAACCGCTCGACATCATTGAGCCGGAAGGCAAGAACTACACCATTACCGGCGATATGGTGCACTGGCAGAACTGGGATTTCCACCTGAGCCTCGACTCCCGCGTCGGCCCGATGATTTCGACCGTCACGTATAACGACAACGGCAAAAAGCGTCAGGTGATGTATCAGGGATCGCTCGGCGGCATGATCGTCCCTTACGGCGATCCGGACGTGGGCTGGTACTTTAAAGCCTATCTCGACTCCGGTGACTACGGCATGGGCACCCTGACCTCGCCGCTGGTGCGCGGTAAGGACGTGCCGTCCAACGCCGTGATGCTCAATGAAACCATCCCGGACTACACCGGTACGCCGATGGAGATCCCGCGCGCGATCGCCATTTTCGAACGCTACGCGGGCCCGGAATATAAGCATCAGGAGATGGGTAAGCCCAACGTCAGCGCCGAGCGCCGCGAGTTGGTGGTGCGCTGGGTCAGCACAGTGGGCAACTATGATTACATCTTCGACTGGGTGTTCCATGAAAACGGCACCATCGGCATTGATGCCGGCGCGACGGGTATCGAGGCGGTGAAAGGCGTTCAGGCGAAAACCATGCACGATGCCACCGCTAAAGATGACACCCGATACGGCACGCTAATCGACCATAACATCGTGGGCACTACACACCAGCACATCTATAACTTCCGGCTTGATATGGACGTGGACGGCATCAACAACAAGCTGGTGGCGATGGATCCGGAAGTGAAGCCGAATACCGCCGGCGGCCCGCGCACCAGCACCATGCAGGTCAATCAGTACGATATTGATACCGAACAGCAGGCGGCGCAGAAGTTCGACCCTGGCACCATCCGCCTGCTGAGCAACACCAGCAAGGAGAACCGCATGGGCAACCCGGTCTCGTACCAGATCATCCCTTACGCGGGCGGTACCCATCCGGTGGCGACCGGCGCGAAATTTGCCCCGGACGAGTGGATCTATCATCGCCTTAGCTTTATGGACAAACAGCTTTGGGTGACCCGCTACCACCCGGATGAGCTCTACCCGGAAGGGAAATTCCCCAACCGTTCCATCCACGACACGGGCCTCGGTCAGTACAGCAAGGATAACGAGTCGCTCAACGGCCAGGATGACGTAGTCTGGATGACCACCGGTACAACCCACGTGGCGCGCGCGGAAGAGTGGCCGATCATGCCGACGGAATGGGTGCATACCCTGCTTAAACCGTGGAACTTCTTCGACGAGACGCCAACGCTCGGGAAGAAAAAAGACGAAAAATAACCACCTGCCGGGCAATAGCCCGGTTTTTTTTGCCCCAGCGTTTGAGGATCGTCCGGGCTTGCTTATAGTTACTGATATCTCACCTGAATGATTTATCCCCCGGACGGGAAAGGATTTTATGGAAAAAAGAAAAAAACCGACGCTTGAACGGGCAACCTGGCCAACTCGCCATGCCATGGTCATGCACGGGCTGGCGATGAACCTGCCCTGGCTGGCGTTCGTCAACGTTAGCTTCGCCGTGATGATCCTGCTGCGCCACGTCCTGCTTAAGGCCAGCGATCCTCTTTATCCCCACTCGCCGCCGCTAACGAAAATGGTCGATGCCTCCATGCTCGGCATCATCATCCTCTCGGCTGCGCTGATCCTGATGGCCTGGCGCCGCATCGCCGGCATCAGCGTGGTGCTGTTTATCTGCAGCGCCATCTGGTCGGTCTCCTGCTTTTGGTTTATCACCCAGCTTCTGCTACCGCACGTCTGGCCGCTGTGCGTCATTTTATTGCTCGCCGGCTTAACGGCGCTCTATTTTTACCCCGAGGGACTGCTCGCCTTCGTGCTCCCGCTCTGGATCACCCTGCCGATAGCGAGCTGGGTACTTAATGATGGCCTTAATCTTCATTTCGTTATCATCTGGAGCGTTTTTTCGCTGATCCTCATCTGCGGGCGTTTCATCCTGCTGAGCTGGTTTGACGAGGCCTGGCGACGTAACCAGCAGAACCAGCTGCTGATCTCACGACTGGATGCGCTGGCGCATCAGGATCCGTTAACCACAACCGCCAATCGCCGGAGGATGGAAGTGGTGCTGGAGAACGCGGTTGAGCAGAAGAAACCGTTCTCGCTGATTATGCTGGATATCGACTATTTCAAGCGCTACAACGACACCTACGGGCATCAGGCGGGTGACGACTGTCTGACGCGCGTGGCGCGGGTGCTGAAGCAGTCGGTGCGGACGCCTGACGATGTTGTGTCACGCTACGGCGGGGAGGAGTTTGTGGTGATCCTGTTTAACTGCCCGGAAAACATCGCTGAAAAGGTTGCCTTACGTATTCAGGACGGCCTGCGCGCGGAGTCCATACCGCACAGAGCGTCAACCGTCAGCGACCATGTCACCGTGAGCATGGGAATTGCGGGCATGGTGGAGGGCTTAGCCGGCACTGAGATCATTGCTCGCGCCGATGCGGCGCTGTACCGGGCGAAGGAGGCCGGGCGGGATCGGTGGTCGCTTTGAATAACGCCGGGTGCGGCCTGATGCCCTCACCCTGACCCTCTCCCACGGGAGAAGGAACAAACACTAAAAAGGCAACCTCCCGGTTGCCTTTTGCTTTTACTGGTAGCGCACGCACACCGACTTGGTTTCACACCAGCCGTCCAGCCAGTCCGGGCCAAAATCACGTCCTGTACCAGACTGCTTCATCCCGCCGAACGGCAGGTTGGCGTCAATCAGCGTATGGCTGTTCACCCATACGGTGCCCGCCTGCAGCCGATCGGTGTACTCCAGCGCCTTGCTGATGTTCTGCGTCCAGACGCTGGCGGTCAGGCCATATTCGGTGTCGTTTGCCAGCTGGAGCGCCTCTTCTCCGTCGGATACCCGCACCAGGTTGACCACCGGACCAAACACCTCTTCTCGGGTCAGGCGCAGCGCGGCATCCGGGTTCACCACCAGCGTCGGCGAAACGTAATAGCCTTTGCCTTCCGGGCCGCGGTTGCCGACGATCAGCTCCGCGTTGCGCGACGTCGCTTCATCAAGGAAGGTCTGCACCTTGTCGCAGTGCGCGCGCGACACCAGCGGGTTGATAAACGCTTCCGGCGACATGCCCGGCCCGACGCTGAGGGATTTCACCGCCTGCTCAAACCCGCTGACCAGCGTGTCGAACAGCGGCGCTTCAATATAGATGCGTGAGCTCGCCGCGCACACCTGCCCCTGGTTCAGGAAGCTGCCGGTCATTAACCCTTCTATCACCCACGCCGGATCCGCATCCTTCAGCACGATGGCCGGGTTTTTCCCACCCAGTTCCAGGGTTACTCCGGTTAGCGTGTCCGCCGCCGCGCGGGCGATTTGCTTACCCGTCGCCGTTGAGCCGGTAAAGCTCACCTTTGCAATATGCGGATGCGAGGTCAGCGCTGCGCCGCACACCGCGCCGCTCCCGGTTACCACGTTGAAGACCCCGTCCGGGATACCCGCTTCGCTTGCCAGCTCGGCCACGCGCAGCAGTGTCAGCGGCGTGGTTTCCGACGGCTTGATGACAATAGAGCAGCCCGCGGCCAGCGCAGGCATCACTTTCCACATTCCGATCATCAGCGGGAAGTTCCAGGGCACAATCCCGGCCACCACGCCAACCGGCTCCTTACGCGTCCACGCCTGATAGCGCGCCCCCTGCGGCAGCGGGATGGAGAGATCGAGGGTTTTGCCCGCAATTTTGGTGGTCAGCCCGGCGGTATAGCGCATCCAGTTGAGGGTGCAGCCGACTTCAAAGGCCCGGGAGATGTTAATCGATTTGCCCTGCTCCAGCGTTTCAAGCTGGGCCAGCTCCTCGCCGTGCTGTTCGACGAGATCGGCGAAATGAAGCAGGATCCGCTCGCGCTCTGCCGGTAATTTTCCGGCCCAGGAGCGGGCGACAAACGCGCGCCAGCCGGACATAACGGCCCGGTCAACGTCATCGACGCTGGCATCGGCGGTCGAGGCAATCACCTCGCCCGTGGCCGGGTTGTAGACGTTCAGCCGCTTTTCGCTGTCCGACGCGGCCTGACGCCCTTCAATCCACAGGCCGTGGTGTCGGTCTAAAAACTGCTGCACGGCAGGCAGAATGGCCACCAGTGATTCAGACATAGGATACTCCTTCGTTGTTATTCTCAGGGTGTTCATCCAGTCTATGTGCGGTTTTGCATTCTCGCTTTTGTCTCTGTGACATTCGCTTTGCCACCTGTGACAGGTGCCGCAATTCGCGATAATCGTCGCTTATATCGCTGTTACCGGTGAGTGTTCTTTCCTATAGTCAGCCTCATAGCTCTGACAAAATGCAACACAAATGCAACAATGCGAAAACGTTGACGGTGCGGCGAGAGAAACGATGGCGTGTGCAAGTGAGCAGGAACAGTATCAGCAGTGGCTGGCGCAAATTAACCAGGTTTGCGGCCGTTTTAACGCGCAGCCCACCGAAGGCAAATTCTTCGGTGAGCTGGAGACCAGCTACGCGCGTAGCCTGAAGCTCAGTACCGTTACCGCAGGCGGCGTTAACCTGTTCCGCTCCCGTCAGGAGATTACACAGAGTAACGATGCCTGGTTCTATACCGTGTTCCAGCTCGAAGGCAGCGCGGAAATTGAGCAGGATGAGCGTCGCGCGGTGCTCAGAACCGGCGATATTACGCTGATTGACGCCGCTCGCCCCTGCTCGATCAACTGGCAGGAAAAGTCCCGCCAGATTTCGCTGCTGGTTCCCCGTCAGATTATTGAGCAGCAGTGCCGCTTTCAGGAGATAAGCTGCGCAACCGCCCTTTCCCGCACCTTGCCCACGGTACAGCTGAGCCATCGCCTGCTGATGGAGAGCATGAGCAATGCCGACCTGAGTGACCGGGAGAGCGAAGCGGCGCTCGAAGCGATGATCTGCCTGCTGCGCCCCGCTTTCCAGCAGCGCGAGATCATTCAGCCGCGCAAGGAGCGCCAGTTCCAGCACGTGGTGGCGCTGATTGACGACCATATTCAGTCTGAATCGCTGCGCCCGGAATGGATTGCCGCCGAGAGCGGAATGTCCGTGCGCAGCCTGTACCGCATGTTTGCCGAAAAGGGGCTGGTGGTGGCGCAGTACATCAAAAACCGTCGTCTGGATCTCTGCGCGCAGGCATTGCAGTCAACCGGCGATGACGAAAAGCTGGCGGGCATTGGCTTCAGCTGGGGATTCACCGACCATAGCCACTTTTCAACGGCGTTTAAGCAGCGTTTTGGCGTCTCGCCGGGGGAATACCGCAAGCGCTACCGCTAGCTATTTTTTCAGCCACTTACCGTTAATGCCCTTCACGTACTCGCCCGGCTGCGCGCGGGCTACCAGCTTTTGCCCCGCCATTTTCGCCACTTCATCAACCGGTAAATTATTGCTGTCGGCGAGCTTCTGATAGCTCTCCGTGCGCGCCGCGTTAATGCGATTTACCAGTTCCAGCGTTTCAGCATCCTGCTGGATCGGAGCAAGATAACCGCTCAGGGTTTCCCCCACGCGCCCCTGCGCGCGGGCATCGTTTAAGGTCAGCGCAGCCGCCTGCACGTTCATCCCCAGTGCCAGTAAAATCAAAGCTACTCGTTTCATGGCGTCCTCAGAACAGATCGCTGCGCGATTTCAGCAGGGTTTCAACGTCTTTATCGACCTTAATATGGATCTCGTGTTCGATTTTGACATTCATGTTGATGGTAATCGGCTCCTTTGGCGCAGCGACTTCAATGCGCGGCGTACAGCCGGTCAGTAGCGCGGCAACGGCAACGGTGAGCGCACCAGCCATCTTTTTCATTGTTGTTCCTCACTTTCCTTGCCGGTCGAACTGCGGGGAGCAGGTATCACCGCATGTTGCTCAAACCAGGTTTGCAGGTTGTCTCCAAAACGCAGGCTGCGCCAGAGGGTAAAGACATTCTCGTCATGGGTATAGTTCAGATTGACGGAGCTGCTTTTGCCGTCCACCCGGCTGGTCCCTTTGATGGTCGCCTGCATGGTTAATTCACCCAGGTTATCTAAATTGATTCTCGTCCACGACCGCGAGATCTCCATATAGCGGAGCCAGTTAATCGCCGCGCCCGCGACCATATTATCTTTCACGATGGCGTCTGCCGTATCTTTGTCGATGCGCAGCGTCATTGGCCCAGGGTTGGTCAGCCAGCCATCTTTAATAATCCATTTTTCATTGTCCAGCCAGAACGGCAGCGCCCCGCTCACCGGACCCGACAGGGTAAACTGCTTCGGGTTGACAGCGCTAATGAGCTCGCTTGAGGAGATATTGTCCACGCGCAGCAGGGCCGGATCGTGCTGCGGCATCCGCAGCTGCTGCATGGTGATTTTCCCGCCGAGCATTTCCACCTTGACGTTGGTGAGCAGCAGCGGGTTGTCCTCCGTCCAGGGATAATCCCCCTGTAGATCGGCGGTTATGTTGCGCGCGGTCACCAGGTTTTCCACTTCGCCAATGCGCAACGTGACCGGGCCTCGGGTACCCAGGGACCAGGTTCCCTCGCTGAAGCGGAACGGCAGCACAAAATCGACGCCGTTGATCTGGTTATCCGGCATCCAGGCGCTACCGGATTTCAGCACGCCGTGCCCGCCCGCCTCAAAGCCCTGATCGGGGGCCGCCGAGAAGGCAACTTGCGCATAAAGTTCCCCGTCACGCAGCGTCATTTTCCAGTCCGGCGGGACCAGCGCCTGGAAGACGGTGAGCGACTGTTTCGGCCACCAGGCCTGTCCGCGAAGGCGCTCCCCATCCCAACGACCGTTCACCTGCACCGGGCCGATGGCGTCCGCATGCAGGTTACCCTTAAACTGGAAAATGGTCGGGTCGGTGCCGTCGACGCTGAAGGTCAGGACCGACGGCGGCAAAACGCTGCCGCCGGAGAAACGGGTTTGCCCGGCATTGAGCGACAGCGCGCCGCTGAAGGTAGGCTTTTCGGGATCGCGGACCCAGCGCACCGGTTGCTCCAGCGCCAGGCGCGGCTTGCTGACGTCCATCGTGCCGTACTGGAGCTTGTCAAAACCGGTGGAAAGCGCCGTCAGCTCAATGAGGTTGTCGCGCCACTCGCCTTTCCCGGCGACATCCCAGCGGGCATTCATTGGCGTAAAATGCCCTTTGCCCCAGTAGCGCCACTGCCACAGGCCGTTGTCAGGGAGAAAATCGTTGGCCTGGCCGTCCAGGTGGAGTTCAAAATCACCCATCTCGTTTTCATGGGCGCGCAGAATAGCCTGCAGACGACCGTCGACACCCTTCTGCGTGAGCTTCACGCCCGCCAGCGGCCAGCGGATTTCATCGATATCTAGCGAGTCAATGATGCGCCCGCGCGAGCGAAGCAGCGCGCCCGGCGCAAAGGCCAGCTGCGGTTCATACAGGCTGCCGGTCAGTTTTGCCGGCAATCTGGCGTAAAGAATGAGATCGTTTTGCTTCGCCTCGCCGCTGAGATGCAGTGGCATATCGCTGTTTTCCATGCTGAGCCTGCCGGGCCCAATATTCAGTACCGCGTTGCCTTTCCCCGCATCGCCGTGGGTAAGCACATTCAGACGTCCGGTCAGGGTGGTTTTCTCCAGCCCCTGCTGCCAGTTGTCGGCGCGAAGGGAAAGCCGGCCGCTCGCTGGCATACCGGAGAGATCCCAGTTCCAGCGCCCGTCGCTGATGTTCAGCTGTTCCGCGGTGATCTGCCACGGCAGATCGAGCAGCGGCTCGGGGTTGTCTCGCGCCATGACCACCAGCTGCCCCTGATTGTCTTCCCAGTCCAGATCGGCATCAACCAGAGACGTTAGCTGAGGCACGTTAAAGGTCGCCACCGCGTGGCCTTTCACCGGCACGCCATCCGGTACCAGCGGCAAGGTAAACTCGCCCACCAGCTTAATCGGCTGCGGCTGGTCCGGGAGCTGAACATTAAACTGGCTGACCGATAGCGTCTGGCCGCGAAGCGTGCCTTTAATGCTGACCTGCTCGCCTTTATAGGCGATCTCCTGAATGGACGGAGTCAGCGACGCATGCAGCTCGCCCTGCCACTGTTGCCAGGGCGAGAGCGTCAGACGGTGAATGGTGAGCCAGGTATTCGGTAACACCGCCTGCCACTGGGCCAGCGTTTTTGGTGCTACCGTGGACGGGGCTGACTGAGGAATCTTGCTCAGACAGACGGCGTTAAGGTCCAGCGAGCCGACATCCAGTTTCCAGCGGCTCGGATGT
Source organism: Enterobacter sp. ECC-219 (assembly GCF_043966805.1). NCBI lineage: Bacteria > Pseudomonadati > Pseudomonadota > Gammaproteobacteria > Enterobacterales > Enterobacteriaceae > Enterobacter > Enterobacter sp. ECC-219. The sequence continues at coordinate 2,925,047 of NZ_CP143680.1, read as the reverse complement.
GACAGCGTCACGTTATCGATGCGGGCAATTTCGCAGTCTTCAACCAGATAGCGAAGATCGGGGATCACCAGCGCATGGCGAGTAAGTTTTGGACTCTCTTCGAAAGCGATGCGCGTTCCGACGGGAAGCCAGATCCCGGCGAGCGTCGGCACCCACTGGGCGAGCGTCATCAGCAGCGTCAGCGGCACCAAAATTAACAGCAGTAAAACCGCAATGGCGGCTTTGTATTTACCCTTCATGGGCAGTTAATATCCTGATTTTTCGAAAGAATTAAGCCGGCAATGCCGAATATTGTCGCATGTTTAGCCATTCAGTTGAAGGAAATGCCATTTTTAAGGATAGATGCTCTAGAATAATTGATAGAACTTATTGAATTCAATAATATTTTATAAATTGTAAGATAATTTTAATCATGCTAACGTGAATGCAAAATCACTGGAGAAAGTCATATGAAACTCGCGGTATATAGCACAAAGCAGTACGACAAAAAGTATCTGCAACATGTTAACGAGGCTTACGGGTTTGAGCTTGAATTTTTCGACTTTCTGCTGTCCGAAAAAACCGCCAAAACGGCGCACGGCTGTGAAGGCGTCTGCATTTTTGTTAACGACGACGGCAGTCGTCCGGTGCTGGAAGAGTTGAAAAAACAGGGGGTGAAGTACATCGCCCTGCGCTGCGCGGGCTTTAATAACGTGGACCTCGACGCGGCGAAAGAGCTGGGTCTGAGAGTGGTGCGCGTTCCTGCATACTCCCCGGAAGCCGTCGCGGAACATGCGATTGGCATGATGATGTCGCTCAACCGTCGTATTCATCGCGCTTATCAGCGCACCCGTGACGCCAACTTCTCTCTGGAAGGGCTGACCGGCTTTACCATGTACGGCAAAACCGCGGGCGTGATCGGCACCGGAAAAATCGGCGTCGCCGCCCTGCGCATTCTGAAAGGCTTCGGCATGCGTCTGCTGGCATTCGATCCGTACCCAAGCGCCGCGGCGCTGGAGCTGGGGGTGGAGTACGTTGATTTGGCGACCCTGTTCTCGCAGTCAGACGTGATCTCCCTGCACTGCCCGCTGACGCCGGAAAACTACCACCTGCTTAACCAGGCGGCGTTTGACCAGATGAAAGACGGCGTGATGATCATCAACACCAGCCGCGGCGGTCTGGTTGACTCTCAGGCCGCTATCGAAGCGCTGAAAACCCAGAAAATTGGCGCGCTGGGGATGGACGTCTATGAGAACGAGCGCGATCTGTTCTTTGAAGATAAGTCCAACGATGTGATCCAGGATGACGTGTTCCGCCGCCTGTCTGCCTGTCATAACGTCCTGTTTACAGGCCACCAGGCGTTTCTGACTGCCGAAGCGCTGATCAGCATTTCAGAAACCACGCTGGGCAACCTGCAGCAGCTGGAAAAGGGCGAAACCTGCCCTAATGAACTGGTTTAACGTGACCCCGGGTGGCGCTATGCCCCACCCGGCATGCTGTCTGTTTCCCAGGTCCGGTGTGCGAAGCGCCACCAGAGCAGGACGGCCACCAGCGCAATCGCGCTCAGCACGCTGAACGCCGTCGCAAAGGAGTAGTGACCGGCAATCGTGCCGGTTAACGCCGGGCTCATGGATGCGCCAACGCCCTGCATCAGCATCACCACGCTCTGTCCGGCATTGACGTGCCCGCTCCCGCGCAACAGCACCACGATAAACGACGGAACCACAACCCCCAGGATCCCTGCCGCCAGCCCGTCGAGAATTTGTACCGGGATCATCATTAACGGCGCGTCCGTACTTGCTGCCAGCGCCGCGCGCACCGGCATAACCAGCAGCGCCAGCATAATCAGGCGCCAATAGCCGTAGCGTTCTATTCGGTGGGCGACCCAGATGGCGACGGGGATCATCACCGCCTGAGAGATGATGACGGTGCCCGCCGCGTACAGGCCGGGGTTGATCGAGGCGGGTGCCGCAGCCACCCTCATGCTCAGCATCGGCAGCAGCGCGGCGTTCGCCAGGTGGAACAGCAGCAGCGTCAGCCCGGTCACAAACAGCGCCCGGTTTTTAATCAGCACCGCGAAGCCGGGGACAGGCACGCTTCCTGAGGATGAAAGCCCTCGCGCCGCGTCGTTATCAATGTCCTCGTTGCGGATGGCAAGTAGCGCGCAGAGCGTTAACAGCGTGGTACAGGTCATCAGCAGGAAAATCCCGCCGACGCCCCAGTACCAGGCAATGCCGCCTGCAATCAGCGCGGTAACAAAGTTGCCGCCGTGATTGAACGCCTCATTCTTGCCCATCTGTGCGCTGAACCCGCTTTGGCCGGTCAGCCCCAGCGTAATCCCGGCGACGAGCGGCCCGACAAACGCCGCACAGATGCCGGTGACCATTTGTGAGACGGCGACAACGCTGGTCTGCTGGCTAAACCAGAGCAGCAGCGTGCTCAGGGTGATCAACATGCAGAGCAGCGCCAGCAAGGCACGTTTGTTCCGGGAGGTGTCGGTGATAACCCCCGCCGGCAACGTGGCCAGTAATCCCGCCAGCCCACCTGCCGTCATCAGAAAGCCGATATCATCGGGGGTCCAGTGACGCTCAGTGAGGAAGATACCGAGAAAAGGGCCTAGGCCATCGCGGACGTCGGCAATGAAAAAACTTGTGAGGCATAACGCCCGCAGCGAACGAAGGGACATACTTCCTGCCTTTGCATATTGTCGCCTGAAAAGAACAAAACGTAGTATACCGGGTATTTTGAAAACCAGAGGAACGCTGAAAAACAATTTACCCGATCTTAAACAAATCCTCACGGACCCTGCTTTTTCGCTTTACTCATTAATACGTCTGATTATACTGACGATAAATTCATACAGGAGCTCTTCGTTGGACAGCCATTTTATATACGATACGAAGGTAAGCTAACGCGATTTTCTCGCTGCTTACCTTAACGGTGGGCAGCAATCTCTTCCAGACGATTGCCTCCCGATACATTTACAAAGACTAAAATTGTGGGTAATCGCGATGGTCATGTTTAAACATTCCCTTTTCCCGCCGCCTTCGCCTGAAATGCTTTGCGTTTAAACGGCGTTATCGCGCGCTTTGTGAAGCGCTGACGCTTATTATTTAATACGTTAACAGGCGACAGGCTGATGTTCCCTTATATCTCTCATCTGCTCGCAGCAATGCTGCTGGGCGCAATTATTGGCGCGGAAAGACAGTGGCGCCAGCGCATGGCCGGACTTCGTACCAATGCACTGGTTGCCACGGGTGCGGCCGTGTTTATTTTAAGTTCCATATCTACGTCTTCTGATAGCCCTGGGCGCATCGCAGCGCAGATCGTCTCCGGAATAGGCTTTCTTGGCGCAGGCGTCATTATGCGTGAAGGCATGAACATTCGCGGTTTGAATACCGCCGCAACGCTGTGGTGCTCGGCCGGAATTGGCGTACTGTGCGGCTTAGGCCAATTCTGGAATGCCGCCACGGCAAGCTTAATTATTCTCAGCGCCAACATATTGCTTCGTGAAGCCGCGCAGCGAATCAATCAGCTGCCCGCGCTCCACGAAGACGAAAAATGCTATGTCCTGACAATCACCTGCAATGATGAGCATGAAGATGCAGTGCGGAACAGCATCGTAAATATGGCCAAAGAGTTGACGTTAAGTCTGAAAGCGATTTATTCCGCTACGGCGCACGCCGAGGGAAAAACCGAAATTCGGGCTGAGGTGATGACCCGTGAGGAATACCGAAAATTACTCGATCTGATTATGGGGAATATGGGCGGAAATAAAATTATCGCGTCCGTCAGCTGTCATGCAGTATAAATACTAAACCGGGCATTACGCCCGGTTCTGTTTTAGCATAATTTTACGCTACTCTGCTCGCTGCCCATAAAAAGGGACATGCGCCGATCAAGGCTGAGCGCCAGCTCGCCCATAAAGCGAGAATGTACATAGTCACGACGAAATGCCAGGCAAGTTTGACTGCACCAATACCACAGAACAGAAATTTGTAACCGTTATGACACGTTGCTCTCTGTTTTCCTGAAATTAACGGTCTAACCTGAATTGTGTAAAAAACACTCAGGAGGGACAAATGTACAACTCTATTTTGGTTCCGATTGACATTTCCGAGGATAGCCTGACCCACATGGTTATCCCGTTCGTTCAGGCACATACAGCACTCAATACGGCCAAAGTCCATTTTCTAACTGTTATTCCCTCGCTACCCTACTATTCATCTTTAGGGTTGGCATACTCAGTGGAAATGCCGAAGATAAAAGAGTTCCAGCATGCGGCCTTAGCAAAACTGGATGAAATTGTTAAGCAGTTCAAAATTCCTCCAGACAAGATACAGACTCACGCAGTGACGGGATCCCCTAAAGATCAGATTCTTAAGCTCGCTGACACGATCGGCGCTGACCTGATTATCATCGCATCCCACAAGCCTGACATATCAACGTATCTGTTAGGCTCAAATGCTGCAGCAGTGGTGCGGCATGCGAAATGTCCGGTACTGGTCGTAAGATAGAAAACCGGGCGAGAAGCCCGGTTTTTTTCGTTGATGCTTCCCTGAGTCAGGGCTGAAAAAACGCGTTTAAACACTCAGTACGTTCGCGTTTAAATTGAGATCGGCAATGGCAGCCGGTTTTCCAAGCAGGTAGCCCTGAACCTCATCGCACTTATTTTTTTTCAGGAACGACAGCTGTTCGATGGTTTCCACCCCTTCTGCAGTTATCTCCATCGAATAGGCTTTACCCAGATCGATAATTTTCTCGACGACCGACTGGTTCTGCGGTGAATCGCCTAAAGCAAAAATAAAGCTTTTGTCGAGCTTGAGGCCGTCAAACTGAAACTTCCGAAGATAGCTCAGAGACGCATAGCCCGTACCGAAATCATCAATCAGAATGCGCACGCCCATTTTTTTAAGGGCCTTCATGGTCAGCAGCGTTTGTTCAGGATCGGAAAGCGTGACGTTTTCAGTCACTTCAATTTCCAGACGGTTGGGCTCAAGCCCTGTTTCATGGAGGATCTCTTTTATCCGTTCAGCGAGATCGCTTGCCTGGAATTCAATAGCAGAGATGTTTACGGATACCGATAGTCCTGGTAAATTACCTTTTGTTTCTACACACGCTTTACGAATAACCCAGTTGCTGAGGCTAATAATTAATCCTGTTTCTTCAGCCAGCGGAATGAACCGATCGGGCATTATGGTTCCTCTAACTGGGTGCTGCCAGCGCACAAGCGCTTCCACGGCATCTATCCTGGAATATCTGAGGTTATAACGCGGCTGGTAGAGCAGGCAGAGCTGGTCTTCACGAATTGCCGTCTTCAGTTCTAATTCCAGCTTCCTGCGTTCGGTCAACTTTTCTGACATATCCGGACGATAATAGACCCATCTGTTTCTGCCGGATTGTTTAGCCTGATAAAGCGCAATATCCGCATAGCGTAGAAGCTCGTTTGCGCTGCTGCTATCGCGCGGAGCCAATGCAATCCCCATGCTGACGCCTATTGTCACCTCATTACCTTCAATGGAGAAAGGACGGTTAAGTTCCTGCACGATGCGTTGACACACCTCTTCAATACGATCTATTTGGCTGGTGTTGCCGAGGAGCAGCATAAATTCATCTCCTCCCTGCCGTGCAACAAAATCACCGTCACGAATACAGCCCTTAAGTCGTGACGCGACTTCACCAAGCAGGGCGTCGCCCGTGGAATGCCCAAATATATCGTTGACGGGCTTAAACTTGTCTAAATCGAGGCAAATCATTGCAAAGGGGCTCTCGTTGACGCCTTCTTGAGCTAACTGGCCCGCCAGAAACTCCTTGATGTGGTACCGGTTCGGGAGCCCCGTTAATTCATCATGGCGGGAGAGAAACTCCACGCGTTTTATTGCCTCTACTTCCAGAGAGACATCCGTTGCCGCCCCGCGTAAAACTACCGTTCCATCAGGCTGAGCAGAAAATTTTGCCAAAAGCGTGCAATAAGAGGTGGAGTGCTGATTATTGATATAAGGACAGTTCCTGAATTCAAAGCGTCCTGTTAATTCCCGATGGCTGACACAATCACGAAGCAGGTCTCCTGTTGAAGGAAAGAGTTCATCCAGCCTGCGACCTATCCATTTGCTGTTTTCATATCCCGTAACGGTGGAAAAGCGGCCTGATAGCCACGTTATAGTTAACGATAAATCTGTTTCCCAGAACCAGTCGCTGGTTGTTTCGCTGACATCCCTGAATCGTTTTTCACTGGTGATAAGATTCAACCGTGCCTGCTCAAGGAGAAAGGCATTTTCGTCATGAATTTTGGCCTTGTGCATAATATGACGCATAAGAATTACCGTCATCGTTATTGTAAGCAGTACGGAAAGAATAAGTAACGGCAGAAAATAGACGATCAACGCCTGGCCGGGATTTTCGCTGTCCCAGATAATCTGCACATCACCCTTCTGGGTGCTTAATGTTAATTCCGTCCGATCGTTTATTTTAGAAACCAACGCGTTGGGTAAAATACGAACATTTTTAATGGCGGCATCATGCCCCATCGTGAGAAGTTTTTTAGCCGTTAATTTATCTACAAACACCATTGCCGAAGGCCGGCCCGGTAAGGGGTGTACACTGGTATCATCGCCCGTTGTTATCCATTCAGCAGATACAATGGCAGGCATGGAATCAATTAGCGTTAGTACAGAAACCGGCAATCCCTTATTTTTGCTCAGTTCGCTGAGTAAACGGTCTTTTGTCGATGTACCTAACCAGCGCTCCAGTTCTTCCTGTTTCAGTTTCCCGTCAATCACGCTGTAGCGCGTGGTGCCTTCCGGGGAGAGGACAAACGCGCCCTCATAGCCAAAGTTGTCATACAGCGACTTGCCCAGATTCTGCTTGTCCCATGCCCAGTGCGTATCCATTTTCTGATGGAGGTGTTTGTAGGCATCGCCCCACTCTGCATAGTCTTTCAGATGACTGCGGATGCTCTCCTGGCGGGCCTCTAACGCTTTTCTTAATAAAAATTCGTCATGCTTGTCGCTGATTTCATTAACATTATTTTTTATTACCAGCAAAGATACTATTGCCGCCGCAAAAATACCGACCAGCAACGTTACAACATAGGTAAAGGTTTTATTTATCAGCCTTTTAGATTGCTCGACATCCGTAAAGCCAGAGGTGGTCAGAGGTAGGGTCATCATTCGCCTTCTTAACTGCTATAACGTCAATTTTTTCTCATCTTCATTTATCGGCATAAAAAGGAAAAAATTTACAGTGAAAAACACACCTTAAATCAGCGTTTATTTTTATAACCCGGACAATTTTAATAAAAGGCGCTATTCGTGATAAAGATAATTGCACCGCGTATATTCTGGAAAACGTCACTGATATTTATTGAAATAGCAGAAGAAGAGAAAGGAGATAAAAAACCGGGCTTCGGCCCGGTTCTGTTTTCATCCAAACATGACGCTATTCGCTCAACCCGCGATTCTCCAGCATCGGTTCAATCTTCGGATCGTGCCCGCGCCAGTTTCGATACAGTTCGGCTAAATCAGCGCTGTTGCCACGAGACAAAATCGCCTCACGGAACGTTTGCCCGTTCTCGCGAGTTAAGCCCCCCTGCTCCACGAACCACTGATAGCCATCGTCCGCCAGCATTTGCGTCCACAGGTAGGCGTAATACCCCGCCGCGTAGCCGCCGCCAAAAATATGGGCAAAGTAGCTGCTGCGATAACGCGGCGGTACGGCGGGCAGATCCAGCCCCTCTTTTTTCAACGCCGCAGCTTCAAATTCTTCAACGCTCGACACGCCCTCGCTGATGCCGTGCCAGTTCATGTCCAGCAGCGCCGCGCTCAGCAGCTCCGTCATGTCATAACCCTTGTTGAAATGGGTCGCGTTGAGCATGCTTTCCCGCAGCGCGTCCGGCATCGGTTCACCGGTTTCGTAGTGACGGGCATAGTGGCTAAACACCTGAGGATGGCTGGCCCAGTGCTCATTGATTTGCGACGGGAATTCAACGAAATCACGCGGCGTATTAGTACCGGACAGCGTAGCGAAGCGCTGGCTGGCAAACAGACCGTGCAGAGTATGGCCAAACTCGTGGAACAGGGTTATCACGTCATCCCAGGAGAGAAGCGCGACGCCGCCGTTACCCGGCTTTTGGTAGTTGCAGACGTTGTAGATCACCGGACGGGCAGCAAACTCGAAGGATTGCTCGATAAAATTCCCCATCCAGGCACCGCCCTGCTTGGAATCGCGGGCAAAGAAGTCGCCGTAAAACAGCGCCATGCCCTCACCGGTGTGGTCGAAAATTTCCCAGACCCGGACATCCGGGTGATAAACCGGAATATCGAAACGCTCCACAAAACGAATGCCAAACAGCTGGCTGGCCGCCCAGAATACGCCATCATGGAGCACAGTATTGAGCGCAAAATAGGGTCGAATCTGCGATTCATCGAGGGCGTATTTCGCCTGGCGCACGCGCTCGGCATAAAAGGCCCAGTCCCAGGCCTGCGCGGTGAAACTGCCCTGCTCGTCATCAATGACCTTCTGAATATCGGCCTGCTCGCGCTCTGCACGGGCACGCGCCGCGGGCACAATCCCGCGCATAAAGGCCAGCGCGGCGTCTGGAGTTTTCGCCATCTGGTCGGCGATGCTCCAGCTGGCGTAATCTTCAAAGCCGAGCAGACGGGCCTGGCGCGCGCGCAGCGCCGTAAGACGCAGGATCAATGCGCGGGTGTCGTTTTCATCCCCTTTCTGGGTGCGCGTCCAGCCGGCGTTGAACAGGTTTTCACGCGTCTGGCGATTGCGCAGCGCCGCTAGCGCAGGCTGCTGTGTCGTATTCAGGAGCGGGATCAGCCAGCGGTCCTTAAGCCCTTTTTCCGCGGCGGCCTGCGCCGCGGCAGCAATCTCTTCTGCGCTGAGGCCTTCAAGCTGGTGCGCGTAATCCGCCACCAGCCCGCCCGCGTTGTTGGCGGCCAGCAGGCGCTGGTTAAACTGGCTGGTCAGGGATGCGGCCTCGGTATTCAGCGCCTTCAGCTCGGCTTTTTCTGTCTCATTCAGGCGCGCGCCGGCCAGAATAAAGCGCTGGTACGTCTCTTCGACCAGCCGACGGGATTCGGCGTCCAGCGCGGCGCGGTCCTGCCAGACGCTCCCGACGCGGGCAAAAAGGATATCGTTCAGCCAGATGTCGTTCGCCAGCGCGGCAAGTTCGGTGGAGAACTGCTCTTCCAGTTCCTGCAGATACGCATTGGTGTGCGCGGAGGTCATGGCGAAGAAAACGCTGCTGACGCGCGCGAGCATGAGGCCGCTTTTCTCCAGAGCCAGCACGGTGTTAGTGAAGTCTGGCGCAGCGGTTTGAGAGACGATCGCGTCTATGTCCGCCCGCTTCTGACGAAGCGCTTCATCGAAGGCCGGACGATAGTGCTCGTCTTTGATGGTATCAAAATGGGGTGCCTGATAGGGCAACAGGCTGATGTCAAAAAAAGGATTCGTGGCCGTCATCTTTCACTCCTCAGAACGGGTATCCTCCCAGAGTAGGCCAGGCCGCCATCGCCTGCAACGCCGTCATACAAATGTTGCCTTAACGCACCCTCTGCGACCGTGCTATGTTAGTACAACACAAAAAGCGTTGAGGAACAGTGAGATGATTATTTTAGTTACCGGGGCAACGGCGGGTTTTGGTGAAAGCATCACGCGTCGCTTCGTCGCCAACGGACACAAGGTTATTGCAACCGGCCGTCGTCAGGAGCGCCTGCAGGAGCTGAAGGACGAATTAGGTGGCAGCATCCTGACCGCACAGCTGGACGTGCGTAACCGCGCGGCCATTGAAGAGATGATTGCTAACCTGCCGGCAGAGTGGCGCGCCATCGACGTACTGGTCAACAATGCCGGTCTGGCGCTGGGCATGGAGCCTGCCCACAAAGCCAGCGTTGAGGACTGGGAAAACATGATCGACACCAACAACAAAGGGCTGGTGTACATGACCCGCGCGGTGCTGCCGGGCATGGTGGAGCGCAACCGCGGCCACATTATCAACATCGGTTCTACCGCCGGGAGCTGGCCTTACGCGGGCGGTAACGTCTACGGCGCAACCAAAGCCTTTGTTCGCCAGTTCAGCCTGAACCTGCGTACCGATCTGCACGGCACCGCCATTCGCGTCACCGATATCGAACCGGGCCTGGTAGGCGGCACCGAATTCTCCAACGTGCGCTTCAAGGGTGATGACGCGAAAGCGGATAAAACCTACGAAAACGCCAACGCGTTGACGCCGGAAGATGTGACCGAAACGGTCTGGTGGGTGGCAACGCTGCCAAAACACGTCAACATCAATACCGTAGAGATGATGCCGGTCAGCCAGAGTTTTGCCGGACTTAGCGTCCATCGTGGCTAAATATGCCCTTCCCGGCCTGCGGGCCGGGTCTGTTTCGGGTTGTAAAAGAATGGTAGTATGTTCAGGCTAACTCTCTGAGAACTGACAACTCATGGCCGCTGAATCGCAACTCAATCCCACCCAGCCCGTAAACCAGCAAATCTATCGCATTTTGCGACGTGATATTGTCCATTGCCTGATCCCGCCGGGAACGCCGCTTTCTGAAAAAGAGGTCTCCGTGCGTTTTGACGTGTCCCGCCAGCCGGTGCGTGAAGCGTTTATTAAGCTTGCTGAGAACGGCCTGATTCAGATCCGCCCGCAGCGCGGCAGCTACGTGAACAAAATTTCACTCTCTCAGGTGCGCAACGGCTGTTTCGTCCGCCAGGCGATTGAATGCGCGGTGGTGCGCCGTGCTGCAACGCTTATTAATGACAACCAGTGTTACCTGCTGGAGCAAAACCTGCATCAGCAGCGCATTGCGATTGACCGTAAGCAGCTCAACGATTTCTTCCAGCTTGATGACGAGTTTCACCAGAAGCTGGCGCAAATTGCGGACTGCCAGCTGGCCTGGGATACCATCGAGAACATCAAGGCCACCATTGACCGGGTGCGCTATATGAGCCTCGATCACGTCTCCCCGCCGGAAATGCTGCTCCGACAGCATCACGATATTTTCAGCGCGCTGGAAAAACGCGACCCGGACGGCGTGGAAAAAGCGATGACGCTGCATCTGCAGGAGATCGGCGAATCCGTGCAGCTTATTCGTCAGGAAAATAGCGAGTGGTTTAGCGAAGAGTGATATTTGCCGCCCCATTCGCGGGCGGCGTTGTGATTAGCGAACGACTAACACCGGGATGGTGGCGTAGCGCAGAATAGATTCTGCATTTGATCCCAGCAGATGGGTAGTGATGCCCGGATTTTTCGACCCGATGACAATCACGTCATATTCCCCCTCTTTGCTCAGCCTGATAATTTCATCGCGGACGTTACCAAAACGAACCAGAGAGTGAATATTTTCCGCAGAGATATCGAACAGTCTTTTTAACGCGTTCATTTTCTTCGCGGATTCCGCGGTCATATACTCTTCAAACTTTTTAATATCGGCGTTGAATCCGCGCAGCAGAGACCGGCTGCTGGCTGGCAGAATATTGACCAGGGTAATCGACGCGCCCTCAGCCTTCGCGAGGTTAGCCGCGTGGCGAACCGCTTTGTCGCTCAAATCCATTTCAAACACGTCAACAGGCATCAAAATCTTCTTATACATAAGCCTGACTCCTTATTCCGATGAAGGGTTATTTCCTGTACCCAGAATGGCATCGGGAATATAAACCAACCCTCAACGCTTCCTCTTCGAAACTATAAACAAATGAAAATAACGGTCTGCTTTGTAAATTGGCGTTGTTAACCGTCAGCACCCCACGGAATAAAGAAAAAAGTGTGAGTTTGATCAAAAACAAAAACATAGCTGGCAGACAGGCGTATTTATAGTGCCCCGTGAACGGCAAAAGCTGTAATAGCGCCGTAACGGATAGTTTAGAGAGGAGAATATACCATGTTGACATACGACCGTAACCGCAATGCAATCACCACCGGCAGCCGCGTCATGATTAGCGGCACCGGCAAAACCGGCGTGATTAAGGCAATCCACAGCGACGGGCTCGATGCCGCGCAGGTGCGCCGTGGCAAAACGGTGGAAGTGGAAGGATGCGAAGGTAAGTTCGAACCAATTGAACTGATTCGTCTGGGTATGCACTAAATTGTGCGCCAACATGCCGCCGCGAACGGCGGCATGTGTTGAATTACAGATGTGACACGCACTCCGCCACCGTGTTCTTTGCCCCCTTCTGCAGCAGCGTCAGATATGCGCTCATCACGGCGTCTGTGAAGGCTTTTTCTCGCGGCAACTCTTTCCCAAAAATGGACTCAATGCCGAGCAGCGCGTTAACCCGGTTTTCCCCTTCGGCACTCCCTTTCACCGCCGCCTGAATCACCGCCAGCTGCGGATCACTCACATCGATGGCATTACCCTGCTCGTCAACGCCGCCGACATAGCGCATCCACCCTGCCACGCCCAGCGCCATGAGTGGGAAAGGCGTCTGGTGCACCAGGTGCCAGCGTACGGAGTCCAGCATACGCTGCGGAAGCTTCTGGCTGCCGTCCATCGCAATTTGCCAGGTGCGGTGACGCAGGGCCGGGTTGCTGTAACGGGCAATCAGCAGGTCAGCGTAGCGTTCTAAATCGACGCCCTTCACTTTCAGGGTCGGCGCCTGCTCGTTGAGCATCAGCGCGTGGGCGGCGACGCGGTAGCTCTCATCTTCCATACAGTCGTTGATATGCTGGTATCCGGCCAGATAGCCCAGGTACGCCAGGAACGAGTGGCTGCCATTGAGCATGCGCAGCTTCATCTCTTCAAACGGGATCACGTCTGAAACCAGCTCGGCGCCCGCTTTTTCCCACTCGGGGCGCCCTGCCACAAAGTTATCTTCGATCACCCACTGGCGGAACGGTTCACAGGCCACCGCCGCCGGATCACGCACGCCGGTCAGCTTTTCGATTTTATCCAGCGTATCGGGAGTAACCGCCGGCACGATACGATCCACCATGGTTGACGGGAAGGTGACGTTTGCCTCGATCCAGTCCGCCAGCTCGCCGTCTACCGCCCGGGCGTATGCGCAGGTCACGTTGCGCATCACGTGGCCGTTCTCCGGCATGTTGTCGCAGGACATCACGCTAAACGCAGGCAGACCCGCCGCTTTGCGACGCGCCAGCGCTTCCACCACCACCCCGGGCGCGGATTTGGGCTGGTGCGGGTTTTGCAGGTCGGCAACGATAAACGGGTGATCGAGCATCAGTTGCCCCGTCGCCGGCGAGTGGCAGTACCCCTTCTCGGTGATGGTCAGCGAAACAATCGCCACCTGAGGTTCACACATCGCTGCCAGCACGCTCTCCAGGCCGTCAACCTGCGCGTGCAGTGCCTTTTTGACTACGCCAACCACGCGGGAGGTCCAGGCATCGGCAGACATTTCCGCCACGGTGTAGAGATTATCCTGCGCGTTCAGATCGGCAATCTGCTGCTCGCCACCAATCAGGTTAACCTCACAGTAGCCCCAGTCGCTGGTGTGTTCAGCCGCGAGGATATCGGCATACACCGCCTGATGCGCGCGGTGAAATGCGCCGAAGCCTAAATGTACAATGCGTGCTTTAAGACTGTCGCGATCGTACTGTGGCAGCGTCGCGTTGGCCTGTAATAAGGTGTTTTCCATGATTAAGACTCGCTAATTAGAAAGCTGTGGATCGCTGCCGCTCCTTCTGAAGCGGCAGCGCCTGCTGACTACACCAACTAGAATGGCAGTTGGGGTAAAAATAACTGCCATCAACCATACTGATACTGCCGTTTGAGATTTTGATTTATATTAACTTTTGCTCATGTGGTGTGACATAAATAAAAAGTTGTGTGATAAGTCACGCAAGATATAAACCACTAGCGTCGCGTGGAGATCGCACCGTAGCCCACGCTCGCTTTTGGCGCGGCCTCCGCTGCATCTTCCGCCGCGCTCAAATCGCGGTCGCGTACTTCCGGCATCAGGAACGCCGAGACGAGGCCGATTGCGGAATAGGCCACCAGCATGGCAACGATCGGCCACCAGGAGCCGGTCATGTTGCAGAAGATCCCCGCCAGTACCGGACCAAAGCCCACCGCTACCAGCCCGCCCGCTTCTTTAGAGATAGCCATGCGGGTAAAGCGATTCCGCGAGCCAAACATCTCCGCCATGGTGATATTTTCCAGCGCAAACAGCCCCAGCACGGCGAAATTATGGATAACGATGATCGAGAGCATGATTGTCCCCGGCGCATAGCTTTTATCGACGATAATCGACAGCATCGGGTAGGCCAGAATAATGGCGGAGATATTAAGGATAATGTACGGCAGCCTGCGCCCCACTTTATCGGAAAGCCAGCCCAGCAGCGGGATGGAGATAAACCCGAGAATGGAGCTTATCATCAGCGCATCGGTGGGAATCGCTTTATCGAACAGCAGCGTCTGGACCAGATAACCCGCGAGGAATGTCTGGATCAGCCCCGAGTTGCCCGCCTGACCGAAACGCAGGCCGGTCGCCAGCCAGAAGGATTTACTTTTCACCATTGAACCCAGTGAGGTGTCCGGCTGCACGGTTTCTGCATCGTTTACTTTCTCAAACACCGGGCTCTCCTTGAGGTTCATTCGCAGCCAGATGGCAAAGACCATCACCACGACGCTGGCGAGGAACGGCACGCGCCAGCCCCAGGCGAGCAGCTGTTCACGGTCGAGGGCAAAGAACATAATGGCCCAGATCGCCGTGGCGCTCAGCGTTCCGCAGTTTGTACCCATCGCCACCAGCGAGGAGATGATGCCGCGCTTCCCCTTTGGCGCATACTCCGCCAGCATGGTCCCGGCCCCGGAGATCTCCGCCCCGGCGCCCAGCCCCTGAATAATACGCAGCGTCACCAGCAGTACGGGTGCAAAAATGCCGATTTGCGCGTAGGTCGGCAGCACGCCAATCAGCGTGGTGCATATCCCCATCATGGTGATGGTAATGAACAGCACCTTCTTACGACCAATGCTGTCGCCCATTCTGCCAAAGATAAAGGCCCCGACGATGCGCGCAATATAGCCAGCGCCGTAGGTGCCCATCGCGAGGATCAGCGCCATCGCGGCGGACTGTTCCGGGAAGAAGATCTCATGGAAGACCAGTGCGGCGCCCAGCGAGTACAGCTGGAAATCCATAAACTCCAGGGCGGTGCCCAGCCAGCCGGAGACGGCGGCTTTCACCAGATCGGAGGTGGTTCTTTGAGGTTGTGCTTGCGTCATAATGGCTATCTCTAAAAGGTAAGATGCGTACCACCAGAGCCTGTCTGCGCAGGCTCTTAACCGCGTATAGGATTATTGTCCGAACGTGAGCAAGACTTTGCAGCACTGCCGCTGGTCTTTTTCAAACAGTTCGATGGCGTCTGTTACATGGTGATAGTCAAAGGTATGGGTGATCAGTTTGTCCGGGTCGATCAGCCCTTTTTGCAGCCAGTCGATGACGACCGGGAATTTGTTAGCATTCAGGCGCGAAGAGAAGATCGCCAGCTCTTTACCGGTGATGCCCTGCTGGACTATCTGGCTCGGCTCGCTGGAGAACCCCATCAGCACGATGCGCGCCGCCGGAGAGGCCAGAGTGACCGCTTCGTGCAAAATCGCCGGGTGACAGGCGGCATCAATGATTAACGTCGGCTTGATGCCTTTTTCGTCCAGCGCGGCCTGCAGCGACTGTTCGCTGTTATTTAAGACCCAGTCCGCGCCGCTGCGCCGGGCCATCGCCAGGCGCTCGTCTATGCGGTCAACAACGATAATCTCCTTCACCTTATAGACACCCTTCAGCGCCTGCACGGTGACCAGCCCCATCGGCCCTGCGCCGTAGATCAGCGCAATGTCCTGTTCGGTGGGATTAGCCTGCCCCGTCACGTTGGCGGCGATGGTGAAGGGCTCAACCATGACGGCGTGCTTATCAGGAATTCCGTCCGGAACAGGCCAGGCATTTTTAGCGGGCACTACCGCATATTCACTGAAACCGCCGTCACGGTGTACGCCCAGCACCACCAGCGAGGTGCAGACGTTCGGTTTTCCGACGGAGCACGGATAGCAGTGTCCGCAGCTGATCACCGGATCAACCGAGACGCGCTGGCCCAGGCGCGCGCTGTCTACCCCCTCTCCCACGGCGTCAATCACGCCAAAGAACTCGTGGCCAATCGTGCGTGGATACTTCGCAAACGGATTATGGCCGCGGTAGATGTGGCTGTCCGAACCGCAGATCCCCGCCAGCGTGATTTTGACGCGGACTTCACCTGCGCCGGGCTCCGGTCGTGGCCGCTCTTCAATCACCAGTTCGTTCGGCTGTTGAATCACTACGCTTTTCATCGTTCATTCCTCGCTTACCAGTTCCACAGCGTGCCGTCTTCAAGACGGGCCACCGGCAGATAGGCCGGATCGTAGGGGTATTTCGCCGCCAGCTTTTCGTCAAACTCGATGCCCAGGCCCGGCTTGTCGCCCGGGTGCATATAGCCGTTATCAAAGCGCCAGCTGTGCGGGAAGACTTCAAGCATCTGTTCGGAGTAGCCCATATATTCCTGGACGCCAAAGTTTGGCACCCACAGGTCAAAATGCAGCGCGGCCGCGTGGCATACAGGCGAGAGATCCGACGGGCCGTGCGAGCCGGTGCGCACCTGGTAGAGCGACGCGAAGTCCGCGATGCGGCGCATCCCGGTGATCCCGCCAGCATGAGTGATGGTGGTGCGGATATAGTCGATAAGCTGCTCTTCGATGAGCTGCTTGCAGTCCCAGATACTGTTAAACACTTCCCCCACCGCAATTGGCGTGACGGTGTGCTGGCGGATCAGGCGGAAGCATTCCTGGTTTTCAGCGGGCGTTGGGTCTTCCATCCAGAACATGCGGAATGCTTCAATGCTCTTGCCGAAGCGCGCCGCTTCGATGGGCGTCAGGCGGTGGTGCATATCGTGCAGAAGATGTTCATTGAAGCCAAATTTGCTGCGTACCGCGTCAAACAGCTTTGGCGTGAAATCGAGGTATTTCTCGGTGGACCAGAGCTGCTCTTCCGGCCAGTCGCCTTTAGTGGCGGGCTCGTAGGCCAGCCCCTTCCCTTTGGCCATGCCGTAGGTGGTTTTCATGCCCGGCACGCCGCACTGCACGCGGATGGCCTTAAAGCCCATCTCCTTATGGCGGGCGTAATCTTCCAGCACGTCGTCAATGGTGTGCCCGGTGGTGTGGCAGTAGACCATTACGCCCTCACGGGATGCGCCGCCCAGCAGCTGGTAAAGAGGCATATTGGCCGCTTTGGCTTTAATGTCCCACAGCGCCATATCCACGGCGGAGATGGCCGACATGGTGACCGGCCCGCGACGCCAGTAGGCGCCCTTATAGAAAAACTGCCAGATGTCTTCGATACGGTGCGCGTCGCGGCCAATCAGCTGCGGGCAGAGATGATCTTTCAGGTAGGAGGCAACGGAGAGCTCACGCCCGTTCAGCGTGGCGTCACCGAGGCCGACAATCCCCTCATCGGTGGTGATTTTAAGGGTGACAAAGTTCCGCCCCGGGCAGGTAACAAACACGTCAGCCGCGACAATCTTCATAATTCCTTTCCTTACATCGTTCGTTATGATGCTGGAAATTTACCCACCAACCCTACTACCATACAAGTATAATGATCATAAAATCCGCCAACGATCACAAAACCGGGGGCTCAGGCCCGCCCCCATCCCGCCACAATGATCAGCATACCGCACAGAGCAACCAGCGCGCCGGCCCAGTCGTAGGCGCTAAGTTTGACGCCGTCCACCACGCGCAGCCACAGCAGCGCAGTACAGACATAGACACCACCGTATGCGGCGTAGACGCGGCCACTGGCAGCCGGATGCAGCGTTAACAGCCAGACAAAGAGAGCCAGCGCGACGCTTGCCGGGATGAGCAGCAATACCGACCCTCCCTTCTTCAGCCAAAGCCACGGTAGGAAGCAGCCGATGATTTCGCATAGCGCGGTAGCAAAAAAAAGCAGCGTCGTTTTGAGCATAGTTAACGTCAGGTGAGGATCTATTTAGACATCATACCCGATAATGTCCTTTACTTTTCCATACCCGCTCCGCGGGTATGCCGTTATTGCTCTTTGGTGTAGAATCTGAACGGGGAAACTTGCTCATCTGCACCCATTTTAAAGGAAACGCTATGACTACATTAAGCAAACGCCTTTGTCTGACAGCCCTGCTGGCGCTGTCATCGTTCGCCTTTGCCGCCTCTGCGACAGCGGAAACCAGCAAGCTCGTTATTGAGTCTGGTGACAGCGCGCAAAGCCGCCAGAACGCCGCGATGGACAAAGAACAATGGAATGACACCCGCAGCCTTCGTCAGAAGGTCAACAAACGTGCTGAGAAAGAGTGGGACAAAGAAGATGTCGCCTTCGACGCACGCGATAAGTGTCAGCAAAGTGCGAATGTCAATGCCTACTGGGAGCCGAACACCCTGCGCTGCCTGGATCGCCGCACTGGTCGTACGGTTGCCCCATAATGTCGGCGCCCTGTGACGTAAAACTCCGGCCGCTGGAGCGTGAAGATCTGCGCTTTGTCCACCAGCTCGACAATAACGCCAGCGTAATGCGCTACTGGTTCGAAGAGCCGTACGAAGCCTTTGTCGAGCTGTCCGATCTCTACGATAAGCACATTCACGATCAGAGCGAGCGTCGTTTTGTGGTGGAGTGTGAGGGTGAAAAAGCGGGGCTTGTGGAGCTGGTTGAGATCAACCACGTTCACCGTCGGGCGGAGTTCCAGATCATTATTTCGCCTGAGCACCAGGGGAAAGGCCTGGCCTCACGGGCGGCGAAGCTGGCGATGGATTACGGATTTAACGTCCTGAACCTCTACAAGCTTTACCTGATCGTGGATAAAGAGAACGAGAAAGCGATCCATATCTACCGTAAGCTGGGCTTTATGGTAGAAGGCGAGCTGATTCACGAGTTCTTTATCAACGGCGAATACCGCAACACCATCCGCATGTGCATCTTCCAGCATCAGCACCTGGCGGGACACAAGCCGTCAGGCGCCAGCCTGCTGAAACCAACCGCGCAGTAACCTGCGCGGTTTTATTCTCAGTAGTACTCAATCGTATTCTTGATGGTGTACTTGCGCTCAACGGCAGGCTTAACGCTGTCGTCAGTGATGGTGAGATCGCAGCTAACCGGGTTGTTGTGTCGATCGTAGTCGCAGCTCTGCGTCACGTTGCCGAGCGGCTTGTCGTTTAACAGGCTCACGGCCGAGTAATCCATTCTTTTGCGCAGATCCTTTGACGGTGTCGACTGCACCGATAAATGCTGATCCCCGGAGACAGTGGTTTTGCCCAGCGGATAGCCATCCGCATCGTATCGATACTTCACTTCCATCTCTTTGCCGTGCGCGGCCACCACAAAGCCATTGTCGTCGGTATCCCACGTCACCCCGGCTGACGGCAGTTCGGCCAGTTGGCATTTGCCCTGCAGCTTCACCTTACGCTGCTGGGTTTCTGCATCAATGTAGTAGTTGGCATCCAGCACCAGCGCTACGCCCGTGTTAGCCTCCAGGTCGTGCAGTTCCAGCGTATCGAAACACCCTTCCGCCGACACGGTGCCGGTAACCCGTTTGGACACTTCGCCCTTCTCGTTGAACAGCGTCTGGGTAAAGTCTTTGACCGGGCCGCGCAGAGGGTCGAAATCAAACTCGTTTGAAAAACTCGCCATCTCCGGCGTAAACGACAGCGGCGCGGAGTTGTTGTCACACCCTGCGAGAGCGGCTGCCAGGAGCGTTATCGCTGCATATTTCTTCACATTCTTTACCAATACAGAGAGATTATTCCCAATCATATTAGCAAATACAGTTGTTTACACGAAGCATGCTAAAATTAATCTATACACAGAGAAAAGGAGCTACAGATGAAACGGTTACCCTGGATTACCGCCCTGCTGTTAATGAGTGCTTCAACCGCCGCGCTGGCGGCACCCGACTCCTGCGAGCGCGTGAAAAGCGACATTCAGCAGAAGATTATCAACAACGGCGTGCCGGAGTCAGGTTTTACGCTGAGCATTGTGCCGAATGATCAAGCTGACCAGCCGGACGCGCAGGTGGTGGGCCACTGCGCCAACGACACCTTTAAAATTTTGTACACCCGTACAGGCAATGGGGCTGCGGAATCTCAGTAATTTACCTTCAATCCCCTTTGATTTGATGAGGATTAAGATCTAATACCTCCAAATAAGTAACACTCACCCCATCATTAGCCCGGTTGTAATCACGGGTAAAAATAATACGTAATCTCAATCTTGGGGTGAGCCATGTCTGAGGTCGATCATCACGGCGGTATTAGCCGCCGAACTCTCGTGAAATCTACCGCAATAGGTTCTCTGGCGCTTGCCGCTGGCGGGATCTCGCTTCCTTTTGGTCTAAAAAGCGCAGCCGCTGCGGTGCAAAATGCCGTCCAGCCTGCGGAAGATAAAGTGGTCTGGGGTGCCTGCTCGGTCAACTGCGGCAGCCGCTGCGCGCTGCGCCTGCACGTCCGCGACAATGAAGTGTACTGGGTCGAAACGGATAACACCGGTGAGGATATCTATGGTAATCACCAGGTCCGGGCCTGCCTGCGCGGGCGCTCTATTCGCCGACGCATCAACCACCCTGACCGCCTGAACTACCCGATGAAACGCGTGGGCAAACGCGGTGAGGGCAAATTTGAGCGCATCACTTGGGATGAAGCGCTGGACGCTATCACCGCCAGCCTGAAAGACGTGGTCGACAAATACGGCAACGAAGCGGTGTATATTAACTACTCCTCCGGCATTGTCGGCGGCAATATCACCCGTTCCTCTCCTTACGCTTCGCTGGTGGCGCGCCTGATGAACTGCTACGGCGGTTTTCTGAGCCACTACGGCACCTACAGCACGGCGCAAATCGCCTGCGCCATGCCCTATACCTACGGCAGCAATGACGGGAACAGCACCTCGGATATTGAAAACACCAAACTGGTGGTGATGTTCGGCAATAATCCGGCGGAAACGCGCATGAGCGGCGGCGGGATTACGTATTATCTGGAGCAGGCTCGCGAGCGGTCCAACGCGCGCATGATTGTCATCGACCCGCGTTACACCGACACGGCAGCCGGACGCGAAGATGAATGGATCCCGATCCGTCCGGGTACTGATGCCGCACTGGTGGCAGCTATTGCCTGGGTATTGATCGACGAAAACCTGGTCGACCAGCCGTTCCTGGACAAATACTGCGTTGGCTATGACGAAAAAACGCTGCCGGAAGGCGCCCCCGCGAATGGTCACTATAAAGCGTATATTCTCGGCCAGGGGGATGACAACACGGCGAAAACGCCTGAATGGGCCTCGCACATCACCGGCATTCCGGTAGATCGTATCGTCAAGCTGGCCCGCGAAATCGGCTCCGCGAAGCCGGCCTACATCTGCCAGGGCTGGGGACCACAGCGCCAGGCGAACGGCGAGCTGTCCTCCCGCGCCATCGCGATGCTGCCGATCCTCACAGGTAATGTGGGGATCAACGGTGGCAACAGTGGCGCGCGCGAATCCAGCTACACCATCACTATTGAACGTATGCCGCTGCCGGAAAATCCGGTTAAAACGCAAATATCCTGCTTCAGCTGGACGGATGCCATCGTCCGTGGCCCGGAAATGACCGCCCTGCGCGACGGGGTGCGCGGTAAGGATAAGCTGGACGTGCCGATTAAGTTCATCTGGAACTACGCGGGCAACACCATTATTAACCAGCACTCCGATATCAATAAAACTCACGAGATCCTGCAGGACGAAAGTAAATGCGAAACGATCGTCGTCATTGATAACTTCATGACCTCGTCAGCGAAGTATGCCGATATCGTGTTGCCGGACCTGATGACCGTCGAACAGGAAGACATCATTCCTAACGATTATGCAGGCAACATGGGCTACCTGATTTTCCTCCAGCCCGTGACTGCACCGAAGTTTGAGCGTAAGCCCATCTATTGGATCATGAGCGAAGTGGCGAAACGCCTCGGGCCGGATATTCATCAGAAATTTACCGAAGGGCGCACGCAGGAAGAGTGGCTGCAGTATCTGTATGCCAAAATGCTCGCAAAAGATCCCGCACTACCGTCCTATGACGAGCTGAAAAAAATGGGCATTTATAAGCGCAAAGATCCGAACGGACACTTTGTGGCCTATAAAAAATTCCGCGAGAACCCGGAAGCCAATCCGCTGAAAACGCCATCGGGCAAGATTGAAATTTACTCCAGCAAGCTGGCGAAGATTGCGGCGACCTGGGAGTTGGCAAAAGACGAGACCATTAGCCCACTGCCCGTGTACGCATCAACCTTTGACGGATGGGATGCGCCCGAGCGCGCGCAGTTCCCGCTGCAGCTGTTCGGTTTCCACTTTAAAGCCCGAACCCACTCGAGCTACGGCAACGTCGACGTGTTGAAAGCGGCCTGCCGCCAGGAGGTCTGGCTTAATCCTGTCGATGCCGAAAAACGCGGCATTAAGAACGGCGATACGGTGCGCGTCTTTAATAGTCGCGGCGAGGTGCGAACTGAAGCAAAAGTGACGCCACGCATCATGCCCGGCGTGAGCGCCATGGGCCAGGGAGCCTGGCACGATGCCAATATGAGTGGCGATCGTATCGACCACGGCTCATGCATCAACACGCTGACGACCCATCGACCTTCTCCGCTGGCAAAAGGCAACCCGCAGCACACCAATCTGGTGCAGATTGAGAAGGTGTAAAGAGTGAAACGCGAGACCATGGTTTAATCCATGGTCAGTATTATCGGTTATCACAGTCGCGCGGACGTCGTCCGCGTAAGCAAGGAAAGTTTTATGGAAGACGTCTCACATCGTGAATCGTTCGCGTTCAGCGCCAGGGTACTGGGCGCGCTGTTTTATTTCGCACCCGACAGTGAGCAGGCCGCGCCGCTGGTGAGCGCTCTCACTGCTGGCGAATGGGTTCAGGACTGGCCCCTGCCGCCGGAAGCGCTGCAGCCTGTTGCCGATACGTTTGCCTCATCTTCCGATGAACCGCTGACCGACGCCTGGCAACGGCTGTTTATTGGTCCTTATGCCCTGCCCGCTCCGCCGTGGGGTTCCGTCTGGCTGGACCGTGAATCCGTGCTGTTTGGCGATTCGACCCTCGCGCTGCGACAGTGGATGCGGGAGAACAATATCGCGTTTGAGATGCAGCAACAGGAACCGGAAGATCACTTTGGCACGTTGCTAATGCTCGCGGCGTGGCTGGCCGAGAATGGCCGCGAAGCGGAGTGCGCTCAGCTTCTGGCGTGGCACCTCCTGCCGTGGAGCACCCGCTTCCTGTCAGTGTTTGTCGATAACGCCGGGCATCCGTTTTATACCGCGCTGGGCAGGCTTGCGCAGCTGACGCTGGCGGACTGGCGATCCGGACTGCTTATTCCGGTTGCGGAAAAGACGCTGTATCGCTAGAGGTGTGGCTTGCTCGCCGGTGGCGGGCAAGCCTTTAACTTATACCTCGCCACCTGATTCACTCGCACTCTCTTTACTCTGAATGAACCGAAGTGCCAGATAGAGGTCTGGCGCCAGAATCATGTCATCATCATTCATCGTTGGCCGACTCTCTTTAAACCAGCGCGTTAATTCCGTTTTTCTGCCCGCCAGGATTAACGTAATCTTTCGCCCCTTCAGGTCACGCTTTAACTCATTAATGGTTGCCAGGACGCTGATGTCTGAATAGGTGAAGCAAGCAACGGCATCAATGACCACCCATTTAGGTTGTAATGCAGTACCATCAACCAGGTTCAATACCCGACGTTTAAAATAAGCCACATTAAAATAGGTCAACGGTGAGTTAAATCGATACATCAGCACGCCCGGGACCATTTTAATATCGGTTGTATTACCTAATGAGTGAATCATTCCATCTTCGTCAGTGCCCAACAAGTGCTCAGAGGGACGAAACACTGTACGAAGGAACTGTAACAGGCCAAGCAACACCGCAAGGCCGATCCCCTGGATAACGCCGATAATTAAAACACAGCCAAAAGTGAAGAAGGCCAGGCGGAATGCCTGTTTATTTCTGCGCCTCAGGTTCCAGAGCCCACGTAAATCAATTAATGACCACGAGGCATACATTAGAACAATACCTAATGCAGATACCGGAATAAATTGTAATGGCTGGGTGAAAAATACCACAACGATACCGATGAGTAAGGCCGCGACTATGGAAACCAGCTGACTTTTCCCACCCACTGAATCATTAACCGCGGTCCGGGAATCAGCACCACTGATAGCAAACCCCTGAGATAACCCAGACATAATGTTCGCAATACCCAGCGCTCTGAACTCAGCATCAGCATTGATTTCATAACCATTTTTCGCGGCAAAACTGCGGGCGGTCAGCATCAGACTCACAAAACTGACCAAAGCCAGGTTCAGCGCCGGGATCACCAAATCACGCATCGGACCAGGCTGGAATTCCCCCCAGTTAACGACGGGTAAGCCAGACTGGAAACCATCTCCCCCAATCGTGGCGATACCATACTGTTGCGCAGCTGTTCCCCACACCAGAACCGTTGTCAGTACAATGGCAATCAACGGTGCTGGCCAGTGGCTACGATACGTTTTAATAACCATTAAAATAATTAACGTTAAAAGTGATATCCCTATGGTTAATAAATGGCTGTCTGACAATCGGCCTGGCAAGGCTATTATTTTCTCAATAACCTGTGCTTCATCTAGCTTGATCCCTAAAACCTTGCCTAATTGCCCGACAATAATCGTCACGGCTACGCCATTTAGCAAACCCGTAAGAATGGGATGAGAAAGCAGATCGGCAAGTGCGCCCAGACGAAACTTACTGGCAAGTAGGCACCACCCGCCCATCATCAATGTCATGATAATCGTCAGTTGCCAGTGCAGTTCGGGATTACCTGCAGAAAGCGGAAAGACGACGGCCGCAATCACCGCGCAGGTTGTGGCATCAGGGCCAACAATAAGCTGACGTGAAGAACCAAACAGTGCATACGCTATCATCGGTAAAACGCACGAATAAAGCCCCACTATTGCCCCAACCCCTGCCAGCTCAGCATAAGCAATAGCTACGGGTAGCGCTACAGCCGCAACGGATAACCCGGCTTTAACATCCTGTTTTAGCCAGCTTTTATCGTAGGCTAACAAATTTTGTAACCCTGGCATGTAGTTTAATAAAACTCTTCCGAACACGTTATTCTCCGGATATAGATATCACCCACGTAATATTGGCACACTTCTTTACGAGGTTCTGGCTTTCAAATGCTCCGGATAAAGGATCGCGTTGCATCGATCCGTTGTACTCACAGCCAAAAGCGGACGTTATGCTAATCAATGACGAGAAGATCGGGTTGGTTCTTACGTTTAGCCAGTTTCTTTTGCAAAATGATAACGATGATTGGGAACCCTAATGCGGAAATGGCGCTTACCGTTAGTAACGTGTTCATTTTTTGTTGTGACATGTCATGCCCAGGTAATAAAAAAGAAGACAAAAAAAATGCGATCGTTGTAATCAAATACATCATTGATGTTTGTAATGACATGAATCCTGCGCGTTGCCTGTTATCAGGAAACTGAATCGTAACCGCCGAAGATGAAACCAGACGACTATAAGATGCACCGAGAAATAAAGTAATAAATAGCGCCGGATGCGGAAGCCCCAGGATTGGAATGAGCAAACTCAGAATAAAAACGATAGTTGAAGCTGTCGCCAGAACCACAGCAGAAAAACGTGTCGTTAACACGCCTGTCATTTTTGTCGACAGGTACCCTGCCATCCCCCCGCCGAAGAATAGCCAGGACAACATGTCCTGAGAAGCGCCAGGCTGCTGTAACAGTAATGGTACCAGAACAGGAACGACCAGCATTGGGCTAAACTGTACAAGCGCATTAGCGGAAGCAAACAGTAAAATATCCACATTGAGAGGCTGCGAATGGGGTGTCTCGAAAGAAACGCGATCTTGTGGAATGACGGTGATAATCAGTGGCAACGCCAACAAACACAGCGTACTGATGAACCACAAAGCGATATGCCAGCCATAATGAGTACATAAAAATAATATTGTGGGCATTCCCGCAATGCTTACTATCGAAAATGACGCAATCACCGCCGCTAACATTTTTCCACGCAAGTGAGTCGGTGCGTGGTTTATCAATATACTGATACCCACCCCCATTGTGGTACCGCCCAACAATCCTGCACAGAATCGTAATGTAAGCAAAAGGCTAAAACTGGAAGTCAATGTCGTTAAAAAGGTCAGCAGCCCCAGGAGAGCCATATTGGCGATGAGAAAGCGTTTCTTATTAAAACGACCGATCCAGTAAAAAGCGATAATGCCCGACAGAACGGCACCTGTTGTGTACAGGCCAGAAACGTAGCCTGAGAAGGATACGGGAACAGCAAAATCAGCCGCCATAAAAGCAAAAATAGGGTTGAACATCATATATTCCAGCGCATTCGTGAACTGGATAAAAGCGATTACAGCAGCGATTCGTGTGAGTGTTTTATGATTTAACGTTTTTGTGACCAGTGGCATAGCAGGCGACCTGTGGATGAAAGATCTCCGAGTTTAACCGCTATCAAATCTGTTCATTAGATGGTAAAAATGGCACTTATTGTTATCATTTATGGGATAATCAATGCGGCCGCCTCTGGATTTTAATACCCTGAAAGTGTTCATTGCTGTGGTTGAAAAAGAGAGTTTTGTTGGGGCATCCAGGGCGCTGGAAATGCCGACATCAAATGTGAGTCGTTGTATTTCTCAGTTAGAAGACAAACTCAATCTTCAGCTTATAGAGCGCAGTACCCGCCATATGAAACTCACCCAAGCGGGCCACCTGCTCTATAACCGAGCGAAGCCAATACTGGAGGCACTTGAGCAAACTGAAACAGAATTAACGTTGCGGCAAATGCAGCTTAAGGGCCCGTTACGTATCTGTATTCCTAATGAAATAGGCCCGGTCTTGCTGGGATCTATAGTTGCCGATTTCGCCTGTCAGCACCCGGATCTGGAAATTAGCTGCGTCACAAATTTGTCTGGCTTTGAATCCGTTCGTGACGATCTGGATTTAGCGATCATTGTCACCCGTGGCCAGATGGATGACAGTGACTACATCGCTCGCCATCTGGTGACTATCCCTTGTACCATCGTTGCTGCACCTTCTGTCATTCAACGTTATGGCACCCCTTCTCATATACAGCATTTTGAAGAATTACCCTGTATTACAACCGTAAGCGCACTTAAAGGTGCTCCCTGGCAGTTTGTTAATAAAAAGGGGGGATTCGAGACGATAAAGGTTAAAGGCCACTACCGGGTAAACAGCGGAGAGATGGCAGGACGAGCGGCTGTAGCAGGTGTCGGTTTTGCCATTCTATCGAAACAAGCCTGCCAACCCTACATCAACGATGGACGGCTAATCGAGCTTAACTTTGAACAATCCCCTGCTCCACTGCAATTGTTCGCACTTTATTCAGATCGGCGCTACTTGCCTGCTAAAACACGAGCGCTCATAGATTTCATGCATCAGAAATTGAGTAATATATCTTGCGTAACATAAGGCTCACGATCGTGTGCAACAGGTCATCTGTAAGGTTCACAGGCATAAGCGCCCAACAGACAGATTAGACTTTAAGCTATTAATTATGCTCAATTAATAAGTCGCAGTTGAGGATGACGTTCTAACCACCGCTTCTCTTCAACGCGCCGCCTGAATACGTCATATTTTTCCCGCTCAAACGCAGGCGTTGGTCTTAAACTCAGCTCAAACAGGTCATTAAGACCATAGGGTGCAATGACCTCAATAACATCGTTAGCGCCCAGCCTGACGCCTACAGCCGTCGCAGTTTCGGGCCAGTACAACAGCGCATTTTCTGTTGAGCGATAGGGATTATCACCATTACGCAGATGCATCCTGGCTTGATTCTTTACGGACCAGTCAAAAGCGGGCATCCGTTGCTTAAGTTTTTCTTCCAGATGACGTTCATCGTCTGGCGTACACCATTCGGGATCGAACCAGACCACATCCACATCGCCTGAAAAGGACTTTTTCCAATAGGCATGCAAGTGATCCCATACGGCATCCCTGACAAAACCCGCGCCTATCCAGCAATCAGGAAGTTGCAAATCACGAACCGCGTAAAGCACCTGCATTCGTGAAGGATCAAGTGACAATATTCTCTGCAATGAATTTAAATAATCCATCATTATTCCCGTCATCAAAAGCACCGCCCCGTCATCTTAACCGGAGCGGCTCAAATTCGTCGCTATTGCGCGCTCAAACTCATAAGCAACCGCCATCAAAAACTGTACGTCACCTTCAAACTCCCCGTGGGGGACGTTTTACGTTGTACGATCGGGCTGTCACCCGCATCCCCCGTCAGTTGCGTAACCCCCGCAGCGGCAAGCACGCTCCAGCGCGAGGTGAGCTTGTGGGTCCAGTCAAGATTCATAGACCAGGCATAAATCCCTGCCCCGGCGTCATGTCGGGCAAACCCCGATGCGCTCGACTGAGCGTCCCTGACGCCATAGTACGTCTGCATATACTTGCCGGATCCCCAACTGCCGGTCAGCGCCAGCGTCACCTCATTTTTTGATGAGGCATAGATCGGGCTGGAAATGCCGAAATGCACCGCCTCTCCGTTGTCTCTCTCAGAAACCGGCACCTCAGCCTGCAGCTGCAGATGAAGCCAGTCGGTCACCTTGTACCCCAGCCCGGGCACAACGATTGCCGAGCCTTTTATCTCGCCCATTCCACGCAGCTCGTCGCTGCCGGAGGCGATCGAATCGCTGCTGACGTCTTTATCTTTACGGCCTGCGCGATAGCTCAGGGCAGCGCTGTAATCGAAATTACCGATGTTATTGCCGTAACCGATACCCCGCGTGGTGCTGATAAAGAAGCCATTCGCCATCGAATAATCCACCACCTGAGCCGCGCTGACGCGGCTTTTATCCGAACCCGAGTAGCGTGGCGCGACGTCCGCGCCGCCCCCCAGAGTTAAGACATTGCCCTTCTGCTCTGCCGCCATTACCGGGGTGGCCAGTAACGCCAGAACAACGCCCGGCACTATGCTTTTTAGTCTGAAGCCCGAAAGTGAATGGAGGAACGTATGACGCAGTTCGATGTTTCTCATTAAAGAAGCCCTTATGGATTCAAATGGTTGCGATGCAAGCGGTTAAACGCCAGGACGCCCATTTTGAATACCGACCCTAAGGTTCTTATGAGCCGAAAATGAAGAAACGCTGAAGCACGAGCCGGTGCTGTAAACCGGACGGATTTCCTGCTACCGTTTTTTTCTTAAGTTGTTCTTCATCCACGGTTGTTACAGTTATCAATGTGAAAATTTTACTAATCGAAGACGACCTGGATCTCGGCAATGGCGTGCGTATCGCCCTTTCAGATCAAGGATTTGATGTCATATGGGTTCGCCGTAAAGAGGATGCGCTGCATCAGCTTGACGTCTGCGCGCCGGAACTTGTTTTGCTCGACCTGGGGCTGCCCGACGGCGACGGCATGAGCCTGATGACGCGTTTGCGCCAGCAGCTGAAGGGGATCCCCGTCATCATCCTGACGGCGCGAGGTACGCTGCAGGATCGCCTGTGCGGGCTGGATGCCGGTGCAGACGACTATCTTGTCAAACCCTTCGTTCTCGCCGAACTGCTGGCGCGAGTCAGGGCTCTTGCCCGACGCAGCTACGGTTTTGAAAATGAGGCAATAGAGATCCGGGGCTTATCGCTTCATGTACCGACGCGTCGCGTGACGGTGAGCGCGCGTCACGTTGAATTGACGGCCAGTGAATATGCGCTTCTTGAAACGTTGATGCTGCGCGCTGACCGGGTGATTACCCGACGTTTTCTGGAAGAAAGGATATTCGGCAACAAAGAAAATCTCAGTAATGCGCTCGATGTCCATATGGGGAATTTGCGGCGGAAAATTGGTGAAGGCTATGTGCGAACGGTGCGGGGCGTCGGGTACGTCATTGATACCGTTGCTGTTCAGAAGGTGACGGGGTAATGCGAAACGTCTGGTACCTCCTGAAGCGTCCCACGCTGGTACGGCGAATTATCATCGCTCAGATGGTGCTGCTCACCCTGCTGTGGTGTATTTTTTTGACCTTCATATTGTTGGAGGACCTGCGTAGCCCTCCGATACTCACGGGCAGTAAGACCTACGAAACCATTTTTACTCTGGTTGATCATATTGGCGAGCGCCCGCAGGACCGTAACGAGGTGCTGGAAGCGTTCAGTAAGGCGTTGCGGGAAGGCTATGGCGGCGGCGAAGATCCCGCATTATCAATCAACCTCATCGTTCGCAAGAATAACGCAATCATTTTTTCATCGGATGGCGCTCCGACGGGGGTAATGAACACCAGGCTGGGAGAAATGCAGCGTGTTCAGAGTGACGGTCGTACCTGGACCAGCCGTACCCTTAAGTCCCCTCGTTCCGACGTGGAAGTTACGCTTTTCACCCCGGCCGGTAGCTGGAACTTCTTTATCTATCTGAACTCACGCGGCTACTACATTATGCCGCTGCTGGTCTGTATTCCTTTTCTTCTGTTTCCCGCGTGGCTGTCGATCCGCATTGCGATGCGTCCCTGGAGCAAGGTGGTGAATGAAATTTCATTACGCAGGCCAGACGATCTCTCTCCCTTAAAAGCCGGCCCCAGGCACAGGGAGCTTCGCAAAATGGTGGACGCGATAAACGATTTTCTTGCCAGAGTGCGGGAAAGCGCTGAACGGGAACGGGTTTTCATTGCGGATGCTGCACACGAGCTGCGTACGCCGCTGGCAGCGATGCGCATCAACGTGGAGGCGCTGCAGTCCTGGGCGAGCAGCGAGAGCCAGCGGCAGCTGCTTGCAGGGATTGTGCGCAGCAACAGCCGGGCGGCTCGGCTCGTCAACCAGCTGCTGCTGATGATGCACAGTGAAGCGCGCATTGACACCGCGATGGAGCCCGTGCCGCTGACGTCACTCATACAAGAGCGAATGGCTGCGCTGGAGCCGCTGGCGTCCGGGCGCAGGATTGAGCTGGAATTCTTCGCTGAGGATGAAATCTGGATCGCTGGCGTCCGGGAACGTCTGATGTCGCTGATAGACAATCTTATTGAAAACGCCGTGAAGTACAGTCCTGAGGGCGGACGGATTCAGGTAGAGGTACGCTCAGCAGATAAATCAGCCCAAATACGCGTCTCCGATGAGGGGCCGGGCATTCCGGTTGAATTGCGCGAGCGCGTCTTCGACCGGTTTTTCCGCGATCCCAATCAGATGCAGAGCGGAAGCGGACTGGGGCTTGCCATCGTCAAAGCGGTTGCACTGCAACATAACAGCAGCGTAAACCTGAGTACCTCAGCGGAAGGTGGCCTCCTGGTGACGGTTGACTTCCCGGACCGCACGTTTAGCTAAACCGGAACAGGGTGTTCGATCGCAAATGCCGCAGATTGCTTCAAAAAAATTACCGTATTTGTTATATTGTTGTTTATTGCTTATTCACCTCTGCGGTGCCAAAAAGAACAAGATTCACCGCTACCCAGGAAAGAGAAATGTTAGATTACCGCTTCCCGACAGCTTTGCAGATGGTTCTCAGCGTAGCGATGGCGGAGCAACTAGGTGAACGTTCGACAAGTGCAATTCTGGCCTACGGCCTGGAAGCCAATCCGAGCTTTATCCGCAAATTGATGGTTCCACTCACGCGCGACGGCATTATCGTCTCAACGCTTGGCCGCAACGGCTCTATTCATCTTGGTCGTCCGCCGGAAGAGATCACCCTGCGCGATATCTACCTTTCGGTCACCGAAGATAAAAAACTCTGGGCGTCGCGCCCTGACGTGCCGGCCCGCTGCGTGGTCAGCGCGAACGCCTGCTGGTACTTTAAATCGATTTCCGAAGAAGCGGAGCAGGCATCGCTCGCGGTACTAGCGCGCCACACCGTGGCAAGCGCGCTGGACGAGGTTAAAAAAGCCGATACCAGCGGGTGCGATCCTTTACCTGAACTTATTGCCCAGTACAAAAAAGCCCATTAATTTTCGCGAAAAAAAACCGCCTTTACGATAAAGGCGGTTTTTTGTTATCTGCGATATCCCTACGCAGGCAGAACCTCTCTTTCCACTTTGCCGCGCGTGACGAACTTACGCAGCGTCACGTAGAACACCGGTGTCAGGAACAGGCCAAACAGCGTTACGCCGAGCATCCCGGAGAAGACCGTGATCCCGGTGACGCCACGCACTTCTGCGCCCGCCCCGTGGCCGAGGATCAGCGGAATGGTCCCGGCGATAAAGGCGATGGAGGTCATCACAATCGGACGCAAACGCAGGCGGCACGCTTCAAGCGCGGCTTCCATGATGCCTTTGCCCTGAATTTCCAGCTCGCGGGCAAACTCCACGATAAGAATCGCGTTTTTACACGCCAGCCCCATCAGCACCACCAGCCCCACCTGCACGAAGACGTTGTTATCGCCACCGGTCAGCCAGACGCCAAACAGTGCGGAGAGCATCGTCATCGGCACAATAAGGATCACCGCCAGCGGCAGCGTCCAGCTTTCATACAGCGCCGCCAGCACCAGGAACGCCAGCAGCACCGCGACCGGGAAGACGATCAGCGCCGTATTGCCCTGGGTGGCCTGCTGGAAGCTCAGGTCCGTCCATTCAATGTTCATCCCGTTCGGCAGGATTTGCTTAGACATCGCGTCCAGCTGCGTCATCGCCTGAGCGGACGAGAGCACGCGCGGGTCGGCATCGCCGATCAGATCTGCCGCCGGGTAGCCATTGTAGCGGATCACCGGGTCCGGCCCGTAGGTGGTCGTGATTTTCACCATGCTGCCAATCGGCACCATTTCGCCCTGGCTGTTCCGGGTGCGTAAATTCGCAATATCCTCCACGCTGTCGCGGAATTGCCCGTCTGCCTGCGCCATCACGCGCCAGGTACGTCCGAACTGGTTGAAGTCGTTCACGTACGACGAGCCCAGATAGGTTTGCAGCGTACCGAACAGATCGGTCAGCGACACGCCCTGCGCTTTTGCCTTATCGCGGTCAACCTGCACGTCCAGCTGCGGAACGTTAGCCTGGTAAGTGGAGATTGGGAAGTGCATTCCCGGCGTCTGCATAATTGCACCGGACATGGTGTTCACCGCGTTTTGCAGCGCACCATAGCCCAGACCCGCGCGATCCTGAATGTACAGCGAGTAGCCTGACCCCTGACCCAGGCCCAGAATCGGCGGCGGCAGGATGGAGAAACCAAAGCCCTGCTGGATTTGCGCGATTTTGGCGTTGATCTCCGCGTTAATTTCCGCCGCTGAGTGCTTGCGCTGGTCAAACGGCTTCAGGCCAAAGAAGACCGTCCCGGTATTCGGCGTGTTGGTGAACTGCAGCGCGTTCAGCCCTGGAAACGCGACCGCGTAATCCACGCCTTCGGTGTTCATGCCAATTTCGCTCATTTTGCGGATCACCGCGTCGGTGCGGGCCAGCGACGAGCCTTCCGGCATCTTCACGCCGCCAATCAGGTAAAGCTTATCCTGGGTCGGAATAAACCCGCCGGGCACCGCTTTAAACATGACGCCCGCGGCACACAGCAGCAGAAGATAAACCACAAACACCGCGCCGCGTCGGCCAAGCGTTTTGCCCACCAGCCCCTGATAGCCGTTCGAGCTACGATGGAAAAAGCGGTTAAACGGACGGAAAATCCAGCCGAACAGGCGATCAATAAGCCGGGTCGGGAAGTCTTTCGGCGCGCCGTGCGGTTTTAACAGTAGCGCGGCCAGCGCCGGAGAGAGCGTCAGCGAGTTGATGGCGGAGATCACCGTGGAAATCGCGATCGTCACAGCAAACTGCTTGTAGAACTGACCGGTAACGCCGGAGAGGAACGCCATCGGCACGAACACCGCGCACAGCACCAGCGCAATCGCGATAATCGGCCCGGAGACCTCACGCATCGCCTGATGCGCCGCCGCAAGCGGCGCAAGCCCCTCTTCGATATTTCGCTCGACGTTTTCCACCACCACGATGGCGTCGTCCACCACGATGCCGATGGCCAGCACCAGCCCGAACAGGCTGAGGGTGTTAAGCGAAAAGCCCAGCAGATAGAGAATGCTGAACGTCCCCACCACCGACACCGGCACCGCGATCAGCGGAATGATCGACGCGCGCCAGGTTTGCAGGAACAGGATCACCACCAGTACAACCAGCACCACCGCTTCCAGCAGGGTTTGCACCACCGCACGGATGGAGTCGCGCACGAAAACCGTCGGATCGTAAGGTGCCGCCCATTTCATATCTTCCGGGAAACGGGTGGACAGTTCCTCCATTTTCGCGCGCACCGCGTTAGACAAATCGATGGCGTTTGCTCCCGGTGACTGGAAGATACCAATCCCGACCGCGTCTTTATTGTTAAGCTGGGAACGCAGCGCATAGCTGCCGGAACCCATCTCGATACGCGCCACGTCGCGCAGGCGGACGACCGAACCGTCCTCCGACGTTTTCAGGACAATGTTGCCAAACTCTTCTTCGGTATGCAGACGGCCCTGAGCGTTAATGGAGATCAGGAAATCGCTCTCTTTCGGCAGCGGCTCGGCGCCAAGCTGCCCGGCGGACACCTGCACGTTCTGCTCCTGCATTGCCGTGACCACGTCCGAGGCGGTCAGCCCGCGGGCTGCAACCTTGTTCGGGTCCAGCCAGATGCGCATGGCGTATTCACCGGAGCCAAAAATCTGGATCTGCCCGACGCCGGGCAGACGCGCCAGCTCGTCCTTCACCTTCAGCGTGGCGTAGTTGCGCATGTACAGTGAATCGTACTTACCGTTGGGCGAGAACAGATGCACCACCAGCGTAAGCGTTGGTGACTGCTTCTGCGTCGTGATGCCCAGGCGCCGCACGTCTTCCGGTAGACGCGCCTCGGCCTGCGCTACGCGGTTTTGCACCTGTACCTGCGCCTGATCCGGATCGGTACCTGGACGGAACGTGACGGTAGTGACCAGCACGCCGTCCGAGCCGGCGACGGATTTCATGTACATCATGTTCTCGACGCCGTTGATCGCCTCTTCCAGCGGCGTCGCCACGGTCTCGGCAATCACTTTCGGGTTGGCGCCCGGATACTCTGCGCGCACCTGCACGCTTGGCGGTACGACGTCAGGATACTCGCTCACAGGCAGCAGCGGGATGGCGATTAATCCTGTGATAAAAATCAGAATCGACAGTACGGCAGCGAAAATGGGCCTGTCGATGAAAAAGCGGGAAAAGTCCATGGGAAGGATTCTCAGGTCAAGTGATCAGTTGAGGGCGGCGCTGGCGGTCATGGCGACGGTTTTCGCGTTCACCGGCATACCCGGCATAAACACTTTTTGTAAACCGTCGACGATGACTTTATCGCCAGGTT
Organism: Enterobacter sp. ECC-219; assembly: GCF_043966805.1. NCBI lineage: Bacteria > Pseudomonadati > Pseudomonadota > Gammaproteobacteria > Enterobacterales > Enterobacteriaceae > Enterobacter > Enterobacter sp. ECC-219. The sequence goes on along the minus strand of NZ_CP143680.1, from coordinate 2,889,771 downwards.
TCAGCCCCTGCTGCACGATGCGTAAACCGTCGGCCAGACGCCCTGGCGTAATATCGCGACGCTGCGCTTTGCCCTCTTTATCCACGATATAGACATACTTGCGATCCTGGTCAGTCAGCACCGCTTTGTCGTCGATAAGCATCGCCTGGAATTCTGCGCTGCCCGGCAGGCGAACGCGGGCAAAAAGTCCCGGCGTGAACTGGCGCTGCGCGTTATCCAGCAGCGCGCGCATGCGGATCGTACCGGTACTCGGCGTGAGCTGATTATCCAGGAAGTCCACTTTACCCTGATGGGGGTAGCCCTCCTCGCCGGCAAGGCCGATCTCAACCGGTAGCGCCGTATGATGGCTGGACGCCCCCTGCCCGCTGCGCGCCAGATTTTGATAGTGAAGATAGGTTGACTCATCCACGTCAAAGTAGACGTAAACCGTCTTCTGCGAGACCAGCGTGGTGAGCACACTGGCGCTGTCGCCCGCGGAGACCAGATTGCCGCTGGTGATTAACGCCCGGCTGGCGCGGCCATCAATAGGTGCCGTCACTTTGGTAAAGTCGAGATTCAGCTGCGCGGCGTCGACCGCAGCCTGGGCTGCGCGAATATCGGCCTGTGCCTGGATGGCGGCCGAACGGCGCTGCTCCCACTCTTCACGGGATACCAGGTTGGTATTGATTAATTTATCGGTACGGTTAGCCTCGCTTCGCGCCAGGCTGGCCTGCGTTTTGGCCCTTTCCAGCGTCGCCTGCGCCTGCTCCAGCGCGGCGCGATAGGTTCGGTCATCAATCGTGAACAGCACCTCGCCCTTTTTCACTTCCTGGCCGTCGGTGAAATTCACTTTGTCGATGTAGCCAGAGACGCGGGGACGAAGCTGCACGCTTTCCACAGCTTCAATCCGGCCGTTAAAGCTATCCCACTGGCTAATGGATTTCACAACCACGTCAGCAGCATTGACGGCAGGCGCGGGCGGCGCGGCGTTTTGCGCGACGCTGTCATCACATCCGACAAGCAGCACGGAGAGCAGCATCGCTCCCAGCGCATTCAGACGATAGTTTCCCCAGGTTTTTTGCAGGCTCATTATTTTTATTCCGGTAATTGTAGCCGCCGGGCAAGACGCAGCGGGAGGTGCCGCGCCACTTCCTTTGTCCGGGCTGGCTTAAGGCCATTTGTGTCGTTCATCGCCACAAAACTGTAACAGTTTCGAATACACTATCGCGGCGATTGTAGGAATGCGCCTAACTAAGTGCAAGAATAATTGTTGCACTTTATGTGCTATTTGAGGCGGCGATAAAAGGCCCGTTTCGGGCAAAGATTTAAATGCAACAATAAAACTTGCAATTACCGTAAAACCAGGCCACCTTAAAGTGCAACAGACAAAGATACTTTTCTATCGCTGCGTGGGGGAAACCTGATGAACACTGGCGCATTTATGCATGATTTACTCGACTGGATCGATAACAACCTCGACAGTCGCCTGGACATTGAGACCGTCTCCAGACGCTCCGGCTATTCGAAATGGCACCTCCAGCGCCTGTTCAAAGAGCACACGGGCTACCCCCTCGCCGGATATATTCGCGCGCAAAAGCTGCAAAAATCGGTTGAACGCTTAGCCCACAGCGATGAGCCTATCCTGAACGTGGCAATCGCGCTCGGTTTTGACTCTCAGCAGTCCTTCAACCGCAGCTTTAAGCGTCAATACGGCCAGGCTCCGGGCGCATGGCGACGCAGTATCGGCAGCCGTGAAACCCAGCCGATGCACCAGTAGTTCACTTTTTACTGCAACCTCATCCCGGATCTGTTATACTGTATATAAATACAGTATGAGAGGTGCGTGATGGCTGTTGAAATAAAATATGTTGTCGTAAGAAAAGGTGAAGAGAAAATGACATTTGCCAGTAAGAAAGAGGCTGACGCTCACGACAAGCTGCTCGATATGGCAGACGCGTTCACCGACTGGCTGTTGCAAAGCGGAATGCAGATGGATGAAAACCAGGCTGAAGATCTTGGTCTGTATCTCGCCGAGCAGAAAGAGACCGTGCAGCATATTCTGCGCACCAGCAAGCTCCCTGCTCCCGATGCCCCAACGGCTGACGATAAAGCCGAGCCAGCTGAAGCTGACAGTAAAAAAATCAGAGCGGTAAAAGCTGCCTGATCGCCACATCGTCACCGAGCCTGACGCCGTAAGCAGCATGCTGCTTGCGGCTTTTTTTTATTAACGTCAGCGCCTGGCGCATCACGCACCGGATTGCGCCGAGTGGCACGGCATGGCATCGATCATCGCCTGTAGCTCATTGTACAGTCTTGCCACATGGAAACCATCGCACACGGAATGATGAACCTGAACGGCGAGGGGCAATAATACTTTGCCATCTTGTTCGTAGTATTTTCCAAGCGTAAACATAGGGGCAAAAAAGTTCTTCATGTGTGCAACGTTGACGTTAAAGCTGGTAAAACTTACCCAGGGAATACCTGATATGAAAAAGATATTCTCCCGGGATTCTTCTTTAGGCCAATAAGAAAAATTATTACCGTAGCGTGCAATGTCTTCAGTATAGGTGTTCTGGAAGTGCTGAATATTGCCATCGTAATGGCTCCATAATGATGAAAAGGTCTCTGTTTCATTATGGAAAATGGTATAGTTTGGATGGACTTCGTTCCATATAATAAGCTCATTGTCCTTCATAGCCATACGGAACTCCGGATGACTGTTGACGATTTTCGAAATGAGAAAAATAATAGTCGGGTAAAATTTCCAGCCCACCGCTTTGATATGTTTTAACAGCGCAGTAATATCAATTAAAACCGTCTGATTAAATGTCGATTGAGCAAAGCCCTGAAATATCTCAAAATGTTCTTTCCTTGCCCAACGAGATAAGTCAACGGACGTATATTCAGGGGTTATTTTTTCCATTTCTAAGCCTTTAATGAGCAAGCATATCTCTGATGTTAGCCTAAATTTTTTCCCTGCATTAAGCAAGCAGGCGCCTCTGGAGAAAACGGCGCGGAATAACCCACATTACGCACCCTGAAGACGTAACGTTTCCGCTTAAAACACGCTGACCTGCCCGTACAGAGCACTCCTCACTCAATATTACCCCTCCCTCTTCGCGCAAAGGGTGTATTGTTTTTAAATGATTAATCCCACTGAAGAGAAGCGGCGTCATGATTAACATCCTCGGTAAAACCACCTCCATCAACGTTCGTAAAGTGCTCTGGACCTGTGAAGAAGCGGGCATCCCTTATCTGCAGGAAGACTACGGCAGCGGTTTTGCCTCAACAGAAACGGATGACTTCCGCGCGCTGAACCCCAACGCCATGGTGCCGGTGCTGATGGATGACGATTTCGTGCTGTGGGAGTCCAACGCCATCTGCCGCTATCTGGTGCGCAAGGCCGGACGTCACGATCTGCTGCCTGCAGAGCCGCAGGCCTGCGCCAACGTTGAGCGCTGGATGGACTGGCAGGCAACTGAATTCAATAACGCCTGGCGCTATGTCTTCCCGGCGCTGGGACGAAAAAACCCGGACTTTAACGACCCTGCGCGCATTGCGGCGGGAATAAAAGAGTGGAACCACTGCATCACCATTCTGGAAAACCAGCTGCAGCGCACCGGGGCCTTTGCGGCGGGCGAGACGTTTACCCTTGCGGACGTGGTGCTTGGGCTGTCGGTGAATCGCTGGAAGATGACGCCGTTTGACAAGCCCGACGTGCCGGCGATTGAGGCCTGGTTTGAACGTCTTAACCAGCGCCCGGCGTTTTTGCGTCACGGCAATAACGGCATGATATAAAGTATTTACGCCCCCACCTTGAGCAAGGATATTTTATTTAATTACTAAACCCTGATTGGCGTCAGAGGGAATAATAATTAAGCCATATCCTGGACAGCCCGTTGCACCGCTTTGCTAGCCTGACTATTCAGGCAAAGCTCAACCCGGAGGCATTCTTGCTGATTAGACTCAAGAAAGAACGAACGCATAAGGAGGATCGCCGGCTTGCTCTCTGGCTGGCGACCTCGGCAGGTTTACTGAACGCCATCGCCCTTGGGGCGTTTGGCTTCTTCCCCTCTCACATGACCGGCAACACCTCACAATTATCCAGCGAAGTCTCCTCCACCGATCTGAGCGATATCATTTTCTTTGGCTCGATCATTCTCTCCTTTGTTGCAGGTGCAATCCTTGCGCGTCTCATTGTGTTATGGGGGATTATCCATAATATCCGGCTGGTTTTTTGCCAAATCCTATTCGTCGAGGGGATATTATTGACCGGCGTATCTCTCTACGAAATGTATTTCCACGCCCTCACGAGCAACCGCGAGATTATTATTTTCCTGTGCGGCCTGATGGGCATTCATAATTCGACCTCGACGCAGCTCTCCGGAGGGCGGGTAAGATCGACGCACATTACCGGCACCCTGACGGATGCGGGAATATCACTGGCCTCCGTGCTGGTGGCGATGCTTCGAAGGGATTACTCGAAGGATACCGCAGCGCAAAAAAGTCAGCTCAAGACCCACTTAACCACCCTTTTCTCGTTTATTACGGGCGGCATCGCGGGGCTGCTGCTGTTCAGGTGGATTGGGTTTAACGCCATGCTGGCGCTGGGGCTGATGCTCGCGATTGTTGCCATTTTTTCTATCATTAGCATCTCGGTTCGCGTTCGCCGGGTTCGTGCCTCCCTCTGTAAATAACGATGTCATCGGCGTAAGGGCCCTGTATTTTGTGACACTGTCACTTATGCAAATTCGCTTTAGGACTATTCTGCCTGGCACGCAACCAGCCCTTACGCCGTAAGGCTTTAATTAAGGTTGTCACTAATTTCATAGGGTTACTGATTTCCCCCCTTCGCTGGAACCCTTCCCAAACGCTTGCTATAGCTCAATTACCCCTGCCGAAACATGGCATAACAACAGGCAACCGGTGGTTGCTATAACGCATGCGCACAGGGAGACACACCGCAATGCACCCATTACTCAAACGTTCGCTGCTGTTTGTCGGCGCCATTATCGTGGTCCTCGCCCTCCTCGTCTGGGGTATTGGGCTTGAGACAATCAAGGCGCGCCAGGTTGACCTGATTTACCTCGGGCAACAGCACATGATTCTGGTTTTCTCCTCGATGTTTTTTGCCCTGCTGGTGGGCATTCCGGCCGGGATTCTGCTGAGCCGCCCGGCCGCGCGGGGCGTCGCCGAATATGTGATGCAAATCTTCAACGTCGGCAACACCCTGCCCCCGCTGGCGGTGCTGGCGCTGGCGATGGTGGTGATTGGCATCGGCGATACGCCTGCCATCATCGCCCTGTTCCTCGCCTCGCTGCTGCCGATAGTGCGCAATACCTACGCCGGGCTGTGCTCGGTCCCTGCGTCGCTGCTTGAAGCGGCAAACGGGATTGGGATGACCAAATGGCAGCGCCTGCGCCAGGTTGAGCTGCCCAACGCATGGCCGGTCATGCTCTCGGGGATCCGCATCGCCACGGCCATTAACGTCGGTACCGCGCCGCTGGCGTTCCTGATTGGCGCCAGCAGCTACGGCGAGCTGATTTTCCCGGGCATTTACCTGAACGATTTCCCGACCCTGATCCTCGGCGCGGCGGCCACCGCTCTGTTCGCCCTGATCCTCGACACCCTGCTGGCCGCGCTGGGTCGCGTGATGAGCCCCCATCTCGCTCGATAACAATAACAAGGAGCTTCTATGAGACTGTTTTCCAGCCTGACGGCGCTGTGTGCCGCGGCGCTGTTCACCGGCCAGGCGATGGCAGCCCCGCTGATTCTGGCGACCAAGAGCTTTACCGAGCAGCACATTCTCTCGGCGATGACCGTGCAGTACCTGCAAAAAAAAGGCTTCCAGGTTCAGCCAAAAACCAATATCGCCACGGTGATCTCCCGCAACGCGATGATCAACAAGCAGATTGATATGACGTGGGAGTACACCGGTACGTCGCTGATCATCTTCAACCACATCAATAAGCGCATGTCGCCTCAGGAATCTTACGAGACGGTGAAGCGCCTCGACGCGAAGCACGGTCTGGTCTGGCTCAACCCCGCCGACATGAACAACACCTATGCCTTCGCCATGCAGCGCAAGCGCGCCGAGGCGGAACATATCAACACCATGTCGGAGATGGTGGCGAAGATTGAGCAGATCCGTAAAACCAACCCGGACAAAAATTGGCTGCTGGGCTTAGACCTGGAGTTTGCCGGGCGCAGCGACGGCATGAAGCCCCTGCAGGAGGCCTATAAGCTGGATCTGGACCGCCCGCAAATCCGCCAGATGGACCCCGGCCTGGTCTATAACGCGGTGCGCGACGGCTTCGTTGACGCCGGCCTGGTATACACCACCGACGGGCGCGTGAAAGGATTCGACCTGAAGGTGCTTGAGGATGATAAAGGCTTCTTCCCGAGCTACGCGGTCACCCCGGTGGTGCGTAAGGACACCCTGGAGGCCAATCCCGGTCTGGAAGAGGCGCTCAATACCCTCTCTGCCCAGCTCAACAACGACGTTATTACCGAGCTGAACAAAAAGGTGGATATCGACCATCAGTCACCGCAGCAGGTCGCCCGCGATTTCCTGCGTAGCAAACAGCTGCTGTAGGAGGCGCTATGGATACCGTTCACTACATTCTGGACAACTGGGACTATCTGTTAACCCTGACGCTGCAGCATCTGTGGCTGGTGGCGCTGGCCGTGGGCTTAGCGATTCTCATCGGCGTCCCGCTGGGCATTCTGATTGTCCGCCACAAGTGGCTGGCGACGCCGGTGCTGGGGATAGCCACCATCGTGCTGACCATTCCATCTATCGCGCTGTTTGGCCTGATGATCCCGCTGTTTTCGCTGATCGGTCAGGGGATTGGCGCCCTGCCCGCCATTACGGCGGTGTTTCTTTACTCGCTGCTGCCGATTGTGCGTAACACCCACACGGCGCTCGACAGCCTGCCGCCGGGCCTGCGCGAAGCCGGACGCGGCATTGGCATGACGTTCTGGCAACGTCTGCGCTGGGTGGAAATTCCGATGGCGCTGCCGGTGATTTTCGGCGGGATCCGCACCGCCGTGGTGATGAACATCGGCGTGATGGCAATCGCCGCCGTGATTGGCGCGGGTGGGCTGGGCCTGCTGCTGCTTAACGGTATCGGCGGAAGCGATATTCGCATGCTGATTGCAGGCGCGTTGATGATTTGTCTTTTAGCGATTGTACTCGACTGGCTGCTGCACCGTCTGCAGGTGGTTCTGACTCCGAAGGGGATTCGATAATGATAAAACTGGAAAACCTCACCAAACAATTTTCACAGAAGCAAGGCCAGACCTTTAAGGCCGTCGATAACGTCAACCTGAACGTGCCTGAAGGGGAAATGTGCGTCCTGCTCGGCCCGTCCGGCTGTGGGAAAACCACCACCCTGAAGATGATTAACCGCATCATCACCCCAAGCAGCGGGAACATCCTGATTAACGGCGAGGACACCAGCGGGATGGACACCGTGACCTTACGCCGCAACATCGGCTACGTGATCCAGCAGATTGGCCTGTTCCCGAACATGACCATTGAAGAGAACATCACCGTTGTGCCGCGCATGCTGGGCTGGGATAAAGCGCGCTGCAAAACCCGCGCCGAAGAGCTGATGGACATGGTGGCGATGGATCCGCACAAGTTCCTTCACCGCTATCCGCGCGAGATGTCCGGCGGCCAGCAGCAGCGTATCGGCGTCATCCGCGCCCTGGCGGCGGACCCTCCGGTACTGCTGATGGATGAACCGTTCGGCGCGGTGGACCCGATCAACCGCGAGGTGATCCAGAACCAGTTTCTGGAGATGCAGCGCAAGCTGAAAAAAACCGTCATGCTGGTGAGCCACGATATCGACGAAGCTCTGAAGCTCGGCGACCGTATTGCTGTGTTCCGTCAGGGGAAAATCGTGCAGTGCGCCAGCCCGGATGAACTGCTGGCGAAACCGGCGAATGAGTTTGTCGGCTCGTTTGTCGGTCAGGACCGCACGCTGAAGCGCCTGCTGCTGGTCTCCGCGGGAGACGTCACCGACCAGCAGCCGACCATTACGGTGCGGGGCTCTACTCCGCTCCCCGACGCTTTTGCGACCATGGATGATAATGATATTCGTGCCGTTACGGTGGTCGACGAGCACGGCAAACCGCTGGGCTTTGTGAAGCGTCGCGAAGCGCGTAACGCCAGCGGCACCTGTGCCGACATCCTGCATCCGTTCCGCATGACCGGCAAGGCCGAGGACAACCTGCGCGTGGTGCTTTCCCGTCTGTATGAGAGTAATACCAGCTGGATGCCGATCGTGGATGAGGACGGGCGCTATAACGGCGAGATTTCGCAGGACTATATTGCCGAGTACCTGAGCTCCGGGCGTACGCGTCGGGCGCTGAATATTCATAGCGACAGCTAACCTTTCTGGCCGGGCATCGCCCGGCTTTTTCGCACGCAGACCTTTTGCTAACCCCGCGTTTTCCCGCCACAATATCGTATCGTTCCCGTTAAAACGCGACCCATGCAACGTCTTCATACCTACCCCGACATCCGCGCGATGTTTCGCCGACTGCTGATTGCCACCGTAACTGGCGTGCTGGCCGCGCTGGCCGTTGCGGCGTTCCGCCACAGCATGTACCTGCTGGAGTGGCTGCTTCTGAGCAACGACAGCGGCAGCCTGGTGAATGCCGCCGCGTCGCTTTCACCCTGGCGACGCGCGTTAACGCCTGCGCTTGGAGGGCTGGCTGCCGGACTGCTGCTCTGGGGATGGCAGCGCCTGACCGCCCAGCGTCCCCACGCCCCGACCGATTATATGGAAGCGCTGGAGACCGGCGACGGTCAGTTTGACTACGGCGCCAGCCTCGTTAAATCCCTTGCTTCGCTGCTGGTCGTTGCCAGCGGAAGCGCCATCGGCCGGGAAGGTGCGATGATCCTGCTTGCCGCCCTCGCCGCCTCCTTTTTCGCCCGTCGTTTTACGCCCAAATCGGAATGGAAGCTCTGGATCGCCTGTGGCGCTGCCGCCGGGATGGCCAGCGCCTACCATGCACCGTTAGCCGGAAGCCTGTTCATCGCTGAGATTCTGTTTGGCACGCTAATGCTGGCCTCGCTCGGTCCGGTGGTGATTGCGGCGGTGGTGGCGCTTCTCACCACGCAGCTTCTGGCTCCGGGAGCCGGTACGCTCTACACGGTCCATCTGAGCGGTATTCTCACCGCGGCCGATTATGCTCTGCTGGTCGCCATGGGCCTGCTGGCGGGTCTCTGCGGGCCGCTGCTGATGTGGCTGATGGCCTTCAGCCACGGACTTTTCCTGCGCCTCAGGCTTTCGCCACCGTGGCAGCTGGCGCTTGGTGGCTTGATCGTCGGGCTGCTGTCTCTACTGACGCCGAAGGTGTGGGGGAATGGCTACAGCGTGGTTCAGGCTTTTCTGCTCGCGCCGCCGCTGCTGTCGGTGATTGCCGGGGTGTTCATCTGTAAGCTGCTGGCGGTACTGGCGAGCAGCGGTTCGGGCGCGCCGGGCGGGGTGTTTACGCCCACGCTGTTTGTCGGCATGGCAACGGGGATGCTGTTGGCGCAGCTGTTCGCACTATGGCTGCCGGGCTCTGAGACGGCGATTCTGCTGGGGCTGGCAGGAATGGCAACGCTACTTGCCGCGACCACGCATGCGCCCATTATGTCGGCGCTGATGGTCAGTGAAATGACCGGGCAATATTTTTTACTGCCCGGTTTACTGGTCGCCTGCGTGATGGCGTCCGTGCTGTCGCGGACGTTACGCCACGACTCGATCTACGGTCAACACGCCACCGAGGGCAGAGAGATCGATGTACTGCGCTAGCTCGCGCTGCTCGGCGCGCGGCAGATAAGGCAGCTCGCCCACCAGCGGACCCGGCAGCTTGGTGCTCAGCACGTCGATGATTTCAGCGTAGTGCGCGAGGCCCGGATTAATGCGGTTTGCCACCCAGCCAATCAGCGGCAGGCCGTCATTGGCAATCGCCTGCGCCGTCAGCAGCGCATGGTTGATGCACCCTTCCTGAATACCCACTACCATCACCACCGGCAGTTGCTCCTGCACGACCCATTCGGAGAGCGGGCGCAGGTCATTCATCAGGCTGCGCCAGCCGCCCGTCCCTTCCACCACCACGTGATCGACCTGCTCGCTCAGGTTCGCCAGCCCGTCGGACAACAGGGAGTAGTTAATCAGGCCGCTGTGCGCCACGCTGCTCTCCTCTTCGCTTAACGCAATGGGATTGACCGCGTGATAAGGCAGTTCCAGCGACGAGACGCTTTGCAGCACCAGGGCGTCTTTATTACGCAATCCCTCTGGCGTCTCTTTACTCCCTTTTGCGACCGGTTTGAACCCTGCAACGCGTCTACCGCTTGCTGCCAGCGCCTGCAGCAACGCGCGGGATACGACGGTCTTGCCGACAGAGGTATCTGTACCAGTAACAAAGAAACGCTTAAGCATGACTCACTCCACCTCTTGGGTATGCTTCGAAAATATAAACCAGGTAAATAATTCAGTGGAGGAAGTCTACGGGATGCGTGCGCTACCCGGCTTGAGATAGCGCAATTTTTCTTACATCTGCAAAAAAGAGTTAACCCTGTAACAGGCGGATAAGCAGCGAGCCGTTGTACATAGCATCTTTGACCAGCGCCGCGCCGGCCATCGTTCCCTGGTTGGAAAACTGGGTGCTTTCTACCGCAATATTTTTGCTGTAGGCGGGAAGCGACTGCTGCTGAATACAGGCCGTAATCGCCGGAAAAAGAATCTCCGCCGCCTGGCTGAGCGGTGAGCCAATCAGGATTTTTTGCGGGTTGAAGAGGTTCACCATGATAGCCAGAATGCGGCCAACGTTATTCCCCACTCCGGTAATGATGTCCTTCGCCAGCAGATCGCCCTGGCGCGCGGCGGCGCAGAGGGAGTCCACCGTTAAGGGCTGTCCGTGCAGCGAGGAGCTCATGGACTGACTGAGCCGTACCTGCGCCAGTTCCAGCACGCTTTCCACGCTGGCAATCGTCTCCAGACAACCGTGATTCCCGCAGTAGCAGCGCTTACCGTACGGGTCGACCTGGGTGTGGCCGATTTCCACCAGGCTGCTGCTTCCGGCGTGGAGAAGCCGACCATCGGTGATCACCCCCGCCCCGACGTTATGGTCGATGACCACCTGAATGACGTCCCGCGCACCGCGAGACGCGCCAAACAGCGCTTCCGCCATCGTCCAGGCGCTGATGTCGTGCTGAATATAGACCGGCACGCCGGTATGGTTTTTCAGCACCTCACCCAGCGGCATCTCTTTGACGTCGTCGTAAAACGGCATGCGGTGCACAATGCCGTTTTCGGTATCAATAATTCCCGGCATGGTGATGGCAATCGCCGTCAGGCGCTCAAGCCGCTGCTGATGGCGGATAAAGAAGCGATCGATGTGCGAGACAATCGCGTCAAGGAGCGGTTCCTCGGCATTGAGCGGTAGCTCAAGCCGGTCTTCCACCACCAGCTTGCTGCTGAGATCGCGCAGCGCAAGGAAGATCTCTCCGCGGCTAATGCGCAGTGAGAGGTAGTGCCAGGCTTCCGTCTCAACCACCAGCCCGACCGCCGGACGGCCACGGCTGCCCGGCTCCTGAATTTCCGTCTCCTGAACCAGGTGCGCTTCCAGCATTTCGCGGACAATCTTGGTGATACTGGCAGGTGCCAGCTGTGCCAGGCGCGACAGATCGATACGCGAAACCGGGCCAAGCTGATCAATCAGGCGATACACCGCGCCAGCATTGGTCTGCTTAATCTGATCAATATGCCCTGGCTGACTATCAGCAACCACCTCGTACTCCCTTATTTTCGAGCTTCGAAATAAACTATTGGCTATGGTGAAGCACTTCCATGGGTGTCGTCAAATATTTACTTAGCCATGTGATTTACCGCACATTTTTACCCGTTTTCCCGGGAAAAATCAGGCTGCGGAGGCCTGGATTAACTGCTGTTTGAAGCGCTGCGCAGCATGACTCTGTTCGCGATGTTTTGACCACACCAGCCACATCTCCGAAACGGCATCCTCTTCGGCAATGGCAACCCAGCGCATTTCGCGCAGCTGTACCCGCTTAAAGGAGGCCGGGAGTATCGACACGCCCAGCCCGGCGGCAACCAGGCCAATAATGGTCATCGCCTCTCCCACTTCCTGGGTAATGACCGGCGCCAGATCGTAGCGGCGCATCAGCCCCAGAATATCATCATACAGACCCGTTCCGACCTGCGGGTCAAAAAAGACAAACGGCTCTTTTGCCAGCTCTGCCAGCGAGACCGCCGGACGCGACGCCAGCGGGTGATCGAGCGGGATCATGGCCATCAGCGGTTCGCGCAGGATCACCTCCCACGCCAGCGTGTCCGGCAGCTGGGTATTACGCATCAGCCCCAGATCGAGCGCACCTTCATTCAGCGGCGCAATCTGCTCGCGGGTATTAATTTCGCGCGTCTGAATATGCACATCCGGAAAATGACGGCGGAATGACGAGAGCGTCTGCGAGACGGCGCTGATAAACGGCGCGGACGAGGTAAACCCGATTCGCAGCTCTCCGGCTTCCCCGAGATAGAGCCGTTCCGCCCGGGCGGCGGCGTCATCGACCATGCTCAGGATTTGTCGGCTGTCGATCAGAAACTGCTTCCCCGCCGCCGTCAGGCTCACGCTGCGGTTGGTGCGGGCCAGAAGGCGCGCCCCGACCTGCTGTTCCAGGATCTGAATCTGCTGGCTTAAGGGTGGCTGAGAGATATTAAGCCGCGCCGCCGCGCGACCAAAATGCAGCTCCTCAGCGACGGCGACAAAGTAGCGAAGATGACGCAGCTCGATATTCATATTTTTAAGGTATCATTTGAGATTATTAATATATTAGACAGAATATTTACATTTTCCTACCCTGAACAGGTGGTCATACCCGTCACCCGAAATCACGGGGATGTTTAAGCAAGGAAACTGTGTGAGTCGTACAACTACTATTGATATCGATCCGGCAAGAGATATCAATGATTTACCCGCAGCACCGCAGCCGGTCCAGTTCATTAAACGTGGTACCCCCCAGTTTATGCGCGTCACGCTGGCGCTCTTCTCCGCCGGTCTGGCAACATTTGCCCTGCTCTATTGCGTTCAGCCGATCCTGCCCGTTCTCTCTCATGAGTTTGGCGTATCGCCTGCCAGCAGCAGCGTTTCACTGTCTGTTTCTACCGGCATGCTGGCGATTGGCCTGCTCTTTACCGGGCCGCTGTCCGACGCCATTGGCCGTAAACCGGTGATGGTAACCGCCCTGATGCTGGCCTCGGTCTGCACGTTACTCTCGACCATGATGACCAGCTGGCACGGTATTCTGGTGATGCGCGCGCTGATTGGGCTCTCGCTCAGCGGCGTGGCGGCGGTCGGAATGACCTACCTCAGCGAGGAGATCCACCCGAGCTTTGTTGCCTTCTCGATGGGGCTCTACATCAGCGGGAACTCGATTGGCGGCATGAGCGGACGCCTGCTGAGCGGGGTCTTCACGGACTTCTTTAACTGGCGTATTGCGCTGGCGGTAATCGGGTGTTTTGCGCTGGCATCAGCCCTGATGTTCTGGAAAATCCTGCCGGAATCGCGCCATTTCCGCCCGACCTCTCTGCGGCCGAAAACGCTGTTTATCAACTTCCGCCTGCACTGGCGCGACAAAGGTTTACCGCGACTATTTCTGATGGGATTCCTGCTGATGGGCTCCTTCGTGACGCTGTTTAACTATATTGGCTATCGCCTGATGCTCTCGCCGTGGCATCTGAACCAGGCCGTTGTAGGTTTGCTTTCCGTGGCCTATCTCACCGGCACGTGGAGCTCGCCGAAAGCCGGGGCGATGACCGCGCGCTTCGGCCGCGGCCCGGTCATGCTGTTCTTCACGGTGGTGATGCTGGTCGGCCTGCTGCTGACGCTCTTCACCTCCCTGTGGCTGATTTTTGCCGGAATGCTGCTCTTCTCCGCAGGGTTCTTCGCCGCACACTCGGTCGCCAGCAGCTGGATTGGCCCGCGCGCGCGTCGTGCCAAAGGGCAGGCATCGTCGCTGTATCTGTTTAGCTATTACCTGGGTTCCAGCATCGCCGGGACCCTCGGGGGCGTGTTCTGGCACAACTACGGCTGGAACGGCGTGGGCGGGTTTATCGCGCTGATGCTGTGCGCGGCGCTGCTGGTGGGGGGAAGTCTTCACAAACGTTTGAGATAATAAGCTTGCGGGCTGATGCCCGGTAAGAAGAGCGCTCCAGATAAACGGCACCAGCGTACTGGTGCCGTTTCACGTTCAGGAATCCCAGGCCTGCTCTATCTTACCGGCTTTAAACTGCGGAGGCGGTTTTCGGAAACGGCGCGTTAGCCATGCCAGGTAAAGGACCCCCAGCGCCGCCCAGATGAGGCCAAGCGTCAGGGACGTCGCTTCAAGATTTATCCACAGCACGCCGACCGTTACGGCACCAATGATTGGCAGCAGGAAATAGTGGAACCGATCTTTCCACGTTTTGTTCAGCCCCTTACGCCGCCAGAAATGGTTGTACACCGAGAGATTAACAAACGTAAACGCCACCAGCGCGCCAAAGTTGATCAACGCCGTCGCGGTCACGAGATCAAAGTACAGGGCCGACAGCGCCACTATCCCAACCATAATGATATTCAGGGCCGGAGTACGCCATTTCGGATGCACGTAGCCAAACACCCGCTCCGGAAAGACGTTGTCACGCCCCATCACATACAACAAGCGTGAGACGCTGGCGTGCGAGGCCAGGCCTGAAGCGAGCGTATTCACAAACGTGGTACACAGAAACACCGACTGGAAGAGTTTGCCGCCCACGTACAGCGCAATTTCCGGCAGCGCGGCGTCCGGGTTCTTAAAGCGCGCGATTGTCGGGAAAAAGAGCTGCATGAAAAACGAGGCAACAATGAATATCAGCCCGCCATACAGTGCGGTCAGGAAAATGGCCTTGGGAATCACCCGCGCCGCGTTTGGCGTCTCTTCCGACAGCGTGGTGACCGCGTCAAAGCCGAGGAAAGAGAAGCAGACGATAGTCGCGCCGGTAATAATCGGGATCAGGTGGGCGTTCTCGCTGATAAACGGCTGCAGCGACCAGACGGTGCCGACGCCCTCACCCTTGTGCAGGCCATGAACCACGAGTATGACAAACACCACCATGATGGCGATCTGCACCAGTACAAACAGGGTGTTAAAGTTGGCGACCAAATTAACGCTCTTCAGGTTCGCCAGCGTCAGGATCGTCACAAACCCCACCACCCAGACCCACGGAGGGACTTCCGGGAACAACGCGGAAAGGTAGATCTTCGCCAGCAGCACGTTGATCATCGGCAGGAAGAGATAGTCCAGCAGCGATGACCAGCCGACCATAAAGCCCAGGTGGGGTCCGATCGATTTCTGCGTGTAGGTATACGCAGAGCCCGCTTCCGGGAACTGACGCACCAGTTTGCCGTAGCTGATGGCGGTAAACATAACGCCCGCCAGCGCCAGGAGATACGAGGCGGGCACGTGGCCATTGCTGATACCGGACACAATGCCGAAGGTATCAAACACGGTCATGGGGGTGAGGTAAGCCAGGCCCATCATGACCACCTGCCAGAGCTTGAGGGAACTGCGCAGCCGGGTTCTTCCGGCCATGCCCGGCGAGTCAAGAGAGGTGTTAGTCGCCATAAACCGTCCCCCCCATGCTTACCGTGGTTTGCAATCGCGTTGTCCTTAACGCAAACCTGCTTAGCAAAGGGGGTAGTTGTAAAGAACATACGCGATCGTACCAGCGCAGCATCTCTCGCTCGCACTCACAGCAGGCGCCTGACTGGCCCCCTTCGCCCTGCGGATAGTTGAACATCTGCATCATTTCCTACCTCGTCACACAGTGTCGTTAAGAAAATCCCTGTGCCGCCTGCGCTCCATAACGCGACTCCCGGGAGATAGCTGGCGTGCCAGCGAACAGTTAGGCCAGGCTCCGCGCAGGCCGTTTGGTGATACGTATGCGATGAAACAAAGCGGCCCCTTACCGGGGCTCGTCATCAGGCGTTTTTCAACATCCACTCAATTTCTGTTTCGGTAATCAGGCGTTCAAACTGCAGTAACTCATCATTTTTGCAGGCGTGATATACGTGGCAGAAACGTTCGCCCAGCCGCTCGCGAAGATGATCGTTTTGCATAAATTCCCACAGCGCATCGCTCTGACGGATCGGGAACGGCAGCCCGTCCTGCTCCAGACCATTGCCTTCCACTTCTTCCTGCAGGGGTAAATCGTTATCCAGCCCGTGAAGAATGCCGGCAAAAATCGCCGCCATCACCAGATACGGATTCGCGTCTGCTCCCGCCACCCGGTACTCGACCCGATGGTTATGGCGATCGCCGCAGGGGATACGCAGGGCAACCGTGCGATTATTGTGTCCCCATGATGCCTGCGTCGGCACGTACATTCCCGGCTGGAAACGGCGGTAGGAGTTGACGTTAGGTGCCAGCAGCGCCATGGACGCCGGCATCAGATCGATCATCCCGGCCAGCGCGCGTTTCAGCAGCGCGGAATCCTCGCCGCTGGCGTCTGCGAGCACGTTTTCGCCTCTGTTGTTTTGCATGCTGATGTGGATATGCATCCCGCTGCCCGCATGCTCTTCATACGGCTTTGCCATAAACGTGGCGTGCATCTTATGTTTTTCCGCCATCTGCCTGACGAGACGTTTTAGCGCCAGCGCATCATCGCAGGCGTCGAGCACGTTTTCCGTATGGTGCAGGTTAATCTCAAACTGGCCCGGGGAGGCCTCAGCCACGGCCCCGTCAGCGGGGATCAGCTGCAGCTGCGCCAGCTCGTCAATGTCATTCAGCACGTCAGCAAAGTGGTTCAGGTTATCTACCGAGTAGACCTGACTCTGCGTGTTACGCACGTCGGTGCCCGGCGCGCAGGGAGGCTGCAGATAGCCGTCGGCATCGCGTTGACGGTCAAGTAAATAGAACTCCAGCTCTACCGCTACCACGGGGAACAGACCGCGCTGGCGCAGCTGCTGCCAGAGTCGGTTGAGTACGTTCCGCGGCTCAACGTCAAAGGGAGCGCCATCTTCATCAACCATGGTGAGCTGCACCTGACCAATGTATTCCGGGTCGGCGGCGGACGGTGTCAGGGTGCCCGGTACCGGTACGCAGATACAGTCCGGCTCGCCGAGCTCCTGCCCCAGCCCCGCCTCTTCCACGACGTTACCCAAAATGTCCATGGCGAAAACCGATGCCGGGAAATAGCAGCCTTTTTCAAGCTTGTTCAGTCCGGCAACCGGGATACGTTTGCCGCGAAAACAGCCGTTCAGGTCGGTCAGGAGGACATCAATAAACTGGGTGTCAGGATACTTTTCTAAATAGCGCTTCACTTCCTGCGTAAAGGCGCTGCCCCGCCTCTCGTCCGTGTGCTGCACAAAGTTCTCAACTTCTACGATATTGGTTTCCATGATTTACCACCGTTTTTGGGATTTGCGTTCGCTGCTCTGGACTGTCAAATATAATGTCCACCCTATCGAATCTGTATGCAAATAAAATGTTTGTCAAATGTTAAATTAAGTTTGCAAAAGGCAGATCCCGTTGCTAGATTGAGAAAATATTGAACGAAAAGGCCGTTTCACAGGCGAAAATGGCCTAAATTTAGTCCACTTTGTGAGGGCGATCATGGAAAATATAATGAACAAGCCAGTTATTGGCGTGGTGATGTGCAGAAACAGGCTTAAGGGTCATGAGACCCAGACCCTGCAAGAAAAGTACCTGAATGCCGTTATTAACGCGGGGGGCTTACCCATTGCCTTACCGCATGCGCTGGCAGAGCCAGAGCTACTTACCGCTCTGCTGCCCACCCTGGACGGGATTTACCTGCCGGGCAGCCCAAGTAACGTGCAGCCGCACCTTTATGGTGAAAACGGCGATGAGCCTGACGCCGATCCCGGGCGAGATCTTCTGAGTATGGCGCTGATTGGTGCCGCGCTCGAAAGGCGCATCCCCATTTTCGCCATCTGCCGGGGGCTGCAGGAAATGGTTGTTGCGACGGGAGGGACGCTGTATCGCCGCCTTTTCGAGCAGAACGACCTGCTTGAGCACCGGGAAGACCCTGAACTGCCGGTTGAGCTACAATACGCCCCGTCTCATGAAGTTCAGGTTCAGGAGGGAGGACTGCTGTCTCAATTAATACCAGGCTGTAACACATTTTGGGTAAACTCGTTACACGGGCAAGGTGCACGAACGTTAGGACCACGGCTTCGCGTGGAGGCCCGCTCGACGGATGGGCTGGTCGAAGCGGTTAGCGTTCAGGACCACCCTTTTGCCCTCGGCGTGCAATGGCACCCCGAATGGAACAGCAGCGAGTACGCCCTGTCACGCATGTTGTTTGAAGGTTTTATCACCGCCTGTCAAAGCCACATTGCCGAGAAGCAACGGCTTTGACCTCTACCGTAAAGGAAATGCAACTATGAGCGATGACGGACTGGCGCCAGGGAAACGTCTGTCTGAGATCCGCCAGCAGCTGGGTCTCTCGCAGCGGCGTGCCGCCGAACTGTCTGGGTTAACACACAGTGCCATCAGCACCATTGAGCAGGACAAAGTCAGTCCTGCCATCAGTACGCTGCAAAAGCTGCTGAAAGTTTATGGGCTGTCGCTCTCGGAATTCTTTTCGGAACCGGAAAAACCTGATGAACCGCAGGTGGTTATTAATCAGGAAGACCTTATCGAAATAGGCAGTCAGGGGGTTTCGATGAAGCTGGTTCATAACGGAAATCCGAACCGTACGCTGGCGATGATTTTTGAAACTTACCAGCCTGGAACCACGACCGGAGAGAGGATCAAACACCAGGGTGAGGAGATCGGTACGATACTGGAAGGTGAAATAGTGCTGACCATTAATGGTCAGCCTTATCACCTGGTTGCGGGGCAGAGCTATGCCATTAATACCGGCATACCGCACAGCTTCAGCAACACCTCGGCAGGCATCTGCCGCATTATCAGTGCCCACACCCCCACCACGTTCTAATAACCACTCAGTCCCGGCGTAAGCACGCTTACGCCGGGACAAATAAAAACGATCAATGTCGGCATTCAACGGGTTAATTCCCGGGATGCCTCACGGCTTCGTATTGCCTGAAACGGCCATGCCTTTATTTATCTGATTGCGAAAGAAAGGAGTGAATATGCATTTTCAGCACCTGACTTACTGGCAGGATAAAGCAAAAAACAGCGCCATTGAGACCCGGTTATTTATTAACGGTGCCTATTGTGACGCCGCCGATAACGCCACGTTTGAAACCATCAATCCTGCTACCCAACAGACGCTGGCGAACGTGGCCCGGGGAAAGCAGGCGGACGTGGACCGCGCAGTTCAGGCCGCGCGTGAGGTATTTGAGCGCGGTGACTGGTCGCAGGCGTCTCCGGCGCAGCGCAAGGCCGTGCTGAATAAGCTCGCCGATTTGATGGAACGCCACGCCGAAGAGCTGGCCTTACTGGAAACGCTGGACACTGGTAAACCCATCCGCCACAGCCTGCGCGACGATATTCCCGGCGCGGCTCGCGCCATTCGCTGGTACGCCGAAGCGGCGGATAAAGTCTACGGAGAAGTGGCGCCTACGGGTCCGGGCGAGCTGGCGATGATCGTGCGCGAGCCGATCGGGGTGGTCGCGGCCATCGTCCCCTGGAACTTCCCGCTGCTGCTGGCCTGCTGGAAGCTGGGCCCGGCGCTGATCGCGGGCAACAGCGTGATATTGAAACCGTCGGAGAAATCGCCCCTCACCGCCCTGCGGCTGGCCGGGCTGGCGAAAGAGGCGGGCCTGCCTGACGGCGTGCTGAATGTGATAAGCGGTTACGGCCATGAAGCGGGCCAGGCGCTGGCACTGCATCCGGAGGTCGAGGTGCTGACGTTTACCGGCTCTACCCGTACCGGCAAGCAGCTGTTGAAGGACGCGGGAGAAAGCAACATGAAGCGCGTCTGGCTGGAGGCGGGCGGCAAGAGCGCCAACATTATCTTTGCCGACTGTCCGGACCTGGACAAGGCCGTGAGCGCGACCGCCGCCGGGATTTTTTATAACCAGGGGCAAGTCTGTATCGCCGGTACCCGCCTGCTGCTCGAAGACAGCATCGCCGATGACTTCCTGGCAAAGCTAAAAGCGCAGGCCCGTCACTGGCAGCCGGGCGATCCGCTCGACCCCGACAGCACGATGGGAATGCTCATCGACGCTGCGCACGCCGATACCGTCCACACGTTTATTCGCGAGGGAACAAGGAAAGGTACGCTGCTGCTGGACGGGCGGGAACAAGCATGGCCTTCCGCAGTCGGTCCCACCATTTTTGTCGACATCGACCCAGCCTCCCCGCTGTGCCGGGA
Source organism: Enterobacter sp. ECC-219 (assembly GCF_043966805.1). Lineage (NCBI taxonomy): Bacteria > Pseudomonadati > Pseudomonadota > Gammaproteobacteria > Enterobacterales > Enterobacteriaceae > Enterobacter > Enterobacter sp. ECC-219. Next base: position 2,869,450 of record NZ_CP143680.1, on the reverse strand, counting down.
GGAGATTTTCGGGCCGGTGCTGGTCGTCACCCGTTTTAAAACCGAAGAAGAAGCCTTAACGCTGGCCAACGACAGTGAATATGGGCTTGGCGCGGCGGTATGGACCCGCGATCTTTCCCGCGCGCACCGCATGAGCCGCCGTCTGAAAGCAGGCTCGGTCTTCGTCAATAACTATAACGATGGCGATATGACTGTACCTTTTGGCGGCTATAAGCAGAGCGGCAACGGTCGCGACAAGTCCCTGCACGCGCTGGAAAAATTTACCGAACTGAAAACCATCTGGATTGCCCTGGAGCCTCAATCATGACCGAACATACCACCAGCTACTACGCGGCCAGCGCGAACGCTTACGAACCTTTCCCGACGCTAAACGAGTCGATCAGCTGTGACGTGTGCGTGGTGGGCGGCGGCTATACCGGCCTCTCCTCCGCGCTGCATCTCGCCGAAATGGGCTACGACGTGGTGCTCCTTGAAGGAGCGCGCATCGGTTTCGGTGCCAGCGGACGCAACGGCGGCCAGCTGGTTAACTCGTACAGCCGCGATATCGACGTGATTGAGAAAAACTACGGCCCTGATGCCGCCAGAGTCCTCGGGAGCATGATGTTTGAGGGCGGGGAAATCATCCGGGAGCGTATCCAGCGCTACCAGATCCAGTGCGACTATCGTCCCGGCGGGCTGTTTGTGGCGCTAAACCATAAGCAGCTGGAGACGCTGGAGGAGCAAAAAGCCAACTGGGAACGCTACGGCAACACGCAGCTGGAGCTGCTGGACGCTAACGCCATCCGCCGGGAAGTTGACAGCGAACGCTATACCGGCGCGCTTCTGGACCGCAGCGGGGGACACATTCATCCGCTGAACCTGGCAATCGGAGAAGCGGACGCCATTCGCCTCAACGGCGGGCGGGTGTATGAACAGTCCCCGGTGACCGCCATTCAGCACACCAGCCCGGCCGTGGTGAGCACGCAGCATGGCCAGGTGACGGCCCGCTATGTGATCGTCGCCGGGAATGCCTATCTGGGCGATAAGATAGAACCGGAGCTGGCAAAACGCAGCATGCCCTGCGGCACCCAGGTGGTGACCACCGCCCCGCTGCCGGAAGCGGTCGTCCGCACGCTGATCCCCAATAACTACTGCGTGGAGGATTGCAACTACCTGCTGGATTACTACCGTCTCACCGCCGACAACCGCCTGCTGTACGGCGGTGGCGTAGTCTATGGCGCGCGCGATCCGGACGATGTCGAGCGCCTGGTGATGCCAAAGCTGCTGAAAACCTTCCCGCAGCTGGCAGGCGTCAAAATCGACTACCGCTGGACGGGCAACTTCCTGCTGACCCTGTCACGCATGCCGCAGTTTGGTCGTCTGGACAAGAACATCTATTACATGCAGGGCTACAGCGGTCACGGCGTGACCTGCACCCACCTGGCCGGACGGCTGATCTCGGAACTGTTGCGCGGTGACGCTGAGCGCTTTGATGCGTTTGCCAACCTCCCGCACTATCCCTTCCCGGGCGGTCGCAGCCTGCGGATTCCATTCACGGCGATGGGCGCGGCGTACTACAGCCTGCGCGATCGTCTTGGCGTATGATCGTTTCGACAAAAGGGTATCTGACATGAGTAACCAGGAATTTCATCAGCGCAGACTTTCTGCCACCCCGCGCGGCGTAGGCGTAATGTGTAATTTCTTTGCCCGCACGGCGGAGAATGCCACCCTCACCGACGTGGAAGGCAATGACTATATTGATTTCGCCGCCGGGATAGCGGTACTGAATACCGGCCATCGTCACCCTGAACTGGTGGCCGCAGTGGAAAAACAGCTTCACCAGTTCACCCACACGGCCTACCAGATTGTGCCGTATGAAAGCTACGTTTCCTTAGCCGAAAAACTTAACGAGCTGGCCCCGGTGCAGGGCCCGGCCAAGACGGCGTTCTTCACAACGGGCGCGGAAGCGGTGGAAAATGCCATTAAAATCGCCCGGGCCCACACCGGCAGACCGGGTGTGATTGCGTTCGGGGGAGGCTTTCATGGCCGAACCTATATGACCATGGCCTTAACCGGCAAGGTCGCGCCCTATAAGCTGGGGTTTGGTCCGTTCCCCGGGTCGGTTTATCACGTGCCGTATCCCTCTGAGCTGCACGGCATTACGACGCAGGATGCCATCACGGCGATAGAGCGCCTGTTCAAAGCGGATATTGAGGCGAAACAGGTGGCGGCGATTATTTTTGAACCCATTCAGGGTGAAGGCGGATTCAACGTCGCCCCGCCAGAACTGGTGGCCGCCATCCGCCGCATCTGCGATGAGCACGGGATCGTGATGATTGCTGACGAAGTGCAGAGCGGCTTCGCCCGTACGGGTAAACTGTTTGCCATGGAACACTACGCGGACAAGCCCGACCTGATGACGATGGCGAAAAGCCTGGCAGGCGGAATGCCGCTGTCCGGCGTGGTGGGCCGTGCCGAAATCATGGACGCGCCGGCTCCCGGCGGTCTGGGAGGAACCTATGCAGGCAACCCGCTGGCGGTAGCCGCCGCGCACGCGGTGCTGAATATTATCGACAACGAGTCACTGTGCTCCCGCGCCTGCCATCTGGGCGATCGACTGAAAGCCACGCTGGAGGAGATTCAGAGCAGCTTTCCTGCGCTCGTGGCAATAAGGGGAAGAGGATCGATGATTGCGGCGGAGTTTTTTGACCCCGAGAGCCGTGAACCTTCGGCCGCCATCGCGCAGGCGATCCAGCAAAAGGCGCTCGCCCAGGGCCTGCTGTTGTTGATTTGCGGCCAGTACGGCAACGTGATCCGCTTCCTTTATCCGCTGACGATTCCGGATGCCCAGTTCACCCAGGCGCTGGCGATCCTGCAACAGGTTATGCGTGATAAGTCCTGAGTGCCCACCGAAAACCGTCTCCCGGAATGCCGGGGACGGTTTCAACGGAGGAGATCGGCACAGATTTCCTCCGTGTGGGAAATGTTGGGGAATTTGGTCTGTTTCATTGTATGCTCCATGAAACACATCCCTGGCATGAGGAAATAAGAATTGCAAAAAACATCAGCCTATCAATCACTTGTCAAAACCTTCCAGCGTCTCTCCCGCTTCTCGCACCTCTCCTCCATCGCCAGCTGGGACATGTTCACCATGATGCCGCCAGGCGGCAGCGCCGCGCGCGGTGAAGCGCTGGCGGAAATGAGCGTTCTGCAACATCAGATCCTGACCGATAAAAAAGTCGGCGACCTGTTAGCGGCCGCAGCAGGAGAAGATCTGAACGACGTTGAACAGGCTAATCTGCGCGAAATGACGCGCCACTACCAGCAGGCGACCCTGCTGCCGGAATCGCTGGTGGAAGCCAAATCGCTCGCGGGAAGCAAATGCGAGCACGCCTGGCGCACACAGCGCCCCGCCAACGACTGGCTGGGCTTTTCCGCCAACCTGAAAGAAGTGGTGAAACTCAGCCGCGAAGAGGCCCGCCTGCGCGCCGAAGCTAAAGGCTGTACGCCATACGACGCGCTGCTGGACATTTTTGAACCGGACATGACCAGCGCCCGCCTGGACGTGCTGTTTGGCGATATGAAAACCTGGCTGCCGGACCTGCTGGCAAGCGCGGTGGAGAAACAGGCTCAGCGGTCGTTCGTTCCGCCGCAGGGCCCCTTCCCGACGGCAACCCAGCGCGAGCTGGGTCTGGAAGCCATGAAGATGCTCGGCTTCGATTTTAACAGCGGACGGCTGGACGTAAGCGCGCACCCGTTCTGTGGCGGCGTTCCGGAAGACGTGCGCATCACCACACGCTATGATGAAGACGAACTGCTCAGCGCGCTGTTTGGCGTGATCCACGAAACCGGACACGCGCGCTATGAACAAAACCTGCCGCGTACGTGGGCAGGCCAGCCCATCGCCCTCGCCCGCTCAACCGCGATCCATGAATCCCAGAGCCTGTTCTTTGAAATGCAGTTGGGGCGCAGCGAAGCCTTCCTCAAGCACCTCCTCCCTGCGGTACATGCCCGCTTTGGCAGCCAGGCAGCGTTTAGCGAAGAGAACTTTATTGCCTGGAACCAGCGCGTTAAGCCTGGCTATATCCGCGTCGATGCGGACGAAGTGAGCTACCCGGCACACGTGGTGCTGCGCTATGAGATTGAGCGCGCGCTGATCAACGGCGAGATCGAGGTGGACGATATCCCCGCCCTGTGGGATGAAAAAATGCAGGCCTGGCTCGGGTTATCCACCAAAGACAACTACCGCAACGGCTGCATGCAGGATATCCACTGGACCGACGGCGGGTTTGGTTACTTCCCGTCATACACGCTGGGCGCGATGTATGCCGCGCAGCTGTTCCATGCGGCAAAGACCGCGCTTCCGGGACTGCAGGCTTCCATCGCTGAAGGCGATTTTTCCGCCCTCTTTGAGTGGCTGCGTCAGAACATCTGGCAGCACGGCAGCCGCTTCAGCACGTCGCAGTTAATCACCCAGGCGACGGGCGAGGATCTGAATATCCGTTACTTCCGCGAACATCTGACCTCGCGCTATTTGTAATCTGTTTGGCCGGGGGTGAGGGACCTCAAGTAAAAGAGCCGTATGTACCCCCTCACCCCAGCCCTCTCCCTCAAGTGAGAGGGGGTCGTCCGTGCAGAACCCCGGCAATGTACATATGGTTACACGCCGATACCAATCACTCACGGAAACCCCGAATTTACAGGGATATAGTTATTTCAACGGCCCCGCAGTGGGGTTAAATGAAAAACCAAATTCGAGGGTATGAACATGAAAAAAGTATTAGCTCTGGTTGTTGCCGCTGCTATGGGTCTGTCTTCTGCTGCGTTCGCTGCTGAAACCACCGCTGCACCAGCGGCTGCGGCACCTGCTGCAACGACCACCGCGGCGCCAGCAAAAACCGTACATCACAAGAAACACCATAAAGCCGCTAAACCGGCTGCAGAACAAAAAGCGCAGGCGGCTAAAAAGCACCACAAAAAAGCCGCTAAACCAGCCGTAGAGCAAAAAGCCCAGGCGGCTAAAAAGCACCATAAAAAAGCGGCTAAACCAGCCGTAGAGCAAAAAGCCCAGGCTGCGAAAAAGCATCACAAAAAAGCAGTAAAACACGAAGCTGCTAAACCAGCTGCACAGCCAGCTGCGTAAGAGTACAAGCTTAACCGTGCCCTGCGGGGCACGTTGGTAAACCGGCGCTGAACCGGAAAAGGTTCTGCGCCGTTTTTTTTATCCGGAGGGCGTATGCTGCGACGCTATCGGTTTGAGCTGATTCTGATCCTGCTTATTTTATGCGCGCTCATCGCAAGCCATTTTTATCTTTCCTGACTGTAGCACGCTGATTTTACTCCCACTTTAGCGCCGTCCCGTCTATAGTATTTTCATAGGGTTCACTTTTAATAATCATAATTACCCCCACCAGAGTGTGATATGCGTAAATCTGTTGTGTTGTTGCTGGGAACGTTTGGCCTTTTTTCTGGATTTTCACAGGCGGATGATGGCGATGATGGTGCCATTAGCGCGAAAGAGCTAAAGACGCTTTTTTTCGGTCATGACGATCGTACTCGCGTCTCCGACCCTACCCAGGCCCCCTGGGATGCGATCGGGCAACTGGAAACCGCCAGCGGTAACCTGTGTACTGCAACCCTGATTACCCCACAATTAGCTCTGACGGCGGGCCACTGCCTGTTGACGCCACCCAACGGTAAGCCAGACAAAGCGGTAGCCTTACGATTTGTGTCGCAAAAAGGGATCTGGCGCTATGAAATCCACGGCATTGAAGGCCGGGTTGATCCTTCTCTCGGGAAGCGCCTGAAGCCGGATGGTGACGGCTGGATAGTGCCGCCCGCGGCAGCCTCATGGGATTTTGGCCTGATTATTTTACGCTACCCGCCTTCGGGTATTACGCCGCTGCCCCTGTTTGACGGAGATAAAGCGGCGCTGACCGCCGCGCTGAAAGCCGCCGACCGCAAGGTGACGCAGTCTGGCTATCCGGTCGATCATCTGGATGCGCTCTACACCCACACGGACTGTATCGTGACGGGCTGGGCACAAACCAGCGTGCTTTCGCACCAGTGTGATACGTTGCCGGGCGACAGCGGTTCACCGCTGATGCTGAAAACCGATAACGGCTGGCAGCTGATTGGCGTTCAAAGCTCCGCCCCGGCGGCGAAAGACCGCTGGCGAGCCGATAACCGGGCCCTGTCCGTCACCGGCTTTCGCGATAAGCTGGAAGCGCTGGCTAAAGAGTAAGCCAGCGCAGTTGTCGGTGAGTAAGGGTTACCGATTGATCAGGCGAGTTTTATCATGATCATGCCCGCAAGCAGCAATATCAGCCCTATCCAGCCTCTATTATTTAAACGCTGCCCGAAAAGCACCCACCCGGCGGCCAGGGTGGCGGCGATACCAAAACCGCCCCACAGCGCATAGGCCACTGAAAGATCGATACCTTTGACCGCCTGTGACAGGGCGCTAAACGCTCCCAGCACCGCGGCAATCGACATCAGGCCGTATATTTTACGGCGAAAACCGTCGGAGAATTTCAGCAGAACGTTAGCGAAAATTTCCAGCACGATAGCGAAGCCCAGCCAGGCCGCATGAACCCATTCAAACTGTTGCATGGTTCTGCTCCTTCTGCTGTTTAGTCGGTTTACGGGTACCTGATTTAATCAGCACGATGCCCGCAACCAGCGTCGTTAATCCTGCGATTTTCATTGTTGTTAATGTTTCGTCAAATATCAGGACGCTGAACAGCGTAATCAATAAAATACCAATACCTTCCCAAAGCGCATACGCCACGCCCAGCGCAATTTTTTTCACCGCAAACGAAAGGAAAATATAGGAAAGTGAAATCATCACCAGCATTAAAATAAAACCGGTATTACCCTCGCTGACGCTTGCCCACTTCATAGACAGCGTGCCGGTAATTTCAGCGACAATCGCCAGAGCTAATAAGATCCAGTAAAACATGTTTTTCTCCTGCTTGAGAATATAATCCATCGTGGCCCGCCGCATGCAGCAAACCCAAAAAATATGAAATTAAATCAGACAGCTAAGCGCGTAGCGCCAGCTCAGGCAGAAGAGATAACTATAGTGCGGTGCGCCAGTGTTGCTCACCAGCAAGCAGGGAGAAGGAGGTGGTAAATACAGCAGTGTTGTTTGAAGAATACGTCCTGAACAAATTGTCCATAAAATTACAATTATCCGCGTTGTTGCTTCTCGTCTTTGCGGATGAAAATTGTCCTCGGTAGTTGAACACGCTAGATTTGTACCATAAGCCAGGATTTTACTCAAAGTCTTTTCAATTCTTTACCCGTCCCGTTTGATTTTGGTTAGTTTATTGCAGGGCGTTTACCCTTTATTATGAAGAAAAAGCGTTTTTCGGAGTCACCATGGCTAAACCCATTATTACCCTGAACGGGATAAAAATTGTCATCATGCTGGGCATGCTGGTGATCATACTGACGGGCGTTCGTTTTGCCGCCGACATCATTGTGCCCTTTATTCTGGCCCTGTTCGTTGCTGTGATCCTTAACCCGCTGGTACAGCGCATGACGCGGCTGCGCATCCCGCGCGTGCTGGCCATTACCCTGCTGATTAGCGTCATTATTTTCGCCATGGTGCTACTGGTTGCTTATCTGGGTACCTCGCTGAACGAACTGGCGCGAACGCTGCCGAAATACCGCTCCTCGCTGGCGATACCGCTGCTGCAGCTTGAGCCCTGGCTACAGCGCGCGGGAATAGAAGTCTCCGTTGAGGAGCTTCTTAAATATATCGACCCTAATGCGGCCATGACGATCGTCACAGGCCTGCTGACGCAGCTTTCCAATGCCATGACCTCCATTTTCCTGCTGTTTTTAACGGTCGTGTTCATGCTGCTGGAGGTGCCACAGCTGCCCGCAAAGTTACAGCAAATTATGGTTCGTCCGGTTGAAGGAATGGGGGCTATTCAGCGCGCGCTGGACAGCGTTTCCCGCTATCTGGTACTGAAAACCGCCATTAGCCTGGTTACCGGGGTGGTGGTCTGGGGAATGCTGGTGGCGCTGGACGTTCGCTTTGCGTTCGTCTGGGGGTTACTGGCGTTTGCGCTCAACTACATTCCCAACATCGGCTCCGTGCTGGCAGCGATCCCCCCTATTCTTCAGGTGCTGGTGTTCAGCGGATTTTATGATGCGCTGATTCTGCTGGCCGGCTATCTGGCGATTAATCTGGTATTCGGTAATATTCTTGAACCACGAATGATGGGACGCGGGCTGGGGCTTTCGACGCTGGTCGTCTTTTTGTCCCTGATTTTCTGGGGCTGGCTGCTCGGCCCCGTAGGCATGCTGCTCTCCGTTCCTCTGACCATCATCGTGAAGATTGGTCTGGAACAGACGGCGGGCGGGCAAAGCATCGCCGTACTGCTGAGCGATATGAGCCATCAGTAGCCGTCATTCCGCCATCGACAGGAGGGGCTTGCTTGCCCTTCCGCCTTCACGATAAGCCCTGAGCGCCCTCTGCCAGTCCGTCAGAGGGTATACCGTACCGGGGCTGTACTCGCTGGCGCGCATCCGGGGCCAGATTTGATCGAACTCCGCGCGCCACGCCTCAGCGCTGAGCCTGTCCAGATAGTTACGAATATGGAACCACGCCACGCGAGGCAGGGGCCGCTGCTGGCGGAAGGTCTGCCCGGAGAGCAGCCCATAGCAGACAAATATACCCTGCTCAGGCATCACGTTCAGGATCGCTTCCGCAAGCGCCCCGCCGGTTGCATCGTAAACGACGTCGGCACGCGAGGCGACGCTGGCGATCTTCTGCATGTCATGCTGTGCGACAGGAACAATCCCCATCGCCGCCAGCCGCTCAGCGTGAACGGGCGAACGATGAATACCGTACACCGCGTCAGCCCCCGCCAGACGCGCCCACTGCCCGAGCAGAACGGCGCAATCAGAACCGGCGGCCGTGAGCAGCACCCGCTTTCCCTGCGGTGGATAGTGGGTCAGCATCATCTGCGCCGCCAGAGGATTGATATAGGCCCGCGCGGCCAGGCATGAATCGAGATCGTCCGGAACGGGGATAGCATACTCTGCCGGGCAATCGACATAGCGCTGCCAGGTGCCCTGCCCGCGCAGCGGCAGAACGCGTTTACCCTCCAGATGCGCAAACGACGCGGGCGCCTGAATGACAACGCCGACGCCTTCATACCCCACGACGGCGGGTAACGGAGTTCTGTGGCGATAGGCGCCGGTAATGGGAATGAGATCGGACGCGTTCACCGGTGCAAACAGCATTCGCACGCGGAGGTGTCCCGGTGCAAGCGCGCCCGGCGACGCGGTTTCAGGTTGCAGAACAGATTCTGGCTCGCCAAAACGGCGATACCAGAGGGCCAGATTTTCCATTACGATCTCACGGCTGACGGCGGAATACCTAATCGCGCCAGCCCATTGCCGGTGCGACATGTTTGAGAATGGACTCAATCACGTGCGCATTGTAATCCACACCAAGCTGGTTCGGTACGGTCAGTAATAATGTATCAGCCTCGGCAATCGCCTCGTCCTTTTTCAACTGCTCTATCAGCTTGTCAGGCTCTGCGGCATAGCTGCGTCCGAAGATCGCGCGCGTTTTCTCATCAAGATACCCCACGCTGTCGCTGTCGTTGCGGCTGGCGCCGAAGTACATCCGGTCGCGGTCGTCCATCAGTGCAAAAATACTGCGGCTAACCGAGACGCGCGGCTGTCGCGTATGCCCGGCCTCTTGCCAGGCCTGGCGGTACGCGCGGATCTGTTTTGCCTGTTGAATATGGAACGGCTCGCCGGTTTCATCGTCTTTCAGGGTTGAGCTTTGCAGGTTCATTCCCAGCTTTGCGGCCCATACGGCCGTCGCATTCGAACCGGCACCCCACCAGATACGCTCCCGCAAACCTTCTGAATAAGGCTCCAGGCGCAGCAGCCCCGGAGGATTCGGGAACATCGGCTGTGGATTCGGCTTTGCAAACCCTTCTCCGCGCAGTACCTCAAGCAGCACCTCGGTATGACGGCGCGCCATGTCCGCTTCGTTTTCTCCTTCCTGCGGGACATAGCCGAAATGACGCCAGCCATCAATGACCTGCTCCGGGGAGCCCCGGCTGATGCCAAGCTGCAGACGACCGCCGGAAATCAGATCCGCCGCGCCCGCATCTTCAGCCATGTACATCGGATTTTCATAGCGCATATCAATCACGCCGGTACCGATTTCGATGGTTTTTGTTTTTGCGCCGATTGCGGCCAGCAGGGGGAACGGCGAGCTAAGCTGTCGGGCAAAGTGGTGCACGCGGAAATACGCGCCGTCTGCTCCCAGCTCTTCGGCCGCCACGGCCAGGTCGATGGACTGCAGCAGCGTATCTGCCGCCGAACGCGTGCCGGACTGCGGAGAAGGCGTCCAGTGACCAAATGATAAAAACCCGATCTTTTTCATAACAGTGTGTCCTGATAATGCATTGCGTTCTCTCTACTTTACGCATTACCCGGTGAGAATAAATGCCGTTTATTTAACGGAAAGCGTCAAATAAATTGACGGAATTGAGCGGTTCGTCATTCCGCTTCATAATGGGATATAATATCCCCCACTTTTTTCATGGCAGGTAAAACCGGCAATGGCTCTGATCCCTAAAAACTACGCGCGACTGGAAAGCGGCTATCGCGAAAAAGCATTAAAAATCTATCCCTGGGTCTGCGGACGCTGCTCGCGGGAGTTCGTCTATTCCAACCTGCGTGAATTGACGGTTCACCATATCGATCACGACCATACCAACAACCCGGAAGATGGCAGCAACTGGGAACTGTTGTGCCTGTTTTGCCACGATCACGAGCATTCGAAATACACCGAAGCGGATCAGTACGGCACCACCGTGGTCGCCGGTGAAGATGCGCAAAAAGATGTGGGCGTCGCCACCTTTAACCCGTTTGCCGATTTAAAAGCGATGATGGATAAGAAGAAATAATCCCCTCGCCCACATCGCGCTCCGCGAATTAGAATGTCCAGGTGATAGCGGCGGTTGCAGACCCCTCATTGCGCCGCATCACAATCGGGCTATCATTGGCATGGTCGCCAAGCCAGGTATAGTCCGCACTCAGCACCGTCCCCCAGTGGGCATCGAACTGATGGCTCCAGGTCAGACTGGTTTCGACGCCATAAAATCCACCCGGCGCTGAATAGCGGCGATATCCGCTGCGGCGGCTCTGCTGCTCGCTGACCCCATACCAGGTATTCAGATAATGGCTGTCGCCAAACAGGGCCGCAGACTGAAAGGCGACCGTATCCTGGTTATTTTGTACGGGGACTAGCGTCACGGAGGCCTGATAGCTGGCCCCCTGGCTGTCCGTTAAAGGCAGCGTCGCTTTCCCCTCCACACTCAGCCAGGGCGCGGCCTGCCAGCCCACTGCAAGGCCGGTATTCAGGGTGGTATCAATGTCCCCCATCCCTTTCAGATTGTTTGCGCCCTCACGCCAGCCAGAATTTTTCTCAGCCCTTCCGAAGTCATAGCCCAGCGTGTGTTCGAAGTACCAACCGCTGTCGTTTTGCAGGTCATATCCCACCCCTTTTTGCGCATCAATAAAGAAAGCGCCTTTACGACCCTGCAGCACTGGAACCACCTGCCACACCTGCTTGTCTGAGCCTGAGTAACGTGGGGCATACTGTCCCCCCAGCCCGACGGTTAAGGAATCGGACGCGGAGCCATCATCCGCCTGCGCGCCGGACGTCACGACCATCAGAAGCGGGACGGACATATACAGGACTTTTTTTATCGCTATCATACTGCTCTCCATACAGACGCTGGCGTCACCTGATACAGGGGCGGCCACATAATGTTGGCGCAGTATGATTTGGCTGAATCAATGAATCGTCGGGATAGTGTTAAGAAATGGTCAAGGTGAACGGATGTTGTCCAGAAGAGTGCTGATTATTGAAGATGACGCCGATGCGGCTGGCGTGCTCGAAGCCTATTTACGGCGTGAAAATTACGACGTGACCATTACCGGAGACGGTCTTTCCGGGTTGGATATGGCGCAGCGGTGGAAGCCCGACCTCATCCTGCTGGACGTGATGCTGCCGGGGCTTAACGGCACCGAGGTGCTGGCTGGTGTGCGCCGTAAAAGCGATGTGCCGGTGATTATGGTCACGGCCATGGGGGATACCCCCGACCGCATTGGGGCCCTGCGGTACGGTGCCGATGATTACGTTGTGAAGCCTTATCATCCGGGGGAAGTGGTGGCTCGGGTACAGGCGGTGCTGCGGCGCAGCAGTAAAAAAGAGACAGACGAAGCGATCCTTCGCTGGCAAACGCTGGAGGTGGATGTGGGCGCCATTGTGGCGAGCGTGGATAACGGCGGCGACGCGCCTGTGATGCTCGATCTTACGCCAACGGAATTCTCGATTCTGGCAACGCTGCTGCGTTCTCCTGCGCACCCGTTCTCCCGCCAGTATTTACTGGAACACTGCTTGCCGGAAAGCGAGGCGCTGGAGCGCGTGGTGGACACCCATATTTATAACCTGCGTAAAAAACTCGAAGTGGCGGGTATTTCCGGCGTGCTGATCAACGTTCGCGGCGTGGGTTACAGGTTCAGACAGCCATGATAAAAAACCGGCACTCGTCTCTGTGGCGCTGGATTTGCGCCCGCATCTTAGCGCTGGCCATCGGCAGCGTGATCGTCATTGCCACCTGCATGTGGCTACGTTATGCGGTGCAGAACTACTGGATATTGGGCAAAATGCCAGCGGCGGTCCGGCAGGAGTTTCTTACGCTCAGCCAGAACCCGCAGGCCAATCCGGCCCGCTTCCACACGATTGTGGACACCTGGTGGGGCCTCAGCTACTCCACGCCGTCTATCGCCTCAGCCGACTGGGTCACGGTGGCCCTGCTGGTGCTGGTAATGATCCCGTTTATTGTGGTGATGGGTCTAAAACACGCCCGGCCGCTGGCGCAGCAGTTCAGCCGCCTTCGCGATGCAGCAAAGGATGTCGCCGACGGGCAGTTTGGCCGTCAGGCGGAACTTATCAAGGATGCACCGGCGGAAATGGTCAGCTTTGCGACCGATTTTAACTCCATGACGGGGCAACTCGCCCGCTATGAAAAAGAGCTCCGCGCCTCACACGTCGCGATGGCGCACGAGCTGCGCTCGCCCCTGACGGCCGCCATTGGGCGTCTGCAAGGCATGTTAGACGGCGTGTTTGATGCCAGCCCGGCGCAGCTGGGCATGGTGATGAAACAGCTCCAGCACCTCAACCGCCTCACCGATGAGCTCCACCTTCTCTCGTTGGCCGACGCGGGTAACCTTGTGCTGGAGGACCAGCCGTTCTGTCTGGATGAGCTGATTCAGGAGCGGGCAGCCTGGATCATGCCCCAGGCTGATGCGCATAATTTCCGGATAATCCTTCGTAACCCGCGTACCTGCCCCTTCAGAGGCGATGCGTTCCGCCTGGGACAGGTCGTTACTATCCTCATGGAAAATGCGCTACGTTACGGACGCGATGGCGGCCACCTTGAGGTGGCACTGTACTACGCCCGCGGGCATTACACCCTTGAATTTACCGATGACGGGCCGGGCGTATCGCCCCAGTTTTTACCGGAAATGTTTAAACGTTTTAGCCGCGAGGAGCAGTCCCGCGCGCGGCATTCCGGCGGCAGCGGCCTCGGCTTGTCCATCGCACGGGCGATTTGTCAGGCGCATGGGGGTGAGATTAGCGCGTCATTACCGGAAACCGGCGGCCTCGCCGTGCGCATTTTGCTGCCCTGGCATCCGTCCGATAATGAAAATCGCCACTCTTGATAAAGCCTTGACAGAACATCGAATCTTTCTCGACGTAGCGCGCATTTAATAACGCCATTCCCTTTATGGAGCGGCGTTATGTCAGACGAATTTTTTCTCTCCCTCCGCCACTGCCTGCATCATTTGTACGGCGTGGCGCGCACCCTTTCCTGGCTGCATTTTCTTCCCCTGGCCCTGCTTGCGCTGGCGATTTTTCCGCTGACCGGCTGTGGTGATAAACACGAAAATAAGCCCGTTCCTGCACGGGCGGTACGCTACGTCGTCGTTGGCACCGATCAAACCCTTCCCGCGCTGGAAAGAACCGGTGAGATCCATGCCCACGATGAAACGACCCTGAGCTTTCGTACCGGGGGTCGGATACTGACGCGCAGCGTTGATATTGGCGACCGGGTCACTGCCGGACAACTGCTGGCCACGCTTGACAATACGACCGGGCAGAATCAGCTCGACAGCGCTGAGGCCGACTATGAAGGCGCCAAAGCCTCCGCGCAGGTCGCCGCGCTTAACGTCAGTCGAATGCAAAAACTCATGCCAACGGGGGCAATAGCCCGCACGCAGCTCGACAGCGCCCGTGCGGACTGGCTTGTCGCCCGCGCGCGCTTAAAAAGCAGCGAGGCCGCGCGGCGAAATGCCCGCGAAAGCCTCGGCTGGACGCGCCTGATCGCGCCACAAGCGGGCATCATCACGGCCGTGAACGCCTCTGCGGGACAGGTTGTCAGCGACGGTCAGTCCGTGCTGACGCTGGCGACCGGGGAAGAACGCGATGTGATGTTTGATATTGCCACTCCCGATGCGATCCCGCCTCTGGATAAGGCGGTGTTGCGGGTTTCCCTTCTCAGCGACCCGTCAGTACAGGCGTCTGCCGTGCTGCGGGATATCACCCCGCAGGCCGATCCTCAGACCCGCACCTGGCGCGTCAGAGCCACCCTGCAAAACCCGCCGTCGGCCATGGCGCTGGGTGCCAGCGTTACCGTCACGTTGCCATCGTCAGCCCCGCACGGGTACACCCTTCCCGCATCCGCGCTGACCCGTGCCGGCGACAAACCGGCGGTTTTTGTGATTACCCCGCAGTCGCGGGCGCAGCTGCGCGTGGTGGTACCCGCGAGCTATACGGCTACCTCCGTCATGATTGCCTCCGGCCTTGAGCCCGGCGATCGGGTGATTACCGCGGGCGTGAGCACATTGCGGTCCGGCGAGCCGGTGATGGCCGGAGAGGTTCAGCCATGAACACAGGACAGGAAGCCAAATTTAACCTCTCCGCCTGGGCGCTGAAGAACCAGCAGATGGTCAGCTTTTTTATGCTGCTGGTGATTGCGATGGGCGTGTTCTGCTATGAGAAGTTGCCGCGTAACGAAGATCCGGCTTTTACCATTAAAACGGCCGTCGTCTCCGCGCAGTGGCCGGGAGCATCCGTGGCGGATACCACCCGCCTGCTGACCGATACGCTTGAAAAAAAGCTGCAGGAAACACCCTGGCTGGACTATCTCGAAAGTGAAACCCGGGCCGGACGCACCGTTATCCATGTCAACCTCCGTGACGATACGCCCCCGCAAAGCGTGCCGGACATCTGGTATCAGGTTCGCAAAAAAATGCAGGACATCGCGCCGTCCCTGCCTGAAGGGGTGCAGGTTCCTGCCGTGGACGACGAATTTGACGACACGTTCGGCACAATTTATGCTTTTATTCCCGAAGGTTTCACCCTGCGGGAGGTGCGGGATCGCGTAGAGACCTTACGACGCGAGCTTATGTCCCTGCCGGATATGGGCAAAACAACCCTGCTGGGCGAACAGCAGGAGCAGTGGGTTCTCGCCTTTTCTCCAGCACGCCTGGCCGGGATGGGGCTCGATATTCAGACGATCGCCGACGCCCTCCGGGCGCAGAACGCGGTTGTCCCGGCAGGCACTATGCGTACCGGACAGGAGAACATGGCGATAAAAGTCAGCGGGGCGCTCACGACCGAAGAGAGTTTACGGGCCGTCACGCTGCACGTGAACAATCGCTATATACCGCTGACCGACATTGCCACCGTCACCCGGGAAATCGCCGAGCCACCGGCCCCGGCCTACCGGGTGAACGGCAAACCGGCTATCGGGCTGGCGGTGTCGATGGCGCCAACGGGCAACATGCTGCGTTTCGGTGCTGCGCTGAACGCCAGAATGGCGGCCCTCAGCGCCGGGCTGCCGCACGGTATCGAGATGGTGAAAGTCGCCGATCAGTCAGCGGTGGTCAGTGACGCGGTAAGTGGGTTTATCCGGGTGCTTATCGAAGCCGTTATTATCGTGCTGGCGGTTTCATTTGTCTCACTGGGTTTACGGGCCGGGCTGGTGGTGGCGACGGCCATCCCGCTGGTGCTCGCCATGACGTTTGCCGGCATGATGTTCGCCGGCATTGGCCTTCAGCGCATCTCGCTCGGGGCGCTGATTATTGCCCTGGGCCTGCTGGTGGATGACGCCATGATCGCCGTCGAAACGATGGTCTCCCGGCTGGAAGCGGGGGATTCCCGTCGGCATGCGGCCACCCATGCATTCAAAACGACGGCCTTCCCGATGCTCACCGGTACCCTGGTGATGATTGCCGGTTTTATTCCCGTTGGTTTTGCGGCCTCCAGCGCCGGTGAATACTGTTTTTCCCTGTTTGCCGTGGTGCTCATTGCCCTGCTCTGTTCCTGGGCTGTCGCGATCCTGTTTTCGCCGCTGACGGGTACGTGGCTGCTGCCGGAAAAAGTCAGACATCACGCGGCGGGCCCCGGAAGGATCGCGCGCGGGTACGGACGGCTTTTACGCCTGGCACTGCGCCACCGGCTCGCTACCGTACTGATTGCGCTTTTCGCGCTGGGGCTGTCAGCGTACGGCACGACATTTATGCAGGGCGAGTTCTTCCCCGCCTCGGACCGGCCTGAGCTGCTGGTCAGCCTGACGCTTCCGGCCAACGCGTCGCAGGCGGAAACACTAAGAGAGGTGGAAAAGCTGGAAAAGGCGCTGGCAGGCAACGGCAACATCAATCGCTATTCGACGTACGTCGGGTCCGGCGCCATCCGTTTTTACCTGCCGATGGACGTGCTGCTGGAAAATGAAAATATCGCCCAGATGGTTGTGGTGGCTAAGGATCTTGAGGCGCGGGATCGTCTGCATGCGCAGCTCAACAGGATCCTGGCGACGCAGTTTAGCGATATCATCACGCGCGTGTCGCCCCTTGAGCTGGGGCCCCCCGTCGGCTGGCCAATCAAATACCGGGTGAGCGGGCCTGACTATCTGCAGGTTCGGGCGTTTGCGAACCGTCTCACGGACGCGATTGGGCAGTCCCCGTTCTCACGCGACGTTAACCAGACGGCCGGAGAGCCGGAGAGGGTCATAACCCTTGAGGTGAATCAGACGGCGGCCAGGGCGGCGGGAATATCATCAGAGAGCCTCGCCCGCACGCTGAATACCGTCTGGTCCGGCAGCGTTGTCACGTCTATCAGGGATAACGACCGCCTTGTCGACGTGGTGCTCCGGGCCACGGACGATGCACGTCACAGCACCGCCACCCTCTCCTCGCTCACGATCCAGGGGAATGACGGTAAAAAAATTCCGCTCAGCGCCGTCGCGACGCCGGTCTGGGGCGTGGACGATCCGGTCATCTGGCGTCGGCAACGCGTGCCCTTTATCACGGTGCAAACGGATCTTGCCCCGGGGCTGAAGGCTGAAGCGGTATCTGCAGCGCTGCGTCCGGCGGTCGATAAACTGCGCGCGAGCCTGCCGGCAGGTTACAGCATTGAAGAAGGCGGCGCGGTTGCCGAATCGGATAAGGGGAACAGCTCCGTCTTCACCGTTCTTCCGGTGACGCTGGTCATCATGCTGTTGCTGCTGATGCTTCAGTTGCGGCGATATTCCCGGATGCTGCTGGCACTCCTGATGGCCCCGTTTGGTTTACCGGGGATCGTGCTGGCTATGCTGCCCGGCGGAACGCCGATGGGGTTTGTCGCGCTGCTGGGCGTCATCGCACTGGCGGGGATGATCGTGCGTAACGCGGTGATATTGATTAGCGAGGTTGACAGCAATCTTGCTCAGGGGATGACAAACGATGCCGCGATTATGGCGGCTGCGGAACACCGGGCCAGGCCCATCTGTCTGACCGCCTGTGCCGCCATTCTGGGCATGATCCCCATTTCTCACCAGGTATTCTGGGGCCCAATGGCCTATGCCATTATCGGCGGGCTGCTGTCTGCGACGCTGGTGACGCTGACCGTGTTACCCACGTCGTTTAGCCTGCTGTTACAGTGGGGAGCTCAGCGCAACGCCACAGAAGACGGACTGCGCTGAGGCTCCACCGTTCCCCGGCTGATTACGCGGCGGTCAGCGCAAAACGGTCCTTCAGGACATGGCGAATTTCATCCTCCGCCAGCTGCCGCGTTTCAGTGCCGTTCGCCGTGATGGTTTTCAGCATATCGCCCAGCAAAATCTCGCGTCCTTCGGGGCCATGCTGCACTACCACCCGCTTCTGCACAAAGATCGCATCCGGGTGCGTGGAGTTAAGGTAGTTAGCCGGGACGAAATCAATCCATTCCTGAGGCGTCAGATCAAAACCGTATTGATTAGCCCATTCCCCCTCCACCTTCGCCTCAAGCAGATACTCGCCTTCCGCGCTGCGGCTTAGTCGAAACGTGTCGAAATCCTGCGTGATACCCACATCAAGCGTGTCTAACGCCATCGGCGCGCGAATGCCGTAGCTGCCGAACCCGAGGTCGCAAAGCCACAGTCGGCTATCTACCTCAGCGATGAGCGCCATATGGGTTTTAGGTCGCCGCACGGGGTAGAACATCGGCCGCGCCGCCACGAAACGGTAAGGTATCCCTAACGCCACCAGCGCCATGGCAAAAAGCCCGTTCACCTCATAGCAGTAGCCGCCGCGCCCCTGCGTTAACACCTTATCGGCAATGTCGTCTGGCGCCAGCGAGACAATTTTACCCGCCTGCACGTCCAGATTCTCAAAGGGAACGGAAAAGAGCTGATGGCGCATCAGCGCATGCAGGGTGGCCGTATCGGCAGCCGCCGGTCCGGTGTAGTTTATGCGTTTGAAATAGGTGGAAATGTTGAAATTATCGCTGTGCATAATGCCTCCTTGTCCTGAACATGCCGGACACTATAGATGGCGTGCATCATTGGCTGTATAGTCAGTTTTATCGAAAATTAGCCTGAACAGATCCCCATGTCCGCCCCGTCCCAGTCGTCCCCACACTATCGCCGAATTGCTGAGATGCTGCGCCTCACGCTGACCTCTGGCGCGCTGCGCGCCGGTGACAGGATGATCTCCGCACGTAAACTGGCCGAGCGCGAGCACGTTAGCCTTCCGACGGCGCTGGAGGCCCTTCGCTGCCTTGAGGCTGAAGGGCTGATTGTTGCGCGCCCGCGTTCAGGTTATTACATCCGCCAGACCAGCCTGCCTCCGCGCGTGGAGCCCGCACGTTCCTCACCTGGCCCGGTCCCCGTCACCATGTCCGCCGTGGCCCGGTCGCTGTTCAGCAGTGCAGAAGCCAGGCTGATCCCGCTGGGCGCCGCCCTGCCCGATCCCGCGTGGCTGCCGGGAGATGCACTGCAGCGGGCGCTGCACTCTGCGGGTCGTCGTCTGGACGCGCATGGACAGAGCTACAGCCTGCCTCCGGGAAGAGGGGATTTGCGAAGTAAGATTGCCGCGCGTTCTGCACAGTGGGGAGCCCGGTTCGGCGCAGACGATCTGATTATTACCGCGGGTGCGACGCAGGCGCTGCGCCTGGCCCTTCGGGCCGTGTGTCAGCCAGGTGATGTCGTGGCGATTGAGCAGCCCGCCTACTTTGGCACGCTCCTGCTGCTGGAGGATTTAGGCCTGAAGGCCTTAGCTATCCCCACCGACCCTGTCGAAGGCCTGCTGCTGAAACCGCTGGCGGACGCCATTCGCTGCCACCGCCCTGCTGCCGTTCTGGCCTCGCCCACCGTGCAAAACCCGTTGGGTGCCAGCATGCCCGTCGCGCGCAAGCAGGAACTGGTTGCCCTGCTTGAAGAGGCAGAAATTCCTTTGATTGAGGATGATGTTTACGGTGACCTGGTCGGCGAGGGGCAACGTCCTCCGGCCTGCAAGGCGTTCGACCAGAGCGGGAATGTGATTTACTGCAGTTCCCTGTCAAAAACGCTTGCGCCGGGCTGGCGAATCGGCTGGATTGCCGCCGGACGCTACCACCCGCAGGTCTTACAGGCCCGCATGGCCGGAGACTGGGCCGGCACGCCGCTGCTGGAAGCCGCAACCAGCGAGATGCTGGCAAGCGGCGACTACGATCGCCATCTCCGGAGGCTAAAGCGCCGGGTCGCAGAGGGGATCCACGCCGTTGTCGCGCGGGTCGAGGCCAGCTTCCCACCCGGCACGCGCGTTAGCGTACCCGCAGCCGGTTTCCTGCTGTGGGTAGAACTGCCTCAGCAGGTCAGTGCGCTAGAGGTGCACCGTCGTGCGCTGGCGCTGGGCATCGGCGTCAGCCCTGGCCCCCTGTTTTCCCCGAGATCAGAGTTAACGCATTTTCTGCGGCTGAACTGCGCAAACGAACCCACGCCCCGCCTGCTGAACGCCGTGGACCAGATTGGCGCGCTGTGTCACGAGCTGGCCGCTTTCACACCAGACTCTCCAGCCACTCGGTAAAGACCCGCACCTTGCGGGAGAGGTGACGGTGTGGATAGAGCAGCGACAGCTTGCGGTCCGGCGAGCGATAGTCTGGCAAGACTTCAACCAGAAGACCGCGGTCAATGTAAGGCTGGAGAAAAAGATTCATCCCCTGCATTAACCCCAGCCCGGCAAGGCCAGCCGCAATGTAGGCTTCGGAGTTATCCACGACAAGCTTACCGGGCAGGGTAATCTCCGCGATGCCTTCCGGCGTGGTAAACGTCCACGGCTGAATGTGTCTGCTGCGGTTATTAATCCAGTTGATGGCCTGATGTTTGCGTAAATCATCCGGCGTTTCTGGCGTACCGTGTTTTGCCAGCCAGGCCGGGCTGGCGCAGGTCGTGATGTTGATGTTCCCGATTTTACGCGCGATATACTCGCCGTCCTCCAGCTCTCCCACCCGCAGCACGCAGTCAAGACCGTCCCTGAGCATATCCCGACGGCGGTCAGAGCTGCTCAGAATGATGTCGATTTCAGGATGCTGCCGATAAAAATCAGGCAGATTAGGGATCACCCGCAGCGTTGCAAAAGAGACCGGCATATCCACACGCAGCTGACCGTGTATTGCCCGGTCCGTACCAAACGACTCCAGTAATTCGTCCGCCTGCGCCAGCAGAGGTTTACTCCGGCGATAAAACGCATCGCCATCCGGCGTCAGACTGATTCGACGCGTTGTTCGCTGCAGCAAACGCGTGCCGCTGTGCTGCTCCAGAAGCTGTAACGCTTTGGTGACCGCCGGGCGATGGACCTGCAGATTTTCCGCAGCCTGGGTCAGGCTCCCCGACTCGACAATTTCAATAAAAATTCGAATAGCTTCAAAGAGGTTTATTTGCATAAGGGATGCTTTTGCCGCGATCAGAATAACGTTATTGTTATTAATTTTATAACAGTGATGAATTTTTTTAGCTATTTTTCCTAACAATCCTGCGCCCTACACTCTTCCCCATTCAAACGTAAGGGAGAGTCTGCTATGAAAAATAACCGTATTTGTCAGATCCTGGGTATCGAAAAACCTGTTATTCAGGGGCCGTTATCCTGGCTCACGGATGCCCGCCTGGTCGCCGCGGTCAGCAATGCCGGCGGGCTCGGCGTGCTGGGGCCCAATGCCGGTTTAACCGCCGACACGGCGGTCTCCACGCCGGAAGAGACCGCCGAAAAAATGCGCGAAGAAATTCGTAAAACCAAACGGCTGACCGAAAAACCGTTTGGCGTGAACCTGATCCCCACGGCCGTTAATGACGTCTGGACTGGGCCTATTCTTCAGGTGGTGAAAGAGGAAGGCGTCAGGGCCGTGGTGTATACGGGCTACGGGGAAGGCAGCATTATTCCCGCGCTGTTCAGCGAGTTAAAAGAGGCGGGTATCGCCATTATCTACCGCGACATCAATCCAACGCCGGAGAACACCCGCCTCGCAGAAGAAATGGGGGCTGACATTATTGTTGCTACCGGTTTTGATGAGGGCGGAACGTTACCCGCAACGGTGCTTGGCACCTTTTCCATCGTGCCGCTGATTGCCGATGCCGTGAAGCACATCCCGTTGATGGCCGCGGGCGGCATTACCGATAATCGCACCGCCAGAGCGGCCCATGCATTAGGCGCGGAAGGCGTGTTTGCCGGGTCGGTCTTTATCAGCACGGAAGAAAGCCGCGTGCCGCAGGGAGTCAAAGAGAAAATTGTTGCTGCCAACGGTCTCGATTTGCTGCTTTTCCGCACCGTGCCCCATTACTACCGCGCGCTTCCCGGCAAGCTGGCGGAAAAACTGGCGTCGATGGATAAAGCAGGCGCAAGCAACGAAGCGCTGGGCAAGGCGATGGGAGGATTACGGGGTCTGCGCCTGGGCATGCTGGAAGATAATACCGATGAAGGCTATATCGCGCTCGGCACGGGGATTGGGAACATCCGCAGCGTGAAAAGCGTGGCCGAGGTTGTTAATGCCTTAACGGTTGAGTAAATCCCCCGGCGTCCAGGCTTGCACCTGGACGCCCAGATTTATCAGGGAATAATCCGCGCCGCTCTCAACTGCGCGAACAGGCTGAAAAACATCTCATCCGTCGCCTGCATCCGCGTGAAGCCCGACCGCCGCAGCTTGCTCCCGTCACCAAACATGTCGTAGTTCCAGCTGAAGACGAAATCGGCAAACTGCCCATCGCTCAGCTGCAAAATATCCGCTTCCACCAGCCCTTCCCCGGCAAGATCGCGCCATACGCCGCGATAGTCCGTAAACAGCTGGTGAAACGACAACCTCACCGGCGGCGCAGAGTCCAGTTCAAACCAGCGGGCAATGCGCGGCCACAGCTCGCTCCAGCGCCAGATATCGCCATTATTCACGTTGAACGCCTGATTCTGTGCCGCCGGTGACGTAGCCGCCCACAGCGTGGCCTCCGCCAGCAGTCCGGCATCGGTGTAATCCACAATGCTGTGCCAGGTCTGTTCCGAACCGGGAAAACGCAGTGGTAACCCCAGCGCCTTACACAAAGAGGCATACAGAGCGATACTCAGCGCAAGGTTCATGGTATTACCGGGCACCGCACTGCCCACCACGCCCGGCCGAATGGCATTCCAGTGCCAGCGTTTCCCCTGCTGAAACTGGCTGAGCCACGCGAGCTGCGCGGCGTTAAATTCGGCACCGGGCACGCCAGGATCGCTTTCGCGAGCCGGAGTTTTAAACGGCCCCAGGTGTGCGCCATACACTTTGTAACCCTGCATCAGGCTGACCGTCTGCAAAGGTGCCGTTTTTTCGAGGGTGCTGACCAGGTTACGCAGCATAGTGACGTTCGGCTCAACCATCTCTGTCCAGTTCGCGGCGTTCACCCAGGCGCTGTAAAAGAGATGGGTAACCCTGCTCAGCGATTGCAGCGCCCGCGCGCTGTCCTTAGCATCCAGCAAATCGACGTTCACCACTGGAATACCGTCAGGATGGGATAACGCCTGACGGCTCAGGCCGATCGCTTCCCATCCATTGTGCAGAAGCGTTTTAACAAGCTGTCTGCCGACAATTCCGCTCGCGCCCGCGACCAGGGCGACATTTTGTTGCTGCATCTTATCCATCGTGTTTCTCCAGAAAGGGTGACAGATGCAGTGTCATATATTATTTTTTTAGTGAATATCCCCTCCATCCGATAGCACTTATCAGAAAAACCATTAAATGAATAATAAGCTCAACGCCATTTCCACCTTTCTTTGCGTCGCGGACGCAGGCTCTTTTTCTGCCGCAGCCCGTCGGAGCGGGATGAAGCAGTCCGCCGTCAGCCAGCAGATCGCCGCCCTTGAACAAGAACTGGGCGTGGTGTTACTGCACCGAACAACGCGTGCAATGAAGCTGACCGAACAGGGAGAACGTTACCGCCGCGACATGCAGCTGCTGCTGGACGCCATGCGGGAAGCGGAGGGACGGCTGGCGCCGGTCGATCATCAATTTCAGGGAAGCGTTCATGTCCAGCTGCCGAGCGGCCTGGGGCAGATCGTCTTGCCACATCTACTGGAGCTGCAGCGCCTGCATCCAGAATTACATCTCAGGCTTTCTCTTGATGACCGCCTTGCAGACCTGGTGACGGAGGGCGTGGACGTCGCGATTAGGCTGGGCAGTGAGCCCCCGCAGGCGCATGCGGCCCGCGTGCTGGCGCGTATTGAAAGCGCGCTGTTCGCCGCCCCCGGCTTTCAGGCGGTGCACGACGTTAGCGAGCTGACCACGCTGCCCCACGTGCGCTTTAGCGGCATCCCGCTGGATGCCCCCCTGCGGCTCATCACGGATGAAAAAGCGATCGAAGTAAAAGTGAATACCGTTTTCCGCGCCAACACCAGCGACGCGCTGCTACGGGCGCTGGAGGCAGGCATCGGTATCGGCGGTATGCAGCGACCGCTTGCGGCCAGGGCGCTGAAAACCGGCACGCTGGTGCCGGTATTGCCCGACTGGCGGTTGCCCGATCGCGTCCTCTATGCCGTCTATCCTGACGCCCGCTTTATTCCGCAACGCGTGCGAAGCGTCGTCGGCGTGATTGAGCAATTGCTGATTGAGATCGCAGAGCACGCCCCCGCAAAATAACCGCATCCTACCGCGCCACCGGTAAATCCGCGTACCGCGTCGTATAAGCCGGCGACAGCATCTCACGCTTCATCGCCCAGGATTTCTCAATTCCCTGCCCGGCAAACCATATCTTCCCTTTGCCGGAGTGATTCAGGCTGTCGATCGTCTCCATCAGCGCCGCGCTGTTGGCGCTCGGGCGGTTATCGTCAAACAAGTTAAGCTGAGCGACGCCGCTGCTGAAAAAGTCCGCCAGCATGACCCCGGCTTTCATATAGCGATACCCGTCAAGCCAGATACGCCCCAGCGCCTCCGTGGCGGCGCGGATGATATCGCGCGAGTCATTGGTGGGCGTCATCAGGGTGACGGAAGCCTGATTGCCGTAATAAATTTCGTTGTCCGCGTGCGGGCTGGTGCGTACAAACACGCTGATAAAACGACAGTATTGATGCTCGCCGCGCAGTTTCTCTGCTGCGCGTTCCGCATAGGCGCAAATGGCCTGGTGCATCTCCTCGTACTGCGTAATACGGTGTCCAAACGAGCGGCTACAGATAATTTGCTGCTTCGTAGGGGTAAACTCTTCCAGATCGAGGCAGGGCTCACCGCGAAGCTCGCGTGCCGTGCGCTCCATAACCACGTTAAAATGTTTGCGGATGACCCAGGATGACGCTTCCGCCAGCTCCAGCGCCGTGGTAATCCCCATCGCGTTGAGCTTTTTCGTGATGCGTCGTCCTACTCCCCACACCTCCTCCACCGGAACCTTTGCCAGCAGCTTACGCTGCCGTTCACGATCCGAGAGATCGACCACGCCCCCGGTGGCTGACCACCGCTTCGCCGCATAGTTGGCCAGCTTCGCCAGCGTTTTGGTCGGCGCAATCCCGACGCCAACGGTTAAGCCTGTGTTTTTGAAGACCTGCGTACGCATCTGATGACCGAATGCTTCCAGCGACAGGCAGTTGCTGACACCCGAAACGTTCACAAATGCTTCATCAATGGAGTAGATCTCAATGGCCGGCGCGAGATCGGTCAGCGTTTGCATCACCCGGCTGCTGAGGTCGGCATACAGCGCATAGTTCGAGCTAAAGACGTAAACCCGCGACGGATAACCCTTCTCTTTGAATTTAAAATAGGGTTCCCCCATTTTTATGCCGAACTGCTTTGCCTCTCGCGACAGCGAAATAATGCAGCCGTCGTTATTGGACACCACCACGATGGGTTTACCCACCAGATCGGGGCGAAACACCCTCTCGCAGGAGGCATAGAAACTATTCACATCAACCAGCGCGAACATGTTTATGCGTTTTAAGCGTATGAGTGACGACACCGAAGATTTGCAGCTCCTCTTCGGACTGAAAGGCGATCGGCTGATAGCGGGCATTACGCGGCAACAGTCTCAGAACCGGACGGGTCTGTAGCTCTTTCACCGTGAACTCACCGGCGACCGACGCCACAACGATATCCCCATGTTCAGCATTCAACGAACGGTCGACCACCAGCAGATCGCCGTCGCTAATCCCCGCGTCGATCATGGAGTCCCCGCTCACTTTGATAAAGTAAGTCGCACTGGGGTGCCTGACTGCCAGCCGGTTAAGATCGAGACGATCCTCCACATAATCCTGCGCAGGGCTTGGGAAGCCACAGGCAACGCGCTCAAGATAGAGAGGTAATTCAATAGGTTGTTTTGGATGATAAGAAAAGAGAGTGTCCATAAATGCCTTTCCCGCCAGATACTGTATATAAACACAGTATTACGGATTACGGCACAGGATCAAGGTCATTTCCGACAAAGACCGCAAACGCCTTGAAGTTTGAGCGGATTTAATTCAGCCATCTCTTGTGCGGGCGGTCGCAGATGGGTTAAACGCAAGTCATAAGAAAGTCACAAACAAACACTTTAAAATCACTTAAAGTGAAAAACGAAAGATCACCAAATTACTACACAAACACTATCAATTGACTTTTATATAAGAGTGACGCATATTTTAGGGCACGAATTATCAAGACTTTTGGAGGACGTTTTCTATGCCAGCCCGTGACTATCCCGACAAGCGAGTTGCCCGCGGTTTAGCAAAGGAGGCCGATCTCAGGATGTTGAGCGCCCGCATTGAGCCTGATTTGATGGAATACATCAGAATCACCGCCTTTGAGACGCGTAAAAGCAAGCAGGAGATTGTGGCAGAAGCGTTAGCGCTTCACAGACAGAAAAGTCAATGCGGAGTCTGATCGGGCAAAGTCTGGAAGTGTCCTTCCGGCTTTGCCCATGCCGTGATTAACCCATCAGAGCATTCAGTTTTTCAAGTGCTTCAGGCGGCAATTGCACCTCTCCCGCCGCAAGGTTTTGCCGCAGATGCGCCACGGATGAAGTACCGGGGATCAGCAGGATGTTCGGCGACCGTTGCAACAGCCATGCCAGCGCAACCTGCATCGCCGTTGCGCCCAGGGAATCCGCGACGGCCTGCAGGCCGGTAGACTGCAGTGGCGTAAAGCCTCCCAGTGGGAAGAACGGCACATACGCAATCCCCTGCTGTGCCAGTAAATCTACCAGCGCATCATCGCCGCGGTTCACAATGTTGTACATGTTCTGCACGCAGACGACCTGCACCATCTTCCGCGCTTCCGCCACCTGCGTGGCCGTGACGTTGCTCAGGCCAATGTGGCGCACCAGGCCTTGCTGCTGTAATTCTGCGAGGGTGGAAAGCGGTTCAGCAATCGATCCCTCCGCAGGGCCGTGTGCGCTAAACATGATCCGCAGATTCACCACGTCCAGCACATCCAGCTTCAGATTACGCAGGTTGTCATGCACCGCCTGAGTCAGTTCCTGCGCGGAAAAAGCGGGCAGCCAGGCCCCTTTGTCATCACGGCGGGCGCCGATCTTGGTGACGAGGGTGAGATCGTCCCGGTAAGGATGAAGCGCCTCGCGGATCAGCTGGTTCGTCACATGCGGACCATAAAAATCGCTGGTATCAATATGGTTCACGCCCGCCGCCACGGCTTCGCGCAGCACGTCCAACGCGGCTTGTTTATCCTTCGGCGGGCCAAACACGCCCGGCCCGGCAAGCTGCATCGCCCCGTAGCCCAGTCGTTTAACCGTTCGCGTTCCGAGCGCGTACGTCCCGCTTTTATCAATGCTGCTCATATTAACCTTCCTCATCAAAATGATCCGGATTTACAACAGGTTCCTGACCGAAGCCCTAAGTTAAGCGCGAGTTAAATTAAAGTTTAAATTCTATACGACGATAGTATTGGTGTACCTCTGCATCTTTTCTAACGGACGACCGCTATGCTGAAAAATCTGCACGTGATTACCGGAATTATCTTTGCCCTCACCATATTCTGTCTGCTGCAAGTTGTCACGGGAGGGTTGTTCTACTCTGCCGTCAGCAACGATCGCCATAACTTCCAGAACTCCGGCGTGCTGAATGCCCAGCAGGAAAGCCTGAGCGACAGCGTGAACACGCTGGTGAAAACGCGTGTCACCGTCACCCGCGTGGCAATTCGCTACCTGAAAAACCAGCGCGATCCGGCATCCCTTGCCGCAATTAACAAACTGCTCGGCACCGCAGGCGACTCTCTGGCTAAAGCGGAAACCTATAACAAAGAATGGCAGAAAATGCCGCAGGTTAACGGCCAGAATGCGGCGTTAACCGACGAGATGCAGAAATCCTGGAATCAGATGCATGAAGTGATGCGTTTGTCGATTGAGTATCTGCGTGCCGACAACTATCAGGCCTATGGCGATCTGGACGCTCAGCAGGCTCAGGACGATATGGAAGCGGTCTACAACCGCTGGCGCGCCGAAAACAACACGCTGCTGAAAGCGGCAACCGAAGAGAACCAGAGCAGCTTCACCCAGATGCAGTGGACGCTGGCAGCTATTTTCCTGGCCGTTATTGCCGTTCTGGTGGTGATCTGGCAGGGTTTACAGCACCTGCTGTTAAAACCGCTCAACGCCATCATGAACCATATTCGCGCCATTGCAGGAGGCGACCTGACGCAGAATATCGCCCTCTCTGGCCGCAATGAAATGGGTCAGTTGGCCGCCGGCCTGCATGAGATGCAGCAATCGCTGGTAACCACCGTCAGCGCCGTGCGCGGCAGCACCGATTCCATCTACACCGGCGCGGGTGAAATTGCCGCAGGGAGCAACGATCTCTCCGCCCGCACCGAAGAGCAGGCTGCCTCGCTCGAAGAAACTGCCGCCAGCATGGAAGAGCTGACCGCGACGGTTAAACAGAACTCCGATAACGCCCGTCAGGCGACGTTGCTGGCGAAGAACGCCTCTGAAACAGCGGCTCGCGGCGGCCACGTCGTGGATAACGTGGTTCGCACCATGAACGAAATTGCCAACAGTTCGCAGCAAATCGCCCATATTACCGGCGTGATTGACAGCATTGCGTTCCAGACCAACATTCTGGCGCTTAACGCCGCGGTGGAAGCCGCGCGCGCCGGCGAGCAAGGCCGCGGTTTTGCGGTTGTCGCCGGTGAAGTCCGTACGCTGGCCAGCCGCAGCGCGCAGGCGGCGAAAGAGATTAAAGGGCTTATCGAGAACTCCGTCAGCCGGGTGAACACCGGTTCTGAGCAGGTCAGCGAGGCTGGCACCACCATGAAGGAGATTGTCGCCGCCGTCACCCGCGTGACCGATATCATGGGCGAGATTTCGTCCGCGTCCGACGAGCAGAGCCGCGGTATTGAGCAGGTGAGCCTCGCCGTGTCGCAGATGGACAGCGTGACGCAGCAAAACGCCGCGCTGGTGCAGCAGTCCGCCACGGCGGCAGCGGCGCTGGAAGACCAGTCCGAACAGCTGCGCCAGGCCGTGGCCGCGTTTCGCCTGAACGGTAAAGTCAACGCCACCGCCCCGCGCCCGGCCAACGTTAAAACGCCGCAGCTGCTGCGTCCGGCAACGGCAACCGCCACCCCCGACAGTAACTGGGAAACGTTTTAAGCCTCAGGCGGGCGAAGATACCGCCCGCTAGCGGCTGCGCTTGGCGTGCCGCTCCCAGTTGTCCTGTTTTGCTTCATCGGATTTTCGCAGGGAAACATAGCATGCCCCGCTGCCGCCGTGATGCGGCAGCGCCACGCAGAAAGCCTGCACTTCCTCGAACTCGGTTAACCAGCGAGCAAGATAGCTGCGCACCACATTAGGGTGCGAATTCTGCTCGCGCCCTTTCCCGTGAATGACGATCAGGTTACGTAGTCCGTCACGACCCGCCTGGCGAATAAAGGAATACAGCATCTGGCGGCAGCGTTCAGCGGGCTGGCGCAACAGATTCAGGCTGGCCTGTCGGGAGTATTTACCCGAACGCAGCTTATCAATAACGCCCTGCTGAACGCCTTCGCGCTGAAAAGCCAGCGGCTCGTCAAGGGGCAATAGCTCAAGGAAACCCAGGGTCAGAAAGTTGTCGAGCTGTTCGGTATCGATGTCCTGGCGAGCCCGGGTATTACGGCTTTGCTGCCAGTGGATATCGGTGCAGCGCTTCAGGGGCTGGACATCCTCCATGGCGTCAAGAAAAAGAGATTTGTCGTCAGGGTTCATGGAAATCCTCCGGCTACATCTGAGAGACGTACTATACCCATAGAGGATAACGGGCTCAATGACAAACGGATACATGGAGAAGAGCGGTTTAATTACCGGGGAAGCCATATTTTAAAAGCGCTAAACATATTTGCGGAATGATTATCTTTAACAAGGCTTAACTAAAATTTTACGACACTTAAAATTCAAATTTAAGTTAAAATTTTGTGAATTCAATCAGTAAACACGCTGTCATTTTCCGGCGCGTATGCTATATATAAAAAACCTGCTGTAAGGGAAAAAAGCAAAGTGGGCTTGCGAAAGGAAGCACTGCTGTGTGTTCATGGGCCTGACGATGTCGGCAGGCCCAGTTTTTTTCGCTGCTATTTATAACGATTTATTGCATGCTGTTTTGTCAAAGTCAACGTAGCGTACATCCCCCTTGACATACATGGTAAATTCTTGCCTGACCAGTTTGTCTTTCCACTGACAGAAAGAACCATCATTTTTTACTTTTTTGATAAGTATATCTCTATTGTATAACTGCGCCTGGCGAGTTGGCCAGATACTGGCATTTAAAATAAAGGTATTGTGCAAAATATATTTTGTATAGGGGAAATTAGCGCGAACGTTGCTCGCCTGACGTAGCCAGACACGATCTTTCGCGTAATATGGTGCAACCAAAAATATTTTCTCAGGCAATGTATCATTGACCGGGTAGTTTAAAATTACGTCAAGCAACCGATCTTCATACTGATATTGTGCCAGAATAGCGCCGGTAATCGCCGCATTCAGGCTTGCCATCAACGTAAAGAAAATTACCCAGCCCGCGCAAAGATATTTAAGCATTATCTTCGGCAGATAAAGCAATGGGAAGAACCAAATAAGCATCACGAACTGGTTCCCCGCCATCGCCCTTCCCGCATAAAGAGGAGCACGCAACAGTGCCTGGGGTAGCAACGCCATCAGCAGTCCAAGCACGCAGGTTAACAAATAGATCGTTAGACAGAGCCATCTGTTACGCTGAATACGCGTTGCCGCCACGATCACACCCGCGATGGAAAACATAAATAATATGATGAGAACCACTCCGGCCGTACCGTAAAATGGCGAAAAAAACACATCCAGAAGATACCGGAGATGAGTAGAAACCTGCGCAGGGAAAATAATACTCAGCGTCAGCATTTTGCTGTGAATTAATACGTACTCCCTTAGCGGCAGCAGCAGAATAAATACTTTATACGTAACAAATCCAGCAAATAACGTAATGATGACATTCCCGGCGTGCTGCCGCGTGGCAAGACTTAAGGTTCCGGTGTCAAAAAACTCTTTTAACAGAAAAACCGCGATAATCAAAAACGGGGCAACCAGGAAAAGCTGATAAAAACAGAGAGAAAGAAAATAGCAGCCATAGAAGAACAGATAGCCGCGCCAGTTACGTTTACCAATAAATGGAAGCGCAGTCAGAAGCAATGCGGCTCCCATTGACACTGAGTCAAAGCTGTACTGGATACAATGAATAAACCAGGGAGAGAAGACGACCGTCAGGCAGACCAGAAAACCGCTCCATGTCGCTTCCTTGATGATTCTTTGATAGACAATCCACGCTACGCTCGCCACGCACATAGCGCTAATGAGTTTGGTTAACGGTGCAAGGTTAATAGCCACAACGTCGGTTGAACGACCGATCCACCCGGAGAGCAAGCGAATGAGGATTTCCGCGGCCGGACGACCGCTGTCAGCATATTCACCTAAACCTGTGAATTCGTACCTGCCGTAACCTAATGCATTACGCCCAATATCATCATTGAACAGATAGGTTTGGCTCAGAGCGGGGAAAAAATAAATAAAAGCACAAAGTGCGAATAACCCCAACATTGCCGCATTATTTTTTAACATCATCACACCCTTCACTTCCTTGCTTAAGAATATAACGCGGGCGACCTTTTACCTCGATAAAAATCCTGCCGATATATTCACCCAGTACACCAATACTGACTAGCTGCACGCCGCCAATAAATAAAATCGCCACCATTAATGATGGATAGCCTGGGACATCATTTCCCCAGATGAGTTTATCGATAATCATCCATAGAGCGTAAGTCATAGAAAGGGTGGCGATAAAAAAACCCAGGTAAGTCCATAGCTGGAGCGGAAAAATGGAAAATGAGGTAATGCCTTCCACCGCCAGCCTCCATAATTTCCAACCGTTGAATTTGCTGATCCCCGTACGGCGGGGATCACGGGAATAAGCCACAACCGTGGTTTTTCCTCCTGTCCACGAAAGCAAGCCTTTCATAAAAAGCGTTCTTTCTGGTAATTGAAGAATCGCGTTTACCGTCTCACGTGACAGGAGCCTGAAATCGCCAACGTTCTCCACAATGCCTGGTGAGCTAATTTGATTATGTGCTCGATAAAACCACTGTGCCGTTTTTCGTTTTAGCCAGGTATCACAACGGCGATCGATGCGCTGGGCAAGCACGGTATCAAACCCGTCCTGCCAGCGCGAAATAAGCGCAGGTATGACGTGAACAGGATCCTGTAAATCTACATCAACAGGGATCACCGCGTCGCCCGTTGCCGCCCGCAACCCGGCCAACAGTGCAGCCTCTTTGCCAAAGTTACGGCTAAACTCGACAAGACGAACGCTGCCGGGAAACGTTTCCCGACGGATCGCCTGGACAGTATTATCGCGACTACCGTCGTCGACAAAAATCAGTTCAAGCGAGTAATGAGCCAGGAGGGGCTCGCATCGCAGCGCGTTGAAAAACAGTGGAATAGCCTGTTCCTCATTAAAAACGGGAATCACAAGTGAGATAACCATATTCAATCCCTGAATATAAAACATTTAGAAAGTAAAAAGCCGAGCACCATGCTGACAGAAGAGAACGTGAGTAACGTGAATAAAGCGGGAAATCCGGCAACCTCCGCCAGCTTGCCCGTCAACCACGCCAGACACGCCATCGCCATGACAAAAAGCAGATATTTATGTAAGGTCCGTTTTTTTTTGAACGTCCAGGTAGCGTTAGCAACAAAACTAAATGATGCCGCAACAAAAAAAGCAGTTACGTTAGCCAGGCTTTGCGAAAATGAAAATAAAAAAAAGGTCAGGAGAAATACAGCGGTATGAATAGCGGTATTCAGCACACCGACGGAGACAAACCGAGTGAATAAATATAAGGACGCACGCATAATTAATCCCAGACACAATTATCCATAGTATATGCTAACGCCTTCGGAAATTATTCCTCCTGCATGTAAATATAATCTGAAAAACTACTCCTCTTGTTCACACGCAACATCTTGAACATCCCGAAATTTCCCGACATGATAATGGCTTTGGTTATTCAGGTATCGCTTATGCTAACGCTATTGCAGGAATTGATCCCCACGCCGCTGGGGCCGCTATGGGTCATATGTGATGAACAGTACCGCTTAAGAGCTGTAGAGTGGCAAGAGCACAGCGATCGCATGGAGGTGCTGCTCGCCATCCATTACAGTAAAGAAGGCTATCAGCGCCGGAATGCGGTTAACCCCGGGGGGTTGTGCGATAAGCTCAGCGCCTATTTCGAAGGCGATCTCAGCATCATTGACACTCTGCCAACCGCCACAGCAGGCACGCCTTTTCAGCGGGAAGTGTGGCAGGCGCTGCGGTCGATTCCGTGCGGGCAGGTCATGCATTACGGTCAGCTCGCGGAGCAGCTAGGCCGCGCGGGTGCCGCACGCGCGGTGGGTGCCGCGAACGGCTCTAACCCGGTCAGCATTGTGGTGCCCTGCCATCGCGTCATTGGCCGCAACGGTACCATGACAGGCTATGCCGGCGGCGTGCAGCGAAAAGAATGGCTGCTGCGTCACGAAGGGTATCTCTTGCTCTAGATCCCAGGCTTTTTGTGCTTAATTTTCTTCCGGTTAGGCTAAAAATCCATAATCAAGCTGTGGAATTTCAAGAAGATGGCGACACAATGTCGCCACTTGTCCTTATTGAGGGTTTGTCAGGCTTACGTACTTACCAAAAAGATGTTAAAATTGACCAATATCAATTAAGGCTTGAGCAAACCTATGATCCCGGAAAAGCGAATTATACGACGCATTCAGTCTGGCGGTTGTGCTATCCATTGCCAGGATTGCAGCATCAGCCAGCTCTGTATCCCGTTTACCCTGAATGAGCATGAACTCGATCAGCTTGATAACATCATCGAGCGCAAAAAGCCTATTCAGAAAGGGCAGACGCTGTTTAAAGCGGGAGACGAACTGAAATCGCTCTATGCAATCCGTTCTGGCACCATCAAGAGCTACACCATCACCGAACAGGGTGACGAGCAGATCACCGGCTTCCATCTGGCTGGCGATCTGGTGGGCTTTGATGCCATTGGCACTGGCCACCACCCGAGCTTTGCTCAGGCACTCGAAACCTCGATGGTTTGCGAAATCCCGTTTGAAACCCTGGACGATCTGTCCGGCAAGATGCCTAATCTGCGTCAGCAGATGATGCGTCTGATGAGCGGTGAGATTAAAGGCGATCAGGACATGATTCTGCTGCTTTCCAAAAAGAATGCAGAAGAGCGCCTGGCCGCGTTTATCTATAACCTCTCCCGCCGCTTCGCCGAGCGCGGTTTCTCGCCGCGTGAGTTCCGTCTGACCATGACCCGTGGCGATATCGGTAACTACCTGGGCCTGACCGTGGAAACCATCAGCCGTCTGCTGGGCCGTTTCCAGAAAAGCGGTATGCTGGCCGTTAAGGGTAAATACATCACTATCGAAAACGGTGAAGCGCTGGCCGTTCTTGCCGGGCACGCCCGCAACGTGGCATAACTCTCCGCATGCTGATAACCAGACTGATAAATTCACGTGATTTATTGGTCTGGTATAATCGCCCCCGTTTCAAGACATTTTCACCGTAGCACGTCCCTACACAGCGCCTGAAAGGTTGTCGTTGAGGTTATGAATTGAGAGAAAGTTTGTTTTTCGTTTCAGTCGTGATTGCCTCTGTGACCTTTATCTTCATCTGGATCATGCTTGTCGGCCCAATGAAGGGGGAGGAAAAAACCTACGTTCAGGATTCCACGACCTTTGCGATAGCGGTAATGGTGC
This sequence comes from Enterobacter sp. ECC-219, assembly GCF_043966805.1. NCBI lineage: Bacteria > Pseudomonadati > Pseudomonadota > Gammaproteobacteria > Enterobacterales > Enterobacteriaceae > Enterobacter > Enterobacter sp. ECC-219. The sequence goes on along the minus strand of NZ_CP143680.1, from coordinate 2,834,408 downwards.
TGCTGTTCATTGCGTTTATCGCGGTGACAACCACCGTACTTTTCCTCTGATAAATTTTCATGAATTATTGATCTGGCAAAAGCTCCCCTCTGTTTCATTCAGGATATATAGGTTACTCTTTTAATTACAGACTGTGGTGACAGTAGTAAGGAGACCTGTATGGCAAAGTATCAAAACATGCTGGTGGCTATCGATCCGAATCAGGACGATCAGCCGGCATTACGACGTGCTGTGTATTTACATCAACGGATTGGTGGCAAAATCAAAGCGTTTTTGCCCATCTATGACTTCTCGTATGAGATGACCACCCTTCTGTCGCCTGACGAGCGCACCGCTATGCGTCAGGGCGTCATCAGCCAGCGTACCGCGTGGATCCGTGAACAGGCGAAGTATTACCTGGAAGCGGGTGTGCCTATTGATATTAAAGTGGTCTGGCATAACCGACCTTTTGAAGCCATTATCCAGGAAGTGGTTGCCGGCGGGCACGACCTGCTGCTGAAGATGGCGCACCAGCACGACAAGCTGGAATCCGTGATCTTCACCCCGACCGACTGGCATTTGCTGCGTAAATGCCCTTGCCCGGTCTGGATGGTGAAAGACCAGCCGTGGCCTGAAGGCGGGAAAGCCGTTGTGGCGGTGAACCTTGCGAGCGAAGAGGATTATCACAATTCGCTCAACGAGAAGCTGGTGAAGGAGACCATCCAGCTTGCTGACCAGGTCAACCACACCGAAGTGCATCTGGTGGGTGCCTATCCGGTTACCCCGATCAATATCGCCATCGAGCTGCCGGAATTTGACCCTAGCGTCTATAACGACGCCATCCGCGGCCAGCATCTGCTGGCGATGAAAGCGCTGCGCCAGAAGTTCAGCATAGACGAAAACATGACGCACGTGGAAAAAGGGCTGCCTGAAGAGGTGATCCCGGATTTAGCCGAGCATCTGCAGGCCGGGATTGTGGTCCTGGGAACCATTGGCCGGACCGGTATTTCTGCCGCTTTCCTCGGCAATACTGCCGAACAGGTGATCGACCATCTGCGCTGCGACCTGCTGGTCATTAAGCCGGATGAGTATCAGACGCCGATTGAGCTGGACGACCCGGAAGACGATTAACGTAATTTAAAAGCCCGCCGGAGCGGCGGGCTTTTCTCATCAACTCTCCATTACCGGCTGTTCACCTGACTCATCCTGCATCCACGGCGCGTGCAATACCATGCTGGGCAGCGCCAGCTTAATCTCCTGGGCGTTCAGCCCTTCAAGAATACGGATATTGATCTCCTGCTGGATGTCCATGTATTTGTTGTAATCCGCAGTATTAACAATATGGACGACTTCAAACGTCAGGCGGTCGCGGTCGAATCCGAGAAAATGGGCGCGATCGAATTTTGTCTCACCGACATCGGTAATGATCTGCCTGACCATATCCCCCACGTAGCGGAGCTTATCGGGCGGCGTGTCGCTGGCAACGCCAAAGGTAAAGACGATGCGGCGCGTCTGCATGCGTTTGTAGTTGTGAAGCGTCTGCTGAAGCAAAATGGCATTGCCGCAGACGATCTGCTCTCCGCTCAGGCTGCGGATACGGGTCGTTTTCAGGCCAATGTGCTCTACCGTCCCCGCCACGTCGTTGAACACCACGAAATCGCCAATTTCGAACGGTTTATCAAAGCCGATAGAAAGCGAGGCAAACACGTCGCTCAGAATCGTTTGTACGGCAAGGGCAATGGCAATACCCCCTACCCCAAGGCTGGCAACCAGAGCAGTGATGTTGACGCCCGCGTTAGCAAGGATAGACAGCAGCATCACTGACCAGACGATGGCACGGAGAATAAGCCCCGTGATCACCAGCGTAACCGGGTTTTTATGGCTTCCCGGCGCCAGCATGACGTGACGAAGCCACGACACGACCCCCTGATCCATCCACAGCGCTACCTGGATGGCGAAGACCAGGAACCAGGCGTGGCTGACGGTGCCAAAAAGATGATCGGGCAGGTCAACGAAACGCAGGCTGAGGAGCAGTGCCACCACAAACAGCAGGAAGCGGCTGGTGCGGTTAAGCATATCCGTCAGGATAAAACGCATCCGGTTGGTGGCCGGGTGCTTGTCGCCCCAGGTGGTGATGCCTTTCTTAACGAACGCGATCAGGCGCGTCAGCAGCCAGTACACCAGCAGCGTCACAAAGACAACCGTGGCGGCGCCTATCCAGAATGTCGGCGTCATCATCAACGCGATGAAGTCGAAGCGGGACAGAAATTGCATTACACCTCCTCGTATTACACAAAGGGTAAAGTATAGACAGAGGAGAAAAGCTGACCGCAGAAATAAGAAAACCGCCCCGAAGGGCGGTTTGTCAGGAGAAAGCGAATTACAGCGCTTTCAGAATCGCATCCACGCTGGCCTTGGCGTCGCCAAACAGCATGTGGGTGTTCTCTTTGAAGAACAGCGGGTTCTGTACCCCGGCATAGCCGGTGTTCATGGAACGCTTGAAGACAATGACGTTCTGCGCCTTCCACACTTCCAGAACCGGCATCCCGGCGATTGGGCTACCCGGATCGTCCTGTGCAGCAGGGTTAACGGTGTCGTTGGCGCCAATGACCAGCACGGTGTCGGTGTCGGCGAAATCATCGTTGATCTCATCCATTTCCAGCACGATGTCGTAAGGCACTTTCGCTTCCGCCAGCAGCACGTTCATGTGGCCCGGCAGACGCCCTGCCACCGGGTGAATACCAAAGCGAACTTTGATGCCTCGCGCGCGCAGTTTCTCGGTGATTTCCGCCACCGGATACTGCGCCTGCGCCACCGCCATGCCGTAGCCCGGGGTGATGATCACGGAATGCGAGTTTTTCAGCATCTCTGCGGTATCTTCCGCAGAAATTTCACGGTGCTCACCCACTTCTTCATCCGCACTGGAAGAAGACCCATCGGTCCCGAAACCACCGGCGATAACGCTGATGAACGAGCGGTTCATCGCCTTACACATGATGTAAGACAGGATCGCACCGGAAGAACCCACCAGCGCACCGGTGACGATCAGCAGGTCGTTGCTCAGCATAAAGCCCGCAGCCGCCGCTGCCCAACCGGAGTAGGAGTTCAGCATTGAGACAACCACCGGCATATCCGCTCCGCCGATGGACGCCACCAGATGCCAGCCGAACGCCAGCGCGATGATGGTCATCACCAGCAACGCCAGCACCTGCAGGCCCACGCTTTCGGTACGCACGAAGACCACCAGCAGCACAAACGACACCACCAGCGCCGCCAGGTTCAGCTTGTGACGGTTAGGCAGCATCAGCGGTTTAGAAGAGATCTTACCGCGCAGCTTGCCGAACGCCACGATAGAACCGGTGAAGGTCACTGCACCGATGAAGATGCCGAGGAACACTTCGGTCAGATGAATGTTGACCAGAATCGGTTCCATGCCCGGTTCGTGATACAGGTAGCTGTTGAAGCCCACCAGCACCGCCGCCAGCCCCACGAAGCTGTGCAGAATCGCCACCAGCTCAGGCATCTCGGTCATTTCAACGCGCTTCGCCAGGCGAATACCAATCGCGCCGCCGATGATCATCGCCACCAGGATCCACGCCACGTTGCCGGTATCCGGCCCGAAGATGGTGGCTATCAGCGCAATCGCCATCCCGGCGATACCAAAGTTATTTCCCTGCTGAGACGTTTCGTGTTTGGAAAGCCCCGCCAGACTGAAAATAAACAGGATTGCAGCAACAATGTATGCGGCTGTGACTAATCCTCCAGACATATGCTACCCCTTAGCCTTTACGAAACATTTTCAGCATGCGCTGAGTCACGGTGAAACCACCGAAAATATTGATACTGGCGATCAGCACCGCGATAAAGCTCAGGAAGCTGATCCAGCCGCCGTGTCCAATCTGCAGTAACGCCCCCACCACGATGATCCCCGAGATGGCGTTAGTGACCGACATCAGCGGCGTATGCAGCGCGTGGGAGACGTTCCACACCACGTAATAACCTACGACGCAGGAGAGTGCGAAGACGGTAAAGTGGCCGAGGAACTCTTTCGGCGCAACGTCAGCCAACCAGCCGAACAGAATGATAACCAGCGCCATGATGGCGTATTTACGCCACGGTGAAGCCGGTTTAGCAGGTTCTTTTGGCTCGGGTGCCGCTTTCTGCGCCGCCTGAGGCTGAGCAGAAACCTGAATAGGTGGCGCAGGCCAGGTAATTTCACCTTCGCGTACCACAGTGACGCCGCGCACCACCACGTCATCAAAATCAACGGTGATGTTGCCGTCTTTCTCTTTGCAAAGCAGCTTCAGCAGGTTAACCAGGTTGGTACCGTACAGCTGGGAGGACTGGGTTGGCAGGCGGCCAGGGAGATCGGTATAGCCGATAACCTTCACGCCGTTAGCGGTCGTGGTCACCTGATTGGCAACGGTATACTCGCAGTTACCGCCGTTTTGCGCCGCCAGGTCGACAATCACGCTGCCTGGCTTCATGGAGTCCACCATCTCGCGGGTGATCAGCTTCGGCGCGGGTTTACCCGGAATAAGCGCGGTGGTGACAATAATGTCGACGTCTTTCGCCTGGGCGGCAAAGAGTTCCATTTCGGCTTTGATAAAGGCTTCTGACATCACCTTCGCATAGCCATCACCGCTGCCCGCCTCTTCCTTAAAGTCCAGCTCAAGGAATTCGGCCCCCATACTCTGAACCTGTTCCTTCACTTCGGGACGGGTGTCGAACGCGCGCACGATAGCGCCCAGGCTGTTTGCCGCACCGATTGCAGCAAGACCCGCCACGCCCGCGCCAATCACCATCACTTTCGCCGGCGGGACTTTCCCCGCCGCGGTGATTTGACCGGTAAAGAAGCGTCCAAATTCGTGAGCGGCTTCGACAATGGCGCGGTAGCCGGCAATGTTTGCCATGGAGCTGAGCGCATCCAGCGACTGCGCGCGCGAAATACGCGGCACGGAGTCCATCGCCATCACGGTCACGCCACGGGCCGCCAGCTTCTCCATCAGTTCAGGATTTTGTGCAGGCCAGACGAAGCTCACCAGCGTTGTTCCCGGATTCAGCAGCGCAATCTCGCTCTCTTCCGCCGCGTTGACTTTCAGAATCACGGGAGACTGCCAGACTTCAGCACCGTCCACCACTTCCGCGCCAGCCTGAATAAAGGCCTCGTCATCGAAACTCGCCAGTTTGCCTGCGCCGCTTTCAACCGCGACGGTAAAACCCAGCTTAAGCAGTTGCTCCACCGTTTTCGGTGTTGCCGCTACGCGGGTTTCATTGGCTAACCGTTCTTTTGGTACCCCAATACGCATAGTTTTCCCTTCCATCGGTTTTTGATGATGGTTTGTCGATAAATGCCCGCGGTTTGTATCAATTTTCGCCAGTATGATAGCGACGAGAAATGAGTACCCCCGCAAAATAAAACAGTAACAAACTGTCTATAACCTACTGAAAATAGCGCTTGTGATCTACCGCCAGAAAACACTATTTCTTACTTTATCTGTGAAAAATAAGCGATCGGCGTCACTGACAGTGATATTTACCTTAAATTCATCGCCAGAACCGATAAATCGCGCAAGCGAAGCGGTAAAAACATGATATAGCGCCATAAGAGAACAAGTTATTAACATTAAATTAACTTGTAAAAGTCATATGCTTTATCAGTTTTGCTTGTCAAACGCCTGTTTTTTCAACATATCACTAAATGTTATCGAATTCGGTAATTCAGTGAGCACAGGCTGTGAAAAATGGCGCAGACAGCGACGGGTTTTAAATGCCATAATCGGGACCGTCTCAAATAAACAACAATACCAGTACATGGTTTGCGCAAGGCGAAGGATTATTTTTATGAAGCTTAAGAACACACTCCTGGCGTCCGCACTTCTCTGTGCGACCGCCCTGTCTGCGAATGCCGCAACAGAGTTAACGCCGGAGCAAGCGGCAGCATTAAAACCTTTTGACCATACGGTCATTGTGGGTCGTTATAATTCTATTGGCGATGCCGTCGCCGCCGCATCAAAAGCCGCTGATAAAAACGGGGCGGCCTCGTTTTACGTTGTTGACCAGTCCGATTACGGCAACAGCGGTAACCAGCGCGTGACCATTGCGCTGTATAAAGATAATGCGCCAAAGGCTGACGCACCGAAAAACCGCGTGATCAACGGTATCGTTGAGCTGCCGAAAGATCAGGCCATTGAGCTGGAACCTTACGACACCGTTACCGTTCAGGGCTTCTATCGCAGCCAGCCTGAAGTGAACGATGCCATCACCAAAGCAGCAAAAGAGAAAGGTGCCTACTCTTTCTATATCGTACGTCAGGTGGATGCTAACCAGGGTGGCAACCAGCGCATTACCGCATTCATCTACAAAGAAGATGCGAAAAAACGCGTTCTGCAGAGCCCGGATGCCATCCCTGCGGACTCTGAAGCGGGTCGCGCAGCGATAGCCAAAGGCGGCGAAGAAGCGAAGAAAGTTGAAATTCCAGGCGTCGCGACCTCTGCTGCGCCAAGCGCTGAAGTGGGCCGTTTCTTTGAAACACAATCCACGAAAGGTGGCCGCTACTCCGTTACGCTGCCGGACGGCACTAAAATTGAAGAGCTGAACAAAGCCACTGCCGCGCAAATGGTGCCGTTCGACAGCATCAAGTTCACCGGCAACTACGGCAATATGACGGAAGTCTCTTACCAGGTCGCGAAGCGTGCGGCGAAGAAAGGGGCGAAGTATTACCACATCACCCGCCAGTGGCAGGAACGTGGCAACAACGTGACCATCAGCGCCGATCTGTACAAGTAACAAAATCGTTGACGAAAGGCGGCGCAATGCCGCCTTTTTTTGTTACTTTTTTCGAATTTCTGCCACACATCATTGCATGCTTTCGTTACACTCCGTAAAATCCCGCGCCTTAGTGTGATCCACCATTTTTATGCGCCTTAGCGAAATAATTATTCTGGATTGGGACTTTTCATAACAGGAAGCCAATGGAAAAGAAACTTGGCCTGAGTGCTCTGACTGCACTCGTTTTAAGCTCAATGCTGGGTGCAGGCGTATTCAGTTTACCGCAGAACATGGCGGCCGTTGCAAGCCCTGCCGCCTTGCTCATTGGCTGGGGCATTACCGGTGTCGGGATATTGCTGCTGGCATTCGCCATGCTGCTGCTGACCCGCGTTCGCCCGGATCTGGACGGCGGCATTTTCACTTATGCACGTGAAGGTTTTGGCGAGCTGATTGGCTTCTGCTCCGCCTGGGGCTACTGGCTGTGCGCGGTCATCGCTAACGTCTCTTATCTGGTGATTGTCTTCTCGGCGCTCAGTTTCTTTACCGATACCCCTGAGCTGCGCCTGTTTGGCGACGGCAATACCTGGCAGTCCATCGTCGGCGCCTCGGCGCTACTGTGGATTGTTCACTGGCTGATTTTGCGCGGCGTCCAGACCGCCGCCAGCATCAACCTGGTAGCGACGCTGGCGAAACTGGTGCCGCTTGGCCTGTTCATCGTGCTGGCCTTCATTGCGTTCCGTCTCGACGTGTTTACGCTTGATTTCAGCGGAATTGCGCTTGGCGTTCCGGTCTGGGAACAAGTGAAAAACACGATGCTGATTACCCTGTGGGTGTTTATCGGCGTTGAAGGCGCGGTGGTGGTTTCTGCCCGCGCGCGTAATAAACGCGATGTGGGCCGCGCCACGCTGCTGGCCGTCCTGGCGGCGCTGGGCGTGTATCTGCTGGTAACGCTGCTGTCGCTGGGCGTGGTGGCGCGTCCTGAACTGGCCGAAATGCGTAACCCGTCGATGGCAGGCCTGATGGTGAAAATGCTCGGCCCCTGGGGCGACGTGGTGATTGCCGCAGGGCTGATCGTCTCCGTCTGCGGCGCTTACCTGAGCTGGACCATCATGGCGGCTGAAGTACCGTTCCTGGCCGCGACGCACAAGGCGTTTCCACGCCTGTTTGCACGACAAAACAAAAATAATGCACCATCAGCCTCACTCTGGCTGACCAACATCAGCGTTCAGGTCTGCCTGGTGCTGATCTGGCTCACAGGTTCAGACTATAACACCCTGCTGACCATCGCCTCCGAGATGATTCTGGTACCCTATTTCTTAGTGGGTGCGTATTTGTTAAAAATCGCCACGCGTCCGGCGCACTATGTCGTGGGCGTTGGGGCCTGTATTTACGGCCTGTGGTTGTTGTATGCTTCCGGGCCGATGCATCTGCTGCTGTCGGTAGTGCTGTATGCACCGGGCCTGCTGGTATTTATCTACGCCCGCCGCACGCATCAGCTGGAGAACGCGCTGAAACGCCGTGAAATGGCCTTAATCGGGCTGTTACTGGTTGCTGCCGTACCGGCAACCTGGATGTTAATGGGATAGCACTGTCTTTCCCATTGTTGAACTGTAAAGGAGAATACGATGGGAAATGCACCGCTTCGCCCAATATTGATCACCGGTGGAGGCCGCCGTATTGGCCTCGCCCTCGCCCATCACTTTCTCAACCTTCGCCATCCGGTCATTGTCAGCTACCGTACGGAATACCCGTCGATTGAGGGGTTGCGCAAAGCCGGAGCGGTTTGCATTCAGGCTGATTTTTCCACCGATGAAGGCATCCTGGCCTTTGCGGAGCAGGTGAAATCCACCGCGACGGGGCTGCGCGCTGTGATCCATAACGCCAGCGCCTGGTGTGCCGAGAAGCCCGGCACGTCCCTCAGCGATACGCTATCCGCCATGCTGCAGATCCACGTCAACGCCCCTTATCTGCTTAACCACGCCCTGCAGGATCTGCTGCGCGGTCACGGCCATGCGGCGGGTGACATTATCCACTTCACCGATTATGTGGTTGAGCGCGGCAGCGACAAGCACATCGCTTATGCGGCCAGTAAAGCCGCGCTGGACAACATGACGCGCTCCTTTGCCCGCAAGCTTGCGCCCGAGGTGAAGGTGAACGCCATCGCCCCGGCGATGATTTTGTTTAACGAAAACGATGATGCGGAGTACCGCCAGCAGGCGCTGAATAAGTCGCTGATGAAAATTGCCCCAGGCGAGAAAGAGGTGATCGACCTTGTGGATTACCTCCTCACCAGCTGCTATGTCACCGGCAGAACCTTTGCCGTGGACGGTGGACGCCCGCTGCGCTAGTGAAAGCGGCTCCAGAAGAATATTAACACCCAGGCGCTGAGTGCCCAGCAGATCACCGCCCCGCCCAGCGCCAGGGGAAGCCGCAGAAAACCGGTGAAACACCACAGCGAAAGCAGGTAGAGAAAATACGGGATGATCGACCACATGCCAAACACAATGGTCGTACGTAACGCCTCCGTGCCCCGTTCAGAAGCCACAATATAGTGGGCAATCAGCGCGAAGGTCGGGAACAGCGGGATCAGCCCGGCAATATAGTAGTTTTTGGTTTTTGCCAGAATGCCAATCATTAACACCACCAGCGCCCCCAGCGCGGCTTTGATCACCAGCCCCATATTTTTCCCTATAAAAATCAAATAGCAATAGACGTCAGAATAACGGAAGCGGCGTTAATTTTGAAAGATTAATGGAAGGTTAAGGTTCCGCGGTGTATGTTGGCTTTTTTCACGAAAACAGACGTTGTATGAATAAGATTGTTTATGTTGAAGACGAACCCGAAGTCGGGCAATTGATCGCCGCCTATCTGGGTAAACATGATATGGACGTCATTGTTGAGCCTCGCGGCGATCGTGCCGAAGAGGTGGTCGTCCGTGAAAATCCGGATTTAGTGCTGCTGGACATCATGCTGCCAGGCAAAGACGGCATGACGCTCTGCCGTGACCTGCGCGCCCGCTGGGACGGCCCTATCGTTCTGCTCACCTCACTGGACAGCGATATGAACCATATACTGTCGCTGGAGATGGGCGCCAATGATTACATTCTGAAAACCACACCGCCTGCCGTCCTGCTGGCCCGCCTGCGCCTGCATTTGCGCCAGCACGCCAGTATCGAACGCGAAGCGCCCGCACCGTCTCTGACGCCTCACAAAGCGATGCGCTTCGGTACGCTGTCTATTGACCCGGTTAACCGCCAGGTCCTGCTTTCCGGCGAGCTTATCGCCCTCTCCACCGCAGACTTTGACCTGCTGTGGGAGCTGGCAACGCATGCCGGGCAAATCATGGACCGCGACGCGCTGCTGAAAAACCTCCGTGGCGTGAGCTATGACGGAATGGATCGCAGCGTTGACGTGGCGATTTCGCGTCTGCGTAAAAAATTGCAGGATAACGCCACCGAGCCCTACCGCATTAAAACCGTGCGTAATAAGGGTTATCTGTTTGCCCCGCACGCCTGGGAAACCTGATAAACGATAACGTGCGCGAAATGAAGGCATTACCCGTCGATGTCCCCTCTTTCGCGCGTTAATTTGCCCGTTTGCGCAACAATTAACTTGATAAGCCCGCGAACTAATCCATAATTAACATTCCTACAATCTTTTCTTAAAGCCTCACCGGGCCGGCTATAACCCCACATCTTTTCAGCACATTTCTCCCATAAAATCTTGAAATGAGGATTTAAGCCCATGAACTATGTATAGCTACCGTGAAGTAGAAGTCATCAAAACCAATCTTGAATGGATTGTTAATCAGGCAGCAGTTAGCCATTCCTCCCTCTCACGCGCCGATCAAAAAGCGCTCATTGATCTCCTTGAACTCATCCAGTTTTACGAAATTCTTCTGGATTTAATTAACGAATTTGGGACCGCCGTGATTGAACCGCACATTGCGGAAGGACTGGCCGTAACGGAAACACTCATCGCCAGGGTAAAAAACAGCGCGAAAGCCATGTAACACGCTTCACAGACATGAAAATATCGACGGGTTTTCATGTATATTCTGCGCAAAGCGTTTTTTCGGTGAGATCCAATGAAAAAGCTGTTTGTGCAGTTTTATCTTTTGCTGTTTGTCTGCTTCCTGGTGATGACCATGCTGGTCGGGCTGGTCTATAAGTTCACCGCCGAACGTGCGGGCAGGCAGTCGCTGGACGATCTGATGAAAAGCTCACTGTATCTGATGCGCAGCGAGCTGAGAGAGATCCCGCCGCACGACTGGGCAAAAACCCTCAAAGAGCTCGATCTGAACCTGTCGTTTGATTTACGCATCGAGCCGTTAAAAGATTTCGATTTGGATCCGCCCGCGATGCAGCGCCTGCGCGACGGGGATATCGTCGCGCTGGATGAGAAATACACCTTTATCCAGCGCATCCCGCGCAGCCATTACGTGCTGGCCGTCGGGCCGGTGCCCTATCTCTATTATCTGCACCAGATGCGTCTGCTGGATATGGCGCTGATGGCCTTTATCGCCATTTCACTCGCGTTTCCGGTCTTTATCTGGATGCGCCCCCACTGGCAGGACATGCTGAAGCTGGAGTCCGCCGCCCAGCGTTTTGGCGAGGGGCATTTTACCGAGCGCATTCACTTCGACAGCGGTTCCAGCTTTGAGCGTCTGGGCGTGGCCTTTAACCAGATGGCTGATAACATCAATGCCCTGATCGCCAGTAAAAAGCAGCTGATCGACGGGATTGCGCACGAGCTGCGCACGCCGCTGGTTCGTCTGCGCTACCGTCTGGAGATGAGCGAAAATCTGACGGAAGCGGAGTCTCAGGCCCTGAACCGCGACATTGGCCAGCTTGAAGCGCTGATTGAGGAGTTGCTGACCTACGCGCGTCTCGATCGTCCGCAGAACGAGCTGAACCTCAGCACGCCGGACCTGCCCGCCTGGCTGCAAACCCACATTGATGATGTTCAGAGCGTAAACCCGCAGCGCACGCTGTTGACGCGCGTCACGCCGGGTGATTACGGCGCGCTCGATATGCGCCTGATGGAGCGCGTGCTGGACAACCTGATGAACAACGCCATGCGCTACAGCGAGAGTACGCTCCAGATTGGCCTGGATTTGCAGGGCAACCGGGCCAGCCTGACGGTGGAGGACGACGGACCGGGAATTGCCCCGGAAGCGCGAGAAACCGTGTTTGAACCGTTTGTCCGCCTCGACCCCAGCCGCGATCGCGCCACCGGTGGATGCGGCCTGGGGCTGGCAATTGTTTACTCAATCGCGCAGGCGATGGGGGGCACGGTGCATTGCGAGGAGAGCGAGCTCGGCGGCGCGCGCTTCTGTTTTAGCTGGCCGGTGTACCATAACATCGCCCTTCCCGTTCCTGCCTGACCTCACCCGCACGCTGGCCTGACCCGGCGTGCTGTGCTATATGATAAGTATGTTGTAACTAATGAGGGTGTTTATGGCAACTTACGATCTCATCGAACGGCTGAACAGCACGTTTCGGGAAATAGAACATGAACTACTGACCCTGACCGAGCGCTTGCAGGCCTGCCGTCTGCTGGCCGCGCGCGTCTTTACCCTGCCCGATGTGGCTAAAGGGGCCGAGCACGATCCGCTGGATGCCATCGAGGTCGAACAGCACATCGGCAATGCCGCTCTTGAACGGGCGCTGAAGCACTATCGTCGCCTGTTTATCCAGCAGCAGTCAGAAAACCGCAGCAGTAAGGCCGCCGTGCGCCTGCCGGGCGTCATCTGCCTGCAAACCGATGCGACAACGCGTGAAGCGCTGGAAAGCCAGATTGCGCATATCAACACCCTGAAAGCGGCCTTTGAAAAGATCATCACCGAAGAGTCCGGCCTCGCGCCTGCCGCGCGGTTTGAGTGGGTGCACCGCCAGCTTCCGGGGCTGATTACTCTGAATGCCTACCGAACCCTGACGGTACTGCGTCACCCCGCCACGCTGCGCTTCGGCTGGGCGAATAAACACATCATCAAAAACTTCACCCGGGATGAGATTCTGGCGCAGCTGGAAAAAAGCCTGAAGACGCCGCGCACCGTCGCGCCGTGGTCGCGTGAACAGTGGATTGAGCGCCTGGAGCAGGAGTACCACAGCATCGCCTCGCTTCCGGCGGATACGCGCCTCAAGATAAAGCGGCCGGTGAAGGTGCAGCCTATCGCCCGAGTCTGGTATTCTGGTCAGCAAAAGCAGGTGCAGTATGCCTGCCCGACGCCGCTGATTGCGCTTTACGATGCCGACCAGGGCGCGGTGGTGCCCGATATTGGGGAACTGCTGAATTACGATGCTGAAAATGTTCAGCACCGTTACAGACCTCAGGCGCAGCCGCTACAGCTGATTATTCCGCGGCTGCACCTGTACGTGGCGGGATGATTATTTCAGGCTGCCGACCATCGCTTCCGGACGAACCCAGGCGTCAAACTCCGCCTCCGTGAGATAGCCCAGCGCCAGGGCGGAGGCTTTCAGCGTCAGCCCCTCTTTATGCGCTTTTTTAGCGATCTCCGCGGCTTTGTCATAGCCGATATGGGTATTGAGTGCGGTCACCAGCATCAGGGATTCATTGAGCAACTGGCTGATACGTTCGCGGTTGGGCTCAATCCCTACCGCACAGTGTTCGTTAAAGCTCTCCATCCCGTCCGCCAGCAGACGAACAGATTGCAGCACGTTGTGGATCACCATCGGGCGATAGACGTTCAGCTCAAAGTTGCCGGACGCTCCGCCCATGTTGACGGCCACGTCGTTGCCCATCACCTGACAACAGAGCATGGTCATGGCTTCGCACTGGGTCGGGTTCACTTTACCCGGCATGATAGAGCTGCCCGGCTCGTTTTCCGGGATGCTGATTTCGCCGATGCCGCAGCGCGGACCGGAAGCCAGCCAGCGCACGTCGTTGGCAATTTTCATCAGCGAGGCCGCCAGCCCCTTCAGCGCGCCGTGGGTATGGACCAGCGCATCGCAGGTCGCCAGCGCTTCGAACTTGTTGGGCGCCGTGACGAACGGCTGTCCGGTAATGCTTGCCAGCTCTTCCGCCACGCGTACCGCGTATTCGGGGTGGGTATTTAACCCGGTACCGACCGCCGTCCCGCCGAGCGCCAGCTCCGCCAGGTGCGGCAGGCTGTTCTCGATATGCTTCAGATTGTGCTCCAGCATCGCCACCCAGCCGGAAATCTCCTGGCCGAGGGTCAGCGGCGTGGCGTCCTGCAGGTGCGTACGGCCAATTTTGACGATGTCGCGGAAGGCCTGCGCTTTCTCGTTAAGCGTGGATTTCAGCACGTTGAGCTGCGGGATCAGCTGCTCGCGAATGGCGATTACCGCCGCCACGTGCATCGCCGTCGGGAAGACGTCGTTAGAGCTCTGGCTTTTGTTGACGTCATCGTTTGGGTGGACCTTACGCTCCATGCCGCGCACGCCGCCAAGCAATTCGCTGGCCCGGTTCGCCAGCACTTCGTTCATGTTCATGTTGCTCTGGGTACCGGAACCGGTCTGCCAGATAGCGAGGGGGAATTCATCAGGATGTTTGCCCGCCAGCACTTCGTCGGCGGCGTTGATGATAGCGGTGGCTTTATCGGCGTCCAGCAGGCCCAAATCCTGGTTCACTTTGGCGGCGGCGCGTTTGGTGAGCGCCAGCGCCTGAATCAGCGAGACGGGCATTTTTTCAGTCGAGATACGGAAGTGCTCCAGCGAACGCTGGGTTTGCGCGCCCCACAGCTTGTCGGCCGGAACCGCGATTGCGCCCATAGAATCTTTCTCATGGCGTACCGTTGTCATTACTTTCTCCTTGATAACAAAAGAGGGATTGCTCACATGCTTAAGGGATAAGTATTGATGACTTCTGGGAAACGATATGGCGCTTTGTGCGCTCTTTTTGGTGTCGGGTGGCGCTGGCGCCACCCGACAATTTACAGAATTACTTCACGCACGCCGAACACTGGGAGGACTGGATCTGCTTGAAGAAGTCGTTACCTTTGTCATCCACGAGGATAAACGCCGGGAAGTCTTCCACTTCGATTTTCCAGATCGCTTCCATACCCAGCTCCGGGTACTCCACGCACTCCAGGCTCTTGATGCTGCCCTGGGCCAGTACCGCCGCCGGTCCGCCGATGCTGCCGAGGTAGAAGCCGCCGTGCTTGTGGCAGGCGTCCGTCACCTGCTGGCTGCGGTTGCCTTTCGCCAGCATGATCATGCTGCCGCCGTTGGCCTGCAGCTGGTCAACGTACGAGTCCATACGCCCTGCCGTGGTTGGGCCTAACGAGCCAGAGGCGTAGCCTTCAGGCGTTTTCGCCGGGCCTGCGTAGTAGATCGGGTGATCTTTAATGTACTGCGGCAGCCCTTCACCGTTGTCCAGACGCTCTTTGAGCTTCGCATGCGCGATGTCGCGGCCCACGATAATCGTGCCGTTCAGGGAGAGGCGGGTCGAGACCGGGTACTGCGAAAGCTGCGCCAGAATCTCTTTCATCGGACGGTTCAGGTCAACGCGAACCGCTTCACCCTCACCCGCTTTACGCAGCTCTTCCGGGATGTATTTGCCCGGGTTGTTTTCCAGTTTTTCGATCCACACCCCTTCGCGGTTGATCTTGGCCTTGATGTTGCGATCTGCAGAACAGGAGACGCCCATCCCGACCGGACAGGATGCGCCGTGACGCGGCAAACGGATCACGCGGATGTCGTGGGCAAAGTATTTGCCGCCAAACTGCGCGCCGAGGCCCAGATTACGCGCCTCTTCCAGCAGCTCCTGCTCAAGCTGCACGTCACGGAATGCCTGGCCGTGCTCGTTACCTTCGGTAGGCAGGCCGTCATAGTATTTGGTTGAGGCCAGCTTGACGGTTTTCAGCGTGCTTTCCGCCGAGGTACCGCCGATCACGAAGGCAATATGGTACGGCGGGCACGCCGCGGTGCCGAGGGTGCGCATCTTCTCAACCAGGTAGTTCTTCAGCTTGCCCGGGGTGAGCAGCGCTTTGGTTTCCTGGTAGAGATAGGTTTTGTTGGCTGAACCGCCGCCTTTTGCGATACAGAGAAATTTGTACTCGTCACCGTCGACGCTGTAGAGATCGATCTGCGCGGGCAGGTTGGTACCGGTGTTGACCTCTTTGTACATATCCAGCGCCGCGTTTTGCGAATAGCGCAGGTTGTCTTCGGTGTAGGTGTTGTAGACGCCATGCGCCAGCGCCGCTTCATCACCGCCGCCGGTCCAGACACGCTGGCCTTTTTTACCGACGATGATCGCCGTGCCGGTGTCCTGGCAGGTTGGCAGAATGCCTTTCGCCGCGATGTCTGAGTTACGCAGGAACTGCAGGGCAACGTATTTATCGTTCTCGCTGGCCTGCGGGTCGCTCAGGATATCGGCAACCTGCTGCTGATGCGCGGGGCGGAGCATAAACGAGGCGTCGTGGAAAGCATGCTGCGCCAGCAGCGTCAGCGCCTGCGGATCCACCTTGAGGATCTCTTGTCCTTCAAACTCAGAGACGGAGACGTGATCGCGGGTTAACAGGTAATACTCGGTCTGATCCTTGCTGAGGGGGAAAGGATCCTGATAATGGAAGGGTTTATTCGACATTGTTCTCTCACTTACTGCTTCGGTCTGTTTATTCAGGGCAGATGTTCCGCTGCCCGGCTTAAAAGCGAGTCAGCTTATCCTACACAATTTTTTAACAAAAACTGAGACTAGTACGACTTTTTACATCCACAGGTTACTTCCACGTGGTTTATTGCTTTAATACCCGGAGTTAATTCCACATTTGAATCAGGGCTTGATAATGCAAAAACTCATTAACTCAGTGCAAAACTACGCCTGGGGAAGTAAAACTGCGTTAACGGATCTCTACGGTATCGCGAACCCGAACAACCTGCCGATGGCGGAACTGTGGATGGGGGCGCACCCGAAGAGCAGCTCAAAAATTGAAGACGCCAGCGGCCAGGTTCGCAGCCTGCGTGACGTGATTGATGCCGATAAAGCCGCGCTGCTGGGCGACAAGGTGGCTCAGCGCTTCGGCGAACTGCCGTTCCTGTTTAAGGTGCTGTGCGCCGACCAGCCGCTCTCGATCCAGGTTCACCCGAACAAGAAAGCCTCTGAAATTGGCTTCGCGAAAGAGAACGCGGCGGGTATCCCGTTAGACGCCGCAGAGCGTAACTACAAAGATCCTAACCACAAGCCGGAGCTGGTGTTTGCGCTGACCCCGTTCCTGGCGATGAACGCGTTTCGCGAGTTTTCAGAGATTATCTCCCTGCTGCAGCCGGTCGCGGGTGCCAACAAGGCTATCGCCCACTTCCTCGAAAACCCGAACGCAGACGCGCTGAGCCAGCTGTTCGCCAGCCTGCTGAATATGCAGGGTGAAGAGAAATCTCACGCGCTGGCGGTGCTGAAAGCGGCCCTGGACAGCCAGCAGGGTGAGCCGTGGGAGACCATCCGCCTGATTTCCGAATTCTACCCGGACGACAGCGGCCTGTTCTCCCCTCTGCTGCTGAACGTGGTGAAGCTGAACCCGGGCGAAGCGATGTTCCTGTTTGCCGAAACCCCTCACGCCTATCTGCAGGGCGTGGCACTGGAGGTGATGGCCAACTCCGACAACGTGCTGCGCGCGGGTCTGACGCCGAAATACATCGACATCCCTGAGCTGGTTGCCAACGTGAAGTTTGTGGCGAAGCCTGCCGCGGAGCTGCTGACTCAGCCGGTGAAAAACGGCGCAGAGCTGGACTTCCCGATTCCGGTTGAGGATTTTGCGTTTTCTCTGCATGACCTGAGCCATGCCGAGACCGCCATTGCGCAGGAGAGCGCGGCGATCCTGTTCTGCGTGGAGGGCGAAGCGACGCTGCATAAAGGCGAACAGCGTCTGGTGCTTAAGCCCGGCGAATCAGCATTCGTTGCAGCCAATGAGTCTCCGGTTAGCGTAAGCGGCACCGGTCGTCTGGCGCGCGTTTTTAATAAGCTTTAAGCACTTACTGAATTTTTTAACAACTCTTGCTAAGCTAGTTGCAGGCTTAATATCTCCGGGCGGTTTTTACCGCCTGGTTTCATTTTAGGGATAGTCGCAATGAAAAAATCGGTCGTAGCGGTTGGAGTGATTGTAGCGTTAGGCGTGGTCTGGACGGGTGCCTCCTGGTTTACCGGGAAACAGCTGGAAAGCCGTCTGGCTGAGATGGTGGCACAGGCTAACGGAGAAATTAAGCGCAGCGCGCCGGAGGCGGGTCTGGAGCTGAGCTATCAGAACTATCAGCGCGGCGTGTTTACCAGCCGTATGCAGCTGGTGGTGAAGCCGGTGGCCGGTGCGGCAAACGGCTGGCTGAAGCCGGGCCAGAGCGTGGTGCTGGATGAAGTGGTAAGCCACGGTCCGCTGCCGCTGGCGCAGCTGAAGTCGTTTAACCTGATCCCGTCCATGGCGTCCGTTCATACCGTGCTGGTGAATAACGACGTCACTAAACCGCTGTTTGACCTGGCAAAGAATGAGTCACCTTTCGACATTAATACCCGTATTAGCTACTCCGGTGATACCAGCTCTGATATCGCGCTGAAAGCGCTGAACTACGAGAAAGAGAACGAGAAAGTCGCCTTCAGCGGCGGTCATTTCAAACTTGATGCAGATCGGGATGGCAACGTCTTCTCCATGACGGGTGAAGCGGAAAGCGGCCTGGTCAACGCCGTGAACGAATATAATCAGAAGGTTCAGCTCACTTTCAACAACCTGAAAGCCGACGGCAACAGCCGTATGACCGATTTTAAAGAGCGTATCGGCGACCAGAAGCTCTCCGTTGATAAGATTGCTATCGCAATTGAAGGGAAAGAGATGGCCGTGCTGGAAGGCATGGACGTTAACGGTAAATCCGACGTATCTAAAGACGGTAAGAGCATCAACACCCAGCTGGATTACACCCTGAAGAGCCTGAAAGTGCAGAATCAGGATCTGGGCACCGGCAAGCTGTCGCTGAAGATCGGCAATATCGACGGTCAGGCGTGGCACGAGTTTAGCCAGAAATACAGCAAAGAGAGCCAGGCGCTGCTGACCGACGCCGCGCTGCAGCAGAACCCTGAGGTGTACCAGCAGCAGGCGATGGCGGTGCTGTTCAATAACCTGCCGATCCTGCTGAAAGGCGAGCCGGTGGTCACCGTTGCGCCGCTGAGCTGGAAAAACAGCAAAGGCGAAACCAGCTTTAACCTGTCGCTGTTCCTGAAAGATCCTGCAGCCGCAACGGGTGAACCGCAGACGCTGGCGCAGGAAGTGGATCGTAGCGTGAAGTCGCTCGACAGCAAGCTGACCATCCCGATGGATATGGCGACCGAGTTTATGACCCAGATTGCGAAGCTGGAAGGCTACGGCGATGAAGATGCCGGCAAGCTGGCGAACCAGCAGGTGAAAGGTCTGGCGGCCATGGGCCAGATGTTCCGCATCACGAAGGTGGATAACAACACAATTTCTACCAGCCTGCAGTACGCCAACGGCCAGGTCACGCTCAACGGCGACAAAATGCCGCTGGAAGAGTTTGTCGGCATGTTTGGTATGCCGACGCTGGGGATGCCGGAACCGGCTGAACCGGCAGCGCCAGCCGACCCGGCGGCACCGCAGCAGTAAACAACAAAACCCCTCGCTTGAGGGGTTTTTTTATTACCGTTATCCCTTCCATCCCTGCAGGAAATCCAACAGCAGTGCGTTAACTTTCTCAGGCTGTTCCTCCTGAGGAAGATGGCCGCACTCGTCGATACCGTACGCCCGAAGGTTATCCGCCATTTCAGCCCAGACGCTTTGCATATCGAAGAGCTTGCCGACCGCATGAAAATCATTGCCCCACAGCGACATTACCGGACACGCGATTTTCACGTCAGCGTCGGCAAGATCCTGCGCCACATCTTCTGCGTTGGCGCGATAGTCAGCCATCGCGCCTCGCACGGCTCCGGGTGCCTGATACGCCCGAACATAGGTGTCAAACGCCTCGCCGCTGATGGTTGACGGATCGTAGGTCCAGTCCGAGAAAAAGTGGCGCAGCCAGATATTTTCTCGACCTGCAATCAGCGCTTCCGGGAGGTCGGGCACGAGATGGAACAGGAAGAACCAGTATGCGCGGGCGATGGACGCATTCAAATCGCGCGCCACAATGCGCGTTGGCACGTTATCCATCACCACCAGACGATCCACCAGCTCAGGGTAATCTTTTGCGAACCGCGTCGCGACGCGCGCGCCGCGATCGTGCCCCACCAGCACCACCTTGTGTAAATCCAGCGCACGCATCAGCTCCCGGATGTCCCGCGCCATGTTCCGTTTATCATAGCCAGAAGCCGGTTTATCCGTTTCGCCATATCCTCGTAAATCTGGCGCGATTACGCGGTAGTGCCGGGACAATACCGGTATCTGGTAGCGCCAGGCATAGTTTGTTTCAGGAAAACCGTGCAGGAGAATAACCGGCGCGCCTTCACCCTCTTCAACCACAAACTGGCGGATGCCGTTTGCCGTTACGGTGTAACTTTTCATGGTCGTAACCTCACTTTATTTCAGCAGAGGCACGTTGGCCGCACGTTGATAAGGACCGTAATTTACAGGGTTCCAGCTATATCCCTGCTGCCAGGCGGTGATATGCCCAATACCGGGGAAAGGCAGATGCGCTGCAGCCATCCACTCACCGTCTTTCGCCAGCGCGTTAAACTCCTGCGCCCGGGACGAGATGGCTTTTTTCGAATCGACATCAAAGCGAATAGATACTTCAGGATGCGGGAACTGAACGGCAGGCGCATGGATCAGATCCCCAATGAAGTTAATAGCCGTTCCCTGGGACGCAAAGCGATAAACGGTACTGCCAGGCGTATGACCAACGGCATAGGCCGTCTGGGCTTCCGGGATAGGCGAAGCTGGCGGAACGAAGGTTTTAAGGTGTCCTGACGCTTTATACTCAGATAACGCTTTTCGGGCGATAGCGAAATAATCCTTCGCATTAGCCGGCGCGCTCGCTTCTTTTGCCGGATCGAGCCAGTAGTCGGCCTCCCCCTGCGGTACGTAGACGGTCGCATTGGGGAACAACGCTTTACCGTCCGCGTCGCTCAGGCCACAAACATGATCAAGATGAAGATGCGTCAGGAAAATGGTATCAACCTGCTCAGGACGATAGCCTGATGCTTTCATATTGTTGACCAGCTGGCCTGCCGTTTGCGGCACGCAGTGTCCCGCTCCGCTGTCAATCATGACCAGATGTTTCCCGGTATTAACCAGGAAAGCGTTAAACGCGGTCGGCATGCGTTCGACATCAATTTTATTCTGATCCAGCAGCTTACGAACCTTGTCGCCTGAAAGCCCGTGTAGTAATGACGGCGAAAGGTCATTATAGCCGTCGAACAGCGCCGTGACCTCGTATTCCCCTACCGCCAGACGATAATAGCCGGGGACCTGCTGTTTCACCTGCGCAGGTGCATCAGCCCAGGCGGCACTTACCAGGAACAGGCTGCTGAATGCCAGAACCGTTTTCAACTTTTTCATCTTCACTCCAGATTCATGTTTTCAGGATGTGAAGAGACTATGGCAGCACAACGATAAATACTGTAGATATGTACTTTGATAAGGCAGCGTAACGAAAAACGATATAATGAAACTTGAAGACGTTGAAGTGTTTGTCGAAGCCATTAAGGCAGGTAGCCTGGCGGGCGCCGCGCGTCGGCTCTCAATGAGCGCCATGGCGGCGTCACGGTCTCTTAATAATCTTGAGGCTGAGCTGGGTGTCAGGCTGGTGCATCGCACCACGCGCTCCCTCTCACCCACGAGCGATGGGGAGGTTTTTTTGCCTCATGCACAGGCGTTGCTGGAAGATAAAAATAACGCGCTTGCCGATCTGTTTCCCGATGGTACGCACCTGTCCGGACGCCTTCGCATTACCGCCTCAGCGGCGTTTGGACGCAAGATCGTCGCGCCAATGCTGCCGCTGTTTATGCAGCAACATCCGGCCCTGCAGGTCGACCTGCTGGCAACCGATGATCAGATTGATATTGTCGGGAAAGGCATAGACGTCGCGTTACGCATTGCCCCGCTGCGCGATAACCGGTTGGTTGCACACCGCGTCTGTGATAATCCCCGCGAGCTTTGCGCCAGCGCGGAGTATCTGGCTGCGTACGGTTCACCGAAATTACTTAACGATCTGGCTGGACATAGCTGCCTGACCACCTCAGATACGACACACTGGTCATTTGAAAAGGGTGAACAGCGTTACAAGCAAAAGGTGTCAGGCCGATTCTCGGCTAACTCGATTGAGGCAATTTTCGAGGCTTGCCAGGGGGGACTCGGCATCGCAAATTTATCTCGCTGGTACGTAGAGCCTGCAATTACAGAGGGTAAACTCGTGCGGATCGTCCTTGAAGATGCTCAGCCGGAATCGCTGGCCATTTGGGCTGTTTACCCGACTTCTCGCCTGATCCCGGCAAAAGTGCGAAAATTTATAGAGGCACTGGAGACACAGCTGACGCTCAGCCCGCTTACGCGGCAGAGCTGATTTACTTCACCGTCACCAGCCGCGCCGCCACAATCTGGTGCCCGGCCTGGACATCCGTATTGTCGATGCGCTGCATGATCCTGTCCGCCAGGGTATAGCCCATCTCCCGCGCTGGGGTCGTGGCCCAGACGATCGGCAGATCGTCCAGCGCGTTCTCACCAACATCGGCGAACGCCCCTAACGCCACCTGATGGCCGAAGAAGGTTTCAACGCCCCCTTCACCGCTCTGACGCCCGGCGCGGATCAGGCCAAACCACGCCCCCATGGCAATTACATCGTTGTAGCAAATCACGGCACTGATCGTCGGGCTGCTTCGCAGCAGTGCCCCAATCGCTTCCGCCGCTTTCTTCTGGCTGGATTCGCACTCCACGACCCATTCACTGTGGAACGGCAGGCCGTATTTAATCAGCGTCGCGCAGTAGCCGCCGACCCGTTCGGCGCGCGTCAGGGACGAGCTTTTGCCGCCCAGCCAGGCAATGCGCTGATGGCCGCGACGAATAAGATGCTCGGTCAGCATTTGCGCAGCCTGCATGTTATCCGGGCGCAGCGTATCGGCTTCATCAAGGTAGCTGGCGCGTGAAGCAAACACCAGCGGCACGCCTTTTTCAGCGGCACGCTCGCACAGCTCGCTGCCCACGCCCGACGCCCCGGCGACGATCACCCCGTCCACTCCCTGATTCAGCAGCATATCGAGCCGGGAGAGAAGCTGCCCGGCCTCGCGCCCGCCGTGCAGCAGAAAGACCATCCGCCCCTGCGCTTCAAGGGCCTCGGTTAAGCCGGCGGTCAGCTCCGCATAGAACGGTGACGTCAGGTCACGGACAATCAGGCCAATCACCCCGCTTTGCCCGCCGCGCAGCGCCGACGCCTGGCGGTTTCGCACAAAGCCCAACTGCTCAACCGCCTCGTTCACCCGCTGACCGGTCGCGGGAGAGATGCGCCCTTTTCCGCTCAGTACCAGAGAAACGGTGCTGACGGAAACCCCCGCCGCCAGCGCGACATCGTTGATGGTGACTTTTTTCGCTACAGCCATGTGTCGGCGTGACTCCCTGAAATGAGATCGGTAAAACGTTTTATCAATACGTTATCTTTATACTACCAGTCAAAGCCTGAGAATGTGATTCAGCGCGCACTAAACTTTGATAAAACGTTTTATCTTCTCGCAGCATTGAAGCAGATAAACTGATTTTAACAATAAAGGAGTCGTTTTATGACGGCGAAAGCGGCACAAAAAATATCGCTGTGGGAGTTTTTCCAGCAACTGGGTAAAACCTTTATGCTCCCCGTGGCACTCCTCTCATTCTGCGGGATCATGCTCGGGATCGGCAGTTCGCTAAGCAGTAAAGACGTCATCACGCTGATCCCGTTCCTCGGTACCCCTGTGCTGCAGGCGATCTTTATCTGGATGAGTAAGGTCGGCTCCTTCGCGTTTAGCTTCCTGCCCGTGATGTTCTGCATCGCCATCCCGCTGGGCCTGGCCCGCGAGAACAAAGGCGTCGCGGCGTTTGCCGGGTTTGTGGGTTACGCCGTGATGAACCTGGCGGTTAACTTCTGGCTGACCGCGAAAGGCATTCTGCCGACCACCGACGCTGCCGTGCTGAAGGCTAACAACATCCAGAGCGTGATTGGTATCCAGTCTATTGATACCGGGATCCTCGGGGCGGTGATCGCGGGGGTCATTATCTGGATGCTGCACGAGCGCTTCCACAATATCCGCCTGCCGGATGCCCTGGCCTTCTTCGGCGGTACCCGCTTCGTGCCGATTGTCACTCTGGTGGTCATGGGTCTGTTCGGCCTGATCATTCCGCTGATCTGGCCGGTCTTTGCGATGGGCATCAACGGCATTGGCCGCATCATCAACGGCGCGGGCGATTTTGGTCCGATGATCTTTGGCACCGGCGAACGTCTGCTGCTGCCGTTTGGCCTGCAGCATATCCTGGTGGCCCTGATTCGCTTCACCGAAGCGGGCGGCACCATGGAAGTGTGCGGTCACGACGTGAGCGGTGCGCTGACCATCTTCCAGGCGCAGCTGAGCTGCCCGACCACCCACGGCTTCTCCGAAAGCGCCACCCGCTTCCTGTCTCAGGGCAAAATGCCGGCCTTCCTCGGCGGCCTGCCGGGTGCCGCGCTGGCGATGTACCACTGTGCGCGCCCGGAAAACCGTCATAAAATTAAAGGGCTGCTGATTTCCGGCGTGATTGCCTGCGTCGTCGGCGGCACCACCGAGCCTATCGAATTCCTGTTCCTGTTTGTTGCGCCGGTGCTGTATCTCATTCACGCGCTGCTGACCGGTCTGGGCTTCACCGTGATGGCGGTGCTGGGCGTCACCATCGGCAACACCGACGGTAACGTGATTGACTTCGTGGTGTTCGGGATCCTGCACGGTCTGTCCACCAAGTGGTATCTGGTGCCGGTCGTGGCGGCTATCTGGTTCGCGGTGTACTACGGTATCTTCCGCTTCGCCATCACCCGCTTTAACCTGAAAACGCCGGGCCGCGATACTGATACGGCCACCAGCGTTGAGCAGGCGGTTACCGGTACCGTGGGCAAATCCGGGTATAACACCCCAGCCATTCTGGCGGCGCTGGGCGGTGCGGATAACATCACCTCACTGGACAACTGCATTACCCGCCTGCGCCTGTCGGTGGCGGATATGGCAAAAGTGGATACCAACGCCCTGAAGGCCAACCGGGCCATCGGCGTGGTACAGTTAAACCAGCACAATTTGCAGGTAGTTATCGGCCCGCAGGTTCAGTCAGTGAAGGATGAGCTGGCCACCCTGATGCGAACAGTAGAAGCCTGATGCCTCAACCCCCTCTCATGAGGGGGTTTTACTTTAAGGATTTACGTCATGTTTGATTTTTCTACCGTCGTGGATCGACACGGCACCTGGTGTACGCAGTGGGACTACGTCGCCGACCGCTTTGGCGCGGCGGATTTGCTGCCCTTCACCATCTCAGATATGGATTTCGCCACCGCCCCCTGCATAACCGACGCGCTGCATCAGCGCATTAACCACGGCGTGCTGGGCTACAGCCGCTGGAAGAACGACGAGTTTCTCGCTGCCGTCGCGCACTGGTTCCGGCAGCGCTTCAACAGCCCGATTGATACGGAAACCGTCGTTTATGGACCTTCCGTCATCTACATGGTGTCAGAGCTGATTCGCCTCTGGTCAAAGCCCGGTGACGGCGTGGTGGTTCACACCCCGGCGTACGATGCGTTTTTTAAGGCCATTGAGGGCAATTCGCGCCTTGTGGTGCCCGTTGAGATGGAGAAACAGGCGGCAGGCTGGCAGGGCAATATGGCGGCGCTTGAAGCGGCGCTGGCGAATTCGGAAAACAAAATTTTGCTACTGTGCAGCCCGCAAAACCCAACCGGAAAAGTATGGACGCGTGAAGAATTGACCCATATGGCGGAGCTTTGCGCACGCTATGACGTGGCGGTTATCAGCGATGAAATTCATATGGACATGGTGTGGGGCGCGCATCGCCACACCCCGTGGAACGCGGTGGCGCGCGGCAAATGGGCGCTTCTCACCTCCGGCTCGAAAAGCTTTAATATTCCGGCGCTGACGGGCGCATACGGCCTGATTGGCGATGAAGAGAGCCGCGACGGCTATCTCAGCGCGCTAAAAGGCCGGGATGGACTCTCTTCTCCTTCCGTACTGGCGCTGACGGCCCATATTGCCGCCTACCAGCAGGGAGAGCCGTGGCTGGATGCCTTACGGCGTTATCTGGAGGAGAATCTGCTGTACGTCGCGCAGGAAGTAAACAGTGCTTTTCCGAAACTGAACTGGCAGCCGCCGGAAGCAACCTATCTGGCCTGGATCGACCTGCGCCCGCTGAACATTGACGACAGAGCGCTGCAAAAAGTACTGATCGAGCAGCAAAAAGTCGCCATCATGCCGGGATACACGTACGGAAACGAAGGTAACGGCTTCGTGCGGCTGAACGCCGGCTGTCCGCGCAGCAAGCTGGAACAAGGGGTTCAGCGCCTCATCGCCGGGATCAACACGCTGCTGTAATTTGTTTGCGCAACGGAATTTTCCCTTGCGCAAATAGCTTTTTACCCCGTTTTGTTTTTATAATATGGCGCACTTTAACCAGAAAAGAGTGCGACCATGATTGATACACGCCTGCCTTTAACTGATATTCATCGTCACCTTGACGGTAACATTCGTGCCCAAACCATCCTCGATCTTGGCCGCCAGTTCAATTTAACGCTTCCTGCGCAGACGCTTGAGTCGCTGATCCCTCACGTACAGGTGACCTCCAATGAACCGGATCTGGTCAGCTTCCTGAGCAAGCTCGACTGGGGCGTGAAGATGCTGGCCTCGCTGGATGCCTGTCGCCGCGTGGCGTTTGAGAACATTGAAGATGCGGCACGTAACGGCCTGCATTACGTCGAGCTGCGCTTCTCGCCGGGCTACATGGCGATGACTCACAGCCTGCCCGTTGCAGGCGTGGTGGAAGCCGTCATTGAAGGCGTCCGCGAAGGGTGTAAAACCTTCGACGTTCAGGCCCGTCTGATCGGTATTATGAGCCGTACGTTCGGTGAAGCCGCCTGCCTGCAGGAACTGGAAGCGCTGCTGGCCCATCGCGATGCCATCACCGCCGTCGACCTCGCCGGTGACGAGCTGGGCTTCCCCGGCAGCCTGTTCCTCTCCCACTTCAACCGCGCGCGCGATGCCGGCTGGCACATTACCGTGCATGCGGGGGAAGCAGCGGGTCCGGAAAGCATCTGGCAGGCCATCCGCGAGCTGGGCGCCGAGCGTATCGGCCACGGCGTGAAGGCGGTAGAAGATCGCGCCCTGATGGATTTCCTGGCGGAGCAGCGTATCGGGATTGAGTCATGCCTGACGTCCAACATTCAGACCAGCACCGTGGCAACGCTGGCGCAGCATCCGCTGAAAACGTTCCTTGAGCACGGCGTGCTGGCCTCACTGAACACGGACGATCCGGCGGTCCAGGGCGTGGATATCATCCACGAGTACAACATTGCGGCACCGCAGGCAGGTCTGAGCCGCGAGCAGATCCGTCAGGCGCAGGTTAATGGGCTGGAAATAGCCTTCCTGACGCCTGCAGAGAAGCAGGCGCTGCGAGATAAAGTGGCGCGCGGTTAACGCGCTGCCGGGTAGCGCTGGCGCTTACCCGACTTACAAAAATTATGCCAGACAAAGCGTTGCGCGATGTTTGGCAGATTCAATCCCCAGCTCTATCAGTTCCATAATCTGAATCGCCTGGCTGGCCGGAACCGGGTTTTCCCCCGTTCCGTTCAGCGCATCGCGGATGGCTGCATAATAAGCCGGATAGTTACCCGGTATCGTCAGCAGCGTTTCTTCGACCCGTTCCTCACCTTCTGCCCGCGTCACGACGCCGTCGCGCATATCATAGCCCCAGTCTTCCTGCGGCAGACGTTCACCGTTTTTAAGCCGGTCTTCCTGCGGATCGAGGCCGAACTTCACGTAGCTCCCGCGCGTGCCGTGAATGATATAGCGGGCAGATTCCGCAGCCGCGACCATCGTGCCGTGCAGCACAACCCGGCGCTGCGGGTAACTGAGCACCGCGTGGAAGTAATCGGTTGTCTGTGCCCCGGGCCTGAGCTGGGCCAGATCGACCGTCATGCTCACCGGCAGACCAAACAGATTAACGGCCTGGTCCAGCAGATGCGGGGCTAAATCGTACCAGATGCCGCTGCCCGGACCGGCCTGCTCGCGCCAGCGGTTTCTTACCTGCGGGCGAAAGCGGTCAAAGTGCGATTCAAAAAAAACGATCTCCCCTAACGTACCCTCACCGAGAAGCGTTTTTACCGTCAGAAAATCGCTGTCCCAGCGGCGGTTATGGAAAACGGACAGCACCCTTCCCAGGCTTTTTGCCAGCGCCTCCAGTTCACGCGCCTGTGACAACGTCACGGTGAAGGGTTTATCAACAATGACGTGCTTTCCCGCTTCCAGCGCGGCTTTCGCCAGCGGGAAGTGCGTGTCGTTAGGCGTGGGGATAACAATTAAATCGATATTCGGATCGTTGAAGAGATGTTTTGGCTCAGAGACAACCGGAACAGCGGGCCAGTCAGCGTGGACTTTAGCAGCGTCGCTGCTGGATACCGCAGCCAGCGCCATCCCCGGCGTCCCGGCTATCAGAGGCGCATGAAACGTTTTGCTCGCGTACCCGTAGCCTATAAGGCCGACGCGGATGTTATCACTCATCGTGTTGTCCTCTTTTTGTGTTTCTTATTTCATACTGGCCTGTCTGGCATTGCCCTCATTAATAATGAGCCATGGTGCTTAAAATAGCAGGCTGTAGCGGTTATTTTTGTTACATAGTATTAACCTTCTGATTTTGTTTAAGGGAATCGTTCCCAAAGCGCTTGCCGTCAGAGAAACAGCGCTGTAACATTTGCGCCCTCTATTTATGGATAAATTACAACAGCAAATCATGGCATCAATTATTAATCGAATCATTGAATTAGCGGGATGGATTGTTCTTGGGGTTTCGGTCATTTTGCTCGGCGTAGCCAGCCATATTGATAACTACCAGCCGCCGGAGCCTGCTGCCGTCACCCATCCTAAGTAACCGGTTGCTGCGATAAAGAGTGACATAATATGTCAGTTTCATATTGCCAGCCCTGGTGAACGCGGTTAACCTTCTCTTCCAGGCATCGCCTTCGATGCCTGAATTTCAGCAAAGAAAACTCCTAATTTCGTCGCGTTACCTGAGTGGGCTGTTTACGTCTTTATTAATCCGTTTATTATTCGACCGAATTACCTTAACTGGTATTACTCACTTTTATATGGAAACTTATTAATATGACAGTTCAGGACTATTTATTAAAATTTCGCAAGATCAATTCGCTTGAGAGCCTGGAAAAACTGTTTGACCATCTGAACTACACCCTGTCGGATAATCAGGACATTATCAATATGTATCGCGCCGCTGACCACCGCCGTGCGGAGCTGGTCTCCGGCGGACGCTTGTTCAACGTCGGCGAGGTGCCGAAGTCCGTATGGCGCTACGTTTTATAAGAAAGTAGCCATCCGCGCGAAATGTTATATACTCTCCGCCCTGCAAACTGGCTGTACAACATTTCGCGCAGATAATGGGAGAGTTCATGACCGCAACGCCTGGAGAACGCATCGGAGGCTGGTTAATCGCCCCACTGGCATGGCTGCTGGTTGCCTTATTAAGCGCATCGCTTGCGCTGCTGCTTTATACCACCGCATTGATTACCCCTCACGCCATCCAGACCCTGATGTCGCAAAGCGTGCTGAATATAGCAATGTGGTTTGTGTCGTTCGTTTTCGCGATTGGGATGTGGTACTACACCCTGTGGCTGACCATCGCCTTCTTTAAGCGCCGCAAGAGCGTGCCTAAGCACTATATTATCTGGCTGCTCATTTCGGTTCTGCTGGCGGTTAAAGCGTTTGCTTTCTCGCCCGTGTCTGACGCGCTTGCTGTCCGCCAGCTGCTTTTCCCGTTACTGGCTGCGGCGCTGCTGGTGCCCTATTTCAAGCGTTCAACGCGTGTGAAAAACACCTTCGTGAACCCGTAATAACCTTACAGATAACCTGTTGTCGCCTGACCCGGTTTGTCCGATAATAGGCGGCTTTTTTATTTCAGGCTAAATAATGACCGATTACTTACTGCTCTTTGTCGGCACCGTGCTGGTTAACAACTTCGTTCTGGTGAAGTTCCTTGGCCTGTGCCCGTTTATGGGCGTGTCCAAAAAGCTGGAAACGGCGATGGGCATGGGGCTGGCGACGACCTTTGTCATGACGATGGCGTCTATCTGCGCGTGGTTGATTGACACCTGGATCCTCATCCCGCTGGGGTTAATCTATCTCCGTACGCTGGCGTTTATTCTGGTTATTGCGGTTGTGGTGCAATTTACTGAAATGGTGGTGCGTAAAACCAGCCCGGCGCTCTATCGCCTGCTGGGTATCTTCCTGCCGCTGATCACCACCAACTGCGCGGTACTCGGCGTGGCGCTGCTGAACATCAACCTTGGGCATAACTTTATGCAGTCGGCGCTGTACGGTTTTTCCGCCGCCGTCGGTTTCTCCTTTGTTATGGTTCTGTTCGCGTCGATTCGCGAACGTCTGGCGGCAGCGGACATCCCTGCGCCATTTCGCGGTAATGCCATTGCGCTGGTCACCGCGGGTTTAATGTCTCTGGCCTTTATGGGCTTTAGTGGTCTGGTGAAGTTGTAATGAGTGCTATCTGGATTGCCATCGCCTCTATCAGCGTCCTGGGGTTGGTGTTTGGCCTTATCCTGGGCTACGCCTCCCGCCGTTTCGCGGTAGAGGACGATCCTGTTGTTGAAAAAATTGATGAGCTTTTGCCGCAAAGTCAGTGCGGGCAGTGCGGCTACCCGGGCTGCCGCCCTTACGCTGAAGCGGTAGGGATTCAGGGTGAAAAAATTAACCGTTGTGCGCCCGGTGGCGAAGCGGTAATGCTGAAAATTGCCGCCCTGCTTAACGTAGATCCGCAGCCCGTAGATGGCGATGCGGAGGTGCAGGAGCCGGTTCGCGCCCTCGCCGTGATCGACGAAGCAAACTGCATCGGCTGCACCAAATGTATTCAGGCCTGTCCGGTTGACGCCATTGTCGGCGCGACCCGCGCCATGCACACCGTTGTGGCGGATCTGTGCACCGGCTGTAACCTCTGCGTGGCCCCCTGCCCGACGCAATGTATTGAGCTGCGCCCGGTTGAAACGACTACCGAAAGCTGGAAGTGGGATCTTCAAACCATTCCGGTTCGCAATATTCCTATGGAACAACATGCTTAAGTTATTTTCTGCTTTCAGAAAAGAGAAGATTTGGGACTTTGACGGCGGGATCCATCCGCCGGAGATGAAAACCCAGTCCAACGGCACGCCGCTGCGTCAAATTCCGCTGGCGACCCGTTTCGTCATGCCGCTCAAGCAGCATATTGGCGCTGAGGGCGAGCTGTGCGTGAAAGAAGGCGATACGGTCCTTCGCGGTCAGCCGTTGACCTTTGGCCGTGGACGTATGCTGCCGATTCACGCCCCAACATCCGGTAAAGTGGTGGCGATTGCCCCTCATACGGTGGCGCATCCGTCCGCGCTGTCGGAGCTGAGCGTGATTATAGAAGCCGACGGCGAAGATCGCTGGATTGACCGTGACGGCTGGAGCGACTACCGCAGCCAGAGTCGCGAAGCGCTTATCGAGCGTATTCATCAGTACGGCGTCGCGGGGCTCGGCGGCGCGGGCTTCCCGACCGGCGTCAAGCTGCGCGGCGGCGGCGATAACATTCAGACATTGATTATCAATGCCGCCGAGTGCGAGCCGTATATCACCGCTGACGATCGTCTGATGCAGGATTGCGCCGCCCAGGTGGTGGAAGGCATCCGCATCCTCGCGCACATCTTACAGCCGCGAGAAGTGTTGATTGGTATTGAAGACAATAAACCGCAGGCTATCTCAATGCTGCGCGCCGTGCTGGCCGGTAGCCATGATATCGCCCTGCGCGTCATTCCAACCAAGTACCCTTCTGGCGGCGCAAAACAGCTGACGCAAATCCTCACCGGAAAGCAGGTGCCGCATGGCGGACGCTCGTCGGATATCGGCGTACTGATGCAAAACGTCGGAACCGCTTACGCCGTGAAGCGCGCGGTGATTGACGGCGAGCCGTTGACCGAACGCGTGGTGACGCTGACCGGAGAGTCGGTCTCTCGTCCGGGCAACGTCTGGGCACGTCTTGGTACGCCGGTGCGCCACCTGCTGGAACAGGCTGAATTTTGCCCGGCCAGCGACCAGATGGTGATCATGGGCGGCCCGCTGATGGGCTTTACCCTGCCGTGGCTCGATGTCCCGGTAGTGAAAATCACCAACTGTCTGCTTGCCCCTTCCCCGACTGAGATGGGCGAGGAGCAGGAAGAGAAAGGCTGCATCCGCTGCAGCGCCTGTGCCGATGCCTGCCCGGCGGATCTGCTCCCGCAGCAGCTATACTGGTACAGCAAAGGCCAGCTGCACGATAAAGCCAAAGCCCATAACCTGGCCGACTGTATCGAATGCGGCGCCTGCGCCTGGGTCTGTCCAAGCAACATTCCGCTGGTGCAGTACTTCCGCCAGGAGAAGGCCGAGATTTATGCCATCTCCATGGAAGAAAAACGCGCCGCGGAAGCCAGGGCTCGCTTCGAAGCGCGCCAGGCGCGTCTCGAACGTGAGAAGATGGCTCGTCAGGAGCGACATAAGCAGGCCGCCGTTCAGCCTGCCGAAAAAGATCAGGATGCGATTAACGCCGCCCTGGCGCGCGTTCGCGAGAAAAAAGCCAATGCCGCCCAGACGCTGGTGATCCAGGCCGGTGAAAAACCGGATAACAGCGAAGCGATTGCCGCCCGCGAAGCACGTAAGGCTGCGGCCCGCGCCCGCCAGGCAGAAAAAGCGCAAACGGCACAGCCGGAAGCTGAAGTCGATCCACGCAAAGCTGCCGTTGAAGCGGCCATTGCCCGCGCCAAAGCCCGTAAGGCCGGGGAGCAGCAGGTAGTGGTTGAACAGGAAGCGGTCGATCCGCGTAAAGCCGCCGTTGAAGCCGCAATTGCCCGCGCCAAAGCGCGCAAAGCTGCGCAGCAGGCGCCTGCCGCAGAACCCGAAGCACCGGTCGACCCGCGTAAAGCCGCCGTTGAAGCCGCGATTGCTCGCGCCAAAGCGCGTAAAGCGGCACAGCAGGAAGAGCAGCCGCAGGCCGCAAACGACGACCCGCGCAAGGCCGCCGTCGCGGCCGCGATCGCGCGCGTTCAGGCGAAGAAAGCCGCACAGCAAGCCGTAAACGAGGATTAAATGGTTTTCAGAATCGCAAGTTCCCCTTACACCCACAACCAGCGTCAGACCTCGCGCATCATGATGCTGGTCTGCCTGGCCGCGCTGCCGGGCATTGCCGTTCAGTGCTGGTTTTTCGGCTGGGGAACCCTGTTCCAGATAGCCCTGGGCTGTTCCAGCGCCATAGCAGCAGAGGCTCTCGTGCTGAAGCTGCGCAAGATGGCCGTTTCACGCATCCTGGCCGACAACTCCGCGCTGCTGACCGGCCTGCTGCTGGCCATCAGTATTCCGCCGTTTGCCCCGTGGTGGATGGTGATACTTGGTACCGTGTTTGCCGTAATTATTGCTAAACAGCTGTATGGCGGGCTGGGCCATAACCCGTTTAATCCGGCGATGATTGGCTACGTGGTGCTGCTGATCTCTTTCCCGGTGCAGATGACCAGCTGGCTTCCTCCGCACGAGATTGCGGCCACGGTTCCGGGCTTTATGGATGCCCTGCACGTGATCTTTACCGGCCATACGGCGCGGGGGGCTGATATGAACGCGCTGCGTATGGGCGTGGACGGCATCAGCCAGGCGACGCCTCTCGATACCTTCAAAACGTCCCTGCATGCCGGGCACAGCGTTGAGCAGACCATGAAATCCGCGATCTACAGCGGCATGCTGGCGGGCGCGGGCTGGCAGTGGGTCAACCTGGCGTATCTGCTGGGCGGCCTGTTCCTGCTGCAGCAGAAAGCCATTCGCTGGCATATTCCGGTCAGCTTCCTCGTGACGCTGGCGGTCTGCGCCACGCTGGGCTGGCTCTTCTCTCCTGAATCACTGGCCAGCCCGCAGATGCATTTGCTCTCCGGTGCGACCATGCTGGGTGCCTTCTTTATCCTGACGGATCCGGTTACGGCATCTACGACTAACCGCGGCCGTCTGATCTTCGGCGCGCTGGCCGGGCTGCTGGTGTGGCTTATTCGCAGCTTTGGCGGATACCCGGACGGCGTGGCGTTTGCCGTGCTGCTTGCCAACATTACCGTTCCGCTCATCGACTATTACACGCGCCCCCGCGTGTACGGCCATCGCTAAGGGTTTCGCCATGCTAAAAACGATGCAAAAACACGGCGTCACGCTGGCAGTCTTCGCCGCGGTCCTGACCGGGCTGACGGCATTGGTCAATGCGCTGACCAAAACGACCATTGAAGAACAGGCGCTGAAGCAGCAAAAGGCGCTGTTCGATCAGGTGATCCCGTCCGATTTCTACGATAATGACCTGCAAAAAAGCTGCTTTGTGGTAGACGCGACGCAGCTTGGAAAAGGCACGCACCGTGTCTTTATCGCCCGCAAAGGAGATAAACCCGTAGGCGCAGTGATGGAAGCGACGGCGCCCGATGGCTATTCTGGCTCCATTCAACTGCTTGTCGGCAGCGATTTCACCGGAACCATACTGGGCACCCGCGTGACGGAACACCATGAAACGCCGGGCCTGGGTGATAAAATTGAAACCCGGCTGAGCGACTGGATTTTGCACTTTGCCGGTAAAGTAATCCATGGCGAAGGTGACACCGCGTTTGCGGTGAAGAAAGACGGCGGTGAATTTGACCAGTTCACCGGCGCAACCATCACGCCGCGCGCCGTGGTGAACGCCGTAAAACGAGCCGGGCTATATGCTGAAACGCTGCCCGCGCAAATCAACAATCTTCCGGCCTGTGGGGAGTCATCATGAGCCAGGTTAAAGAGGTTATTGTCCAGGGGCTGTGGAAGAACAACTCCGCGCTGGTACAGCTTCTGGGACTCTGTCCGCTGCTGGCGGTGACATCTACCGCTACCAACGCGCTCGGGCTGGGCCTGGCGACCACGCTGGTGCTGACCCTGACCAACTTCTCTATTTCTGTTTTGCGCCGCTGGACGCCGTCGGAGATCCGTATTCCGATTTACGTGATGATCATTGCGTCGGTGGTGAGCGTCGTGCAGATGCTTATCAACGCTTACGCGTTTGGCCTGTACCAGTCGCTCGGGATTTTTATTCCGCTTATCGTGACCAACTGCATCGTCGTTGGCCGCGCTGAGGCTTTCGCGGTAAAAAACAACCCGGCCATTTCCGCTCTGGATGGGTTTTCCATCGGCATGGGCGCGACTGCCGCCATGTTCGTCCTCGGGTCCATGCGTGAAATTCTCGGCAACGGGACGCTCTTCGACGGTGCCGATGCCCTGCTGGGCGGCTGGGCCAAGGTGCTGCGCATAGAAGTGTTCCACACCGACACGCCATTCCTGCTGGCGATGCTGCCGCCTGGCGCGTTCATTGGCCTTGGCATGATGCTGGCGGTAAAATACCTGATTGATGAAAAACGTAAGCGC
This sequence comes from Enterobacter sp. ECC-219, assembly GCF_043966805.1. NCBI lineage: Bacteria > Pseudomonadati > Pseudomonadota > Gammaproteobacteria > Enterobacterales > Enterobacteriaceae > Enterobacter > Enterobacter sp. ECC-219. The sequence goes on along the minus strand of NZ_CP143680.1, from coordinate 2,799,071 downwards.
CGCGCGGCAGAGCGCAGCGTTCTGGAAGGGACACCCGAGAAGGCTTCATGAATAAAGAAAAGCGCATTGCGATCCTGACTCGTCTGCGGGACGAGAACCCGCACCCGACGACGGAGCTGAATTTTACCTCCCCGTTTGAGCTGCTGATCGCGGTGCTGCTCTCTGCGCAGGCGACCGATGTGAGCGTCAACAAAGCTACCGCCCTGCTCTATCCGGTCGCCAATACGCCAAAAGCGATGCTGGAGCTGGGCGTGGAGGGCGTTAAGTCTTATATCAAAACCATCGGCCTGTTTAACAGCAAGGCGGAGAACGTCATTAAGACCTGCCGGATCCTGCTGGAACAGCACGGAGGCGAGGTGCCGGAAGACCGCGCGGCTTTGGAGGCCTTACCGGGGGTGGGACGTAAAACCGCGAACGTTGTACTCAATACCGCGTTTGGCTGGCCGACGATAGCCGTTGATACCCATATATTCCGCGTCTCAAACCGGACTAACTTCGCCCCAGGGAAAAATGTCGAGCAGGTAGAAGAGAAGCTGTTAAAAGTGGTCCCTGCCGAATTCAAGGTTGACTGCCATCACTGGCTGATTTTGCACGGTCGTTATACCTGCATAGCCCGAAAGCCGCGCTGCGGCTCCTGTATTATTGAAGATCTCTGCGAATATAAAGAAAAAGTGTATCCCTGACTTTTATCCGCAATCACAATCCCACACCAGGAGAGGGCCTTCCAGAAACCCTTCTCCTGACCATAAATCATCCGCCTTCTTTATCCTACAGCCTGTCACTTCTTCCGCGCTATAACGCTCAAACAGGTTAATAGTTTTTTCATAGCCAAAAATTTCTATACATCTGTGATCGCGATCACTCTGATAACGTCATGTTGATTTTTTGTAGTCAAAGTCATCGCAAACCCTTTGCCGGGCAAGATATAACTGTGCTTACCCGGAAGATAAGACCAGCTATTTTTCAGAATATGGGCTATATCACTGCAACAGACGGCAAATAGCAGAACATATCGCCAAAAGCCCATCACACAGGGTGTATAGCAGTCGAAAAAACTACCTTTAGTTATCGTATAAAATTTAACGCTGAATAACATTTGCAGAAACCGACGATTATACCGCCCTAGATATATGTAACAGAATATTACAAACGTATTGCCAGACGGGTCAGGATAGTGAACATTACCCGCCGTTTCTCCTCCCAATATAACTATAAGGCGGATGGGCTACGGCCATCACGCTATGAACACCCCCGTTAATATGGGATGTAAAAAAAGAGGTATATGTGTCGACTGCAAACAATAAACCAACAGATGAAAGCGTGAGTCTGAACGCTTTTAAACAACCGAAAGCGTTTTATCTCATCTTCTCTATCGAGTTATGGGAGCGTTTTGGTTACTACGGCCTGCAAGGGATCATGGCGGTTTACCTGGTTAAACAGCTGGGTATGTCCGAAGCCGATTCCATCACGCTGTTCTCCTCCTTCAGTGCCCTCGTCTACGGTCTGGTTGCCATCGGCGGCTGGCTGGGTGATAAAGTTCTTGGTACTAAGCGCGTCATTATGCTGGGCGCTATTGTTCTGGCTATTGGCTATGGTCTGGTTGCATGGTCTGGACATGATGCGGCTGTGGTCTATATGGGCATGGCAACCATCGCCGTGGGTAACGGTCTGTTCAAAGCGAACCCGTCTTCCCTGCTCTCAACCTGCTACAGCAAAGATGACCCACGTCTGGACGGTGCATTTACCATGTACTACATGTCCATCAACATTGGTTCCTTCTTCTCCATGCTGGCAACCCCATGGCTGGCCGCGAAATTTGGCTGGAGCGTGGCGTTTGCGCTGAGCTTCGTGGGTATGCTGATCACCGTGGTGAACTTCCTGTTCTGCCGCAGCTGGGTAAAAGACTACGGTTCAAAACCTGACTTCGAGCCAGTACACATGGGCAAACTGCTGGCGACTATCGTGGGCGTTGTCGTCCTGGCGGCGATCGCCACCTGGCTGCTGCACAACCAGGGTATCGCTCGTGCCGTTCTGGGCGTGGTTGCGCTGGGTATCGTGGTCATCTTCGCGAAAGAAGCGTTCGCTATGCAGGGTGCTGCGCGTCGTAAGATGATTGTGGCGTTCATTCTGATGCTGGAAGCGATTATCTTCTTCGTGCTGTACAGCCAGATGCCAACCTCTCTGAACTTCTTCGCGATTCGTAACGTTGAGCACTCTATCCTGGGCATTGCGTTCGAGCCGGAGCAGTATCAGGCGCTGAACCCGTTCTGGATCATGATTGGTAGCCCGATTCTGGCCGCTATCTATAACAAGATGGGCGACCGCCTGCCGATGCCGCACAAGTTCGCCATCGGAATGGTGCTGTGCTCCGGTGCGTTCCTGGTGCTGCCGCTGGGTACCAGGTTTGCGACTGACGCAGGTATCGTGTCCGTGAACTGGCTGATCCTGAGCTACGCGCTGCAGTCTATTGGCGAACTGATGATCTCCGGTCTGGGTCTGGCGATGGTTGCACAGCTGGTGCCACAGCGTCTGATGGGCTTCATTATGGGTAGCTGGTTCCTGACCACTGCCGGTGCGGCAATCATCGCCGGTAAGATCGCGAACCTGATGGCGGTGCCGGAAAACGTGACCGATCCACTGGTCTCCCTGAACGTCTACGGTACCGTGTTCATGCAGATTGGTATCGCTACGGCGGTTATCGCGGCGCTGATGCTGCTGACCGCGCCGAAACTGAATCGAATGACTCAGGACGACGACAAGACGGCTGAAGCGACCAAAACCGCTACCGCGTAATATCTGAGAGAAACGACTGAACAGAAGCCGCTAAGAGATTAGCGGCTTTTTTTTTGTCCCTTCGCGCACTAACATAGCTGAAACCTCAGCAAAAAGGAGTTACCGATGAAACTGTTCTACAAACCGGGCGCGTGCTCTCTTGCTTCCCATATCACCCTGCGCGAGAGCGGCAAAGATTTCACGCTGGATGGCGTTGATCTGATGAAAAAGCGCCTGGAAAACGGGGATGACTTTTTTGCGATTAACCCAAAAGGGCAGGTTCCGGCCCTGCTGCTGGATGACGGTACTCTGCTGACCGAAGGCGTGGCGATTATGCAATTCCTGGCGGACAACGTACCGGATCGCCAGCTCCTTGCCCCTACCGGCAGCGTCGCACGTTATAAGACGCTGGAGTGGTTAAACTATATCGCCACCGAGCTGCACAAAGGCTTTACCCCCCTGTTCCGCCCGGATACCCCGGAAGAGTACAAGCCAACCGTGCGAGCTCTGCTGGAGAAAAAGCTGCAGTTTGTGAATGAAGCGCTGAAAGACGATCAGTGGATTTGTGGTTCACGTTTCACCATTGCCGACGCGTACCTGTTTACCGTCCTGCGCTGGGCGCGTGCGGTTAAGCTGAACCTGGAGGGGTTAGACCACATCGCATCGTATATGGCGCGCGTGGCGGAGCGTCCAGCGGTGGCTGCGGCGCTAAAAGCGGAAGGTCTTAACTAATATCGCCCGGCGGCGCTGCGCTTGCACGGGCCTACGGATTAAGTAGGCCAGGTAAGCGCAGCGCCACCCGGCATCGTTTAAAGCTGCGTTGCGCTGAAATAATGCTCCGGCTTAGCGATTCGATCCTGTGCCGCGACCACCTGCAGTTCATATTCCTGCATATCTTTCGTCGCAATCATAATTTCATACACCGCTGCCGTAACGTGCTCCAGCGCGTCTCTCACCGTTGCGCCCTGCAACAGTTTCACCAGCAGTAGCCCACTGGTCACATCACCCACACCCACCGGCTGACGCGTGCCGAAATCCACCAGCGGGCGGCTGATATGCCATGCGTCATCTTTCGTCACCAGCAGCATCTCAAAACGCTCCTGGGTCAGTCCTGCGCGGGCGAGATGTTTTACCAGCACAATTTCAGGCCCCTGGGCTATCAGCTCGCGAGACGCGCGTACCGCCTCTTCTACGCTATTAACCGAATGCTCGCAGAGGATCTCCAGCTCAATCAGGTTGGGCGCAATGATATCGCTGGCGGGCAACGCATGACGAACGTGAAACTCCGCTACGCCAGGCGCCACGATGCAGCCTTTCTCCGGGTGTCCCATGACGGGGTCGCAGAAGTATTTTGCCGCCGGGTTTGCCGCTTTAACCTGACGCACGATACCGAGGATATGTTCCCCCTGCTCCGCTGAGCCGAGGTAGCCGCTCAGCACGGCGTCACAGCGTTTGAGCTGGTCGATATCGGCAATACCCTGCACAACCTCGGTGAGGTGTGAAGGCGGCATCACGCAGCCGGTCCATTTGCCGTATTGCGTATGGTTAGAGAACTGCACGGTATTAAGGGGCCAGACGTTGGCACCGAGGCGGCGCATCGGGAACTCCGCTGCGCTATTGCCAGCATGTCCAAATACAACGTGGGACTGAATGGCGAGGATGTTCTTCATCTTTTACTTACCAAACCCGAAAAAAACAAAAAGGGCGTGGTTTCCCACGCCCCTGAAGACTTTTAATTATTTCCAGCAGACCAGACAGTAGTTTTTCTTACCGCGGCGCAGCAGCGTGTAGCGGCCATACAGACGATCGCCGTCAACGAAGGTGTATTCCGGGTCAGCCTGCTTTTCACCGTTGATGGTGATAGCGTTGGACGCGATGGTTTTACGCGCCTGACCGCGGGAAGGCTGGAGCTCAGAGTCCACCAGCGCCTGCATCAGGTCAGCCCCTTTTTCCATTTCGACCATCGGCACACCGTCCTGCGCCAACTGCTCGAAGTCCGCTTCGCTCAGATCGCTCAGGGTACCGTTGAACAGGCTTGCAGTAATGCGTTTTGCCGCGGCCAGACCTTCTTCACCGTGAACCAGTTTGGTCACTTCATCCGCCAGCACGTACTGGGCACGCGGTGCTTTACCGCTGTTCTTATCTTCCTCTTCCAGCGCGTTGATCTCTGCAATGTCCATGAAGGTGAAGAACTTCAGGAAGCGGTAAACATCGGCGTCCGCCGTGTTGATCCAGAACTGGTAGAATTTGTACGGACTGGTTTTCTTCGGATCCAGCCACACCGCGCCGCCTTCGGTTTTACCGAATTTGGTGCCGTCCGCTTTGGTAATCAATGGAACGGTCAGGCCAAACACCTGGTTCTGATGCAGACGACGGGTCAGGTCGATACCGGAGGTGATGTTCCCCCACTGGTCAGAACCGCCGATCTGCAGAGAAACGCCGTGCAGCTTGTTCAGGCAGGCAAAGTCATAGCCCTGCAGCAGGTTGTAGGAGAACTCGGTAAAGGAGATACCCTGATCGTCACGGTTCAGACGCTGCTTCACGGCTTCTTTGTTAATCATCTGGTTAACAGAGAAGTGCTTGCCGATGTCTCGCAGGAAGGTCAGCACGTTCATGCTGCCAAACCAGTCGTAGTTGTTGGCGGCAATGGCAGAGTTATCACCACAGTTGAAGTCGAGGAATGGTGCAACCTGCTTGCGGATCTTATCCACCCACTCCTGCACGGTATCTTCGGTGTTCAGCTTACGCTCCGCGGCTTTAAAGCTTGGGTCACCAATCAGACCGGTCGCGCCGCCCACCAGGGCAACAGGCTTATGGCCCGCCATCTGGAAGCGTTTCAGGCATAACAATGGAACAAGATGCCCCAAATGCAAGCTGTCAGCGGTGGGATCGAAGCCGCAATAGAGCGCGATCGGGCCTTGCGCCAGTCGCTCTGCTAACGCTTCCTCGTCCGTCACCTGGGCCACGAGGCCCCGCTCTTGCAATTGTTTAATCAAGTTACTGCTTGCCATCAAATTCTCCATGTATAAACGACTGCACCTTTGCCGGTACACGACTTTTCGCCTGATGCGAAAGGACAATAGAATAAAGCGCAAGCGCGGTGTGCGCTAGCGCTTAAATCAACAAATTTCGGGGATTACGGTGCCAGTCTGTCGATTTTCCAGCCGCCATTCTCGCGCTGGTATAAAAAGCGGTCGTGCAGGCGATGCTCACCGCCCTGCCAGAACTCCATCTGCTCAATCGGAATGCGGAAGCCGCCCCAGAAGCTTGGCAGGGGAATTTCCCCTTGCTGGAACTTCTGTTTCAGCTCCAGGAACTTACTTTCCAGCACGCCGCGGGCAGAGATCCGGCTGGACTGTTTTGACACCCAGGCGCCAATCTGGCTGTCGCGCGGACGGCTGTGGAAATACTTCACCACCTCCAGCGTCGAAAGACGTTCCGCCTTGCCGGTGACCATCACCTGACGTTCCAGCATGTGCCAGGGGAACAGCAGGCTGATGCGGGGATTATTTTCCAGATGGTGCGCCTTGCGGCTGCCCAGGTTGGTATAGAACACCAGCCCTTTCTCGTCGTAATGCTTGAGCAAGACGATGCGCTGATACGGTTGACCGTTTTCATCTACCGTCGCGACGACCATGGCCGTTGGGTCAGCCAGCTTCGCATCGCAGGCCTGTTTCAGCCAGCGTTCAAAGAGCACGAGGGGTTCAGCGGGAAGATCCTGGCGGCGCAGGCCGCCTTTGGTGTATTCACGGCGCAGATGCGCAATTTGCTGCAGTTCATCGTTATCTGACATGGCGTTAGCTGATCTTGAGATTGGGTGGCGCTATTGTGCGCCGCCCCTGTAAAAATCTCAACGCTTCGGATTTTCAAGCTGGCAGTTGTTCAGCACAATGCGGTCGCGTTTGTAAACCGTAGCGCTGTCGCCTTTTGACCAGAACACATAGATACCGTCAGAATAACGTGCCCCGGAGGCCGAGATCCCCTGTTTAAGGGTCAGCAGCTTATTGTCGTAAACGAAGCTGGCTTCCTGACGTGGGTTATTCAACTTCACGGTCAGCGGTTTTTCATCGCAGCGATACTCCAGCGTATCGGTCTGCATGCGCTCAAGGAACTGGTTATAGACGCTGCACCCTGACAGCAATAAAGGCGCGACAATAAGAAGAACTTTTTTCATGGCGTATTCCGAAGACTTTCCTGGTCCTGGAGGGCATGACCGCCCTCCTGTTTTACTCCATTCTAACGACGAGACGACGCGCTGAATTTCAGTTAACTCTGATTATGACGCGGATTTGCCGGGAAAATCGCCCCGAGGACGCTGGCCTCGCGTGCGCCGGTTACCGACGGCAAATTGCCCGGTAGCCCGGCGATGGTGCGCCAGGCAAGCCAGGCGAAAGCCAGCGCTTCCATATCATCACCGCTGATGCCAGCCTCGTCCGTCGTCGTCACTTCTGTACCCGGCAGCAGCCCGGCAAGGCGCGCCATCACCAACGGGTTTCGGCTTCCGCCGCCGCACACCAGCAGGCGTTCGCAGCCGCCGCTGAGCAGCACTTGCTCAGAGATAGACACGGCCGTTAATTCGGCAAGCGTCGCCTGAATATCCTGCGGGGCCAGTGCCGGGAACAGCGCCAGCTGGCGCTCAAGCCAGCCAAAGTTGAAGTATTCACGCCCCGTGCTTTTCGGCGCCGGCAAGGCAAAATATGGGTCGCTGAGCATAGACTGCAGCAGCGGGAGGATCACTTTACCCTCGCTCGCCCACTCGGCGTTTTTATCATACGGTTGACCGCACTGCCGCCAGATCCAGGCATCCATTAGCATATTCCCGGGGCCGGTATCGTAGCCGCGAACGGGCTGCCCCGGAATAAGCATCGAGAGGTTAGCAATCCCGCCAATGTTGAGCACCATGCGACGCTCTGAAGGATGCGCCAACAGCGCCTGATGGAAAGCAGGCACCAGCGGTGCGCCCTGCCCGCCAAGGGCAATATCGCGACGACGGAAATCCCCGACGACCGTCACGCCCGTCTTTGCCACTATCTGGTTATTATCGCCGATTTGCAACGTATGCGGCGCCTCGCCAACCGGCTCATGCCAGACGGTTTGTCCATGGCACCCGATGGCGACCACATCCTGAGGTCGAAGATGTTCTTTTTGCATTAACGCCTGCACCGCATCCGCAAACAGCGCCCCCAGGCGAACATCAAGTTGACCAAGCTGGGAGAGAGTCAGCTGCTGCCCCTGACAGATACTCAGAATATCCTCTTTCAGCGAAATGGGGATTGGCCAGGTCAGGCTCGCCTGCTGTGCTACCATATGTTCGTCAATGGCGGCCAGAACGACATCTACCCCATCCAGACTGGTGCCTGACATCACACCAATGTAGCGACCCGATTTCATGCGCTTTCCTTACGTTGCGTGGGCTAAGGATATCCACTCAACCATAAACGACGCTGCTTTGCCATCCGACGATAATATTTTTTAACAATGTCATGCCGGTAACGCGAGCGGATCCTGTTTATGTCTCGTTAAGTCAAATTCAAGTACAATTTTCTTATTGTTAGTGCAAAGATATGAACTATGGCCCTTTATGCCATATAATTTAGCCATAACGGATGCCTCCAAATGGGCGTTTTTGGTGAACAGGAGATTCAAATGATTGTACGTGTACTGGGCGTTTCGCTGATTGGTTTAACCCTGGCTGGCTGTGTGAACGACAGCTCACTGTCTGGCGACGTTTACAGCGCTTCTGAAGCTAAACAGGTTCAGAGCGTGACTTACGGTACCGTTGTTAACGCCCGTCCTGTACAAATTCAGGGTGGTGATGAAAACAACGTCATGGGCGCAATCGGTGGTGCTGTTCTGGGTGGTTTCCTGGGTAACACCGTTGGCGGTGGCACAGGCCGCTCTCTGGCAACCGCAGCGGGCGCCGTTGCCGGTGGCGTGGCAGGCCAGGGCGTCCAGGGTGCGATGAACAAAACGCAGGGCGTAGAGCTGGAAATTCGTAAAGACGACGGCAGCACCATTATGGTTGTTCAGAAACAGGGCAATACCCGCTTCTCAGCAGGTCAGCGCGTTGTGCTGGCAAGCAACGGAAGCCAGGTTACCGTGTCCCCACGTTAATTAAAAATGGATGTGGCCGTCGGGCCACATCCATTTACAATATATATCACTTGAACGAATATATTTACAAAATTCATTCACCCCGCCAATAATTAACCTCACCGTATATTGTTTCTGCGCAAAGTATTTATTGCATTAATTGATTAGACTCTTCGCAATTACCTCTTCATAAATTATTTCTCATTTTGTAAAAATTTATATGCTTGCGAATAGTCTTTGTCTAAAAGGTCGTTATATCTCGTTCTGTTTCGGGTGCCTTGTCGTTATCGGAATACTACAAGCTCTCTTTTCAAAACTGGTTGAATGGGTACCATCCTTCTCGCCTCTTGTGTTCCCTACGCTCACCATTTTTTTACTCGTGTTTCACCTGTTTATTGCCTGTTTTATGGCTATGAAATACTGGTGCGATAAGAGGCGGCTCTATCTGATTGCGATCGCCTTTGCCTTTGCCGGTTCGGCACTGCTGATGGTCGGAACGCTGTCCAGCTTTCCAGCGTGGCTTGACCTCTATCAGTTTAACGTCGTTAACTACAACGATGCGATGATCTACTATATGTTCCGCCATCTCTTAATGGCTGTGCTGATGATCGCTTCGGCATTACTCTATCCCACACGGAATCAGTCCCTTTCCCGTGCGGCCCATATCACCATCGTCAGCGGTATATTTCTGTTTACCGCCTGTGGCATACTGTTAGCCTGGATATATTCCAGCCATTCTGCGTTTTTATCCATCGACCTGGTTGATAATGAAACGCGACAGTTTATGGTTCTGTGGAGCCACTGCATCAATATTTCATTAATTGTTCTCTGGGTTGTAACATTAGCAAGCCTGATGTTTATTACGCGGGTGCGTAATCTGTTCTGGGTGGGCGGTAATTTTCTGTGCGTGTGCTATATCGTTACGCTCGTAATGCTGTTAGTGGGCGGACATGCTGAAGATATATCGTGGTATCGCGCCCGGCTATTTGAAACCGTCGCTACGCTGATGATTATTTTTGTTCTGCTTTACGACGTTTTCATGCTGTACCGTGATTCCCATTTAAAATATCAGCAGTCGTATCAGAATTCGATTCGCGATCCGCTCACGCGCCTTTATAACCGCAGCTATTTTTATGAATCGTTAAACCAGGCGCTGGAAATCGCGAAATCCAGCCGGCCCGTTTCGGTTATCGTCAGCGATCTCGATCGCTTCAAGCGCATCAACGATAACTATGGTCACCTTCAGGGAGACAAAGTCCTGCAGTTTGTCGCCAATCTGCTGATGGATTCCGTGCGCCCGCAGGACATCGCGGCGCGAATCGGTGGCGAAGAATTTGTCCTGATGCTGGCAAACACCTCCTCTGAGGCAGCATGTCAGGTGGCGGAACGTATACGGTTAAAGCTAAGCAGCTTTGATAAAGCCAGCAGCGGGGGACAGTTACCGGAGCCGATTACCATCAGCATGGGGGTATTCACGGCGACCTCATCATCCATAACCGCTGAAACGTGCGTTGAAAGTGCCGACAAGGCGATGTATGAAGCGAAAGAGACCGGCCGTAATCGGGTGGTCGTCTTTACGTAATAAAAAGGCCTTGCTGCTGCAAGGCCTGGTGTTTGTCAGTCGCGAGACTGCAGCTCATGGATGTTTTGCTCAAGGCGTGCAATCAGGCTGATGAGCATTTCCAGCTCCGCCGGTGAAACCCCTGAAAGGATTTCACCGCGCGTTTTGGTAATTACGGCTTCCATTTCAGTGATGATAGGAGCCGCTTTCTCGGTCAGCTTAATCCGCTTGGCGCGACGATCGCTGGCGCAGGTTTGTCGGGAGATCAGTCCCTTCTCTTCCAGCTGGTCAAGCGTGCGCACCAGCGACGGTTGCTCAATGCCTATCGCTTTAGCCAGTTGAATTTGCGACTGGTCGGGCGGCAGCTGATGAATGTTGTGCAACGTGACCCAATGCGTCTGTGTCAGTTCCAGAGGTTTCAGGCGATGGTCAATCAGAGCACGCCAGACGCGTACCAACCTTGCCAGATCAGAACCTAATGGCGATTCCAATTTCATCTCCTTATAATTAGCTTGCTAAGTTATTATACTGATTTTAGAATAGTGTGCAGCATTTGTATTGGCAAAACAAATGCAATACTGCATTCATCTAACTCAAAAGTATGACTTACACTGAATCGTGATGCTTCTTCATACTCAGACAAGCCAACGCGGCATTCTGTTCACTGCAAAGGATCTCTGCTCGTGACCTTTTTTCATCGCTCAGAGGGTTTACCCCTCCAGGACCTGATCTTCGGTGCGTCAGTCTACTTTCCCCCTCTGTTTAAAGCCGTGCTGGTGGGCTTTATTCTTTGGCTCATCGCGCATCGCCTGCTTCGCGACTGGATGTACTCCGGCGAAATCTGGCATCCCATGCTGATGGATCTCTCCCTGTTTGCCCTCTCCGTGTGCCTGGGCCTTGCTGTTCTGATCGTGTGGTGAATATGCCTCTGAAAACGCTGAAGTACTTTTCCACCCTGTTTGTCCTGGTCCTCGCCCTGGTCGCTGGCTGGTGGTTGTGGAATTTCTATATGCAGTCCCCCTGGACCCGCGACGGTAAAATTCGCGCTGAGCAGGTCAGCATCACCCCGCAGGTGTCAGGAAGCATTACGTCGCTGCTGATTAAGGATAACCAGTACGTTAAAAAGGGAGAGGTGTTATTCCGCATCGACGACACCCCGTACCATATTGCGATTTTGAACGCCCAGGCACAGCTGGCGAAAGCCCAGTCCGATCTGGCAAAGGCCAACAACGAGGCCAACCGCCGCCGTCATCTGTCGAAAAACTACATCTCTGCGGAAGATTTGGATACCGCCAACATCAACGTTAAGGCGATGCAGGCGAGCGTTAACGCGGCAGAGGCGACGCTGAAGCAAGCGCAGTGGGAACTGACTCAAACCGTGATTACCGCCCCCGTCGACGGATGGGTGACCAACCTCTCCGCCCGCGTGGGGAATTATGCCACCACCGGCCAGCCGATTTTTGCCCTCGTCGACAGCCACTCCTTCTACGTAGTGGGCTATTTCGAAGAGACCAAGCTTCGGCACATCCGTGAAGGCGCACCCGCCGCCATAACGCTTTACAGCGGCTCGCAGAAGTTACGGGGTCACGTATCCAGCATTGGCCGCGCCATTTACGATCAAAGCGTTGAAACCGATTCCGGGCTGGTGCCGGACATCAAACCGAATGTACCGTGGGTGCGCCTGGCTCAACGCGTGCCTGTGCGCGTGGAGTTTGACCATTTACCCGAGGACATCACGCTGGTATCCGGCACCACCTGCACTGTCTCCATCGGAACCCGTTAATGAAGCTGCAGGCGCTCTCCTGGCAAAACACGCCGTGGATGAAAGCGACGCGTCCCCAGTGGCGCTACGCGCTGCGTAACGGCATAGCCATGTGCCTGGCGCTGACCGTCGCCTATTACCTGAACCTGGACGAACCCTACTGGGCGATGACCTCCGCGGCGGTGGTGAGTTTCCCGACCGTTGGCGGAGTGATCAGCAAAAGCCTTGGCCGTATCGCAGGCAGCCTGCTGGGTGCCACCGCAGCGTTAATTATCGCGGGCCACACGCTGAACGATCCGTGGCTGTTCCTGCTGAGCATGGCGGCATGGCTGGGATGCTGTACATGGGCCTGCGCCCATTTCACCAATAATGTCGCCTACGCTTTTCAGCTGGCGGGCTATACGGCCGCCATTATCGCCTTCCCGGTCGTCAACGTGCTCGACACTACCGAGCTGTGGGATATCGCTCAGGCGCGCGTCTGCGAAGTGATTGTCGGGATCCTCTGCGGCGGATTTATGATGATGGTCCTGCCCAGCACCTCCGACGGGACCGCGCTTATCACAGCGCTGAAAACCATGCATACCCGGCTGCTGGAACACGCGAGCCTGCTGTGGCAACCGGATACCAGCGATGACATCCGCCTCGCGCATGAAAAGGTTATCGGGCAGATCCTGACCATGAATCTGTTGCGGATTCAGGCTTTCTGGAGCCATTACCGTTTTCGCCGTCAGAACACCCTGCTTAACTATTTGCTGCACCAGCAGCTGCGCATGACCAGCGCCATCTCCAGCCTGCGCCGGATGCTGCTCAACTGGTCAACGCCGCCGGAAAACACGCGCGCCGTGATCGAAACGCTGCTCGCGGCGCTTGCCCGCCCGGATGCAGATATCTACACCGTTGCGAAGATCATTGCCCCGCTCGCTCCGGTGGATGAATATGATTACCGCCATCGCGCCTTCTGGCAGCGTCTGAATTATTTTTGCCGTCTATACCTGCGCAGCAGCCGCTGGATTAAGGCGGTAGAGAATGCCACCCCGGTCACTGAGTTCACCGTTCCCGGCAGCCCGGCTCTCGCGCGGCACACCGATTATCTGGAAGCGCTGTGGAGCGGTTTTCGCACCTTCTGCGCGCTGATGCTGGTGGGGGCATGGAGCATCACCACGCAGTGGGAGTCCGGTTCGGCGGCCCTGACGCTGGCCGCCATCAGCTGCGTGCTATATTCCGTCGCGGCCTCGCCGTTTAACTCCCTTACGCTGCTGCTGCGAACGCTGGTGTTGCTGTCACTGTTCAGTTTTGTGGTGAAATTTGGCCTGATGGTGCAGATAAGCGATCTCTGGCAGTTTCTGCTGTTCCTGTTTCCGCTGTTAACTACCATGCAGCTACTTAAGCTGCAAATGCCGAAACTGGCGGGCCTCTGGGGACAGCTGATTGTCTTTATGGGCTCGTTTATCTCCGTGACGAATCCGCCGGTTTACGATTACGCCGACTTTCTCAATGACAACCTGGCGAAGATCCTGGGCGTGGGGCTGGCGTGGCTGGCCTTCGCGGTGTTGCGTCCCGGCTCTGACGCGCGCAAAAGCCGCAGGCATATTCGGGAGTTGCGCAGAGGGTTTGTCGACCAACTCAGCCGCAAACCGCATCTGCGTGAAAGCGAGTATGAATCGCTGGTGTATCACCACGTCAGCCAGTTAAATAACAGCCAGGACGCGCTTTCCCGCCGCTGGCTGCTGCGCTGGGGCGTGGTGCTGTTGAACTGTTCACATGTAGTCTGGCAGCTTCGCGCGTGGGAAACGCGTTCCGATCCGCTGTCGCAGGTGCGTGACGTTTGCATTTCCCTGCTGCGCGATGTCATGAGCGAGCGCGGGGTTCAGCAGCGTCCGCTGGAGGCCACGCTTGCTGAACTGCAGCGCATCTGCGATACCCTTGCACGGCATCACCTGACCGCAGCCCGCGATTTGGCCTCGATTATCTGGCGCCTGCACTGCTCGCTGTCGCAGCTCGAGCAGGCGCCACCGCCGGGCACGATTGGAGATCAGATTACGCCGCAGGCATAGCGTGCCCCACCGCCGCCAAGCGGTTTAGGCTGATCGGACATGTTATCCCCGCCCACATGGATCATCAGCGCTTTGCCTTTGACCTCATCCAGCTTTTTAAGCCGCGGGGCCACGACCGGATCCGTGGCTTTACCGTCATTGTTTACCACCAGCACCGGCAAGTCGCCCAGGTGCCCCATTCCGTCAGGCCCTTCATGTTTACCTGAGTTCTGCGGGTCGAGGTGGCCCCCTGCTGCTTCCGCCGCCGACGGTTTACCCTCTTTCATGGCTGGCTGACAGCTCCCTTTGGCATGAACGTGAAAGCCGTGTTCGCCCGGCGGGAGTGCTTTAAGGTCGGGTGCGAATTCCAGCCCTTTATCGGTCTCAGTGATTTTCACCGTCCCGATTGACTGACCCACCCCCTGTGAGGTGACGAGATTCATTTCTACTTCGTCGCTGGCTGCCTGCGCCCCTGCGCAAACAACCAGCGCGACCATTGCCAGAGCAAAACGCTTCATAATGACCTCCGCGGGTTATTTTTTGCCCCTTAAGTGTATACCAGGGGCACAGATTTCACCGGAAAGTCACCATCTGGCGGTTTATGGCACGTCGTAACCCAGCGCGGCCTTGCGGATGCGGAACCACTGCTGGCGGGTCATTTGCAGCTCTTCGGCGGCCAGAGCGGAACGGACGCGTTCAATTTTTCCGGAGCCAATAATCGGCAGCGGTTTTGACGGGAGACGCAGGATCCAGGCATAAACCACCTGTTCGATACTCTCCGCGTTCAGCTCGCGGGCGATGGTTTCCAGCTCATTGCGCAGCGGCTGGAACGCCTCGTCATTAAACAGGCGTCCACCGCCCAGGCAGGACCAGGCCATCGGGCGAATGCGCAGCTGCTGCAGCTGATCGAGCGTACCGTCCAGCAGCAGCGGCTGGTGTACCGGGGAGATTTCAACCTGGTTAGTGGCCAGGGTAAACGGCAGACGAGACTGAAGCAGCGCAAACTGGGCCGGGGTAAAGTTGGAGACGCCGAAGTGTCGCACTTTCCCGCTCTGATGCAGGCTCAGGAAGGCTTCCGCCACCTCATCGGCATCCATCAACGGGTCAGGACGGTGAATCAGCAGCAGGTCGATACGATCGGTTGCCAGATTGACCAGAGACTGCTCGGCGCTCTTGATGATATGGGCGCTGTCGGTGATGTAGTGACCGAGGGCATGTTCAGGTTTTGCCGTGGTGGCAATCCCACATTTTGTGACGATCTCCATGCGATCGCGCAGCGCCGGAACCAGCTTGAGCGCCTCGCCAAAGGCGGCCTCGCACTGATAGCCTCCGTAAATATCCGCATGATCGACCGTGGTGATGCCTAAATCGAGGTGCTCTTCAATAAAACTTGCCAGCTGGAGGGGGGACATATTCCAGTCCATCAGGCGCCAGTAGCCCATCACAAAACGGGAGAATTCTGGCCCCTGGGGGGCAAGGGTAATTCGCTGAACCATAACATTTTCCTCAAGGACGTGATGTCATGAGTATACGCAATTACCGCATTAAAACAGTGAAGGTTGCTGGGGTTCTTCGGCCTCGCTGGCTTTGTTTGCGCGGATTTTGCGCAGAAGTCGCTGCCGGCAGAGGCGGAGCACCTCCTGCTTTTGCGTGTCGCTGAAGTTTTGCCAGTTAAAACGCTCGTCACGGGTACGCATGCACCCGCGGCAATAACCGCGCTCATCTACCTGACAAATCCCCCGGCACGGGCTCTGGATGGGGAAAAACTCCAGTTGCTCTGCCACACTCACCTCCGGTTAACCACTCTCACCTACAGTGAAGACGCTAACAGCGCCGCGTGCAAGGGCTTTACCACAGTTTTATGGCATTAAGGTTTCACTAATCTTCACTCTCTATACTCGCCACATCAATACAATGACAGGTTTTGCGATCGATGTGGTTAAGTAAAAAGTTACAGTGTAACGACATTAAATTCACTCTGGGCTGTGCACTCTTCTTTACGCTGCTAAACGGGCTGTTTATCCAGCGCAGCTGGGCCATTATTGCCCCTGCTCATCTACACGACATTCTCTTTGCCGCGTCCGTACCGGTGGTGCTGTTTTGTGGCTGGGTGATTGTTTTTAGCCTGCTCAATATTCCGTATATCCGCAAGCCGCTGCTGATCGTCTTAACCGTCGGGTGCGCTGCGGCAACTTATTTTATGTTTACCTACGGCGCGGTCATCGATCAAAACATGATTGTGAACGTGTTCGAAACTAACTCCCAGGAAGCCACCGCCCTGGTGACCCCGCAGATGATTCTGTGGATTGTCATAGCCGGTCTTGTTCCATCCCTGGTGCTGGCGCTGACCCGTATTCGTACCGGAAAATGGTGGTACGCCCTGCTGACGCGCGTTGCTGCGATGCTCGGTGCCCTGCTGGTGATTATTCTAATCGCCGCCGTGTTTTATAAAGATTACGCATCGCTGTTCCGCAATAATAAAAGCATCGTCAAAATGGTCACCCCGGCGAACTACGTCAGCGCCGTGGTGAAATACAGCAAAATGCGCTGGTTTGCCGGTGATCAAACGCTGGTGCGGATTGGCGAAGATGCGCACAAAGGCGCGCTGATTTCGGGTCAGCATAAGAAAACCGTTCTGGTGCTGGTCATCGGCGAAGCGTCGCGCGCGGCGAACTACTCCCTGAATGGCTACGGGCGTGAAACCAACCCCGAACTGAAAAAGCAGGATGTGATCAACTTCCCCCAGGCCTCGTCGTGCGGCACTGAAACCGCCGTATCCGTTCCCTGCATGTTCTCCGGTATGACGCGCAGCAAATACGATGCCGACCTGGCGCACCATCAGGAAGGGCTGCTCGACGTGCTCAAGCATGCGGGTTTCAACCTCCTGTGGCGCGACAACGACGGTGGCTGTAAAGGCGCGTGCGATCGTATTCCCCATACCGACATGACGCAGTGGAAGCTGGATCAGTTCTGCAAAGACCAATCCTGTATTGATGACGTGAACTTCTACCGCCTGGACAACGTGCTGGACGGTCTGAAGCAGGACACGGTGCTGGTTATCCACCTGATGGGCAGCCATGGCCCGGCGTACTATCGCCGTTACCCGGATAACTTCCGTAAATTCACCCCCACCTGCGATACCAATGAGATTCAGGATTGCGATCATCAGGCGCTGATGAACACCTATGACAATACCATTCTGTATACCGACAGCATGGTCAGCAAAACCATTGACGCGCTGAAAGCCCGTCAGGCGAACATGAACACCGCGCTGATTTATCTCTCCGATCACGGTGAATCACTGGGTGAAAGCGGTATTTATCTGCACGGCACGCCGTACATGCTGGCGCCGGAGCAGCAGACGCACATTCCGTTTATGTTCTGGCTGTCCCCGGACTATGCAAAAAACTTTGGCATCAACGAGCAGTGTTTACGCGACCACGCAGCAAAAAATGCGGTTTCGCAGGACAATTTGTTCTCGACGGTGCTGGGCATGATGGACGTTAAATCAAGCGTTTATCAGCAACAGCTGGACATTCTGAACGCGTGTCGCCAGTAACAGAGCTTGCATTAGACCGAACGGTCTATTAGAGTGAATCCATGAGCAGAAATACTGAACACGATACCCGCGAACATCTCCTGGCGACCGGCGAGCGGCTGTGCATGCACCGCGGCTTTACCGGTATGGGGCTGAGCGAGCTATTAAAAACCGCTGAGGTACCGAAAGGGTCGTTCTATCACTACTTCCGGTCCAAAGAGGCCTTTGGCGTGGCGATGCTGGAGCGGCACTATGCTGCCTACCACCAGCGCCTCGCGACCCACTTCGCCACAGGGAAAGGTAACTATCGGGATCGTGTTCTGAACTACTATCAGGAAACGCTGAACCAGTTTTGTCAGCAGGGCATTATCAGCGGATGCCTGACGGTTAAACTCTCTGCCGAAGTGTGCGATCTCTCAGAAGATATGCGCACGGCGATGGATAAAGGCGCCAGCGGCGTTATCGCCCTTCTGGCACAGGCGCTGGCGAAGGGGCGCGAAGAAAATACGCTCGCCTTCCCCGGCGATCCCTTAACGCAGGCTCAGGTGCTCTACTCTCTCTGGTTAGGGGCCAACCTGCAGGCTAAAATTTCTCGCAGTGCCGTGCCGCTCGAAAGCGCGCTGGCGCATGTGAAAAGTACGATTACTGCGCCTGGCGCTTAGCAGGCGTTTTTATTTCCATTATTACTAGTCGACTGGTCTACTCAGGAGTCTTTATGTCAGCTGAAAAATTATTTACCCCTTTAAAAGTGGGTGCCGTCACCGCGCCAAACCGCGTGTTTATGGCTCCGCTTACCCGTCTGCGCAGCATTGAGCCGGGTGACATCCCAACCCCACTGATGGGTGAATACTATCGTCAGCGCGCCAGCTCTGGCCTGATTATCACCGAAGCCACGCAGATTTCTGCTCAGGCCAAGGGATATGCGGGTGCACCGGGGCTGCACAGCCCGGAGCAGATCGCCGCATGGCAGAAAATCACCGCGGGTGTTCACGCTGAAGAGGGTCGCATTGCGGTCCAGCTGTGGCATACCGGTCGTATCTCCCACAGCAGCATTCAGCCTGGCGGTCAGGCACCGGTTTCAGCCTCTGCCCTGAATGCGAATACCCGTACCTCGCTGCGCGATGAAAACGGCAACGCGATCCGCGTCGATACCTCTACGCCACGCGCGCTGGAGCTGGACGAGATCCCGGGTATCGTGAACGATTTCCGCCAGGCCGTAGCCAACGCCCGTGAAGCCGGTTTTGACCTGGTTGAGCTGCACTCCGCGCACGGTTACCTGCTGCACCAGTTCCTGTCACCGTCGTCTAACCATCGCACCGACCAGTACGGCGGCAGTGTCGAAAACCGCGCTCGCCTGGTGCTGGAAGTGGTTGACGCCGTCTGCCAGGAGTGGAGCCCGGAACGTATCGGGATCCGCGTCTCCCCAATCGGTTCTTTCCAGAACGTCGACAACGGTCCGAACGAAGAAGCCGATGCCCTGTACCTGATCGAAGAACTGGCTAAACGTGGCATCGCTTATCTGCACATGTCCGAGCCGGACTGGGCTGGCGGCAAGCCTTACACAGAAGCCTTCCGTCAGAAAGTGCGCGAGCGCTTCCACGGGGTGATCATCGGTGCGGGTGCTTATACCCCAGAGAAAGCCGAAGACCTGATTAATAAAGGGCTGATCGACGCCGTGGCATTTGGCCGCGACTATATTGCCAACCCGGATCTGGTAGCCCGTCTGCAGCAGAAAGCGGCCCTGAACCCGCAGCGTCCTGAGAGCTTCTACGGCGGCGGCGCAGAAGGCTACACCGACTATCCTTCTCTGTAATCTCGCCATTGTTCATTGATAGCGGCGACACTTCGCCGCTATACTAAAACATCGTTTCTGTTCAAAAAAATAGTCTATTCCATTGGTTAATGAGGAAATTATGCGCCTACTTCACACCATGCTGCGCGTTGGCGACCTGCAACGTTCGATCGATTTCTACACTAACGTCCTGGGCATGAAGCTGCTGCGCACCAGCGAAAACCCGGAATACAAATACTCGCTGGCGTTCGTGGGTTACGGCCCGGAAACGGATGAAGCAGTCATCGAGCTGACCTACAACTGGGGCGTGGACAGCTATGAGCTGGGTACCGCCTATGGCCATATCGCGCTGGAAGTGGACAACGCGGCCGAAGCGTGCGAACGCATTCGCAAAAATGGCGGTAACGTCACGCGCGAAGCGGGCCCGGTAAAAGGTGGCACCACCGTGATTGCGTTTGTCGAAGATCCGGACGGTTACAAGATCGAGCTGATTGAAGCCAAAGACGCGGGCCGCGGCCTGGGCAACTGATCCCTCAGGGCGCAATATGCGCCCGTAGTTTTACTGCATCCCCCCGCAAAATTTGCCATAATGCGCTCTGCTTTTTCCCTGGTAAGAGACCCTGATGTCCGATAACGCTCAATTTAGCGGTCTGTGCGACCGTTTTCGTGGTTTTTATCCCGTTGTCATTGATGTAGAAACAGCCGGATTTAACGCTAAAACCGATGCGCTGCTTGAAATTGCCGCCATCACGCTGAAGATGGATGAACAGGGCTGGCTTACACCGGACACCACGCTGCATTTCCACGTTGAACCTTTCGAAGGGGCAAACTTACAGCCGGAGGCGCTGGCGTTTAACGGTATCGATCCGCATAACCCGCTGCGCGGAGCAGTCAGCGAATATGATGCGCTGCACGCCATTTTTAAAATGGTGCGTAAAGGCATGAAAGAGAGCAACTGCAGCCGCGCCATCATGGTGGCCCATAACGCCACCTTCGATCACAGCTTTACCATGGCTGCAGCCGAGCGCGCGTCGCTCAAGCGCAACCCTTTCCACCCGTTCGTGACCTTCGACACCGCCGCGCTGAGCGGCCTGGCGCTGGGACAAACGGTGTTATCAAAGGCCTGCATTACGGCGGGTATACCGTTTGACGGCACTCAGGCACACTCCGCCTTATACGACACGGAGCGCACCGCAGAGCTGTTCTGTGAGATCGTCAACCGCTGGAAGCGTCTGGGCGGTTGGCCGCTGCCGATGGGCGACAGTGAAGAATAAAAAAAAGCGACCTTATCAGGTCGCTTTTTTATTAACGCAGAAAATTACTCAGCGTCTGGCTCTTCGGTTTTGTACTTCGCCGCCGTCTCTTTGATCAGCTGCTGCAGTTCGCCGCGCTGGTACATCTCAATCAGGATATCGCAGCCGCCAACCAGTTCGCCGTCAACCCACAGCTGCGGGAAAGTCGGCCAGTTAGCGTATTTTGGCAGCTCTGCGCGGATGTCCGGGTTCTGCAGGATATCAACGTAAGCAAAACGCTCACCACAGGCTGACAGCGCCTGAACCGCTTGCGCGGAAAAGCCGCAGCTTGGCAGCTTCGGAGAACCTTTCATATACAGCAGAATCGGGTTTTCAGCGATCTGGCGCTGGATTTTTTCAATAGTGGTGCTCATGTCTTGCTTCCTTTAACTTCTGTTACGGCAATAGTCTGACATTGTAGCGGGTCAGGCTGGCATCGGAAAATAACATTTTCGTCACGTTTATATATTTTACCGCGACTCTACAAAAGTTGCATTGCAAATGGTGTTTACCCCTGCGACCGTCAGGGTTTTGCTCAGGGAGTGAACAATTGTGCGGCAGAACGATGATTTTTTTTGCACTTGCTAACGAAACAGGTTTTTAGATTGAAAAATGCTATTAACTTCTCGGGTTTTTATGGATTAGAATCGACGGGCTTTGTAAATCACACGCGGGTATTATTGATGACCTGCATATATCAGGGGACTGCCCAGTGGCGCGGATAACTAAAATCTCGATCACGCTCTGTGCTTTACTGTTTACTTCACTCACTTTCACGCCAGCGGCAAACGCCTCTCAGCAGGCGCGGCAATCTGCTGTACAAAAAAGCCATCTGGTAAAAGCCACAGAACGTAAGAAAAAAACCACCACGAAGAACGTCAAGAAAAAAACCACCGCTCAGACTAAACAGACCGCTTCCAGCAAGACGAAAACAAAATCTTCCCGCACTACCCGCACCGCCAAAAATAAAGCTTCGCTGACTGCCGCTAACCTCGTTACAGAAAAATGCATTACCCGTAAAGGGCATAAAGCAAAATGCACGAAGGTGACGAAACTGGCGGATGTGCATAAAGTGCGTGTGCAAAAAGCGCAAAAAACCGCGATGAATAAGCTGATGGGACAGATTGGCAAACCTTATCGCTGGGGCGGCAGCTCGCCGCGCACCGGTTTCGACTGCAGCGGCCTCGTCTATTACGCCTATAAAGATCTGGTTAAATTCCGTATTCCGCGTACCGCCAACGAGATGTATCACCTGCGCGATGCGTCACCGGTTAACCGCGGGGAGCTGGAAAACGGCGATTTGGTCTTCTTCCGTACCCAGGGTCGCGGCACGGCTGACCACGTCGGCGTCTACGTCGGCAACGGGAAATTCATCCAGTCACCGCGCAGCGGCCAGGATATTCAGATCACCTCGCTCAGTGAAGACTACTGGATGCGCCACTACGTCGGCGCGCGTCGCGTGATGACGCCAAAAACCATTCGCTAATCCCTGCCCTGCCACATCCGTGGCAGGGTAAGTTCCTCTTTTGCATACCCTTTCAATTTGCTATCCTGTCCCTGTTGTCTGTGTGGTTATTGGCAACGCAAAATACAATAAGGAGAGAAGCAATGTCGTTCGAATTACCTGCACTACCGTATGCAAAAGACGCCCTGGCACCGCACATTTCAGCGGAAACCCTGGAATATCATTACGGCAAACATCACCAGACGTACGTCACCAACCTGAACAACCTGATCAAGGGCACCGATTTCGAAGGCAAAACGCTGGAAGAGATCGTTCGCAGCTCGGAGGGTGGCGTTTTTAACAACGCGGCTCAGGTGTGGAACCACACCTTCTACTGGCACTGCCTGGCACCCAATGCCGGTGGCGAACCTGCCGGTGAGCTGGCGGCCGCGATTAACGCCGCTTTTGGCAGCTTCGCCGAGTTTAAGACGAAGTTTACCGATGCAGCCATCAAGAACTTCGGTTCTGGCTGGACGTGGCTGGTAAAAGAGGCGGATGGCAAACTGGCTATCGTGTCCACGTCTAACGCGGGCACCCCGCTGACCACCAGCGCTACGCCGCTGATGACCGTGGACGTGTGGGAACACGCTTACTACATTGATTACCGCAACGCGCGCCCGAACTACCTGGAACACTTCTGGGCGCTGGTTAACTGGGAATTTGTCGCGAAGAATTTCGCCGCGTAAAAGACACGCAGAAGGGTTCGCCCTTCTGCGTTTTTGCTTATTCCGCCGTGCAAACGGCTTCAGGCTGTTTACGGCCGGACATCATTACCAGCAGCAGGCCGAGCGCTGCAATAATGGCCCCCATCACCGGCACAAAACTGTACCCCAGACCACCTGAAATCACGGCACCTCCGGCAGCTGCGCCCAGCGCATTGCCGAGATTGAACGCCCCGATATTCACGGAAGACGAGAGGCCCGGCGCCTCATGGGCGACACGCATCACGCGCATCTGCAGCGGCGGCACCACGGCAAAGGTTGCGGCCCCCCAGACGACCATCGCAATCGCCGCTCCGAACTCATTACGCGCCAGCCACGGGATAGCAACCATAATGACAATCAGCAGGGTTAAGAAGCCTTTCAGCGTCCCGCTCACGGAACGGTCAGCAAATTTCCCGCCGAGATAGTTGCCGATCGAGAAGCCGACGCCAATCAGCACCAGCATCGCGGTAACGAAAAGAGGCGTTGCGTGGGTGATATCGTGCAGCACCGGTGAAATATAGGTGTAGAGGGTAAACATCGCCCCTGCCCCCAGCACCGTGGTGAGCAGCGCGGAGAGCACCTGCGGGCGCATCAGCACCGCCAGCTCTTTACGCACTTCCGGACGTTCTCCTGCTCTTCCTTTCGGCAGAGAGAAGAACAACGCCACCATTGCGACCACGCCCAGCCCGGCCGTCGCCAGGAAGGACATACGCCAGCCGATCGCTTCCCCCAGCCAGGTTGCCGCCGGCACCCCGCCAATGTTGGCAATCGTCAGCCCCATAAACATGGTCGCTACAGCGCTTGCCTGCTTGTGTTTTGGCACTACGCTTGCGGCCACGACCGAGCCCAGCCCAAAGAACGCGCCGTGGTTCAGGCTGGTCAGAATGCGCGACAGCATCAGGGTGGTGTAGTCCGGCGAAATGGCCGAAAGCACGTTGCCCAGAGTGAAAATCGCCATCAGGAAAATCAGCGCATTGCGGCGCGCCCGGTGAGAAAGCAGAAGCGTCATCAGCGGCGCCCCCACCATCACGCCGATGGCGTAGGCGCTGATTAACATGCCTGCCGCAGGGATCGAGACGTCTACGCCCCGGGCAATAACAGGCAGTAACCCCATCGGGGAGAATTCAGTGGTGCCAATCCCAAAAGCGCCAATCGCCAGGGCCAGCAGGGGAAAATTGATTTTCATGCGTCAACTCCGGATGCCGTGTCATGTGGTGACACAGAACAAAGAAGCGGAAAGCATGACATCAATCACAAAAAATGAGAAGTTAACAAAATGGCAAAAGATTTTTGCCAGAGAAGTAACAATCGCGGCGATGGGGAGGGAGAAGGCTCTCCCTCCGCGTAAATCAGTGCAGCGCAGCCGTCAGACCGGCCGCGACAATCAGAGCCAGCACAACAACGGTGGTGAACAGCGAAAACTTCAGATCGGAACTCATCAATTTTTCTCCTTTTAATCCCCCCACGAAAAGTGAGCTTGCTCATTTTTGCACAGATTCCGTCAAAAATCTTCCTGGATTTATACTGATAACCACTTTACCTCTTCCCCTTTTCATCAAGATAGGCCAAAATTCCACGCTAAATTTATTAGCGTACCGGCCATTGACCCCCTCCTGACGTCCCGTGTCGTTTTCCTGGCGTGCCGCAATCCAAAATTGCGTGATAAGGGTGAGAGAAGGCAAACGTTTACCTTCAAGTTTTTCAGGAGCTTAGGATATGGTCTGGAGTGACATTTAATGGCAACAATTAAAGACGTAGCAAAACGCGCAAACGTTTCCACTACAACCGTATCACATGTAATTAACAAAACCCGCTTCGTGGCGGAAGAGACGCGCAACGCGGTCTGGGCAGCGATCAAAGAGCTGCACTATTCGCCAAGCGCGGTTGCGCGCAGCCTCAAGGTCAATCACACCAAGTCCATTGGATTACTGGCGACCAGCAGTGAAGCGGCCTATTTTGCCGAGATCATTGAAGCGGTGGAGAAAAACTGCTTCCAGAAAGGCTATACCCTGATTCTCGGCAACGCATGGAACAGCATTGAAAAACAGCGCGCCTACCTGTCGATGATGGCGCAAAAGCGCGTGGATGGCCTGCTGGTAATGTGTTCCGAGTACCCGGAATCCGTGCTGTCGATGCTGGAAGAGTATCGCCATATTCCGATGGTGGTGATGGACTGGGGCGAAGCGCGCGCGGATTTCACCGATTCGGTTATCGATAACGCCTTTGAGGGCGGCTATATGGCCGGCCGTTATCTGATTGAGCGCGGCCATCGCGAGATTGGCGTGATCCCGGGTCCGCTGGAGCGCAACACCGGCGCGGGCCGTCTGGCCGGCTTTATGAAAGCGATGGAAGAAGCGCTGATTACCGTGCCGGAAAATTGGATCGTGCAGGGCGACTTTGAGCCGGAATCAGGCTACCGCGCGATGCAGCAGATCGTCTCCCAGCCGCACCGCCCGACCGCCGTCTTCTGCGGGGGGGACATCATGGCGATGGGCGCCCTCTGTGCGGCCGATGAGCTGGGTCTGCGCGTCCCGCAGGACATCTCCGTGATCGGGTATGACAACGTGCGCAACGCGCGCTTCTTCACGCCAGCGTTGACCACCATTCACCAGCCGAAAGATTCGCTGGGTGAAACCGCCTTCAATATGCTGCTGGACAGGATCGTCAACAAACGTGAAGAGTCGCAGTCCATTGAAGTTCACCCTCGCCTTATCGAACGCCGTTCCGTTGCGGATGGCCCGTTCCGCGACTACCGTCGTTAATCTCATTGCGGAGCCAGTCAGGCTGGCTCCCTCAGCCACTCCCGGTTAAGCGTTTCGCTGTCCCCCAGATAATCCAGAAGCCAGGCCATCGCCGGCGAAACATCATTTTGTTGCCAGGTGAGGCAGCAGGCCGCATCCGGGAACGGATTCTCCAGGGCCAGCTCAACCCACTCACCGGTGTCGATTCGCGGTCGCGCAAAATGAACGGGTACCATCGCGACGCAGAGCCCGGCGCTGAGGCACGTCGCCGACGATTCCCAGTCAGGGGCCACCACCCGCCGCTGGTTGTCCAAAAGCCAGGTGATACGCTTGGGCAGCGAGCGGGAGGTATCCTCCAGCACCAGCGACGGCCAGCCGCGCAGCGTATCATCGCTCAGCGGCCCTCCCATCTTCGCCAGCGGATGATCGCTTGCCACCACGCATTTCCAGCTCAGCATACCCATATCGCGAAAGGCGTAACGCCCCCCGACCGGGATCGCCTGCGTGGCCCCAATGGCCATCTCTGCCCTGCCGTCCGCCAGCGCATCCCAGACGCCGTTGAACACCTCCTGCGAAACCCACAGTTCGACGTCAGAAAAATGACGGTAGAAATCGACAATCATCTGCCGGGTGCGCTCGGGCTTAACGATGTTATCCACCGCAATGGAAAGGTGTCCCCGCCAGCCGTTCGCGATCTGCTGGCACTGCTCGCGGGTGATCTGCATTTTTTTGATAACAGAACGCCCTTCCTTCAAAAACCACGCCCCTGCAGGCGTTAATTCCACATCACGATGCCGCCGTTCAAACAGCGGTACCGCCAGCCACTCCTCAAGCTGACGTACGGTATAGCTGATAGCCGAAGGGACGCGATGTAGCTCCTGCGCCGCCCCGCTAAAGCTGCCGTTACGCGCGACAGCATCGACCACTTCAAGAGAATAATCTGACCACATTTTCTGCCTGCAAAAAATTTGAATGCACCCGCCAAATATTAGCGTTTCACAAGCGGCTTTGCACTCCCTACACTCAGCGCCAACGTATACCTGCCTCCTCAGGAGAATAAAACAGTGCAACCCAGGAAAGGTTTTTTAGTCTGGCTCGGCGGCTTAAGCGTGCTGGGCTTTTTGGCCACCGATATGTACCTGCCGGCTTTCGCCGCCATGCAGGAAGATTTGCAAACCCCTGCTGCCGCCATCAGCGCCAGCCTGAGCCTGTTCCTTGCCGGTTTTGCCTTCGCGCAGCTGCTCTGGGGACCGCTTTCGGATCGCTTTGGCCGTAAACCGGTACTGCTGCTGGGTCTGGCCATTTTTGCCGTGGGCTGTCTGGGGATGCTATGGGTGCGCGATGCCACCTGGCTGCTGGCACTGCGGTTTGTTCAGGCGGTCGGCGTCTGTGCCGCTGCCGTGACCTGGCAGGCGCTTGTCACCGACTACTACCCGGCAAACCGCACCAACCGTATTTTCGCCACCATTATGCCGCTGGTAGGGCTTTCACCTGCCCTTGCTCCGCTGCTGGGTAGTTGGATCCTCGCGCACTTTGACTGGCAGGCCATCTTTGCCACGCTGTTTGCCATCACGCTGGTGCTGATGCTGCCGGCATTCGCCCTCAAGCCCGCGCATAAAAAAGAGGTGCACGCAGACGCGAAGCCGATCACCTTCACTTCCTTGCTCAGCACCAAAGCGTATCGCGGCAACGTTCTGATCTATGCCGCCTGCTCGGCAAGCTTCTTCGCGTGGCTCACCGGTTCGCCGTTCATTCTGCACGATATGGGCTACAGCCCGGCAGCCATCGGCCTGAGCTATGTTCCACAGACTATCGCGTTCCTGGTGGGCGGGTATGGCTGCCGCGCGGCGCTGCAAAAGTGGGAAGGTCAGCAGATGCTGCCATGGCTGCTGGTGCTGTATGCGCTGAGCGTCATCGGGACCTGGGCCGTTGGCTTTATTCCGGGTGCCGGTCTGGCCGAAATTTTGATTCCATTCTGCGTGATGGCCGTCGCGAACGGGGCGATCTACCCTATTGTTGTGGCGCAGGCGCTGCGTCCGTTCCCGCAGGCGACAGGCCGCGCGGCCGCGCTGCAGAACACCCTGCAACTGGAGCTGTGCTTCCTGGCAAGTCTGGTAGTCTCAGCGCTGATTGCCACGCCGCTGCTGACGACAACCAGCGTAATGCTGGCTACCGTTGCGCTGGCCGTCATAGGCTATCGCATGCAGGCTGCCGCGCAGGATGAGAGTACCCAGGTTGAAACCTCGCACGCCTGATCGCACCAGGAACTATGTTAATTTTCAGTGATTAGGTTGCTAAGAATTTTCTATTGAATCACCAAATTTTGAGGCCTATACTAAATTTGGTTCGATTAAATACGATAAATATTAAGTGTTAACGGGAGCCGGAGTGCTCCCGTTTTACCATGGAAGGCATTTCGGCAAGGGTTATCTCCCTTCCTCTGTTCTACGTCGGATACTAGCCTCGCGGTATTTACCGTGAGATTTCTCACAAACCAAAAAAAGCGTCTACGCTGTTTTAAGGTTCTGATCACAGTAGGGTGATGGAGAAGCTATGAGTTCATCGTGTATAGAAGAAGTCAGCGTTCCGGACGATAACTGGTCCCGGATCGTCAGTGAACTGTTAGGTCGGGCAGGCATCACTATCAATGGATCATCGCCATCCGATCCTCAGGTTAAACATCCCGATTTTTATAAACGCGTGTTGCGGGAGGGATCGTTAGGTCTGGGAGAAAGCTATATGGACGGCTGGTGGGAGTGCGAACGGCTGGATACCTTTTTCGCCAGCGTGCTGCGTGCCGGTCTGGAAAAACAGCTCCCTCGCAATCTGAAAGACACCCTGCGTGTCGCCTCTGCCCGCCTGTTTAATCTGCAAAGTAAAAAACGTGCGTGGATCGTCGGCAAAGAGCATTACGATCTCGGCAACGATCTGTTCAGCCGCATGCTGGACCCCTTCATGCAATACTCCTGCGCCTACTGGAAAGAGGCGTCGACGCTTGAAGAGGCTCAACAGGCCAAACTGCGCCTGATTAGCGAGAAATTGCAGCTACAGCCCGGCATGCGCGTGCTGGATATCGGCTGCGGCTGGGGCGGGCTGGCGTATTTTATGGCGAAGCACTACGGCGTCAGCGTGGTCGGCGTGACGATCTCAGCGGAACAGCAAAAAATGGCGCGAGAGCGCTGTCAGGATCTTGATGTGGATATCCGGCTGCAGGACTACCGTGACCTGAACGAGCAGTTCGACCGGATCGTTTCCGTCGGCATGTTCGAGCACGTGGGGCCAAAAAACTACGACACCTATTTTGAGGTGGTGGACCGTAATCTGAAACCGGACGGCATCTTCCTGCTGCATACCATCGGCTCGAAGCGGACCGACAATAACGTCGACCCGTGGATCAACAAATACATCTTTCCGAATGGCTGTTTACCGTCCGTTCGCCAGATTGCCAACGCCAGCGAATCCCATTTCGTGATGGAAGACTGGCATAACTTCGGCGCGGATTACGACACCACGTTAATGGCCTGGCATGCGCGTTTTCAGGAAGCCTGGCCTGAAATTGCGGACAACTATTCTGAACGATTCAAGCGGATGTTTAGCTATTATCTGAATGCCTGCGCGGGGGCGTTTCGCGCGCGCGATATTCAGCTCTGGCAGGTTGTTTTCAGCCGAGGGATTGAACACGGCTTGCGGGTCGCACGCTAGAAAAATACCCCCGGCTTGCCGGGGGTATTTTTTATTCTTCTTCTGCGGTCTTTATTATTGCGGCTTCTTTGGCGGCCAGCACGCGCTCAACGGTATCGACAACCGCCTGGGTTTGCGGATCGATTTCGATATTCACGCGATGCCCCAGTTTTTTCGAACCCAGCGTGGTGCGCTGCAGCGTTTCAGGAATTAAATGCACGCAAAAACGGGTTGGCGTCACTTCTCCCACCGTCAGACTAATCCCATCAATGCCAATAAACCCTTTATAGAGGATGTATTTCATTAATGAAGGATCCTGCATTTTAAACCAGATTTGTCGGTTATTTTCCGAGGTCACGATTTTCGCCACTTCGGCGGTGGTCATGATATGCCCGGACATCAGGTGGCCGCCAATCTCATCGCTGAACTTCGCCGCCCGCTCAACGTTGACGGTGTCCCCCACCACCAGCTCGCCCAGGTTGGTAATACGCAGCGTCTCTTTCATTAAATCAAAGCTGATCTGGTTGCCATTAATTTCGGTGACGGTCAGGCAGCAGCCGTTATGGGCAACCGAGGCGCCGGTTTCGATGCCATCAAGCATATATTCCGGCAGCTCTACAACATGCGTACGAAAATTAGGTTTTTCATCAATGGACACCACTTTGGCGGTGCCCTGCACAATACCAGTAAACATGCTTACAACTCCTGTTTTTTCCGGACGGTGGTAACACCGTTTAATCCCACCACAATAACAGTTGGAAAAACAGGTTGCCAGCGGAGCGCATTTTCTGGCGATTTTTTCACTAGATAAATAGCTAAAGCCCGCTACAATAGCTGGCACCCCCCTGCATTTTCTTCTTGCTGCCAGTTACGGCGGCTTTTTTGTCTCTCATATAACTACAAAATAAAGGTGTTCACGTGCAGAAGTACATGAATGAAGCGCGCCAGTTATTGGCACTGGCTATACCAGTGATCGTCGCGCAAGTGGCCCAGACCGCAATGGGATTTGTGGATACGGTAATGGCGGGCGGCTACAGCGCCACCGATATGGCGGCCGTTGCCATCGGCACGTCAATCTGGCTTCCGGCCATCCTGTTCGGCCACGGTCTGCTGCTCGCGCTCACGCCGGTTATCGCTCAGCTCAATGGCTCGGGTCGTCGCGAGCGTATTGCCCATCAGGTCCGTCAGGGTTTCTGGCTGGCAGGGTTTGTCTCCGTGCTGATTATGGTCGTGCTCTGGAACGCGGGCCATATCATTCGTGCCATGCACAATATTGACCCGGCGCTGGCAGACAAAGCCGTGGGCTATCTGCGCGCCCTGCTCTGGGGAGCGCCTGGTTACCTCTTTTTCCAGGTAGCACGTAACCAGTGTGAAGGGCTGGCGAAAACCAAACCCGGCATGGTGATGGGCTTTATCGGCCTGCTGGTGAATATTCCGGTGAACTATGTCTTTATTTACGGTCATTTCGGCATGCCAGAGCTGGGCGGCGTCGGCTGCGGCGTGGCGACGGCGGCCGTTTACTGGGTAATGTTCTTCAGTATGATCGCCTATGTGAAACGCGCCCGTTCAATGCGCGATATTCGCAACGCAAAGAGCTTCAGCACGCCGGACTGGAGCATCATGACGCGTCTGGTACAGCTAGGCTTGCCGATTGCGCTGGCCCTGTTCTTTGAGGTGACGCTCTTTGCCGTGGTCGCCCTGCTGGTCTCCCCGCTGGGGATTGTTAACGTGGCCGGGCACCAGATTGCCCTCAACTTCAGCTCTCTGATGTTCGTCCTGCCGATGTCGCTGGCGGCGGCGGTGACGATTCGCGTTGGCTTCCGCCTGGGTCAGGGCTCGACGCTGGATGCGCAAACGGCCGCGCGCACCGGGCTGGGCGTCGGTGTCTGTATGGCCATCTGTACGGCGCTGTTCACGGTGGCGCTGCGTGAGCAGATCGCCCTGCTTTACAATGACAACCCGGACGTGGTGACGCTGGCCTCACACCTGATGCTGCTGGCTGCGGTGTATCAGATTTCTGACTCCATCCAGGTGATTGGCAGCGGCGTATTGCGCGGATATAAAGACACGCGTTCGATCTTCTTTATTACCTTTATCGCCTACTGGGTGCTGGGTCTGCCGGCTGGCTACGTGTTGGCGCTGACCGATCTGGTCGTTGATCGCATGGGGCCAGCCGGATTCTGGATGGGCTTTATCATCGGACTCACATCGGCGGCGATCATGATGATGCTGCGCATGCGCTTCCTGCAGCGCCAGCCGTCAACGGTGATTTTGCAGCGCGCTGCACGTTAACTACGCAGTAGCCGCCGTCTGGCGGCTACTTTCTCTTCACTTTGCGCGGTAATGAAGCAATCGCGTGAAATCAGAGAGAAAAATGCGTTTTCCCTCTTGCCTCCTTGGTGCTGTGCCGCTAATATTCGTCCCCGTTGTCACCGACAACACGTTGCGTTCATAGCTCAGTTGGTTAGAGCACCACCTTGACATGGTGGGGGTCGTTGGTTCGAGTCCAATTGAACGCACCATTCTGCGTCCGTAGCTCAGTTGGTTAGAGCACCACCTTGACATGGTGGGGGTCGGTGGTTCGAGTCCACTCGGACGCACCATTTCAGTCCTGAAATGGTGCAAATCCTCTCTTGTTACCCTGAATTTTCTTAATCCCTTATTTCCATCATTATTCTCCTGCTACGCTTTTCTTATGGAAAAAATACAGGAAGCGCGTCAATGAAGAATATCGCGATTATCGGCTCCGGCCCCACAGGGATTTACACCTTTTATCATTTGCTGAATAACAGCACCCCGCTCTCCGTGTCAGTCTTTGAACAGGCCGATGAAGCCGGCGTGGGCATGCCCTATAATGACGACGATAATTCCCGGCTGATGCTGGCGAACATTGCGAGCATTGAAATTCCCCCCATTTTTATGACCTACCTCGACTGGCTCAAGGAACAGAGCGACACCCATCTGGCGCGCTTTAAGGTTGATAAAGCCAGCCTGCATGATCGGCAGTTCCTGCCCAGACTCCTGTTGGGAGAGTATTTTCGCGACAGCTTTCGTTCAATTGTAAAAGAGGCTCAAAAGCTGGGGTTCCAGGTTACGGTCCATGAATCCGCGAAGGTAACGGACATCATCCCCTCGACATCCGGCGTAACGCTTTCAGTCAATGACGACACCTTGCCCGATCAATTCGACCTGGCGGTTATCGCCACCGGCCATGTCTGGCCAGAAGAGGATGAAGCCACGCGCACGTTCTTCCCAAGCCCGTGGTCCGGTTTGATGGACGCCAGCATTCCCCCTTGCCGAGTGGGCATTATGGGAACCTCATTGAGCGGTCTGGACGCGGTTATGGCGGTGGTGATGCAGCACGGTGAGTTTCGTGATGGTGAATTCATCCTCGACAAAGGCAGCGAGGGGTTAAACATTACGCTAATGTCCCGAACGGGCATTCTGCCGGAAGCCGATTTTTACTGCCCTATCCCTTATGAACCGCTGTCGGTGTTGACCGAATTCGTGGTTGAAAGCGAGATAGCCAAAGGATCGGATGGCCTGCTTGACCGCATCTTTGCCCTGATGGTGAAAGAGCTTGAACTCGCCGACCCGGCGTGGTGCGAGAAAATTTCTCTGCGTAACCAGGATGCCGACAGCCTTCGTGAGGCGTGGTTTGAGGATCGTAAACGGCACGGGCCCTTCACCTGGGCGGAAGAGAACCTCAGCGAGGTTGAGCGGAACAAACGTGAACGCCGTACCGTGGCCTGGCGCTACACCGTACTTCGGCTGCATGAGGTCGTTCAGGAGATCGTTCCGCATCTCAGCGAGCAGGACAGAAAACGCTTTAAGCAGGGCCTGGCGCGCGTGTTTATCGACAACTATGCCGCCATCCCGCCGCAGTCTATTCGCAGGCTTCTCGCGCTTCGCGAGGCAGGCATCATTAGCGTGGCAGCGCTCGGCGATGATTACACGCTTGATGCCGGCAGCGATCGGACAGTCATCACCACACAAGAGACCGTTTATCGTTTCGACGTTTTTATTGACGCTCGCGGGCAAAAGCCGCTCAAAACGAAAGATCTGCCCTTCCCGACGATACGCAAACGACTGGAAGCAACGGGGGAAGAAATACCCGATATCGGCGAGGATTACACGCTACAAGCGCCTGAATCGGTTCGCGGGCGCATCGCTTTCGGCGCGATACCCTGGCTGATGCACGATCGTCCCTTCGTTCAGGGGCTGGCGGAGTGCGCGGAGATTGCAGAAGCGATGGCGAAGGCGGCTGAAAAACCTGCCTCAGGGGTACGGCGTCGATTACCGTACGTGGAGAACTGACAGGGCTTCCATGCCCTGCAAAGCAAGATGACTCGAAGAACACGTCCGTGTTTTCAGACAGCGAGACGAAGGTTCTCGTTGCTTTATCCAGCACACAAATTTTGCCGAGTTCACTGCCGTCTCCCCAGACGTATTCTTTGTGTTCCGGAATTCGCTAACATATCGATAAACCTACCGGTAATGAAAATCCCCCCTGTCCTACTCCGCCGGGCATGTGGAAAGAGAAATTTGTCATGCTATTAAAAAGCCGCAATATTACTATTGCGGCTTATTTCAGACATTATGGATCCTTTATTTTGTTGACTGAAGCATTCCTTCCGATACAGTCAGGCTGTTTAGAATAGTAAAGATTTTGGCATCCTTTGTATTTCCGTCAGCTGTAGCGATAAAGAATTTGTCGCCCACCTTAGGAAGCGTAGAGGCTGTCTCACCCAAAACATAACCTGCGTAGTCCATGTTGGATGTGCCCCATCCAGAACACTTATTCGTGCTGCCTCCTTTAAATTTCCCCTGGAACCAGGAACCGCAGAAAGTCGTGCTCACTTTTCCAGTTGCATCCTGGGAATCTATGTAGAGGTTGAAATATTGATACGAGGCATAATACTGGGTGGGGATACCAACAGAATATTTAAACTGCGAGCCTACCCTTTCTGTTTTTGCCCAGTCGATGTTTGCAGGCGTTGCAGTCGCAAAGTCCTCAACAGTAAATTGATAGGTTAAAACAACATTGTTACTTTCATCCATCACTTTAAGGAGATGTCCTTCACGGAGATCTTTGCCCTTAAAGCTGATTTTTGTATAGCCATTCCCAAGATCGGTCTGAACAATTGGAGTTTGGTCAACGCCTGCCCCGTAGCTTCCGCCTGAGTAGGGCTGACCATCATGGAAATCGTCTCGCTGCAACACAACGTTATATTTTTTCCCCTGCACACTGGCAGTGTTTTGAGACCATTCAAGTGAAGGAGCATAACTTTCCTTATTCACTGCGACGTCTTTGATCTCCGTATCAACGGGTACCGTATCGTTATGCGTAAACGGTGCAAACACCTCGCTGAAAGCATACTGCGGTGCCTGTGATTCTGTCAGACCACTGTGTTCCGGAGAGACCTGCCCCGGTACACCCGGCTGATCGCGCATCATCGACCACATACCGATCATACCCATATCGCGATCCTGAGCATCGTCCTCCACCAACTTCGCATCGGAGATATAGAACACTTCACCCTGAACGTCGTTATAGCCGTTCATCGGCGTGACGCCCATCATCGCGTTAATTTCTTTGTCTGATTTATCTGTGAAGATCTGCTTCAACTGACTGAAGAGGTTTTCAATGGCTGACGTTGCGCATGCGCCATGGATATTTTGCCCTTCCGTTCCGTCGGACTGGCAGATACTACTGCCATAATCCATCGCCATCACGTTCACCCCTGCCAGGTTTACCCCCTTTGCTTTTGCATCGTTCAGCACATACAGACCGTCTGACGTCAGCCCCGTAGGCAGGACAGGCAGAGTGTACCAGATACCTACGCTACGGCCTTCGGACTTCCACTGATCCTGCACCGCTTTAACAGCTTCGTTGCGACGATTGATGGAGTCATGATCGGCAACCCACGTCCCTTCAATATCGAAATCCAGAACGTTCAGGTTCAGATTTTCAACAATGTCATAATAATGCTGTTGTAGGTCGGATACATTTTTGCAAGAGGCTGCCAAAGGTGAGTTGTTGGCGCCACCGATCGATACCATTACATCGCCGCCCGCCTCACGCAGTGCCTTGATTTTGCTGTACTGGGCATAATCGTTAATATTATACGCAGTGCCCCAGGTTGGCAGACAGGTGTCAGCATCTTTACTCACCACAAATGCCATGGTGAAGTGAGTGACATTCTCTTGTTTCGCCAGAGTTGCCAGATCCGGGATGCTGTTCAGCGTAAAATCGACATATGGTGCATAAACATGGGCTGGCCACGGCGCTGAAGGTGTACCCACCATCGCTTTGGTTCCAGACCAGTCGATATACACTTTCCATGGGTTTGTATCAGAAGGACTTACTTTCTGAACTTTCGCCTGGGAAACGTAATTCTCCCCGTTATAGCGAATTAACGTACCACTCGCGTAAAGTGTGCTGTCACTAAACACAGGTGCATTATTTAACTGATCCTCGGTATACACAACAACTGCACCCAACGGTTTCCATGGGCGTCCGTTGGTGCCTGTCGGGTTCTGGTTGGCAGGTAGAGAAGGATCCTCTCCGACTGTATAGAACAGAGCTTCATATTCCTGACCGTCTTTCTGAACCTTATCCCCTTTATTGTAAGTGGTAGTTGAAATCCACTGCGGGACCTCCGAATAAAGAGCCCAGGGGTTACCTTCACCTGGAGCAAAACCATACGGGCTTTGAGCTGTGGAGGTTTTCCAGGTTGTACCGTTATAAGTGACGACATCATCGGCATTATAACTGTTAGCGCTGTTGTAGTCCGGGTAGGTCACATCGCCGCCGCTGGTCTCACAAGTCGTAGGATTACCGTACTGGCTCATTTCTGCACTTGTCGCAACACGTTCATACTTCCAGGGATTGCTGTCAGACTCGGTCCCCGGGCAGTCGGTTTTAGCGACCCACCATGCATTGGTGTAAACGTTGCTGTCATAAATGACTTCATAGGGCCCCGAACCTTCCTGCCCGTTCCATGCTTCAAGCGCAAATACCGGCACGGCAGAACATAATAATCCAACAGCAAGCATCGCTTTACTCATTGCACTGAGTTTCATTTATTTTTTCCTTGTGGCAAAAAATTAAGCTAATAGAAGAATGATTAGCAACACAACTCTATAAGCATCTCACGCAATGAGGAATATAAAAGCACAGCAGGCAATAAAACCAAGAATTCGGCCTGCAAGACAGACCAGATATTAATAGATATCAGTTATATCTGCCTCAGACAAATATGCACACTCAATATAAAAACCCGCAACCCAATAAACAATAAAACACCTTACCACCTGACACTGCTATTATTTAGGCGAGTTATATTTAAGGGCCATTAATTTACCCTGATTAATGTTTCGTAAAACATCTCAATTTTTTATTTTAACACAGGCAATGTGCGGACGATGATTTCACAACACTGTACATTCCCGTTTCACGGTTTTTTAATCCGTGCGGATAAATGCCGCGCAAAACAAACGTTCTGCCTTTTAACGACGCGATGTAAATAGCTGGATGTTACGGATGAAGGCAGCGGAAAAACCCGCTTCTGGTTTACGGCGGAGAATACTTTATGTTGAAAACTGACAGGGCTTCCATGCCCTGCAAAGCGAGATTACTCGAAGAACACGTCCGGGTTCTCAGACAGTGAAACGAAGGTTTTCGTCGCTTTATCCAGCGCGCGGATATCGCCGCTTTCAATGTCATACACCCAGCCGTGCAGGCGAAGCGAGTTATTACGCAGGCCCACCGCGACGGACGGGTGGGTTTTGATGTTGCTGAGTTGCGCAAACACGTTCTCCTGCACCATCGCATTCACTTTATCGATCGGCTTATCCCAGCTTTTTTTCTCAACCACGGCTTTTGCCGCGTCGGAATAGCGCAGCCAGTGCGATACAGCAGGCATTGGCTCCAGGTTCGCGTTATCGGCAATCGCCTTCATCGCACCGCAGTTGGAGTGGCCGCAGATCACGATGTCGGTCACGCCCAGCGCCACTACCGCATACTCGATGGTTGCAGAGACGCCGCCTGGCTCCGGCCCGAACGGAGGGACAATGTTGCCAGCATTACGAATGACAAAGAGCTGTCCCGGCTCTTGCTGGGTGACCAGTTCAGGAACCAGACGGCTGTCGGAGCAGGAGATAAACAGCGCTTTGGGATTCTGGCTGGACGCTAAACTGCGAAAGAGTTCTTTACGTTGCGGGAAAATCTCTTTTTGAAAGCTGAGAAAACCTTCAATGATATGTTGCATAGCAATTTCTCTTTTATCTGTTTTCGTTTAGGTATGATCGCGATCACACTCGTAAAGTTTACCCATCGTGGTTTACTTCAGACAAGCAATATATTTCTGGCCCGACCGCTGCACAATGTCGTCGGCACCG
This sequence comes from Enterobacter sp. ECC-219, assembly GCF_043966805.1. Taxonomy (NCBI): domain Bacteria; kingdom Pseudomonadati; phylum Pseudomonadota; class Gammaproteobacteria; order Enterobacterales; family Enterobacteriaceae; genus Enterobacter; species Enterobacter sp. ECC-219. The sequence continues at coordinate 2,761,195 of NZ_CP143680.1, read as the reverse complement.
GCCTGGATGTTCTGCCCTTCGAACGCGCCGTAAAGACGAGCGAACGGTTTTCCCGCGAGGCGCCGGGTAACGTCCTCAACCGTACGGGCAGGCAGCGGAAGCATATTCGGGTAGCTCCACATAAACGACACGGCATCTTTCCCCGGGGTGACCTGCAAAATATCCCCTGCCAGCAAAACGCCCTCGCCTTCCTGCCAGTGCAGCACCGTCCCGCCCGCAAAATGCCCGCCGAGGCGCAGCAGCGTGACCGAGGGCATAATCTCCAGCGCGTCGCCATCCCAGAAATGAATCGCCGGGCTGTCGCGCATCACCCACTCCTTATCGCTGGCGTGGAGATAGACCGGCGCATCGAAAGCCGCGGCCCACGCCTGCATCGTGGTGTAATAGTGCGGATGCGAAATCGCAATGGCGTGAAGGCCACCGAGCGCGGTGATGAGCGTTTGGGTTGCGGGATCGAGGTTGGCGATGCAGTCCCACAGAATATTGCCGTGGGGGGTGCGCAGAAGCAGCGCTCGCTGGTTAATAGCAAAGGACGGTACCGTTTTGATACTGAACAGCGCGGGCTCCAGCTGCTGCCACTTGTTCGCGTGTGAGGCCGTCACCGTCGCATAATCAATCCACGCCTGACCGCTGGCCGGGACATACTGGCGTTCATCCTCGCAAATCGGACATCTCTCCGGCTTTCCATCATAGGAAGTACCGCAGGTTCTACAGAGTGTAATCATGAGCGCTCCTCGGTGATAAAGCACTGAGTATGGCAGGGATTATCCTTATGTGCTGCGAGGTACATTGCCGGCGTTTTTTACCCTATACTGTGCCAGTATCAAAACCCGAACAGAGCAGGTGCAACATGGAAATTGATCTCGATAACTTAGTTTTTAACGGACTGGATGAAGCGGAAGAGCGTAACGCGGAACGTCTGGACGACGCGGATAAAAAAGCGCAGGCGGTTGTTGCTGACGACGACTGCGGTGATGCCTGCAAAATTTGATAAGAAAAGCACCGGAAAACCGGTGCTTTTTTTTACTACTTTTTCAGCCCGTCAATGGCCGCCTGAGCGCAGGCTTCATCAAGATGACCGCCCGGTGCACCGCCGATGCCGATAGCCCCAATCACCTCATCACCTTCTTTTACCGGCAGCCCGCCGGCCAGCAGCAGGAAGCCTGGAATATCACGCATATTCTGTGCGCCCGCATTGCTCTGCGCCGCTTCCATAACTTTGCCTGACGCATTCTTTGCGCTAAGCGCCGTAAACGCTTTCATTTCGCTGGCTTTTACCGTGTGAGGACCGGCGTTATCCATACGCTGCACCGCCTTTACCACGCCCGCACGGTCAACCACCGTGACCGCAACCTGGTAATTTTTCGCTGCGCACGCCTGAATGGCGGATGTTGCCAGCGCGTTAGCCTGGGTCAGAGAGAGATTTTTTTGGGTCAACGTCTCGGCCTGCGCGGCCAGACTTACGCTACCCGCGACCAGTGCCGCAACCATCATGACTTTTTTCATTGCACTTCCTCGCGTGTTGTTAGACATCCCGGAGGTTACTTAACGGCGCGATGAAACGTAATTCGGTTGATTACGCACTCAACCTGGTAGTTATACGGATTGCAATTTGTCGTACGCCCGGCTCGCCTGCACCAGGCTAGTAACGCCGAGCTTGGCAAACGCCGCTGCGCGGTGCGCTTCCACGGTCCTCGGGGAAAGATTCAGACGTGCAGCCACCTCTTTATTACTGCACCCTTCCATCAGTACAGTCAGCACCTCGTGCTCCCGCGCGGTTAGCTGTTCAAAGCGTGCTTTGATCTGCGAAAGATCCTGCCAGGCGGCAGACCGTCGCTGGCTCTCCTCAAAGGCCAGCCCAACCGTTTCGATGAGTTTATCGGCGTCTAACGGTTTGGTGAAAAACTCAAACACGCCGTTGCGAAACGCGCGACGGCAGGCGTCAATCGTTCCGTGCCCGGTCATGATAATGACCGGCAGCAGCGGCCACGGCCATTCGCCCTCCTCCAGCCACGTCAGCCCGCCTTTGCCCGGCATGCGCATATCCAGAAGCAGACAGCCGACGAGCGTCGATTCATCGCGCTGCGCCTTAGTAAAGGCCTCGATGCTCTCAAAGGCCTTAACCTGCCAGCCCATCCCTGACAGTAAAAACGCCAGGGATTCTCTGATGGACTCGTCGTCATCAATGAGCCAGACCACCTTATCCATGCTTTATCTCCTTTCCTGCTGCCAGCTGCAAGCGGATCTGCGCCCCACCCTGCGGGGCATTGCCCAGGGCTATCGAGCCGTTCATGCGCGTCATCAGCGTCTCCGTTAGCGTCATCCCCAGCCCAATTCCGCCGGGACGTCCGCTAAAGAATGGCATAAATGCGTTCTGCAGAGCATCCGGGCTAAACCCGGGCCCGCCGTCGGTCAGAGTCACCAGAATGCCCTTCTCATTTTTCTGACTGTCGATTCGCACCCAGCCGTGCGTGCTCTCCTGCTGCGCCTGAATCGCATTGCTGAGCAGATTGTGCAGGATCTGTTCCAGCCAGAGTCGGTCCGCCATCACGATCGTGGCATCCGCAGCAAACGCATGAATGACCGCGATACGCCGGGATTTACGCTCGTGCTCCAGTAAATTCTCCACCTGATGCCAGCACTGCACCAGATCGGTTTCGCGCAGGGTCACCTTCTCCTGTACCACATGCTCGCGAAACCGCGTCAGCAAAGCGCTGATACGCTGCGTTTGCAGCAGCGCGGCCGCGAGCGCCTGCGAGACGGCCTGCGGATTATCCTGCTGCTGTCGCTGCGCCCCCTGGATCCAGGTTTGCACGGCGGTAAGCGGCTGGTTGATTTCATGGACGATGCCCGCGGTGATCTCTCCCAGCGTGTTAAGCCTGGCATGCTGATAATAAAGTGCACGCTGCTCGGCCTGCTGGCGCTGTTTGCGCTGCCAGATCACGGTTCCCGCGCCTGCAATCACCATTCCCCACGTCAGAAAGAGCAGCGGATACGCCAGCCAGGAGACCCTGAACCAGTCCGGATCTGCCGCGGCAGAGAGAATAAAGGGTTGTGTATGCTGCGGGAAGGCGCGCTGCCAGTGCCAGAACGCGCCTGTAGACCCCGGTTGATCGTCATTCGAGAGGTTCAGATGCAGCTCTGCAAAGCGATGGCCCGGCGCAAGCAGCGCGGTTAAGTCGATCAGGACGCGGATCTGCCGCCACGGGTTGTATAGCCAGTACTGAACCCCGCGAAAAGGCTCCACGCGCGCGGCGTCCAGCGCACGACCGGTGGTTTTTTCCAGGGCCTTAATGTGGGGGAATTTTTTGCGCAACGCGGCGAGGTTTTCATCGCCATTCAGAAGCGGAAGCACCGACTCGTTTTGCGTCAGCACGGCGCCGATCGCCGAATACAGCGCCGTAAACTCGCGATCGCGCTCCCAGAACTGGCGGCGTATCTGTTCCGCATACAGCAGCACGCCGCTTATCAGGCAGACCAGCACCCATACCGCGATGCTGCGCTTTATCATTTTTTTTATGCTCATAGCGTTAACTGGCACCGTCATTCAGGCTATCGACATTACCAGTTAACGTTGATGAGAACAAAAAAACGCGGCGCGATCAGATCTCCGGCGTTTTGCTAAAGCCGGTCAGCATGAGGATCAGGCTTTGTGGGGATGCTGCCGTCTCAAACTGGTAGTGATTGCCCTGACGATCGCCGCCGATGTACCACGAAATCTCGGTTTTCCCTTCTGCCAGCGCCTTGCGCACCGCTTTATCCACGTCCACCATCCGGTATTCGCGGGAGTGGTTAAGGTAAAGCACCGCATCCGAACGGTAGTTACAGGCTGGCCGCGACTGCCAGCTCACGCTGGCCGGATCCCAGTCGTTGCTTGCCGGATAGAAGAAGATTTGATCCGCGCCGTTGGTTTCCACTTTCCCGCCATAAATCCGCACGCGGTATTTAAACTGCGCAGGATCCTGTCCGGCAGGCAGCGGCGGAATATGGAACTTCACCAGCGACAGCGTTTCGCTGTTTCTCGTGCGTCCGCCGTTCTGCCAGTTATCCTGCACCAGCAGGGCCTGGGGATCGGGCTGGGAAAGCGTTGGCTCCAGGCTGCTGAGCCAGACGTTGGCTTTCGCTTTTGAATAACCATACGGAACGGTAGTGCCACAATCCAGCCCGCGATTCATGCACAGGTCGGTCATAAAGCGCGCGGCGTCTTCCGTCCAGCCGTTCATAAAGTCAGCATGCGCCGTATAAAGGCTTCCCCATCGCTCTTCACGCTCGTCGCCGTGCATGATGGGGTCGAGGGAAAGCTGCGCTTTGCTGGTATCGAGCGAGCTAATTGTCGGGAGCACGTACGCAATGTTCATGTTCACGGTGGGAATTTTCACCGGGAAATCGGACGGGCACTGCCCTTTGGTGTCGTAGGTCGCGTTGACCAGACCGTGGGCGGGCTTCAGGTTTACCCCGTCCCAACAGTTCGGAAACTGAATGCCGATATTAAACTGCACGGCATCGTTCGCCTTGCGTAAGCCGCAGACCTCGCCCGTTTTGGTGGTGTAGCCATTGCCGTTAGCGCACAGGAAGGTGATATGTGGATTCGGCGCGGTGCCGTGATGATCGCCCGCCAGCAGCGACAACCCCGCCGGGAATGGGTGCAGCGGCCAGGCGTCCACGTTCGATGCCTGATAATAGGTTTTTTGATAGGCAGGTTTAACCACCGTTCCGTCAGGCAATCTCAGAGAGGGTGCCCAGTAGGCCGAGCTGTCTGCTTTGTTATCGCAGGTGGTCTTTTCATCTCTACGCAGCGATTCACGGCTGGAGAAGGCATCCGTTTGCGCGTTGCCAAAAAAATCGTGCAGCATAGCCTCGTTGGGCATGCCGTACATCATAATGGCATCGTCGCCGAGCGTGTGGGAGTAACCGCAGACGACATGCGCCTGTGGCGCAGCGTGTGCCGCCTGGATGGCAATCAGTAGTGCGGTGGCAGAAAGTGCCGGGGTTAATACTGTCCGTTTCATTATCATCTCCTTCTGAGAAAGGAGATATTGGTAACAAAACGGCTATGGTTTACCGAGGATTTGCCCGCGTATTTTTCCGTTCATCCCTGCTTTACATGCAGCACGCACAGCTCATTCCAGTACATTTCGCGCGTGCGGCGCAGTTCAGCGTGACGTTTTATCATGGAACCACTCCGGGTCGATGTTGGCAACGTCCACGCCATACAGGCTGGCAACAGGCAGTATCGACTCAAGAACACGCTGCGCGCTGTTCTCCGCATTCGCGGGTCGGGTCGCAAAAAACCGCCGTAACGTGCTGATCCATTTTTTCATCGTCTTTACTCCTCTTGCTTCACCTGATCTAAGTTAAACACTCAAATTTGGCGCGGGGGAAATACCAATATCGACTGTTCATGTGCAGTATCTGCAAATAGCCTTCCCTTTTATTTACCTGTTCATAACACCCTGTTCACTAATGCTTTTTTTCTCATAGCAAAGAACGATTTCTTATTTGGCGATAGCTTTCGCTTATGGGAGCGTAGCGGGGTAAAACAAAAACAACAGGATGGCGAATGACTATGGCAGCAAACATGAAAGGGTTTACCAAACGGACACTGGTTCTGGGATTACTGGCAGCCGGGAGCCTGCTTTCAGCACAGGCACAGGCCGATCGGCTGGCGGATATTAAGGCCGCAGGGGTGGTGAAAGTGGCCACGTTTGACGCCAACCCGCCGTTTGGCTCTATTGATGCCAAAACGCACGAGATCGTGGGTTATGACGTGGACTTCGCCAAAGCGCTGGCAAAATCGCTCGGCGTGAAGCTTGAGCTGGTTGCCACCAATCCGGCGAACCGAATCCCACTGCTTCAGTCCGGTAAAGCGGATCTGATTGTGGCGGATATCACCATCACCCCGGAACGCGCGCAGGTGATTGATTTCTCCACCCCCTATTTCGTGACCGGACAACAGTTCCTGGTTCCGGCTAAATCATCGGACAAGCTTGATGACTATAGCCGGGCCCGCATTGGTGCGGTGAAAGGGACAACGGGTGAGCAGGCGCTGCACCAGCGTTTCCCGCAATCTCGCGTGCTTTCTTATGATGATATTCCTCTGGCGCTGACGGCGCTGCGCAACGGCAACGTGCAGGCCATCACCCAGGACAGCACTATTCTTGCAGGCCTGCTGGCACAGGCCCCGGATAAAGCGAACTTTAAAATCCTCCCCGATCTGCTCAGCAAGGAAGAGATTGGCGTTGGGGTGAAAAAAGGCGAAGCTGAGCTGCTGAAGGCCGTCAACGACGAGCTGGTTAATCTTGAGAAGAACGGTCAGGCGGCAAAAATCTACGATGTCTGGTTTGGCCCAAACACCCCCGCTCCACAGCCTCGCGCCTTTAAAATAGAAGCTCAGTAATATGCTCTCAGGTTTATTTTCACACTCCGCGGCCGGCGCCGCGGATTTTTCACATCTGGAACACGCCAGCGTCGAGTTTCGTGACGTCGTTAAACGTTACGGCGACCACGAGGTATTAAAAGGCATTAACCTCAGCATCTCTCCGGGTGAAGTGGTGGCAATCCTCGGTCCATCCGGTTCAGGTAAATCGACGTTGATCCGTCTTATCAACCAGCTTGAAACCCTCAGTGACGGCGACATTCTGATTGATAACAAACCCACCGCCCGACTTGCCGCAGCAGCCCTGCGCCAGTTACGCAGCCGCGTCGGTTTTGTTTTCCAGCAGTTCAATCTTTACGCCCACCTCACCGCCAGCCAGAACATTACCCTGGCACTGGAGCACGTGCACGGCTGGAAGCCGCAGCCTGCCCAGGCGCGCGCCCTGGCACTGCTGGAAAAGGTCGGGATGCTCGAAAAAGCCCATCACTTTCCCGCGCAGCTCTCCGGCGGCCAGCAGCAGCGCGTGGCGATTGCTCGCGCGCTGGCCTCGTCGCCGCAAATCATTTTGTTCGATGAGCCCACCTCCGCGCTGGATCCGGAGATGATTGGCGAAGTGCTGTACGTGATGAAGGCCCTTGCCCACAGCGGGATCACCATGATTGTGGTGACGCACGAGATGCAGTTTGCCCGGGAGATTGCTGACCGGATCGTCTTTATCGACGGCGGGCAAATTCTGGAAACCGCTCCGCCGGCACAGTTTTTCAGCCAGCCGTCACATCCGCGCGCGCGGCGATTCCTGCAAAAAGTGCTCGACCCACTTCACCAGGAGCCGCTGTAATGCACGCGTTCGACTGGCAGGGCGTGCTGACCGGGCAGCCCCTGCAGTGGATTTTATCCGGTTTTCTCACCACGCTGTGGGTCACGCTTGCGGGACTGGCGCTTGCCACCCTGCTAGCGCTGTTGTTTCTGCTTCTTCGCCTCTCCGCAGGACGGTTTGGTCATGCCGTCGTCAGCGGCTGGGTCTCGCTGTTTCGCAACACGCCGCTGCTGGTGCAGCTCCTGTTCTGGTACTTCGCCGCCTGGAACGGCCTGCCGCTCGGGCTTAGGGACGTCGTGAATGCCGATCACGCCTGGTCGATTCTGCCCGGTGACGTCTGGTGGTTCACCCCTGAATTTTTATGTTCTGCCTGGGGGCTGGGCGTGTTCACCTCAGCATTTTTAATTGAGGAGATTGAGTCCGGGCTGCGTTCCGTCCCCGGCGGACAGCGGGAAGCGGCGCTGGCGCAGGGGTTTTCTGCCTGGCGGTTATTTCGCTACATTCTGCTGCCGCAAGGACTGGCGAACGCCTGGCAGCCTGTCGTCGGTCAGTATCTCAACCTGATGAAGCTCTCCTCCCTCGCCAGCGGAATTGGCTTTGCCGAACTCACCTGTCAGGTGCGGCAGATCGAAAGCTACAACGCGCACGCGCTGGAGGCCTTTACCGTGGGAACCGCACTGTATCTGCTTACCGGCGTTGTGATGGGTATGCTACTGACGCGACTCGGCCCCCGCGCAGGGAGGGCTCAGCATGATTGCCGGATTTAACGTGATTGCTGATAACCTGGATTATCTGCTGTGGGGACGTGCCGCTGCGGGTGAGCCCGGAGGCGTGTTGCTCTCGCTGCTGATGGCCGCGGGTGCCGCCATACTTGCTTTGCCCGGCGGTATTGCGCTGGCGTGCGCCGCGTGGCGCTATCCCGGACCTGGGCGTAAGGCGCTGTTTTTATGGGCAGAGTTGATACGCGGTATTCCGCTCATCTTTGTGATTTTCTGGATGTGGTATCTGCTGCCGCTGATGACCGGCGGCGATCTGCCGGGGGCGCTTACCGTCACGCTGGCGCTGGCCTGGTTCACGGCGGCATCGGTCATGCATTCGGTTCTCGCCGGGCTAAATGCATTGCCAGCCGGGCAATATGAAGCGGCACTGACCCAGGGGTTCAGCACGCGGCAAACCCTGTGGCGCGTGCTGCTCCCGCAGGTGATGCGCAATATTCTGCCGTCTCTGGTGGGGATATTTATCAGCCTGCTGAAGGATACGTCGCTGGCGTTTATCGTGAACGTCCCGGAACTGACCACCGTAGCGGGCCAGGTCAACAACCGGGTGCAAATCTACCCGGCGGCCATTTTTATCTTTACGAGCGTGGTCTACTACCTGCTCTGCTGCTCGCTCGAGCAGTTTGCGAAACGCTGGCGCCTTACCCGGCCAGCGCTTTAACCACCGTTTCCATCGCTTCGGTTGTCAATTCACTGCGTTTAACGCGCTGGTTCGCCAGCGCGGTTCGCAGGACTCCGGCAATGACAATATGCTTTGGCTCCTGCCCTAAATCACGCATCTCAAGCACCACCTTCCCGACCACCCGGCACATCTCCTGGTACAGCGCTTCATCTTTGGTCACGTTACCCATCGTCATCACTCCATTGCCTGTTAAACGTTGAGCTTAAATGATTCTCCTGCCGGATACAAAAAAGAAGCCCGGCGAGAAACTCGCCGGGCTTCATCTTGAAAATCAGATAATTAGTTGTTTACGGGAATGACCGCGCCTTTGTATTTGGTGCGGATCCAGTCCTGAATCTCTTTGGAGTGCAGCACGTTCACCAGCGCGACAATGTCTTTCTTCTTCTCGTCGCCGCGATGCACGGTAATGATGTTGGCGTACGGGTTGTTTTCACCACTCTCGACCGCAATCGGGTCATGAACCGGGTCCAGACCTGCATCAATCGCGTAGTTGGCGTTGATCACCACCGCAGCGCCTTCGTCGTTGTTGTACATCTGCGGCAGCAGAGAGGCTTCCACGTTAGGCGTGAACTGCAGCTTTTTCGGGTTCTCGATGATATCGCTGATGCGCGCGGTCACTTTATCGATGCCCGGCTTCAGCTTGATCACGCCCTCTTTTTCGAAGATGGAGAGAATACGGCCTTCTTCGGAAACCGCATCACGCATGATGATCTTGCCGCCTTCCGGCAGGTCCTTCAGCGATTTGTATTTTTTGGAGTAGATGCCGATGGGCTCAATGTGGATCGCGCCCGCACTGACAAAGTCATAGTCTTTATCGCCCGCGTGATCTTTCAGCACGCTGTTCAGGTAAGGAATATGCTGGAAATAGTTGGCGTCAATGTCATGTCCCGCCAGCGCGGTGTTGGGCAGAATGTAGTCCTGGAACGGTTTGATCTCCAGGTCGATACCCTGCTTCGCCAGAATTGGCTTGGCCTGCTCCAGAATTTCGGCGTGCGGCGTGTTGGACGCGCCCACGGTCAGAGTGTCGGCCCAGGAGGCGAAGCTCAGGGCGCTCAGGGTTGCGGCGGCAATCAGCGTCAGTGTCTTTTTCATGATGTGGTTCCTGTGTGTTGTTGTTACCCTAAATAGTTCGAGTCACAGGAAGGCGGCAAGTGAGCGAATCCCCAGGAGCTTACATACAGTAAGTGACTGGGGTGAACGAATGCAGCCAACGCGCCTGAGCCTCGAAATATGACGGGTATTAGCGTTTATCTAACAGTGATGTAATGACATCGCCGCAGAACTGGATAATGAAAACGATGATCAGAATGGTCACCGTTGCCACCAGCGTGACGTCACCATGGTTGCGCTGGAATCCTTCCAGATAAGCCAGATTTCCCAAACCGCCGGCGCCAATCACCCCCGCCATCGCGCTGTAGCTCACCAGCGCAATCAGCGTCACCGTAATACCTGAAACCAGTGCAGGTGATGATTCCGGCAGTAAAACCCGAAACACTAACGTGCTCAGTCGTGCGCCCATCGAGCGCGTTGCTTCTATAACGCCTTTATCCACTTCACGCAGGGCGATTTCCACCAGGCGTGCGTAGAACGGTGCTGCGCCCACAATCAGCGCCGGCAGCGCCGCGTTGGCGCCAAGGATGGTCCCGACGATGGTTTTCGTGAACGGGATCAGCAGAACAATCAGGATGATGAACGGAATCGAGCGGAACACGTTCACCACAATCGAAATCACGCTGTAGACCGTGCGGTTATGGAACAGCCCGCCGCGCGCGGTTAAAAACAGCGCCAGACCGAGCACGAGCCCCAGAACAAAGGTCGCCACGCCGGAGAGCGCGGTCATGTACAGCGTCTCCTGAGTTGCCGCCCAGAGCTGGTCCCACTTCAGATGCGGAAAGAGATCCTCAGCCATGTTTAATCACCTCGCCTTCAATATCGCTGTGCTGCAAGTCGGCGAGGATATTGTTCAGTTGTTCGTCGGATGCCACCACGTGCACCCAGAGCTGGCCAAACACACCGTGGGCGGTTTGGGTCATTTTCCCGTGCAGGATGTTAAACGGCAGGCCGTAGCGCAGGGTCAGTTCACCCACGATCGGCTTATGGGTGCTGTGCCCGGTAAAGGTCAGCCTGATGACCGTGCCTTCCAGATCGTTTGCCAGTTCGGTATTGAAGGTTTCTTCCTCAGCGTACTGGCTCACCTGGCGGACAAACTGCTGCGTAATCGGCTGCTGCGGATGGGTAAAGACGCTCAGCACGTCGCCCTCCTCCACGACTTTACCATTCTCCATCACCGCCACGCGGTCGCAGATTTTGCGCACCACGTGCATCTCGTGCGTAATCAGCACGATGGTGAGTTTGAAGCGACGGTTAATGTCCAGCAGCAGATCGAGGATCTGATCGGTGGTCTGCGGGTCGAGCGCGGACGTGGCTTCATCGCAGAGCAGCACGTCAGGGTTGTTAGCCAAAGCACGCGCAATACCCACGCGCTGCTTTTGCCCGCCGCTCAGCTGCGACGGATACGCATGCTCACGCCCCTTCAGGCCAACCAGATCCACCAGCTCGGCCACGCGCGCCTTAATCCGGGCTTTTGGCACACCGGCGATTTGCATCGAGAAAGCGATGTTCTCGCTCACCGTGCGCGACCACAGCAGGTTGAAGTGCTGGAACACCATGCTGATTTTCAGACGCGCCTGACGCAGCGCTTCACCTTTTGCCGCAGAGATATCCTGCCCGTTAATGGTGACGCTTCCGGCGCTGGGTTTTTCCAGACCGTTCAGCAGACGAATCAGCGTGCTTTTCCCGGCGCCGCTGTAGCCGATAATGCCGTAAATCTGTCCCTGCTCTATCGTCAAATTGACGTTATCAACGGCAGTCAGCGCGACCTTTCCGTTGTCGAAAACCTTCGAAATATTCCTGAGTACGATCATTCTTATTCGTTATCCGATCCGCCCCTGGCGGTTTAGCAGTATGGATGTCCAAAAGATAGTAAACAGGCGTTATCAGCTTTTAAATGAACAAAAAAGCATGTGTTATAACCTGAGGTAATAAGCAGCGGATTTAAAGGGTCGAAAGCATTTAGACCAATTTCAGCAATGATTATCTGCCAGACGCATATCCGCTGGCTGACTCGCTCAAAAAACAGTCATTTTTGCAGCATTTTATGCGGATATAGCCATCCTCACTTCCGGACAACTTTACGTCTTGCTGTCCTGCCATCCAAAAACGGCATTTATATTCCATTCCGTTCTAAACGGCAGTGAATGGTTCTTTATTGCGAAAATTTCACCGCCCTATCATCCCGTCATGACATCCAGAAAGGAAAACATCATGACGATTTATCACTCGGTCACTGAACTGATTGGTCGTACCCCGCTTATCCAATTGCATAAGCTTGATACCGGTCCCTGCTCGCTGTTCCTGAAGCTGGAAAACCAGAACCCGGGCGGCTCTATCAAGGATCGCGTTGCGCTGTCGATGATTAACGAAGCGGAGCTCACCGGTCAGCTGCAGCCGGGCGGCACGATTATTGAGGCAACGGCGGGGAATACCGGTCTGGGCCTGGCCCTGATCGCCGCCCAGAAAGGCTACTCGCTGATCCTGGTGGTGCCCGACAAAATGAGCCGCGAGAAGATTTTCCACCTGCGCGCGCTGGGTGCCCAGGTGGTGCTGACCCGCTCCGACGTCAACAAGGGCCACCCCGCCTATTACCAGGATTACGCCCGGCGTCTGGCTAACGAGCTACCCGGCGCGTTTTACATCGACCAGTTTAATAACGAAGCCAACCCGCTGGCGCACCGCACCACCACGGCACCTGAGCTGTTTGAGCAGCTTGACGGCAGGATCGACGCCATCGTGGTCGGCGTCGGCTCAGGCGGGACGCTCGGCGGCCTGCAGGCGTGGTTCGCCGAGCACTCTCCACACACGGAGTTTGTCCTGGCAGACCCTGCAGGATCGGTTCTCGCCGACCAGGTGGAAACCGGACGCTACCACGACGCGGGCTCCTGGCTGGTTGAGGGCATTGGCGAGGACTTTATTCCGCCGCTGGCTCACATCGAAGGGGTGAATCGCGCCTGGCGCATCACCGACCGCGAAGCCTTCACCACCGCGCGCGATCTGCTGAAAACGGAAGGCATTCTGGCGGGCTCCTCCAGCGGCACGCTGCTGGCGGCCGCGCTGAAATACTGCCAGGCACAAACCGCGCCGAAACGCGTGGTGACCTTCGCCTGTGACAGCGGCAATAAGTATCTCTCGAAGATGTTCAACGACGACTGGATGCGCCAGCAGGGGCTTTTCACGCGCCCTCAGGCAGGCGATCTTTCCGACTATATCGCCCTGCGACACGATGAAGGCGCCACCGTCACCGCCGCTCCGGACGACACGCTTTCCACCGTACTGGCACGCATGCGCCTGTATGACATCTCCCAGTTGCCGGTCCTTGAGGACGGCAAGGTGGTGGGCATTATCGACGAGTGGGATCTGCTGCGGCATATCGGCGGTGACGGCGACCGCTTTGCCCTTCCGGTGACGGCAGCCATGACGCGTCAGGTGGAATTCCTCGACAAACGCGCCCCGGAGAGCGCCCTGCACGCCATCTTCGACCGCGGTCTGGTGGCCGTGATTAACGACAATGACCGTTTTCTCGGCCTGATTACGCGCAGCGACGTTCTGACCGCGTGGCGCAATCGTCTACAGCAATAAAGGAATAAACGATGAAAAACCTGGCAACCCTGAGCGTCCACAGCGGCGCGTTCAACGACCAGCACGGCGCCGTCATGCCGCCGATTTACGCCACCTCGACGTTTGCGCAACCGTCACCCGGCGAGCATACCGGCTATGAGTATTCCCGCAGCGGCAACCCTACCCGCCACGCGCTGGAAACCGCTATCGCTGAACTGGAAGGCGGCACGCGCGGTTACGCCTTTGCTTCCGGTCTCGCCGCCATCTCCACGGTGCTCGAACTGCTGGACAAAGACAGCCATATCGTCGCCATTGACGACGTTTACGGCGGGACGTACCGCCTGATTGAAAACGTGCGCAAGCGCAGCACCGGCCTGCAGGTCAGCTGGGTTAAGCCTGACGACTTAGCGGGGCTTGAGGCCGCCATTCGCCCGGATACGCGCATGGTGTGGGTGGAAACGCCGACCAACCCGCTGCTGAAGCTGGCGGATCTGGCGGCCATTGCCGCTATCGCGCGGCGCCATAACGTCATCAGCGTGGCGGATAACACCTTCGCGTCGCCGGCGATCCACCGCCCTCTGGCGTCGGGTTTCGATATCGTGGTGCACTCCGCCACCAAGTACCTTAACGGCCATTCGGACGTGGTGGCCGGGCTGGCGGTGGTGGGTGATAACCCGGCGCTGGCGGACCGGCTTGGCTACCTGCAAAATGCGGTCGGTGGCGTCCTGGATCCCTTTAGCAGCTTCCTGACCCTGCGCGGAATTCGCACGCTTGCGCTGAGGGTAGAAAAGCACAGCAGCAACGCGCTGGCGATTGCGCAATGGCTGGCGCAGCATCCTCTGGTTGAAAAGGTGTTCTATCCCGGGCTGGAATCGCATCCACAATATCAGCTTGCCCGCACGCAGATGGCCCTGCCAGGCGGAATGATTTCCGTCGTGGTAAAAGGCGATGCGCAACGCGCCACAGAGGTGATTCGCAACCTGAAGTTGTTCACCCTCGCGGAAAGCCTGGGCGGCGTAGAGAGCCTGGTGAGCCAGCCCTACAGCATGACGCACGCCTCGATTCCGCTGGAACAACGCCTGGCAAACGGCATTGTGCCGCAGCTGATTCGACTGTCGGTGGGCATTGAAGATCCGAAAGACCTGATTGCCGACCTCAGTCAGGCGCTGCAAAAATAAGCAAAATGCGGCAGGTCAAACGCCTGCCGCCAAAAGTTGTCATCATGGCTTAACGCCTTGATAACAATATTATGTGAAACGGCATTGATTAATTCTGAAACGCCGTATCCATTTTCCTTTTATCTTAAAATCAGCGTATAATGCGCGCCAAATCCCTGGTGAATGGTTTCAGCGCTTGGAATACAAAAAACAACGTACAACTTCTCCTCTCCTTCGTTGGGCTGACACTCAGGCACACTTTCTTCTGCACGCTCATTTGATGTCTCCTATCCTTAGTGCGTGTCATATACTCTTTTGCAACACAGGTTTGACTCCGCGGCGGTGCGCCCCCGGAGCGAGATTTCCATATCCTTCCCAACTTAAAGACTAAGACTGTCATGAAAAAGACGAAAATTGTTTGTACTATCGGCCCGAAAACCGAATCCGAAGAGATGCTGAGCAAAATGCTGGACGCCGGCATGAACGTGATGCGTCTGAACTTCTCCCACGGTGACTATGCTGAGCACGGTCAGCGTATCCAGAACTTGCGCAACGTGATGAGCAAGACTGGCAAAAAAGCCGCTATTCTGCTGGATACTAAAGGTCCGGAAATCCGTACCATCAAACTGGAAGGCGGTAACGACGTTTCTCTGAAAGCGGGCCAGACCTTCACCTTCACTACCGATAAATCCGTTGTCGGTAACAGCGAAATCGTTGCGGTAACCTATGAAGGCTTCACCAGCGATCTCTCCGTGGGTAACACCGTGCTGGTCGACGATGGTTTGATCGGTATGGAAGTGACCGCTATCGAAGGCAACAAGGTTATCTGTAAAGTGCTGAACAACGGCGACCTGGGCGAAAACAAAGGCGTTAACCTGCCGGGCGTTTCCATCGCACTGCCGGCACTGGCTGAGAAAGACAAACAGGACCTGATCTTCGGCTGCGAACAAGGCGTTGACTTCGTTGCGGCGTCCTTCATCCGTAAGCGTTCCGACGTGGTTGAAATTCGTGAGCACCTGAAAGCGCACGGCGGCGAGAAGATCCAGATCATCTCCAAAATTGAAAACCAGGAAGGCCTGAACAACTTCGACGAAATCCTTGAAGCATCTGACGGCATCATGGTTGCACGTGGCGACCTGGGCGTTGAAATCCCGGTTGAAGAAGTAATCTTCGCGCAGAAGATGATGATCGAGAAGTGTGTTCGCGCGCGTAAAGTGGTTATCACCGCAACGCAGATGCTGGACTCCATGATCAAAAACCCACGCCCTACCCGCGCTGAAGCAGGTGACGTGGCGAACGCCATCCTCGACGGTACCGATGCAGTGATGCTGTCCGGTGAATCCGCGAAAGGGAAATACCCTCTGGAAGCGGTCGGCATCATGGCAACCATCTGCGAACGTACTGACCGCGTGATGACAAGCCGTCTGGACTTCAACAACGACAGCCGCAAGCTGCGCATCACCGAAGCAGTATGCCGCGGTGCAGTAGAAACCGCTGAGAAACTGGAAGCGCCACTGATTGTGGTAGCGACCCAGGGCGGTAAATCTGCGCGCGCAGTACGTAAATACTTCCCGGATGCCACCATCCTGGCCCTGACCACCAACGAAACCACCGCACGTCAGCTGGTGCTGAGCAAAGGCGTGGTTGCGCACCTGGTCAAAGAGATCGCCTCTACTGACGATTTCTACATTCAGGGTAAAGCACTGGCTCTGGAAAGCGGTCTGGCGCAGAAAGGCGACGTTGTTGTGATGGTTTCTGGTGCGCTGGTACCAAGCGGAACGACCAATACGGCCTCCGTTCACGTGCTGTAGTAATTCAGGAACGAATTAGTTTTGATAAAAAGCGCCCAATGGGCGCTTTTTTTATTACCGTCATTAGCCAAATTCATTCAAAAAGCAAATCGGGTTTTTCTATTTAATTGCGAATTATCTAAGATGAATCCGATGAAAAATGCCTTTTTTTACATAGCTTTTTACTCAAAAAGGGCTGATTCGATGCTTCTTTGAGCGAACGATCAAAAATAGGCGTATTCCCATCAAAAAAATATTCTCAACCCAAAAAAGTTTGTGTAATACTTGTAACGCTACATGGAGATTAACTCAATCTAGAGGGTATTAATAATGAATCGTACTAAACTGGTACTGGGCGCGGTAATCCTGGGTTCTACTCTGCTGGCTGGTTGCTCCAGCAACGCTAAAATCGATCAGCTGTCTTCTGACGTTCAGACTCTGAACGCTAAAGTTGACCAGCTGAGCAACGACGTGAACGCAATGCGTTCCGACGTTCAGGCTGCTAAAGACGACGCAGCTCGCGCTAACCAGCGTCTGGACAACCAGGCTACTAAATACCGTAAGTAATAGTACCTGTTAATAAAATGGCGCACATTGTGCGCCATTTTTTTTGCCTGCGTCAAACGACTACTGCGTTACCTTCTCCCCTTCCTCTTCAGCTACCGCAGCCGACACCCGACTGTTCTGTACCGACAGCACGCTATTGCTGGCCGACGGGCCGCTACCCGCGGATACGTCAACCGGGATCCCCGCGCGGCGTGCCAGCGCTTTATCAATAAGCGCTTTGTCGCTTCCGGCTTGAGACACAAAGGTCGCAAAGTCTGCGGAGTGGTTAATGGGCGAAATCTGCGGGTTCTCGCCCTCCACCTGCGCCAGCGGACGGTGAACCTCAATATAACGCTTCCCGTCCGGCTCAACCGAGAACTTCACCGGCTCATTGATAATTTGTACCCGCGTGCCAACCCGTACCTGTTCGAACAGGGCTTTAATATCCGGGGCGTTCATGCGCATGCAGCCTGAACTGACGCGCAGGCCTACGCTGTCCGGCGCGCTGGTGCCGTGAATAAGATATTCCCCATTACCAATACCCAAACGCAGCGCGTAGCGCCCCAGCGGGTTATTTGGCCCGGCCGGGACGACCGGAGGCAATTTAATACCCTGTGCCAGCGAACGGGCTCTGATGCCCGCCGTAGGCGTCCAGGTTGGATTAGGGATTTTTTGACTTACGCGGGTGGTGCTCACCGGCGTTTCCAGCCCCAACTGTCCGATGCCGAGCGGGAATACCTGGACAATATTTTCTCCCGGCGGGAAGTAGTAGAGCCGGAGCTCAGCCAGATTCACCACAATGCCCTCGCGCGGGGTATCCGGCAGCAGCATCTGCGACGGAATCGTGATAACGGTACCCGGTGCCGGGTTCACCGGCGCAATGGTATTGTTCGTTTCAAGGATCACCTGCGCCGCCGTATTAAACCGACGGGCGATGGTCTGAAGCTTATTATCCCCTTCCTGTATCGTGTAGGTTTGATTTTGCCCAATCAGGCGACTGCCTGCGGGCGGCAACGGATAGTCCATCGCGCGGGCCGAATTAAACGTACCGAGCGAACTGACGAGTAATAGAGTTATTAGAGACGCGCGCTTCATGCTGAGATTCCTTATTCACTGGCAGGACGCCAGAAAGCTGAAAAACCAGCGAGGCGGGAACCACCTCGCGAAACAGAATGAATGCTGTTCTGTAAGTCTAGCTAAGGATTGCAGCTTTGGCGCGAATGGCGCGAATCATCGCTTCCAGCCCCTGGGAACGGGACGGGGTGAGGTGTTGGGTCAGGGCCATTTTTTCAAACCACGGGCGGACATCGAACGCAACGATATCCTGCGCCGACATCCGGTGGTAAAGAATAAAGACCACCGCAATCAGCCCTTTTACAATGGCCGCATCGCTGTCGCCGTGCAGTGCGATAGTGCCGTCGTCAGACTGCTCCATCACAATCCACACCTGGCTCTGGCAGCCCTGAATAATGTTTTCCGGGTTATGCGCCTCTTCGCCGAGCGGCGGCAGACGCTGCCCCAGCTCGATGATATAAAGGTACTTCTCTTCCCAGTTTGCGCAGCGCCCAAAGTTGCGCAGCAATTTATCTCTGTCCGGCAGTTCTGCCATCTTTTGCCTCTTCGTTAGCCCAGCAGCTGGTGAATGCGCTTAAGCCCCGCCACCAGCCTGTCGACCTCTTCCATTGTGTTATACATCACCAGCGACGCGCGGCACATTGCCGGTACCTGGTAAAAGGCCATCAGCGGCATGGCGCAGTGGTGCCCGGTACGGACGGCCACGCCGTAGTTATCAAGGAAGCTGCCCACGTCATAGGCGTGGTGTTTCCCAAGGTTAAACGCAATCACGCCCTGGCGGTCGGCCGGGCCATACAGGGTAAGATCCGGCACGCTGGCAAGCTCCTGCAGCGCGTAGTGCATCAGCAGCTGTTCGTACTCCTGGATGGCGTCCAGGCCGATTGCGGAAACGTAAGACACCGCCTCCCCCAGGCCGATAATCCCGCCGGTGTTGGGAGTACCCGCCTCAAAACGCCACGGCGCACGGGCATAGGTTGTCCCTTCCGAAAGGCTTACGGTGGCAATCATCGATCCGCCGCCTTCCCACGGCGGCATCGCCTGCAGAATGTCCTCTTTCACATACAGCACGCCGATGCCGGTTGGACCATAGAGCTTATGCCCGGAGAATACGTAGAAATCGCAGTCCAGCGCCTGCACATCCACCGCGTGGTGCATTACCGCCTGCGCGCCGTCAATCAACACCTTCGCACCGGCCTGATGGGCTTTTGCGATAATCTCTGCCACCGGGTTTTCGGTGCCCAGCACGTTAGAGACCTGTGTAACCGCCACCAGCCGCGTTTTATCGTCCAGCAGGGCGTCAAGCTGCTCAAGCTGCAGCGTGCCGTCCTCATTCATCGGAATGACCCGCAGCTGTGCGCCGACACGCTCGCAGAGCATCTGCCACGGCACAATATTGGCGTGGTGCTCCATCTGGGTGATGAGGATGTTATCCCCCGCGTGGACCTGCGCGTTGCCCCAGCTGTTCGCGACAAGGTTGATCCCTTCAGTGGTTCCGCGCACGAAGACCAGCTCTTCAGGCGAACGTGCATTGAGGAAAGCGGACACCTGCGTGCGCACGTTTTCCATGCGCTGGGTCGCTTCGGCGCTCAGGGTATGGATACCCCGATGCACCGCAGCATAACCATGGCGGTAGAACTCGGCTTCCGCATCCACCACTTGATTCGGTTTCTGCGCGCTGGCCGCGCTGTCGAGATAGGCCAGCGGCAGACCGTTCACTTCACGGGTCAGAACCGGGAAGTCGGCCCGCACTTTCTCTACGGGAAAACTCATGCTTCGCCTCCGGGCAGACGCTGACCAATGCGGGCCAGCACCTGCTGCTTCAATACGCCATCGTGTAGCGCTTCCGTAAGCTCCGCCGCAAAGGCGTAGATAATCATTTTCTGCGCCGCCTGCCGGTCGATGCCGCGGGAACGCAGGTAAAACATCTGTTCGTCGTCAATCCGCCCGACCGTCGCGCCGTGACTGCATTTCACGTCATCGGCGTAGATCTCCAGCTGCGGTTTGGTGTCCACCTCCGCCAGGCGCCCCAACAGCAGATTGTTGTTGGTCATCTGCCCGTCAGTTTTAATGGCGTGCTGGGCCACGTTAATCAGGCCGTTAAACACCGCCCGCCCTTTATCGCTGACGATGGTTTTATGCAGCTGGCGGCTGTTGCAGTAGCCCTTGTTGTGCTCAAGCCAGGTGCGCGTGTCGCACACTTCTGATTTGACCGGCATCGCCAGGCTGTTGATGCGCAGCGTGGTGTTTTCACCGTTAAGCTGCGTGCTGGTGTTGTGGCGCAGCACCGCGCCGCCGAGCAGAAAGCTGTGGCTGTACGCCGCGGCATCCTGACCCAGCGCTATATCGTTATGGGCAAAATGGTGGCTCTGCGGATTCTCAGACGCCAGCTTAATGTGGTGAAGCTGCGCATTTGCGGCGACGTTCATCGTCAGCCGCGACCCGGTAAAGTGGCGGGTCTCGTTGAGGCTGACGTAATGTTCGATTACCGTGGCCTCCGCTCCCTCCGCCAGATCAAGGTGATGGCGATAGTGCGCGGTGTTGATCTCATCGCCCTCCACGCCCTGCGTGATGTGCATCAGAAGCAGCGGTTTGGCCGGGCGCTGGTTACGCTTAACCTGAATATGCGTCACGCTGCGGGCCAGGCTCTCGGTCAGGTGGAGAAACACTTCCGGCTGAACCGGGGCGCTCAGGCTCTGGCGGTCGTCGCTAATCACGATATCGAACCCGCTCCCCTGAACGTCGTCGCTCAGTTCAGGGCGCCAGACGCCGTCGACAAAGACCAGACGCACCGCATCCACCGTCAGCGCCAGGCCGTCACGCCGGGCCGGGTCGATCTCCGCCAGGCGCGTCACAAACTCGCCGTTCAGCAGGCCGTCGAGCGGGGTGTATTTCCAGTTCTCATGCTTGCGCGTCGGCAGGCCGAGACGCAGCATCTGCTGGAGATGCTGCTGCGCCTGCTCGGAGCGCGTATTACCCTGCGCCTCAAACAGCCTGTGCCACTGCTGGAGTGCATTACTGCTGTTCGGTAAGCCAGCCATAACCCTGCTCCTCCAGTTGTTTAACCAGCGTAAAATCACCGGATTTCACAATGCGTCCCTGGTAAAGCACGTGCACGTAGTCCGGCTTGATATAGTCCAGAATGCGCTGGTAGTGGGTGACGATTATGAATGAACGCTTGCCGTCGCGCAGGGCGTTCACCCCGTCGGCGACAATCTTCAGGGCGTCGATATCCAGACCGGAGTCGGTCTCATCCAGAATGCACAGCTCGGGCTCCAGCACCGCCATCTGCAGGATGTCGTTACGCTTTTTCTCGCCGCCGGAAAAGCCAACGTTGACCGAGCGGGTCAGCAGGTCTTCCGGCATTTTCAGCAGCTTGATCTTCTCTTCCATCAGATCCTGGAAGTCGAAGCGATCCAGTGCCTCCTGGCCGCGATACTTGCGCACCGCATTCAGCGCCGTCTGGAGGAAAAACTGGTTGCTGACGCCCGGAATTTCCACCGGGTACTGGAAGGCCATAAAGATGCCCTCACCCGCGCGGTCTTCCGGCGACATCTCCAGCAGATCTTTGCCGTTAAATTCGACCGAACCGCCAGTCACTTCGTAATCTTCGCGTCCCGCCAGCGTTGCAGAAAGCGTACTTTTCCCGGAGCCGTTCGGCCCCATAATGGCGTGAACTTCACCCGGCTTGACGTCAAAATTGAGACCGCGCAGGATGTCTTTCTCTTCCACGCTAACCTGTAAATCTTTAATGCTTAACATGTGCTTTCCTTAACCGACGCTGTGTTCAAGACTAATGGCGAGGAGTTTTTGTGCTTCAACGGCAAATTCCAGCGGCAGTTCAGAGAACACGTCCTTACAGAAGCCGTTCACAATCATCGAAATGGCATCTTCTTCGCTGATGCCGCGCTGCAGACAGTAGAAGAGCTGATCTTCCCCAATGCGCGACGTGGTCGCCTCGTGCTCCAGCTGGGCCGTGTTGTTACGACACTCAACGTAAGGGAAGGTATGCGCCCCGCAGTCTGCGCCAATCAGCATTGAGTCACACTGGGTGAAGTTACGCGCGTTGGTGGCCGTCGGCATGATTTTCACCAGCCCGCGATAGCTGTTCTGGGAATGCCCGGCAGAGATCCCTTTCGAAATGATGGTAGATTTCGTGTTTTTACCGATGTGGATCATCTTGGTGCCGGTATCGGCCTGCTGATGCCCGCTGGTGAGCGCCACCGAGTAAAACTCACCAATGGAGTTATCCCCACGCAGGATGCAGCTCGGGTACTTCCAGGTAATAGCAGAGCCGGTTTCCGACTGCGTCCAGGACATTTTGCTGTTTTCACCTTCGCACAGCGCGCGCTTGGTGACGAAGTTCAGGATACCGCCGGTGTTGCCGTCGCCGGGGAACCAGTTCTGCACCGTGGAGTATTTCACCTCCGCGTCTTTATGAATGATGACCTCGACCACCGCAGCGTGCAGCTGATAGCTGTCGCGCACCGGTGCAGAACACCCTTCGATATAGCTGACGTAGCTGCCTTCGTCCGCAACCAGAATGGTGCGTTCGAACTGGCCGGTTTTTTCGGCGTTAATGCGGAAATAGGTGGAGAGCTCCATCGGACAGCGCACGCCTTTCGGCACGTAGATAAAGGTGCCGTCAGAGGCTACCGCGGCATTTAGCGCGGCGAAGAAGTTATCGTTACTCGGTACCACGGTGCCGATGTACTTCTTCACCAGCTCGGGATGGTCATGAATCGCTTCGCCAAAGGAGCAGAAAATAATCCCCTGCTCGGCCAGCTTTTCGCGATAGGTGGTCGCCACCGAGACGGAGTCGAAAATGGCGTCCACCGCCACCTCTTTGCCCTCGCGAACCGGGACGCCAAGCTGATTAAAGGCCTCTTCCACCTCTTTACTCAGGAAGCTGTTCTCGGCACCGGTCTGCTGTACCGCGCCGGGCTGCGAAGCGCAGGTATCGTCACAGCTGCCGCAGGAGGGCGCGGAGTAGTAGCTGTAATCCTGATAGTTCAGTTTGTCGTAATGGGCTTTCAGCCAGTGCGGCTCTTCCATCTCCAGCCAGGCGCGGAAAGCGCTCAGGCGAAATTCGAGCATCCACTCGGGCTCGTTACGTTTGGCCGAGATGGCGCGCACGACATCTTCATTAATCCCTTTCGCCAGCTCGTCGGTCTGCAGCTGCGTGAAAAAACCCTCTTTATAGTTGAGGTGTCCGCCGCTCCAGGTGTTTACATCACTCGTTGCTTCAGTATTACGAGACATAGTACCGCCTATACCCCAAAGCTTTCACCGCAGCCGCATTCGTTCTGGGCTTTCGGGTTATGAAATTTGAATAACTGGTTTAAACCTTCCCGTACGTAGTCCACCTCTGTACCGTCGATAAACGGCATAGCCTGAAGCGCGACGTACAGCTTTGCGCCATCGGTTTCAAACACCAGGTCATCTTTTTCCGGTGCGGTGACAGTATCCAGCACGTAGCCAAAGCCCGCGCAGCCGGTCTGCTTAACGCCTAAGCGTACGCCGAGGATCTCGGGCTTTTTCGCCACCAGCTCGTGGATATGCGCTGCCGCCGCAGGCGTGAGCGTTAAACCACGCCAGGCAAAATCGGCAGGATTGAAGGTTTCTGAATGCAGTTCCATAGGTCCACCTCATCTGATTAGCCATCAGGGCATAACACCATGTTAGTGATAACGATTATCACTTCAACCCTCTGTCAGCAGGGGCATTCGGCTAAACCGCCCTTTTTGTCTACTTTTATTAAGCATAGACCCTGTCAGGAGATGCGGGCGGGATGGATTTAATTGTTCAATACTTTGAAAATTAATGGATTATTGAACGGAGGAAACAGCGACGAAAGGAAAAGTAAAATATGCATCGGAAATGCCTATTTTTGAGATAGCTTTTGTTCAGGAAGGGACCAAAACAAAAAAAGGCCCTCAAGGCCTCTGATTATGAGTGATGAAATGAAACGGTAAAACCCTGTTCACGCCAGTGATCGAGCTGTTCCTGCTGACGCAGTGTTGGCGCTTTTCCCGTCCAGACGAAGATTTTTTGCCCCGGGAAGAGCTCAGGACGCGGGGAATCAATCGGCTCGGCCAGAACATCAATGTGCCAGCCCTTGTGCGATAAGCGCGCGGCTTCCAGCCACAGGTGGGTCCGGTCATCGCATTCCCAGCCGATAAGCAACGCATCGTTACCCGCTTTCTTGCGCGACTCCGCCAGGCTTGCAATCGCGAATTCAATCAGAACACCGTCAAGCATGCTCGCCATGTGGCGTACGGTATTTTGATCCTGATTCATTCGCTGGCGGACGGGGGAAATGATGTTATCGATCAGCGCATCCATCGCGTGGTCGCGGCGAAATTCGCCGATTTTGGCACGCAGCTTTGCCGGGCTGGCGTAGCGCAGAACGGTCATCATCTCTTCCTGGAACGAGGCCCAGTTACCCTGGGTCAGAACTTCTTTGTTTTCCAGCAGGGCTTTGACTTTTCCGACCGAAACGCCGCTTTTCATCAGGCGCTTGATCTCTTCGATACGCAGGATATCTTCATCGTCGAACTGACGATGACCCCCTTCGCTGCGCTGCGGCTTCAACAATCCATAACGGCGCTGCCAGGCACGCAGCGTAACGGGGTTGATACCGCATCGTTCGGCTACTTCGCCGATACTGTAATAGGCCATTAACTCCCTCACGCTCAGAACTTCCATACCTAACTGCACCAACCTTATCAGATTGTACAAACCATTTGTATAACTAAGACCGTATTTTGCCCAGGTGAATGGGGCATTCCACCATCCACCTGTTAATACATTGTTGTACAAAATTTGCCATTCGTACAGCCAGACCGACTCAATTGCGCCCGGCTTTATCAAAAGTCGAATTTTTTCTCTGGCCATGCAATGGCCGGAATACCGCCGTGCCGGGGGCTGGCAAAAAGATGTCCCTGGAACTGCGAAATCCCCGCAGACTCCAACCACATCCACTCTTCCGCCTTCTCCACGCCGACCGCGCAGAACTGAATTTCCAGCGAAGAACAGCATTTGATAATCGCCTGAATAATAGCCTGACGCGGACCACTTTTGTGCACGTTCGCTACCAGATCACGATTAATCTTAATTCTGTCCGGCTGGAACTGGGCCAGCAGCTGTAGCCCGGCAAAACCGGCACCAAAGTGATCGATCGTTACGCTGATCCCCGCACTTTTTAACTGCCTGACCGAGTCTGTGAACTCATCGAAACGGGAAATGGCTTCGCTCTCGGTGAACTCGACCATAATTTGCTCGGGCACAAAACCATTTGCTTCGATGGCGGTAAGCAGAAAGTCCACGGCGTTGGGGAGATTGACCAGCGTCATAGGCAGCAGGTTAAGAGACAACGTCTGGTCCTGTAACCCCAGCGCGCTGGCCATTGAGAGCGCTACCTGCTTGCTTTGCAAATCAGAGGTATACACGTCCTCGCGCGAGCGGTTGGCGAAGTAGACCCCCGGCGAGTCGCCGGACGGGGTGCGGAGAAGCGCCTCCCAGGAGACGACCCGCTGCATAAACGGATCGACTATCGGTTGAAAGGCAAAGCTACAATCCGCCCCTTTCGCGACCACCTCAGGTTGTGCAGATAAGTGCGTGTCTTCAGGAACAAAATCCCATGAATCTGCAGGAGGCAGTTCAAAATAGTTCGCTTTTTCTGTGGCCTCAACAAAGGTCCGAAAAAACTGCAGCGGGCGGTCATTATACGTCAGCTGGTAGCGCGTCGTGCCTCTGTTGAGCACCTGCTGCAGCACCTCATCCCTGTCGAACTGGCGTAAATCAAAAAGCTCCATGCCCACCTTGCCAAAACGCCGGACAGGCCCGTGATCCCGCATCAGCTCTACCACGTTATGGTGGCGGGTGTCGTTGCAGATCTGCTCATAAATAGCAGAAACATGATCCGCTGGCCCCTCAAGCAACTGGAAAAAATGTGTGCCGTTAAACAGCAAGATCCCCGTGACATTGGATTGCCGGTTTTTACTATTTGCAGCAGCGACCATTGTTTCCAGCGCTTTCACTGGAACGTCTTCGCAGATATGACTGCGGTAAATGATGGTTGTAAGCATGCTATTCCTGGGGGTTAGGGTTTTGGCCACAATAAAGGTGGGTAAGGATCATTTATAGCACATTAATTGGCTGACAAATAATTTACATCTCAACCATTTACGGCTTTTAATGAGACCTTTTTCCGTGCTGTACAACTTAACTGCAACGCACAGCTTTGTACAATATATCCTGTGATTTCACCGATGCACCACACCATCTTAACCACATGAATAAAAAGCACTTTATAAAATATATCATACTAAATTTAAAAAATTGTACATTTTTAATGTACAGATTTATAAATTGTGTATACCTTAAAT
Source organism: Enterobacter sp. ECC-219 (assembly GCF_043966805.1). Classification (NCBI taxonomy): domain Bacteria; kingdom Pseudomonadati; phylum Pseudomonadota; class Gammaproteobacteria; order Enterobacterales; family Enterobacteriaceae; genus Enterobacter; species Enterobacter sp. ECC-219. Next base: position 2,734,916 of record NZ_CP143680.1, on the reverse strand, counting down.
GTAACGTTACTGATTACAAAATTTTACAGGAGCGAAACATGCAGCAGAAAGGTCACGTCGCAGATTCCGCAGCAGCAATCGCACAGTACTTCGAAAAAGCCTCTCTTCCTACCCAGCAAGAAACGCTCGGTCAGGTGGTTGTTGAGATCCTTAGCGACGGGCGGAACCTCAATCGTAAATCGCTCTGTACCAAACTATTAAGCCGCCTCGAAAGAGCCGATGGCCCGGAAGAGGAGCAGCATTACCACATGCTGCTTGGTCTTCTCTTCGAACGATAATGTTATGAAAAGCAGTGACGCAGACACGCTGACTGACCAGCTGATTGGACAAGCCGTTCTTTCACTTTTGAAGGAGCACGGTCCCGTTACAACGGAAGCGCTGGTTCTGCGTCTGCGGGATATGAAAGCACATGAAAAGGATCCCCGGCGGCGGGAGACACTTGCGAGGGTGATTGCCGATATCGGATCAAAAAGCCTCGGATTAAAACGTCGCAGAGCCGCACAAGGACGAATGAACAGAGAGGGACCTCTCAGTTATCAAAGAGACAATGTAGTGCCGTTATTTGGAAAGGGAAAACCGTCCGATCCCAAAAAAATACATTGACTGCAATTTAACAGCTACGGTGAGAACAAATGAGACAAAATATTCAGCTGCAACCCGAATACCATTCTGCTTTTTTAGAAAGCGCGCTGTCGGAGTATTTCCGTCATGCAGGCGATCGTTTTGCTGAAGAGTCTGCTGTTTTTTCTACTGCAGTACGCTGTGTTCTGGCTTCTGAAGGACATCTGTCCAATAAAGCCATCATTCTCTGGCTCATTCAGACGCTGGAAGCGACCAACGACGTTGTTCAGGCGGATGTTATTCGTAAGACGCTTGAAATCGTGGTGGGCTACACCATGGATGACGTTTAAGCACCCTGCCATTCCGCAATCGTGTCATCGTCAAAACTGACGAACGTTCTGACGATGACACGCTTTCTCTTCATAATCCCCTGTTAAATAAGCGCTATAAAGATGGCATGGTTTCTGCTTACTCCCTTTTACGGGACTGGGCTTACCAGTCATTTTGCTTCATTTCTTAACAGGTCTGTTATTGATGAAAAAAATCGCCAGCGTCTGCCCTTACTGTGGTGCAGGCTGCAAATTAAACCTTGTCGTTGAGAATAACCGTATCATCCGTGCCGAAGCGGCAGAAGGGGTGACAAACCAGGGCACTTTATGCCTGAAAGGATTTTACGGCTGGGACTTCCTCAACGATACCCGCCTCCTCACCCCACGCCTGACCCAGCCAATGATCCGCTACCGTAAAGGCGAAGCATTCACTCCCGTGACCTGGGAGGAGGCTATCCGATACACCGCCCAGAAGCTCAGCAGCATTAAAGCGCAACACGGGCCGCGGTCAATCATGACTACCGGTTCATCACGCGGAACCGGCAATGAAACCAACTACGTCATGCAAAAATTTGCCCGTGCGGTGCTGCACACCAACAACGTCGACTGCTGCGCGCGCGTCTGTCACGGTCCTTCCGTGGCAGGGTTACAGGAGACCCTCGGCAACGGTGCGATGAGTAATTCCATCAACGATATTGAGCACTCTAAATGTCTGCTGGTATTCGGCTATAACTGCGCAGACTCTCACCCTATCGTCGCCCGCCGCGTGCTTAAAGCCCGTGAAAACGGCGCGAAAATCATCGTCTGCGATCCGCGCCGCATCGAAACGGCGCGCATTGCCGATCAGCACCTGCAGCTGAAAAACGGCAGCAACATGGCGCTGGTGAACGCCTTTGGCTATGTGCTGCTGGAAGAGGAGCTGTACGACAAAAACTATGTCGCGCGGTTTACGGAAGGGCTTGAGGCCTATCGTCAAACGGTGAAAGACTATGCGCCGGAGAAGGTCGAGCATCTTACCGGCATTCCCGCCCGAGACGTACGTCAGGCAATGCGCACCTTCGCGGCGGCTCCTTCCGCCACCGTAATGTGGGGAATGGGCGTGACCCAGTTTGGTCAGGCCGTCGATGTCGTCAAAGGGCTTTCCAGCCTTGCACTGCTGACCGGCAACCTGGGCCGTCCTGCCGTCGGCGTCGGCCCCGTACGCGGACAAAACAATGTTCAGGGTGCCTGTGATATGGGCGTTCTGCCGAATATGTTCCCCGGCTATCAGGATGTGACCGATCCGGCGGTCAGGCAGAAGTTCGCCGATGCCTGGGGGATTGACGTCAATAAAATGGACGATCGGGTCGGGACGCGCATTACCGAGGTGCCTCATCTGGCGCTGGAAGGCAAGGTCAAGGCCTACTACATCATGGGGGAAGATCCGCTTCAGACGGAAGCCGATCTCGGTCTCGTCCGCAGCGGTTTTGACGCCCTCGATTTTGTGGTGGTTCAGGACATCTTTATGACCAAAACGGCGGAAGTGGCGGACGTTCTGCTCCCTGCCACTTCCTGGGGCGAACACGGCGGCGTCTTTACCTGCGCCGACCGGGGTTTCCAGCGTTTTGGCAAAGCCATTGAGGCCAGCGGCAACGTGAAGCGCGACTGGGAGATCATCAGCCTGCTCGCCACCGAGATGGGCTACCCGATGCATTATGACTCCAACCAGCAGATCTGGGACGAGATGCGCGAGCTGTGCCCTCTCTTCTATGGCGTGACGTATGAAAAAATGGGCGAGATGGGGCACGTGCAGTGGCCGTGCCCGACGCTCGATCATCCGGGAACGCCGTACCTGTACAAAAACAATCAGTTCGACACGCCAACAGGCAAGGGTCAACTGTTTGCCGCGCCGTGGCGCGCGCCGGCGGAAACCCCGGATGCAGATTTCCCGCTGGTGCTGTGTACGGTACGTGAAGTGGGACACTACTCCTGCCGCTCGATGACCGGGAACTGCGCCGCGCTGCAGAGCCTGGCCGATGAGCCGGGTCGGGTGCAAATGAATCCTGCCGATGCGGACAAACTGGGCATTACCGACGGACAGCTGGTCTGGGTACGTTCACGTCGCGGCAAGGTGATTACCCGCGCCAGCATCAGCGAGCGCATCAACGCCGGGGCGGTCTATATGACCTATCAGTGGTGGATTGGCGCCTGCAACGAGCTAACCCAGGATAACCTCGATCCCATCTCCAAAACCCCGGAAACGAAGTACTGCGCGGTGCAACTGGAGGCGATTGAGGACCAGCGCTGGGCGGAGGATTATGCGGCGTCGTCTTACCAGACGATGAAAACGCGGTTGATTAACGCAGTGAATGTCTGATGCATCTGCCGGGTGGCATCAGCACCACACCACCCGGCAACTACACCACGCGTTAGCTTTGCAGCTGATTATCAATTAGATAGTCACGCAACCGGTTCGGACAGGTATTCTTCTCTACCATCCGGTGGATCAAGGCCATGAGTTCAAAATCACTACGCAGGTCGAATTTCTGCATCAGCAGATATTTATGGGTAAAAATGGTTTTATCACTGGTGTTAAGCTTATCCGCAATCTGCCCTACCGATAATCCTCTGTAAAAATGCACCATAACGCGAATTTGCTGCAGCGATAATATCTTGTGCTGGCATTCATCGCAGCTTTTATTTTTCCAGCGAAAGCTGGGTAATTGGGTGCGATACCATGCGATAAACAGCGTCTCGGTCATTCTGTCAAGCGAGGTGCGCCGAGAGAGAAATATCATATCCTGATAACAGGACGGACATGCCGAGAAACGGTGCTCATCCTCGACCAGACCAACCACAATTCCTTTTTTGCGCGCCAGTAATTCAGGATAGCAGGTCAGGGTTTCCCCCTGACATAACGCGAGAAAAATAATATCGGCGGCACTAACATGTTCATGAGAAAGTTCAACGTCAAAATGGAGCGAATGCCTGAAATTATGGGTGAAGAAATCCACAAGAAAACGCTGCAATCCGTCTCTAAAAAATAAATCAGTCTCTTTAATGAGAATATTCAGCATAGCAGTTACCGCCAGCAGTCAATCATCACCATTATCTCCACGTAGCGATCAGTTGTACTGCATCGTCATGACAACAACTGCGCTGATGTTCCCCGGCGTCGCCCCGCCGGTAAAGGATGTCACCGCGGCCTGCATGGCCATCGTTGCGGTTCTGTCTGCTGCGATCGTCTGCGTAATGCTTGTCCCCGTCCCCTTTAACGCACCGGTTGCCGCCTCACTCATTGCTATCGCGACATTAGTGGCAGAACCGCTGTTCATGTAGTAATCCGCCCCCGCGACAGGATCGGGGTTACCGGTAAATGAGACCGTTACGCTGCCAGTGCCAGCCGGACACTGGGTAAACATCAGGTTAAACGGCACAGGATCGGAAGATGACCCCGGCGTAGACATGTTTGATGCCTGAATATTGCCGAGGTTAATATCCATATTGTCATTCCCTCCGTTAAATATGCAGGGCGAGGCAATAATATTTCCGGTAACGCTGACGTTAACAGCGTCCCCTGCAAAGGTATTGCAGCTTATTAACGTGGCGGCAAGCGCTGCCGCGTGCAAAATATTCATCGCGTTATCCATTACTGATACGTTAAGTCAAGGGTGGCTGATGCGTTGGCCTTGCCTGTTGAAACACTCGCCTGAGTCTGATAATAACGGGCGGTTATCGGGAACGTTTCCTGGCCACCCGCGGATTGTTTCAAAACAATTCGGTTATTTAACGCTAAAGGCGCCCCATTATATAGCAATTGTACGCCGACCCCCTTCGCCACGTCCGCGTTCCCTTGCCCAGTCAAGGCTAATACGCTGTCAGTGCTGACGTCCGGGTTTTGCATCCCCTGCAGCATGACGTTAATATTCGCATCGGCATCGCAATCAAGGCCCAGATTCTGCGTGCTTTGAGCACCAGAAGGAATGGTGCCGACAGTATTACCAAAAGCCGATGCCGATATATCACCGATAGGAAAAGTTAAATTAGGCGTTGTTATTGCGCATGCTAATTGCGTCACTTTATTGCCAGCATAGTTAACCGTTAACGATTGAACATTATCATCACCATGAGCCGTTGCCAGTAATCCAGAGCCGATCACGCCTGACGTAATATCCCCTGTCTTTATTAAAGTAACCTCCAGAGGATAAACAACGATTTTGGTCGGTACCGAATATGAATACTGTCTGACTTTGGAAAAGAACCAGTCTGTAGTAACAAATTGCAAACTAAGACCCACGCCTGGAACATTTGTATTATAATAATTAGTTATTGACGAAGGTGTACTGAACATACTCATTTCATAAGTAATCGTCCCCGGACCTATACAAAGATCCATATCACCACTGCCATTGGTAATGAAGCTGCTTATTACTGTGCCAACGGGAGCATCACGCTGAACCGTCACGGCGGGCTGCTGTATGTTAAACGGTTGTACTGGGTTAAATCCACCGCCCCCGAACGTACAGTCTGCTTCAGCACGTAGTGAGCATAACCATAACAGTGCCAGAAAAATGAATTGCCCATACGGCCGATATTTATTTGCTAAATACATAACGCTTCCTCAACGACAATCGTAAACAACGGCAGGGATACTGTCTGACCTGTCTTTTTCAGTAATCGCATAGTTGACCTGACATTGTTCTGAATTATCACTACCCCATTTAACCCATAACGTTCCGTTCGGACTCAAGCCGGTCAAATAAACCTGACCTTTATCCCCAACAATAAAACTGTTCCCGCTCTGCCCTTTGACAGTGGCAATAGCGCCAAACGGGACCGGCTGGCCATTACGGTATTGAAGCGTCATCAATACCCGCATGCCGACATTTGCCACATAATCCGCCCTGACCACCGCACCGCGGGTTGGTATCACCGTCTTGTTGGTCAGCTCCAGCTCCACGTCATCCGGTAGCGTCTCGGTCATCAGCGCCACGTCGTTCTTGCGATACGGCATTAAATTGCTCACCGCGGTGTAGCCACGCCAGTCGGTTTTTGCGCCGCTCTGATTCTGGATACTCACCCCTTTCGCGCCGGGTGCTTTTATCAGCACGTTGGTTTCACCTAGTGGCTGCGAGAAAGTCACCCCGTCGGCGTGGGCAAGGATCCCCCCCTGCAATCCATAGTTCAGACGATCGCTGCCCTTGTCATAACCGTACCCCGCATAGACTTCACCATACGTGCCTTTAAAATCAGCGCTGGCATTGCCGGTATATCCCACGGAATCCGTTCCGTAACCTTGCTGTACGTTCCAGCTGAGCGCGTTGTTTTCCAGCGCGGTGCCGTTAAGGCCGACGCTGTGCGTCGTGCCGTTGTTCTTGCTGGCGTTCATGCTGTAATTAGCCCAGGTACGCGGCAAGAAAGCCTCTAACGGCACGCTGACGTTCAGTGCAATCTGCTGATCCTTACCGTTGCGGGATGAACCACTGTTGCCGTCAGTACTGCCGTTTTCACTGTAGGTATAGGTGATCCCATAGCTCACGCTTTTCCAGGCGTTGTTGTACCCGGCGCTGTAAGACGCTGTGGTCCTGCCTGAATTCCAGTAATCTTCACGTACGGCGCTGAGCATGAGCGATCCCAGGTTCTGACCGATGTTCTGACTCATCGTCAGCTCGGCCCGGTTACGACGACGGTTCTGCAGCGCGCTGCTGTCGCCATAGGAATCCAGCACCTCCTGCATTCCGTAGTAGCCGCTGGTTGAATAGCGGTAGCCGGCAATGGCGAAGTTGGTTCCCGTCTCAACAAAGTTCTTGCTGTAGCGAATGCGCCAGGACTGACCGCTACTTCCCGGCAGATTTTGTGGGGTTGACCACGCCTGAGTAACATCCGTCGAGAAGGCGCCAAAGTCGCCCATGTTTTTACCGAACCCTGCTGCCAGAGACTGATACTTGCTCGATTCCTGGAAACCGCCGTAGAGCGTCAGGCCATGCGGCAGGCCGTAGATCCCGGTCAACTGTGCGAACGGGGTTTTATCAACTTCGCTGCTATAGGATCGGTACTGGCCTGTGGTTACCGCATACTTAAAACGCTCTTCACGCTGTAATACCGGCAGTGAAGCAAAGGCTACGGTGAAGTGCTGCTCGCTGCCGTCGCTCTCTTTCACGGTAACGTCGAGGTCACCCGCGCCGCCAGTGGGGTATATATCCGTAATTTCAAACGCCCCCGGCGCCACATCGCTCTGAGCAATCTGGTAGCCATTTTGACGAATGATGACCTGTGCATTGGTGCGGGCAATACCGCGCACCACCGGAGCATAGCCTTTCAACGAGTCAGGCATCATGTCATCGTCAGAGGCCAGCTGCGCCCCCCGGAATGGAATACTGTCAAATACGTCAGCCGGAGAGGCGCTGTCGCCGGTCGTGAGCTGAGCCTTCAGCGGCACGATCGCCCGCTGTACGTAGGTGTAGACCGTATCCCATTTGTCTTTACCGCTGCCGTCGCGGCTCCAGGTGGAATAGTTGCGGATCCGCCATGGACCGACGTTAATGCCCGGACGCAGGTTGGCATACTGGCTGTTCATGTTACTGCTGTTGCCGTCACGTCCCCAGCTGTTTGAGCCGCTCAGACTGTAGTTGAGCAGCGCGGCGGTGATCCCCTCGTCCCACATTTCTGGCGGCACATATCCGCGAGCCTGCGGTGACAGCGCCGCCTGTGGAATCGTAATCTCAAGGTGCTGGGCACTGAAAATAAACGCGGTAGACGCCTGCGGGATCGCCGAGAGCTTCGCACATTCGCCGCCTGAATCCAGGTCAGGGAATAGCTCGGTTTTTACCCCCCAGCTTTTAAGCTGCGCCACGCTCAGGCAGGGCTGCAAGGACGTCTCGCCTTCCGCGTTTTTTACCGCGTCAAATCTGATCTCGCGCGTGTCAACAACCTGCCCGCCGATGAGCACATCAACGCGATAGGTGCCGGGCAGTTGCGAACCGGATTCAAACGCCGAAAGATCGGCGCCTTTCATGCCAGGGTTGTCCAGTTCAATCAGCTCAGGGTTAAAATACTCACCTGCATAAGCGGTCTCGGTAACCGAACCGAGTACGACAGCGATTAACAGTGCCGGATTAAATAAAACCGCCTGCTTATTATGACTAATCACGACGTTACTCCATACCGAGAATAAAGAGGGCCTCTGGCACAATACGAATTACAGGGTGGCGTTATGCACATTTCCGGTACCACCGTAATCATTAATTAACCTGAACGTTACCGAACCGCCGGTAATACCTTTCGGCAAATCAAACCGTGCGCTAGCCCCGGGAAGTACATAAGTTACATCCTCGAGCTTTTTACCATTCACGCGGATTTCATTGAAATTCATTACCACGTTAGTTGGGTTAGTGACCTGAATCTGATCCCCGCTACGCTGCCAGGTTAATTTATATGCCAGCTCTTCAGGAATGACCCCTTTCAGAGCTGCTGGACGATAGATTAATTTAATGCGGGTTTTTACCGCAATTTGCAGCGTATTGTCTTTTCGCGATGCCGCAGGAATAGACTTAATATTTAGCCAGTAGAGCGACTCTTTATCCTGGGCAACCGAACCTGCTAATACAATACGTTCCACGTTCTGCTGGCCTTTATCCAGGCGGTAGAGTGGTGGCGTGATAATAAAAGGTGTTTTCTCAGCACTTCCGTTTTGCGACTCTACCCACGACTGAATTAAATACGGTGCCGTGTCTGGGTTCGTGACGCTAATAGAAGACTCTTTTTTATTGCCATCATAAATAACGCGCGTCCCGCCAATGACCACACCCGCAGTGGCTTGAGAAATACCGGCTGATAGAAACACGCAGGCAAGTAAAGTTTTACTCAGAAAATACATTTTATACCTCAATAACAAAGGGGCCAACAGACGGCCCCCCAATGGTTTCCGTCAAGAAAAATCAGTTATAGACAACGGAGAAATTAGCCACGGAATTTGCAGGACCGGCGGTTACCGTTGCTTCAGTGGAAATATACTGCGCGTAAAAATTCAGCGTATTATCCGTTGTACTACTGAGCACATAGGAATAATTATTGCTGCTGTGTAACGGCAGATCGGCCTTATCCGCTGACATCAGGTTAATCGCCACCCCTGTTGCCGCCCCTGCCACCGACGAATCAATTGCCAGCAGGTTGGCATTGGTTGGATCCGGCGTGCCGTCGAAACGGACTTTTGCGCTGGTAACCGTAACCGGACAGTTTTTCAGTACAATATCAAATCGTGTTGCAGCCGTTCTGGAACCCGTAACCGGGAATTCCGTTTTATTATAATCGCCCAGCACCACCACCTGGTTCTGAGAAGCCACATCTACATCGCAGGCAGAATCAAGAATATTACCGTTAAAATTAACGGTACCTGCCGCTGCGAATACATTTGTTATGGTCAGTACAGAACTGGCTGCAAACATTGCCATTATTAATTGCTTTTTCATAATGCTCTACCCTGTATCACTTTATTTATTACTGAGATTCATGCAGTAGAAAGCCGATAAAAAACCTGAAGGTTTTTATTCTCCAATAAACGGCTTAAGTATTTTCTTACTGCCTGGTTAAAATTTATATAATTCTTTTCACCAGGACAACGGTTATATGGTCTAGCTGTAGACTCAGATTTAACAAAAAAGAAACATTCGTTTTTTGAAAATTCTTATCACGTATTGCTTCAGGTCTATTAATAGACTTAAATAAATTCTCTCTAGCATTCAAACAGTTAGATAGAAAAAGCTCCCCGGTCTACTTTTAGACCTCTGCAGAATGTTCCCTGACTTATTAATTTTTAAGATAATTCTCTTCGCAGATCAAAAAATGATCACACAAGCAGTCGATGTGAGGTATCTTATGAATACACGTTTAACCACCCCGCTGAATAATCAGCCGTCATCCGCTCTGGATTTAAAACCGTTATTCCATATAGACACGCTGATTAACCATGTGGTCCCGGCAGCGAAGAGAATGATCATCGCCCGGGGTGAAACGGTTCATTATTATAAAGATGATGTTCGGCAGTGCTTTTTGCTTATCCAGGGCAGCGTGGCGCTTCATCGCCGCGGTGACGGTATTGTATTAAACTCTGAATCAGCGCCTTTTATTCTGGGCGTGAGCAGTCAATTCTCCTCTGAGCATCTTTACGTCAGGGCGCTGGAAACCGCGGAAATCGCCCGTGTGCCCCTGGAAAGCTTTAACCAGATTGTGTCGCAGCATGATTTATGGGAGCACTTTTCAAAGCTGCTTATTTATACCGCCTCGCGGGTATACGAACATTGCGCGCAAATATCGCAAATGTCTGCCTACGATATCATCCGGTTCCAGCTTGTTGAGCTGATGCAGGAGCCGGACGCCATACGGCACAATACGACGGCGGCAGCCTACATCAAAAGCCGGACGTATCTTTCACGTAGCGGAATTATGCGTATTCTGTCGGAACTGCGGACCGGCAAGTACATCACCATGGAGCGCGGTGTGCTGCGTGAAATTCACCATCTGCCACGCAAATATTGATTGCCACCGTGCCTGTATCAGCGAGAGACGCTATAATTAGCCAGGTTATTCTTAAGGTTACCGGCTACCATGTCCCTTCCAGAAACGTCTCACCGCGGCTCACCTTACGCACAAGAGCTTATTTCACACTTACTGCCTGATTGCACAACGCGACGCACCGCTCGCGGCGAGCGGCTTGACCTCCAGATCAACGGTCAGGGAATGTGCTATTTAATTCTTGAGGGGACGGTCGCCATCTACAGAAGAAGCGATGACATGATGCTGTCTACGGCCCGCAGCCCCGCCGTGTTCGGCCTCGCTAACCTCACCGATATCTATTTTAATGATTATATCAAGACGGTTAGCCCGTGCCTGATTGGCACGCTCACCACCGCGCGGGTGAATGAGATTATTAAAGATAAGGCGCTGTGGGGACTACTCTCGAAGCAACTCATGTTTGTGTATAGCCGTCTTTATAACAATGTAATGCCACAGGGCGCCCCGACGGCGTATGAGATGATTCGCCAGCAGCTGATAAAGCTGATGGAGGAAGATGAGAGCTATCGCAGCAGCGTGACGGCGGAAAGGTATATCCGGGAGAAAACCCAGCTCTCCCGCAGCGGCGTAATGCGTATTCTGGCGGATTTAAAAACCGGCGGATTTATCGAAATCGAAGAAGGCCGACTCATCAGGATCAACAAGCTTCCTGCCCGATACTGAATTCCGGGCACAAAAAAGGCCGCAGTCGCGGCCTTTTCAACAACACTCGCTCAATGGACGTGAACGCCCAACCGCCAGGCAAAGTAGATCTCTTCTTTCAGCTCATTCGAAGAGAGCGCCAGCAAATCCGTGAACTCCAGCTCAAGCTGTTTCAGCTTTTTAAGGTACTGCGCCGGAGACAGGTTGCTCTTATCGCGACGTAAATATTCAATTGCCAGCTGTGTTGGGGTTATTTCAGTATCCATGATGTCCTCGCTTATGTACAAATCCTGACCAGTATATCACAACATCCTGGCTAGTTTTTGACCAAAGCCAATTCATCTGAAAACTTTACACGACCGCCGTCGTCAGCCGCGACGAGCAGCACAGGCGATCCTGCTCATCAAGAATATCAATCTGCCACACCTGGTGGCGGCTACCTGCGTGCAGCGCGCGGCAAATACCGCGCACGCGTCCGCTGCGCACCGAGCGAATATGGTTGGCATTCACCTCAAGCCCGACCACCTTCTGCTCGCCTTCGGTGCAGAGATACCCCGCGACAGAGCCCAGGGTTTCCGCCAGCACGACGGAGGCCCCGCCGTGCAACAGACCAAACGGCTGGTGGGTGCGGCTATCGACAGGCATCGTCGCCTCCAGATCGTCTTCCCCGATGCGGGTGAACTGGATATCCAGCAGCCCCACCATATTCCCCTCGCCCATGGCGTTCAGCGCCTGCAGCGTCACGGCACGTTTCCAGATCATCCAATTATCTCCAGTAAAGCCTGCAATGGGTGGCGTACGCCGTTACCCTCTACCCGTTTGACCTGGCTGCGGCAGGAGTAGCCCGTCGCCAGGCAGCGGTTGCGCGGTAAACGCTGCATCGCCTGATGCCAGGACAACTCATAGATGCCGAGCGAGTTGGCGTGATTTTTCACTTCGTGGCCGTAGGTGCCGGCCATCCCGCAGCAGCCCACGCTGACGCTCTCCAGCTTCGCGCCGAAACGCGCAAAAATAGCGGCCCACTGCGCCGGGGCCCCCGGCAGCGCCGTCACTTCGGTACAGTGGCCGAACAGATACCACGGTTCACCGCCAGCCTCCTGAACGGTCTTCTCTTCCAGGGCCGACGGCAGCCACTCGTGCACCAGCATCACGTGGAAATCGCCCCGCTTCTCACCCAGCGTCTGTTTGTATTCATCGCGATAGCAAAGCACCAGCGCCGGATCGACGCCGACCATCGGTATTCCGAGTTGCGCCACGCGATTCAGGAAGTCAGACGTTTTCTGCGCTGTCTTCGCAAATCGGTTCAGGAAACCCTTGATGTGCTGCGCCTTGCCGTTAGGCGAGAACGGCAGCACCACCGGCTGGTAACCCACTTTCTCCGCCAGACGGACGAAATCGGCCACGACCTGGGCGTCGTAGTAACTGGTAAACGGATCCTGGACCACCAGCACCACGTTCGCTTTTTGCTCAGGGGTAAGCGCTTCGAGCTGCTCCAGGGTCATGTTTGCCGAGCGATGGCCGACGAGCTGGCGCTGCAGAGACGGCACCGACAGCGGCGGCAGATCGACCATGCCGATGTGTTTTTCGGAGAGCTTGCGCACCAGCGGCTGGTTGATAAAGAAGTTGAAGGTCTTCGGCGCGCGCGCCATCAGCGGCGCATAGCTTTCCACCGTCGCCACCAGATGGTCGCGCACCGGGCGCAGGTAGCGGGTGTGGTAAAGCTGCAGGAAGCGCGAGCGGAATTCCGGCACGTCGATTTTAATCGGGCACTGGGTAGAGCAGGCTTTACAGGCCAGGCAGCCGGACATCGCCTCTTTCACCTCATGGGAGAAATCATATTCGCCCTTGTTGGCATGCCAGCTGTTGCGGGTGCGCTCAATCAGCGAGCGCAGGCTGGCCCGTTTTTCCGGCAGTTCCTGCTCCAGCTTCAGGGGATCGACGCCGCGATCCGCAAGCAGACGCAGCCACTCGCGTACCAGCGTCGCCCGCCCTTTCGGCGAGTGAATACGGTTGCTGGTGATTTTCATCGACGGGCACATAGGGCTTTTCGCGTCGAAGTTAAAGCACAGGCCGTTGCCGTTACACTCCATCGCGCCGCGCCAGGACGAGCGCACCGCAATCGGAATCTGTCTGTCGTAGGTGCCGCGCTTGACGGCATCCACCTGGAGCATTGGCGCGTCCACGCCTTCTGGCGGGCAGATTTTCCCCGGGTTAAGGCGGTTATCCGGGTCAAATGCCGCTTTCACCTTACGCAGTTCCGCGTAGAGTTGCTCCCCGAAAAAGGCCGGGCTGTATTCCGCGCGGAACCCTTTCCCGTGCTCTCCCCACAGCAGACCGCCGTATTTGGCGGTCAAGGCCACCACGTCGTCGGAGATCTGCTTCATCAGGATCTCCTGCTGCGGGTCGCACATGTCCAGCGCCGGACGCACGTGCAGCACCCCGGCATCCACGTGGCCGAACATGCCGTAGCTCAGGCCGTGGCTGTCCAGCAGGGCGCGAAACTCAACGATATAATCCGCCAGATGTTCAGGCGGCACGCAGGTATCTTCGGCAAAAGGAATGGGCTTCGCCGCCCCTTTCGCATTGCCGAGCAGGCCCACGGCTTTTTTACGCATGGCGTAAATACGCTCGATACCGGCCAGATCGTTACAGAGCTGCCAGCCAATCACACCGCCTTCTCCCTGCGCAATCAGCTCATCCAGACGCTGGCAGAGCGTGGTGACCTGGCGTTCAATCAGCTCCGCATCATCGCCGGCAAATTCCACAATATTGAGACCGAGCATCTCTTTATCCGGCACGTCGGTAATGAGGTCACTAACGGAGTGCCAGACGATATCTTCCCGGGCCAGATTGAGCACCTTCGAGTCGACGGTTTCCACCGACAGCGCCTGCGCTTTCACCATAAACGGCGCATTGCGCAGCGCGGAGTCGAAGGAGTCATATTTGACGTTCACCAGACGACGCACCTTCGGCAGGCGGGTGATATCCAGCCGCGCCTCGGTAATAAACGCCAGCGTCCCTTCGGAGCCGGTCAGCACGCGGGTTAAATCAAACTGCGTCAGGTCGTCATTAAACACGTGGCGCAGGTCGTAGCCCGTTAAAAAGCGGTTCAGTTTGGGGAATTTGTCGAGAATAAGCTGGCGGTTGTCGCGGCAGCGCTCCAGCACGGTGCGGTAGATGCGCCCGCTGGCGGTGTTATCTTTGCCCAGCGTTTCCGCCAGTTCAACCGGCATCGGCTGGGTATCAAGGATGTCGCCGCCCAGCAGCACCGCACGCACGCCCAGCACGTGGTCGGAGGTTTTACCATAGACCAGCGAGCCCTGGCCGGAAGCATCGGTATTGATCATTCCACCAATGGTCGCGCGGTTGCTGGTGGAGAGCTCAGGGGCAAAAAAGTAGCCGTAAGGCTTGAGATACTGATTAAGCTGATCTTTGATGACGCCCGCTTCAACCCGCACCCACCCCTCTTCAGGGTTGATCTCAATGATGCGGTTCATATAGCGCGACATATCAATAATTATGCCCTGGTTCAGCGCCTGACCATTGGTCCCGGTGCCACCGCCGCGCGGCGTGAAGACCAGAGAGGCAAAGCGCTCCTGCGTTGCCAGCCGGGCGATAAGCGCCACGTCGGCCGTAGATCGAGGGAAAACGACGGCATCGGGAAGAAGCTGGTAGATACTGTTATCGGTTGCCATCGTCAGCCTGTCGGCATAGTTCGTGGCGGTATCACCTGTAAAACCCTGTTGCTCCAGTGCCTGCAAAAAATTAAGCACCAGCTGAACGACGCCAGGTGCCTGAGAAATCTGTGGGATCATTACTGTCGACCCTAATTAGAGTTGTGGGAATCGTTTGCGTGTATCTTAAAAGTTTTATCACATTTTTTTCTTATAATCTCTGCTGAATTACAGGCAGAATTCGCCTGTCAAAAATCGCTGATATCACTAATGATTAGAGAGATGCGGTTTACGTTCCCGCCAGCCCGGCTGGCGTTCATTTAAGGAAATGTTTCGTTTATGGTCAATCTTCGTCAGCCCAGGGATGTTGCGCAAATTCTGCTGTCGGTGCTGTTCTTAGCCCTCATGATTATTGCGTGTCTGTGGATTGTTCAACCCTTTATTCTCGGCTTTGCGTGGGCCGCGACCGTTGTCGTCGCAACCTGGCCTCTTTTATTACGCCTGCAGAAGCTGCTGTTTGGCCGCCGCGGCTTAGCCGTTCTGGTCATGACGCTGCTGCTGTTCCTGCTGTTTATTATTCCGATTGCCCTGCTGGTTAACAGCCTTGTCGACTCCAGCGGCCCGGTGATCCGCGCCGTGACCAGCGGCGACCTGACGCTGCCGGATCTTGCCTGGCTGAACAGCATTCCGGTCGTGGGCGCTAAACTCTACAGCGGCTGGCATAGCCTGCTGGAGATGGGCGGCAGCGCGCTGATGGCGAAAGTGCGTCCGTATATTGGCACCACCACCACCTGGTTTGTCGGTCAGGCCGCGCATATCGGCCGCTTTATGATGCACTGTACCCTGATGCTGGTCTTCAGCGCCCTGCTTTACTGGCGCGGTGAGCAGGTGGCTTTAGGCGTTCGTCACTTTGCCACCCGCCTGGCGGGAAAACGGGGCGATGCCGCGGTACTGCTGGCCGCGCAGGCCGTGCGCGCGGTCGCCCTGGGCGTCGTGGTGACGGCGCTGGTTCAGGCGGTGCTGGGCGGTATCGGCCTGGCGATTTCCGGCGTACCGTACGCCACCGTCTTTACCGTGGTCATGTTGATGACCTGCCTTGCGCAACTGGGGCCGCTGCTGGTGCTGGTTCCGAGTATTATCTGGCTGTACTGGACGGGTGATACCACGTGGGGAACGGTTCTGCTGGTCTGGAGCTGCGTGGTCGGCACCATGGATAACGTGATTCGCCCCATCCTCATCCGCATGGGCGCAGACCTGCCGCTGATCCTGATCCTCTCCGGCGTTATCGGCGGGTTGATTGCCTTCGGGATGATCGGTCTGTTCATTGGCCCGGTGCTGCTCGCCGTCACCTGGCGTCTGTTCTCCGCCTGGGTTCATGAAGTGCCGCCGCCGGGAACCGACCCGGACGTGATTCTGAGCGAGCTGGAAGAGCTGGAAGAGAAGAACACGCAGTAAGCCTTTTGGCCGGGTGGCGCTAACGCGCACCTGGTCTACATTACCCTCATCAACACTTAAGCATTACTAAACTATTTATTCGTCACTCACTGGTCAGACCCGCTATTTCAACAGTAAGTCCGCTATTATCCTCAAGAAATCTTTACGTCTCTTTAACTATTGAGACGAATCTGATCGACGCTAAATAACACAATGCCTACTATTAGCTCACGGTTATAAATCAACACCTTGGTTTATAAGCATGGAAATCCCCTGAGTGAAACAACGAATTGCTGTGTGTAGTCTTTGCCCATCTCCCACGATGGGCTTTTTTTTATCCTGACTACGCGCGCTTCACGTCACAGCGACTGAGCATTCGCCATTCAGCAGGCAGAACCCGCGTCTCTCCGGTTACGTTGACCGTCACGACCTCGCGGATATTCGCCGACGATGCGCCAATCTGCAGTTCAAACTCGCCAGGCTCAACGATGCGTTTCCCGTCACGACGGGTGAAGTTGAACATCTCAACCGGCAGCGTGAAGGTGAGCGTGGCGGTTTCGCCCGGCGAGAGCGTGACGCGCTGGAAGGCCTTCAGCTCCTGAAGCGGGCGCACCTGGCTAGCGACCCTGTCCCGCACGTAGACCTGCACGACTTCACTCCCGCTGCGCTCGCCGGTATTGGTGATATCCACACTCAGCGTCACCTCACCGTCGACCGGCACGCGGCTTTCAGCGACGCGGGCAGTGCCCCAGCTAAACTGCGTCCAGCCAAGGCCAAAACCAAACGGGTAACGCGCACCGAAATGGAACGCAAACGGCGTGCCGCCGCTTTTCAGCTTGTGATTGTAGTAATACGGCATCGCCCCGGCGCTTTTCGGCACGCTGACTACCAGACGCCCCTGCGGCTCCGCGCGACCGGTCAGCACATCGGCAATCGCCCAGCCCCCTTCCTGCCCCGGCGCCCAGGCCATCATCAGCGCGGCAACCTTGTCCTCCAGCCCCTGAAGGTTGTACGGGCGCCCGCCGGTCATCACGACAATCACCGGTTTGCCGGTGGCGACCAGGGCGTCCAGCAGCTGTTGCTGCACGCCGGGCAGATTCAGAGAATCGGTATCAGATCCTTCCCCGACCGTGCCGCTCTGGAACAGTCCGGCGAGATCGCCCACGCAGGCCACCACCACGTCACTCTCCTGCGCGGCGTTGACCGCCTCGGGGATAAGTGCGGTGCTTTGCGACACGGGAGACTGCTGCATCGGCTTGCCACCGCTGTCGCCGGGGAAGACCGGCGCACCCGCCATCCGTTTTTCGATAATGTGGCACCCTTTCGCATAGCGCACGTTCGATGCCCCCAGGTACTGCTCCAGCGCCGCGCGCGGGGTCGTCACCTGCGAGGTTTCCTCAACCATATCGCTGATGATCAAATGCACCGGGAAGCTGTAGCCGCTGAGTAACGCCAGCGGATCGTCTGCCGTCGGCCCCACCACCGCCACGCGGGGCTTACCGTTCAGCGGCAGAATGCCGTCGTTTTCCAGAAGCGTGATCGATTTGGTCGCTACCTCCCGCGCGACCTCTCGGGTCATCTCATTTTGCAGATCGATACCGTTTTCATCGGCATACGGGTTCTCAAACAGGCCGAGGCGGAATTTTTCGGTCAGCGTACGCGCTACGATCTCATCCACCTTCGTCATGGAAATCAATCCACGCTCAACGGCATCTGCCAGATGGCTCGCGCAGTCGTCTTTCGGCAGCTCAACGTCCAGCCCGGCGTTAAAGGCCAGCGCAGCGGACTCCGCTGCGTCGTGGGAAATCCCGTGATGCTGGTGCAGCAGGCTGACGCCGCCATAGTCCGCGACAATAATGCCGTCGAAGCCCCACTGTTCACGCAGGACGGTGGTCAGCAGGAAGCTGTCGCTGTGCCCCGGCTGGTTATCGATATCGTGGTAGGCGGGCATGACCGAACCGGCGTTTGCCAGCTTAACCGCCATTTCAAACGGCAGCAGGAAGGTGTCGTTCAGCTCGCTGAAGCCGAGATGAACCGGGGCGTGGTTACGCGCCCCTTCGCTGAACGAGTGGCCCACGTAATGCTTGAGCGTCGCCAGCAGATCGCGCTTATCGCCCTGTAAGCCTTTCACGTAGGCGGTGGCCATCACCCCCACCAGCCAGGGATCTTCCCCGAAGGTCTCTTCGGTTCGCCCCCAGCGCACGTCGCGGGAAACGTCCAGCACCGGGGCCAGCCCCTGCTGGCAGCCAACGGAACGCGCCTCTTTACCAATCTGCTCTGCCGCGCGCTGCACCAGTTCAGGGTCCCAGGTGGAGCCGTAGTTCAGCGACGACGGGAACAGCGTGGCGTCTTTGCACAGCAGCCCCACCAGGCACTCTTCATGGAACAATGCCGGAATGCCAAGACGCGTCTCCTCCATCATCATGCGCTGCAGGCGGTTAGCGGCGCGCACGCCGGTTTTCGCATCAACGATGTGGGTGCCCAGCGGGCGCGTAATTTGCCCGACGCCCAGCTTCAGCCGTTCGCTGAGTGCAGCCTGCTGGCTCACGCCGGCGAACTCATCGCTGAGGTCGCTGCGCTCGCGGTGGTTACCGTTTTCATCGAGGATCAGCCAGTACGCATGCATCTGGGCGAACTTCTCTTCCGGGGTCATACGCGCCAGTAAATCGGCGACGCGCTCGTGTACGGGACGTCCCGCGTCCTTATAGATAGCAGTCATATTTTACTCCTGTAGTGCGGAAGGGGTTGCCGGGCTTAGCTGCCCCGCGTCGGGTCTTACCTCACGCTTGCTCGCCAGTTCCCGGGCGATGGAATCCACCAGCCGGCTGTTGAGCTTGTAGATGGAAAGCAGCGCCACCATGCAAAGGAACAGCGCGCACGGAATAAGGGTGAACAGCGCGTTGATGGTGGAGAGCACGTGCGGCGCCTGGGCTGCCTGGCCCGGGGCGTAATCCACCATGCCGAGCACCCAGCCGACCACCGCCCCGCCCAGCGCCAGCCCAAACTTGATGGCAAACAGCGCGGTGGAGAAGACCAGCCCGTCCAGACGGCGGCCGCTGCGGTGCTCTTCGTAGTCGACCACATCTGAGAACATGGTCCACTGCAGCGGCGTGGTGAGGTTTTGTACAAAGCTAAAGACAATGTTGAGGCCAAAAATCAGCCACACCTGAGAAGGCGGCAGGAAGAAAATCAGCGCGCCGAAGATGACGAAGGAAATAATCGTCCACTGATAGGCGCGGACGCGGTCAAATTTCCCCAGCAGCCGTTCAGATAATAATGCGCCGCTTAAGGAGGCCACCATGCCGGAAACAATAAAGGCAAAAACCAGCTCCGGGCGCAACAGCACATAGTTGACGTAATACATGGTGGCAGAGCCGCGCGTCACCACCGCCGTTAACAGCAAAATATTAAACAGGAAGACAATACGCCACTGGCTGTTCCCGGCCAGCAGTTTTAAATCGGTTAGCATGGAGCCGGAGGTATCATTGCGTGGGGAATAACGCTCGCGGGTCATCAGGAAACAGCAGAAAAAAAGCACAATCCCCAGCAGCCCCATCAGGCTCATGGCGTAGAAATAGCCTTTCTGCACGTTGCCCTGTCCTAACAATGAGACCAGCGGCAAGGCGATAACCGTTACGATCAGCCCGCCGATAAACGACAAGCCAAAACGCCAGGACTGCAGGGAGTGGCGCTCGCGCGGATCCAGCGTCAGCGCCCCCGGCATGGCGCAGTAAGGCACGTTAATGGCGGAGTAAATCAGGCTTAAAATCGCGTAGGTCGCGCAGGCATAAACAATTTTTGCCGTCGGCCCGACGTCCGGTACGTAGAAGGTGATAAGGCAGCTTACGCCAAAGGGAATAGCAAACCACAGCAACCAGGGACGGAAACGGCCGTGACGCGTCTGCGTGCGGTCAACCAGCGCGCCAATGCACGGGTCGACAAACGCATCGACCACGCGCACCACTAAAAACATGGTGCCCATAATGGCAGCGGGTAAACCGAAAACGTCGGTATAGAAATAAGCAAGAAATAACGTGGCCGTTTGCCAGACCAGCGCGCTGGCCATATCGCCTAAGCCATAACCTATTTTATCTTTGGTACGCAATACAGAGGAAAGTGTCATTGTTATTTGCCTTTTTATCAGGTTAAAACGTATTTCAACCAGTTGCGCATCTTCCGAAGGGAAATGCGCAGTAAGGCTCAAGTATTAGCAACGCTTTGCGCACTAACAATTGTCTTAATTAACAGACAAATTATGATATTTGGTTTTTTAGTTTATTTGTGATGGGGAGCAAATTAGCGGTGAAATAAAAAAGGCGAGGAATAATATCCTCGCCTTTTTCCGATAGTGATGTCGTTACTTGTTCAGTTCTGCCAGGCTCAGCCAGGTTTGCACCACGGTGTCCGGGTTCAGGGACAGGCTATCGATCCCCTCCTCCATCAGCCAGGCGGCAAAGTCTTCATGGTCAGATGGACCCTGACCACAAATGCCGACGTATTTACCCTGCTTCTTCGCCGCACGGATGGACATGGAAAGCAGCGCTTTCACCGCCTCGTTGCGTTCGTCGAACAGTTCGGAAACCACGCCGGAGTCGCGGTCCAGACCCAGCGTCAGCTGCGTCATGTCGTTCGAGCCGATAGAGAAGCCGTCGAAGTGTTCCAGGAACTGCTCGGCCAGCAGGGCGTTGGACGGGATCTCGCACATCATGATGATCTTCAGCCCGTTTTCGCCGCGCTTCAGCCCCTGACGCGCCAGCTCGTCCACCACCGCTTTCGCCTGATCCACGGTACGCACGAACGGGATCATGATTTCGACGTTGGTCAGCCCCATGTCGTTGCGCACGCGTTTCACCGCCTCACACTCCAGCGCGAAGCAGTCACGGAAGCTGTCGGACACATAGCGTCCGGCGCCGCGGAAGCCCAGCATCGGGTTCTCTTCTTCCGGCTCGTAGCGCTCGCCGCCCACCAGGTTGGCGTATTCGTTTGACTTGAAGTCAGACAGACGCACAATCACGCGTTTCGGGTAGAACGCTGCGCCCAGCGTGGCGATCCCTTCGGTCAGACGGCCGACGTAGAACTCTTTCGGCGAGTCGTAGCCTTTCATCATCTCGCGGATTTCGTTCTGCAGCTTCGGATCCTGATCGTCAAACTCCAGCAGCGCGCGCGGGTGAACGCCGATCATACGGTTGATGATGAATTCCAGACGCGCCAGGCCAACGCCTTCGTTCGGCAGGCAGGCGAAGTCAAACGCACGGTCCGGGTTGCCGACATTCATCATGATCTTCAGCGGCAGGTCCGGCATGGTATCCACGCTGGAGCTCTTCACGCTGAAGTCGAGAATATCGGCGTACACGTAGCCGGTATCACCTTCGGCACAGGAGACGGTCACGTTCTGCCCGTCCTTCATGCGCTCGGTGGCGTCACCGCAGCCGACAACCGCAGGAATACCCAGCTCGCGGGCAATGATCGCCGCGTGACAGGTACGACCGCCGCGGTTGGTAACGATGGCCGCGGCTTTCTTCATGATCGGTTCCCAGTCCGGGTCGGTCATGTCGGTCACCAGCACGTCGCCTGGCTCAATACGGTTCATCTCGCTGATGTCGTGGATCACTTTGACCGGGCCGGCACCGATGCGGTGACCGATGGCACGGCCTTCCGCCACGATTTTACCCTGCGCGTGCAGCGTATAACGCTCCATCACCTGACCGCGTGAGCGGACGGTTTCCGGGCGCGCCTGCACGATGAAGAGCTTGCCGGTGTTCCCGTCTTTCGCCCATTCGATATCCATCGGACGGCCGTAGTGTTTTTCTATCTGCACCGCCTGCTTCGCCAGTTCCTGCACTTCGGCGTCGGTCAGGGAGAAGCGGTCGCGCTGCTCCTGCGGTACATCTTCAATTTTAACCTGCTTGCCATGCTCCTGGGTCGGGGCATAGATCATGCGGATTTTTTTCGAGCCCATGGTGCGGCGCACCACCGCCGGACGGCCAGCGGCCAGCGTAGGCTTGTGGACGTAGAACTCGTCAGGGTTAACCGCGCCCTGCACCACCATCTCGCCCAGGCCCCACGCGGAGGTGATAAACACCACCTGGTCGAAGCCGGATTCGGTATCAATGGAGAACATCACGCCGGAGGAGCCAACGTCGGAGCGCACCATACGCTGCACGCCCGCGGAGAGCGCCACGCCGCGATGGTCGTAGCCCTGGTGCACGCGATAGGAGATGGCGCGGTCGTTGAACAGGGAGGCAAACACGTGCTTCACCGCCACCAGCACGGCATCGTAGCCCTGAACGTTCAGGAAAGTTTCCTGCTGTCCGGCAAACGAGGCGTCCGGCATGTCTTCTGCGGTCGCGGAAGAACGCACGGCAAAGGAAGCCTGCGCATCGTCAGCGGAGAGCTGGTTGTAGGCGTCGTGGATGGCTTTTTCCAGTTCCGGCTGGAAAGGTGTGTCGATGATCCACTGGCGGATCTGCGCCCCGGCTTTTGCAAGCTCGGTGACGTCATCAATATCCGTTTTATCCAGCAGGTCGTAAATGCGCTGGTTTACACCGCTCTGGTCTAAAAACAGGTTAAACGCGTCGGCGGTCGTGGCAAACCCGTTTGGTACGGAGACACCCATACCGGACAGATTTGTAATCATTTCACCCAGGGAGGCATTTTTGCCCCCAACTCTGTCTACATCATTCATGCCGAGTTGGTTATACCAAAGCACCAGCGGTGACGAGCCATTGTTGGACATCGAAACAATCCTTTTGTGATATTTGATCGGAGTAAGTAACACCTGACTACGTATTTATACTGGCATAATTATTTGCGCTAAAAAAACGGTGAATCGTGTAAGCAATTTAAATTTTCAACTTTTCGGATAGTTTCCCACCAGCCAATAACCCGATGATTCCTCTATATTCAGCCAGAAACCCCAAAAATAAAGTCGCTATTTGAAAAATGAAATCCGCTTTTCAGGAAAATCAAAAACAGTGTTTCATTTATAATTAGGATAAGTTCTTTGCTGTGTAATTACCTTTTTTAATTTATGCTTTCAGACAATTACGTATGATATTCAGGGTGGGTAAAATGGATAATGCTGTCGATCGTCACGTTTTTTATATTTCTGATGGTACGGCGATCACCGCCGAGGTGCTGGGCCACGCGGTGATGTCGCAATTCCCCGTTTCGATCAACAGCATCACGCTGCCTTTTGTGGAAAATGAGAGCCGCGCCAAAGCGGTGAAGGATCAGATCGATGCCATCTACCAGCAGACCGGCGTGCGCCCGCTGGTGTTCTACTCCATCGTGATTCCCGAAATTCGCCACATCATTCTGCAAAGTGAGGGCTTCTGCCAGGATATCGTGCAGGCGCTGGTGGCTCCGCTCCAGAGCGAACTGAAGCTTGACCCGACGCCTATCGCGCACCGCACCCACGGGCTGAACCCCGGCAACCTGACCAAATACGATGCGCGTATCGCCGCCATCGACTACACCCTGGCGCACGACGACGGGATTTCGCTGCGCAATCTCGACCAGGCCCAGGTGATTTTGCTCGGGGTGTCGCGCTGCGGCAAAACGCCAACCAGCCTCTATCTGGCGATGCAGTTCGGCATCCGCGCCGCAAACTACCCGTTTATCGCTGATGACATGGATAACCTGGTGCTGCCCGCTGCTCTTAAGCCGCTGCAGCACAAGCTGTTCGGCCTGACGATTAACCCGGAACGCCTGGCGGCGATCCGCGAAGAGCGCCGCGAGAATAGCCGCTACGCCTCGATGCGCCAGTGCCGCATGGAGGTTTCCGAAGTAGAGGCGCTGTACCGCAAAAACCAGATCCCGTGGCTGAACAGCACCAACTATTCGGTTGAAGAGATCGCCACCAAAATTCTCGACATCATGGGACTTAACCGCCGAATGTACTAACAAGCTAGTACATTAGCTCGGATTCATGTATCATCCATTTCAACAGCGGGGCGGTGTCGCCCCGAACTTGAAATCAGCAGGGATTGGTTTAATGTGATGCCCATCACTTCCCGGTAGTCTGCCGATGAAGCAAAAATTTTCTGAGACAAGTCATGAATAAAACCGATGAACTCCGCACGGCGCGCATAGACAGCCTGGTCACCCCGGCTGAACTGGCCGAGCGGCACCCCGTTTCCGCCGCGGTCGCGGAACATGTGACGGCCTCCCGCCGCCGCATTGAAAAAATCCTCAATGGTGAAGACAGGCGTCTTCTGGTGGTGATTGGCCCCTGCTCCATCCACGATCTGGATGCGGCAATGGACTACGCAAAACGCCTTCAGGGGCTGCGGGATAAATACCAGCATCGCCTTGAGATTGTGATGCGCACCTACTTTGAAAAACCGCGTACCGTGGTGGGCTGGAAAGGGCTGATTTCGGACCCTGACCTTAACGGCAGCTATCGCGTGAACCACGGCATCGAACTGGCGCGCAAGCTGCTGTTGCAGGTCAACGAGCTGGGCGTGCCGACGGCCACCGAATTTCTCGATATGGTGACCGGGCAGTTTATCGCCGATCTGATCAGCTGGGGCGCGATTGGCGCGCGGACCACCGAAAGCCAGATCCACCGCGAGATGGCCTCTGCCCTCTCCTGTCCGGTCGGCTTTAAAAACGGGACCGACGGCAACACCCGTATCGCGGTAGATGCGATCCGCGCCTCGCGTGCCAGCCACATGTTCCTGTCGCCGGACAAAAGCGGTCATATGACCATCTACCAGACCAGCGGTAACCCGTACGGGCATATCATTATGCGCGGCGGGAAGAAACCCAATTACCATGCAGAAGATATTGCGGCGGCCTGTGAAACGCTGGCCGAGTTCGACCTGCCGGAACACCTGGTGGTGGATTTCAGCCACGGCAACTGCCAGAAGCAGCATCGCCGCCAGCTGGACGTCTGCGATGAGATCTGTCAGCAGATCCGCAGCGGCTCGACCGCCGTTGCCGGGATTATGGCCGAAAGCTTCATCAAGGAAGGCACGCAGAAAATCATTGCCGGCCAGCAGATGGTGTACGGCCAGTCGATCACCGATCCGTGCCTGAGCTGGGAAGACAGCGAGCTGCTGCTGGAGAAGCTGGCAGCTGCGGTTGATTCTCGCTTCTGATGTTATTGTCGGGTGGCGCCCTTCTCCCTCTCCCTTAGGGAGAGGGTTGGGGTGAGGGAATCAGGCCGCACCTCGCCCCCTGAATTTGATCCCGTCACACAATTTTCACAAAAACGCTTGCCGTGAATTTGCAGTTTATTGATAATGATTATCATTGTTACATTGATTGTTATTTATAAACATGATGTCACCTACGGATAACAGCGCGACAACGCCAGCAAAAACACACACAGCACCGTCCCCTGCCCCTGGCGATCGTCGCATCGACAGCAAAACTCTGCTGGGTGATGAGGGCCGGGTGATTATCGAGCATGACGGCCAGCACTACCTGCTGCGCCAGACGAATGCCGGAAAATTGATCCTCACAAAATAAACTAAAACCTTCGCCAGCCACCCAGGTCATCCCCAGGCAGCCAGCGCTTTCGATACTTTATGGAGAGTTGCTATGCCACACCTGCACACCGCACGTTTACGCCCGTCCCTTCTGGCGCTGGCGATTGTCAGCACCCTGCCGGGCGTCGCGTTTGCTGCCGCAGATGAAATAACCGTCACCGCCACAGGCAACGCCCGTAGCGCCTTCGAAGCCCCGATGATGGTGAGCGTGATTGACGCCACCGCCCCGGAAAAACAGACCGCCAGCTCTGCCGCCGATCTGCTGCGCAACGTCCCCGGCCTGACGCTTGACGGCACCGGCCGCACCAACGGTCAGGACGTTAACCTGCGCGGCTACGACCGTCGCGGCGTGTTGGTACTGGTTGACGGCGTGCGCCAGGGAACCGATACCGGCCACCTGAACAGCACCTTCCTCGATCCCGCGCTCATCAAACGTATCGAGGTGGTGCGCGGCCCGTCGGCCCTGCTCTACGGCAGCGGCGCGCTGGGCGGCGTGATTTCCTATGACACCGTCGACGCCAAAGACCTGCTGGAGCCGGGTAAAAACAGCGGTTATCGCGTGTTTGGTACCGGTGCAACGGGTGACCACAGCCTCGGCCTGGGGGCCAGCGCCTATGGCCGCACCGATACCCTGGACGGCCTGGTGTCGTGGTCCAGCCGCGACCGCGGCGATATCCGCCAGAGCGACGGTGCAACGGCGCCGAACGACGAATCCATTAATAACATGCTGGCGAAAGGCAGCTGGAAAATCGACCCGGCTCAGACGTTGAGTGGCGCCCTGCGCTACTACAACAACGCCGCACAGGAGCCGAAAAACCCGCAAACATCAGATGCCAACAGCAGCAACCCGATGACCGACCGCTCCACCATCCAGCGAGATGCGCAGGTTAGCTACCGCATTGCGCCGGAAGGGTACGACTGGCTGAACGCCGATGCGAAGGTTTACTGGTCTGAAGCGCGCATTAACGCCCAGAACATCGACAGCACCGGCGAGTTCCGCAAGCAGACCACCAAAGGCGGCAAGGTGGAAAACCGTACCCGCCTGTTCAGCGACTCCTTTGCGTCTCACCTTCTGACCTACGGCGGAGAATACTATCGCCAGGAGCAGCGTCCGGGCGGTGCCACGACCGGCTTCCCGGAGGCGAAAATCGACTTTAGCTCAGGCTGGCTGCAGGATGAGATCACCCTGCGCGATCTGCCCGTTACCCTTCTGGGCGGCACGCGCTATGACAACTATCGCGGCAGCAGCGATGGCTACGATGACGTCAATGCCGATAAGTGGTCTTCCCGGGCAGGGTTAACCATCAGCCCCACCGACTGGCTGATGCTGTTCGGCTCTTACGCGCAGGCCTTCCGCGCGCCGACCATGGGTGAAATGTATAACGACGCTAAACACTTCTCCATCGGCCGGTTCTACACCAACTACTGGGTACCTAACCCGAACCTGCGCCCGGAAACCAACGAAACGCAGGAGTTTGGTTTTGGCCTGCGCTTTGACGATCTGATGCTCTCCAACGATGCGCTGGAGTTCAAGGCCAGCTATTTCGATACCAAAGCGAAAGACTACATCTCCACCACCGTCAACTTCGCCGCGGCGACCACCATGTCGTACAACGTTCCAGACGCCAAAATCTGGGGCTGGGACGTAATGGCAAAATATTCGGCCGATCTGTTTAACCTTGACGTGGCCTATAACCGCACGCGCGGGAAAGATACCAATACTGGGGAGTACATCTCCAGCATCAACCCGGACACCGTCACCAGCAGGCTGGACGTTCCGGTGGCGCAAAGCGGGTTCTCCGTCGGCTGGATCGGCACTTTTGCCGATCGCTCAACTCACGTCAGCAGCAGCTACAGCAAGCAGCCGGGCTATGCGGTCAACGATTTTTACGTCAGCTATAAGGGCCAGGAGAAGCTCAAGGGCGTCACCACCACGCTGGTGCTGGGCAACGCCTTTGACAAAGCGTACTGGTCACCTCAGGGCATTCCGCAGGACGGGCGTAACGGCAAGATTTTCGTAAGCTATCAGTGGTAATTCCCTTCGGGGCCACTCTTCAGAAGGATAAGACAATGAATCACTACACACGCTGGCTTGAGCTAAAAGAAGAACATCCGGGTAAGTACGCGCGAGACATCGCAGGGTTAATGAACATCAGCGAGGCGGAGCTGACCTTCGCGCGCGTGGGCCATGACGCCTGGCGACTGCACGGTGACATCCGCGATATCCTGGGCGCGCTGGAAGCCGTGGGTGAAACCAAATGCATCTGCCGCAACGAGTATGCCGTGCACGAGCAGGTTGGCAGCTTCACCAACCAGCACCTGAAGGGCCACGCCGGGCTGGTGCTGAACCCGCGCGCGCTGGATCTTCGCCTGTTCCTCAACCAGTGGGCGAGCGCGTTTCACCTCAGAGAAGCCACCCCACGCGGCGAGCGGCAGAGCATTCAGTTCTTCGATCGCCAGGGCGATGCGGTGCTCAAGGTCTATACCACGGACAACACCGACCTCGCTGCCTGGGGCGATGTGCTGACCAGCTTTATCTTTGCCGATAATCCGCCGCTTGAGCTGGGCGCTGCGGATGCCCCGGCTCACGCCGAAAACGCGGATGCCGCTCTCGTGGATAAGGAGTGGCGTGCCATGACTGATGTGCATCAGTTCTTCAGCCTGCTCAAACGCCACAATCTCAGCCGTCAGCAGGCGTTTCGCCTGGTGGGCGACGACCTTGCCTGTAAGGTGGAGAACAGCGCGCTGGCACGGCTGCTGGAAACGGCACGTCAGGACGGCAACGAAATCATGGTATTCGTCGGTAACCGCGGCTGCGTGCAGATCTTCACTGGTGTAGTGCAGAAAGTCGTGCCGATGAAAGGCTGGCTGAACATCTTTAATCCCGCCTTTACGCTGCATCTGCTGGAAGAAACCATCGCGGAGAGCTGGGTGACGCGCAAACCAACCGCAGACGGCCACGTCACCAGCCTGGAGCTGTTTGCCGCCGACGGCACGCAAATCGCGCAGCTTTATGGCCAGCGTACCGAAGGCGAGCCGGAGCAGAGCCAGTGGCGCAGCCAGATTGACGCCCTGACGCCAAAAGGGCTGGCCGCATGAAAACGTGGTTAGCCCTGCTGTGCGCCCTGCCTCTGGTAGCGTTTGCCGCCGCGCAGGAGAAAATTGTCGCCCTTGGCGGCGACGTGACGGAGATTGTCTATGCACTTGGCGCGCAGTCTTCTCTGATCGCACGCGACAGCACCAGCCAGTGGCCGCAGGCGGCAAACGATCTGCCTGACGTGGGATATTTACGTCAGCTCAACGCCGAAGGCATTTTGTCCATGCGCCCCACGCTGGTGCTGGCCAGCGACCAGGCGCAGCCGTCTCTTGCGCTGAAGCAGGTCGAACAAAGTCACGTCAGGGTGGTTACCGTTCCTGGCCGCAACGACCTGAGCGTCATTGACGAAAAGGTTCGGGTGATTGCCGACGCCACGCACCGTGAAGCCGAGGGGGAAGCCCTGCGCAACACGCTGCGTCAGGCGCTGGCGGCGCTGCCCGCAGCGCCCCTTAACAAGCGGGTGCTGTTTATCCTCAACCACGGGGGAATGACCGCGATGGCCGCCGGGCTGCAGACCGGCGCAGACGCCGCCATCCGGGCCGCCGGGCTGCAGAACGCGATGCAGGGATTCACCCGCTATCAGCCGCTGTCGCAGGAAGGAGTCATTGCCAGCCGGCCCGACCTGGTGGTGATTTCGCAGGACGGCGTGAACGTGCTGGGCGGCGAGGAAAACCTGTGGAAGCTGCCCGGCCTGGCGCAAACCCCGGCGGGACGGAACAGGCAGATGCTGGCGATTGATGATATGGCCCTGCTGGGCTTCAGCGTGCGAACGCCGGATGCCATCCAGAAGCTGCGCGCCAAAGCGGAGCAACTGCCCTGATGTCCCGGCGGATCGCATTGTCGTTGTGGATGCTGGCCGCGATCCTGAGCATCATGACGCTCACGGCGACGGGGTTTGGGGCATTGCACCTGCCGGTCAGCCTGCTGTGGAGCGGCAGCGATGAGGCCATGCGTCAGATCTGGCTTACCATCCGCCTGCCCCGCGTGCTGCTGGCGCTGGTGATTGGCGGTGCGCTGGCGCTGGCCGGCTGTGTGATGCAGGGGCTGTTCCGCAACCCGCTGGCGGACCCGGGTTTGCTGGGGATCAGCAGCGGCGCGGCGCTGGCGGTGGCGCTGTGGGTGGTTATTCCCGCCGCTTTACCTGCCCTGCTGATGCTGTATGCCCCGATGCTTGCGGCGTTCCTCGGCGCGCTGGCCGCAACCGTCCTTATCTTCCTGCTCAGCCAGCAGCGTCACGGCTCCTTGTCCCGCCTGCTGCTGGTGGGGATCGCCATCAACGCCCTGTGCGGCGCGGCCGTCGGGGTGCTCTCCTGGCTTAGCAACGATGCCCAGCTTCGCCAGCTTTCGCTCTGGGGAATGGGCAGCCTCGGGCAGGCGCAGTGGTCCACCCTGCTGGCGGTAACGTCGCTGATGGTGCCCGCGGTGCTGATTATCTGGCGGCTGGCCGGCCCGCTCAATTTGCTGCAGCTGGGCGATGAAGAGGCGCACTATCTCGGGGTGGATGTTGCCACTGTGCAGAGGATCCTGCTGCTGTGCAGCGCCCTGCTGGTTGCCGCGGCGGTGGCCGTCAGCGGCGTGATTGGCTTTATTGGCCTTGTGGTGCCGCACCTGATGCGCATGTGGCTGGGAGCCGACCACCGGGCCGTCGTTCCCGGCTCGGTGCTGGCCGGCGCGCTGCTGCTGCTGGTTGCCGACACGCTGGCGCGCACCCTGGTCTCCCCGGCGGAGATGCCCGTCGGGTTATTGACCAGCCTTCTCGGTGCGCCGTGGTTCCTGTGGCTTATCTTTCGTCGCGGAGGTACGCATGGCTGAACGCTATTGTGCGGAGAACATTTTCTTTCACGCCGGGCAGCGGACGCTGATCGACGATGTGTCGCTTACTCTCTCTCAGGGTGAGCTGGTCGCACTGATTGGCCCCAACGGTGCCGGGAAGTCGACATTATTGCGGCTGCTTACCGGCTACCTCAAGCCCGCAAGCGGACGCTGCACTCTGGCCGGCACGCCGCTTGCGGACTGGCCGCCGGATACCCTCGCCCGCTACCGGGCGGTGATGCGCCAGAATACACAGCCTGGATTCGACTGGCCGGTAGAAGCGGTGGTCGGTATGGGCCGCGCGCCCTGGACTCGCGCCCCTGAAGCATCGGTGGTTGAGGAAGTAATGGCGATTACGGGCTGTTTACCGCTGGCGGGCAGACACTATTCGACGCTCTCCGGCGGCGAGCAGCAGCGGATCCAGCTCGCCCGCGCGCTGGCCCAGCTCTGGTGCGACGGGGCACCGCGCGGCTGGCTGTTTCTTGATGAACCCACCTCCGCGCTGGATCTCTACCACCAGCAGCATCTGCTGCGCCTGCTGAAATCCCTGACCCGTCGGGGACATCTCCACGTCTGCGTGGTGCTGCACGACCTCAATCTGGCGGCGCTGTGGGCAGATCGCATTCTGCTGATGCACAACGGCAGGCTGGTCTCCCGCGGCGCGCCGGAGGACGTGCTGCAGGCCGGGACGCTGGCGCGCTGGTACGGCGCGCAGGTGTGCGTTGGCAGCCACCCGGATCACCCCGTACCGCAGGTATTTCTCGCCCCCTGAGCGGGCTGGTAAAAATCCTTCAGCGTTTCCAGCAGGGCATGCGCCGCTTTAGAGAGCTGCGTGTGCCCTGGATGGATTGCTCCGATGCACTTTTCAATAGGCGGGCTATCCAGCGGGATACAGACCGCGCCCAGTGCCGTCATCTGCGCCTCGCAGAGCGCCGGTACGGCGCTGCCGCCCAGTCCGCTGGCGACCATGCGCCCTACTGTCACCAACTGATGACTCTCCAGCGCCACGTCCAGCTTTCTGCCGCTTCGCGCCAGCTCCTCCTCCATCATCAGACGTACCGCCGAAGGGCGCTGCAGGGTAATGAAATCCAGCGTCAGCAGCTCTTCCCATGCCAGCCGCTTTTTGCCCGCCAGCGAGGAATCTTTCGGCACAATGGCAACAAACCTGTCGAGCCCCAGCGGCGTAAACAGCAGGTTGTGCGTGGGGGCCGGTTCGAAGGCGATCCCCATCTCAACCCGCCCTTCACGCACCATCTCAATCACCTGCTCGTTGATGACGTCATGCACGGTGACGTTGATCCCGGCGTGGCGCTCGCGAAACGCTTTCAGCACCTCGGGCAGGACATTCGCGGCAAACGACGGCATGGCGGCGACCGAGATTTTACCGCGCTGCAGGGTAAAGCACTGGTGCATCGCCTCTTCGACGTTATCCCAGTCGGCAAGCAGCTGGCGCGCCATCGGCAAAAACGTCTCTCCCTCCTGCGTCAGCGCGACCTTGCGCGTGCTCCGCTGCAGCAGCGGGCCACCGAGCGCGTCTTCCAGACTTTTAATCGTCAGGCTCAGCGCCGGCTGGGAGAGATTTAAGCGTTCGCTGGCGTGCGCGAAATTGAGAGTGTGAGCTACCGCTAAAAACGCGCGTAACTGTTTGACACTCATTCTCATTTTTCATCCTGTTAACTAATTGAAAAGAATTAGTTAACAGTAAATTAATAAGAAAACCAAATGAGTGGGTCACAAATTCAAAATTAACAAATGAGTCGCCGCCCCTAATGATACCGGCACGGTTAACGGGAGGGATGACTATGGCAGGATTGGATAAGCGCGTCGGCAGCTATGCGCAGGCGCTGGATGGGCTGACGGACGGAATGACCTTGCTGGCAGGCGGCTTCGGTCTGTGCGGCATTCCGGAGAACCTTATTGTAGAGGTCAGACGCCGTCAGGTGAAAGATCTGACCGTGGTGTCAAACAACTGCGGCGTGGACGGTTTCGGTCTCGGGATACTGCTCGAAACGCGGCAGGTGCGCAAAGTGGTGGCCTCTTACGTCGGCGAGAACGCGCTGTTCGAGCGGCAGGTGCTGAGCGGCGAGCTGGAGATTGAACTCACGCCGCAGGGCACGCTGGCGGAAAAGGTGCGCGCGGGCGGCGCGGGCATTCCGGCATTTTACACGGCCACCGGCTACGGCACGCCCGTGGCTGTCGGTAAAGACGTGCGCCAGTTTGCGGGGAAGCACTACATCCTTGAAGAGGCTATTACCGGTGATTTCGCGCTCATTAAGGGCTGGAAAGCGGACTGGTACGGCAACGTTATCTATCGCCATACCGCGCAAAACTTCAATCCGCTGATGGCAACGGCAGGCCGGATCACGGTGGTGGAGGTGGAAGAGATTGTTCCGCCGGGTGAGCTGCCCCCCTCGACCATTCACACCCCGGGAATTTACGTCGACAGGCTGATTGTCGGCCAGTTTGAAAAACGCATTGAACAGCGCACGCTGCGCCCCGAAGGAGTGTGACGATGTTAACCCGTGAACAGATGGCCATGCGCGTCGCCCGAGAGCTGCGCGACGGTTACTACGTCAACCTGGGGATCGGCATCCCTACCCTGGTGGCGAACTACATTCCGGACGGGATGGATGTGATGCTCCAGTCGGAAAACGGCCTGCTGGGGATGGGCGCGTTTCCTGATGAGCAGAGCCTTGACGCCGACATGATCAACGCCGGTAAACAGACCGTGACCGCGCGGACCGGCGCGGCCATTTTTGACTCGGCCCAGTCGTTTGCCATGATCCGCGGCGGCCATGTCGACCTGACCGTGCTGGGCGCGTTTGAAGTGGACGTGGAGGGCAACATCGCCTCGTGGATGATCCCCGGAAAGATGGTGAAGGGCATGGGCGGCGCGATGGATCTTGTCGCCGGGGCACAGAACATCATCGTGGTGATGACCCACGCCTCAAAAAGCGGTGAGTCAAAGCTGCTGCCGCGCTGCACGCTGCCGCTCACGGGCGCGGGCTGCATCCGTCGGGTCCTGACCGATCTTGCGCTGCTGGAAATCGAGGACGGCGCGTTCATCCTGCGGGAATACGCCCCGGGCGTCAGTATTGACGAGATCGTGCGTAAAACGGCAGGGAAAATCATTGTGGCGGATGACGTGCGCGAGATGCGCTTCAACTGAGGGGTCAGCATGAAAAAGGTCATGATTGTCGGGGCAACGCGAACCCCCATAGGCAGTTTTCGCGGATCGCTCTCGTCCCTTTCTGCGGTTGAGCTTGGGGCCGTCACGGTACGGCACCTGCTTGAGAACAGCGGTCTCAGCACAGAGCACATAGACGAACTGATTTTCGGACAGGTGCTGAC
The DNA here is from genome assembly GCF_043966805.1 of Enterobacter sp. ECC-219. Lineage (NCBI taxonomy): Bacteria > Pseudomonadati > Pseudomonadota > Gammaproteobacteria > Enterobacterales > Enterobacteriaceae > Enterobacter > Enterobacter sp. ECC-219. The sequence goes on along the minus strand of NZ_CP143680.1, from coordinate 2,700,970 downwards.
GGCCGGATGCGGGCAAAACCCTGCGCGCCAGACGGCCATCAGCGCCGGATTGCCTGTCAGCACGCCGGCGACCACCGTAAACCTGGTGTGCGGCGCGGGCTTAAAAGCGGTGCAGCTCGCCGCCCAGGCGATCCGCTGCGGCGACGCGGAGGTGGCTATCGCCGGCGGTCAGGAGAGCATGAGCAACGCGCCGTATCTGCTGGACGGCGCACGTGCCGGGCTGCGTTTCGGGCATGCGGGCCTTAAGGACAGCATGATTACCGACGGCCTGTGGGACGCCTTCAACGATTACCACATGGGGCTCACCGCTGAAAACGTCGCCCGTGAGTATGACATTTCCCGCGAGCAGCAGGACGCCTTCGCCGCCCGGTCGCAGCAAAAAGCGGCCTCCGCCATCGAAGCGGGTCGCCTTGACGACGAGATAGCGCCGGTGACGGTGAAACAGGGTAAAAAACCGCCGCTTATCGTCAGCCGTGACGAACAGCCCCGGCCAGGCACCACCGCTGAGAAACTGGCCCAGCTGCGCCCCGCATTTTTACACGAGGAAGGCACCGTCACAGCGGGGAATGCCTCCACGCTCAACGACGGTGCTGCCGCGGTGCTGCTGATGAGCGAGGAAAAGGCGCGGGAGAGCGGATTGCCTGTTTTTGGCCGCATCGTAAGTTACGCCGTGACGGGCGTTGATCCGTCGGTAATGGGTATCGGCCCGGTCAGCGCCTGCCGGACGGCACTGGCGCGGGCGGGCTGGACGCTCGACGAGGTGGACCTCATTGAAGCTAACGAAGCCTTTGCCGCCCAGGCGCTGGCGGTGGGCCAGCAGCTTGGCTGGGATGAACGCAGGGTGAACGTTAACGGCGGCGCTATCGCCCTGGGTCATCCGATTGGCGCCTCCGGCTGCCGCATCCTCGTGACCCTGCTGTACGAAATGCAGCGCCGTGACGTTAAAAAAGGGCTCGTCACCCTGTGCGTAGGCGGCGGGCAAGGCATTGCTCTCACCGTCGAGCGTTAAGCCTCTCGTTGGTACCCGAATAATAATTAAAGTGAGGAGTCGTAATGAGTGTGTTAATAGCCCTGGCGGCGCTGGCGCTGCTGATGCTGGCGGCCTATCGCGGATATAGCGTTATTTTGTTTGCGCCGATCGCGGCGCTCGGCGCCGTGCTGCTGACCGATCCGGGTGCCGTCGGCCCGACGTTTACCGGCCTGTTTATGGAAAAGATGGTGGGCTTCGTCAAGCTCTACTTCCCGGTGTTCCTGCTGGGTGCGGTGTTTGGCAAGCTGATTGAGCTTTCCGGTTTTTCACGCTCCATCGTCGCCGCCGCGATCCAGATCCTCGGTCGTCGCCACGCTATTCCGGTGATCGTCCTGGTGTGTGCGCTATTAACCTACGGCGGCGTTTCACTGTTCGTGGTGGCGTTTGCGGTGTACCCGTTTGCCGCCGAGCTGTTTCGCCAGAGCGGCATCCCTAAGCGGCTGATCCCGGCCACCGTCGCGCTGGGGGCGTTCTCGTTTACCATGGACGCTCTGCCCGGCACGCCGCAGATCCAGAATATCATCCCCACCAGCTTCTTTGGTACGAACGCCTGGGCCGCGCCGTGGCTGGGGCTTATTGGCTCACTGTTTATTATCGTCTTTGGCCTGCTCTGGCTGGAGCGCCAGCGGCGTAAGGCGCTGAATAACAATGAAGGTTACGGCACGGATCTGAAAAATGAGCCCGAAACGCCGGATAACATTAACCTCCCGCATCCGCTGATTGCTATCTCCCCGCTGCTGCTGGTGGGCATACTGAACCTGCTGTTTACCCGCTGGATCCCCGGCTGGTACGGCACGACCCACGAGCTTACTCTGCCAGGTCTGGCGAAACCGATTGTCACCGAGGTGGGAAAGATCACCGCCATCTGGGCCGTGGAAGCGGCGCTGATCTCCGGTATCGTGCTGGTGCTGATTTTTGGCTTTCGCAATATCCGGGGGCGTCTGGCTGAAGGCAGTCGGACCGCGGTGAGCGGTGCCATTTTGGCGGCGATGAATACCGCCTCTGAGTACGGTTTCGGCGCGGTTATCGCCGCCCTGCCCGGGTTTCTGGTGTTATCCAAAGCGCTGGCGACTATCCCGAATCCGCTGTTGAATGAGGCCATCAGCGTGACGGTGCTTGCGGGGATCACCGGCTCGGCGTCCGGCGGAATGAGCATCGCCCTTGCGGCGATGGCCGATACCTTTGTTGCTGCCGCCCACGCAGCCAATATCCCGCTTGAGGTGCTGCACCGCGTGGCCTCGATGGCGAGCGGCGGGATGGATACGCTGCCCCATAACGGCGCGGTGATTACCCTGCTGGCTATCACCGGCCTGAGCCATCGCCAGGCCTACGGCGGCATTTTCGCAATCACCATCATTAAAAGTCTGGCAGTGCTTTTTGTCATTGCCGTGTTCTATCTGACCGGCATTGTGTAAGGAGAGAAAAATGAATCTGAACGGTAAAACCGCCCTGGTGACCGGCTCGACCAGCGGCATTGGCCTGGGGATCGCCCGCGTGCTGGCAAAGGCGGGCGCGCAGCTGATCCTAAACGGTTTTGGCGACAGCGCATCGGCACGGGAAGAAATTGCGCAACTGGGTAAAAAGCCGGGCTATCACGATGCGGATCTGCGGGACGTATTGCAGATTGAAGCCATGATGCGCTACGCCGAATCGCAGTTTGGCGGCGTGGACATTCTTGTGAACAACGCCGGGATCCAGCACGTGGCCCCGGTCGACGCCTTTCCGGTGGAGAAGTGGAACGACATTATCGCCATAAACCTCTCCGCAGTGTTTCACACCAGCCGGCTGGCGCTGCCGGCCATGCGCGAGAAAAACTGGGGGCGCATTATCAATATTGCCTCCGTTCACGGGCTGGTCGCGTCGAAAGAGAAATCGGCCTACGTTGCGGCCAAGCATGGCGTAGTGGGCTTTACCAAATCGCTGGCGCTGGAAACCGTCCGCACGGGTATTACCGCCAATACCATCTGCCCCGGCTGGGTACTGACGCCGCTGGTACAACAGCAAATTGATAAGCGCATCGCGGATGGCGTGCCGCCGGAGCAGGCTCGCGAACAGCTCCTTGCAGAGAAACAGCCTTCAGGGGAGTTTGTTACCCCGGAGCAGTTGGGTGAACTGGCGCTGTTTTTGTGCAGCGAGGGCGCCGTGAACGTTCGCGGCGCCGCGTGGAATATGGATGGCGGCTGGGTTGCTCAGTGATGAACAGGCCGGGTAAGGCGACCCTGCCGCCCGGCCAAAATCCTTAACTTGAGCAGCTGACTTCCAGCCGCTTGCCCCAGTCGGGCGGGCGGCTGACGTAATCATCATCCCGGTCGGCAAACGGCGTGCGCAACGCCAGATGCAGACGGTGTAGCTCGTCATACTCGCCCTGCTCTGCCTGCTCAATCGCCCGCTGCGCCAGCCAGTTGCGCAACACCATTGCCGGATTCGCTGCGTTCATCTGTACCTGACGTGTAACATCGTCTACCTGCTCCTGCTGCAGCCGCGTGCGGTACTGTGTAAACCAGTCGTCAAACGCCTGCCGGTCAATAAACTCGTCGCGCAGCGGCGAGGCGGCGCTGTGCTGCTCCGTCTGGCCCAGCATGCGGAAGGTGCGGGTGTAATCGCTCCCTTCACGCGCCATCAGGGCAAACAGTCCGTTAAGGATGTCGTTATCACCCTTCTCCTGGGTCATCAGCCCCAGCTTGTTACGCATCAGCGTGCCGTATTCCCGCAGCAAAAGGTCCTGATAGCTGTCGAGCGCATCGTTCAGGGCATCGACGTCGATAAACGGCGATAATGTTTGTGCAAGCCGCTGGAGGTTCCACAGCCCAACCGCGGGCTGATTGTCAAAGCTGTAACGCCCCTGATAGTCGGAATGGTTGCAGATATACCCCGGCTGATAATCATCCAGGAAACCAAACGGACCGTAATCAAAGGTCAGGCCAAGAATCGACATATTGTCCGTGTTCATGACCCCGTGAGCAAAGCCTACCGTTTGCCAGCGCGCAATCATCGTGGCGGTACGGGCAACCACGTCCCGGAACCAGAGAACGTATTTATCCGCCTCATCCTGCAGATGCGCCCAGTGGTGGCGAATGGCGAAGTCCGCGAGCTGGCGAACCTTGTCCGGCTCGCGGCGATAGTAAAAGTGCTCAAAATGACCAAAGCGCAGATGGCTTTGCGCAATGCGCATCAGCATCGCCCCCTTTTCCACCGTTTCGCGCGTCACCGGCGTGTCGCTGGTGACGATCGACAGCGCGCGGGTAGTGGGAATACCCAGCGCATGCATCGCTTCGGATGCCAGGCTTTCGCGTATTGTAGACCGCAATACCGCCCGCCCGTCGCCCATCCGTGAATATGGGGTAAGACCTGCGCCTTTGAGATGCCAGTCAACCGTCTCTCCGTTGGGAAGGCGTTGTTCGCCGAGCAGGATCCCCCTGCCGTCGCCCAGCTGCCCCGCCCAGACACCAAACTGGTGTCCGCTATAGACCTGAGCCAGAGGCTGCATACCGGGGAGAAGCGTATCTCCTCCCCAGACGCCAGCGCTGTCTGAACGCTGAAACATATCAGGCGGAATGGCCAGCTCATCGGCCAGCCGATCGTTATGCCAGATAAGACGTGAATTATGTAACGGTGTTGGTTTGAGTGCGGTGTAAAAGCCAGGCAACTCGTCATGCCAGTGAGCGGTAAAAGACAGGGTCATAAGTCCTCCTGCTTTTAGTGTAGAGGGTTTACCCGGACTTAAACACGGGCGAAAGGCAGGGTTATCGCTGCTGAACGAGCGTTGTGACGTGCTCCGGCGAGACGGCTGGCCAGAGCGCGCCCTGCATGGCACCAAAATTAAAGGACAGGACGCGCTGCAGCAGAGCGTGGTCGTCAATGCCGGAGACGATCACCGACTGGCAGTGCGGCGTTATTTGCCAGAGGATCGCGCGCATAAAAGGCTCGAAAGAAAGCTCTGAAGCACGCTGCTGGATGAATCCTTTATCAAGAATAACCCGTTTAAATAATCCATCATAGACGGCCTTGAGCGATGCAGCACCGGCACCAAAGTTTGCCAGGACCAGCGGAAAATGGATCGCCATTCTTGCCAGTTGCAGATCGTCCTTTCCGTTATTTAAACCTGGATAGTTCTCATTAACAGTAAACTCAAGAAACGGATAACGCTCAAGAATTGAAACAGCATTCCCATTACTTAATAAAAACTCAACAATTGCTGGTGTAATATTGATCCATGCAATTAACTGATGCTGAATAAAAAACAGTTTACAGGTATCAAGCAATTGCAGTTTTTCGTTAAACAGCGCTAACTCTTCTGCCGCTGAAAGCCGGGGGATAACGAGCTCGGTAGGGATCCTCACATCGGTGCCGACGCCAGTAAAGTTAACCAGTATTTCTAAACCTTTTAGCTCGCCTGCACTATTACGGGCAGGCAGAAGCATCAGTTCAGACTGGTAAGCATTATCTAGCGTAATAATCATTGCACTCGCCCCGCATTAAAGATGAGAGAGGACATCCTGGAGCAATTGCTGACACAATTCCACTGTCTTGATTTTAATAAGTTTAATTTCATTAGTTCCGTATTAATTTTCAGATTTATCCCTGAATCTAAAATAATCTTATCCTGGTTACAGAGTAATAGCCAGTTTTAGATAAAACAGACACATAAGGATGTTGCTAATTTAGGTAAATTTAACTTTAATCAGCTTATTTGAGAAAAAACGGCATGGTTTAATAGTTACCATGCCGACATAAAAAACGTGTCCGGGCAGACTAAATACGTCGCGCCTGCCAGAAATTTTTACGCCAGTACACGTTATCGAGAGAAGAGCGCATCACGCCGCGGCTGGTAGAGGCATGAATAAACTGGTTGTCTGTATCATATATGCCAACATGCAAACCGCTTTCTCCCGAGCCGGTTTTGAAAAAGACCAGGTCCCCGGGAAGGAGATCGTCTTTATCAATTTCTGTTCCTATTTCCGCCTGTTTGCGCGTGTCTCGCGGAAGCTGTAGATCAAACTTGTCACGAAACGTCATCAGGACAAAGCCTGAGCAGTCCACCCCGCCGCGGCTCATGCCGCCGTAGCGATAAGGCGTACCGCGCCAGTTGCTCAGCTGATCGTTAAGGCTGGCAATGACGGTGATAGAATCTGATAGCCGCGGGTTAGGCGGCGGTGCACGATGGCTGCTACATCCCGCAAGAAAGAGTGCCGCCACGAGGAGAAACCAGAATCGCATTTTCAGACGAATCCTCTGCTTTTATTGTTCTTTCGGTAATTTAGCGTGCAATTATGTTCACAGGCAAGAAACGGTTACTCCTGCCCGGTAGAAATCAGCATCTTATGTCCCTCTATATCCAGCCTGCGGAACGACATGCTGTAGGCGCGGGCGAGATTTGGCGGCGTAAGGACCCGATCCCGCGTGCCGCTGGCAATCATTCTGCCGCGCGACAGGAGCCATACCCGATGGGCGTGACGCAGCGTATGGTTAAGATCGTGGCTGCTCATCACTACGGCGATACCTTTCCTGCTCAGAGTGCTTAACAGGCTATCCAGCGCCGCCTGCTGGGCAACATCCAGACCGCTCATCGGTTCATCCAGCAGCAGCAGCCTCCCGTGAGGATTGCCCGCGGGATGGATCTGCAGAATGACCGCCGCCAGACGCACCCGCTGCCATTCACCACCGGAAAGCTGGCTGGCATGCCGGGACAGTTTATCTTCCAGCCCTAACGCCGCAGCCACTTCCTCCAGCAGTGCCGTATGCTGTTTGTCGTGCAGATGCAGCATCAGATAATGCCAGACCGGCATCGCAAAAGGCGGTACCTGCTGCTGCACCAGGTAGCTGCGCCGGTGGGCCAGCGAGGCGGGTGACCAGTCGGCCAGGGCATGTTCCAGCAGCGTAATCTGCCCAGGCCCGGTGGTCAGCCCCGCCATCCGCGCCAGCAGCGTACTTTTACCCGCGCCGTTTGGTCCGACGAGATGCAGGATTTCGCCCGAATCGATGCCGCAGGTTATCGGCTCCAGACGCCCCTTCTCGGCGACGTCCGTGAGCTGCATCAGGAGTGGCATTATTTCGCCAGCGCCAGCTTGATAGATTCCATGACGATCGGATCCTCAGGCGTCATATCCGGCGAAAAACGCTGAACGACCTGGCCATCACGACCAACCAGGAATTTTTCGAAGTTCCACAGAATGTCGTCCGGATAGAGCGGCGCACGGCCTTTGCTGGCCATACGCTCGTAAAAACCGCTTTCTTCCGGCGCAACGGCCTTCGGCGCGGCAGCAATCAGCTTCGCATACAGCGGATGGCGGTTTTCACCGTTGACGTCAATTTTGCTGAACATCGGGAACGTCACGCCATAGGTAGTGCTGCAGAAGGTTTTGATCTCTTCTTCGCTGCCCGGCTCCTGGCCCAGGAACTGGTTGCACGGGAAGCCCAGCACGGTAAAACCGTCTTTCTCCCAGGCCTTCTGAATATTCTCCAGCTGCTCGTACTGCGGCGTCAGGCCGCATTTCGATGCCACGTTGACGATGAGCAACACCTTGCCTTTGTAGCCTTCCAGCGTGGTGTTATCCCCATCAATGGTGGTCACTTCGGTATTCAGGATATCTGACTGCATAGCATTCCCTCAGGTTGTCTTACGGGTAGTTTTTAACGTCCGGCTTTTAATAGTAGCCAGATAAAGACTGGCGCGCCCAACGTAGCGGTCACCACGCCAATCGGCAGCTCTGCGGCCGTCAGGGCAAGCCGGGCGATGATATCGGCCACCAGCAGCGTGGCGGCCCCGGCAACCGCCGAGGCCGGAAGCAAGGTTCGATGATCCGTGAAACCGCACAGACGCAGCATGTGCGGAATGACCAGCCCGATAAAGCCAATCGCCCCCGCCAGGGCCACGCTCACGCCCACCAGCCAGCCAATGGCAATGACCAGTACGTTACGCCAGAAACCAATCGGCATGCCGAGCTGGCGAGCAGAGATTTCCCCCAGCGCGAGCCGGTTCAACGGCTGGGCCTGCAGAGCAGCCCACGCGATGACAGGCACCAGCAGCGCCATTAGCCAGCCCTGCTGCCAGTCAACGCCGCCAAAGCCGCCCATCATCCAGTACATCAGCTGACGCAGGTCAAAGGACGTCGAGAAGTAGACCGCCCAGGTCATCAGCGCGCTACAGATGATCCCCAGCGCGACGCCGGCAAGCAGCAGCCGGCTGGTCGACAGGTGCCGTCTGGCGAAGCGAAGAAGAATGACGGTGATCAGCAGTGCGCCGAGAATGGCGCTCAGGCTAATACTCCAGCCGGACAGCTCTCCCCCGCCCAGCATTACCGCCGCAATCAGCCCGACGCCTGCACCGTTCGACACGCCGAGCAGGCCGGGCTCCGCCAGCGGGTTTTCGAACAGCGCCTGCATAATGGTGCCAGACAGCGCCAGCGCGGCGCCGACCAGGATCACCGCGACGGTGCGCGGCAGACGAATCTGCCAGACGAAGAGCTGCCCGTCAGGCCCCATCCAGCTTTCAGGCCCGATCCAGCTGTCGCCTGCGCAGAGGCTGATACCCGCGGCGAGAATAAGCAGCAGCACCAGCAGAAGCAGGCGACGCCGATCGGAACGGTGCTGACGATGAGCATAATCAAGCATGTGTACGGTTTGTTAGCGAGTGATGTAATTGATTTTACGGCGGCTTTGCCGAAGAGCGCAAAGAAAAAAGGCCGCGTGGGCGGCCTTTTTGGTTAGTTCATATTACTCTGCTTTAGGCGTTGCGTTTTCGACGCGGCTCTTTAACTTCTGGCCGGGTCTGAAGGTCACCACGCGGCGGGCTGTAATGGGAATATCTTCCCCCGTCTTCGGGTTACGGCCCGGACGTTGGTTTTTGTCTCGCAAATCAAAATTGCCAAAACCGGAGAGTTTTACCTGCTCACCATTTTCCAGAGCACGACGGATCTCTTCGAAAAACAGCTCTACCAGCTCTTTGGCATCCCGTTTGCTAAGCCCAAGCTTATCAAACAGATATTCTGACATTTCAGCTTTTGTAAGCGCCATAGGTTCAATCCCTCAATGATGCCTGGAATCGCTCTTTTAATGCCTCTACACATTTGGCGACGGTAGCGGCAATCTCCTCTTCTTCGAGTGTACGGCTGGTATCCTGAAGGATAAGGCTAATAGCGAGGCTCTTGAAACCTTCTGCTACGCCCTTGCCGCGGTACACGTCAAATAAGTTTACGCCAACTACCTGATTTACGCCAACTTTCTTACATTCGGCCAAAATATCTGCTGCGGGCACGTTTTCAGCGACCACAACCGCGATATCACGGCGGTTCGCCGGGAAGCGAGAGACGTCCTGCGCCTGAGGAATAACGCGGTCTGCAACCGGGTTCCACTCCAGCTCGAACACGATGGTACGGCCGTTCAGGTCCAGCTTACGCTCCAGCTCAGGATGAACAACCCCAATGAAACCAACGCGTTTGCCCTCTAAATAAATCGCCGCGCTCTGGCCCGGATGGAGCGCAGGAATCGCTTCCGCGCGGAATTCAATTTCAGATAATTTACCGGTCAGATCCAGAATCGCTTCCAGATCACCCTTCATATCGTAGAAATCAACCGTGCCTTTTGCCAGGTCCCAGTGCTCTTCGTAGCGGTTACCGCTGATGGCGCCAGCCAGCATGAGATCCTGACGGATGCCTAAATTTGCCTGATTATCCGGCACAAAGCGTAAACCGCTTTCGAAAATGCGCACGCGGTTCTGCTGGCGGTTCTGGTTGTAAACGATAGTCCCAAGCAGGCCCGTCCACAGGGACAGACGCATCGCGGACATTTCGCTGGAGATTGGGCTTGGCAGGATCAGCACTTCCTGACCCGGGTGGATCAACTGCTGCAGCTTAGGATCAACGAAGCTGTAGGTGATCACTTCCTGGTAGCCTTTGTCATTCAGCATGGTTTTCACACGCTTCAGGGACAGGTCAGCTTCACGGTGGGTACCCATTACCAGACCCGCCTGGACAGGCTCGTCAGGGATGTTGTTGTAGCCGTAAACGCGGGCCACTTCTTCCACCAGATCTTCTTCAATTTCCATGTCGAAACGCCATGATGGCGCAACGGCTTTCCACTCGTCCTGGCCTTCGGTTACTTCACAGCCCAGACGCTTCAGGATGTCGGTCACCTGCGCATCGGCAACGTGATGGCCAATCAGGCGATCCAGCTTGCTGCGGCGCAGGGTGATGGTCGCACGCTTAGGCAGCGTCGCTTCGTTGGTGACGTCAATAACCGGCCCCGCTTCACCGCCGCAGATGTCGATCAGCAGGCGGGTCGCACGTTCCATCGCTTTGTACTGCAGCGCCGGGTCAACGCCGCGCTCGTAGCGGTGAGAGGCATCGGTGTGCAGGCCGTGACGGCGTGCGCGAGCGGTGATGGAGAGCGGGCTGAAGAACGCGCATTCCAGCAGGACATTTTGCGTCTCATCGTTCACGCCAGAATGCTCGCCCCCGAAGATACCGCCCATTGCCAGCGCTTTGCTGTGGTCAGCAATCACCAGGGTGTCGGCATTCAGTTTGGCTTCAGTGCCGTCCAGCAGCACCAGGGTTTCGCCCTCTTTCGCCATGCGCACAACGATGCCGCCTTCAATGCGATCTTTATCGAACGCGTGCATCGGCTGGCCCAGCTCCAGCAGAACGTAGTTAGTGACGTCAACCACGGCGTCGATTGAACGGATACCGCAGCGGCGCAGCTTCTCTTTCATCCACAGCGGGGTTGGCGCTTTAACGTTGATGCCTTTCACCACGCGGCCGAGGTAGCGCGGGCATGCGTCAGCAGCGTCAACCTGAATCGGCAGCACGTCACTGATGGTCGCTTCAACCGGCGCAATGTCCGGCGCGTTGAGTTCGGTCTGGTTCAGTACGGCCACGTCGCGCGCCACGCCGATAATGCCTAAGCAGTCGGCACGGTTTGGCGTGACGCTGATTTCGATAGTGTTGTCATCAAGCTTCAGGTATTCGCGGATATCGGTGCCAACTGGTGCATCCAGCGGCAGCTCAATGATGCCGTTGTGATCGTCGGAAATACCCAGCTCGGAGAAAGAGCACAGCATGCCTTCAGACGGCTCGCCGCGCAGCTTGGCGGCTTTGATTTTGAAATCACCCGGCAGCACGGCACCGACGGTCGCCACGGCCACCTTCAGGCCCTGACGGCAGTTTGGCGCACCGCAGACGATATCCAGCAGACGGTCACCGCCCACGTTCACTTTTGTCACGCGCAGTTTGTCAGCGTTAGGGTGCTGGCCGCACTCTACCACTTCGCCGACGACCACACCGTTGAAGGCACCGGAAACTGGCTCAACGCCGTCAACTTCCAGGCCCGCCATGGTGATCTGGTTGGAAAGCGCTTCGCTGTCCAGCGTGGTGTTCACCCACTCGCGTAACCACAGTTCACTGAATTTCATTGTTCTGTCCTGCCCTTATTTAAACTGTTTGAGGAAACGCAGATCGTTTTCGAAGAATGCACGTAGGTCGGTGACGCCGTAGCGCAGCATGGTCAGACGCTCCATGCCCATACCGAACGCAAAGCCGGAGTAAACTTCCGGATCGATACCCACGTTGCGCAGCACGTTTGGATGCACCATGCCGCAGCCCAGCACTTCCAGCCATTTGCCGTTTTTGCCCATCACGTCAACTTCCGCAGACGGCTCGGTGAACGGGAAGTAGGAAGGACGGAAACGAACCTGCAGATCTTCCTCAAAGAAGTTGTTCAGGAAATCGTGCAGCGTGCCCTTCAGGTTGGTGAAGCTGATATTTTTATCAACAATCAGGCCTTCCATCTGGTGGAACATTGGGGTGTGGGTCTGATCGTAGTCGTTACGATAGACGCGACCCGGCGCGATGATGCGGATTGGCGGTTCCTGCTCCTTCATGGTACGGATCTGAACGCCTGAGGTCTGGGTACGCAGCAGACGCGTAGCATCAAACCAGAAAGTGTCGTGGTCAGCGCGTGCCGGATGATGGCCTGGAATGTTCAGGGCGTCGAAGTTGTGGTAATCATCTTCGATTTCCGGGCCAGTCGCCACGGTAAAGCCGAGCTCACCGAAGAAACTTTCAATGCGATCGATGGTGCGGGTGACCGGGTGCAGACCGCCGTTTTCGATACGACGGCCCGGCAGAGAAACGTCAATGGTTTCTGCCGCCAGACGTGCGTTCAGCACCGCGCTTTCCAGCTCGGCCTTGCGTGCGTTCAGCGCCTGCTGGACCTGCTCTTTGGCTTCGTTAATCACCGCACCCGCTGCCGGGCGTTCTTCAGGCGGCAGTTCACGCAGGGTTGTCATTTGAAGGGTCAGGTGCCCTTTCTTCCCAAGATATTCGACGCGGACATTGTCTAACGCGGCAACATCTGAGGCCTGATTAATGGCGGCTGTTGCACTGGCAACCAGCTCTGCGAGATGTGACATGATTTTCCTCATTATGTCGGTGCAGACACCGATTTGGTGGAGTTATTCTCTCAAATTCAGGCACAAAAAAAGCCTCCATCGGGAGGCTTATCTGGCGCTGTTTTTCGTTTCATCTTTCACGCGCTAGCCTCCTGAGATCAGGTGCTAAAGTAAAAGAAGAAGCGGAAAATAGCAGCATTCATGCTTGCGTTACCTTGTGTGGTAAAACCGTTAAGACCTTATTGAAAAGCCTGGACGGATAAATGTCAATCTTCTGATGGTGTTAAATGAAAAGAGGGAGCAAAGCCCCCTCTCTCAACTGGCTTATGCCAGTGCTGCTTTCGCTTTTTCGACCAGAGCGGTGAACGCTACTTTGTCGAATACTGCGATGTCAGCCAGGATCTTACGGTCGATTTCAACAGAGGCTTTTTTCAGGCCGTTGATGAATTTGCTGTAAGAAATACCGTTCTGACGTGCTGCTGCGTTGATACGCGCAATCCACAGTTGACGGAACTGACGCTTACGCTGACGACGGTCACGGTAAGCGTACTGACCTGCTTTGATAACAGCCTGGAAGGCAACGCGGTATACGCGTGAACGCGCACCGTAGTAGCCTTTAGCTTGTTTCAAAATTTTCTTGTGACGTGCACGTGCAATTACACCACGTTTTACGCGAGCCATATGTGCTCTCCTGTATCTATATTCTTAGTAAAAAATTAAACGTTAACGGCTTATGCGTACGGCAGGCACGCGATAACCAGACCCAGATCGCCTTTAGAAACAAGGCCTTTTGGACGCAGGTGACGTTTACGCTTAGTAGATTTTTTGGTCAGAATATGACGCAGGTTTGCGTGCTTACGCTTAAATCCACCACCACCGGTTTTTTTGAAGCGCTTAGCAGCACCGCGTACGGTCTTAATTTTTGGCATCTTAATAACTTCCACTTCGCATTGTTAAATAAACGAAACATAGGCGAACAAAACCTATGAAACCCGAAGGCTCCACAGATTTTGCTGCTTGAAGGCCTTACTGTTTCTTCTTAGGAGCGAGCACCATGATCATCTGGCGGCCTTCGATCTTCGTAGGGAAGGATTCGACTACTGCCAGTTCACTCAGATCGTCACGGACGCGGTTAAGCACTTCCATACCAATCTGTTGGTGGGCCATCTCACGACCGCGGAAACGCAGCGTGATCTTGGCCTTATCGCCATCTTCCAGAAAGCGAATCAGGCTGCGGAGTTTTACCTGATAATCGCCATCGTCGGTACCAGGACGGAATTTGATTTCCTTAACCTGGATAACTTTTTGCTTCTTCTTCTGTTCCTTAGAAGACTTACTCTTTTCATAAAGGAACTTGCCGTAGTCCATGATACGACAAACTGGCGGTTCGGCGTTAGGGCTGATTTCAACTAAATCTACTCCAGCTTCTTCAGCCTTTTCGATCGCTTCTCTCAGACTCACAATCCCCAGCTGCTCGCCTTCCAGACCTGTTAAGCGAACTTCCTGGGCGCGAATCTCGCCATTGATACGATTCGGACGTGCCGTTTGAACTCGTTTTCCGCCTTTAATACCTTATTCCTCCAGTTGTTGAAGACTGCGGCTGCGAATCTCTTGTTGCAGCTTCTCAATCACTTCACTTACGTCCAGGCTGCCCAGGTCTTTACCACGGCGGGTGCGAACGGCAACTTTGCCTGCTTCCACCTCTTTATCACCACAGACCAACATATACGGGACACGACGTAAAGTGTGCTCGCGGATTTTAAAGCCAATCTTCTCATTTCTCAAGTCTGCTTTTACGCGAATGCCCGCATTTTGTAGTTTCTGCGTCAATTCTTTAACGTAATCTGCCTGAGAATCGGTAATGTTCATCACCACGACCTGCACTGGCGCAAGCCAGGTTGGGAAGAAGCCCGCGAACTCTTCGGTCAGGATGCCAATGAAGCGCTCCAGAGAACCGAGAATGGCACGGTGAATCATGACCGGCACCTGACGCTCGTTGTCTTCGCCAACATAAGAGGCGCTTAAACGCTGCGGCAGGGAGAAGTCCAGCTGTACCGTTCCGCACTGCCATGCGCGATCGAGGCAGTCATACAGGGTAAATTCAATTTTCGGACCGTAGAACGCGCCCTCGCCAAGCTGGTATTCGAACGGAATGCCGTTCTCTTCCAGCGCTACGGCGAGATCCGCTTCTGCGCGATCCCAGGTCTCATCGCTACCGATACGTTTTTCCGGACGCGTTGAGAGTTTGACCACGATCTTCTCGAAGCCAAAGGTGCTGTACATATCGTAGACCATACGAATACAGGCGTTAACTTCATCACGGACCTGATCTTCAGTACAGAAAATATGCGCATCATCCTGCGTAAAGCCACGAACGCGCATCAGACCGTGCAGCGCGCCTGATGGCTCGTTACGGTGGCAGCTACCGAACTCCGCCATACGCAGCGGCAGGTCGCGGTAGGATTTCAGACCCTGGTTGAAGATCTGTACGTGACCCGGGCAGTTCATTGGCTTGATGCAGTATTCACGGTTCTCAGACGAGGTGGTGAACATCGCATCTTTGTAGTTGTCCCAGTGGCCGGTTTTTTCCCACAGCACACGGTCCATCATGAACGGGCCTTTCACTTCCTGATACTGATACTCTTTCAGCTTGGAGCGTACGAACGTTTCCAGTTCACGGAAGATAGTCCAGCCATCGTTATGCCAGAACACCATGCCCGGCGCTTCTTCCTGCATATGGTACAGGTCGAGCTGCTTACCGATTTTACGGTGGTCACGCTTCGCGGCCTCTTCCAGGCGCTGCAGATACGCGTTCAGGGCTTTCTTATCAGCCCACGCGGTACCATAGATACGCTGCAACATCTTGTTGTTGCTGTCGCCACGCCAGTAGGCGCCGGCGATCTTCATCAGCTTGAAATGATGACAGAAGCGCATGTTCGGCACGTGCGGTCCACGGCACATGTCGACGTATTCTTCGTGATGGTACAAGCCAGGCTTGTCATCATGAGCGATGTTTTCATCGAGAATAGAGACTTTGTAGCTCTCGCCACGCTTGACGAAGGTTTCACGCGCTTCGTGCCAGCTGACTTTCTTCTTGATGACGTCATAGTTGGTTTCGGCGAGCTCGTGCATACGTTTTTCGAGCGCGTCGATATCTTCCTGGGTCAGGGTGTGGTCAAGATCAACGTCATAGTAGAAACCGTTGTCGATAACCGGACCGATCGCCATTTTGGTGTTTGGCCACAGCTGCTTGATAGCATGACCCAACAGGTGCGCGCAGGAGTGACGAATGATCTCAAGACCTTCTTCGTCTTTCGCGGTGATGATTGCAAGCGTCGCATCGTTTTCAATCAGATCGGACGCATCAACCAGCTCACCGTTCACACGGCCGGCGATGGTCGCTTTCGCGAGGCCAGGACCGATGTCCAGGGCAACATCCATAGGGCTAACAGCGTGGTCGAAATGGCGTTGGCTGCCATCAGGAAGAGTAATTACAGGCATTTTATATCCTTATTTGCAGTGATGCCCCACACATAAGAGCATATACAAAGAAAATAATCGTGATTTGACAATAGATTACGACACCATCTGACCAACAATCGTCAAATTGGTTCGTCATCATGCACCTGCCGAATTCAGATTAATGCGGATTTACGGCAAGCGACGTAATGTTAACACTATCAGCAAGGAGATTGCACCCTCTGCAGCCAGATTGATAGGCTGGCATTTCGCGCGAATTTGCAGGCTGCATCTCTCCGGCGCTCGCATTTCAGACATGCTGGGCTACTCTTGAACATGCCTTTAAATCAACAGGTGCATACCATGAATGTATCCAGTAGAACGGTTGTGATTTTGAACGTCATTTCCGCAACAGGTTTATTGTTGATCCTCGCCGAACGATTCCACTGGTTCTGAGCCGAACCCTCGTTGGCATAACCCGATCGCTCCCGGGAAGGCGCATCTTTTAGCCCCGTTTGATAGACTATGCGTATCAACGAACAAGGATTAGGTTATGCCAACAAAACGATTTGCCGTAAAACACTGGAAAATGGTGCTGGTGCTGGTTGCCATCTGCGGCGCAATGCTGTTATTTCGGTGGGCGGCAATGATTTGGGGCTAAATACAACTTTAGCTGTCCAAATAAAATAAATGCCGTTGCGCGTGAAGAGAATTTATTGGCGCGGGTTAACCATAATAATGAAAACGGGCCGACACCATCATCGGCCCGCTATGATTACATTTTATAGCCCAGAGAAATCGTGGTTCTGCGATCGGTATGATCCGGTGCCGTTTCTGGCGGCGAAGAGTTCCAGGTCACGTTGTAGGCCAATTTCAAACCAAAGTGTTCATTGATAGCCACGTTCAAAGCACTTTCGGAGTTCAGCGTCGTATCCTCGGCACCAAACACAGAAACACCCTGCGTAAATTTGGTGTTGTCGGTCATCTGCCAGGCATACGTGCCAGAAGCATAGCCCAGCGGCTGGGTTTCATTCTCGCCATTGGTGTACTCGTCATAGCGGACACCAGGACCGAATTCGAAACGGAGGCTGTGTACCGGTCCATTCAGGAACTGACGACCATAACCGGCGGTGAATACATCGCGCTGGCGATAGCCGTTGAAGCGGTCGGTTAACCAACTAGCCTGACCAAAGATGTAGTCATAGTCGGTCATGTTGTAACGGCTACGTCCACCTACCGCATATTTCTCGGATGAGCGTTCATCGTTAGCGGACGTGTTGCTGGCATTTCCCCACAGCGACCATGCAGTGGTATTGCCGTACCAGGTCAGGGTGCTGTCCGCCGTCAGAGAAGAGCTTTTCGTATTACCCGATTGGGCGAGATACCCGGCGTTCAGGTTACCTTCAAACGGTTTTTTGGCAGTGGAGGGATCGTCCATGACAGTAAAAACGGTGTCATCGGCGGCTGCATTCAGTGATGCAAAAACGCCACCCGCCAGCATCAGTGCTGCGGGTACTGTCTTCAAAAGCTTCATTTTATTTAAGGAGTCCGTACAACAAAAAAAGAGACCACCACGGTCTCGGAAACTTTCTTGAGGATCAATGACAAGGCGTCCAGAGAAAGGTAACAAATTATAAAAAGGCGCAAATAACATAGCAATATTTTCTTATTTCATTTTTTGAATAAGAACGATCTCAAAACGCGTTTTATTTTATATATCCCTCATCGCATTTATGTCAGCATTCATTTTTAAAATCATACTGTTATTTACATTGCCTTCCTGTCGATCGGTGCCAGGCTTAAAAGAACCCATGCTAAAAGGAGGTTATGATGGCTTCAATTTATACGCTGACGCTCTCCCCTTCCCTCGACTCCGCGACCATAACGCCGCAAATTTACCCGGAAGGTAAACTACGCTGTAGCGCACCCGTACTTGAGCCGGGCGGTGGCGGGATTAACGTGGCGCGCGCGATTACTCACCTCGGCGGTAAAGCAACGGCCATATTCCCGGCCGGTGGCGCCACGGGGGAGCATCTTGTTACCTTGCTGGCCGATGAACAGGTTGCTGTGGATACCGTCGACGCCAAAGACTGGACCCGGCAGAACCTGCATGTCCACGTTGAGTCCAGCGGTGAACAGTATCGCTTCGTTATGCCGGGCGCCAGGCTGAGCGATGATGAGTTTCGTCAACTGGAAGAGAAGGTGTTGACTATTGAAAGCGGCTCGCTGCTGGTCATCAGCGGTAGCCTGCCGCCGGGCGTCAGAACAGAAAAGCTGACAGCGCTGGTTGAGGCCGTACTTCAGCGCGGCATCCGCTGCATTGTCGACAGCTCAGGCGAAGCCCTGCAGGCAGCATTGGAACCCGGACAGCTTGAGCTCGTTAAGCCTAACCAGAAAGAGCTCAGTGCGCTTGTTAATCGCGAACTTAGCCAGCCGGATGACGTGCGTACTGCCGCAGAAGAGCTGGTTCGCAGCGGCAAAGCGCACCGCGTTGTCGTCTCTCTCGGTCCTCAGGGTGCGCTGGCCGTCGACAAGACGGGATTTGTGCAGGTTGTGCCGCCCCCAATGAAGAGCCAGAGCACCGTCGGCGCAGGTGACAGTATGGTGGGCGCGATGGCGCTGAAGCTGGCACAGGGCGCGTCACTTCTGGAGATGACCCGTTATGGCGTCGCAGCGGGGAGCGCCGCCACCATCAATCAGGGAACGCGCCTGTGTTCGCTTGCCGATACGCAGAAAATCGTCGATTACCTGTCACGAAGCTGACCGCTATTCCCCTTCCTGACGGAGGGGGACACACGTCGAAGTCGCCAAATATAGCGTATCGACTATGCTAAAAAAACTTTCAGGATAACAACGAGGTGAATTATGAGCAGTGGTGATATCACCCGCTACGTCGTGACCATCAGCCTTCATGAAGCATCGCTGACCGAGCTTAATGAGCTCAACAACGCCTTTACACGGGCGAATTTCCTGCTCACGCTGACGGATGACGAAGGTCATATTCATGATTTAGGCACCCTGGCGTTTGGACTGATCGCTGCCCTGAGTGAAGAAGAGGTGCATGCGCTGGCCGTCAGTCTGGTGGAAAGTGTGACCGACAAGCCTGCCGACATTACCGTGGAAACGTGGGAGCGCTGGCAGAAAAAAGAACAATAAGTGCCCTGCATGAAATTAAACCGCTCAGGTGTGCGTTAGTTCGTATTTTTTTACCGCAATTATGCGCTAACTTTATGATCTGGCAGACAACATGGGAGAGTCAACATGTGGCAGGCTATCAGTCATCTTTTACATGAGCAATTGGGTGAAGGTGAAATTGAACTGCGTAACGAGCTGCCGGGCGGTGAAATTCACGCCGCGTGGCATTTACGCTACGCAGGACGCGATCTGTTCGTTAAATGCGACGAGCGAGAGCTGCTCCCGATCTTTACCGCTGAAGCCGATCAGCTTGAACTGTTGTCCCGCAGTAAAACGGTGACGGTACCTGAGGTACTGGCCGTGGGTAGCGACCGGGACTACAGCTTTCTGGTGATGGACTATCTCCCTGCCCGTCCGTTGGATGCCCATAATGCCTTTATTCTCGGGCAACAGTTAGCGCGTCTGCACCAGTGGAGCGACCAGCCCCAGTTTGGCCTCGACTTTGACAACGACCTTTCCACCACGCCGCAGCCCAATGCCTGGCAGCGCCGCTGGGCAACATTCTTTGCCGAGCAGCGCATCGGATGGCAGCTTGAGCTGGCCGCTGAGAAAGGGCTGG
Organism: Enterobacter sp. ECC-219; assembly: GCF_043966805.1. Taxonomy (NCBI): domain Bacteria; kingdom Pseudomonadati; phylum Pseudomonadota; class Gammaproteobacteria; order Enterobacterales; family Enterobacteriaceae; genus Enterobacter; species Enterobacter sp. ECC-219. Next base: position 2,681,344 of record NZ_CP143680.1, on the reverse strand, counting down.
AATTTGGCAACATTGATGCCATCGTCGAGCATGTGCAACAGCGCCTGGCCTCCCACCAGCCTCAGGCTTCTCTGCTGCACGGCGATCTATGGTCCGATAACTGCGCGCTGGGCCCCAACGGCCCGTATATCTTTGACCCGGCCTGCTACTGGGGCGACAGAGAGTGCGATCTGGCCATGTTGCCCCTGCATCCCGAACAGCCTCCGCAAATATACGATGGCTATCAGTCTGTCTCCCCCCTGCCGCCGGACTTCCTTGAGCGCCAGCCCGTGTACCAGCTCTATACGCTGATGAACCGAGCCATTCTTTTTGGCGGGCAACATCTGGTCAACGCCCAGCGTGCGCTTGAACGCGTGCTTGCGGTATAAAGACAAAACGGGTGGCCTTGCCGCCACCCTTATCTGTTATAGAAAACCGAGCAGTGAGAAGAAGAAGTATCCCGCCACGATGATAATAACCGGCAGGATATAGAGCGGGAAAATTTGCAGGAAAATGGTGTGACGAGGTACCACAATGCGGGATTCAATCTGCTCCCGGCTCATTCCTTCAGGGCCTTTCGCCTTCTCAAGGATAAGCTGATCTTCCACCCCTTCGCGTAAAAAACGGGTCTGGCGGCTCATTCGTGCACCTGATGCCTGTAGCGCCATGGCAATAAAAATCAGCGCATAGATAATCCAGAAACCAACATTCAGCTGCTGGTGAAAGTCCGGCGTTGGTGAGTTGAACCAGAAGACGTTCAGGAACGGGGTGTTAAACCGCACCATCTCAATCATGACATGTGCAAAATCAAGCATTACCGCATTAATGCCCGGCTGTTTTTCGCTGTGATCGTACATAAACTTCAGCACGGAGATCAGCGTAGAAATGACGGCGGGAATAAAAATCACCCAGCCTGCAATACGTTTTAAGACAGCAATGCGTCCAGCTTGTTGATACGTCATCAGTTCCTCTTCATAAAGACGCGTTATGTGTGCCTAAGTCTACCTGCTGGACATCAATTTCGCCCGCTCTTTGAAAGCAATATGCTAAATTGCAGACTGTGCTTAGCACTTATCGTCTGTCGAACACCCTGGATAAGGAGACGTTGTGATGTCGACACCGCGCCAGATACTTGCCGCTATTTTTGACATGGATGGATTACTGATTGATTCCGAGCCGTTGTGGGATCGCGCCGAGCTGGACGTGATGGCCAGCCTGGGCGTTGATATCAGCCGCCGTAATGAACTTCCCGACACGCTGGGCCTGCGTATTGATATGGTCGTTGACCTGTGGTACGCCCAACAGCCGTGGGTTGGGCCCAATCGCGACGAAGTCACCGCACGCATTATCAGCCGCGCCATCGCGCTGGTGGAGGAGACCAAGCCGCTCTTGCCCGGCGTACGTGACGCTGTCGCGCTGTGCAAGTCTCAGGGGCTGAAGGTTGGCCTGGCTTCTGCTTCACCGCTGCATATGCTGGAAAAAGTGCTGATCATGTTTGAGCTGCGCGACAGTTTTGACGCCCTGGCGTCTGCGGAAAAACTGCCCTACAGCAAGCCGCATCCGCAGGTCTATATGGACTGCGCCGCGAAGCTGGGTCTTGATCCGCTTACCTGCGTCGCGCTGGAAGATTCCGTTAACGGCATGGTGGCCTCCAAAGCCGCGCGTATGCGCTCCATTGTGGTACCTGCTGAAGAAAACCGCCACGATCCCCGGTTTGCTCTTGCCGACGTTAAACTCAATTCGCTGGCTGAACTGACGGTGCAACACCTGCGCGGCGAGTAACGCCCCCCTTCAGGCAGCATCATGCTGCCTGAAAAAACAAAACACCGTTTCATTTTATTTGCTTTTCTCATTCCTGCCTCCTATCTTTAACGTCAGAACGACGATAACCAGCTTCTGAGGCGCGTATGATACTGGACACCTTTACTCTTTCAGGCAAAGTGGCCCTCATCACCGGGTGCGATACCGGGCTGGGACAAGGCATGGCCATTGCGCTGGCGCAGGCAGGCTGCGATATCGTTGGGGTAAATCGCAAAGATCCAGAGAAAACGGACAGCTCCGTCACCGCCCTGGGAAGACGTTTTTTGGCTATTCGGGCCGATCTGAGCCAGCAGGAAAGCCTTCAGCACGTCGTGGATACCGCCGTGGCGGAGATGGGGCGGGTCGATATTCTGGTGAACAATGCCGGGACGATTCGCCGGGAGGATGCTCTGGCGTTCAGTGAAAAGGACTGGGATGACGTGATGAATCTGAATCTCAAATCGCTCTTTTTCCTCTCGCAGGCGGTCGCTAAACAGTTTATCGCCCAGGGCCAGGGCGGCAAAATTATCAATATCGCCTCTATGCTCTCGTTCCAGGGCGGCATTCGCGTACCGTCGTATACCGCCTCGAAAAGCGGCGCACTGGGGATAACGCGCCTGCTGGCGAATGAGTGGGCGGTACATGGCATCAACGTGAATGCCATCGCGCCGGGCTACATGGCGACGAACAACACGCAGCAGCTGCGCGCGGACGAACAACGCAATGCCGAGATCCTTGCGCGCATTCCGGCGGGTCGCTGGGGAACACCGGACGACCTTCAGGGACCGGTCGTCTTTTTAGCCTCTTCCGCCTCGGATTACGTAAATGGCCACACCTTAGCCGTCGACGGCGGCTGGCTGGCGCGCTGACGCGCGTTTTGTGACAAACAGTTACACCGTCACCTCTTTCGCCCACTGTATAAAAACCCTATACTGTATAAATTGACAGTTTCGTGGGTTTTATCATGACGGCGGAAGGCCACCTGCTTTTTTCAATTGCGTGCGCAGTATTTGCCAAAAACGCAGAGCTCACTCCCGTGCTTGCACAGGGAGACTGGTGGCATATTGTCCCTTCCGCCGTATTAACCTGCCTGCTGCCCGATATTGACCACCCGAAATCCTTCCTTGGGCAGCGGCTGAAGTGGGTGTCTAAGCCCATCGCCCGCGCGTTCGGTCACCGCGGGTTTACCCACAGTCTGCTGGCCGTGTTTGGCCTGCTAACGCTTTTCTATTTAAAAGTCCCAGAAAGCTGGATAGTGCCGGGCGATGCCATCCAGGGGATGGTGCTGGGTTATTTAAGCCATATCCTCGCCGATATGCTGACGCCTGCGGGCGTGCCGCTGCTGTGGCCCTGCCGCTGGCGTTTTCGTTTTCCGATCCTTGCGCCGCAGAAAGGGAACCAGCTTGAACGCGTGCTGTGCATGGCGCTGTTCGCGTACGCCGTCTGGATGCCGCAAACCTTGCCCGAAAACAGTGCAGTGCGCTGGTCTTCCCAGATGATCAATTCGCTGCAATTTCAGTTCAATCGTTTTATTCATCATCAGATTGAACAGTAAACCAACAAAATCATTCCATTTGTCATAAACCATTCCATTTGGATATAAGCGCCACATCACACTTCTGCTAACCTTCCGCCAACAGGATCGGGAAAAACCGATCCCACATAATAAATCAGGAGAACGGGGATGAATTTTCCACTCATCGCGAACATAGTCGTGTTCGTCGTATTACTATTGCTTCTCGCGCAGGCGCGCCACAAACAGTGGAGCCTGGCGAAAAAAGTGCTGGTGGGCCTGGTCATGGGTGTGGCATTTGGTCTGGCCTTACACGCCGTCTACGGCCCCGATAGCCCGGTACTGAAAGAGTCCATCCAGTGGTTCAACATTGTCGGTAACGGCTACGTCCAGCTGCTGCAGATGATCGTTATGCCGCTGGTGTTCGCCTCTATTCTGAGCGCCGTTGCCCGCCTGCACAACGCGACCCAGCTGGGTAAAATCAGCTTTCTGACGATTGGTACGCTGCTCTTTACCACGCTGATTGCCGCGCTGGTGGGGGTGCTGGTTACCAACCTGTTTGGCCTGACCGCCGAAGGTCTGGTTCAGGGTACCGCTGAAACGGCGCGTCTGACCGCCATTCAAACCAACTACGTGGGTAAAGTGGCTGACCTGACGGTTCCGCAGATGGTGCTCTCCTTCATTCCGAAGAACCCGTTTGCTGACCTGACCGGTGCAAGCCCAACCTCTATTATCAGCGTGGTGATCTTCGCGGCTTTCCTGGGCGTGGCGGCGCTTAAGCTGCTGAAAGACGATGCGCCGAAAGGCGAACGCGTGCTGACCGCTATTGATACCCTGCAAAGCTGGGTGATGAAGCTGGTCCGTCTGGTCATGCAGCTGACGCCATACGGCGTTCTGGCGCTGATGACCAAAGTGGTAGCCGGCTCTAACCTGCAGGACATCATTAAACTGGGCAGCTTCGTTGTCGCCTCTTATCTGGGTCTGGGCATTATGTTCGTGGTGCACGGTATCCTGCTCGGCGTAAACGGCGTCAGCCCGCTGAAATACTTCCGCAAAGTCTGGCCAGTACTGACCTTCGCCTTCACCAGCCGTTCCAGCGCCGCGTCTATTCCGCTGAACGTTGAAGCGCAGACCCGTCGTCTGGGCGTGCCGGAATCCATCGCCAGCTTCTCTGCCTCCTTTGGTGCCACAATTGGTCAAAACGGCTGTGCGGGGCTCTACCCGGCGATGCTGGCAGTGATGGTTGCCCCGACCGTGGGTATCAACCCGCTTGATCCGGTCTGGATCGCCACGCTGGTCGGGATTGTTACCATCAGCTCCGCAGGCGTTGCAGGTGTTGGCGGTGGCGCAACCTTCGCCGCGCTGATTGTGCTGCCCGCGCTGGGCCTGCCCGTGACGCTGGTCGCCCTGCTGATCTCCGTTGAACCGCTGATCGACATGGGCCGTACCGCGCTGAACGTGAGCGGTTCCATGACTGCCGGTACGCTGACCAGCCAGTGGCTGAAGCAGACCGACAAAGCCATTCTGGAAAGTGAAGACGACGCCGAGCTGGCGCACCGTTAATCACGGTAGAAATAAAAAAACCGCCTGATGGCGGTTTTTTTATGGCTGTTATTCTTCAACCTCTTCATCCTGGCGGATTTGCGTCGCCCATCGCTGGGCTGACTCCGGCACGGAAAACGCCGGCGACCGGCGGAAATGTTCACCCATCAGGACAAAAGCCACATATTTACCGCGAAGCAGCCAGACATCACGAAAACCATCCACTTTCAGGGCATGGTCAGGCGGCGCGGGCTCAACGCGGGGCACATAGCTAATAACCTGGCGGTTTTGTTGACGAAGAGGTTTCATAAGCGATGGATTCACTAAAGCAAATTCTTGGAGCAGGAAAATTCTATGATAGCCGATCCTGCTACCTTACGTCGCGCTCCGAGTGGGTGAGATGGCTCCTTTCGTTAATGGCGTGATGTGAAAACTCTTAGTTCGCGAGCCATTTCACGACATTGTTCTATCCTTAATAGGGTTTTTAGCAATGGATAAAGGAGAAGCGTGCAATGTCGAACAAAGATAAAACACATCAATCACCGATTCATGGCACTGAAGAATCTCAACCGGGTATGGACTCTCTCGCCCCTGCTGACGGCTCTCACCGCCCCTCGCCTGGCCCTTCAGCCCCTGGCGAACAGCCAACCGCGCCGGGAAGCATGAAATCGCCGGATACTGGAAACGAGAAGCTGAAATCACTTGAGCCGCACCGCAAAGGCAGCGAAGGTTTTGCGCTCACCACCAATCAGGGCGTGCGGATTGCTGACGATCAAAACTCCCTTCGCGCAGGCGCGCGCGGGCCGACCCTGCTGGAAGATTTCATCCTGCGGGAAAAAATTACCCATTTTGACCACGAGCGCATTCCAGAACGCATCGTTCACGCGCGCGGCTCGGCTGCACACGGCTACTTCCAGCCCTATAAGAGCCTGAAAGCGATCACCAAAGCGGATTTCCTTTCCGACCCGGATAAAATCACCCCGGTATTTGTGCGTTTCTCCACAGTGCAGGGCGGCGCAGGTTCGGCAGACACGGTCCGTGATATCCGCGGCTTTGCCACTAAGTTTTATACCGAAGAGGGTATTTTCGATCTGGTGGGCAACAATACTCCGGTGTTTTTCATTCAGGATGCGCATAAATTTCCTGACTTTGTCCATGCGGTAAAACCGGAGCCCCACTGGGCCATACCCCAGGGCCAAAGCGCGCACGATACCTTCTGGGACTATGTCTCCCTGCAGCCTGAAACCTTACACAACGTGATGTGGGCGATGTCCGACCGGGGCATTCCGCGCAGCTATCGCACGATGGAAGGGTTCGGTATTCATACTTTCCGCATGATCAATGCGGAAGGTAAAGCCACGTTTGTACGCTTCCACTGGAAGCCGGTAGCGGGCAAAGCCTCGCTGGTGTGGGATGAAGCGCAGAAGCTCACCGGGCGCGATCCGGACTTCCATCGTCGCGAGCTGTGGGAATCGATTGAAGCCGGCGACTTCCCGGAGTACGAACTGGGCCTGCAGCTTATTCCGGAAGAGGACGAGTTTAAGTTCGATTTCGACCTGCTTGACCCGACCAAACTCATTCCTGAGGAGCTGGTGCCGGTACAGCTGGTGGGGAAAATGGTGCTCAACCGCAACCCGGATAATTTCTTTGCCGAAAACGAGCAGGCCGCGTTCCACCCGGGCCATATCGTACCGGGGCTGGATTTCACCAACGATCCGCTGTTACAGGGCCGTCTGTTCTCTTATACCGATACGCAGATTAGCCGTCTTGGCGGGCCGAACTTCCACGAGATCCCGATTAACCGCCCAACCTGCCCGTACCATAACTTCCAGCGCGACGGGATGCACCGTCAGGATATTGATACCAACCCGGCGAACTATGAGCCGAACTCCATCAACGATAACTGGCCGCGAGAAACCCCGCCGGGGCCGAAACGCGGCGGATTCGAATCTTATCAGGAACGTATCGACGGCAACAAAATTCGCGAGCGTAGCCCTTCGTTCGGCGAGTATTACGCCCACCCTCGCCTGTTCTGGAACAGCCAGACGCCGATTGAGCAACAGCACATCATCGGCGGCTTTAGCTTCGAACTGAGCAAAGTGGTGCGCACCTATATCCGCGAGCGGGTGGTCGATCAGCTGGCACATATTGATATTCAGCTTGCCCAGAGCGTGGCGGATAACCTGGGCATTACGCTAACGGACGAGCAGCGCAACCTTGCTCCGCCGAAAGAGGTTAACGGCGTGAAGAAAGATCCGTCGTTGAGCCTGTATGCGGTGCCTGGAGGCTCGATTAAAGGCCGCGTGGTCGCCATCCTGCTGAACGATAAAACCCGCGCCAGCGACGTGCTGGGGATCATGCAGGCGCTGAAAACCCAGGGCGTGCATGCGAAACTGCTTTATTCCCGCATGGGGGAAGTGACCGCCGATGACGGCTCCGTGCTGCCGGTGGCGGCGACCTTTGCCGGGGCACCATCGCTGACCGTCGATGCAGTGATTGTGCCGTGCGGGGATATTGACAGTCTGCTGAACAACGGTGACGCCGTGTATTATCTGCTGGAAGCCTATAAGCACCTGAAACCGATCGCGCTGTCCGGTTACGCGCGACAGTTTAAGGCGCAGCTGAAGGTTGCCGATCAAGGTGAGGATGGCATTGTCGAGGGCGATAACGTGGACGATGCCTTTATGACGAAGCTGTTTGACCTGCTCGCCGCGCACCGCGTCTGGTCGCGCAGCAGTAAGATTGACCAGATACCGGCGTAAAAACCATTCCCGGTTGTGCGGCCTGATGCCCTCACCCCGCCCCTCTCCCACGGGAGAGGGAGAAAACAATAAAAACGGTAACCCAGGTTACCGTTTTGCTTTTACCTCGCCGCCGGGCTTTATCTCACAGATCCCCAAACGTCCCCAGACGATACCCACGCTCGGCAATCGCATACTTCAGCGACGCCGACGTTAGCACGTCCAGCTCAGCGAGGCGCGGCCAGCAGTAGGCGCTTTTCCGCACTGTGTTATCGACAAAAGCAGGATGCGCCATAACTTCCAGCGACCGTTCCCCCCTGGCGGCGGAATCTTCCAGCACCTTCAGGAACAGCCCTTCGTCGATCTCGTCGCCGTAAAAGGCACTGCTGAACCCCTCTGTGGTTGCCACGGCACAGTCCGGCACGCCCTGCACCTCACGATCCACGCGCATCGCCACGCCTTTGCGTTGGGCAAACGCCGCAACGATCGGGAAAATCGCCGGGATCATGTGCACATGATGGTGGCTGTCAATATGCGTCGGCGCCTTGCCAAACAGATCAACAAAGCGGTTGTACTGGCAGTCCAGCTCACGGGCAACCTCTTCGAGCGGCAGAGCGTCCTGCTCCGCCAACTCCCAAATCCATTTGCCCAGCAGGCCGTCGCGCGTCAGGCCCGGCATTGGCGAAAGCGGCATCCCGAGCGTCAGCACAAAATGCATGCCGACGCCCAACTCCGGCACCTCGCGGCTCAGCTGCGCCGCGTGTTCAACCGCCTCACCATTCACCAGTGCCGTGGTAGAGGTTACAACCCCCCGACGACAGGCTTCAATAATGCCGTAGTTCTGACCTTTAGAGAGGCCAAAGTCATCAGCATTAACGATCAGCAGGTTTTCCATTGTGCGTCCTCTCAGTGATGTTTGAACTTCAGCTTCTCGATCGTGGCGGCAAAGTTCGGCAACCATTTTTCATGCGCCAGGATCATCTCGCTGGCCAGCTGCTCCGCATCGCGGTCGGAATGCACCAGCGGGCTAAGGTTCAGCGCCAGAAGCACGTCATTGAGCTCGCCGCTCAGCGCCGCATTGCTTGCCGCCACTTCAAAGCCTTTGATGGTGTGGATCAGGCCCATGACCTTATCATCGAAGTGGGTGATGCGTGGATGCGGTTTAGCGCCATCGCGTCCCAGGATGCAGGTCATCTCAACCGCCCAGTCAGCCGGGATATTGTCGATATGACCGTGATGCGGCACGTTGACATAGTGCTCCGCCTGCTTGTCGTTGTAGATGGCGTTGATCACTTCACACGCCGCATCAGAGTAATAGGCCCCGCCCCGCTGCTCCAGCGCTTTCGGTTTAACGTTCAGGTTCGGATCTTTATACAAATCGAACAGCTGCTTCTCAACTTTCTGAACGATCTGCGCGCGCGCGCCGCCCTTATAGTACTCGCCCATTTCGATGGCCAGCATCTCTTTCTGCTTGAAGTAGTAAAGCAGGTACGAGCACGGCAGCAGATTCAGCGAGCGGATAAGCCCTTCGCTGAACGGCAGGTCAAAGATGTTCTTCACGGAGGCCGCGGTCAGGCGACCGGAAGCCACGCCGTCGAGCAGCTCGGCAAAGCGCGATTTTCCGTTCACGATGACGTCCTTAATGAACACCAAGTGGTTCAGGCCGAACAGGTCGATAGAGAGATCGTCACTGTCGGTCAGCTCCAGCACGTCGCGGATAAACATCTTCATGCCGATCGGGATATTGCAGACACCGATAAAGCGTTTGAAACTGGTATGACGATAAACCGCCTCGGTCACCATTCCGGCCGGGTTAGTGAAGTTAATCACCCACGCGTTCGGGCAGACCTCTTGCACATCTTTTACGATGTCGAAAATCACCGGAATGGTACGCAGGCCTTTGAACAGGCCGCCCGCGCCGTTGGTCTCCTGCCCCAGGTAGCCGTGGCTCAGCGGAATACGCTCGTCCAGCTCGCGCGCTTTCAGCTGGCCGACGCGCAGCTGGGTAGTGACGAAATCCGCATCCTTCAGCGCCAGGCGACGATCGACGGATTTATGCACGGTCATAGGCACGCCCGCTTTCTCAACCATGCGCTTGCACAGGTCGAAAATAATATCCAGCTTCTCCTGACCTTCCTCAACATCCACCAGCCATAATTCGCTGACCGGTAATTCGTGATAGCGTTTTAAAAAGCCTTCAAGTAATTCCGGGGTATAGCTGCTGCCGCCGCCAATGGTTACGACTTTTAATTTCTTTTGCATAATATCTCCCTTAGCGTATCAGGTTAATCGCCTGCAAGGTATAGCGTACTCTTCCCGCTATTTGGGCAAGCCATTAAAGCAATATTTGTGGCGGGTAACCCGCCGAAAGTTAATTAATTACCGTTAAATTCTTCCGGTAGCTGTTCGGTGTGAATGACGTCAATTTCTTAAAAGTTTTAATAAACAGACTGGGACTGCTGTATCCTGACTCATACGCAATATCGGTGACAGAATAGTTGGTAATTTCCAGCTGTTTTTTGGCAAAGTTAATGCGGATTTCATTAATAATTTGCACCGGCGTTTTACGATAATAACGCTGCGTCGCGCGGGTCAGATATTCCTGGGATTTCCCCGAGAGGGATACCATATTTTCCAGCGCATTTTCGCTGAACTGGCCTTTATCGTGCATCAGTTCCACGGTGCTGCGCAGCCACTGTGGAACATCATCCGTCACCTGCTGCTCTTCACGGTGATGCCGCAACCGGTTCATCACGTAGAAGGTCACCGTTTCAATAAACTCATCAAATTCATTGTCGCGGAAGTTAAGCGAGGCGATGACCGTTTCAATCCAGGTCATGAACTCGTTTTTCACACGGTATACCTGGGACGCCACAAAGCAGAACGGCACCAGCGGCAGATAGTGCTTCTCAAAGAAGCGTCTGCTGACGCCCACGTTCAGAATGCGGGTCGCGCCAAATTCGTAAAAGCTCTGGTGATAGGAACCCATCGGCAGGAAGACAAAATCCCCTCGCTCAAGCAGGACACGCTTACCGTTGATCTCCTGGTAGTAGCGGCCGGTCAGAACAATCGTGAACTCATAGTAGTCATGCTGGTGCAGACCGCTGGCGCTCTCCGTCTTGTTGTAGATAACCACGTGAAAATTTTTGCCATTAAACAGTTGCTGTTCAAATGCGGTTTTGATTTCCATCGTGCTGACCTCCTGCTGCTCAATCCGACTTAGTGCATTTTCTCGTGAAGCTCAATCAACTCCGCCACCAACTCGCGCGCCAGCATGGACGTCATCAGGTGATCCTGAGCGTGTACCAGCACCAGACTGACCTTCATCTTCCCTTCGCCCTGGTCGCTTTCAATCAGCTTTGTCTGCACCAGGTGCGCTTCGTTCAGCGCCGTGCGGGACTGCTCCATCATGGTTTTCGCGACGGCGAAATCGCCCTGCTTGGCCTGCTTCAGTGCGGCATACGCCAGGCTGCGCGCCTGACCGGAGTTGATGATGAGGCCCATCACCACTTCTTCGAGATCGTTCTCTGCGGCTTCGTCTGCGACGATACTATCCAAATCTAACATGTTTAAGCTCCTTGTGGCTGGCGCGGGCTTCCCCGCGCCGGTCAATCTTAGAATTTCAGTGAGAGGGCAATTTCCTCTTCGCTCTCTTCTTCATCAATGATGGTGGCGGCTTTGTTCGCAATCGCCACGAATGGCATGTACAGCAGGGTGGCAATCCCGAGGTTGAATATCGCCAGCAGGAAGGCCGCGACGCTACCGTTGGTGTTAAAGAACGCGCCCAGACCTGCCGGCATGGTCCACGGTGCAATGTTGGTGATCGGTGGAATAATACCCATGTAATAGGCCGTCAGGGTGATCGCTGCCAGCAGCGGCTGCACCAGAATGAACGGGATAAACATTACCGGGTTCATGATGATTGGCAGACCGAACAGAATCGGCTCGTTAATTTGGAAGATGCCCGATGGCAGCGCCAGTTTCGCCACCTGACGATAATCAGCGCGACGAGAGACAATAAAGACCGCGATGATCAGACCCAGGGTCGCCCCGGTACCACCCAGGAAGATATAGGAGTCAAGCATCGGCTTCGCCCACACATGGAAGGTTTTACCTGCCGCCAGCGCCGCATCAACGGAGCCGTACTGCTGGTAAAGCGCAACGTTTTCCAGTGCCCATGGGGTCATAATTCCGCTGTCCAGCGCGGCCAGTGCCAGTGAACCATGCACGCCGAAGAACCACAGCAGAGAGGTGAAAATCACATACGCCCAACCGACCACGCCACCCATCGACGCCAGCGGCGTAGAGATAGAGTCCATGATGATCTGGTGGAAGTTCGTGCCCCAGTGAGAGAGCGCCCAGGCGATAATCCCCATGATGGAGAGAATAATGAAGCCTGGGATCAACGCGGAAAATGAACGAGAAACGGAGGCCGGTACGCTATCCGGCAGACGGATGACCCAGTTGCGACGGATAATAAAGGTGAACATTTCTGCCACCACCAGGCCGATAACAATACCGGAGATAATGTTGGCACCACCCAGCCAGTTCGCGCCGACGGCATACGCCTCCCCCACGCTGTATGGCGTGACGGTCATAAACGCGGCAACGGATAATAACCCGGCGGCCAGCGGATCCACTTTCCGCTCTTCAGCCAGCGCCATCCCGATAAAGAAAGGCGCCATCAGCGACATAATACCCAACGTACCGTTATAGACGTTGCCGCCGATGGCTTTAAAACCATTAAGGGTTTCAATAGTGGAAGCGTCTAACCGAATTCCTAATGAATAAAAGAAGGAACCTTCACCAAAGCTAAGAAAAACGTTGTTAATTAAAACGAACATGGCCCCGGCCAGCGTCAACGGCATTAATTTAATAAAACCGTTTTTGATGGCATTAACGTGAGGCTGCTTTCCTATTTTAACAGCAAAAGGAAGGAGTACCTTTTCAAGTGAAGCGATGACTTTACTCATAGGAAAATACCCTTAAATGCCGTAACGCATGTTACGGCGTAATTGTGTGTGAAATAACTCTTTGACGGGAAAAATAAAAATTAATTAGCAGCTTTTTTAATGGCTGCCACAGCAGCTTTTAGTACACCTAAACCATCAATCTTGCCGTACAGCCCCGAGTCGATCACCTCGACCGGTTTATTCGGTAACAGTCGTTGAATTTCGGGCAGCATGTAGGCAATTTGCGGCCCCAGTAAAACAACATCGGCTTTCTGGCCTTTTTCGCCCGCCAGCGTCTCTGGAAACGCTTCAATCACCACAGGGACTTCATACTTTTCAGCCTGCGCGCGCATCTTTGACACCAGAAGCGAGGTTGACATGCCGGCTGAGCAGAACAGGTAGATATGTTTCTTTTCCATCGTAATTTCCCTCTTGTAGGACTACCTGCCGTCGCGCTATCACTCGACTCGCTGTCCCGGCAGACAGGTAGCTTGCATACTGTTGTTTATCGTTGGAGTGAGTATACGCAATGGTACAGACAGGGGATAATTCTGGATAGGCTCAAATTGTCTCTCATTGACCTGGCTTGTTGACTCCCTTCACATTTCAGGCAAATAATTCGCGCAAAGAAATAAGATTTACGTATGCATAAAAAAACCGGCCCATGGGCCGGCTTATTAACATCGTCAGGCAAGCAGGGTTACTGCGCCTTAGGTGCCTGCGGATCGGTGTCGTATTCAGCACAGGTCTGATAGCCGGAGTTAATCACATGTCCGGTATCATCCAGCGCGACGAAGTAGGTCTCTGCCTTACCATCACGTTGACCCAGGATATAGGTCTGACACGTACCGCGCGCGTGAATCATGGTGACTTCAGAAGAAGGCTTGCCGGCGATTGCAGCCACCTGCGAACGGGTCATCCCTTTTTTAACGTCTTTAACCACGGGCTGGGTAAACTGATCCTTGGTGCGATCGTAAGCTGTACACCCTGCCAGCATCGTCAGTACCGCCGCTGCGCTAAGAATTCCTGCTACGTTCTTGTTCATATTCCGTCCTCTTGTTTATCAGCGTGTTATCTAAGCATGGAATAAAAAGTACTATTGTTCAACTTTGTGATTTATGCCAGACGAATTTCGGAAAATTCTAATAAAACAACGATAACCTGCTAAATCGCCGCAAATTAACGCACTCGAAACTGTGATCCTTGTCGTTTTCCGCCCAAAGGTTTAGTTTTAACAGTTAACACATTCTGTTTATGTTCTGCATATGGAGGGCATGATGGCTCTGCAACAAGAGATTATTCAGGCGCTGGGCGCAAAGCCTGCGATAGATGCACATGAAGAGATCCGCCGCAGCGTGGATTTTTTAAAGTCGTACTTAAAAAAGAACGCTTTCCTGAAATCCCTGGTGCTGGGCATCAGCGGCGGGCAGGACTCAACCCTGACCGGTAAACTCTGTCAAATGGCGATTTCAGAGCTTCGCGAAGAGACGGGCGATGACGCGCTGCAGTTTATCGCCGTGCGTTTGCCTTATGGCGTACAGGCGGACGAACAGGACTGCCAGGATGCCATCGCCTTCATCCAGCCTGACCGCGTGCTCACTGTCAATATTAAAGGCTCGGTGCTGGCAAGCGAGCAGGCGCTTCGCGAAGCGGGTATTGAGTTGAGCGATTTTGTGCGCGGCAACGAGAAAGCGCGCGAGCGCATGAAAGCGCAGTACAGCATCGCCGGGATGACCAAAGGCGTTGTGGTAGGCACCGACCATGCGGCAGAAGCGATCACCGGTTTCTTCACCAAATACGGCGATGGCGGCACCGACATAAACCCGATTTTCCGTCTCAACAAGCGACAGGGCAAGCAGCTGCTCGCCGCGCTGGGCTGCCCTGAGCACCTGTACAAGAAAGCACCGACAGCGGATCTGGAAGACGATCGCCCTTCCCTGCCGGATGAAGCTGCCCTTGGCGTCACCTATGACAACATTGATGACTATCTGGAAGGCAAAACGCTGGATGAAGGTACCGCGAAAATTATCGAAGGCTGGTATCTGAAAACCGAGCACAAGCGCCACACGCCAATTACGGTGTTTGACGACTTCTGGAAAAAATAAAGCAAAGCGGTAACCAGGTTACCGCTTTTAATGTTTGCGCCCTCTCCCGTGGGAGAGGGTTGGGGTGAGGGCATCAGGCCGCACGTCCTGGCCGGGTAAGGCGTAGCCGCCACCCGGCTCTTTTTTAACCACAGCACACCTGCTACACTGTATACCTGAACAGTATATGGAGCAGTATGTGAGCAGGCGTCAATCCGCCCCGCGTCTTGAGTTTGAAGCGGCGGCTATCTATGAATATCCCGAACATCTCCGCCCCTGGCTTGAGGCGTTGCCCAAACAGCCGGGCGTGTACATCTTTCACGGTGAAAGCGAGACCCTGCCGCTCTACATCGGCAAAAGCGTTAACATTCGCAGCCGGGTGTTATCCCACCTGCGCACCCCGGACGAGGCCGCCATGCTGCGCCAGTCGCGCCGCATTACCTGGTTCCAGACGGCGGGAGAAATGGGCGCGCTGTTGCTGGAAGCCCGGCTGATAAAAGAGCAGCAGCCGCTCTTTAATAAGCGCCTGCGACGCAACCGCCAGCTCTGCTCCCTGCAGATCGCCGACGGCAAGCCGCAGGTGGTGTACGCCCGCGAAGTCGATTTTTCACATGCCCCTAATCTCTTTGGATTATTCGCAAACAAGCGTGCGGCCCTGCAGTCTCTCCAGGCGCTCGCCGACGAGCTGCAGCTATGCTACAGCCTTTTAGGGTTAGAGGGCACCACGCGGGGCCGCGCCTGTTTTCGCTCCGCGCTGAAGCGCTGCGCAGGCGCCTGCTGCGGGAAAGAGAGCCTTGAGGCGCATCACGCCCGCCTACTCGCAGGCCTGGCGGGGATCAGCGTCAACTGCTGGCCGTGGGACGGCGCCGTTGCGCTAAAAGAGGTGGGTGAAACCATGACGCAGTATCACATCGTCAATAACTGGCTCTGGCTGGGGGCTGTCGATGATTTAAGCGACGCGGCAACCCTGTTGCGCACCCCCGCCGGATTCGACCACGACGGCTACAAAATCCTCTGCAAGCCCGTCTTAGCGGGCAAGTTCGAGGTCATCGCGCTCAGTGACCCGGCAGCCAGTTAATTTCACTGAACAGCAGGGTACCCTGTGACTCCAGCAGACGCAGAGTATGGGTCCCCTCCTGCCAGCTGGCGCCCTGATCGGCCGTCAGCAATTTATCACCCAGCTGCCACGCCCCGCTTAATACAAACACCACGCCTCCGCGCGAGCCAAAGGTGGTAAAGGTACGATCGGCAACCCGTACCTTCGCCTGACAGCAGTCGCGCCGGGTCATGATGTTGAAGTCCATCGCCATCCTGCCATCGGAAAGCAGCGCCTTCACCGGCAAATCGCCGGCAAAACTGTAAGGCTGATGCTGTTTAAGGGTATGGCAGAACGCCTGACCGGCATCCAGCGTCACCTCCCCGCCTTCCAGCAGCGTAATTACCCGGTCGACACCGGGAAACGAGGAGAATTCGCCGTTGCTGGCGATGGTCGCGATACTGGCACGCCAGAAAAAATCGCGCGTCGCGGGAGGAATACAGCAAATTTCTCGCGTTTCGCCGGCACCATTGCGCCAGAGGCTGACCGGCATCTTACGAATATCAAAGAACTCCATCACCACTCCTGAATGGCACAACCCGTGCCAGGGCAAGGATATCGCTACCCTTGCAGTCTTGTTTGTTATCGTTAGAGATTCACAGACACAGTATCGGCAGCAGAGCGGGCAGGCCTTAGAGGAGCGTTAGTAAAAAAAGCTAACGCCATGACTCTACAAACATTCTCTGAAGCGACTACAGGAGAATACCGCACTGGCGGCGGCAGACAAGAGGGCAGAATAGAAAAACCGCCGGTCCTGTCCACAGCGATTGCGCTTTTGTGGACAGGATCCCGGCGGTCTTAAGAGAGTGAACCGATTATTCGGTTGGTGCTGGCATTTTACCTTCCATCGCCGGACGTTCTGTCAGACGCTTCTCAAAATTGGCATTAAACTGTTTTTTCTGTTCCGGGGTCAGAATGTTGTAGATCTTGTTCTGGGTTTCCATGTGAGCCAGCATGCGGGCTTTATGCTGCTCGGCCATTTTGTCGATCTGCGCTTCAGCTTTCGCCTTATCGAAGCTGTCGCTGGCAATGATGTCATGCATTGCGCGGCGCTCTTCCAGCGGAGGACGCTTCATCTGGTCGCGCTGGCTTTTCATGATCTCGCGGATCTGCTGCTTCTGCGCGTCCGTCAGGTTCAGATCTTTAAACATCATCATTTCATGGTGCATACCCGGCTTGCCTTGATGATGCATCATCATTTTGCCCTCAGCCGGCGCGGCAGCGGTGGTTGCGGTATCTGCGGCGAACGCCATGCTGGTAGCGCCCAGAGCCAGGGTAGAAGCAACAAACAGTGCAGTAAACTTACGCATAATTTATTTCCTTTCTTTCAGTTATTCTTCGGCGCTATGCCGTGTTGACGAGATTAACTTTACGGGGTTTATCGTCAATTAGTCAGAGCAACGGTAAAACAATGAAAGTGTAAAAAACAATTTTTCGCCAAATGTGGAGGAAATAAGGATAAAGCATGGAGAGTTGCAACAAAAAATATTCAACGCGATGATTTTAAAGATATTTAGCAGAAGTATAACGGAGTGAAGGTGAATAATAAAGCAATTCGCCAGGAATATTCCGTAAAACAAGTCAGAGCGCTTTAATCGCTAAGAAAACATTTTTACTTCCCCTCCCGGATGACGAGAGGGGAAAGGTCAGGAGAGTTTTTCCAGCATCAGACCGGCTCGCAGGCCAAACGCCACTGTGGGGTTAGGGAACAGCACATATTCGGTTGTTTTCTGCACCTCATAACGATCTTCGCCATCTTCCGCAAGCAGCGCCCCTTTGCGAAACGGCGTGAAGTTCAGGGTATGCGCGGCCATATGAAGCTGGAAAGCATTGCTACGGCGGGTGATCTGCTGTACGACCCGATACCGCTCAACGGGCTGATGTGCGTGCTCGGGAGCTGTCCCACCGAGCAGCGCCCGAAGCGCGAGACGCGTTGGCGCAAAGCGCGTAAGATCGTTCTGTCCGAACGGTAGTGCTTTTCCCAGCTCCAGCGTACAGGACAGCGCACCGAAGTTTTCACAGGTAAAGTGCGTAAACGTTCCGCCCGGCGACTGATGGAACACCAGCGCCTCCAGCCCGGCATCCCCGAGCCAGCTCAAAAAGCCCTCATCCCACGGCTGATTGCGCTGCGGCAGAACGCCGAAGCGCACATGGTAAGAGGCGCGGATCGCCGTATGCAGATCGAGATGCCAGCGCGCTGGCCCCGCCGCGGCAAAAAACGTCGTCACGACGTTCTCCAGCCACTGAGCGCGCGCTGTTTCGTCGCTCTGCGGGAACTGCGACCAGCGACCGCCAAACATGCGGTTAATATCACTCACCAGGTACCGTTTGTTTTGCGCCAGCGCAGGCGGGTTGCCAAGCACCACCAGCACGCGGCACGCAAGGGTGATTTCTCCGCGATAAAGCGCGCGCAGCAGCCCATCGACAATCTCAACGGGTGCGGTTTCATTCCCGTGAATCCCAGTGGAAAGCAGCAGCGAGAGATCGCTTTTTGCGCTCGGCGTCAGCTCAAGCACCCCGCGCCCCTGCCACCGCCAGCGGAATGAGGGGCCTTCCCCCTCGCTCCGCTCCGGCGTTTCATCCGCTAGGGTCAGCGCCAGTAAATTTTCCATACCCACTCCTCTAGCGCTGGAACGGATAAACCGATCCCAGCTGCAGGATTGTCGATAACGCGTCCAGCGCCTCGCGCCCTTCGCGCAGCAGCTGCGGGTCGACCAGATCGGCCTGCGTTAACCGGTCGCGATAGTAGCGATCTACCCAGTCGTTCAGGGTGTTGAACAGCGCCTCATTCATCATCACAGCCGGGTTAACGGCCTGCATTTCATTCGACGTTAACACGACCCGCAGGCGCAGACAGGCGGGACCACCGCCGTTGGCCATGCTTTCGCGCAGGTCAAAGACGCGAAGCTCGTCAATCGGGTTATCGGCCTTCACCAGTTCAGTGAGATAGCGCCACACGCCCTGATGATCCCGGGACTCCTGCGGCAGCACCAGCATCATGCTACCGTCATCACGGCTCAGCAGTTGGCTGTTGAACAGATAGGTTTCGACCGCGTCCTGCACGCTGACCGCCTGCGTTGGCACCTGAATCGGCATAAAGCCGGGCACGCGTTCGCGCAGCGTGGCAAGCAGCTTCTCCTGATGGGCAAAGGCCTGCTCATGACAGAACAGCACCTGGCGGTTGGATACAGCAATCACGTCGTTATGAAACACCCCCTGATCGATCACCTGCGGGTTCTGCTGGGCAAAAATAACCTGTGAGGGATTGACCTGGTTCAGGCGGGCCACCGCCTGGCTGGCCGCCAGCGTCTGACGCGCTGGATAACGGACCGGGGCGGAATGCCCGCCCTCCTCGCGCCCGTAGATGAACAGCTGCACGGCGGGATCGCCGTAATCGCCCCCCAGACGGTTATGGTTGGCCGCACCTTCGTCGCCAAACATCGCCACCTGCGGCAGGGCCTGATGGACCTCAAAATGGGCGTCATGCTTGAAAATGGCGCGCAGCACGCGCTCGGTGGTGTCCGCTTCAGTGGCGCGGTGGAATTTGTTGTTCAGGTTCGCCACCGTCAGGTGGACTTTGCCATCCAGCGTATCGGCTGACGGGGCGACGGTCGCCGCGTTGGCCACCCACATTGAGGAGGCGGAGCTCGCGGCAGAGAGCAGGTGCGGCGTCTGCGTGCCCGCTTTTTCGACCACCTGCTCATCGCTGCCGGTGAAACCGAGCTGGCGCAGCACGGCCACGTTCGGGCGTTCCTGCGGCGGGATCACCGCCTGCGGGAAACCGGCATCCGCCAGCGCCTTCATTTTTAGCAGCCCCTGCTTCGCCGCCAGTTTCGGGTTGGAGACCTGAAAGCGGTGCTTCGTCGAGGCTTCGTTACCAAAAGAGAGACCGGCATAGTGGTGCGTAAGCCCCACCAGCCCGTCAAAGTTAACTTCACGCGCTTTCATGTCGAGCCCCTTCGCTAAAGTCCAGCCCCGGGTTGAGCGTCTCCGGCAGCGTCAGCGCCGGGGTTTCCAGGCTCGCCATCGGCCACGCACAGTAATCGGCGGCATACCACGCGCTGGCGCGATGGTTACCGGATGCCCCTACGCCGCCGAACGGCGCGGTGCTCGCCGCCCCGGTCAGCGGTTTATTCCAGTTCACGATCCCGGCGCGCGCTTCCAGCAGCAGGCGATCAAACTTCTCGCGATGCGGTGAAATCAGCCCGCTCGACAGGCCGTAGCGGGTGTTATTGGCCATCGCAATGGCCGCGTCAAAATCGTCGTAACGCCAGACGCACAGCAGCGGGCCAAACACCTCTTCATCCGGCACGTTGCTCGCGCCACTCATCTCAACGATGCCCGGCGTCAGCAGCGAGGTACCCGGCTGAACCTGCTTCGGCTCCAGCAGGCTTTTCGCGCCGCGCGCGACGTGGTCCTGCCAGGCCTTCAGCACGTTCAGCGCGGCCTGTTCGGAAATCAGCCCGCCGATAAACGGTTGCGGGTCGGCATCCCACGCGGCAGGCACCAGACGCGCGCTCACCTCTACCAGACGTTTCAGGAAGGCATCCCCCTGCGCGCCGCGCTTGACCAGCAGGCGGCGAGCGCAGGTACAGCGCTGTCCGGCGGTAATAAAGGCGGACTGGATCGTCAGGTGCACCGCGGCGTCGATATCGTCAGGGTCTTCCACAATCAGCGGGTTGTTGCCCCCCATCTCCAGCGCCAGGATTTTTTCCGGCTGGCCCGCCAGCTGGCGGTGCAGCTGATAGCCCGTTCCGGCGCTGCCGGTAAACAGCAGGCCGTCAATATCGCTCAGCGCACTGAGCGCCTGGCCGGTTTCCCGTCCGCCCTGCACGAGGTTCAGTACGCCCGGCGGCAGGCCAGCCTGTTCCCACAGCTTCACCACCGCCTCGCCGGTTAACGGCGTGAGCTCGCTCGGTTTGAAGATAACGGTATTGCCCGCCAGCAGCGCGGGCACAATGTGGCCATTCGGCAGATGCCCCGGGAAGTTATACGGGCCAAACACCGCCAGCACGCCGTGCGGACGGTGGCGCAGCGTGGCCGCGCCGTCCGGCATCTCGGTATGCTGTTCGCCGGTGCGGGTGTGGTACGCCTTGACCGAAATGGCGATCTTATTAATCATCGCCGTCACTTCGGTTGCCGCTTCCCAGCGCGGTTTACTGGTTTCAGACGCGATGATGCGCGTCAGTTCGGCTTTGTTCGCCTCCAGCAGACCGGCAAACTTTTCAACAATCCCCTGGCGCTCGGTGAAAGGCTGTTTTGCCCACGCGGGAAATGCGCGGCGCGCGGCACGGCAGGCCTGCTCGACCTGCGCGGCGCTGGCGTCATTCCCCCTCCAGAGAACTTCTTTTCCAACCGGATTGGTCTTTGTGCGCTGTTCGCCTTCGCCCGTGACCCAGTCACCGTTAATCCATAATGTCATGCTGTTTTCTCCTCAGGGCAGAGACGCACCAGGCGAACCGTATCGCCGGCGTTACATTTCAGGGCATCCAGCTCAGCAGCCGTCAGCACCAGACGTTCACATTTCGGGTTGGCCCGCACCAGCATGGCACGGAAGTTGGCGTAATTTTCGTTCGCCACCAGGCAAGCCGGCCAGTCACCCGGCGCAGGCTGGCCTTCAGATACCTCAACCAGGCGGCTTTTGCGGATCGCGCGCACGCGGTCAATATCACACTCAAGCGTCGGTCCGCCGTCAAAGATGTCGACGTAGTTACGGTAGCGGAAGCCCTCTTTCTCCAGCACCGCACGGGCAGGCGCGGTTTGCGGATGCACTTCACCGATCACCGCCTGCGCTTCCGGCGTTAAGAAATGGGTATAGATAGGATGTTTAGGCATCAGCTCGGCAATAAAGGCTTTCTGGCCCGTGCCGCAGAGATAGTCCGCCCGGCTGAACTCCATCGAGAAGAAGCGCTCGCCCAGGCTTTCCCAGAAGGGAGAGTAGCCTTTGTCGTCGATCACGCCGCGCATCTCTGCCACCACTTTTTCATTAAAGCGATCGCGGAAGGCGGCCATAAACATAAAGCGAGATTTGGAGAGCAGATAGCCGTTGCCCTCTTTGCGCCACGCCGGGTCGAGGAACAGCGTGCAGAGCTCGCTGGCGCCCGTGTGGTCATTACAGAGAAACAGCGTGGGCAGCGCGTTATAGACGTTCAGCTCTTTCGAGGCATGAACCATGGTGCCGACGCGGTAGTTGTACCACGGGTCGTTAAGCCCGACGGCCACTTCGATGGCGCAAATCCCGGCCACGCTCCCCGTGTCGGTGTCTTCCAGCACGAACACGTAACCCTGTTCGCTTTTTGGCAACGTCCCCTGCCAGGTTTGCAGGGCGCGCTCAATGCGCGCCGACAGCGTTTTTTCATCGGCAGGAAGCGAGGTCAGCCCGCCTCCCGTCTTACCGGCAAGCTGCATGAGCCCGGCGATATCGTCGCGCTCAACGGGACGGATGACCATCATGATGACACCCCGGATTTCACCTTTTCACACGCCAGCGCAAAACGGTCCAGACCGGTTTGCACCTCTTCCTCGCTGACGATCAGCGCAGGCGCAAAACGCACCACGTTGGCACCGGCAATCAGCACCATCACGCCCACTTTTGCCGCTTCCTGTGAAATAAGTTTAGCTTTTCCGGCAAACTCAGCGGTGAGCTCGCAGCCGATTAACAGCCCCAGACCGCGAATTTCTTTAAACAGGCCAAGCTTGCCGTTGATGGCGTTCAGGCGCTCAACGAACCACTCGTGACGCTGTTTAACGCCCTTCAGCACCTCAGGTGTGTTAATGATGTCAAGAACCTGTCCGGCGACGGCGGTCGCCAGCGGGTTGCCGCCGTAGGTCGTGCCGTGCGTGCCCACGGTCATCACGCTGGCGAATTTATCGGTAGTCAGCGTCGCGCCAATCGGGAAGCCGCCGCCCAGCGCTTTGGCGGTAGAGAGCACGTCCGGCGTCACGCCGTAGTGCATATAGGCATACAGCTCGCCGGTGCGGCCCACGCCGGTCTGCACTTCGTCGAAGATCAGGACCGCGTTGTGACGGTCGCACAGCTCGCGCAGCCCCTGAAGGAATGCCTTTTGCGCCGGAAGCACGCCGCCCTCGCCCTGCATCGGCTCGACGATCACCGCGCAGGTGGTGTCGTTAATCAGCTCGCTGGCGGACTGCAGGTCGTTATAGATGCCGTGGCGAATATCCGGCGGCAGCGGGGCAAAATCCTGTGAATAAGAAGGCTGGCCGCCCGCGCTCACGGTAAAGAGCGTGCGTCCATGGAAGGCATTTTTAAACGCCACAATCCCACTTTTGTGCGTACCAAACTTATCGTGGGCATATTTGCGCGCCAGCTTCAGCGCCGCTTCATTGGCTTCCGCCCCGGAGTTACAGAAAAAGACTTTTTCGGCAAATGTCGCGTCAATCAGCTTTTTCGCCAGGCGCAGTGCGGGTTCGTTGGTAAAGCCATTGCCGGTATGCCAGAACTTCGCCGCCTGGTCATTCAGCGCCTGACGCAGCGCAGGGTGCGCATGACCCAGCGCATTGACCGCAATCCCACCTGCAAAGTCGATATACTCTTTACCCTGCTGATCCCACAGGCGTGAGCCTTCCCCGCGAACCGGAATAAAAGCCGCCGGAGCGTAAACCGGCATCATCCATTCATCGAAATTTTCACGCGTAATTGACAGAGACATAGCGACCTCATCCGGTAAATAAAAAGTTATTTGAATGTTAAATAATTGAGTGTTTGCACTGTGAATGTAGATTGCAGCCTTCGTGCCAGCCAGCGATAAAATTGCATAAACGGGTTGAGGTAACAGAATATCAACAAGTTACAACATGGAGTTATTCACTGTTAGTGCATAAAAAGTGAATATTTTTACGACAAGCGGCGCTTTGCCGCATGAAAATCAGAAAGAGTATGCAGAGGCCAAATATAATTCTGGAATTGTGATCGCTCGCGAAATTTATCGGCCATTTACGCCCTCTTTGGGGGCGAAGCGCGTCAGAATGGTGCAAATATTGCACCACCGGCATGATCTGTCGCAGTTATTGGTCGAACCCGGTAACAGTTGACGCAAATTCTGCTACCATCCATGCACTATTCACCTTGCACTGGCAGCGACTATGAAATTTGTCTCTTTTAATATCAACGGCCTGCGCGCCCGCCCCTATCAGCTTGAAGCCATTGTTGAGCAACATCAGCCAGATGTGATCGGCCTGCAGGAGACCAAGGTTCACGACGACATGTTCCCCCTCGAAGAGGTGGCGAAACTTGGCTATAACGTCTTTTACCACGGTCAGAAAGGTCACTATGGCGTCGCGCTGCTCACCAAAGATACGCCGGTTTCCGTGCGCCGCGGCTTCCCCGGCGACGGAGAAGAAGCGCAGCGCCGCATCATCATGGCGGAAGTGCCTTCCGCGCTCGGGAACATCACGGTCATTAACGGCTATTTCCCGCAGGGCGAGAGCCGCGATCACGAGACAAAATTCCCGGCCAAAGCGAAGTTTTATCAGGATCTACAGAATTACCTGACGACCGAACTGAAAAAAGAGAATCCGGTGCTGATCATGGGCGACATGAACATCAGCCCGACGGATCTCGATATCGGCATCGGCGAAGAGAACCGCAAGCGCTGGCTGCGCACCGGCAAATGTTCTTTCCTGCCGGAAGAGCGTGAGTGGATGGAGCGCCTGCTGGGCTGGGGCCTGGTGGATACCTTCCGCAGTGCCAACCCGGAAACGCAGGATCGCTTCTCGTGGTTTGACTACCGCTCAAAGGGCTTTGACGACAACCGCGGCCTGCGTATCGATCTGCTGCTGGCCAGCACGCCGCTGGCAGAGCGCTGCATCGAAACCGGAATCGACTACGACATCCGCAGCATGGAAAAACCGTCGGACCACGCGCCGGTATGGGCTAAATTCAAGCTGTAATCGCGCGTGAACATGCGAAAAACACTTTTCCTGTGCGCCCTTCTGGGCGCATTTCTTATGACATTTGTCTTTCTGCCGCCTGACACGCTCTCTCTGGCAGGAATTAAAACGCATCAGCAGACGTTACTCTCCCATGTCGACCGCGCGCCGCTGCATAGCGCGCTGATCTTCTTTGCGCTTTATGTTGCGGTTTCCGCCCTGTCGATACCCGGCGCAGCAGTTCTGACCCTGCTGGGCGGGGCGTTATTCACGCTGTGGGAAGGCACCGTGCTGGTTTCGTTTGCCTCCACGCTCGGGGCCACGCTGGCGATGCTCGCCAGCCGTTACCTGCTGCGCGACTGGGTGCAACGGCAGTTTGCCCGTCAGATGACAACGGTGAATGCCGGCATGGCGCGCGACGGCACGGGGTATCTTTTTGCCCTGCGCCTGATGCCGCTGTTCCCGTTTTTTCTGGTGAATTTGCTCATGGGGCTGACACGCATCACGGTGCGGCGCTACTGGTGGGTCAGCCAGGTCGCCATGCTGCCCGCGACGGTTGTCTTTCTGAACGCCGGGCGGGAGCTGGGAAAAGTGGCATCGCTTCGCGATATTTTGTCGCCGGGCATGGTATTCGCCTTTACACTACTGGGGTTATTACCGCTGGCCACGCGCCGGCTCTTATCCCGCTATCTCCCTTCTGCTAAAAAGTGAGGCATTATGCGCCGTGTGCGTTTTTGCACGTTTCTGACCGGTCTGCTGTTGGCAGCCCCCCTCTATGCCGCCGAAGGCTGGCAAACTGTTCAACAGCAGGCCAAAGGCCAGACCGTCTGGTTTAACGCCTGGGGCGGCGATCCGGCGGTCAACCGCTACCTTGAGTGGGTTAGCGGTGAGATGCAAACGCACTATGCCATTACGCTAAAAATCGTCCCGCTGGCGGATGCCGCCGATGCGGTCAAACGTATCCAGACCGAAGCCACTTCAGGGCGAAAGACCAACGGCTCGGTCGACCTGCTGTGGGTCAACGGCGAAAACTTCCGCACCCTGAAAGAGGCTAACCTGCTGCAAACCGGGTGGGCGCAGAGGTTGCCTAACTGGCGCTATGTCGATACCCGCAAACCCGTCACGGAAGATTTTGCCATTCCCACAGACGGCGCGGAGTCGCCGTGGGGTGGCGCGCAGCTGACCTTTATCGCCCGCCGGGTCAGCATGCCGACGCCGCCAGAAGATCCTCAGGCGCTGCTGGCGTACGCGCAGCAGCACCCGGGCAAAGTCAGCTATCCTCGCCCGCCCGATTTTACCGGCACGGCCTTTCTGGAGCAGCTGCTGCTGACGCTTGCGGCGCATCCCGAGGCGTTACAAAAAGCGCCTGACGCTACGTTTGCTCAGGTTACGGCGCCGCTCTGGGCCTACCTCGATAAGCTGCACCCGCTGCTGTGGCGTGAAGGAAAAGATTTCCCTCCCTCTCCCGCCCGGATGGATGCCCTGCTTGCCAGCGGCAGTCTGAATCTGTCGCTGACCTTTAACCCGGCGCACGCGCAGCAAAAAGTGGCGAGCGGCGAGCTGCCTGCCGACAGCTACAGCTTTGGTTTTCACGACGGGATGCTCGGCAACGTGCATTTTGTGGCTGTTCCGGCCAATGCCAGCGCGAGTGCGGGGGCGAAAGTGGTCGCCAATTTCCTGCTGTCGCCGCAGGCGCAGATCCGCAAGGCCGACCCGGCAGTCTGGGGAGATCCGAGCGTGCTGGATGCGAAAACGCTGCCCGAAGGTGAAGCGAAACAGCTGATGGTCCATACGCCTCAGGGATTGCCGAAGATGCTCGCGGAGCCGCAGTCCGCCTGGGTGAACGCGCTGGAGCAGGAATGGCTGCGTCGTTACGGCACCCGTTAAGCTGGCTTGTCTGGCTGGCGATGGCGGTGATTTATCTGCCGATCCTGCCCGCTGGCGCCATGCTGTTCGCACCGGCCTTTTCCGTAACGAACTGGCAGCGGCTGCTGAACGATCCGCAGCTGCCGCAGGCAGCCGTAGCCACGCTGGTCTCAACGCTTATCGCCACGCTGGGGGCCTTGTTTATCGCCCTTTCTCTCGTGGCCCTTTTCTGGCCCGGCAACCGCTGGCGGCGCCTCAGCACGCGCCTGCCGTGGCTGCTGGCGATCCCCCACGTAGCCTTCGCCACCAGCGCGCTACTGCTGTTTGCCGAGGGCGGTCTGTTGTATCAGGTTTGTACCGTCTGTTCGCCGCCGTTTGACCGCTACGGCGCCGGGCTGGGCCTGACGCTCGCGGTCAAAGAGAGCGCGTTTGTGCTGTGGGCGATTTACGCCGTGCTGCCGGAAAAAGGGCTCGCGCAGCAGAAGATCGTCCTGCAGACCTTCGGCTACGGGCGTTTTCAGACGCTCAGTTGGCTGATCCTTCCGGCGATCGCGCCCGTTCTCGGGGCGGTGATGCTGGCGGTGCTGGCGTGGTCGCTGTCGGTCGTGGACGTGGCGATCGTTCTCGGGCCCGGCAACCCGCCCACGCTGGCCGTGCTGGCCTGGCAGTGGCTGAGCCAGGGCGACGCGCAGCAGCAGGCAAAAGGGACGCTGCTGTGCCTGCTGCTCCTTTGCCTGCTGGCCGCGCTTGCCGCGCTGGGGTACGGCCTGTGGAAGGCCTGGCGTCGCGCGATTCCGGACCAGACAGGTACGCGCCGCAGGTCGCATATCGTGCTGCCTGAACGCGCATTCAGCGGGTTTCTGCCCGCCTGCGGCATCCTGTGCGCCGCCGTGCTGTTGATGCTGGCGCAACGGGACGACGTGGGTCCCGTGGGCATCAGCCTTTCCTTCGGTCTGCTTTCGAGCCTTATCGCCCTTATCGTCATTTTTCTCTGGCTGGAATGGGGGCCACAGCGAGGCGCGGCGTGGGTGTGGTTACCGCTCGCCCTTCCGGCCCTGCCTCTCGTCACCGGGCAATACGCGGTTGCTTTGCATCTGGGGCTCGATGGACGCTTTGCCGCCGTCCTCTGGGGCCATCTGCTGTGGGTGCTACCGTGGATGCTGCTGGTGCTGCAACCGGCCTGGCGGCGGATCGATCCCCGGCTTATCCTTACCGCCAGAACGCTCGGCTGGCGGCAGGAAAAAATATTCTTACTGCTGAAATGCCCCATGCTGCTGCGCCCTGCGCTGCTGGCCTTTGCCACCGGCTTTTCCGTCAGCATGGCGCAATATATGCCGACGCTCTGGCTGGGCGCGGGGCGTTTCGCCACGCTGACCACTGAGACCGTCGCGCTCAGCAGCGGGGGCAGTATCCCGGTTCTCGCGAACCGTGCCCTGGGATTATTGCTCGTCACGGGCGTCGTATTCGGCCTTGCCGCGCTGTTATCCCGGCTCGCGGGCCGCTACCGTCAAGGATTACGTTAATGCTGAAGGTAAGCAATCTCACCATCGAACCGCTTTTCCGCGGGGTCAATTTTTGCGTACCCCGCGGGGAGATTGTCACCCTGATGGGGCCGTCCGGCAGCGGCAAATCGACCCTTTTTGCCTGGATGGCCGGCGCGCTGTCAGACGAGTTTCAGGCGCGGGGCGAAATGTGGCTCGACGAACGCCGCTGCGACGGTTTGCCCGTCGAATCCCGCGGTCTGGGCATTCTTTTTCAGGACGCGCTGCTGTTTGACCCGTTCAGCGTCGGGCAAAATTTGATGCTGGCGCTGCCCGAGCGGATCGTCGGACGCGCGCGTCGGGAATCGGTCGAGCAGGCGCTGGCTTCCGCCGGGCTGAGCGGTCATTACGCCAGCGATCCGGCCACGCTTTCCGGCGGCGAGCGTGCCCGGGTTAGCCTGCTGCGCGCCCTGCTCGCAGAGCCGCAGGCGCTGCTGCTGGACGAACCGTTCAGCCGCCTTGATAAAGCGTTACGCACGACGTTCCGGGCATGGGTGTTTGACACCGTCCGCGCGCGCAATATTCCGGTGGTGCTGGTCACCCATGACGAGGACGATATTCCGCCCGGCGGCGAGGTGATGGAGATTTCTCGCTGGCAATAATGTGCTAACGCAATGTTTTCCGTTTCGGGAGAGACGACAATGCCCCCCTCTTTTACTGACGTCAGGTTATTCGATGAAACGTGTTTCTCAACTGACCGCGCTGGCCCTGATCTGCGGCCTCGCCTCTTTTTCCTCTCTGGCAGCTGATATGGCCAATACGATGACGCTGTCTCAGCTTCAGGCACAGCACGGCGCGGCAATCGACACCCGCCCCAGCGCCTTCTATAACGGCTGGCCGCAGACCCTCAGCGGCCCATCCGGGCATGAACCCGCAGCGCTCAACCTGGCTGCCGCCTGGCTTGATGCAATGAGCGACGAGCAGATTGCGCTTTGGGCCAGGCAGCATCAGCTGACGCCGGGGACGGCCATCGCGCTATACGGCGACAGTGGCGCCAGCCTGGCGGTGAAAGCCCGCCTGGAGAAAGTCGGATACCGCCACGTTTCGCTTCTCAGCGATGCCCTGCAGGTGCCCGACCGCCTTCAGCGTCTGGCGCACTTTGAACAGCTCGTCTACCCGCAGTGGATCCACCAGCTCCAGCAGGGTAAACCGGTGACCGCCGCGCCGGCGGGCGAATGGAAAGTAATTGAAGCTGCCTGGGGCGCGCCGAAGTTTTACCTGCTGAACCACATTCCCGGCGCGGGCTACATCGACACTAACGAGGTGGAAAGCGAGCCGCTGTGGAATAAAGTCTCCGACGAAAGGCTGAAAGCGATGCTGGCAAAGCACGGGATCCGTCACGATACCACCGTCATTCTGTATGGCCGTGACGTTTACGCCGCCGCGCGCGTGGCACAGATTATGCTGTACGCGGGCGTGAAGGATGTGCGCATTCTCGATGGCGGCTGGAAGGCGTGGTCAGATGCCGGTCTGCCAGTTGAGCGCGGCATGCCCGCTAAAGTAGCTCCGGCCGCTGATTTTGGCGCGCCGATCCCCGGCCAGCCGCAGCTGATGGTGGATATGGAACAGGCGCGCGGCATGCTGCACCGCCAGGATGCCTCCCTGGTCAGCATTCGTTCGTGGCCGGAGTTTATCGGCGAAACCAGTGGCTACAGCTACATCAAGCCAAAAGGTGAAATTGCCGGCGCCCGCTGGGGCCATGCGGGCAGCGATGCCACCCATATGGAAGACTTCCATAACCCGGATGGCACCATGCGCAGCGCGGACGATATCGCCGCCCAGTGGAAAAGCTGGAACATCCTGCCGGAACAGCAGGTCGCGTTTTACTGCGGCACCGGCTGGCGAGCGTCAGAAACCTTTATGTACGCCCGGGCGATGGGCTGGAAGCACGTCTCCGTCTATGACGGCGGCTGGTATGAATGGAGCAGCCACCCGCAGAACCCGGTCACTACCGGCGAGCGCGGGCCGGAAAGCACTCTCTAAGGGGCGAGTGACTTCAGCGTCACGTAGCCGCTCCAGATGCGCGTTGTGGTGGTCAGCCAGCACAGCGCGCCGAATATCCACGCGAACAGCGTAAAGTGGGCCGGAAACAGGCAGCACAGCACGAACAGCGCGATGGTTTCCGTCCCTTCCGTTAATCCGCCGATATAGTAAAACGACTTGTGCGCATAGCCGGGGTTGTCGATGTTATGCTTCGCGGCCAGCGCGGCAAAGGCCAGAAAACTGCTGCCGGTACCGATAAACGCAAACAGCAGCCAGGCGGCGGCCAGCGTATTCTCTGCGGGTGCAGCCAGCGCAAAGCCAAACGGCACCAGCGCGTAGAACAGAAAATCGAGGGCGATATCCAGAAACCCTCCCGCATCCGTCAGCCCTCTCCGACGCGCCAGCGCGCCGTCCAGACCATCCAGCAGGCGGTTCAGAACGATGGCAACCAGCGCCGCCAGATACCAGCCGAGGGCCAGAAACGGCAGCGCCAGCAGGCCGATGGCAAACCCGGCAAGCGTTAGCCCGTCGGGCGTAATGCCCGGCTTATCCAGCATGGAAACCAGACGGTTCAGAGCGGGCTTTACCCGCGGGTGCAGGTGACGGTCAAGCATCTGGCTTCCCTTTAAACGTGGCGCAAAGCCCCTGAGCCGGAATATCCAGCGCGGCATTAAACCGGGCCGAGAGATTCTGAAAAGCAATGAGTGCCGTCATTTCAGTGATGGCATCATCCGTAAAGTGGCGTTTCATCGCCGTTTTGACGGCCTCATCCACCCGGGGTGGCGTGGCGGTCACCGCCTCCGCATAGGCCAGTGCCGCGCGCTCCTGTTCACTGAACAAGTCAGAATCAGTCCAGCCGCTCACGGCCTGGACTTTATCCAGCGCGCCGCAGCGCTCGGCCAGGCGCAGGCTGTTGGCATCAATGCAGAACGCACAATGGCACAGCTGCGATACGCGCGTCATGAGCAGCGAGCGCAGCACTGGCGTCAGGCGCGCTTTTCTGCGCTCCAGAAAGGCCACGAACAAGGCGACCAGCCAGAACAGACGCGGCATGCGTCCCCACCAGCGCGTGGGGTTCAGCACGGCGCCGAAGTGTTTTCGCTGCGCGGCGGCAATGGGTTTTACGCTCGCCGGAAGGGTTGGGATGGGCTCTACCCAGGTGGACGTCTCTTTCACCTGATTCTCCTGATGGCTGGACTCTTTTAAAGGGCACGATAATATGGCGTTTTTCGCTATCAAGTATTGACGACCATGCTAAAAACAGTCGATGTCGTTGCGGCCATCATCGAAAAAGACGACAAAATTTTACTGGCGCAGCGCCCTGCTCACGCCGACCAGCCGGGTATGTGGGAGTTCGCTGGCGGCAAAGTGGAGGCCGGAGAAACCCATCCCGAGGCGCTTATCCGCGAGCTGCGTGAAGAGCTGGGTATTGAGGCACAGCCTGAGCAGTACGTGGCAAGCCATCAGCGCGAGGTATCACAGCGGTTAATTAACCTGCATGCCTGGCACGTGCCCACCTTCAGCGGAGAGTTAACGGCGCACTACCACAGCGCGCTGGTGTGGTGTACGCCGGAAGAGGCGCTTTGCTACAGCCTGGCCCCTGCGGATATCCCGCTGCTGGAGGCGTTTATTCTTTTACGCGCCGCCAGACCAGCGGATTCGTGCTGATGGTACGTTCATCGCGCTGGCACTGGAGCAGCACGCCATCGGCCTTCACGACGGCCCCTTCAGAATAGTTTTGATCCTGGTAGATGCAGCACTGGTTACACGGCTGCGCGCGCTGGCCGCTGGAGCTAAACACCTCCGGCGGCACATTCACTTCTACATCCGGGCGAATGCGGTCAGCCTGCGCGCCTGCGGTCAACATCAATGATAACGCGGCCATCACGTAACGGTTCATAGACTTCTCTTCCTGTTGTCTCCTGTTAATGACTATAACGGTAAATCGGGCAGAATCTTTAATTTAGCGCATCATCGCTTTTTGTTATGACGCAGCCCGGGTCATTAATTTCCCTTTCGGCATACATTTCCGCTTGCTTCACAAAGCGGTACGGGTGGTATAGTCAAAAAAACAACACAAATCGCATAAGCAACAGACATAAATTACTATAAGAGGTTCTTATATCTATGGATCAGACACGCTCTCTGGAAAGTTTCCTTGCCCATGTTCAGCAGCGCGACCCGCACCAAAGTGAGTTTGCTCAGGCCGTTCGTGAAGTAATGACTACCCTCTGGCCGTTCCTTGAAGAAAACCCGCGCTATCGTCAACTGTCGCTGCTGGAACGTCTGGTTGAGCCAGAACGTGTGATCCAGTTCCGCGTGACCTGGGTGGATGACCGCAACCAGGTGCAGGTCAACCGCGCCTGGCGCGTGCAGTTTAACTCCGCCATCGGTCCGTTTAAGGGCGGCATGCGCTTCCACCCTTCCGTGAACCTGTCGATTCTGAAATTCCTCGGCTTTGAGCAGACGTTTAAAAATGCGCTCACCACCCTGCCAATGGGCGGCGGTAAAGGCGGGAGTGATTTCGATCCCAAAGGCAAAAGCGAAGGCGAAGTGATGCGTTTCTGTCAGGCGCTGATGACCGAACTCTACCGCCACCTCGGCCCGGACACCGACGTACCGGCGGGGGATATCGGCGTGGGGGCCCGCGAAGTGGGCTTTATGGCCGGGATGATGAAAAAACTCTCCAATAACAGCGCCTGCGTCTTTACCGGCAAAGGACTATCGTTTGGCGGCAGTCTGATTCGCCCGGAGGCGACCGGCTACGGCCTGGTTTACTTCACCGAGGCAATGCTCAAGCGTCACGGCTTAGGTTTTGAAGGGATGCGCGTGGCGGTTTCCGGCTCCGGTAACGTGGCGCAGTACGCTATCGAAAAAGCGATGCAGTTTGGCGCCCGCGTGGTGACGGCCTCCGACTCTAAGGGCACGGTAGTGGATGAAGCGGGCTTTACGGCTGAGAAGCTGGCGCGCCTGTGCGAAATCAAAGCCAGCCGCGATGGCAGACTAGCCGATTATGCCGCGGAGTTTGGCCTGACGTATCTGGAAGGTAAACAGCCGTGGGGCGTGCCGGTGGATATCGCCCTGCCGTGCGCCACGCAAAACGAGCTGGACGCGGACGCCGCGCGCACGCTGATTACCAACGGCGTGAAGGCGGTAGCCGAAGGGGCGAATATGCCGACCACTATCGAGGCGACGGATCTGTTCCTGGAAGCGGGCGTGCTGTTTGCGCCGGGCAAGGCCGCTAACGCGGGCGGCGTGGCAACGTCCGGTCTGGAGATGGCGCAAAACGCCGCGCGTCTCGGCTGGAAGGCGGAGAAAGTGGATGCACGCCTGCACCACATCATGCTCGATATTCACCACGCCTGCGTGGAGTACGGCGGTGAAGCGTCACAGACCAACTACGTGCGTGGCGCGAATATCGCCGGGTTCGTGAAGGTAGCGGATGCGATGATTGGGCAGGGTGTGATTTAAGGTTTATATCGTACGGCCGGGTACCCTCACCCCGGCCCTCTCCCACAGGGAGAGGGAGAAAACCGGGCGTATCAGGCCGCGCTCTTTTTCTTTTTAAACGGTTTCTTCGCGCCGCTACCGGGTGCAACCATCCCTCTGAACGTTTTCACCGGCGTGCTACGCGCCTGATCGATCAGCTGGTAAAGCGTCCCGACCAGCGGCTGCATAAAGTCCTGGTAACGACACTGCTTCTCGCTGATCTGCGTCAGCACCGATTCCCAGTGTGCGGTCATGTCCGGCCGGGCGGCCAGCTCCGGCAGAGAGTGAATTAGCGCCCGGCCCGGTTCCGTTGAGTGAATATAGCGTCCCTTTTTCTCCAGGAAACCACGCTTAAAGAGCAGTTCGATGATCCCCGCGCGGGTCGCTTCCGTACCCAGACCGTCGGTGGCGCGCAGGATCTTCTTCAGATCTTTATCCTGCACAAAGCGGGCGATCCCGGTCATGGCGGAAAGTAGCGTCGCATCGGTGAAGTGGCGCGGCGGCTGAGTCTGTCGTTCAACCACTTCGCCTTTTTCACACAGCAGTTCGTCATCTTTCGCCACCACCGGCAGCGGCGTGCCGTCGTTCTCCTCGTCGCGCTCTTTGTTGCCGAGCAGCGTGCGCCAGCCTGCTTCCGCAAGGAAACGCGCCTTGGCGATAAACTTGCCTTTGGCAATCTCAAGCTCAATCACGCACTTACGGAATACCGCGTCCGGGCAGAACTGCATCAGGTACTGACGGGCGATCAGGTTATACACCTTCGCTTCGTTATCGGTCAGGTTGACGCTGCTGGCACGCGCCGTCGGGATAATCGCGTGGTGGGCATCCACCTTTTTGTCATCCCAGCAGCGGTTATGGGTATCCGGGTTAACGACGGGCTGCGGGAGCAGATCCGGCGCGTGGACGCCGATGGCGTTCATCACCGAGTGGCGTCCGGCAAAGTGCTCTTCCGGCAGATAGCGGCTGTCCGAACGCGGATAGGTGATCAGCTTGTGGGTTTCGTAAAGCTTCTGACAGATGTCCAGCACGTTCTGCGCGCTGAGACCAAAGCGCTTCGCGGCCTCAATCTGCAGAGCAGAAAGGGAGAATGGCAGCGGCGCGGGTTCTGATTCCCGTTTATCGTTATAGCTGGTGACGATAGCGGGCTGGCCGGTAATACGGTTGACCACGTGCTCCGCCAGCGGACGATGCAGCAGCCGCCCCTCTTCGTCCTGATACGACTCGCAGGCATCGCTCGGCTGCCAGACGGCGGTAAAGCGTTCGTCTTTTGGCGTGACGATGTGGGCTTTCACTTCAAAGAAATCTTTGGCGACGAAGTTCTCAATCTCTTCATCGCGACGCACCACCAGCCCCAGCACCGGCGTCTGCACGCGGCCCACGGAGAGCACGCCCTGATAGCCCGCGTTGCGACCGAGGATAGTGTAGGCGCGGGTCATGTTGATCCCGTACAGCCAGTCGGCGCGTGCACGCGCCAGCGCGGAGACGCACAGCGGGATAAATTCGCTGTTGGCGCGCAGACGCGATATGGCACGCTCAACCGCCTGCGGGTTGAGGTCGTTGATCAGGCAGCGCTGCACCTGCTGGCGCTTTTCCGGCGCCAGCTCAAGATAGTCCAGCACTTCGTCCACCAGCAGCTGCCCCTCTCTGTCCGGGTCACCCGCGTGGACCACTTCCGTCGCCTCGTGCAGAAAACGTTTAATAACGTTGAGCTGTTTGGTAACGGACGGGCGAGGCTGAAGGCGCCACTTTTCCGGCACAATCGGCAGATCGTTGAGGTTCCAGCGGGCGTAGCGGCTGTCGTAGACGTCCGGTTGCGCCTGCTCAAGCAGGTGGCCGATACACCAGGTCACCACCTGTCCGTTACCGCATTCGATAAAGCCGTCGCCTTTGCGATGCGGCTTAGGCAGCACGTCGGCAATGGCTCGGGCCAGGCTCGGCTTTTCGGCAATAAACAACCGCATCGAATTAACGGATCTCAATCATCGGTCGGCCACCGCGTGCGGTCACCAGCTCGCCGATCGCCGTCAGGGTGATGCCAAACTCGGCCGCGGTTGCCTGTACCTCGGCTTCGGATTCCGGCGTGACCGCCAGCAGCAGGCCGCCGGAGGTTTGCGGATCGCACAGCAGGTTGCGCCACTCCTCTGGCATTTCACCCATCAGGTGACCGTAGCTGGCGAAATTGCGCTGGGTACCGCCCGGGACCGCGCCCTGGGCAATGTACCCTTCCACGCCCGGCAGCTTCGGTACGTCCTGATACCAGACCTGCGCCTGCACGCCTGCGCCCTGACAGACCTCAGAGAGGTGCCCCAGCAGGCCAAAACCGGTGACGTCGGTCATCGCCTTTACGCCGTCGATATTGGCGAACGCCGCACCGGCGAGGTTCATCTGGCACATCACTTCCGTTGCCAGGCCTTTGTGCTCCGGTTTCAGCAGGGATTTTTTCTCGGCGGTGGTAAGCACGCCAATGCCCAGCGGCTTGGTGAGGAAGAGCCTGCAGCCCGCCTGCGCGGTACTGTTGCGCTTCACGCGCTCGGTCGGCACCACGCCCGTCACGGCCAGGCCGAAGATCGGCTCCGGCGCATCAATCGAGTGGCCGCCGGCCAGGGCAATTCCCGCCTGCTGGCAGGCGAAACGCCCACCATCAATCACCTCGCGGGCGATTTCTGGTGGAATAGTGTTGATCGGCCAGCCCAGAATGGCGATCGCCATGATCGGCTTACCGCCCATAGCGAAGATATCGCTGATGGCGTTGGTGGCCGCGATGCGCCCGAAGTCGAACGGGTTGTCGACAATCGGCATAAAGAAGTCAGTGGTGCTGATAATGCTGGTGCCGTTACCTAAGTCATAAACCGCCGCATCGTCACGCGTTTCATTGCCGACAAGCAGGTTCGGGTCGACAAACTTCGCCTGTTCGCTGTGCAGAATGGTCTCCAGCACTTTCGGGGAAATTTTACAACCGCAACCGGCTCCGTGGCTGTACTGCGTTAAACGAATGGTTTGCTCGCTCATGGACGTCTCCTGTCATCTCAATCGCGCTATGGTAGCGCTCATTCCATAAAGAGGTAAGTATGACTGTCTGAATTCTGCGGCAGATGCTCAGAATCCAGACAGTTTAGCGCGCGTTATCAGAAACGGCTGACGAAAGGCGTGGTGTCCGGCACGCTAATGGTGCTGGAGGCTTTAAGCTGTGGGGTACCGAGATAGAGGAAGCCGACAATTTTGTCGTGCTCACCGCAGGAGAATCCTGCCCGCACGGCAGCGCTCTCGGTCAGCGGACCGGTGCGCCAGATACCGTTAAACCCCTGTGCAACGGCGGCCATTTGCATCGCCATCACCGCACAGCCGGCAGACATTTCCTGCTCCCAGACCGGCACCTTATGGTCAGCCTGGCATTTGGCCACGACGGTAACGATCATCGGGGCGCGGAACGGCGCGTTGCGGGCTTTATCAATCCCCTTCTCATCCTGCCCAGCGGCAATCGCCCCCTGCTCCAGCAGCTGACTGAAACGTTCGCGGCCTTCACCCTCAATCACAAAGAAGTGCCATGGCTGCAGCGTGCCGTGATCCGGGGCACGCATGCCGGCACGCAGAATGTTTTCCAGCTGCTCGCCCACAGGGGCAGGTTCGGCCAGACGTGACGCGCTACGACGGTTAACAAGCAGTTCGAGTGCATCCATTGGTTAACTCCTTTCTTGAAATTTACTCACAAAATTAACACGACGGCAGATTTTGTTACAGCCTGGCAGGCGATTCCTGCTGACAAGTGGCGGTTGGGTCATTACGATAACCCAACATTACCGTCCAGTGGCGACGGAAACAGTCATTTTCTGGTTAGGGAGAATACATGCGAACCCTTTGGCGAATCTTTGCCGGTTTCTTTAAATGGACGTGGCGACTGCTCAACTTCGTCCGCAACCTGGTGATGAATATCTTCTTCATCCTGCTGGTTCTGGTTTGCGCGGGCATCTGGATGCATATCAGCAACGCGAATCAGGCTCAGCATTCGACTCGCTGGGCCCTGTTACTCGATATCACCGGCGTGATCGTTGATAAACCGTCCACCAGCAACCGTCTGGGGGTTATCAGCCGACAGCTGTTTGGCGCGACGTCAGACCGCCTGCAGGAGAACTCCCTGTTCGATATCGTCGATACCATCCGACAGGCCAAAGACGACCGTAACATCACCGGGATCGTGCTGGATCTGAAAGATTTTGCCGGCGGCGACCAGCCTTCCATGCAGTACATCGGGAAAGCGCTGCGCGAATTCCGCGACAGCGGCAAGCCGGTGATTGCCGTGGGCGACAGCTACAGCCAGGGGCAATATTATCTGGCGAGTTTCGCCAATAAGATCTGGCTTTCTCCGCAGGGGACGGTCGATCTGCACGGCTTTGCCACCAACGGCCTGTACTACAAATCGCTGCTCGACAAGCTGAAGGTCACCACCCACGTCTTCCGCGTCGGCACCTATAAATCTGCCGTGGAGCCGTTTATCCGCGACGATATGTCTCCTGCCGCCCGTGAAGCGGACAGCCGCTGGATTGGCGAGCTGTGGCAGAACTATCTCGGCACCGTTGCCGCTAACCGTCAAATTACCGCTGAGCAGGTGTTCCCTGGCGCTCGTGGCGTGCTGGACGGGCTGCGTAAGGTCGACGGCGATACTGCGAAATACGCGCTCGACAATAAGCTGGTTGACGCGCTGGGCACCAGTGCGGATATCGAAAAGGCCCTGACCAAACAGTTTGGCTGGAGCAAAGAGGACAAAAACTACAGCGCCATCAGCATGTATGACTATGCTGCGAAAAAACCGGACGATAGCGGTGACAGCGTAGCCGTGGTCTTTGCTAACGGCGCCATTATGGACGGTCAGGAAACGCCGGGCAACGTCGGCGGTGACACCACCGCGTCGCAAATCCGCGACGCACGCCTTGACCCGAAAGTGAAAGCGATTGTTCTGCGCGTCAACAGCCCTGGCGGCAGCGTCAGCGCCTCCGAGGTGATCCGCGCTGAACTGGCCGCGGCGCGTGCCGCCGGCAAGCCTGTCGTCGTATCCATGGGTGGTATGGCCGCGTCTGGCGGATACTGGATCTCCACGCCTGCCAACTACATTGTGGCGAACCCAAGCACGCTGACCGGCTCGATCGGCATCTTCGGGGTGATTAATACCGTGGAAAACAGTCTGGATTATCTGGGCGTGCATACCGATGGCGTTTCCACGTCGCCGCTGGCGGATGTGTCGATGACCAAATCCCTGCCGCCGGAAGTTTCAGAGATGATGCAGCTGAGCATTGAGAACGGCTATAAGCGCTTTATCACGCTGGTTGCCGACTCGCGTAAGAAGACGCCTGAGCAGATCGACCAGATTGCTCAGGGCCACGTCTGGACCGGGCAGGATGCGAAGAGTAACGGTCTGGTCGACAGCCTGGGCGACTTCGACGACGCGGTGAAGAAAGCCGCCGAACTGGCGAAGCTCAAGCAGTGGCATATTGAGTATTACCAGGACGAGCCGTCGTTCTTCGATATGGTGATGGACAGCATGTCCGTTTCCGTTCGCGCCATGCTGCCGGAGGCGCTGCAGGCGTACCTGCCTGCCCCGGTGGCCACGGCTGCGAAAGCAATGAAGGCGGAAAGCGATAAGCTCGCGGCCTTTAACGATCCACAAAGTCGTTACGCGTTTTGCCTGACCTGCGCGAACGTCCGTTAAAAACCGTCCCCTCTTCCCGTGAAGAGGGGATTTTTTCTTTTGAAGAACAAGAACTCACTACCATGCAGAAGAAATCGATTTATGTCGCCTACACTGGCGGTACCATCGGGATGCAGCGCTCTGAAAACGGCTATATTCCGGTCTCCGGCCACCTGCAGCGTCAGCTTGCGCTGATGCCTGAATTCCACCGTCCGGAAATGCCTGACTTTACCATCCATGAATACGAGCCGCTGATGGACTCCTCCGACATGACGCCGGAAGACTGGCAGCACATTGCGGATGACATTAAAGCCCATTACGACCAGTACGACGGCTTCGTGATCCTGCACGGCACCGACACCATGGCGTTCACCGCTTCGGCACTCTCCTTCATGCTGGAGAACCTGAGCAAGCCGGTGATCGTCACCGGGTCGCAAATTCCGCTGGCCGAGCTGCGCTCTGACGGGCAGATCAACCTGCTGAACTCCCTGTACGTGGCGGCCAATTACCCGATCAACGAAGTGTCGCTGTTCTTCAACAACCGTCTGTATCGCGGCAACCGCACCACCAAAGCCCATGCCGACGGTTTTGACGCCTTCGCCTCCCCTAACCTGCAGCCGCTGCTGGAAGCCGGGATTCATATCCGTCGTCTGGGAACGCCTCCGGCACCGAACACCGCTGGCGAGCTGATCGTGCATCCGATTACCCCGCAGCCGATTGGCGTGGTCACCATCTATCCGGGGATCTCCGCAGACGTGGTGCGCAACTTCCTGCGCCAGCCGGTGAAAGCGCTGATCCTGCGCTCCTATGGCGTGGGCAATGCTCCGCAGAACGGCGAGTTCCTGAAAGAGCTTCAGGAAGCCAGCGAGCGCGGAATTGTGGTCGTGAACCTGACCCAGTGCATGTCCGGCAAAGTGAATATGGGGGGCTATGCCACCGGCAACGCGCTGGCGCACGCGGGGGTGATCAGCGGCTTCGATATGACCGTTGAGGCGACGCTGACTAAACTTCACTATTTACTGAGTCAGGATCTGGACATTCAGTCCATTCGCCGCGCCATGATGCAAAACCTGCGCGGCGAACTGACCCCGGACGAATAAGGAGGTCTCATGAAGCAACGCGCCCTGCTACTGGTCGATTTGCAAAATGATTTCTGCGCGGGCGGTGCGCTTGCCGTCGCCGAAGGTGACAGCACCGTTGACGTGGCCAACGCGCTGATTGACTGGTGCAAAGCACGCAGTGAAGCGGTTGTCGCCAGCCAGGACTGGCACCCGGCGAATCACGGCAGCTTTGCCAGCCAGCACAACGTCGAGCCGTTCACCCAGGGTGAACTCGACGGGCTGGCGCAAACTTTCTGGCCGGATCACTGCGTACAGCAGACGGAAGGCGCGGAGCTGCATCCGCTCCTGAATCAGAAAGCCATCGACGCGGTGTTCCATAAAGGCGAAAACCCGGCTATCGACAGCTATAGCGCGTTTTTCGATAACGGGCATCGTCAGAAGACGGCGCTGGACGCGTGGTTACGTCACCATGAAATCACGGAGCTGATCGTACTGGGTCTGGCGACGGATTACTGCGTGAAGTTTACCGTGCTGGACGCGCTCCAGTTAGGCTATACCGTCAGCGTCATCACCGACGGCTGTCGTGGGGTGAACATTCACCCACAGGACAGCGCTCAGGCGTTTATGGATATGGCCGCTGAAGGTGCTACGCTGTATACGCTGGCAGACTGGCTGGAAACGCAGGCGTAGTCTTTTAAGCCGGGTGGCACTGACGCTTACCCGGCCTACCTTTCCCCATAGGCCGGGTAAGGCGCAGCCGCCACCCGGCATTTCTTCCCCAATCCCCATAAAGTGAACTCCCTCGCATCACAAGCGAAACGGCAATGCTATTCTCATCAGGCTGTTTTTTCGCCACGCCTTTTCTGTGGCGTGGTTATTTTTATTAAGTCAAAGAGGAACTTGTATGAAACGTTTGCCCCTGCTGGCAGCATTACCCTTGCTTTGCGCGTCACTTGCTTCCGCCGCGCCGCTGATGTCCGTCGGCTACTTTAACGGGGGTGGCGATGTCACCGCCGGACCGGGTGGCGATATTAATAAGCTGGACGTTCGCCAGATCACCCATCTGAACTACTCGTTTGGACTTGTTTATAACGACGAGAAAGACGAGACCAACGCCGCGCTGAAAGATCCGACGAAACTGCATCAAATCTGGCTGTCGCCAAAAGTGGCGTCCGATCTGGCCCTCATACCGGCCCTGCGTAAACAAAACCCGAACCTGAAAGTCCTGCTCTCTGTTGGCGGCTGGGGCGCGCGTGGTTTCTCTGGCGCAGCGGCAACCAAAGAGAGTCGCGCGGTGTTTATCCGCTCTGCGCAGGAAATTGTCGACAAATACGGCCTGGATGGGATCGATCTCGACTGGGAGTATCCGGTTAACGGCGCGTGGGGGCTGGTTGCAAGCCAGCCAGCCGATCGGGATAACTTCACCGCCTTGTTGAAAGAGATGCGCGCGGCGTTTGGGCAGAAAAAGCTGGTGACCATTGCGGTGGGCGCGAATGCGGAAAGTCCGAAAAGCTGGGTAGATGTCAAAGCCATCGCGCCCCTGCTCGACTATATCAACCTGATGACCTACGACATGGCGTACGGTACCCAGTATTTCAACGCGAACCTGTATGACTCCAGCGCCTGGCCAACGGTGGCTGCCGCCGATAAATACAGCGTCGATTTTGTGGTGAGCAACTATCTGGCCGCCGGACTTAAGCCGAAGCAGATGAACCTCGGGATCGGTTTTTACGGTCGCGTACCGAAACGTGCGGTTGAACCGGGCATTGACTGGAGCAAGCCGGACGCGCAAAAAAATCCGGTCACCCAGCCCTACTTCGGGCCGCAGGAGATCGGCCTGTTTAAATCGCTCGGCTATGACCTGACCAAAGATACCTACGTGAAGTACAACGATATCGTGAAGAAGCTGCTGAACGATCCGCAGAAGCGTTTTACCGAGCACTGGGACGACCAGGCGAAGGTGCCGTGGCTCTCGGTAAAGGGTTCTGATGGCAACGCGCTGTTTGCGATTTCGTATGAGAACCCGCGTTCCGTCGCGATCAAGGCAGAC
This sequence comes from Enterobacter sp. ECC-219, assembly GCF_043966805.1. Lineage (NCBI taxonomy): Bacteria > Pseudomonadati > Pseudomonadota > Gammaproteobacteria > Enterobacterales > Enterobacteriaceae > Enterobacter > Enterobacter sp. ECC-219. The sequence goes on along the minus strand of NZ_CP143680.1, from coordinate 2,639,078 downwards.
TACATCAAAGAGAAAGGCCTCGCCGGGGCGATGTTCTGGGAGTACGGGGCTGATGATAACAATCAGTTAGCGAAACAGCTGGCGGAATCACTCGGAATTAAGCACTAAGGTGTATGTGCCGGGTGGCGCTAGCGCTTACCCGGCACACACGGAGAGCGTTATTTGAAAGTCGCAATCGGCTTCGGCGTGATGCCAAAATCTTCCTTAAGCTCGCGCTTGCTCTTCATCACCATCTGACCGTTGGTATCGATAGTCATGTGCTGTGCATCGGTGTTGTTGCGCGCCTGCCACAGCATCACCAACTGCAAACTGTTCTCTTTTTGCTCAGGCGTCAGGGCCACACCGTCGGGCCATTTACCCAGCTCAACGGCGGTCACCAGACGCTGATAAACTTCCGGGGTCATCCCGTTAATCATGTCCTCAATATTCACGATCTCTCCCTTTCAAAGGAATAATTTGCTGAATCGTTTTTTCAACCCTTAATCTGGTCGCCGTTTTCATCGTCGCTGAAGCTCAGAGAAGCTGAGTTTACGCAGAAACGCTCGCCCGTTGGCTGAGGGCCATCCGGGAAAACATGCCCCAGGTGCGCGTCGCAGTTGCCGCAGCGAATTTCCGTGCGCACCATACCGTGCGACGAGTCGGTCAGATAGCGGATTGCCTCATCGCTCACCGGCTCGTAAAAGCTCGGCCAGCCGCAGCCAGAGTCGTATTTCGTTTGTGAATTAAACAGCGGGGCATCGCAGACCAGACAGTGGTAAACGCCGTCTCGCTTGTTATGCAGTAAACGCCCGGTAAATGGCGGCTCCGTTCCGTGATTCTGCGTCACGTAAAACTGCATTTCTGTGAGGTTTTTTTTCAAATCGTCAGGGTTACGTTGGTTCGACATATGCTTACATCTCGCTGTAGAAACAGACATCTTTTAACCCCGATTCTAACAAAACATTAACACCCTTGCGTGCACTTTTGTTCTAAACTTATGTGTCGCGAAAAGGCGGTCAGGCAATTGTGATCATGTTCACATTTTTATCCTGCGAGGACTTTAAAATTCCGGGCGCAGCCCCCATGTGGTTGCAAGCTCAAAGGGAAAGTGAGGCGAGTCAGTCGCACAAACGTTAGTCACAGGATTGATTTGTCGCAATGATTGACACGATTCCGCTTGACGCTGCGTAAGGTTTTTGTAATTTTACAGGCAACCTTTTATTCACTAACAAATAGCTGGTGGAATATATGACTATCAAAGTAGGTATCAACGGTTTTGGCCGTATCGGCCGTATTGTTTTCCGTGCTGCTCAGAAACGTTCTGACATCGAAATCGTTGGTATCAACGATCTCCTGGACGCTGAATACATGGCGTACATGCTGAAGTACGACTCAACTCACGGTCGTTTCGACGGCACCGTTGAAGTGAAAGACGGCCACCTGGTTGTTAACGGTAAAACCATCCGCGTTACTGCTGAGAAAGACCCAGCTAACCTGAAATGGAACGAAATCGGTGTTGACGTTGTTGCTGAAGCAACCGGTATCTTCCTGACCGACGAAACTGCACGTAAACACATCACTGCGGGTGCGAAGAAAGTTGTTCTGACCGGTCCTTCCAAAGACAACACCCCAATGTTCGTTCGTGGTGCAAACTTCGAAACTTACGCTGGCCAGGACATCGTTTCTAACGCATCCTGCACCACCAACTGCCTGGCACCGCTGGCTAAAGTTATCAACGACAACTTCGGCATCATCGAAGGTCTGATGACTACCGTTCACGCTACCACCGCTACTCAGAAAACCGTTGATGGCCCGTCTCACAAAGACTGGCGCGGCGGCCGTGGCGCGGCTCAGAACATCATCCCATCCTCTACCGGTGCTGCTAAAGCTGTAGGTAAAGTACTGCCAGAACTGAATGGCAAACTGACTGGTATGGCGTTCCGCGTTCCAACTCCTAACGTATCCGTTGTTGACCTGACTGTTCGTCTGGAAAAAGCTGCTTCTTATGAAGAAATTAAGAAAGCAATCAAAGCTGCTTCCGAAGGCGCAATGAAAGGCGTTCTGGGCTACACCGAAGACGACGTTGTATCTACCGATTTCAACGGCGAAGTGTGCACTTCCGTGTTCGATGCTAAAGCAGGTATCGCACTGAACGACAACTTCGTGAAACTGGTTTCATGGTACGACAACGAAACTGGCTACTCTAACAAAGTACTGGACCTGATCGCTCACATCTCCAAATAAGTTGAGATGAGTGCTTGATCCAAAAAGGCGACTTCGGTCGCCTTTTTTATTGTTTTTTAGACAGAGGATTGCTTAATGATTAATAAAATTTTTGCACTTCCGGTAGTCGAACAACTTACCCCTGTGCTCTCCCGCCGTCAGATTGACGGTGCCGACGTTATCGTCGTTGACCATCCCCGCGTTAAAGCGTCCGTGGCTCTGAACGGCGCTCACCTGCTCTCCTGGAAACCGGAAGGCGAAGCCGAAGGTTTGTGGCTGAGCGATGCGACCTCCTTCAAAAAAGGGGCGGCTATTCGCGGTGGCGTACCGATCTGCTGGCCGTGGTTTGGCCCGTCTGCACAGCCGGGTTTGCCTTCTCACGGTTTTGCCCGCAACCAGCAGTGGACGCTGAAAGCGCATAACGAAGACGATAACGGCGCCGTGCTGACCTTTGAGCTGCAGGCAAATGACGAGACCCGCGCCCTGTGGCCGCACGAGTTCACCCTGTATGCCCGCTTCAAGCTGGGTAAAACCTGCGAAATTGAGCTGGAAGCCCACGGCGAGTTCGACACCACCTCGGCCCTGCATACCTACTTCAACGTGGGTGATATCAGCGCAGTGAAGGTAAGCGGCCTTGGCGATACCTTTATCGATAAAGTGGATAACGCCAAAGAAGGCAAACTGAGCGACGGCGTTCAGGCGTTCCCTGACCGTACCGACCGCGTCTATCTGCATCCGGAAGCATGCAGCGTGATCCACGACGGTGCCCTGAACCGCAGCATTGAGGTGGTCCATCACCATCACAGCAACGTGGTGGGCTGGAACCCGGGTCCTGCTCTGTCTGTAAGCATGGCCGACGTGCCTGACGACGGTTATAAAACGTTCGTCTGCGTGGAAACGGCCTGCGTGACCACCCCGCAGAAAGCGAGTGAAGAAAAGCCGTCTCGTTTAGGACAGACGATTAAGATTGTTAAGCATTAAGACAGTCCCCCCTAAACCTAGCCCTCTCCATATTACTAGGCCGGGGACATAATGAACGCTTTTTAACATCTTTTACTATTGGTGATCGGCTGTTTCTCCAAGTCGATCATCCCCACTTTCGTGCTGTACCGCCACATTTCATAACAGCCAACATTCTGCATCTCCTTCAGCCCGACCCGTTTTCCCCCGTACATATTTCCTGCCTTCGGGCTGAGTGCTTTCATCCTCAGCTTACCGCTGATATCGACTTTCCTAACCATCCTCCCTTCATCGTATTCAGATGGAGCTGTAGTGCCATTATATTGCCGGATAGAAGGTGATACACCGCAAGGATGCTGCCATTTTCAGCGCCTCGCGCGGGCGCACAATGTTGTAGACCGTCCGTCAGCGGTCGAAGGCGCGGCGCAGTTTACCACCCTCCACAAACCACTAGCCTGCAGCAAGGCTGCGGTGAAAACGCTCCAGTTTGTCCTGCGTCTACGGATGATAAGGCCGGGAGTGGCCCCACGGACAACGTGGAGCATCAGCCAAAGCTCCAGTGCTGCTCTGGTAACGGTGGTGCCTCCCCTGCATCGTTGTCCATCGTCATCCGGTCCGGCTAGGCCGTAGCATTCAAACACGCTGACCTACGGCACGGCCCCACGGGGTTCATCGTTACAGTGCCTCGGGCACAGGGAAAAACGGGAGTTGTCATCCAGCAGGGTAAGCGAATAGCAGCGGCCAACAATGGCCCTTAAAATACATCTGCCAGAAACGCTTTGGCGCATCGTGTTCGTAGCAGCCCGTACCGGGAATGCCAGGCGAAACGTCCGGCAGCAAGCCATCATATTATGGGCGGTACTAAAAGCCTGAAGGGTCTTTTTGAGCCCATGACGGAAACCACTTCTAGCCGCTGGCAGGTGAAATACCGTAGTGACGGCAGAGGGAACGGATGTTCGTCCCGTCCTGCGAGGCGAACAAAACAAACTCGGTACGTAATGACATGGTATCTCTCGCATCCCAGGGCATAAGTGACTCCATAAACGGGTTCTTATGTCTCAGTTGTAAGTGTCTACCATGTCCCCGAACAAGTGTTCACTATGTCCCCGGACCGTACACCCTATTGGCGAGATGGGATAATCTGTGCTTACTTAAACAACACCAAACTGAATTTTCTCTGCAGGAGGCGGGAACGTAGTATCTAATTGGCCTAACTTGCCACAAGCAAGCGTGATTTTTAACGCTGCCACATAAGCTTCAACATGTTCACTGAATGCCGCTTTAGGAATCGCTCAATGCCCTAATGGTTAATCACCCACGCCAGTAGGATTTGCGGGGCAGTTGCATAAGGGATCAAAATTCTTCGCTTAGGTAAACCAGGCCTAAGATGAGTTTGCCAATATCGAAGGAATCACCGCCTAGGATATCTTTAAAGCTCACCGGTTCCTGCAGGGCTGGCAGAAATCATCTCAATCAATGGCGCAGTAATGGGTAATCTGAGACAATCCAATAAGATAGCAAAAAGACGAAGTGATCCCGTGACAATGTAAATTAATTACTGAAATGAACAAAGGACCGAAAATCTCATCGCATTTTTATCTTAATTTTAATTTGTAAATTCCGATAATTACCACTAATTAAGATGAAATTTGTATATGATTCTTTTAAAATAAATTCCATAGTTAGCAACAAAGTCCAGAATGGTTAAGTTTTAAGGTTAATGTTCTCAATGCTGCTACCGAGCCATAATTCTTAAAACTTACAGGAAAAATTAATGCTTCCTACTCTGTATTCTTCTTAATCAAAATATAATTTTTTGTCTTTAGCGTTTCATTCGTTCACATACTTAGCCCGTTGACTTAGTCGTAACAAAATGTTAATTTACCGATACAAGCCAGACGAGCGTCACTTTGGTCTGAATCATCTTAATTTGTCCCCCCATGCAAATAACTCGCAGGGGGAAGCTAGAAATCTCTCATCTATTTTTATTTATTTTATCAAGAATGATCTTCCCAGTTCTTGTTTGCATAAATAAGTCAGCAATTACGCTTTCTAGGTCCTCTTTATTTTTGCAATAAAATTTTCCTGCACTGCTAGCGATGGAACAAGGATATCCATTTTCATGCTGAGTCCACTTTGCGATCTCCACACCGTTCCTACCATCACCATCAAAAACCGCTAATCCTTGATAGGTTTTCAAGCCGGCATGAAGATGGCGAAGTGGATTATCATCCTTTTCATAAAAGGAAGACACGCCTAACTTTACTTTACCCTTAGTTAAGTGCATAAGTTCCATTGACATTTTCTTAATTACAGAGTTAATTTCTTCAATATTATTGGATGCTTTTTTTGCTGAATTTAATCCAGTCAAAAATGCTTTTTCGAAGTCAACCATATCAGATTCTCTCTATGACAGAAATTATTGGCAAGTGATCAAACTTAGATGCAGAGGAATATATATATTCAATAAAGTTTTTATTACTAAATACTTCTGTTTTAGACTCATTAAGATACCAACCTTCCCCTCTAACGAAATCTGATGAAAAAATTATCTGATCGAAAGTTTTCCATTGATTTGCTTGATCCCCTTTATAAAAATAAGTGCCACAACCTTCACTTTCAAAATTATTCTCTGGATGTAACCTACTATGGACCATATGACGCCAGAATGGGTTATAAAGTAAATCGGGTTCTTTTTTAACCAACGATATATCCCGAGAAGCGAATAAAGCTTGCGTAAGACTCTTGTTAAATGGCTCTTCATTGAAATCGCCTAATATTATCACATGTTTGATTTCTCTCGTATCACGACAATCAACTACTGCATCTCTTAGTAGAGAGCCAAGCAAAATCTTACTTGGTGAGTCTTCATAATCATAAAGTCGACTTGACCAATGAACTAAATATAGCGTTAGTGGTTCGTTTGTGTCAGTTATGACAAAATTAACTTCTTGACCAGCATGTATATTTTTCTTTATTTGTTTTTTACTGATGATGTCTGAGCTTAAAAAAGTCAATACATCAGCACGATATATAATGCACAAATCAAATTTTTTTCGACCATTTTTAACATTACCATTATATATTGCGTACCCAGAAGAAACTAAATTCAAGTTATCACTGATAAAGTCAATATCTTTAGTTGTAACTTCGCATAAGCAAAGTACATCAATATCTTTGAAAATTAGCAAATGAACTAATGTAGCCAAAACGAATGCTTTATGTTCGTCATTTGCAGTGTTTTCTTTTGAATGTGGTGAAAGACTTGTATTCCACCAAGCAAATGATATTTTTTTATTATTTTTATCTTCTTGCATATTCATAAACACCAAGCCATTTTCTAACATCATAAGTAGTCGACAATCTAAAAGTCAAATATAATGGCTAAAGGCAATGTAGTTGGCGACCGAATGATTCATCAGTCCTAGGTGAAGTCACCTAGCTAGCACAAGCAGACAGAAGGGTATCACCAGCATATGTTGTTTCTGGCACTAGGGTAGAATACCCTACTCAAAACCGCACCATGCATGATGGTACAGCATCTCCTTGGTCACAAAGGCAAAACCGTTCTCTTCGCGCCACGACTCCTGCACGTCGTCGTAGTTAATATTCGACATACCCCAGCTACAAATTTTGCCTGCTATTAAATATTGTTCATCATCTCAAGGGTTTCCTTGAGGGCAAAATCCCTCCAAAGCAAATCTAGGTGAATATTTTAGGCTCATATCGCCCTCCTATTTTGCCGCACCACATTAAAGCAAACGGGGCGCAAGCGCCCCGTTTTGATGCAAAGATTGCACTAAAATAATGCACAATCAGAACTTGTAGGTCACACCCACAGAGAAGATGCCAGCCCAGGACTTATCGACCATCGGGCTATCCTTCACTTCATCGCTCAGACGCTCGTAACGACCGGTGCCGTAGACGTTCCAGTCGCCAAGGAAGTTATAGCTCGCGGTCAGCTCCAGGTATGGATCCCAGCCGTCATCAGCGCTGTAGCTTTTCAGCCCACTGCGGCGGGACTCGTTTTTAGAGACGCCATAGTAGTAGTCGTTGTAGTTTTCACTGTTGTACTGCACCCCGATACCCGGCGTCAGGGTGAGCCCACCGTTGGTATAGCGGTACAGCCAGGCCAGATCCCAGATAAAGCCGTTGCTGTTATCCAGCGTATCACCCGCCAGGGCCGTACGCAGGAAGCCATACTGTGTGTTATGCACGTACGAAAGCCCGGCCATCATAGAGCTTTTGCGCTTGTCGAGCTGGCGAAGCGCATGGCTGTCGCTGTCTCCCGGCTTGAAGTGCGTTGGATCGTAGTAGGCCATGATAGATAGCTTATCGGCCGTATCGTTCCAGAGATAGTAGCCGCCGCCGAGACCACGGAACCAGAAATTATCGCCTTCATAGGTGATAACGGGAACAGGATAAACATCGCGGTCATACTGTTTGTATGGGCTGTTAATGACGCCAACGCCCGCGCCCACCGTCCACTGACTTTCCGCCTGAGCGGTGCTAACTGCGGTAGCGGCAAGGATGCCCAATGCCAGAAGTTTGAGTTTGGTCACAATCCATTCTTTCCTGTAGTCAAATAATCAGCGGGTGAAGTGTAACCGCCATTCCCGAACATCCCAAAATTTTTTGCCTGCTAATCAGTCTGATTAACCCATTATTTTTAACTTTTCAGATGACAGCCCGCTTTCATTTATATGACCGCTGAATGAAAAACGTCCTTAAGCCTTATAACTCAGGTGGAAATTTTTGGATGAGTTATTGATATGTCATTGAAATTAGTTTTTCTCAGCATGCAAGTTTGGCAAATGCCATCTACGCTTAAATTTAAGAAGAGTTTTCCTGAACACCTGCGGTTCTTAGCGTCTGACCTGGCACACAGGTTGCTGCTCTGGCAGTGGGGTGCGAGAGATTCTCTTCCGGGAGCCTCCACTACTCATACGAACGGCTCTTATCCTGTGCTAAAAAACGAAAGGACGGCATGCCATGAATATATTCGATCACTATCGCCAGCGCTATGAAGCTGCCAAGGACGAAGAGTTCACACTGCAGGAGTTTCTTACCATTTGTCGGCAAGATCGCAGTGCCTATGCCAATGCGGCAGAACGGCTATTGATGGCTATCGGTGAGCCAAACATGGTTGATACTGCCCTGGAGCCACGGCTTTCCCGTCTGTTTTCGAATCGGGTGGTCGCCCGATATCCGGCGTTCGAAGAGTTCTATGGTATGGAAGATGCCATTGAACAGATTGTCTCCTATCTGAAGCATGCCGCCCAGGGTCTGGAAGAGAAGAAACAGATCCTCTATTTACTCGGCCCCGTCGGCGGCGGTAAATCCTCGCTGGCTGAACGCCTGAAGTCGCTGATGCAGCGCGTACCGATTTATGTGCTGAGCGCCAACGGCGAACGCAGCCCGGTTAACGACCATCCGCTGTGCCTGTTTAATCCGCAGGAAGATGCGCAAATTCTGGATAAAGAGTTTGGCATCCCGCGCCGCTACCTCGGTACCATCATGTCGCCGTGGGCGGCAAAACGCCTCCACGAGTTTGGCGGCGATATCACTAAGTTCCGAGTGGTGAAAGTATGGCCATCCATACTGGAGCAGATCGCTATCGCCAAAACGGAACCGGGTGATGAGAACAACCAGGATATCTCGGCGCTGGTGGGCAAAGTCGATATCCGTAAGCTGGAAAACTACGCACAAAACGACCCGGATGCCTATGGCTATTCCGGTGCGCTGTGCCGCGCCAACCAGGGGATTATGGAATTCGTTGAGATGTTCAAAGCACCGATTAAAGTGCTGCATCCTCTGCTGACAGCGACCCAGGAAGGGAACTACAACGGGACGGAAGGTATTTCCGCCCTGCCGTTTAACGGCATAATTCTCGCCCACTCTAACGAATCAGAATGGGTGACCTTCCGTAATAATAAAAACAATGAGGCCTTCCTTGACCGCGTTTACATCGTCAAGGTGCCTTATTGCCTGCGGATCTCCGAAGAGATCAAAATTTACGAGAAACTGCTTAACCATAGCGAGCTGGTACACGCGCCATGCGCCCCGGGTACGCTGGAAACGCTCTCGCGCTTCTCCATCCTGTCGCGCCTGAAAGAGCCGGAAAACTCCAGCATCTATTCGAAAATGCGCGTCTATGATGGTGAAAGTCTGAAAGATACCGATCCGAAAGCGAAGTCCTATCAGGAATACCGTGACTACGCCGGGGTCGATGAGGGGATGAACGGTCTGTCCACGCGTTTCGCGTTTAAGATCCTCTCCCGCGTCTTTAACTTCGATCATGCGGAAGTGGCGGCCAACCCGGTTCACCTGTTCTACGTGCTGGAGCAGCAAATTGAGCGCGAGCAATTCCCGCAGGAGCAGGCTGAACGCTACCTTGAGTTCCTGAAAGGCTACCTGATTCCGAAATACGCTGAGTTCATCGGCAAAGAGATCCAGACGGCCTATCTGGAATCCTACTCAGAATACGGGCAGAACATTTTCGACCGCTATGTCACCTACGCTGACTTCTGGATTCAGGATCAGGAGTACCGCGACCCGGATACCGGCCAGCTGTTTGACCGTGAATCCCTGAACGCGGAGCTGGAAAAAATTGAGAAGCCTGCCGGGATCAGCAACCCGAAAGACTTCCGTAATGAGATTGTGAACTTCGTCCTGCGCGCCAGAGCGCATAACAATGGTCGCAATCCGAACTGGACCAGCTACGAGAAGCTGCGCACGGTCATTGAGAAGAAAATGTTCTCCAATACCGAAGAGCTGCTGCCGGTGATCTCGTTTAACACCAAAACCTCAACCGACGAGCAGAAGAAACACGACGATTTTGTCGACCGTATGATGGAAAAAGGCTACACCCGCAAGCAGGTTCGCCTGCTCTGCGAATGGTATCTGCGCGTGCGTAAATCGTCTTAAAACAAGTGCCCGGTAGCGCCTGCGCCTGCCGGGCCAACAAAAACGCAAGTTGGCAAATGCAGTACGGGGGGTATATGACCTGGTTTATTGACCGGCGTCTTAACGGCAAAAACAAGAGCACGGTGAACCGCCAGCGCTTCTTGCGCCGTTATAAAGCGCAAATTAAACAGTCGATCTCCGAGGCCATCAACAAACGCTCGGTGACCGACGTCGACAGCGGCGAGTCTGTCTCCATCCCTACCGATGACATCAGCGAACCGATGTTTCATCAGGGGCGCGGGGGCCTGCGCCATCGCGTACACCCAGGTAATGACCACTTTGTTCAGAACGACAGAATTGAGCGCCCTCAGGGCGGCGGTGGTGGTTCAGGAAGCGGTCAGGGACAGGCCAGCCAGGACGGTGAAGGTCAGGATGAGTTCGTTTTCCAGATTTCGAAAGATGAATATCTCGACCTGCTGTTCGAGGACCTTGCGCTGCCGAACCTGAAAAAAAATCAGCACCGTCAGCTTAACGAGTACAAAACCCATCGCGCGGGCTATACCGCCAACGGCGTGCCCGCCAATATCAGCGTTGTGCGTTCGTTGCAGAATTCGCTGGCGCGCCGCACGGCCATGACGGCAGGCAAACGTCGTGAGCTGCGCGAGCTGGAGAGCAGCCTGAAGGTCGTGGAAAACACGGAGCCAGCACAGCTGCTGGAAGAGGAGCGCCTGCGTAAAGAGATTGCCGAGTTAAGAGCAAAGATCGACCGCGTGCCGTTTATCGACACTTTCGACCTGCGCTATAAGAACTACGAAAAACGCCCTGAACCCTCCAGCCAGGCGGTCATGTTCTGTCTGATGGATGTCTCCGGCTCAATGGACCAGGCCACCAAGGATATGGCGAAACGTTTTTATATTCTGCTCTACCTGTTCCTGAGCAGAACCTATAAGAACGTGGAAGTGGTTTATATCCGCCATCACACCCAGGCGAAAGAGGTGGATGAACATGAGTTCTTCTACTCTCAGGAGACCGGGGGGACCATCGTATCAAGCGCGTTGAAACTGATGGACGAAGTGGTGAAAGAGCGTTATGACCCGGCGCAGTGGAACATTTATGCCGCGCAGGCGTCGGATGGCGACAACTGGGCCGACGACTCACCGCTGTGTCACGAGATCCTGGCGAAGAAAATTCTGCCGGTGGTGCGTTACTACAGCTATATCGAAATCACCCGTCGCGCTCACCAGACCCTGTGGCGGGAGTATGAACATCTGCAGTCCATGTTCGATAACTTTGCCATGCAGCATATCCGCGATCAGGATGATATTTATCCGGTATTCAGAGAGCTCTTCCACAAGCAATCTGCCACCAGCAACGTATAACCCTGCAGCCAGCGAATCCGCTGGCTGTTTTCTTTCGACCCCGTTCATCCCGTGCTAATGTAGCAAGCTGCATACTGGATTATCACCGGGAAAATTGTGATGACTGACGACGCTATTGGGGCAGGAACCCACCAGAAGCTGATTACCTTACTCACCGAGCAGGGCGCGCGTTTTCGCGTCATGGAGCATGAGGCGGTCGGGAAATGTGAAGCGGTGAGTGAAATTCGCGGGACCGATCTGCGCCAGGGTGCAAAAGCCCTGGTCTGCAAAGTGAAGGGCAACGGCGTTAAAAAACACGTACTGGCGATTCTGGCCGCAGACCTGCAGGCCGATCTGAGCCAGCTTGCCAGCCATTTCGGCGGGCTTAAGGCTTCCCTCGCCAGCCCGGCCGAGGTTGATACCCTTACCGCCTGCGTTTTCGGCGCTATCCCGCCCTTTAGCTTCCATCCTGATTTAGCGCTGGTTGCAGACCCGCTGCTGTTTGAGCGTTTCGACGAAATCGCCTTTAACGCCGGCTTACTGGAGAAATCCGTGATTATGGATACCCAGGATTACCTGCGCATTGCCCGTCCTGAGCTTGTTAACTTCCATAAAGCGTCGTCGTGACGGCGCTGTCAGCCTTTTCGTTCCAGAAACAGGACGGAGGCGACGAGAATCGCGGCAATAGCGAAAAACGATGAGGAGATGATCAGCGCTTCAACAAACATGTGATCGTTCATGATGGCGGCCCCGTTGCGATACCTGCCTTCGTTTTAATCCGCGTAAATGACAAGGTTATGACAGCAAGAGAATCTTTTTAAAACTGTCTTCCGCCGCTTTTCCGCGTACAGTAAGCAGGGTAACTATTCTGGCAAGGACTTCCCATGTTTGACCCTACTCTGCTCATTCTTCTGGCTCTCGCCGCGCTCGGGTTTATCAGCCATAACACCACAGTCGCCATCTCGATTCTGGTGCTGATTATTGTGCGCGTGACCCCGTTAAACACATTTTTCCCGTGGATAGAAAAGCAAGGCCTCACCATCGGGATCATCATTTTAACCATCGGGGTGATGGCGCCCATTGCCAGCGGAACGCTTCCCGCCTCGACGCTACTGCACTCGTTTGTGAACTGGAAATCGCTGGTAGCGATCGCGGTAGGCATTTTTGTCTCGTGGCTGGGCGGGCGCGGCGTTACGCTGATGAGCAGCCAGCCTTCACTGGTTGCCGGCCTGCTGGTGGGTACCGTGTTGGGCGTGGCGCTCTTTCGCGGCGTGCCGGTGGGCCCGCTGATTGCGGCAGGGCTGGTTTCCCTGTTTATCGGGAAGTCATAGTCAGGCTGGCCATATAACGTGCCGGCGTCTGGCCCAGCCCCTTCCTGAACATGGTGATAAACGCGGTGGTAGAGTCGTAGCCCAGCGACTGTGCCGCCTGCTGAACCGATTTCCCGCTTATCAGATGCTGTAACGCCAAAATCAGCTGCAGCTGGTGACGCCAGCGCCGAAAGCTTAAGCCGGTCTCTTTCACCACCAGCCGCGCCAGATTACGTTCGCTCATCGCAAAGTGGCTCGCCCACTGTGCCAGCGTCTGCCAGGCGGCGGGCTCTTCCGCCATCTTCTCGCTCATCAGCCGGATTTTAGGATGGGGTGAGACGGGCAGCTGCAGATGCTCCTGCCGCTGGAGCGGCAGCTCGTCAAAAAGGACGTCCACCAGACGCGATGTGGCCGCAAGCTGAAGCTGTTCACGTGATTTCTCAGCCAGGGATAAAATCAGCTCCCGCACGAGGGGGGAAATTTTCAGAGTGCAGCAGCGGTCGGGCAGGCTGGCGGCACCTGGCTCAATGAACAAAAAGCAGAGCTGCGCCCCCGGCGTGGCCCTGTTGCTGTGCGGCATTTGGCCAGGGATCCAGACGGCATACTGAGGCGGTACCATTAGCATGGCATTTTCCACTTCGCAGGTGATCGCGCCGCCGAGGGCCAGAATTAGCTGCCCCTTACGGTGTTGATGCCGGGGAATATATTGTTCCTCCGCCACCACGCGGATGCGAAACGCGACGGCCGCATCGTGCTGGCTATCAGGATCGTAGCCGTCCAGTCCCAGACCAATCATCAGTTTGTCCGATATGAGCGATAAACTGTCATTTTAGCCTGATTTCAACCGCTGAAAAAATCGGTATTGTGTGCGCTCGCTTGAACGTATGAGAACACAATGACTACTGCTCTTCGCACCTCAGGAAAACACGGCGCGCTGTTAATTGCAGGCATCCTGATGATTGCCACCACGCTTCGCGTCACCTTTACCGGAGCAGCCCCGCTGCTCGATACTATTCGCCTCGATTATGGCTTAAGCACGGCGCAAACCGGTCTGCTGACCACCCTGCCCCTGCTGGCTTTCGCCCTTGTCTCGCCGCTCGCGGCAGGCGTTGCCCGGCGTATCGGCATGGAGCGCAGCCTGTTTGTCGCCTTGCTGCTGATTTGCGCCGGAATTGCGGTTCGCTCCCTGCCTTCCACCACCCTGCTTTTCGTCGGAACGGCGGTAATTGGCTGCGGGATCGCGCTCGGGAATGTGCTGCTGCCCGGCTTAATCAAACGTGATTTCCCGGGCCAGGTTGCCCGACTCACGGGCGCCTATTCCCTGACAATGGGCATCTCGGCGGCGTTTGGCTCAGCGATGATTGTTCCCCTGGCGCAGGGTAGCGCGGGCTGGCATGGCGCGCTGCTGATGCTGATGGCGTTTCCGCTGGTCGCGCTGCTGCTCTGGCTGCCCCAGTGGCGTCAGAAACACGTTGCGACGGTAACGGGCGCCGGCGCGCTGCATAATCGCGCCATCTGGCGCTCGGCGCTCGCCTGGCAGGTGACGCTCTTTCTGGGAATTAACTCGCTGATTTACTACGTCATCATCGGCTGGCTGCCGGCGATATTGCTCAGCCACGGCTACAGCGAAGCGCAGGCCGGCTCGGTGCACGGGCTGTTGCAGCTGGCCACGGCCGTGCCTGGGCTTGCCGTGCCGCTGATCCTCCACCGTCTGAAAGATCAGCGAACCATTGCAGGCGCAGTGGCGCTGCTGTGCGCGGTAAGCGCGGCGGGGCTATGGTTTATGCCTGACATGGCGGTGATGTGGACGCTGGTGTTCGGCTTTGGTACCGGGGCAACGATGATCCTCGGCCTGACGTTTATCGGGCTGCGCGCCAGCTCCGCGCACCAGGCCGCGGCGCTGTCAGGTATGGCGCAGTCGATTGGCTATCTGCTCGCCGCCTGCGGTCCGCCGCTGATGGGTAAAATTCACGATTCGACTGGAGACTGGCGCATCCCGCTTCTCGCCTGCGCGCTGGCCGCTGTCGTCATGGCCATCTGCGGCGTACTTGCCGGGCGCGACCGCGAAATCACGCCTCGTTAAACACGGTGGCAGACCATAGGGTCTGCCTTTTTTTAACCGCGCGCCGCGCGCAGCATTGCCTGCACCAGCACCACCGGACGCCCTTCCAGCGCAGCACGCTCGTGCTGGAATAAGGTGATCACAAAGAACGGATGGGTCACCAGCTCCGCAGCGCGGATTTCTCCCTGCTCGTCCCAGCCCGTCACACGCATATCACCGCTCTCCAGTTCCTGCGCAAACGCCGCCGACACGCCATAATTACAGTGATAACCCTCAACGATTTCCGGCTTTCCGTAGGCCTTCGCGATCAGCGTATTATTACGCAGCTCAATGGCATCGGTTTTTTCCACCAGCGAGCAGGTCAGCGGCGCAATCACCATCGTGCCTTCGGTATCCGTCTCAGCATGTGCCGCGTCGCTCCAGCCCAGCACGTTACGGGCATACTCAATCAACGCATGCTGGAATCCACCGCAGGTGCCCAGGAACGGAATGCTGTTTTCACGCGCGTAGCGTGCGGCAATAAAGGCCGCCTCGATGTTTTTATAGGGGCTTGCGGGAACCAGCCAGATGGCATCGTAGCCCACCAGATCCTCAGAACTGGTTAATTCCGTGGTGGCTAGCCAGTCGTAATCGGCGGTGAGGTCAAGGACCGCGGCGGCGTCGTCAATGGCCAGTGGGATCGCCTTGCGTGCAATAACATCAGGATTGTAATCGCCAACCAGCGCAATGCGCAGCGTCGTTTTAACCGGGAGGTGTTCCATGAAAGGTTCCTTATGCCAGAGTATTATCAGATAACATAAGGAACCTCAGACTACCGATCTTCTGCAATTATCACAATACCTTAAATTGGGAGGGTGGAATCATGATCCAATGCAAACGCGTCTATGAGCAGGCAAGCCCGGACGATGGGTATCGGGTTCTGGTGGACAGGCTCTGGCCCCGCGGGATGAAAAAAACGGACCTCGCGTATGACGAATGGTGTAAAACGCTCACGCCGTCCAGTGCGTTACGCAAGGACTTTCATAGCGAAGCGATTGATTTCGCGGCGTTCACTCAAGCCTACAAGGAAGAGCTGGCGCAGCATAAGGACGAAGGAGAGCGTCTGGCGGCGCTGGCGAACAAGCAGACCGTAACCCTGCTCTACGGCGCGAAGGACACGAAGCAGAATCACGCTCTGGTTTTAGCCGACTGGCTGCGCCATCTGTGATCAGCCGACCGCCAGCGCATCCTGGATTTGTGGAGCTTCGTCCGGGGTGAGCGGCATCAGGTGTTCGGCGCGAACAAACGCAAAACCGAGCTGATTGTCAAAGGCGTAAACATCACCCGTCACCAGCCAGAGCGCGCGGTCCGCGCTTGCGGGCAACTGCGTCATCACGCCGTTGACCGGGTTAACGAAACGCAGGCCTGGCTGGCAAAGACCAAATAGCTCAACAGATTTACCAATATTG
Organism: Enterobacter sp. ECC-219; assembly: GCF_043966805.1. Lineage (NCBI taxonomy): Bacteria > Pseudomonadati > Pseudomonadota > Gammaproteobacteria > Enterobacterales > Enterobacteriaceae > Enterobacter > Enterobacter sp. ECC-219. Next base: position 2,622,832 of record NZ_CP143680.1, on the reverse strand, counting down.
CGACGTCCAGACGCCGTACGGGCACCGATGATCATCGCCATGCTGCCCGGTTTTAGCTGAAACATACTTCTCTCGCGGTAACGGTAGCCAGGTACTGGCTAAGAATAATCCTAAAGAGAAGTGTATCGCAGCGACTATCCCTTTGTCACCTGGTGGGTTGCGGATGATCGCGACGATAGAGCGTCCATTCGTCGATCGCTTCGCCGCCAGGCAGCCTGCACTCGGTGCGGACACCCTGCGGGCTTTGAATCGGGACCTGTTCCCCACCCTTTTCAAGGCAGTAAACGGAAGCCGGGTTCGCCATGCCTACGGCGTGCGGCGGTTTCGGGGCGTCGGGTGGGGTTGTTTTTGCGGTGCAGGCAACCAGGGGAAGCGCCAACACCAGAAGCAGAAATCTCATCTCATTGATCCTTTTAGCATCATCGTTAGCTAAGGGTAACGGCTTGTCGCCGTATTCTCCATGATTTCTCCATTCTAACTGCATTTTTCAGCGCTATAGTCCGGCATGTTCTCACTATGACCAGAGAACATCATTCCGTAATCAAGATGTCTTTGCCCCGTTCACAACAACGGGGCTTTTTTCCCCGCCTAATCCCCCTTCTTTCAGCCTGTATTAAATTTTCTGCATTCATGTTTAACTATGCTGGAAGCCTACGAATTCAGCATAGCATGCAGATGCAGACGTCTTCTGCTGGGAGTCTTTCTACGTCATGTCGGATATTATCCTTGCCCGTGTTTCAGAAACCCTCGCCACTGAACAATCCCTTGAAGGTCTCGTTCGTCAGCTGCTGGAGATGCTGGAGATCGTGACGGATATGGAGTCGACTTACCTCACTAAGATCGATATCGAAGCCCGACTGCAGCATATCCTGTATGCCCGCAACAGCAAGCAGATGACAATCCCTGAGGGGCTGAGCGTCCCGTGGGATGAAACTCTGTGTAAGCGTGCGCTGGACAGTGATACCGTATTCAGCAACGACGTTCCCGAACGCTGGCCAGAGTGCGAAGCGGCGAAAGCGCTCGGTATTACGACCTACATGAGTATTCCTGTCCATCTTGCGGATGGTTCACTCTACGGAACGCTCTGCGCCACCAGCACGGCCAGAAAGCCGCTTAGCGAGCGCGGTGAACAGGTTCTGAAGTTATTCGCCGGGCTGATTGCCCAGTCCATCCAGAAAGAGTCTCTGGTGACCCAGCTTCGTGAAGCCAATGCGGCCCTTATTGCACACTCCTACACAGATGCCCTTACAGGGTTACCCAACCGTCGCGCCATTTTTGAGGATCTGACCACCCTGTTTTCACTGGCGCGACATCTGAAACGTAACGCCATCATTGCCTTTATCGATCTGGATGATTTCAAGCTGATTAACGATCGCTACGGGCATGAAGCAGGCGACCAGTTCCTGATTGAAGTGGGCAAGCGTTTGGCCGCAGAAAAACAGCAGGACGATATCATCGGTCGGCTGGGCGGCGATGAGTTTCTGGTGGCCTCCCTGAGCAATGCCGGGAATGAGGAGCAAATTAACCTTCTCAGAACGCGTCTCAGCGCCCGCATTGCGGGGGAATACTGGCTGGGTACCATCAGCATCATTTATCCGGGCGCCAGCCTCGGCGTTATCGAAGTGGATCCCGGGGTAACCGATCCGGACAGTGCGTTACGTGCCGCAGATATCGCGATGTATCAGGATAAGAAAGGAAAAAGCAAAACAGGCTTTCTCGTTATGGATTAACCCCGTACACTCTACGGCGTTACAGAAACCGAAACAGGTGATGATATGAGAATAGGGATCCTCTTCCCGGTCGTTATTTTTATAACGGCGGTAGTCTTTCTGGCGTGGTTTTTTGTCGGTGGTTACGCAGCTCCGGGGGCATAAATGAGAAAAACCACCCTCATTATGTTGCTCGTTGCCGTCGTGGCGTTTGCCGGCACACAGTTTGGCTGGTGGTAAACCCGCTACGTAAAAAGGCCGCCATCTGGCAGCCTTTTTAACGCTTCAGTATTAGCTTTTGATCTTTCTGTAGATAAACAGCACAACCAGCGCGCCGATCACCGCGACCGCGAAACTGCCGAAGTTAAAGCCATCGACTTTACCAAAACCGAACAGCGTACTGATCCAACCGCCGACTACCGCGCCGACAATACCCAGTATTATGGTGACGATAAACCCACCGCCATCTTTGCCCGGCATGATCCACTTCGCCAGAATACCCGCAATAAGCCCAAAGATAATCCAGGATAAAATTCCCATAACTTTCCTCTCTGTATGGTTTTTGTCATTAAATCAACGACACAAAAAGGATAGCACAGGATCTGAGAAAGGAAATTTGTGATAAGCCTCACAGAGAGCATGTGAACATTTCTTGATCAATATGCCCTTCCACAAGAAATGTGGGGTTGCATCTTTTGTTGAGAAAGATTATCTTTCTCAACACTGAATAGTTGAGAAAAACACTCAGGTATTCAGTACGACATTGCTCACATTGCTTCCAGTATTTCTTGCCCACTCATGAGTGGGCTTTTTTTTGATCATGCCCCAACAAAAGCGTGCCGGTTGCGTCCCCCGCGTTTCGCCTGATAGAGCGCCTGGTCGGCAGCATTAATAATATTCTGCTGGCTATCCGCGATGTTGACAGCACGCGCACTGGAGATCCCTACGCTTACCGTGACCCGCCCGAAGGGACTAAACGCGTGTTCAATTTGCTGAGAGAAAACATTGCGAATAATCGTCTGCGCAAGGCGGAGCGCCTCCTGAATATCCGTTTCAGGCAAAATCAACGCAAACTCCTCCCCGCCATAACGTGCCACAATCTGGTTGTCCCGGGTGAGACTTTCCCTGAGGCAGTTTCCCAGCAACGCCAGGCATCTGTCTCCTTCCGGATGGCCGTAGTTATCGTTGTACTTTTTGAAGTAGTCCACATCCACAAGGAGCAGCGAAACCGGCGCGTCCTTTACCGCACACGCCGCAATTTCCGAGAGGATTTTTTCATCAAAGATGCGCCTGTTATAAAGCCCTGTCAGCGCATCCTCCGAGGCAATAATTTTTAGCGCTTTGTTATCCCGTGTTTTTCTGGATAAGTCGGAATAGAGGAAACAGGACGCCACGATGAGTGTCGCGGTAAAGACCAAAATAAGTGCGGCAAGCTGAATCGCCTGCTTGCGCCACGGTGAAAGGGCTTCATCGATGCTTACCGCTACCGTCGTAACCAGTCCGTAGCGTCTGTTTTTCTCATAGGCATAAATGCGTTCGATTTTATCAAACCGGGAGACAGAGCTGGCTATACCTGTATTTTGTACCTTGAGGTATTTTCTGAAGAGAGGTGAATCAGAAAAAATCGTACCGATATAGTTATTTTTAAAAGGATAACGAATCAGTAAAACGCCTGCTTGTGTCGTTAAACCGATAACACCCGCGTGACCAATATTTATCTGTCCATACAGGGCCAGAAAATTTTCGATACCCAGTGTCACCACCACAACACCGTTAAACGCACCGGTGTGGGTTTCAAGTCGTCGGCTAAGGGTAATAACCCATTTACCATTAGTTCTGCTTATCACCGGCTCACCAATATAAATCTGCTGACTTTTATTTTCCTTGTGGTAGACAAAAAATGCCCTGTCCGCGCCTTTATGGGGACCCGCAAAATTTTTGTGCAACGCGGTGAAGATATCCCCATGCGCATCATAGACAACTACATTATTAATCTGAGTAAGAAGATTATCCTGATTGCTTATCATTCGCTGAATATTGATCGCCTGTTGAGGGGTCATGCCATAAATTTCAATTGTGTCGGAAACGGTGGTAATCAACATTTCACTTTGGCGGATGATCCCTTCAGTGTAGACGTTCAGGGTATGGCTCAAATTGGCAACGCTGGTATTGATCTGCTGGATTGACTGCTGTCGGGACGTGGCAATCTGGACGGCAAGCGACAATGAAACGATCAGTGAGACAATGATGACGGTAATGGTTGTTGTGTAAAAAGTATTTTTCACATGCACGAGCTTTTCCACCTTATCACGCCAGTCATCCCTGGCTGACAACTGTTGTCACTGTAACAAAGCTCTGGTTAAGAGGAAAATGAATTGCACTTAGGCAGGCGTTCATTTCTCTGGAGTAGCCCGGCTGCCGTTATTATCACGCTTGTAGCTTGCCCTGCCTGTGTTAAGATTTGAGAAATCAGGGAGCAGACAGGGTATCCGGAAAATGAAAAAGATCATTGCCGTTGCTATCGTTTCAGCGTTTCTGGTCTTCCTGTCTCTTTATGCGGTCAACGCGGTTATCGTGGGTCAGCAGAAAAGCAAGCAGCTTGAAATTTCCCGTACCCTTTTACACTATTCGGAAAGTTTGACCCAGAGCGTGGCACAGACACTCAAAAGCCTGAGCGCTCAGGGATGTGACAAAAGCAGTCTCGATCGCTACCGGCAGATAAAGCTTGAAAGCCGCTATCTTGCAGACATCGGTTATATAGAACAGGGAAAAATAATCTGTACCGCTTTTTGGGGAAAACTCGCTAATCCTGTCCCGCTTCCTGCGGAACTGCATAAAACGCCCAGAGGATTCCTCCTCGCGCAATTTTCCAGAAAAGATTTTTTTACCGGCAATGCGGCCATCTATAATAATCTTATTATCTTCACCTCCCGCAACGCTTACGATAAATTCATCCCGGTCACCGCAAACTACTCTCTCAGCACAACCACAAAAGACTTCGGCAGAATATTTTTTTCGGCGACCCCGGAGTTAAAACAGCAGAGCGGACTGCATTCCTCTTTGTTTACCCTTACACTCACCCAGTGCAGCGCATCCTGGGATTTGTGCGTCATTGTGAAGCACCACAATGCGGGACTGGCCTCCCTGTCGCCCGTCGTGTTTACCGTGCTCGCAGTCATTTTATGTTTTATCTGGGTGGCGATAACGCTATTTTTCTTTCGACTCAATGAAGATCGATTCTCACTGGAGCGGACGCTGGTTAAAGCCGTTTTTACCAACACTATCGGCGTGCACTACCAGCCTATTGTCAGGATTCAGGATAAAAAAATAGTGGGTGTGGAAGTTTTGTCCCGATGGCGTGATGCAAAATACGGTGACGTCTCACCGGAACTGTTTATTCCACTAATCAAAAAAATAGGCCTGTATAAAAAATACTACATTAATATTCTCGAAAAATCCCTTGCGGATATCGCACCGCTTGTTATTAAACATCGACTGGTGGTTTCGCTCAATGTAGGAAGAACGGAAATAGAAGATGGACAATTTATCAGCATCTTACGCCGTCTGTGTTTAGCTAATAACATTCCCCTGTCTCTGGTTAAAATCGAGCTTTCTGAAAAAGCCGTTTCCACGGAGACTATTCTGGAGGATTTTTGTAAGGAGTTAAAATCGCTTGGCGTGAAGATATCCATTGATGACTTCGGGGTGCAAAACTCAAACCTGGCCCGACTCTCTCTTCTGGAATATGATGAGATCAAAATCGACAAGTCGCTGGTCGACGGCATCAGCGAGCATTATAAGCAGAATATTTTTGTTATCTTTTGTGACGCCCTCGCAAAACTGAATAAAACGCTTGTTTTCGAAGGCGTTGAGAGCGAAATACAGTATCGCTTTATTGCAGAAAGATATCCCGAGGCTTTCGTTCAGGGATGGTATTTCTCAAAATCGGTCACCCGGAGTGAGCTTGCGAAGCAGCTCACTGGTGTCGCTCGGTAGGTTATTCATTTCCCCACTGATTGAGGAAATTCGCAATATCATCAATACGTTCGGCATGAACTCCAGCTTCACGCGCCATCTCTTGCTGGGCTTCCTCATCAATCTCCTCATTATTCGACAAACGCGTGAGAAGCAGCTGGAAATAATGCGCCAGCGGGTCCTGCTCCGATTCACTCACGGGCTTTGTCGCTTCCGTCGCGTATTCTTCGACGATGTCATAATACTTCAGTGGGATTTCGTTATTCATAACAGTGTTAACCTTTCAGGGTGAAGCCAAAAGTATATCCGACGACGGACGGTTGACCAACGCGTTGCGTCAGAGAAGCAGCGCAAGCAGGGCCGCGAGAGCAGGTAATGCCTGAACGTACAGTATCTTCCGGCTGGCCGTCGCTGCGCCAAAGAGACCGGCAATCAGCACGCAGACCAGGAAGAAGATGGCCACATGGACGCCTTTTTCGCCAAGCCAGAGGCTCCAGACCAGGCCCGCCGCCAGAAAACCATTATAGAGCCCCTGATTCGCGGCCAGCACGCGGGTTTCACGCGCAAAGTCGGGACGCAAATTAAAGGCCTTGTGCCCTGTTCTGGTGTTCCACAGGAACATTTCCAGCACAAGAATGTAGACATGGATGAATGCAACGACAGCAATAAGAACAGTAGCGAGCATCGTGTTATTTCCTGCAGGCAGAGGCAAAAAAAACGGGAACCCTCAGGCCCCCGCTCTTATTTAACCCAGAATCTGGATTACATGTTCGCGATGATCGCGTCGCCGAACTCTGAGCATTTCAGCAGCTTAGCGCCTTCCATCAGACGTTCGAAATCGTAAGTTACGGTTTTCGCGTTAATCGCGCCTTCCATACCTTTAACGATCAGGTCTGCGGCTTCGAACCATTCCATATGACGCAGCAGTATTTCATGAATTCAATTATGACGCATTGATTTTTAAGTAAAAACATCAGAAATAATGCTCTCGTCACACATTTTTAGCCGCAGGCTAACCAGTTGATTGTATTTAATTATTTTTGGGTTTTGATAACCATTTTTCAGTTGAAGAAATTATCTTCCTCTTGGGTACGCTAAATCAAAGGTGTTTTTAAATCACGCATGTTATCCATAACAATCAAATATATACATTAATTTTTCGCCACTAAACCGTAATTTTTACATAAAATTAATCAATGAATTACGGTTATCGAAAGGTCACAATGGCGAAGGTTTTAGCTAAGATACCATTCATTTTACGTAGAAGATGATCTATAAATACTTAATATTTATTCATATCGAGTGATAAGTTATGGGTTTGTTCCACAAAGATTTTTTTGATAAGGCTTTTGATGACGAATTTGCTTTCCTCGGAAAATCCAGCGGCCAGCTTTTGACCGAAAGTACAAACGGAGAGCTTCTTGTCGATGGAACAGAGACTTACAACTTAGCTCAAACACATAAAAATGATTTGCACACGATGATGCGTTGTTGCGAATCCGAGCTAAAGAAAATGGATTTAGTTGGCTTAGTGGCTGCCCCATTTTACTTTGAGAGAGTAGCAATTTTAGCCAGGAAGGACAAAAACTATTCTTTAGAAATAGAAATTATTGAGAAATACATTAGCTCGATTAGAAAGTTCTATAATGAAAATGGGCTTCAATTGGGTGAAGGGGTGATGGCTGGCCCGAGATATAAAGCCATCGAAGGAAGGTTATCTAAAGCTCATGAACTACTACTGAAAAATCCATAGTTATCCGTCATGGGGGGCGGAGGTTCAAATCCTCTCGTGCCGACCAAAAAAACATTGAAAACCAGCCTCTTACGGCTGGTTTTCAATGTTTAAAATTTATACAGGGAATCATTAGGGAAAAATGGGGGAATAACCCCCGACAACGATAAAATCGTATAGGCCCATAATAATTATACGCCCTTTGACTTCCAAGTATTTATCTCAAATAAGACAGCACAATCCCCTTCATCATTCCAAACCGCCGAATTTAACCCCCAATAGAAGGTGAATTTTTTCCCACCTTTTTCTCTAACTGGTATCAGATTTTTACCTGACCGAGTATTAATAATTATTTCATCACCTTTTTTCGCATCATAAGAAGGCAACCAATAAGAATGCCTCAGTTTTGAAGAAATATTACCGTTATTCGTGTAGGTAGTATCTTGCAACATGTAATATTGTAATTTGCAGTCTTCATTCACATCTAAAACAACGTATTCCTCTTTCGCATCCCCATGATTATGGATACTTCTTATGCTTACTTTCATTTTAACACCTCGCTTTTTAATCAATCTTAGAGAGGTATTAGCCCTGAAACAACAAGGTTTTATGTGACAGTTGTCACGACTAGGTAGTTTGATCAGCTGGAAACTTCTTATAAAGAGTGCATACCGCTACATCATAAATAATTGCCACCTGCTTCCGATCCACTCCATTTGCGATCAATCTGCCAGCCTGAGCCCATTGCTCTTCGGTCAACTTTGGGCGTCGCCCACCTATTCGCCCTTTTTCTCTTGCCGCAGCCAATCCCGCCCGGGTTCGTTCCACAATCAACTCTCTTTCCATTTCCGCAAGTGCTGACATGATGTGAAATATAAAACGCCCCATTGGGCTGGATGTATCAATGCTGTCAGTGAGGCTCTTAAAGTGGATACCGCGCTGCCGAAGTTCGTCCACCAGCAGCACCAGATTACGCATGCTGCGCCCAAGCCGATCCAGTTTCCAGACCACCAGCGTATCCCCCTCATTTAATGCCTTGAGAAGCTTTTTTAGTGCTGGCCGGTTTGCTACCGTTCCGCTCATTTTTTCTTCGAAAATTTGTTCACATCCTGCGCGTTCGAGCGCTTGCCGCTGAAGATCCGTATTTTGGTCATTTGTTGACACCCTTACATAGCCAATTTGCATATTTTTCACCCAGTTATTTCAGCAAAAAAATCAGGTGAAGTTATCGGCCAGGCCGCTTGATAGCAATCTATAAAACGTCTAGCCACCCAGAATCGACGCCATCAGCCATTGTCATCCATGTGAATCTTTTTCCTCCCATCGAGAATGCAGAAAATGATTGCTGGGAAACATCATTTGGGCCATTTCCCCAACTGCGCTCAGATATTCTAATACCCATAGAGTAATATTGTGGCCCGCCTGAAGTTGATGGAGACATCATAATAAACCTGCTGCCTAATGATTTATCCCACACGTCAGTAATTACCTGCGCTGAACTATTACCCAGGCCAAACGCTCCCACCTGCATTACGTTTCCTGCAGCTGTTCCCACGTCCTTCGTCGCGCTACTTCCCAAACCGAGGTTTATCATAACGGCAATACCACAAAGTCCAGTGATGGAACACTGAAAGCTGCCTCACCTGTGATTAACCTCTTTTCAGATGGCAGATACCTGACCAACGATGAATCAGAGGGCTGTACTGTAACGCGTCTGGCCACAGGTGAATATCTTGTTGAGGGATGCGCGGGACTGAACTCAGACGCAGCCTGGGGCGGCATTGACGGCGGTTTTGATATACCCACCGACCGTAACAAACAGCCTCTTATCTGGCTGGATTATGAGGTTCATGCTGACGGTTCGGTGCTGGTGAAAACCTATCATCGCACACACCTGCAAGCGCCAGCGTTCGCCAGGAACGAGCTGCAGGGCATCAACGAGGGCGATCCGGTCGATATTCCCCGTGACCAGTTTGTTAGTATTCGAGTGGAAATGCCCGCGGACAGCATCTGGAATCAACGACAGAAAGATATAACGAGAGCTCCTGTAAAAGAGTAAGGCCCCTGAAAAAATGCAGCCCGTCATATATCGGAACGGGCTGCGGCTTTATGCTCAGGCTTCATGATGCCGCTATTTTTAGCTTAAGCTCCTCCAGCTCGTTCTGTGTAGCCTCCAGCTTCTTGATGACGTAGTTCAGGGCCAGCACGGTATCAAGCATAATGACGTTCGTATCAAGCGCCAATGTATCATCAGCATCAATCCTGTTGCCTTCTCTATCGAAAGCCGGTGATGCAGGAACCAGTTTGACGTACTCGCTGTCAATCTTCATGACATCCTGGGCAATGATGCCCCGGCGAACCCTCTCACGAGGGTCATCGTTGTAGACGTAAGTTGCTGGCAGGAGTTTTTTTATATTCGAGTATGACTGATAACCATCATCATATTTAACATCGTGCTTTAGCGTAATATCACAGTTAGGCTGCTTCTGGAAAATATAGTTACCGGAAAGATTTCCACCAGCGTTGGCATAAATATCACCGTTTGCTGTCGTGAATTGAAATATACGCTGTCCGGCAGAACCACCATCACCAAGTGTTGTTATTGCTACATCCGCCCACGAACTAGGCCCGGTAGCTATAGAACCAAGCCCTACTGTGGAGGAATATCCGCCACTGCATTGACTATGCCAGCGGGCAAAGGGAATAAAACCAGCATCATTATTAACAGCTACGTTACCCCTAAAAAAAGAGATATTTCTTTGCCATGTATTAATGTCTGACCAGGAGCCACCATAACCAGCCCCATCAGCTCCACACGAAGATGATTTGAATCTCTCATCCGGGTAAAACAAAAATGAACCCGCCGTACCAGTTCCGCTATTAACATTTAATTGCGCTCTGTCTAAATTAGTTCCGCTCCCACGAACGCCGCCAAGAGACCAGTTCCCGTTATACCAGGCCCCTCCCACTGCGTTTACATAACTTCCGACAGTCCCATCCCCTGTAATGTTGTATAGCTTAACAGCCTTATCACCACCTTCCTGCGTGGATACTCCAATACTATTTCCCTGAGTTACCATCAAACTGCCGGTAACATTTCCCCCTGTTTTTTTATCGACAGTATTCAACCGCGAATCATCCCCGGCCGCCACGGTTCCGGCAGCCGTTCCAACGTTCTTGGTGGCGCTGTTTCCCAAACCGAGGTTTGTGCGAGCGTCAGCTTCGGTCTTTGCCCCAGTCCCGCCCTGTGCAACAGAAAGCGCAGTAGTGAGCCCTTTCAGCTCGGTGATATCGCTGTTAGACCCCTTTCTGGCAAGCGCGCCAATACTTGGAATAATAACGGAGGTTCCGTTGATGGTAACGGTGATGGTCTGGTTTGCTGAGGTAGTGGCAAATGTCTCCCACGCGCCAATGTTCTCGTCATACTCTTTGATAAGCTGCGACATCGCCTGTGCCAGTCCGTCGACAGAGATGTTGTCGGACACCAGTATTCCATACTTCTGGCCGCTCAGCGCCGGGGAAGCAGCAGGCGTAACCGTCATTGACGTGGCGCTGTTCACAGATGAAATCTGGAACATCTGCACCGGGTTAGACATGACGATGATCGTCTGGCCAGCGCGGACCTGACTGGCTGGCGCAGCCCAGTTCGTACCCGTTCCGGTGGCGATATTTCCGTTGATAGCAATAGTGCCAGTGTTATAAAGCATGAACTACCTCACGATAATAACGATCGTTTAAAGCGATCAATAATGTAAAATTGATCGCCCTTATCAATCTGACTATTTTTTAAACTCGAATAAAATGGATATTCCCGCAGATACAGGAATGTAGAAATGAAACGATTATTCGCCGTGGCACTTTTGCTGGCGGCCGGCTGTGCCGATAAAGACAGAGACTATGCCTTTAAAATGGATTACCCGGTGGATGCGGCGCGCTTATCCCTGGGGGGAGATATTCACGTAAATATCGACTGTGCCAAGAGGGAAGTTAACGTAATTTCAGACAGCAGCAATGGCATTTTCAGCCGACATATAAATAAGCGGCTAAGCAATATCTGTTATAAGAAAACGGATACGCTTGATGTCGTATACCGCTTCGAACCGGCAAAAGGTGTGAAGCAAAACATGATCGCTACTCAATACCCGCGCGTCCCGCCCGTATCAAATTCCGACAAACTGAGCGATGGGAATTCGTAGCCCTCGCCCCTGAAGTGTCTGGCTCCAGTTGCGCTGATTTTTTGTGATATACCTCCCCTGCAGCTGTGAGCCTGTCCATTTGAGTACGATTCCTGAATAACCAACGACAGTTCCGTCGTCACTGAGGTTGCCTGGGCAGTTGTTAACCAGAATCCACGGATTAAAACCCAGGTTTATCGCAAAGGTATTGTTCTGCAGATCGTAATTGGCAGGCACGTCGAAAAAGCCCACCACGCGCGGCATTTTCGATGCCGAGGCGGCGCTCCAGATAAGATTCCCCGCGCTGTCGAAAACATCCAGATATCCGCTCTGCATTCCAACGTTTCTGGACGTGCGTATCATACTGCCCGCATTGTCTTCCAGAAGGTCAGCGCCTGGTAAGCCATACTTATTTGTATCCAGCTGCAGCCAGCGCAAACTCCCATCATTCCAGAATTGCGGCTGGGTAATACCCAGCGTGCTTCCGTTTCCGAACGGGCTATCCACGTGGTAATAACCTTTGTCAGTCACTGCACCGAGCGCACGCTGATCATAAAAAAGTGTCGACCTGTTTTGTGAATCAACCAGCAATTTTCCAGCGCTGTTATAAACTTCGAATCCACTCATTGAAAGTTATAAACCTCCATATTAAGAGTTATCGAAATACTGCCGCCGCTCGGTAAATAAAAAACGGTAAAGCCACCATTAAAAGCCCGGCAATAATATTCATTTATTACTCCTGCCGAACTCGCCGATACGATTGATATAAATGACCCGTCCTGCGTTACCCCGGAAAAGGAAACGTCCTTAGCCGTTTCCCCCGCTGCAAATGTTACAGACGTGCTTCCAATATACCGGATAGCATAATCACTTAAATCAACGGCAATACGGCCTGCACCGTCCCAGCATTGCAAACCCTGTGGCATCACCATAACCCCATTCTGACGCGCAGCACGTTGTTGCTGTCGTAGATGCGAATGAGAGTGCTGGATATCAGCATCCTCCCGCCCCCGGCCACTCCGTTAATTTCGAACGTTCCTCCCTTATCAAGCTTCCAGCCTGCAGATCCAGCCACATAATTATTCGACTGGATATAGTTGCCGATTTTGGCGTTCTCAATGGTACCGTCCTGGATGAAGCTGGCCCTGATGAACGTCTGCCCATTCTGAATCACAAATGGCAACGCCACGCTGTTTCCTGCTGCCGTAGTGACGGCGAAGCGGTCAGCCAGGAAGATAACCTGCGACTGCATGCCGGATGGCGTATTCTCCACGCCGATACCAATCCCCGCGGCGTAATACTGCCCGTTGCTGGAGACACCAACCTTGATGTTGTACATCGCGCTGAGTTCGCCATTAACGTTGGCTATAGCCTGAGCGTTAGTGGTGATGGCGGAGGTATGCCCGTTCACGGTCGCCGTAATGCCGTTTATCTGCGTGGCCGTAGCCTGCTGATAGTCGGAGAACGTCTGATTCAGGCTGTTGATGGATGCCTTGTTGCCATTGACGTCCGTCTGCAGGCTCAGAAGAGCGCGCGCCGTTGCCTCCTTCTCGTTAACGATTACCTCATCAATACGATCCAGCTGCGCACTGTTGCCGGCGACCGATGCAGACAGGGTTTTACGCGCAGCCACCTGCGCCAGCCCGTTCTGGATAATGGCAATGGCTGAGTTCTTGACACCGCCCGTCATGCCGTCCATAGACACACTGATGCTGTCGATTCGCTGGCCCAGGGCGGTATCAGCCGTCGCAACGGCCTGCTCAAGCTGACTGAGTGAAGACGAAACATTCCCGACCGTGCTGGAAAGCTCATTAACGCTGGTCTGAACCTTCCCGACGTCCTGGGCATTTTTGGCGATATCCTTCGCCTGCTGCTCCAGTTCGTCGTTGGCCTGTTTGATATCGTTAGCCATGCCTGCAATTTTTTCATTGCTGTCCACTGCATTCTCGATCAGGTCTTTGAACGTTTCCGACTCTTTCATATCCTCCAGAATATCATTGGTTATTTCGCTGACATCTATCGAGGACGTGCCCATGACCCAGTCGGTCCAGTCCCCGGCGTTACCGATACGGTCAATCAGGCGCGCGCGGTACCACTGGCGAACGCCGGCAGGCATGGGGCCATGCTGATAATCAGCAGCCGGGTACGGCACCAGGACCAGCAGTTCAGGATTGGCGTAGTCGGCAGTTGTGGCGCGCTGAATCTCTGTATAGGCAGTGTCGCCTGAGCCATCCGGAAATTTCCAGGTCAGGTCGATATGCCAGACCACATCTTCGGTCGCCAGGAAGTTGAGCGGAGTACCCGGTTTTCCCGTTTTACCGGAGAGATAAGTTGTTTCACCGTATCCCCATGGTGACGACGTATCCTGCGCATTCAGCGCCCGGACGCGCACGTCATAGCTGCCGGAATAAATGCCCTGAACCGAGAAACCCTGCGCGCTGGTAACCGGAACGTTTATCCAGTCCCCGTTGTCCTTACGCCACTGGGCAACATACCGGATTGCGCCCTCTACCTTATCCCATGACACGTCCAGGCTTGCTACAGTCAGCCCCTGAGACACATGATCGCTCTCAGTCACCACGATATTCTTCGGAGCAGACAGGACGCTTATCGGCGTGACGGTGATCGGGGGCGACTCGACCCGAACGCCGTCATCGATGTAACGATATTTGTTTGGATCGTGCTGAACGGCCGTAATAGTGAAACCGCCTGTGCTGTCGTCGTTAGCCGCGATTGAGGTGACCCTGAAGTACTGTATCGCGAGGTTATCACTGTCTATCGCCCACACAGCACCGGCGGCAGGTGCCTGACTGAAGGCCGTAGCCACCGTCACCGTTATTTTATCGGCGCTCACGGCGCTGATTGTCCGCGTCTGGGCTTTTCCGTCGGGAAGGTTAACCACCAGCCGGTCTTTCGCCGTGTAATCTATTTCTCGATCCAGCGTAATCTGGCGGCCATTGACCGCCACTATGCGGCCCCCGTTCTCCTTTCCGGAACGGAAAGGATCGGCGACACCGATAATTTCAGCGGGCAGAGGAATATAGCCGTCCAGCCCCACTCCAAACGATACGGTCCCGTCTTTGGCATTGGAGAGTAATACCCAGCGACCGCGCCGGTGCGCTTCACTTTGCGAGGTGCAGCCGATTGCGGTCAGGGACGTTTGCCTGACGTCGTAACGCTCTACAAGCTCTGAATCGTAGACCCCCTCAACGGTATCGCTGTAATGGTTCTGCGGATCAGACCAGGACACGAGGCAGGAGCTGTAGCGATTCTTGTATGAGCCGCCCGCATAAGTAAACAGCCCATCGATAACGTTTGAGGCGTTATAAACCCAGTCAACATCGTCCTGCGGGACGTCTGCCTGGACATAAATCTGATCGTTGCCCCAGAACGTTATTCCACGAAATACCGCGGCGAGATCGTTAAGTACCTGCCAGGCGTCCTCCTGTCTCTGAATGAAAACGTTGCAGGTGAAACGCGGTTCGGTGCCACCGGCCCCGTCGGAAACCATTTCGTCACAGTACTGGGCGATTGAATACAGCGCCCACTTATCCACCATGGACGCATCCACGCGCGTGCCCATGCCGTAAATTTCATCCAGAACCAGATCGTAAAAGATCCAGGCAGGGTTATTGGACCAGGCCATTTTGAACCCGCCGGACCATGAACCAGAATAGGTTCGGGTTATCGGATCGTAATTATCCGGAACCTTAATCAGCTTGCCTTTTATCTTACAGGTCACTTTCGGCGCGCTGCCGTTGAACTGGCTGCTGTCCACTTCGACATACAGGAGCGCGGTTAAAGGATAACGAAGCTTGCTGTCGATGACTTCCGCATACGAAAACACCTTGAAGGCGTTAACCAGTTTCGAATTTGATCCGCTGGCATCAGCCGTAATACGCCTGACCCTGACAGACCAGCCGGACGTGGATTTTGGCAGATCGATACGGTGGTCACGCTGATATTCCGTCGTGGTCTTTCCGTCAAACTTGCCGTTTACAACCGTTTTCCATGTGCCGCCGTCCGTTGATAAATCGATCGCATACTCGGTAACCGTGCCCACCATATCGCCGTTATCTTTATAGAGATACTGGACCGGAAGGCTGAGCTTGATGCGGATGGCATCCAGGGAAAGGTTGGTAAACTGGCGTGTCCAGGGGGCGGTGGTGGTGACAGTTGTGCCCACCGCCAGCTCGTTATCGACCTGGGGCATCCCGGCAATATAGGTCTGGTCCTGTGTGCCTTTGCGGAACTCCCATTTCACGCCGCTGAAGTTGTATTCCCCGCTGTCGTTTGCCAGCGGCGTATCGTTGAGAAAAATGTTCTGAGCGGTCAGGTCGCCCTGTATTTCCCCCTCAGAAACGGCAATGAGCATTTTTAACTTTGCGACCGACAGCAGATCGTCTGGCTGCTCAACCGGAGTATGGGAACTGCCACCTCCCCCTTTGGCACCCTGCAGGATGGTTTCTTGTTTAAGAAGCTGCATTTTTCACCCATAAAAAAAGATGCCGAAGCACCTTTACGTTAGTGGCCGCTGGCCTACTGCTGATCGCTCGAGTACATACCGGCGCTGACTATCGCTCCCCCTGCCTCGATCAGACCGTAGGCCAGGGGGACAGGATGCCCCATAGCGACGGTATTGATCGGCGCCCCGAAGGCGTAGTTAGGCGTGTTGTCCGTGCTGGAGGATTTACCCGCGCCGAAGGATGGCTGGGGCGTGAGCATCTGGACAACGCCACCCAGCATCATTGACACCCCGACCCCGGTCAAAATTGACGTGGCGCTGATGGCTGTTGCACTCATCGCCGCCCCCCAGGCTGCCATACTCGCACCGGCGGTAAAGAATGCAGCGACCAGCGCAACGGCGCCGACAACTATCTGCAGGACGCCTGAATTTTTGGCCCCCTCATAAACGGGCACGATCCGGTACATGCTTCCACCGCGGGTCATATCAAACTCTTCCAGCCCGATATTGTTGTCACCGTTAAAAAAGGCGAAGCGGATCCCCTTCATATGAGCTTCCGACATATATTTTTTGAATCCGGGAACCTGTGAACACATGGCCCTGAGCATTTCGCGCAGGTCGGCAACATCAAACTGAACGCGTTTACCGAATTTTTTAGCCATTTTCCCTTCGAGAATAAGCGTCTTAACCATGCATTCGGTCCTTATGCCTGACCACCCGGACCGTTCTGTCGCGATAATATTTTCCATAAGGCGTTCGCGAAGAAAGATGCCCGAACAGATGATGGAGAATGATGTTGTCACCCACATATACCGCGGCGTGATTAGTCACCGATGCCTGCACACTCATCATGATGATGTCACCGGGCTGCATTGCACCGGCGGCAATCTCAACGAATCCCTCGCGCTCCCAGTTGTCGTCGTAGAGCCGCTCCTTGCCACTCTCCCACCATTCGTAAGGTACCGAATAGTCCCCGAGAACAATGCCGTATTCGCGCAGATAATATTCACGGATTAGCGACCAGCAGTCCGCATAACCCAGCATCCACTGCCGCCCGGCATAATCCCGGTCTTCACGCGGGGAAATCGTACAAAAATCCCCGTCCGGCCAGGACATGATCCCCCACTCAATACCCGACCAGTCGCACTGGATCCGGTCCAGCTCTGAGGGCACCAGCCGAACCACATCCGGATGGGAATGAATGAGCATGATGATCTCACCGCGCGCGCGGGCAGCGAGCTGGTCTTCCGGGGAGAGCGTGAATGTCTCCTCGGGTTTATCGGCAACGTTGCGACAGGGAATATAGATTTGCTGCTGGCCTGACTGAACAATCAGGCCGCAGGCTTCTTTGGGGTATTCAGCAGCGACGTGCTGACGGATAGCATCCAGCAATTTTTCACGCATTTTTATTTCCCCTGCAGGTTTGCAGCCGGAAAACCGCCGAACGGCAGCGGCGCGTCCGGGCCGTGACGATCCTGACAATCCTGCCGGCGGCCGCCACAAACATCTTTCGACGGGTCATCGGTCGGCGTACCGTCTTTGGTAAAGTATTTCGTGCCGTTGTAATCGCATCCGGTCCCGCTTCGGTACCAGCCCCGCATACACCAGGTGCAGACAGGCGTAATCTGCCGTGTCGGCAGCTGCAGGCTCTGAATATCGAAAGGAGAACACAACTCGAAATCAACCTGTACCCGCGTCTCTGCGGTTTTAGCATTGACGTAAAAGAGCTGTACGCGCTCATCAGCAGGGCTGGCACCCGGATTACCGTTTTTCCAGTTGGCGGCATCGAGATACTTCGAAAGCGTGGTATGGATTTTGACCTTAGCCCTGACCAAATCGTCATATTCAAGACACAGCGCGGTGACATAGTTTCCGACGTTCCCGACGGACAGCGTGGGCGTTGGCTGGGAACCTGTACTTGATAACTCCATCCCCTTCAGTTCGTAGGGATGGGGATCGTACTGGTTTCCCTGCCAGATAATGGCGGGCAGATTTTCTGCGGCGAAGGCTGCCCACCCCTCTTCCTGAATATTGTGCGCATGAAAACGCAGCACCTGATCCATACCGAATTCAGTGCCGTCGATCTCAATCAGCTGAATAACGCTGCCGGGCTCAAGCTGTTGGATGTCTGCCGTAAAACTCATACTCCCCCCATAAAAAAAGCCGCCCGGAGGCAGCCTTCAGTGTTTGTCGAGAAAATCAGGGCGCGAACGCCTGTTCAAAAGTGAAGGCCACAGTGGCTTTTTTCCCGGTAGGGAAAGAAACGCTGAACGAATCGGCCTTCATTCTGAACAGCTTTTTTTCACCCCATGGCGTGGTCCACCAGAACGATTTAGTAACGTGAGACATCAGAAAAGCGCGCAGCGCAGCCGCCTCCTGTCTGGTGCCCGTCCAGTCCAGGTTCCACGTTTCCTGTTTGTCGTTGATCCCCATCCCTGCTATCTGTTTGTAGCCATCCCCGAACTGGGCCTGCAGCGTTCGGGCAGTTTCAGTGCCCTGCGCTGTTTTTCGCGTGCGCCAGGTAAACGTGTCCGTCACTGTGTCCTCCTCGAATAAAGCACGCCGCCCGCGGACATTTCTTTTTTCAGTCGTTCGGTGATTGTCTGCTGAACAATCGCCTGAAGCTGTTTCGCCGTCCCCGTGGCGTTCGCCTGATTTATGCTCCCGTCACTCCCCTGCTGGCTGATGCTGACTGGGGCATAAACACTGATCCCGCCCATGCCAGCACCGGCTGCGCTCCCGCCGCCGACCAGACCACCCGAGGCATACCCGCGCATCAGGCGATAGAGATTAGCCACGCCGATGCGGCTGGTTGATTCTTTGGTGAAGACGAATTCCCCGCGGTGAACGATACCGGCTGGCTCGTACTTGCCGCCGTGCCCGGTAAAACCGCCCACGTCAAAACCCTGTGGCCGGTATGACGGGACCGCGAATGACTGACCTGCAGAGGTGGTTTTCGCCCCGCCGCTAACCCAGCCCATTGCGCTCTGGATGGTGTAAGCCACCAGCAGCTGGTTGATAACAGACACTATCATTTTAAGGATCGAGCTGGTGAAGTCCCTGAAGCTCGCCTTCCCGGTTGTCGTCAGGCTGGTAAGCTGGCCCGCCAGCCCGCTGAACGTAGCCTGCGAAATCTGCTGAACAGAGCTGAAAACGTTTGTCGCTGAATCCTGATATTCGGCCCAGCCCTGTTTCGCACCGGCCAGCCAGTTTGCGCGCAGGGCATCTTCAGCCTCAAACGTCGCCCTTTGCTCTTCCAGAACCTTTTGCTGCGCCTGAGGGTTGTACGAATAGCTTTCGCTGAGACGCTGCAGCGTAGTTTGTCGCCCGGCTTCCCGGGTGGATACCCCCTCAGACTGAGCCTGCAGGCCCGCCCTGGCGGCTTTTTGCTGCTGCTCAAACTTCACGGCCTGATCGGCCAGCTGGTTGAGCTTTTGCTGGCTGGCAACCTTATCGCCCAGATCGGCCAGCTGCCGCTTGTACTCGAGCGTTTCTTCCTTGTGCGCCAGCAGGGATTTTTCCTGCGCCGTAAGCTGACGACGCCCCGCGGCCTCCTGCAGAACGGTGAACTGATTTTCAGTTTGCCAGAGATCCTGACGCTGTTTGCTTATGACGTCGTTCACGCTGGTATGCTGCTCAAGCGTTTTAAGCTGGGCCTGAAGGGTGAGAAGTTCGGCCTGCGCCTTTTCCTCGGCTTTATCCCCGGCGGACGTTGAGTAGCTTTTGCCTTTCGGCGTTTTTGGATCCTTCCACTGCTTTTCAATCCCGGCGCGGGCCGCGGCAATGTCCTTTTCAGTCCACAGCGTGGCGACACCGTCTTTCGCATCCTGGCGGTTTTTCTCAATAAGCTGACTGAGCTTTTTCTCTGCTGAAGCCCGCTTTTCTGCCGCCGTCGCGCCGGACTCCACCAGCTGGTTAAACTGCTGCTGGCTGCGGATTGCCTGAGCCTGCTGGTCCGTTCGCATTTTTTCCCGCGCGGCTGCCAGCCCTTCCCGGGCATATTGCTGATCGGCAAGATCGTAAGCCTGCTTTTTCAGCTCCACCTGCTGGCGCGCGTTTCTCAGCCTTTCCGCATCCGCTTTCTGCAGAACGTTGTTACCGGCATAGTCCGGGTCGACCTTAAGATTGCTGGACAGCGCGCGGTACTCTTTCTCTGCTGCCTGCCATTCAGCAAAAGAGTCCTGGCGCTTCATCGCGGAGTCAGGATTACGCCCTATGCCAAGCATCGCATCCCATGCGCCCGAGGCGGCATTCTTCACCCAGTTCCAGGCTTTTTCGAGGGAGCCAAGATTATCCTCGACCGCCCCGGCGCGCTGAATGACCGCGTCGGAATATGCCCGCATGGCCAGCTCGGCAGCTTTCTGCGAATCCCCCAGCGCCTGAGCAGAAGCTATCTGTTCATACTGGGTGGCCGTCAGAAAGTGAAGGGAATCGTTGAGCGTCGCGACCGCGTTAACCGGATCATCCTTCAGGCGCTTAAACTGATTAATGGTTTCGTCAACGGCCTGCCCGGTAGTCTGCTGCAGCCTGGCGGCAACATTGCTGACCATGCTGACGTCATTACCGCTGAATGCGCCGCTGCCAACGACCTGCGCCAGCACACCAGCAGCGGCATGCTGCGTAATGCCATTACCGGCCAGAGAGCGCGCCAGCGCCTGAAGCTGCCCTGACGTTTTCCCCGCGTAGTTCCCGGTAAGAATCAGCTGCCTGTTAAATTCCTCAGACTCTTTGCTGCCGTCATACCAGGCCTTACCCAGCCCGAATACCGCCGCGGCAATCCCACCAACCATGCCGGCGATCCCAAGACCACGCAGCGACAGCAGCTGGTCTATCCACCCTGCCCGGTTCGCCAGTGTGATCCCGGAGCCGCGCAGCGCACCGAAGTTACCGCGCATGACCTCGCCGATAAGTACCCCCAGCTCCTGCCGGGCAGCAGCACTTTGCAGCCCCAGGCCGTGCGTGGCGACTTTGGCAGCTTCAAGCTTGCGGATATAGACCTCAGCCGCATCGCTGGCACCGACCTGCGCCGCCTTCATGCGCAGCAACTCGGTACCGGAGAGTTTTTGCTCTGCAACCTGTTGCTTCAGCTGGCTGAGGAATCGCGTGCGCGCGGCGGCTGATTTTTCCTCCACGATCTGCAGTTCTTTTTGCCGGGCCGTGGTGCGGGAAATAAGGGCGAGATAATCCTGCTGGGTTATGTTGCCCTGTGCCCTGGCTGCGCGAAAGCGCGCCTGTACGTTCGCAAGCGACTGTGTTTCACCATTGAGCTGGCGAACGCCGTCAATCTGGCGGAAAAATGATGCCGCCAGTTCATCCTGTCGACGGGCAAGCGCTGCGGCCTGCCCGTCATTCTCACGCATGCGCTGATTTAGCTCGGTAACGCGGCGGTGAGTTTCATCAACGGACCTGGAAACGCTCTGCCAGTCTTTGGTCAGCCCTTCCGTTGCGGCCGACTGACGGGCTTTCATGTCTGCCGCCGCCGCGCCAGCGTCGCCCACACTCTTTAGTGCAGCGCTCTGACGGTCCGCAGCACGCTGCATTCGCGCCTGAACTTTATCAGACTCATCCGCCATTCCTGTCAGTTGCCCTTTGATTCGGGCGACCTGCTCGCTGAAGGTTGCGCGGTCAACATCCAGCTTAATAACCAGATCGCTAATCTGCTGGGCCATATCGGATACCTCCTGTTATCCCCTCAGCGGCGGTCATCAGCGCATCATCATCCGGCTCATCATCGCTGATGGCGACTCCGGAAGGAGAAAGCAGGCTGAAATGTGCGGGGGTAAGTTCCGGGTCACGGAAGAAAAGAGTGGAGATGGAATAAAGCAGCTCTGAGAAATGTGCATCGAGCTGCGCGTCCTGAAAATAATGCTCCCGATAGAACTGGTGCCAGTCGCCCAGCTCACTGGAAGTCATTCCAGCCAGCATGGCGCGCCAGTCGGGTCGCCCGAACTCGCGCGCCAGATTCAGGACAAACTTCAGCTCGCTGGCAAGGGCTTTTCCGCCGTAACGGGTTCTGCGCTTTCGGCCTCCGCTGAGGCATCCGGATCGGCAGGATTGTCATCCTCAACCGGAACGAGCATGCCGGAGAGCAGCTTTATTTCCATTTCGGCTTTACCGATCGCCTCCGGCGGCCAGCCGCTAAGCACCTGCTGATAAAGTGTTTCCACATCCGTGCCAGCCGGATCGTTATGCCACAAAGACATCGCGATCAAACGCGCACCGCAGCGAATATTTGAGCCAATCAGCCTGGCCGTCATTTCCTGATCGCTGATGCCGTCGCTGTCAGCGCTGACGGCCTTTTCCTCTGCGGCCATAAACGTGATGTACTCAATACGCTGCAGTGCCGACAGCTCGAAGATGGTCAGGGATTCTGTTTGCCAGGTGAACTTCTCTTTTTTCAGAAACATGCGTCCTTCCTTACGCTGCAGTTACGGTGACTTTGCAGACCGCTACGAAATTACCGTCGCTGGTCATAACAATAACGTCAGCGGTGCCTGCCGCCACGCCGGTGACGGTGATCGCGTTGCCGCTAACGGTGACCGTTGCTTTTGCCCCGTCGGAGGTTGCCACGCGGAACGAGGTATCTGAGGCACTGGCAGGGTTAACCGTCACATTGAGCGTTGTGGTTGCGCCCACGACCACGCTTGTCGTGGCTTTATCGAGCGTAACGCCGGTCACGGGGATATTCGGGGTCCCGCTTTCTTCTGCCAGCTCCGGCTTGCCGGTATTGGTGATTTTCGCTGTACGGGTAATGACCTCTTTTGCCGGAATGGCTTTACCCAGGCTGCTGCACCAGCCGCGGAAAACGTCGACGGTACCGTTCGGGTATTTGATTTTGTAATAGCGTACTGATCCATCAATAAACCATGCGACCAGGTCTTTTTGCCCTTCTTCGCCCGGTTTCCAGGCGAGGGTGAACGAGGTATCGCCAGCAGATTTTGCCCCCTGGGCGGTGGCATTCCAGTCGGCATCCTCGTCGTCGAGGTAAGTGTCGTCATACGATTCGGCAGTCATTTCGCCCGGCGTAAGTTCTTTGATTTTCGCCAAGCGATTCCAGTCGATATCAGAGAGTGGGTTAGCGAAAGCATTGCCCGTTCCGGTGTAAAGCCAGAGCGTCGTACCGGCGCCTTTTACAGGAGCAAGTGGATTTGGTGTTGGCATGTTTTCCTCACATTTCGTAAGTGATTGAATATTTCATATCGGCAGAGGTCCACAGCCCCATCGCATCATCGCGCTGGTAATCGAAGCCCTGTGGAACCATGAGCGTTAACAGTGAATCGAGGCCGGGAACATCAGCGAGGGCCGGATAGATATGGCTTTCCATCCATTCATCCAGTTCGGAATCTGGTACCTGCGAGGACAGGAAGACCTCGATATGTAGCGTTGCCGCCCACATATCGGCATCAAGTTCTTCGCCGGTATACTCCGCATCGGTCAGATAGACCGCGACGGCAGGAAAATCCGCCTCCTCAATGACTGCCGGGCGCCCGTCAAAAAACATGACGTCGATCCCGATGGCCGCTTCAAGCACATCAATAATTTTCTGGCGAATGAGAGTGTGTTTCATCGTGTCAGATGCAACCTCAGTTGTTGCCTGAGGGCATAGCCAAGTTGTTTTGGCATTTCCTCTTCAAGCATGCGTTTCTTCTCTGCTTCGAAAGCAGTAGTGAGGGGCGCGGACAATGGGATTTTGACCACGTCGATGGGATAACGACTTTTTCCTGCAATGCGCTTCATGACGTGCCAGCGGCCGTTCGCCAGGCGCTGGATAAAGGCGTCGCGAAAAACATAACGGCCAATTCTCAGCACGCTACTTTTTCGAACCAGCGGGCCTTTTCGGTTCGTCGCCCTGACCTGCGCGGCACCGAGTTTGATGGCGGGAAGGTTGCCCCGGTTAACCTTAATTCGGGCCGCTGAGTGCCCTGACGCCGAGGCTTTGTTGATTCTCACCCTTTGTCTGACCAGCTTTACAGGTATCCCCGAAACGCGGTTATCACCGGCTACCGTTTCTTTCGCCACTCTTCGGACGGCAACCGAGACGCCATTAGCAGCAACCCGGTTCACAGCCCATGCGCTGGCATTGGGAACCATATTTCTGTCCAGGCTATCCAGGTTAGCAATCGCCTGCTCAAGACCTTTTATCGACATGAATGCTCCTTAACGACGCCGCGATCCGCCGGGAGGTGATCCACTACCCAGCCATACATGGCAGGAACCGCAATCATCCGGGCCCACGCGATCAACCCAAAATTCACGCCCGTTTACCTTCAGCGTGTCCAGACGTTCCAGCCCGCTTACATCCGATGAGTTCACAAAAAACGTCGGCTTGGTTCCGTCAATTCTGATCCCCGCTTCTGCGAAACCGATGTTCTCTGGATCGTCAAAGACCCCGCGGAGCGTGACGCCGGATAAAGATCCAGAGGTTATCCTTGCCTCTGCGCCCATCACTCCACGTATAGTGGTATCCGCGCGCGTCATCGCTTCATCAAAAAGATTATCGAAATCAGCCATTAGGCCCCCTGTCAGACTTCCCGGGCCAGCCCCTGAGAAATCAGTTCGGTAGCCTCCGCGTCGGTCACGCGAATAACGACACCAGGCTCAACAATAGAGAGGGACTCGTTGCGTGTGGCGTGAAGTGCATCAATGTGCAAGGTTACCAGTGTCTCAACCGCCACCAGCTCGCCGGGCTCATTTGACGCAGGATTCTCGGTAATAGAGCCAGAGGTGTTCTCTGGGCCTGGCTGGCCCGAGGTACTGCCAGCAGTAGTACTGGCCACGGACACCTCATCGCCCTCTTCTCCGTCTTCGTTGAGCTCCTCTTCGAGCTCAGAAATACGTAATGTAAGCTCCTGAATTGTGCCTGTGACGTTGACCTCACGATCAAGCTTTACGCCCAGCTCTTTCAGTCGGGCGATAAGGGTTTCTTTTTCTGTCATGGGAAATACTCCAGAAATGTGGCCCAACAGGGCCACTGGGGAAAGTTATGCCAGCTTGACTGAAACGAACGCGTCCGGATCTGGCAGCAGCATCAGCGGAGCTGACTGAATCATGGTGAACTCGCGAGCCGGGTCGCCCGTTTGCACCCAGTTTTTCGGATAGCGCGTTGAGGCATTAATGCCTTCGCGCTGTGCATCTGCATCCAGAATGCAGCCATAGGTACGCAGACCGCGCGCCTGGGTATTTCCCAGCACCATTGTCAGATCCGGCAGGTAGTTCTTTTTGACGTCATCCTCGATGTACTGACCGGAGTACACAACGATGGCCACGTCGCCATACATCCCCTTATAAGAGACGGCCATTCCCAGGTCTTTCACGGCGGTTTCGAGCTCAGAGCTTGAACCGCGACGCGTATCCAGCTTTTCCTTCACAGCGTCAAAGGAGCGGAACAGCGCCCAGCCCTTTGGATCGAAGACGATAATGTTGACCACGCCGCTGGCGTTAAGCGCGTACGCTTCAATATCATCGGTCGGGTCGTACGTTTTTTTGTCGCGAGAAGACCAGGCAGCTGCACCCGCCTGGGTGATGTTGTTACCGGCACTGCGTCCCATATCAACTTCAACCGGCTCAAACGCTTCCCCGGTCATGGTGTATTTACCACTGAGGACTGCAGCAACGGCCTGCTTTTCTTCTACCTGCGCAATTGCAAGCTCTTCATCTTTCATGTTCTGAAGAATGATGCGTCGGCGGCGATAGGCAGGGTCGGCCAGATTCTGTGGATCTTCATCAGGCAGGCGGCGGAGGGTCATCAGCGGATTCACTTCGTGTTTTGGCTTCACATACCCCGGTGTAAATTCCGACGTGCTGCCACCGCGGGAACGAATCACTTTCCCGGAGACAATCGGCGATACGTACAGCGCCATATTGACCATGCCCGGAATTTGCGACAGGTAGACTTTTTCTGTACTGAAGGGATAAGTTTCGCGAAAGAAGATACGCAGGAAGAGCGGATCGAACTTGAATTTCTTCTCATTGACCGCCAGAAGCTGGGCTGTTGTGTAAACTGACATAGATTTTTCCCGTAAAAAAAGCCGCATAAGCGGCTTTTATGAAAGTTGAGGGTGATTAAACGATGCTGATCGCAGTACCGGAGAACGCGTTACGCTTGATATTTTCGTCGGTAACGGCAGATGGCCAGAGCACATCTTCGATGCGGAAAGAACCGGATTTATAGAATGCCAGTTCAGCACTGCTCTGGCCAGCGGTAACCGCCAGAATGCCGGTTGCTGCACCTGCATGCTCGCCGTCCCAGACGGTTAGCTTGCCGGACGTAGCATCGAGCATGAGCGGGGTCATTGCCGGGGTGGATGCTGTCAGTTCGCCCGGTGCATACGCGGTGTGTGCCGGATCGCTGTTACCGAGCGGCTGGTGATGAGTAAATACTTCGGTGATTGCCATGTTAGCCTCTTAAACGGGGGTGTTTAACAAATCGTCGCCGGCTTCAGCAGAGGCATTCCCTGCTGAAAGAGCGCCTGGTGCGGTTTCCATCAGGCGATCCAGCGCCGTATCGGTACGCGCCTGGGCGCTTTGTGGCGCCGCGGCCAGAATGCGCTGTGCACTCTCGACCGTCATGCCCGGCGTTTCTGCCAGCGCACGGGCCTGTGATTCACGACCTTTTGCCTCTTCGCAGTTCAGAATCCCCATGATGCGACTATTCTCGGCGGCTACGGCTGCCGATACCTGAGCGCTAAGGTCTGCCGGGGCCGTTAAGGCAGCAGTTGTTGTGTCAACGGTGGTGACCTGCTCAGCCGGTGCAGTCGTCTGTGTTGCTGCCTGGTCAGCTGGCTGATTGGTCGCTGCAGATGCAGAAGGTGATGGCATAGTTCCTCCAGTGGTTGTTTTTTTGCGTCTGTCGAGTGCTTCACGCATCACGCTGAGCGCGTCGGTATTGTTAACAAGTTCATCCGCCAGACCGTTATCCACGGACTCCTGACCGGAGAAGACTGCCGCTTCGGTGTCCAGTACGGCCTGCACTGACATTCCGGTATAAGCGGAAACCTTTTCGGCAAACATCTGACGAGTGGCATCGATGCGCGTCTGAAAATCAGCGCGAACGTCCTTTGGTAATTTTTCGTAGGGATTGCCGTCGACTTTATGATCGCCGCTGTAAATCAGCGTGACCTCAACGCCGTTAGTTTTCAGCGCAGCGCCATAATTACTGTGCGCCATCATGACGCCGATGGAGCCGGTTCTGGCCGTTTGCGTGACAAGCCGTCGCGATGCAGAACTGGCAATGAGCTGCCCTGCGCTGCAGTTCATATCATTTGCCAGCGCCCAAACGGGCTTGATATCCCGCATCCGGGCAATAATGTCGGCACAATCAAAAGCCCCGGACACCATCCCGCCCGGCGTGTCCATATCCAGCAGAATACCGTCTACGCCGGGATCACTCATTGCCTGCTGCAGTCGGGCAATGACCCCGTTATAGCCCGTCATACCGGAATAAGGCTGCAGTGACCGGGTTTTACTGACCAGCGTCCCGGAAACGGGCAGCACCGCGATCCCGTTTGTTACCTGATAGCTCCGCGCTGGCCGGGGCCCCATTTCCTCGTCATCGCCAAACAGCGCCAGCGGCTCTGCAATTTGTTCAGCGCCGAGCGAGACGCCAGAAGCGGAATCAGTCAGTCGGGTGATACCCAGCTGGCCTGCCAGCGCGCAAAAGAAAACCCGCGCGTAGGCGGGTTCAAGCATCAGCGGCTCATTGAAGGCCATGCTGGCAATATGCGGGAGATTACGCAGCTCTGGCGTCATCTTTTACCTCCTCGTTTGATTTTTTCAGCCCGGATTCAAATGCAGCTGCCGCCCATGCCGGAGGTTTAAGTCCCGCGCTCCGGCGCTCCATAGTTTCACGTACCTGCTGAGAAAATATCTCCTGATAGTCATCTCCGCGTTTGGCACACTCCTTCTCATATGTGCTGAGACCAGCCTCAATCAGCATCACGGCCTCCTGCACCTCCTTCAGCCCATCAATAGCCATGCGCCCCGAGCCAATCCAGTTGGCGTTACCCCAGGCAGTTCTCGCCTCCTGGAAGCTAAACCTGGCTTTGGACGGGAGCGTGACAACCCGGCGCGCAATCGCCTCTTCGAGCCAGCAGACGAACATCTGGCAGGCTTGCCGGGCCGCGACAAACTTGCGACGCCCCATAAAGTACGCCCAGGATTCATTGGCGCTGGCGCGCGCCGTCGAATAGCTCATCTGAGAGTAGTTACGGGAAAGCTGCTCATACGAAACACCAAGACCGGCCGAAATATAGCGCAGGAGTGATTGTTCAAAGGTGGAATAACCGTTATCGGTATCCTGTGCTGACTGAAGGTTCAGGGAATCGCCCGGCATAAGATGAGGAACTTTCGCACCACCGAGGCGAACCGGCGCTGCAGCGTAGTATGCTGCCATTTCGCCAAGCCAGCCCGTCAGCTTATTTTGCTGCTTACTATCCGCGCCGAGGATAAAGTCCATCGCCGTATCGGTATCAAGCTCGCTCTCGATTGTCGCCGCATACATAGCTTTTACAATTGCGCTCTGGAGCTGAGTATTTTGCAGGGTGTCGAGCATTTTCATCTGCTCCATCACGCTGTAAAACACGTTTGCGCCACGGGTCTGTCCATCCTCAAGCGGTTCAAAAATATGGATGAATGATGGCCTTCCGCCCGGCAGTTCCCGTGGTATATAGGTCCATTTTTGCGACATCCAGCCAGGATAGCTGTCTTCACTGACGTAGTACCCCAGCGCTGCGCCGCTATCACTGATTTTGACACCCGCGCGACAGTTACGCGTGTCACCTGTATTACCGGGATTACTCACGCGTTTTGGACTAACCATTTTAAATTGCGTGCGAAAAAGTCGCGATGAATCACTGTCCCAGGTGGGCTGGACGCACAGTTCACCGTTAAATGCGTGCGTCGCAACGCCTTCACGGATCATCATCGTAAAGGTACGCTTGCGCTCGGCATCAATCCCG
Source organism: Enterobacter sp. ECC-219 (assembly GCF_043966805.1). NCBI lineage: Bacteria > Pseudomonadati > Pseudomonadota > Gammaproteobacteria > Enterobacterales > Enterobacteriaceae > Enterobacter > Enterobacter sp. ECC-219. The sequence continues at coordinate 2,593,820 of NZ_CP143680.1, read as the reverse complement.
CAAAAGTCATCCTCCGCATATTCATACCAGGCGGCCTCCACCTCCCTGGCAAATGCTCGGCTTTCCTCTTCTTTAATCCCGAGATAACGCCAGCTCGGGCAGTAACTCAGTCTGAAAAAAGACCCGACGATGTGATCCTGGTGAAGCTGAACGGCGTTTGCCGCATAACCATTATTACGGACCAGATCATCAGCACGGGCATTCCCCCGGGCGAAGTTCGGCAGAAGTGCGGCGTCGGCACTTTCACTCTGGGGATTCCAGGCGTTTAGCTGCCCACCGAATCCGCCGCCACCGGCGTGATAGCCTGCATATTCCCTCAGGGAGGTTTTCCCGTCGGGGCCAACTAAAGAAGGAATTTTCATGCGTAGAACCTTGCCGGCCCGCGGCGTCGTGAAGTGGTACCGACCTGTGACTCTAGATCGGCGATGTACTTTTTCAGATCGCTGACTGACGTCACCGTAAATTCCACCCTTCGACCGTCTTTCTGTACCGTCGCAACCCGTTTTCCCATCATCAGATCATGTAACGCTGCGCGCGCGGCATCCAGTTCAGCCTGTGTTGCCATTATTCATCTCCCGCTAATGCCCTGGCATAATCCGCCAGAGATTTATTATTTTTACGGCCAGTGTCTTCTTCCCGTAAGCTGGCCAGAAGAGAATCCAGATCCAGCTGCCAGCGGGAGATACTTATCCTCAGAGCTGCAAGTGCATAGACAAAACAGTCAAGCGCCTCATTTCGTCGTTTTTTACTGTCCCAGACGATTTTTTTCTTCCCGTCTACCCACTTCTCAACCTGCTCTTCAGCCGTAAGCTGCTGAGCCTCAGCTAAATCATATATTTCAGGGTTATTAGGGAAGTGAACCGCTCCCGCCAGCGGTTCGTCACCTTCTGCCACCAGCGTGAAACGGTTATAAATCTGCTCTTTCGCGGTGTCTGTTCCTACCTCAGTGAGATAAACGCCGTTCTTGTTACGCTTACGAGGCATATTTGCCACGGGCTTGCCGTAGACAGATGCGCCTTTAACGGGGATGACACGAAACAGACCATGCTTTTTCGAGCGGGTATAAACAATCGTTGGGTCTATGCCGCCGATATCCCAGCAGATGCGGGAAATAAGCATCTCAACGCCGTTAGGCCTCGGATAGGTTTTGTTGATCGCCGCATCCAACCTCAGAAGCGTGGATTCATCATCATGTCGCCCCATAATGATAATTTTGTCGATAAGCCAGCTTTCCTCACCAGGCCCCCAGCCCCAGACACGCATTTCGTAACGGTCAAGCTGGGAGTCAATACCGGCAGTAAGATAGGCCACGCGCTCCGGCACCCTGGCACCGAAGTGCTCAATACGTTCGGCCATCACCTCAGCATCAGGGCGCTCACCAATTTTAGGTTCCCACGTTTCACCAAGCGTTGTGTTGACGAACGTCTTACGTTTTCCCGTGTCCCCTTTGGTCTTGATCCAGTCCTTGACGATTTGCACCCAGGTTGTGAATGGGCTATAGGCCGTCCAGATGTGAAAGGTTACGCTGTCAGGCGGATCAATTTCGGCACCCGATGATGAAAACCAGCAAAGTCCGTCGCGCGTCCAGATCCCGGTTTCATCACAGATGTACCGCGCCTGCGAAAAATCGAGCTCCTGCTGTTTAATTACGCAGGCATTGTGTTCACACAGATATATAACGCTGGCAGGATCGCCCGGCGTCCATTTGAACCCGAATGGCGTCTCTTTATCGCCGAATTTAAGAAACTGCTCCTCCCCACAGTGTGGACAGGGAACATAGAAGCGCAAGAAATGCTCAGACTCCTTGGCGGCACGTTCAATCTGGCATGTCCCTTTAATTTTGGGTGTGGATCCTCGTATAGATTTAGGCCAGACAGACCCTTCAATACGTTTATCCCCCAGGAACGTTGGAGAGCCCTCTTTCTCGATATCATCGTCAAATGCCGCCAGCTCGTCATAACCCGCCACATCAACAGATTTTTCACGGTAGTTTTTTGCAGCCTTACCACCGAGGCACCAGAAACCGCGCCCATTCGAGAAACGTTTCATACTCAACGTGTTGTCCCGGTGCTTTTTACCGTACCAGGGCGCCAGCGCCAGCAGTGAGGGGATGTCCCGGATTGTCGGTTCGACATGGGATTTCATGAAGTTTTCTGCATCACCGTCGGTAGGTAACCAGATTAGCGAGTTTCGCTGTTTATGCTGGATGAAATACGCATACACGCCGAGCAGCATTTTTGAATAGCCTACTCGGGCAGACTTAACGACATTGACCTCGCGGATATAGTCATTACCCATCGCATTCATTATCGCACGCTGAAACGGCAGCGTTTCCCAGCGCCCTTCCTGATAAGCAGACTCTTTTGGAAGGTAATAATTTTCGTCTGCCCACTCAACCGCCGTTTGCGGTTCTGGCCGGTACAACGAACGGAGCCCCGAGCGCGCGGAGTGCTGTAGCCCCTTAACCTGACTGTTCGATATATTCACTCAGCAACCCCGGTATCATTTCATCCAGCGCAGCTGCTTTGTTCATGGCTTTTATGATGTCCTTCTTGAGGAAATCAATATGTCGATTTTCCAGTTCCGGAAAGCGCCGCTGAACCGACAGAGGTATTCCATCAAGGATACTGGCAATTTCTCCGGCTATCCGCGACAGCACGAACGTGCAGAATGCGGTCTCCACCACCTCAGCGGACTCTTTTGCATTTTTTAGTTCCTGAGCATCAGCCTGGGCTCGGGTAAGCCTATGGCGCTCATAATCAATCGTGCCAGGCACAAGGTCTGATTCTGAATCAACTCTCAGCTGTTCAACCTCTTTGCGCAGCTTTTCGTTTTCTATCGCTGCGTCACGGGCGGAATACCATTCGATTACGGCGGCAGAGTCATAAAGCACTTCATTACCTTTTCCACCACCGCGCGCAACTGGCATTCCCTGATCCTGCCAGTTCTGGATCGTGCGGATGCTGACACCAAAAATCTCTGAAAGGCGTTTTTTATTGACCTCCATGACGAACTCCAGGCGAAACACAGGGTAAGGAAACCATGCCGGGTAAAATGACTACTACCAGGCTTTAACGCTTCCTTTCTTGTCGTGGGTTATACCCAGCGAAGACAGATACTTAGCAAGAAGAAGAACGGAAAAGGCAAAATCCTGAAAATTTTCATAAATAGCGAGAACCTGCGAGGTCGCCGCCCCGTAACATGTCAGATAGCCGGAAAGGACCCGGAAAGCTCAGGAAAATCTCATGTTCGGGCTTCGATGCTGCCTTCATTTCAACCCGCCAAGCTTCAGCACGTTGCACGTGCGATAAGAATATTAAAGCCCAGCTTTAACGAGGCATATTTAGAATGCTAACTGAATATATAAATCTTAGGCATGGTGATACATCCCCAAATTCTAATTACCTCATATCAATACAAGGCAATCAAAAGAAGCACTAAAGTTATTGATTGAATTTTTTTAGAACGCCCTACATCAAATTGGTAGATAAAACATTTGTTAACACCAAATAAAATAGACCTAAAACTAGAGCTAAAATCATCAATGTTATAGCCAGCGTCTTGTAGCTCAATCTGAACATGTAAATCGACTGCGCAAATAATATCAGGCAGAGGACAGGCGACAGGCCAACAAAAAAAGTTGTTAAGGTCGAACCCTTCACGACTGACAACACCATTGCCATCCTTGTAAACAGGATTTGTGGTTCAAAAATGCATTACCGCAGTAATACTTGAAATCATCAAAAGAAAAACACACATGATAGTTAATCTTCTCATTTGAAGTCCATAGGAAACCAGCATTAAACTCAAGAAAACCATTGCTGATGAAAGACTGAGAAAAAACAATAAGTCATTAATGTCTTCATTTAAGATGAACATCCGAATTGTACTCTTTTATTGGGTTATACATCAATGATAGCGTTTATCCACAACATTTTTATATCTTTCTAACCTTAAACTTCGGCTGTACAATATCTTCAAATTGAATGTTCGTCTGACTTGTATCGCTCAGTAACTTCTCCCATCACGAGCTTGCTTCTTTTGCTATGTCCTTCTCATGCCAGCAGGCGGCTTTGCCTGATTCATCAATAACTACATGCCAGACCTAAGAAAGTTCTTAATCGCTCCCGCTTACGCTTGCTGATTCACAGGTAAATGCCACGCTATTAAGGACTCTGATGAGGAGTTTGCCGACTCCAGGGAAACATCCATAAAAAGAGCAAGTGAAACTGAGACTCTGGTAGCCCTCCATGTGAGGGCATTTTTTTACATTGCTGCGCTTCGCTTGTTAAATATCGAGTCTTTTCTACAATTTAAAGGTGCTTTGCTATGTCAGGTAAAGCCGTCGTTCAGAAATACCCGTGTGCTCAAGGATGAGCCATCCCTAGTTTTTCCTTTCCAGCTCTATCTGCCTTATACCAGCCAGTTTATTGTTGCCCTTCTCAATCACTGCCAGCAGCGGCTTAATCCAAAGCACGGCCTGGCAGTACGTCATTGAGCGGGCGGCAGCGGTACTATCATCGGCTGCGTCAGTTCCGTCGGTATCGGCGTGCATTGCGCTGGAACGTAAACGGTACGCGTATTCGAGCAGCCCACCAGCAATGTCAGTAGGAACAGGCAGATCACAGGTTTTTTCACGGTGGAGAATCTCCCGGTATTCGATTACGGTATCTTCGGTGCTGGTGTCGATCAGGGAATTAAGCCTGTTGGCATGTTCTGCAACCTGATTGAATCGATTGAAGTTGAATGTTTGGGTGGCGATCACCTGCCCCTGCAAAGAGTTGTCACTTCGCAGAATGTCGTTATCGCTCTGAAGGCTACTGGCGTCGGAGCAACTCTTAACGAGAGCGACCGAAAGGCCAGCAATAACGACAACGCCGATAAGACCCGGATTTATTTTCATTGGTCGAGCCCCCAGCACGTCAACGCACTTTCCTGTTCGCGCCGCTCAACCTGCCCATAACAGCCATTCTTTTGGCCTTTAGTCAGGCGGCAATCACGTCCACCGTCCTTAATCCACCAACGGATTGCCTCACATGCACCTATGCGGTCACCTGCATTGATGCGCCTATAGAAGGTCGAAGGGAAGCATTTACCGGGACCAATGTTGTACGGGCAGAAAGATGCTATACCGACCTTCTGCGGCTCTGTCAGAGGTACTTTGATATTGCGATCTACCCAGGCTAATGCCTTATCGCGTTCAATAGCGTTAACCTTCCGGCATTGTTCCTCAGTGGCTGTCATGCCCCTAACAACACGCCTGCCATCGATAAAGGTAACGCCGTGACATAAAGACCAGACCCCACCCGGATCAACAACGGCCACCAGCGCATTGCCTTCTTTCTCGCTGATGAACTGATCAAAAATGAGTGGAGCAGATGCTCCTGATGCGATTAGTGCCAGCACTGCTGTGCTGAGTTTTGATTTATTAGACATCATTCACCTCGCGCAGCTCTTCGACGGTCTGCTTTTATTTGGAAGTACAGACTCGTTAACCACGTCAGCAAACCAAACATGAGGCTACCGAGCACACCAATGGCAGCCCATTGAGATGGTGAGACTTTATCGAGGAGCTGAAGTAACCAGTATCCGGTTCCCCCTCCAGATGCGCCGTATGCAATACCTGTCGTGATTTTTTCCATTCGATACATACTCTCACCTCGCTGAATAGCGGGTGTATGTGGAAATAAAAAAGGCCGCCAGATGGCAGCCTTATTAAGGACTATTTCGATTTATTCGAACAAGAAGCTATTTTTGTAATCACCCAATTTAATAACCCTGATTTCACTTTGGTCAAATTCTAATTCTACTGCCCTCGAGGGTACGAATTGATTTGATGAAATCATTAGTTGTGGATTAGTGTGTTGGGTCATCGAAAAAGATGTTCCGCCAAGATGTTTCAAGGAGATTTTTATTCGTGAGTCTGGAACGAAAAGAATCTTATCTTCGCCTGACACACGTGGCGTGATATCCAAAACGACCCCATCAACATTCCTGTACAGGCAATGTGCCTCTGCCTCGATCATTGAACTACTTTCCCACAGAACCCAGCCATAAACAGGCTCCCCACCATTGATTTCAATCATTTTTGCAACGTTATAATAGCATTCTTGCTCGTAAGGTTCGAAATCATCCGGTTTCGTGAAGGAATAATAACCCATTGCTAATGTTTGATTTGGTTCAATTTTCCCTACGATTTTTGAAGGGTTATTGCTCATGACAGATGGAGTTGTAGCCTCACCGGAATGAAAAAAACCATTGAATCCATTTAAAAAATGCATTTTTATCCCCTGCTTTGAATTTTCAGCTGTGTGGTGCAAGAGATAATCTATAAAAAATATGCCGAATCCACCAGTCGCAAAAAACACAACATCTTCTTTTTTAGCAGTTCATAACATTTTACTTATGCTTCGGTATTGAGTGAAGGGATACAAACGACGATATGACAGGGGTATTGATGCAATGCACCTCGCGAATACCCCTGTCGTATCGCCGTAAAGCAAAAGCCCCGACTGGCGGGGCTTTGGTTAATTTCAAATTGTCGCTTAAGTTCGCTGCCATCGCGGCGCAGCTCTGCCAAGCATGGATGAATTATCTAAATTCCTGGCTCGTTTTCAATATATAAATAGAAATAGAGCACGAAAAGTCAAAAACCAATCATTCAGCTCTGCTCAGCCAAGAGCTTCCGCGTAGATAAAAAGACCTTTGCTCTGAATATTTCCAGGCACCAGCGAACTCTTTTTCTGGCCTCCCAATCCGTTAGCCACGGTGCAATAGACTGTAACTCCCGTGTAATGTCTGAGATTTTTTTGCGTGTGGTGTAATACTGCAGACCGACGATATAAACCGGGTCATTTACATCAAGCGCCTGCAGCACTGACTGCTCGACAAAATCAACGTCATCATCGCGCATAGCTTCATCAATGATACTGGTGGCGGGCTGTGGCCACAAAATGGCGTGAGCACGATATAAGGCCTGCGGCCCTCTGAATCCTTCTGCTCGAGCTTGTTCCAGTGCAGCTGTAAAGCGAGACAATGCCTTATCCGACCATCGCCCGCCCTTAAGAACATCCCAGCATGCATGAGCGCGAGGCAATCGTGGGGCTGTTCCACCGCTTACCCCCTCGCCCCATGTTGTCAGCAATGATTTAATCCATGCCGACTGAATACCTGTAAGAAGCATGCTTTTACCCAACCAGCTTTTACGCGGCGCACTCGCTGCTTTACCCAGCGCTTCAATATGATTACGGCGTTGACGTGGTGTCATCCTGTTCGCTCCTTACGCCAGAACGCCGAGCGCGTAGGCCCGGTCCAGCACTCTAATGATCATTTCCAGCTGCGAGCCATATTTGCGCTCGAATGCCAGTCGGTCGTTATGCAGTTCGGTGTGATGCTTTCGGCAAAGTGGTATGGAGAAGATGTCATGCGCTTTTGTCGCCATGCCACCCTGCCCCCATCCGATTAAGTGATGTGGGTCGTCTGATTGCTGCTGGCAGCATTCACAGGGCTGTGTTTTCACCCAATTCAGATAATCGCGACTTTCCCAGCGAAGACGCTTTGGTAGACGCATGAAAGACTGAGGCGGCGCCGGATCCACCATCACCCCCACCAGAGGTTCGGTCAGCGCATCAGGCAGGTCAGCGGATGAAACTAATTCCCCGAGGATGCTGGTGGCCGATACTGAAGGCGTAATATCGCTTTCACGACCAATCCTGCTTTCTTGAGGTAAACGAAGCGCTTCACGAACGCAGGATTCTGGAAGTGCATCAGTAACCCCTTTACGAACTGCCCACCAGCAGAGTTCAGCGAGGGAAATCTCGCGGCTTTTGTCGATAGCGAGTGAAATACGAACCGAATCCAGAACAAAGGCAATTACATTTCTGCGTGCCAGCTCTGCCAGTGCTTCGGTACGCTGCTCTCGCAAGTGGTTATCACAATAGCCACAAAGCAGGATGGAGCCAGGCTCATGGTGCATAATGGTTAGTTCGTGATAGTGGTATTCACTGTGAGCGAACTGGCAATTTCCGGCGCCGTGCTTTAGCAACCAGTAATCAAGCCCACTTATACCACCAGCTGCAGTCAGGACCTTTTCATTCAGAAAGAAGCTTCGCAGCTGCTCGTTTTCAGCCAGTGGCTGCCGCGCGTCCGAAACGCGACCAGTTTGATATCCAGCCATACTTTCTGGCTGGCGCTCGATTAATACTCTACCTGCGGTGAACAACTCCATCAGCTCTCTTCCTGGCTTCAAAAGTACGACACCCAGCTCCCGTGCAATCACAGGTTGAAGAAGCGCACGCATCACTCGCTCTCCCTGATAATGATCTGCCCGTTCTCGCCCCAGAGCTTTGTTATCCTTGAATCCCATATATGCGTGTCGTCTTCGAAGAGCGCATCCATCAAAGACTTCATCAGGTTATCAAGATCGGGTTTACCCTGATGGGGCTGCCCGTTCATCTCTGCGCGCTTCTTTTTGCTCCAGCTATTCGGCATCGGAAGAACGAAGGTAACGTGTGAATTTGACTCTGGCATGTAAATGCCCAGCAGCCGGACGTGATCGCAAAAGGCCCGGTAACGCATAACTTCAGGGCGCTTTTTCCATTTGTCTGCACGCGTCATGCGTGGCTTACCCATCGGGAGGATGTTGTAGACTGTCACGATCACCCCCATGCCCGGGAACGCATACTTTGCGCTGTCTTAGCTGAGGATTTTTGCTGAGGTAGTAATGCGCTGACTATCCAAAGACGAGGGTCAATATCGAGGCTTTTCTCGACGGGGACGCCTTTAGACTTGTAGCGAGCCACCAGTTCATTGGCTTCTTCGGTTGTCAGCCCGGTGTGAGTGAACCAGCTTTTCTTCATGCCGCCTCCTGCAGGAGTGACATCAAAAGAAAAATGCTGGCCCGTTGAGGGGTCAGTAGGCATTTATTCGGGTTTGGTGTTTGCGCCATGGTTTCTCTCCAGTGGCGCAGCAGGTATAGGGTGTTCAGGCCTATGACGGGAGTGTAACAGAATTCTTGGAAACGCGATAACCAGCCCGTTCAAGCATCTGCGTAAAGAGTGTCGGTGTTCCTACTATCTCATCATCCTGTAACGGCATAAATGATACTTCATCCCCACGTCTGTACATGAGCGCGCGACCACTATCAGGAAATGAGTGCAGTCGCGCAACGATAACCCCATCGTTGCATCTGATGACCGCATAGCCCTTGTTTGGTAATTCTTCTTTTTGTTCCACCAATCTCCCCTCCAAACTGGAAAATTTCAGCATGCTGTTTCAATAAAACCAGTCGTCTGCACTTTCCCAGGTCTGCTGGAGGATTTCCTCAACCTTTTTCTTCGCTTCTTTTTCGCCACCGTAAACACTTAACCAATCGGAACCTGAGCGACGCACAATCAGACTGCAGTTACCGAACTGACTCTGGATCCGTTTTAATAATTCTCTCTCAAGTGCCGGGACTGCACCCTCTGGAAGTTCTTTAGTACGATCAATGGTTAATTCAACTTTCATAAGCGCCTCCACTGCAAAAGCTGTATGTTTATACAGTACACTTATGGAGAAGTTTGATCAACGCCTTAACAGCACGAATTGTTAAAGTTTGATTATGTTGTTTACAAACAGGACAGTGGGCGTTAATGTCGAAGCAAGTATAATTCACCCAATAAATTCTTCATTAAATCAGCACCATATAACTAATCTTTAATGGAATCGACAAGCCATGACAATAGCCACTTCACCCAGACTCATTCTTCGTTCATTTAAAGAGAGTGATGCTTTAGCACTTCTGGATTATCTGTCTTCGCCACGTACTCCCTGTTTTCAGGACGAAACGCTCAACTCAGTTGAGGATGCCGTAGACGAAGTATGCAGAAGAGCAAATGATCCAAGCCAATTTGCTGTTTGCCTCAAAGACACCGACCTCGTGATTGGCCATCTGTTTGCAGAAAATAGTGGCGAACCAGATGCTAATACGTGGTCAGTAGGTTGGCACTTCAATCAGCGCTATGAAGGGTACGGGTATGCAACAGAATCAGTTGGGGCCCTGTTTAAATATTTGTTTAACGTGAAACAGGCAAGGCGTCTCTATGCGTACGTTGAAGACTACAACCTGTCCTCTCAAAGATTGTGCTCCCGCCTTGGTATGCGACAGGAGGGTTGCTTTAAAGAGTTTGTTTCATTTATTACGGATGAAGGCGAGGAAAGATATGACAATACATTTGTTTATGCCTTACTAAAAAAAGAATTTAAATCAACGATTTAATCTATATTTCAAGTGCTTATCACAGGATGTAATTTTTGGCTGTGCCATATAATTCCCCAGTGTGAAAGGAGCGGACATTCATTGTACTGGTTTGTTGAGCTCAAACAGGCAAACAATGCTGCCTGCTGCAGGTTATTTATTATTTTGCCAAATGTTTTCGCATCAGTGCATTTTCTAATGTAATTCCACGGCAAATAGGAAAACCTCTCTCCACTACATGAAAGCCGTGTCGTAGAAAGAACGCTTCCGCAGCCTTACTTACATTTGAAGTAAGCTCACTAGTTCCATGTTGCCTCGCTTCCTCATGAATGCAATTCATTAGTAACGTCCCTACCCCCTGTCCTGAATAGATTCCTGAGACATAAAAATGGTCAATGTACCCATTTGGTTGGAGATCTGCATATCCAGCTATTTCACCATCAAGCTCTACAACAAAAGGGCGTAGTTGCCTCATGTGATTGGCCCATTGTTCCAAGTCGATTTCTGCCGGGGCCCAAGCATCAATTTGTTCATGTGTGTAGTAGTCTGATGCGATGGTATGTACAGAAGAATAAAACACGTTAAATAATGGGATTTCATCCCCATTACGGAACCTTCTTATTTTCATAAAACCTCATTATGAAAGCTGCTTGTAGAACAATAGTACTTTTTGTGAAACAGGGTGTCATCTCCTCTCTCACAGTGGGCCCATTCCCAGTTAGCCAGTCCGTTCTGTGCCAGGAGCAGACAGTTACAAAATCTCTGTAAGTTCAAATTCCTCAAAGATAAGTTCCATTTCTTCAGAAAAAGTGCCTTCACGTTCAAAATAACGCTTATGACCTTCATTCCAATACTCCAGACTTAAATCGCCTTCACCTTCCTTACTGGCGAGTTCACTCGTCATTTCACTGAAGCGGATGACTTGCATCCTGAGAGTTCTAATCACGCACATTGGCTGTCCGGCTCCGTTAAGAATGATATTATAACTTCCAACGCAGGGAGCTTCGCCTCGTTCATACTCATGCTGAAAAGAAACTATCGAAGAGCATGTCGCTGTTTTACTCCCACTCAAAACCAGTTGTACGAGTTCGTCAGCAAGTTCTGGGCTGTCGCCAAATTGCCATGTCAGTGCACCGGGATAAATTTTTTTTAATTCTTCGAGCTTTGCCATTTTTAGCCTTTGTTAATTTGATTTGCTTAGAGGAAGAGACCCATTTCCAATCAATATGAACTATCTAATGCAAAAATTCACCGTTGTTCCATTACTGAGAGCTTCCGCTTCTCGCTCATAAGGGACAACCATACTCAAATCTCCCACATTGCAGGAGATTTGAGTATGAACACGTCACCGTGGAATAAAGACCGTATCATAGGCCAAAAAAGACCACTTCAGATATCTCATATCTGGGGGATTCGAATCCGGCTTGAACTGGAAGGTAAAACGCGTGATTTAGCTCTGTTCAATATGGCCTTAGACAGTAAGCTACGAGGCTGCGATCTGGTGAGCCTCAAAGTATCTGATGTTGCATATGGTAGCTCGGTTTCAAGCAGAGCTACGGTGCTGCAACAGAAAACCGGTAGCCCTGTGCAATTTGAGATAACCAAAGGGACAAGAGAAGCTGTTGCTGCATTGATAAAGCTTGGCAATTTGCACAGCAAAGACTTCTTGTTTCGGTCTCGGATCGGAACTAACCGGCACATATCAACCCGACAATACAGCCGAATTTTTCATGGGTGGGTAGAAAAGCTTGGTCTCGAAGCTTCGCTTTACAGCACACATTCCATGAGAAGAACAAAACCTTACTTGATATACAAGAAATCCAAGAATCTCCGGGTGATCCAACTTCTGTTGGGCCATAAGAAACTGGAAAGCACAGTCCGTTATCTGGGCATCGAAGTCGATGATGCGTTAGAGATATCTGAATCGATTGAAGTCTAAGGTTATCAGGGCTGCAACAGCAGCCCTGTGCCAGAAGCGGACGTTGCTAACTAATCAGTTCGCTACTTGCCACAACCTCTACACGAACAGCTCAACGTTCTGGCTGAACTGGTAAAAAAAATAATAACCCGAGAATGATGAGACGTTAACGAGTGCTTAAGGTGCACCAGAACTTTTTACGGGTAAGCCTTCGGGCATATCTGGAAAAAGCTAATTCGTTAGAATCTAATAGATATGTATTAACATTGAGAATCTGGTATATATTAAACAAGTAGTAGTGCAAATAATTAATTGGAGGCGAGATTGCAACAAGTTTATCATGAATGTCGGCGAAGTATTGCATACGTAACGGTCCAGACATCGGAGGGTGATGAGTCTATAGGTACAGCTTTTCACATAGGCCAAGGCTACTTTATTACTGCCAAGCATGTGGTTTTTAACAACACAATAATCGAAGTCGGAATCACTCAGCCACATAACAAGATTGTTGAGTATCACGCGGCACCACTTTCAGAAGAAGAACGCCCCCAAATTTTAAAAGTATGTTTAGAACCCGTATTTTTAGAAAGTGACGTTGACGATGTGGCTGTTTTCAAAGTGGAAAAGTACGAATCCATACCTTCTATCTTGCTAAGTTCGACGCATGATATCCATCAGTCTGAGGATTTAGCATTACTGACGAATGTATTATGTGTTGGTTATCCACCTATCCCCATTACTGCGCATCCATTTCAAGTTGCTGTAAAATCCACAATTAGTTCGTTAATTATTATGCGAGGAAGTCAATATCTGAGTTATGTTATAGCAACAATGGCTAGAGGAGGATTCAGTGGAGGTCCAATTATCAATGACAGAGGAGAAGCAATAGGCGTAGTTACCGATAGTCTATGTCGTAACGATCAAGTAGTGGAAACGGGTTTTATGGCATGTATAAGCATATCAGCTGCTGCTGAGCTAGCTTTAAAATATGGGTGGGACCCAGATGACCATGAATACTATCGCGATATAGAATCATTAGCTACAATAAAGTTGGCATTAACCAATACTGCAAGATTAAATCCACATGCATTTGATCTTAAATTATCCGTTTATGATGACAACCGCGATGTTTTTATAGAAGTGTCTTGTTTTGATGAGAGTGTTCGAAATTTAGTTATAAGTTCATTTAGCGTGATTTGTCCGCTAAGTATAAATATGACGGAAGGATCTTCGCTAATAGCCACGCCAATCGATAATCCCCCTCCTATTTTGTTGAAGAGAGCTGCTGAAGCTGCACGAGATATGCTTTGTGCGTCTGGGTATTCATTGGTCAGACAAAGGTTTACAGATGGATATTTCTAACCCATGTTTAATTGATAATATTAGTGGATCCGCTTACGAACCTAATCGATCGAAATCGATTTATTGGCAGATTTGAGCCAAAAGCGGATAATTCAAAAATCGGAATATTGCAGTAAAAATTATTATATCTAAGCAATTTTTACTGCATGTGCTATGGCTGCTTTTCTTTCACAGCAGACTTTGTTGTGCTTTAGGCATTCTGCTTCGTGCCAGGAACGGACTTTTTTGACAGTTGTTGTTGTTAGTCAAAGAGTAGGTCTGCTTTAGTTTAAAATATTTAATATAGGATAAGTAATTACGCCATACTGACATGCATTGTATATTTTTTTTATAGCCGTTCCTGCAGAAACGCAGTGATAATTTCTCAGTCAATTACTTTAATATCACCATCACTTTCGACTTCCCATGGGATCCTGTAAGCTCTGAAATTCGGATGAAAAAAAAGTTGATAGATGATATTTCTACTCTCCTCGGAAAAAGTGCCATTTTTCACCTTTTCAAACTTTGGGCGAGATGATTTGTTTTTTTCGAAATCAAAATCTGCAAGAGTGCCGGAGATATAATCAGGAATGCGAATGAAGCTATCATAAAAATTATCCCCCTCCAGTTCAGGTTTAGGTAATAATAATTTCTCCGAAGAGTCCACTCCATTATTCCCACATAAAACATGATAGGTGGAGGCTACCTGCTCAAGCATGTAGTCGCCAATGATTTTATTTTTAAAGGTTAACATGCTATCCCGGTCTGATAACCACGAAATAATTTCCACATCAGCGGTCATGCTTATTTCTGCAAGGAGAAAGGCAGCCAACTGAGCAACTATTTCAATGTCCCTAAAAATTCGTAGATTTACCCCAGGCGAATTGATTAAGTCTTTAGCCTTGTTCAGCTCTAATATTCTTTTTTGATAATTTTCTTTTCCCTCAGGGGTAGATTTGCACCAATATTCCAGAAGGCGAATCATCGACTCCAACCGGTGCAAGTGATAACTTCTTTCATCACTGTGCATCCGCCTTTCTCGATCAAGAATAAATGAAATATTAAACACAGGGCCACTGCTCAGAAAAGTTATGAATTCATCACTGACTGATTTCACCTTTTTAATGTCTGCCGGAGCAATTGCATTTATGTAATCAGACATTTTGTTAAAATGTGCAAGATGTGGAAAAATAGAAAATGTCACTACGTCATTTTTCTTATCTTTATCATAAAATGCATAATCTGAAGAAATGATCCATTTTTTTACTTTACCAAATTCATTTATGAAATTGGTAAAAAATTCCTTTCCACTATGATTAAAACTATCATTAAAGCAAAGAACCGTGTAATGAATAGTTAAACCAATCGGTGCGTGTTCTAACTCGATGCCCTCAAGATCTTGCGGCTTCATAAATCGGGAAAAATCCATTATAAACTCAATTGTAAAGTATAGGCCATTTTATATCTTGAATATTATCAGTAATGCACAGCTTGGATCAATCAATGCTCCTAGTCACATAACAGATTAAGGCATGGCTAAGCTTAGCAACCATTTAGTGCGGAACTAACTGTTTAAGGTCCGCTGCTCGCTCATAGCGGACCTTCAAGAGCATAGAGATGCCGCGGCTAAGCGGCATTTTCATCTACTACATTCACCTTACTTTCTGGTGTGTGAAGCGTTTCAGGTCGAAATCGATTATTGTGCGTTGGTCACGGAAAATGCCGCAACGACCGTAGCGGATCAATTCGCCCCGTGCAATGGCTATTCGTATGTATTTCTCTGCGGTGGTGCGATGCAGATCGAACATCCCAACGACTTCTTTCGTCGTGATACGGCCATGCTTTTTCACCAACTCAATGATCCTTGATATGATTTGGTTGCGTTCACTCTGTGTTTTTGGTCTCGGCATCGGTTACGCCCTCCCCGCCTGACGCAGGCAGTCTTTACGACGCTTGGCGATACGGGCGACCTCAACAGCACTACCAGCTATGCCAAACATTTCTGAATACACCACAGCAGCTCTTCGCCACAGGCCTTTTGCCTCAAGCGCCTTCGCTTTCTCCTCTGCGGCCTGCATCCTGACTGGATCGCTTTTTTCCGCCATACACGGAAGGATTACATCCGGAATATCCGCGTCTGGTACCACCTCGTATGTGTACTGAACACTATTCCGGGAACGAACGATCACGCCTTGGTCGCTTAAGTCACGAAGCAATTTGCCAGCTGTTGCACCTGACATATCCAGTGCCTCTGCAACATCGCCTACGGCGCAGTTCGGTTGGTAGCGCACAAACACTGCTACCTGCTGTTTTTGTGTTAATGCTTTGGTCATTGGTCAATGCTCGATTAGTTGGTTAAACCTGCCGCTTTACGGCGTTGGTACTCTTCTATCAGCAGCTGTGCCGGAGTTGGCCCTGCCGGATGCTGCGGTGCAGCTAGCTGCCGACGGATTGGAGGAACCGAAAGCCCGTTGCTTACGTGCTTCGTCCATTTGGTTAATAACTTCTCTGCCAGTTTTTTAAGTTCCCCCTCGGTCATCTGACGCTCAACACCAGTTCTGCGCATTTCGATGCAGATGTGATACAGCACCGGCTGCGGCCACGGATATTTGTCACTACCCGAAAAACGATACGACTCGTTACGCCAGCGTCGGTATTCACTCATCACCCGGTCGGATGTCAGCCCGAACGGATTTGCGCCACTCTCTGAAACCAGCGAAACGAACTCAGCAAGATCTGGGGGCCATGTATTACCTAATGCGCAACGGTCCATGCATTGCTGACAAACCAGTTTGATCTGGTTCTCAGTCATCGAACCTATTTGAGCTATCCACAGGGCCGTGGGTTCTGCCCCATTCTTCTGCGTCCAGCGGTTCGAGAAGATTTCCCCCATCACCTGCCATAACCGCCACGCTGTCTCCGTCGCCATCAAGTCCGTTCCGGCGTCGCCACTCTGCGTGTGCTGACTGTATTTGCTGAACAACTCGGGATGCTGCTGGCTGTGGTCTAACTGATGCATTCTCGGTACCTCCCGTTTGTGGTGCTTTCAGAACCTTTGCGCGATCCAGGTGGCGAGCGAACTTCTGCTCCCACTGAATTTGATGAAACACTTTCCCTTCGGCTTGCCAGTAAGCGATGAAACTGCTCAGCTCGGCTTCGATATTTATGCCTGCCTTGAGCGGCATGCCCCACAGGTTTGCCTGTCGTGCAAAGTCGGCTGTTGGCTTCCAGTCTTCAAACATCCGGAATTTGCCGAATGGCTGCTGTTGCCCAATTCCGATACCTGGCTGATCCGGATAATCAGGAATAACAGGTTCGACCAGTTCTGTATGTGTGGGGTTTAGATCTTTATGGTTCCTTGGTAGATTCCGTGTCCCGTTTTTGGGACTGTTTAAAGGGAAAAACGGTACTCTTTGGTTAAAATATGACCTGTTAACAATCCCGTTTTTGGTACCCTTATTACCTGAAACAGTCCCGTTAATGGCACTGTTTGTATTAACAGTTCCGTTTTCGGTACGGTTCAAATCAACCGTACCGTTTTTGGGATCCTTTAAAGAGTTCCGGTTTTGGGTCTGTTCGGCATCGGGGATGCTTTCCTCAACACCGACCAGCTTGTACACAGGAATTTGCTTGGTCCTGCCGCGCCGTTCACCTGTGTCGACAACCAGGCCGATTTCCTGCAGATGCTGCAAGCCTGCAAGCACCGTCTTTCTGTCCATCTCAGTAGCCTCTGCAAGCGCAGCGACGGATGGGTAAGCGCACAAGTCAGCGCCGCACATATCAGCCAGCCAGGTCAGGAGCGCCTTACTGGAGGATTTTCCGGTCTTAACTTTCTTGGCCCACCGCATTGCATCAATGCTCATGAAGCCTCCGGGTTGAATTCATTGGTCAAAACTCGATTAAAAAAATTGCGGCGCTACGGCGCTAATACTCGCCAGTAGTGGTCCCGCCGCGTCAGCAGGTAACATGTTGAATAATGCGATTGCCGCCTCGCGGATTTCTTTTTCAAGCTTTTGCAGCGGTGCGCCCAGCAACTTCGCCTGATGCGCCTCACTGCATTCTTTGATAGCGCTCGCCACCAGCTCGGCTTCCGTTCTGGCGTTACTGAGTCCATGCTTTCTGGCGATCTCAATGGGCATAGCGGCGACGATTGCCCCCGACAGTTGCATGATGTATGCGGTGTATTTTTCCGAACCACCTTCGTTTTTCAGATACCGGAATAAATTCTGCTTGTTGACCGCGATACCGCGGCCCCCTTCCTTCGCCCACTGCTCAGCCACCATCTGAGCGATTTTCTCCTGCGCCTGGCCGGGCAAAGTGGATTCCCACTCCCGAACGGCAACCTGTATTGAACGGTGCTTAAAGCTATCTCGCCGATGCGCCATAAATTGATTTTGAGTTTTCAGCGGTCCGGCCAGGCGTTGGTTATGATGTTGATATGTAGCTGACTGCATGATTAAGCCTCCTTCTGAGGTAATCCATCTGTTGCGTTGGGATAGAGGTCTGGACGTAATTCATGCGGGGTGACTTCCCAATCCAAAGCTCTGCATGCGTTTAAAACTTCTGTGCTTGCTACCTGAGTACGGAACCAGACAGATACAGTCTGCGAGTTTTTACCTAAGCGGCGAGCCAGTTCTGTTTGGCTGCCACACAGTGAAATAATTTTTTGTTGAATGTGTTCTTTCATGCTTCCTCCCAATTTATGAATCACATGATTGATAAATAATTTATCAATGTCAAGAAACTTAATCAATCACATCTGATAAGAAAGTTTGTATGCTTGCTTATGGGTTTGATTTGGATACGAACATGAACTTCGAAGAAAGACTGTTACGAGCTCTTGATGAAGCCGGGATATCTCAATCTGAGCTGGGCCGCAGAGTGGGGGTAAACTCACAAACGGTTAGTAACTGGTGCAATACAGGTAATTTTCCTCGCAAGGAAAAGTTGGCTTTATTCCCGGAAGCATTAGGTAAACCACTGTATTGGTTCTTTTTATCTGATGAAGAAGAGGCGCATCTTAAGGCAACCAGCGAAAGCAAAACGGTACTGAACGAGAAACAAGCTGCGTTGTTGGAAGTTTTTGATCAGTTACCTGAAGTTGAACAAACCAGGTTCATACAGCTGGCCAGCGACCGCCTCGAAGAGCTCGATAAATTTATGGCTGAATTTCTCAGCAAAAGGAAGATTGAGCCCGCTCCAACCAAAGACTGATAAAGAACACTCTAAGGGCCGCATTTAGCGGCCTTTTTTTGACCCTGGCATCTCCTCTACCCCCTTCAAAAATCATCATTGCAATTATATATATCAATCCAATGTTGACCTTTGACATATTTATTTGTAGTCTGAATTTAGAAAATCAGTCATCAAGGCAGGACGCCCATGAAGTAGCTGCCGGCGGCATACGAAACACCGGATGAGATGGCAAGACAATCGCGCAGCAGGTTTAACGTTCCGCTAGCCGGCGATAAGGCGAAATTAGTGAGCCCCCTTGGGACAAACGACACAGGGGTTAAATATCAAGGTAGGAAATAATGCATATCGAAATTTTCAGAATTGAAGGGCGAGCTTGTTTACTCATATCCCCCATCAGAATCTCTGTAGCGGAGCGACTGGCTTCCGCCATGGAAAACAGCGAAGTCGTTGCAGCTCTTGGTGCTTATTTCACACCCGTTGGCGAGGCACCAGTTGGTGAACTCGTTGGGCTCTATTTCTACTTTGATAACCTCGATACCGCTGCGTTCATAACGATCAATCATCTGATTGAAACGGATAAGCCAATCCCGGTAATCGTCAGGTAGAACCCACGAATCTGTCAGTAACTCTATGCAGGAATCATATTGGTCGCGGTTTTTGAACCAATAAACACTTATTGGACGGGTTGCCATTTTTATGTCCTTGCAGGCTGATTTCAGATTTCAGGATAGCACTGAGACTGAGGTGGTTAAAAGGCAGGCATTAACAGGAGAAGATCAACTATGACCGATTTCGCTAGAAAACCAGCACGGTGCCAGGCCGTACATCTACCCTATTTTTGGGTGGTAGTCCGCCGCATTTGCTACGCCCTCGCTCAAAAAGGCGATCCCAGCGCTTCATAAAGCACAAAACCCGCGCAAGGCGGGTTAAGTACCCGGTCAGCCGACCAAAGCTTTCCGGAATCGAGTTTTGACCAATGACCACTACCCAAGGCGGCAATCACTAGCTGCGGGTATCTTACAACCAAAATTAAGGCCCCGATATGGAATTCTTTCATTTAATCAAGGCAACACAGAAATCCGGCAAAGAAGATGCCGTTATCTGGTTCACTGCTAAATCAGAAGCGCGAGCCAATTTGCAGCTGGATGTTGAGCTGGAAGATGCTGGTATTGAAACTGGCCGGGGCAAGGATTATAGCAAGCCTGTCCGTACCGATTTTCCTGTTTACGACGACCTGCCGGAAGAAAGCACAGTAGATTACACCTGGTGCAAACGCTACGAACTGCAGGACGATGGACGCACTTGGCTGCCAAAGGCTGGAGCTGAGTCTACTGGAGCCGTGGACAACAACACTGCCGCTCAGGAAGCGACCACTACAGTTGAAACCACCGTCGAGAGTGTCCCACTTGAAAACCGCACTTCAGCAGTACGTTTTGCCGTTCACCTGACCAGCGACAAGTATCAATCACACATCACAAAAGAGCAGCAGCTGGCTGCCAGCGAAATGTCACTGGATGAAGGCAACACCTATCTTCAGAACCTGCTGCTGGCGAAGAGCAACATCCCTGAAGTTGCCGAACTTAGCCTGAACGCTGAGTGGAAACTCGTTCAGGCGATTAAGCAGGTATTCGCGCCAGATGAAGTCCACGAAACTGAAAATATCGCTGCATTCATGGCTGACTGGGCTACAGCAGATGACAGCGATCGCAACCAATTAGTGGAAGCCTGGCGCAGCGGCAAATTAACCCATGTGAAATCTGAAAGCACCAGCGACACCGGAGTTATAGCAGGTCAGGGTCTTGAACCTGATAACGGTATCCAGATTGACGAGAATGATGACGAGACCACACGTTATCCAGTCGTTAGCATGCCCTTTCGCAAGCAGCTACTCGCCCAGTTCACCTCCGACGAACTGCGCCACCACATTACACGCGATGAATACGAAGGTATCAGCGCGCTGGAGATGGACACTGACAATAGCTATGTCCAGAACCTGCTGCTGGCGGCAGAAAACTGCGAACAGGTTAAGGGTTACGACACCAAAGACCTGTGGCGCTATACCGACGCCATTCGCAAAGTGTTCAGCCAGGAAAAGCGTCACGAACTCGCTTTGGTTCTCCGATTCACCAGAATCTGGGCGGCGACTGATTACATAGACCGCGGCCTGCTGGTAAAAGAATGGGCCAAAGGCAATCGCATTGCAGAAATACAGCGTACTGAAAGCGGTACGAATGCTGGCGGAGGCAACAAGACCGACAGAAACCCTGACCTTAAACATGATCTCGACACTCTCGATTTAGAGATTGCGCTGGCCACGTTACCAATGGATTTCAACATTTATGATATCCCTGGTGGTGTTTTCCGTCGGGCAAAAGAGATCGTTAGTAAAAAAGAAAGTCCATTCAAAGAATGGTCTAGAGCTCTTCGCGCAACTCCGGGGATTTTGGACTACTCGCGTGCAGCTATCTTTGCACTTATCCGCAGCGCTCACCCAGAGCATTACCTGTATCCGGCACTTCTCAGCGGATTCATTAACGCGAACCTGACTGAAAGCGATCATTCTGCTCAATCAGACGAAACTCTTGCGGCTGCGCGACATAACCCTGAGGTGAGCTGGACAAACGAGATAGTGACTGATTCTGCTTTTGAAACTCGCGGCCAGAATGAAGGGGCACAAGTCGACGGCGGCACGCTGCCGGTTTTCGAAAAAGTTGGTAATGGTCTTTTTTCTATTGAAGGGCTGGCCACCAGCAAAGCTGTAATCGACCAACAAAATACCGCGGCGGAGTACGTTGATAATGTGCAGATGGAAGAAACTGGCAATGATGAAACACCGGACGGTGCTGCGTTATCAGAAGGCACTGAAGAAACTATCTCAAGCGCAAGCGCTACGGAAACTTATAGCAGCACAACTGCCATAAATAATGATTCCGGTCATCATAATCATATCGAGCCTGAAATGCTCTATAAACACCTTATGATCGACATTGAAGCTTTTGGTAAAAAAGCTGATTCACCAGTCGTATCTATCGGGGCCGTGTTCTTTGATCCATCAACAGGTAATACCGGTTCGGATTTTTACAAAGTGATTAGCCTGGAATCTGCCATGGCCAGCGGCGGAGTTCCGGATGCATCTACCATAATCTTCTGGCTCAAAGCTTCACCTGAAGCTCGTTCAGAGTTAGTGATGGATGATGCTATTCCGCTCGATGATGCATTACTGCAGCTAAATGAGTTTATAGGCGAGAATGCGGTTAACGGCCCTGATTCTGTTCAGGTCTGGGGTAATGGTGCCACTTATGACAATGTCCTGCTTGAGGCATCTTATGACCGGACGGGGATCCCCTGCCCATGGAAGTTCTGGAATAACCGGGATGTAAGAACTGTTGTCGAGTTGGGTAAAGCCGTTGGCTGCGAGCCTCGCTATGAGATCCCATTTGAGGGTGAACCTCACAAGGCTATTTCGGATGCTCTTCACCAGGTCAAATACGTGTCAGCAATCTGGCAGCGTCTGACAGAACACTGATTTTTTAATTTCAGAAAATGGCCCTGATATGGGCCATTATGAGGTAAATCACATGCTTCAAATGCTGACTTTAGAAGAATGGGCTGCGGAAAAATACCGGAGTAATCCTCCAAGTCTGAATACTTTACGTCGATATGCTAAAGAGAGCATGTTCACTCCCCCGGCCACCAAAGAAGGAAGATATTGGCGGGTAAGAGAAGATGCCGAGATTACAGGTAATTTAACCCAACCCGTTATTAAAAAATCTGATTCTCCTATGCTTCAAAGGATACTGTCTGATGGCTGCCCGACCACGTAAAAACAACGTTAAGATACCTAATCTTTATCCGCTCTACAGTCGTAAGGTAAATAAAATCTACTGGCGTTATAAGCATCCTGTTACTGGTAAATTTCACAGCCTCGGAACTAACGAGGCTGAAGCAACAGCAATAGCAATCGAAGCTAATGAGCGACTAGCTGAACAGCGCACCAGGCAGGTTTTGGCTCTCAGTGACAAGATCGCCACCAGCAAAGGAAAGGCGATAACAACAAATACGTGGTTAGATCGTTATTGGAAAATTCAGGATGAAAGACTGGAGAATGGTGATATCAAGCCGAACACTCATAAGCAAAAGGCTAAACCCGTCGCCCTACTTCGCGAGAGCGTAGGAATGAAATTGATATCAGCCGTCGATGTTCGGGATGTTGCCCAGATACTGGAGTCCTATGTTGCAGAGGGCCAGCCGCGAATGGCTCAGGTCATACGCTCAGTGTTAATAGATGTGTTCAAAGAAGCACAGCATTATGGCGAGGTACCGCCGGGTTATAACCCGGCTCTTGCTACAAAACAACCACGCCGGCGGATTACCCGACAACGTCTTAACCTCGACGAATGGCAAAAGATTTTCGAGATAGCTGATGCCCGCCATCAATACATGGGTAATGCAATGCTATTAGCCCTCGTTACTGGTCAGCGCCTCGGAGATATTTCTAACATGAAGTTTAGCGACATTTGGGATGACCATCTTCATGTCGTTCAGGAGAAGACGGGAAGTAAGCTAGCGATCCCTCTATCCCTGAGACTTAATGCGATTGACTGGAGTTTGAGGGATGTAGTTGCGCGTTGTCGTGACTATGCCGTGAGTCCATACCTTATACATTTCTTCCGGGCGACCTCAATGGCCGAACGAGGTGCACAGGTGAAGTCGAACACTATAACAATGAATTTCAGTAAGGCCCGTGATAAAGCGGAAATAAATTGGGGGGACGGTACGCCAGCAACGTTCCACGAACAACGATCTTTAGCAGAGCGCCTTTATGAAGCCCAGGGCATCGATACCCAAAAACTACTGGGACATAAATCGCCCAATCAGACAGCTAGGTATCATGATGACCGAGGTAAAGATTGGGTAAAGATATTATGACAAAGAATACAATATCAATGTAACTTACTCCCAGTTAAAAGGATGTAAGTTACATTTAGATAAACATAAATTACTATTATCGTTTCGACCTTGGTGGATAAAAGTCATGATTATTGTCTAAGAACACCACATAAAAGGTATTTTTATCATATAACATTCCTGTTGATTCATGCTTAACTCCATGATATTCGTCTGGCACCACAAACCCTACAAGTCTTTTGTTCTGGTCTAATCTGAAACGTCCCCAACGAGCTTGATGGGGGACGCTCTTAGGCATTGTAAATAGACTATGAGGAGGAAATGCATCATAAAAAGATAACAAGCCGTTTCTATTTTTTCCAATCCCAATTTGTTGCAACTGACCTAAAGAGCGCGAAGAATAATCAATAAGTTTATCAATGAACTCGCAAATATTCTCTAAAGACCAATCCGAGAATCGCCCAGAATGCTCTTGGTTGCTGTCGAAATAGGAGAAATTAAACTTACACCTTAATGAAAGATTACATTCACCAGAATCAAGGCTTGCAATATCTATGAAAGACTTTAAAAAGCGCTCTGCCCGAGCATTACCAAATTTCTTGGTCATATTTTCGGTACTCCGCCAATTTTACCCTGATTGTAAGCTGGTGAAATCAGTCTATCATTCCTAAGTATATCGCTTGGGATCTCATCGAGTCTATAGCAATAACTTTCTGTGTTTTCCTTGTTCACCAAATAGGTTCTATGTTTTCCTAAAAAATCAAGAATCTCAGTATTATGTGTGGTGAATATTAATTGTGCATTTTCTGCATTTGTATCTTCGTTTAAGAAAAACTCTAACAAGTGAGGTAGAATATGAGGGTGTAGATTTATATCAAACTCATCTAAAACTAAAAAACCACCCAAAACAAGTACAGCTTTATAACTTCCAAGTTGTTTGTAAAGCGACTTTGTGCCACTTGATTGCTGATTCAAGCTAAGAATATCTTTTTCATTATCAAATTCAAACAAGAACCAGGGCCGATATACGTCCTTTCCTTCTTCATCTGTCTTTTTAGTTATATAAATATCTTTAATAGAAGGATCAAACCTCTTAATTATTTCTTTAGCAAAAGAGAAAGCTTCGTCATTTTCGTAGTAGAATTTATTTACAAACTCTAACTCATGAGTATGAGGAAGCAAACCAGTATAAGACACATTAGAAATAACATTATTAAATTTTGCGTGAATATTCTTGATGCTTTTTACATCATATTGCATTGCCATGCTGAATAATGAAACATTTTTCCTCATTTTTATAGTTTTAAGTTCATCGAACTCTTTAATTGCATATGTCACAACATCATTAATTCTTTCAATCGCTTTTACTTCTCTCTTATTTTTTTTAAAAAGCGTTTCGCGCTTAACCTCCGTTTCCGTCAAATCAGCTTCGTAGCGATAAATAGTACCACCTAAAATAAAAGTCACATAAAACTCAGTAACTTCTTTGCTTGTAAAATAGGGATCAAACATTAAATAACCATCGACCTTGTTATTAAAAGATGAGCTAACAAAGTTAGATATGAAATTGATGGCTTTCAATATATTTGTCTTACCAGAACCATTTGCTCCTTTGACACACAGGATATTAGATACACTTTTCCCTTTGGATATTTTGGAGGGACAAGTTTTGCCTAATTCGAATGAAATATCAAACCCTTCTTTAAAACTAAAAAAATTTTTTGCTCCAAAATTTATAATCATAAACCCACCTCATTTTTTCTAGATTACAAGATACCACACAATCCTTACAATGGGAAGATAATGCCAGAATTGACATAATATTGAGCTAAGCGATCAGAGATGGGAAGGGTGTGCGAAACAGGTATCTTTAATTTCAGTACTTTTACGTAACCAATTGGCTGAGAATCACCGGAATTTTGATAATTTTTTTTGATAAACTTTTGATAAATGTTCGAAAACTAATAATAAAAACGGGAACCAAGTGGTTCCCGTTCTTTACTAACCCAGCGAGTGGATTACATGTTCGCGATAATCGCGTCGCCAAACTCTGAGCATTTCAACAGCTTAGCGCCTTCCATCAGACGTTCGAAGTCATAGGTGACGGTTTTCGCGTTGATCGCGCCTTCCATACCTTTAACGATCAGGTCTGCGGCTTCGAACCATTCCATATGACGCAGCATCATCTCTGCGGACAGGATGATAGAGCCTGGGTTCACTTTGTCCTGCCCGGCATATTTAGGCGCAGTACCGTGGGTCGCTTCGAACAGGGCGCACTCGTCACCGATGTTCGCACCAGGGGCGATACCGATACCGCCAACCTGCGCTGCCAGGGCGTCAGAAATGTAGTCACCGTTCAGGTTCATACAGGCAATGACGTCGTATTCTGCAGGACGCAGCAGGATCTGCTGCAGGAACGCATCGGCGATCACATCTTTAATGATGATCTCTTTGCCGGTGTTCGGGTTCTTAATCTTCTGCCACGGGCCGCCGTCGATCAACTCACCGCCGAACTCTTCGGTCGCCAGCTGGTAGCCCCAGTCTTTGAACGCGCCTTCGGTGAACTTCATGATGTTGCCCTTGTGAACCAGGGTCACAGAGTCACGGTCGTTGGTGATCGCATATTCGATGGCCGCACGCACCAGACGTTTGGTCCCTTCTTCGGAGCACGGCTTGATGCCGATACCGCAATGCTCAGGGAAGCGAATTTTCTTCACGCCCATCTCTTCGCGCAGGAATTTAATCACTTTTTCTGCGTCAGCAGAGTCCGCTTTCCATTCGATACCCGCGTAGATGTCTTCTGAGTTTTCGCGGAAGATAACCATGTCGGTCAGTTCAGGGTGCTTAACCGGGCTTGGGGTGCCCTGATAGTAACGAACCGGACGCAGACACACGTACAGGTCAAGCTCCTGACGCAGTGCCACGTTCAGGGAACGGATGCCGCCACCAACTGGGGTAGTCAGTGGGCCTTTAATAGCAACGCGGTATTCGCGGATCAGGTCCAGCGTTTCCGCTGGCAGCCAGACGTCCTGGCCATAAACTTGAGTCGATTTCTCACCGGTGTAAATTTCCATCCAGGAAATTTTACGCTCGCCTTTGTAGGCTTTCTCAACAGCGGCATCAACCACTTTCAGCATTGCCGGGGTAACGTCTACGCCGATACCATCACCTTCGATGAACGGGATAATCGGATTGTCAGGAACGTTAATCTTGCCGTTTTGCAGGGTGATCTTTTTACCTTCCGCCGGAACAACTACTTTGCTTTCCATTAACCTCTCCTTCGAGCGCTTCTGGTTGTTACTGATCTTATGTTAATAAATTGTAATGAGCCCTTCGATAGTACCTGATTGTCCTGCGCCATGAAAGGTCTTCGTTATTAGGCTATAATGCGGCAATTGATAACGCCTGAAAATACCATGAAGAAAACTTCTTTTACAAAACACCGGGTTGAGCGATTCAGCTCGCGACAAGCCACCAGACGACCCCAGCAAACCCAGCCGAAGCGGGTGATTTTGTTCAATAAACCCTACGATGTTTTGCCGCAGTTCACCGATGAGGCCGGGCGCAGCACGTTGAAGGATTACATCCCTGTTCAGGGTGTTTACGCCGCCGGGCGTCTGGACCGGGACAGCGAAGGACTTTTGGTCTTAACCAATGACGGCGCTCTGCAGGCGAAGCTCACGCAGCCGGGCAAACGCACCGGAAAAATTTACTTCGTGCAGGTCGAGGGCGAGCCGGACGAAGAGACGCTGGCGAAATTACGCAGCGGCGTGACGCTGAACGACGGCCCCACCCTGCCCGCCGGTATTGAACGCGTGAATGAGCCGGAGTGGCTGTGGCCGCGTAACCCACCCATTCGCGAGCGCAAATCCATCCCGACAAGCTGGCTCAAAATCACCCTGTATGAAGGCCGCAACCGTCAGGTGAGGCGCATGACCGCACACGTCGGCTTCCCTACCCTGCGTCTGATTCGCTACGCCATGGGCAGCTATACGCTGGATACGCTGGCAAACGGCGAATGGCGCGACGTTGCCCCTTAAGGAGAAACGATGTTTAAACCTCATGTTACGGTCGCCTGCGTGGTGCATGCGCAGGGAAAATTCCTCGTTGTGGAAGAGAGCATCAACGGCAAGGCGCTGTGGAATCAGCCTGCCGGGCATCTTGAAGCCAATGAAACGTTGCTGCAGGCCGCGAAGCGCGAGCTCTGGGAAGAGACGGGCATTCACGCTGAACCGCAGCACTTCATCCGCATGCACCAGTGGATTGCTCCCGACAGCACCCCATTCCTGCGCTTTTTATTTGCCGTTGAGCTTAGCGAAACGTGCGCCACTGAACCGCACGATGACGATATCGATCGCTGCCTGTGGGTCACCGCCGAGGAGATCCTGAACGCGCCAAACCTGCGCTCACCGCTGGTTGCGGAAAGCATCCGCTGCTGGCAGTCAGATGCGCGCTTGCCGCTGGGTGTCATCGGAGAATTTAACTGGCCGTTTACAGAGGGTGTCAACGGTGGGGGGGCGTGATAGAATACGCCGCCTTGAAGTTCAATGTCGTGAGTATTCCATGTCAGATAACAGCCAGAAAAAAGTGATCGTCGGCATGTCCGGCGGTGTCGATTCCTCCGTTTCCGCCTACCTGTTACAGCAACAGGGCTATAAGGTGGAGGGCCTGTTCATGAAGAACTGGGAGGAAGACGATGGCGAGGAATACTGCACTGCCGCTGCGGATCTCGCCGATGCGCAGGCCGTATGCGATAAGCTCGGCATTGAACTGCACACCGTTAACTTTGCCGCAGAATACTGGGATAACGTCTTTGAACTGTTCCTTGAAGAGTACAAAGCGGGCCGTACGCCGAACCCGGATATTCTGTGCAACAAAGAGATCAAATTTAAAGCCTTCCTGGAATTCGCCGCGGAAGATCTGGGCGCTGACTACATTGCGACCGGTCACTACGTGCGTCGTGCAGACGTGAATGGCAAAAGCCAGCTGCTGCGCGGCCTGGACGGCAACAAAGATCAGAGCTACTTCCTTTATACGCTGAGCCACGAACAGATTGCGCAAAGCCTGTTCCCGGTTGGCGAACTGGAAAAACCGGAAGTGCGTAAAATCGCTGAAGAGCTGGACCTGATCACCGCCAAGAAAAAAGACTCTACCGGTATCTGCTTTATCGGCGAGCGAAAGTTCCGTGATTTCCTTGGCCGCTACCTCCCTGCGCAGCCGGGTAAAATTGTCACCGTTGATGGCGACGAGATTGGTCAGCATCAGGGGCTGATGTACCACACGTTAGGCCAGCGTAAAGGTCTGGGTATTGGCGGGACCAAAGAAGGCAGCGAAGATCCGTGGTACGTGGTCGATAAAGACGTCGAAAATAATATTCTGGTTGTCGCCCAGGGCCATGACCATCCTCGTCTGATGTCCGTTGGCCTTATCGCGCAGCAACTGCACTGGGTCGATCGCGAGCCGCTGAAAGGCACGCTGCGCTGCACGGTGAAAACGCGCTACCGTCAGACCGATATTCCTTGCACCATTACCGCGCTAGATGACGACCGCATTGACGTGCGTTTCGACGAGCCGGTCGCCGCCGTTACTCCAGGTCAGTCCGCTGTCTTCTACAGCGGTGAGATCTGCCTGGGCGGCGGGATCATTGAACAGCGCCTGCCGCTGCCCGCTGTTTAACCGATTGCACACATAAAGGAGACCGTGTGGCGAAGAATTACTATGACATCACCCTGGCGCTGGCGGGAATTTGCCAGTCAGCTCGTCTGGTGCAACAGCTGGCGCATCAGGGTCACTGCGACGCTGACGCCCTGCACGTTTCGCTCAACAGCGTTATCGACCTCAACCCCGGTTCAACCCTAGGTGTGTTCGGCGGCAGTGAAACCAATCTTCGTCTCGGTCTTGAAACCCTGCTTGGCGTACTTAACGCCAGCAGCCGTCAGGGGTTAAACGCGGAGCTGACCCGCTACACCTTAAGCCTGATGGTGCTGGAGCGTAAGCTGAGCGCCGCGAAAGGCGCGCTTAATACCCTGGGCGATCGCATCGCCGGGTTACAGCGTCAGCTCGACCATTTCGACCTGCAGTCCGAAACGCTGCTGAGCGCCATGGCGGGCATTTACGTTGACGTCATCAGCCCGCTGGGCCCGCGTATTCAGGTCACCGGATCCCCTGCCGTGCTGCAAAGCCCGCAGGTACAGGCAAAAGTGCGCGCGTCCCTGCTGGCAGGGATCCGCGCTGCCGTGCTGTGGCACCAGGTTGGCGGTGGCCGCCTGCAGTTAATGTTTTCTCGTAATCGCCTGACCACTCAGGCAAAACAAATTCTTGCTCATTGTTAACCTTCCGGAGTTGCGAATTATGGAATTATCCTCACTGACCGCCGTATCCCCTGTCGATGGACGCTACGGCGATAAAGTCAGCGCGCTGCGCGGGATCTTCAGCGAATATGGTTTGCTGAAGTTCCGTGTTCAGGTTGAAGTACGCTGGCTGCAGAAGCTGGCCGCCCAGGCAGCAATCAAGGAAGTTCCTGCTTTTGATGAAAAGGCAAACGATTACCTTGATAAAATCGTTGCTGAATTTAGCGAAGAAGACGCCGCGCGCATTAAGACCATTGAACGCACCACCAACCACGACGTGAAAGCGGTTGAGTACTTTCTGAAAGAGAAAGTGGAAAGCGTCCCTGCCCTGCACGCGGTATCCGAATTCATTCACTTCGCCTGTACTTCCGAAGATATCAACAACCTGTCTCACGCGCTGATGCTCTCCACCGCGCGTAAAGAGGTTGTGCTGCCTTACTGGCGTAAAATCATCGACGCGGTTAAAGCACTCTCCGTGGAATACCGCGATATTCCACTGCTTTCCCGTACCCACGGCCAGCCGGCCACCCCATCCACCATGGGTAAAGAGATGGCGAACGTGGCGTACCGCATGGAGCGCCAGTATCGTCAGCTGGAACAGGTTGAAATTCTGGGCAAAATCAACGGCGCGGTCGGTAACTATAACGCCCACATCGCCGCTTACCCGGAAGTGGACTGGCATCAGTTCAGCGAAGAGTTCGTGACCTCTCTGGGCATTCAGTGGAACCCGTACACCACCCAGATTGAGCCGCACGACTACATCGCCGAGCTGTTTGACTGCATCGCGCGCTTCAACACCATCCTGATCGACTTCGATCGTGACGTTTGGGGCTACATCGCGCTGAACCACTTCAAGCAGAAAACCATCGCCGGTGAAATCGGCTCCTCCACCATGCCGCACAAAGTGAACCCCATCGACTTCGAAAACTCTGAAGGCAACCTGGGCCTGGCGAATGCCGTGCTGCAGCATATGGCGAGCAAACTGCCGGTTTCCCGCTGGCAGCGCGACCTGACCGACTCCACCGTACTGCGTAACCTGGGCGTGGGCATCGGCTACGCGCTGATCGCGTATCAGTCCACCCTGAAAGGCGTGAGCAAACTGGAAGTGAACCGCGATCGTCTGCTGGACGAACTGGATCACAACTGGGAAGTGCTGGCAGAGCCGATTCAGACCGTGATGCGCCGTTACGGTATCGAAAAGCCGTACGAGAAGCTGAAAGAGCTGACCCGCGGTAAACGCGTTGACGCCGAAGGCATGAAGCAGTTTATCGACGGTCTGGCACTGCCGGAAGAAGAGAAAACCCGCCTGAAAGCCATGACCCCGGCGAATTACATTGGCCGCGCCATCACCATGGTTGACGAGCTGAAATAACGTCCTTCCTCCCCTTTCCGCCCGGAAAGGGGGTTGCTTTTCCCCGGTTTACTGAATGTTTATCCCCACAGCAACATAATCAGCGTTAAACTATTCATACTATTTATTCCCGGAGAAAAGATGATGCGCGTACTGGTTGTTGAGGATAACGCATTGCTACGCCACCACCTGAAGGTTCAGCTTCAGGAGATGGGACATCAGGTGGACGATGCTGAAGATGCAAAAGAAGCCGATTATTATCTCAATGAACACCTGCCGGACATCGCCATTGTCGATTTAGGCCTGCCTGATGAAGACGGCCTGTCGTTAATTCGTCGCTGGCGCAGCCATGATGTTTCTCTGCCGGTTCTGGTTCTGACGGCACGCGAAGGCTGGCAGGACAAAGTTGAAGTGCTCAGCGCCGGTGCGGATGATTACGTCACCAAACCGTTCCATATTGAAGAAGTGGCGGCGCGCATGCAGGCGCTGTTACGCCGCAACAGCGGGCTGGCTTCACAGGTTATCTCCATTCCGCCTTTCCAGGTGGATCTCTCCCGGCGCGAGCTCTCAATTAACGATGAAGCGATCAAGCTGACCGCATTCGAATACACCATTATGGAAACGCTGATCCGTAACAGCGGCAAGGTAGTGAGCAAAGACTCCTT
Organism: Enterobacter sp. ECC-219; assembly: GCF_043966805.1. Classification (NCBI taxonomy): domain Bacteria; kingdom Pseudomonadati; phylum Pseudomonadota; class Gammaproteobacteria; order Enterobacterales; family Enterobacteriaceae; genus Enterobacter; species Enterobacter sp. ECC-219. The sequence continues at coordinate 2,561,854 of NZ_CP143680.1, read as the reverse complement.
AATGCTCCAGCTCTACCCTGACGCTGAGCTGCGCGAGAGTCACACCATCGACGTGCTGATGGGGCGTTTGCGTAAGAAAATTCAGGCGCAGTATCCGCAGGATGTGATTACCACCGTCCGCGGTCAGGGCTACCTGTTTGAATTACGCTAAATGAGACGGATTTTGCGCCATATTCTGCCCCTCTCGCTGCGGGTTCGCTTTTTACTGGCTACGGCCGCGGTGGTGTTGGTGCTGTCGCTCTCCTACGGTATGGTCGCCCTCGTAGGGTACAGCGTCAGCTTCGATAAAACGACCTTTCGTCTGTTACGCGGCGAAAGCAATCTGTTTTATACCCTGGCGAAATGGGAAGACAACCACATCACTGTTGAAATGCCGGAAAATCTGAATCAGCAGAGCCCAACCCTGGCAATGATTTATAACGAAAAGGGAAAGTTGCTTTGGGCGCAGCGCGATATTCCGTGGCTGGTGAATAGCATTCGTCCTGAATGGCTCAAAACCAACGGATTTCATGAGATTGAAGCCGATCTCAACACCACCAGCACCCTGATCCGCGAAGATCGCTCAATGCAGCAAAAGCTCAATGAAATCCGCGCTGACGATGCCGAGACGGAGATGACGCACTCGGTGGCGATCAATATCTACCCGGCGACCATGAACATGCCGCAGTTGACCATTGTGGTGATTGACACCATCCCGGTTGAGCTAAAACGTTCCTATAAGGTCTGGGGCTGGTTCGTTTATGTTCTCGCCGCAAACCTGCTGCTGGTGATCCCGCTGCTTTGGGTGGCGGCGTGGTGGAGCTTGCGTCCTATTGAGTCCCTGGCGCGAGAGGTGCGCGAGCTTGAGGAACATCATCGTGAAAAGCTCAACCCGGAAACCACCCGTGAGCTGACCAGCCTGGTGCGTAACCTCAATCGCCTGCTGAAAAGCGAGCGTGAACGCTATGATAAGTACCGTACGACCCTGACCGACCTCACGCACAGCCTGAAAACACCGCTGGCCGTGATGCAAAGCACCCTGCGTTCAATGCGCAGCTCAAAGCTGAGCGTCGACGATGCCGAGCCGGTGATGCTGGAACAGATCAGCCGAATCTCGCAGCAAATTGGCTATTATCTGCACCGCGCCAGCATGCGTTCCGGCAGCGCGCTCCTGAGCCGCGAGCTGCACCCGGTAGCCCCGCTGCTGGATAATCTCACGTCCGCACTCAACAAGGTGTATCAGCGTAAAGGGGTGAATATCAGCCTCGATATTTCGCCTGAGATTAGCTTTGTCGGCGAAAAAAATGACTTTATGGAAGTGATGGGCAACCTGTTGGATAACGCCTGCAAGTACTGCCTGGAGTTTGTGGAAGTGTCGGCGCGCCAGACGGATAACGAATTACATATTATCGTCGAGGATGATGGCCCGGGGATCCCGCGCAATAAACGTGATGTGGTGTTCGATCGCGGTCAGCGAGCGGATACGCTGCGTCCCGGTCAGGGGGTGGGATTAGCCGTGGCCCGCGAGATTGTCGACCAGTACGATGGCAAAATCGAAACCAGCGAAAGCTTGCTGGGTGGGGCCAGAATGGAAGTGATTTTTGGTCGACAGCAGCCCACTTCGGATGATAGTTAACCCGTTATGTGAAAAATGCGAGGATCTCGCAGCCGGGGGCCTGAGCTTCCGTTATAATCCGAGTCAGTAAGAGCCTGCGGAATAAAAAAATATGGATTATCACTTAACACTTAACTGGCCCGAGTTTATCGAACGTTACTGGCAAAAGCGCCCGGTGGTTCTGAAACGCGGGTTCAGCAACTTTGTCGACCCTATCTCGCCTGACGAGCTGGCCGGTCTGGCCATGGAAAACGAAGTCGACAGTCGCCTGGTCAGCCACCAGGACGGGAAATGGCAGGTCAGCCACGGTCCTTTCGAAAGCTACGATCACCTCGGCGAAAGCAACTGGTCGCTGCTGGTACAGGCGGTCAACCACTGGCACGAGCCAACTGCCGCGCTAATGCGCCCGTTCCGCGCCCTGCCCGACTGGCGAATGGACGATCTGATGATCTCCTTCTCTGTACCGGGCGGCGGCGTGGGTCCGCATCTGGACCAGTACGACGTGTTTATCATTCAGGGTACGGGCCGCCGCCGCTGGCGCGTGGGCGAAAAAGTGCCAATGAAACAGCACTGCCCGCACCCGGATCTGCTTCAGGTGGATCCGTTCGAAGGAATTATCGACGAAGAGCTGGAGCCGGGCGATATCCTCTACATTCCGCCGGGATTCCCTCACGAAGGTTACTCCCTGGAGAACTCGCTGAACTACTCCGTTGGATTCCGCGCGCCGAGCGGCCGCGAGATGATCAGCGGCTTTGCCGACTATGTTCTGCAGCGCGAGCTGGGCAGCTATCGCTACAGCGATCCGGATGTACCTGCGCGAGAGCATCCGGCAGATATCGTGCCAGAAGAGCTGGATAAACTGCGCGGCATGATGCTGGATCTGATCAACGAGCCGGAACACTTTAAACAATGGTTTGGCGAGTTTATCAGCCAGTCCCGCCACGAGCTGGACGTTGCGCCACCGGAGCCGCCGTATCAGGCGGACGAGATTTACGATGCGCTCCAGCAAGGCGACAAGCTGGTACGTCTGGGCGGATTGCGCGTGCTGCGCATTGGTGAAGAGGTGTTCGTCAACGGCGAGAAGCTGGACTCTCCGCACCGACCGGCGCTGGAAGCCATTGCCAGCCATCTGGTGTTGACTGCCGACACCTTTGGCGATGCGCTGGAAGACCCGTCCTTCCTCGCGATGCTGGCCGCGCTGGTCAACAGCGGGTACTGGTTCTTTGAGGACTGAGTTATGATATGTGCCGGGTGGCGGCTACGCCACCGGGCTTTTTCTTAACGCTTCGCGGTCAACTCCGCTATCCGCACTATCACCTTCACTGCTTTTTCCATCCCTTCCAGCGTCACAAACTCATGCTTGCCGTGGTAGTTATAACCACCGGTAAACAAGTTCGGGCACGGCAGTCCCATAAACGACAGTTGAGAACCGTCGGTGCCGCCGCGAATCGGCTTCAGCTGCGGTTCAATATCACAGTCGCGCATCGCCTGCTGGGCGATATCAAGAATGTGCGGATGGGCCATCACCTTCTCGCGCATATTGTAATAGCTATCTTCGATAATGAGCTCAATATAGCAATCAGGGTGTAATCCTTTACCAACCTTCTTAGCGATCTCCATCATCTTGCGCTTGCGGGCCTCAAAGGCTTTGCGGTCGAAATCGCGGATGATGTAGTGCATCTGCGCGCTGTCCACGGTGCCTTTGATGCTGGTGAGGTGATAAAAGCCCTCGTAACCTTCGGTCTGTTCAGGGCTCTCTTCCGCCGGGACTTCCGCATGAATACGCGACGCCAGCGACAAGGCGTTCACCATGACGCCTTTCGCCGAACCGGGGTGAACGTTGTTACCGACAATTTTGATCGTGACGGACGCGGCATTGAAGTTTTCATACTCCAGTTCACCGACGCCGCCGCCGTCAACGGTATAGGCCCACTGCGCGTTAAAGGCTTCCACGTCGAAGTGCTTCGCGCCTTTGCCGACCTCTTCGTCCGGCGTAAAGGCCACGCGGATATCTCCGTGCGGGATATTTTTCTCTTTCAGCACCGCCAGCGCGGTCATGATCTCCGCGATGCCCGCCTTGTCATCCGCCCCCAGCAGCGTTTTACCGTCGGTGGTGATCAGCGTCTGGCCGAGCAACTGGTGCAGCACCGGGAACATCACCGGAGACAGCACTTCGTCGCCAATACCCAGCGCAATATCGCCGCCGCGGTAGTTTTCCACGATCTGCGGGTTAACATGCTTACCGCTAAAATCCGGAGAGGTGTCGACATGGGAGATAAAGCCAATCGCCGGAATATCACCCGGCACATTCGCCGGCAGCGTTCCCATCACAGTGCCTTTTTCGCTTAACGTGACGTTGACCAGCCCCATGGCGTCAAGCTGCTCTTTAAGCAGGTTTAACAACTTCCACTGGCCTTCGGTGCTTGGCACCTGGCGGACACCCGGCTTAGATTGGGTATCCAGCGAAACATACTGTAAAAAACGCTCAAGTAATTTATCCATGCAGTCACCCTCACTTTTCGTGACAACATTATCAGTAAGCATCAAAACGCAAATATTGCGTCAGGTCACTTTTATCCCGCAAACGAGAACTTTTTACGTTTATATCTTTATGCGTTAATAAATGTAGCTTATGAATCAGTGACAAGGATTGGCGATTACGGGGGATTGCCGTAGAATGTCCGCCCTCATTACGAGTCACCAAGGTGGTTACACACAAACCCCGCTTCAGTCTGCTGCCTGAGGCGTCTATATGGGACAGCGCAAAAATTGAATACACAATCCCGTTCTCGTTCACCGCTGGTGCAACTGGAACGAATTCGTAAAAGCTTTGATGGCAAAGACGTCATTTCCGACCTCAACCTGACCATCAATGATGGTGAGTTTCTTACGCTGCTTGGTCCTTCCGGCTGCGGCAAAACCACCGTACTGCGCCTTATCGCCGGGCTGGAAAGCGTTGATAATGGCCGCATCCATCTTGAGAACCAGGACATAACCCAGGTTCCTGCCGAAGATCGCCACGTCAATACCGTCTTTCAGAGCTATGCCCTGTTCCCGCACATGACCGTGTTTGAGAACGTGGCGTTTGGCCTGCGGATGCAAAAGACCCCGGCTAATGAGATTGAACCGCGCGTCACCGACGCCCTGCGCATGGTACAGCTGGAAGCGTTTGCCCAGCGTAAGCCTCACCAGCTCTCCGGCGGTCAGCAGCAGCGCGTGGCGATTGCCCGCGCCGTGGTCAATAAACCGCGCCTGCTTCTGCTGGATGAATCCCTCTCCGCGCTGGACTACAAGCTGCGCAAGCAGATGCAGAACGAGCTGAAAGCGCTACAGCGCAAGCTTGGCATCACCTTTGTCTTCGTCACCCACGACCAGGAAGAGGCACTGACCATGTCAGACCGTATCGTGGTGATGCGCGACGGCAAGATTGAGCAGGACGGTACGCCGCGCGAAATCTACGAAGAGCCGAAAAACCTGTTTGTCGCCAGCTTCATTGGCGAAATCAATATCTTTAACGCCACGGTGATTGAGCGTCTGGACGACCAGCGCGTGCGCGCCAGCGTTGAAGGACGCGAGTGCAATATCACGGTGAATTTCCCCGTCGAAAAGGGGCAAAAGCTCAACGTTCTGCTGCGCCCGGAAGATCTGCGCGTCGATGAAATTCACGGCAATACCGAGGCCGAAGGGTTAATCGGCTATATCCGCGAGCGCAACTACAAAGGGATGACGCTGGAATCTGTCGTCGAGCTGGAGAACGGCAAAATGGTAATGGTCAGCGAATTCTTTAACGAGGACGATCCTGACTTCGACCACTCTCTCGACCAGAAAATGGTTATCAACTGGGTAGAAAGCTGGGAGGTTGTGCTGGCTGATGAAGAACACAAGTAAGTTCCAGAAGGTGGTGATTGCCACTATCGTCGGTTGGCTTGTGCTGTTTGTCTTTTTACCCAACCTGATGATCGTTGCCACCAGCTTCCTGACCCGGGACGATACAAACTTCGTTTCGCTGGTCTTTACGCTGGACAACTACGCGCGCCTGCTCGACCCGCTCTATTTCGACGTGCTACTGCACTCGCTTAATATGGCGCTGATGGCTACCGTGGCCTGCCTGCTACTAGGGTACCCTTTCGCATGGTTCCTGGCCAGGCTGCCACAGAAGGTGCGCCCGCTGCTGCTGTTTCTGCTGATTGTGCCGTTCTGGACTAACTCGCTGATTCGCATCTACGGGCTGAAAATCTTCCTCAGCACCAAAGGCTACCTCAATGAATTTCTGCTGTGGCTGGGGGTAGTCGATACGCCGATACGCATCATGTTTACCCCGAGCGCGGTGATCGTTGGTCTGGTTTATATCCTGCTGCCGTTTATGGTGATGCCGCTCTACTCCAGTATTGAGAAGCTTGATAAACCGCTACTGGAGGCGGCAAAAGACCTGGGGGCTGACAAGCTTCAGACCTTCATCCGCATTATTATTCCGCTGACCATGCCCGGCATTATTGCCGGCTGTCTGCTGGTGATGCTTCCGGCGATGGGCCTGTTCTACGTGTCCGACCTGATGGGCGGAGCGAAAAACCTGCTGATCGGTAACGTGATCAAGAGTCAGTTCCTGAACATCCGCGACTGGCCGTTCGGTTCCGCGACAAGCATTACGCTGACGGTAGTGATGGGGCTGATGCTGCTGGTCTACTGGCGCGCGTCGCGCCTGCTGAATAAAAGGGTGGAACTCGAATGATCGGTCGACTGCTTCGCGGCGGTTTTATGACCGCCATCTACGCCTATCTTTATATCCCGATTATCATTTTAATCGTGAACTCTTTTAACAGCTCGCGGTTCGGGATTAACTGGCAAGGATTTACCACCAGCTGGTACAGCCTGCTGATGAACAACGACAGCCTGCTGCAGGCAGCCCAGCACTCGCTGACGATGGCGATCGTCTCCGCCACCTTCGCCACGCTGATTGGCTCCCTCACCGCCGTGGCGCTGTACCGCTATCGCTTTCGCGGCAAGCCGTTCGTCAGCGGCATGCTGTTTGTGGTGATGATGTCGCCGGACATCGTGATGGCGATTTCGCTGCTGGTGCTGTTTATGCTGCTGGGCGTACAGCTTGGCTTCTGGTCGCTGCTGTTTTCCCATATCACCTTCTGCCTGCCGTTTGTGGTGGTGACCGTCTACGCCCGTCTGAAAGGGTTCGACGTGCGCATGCTGGAGGCGGCGAAGGATCTGGGCGCCAGCGAAATGACCATCCTGCGTAAAATCATCCTGCCGCTGGCGATGCCCGCCGTGGCGGCCGGATGGCTGCTCAGCTTTACGCTGTCGATGGATGACGTGGTGGTCTCCTCCTTCGTGACCGGGCCGAGCTACGAAATTCTGCCGTTGAAGATCTATTCGATGGTCAAAGTCGGCGTGTCGCCAGAGGTGAACGCGCTGGCGACCATTCTGCTGGTGTTTTCGCTGGTTCTGGTGATCGCCAGCCAGGTTATTGCTCGTGATAAAACAAAATCTCAGGGGACAATGAAATGAAAAAAATGCTCGCCGCTGCGGCGCTGGTGCTTGGCATGGGTGCCGCGCACGCTGATGACAGCAAAACGCTCTACTTCTACAACTGGACCGAGTATGTGCCGCCGGGCCTGCTGGAGCAGTTCACCAAAGAGACTGGCATTAAGGTTATCTACTCGACCTACGAGTCGAATGAAACCATGTACGCCAAGCTGAAAACCTATAAAGACGGTGCATACGATCTGGTCGTTCCCTCCACTTACTTTGTCGACAAAATGCGCAAAGAGGGGATGATCCAGAAGATCGATAAAACGAAGCTAACCCATTTTTCAAACCTCGATCCTGAGATGCTCAACAAGCCGTTCGACCCGAATAATGACTACTCCATTCCTTACATCTGGGGGGCAACGGCGATTGGCGTTAACAGCGAGGCCATCGATCCGAAAACGGTCACCGGCTGGGCCGACCTGTGGAAACCGGAATACAAAGGCAGCCTGCTGTTAACCGACGATGCGCGCGAAGTATTCCAGATCGCGCTGCGTAAACTCGGCTTTTCCGGTAATACCACCGATCCGAAAGAGATCGATGCGGCTTACAACGAGCTGAAAAAGCTGATGCCTAACGTGGCGGCATTCAACTCAGATAACCCGGCAAACCCGTATATGGAAGGAGAAGTAAACCTGGGGATGGTGTGGAACGGCTCTGCGTATGTTGCCCGCCAGGCCGGTACGCCGCTGGAGGTGGTCTGGCCGAAGGAAGGCGGCATCTTCTGGATGGATAGCCTTGCGATCCCGGCCAACGCGAAGAACGTGGACGGCGCGCTGAAGCTGATCAACTTCCTGTTGCGCCCGGACGTGGCGAAACAGGTTGCCGAGACGATTGGCTACCCGACGCCAAACCTGGCCGCCCGCAAGCTGCTGAAGCCTGACGTGGCTAACGATAAGTCACTCTATCCGGACGCCGACACCATCAGCAAAGGTGAATGGCAGAACGACGTTGGTGACGCGAGTCGCCTTTACGAAGAGTATTATCAGAAGTTAAAAGCAGGTCGTTAATGCAATACATAACGGGCGACACAGCGTCGCCCGTTACTCTTACAGCCCCTTCAGAAGCTTATCCACAAAGGCCGGCACGACTTCACTCGCCAGGCCGTATTGCTTCTCTTCAAACTCGCTGCCCACCTGGCTTGGCTCCAGATTGAGCTCGACCGTATGCGCCCCGTGCAGTCGCGCTTCGTGAACAAACCCCGCCGCCGGGTAAACGTGACCCGATGTGCCAATAGCAATAAACACGTCCGCCATCGCCAGCGCGCTGTAGATCTCATCCATCCCCAGCGGCATTTCGCCAAACCAGACCACGTGCGGACGCAGGCGCGACGGGAACTGGCAGCAGTGGCATTTGTCTTCCGGCAGCACGTCCTCTTTCCAGTCCAGCACCTGACCGCTCCAGGCGCAGCGAACCTTGAGCAGCTCACCGTGCATGTGGATGATGTTCTTGTTTCCGGCCCGCTCGTGCAGGTTATCGATATTCTGCGTCACCAGCAGAAAACGATCCCCCAGCGCCTCTTCCAGCTTCGCCAGCGCCAGATGCGCCGCATTCGGCGCAATCTCAGGCTGCTGAAGCTGCCGGCGGCGAGCGTTGTAAAACGCCTGCACGAGATCCGGATCGCGGGCAAAGCCTTCCGGCGTCGCCACGTCCTCGACACGGTGCTCTTCCCACAGCCCGTCCGCTGCACGGAAGGTCTGAATTCCTGACTCGGCGGAGATCCCCGCGCCGGTCAGCACCACCACTCTGGGTTTATCCATCGCTTCTGGCATTATTCTGTCTCTGAAAAAGATCCGCTGGCGCAAGCGCTCTCGTAAGCGGCGTTTGTTTTTGCGAAAACGGCTGAGTCGACCCTGGCGACGCGACAGCATAAAGACCTCGTAAACTAATCGGTGAGATGAAGGAATGCGGCTCCGCGCATGCCTCCTGCGTCCCCGTGGCGCGCACGTTCAATACGCGGCACGCGGGCGACCGGCAATAAATGTCGGGGCAGACGCCCGGACAACCTTTCCGTAATCGCGGTAAAGTTTGATAGCCCTCCCCCGATCACCAGCAGATCCGGGTCGACGATGGTGAGAATATTTCCCAGACACACCGCCAGCAGATCCAGATAGCGCTCGACGTGTTCACGCGCCTGCGCATCCCCCTGCTCCCACAGGGTAATGATTTGAGGGGCCTCAAGTTTCTGATGATAGAAGTGTTCGTAAAGCCATGCAAACCCGCGGCCGGAGAGGTAGTTCTCAATACAGCCGTGCTGGCCGCAGCCGCAGCGGGTCAGCGGAAAATCGCGCCCCACCACCTCCAGCGCATCCACCGGCAGGCGGATATGACCAAATTCCCCGGTGATGTAGCTGCGCCCGGTAATCGGCTTACCGTTGATGACAATCCCCCCGCCGACGCCGGTACCGAGGATCAGCCCCATCACCAGCGGATATTGACGGAACTCATCGTCCCAGGCTTCAGAGAGGGCAAAGCAGTTGGCATCGTTGTCTAAACGCACGTCGCGTTCAAGGAGGGCTGAAAGATCGGCGCGCAGCGGTTTACCGCTGGCGGCAGGCACGTTGGCGGCATACAGCGTGCCGTCATCGGTTTCGGGCATCCCCGGGATCCCGATACCGACGCTACCTTTCACACCAAAGCGTTCATCCGCCTGCGCAACCAGCGCGGCAATGGCGGTTAAAAATTCATCGTAGCTTTCGCGCGGGGTGGGAACGCGGGTTTCCCACTGCAGTTTGAGGTTTTTATCAAACACGCCGAGCGCAATCTTGGTGCCGCCAATATCAAATCCATAATACATAGTGCATTCCTCTTTCTGACATAGCGGCCTCAGGACCGCTACACCATGACGTAATTACTGGCCACTTAATACCCTCGCCGGATCGATTCGGCTTGCGCGACGCGCCGGATACCAGCTTGCCAGCAGACTCAGTAAAAGTGCTGTAAGCAGCACATAAAAAACGTCCAGCCAGTGCAGTTCAGACGGCAGGAAGTCAATAAAATAGATGTCACCGGACAGGAACTGGTGGCCGATTAGCTTTTCAATTCCGTTGATAATCGGCGTCAGCTGCAGGGAAACCACCACGCCAATCACCACGCCGCACAGGCTGCCGAACAGCCCCGCCAGCAAACCATACCAGACGAAGATGGCGCGAATAAGACCGTCTTTTGCCCCGAGGGTACGCAGCACGGCGATGTCGCCGCTCTTGTCCTTAACCGCCATCACCAGCGTCGAGACGATATTAAAGCACGCCACGCCAATCACCAGCACCATCGCCAGATACATAATCGCGCGGATCATCTGGATATCACGGTACATGTACCCGTAAGTACCGATCCAGCTTTTGATATAGACATAGTTATTGGTGACGCTGCCGGCATCGCGCACCAGTTTGTTGGCGTTAAAGACGTCGTTCACCTTAATGGCAATGCCCGTCACGCTGTCGCCCATGTCGAGATACTGGCGCGCATCTTCCAGCGGTACCATCGCAAAGCTATGGTCAAGCTGGCCGCTCAGCTGGAGAATACCGGTGACGTGCAGGCGCACGCGCTTGGGCTGCTGCAGTTTGTGGTCAGCGCTGGCGTTGGGGATCATGATTGACACCCAGTCGCCCTGCTTCACCTTCAGGGCATCGGCAACGCCTTTGCCCATGATGATCTGCTGCTCGCCGGCCTTAAAGTTCGCCCACGCGCCGTTCTGCACATAGTTCGGCAGCGCGCTCAGTCGCGCTTCCTGGGCGGGGTTGACCCCTTTCACCTGGATGGCGCGCAGGTTTACCCCGCTCTCTACCAGCCCGGTAAAGTTAATGTAGGGCGCGGCCGCCGCAATGCCGGGCACTTTTTCCACTTTAGTCAGGGCGTCGCTCCAGTTGGCCCACGGCTGGTTAACCGGCTCGATTTCCCCGTGCGGCACCACCGCCAGAATGCGGTTATTCAGCTCCCGCTCAAAGCCGTTCATGGCGCTTAAGCCCACAATCAGCACCGCCACGCCCAGCGCAATACCGATGGTCGAGATCACGGAGATGAGCGACACCATGCCGCCGCGACGGCGGCCGCGGCTAAAGCGTAACCCGATGAGTAACGATAACGGTGACGCCATTACTCCGCCCCCATCAGGGTTAGTTCCGCGTTCAGATGACCGTCGCGCATCTCAAGCTGGCGCCCCATGCGTTTTGCCAGCTGCAGATCGTGGGTCACCACCAGAAACGCGGTCCCCTGCGAGGCGTTCAGCTCGCCGAGAAGCTGGAAAATACTGTCCGCATTGCGCGCGTCCAGGTTACCGGTCGGTTCATCCGCAAGTACCAGGCGCGGATTATTGACCAGCGCGCGGGCAATCGCCACGCGCTGGCGCTCGCCGCCGGAAAGCTCTGACGGACGATGGTTACCGCGATGCCCCAGCCCTACCGCTTTCAGCATGTCGCTGGCGCGGGCATTAATTTCTGCCGGTTTCTTTTTGCCAATCAGCAGCGGCATCGCCACGTTTTCCAGCGCCGTGAAATCCGGCAGCAGGTGGTGGAACTGGTAGATGAAGCCCAGCTCGCGGTTACGCAGCTCGGCCTTCGCCGCCGAGGACATTTTGCTCATCGGCTGGCCGGAGAAGATCACGTCGCCGCTGGTTGGCGTATCGAGCCCGCCCAGCAGGTGCAGCAGCGTACTTTTGCCCGAGCCGGAGCTGCCGACAATCGCCATCATCTCGCCCTCGCCCACGCTAAAGCTCACATTGTGCAGCACGTCGGTCTGCACAGTGCCTTCCTGATAGCGTTTGGACAGGTTGTCGCATTGCAACAGGATCTTATTCATAACGTAAAGCCTCAGCGGGTTGGGTGGCGGCAGCGCGCCAGGAAGGATAAAGCGTAGAAAGCAGCGCAATGGCCATCGCGGCCAGCGCAATCCCGACCACCTGCAGCGGCTCGATAGCCACCGGCAGCGCCGCGCCGTCAAGCAGCGCGCCGATGATCGGCATTAAATTATTAAGCTGGCTGGCAAGCAGTGCCCCCAGCACGGCGCCGAGCAGCGCGCCGATGATACCGGCACTGGCCCCCTGCACCATAAACACCGCCATGATCTGGCGCGGCGTGAGCCCCTGAGTTTGCAGAATGGCGACTTCGCCCTGCTTCTCCATCACCATCAGGCCCAGCGAGGTGATAATGTTAAATGCAGCCACGGCGACGATCAGGCTCAGCAGCAGCCCCATCATGTTTTTTTCCATTCGCACGGCCTGGAACAGTTCACCTTTACGCTCGCGCCAGTCCTGCCATTTGGTGCCGTCCGGCAGTTTTTGCTGGCTGAGGGTATCGACCTTCAGCGGCTGATCGAGCCACAGGCGCCAGCCGGTGATGTTTCCCGCCGGGTAACGCATCAGGCGTGACGCGTCCTGGATGTTCACCAGCATCTGATAGCCGTCAACTTCGCTGTTGGCGGCAAAGGTGCCGACCACGTTAAACAGGCGCTGGCTTGGCAAACGTCCCATCGGCGTAAACTGGCTTGCGGACGGCACCATCACGCGCAGCTGGTCGCCACGGTTGACGCCAAGCTGGCCGGCAAGCTGCTCACCCAGAATCACGTTGTACTTTCCGGCTTCCAGATCGGTCTGCTTGACGTTAACCAGGAACGGCGTCAGCGGGTCTTTTTGCGCCGGGTCAATTCCCAGCATCACGCCGACCGCCACGCTGCGGGCACTTTGCAGCACCACGTCGCCCGTTGTGAGCGGCGCAACGCGCGTGACGCCCTGTAGCTTCGCCGCGCTTTCCGGCAGCTGTTGCGGGTTCACCGAACCGTTGGTTGAGGAGAGAACGGCCTGCGGCATCAGCCCCAGAATGTTGTTTTGCAGCTCGCGCTCGAAGCCATTCATAACGGAAAGTACCGTCACCAGTGCCATCACGCCAAGCGTAATGCCAATAGTCGAAAGCCAGGAGACAAAGCGACCGAAGCGGTCCGCGGCGCGCCCACGCATGTAACGTAAGCCTATGAAGAGTGCGACAGGTTGATACATGAAGTCCGTCTGTTTGCTGATAGCAGACCCACGAGTATATAAGCGAATCCGTTAAGGGTAAATGACTGAAACCGTAAGCTTTGGTAATCATTTTTCTGAAAAATTCAGATAAATCAGAGTGCTATTGTCTGAATCGTCACCATACAGCCTCCACCTTTTCCGAAAAACCTCCTGATACAGACTGTTACCCGTTACATCCCGGCTTCGTTTAACAACAATTGCTCGTTCGTTTATGGCAATAAGGTAGTCGCGAACAATGAAGCAAAAAGCATTATGGATTAACCAGATAAAAGGGCTCTGTATCTGCCTGGTGGTTATCTATCATTCGGTCATCACCTTTTACCCGCATCTGAGCGGGCTGCAACACCCGCTCTCCGGTCTTCTCGCCAAATGCTGGGTCTATTTTAACCTCTATCTCGCCCCGTTCCGGATGCCGGTCTTCTTCTTTATCTCCGGCTATCTGATCCGTCGCTATATTGATGAGGTAGACTGGCGCACCAGCCTCGACAAGCGGATCTGGAGCATTGTCTGGGTTCTGGCGCTGTGGGGCGTCCTGCAATGGCAGGCGCTGACCCACCTGAATGCCTGGCTGGCGCCCGACCGCGAGCTTGCCACCTCGTCGAATGCGGCCTACGCCGACTCGTTCTCAGGCTTTGTGCTGGGGATGGTCACCGCCAGCACCAGCCTGTGGTATCTGTATGCTCTGGTGGTCTACTTCACGCTGTGTAAACTGCTGAGCCGCTGGAAGCTGCCGGTACTCGGACTGCTGGCGCTGGCGAGCATCGCGATCAACTTCCTGCCTCTGCCGTGGTGGGGAATGAACAGCGTGGTACGCAACATGATCTACTACAGCATGGGGGCGTGGTATGGCGCGGAGCTGATGGCGTGGATGAAAAGCTTCAACCTGCGCCGCACCTGGCTGGCAACTGGCGCTTTCGCGGCCGTTTCCGTGGTGCTGTGGTTTGCAAACGTTCCTCTCCTGCTTTCCCTGCTGTCGATTGTGTTGATCATGAAGCTGTTCTATAGCTTCGAGCAGCGCTATGCCGTGCATCCTAACAACCTGCTGAACGTGATTGGCTCAAACACCATTGCGATCTATACCACCCACCGCATATTAATTGAGGCCTTCAGCCTGATTCTGATTGGCGAGATGAATGCCGCCCTGTGGCCGATCTGGGCAGAACTGTGCTTAATACTGGTCTACCCGTTTGCCAGCCTGCTTATCTGTACCCTTGCCGGGCTCGGGGTGCGTAAAATCTCCACCGCACTGTTCGGAGACCTTTTCTTCTCTCCTCCGTCTACGCGGAGCCTGTCACCTGCCACCCGTTAATGCCCCTCCGCCCCCGTTTTGGGGGCGTTTAGCCCTGCCGTGCGGTTACGATTTGCTTATGTAAAACGATCGAGGATAATAAAGACATTGCGTATCAGTGATATGCCCCAATACTGTTGGTATATCCATAAGAGACTCTGACATAGCCATGCCTGAACACTATCGTTATTCCTTGCCCGTCAAAGCGGGCGACCAGCGTCAGCTGGGTGAACTCACGGGCGCGGCGTGCGCCACGCTGGTGGCAGAAATCGCCGAGCGGCACCCTGGCCCGGTGGTACTGGTTGCCCCGGATATGCAAAACGCCCTGCGCCTGCACGACGAAATCCGCCAGTTCACCGATAGCCTGGTGTTCAGCCTGGCCGACTGGGAAACGCTGCCTTATGACAGCTTCTCTCCGCATCAGGAGATCATCTCCTCGCGCCTGTCGACCTTGTATCAACTCCCGACCATGCAGCGCGGCGTGCTGATTGTGCCGGTCAATACCCTGATGCAGCGCGTCTGCCCGCACAGCTATCTGCACGGTCACGCGCTGGTGATGAAAAAAGGCCAGCGCCTGTCTCGCGACACCCTGCGCGACCAGCTTGACGGTGCCGGCTATCGCCATGTCGATCAGGTCATGGAACACGGGGAATACGCGACCCGCGGCGCGTTGCTCGACCTTTACCCGATGGGCAGCGACCAGCCGTATCGTCTGGATTTCTTTGATGATGAAATCGACAGCCTGCGCGTGTTCGATGCCGACACCCAGCGCACGCTGGAGGAAGTGGAGTCTATCAATTTACTGCCCGCGCATGAGTTCCCGACGGACAAAACCGCCATCGAACTGTTCCGCAGCCAGTGGCGCGACAGGTTCGACGTGAAGCGTGATGCAGAACATATCTATCAGCAGGTCAGCAAAGGCACGCTCCCGGCCGGGATCGAATACTGGCAGCCGCTGTTCTTCAACGAGCCGCTGCCTGCCCTGTTCAGCTATTTCCCGGCGAATACGCTGATTGTAAACACCGGCGATATCGACGCCAGCGCCAGCCGCTTTGAAAGCGAAACCCGCGCGCGCTTCGAAAACCGGGGCGTTGACCCGATGCGTCCGCTCCTGCCGCCGGAAGCGCTGTGGCTGCGCACCGACGAGCTTAACGCCGAGCTGAAGCGCTGGCCGCGCATGCAGCTCAAAACCGACTCGCTTGCCGATAAAGCCGCCAATACGAACCTCGCCTTCCGGACGCTGCCGGACCTGGCCGTTCAGGCGCAGCAGAAATCGCCGCTGGATAATTTGCGCAAGTTCCTGGAGTCCTTTACCGGCCCGGTCGTGTTTTCCGTTGAGAGTGAAGGCCGCCGCGAAGCGCTCGGTGAGCTGCTGGGACGCATCAAAGTTGCGCCGAAGCGCATTCTGCGGTTAAGCGAAGCGACCGGGAATGGTCGTTACCTGATGATTGGCGCCGCCGAGCACGGGTTCATTGACACGCTCAATAACCTGGCGCTGATTTGCGAAAGCGACCTGCTGGGCGAGCGCGTCGCGCGCCGTCGGCAGGACAGCCGTCGGACCATCAACCCGGACACCTTGATCCGTAACCTGGCCGAGCTGCATCCGGGCCAGCCGATTGTTCACCTGGAGCACGGCGTCGGACGATATCAGGGGATGACCACGCTGGAAGCGGGCGGTATCAAAGGTGAGTACCTGATGCTGACCTACGCCAACGATGCCAAACTCTATGTGCCTGTTTCGTCCCTGCACCTTATCAGCCGCTACGCGGGAGGTGCGGAGGAGAACGCGCCGCTGCACAAGCTGGGCGGCGATGCCTGGGCGCGTGCGCGCCAGAAGGCAGCGGAAAAAGTGCGCGACGTGGCGGCCGAGCTGCTGGATATCTACGCCCAGCGCGCGGCCAAAGAGGGCTTCGCCTTTAAGCACGACAAAGAACAGTACCAGCTGTTCTGCGACAGCTTCCCGTTTGAAACCACGCCGGATCAGGCCCAGGCCATTAATGCCGTGCTGAGCGACATGTGCCAGCCGCTGGCAATGGACCGCTTAGTCTGCGGCGACGTCGGCTTCGGCAAAACCGAAGTGGCGATGCGCGCCGCCTTCCTTGCGGTGGAAAACAACAAGCAGGTGGCAGTGCTGGTGCCGACCACCCTGCTCGCCCAGCAGCACTTCGACAACTTCCGGGACCGTTTCGCCAACTGGCCGGTACGTATAGAGATGCTGTCGCGTTTTCGCAGCACTAAAGAGCAAACGCAGATCCTTGAGCAGGCAAGCGAAGGCAAAATCGACATTCTGATCGGCACCCACAAGCTGCTGCAAAGCGACGTGAAGTGGAAAGATCTGGGGCTGCTGATCGTCGACGAAGAGCACCGCTTCGGGGTGCGTCATAAAGAGCGCATCAAAGCGATGCGCGCGGACGTCGACATCCTGACCCTGACCGCAACGCCGATCCCGCGCACGCTGAACATGGCGATGAGCGGCATGCGCGATCTGTCGATTATCGCCACGCCGCCGGCGCGCCGTCTGGCGGTAAAAACCTTTGTCCGCGAGTATGACAATCTGGTGGTGCGTGAGGCGATCCTGCGTGAGGTGCTGCGCGGCGGCCAGGTGTATTACCTGTATAACGACGTCGAAAATATCCAGAAAGCCGCCGACAGGCTGGCTGAACTGGTACCGGAGGCACGCGTTGCCATCGGGCACGGGCAGATGCGCGAACGCGAGCTAGAACGGGTGATGAACGACTTCCACCACCAGCGCTTTAACGTGCTGGTGTGTACCACCATCATTGAGACCGGGATCGACATTCCGACCGCGAACACGATTATTATCGAACGCGCGGATCACTTTGGTCTGGCCCAGCTTCACCAGCTGCGCGGCCGCGTCGGGCGTTCGCACCATCAGGCCTACGCGTGGCTGCTAACGCCGCATCCGAAAGCGATGACCACCGACGCGCAAAAGCGCCTGGAAGCCATCGCCTCGCTGGAAGATCTCGGCGCAGGCTTCGCGCTGGCCACGCACGATCTTGAGATCCGCGGTGCCGGCGAACTGCTGGGTGAAGATCAGAGCGGCTCCATGGAGACCATCGGCTTCTCGCTCTATATGGAGCTGCTGGAAAACGCGGTCGATGCCCTGAAGGCCGGACGTGAACCGTCTCTGGAAGATTTGACCAGCCAGCAGACCGAGGTTGAACTCCGCATGCCTTCCCTGCTGCCAGACGATTTCATTCCGGATGTGAATACCCGTCTGTCGTTCTACAAGCGTATCGCCAGTGCGAAAAATGAGAACGAGCTGGAAGAGATTAAGGTGGAGCTGATTGACCGCTTCGGCCTGCTGCCAGATGCGGCGAGAAACCTGCTGGATATCGCGCGTCTGCGCCAGCAGGCGCAGAAGCTGGGCATTCGCAAACTTGAAGGCAACGAAAAAGGCGGCGTAATTGAGTTTGCCGAGAAGAATCACGTCAACCCGATGTGGCTGATCGGTCTGCTGCAAAAACAGCCGCAGCATTTCCGTCTGGATGGTCCAACCCGTCTGAAATTTACCCAGGAGCTGACGGAGCGCAAAACCCGCATGGACTGGGTGCGTAACTTTATGCGTCAGCTGGAAGAGAACGCCGTCGCATAACTCGCCCTTCCCCCCTTCAGTGCAGTGCTGCCGGGGGGACAATTTACAAATTCTTTGCACTTCATCCGATCTTCCCGACACACCCATTCGCCATAATTATCTTTAACGTCTTATAAAACAATAACCTTATCATTTATATGGACTATGGTGATGATGACCTCTTCGCGTTTTACCCGCTGGATAACCCTTTTTGCGCTGGCGGCCACCGTCGCGGTTGCGCTTCCTGCGCGCGCAAACACCTGGCCCCTTCCCCCGCCCGGCAGCAAGGTGGTGGGCGAGAACCGCTTTCATGTGGTAGAAAACAATGGCGGTTCACTGGAAGCGATAGCCAAAAAATATAACGTCGGTTTTCTGGCCCTGCTGCAGGCGAACCCCGGCGTCGACCCGTACGTCCCGCGCGCGGGCAGCGTGCTGACCATCCCGTTACAGACTATCCTGCCGGATGCCCCGCGCGAGGGGATCGTGATCAACCTGGCGGAGCTGCGTCTGTACTATTACCCGCCGGGTAAAAATGAGGTTACCGTCTACCCTATCGGTATTGGTCAGTTGGGCGGCGATACGCTGACACCGACGATGGTCACGACCGTCTCGGATAAACGCGCCAACCCAACCTGGACGCCGACGGCCAACATTCGCGCCCGTTATAAGGCCCAGGGCATCGATCTTCCTGCCGTGGTGCCGGCAGGCCCGGATAACCCGATGGGTCACCACGCGATCCGCCTTGCCGCGTACGGTGGCGTTTACCTGCTGCACGGGACGAACGCGGATTTTGGCATCGGCATGCGCGTCAGCTCCGGCTGTATTCGTCTGCGCGATAACGATATCAAAACGCTTTTTAACGTCGTTACGCCGGGAACGAAGGTGAATATTATCAATACGCCGATTAAGGTCTCTGAAGAGCCAGGCGGCGTGCGGCTGGTTGAGATTCACCAGCCGCTGTCAAAAAATATCGGCGACGATCCGCAGACGTTACCCATTAAGCTGAATGCCGCGATGGTGAGCTTCAAAACGAATGCGAATACCGATAGCCTGGTGATGGAGCGCGCGATGGAGGCACGGTCAGGGATGCCGACCGATGTCACCCGGCATCACGATGTCGTCCCGCAGCCGATGTAAATCAGAAATAAAAAACGCCCTGCTGAGCAGGGCGTTTTTTATTGCAGTGGCATAAATGAGGGTTTATGCCCGGCTTATTTGTAGATTACAGCGGTGCCGTGCAGGGTGTTAGGACCGGTCACAGAAGTGATGCGGTAAGATTTTGCACCCATTGCTTCCGCTTTTTGCGCCAGCTGATCTTCCAGTGAGCCCAGGTTAGTCCCGGCAGACGCAGAGATCGTCCCGACTTTATGCTGATCGGCTGGAGTGGATTGTACCTGTACAGCAGCAAAGCTTGCGAAAGAGAGTGAACTCAGGACAGCAGCAGCGATGAGGGTTTTTACGTTTTTCATAATGTTTACCTATGGCAGATGAATTTGGAGGTCGTTATCTATTTAGTTAACGATCGATAGGTAAATCATAAGTGTGATCCAGCTCACGCGTCAACATATTTTTATAACGAGCATTAATTAAATTTTAAAGTCGTTATTTTTCATACATATATGATTAATTTATTTTTAAGCATTCTGCACTGGTGGTGGGTAGCGTTTATTTTTATAATGGTCATTCAACAAACCAACAGAGGACCAACGGCAAATGACAACCGACGTCACGAGTTGTGCGAAGAAAAGCCGTGGCCGACCAAAAGTGTTTGACAGGGATGCAGCGCTTGATAAGGCCATGACTCTCTTCTGGCAACATGGGTATGAAGCGACCTCGCTTTCCGATCTGGTAGAAGCCACCGGAGCCAAAGCGCCGACGCTTTATGCTGAATTTACCAATAAAGAGGGGCTGTTCAGGGCGGTGCTGGACAGGTACATTTCGCGCTTTGCGGCGAAACACGAAGCGCAGCTATTTTGTGAAGAGAAAAGCGTTGAACAGGCACTACGGGATTACTTCACCGCCGTTGCCACCTGTTTCACCAGTAAAGAGACGCCCGCGGGCTGCTTTATGATTAACACCTCTGCCACCCTGGCGGCGGCGTCGAAAGAGATCGCCAATACGGTGAAATCGCGTCATGCAATGCAGGAAGAGACGCTCAGCGCATTTCTGGCTCAGCGCCAGCAGCGCGGTGAAATCCCTGCGCAATGCAATCCTCAGCTGTTGGCGCAATACCTGAGCTGTATTTTGCAGGGGATGTCGATCAGCGCCCGTGAAGGGGCGACGCTGGAAAAGCTGCAGAATATTAGCGACACCACGCTGCGGCTGTGGCCTGAGCTACTGAAAATCTGAAAAAAAAAGCTCCTCAGCCTGAGCGCATGAGGAGCTAAATTCAGAGAACATCTTTTTTACGCTTTGTTGTTCAGTACCAGCTGACCATTTCCATCAAGTGGAATTTGGGTACCCGGGTCTTTATCCATGCGGATTTTGCCCTGCTGATCGCCAATTTTATACGTCACGTCATAACCCAGCATTTTCTCCGACTTGTCATAGACGGTTTTGCAGCGCTGCTGAGTCGTAGTGTAGGTATCATTATCCTGCATCGCGCCCTGCACCTGGTTACCGGCATAGCCGCCACCCAGCGCGCCGACCACGGTCGCCACATCTTTGCCCCGGCCGCCGCCGAACTGGTGACCAATCACCCCACCCGCTACCGCACCGAGAACAGAGCCGGCAATACGGTTTTCATCCTGTACCGGACGACGATGGGTTACGGAGACGTTACGACACTCCTGACGAGGGGTTTTTACGGTTTCTTTAATAGGCGTTGCGGAAACCACCTGCGCGTACTGCGGGCCGCGATCTAAAACGTTGAGACTGGCAACAGCTGCCACACCTAACGCAGCTGCGACACCAATCCCTATACCCGCCAACATTGATTTATTCACGGGACTTCCTCCTTTGTTGCTATTGGTAACAATTCTGCAATGGAGGCGCGGCTTCGCCAATAAGACAAAGGCTCAAAAAGGGGACATCGGGGAGAGATATATCGTGTTTAGGAGAACTCTTAAGTCCCTAATCCACGACGAGCAGCATGATATGCTAAAAACTCCCCCCGGAGGGCCCGGAGGGAGTGAAAGATTAGTGCAGCTTCAGACGCGGACGAATGACGCGGTTGATTCTGCCCACCAGCATCATCAGGCCCGTTTTAAAGTAGCCGTGCAGCGCGATCTGGTGCATACGGTACAGGGAGATATACACGAAGCGTGCAATGCGCCCTTCCACCATCATCGAGCCACGCATCAGGTTACCCATCAGGCTACCGACGGTAGAGAAGTTTGACAGCGATACCAGGGAACCGTGGTCTTTATAGATATACGCCTTCATTGGCTTACCTTTGTACTGCGCCAGAATATTGTGCAGCACCAGGCTTGCCATCTGGTGAGCGGCCTGAGCACGCGGCGGCACGAAGCCCCCTTCAGGACGCGCGCAGGAGGCACAGTCACCAATAGCAAAAATATCAGGGTCACGCGTGGTTTGCAGCGTTGGCTCCGTAACCAGCTGGTTAATGCGGTTCGTCTCCAGACCGCCGATCTCTTTCATAAAGTCAGGCGCTTTGATACCTGCCGCCCAGACCATCAGATCCGCTTTGATGTACTCGCCGTCTTTGGTGTGCAGGCCGCCTTCGTCGGCGCTGGTTACCATGGTCTGTGTCAGCACCCGCACGCCCAGTTTCGTCAGTTCATTGTGCGCCGCGCCGGAAATGCGCGGAGGCAGCGCAGGCAGAATACGCTCACCCGCTTCAACCAGCGTCACGTTCAGCGCTTCGTTAGTTAACCCTTTGTAACCGTAGCTGTGCAGCTGTTTCACCGCATTGTGCAGCTCCGCGGACAGCTCTACGCCCGTCGCGCCGCCGCCGACAATGGCAATGTTAACCTTGCCGTTCGCACCCATGTTACTGGTGTACTTCAGGAACAGGTTCAGCATTTCCTGATGGAAACGACGCGCCTGGTGCGGGTTATCGAGGAAGATACAGTGCTCTTTCACGCCCGGCGTGTTGAAGTCGTTGGAGGTACTGCCGAGCGCCATCACCAGCGTGTCATACGGCAGTTTACGCTCAGGAACCAGCAGCTCGCCTTTATCATCACGCAGCTCTGCCAGGGTGATGGTTTTGCTTTCGCGGTTGATATCCACCACCGAGCCCAGCTGGAACTGGAAATGATGGTTGCGCGCGTGCGCCAGATAGCTCAGCGCGTCCACGCCCTCATCCAGAGAACCGGTCGCCACTTCATGCAGCAGCGGTTTCCACAGGTGGCTGTGGTTACGATCCACCAGCGTAATTTTGGCTTTTTTACCGCGCCCCAGCTTCTTGCCTAACTGTGTGGCCAGCTCCAGCCCGCCAGCACCACCGCCTACAATCACTATCTTTTTCAATGGCGTAGTCAACGTGACCCCCTCAAATTATTAACCAATTGTTAATTAAAAGTTATGAAAATAACCCTTAATTAACAACAGGTTACAGCACTGAAACCATTCAGGTGCATTGAGAATAACACGTCAGGCGCATTGGTCATACCAAAATTGATATGCATCAAGTTTTGATGGCTTAAAAGTATACAATTCTGGACAAAAAGAAACCCGGTGCGCGTTCGCGACCGGGTTTCTGAAGCGGCAGGCTGTGGTTTAGCCCAGTGTTTTAAAGGCTTTGATGCGCTGGAGGTGCGGGGAGATGTTTTTGAACTTGTGGGTCTGCTCTTCGTCCCAGACTATCTCATAGTAATGATGCAGGAGTTCTGCAGCCCGGTGGCTGTTGAGAGCCTCATCATTACGCGACAGGATCACCAGGCAGCGGTCACGGTTCTTCTCCCGAAAATTGCTGACGCATTTGGTCGCAATATCGACATACTCTTCCGGGCGGTCGATCTTGCCTTCCATGTTCTCGTTCGGGAAAAGGTTAGGATTGAAGACCACCTGGCGGATGTCGCACAGGAAACCAATCCGCTCCGCCCAGTAGCCACCCAGCCCCACGCCGCAAATCAACGGGCGGTCGTCAACGTTGAGCTGCAGCATTTTGTCCACCTCTTTGAGCAGATGCTGCATATCATGCTTTGGATGGCGCGTGCTGTAGCTGATCAACCGTACATCAGGATCGATAAACTGCAGCTGCAGCACTTTCTCATGATTACCAGGACTGTTTGAGTCAAAACCGTGTAAATAGATGATCATTGTCTTCTCACCACGCTACGCCTTCCGGGAGGGTTTACAGGCTGGCTTTATGTGCCTGCCAGCGCTCGTTCAGGTCTTCAAGCCGGGCGTTGACCGTCTTCCAGCGCGCCGAATCCATCAGCTCCTGACGGCTAAATGAACCTTTATGATACAATTGTGTAACACGCTCGGCATTGATCGGCGACAGGTTATCCAGCACGCTAACGGCACCTTTACGATTATTGCAGACCAGGATCATATCGCAACCTGCATCCAGCGACGCCTGACCGCGTTCAGCGTAACTGCCCATGATCGCCGCCCCTTCCATCGATAAATCGTCAGAGAAAATCACGCCGTTGAAACCCAGCTCCTGACGCAGAACGGTCTTCAGCCAGTGCGGAGAGCCGCTGGCCGGACGCGGGTCGACGTCGCTGTAAATGACGTGCGCGGGCATGATGGCGTCCAGCTTGTTATCGGTGATAAGCGACTGAAAAACCGACATATCTTTCGCGCGGATCTCCGCTTCCGGGCGCGGATCGCGAGGGGTCTCTTTATGCGAGTCCGCCGTTACCGCCCCGTGGCCCGGGAAGTGTTTCCCGGTAGTTTTCATCCCGGCATCGTGCATGCCGTCAATGAAGCGGGTCGCCATGGCCAGCGCAATACGCGGATCTTCATGGTAGGAGCGCTCGCCAATCGCGGCGCTGATATGTCCCACGTCCAGCACCGGTGCAAAGCTGATGTCGATATCCATGGAAATCATTTCACTGGCCATCAGCCAGCCGGCTTCCTGAGCCAGATTTGCCCCCTCTTCCATGCCGAGCAGCGCGGCAAAAGACTGGGCTGCAGGCAGGCGGGTAAAACCGTCGCGAAAACGCTGCACGCGACCGCCTTCCTGATCGACGGCCACCACCAGATGATTGCGCGACGCGGCGCGGATCTGGCGCACCAGTTCACGCAGCTGCGCCGGATCGTGATAGTTGCGGGTAAACAGGATCAGGCCACCCACCAGCGGATGCGCCAGAATTTCACGCTCCTCCGCATCCAGCTCAAACCCTTCAACATCCAACATGACTGGACCCACACTCACCTCTCTTATCCTTTCGTTTGTAACCGGCGCCAGGCATCGTCTGCCAGCGCAATAAATTGTTTATCTTCAGACTGCTGTAAACGCATCTCAAACCAGCCCGCCATCAGCATGATGACCCATGGCCGCCAGCGTCTTACCTGGCGCGCCAGCGCATCGGCGTCAAAGTGCGCCACTCTGGCATACTCTGTGATGAGTTTCTGCCGCGCGGCTTCACTTTCCGTCCAGACCGCGGCCAGCTCCAGCGCCACATCGCCGTCTCCGGCATATTCCCAGTCGATAAGCCTGGCTCCCTGTGGCGTATGCACGATGTTCCCGGCATGCACATCCATATGCAACGGGGAGAGCCGAATCGGTTGCGGCTCGCCCGTTTTACGCAGCCGTTTGAGATGCGCAAGCCACACTGGGTTACGTCTTGCTGGAGAGGCTTGCTGCCAGTAGTTTTCCAGCAGCGGAAGTAAGGTGATTCGCCATCCCAGACGCTGTTGCTGGTGCAGATGATACAGCATCGCCGCAAGCGCCTGCGTGTCCGGCAGCGCGCTTTTTACCTCCCCCTCCAGGTAGTCGACGGCCATCCAGCCCTGCCTGAAAAAACGGGGTTCCGGCACGAGATCCGACGGAAGACGCCTGAGGGCGCGAAACTGACGGCGAAAATGGAAAGCGGGCGCGAAAGGATCGTGATTCTGCCGCAAGACCAGGCGGTGCTCGCCCTGCGCTATAATGCAACTCGCGCCGCCAAGCCCGGAGTGGGCCTGCGGCGCGATAAGGCGGTACTGCGGAAAAAAGCGCGTCAGAATGTCTTCACGCGTGCTGTCATTGTTGCGTAACCGCACCTTTACCTGACCAGATAATTTCGCCTGTCTGAACCAGCATCAGCTGCATTTGCAGGGCTGGGGTATTCACGTTGCCGGTCGCGTTAGAGTACAGCACATACTGTGCGCCAACGTTGCGGGCAATGCCAATCGCCTTGCTGCGGGTGCCGAGACTATCCTGCGGCGACAACCCCAGCTGCTGTTTGGCTACCGCGAGCTGCTGAGCAGAGACCAGCGTAAACTTACCGTTGTTTGCCAGAGCGTTGCGCAGCGTTTCTGTCGCTTCGCCCGCGTTCAGCGAACCGTTGGTACGGTTGTTCACGCTATCGACCAGCAGCACGCTGCCTGCCGTCACGCCCTGAGCCTGCAGCATTTTGCCGACCATCGGCTGCATCGCACCGTTCCAGTCATAGTGGCGCACGCGCGGCGCAGGCTGTGACGTCTGGTCCGGATGTTCAATCGGGCCAGGCTGGGACGGAATCGACGGTACCGACGGCACGGTTGGCTGCGGCTGCGTTGGCGTCGTCGGCTGTTTAGTACCCGGTTTAGCCTCTTCCACGGGCGCAGGCTGTTCAGTACGGGTCACACACCCTGCAAGGAACAGAGCGAAAGCTGTCACGAGCGCATAACGGCTCAAATTTTTAATCAAGGTTCACCCCTTACAGATAAAGATAAAGTCTCACCTTATGCGCACCCAGATAGCTGGCGCTGTCATAGAGCGTTACCGACGACCTTGCCGGAAGGGTGACGCTGCGCGGCGCCTCCAGCGGATGCATCTCAAGACCTCTTACGTCATACCAGAAAAAACGGTAGTGGACCGTTACAGGTTCATTTCTTTCGTTAAAGAGCGCAGAGGAAGCAGAAGACTTAATTTCACTGATCGTTAACGCGGGCTGTTGCGCCGTAATGCCCGCGGCCAGCACGGAGGATTCCATCACCAGCGTCTGTTCATCGCTCACGGGGATCGCCGGACGCGTGCTGCATCCTACAATCATCATCGTCATTACCAGCGCTGCAATACGCCCTTTAAACATGTTACAGACCTTTGTGAGCCAGCATCGGTCCCAGCGGACGTCCACCCAGCAGATGCATGTGAATATGATAAACTTCCTGGCCGCCGTGACGATTACAGTTCATGATCAGTCGATAGCCGTCTTCCGCTATGCCTTCCTGCTCGGCAATTTTCGCAGCCACCGTCAGCATACGACCTAATGCCACTTCATGCTCGGTTTTTACGTCGTTTACGGTCGGAATCAGAATATTGGGAATGATAAGGATGTGTGTCGGTGCCTGAGGGGAAATGTCCCGGAAAGCCGTTACCAGTTCATCCTGATAGACGATATCCGACGGGATTTCGCGGCGAATAATTTTACTGAAAATCGTTTCTTCGGCCATGACCTTTTCCTTTTTTGTTAAATCTGGCGTGGTGCGTCCGCTGTTAACACACTCTCTGAATGAGTGCGCGACACAATTCATGAGTATGAGCGAGTTTCTCCTGTCCTTTCAACCTCCTCCCCCGAATTCTTTGTTGAATATTCATCAGCTGACTGAAGAGTGACCGCTCGCGCGTCTAAACGAGCTGAAACATTATTTCAGTTCCGCTCGACACATCTGTTTACATCATTAATAGCAATGCGTATATTTCGCATTTGCATTTTCATGCGCATTTTTAACATAGAAAACGACGTCAGACCGTGTCTTCGGGACTGACGCAGCTAACCTTCACCGTTCATTAAGGGTTTGATAATGTCTTTCAATCATCACACCAGGGATGGGCAACGTCAGTCTGTCGCAACGCCTTCGTTGCTGGCAGCCTGTATTGCCATGGCATTGATGCCAGCCGTGAGTTTTGCCGCCTCCACAGGCGAAGATACCGTTGTGGTTGATGGCGGTTTCGATAGCGTCCCGGATGCCTCCAGCGGGCAGGATCGGGATTACAGCGTAAAGACCACTACCACGGGGACCAAACTGCTCCTCGTGCCCCGCGATATTCCGCAGTCCGTTAGCGTCATTAGCCAACAGCGCATGGCGGATCAGAACCTGCAGTCTATCGGCCAGGTGTTAAACAACACGACTGGCGTAACGGCGCAGGTCCAGGACAGCGACCGTACCGTATTTTATTCACGCGGATTTTTCGTCAGCAACTACGCCTTTGACGACCTGCCAACCTCCATCAGCGAAGTGTGGAACTTCGGCGACACTGCCGCCGATACCGCGATTTACAACCGTATCGAAGTGGTCCGCGGCGCAACCGGGCTGATGTCCGGTACCGGCAACCCGGCGGCGTACGTCAATATGGTGCGCAAACATGCAGACAGCAATGAATTCAAAGGCAATGTCTCCGCCAGCTACGGCAGTTGGGACAAACAGCGCTACGTGCTGGATCTGCAGGCACCGCTGGTAGAGTCCGGGAAGGTGCGGGGACGCCTGATTACGGGCTATCAGGACAACGACAGCTTCGTGGACAACTATCACTACCGGAAGAAGTTCCTTTACGGCGTGATGGATGCTGACGTTACCGACAGCACGACCCTCTCAGTGGGGTATGAGTATCAGGAAAGCCACACCGCCGATCCGACCTGGGGCGGGCTGCCGACCTGGTACAGCGACGGCAGTAAAACCGATTACAGCCGTAGCCAGACCGTCGCGCCTGACTGGGCCTACTCGGACAAGGACAGCACCCGCATCTTCGCTAACCTGACACAGCGTTTCGATAACGGCTGGGAAGCGCACGTCAACGGCATGCACGCGGAGACCAACTTCGACAGCAAGCTGATGTATATGTCCGGCTATCCCGATAAACAGACCGGTGCGGGCATGGTGGGCTACGGCGGCTGGAACAAAGGTGAACGCAAACAGGATGCGGTTGATGCCTTCCTGCGCGGCGGCTTCGATCTTTTCGGCCGTCAGCACGAGATGATGTTTGGCGGCAGCTTCAGCCGACAGCGCAACCATTATGACAACAGAATGCCGGATGCGCTGTACGGCATGGTTGACGTGGGGAATTTCAAAAACTGGAACGGGAATATCGCCGATCCGCAGTGGACGCCGTGGAAGCTCTACAGCCAGGACGACATCCGCCAGTCATCGGCCTATACTTCCGCCCGCTTCTCGCTGGCCGACCCGCTGCACCTGATCCTTGGGGCGCGCTACACCAACTACAACATTCGCTATAACCCGGCGGGCTCTCCTGACACCCGTCTTGAAAGCACCAAAGATGACGTAACGCCTTACGCGGGCCTGGTCTACGATATCAACGAAGACTGGTCGACCTACGTCAGCTATACCTCCATCTTCCAGCCACAGGACAAGCGTGACGCCAGCGGACGCTATCTCGATCCAACGACGGGCAAAAGCTATGAAGCCGGCGTAAAAGCGGATTGGTTCAATACCCGCCTCACCACCTCGCTGGCGATTTTCCGCATTGAACAGAATAACGTGGCGAGCAACACCTATACCTACATGCCGAGCGGTGAGTCGATTTATGAATCGCTGGACGGCGTGGTCAGCAAAGGGATTGAGTTCGAGCTAAACGGCGCCCTGACCGATAACTGGCAGCTGACGTTCGGCGCAACCCGCTACATTGCGGAAGATAAGAACGGCAACGCTGTCAGTTCCGATCAGCCGCGCACGACAATGAAGCTGTTTACCCGTTATCAACTGCCAATGCTGCCAGCGCTGACAGTAGGCGGTGGCGTAAACTGGCAGAACAAAGTGTGGACAGATGTGGACGGTGGCCCGGCGGGACAATCCCGCGCAGAGCAAGGCAGCTACGGGCTGGTTAACCTGTTCAGCCGTTATCAGGTGACCAAAGATTTTGCTGTTCAGGCGAACGTTAACAACCTGTTTGACAAAGAGTATTACGACTATGTCGGCTCTTACGTGGTTTATGGCGCGCCGCTGAACGTCTCGTTGAGCGCGAGCTACGACTTCTGAGCGTTAAGCCGCCACCTGGCACAACAAACTACAGCAATAAAAAAGGCAGCCATTCGGCTGCCTTAGTCTCCCCAGGTCACAGCTTAGCTGTTGCGGATGTACTCATCCATTTCGGTTTTCAGGTTATCGGATTTGGTCCCGAAGATTGCCTGAACGCCCGAACCTGCAACAACCACGCCTGCTGCGCCCAGTTTTTTCAGACCCGGCTGGTCTACTTTCGCAACGTCAGCAACGCTCACACGCAGACGAGTGATGCACGCGTCCAGGTTAGTGATGTTCTCTTTACCGCCGAACGCGGCAACCAGTGCCGGAGCCATTTCGCTGGTCGCACCTGCTTTGCTGTCTTCTGTTGCATCTTCACGACCCGGAGTTTTCAGGTCCAGTGCTTTGATCAGCACGCGGAAGATGGTGTAGTAAACAACGGCATAGCACGCACCCACGATTGGGAACAGCCACAGCTTGCTGCTGTTACCGGACAGAACGATGAAGTCGATCAGGCCGTGAGAGAAGGACGTACCGTCACGCATACCCAGCAGGATACAGATTGGGAACGCCAGGCCAGCCAGTACAGCGTGGATGATGTACAGGATCGGCGCAACGAACATGAAGGAGAACTCGATCGGCTCGGTGATACCGGTCAGGAACGAGGTCAGCGCTGCGGAGATCATGATACCGCCCACTTTTGCACGGTTTTCTGGCTTAGCAGAGTGCCAGATAGCAATCGCAGCAGCCGGCAGGCCGTACATTTTGAACAGGAAGCCACCAGACAGTTTGCCTGCAGTTGGGTCACCCGCCATGTAACGTGGGATATCGCCGTGGAACACCTGACCCGCTGCGTTGGTGAATTCACCAATCTGCATCTGGAATGGAACGTTCCAGATGTGGTGCAGACCGAATGGCACCAGGCAACGCTCGATGAAGCCGTAGATACCGAACGCGACAACCGGGTTCTGGTAAGCAGCCCACTGAGAGAAGGTCTGGATCGCGGAACCGATTGGTGGCCAGATGAAGGACAGGATCACGCCAGTGAAAATCGCTGCCAGACCAGAGATGATCGGAACAAAACGCTTGCCCGCGAAGAAGCCCAGATACTCAGGCAGCTTGATGCGATAGAAGCGGTTGAACATATACGCTGCAATCGCACCGGAGATGATACCGCCCAGAACACCAGTATCTGCCAGGTGTTTCGCGGCAATCTCTTCTGCCGGTAAATGCAGAACCAGTGGCGCAACCACGGCCATGGTTTTCACCATAATGCCGTAAGCAACCACTGCAGCCAGCGCAGAAACGCCGTCGTTATTGGTGAAGCCCAGCGCAACACCGATAGCGAAGATCAGAGGCATATTAGCAAAGACGGAACCGCCTGCTTCAGCCATCACATGGGAAACTACGGCTGGCAGCCAGCTGAAGTTAGCAGAACCGACACCCAGCAGGATACCTGCGATAGGCAGTACGGATACTGGCAGCATCAGCGATTTACCGACCTTTTGCAGGTTAGCAAATGCATTCTTAAACATAATTGAGAGTGCTCCTGAGTATTTGTGCTTTTTTTACGCTTTCACGCATTGGCCCGGGGGGAGTACCGTGCCGTGGACAGGACATCTAAGCGCCCTTTATTTATTACACAGAGTAAAATAATTCCCTCTGAGTTTGTTTGACGGCTATCACGTTTCAGCTTAAGGCGGTCGAAAAACTTTCAGTAATTTACAAAAAGCATGTCTGGATGTTTCTAAGAAGACCGTTACCGCCCCAAATGAGGCGGTGAACTTTACTCGTTTTATTTATTAATTACGAGCCTAAAAAAAACAGGCTTATCAGACGGATTGCAGGCGGGCGGGGTCAATATGGAACAGCGCAGAGAAGTTTTGCGTCGTGACGCGGGCCAGTTCTTCGATACTGACGCCTTTAAGCACGGCCATGTACTCCGCTACGTCTCGCGTCATGGCCGGCTGGTTCTCTTTACCGCGATGTGGTACCGGCGCCAGATACGGAGAGTCTGTTTCCACCAGAATGCGATCGAGCGGAACATAACGCGCAGCATCACGGAGTTGCTCAGCGTTACGGAACGTCACGATCCCGGAAAACGAAATATAAAACCCCAAATCAAGCAGTTTACCCGCCGTTTCTCTGTCTTCTGTGAAACAGTGTAGTACGCCACCGCAATCCGTCACGTTTTCTTCCCGGAGGATCGCCAGCGTATCGGCGCGCGCGTCGCGGGTATGCACGATGACGGGCTTGTTCAGTTCGCGGCCAATGCGGATATGGTTGCGGAAGGACGCCTGCTGACGCGGTTTCGTTTCCGGCGTGTAAAAATAATCCAGCCCGGTTTCACCCATCGCCACGACGCCCTCTTCTGCTGCCAGTCGGCGCAGATCTTCTACGTCATACTCTTCATCCTGGTTCAGCGGATGAACGCCGCAGGAGAACACCACGTTATCGCGAACGCCCACCAGCTCACGCATTGAGCGATACCCCGGCAGCGTCGTCGCCACCGCAAGACAAAATTTCACATCGCGGGCAGCGGCTTTCGCCAGCACGTCATCCACGTCGTTGTGCAGGGATTGATAATCCAGGCCATCAAGATGGCAGTGTGAGTCGACTAAAAACATAATGTCTCTCTCAGAGATGGGAAACAGGCGGCGTAACGCCTGGTTGCAGGTAATGTTCGATACGCAACAGCTGGTCTGTCAGCAAAAGCTCGCGATTAAGACCCGTCACGGTTAAAAGCTGTTCGCGGCTCTCGCAAACATCATGAAGGATAGCGTGCAGAGACGCGCCTGTAAGGCGGCTCGCCAGCATGTTCACCAGGTGCCACGCGTCCGGGTTAGTCAGAAGCGTTGCCCCTTGCTGGATTTTTAGCGCATCCAGAAGCAGGGAGGCCAGCCAGTGCAGACGCTCAACGGCCCGATCGCTATTCAGTGCAGGCAGTAAACCCAGCCAGTCCTGGGTGTTAAGTGAAGCCTCAAGGGCCCGGCAGAGCGCTTCTCGCTGCGACCAGACGTCAGGCTGCAGTAACGCCAGCGCCGCCGCGGGTGCGCCGCTGCTGAGGCGCAGCGCAGACAGCGCGCTCTCCTGTGACGTTGTCACCTCTCGTTCCAGCCAGCTCAGCGCCCACGATTCCTGGGGCACCGTCAGGTGATGAAGGCGGCAACGGCTGCGCAGCGTCGCCAGCAATCGTCCCGGATCCCGGCATGAGAGGAAGAACCACGTTTTTTCCGGCGGCTCTTCCAGGGTTTTAAGCAGAGCGTTCGCCGCCGCCTCGGTGAGCAGCGCAGCGTCGTTGAGCCAGACAACCTTCGCCCCGCCCAGTCGCGCATGTTCATACAGTTTCTCGCTGACTTCACGCACGGCATCAATACCGAGCGCGCTTTTGCCCTTCTCAGGCTCAAGCGTATAGTAGTCAGGATGCGTGCCCGCCTGCATCAGCTGGCAGCCGCGGCATTTACCGCAGCTTTTGTGCCCTTCCGGCTGCTGGCACATCAGGAAGCGGGTGATGGCGTAGATCAATGCATCATCCCCCATTCCCGGCAACGCCTGAATCAGTAGCGCATGATGCCCCCGCCCGGCCTGATAGCTGCCGATGAGCTGTTCAAAGTGCGGGCGCAACCATGGATACCATTTCATGCCTGCTGCTCCTGTAGCCACTGCGTAACGGTCTGCCGAATATCTCGCGTCACGTTTTCCAGAGATTGCGTTGCATCAATGGTACGAATTGCGCTGTCCTGTGCGGCCAGTTCAAGATAACGTGCGCGCGTGCGGTTAAAGAAGTCAAAAGACTCCTGTTCAATGCGATCCAGTTCGCCGCGCGCGCGGGCGCGTTTGAGGCCCACTTCCGGGGTCACATCCAGATAGAGCGTCAGGTCCGGGCGAAAATCCCCCAGTACGGCATCACGCAGGGTTGCCAGCATCGTCTGGTCAATACCGCGCCCACCGCCCTGATAGGCCTGAGTCGACAGATCGTGACGGTCGCCAATCACCCACTTGCCTTCGGCCAGAGCAGGTTTAATAACGGTCTCAACCAGCTGGACGCGGGCCGCGTAAAACATCAGCACTTCGGCTTTGTCAGTGATAACTTCGTCGCCAACGGATTTAATGTCCAGCACCAGGCTACGCAGTTTCTCCGCCAGCTGAGTACCGCCCGGCTCGCGGGTGAAAACCATGTCGGAAATGCCGAGCGATTTCAGCGTATCGACCACCACGTTGCGGGCTGTGGTTTTACCCGCCCCTTCGAGTCCCTCAATGACAATGTATTTACTGCGCATTTTTTTCCTTAAGTGCCTTCAGATAGTCCTGAACAGAGCGATTATGGCTGGCAAGGTTGGTGTTAAAGGTGTGCCCCCCTTTTCCATCAGCCACAAAATAGAGGTACGGAGTTTTGGCCGGGTGCGCGGCGGCTTTGAGCGAAGCCTCGCTCGGCGTGGCTATCGGGCCCGGCGGTAAACCGTTAATCACGTAGGTATTATACGCCGTTGGCGTTTCCAGATCTTTTCTGGAGATCTTGCCGGCGTAGCTCTCGCCCATGCCGTAGATGACGGTCGGGTCGGTTTGCAGACGCATGCCGATTCGCAGACGGTTGATGAATACCGAAGCGACACGATCGCGCTCGGCAGCAACGGCAGTCTCTTTCTCGATGATCGAGGCCATTGTCACAAACTGGTTTTGATCTTGATAAGGCAGCCCGTCCATGCGCCCTTCCCAGGCGGAATCAACCGCCGCAACCATCTTTTTGTGTGCCCGTTTAAGAATCGCCACATCGGTCGTGCCTGCCGTATACATCCAGGTGTCAGGCCAGAACCAGCCTTCTACCCACTCAGGATGTTCAAATTTCAGCACCTCGGCGACCGTCTCGTAACGGTCATCTTTGAGCGTATGCTTGATGTAAGGCGCATCACGTAATTGTTTAAGGTAATCGCTCAGGCGCATCCCTTCGACAAAACGCAGCGGGAACTGTGCCTCTTTACCACTTTCCAGCAGCTGTAGCATCTCTCTGACGGTCATGCCGGGCGTAAAGCGATAGGTGCCAGCCTTGAAGTGAGACAGTTCAGGCTCAATACGCAATAACCACTGGAACACGCGTGGACGGTTGATGATTTTATCCCCGTAAAGCTGCTCGCCCAGCGCCATCCGCCCGGTACCTGCTTTCAGGGTAAAAATCGTCTCGTCTTTAATCAGGATTTTACTGTCCGCCAGCTGGCGAACCTTCCATACTCCCGCTCCGCCGGCGATACCCAGCGCAACGATCAGGAGAAGGACAAAGCGCAACATTTTCTTCATGACTATCTGATTTGCTCACATATCGGGGCTAAAAACGTAAACAGCTCGCGCGAAGACCAGCGTTGTTGCCCATACGCCCGGACGGGTATAACAGGCATCAACGCATTGCAGATAACGACCTCATCGGCGGTCAGCAGCGCCTCTTCCTTTGCGTATACTTCGACACCGTTAAAGCCCGCACGTGCCAGCTGTTGCAAACAAAACTGGCGCATTATGCCGTTAACCCCAGCCTGTTCCAGCGAAGGCGTGAATACGTCGCGGCCCTTCCGCCAGAATAAATTAGCCGCACAGCATTCCGTAATGAACCCTTCGCTGTCAAGAACTAGCGCCTCATCGGCGTCCGTCTGTTCAAGATGAGTACGAATAAGTACCTGTTCAAGGCGATTAAGATGTTTTATTCCGGCGAGCATCGGGTTTCGCCCCAGGCGTACCGGGCTCAGCGTCAGCGTCACCCCCTCCTCACGCCAGCGCGCATAGTGAGCGGGATAAGCTGAAACAGAAAGAATACGCGTGGGATGCTGACAGGCGGACCCGCTGTACCCTCGCCCGCCACTGCCGCGGCTGATGATAACTTTTAAGACGCCGCTTGTTTTGCCTGACGCCAGCCGACGCATCTCGCGTTCGAGAATGTCCCACTGGATGAAGGGAATCAGCAATTTCTCGCAGGCTTTTTGTAAACGACGAATGTGGGCGTCAGACAGACATACCTCACCGTCAAGAATACGCGCAGTGGTGAAACAGCCATCGCCAAACTGAATTGCCCTGTCGCTTGCCGGCAGCGTTTCTTGCTCAAGGCCATTAATTAAAAACATGGTGGCTCCTTATGCGTGGAGGCTCAGTCTGGCAGTATGTTATAAGCCGGACAAGGGGATTTTCCCTAATAAAAAAGGCCCGGCAAGCGGACCTTTTTTTATAGCTTTCGGGCAGTCAGGCTCAGACCTTTTTGAAGATCAGAGAACCATTCGTGCCGCCAAAGCCGAAGGAGTTACACAGGGTGTACTCCATACCGCTAACCTGGCGCGCTTCGTGCGGAACGAAGTCCAGATCGCAACCTTCATCCGGGTTATCCAGGTTGATGGTTGGCGGAACAGCCTGATCGCGCAGCGCAAGGATAGAGTAAATAGACTCTACTGCACCCGCCGCACCCAACAGGTGACCGGTCATGGATTTCGTGGAGCTGACCATTACGCGGCTGGCAGCCTCGCCGAAGATAGACTTAACCGCCTGAGCTTCTGCTTTGTCGCCTGCCGGCGTAGAAGTGCCGTGCGCGTTAACGTAGCCAATCTGCGCCGGGGTAATACCCGCATCACGGATCGCGTTTTCCATCGCCAGCGCAGCGCCCGCGCCGTTCTCCGGAGGAGACGTCATGTGGTAAGCATCGCTGCTCATACCGAAGCCAACGACTTCAGCATAAATTTTTGCGCCACGTTTTTTCGCATGTTCGTACTCTTCCAGCACGAGCATACCTGCGCCGTCACCCAGCACGAAACCATCGCGGTCTTTATCCCACGGACGGCTCGCCGCCTGAGGGTTATCGTTACGGGTAGAGAGCGCACGCGCCGCGCCGAAACCACCGACACCCAATGGGGTACTGGCTTTTTCAGCACCGCCCGCAACCATAGCATCTGCATCGCCGTACGCAATAATACGCGCGGCCTGGCCGATGTTATGCACGCCAGACGTACACGCGGTAGCGATAGAAATGCTTGGCCCACGCAGGCCGAACATAATGGTCAGGTGACCTGCCACCATGTTAACAATCGTGGACGGAACGAAGAACGGGCTGATCTTACGCGGTCCGCCATTCATCAGTGATGTATGGTTTTCCTCAATCAGGCCAAGACCGCCAATCCCGGAGCCGATAGCAGCGCCGATACGGGTTGCGTTCTCTTCCGTAATCTCAAGGCCAGAATCCTGCATGGCCTGAACGCCAGCGACAATTCCATATTGAATGAAGGCATCCATCTTGCGCTGTTCTTTGCGCGAGATGATCTCTTCACAGTTAAAATCCTTTACTAAGCCAGCAAATTTCGTTGCATAGGCGCTAGTATCGAAATGGTCGATTAGGCTGATGCCGCTCTGACCGGCAAGGAGAGCTTTCCAGGTGGACTCTACGGTATTGCCGACAGGAGACAACATGCCAAGTCCGGTCACAACTACACGACGCTTAGACACGTTTGTCCTCCAGGGAGGGATAAAAAAAGAGATTCGTGGGACTAAAAAAGATAAAACTCAGGCGGTCGAATGACCGCCTGGAGATGTTCACTTACGCCTGGTGGCCGTTGATGTAATCAATGGCAGCCTGAACGGTGGTGATTTTCTCAGCTTCTTCGTCCGGAATCTCAGTATCAAACTCTTCTTCCAGAGCCATTACCAGCTCAACGGTGTCAAGAGAATCTGCGCCCAGGTCTTCAACGAAGGAAGCGGAGTTCACAACTTCTTCCTGCTTAACGCCCAGCTGTTCGCCGATAATTTTCTTAACGCGTTCTTCGATAGTGCTCATACTCTTAAATTTCCTATCAAAACTCGCTTTCGCGATGGTTTTCGTAGTGTATAAAATGTTGAAAAATTTGCAACTAAATCCCGGCAGGTCTTACCACGATTTTACGTTATTTTGAGGCCATTTGCCCTAATAACGCAAATATTTTCGATCGTGATTAAACCATGTACATCCCGCCGTTGACGTGGAGGGTCTCACCAGTGATGTAACCCGCTTCGTCAGAGGCTAAAAATGCAACCGCACTGGCGATTTCTTTAGGGTCGCCAAGACGACCCGCCGGAACTGCCGCCAGCGTACCCGCACGCTGATCATCAGTCAGCGCACGCGTCATGTCCGTTTCAATAAAGCCCGGAGCAACAACGTTTACAGTAATACCGCGGGACGCGACTTCACGCGCCAGCGACTTACTGAAACCAATCAGACCCGCTTTCGCCGCAGCGTAGTTAGCCTGACCAGCATTTCCCATGGTACCAACCACAGAACCAACAGTGATAATACGACCATGACGCTTTTTCATCATAGCGCGCATTACCGCTTTTGACAGACGGAATACAGATGACAGGTTGGTTTCGATAATATCGTTCCACTCATCATCTTTCATTCGCATCAGAAGGTTGTCGCGTGTGATCCCGGCATTATTGACCAGAATATCCACTTCGCCAAACTCTGCGCGAATATTTTCCAGAACAGATTCGATAGATGCAGGTTCGGTCACATTCAGTACCAGACCTTTACCGTTCGCACCCAGATACTCGCTTATGGCCTGAGCGCCCTTCTCGCTGGTTGCTGTACCAATCACCTTGGCGCCGCGCGCAACCAGTGTTTCAGCAATTGCGCGCCCGATACCGCGGCTTGCGCCAGTCACCAGGGCGATTTTTCCTTCAAAACTCATGGTATTCCTCTTTTTATTGCGAGAGTGCCGCTGACATCGCTTCCGGCTCGTTAATCGCCGAGGCAGTCAGGGTGTCAACAATACGTTTTGTCAGACCGGTGAGGACTTTACCAGGGCCGACTTCATACAGGTGCTCAACGCCCTGAGAGGCCATAAACTCAACGGTTTTGGTCCACTGTACAGGGCTGTAGAGCTGGCGAACCAGTGCGTCACGGATAGCCTCCGGCGCGGTTTCGCATTTCACATCGACGTTGTTCACAACGGAAATCGTCGGTGCGTTAAAGGTAATTTTTTCCAGCTCAGCCGCCAGTTTCTCAGCGGCGGGCTTCATCAGCGCACAGTGAGACGGTACGCTGACCGGCAGAGGTAGCGCGCGTTTCGCGCCAGCGGCTTTACAGGCAGCGCCGGCACGTTCAACCGCTTCTTTATGACCAGCGATAACGACCTGGCCCGGCGAGTTGAAGTTAACCGGAGAAACCACCTGACCTTCAGCGGATTCTTCACACGCTTTTGCAATCGCGGCATCATCCAGACCAATAATGGCAGACATTCCGCCGGTACCCTCTGGCACCGCTTCCTGCATGAACTTACCACGCAGTTCTACCAGGCGCACCGCGTCAGCAAACGCGATCACACCGGCGCACACCAGCGCAGAGTATTCACCCAGGCTGTGACCCGCAAGCAGCGCTGGCGCTTTACCACCCTGCTGCTGCCATACTCGCCACAGCGCAACGGACGCGGTCAGCAGCGCTGGCTGAGTCTGCCAGGTTTTGTTCAGCTCTTCGGCCGGCCCCTGTTGGGTCAGTGCCCACAGATCATAACCCAGCGCATCAGAAGCTTCACGAAAAGTCTCTTCAATGACCGGGTAGTTTGCTGCCATTTCAGACAACATCCCAACGGTTTGAGAACCCTGGCCCGGGAACACAAAAGCAAATTGCGTCATTTTTTATTCCTTATCCTAGAAACGAACCAGCGCGGAACCCCAGGTGAACCCGCCACCGAAGGCTTCAAGCAAGACCAGCTGGCCCCGTTTGATTCGTCCGTCGCGTACCGCTTCATCAAATGCGCACGGTACCGACGCCGCAGAGGTGTTGCCGTGACGATCCAGCGTCACCACAACGTTATCCATCGACATGCCCAGCTTTTTGGCGGTCGCACTGATGATACGCAGGTTCGCCTGATGCGGTACCAGCCAGTCAAGCGCGGAACGCTCAAGGTTATTCGCTTCCAGCGTTTCATCAACGATGTGTGCAAGCTCTGTCACCGCAACCTTGAACACCTCGTTCCCTGCCATGGTCAGGTAAATCGAGTTGTCCGGATTAACGCGATCGGCGTTAGGCAGGGTCAGCAGTTCGCCATAGCTGCCATCGGCATGCAGATGCGTTGAGATGATACCCGGCTCTTCGGACTGCCCCAGCAGCACCGCACCGGCACCATCACCGAAAATAATGATCGTTCCACGATCGGTTGGATCGCAGGTGCGCGCCAGCACGTCAGCACCGATTACCAACGCATATTTAACGGCACCGGATTTCACGTACTGATCGGCAACGCTCAGGGCATAGGTGAAGCCAGCGCACGCGGCAGCGACGTCAAATGCCGGACAGCCTTTAATGCCGAGCATGTTCTGCACCTGACACGCCGCGCTTGGGAAAGCATGCGTGGCAGACGTCGTGGCAACCACGATCAAGCCAATCTCTTCTTTATCGATACCCGCCATTTCGATAGCGCGCTGTGCGGCTTCGTAACCCATAGTGGATACGGTTTCGTCTGGCGCGGCGATACGACGTTCGCGGATACCTGTGCGCGTGACAATCCA
Source organism: Enterobacter sp. ECC-219 (assembly GCF_043966805.1). Taxonomy (NCBI): domain Bacteria; kingdom Pseudomonadati; phylum Pseudomonadota; class Gammaproteobacteria; order Enterobacterales; family Enterobacteriaceae; genus Enterobacter; species Enterobacter sp. ECC-219. The sequence goes on along the minus strand of NZ_CP143680.1, from coordinate 2,522,310 downwards.
CTCGTCAGACGTATCTACCATTTTTTCCAGATCGGCGTTGGTACGCACTTGTTTTGGCAGGTAGCTGCCGGTACCTAAAATCTTCGTATACATGTACGCTCAGTCACTTTTAGCTAATACAGATTCCAGGCGAGCGGCAATCCGCTGAGGGACTTGTCGCTGCACCGCCTGCACTGCCTGTTCAATGGCGACAGAAAATGCTCGCTGATTGGCGGCGCCATGACTCTTAATCACGATGCCGCGCAATCCTAACAGACAGGCGCCATTATACTGGTCGGGGTTGAGGTGACTGAATCGCCGCGTCAGGCTCTTTTGTAACCAACGCTTCAATAAAATCAACCACCAGGCGCTTTTTTTGCCTTCTCCCTGAGATTTCAGCAGAGAAAGGAACATGCGCACGACCCCTTCCATGGTCTTCAACGTTACGTTTCCGGTGAAGCCATCGCACACCAGAACATCCGTTTTTCCCGTCAGCAACTCATTGGCTTCGAGATATCCAATATAGTTGATGGAGGGAACCTGTTTGAGCATTTCAGCAGCTTCGCGAATGCTGTCCAGGCCTTTGGTCTCTTCTTCACCAATATTCAATAACGCAACGCGGGGATTGCTAATCCCGACCACGTCTTCTGCCAGCACCGACCCCATCACGGCGAACTGAGCCAGCATGGTACTATCACAATCCACGTTAGCGCCCAAATCGAGCACCACCGTCTTTCCCTTCTGCTGATGCGGTAACACCGTCACCAGCGCCGGTCGCTCAATGCCCTCAATCGGCTTGAGCAGTAATTTCGACAGCCCCATCAGCGCGCCGGTATTGCCGGCACTGACGCAAGCCTGCGCTCGCCCTTCTTTTACCAGTTCCAGCGCGGTGCGCATAGAACTGCCGCGGCTATTGCGAATCGCCTGCGAGGGCCGGGCATCACTGGCAATAACTGACTGCGCAGGAATAATCTGCAGACGCGAACGTTGTTCAAAGTCAGCTTTTGCAAGTAATGGCGTGATTGTGTCGGGATTGCCGACTAAAAGAAGTGTGAGTTGCGAATTAGAATTCAGTGCCTGCAATGCTGCAGGCACTGTCACGGAAGGGCCGAAATCTCCCCCCATGACATCTAACGCCAGGGTTAGACGTGTCAAGGTATCGTCGCAGCCTGGTTCGGTAACTTCCCCGTTTGCACGGGGAAATCCTCACTAAGCCTAATCACGCTGACGCGTGATTACTTAGTGATAACCTTGCGGCCGCGGTAGAAACCGTCAGCGGTGATGTGGTGACGCAGGTGTTTCTCACCAGAAGTCTTGTCTACAGACAGGCTGGTAACTGCGGTCAGCGCGTCATGGGAACGACGCATGCCACGTTTGGAACGGGTTGGTTTATTCTGTTGTACGGCCATGGACCTTACTCCTCAATTACTTACGCTTTAAGCTGGCTAATACGGCAAATGGGTTTGGTTTTTGCGCTTCATCAGGCAGTTCCCCAAAGACCATGTCCGCCTCGGACACTTCACAGTGTTCAGAATCATGCACCGGAACTACTGGCAAGGAGAGGATGATTTCATCTTCAACCAGAGCCAGAAGATCGATTTCACCGAATTCGTTAACCTCAATCGGCTCGTACGCTTCCGGGAGTGCTTCAGCCTGTTCGTCAGAACGAACCGGACTGAAACAATACGTTGTGTGAACATGCTGTACAAACGGTTTCCCGCAACGCTGACACTCGAGCGTTACCGTTACCTTCGCATCACCGGTTAAAACGGCGAGACGCTGGTTGTCGATAGCGAACGACATGGAGCATTCTACATCACTGTCCACACTGACTACAGATTCGGCAATACGCTCGGCCTGATCGGAAGTATAGATACCTTCGTAATCGAGGCGTTTTTGAGCCGTACGAACCGGATCAAGAGTCAGGGGTAATTTTACCTTTTGCATAGGGCGCGCATATTAACTTTGTAACGTCATAGAGTCAAAGAAAAAGGCAACCAGAGCTGCCTTTTGCCAATTATTCGCACACATTGCGGCCTGTAGTTTAAAATGGCTGGCATCGATACGCTATATCTGGTGATAAAAATATGCCAAATCTCGTACTTGCTTCCACGTCCCCCTACCGTCGAATGCTGCTGGAAAAGCTCGGGTTCCCGTTTGAATGCGCCGCGCCGGACGTTGATGAGACGCCGCAGCCGGGCGAGTCGCCGCGTCATCTGGTGACGCGTCTTGCGAAGGAGAAAGCACAATCGCTGGCCGCACGTTATCCTGCACATCTGATTATAGGCTCCGATCAGGTTTGCGTGCTGGATGGCGAAATCACCGGCAAGCCCCATACGGAAGAGAACGCCTGCCAGCAACTTCTGCGCGCGCGTGGCAGTATCGTGACCTTTTATACGGGCCTGGCGCTCTATAACTCCGCCTCCGGCCATCTGCAAACCGAATGCGAGCCGTTCGACGTGCACTTCCGCCATTTAAGCGAGCAGGAGATTACGGATTACGTGCGCCGGGAACGTCCACTGAACTGTGCGGGAAGCTTTAAAAGTGAAGGACTGGGGATTGCGCTGTTCGACAAACTGGACGGTCGGGATCCGAACACACTGGTGGGATTGCCGCTGATTGCCTTGTGCCAGATGTTAAGGCGTGAAGAGTGTAATCCGCTGACAATATGACTGGGACGCTGCGGCCTGATGCCCTCACCCCGGCCCTCTCCCACAGGGAGAGGGAGGAAGGCATAATCAGCCGCGCAGAACCTTCAGGCAGCGTTTCAACTGCTCATCCAGCGGCGCTTCAATACGGATAATTTCACCGGTATTAGGATGGGTAAACTTTAGCGCGGCCGCATGCAGGAACAGACGCGACAGCCCCGTGCCCGCCAGCTGTTTATCAAATTCGCGGTCGCCGTAGCGGTCATCAAACGCAATCGGATGGCCCGCAAACTGCGTATGGACGCGAATCTGGTGAGTACGTCCCGTCACCGGACTGCAGCGCACCAGCGTGGCAAACTCATAGCGCTCTTCAACCTTAAAGCGCGTCTCAGACGGTTTCCCTTCCTGGCTCACGCGGACAATGCGCTCGCCGCTTTGCAGAATGTTCTTCAGCAGCGGCGCCTGCACCACCTTCACGTGGGACTGCCACTGACCACGCACCAGCGCCAGATAATCTTTCTGCATTCCCTTCTCGCGCAGCTGCTCGTGCAGGGAACGCAGCGCAGAACGCTTTTTCGCTACCAGCAGCACGCCTGAGGTATCACGGTCCAGACGGTGAACCAGTTCAAGGAAACGGGCTTCCGGACGCAGCGCACGTAACCCTTCAATCACGCCGAAGCTCAGTCCGCTACCACCGTGGACGGCGGTACCCGATGGCTTATTGAGCACCAGAATATGATCGTCCTCATAAAGGATAACATCGCTCAGGGCCGCGACTTTTTGCAGCTTCGGAGAAACCACCTCTTCTTCGCGTTCTGCCACGCGCACCGGTGGAATACGCACTTCATCGCCCGCTTCGAGCTTATACTCAGGCTTCACGCGTTTTTTGTTCACCCGCACCTCGCCCTTACGCAGGATGCGGTAAATCATACTCTTTGGCACACCCTTCAGTTGGGTGCGCAAGAAGTTATCGATACGTTGCCCCGCGTAGTCATCCGCGATAGCAACCATTTTTACGGCTGGAGTCTCTGTTTTCATGGTTGGCGATTCTAAATATCGTCAGCCATTAGCGCCACTCATTTTTCTATGCTTATATTTACTTTTATCCGGCCTGCGCCCTGTTTCACGCAATCGATTTGGTGGTTATTAAACCAATCACCACCTTGAGGTGAAGAAACTGTGAGTAACCGGGTGATAATTGGTAAAAGTCATCTTGCTATAACCTGGCGAGCAGTGGAATAATGAGGCTGTTTTCCGCGTTAAATCCGGGTTTTGTAAGGATGTCGACGGAATGACCAATTTTGTCTGACCGATCATCAACGCAGCAATGGCGTAAGACGTATTGATCTTTCAGGCAGTTAGCGGGCTGCGGGTTGCAGTACTTCCCGGTATAAGGATTGTTCTCTGGAGAGTTCTACCCAGGCAATTCCCCTGATAATTGCGCTGTGTTTCCGTATGAAACACAGGCAACCGACACTCTGCGCCTCTTAAGCGAGCGACAACCGTGAGGTTGGCGACGTGAACAGACACGAGGCCATCGGTTCATACCCCGGAAAGCGTCACCTTGCCCGCAGCTTTGTCGTCAATGTAAGAATAACGAGTAAGTTACGATGAAAAGAATGTTAATCAACGCAACTCAGCAAGAAGAGTTGCGTGTCGCCCTTGTGGATGGGCAGCGCCTGTACGATCTGGATATCGAAAGTCCTGGACACGAACAGAAAAAAGCGAACATTTACAAAGGTAAAATCACCCGCATTGAACCAAGCCTTGAAGCTGCATTTGTCGATTACGGTGCTGAGCGTCATGGTTTCCTCCCTCTGAAAGAAATCGCTCGCGAATATTTCCCTGCAAACTACAACGCCCATGGCCGCCCAAACATCAAAGATGTTCTGCGTGAAGGTCAGGAAGTTATCGTACAGATTGATAAAGAAGAGCGTGGCAACAAAGGTGCCGCACTGACCACCTTTATCAGCCTGGCGGGGAGCTATCTGGTGCTGATGCCAAACAACCCGCGTGCGGGTGGCATCTCTCGCCGTATCGAAGGTGATGACCGTACCGAGCTGAAAGAAGCCCTGGCAAGTCTCGAACTGCCGGACGGCATGGGACTTATCGTACGCACCGCAGGCGTCGGCAAATCAGCCGAAGCGCTGCAGTGGGACCTGAGCTTCCGTCTGAAGCACTGGGAAGCGATCCAGAAAGCCGCTGAAAGCCGCCCTGCTCCGTTCCTGATTCACCAGGAAAGCAACGTTATCGTGCGTGCCTTCCGTGACTACCTGCGTCAGGACATCGGTGAGATTCTGATCGATAACCCGAAAGTGCTTGAGCTGGCTCGCCAGCACATCGCCGCGCTGGGTCGTCCGGATTTCACCAGCAAAATTAAACTGTACACCGGTGAAATCCCGCTGTTCAGCCACTATCAGATCGAATCCCAGATCGAGTCCGCCTTCCAGCGTGAAGTGCGCCTGCCGTCCGGCGGTTCTATCGTCATCGATACCACGGAAGCGCTGACTGCTATCGACATCAACTCCGCGCGTGCAACCCGCGGCGGCGACATCGAAGAGACGGCCTTCAACACCAACCTTGAAGCCGCTGATGAAATCGCCCGCCAGCTTCGCCTGCGCGACCTGGGCGGTCTGATTGTTATCGACTTCATCGACATGACCCCTGTTCGCCACCAGCGTGCGGTTGAAAACCGCCTGCGTGAAGCGGTGCGTCAGGATCGCGCGCGTATCCAGATTAGCCATATCTCGCGCTTTGGCCTGCTGGAGATGTCCCGCCAGCGTCTGAGCCCGTCGCTGGGTGAGTCCAGCCATCACGTCTGCCCGCGCTGTTCCGGCACCGGTACCGTGCGTGACAATGAATCGCTGTCTCTCTCTATCCTGCGTCTGATTGAAGAAGAAGCGCTGAAAGAGAATACCAAAGAGGTTCACGCCATTGTGCCTGTGCCAATCGCCTCCTACCTGCTGAACGAAAAACGTGCAGCGGTCAGTGCGATTGAAGCGCGTCAGGGCGGCGTTCGCTGCATCATCGTGCCGAACGATCAGATGGAAACCCCGCACTATCACGTGCTGCGTGTCCGTAAAGGCGAAGAGACCAGCACCCTCAGCTACCTGCTGCCGAAGCTGCATGAAGAAGAGATGGCGCTGCCTTCCGATGAAGAACCCGCAGAGCGCAAACTGCCAGAGCAGCCAGCGTTAGCGACCTTCATCATGCCTGAAGCACCACCGGAAGCAGCCCTGGAAAAACCGGCGGCCAAGCCTGCAGCGCAGAAACAAGAAGCCGCGGCCGCGAAGGCCCAGCCGGCGCAACCGGGTCTGCTGAGCCGCTTCTTCGGCGCGCTGAAGAAGATGTTTGCGGGTGAAGACGTTCAGCCAGAGCAGCCGAAGGAAGAACCAAAAGCAGCCAAACCTGAGCGTCAGCAGGACCGTCGCAAGCGTCAGAACAACCGCCGCGATCGTAACGACCGCAGCGACCGTAACGAGCGTCGCGACAGCCGTTCAGATAACAACGAAGGCCGTGAGCCGCGCGAAGACAACCGTCGCAACCGTCGCGAGAAACAGCAGCAGAATGTTGAAGATCGTGAAATTCGCCAGCAGGCGGGCGATGAGTCCGAGAAGAGCAAACAGCGCGACGAGCAGCAGCCACGCCGCGAACGCAACCGTCGTCGTAACGACGAGAAGCGTCAGGCGCAGCAGGAAGTTAAAAACCTGAACCGCGAAGAGCCTGCTGAGCAGCAGGACGGCGAGCAGGAAGAACGTACTCAGGTTATGCCACGTCGTAAGCAGCGCCAGCTGGCGCAGAAAGTGCGCATCGGTGCGGCTCCGGCAGAAGAAACTGCAGTTGTGGCGGCTGAAGCGGCAGAAACCGCAACAGGTACTCAGGTTGCAAAAGTTGACCTGCCAGCCGTCGTGGACAATAACGTTGAGCAGGATGAAAACGGTGAAAACCGTGACAACGCAGGTATGCCGCGTCGCTCCCGCCGTTCTCCACGTCATCTGCGCGTCAGCGGCCAGCGTCGTCGTCGTTACCGTGACGAGCGTTACCCGACTCAGTCTCCAATGCCGTTGACCGTGGCGTGCGCGTCGCCAGAAATGGCATCCGGCAAAGTCTGGATCCGTTACCCGGTCGCTCGCCTTGAGCAGGCTGTTGAAGAACAGGCTGTTACCGAAGAGGTGATTGCCCCTGTAGCAGCGGTTGAAGACGCGGTGACCGAAGCAGCAACCGTGGTTGAACCTCAGGTTGTTGAAGCGGCAGAACCACACGCTGTGGACGTCGAAACCACCCACCCTGAAGTGATTGCCGCGCCGGTTGATGCCGCTCCGCAGATTATCGCTGAAGAGGATGTCGTGGTGGCTGAGGAAGTCGCTGAAGAGGCTGAACCTGTAGCCGCGGTAGAAGAAGCCGCTGAAACCCTCGTCGAAACCACCACTGAAGAAGTCGTTCAGGACGTTGAGATTCAGGTTGAGCCGGTTGTCGAAGAAGTGAAAGCGCCTGAAGTGAAGCCTGAGCCGGTTAAGGTTGTTGCCGCGCCTGCGCCAGCTCGCGTTGCGACAGCGCCAATGACGCGTGCTCCGGCACCGGAGTATGTGCCTGAAGCCCCGCGTCACAGCGACTGGGTTCGCCCGGCGTTCAGCTTCGACGGTAAAGGCGCTGCAGGCGGCCACAGTGCAACGCATCAGGCAACTGCACCGGCGACGCGTCCGCAGTCTGTCGAATAACGACACAGAAAGTAAAAAGCCGACCTTCGGGTCGGCTTTTTTATGCCTGCTGCACGGGCTTTCTCATCCCGGTGACCTCCGGCATGATCTGCCGCATCAGTTCCAGAAATCGCCGCAAGCGCGCCGGATAATACCGGGACCAGGGATAAACCAGATGCACCGGTAACGCCGCCGGCTGCCACTCTGGCAGTAAATGCACCAGCCGCCCTTCCCGAATATCGTCCTGAACCGTCCAGCTGGATACGACCGCCACGCCAAGCCCGGTGAGTGCCGTATTGCGTGCGACATACAGGCTGTCGGTACTGAGGCGTGGGGTAATATTCACTCGCGCGGTAGCGGATGATGCCTCGTGAAAGAGCTCCACATGGCGCTGGTAGAAAGAGCTGATAGCAATCCAGGGCAGCTGCTGCAGATCCTCCGGCGTATTAACCGTCGGAAAACGGTCCAGCAGTGCCGGAGAAGCCACCACCGAACGCGGCACTTCGGCCAGCAGCACGGATACGGTCGCCGGATCGACTTCCATTCCCACCCGAATAGCACAGTCAAGGTTGTCGCCCAGGAAATCAGCCGACCGATCGTTGAGCATCCACTCAATCGAAAGTTGCGGGTAACGCTGCAAAAACTCGGTTAGCGGTTTCAGGAGCTGATCCTGACCAAACGCGTGCGGTGCCCGCACCCGCAGCACGCCTACAGGTTCATCTTCCGTCTGTCCCACCTCATCTTCCAGCGCCAGCCAGCTATCAATCACCCGACGGGCGTGCTGATAGCAGCGCTCGCCGTCATCCGTGAGCCGCGTCGTGTGGGTCGTTCGCAACATCAGGCGCACGCCCAGCATTGTCTCAAGCGACTGCAGCCGCCTGCTCACCGTGGCCTGGGTTGTGTCCAGCTGCCGTGCCGCCGCAGAGAGTGACCCTGCCTCCACAATGCGGACAAACGTCCGCATTAGCTCCACCCTGTCTATACGCTCAGTTCTTTTCATCTTAATTTCATTTATACGTTCAACGTATAAGCGTTTTACCACCGCACCCGCTACCGTCGCAAGGCGTACTGATAAAAAATAGCCTCACACGATGAATGAGGAACGTCTTATGAACACAACAACTGCCGCCCATGCCGTAAGCCGCTGGGTCATCTTAATGCTGGCGCTCGGCGCAGGCTTCAGCGTGGCTTCCATCTATTATGCCCAGCCGCTGCTGCCCCTGATGGGCGCTGACCTTCACCTGAGTATCGAAGGAATGGGCCTGGTCCCGACGCTCACCCAGGCGGGATACGCCTTAGGGATCCTGTTCCTGCTGCCGCTCGGCGATCGCCACGACCGCAGAACGTTAATCCTGATAAAGAGTGCGGCGCTGGCGTTGTTTCTCCTGGGCTGTAGCCTGACCGGACAGATCCACTCCCTGCTGCTGGCAAGTCTGCTCATCGGCATGGCCGCCACCATGGCGCAGGATATTGTCCCGGCAGCGGCGATTCTTGCGCCGGAAGGTAAACAGGGAAAAACCGTCGGTACGGTGATGACCGGTCTGCTGCTGGGCATTTTGCTCTCCAGAACCGTCAGCGGCGTGGTGGGCGAAGCGTTTGGCTGGCGCGTGATGTACCAGCTGGCTGCGGCAAGTATTGCGTTTATCGGGGTGGTGATGTGGGCCGTGCTCCCTCGTTTCGCTATTCACTCCACGCTGAGCTATCCCGCACTGATGCGCTCGATGGAACATCTGTGGCGTCGTTATCCCGCTCTGCGCCGTGCGGCGCTGGCCCAGGGTTTTCTGTCGATTGCCTTTAGCGCCTTCTGGTCAACGCTTGCGGTCATGCTGCTGGAACGCTATCACCTCGGCAGTGCCGTCGCCGGTGGTTTTGGTATTGCAGGTGCTGCCGGTGCATTAGCCGCACCGCTGGCAGGCGGCCTGGCGGATAAACTGGGTGCCGGGAAAGTGACGCAGCTTGGCGCAATCATTGTGACCGTCTCGTTTGCCCTGATGTTCCTGATGCCTGCTGTGGGGGTTCACGGACAGCTGATTCTGATTGCCGTCTCTGCCATCGGGTTCGATCTGGGCCTGCAGTCCAGCCTGGTCGCGCACCAGAACCTGGTCTACAGCCTTGAGCCGCAGGCTCGTGGCCGCCTGAACGCCCTGCTCTTTACCGTGATCTTTATCGGCATGGCGTTGGGTTCCGCGTTAGGCAGCAATATTTACACGCTGGCTGGCTGGACGGGTGTGGTCGCGCTGGCAACGGTCTGCGGCATCATTGCGCTGGCAATCCGCCTGATTGAAAGCGCGCGCGTCGCCTCAGCACCAGCAGAAATGGCATAAAAAAAATGCCCAATCCAGACGGATTGGGCAGTAAAACATGCCCAGTTTCAAGACATGTTCCAAGAGGTCAAGATGTTATTTGTTCAGCTGGAACAGAGACATGCCCTGCATATCGCTAAACGCTTTATAAGAGGCCTGCAGGGCCGCCTGCTGCATGGTGTAAGAGGAAATTGCTTCGTTCCAGTCCACGTCCACCAGGTCACTCATCTGCTTAGTCTGGCCCAGCGCGCGGTCGTCACCCAGGGTATCGAGTTTTTCCAGTTCGTTCATCTTGGTGCCGACATCCGCAACGACCGTCAGGACGTTGTTCTGCGCGTTTTTAATACCGATCTGTGCGTTGGAAATTGTCTGGCTTTGTGCGGCAGCCGCGGCCGGATCGTTCTCAATCGGCGTCTTCAGCGAAGCAATGGCGGAATCAAGGATTTTAAACATGTTTGTTTCGCCATAGCCTCCGCCCGGCAGCTCTTGCGCATTGCTGGTAATGCTTTCGAAAATCTGCTGGCCGGTATGGCTGATTGCCATATTTCGCGCCGTATCAACCTGCTGGGTGATCGCCTCAGTGCCGCCATTGTAGGTGCCGGTTGCGGCATCAAACGGTGCGCTCTCGGTTTTGTAACCCGCAAAGATAAAGCGACCATTGCCATCCGTCGTGTTAGCCAGGTTCATGAGCTGGTCGCGGATCCCCTGGATATCGGTCGCCAGAGAGAGACGGTCGTCATCGCTTAAGGTGCCGTTTGACGCGTAGACCAGCTTCTCACGCACGCTTGATAACGCAGTGTTCACCTGGGTCAGCACGTTGTCTTCCAGCGACACTTTTTGCGTGGCAAAGGTGCGCGCTAACGCGAACTGGCTGTTTTGTGACTGAGATTGCGACAGAACAATAGACTGCGAAGCCGCGATAGGATCGTCCGACGGACGATTAACGCGTTTGCCGGTGGACATCTGCTCACCGTAGCTCAGCCATCTGCTCTGGGAATCGGTGATCCCGCGCATGTTCTGTTCGTACATCATCTGGGTGCTAATACGCATTTTTCACCTCAACCTTAACGAATGTTGATAATTGCATCGAAGAGCGTACTGGCAGTCTGAAGCACCTGCGCGTTGGCGAGGTAATACTGCTGATAACGCTGCAGGTTGCCATACTCTTCGTCAAGGTTTACCCCAGAGATGGTCTGCTGCTGCTTGATTAACTGCGTTTCCACGTTGGCTTTCGTCTGGCTGCTTACCTTCAGTGAAGCGGTGGTGCTACCCACGGTACTGACCAGTGAGGCATAGGCATCGTTGAAGGTTTTGTTTCCGCCAACCACTTTGCTGTTTTGCAGATCGAGCATTTTCTGCCCGTTGCGGTTGTCGCTCTCACCGCCGTTCTGCACCGCGGCCATGGCCAGTTTGGACTCGTCGCTGATGGACAGTTCCATGTTCATGATGACGTCGGACACAGGCTTCACGGTAAAGCTGTCTTTAGCGTTTGCCGAACCGCTGACGTTCACGTTGAGACCATCAAACGACAGATTGCCGCTGGCATCCGGGCTCATTGTAAAACTGGTCTTGTCCGAGGTACGGGTAATGGTCCAGTCGGTACCGTTAAACTGCAGCTTATAGTCCGTTGCCTGAACTTTGGTGCTGTCCGCAACGGTGGCATTGACAACCGCCGAGCCGCTATTTTTGCTGTTAGAAAGCACAGCCGGAGAACCAAAGCCGAACAGCTTGCCGCCCGCATCGCCGTTGGCATCAAAGCCGGCCTCATGCTGTTTGTTCATCGCGTCAGCAAATGCCAGCGCCATCTGGTTCAGGGTGTTACGGGCCTTATCCAGATCTTCAGCGCGGAACGTCAGCAAGCCGCCTAACGAGCCGGTGGTAACCATCTTTTCCGGGATCTCGACATTGCCCGCAACCTCATCGACGTAGGCGATAGTGGTACGGGAAGGATCGGCGCTGGACTTCACGGCCGCCAGCTGGTTAGCTTTGCTGCCCTGCACCAGGCTATAGCCGTTGCCGAAAGAGATGTTAAACGTGCCGCTATCCTGAACAGAGACTTCCACGCCCACGATTTTGTTCAGCTCATTGACAAGCTGATCGCGCTGGTCGAGCAGATCGTTAGGCGATGCGCCCGCGCCGACGCCTGTGAGGCGGGAAATCTGATCGTTCAGATTGGCAATCTGTTTGGCGTAGTTGTTGATCTGCGAAACGCTGGTCGCAATTGCGGTATTGACTTGCGTATCCTGATCGCGGAGATACTGATCGTTAGTTTTGAACTGATTGACCAGGCCGCCCGCTTTTCCCAGCACCGTCTGACGCGCAGCCGGGTCTTCCGCGTTGCTCACCAGCGTTTGCAGGCTTTTAAAGAAATCCTGCAGGGTGGTGGAAAGCGAGTTGGTAGTATCGGAGAGCACATCGTCAATTTTTGACATCTGCTGATAGCGTGTGGTCAGGCCGCTGCTCTGCGTCTGCGCGGCGCGTAGCTGGTTGGTGATAAAAGCGTCATATTCACGCTGGACACCGGAGACATACACCCCGTTACCCACCCAGCCACCGCCGGTCAGCGTGCTGTTAGATGCACCCAGCACCGTCGTCTGGCGGGTGTAACCTGCCACGTTGTAGCTTGAAATATTATTACTGACGGTATTGAGTGCCGACTGCGCGGCACTGAGGCCACTCATGGCGCTGTTAATCAAACTGGACATGGGGGTTCCTTTTATACGTTCAGACACGAGTCCTGATGAAGGTTATCGGCAACCTCCACCGGGACTTGAGAACTTTCAGAACAGATTTTCAATATCTGCGCTATAGGCTTTGCTGACCTTCTCGCCCATGGATTTCAGCTGCTGGATCATGCTGGTAAGCTTGCGCGCGTAGTTCGGGTCGGTCGCGTAGCCCGCGTTTTGCAGGGCCTGAGCGCCCTGCTCCGCCGTCGCCGCCTGCGTAACGGCGGTGTAACGCGGATTTCGACTCAGCAGCCCGACATAATCGGACAGTGCTTCCAGATAAGAGCTGTAAACTCGGAATTTCGCTTTCACCTTCACCGCCGCACCGTTCTCGTATTCGGTGGTGGTGATCTCCGTGGTCGGCCCTTTCCAGCTGGAGGTGGCCTTCACGCCGAAGATGTTAAAGCTCGGGTCGCCGTTTTCCTTGCGGATCTGGCGCTGGCCCCAGCCCGACTCCAGCGCGGCCTGGGCGAGAATCAGATGGTGAGGCACGCCGCTCTGTTCACTGGCCAGTCGCGCAGGCAGAGATAGCTGCGCCAGGAAGTCTTTGCTGTCACCGGAGAGCGCCTCGTCGCCGCTGCCCGTTGCCTTCGGTATCGCTTTACGCACCATCTGCGTCAGCGCCTGGTTCTGATAACTGGTCACCGTTTCCAGATCGAACTTCATCGGCACCTGCTGCGGCTGCTCTTCTGGCTGAACACCCTGTGCGGCGGCGGTCTGTTTGACAATCATGTCAGCCAGACCGAGGCCTTTACCGGCGGTCATCTGCTGCGCAATCTGCTGGTCATACATGCTGGTGTAAAGACGCGTTGAATCGCTGCTGAACATCCCGTCTTTCGGCAGGGTTTCGCGCATGCTTTTCAGCATCATCTGGACAAACATCCCCTCTACCTGGCGGGCGACCGGACGGATATTCGCCGCCGGGTCTTTACCTGCTTTGGTTTTCAGTTCGTTGAGCGACTGGGCGTCCCAGGCGGCACTGGTCAACAGTTTGCTATCGGTCAGCATCAGATGATTTCCAGTTTGGCGCGCAGGCAGCCCGCGCTTTGCATGGATTGCAGAATGGACATCAGATCCATCGGCGTCGCGCCCAGCGCGTTCAGGGCACGCACCACGCTGTTCAGGTTGGCGCTGGAGCGCACGCTCTGCAGAGAGCCGCCGCTCTGGCGTAAATCAATCTGCGTTTGTGGCGTCACCACCGTCTGGCCGCCACCAAATGGTGTATCCGGCTGGCTGACGTTGGCAGAACGGTTAACCGTCACCGACAGGTTACCCTGCGCCACGGCGCAGCTATCCAGCGACACTTCCCGGTTCATCACCACGGACCCCGTACGGGAGTTGATGATCACTTTGGCATCCTGCACCGGCACGTTCACTTCCAGATTCTGGATATCCGCCAGCATGCGCACCTGGTTGCTGCTGCCGGTAGAGGTGCGTATCTGCACGGTACGCGCATCCAGCGCCGTGGCATTGCCATAGCTGCGGTTGATGGTGTCGGCAATCTGCTGCGCCATCGTGAAGTCTTCATTATTCAGCTGCAGGTTGATGGTGTTGCCTGCGCCAAACTGGGTCGGCAGCTCACGCTCGATGATCGCGCCGTTGGTAATACGTCCGCCGTTCAACTGGTTCACCTGCACGCTGCTTCCGCCTGCCGATGCACCCGCACCGCCAACCAGAATGTTACCCTGCGCCAGAGCATAGACCTGGCTGTCGACGCCTTTCAGCGGGGTCATCAGCAGCGTACCGCCGCGCAGGCTTTTGGCATTACCCATTGAGGAGACCACCACGTCAATGGTCTGCCCCTGGCGCGCAAACGCCGGGTAAGAGGCAGTGACCATTACCGCGGCCACGTTTTTCAGCTGCATGTTGGTTCCCGCCGGCACGGTAATACCGAGCTGGGAAAGCATGTTGTTCAAGCTTTGGGTGGTAAAAGGCGTCTGGGTCGTCTGGTCACCGGTACCGTCCAGCCCCACCACCAGGCCATAGCCAATCAGCGAGTTCTGGCGGACGCCCTGAACGCTGGTGAGATCGCGGATGCGGTCAGCCTGGGCAAACGTTGCTACAAGAACCAGCGCCACGGCGAAGATCGATTTAAACATGGGTCACCTCGCTTACATCGGCGATAAATTAAGGAAGAAGCGCTGCAGCCAACCCATATTCTGCGCTTCATTAATGTAGCCGTTACCGACGTACTCAATGCGCGCATCCGCCACCTGGGTGGACGGAACGGTGTTGGTGCCGCTGATGGTGCGTGGATTCACCACGCCCGAGAAGCGAATGAATTCAGTGCCCTGGTTGATGGCGATCTGTTTTTCACCCACGACGTGTAAATTGCCGTTAACCAGCACCTGGTCAACCGTAACCGTCAGCGTACCGCTGAAGGTGTTGCTGGCGTTTGCGCCACCTTTACCGTTAAAGGTGTTGCCGCCGGAAGCCTCAACATCCGCACGGGCATTGCCGAACAGGCCCTGCAGATAGCGTGGAACGGTGTCGAAGCCAAAATTGGTTTTGCCATCGCGGCTGGCGTTCGCCGACGAGCTCTTGCTCGCGCTGACGTTTTCCTGCAGCACAATGGTCAATGTATCGCCAACATTGCGCGGGCGGCGATCTTCAAACAGCGGCTGATAGCCGTAGTTAATCGGCTGCGCGGTCTGGAAAATGGAGCCGTTTACCACTGGCGCAGGGCCAGGAACGGGTTGGGCAGTCGTCGCACCCTGGACCAATGGTTTAGACGGGATCAAAGCGCACCCGCTGAGGGTGACAGCCAGAACAGTCAGTATCGGATAACGAAACGCCGCGTTTTTTTGCATTGCCTTCATCTTCGAAAACAGGGAGCCGGTGCGGGGTTTACCGCACCGGGCTACGCCTTAGAGTTGCGTCAGTTTCTGCAGCATCTGATCGGTCGTCGAGACTGCTTTACTGTTAATTTCATACGCGCGCTGGACCTGGATCATATTTACCAGCTCTTCCGCCACGTTCACGTTGGAGGTTTCTACATACCCCTGATACAGCAGACCGGCACCGTTCAGGCCCGGCGTACTTTCATTTGGCGTACCGGAGGATTGCGTTTCGGTGTAGAGGTTCTCACCAATGCTTTCCAGGCCGGTATCGTTCATGAAGGTGGTCAGGTTGAGCTGTCCGACCTGGACCGGCGCGGCCTGCCCCTGCTGGGTCACGCTCACGATGCCGTCACGGCCGATGGTAATGCTCAGGGCGTTCGCCGGAATGGTGATCGCAGGTTGAACCTGGAAACCGCCCGCCGTCACCAGCTGACCGTTCTGATCGACCTGGAAGGAACCGTCACGGGTATAGGCAGAGGTTCCGTCAGGCAGCTGCACCTGGAAGAAACCCTGACCTTTGATTGCCACGTCTTTGCTGTTGTTGGTCTGAGACAGGTTGCCCTGGCTGTGCAGACGCTCGGTCGCCACCGGGCGAACGCCGGTACCGATCTGCAGACCTGACGGCAGCGTCGTCTGTTCAGAAGACTGCGCGCCCGGCTGGCGGATGGTTTGATAAAGCAAATCTTCGAAAACGGCGCGCTGACGCTTGAAACCATTGGTGCTGACGTTTGCCAGGTTGTTGGCAATCACATCCATGTTGGTTTGCTGCGCGTCCAGGCCAGTTTTCGCGATCCATAAGGAGCTGATCATAAAGAGTCCTGTTAACTCATAGACAGAAGTTGGTTAGCCTTGCCCGCGTTTTCATCCACGCTGCTGATAATTTTCATCTGCATTTCAAAACGACGGGCGCTGGCGATCATGTCGGTCATCGCTTCGACCGGCTTGACGTTGCTGCCTTCCAGAACGCCGGACATCACGCGGATGCTCGGATCGGCCTGTAACGTGGCGCCACGAGTAGCCTGGGCCGCCTGGGTCAGACGGAACATGCCGTCGTCGCCGCGCTGCACCTCTTTGCCTTCCGCTTTGACCAGCTTCAGACGACCAACAGGGGCAACGGTATTGGCCGGGTCGCCCGGGTTCAGCGCCGAGATGGTGCCGTCCGCGGCGATGGTCAGCTCAGAGCCTTCCGGCACGGTCAGCGGGCCCGCTTCACCCATCACCGGATGCCCCTGAATCGTCAGCTGGCCGGTCGCGCTGACCTGGATATTCCCGTTACGGGTATAGCCTTCACCGCCGTCCGCCGTTTGCACCGCCAGCCAGCCGTCCTGCTGCAGGGCAACGTCCAGCGGGCGTGAGGTGTAATCCATCTGCCCTGGCGTCATGTCTGCGCCCGGGGTCGATGCCGCCACCAGCGTACGGGTCGGCAGGGAGAGCCCTTCCACCGGCACCGCGCGCAGCGCATTCAGCTGCGCGCGAAAGCCCGGCGTCGAGGCGTTTGCCAGGTTGCTGGCAGTAACGGCCTGCTGGCTGAGCGTCTGACTTGCCGCGCCCATCGCGGTATATATTGCGTGATCCATTGCGCTTTCCTGTTAGCCGCTTAACGCAGGTTAACCAGCGTGTTGAGGATCTGATCCTGGGTCTTGATGGTCTGCGCGTTCGATTGATAGTTACGCTGCGCGACAATCATGTTCACCAGTTCTTTACTCAGGTCCACGTTAGAGGCTTCCAGCGCGCCGTTGGTCAGCGTGCCGAAGTTACCGGTTCCCGCCGTACCCAGCAGCGCCACGCCGGAGGACTGGGTAGCCGACCAGACGTTATCGCCTTCAGATTTCAGGCCTTCGTTGTTGGCAAAGTTCGCCAGCACGATCTGCCCCAGCACCTGAGTCTGCTCGTTGGAGTAGTTCCCGACGACGGTGCCGTCATCGTTGATCTGATAGCTCACCAGGTCGCCCGGCTTGAAGCCGTTCTGGTTGGTCGCCACGATATTGTTCGCACCGGTGTTCTGCTGCATGGAGTTAGCAAAACTCATGGCGAAGGTCGCCGGGTCCGCACCTGGGATAGTCGCGGTAGTGATGTTGATGTTTCCACCACCAATCAACGTACCGTTATTATCGAAGGTCAACGTCGTGGCCACTGCCGCCGTGCTGCCTGCTACGCTGCCGTCCTGGGCGTACACTTTCCAGGAGTTAGCCGGGGTCGCATCTTTGACGTAAAACAGGTTCATGTTGTGCGCATTACCCTGGCTATCAAAGACGGTTACCGTACCTTTTTTGTTGTAGGTATCCGGGTTAGCCGGATCGAAGGCGGCGGTCGGTGCGGCATCGGTGGAGTTGAGGTTAATCTGCTGGGAAGCCGTGGTGGTGGATTTCGCGGCCATCAGTGTGGTCGGGATATTAATCGCCTGTGGATTCGCACCGGTCTGAACCGTTGATGGCGTTCCGGCAACCGGATAACCCGTTAATTGCATGCCCTGCATGTTCACCAGGTTACGGTTTTCGTCCAGCTTGAACTGGCCGTTACGGCTGTAGAACACCGAGCCGTTTGCATCGACCATACGGAAGAAACCGTTCTGGCTGATGGCAACGTCCAGGCCACGACCGGTGTTGGTGGTGGTACCGTCGGTAAAGTCCTGAGTGATGCCCGCAACTTTTACGCCCAGACCCACTTTGGAACCGGCAAACATGTCTGCAAAGGAAGCAGAACCGGATTTAAAACCATAGGTCGCGGAGTTGGCGATGTTGTTGCCAATGACGTCCAGGTTGGTGGCCGCAGCATTCAGGCCGCTGACCGCTTGAGAAAAGGCCATGACTTACTCCTGATAAGTGTTAAGGCTTAGATAATCTGCCGAACTTCGTCGAGTGTGGTGGTACCGGAGGTACCCAAATCCAGTTTGTTGCCGTCGCCCCCTTTAATCACGCCCTGAACCAGCGCGAACTGCAGCGGCTGCGCCACCAGCTGGGTTGTCCCGTTGCTGGCGCTAATCGCGACTTTGTAGGAGCCATTTGGTGCTTTCGTGCCGTCGGTCAGGCTGCCGTCCCAGGTAAAGGTGTGAACGCCCGCCTTCAGCTCGCCAATGTCGATGGTGCGAACCACGGCGCCGGTTGAGTCGGTGATCGTCGCGGTCACTTTGTCAGCCGCCTGCTGCAATTCCACGCCGAACGGCGTAGTGGTGGTGGTCGATGTACCCTCGGTGGTGCTGGTACCCGCAAGAATAGTGGTACCCGGGATCATCACGCCGTGACCGATCAGGCTTGCAGCCTGCAGGGACTGGGCGCTGTTAATCTGACCGGAGACGGAACCCAGGGTGGTGTTCAGTTTCTCAATGCCGCTCACGGTGCTGATCTGCGCAAGCTGCGTGGTCAGTTCGTTGTTCTGCATTGGGTTAGTCGGATCCTGGTTCTTAAGCTGCGCCACCAGCAGCGTCAGGAAGCTGCTCTGCAAATCGGAGGCATTGCTTCCCGTCAGGGAGCTGGAGCTTGTCGAACTTTTGGTGTTGTTAACACCTGTGTTCGTAGGATCATTCACATTTACGGCGATGGACATGCATGTCTCCTTTACTGGCCGAGAGTCAGTGTTTTGAGCATCATGCTCTTCACGGTATTAAGCACTTCGACGTTCGCCTGGTAGCTACGGGACGCCGACATGGAGTTAACCATCTCGCCCACCACGTCCACGTTAGGCATCTTCACGTATCCGTTAGCGTCCGCGAGCGGGTTACCGGGCTCGTACACCAGCTTGTCCGGCGCCTGGCTCTCTACCACGTCAGACACCTTCACGCCGCCCGTTGCCGCACCTGGCGCAGCGTCGACCTGAAACACAACCTGTTTAGCACGATAAGGCTGACCGTCAGGTCCGGTCACGCTGTCGGCGTTCGCCAGGTTACTGGCTGCCACGTTCAGCCGTTTTGACTGAGCGGTTAACGCCGAGCCGGCGATATCAAAAATATTCAGCAAGGCCATTTATCAGTTGCCCCCCTGGAGGACGTTCATCATGCCTTTGATTTGTCCGCCGAGTACGGTCAGGCCCGTCTGGTATTTCAGGCTGTTATCGGCAAACTGCGTACGCTCCCGGTCCATATCCACGGTGTTACCGTCGAGTGAAGGCTGGTCGGGGATGCGATAAAGTAAATCGGTCGCTGGCGCGGTCATCGCCTGAGCAGGAATATGGCGAGAGGATGTCATGGCGAGTGCAACACCCGTTCCTTCGGCACGTCCACGCTCCATCACCTTTTTGAGTTCACTGGAAAAATCAATATCGCGCGCCTGATACCCGGGCGTATCGGCGTTAGCGATGTTGGCGGCTAAAATCTCCTGCCGCTGGGCGCGTAAATTGAGCGCTTCCTGCTGAAAACGTAACGCGGCGTCGAGTTTATCGAGCATGTCTCCTCCGCTGATGGCAAAATTTCAGTTCACAGCTTAAATCTCACCCGGTCTCCCCTATCGACGGAATAAGCGCAAAATGCGTCGCTATTTATTCCGTTGATGCAAAACCACTGCAGGTAGAATTCACCCAACTCTGGAAACGGTGGAACTTGCGATGCAAACGTTAAAACGTGGCCTGATGGCAACCGTCTTGCTGTTTAGCCCTCTGGTGCAGGCCGGGGATTTACAGAATGCGCTGACGAATTTTTTTGCCCAGAAGCTGGCGGGCTTTAGCGACGAAGTTAACGTGACCATCCGTACGCCGCCGAATCTGTATCCGACCTGCGAGCAACCGTCATTCAGCGTGACGGGGACCACGAAGCTGTGGGGCAATGTGAACGTGCTGGCACGCTGCGCCAACGAAAAACGCTATTTACAGGTTGCAGTTCAGGCGACGGGCAATTATGTTGTCGCCGCCGTACCCATCGCGCGTGGCAGCACGCTCCAGGCAAACAGCGTGACGCTGAAGCGCGGGCGTCTGGACCAGCTTCCGCCACGGACAATGCTGGAAATGAACCAGGCACAGGACGCCGTCAGCCTGCGCGACGTGGCCCCGGGCCAGCCGATTCAGCTCTCCATGCTTCGCCAGGCGTGGCGTGTTAAAGCAGGACAGCAGGTGATGGTGGTCGCCAACGGAGATGGCTTTAGCATCAACAGTGAAGGGAAAGCGTTAAACAATGCTGCGGTGGCGCAAAACGCCCGTGTCAGAATGTCCTCGGGCCAGGTGGTTAGCGGAACCGTCGATTCTGATGGGAATATTCTGATTAACCTATAATCTTTTTAAAGATTCCGCGGCGCGTGCCGATAAATATTCAACTAATGATGATGTCAGGCGCAAACGCCGCGAACCCTCGATGAGGACAACACTATGAGCATTGATCGTACATCAGCCCTGAAGCCGGTAAGCGCTGTACAGCCTCGCGAAACGAACGACGCTACCCCTCAGAAAACGCGTCTGGAAAAACCGTCAACGTCTAACAGCACCAGCGTGACCCTGAGCGATGCCCAGGCAAAACTGATGCAGCCAGGCAGCAACGATATCAATATGGAACGTGTTGAAGCGCTGAAAACGGCTATTCGCAACGGTGAGCTGAAAATGGACACCAGCAAAATCGCTGACGCCCTGATTCAGGAAGCACAGAGTTTCTTACAGAGTAACTAACCGTATGAGTCGACTGTCAGAAATACTGGATCAAATGACGGTTGTCCTGAACGACCTGAAAACGGTAATGGACGCTGAACAGCAGCATCTCTCTTCCGGCCACATCAACGGCAGCGCGCTGCAGCGTATTACTGAAGATAAGAGTTCGCTGCTGGCGACGCTGGATTATCTGGAGCAGCAGCGCCGCGCCGAGCAGGATCCGAAGCGCAGCGCCAATGACGATATTGTTGAGCGCTGGCAGACCATTACCGAAAAAACCCAGCATCTGCGCGATCTCAACCAGCATAACGGCTGGCTGCTTGAAGGGCAGATTGAGCGCAATCAGCAGGCGCTTGAGGTGCTGAAGCCGCATAAAGAAACCGGACTGTACGGCGCGGATGGTCAGACGGCGACTGCGCGTATTGCGGGTGTAAAAAAGATTTCGATTTGACGCATCAGCGACAAATCATGCAGTGGGGAGCACCCTGAGGTGAACTCCCCTTTTGGCGTTTATGCCGTACGGCGGGTAAACTCTTTCACTTTGAAGCCCAGCACGGCGAGCGTGGCGAAATACGCTACCACCCCGACGCCCACCACGGCCATCAGCCGCATCAGACGATAGGGCATCGTGCCCAGGGACCACTCCGGCATGACGTACATCATCCCGATGAGTGCCGCAGACATCACCAGCACCGCCACAACCAAACGCACGAGGAAACTTGCCCAGCCCGGCTGCGGCGTAAAGATATCCTGCTTGCGCAGCTGCCAGTAAAGCAGCCCGGCATTCAGGCAGGCCGCCAGACCAATAGACAGCGACAGTCCGGCATGCTTCAGCGGGCCGATAAATGCCAGGTTCATCAGCTGGGTCATAATCAGCGTCACGATGGCAATTTTCACCGGCGTTTTAATGTCCTGACGCGAATAGAACCCCGGCGCCAGCACTTTGACGACAATCAGCCCCATCAATCCCACCGAGTAGGCTATCAGCGCGCGCTGGGTCATCGCGGCGTCAAACGCGGTGAATTTCCCGTACTGGAACAGCGACACCGTCAGCGGCTTGGCGAGGATCCCCAGCGCCACCGCGCTGGGCAGGGCCAGCAGGAAGCAGAGACGCAGGCCCCAGTCCATCAGGCGGCAGTACTCATCATGGTTGCCGCTGGCAAAGCTTTTCGACAGCGACGGCAGCAGGATGGTCCCCAGCGCCACGCCCAGCACGCCGGACGGGAACTCCATCAGACGGTCAGCGTAGTACATCCACGAAACGGAACCGGACACCAGGAAAGAGGCAAAGATGGTGTTGATGATAAGCGAGATCTGGCTGACGGAGACGCCAAGAATGGCAGGCCCCATCTGCTTAATTACGCGCATCGCCCCGGCATCTTTAAGATTGATGCGCGGCAGCACCAGCATGCCGATTTTCTTCAGATGCGGCAGCTGATACGCCAGCTGCAGCACGCCGCCCACGGTGACCGCCCAGGCCAGCGCCAGCACCGGCGGGTTGAAGTGCGGCGCGGCGAACAGCGCAAAACCGATCATGCTGACGTTGAGAAACGTCGGCGCAAACGCCGGAACGGAGAAGCGGTTCCAGGTGTTCAGGATCGCCCCCACCAGCGAGGCCAGCGAGATCAGCAGAATATAGGGGAAGGTAATGCGCAGCAGCTGCGAAGTCAGGGCAAATTTATCTGCCGTGTCGGCAAAACCAGGTGCGGTCACCATAATCACCCAGGGCGCGGCCAGCATACCGACGACGGTCACCACGGCCAGCGCCAGGGTCAGCAACCCGGAGACATAAGAGACAAATACGCGCGTCGCATCTTCACCCTGCTTGCTTTTATATTCCGCCAGAATGGGAACGAACGCCTGGGAGAACGCCCCTTCAGCAAAAATGCGACGCAGCAGGTTAGGCAGCTTGAACGCAACGAAAAAGGCGTCCGTTGCCATCCCTGCACCAAAGACCCTTGCCACAATGGCATCGCGCGCAAAACCGAGTACGCGAGAGAACATGGTCATCGAGCTGACGGCCGCCAGCGATTTTAATAAGTTCATTAACGTGAATTTCCAGAACCATACGGATTTCCAGGACGGGTAAGCGTAAGCGCCACCCGGCAAAGCCAACAGGCGGCGCTTAGTCTAACCGGATTTCAACGAATTACTATCTGCAGATGTTACAGCGAGTTATTCGCTCATGGCATCGCGCCAGAGTCTTTCCACAATGCGCTGCGCCAGAATGGCCTGCTCGCCGGACGTTTCAGGAACCGTCTGATTTTGCACGCAGGTGATAAAGTGGCGGGCACATCCCGCGAAACCGCGCTGCTCGAGGGTGCTTTGCCAGCCTGGCGCCGGGAGCGTCACCACGCCGCTGCCCTTCTCTTCCCGCCACTCCCGCATGTCGGTAACGTCGTACAGCGCGCCGTCGGTTACCGCCTGCACGGATTCCCGCTGGCTGCCTGCGCGGCGGTGCATGCTGGTGGTGACCTGAAGGTGCTCAACGGCAAAATGGTGTTCCGCATACACCATCTGCCCCTGTTCGTTAGTGACCAGAGTGCCGCTTTTCAGCAGCGCTTCGCCGTTGGTCAGCCACAGCGCGGTATCCACCACGTGAAGGTAGTCATCAAGAAGGGTAAAGCGCAGATCGTTCGGACCCACGCTGTCGGTACGGTGCTTATCCATCCGCAGCGAGGCGAGCGTGCCCGACTGCGCCTTCAGCTGCTGATAAAGCGGCGCGAAGCGGCGGTTGAAACCGACCATCAGCGTCAGGTTTTTACGTGCCGCCCGCTCAATCAGCCGCTCCGCGTCCTGAACGTTTTCCGCCAGCGGTTTATCCACGCAGACGTGAACACCCGCATTGAGCAGCTCGCTCACCACCTGATAGTGGGTTGCCGTTGAGGTATGCACGAATACCGCATCGCACTCGCGGGCCAGATCCTGCAGGGAGGCGGCATACGGGATGCGCCAGGTTTCGCAGATACGCTCTGCCTTCTCGCGCGTGGGTGACCAGGCCCCTTGCAGGGTCCAGTCTGTCGCCGCACCTAAAACAGGCAGCCAGGCTTTTTGCGCAATACCGCCCAGCCCCACCACGCCAATACGTAATTTTTTCACCGTCAGTCTCCCAGATGTGCGAGCAACGCGTCCAGCCGCTGCTTCAGCCCGGCTACCTCTTCTTCCAGCGCCTCTACGCGTGCTGAAAGGTCGTCGCTGATTGCGGGGCCCGATTCCGTCGCCACGCTTGCGGCGTCAACGTCACCGCTGAAAAGGTGCATATAGCGGCTTTCACGTTTGCCCGGCTCGCGCGCCAGACGCACCACAAAGGGGCCATCCTCACGCGCGGCCAGCCCTTCCAGCGTCTGCTCGACCTCCTGCATGTCGCTGAACTCATGCATGCGGGAAGCGCGCGTTCGCAGTTCCCCCGGCGTCTGCGCCCCGCGCAGCAGCAGCGTGGTGATAATCGCCACTTCCGCACTGCTCAGCTTCAGGTCGCCAAATTCAGAGTTACAGAAGCGCTGCTCGTATTTGGTCACGCGGTTGCCAAAGCCGCTGACGGTGCGCAAATAGTGGCGCTTTACCAGCGCGTCCAGCACGTCCTGAACGTCATGCTCGCTGAGGTTCATCACCGGCTCGCGGTTGGTCTTCTGGTTGCAGGCCATGGTCACGGCGTTAACTGAGAGCGGATACTGCTCCGGCGTGGTGACCTGTTTTTCGAGTAAGCACCCAATCACGCGCGCTTCCGTAACGTTTAGCTGATACTTCATCTTTTCTCCTTAACGACCTGCGGTCCAGTCTCGGGTGGTTAACGCCGTCAGAACGTGGTCGCGCCACTCTCCGTCTATCAGCAGATAATCTTTGGCATAACCCTCTTTCTCGAACCCTAAACGCGCCAGCAAATTGCCGCTGCGCTGATTATGCGGCATGTAGTTCGCCATAATGCGATGGATATGCTGCGTGCGCTGCATATAGCGAATGGCCACCGTTAACGCCTCGTACATCATCCCCTGCCCCTGCCATTTCTGGCCGATAGAGTAGCCAAGGTAGCAAGCGTGGAACGAACCCCGCACCACGTTTGAAAAATTGGCAATTCCGATAATCTCTTTCTCTTCCGGATCGAGCAGCGCGAAATAAAACGCGCTGCCCTGCTTATGAAATTCAGCGATCATGCTGAGGCGCGCCTGCCAGCCGGAGGGGTAACAATGGCTCTCATCCCGAACGGGTTCCCAGGGTTTTAAAAACTGGCGATTCTCGGCGTAATAATCCGCCAGACGCCAGGCATCACGCTCATGCACAAGACGAACGACCAGCCTGTCCGTTGTCAGACGCACTTTTGGCACATTACTGCGATAGCCAAACATCAATACCACTCCTTCCCGTCGCTTCAGCTTACCCATTAGCTTTACTATACCTGCGCCTGTGCCGTCTGTGAAAACAGTGACATACCATTTTGACCTCTTTTCACATTTTTCGATGAGAACTCTCTATCAAAGCACCGTTTTGATAAAAAAATATTGTCGCGCGCAGGGGTGGGAAAAAGCGCGGCGACACCGCAGAATGTTAGCGTGCTCACCTTCTTATTTTCCCTGGAGGGAAAATGTCCCGCGTATCACAGGCCAGGAGCCTGGGTAAATATTTCCTGCTCGTCGATAACATGCTGGTCGTGCTCGGCTTTTTTGTCGTGTTCCCCCTCATCTCGATCCGCTTTGTCGATCAAATGGGCTGGGCGGCGTTGATGGTCGGCATTGCGCTGGGGCTACGCCAGTTTGTCCAGCAGGGTCTTGGCGTCTTTGGCGGCGCGATCGCTGACCGCTTTGGCGCTAAACCGATGATCGTTACCGGTATGCTGCTCCGCGCGGCAGGCTTTGCCACGATGGCGGTTGCCCACGAGCCCTGGCTGCTGTGGTTCTCCTGCTTCCTCTCCGGTATCGGGGGCACCCTGTTTGACCCGCCGCGTACCGCGCTGGTGGTAAAGCTTATTCGTCCGCAGCACCGCGGCCGCTTCTTCTCCATTCTGATGATGCAGGACAGCGCCGGGGCGGTTGTTGGCGCCCTGCTGGGCAGCTGGCTGCTGCAGTACGATTTCCGTCTGGTCTGCGCGGCCGGGGCGGTGCTGTTTATTCTGTGCGCACTGTTTAACGGTCTCTATCTCCCGGCCTGGAAGCTGTCTACGGTAAAAGCGCCGGTACGCGAGGGGCTCGGAAGGGTGCTTCGCGACAGGCGTTTTGTCACCTACGTGTTGACCCTGACCGGCTATTACATGCTGGCCGTACAGGTGATGCTGATGCTGCCAATCATAGTGAACGATATTGCGGGCACGCCTGCAGCCGTGAAATGGATGTACGCCATCGAAGCCTGCCTGTCGCTGACGCTGCTTTACCCCATCGCCCGCTGGAGTGAACGGCGTTTTCGCCTGGAGCATCGCCTGATGGCCGGTCTGTTTCTGATGACGCTGAGCATGATGCCTATCGGTCTGGTAAACACGCTCCAGCAGCTTTTTATGCTGATCTGCACCTTCTACATCGGCTCTATCATCGCCGAGCCCGCCCGGGAAACGCTGAGCGCCTCGCTTGCGGATGCGCGTGCGCGCGGCAGCTATATGGGCTTCAGCCGCCTCGGACTGGCCTTTGGCGGTGCGCTGGGTTACGCCGGCGGCGGCTGGCTGTTCGATGCCGGCAAAGCGCTGAACCAGCCGGAGCTCCCCTGGATGATGCTCGGCGTGGTGGGCGTCATGACACTTCTCGCCCTGTGGTGGCAGTTCAGCCAGAAGCGCAGCGCGAGCGGCATGCTCGAACCCGGCGCGTAGCCCTTCCCTCCGGCGGGAGAATGCTCCCGCCACACTTCTCAGTATTTTCTGCTGGTTTCTGCCATTTCACACTGACATACTGACGAAACAGGACAGTAGCGCCGATTTTTCGTTGAGGAACACTATGAAGAAAATTGTCATTGCCGCCGCACTTATCATCAGCGGTCTGCTGGTGGGCTGTAACCAGCTTACGCAATATACCGTCAGTGAGCAGGAAATTAATCAGGCGCTGGAAAAACATAACAATTTCTCTAAAGACATTGGCGTGCCGGGGCTGGCCGATGCCCACATCGTTCTTACCAATCTCACCAGCCAGATTGGTCGTGAAGAGCCGAATAAAGTCACGCTGGCAGGCGATGCCGCGCTTGATATGACGTCTCTATTTGGCAATCAGAAAGCCAACATCAAGCTCAAGCTGAAGGCGCTCCCCGTTTTCAATAAAGAGAAAGGGGCGATTTTCCTGCAGGAGATGGAAGTGGTCGATGCGCAGGTTTCGCCGGACAAGATGGCACCGGTTCTGCAAACCCTGATGCCCTATCTGAACCAGTCGCTGCGTAACTACTTTAATCAGCAGCCGGCGTACGTCTTAAGCGAAGACAAAAGCAAGGGTGAAGCCCTCGCGAAGAAATACGCAAAAGGGATAGAGGTGAAGCCGGGAGAGATCATCATTCCTTTCACCGATTAACCTGAAGGGCGCTGCGGCGCCCTTTTTTTTACGGAAAAGTGTGCAAACGAAAACGTTTCCGCTTATGATTTGTGTCCGGCAAAAACAGCCATCCTTATGACTGATTCCTGACAAGCCGGAGCTTCCATGACTGCACAACCCCAGGTTCTTCAAATCCGCCGCCCTGACGACTGGCATATCCATCTGCGTGATGGCGATATGCTGAAAACCGTCGTGCCCTATACCAGTGAAATTTATGGCCGCGCGATTGTCATGCCAAACCTGGTTCCGCCAGTCACCACCGTCGATGCCGCGATAGCCTACCGCCAGCGCATCCTGGATGCCGTTCCGGCAGGACATGATTTCACCCCGTTGATGACCTGCTACCTGACCGATTCGCTGGACCCGAACGAGGTGGAACGCGGATTTAACGAAGGCGTATTTACGGCGGCGAAACTCTACCCGGCGAACGCCACCACCAACTCCAGCCACGGCGTCACCAGCATTGATGCCATCATGCCGGTGCTGGAGCGTATGCAGAAGCTGGGCATGCCACTGCTGGTACACGGCGAAGTAACGCATGCGGAGATTGACATCTTTGACCGTGAAGCCCGTTTCATCGAGACCGTGATGGAGCCTCTGCGCCAGCGTCTGCCGGCGCTTAAGGTCGTCTTTGAGCATATCACCACCAAAGACGCGGCAGAGTATGTTCGCGACGGCAACGAGCTGATCGCCGCGACCATCACCCCACAGCATCTGATGTTTAACCGTAACCATATGCTGGTGGGCGGGGTGCGCCCTCACCTGTACTGCCTGCCGATCCTCAAGCGCAATGTTCACCAGCAGGCGCTGCGCGAGCTGGTCGCCAGCGGATTCACGCGTGCGTTCCTTGGCACAGACTCCGCGCCTCACGCCCGCCATCGCAAAGAGGCAAGCTGCGGCTGCGCGGGCTGTTTCAACGCTCCAACCGCCCTTGCCAGCTACGCAACCGTATTTGAAGAGATGAACGCGCTGGAGCATTTCGAAGCGTTCTGCTCCCTCAACGGCCCGCGCTTCTACGGCCTGCCGGTCAATGAGACCTTCATTGAGCTGGAGCGTAAAGCGAGCCAGGTTGAGGAGTCCATTGCGCTGACGGATGACGCGCTGATCCCCTTCCTGGCAGGTGAAACCGTAAACTGGACGGTAAAACGCTAAAAAATCAACGCCCCTTGTTGTCAAACCGATAATATGCCTGTATAAATAAACAGTATATTACACAGGGGGCATTTATGCGTATTGAAGTCACCATAGCCAAAACTACCGTTCTGCCTGCCGGCGCGCTTGATGCACTGGCAGGCGAATTATCCCGTCGTATTAACAACACTTTTCCCGATAACGCGGGCGCCGTAACGGTTCGTTACGCCGCAGCGAACAACCTCTCCGTCATGGGTGCCGCAAAAGAAGATAAAGATCGCATAAGCGAAATCCTGCAGGAAACGTGGGAAAGCGCAGACGACTGGTTCATTACCGATTAACACTGCTCCCTCATTGTGTTTTTTTGCCGGGTCGCCCCGGCTTTTTTTTGCCTGTCATTCCTGACGTTCAAATTAATTCAGCATCTTCTTAGAAAATCGTGAACGATATGGTGTTTTATTGTTCGAACAATCCTAAAAAGCAGAAAAATGTGTTGCTACCTGTTTATTTTTCCCGTTGGAACCCTTATTACTTGGTATACTGAAGAAGCTTTCAGAAAAACATGCATTGAACCTCAGAGCCGTTGTCTTCTAACACGCATTTAGGGGGTTATAATGGAAAAGAATAACGAAGTCATCCAGACCCATCCGCTTGTAGGCTGGGATATCAGTACCGTAGATAGCTACGATGCGCTGATGCTGCGTTTGCACTACCAGACCCCAAATCAACTCAACCGTGACGAAGCGGAAGTTGGACAGACGCTGTGGCTAACAACAGACGTCGCCCGTCAGTTTATTTCTATTTTAGAGGCAGGCATTGCAAAAATAGAATCTGGCGACTATCAGGAAAATGAGTATAAACGGCACTAACCGTATGCCCACTTTTCACTCAACAGGCACCCTCGCGGTGCCTTATTTATTTCCCGCTTGTTTGCGCCCGCGTTGTTAATTACTCTGCTAACAAACCGTAAGTTTACGAGATGCATATGAGATACGACTTAATCATTATTGGTAGCGGCTCCGTTGGATCGGCCGCCGGTTATTACGCAACGCAGGCAGGGCTAAACGTCCTGATGATTGACGCCCACCTGCCGCCGCACAGCGAAGGCAGCCATCATGGCGACACACGCCTCATTCGCCACGCCTATGGCGAGGGCGAGCGCTACGTTCCGCTGGTGCTTCGCGCCCAGACGCTGTGGGACGAGCTGGCAAAACAGACTGAAGAGCGTGTTTTCGAGCGGACGGGGGTCATCAACCTTGGTCCGGCTCGTTCGGAATTTCTCGCCAATGTCGAACGCAGCGCGAAGGCGTTTAATCTTGACGTTGAGAAGCTGGATGCGTCGGCTATCACAGCACGCTGGCCAGAAATTACCGTCCCGGAGGATTATATCGGCCTCTTTGAAGCCAACTCCGGCGTGCTGCACTGTGAAACGGCGATCAAAACCTGGATCGATCTTGCCGCCAAAGCGGGCTGCGCGCAGCTGTTCAACTGCCCCGTTGAGGCCATCACGCATGATGCAAACGGCGTTACGGTGAAAACCGTAGACGGAGAGTATTCGGCTTCCCGCCTGCTTATCAGCGCAGGAACCTGGGTTACCCGCCTGCTCCCGGACCTGCCGATCCAGCCAGTGCGCAAGGTCTTCTCCTGGTTCCAGTCGGACGGGCGTTACAGCGCGCAAAACAAATTCCCGGCGTTTACCGGCGAGTTACCCAACGGCGATCAGTTCTACGGTTTCCCTTCCGAGAAGGACGCCCTCAAGATTGGTAAACACAACGGCGGGCAGGTCATCTCCTCACCGGAGGAGCGCAAACCCTTTGGCGCGTGTCCGCAGGACGGCTCAGAAGCCTTCTCGTTCCTGCGCAATATTCTCCCGGGCGTCGGTGGACTGCTTTATGGCGCGGCCTGCACCTACGACAACACCCCGGATGAAGACTTTATCATTGATACGCTGCCGGGCCATGACAACACCCTGCTGATTACCGGGCTGAGCGGCCATGGCTTTAAGTTCGCTTCGGTGTTGGGTGAAATCGCCGCGCAGTTTGCCCAGGGTATCACGCCGCAGTTTGATCTGACGCCGTTCTCACTCTCGCGTTTTAACGGATAATCGGCCACGGGCTCCGGCGGTACCGGGGCCCGTTTTTTCGTACTCAACTGTGGGGCGATATGCGCAGGATCGTGGGTTTTCTCGTCAATAACATTCGCGAGCACTTTATGCTCTATATCTTATTGTGGGCGCTGCTCGCTATCGTCGATGTTATTTACATTGTGTTTTATTGAAAGCGATAACTGACATTAGCTGACGTTACTTTATGTTTATTTAAGCTTTTTTCTTCTGCTAAATACGTCTTGCACGAAGCCACTGAATTAAATTTGCGGTTCCTTTTCAAAATCGCTGAAATAAATAAAATAAAAATCAATAGTCAATTATTTTAGTTGCAATATCGCGCCTTCCCGTTCATTTTTATCTTTCGGTTAATTTGAAAATGGACATTCTGATGCAATTGCGTAACTCCTCCCGGCGCTACGGAATAATATCCATAAGCTTGCACTGGATATTTGCCATTGCCGTCTATGGTATGTTCGGACTTGGACTCTGGATGGTCACGCTCAGCTATTACGATGGATGGTATCATCAGGCACCCGAGCTGCATAAAAGCATTGGCGTCCTCCTGATGCTGGGGCTGGTATTTCGCGTAATCTGGCGACATGTTTCTCCACCGCCCGCGCCACTAAAGACATACGGTAAAATAACCCGCGTTAGCGCTGTCGCCGCGCATATTGCGCTGTATGCACTGCTCTTCGCCATTCTGATCAGCGGCTATCTCATTTCAACGGCAGACGGTAAGCCGATTAGCGTTTTTGGCCTGTTCGAGGTTCCGGCAACGCTCAGCGATGCCGGGGCTCAGGCCGACACGGCGGGCGTCGTTCACCTCTGGCTTGCCTGGAGCGTGGTGATCCTGTCCGTACTGCACGGGCTCGCAGCCCTTAAACACCATTTTATTGATAAAGACGATACGCTTAAGCGCATGCTTGGCCGCTCGTCAGTTGACTCTGGAGCATAAAATGAAAAAACACCTGCTGGGTATCGCCCTGGGTTCTCTGTTATTCACCGCCGGTTCTGCCGTGGCGGCTGACTATAAAATTGATAAAGAGGGCCAGCACGCTTTCGTCAATTTCCGCATTCAGCATCTGGGATACAGCTGGCTTTACGGTACCTTTAAAGATTTCGACGGCACATTCACTTTTGACGAGAAAAACCCTGCGGCAGATAAAGTCAATGTGACCATTAATACGAACAGCGTCGACACAAACCATGCTGAGCGCGATAAACACCTGCGCAGCGCAGAGTTCCTGAACGTCACAAAATTCCCGCAGGCCACCTTCACCTCAACGGAAGTGAAGAAAGAGGGTGATAAGTTGGCTATTACCGGTAATCTGACGCTGAATGGCGTAACCAAACCCGTCACTCTGGACGCAAAATTGATCGGTCAGGGTGACGATCCGTGGGGCGGTAAACGCGCAGGTTTTGAAGCGGCGGGTAAAATTCACCTGAAAGATTTTAATATCACAACGGATTTAGGCCCCGCGTCTCAGGACGTTGAGCTGGTTATTTCCGTTGAAGGTGTGCAGCAGAAGTCGTAATAGATTCGCCCGGCAGGCTCTCGCCGTGCCGGGCGTTATTATTATTCCGGGTCAGGAATGCCCAGTTTAGTATTCAGACGGCCGCGTGATTTATTAAAAATCTTATTGCCGTTTTCACGTCCTGCGCGACGACGACGCTGCTCTTCTTCCGGCAGGATACTCTCCTCGCTGCACAGCTCGCTACAGCAGCCGTTAAACTTCTCGGCACAGGCCGGACACTGGATAAACAGCAGGTGGCAACCGTCGTTTTTGCAGTTGGTGTGGGTATCGCACGGCGCGCCGCACTGGTGGCACTGGGCAATCACATCTTCTGAAATACGCTCGCCCATGCGCTCGTCAAAGACGAAGTTTTTACCGATAAAGCGTACCGGTAAGCCCTGCTCGCGGGCGCGGCGGGCGTACTCGATAATACCGCCTTCAATGTGCCAGACCTTGTTGAACCCATTGTGCTTCATCCACGCGCTGGCCTTCTCGCAGCGGATACCGCCGGTGCAGTACATAACGATTTTTTTATCCTTATGCTCCTGCATCATCTCCACCGCTTTCGGCAGCTGCTCGCGGAAGGTATCGGCCGGAATTTCCATCGCGTTTTCAAAATGCCCCACTTCGTACTCATAGTGGTTACGCATATCAATGAACACCGCATCCGGATCGTCCAGCATCGCATTCACTTCCGCGGCCTTCAGATATTCACCGACATCCGCAGGATTAAACTCAGGATCGTCGATACCGTCCGCCACGATGCGTTCACGCACCTTCATGCGCAGCACCCAGAACGATTTCCCGTCGTCATCCAGGGCAATGTTCAGGCGCAGGCCGTCGAGGGCCGGATCGAAGCTGTAAAGTACGTCGCGGAATGCGTTCACCTTGCTTTCCGGTACGCTAATCTGTGCGTTAATGCCTTCGCGGGCAAGATAGACGCGTCCGAAGACGTTCAGCGCCGTGAAGGCCTGATAAAGCGCATCGCGGGTCGCCTGCGGATCGTCGATCGTGAAATATTTGTAGAAAGAGATGGTTGTGCGCGGTTCGGTTTCAGCCAACATACGCGCCTTTAACATCTCATTCGAAACGCGGTTGTGTAACACTGGCATGGTGTACAAGTCCTGCAATCGTCAGAGAGAATGAAAAATCGGTCGGCATCATATAGCAAACAAAACCAATTTACATCCACACAATTTACGCTACATTTCACACACCCTGATGAATCAGGCTTAACAATTGCCGTCGTCGCGCAGGTTTCGGCGGCAGATATTTTGGCTACGTCTCAAAAAATGCGACAATAGCGAAACAGGACGTTTGAACACAGGAAAGACATGACCCAGTTACCAAAATTTACCGTCGCCCTTTTGCACCCCCGCTATTGGATGACCTGGCTTGGCATTGGCTTTTTATGGCTACTGGTACAGCTTCCCTACCCTGTTATCTTCCGGTTAGGTAAATCATTAGGCCGACTCGCGCAAATCTTTATGAAACGCCGCGCCCGCATCGCGTATCGTAATCTTGAGCTGTGCTTTCCGCAGATGAGCGAGGCAGAACGTCATGATATGGTCTCGAAGAATTTCGAATCCGTCGGCATGGGGCTCATGGAAACCGGCATGGCGTGGTTCTGGCCGGACAAACGCATGGCGCGCTGGAGCAAGGTGACCGGAACCGGCATGGAGCCGGTGCATACTCTTCAGGCCAATCAGACCGGCGTGCTGCTGATCGGCGTCCATTTCCTGACGCTGGAAATCGGGGCGCGCATGTTCGGCATGCAGGCGCCCGGCATCGGGGTTTATCGTCCTAACGACAACCCGGTTATCGATCTCATTCAGACCAACGGCCGCATGCGCTCCAATAAAAGCATGATCGACCGTAAGGATCTGAAGGGCATGATCCGCGCGCTAAAGTCCGGTGAAGTAGTCTGGTATGCCCCCGATCACGACTATGGCCCACAGGCCAGCGTCTTTGTCCCCTTCTTCGCCGTCGACGAGGCCGCCACCACGACCGGCACCTGGATGCTGGCGCGGATGTCCAAAGCCGCCATTGTTCCCTTTGTTCCCCGCCGTATGCCGGATGGCTCAGGCTACGAGCTGATGATGCTTGAGCCGGAACTCACGCCGCCGCTGGAAGATGCGGAAACCACCGCGCGCTGGATGAACGGCGTTGTGGAGAAGTGCATCATGCTGGCGCCAGAACAGTACATGTGGCTGCATCGCCGCTTTAAAACGCGGCCAGAAGGCACGCCGTCCCGCTATTAATCCTTATGCGGCCTTCAGGGCCGCATGCTGTTTTAGCTTTAAAAGCTCCCCCTCATTGCGGCAATCATAACCCAGGCGCATAATTAGCAGGCTTATTACTTCATGCTTCAGGTGCTCTGCACCTCACTATGCGGATTGTTATGTCACCCTCAGATGCCCCCATAAACTGGAAGCGTAACCTCACGGTTGCGTGGCTTGGCTGTTTTCTTACCGGCGCGGCGTTTAGCCTGGTCATGCCTTTCCTGCCGCTCTACGTCGAGCAGCTGGGCGTGACGGGCCACGGCGCGCTCAACATGTGGTCTGGCCTGGTATTCAGCATCACGTTTCTCTTTTCCGCCATTGCCTCGCCCTTCTGGGGCGGCCTTGCTGACCGCAAGGGACGTAAAATCATGCTGCTGCGTTCGGCACTGGGGATGGCCATTATCATGGCGCTGATGGGCGTGGCGCAGAACGTCTGGCAGTTTCTGATATTGCGCGCATTGCTGGGCTTATTGGGCGGATTTATTCCCAACGCGAACGCCCTGATCGCCACGCAAATGCCTCGCCATAAGAGCGGCTGGGCGCTTGGAACGCTCTCAACCGGTGGCGTGAGCGGTGCTCTGCTGGGACCGCTGGCGGGGGGGTTACTGGCGGATAACTACGGCCTGCGCCCGGTTTTTTTCATCACCGCGAGCGTTTTGTTTCTGTGCTTTATTGTCACCCTGCTCTGCATCCGTGAAAAATTTACGCCCGTCGCTAAAAAAGAGATGCTTCACGCCAGAGACGTGCTGACCTCGCTTAAAAATCCCAGGCTGGTGCTGAGCCTGTTCGTAACGACAATGATCATTCAGGTAGCAACCGGATCGATTGCCCCTATTCTGACGCTGTACGTTCGCGACCTGGCGGGTAATGTTAGCAATATTGCCTTTATCAGCGGGCTAATTGCCTCCGTGCCCGGCGTGGCGGCGCTGCTTAGTGCGCCGCGGCTGGGGAAGCTCGGGGACCGCGTGGGTCCTGAGAAGATCCTGATTTGTGCGCTGGTTATCTCCGTCCTGCTGCTCATCCCCATGTCGATGGTGCACTCTCCGTGGCAGCTGGGCGTGCTTCGCTTTTTGCTGGGCGCCGCCGACGGGGCGTTGCTGCCCGCCGTACAGACCCTGCTGGTCTACAACTCCACGAACCAGATTGCCGGGCGAATCTTTAGCTATAACCAGTCATTTCGCGATATCGGTAACGTCACCGGGCCGCTTCTCGGCGCGGGTATTTCCGCCAGCTTCGGTTTTCGCGCCGTCTTTATCGTGACGGCTGGCGTGGTGCTGTTCAACGCGATTTATTCGTGGTTCAGTTTATCCCGCGCGTTACGGCCGGTGATGGAATAAGACGAACGCCTGACGGCTTATTTTCGCATTCATACTTGCAGAATCTGATATTCAGCTATTCTTTCCCTGAAACCTTCTGGAAAACAGGGAGACACCAATGACCATGTACGCCACGCTGGAAGAAGCTATTGATGCCGCTCGTGAAGAGTTCCTTGCCGATAATCCCGGTGTTGAGGAAGAAGATGCTGACGTGCAACAACTTAATATCCAAAAATACGTTCTGCAGGATGGGGATATTATGTGGCAGGCCGAATTCTTTGCCGATGAAGGCGAAGAAGGGGAATGTTTGCCGGTCCTGAGCGGTGAAGGTGCGCAGGCCGTTTTTGATGGCGACTATGACGAAATCGAACTTCGGCAGGAATGGCTGGAGGAGAATACGCTGCACGAGTGGGATGAGGGCGAGTTTCAGCTCGAGCCACCGCTGGATACGGAAGAAGGTCAAACCGCAGCCGATGAGTGGGACGAGCGTTAATTTACGCTACTCGTACGGGCCGTGGCTGGCATCAATCGGCAGCAACAGCGTGTCGAAAATCAGCGAAAACGGCAGATCGAGCACCGTCAGATAGCGCCATGCGGAATCGCGTACATCCCATTTCACGCCCGGATAGTACTGGTTGCCATGGCCCTGCCCTGGAATGGTGCGGCTGATGATACTGCCGCAGCCGCTTAGCAGGCATGTCATCATAACGACGATGATTATTTTCATCAGTAACCTCTAAAAAAATACCGGCCTCGCAGCCGGTATTTTATCTGGAGGGTGGCGCTATGCTTACCCACCCTGCTTAACCACTTACTTGGCCTTCAGCGCCAGCGGGTTCAGCTTCAGCTCTTTGTAGTAGTTCACCCACGAAGAATACTTCTCCGGAGCGGACCATACGCGATAGTGAAGCCTTGCCATCGTGACCGGATCGCTCAGCAGCACCAGACGACGGTCGCGATTGAGTTTTTCCGGGGTCTCGTTAAGCGCCTGCTCAACGTGACGATCGCGGGCAATCTCCAGCACCTGGCTTGCGCGGTGGCGCGCAGTGGCCATCGCCGTCGCCAGGGCGTTGAATGACGGGTTAAACACAGCGTGCATAAAGCCATCATCCAGCGTGCGGCTGCGGTTCTGCTCCAGGTAGGTATCGGTATCCACCAGCACCTGCGGCGGGGAATACTCTTCCGGGATCAGGAACAGTTTCCAGCGCTTGGTACGCAGCCCCACCGTTGACCGACTGGAGATCACAGACACAAACGGCGACAGGATCAGCGAGAAGACAATCGGTGCCAGCCAGAACAGGAAGCGCAGATCCAGCCAGGCCATTCCGGCCGCCCACACCAGCCCCAGCAGCAGCTGAGAACCGTGGCGCATAAAGGCTTCACTCCATGGCGTGGAGTCGTCATCACGCTGCGGTGAGTTCCAGACCACTTCCCAGCCCAGGAACGCACTGACCACAAACACGGTGTGGAACAGCATACGCACCGGCGCCAGCAGCACGGAGAACAGCACTTCCAGCAGCAGAGAAAGGGTCACGCGGAAGAAACCGCCGTACTCTTTCGAGCCTTTGCACCAGATCAGGATGATACTGAGCAGTTTAGGCAGGAACAGCAGCACCATGGTGGAAGCAAACAGCGCAATCGCCAGCTCAGGACGCCACTGCGGCCACACCGGGAACAGCTGGCGCGGTTGCAGGAAGTATTGCGGCTCCGTCAGGGCATGGACGACCTGCAGCGCAGTGGAGAGCGCGAGGAACATAAACCACAGCGGTGCGGAGAGATAAGACATCACGCCCGTCAGGAACACCGCACGGTGAACCGGGTGCATCCCTTTAACGAGGAACAGGCGGAAGTTCATCAGGTTACCGTGACACCAGCGGCGGTCTCGCTTGAGCTCGTCCAGCAGGTTCGGCGGCAGCTCTTCGTACGATCCCGGCAGGTCGTAGGCAATCCAGACGCCCCAGCCAGCACGACGCATCAGCGCCGCTTCCACGAAGTCATGCGACAGAATCGAACCGGCAAACGAACCCTCGCCCGGCAGCGGCGCCAGCGCACAGTGCTCAATGAACGGCTTCACGCGGATAATAGCGTTGTGGCCCCAGTAGTGCGATTCACCCAGCTGCCAGAAGTGCAGACCGGCGGTAAACAGCGGCCCGTAAACACGGGTGGCGAACTGCTGGCAGCGCGCGTACAGGGTGTCCATACCGGACGCTTTTGGCGAAGACTGAATGATGCCCGCGTTCGGGTTGGCTTCCATCAGGCGCACCAGACCGCTCAGGCAGTCACCGCTCATGACGGAGTCAGCATCCAGCACAACCATGTAGCTATACTGGTTACCCCAGCGACGGCAGAAGTCATCGATGTTGCCGCTTTTACGCTTCACGCGACGGCGGCGGCGGCGATAGAAGATCTGCCCTTCGCCCTGCACTTCCGCAATCAACTCCATCCAGGCTTTTTGCTCTGCCACGCAGATATCCGGGTTGTAGCTGTCGCTCAGGATGTAAACGTCGAAATGCTCCGCGTTACCGGTCGCCTTTACGGACTCCCAGGTCGCACGCAGGCCCGCAAATACGCGGTCAACGTCTTCGTTACAGATAGGCATAATCAGCGCGGTACGGTGCTCAGGATTGAGGGGTTCATCCCCGACCGTTGACGCCGAAATGCTGTATTTGTCCCGTCCCATCAGCAGCTGCAGGAAGCCCATCAGCGCGGTCCAGAAACCGGCCGATACCCAGCAGAAGAGAACCGCGAACAGCAGGAGAATGCCGCTTTGCAGAATGTACGGCAGCAGCTGCATGAAGGAGACCCAGAGATCCTGGCCCATCATGTCAGTCGGGTTGATAAACGCCCAGCCCTGGTAAGGCAGAATGGTTTTCATGTACCAGGTCGCGACAACCGTCTGCGCCAGCGTCAGAAGCAGCAGGATATAACGGCGGATTGTGCCCACGGTACGCCATTTCTGTTCAGAGGCCTGCTCTTCTTTCGTCAGGCGCGACAGATAGCGCGGCGTGACGTCACGCCCGCGCAGGCGATCCCAGAAGCGGCCAACCGGGTTGGTGCGCCATGGATCGGGGAACATTGAGGAACGCGTCGCCTTCGGCATGGCCTGAAGCTGATCGCGTCCTTCGTCGTCTTTAATCAACTGCCCTTCTGCCAGCGAGTCCGGCCAGGCCTGCTCCAGACGCGCCTTGACTGACCCCAGCGGCGTATCATCATCACGGGAAAACTGACGATGTTCGCCATCCAGCGCGGTATGAACCGCGCGGATGTCGCTCTTAGGCAGCGCCGCTTTTTCGATATCCGTCAGCGGCATGGCATCAATATATTCAGATGTATTATTCATTGGCAGGTAGCTGGTAGCTCCAGGTTTCACTCAGCGGCTGATCTTCACTGACCAGCGCAGCACGCATTTCAGTGGTCTGTTTCGGATCTTTCACTTTCACGCGCAGGGTCAGACGCCAGCCTTTGGTTACCGGGTTGTAACGCACGGTGTTCTCTACGATTTCACCGTTGTCACCGATGCTGGCCTGGGCCGACACCGCAGTATCCGGAGCCAGTTTCTTCATATCCTGGCCGGTGAAGTCCACGACAAACGCCACCGTACCGTCAGGCTGACGGATAAGGTTAGACTGCTTCACGTCACCCGTAGAGCGGCGAGTCTGCGTCACATACGCGTTATCCGGCGCATGCAGCTTATCTTCGTCGCGGCTGAAGGTAATGGTGTACTTGAAGTTCATCTCTTTACCGGCTTCCGGCAGTTGATCCGGCGTCCAGTATGCAACGATGTTGTCGTTGGTTTCGTCGTTGGTTGGAATTTCAACCAGCTCTACCTTGCCTTTACCCCAGTCGCCTTTCGGCGTAACCCAGGCGCTTGGACGCAGGTCATAGCGGTCGTCAAGATCTTCAAAGCGAGAGAACTGACGGCCACGTTGCAGCAGGCCAAAGCCCTGCGGGTTTTCCATCGCAAAGCTGCTGACCGCCAGATGTTTCGGGTTATTCAGCGGACGCCAGATCCACTCACCGTTGCCGGCATGAATAGACAGACCGTTGGAGTCATGCAGTTCCGGGCGGAAGTTGGTGGCTGGTGACGGCTGGTTCGGCCCAAACAGGAACATACTGGTCAGCGGTGCAACGCCCAGTTTGCCCACTTTGTCACGCAGGTAAACCTTAGACTGCACGTCAACGACCGTGTCACGACCCGGCATAATCACAAAGCGATAGGCACCGGTTGCACGCGGAGAGTCGAGCAGCGCATAAATAGTCAGACGTTTGTCCGTTGGTTTTGGACGTTCAATCCAGAACTCACGGAAACGCGGGAACTCTTCACCTGATGGCAGCGCGGTATCAATAGCCAGACCGCGCGCAGAAAGCCCGTACACCTGACCCGCGCCAATCACGCGGAAGTAGCTGGCGCCAAGCATGCTGACGATTTCGTCGTTTTTATCTTTGCTGTTGATCGGGTAAAGGACTTTGAAGCCTGCGAAGCCCAGGTCTTTCACCGTATCTTTGTCGTGTTGCACATTGCCAAAATTGAAGTAATCCGGGCTGTACTTGATCTTGCGTACCGCGGTTGCCGTCACTTCATTGATGGCAACAGGCGTGTCGAAGTACATACCCTGATGATAAAATTCAAGCTTGAACGGGGTTTTAATGTTGTTCCAGTACGCTTTATCGTGGTTGAACTGGATCTGCTGATAGTCCGCATACTTCATGTCGCGGAAAACGGAGGGCAAGTTACTTTTCGGCGCTTCGTAGCTCTTGCCTGCCATCGATTTTGCCTGTTTTGCGACATCGTCGATGTTAAAGGCCAGTGCCGATGAGGTATACAGTGATAACACCACTGCAGCACCCAACCAACGCATTTTCATCATCTGTGGTTTATGTTTCATAATAAGTAAGCACTTCCCCCTTTGTGTGCTTATATCGATCCGATCCATTTTAATGGAAACTCAGGCAATCCGACAACATAATCACTGCTTTGTTCAGCTGCTGGCTCATGGATTAAGCAAATGAAAGAACCCGCTATTCACTTTGCGTGCTTATCCTGGAGACAGTGTGTCGGTCTTGGTGTAGGGTTGGCTTCGAATGTAACCATTATGAGTCTTAGGGATAAGGCGAAAAGTCTGAGAATGCACAACGTTATATGAGCACAACACCGATACAACGGGAATATTTCCTCGACTCGATCCGGGCATGGCTGATGCTATTGGGGATCCCCTTTCATATTTCACTGATTTACTCCAGCCACACGTGGCATGTTAATAGCCAGATGCCCTCCTGGTGGCTGACGCTGTTTAATGACTTTATTCATGCTTTCCGCATGCAGGTGTTTTTTGTCATATCCGGCTATTTTTCGTACATGCTTTTTTTACGCTACCCGCTTAAGCGCTGGTGGAAAGTGCGCGTGGAGCGCGTCGGTATTCCCATGTTAACCGCCATCCCGCTGCTGACGTTGCCGCAGTTCATTATGCTGCAGTACGTTAAAGGCAAGGCGGAAAACTGGCCGAATCTCTCGCTGTACGAAAAGTACAACACGCTGGTCTGGGAACTGGTGTCTCACCTCTGGTTCCTGCTGGTTCTGGTGGTGCTGACCACGGTCAGTCTGGTGATTTTCAGCCGCCTGCGCCGCCATCTCAGCACGACGGCCGACTCTTTCTTCACCAACATCACGCTGGGCAGACTGTCGGTGCTCTTCTTACTGCTGGGGATCGCTTATGCCGCGGTGAGACGCACGCTGTTTATCGTCTATCCACCGATACTGAGCGACGGCCTGTTCAATTTTGTGGTGATGCAGTCGCTGTTCTACATTCCGTTCTTTTTAATCGGCGCGCTGGCCTTTATTCATCCGAAGCTTAAAGCGCTGTTTACTACCCCGTCACCGTGGTGCGCGGTAGGTGCGGCCATCGCCTTCGTGGCCTATCTGCTGAACCAGCGATACGGGAGCGGCGATGCCTGGATGTATGAAACAGAAAGCGTGATCACTATGCTGTTGGGCCTGTGGATGGTGAATGTGGTGTTCGCCCTCGGCCACCGTTTGCTGAACTTCAAGTCCAGCCGCGTGACCTACTTCGTCAACGCTTCACTGTTTATCTATCTGGTGCATCATCCTCTGACGCTGTTCTTCGGGGCATACATCACGCCGCATATCGCATCCAACACGCTGGGCTTCTTTACCGGGCTGGTGTTTGTGGTGGGGATTGCCGTCGTACTCTATGAGATCCATCTGCGGATCCCTCTCCTGCGCTTCCTGTTTTCAGGAAAACCACAGCCGAAAGCCGCCTGAGCAGCGCGGCGCACGGAGTGCGCCGCCCTTGCTTCAGCTTTCCAGCTCTTGCCTGCGCTGAGTCAAAAGACGCTGATACAGATGCGTGGTGTCTTCATCGAAGCAGACAAAAATCACCTTCTCTGGCAGCGGCTTGAGTGAAAGATAACGGTAGACGGTATCTACGGCGATGGCCGCCGCAGCCGCCTTTGGATAACCATACACGCCGGTGCTGATGGCCGGAAACGCCATCGTTTTGAAGCCGTTGTCGGCGGCAAGCCGTAGACAGTTCCGGTATGCCTCTTCCAGAAGACTCGCTTCATGCCGATCGCCGCCATGCCACACGGGCCCGACAGCATGAATCACCGCGTTGGCGGGAAGGTTGCCCGCAAGCGTAATCACCGCATGTCCCGGAGGGCATTCACCCTGTTGCTGACGCACGATTTTACAGGCTTCCAGTAACTGCGGTCCGGCAGCCCGATGAATAGCGCCGTCTACTCCTCCTCCCCCCATCAGGGAAGGATTGGCCGCATTGACGATGACGTCGACATGGACGGTCGTAATATCGCCATGAATAACTTCAATTTGCGGTTTCATAAAGCCCCTCTGCTGCCCGCCTTTTTTATAAGTGTATCGCAGAGGGATTATTGAGAAAACGACAGGCCTAAAACCGCGCCCACCAGCGGGCGCGCACGGGTACTAACGGTACTGGATCTGAACAACCGCGAGCGTTTTTTCAGGATTCAGGTACGTCATATTCACTGTCGCCAGGCTGGAAGCCGTCGACTTGCCGTTCAGCGCATCGTCATAGCTGATCGTACGCGTTTGCATACGGTTTTTTTCCGGGCATGACAGCGCAAGCTGCCGCTGTTGCGGTGTGACTTCACAAGGGTCAGCAACGATTGCACCGCGAAAGTGAATAACACCACCTTCCGCAATAGTGGCTGAATAAGCTGGAGCGATTAAAGCAGAAACGAGCAGGCCCAGACCTGAAATAAGACGAGCAAAATAGTGGGTCACGATATGTACTCCTCAATGAAAATCGTCCATGAGGGGCAAACGCGCTTCATTATGCAAACGAAGGCTGACGTTACGGAACCAAACAACGCAGTTCCTGATAACAGCTTAGTTCAACGGCAAATATTCGCAATACATTGATTTCATGAATATTTACAGCGTACCCCCGGCTGGCGACCACTGCTGTGATAAATGAAGCGCTTTTCCATCCGTGACGGTGACGACGATTTTTACCGTGTCTCCCGCAGAAATAGTTAAACTCAACCGCGTTAAATCAATCGCCTGATTAGCGGGGATAAAAAGGGTATTTTGCTGCCGTGAAGCACTTTGCCCACTCTGCCCTTCTTTCAGTGAGAGGATCTGAACCTGACAATCACACGGTTCCGACAAAATGACCTGCGGAATAATGGTTGTCATATTTCCCTGCTGTGACGTTTTAAAAGCGATCTGCCCGGAAAGCGCGGCAAGGAGAATGAAGGTATTCATGAGGAACTCCCGAAAAAAAACAGGGCATCGGCCCTGTTTTTTTGTATTCCAGATTTCAGTATCAGTACTGATGCGCTGTCGCGTGGTTACCAAAGCCAATCTGGGTCACGTTGACAGTGGAGTTAGACGCCGTCTGGTCTACGAGCGCACCGTTAAGGCCGCCGTACTGGCTAACATTCATAACGGATTTTTTGCTGTTCCACTGATCGAGTGTCGCACTGTTGCCGAAACCGTTCTGGGTCAGGTTGATTTTACTGTCGTCAGAACCCTGACCGACATCAGCCCCGTTACCACCACCGGTCT
The DNA here is from genome assembly GCF_043966805.1 of Enterobacter sp. ECC-219. NCBI lineage: Bacteria > Pseudomonadati > Pseudomonadota > Gammaproteobacteria > Enterobacterales > Enterobacteriaceae > Enterobacter > Enterobacter sp. ECC-219. Next base: position 2,478,646 of record NZ_CP143680.1, on the reverse strand, counting down.
GGCTAATATTCAGAACGGAATTTCTGGCATCCGTCTGCAGGGCCAGCGCTGAGTTACCGCCACCGTTCTGGTAAATATTCAGAGTTGAATTTGGACCACTGTATCCGCCCTGACCATGACCGTGTCCATGACCCCATCCGCCCTGATTAATCATACCAGCCATAGCACTACCAGAAACTACGATTGCTGCAAGTGCTGCCACTTTGATAAATTTCATGGTAAACCCCCATCGGATTGATTAACATCGTCGCGAAATAACTAGCGCTGAATAACGCGAATTGCCATCTGCGACTGTTTCTGCACTACAACTGCGGTTTTCTGCGTACCGTACTGCGTAATATTTGCTCTATTACCCGACCCTTTCTGGATAATTTTCGCACTATTACCATATCCATCCTGCGTAATGCCTGCATCGTTCCCGTTACCGCTCTGATCGATCCAGGCAATATTATAAGTCCCTGATTGATCAACTCTCGCTCTGTTGCCTGCCCCATCCTGGGAAATGACGGACAAGAGTTTCGATCCTTCCTGGCGAAGCTGAGCGTCATTAAACACGCCCTGTTGACCAATAATGGCTGCCTGATTTAATGATGAATGACTTAATTCATTAACCGCAAAATTATATTCAGCGTTTGCCAAATCTGAATTCGATGCGGTTACAAATCCAGGCGCACCCAGTAATGTAAACATCAAAAATAACGCTGTGTTTTTCATGTTGTCACCCTGGACCCGGCTACCTGAAAACACCTTGATCGTATTTCGTATTAAACGACTCGTTTTTTTGTTAACGCGTCGTTACGGTGAAGAGTATGTCCGCTGAAACATTTTAAATATCTCACCCGCGCGGCTTATTTTTATTTTTCAGCTCACCACAAAGTTGTAATTTGCACCATAAAAGGCATTAATCAGGCCGGTTTTATTTTTTATGAAATATTTATGCGTGGCATGCTGTACAACGGCGAGAAAGCCGCCCATGCCCCTTCCCGCGTTGTTTAAGCGTAACGCCAGGATGACATTTTCTTTAGTGCGTGACACAAGGCGAGTTTTCTTAAGCCAGAAAAACCAGAACGGTATGACTTAGAAAGTATCAGTTACTCATACCTTGACACATACCAAATAAAATAATAAATACTTTAAATATCAATTGATTGATAATATTTGTATGATTTTTAAAATCTATGCACAACTATTTACATGTACAACTTTCATATCAAATAACAACATTAAAAATCTGCAATTTACACAAATTAATATTGATTTTTACATCTTGTTACATGATTAACACTTGCTTTAAAACTCGTAAAAGCTAGATTGAAATTAGATGTACGAAATTGGTTTTATATTTACCTCCCTGTGGAGGTTATGTTCTGTTTCTACACACAGCAGTGCAACATCTGTCAGTACTTCTGGTGCCCTCTTGTTTACAGAGAGGGCGGCTGTCAGGTGCCAAAAATAAGTGGGGTTTCATCATGTATAATGAAGTCCATAGTTTACATGGTCATACATTACTGTTGATCACAAAACCTTCTCTGCAAGCGACAGCTTTATTACAACATTTAAAGCAATCTTTATCACTGAACGGGAAATTGCATAATATTCAACGTTCTTTTGATGATATTGCGCCTGGCAGCATCATTCTGTTTGATATGATGGAGGCCGATAAAAAGCTTATCCATTACTGGCAAGATAACTTAAGCAGGAAAAACAATAATATCCGCGTGTTATTATTGAATACGCCTGATGAATATCCTTTCAGAGATATTGAAAGCTGGCCGCATATCAATGGCGTGTTCTACGTCACTGAAGAAGAGGTTCGGGTGGTAGATGGTCTGCAAGGCATATTGCGCGGCGAATGCTATTTCTCGCAAAAGCTGGCCAGCTACCTCATCACGCACTCCGGAAATTACCGCTATAACAGTTCGGAATCAGCGCTGCTCACCCACCGTGAGAAAGAGATCCTGAACAAATTACGCATTGGTGCTTCAAATATTGAAATCGCCCGTTCGTTATTTATCAGCGAAAATACGGTGAAGACGCACCTTTATAATCTTTTCAAGAAGATAGCTGTTAAAAACCGAACTCAGGCTGTTTCATGGGCAAACGATAACCTCAGGCGTTAATGACATGAAGCGCACGTTGAGTTGGATCGCCGCAGCGAGTCTCCTGCTCGCTGCTGGGAACCTACAGGCCGTTGAGGTCGAAGTTCCCGGATTGTTAACTGACCACACGGTCTCATCGATCGGGCACAGCTTTTACCGGGCCTTCAGCGATAAATGGGACAGTCCCTACACGGGTAATTTAACAATCAACGAGCGGCCCAGTGCACGTTGGGGAAGCTGGATAACCATAACGGCCAATCAGGACGTTATTTATCAAACGTTTTTATTCCCCTCGAAAACAGACTTCGATAAAAACGTAGCCTTAGCACTGGCTCAAACTGAAGACGCTATTAATCGCCTGCAAATAGATAAAGCCCTATTAAGCACCAGCGATTTAGCAAAAGATGAGTTCTAGCGAACCGATATGCGGAGGCTGTCATGCGTATTGCATATGCAGTTGTTTCGATCATGCTTATTGCTCCCCTGAGCTGGGCCGGAAATATGACCTTCCAGTTCCGTAACCCTAACTTTGGCGGCAACCCCAACAACGGTGCCTTTCTGCTGAATCAAGCCCAGGCACAAAACTCCTATAAAGATCCGAGCTATCAGGATTTTACCGTTGATACCCCTTCCGCACTGGATAACTTCACCCAGGCTATCCAGTCGCAGATTTTAGGGGGATTGCTGACCAACATTAATACCGGCAAACCCGGCCGAATGATGACCAACGACTTTATTGTCGACATCGCCAACAGGGACGGACAGCTCCAGTTGAATGTGACCGATCGTAAAACCGGAAAAACCTCCACCATAGAGGTTTCCGGCCTGCAAAATAATTCAACTGACTTTTAAACAATAGCTAAATAAGGACAACGATCATGCAGCGCTTCCTGATATTTGTTGCAGTGTGCTTATTGAGCGGTTGTTTAACTGCTCCACCTAAAGAAGCTGCAAAACCAACATTAATGCCCCGGGCCCAGAGTTATCGTGATTTAACCCATTTGCCTTCACCTACGGGCAAGATATTTGTCTCGGTATACAACATTCAGGATGAAACCGGGCAATTTAAGCCTTACCCGGCAAGTAACTTCTCCACCGCGGTGCCGCAAAGCGCCACCGCCATGCTGGTGACCGCACTGAAGGATTCGCACTGGTTTATACCGCTGGAACGCCAGGGGCTTCAGAACCTGTTAAATGAACGCAAAATCATTCGCGCCGCGCAGGAGAATGGCACCGTCGCGGACAATAACCGGATGCCTCTGCAGTCGCTGGCCGCCGCAAACGTGATGATTGAGGGTTCGATTATCGGTTACGAGAGTAACGTAAAATCGGGCGGCGTTGGGGCGCGCTACTTCGGTATCGGCGCGGATACCCAGTACCAGCTCGACCAAATTGCGGTTAACCTGCGCGTCGTTAACGTCAGTACCGGTGAAGTGCTCTCCTCGGTCAACACCAGCAAAACGATACTGTCTTATGAAGTTCAGGCTGGGGTATTCCGCTTCATCGACTACCAGCGTCTGCTGGAGGGTGAAATTGGCTACACCTCTAACGAACCGGTCATGATGTGTCTGATGTCAGCCATTGAAACCGGCGTGATCTTCTTAATTAACGATGGTATCGATCGCGGGCTGTGGGATCTGCAAAACAAAGCGGACGTGCAGAACCCGATCCTGGTGAAATACCGTGATATGTCGGTGCCTCCGGAATCCTGACAGGCAGCGCATAAAAAAGGCGAGATGATTATCTCGCCTTTTTTTATTCACTCACCGCGGTGATGTTTTGCGTTTTTTCCCGTCGCGCCGCCAGCCAAAGGCCGCTGTTCTTCATGGCGTAGCCAAACAGCAGTCCCAGCGCCAGGGAAGGAACCACCAGCTTCCAGTCCCCCTGCCCGGCGAAGGTCGCGCAGGCCCCCATAAAGGTGCCCGGCACGAACGACAGCAGCAGATGCTTCGCCTGGATGCACATCAGGAAGGCGACAACCCCCGTCATGACGTACCCCAGCATCTCCAGATGCGGCGCCAGCGCGCTGCCCTTCATGATGACCAGCGCCCAGATCACGCCGCTCATCAGCGTGCAGCCTGAGATAAAGAGCCCTTTCAGCCCGCCCTGAGGACAGGCGAAATAGGCCGTGCAGCCCAGGAAGCCGGCCCAGCTTAATAAACCGAGAGACACCGCTACCCATCCCCAAACACCGGAGAGAATGCCTGTCGTGATCGCAATACAAAGTAATATGTTCATGGCGCGCATCTTAGCAGATGCGCGCCATAGAAATGAGATCGAAAGCACAGTACGTGCATGTGGAAATGTATCGTTGCAGAATTTTTGTGATGAAAATCACTCTTCAGCTTCTTCTTCCAGCTCGTCCCACATTGCTGCGATGGCGTCACGCGTCAGCGGGGCCAGCGTTCTCCAGAACGGAGAGGTGGCATGGGCCTCCACTTTACCCAGAAAGGTTCCGACCCACGGCAGCAGATACGTCTCGAAGAGGATCCCGATGGCTTCATTTTCATCGTCGCCTGCGTTGTCTTCGATCCAGGAGGCTGCCAGCAGCAGCGTACCGATATGATCGGCTGGCGTATCGCTCAGCGGCATCCCGCGTTCGGAGAGAAATGCCCGCACTTCCGCTTCGGTCGCCCCTTCCTGCCAGGCAGAACGATACGGCGACACGCGGCACTCTTCGCCTACGAACAGCGCGTTGTAGTCCGTTGAGATCTGCTGCATATCGCAGCTTTTCTGCAGGCGTTCCAGTAACTCATCCTGTTCCAGCGGCCAGTTCTGCGCCAGCTTACCTTCGCGAATCAGCGTAAACAGCGGAACCAGCAGCGGATCCTGCGGCTGGCGATAATAGAGGGAGCCCAGCACGCGGCAAAGGATGGAGAATTCATTCATTATTTTATTCCGTTATTCAATTAAAGATCGGCAAATTCATCAATCGGCGCCATGCCGCGCGACTCAAGGAAATCGAGCATACGACGCGGCGTGACGTTCAGGATGCGTTCTTCCGGGAAATCCACATCCTGCAATATTTTCAGGCACTCGCTGAAATCCCCCAGCGTGAAGGCCGTGTGCGAATCAGAGCCCAGCGCCACCATGCCACCCGCATTACGCACGGCGGCAGCCACTTCGCGACAGTTGGCTTCACTGCCCTTACGCGAGTGCACGAACGAGGAGTTATTAATCTCCAGCGCCACGCGGTGTTTCGCCGCGGCCTGCGCCACGGCCTGAATATCAATCGGGTACTTCGGGTTGCCCGGGTGGCTAATGATATGCACATTGCCGCTGGCAATGGTGGCAATCATCGCCGCGGTATTAGTCTCTTTATCCTGCGGCGGGAAAACCGGCTCATGGAAACCGGCGAGGATCAGATCTAAGGAGGTCAGCATCGGGCCGGTGCAGTCAATTTCACCGTCGGTGTTTTTGATGTTCGCCTCAATGCCGCGCAGTATCCCGATGCCGTCCACCAGACGCGGCCAGATACGCATATTCACAAAATGCCAGTAGTGCGGCGCATCCGCCATATCCGGGCCGTGATCGGTTATCGCAAATAGCTTGATGCCTTTAAGCTTCGCCTGAGCGATATAATCATGGAGGTTGCTATACGCGTGGGTACTGGCGACGGTGTGCATATGCAGGTCAACGGGATACATCTTTCTCTCCTCTGCGTTTTTTCCAAAGGATAGCAGTTATCAGCGGCGAATATTAGCAAAAACCCGGCGAACGCCGGGTTTCTCTCAGTAGCCGCGCTGTCTGTCGACCTGCCCGGTAACCGGGTTACCCTTCTCTATTTCACCGATCGTGTGCGAGATATAGGCCACCGCCTCGGCCGGTCGCGTGACGGCGGCCACGTGCGGCGTCATGGCCACGCGCGGATGTCGCCACAGCGGGCTTTCCTCCGGCAGCGGTTCACGGCTGTAAACATCCAGCATGGCGCCTTTAAGCTTCCCGCTGTCCAGCGCCTTCAGCAGATCCGGCTCGACCAGATGCACCCCGCGCGCCAGGTTCATCAGGTAGCTCTGATCGACCAGCTGATTGAGCAAGGCTTCATTGATGATCCCTACCGTTTCCGCCGTATTGGGCAGCAGGTTGATCAGCACGCGCGTGCCGCTCAGGAAGGCCGGAAGCTCATCCGTTCCGGCAAAACTCTCAACGCCCGGATAATCCTTACGGCTGCGGCTCCAGCAGCGCAGCGGGAAGCCCCACGGGGCAAGCGCTTCAGCCACTTTTGAGCCCAGCACGCCGGCGCCGAGGATGCCGATTGTAAAATCTTCGCGACGGTAATCCGGCAGCGGCTCCCAGTGGGCCTGCTGTTTAAAGGCTTGATAATCGTCGAAGCGGCGGAACCAGTGCAGCACCTGGCTCACGGCATATTCCTGCATTTGCTGCCCCATTCCGGTATCTTCCAGGCGGAACAGAGGGATCTCTTCCGGCAGCATTTCAGGGTGTGCCTTCAGTTTGCTCAGAATGGAATCCACGCCAGCCCCGAGTGCAAACACGGCCTTCAGCTTACGGCCCTGAAGCATTTCCACCGGAGGATGCCAGACCAGCGCGTAGTCGGCATGTTCGTTATCGCCCCGCTTCCATTCACGAACGCGAGCGCCCGGCAGCGCCGCAGAAAGCGCTTCAATCCAGTAAGCCGTATCAAAAGTGGGGTGATAGAAGAGTATATCCATAGTCATTCCTGCCTTTTATTGCGCTGATTTAGTTTGCTTTTTAACTGGACGGTCAGCATAGCAAATTTATTGCGCGACTGTGTTGTTGATAAAAAAGACGCTTTCAGCACATTTAAGAATCATGTTGCCTGAAGTTTGTCTAAACGCGCTAAATTACTGAAAAAGTGAGTTGACGGCAGTTCGGCTTTTCCTTACATTAGCGCCCGTCCCGACAACAACGGGATGACAATATGGTGAGGTGTCCGAGTGGCTGAAGGAGCACGCCTGGAAAGTGTGTATACGGCAACGTATCGGGGGTTCGAATCCCCCCCTCACCGCCATATTTGAGATGAGAGCTCGTACGAAAGTACGGGCTTTTTTCTTTTATATTCTCCATAAGGGGGGGATGAGAACCCCCGACCGGGGTTCGACAACTGGCGCAGCCAGTTGGACAGACTGAGAGCGTAGCGAACAGGCTGCCCGCAGGGCGAGCGAAGCGAGTCAATCCCCCCCTCACCGCCATATTTGAGATGAGAGCTCGTACGAAAGTACGGGCTTTTTTCTTTTATATTCTCCGTAAGGGGGGGATGAGAATCCCCGACCGGGGTTCGACAACTGGCGACAGCCAGTTGGACAGACTGAGAGCGTAGCGAACAGGCTGCCCGCAGGGCGAGCGAAGCGAGTCAATCCCCCCCTCACCGCCATATTTGAGATGAGAGCTCGTACGAAAGTACGGGCTTTTTTCTTTTATATTCTCCATAAGGGGGGGATGAGAATCCCCGACCGGGGTTCGACAACTGGCGCAGCCAGTTGGACAGACTGAGAGCGTAGCGAACAGGCTGCCCGAAGGGCGAGCGAAGCGAGTCAATCCCCCCCAGTGCTATAAGCAGCTCGGTGCGGTCTGAGCCCCTCACCCTAACCCTCTCCCCAAAGGGGCGAGGGAATTGTTTACTGCTCGCATTAGTTTCTGGGGATTCCTCAGCCCGCAAGGCAAGGGGATTGTTACTCTTCCACCATCCGGGCATATTCTTCGGTAAGAAAATCCACCAGCGTTCTGACCGACGGCAGCAGACCGCGCCGGGAAGGATAAACCGCGTGAATCACTTCCCGTCTGGGTTCCCATGCGTCCAGCACCCGCACCAGTTCCCCTGATGCCAGCTGATCCTTGACCATCAAAATCGGCAGCTGCACGACCCCTACCCCCGCCATTGCCGCCTCACGCAGCGCCAGCATGTCGGTGGTAATCAAGCGCGGCGTAAAGTGAATCTCCGCTTTTGCCCCGTCCGGCCCGCCCAGTTCCCATTTATGCAGCTGCTTTCCCGCCCCCATGCTCAACCCCGGCCATTCGCTCAGCTCAGAGGGCACGGCAGGGTTGCCCATCTGCTCAATCAGCGCAGGGCTCGCCACCAGGCAGTGCCCCCTGTCTGCCAGCACTCTTAACACCAGATCGCTGTCGTCAAAGGGACGTGGACGAACGCGGATCGCCACGTCAATGCCCTCGCCCACCAGATCGACCCGCCGGTTGGTGGCCTCAAGCTGAAGATTGATCCCCGGATAGCGCGCCATAAACCGCGCCAGCATCGGCCCCACGTGAACGTGCAGCAAGGTTACCGGGCAGGTGATCCTGACCACACCGCGCGGCTCGGCCTGTAAAGCCGCCACCGCCTCTTGCGCAGCTTCGGCCTCCACCATCATCGCTTTACAGTGCTGATAGAAGGTCTGCCCGACTTCGGTCACCGTAAACTGCCGCGTAGTGCGCTGTATCAACCGCACGCCAAGCCGCTCTTCCAGCTGAGCAATCCGGCGGCTCAGTTTCGACTTGGGCTGATCGAGCGCCCGACCCGCCGCCGCAAACCCACCATGGTCCACCACCTTCACAAACCACGCGAAATCATTGAGATCCTGCATACGCCCTCATCGTTCCATTTTCAGAACAGTGAATGTCAATTTCACTATCTACCGGGATATTAACCCTGAATATAAGCTAATTACATCAACAGAACATCAGGAGCTCATCATGAAAAACGTAACAGGCGTTTATACCGCACCTCGTCCGCACTGGGTCGGTGACGGTTTCCCGGTTCGTTCAATGTTTTCTTACCAGACGCACGGCGAGCCGCTGAGCCCGTTCCTGCTGTTGGACTACGCCGGACCGTACACCTTCCCGGCGGACGGCGCGAAACGCGGCGTGGGCGAGCATCCTCATCGCGGCTTTGAAACGGTCACTATCGTCTACTCCGGGGAAGTGGAGCACCGCGACTCAACCGGCAGAGGTGGCGTTATTGGCCCGGGCGACGTGCAGTGGATGACGGCAGGCGCAGGCATCCTGCACGAGGAGTTCCACTCCAGCGCCTTCGCGCTGAAAGGTGGCGAGCTGAAAATGATGCAGCTGTGGGTCAACCTGCCGGCGAAAGACAAATTGGCGGCACCGGGCTACCAGAGCATCACCAAAAGCGATATCCCGGTTGTGACGCTACCGGATAACAGCGGCACCCTGCGGGTGATTGCCGGTCGCTACGACGAGGTTACCGGCCCTGCGCACACTTTCTCACCGCTGAACGTCTGGGACATCGCGCTGAACCAGGGAAGCCATCTGACGCTCAATCAGCCCGAAGGCTGGAGCACCGCGCTGGTCGTGCTTGAAGGCAACATAACGGTGAACGGTACAACGCAGGCAGGTGAAGCCCAGCTGGTCGTATTGAGTCAGGAAGGCAACAAGCTGCACCTGGAGGCGAACAGCGATGCCAAAGTGCTGCTGATGGCCGGCGAGCCGCTGAATGAACCCATCGTGGGCTATGGCCCATTTGTGATGAACAGTAAAACCGAGATCGCGGAAGCCATTCGTGATTTCAATTCCGGCCGCTTCGGCCAGATCTGAACGTAATAAAGGAGCGCAATATGTCTACCCCTGCAAACTTCAACGGTGCACGTCCGGTCATTGACGTAAATGATGCCGTCATGCTGCTTATCGACCACCAGAGCGGGCTGTTCCAGACCGTCGGCGACATGCCCATGCCGGAGCTGCGCGCCCGTGCGGCGGCGCTGGCAAAAATTGCCACGCTGGCGAAGATCCCGGTGATCACCACGGCCTCCGTTCCACAGGGACCGAACGGCCCGCTTATCCCGGAGATCCACGCCAACGCGCCTCATGCCCAGTATGTGGCACGCAAAGGTGAGATCAACGCCTGGGATAATCCGGAGTTCGTGGCGGCGGTAAAAGCCACCGGTCGCAAGACGTTAATTATTGCCGGCACGATCACCAGCGTCTGCATGGCCTTCCCGTCCATCAGCGCGGTGGCGGATGGCTATAAAGTATTTGCGGTGATTGATGCTTCCGGCACCTACAGCAAAATGGCGCAGGAGATCACCCTGGCACGTGTGGTCCAGGCAGGCGTTGTGCCGATGGATACCGCCGCGGTGGCCTCTGAGATCCAGCGTACCTGGAACCGTGAGGACGCGGCTGAATGGGCTGAGGTGTATACCCACATCTTCCCGGCTTACCAGCTGTTGATCGAAAGCTACGGCAAAGCACAGGAAGTGGTTAAAAACAGCGAAGTGCTCGATTCACAGCGTTAATCCCCTGCTCCACGGCGTAAAAACCGTGGAGCTGATTAATGCTTAACCGAACAGGCACTAAAGCTGAAAATCTGCTTGACCGTGTTAGCGCAACTCCCTATAGTAGCGCCCCGTTGCCCCCCAAGCGGTCAGGCAACAAAACAATATGGTGAGGTGTCCGAGTGGCTGAAGGAGCACGCCTGGAAAGTGTGTATACGGCAACGTATCGGGGGTTCGAATCCCCCCCTCACCGCCATATTTAAAGAAGAGCTCGCATGAAAATGCGAGCTTTTTTTTCGCATGTAGCTCACCTGCAGGGGGGGATGAGAACCCCCGACCGGGGTTCGACAACTGGCGGCAGCCAGTTGGACAGACTGAGAGCGAAGCGAACAGGCTGCCCGCACAAAAACGCCGGGAGCGTTTTTGAACAACGCCTGCGTTGGCCCCGAAGGGGCGAGGCCCATGGATGGGCCGAGTAACGGCGAGCGAAGCGAGTCAATCCCCCCCGGTGCGGACTGAGCCGCCTAAGCGACAAAAAAAAGCCCGAACTAATGCACGGGCTTTTTTTATTCTATTCCTTAGCTATTCAACTTCCCTGCCGGCTGATTTCTTTCAAGAGACGATATCTGCTCAGGCTGAACATCATCCTCATCCTTACGCCCATCAAGCCAGTAATCCGCATTTTTAATCCCCAGACGCACCGGATCAAACTGTGGATCCAGCCCCTGCGCATTCTGAATTTCATAATCCTTCAGACTAACAAACGCTTTTTTATGCAGCAGAACAATGGCAATAATGTTGAGCCATGCCATCAGCCCTACGCCAATATCCCCCAGTCCCCAGGCCAGATCCGCGGTACGAACCGTCCCATAGACCGTAGAGGCCATCAGACAGAGCTTGAGCAGAAACGTCAGCCACGGGCGGTGAATTTTACGGTTGATGTAGGCGATATTGGTTTCGGCAATATAGTAGTAGGCAATAATCGTGGTGAAGGCAAAGAAGAACAGCGCAATGGCAACAAAGTAATTACCAAAGCCCGGCATCATACTTTCCATCGCCGTCTGCACGTAGCCAGGACCTGCGGCCACGCCTGCAATTCCCGTATAAAGCGCGGCGCCGTCGACGCCCTGGACGTTATACAGCCCGGTAATCAGCAGCATAAACCCGGTCGCAGAGCAGACAAACAGCGTGTCGATATAGACCGAGAATGCCTGTACCAGCCCCTGCTTCACCGGATGGCTCACCGCCGCCGCGGATGACGCATGCGGCCCGGTCCCCTGCGCCGCTTCGTTAGAATAGACGCCGCGCTTAACACCCCACATAATCGCCTGACCGAGGATGGCGCCAAAGCCTGCTTCCAGGCCGAACGCGCTTTTCCAGATCAACAGAATAACCGAAGGGAGCTGGTTAATATTAATGGCAATAATCACGCAGGCGACAATAATATAGCCCAGCGCCATAAATGGAACGACCATACTGCTAAAGCTGGCGATCCTTTTCACGCCGCCGAAAATAATAAAGCTTAACAGCACAGCAAGTAATGCCGCGGTCACGTTCGGACTCAGACCAAAGGCAATATCCAGGCTCGCACCAATTGAGTTTGCCTGCACGCCCGGAAGTAATAACCCGCAGGAGAAAATAGTCACAATGGCAAATAACCATGCGTACCACTTAACGCCTAAACCTTTTTCAATATAAAAGGCAGGACCACCACGATATTCGCCGTTAATTTTTTCTTTATAAACCTGACCCAGGGTGGATTCGACAAATGCTGAACTGGCGCCTAAAAAAGCGACAATCCACATCCAGAAAAGCGCGCCCGGACCGCCAAAAGTAATTGCCGTGGCCACACCAGCGATATTCCCTGTCCCCACGCGGCCTGCCAGCGTCATCGTCAGCGCCTGAAACGACGACACGCCTGCATCCGTAGGACGCCCCTGAAACATCAGGGTAATCATGTGTTTCATATGGCGTAACTGCAGAAAGCGGCTACGAAGAGAGAAATAGAGGCCAACACCCAGACATAAAAATATTAACGCAGGGCTCCAGATTACACCATTAATAGCACCAACCAGTTCGTTCATGTATGACCCTCAGCGTGATGTTGCGGGGGAACGGATCCCCAGTTGTGTTTCTTCTTAGAATTTTGTTCGAACAAGTACGAAACATAGATAACTCCCCTGAAGACACAACTTAATTTTTACTCCGTAGTAATGTTCTGTGACAACATTCACGTTTGATTTTCAATTAACGATTAGCGCGATCATTATCTTCATAGATATTTTGTGGGTATTATAAACATATGTCACACTTCTACCGCTCAAATAAAAAGCAGCCATAAAAAATTAATAATCGAAATGGTTAATTATCAATAACAGGTGAATTCTGCAAAGAATAAAAGACGCTTCCCGGCATGACGCCGGGAAGAAATTACAGGAAAGCGGCAAAACGATAATGCTTTACCTTTAGTCGGAATAGACCTGCAGCGTGCGCTGACACAGCGCTGAACGCACGCAGTCCTCTTTGGTGAAGCGTACCACCCCAATCATCTCATCTTCCTCAAAACGTGACATAGCGTCGCTCAGCCCGGATTTTACGCCGGACGGCAGGTCACACTGGGTAATATCGCCGTTAACGATAACCGTCACGTTCTCCCCGAGGCGCGTTAAGAACATCTTCATTTGCGCAGCGGTCACGTTCTGAGCCTCGTCAAGAATGACGACCGCATTTTCAAATGTACGTCCGCGCATATAGGCGAACGGCGCGATTTCCACCTTGCCAATCTCTGGCCGCAGGCAGTACTGCATAAAGGATGCACCCAGTCGCTTCACCAGCACGTCATAAACGGGCCTGAAGTAAGGGGCAAACTTCTCCGAAATGTCTCCGGGCAGGAAGCCGAGATCTTCATCCGCCTGCAGTACCGGACGGGTAACAATAATGCGCTCCACGTCCTTATGAATCAGCGCTTCCGCCGCTTTGGCCGCACTGATCCACGTTTTCCCGCATCCGGCTTCACCGGTTGCAAAGATGAGCTGTTTACTCTCGATAGCATTCAGGTAGTGCGCCTGAGCCTCATTGCGCGCCACAATTGGAGAATTATCACGGCTGTCTCGGGCCATGCCAATTGCTTCTACGCCACTCATCTGCACAAGCGAGGTGACCGATTCTTCTTCACGCTGTTTATGGCTACGTGAGTCCCGTCTCAGCACACGTTTTGCTTCGCGACGAGCTTTGATCACTGCTTTTTGTCTTCCCATGGATAGCACCTTGAGTTGTTGGTATTCATCACACGCGCCAGCTTCGGCACGATTATGCGCACGAACATCAGAGGGTTGGCTTCCTTGTAAGCCATTGCTTGCTTTATCAGATGACGATACGGAACAGCTACGCGCACCGTTCTGCACGTCGGTCGAATCAGATTCTTGAGGAAGGGGGGAGAATTTAGTGGTGAGGAAATCGCTGCCGGAGTCTGAGCCTCCGCGCCGGGTGCTGCGGTTGTTATGTTTACCTTGTCCAGTACAGGACGCAACCATTCGCGATCTCCATAGTGATTCAGCATCACTGCCGGGAACTACCGCTGTCTTATCTTAAGTACATCAGGAGTTATCATAAATGCAACATTTATTTTACCTGAATGCAACTTTTCAGACTGCTCCTGCAGCGGATTCAGTCTTATATAGAAATATTACAGAAATATAACAATATGTTAGTCATATGAAAAAATAATGTCCCTGCGAACTATCGCAGGGACAATTATCAGGCTTCGAGCAGCCCTTGAGCGAGATACGCACCAGCATCGCGCGCGCCGGGCAGGGCAAAGAAATAGCCGCCGCCGATGGGCTTAATGTACTCTTCCAGCGCTTCACCGTTTAACCGCTTCTGCACCGTCAGGAAACCTTTCTCCAGATCGTGCTGATAGCAGACGAACAGCAGCCCCATATCAAGCTGCCCGGAGTTGGTTACGCCCAGCGAATAGCTGTAACCACGGCGCATCATCAGGCTGGACTGCGTCTCTTTGGTGCGCGGGTTAGCAAGGCGAATATGGCTGTCGAGCGCGATAACGTCGCCATCCGGATCGCTCGCATAGTCAGGCACATCATGCTCGTGCTTCATACCCAGCGGCGCCCCGCTCTGCTTGTCGCGGCCGAAAATCGTCTGCTGCTCTTTCAGCGGCGTGCGGTCCCAGAACTCCACGTGGAACTGGATAATCCGCACCGCCTGGTAGCTGCCGCCCACTGCCCACGCCGGTTCGCCCTGATCGGCAGTGACCCACACCACCTCCTTCATAAGCGCACCATCGTGACTGTCCGGGTTGGCCGTACCGTCCTTAAAGCCCAGCAGGTTCACCGGGGTCTCTTTCCCCTTGCTGCGCGCGGCGTGATCGGAGATAAACCCTTCCCGCTTCCAGCGCACGCTCAGCAGATCCGGCGTGTGCTTGATGATATCGCGCAGGGCGTGGATCACCGTATCCTGGGTATTGGCGCAAATCTGCAGGAGCAGGTCGCCGTGGCACAGCGCCGCGTCGAGGGAGTCATTCGGGAAACGCGTCATTTTTTGCAGCGCTTTTGGCTTCTGCTTTGCCAGGCCATAGCGGCCATCAAACAGCGACTCCCCCACCGACACGGTGATGGTCAGGTTATCCGGCGCGATAAACGCCCCGAGGATACCGGAATCCATCGGCGGCAGGCGCGGGTTTGGCGTCTCCGGTGCCGGACCGCCCGCGGTAAGAAACGCGATGCGCGCCGTCAGCAGGCGGAACAACCGCTCCAGATCCGCCTTATCGCTGGCCAGCGAATCAAAGGCCACCAGCATCATGGAAGCCTGTTGCGGCGTCAGAATGCCCGCCTGGTGCTCACCGTAAAACGGCTGCGTCTCCATCCGGGCATCCGGAGACAGCGTGCCGGGAGCGCTTTGCGGTTTCGCCGCATGCGCAACCGGGCAGCCACCTGCCAGGGCAAGCGCGCCGCCCAGCGCCCCGACCCCTTTTAACAAACGACGTCGGGAAGGTTCCGCCACGTCGTGCTCGTCATGCTTGTTCATCGTGCTTAGTCCAGACCCAGTACGCCGCGCAGCAGGGAGAGATCTTCCGCCAGGGTCGTAATCGGGCCTTTCAGCGCATTACGGTCAGCGTCGGTCAGCTTGTCGTAGGTTTCGAACCCGTCTTTGGTGCGGTATTTCGCCAGAATGGTGTCCACTTTTTTGAAGTTGGCATCCACTTTCGCCAGCAGTTCGCCGTTCTCCTTCTGCAGCTGAGGACGCAGCAGGTCGACAATTTTCTGCGCGCCGTCGACGTTGGCCTGGAAGTCCCACAGGTCAGTATGGCTGTAGCGATCTTCTTCCCCGCTGATTTTGCTCGCGGCCACTTCTTCAATCAGCCCCGCCGCGCCGCCCACCACTTTTGACGGCGGGAAGGCCAGCTCGCTGATGCGCTTTTGCAGCTCCAGCACGTCGGCGTTCAGCTGCCCGGCATATTTCTCCATTCCTTTGGTGGAGTTATCGCCAAACAGGGCTTTTTCCAGACGGTGGAAGCCGGTGAATTTCGGATCGGCGGCCTTCTGCTCGTAGTCGTCTTCACGGGCATCAATGCTGCCGTCAAGGTCAGAGAACAGTTCGGCAATCGGCTCGATGCGCTCGTAGTGCTGGCGGGTTGGCGCATACAGGGATTTCGCTTTTTCGATATCGCCCGCTTTCACCGCGTCGGTGAAGGCTTTGGTGCCCGTAACCAGGTCCGCCGTCTCTTTGGTGACGTAGGCTTTATAGGCGGTGATGGCGTCGCCCAGGCTCAGCAGGGCCGTGCCTTTGGCGGCGTCCGCCGTCGCTGCACCTTTGACGATCAGCTTGCCTTTCGGATTGGTCAGCAGGCCGCAGGTCATGTCGTATTCACCCGGCTGCAGGTTGGCGGTCATCTTCTGGCTGAAGCCCGGGGCGATATTCTCGCGCTCTTCCACCACCATCACGCCTTTGAGGATCTCCCACTCCAGTGCCTTCTGGCTATGGTTCTGAATGATAAACTGGGTTTTCCCGCTGTTAACCGTGATGGTCATCGGATCGCACTGCTTATCGTTAACGGTGACTTTCACCTGCGGAATCTCCGCAGCCTGCGCGGTGAAGGCAGAAGCGAACAGCGCGGCAATGCCTGCGCACAATGCACTACGACGAAACTGAATTGCCATGACTCTTCCCTTAAAAAGTATGTTGTAACTAAAACGATAATTACGGCGCAACGCGCGACGTCTGCGAACCGGTACGCGGCGGCATTGCAAACAGCACCAGAGCCGGAACCAGATAGATAAAGTACATCGCCACTTCGCTGACGCTCGGCGTTTCCTGGTAGCCGAAAATGCCTTCAAGCAGGGTGCCGGTCAGTGAATGGGTGGAGAGGACGTTGCTGAGATCGAACGCCACGCCCTGGAAGTGGTTCCACAGGCCCGCCTCGTGGAAGGCACGGATCGCCCCTGCCGCCAGCCCCGCGGCCACCAGCAGAATGAACAGGCTGGTCCATTTAAAGAAGGCGCCCAGGTTAAGGCGAATGCCGCCCCAGTAGAGCAGGAAGCCCAGCACCACCGCCGTTGCCAGACCGAGCATGGCGCCCAGCGGCGGCCAGATACCCACGTCCTGCTGGAATGCCGCCAGCAGGAAGAAGACCGATTCCAGCCCCTCGCGCGCAACGGCGAAAAAGACCATCATAATCAGCGCCCAGCCGTGGTGATTCCCCTTCTGCAGGGCGTTATCCACCGCCTGCTCCAGCTGCACCTTCACGTTGCGGGAGACTTTGCGCATCCAGAACACCATCCACGTCAGGATGAACACCGCAATCACGGCGACGATACCTTCAAACAGCTCTTGCTCTTTCTGCGGGAATTCGCCGGTGGTTTCATTGATGAGGATACCTAAACCCAGGCAGAGCGCCGCGGCAAGGAAAACGCCAACCCACATCACGCCAATCCAGCGCCCTCGCTGGGTGCGCTTCAGATAACTGGCGATAAGGCTGACAATCAGGGCCGCTTCAAGGCCTTCACGTAACATAATGAGAAATGGAACAAACATGCCGACACCTTAAATGTTTATCGCGGTCAACTGATGCAAAGAAAGGTAAATTCTTGTGATAGTGATTATCATTACGGCGAAAAGAAACACAAGCGAAATGTGTGGTGATTTGATGACGAGTTGTAAACGCAAAGCCTGTTAATAGTTACCACCGTTACCGTTAAGTTTATAAGTTATAATAAAAATGCCCATTTACGGTTAACCAGCGCTGTGGCTAAATATCCGCCTCAAAAACCAACTGAAAATAACCCATGTTTAAGATTGTTCATTTCCTGCTGGCGCTGGTGATTATTCTTGCGCTCGCCTGGCTGGTGAGTTTCGACCGCCGAAAAATTCGCATTCGTTATGTTTTACAGCTGATAGTTATTGAAATTGCGCTGGCGTTCTTTTTCCTGCACGCCGAAAGCGGACTTTTCCTGATTAAATATGTTTCCGGCTTCTTTGAGTCACTGCTGAAATTTGCCTCGGAAGGGACGAATTTCGTCTTTGGCGGAATGGGTGAAAAAGGGCTGGCGTTTATTTTCCTCGGCGTGCTTTGCCCGATTATTTTCATTTCAGCGCTGATTGGTATTCTCCAGCACTGGCGGATCCTGCCGATTTTTATTCGAATCATCGGCACGCTGCTGTCAAAACTGAACGGCATGGGCAAGCTGGAATCCTTCAATGCGGTGAGCTCGCTGATCCTCGGCCAGTCGGAAAACTTCATTGCCTATAAAGGCGTGCTGGGGGATCTCTCCTCACGTCGCCTGTTCACCATGGCGGCCACGGCCATGTCGACGGTCTCCCTGTCGATTGTCGGCGCCTATATGACCATGCTCGACGCCAAATTTGTCGTTGCCGCGCTGATCCTGAACATGTTCAGCACCTTTATTATTCTCTCGGTTATTAACCCGGTGCGTCCGGAAGCCGAGCCGGATATCAAGCTGGAGAAGCTGCACGAATCTCAGAGCTTCTTTGAAATGCTCGGCGAGTATATTCTGGCCGGTTTTAAGGTGGCGATGATTATTCTGGCAATGCTGATTGGCTTTATCGCCCTCATCAGCGCGGTTAACGCCCTCTTCTCCAGCGTATTCGGCATGAGCTTCCAGCAGATCCTGGGCTATGTGTTTTATCCGCTGGCGTGGCTTATCGGTATTCCGCTGAGCGATGCGCTCAATGCGGGCAGCATTATGGCAACCAAGCTGGTGGCAAATGAATTTGTGGCGATGATTGAGCTGCAAAAAATTGCCCATGAAATGTCACCGCGCGGGCTGGGCATTTTGTCCGTCTTCCTGGTGTCGTTCGCGAACTTCGCCTCCATCGGCATCGTCGCCGGGGCGATTAAGGGGCTGAACGAGCAGCAGGGTAACGTGGTGTCGCGGTTTGGTCTGCGCCTGGTGTACGGTGCGACGCTGGTGAGCCTGCTGTCGGCGAGCTTTGCGGGATTAGTGCTGTAAATTGCTTTGCTACAAAACAACAACGGCGGGATTTCCCGCCGTTTTTTATTAAAACTGCACGCACACCGGCTGGTCGACGCGCATCACCGACTCCTGCGCGAAGCGTGACTTATAAATCCCGCGCAACGCTTCGATATTCTTCTCGCTCTGGGCATCTTTCCCGTGGATCAGCATCAGCGCCTTGCTCGGCTCGCGCGCCACTTTCCCGTCATTCCCCAGCCACTGGCCGCGCGCATCAAACACCGTTAAGCCATCGCGAAAGCGCGGCGTCACGTCCTGGTCAACAAACTGCTGCCACTCGTTGCCGGTAATCTGCGCCCCTGCCGGGCGATTTAAGCCGAAATAGAGCGTGGTCTGCTGCATCTGGTTATCCGCTTTGCAGGTCTCTACCGCTGCGTGTTGCGATGGCGCGTTGCAGCCAGCCAGCATCAATATTGCCGCTGCCATTACCCCTGTTTTGATGATCATGCTTCGCTATCCTCATTGTTATAAGCACAGCGATATCAACGTAAATTGCAGAATTTAGCAAGAGAGGTTTATTCCCTCTCCCCTTTGGGGAGAGGGTTAGGGTGAGGGGAAAATTACTCTGCCTGAAGCTTAGTCGGCGGCGCAGTGTGGTAATGCGCGTCCGCTTCCGCAAAGCGCTTCTGCATGGAGGCTGACGGCGCTTTACCCAGCAGGCTGAACACCACAATACCGATGCTGCCGAAGAGGAAGCCCGGAATGATTTCGTACAGGCCCAGCCACGCGAACTGTTTCCAGACGATAACGGTAACCGCACCGATGATCATTCCCGCCAGCGCGCCGTTGCGGGTCATGCGTGACCACATGACGGAGAACAGGACGACCGGACCAAACGCGGCGCCAAAGCCCGCCCACGCGTAGCTCACGAGGCCCAGCACACGGTTTTCCGGGTTGGCCGCCAGCGCAATCGCCACCAGCGCTACCACCAGCACCATAAAGCGCCCTACCCACACCAGCTCTTTCTGGCTCGCGTCTTTACGCAGGAAGGCCTTGTAGAGGTCTTCGGTGATTGCGCTGGAGCAGACCAGCAGCTGGCAGCTCAGGGTGGACATCACCGCCGCCAGGATCGCGGAGAGCAGAATGCCGGCAATCCACGGGTTGAACAGAATTTGCGCCAGCTCGATGAACACGCGTTCGGCGTTCTGGTTCACCGCGCCCGCCTGCGCCGGGTTATTGTTGAAGTACGCGATACCGAAGAAGCCGACCGCGCACGCCCCCGCCAGACACAGGATCATCCACGTCATGCTGATGCGACGGGCGTGAACGATGGTGTGGTGAGAATCCGCCGCCATAAAGCGCGCCAGAATGTGCGGCTGACCGAAGTAGCCCAGACCCCAGCCCATCAGGGAGACGATGGCAACGAAGTTGAGCCCTTTCAGCATGTCGACGTTTTCGATGCTCTTCTGCTTGATCACTTCAAGCGACTCGCCAAAGCCGCCGACGGTGAAAATCACAATCACCGGGGTCAGGATCAGGGCGAAGATCATCAGGCTCGCCTGCACGGTATCGGTCCAGCTTACCGCCAGGAAACCGCCCACGAAGGTATAGAGGATGGTCGCCGCGGCACCGGCCCACAGGGCGGTTTCGTAGCTCATGCCGAAGGTGCTTTCGAACAGACGCGCGCCGGCCACAATGCCGGAGGCACAGTAGATGGTGAAGAACAGCAGGATGACTACCGCAGAGATAATGCGCAGGATGCGGCTGTTGTCTTCAAAACGTCCGGTGAAGTAATCCGGCAGCGTCAGGGCGTTGTTGTTGGCCTCGGTATGCACGCGCAGACGGCCTGCCACCAGCTTCCAGTTGATCCACGCGCCGACGGTCAGGCCGATGGCGATCCAGCTTTCGGAAATACCAGAGATGAAAATCGCGCCCGGCAGCCCCATCAGCAGCCAGCCGCTCATGTCGGAGGCACCCGCAGAGAGTGCGGTAACCATCGGGCCTAAACTGCGGCCGCCAAGAATGTAGTCGTCAAAGTTCTTCGTCGAACGCCATGCCAAAAACCCTATCAGGATCATGCCAAAAATATAAACGAGAAATGTCACCAGCATCGGTGTGCTAATAGCCATTCAAATTCTCCAAAATGTCGAGCGACAGCCGTCCGGGCTGCCTTGTTATGTCATCACCGGAACGTAGTGATGTGTGTATGTGTTTCCGTTGGGCGCGCTATCCTGCCGTATGCGCATCCCGCTGACAAACGATTTAACACTGCATTTACATCAAATTCATCCCCGGTTTGATACGAGTTTCCTATAGGTTGCACTCGCTCACGCTTTTACGGGTTGCACCTTTGAAAAGTGTTAACTCCCGCATAAAAACAGGCTTCCCGCACAAAAGCCAGCGCGTTTTTCCAGCTAACCATTCATTAACAATCCATTCATTTTCCGGGTTGCAAACCAGGTCACATTTAACACGGTTGCACAAAGTTGCAACATGGTGGATATTTCACGCTATCTACAGAACGCTATTACAGAACAACAGGAGTTTTGGCATGGGGATGACCACCATGGGGGTTAAGCTGGATGACGCGACCCGCGAACGGATTAAGACCGCAGCAACCCGCATTGACCGCACACCGCACTGGTTAATCAAGCAGGCGATTTTCAACTATCTGGAAAGGCTGGAGAGCGAAGAAGGCCTGCCGGAGCTGCCTGCACTGCTGGCGGGCGCAGCGAACGAAAGCGACGACGCCGCGACGGCGGTGGAAGAGAATCACCAGCCGTTCCTCGAATTTGCCGAGCAGATCCTGCCGCAGTCCGTCAGCCGCGCCGCCATTACCGGCGCCTACCGCCGTGCAGAAACCGATGCCGTGCCGATGCTGCTGGAGCAGGCCCGCCTGCCGGAAGCCATTGCCGCCCAGGCGCACAGCCTGGCGTATCAGTTAGCCGACAAGCTGCGCAACCAGAAAACCGCCACCGGCCGCGCCGGGATGGTTCAGGGTCTGCTGCAGGAGTTTTCCCTCTCTTCACAGGAAGGCGTGGCGCTGATGTGTCTGGCGGAAGCGCTGCTGCGTATTCCGGATAAAGCCACCCGCGACGCGCTGATCCGCGACAAGATCAGCAACGGCAACTGGCACTCCCACATTGGCCGCAGCCCGTCGCTGTTCGTCAACGCGGCGACCTGGGGCCTGCTGTTTACCGGCAAGCTGGTCTCCACCCATAACGAAGCCAACCTCTCCCGCTCCCTGAACCGCATCATCGGTAAGAGCGGCGAGCCGCTGATCCGCAAAGGCGTGGACATGGCAATGCGCCTGATGGGCGAGCAGTTCGTCACCGGGGAAACCATTGCCGAAGCGCTGGCGAACGCCCGCAAGCTGGAAGATAAAGGTTTCCGCTACTCCTACGACATGCTGGGCGAAGCGGCCCTGACCGCCGCCGACGCGCAGGCCTACATGGTCTCTTACCAGCAGGCGATCCACGCTATCGGTAAAGCGTCCAACGGTCGCGGTATTTATGAAGGTCCTGGCATCTCCATTAAGCTCTCCGCCCTGCACCCGCGCTACAGCCGCGCGCAATATGACCGCGTAATGGAAGAGCTCTACCCGCGCCTGAAGTCCCTGACCCTGCTGGCGCGCCAGTATGACATCGGCATTAACATCGACGCCGAAGAGGCCGACCGTCTGGAGATCTCTCTCGATCTGCTGGAAAAACTGTGCTTCGAGCCGGAGCTGGCAGGCTGGAACGGCATTGGCTTCGTTATCCAGGCCTACCAGAAGCGCTGCCCGTTCGTCATTGATTACCTGATTGACCTGGCCAGCCGCAGCCGCCGTCGCCTGATGATCCGTCTGGTGAAGGGCGCCTACTGGGACAGCGAAATCAAACGCGCCCAGATGGAAGGGCTGGAAGGCTATCCGGTTTATACCCGCAAGGTTTACACCGACGTCTCTTACCTCGCCTGTGCGAAAAAGCTGCTCGGCGTGCCGAACCTGATCTATCCGCAGTTCGCCACCCACAACGCCCACACCCTGGCCGCCATTTACAGCCTCGCGGGTCAAAACTACTATCCTGGGCAGTACGAGTTCCAGTGCCTGCACGGCATGGGTGAACCGCTTTACGAGCAGGTGACCGGGAAAGTGGCGGACGGCAAGCTGAACCGCCCGTGCCGCATCTATGCTCCGGTGGGGACCCACGAAACCCTGCTGGCGTACCTGGTGCGTCGTCTGCTGGAAAACGGCGCGAACACCTCCTTCGTTAACCGCATCGCCGACACCACCCTGCCGCTGGACGAGCTGGTGGCCGATCCGGTGCAGGCCGTAGAGAAGATGGCGGCGCAGGAAGGCCAGATTGGCCTGCCGCATCCGAAGATTGCCCTGCCGCGCGAGCTGTATGGCGCCGGTCGCGTTAACTCGGCGGGTCTGGATCTCGCCAACGAACACCGTCTGGCGTCCCTCTCCTCTGCCCTCCTCAACAGCGCGCTGCAGAAGTGGCAGGCCAAACCGATGCTGGAGCAGCCCGTTGCAGACGGCGAAATGCAGCCGGTGATCAACCCGGCAGAGCCAAAAGACATCGTCGGCTACGTGCGTGAAGCCACCGAAGCGGAGGTTGACCAGGCGCTGGACAGTGCGGTGAACAACGCACCAATCTGGTTCGCCACCCCGCCGCAGGAGCGTGCCGCCATTCTGGAACGCGCCGCGGTGCTGATGGAAGATCAGATGCAGTCGCTCATCGGCATTCTGGTGCGCGAAGCGGGTAAAACCTTCAGCAACGCCATCGCCGAAGTGCGCGAGGCCGTTGACTTCCTGCACTACTACGCCGGTCAGGTGCGCGATGATTTCGATAACGAAACCCACCGTCCGCTGGGTCCGGTCGTCTGTATCAGCCCGTGGAACTTCCCTCTGGCGATCTTCACCGGCCAGATTGCCGCCGCTCTTGCCGCAGGCAA
This sequence comes from Enterobacter sp. ECC-219, assembly GCF_043966805.1. NCBI lineage: Bacteria > Pseudomonadati > Pseudomonadota > Gammaproteobacteria > Enterobacterales > Enterobacteriaceae > Enterobacter > Enterobacter sp. ECC-219. The sequence continues at coordinate 2,454,958 of NZ_CP143680.1, read as the reverse complement.
CAGCGTGCTGGCAAAACCGGCAGAGCAAACCCCGCTGATTGCCGCGCAGGGCATCAACATTCTTCTGGAAGCCGGCGTGCCGGCGGGCGTGGTCCAGTTGCTGCCGGGCCGCGGTGAAACCGTCGGCGCTAAGCTGACCTCCGATAACCGCGTGCGTGGCGTGATGTTTACCGGTTCGACCGAAGTGGCCTCCCTGCTGCAGCGCAATATTGCGACCCGTCTGGATGCGCAGGGCCGTCCTACCCCGCTCATCGCGGAAACCGGCGGCATGAACGCCATGATCGTTGACTCCTCTGCCCTCACCGAGCAGGTAGTGGTCGACGTGCTGGCCTCCGCGTTCGACAGCGCTGGTCAGCGCTGCTCCGCCCTGCGCGTGCTGTGCCTGCAGGACGACGTGGCGGACCACACGCTGAAGATGCTGCGCGGTGCGATGGCCGAATGCCGCATGGGCAACCCGGGCCGTCTCACCACCGACATCGGACCGGTGATCGACGCGGAAGCCAAAGCCAACATTGAAAACCACATTCAGGCCATGCGCGCGAAAGGTCGTCCGGTGTTCCAGGCGGTGCGCGAGAACAGCGAAGATGCCCGCGAATGGCGGACCGGCACCTTTGTGCCACCAACGCTGATTGAGCTGGCAAGCTTCGACGAGCTGAAAAAAGAGGTCTTCGGCCCGGTGCTGCACGTGGTGCGCTACAGCCGTAACAACCTCAAGGAGCTTATCGATCAGATCAACGCCTCCGGCTATGGTCTGACGCTCGGCGTGCATACCCGTATCGACGAAACCATTGCGCAGGTCACCGGCAATGCCAAAGTCGGCAACCTGTACGTTAACCGCAACATGGTTGGCGCAGTCGTGGGCGTGCAGCCGTTCGGCGGCGAAGGCCTATCCGGCACCGGTCCAAAAGCGGGCGGCCCGCTCTACCTGTACCGCCTGCTGGCGAACCGTCCGGAAAACGCCCTGGGCGTCACCCTGGCGCGCCAGGACGCAAGTTATCCGGTGGATACACAGGTGAAAACCGTGCTGACGCAGCCGCTGGAGGCGATGATCGCCTGGGCGGAAAAACGTCCTGAGCTACGTGCGGTTGCCCGGCAGTACGGGGAGCTGGCGCAGGCGGGCACCCAGCGCCTGCTGCCGGGGCCAACCGGCGAGCGCAACACCTGGACGCTGATGCCGCGCGAGCGCGTGCTGTGCGTGGCCGATAACGAGCAGGACGCGCTGGTGCAGCTGGCCGCGGCGATGGCAACCGGCTGTGAGGTGCTGTGGCCGGAAGATGCGCTGCATCGCGATCTCGCCAAACAGCTGCCGAAAGCGGTCTCTGCCCGCATTCGCTTCGCGAAGGCCGATGCCCTGCTGACCCAGCCGTTTGACGCCGTGATTTACCACGGCGATTCCGACCAGCTGCGCGAGCTCTGCGAGCAGGTGGCAGCCCGCAGCGGGGCGATTGTTTCGGTGCAGGGCTTCGCCCGCGGGGAAACTAACCTGCTGCTGGAGCGCCTGTACGTGGAGCGCTCGCTCAGCGTCAACACCGCGGCGGCGGGGGGTAACGCCAGCCTGATGACAATCGGCTAACGCTGTGCTAATAAGGCTCCGGAGACGGAGCCTTATTTTATTGGGGAGTATATGAAACGATATCTTATCGCCGGTGCCGCACTGCTGCTGAGCGCCAGCGCGCTGGCCAACGAGTGCGACAAAGCAACCACCCAGCTTGAAATGAATACCTGTAGCGCGCAGCAGTACCAGGCTGCCGATAAAAAGCTCAACCAGACCTATCAGGCCGCCATTAAACGTGCAGCGGCTCCCCAGCGCGACCTGCTGAAAAAGGCGCAGCAGGCCTGGATTGCCCTGCGCGACGCGGACTGCGCGTTTATCGGTTCGGGGACGGAAGGCGGGAGCGTCCAGCCAATGATTGTTAACCAGTGCCTGGCGGAAAAAACCGTGGAGCGTGAAGCGTTTCTGGCCTCGCTGATGCAGTGTGAAGAGGGCGACTTAAGCTGCCCTCTCCCGCCGGGGAACTAGCGCGCGCGGATCCCTTCAATAATCATCCGCTGCACGTTTTCCAGCGTACTCTGGAAAAACGCCTCGTCCTGGAGTGTTTTGCCGGTCACCGCCTCAACCTGGGCCGCAAAGTCAGCGTAATGCTGGGTGGCGGCCCAAATCATAAAGATCAGATGATGCGGGTCGACCGGGGCTAGCTTTCCGCTGGCGACCCATCCGGCAATAATGGCCGACTTATCGTCCACCAGCTGTTTTAAATCTCCGGTGAGTTCCGCCTGCAGCAGCGGCGCGCCCTGTAGCATCTCAAGACAAAACAGCCTTGATGCCTGCGGGTAATCGCGCGACACCTCCAGCTTCAGGCGAATATACTCTTCGATCGCTACCAGCGGGGCCAGCTCTTCACGGAAGGCCTTCAGCGGTGCCAGCCAGATATCGAGGATCTGCTGCATCACCGCCACGTACAGCGCCTCTTTCGACGGGTAATAGTAGAGCAGATTGGTTTTGGATACCCCGGACTGCTCCGCCACCTGCTCCAGGCGCGTGCCGTGAATGCCAAACTGCGAAAAGGTCTCCAGCGCCGCGCTGAGGATCGCCTGCTTCTTGGCGCTCACCGCCTGCGAACGTTTACCTGGTGTTTTCACTGCGCCTTGTGCCATTCCCGCTCTCCTTATTCTGCGTTGCCCTCAGCATAGCAAAACCCCCGTCTCGCCACGACATTCTGCACTCCCATCGCGCATGAATGCCTGTTTTCTGTGCAACGTTTTTGACCAGTTAGTCCACATTTGCGGACATCAATTCCCCAACCTCTGATTAACACATTAATAACACAGCCATTTTCAAAACTGGCACCGCCTTTGCAAAACCACCGTTACACCTGCGACGTAATGAAGAGAGGTTCGTGATGAAAATTGGCGTATTTGTACCTATCGGCAACAACGGCTGGCTTATCTCGACCACTGCACCGCAATACATGCCGACCTTCGAGCTGAATAAAGCCATCGTGCAGAAAGCGGAGCACTACCATTTCGACTTTGCTCTTTCGATGATCAAGCTGCGCGGCTTTGGCGGTAAAACCGAATTCTGGGATCACAACCTGGAGTCCTTCACCCTGATGGCCGGGCTGGCCGCGGTCACCTCGCGGATCCAAATCTACGCCACCGCCGCCACCCTCACTCTCCCCCCGGCGATCGTGGCGCGCATGGCGTCCACCATCGACTCCATCTCCGGCGGGCGCTTTGGCGTTAACCTGGTCACCGGCTGGCAAAAACCGGAGTACGAGCAGATGGGGCTCTGGCCGGGTGACGATTACTTCTCCCGGCGCTACGACTACCTGACCGAATACGTGCAGGTCCTGCGCGATCTGTGGGGCACCGGCAAAAGCGATTTCAAGGGCGACTTCTTCACCATGAACGACTGCCGCGTCAGCCCGCAGCCGTCGGTACCGATGAAGGTGATTTGCGCCGGTCAAAGCGACGCGGGGATGGAATTTTCCGCCAAATACGCCGACTTTAACTTCTGCTTCGGTAAAGGGGTCAACACCCCTGCCGCCTTCGCCCCGACCGCCGCGCGGATGAAAGAGGCCGCCGACAGGACCGGACGCGACGTGGGCTCCTACGTGCTGTTTATGGTCATTGCCGACGAAACCGACGAGGCCGCGCGCGCCAAATGGCAGCGCTATAAGGACGGCGCCGACGAGGAGGCCCTGAGTTGGCTTACGGAGCAGAGCCAGAAGGATACCCGCTCCGGCGCGGATACCAACGTGCGCCAGATGGCCGACCCGACCTCTGCCGTCAATATCAACATGGGCACCCTGGTTGGCTCGTATGCCAGCGTCGCCAGAATGCTTGACGAAGTGGCGACCGTACCCGGTGCCGAGGGCGTCCTGCTGACCTTCGATGATTTCCTCACCGGCGTGGAGACCTTCGGCGAGCGCATCCAGCCGCTGATGCAGTGCCGCGCCCACATCCCTGCCGTCACGAAGGAGGTGGCGTAATGACGACCCTTAACGCACGCCCGGAAGCCATTACCTTTGCGCCTGAGCAGAGCGCGCTGATCGTGGTGGATATGCAAAACGCCTACGCCAGTAAAGGCGGCTATCTGGACCTGGCGGGGTTCGACGTCTCCGCCACAAGGCCTGTGATCGAGAACATCAAAACCGCCGTCGTCGCCGCGCGCGAAGCGGGGATGCTCATCATCTGGTTTCAGAACGGCTGGGATGACCAGTACGTCGAGGCCGGCGGCCCCGGCTCGCCCAACTTCCACAAGTCGAACGCCCTGAAAACCATGCGCAGGCGGCCCGAACTGCAGGGCAAGCTGTTGGCAAAAGGCGGCTGGGACTATCAGCTGGTGGACGAGCTGGTACCGCAGGCGGGTGATATCGTCCTGCCGAAACCGCGCTATAGCGGCTTTTTTAACACCCCGCTCGACAGCCTGCTGCGCAGCCGGGGCATTCGCCATCTGGTCTTCACCGGGATCGCCACCAACGTCTGCGTGGAGTCGACCCTGCGCGACGGCTTTTTCCTCGAATATTTTGGCGTGGTGCTGGAAGACGCGACCCATCAGGCCGGGCCGGAATTCGTCCAGAAAGCGGCCCTGTTCAATATCGAAACCTTTTTTGGCTGGGTCAGTAACGTCAGTGATTTTTGCGACGCCCTGACTCCCCCGCTCGCCCGTATCGCCTGAGGAGACACCTGATGCCAAAATCCGTGATTATTCCGCCGGGGACCAGCACCCCGATTGCCCCGTTTGTTCCCGGCACCCTCGCCGACGGCGTGGTGTATGTCTCCGGCACGCTGCCGTTTGATAAAGACAACAACGTGGTGTTTATCAACGACCCAAAGGCGCAAACCCGCCACGTGCTGGAGACGATCAAAACCGTGATCGAAACGGCGGGTGGCACCATGGAGGACGTGACCTTCAACAGCATCTTTATCACCGACTGGAAAAACTACGCCGCGATTAACGAGATTTACGCCGAGTTCTTCCCCGGCGATAAACCGGCCCGGTTCTGCATTCAGTGCGGGCTGGTGAAGCCGGACGCGCTGGTTGAAATCGCCACCGTTGCGCACATCGCGAAGTGAGGCAGCCATGAAACTCTCCGTCTCGCCGCCCCCGTATGAGGGCGCGCCAGTAGTGGTCTTTATTTCCGGTCTCGGCGGCAGCGGCAGCTACTGGCTGCCCCAACTGGCCGCGCTGGAGCCGGAGTATCAGGTGGTGTGCTATGACCAGCGGGGAACAGGCAATAACCCCGACACCCTGCCGGACGGGTACAGCCTTGCGCAGATGGCGGACGAGCTGGCCCAGGCGCTGGCTGATGCCGGGATTGCCCGCTACAGCGTCGTGGGTCACGCGCTGGGGGCGCTGGTCGGCCTGCAGCTGGCCATCGACAGGCCCGAAGCACTCACCGCGCTGGTGTGCGTCAACGGCTGGCTGACCCTCAACGCCCACACCCGACGCTGCTTTCAGATCCGCGAGCGCCTGCTCCATTATGGCGGCGCACAGGCGTGGGTCGAGGCGCAGCCGCTGTTTCTCTATCCGGCAGACTGGATGGCGGCCCGCGCGCCACGCCTGGAGGCAGAAGAAGCGCTGGCGCTGGCCCATTTCCAGGGCAAAACCAACCTGCTGCACAGGCTCAGCGCCCTGAAAAAGGCCGACTTCAGCCGCCATGCCGCGCGGATCCTCTGCCCGGTACAGATCATCTGTTCCGCCGACGACATGCTGGTGCCCTCTGTCTGCTCGTCCGAGCTGCAGGCGGCGATCCCGCACAGCCACAGCGCGGTAATGCGCCAGGGCGGGCATGCCTGCAACGTTACCGAGCCGGACACCTTTAACACCCTGCTGCTGAACGGGCTTGCCAGCCTGCTGCACAGCCCTGAACCCGCTTTATAAGGAGCCTTGATGAGCGAAGCCATTACGCCCGCTGCGCTGGAAACGTTGTTTACCAGCGCCCGCACCCACAACGGCTGGCTGGATATTCCGGTCAGCGACGAGACGCTGCGCGAGATCTACCACCTGATGAAATGGGGGCCAACCTCCGCCAACTGCTCCCCGGCACGGATTGTGTTTGTGCGAAGCGCAGAGGGAAAAGAGAAGCTGCGCCCGGCGCTCTCCAGCGGCAACCTGGAGAAAACGCTCACCGCCCCGGTTACGGCAATTGTCGCCTGGGACGGTGAATTCTACGAGCGCCTGCCTGAACTGTTCCCGCACGGCGATGCCAGAAGCTGGTTTACCGCAAGCCACGCGCTGGCGGAAGAGACCGCCTTTCGCAACAGCTCAATGCAGGCCGCCTACCTGATTTTCGCCTGTCGCGCCCTGGGGCTGGACACCGGCCCGATGTCGGGCTTTGACCGACAAAAGGTTGACGAGGCCTTTTTCACCGGCACAACGCTTAAAAGCAATCTGCTGATCAACATTGGCTACGGCGATACCCGCAAACTCTACGGGCGCCTGCCGCGCCTGGCCTTCGACGATGCCTGCGGACTGGCGTAAGGAGCGATCGTGATGACACCGGATAAACAAACCTTTCGCGACGCCATGGCCTGCGTTGGCGCGGCGGTCAACATCATCACCACCGACGGCCCGGCGGGGATGGCAGGCTTCACCGCCAGCGCGGTGTGCAGCGTCACGGATTCACCGCCCACCCTGCTGGTGTGTCTGAACCGCGGCGCGTCCGTCTGGCCAACGTTTAGCGAAAACCGCACCCTGTGCGTGAATACCCTGAGCGCCGGGCAGGAGCCGCTGTCCAATCTGTTTGGCGGGAAAACGCCGATGGAGGAACGCTTTTCCGCCGCCCGCTGGCAGACGGGCGACACGGGCTGCCCGCGCCTGGAGGATGCGCTGGCCTCGTTTGACTGCCGCATCAGCCAGGTGGTGAGCGTCGGCACCCACGACATTCTGTTTTGCGACATTGTTTCGATTGTTCGCCACCCCGCGCCGCAAGGGCTGGTGTGGTTTGACCGCGGCTACCACACGCTTATGCGACCCGCCTGTTAACCCGCTCTAAGGAGACAGATCATGTTCGGATTTCCCCACTGGCAGTTGAAATCGACCTCCACAGAAGCAGGCGTGGTCGCGCCGGATGAACGCCTCCCGCTCGGGCAGACGATGGTGATGGGCGTTCAGCACGCGGTCGCCATGTTTGGCGCCACGGTACTGATGCCAATGCTGATGGGGCTGGACCCCAACCTCTCTATTCTGATGTCGGGTATCGGCACGCTGCTGTTCTTTTTCGTCACCGGCGGACGCGTGCCCAGCTATCTCGGCTCCAGCGCCGCCTTTGTCGGCGTTGTCATCGCCACCACCGGATTTAACGGCCAGGGGATCAATCCCAACCTGAGCGTAGCCCTCGGCGGTATCATCGCCTGCGGTCTGGTCTATACCCTGATTGGGCTGGTGGTGATGAAGATCGGCACCCGCTGGATCGAACGGATGATGCCCCCCGTCGTGACGGGCGCCGTGGTGATGGCGATTGGCCTGAACCTTGCGCCAATTGCGGTAAAAAGCGTCTCCGCCTCGCCGTTTGAAAGCTGGATGGCGGTGATCACGGTGCTGTGCATTGGCCTGGTGGCGGTATTTACGCGGGGGATGATCCAGCGGCTGCTGATTCTGGTCGGGCTGATTGTTGCCTGTCTGGTTTATGCGCTGCTGGCCAACGTTTTTGGCCTCGGCAAGCCGGTGGATTTTACCCTGCTTCACCAGGCCGCCTGGTTCGGCCTGCCGAAGGTGACCTCACCCACCTTTAACACCCTGGCGATGATGCTTATCGCCCCGGTGGCGGTGATCCTGGTGGCGGAAAACCTGGGGCACCTGAAAGCTGTGGCGGGGATGACCGGGCGCAGCATGGACCCGTACATGGGCCGCGCGTTCGTCGGCGACGGGCTGGCGACTATGCTCTCCGGTTCCGTGGGCGGCAGCGGCGTCACCACCTATGCCGAAAACATCGGCGTGATGGCGGTGACCAAAGTTTACTCCACGCTGGTCTTCGTGGCGGCGGCGGTGATGGCGATGCTGCTCGGCTTCTCACCGAAGTTCGGCGCGCTGATCCACACCATTCCGTCACCGGTCATCGGCGGCGCGTCGATTGTGGTGTTCGGGCTGATCGCCGTAGCCGGCGCGCGTATCTGGGTGCAGCATCGGGTCGACCTCAGCCAGAACGGCAACCTGATTATGGTGGCGGTCACGCTGGTGCTGGGCGCGGGCGATTTTGCCCTGACGCTCGGCGGGTTTACGATTGGCGGAATTGGTACGGCGACCTTCGGCGCGATCCTGCTTAACGCCCTGCTGAGCCGCCGGATGGCCGCTGCGCCGCAGGGCGAGGTGGTACATCAGGATTCGTGAAATCTCCAGGTCGGGTGACCCGACCTGGAGATTTCTTAAGAGAGCCAGGATGTAAAGCTATCACTCTTGCTCAAACAGCCGTTCGATAGATTTTGTAGGGAAGAACAAAGAATGGCTGCTTTCACCTGTCAGCGGGATAAACCCCTGCTTCAGATAAAATCGTTTTGCCTGCTCGTTAAGGGCATCAACAAATATTCCGTGTACTCCCACAGCCTGTGATGCCCGGTAGACAACGCGCATAGCATGCGCAACGAGCGTTGCTCCCCACTCGTTTCCCTGTAGTGTTTTATCTACAGCCAGACGTCCCAGCGTCACGCTGGGTACGTTGATATAAGGGATCCGGCGCTGCTGCGTCTTAGAAGGAAGCATCGCTCTTTCAAAGCAGCTCCCCGATAACGTGTAATAACCCAGGACGCGCGGACGATCGCGCTCTTTAAGCAGGTAGGCTCGTAAAATACGCCCATTGTGCTGACGTACCAGGTGTTCTGCAAGGAAGGCATTTAGCGAGGGTTCTCCACAATCAAAATCCTCGAAGTCGTAATCGGTTCCCTCAGATAACATTTCGATCGTGAGATTTGCCACGACGCTTCACTCCATGTTTCGAAGACGTTTTGCTGCTCGTTTCAAGCGTTCGTTTGGCTCAGGCGGATTGTCAATGGCATCCATCACCGCATTCCATGATGCTTCGTTTAATACGAGACGACGGTGCTGCTCAATGACCTCTGCAGCACGCTCTGACGCACTGTTCACCATAAACTGGGTGATGGTCTGGTTCGTCATCGCCGCAGCTTCTTCAATCATTGTTTTGTCTTCGTCCGTTAAGCGAAGATCGATACGCTGTTTTTTAAGTGCTGGCATAGTTTACTTCACCGTGTACGGTATTTATCCGTACACATCGTAGATAAGCTCGTTCATTTTTTCAATCTAAACCTTCTTTTACCGTCAAATCCCTGATCTCACTCCGACGCTTTCTGAGCTTTAACTCGCTCACCAGCACCCCGGCGACAATAAATGCCGCGCCCACCAGCGCGAGCAGCGGTAAACGCTCACCTGCAATACGTCCGAAAATCCCCGCCCAGACCGGTTCTCCGGTATAAATCACCGTCGCGCGGGTTGGCGATACGCTGCGCTGCGCCCAGTTCATGGTGACCTGAATAATGGCGCTGAAGATGCCCAGCCCCAGTGCGACCACCACCAGCCCGGTGGAGATCGGCGGTACGGACTCCCCTGCCGGCACCATCGTCGCAAACGCCACCAGCGACGCGGTGGCGAGCTGCACCACCGTCACCCGTTTGACGTCGACCTTGCCCGCCCAGGCGCTAATCAGAATAATTTCCGCCGCAATGGCAATCGCCCCAATCAGGGTGATGATTTCGCCCGGCCCCAGCGCCAGCAGGTTATTTTCCGGCCCGGCCAGCAGGATCAGGCCGATAAACGCCAGCACGATGCCAATACAGGACATCAGGCCCGGAATTCTGCCGAGACAGAGCCACTGCAAAAGCGGCACCAGCGGCACATACATCGCTGTGATAAACGCGGATTTGCTGCTGGAGATGGTCTGCAACCCCCACGTCTGCAGGCTGTAGCCCATCGCTATTGCCACCCCAATCGCCACGCCCGCCTTGAGCTCTTTCAGCGTCAGGCCCCGCAGCGTTTTAAGGGATATCAGCCCCACGGCTATCGCCGCCGTCGCGAAGCGCAGGCCAACGAAAAAGAAGGGATCGCTGAGGGTCACCGCGTACTGGACGGCCAGAAAGGTCCCGCCCCAGAACATGGTGATGAGAATGAGGATAGCTTCCTGCGGTTTTACGGAAAATTTAAAGCGTGAGACGGACATGCGGCACCAGCAAGTGAGATCAATTCTCTAGTGTGCGTCGCCTTTGGTTACAGTTCAATGTTGCAGAAATAAAAAAACCGCCGGGGGAAACCCGGCGGCAGGGAGTCAACCCGGCGTGTTACTTACTGCTGCCGTGGCTGTTTTTCCCCCCTTTTTTACCAGCCTCTGATGCGCGCTGAGGGTCATTTTTGAAGTTCCCCCCGCTGTGCTGGCCACCTTTACGACCTGCTTCTGATGCTCTTTCACGGTCTTCAGCGAAATTACCTGAACCACCACGATGGTTTGCCATCTCTAACCTCCAGAGTGTGAAACATTAGACATCATATTGCATTCAGTAAAAGAGGATTCTTTCACCTCGCGGCTCAAGGACAGCGCCTTTATCTGTGCCGCGTGAAACTAAGCTTAGTGGACTGAGGCTATCCGGCAAGTCACAGGTAATATCCTGCAACATGATCTCAGTCTTTCGGGTGAGTTGACGCGACGGAGACTCATAAACCTTTCTTATCATTTCAAAAAACGGCGGCGAGAAAGTTGTTTCATTTTGCTACAAACCTGTTTACCCACCATATTGTTATAAATCAAAGAAATGCCGTTCATTTTTGCAGTCTGGCCGTGATGACATATCTTTAAAAGAACGCAGCGATCCGCTGTCAGAAAAACCAACGAGGAGTGATGCAAAATGGCAAAAGTTCTGGTGCTCTATTATTCCATGTATGGACACATTGAAACCATGGCTCACGCGGTAGCAGAAGGCGCAAACAGGGTGGACGGCGTTGAGGTTGTGGTGAAGCGCGTACCGGAAACCATGCAGGCGGAAGCCTTCGCCAAAGCCGGGGGAAAAACACAAAACGCCCCGGTCGCCACTCCGCAGGAGCTGGCGGAGTATGATGCGATTATCTTCGGCACTCCGACCCGCTTCGGCAATATGTCAGGCCAGATGCGAACCTTCCTCGATCAAACCGGCGGGCTTTGGGCGTCCGGGGCGCTCTACGGCAAACTCGCCAGCGTATTCAGCTCTACCGGCACCGGCGGCGGCCAGGAGCAGACGATTACCTCAACCTGGACTACCCTTGCCCATCACGGGATGGTAATCGTGCCGATTGGCTACGGCGCGCAGGAGCTGTTTGACGTTTCCCAGGTGCGCGGCGGCACGCCGTACGGCGCAACCACCATTGCCGGTGGGGATGGCTCGCGTCAGCCAAGCAATGAAGAACTCTCTATCGCCCGCTATCAGGGTGAATACGTCGCGGGTCTCGCCAAAAAACTCAACGGCTAATACCCAACAGGAGGACAAGCATGCCAACTCAAGAATCCAAAGCCCACCGCGTGGGCGAATGGGCAAGTTTACGCAATACCTCTCCGGAGATTGCCGAAGCTATCTTTGAAGTCGCGAAGTACGATGAAAAGCTGGCGGAGCAGATTTGGGAAGAAGGCAGCGACGAAGTGCTGGTGCGCGCCTTCGAAAAAACGGACAAAGACTCGCTCTTCTGGGGCGAGCAAACGATCGAACGTAAAAACGTTTAAGCGTTTCCCCCCGCCGCAGCGGGGGGTTCTCCTTTACTTCGCCGCGTTATTCATCACCGCATTGAATTTATCGACAGGACAGAAGCCGTTCGCATCCACCGGGCAGCCCTTCAGCTCCAGCGTCACGCGCTGCGCGGGCGACTGCAGCGATAGCACGCTGGCGTTTCGCAGCTGCTCCGAGCTCTGATAGACATACTCAATTTTCATCAGCTCCTGATTGCTGTTTTTGTCATGCCAGCGCTGGAAGACAATTTTGCCACCAATCGGGGTACGCTCCTGCTGGTCGTGCAGCTGATACGGCTTGAAATCCAGCGCGGTGAGCAGTGAAGCGATGTTCGAATCGTGCCCCACCAGCAGGGTGATTTTCGGCGCTTTTGCCTGTTCGGTGACCAGGGTTTTATCGATATATTTCACCAGCGGCTTCGCCACGTTTTGCGCCACCTCGGTCGAGGTAAACAGCGAGTCCTGATAGCCGTTCTTCAGCTTCGACAGCACGCGCCACTGCTGGTCGGTTTTGATTTCGCCCCAGGCCACCTGGTCGGCCGGGAAGCCTTCGTAATACTGCAGCGTAAACGCATCCACCAGCGAGTTACCCACCTTCAGCGGCCCGGAAACGCCAGGCTCTTTTTCATAGTCGGCGCTGAAGGTATCTTTCGCTTCCGCCAGCGAGCAGACCTTTTTCTCCTTGCAGGACGGGGAATCCGCGTAGTTCGTCAGCTGCTCCAGCAGCTTATAGCTTTCGCCAAGCTGCATTTTCTGCCGCTCGGTCTCCATCGCCTTGAGCGCTTTTTCGCGGAATTCCGGCGAGTTGTCGGTAATCACCGGATTAAAGGTCGGGTCCATGGTGCCCATTTTTTCCTGATGATGTACGGGAACGTCGCAGCCCGGGAACGCACCGGTAATGAAGAACTGCGCGGTCGCGACGGTACGCTGCAGGCTGTTGGCGTAAGCATACACGCTATCTGCTGGCGGGCACTCTCCCGTCTTCACCATCCCCTGCTGCGCCAGCCACTCGCGCATGTAATGGCCCATATAGACTTCCAGCACGCCACCCTTGGTAGTGAGCTGACCGCCCGGCACTTCCCACTCCGGCCACTGCTTCGGCGTGGACTGCTCCAGCACGCTGCCGTTATTGGCGAGCGGCGCGCGCAGGTTATGGCGACTCATGATTAACACCTGCTCCAGCTGATAGCCTTCCGGCGTCTCCTGCGCCTGTGCACCAAAGGTCATTGAAAGGGTAACTGCCACGGCAACTGCGAGTAGTGCTTTTCTCATCCCTCGTTCCTCACGCTTTTTTAATGTTCCAGTGAGTGTGACAGATTCGTGACAGTTTTTTCGGGAAGCATTTCTCAAACTGATGATTAACGTGCTTACGGTAGGTGCCAATAAGTTTTATAATAAAACCACACACCACCGGAGAATTGACCGTGAAACGTACCCGCCTTGAAGAGAGCACCTGCCCCGTCGCCCGTTCGCTGGATATCATCGGCGACTGGTGGTCGCTGCTGATTGTACGCGACGCGCTGCGCGGGATTAAACGCTTCGGCGAGTTCCAGAAAAGCCTCGGTATCGCAAAAAACATGCTGACCACGCGGCTAAAACTGCTGGTCGACGAAGGGATACTCCGGCTTCAGCCCGCCTCCGACGGCAGCGCCTGGCAGGAGTATGTCCTGACCGATAAAGGGCGCGCCCTGCAAACGGTGCTGGTCGCCCTCTCCCAGTGGGGCAATGAATTTTTGTTTGCGGAAAACGAATGCGGCACCGTGCTGGTCGATAGCGAACAGCGAAAACCGCTGCGTAAACTGAAGCTTATCGCCGACGACGGGCGCGAACTGACACCTGAAGAGATCGTGGCTAAACTCCCCTCCTGATCGTTCCCGACGGCAAAAGCACAAAATGCCCAGCAAAATGGTTGCATTATAAAACCAAATAGCAGAGAGTTAATTCAGTTTCATATTGAAACCAAACAAACCACTTTGCTTTGAGGTAACACACGATGACTACGCAAATCACTACCGCCCTGATTACGGGTGCCTCTTCCGGGATCGGTGCCGTTTATGCCGATCGTCTTGCCGCGCGCGGTGCCAACCTGGTGCTGGTTGCCCGCCGCGAGGAACGCCTGAAAACCCTCGCTGCCGACCTGCGCGCGCGCTATGGCGTGGCCGTCGACATTCTGGTGGCCGATCTTACCGATGAAGCCGGGATCCGCACCGTGGAAGAGGAGCTGCGCAGCAATACCGCCATCGATACGCTGGTAAACAACGCGGGCACCGCACAGATGGCGCCGTTCCTCGCGGGCGATGTGGCGCAGCACCAGGCCATCAATACCCTCAATACCACGGCGCTGATGCGTCTGACCTACGCCATCCTGCCCCGTCTGGCGCAGAACAATCGCGGGACGCTGATCAATATCGCCTCGGTGCTATCGCTGCATGTCCGTGCGGGCAGCGCGCTCTACAGCGCCACCAAAGCCTGGGTGCTGAGCTTTACCCGCGGGCTGCAGGAAGAATTTGCCGACAGCAGCGTGCGCATTCAGGCGGTGCTGCCCGCCGCCACGGCGACGGAGATCTGGAGCCATTCAGGGGTTACGGTGAACGATCTGCCGGAAGGGTCGGTGATGACCACCGACGATATGGTCGATGCGTCACTGGCGGGTCTGGATCAGGGCGAAGCGATCACTATTCCGCCGATGCATGACGCCACCCTGTGGGACCGCTACGAAGCGGCGCGACTTGAGCTGTTTAACAGCGCGCGCACCGGTATTCCGGCACCGCGCTACTTGAGGCAGTAGCTTAACGCTCCAGCTGGTCGCCGTACTCGCTCATCCAGGCGGCCAGCGGGGAGAGTGCATCCTGCAGGGTTAACCCCAGCCCGGTTATCTGATACTCCACGCGCGGCGGGATCTCCGGGTAGACCGTCCGCGTCACCAGCCCGCGCTGTTCAAACAGGCGCAACTGCTTCGTCAGCTCTTTCTGGGTGATGGGGGCAGCCGCCCGCAGCAGATCGCCGAAGCGGACGGGCGCGTTGATCACAATCAGGCGATAGAGGATCGGGATTGCCCATTTGCCGGAAATCAGGTTGACAAACTGCGTCATCGGGCAGGTATAAACCTCAGATTTTTTTTCACAGCACTCAGTCAGCATTTCCGCCATAGCACACCTCTTGCCTCTTTAGTATCCATTTGGTACCTGGTTTCCTTTCGATACTAACGTTTCTATAGTGCTTTCTCCAGTGACTTTTCAGGAGAAGAACATGGGTCGTTTAACAGATAAATATACGCTGATTACCGGCGGCACCAGCGGTATTGGTCTTGCCACCGCGCAGGCGTTTATCGCCGAAGGGGCGCACGTCGCCGTGACCGGACGCAACCCGGCCACCCTTGCCGAAGCAGAACGTATTCTGGGCGATAAGGCCTGGGTGATCCCGACCGATGCGGGAGATATCACAGCGCAACGCGCGCTGGCGGAAACCCTCGCCGCCCGCTGGCCGCGCCTGGACGCGGTGTTTCTCAACGCAGGCGACGTGACGCACGCGCCGCTGGAAGCGTGGCAGGAAGAAGCCTGGGACCGCCTGATGGGCATCAACCTGAAGGGACCGTTCTTTTTAATTCAGGCGCTGCTGCCGCTGCTGAATAACCCGTCGTCGGTGATCCTCTGCGGCTCCGTGAGCGCGCGCATCGGCCTGCCCACCAGCAGCGTGTATGCCGCGAGCAAGGCCGCCCTGCTGTCGCTGGCGCGCACCCTGTCGGCGGAGCTGCTGCCGCGCGGGATCCGCGTCAACGGCCTGAGCCCCGGCCCGGTGGAAACCCCGGCGTTTACGAAGACAGGCTTAAGCGAAGAGACGCTTAGCGCGATGATGGCGGACATCATCAAGCTGGTGCCGCTCGGCAGAATGGGCTCGACGACGGAGCTGGCAAAAGCCGCGCTCTATCTGGCGTCAGACGAGTCGAGCTACACGGTAGGGACGGAGCTGCTGGTGGACGGCGGTATGGGAAGTCTGTAACTCATAAGGCGCTGATGCCGGTGACCGCGCCGACATACAGCGCCGCCCACGCGCTGGCGGAAAGCAGGCTGACGGCGTAGACCTTGACGGCGTTCAGCCTGAGCATCCCCGCCGCCAGCGGCACGATATAACGCAACACCGCCAGAAAGCGCGACGTAAACAGCACAACAACGCCGTTCTTTTGCAGCTGATGCTGTACCCGCAAGAACTTATCGGCATGCTTTGAGGTGAAACGCGTGACCAGCCGGGTGTGCCCCATCAGCTGGCCGATATGGTAATTCAGCACCGACCCCGCCGTTGCCCCCAGCACCACGGCGAGCCACGCCAGCGCAGGATGCATGCTCCCGTGGCTGACGGTTATGCCCGCCAGCAGCATCACCGAGGCGGGTGGCAGCACGGAAGAGATCAGCACCGTGGACTTGCTCAGCGCCATCACGAATAACAGCGCGAACAGATGTGTCGGATACAGCGCAAAATGATTCAGCAAATTATCAACCCACGCCATTTTCCGCCCCCCGGTTAATTAATCCTCCATTTAAAAGGAATAACCTTAAATAAACCCTCAACATTTTACTAATAAGGTTTATCTAAACCATCCTTAAACATTATTTAATTTCCCGAGCGGTAATATCAAATAAGCGTATTATTTCTCTCGTTTTACAACGATCTCGTTATGGCGAGGCTCCTGTACAAATACACGTTATCGCTCTGGTGGGTTCGAGAGAACCGGCACAGGGTAAAACAGGCACTGTCGAATCAAGGCTTTGTCAGTATAACTTCCCTTGCGGGATACGGTGTACAGTGCTGAACTCAGGACGTGGGGATCTCCTCTTCGACATGCCCTGTCTTGCTCGCCCCTGAGAGATGTTATTATTCAAAGGGAATTCACTATGTCTTACGCTATTCACAACCAGAACCTGGCATTCAATGACAGCGCGGTCGCGCAATATATGAATACCGATTTTATCGTCCTCGACATTTCATTATGCGTCGCGCTGGCGCGCGAGCAATTCTTCGAAAAATTAAAAGACGATGATATTCCGTCGCATATTTTTATTGAAGACAATGGCCGCCTGGCGGGCATGATTGCCGTGCGCAAATTATTGCAGGTCACGGATACCGTGCAGCCAATTAAAAGCCTGATGATTTCGCAGTTTTTGCAGGTCAAACCGGAAGATGAACGCGCCAATGTTGCCGGGCTGCTGGCCCACGGCGAGACGGACGTCGTGCCCGTGGTCACCCACGGCAAGCTCGTCGGCTGCCTGACCGAGCGCGAAATCGCCCACCTGCTGGAAGATGACGTCACCGAAGATGCTCAGCTTCAGGGGGCGACGCTGCCGCTGGAGAAGCCCTATCTGGAAACCAGCGCCTTCAGCCTGTGGAAGAAACGCTCCGTCTGGCTGCTGCTGCTGTTTGTCGCGGAAGCCTACACCAGCTCGGTGATCCAGCATTTTGAAGAGGCGCTGGAGTCCGCCATCGCGCTGGCGTTCTTTATTCCGCTGCTGATCGGCACGGGCGGCAACAGCGGAACGCAGATCACCTCCACGCTGGTGCGCGCCATGGCGCTGGGTGAAGTGCGTCTGCGCGACGTGGGCCGCGTGCTGCGCAAAGAGATGACCACCTCGCTAATGATTGCCGTGACGCTCGGTATCGCCGGGTGTATCCGCGCCTGGATGATGGGGATTGGGCTGGAAATTACGCTTATCGTCAGCCTGACGCTGGTGTGCATTACGCTCTGGAGCGCGATCGTGTCGTCCGTCATTCCAATGGTGCTCAAGCGCTGCGGCATTGACCCGGCGGTCGTCTCCGCGCCGTTTATCGCGACGCTTATCGACGGTACCGGGCTGATTATCTACTTCAAGATCGCGCAATATACGCTGGGGCTGGAGTAACGCGGTCCGCCAGCTGAATCACCGCGCGCGAAAACGCCTCAATCGCCAGCGCGACATCCTCAGCCATCACCGATTCCGCCGGATGGTGGCTGACGCCTCCACTGCAGCGCACGAAGAGCATGCCTACCGGCCAGCGTTCCGCTATGGCAATCGCATCGTGGCCCGCACCGCTTGGCAGCGAGAGCGACCGCTCCTGTACCGATTTTACGGCCTCCCCCAGCACGCTCTGCAGGTGGCGATCGCACGGCGTGGCGGCAATGCGGTAAAACTCCTCGGCGCTAAACGCCAGCCCGCGGCGCGATGCGATCGCCAGGGCATGTTCCAGCAGGTCGTCAAGCAACCGATCCAGCGGCACATCCTGCGGGCCGCGAATATCCAGCGAGAGCTCAACCTCGCCGGGGATCACGTTCACCGCCCCCGGCAGGCAGCGCAATTCCCCGACCGTCACCACCAGGTTGCCGCCCTGCTGTCGGGTAGCGTTTTCAATGATAACCATCCACTCGGCGGCGGCGGCCAGCGCGTCCCTGCGGTGGTGCATCGGCACGGTTCCCGCGTGTCCGGCCTCGCCGGTGAAGCGGCAGTTCAGACGACGCGCGCCGTTAATGGCTTCCACCACGCCAAGCGCGAGCGCCTCCTGCTCAAGACACGGCCCCTGCTCAATATGCAGCTCCAGATAGGCGCTGAAATCCTCCTGACGGCGCGCGGCATTCGACACGCGGGCGGGATCGAGCCCCACCTGGGTCATCGCCTGCGCCACGCTGATGCCGCTGGCGTCGGCTTTTTCCAGCCAGCCCTGCGGCCAGGTGCCCGTCAGCCCCCGGCTGCCTAACAGCGTAATGCCGAAGCGGGTGCCCTCTTCGTCGCAAAAGCCGACAATCTCGATGGCCTGTGCCAGATGCACACCCTGTTGGTGCAGGCTGTCCACCACTTCAATGGCGGTGAGCACCCCGAGCATACCGTCGTAACGCCCGGCGTTGCGCACGGTATCCAGATGCGAGCCGAGCAGCACCGCCTGCGCCCCTTCCTGCGCGCCCTCATAGCGGCCGCAGATATTGCCCACGCTGTCCTGCCAGACGGTCATTCCCGCCTGGCTCATCCACTGCCCCACCAGCTGGTTGGCCTGCAGATGCTGCGTGGAGAGATAGACCCTTGTCAGCGCATCCGGGGTTTCGCTGATGGCGGCCAGCGCGTCGGCGCGGGCCATCACCCGTTCTGCCGCCGGGCTCATTGCGGCGTCTCGCGGCGATAGTGGTCCCACGCGGCCTGCATGGCGGCCCCCTGCGTAGTGGTGAATTTCAGGTAGTTGAGCACCGACTCCAGCGCGCTCAGGGTGGTCATCACGCAGTCCTTGCGCGCGTTATAGCCCATAGTGCCGATGCGCCACACTTTGCCGTGTAGCGGGCCAAACGAGGTGCCGATTTCAATCCCGAAATCCTCCAGCATCAGCTTACGCACCTGGTCGCCGTTGACGCCCTGCGGGATTACCACGCCCAGCACGTTGTTCATCTTATGCTTCAGATCGCCGAAGGTCTCCAGCCCCATTGCCTGAATGCCTTTCAGCAGCGCATCGCCGTGGAGCTTATGGCGGGCGATGCCGTTATCCAGCCCTTCCTGGAGGATCAGCCGCGCACATTCGCGGGCGCCAAACATCGCGGTAGTGGCTTCGGTGTGGTGGTTAAGACGCTCCGGCCCCCAGTAGTCCATCACCATGCAGAGATCGAAATAGTTGGAGTAGATCATCTCCTCGTCCCCGTCGCGGTGGGCGTCGGTGCGAATTCCCTCCTCAACGCATTTGCGGCGGCGGATCGCCTCCTCCATGCGCGCGCTCAGGGTGATCGGCGACGTGCCCGACGGGCCACCGAGGCACTTCTGCATCCCGGCTGACACAGCATCCAGCCCCCAGGCGTCGGTCTCCAGCGCGTTGCCGCCGAGCGACGCGGTGGCGTCGGTGTAGAAAAGCACGTCGTAGCGGCGGCAGATGGCGCCAAGCTCGGCGAGCGGCTGCAGCATGGTGGTGGAGGTGTCGCCCTGCACGGTCAGCAGCAGGCGCGGACGAATGCGCTTAATCGCATCCTCGACCTGATCCGGGGTAAACACCTCGCCCCACGGCACCTCAATGGTATGCACCTCCGCGCGGCAGCGGCGGGCAATTTCGCACAGCAGATGACCAAAGCGGCCAAAGACCGGTACCAGCACCTTATCTCCCGGGCGGATGGCGGAGACCAGAATGGCTTCAATCCCCGCGCGGGAGGTGCCGTCCACCAGCATCGTCCAGCGGTTCTCGGTGCGGAACACCCCGCGGTAGAGCGCCATCACCTCGTTCATGTAGTGGGTCATGGCCGGATCGTACTGGCCGATCAGCTGGCTCGACATGGCGCGCAGCACGCGCGGGTCGGCGTTGATCGGGCCCGGCCCCATCAGCAGACGCTGGGGCGGGTTGATTTGCGGAAATTGTGCGATATCCATTTATCAGTCCTTATCAGTTGAGGCCGCGCACGGAGGAGATGAACTGCTTCAGTTCCGTGGTCTGCGGGTTGGCGAACAGCGTTTTGCTGTCGCCCTGCTCCCAGACTTTCCCCTGGTGCATAAACACCACGCGGTCGCCCACTTCGCGGGCAAAATTCATTTCATGGGTCACGAGGATCAGGGTCATCCCCTCGGCCGCCAGCTGCTCCAGCACCTTGAGCACTTCGCCCACCAGCTCCGGGTCGAGCGCGGAGGTGATCTCGTCACAGAGTAAAACTTTAGGCGACATCGCCAGCGCGCGGGCAATCGCCACGCGCTGCTGCTGGCCACCGGAGAGGCTCGACGGGTAGTAATCCAGACGATCGCCAAGCCCCACTTTCTCCAGCATGCGCTGCGCCAGCTCGCGGCATTCGGCGGCGCTTTTCTTCAGCACCCGACGCGGGGCGAGCATTACGTTTTCCAGCGCCGTCATGTGCGGGAACAGGTTGAAGCTCTGGAACACCATCCCGACCGAGCGGCTGATTTCACGCGCCTGGGAATCCCGGTCGGTAATGGTCATACCGCCCAGCTTGATGCTGCCGTCCTGATAGCCTTCCAGCCCGTTGATGCAGCGCAGCAGCGTGCTTTTGCCCGACCCGCTGCGCCCGATAATGGAGATCACCTGGCCCATGTCGATATCCAGATCGACGCCCTTGAGCACGTGGTTATCGCCGTAGTATTTCTGCACCTGATTAATGGTGATGAGAGGCATTGAATTTCGTCTCCAGATAGCGGCTGTAGCGCGACAGCGGATAACACAGAATAAAGTAGCCGAGCGCCACCAGCGCAAAGACCTTAAACGGCTGATACGTCACGTTGGTCAGCATGGTCCCGGCCTTGGTCAGCTCGATAAAGCCGATAATCGACGCCAGCGCGGTCCCCTTGATCACCTGTACGGCAAAGCCGACCGTCGGCGCAATGCCGATGCGCAGCGCCTGCGGGGCGACCACGCGAAACAGGGTCTGGGCAAAGGTCAGCCCCAGACAGCGCGAGGCTTCCCACTGCCCCTTCGGCAGCGCGCGAATGCTGCCGTACCAGATATCGAGCAGAAACGCGCTGGTGTAAAACGTCAGCGCCAACGAGGCGGCGGTCCACGGCGAGACGTCGATGCCGAACAGCGCCACGCCGAAGAAGGCCAGGAACAACTGCATCAGCAGCGGCGTGCCCTGAAACAGCTCAATATAGCCGCGGATGATGCGCTTCACCGTGCGTCCGCCCGTCAGGCGCAGCAGCAGGAGCGGCAGCGTTACCACCGCCCCGCCGACAAACGCCACCAGCGACAGCAGCACCGTCCAGCGTCCGGCCAGCAGCAGGTTGCGAATAATGTCCCAGTCGGTAAAGGTGGTCATCATGCCTGCACCCCCAGCCATTTGCGTCCCGCCGCCATCATCAGCTGGCGCAGGGTAATCGACAGCGCTAAGTAAATCCCGGTTGTCACCAGATAAACCTCAAAGCTCAGAAACGTTCTGGACTGGATCAGGTTGGCGGCGAAGGTCAGCTCTTCATACGAGACCTGCGACACCACCGACGAGCCGAGCATCACGATGATGCACTGGCTCACCAGCGCCGGATAAATGCGCTGCAGCGCGGGCGGCAGCACCACGCGAATAAAGGTCTGCAGACGGGTCAGCCCCAGCACGCGCCCGGCCTCCCACTGCCCTTTCGGCGTGACCTGAATGCCCGCGCGGATAATTTCGGTGCTGTACGCGCCCAGGTTCACCACCATTGCCAATAGCGCCGCTTCCCCCGCCGTCATCTTCAGGCCAAGATTCGGCAGACCGAAGACGATGAAAAACAGCTGCACCACAAACGGCGTGTTGCGGATGATTTCCACGTACGCACCCCAGATCCGGCTGTACCAGGTGGTGCGTCCGCTGCGGATCGCCGCGCCGAAAATCCCGATTGCCAGCCCGCCGACGGTCGCCATTACCGTCAGTTGAATGGTGACCCACAATCCCGCCAGCAGCTCCGGCCAGTGCGGCCAGAGGGCTGAAAAATCAAGTTGCTCCGTCATCGGCTCAGGCGCCAAGGTTTGCCGGCAGCGGGGCCTTCAGCCATTGCTCAGACAGGCCGTTCAGCGTGCCGTCCTTGATGCCCTGCTCAATCAGCGCATCCACTTTTGCCTTAAGGGCCGGTTCGTTTTTCTTCAGGCCGATAAAGCACGGCGAGTCTTTCAGCATAAAGCTCGGCACCGGGGCTTTATCCGCGTTCTGGCGCGAAATGGCCGCCACCACGAGGTTGCCGGTTGCCACGTACTGCACCAGGCCGGAGAGGTAGGCGGAGAGCGTGGTGTTGTTGTCTTCGTAGCGTTTCACGTTGGCATCTTTCGGCGCCAGGCCGGTCAGCACCATGTCCTCCACCGCCCCGCGCGTCACGCCGATGGTTTTTCCGCTCAGCGCGGCGGCGTCCTTCAGCTCGGCCCCTTTCGGACCAAACACGCCGAGGAAGAACGGCGCGTAGGCGCGGCTGAAGTCGATCACCTTCTCGCGCTCCGGGTTTTTACCGAGGCTTGAAATAACCAGATCCACCTTATCGGTTTGCAGGTACGGCACGCGGTTGGCGCTGGTCACCGGCACCAGCTGCAGCTTGAGCTTCATCTGTTTGGCCAGATAGCGCGCCATGTCGATGTCATAGCCCTGCGGCTGCAGATCGGTCCCCACCGAGCCAAACGGCGGGAAGTCCTGCGGAACAGCAATGCGGATAGTGCCGCGCTTCTCGATATCCTGAAGCTGGTCAGCCTTTGCCGGCAGCTGAGTGAAGAGACATGCGGCCCCGGCCAGTGCAATTAATAGTTTTTTCATGGTGCTTCCCCGTAACGTTAACATGAAACAAAAGATTCTTTGAATGTGTTTTTGCAACTAATGTGCCAGATAAGGCGAAGCGGGGAATATTCTTGCGAAGCCTGATAAAAAGCGAACGGGTCGAAAAAACATGCGTTTCTCCGACCCGTCATCTGCACCATTTCAATGCAAAAGCACCAGCCTGATGCCCCATTATCGTTGTTCGAGTTCGTCCAACTGCTGATAGAGGGAGGCAATCTCGTGAATACGCGGGCGCCCTTTATCGAGAATTTCATGCAGGAAGGCATTCGCCAGCAGATTAATCAGGCTGTTGACCGAGGAGTAGCTGTCATAGGCCGAGACGCTGTCCAGCGGGGCGCAGAGCTGCCAGCTCGCCAGCGGAAACAGGCTGTGCGCCTGCGGCTCGCACATCAGCAGCACCGGAATACCGCTGCTCTGAAGCTGCTGCATCAGCGGACGGATAATGCGCGGGCGGCGGCGAAAGGCCATCATCACCACCAGATCGTCCGGCGTTAAGTCCACCATCTCCTCGCTCAGGCTCTGCCCCGGCTGCGGCAGGACCAGCACCTGACCGCGCGCCTGCAGCAGCTGCTGGCGCAGGTGGAGTGCCGCAGGATAGGCGTTACGCATGCCGATAATGACGATGCGCCGCGCCTTGACCATGCAGGCTATGGCGTCGGCAAACTGCTGCGCGTCGAGGGCATTGACCCACTGAGTCAGGTTCGCCATCTCCTGCTTGTAGTGGCGCGCCAGCAGCGTGTTGCCCTGCACCGCGTCGCGGTTATCGGTGAGCGGCATCCCGCTCTGGCGCAGGGTGCGCAGCTCGTCACGCATATCCTTATATTTCTCATACCCCAGACGCTTAAAGAGGCGGCTGACCGTGGCTTTCGACACCCCGCTCAGCTGCGCCAGCTCGGCGCTGTTGTAGCTGATAAGGTCGTCAAAATGGTCGAATATAAAATCCGCCACCCGCTGCTCCTGCGGCGACAGCGACGGGTACTGTGCTTTCAGACGTTCATCCAGTTGTTCCATAGCGCCTCTGTAACTTTTGTTTCATCACATTTTGCCTTTCATTCTACCTTTCATTATACGTGCCAGTTTACTGAAACTTTTCTTTCAGAACTGGAACAGCTTTTGCAGCACCTTGTGACTTTCAGGGTTACGAGGACTTCTCATGCAAAGTAATGTCTCCACGCACGGCATGGCCGTAGCGCCCCACCATCTTGCCAGCCAGAGCGCGCTGGCGGTGCTGCGCGAAGGCGGCAGCGCGATAGAAGCGATGGTCGCCGCGGCGGCCACCATCGCCGTGGTGTATCCACATATGAACGGGCTGGGCGGCGATGGCTTCTGGCTTATCGTGCCGCCGGAAGGCGAACCTGTCGCCATTGATGCCAGCGGCGCGGCGGGTTCGCGGGCAACGCTCGCCGCCTACGAGGGGCTAACGCATATTCCCCATCGCGGGCCGCAGGCGGCGCTGACCGTCGCCGGCACGGTAAGCGGCTGGGACGAGGCGCTGAAGGTCTCCCGCGAGATGACCGGCAAGTCGCTGCCACTGGCTCGCCTGCTGGCCGACGCCATTGAGTATGCGCAGAACGGCACGCCGGTCACGGCCTCACAGGCCCATGCCACGGCCAGCAAATTTGACGAGCTGAAAGACGTCCCCGGCTTCGCGGAAACCTGGCTGGTGGACGGTAGGCCGCCGCAGGTCGGGAGCCGCTTTTATCAGCCCGCCATGGCCTCAACCCTGACGCGCCTGGCGGAAGACGGCCTGGACAGCTTTTACCGCGGCCCGCTGGCGGACGTGCTGGCGCACGGCATGGAGACGCTGGGCCTGCCCTTGACGCTGGCCGATCTTAACGCGCACGCAGCCCGGCGCACCGCGCCGCTGAAGCTGCTGCATCAGCAGGGCGAGATCTTTAACCACGCCCCGCCGACGCAGGGGCTGGTCTCGCTGGCGATACTCGGCATCACCGACCGCCTGAACATGGCGGAGGCAGACGACGCCGACACCATTCACCGCATCGTTGAAGCCACCAAGCTGGCCTTTGGCCTGCGCGATGCCCACATCACCGACCCGCGCGAGCTGAAAACCGATATTCAGGGTCTGCTGGATCCCGCCGCTCTGCAGGCGCTTGCCGAGAGGGTTGACGACGGCCGCGCCGCGCCGTGGGGCACCGGAAAAGGCCCCGGCGATACGGTGTGGATGGGGGCAATGGATAACAGCGGGCTCGCCGTGTCGTTTATCCAGAGTATCTATCACGAGTTCGGCAGCGGCGTGGTGCTGCCCGACACCGGCATCGTCTGGCAGAACCGGGGGGCATCGTTCAGCCTCGATCCCAATCATCTTCTGGCACTCGCGCCGGGCAAGCAGCCTTTCCATACCCTGAACCCGGCGGCGGCGCGTCTTAAGGACGGGCGCGTGATGGTCTACGGATCGATGGGCGGTGACGGACAGCCACAAACCCAGGCCGCGCTTTTTACCCGCTACGTGGTTCAGGGCCTGCCTTTACAGGAAAGTATCTCCCGCCCGCGCTGGCTGCTGGGGCGCACCTGGGGACAAACTTCTGACACGTTAAAACTTGAAGGACGCTTCAGCGCTGAGGCGGTCTCTCGGCTTCGCTCGCGGGGACATGAGGTGGAAATGTTCCCTGATTTCAGTGAAGCGATGGGCCACGCGGGCGCGATTGTCCGCCATCCCAACGGGCTATTCGAAGGGGCATTTGACCCGCGCAGCAACGGCGCAGCCGCCGGATTCTGAGGAGAAAAAAATGACGACACCACAACCCAACTGGCAGGCCTATCTTGCGCAAATGGAGTCTGTGCTCAGCGTAGAGCTGGACGATGCCCGCCGCGCCGAGCTGCATGTGCAGTTCAGCCGCATTGCCAGCATGGCCGCCCCGCTGATGGCGCTGCCGCTCGACGACCGTCTGGAGATCGCAGGAGTGTATAAAGCATGACGCTACATGAGATGAGTATCAGCGACATTCAGCAGGCGCTGAGCGCGGGCGAGCTGAGCGCCCATGAGATTGCCCGCCAGACGCTGGAGGCCATTGCGCGCGTTAACCCGCAGATCAACGCCTGGACCGCCGTGACGGAAGCACGCATGCTCGCCGAGGCTGAGAACATCGACACCCTGCGGCGCGAAAAGCGCCCCCTGCCGCCGCTGGCGGGCGTGCCCTACGCGGTGAAAAACCTGTTCGACGTTGCCGGACACACCACCCTCGCGGGGGCAGAGCTGTTCAGCCAGCGCCCCGCCGCGGCCGCCGACAGCTTCGCCGTGCGCCAGTTGCGCAGCGCGGGTGGGCTGCTGTCCGGAATGGTGAATATGGACGCCTACGCCTACGGCTTTACCACCGAGAACAGCCGCTACGGCGCGACGCGTAACCCACACGACCTGACGCGCATTGCGGGCGGGTCCTCCGGCGGTTCAGCTGCCGCCGTGGCCGCCGGGCTGGTGAACTTTTCGCTCGGCACCGATACCAACGGGTCGATTCGCGTTCCGGCCTCCCTGTGCGGCATCTACGGCCTGAAGCCCACCTTTGGCCGCCTGTCGCGCTCCGGCAGCCATCCGTTTGTCGCGAGCCTGGATCATATCGGCCCCTTTGCCCGTCGGGTGTGCGACCTGGCGTCCGTGTACGACGCGCTGCAGGGTCGGGACAGCAGCGACGGTTTTCAGGCAGAGAGCTCGCGCGAGCAGACGCGCCCCCTGCTCGATCGCGGGCTTGACGGCCTGCGCTGCGCGGTGCTCGGCGGCTACTTCACCACCTGGTGCGACACGGATGCCAGAGACGCCGTTGCGCGGGTGGCGAAGGCGCTGGACGTGCAGGATGAGCTGCAGTTACCGGACGCCGAACTGGCGCGCTCGGCGGCGTTTATCATCAGCGCCTCCGAGGGCGGAAATCAGTATCTGCCCGCGCTTCGCCGCGAGCCCGAGCGTTTTGAGCCGCACTCCCGCGAACGACTGCTGGCCGGGGCGATGATCCCCTCCGCCTGGTATATTCAGGCCCAGCGGTTCCGCGCGCAGGCCCGGCAGGCGTTTCACGCGCTGTTTGCCCAGGCCGACGTGCTGATCGCCCCCGCGACGCCGCGCAGCGCCACGCGGATTGGCGAACAAACCATGGAGATTAACGGTCAGCCGCTTCCCATTCGCGCCAGCATGGGCATGCTGACCCAGCCGATATCATTTTTGGGTCTGCCCGTGACCACCGTTCCGCTGCGTACCGCGCAGGGTGCGCCTATTGGCCTGCAACTGATTGCCGCGCCGTTTAACGAGCAGGCCTGCCTGCGCGTCGCGCACGTGCTGGAAGAGAGCGGCATCGCCGACGCGCGTCCGGCGGAGGTGGCCGCATGATGAATCACGATGACATTAACCTGCCGTGGGTAGTCGC
Source organism: Enterobacter sp. ECC-219 (assembly GCF_043966805.1). Classification (NCBI taxonomy): domain Bacteria; kingdom Pseudomonadati; phylum Pseudomonadota; class Gammaproteobacteria; order Enterobacterales; family Enterobacteriaceae; genus Enterobacter; species Enterobacter sp. ECC-219. The sequence goes on along the minus strand of NZ_CP143680.1, from coordinate 2,427,674 downwards.
CGAGGTGACCGCCGCGTTTTACCGCTATGAAGACGCGCTGGTGAGCAACAACATTGCGGTGCTGGACGAGCTGTTCTGGCACGACAAAAACACGGTGCGTCTGGGGGCGGGTGAAAACCTGTACGGGATTGATGAAATTCGCGCCTTCCGGGCGGCGCGCCCCGCCGCCGGGTTGCAGCGGACGTTGCGCCACACCGTCATCACCACCTTCGGGGAGGATTACGCGGTGTGCAGCACCGAGTTTACCCGGGAGGGCACGGAGCGGATTGGCCGCCAGCAGCAGACGTGGGTGCGGTTTGCCTACGGGTGGCGGATCGTGGCGGCGCAGGTGAGTTTGATGGTGTAACCCCACCGGGAATACATGGTTCCGTAGGCCGGGCAAGGCGCAGCCGCCTCCCGGCTAAACACGGCACACTTACTTCTGAAACGGATGCACCTCCCGCCAGTGGTCGGCAATCTGCTGGCGGGTACAGACCCACACCTGCTCATGCTGCTGCACGTAATCCAGGAAGCGCTGCAGCGCGCGAAAACGCCCCGGCCGCCCCAGCAGGCGGCAGTGCATGCCGATGGACATCATCTTCGGCGCGCTTTCCCCCTCTTCGTACAGCACGTCAAAACTGTCCTTCAGATAAGTGTAAAACTGCTCGGCGGTGTTAAACCCCTGCGCGGTCGCGAAGCGCATGTCGTTAGCATCCAGCGTATACGGCACGATCAGGTGAGGTTTTTGGGTGCCGTCACCGCAGGCCACTTCCGTCCAGAAGGGCAGGTCGTCGCCATAGTAGTCGCTGTCGTAGTCGAAGCCGCCGTGCTCCACCACCAGCTGGCGCGTGTTGGGGCTGTCGCGTCCGGTGTACCAGCCCGTCGGCGGCTTGCCGAACAGGTCGGTCAGCACGTGCACCGCCTTGTGCAGATGTTCGCGCTCCTGTTGGATATCCATGTGCTGATAGTGGATCCAGCGCCAGCCGTGGCTCACCACGTCGTAATCCGCTGCCCTGATTGCCTCGACGATCTCCGGGTGACGCGCCAGCGCCATCGCCACGCCGAAGACCGTCAGCGGCAGGCCACGCTTTTGAAATTCACTGTGGATCCGCCAGAATCCGGCGCGGCTGCCGTATTCGTAGAGGGAGTCCATCGACATGTGTTTGTCCGGGTAGCTGGCCGCGCCAATGATGTCCGACAGGAACTGCTCGGATCCGGCATCGCCGTGCAGAACATGGTTTTCCGCCCCCTCTTCATAATTGAGCACAAACTGCACGGCGATGCGCGCCTGATTCGGCCACCGGGCGTGCGGCGGGTTGCCGGCGTAGCCGCGCAGATCCCGCGGGTAATCCTGTTCAAAAAGTCCCATTGCCACCCCCAAAAATTAAAATGGATTCAATGCCTGAAAATGTCCGCTTAACGCTTTTTTCTCCGGAAATGCCAGATCCCCGTGCTTGCTGGTCGAGAGCCCCAGCGCCACCAGCGACTCCACCAGCTTCACCGCCGCGCTAACGCCGTCGATCACCGGCACGCGCAGCTCGCGGGTCAGCTCCTGCGCCAGCGTCGCAATGCCGCCGCAGCCCAGCACGATAGCGCCGCAGCCGTCCTCCTTCAGCGCCTGTATACAGCGCGTGCGCACCTTCTCCTGCGCCAGACCGCTGCCGTCTTCCAGCGCCAGCACCGGGAGATCGATAGCGTGCAGCGCAGCGCACCTGTCCTGAAAGCCATACTGGTGCAGCAGATGACGGGCAATGATCAGCGTGCGCGGCAGCGTGGTCACCACCGAAAAGCGCGTCGCCACCAGCGTCGCCATATGCATGGCGGCTTCCGCAATGCCCACCACCGGCCCGTGCGCCAGCTCACGCGCCGCCAGCAGGCCCGGATCGCCAAAGCAGGCGATGACGTGACCGTCCACGCCCTGCTCTCTGCCGAGCCTGACCTGCTCAAGAACCCCCACGGCGGCGATGGCTTCATCAAAGTGGCCCTCGATAGACGGCACGCCCGCGCCCGGACAGACCGCGAGGATCTCCGTACCTGGCGCCGCCACCGCGCGGGCCGCCGCGCCGATGGTTTCCGTCATCGCGAGGCTGGTGTTGGGGTTGATCACTTGTATACAGACAGACGACATTACGACTCCTTGTGGCCGGCAAACAGCCGGGCAAAATCAGGCAGGCACTCGCCCGCCCGCTCGAAGCAGAGGCTGGCGACGATATGTTCAAAATGGTGCATTAAGGCATCGCTGAGCGGCTCAAGCGCCTTCTGGCGCAACAGTTCCACCAGCTTTTCGTGGTCGTTGCAGCGGCAGCCCTGGCGCCACGGCGCGCCCCAGGCGGCAATCACCAGCGAGGATCGCTGGCTCAGGCTTGTCACCATCTCCGTCAGCACCTGGTTGCCGGAGATGGCCTGCAGCTGAATGTGGAAACTGGCGGAGTGGCGGATCGCCGCCGGGCCGTCGTACGCCTCGTGCGCCTGCTGCTCCTGGCGAATAATGGCCTCCAGCGCGGCGAGATGCGGCGGCTGGCAGTGGGCCAGCACGTCCGGCAGGTTGGCGACCTCCAGCAGGGCGCGGGTGCGAAAGATGTGCTGCGCCTCTTCCACCGTCGGGCTGGCGACGTGTGCACCACGCTTGGGCGTTAAGGTGACCATTTGCACAGCGGCGAGTCGCTGCAGCACCTTACGGATGCCCGTGCGGCTTACGCCAAACACCTCGGCCAGCGCCTCTTCCGGCAGTTTGCTCCCCGGCAGCAGCTGATGTTCGACAATCGCGGTCATCAGCGCCTGAAAGATCGATTCGTCTTTGTCATGCAGGTCTGGCGCGGTCTGCAAGGCATTTACGTTATTCATTCACCACTCCGTCTTTTACTATTCTTTATCGAATCGTATACATAAAATTAAAAAATTGCATACAAGATTTAATATTTTGGCCTGGATCCTGCAACACCGATTCCACTCCCACTTAACGGGTTTTCACACACAGGAGCAGGTTTCATGCCAAACAGTCAAAACGCGCAGCAGGGTACGGCCGCTGATTCCGGTGCGGTTTACAGCCCACGTCTTTGCAATGAGGATCTGGCACCGACGCGTGACCAGAACTGGAGCTGGTACAACATCTTTTCGTTCTGGATGTCGGACGTCCACAGCATGGGGGGTTACGTTGTCGCCGCGAGCTTCTTCACGCTCGGGCTGGCAAGCTGGCAGGTGCTGCTCTGCCTGCTGGTGGGGATCTGCATCGTGCAGCTGTGCGCCAACCTGGTAGCCAAACCGAGCCAGATGGCGGGCGTGCCCTACGCGGTGATCAGCCGTCAGGCCTTTGGCGTCTTCGGGGCCAATATTCCGGCGGTCATCCGCGGGCTGATTGCCTTTGCGTGGTACGGCATCCAGACCTGGCTGGCCGCCAACGCGCTGATGCTGGTGGTGCTGAAGTTTTGGCCTTCTCTGGCGAGCCTTACCACCGGTGCCTTCCTGGGCCTGTCGCCGCTGGGCTGGATCTGCTTTGCCATCATGTGGGTACTCCAGGCGATGGTCTTCTGGCACGGCATGAGCGCCATCAAGCGCTTTATTGATATCGCCGGTCCGGCGGTTTATGTGGTGATGCTGGCCCTTGCAGGCTGGATTGTATACAAGACCGGCTTTGACGGCATTTCCTTCACCCTCGCCAGCAAATCCCTTAGCGCGGGCGAGCAGACCTGGCAGATGATCACCGCGACCGCGCTGGTGGTTTCTTACTTCTCCGGCCCGCTGCTCAACTTTGGCGACTTCTCCCGCTACGGCAAAAGCATGGGCGAGATCCGCCGAGGCAACCGCTGGGGCCTGCCGTTTAACTTCCTGCTGTTCTCCATCGTCACCGTGGTCATTGTCTCCGGCACCCAGTCGCTGTTTGGCCGCATGATCACCGACCCAATAGAAACCGTCAGCCGCGTGGGTAACGATCTGGCCGTAGCGATTGGCCTGCTGACGATGATCACCGCCACTATCGGGATCAACATCGTCGCGAACTTCGTCTCGCCGGCGTTTGATTTCTCTAACTGCTCGCCGCAGAAAATCAGCTTCCGCACCGGGGGGATGATTGCCGCCGTCGGCTCGATCCTGCTCACCCCGTGGAACCTGTTCAACTCGCCGGAGCTTATCCACTACACCCTGGACGTGCTCGGGGCGTTTATCGGCCCGCTGTTCGGCATTCTGATTGCCGATTTCTACCTGATTAAGCGCGGCAAGGTGTCGGTGGACGATCTGTTCGACGACACGCCAAAGGGCAAATACTGGTACCGCAACGGCTTCAACCCGAAAGCCATTGGCGCGCTAATCCCGTCCGTTGCCGTGGGGCTGGTGATTGGCTTTATCCCGGCCCTGCATGAGGTGGCAAACTTCAGCTGGTTTATCGGCGTCTTCCTGGGCGGCGTGACCTACCGCTGGCTGGCGCGGGAAGAGCGCGAGACGGCAGGCGCGACCTCGTTCAGCTCCCGCGTGGCGACGCAAAAAGAGTAACCCCTTCCTCCGGCCGCAGTTTATCTGCGGCCCGTTCATTCTGGCACCGTTCTTGCTGAGCCTTCTTACCCCGCTACGCAAACACTAAGGCAGGAACCATGATGGAATACCAGACTGCGATACGCGGTGCATTTTTCGATATTGCCCGGGTCTGCGACAGCGCAGACGCCATCGCCCAACACGCGCGCTACCTTGAGGACGGCCTGCTGTTTATCCAGCATGGAAAAATTCTGGCGCACGTGCCGTGGCAGGAGGGCGAGCAGTATCTTGACCCCCGCAAGGGCTACACCGACCTGCGCGGCAGGCTGCTGCTGCCCGGTTTTGTCGACACCCACGTCCATTATCCGCAAACGGAGATGATCGGTGCCTTTGGCGAACAGCTGCTGGAGTGGCTGACTACCTACACCTTCCCGGTGGAGAGCCAGTTTGCCGATGAAGCCTACGCGAAAGAGATCGCCGAATTTTTCATTCAGCAACTGGTGAGTAACGGCACCACCACCGCGCTGGTGTTTTGCACGCTGCATCCGGAATCGGTCGAGGCGCTGTTTACCGAGGCCCTGCGCCTGAACATGCGCCTTATCGCCGGAAAGGTGATGATGGACAGACACACGCCGGACTACCTGAGCGAAGACGCGAAGCAGAGCTACCGGCAGACGCGGGCGCTGATCCAGCGCTGGCATCACCGGGGGCGGCTGGGGTATGCCATCACGCCGCGCTTTGCCCCGACCTCATCCCCCGAGCTGCTTGCCGCGGTCAGCCTGCTCAGAGAGGAGTTCCCGGATACCTGGCTGCAGACCCATCTGAGCGAAAACCCCAACGAAGTGGCCTGGGTAAGCGATCTCTGGCCGGAGCATGAGCGCTATCTGGACGTGTATCACCACTACGGCCTGACCGGCGAGCGCAGCGTATTTGCCCACGCGATTCACCTTCACCACAGCGAGTGGCAGTGCCTGCATGACACCGGTTCGGCGGTAGCGTTTTGCCCCACCTCTAACCTGTTTCTCGGCAGCGGGCTGTTTCGCCTGCCCGCCTGCTGGCAGCACAGGGTGCGGATGGGCATCGGTACCGACGTCGGCGCGGGCACCACCTTCAGCATGCTGCGCACCCTGGGGGAAGCCTACAAGGTGGGCCAGCTGCAGAGCTACCGCCTGCGCGCCAGCGAGGCGTTTTACCACGCCACGCTGGGCGGCGCGCATGCGCTCAGGCTTGACGATAAGATTGGCAACTTCGCGCCCGGCAAAGAGGCGGATTTTGTGGTTATCGACCCTGACGTAACGCCGCTGCAGCGCCTGCGCAATTCCCGCTGCAAGGATATTTACGAGCAGCTTTTCGTGCTGATGACCCTGGGCGACGAGCGCAACATCAGCGAGACCTGGGTCAACGGCGAGCGGGTGTGGTCAGCTGCCCCGGTAGGTTGACCACCCGCCGGGGGCAATCACAAACGGCAGATGGTAGTGTTCGTCTGCCGCCTCTCCCGTCACAAAATCAATTTGCGCGCAGGGATAGAGCGTATCGCGACCGGTTTCGCTAAACCACGCGCCGATCTCCGCCACCAGCCGATAGCGGCCCGCGGGCAGAGAGGGAACGAACGCAGTGATGCGACCCTGCGCGTTGGTCACGCCCGTGGCCAGCGTGCCCCCCTCCTGTTGCAGATGGACCGTCACACCCGCTGCGGGTTTGCCGGTTGAGATATCGAGAATATGGGTGCTGAGCGTGCTCATTCGCTAATAGCTCCTTCCAGCCGTAGCAGCGTAATTTCCCGCAGCTGTTCCAGCGCGGCACGAACTTCCTGCGCGTCGCTGTTCTCCAGCCGCGCGCGCAGCGCCTGTAAAATCTCTTCGCCGCTGCGGCCCTTCGCGCGGATCAGAAAGACGCGTCCGAAGCGGGCCTCGTAGCGGGCATTGCCTTCGCGCAGCGCCCGGGCAAGGTCAGCATCGCGGTCATTGACCGCGCCCTGCTCCTGGCGCGACAGCGCCGCCTCCGCCTGTGAGCCCGCGGGCTTTTCCCCGATGCGCGGATGGGCGCTCAGGGCTTGCGCCAGCGCCGCTTCGTCCCAGTTTTGCATCAGCGATTTTGCCGTACTGAACAATTCGTCCCGGCTGGCGTAAGGCCGCCCGTGAACCAGCGCATCGGCCCAGTCGGGGAGCGCCACGCAGGGGTGAATCAGCGCTAACGCCTTTTCGTGGGGAAGATGATTGAAGTCGTGCAGTGCGATCATAGTGTCTCCTTTATTGTCCTTCTCCAGGCTATTGCACAAACCACGCCACCTTGAGCGCAGGCGTGAAACAGTCGATTCCCTGTAGCGCAACTGGAAATTTTTGATTCATAAAAAGGCACGCTCACCGCGTTTGCGCACCTTAGCAGTGCAAACGTCTCCCTCACAACGCCGTTTTCGCCACTCTGCAGCCTGGTACGCAAATTGCTGAATGCCTTTATACCCTGCAAAAGGAGAGAAGCATGAAAGCAATCGTGATTGGCGCGGGTATTGGCGGCCTGAGCGCCGCCGTCGCGCTGAATAGAGCGGGCATCGACTGTACCGTGTTTGAAGCCGTAAAAGAGATCAGGCCCGTCGGGGCGGCCATCTCAATCTGGCCGAACGGCGTGAAATGCATGCAGCACCTCGGCATGGGCGACATCATCGAGACGTACGGCGGGCCGATGCGTTTTATGGCCTACAAGGATTACCGGCGCGGCGACACCCTGACCCGCTTCAGTCTTGCCCCGCTGGTTGAGCGTACCGGCGGACGCCCCTGCCCCGTCTCGCGCGCTGAACTCCAGCGCGAAATGCTGGACTTCTGGGGACGCGACAGGGTGCAGTTCGGCAAGCGCGTGGAACATGTGCATGAAGACGACGCGGGCGTGAGCGTCACCTTCACCGATGGCACCACGGCAGCCGGGGATTTCCTGATTGCCGCCGACGGCAGCCACTCGGCGGTTCGCCCGTATGTGCTGGGATACACCCCGGAGCGCCGCTACGCCGGGTACGTGAACTGGAACGGGCTGGTGAAGATTGACGAAGAGATTGCCCCGGCGCACCAGTGGACCACCTTCGTTGGCGAAGGCAAACGCGTGTCGCTGATGCCCGTTTCCGGCGGCCGCTTCTACTTCTTTTTTGACGTGCCGCTGCCCGCGGGCCTGGCGGAGGATCGTACCACCCTGCGCGCCGACCTCACTGGCTACTTCCGCGGCTGGGCGCCGCCGGTGCAAAGGCTTATCGCGGCGCTGGATCCTGAAACCACCAACCGCATTGAAATCCACGACATTGAGCCGTTCGACAGCCTGGTGCGCGGCAACGTCGCGCTGCTCGGCGATGCCGCGCACAGCACCACGCCGGATATCGGCCAGGGCGGCTGTGCGGCGATGGAAGATGCCGTGGTGCTGGGGGAATGCCTGCGTGAAAACCACAACATTACGCTGGCGCTGCGGCAGTACGAAGCGCTGCGCTGCGACCGGGTGCGCGACCTGGTGCTGAAGGCGCGTAAACGCTGCGACGTCACCCACGGGAAAGATATGGCGTTGACGCAGGCCTGGTATCAGGAACTCAAAGAGGAGACCGGGGAACGCATTATCAACGGTCTGTGCGAGACCATTCAGGGCGGCCCGTTAGGCTGAACAAGAGGGACAACGATGAAAAGAGAACCGACACCACCCGCCCACTGCACGTTTGAGCCAGAGGACTGGCTGCGCCTGGCGAAATGCTGGCATCCGGTTGCGCGCGCCTGCGACGTCGGCCCGGCACCGGTCAAAGCGACCCTGCTGGATGAACAGCTGGTGATTTACCGGATCCACGACCAGGTCGTGGTCGCCCGTGACGTGTGCCCGCACCGCGGCGTGCCGCTGACGCTCGGCTTTCACGACGAGCACGGGATTATATGCCCCTACCACGGCCTCCGCTTTGGGGAAGACGGACGCTGCAACCGTATTCCGTCCAGCCCTGACCAGCCCGTTCCGGAGAAGCTGAACCTGATTACCTATGCCGTGGAGGAGCGCTTCGGCCTGATCTGGACCTGCCTGGCGTTTGACCCGGACAATCCTGCGCCGCTGCCCGCCATGCCGCACTGGGATGACGATGGATTTCAGCAGATTAACTGCCCGGCGTTTGAGGTGAACGGCTTCGCCGGGCGTCAGGTGGAGGGGTTTCTGGACGTGGCGCACTTTGCATGGATCCACACCGATACCTTTGCGGATCCCAATAATCAGCTGGTTCCCACCTATCAGCCGCAGGAGACGCCGTTCGGCTTCGTGGCCGATTACTGGAGCTCCGTGAGCAATTACCCTGCCAGCTCTGACGTGCAGGCTCCGGACGGCTTCCAGTGGCTGCGTCATTTCGAGATGCATCTGCCGTTTACCGCCACGCTGACGATTCATTTTCCGGGTGAATCGCGGCTGGTGATTATGAACGCCGCCTCGCCCGTGTCATCGCGCGTGACCCGCATGTTCGCCCCTATTGCGCGCAACTTTGACCTGCATATTCCGGTGGAGGACGTGCATGCCTTTAACCTGCGCATCTTCGAGGAAGATCGACTGATGGTGGAAACCCAGCGCCCGGAAAGTCTGCCGCTGGATCTGACGCTGGAAGCCCATATTCCCGCCGATAAAAGCTCAATTGCCTACCGCCGGGGACTGAAAAAAATGGGCTTTGGCGAATTTTTCCTGGTATGACGGAGGCCGATATGCTGAACGTGATTGTCGACGGGCTGTGGCGTGAGGGGGATAAAAGCCTTGCCGTCAGGCTGGTGGCCGAAAACGGCGAAACGCTGCCGTCCTGGCAGCCCGGCGCGCATATTGATGTCCACCTGCCCAGCGGCGTGGTGCGCCAGTACTCCCTGACCGGGGCATGTCAGGACGAGAGCTATCTTATCTGCGTGGGGCGTGAAGCCGCCTCGCGCGGCGGGTCGCGCTACGTTCACGAGACGCTGCGTCCCGGACAGACGCTTTCGATCTCTGCCCCGCGCAACCTGTTTCCACTACATCAGGCTGAGCGGGTGTTGCTGCTGGCGGCGGGGATTGGCATTACGCCGCTGTATGCGATGGCCCTGCAGCTGAAGGCGTCCGGTACGCCGTTTACGCTGCACTATTACGTCAAAAACCGTCAAAGCGCGGCGTTTGCTCGCGAACTCCTGCAGTGCGGTAAGTGCTTTATTCATACCACCAGCCCGCGATCCACCCTGGCAGAGCACCTTCCCGCGCCCGAGGCAGGTTTGCGCGCCTGGGTGTGCGGACCTGCGGGCTTTATGGAAAAAGTGCGTAAGGTGGCGACGGCGAAGGGATGGGAGGACGACCATATCCACAGCGAGGCGTTTCAGCCCGCTGCGCCTGTCACGGGCGGTGAATCCGGCGAGATCTTTACGGTCAAACTCGCCTCCACCGGGGAGCGCTGGCCGGTGCCTGCGGATAAAACCATCGCCCGGGTACTGCAGGAAAACGGCGTGGACGTGCCGCTGTCCTGCGAAATGGGGATCTGCGGTGCCTGCCTGACGCCGGTGATTGACGGCGTGGTGGATCACCGGGATAGCGTGCAGTCGGAGGCGGAAAAAAGCGCAACGGACCAGCAGGTGGCACTGTGCTGTTCTCGGAGCCATTCCAGGGAGCTGGTGATTGGGCTGTAAAACGAAATAAATATCCTCCGGCACAGCCGGAGGTTTTTCAGATGTGCCGGTAAGGCTTTGTTATCAGACGCGTCCCGGCTGCCACGCGTACTCAATATGGCTGGCCTGCTCGCGCGCCAACGCTTCATCGCCCTGTAATCGCGCCGCCAGGGTAAAAGCGAAATCAAATACGTTGCCCAGCCCGCGGCCGCTCAGCAGATTGCCATCCTCCACCACGTCGGCGTTGACGTACATGCCATCGCTGACCGTTTTCCACAACTCGCCGGAACAGACATAGCGACGCCCTATGAGCAGTCCGTTGCCGCCCAGCACGCGGGCGGCGGCGGAGCAGATCGGGCAGATATATTTGCCCGCTTCATCGTGGCGGCGGACGAAGGCAATCACCTCCGCGCTTTTCGCCAGGTTAACGCTGCCTTGCGGGCCTCCCGGTAACACCACGGCGTCAAAGGTCCGGTCGAGGCTGGCCTGCAGAGTGCTATCCGCCATCACAGAGATGGCGTGATAGCTCACCACTTCGCGACTCTCGCCGCAGGCAATCGTCTGCACCGTAATATTCAGGCGGCGCAGAATATCGACAGTGACGATCGCTTCCCCCTCTTCAAAACCGGGGGCTAATAGCACGGCTACGCTTTTCATCTTGCTCTCCATTGCTTAAGGGTTACCAGTACGGATGCCAAATCTGTCGCAGCCGCGCCAGCAGCTCAAGATAGAAATAGTCACCCCAGCTACAGCACTGATCGACGCCCTTACCGCTGCCCATGTGATAAACCGAGTGCTGCAGCAGCCCTTCGGTCGGATCGTCGTCATGGGCAAGGTAGTTATCGGTCAGCGACTGCGCAATACGCAGCGCCATCTCTTCATAATACGCGCGGTGTGCGTCGAGCGTCGGCAGCGCCTTGACCAGCTCAAGCAGGCCACAGGCGGCAATCGCCGCCGCTGAACTGTCGCGCACGGCGTCGGTACCGAGCAGGGCCAGATCCCAGTGGCAAATATCATCTTCCGGCAGACGGTTGAGGAAGTAATGCGCCAGGCTGCGTGACAGCTCAACCATCTGCTTATCGCCGGTGTGCTGATAGCTGAGCAGGAAGCCGTAAATGCCCCATGCCTGGCCTCGCGACCAGCACGAGGTATCGCTGTAACCCTGATGGGTATTGCCAAAGCGCGGCTCACCCGTCTGCACATCCATATAGTAAGTGTGATAAGTCGAGGCATCTTCACGCACGATATACTTCGCTGCCTGTCCGGCGTGCGCCGTCGCCGCTTGCGCATAGCGCGGATCCCCGGTCTGTTCGCTGGCCCAGTACAGCAGCGGCAGGTTCATATTGCAGTCGATGATCATTCGTCCCTGCTGCTCCGGGTCGTTTAAATCACCCCACGCCTGAATAATGTTGGCCGTCGGATTAAAACGCTCCATCAGGCGCTCTGCCGCCAGCAGCGCCGACTGGCGAGCGGCTTCGTTGCCGGTGAGCCGCCAGGCGCTGATGCAGGAGAGCGAATAGAGGAACCCGAGATCGTGCGTTGCGGTGTCGATGCGCTGCTCAATACGCCGGGCGAACGACGGTAAATAGCGCTCGGCGGCTTCGCGATAATGCGCTTTGCCGGTCATCTCCCACGCCAGCCACAGCTGCCCTGGCCAAAAGCTGGTGGTCCACTCCACGTTATCGGTGCGAGGCCAGACCCCCTTCTCACAGGCTTCGCCGGGGAACTTATCGCCGAAGGCGACAATATTCTTGTCGAGCTTGCGCGTGACGCGGGATAACGCCGCTTCCAGCTTCTGGCTCAGCGCCAGGCGATCGACCTGAAGCAGTTCGATCGGCCGCAGCGCTTCGGTGATAACAGATTTGGTCATAACAACTCCTGAATTAATGTTTGGCCGGTTCAACCGGGGCGGTATCTAAAGCCGGAGCAAAGGGTCGTGAGTCATCGCGCGTCGACTGGCAGCGCGACAACGTAAAGGCGGAAATCAGCGTAAATATCAGGGCGCAGCAGCCCATCAGCAGATAGGTATGCTCAAAGCCTATCCTGTCGTACAGGTAGCCGGCAGGCGGGGCGACCACAATCGAGCCAACGTAAATCATCGCCTGGTAGCCCAGCAGGTACATCGTGGCGTTAACCCGACGATGGAAATGTTCGGCGATGTATTTGAAGACCGAAATCAGCAGCAGCGCGATCTCGACGCCATAAAACGGTTTGATGATGGAGATAACAATCGGGTCGCTGGTCAGTCCGGAGGCGATCAGCCGTGCTCCTACCACGCAGCCGCAGAACAGCAGGCCGCGCTTCGCGCCGTAGTGGTTCACCAGCCACGGGATAAACATCATCATCACGAACTCCATCCCCGACTGGACGGTGCTCAGGTAGCCGTACCAGGCATTCCCCTGCTCTTTGGTGGCGAAGAACGACACGAAGTAGCGCGGGAACTGCTGTTCGGCGATAAACATCATCCACGCCACCCCGGCAACGTAGAGGCTGAACATCCAGAATTTGCGGTTTTTCAGCAGCATCAGCACGTCGGCGAAGACGATCTTATTGGCGGAGATGACGCTGTTGTTGCGCAGCTGCTCGTCGCCGATTATGAGGCTAATCAGCACCAGCAGCATCACTACCGAGGTACCGCTGCTGAGCAGAAAGTTGGCCAGCGGGGTGACGTTAAACAACAGCCCGGAGACCGAAGCCGCCATCGCCCAGCCGAGTGAACCCCACATTCTGATGCGGCCAAACTCCAGCCCGTACAGGCGGCTAAATCGGTCGGCGTAAGATTCAGACGCCGCCACGCCGGCGTACCAGCCCAGGCTCAGATACAGCGCGCCGATGATAATTCCCGCCATCGCATGGCTTTGCAGCAGCGGCTGGTATACCAGCGCAAAAAACGGCGCCATCAGCGCAGAAATGGCGCAGACAAAATAGAGCAGCCACTTGCTCATGCCGATTTTGTCCATGATGTAGCCGTACACCGGCTTCAGGACCACCGCGAAGACGCCATTAATAGCGAACACGCTGCCGATGGTGACGCTATCAAGGCCTACTTTCTGGCTCAGCCACAGGGCGTACAGGCCAAAGCTGGATGACCACGTGAAGAAGTAAAGGAAAATAAAGGTACTCATTTTGTACTGCGCGGCGCGTACGGACGATGATGTGCTCATAGTGATGCCTCCGGAGCCAGAACGAGCGTCGTTTCTTGTCGTGCCGTCACGAAGCGTACCGCGTCATCGCTAATGATGGCCTGTGGGCAGCGTTGCGGCTCGAAGTCGGCGGCATTTCCCGCCCACACCGCGCTGATTAACACATGCTTGCCGGGGTCGAGTTCACCGCGCAGCAGCGGCACCGCCGCGCGCTCGGCGAACAACAGATTGCTGTTTGGCGGCGTCAACACCGTCTCGCCGCGGCGGGCGTGCGCATGGAGACAGAAAATGGCTGATACATCCCGGACATTGCGTAACCAGCAGGCGCTGTCACTCTCGTGGACCTGCGGTTGCGGGCGGTTTGCCAGGCTAAAGCCACCTTCCGCACAGTCCAGCGCGCGCCGGGTATCGATACGATGGACGCGCAGCTGCCAGTCACCCAACGCCAGCAGCCAGGTCTCAATCACCACATCGCGCCACGGCAGCCAGCGGCTGTAAATGGTGCCGTTTGTGGTTACCACGTGCTGGCATTCGCGGCGGCCACGCCAGTAGTTATCCTTTTCGGCCAGCAGCAGCATCGAATCGGGTGCGGCATGGTTCAGGCCGTAGCGCCCGCGTTCAATGGTGAAGCCAAAGCGGGTGGAATAGGCAAATTTGCAGTATTTCGCTTCGGTATTGACGAAGTTGTTCAGCTCCAGCTGGCCGGAAGTCAGCATCCACAGGTGATCGGCCTGATGCACCACCACCTGATCCGCGTGGGCTATCGTGTGCTGCGCGGGCAACGGCGGCAGCGGCAGCTCAGCCGCCTGCCAGAAGGCATTGCCCTCATCTAATGCCAGCACCAGCAGGGTCTTCAGGCCCCAGTACGGTGAACCCGGCGCGTTGTAGTCTTCCGCCATCGCCAGATTCGGGTAGCTGTAGCCGACGCTGAGTACGCCGTCGCGGTCGAACATCGGCTGCTTCAGCCACCAGCGCATATGGCGCAGAACGATGCCCTTAATCACGCCGGGCGAAAAGACCTCCAGCCCGGCGAAGGCCGCAGCACTCCAGAACGTCGCCTCAGCAAAGCGGTAGGTCAGGCTTCGGCCAAACGGGATCGCCGCGCCGTCTTCGGCAAAGAAATGGACGAAGTCAGAGGAGAAACGCGCGGCCCGCTCACGCAGTGTTGCACAACGCTGTGGATCGACCCCGGCCATGAGCTTCGCGTAAATCAGGCCATAGAAATGGAAGCCCATCGAGATGTAATAGTCGCGCGGCCGTCCCGGACCATCGGAATACCAGCCATCGCCGAGGTAGTAGTGCTCCATGGCAGCAAAATGAGCTTCCAGCGCCTGCGGGTTGGTTGGCATGCCGCAATAATGGAAGCCGACCTGCACCAGAATTGGAAAGTAGTGCCAGTTGTTATCGGGGATATCCTGAGTCTCACACTGCTTTAGCCAGCACCATAAATTCTCTTTCTCCGTCTCGGTGAAGTGTGCCAGTACGGTTTCACCCGCCAGCGCCAGCAGCAGCCCGTAGGCCGCCATCTCAACGATTCGCTGATCGTAAGGCCCGACGTCGCCCCAGTAATCGGCATGGTGCGGATTGGTGCCGTTTTTTATTGCCTGTAAATAGAATGAGAAGTGCTGCGGCTCGCTGCCGCCAGCCAACAGCGGCGTCACGCCCCACAGCAGGCGGGAAAACGTTTCCATGCTCGCGACACGCTGGCCGTAGTGAGCGGTAAAGTTCGCTAAATCAATGCGGCTGGCGTCTTTTTTAAACCAGGGCGCCACCGCGTTCAGCATATCGTTGACCAGCCGTTGCACCTCTTCCCGGCTTGTCAGTGGATTATCCAGATGAATATTTTCAGGTTGCACAGGGTCCTCCCGCATTACACGAGGGTAGAGATAACTTATTGTTATTAGGCTTTTTAAAGCCACGAGGGCGACGTCTGAATGAAGAGTATCTGCTTTTATTCCCGGCGCTGAGTGAGCAGACTCACAAAATTAAACCGCCATTTCATTTTTACTGGATTTTGTCGAACGCGAGGGGGATAAATTACAAATGATGGCCTAAAAATTTAAATCTGTTGTTCTGGAGGTAAAATGGGTGAAGCGCAGCTGCTGGAACGCATTACGCTCGATCGGCAGGCCATTTCTTTCAACCGCATGTACACCACCAGCGCGATTTACTACCACTGGCATCAATGCGTTGAATTGCTCTATATCTCCAGCGGCTACGGCATCGTGGTGGTGGATAATCAGCACTACACCGCCCGTCCGGGGCGATTATTTATCTTCCCACCCTTCCGCTTGCACAAAGTGCAGGTCGATCATAGCGATAAGAACCCCTATCACCGCACTACCATGCACATTGAGCAATCGGTCGTCGA
This sequence comes from Enterobacter sp. ECC-219, assembly GCF_043966805.1. NCBI lineage: Bacteria > Pseudomonadati > Pseudomonadota > Gammaproteobacteria > Enterobacterales > Enterobacteriaceae > Enterobacter > Enterobacter sp. ECC-219. The sequence goes on along the minus strand of NZ_CP143680.1, from coordinate 2,412,108 downwards.
AAGTGCGCTCAGCGCCTTCCCGCGCCATCAGGCCCGGTTCGCCGCGCTGGCCGCCAGCAATCTGCCAGCACAGATTTACGATCTCAGCAATCACGCGGCGTTTATCGAGAGGATCCTTGAACAGTTTCAGCGCCTGGAGGGCAACGAGCAGACCGAGGCCTGCGAGGTGGCATTTCTGGTGATGCAGCTCATGACGTTTCTGCCCGAGCAGCCGCAGCCCTACCCGCCGCGCCAGCAGACCGTCGCCTCGCGGATTATGAGCTGGGTCGAAGCCCACTATGCCAGCAAGTTTTCGCTCGACCAGCTAGCGCACGACCTGGGGCTTTCGCGCAGCTATACCTCACGCATTTTCCGCCAGCAGACCGGCGGTACTATCCACGAATATTTGCTGACCCGGCGAATAAAAAGCAGCTGCGAGCTGTTACGGTACAGCGATGAGCCTATTGACGCCATCGCCCTGGCAGTCGGGTTTAGCGAGGTGACCTATTTCATCACCTGCTTTAAAAAGATGATGCGTCAGACGCCACTGCAGTATCGACGCAGTATCCGCTGCACCAGAATTCCCTGTTAGGGCGGTTTTAACAAATCAAAGGGGATTTTGAACGCTGGATCAAAGCGGACGGGTTTGCTGAACCTCCAGCCTGGCCGGGGGTCTTCTGTGCACAAAAAAACCCAGGTCGCATAACGACCTGGGTTTCGAATTTGGCGGAAGCGTAGAGATTCGAACTCTAGAACCCTTTCGGGTCGCCGGTTTTCAAGACCGGTGCCTTCAACCGCTCGGCCACGCTTCCAAAGTGAGGCGCACTATAAACATCTATTAGCGCCTTGTAAAGCAGGAATTTTTCTATTTTTCCCCACAGGCGTTTGACTGCGCAAAAAGTCACCCGGACGCCGCCCTTCCATCGCTTCCTCCTACCTTGTACATACCGTTACACAGCAACGCTCATTCTTTTAAATCACCGTGGTATAGAATGCCCCAAAAATAGACGGTCAATTGTTGTGTAATTGTAATAAACCCGGGTAACGCGGGTTTTAACGCATTACCGCCATATAACCTTACTGGTTGATGATGAAAATCAAAAATACGTTTTGCTTACATATCCTGATGGCGGTTTTGGCCATTTTAGCCCTGAGCTTTCACCCGCTGGTGACAAGCTTTGATCCGCCGCTTACATTCCAGCCGCTGATCAAATCCATGGCGGGGACGGCTAAAGAACAGGCGGAAAAAATAGCCACCATTTCTCATGCCCTCGAAGGGAACGCTATTTTTTTCATCGGTGCATCTGAGGTTGCCACCTCAGAAGATGAACATTACGCCGTATATAATTATTTTAATAAGCAATTACACCAGCCCGTCGTGGCCTATGGCGATGCGTTTGTCGATGACGAAACGCAATTTTTACTTCTCTCGCGTTTTAAAAATAGCCTTAATGCAAACAGCAAAGTGGTATTGCTTCTCGCACCCGACGCCTTTTACTCAAAAGGTCTGCCGCCCGCTATCTATGCGGATAATTTCCCGGATTCTGTTTTTAATCCTCTGATGAAAGATCCGCAAGCGCGTCCGATACTGGTGAATGACGTAAAGCATATTGATCCTAAAGGGATAAGCCATTTAACCTTTGGCCAAATGCGTATCTACGGCTGGCACCCCGACCTGATTTGGGATGAACTCAGTTTTCAGTTTGCAAATTTTTGCACCCTGATAAAAAACGACTGGCTGTCGCTGCTCAACATTACGCCAAAAACGGCGCAACCCTGGCCGCCGCAGCCAACCACCCACATTGCCCCTGACTGGGATAAAGAGCTGGCGAATGCCCGCGAGTTAAATAAAAAACGCCAGCAGAGCGCGGCCACCCTGTGGATGGACAAAACGATTTACGAGGAGGACGGTACACGGCAGCAGTGGGATGACACGCCGGTCGTACCTGCGCAAATCGCCGCATTCAGAAAAACCGTCCAGCTGCTGAAAGACCGTCACGTGCAGGTGATTGCGATCGTCGACCCGGTAAACCCCTGGGCGCTTTACAATACCGACACCTTCCGCCCGGTTGATAAGCAAATTCAAACCATTCTGAAAGAGAACCAGATCCCTTATTTAGATATGTACGCCATGCCTTATCAGAATGGCTGGAACTGGGATCGTTTGCACCCTTCCGAACTGGCCTGGGTTCCTATGATTCGCTTTATTGCACAGAGCTTTAAATAATGAAAATCGCGATCCGTCTTTTTTTCCTTTATCTCCTGCTGGCGATCACCATCGTCGCGTGGACCGCTGTCGATGACAGCATGAGTATGCAGCTGCATTTTGAATATCAAAAGTTCTGAGGCCGAATGATGTATAGCTCAGGAATGTTTTTTGTGTATTTGTTTTCATCCGCCCTGGTGTTTGCGCTGGTCAATCGCGTATTACGTCATCGTCTGACTTATTTATCGGCCTTATCCGTCCTGGCTGCATTAAGCTGGGGCTATATTTTTCAGGGTGATTACCGTGTTCCCGCGGTCGTTTTTTTCAGTTTTTTCCTTGTCGCCACGTTAAAAGAAAAAGGATGGTTAAAAACCTGGCAGGCTATTGTGTTAACGCTGCTTCCTTTATTTTTGGTGAAATTGCACGTTAATCATCATCTCGGCATGATCGGCCTCTCTTTTATGACGTTCCGCGCGGTGGACGTGCTGCTCTATCGCAGTAAAAAAGAAGGGCAGAATTTCCTGCATTATTTCTGCTATCTGTTTATGCCTTTTATTATTCTGGCTGGCCCAATGTACCGCTGGCGGACATGGATGAGCGACGTCAGCAAGCCCGTCTTTGCCCTTAACCGCGAGCAGTTTTTAGTCGCGTTAGAGCAAATTATTACCGGCATTATCCAGAAGTTCCTGTTTGCTATGTTGGTTGATTCACTTGTCGTGCAGCCCTGGAGCCATAAGCCGTTTACGCTGACCGTGGGCGTGGTGATGTCGATTGCCTATAGCGCCTACCTCTACTTTGATTTTGCGGGCTACAGCAATATGGCCATCGGCGCAGGCCGCCTGTTTGGGTTGAACATTCCGGCAAACTTCAATATGCCGCTTCTGGCGAAAAATCCGCAGGACTTCTGGCGCCGCTTCCACATCAGCCTGTCTGAATGGCTGCGCGACGTGGTGTTTATGCCCATTTATATGAACCTGATGAAGTTCAACTTTTTCCGCCAGAACAAAACGCTGGCGCAAAATATCGGTATTTTTTGCACCCTGTTCTGCATGGGGGCGTGGAACGGCCTGGAACGCCATTACGTGATCAGCGGCGCGCTGTTTGGCGCGATTTCCGTCGCGCACAACATGCTGTTGTGGTCAGCCAAACGCAGCCCGGCGTTACAACGTGGCTTGCAGTATCCGGCCGTTGCGTTTTTAGGGCGAATTCTGACGCTGGGAAGCGCCGCGGGCTCCCTTTACATCTTTAGTGGAATGTCACCTCTATGAAAAATCACACCGATCTGCAGGAACTGCAGGATTTCTTGCGTGCGGCATTATACGATCCCGCCTCCCCGCAGCAGCTGGCCATCAGCGGCAGCGACGAGGCCTTAAGCTGGCTGCAGCTTTCCGCTGCCGTGACGGACTGGGCACAGCGCTATGAGCGTTGCCAGCCTGTTGCCGGTACGCCGGTCGTATTGTACGGACATCAGCAGGCCGAGTTCGCCGTGGCGATTTATAGCTGCCTGCTGCACAACATTCCGTACATTCCGGTGGACTGCATTTACCCGCAGGAGCGCCTGCGGGAGATCTGCCATCTGGCCAGCGCCCCTTACTATTACGACGTGGCGACGCGGCAGTTCCTCGCCACCGGCGAGGCGGGCAAGGTGCTGGAGGAGCAGGATCTGGCCTATATCATGTTTACCTCAGGCAGCACCGGCAAACCGAAAGGCGTGCAGATTGGTCGTGAAAGCGTATGGCACTTCATGAAGTGGGTCAGTCAGGACTTTTCGCTGCCGGAAAAACCGGTGCTGATGAACCACGCGGTGTTCAGCTTTGACCTCTCCCTGATCCCTTTACTGGCGAATCTGGCGATGGGGGGCCACATCGTGCTGAACGCTAAAGAGGATATCCAGAAAGAGAACTGGCTGGCGCGGCTGAAAAGCAACGCGGTTTCCGCCTGGGTTTCCACCCCCTCTTTTGCCTACCAGCAGCTGCTTTCCCCGCACTTTAACAGCGAGTATTTACCTGCACTCAGCGTCTTTATCTTTATTGGCGAAGTGCTCAATAAAGTGCTGGTTAAACAGCTGCGCCGCCGCTTCCCGCTGGCCAGAATCATCAACTCCTATGGCCCAACGGAAGCGACCATCGCAACGACCGTGGTTGAAATCACGGATGAGATCCTGAATAGCGACAGCGCCGTGCTGCCGGTGGGAGTCATGATGCCTGACAGCCGAATGGAAATTTCCGCCGAGGGCGAGCTGATTATCTGGGGCAAAAACGTCATGCGCGGCTACCTCGGCCTGCCGCAGGAGAACGCGGCAAAACTGCTGCATCGGGAAAATGACGCGTTCCGCGGCTACCGGACCGGCGATCTGGGCTATGAAGACGGGCTTATCTACTGCCAGGGCCGCAACGACAGCCAGGTCAAGCTGAATGGCTACCGCATTGAGATCAACGAGATCGAAAACCGCCTGCTAGCCATGTCCGGCATTAACGAAGCGGTGGTGATGCCGCTGATGAAACCCTGCGGCAGCGTGCTGCGCATCGCCGCGTTCTGCGTGACGGATATGGCACCGGATGCGATCAAAACCTCGCTGTCGAAGGTGGTTCCCCACTATATGGTGCCTTCACAAATTATCGTAAAAGACGCTTTGCCGCTGAATCCTAACGGCAAAATTGACCGCAAGCTGCTGGACGCTTACGCCCGCACACATTAATTATCCCAGGAAAAATGATGGAACAAGATATTCTCGCCCTGTTTGAAAAAGTGTTATCCCGCAAGGTGGGCTTTCACGATGAACTGATTGAATCCGACATTCTCGACTCCATTCTGGCGGTCGACATGGTGCTGGAGGTGCAGGACGTTTACGGCTGTACGATCCCGCCGACCGACGTGGCGACGGTGCTGAAAACCCCGGCAGATCTTGCCCGCTATATTGAAGAGAACCGTTAACGCCCGCTCCTCTGATGGCTCCGGGGATCTCACCGGGGCCCATCATTCGCTCTCCCCTTCTGGATATCTTTCACAGGAATGAAACCCACCGCTTTTACTATTTCTCCTACACTTTAGGGGTACTGTCGGTACGGGAAAAAAACAAGCCAACATCATCAGGACAATAATGGTTCGCTATGCGTTCAGCCAGCGATCGTTGTGTCTTTCACAGAGGAGTCTGCGGTATGGCATTCGTAACAACGAAAGACGGCGTCAACATTTACTACAAAGACTGGGGTCCGAAAGAGGCTCAGCCCATTGTTTTCCATCACGGCTGGCCGCTGAGTGCCGATGACTGGGATAACCAGATGCTCTTCTTCCTTGCAGAAGGCTATCGCGTTATCGCTATCGATCGTCGTGGTCACGGCCGTTCTGATCAGGTCAGTGAAGGGCACGATATGGATCATTATGCGGCCGACGCGTCAGCCGTGGTTGAAAGCCTGGACCTGCACAATGCCGTGCACGTCGGCCACTCGACCGGCGGTGGTCAGGTTGCCCGCTATGTTGCGAAGTACGGCCAACCGCAGGGGCGCGTCGCCAAAGCGGTGCTCGTCAGTTCCGTTCCTCCTCTGATGGTCAAAACGGACACTAACCCCGGCGGGACGCCCGTTGAGGTTTTCGACGGCTTCCGTAAAGCGCTGGCGGCTAATCGCGCCCAGTTTTACCTCGACGTCGCCAGCGGTCCTTTTTACGGTTTTAACCGGGAGGGAGCCGAGGTTTCACAGGGTACGATTCAGAACTGGTGGCGTCAGGGGATGATCGGAAGCGCCAAAGCCCACTATGAGGGGATCAAGGCGTTTTCAGAAACCGATCAGACAGAGGATTTGAAAACCATTACGGTTCCCGTTCTGGTGATGCAGGGCGACGACGATCAGGTTGTGCCTTATAAGAATGCCGCCCTTCTGCAGGATAAGCTGCTGGCGAACAGCGTGCTGAAAATCTATCCGGGCTTCCCGCACGGGATGCATACCACGCACGCGGATACCATCAACGCGGATATTCTGGCCTTTATTCGTTCCTAGACGTCAGGTTTACAGATAAGCGCAAAAGAAAAACCCCAGCTTAACGAGTAAGCTGGGGTTTATATCTGGCGGAAGCGCAGAGATTCGAACTCTGGAACCCTTTCGGGTCGCCGGTTTTCAAGACCGGTGCCTTCAACCGCTCGGCCACACTTCCTGAGTGAGGCGAACTATAAACACCTCACCGCATGCTGTAAAGAGCGGCTGCACTCGTTCGCTGTAAAAATAGCCAAAACGTGTTTAATCGGTTGAACTGACAACATATCGGCGATTTTATCAGCATAAAATCCAGCCCTCTCGCTTAGTGCTTTTTGATGTACATATCTTTTGTGAAGTAGTACCCCAGCTTATCCGGCGTAAAGCCACCGACCCACGGTTTGACCAGGTGCGTACGGACGTAGTGATAAACCGGAATGGCCGGCACATCACGGCTCAACAGGTCTTCCGCCTGCTGGTAGAACTTACCCCGCTCTGCCGGCGTTTTGGCTTTTGCGGCGTTGATCAAGGCTTGATCGTAGTCCGGGTTGCTGTACTGGCTGGTATTTTCACTGTCGCCGGTACGGAAGTTGTTCAGGAAGGTCGCCGCGTCGTCATAGTCGGCAATCCAGGCGTAACGTACCGCGTCAAAGTTGTGGGTGTGCATGGTATCCAGCATGGTTTTCCACTCCTGATTTTGCAGCTTCGCGTCTACGCCGAGGTTTTTCTTCCACATAGAGCTGGCCGCAATCGCGATGCGCTGGTGCGATTCAGAGGTGTTATAGAGCAGGTTGAATCTCAGAGGATGGCTTTCGTTATACCCGGCCTCGTTGAGCAGTTTTTTCGCCTCAGCAATGCGCTTGTCCAGCGGCCAGCTGGCGTAATCCGGATTCTGCAGCTTGACCCCGCCAATGTCCGGCTGGCTAATCAGCCACGCCGGGCGCTGTCCCTGCCCTAACACTTTTCCGGCAATGATGTCTTTATCCAGCGCCATATTTAGCGCCTTACGCACCCGCGCGTCGTTGAACGGCGGCCGGGTGGTGTTGAATTCGTAGTAATAGGTCGCCAACTGCGGGGAGACATCCAGTTGGCTGCCCAGGTTTTTCTTGAGCTGGGCAAACTGGTTAATCGGCACCGTGTACACAATATCAATTTCGCCCGCTTTGTAGCGGTTCACATCGGAGGCCTCCGAGGTGATGGGCAGGTAGGTCACCTTGTTGATGACGGTATGCGCGTTATCCCAGTAGCGCGGGTTACGCTCCGCCACAATGCGTTCGTTGACCACCCACTGAGACAGTTTATACGCGCCGCTGCTGACGAAATGCTCCGGTTTAGTCCACTTTTCGCCGAAACGGCCAATCAGCACTTTATCCACTGGCACCAGCGACGGGTGCGCCAGCATCGCCAGAAACGCCGCGTTGGGCTGGGTGAGCGTCACTTCCAGCGTGGTGTCGTTAATTGCTTTTACGCCCAGCGTGTCGGGGGATTTTTTCCCCTGAGCGATATCGGCCGCGTTGGCGATATGCATGTTGCCCGGATAGCTGGCATAGGGAGAAGCCGTTTTAGGGTCGATCAGACGCTGCCAGCTCCAGACCACATCCTCTGCGGTAATCGCCGTGCCGTCGCTCCAGGTGATGCCCGGACGCAAGTGGAACGTCCAGACGGTGTTGTCCTTGTTCTCCCATTTTTCTGCCAGCCGTGGTTGAATTTCCCCTGACGGGGAAACACTCACCAGACCTTCGAATAAATCGCTGATAATATTAAATTCGACATCGCTTTCGACTTTATGCGGGTCGAGCGAGGCCGGTTCGCTACCGTTGTTTCTGACCAATTCCTGTTTTTCGGCCAGCGCGGTTCCTGCCGGCACATTCGCCGCCCAGGTCGCCGTGCTGGCGCACAGGATCCCTGCGGTGAGTAAAGAGAGCGTAAAGCGCGTGCGTGTTTGTGGTTTCATTTCCTTCGCCTTATTGTCTGTTTTGTGACGATCCGGAAATAACTCTTAGCGGCCTTATGGTAATAAAGCAATATTTTTCAGTAACCTATAAGAGGTTGATCTGATTAATCTCGACAAACCGTTGTTCATACTGATGAAACGTATTTCTGCAGAAGAAATAACCAGCTCCGGCGCTAACCTGCTGAGTAAAGATGGGTAAAACCACTTTGAGACTGACGCGCCGTTTCCTATTCTTTCCGTTAATTACATCTGTCATAAGAGAGTGACTCATGGATCGTATAATTACTTCCTCACGCGACCGCACATCGCTACTCAGTACCCACAAGGTGCTGCGCAACACCTACTTCATGCTCAGCCTGACGCTGGCGTTTTCGGCGATTACCGCTACCGCCAGCACCGTGCTGATGCTGCCGTCTCCGGGGCTGATTCTGACCCTGGTGGGCATGTATGGCCTGATGTTCCTGACCTACAAAACCGCTGACAAACCGGTCGGTATTCTGTCCGCATTCGCCTTCACCGGCTTCCTGGGCTACATCCTGGGGCCGATCCTGAACGCGTACCTGTCTGCCGGCATGGGTGACGTGATTGGCATGGCGCTGGGCGGCACCGCGCTGGTGTTCTTCTGCTGCTCGGCCTACGTGCTGACCACGCGTAAGGACATGTCCTTCCTCGGCGGTATGCTGATGGCGGGTATCGTGGTGGTGCTGATTGGCATGGTGGCAAACATCTTCCTGCAGCTGCCTGCCCTGCATCTGGCAATCAGCGCGGTGTTTATCCTGCTGTCATCCGGCGCGATCCTGTACGAAACCAGCAACATCATTCACGGCGGTGAGACCAACTACATCCGCGCGACCGTGAGCCTGTATGTGTCGCTGTACAATATCTTCGTCAGCCTGCTGAGCATTCTGGGCTTCGCCAGCCGGGATTAAGCTGACCTGCTGAAACAAAAAGGAGAATGCCTCAGGCATTCTCCTTTTTTTATGCCCTAGTCACCGCGGCAAATATAGGTGGGATAGAGCCGGTCCTGTATCAGCCACACGGCGGGTTCGAGCTCGGAGATCGTGAGGTAATAGCGGGCTGTCGGCCTCGCAAAGCCTCCCCACTTTTCGTCCGGGGTATTGTCATTATGCCGACGCCAGGTTTTGGTGTAGCTCAACACGATAACGTTATCATCATCCCGTCGTGACCAGGTAAAATCCACATCCCTGTCAACGATCATGCCCCGGCCTTCAGCCATGGCAGCCCCTTTGTACGTTGTAAAGCCGGTACCGTCCCGATGAAAATAGAACTGAGCCACGGTATTGACCCGGACCTCATTCGCTTTTCCCTCGTTGCGCGTAAAGTTAAATTCCGTACTGCAGGCCAGCGCATCACGCTTATACAGGCCGCCCGAATAGATAAACAGCGCCAGCGCGCCGCCGACAAGCACACCGCCCGCGGCGAACATAAGTTTAGTTTTCATTTTTCTGCCCCGCTTTTATAGCGAATGGTTTTGCACAGGCTGGTTTTATTGACCGGGCATGCACCAATAAACACTTCATCCGCAGCTGCAAGGTTAAAGCGGGCGCTGAAATAATAGATATTGTACGCTTCGCCCGCGCACGCCACGTTATTCGCCTCCAGTAGCGCCGCCAGTTTCGAGAGCACCAGTAGCCGGCCATGATCGTTAATAAGCCAGATGCTGCAGCCCGCTATTTTTTGCGCGACGGGCTTTGGCGTCATCGGTAGAGCAATCTTCTGCTGCTGGCTAAACAGCAGGCCTAACCCCAGTGATGATGCTAACAATACCGCCGCCGCGGCGCCCCATTTCAGAGAAATACGCTGACGTTTTGCCTCTGGCGGCACCACAACAGAGTGCGGTTGCGGTTCAGCAGGGTGAACGGTTTGCGCAGGCTGGCAAATCACATCGGCAACAAAACGGAATCCATACCGGGGTATCGTCACAATAAAATTGTGATGTTCACCGAGGGACTGGAAGCCTTTCCGTAATTCACTGACCGCTTTGTTGAGGTTATTTCCAGACGGCGTAAAGCCATACTCCTCCCAGACGCGCGTAATTAATTCTTCCCGACTCAGATCGTGCCCTTTATGACGAATAAACTCCTGCAAAAGGCGAACGGCTGGCGCCGAGAGCGTTAATACAGACTCCGGTTGACCAACAAGACTAATTGCATGTGCTTCAGGATCAAATAACAACGAATTATTGCATATAAAAAACATATTTCACTCTCAGCTATTACCGCAGGCTTTTTTATCCCTGTGACATCGGCAAGAAAATCACTTCCTGAGCAGGTTGTTTTTTCATCAACAGGAATTTTCTCCCCATCCTGGGTAGCGGCATTTTCTTTTAACTATACAACTTTAAGCCCATCAAAGCAGGATAAATCACTGTATATCAGCGGTTAACTAATACAAATTTTCACAACCTGCTGTTCTGGTTAAAGTTTCTCTGCCCTGAAGCGATACGAAAGCAGACGGTGTCCTGGTGTTAAAAACCGTACAAGAACTCAGAGCAGGCAGGCTGAATGTGAAACAGAAACAAAAAGTGAATATGACAACCGCGTTTTATGTCGCCGCGCTGTCGCTGTCATTTTTCTCAGAAATGACAATGGCCAATATGAGCGTCTATCCAATGGAACTTAACGTGGATAGCACCGGCGCAGCGCAAATAAAAGTGGCATCGAAAACGGATGATATTCAGTTCATCCGGGTGAGGCAAAAGAAAATTCTTAACCCCGGAACGGCCCAGGAAAAAGAGATTGACGTTGCTTCGTGGAAGGAAGGCGGCGTCGTGGTGACGCCCGATAAATTTGCCCTGGCGGCAGGCGCAATGCGCGTGGTGCGCCTTGTTTCACTGACGCCGCCGGAAAAAGAGACCACCTGGCGAGTCTATTTTGAAGGGGTAAAACAGCCGGACAGCATTATTCCGGGCCAACCCGAAAGCACGGCAGCGACGGCAAGGCTAGGGGTCAATGTTATCTGGGGGGCGCTGGTACATCTGGCCCCTGCCACGGAGCGCGTTTCGCTGCATATCGATCCCGCACGGGGGACCGTCACTAATGCCGGCACCCTGCGCGTACCGCTCAGGGAGATAGGTATTTGTCAGTCAGACGACACCTGTAAATGGATTAAAGAAGACGCCACTATTTACCCGGATACCGAGCGGAAATTAAAAACGCTTAATCAGGTAAACGGAAAGAAATACAAATTCCGCTACTTCAACTGGGTGAAAAAAACCGCTGAAGAAGCTGACTTACCCGTCGTGCAATAACACGACGTCACTGTAAAAACCCTTGTGGTTTGTTTAAAGAGCCAGGGTGCTCATTTGTAAAATATGGAGATATCAATGCGTAAATTTATTAAACCTCTGATGATCGTTGCCGCGATGACCACATCTGCCAGCGCGCTGGCGATCCAGAAAGATATTACCGTCAACGCCAGCGTTGATTCACAGCTGGATATGACCCAGGCCGATAACACGCCGCTGCCAGCCAGCATCGACATGCAGTACCTGCCGGGTCGTGGCCTGGAAAGCTACCGCCTGAACACCAAGGTATGGTCCAACTCCGCTACCAGTAACGTCAAAGTACGCCTCGTTAGCGCAGCTAAGCTCACCAACACAGATGGGGATCAGATTGTACCGATGACGGTTCTTCTCGGTGATAAAACCCTCTCCACCACCGATGCCGAATTTACCGGAACCGAACTGTTCCCGGGCAGCGTCGAAAACGGTTCTGCGGTTCTGCCTCTGACCATTTCCCAGACTACCAAAGGCATTCTGAAAACCGGCCAGTACAGCGGCGTTGTGAGCCTGATGCTGACTCAGGCGACCACCACGGAAGGCGGTGCGTAACACCACAGCACCTAAGGAATAACGTCAGAGGGCGCCCGCCCTCTGACGTCAGGATGATGTCGAGGCTCGTTCATGGCGTTTCACAGAAATACCCTCCTTTTTGTTGCTTTATTACCCGCATCTGTCCACCTCGCCTGCGCTGAGATGGCCGTCCCGGCCGGATTCGAGGACCTGGCAAAAACGCAGCGCATGTGGACAGAAGTGAGCTTATACGGCGAGTCGCTTGGCCTTTTTGAAACCGATATCAATCTTGAAACGGTCAGTTTTGTCGCGCCTGAAACCGTGGTCGCGGCCATCAAACGTCAGTTTAACGACGATCCTGCCCTTATCGGCTCCGTTTCCGCGGCGCTGGCCGTTCCGCTTGCCCGTAACGGCAACCTGGCCTGCAGCAGCAACGGCTCCGCGACGGGATGTGATTATCTCGAAACCCGCCGTGCGGCCATCATCTATGACGAAAACAATGCCCGTATAAACCTGTTTTTTGATAAGCGCTTTTTGCCAAAGCCCTCGGTGGAAAACCAGTGGTATCAGCCCACGCAGGAGACCGAGAATGCGTTGATTCATCAGCAAAATATCAATTTTGTTGCCGACAGGGATTATCAGTCCGCCACCATTCAGGGCAACGGGGCACTGGCGCTGACCCGGGACGGCTATCTTAACCTCGACTGGACCTGGCTGGGACAACGCTCGCGTCACCAGCAGCAGCAGGAAATAACCGTTAACAATGTCTGGTTCCGCCAGGATTTATGGCGTGAATATTATGCACAGATAGGCGAGATGGATACGCGCGATCTGTTCAGCAACGCCGGGGGAAATATTAACCTCAGCCAACTGCCGCTGGGCAAAATTCGTGGCCTGCGCGCGGGCTCGACCCGGGCCTGGATCAACCCGGTTCAGCAATCGAAGGGCACGCCCGTTACGGTGCTGCTTTCGCACGATGCGCGCATCGACGCGCGCCGCGGCAAGGAGCTTCTGGCCAGCTTTTACCTCAATGCCGGGGCGCAAACCCTGGATACCCGCGCGTTTCCTGATGGAAGCTATACCGTGACGCTGTCAGTTTACGAAAATAACCGTCTGACGCGTACCGAGCAGGTTCCGTTTACCCGTACGGGCATTACGCCATTCGACCGCGTCGAGTGGTTTATGCAGACAGGAGAAACGGCCAATAACGATCCTAATGACGTACGCAGCCCGGTCGCGCAGGCGGGCGTACGCCTGCCCGTAACCCCGACGCTGGCGCTGACCAGCGGCGCAACCGTCCTGAAAAGACAACATTTTCTGGAAAATGCCCTCGACTGGAGCCGCGGCTTTAACGCGGGTCCGATCGACGGGGTGTTAAGCACGCGCTTTAGCCACCTCTACGGCAGCAGGGGTCAGCGCGGCAATATTCAGCAAATCAGCTATAACGACGGGTTTTCGCTGAGCTTCTACCGCAACGCGTTATCCGCTGAAAATTGTAATACCCGCAGCGCAGGTTTTGACGCCGTCAACGGCTGTTATCGTAGCCTCTCGGTCATGTTCTCCGTGCCTGTTGGCACGTGGTACGCCAACCTGGGGTATTCGGATAACCGCAACGAAGGGCGCTACGTTACGCGCCGGGAACTGCCTGACCATGACGATCGTCACGACGCTGGCCTGCCGTGGGAGCCGGTGTATGTGACCCACTCCCGCACGCAGGCCTGGCAGGGCGGGCTGAGTAATACCTTTAGCGCGCGCGGTCTGAACATCAACAGCAGCATTAACCTGTTTATGCGCAACGACCACTCTCGCGACGGGAAAGACAAAGGCGGCTATCTGAGCGTTAGCCTCTCACTTGCGCATAAGCGTCAGGGCGATGCGTCAGGCTATACCTCGCTTGGGGCAACCTGGCAGCACCAGCAGAATCAGAAAAACCAGCTGAGCTACAACGTGGCGCATAACTGGTATGCCGACGCGCGCGGCGAGAATGAATACGGCCTGAGCGCGTCGGGGATCAACAGCGATTCGCTCAACGCCTCGGCGTATACGCGCCAGGGCGGACGTTTTGGTAACGCCAGCCTGACGGTGAGCGACGCGTGGGATCGCCAGGATCGGCGCCATACGTTAAGCAGCAGCGGCAACTACAGCTCCACCCTCGCCCTGTCGCGCTCCGGGCTGTGGCTTGGCCGCTGGGGCGACGGACGCCCGGCTTCTGCCGTTGCGGTAAACGTGGCTACGCCTGAGGACTCCCGGGATTCACGCGTCGCCGTCTCGCTGGATAACGGCGGCAGCGCGGATATCCCGGCCAACAGCCGCGCCCTTTTTGCGGTGCCTGGTTATCAGCCAACAACGCTGACGGTTAATGAGTCGCTGAACGTCTCATCAGGTGCCAGCAGTGAAATCACGCAGGGTTCCGGGAGCCGAACGCTCTTTATGGTGCCGGGCAAAATGCTTCGCCGGGACGTGCAAACCACCACCCGCTACACCTGGCTCGGCCAGCTCACTGACGAACATCATTCACCGTTCGTTGGCGGCGTGCCGCTTAACGTGAACGGCTGGAACGATCTCGGCAATGGCGGTTTCAGCGCCCAGAGCGACGCCCTGCTCCGCAACCTTTATCTGGTGCGTCAGCAGCAGTTTTATCAGTGTGAGCTGAGCGTAAAAAGCATGCGCGACGTGGTGCGTTACGTCGGGTCGATCCCGTGTCGGGAACTCACCTTCTCCGCCCTGCCGGATTCGGTCCAGCACCAGGCGCAACTGATGCTCGCCGGACGTAACGTGCCGACGGGGCCTACGGCCATGAATGCAGAGCACCTCACCAAAGGGAAATGATGTGAACAACTACCTCTTTATTTTGCTTTTTTTGACCTTGTGGAGCTGCCAGACGCTGGCGGGAGTCCCTGCCGGAAGAAACTCCAGCGTAGGGATTAGCTACGATCGCGCGGTGCCGCCTGCGCGTTTTGATATCTGGGTCCATGAACCGAGCGGTTACGACACTATCGACCCGCAAAAGTGGGGACGCAACACCTTGACCTGCGAGTCCCGCACCGACCCGACGTACGGGGCGTGTATGACAGCACCGGTCTGGTTTCCCGCGAACCCGGCCGCCCCCTACGCCATTACGCTGCGTTTTACCAACGCGTCGACAAATAAGACTGCAGATGTGAAGGTCTATGGTGAAAAACATATGTTTTTCAATAATATAACTTTCACCTTTGCCAGCTTTGTCACCGGCGGAACCGACATTCTCTCGGCCTGGAAGCGGGAGCCCTATTTTGATTTTTACATCGTTAAAGGCGAACTGGACAAGCTCGCCCAGCCGGGTATCTGGACCGCAACGCTGAAGCAGAACCTGCGCGAATGGGGAAGCGCCGAGTGCGGGGGCAACTTTAACGATGCCAACGTCGGATGCCCAGGCTACCTCACCATTGCCCGCTGGCAGGCGACGATACGTATTGAGGTGGTCGATCCGGGTAACCAGCAGATTTATCTGCCGGCGTTCCCCCACTCAACCCCGATGGTTAACCTCAATCTGACCCATTTTCCGGGGCGGCCCGGCGGCAGCGAAATCCAGGGCGAGAGCGCGCTGGATATGTGCCTGTATGACGGCAAAAACAGTGCCAGCACGCGCGTCTATCTGCGCTTTGAGGATGACGGTTTAGCGGCAACGGGCCGTACTGAGGGGGCGTTTTCCGTCAGACGACGCGGTGGAAGCCAGACCGAAGCGCGGGATCGGCTCGATTATCAGGTTACGGTGATCAACCCGGTAACGGGCGCAGCAGAAACCGCGGCGAATGGCAAGACGCTGGTCTGGCAGGGCACTAATGACCCGCAATATCTGCGTCAGGTTGTACTGCCGGGTGGACGGGAGAGCGTACTTTGTGTCCCCTCCCCCATCGTTCTGAAAACGCCCGCGTTTGCTGCCAGCAGTAAAAATGCCGGGGATTACACCGGCACGCTGCGCGTTATCTATACGCCCAGTACCTTATAAAGAGGCCATCGTGAGTTACGCCATTCTCGACAATAATCGTTTTTATGCAGAAGGGTTGCGCTATGCCCTTCTGCGTCGTAACGCTCAGACGCAGGTTGAGAGCGGTACTGTAAAGTGGTGCCGTTCGCTGCTGGCCTGCGACACCCTTGTTGTTCGCTGCCGCTTTTCCGTCTCGGGGGCGCATCTGGCGCTGGTCGACATTCTGCTGCAGCTGGAGGCCAGGCGCTGGGAAGGAACGGTGTATCTGGTGTGCAATGAAAAAGGCTGGGCGCTGGCTACCCATCTGCGGAAGCGGTTTGCCACGCTGACCTTATATATCATTGACGACCGGATTGCCGTTGCGGATGCGGCATATCTGCTTGCCAGAGAGCCCCGCCGGGTGCGGACCCTGAATTGTTGCCTGACGGGCATGGAGTTCAACGTTCTCGACAGGCTGGTGAACGGACAATCGGTAAGGCATGTCGCGCATATGACACAGATGAGTGAAAAACAGGTCTCGACGTATAAATGCAACGCGCTGAAAAAGCTTAATGCCAACAATCTGCTCCAGCTTCTTCTGTAGGTCGAGGTTTCTCACTCCGCCCCTTATTTGCTAGACTAGGGGCGGTTTTTACTTTATCGACAGAGCACTATGTTCATTTTTGCAGGCCAGGAAATTGAGACCGATAGCGAAGGCTATCTGAAAGACACGACGCTATGGAGCGAGCCGCTGGCGGAGAAAATCGCCGAAAACGAAGGCATCGCCCTCTCCCCCGAACACTGGGAAGTGGTGCGTTTCGTGCGTGAATTCTATCTCGAATTCAACACCTCTCCGGCGATCCGCATGCTGGTCAAAGCCATGGCCAATAAGTTCGGTGAAGAGAAAGGCAACAGCCGCTATCTGTATCGTCTGTTCCCGAAAGGTCCAGCAAAACAGGCCACTAAAATTGCCGGCCTGCCAAAACCGGTGAAGTGCATTTAGTAGCGTATACCGAAGTTAACGTATTCCCGCCCGGGTTGATGCGGTTCCGTTAGCACCTTATCAACCCGGGCGCTGCGCGGCCCGCCCGCTTTCAGCCACGCCATCAGTTTTTCAACCTGCTCCGCGTCGCCGCAGGCGACCACCTCAACGCTGCCGTCGTCCATATTTCGCGCGTATCCCGTAAGCCCAAGCTGAACGGCCTCGCGCTGGGTGCTGTAGCGGAACCCGACGCCCTGAACGACGCCGTGAACCCAGGCAATGGTGCAGACTTTTGACATTTTTCTTCTCCTTAACGTAGCGTTTTCGGCAAACAACCATAGTGCTGCCGGAAACGGGCGGTGAAACGAGAGCTGGAAAGATACCCACATTGTAATGCGATTTCGCCAATCGGTAATCGGGTTGACTGTAGCTGCGACAAAGCAACGGCCATCCTCACCTCCTCGACAATCTGGCGAAAACTCTGCGACTCCTCGCGTAACCGCCTGCGCAGCGTCGGTACGCTTAATGCGAGACGGCTGGCGACGTCCTGCGCGGTCCAGGCTCTGGCGGGCGACAGCATAATGAACTGCCGCACCTGCTCGGTCAGGTTACTGCTCCGCTCAACAAGCAGCGGACCTGCCACGCCGTCATGCAGCAATGCCAGCAACAAACCGAAGGCCTGATGTTTTTGCAACGCCTCCGGTAACTCCTGACGCACGGCGTGCAGCAGGTTATCCCACATAAACGCCAGCCCTTCGCTCAGCGGAGCACAAAGCGAATGCAGCGTCGTGCGCGGCCAGGATTTCAGGTAATGTGCCTTAAACTCGGCGACGATCTCCGGGGACAACATCAGCAAATCCGAGTGAAACAGACCGTTTACAGGCTGATTGATAATCTCCATCGCCGTATTGGCCGGGATAATAATCAGCTCATCCCGGGTTGCCACCAGTCGGTTGTCGTCCTGCACAATCACCTTGCTGCCATGCGTGATATGACAAATGGCCGGAAAAAAGAGCTTAACCTGGTGCAGGCGATGCATTTTGCTGGCGGTCACTTCACCCGCCGTCAGGTGTTTATGTCGAAAATGGAACTCCTGCACCGGTTCATCCTTATCTGCTGTAGGTTGCGGTTAACTGCGCCTTTGCCAGAACGTGACTATTAAGCATAAAGCCGACCAGCGCACCGCTGGCATTTTTGTCGACAGGCAGTTTATCCACGTCCAGCGCCCAGACGGTAATCTGATAACGGTGAGGCTTATCTCCTGCGGGCGGACATGCGCCGCCGAATCCAGAATAACCGAAATCATTACGCCCCTGCACCGCACCGGCAGGTAATTTCTCGCCATTAGGGTTTCCGGCCCCAGCGGGCAGCGTCGTTGTCTTCGCGGGAATATTGGCTACGGTCCAGTGCCACCAGCCGCTGCCGGTGGGGGCATCCGGGTCATATACCGTAACGGCAAAACTTTGCGTACCGACGGGCGGACTTTTCCACGCCAGCTGCGGAGACTGATTACCGCCGTGGCAGCCGAATCCCTCGAATACCTGCGACTGCGCTAAATGGCGCTTGCCGGAAATATCCTGACTGGTGATGCTGAAAGGCGTTGCGGCTAAAACCTGAAAACTGATTGCCGCCAGAGCGGCTATTGCGATCACACTTCGCTTTTTCATGGGTGCTCCCTCTGCTGTACCGGAAGCCCCACTGTAATGCCGGCCGCAATATCGTAATGTGCTTAAGCGATTTGATTTTGTGCCGAAACGCTCAACGGCATCCGCAGAGGATTGCGCCTGGCTGAATGTGCTACTCTACGCGCCATTTCCCTGAAATCGACAGAACAGCAAATAATGGATTTGCCAACAAGCTGGCAGATGGTTGAAATGTACGGTAACGACGTTACCAGCGGCATTCTTCGGGCCGTCAATGCTATGATGATCGATATCCTTACGACAATGGCACGACAAGATTATGAAACCCGCCGTAAACGCCAGGCACAGGGGATCGAAAGAGCAAAACAGGCAGGCTTGTATACGGGAAAAGAAAAAGATATGGAAGCCCGTGATACAGTGCGTGAAATGCTGGCGCAGAATGTTAAACCAGCCCACATCATGAAAGCTGCAGATATCAGCCGTGCAACGTTCTACCGCATCAAGAAGGAGTTAGTAAACTAATTATATTTGAATTAGATCGGAAGAATGCTCTCGGATATGACCGCCCGCCCTGAGCAAGGTGCAGATATTGCATACTTTCTTTTGGTCATGCGAGTGTAAATATCCCGCTGAATATAGCATATTCCATAGTCAGGTCTCCTTAACCACATTATCATCATTGGCTTCATAAACTATATAATCGTTATCACCTGTGTACTGGCATTTTTGTTCTTCCAAATATCCATCTGCGAGATACAGAACCCGGTCGGCAGAGGCAATGGTTTCCGGGCGATGGGCAACCAGCAGGACAGGTAGCCCCAACTGGCGTAGTGTCTGGCTTATCTGTATTTCACTCTCAACATCAAGGTGGCTGGTCGCTTCGTCCAGTAACAAAAACCCCGGTTGTTTATACAACGCTCTTGCCAGCAAAATACGTTGCTTTTGCCCTCCGGAGAGTACACCACCGGTTTCACCGATTAATGTCTGATATCCCATCGGCATTGCCATGATATCAGTGTCAATTAGCGCCAGACGGGCACACTGGATCATTCTTTCCTGATTGCGGTCTTCGCTGAAGAAAATGATGTTATCTGCAATGGATCCTCTGAAAAGGTGATCATCCTGCAATACGGTACCAATCCGCCGTCGTACCTGAAAATAATCGGGGTGCGTTTGCGGTATGCCAAATGTTCTGATTGTCCCTTCATCAGGAATATGAATTCCCAAGATAAGTTTTACCAGCGTCGATTTTCCGCACCCAGATTTACCCGTAATGGCCACTACTTCACCTGGCTGAAGCACCAGTGAAATTCCGCGAAGTATCGGTTTGTTCCCGCCCTTGTGGCTGAATACGATGTGCTCGATAGATAACGGGGGATGAGCTTTCGGAGTCCCACTGACTACGGAGGTAATGACAGAAGTACTGACATCTTCATGAACGGACCGTTGCTGATGCCCTTCTGTTTGGGTTAGCACAATGTCAGCCAGACGCTCATTATAAACATCAAGCATTCGCCAGGAAAAAAACTTGTCAGTAAGGCTGCTAATACTCGAAGAAAAACGCATCTGATAAGACAAATAGGCAACCAACATACCGACAGTAAAAGTGCCATTCATCACCTCGCCAGCACCCTTCCACAAAATAACCGCCGATACCACACTGCCGGTCAAGGTGTGCGCAATGTCATAGCACATCAGCAGACGACTCTGGCGCAACTGCGTATTTCTCCGGGTGACGTTGAGATTCAGCCAGGCGGCTTCCCGAAATGCGGTCACACCGTTTATTCTCAGGCTTAGGATCCCGTTAAGGGTTTCAAGAAAATATCCTGATTCCCTGGCACCAGCATCCCAAGCGTCTTCTGCAGACTGTCGAAGAGACGGATACCAGAGCACTCTCAGCACGCCGTAGATGACGGCTGCCAGTACCGCTATCAGCGTCATTTCAGGACTGTATAACAACATCATACAGAGTGCAGTCACCACAAGCAGCACATCCAGAATGCCTTCAAGTACCTGCGTGGTCAGCGCCTGCTGGATGGTATCTACCGCATCAAAACGCGCGTTAATACTCCCCTTACTGCGTGCATCGTACCAGGAGAGAGGGAGACGGACCAGATGATGGAACACCCGGGCAGTCCACTGCATATTAAAATTAACAGACAGGGTGAGACTGGCCCACTGACGGGCCAGCGACAGCAGCATCTGGGTAAGTGACAGCAACAACAGGGCGATGATAATAACGGTCAACAGGCTTCGATCGGCGGCAACCAGGACCTCATCAATCACCAACTGGTTGAGAAGAGGACTTCCTAATGTCAGTATCTCCAGTGCCAGGGCAAAAACGATGATGCGTGACATTGCCGGCAGCAGGCCGGGTGTTTTTCCTGTCAGCTGGCGCAGACGAATTTTCTTTCTTTCATCCCTGGCGGTGAAATCGCTGGCTGGCATCAGCTCCAGCGCGACGCCGGTGAAGTGCTTCCCTGCGTCCGTCAGGGAAATTGTCACCTTCCCCTTATCGGGATCATGTATAACCAGCCTGCTACCGCGAACCTTATGAAGTACAACGAAATGATTCATGTTCCAGTGGAGAATACAGGGTAAAGAAAGAGACTTCAGGTCTTCCGGCTCCAGCCTGACGGCGCGGGAAGACAAATGGATACCGGCTGCACATTCAATCAGTCTCTGCAGGGTCATTCCCTGAGTACTGATACTGAAGCGTTCACGGAGCGTGGGTAGATCCGTCTGCAGACCGTGCCAGCTGGCCATCATTGCCAGACACGCCAGGCCACACTCCGCTGACTCTGTCTGGCGGATGAGGGGAAGCCGTCTTTTCCCTGTCCAGTTCAGTGATCCCATTACAGTTTTCCTTTCAGGCTCCAGAGCGGTTCTGTAAGCCACTCCCACAAATGACGCGTATCCAAGCTGACGTCCCCCTCAAGGGTCATACCGGGTCGAAGAGGTTCTTTTTTTCCATAAGCCAGAATAAAAGTATTCTCAGGTTCGACAATGACACGGTAGTGCCCTTCATTCTCCTTCCAGGTGACAGGGGATACGGAGATTAAATCTGACGGCGTCAGCGTTGTACGGCTTATCTCTCGAATAGTCCCGTACTGAACACCAAACTTCTGATAGGGGAAAGCGGCGAATCGGAGGGCAACACGTTGCCCCGGTTGGACGAAGCCAGCGTTCTGACTGGTGGCATAGAGTTCTATCTGCAGACGAGCATTGTCGGGGACAAGCGTCATGACAGGTTCAGATGCCCTGACCGACTGTCCCTGTCTGATCAGAACGGCGGCAACGGTTCCGGATACTGGAGCGTTCAGCGTAAAATGCTCCTGTCCGGCCAGTTCATCCTGCTGTTGTCTTATACCCTGCAACTGCCTGTCCAGTTCAGCTTTCCGGCTTTCGCCCTGTACGATGAGATGGGTAAGATCATCTTCAGCAGACTCCATTGCTGTGTGTAGTTGCAGAAGCCCCTGACGTTGATCCTCAACGTTTTGCTGTGCCGTGGAGACGTCAATCTGTTTCTGCTGGTATTCGATATCAGAAACGTAATGCGTGCCGGCAAGTTTTTTATAGCGTTCCATGACGGACACAGCCAGCGCAACCTGATGCTCGGCAAGCGACAAACGCTGCTCTGCACTGTTAATCTGAGGTTTCAGGGAGACAATTCGCTGTTGTATGGCTTGCTGCTGCTGACTGTTGTCACGCAATTCCAGAGCCTGTTGAGAAGACAGCATGGCATATTGAGTTCTCAAGGATATGCTCATGGCAGCCAGCGTACCTGTGCCCTGTTCGTTATAATGCTCGCCGCTGATATGGTAAACGGACTCACCTGCAATGACGTGCTGACCTTCTGAAACAGTCTGTCGCGTGACGTACCCTGCATATTGAGGTGTTATTTTCACCAGTCCGGATGAAGGCATAACGATGCCTGTAAGATGTGCCTTGCGAGTATAGCTACCAAAATAAACGAATAATGCGACGCTCAGAACCAAGAATATTGTAGTAACGGCGCATACTGACATGCCGAATGAAGCGGGTAAGACAATATCTCCGTACCCGGTATCATTATGATGATTTAATGCTTCCTCCCTGAATATACTCATAGTTATAAAACGTTCTGAATATTTAACAATATAACAAACCCATTCATGCCTGAGTGTATCAATATAGGATAGAAAAGAGATTTGCTTTTTATTTTAACCGCGAACAATAACATCGAAACAACAAACAGAATGATCTGATCCAGTATATCATAATACTGTCCATGCATTAAACAAAAAAACAAAGATGTTATTACACACGGAATAACCAGATTCTTCCGGTAAATTGAGCATGCAACTTCGAAGGCACATCCTCTGTAGATAATTTCTTCGTAATAGGGTACTACTATTGTCATCACTAAAACTGTGATCCAGTTTATCTGTGATGGTTCGTAATGGTATAAATAGTCTCTGTAGCAATAAACAGCAAGTTGTATAAAAATAATTATAAGAAATGTTGCAGCTGAAAATTTAACTGAGGCTGGGCTTGCAATTACTTTTATTCGACACCCAGGGATATTTTTCAGGCAAAACAAATAAACGAAAGTAGAAATTAGAATCTCTGTAATGAAAACAATAGTAAAAGCTGTGTCCAGCCCGACATAACGCAGCGTAAAGGCTGGGGATAGAGTTACAATGGTTGATATAATAACCACTACAAGAAAAACGATAGCGCTTTGTTTACTATATATAAACTGGCTCGTACGCTCATTCATTACAAGGGCGTCACTTTATGAAAGTTTTTATTTTTGCTAAAATCATATCAGTAAATTTAGCAGTGGAAAACAAGGTGATCAATGTAATTACTAACTTTGAAAACTCCTCAGGAAAGGAAAACCAAGATAGGTCAATAATGGAGGAGCCACTTAATAGCGCAAAACCCAGTAATAAACTTAAGATAAAAGACATTATTTTAATAACCATTGTAGCATCCTCCGTTGATACTTACTTATCGGCTACAGGTACCACCAAAGTTACCTCCTGAACAATTACTGGAACCAGCTTTGTTTCCCCCTCCGTTACCATTTCCACCACCGGAGAGACACTGGCCAACAACTGCTCCACCAATAGTTCCTCTGGCCATTCCAACAAGGCCACCTTTGATTGCACCACCTACCATCCCACTGAAGACAGCATCACCACATTTAGCTGTGCTTGGGTCACTGTAAATATGTGTCGGTGCATTCCGTCCCAGAGTGTTACGTGCTCCAGTTTGAGATTGTTTGTTGTAGTTGTGTTCATGGTCGCCAGAGTTTCCACCACCACTGACCAGTTCTATTTCACTTAAAGTTAATTCTCTGATATTTGACATAAAAATCCCTCTTTTCCATTTTAACATAAAGTGCTATTTCACTATCACACGACAGAAATGTATGGATAAAGTGAATTTATGTAAATAAATGTAAATGCAGCTAACCTACTCCCCGTTGATTAATATACCCCGATGTTAGTAATTTCTTCATAAGCCACATGAGGACATCCCCATGAAGAAGCGTGTTTCCGACGAACAGATCATCAGTATTCTTCGCGAAGCGGAAGCCGGAGTTTCTGCCTGTGAGCTCTGCCGTAAGCACGCCCTTTCCGACGCCACTTTCTACACCTGGCGCAAAAAGTTTGGTGGCATGGAAGTTCCTGAGGTGAAGCGGCTCAAATCTCTTGAAGAGGAGAACGCCCGCCTCAGGAAGCTACTCGCCGAAGCCATGCTGGATAAGGAGGCGCTTCAGGTGGCTCTGGGTCGAAAGTACTGACGCCAAGCCAGAAGCGGGAAGTCGTTGAGTTTATGTGTGATGCGACCGGTCTGTCGCAACGTCGTGCCTGCAGGCTTACAGGTTTGTCCCTTTCGACCTGCCGCTATGAGGCTCAGCGTCCGGCAGTTGATGCGCATTTATCAGGGCGCAACACTGAGCTGGCACTGGAGCGCAGGCGTTTTGGCTACCGCCGAATCTGGCAGCGGTTGCGTCGGGAGGGCCTTCACGTCAATCACAAGCGGGTATACCGTATTTACCACCTTAATGGACTGAGCGTAAAAGGCAGACGACGCCGTAAAGGGCTGGCAACCGAACGGTTTTCGCTTCTGCGCCCGGATGCGCCGAACCTAACTTGGTCGATGGATTTTGTTATGGACGCACTGGCTAACGGTCGGAGGATCAAGTGCCTGACCTGTGTAGATGATTTCACGAAGGAGTGTCTGACGATCACCGCTGCTTTCGGTATTTCAGGCGTTCAGGTCACGCGTATTCTTGACAGCATCGCGCTGTTTAGGGGCTATCCGGCGACAATAAGAACCGATCAGGGCCCGGAATTTACCTGCCGCGAGCTCGATCAATAGGCCTTTGAGCATGGTGTGGAACTACGGCTTATCCAGCCAGGTAAGCCAACGCAGAACGGATTTATTGGGAGTTTTAACGGACGCTTTCGCGATGAGTGTCTGAATGAACACGGGTTCAGCGATATTCTTCATTCCCTGAAAACGATTAATGACTGGCGGCAGGATTATAACGAGTGCCGTCCCCATTCATCGCTGGATTACCAGACACCAGCTGAATTCGCAACGGACTGGCGAAACAGGAAATATGAAGAAAAACCAACCGATATTACTAACTGAAGGTTGTATCTAAACCTGGGGGTAGATCAGTTGTGCTTTCAGAATTGTATTGCGACTTATCCGATCTAAACTTTCGACTGTAAGCCATGAATCGTTAGCGACTTCCCCCTCTTTAACTGCCTCGATAAATGCGCCTAAACTGCCCTTTTCAAGATGCTTAGATTTAAACGCAGACAATCCGGCATCGATGATTTCAACAAGCTCTAAACCGTTTTCATGTGCTACCCTACGCGCCGTTTCCAACTGTCGTTGCAATGATGAACCTTTTGCCTGTTTATCACTTGACCAACGTATATAACTATACAGTTTGCGTTTTTCCATGGGAGTACCTAATGAATACATCAGAAGAAAGCCAAAAAACAGATTTTACAAGGTTTTCCCGTTTAGTGTTAACCAAAGGGCGCGAGAAATCATTACTGCGCCGTCATCCCTGGGTCTTTTCCGGCGCGGTTGCCCGTATGGAAGGCAAAGCCAGCCTCGGTGAAACCATTGATATCGTTGACCACCAGGGGAAATGGTTAGCGCGAGGCGCCTACTCGCCAGCGTCCCAGATCCGTGCTCGCGTCTGGACCTTTGATAAAGACGAAACCATCGATATCGACTTCTTCGTACGCCGTCTTCAGCAGGCGCAGCAGTGGCGCGACTGGCTGGCAAAGCGCGACGGTCTGGACAGCTACCGCCTGATTGCCGGTGAATCCGACGGCCTGCCGGGCGTCACCATTGACCGCTTCGGTAACTTCCTCGTGCTGCAGCTCCTGAGCGCAGGAGCGGAATACCAGCGTGCCGCGCTGATTAGCGCGCTGCAAACCCTGTTCCCTGAATGCGCTATCTACGACCGCAGCGATGTGGCGGTGCGCAAAAAAGAGGGTATGGAGCTGACTCAGGGGCCGGTCACGGGTGAACTGCCGCCTGCCCTGCTGCCAATTGAAGAGCACGGCATGAAGCTGCTGGTGGATATTCAGGGCGGGCACAAAACGGGTTACTACCTTGACCAGCGCGACAGCCGTCTGGCTACGCGTCAGTATGTTGCCGACAAACGCGTGCTGAACTGCTTCTCCTACACCGGTGGTTTCGCCGTTTCGGCGCTGATGGGCGGCTGTGCTCAGGTGGTCAGCGTGGACACCTCTCAGGAAGCGCTGGACGTGGCAAAACAGAACGTCGAGCTAAACAAGTTGGATCTGAGCAAAGCTGAATTTGTTCGCGATGACGTCTTCAAGCTGCTGCGTAAATATCGCGACCAGGGCGAGAAGTTCGACGTCATCGTGATGGATCCGCCAAAGTTTGTGGAAAACAAAAGCCAGCTGATGGGCGCGTGCCGCGGGTATAAAGATATCAACATGCTGGCTATCCAGCTGCTGAATCCGGGCGGGGTTCTGCTCACCTTCTCCTGCTCCGGCCTGATGACCACCGATTTATTCCAAAAAATCATCGCCGATGCCGCAATAGATGCCGGGCGTGATGTACAATTTATAGAGCAGTTCCGTCAGGCAGCCGATCACCCCGTGATTGCTACCTACCCGGAAGGACTGTATCTGAAAGGGTTTGCCTGTCGCGTCATGTAACTTGAAAAGAGAAATATTGCCCGCACGTAATGTGTAAGTCGTATTTCCCGGGAGGTGACTATGATTGCCAGCAAATTCGGTATCGGCCAGCAGGTCCGCCACACTTTGCTAGGGTATTTGGGTGTGGTCGTGGATATCGACCCGGAGTATTCCCTTGATGAACCGTCAGCAGACGAGCTGGCGGTCAACGCAGAGCTTCGCGCTGCGCCCTGGTACCATGTGGTGATGGAAGGTGACGACGGACAACCCGTTCATACCTACCTTGCCGAAGCGCAGCTGAGTAGCGAGCTACAGGAAGAGCATCCGGAACAACCCACGATGGATGAACTTGCTCAGACTATCCGCAAACAGTTACAGGCTCCGCGCCTGCGGAACTAAGCGTGTAAAAAAAGCCCGATGACGGGCTTTTTTTTATTACTTCGCCAGACCCAGTCTGGGAATATCGATCGCCGGACAGCGATCCATGACAACCTTCAACCCCGCATCACGCGCCAGCACGGCGGCCTGCTCGTTAATTACACCTAACTGCATCCACAGCGTTTTCGCCCCTACGGCGATAGCGTCCTGCGCCACTTCCCATGCAGCCTCGGAATTACGGAAGACATCGACCATATCGATTTTTTCCGGCACGTCAGCGAGCGTGGCGTAACCCTGCTGACCCAGCAATGTTTTCCCCGCCACTTTTGGCGACACCGGGATAACGTGATAGCCCTGATCGAGAAGGTATTTCATCACCCGATAGCTTGGACGGTCGGGTTTATCGCTCGCGCCCACCAGCGCAATGGTACGCGTGGATGTCAGAATCTCGGCAATATCGTTCTCTTTCATGGTTTTTCTCCTGGCTTTTTTAAAAGTGTACGCCAAAGCGCACATCTCAACCATCCATCCCATACAGATGTATGAGGGCAAAACGGTGAAATATGTCTATATGTTAGTAAACGTGATTATCGAAAGATTTAGATACATTAATGCGGCGAAAGGATTTCTGACGGGAGCCTTCTATGAAAACCGGTATTGCCACTGCTCTGATTGCGTTAGTGATGCCGGTCTGCGTATTTGCCACCACGCTCCGGCTTTCTGGCGATATTGATCTCCTGGTACTGGACGGAAAAAAGGTCTCCAGCTCGTTATTGCGCGGTGCTGACAGCATTGAGTTAGATAACGGGCCGCATCAGCTGGTGTTCCGGGTCGAAAAATCGATCGGCCTGAACAACCATGAGCAACGGATGTACATCTCTCCGCCGCTGATTGTCAGCTTTAACACCCGGCAAATCAGTCAGGTGAACATTACCCTGCCTCGCCTTGAAACGGAGAAGGAATCAGCGGCCTTTGACGCCTCGCCGCGCGTTGAGCTGCTGGACGGGAATGCGATGCCGATTCCGGTGAAGCTGGATATTCTGGCGTTGACCCACTCCCCGAAAAGCCCGGACTACGAGGCCGCGACGCAGGTCTATAACAAAGCCGGTAAACGCGCCTCCCTTCCGCAGTTTGCTACCATGATGGCGGACGACAGTACGCTGTTATCCGGCGTCTCGGAACTGGACGTTATTCCGCCGCAGTCCCAGACGCTGACGGAACAGCGTCTTAAATTCTGGTTCCAGCAGGCCGATCCCGACACGCGGGCCCGCTTTTTACAGTGGGCAAAACAGCAACCTTCATCATAAGCCACATTTTTTACGCCTTTCTCTTGCAGGGTCAGGCGGTTCCCGTCATCGTGTAGTCAGTTAACCTGATGGAAATGATTATGGAACTGACAACACGCACGCTGCCTGAACGTAAACACATTGCGCTGGTGGCGCACGATCACTGTAAACAAATGCTGCTTAACTGGGTTCGCCGCCATCAGCCGTTGCTGCAAAAGCACGCCCTCTCGGCGACCGGTACCACCGGTAACCTGATCCAGCGCGAAACGGGCCTGGAGGTGAATGCGATGCTGAGCGGCCCGATGGGCGGCGATCAGCAGGTCGGCGCGCAAATTTCCGAAGGGAAAATTGATGTGCTGATCTTCTTCTGGGATCCCCTGAACGCGGTTCCGCACGATCCGGATGTCAAAGCGCTGCTGCGCCTGGCGACGGTGTGGAATATTCCGGTGGCGACGAACCTGTCGACGGCGGATTTCATCATTGAATCACCGCAGTTTAACTCGCCGGTGGAGATCCTTATTCCGGACTATCAGCGCTATCTGTCCGAAAGACTGAAGTAGCTTTTTTGCCGGGCGGCGCTACGCCTTACCCGGCATGGAAAATCTTGCCTGACGCCGTTACGGCTTTCTCGCCACCGGCACATCAATACTCTTCAGGATATCGACAAACACGGATGGCTCTTCTTTATTGAACAGCAGCCACACGCGATGCCGCGCGCGGGTGATGGCCACGTACAGCAAACGCCGCTCTTCGGCGTCCGGAAAGTCTTCCGGCACCGGCAGCAGGGCCTCTTCCATGACCGACTCGCGGGCCGGGGCCGGGAAACCGTCGCTGCCCTCTTTCAGCCCCACCACAATCACATAATCGGCCTGCTGCCCTTTGCTGGCGTGGATGGTCATAAATTCAAGCTGCAGTTTCGGCCAACGGGTGGCGGCTTTTTCCAGCGCCGCGGGTTTAAGGTGATGGTAGCGCGCCAGCACAAGGATTCGCTCATCGGGCTTCGCATAGCCGCTGAGCTTGTCCAGCAGAGGCTCCAGCTGATCATCCGCCAGCAGGGTTACCGCTTTTTTATCCCCCGGGCGCAGGCTATTGAGCGGCTTTGCCAGCTGATGCGGGTTCTGCTGGATAAAGCGGTTGGCGATCTCACCAATTCGTGAATTGAAGCGGTATGTCGTGTCCAGATCGCTGCGGTCACCCTCGCCAAAATAGTGGTGGAACGCGGTCGTCAGTGAAAGCTGCGCCCCGCTGAAGCGGTAGATGGCCTGCCAGTCATCCCCCACGGCAAACAGCGAGGTATGTTTATTTTGCGCCCGCAGCGCCGAGAGCAGTGCAGCACGCTGGGGTGAGATGTCCTGAAACTCATCCACCAGAATATGTTTCCATGGGCTGACGAAGCGCCCCTTCTCAAGAATGATGATAGCCTGATGGATCAAACCGGAGAAATCGACGGCATTTTCCTCTTTCAGCGCGGTTTTCCAGGCTTTCAGCAGCGGAGCCATCAGCTTGACCCGCTTCGAAAACAGATCGCGGATCGCCTCCGGCGCGCTTTCAATCATCTCTGCCTGTGAGCCGCCGTGCATTCGCATCAGGCTGACCCAGCGGTCAAGTCGCGAGCCGACCCGACGCGCCAGTTTTTCATCCTGCCAGAAACTGCCCTCCGGCACCTCCCAGTTGAGTTCCTCCTCCAGCCACTGGCGCCACCCTTTCGCCTGCGCCTTTTTCTCACTGCACTGCTGACGCCACGTTTTAATAAACAACGCCTGCCGCGCCTGCGCGTCGTTTTCCAGTTTACTGATGGCAGGCACTTTTTTGCTGCCCTGCTGAATGATATGCAGCGCGAGGGCATGGAAGGTTCTGGCCGTGATATCCCGGGTGTGCAGGCGTTCCTGGATACGTTCGTCCATCTCCTGTGCCGCCTTACGGCCAAAGGCCAGAAGCAGGATCTGATCGGCAACGGCCTCCCCGGTGGTGAGAAGCCAGCCCGCACGCGCCACCAGCACCGACGTTTTACCGCTTCCGGCCCCCGCCAGCACCAGCAGCGACTGCTCGCCGTTGACCACCGCGCGCGCCTGAGCAGGGTTGAGCGGTGAAGATTCCACCGTACTGAAAAAGTCGGCGTATTGGGTGAGCATGGAGTCCGTCCAGGCCTGATTATGCGCCAGCCGGCTTTTATCCATATCGTTCAGCCAGGCCTGACACTGACGCCAGGCGTCGCGACAGTTGTCGAACTCATCAAGACGCGTCACGGAGAGCGGCAGCGCCGAGAGCGCCTGCCGGATCTTTTGCTGTAGCCCGGCGGTCTGCTGACGTGTCAGCCACGTTTGTTGCGCGTTGCTATGGGCAATATCGTCCAGCACCTGCTGCAGTACCTGAGCGGCAATGACGCTCATGTCGTGACTCCACTGCTGCCAGAGCGCGTTCAGGTGATGATGAAAACGCTGGGTTTCCGCCCACTCGGTGCCGTGAAGACGCACGACTTTATCGTCAGGCAGAACAAACTCCAGCTCGCCCCATACCAGCCCGCGCTTGCAGTGGATAGCCAGAAGCTGATTAAACGGAATAAGGTATTCGTGGCGTTCTCCGGTGACTTTCACCCCGGCATTGAGCAGAACAACTCTGTCATAGGGGTGTTGCGCCAGGCGTTTGCCTAATGAAGTTGCTTTCAGTTCCATGTCCCGCCAAATCCACGAAGAGATAATTTACCTGACAGTTTAACTGCCAGTTTTAAGGTGCTCCAGCCTAAAAAAACGTTACAATCATTGGGCGTTAATTTTATCGAAAGGAAGTGAGGGTTTATGCGTACCGTTCTGAATGTGTTGAATTTTGTGCTGGGCGGTTTTGCCACCACCCTTTCCTGGCTTTTTGCCACGCTGGTGAGCATCGTCCTGATTTTCACGCTTCCCCTGACTCGTTCCTGCTGGGAAATCACGAAACTCTCGTTCATCCCCTACGGTAACGAAGCCATCCACGTAGACGAACTGAACCCGGAGAGCAAGAGCGCCCTGATGAATACGGGGGGAACTTTGCTGAACATTCTGTGGCTGATTTTCTTCGGCTGGTGGCTGTGCATCATGCATATTTTTGCCGGTATTGCGCAGTGCATCTCAATAATTGGTATTCCGGTCGGGCTCGCAAACTTTAAGATCGCCGCCATCGCCCTTTGGCCCGTCGGTCGCAGGGTGGTTCCGGTCGAAGTGGCTCAGGCGGCGCGTGAAGCGAACGCACGTCGTCGTTTTCAGTAAATAAGGACTGGCCGCGTTTATGCTAAGCCCACTGCTTCGCCGTTATACCTGGAACAGCGCCTGGCTCTACAACGTCAGGATTTTTATCGCGCTTTGCGGCACGGCTGCCCTGCCGTGGTGGCTGAATGATGTGAAACTCACCATCCCGCTCACGCTGGGGGTGGTGGCCGGGGCGCTGGCAGATCTGGACGATCGCCTGGCCGGCCGTTTGCGTAACCTGGTGATTACGCTCGTCTGTTTTTTTATCGCCTCCGCGTCCGTTGAGTTGCTCTTTCCCTGGCCCTGGCTGTTTGCCCTGGGCCTTACGCTTTCAACCAGCGGGTTTATTCTGCTGGGCGGTCTGGGGCAGCGCTATGCCACTATCGCCTTCGGTGCCTTGCTCATCGCCATCTATACCATGCTGGGCGTTTCCCTGTACGACCAGTGGTACCAGCAGCCTGTGCTGCTGCTGTTGGGCGCCATCTGGTATAACCTGCTGACGTTAACCGGGCATCTGATCTTCCCGGTTCGCCCTCTGCAGGATAATCTCGCCCGCAGCTTTGAGCAGTTAGCCCACTATCTGGAACTGAAATCCCGACTGTTCGACCCGGATATCGAGGAAGAAAGCCAGGCGCCGCTTTACGATCTGGCGCTGGCCAACGGCCAACTGGTCGCCACCCTAAACCAGACGAAAGCCTCGCTGCTTACCCGTCTGCGCGGGGATCGCGGCCAGCGCGGAACGCGAAGGACCTTACACTACTATTTTGCTGCTCAGGATATCCATGAACGCGCCAGCTCTTCGCACGTTCAGTACGCCGCTCTGCGCGAGAAGTTCCGCTACAGCGACGTGATGTTCCGCTTCCAGCGCCTGCTGTCCATGCAGTCTCAGGCATGCCAGCAGCTCGCACGATCCATTCTGCTGCGCACGCCCTATCAGCATGACTCACGCTTCGAACGGGTATTTAGCCATCTTGATGCGGCGCTCGACCGCGTGCAGGCCAGTGGAACGTCACAGGAACAGATCAAAGCGCTGGGTTTTCTGCTGAACAACCTGCGGGCGATTGATGCACAGCTGGCGACGATTGAGTCCGAGCAGGCGATGGCAATGCCGGGCAGTGAGGTAGACAACCAGCTCGCTGATGACAGTGTGCACGGCGTTAGCGATATGTGGCTGCGGCTGAGCCGCAATTTTACGCCGGAGTCGGCGCTGTTTCGCCACGCGGTGCGAATGTCCGTGGTCTTATGCGTTGGGTATGCTTTTATCCAGATAACCGGTTTGCACCACGGCTACTGGATCCTGCTGACCAGCCTGTTCGTCTGCCAGCCGAACTATAACGCCACCCGACACCGCCTGGCGCTGCGCATTATCGGCACGCTGGTCGGCGTCGCAATCGGCCTTCCGGTGCTCTATTTCGTGCCGTCTATTGAAGGACAGCTGATCCTGATCGTGATCACCGGCGTGTTGTTCTTCGCGTTTCGCAACGTACAGTACGCTCATGCCACCATGTTCATCACGCTGCTGGTTCTGCTCTGCTTTAACCTGCTGGGTGAAGGTTTCGAGGTCGCCCTGCCCCGTGTGATCGATACCCTGATTGGCTGCGCCATCGCCTGGGCCGCGGTCAGCTTTATCTGGCCGGACTGGCGTTTCCGTAACTTACCGCGCGTGTTAGACAAGGCCATGAACGCCAACTGTCGATATCTGGATGCCATCCTTGAGCAATACCATCAGGGTCGCGATAACCGTCTGGCTTACCGTATAGCCCGCCGCGATGCGCACAACAGCGATGCCGAGCTGGCCTCGGTCGTCTCCAACATGTCAACGGAGCCGCGCGCCACGGCGGAGATTCGTGAGACGGCTTTCCGGCTGCTCTGCCTGAACCATACCTTCACGAGCTATATTTCGACGCTGGGTGCCCACCGCGAGAAACTGACCAACCCGGGTATCCTCAGCCTGCTGGATGACGCGGTCTGTTATGTCGATGACGCTTTGCATCACCGGCCAGCCGATGAACCGCGCGTGAGACAAGCGCTGGATGAACTGACGCAACGTATAGCGCATCTGGAGCCCGGAAACGACAGCAAAGCGCCTCTGGTGTTACAGCAGATTGGCCTGCTCATCGCCCTGCTGCCTGAAATTTGCCGGCTGCAACAGCAAATCGCTACCTTGTGGAGTGATTTTCCTGTGGCTCAGGCAGCGCATTAAACCACTCCGTCAACTCCCGGCGAATGCCGGCCGGGAGTGCCGCCTCATGTAGCCCTTCAATAGCCCCTTCCAGCGCGAAAAGCACTTTGATACCAAGCGCTTTATTTTTCGCCCGCATTTTCAGCCAACTTTCCCTGGCACCAAGCGCCCGCAGCGTTTCTTCGTTGGTAATGCCCGCTTCAAGGAGCAACACTTCCAGCTGAAAGGTCAGGTTTGGCAGATCTTTAAGTCGATTGCGCTGATGGCGCTGATAACGCTCTTTTCTCGCCGCATTGAGCGCGAACGAAGAGAGCTGAAGCAGACGCTCCCTGTCCTGCCATAACCCGTCATCCACCCGGTAATAGTTGAGAAGCACCGGGCGACCCCGCTTCATCAGGGTCAAAAAAGACGCAGCATTTTTTACACAGTATTTGGCGCTTTCTTCACATGCGCGGAGGTAAAGCTCGCCATCTGACACCATGGCAAAAACCGCGTCATCCACCGCCAGGGTATAGCCGCCGAACAGCGCACGATGATGAATTTCACCCAGCGGTGAGAGGTATTCCTGGGATTTATAAATCCGTTCATAAGATAT
The DNA here is from genome assembly GCF_043966805.1 of Enterobacter sp. ECC-219. Lineage (NCBI taxonomy): Bacteria > Pseudomonadati > Pseudomonadota > Gammaproteobacteria > Enterobacterales > Enterobacteriaceae > Enterobacter > Enterobacter sp. ECC-219. Next base: position 2,377,762 of record NZ_CP143680.1, on the reverse strand, counting down.
CTTTTTCATGATATTTCCCTTCAAAATCATAAAGTAACAACGAAGTTTCTTACTAGCGGATCCGTTAGCAGGAAAATAGGCAACTTAGCGTCGTTGAGCAAGATGATTTTTCGAAGGGCATCAATATTGAATGAATTTTGCGAGTCGCTTTCCGAAAATGAGGTTGATCTTTATGCATACAGGGGTTACTGTATATTCATACAGTAACTACAGGGCTGGAATGAAAATGTACACTTCAGGCTATGCAAATCGCTCAACTTCTCTCACCTCTACCGCGGGCAATGTCGCGCAAAACGCCGTTGGTGGTGCTTCGACGGGGCTTATTAGTGAAGTGGTTTATCGTGAAGACCAGCCCCTGTTGACCCAACTCCTGCTGCTGCCGCTATTACAGCAGCTTGGTCAGCAATCTCGCTGGCAACTCTGGCTGACGCCACAGCAGAAACTGAGCCGTGAATGGGTGCAGTCCGCAGGCCTGCCCCTGGCAAAGGTGATGCAGATCAACCAACTTTCACCGTGTGATACCGTCGAGTCGATGATTCGAGCGTTGCGTACCGGAAATTACAGCGTGGTGATCGGGTGGTTACCGGAAGAATTGACGGAAGAGGAACATTTTCGTCTGACCGAAGCGGCTGAAGAAGGGAATGCGATCGGGTTTATCATGCGCCCGGTTCGTCCAGATTCTTATCGCAGAGGACAACTTTCTGGGCTAAAAATTCACTCAAATTTGTATCATTGAGTGAAATTAAGATTTTTCCTGGAATTTTTTTTGACCGCAAGATGCGGTTTTAGTTCCCGGCCTCAAAATTACGGCAAGGCTTGTCTGGTGCGGTTCTCCTTAATTTTATTGCACAAAATTCGTTCTAAAAATGTTAAATAATAGGTATACGGAACTTTTTTTTTCATATGCCTGACAGACTTCACACTTGTAAGTTTTCAGCTACGTTGTAGACTTTACATCGCCAGGGGTGCTCGGCCTAAGCCGAAGATATCGGTAGATTTATATTTGACCACGCCCCCCGGTGAAGGATTTAACCGTGATTCTCTCTTGAGACCTTCATGGCGAATTTTGGATGATAACGAGGCGCAAAAAATGAAAAAGACAGCTATCGCGATTGCAGTGGCACTGGCTGGCTTCGCTACCGTAGCGCAGGCCGCTCCGAAAGATAATACCTGGTATGCAGGTGGTAAACTGGGCTGGTCTCAGTTCCATGACACTGGCTGGTACAACAGCAGCCTGAACAACGATGGCCCTACTCACGAGAGCCAGCTTGGTGCAGGTGCGTTCGGTGGCTATCAGGTTAACCCGTATGTTGGCTTTGAAATGGGTTACGACTGGTTAGGTCGTATGCCATACAAAGGCGACACCATCAATGGCGCTTTCAAAGCTCAGGGCGTTCAGCTGACCGCTAAACTGGGTTACCCAGTAACTGACGATCTGGACGTGTACACCCGTCTGGGCGGCATGGTATGGCGTGCAGACTCCAGCAACAACATCGCTGGCGACGACCATGACACTGGCGTTTCCCCAGTATTCGCTGGTGGCGTTGAGTGGGCTATGACCCGTGACATCGCTACCCGTCTGGAATACCAGTGGGTTAACAACATCGGTGACGGTGCTACCGTTGGCGTTCGTCCAGACAACGGCATGCTGAGCGTAGGTGTTTCCTACCGTTTCGGCCAGCAGGAAGATGCAGCACCAGTTGTTGCTCCAGCGCCGGCTCCAGCTCCAGAAGTACAGACCAAGCACTTCACTCTGAAGTCTGACGTTCTGTTCAACTTCAACAAAGCGACCCTGAAACCAGAAGGTCAGCAGGCACTGGATCAGCTGTACACCCAGCTGAGCAACCTGGATCCTAAAGACGGTTCTGTAGTGGTTCTGGGCTTCACCGACCGCATCGGTTCTGACGCTTACAACCAGAAACTGTCTGAGAAACGTGCTCAGTCTGTTGTTGATTACCTGATCTCTAAAGGTATCCCAGCTAACAAGATCTCCCCACGTGGTATGGGCGAATCTAACCCAGTTACTGGCAACACCTGTGACAACGTTAAAGCTCGCGCTGCACTGATCGACTGCCTGGCACCAGATCGTCGCGTAGAGATCGAAGTTAAAGGCGTTAAAGACGTTGTAACTCAGCCAGCGGCATAAGTTATCGTCTTATAAAAAAACCCCGCCATGCGGGGTTTTTTATTGTCTGAAGAAAACAAAAATCTACTTTTTGCCCAACAACGCCTGAAGGTCGTTTTTCAGCGACGACATCTGGTTAGCGTACTTCTCTTTATGTTCGGCATCCTCAATCAACTGCACGATGGTTTCCGACAGGGTCTTACCACGCCGTTGCGCCAGCCCAGCCAGACGCTGCCAGACCACGAATTCAAGATCGATGGACTTTTTCCGGGTATGCTGATGCTCAGCATTAAAATGCCGTTTACGTCGCGCGCGGATAGTTTGCTTCATCCGGTTTAGCAACGCAGGATTAATGTGCTTCTCAATCCAGCCATTAACCTGTACCGGTTCATTTTCGAGGGTCAGCAAAATATCCACGGCTTCTTGCGCAGCGCTGGCTTCGATGTAGCAGGTGATCAGCTCCCCTTCACGGTGCTTTTTGACCAGGTACTTCCATTTCCAGCCGCTTTCGAGATTTTCCAGTTGTTGATATTTCATTGCGATCTCAGTGTTACCACGTAACTCTGTTCAGAATATCAGTTTTTTAGCAATCTGCTGAAAAGAAATCATATCCTGTGAGTGAATGCGGCCAATCCGCCTGCTGAAATACCCGATCCTGCTTGGGTAGAGCCCCCCGCTTACGGTATACTCCACGCTTTTACATCTGACTAAAAAACATCAACTTTGACCATTACGAAACTAGCATGGCGTGACCTTGTTCCGGATGCCGAGAGCTATCAGGAACTGTTTGCACAGCCCGATCTCGCAAAAGAACACGAATTCATCCTTAGCGATACGCAACCACGCTTACATTATGCGCTGGAGCAGGCGTTAAGTCCGTGGGCGACATCGCCCTTCATGCTGCTGAAAGCCCCGGAAGAAGCGGAATATCTGACGCTGCTTGGGGATGCCATGCGCCAGCTGCAGCCGGACACCAACGCGGTCTTTGGCGGCCAGTATCGTATCGCGGGGAATAATATTACCTTCGAACCGGCGGGCCAGGCCGACGGTCGTTTTGCTGCTAAAGGCGAGGTGATAACCGCTAATTGGGTCGAGGCTGAACAGCTCTTTGGCTGTCTGCGCCAGTTTAACGGCGAGCTTTCCCTGCAGCCGGGGCTGGTGCATCGCGCAAACGGCGGCGTGCTCATCATCTCACTGCGCACCCTGCTCTCGCAGCCGCTGCTGTGGATGCGCCTGAAAACCATTGTGACCCAACAGCGCTTTGACTGGGTCGGTTACGATGAGTCTCGTCCGCTTCCTGTCTCCGTGCCGTCAATGCCGCTGTCGCTGACCGTCGTGCTGACGGGCGACCGCGAATCGCTGGCGGACTTCCAGGAAATGGAGCCGGAACTGGCCGAGCAGGCAGTTTACAGCGAATATGAAGACAACATCCAGATTGCCGATGCTGACGACATGGCGCAGTGGTGTCAGTGGGTGATGGCCGTGGCGGAACGTTTCGCATTGCCAACGCCTGCCGCCGACGCGTGGCCGGGTTTGATCCGTGAAGCCGTTCGCTATACCGGTGACCAGGAGACCCTGCCGCTCTGCCCGCTCTGGATCGGCAAGCAGTTGCGTGAGGTGGGTACCATCGGCGGTAACGGCGCGTTTACTGGCGAACAGCTCACCCAGATGCTGGCGCAGCGGGAGTGGCGCGAAGGCTACCTTGCTGATCGCATGCAGGATGAAATTCTGCTGGAACAAATTCTGGTCGAGACCGAAGGCGAACGCGTCGGTCAGATTAACGCCCTGTCGGTGATTGAATTTCCCGGCCATCCGCGCGCGTTCGGTGAACCGTCCCGTATCAGCTGCGTTGTGCATATTGGCGATGGCGAGTTTACTGATATTGAACGCAAAGCCGAGCTGGGCGGAAACATTCACGCCAAAGGCATGATGATCATGCAGGCGTTTTTGATGTCCGAGCTGCAGCTCGAGCAGCAAATCCCCTTCTCCGCCTCGCTGACGTTCGAACAGTCCTACAGCGAAGTGGATGGCGATAGCGCCTCTATGGCAGAGCTGTGCGCCTTAATCAGCGCCCTGGCGGACGTGCCGATCAACCAGAATATTGCCATCACCGGTTCGGTCGATCAGTTTGGTCGTGCTCAGCCCGTTGGCGGTCTGAACGAAAAAATTGAAGGCTTCTTCTCTATTTGTCAGCAGCGTGGTTTAAACGGCAAACAGGGGGTGATTATTCCCGCGCCCAACGTACGCCATCTCAGCCTGAGCCAGGATATTCTGGACGCGGTTGAACAGGAACAATTCGCCATCTGGGCAATCGAAGGGATTGAGGATGCACTACCCTTACTGACAAACCTGGTATGGGATGGCGAGGGGCAGACGACCCTGATGCAGACTATCCAGGAGCGCATTGCTCAGGCGACACAGCAGGATGCTCGTCATCGTTATCCATGGCCGTTACGCTGGCTGGGTTGGTTCAGTTCGAACTGATCGGACTTGTTCAGCGTACACGTGTTAGCTATCCTGCGTCCTTCACTAAAATAAGGCTTACTGAGAACATGGTAGATAAACGCGAATCCTATACAAAAGAAGACCTTCTTGCCTCTGGTCGCGGAGAACTGTTTGGCGCGAAAGGCCCACAGTTACCGGCCCCGAACATGCTGATGATGGACCGTGTCGTGAAAATGACCGAAACCGGCGGCAACTTCGATAAGGGTTACGTAGAAGCAGAACTCGATATCAACCCGGACCTGTGGTTCTTCGGTTGCCACTTTATTGGCGATCCGGTAATGCCTGGCTGCCTGGGCCTGGATGCCATGTGGCAGCTGGTTGGCTTCTATCTGGGCTGGCTGGGTGGTGAAGGTAAAGGCCGCGCGCTGGGCGTGGGCGAAGTGAAATTCACCGGTCAGGTTCTGCCTACGGCGAAGAAAGTGACTTATCGTATTCACTTCAAGCGCATCGTTAACCGTCGCCTGATTATGGGCCTGGCAGATGGCGAAGTGCTGGTAGACGGTCGTCTGATCTATACCGCTAACGACCTGAAAGTGGGTCTGTTCCAGGATACCTCTGCTTTCTGATAACGGCTTTTAGCCCCATCCAGAAAGGCGAAACCTCCGCAGTGCGGAGGTTTCTTTTTTTAAAGAGACGTTATCAGGCTATAAGTGCCCTATCGCCGATGGCTTCTCGCCAGCCTCCCAGCCATTGTGACCTTTGGTTTATCGTCTGATAAGGACACATTTCTTTCGAACGTCCAGCGATGCCGGCCTGATAACCACGTTGATGAGCCCGTTCCAGGCGATCTCGTTTCTGTCTCTTCATGCCTCGTTTCCCTCATTCTTTTGTCTGGTGGAAAGAAAACAGTGTCTGCGCCAGATGCGCAGGCACAGATAACGAATACCCCGAATTAGTCCCAGCGTCAATGTTCAAAATTCATACGGGTGTCATATTTGTGAGCTAGCCAGAAGATCATTTGTACAAAAATTGTGACGCGGCACAAGTAACAACCTGACGCCAAAACGAAAAAAAAACCGCAATCAGCACCAGGCCGATTGCGGTTTTTGACGATGAATTTTACTTATGGCAGCCGGGAAATTTCCCTGGCGATACTGGCTGATTCCTGCGCCCAGCCCTGGGCCAGCACTTTCACCATTTCATCATAGCCATCCTTCTGCTGCTTCAGCTCCAGATGGAAAGGACGCTTAATCAGCTGTCCCTGATGATTCAACAGCCACTCGCCGCTGATGACAACGGCACCGTCATAACGACCATGGAAGCCCGTTACCGTGACGTTCAGCGTGTCCTGATCGCTTCCCAGAGGCTGGGAGGCAACAACCCAGCCCGGAAGCTGACTGCCAAGATTCGCCACCAGCGTATTGCGTAGCTGCTGATCCAGCGGACTGGCCCACAGGTTGTTGTTGGCGATAACGTACTGCACATCGCTGGTCTGATAGACCACTCCGTTGCCGGCCAGGTAATCTGGCACGGCGACCTGCTCAACCCACAGCAGACGGTTGCCCTGCGAGGCGCTACTTTGCGTAACCGCCTGCGTCCCCATCGGTAGCTGGTAGTAGCTTTTCGTTTCGCTCCCGGAGCTACAGGCCGTGAGTACCATAGCTCCTGCAATCGCTAGCCATTTTTTCATTGTTTCGCCCTCTTCGGCTCAGGATCCTTTTTATCTTTCGCTTCGAACACCAGCGCATTGCTCTTCTCGTTGAGCGTTTTCAGAACCGGCTGCAGTTCGCGCAAGACCTGATCGAGACGCTGCATATCTGCGACCATCTTGTTGTATGCCGCCGAGCCGGGCTGGAAGCCCTGCATACTGCGGTTCAGCTCACGCAGCGTTTTCTGCATATCCTGCGGCAGCTGCTGCATGCTCTGGCTGGCGGTGATCTTATTGATGTTATCCAGCGTGGCCTGCAGGCGTTGCATTGTCGCCTGGCTTTGATGCAATGAACCTGTCGCTGCTTCAATCATTGGGTTCAATGGCAGATTGTTGATCTTATCCAGCGTCTCCATCAGACGCTGCTGGATCTGCGCCAGACCGCTGCTCACCGTTGGGATGATCTTATAGCCACCGAATTCGCGAATACCGGTAATCGGCGGTGCTTTCGGGTAGAAGTCCATATCCACATACAGCGCACCGGTCACCAGGTTACCCGTCTTCAACGATCCACGCAGACCGCGTTCCATCAGCTGGCTGATGTGGGTGGCAATATCCTGATTCTCGCCAATCTGGTTGATCAGGCGTTCGGGTTCAATACGAATCAGCACCGGTATGCGGTAATCATCATCCAGTACCTGCTGCAGGCCAGGCACAAAGAACGGAACTTGTCCAACCGTACCAAGGCGAATACCGCGGAACTCAACAGGCGCTCCCGGCTGCAGACCGCGGACGGAATCTTTGAAGAACATCAGGAAGTCAACGTGATCGGTGTAGAGCGCATCCTGAATGCTTTTTTGATCGTCGAACAGGCGGAAAGCAGTGTTCTCCGCAACCGGCTGCCCCAGGTCGAGCCCTTCCGGTACGTCAAAGCTCACGCCGCCGCCAAACAGCGTTGTCAGCGATCCCATTTCAACGCGCATGCCCGCCGAGGTCAGATCCACCGCGATGCCGCTGTCTTTCCAGAAACGGACGTTGCTGGTGACCAGACGATCGTTAGGCGCATTGATGAACAGCTGATAGCTGATAGCTCTTTTCTGAGGATCGAACGTGCTTTTCTCCACCGACCCCACGCGATAGCCGCGGAACAGTACCGGGTCACCCGCCGTGAGTTGGCCCGCTTTTTTACTGTCGAGGATCACGCGGATACCTTTTGCATCAGGCGGTGCCAGCGGCGGTGAATCCAGAAGCTGGTACTGCGCCGGCTGGTTGCCTTTTGCACCTGGCTGCAGCTCGATGTAGGCACCCGAAAGCAGCGTCCCTAAGCCGCTGATCCCTTCACGCCCCACCTGCGGTTTAACTACCCAGAAAACAGAATCGCCGTGCAGCAGTTTTTCCATGCCGGCATTAAGGCGCGCCTTAATCTCCACATGGGTTAAATCGTCGGTCAGGGTTGCGCTTTCCACCACGCCCACATCCACGCTACGGCTTTTGATGGTCGTTTTACCGCCCTCAATCCCCTCGGCATTGGTGGTAATCAGCGTCACTTCCGGCCCCTGATGGCTGTAATGATAAAACAGGATCCAGGCACCGATCAGCGCAGTCACAATGGGAAAAATCCACACCGGCGACCAGTTTTTGACCTTCTGCACTTTCGCCTCTCCACTCTTATTTTCCATGCTCTTACTCTTCCTCATGGCTTGATTCAGGCTCACGATCCCACGATAAACGAGGGTCGAAGGTCATGGCCGCAAACATGGTCATAATCACGACCAGTGCAAACATTAAAGCCCCCATCGCGGGATAAATACTCATCAAACCGCCCATCCGCACCAGCGCAGAGAGAACGGCAATTACAAACACGTCGATCATTGACCAACGACCGACAAATTCGACCACTTCGTAAATCAGGTGCATGCGTTCGCTGTCGCGCTTTCCGTGGCCTTTTGCATCCCAGCAGAGCCAGGCAATCGCGATCATTTTCAAGGTGGGCACCATGATACTGGCGATGAAAATCACGCCGGCGACAGGATAGGATCCTTCGCCCCACAGCAGTATGACTCCGGCGAGGATCGTCGAGGGCATTTTGTCGCCGAGCAAATCGGTGATCATAATCGGCAGAATATTGGCGGGCAGATACAGCATGACGGAGGTCACCAGCAGCGCCATCGTCCACTGCAGGCTGTTTTTACGCCGAACATGGCCCTTCGTTTCGCAGCGCGGACAAACCTCGAGATCGGCAGGCAGCACGGCGGTACAGCACGGACAAGAACGGAGCCCCTGACGAATACCCGGCACGCCCACCTTCACCGTCTGCGCGAGCGTCGGTGCCGGGGCGATATCATCCCAGGCCCAGCGCCTGTCCACGCACTGGAAAGCGCGCAGCTGCAGAATGCAATACAGACACCAGGGAATAAAGCTGCTGCCAATCCCCACATCGCCGTACGCCATCAGCTTCACGAAACTGACCAGTATCCCCGCCAGAAAAATCTCAGCCATCCCCCAGCTTTTGAGCTGAAAAAGGATACGCGCGAGCCAGATTTTCAGTGATGCCGGCATTCTGACGCGGTTGACCAGCAACAGGATGACGACCAGGCAAAACGCCGGGACTATCTGGACAAACAGCAGAAAAAAGGTGCCGAGGCTGGCGTAATCTTCCGAGAACATCACGCCCGGGATTTCAAGCAGATTCACCTGACTTGTCATCCCACCGACCTTCATATAGATGAAGGGGAAGAGATTGGAGAGCAGCAGCATGAACAGTGCTGCCAGCGCGTAGGCAGTGGGACGCTGCCGCGGCGCGTCCCACTCGGTTGTCAACGTCGCGCCACAGCGTGGACACAGGGCTTTATGTCCGTGACCAAGCTCTGGCAACGCCACGAGCATATCGCATTGCGAGCATAATATATGCCTGTCGGCATGGTGCTGGTCACACATATTTAATCCCTGTTTATGCGCCGTTTTTCAGAGACTCAAGGTACTCCCAGCGCTCAAATGCTTCTTCCAGGGCTTTTTCAGCCGCGGACATTTCAGCCAGTACTTTCTGAGTATAGTCATGCGATTGGGTGAAGAATGACGCATCAGCCACCTGCGCTTGCAGCTCCTCAAGCGCGGCCTCCAGCTCTTCGAGACGCTGAGGTAGCCCCTCCAGTTCGCGCTGCAGGTTATAGCTTAGTTTAGCCGAGGTTTTCTTGACAGTTTCTGCTTTTGTTACAGCAGGTTCAGAACTTGTTCTGGACTTCGACTGTTTCTGCGCCAGAGACTGCGACTGCTGGCCTTTTGCATCGTGATAACCGCCGACGTATTGGCCAATTCGCCCTTCACCTTCGAAGATCCAGCACTCGGTCACGGTGTTATCCACGAACTGACGATCGTGGCTAACCAGCATCACGGTTCCCTGATAACCGTCGATCAGCTCTTCCAGTAATTCCAGCGTTTCGACATCCAGATCGTTCGTCGGTTCATCGAGGATCAGCAGGTTGCTTGGCTTCAGGAACAGACGAGCCAGCAGAAGACGGTTACGCTCCCCGCCGGAGAGCGCGCGCACCGGCGTCATCGCACGTTTCGGGTGGAACAGGAAGTCCTGCAGGTAGCCCAGCACGTGGCGCGGCTTACCGTTTACCATCACTTCCTGCTTACCTTCAGCGAGGTTATCCATTACCGTGCGATCCGGATCCAGCTCCGCGCGGTGCTGGTCGAAGTAGGCCACTTCCAGCTTCGTGCCACAGTGAATGCGGCCGCTGTCAGCCTGCAGTTGGCCCAGCATTAGCTTAAGCAGCGTGGTTTTACCGCAGCCGTTCGGACCAATCAGTGCAATTTTATCGCCGCGCTGAACCTGCGCGGAGAAATCTTTCACCAGCACCTTGCCGTCTACCTGGTAGTTGACGTTTTCCATTTCGAAGACGATCTTGCCAGAGCGGGACGCCTCTTCCACCTGCATTTTGGCGCTGCCCATCACTTCACGGCGTTCGCTGCGCTCACGGCGCATGGCCTTCAGCGCGCGCACGCGGCCCTCGTTACGGGTGCGACGGGCCTTGATGCCCTGGCGGATCCACACCTCTTCCTGCGCCAGCTTGCGGTCGAACTCGGCGTTCTGCAATTCTTCCACGCGCAGGTTTTCTTCTTTCTCCAGCAGATAGGTGTCGTAATCGCCTGGATAGGTGACCAGCTTGCCGCGGTCGAGGTCGACAATGCGCGTCGCCATATTGCGAATAAACGAACGGTCGTGCGAGATAAAGATGATGGTGCCACTGAAGGTTTTCAGGAACCCTTCCAGCCAGTCAATCGCTTCGATATCCAGGTGGTTGGTCGGTTCGTCCAGCAGCAGCACCTTCGGCCCGCTGACCAGCGCGCGGCCCAGAGCCGCTTTACGCAGCCAGCCGCCGGAGAGCGCCGAAAGTTCCATATCCGCTTCGAGACCGAGCTGCGCCAGCACTTCATTAATGCGGTTTTCCAGCTGCCACAGGCCGTGGTGATCGAGCATCTCCTGCACTTTCGCCAGTTCGTTGAGGTTCTTGTCGCTCGGGTCGGTCATCACCAGATGCGAAATCTCGTGATAGCGCTTCAGGTATTCGGCCTGCTCAGAGATGCCTTCCGCCACGAAATCGTACACGCTGCCGGTCACATGGCGCGGCGGGTCCTGCTGGAGGCGGGAGACAATCAGATCCTGCTCGTACACGATGCGGCCGTCATCCAGCCCCTGCTCGCGGTTGAGAATTTTCATCAGCGTGGATTTACCCGCGCCGTTACGGCCCACCAGACAGACGCGCTCGTTATCTTCGATATGCAGCTCTGCATTATCGAGAAGCGGCGAGTCGCTGAAAGAGAGCCACGCGCCGTGCATACTAATTAATGACATTTATTTTTCCTTTCAGACCGCGGTAATCAACCAGCAGTTATGAATTTGACGGTTGCGGGCGAAGTCCTGAGACAGCGTTTTTTGGCTGATTTCTTGTGCTTTCAGGCCCAGGGCTGCTAAGCCGTCATGATCCATACGGAAGCCGCGTTTGTTGTTCGAGAACATAATGGTGCCGCCTTTGCGCAGCAGGCGCTTCAGGTCGGTCATCAGGCGCAGGTGATCGCGTTGAACGTCAAAGCTATCCTCCATGCGCTTGGAGTTGGAGAAGGTCGGCGGATCGATAAAGATCAGGTCGAACTGCTCGTCGGTATCGCGCAGCCAGCCCAGCACGTCGGCCTGCATCAGGCGATGCTGGCGTCCGGTCAGGCCATTGAGACGCAGGTTGCGCTCGGCCCACTCCAGATAGGTGCGGGACATATCCACCGTAGTGGTGCTGCGCGCGCCGCCGAGACCGGCGTGCACGCTGGCGCTCCCGGTATAGGAGAACAGGTTGAGGAAATCTTTCCCTTTGCTCATCTGGCCGAGCATGCGGCGGGCGATACGGTGGTCGAGGAACAGGCCAGTATCAAGATAGTCGGTCAGGTTCACCCACAGGCGGGCGTTGTATTCGCCCACTTCGATAAAGTCGCCCTTTTCGCCCATTTTCTGGTACTGGTTTTTACCCTTCTGACGCTCGCGGGTTTTCAGCACCAGCTTGTTCGGTGCAATCCCCAGCACGGCGATAGTTGCCGCAATAACGTCCAGCATACGCTGACGCGCTTTTTGCGCATCAATGGTTTTCGGCGGAGCATATTCCTGAATCACCACCCAGTCCGCGTAGCGGTCAACCGCCACGTTGTACTCCGGCAGGTCGGCATCGTACAGGCGGTAACACTCGATCCCTTCCTGCTTAGCCCACTTCTCAAACTTCTTCAGATTCTTGCGCAGACGGTTGGCGTAATCTTCCGCCACGCCGGTAGGCTTGCTGTCCGCCGCTTTCTCCGCCAGATGGTAGTTTTTCTGCACGCAGTCCAGCGGGCCGTTTTTCGCTTTAAACTGGCGATCGGCACGCAGCTGCAGGCAGCTCAGCAGCTCCGGCGAGGCGCTGAACAGAGACAGGTTCCAGCCGCCGAAGTAGTCCTTCATATTACGTCCCAGCAGGCTGTGCAGGGCAATCAGCGCCGGCTCGCTGTCCAGACGCTCGCCGTATGGCGGGTTGCTGATCACGGTACCGTACGGGCCTTTCGGCAGCGGGTTGGTCAGGTTCGCCACGTCTTTCACCTCGAAGGTCACCAGTTCGCCGATACCGGCGCGACGGGCGTTGCTGCGCGCGCGTTCAATCACGCGCGGATCGCTGTCCGAACCGTAGAAATGCGAGGTGTACTCCGCCAGGCCTTTACGCGCGCGAGTCTGCGCGTCGTCTTTAACCTCTTTCCAGAGCGCTTCGTCGTGCTGTGCCCAGCCTTTGAAGCCCCAGTGGCCGCGGTGCAGCCCCGGCGCACGGTCGGTGGCCAGCATGGCCGCTTCAATCAGCAGCGTACCGGAACCGCACATCGGATCGAGCAGCGGCGTGCCCGGCTGCCAGCCGGAGCGCATCACGATGGCGGCGGCCAGGGTTTCTTTGATCGGCGCCATACCGGTGCGATCGCGGTAACCGCGCAGGTGCAGGCCTGCGCCGCTTAGATCGAGAGAAATACTCGCCGTGTCGCCGTTCAGCCAGACGTTGATGCGCAGGTCCGGGTTTTCGCGATCGACGTTCGGACGTTCCTTATTTTTACGCGTGAAGCAGTCCACAATGGCGTCTTTGACGCGCAGGGCGCCGTACTGGCTGTTGCGGATCTCATCGTTCACGCCGTTGAAATGCACCGCGAAGGTGGCGTTCGGCGTGAAGATCTCTGTCCAGTCGATCATCTGTACGCCGGTGTAGAGATCCAGGTCGCTATAGACCTTGCACTCCTTCATCGGCAGCATGATGCGCGACGCCAGACGGCTCCACATCAGGCTCTGGTAAATAAGCCGCGTGTCGCCCTCAAAATGGACACCACCCTGAACCACCTGGCACTCTTGCGCGCCCAGGGCTTCCAGTTCAGTTTTTAACAGCTCTTCCAGCCCACGGGCCGTACTGGCAAACAGAGAATTCATATCGTCACTTTTACTCTTAGAAAATTGTCGCGCATTATAGCTAATATGGCGTGTATGTCATAAAGTTGAAGGCTTATTTTCATTTGCGGGAGTGTGCAGTGGCGACGTTATCCAGGCTTTTTATTCATCCGGTGAAATCCATGCGCGGCATCGGCGTCTCTCACGCGCTGGCCGACATGAGCGGATTCGCCTTCGATCGTATTTTTATGGTCACCGAGCCTGACGGCACGTTCATTACCGCACGCCAGTTCCCGCAGATGGTTCGCTTTACCCCTTCCCCGCTTCATGACGGTTTGCATCTGACCGCACCGGACGGTTCCAGCACGGTGATTCGCTTTGCTGATTTTGCGGCTGTCGACGCGCCAACGGAAGTATGGGGCAACCATTTTACCGCGCGCATTGCCCCGGATGAGATTAACCGCTGGCTGAGCGGTTTCTTCTCCCGCGACGTGCAGCTGCGCTGGGTTGGTCCGGAACTGACGCGTCGCGTGAAGCGCCACGAGGCCGTACCGCTCTCCTTCGCCGATGGCTTCCCGTTCCTGCTGACCAACGAGGCGTCGCTGCGTGACTTACAAAACCGCTGCAAAGCCAGCGTGCAGATGGAGCAGTTCCGCCCGAACCTGGTGGTAACAGGGGCCGACGCATGGGAAGAAGACACCTGGAAAACGATCCGCATAGGCAGCGTTATTTTCGACGTGGTGAAGCCCTGCAGTCGCTGCATCTTCACGACGGTAAGTCCTGAAAAAGGCCAGAAGCACCCTTCCGGCGAGCCGCTGAAAACCCTGCAATCGTTCCGTACCGCGCAGGATAACGGCGATGTCGATTTCGGCCAGAACCTGATCCCCCGCTCCAGCGGCGTGATTCGCGTAGGCGATGAGGTTGAAATTCTCGCCCGCGGGCCGGCCAGAGTGTATGGCGCAGGCCAGCAAGAAGAAATGGTCGAGGCCGAGACAAACGTCGCCTCTGCGGTGGATATTCACTGGCAGGGCAAGATTATTCGTGGCAACAATCAGCAGGTGCTGCTGGAGCAACTGGAGCAAGCCGGTATTCGCGTACCGTATTCCTGCCGCGCGGGAATCTGCGGATGCTGCCGCATCAAGCTGCTGGAGGGTGAAGTGAGTGCGCTGAAGAAATCTGCAATTGGAAATGACGGCACAATTCTGTGCTGTAGCTGCGTACCGAAAACGTCGGTACAGCTGGAAGCTTAAACCGCCTGTTCGAGGCTGAAGGAATCTACGCGCAGCTGTGGCTTCAGCCTGTCATTCATGACTTTGATCGCATCACCTAACTGCATAACCCGCCCGGCAATCGTCACGCCGGGCTGCGCCAGCAGACAGAGTGCGGCATTTTCGCCTGGCTCAACGACTAATAAACTCACCTCTTCGGCGGTATCGCTCAGGTTAACGCTGGCCGCATCGCCCGTTGCTGGCGTCCAGTCCATGCCGTGAGGCAGGAAATGCCAGCTTTTCGGCATTTGCGGTTTCAGGAAACGGATAGCCACCAGCGCATTTAATACCAGTTCGGCACGCTGCTCTTTAGAGAGCATCAAATCGCGGCATTTTTCTTCAAAGGAGAAATAAAGCGCTGCATCATCAACGCAAAAGCCCGACGGGGAAAACGCGTCCGGGGTTAACATTCGGCGGGCAAAACGAGAACGAAACAGCATGCCATTGGCTAAATCGAGCATCATACGATCATGCTCGTCGCAAAAATACCAGCGCCAGTTATCGTCAGGTTTAATTCGCATGTGTCTCTCCCGTCCCCAAACGTCCTATACTAAAAATGTCCTGTTCGCCGCTTCGTTTATAACATTAGTAATAAAAGACTATAATGTCTAAATAAGCAACAGTGACGGAATATAAAACAACCAGGGCTGGAAATAAAGCCCTGGTTGTCTGATTAAGAGAAAAGATTAGATATGAGTAACGATTTCTTTAATCAGCGGCGGTCCTTTAAAAATAAAGCCGGAATAGATTTGCACCAGTGATGCACCGGCCGCCATCTTCTCGCGCGCAGCAATCACCGAGTCGATACCGCCGACGCCAATAATCGGTAAACGGCCTTTTAATTCCGCAGACAAAGCGCGAATAATTTCGGTGCTTTTTAATTGTACCGGACGTCCACTTAACCCACCCGCTTCGTCACAGTTTTTCATTCCCTGAACGAGCGAACGATCGAGCGTGGTATTCGTTGCAATCACACCGTCAATATTATGGCGAACCAAACTGTCGGCAACCTGGATCAATTCTTCGGCAGAAAGATCCGGGGCGATCTTAACCGCGACCGGAACATATTTATGGTGGATCGTCTGGAGTTCATTTTGCTTATTTTTAATGGCACTCAGAAGATCGTCCAGCGCTTCGCCATATTGTAAGGAACGCAGCCCCGGGGTATTGGGTGAAGAAATATTCACCGCAATATAACCGGCATAGGCGTAGACTTTTTCCATACAAATCAGATAGTCATCTTTACCCTGCTCTACCGGCGTGTCTTTATTTTTGCCGATATTGATGCCTAATATCCCGTCAAAATGGGCTTTTTTTACGTTCTCAACAAGGTGATCAACACCGAGGTTATTAAAGCCCATGCGGTTGATCAGCCCTTCGGCTTCAACCAGGCGGAACAGGCGCGGCTTGTCATTTCCCGGCTGTGGGCGCGGCGTGACGGTACCGATTTCGATAGAGCCAAAGCCCATCGCGCCCAGGGCATCAATGCACTCGCCATTTTTGTCCAGACCCGCCGCCAGACCCAGCGGGTTTTTAAAGGTCAGACCCATGCACTGCACAGGTTTTTCCGGCACATTCTGACGCACCAGAGCAGCCAAAGGCGTTCCGGTAATACGACGTAATTGCTGGAATGTAAATTCATGAGCGCGCTCGGGGTCGAGCTGGAAAAGGGCTTTACGAACGAAGGGGTAGTACATGAACTCTCCTGGATTCCCGGTGTGCAAACCGGGAGGGGATTATGGGCGATCCCGCTCAGAAAGGGAATTGACCTGCGGCAAAAAATCGGCGTAAAACGCAATCGTTTACCTCCCTGTCTATTTCTTATGCGCTTTTTCGCATTTTAATTGCGGATAAATCATTTAGTGGAATAACCGCGCGATGTCACACTCCTGAAAATTGTTATGAATGTTAGATAAAAGCAAACAATTAGTTATAAGGAGGAGATATGCGCGTCATTACCCTGGCCGGAAGTCCACGATTCCCTTCGCGCTCCAGCGCCCTGCTGGAATATGCTCGTGAAAAGCTCAACGCCCTCGACGTGGAAGTGTGCCACTGGAATCTGCATAACTTCGAACCTGAAGATTTGCTGTATGCCCGCTTCGACAGCCCCGCGCTGAAAACCCTCATTGAGCAGCTCAAGGAAGCGGACGGCCTCATCGTTGCGACCCCGATTTATAAAGCCTCGTTTTCGGGCGCGCTGAAAACCCTGCTCGATCTTCTCCCCGAGCGCGCACTGGACGGCAAAGTGGTTCTGCCGCTGGCAACGGGCGGTACGGTTGCCCATTTACTGGCGGTGGATTATGCCCTGAAGCCGGTGCTGAACGCCCTGAAGGCTCAGGAGATCCTCCACGGGGTTTTCGCGGATGATTCACAGGTCATTGACTACCAGCATAAGCCGCACTTTACGCCGAATCTGCAAACCCGCCTTGATGCTGCGCTGGAAACCTTCTGGCACGCGCTGCATCGCCGGGATATCCAGGTTCCTTCTTTTAATCCGCCGCAGGGAGTCGCACATGTTTAAAACCTTAACCTACCTCGGACTGGCTGGCCTGATGGCGTTTACCGCGCTGGCGCAGGCTGCAGAAACCGCACCGGACAGCTTACGCATTGGCTATCAGAAAGGCAGCGTCAGCATGGTGCTGGCAAAAAGCCACCAGCTGCTGGAAAAACGCTTCCCGGACACCAAATTTTCCTGGGTAGAGTTCCCGGCAGGGCCACAGATGCTTGAAGCGCTGAACGTCGGCAGTATCGATCTGGGCAGCACGGGCGATATTCCGCCTATTTTTGCTCAGGCTGCCGGGGCAGACCTGGTATATGTCGGCGTAGAACCCGCTAAACCGAAAGCCGAAGTCATTCTGGTACCTGAAAACAGTGAGATTAAAAGCGTCGCAGACCTTAAAGGGCATAAGGTCGCTTTCCAGAAAGGTTCCAGCTCGCACAACCTGCTGCTGCGCGCCTTACAGGAAGCCGGGCTCAAGTTCACGGACATTCAGCCCGTTTACCTGACGCCTGCCGACGCGCGCGCCGCGTTCCAGCAGAAGAACGTTGATGCCTGGGCTATCTGGGATCCGTACTACTCCGCAGCCTTACTGCAAGGGGGCGTTCGGGTTCTGAAGGACGGCACTACGCTGAAACAGACCGGCTCGTTCTACCTCGCCGCGCGCCCTTACGCGGAAAAGAACGGCGCATTTATTCAGGGCGTACTGGATACCTTTACCCAGGCCGATGCGCTGACCCAGACCCAGCGTCAGGCGAGCATTGCCCTGCTGGCGAAGACCATGGGCTTGCCTGAACCGGTGATCGCGAGCTATCTCAACCACCGTCCGCCCACCACCATTGCGCCCGTGGATGCACACGTCGCCGCGCTTCAGCAACAAACCGCTGACCTCTTCTATCAAAACCGCCTGGTGCCAAAACAGGTCGATATCCGCGAACGCATCTGGCAGCCCGCAGGCAAAGAAGGAGCTAAATCATGAGTCTGAATCTTTTCTGGTTTTTACCCACCCACGGCGATGGCCACTATCTTGGCACAGAAGAGGGCTCGCGCCCCGTTGACCATGCCTACCTGCAGCAGATTGCGCAGGCGGCGGATCGAATCGGTTTTACCGGCGTGCTGATCCCGACCGGACGCTCGTGCGAGGATGCCTGGCTGGTGGCTGCGTCGATGATCCCGGTCACTCAGCGCCTTAAATTCCTGGTTGCATTGCGCCCGAGCGTCGTTTCACCCACCGTGGCGGCGCGTCAGGCGGCAACGCTGGACAGACTCTCCAACGGCCGCGCCCTGTTTAACCTGGTGACGGGCAGCGATCCGCAGGAGCTGGCGGGCGACGGCGTGTTCCTCGACCATACCGAGCGCTATGAAGCCTCCGCCGAGTTTACCCACGTCTGGCGGCGCCTGCTGGAAGGAGAGACCGTCACCTTCGAAGGCAAGCATATTCACGTTCGCGACGCAAAGCTTTACTTCCCGCCGGTGCAGCAGCCACGTCCTCCGCTCTATTTTGGCGGATCGTCGGATGTGGCTCAGGATCTGGCCGCCGAGCAGGTCGATCTCTATCTGACCTGGGGCGAGCCGCCGGAGCTGGTAAAAGAGAAAATTGCCCAGGTCCGGGCCAAAGCCACCGCTCATGGCCGCAGGGTACGCTTTGGGATTCGCCTGCACGTGATTGTGCGTGAAACCAATGAAGAAGCCTGGCAGGCGGCAGACCGTCTGATCTCCCATCTGGACGATGAGACCATCGCAAAGGCGCAGGCTGCGTTTGCCAAAACCGATTCCGTCGGGCAGCACCGCATGGCCTCTCTGCACAACGGCAAGCGCGAGAATCTGGAAATCAGCCCGAACCTGTGGGCGGGCGTCGGTCTGGTACGCGGTGGCGCGGGCACGGCGCTGGTCGGCGACGGGCCAACCGTGGCCGCGCGGATTAATGAATACGCTGACCTGGGCATCGACAGCTTTATTCTCTCCGGCTATCCGCACCTGGAAGAGGCCTACAAGGTGGGCGAGCTGTTATTCCCACATCTGGACGTCGCCATTCCAGAAATTCCGCAGCCGCAGCGGCTTCAGCTGCAGGGCGAAGCCGTGGCAAACGAGTTTATTCCACGTAAAGCCGCACAAAGCTAAGGAGTGACCATGTCTGCCACTTCACAAAAATGGCTGCTGCGCGCCGCACCGTGGTTTTTGCCCGTCGGCATCGTGGCTCTCTGGCAGCTCGCGTCGTCCACCGGCTGGCTGTCGAGCCGCATTCTGCCCTCTCCCGAGGGCGTTATCGAAGCGTTCTGGTCGCTGAGCGTGAGCGGTGAGCTGTGGCAGCATCTGGCGATCAGCTCCTGGCGCGCGGTGATTGGGTTTTCCATCGGCGGCAGCATTGGTCTGGTGCTGGGGTTGATCAGCGGCCTTTCCCACTGGGGCGAGCGGCTGCTGGATACCTCCATTCAGATGCTGCGCAACGTGCCGCATCTGGCGCTGATCCCGCTGGTGATTTTATGGTTTGGGATTGATGAAAGTGCCAAGATCTTCCTCGTAGCGCTGGGCACGCTGTTCCCGATATACATCAACACCTGGCACGGCATCCGCAATATCGATCGCGGTCTGGTGGAGATGGCACGAAGCTACGGCTTGTCGGGTTTTTCTCTCTTTACTCACGTGATCCTGCCGGGCGCCCTGCCCTCCATCATGGTCGGGGTGCGCTTTGCGCTCGGCCTGATGTGGCTGACCCTGATTGTGGCGGAAACTATTTCCGCCAACTCCGGCATCGGGTATCTGGCGATGAATGCCCGCGAATTCCTGCAAACGGACGTGGTAGTGGTTGCCATTATTCTTTATGCCCTGCTCGGCAAACTCGCTGACGTTAGCGCCCAGTGGCTGGAGCGCAGCTGGCTGCGCTGGAACCCGGCCTACACCCTTCAGGAGGCGAAAGCATGAATACTGCACGACTAAATCAGGGCACGCCGCTGCTGCTGAACGGCGTAACCAAACGCTACGGCGAAAACACCATTCTCAACGGGCTGGATCTGCATATTTCCGCCGGGCAATTTGTGGCCGTTGTCGGGCGAAGCGGCGGTGGGAAGAGTACGCTGCTACGTCTTCTGGCCGGACTGGAAGCCCCCAACGGCGGCGACATTCTGGCGGGAACAACGCCGCTGGCCAATATTCAGGACGATACCCGCATGATGTTTCAGGACGCGCGCCTGCTGCCGTGGAAAACGGTGATTGATAACGTCG
This sequence comes from Enterobacter sp. ECC-219, assembly GCF_043966805.1. Classification (NCBI taxonomy): domain Bacteria; kingdom Pseudomonadati; phylum Pseudomonadota; class Gammaproteobacteria; order Enterobacterales; family Enterobacteriaceae; genus Enterobacter; species Enterobacter sp. ECC-219. The sequence continues at coordinate 2,357,620 of NZ_CP143680.1, read as the reverse complement.
GGCTGGGGCTCAAAGGAAACTGGCGGGAGGAAGCCCGTCGGGCGTTGGCCGCCGTCGGGCTGGAAAACCGCGCAGGTGAATGGCCTGCGGCCCTCTCGGGAGGACAAAAGCAGCGCGTGGCGCTGGCGCGGGCATTGATTCACCGTCCCGGCCTGCTGCTGCTTGACGAGCCGCTCGGTGCGCTGGACGCCCTGACGCGGATCGAAATGCAGGATTTGATTGAATCGCTCTGGCAGGCGCACGGATTTACGGTGCTGCTGGTGACGCATGACGTGAGCGAAGCCGTGGCGATGGCTGACCGGGTGCTGTTAATAGAGGATGGGAAAATAGGTCTTGATCTGACAGTGGATCTTCCGCGGCCTCGTCGCGTGGGCTCAGCAAGACTGGCGGCGGAGCTGGAAGCGGAGGTGTTGGATCGGGTGATGAAGCGCGGGGGTACGGAGTTAGAACGAGCTAAGGCTAATGCCTGATGCCCTCGCCCCGGCCCTCTCCCACGGGGAGAGGGAGAAAACCATATGTAGGCCCGGTAAGCGTAGCGCCACCGGGCACTTTTTCGTATTACGCTAAGGCCTTAGCAATCTTCTCGTACAGATCGCCAGACAGGTTCTCCAGCCCTTTCAGCTGCTCAAGCGCGGCTCGCATCTTCGCCTGACGCTTCGCGTCGTAGCGTTTCAGACGAATTAGCGGCTCAATCAGGCGGGACGCCACCTGCGGGTTACGGCTGTTCAGCTCGGTCAGCATTTCTACCATAAACTGATAGCCGCTGCCGTCTTCGGCGTGGAACGTGGCCGGGTTGCTGCTGGCAAATGCACCAATCAGCGAGCGCACACGGTTCGGGTTGCTCATGGTGAACGAACGGTGCTTCAGCAGGCTGCGGACCTTGCTGAGGGCATCCGCCGCCGGGCTGGTCGCCTGCAGGATGAACCACTTGTCCATCACCAGGCCATCCTGGTGCCACCTGTCGTCGTACTCCTGCATCAGCGCATCACGGCACGGCAGTTCGGCGGCAACGCTTGCCGACAGCGCGGCCAGCGCATCCGTCATGTTATCCGCTTCGTGATACTGCTTGCTCACCAGCGTGTTCGCCAGCTCTGCCTCGCCAAACGCAAGATAGCGCAGGCAGGTATTGCGCAGAGAACGTTTACCAATGTCCGCATGTTCCACGCGATACGCGTCAAGCTTGTTGGCGTTGTAGAGCGCCAGGAACTCATCCGCCAGTTCGGTCGCCAGCGTGCGGGTCAGCGCTTCACGCACGGCCACGATGGCAATCGGGTCAATGATGTCAAACAGCTCCGCAATTTCCGTCGCAGACGGCAGGGTCAGAATTTCAGCCGCCAGCGCCGGATCAATCTTCTCATCCAGCAGGATGGCGCGGAACGCGTCTGCCACATGCACCGGCAGCGTCAGCGGCTGGCCCTGCTGGTAGCGGTTCACGTTGAGCTTGATGTAGGTTGCCAGCAGGCTTTGCGCGGCGTCCCAGCGGGAGAAATCGTTGCGCGCGTGACGCATCAGGAACGTCAGCTGCTGGTCGCTCCACTTGTACTCCAGCTTCACCGGCGCGGAGAATTCGCACAGCAGCGCAGGCACCGGCTGGAAGTAGACGTTGTCGAAGATAAAGGTCTGCTCTGCCTGAGTCACGTTCAGCACGTGGTGCACCGGGTGGCCGCCCTTCTGCAGCGGGATGACGTTGCCTTCATTGTCGTACAGCTCAATGCTGAACGGAATGTGCAGCGGATATTTCTCTTCCTGCTCGGCGGTTGGCGGCGTGCGCTGGCTGATGGTCAGAGTGTACTGCTCGGTTTCCGGATTGTAGTCGTCCTTAACGGTGACAATTGGGGTCCCGGCCTGGCTGTACCAGCGGCGGAAGTGAGAGAGATCAACATTGGACGCATCTTCCATCGCCTGCACAAAGTCATCGCAGGTGGCCGCGCTGCCGTCGTGGCGCTCGAAATAGAGCTGCATCCCTTTCTGGAAGTTCTCCTCACCCAGCAGGGTGTGGATCATGCGGATAATTTCAGCGCCCTTCTCGTACACCGTCAGGGTGTAGAAGTTGTTCATCTCGATGACTTTGTCCGGACGGATTGGGTGCGCCATTGGGCTGGCATCTTCCGCAAACTGCAGGCCGCGCATGGTACGCACGTTGTTGATGCGGTTGACCGCCCGCGAGCCGAGATCGGAGCTGAACTCCTGGTCACGGAAGACGGTCAGGCCCTCTTTCAGGCTCAGCTGGAACCAGTCGCGGCAGGTGACGCGGTTACCGGTCCAGTTGTGGAAATATTCGTGGCCGATCACGCGCTCGATATCGAGGTAGTCTTTATCGGTGGCGGTATCCGTACGTGCCAGCACGTACTTGGAGTTAAAGACGTTAAGGCCTTTGTTCTCCATTGCGCCCATGTTGAAGAAGTCGACGGCGACGATCATATAGATGTCGAGGTCATATTCGAGACCAAAGCGCTCTTCGTCCCACTTCATGGAGTTGATGAGCGAGGTCATCGCCCACGGCGCGCGGTCGAGGTTGCCGCGGTCAACGAACAGTTCCAGCGCCACTTCACGGCCAGAGCGGGTTTTAAAGGTATCACGCAGCACGTCGAAATCACCGGCCACCAGCGCAAACAGGTAGCATGGTTTCGGGAATGGATCCTGCCACTGCACCCAGTGACGGCCATTTTCCAGCTCACCCTCACCGACGCGGTTGCCGTTGGAGAGCAGGAACGGGTAGAGCGTTTTATCGGCAATGATTTTCGTCGTAAAACGCGCCAGCACATCCGGGCGGTCCAGATACCAGGTAATGTGGCGGAAACCTTCTGCTTCACACTGGGTACACAGGGCCACGCCTGACTGGTAAAGCCCTTCCAGCGCCGTGTTGGCGGCAGGGCTGATTTCATTCACGATGCGCAGCGTAAAGCGTTCCGGCAGGTTGTCGATGACCAGCTGGTTGCCTTCTTCTTTATAGTCTGACCAGGGTTCATCATTAATATGCAGGGAGACCAGCGTCAGATCTTCGCCATCCAGACGCAGCGGTACGGCTGTCGCGCTGTGGCGCGTCACCTGGCTTATCGCTGTCACAACGGTTTTTGCGGCATCCAGGTCAAAAGTCAGATCGATATCGCTAATCAGGTATTCCGGCGCGCGGTAGTCGTGGCGGTATTTGGCTTGTGGCTGTTGTGTCATAGAAAACCTTATGCATCGTTTGTCGAGTAACGTTTCAATATATTCCTGTTGCGCAAAACGCGCTATGCAGAATGTTCATCTTTTCAGGCAGAAACACCTTTTTCGCTACATTTGTATAACACGGGGCACGAAATGCGCTCGACCATAAAGTGTGCTTATGTTGTGATCGGGGTTCAATAAATCACTAAACAAGGTATACTCCGGAGTTGTTTATTGTACTAAACGCTCCCGTGAGAGGATGCTACAGCGCACCTATGACTCAATTCGCTTCTCCGGTTCTGCATACGTTGCTGGATACCGACGCGTATAAACTGCATATGCAGCAAGCCGTTTTCCACCATTACTATGACGTTCACGTCGCGGCGGAATTCCGCTGCCGTGGTGACGACTTGCTCGGTATCTACGCAGACTCCATTCGTGAACAGGTCGATGCGATGCAGCATCTGACGCTGCAGGACGATGAATACCAGTGGCTTTCTGGCCTGCCTTTCTTCAAAGCGGACTATCTGAACTGGCTGCGCGACTTCCGCTATAAGCCTGAACAGGTCACCGTGACCAACGAAAACGGCAAGCTGGATATTCGTCTTGAAGGTCCGTGGCGGGAAGTGATCATGTGGGAAGTGCCGCTTCTCGCCGTTATCAGCGAGCTGGCCCACCGCTACCGTTCGCCTGAAACCGGCGTCGAACAGGCGGTCGCCTCGCTGGAAAACAAACTTGCAGCATTCTCTACCCTGACCGAAGGGCTGGATATGTCCCGCTTCCGCCTGATGGATTTCGGCACCCGTCGCCGCTTCTCTCGCGAGGTTCAGCAGGCTATCGTTGAACGTCTGCAGCAGGAGCCATGGTTCGTAGGCACCAGTAACTACGATCTGGCGCGTCGCCTCAACCTGACGCCAATGGGCACCCAGGCACACGAGTGGTTCCAGGCACATCAGCAAATTAGCCCTGACCTGGCTAACAGCCAGCGTGCGGCGCTGGCCGCCTGGCTTGAAGAGTACCCGAATCAACTCGGGATCGCCCTGACCGACTGCATTACGATGGATGCCTTCCTGCGCGACTTTGGTCCCGAGTTCGCTGAACGTTACCAGGGGTTACGCCACGACTCAGGGGATCCGGTTGAATGGGGCGAAAAGGCGATTGCCCATTATCAAAAACTCGGTATTGACCCGATGAGCAAGGTGCTGGTCTTCTCCGATAATCTCGACCTGGCGAAAGCCGTAGAACTGTATCGTCATTTCAATGCCAGAATTAATCTGGGCTTCGGGATCGGTACCCGGTTGACCTGCGACATTCCTCAGGTAAAACCTCTGAATATCGTTATAAAGCTGGTGGAATGTAACGGCAAGCCGGTGGCAAAGCTCTCCGACAGCCCGGGTAAAACCATCTGCCATGACAAAGCGTTTGTCCGCGCATTGCGCAAAGCGTTCGATCTCCCTCAGATCAAAAAAGCCAGTTAAGCGCTTACGGGAGCCTTCAGGGCTCCCTTCCCTTATTTATTTCTCAATTCTTCTCTTTTGACTGCGAAATTTACTTGTCTGATAGCGGATGGCAGGTAACATAGATATCCCCCCATAAGGGTGGACAAGTGTTTATTTTTTCCGACTATTAACAGAGAGAATATTATGAGCGTTGTGCCTGTAGCCGACGTACTCCAGGGCCGTGTCGCCGTTGACCAGGAGGTCACCGTGCGCGGATGGGTGCGTACTCGCCGAGATTCTAAAGCTGGCATCTCCTTCCTTGCCGTCTATGACGGTTCCTGCTTTGATCCTGTACAGGCCGTCATTAATAATTCTCTGCCCAATTACAATGATGACGTTCTGCGCCTGACGACGGGCTGTTCCGTTATCGTCACCGGTGTGGTTGTGGCATCCCCGGGTCAGGGCCAGAGCTTCGAGATCCAGGCCTCTGCCATTGAAGTGACCGGCTGGGTTGAAGATCCGGACACCTATCCGATGGCGGCAAAACGTCACAGCATCGAATACCTGCGTGAAGTGGCGCACCTGCGTCCGCGTACCAACCTGATTGGTGCGGTAGCCCGCGTGCGTCATACGCTGGCCCAGGCGCTGCATCGCTTCTTCGATGAGCAGGGTTATTTCTGGGTGTCTACCCCGCTGATCACCGCATCCGATACGGAAGGTGCAGGCGAAATGTTCCGCGTCTCGACGCTGGACATGGAAAACCTGCCGCGCACGCCGGAAGGTAAAGTGGACTATGACAAAGACTTCTTTGGTAAAGAAGCCTTCCTGACGGTATCCGGCCAGCTCAACGGCGAAACCTACGCCTGTGCGCTGTCTAAGATCTACACCTTCGGCCCAACCTTCCGCGCCGAAAACTCCAACACCAGCCGCCACCTGGCGGAGTTCTGGATGCTGGAACCGGAAGTGGCGTTTGCCGATCTGAATGACGTTGCAGGTCTCGCAGAAGCGATGCTGAAGTACGTCTTCAAAGCGGTTCTGGAAGAGCGTCCTGACGACATGAAATTCTTCGCAGAGCGCGTAGACAGCGATGCGGTGGCGCGTCTGGAGCGTTTCGTCTCCGCCGACTTTGCGCAGGTGGACTATACCGACGCGGTAGCGATCCTTGAAAAATGCGGTGAGAAGTTCGAGAACCCGGTTTACTGGGGCGTCGATCTGGCGTCTGAACACGAACGCTATCTCGCCGAGAAACATTTCAAAGCGCCGGTTGTCGTTAAAAACTACCCGAAAGACATTAAGGCCTTCTATATGCGTCTTAACGAAGACGGGAAAACCGTGGCAGCGATGGACGTACTGGCGCCGGGCATCGGTGAAATCATCGGTGGTTCTCAGCGTGAAGAACGTCTGGACGTGCTTGACGCGCGCATGGAAGAGATGGGTCTCAACCCTGCGGACTACAGCTGGTATCGCGATCTGCGCCGTTATGGCACCGTTCCGCACGCAGGGTTCGGTCTGGGCTTCGAGCGTCTGATCGCCTACGTAACCGGTGTTCAGAACGTGCGTGACGTGATTCCGTTCCCGCGTACTCCGCGCAACGCCAGCTTCTAAGTAACACAACAGACAATGGCCAGCATTTGCTGGCCATTATTTTATTCTGCCTTGTCAGTTTTTGTCAGCGTAAAGTCAGCGTTTATAAACCACTACCCCGTCACAACCACTACCTGTTACGTTTTGTTTCCGCGAAATATCCAGCCACAAAAAATAAACCTCAGTCTTATTGCGATTATTACAGCCTGAAGTAATAGCACAAATTTCAACCAATTTTTCAGCCATCCAGAAGTCTTTCTATGGTCATAAGAAAAAACGAGTCGTTTAACTTTCGTTTATAGGAATTGCCTTTATTCAAATTAAACATAAGGAATTCATATATATAGGAAAGGTGCTGTTGCTTAGTTCGCCAGGCCGCTCTGAAATTTGAGATGGTTCACAAAGTTCCTAAAAATACATATTTAGTTACACATATTTTCTTTCTGTAACTCAATCTTGAGAATTGTAGCACTTTCAGGCTAGCGAAACGCTTCGGTGAATGGAAAGATGCCTGTCAGATACATAAAGACACCTAACTCTCATCAATAGTTCCGGAAATATTTATTGACAGAATTTATTGACGGCAGTGGCGAGTGTCATAAAAAAACCAATGAGGGTAATAAATAATGATGAAGCGCAATATTCTGGCAGTGGTAATCCCTGCCCTGCTGGTAGCCGGTGCAGCTAACGCTGCAGAAATCTATAACAAGAACGGCAACAAACTGGATCTGTACGGAAAAATTAACGCTGAGCGTGATTTCGTTACCAACGGCGATAATACCAACAACGCAGACTCCACCTACGCGCAGATCGGTTTCAAAGGCGAAACTCAGATCAACGACCAACTGACCGGTTATGGCCAGTGGGAATACCGTGCACTGGCCAGCTCAGCTGAAAGTGAGCAGTCTTCAAACAACTCTACCCGTACTCGTCTGGCTTTCGCGGGTCTGAAAATGGCTGACGCTGGCAGCATCGACTATGGCCGTAACTACGGCATCGTATACGATGTTGAGTCTTACACCGACATGGCGCCAACCTGGTCCGGCGAAACCTGGGGCGGTGGTTATGTTGATAACTACATGACCAGCCGTTCTACTGGCCTGCTGACCTACCGTAACAGCGATTTCTTCGGTCTGGTTGATGGTCTGAGCTTCGGTATCCAGTACCAGGCTAAAAACGAGCGTGCTGATCTGCGTCGTGCCAACGGCGACGGTGTTGGTTACTCTGTGGGTTACGACTTCGGCGGTGGCTTTGGTCTGACCGGCGCATACAGTAATGCTAACCGTACTCTCGACCAGAAAGCTGATGGCAAAGGCGACAAAGCTGAAGCATGGGCAATCGGTGGTAAATACGATGCTAACAGCCTGTATCTGGCAGCTGTGTACGCAGAAACTCGCAACATGAGCATCCTGGGTAACAGCACCGGTTCCAATACTCCGGATGCTAATGGTGACGTGTTCAACGTAGCGAACAAAACCCAGAACTTCGAAGTTATCGCTCAGTACCAGTTCGATTTCGGCCTGCGTCCATCCCTGTCCTACGTGCAGAGTAAAGGTAAAAACCTGAACACCGTAGCCGGCGGCGATGCAGATCTGGCTAAATACGTTGAAGTAGGCGCAACTTACTACTTCAATAAAAACTTCAACGTGTCTGCTGACTACCGTATCAACCTGATCGACGAAGATCAGGCCAAGCGCACTGGCGGCGGCTGGGTTGGTACCGACGACCAACTGGGTCTGGCTGCAGTTTACCAGTTCTAATCAGAACACCACTTTGTTATATGCATAATGAACAGGGCTTCGGCCCTGTTTTTTTATGCCTGACAGAAAATAATGGCGACTTTTGAAAAGCCGCACGCTTTTCGTCGCAAACGGTTGGCATTTTGTAAATCTACCGTTAACCTGATAGCGGATTTCACTTCTGTAATCACAATGGAACTTCGTCATGTTTGAGAACATTACCGCCGCTCCTGCCGACCCTATTCTGGGCCTGGCCGATCTGTTTCGTGCCGACGACCGCCCTGGCAAAATCAACCTGGGTATTGGTGTATATAAAGATGAAACCGGCAAAACTCCGGTACTGACCAGCGTTAAGAAAGCCGAGCAGTATCTGCTGGAAAATGAAACCACCAAAAACTACCTCGGTATTGATGGTATCCCTGAATTTGGTCGCTGCACCCAGGAGCTGCTGTTCGGTAAAGGCAGCGCAATTGTGAGTGACAAACGTGCGCGCACGGCGCAGACCCCTGGTGGTACCGGCGCGCTGCGCGTGGCGGCGGATTTCCTTGCGAAAAACACCTCTGTTAAGCGCATATGGGTGAGCAACCCAAGCTGGCCGAACCACAAGAGCGTGTTTAATTCTGCGGGCCTGGAAGTGCGCGAATATGCATACTACGACGCGGCAAACCACGCTCTGGACTTTGACGGCCTGCTTTCAAGTCTGAGCGAAGCGCAGGCGGGTGACGTGGTGCTGTTCCACGGCTGCTGCCACAACCCGACCGGTATCGATCCAACGCTTGAGCAGTGGGAACACCTGGCGAAGCTCTCCGTTGAGAAAGGCTGGCTGCCGCTGTTTGACTTTGCTTACCAGGGCTTCGCCCGCGGTCTGGAAGAAGATGCCGAAGGCCTGCGCGCGTTCGCAGCCGTGCATCAGGAGCTGATCGTTGCAAGCTCCTACTCCAAGAACTTTGGTCTGTACAATGAGCGTGTAGGTGCCTGTACGCTGGTTGCGGCTAACGATGAAACCGCCGATCGCGCCTTCAGCCAGATGAAATCCGTTATTCGCGCTAACTACTCTAACCCGCCGGCACACGGTGCGTCTGTTGTTGCGACCATTCTGAGCAACGATGCGCTGCGCGCGATCTGGGAACAAGAGCTGAACGATATGCGTCAGCGTATCCAGCGCATGCGCCTGCTGTTTGTGAACACCCTGGCTGAGAAAGGCGCAGACCGCGACTTCAGCTTCATCATCAAACAGAACGGCATGTTCTCGTTCAGCGGCCTAACCAAAGAGCAGGTTCTGCGTCTGCGCGAAGAGTTCGGCGTATACGCCGTAGCCTCTGGCCGCGTGAACGTTGCAGGCATGACCCCTGACAACATGGCGCCACTGTGCGAAGCGATTGTCGCCGTCCTGTAATAGCGCCCACAAAAAAGCCTGCGCTAAGCAGGCTTTTTTTTATGCTGGTTACCAGACAGGCATTTCATCCTGAAGGAACGGGTTATGGAGCCGTTCATAGCCCAGCGTCGACATCGGACCGTGTCCTGCGATAAACGTTACGTCATCACCCAGCGGCAATAACTTCTGTTTGATCGACTGAATCAGCTGCCCGTGGTCGCCACGCGGAAAATCGCTGCGTCCTACGCCACCTTTGAAAATCACATCGCCGGATATCAGCAGACGGGACTGGTCGTCAAAGAAGACGATATGGCCTGGCGTATGCCCAGGACAATGCAACACCTGTAAAGTCACATTCCCTACGTTAACGCGCTCTCCTTCGTTCAGCCAACGATCGGGCGTCAAAGGCAGACACTCATCAAGGCCAAACATGCGGCTTTGGGCGGGTAACCCCTGCAGCCAGAACTCATCCTCTTTTTCCGGGCCGATAATCGGCACACCGTAGTATTTAGCCAGTTCAGCCGCTGCACCCACATGGTCGAGGTGACCATGCGTCAGTAAAATCTGCATCAGCGTCACGCCGCTGTCGGCAACTTCCTGCTTGATTTTCTCAGCGTCACCGCCGGGATCGACAAGCGCGGCCAGTTTGGTTTGTTCGCACCAGATTAATGAACAGTTCTGGGAGAACGCGGTAACCGGAATAATACGATAGTTCATACTGCTCCTGTGTTTCGTTATTACCAGTGCCGAACCGGCCCGGTATCAATATGCACAAAGTTGCTACGTGGGTAATATCCTACACCACCAGCGCGCATAGATAACGCGGCTTTGCGAATATTGGCTAACGAAACGCCTTCAATGTGGAAATCCATTGCCTGTCCCTTCGTGTGGTAGCTTTTTTTCGCTACCCCACGGCTATGGGCGCGCAGTTCGTTATTGGTATCAATTGAGCGATAACCAGAAATAAGCTGCACCGGCTTGCTGGTGCCCAGCAGGCCCTGAAGGCGGAAAAGCTGATCAAACAGTCCAGGGTCGATGGCTTTTACTTTATTCGCGCGGAAATCACGGAAAAAATGGTTGAGTCTTGCTAATTCATCCTGAATATAGCCTCTGCCATCGAAAAACTCCGCTTTTAGCGACTCACCGGTGTGAAGATTGCTGAGCGTTAAAACGCGCGGACGAGGTGTCGAGAGGGTGGCAAATGCTGGCGTCGGTAAGATGGCCGCTGCGCCAAGCGCAACACCACCTAACGCCAGCAGCTTGCGGCGATTAGCGTCAAATTTGTCCATGATAATCAGGTCTACAGGTCAAAGAAATCGTAATATGCTTAGCGCACGAAGGGCACCTTAACTGGCAAAACGGGGTACGTCAAGGCGCCCAACCCCAGTGAATACGCGGCTTACAGCGATATTGGCCCCGATTCACCATAACTTACGACAATCATTTTTCCCGAACTGCTTCATTTACCTGATTAATTGTTCCGCTTTTGGCAAAATTTGTGCGCCGGATCGCGCGGTGAGATCATAATTGTAAATATCTGTACGGTACTGAGTGCGCCCGTCTTCGCCCACAAACGCCGTCAGATAGTAAAGATTGACCGGAATGTTGTGGCGAATATTCACGTAGCGCGTATCCCCCTGCTTCAGGGCGTCAGAAATACGCGTATCGTTCCAGCCCGCATCCTGCAACAGCATGTTGGCCAACTCCGAGGCTTTATTCACGCGCACGCAGCCTGAACTCAGTGCCCGGGTATCTTTCTGGAACAGATTATGGTTCGGCGTATCGTGCAGATAGATAGCATCTGAACTCGGCATGTTGAATTTATAGCGTCCAAGCGAGTTATGTGCGCCAGGTGCCTGCTGGAAGCGGAACGGCAGGTTTGATGGCGTGATCGTCGACCAGTCGACCATATAAGGATCGATCGCCTCTTTACTGTTCCAGCCACGCATTACCGTATAGCCATGACGTTCCAGATAACCCGGATCGTTCCAGACCTTAGGCAGAATGTCCTTACGCGCCAGCGTCGGCGGTACGTTCCACGGCGGGTTAACCACCACGTTATTTAACGCGCTGCTCATCATCGGCGTTTTACGATCAGGACGCCCGACAATCACGCGCGAGGCCAGCTTCTCGCTACCATCCTGATAATAGACCAGGGAATAGGCCGGGATGTTAACCATAATGCCGGTTGACAGCGTTCCCGGCAGCAGGCGCAAACGCTGAATATTGAGCGCCAGCACCCCTGCCCGCTGCGCAGGCGATACGTTAAGCCAGTCACGCGTTGACGGGCCAATGACGCCATCGGCTCCTAGCCCCTGAGCGGCCTGGAACTGTTTAACCGCGGCGACCAGTTCGCGATCGTAGGCCGCGGGCTTATTACTCAGGTTAGTGGCCTTGCTCTCTTTCACGGGCGCTGACGGGCTGACCACCGCGCTTTGCGGATCGTCGCCCGGCAAGGCAATCTTCGGCCCGCCATCAAGAATACCGGAGCGTTTCAGGATCTCGCGCAGGGCAGGCACATCGCTGCTCCACTGACCCGGCCGCAGCGTTGCGGTCCCCCGCATTTGCGGCCATGGCCGCGAGTCCCCCACCAGCGCGAGGAGCGACTGGTGCAGGGTGGCATACTGCGGATGCGCCGGCGCGAGGCTGGCAATGAAGCGCGGCAGGTCGCCGTTATCCAGCGCTAATTGCCACTGGTTAATCACCGACAGGGCTGGCGTCGCCAGCTTATAGGGCTTATCGCTGTACAGCCAGCGGTTGCCGTTGACCGGAATACCCGCCACAAACTGCAGGTAGCCCATCATGGCATCGGAAAGGACCACATCTCGCGCCTGACCGGTGACGGCAGGATCGGTTAACAGCTCAACCCACTTCGTAAACTGCGGCTGAAAGCCCGCAATCGCCACTTCCGCCAGCTGCTGCTGGAAGGCGCGCACGGCTTCACGGTTTTCCCACATGGGTTTCATATCGCGGGCAGCATAAAGCAGCGTGAGCTGATTGATATAAGCGGGCGTGTAGCCTGACGGCAGCCCCGTCTGGAGCTGCTGGCTGAGCGATTCGACGTCGATGCCTTCCGGCAACGGCTTAATCCCGGCCATGATGGCCGTTGCCGGAGACTGTTCCAGCGGCTGAGACAATGACGTCGGCTGCGCGCCTGTCGCTGCGGAGCTGTCAGTCGGCACAATTTCAGGCTCGTCGGCCTGGGCGGTTAACAGTGGAGCAAACATCACTGCCAGGCAGAAACTCAGCGCTGACAGCTGACGACCACATTCTTTCTTTAGCAACATCCCTTGCCCCCTGTTTTCACGACATGCCCATTACACTGGGGCTTTTCTTCATTATAGAAAGGCTTATAGGCTGTTGCCTTACCTTATGTAAAGAAGTTTAAAGATAACGCAGCCGCGAGGGGATGTTAAGTTAAATCAGAGTCTCCCCGCATCACAGGATGCGGGGGAAACGATCATTTCGTTATTGAAACAGCAATGTCATACGAAAGTAATTTAATTCCAGAGCTCCAGTCCTGTCCGTAAAAGGTTATATGCCCCGTATAGTGCCCTGCCGGCAAATCCGGATTACTGGAATAATAAAAATTAAGACGTGGCGCATTCTTATGCCCTTCGCAAACAGCTGCATTGTTAAATGCAAATTGTGCGCAGTCGTATGTAACCCTGGCAGCAGCAATGATCACATTATAGACCTGCCCCTCATCATTGGTCACTGGTACGGTTAAAACGCTACCGCCTGGAGTTCCGCTCTGGTATAAACTTGTTGGACCTTGTGTATCACCCGATACAACGAAACCAATAGCCGGGTAATTTGGAATAATATCTCCCGTATATTCATTTGATGAATTGTGATCAACCGTCCAGTCATACTCAATGAGGTTGATAAATTTTGCGCTATTGTCCTTCAACGACGTGCCATTCGCTGCTGCCGTCACGGTTACATAGCCAAGTGATGTGCCATCCAGCGTCACTTTCGCATTACCCGAACTGTCGGTTTGGCTTGTGGTAGCGGAGAGTTTATTGAGATCCGTTGTCCAGGAAACCGATTCCCCCGAGACAATATTACTGTTCGCATCCTTGACCACGGCCGTATATACCACGCCTCCGGTATTTATCCCCACTTGTGTTTTAGAAGGCGAAAGGCTCGTCAGCTTCGCGGTTTTCGCGTCACCAATAAACGTCATGTCGCCTCCCTTTTTCTGACCTGCGCTGTTGCCAGAAGGGGTTGCCGTGACGCTCACCGAACCGGCTTTTATGGACGTCCCCTGGGTGGTCGCCTTCCCGCTGTCATCCGTACTGCTGGTTGCTGGTGCCAGCGTCACGCCGCTCAGGCTGGCGCTCCAGTTCAGTGGCGCTCCGCTCAGGACGTTACCGTTGGCATCCGTCACCGTCGCCGTCCAGGTAATCGCTTCTGCGCCGTCGGCGACCGCCTGCGGTTTGTCCGCAGTGATATCGGTCACCTTCGCCGTCGCCGGGTTACCGACAACCTGCAATGTCAGAACTTTGCTGCTGGCGGTCATCGCTGTGGTTGCCGTCACGTCGATACTGCCCGCCTTCAGGCTGGAGAACGTGACGGATGCTTTACCATCGCTGCCGGTGACCGACGAATTTGCGCTGAAGTTGCTGTTGGTTTCACTGCTGCTCCAGTTGACTGTCACACCGGAGACGGGATGCTGCTGCGCATCCACCACCAGAGCGGTCAGGCTGACGTTGTCTTTCTCCGCCACGATATCCGTGGTTTTGTCCGCCGTCAGGGCGGATAGCTGAGCTGTACTGCCGTCGGACGTAAAGCTCAAATCCTGCAGTGATTTTGTTGAACCATTGTCGCTGGCCGTGATGGTAAATTTCGCCACATCAGTCGTCGTCAGCTGCACCTGTGCCACACCGCTGGCATTGGTCTTACTGCTGACTGCCGACAGTTTTCCGGTCGCCGATGAGGCGTCCTGCGCTTTCACGCTCCAACTGACGTCCGAGCCTGAGAGCACATTACCGCTGGCGTCAGTTACCGTTGCGCTCACCGTAATCGCATCCGCCCCCGTCGCCAGCGCTGCGGTTTTGTCGCTGGTGATGGACTGAACCTGAGCGGTCGAGGCATCCGCAATGAATGTCACTTTTTCCGCCTGTCTCGCCACCGATTCGGAGGTCTGCGCGGCGATCACCACGTTGCCGGCTTTCTTCGATGTCACGGTAATCTGTGATGTCCCGTCGCCTGAACTGGTGGTCTGACTGGCACTCAGCTTCGCGTCGCTGCTGTCTGCCGACCAGCTGACCGCCGCGCCGTCTATCACATTGCCCTGTGCATCGGTCACCGTCGCGGTATAAGTAATGCTGTCCGTACCGTTCGCCAGCGCCTGATCCTTGCTGCGCGTAAGCGTGCTTACCCTCTGCGAAGCCGTATCCGCCACAAAGGTGATCGGATCCGTTTCCTGAGCGGGCGTGCCCTTCACCTCTGCGCTTACCGTCACACTACCAGTTTTGGATGATTTCAGCGTCAGCACGGCATTACCGCTGCTGTCGGTGGTTGTGGTTTTAGTGATCACTGGCGTGTTGTCCGTTTTTTCCACCGTCCAACTGACTGTCACCCCGGGGAGCGGATGGCTGAAATTGTCCGTCACCTGCGCCGTGATTTTATCTGTGTCGTTGTTGTTAGCGACCACCTGCTGTTTTTCACTGTCAATAGTCGCCACTTTTGCCGTAGAGATGTCTGCGGTAAAGGTCAGTGATGGCGTCGCCATGGTATTCCCCTCCGGCAGCTTCGCCGTCACCACGGTGGCGATCACATCCTTACTACTGACCTGAATCTGCGCGCTCCCGTTTTCATCGGTACTGCTCTGCGCGGCAGACAATACGGCCTGCGCACTGTCGGCAGACCAGTCAAGTATCACCCCGGGCAGCACTTTTCCGTACTGATCGGTAACGTGCGCCGTTAGCGTGATTGATGCACTGCCGTCTGCCAGCGCGCTGGTGGTGGACGAGTCCAGGGCGGTTATCTGTGGAATAAGCGCGGTGGCCTCTTCAATCAGCTTCGCTGTGGCCAGTTTCGTCGTCCCGTCGACCAGAGGCTGAATGGTCAGAGTGTCCGGCGTGGTGCCGCTGGTCAGGGTAGCGGTATAGGCTCCGTTTCCTGATTCCGTGAAGGCGGCTATCGTGGGCGCTTTTTCTGGCTCCAGGCCCGCCGTTTTCACTCCGGCGGCCGCCGACGAGGTCAGCGTCGCCGTCAGACGCGGGGCCAGACCGGTCGCCGCTTCACCCGTGGCGGTTTTAAGCGTTACGCTCACCGTGGCCGGGGTTTTTCCGTCTGCGGGGATCTTTGCCGGCGAAACCACCGTGGTAGACTGCAGGGTACTGACATCTATTCCATTGACCGTGACGGTCATCTGCGCCGGCTTCGAGGCATTACCGCTTTTATCCCACGCGGTGGCGTTCAGGGCGTAGCTGTTACTGCTGCTGCCCTGCCAGACCGGCAGCGTCATCACAAACTGTTCTGGGCTGCCACCTGCGGTTATTTTCCCGCCGTGGCTGAAGAAGCTGTCGCCCTGCCATTCAATGCGATCCAGGCCGTGCTTCGCTTTCACCTTCGCCGTTACAGCCTGTTTCGACTGCTCTGCTCCTTCCAGCTCTGGCGGCAGTGAGAGGGAGATCACCTCCTGCTTGCGGTATTCCAGCACGATGTTGTTGTTACGATCAACCAGATCCATCCGTCCGCCCTGCAGCGTGCGGCGCAGCGCCACCTGAGACGGGTCGAGCTGGGCACTGAGCGGCACACCCGGCGTCCAGGTCAGGGCCAGATTCACTTGAGTATCATTCTCGCCGCTCTTGCCCATTTTCTGATTCAGACCCATGGTGACCAGCGGCACAGGCGTGTAGTTCACGCCGAGCGTGACGGCATAAGGATCTTTTTGTCTGTCGTCGTCGTCATCGCCAAACAGGCCGACGCTGTCGCCATAATACTGCTCATAAATAATATTCGCCCCTAACTGCGGGTGCGCGGGTAAATAGCCGGTGGCGCGAAGATCAAACCCGTTAGCCACGCGCTCATCGTAATCCTCATAAGCGGAAGAGGACATCCAGTCGCTCAGGCGAAAATAACCGTTAGCGGAAACTTTCAGATAATCCCATCCCATTTCGGAACCAAATCCAAGACGCTGGTGCTGATTGCCTGAAACCTGCCTATCGTAAAAAACATTCGTTCCCCACATCCAGTTCTGATTAAAATGACGATAACCAAATCCGCCATTCACAATATTGCGTTCATCGTGGCGACGGCCGCCCAACTGGGTGAAAAACATGTTTTCTTTACCATTATATAAGGGAACCAGTAAATCCAGATCTGAATCATTGAGGGTAAAATGTTCGTCGGTACTGATGTTCACACGGGCGGTGCCAAACTGGCTCAGCCACTGCTGTGCACTGGACGCAGCCTTGCCGGCTACGGCGGAGACCACTGCACTGCCGAGAGCATCAGAGGCATTGTCGTTGCTGAGCAGAGAGCCTGCCTGAACAGCCCCCTGCGCGATACTGTTGTCAGATTGACCGGCATTGTTCGTGGATTGTTTTTCGGAAGAAGATTTTATTTCTTTCGCAGTGGCATTAAAGGTCGGGGATAAATAGATTAACGATGAAGGTGAGAGTAACTGTAATATAATTTGTATTACAGCAAACAACTTCCTTGTTCTTGTCTTCATAATTACCAGCCTCACTAAAAGAAGTTTATTAAATACAAACACTGTATTAATCTCCCGAGCCGATCGCAATAATACAGTAGAGGATGGCATTGCTTAAACGAAGACTCAACCGTCGCTGAAAATAAACCATATGAATATAAAATGGGATAATTTTATTTATAATAAAGAAATACAATACAATTTATTCATTAAACAAATAAATCACGATAGCAATGTTATTAAACTGATTGTCATAATATTATCTTAATATTGATTTAAGAATATCTAATATCAAAATAAAAATGCAGTAATAAAGTCTGCTTCGGACTGCTGAAAAAGTGCATTTTGTACATTTCGCACAGCGGCACTACGCTTGCAGGGACACACAATGAATTGCGTAGTGTATCGTTAAACAATGTAGGCCGGGTAAGCGTTGCGCCACCCGGCATGAAAGGCGGCTACATTAGAGATGATAAATATACTAAGAGGCGTCAGCCGCATCCGGCAGTGACTCCGGCGGCTGCGGCGCAAAGCCACGCAGCCCGACAACGTGCACGTGTTCGCTGTTCTGGAACACTTTACGCACCAGTTTATAGGTGGTGCCTTTTTCAGGGCTGATGTTTTCCGGTGCCGCAATAATGAGCTGCATATCGAGACGTTCGCAAAGCTCGAACAGCGTGGCAATAGAGCGGGCATCGAGACGCGCCGCTTCATCCAGGAACAGCAGTCGGCATGGGGAGATATCTTTCCCGCGCAGACGACGTGCTTCATCTTCCCAGCTCTGCACCACCATCACCAGAATTGACATCCCGGTACCGATCGCTTCACCGGTAGAGAGCGCCCCGGATTCCGCACGCAGCCAGCCGTCTGAACCACGGTTAACCTCAACTTCCATTTCCAGGTAGTTACGGTAGTCCAGCAGCTCTTCACCGATGGTTTGCGGCGTACGCTGGCCCATATCAATCTGCGGATTCAGGCGCTGATACAGCTTCGCCAGCGCTTCGGAGAAGGTCAGACGGTTGCTGTTGAACAGATCCTGATGCTGCTCGTGCTGCTCAGAGAGCACTTCCAGCAGCGTCGCGTGGGCTTCACGGACGTTGACGTTAAGACGCACGCTGTTGACCTGACCAAACGAGACGCTCTGCAGCCCCTGGTTCAGCTGGCGGATACGGTTCTGCTCGCGCTGAATGGTTTTGCGAATGATGTTCGCCACGCTGCGGGAGCTGATCGCCAGCTTCTGCTCGCGGGAGGTCAGCTCTTCCGTCAGACGCCCCAGCTCAATTTCCATCTGTTCGATGGCTTCGACCGGATCGTCGGTACGGATGATGTCCTGACGAATACGCTCGCGCAGGTGCTGATAAACGGCCACGAAGAACTGAATTTTACGTTCAGGACGTTTCGGATCCTCTGACATGCGCAATACATCGCGCAGATGTTCGTTATCCGCCACCGCCAGACGCAGCGCACCCAGCGCCTTATCCGACATCGAACGCAGCTCATCGGCAGAGAGGTATGCCAGCTCGCGACGGTGCAGGCGACGTTCAACGTTGTTGTCTTTCACCATGCGCATCACGGCGCACCAGCCCGCTTTCGCCGTCACGACCTGCTCACGCATTTCGTGATAGTCGCGCTCCAGCTTGCGCAGGCGACGGGTCAGGTTATCCATTTCCGCTTCGCAGAAGGTGAGCGCTTTCTCCAGCTGATTACGACGCGCACGGTTATTGCTGAGCTGGCTATGCAGCTCGTCACGACGAATGCGCGCACGCTCTTCCGCCCCGCTGTCGGCACGAACGCCAATGTCCTGCAGCTCTTTCTGCAGGTCGTTTAACAGCTCTTTCTTGGTGTCGAAGGAGCTTTTCAGCGAGGCCAGCACCTGGTTGTACTGATTCAGCTGAGCAGAGTGGCTGCGCATCGCTTCGCGGGCGCGGGTACGTTCGGCTTCCGCCTGCTCAAGGCGTTGACGCAGTTTTTCATTCAGGTCGCTGTTACCGCTCAGCATTTCAGCCGAATCGGAGTAGCCGAAATGGGCCCGACGCTGCACCACTTCCGTCAGGGCAAACGCCTGCTGGCGCGCCTCGCGCTGCACCTGCTGCGACCAGGCATAATCTTCTTTTAACTGCTCGAACTGTTCCGGGTCGCTTTGCAGTACAGACACCACGGGCTCCAGCTTCGCCAGCTGGTTGCCGTGCTGCTGCACGAAACGCGCGGCTTCCTGGGCTTCATCCAGACGCTCCTGGATCTCATCCACGCGGTCGGCCAGCGTATCATCCGCCAGCAGGTTGAGGCGCGGCAGGATGCGGTTAAGGGCAGCGACGCCCTCTTTCGCCTGTTCAAACTGGACGCGGCTCTGCTGGTTGTCACTTTCATGACTGGTAATCGCGCGCTCCAGCTCGCCACGGCGGGTATTGAGCTTGCGGATTTCCGCTTCCGGGTCGGCTTCAAACGCCACGGCGAGATGGCTTCCGATAAAGCGGCTGAACGCCTGGTGCAAACGCTGGGTTTTCTGCACGTCAAACGACAGGGTCGCAAAACGTTCAGACAGCGTTTCACGCTCGGCGTGCAGGCTCTCGATGCGGCTTTCGCGCGCGGCGCGGCCAAACAGCGGCAGCTCGGGGAAGCGGGAATAGCGCCACTGGCGATCGGCGATTTTCACCACCACCGCTTTTTCCAGCTCGTCAACGCTGAAGACGCTATCATCGAACGACTGCGGATCCCCTTCGATCAGATAGAGATCTTCCGGACAATCCTCAAGCCCTGCCAGCTGCTCAGAAATCAGTGACAGATCCGGCACCACGATTGCGTTGCGGGATGGACCGTACAGCGCGGAGAAATACGGCGCATCGTCCAGGCCAACGTCATCGTAAATCTCAGACAGCAGTACGCCGCCAAAACGCTCGGCCAGGGTATTCAGACGCGGATCTTCTGACCCGCCCGGCTGGCTTAAGCGCTCGATTTCTTCATCCACGTCACGCTTGCGCGCGCCCACTTCGTCACGCTCAACGATGGCTTCGCGCTCGCGCTCCAGCAGCTGCTGCAGGTATTCGGTCACCTGCTGGCTGGATTCAAACTCCTCGCCACACTGTTCGCTGAGCTGGTTCAGGCTGCTTTGCGCTGCCAGCCAGACAGGCGCACGCTCCAGAAGCGTCTTCGAACGAGACTGAAGCTGCTCCAGCTCCTGACGCAGCGTCATACGCTGTTCGCTGGCGTTTGATACGGTATCAGACAGGGCCGCAATACGTGCTTCCAGCTCCTGATGCAGTACCTCAAGCTCGTCGAAATCGTATTGTTTGCCCTGGCGCTTGCAGAACTCAGCGAGCAAACGCTCGGCTTCCTGCTGCTCGCGCAGGCGCTGTTCCAGTTCGTTCAGGCGCATACGCAGCGGCTGCACCTGTTCGGCCAGATGGCGCTGGTTCACGCCGTCGCGCAGCAGTTCACGGGCTACGTCCCAGGCTTCATTACGCGCCAGCGGGCCGTTAATCGCGACCACCAGCTGATAAGCCTGCTCAAACTGGCTGTGCGCCGTTTGCGCGACGCTCATTTTCTGTTCAAGCGAGAGCAGTTTCTCGGTGGCTTCCTGCTCTTTGGCCTGGAAGGTATCCAGCCACTCGTCGGCGCTGTCCGGCGTCAGGTCTGGCAGATGGCACAGCTCTTTCGCACGCTGTAGCGCCTGCAGCGCCTGGTTGTACTGAATCGCACGCGTCTGCTGCACGTCCAGCGCCTGCTGGTAATCAGCAAGCTGGCTTTTCAGCTCGTCCACTTCCAGCTCGGCAGCTTCGGCGCGGGCTTCGTTCTCTTCCTGCATCTCGGCGGCTTCGGCCACCACTTCATTTTGCTCTTCGAGACGAATCTGCAGCTCATCGAGATCCGCTTCGTAGCGCTCGATCTTCTCCTGCTGGCGCAGCGCGGTCTGCACCAGGTTCAGGTGATCGCTGGCAGCCTGGTAATCGGCTTCCAGATCGCCTTCGGCACCGTTGTGCTCGCCCAGCTCGCGCGCCATCTCGACGTGCTTGTACTGCTCGGCCACCAGCTGTTTACGGGAGGTAAACAGTTCGCGGCGGTATTCTAACGCCTGGTCGAGATGGACGCGGCGCTCGTTGGCGTGACGCATATAGTCCGCCGCCACGTAGTTAGTGGCTTCGCTGATCAGGTGTTTAAACAGGTCGCGGTCAGACTGGGTTACGCGAATCGCTTCCAGCGTCATGCGGTTTTCACGCAGCGCCGCTTCCATATCCTGGAAGGCCTTACGCACGCCGCTGTTTTCCGGCAGCAGGTAGTCTCGCAGGGAGCGGGTAATGGCGCTGGAGATACCGCCGTACAGGGAGGCTTCGATCAGACGGTAGTATTTGCTACGGTCTGATGCGGTGCGTAGACGGCGCGCCACCACGCCCAGATCGAACATCAGGGAGTGGTAATCGGTAATCGAGTTGAACTGCTTGAACTGCACGCCTTCAATAGCTTCGAGCTTGTCCTTCAGCTCCTGCAGCGTCAACACGCGCGCCTGGCGTTCGTTTAGGGTTTCCGTGAGCAGCGCGGTCGGCTGCACGGAGGTTGGCAGCCCCTGGATGGCAAACGGTTTGATATCCACTTTACGGTCGCGACCGGCGACCTGCTGCAGGCGCACGCCCACCACCACGCGCTGGTGACGCGAGTTAATGACGTCCAGCACGGAATAACAAACGCCCGCTTTCAGCTTACCGTGCAGACCTTTATCACGGGAGCCGCTTGTCGCGCCCGCTTCGGTGGTGTTACGGAAGTGAAGCAGCGTCAGATCGGGGATCAGCGCCGTAACAAACGCCGCCATGGTGGTGGATTTCCCCGCCCCGTTACCGCCGGAGAGCGTCGTGACCAGCTCATCCAGATCGAACGTTCGGGCAAAGAAGCCGTTCCAGTTAATCAGCGTCAGTGAGCGAAATTTACCGCGTTCAATCATTACTCTTCCTCCCCGCTATCCGGCAGATTCTCTTCATGCTCGTCGTTGAGCTGCAAATGGTTTTCCACCGGCATCGCTTCACCGTCGCGGATCATGCGAAGCTGCGCTTCACGCGCGTCATCGCCCGCACGCACGTCGGCGCCGAAGCGGAAGACCGATTCCGTAATGCGGAATTTGCTGCTGTCGTGGCCCATAAACCAGACCATCCCCAGACGGCGCAGACGGTTCAGGGAAGAGCGAACCTTTTCCTGTAATTTCTGACGATCGAGATCCGACCCCGTGGAGCGGTTGTTCACCAGCTTGAGCAGCTTGCTTTCATCCGCCAGCGTCAGCAGCTCGTCGTAAAGTTCCTGCTGGGTGAAGATCCCTTCATTCGCCAGACGTTCCGGGCTGAGATAGAGATAGCAAAGAATTTTGCCGACCATCATGTCCAGCTCGGAGAGAACAGAGCGCGGGATCAGGGTCGTGGAGCGCGGGCGCAGGTAGAAAAAGCCTTCCGGCGCGCGGATAAGCTCCACGTTATAGCGGGCGTAAAACTCTTCCAGGTACTCCTGGAAGTCCATCAAAAAGGCGTGATTATCCAGCTCGTCCAGGCCAATGTGACGACCGGCACGTAGCTGGCTGTCCAGCGCCGGAAATAACGGATTCGCCAGCGCCTGTGCCAGCTTAACTGGCATCACTTGTTCAATATTTGTCAATGACATGCGCCTGTACCTTGGCTCCGTAATCGTTAATTGGCTGCCACTTCGGCGGCAGTCCGGTGAAATCTGCTTGCGCGATACCCAGGCGCACCGCCTGGTCTACCACAATGCGGGCAACGTCGAAATGGCGCGCGCGAGGATATTGCGCCAGATAGTCGCGCACCACGAGTCCAAGATCCAGCGGCGCTTGTCTGGTTTTGTAGACAGCGAGCTGTTCTTCGATCATCGCCGCAAGCTGCTCGCGAATTTCGTTGAATTCTTCGTACTCCAGATCCGGCGGCAGTTCACCGGTCACCTCTTCATCGCGCAATGCCATCTCTTCGTCGCGCATATCCAGCAAACGATCGGCATTGGCATAGGTCAGCGCCCACGGCGCATCAAAGTAGGTCTGTACCGACTGACGCAGACGCTGGGCAAAGACACGATTTTTATCCATATCAATCGCGGTACGGATAAATTTATGCACGTGGCGGTCATAGCCGATCCACAGATCGATCGACTGCTGGCCCCAGCTGATAATGCGGTCGAGTTTACTCTGCAGATCGAACACCAGACGGTCAATAAAATGCAGATCGTCGTGCGCCAGGGTCGCGTCCTGGATGCGCAGCAGGTTGGCCTGCAGCTTGTCCCCTGCGGCCTCCAGCGTATCCTGCAGTTCACGCAGCGTACCAGAGGTTTCTGACAGCAAAAGTTCACAGCTGGAGATGGCCGCTCGCCAGTCTTTATTCAGCAGCTGCGCGATATCGTCTTTCACCTGCTGCTGCTGTTCGTCCATCAGGCGCTGGGTGAGATCGATACTGTCGAAAATCTCGGCCACCGAGTATTTCAGCGGCGCGTAAACGTTGCGATGCCAGTGGAATTCGTCACCGTTTTCATCCGCCGCATCGGCGGCGCGCTTAAGCTCACCGGCCACGATCGAGAGCTGCATGGAAAGACGCAGCGTGGAAAATTCGCGCTGGCGAATATAGTAATCGGTGATGCCGATGCCCAGCGGCGTCAGGCGATAGATGGCGTTTCCTTCCGCCTGCTCGCTGGTAAAGCGGTTCAGCAGACGTTGACGCACCATATCGTTGATCGCGTTGTTGGCACGCACGCTAATGGTTTCGCTGGTTTGCTCAAACGCATCACTGACGTGGCGGAACGCATCCACCAGTTCACCCTCGCTCATTTCACCGTCCAGCCGCTCGCCGTTCAGCGTGGCAACCGCCAGCAGGAAAGAGAGTCTGTCTACCGGCAGCGAGATGGAGAAATCGTTTTTCCTGGCCCAGGCAACCAGTTCGGGGACTGTCTGGGAAAATTCACTCATAGGTTATCCTTGCATCTGCGGCTTGTGCGCGGTGACGTGAATATAGCGGCCAAGGCTGACAAAAGGCTCCTGGCGGCAATACCGCGTTTCTAATTCTGTTAAGGTGTCAAAACAGTCACGCTGTTTGTGTTTTTCACGCAGATAATCATGAAACACCCTGACGCCCGTCTTCCCGACGATCTGCCAGCCAATCTCTTCCAGCCAGCCGTAAACCTGCTGCGGATCGCGCGGATAGTCCGGGGAAAGCGTGCGTTTTTTCTTTTTAGGCATCCCGACCTGAACATAGTCGAAGTTTCCTGCCACCATGTTGTGCATCAGGAAGCCGTTAGCATTGTAGAACATCAGCGACAGCGTGCCGCCCGGGCGTAACATCGACCACAGGGTTTGTAACACGCTTAGCGGATCGGCAACCCACTCCAGCACCGCATGAAACAATATCAGATCAACCTGGGTTTCCAAATGCTGTGCGATGTCCTGAGCGGCGCATTGTATAAAATGCATGTTGTCGCTCACACCTTTCTCTTCTGCGGCACGCGTCGCGCGGGCGACCATTTCAGCAGAAAGATCGCAAAGCGTGACGTGATGACCGAGCCCGGCCATTTTTATCGCCGTCTGCCCTTCACCGCCTCCGGCGTCCAGCACGCGCAACGTTTGGCCGCCAAAGGTAGCCAGAATGGTGTCCAGATCCTGCCAGAGGATCGTCTGACGGAGCTGCCCTTTCGTGGTGCCATAAATGTTGCGCGAAAACTTTTCCGCGATGTCATCAAAATTGCGATCCCGCATTGGGAGAGTTCCACTCGCTAACTGCAAAACCGCTATTTTGTCACACCCGCGCGGAGAATGAACCTCTCTGGTGTAATATCACGGGTAATCACCTGCTATATGGTCAAAAAAGGAACCAAAAAGGATGCTTTTTACCCTTAAGAAATACGTTGGAGGGATGATGCTTCCCCTTCCGCTGCTACTCATCATCATTGCGCTGGGGCTGGCGCTGGTGTGGTTTAGTCGCTTTCAGAAAAGTGGCAAAACGCTTATCACGTTCGGCTGGCTTGTCCTGCTGCTGCTGAGCCTGCAACCGGTGGCGGATGGCCTGTTACGTCCCATCGAAGCTAAGTACCCAACGTGGCAGGGAAATCAGAAAGTTGAATACATCGTGGTGCTGGGCGGCGGATATACCTGGGATCCTGACTGGGCCCCCAGCTCGAACCTGATTAACAACAGCCTGCCGCGGCTAAACGAGGGCATTCGCCTCTGGCTGGCGAATCCGGGATCAAAAATGATCTTCACCGGCGCGGCGGCAAAAACGAACCCGGTGAGTACGGCTGAAGCGGGCGCCAGAATCGCGGAATCGCTCGGCGTCCCGCGTTCCTCGATTATCACCCTGGACAGCCCAAAGGATACCGAGGAAGAGGCCGCTGCGGTGAAGCAGGCGATTGGCGATGTTCCGTTCTTACTGGTGACCTCCGCCTCACACCTGCCAAGAGCGATGATCTTCTTCGAGAAGCAAGGCCTGCACCCGCTTCCCGCACCGGCAAACCAGATGGCCATCAGCGCGCCGCTCAACCCATGGGAGCGGATTATTCCATCTCCGATGTGGCTAATGCATAGCGATCGCGTCGGCTACGAGACGCTCGGACGCCTCTGGCAGTGGCTGAAAGGATCGTCAGACGAGCCAGGGCAGGAGTGACCTCGCCGCAAGATCGAAGTTGGCGCGATTGAAACGTCCGGTGTTGACCAGCTGCGCCACTTCGTCCCAGAGCAGGTAGAGCCAGCGTCGCCAGAGAAACGCCTCCGCAACGGGCGCGCGTTGAAGGTAGTGCCACAGTAACCCTTCCGCTGCCCCGCTGTCGCTGAGCCTGAACAGTTCATATTCCCGCGGCGCCCAGAGCATGATCCCCGGCCCCAACATCGCCAGAAGCTGATCGCTGCGGGAGTCCTTTAGCATGCTGCGCAGAGTAAAATTACCGTGGATCAGCACGCAGTTGTCATTAAAACCGTCGAACAGCGCCGGCAAGCACTCGCGGGTACGAAACAGGATACGTTTGTCCTGCATGGTTAAACCGGTATTGTTGAACTGGTTAAGCGTCCCCCACAGCACTTCCACCCGCTGGCGATACCACAGCGGCCACAGGTTTTCCTGAGTGCTGTCGACCGGACCGACAAGCCCGCGGCTATCCTGACGGTGCCAGGCCAGCAGCGCCTCGACAATCTGGTCTTTCAGCTGCTCCCAGCGTTCCGGCGTGCGCGCGGGCGCTTCAACGGGCACGCCGCGCAAACGCTCAATCAGCAGTACGTCCGGACCGGGGTGTTCCTCATGCGTCATCACGCCGTACACGGTCGGCATACGGACGGTCCCCTCCCGCGCCAGCATCGACATTTTCCACGCAAGCTGCCTGGCAACGCCCGGCGAGGTGAAACTTCTGGCCATCAGCGGCATCGGGTTGCCCTGGCTGTCATACAACGACCAAAGTGCGGTATCGGCCTTTTCACTCACGCATTCGACCCGGCTTAACTTCTCACCCAGCAGATGGCTAAGTTCGGCACGCAGCTGTTCCATATGAGATTACCCCCATTAAGACTACTGCTTTTATAATGAGCGCACAGCGTGAAGATGTCACCCGGAAGAGATCAATTAGGGTAAAGAAAGGGGAATTAGCGGGGAGAGGACATCCCCCCGAAAGGAGGGATGCAGGCGGGATTAGCGCAGCTCGGCGCGGACGCGCTCAAGATCTTCCGGCGTATCAACACCCGTTCCCGGAACTTCGCGGGCAACGGCAACGTGGATTTTTTCGCCATACCAGAGCACGCGAAGCTGCTCCAGCATTTCGATATGCTCCAGCGGGCTCGGCGCCCAGGCAACATAGCGACGAATAAAGCCGGCGCGATAGCCGTAGATCCCAATATGACGCAGGAAGGAATCACCGATGGTCTCTTTTGATACCGCAAAGCGATCGCGATCCCAGGGGATCGTGGCGCGCGAGAAATAGAGCGCGTAGCCTTCGGCATCCATGACAACCTTCACCGCATTCGGATTGAATGCCTCTTCAGCGTGGTGAATGGGCACCGCGAGCGTCGCCATACCGACCTGGCGCTGCGCCAGATTCTCCGCCACCTGACGGATAATAACCGCCGGGATCATCGGCTCGTCGCCCTGCACGTTTACGATGACCGTATCGTCACTGAAACCACACTTCTCAACCACTTCCGCCAGACGCTCGGTGCCGGACTGGTGATCGGCGCGGGTCATGCACACCTCACCGCCTGCGGCTTCAACCGCGCGGGCGACATCAGGATGGTCGGTTGCAACGATAATGCGGTCGGCACCGGACTCACGCGCCCGCTCAAGGACATGCACAATCATCGGCTTGCCGTTGATATCCACCAGAGGTTTACCCGGCAGACGCGTTGAGGCATAACGCGCAGGAATAATGACGACAAAACTCATGGTTTGCTCTCTTCTGCCACCAGGGAACGGGCTTCGTTTTCCAGCAATACCGGAATGCCGTCACGCAGCGGGAAGGCCAGACTGTCCAGCTTGCAAATCAGCTCCTGTTTGTCCTGGCTGTAGTAGAGTTTGCCGTTGCATACCGGGCAGGCAATAATTTCAAGTAAACGGTGATCCATAGTTCCTCCGTATGGGTAATCGCTAAAGCTTAACACATTCCCTTTTCAGGGAGTGCCTGTTTCCCAGCCACTTCGACAGGATGTGAATAACCCGTCAGGTACCCGGCCAAGCGTCACGTCGTGAGCTCCCTGCCAGCGCGCGAACTCGCTAATGGCGAACGTTAGCCCTATTTCCAGGCTCGCAGTGACCCTGACGCCTTCTTCCAGATAAAGCGCAATGACTTCCAGCGTGCCGGTCTTGCGGTGCATTTTGGCATCCATGCGGCCGACCAGTTGCCCCTTGTGCAGCAGCGGTAAAACAAAATAGCCGTACTGCCGCTTTGGCGCCGGGGTATAGCACTCCAGCCGGTAGCTGAAATCGAATAGCTGCTCGGCGCGCTTTCTGTCCCAGACCACCGGATCGAAAGGTGACAACACCGCGCTGTGCGTTGCCCGGAGTTTCCCCTCCAGGGCCTCAGGCAGCAGAGGGAGGAGATCCGCATGCAGCCACATTTCTCCCAGCGCTTCCACCGTGACGGGAATGACTCGCTGTTCGCGCTGCCATATCTCCAGCAGCGGCTTCAGCGCGGGCTGGCGAAGGCGGTAATAATCTGCCAGCCATTGCGCACGGAAAATACCCAGGCTGCGGGCGCTGTTTTCCAGCATGATAGCCTCGGCGGCCTCCTGAGTAAGCATGTCGCGCTCGTCGTCCCAGTGGGGCATCACGCGATGCGTCAGGTCATAAACGCGCTGAAAATTACGCCGTTCAATGACCATGACTTTGCCTGACGTGAATAACCCTTCCAGATGACGCTTGTGCGGTTTCCACTCCCACCAGCCACTTGCACCTTTGCGGGGATGTTCAAAATCAGCGGAGCGAACGGGGCCTTTTTCCTGAATATGGCTGATAAGCTGCTCTATTTCGGCCGCGTGTTCCTGCATCCACGCCTGCCGGTATTTCCAGCCCATTTTTTCCGGGGCAAGCATACGGTGGCGCACCAGGGCAAAGTCGCTGCGGGGCAGGAAGCAGGCTTCGTGCGCCCAGTACTCCATCAGTTCCCCTTTGGAGAGCGCCTCATCCAGCCACTGCGAAGGATAACTTCCCAGACGGCTAAACAGCACCAGGTAAGGGCTACGGGCCACAATATTAATGGTGTCGATTTGGAGCAGCGACATGCGCTGGACGGTAGAGAGGATATCGGCAGGCTGCGCGCGGCGGCGGGGCTTTTTGAGCAGCCCCTGCGCGGCAAGGTGTAAATGACGTGCGGCTGAAAGCGAGAGTTGCGGTAAAGACATGCGTTTTCCTGTCAGTCAAAGCGCCACCAGAACCGCGTAAGTCTCTACTGCACCAACGCAATCAGTTCCTTGAGCAAGTGTTCCGGCTGTTCGCCGCTGAGTTCAGCGTCAACCGGCAGATACCACCAGTTTTCTTTCGCAAAGGCACGGCATTTCACCGCATCTTTTTCGGTCATGATCAGCGACTGTCCGGGTACGGTCAGGGCATCCACCTGCCCTTCCACCAGCGCCTGATGGTCGGCCAGCGGAACGCGTTTTTCAAGCCGGGCGCCACACTGCTCCAGCGTCGCGAAGAAGCGCGGCGGATGACCAATTCCCGCCATCGCCACCAGTGAAGGTAGCTCAGCAACCGACCGGCGTTCACCCGTCGCCAGGTTGACCGCCAGACCCGGCTGCAGGTTCATCGGGATTTCACCCGATTTTGCCTCTCCACCGTTCACAATCACTGCATCAACGGACTTCAGTCGCGAAGCGCGTTCGCGCATGGGGCCAGCAGGCAGCCACCAGCCGTTGCCGAAACGGCGAACGCCGTCAATAACCACGATCTCTTTATCACGCGCCAGAGCGTAATGCTGCAGGCCATCGTCAGTGATGATGATTTGTACCGCCTGTTCGGCAAGCAGTGCCTGAATGGCGTCGCTGCGCACCGGAGAGACCGCAACCGGCGCGCCGGTACGCTGGAAAATCAATACTGGCTCATCCCCCGCTTCTGCGGTCGTGGTTTCCGCCGACAGAAGCAATGGGTAATGCGCCGCTTTGCCACCATAGCCGCGCGACACCACGCCGGGGCGAATACCGCGCTTTTGCAACTGCTCTACCAGCCAGATCACCACCGGCGTTTTGCCGTTGCCGCCCGCCGTGAGGTTACCCACCACTACAACCGGCACCGGCGCGCGCCAGGCGCGCTTGATCCCCAGACGGTAAAACAGGCGAATAGTGCCGCTCACCAGGCCATACAGCCAGGAGAGCGGCAAAAGCAGCAGCCACAGCGGGGATTCACCGGACCAGATGCGTGCAATCATTCGCCGAACTGCATCTTATGAAGCTGGGCGTAAACGCCGCGGTGTTCCAGCAGATCAGCATGGCTTCCGCGTTCAACAATGATGCCGTCCTCAACCACGACGATCTCATCCGCCTGCTCGATAGTGGACAGACGGTGCGCAATCACCAGCGAAGTACGGTTCTTCTGCAGTTCATCCAGCGCCGACTGAATCGCGCGTTCAGATTCCGTATCCAGAGCAGAGGTTGCTTCGTCCAGGATCAGAATCGGGCTATCGCGCAGCAGCGCGCGCGCAATGGCGATACGCTGGCGTTGACCGCCGGAGAGCAGTACGCCGTTTTCACCGATTATCGTATCCAGACCGTTATCCATCTTGTTAATAAAGTCCATTGCATAGGCCATACGCGCGGCGTTCTCAATCTGCTCGCGGCTGTACTCGTCAGTGCGCGCATAAGCAATGTTGTTGGCAACCGTATCGTTGAAGAGATGCACGTTCTGAGAAACCAGCGCAACCTGGTTACGCAGCGACTGCAGGGTGTACTCCCGCAGGTCGTGACCATCCAGCAGGATCTCACCTTCGTTAATGTCGTAGAAACGGGTGATGAGGCTGGCAATGGTGGATTTACCGGAGCCGGAGCGGCCTACCAGCGCAACGGTTTTACCTGCCGGAATCGTCAGGTTGATATTGCGCAGAGCCGGCGTTTCGCGGCCTGGATAGGTGAAGGTCACGTTGCGGAACTCAACGTCGCCGCGCGCACGCTCTACCTCGCGTTTACCTTCGTCTTTTTCCTGTTCGGAATCCAGAATGCTAAACAGCGTCTGGCAGGCGGCCATCCCGCGCTGGAACTGGGCGTTCACGTTCGTCAGGGATTTCAGCGGGCGCATCAAGGCGATCATAGAGGAGAAGACCACGGTGATGGTACCCGCCGTCAGTGTCTCCATTACGCTCGGGAAGCTTGCCGCATAGAGAACGAACGCCAGCGCCAGTGAGGCAATCAGCTGAATGATCGGGTCAGAGATGGAAGAGGCCGAGACCATCTTCATCCCCTGCAGACGCATTTTGTTGCTGACTTTGTCAAAGCGTTTGGTTTCGACTTCCTGACCGCCGAAGATCAACACTTCTTTATGCCCTTTCAGCATCTGCTCTGCGCTGGTCGTCACCTGCCCCATGGTGTTCTGCATATTTTTACTGATATTGCGGAAGCGCTTCGAGACGACACGGATAGCAATAGAAACTATCGGCGCCAGAACGATAAGGATGATCGACAGCTGCCAGCTGTAATAGAACATCATCGCGAACAGGCCGATGATCGACGCCCCTTCACGCACGACGGTAATCAGTGCGCTTGAGGACGAGGAGGCTACCTGCTCTGAGTCGTAGGTGATGCGGGACAGCAGCGTCCCGGTAGACTGCTTGTCAAAGAATGAGACCGGCATGCCCATCATGTGGCTGAACAGACGACGGCGCATGGTCATAACCACTTTCCCGGAAACCCAGGAGATGCAGTAGCTGGAGATATAGCTGGTGATACCACGTAAGATCATCAGCCCGATAACCACCAGAGGCATCCATAGCAACACTGAGCGATCCGTTTTACCAAAACCGTCATCCAGTAACGGTTTGAGGAGCGATAACATAAAAGTATCGCTGGCTGCGTTGAGAATTAACGCTACACCCGCCACGATCAGGCCTGCTTTAAAAGGTGCAATCATCGGCCAGAGTCGGCGGAAGGTTTGCCACGTGGAGAGATCTTTGTCGTTATGCATTCAAAAAACCAGCATTTGTTGAAATAGCCGCATATTCTACCCGTTATCTACGGGCGCGCCAAACCACTGATGATACCAACGTGGTAAAAATTGATCCCGCAAGAGCCGGATTTGCCAGCGATGGTGCGAAAACGTCACCGATATTTGCCCGGAATGGGGGGTATCGTGCCAGATATACCCCTCTTTTCGATAACGCCGGACCACTTTAACCGACGGGAACCGCCATGCGTTGTAGCGGGCCGCTGAATCCAGCGCAATCTGTCCATCCACCCGCTGTACCAGCGGCAAAGATGACGAGGTATTGCTGCCGTGATGCGGTACCTGTATGAGTGTTGACGTAAGATGTTTCCAGTAATGGCTAAGCATAGCCTGTTCTGCCTGTGCTTCAATGTCTCCCGTCAGCAGAACGCTCTGCTCGCCGTCGTCAATTTTTACCACGCAGGAGTGATTGTTCCCCTGAGCCGGATAATTTTCAGGAGGCCAGTGGACGGAGAAGGTTAACCCCTGCCATCGCCATTTTTGCCCACGAAAACAGGGAAGATGCCCCGCCAGGCGCAGCGGACTTCTTACCCATATCTCAGGCCATGCTTTTTGTAGCGATGCAAGGCCTCCCGCATGGTCGAGGTGCTCATGGCTGAGAATAACCCCCTCTGGCCGCAGGTGATGCCAGCGCAGCCACGGTATAATTAACCGCTGCGCGCTATCCCCGCCCGGCCAGGCGAGCCCGGTGTCATAGAGAATGGCTTTACCCTGCCGTTCAATGACCATTGCCAGCCCCTGCCCTACATCCAGCATATGTAGCGTCCAGGCGTCGCTTTTCGCCGTTCGCCAGAGGGGAAATGCCAGTAAGACACTTCCAGCCAGACAAACGGCAGGAACGGTTTTCCAGGCACGAAAACGCCAGCCGATGATGATAAGCCAGGGCAGTAACGTTATGTATTGCCAGCGTTGATCCACACTCTGCCAGCCGTCTGGCAGGCGCATCAGCAGCCAGAACAACCCGGCAAGCGTCTTATCGGCCGTATACCAGATGCCGCTTTCCAGCCCCGCCAGTGGCAGCAGATGGAACAGCATGCCAAGTAAAATCAGCGGTACGCAGACAAACGTCACCAGCGGAACGGCAAAGAGATTGGCGATCAACGATGAAATGCTAAAGCCATGGAAAATCAGAACCTGTAACGGCATGAGAAGCAACAGCATGCCGACCTGAAGATAGAGAAGGTTCAGCAGCGGCCGAATACGTCGAGCCCGTTGCCAGTCAGGAAGCGGCAGCCACTGAAACCAGAAAATCAGCGCGGCGACGGCAAATGCAGACAGAAGCAGACTCTGCGATAGCATGGCTAAGGGATCGCTTATCAGGATCGCCGCGACACAGCAGATCCACACCTGCCAGGGAGACCACTGCCGGGCACCGATGCGCAGTGCCGCCAGCACGGCAAGTGCGATGACCGTGCGTAGCGCGGGCGGCTGCAGGCCGGTCAGCCAGGCGTAGAAAGCGGCAAAGCATAACCCGGCCAGCAGAGGCATTTGCCAGTGGACACGATGGCAAGGTAATAAAAACTGAAGCCCGCGCGTGAGCAACCAGACGATGGAGGCCGCCAGCGCGATATGCAGGCCCGAAATCGCCATCAGATGCAGCGTGCCGGTTTCACGCATCAGATCTTTTATTTCTCCTGGAACATCCAGACGTTCCCCCATCCCCAGCCCGAGGATCACCGCACCCCAGCGATAAGCAGAAAGTCGGTTTTGCAGCGACGTCAGGTATTGCGCTCGCAGACTGCAACGCCCATCGACGAGTTCTGCATGGGTAAAGCGCCCGCTCAGCGTTTGATGGCGAGCAATAGCGCTGCGCTGGGGATCATACCCTCCGTCGTTCAGTTCGCCGTGAGCCGGCCTGAGCCTGAGGGTCATTGCCCAGCGCTGACCGGCGCACGCTTTCTGCGGCAGATAATGACCATAAAGCGTTACGCCCGTTGACGCCCACCAGCGTTGGCCATCAACGGTGAGTATTTTTCCCTGATGCACAGTGGCACCATCAGTGGTGGAGATTTCTACCTCGGCCTGTACGGCACCTGTGGTTAAATGCTGCATCGGCCAGACGCTCTCTTGCGCAGCCAGAATGCCCCACACGCAAAAGAGCAGCGTAAGCCCCACATACTTAAGCCGTATGTTTTGGCGTGCGGCCAGTGCAGCCCCGCCAGCCATCATTATCCACACGGTATAACGCGATGGCAGTTCGGGTAACCAGAGTAACGGGGCTATCGCCAGAATGGCGCAGATACCTAAAGCGGGAATTCCCATTGCTACCTCCCTGTTTCAGGGTGGCAGTATGCTAGCGGGTGGTGCGGGTCGTCAGGTAAGAAGAATGCGATTTACAGCAAGCGCAGCAATGTATTTTATGCGTTACAGAAAACGAAACGGAAAATGCGGGGCACCTTCAGAAAGAAAGCGACGGGTACAAAAAAAGCACCCGCAGGTGCTTTCTTTCGAACCCAGTTTAACCGGCTGGCTAAACTCAGTTGCCGTAAATATTGGCGCGATCGCGCAGCTCTTTACCCGGCTTAAAGTGTGGAACGTACTTACCTTCCAGCTCGACTTTATCACCAGTTTTCGGGTTACGCCCGGTACGTGGAGCACGATAGTGCAGAGAAAAACTACCGAAACCGCGGATTTCAATGCGCTCGCCCTGGGCAAGAGTGGAGGCCATATGCTCCAGCATCTCTTTTACGGCATCTTCCACTGCCTTGGCAGGGATATGCGGTTGCTGACTGGCAAGTCTTTCAATCAATTCTGACTTGGTCATGATTCCTCCGGTTCCTTTCAAACCAATTAGCTGAACAGCTCATTAAACAAGGGCGGCCGTAGCCGCCCTTTGTTATTGATTACAGGACGAATCCTGCAATCTGTCAAGTCTGCTCCTCATCCTTCGCGCTGTAAATGCGTTACAGTTCAAATGATGCCGAGAACCTGATATTACTCGCCTTTAGCTGCTTTGAAAGCTTCAGCCATTGCGTTGTTAGAGAAGTTTGCATCTTCCTGTTTGTTAACAGTTGCGATTGCATCTTTCTCATCAGCTTCGTCTTTAGCACGAACAGACAGGCTGATTGCACGGTTCTTACGGTCAACACCGGTGAACTTAGCTTCAACGTCGTCGCCAACGTTCAGAACCAGAGTGGCATCTTCAACGCGGTCACGTGAAGCTTCAGAAGCGCGCAGGTAACCTTCAACGCCGTCAGCCAGTTCTACGGTTGCGCCTTTAGCGTCAACTGCAGTCACTTTACCGTTTACGATTGCGCCTTTCTTGTTCAGTGCAACCCAGTTGTTGAACGGATCTTCTGCGAGCTGTTTAACGCCCAAGGAGATACGCTCACGCTCTGCGTCAACCTGCAGAACAACTGCAGCGATTTCGTCGCCTTTTTTGTATTCACGAACTGCTTCTTCGCCTGCAACGTTCCAGGAGATGTCAGACAGGTGAACCAGGCCATCGATGCCGCCGTCCAGGCCGATGAAGATACCGAAGTCAGTGATAGACTTGATTTTACCTTCAACACGGTCGCCCTTGTTGTGGGTTTCCGCGAACTGCTGCCATGGGTTGTTTTTGCACTGTTTCAGGCCCAGGGAGATACGACGACGTTCTTCGTCGATATCCAGAACCATCACTTCCACTACATCACCAACGTTAACAACTTTGGATGGGTGGATGTTTTTGTTGGTCCAGTCCATTTCGGAAACGTGCACCAGGCCTTCAACGCCTTCTTCGATTTCAACGAAGCAGCCGTAGTCGGTCAGGTTGGTTACGCGACCAGTCAGTTTAGTACCTTCTGGGTAACGCTTAGCGATAGCTACCCATGGATCTTCGCCCAGCTGTTTCAGGCCGAGGGATACACGAGTACGCTCGCGGTCGAATTTCAGCACTTTAACAGTGATTTCGTCGCCCACGTTCACGATTTCGCTTGGGTGCTTAACGCGTTTCCACGCCATGTCGGTGATGTGCAGCAGGCCATCAACGCCGCCCAGGTCAACGAATGCGCCGTAGTCAGTGAGGTTCTTAACGATACCTTTGACTTCCATGCCTTCCTGCAGGTTTTCCAGCAGCTGATCGCGTTCTGCGCTGTTTTCGGATTCGATAACGGCACGACGGGAAACAACAACGTTGTTACGCTTCTGGTCCAGCTTGATTACTTTGAACTCAAGCTCTTTGCCTTCGAGGTGCAGGGTGTCACGGACTGGACGAACGTCTACCAGTGAACCTGGCAGGAACGCACGAATACCATTCAGCTCAACAGTGAAGCCACCTTTAACTTTGCCGTTGATAACACCGACCACAGTTTCAGCTTCTTCGTAAGCTTTCTCCAGCGTGATCCATGCTTCGTGACGTTTAGCTTTCTCACGAGACAGCAGGGTTTCGCCGAAGCCGTCTTCTACTGCGTCCAGAGCAACGTCAACTTCGTCACCAACCTGGATTTCCAGCTCGCCCTGGGCGTTTTTGAACTGCTCAGCCGGAATGGCGGACTCAGATTTCAGACCGGCGTCAACCAGTACTACGTCTTTGTCGATAGCAACAACAACACCGCGAACGATGGAACCCGGACGGGTTTCGATTTCTTTTAAGGATTCTTCAAACAGTTGAGCAAAAGATTCAGTCATGTTTAATCTTCAGGTTAATATTAACGTCCACCTGGCTCCGTGCCGGATGGGGTTGTTTCACATACCCGCCGTCAGTCCATTGCAGCGGGGGTACTGCTAAATCGGTCGCAATTACGCGAGTGCCAGTTTTTGGCGCGCATATTGTAGCGCTTTTTCAATCACTTGCTCAATAGTTAAACTGGTTGAATCCAGTACTAAAGCATCTTCTGCAGGAACAAGTGGTGCGACGGCGCGGTTACGATCGCGGTCATCGCGCTCTTTTATCTCGGATAAAAGGCGATCAAAGTTAACACTAAACCCCTTTTCCTGCAACTGAAGCATGCGGCGTTGAGCACGCTCTTCCGAAGAGGCGTCAAGGAAAATTTTTACTGGTGCATCAGGAAATACTACGGTTCCCATGTCGCGTCCGTCAGCGATCAGACCCGGGGCTTCACGAAACGCACGCTGCCGACGTAGCAGCGCCTCGCGAACGCGTGGGAAAGCGGCCACCTGAGAGGCCGCATTAGCGACTTCCTGCGTACGGATTTCGCCGCTCACATCTTCACCTTCCAGAATCACTTCCAGGTTGCCATCGGTGGAAACAAAACGCACATCCAGATGCGCTGCCAGCGGTACCAGCGCTTCTTCAGAGGCGACATCCACATGATGATGCAGCGCAGCCAGCGCCAGCACGCGATAGATTGCTCCCGAATCTAAAAGATGCCATTGCAATGCTTCCGCCATCGCTTTGCACAGAGTACCTTTCCCTGCGCCACTCGGCCCATCAATGGTGATTACCGGGGCAATTGCCGTCATCTTTTTCTCCTTAAATAAGGCATACCGTTAACATGAACGCCGCGCATTATACGCGCCAACGTGCGCAACTGTTACCTTTGCGTGCAAATTGCGGAATGATTGAAGCAGAGTGTAGAAGAAATGAGCGGGAAAGATCGTCAGGAAGCGTAAGGAAATGCCGCATCAGGTGATGCGGCAGGTATTCATTATGCCAGGGTACTAATGCGCGCCAGCTGTTCGAAATAGTCCGGGAAGGTTTTTGCCGTACATTTCGGATCGAGAATGGTCACAGGGGTATCGGACAGCGCCACCAGCGAGAAACACATCGCCATACGGTGATCGTTATAGGTCCCGATTTCAGCAAACTGCAGTTTTGCCGGAGGGGTAACGCGAATGTAATCTTCGCCCTCTTCTACCTCAGCGCCGACTTTACGCAGCTCTGTCGCCATTGCGAACAGGCGGTCCGTCTCTTTTACGCGCCAGTTGTAGATGTTACGCAGCGTGGTGGTGCCTTTGGCAAACAGCGCCGCCGTGGCAATGGTCATCGCCGCATCCGGGATATGGTTCATGTCCATGTCGATGGCGTTCAGCTCGCCGCGGGTACAGGAGATGAAGTCATCACCCCAGGTGACAATAGCGCCCATTTTTTCCAGCACGTCCGCAAAACGAATATCGCCCTGCACGCTGTTGCGGCCAATGCCGGTCACTTTTACCGTACCGCCTTTAATCGCACCCGCGGCCAGGAAGTAGGACGCGGATGACGCATCCCCTTCCACCAGGTAGTTACCCGGAGACAGATACCGCTGTGCCCCGCGCACCACGAAGCGCTGGTAAGACTGGTTTTCCACCTCAACGCCGAAGGTTTTCATCAGGTGCAGCGTGATATCAATATACGGTTTGGAGACCAGCTCACCTTTAATCGTGATAACCGTATCCTGTGGGGCCAGCGGCGCGGTCATCAGCAATGCCGTCAGGAATTGGCTGGAGACGCTGCCGTCAACCTCGACGTGACCGCCGGTAAAGCCCCCGCGCAGACGCAGTGGCGGATAATTTTCCTGCTCCAGATAGTCAATCTGCGCGCCGCCCTGACGCAGGGCATCTACCAGATGACCGATCGGACGCTCTTTCATGCGCGGCTCGCCGGTCAGCACGATGTTGTTGCTCCCCAGGCACAGGGCCGCCGCCAGCGGACGCATCGCGGTACCCGCGTTGCCCAGAAACAGCTCAAGCTCTTCACTCGCCTGCAGCGCGCCGCCGTTGCCGGTCACTTCGCAGCGGGTACGATCGTCAGAGAGTGTGTAATGAACGCCCAACGCTTTCAGCGCATTGAGCATATGGCGCACGTCATCGCTGTCCAGCAGGTTAGTGAGGACGGTGGTGCCGTTTGCCAGAGCTGCCAGCAGCAGAGCGCGGTTCGAGACACTTTTTGAACCAGGCAGATTGATAGTGCCATCTACCCGCGCGATAGGTTGTAACGTCAGGGATTCCATGAAAACTAAACTCTCAACTCAACATAATAAAAACCCCGCAGGGACGCTGCGGGGGTGAAAAACAGCAAATTAACCGTGACGACGTTCAAAGTCGATCATGAAATCCGTCAGGGCCTTAACGCCTTCCAGCGGCATCGCGTTATAGATAGAGGCACGCATGCCGCCCACCACACGGTGGCCCTTGAGCGCGTGCAGGCCTGCCGCGAAGGACTCTTCCAGGAACACTTTGTCCAGGCTGCTGTCCGCCAGCTGGAATGGCACGTTCATGCGGGAACGGTTAGCTTTCGCTACATCGTTGCGGTAGAAATCGCTCTTGTCGATCACGCCATACAGCAGTTCGGCTTTCTGCTGATTCACCTTGTCCATCTGCGCCACGCCGCCGTTTTGCTTCAGCCATTTGAAGACCAGGCCGGAGAGGTACCAGGCAAACGTTGGTGGGGTGTTGAACATGGAGTCGTTATCGTTCAGCACGGTGTAGTCGAGAATCGACGGGCAGGATTTATGCGCTTTACCCAGCAAATCTTCACGCACGATGACGATAGTCAGACCCGCAGGACCGATATTTTTCTGCGCGCCCGCATAGATAACGCCGTAACGGCTGACGTCAAGTGGCGCAGACAGAATGGTGGAGGAGAAGTCGGCGGCAACTACAACATCTTTGCCAAAGTTTGGCGTCTCGTCGATGGCAATCCCGTCAATGGTTTCGTTCGGGCAGTAATGAAGATAGGCGGCGTTATCAGAAAGCTGCCACTCGCTCATAGGCTTCACGGCGCGCAGGCCGTCAACGGTCACTTTGGCGTCGATAACGTTCGGCGCGCAGTACTTGTGCGCTTCTTTAACGGCGCTTGCCGCCCAGTAACCCGCGTCAACGTAGTCAGCCGTCGTTTTGTCACCGAGGATATTCAGCGGTACGCCTGCAAACTGACCGCGGCCGCCACCGTGGCAGAACAATACTTTGTAGTTCGAGGGAATATTCAGCAGATCGCGAAAATCCTTTTCTGCCTCTTCGGCCACCTGAATAAACTCTTTACCACGGTGGCTGATTTCCATCACCGACGTACCCAGACCGTTCCAGTCACACAGCTCCTGTTGAGCCTGTTTAAGCACGTCTGCCGGTAACATTGCCGGACCTGAACTGAAATTAAAAACTTGAGCCATTTCCCCTCACCACGCTAAAAGCCATAAGTTATAACTGTGGATATCGGTTTTATCATTCAGTGACACGCGCCGCAATGTCTAAAACTTATGACCGGGGAAATGTGCCCCGCGTCACACAAAACAATCTGCCGCCTCGATACGACAAAACCGACAAAATGGCTGTCAGGTAATACGTTTGGCCCGGCTAACCTTCGTCCATTCCGGATTTGCACAGCGGGGGCATAATTGACGATCCCCTGGCTGCATCGCGACAACATGGCTACACCTTACGCAAGCATACTCGCCTGATTCAGGTACCGTTCTGAAACGCTCTATGAGCATATCCGGCAGGATACACAGTCCCGGCTTCACCTCGTCGTCAGAATAGTAATAGACGCTGATTTGGCCGTTGGTTTCCATAATCGCCAGACGCACCTGCCCCAGTTGCTCAACGCTGTTCAGGCGAAGCTCCATAAAGAACTCAAACTCGGTCATGTTGGCGCTTTGCACATTTTGCCAGGCCAGTTGGCCGTCCTCGACGATAACCACCGGCTTCCCTTCGAACAGATCTTCCAGCTTTTCGCTTTTCGACATCAGCCACATGACGAGACGGTAAAGTAGCGCCAGTGAGACAAAAACGATAAACACCGGCACCATCGGCACATCGTCATAAAAGGCGACGTCTCCCGCCGCCGAGCCCAGCGTCAGAATGATCAGCACCTCAAACAGCGACATCTGCCGAACGCCGCGACGGCCGGTGATTTTAAGAAACAGGAAGACGAGTACGAAGGTATACAGGCTGCGCAGCGCCACTTCGCCCAGAAATTCAGGAGGAACTTTATCAAACGCCATCCGCTGGAGATCAAATGCTTTCATTTTTCTATGCCTTAACAGTCAGTTACTGTCACTAAGCATAGCCCAGCCATTTATTTTCGCCGGAGATAGCACCCGTCACTCAAAACCCGTATCATTGCGCGCTTTACGTACGATAAAAGTGAACGCCATGACTCAAACGTTTATCCCCGGCAAAGACGCCGCTCTGGAAGATTCCATCGCTCGCTTCCAGCAGAAACTGACCGACCTGGGCTTTAACATCGAAGAAGCCTCCTGGCTCAACCCGGTGCCTCACGTCTGGTCCGTGCACATTCGCGACAAAGACTGCGCGCTCTGCTTTACCAACGGTAAAGGCGCGACGAAAAAAGCGGCACTGGCCTCTGCGTTGGGTGAGTATTTTGAGCGTCTGTCCACCAACTATTTCTTTGCTGACTTCTGGCTGGGTGAAACCATCGCCAACGGTCCTTTCGTTCACTATCCGAACGAAAAATGGTTCCCACTGACCGAAGACGACGAACTGCCGGAAGGGATCCTCGATCAACGCCTGCGCGCTTTCTACGATCCAGAAAACGAACTGACTGCCAGCATGCTGATCGATCTGCAGTCGGGTAACGAAGATCGCGGTATCTGCGCCCTGCCGTTCACCCGTCAGTCTGACGAGCAGACCGTTTATATTCCGATGAACATCGTCGGCAACCTGTATGTGTCCAACGGCATGTCCGCCGGTAACACCCGCAACGAAGCGCGCGTGCAGGGCCTGTCTGAGGTGTTCGAGCGTCACATTAAAAACCGCATCATCGCTGAATCCATCAGCCTGCCGGAGATCCCGGCGGACGTTCTGGCGCGCTACCCGGGCGTGGTGGAATCCATCGCGAAGCTGGAAGCGGAAGGTTTCCCAATCTTTGCCTACGACGGCTCGCTGGGCGGTAAATATCCGGTTATCTGCGTCGTGCTGTTTAACCCGACTAACGGCACTTGCTTTGCCTCCTTCGGCGCGCATCCTGACTTCGGTGTGGCGCTGGAGCGTACCGTGACCGAGCTGCTGCAGGGCCGTAGCCTGAAAGATCTCGACGTGTTTACCCCGCCAACGTTTGACGATGAAGAAGTGGCCGAGCATACCAACCTCGAAACCCACTTCATCGACTCCAGCGGTTTGATCTCCTGGGATATGTTCAAGCAGGACGCGGACTATCCGTTCGTGGACTGGAGCTTTGCCGGTACCACGGAAGAAGAGTTCGCCACGCTGATGGCAATCTTCAACGCCGAAGATCAGGAAGTCTACATTGCCGACTACGAACACCTGGGCGTTTACGCGTGCCGCATCATCGTGCCCGGCATGTCCGACATCTATCCGGCGGAAGATTTGTGGCTGGCTAACAACAGCATGGGCGCGCACCTGCGTGAGACCCTGCTGTCCCTGCCGGGCAGCGAGTGGGAGAAAGAAGATTATCTCAACCTGATCGCCCAGCTGGACGATGAGGGCCACGATGATTTTACCCGCGTGCGCGAACTGCTGGGTCTGGCGACCGGGAAAGACAACGGCTGGTACACCCTGCGCATCGGCGAACTAAAAGCGATGCTGGCGCTGGCGGGCGGCGATCTGGATCAGGCCCTGGCCTGGACCGAATGGACCATGGAGTTTAACCAGTCGGTCTTCTCCGCCGAGCGCACCAACTATTACCGCTGCCTGCAAACCCTGTTGCTGCTTGCACAGGAAGACGATCGCGAGCCACTGCAGTACCTGAACGCTTTCGTACGTATGTACGGTGCTGAAGCGGTTGAAGCCGCCAGCGCGGCGCTGAGCGGTGAAGAGCCGTTCTACGGTCTGCAGGCAGTTGACAGCGATCTGAAAGCCTTTCCGGCGCATCAGTCTCTGCTGAAGGCCTATGAGAAGCTGCAGAAAGCAAAAGCCGCTTACTGGTCAAAATAAGCGCACATAACATTAACAGCAGTAGGCGTATTCAATCGTCTGGGCTATATTACGGGGCAATTTCATTGCCCCGTTTTTTATTCTCTTCGGCAATGATTATTGATTGTAATAATAAAGTTAAACATGGGTAAATATAATAATATTTGCCTGGGCTTTAT
The DNA here is from genome assembly GCF_043966805.1 of Enterobacter sp. ECC-219. Lineage (NCBI taxonomy): Bacteria > Pseudomonadati > Pseudomonadota > Gammaproteobacteria > Enterobacterales > Enterobacteriaceae > Enterobacter > Enterobacter sp. ECC-219. The sequence goes on along the minus strand of NZ_CP143680.1, from coordinate 2,315,091 downwards.
TGTTACTTTTTATGGTAAATACCCCATATTAATTAACTGTTTCGAAGGGGGCCGAACGAAAAAATTCAACTCTTTTCATAACTTTTAAAATTTATTTTTATACGGATAATCAAATACTTACTCCGCATTTGTTGTAAAACCATACACACTGCGGGCCTATAAGCCAGGCGAGATATGATCTATATCAATTTCTCTTCTATAATGCTTTGTTAGTATCTCGTCGCCGACTTAATAAAGAGAGAGTTAGTGTGAAAGCTGACAACCCTTTTGATCTTTTACTCCCCGCCGCGATGGCAAAAGTTGCCGAAGAAGCGGGTGTCTATAAAGCAACGAAACACCCGATGAAGACGTTCTATCTGGCGATCACCGCAGGTGTGTTCATCTCAATCGCTTTCGTCTTCTACATCACCGCCACCACCGGTACTGCCGGAATGCCTTTCGGCATAGCTAAACTGATTGGCGGCATTTGCTTCTCACTGGGCCTGATTCTCTGCGTCATCTGCGGCGCCGACCTCTTCACCTCAACGGTGCTGATTGTCGTGGCAAAGGCCAGCGGAAGAATTACCTGGGGTCAACTGGCGCGCAACTGGCTTAACGTCTACGTTGGTAACCTGATTGGCTGTCTGCTCTTTGTTCTGTTGATGTGGCTCTCTGGCGAGTATATGACCGCCAACGGCGGCTGGGGCCTTAACGTCCTGCAGACCGCCGACCACAAAATGCATCACACATTTATCGAAGCCGTTGCTCTCGGCATCCTCGCAAACCTGATGGTCTGCCTGGCGGTCTGGATGAGCTACTCGGGTCGTAGCCTGATGGATAAAGCCATGATTATGGTTCTGCCGGTTGCGATGTTTGTTGCCAGCGGCTTTGAGCACAGTATTGCGAATATGTTCATGATCCCGATGGGGATTGTTATCCGCAACTTTGCAAGCCCGGAGTTCTGGACCGCAGTTGGTTCATCCCCGGAAAGTTTCTCTCACCTGACTATTATGAATTTCATTACTGATAACCTGATCCCCGTCACTATCGGGAACATTATCGGTGGGGGTCTGTTAGTTGGGTTGACATACTGGGTCATTTACCTGCGTGGCGACGATCATCATTGATGGTTTTCTCAGGCAGTAAATAAAAAATCCACTTAAGAAGGTAGGTGTTACATGTCCGAGCTTAATGAAAAGTTAGCCACAGCCTGGGAAGGTTTTGCGAAAGGTGACTGGCAGAATGAAGTAAACGTCCGCGACTTCATTCAGAAAAACTATACCCCGTATGAAGGTGACGAATCCTTCCTGGCTGGCGCAACTGATGCGACCACCAAGCTGTGGGACAGCGTAATGGAAGGCGTTAAACTGGAAAACCGCACTCACGCGCCAGTTGATTTTGACACCTCCGTTGCTTCCACCATCACTTCTCACGATGCTGGCTACATCAACAAAGCCCTTGAGAAAATCGTTGGTCTGCAGACTGAAGCACCACTGAAACGCGCAATCATCCCGTTCGGTGGTATCAAAATGGTTGAAGGTTCCTGCAAAGCGTATAACCGCGAGCTGGACCCAATGCTGAAAAAAATCTTCACCGAATACCGCAAAACCCACAACCAGGGCGTATTCGATGTTTACACCAAAGACATTCTGAACTGCCGTAAATCTGGCGTTCTGACGGGTCTGCCAGATGCATATGGTCGTGGTCGTATCATCGGTGACTACCGTCGCGTTGCGCTGTACGGCATCGACTTCCTGATGAAAGACAAGTACGCGCAGTTTGTTTCCCTGCAGTCCGATCTGGAAAACGGCGTAAACCTGGAAGCGACTATCCGTCTGCGTGAAGAAATTGCTGAACAGCACCGCGCGCTGGGTCAGATCAAAGAGATGGCTGCGAAATACGGCTGCGATATCTCTGGTCCTGCAACCAACGCTCAGGAAGCTATCCAGTGGACCTACTTCGGCTACCTGGCTGCGGTTAAGTCTCAGAACGGTGCAGCAATGTCCTTCGGTCGCGTGTCTACCTTCCTGGATGCGTACATCGAACGTGACCTGAAAGCAGGCAAAATCACCGAGCAAGACGCTCAGGAAATGATTGACCACCTGGTCATGAAACTGCGTATGGTTCGCTTCCTGCGTACCCCTGAATACGATGAACTGTTCTCTGGTGACCCAATCTGGGCAACAGAATCAATCGGTGGTATGGGCGTTGACGGCCGTACGCTGGTTACCAAAAACAGCTTCCGCTTCCTGAACACCCTGTACACCATGGGTCCTTCTCCGGAGCCGAACATCACCGTTCTGTGGTCTGAAAAACTGCCTCTGAACTTCAAGAAATTCGCCGCTAAAGTGTCCATCGACACCTCTTCTCTGCAGTACGAGAACGATGACCTGATGCGTCCGGACTTCAACAACGACGATTACGCTATCGCTTGCTGCGTAAGCCCAATGGTTGTTGGTAAACAAATGCAGTTCTTCGGTGCGCGTGCAAACCTGGCGAAAACCATGCTGTACGCTATCAACGGCGGCGTTGATGAAAAACTAAAAATGCAGGTTGGTCCTAAGTCTGAGCCAATTAAAGGTGACGTGCTGAACTATGACGAAGTCATGGAGCGCATGGACCACTTCATGGACTGGCTGGCTAAACAGTACGTCACTGCACTGAACGTTATTCACTACATGCACGACAAGTACAGCTACGAAGCCTCTCTGATGGCGCTGCACGACCGTGACGTTATCCGCACCATGGCGTGTGGTATCGCTGGTCTGTCCGTTGCTGCTGACTCCCTGTCTGCAATCAAATACGCGAAAGTTAAACCAATTCGTGACGAAGACGGCCTGGCCGTAGACTTCGAAATCGAAGGCGAATATCCGCAGTTTGGTAACAACGACGCTCGCGTTGATGACATGGCGGTTGACCTGGTAGAACGTTTCATGAAGAAAATTCAGAAACTGACTACCTACCGTAACGCTATCCCGACTCAGTCTGTTCTGACCATCACCTCTAACGTTGTGTATGGTAAGAAAACCGGTAACACCCCAGACGGTCGTCGTGCTGGCGCGCCATTCGGCCCAGGTGCTAACCCAATGCACGGTCGTGACCAGAAAGGTGCGGTTGCCTCTCTGACCTCCGTTGCTAAACTGCCGTTTGCTTACGCGAAAGATGGTATCTCTTACACCTTCTCTATCGTGCCAAACGCGCTGGGTAAAGACGACGAAGTGCGTAAAACTAACCTCGCGGGTCTGATGGATGGTTACTTCCACCACGAAGCGTCCATCGAAGGTGGTCAGCACCTGAACGTGAACGTAATGAACCGTGAAATGCTGCTCGACGCGATGGAACACCCTGAGAAGTATCCTCAGCTGACCATCCGCGTATCTGGCTACGCAGTACGTTTTAACTCCCTGACTAAAGAACAGCAGCAGGACGTTATCACCCGTACTTTCACTCAGTCCATGTAAGTGGAATTGACTGAAATCACGCGTTAAAAAGCGTACAATAAAGGCTCCACGCAAGTGGGGCCTTTTTAACACCCTCGCTTCATCAGTCTCTTTTGTCCGCTATCTATACTCTATGGATAACAGCCAAAACAGACTCGACATAGCCTTTGAGCTGTGCAACTACACAGGCCCCCGGATGGGCCAAATTCGGAGATATCACCGCAATGTCTACTATTGGTCGCATTCACTCCTTTGAATCCTGTGGTACCGTCGATGGCCCGGGGATCCGCTTTATTACCTTTTTCCAGGGCTGCCTGATGCGCTGCCTGTACTGCCATAACCGTGATACCTGGGACACGCACGGCGGTAAAGAAGTCACCGTGGAAGATTTGATGAAAGAGGTGGTGACCTACCGCCACTTTATGAATGCGTCCGGCGGTGGCGTGACCGCGTCCGGCGGTGAAGCTATTCTGCAGGCTGAGTTTGTCCGCGACTGGTTCCGCGCCTGCCGTAAAGAAGGTATTCATACCTGTCTCGACACCAACGGCTTTGTGCGCCGCTACGATCCGGTTATTGATGAACTGCTCGAAGTGACCGATCTGGTGATGCTCGATCTCAAACAGATGAACGATGAGATCCACCAGAATTTGGTTGGCGTTTCTAACCACCGTACGCTGGAGTTTGCCAAATACATTGCCGACAAAGGCATCAAAACCTGGATCCGCTACGTTGTAGTTCCCGGTTGGTCAGATGACGATGATTCCGCGCACCGCCTGGGGGAATTTACCCGCGACATGGGCAATGTCGAGAAAATTGAGCTTCTGCCCTATCACGAGCTGGGTAAACACAAATGGGTGGCGATGGGCGAAGAGTACAAACTCGATGGCGTGAAGCCGCCGAAGAAAGAAACGATGGAGCGCGTGAAAGGTATTCTTGAGCAGTACGGTCACAAGGTCATGTATTAAAGAGAAGGCCCGGTGAGAACCGGGCCTTTTTATATTCTATTTAAAGACGCCGTTAATAACGGAAGTCACAATCGCCGTACTCAGCGCAATTAAGACCAGATCGTCACCCACGACGCGCCATTCATAGCCAGGGTAGGAAGGAAGCTGGCCGAGCATAGACGCTGGCACGGTTTTCTTAGCAATGCCCGGAGGAAGTGGTTTACCGCGGGCGAGGTTTTTTGCAATACCCGGAGGCAGAGACTCATAGCCCGTTAAGCCGTAATTCAGTGCCAGGTGGCGGGCATGATCGAAGCTCACGCGAGCATCAACGTCATTACCGACATCTTTGCTGTTTTTGAAGCTCTTATCCGATTTTCCAGGGTTATCCTTTCCGCTATTTTGCTTATTACCATGGTTACCGGAGTTACCAGAATTCCCGTTACCATGATTGCCGCCATTACCTTGTCCGCCACCGTTTCCGTGACCACCGCCGTTCCCGTTACCAGGATTAGCCATGACCGGAGCCGTTGCAAACGTTAAAGACAACACTACGGCAAGTGCGGTAGTGGAAAAACGACGTATAGACATGATTGTTGCCTTTTAGTGGTAGAACTCATTTGAATTATCGCCAGGCGGGAAAAACAAACAATACGTAAAAGTCTTATATGTGACAGGGATAAAAAAGCCTGTCTATGACAGGCTTTTATTTAATCAGGCGTGAGCCACAGGCGTTGGATGCTCGCCCGCTTTACGCAGCAGCATTAAGAGATAAATAAACGACACGCTGGCGATCATGATAAACAATAAATTATCGGAATAATTCTGCATCAGCATCGCGGTAAACGTCGGCCCTAATAAACTGCCGATAGTATAGCTCAGTAACAGCGCCTGATTCATTGCCACCAGCTGGTGATGTTCAACTTTCTCACAGGCCCAGGCCATCGCGACCGGATAGAGCGTAAAGCCGGCAGCCCCCAGAATAAACAGCGCGGGCGCCATCGCGGCGTTGCTGAGCATGGCGAGGCATCCCATGATCACCACGAAGACCTGAACGCGCAGCACCAGCAGACGACCAAAGCGGTCCGCCAGGCGGCCAATCGGCCACTGACCCACAATACCCGCGCTCACCATCACCGCCATCCAGAAGCCAATTCCGGAATCACTGACCCCCTGGTGGTTCAGGTAGAGCGGCATCAGGCCGTAGAGCGAGCCCAGTACAATCCCTGAGATAATGCAGCCGTTAACGCCCAGACGCGCCTGACGGAGTCTCAGCATTGGCCAGACGTGGGTCGCTTCCTGATGTTCGCTGTTTTGGTTCACAATGCGCGTAAAGAGCAGCGGCAGGATCGCCGCCAGCACCATGCCTGTCACCCACGGCAGCACGCTCATCAGGTCGGTTGACAGCTTGCTGACCATCAGTTGACCCAGCACGGTGCCGACGTAGTAAACCATCATGTAGGCCGCCAGCAGACGTCCGCGGTTGCGGGAGGTGCCGCTGCACATCAGCGCACTTTCAACCACCACCCAAATCATCGCGCAGCCGATACCGGCGATAAAGCGCCACGCCATCCAGCTCCAGAAGCCGACCATCAGACCCAACCCGGCGCACCCGGCAGCGAAAATCAGCGACGCCAGATAATAGCTGCGATTAAAGCCGAAGCGCTTAATCAGGCTCCCGGTTAATAATGTGCCCAGCAGGTTCCCGGTGAAAAAGGACGAGCTGACCATACCCACCTGCCAGGTCGGTAAGTTTTCATGGGCGAGCCACAGCGGGACGAGCGTGTTTAACACTGCGATCGCCAGGGTCAACAGAAGCAGGCCACAGAGCAACAGGAGCACTGGCCGGGTATAGGTGGTCATGGATTAAAAACCGTGAGGAAGTTCAGATTTCGTGCGCATCATGCCACTGGCAAAAACAAAGTCAATCCACTGATTTAGCTGGCTCGCACAATATGTTCCCTGTCGATTTAAAAAACTTATCCTGCTAATGCAGCGCCTGCTATAGATATTAATTATGTGTCTGTTTTTATTTATTAATGACCGAAATTAAAACAAAACGACAGTCGAAAAATTTCATGATCGAAAAAAGAAAAAGCCGGGCACTCAGGCCCGGCTTGATATAACTAAATGCAACGTTAACTGGCGATAGCCATACCAACGGTCATATGCAACCCGTAGAAAATGCCGCGACCAATCAACTCCCCTGCCAGTACCAGCACAAAGGCCAGTGACAGCAGCGGCAGCGCGGGCTGATAACCTTTAAGCTGAGGAGCGATCCAGAATACCAACGCCGCGACCAGCAGAACGATGCGCCAGGCCATCAGAGAACCGTAATCAGGAACCAGGGCGGACGCCTGCTGAATGGAGCTGTGAATAGTTGCCAGCTCAGCCCCCTGCATCAGAGCAACCATCGCACTCACCACCAGCGCCAGCAGCGAAACGGCGGGCAGAAGACGCATTGCCCACCCGTCGATACCCGCCACGCGCAGCAGCAGGTAGCCCAGCAGCGGCCCGCCGATAAACATCGTCAGGAAGAAGCTCATCGGCGTCCAGACGCTGTACCAGGTTGGGACGGTATCGATGGTGTTATAGACGCGCACCATCATCCACACGAACACTACGCCCAGCACCATGGTGACGATCAGCCACAGGCTTCGCAGACCCGCAGGCAATTTCTTCATCGCGGCCAGCAGCCAGCCCAGCCCGCCGACGGCAAAGAAAATTGCCCCGCTCGCAATCTCGTTACTGAGGGACGACGCTCCTACGCGGTTCAGAGAGTTAAACGCGCGCATCGGCGAACCCAGGTGCAGCGTGGAGGCGATAAAGCCAATTCCCATCAGCACCCACAGACCAAACATGCTCAACACCAGACGCTGCTGCTGTTCAGCGTTGAGATCGCCTTTCAACAGCGCCAGCGCGAGTACGATGAAGCCGCCCGCCACGCACTGACCAAAGACCGTGAAGATCATCAGCGGCCATTCATGCCATCCACTTCCCATCTTACACCTCCTTCGGATTTGCCAGGTAGCCGGTGGTGTCACCCGTCGGACGGCTGTTGGCGTTAGGTTTAATGACAATACTCGGCTTCGTGAAGTGCGCTGACGGCAGCGGCGCCACTGCGGCAAGCTGACCGTGTTTTTGTCGCAGCTCTTCAACAGGACCAAAGTCCAGCGCGCGGAGTGGACAGGACTCGACGCAGATGGGTTTCTTACCATCCGCTACGCGGCTGTGGCAGCCGTCGCACTTGGTCATATGCCCTTTGGCGGCGTTGTACTGCGGCGCGCCGTACGGGCACGCCATATGGCAGTAGCGGCAGCCGATGCAGACATCTTCATCCACCACCACAAAACCGTCTTCCCGCTTGTGCATCGCCCCGCTCGGGCAGACCTTGGTGCAGGCCGGATCTTCACAGTGGTTACAGGCAATCGACAGGTAATATGCAAAGACGTTCTGATGCCAGACGCCGTTATCTTCCTGCCAGTCGCCCCCGGCGTATTCGTAGATGCGGCGGAAGCTCACGTCCGGAGTGAGATCTTTGTAATCTTTACAGGCCAGCTCGCAGGTTTTGCACCCGGTGCAACGGCTGGAATCAATGAAAAATCCATACTGGGTTGTCATCGGTTACTCCTTAAACCTTTTCAACCTGGACAAGGTTTGTGTGGGATGGGTTGCCCTTCGCCAGCGGCGACGGACGTTGCGTGGTCAGCACGTTAATACTGCCCGCCTGGTCGATGCGGTTGGCATCGGGGCTGTACCAGGCCCCTTCCCCCAGCGCCACCACGCCTGGCATCATGCGCGGCGTCACTTTGGCCTCAATGTGTACCTCGCCGCGACCGTTGAAGATACGCACGCGATCGCCATTGCCGATGCCGCGAGCCTTGGCATCCATCGGGTTGATCCACATCTCCTGACGGCAGGCGGCTTTCAGTACGTCGACGTTGCCGTAGGTGGAGTGCACTCGCGCTTTGTAGTGGAAACCGGTCAGCTGCAGCGGGAATTTCGCCGTCAGCGGATCGTTATAGTTTTCAAAACCAGGCGTGTAGATCGGCAGCGGATCGATAACGTCCCCTTCCGGCAGTTCCCAGGTCGACGCGATTTTTGCCAGCTCTTCGGAGTAGATCTCGATTTTGCCCGATGGCGTGGTCAGCGGATTCGCCTGCGGATCTTCACGGAACGCTTTGTACGCCACGTGGTGCCCTTCCGGATCGCGCTGTTTGTACATACCCTGCTTGCGGAAGGTATCGAAATCCGGCAGGTCAGGGATCGCTTTACGGGAAAGTTCATGCAGATGGCGCATCCACCCTTCCTGAGTACGTCCCTCGGTAAACTGCGGCTCAACGCCAAGACGTTTCGCCAGCTCAGAGGTCATCTCATAGATGGTTTTACACTCGAAGCGCGGTTTAATCGCCTGGTCGGTAAAGATCACGTAGGACATGTTGCCGCAGGAGGCGTCCAGCGCGAAATCCATCTGCTCAGAGGCGGTGCAGTCCGGCAGCAGGATATCGGCATATTTCGCCGAGGAGGTCATGTGGCAGTCAATCACCACAATCATCTCGCACTTCTTGTCATCCTGCAGGATTTCATGGGTGCGGTTGATTTCAGAGTGCTGGTTGATGAGACAGTTACCGGCATAGTTCCAGATCATCTTGATCGGCACGTCCAGCTTGTCCTTGCCGCGCACGCCATCGCGCAGGGCGGTCATTTCCGGGCCGCGTTCGATCGCATCGGTCCACATAAACATGGAGATGCTGGTCTGAACAGGGTTATCCAGCGTCGGCATACGTTCAAACGGCACTTCATAAGAGCCTTCACGCGCGCCGGTGTTTCCGCCGTGAACGCCCACGTTACCCGTCAGAATAGAAAGCATTGAGATGGCACGGGTCGCGATTTCGCCGTTCGCATGACGCTGCGGTCCCCAGCCCTGGCTGATATAGGCCGGTTTGGCTGAGCCAATCTCACGCGCCAGCTGAACGATACGCTCCACCGGAATACCGGTGATGGTGGAGGCCCACTCGGGCGTTTTCGCCACGCCATCGCTGCCCTGACCGAGAATATACGCCTTGTAGTGACCGTTAGCCGGCGCGCTGGCGGGCAGGGTTTTCTCGTCATAGCCGACGCAGTATTTATCCAGGAAAGGCTGATCGACGAGGTTTTCGGTGATCATCACCCACGCCAGCGCGGAAACCAGCGCCGCATCGGTACCCGGACGGATTGGGATCCACTCGTCTTCACGTCCGGCACCGGTGTCGGTATAGCGCGGATCGATGATGATCATGCGAGCATTGGATTTTGCGCGGGCCTGTTCCAGGTAGTAGGTTACCCCGCCGCCGCTCATACGGGTTTCGCCCGGGTTATTGCCAAACATCACGACCAGCTTACTGTTTTCGATATCAGACGGGCTGTTGCCGTCCGCCCAGCCGCCGTAGGTATAGTTGAGACCCGCTGCAATCTGCGCGGAAGAGTAGTCGCCGTAGTGGTTGAGATAACCGCCGCAGCAGTTCATCAGGCGCGCCACCAGCGTTTTACCCGGCGGCCAGGAGCGGGTCAGCGTGCCGCCGAGCGTCCCGGTGCCGTAGTTCAGGTAGATGGATTCGTTGCCGTACTCTTTGATAAGGCGCTGCATATTGGTGGCGATGATGTCGTAGGCTTCATCCCAGCTAATACGCTCGAACTTCCCTTCCCCACGCTTACCGACGCGCTTCATCGGATACTTCAGGCGGTCCGGATTATACACGCGACGACGCATGGAGCGACCGCGCAGACAGGCGCGAACCTGATGTAACCCTTCGTAGTTATCGTCCCCGGTATTGTCGGTTTCGACATATTTAATTTCACCATCCACTACATGCATACGCAGCGGACAACGGCTACCGCAGTTTACGGTACAGGCACTCCACACCACTTTTTCCGGAGCTGAGGCTGGGGACAGTGCATCTGCCGCCGACGCCAGTCGGGTGAAAGGGAGCGTGAAGGCACTACTGGCTACGGCCAGGCCGCCAATTGCCGTGGTTTTCATCAACCCACGGCGAGTGACCTCGGCAGCCATTAACGCTTCAGGCGCGTTGATTTTCATAAAGACTCACTTTGGTTGCTCACAAAGAAATGAGAGGCGGCATAGACCGCTATATAGTTTTATTTATAACGAATTTCTTCGTTATCAGCTTTTTATGCTGACTTTCATTCGGAAGAGTATTACTACTTTAGAGGGAGAGGTTATTGCTTCGTATCAAATCAAAGGCATAAAAAAAGCGCCCTGAGGCGCTTTTTTGTTTTAAGACAAATTATCAGCCGATGTACTGCTGGCCTTTCATGTATGGACGCAGCACTTCAGGGATCTCGATGCGGCCATCTGCCTGCTGGTAGTTTTCCAGCACGGCAACCAGCGTACGGCCAACGGCCAGACCAGAGCCGTTCAGAGTATGCACCAGACGGGTTTTCTTGTCAGACTTGCTGCGGCAGCGTGCCTGCATGCGGCGCGCCTGGAAATCCCAGACGTTAGAGCAGGAGGAGATCTCACGGTAGGTGTTCTGCGCAGGTACCCAGACTTCCAGGTCGAAGGTTTTGCAGGCACCAAAGCCCATGTCACCAGTACACAGCGCCATACGACGGTACGGCAGACCCAGCAGCTCCAGCACTTTCTCAGCGTGGCCGGTCATCTCTTCCAGCGCGTCCATGGACTCTTCCGGACGAACGATCTGCACCATCTCAACTTTGTCGAACTGATGCATACGGATCAGACCGCGCGTGTCACGACCGTAAGAGCCCGCTTCAGAACGGAAGCACGGAGAATGTGCTGTCAGCTTAATTGGCAGGTCATCTTCGTCGATGATCTCATCACGTACGAGGTTGGTCAGCGGTACTTCCGCGGTTGGGATCAGCGCGTAGTTGCTGCTGTCTGCCTCTTCGTCCAGCGGGCGGGTATGGAACAGATCGCCGGCAAATTTCGGCAGCTGGCCCGTGCCGTACAGCGTATCGTGGTTAACCAGATACGGAACGTAGGTTTCGCTGTAGCCATGCTGTTCGGTGTGCAGATCCAGCATGAACTGCGCCAGCGCGCGGTGCAGATGGGCAATCTGGCCTTTCATCACCACGAAGCGAGAACCGGTCAGCTTAACCGCTGCTGCAAAGTCCAGGCCCGCGTGCATTTCGCCCAGCGTCACGTGATCGCGCACCTCGAAGTCGAACTCGCGAGGCGTGCCCCAGCGTTTCACTTCAACGTTGTCGTTCTCGTCTTTGCCGACAGGCACGCTGTCGTCAGGAATGTTCGGGATCGCCAGGGCGATATCACGAATTTCGGCCTGAAGAACGTCCAGCTCCGCTTTCGCCTGATCCAGCTCTTCACCCAGTTTGTTCACTTCCAGGCGTAATGGCTCAATATCTTCCCCGCGCGCTTTCGCCTGGCCAATGGATTTCGATCGAGAGTTACGCTCTGCCTGCAGATTTTCAGTTTGTACCTGCAGAACTTTACGACGCTCTTCAAGAGCGCGCAGCTTATCTACATCCAGCTTAAAGCCCCGGCGTGCCAGTTTTTCAGCGACTGCGTCTGGCTCATTACGCAGCAGATTGGGATCGAGCATGCTTATCCTGTGCTTATCGAATTAAAATAGGAAAATGTGACCACAGCCTGCGGCCACAGGGATACTACGCCAACATTACCGCAACGATAGCGCTAACGGTAGCGTTTTATAGGGCTATTTTGATCCTGTCCGGCAAGCCAGGCGAGCTTTTCGCCAATCTTGCCCTCAAGACCTCTGTTTGTGGGGTGATAATAGCGGGTTTGTGCCATTTCCTGCGGGAAATATTCCTCGCCAGCGGCGTAGGCGTTGGGTTCATCATGGGCGTAGCGATACTCCTGCCCGTACCCCATCTCTTTCATCAGTTTGGTTGGCGCATTTCGCAGGTGGACCGGCACATCGTAGTCAGGGCGTTCGCGCGCATCCGACATCGCGGCTTTAAATGCGGTATAGACGGCGTTGCTTTTCGGTGCACAGGCCAGATAGACAATCGCCTGGGCAATGGCGCGCTCGCCTTCCGCCGGGCCTACGCGGGTAAAGCAGTCCCAGGCCGAGATCGCAACCTGCATGGCGCGCGGGTCGGCATTGCCAACATCTTCTGACGCAATTGCCAGGCAGCGGCGCGCAACATATAGCGGATCGCCACCCGCGGTGATGATACGCGCGTACCAGTACAGCGCTGCATCCGGAGCGCTGCCGCGCACGGACTTATGAAGCGCCGAAATCAGGTCGTAGAAACGGTCGCCTTTATTATCGAAACGCGCGCTGCGCTCCCCGGCAATTTCGGTCAGCAGCTCCTGCTTTAGCACCCGCTTCCCGGCATCATCCACTTCGGCCATATCGGCCATCATTTCCAGCGTGTTTAGCGCCCGACGCGCATCGCCGTTGACCAGCTCCGCAATCGCACGTCGCGTGTCGTCAGGCAGCACGATATCCTGCCCGCCGTAGCCCCGCGCCTTATCCTCCATCGCCTGCGTGAGGACCTTTTCGATATCCTCGGTGGTCAGGGATTTAAGCAAATAAACGCGCGCGCGGGACAGCAGCGCCGAGTTCAGTTCAAACGATGGATTTTCGGTGGTCGCCCCGATGAAGAAGATTGTGCCGTCTTCAATATGCGGCAGGAAGGCATCCTGCTGGCTCTTGTTGAAGCGGTGGACTTCGTCGACAAAGAGAATGGTGCGGCGTCCGGCATTGCGGTTCTGCCGCGCTCGCTCGATCGCCTCGCGGATCTCCTTCACCCCCGACGTCACCGCAGAGATACGCTCAACGTCCGCGTTAGCATACCGGGCGATCACTTCTGCAAGCGTGGTTTTGCCGGTGCCCGGAGGTCCCCAGAGGATCATCGAGTGTAAATGCCCGGCCTCAATGGCGCGCGGCAAGGGTTTCCCCGCAGCCAGCAGATGCTGCTGACCGATGTACTGCGCTAAATTTTCTGGCCGCATACGGGCGGCCAGAGGTTGAAACGCGTTATCTGAAAAATCGAGCGACAGATTGCCCACTCATGCCTCTTACTTATTGCGTTGGTCGTCCACCGTTACGCCCTGCGGCGGGGTAAAGGTGAATTTCGATGCGTCAACGGCGCCGTTCTGCTGAGATTTAAGCTGGTAGCTGCTGCGCTGATCGTCTTGCTCAACCGCGCCGAACTGGTTAATGGTACCGTTGGTGCTTACGTTGATGGTGAACTGCTTCAGGTTGCCGTTGCTGCCTTTCGGCGTCAGGACAAATTCGTCACCCTTCTGTTTAATATTGTACTGCTGCCAGTCGCTGGCCTGGTTGCGGGCAATCAGCATAAACGGCGTGTTGCTGGTCGCGTCCTTCAGCCAGGTCGCCGTAGCCTGCTCAACGAACGGGTTGAAGAACCACAGGGTTTTACCATCTGACACCAGAATACTTTCATCAGGCTGGGTCATATGCCAGTTAAACAGATTAGGGCGTTTCACCCACAAATCCCCCTGTCCTTCCTGCACCGCGTTGCCGCTGCCGTCTGTCACTTTTTGCGTGAAGCTGGCGTGGAAGCTGCTGACTTTGTCCAGTCGGCTTTTAAGGTCGCTGGCTGCATCAGCCCAGACGCTGCTGGCAACAAAACTGGTGAGTAATGCACAGGCGATGGCGATTTTTTTCATTGTTATTCCTTAAAATACGTCTTCCCGAAATGGGGGTTCCGTCATCTATTCTGGACCTGCCCGCAGGCAGGCGACAGAAGAAAATGCTTAATTTTTGCTGATTTACCCTTCTTTGCAAATGTTGAGGGTTAATCAAACGGCGGCGGAGCCAGCACCTCACGGTTACCGTTGTGCCCCTGCTCGCTCACGATGCCCTGCGCTTCCATCTGCTCGATGATACGTGCCGCGCGGTTATAGCCGATGCGGAACTGACGCTGCACGCCAGAGATGGAGGCTTTACGTTTTTCAGTGACGAAGTTAACCGCCTGATCGAATAACGGATCCAGCTCTTCACCGCCGTCAAAGCCACCGCCGCCACCTTCGCTTTCGCTGTCGGAGGTAATACCGTCAACGTACTGCGGACGTCCGCGCGCTTTCCAGTCCTGCACCACCGCGTGTACTTCCTGGTCGCGAACGAACGCACCGTGTACGCGCACCGGTGAGGTGGAGTTCGGGCCGGAGTACAGCATGTCCCCCATTCCCAGCAGAGACTCAGCGCCGCCCTGGTCGAGAATGGTACGGGAGTCAATTTTGCTCGAAACGGTAAACGCGATACGAGTCGGTATGTTCGCCTTAATCAGGCCGGTGATAACATCCACGGACGGACGCTGGGTCGCCAGCACCAGGTGAATACCTGCCGCACGCGCTTTCTGTGCCAGACGCGCGATCAGCTCTTCCACTTTCTTACCGACGGTCATCATCAGGTCGGCGAATTCATCCACCAGCACGACGATATAAGGCAGTTTCTCCAGCACCGGATGCTGTGCATCCATACTGTCACCCGGTTTCCAGTAAGGATCCGGGATTGGACGGCCCATGCGCGCCGCCTCGGCGATTTTCTCGTTATAGCCGGCCAGGTTACGCACGCCCAGCGCAGACATCAGCTTGTAGCGGCGCTCCATCTCGTTGACGCTCCAGCGCAGGGCGTTGGCGGCGTCTTTCATGTCGGTGACCACTTCCGTCAGCAGATGCGGAATGCCTTCGTAGACCGACAGTTCGAGCATTTTCGGGTCGATCATGATGAAACGCACATCTTCCGGCTGCGCTTTGTAGAGCATGCTGAGGATCATGGCGTTCACGCCGACGGACTTACCGGAACCGGTGGTACCCGCTACCAGCAGGTGAGGCATTTTCGCGAGGTCAGCCACCACCGGGTCGCCGGCGATATCTTTACCCAACACTACGGTCAGCGGGGATGGGTTATCGCGGAACTTGGTGTTATCCAGCACTTCGCGCAGGTAAACGGTCTGACGTTTCTTGTTCGGCAGCTCAAGGCCAACGTACGGTTTACCCGGAATCACTTCCACCACACGTACCGCAACGGTCGACAGAGAACGCGCCAGATCGCGGGACAGGTTAGAAATGCGCGCGGCTTTGACGCCCGGCGCCAGGTTAAGTTCGAAACGGGTAATAACCGGGCCCGGTGAGTAATTCACCACGTCCGCCTTGATGCGGAAGTCTGCCAGACGGGCTTCCACCAGACGGGCCATCTGCTCCAGAGCAAACGTATCAACCGGCTCGACTTCAGCCGGCGGCGGCGTCAGCAGATCCAGCGACGGCAGCGGCGTGCTCGGACGCTGCAGCGGACGGCTGTCACCGTTACGCATCAGCAGCGGGTGAATCAGGCTCTCCTGAGGCTGTGGCGCTGGCTGCTGGAACTGCGGCGGCTGTTGTTGCGGCTGCTGCGGTTGCGCATACGGCTGCTGAACAGGTTGCTGCGGCTGCGCGTATGTCTGTGCCTGCGGCGCCGGCTGCTGGCGCACAGGCTCTGCTTCAGGCATCACGCTCGGGGTGAACAGAGGCTCGCTCGGGCCATCATCCACCAGATCTTTCATTGGTGAGAACTCGAAATCCGATAATGAGAACGGGTTCGCGCCAGCAGGCTGTTCACCGGAGTAACGTTGCTGCTGGGTTGCCGCAAACTGACGCGCTAATTCGGCTTCAGCCGCGTCATCTTCGTCTTCCAGCATCGGTTCATCGTGCTGATAGGCTTCACCGTAGCGCTGATTCTGCTGCGCGGCGAACTGGCGGGCCAGTTCGTCCTGCTGCATTTCATCGGCATCATCTTCATAGTCCGTCTCACGCGCTTTTTCTTCGGCCATCCGCTGGGAAGGCAGCTTGATACCATAGGAGGCAAGCTCACGTCGGGTTGGAACGCGGACGCGGTTAGGGCGAGGCAGTTGGGGACCAATTCCCTCTTTCACCTGCGGACGCGGCGCACCGCCCGTTGCCAGGCTAAATACCGGTGCTGCCGCCGCTGAGGCCGCAGAAGCCTGCTTCACGCTTTCCGCTACGGGGGCAACAGCAGGCGTCGGGTCGACCGGCGGAACCGAAACTGAAGGTGCCTTTGTAACCGGCTCCTGCACCGGTTCAGGCACAGGCTGATACCATGCCGCCAGCTGTTCGCGTTCACGAGCCCGGCGTTCTTCAACTTCTTCAAAATAGTACATTGGCGGACGAGACGGTTTCACCTCTTCCACCACCTCAGGTTCAGGCTGAGGCTCCACATAAGGCTGCGCGGGTTCAACCGGTTCAGGCGCGTACGCCTGATAAGGCTGGGCCGCAGGCTGCTCATAGTGCTGCGGTTCATACTCAGGTTGCGGCGGCTGATAAGGCTGCTGCCACTGCTCCTGCTGTACAGGGATGTAGCTCTCTGGTTCAGGCGCGATAACGGGCTCCGGCGTGTGGACACCCGGTGCGGTCTGCCAGGCAACCTGAGGCTGCTGGATAGCGGATTCCGGTGGTGGAACCGGCGCGGATGGCATCACGGCTTCGACAGGGGCGGCATACGCCTGTGCTGCGGTCGTTGCTGCTGCGGCTGCGGCAACCGGCGCGGTAACGGTATGCCCGTTAAGCAGCGGATCGTATTCATCGAAATCACCCGGCATCGCACGGTTGCCGGAGAAAAGCACATCATCAGGATCTACTGCGCTACCCGCTGCGCGGTACTCAACCTGCTCATCTTCATCCATACGCTTACCGGAGAAGAGCGCCGCATCGGTTTTACGTCCAAGCGGGTTAGCAAATTTTTCAGCAACGCGCTGGCGACGCGCCAGGGCACCGCGCAGAATACGAGCACGACGAGATTCACGACGCTGCACCGGAACATCGTCTTCCTCTTCGTACTCATCTTCATATTCTTCTTCATCGACCCACGTGTCGTCGCGGCGGGTACGGTTGCTGGCGAAGGTCAGGATCGTAAGAATAAAGCTGCCGATCTTCTCGGCAATGCTCACCCATGACCAGCCGGTAAACAGCGTCAGCCCTGCCGCCCAGATGCAGAGCAGCGCCAGCGTGCCGCCGCTACTGTGAAGCATTGGCTGTAGCGCAGAGCTCAGCAGGCTGCCAATTACCCCGCCGGAGGCGAAGTACCAGATATCATCGGCGTTAATCGCCGCCAGCCCGCAGGAGGTGAGGATCAGCGCCAGCGCGCCAATCAGGCGCAGGGAAACCGCGAAATAATCGATGTAATCATCGTTCTGACGATGACGCCATGCAAACCAGCATCCGCCAATAATAATGACGGGAATGGTGTAGGCCATTACACCGAAAATGAAAAAGAGCGTGTCCGCAAGCCAGGCTCCGGGTACGCCGCCTAAATTATGGATAGGCTCATGCCACGCGGTTTGCGACCAGCTGGGATCGGAAGGGTTGAAACTGAGTAAGGCTGCCATCAGCCAGACGGCAAAAAGGGCAATAACGATCAGCAAAGCCTCGAGGAGACGACGTCCGCTGCTTAGCTTCGATAGTGTGACTTCTTTGTCTTCAGTGTATTCCTGGCTCAAGAAAGGCTCTCCAGGTATCAGGCATATCCTGCCTGTTTGCTAAAACGGACAACAGCGCCGGGGCTCCCCGGCACTGTTGCTGTATGGATTAACAGGAGTGTAATCAAACTACGCTGATTTTGCACCTGTTCCGTGTTAGCGCGTCTTAATAACCAGACGATTGCTCTGTTTGACCTCTTCCATCACCACATAGGTACGGGTGTCGTTCACGCCTGGCAGACGCAGCAGGGTTTCCCCCAGCAGCTTACGGTAGGCGGACATATCAGGCACACGGGTTTTCAACAGGTAGTCGAAATCACCGGACACCAGATGACACTCTTGAATTTCTTCAAGTTTTTGTACAGCGGCGTTAAATTGCTCAAACACATCCGGCGCACCACGATTCAGAGTAATCTCAACAAATACCAGAAGTGAGGCATCCAGATAATGCGGGTTCAGCAGAGCCGTATAGCCCTGAATAAAACCCTGTCTTTCCAGTCGGCGCACACGCTCAAGGCACGGCGTCGGGGAAAGTCCCACACGTTTTGAAAGCTCGACGTTGGAAATACGCCCATCCTTTTGCAATTCATTAAGAATGTTACGATCGATACGGTCGAGATCTTTGCCAGGGCGCTTCTTGCTATCTACCATTATTATTGTCTCTCTGTATTCCTTCCCTACTCCTGCCTGGACCCTGTGCACATCACTGTTCAGAGCCTGTACCCGTTAGTCATCACATCGCCTGGTTATGTATTAGACGCGATGCGGATTCGGGTTCTGTTGGTAAGAAGACCGCTGCCCGAAGGCTGTCACCGACATCACGTATGGCGTCTGTCCACGCCATGCGTAGATTTCACTGACACGGTAAAAATGGCATTTACGTGCATGCCTATGCGGCATACGGTTAACGCGGTTTTTTTTCTTCCTTGAATGTTTTCGCAAATGCGCAGGGGATTGTCAAAGCAAAACATCGTTTTTTAGTACAAGATGCCGGATATTCATTACGGGGGGGTATTAATCCTCATTTTACTGCCTTATAAACGAGCGGTTTTAAGTAGAAAACGTGATGTAACGGCGCAAGATTCATCGGGCGCAGCTATTGCATATATCGAAAGCAAAATCCCAGCGCTCTTTTTTTACGGCAACAAATTCCCTACAATCCAGCCCATTGCCTGCCAACAACAATGGGGATCTCATGGGCACGACCAAACACAGTAAGTTGCTAATCCTTGGTTCTGGACCTGCGGGATATACCGCGGCGGTCTATGCTGCACGCGCAAACCTGCAGCCGGTACTGATCACTGGCATGGAAAAAGGCGGTCAGTTGACCACCACCACGGAAGTGGAAAACTGGCCGGGCGACCCGAACGACCTGACCGGGCCGCTGCTGATGGAACGCATGCACGAGCATGCTGCTAAGTTCGAAACCGAAATCCTGTTCGACCACATCAACAAGGTTGACCTGCAGAACCGTCCGTTCCGCCTGACGGGCGACAGCGGCGAATACACCTGCGACGCGCTGATCGTCGCTACCGGGGCCTCTGCCCGCTACCTCGGCCTACCGTCTGAAGAAGCGTTCAAAGGCCGCGGCGTCTCTGCCTGCGCCACCTGCGACGGTTTCTTCTATCGTAACCAGAAAGTCGCGGTTATCGGCGGCGGCAACACCGCGGTGGAAGAAGCGCTTTACCTGGCGAACATTGCCTCTGAAGTGCATCTGATCCACCGTCGTGACACCTTCCGCGCCGAGAAGATCCTGATTAAGCGCCTGATGGATAAAGTGGCGAGCGGCAACATCGTGCTGCACACCAACCGTACCCTGGAAGAAGTCACGGGCGATCAGATGGGCGTTGCGGGTCTGCGCATTCGTGATACCCAGAACACCGATAACGTCGAAACGCTGGAGGTGGCGGGTCTGTTTGTGGCTATCGGCCACAGCCCGAATACCGCGATCTTCGAAGGCCAGCTGGAGCTGGAAAACGGGTACATCAAAGTGCAGTCCGGCAGCCACGGTAACGCGACCCAGACAAGCATCCCGGGCGTGTTCGCTGCCGGTGACGTGATGGACCATATTTACCGTCAGGCGATCACCTCTGCGGGCACCGGCTGTATGGCCGCGCTGGACGCTGAACGCTATCTCGATGGACTGGCTGAACAAGGTAAATAATCTTTACAAGTCAGTAACAAACGTAAATAAAGGCGGCCACAGGTCGCCTTTATTTTTGCTCGCGTGTAACATGCAGATGTCTAATTTCTTATAACGTCACCTGCAAAATACGCAATGGAAAAAACCCGTCAACAAGAGTTAACACGCTGGCTGAAACAGCAAAGCGTTATTTCCCGCCGCTGGCTTACGATCTCCCGTCTTTTGGGGTTCGTTAGCGGTCTGTTGATTGTTGCCCAGGCATGGCTGCTGGCCCGCATTCTTAATCACATGATCATGGAGAACATTCCCCGCGAAGCGCTCCTGCTGCCCTTTATTGTTCTGATCCTGGTTTTTGTCCTGCGCGCCTGGGTGGTGTGGCTGCGTGAGCGCGTCGGCTTCCACGCCGGACAGCATATCCGCTACGAGATCCGCCGTCAGGTGCTGGATCGCCTTCAGGAAGCCGGGCCCGCGTGGATCCAGGGTAAACCGGCCGGAAGCTGGGCGACGCTGATCCTTGAGCAGATCGACGATATGCACGATTACTACGCGCGCTATCTTCCGCAGATGGCGCTGGCGGTTTTTGTTCCGCTGCTGATTGTTATCGCCATTTTCCCCGTCAACTGGGTGGCGGCAGTGATCCTGCTGGGCACCGCCCCGCTGATCCCGCTGTTTATGGCGATGGTCGGCATGGGTGCGGCTGATGCCAACCGCCGCAACTTCCTGGCACTGGGCAGGCTGAGCGGACATTTCCTCGATCGCCTGCGCGGGATGGAAACCCTGCGTATTTTTGGTCGCGGTGAAGCGGAAACCGAGAATATTCGTCTGGCATCACAGGACTTCCGCCAGCGCACGATGGAAGTGTTACGCCTGGCGTTCCTGTCTTCCGGCGTGCTGGAATTCTTTACCTCGCTGTCGATTGCCCTCGTGGCGGTTTATTTCGGTTTCTCCTATCTCGGCGCGCTGGATTTCGGCCACTACGGCACGGCAGTCACCCTCTCTGCCGGTTTCCTGGCGCTCATCCTGGCCCCGGAGTTTTTCCAGCCGCTTCGCGACCTGGGGACCTTCTATCATGCCAAAGCGCAGGCCGTTGGCGCGGCCGACAGTCTGAAAACCTTCCTGGAGACGCCGCTGGCGCACCCGGAGCGCGGTGACGTGACGCTGAATGCTAAAGACCCCGTGACCATTGAAGCGCAGGACTTTTCCATTCTGTCACCTGAAGGCAAAGTGCTCGCGGGTCCGCTGAACTTTACCCTGCCAGCCGGAAAACGCGTGGTGCTGGTCGGCACCAGCGGTTCCGGGAAAAGCTCTCTGCTGAATGCGTTATCCGGTTTTATGGCCTACACCGGTTCGCTGCGGATAAACAAAGCTGAACTGCGTAATCTCGATCCCGACGCCTGGCGCAAGCAGCTCAGTTGGGTCGGACAAAACCCGCAGCTTCCTGCCTCCACGCTGCGCGAAAACGTGCTCCTGGCGCGCCCGGATGCCCGTGAAGATGAACTACAGTCCGTTCTCGACCGCGCCTGGGTCAGCGAGTTTCTGCCGCTGCTCCCGCAAGGAGTTGATACCGTGGTCGGCGACCAGTCCTCCGGGCTGTCAGTAGGACAGGCGCAGCGTGTGGCCGTTGCCCGCGCGCTGCTTAACCCGTGCCAACTGATGCTGCTGGATGAGCCCGCCGCCAGCCTGGATGCCCACAGCGAACAGCGTGTCATGGCGGCCCTGAACGCTGCATCCCGGCAGCAAACCACCCTGATGGTCACCCATCAGCTGGAAGGCATTGCCGACTGGGACCAGATCTGGGTCATGGAGAACGGCCGAATTGTTGAGCAAGGC
This sequence comes from Enterobacter sp. ECC-219, assembly GCF_043966805.1. Lineage (NCBI taxonomy): Bacteria > Pseudomonadati > Pseudomonadota > Gammaproteobacteria > Enterobacterales > Enterobacteriaceae > Enterobacter > Enterobacter sp. ECC-219. The sequence continues at coordinate 2,293,315 of NZ_CP143680.1, read as the reverse complement.
GATTACGCCGCTCTCGTTGCCGCGCAGGGGCCGTTCGCCGCCCTGCTGGCGAACCGTCAGGAGGACATCTGATGCGTGCTCTGCTGCCTTATCTTGCGCTCTATAAACGCCACAAATGGATGCTGACGCTGGGGATCGTGCTGGCGATTGTGACGCTGCTCGCCAGCATCGGCCTGCTCACGCTTTCAGGCTGGTTCCTGTCGGCCTCCGCCGTCGCAGGGTTCGCCGGATTATACAGCTTCAACTATATGCTGCCGGCGGCAGGCGTGCGGGGTACCGCCATTACCCGTACTGCCGGACGCTATTTCGAGCGGCTGGTCAGCCACGACGCGACGTTCCGCGTTCTGCAGCACCTGCGCATTTACACCTTCAGCAAACTGCTGCCCCTCTCCCCTGCCGGGCTGGCGCGTTTTCGTCAGGGTGAGTTACTTAACCGTGTCGTTGCGGATGTCGACACGCTGGACCACCTTTACCTGCGGGTGATCTCCCCGATTGTAGGCGCGTTTGTAGTAATTGTAGTGGTCACGCTGGGGCTGTCCGTTCTGGATGTTCCCGTTGCGCTGACGCTGGGTGGAATTATGCTGCTGACGCTCCTTATTTTGCCGCCGCTGTTTTACCGCGCCGGGAAATCCACCGGGGAAAACCTGACGCGTCTGCGCGGGGATTATCGCCAGCAGCTGACCTCCTGGCTTCAGGGGCAGGCAGAGCTGACTATTTTTGGTGCCAGCAAGCGCTACCGCGCCCGACTGGAAAATACGGAGCTGAACTGGCATGACGCCCAGCGCCGTCAATCTGAACTGACGGCCTTCTCGCAGGCGCTGATGGTGTTAATCGGCGGCGTGGCGGTGATCGCCATGCTGTGGCTGGCTTCCGGCGGGATTGGCGGTAATACCCAGCCAGGCCCTCTAATTGCGCTCTTCGTTTTCTGCGCGCTGGCCGCTTTTGAGGCACTGGCCCCGGTGACGGGCGCCTTCCAGCATCTTGGACAGGTGATCGCCTCTGCCCTGCGCATCACCCAGATTGCCGAGCAGGAGCCTGAAGTCAGGTTCAGCGCAGCACAAACCGCCGTGCCTGAGCAGGTGGCGCTGAAGCTTGATAACGTGGCCTTCGCCTATGACAAGCAGGCCCAGAACGCGCTGGACGGTATCAACCTTTCTGTTAATGCAGGGCAGCGGATGGCGATCCTCGGCCGTACCGGCTGCGGTAAGTCGACGCTGCTGCAGCTGCTGACGCGGGCCTGGGATCCACAGCGCGGTCAGATTCGTTTTAATAATACGCTGCTGACCGATTTCAGCGAGCAGGCCCTGCGCAAGACCGTGAGCGTCGTTCCACAGCGCGTGCATCTGTTTAGCGCCACCCTGCGCGATAACCTGCTGCTGGCCGCGCCAGAGGCTTCGGACGATGATCTTCGCGCCGTACTGGAGCAGGTCGGACTGCAAAAGCTGCTTGAGGACGAAGGTCTCAACAGTTGGCTGGGCGAAGGCGGTCGTCAGCTTTCCGGTGGAGAGCTACGCCGTCTGGCCATTGCGCGCGCGATGCTGCATGATGCGCCGCTGATGCTGCTCGACGAACCGACAGAAGGGCTTGATGCGACAACCGAGAGTCAAATCCTTGATTTGCTGGCGAACGTGATGGCAGGAAAAACCGTCCTGATGGTGACGCACCGCCTGCGCGGGCTGGCAAGTTTTGATCGGATAATTGTGATGGACAACGGGCACATTATTGAGCAAGGTAGTCACGCAGAGCTGTTGGCGAAACAGGGTCGCTACTATCAGTTTAAACAGCGTCTGTAGACTATATTTGTAGCGTCCTCACTCGCGTACTGGAGTTTTGCTGTCATGCGCCTGGTCCAGCTTTCTCGTCATAACATCGCGTTCCCTTCGCCGGAGGGAGCGCTGCGTGAGCCCAACGGGCTGCTGGCCCTTGGCGGTGACCTTAGCCCTGCGCGGCTATTAATGGCGTACCAGCGCGGCATCTTCCCGTGGTTTTCTCCGGGCGACCCCATTTTATGGTGGTCTCCCGACCCGCGCGCCGTGCTGTGGCCAGCGCAGTTTCACGTAAGCCGCAGCATGAAGCGATTCCATGCAAAATCCCCGTACCGTGTAACGCTGAATCACGCCTTTGGACAGGTGATCGAAGGCTGTGCCGAAGATCGCCATGAAGGGACGTGGATCACCCGCGATATCGTCAACGCCTATCATCAGCTCCATGAGCTTGGCTACGCCCACTCCATTGAGGTTTGGGAAAACGGGGAACTGGTTGGCGGCATGTACGGCGTGGCGCAAGGGACGCTATTTTGCGGCGAGTCGATGTTCTCCCGTGCGGTCAACGCCTCGAAAACCGCGCTGCTGGTCTTCTGCCATGCCTTTGCCCAACGCGGCGGGCGTCTGATCGATTGTCAGGTGCTCAATGAGCACACCGCCTCCCTCGGTGCCGTTGACATCCCGCGACGACAGTATATCGAGCATCTGGACGCCTGCCGTCAGGAGAAGCTCCCGCGCGACTTCTGGATCCCCAGAACGCTCTTTATGCCCAATGCCTAAATGTTTTCCGCATATTTTTTGTGAGGGTGTTATAATTATGCCGCAGAGTAGCTTCTGCCTGTTGCCCCGCCGCCGTTTGGGACCTTCGCTTCAGATAACGTCCTGACGTTTATCCTGTTGTATCCCCTTTACGAATGCGCTTTCCGTTCGGTTGTACCGTGACGCTTGGGCAATGCGCCGAAACTGTTTTGCTGCGTTTTAAACGCGCAATTCTTTACTTAATTGATGAATTTCGGCATTATCTTGCCGGTTCAAAACTTGGTAGTGATACCCCAGAGGATTAGATGGCCAAAGAAGACAATATTGAAATGCAGGGTACCGTACTTGATACGTTGCCTAATACCATGTTTCGCGTAGAGCTGGAAAACGGTCACGTGGTAACTGCGCACATCTCCGGTAAAATGCGCAAAAACTACATCCGCATTTTGACGGGCGACAAAGTGACTGTTGAACTGACCCCGTACGACCTGAGCAAAGGCCGCATTGTCTTCCGTAGTCGCTAATTGTTTTCGCCTGTAATGGCAGATGAATATTAAATAAGGCCGGGATATTCCCGGCCTTATTTTTTTGTGGCGCAGTCGATAATTTGAACAATTATTTGACGGTCCGTTTGAGCATCGTGGCTGTCTGTTCGACAGTGTAGGAAGTAAGGGGTGTGAGGCCTTATTTTCTATTTTGCTGAGCTGCGTGTGCGGCAGTGCACTTCATCCTGTGGTGATAGTTGCCCATTTCCCTTTTCTAAGCTGCCTGTACGGCAGTGCACAGCCGCCGCCAGTATTTCGGCGTCATTTTTCTTTTCTAAGCTGCCTGTACGGCAGTGCACAAGTTCGCCACATCAGCCCACTTGTGAGTATTTTTCTAAGCTGCCTGTACGGCAGTGAACTGGAATAATATCCACACACCATCATGATTTTCATACAAAAAAAGCTAAAAACCTTTCTCTCTCCCTCTTTTTCATCCACTCAACATTTTCATTTAAAATCAACAAATTACAAGAAGGATAAAAATTAGGGTCAAAACACCTTTCTTCTCATAAACCACCCAGTACAAAAATCACCCATTCCACACACCCTGACAAATGACTATACTTAACCATGACAAATGACATTAATAGGGAGGTAACATGAGAACCTGGATCCCCGCGCAGAAACCTGCTGATAACGCACTTTGGCGCTACGCCGGTTTACCTGCAAACAGAGGTATGCGGCTGATTGAATTTCTCAATCAGGGATTGCCCGTCAGCGTCCTCGACAATATCCATGAGTGGACGGCCATGTCGAAAGCGGACATTTTGCGCGTCACCGGGATTAATGAGCGTAACGTGGCCCGCCGTAAAAGCGCGGGACGGACGCTGACACCGGATGAGAGCGAACGCGTGGCCCGTTTCGTTCGGGTGCTGGATGCTGCCGTCGATTATTTTGGCAGTAAAGAAGAGGCATGGAACTGGCTGCAGGCGCCGGTACGCGGGCTTGGCAATGTTGCGCCTGTCAACCTGATCGCTACGGAAACCGGTGCGCTGGAAGTCACCGACCTGATTGGTCGACTCGAACACGGAGTGTTTGCATGATTTTTTATCGGCTGGTAACGGGGCGCTATGCCAGCGAAGCGTGGAGTGGAAGCGGCGCAAATCAGTACGGCGGTCGCTGGAATCATAAAGGACATCCCGCCGTATATGTGTCCACGTCCATCTCGCTGGCATCACTGGAGATTTTGGTGCACGTCAGAAAAGATACCGTATTGAATCAGTACCAGCTTTTCAGCATTGATATCCCGGATGACCAGATTGATTACCTGGATAAAGCGTGGCTCCCCGAGGACTGGCAGGAAAACCCGGCACCGGTATCGACGATGGATCTGGGAACCGGGTGGTTGCAGGCTAACAGCGCCCTCGCCCTCATCCTGCCTTCCTGCATCATTCCTTATGAAAACAATGCCATCCTTAACCCCTTACATCCGGCATTCCATTCGGCGCTCAGCTCTGTTCAGCAACTGCCCTTTATTTTTGATACCCGCCTCGCAGAAAAAACCGCACCCTGAACGCTGATGCGGCCGTGTTTTCTCAGAACCAGGGAACTGTCGCTGTCGCGCTCAGCCCGTAGGTTGAAAAGCATCCATCCATGGGGGCGGGAAGCAACTCACCATGACGAATAAAAAGTTTGAAAGACTGACCTGTAGAGAGGCTACGTAAATTAAGCCAGGGCAAATCAGTCCGCGCTTCTTCCATTTTAAATAGGCGCTGCTGCGCCTCTGCCTCAGTGATCCACCCTTTTTTTACCGAACGGCGCATAAGCCGCTGCGCGCTGCTTTTCACCTGCACACGGGACACGCATCGCCATTGCTTTACCTCTGGCACGGGTTGTATCGCCGTGCACAGACAGTAATCGCTTAGTCCCCTTCGCCATGCCAGCGAGTCGAGCTCGCTTAATGCCGGGTGAGTACCGTGCAGGCGTAACACCGCGCCGGGCTTAATGCCGTGCGCAGGGAAACTAACACCAATATCCCCCTTCCCCCGCTGGCCCAGCGCACGATGCAGTTTAGCCACCAGCGCGGCCATCAGCATCTCCTCGCTGAACTCCGGGTCGGGCAGGACGCGGATCTCAAGATAGTGATCCATAACCACTCCTTACTCGCCCTTCTCACCGAAGACGCCGCCACGGATCAGGACGGCCATCACATAATGCTGCTGCTCAACCTCGGGTTTCTGCCCTTTCGTCACCCAGTTATCGAGAAGCGTGTAGAAGTCCATTTTCTCTTTCGGCTGACGACAAGCCACACCGCGGCTGGTGACTGAGCCATACGGTTCAACGGCTATCGCGCCCAGCTCATCCACTTTTGGATGCCAGGTATCGATAGTCCGAATCGCATTACCAATTTTCTGCGAGTGCATACCGGCAACATCATCCACCTGATACAACAGACGACTCTTGCTGCTGTTGCTGTCCAGGACCAACTCCTGGGACGGGAAAATTTCCTGTCCGGCACCGAGAAGCACCTGCGCTTCGACGTTCAGGAGAACAAATCCTTCGCCACTAAGCCCTTTTTCGATTTCCCGCGCAAGCGTATCGAGCTGCTCATCGCTCGCGGAAAAATCACGCAGCGCATAACGATACGCATCAAACGTCCATGTTTTACTGCCCGTCACGTTCACGACAATTTTTTCAGCGCCGACGCGGTTACGCCATAAGAAGCGGCCGTTCGCCAGATTGGTTGCATATCGACGCGCCAGTTCGGCAAAACCGTGTTCACTGATATAACCTTCGATAACCTGCTGAAGTTCATCCTGATACGCGCGATCATTACATACGGAAGGCGTAGACAAATTGCCCAGCACGCGCAGGGTAAATTTCACCTGCAGGGTGTCTGAGTCTGCGGGCAGAGCGGCCACGTCCACCCGCTGGAGGTTGGCTTTCTGGATCTCAGCATCCAGTTTCGCCGGATCGTTAGTGAGCGCGTTTTTAAGGCGGTTGGAAATGGTTCCGCGCACCGCTTTTTCCTGGATGCGGATCGGTTGCCAGTTTTCTCCCTCCCAGCTTCCTGAATACATCACCGCATCCGAGGTAGCCAGTTTACGTTCAAATGCCAGTACAGATGCCGTTTTAACGGCAGTTGGAGCCTTTGCCATAGATAAGTCCTTTTTAAATAAGATGTTCAGATGTCGCCGGCGCGCCCGCGCCCTGACAGTAGTAGCCTGTTTCTGTCGTGCGATAGCGCCAGAAAATATCGTCTAATGACCGAATCCGGTGCAGACCGCACCATTCGCCCACACCATACGCCGCTTCGGTAAACGCGAATGGCGTTTCTGCATCGCGCGCGTTTGCCACGACGCCGGGCGCGTAGAGTTCAGAGATACGCTGGTAGCCGATCATCAACGGCACCAGATAACCGGGGTTAGGTTTGGGGACGTAATGCCAGTCTGCCGGATCGCCTTCACGGATATTGCCGTCTTCCGGTGTTTCGGCCTGCATTTTCAATGCAGCGAAATCAAGCCAGGCATCAAGCAGCGTGGCATCAGGCTTGTTTTCAAGAAGCGTGTGATGATGTTCGCCCAGCCAACTGCTGCGGTCGCGCAGGGCAAAGCCGGGTATCAGTTGCCACTGCAACCGACACATATCCCGACTGCTGGACGGCATCGCCATGACGGTAACAGCCTCAATATCAACAATGATACCGCCCGCCAGCCTGAGCATTGGGCACAGCTGCATGAGGTGCTCCGCCAGATCGCGCTGCCCATATTCGCCGTTAGGGATTTCCCCGTGACACTCCAGCAGCAATGAAACGGTCATATGCATGCGCCCCTCTTCATTAAAGGAGGCCGTTTTCGCTTCACGGGTAAGAGGATTGCGGGTCAGCGCAAACTGATAGTCACGACCGGATGAATGGGCATGGATCTGCTGCTCGTGGCTGACAACGGCACAGCCATCAATGCACAGCCCATGCGTTTCGGTCAGACGGCGAGACAGCGCATGAGAGAATCCCAGGAAATGAGTAATCGCGGGAAAACCATACGTCAGCCCGGCTATCGCGTTGGCGTTTTCGACGCTGATACGGCGAAGCAGGATCAGTGAGCTCATTTAAGTGCCTCCTGGATAATTTTTTCCATCTCGCGGAGGTGAGTACGTAAACGTTCGCGGGTTTCCCATTCATGTTTTTCTACAGCACCTAAATCCGGCATCGACTTACGCAGACGTGCGTTCAGCCACTGGGCAAAATCTTGCGCCACAGCGTCCTGCCAGTCATCTTTTTCTCGTTCAAGACGGAAGGCTTCGTCCGTTTTTGTGCGCCAGGGATCGAGCCAGAGCTGTTGATGGCGTTTCAGATCGGGGCTGTTAAGTGTCCAGTTCTGCGTAGGTTCACGCTGAAGTTCAGATGCGATCTCGAACAGCAGATCGATAATCATATTGATGTAGCCTTCGCGGGCTTCACGGATACGAAAATTGGTGTAATCTCCCGTTTTTGTTAGTAACGAGACAAGTAGCTGAATGTGATTCCTCGCACGGCGGTCAAATTGCCCACCCGAAGCGAAAACGGAACGTAAACCCGCAGGCGGCTTGTCTGCCCTTTTCCACTGCGGTGGCTGGCAGGATAGTAGCCAGCTACGCCCGCCCCGCACGCTGTTCAGATAGGAAATATTTTGCGGTTTGGTGCCACCGAAGTGTATTTCCGCTGAATCCGGGAATAACGTCAGCGGAGAAGGATGCCAGGTTTTCTCACGACGCGCTTTCCAGATGGCTTTAACCTCATCACCAAAACGAAAGGCGATCATTTTATGGTGCATGTCGTGAACAAGCGAGGTGGCAAATAACGGGCTTACGAGATGGTAACCTTCTCCTGCCGGAAAATACCCCTGTTTCGCCAGCCTGTGGGAAGCCGGTTCGCCGGGCGTAAACGCGCGGGAAAATCCCGCTATCCATTCACTCAGTTGACTGGCATCTTCGGTAAAAGCGGCCAGCGCAGCGTGCTCGCCACGTTTCAGACTGGCGAGTAGAGAATCGCCATCTTCTACCCACGTTTGCAGCAGTTTCGCGACGTCCAGCGCAGCTGCGTTACCCACCGCATCCGGTTCCAGACCTGACAAGGCAGCGGTGCTGAGATACCCTTCCTGTGCCACTACCTCGCTGTACATACTGCTACTTTTTGAATCCCCGTGGGTGAATTTCGCCGCGTGGGTCACAAGGTTAATTTGTCCGGCTCGCTTCGCTGCATCCGTCAGCCATGCTTTCGGCTCATAGCGAAGCTCCAGTTCCCGGCGTTCTGCCGCGAGCGTTGCGCTAACTGTATCGCTGCGCTTTGCGGCCTCTTTATCAAATGCTTCCAGCTTTGTTTGTCGTCGTCCGGCGATGTACTCAGCGATGAAAGCGCTTAGTGCTTCAACTGACATACTGTCTCCTGGTTTTTTATAGAAATTCCCTGAACACACCCAACACCGGGTGGTACAGCCATTGCTCTGCTTCCTCCTCCCTGGTCACTCTCAATGTAATTTCGCCATACCGTCGCGACACCGCGTTCAGCTCCATTTGCTTCGTTTCGGCCAGCGCCTGTAATACCTCGCCATAATCAATTGCAATCCACGGCTCTACGCCGTCGGCCATGGACAACGCCTGTTCGCAAAACCCTCCCGCAGGTTTTAACACCCCGTTTTCCTGCATCAGGCAAAACTCGGGTTCATCGCCTTCCTCTTCCATACTCAAAAAGAACGTTTCCTGCGGTGAAGCGCGGCGAAACGGCGTCCGCCGCTGCAACTCGCCGTTCCACGTCAGCGGCAGTCGCCACCACGACGCAGCTACCGCATCGGACTTGTCGTCTCGGTCCAGCAGAGCAGCGCGCAACCGTGCATGCTCCAGCGCCGCCAGCGCATTGCCGGGCAGATTTTCAACGATGCGCGGAATCGCATTCAGCATGCGATAGCCTTCTTCATCGATCAGTTCATGAAGATCGTGATGAGGCAGCGTATGGCGCTCAGTTTCAAAACCGGGTCGGCAGTAGGCCACCGTCTCCCCGCGAAGCGCGCGAACGTTGCGTTCCAGAATCACCAGATTTTCGCGCTCAGGAACGATCTGACGGTGGCGCTGAATACGCCCCGCAAACTGGATCAGCGAGCGCATAGAGCTGGGCTCGATAATTCCCCAGTCGGCATCAAAATCGCGCCCGACTTCGAGAACGGATGTTCCGAGCACGACAAAAAGATGGTGCTGTTCCGGTGACGTAAGCGCCTGCTTAACGTCAGGCAACTGCCAGACCCGCTCCGGCTCGTGCCGCGTGAACGCGGTATCAAGTCGTTTTTCAATCGCCGCACGCACCGCCAGCGGGTGCTGGCTGTGATACACGCAATAATGAATGCGGTAATTGTCCGGAGAAGGTAAGGCCATCAGCGCCCGCGCGACGGCAACCAGCGGATTGATATTCGCCATCCGCACCAGACCAAAGGATACGGTTTTGCCACTTTTATGCGTGCTGTGATGCTCGCCATGCAGCGCGATCGTTTGCTGGTACAGCGTCTGCGCTAACGCAGAGACAACATCCGCATTGCGGGAAGCGTGCGGCTCCACGGCGGCAAGTTTACCCAGACGAAGCCGGGGCTGGTCTGGCAGACGTTTAATCCGCTGCATGACAAAATCGCCATGCACCTGACGAAAATTCGCGTCGTCAGCCACGTCCTGCGACTGCGCGCCATACTCATCAAACCAGGCGCAACAAATACTCGTCGGCCTGTCCGACTGACCGCACGCGTCCTGCCAGGCTTTGCGCCCTTCCCGATAGGCTTCAAACAGCGCTTCTGTTAATGCAGGGGGCAGCGTTGCAGAGGAGAGCAGCACGCGAGAGCCGAGCATGCCCGCCCAGTTAACCAGCCGACAAAGGGCGTGCAAATCATCAACGTCAAAATCATCAGGCTCATCAAGCACCAGATCGCTGGTCATCAGGCGCAGCATGGCGGGGATCTGCCTGCCGCCGCGCACGCCTTCCGTGGCAGGCATCAGATGATCGATAGTTGTCACCAGGACCGGAGCACTGACCAGGCGGTTGAGCGCCGGTTCTTTCGCCAGCCACTGCTGGGCGATCCCGCTGCTGGTCGCCCCTTCGTAATGCACATAATGATGGCTGGCGAAGAACGCTTCATCGCTGGCGCTGCTGGTATCTTCAGCATCATTACCCTGATACAGCTCCTTTACTGCTGCAGCACCGGTCACGACGGCCAGCGCGTCGTCATCAAGCCCCAGGCGCGACTGCAGAGCCTGACCCGTTTGCAGCGTCAGCGTGCGCAACCCCAGCGCCACGCTGAAACGACATCCCGCCTGCTCATCTGCCAGCGCGTACATAATTCGGACATTGGCGAAGGTTTTACCACATCCGGTCGAGGCCATATTGATGCCGAAGAAGCCCTGCTCGGCACTCTTCTCGCGCAGGGACGACGCCACGTTCCACGCGTCGTTTTGCCAGTGAAAGCGCTTTTCTTTCGCCCTTTCCCTAAACGTTTTATGCCGGGCGATGGCGGGTAACGAACGGCGCAACGCGGGAAGAGAACGCCCCATCAATAGCGCCTGATGCGCCACGCCGACATTGTGCTCATCCAGCTTTTGCTTGAGCTGCCTGGACTGGCGGTCGCTATTAGCCCACGCCTGAAAGGCATCATCCTGCCATCCGGCATACGCGGGTTGAGAGGAGTAAACGTGATCGGCCAGCATCAGCGCCAGGCGAGCGAGATGTAGAGTGAAGAGATTATCCAGCGATCCCGCATGAAGCAGCGCGGGAAGATTTCGGATGCGTTTGCCAATCTGCCGGGCCTTCTCGCGCCAGGTTTGGCTTTTTAGCGGCGTACCGTGGGGAAATTTCCAGACATTTTTAAAATCACGCTCTTTCCATGGATGTTTTTCGGTGGATTTATGATTAAGCGAGTTCCAGTCCGCGTTCAGCTGTTTCTCAATCCAGCCTTCACTGTACAGTAATGAGGTTTTTGCCGGGTGCGGTTGAGGTAAACGGTGGTGCGATAGCATTAGCCACGCCACTACCCTCGCCACAGGAGGTAATTTTTCAAGTGGGCTATTGCTCCACTCTGCCCTGTCCATCTTCAGCGCTTTCAGCATGGCCTTTTCGTCAGCGGCTTTTAGCTGAGTAAGGGATGTCAGCCACTGCTCATCGGTTTGCTCACCTACAAACGCCTCGAACAGACGAACCGAGATCCACTCATGGCGATACGGCTGACAAAGGTGCTGACTTTCACCCTTAAGCGTCTGCTGAAAGCACATCCCTGCTTTACCAAAATCATGAAACAGCCCGGCAATCGCCGCCAGCAGGGCGATATTTTCCGCACTTTGCCAGCGGTGTTCGCTGTCATTGCGGATAATTTGCAGCGTTGTGCGATTTGTTGGCACGCGCCCCTGCGCGTTAAAGCGGCGCAAATTTCCCACTATCCACAGCAGTTCGGTTTGACCGTTTTTTTTCAGCCAGTGGCAGGCCACAGCGGTGTTACGACGTGCCGTTTTACGCAGCAGCTTGCGCAGCGTGATGGCACCTTCCATCGTAATTGTCGTCTGCCATGCCGCATCACCCGTACGCTCTGCGAACTGATCGATAATCTGACAGCTTTGCTCACGCGCACGTTTGGTACATCGGGAGATAATCAGCACATTCATTTTGCGACGCCCGCCAGCGAGTGCGAGGTTTCCTGCAAGGTAGTAATCATTACGTCCAGCGCATCAGCCTGTTGAAACGCGTTGATGCAGCGCTGACGAAACTGTTGATTATCCTCACCCTCCATCGCCGCAATAAATGCCTGCGGCATAACGAGGGCGTCTTTGATTAAATCGGCAATATCAAAAACCAGCCCTCCGCGTCGGGTTTTGCCGTGCATGACAGCCAGACCATGAGGAATGCCCGTCACCCAGGCCGCGACAGCCGCCAGCCCGTAGGCGAGATAGTTGCCCTGATCGAGAAAACGGTTCGCTATATCCGCCCCGCCGCCCCGTTTGGCGCGCGTAAAGCTGCCGTAGCCCACCGTCTGGCTGGTCAGTTTGTAGAGCGATTTTGTGAGCTGTGCTTCCTGGAGCATCAGCGACGTGTGGTCCTGTGCGTTTTCCATGCCCTCTTTCGCACGCGCCAGAATAGTATTCAGCGCATCCCGTTCGGGCTGAAAAGACGTTTCCCGTTGCATCCGCAGCCCTGCCCACTGTTTTTCGATTTGCTGTAAACGGATAAACTGAAACTGCTTTGCCGCCTGCAGACGTTTTTCTTCATCAAACCAGAATGAGACCCAGTTTTGTAAATATTCGGTCGGGCGGTATTCGCTTTGCGGGCTGAACCATGAGACATCGATATCCACCTCGTTCGCGGAGTAAAGCGGCGTGCCGTCCGTTCCGCAAAAGCCGACCATTACCCCTGCCCGGGCAAACTCCCGCATTGCCATTTGCGTAACGGATGTTCCCATTCCCAGCATCACCGCGGTGGTATTGGCGATGGGAATATTCCAGTAAAATGACTCCTTGCCTTCCTGAGTGACATATTCAACGCGGCCCCCATTTACCTGGATGCGACATTTCTCCAGGTAATAAATGTTGGCGCGCTTTGAATGCAGAATGGTTTTTAAGTCGGTAGGGGTAATGCTGTTTGTAGGCATAGCAAGGGCTTTTATTTCAAAGTGTTGTATGCATTGCATGTTATCGGAGACAAGATGAAAAAAAATGTGACGGGTATCAAATGAATACTAATTACAGTTATAATTGAGATAAAAAATAACTCTACCTACTTCAATCATTATTTTCACCAATGATATATACGTAATAATATAATTCACCCGTGAATATTTACGTGTATACGTTTGAAAAAAAGCGAGAGCTTGAATACTTCCACTTATAAAATTGACATACCGAATATTTACTATAAAGAGGGGGGCTGCCTGTACGGCAGTAAACGTTTTATTGCGGAAAAATTCGCAGTCGAGTTTTTCTAAACTGCCTGTACAGCAGTTAAGCAGGAAGAACGTCGCTCATCTTAATGTCAGGAAATAAATTACGCAACTTCTCTTCCCTGCCAGGTTCAGAAAGGTGTCATTGATACAGACGCTTAAAAAAGCGCCTGTAAGCATAACAAGAGTCAGGGGGTCTCACCATAAATTTCATTGGCTTTTTCACTTGGCCACTTCTGGAGCGGGCTACACGAATACGTCTGAGGACCAAGGGCAAGGCTATAAGAAACCTCATCCTTATCATTTTTTGAGCTCCCCCAGACTATATCAATTTCGTTATCTTCGCGGGCAACAAAACTCTTTGACAGGTTATCATATTTGGCGGGAATGAATTTCGCATAATTCATTTCCTCGGAAGATTGCTCGGATGAGAGAAATAGATCCAGATTATGTGTTTGTTTATTCTGCAGGCCGATCAAAGTAGAGTGATTTGCAAGCATAATAACTTCCACATCGATATTTTTCCCACAAACCTGATGACTTTCGGCTTTAAGTTCCCCCATGAGAGGTATTACACCCGCATTACTGGCTAATGGAAGAAAAAGAATTGTTGTCATAATAACCCATTGAAATTTCATATACTTCTCCTTGTTTTTGACGGGGAAAGAATAACTCAAAGGTATTTTATTTCCAGGTTAAAAATGCCAAGTCCCCATACAAGGTCAACATAATGAAGAGGTGACGTTTAGCTCAGCATTAAAACGGGCATTCGCCTGGTAGACTCGGTTATGATTGCCGATGGTTTTTATTCTGCCTGTGCGGCAGTGAACATAACGGTTCTACTCGTTTAGCAATTGAAGATTTTCTAAGCTGCCTGTATGGCAGTGAACGTCATAGCCTTTCCACTGATCGTTTTCGTTATTTTTCTAAGCTGCCTGTACGGCAGTGAACGTGATCCAATAGGTACGAATCCGGGAACAACCTTTCTAAGCTGCCTGTACGGCAGTGAACGTACAATCGTTGTCATTTGAATGGCAGCTCCATTTCTAAGCTGCCTGTACGGCAGTGAACTCGTTCCGTTCTTTGTAGATGAAGCCCTTCCATTTCTAAGCTGCCTGTACGGCAGTGAACAGGGGCAGCATCATTCGCGGGAACGGCGGCAGTTTCTAAGCTGCCTGTACGGCAGTGAACTGAAAGGAAACAACGCCATCTTATTGTTAGCAAACAAAATAATCAACTTTTACGCATAAAACCCTTTTTTCTGGAATAGAAATTCGCACCATATAAATCAATATGTTACGTAAGCATCAGAAAAAAGGGTTTAAACCAATAGCGTCAGAGGAACTCCCCCGACGCCTCAGATTGCACTCAGGAAATGATGTGAATTACCGTTTCTGCACGTTGAGGTGCAGCGACATCAGCAGCCATCGAATGCGTAATGTCATGAAGGAGCCCCGTCAGGTGCGGCAACATTTCGCGGTCAAAATGCGACACCAGCAGCACGTGGTTTAACGCCCGGCAGTAGTCGCATTTCGTTTCTGTATCTTCCAGCAACCACTCTTTTTGTCGCGGTTGTTCCGCCTCGTCCTCAAATTCCACCACCTGAAAATCACGCATTGATTCAGTGAGGCCGGATTTCACCTCTTCCAGGTAAGCTCCGAGACAACGGCAAACGGGCTGCGTTTGCGGGAGTGATTTGCAGTCGAGGAGGATTTCGGTGAGCAGTTTGCAGCGCTCGGCAAGGGTTGGGAGATCGGGGTTGAGGGAGAGTTCGCTGTATAAATGGGCGAAATGGTTTTCTGTATTCATTGGGTAATTCCTTCACACACTTTGAATTTACCACCGCAGGAAACGCCAATTTGCTGGCGGCGGACGAAAAGGAATTGGCGTACCAGTGTGTGTGCTACTGGCGCTTCAAAAGAAGCTTCCGATTCGCCCGCCAGATGCAGAATTATACCCTTTTCCTTAGGGCGAACGAAGCCTGCAGCATTACTGCTGCTCACACACTTTCAGGACGCCAATCCCGGCACCTGCTTTTGCAGGTGCGCCGCCATTTTATTACTGTGGTTTTATCCAGCAACTGACTTCGAAAGAAACTGGAAAGCGCCTCGCAAAATTCCTCGGCGGCCTGTTCCCCTCACCCTAACCCTCTCCCCAAAGGGGCGAGGGGATAGTTCACTGCTCGCATTAATTTGTGGAGATTCCTCAGCCCACAGGGAGAGGAAGAAAAGCGGGCACAAAAAAGCCGGGTTAAAAACCCGGCTTTTGAACTAAAACAACTTAGTGAGCCGCTTCCGGCTTGTGCTTCGCCGCACTCTGGAAATCGTACGTCAGTTCGTTCTTCGCCTGGTCCAGCGCCACGGTCACCTGACCGCCGTCCACCAGCGAGCCAAACAGCAGCTCGTTCGCCAGCGGTTTCTTCAGGTTGTCCTGAATCACGCGCGCCATCGGACGGGCCCCCATCGCACGGTCGTAGCCTTTTTCGGCCAGCCAGTTGCGGGCCTCCTGGCTCACTTCCAGCGACACGCCTTTCTGATCCAGCTGAACCTGCAGTTCGACGATGAACTTATCCACCACCTGATGGATCACCTCGGTAGACAGGTGATCGAACCAGATAATGTTGTCCAGACGATTACGGAACTCCGGCGTGAAGATCTTCTTGATCTCCTCCATCGCATCGGTGCTGTTATCCTGGTGGATCAGGCCGATGGATTTACGCTCGGTTTCACGCACCCCGGCGTTGGTGGTCATCACCAGCACCACGTTGCGGAAGTCCGCCTTGCGCCCGTTGTTGTCGGTCAGCGTCCCGTTGTCCATCACCTGCAGGAGAATGTTGAACACGTCCGGGTGCGCTTTCTCGATTTCATCAAGCAGCAGAACCGCGTGCGGATGCTTGATCACCGCGTCGGTGAGCAGGCCGCCCTGGTCAAAGCCCACGTAGCCCGGAGGCGCACCAATCAAACGGCTGACGGTGTGGCGCTCCATGTACTCGGACATATCAAAACGCAGCAGCTCAATGCCCAGCGCTTTGGAGAGCTGAACCGTCACCTCGGTTTTCCCCACGCCGGTCGGGCCGGCGAACAGGAAGGAACCGACAGGCTTGTGGTCATGCCCCAGTCCGGCACGGGCCATCTTGATCGCTTCGGTTAAGGCCTCAATGGCTTTATCCTGACCAAAGACCAGCATTTTCAGGCGGTTGCCGAGGGTGCGCAGCGTGTCGCGGTCGCTCTGAGAAACGCTCTTCTCAGGGATACGCGCGATGCGGGCCACCACGGACTCAATATCCGCCACGTTAACGGTTTTCTTACGCTTGCTGGCCGGCATCAGACGCGCACGCGCCCCTGCCTCATCAATCACGTCAATCGCCTTATCCGGCAGATGACGGTCGTTGATGTATTTCACCGCCAGCTCCACCGCCGCACGGACCGCTTTCGCGGTGTAACGCACGTCGTGGTGCGCTTCGTACTTCGGCTTCAGGCCGTTGATGATCTGCACCGTTTCCTCGACGGACGGTTCGGTCACGTCGATTTTCTGGAAGCGGCGCGCCAGCGCACGGTCTTTCTCAAAGATGTTGCTGAACTCCTGGTAGGTGGTGGAGCCAATCACGCGGATCTTGCCGCTGGAGAGCAGCGGTTTGATCAGGTTCGCGGCATCCACCTGGCCACCGGAGGCCGCCCCTGCGCCGATGATGGTGTGGATCTCATCGATAAACAGGATGCTGTTGGTATCCTGCTCCAGCTGTTTCAACAGCGCCTTGAAGCGTTTTTCAAAATCACCGCGGTATTTGGTGCCCGCCAGCAGCGAGCCGATATCCAGCGAGTAGATGGTGCAGTCGGCAATCACTTCCGGCACGTCTCCCTGCACAATGCGCCAGGCAAGACCTTCGGCAATCGCGGTTTTACCCACGCCTGACTCACCCACCAACAGCGGGTTGTTCTTGCGGCGACGGCACAGCACCTGGATCGCGCGCTCCAGCTCTTTATCGCGACCAATCAGCGGGTCGATGCCGCCAACGCGAGCAAGCTGGTTAAGATTGGTGGTGAAGTTTTCCATACGATCCTCCCCGCCTGCTTGCTCTTCATTGTTATTGACCTGATTGCTGGAGTCCGATGCCTGGTTAGGCTCGTCTTTGCGCGTTCCGTGAGAGATAAAGTTAACCACGTCGAGGCGGCTGACTTCGTGTTTGCGCAGCAGGTAGGCAGCCTGTGACTCCTGCTCGCTGAAGATGGCGACTAAGACGTTTGCGCCAGTCACTTCGCTACGTCCGGAAGACTGGACGTGGAATACCGCGCGCTGCAGCACGCGCTGGAAGCTGAGCGTCGGCTGCGTGTCGCGCTCCTCTTCACTGGCTGGCAGCACCGGTGTGGTTTGTTCGATGAAGGCTTCGAGTTCCTGACGTAGCGCCACCAGATCCACGGAGCAGGCTTCCAGCGCTTCGCGGGCGGATGGGTTGCTAAGCAGTGCGAGCAGTAAATGCTCGACGGTCATAAACTCATGTCGGTGCTCACGCGCTCTGGCGAAAGCCATGTTTAAACTGAGTTCCAGTTCTTGATTGAGCATAGGCACCTCCCCCAATTTTATGCCTTATCAGGCCTTTTCCAGCGTACACAGCAACGGATGCTCGTTCTCCCTCGCATAGTCGTTCACCATCGCCACTTTGGTTTCCGCCACCTCGGCGGTAAAGATGCCGCAGATAGCTTTGCCACGATAATGAACGGTAAGCATCAGTTGCGTTGCACGTTCTACATCATAAGAAAAGAACTTTTGTAGCACGTCAATAACAAATTCCATCGGCGTGTAATCATCGTTCATTAACATAACTTTATACATAGATGGCGGTTTTAGCGCGTCACGCACTTTGTCTTCCGCCAGCTGGTCAAAATCCAGCCAGTCGTTGGTCTTACCCATTTTGCATAACCACTTTGAATCTACCTCAGATGTTAGATAACAATCATCTATTACTGTCATCCGCGATGTCTGTCACAAACTGTTGCAATAGCGTTAACTGCTTCAAACTTTGGTTGATTATTGTCCCAACTCCAGCGCCAAACGCTTGACGGCGTCTTTCGTTTATCTAAATTGTACAAGCGTGAGATGGCGAGGTTTTGAACAGCCCCCACTCCACCACCGGTTCATTCCATCTTAATTTATAAGATTTACGAAGGATGTCGAAGCATGGAAATGGGTACTGTTAAGTGGTTCAACAACGCCAAGGGGTTTGGCTTCATCTGCCCCGAAGGCGGCGGCGAAGATATCTTCGCTCACTATTCCACCATTCAGATGGATGGTTACAGGACGCTCAAAGCCGGGCAATCCGTCCGGTTCGATGTACACCAGGGGCCAAAAGGCAATCATGCAAGCCTTATCGTACCCGTTGAAGCAGAAACGGTTGCATAGCTCTCTGTTTTATTGTGTACATCCCGCAGTCAAAATGCCAGCCCGATCGGCTGGCATTTTTATTTTCGGGTTATTCCCGAGCCAGCGCGTCCACCGGATCCAGCCGCGCCGCGTTGCGCGCAGGCAGCCAGCCAAACAAAATGCCGGTAAAGGTGGAACACAAAAACGCGGTGAGTATCGCCATCGGCGAGAAGCCAATCTCCCAGCCGGGTAAAAAGAGCTGGAGCGCAAAGGCAATCATCATCGAGAGCGCAATGCCCATCGCACCGCCCACCAGGCACACCAGCACCGCCTCAATCAGAAACTGCTGGAGCACGTCGCTGGCTCTGGCCCCGACCGCCATGCGGATGCCAATCTCCCGGGTGCGTTCGGTCACCGACACCAGCATGATATTCATCACCCCGATACCGCCGACGACCAGCGAGATCACTGCCACCAGCGTCAGGAACAGCTGAAGAGTACGTGTGGTCTTTTCCGCCGTTTTCAAGAGGCCGTCCATATTCCAGGTGAAGAAATCCTTCTTCCCGTGGCGCAATGTCAACAGCCGCTCCAGCTGCTGTTCCGCCAGCGCGCTGTCATAGCCCTCCTTCACGCGCACGGTGATGGAATTGAGCCAGGACTGGCCCATAATCCGCCCGGAGATGGTGGTATACGGCAGCCAGACGCGCAGGATCTTGCTGCTGCCGAACATCGACTGTTTCTCTTCCGCCACGCCAATGACCGTGGCAGGCATATTGCCGACCAGGATCACTTCGCCCACCACGTTCGCTTTATTGGGGAAGAGCTGCCTGCGCGAGTTGGCGTCCAGCACCACCACCTGCGCCCTGCCCGCCAGCTGTTCGGCGTTGAAGGTGGCGCCTTCGCTGAAGGTCATGCCGTAGACGTTAAAGTAATCGCCGCTCACGCCGTTAGCGCTGGCCGCCACGTCGATATTGCCGTAGCGCAGACGCAGGTTTTGCGAGACCGCAGGCGTGGCGGAGTTCACCCACGGCTGCTTCTGGATGGCCGCCAGATCGTCATACTTCAGCGCCTGCTGATACTGCGGCTCGTCGTCACCAAAGTCTTTGCCGGGATAAACGTCGATGGTGTTGGTGCCGATAGCGCGAATATCCGCCAACACCAGCTGCTTGGCCGCATCGCCCACCACCACTATCGACACCACCGAGGCAATACCGATGATGATGCCGAGCATGGTCAGCAGGGTGCGCATTTTATTGGCCGCCATCGCCAGCCAGGCCATGGTCAGCGCTTCACGAAAGCCGCTGGAGAACTGTCCCCAGCCGGTCGAAGCAGGCAGCGCTTCCTTCGGTGCCGCCGTTCTGGCCTCGCGCGGCGGCGGGTTGCTCACCAGCTCACCGTCGCGGATCTCGATAATGCGTTCAGCCTGGGCCGCCACCTGCGGATCGTGGGTAACGATAATCACCGTGTGGCCCTGATCGCGCAACTGATGCAGGATCGCCATCACCTCTTCGCCGGAATGGCTGTCGAGCGCTCCGGTCGGTTCATCCGCGAGGATCACCTGCCCGCCGTTCATCAGCGCACGGGCAATACTCACGCGCTGCTGCTGGCCGCCGGACAGCTGCGACGGCTGGTAATCCACCCGCTCCGCCAGCCCCAGACGCGTTAACAGCCCCTTCGCGCGCTCAAGGCGTTTCTTCCGCTCAACGCCCGCATACACCGCGGGCACCTCTACGTTTTGCGCCGCGCTAAGGTGAGAGAGCAGATGGTAACGCTGGAAGATAAAGCCAAAGTGTTCCCGGCGCAGCTTCGCCAGGGCGTCGCCGTCCAGCGTTGAGACGTCCGTCCCGGCCACGCGGTAGGTACCGCTGGTGGGCTTATCCAGGCAGCCGAGAATGTTCATCAGCGTCGATTTACCGGAACCCGACGCGCCTACGATCGCCACCATCTCGCCCGCCTCCACCCGCAGGGAGATGCCCTTCAGCACCTCCACCGGGCCGTCGCCCGACGGATAGCTGCGACGAATGTCATTCAGTTCAAGCAGCGCGGTCATTTAGCGGCTCCGGGCAGGCTTTCGCTGACAACAACCTCCTCGCCCTCTTCCAGCCCTTTTACCACCACCACGTCGGTGTCGTTGCGCGCGCCAATCACCACCTCACGCTCGCGCGTCTCGCCGTTGCGCAGCACTTTCACCTTATAGCGATTGTCCCCGGCGGATTCACCCAGCGCGGAGAGCGGAACGGTCAGCACGTTCTTCACGCCGGTCAGCTGGATATGCACCTGGGCGGTCATGTCCAGACGCAGCACGCCCTTCGGGTTCGGGACTTCGAAACGCGCATAGTAGAATATGGCGTCGTTAACCTTTTCTGGCGTCGGCAGGATATCTTTCAGCACGCCTTCGTAGCGGGTTTGCGGGTCGCCGAGTACGGTAAACCAGGCGTTCTGCCCCGGCTTAAGATGGATCACATCCGCCTCGGAGACCTGGGCCTTCACCAGCATGGTGCTCATGTCCGCCAGCGTCAGAATGTTTGGCGCCTGCTGGGCGGCAATTACCGTCTGGCCCTGCAGCGTGGTAATTTGCGTCACTTCCCCGGCCATCGGCGCGACGATCTTTGTGTAATCAAGGTTGGTTTTCGCCGTATCCAGCGAGGCCTGATTACGCTTGATTTGCGCGTCAATCGTACCAATCTGCGCCTGTTTCACCGCCAGTTCAGTCGCGGCGGTGTCTAAATCCTGCTTTGAAATAGCCTGGGTTTTCGCCAGGGCCTGCTGGCGGGTCAGCGTTACCTGCGCCAGGTTACGCTCTGCCTGCGCCTGCGCACGCTGCGCGCGCAGCTCCATCAGCGTAGCTTCCACTTCGCGGATCTGGTTCTCAGCCTGCTCGGGATCGATAACGCCAAGCAGCTGGCCTTTTTTCACCTTGTCGCCAATCTCTACCGACAGCGTTTTCAGCTGGCCGCTGACCTGCGCGCCGACGTCAACTTTGCGCAGCGCATCAAGTTTGCCCGTCGCAAGGACGTTTTGCTGCAGTTCACCGGGACGAACGATCAGCGTCTGGTACTGCGGCACAGGCGCGTTAAGCACCTGCCATAACCAGAATCCACCGGCTACAATCACCAGCGCCAGCAGCAGAAACAGCGTTCTGCGTTTTCCCTTGAGGTTCATAAATATTCCAATTAAATGTTCTGGCAATAATAAACGTTGATTCTATCTAAACGACTCCTTAACGAAACCCCCGTTCTCCGAAATCACCTTAATTTGTTTACAAGACGTTGATATTTCCCCTGCTGAAATAGCGGTATTCCAAAAGACTCAGGATTTATCATGTCTTCTATCGTCGATACACCTCTTTCAAACCTGACGCAGCCGACATCCGGCTGGCAGCTCTTCAAAAACCTGGCGTTCGGTAAGATCGCGCCCGGCCTTGCATGGCAGAACCCCGCCTATCGCCGTAAGTTCATGCTGCGTTCGCTGGCAACGCCCATGAGCACGTCTCGCCTGTTAACGAACCTCGCTAAGCAGCCTCGTCTGATGCAGATGTTGCAGGTGCAGCCCGGTCTGCCGTGTCGGCTTCACCGTCCCTGGCTGACGGTGAAAATGGACCGCCAGCATGCGCTGGAATCCCTGAACTGGCACTATGAGGCCATGAGCCGACAGCTTCCGGCCACGCTCCTGAAGGGCTATCTTTCGACGCAGGGGACTACGCTGCTGACCTTAACCGGGAAAGATGACCAGCCATTTACCGTCCGCCTGTGTGCCGATGCGTTCCTGGATAAAGAGGGCGAGGCCACCCTCACCTTCTGCAACGGTCAGAATACAGTGCTGGCGGAGCTAACCTTTACGCTCTGCCAGTTTGAAGGAAAATCGACGCTGTTCATCGGCGGTTTGCAAGGCGCGAAAGCGCATGTTCCCCATGAGCAGATCCAGAAAGCGACGAAGGCCTGCCACGGCCTGTTCCCGAAACGCCTGCTGGTTGAAGCCGCCATGACGTTCGGCGCCGCATTCCCGGTCGCGCAGATTGTTGCCGTCAGTAACGCCACCCATATTTATCGCAGCTGGCGCTACCGCAAGAAAAAAGAGGGGAAACTGCTGGCCGATTACGACAGCTTCTGGAGTTCCCTCGGTGGGGAAAAACAGGATAGCGGCCACTTTATGCTGCCGCTTGCCATGTCGCGTAAACCGATGGACGAGATTGCGAGCAAAAAACGTTCTGAATATCGCCGCCGCTACGCGCTGCTGGATAGCCTCATTCAGCAGGTAGAACAGGCAACCCGGCGTTAATCCGCCCTTCCGCGTGCCAGCCACAGCACGCGGGAGAACATTTTCCGCAGCAGCGTCGGAACGGCCTCCACGCCCCGCCTTCCCGCTTCCGTCGCCACTTCAATGGCTAAATCCGGTTTCGACGAACGGTGAATAGCTTTGGCGATCACGCGCCGCATGTTCATTGGTACGTCGATCGGCACCATCGCAATGCGGTGGAATACGTCGTCAAAGCCCTGACGGTACATAAAATGCTCCATGTCCATCGCGGGCAGCATCGTTAAGTGGTCGCGCTCTTCTTCGCGCTCGTTGTTCAGCAGGCTGCGCACGGTTGAGGCATATTTTTTCCCCGCCTCGTCACCGTCCACCAGCACATGCCATTCAATCCCCATTCGGCGGGCAAATTTTATCAGCGGTTTTAATCCCGACTGGGCAAATTCGATGACCTTAATGCCCTCTGCATCAAAATGGTGGCCGCACTGGCGCGCCAGTTCGTTGATGACCCAGGTTTCCGTTTCCCCCTCAACCAGCAGCCAGCAGCGGGCAAAGAGCGACGAAGCGCGATTAAAGCGGATGTGAAACGCGATACGCCGCCCGTCTTCGGCATTCATCCCGCCGGGTCCGAGGCGGTACGCGGATACGCGGGAGGACTCGCGCACCAGACGGCAGATGTGCTCCACCGGCGTCAGCGATAGCAGCTCACCGGAATTGGTGGTGGTAATCCGCTGGAGCGGCAGCAGATTCAGCAGGTGCCACGCCACGGAGAGCATGATGGGGTGCAGGCGCGTTTCCGGGTCTTCCACCAGCAGCAGCGGCCGGGCATCCCGGTCAAGACGCACGGTGCCCTTCGCCTGCAGAAGCGTTGAAAACAGCCCCAGTAATATCACCCGATGGGTACGCCCGCCGGGCCGGTCAATCATCCTGTTGATGATGTCGAGATAGCGCCAGCTGCGCTGTTCATCATGAGAGCGGCGGCGCATCAAACGATGGCGGGACTCCGACGTGCCCTGCTCGGAAAAGTAGTGCTCCAGCAGTTGCACCATCGCGGACAGCCCCTGACGAATTTGACCATCGGTAAGATTCTGCGGACGCGACACCAGCTCTCGCGCCAGAAAATCCAGCTCGCGGGCGGTGACTTCCACTTCCGGCATGTTCGGTACGGTGCCGTTACGAATACGGCGCATAAAGCGCGCATCGCGCAGGCGTAACACCGGCGTCAGGCGGATCAGATGACGCGCAAGATCGTCGATATTCTCCAGCGGGATCGGGTTGGCTTTCTCATCGAGGAATTCACGCAGGGTCAGCACCCCCTCGTTTTCCGCCATCTCCCCTTCCAGACGATAGAAAATCCGGTGGAAACTATCGTCGCAGGGCACCCAGCAGGGCGACAGCGGACGGAAGCGACGCACGCGGTGACGGCCGGGCTCGGATTCGCGGAACGTCAGGATGATATGCAGATGCTTCTCGCGGCCCGTCACGTCGCCGGGCGGGAACCAGAAATCATCGTGAACAAAGTGGTACAAATCATCTTCGGGTGAAAGCAGCAGCGTCAGCGCATCCAGCAGGCTGGACTTACCCCACGCGTTCTCGCCGATCAGGACGTTGTTCTGCTCCAGCTGAAGCGACAGGCGGTTAATACCGCGAAACCCGACAATTTCCACACGTTCGAGAAGCATAAATCCCCCGCGAAATGATCACTTTTTCCTTTAAGTTATCAGCAGTATAGCGGCAGGAATCCTGGCACGACAGCAGAACATTCATCCTTGTGAGATTTGAACTATGCTCTATTTACCGCTGACTTGAACAAGGATTGACATCACATTGCCTTAAATCAAATTAATCGAATTTATTTAAGTGGCGAAGGGGTGTTGTTGGTTTTTAAAATACGGGCTCTTTGAGTCGTCATCCCTTTATGGCGATATATCCCGCGCGCGGGAAAACGCGTGGAAAATAATTTTGAGGTGGTTATGTTTAGAAAATTGGCAGCAGAGTGCTTTGGTACATTCTGGCTGGTATTTGGTGGCTGCGGTAGTGCCGTTCTGGCAGCAGCATTCCCGGAATTAGGCATTGGTTTTGTCGGCGTCGCGCTGGCGTTTGGTTTAACCGTATTAACCATGGCGTTTGCCGTAGGGCATATTTCCGGGGGTCATTTTAACCCGGCGGTGACATTAGGTTTATGGGCGGGCGGCCGTTTCCCGGCGAAAGAGGTTATTGGCTACATCGTGGCGCAGGTGGTTGGCGGTATTATTGCGGCGGGCGTTCTGTACGTCATTGCCAGCGGTAAAGCGGGCTTTGACGCAGCGGCCAGCGGCTTCGCCTCTAACGGCTTCGGCGAACACTCTCCGGGCGGTTATTCCATGCTGTCTGCCATCGTCATTGAAATTGTGCTGACCGCAGGCTTCCTGCTGGTGATCCACGGCGCAACCGACAAATATGCGCCAGCAGGTTTTGCGCCTATTGCCATCGGTCTGGCGTTGACGCTTATCCACCTGATTTCTATTCCGGTCACCAACACCTCTGTTAACCCGGCGCGCAGCACCGCGGTGGCCATTTTCCAGGGCGGCTGGGCGCTTGAGCAGCTGTGGCTGTTCTGGGTGATGCCGATCGTCGGCGGTATCCTGGGCGGCGTGCTGTACCGCACCCTGCTGGAAAAACGCGATTAATCTATCCCTCCCTCTCCCCGTGGGAGAGGGCCGGGGTGAGGGCAACAGGCCGCACATACAAGCCGGGTAAGGCGCAGTCGCCACCCGGCTTTCTTTTGCCGCTTTACTGAATAGCCTTTATTGGGTAGTGTCTCTGGCGCTTAACGAATACTCAAAAGGACCGGCTGTTCATGTTTTCAGGACTCCTCATTATTCTGCTGCCCCTGATTGCGGGCTATCTTATTCCGCTGCGTCATGAATCGGCCTTAAAGCTTATCAACCGTTTTCTCAGCTGGATTGTTTACGTCATTCTGTTCTTTATGGGAATCAGCCTGGCCTTCCTGGATAATCTGGCGACGAATTTACTTTCCATCCTGCATTATTCTGCGGTCACCGTGGTGGTTATTTTGCTGTGCAATATTGCCGCCCTGCTGTGGCTGGAACGCACTATTCCATGGAAAAATAATCACCACCAGGAAAAGCTGCCCTCCCGAATTGCAATGGCGCTGGAATCATTAAAGCTCTGCGGCGTCGTGGTGCTCGGATTTCTTCTGGGCCTTACCGGATGGACATTTTTACAGCACGCAACAGAGGCCAGCGAATATACCCTGATCTTCCTGCTGTTCCTGATTGGCATTCAGCTGCGAAATAACGGCATGACGCTGAAACAGATCGTCCTGAACCGTCGGGGAATGATCGTTGCCGTTATGGTTGTCGCCAGCTCAATGGTGGCGGGCGTCATTAATGCCTTTATTCTCGATCTGCCTCTGAAGACCGGCCTGGCGATGGCCTCCGGGTTCGGCTGGTACTCCCTCTCCGGTATTCTGCTGACCGAATCCTTCGGCCCGGTCATCGGCAGCGCCGCCTTCTTTAACGATCTGGCGCGAGAGCTGATTGCCATCATGCTGATCCCGGGTCTGGTTCGCCGCAGCCGCTCAACGGCGCTGGGCTTGTGCGGCGCGACGTCGATGGACTTTACCCTGCCGGTCCTTCAGCGTTCAGGCGGGCTGGAGATGGTGCCCGCCGCCATCGTACACGGCTTTATTTTAAGTCTGCTGGTTCCGGTTATGATGGCCTTCTTCTCCGCCTGATACTTCTTTGGCGGTAGGTTTCCTGCCGCCAAAATTGCGCTAAATCAATCTCCCCCTATTTTGTAGCAGAAAACCCTTTTCACCGTTCAGGCACAGGCATAACCTTAAACATGTATATCAAATATAACTTTAACAGGTGTGATTATGTTTTGTGTGCAATGTGAACAAACCATCCGTACTCCGGCAGGCAATGGCTGCTCTTACGCACAGGGTATGTGCGGCAAAACCGCAGAAACATCAGACCTGCAGGACCTGCTGATTGCTGCCCTGCAAGGCCTTTCCGCATGGGCGTTCAAAGCCCGCGAATACGGCATCGTCGACCATTACGTTGACAGCTTCGCCCCGCGCGCCTTCTTCTCCACGCTGACCAACGTTAACTTCGACTCTCCGCGCATCGTCGGCTATGCCCGTGAAGCGATTGCCCTGCGCGAAGCGCTGAAGGCGCAGTGCCTGAAGGTGGATGCTAACGCTCATGTGGACAATCCTATGTCAAAGCTTCAGCTGGTGAGCGACGATCTGGGCGACCTCCAGCGTCAGGCGGCAGAATTCACCCCGAATAAAGACAAAGCGGCGATTGGCGAGAACATTCTCGGCCTGCGCCTGCTGTGCCTGTACGGCCTGAAAGGCGCTGCGGCCTATATGGAGCACGCGCACGTGCTCGGTCAGTACGACAATGACATCTACGCTCAGTACCACAAGATCATGGCGTGGCTGGGTACCTGGCCTGCCGATATGAACGCCCTGCTTGAGTGCTCAATGGAAATCGGCCAGATGAACTTCCGCGTGATGAGCATTCTGGATGCCGGTGAAACCAGCACCTACGGCCACCCGACGCCAACGCAGGTCAACGTCAAGGCGACCGAAGGCAAGTGCATCCTGATTTCCGGTCACGACCTGAAAGATCTCTACAACCTGTTGAAGCAGACCGAAGGCACCGCTGTTAACGTCTATACCCACGGCGAAATGCTGCCGGCGCACGGCTACCCGGAGCTGCGTAAATTCAGGCATCTGATCGGTAACTACGGCAGCGGCTGGCAGAACCAGCAGGTGGAATTTGCCCGTTTCCCTGGCCCTATCGTGATGACCTCTAACTGCATCATCGACCCGACCGTGGGCGCGTATGACGACCGCATCTGGACCCGCAGCATCGTCGGCTGGCCGGGCGTGAGCCACCTCGAAGGCGACGATTTCGGTCCGGTTATCGCCCAGGCGCAGCAGATGGCAGGCTTCCCGTACAGCGAAATTCCGCACCTGATCACCGTCGGCTTCGGTCGCGAGACGCTTCTCGGCGCCGCTGATTCGCTGATCGATCTCGTCAGCCGTGAAAAGCTGCGCCACATCTTCCTCGTCGGCGGATGCGACGGCGCGCGCGGCGAACGTAACTACTTCACCGATTTCGCCACCCGCGTGCCGGAAGACTGCCTGATCCTGACCCTGGCGTGCGGTAAATACCGTTTCAACAAGCTGGACTTCGGCGACATCGAAGGCCTGCCGCGCCTGATCGATGCGGGCCAGTGTAACGATGCCTACTCGGCCATTATTCTGGCGGTCACGCTGGCGGAAAAACTGGGCTGCAGCGTCAACGATCTGCCGCTGTCCCTCGTGCTCTCCTGGTTTGAGCAGAAAGCGATTGTCATCCTGCTCACCCTGCTCTCTCTGGGCGTGACCAACATCGTGACCGGCCCGACCGCGCCAGGCTTCCTGACGCCGGACCTGCTGGCCGTGCTGAACGAGAAATTCGGTCTGCGTTCAGTCACCAACGTTGAAGATGATATGAAGCAACTGCTGAGCGCGTAAGGAGCTATTCATGACCATGCCAACCTCACAATGTCCGTGGCGGATGCAGGTTCATCACATCCATCAGGAGACGCCGGATGTGTGGACGCTGTCGCTGCTCTGTCACGACTACTATCCGTACCGTGCAGGTCAGTATGCGCTGGTCAGCGTCCGCCATTCGGCGGACACTCTGCGCGCCTACACGATCTCCTCCACGCCGGGCGTGAGCGAGTACATTACGCTCACCGTCCGCCGCATTGATGACGGTGCCGGCTCGCAGTGGCTGACCCGTGACGTGAAGCGCGGAGATTACATCTGGCTGTCCGACGCCCTGGGGGATTTCACCTGTGACGACAAGGCAGACGATAAATTCCTGCTGCTGGCGGCGGGCTGCGGCGTAACGCCGATTATGTCGATGCGCCGCTGGCTGGCGAAGAACCGCCCGCAGGCCGACGTGCAG
Organism: Enterobacter sp. ECC-219; assembly: GCF_043966805.1. Lineage (NCBI taxonomy): Bacteria > Pseudomonadati > Pseudomonadota > Gammaproteobacteria > Enterobacterales > Enterobacteriaceae > Enterobacter > Enterobacter sp. ECC-219. The sequence goes on along the minus strand of NZ_CP143680.1, from coordinate 2,264,792 downwards.
GCGATCTTCAGCGTGCGCTCTCCGGAAGACGTTATTTTCGCCGAGGAGTGGCGTGATTATCCGGTGACGCTGGTGGCGGAACATAACGCGACGCACGGCTTTGTGCCCGGCCGCCTGAGCCGTGAGCTGCTGCAAAGCGTGCCGGACATTGCGAACCGTACCGTAATGACCTGCGGCCCGGCGCCGTACATGGATATCGTGGAGAAAGAGGTGAAAGCGCTCGGCGTAACCCGTTTCTTTAAAGAGCAGTTCTTCACGCCGGTGGCGGAAGCGGCAAGCAGCGGGATTCAGTTCACCAAGCTGCAGCCCGCGCAGACCTTCTTTGGCCGCGTGGGCACCACGCTGCTGGAAGCGCTGGAAAGCAACAAGGTGCCGGTAGCAGCGGCCTGCCGTGCGGGCGTGTGCGGCTGCTGTAAGACGAAAGTGGTTTCCGGGGAGTACACCGTCACCAGCACCATGACGCTGTCCGACGCGGAGATTGCCGAGGGTTACGTGCTGGCGTGCTCGTGCCATCCGCAGGGGGACCTGGTCCTCGCATAAACGGTAAACGTTCGATCGCAGGCCCGGTAAGCGTCAGCGCCACCGGGCTTTTTGTCGGATGATACTGCGTATACCCGACCTGGATTGTGCGGGCTGCTTGTACGGCAGTGAACGAGAATGGCAAAATCGCCGCAGCGGTAACGATTTTCTAAGCTGCCTGTACGGCAGTGAACGATAATTTCAGGCCATGTCTTGGTGCGCAGCTTTTCTAAGCTGCCTGTACGGCAGTGAACCGTTTCGTGTGTGCATCCTGGTTTTCTCCTGTTTTCTAAGCTGCCTGTACGGCAGTGAACCTTGATATCCATTTAGCCAAAAAGCTCTCTGTTTTCTAAGCTGCCTGTACGGCAGTGAACGGGTTAAGAGTTGGTGTTGTAGAAGTCATTGATTTCTAAGCTGCCTGTACGGCAGTGAACGAAACCGCGTAATTGTGGTTGCCATCAGAAACTTTCTAAGCTGCCTGTACGGCAGTGAACGATACTCACATCGAAGGTGTGCTGGAGTGGAGCTTTCTAAGCTGCCTGTACGGCAGTGAACATTTAGCGCTAAAGCGTCAATGAGTGATTCCTTTTCTAAGCTGCCTGTACGGCAGTGAACTCGTCGACGTTCTGGAAAAGGAAATCCGCACATTTCTAAGCTGCCTGTACGGCAGTGAACTGCCCGCGTTGCCTGGGCGAAGGCAAGGGGGATTTCTAAGCTGCCTGTACGGCAGTGAACCTTTTCGCCCCGGCTACCGCAAACCGTGCTTCTTTCTAAGCTGCCTGTACGGCAGTGAACTCAACATCGTTGCCGAACTGCTTACGCACGGATTTCTAAGCTGCCTGTACGGCAGTGAACTGGAACAATCTACACCTATAACCTTGTCAGATAAAGAATTCCCCTAAAAATTCCCCTTAAACCCTTTTTTACCACTTACAATTCAACGTAATAAAATCAACCACTTAAAACCCACCAATAAAAAAGGGTCCGTAGACCCCTTCCTTCATTCCAGCATCCAACTTTCACCGCCACGCCGGACCTTTCCCCAGCGCAAACCGCCCTGCCCCTAAAAACGCCACCGCCAGCGAGCCAATAAAGAAGTACACCAGGCTTTCAATCGCCCATGCGCCGACCTTATCGAGCGCGAATGTCTCATCCATTCCCACCATCAGCCACGCCACGATCATCGTAAACGCCAGCACCAGCGCGGCCGGGCGCGTGAAGAGGCCGACAATAATCAGTATCGGTGCCACCACTTCACCAACCAACACGCCGTAAGCGATAAACCCCGGCAACCCTTTCTCCGCCAGCATGCCACTGATAAAGCCCACGCCGCCGAAAAGCTTGTGCAAACCGTGAAACAGCATCAGCCCGCCGACGGTAAGTCGTAACAAGAGTTTGCCAAAATCGTCGTGCGACAGCTTTTCATTAACAGCAATTAACAATGATTTAACCATTTGAAATGATTCCTGTTTCCATCCAAGTGATGACCAGATTATGCTGAATAATCGCACAGGAAAACCACCTTTAATTAAGGGGTATAGAGCAGGCAATACAGTGACTTTCTTCTAAGCTTGTAAGCGATATCACAAAAAGGAGACGGACAACCATGAAACAAACCGTGGCTGCATACATAGCGAAGACCCTTGAACAGGCAGGTGTAAAACGTATCTGGGGCGTAACCGGCGATTCCCTGAACGGGCTTAGCGACAGCCTCAACAAGATGAAGACCATCGAGTGGATGCCCACCCGCCATGAAGAGGTCGCCGCCTTCGCCGCGGGTGCCGAAGCGCAGCTCACCGGAGAGCTGGCCGTGTGTGCGGGCTCGTGCGGGCCGGGCAACCTGCATCTGATCAACGGCCTGTTCGACTGCCACCGTAACCACGTGCCGGTGCTGGCGATTGCCGCCCATATCCCCTCTTCCGAAATCGGCAGTGGCTATTTTCAGGAGACGCATCCGCAGGAGCTGTTCCGTGAATGCAGCCACTATTGCGAGCTGGTTTCATCCCCGGAGCAGATCCCGCAGGTGCTGGCGATCGCCATGCGCAAGGCCGTGCTGAACCGTGGTGTGTCAGTTGTCGTTATCCCCGGCGACGTGGCGCTCAAGGCCGCGCCGGAAGGGGCCAGCACCCACTGGTATCACGCCCCACAGCCCGTGGTAACGCCTGCCGAAGAAGAGCTGAAAAAGCTGGCGCAGCTGCTCCGTTACTCCAGCAATATCGCCCTGATGTGCGGCAGCGGCTGCGCGGGCGCGCATAAAGAATTACTTGAGTTCGCCGGTAAGCTCAAAGCGCCGATCGTCCACGCCCTGCGCGGCAAAGAGCACGTGGAATACGACAACCCCTTTGATGTGGGCATGACCGGGCTTATCGGTTTCTCCAGCGGCTTCCACACCATGATGAACGCCGACACGCTCATTCTGCTCGGCACCCAGTTCCCGTACCGTGCCTTCTACCCGACGGATGCCAAAATTATTCAGATTGATATCAACCCGGCCAGCATCGGCGCGCACAGTAAGGTCGATATGGCGCTGGTGGGCGATATCAAATCCACCCTTGCCGCCCTGCTGCCGCTTCTCGAAGAGAAAACCGATCGCAAGTTCCTCGATAAAGCCCTGAGCGATTATCGCGACGCGCGCAAGGGGCTGGACGACCTCGCTAAACCGAGCGACAAAGCCATTCACCCGCAGTATCTGGCGCAGCAGATCAGCCATTTTGCGGACGACGACGCCATTTTTACCTGCGACGTCGGCACGCCAACCGTCTGGGCGGCGCGCTATCTGAAGATGAACGGCAGGCGCCGACTGCTCGGCTCGTTCAACCACGGCTCGATGGCCAACGCCATGCCGCAGGCGCTGGGCGCAAAAGCGACGGCGCCGGAGCGCCAGGTAGTGGCGATGTGCGGTGACGGCGGGTTCAGCATGCTGATGGGGGATTTCCTGTCGGTAGTGCAGATGAAGCTCCCGCTGAAAATCGTGGTCTTTAACAACAGCGTGCTGGGCTTCGTGGCGATGGAGATGAAGGCCGGAGGCTATCTCACGGACGGCACCGAGCTGCACGACACCAACTTTGCGCGCATCGCCGAAGCCTGCGGCATCACCGGTATTCGGGTAGAGAAAGCCTCCGAGGTGGATGAAGCCCTGCAGCGCGCTTTCTCTATCGACGGCCCGGTACTGGTAGATGTCGTCGTCGCCAAAGAAGAGCTGGCCATCCCGCCGCAGATCAAGCTGGAGCAGGCCAAAGGTTTTAGCCTCTACATGCTGCGCGCCATCATCAGCGGGCGCGGTGACGAAGTGATCGAACTGGCAAAAACCAACTGGCTCAGGTAAAACATTTCGCATGACCTCTTAAACTAAAGGGATGTGAAATGATTGATTTGCGTAGTGATACCGTTACCCGCCCGAGCCGTGCCATGCTAGAAGAGATGATGGCCGCCCCGGTCGGGGACGACGTCTACGGCGATGACCCGACGGTCAACGAACTGCAGCGCTATGCGGCAGAGCTGAGCGGCAAGGAGGCCGCCCTGTTCCTGCCAACCGGCACGCAGGCGAACCTGGTGGCACTGCTCAGCCACTGCGAGCGCGGTGAAGAGTATATCGTCGGCCAGGGCGCGCATAACTATCTCTACGAAGCTGGCGGTGCTGCCGTGCTCGGCAGCATTCAACCGCAGCCGATTGACGCCGCACCGGACGGCTCCCTGCCGCTCGACAAAGTGGCGGCGAAAATCAAAGCCGACGATATTCACTTCGCCCGCACCAGGCTGCTCAGCCTCGAAAACACCCACAACGGCAAAGTTCTGCCGCGCGAGTACCTGAAAGCGGCGTGGGAATTTACCCGCGAGCGAGGGCTCGGCCTGCACGTTGACGGCGCGCGTATCTTCAACGCCGTGGTGGAGTACGGCTGCGAACTGAAAGAGATAACGCAGTATTGCGACTCGTTCACCATTTGCCTCTCAAAAGGTCTGGGTACACCGGTGGGCTCCCTGCTGGTCGGCAATGCGGACTACATCAAGCGCGCCAACCGCTGGCGTAAAATGACCGGCGGCGGCATGCGTCAGGCCGGCATTCTGGCGGCCGCGGGGCTGTACGCGTTAAAAAATAACGTGGCGCGCCTTAAGGACGATCACGACAACGCCGCGTGGATGGCGACGCAGCTGCGCGAGATCGGCGCAGACGTGATGCGTCACGACACCAACATGCTGTTCGTTCGCGTGGGCGAAGAGCACGCTGCTGCGCTGGGCGAATTTATGAAAGCGCGTGGCGTGCTGATCAACGCCTCCCCGATCGTGCGTCTGGTGATGCATCTCGACGCGAGCCGCGAACAGCTGGCGGACGTGGTGAAACACTGGCAGGCGTTTTTACAGCGCTAAGGAGCATCACGTGCCGCAACGCATTCTGGTGCTTGGCGCCAGCGGATATATTGGTCAGCATCTCACCTCTGCGTTAAGCCAGCAGGGGCATCAGGTGCGGGCAGCGGCACGCAACACCGAGCGTCTGCAAAAACTCACTTTGCCAGGCGTGACCTGTCACAACGTCGATCTCAACTGGCCGAAGGAGCTTCCCGCGCTGCTGGAAGGGGTAGACACGCTTTACTACCTGGTTCACAGCATGGGCGAAGGCGGCGATTTCATCGCCCACGAGCGGCAGGTGGCGATGAACGTCCGCGATGCCCTGCTGCAAACGCCGGTGAAGCAGGTGATTTTTTTAAGCTCGCTTCAGGCGCCCGAACACGAGCAGTCCGATCACCTGCGCGCCCGCCAGCTGACGGCCGACACGCTTCGCGGGGCGAATATTCCCGTCACCGAGCTGCGCGCCGGGATCATCGTTGGCGCGGGTTCCGCCGCCTTCGAGGTGATGCGCGACATGGTCTACAACCTGCCGGTGCTCACGCCGCCGCGCTGGGTGCGTTCGCGCACCACGCCGATTGCGCTGGAGAACCTGCTGCATTATCTGGTGGCCCTGCTGGATCACCCGACAGAGCAACACCGCGTGCTGGAAGCCGCTGGCCCGGAGGTGCTGAGCTATCAGGAACAGTTCGAACACTTTATGCGCGTCAGCGGACGCCGCCGCTGGCTTATCCCCATCCCCTTCCCGACCCGCTGGATATCGGTGTGGTTTTTGAATGTGATCACCTCGGTTCCCCCGACGACCGCGAAGGCGCTGATCCAGGGGCTGAAGCACGATCTGCTGGCGGACGATCGCGCGCTGCGCGCGTTGATCCCCCAGGAATTGATCCGCTTTGACGACGCGGTGCGCCATACGCTGAAGGAAGAAGAGAAGCTGGTGAACTCCAGCGACTGGGGTTACGACGCCCAGGCCTTTGCCCGCTGGCGGCCCGAATACGGCTATTACCCGAAGCAGGCGGGCTGCACGGTAAAAACCTCTGCCAGTCTCCACGCGCTGTGGGAGGTAGTGAACCAGATCGGCGGCAAAGAGCGCTATTTCTTCGGCAATATCCTCTGGCAAACGCGCGGCGCGCTGGATCTGCTGGTAGGCCATCGTCTGGCGAAAGGTCGTCCTGCCGCCCCATATCTCAACGTGGGCGATACGGTCGACAGCTGGAAGGTGATCATCGTCGAACCGGAAAAACAGCTGGCGCTGCTGTTCGGCATGAAGGCTCCGGGCCTGGGGCGGCTCTGCTTTACGCTCAGGGACAAAGGCGACCACCGGGAACTGGACGTTCGCGCCTGGTGGCACCCGCACGGGATGCCGGGTCTGTTCTATTGGCTACTGATGATCCCCGCGCACCTGTTTATCTTCAGGGGGATGGCGAAACGCATTGCGCAACTGGCAGAACAAAAGACGAAAATAACTCAATAAAACCCTCTTTCTTTCACCTTTCCCATTGCAACACATCGTAATTCACGAAAGAATGCGCACGAAATTCTTTTCAACACAGTGGATTGATATGAAGGTACTGGTTACCGGGGCGACCAGCGGCTTAGGCCGAAATGCGGTCGAATTTCTGCGCAACAAGGGCATCAGCGTCAGGGCCACCGGTCGCAACGAAGCGATGGGTAAACTGCTGCAAAAAATGGGCGCGGAGTTCGTCCATGCCGACCTGACGGAGCTGGTCTCCTCGCAGGCGAAGGTGATGCTCGCCGGTATCGACACGCTGTGGCACTGCTCCAGTTTTACCTCCCCGTGGGGAACCCAGGAAGCCTTCGATCTCGCCAACGTGCGCGCCACGCGTCGTCTGGGCGAATGGGCCGTCGCCTGGGGCGTGCGTAACTTTATTCATATCTCGTCACCGTCACTCTATTTTGACTATCACCACCATCGTGACGTGCAGGAAGATTTCCGCCCTGCTCGCTTTGCCTGTGAGTTTGCCCGCAGTAAAGCGGCCAGCGAAGAGGTGATCGACCTGCTGGCCCAGTCAAACCCGCACACCCGTTTTACGGTCCTTCGCCCGCAGAGCCTGTTCGGGCCGCACGATAAGGTGTTTATTCCGCGCCTGGCGCAGATGATGCACCACTACGGCAGCGTGCTGCTGCCGCGCGGCGGTGATGCGCTGGTGGATATGACCTATTACGAAAATGCCGTCCACGCAATGTGGCTGGCGAGCCAGCCAGACTGCGACAAGCTGATTTCCGGGCGCGCGTATAACATCACCAACGGCGAACCCTGTACGCTGCGCAGTATTGTGCAGCGGCTGATTGATGAACTGCAGATCGACTGCCGTATCCGTTCCGTGCCCTACCCGATGCTGGACATGATCGCCCGCAGCATGGAGCGTTTTGGCAGTAAATCCGCCAAAGAGCCTGCGCTGACGCACTATGGGGTATCGAAGCTCAACTTTGATTTTACGCTGGATATTTCGCGGGCGGAGAACGAGCTGGGGTATAAGCCGATTGTGACGCTGGATGAAGGCATTATGCGCACGGCGGCATGGTTACGGGATCACGGGAAGCTTCATCGCTAGCGTTTTGCCCGCCTGCAACAGCACCGTACCGTCCCCTCGCCCCTCCGGGGAGAGGGTTAGGGTGAGGGGAAAGTGCAAATACTAAAACGGCAACCTTTCGGTTGCCGTTTCGCTTTTACAGAGCCGTCCAGGCATCAGCCCATGCCAGACCTGCGCCTGGTTCATAGTATGCCGGGGCGTTGTTACACCAGCCGCTGTACGGGAACGGTTTGCACTGGAACAGTTTACCGTGGTTGTTCACGATATCACCTGCGTTGTACTTGCTGTTCGCGCTCCACGCCGGGTAAGAGCCGGAAGTGCCTTCGTCCTGAGACGGGGTCGCTTTCGCCTTCACGTTCAGCAGATATGAGGTGGTGCTGCTCAGCTCGCCATCGCTGACGGTCAGGCTCACTTCAATCTGCTGCGCCGTTGCGGACTCAGGTGCAGTGAAGGTCACTACCGCTTTGTCTTCGCCGGTCACGGTCTGGCCGTCCTGAGAGCGCCAGGTATAGGTCAGCTTATTGCCGTCGGCATCGGTAGAACCTTCGGCGCTCAGAGAGACCTGTGCGCCCGCGTCAACAGCCCCGATTGGACCCGCAATATGCGCAACCGGTGCATGGTTTGCCACTACAGGCTCTGCCGGGGTTTCATCCGGCGTCGGCGCTGGTGCCGGTGCCGGCGTTTCATCTTCGGAAGGCGCTGGCGTTACCGGGGTTTCGTCCGGCGTTACGGCAGAGCCGTCATCGTTTACGATATTGACGTTATAGAACTTCTGCACACACTTGGTGTAGTCACCGTCTTTAAAGGCGCTGAACGGCGTCTGATAGCCCACCAGCTGGCAAGAGTAGGTCTTACCGTCCGGTGTATCAGCGCTCCATCCCCAGTCCTGTTCCCAGTAAATCTTCAGGGCACCGGCACCGTATTCGTCGAACTGCTTCATGTTGGCGCAGCCCAGCACTTCATTGGCCGGAACGGGCACTTTCAGATAGTTCGCGAACTCTTTGTAGTACTTGATACGGTTCTGCGACTGGGCAATTTCAGTCGGGCCGCCGCACTCTACGCCGCCGTTGATGATCTGGGTGGTCACGCCGAAGCCAGGGACCAGACCGTTGGCTTTATCGTGATCGTTCGGCTGCCACGTGCCGTCGATAACCTGCAGCATGCTTGGTTTTGGCGGCTGTGGATAGGCGAAGAAGAAGATTGCACTCGCCAGGTTCAGCCAGGTGTCCGCCACCAGCTCAGGTTTGTCGAGCAGCGTACGTACGTCGCCGTACATCGCTTCAGAGAATGGACCGTAATTGTAGTTGTAGGACAGCTGCTTCGCACCGCGACCGAAGTAGCTCAGGAAGTCGCCGTCTTTGTCTTTACCGCACGGCCAGGTCTGGCCCTGCCAGACGTCCGGGTTACATTCGCCGTTATAGCCGCCCTTCTGGCCTTCGCTCCAGCCCATTTCACGCACGTGCACCAGCGCCTGACGCCATTCGGCTTCCGGACGCCAGCTTTCGTGACCGCCGGTTTCCTGGGCAAAGTGAGCAAACATGGTTGCCAGCTCTTTGCGGCAGATCGCGTCGCTGTCACGGCCGTCGTTGTAGGTCTTACACAGCGCCGGGAATTTACCTACCGCTTTCAGGAAATTGCTGTAGGTGTATGCCTGAGCACGCAGCGGGAACAGGTATTCCCAGTCGCTGGCTTTCACAATCCCTTCAACGCGCTTCACGTTTTCCGGGTTCGCCGCGCGGCCTGGTTCAATCAGTTCAACCTGAGCGTTGTCCAGAGTCTTGATGGTCTCTTTAACGGAGGCCATCAGCGGGAAATCCGTCAATTCCTTCTCTTTCTTCGCCAGATCGCTGGCTTTCATGGTGTATGGTTCACTGGTGGTCGCCTGCAGCGAGGCAGCCTGCGCCATAAACGGTGCTACGCATGCGCCGGCAACGAGTACACTCAGTAACGTCCTTTTATTCATTTCAGTATTCCTGTTAATTGAAGTTAAAGATAAATCCCGGCTTATGTATTAATCCATTAATAAATAAACCACAGACAGCTGTTTTCACTTTTCGAAGAACACCCTCGGGAATTCTTCAAAAATAAAAAACCTTAATATTGCGCCGCTAATTTCAACTGTTGATATTTTTTCCAGACCTTATGCGCATACTTCATTCGCTGCGGATAATTCTCTTTTTTTAAACCGGCGTTATAGGCACCTACCGCTTCCCAGTTATAGCCGTACACCTTGATCATCCCTGAAAGGATGGAGGCGCCGACCATGATGGAGGTACAGGGTTCGGTCATCAGCCGATATTCGTCAATGCCTCTGCTTTCCAGCTCCGTAAAATGTGTACTGTTAATCTGCATCAGCCCGACATCACGCGTGCCGTCATGATTTTGCCCAACCGCATACGGATTCATACCGGATTCAACATTGGCTATGGCATACAATAAATACGGATCGACATGATAATAGTGCGCTGCTCTGTCCCAACAATTTGCCAGTGCGCTTTGGCTTATTATCAATAACAACAATATTACCTTTTTCATTTTTACCTGCTGTAAGCGTCAGTGATTTCTCCTTAGCAACATCCTGTAAAATGAATTTTGAATCACTCACCATCCCTCACGGGGATGGTGAGTGATTATCGGGCCAGATTATTTGCAGTCTGTTGAAGGACCTTCTTTCACCCATACATCGCTGTTAGCCGGGTTATCACCGCGAGTCCACCATTTGGCACGGTAAACGTTGCCCTCGTAGGTGGTGGTATCACCGCCGTTGTAGACCAGGTCAGAACGCCAGTTCATCTTCACGTCGCTGACCAGTTCCCATGCGTCCACACCGAAGCCAGGCTGGTTGCCCTGCGTCCAGTACTTCGCTTTCCACACCAGATGGTCGAAGCTGACGGTATCGCCATTGTTGTAGATTTTGCTGGCATCCCACGCGGCATACTTGCTGGCGTTAGCATCAACAGGCGCGTCGCAGCTGCCGGTTGCAGAGCCTTCGTCAGAAGGTGGTGTAACGTCATCAGCCGGAGGAGTAACGTCGTCCGCTGGAGGCGTAACATCGTCAGCAGGCGGCGTAACGTCAGCCGGTTTCGGATTCACGGTCACCTGGACGTTAGACTGCACGCTGGTTTTACCATCCGTCACTACAACGCTCAGCGTGTAGGAAGAGGTATTGTTCACCTCTGGCGCAGTGATGCGAACGTTCGCAGTATCGGTACCCGTTGCGTTCATATCAGCCGGTACGCTCCAGCTGTAGGTCAGCGCATCGCCATCAGGATCGGATGCCTGTGCATGCAGAGAAATCGCTTCACCGGACTGAACGGTGACGGCTTCCATTGCATTGATTACCGGAGCCTGGTTAGCTTTAGGTGCTTTGTTAACTACCTGTACGTCGACAGCGTTGCTCAGCCCTTTCGCGTCGGTCACAGTCAGGCGGAAGACCATATTTTGGTCGCTGGTGACGGCCGGCACACTGAAGCTGGCTTTCGCGCTGGTGCTGTTTGCCAGGGTCACGGTCGCACCGGAAACCTGCGTCCATTTGTAGGTCAGCGCATCGCCGTCCTGGTCGCTGGATGCAGAGCCATCCAGGGTAACAGTAGCCGGACCAGTCACGGTCATGTCGGTTGCAGAGGCGACCGGTGCATGGTTGGTCACAACAGGATCAACTGGCGTTGAACTGCCGCCGAGCAGGCTTTCGTTCATAGCGTTCAGGATATCCCCGTTATCGGATTCGATAGACCATGCGAACAGACCACCCAGGTTCTTGTTCATCACGTATTTGCCTTTCGCATTGACGGAACGGGCGTTATCGTATGTCACCAGCTCACCGGTGGATTTGTTGAACACGTACGGGGCTTCTGCTGCTTCGTCGTATTTGTATTCCCAGCCTGGTTTGCCCAGCATCTGGTTTACAATCTGACGGTAGTCAACGATACCGTTTTCCCAGGTGCCTTTGACTGGGCCAGTCGCGGTACCAGTGAATGGATTGTCACCCGTGTAACCGTGAACGCCGGTCCAGCCGCGGCCATACATAGCCGCACCAACGACGATCTTGCCTGGCTGTACGCCCTGCGACAGCATCTCTTTCACAGCGTTATCGGTGGTGTAGTTGGTATCTGGTTTCCAGGAAGCACCGTACAGTGCGGTCTGGTGGCCCAAATCGGTATTGCTCCACGCGCCGTAGAAGTCGTAGCTCATCAGGAAGATATGGTCGATGTACTGCTGCGCGGTGTTGTAGTCCACGTCTTCGATCTTATCTTTACCCGCACCGATTGCGGTGGTCAGCTCGTAAGTACGGCCAGTTTCCGCAGACAGTTCGTTCAGCATCTGACGCAGGTCGTGCATCAGCGCGGTGTAGGTCGCTTTATCGGTCTGCGGATTACCCAGCTTGGCGTTTTCACCGCCGCCGCCCGGGAATTCCCAGTCGATATCCACGCCGTCGAACACTTTCCAGGTGGTCAGGAAGTCCTTAACGGACGCAACGAAGCGGTCGCGCAGCACTTTGTTATCCATCTGATAGAACGGGTCAGACAGAGTCCAGCCGCCTACGGATGGCAGAATTTTCAGGTCAGGATGGGCTTTTTTCATCGCCATCAGCTGGCCATAGTTGCCTTTGTACGGCTCGTCCCAGCCGGTCACGCCCTGCTGAGGTTTCTGCAGCGCAGCCCACGGATCGTGGATCGCCACGGTGTAGTCCTGACGGCCCTGGCAGGCGCGTTTCAGAGACTCCAGCGCGCCGGAAGATTTGGCGCTGTCGTTAATGCCGTCGCCGCCACAGATTGGAATGAAGCCGTACAGCAGGTGGTTGATGTTCGCGACAGGAATTTTGTCCGCAGAGAAGTTACGGTCGTAAACGCCCCACTCAGGGAAGTAAGCGCCAACCACTTTATCGGTGTGCTGCGCGAAGGTTTTGTTGTTTTCCAGCAGCGGGGTGTTCAGCGGGAGCAGGTGGCTTCCGTCGGTATCCGCCACGATGATCAGCTTGCTGGCGCTCCTGGTGCAGCCGCTGTCGTTACACAGTTCAACCTGCTCCTGGTAACGACCCCCTTTCTTCACTTTAAAGGTCGCGAAACCTGCGGCACTACCCGCACCGGTCCAGACGGTTTTGCCGTCCAGCAAGACTTTTGCAGACGTTGGAGCATCACCGCTCCAGACGTTCCACTCCACCTTAACGTCAACGCCATCTTTGTGTACTTTGACAAGGTTGTTATAGTCCTGCGCGGTCTGATCCACTTCTACCAGCGCAAATTTATCATTGCCCGACGTAATAGAAGGTGTACCTGGCGCCGCTGCAAATACTGAGCTTGTTGCGGCTGCAACAAAAAGCGCCAGATATTTAGGCTTCATAAATTTCATTTTTATTTCCTGATAAATTTATTCGTAACGTTAATAATCCATGTCTTCCTTGAGAGCATGGGATCTCTTCGCGTAATGCGTATTTAACCAACCTGAAAACCGTGACAAAAAACGTTTTGCTGCGTTGTATTCCTCCATAAAAAGATACAAGCCCAAATTCCGTGTAGCTTATATCCTTTACGATACACTGAGCGCAAAGAGGCGTCCTTCTCTTCCACCGTCAAAAAAATTTATAAAAAAACTTGACCCGTATATTTAAAATATGAAAGCAAACTGCTGTCCAATAAACACCACTATTCCAGCAAATGAGAGATACGGTCCGAAAGAAATAGTGAGGTTATTTTTATTTAAATTATTTAATGTGAAATAACCCACAATACCGCTCAACGCTGCCGCGAGTTCAATTGAAGGCAGCGCCTGCCAGCCGCACCAGGCGCCCAGGGCCGCCAGCAGCTTAAAATCGCCATATCCCAGCCCTTCCCGCCCGGTAATCAGACGGAATGCCCAGTAGAGCAGCCAGAGGGAGAGATAGCCCGCGACCGCGCCGAACAGCGCATCGCGCAGCGGCAGCTGGTGGTCAAACGCATGGAACAATAATCCTGCCCACAGCAGAGGCTGCGTCAGACAATCCGGCAGGAGCTGATGCCGCCAGTCAATCATTGCCAGGGGCAGCAAAAAAGCGGCCAGCAACCACAGGGTGAAAAGGGACAGGATGTCTGGCATACACCAGGCGGTGATGCCGCAAAACAGTGCGGAAAAAAGTTCGATTAAAAATAGCCGCAAGGGGATAGCCGTTCTGCACTGGCGGCAGCGCCCGCGTAATACAAGCCAGCTGACCAGCGGGATATTCTCCCAGGCGGTCAGGGTGTGCTGGCACACCGGACAGTGCGACGCCGGAAAGAGCAGATTACCGCCCCCCTCCTCCTGCATCACCATGCCCGGCACGCGTTCGGCAACCACCCCAAGAAAGCTTCCGATAATACCGCCGAAGATCGCACTCATTACCGGGAACCCCACCGGGTATACGTCCCGCATCAGCGCGAACGTGTTCATGCCTTTTTGCTCCAGGTGAGCTGGACTTCCGCTTTCACATCGCTGAGGTGGTCGACCGGCGTGAGGTTCATTTTCTGCAGCCTGACGCCGGAGGTCTGGTTTATTTCCCGCAGCCAGCTCTTTAATTCATAGACATTTACGCGACTGACCACGAACGATAAGGTTTGCCCATCCTGACGCACGTCTGTCAAAGGCAGATGAATTTCCTGGGCGCTGTTCTCCACCACCGTGCGCGGATTATCCGTTTTGACAATCTGGACCTGGAGATGGTTTTTATCTATTTCACTGCGCATCCAGTTCAGCGTCTCTTTTTGTCTGCTCAGCGTGGCCTTACTGTTCTGAATCATATTATCCAGCGGAACCATTCCCGCGTAATAAATAACTGCCCCCGCTATCGCGACGGCACATATTTTCAGAATAATTTTTTCCCTGGCACTGTAATTCTGGTAACGAGACTTAAGCTGCGTGATTCGCTCTTTCATTTATATTTCCCTGCGATCATGGCGGTATAAGGAGCAGAGGTCGAAACAGGCTGTAAGGTGAAATCAAAATATTCCCCCGCCTGGTTTACAAACGTCTGCAACGCGGATTGGCTTTGTGAACTGGCGCTCAGCGTCAGCGTGTTTTGCTGAGCATCGTACTCGAGCAGCGTGATCTCCAGCGCGGGTACGGCCTGCCTGGCTTTCTCCAGATCTTCCAGCTGCAGAAACACCCCTTTGCTCTGCTTTTTCATGTTTTGACCAAAGTGATATTTGATATTGGTCTGCTGGCGCATGCTCGGAAAATGGTGCTGATAAACCTGCAGGATCTCCTGCTGAAGCTGATTTTCCTGCTGCACCAGCATCCAGGCCATGGCGACGCGCGGGCCCAGCAACAGGCCGAGAGAGAGCAGACCCGCCGCGGCAATTGCCGCTTTGATGCCCTTCGAGGCTTTCCCCGAGCCCGCTTTCGCGCTGAATTCGCCGTGCAGGAGCGTGACGCGGCAGGCTTGCCACTGGGGCTGGATCAGCACCAGCGGATGCTGCCAGGGCTGGGCGATGTCGACCGCGACACCGGCAGGCGCTTCACCGTAGCAGCACACCTCCCCCTCTCCGGCCTTCTGCATCAGAAGCGGCAGCAGGCTCGCTTCCATCTCACTGGCAATATGCGGTGATAAACGCAGCCAGTAGCTCTCATCCAGGGCGACGAGGGTACTTCCGCCAGCCGTCACGGGCAGCAGCCAGGCATCCGGCAGCACCTGAATCACCTTTAACCCCGCCTCCTGACAGCGGTTTAACCACCCGCGCAGCAGATCGGCGTCTATCGCCACCGCATCCACTTCGGCCCCTTTTTTATTCAGCACCGTCCAGTGGAGATTATCCACGTCGCCAATCAGCGTCTCTTCCGCCATCCAGGAGAACGCCGTCGCCTGAGAGGCGACTTTCTTCGGCAGCGTAAAATGACGGAAGATCATGCTGCTGGCGGGCAGCAGCAGACAAACACGGGACGCCAGTGGATGGTCCGCCAGCGCGTCCAGGCTCTCCAGCGTCTCAACCTGCTGGCTGCCGGAGACACACCCCATTATTTTCCCGCCCTCGCGGCTATCGGGACGAACAAAAAGTACCTGTTTCATAGCGATCTACTTTTCTTATTCAATCATTCGGTAACGACGTTGCCACGTCACGATCTCACCGGCTTCGTTATTGACCTGAAGCTGGCTAACCACGCGAAGCGTTAATTCATCGGTATTGCCGGTATAGTTCACCCGGAAATACCGGCTGCTGATGGAGAGAAGCTCAGCCACCTGCGGGAGATCGTCTTTCAACTGCGGGAAGGTCTGCTCCAGCGCCTTGCTGAAGGTTTCCATATTTTCCCAGCCGGTTTCTGGACGCGAATCAATCAGGCGAACGGCGTCATCTTCCGTTAATTTTCCGGGGAACAGGGCGGCCAGTAAGGCGGCCTGCTCCGGTTTCAGGGTATTCACATCCACTTTGCTGGCAGAGTCCGGCAGCGCGCAGAGCAACTTGCTCACCTTCGGGTATGCCGCTGCCGGGAACGCGGGCAGCTGTTTGATCTCAGCAATGGTGCGCATCATCTGGTTTGCGGGCTGGCGGGCAGGCACGACGCCGGCCCAGGCATCGCTCTCTGCACCGTCTTTGGCCGTCGTCGCGTCACCATCGAGATAGTCCACTAGCTGTTGATACACCTCTTCCGCCGTAGCGTGGCTGATGCCGCTTTCCGTCAGGATCTGTTCAACAATCTGCTCGTTACGCGGTTTTTCCGGCACGGCGGGCGCGTTTTGCCCCTGCGGTATTTTCTCTGCGGCCAGCAGGTTGTTGACGTTAAAGCAGTCCTGCGCGTCTTCCACCTGGCTGACCACCGTGTAATCTTCGCCCCGGGTTTCCAGCGGCTGATGCCAGTCGCCGTCAAGGTTCAGGGCCTTGTTTTCACCGCTGGCGTCGGCCTGCAGGCGGTCTTTCACCACCTTTTCCTGCGCCTGCATCGCCCAGCGCAGCTGCTGCTGGCTCACCTGGTAATGGGTTTTCTGCAGGTTGCGGCAGAACTGCTGGCTGATTTTGGCGGCCAGCGCCGACATCATGACCAGCAGGATCAGCACCACCAGCAGCGCGACCCCTTTCTGTTTACGTAATGCACTCATGATTTTGCTTCCGGTGCTGGTGCTGGTGCTGGTGCTGGTGCTGGTGGCGGCGCAGACGCAGCGGCGGGCGCAGCCGCTTCGGGCATATCGCCCGGGGTCGTGAAGACCCAGCGCCAGGTGTCGCCGTTTTCCATGGTCAGCGTCAGCTCCACGCCGTCCGGCAGATGCGCCGCGTCGCTCCAGCTTTTCTGCCAGCCCTGACGGTAAAAACGCCACTGCAGGGATTTCACCTCGCTGACAATCGGCACCTCATCGGGTTTAACGTCCGCCGGGCCGTCAATCACCGGCCAGACGTCGCGATACAGACGCCCCTCTTCCAGCCGCCAGCGCACGCGCTCCAGCTGAACCGTTCCACTCACCCCGTTCAGGGTGGTCAGCTCAAGGGCATCGCCCTCCTGACGAAACAGTTCCGGCTCGTTACGCGGCGCGCGCGCCTGAAGCTGATAAAAATCGCGCTCCATCAGATTCCAGGCCCGCTGCAGCTGGTTGAGCTTTGCGGCGCTGGCATCCGTCGCCGAACTGGTGCGCATCGCGCCGTCCAGAATTTGCCAGGCCAGCGTGCTGATCACCGCAAAGATGGTCAGGGCAATCATGATCTCCAGCAGGGTAAATCCGCGCTGGCGTCGCGTTTTTTTCACTTGCTCTCTCCCGGCGGAATGATGTGCAGGGCAATAACCGGCTGGCTGTCGTCGCCTTCCGCGTAGACGCGGATCGCGTTCGCCCAGACGTTGTCGGCGGTTTTTACCCGCTGCTTGCGCCAGTTCCAGCTGCGCCCGCCCATGATTTCCGTCCCCTGCTCCTCGGCGTCCGGGAAGTCGGTTTTCGTGAGCTGCGCTTCCGCCAGCTGATTTTCCGCCACCCAGCTGGCCTGCAGCGTTTCGGCCAGACCGTGGGTAAAACGCACGTTCAGGGTGACGGAGTTCATCAGAGCCAGCGCGGCGGTGGAGAAGATCACCAGCGCGACCATTACCTCCAGCAGCGTCATCCCCTTTTGCTTTTTATTGCCGTTAGCCATCGTTTTCTACCGATACCGGGGCCGCGCCTTGCGACACCACGCGGAAATGGTGCTGTTTGTCGTAGCTTTGCAGCGTCAGCGTGAAGCGGCTGATTTCGCCGTCCGGTAAAAAGAGCACCTGCGGGTCGGAGGTTACCGTGGCGGCAAGGCGCTGCGGCGAGAGCGAAACGTGCATCTCCTCCGGGAAATAGCCTTTGGTGGTAATTCGCCCCGCGGATAAAGGCACCCAGCGACGTTCGCCATTTTTATCTTCGAGCGTCACCAGCTGATAGTTATCGGTGGTAATCACCAGCCCGACGATATTTCCGTCCATCACCGCACGGTCTGAACCATAATCAACGAGGGCTTTTAATTGCTGGCCAAATATATCCGCACCGCTACGCGAAGGTATTGTTGACACTACCATCATGGCGCAGCTGGCAAATATCACCAGCGCCAGAATAATTTCCAGCAACGTAAAGCCGCGTTGTTTATTCATTATTTCTCTTTCTTGTCCAGAGACCAGTTCGTAATATCATCGGCGGTATTCGCTTCACCGTCCGGACCGGCTGAGAAGACATCGACCGCGCCGTGTTCGCCCGGGCTCACCAGAATGTAATCCCCGCCCCACGGATCCTGCGGCAGGCGGCGGATATAGCCATCGGCGCGGTAGCCGTTCGGAATTGGCGCGATTTCAGGCTTGGTCACCAGCGCCTGCAGGCCCTGCTCTGTGGTCGGGTAGCGGTGGCTATCCAGCTTATACATATCCAGTGAACCTTCGAGCGCAACAATATCGCTGGTCGCTTTTTGTTCGTCCGCTTTCTCTTTATTCCCCATTAAGTTTGGCACTACCATACTCGCCAGAACACCGAGAATAACAATCACCACCATTAATTCGAGCAACGTGAAGCCCGCCTGGCGCGCCAGGTTTTTACGTTTTAAAGCCATGATTTAACCTACCATATTATTAAGTTGCAGAAGCGGTTGTAATATTGACAGTACGATGAATAAAACAATCGTTGCCATGGATACCACCAGCGCCGGTTCAAATACCGACAGCGTTAATGTAATGCGATGCTGTAATGCTGATTCCTGGTTTTCCGCCGCGCGGTCCATTAAATTACCTAATTCCCCGCTCTCTTCGCCGGAGGCAATCATATACAGCATGGTCGGCGGGAATAATTTCGCCTGTTCAAGCGCCGCGTAAAGGGATGCCCCCTGGCGCACGGTATCCGCCGCCTGCTCCAGCACCTGCCGGGCGTAGAGGTTTTCGATACCGTCCATCGCGATATACATCCCCTCCAGCAGCGGCACGCTGCTGGCCTGCAGAATGCTCAGGGTGCGGATATAGCGGGCGCTGTTGATGGCGCACACCAGCTTTTTAATCGGCGAACCGTTCACCAGCCAGCTGTTCCAGCGAAAGCGGTTTTTGACATTTCTGAGCCAGGTTTTAAAGCCGATAAAGCCGCCCCCCAGGATGCCCACAATATAGATGCCGTACGCCTGCAGGAAATCGCTCACCGCAATCAGCGTGCGGGTAGTGATCGGCAGCTGCTGCTTCATGTGGGTGAACTGCTCGATCACCTGTGGCACCACCGCCACCAGCAGAATGCTGATGACCGCGATGGCCACCACGGTCAGGGTGATCGGGTAGACCATCGCCTGCGTCAGCTTGCTCTTCATCTTCTGGCGCTGCTCGTTGTACTCCGCCAGCTTCTCCAGCACGTCGCCCAGGTGGCCGGTCTTTTCACCGGCCATCACCAGCGTGCAGTAGAGCTTGTCGAAGGTGCGCGGAAACTGGCTGAAGGCGTCAAACAGCGTGTGCCCTTCCACCACCTTCTCGCGGATCTCCACCACCATCGCTGCCAGCTTTTTGTCTTCCGTCTGCTTAGAGATCGCCTTCAGCGCACTCTCCAGCGGCAGCGCGGCGTTGACCAACGTGGAAAGCTGGCGGGTAAACATCGACAGCACCGGCGTTGAGAGCTTTGCCCCGGTTTTTGCTTTTCCGGCGGACGCCGCTTCACGGGTTTCGGTGATGCTGACGGGCATCAGCTTTTGCTCGCGCAACATCTGGCGAACCTGCTTTTGCCCCTCGGCCTGCAGCGTACCGCGCTGGGTTTTCCCCGCGGCATCCGTCGCCGTCCAGGCGTAGAAGGCCATTACGCATCCCCCCCACGCTCGGCGGTGACGCGCATCACCTCTTCCAGAGAAGTCACGCCGCTAATCACCTTCAGCAGCCCGTTTTCACGCAGGCTGTAGGCCTGCTTAAAAAGCTGCGTTTCAATCGACATTTCGTCTTTATCTTCATGAATGGCGCGGCGCATGGTGCTGTCCACCACCAGGAACTCATGAATACCGGCACGGCCCTGATAGCCGCTCTGGCGGCAGTGTTCACAGCCCACCGCGCGGTAGATTGCTTTTGGCGGCGCGTCCATAAAGCTGAACAGCGCTTTTTCATTGGCGTCCAGCGGACTGGTGGTCCGGCAGTGCGTGCACAGCCGGCGCACCAGACGCTGGGCAATGACACCGAGCAACGATGATCCGATTAAAAACGACTCCAGCCCCATATCCCGCAGACGCGTAATCGCCCCTGCGGCGCTGTTGGTGTGCAGCGTAGACATGACCAGGTGACCGGTGAGCGACGCCTGCACCGCGATTTGCGCGGTTTCGCCGTCGCGAATTTCCCCGATCATCACCACGTCCGGGTCCTGACGCAGAATGGCGCGCAGCCCGCGGGCAAAGGTCATGTCCACGCGCGGGTTAACCTGCGTCTGCCCCACCCCTTCCAGCTCGTATTCAATCGGGTCTTCAACGGTCAGGATGTTGCGTTCGTGACCGTTCAGCGCCGAAAGAATGGCGTACAGGGTGGTACTTTTACCGGAACCTGTCGGCCCGGTGACCAGGATAATGCCGTGCGGGCGGTCAATCAGCCCCTTTAACTTCTCCAGCTCTTCATCAATCAGCCCCAGCTTGTTGATGTCGGGCTTCAGATTGCTTTTATCGAGCAGACGCATGACCACGCGCTCGCCGTACTGGGACGGAATGGTTGAGACACGCACGTCAATCGCCTTGCGGCCAATGCGCAGGGAGATACGGCCATCCTGCGGCAGGCGCTTCTCGGCGATATCCAGCTTCGACATGACCTTAATACGCGACACCAGCAGCGGCGCGAGCTTGCGCGCCGGCTGAAGCACCGGGCGCAGCACGCCGTCGACGCGGAAGCGAATGCTCAGCGTGCGCTCAAAGGTTTCGATATGAATATCCGACGCGCCGTCTTTCACCGCCTCGCCGAGAATGGCGTTGATAAGGCGGATCACCGGCGAGTTTTCGTCGTTATCGAGCAGATCTTCGTTGTCCGGGATCTCCTCGGTTAACGCCATCAGGTCGATGTCCGCGTCCATGTCATCTACCAGCTGCTGCGACACGCCGCTGCTCTGCTGCCAGATTTTAGCCAGCATCTCGTCAAACGCTTCCGGCGTCAGGGTGACCGGGACGAACGCGCGTCCCAGCACCCGGCGCACCTCCAGCAGTGCAAATGCCGGAGTGTCATCACGGATATAGACGTCATTGTTATAAAATAAAACGCCGTTATCTTTTGCGTAGCTGCTGCTACACAGAGTTTTACTCAGTTCGTCCACGTTGCCCCTCCGCCTTACTCTTTAAACGGATTGCGCGTCGCGCTGGTTTTCACCGGAGCGGCGTGGGTGCCAGTACTGGTGCCGGCCGACGGAAACGCGGGTAAAACGGCGTTATCCGCCGGTTCAAGAATGCCGAGCTTTTTCTCCTCCGCGCGCTGCATCTGGCGAACGCGGATCTGGTCATATTTCTCTTTCGACGCCGCGCTGTAGTTTTCGTCGTCACGCAGGACGGTGGTATGGATAAACACCATCAGGTTGCGCTTGGAGGTATCCTGCGAGGTGTAGCGGAACAGCTGCCCGACCAGCGGGATATCGCCCAGCAGCGGGACTTTGGAGACCGACTGTTTGGTGACGTTTTCCATCAGGCCGCCAAGCACCACCGTCTGACCGCTGTGCACCATCACTTCGTTATTGATGGTGCGGGTGTTGAAGGTTGGGCCGAGGCTGGCGTCTTCCGTTGCGCTGTTGTCAACGCTGGACACTTCCTGCTCAATCTTCAGGTGGATCATGTCGCCATCGTTGATTTGCGGCACAATTTTCAGCTTGGTACCGACGGTCTTACGCTCAACGGAGTTAAAGACGTTGTCGCCGCTGGTGGTCTGCGAACCGGAAAGGACCGGCACGTCCTGGCCGACGTTAAACGACGCTTCTTTGTTATCCAGCGTAACGACGCTTGGCGTGGAGAGAATGTCGTTTTTACCGTCGGTAGAGAGCGCGGTCATCAGGGCGCCGAAATCACCGTTAAAGAAGCCGGTCGCCAGGCCGGTGAAGCTCGCCCCCTTCATGGTGCCGTTCTTAATCTGGCTGATTGGCAGGCCGGTGGAGCCGAACTGTACGCCACCGTGCTTGCCGGTCCACTGCACGCCGAGATCCAGGCCGTTACCGTCCTGCACTTCAGCAATGATCGCTTCCACCAGCACCTGCGGACGACGAATATCCAGCTTGTCGATCACCTTCTCCAGGGAGTTCATCACGTTAGGCTGCGCGGTGATCACCAGAGAGTTGGTTGACTCGTCGGCGGTAATATTCAGATCCGTTGAGGCTCTCGCGGTTTTCGCTTTGGCGGTGCCCGGCTTGTCTTTCAGCTGCTCGCCAATCCCGGTGAGAACCGGAACCACTTTGGTGGCGCTGGCATATTTGAGATAGAAGACGCGGGTATTCCCCTCGTTGTTCTGCTCACGGTCCAGCTGATGAATAAGGGAACGGGTACGCGCGCGCGCGTCTTCCGGGCCGCTGATCACCAGGCTGTTGGTTTCGTCATCGGCCACCACTTTTGTGGCCAGCTGCGGTGCGTTCTGCCCTTTCTGCTCCTCGTTGTTGAGGTTATTCAGCATATCCGACAGATCTTTGGCGGAAGCAAAACGCAGCGGCACAATTTCGCGACGCTGAACACCGTTTTTATCGACGCGCTGCACCAGGTCAACCAGGCGGTTAACCACCGAGGCTTTACCGGTTAACAGCAGCACGTTGGACGGTTCGAAGTGGACCACGTTCCCGATACCGGTGGCATCGTTAAGCTGACGCAGCAGCGGGGCAAGCTCGCGCACCGGCACATTTTCCATGCGCACCACGCGGGTGATGATCTCATCGCCCTTGCCCGGGTTTTTGCTGTCGGCCAGCGGCGCACCCGCGGTGCGGGCTACGCTTGAGCGCACCACTTTCACCATCCCGTTGTCCATCGGGATCACCGACAGACCATACAGATCCAGCACGCTCAGGAAGAACTGGTAATACTCATCTTCCGTCAGCACGTTATAGGTTCTGACCGACACCGTGCCCTGAACGGACGGGTCGACGAGAATGGTTTTGTTAAGATTGCGGCCTACCGTATCGATAAACTCGCGGATATCGGTATTTTTAAAGCTCGCGCTAAAGTTGGCTGCAAGCAGCGAACTGGAATATAACGACAATGCGGTCAGCGCCACGCACGCCCAAGGAAATTTCTTCATGTCTGTACACTTGTTAATTGTTTAGAACATTGACCCGAATATTTTCAAGGTGAGCGTGACGTCTGACGACGACCTCCGCTTCTTTCATTTTCGACCAGTTGGCAATAATACTTTTTGCCTTTGCTTCATCGGTCATATCGACAGAGTTAACTTCTACCGCCACATCGCCCTTTTGTAGCCCGGAATGGCTATAGAACGAGGAGGCATTCCTTGGATTAATGTTGTAGCCTTCCAGCTGGCCTTTTTCGATTAACGGTTTGAGCACCAGATAATCATCCAGATGCACGCTTTCCGCGCCTGCATCTTTCGTCGATTTGGTTACCGGGCCGCTGTCAACGCCACCCTTAAAATAGTCAGGCTTATTTAACGCCAGTACCTGCGTAGCACCTTCGTAATTAACCACCACATTGTCTTTGTTAATTTCCTGAATAAACGCATCGTTGAAACCGGTCAGAGGCTCGCCTTCACGATAGCTCTTCTCCCCCCCCGGCGTTTTGATAACCGCGAAGGAAAGCCAGGCGTCATCGCTACGCACGATACCTTCTATCTCCGCTGCCAGCGGGGCTTTCGTCGCAGTCGGTAAGTTGTCCTGACGCACCGCAGCCGTGAAAAGGGTGAACTTTTTTTCTTCACGACGATTTTTCAGTGGCTGTTCATCAGATTTAGCCAACTTATTCGTAACTTTTTTATAATCTTTAAACGTCAGATAGCCTTGCTGGCCGCAAAAAATTAACAGCGCAAACATAATGCAAGGCGTTATCCACCGTGACAGAAATGAGAACCTCATTTTTCATCTGGCCTTTAACAAAGCGAAAATAAGCAGCGTCGTGCTGCGCCAATATGTGAGAAAATAGTAATTAGCTGCTGTAAATACGACCACTGACTTTGCCGCTAACTTTCATAAAGAAAAATATTGACCGTATAAAATCCAGATGTTAGGCATCATCCACTGGATATTTTTACCCTGCACGCAAATTGACCACCCTATAGCGTTGCTTTACTTTCTCGTCCTGTTGCTATTCCTAATCAGAGACGGTAAGTCGTTATGTATCAGAGCCACTTTCATTTTAAAAACCCGCCGTTCAGGGAGATCGCCCGCTCATCCGGGGATTTTCTGGTGCCCTATCATCAGGACGTGTTCAACCTGCTGAAAGAGAAAACCCAACAGGCGGGCGTGAGCGGTCTCTTTTGCGACGACGCCCGTTTGTTAGGTCAGTTCAGCCATGCGCTGAAAACCGCGACGCCCGGCGTTCTTGCCATCAACGCGTTTCCAAAACTGAGCGCCAGTAGCCTGCTGTACAAGCTCAACCCGGGAACGAAAGAGAACAAGAACCGGATTCAGGCGGTAGATGCGGTGCTGCAGCAGTGGCAGGGTGGGAAAGCCAGAACGAAAGTGCTGGTCATTACCCATACCGAAGCCATGAAAGAGAGCTGCCGCGAGGTGCTGGGTATGTTGCTCACGCGCGCCCAGGAGCTGGAGTTTCGCCTGGCCGTGGTGCTGATGGGCACGAAGGATCAGGACGCCGTTCTGATGCAGCAATCTGAACTGCGTGAATATGCACATACCCGTCACACGTTACGTCCCCTGACCTGCCGGGAATTTCTCGGCTATGTGCAGGCGCAGTGTGAAGAGCACGGGTGCGAGAACTCGCCGCTTACGCCGGCGCGCGTGCGTAAGATGCACGCGCTGACCAAAGGGAATATCAGCAAGCTGAATGAACTGGCACACCTGTCAATGCTGGCCGCCTGGACCGAACGTGCGCTACAGGTTAGCCCGCGTCATTTACGCCTGGCGGCCGGTGAGATCCTTCCTGCGAAAAAACACGGTAAGCGCCTGGCAACCGTGGGACTGTTCGCTTCCGTGCTGTTCGCCGCCTGCGGCTGGTATTTAACCTCCTCGATCAACGCAAAACTTCCCGTTCAACTGCCGGTGCCCGTCAACTGGAAACAGCAGGCGCCAAAAGTTGAGGCGCCCGCGGTGCCGGTTATCGACAACGAAATGGTTAATCAGCCGGATGCGATGCACCAGCTTTACCTGATGTGGGGGTACGACGCCTCGGCGGATGACGCCCTGTGTCAAAACGCCGCGAAGGTGAACCTGATGTGTAAACAGGGCAACGCCTCGCCGGATGCGCTGGCACGAGAGGGTTATCCGTGGGTCAGTGAACTCAAAACCGGTGACCATCTTAACTACGCCGTGGTCGCCCGCGTTGGGGATACCTCTATCGACCTGCTGATGAACAACCGCACCTGGCAGGTAAGCCGCAGCTGGTTTAACCAGCATGCGACCGGGAACTATACCCAGCTGCACCGCCTGACGCCGGAAGGTAAAGACGCCATCAGTGCCGCCAGCGATGCGAAAGACATGGGCTGGCTGGATCAGCAACTGAGCCTGGCTCTTGCCCAGCCTGAAACCCATGCTCAGACCTGGACGGCGGAGATGATGAAACGCACCCGCGAGTTCCAGCAAAAAATGAATCTGCACGTGGATGGCATTCCTGGAGAAGACACGCTGATGCAGCTCATGCGTGAAACCCATACCACGCCGAGCGTATTGCTCCAGGCCACATCAGACGCCAAAACGCAGGAGAAGCATTCCTAATGTCTACCATCTGTCTTGCGGCTCAGCGCAGCTACGTCACCGGGGAGGCGGTCTGGTTTTCATACCGCGTCCCCAGCCTGAGAAAAATTTGCGGTAATACCTTTTTGTGGGCGTTAGGTTTGTGCGCCATGGTCATGGCAGGGTTGTACGCGCACGTTTACTGGAACCTGCGCCATCCGGCGCCGGAACCGGTTAAAGCGAGCGTCGCGAAACCCGAAACGCAGCTTTCAGATATGCACTACGTGTATGTGAGTAAGCCGTTCCCGCATCCGCATCCAAAACCCGCGCCGGTACACGCTGATGTTCCCGCCATGCAGGATCTGCCCATCAACAGCGATGATGCTGACTGGCAGCAGGCACCTGACGGCGGCGTGCCGCACGATACCTCGCGGGATACTTTACCCGGAACCGAAGCGCACGATGCGGTACCCGCCAGCGCGAGCGGTGACGATGCCTCAATAACCGAATTATTTAAGCAGGCATTAAAAGAACAAGAGCAGGATTATTCGCAAGGCAAAATTCCCGCGCCGCCGGTTGACGAGACGCAGGATAATTCGCAGAAAGGTTCATTGCAGAAAGTGGATCCCCGGTCACCTTTGAGTAAGAAAGGAGACCGGCTGGAGTAGTTAATATTTTTCAGGCAACGTTGTCAGGTTAAGGAGTCGACCCTTTTCCACGACAATATACTGACCTTTTTTCAGATCGGAGAGGATTTTAATAATGGTACTGCGCGCCAGGTTGGTGTATTCCTGAATATAATCATAAATATTGATATCGCGCTGATGATGAACAATTAGATCGTTAATTTCGTACAAAAATTCACGTACGACAGAATAAGCACTGCGGGCAACCAGCACATCATCGCGTTTGCTCAGCATGCAAATGTACCAGGAGAGCACTTTGGTCAGTTCAGGCCATAAGTTTTTATCGGTCATCAGCTGCGCGAAGACCTCTTTTTTGATTGAGCGCACCACGGTGTTGGCGCGAACGAGGCCGTACATGTGGGTCGCATTGTAGTACATAGCCGCGAGGCCAAAAATGCACTGACCCGTTACCGTGAACATGCACAGCTCGTCGGATTCGCGTCGGAACTCCACTTCGCCGCTGACGATAATATGAATATATTGCGAATCAGACGTGGATATTTTTTGCCATTTCTTTAAAGTTTTTTCTTCAAAACCTGAAGTTGCGGAAATAATGGCTTCCATTTCATGTTGCGGACGTAATTTTTTTGCGTAGATGCTTAACATTGTTATACCCGATTTAAGATATGAAATTTTAAAGATGCAGGACCAAGGCAATAAAAGCCTTAATCTTCGAAAATTTTTCTGAAGATGTTCTCAAGGAGAAAAATTAAGAACTGAATGCGATATATTTATCTGCTGCATTAGTTAGCAAGCTATGTGTCTATCTTAAATCCGGATAATTTTAAGTCAATTAACTAAAAATGAATTGAGTTTGTACTTAAGATTAATCTGAAGGGTTTTCAGGAAAAACAACTGATTCGGGGTATTCCGAAGGATTACCCCTGCCCGTACTTCTCTAAGAGCGCTTCACCTATGGCCATCGTTTCAACATCGGCGATGCCGTTCCACAGGTCAGGCCTGAAGTGCATCTGGAATGCCATGATGATGCGTTTCTGCTGCGCCGGGGTACTGTTAACCGGCACGTCATAGCCATAGCGCGCAAGCACATCGAGCAACGCGACGGTATCTACCTGCTGAAAGCGCGGTCGTCCGTTTATATAGAACGCCACGCGCGCGGGATCGGGCCATGCACCTATCCCCTGCTGAGCCAGCTCCCGCCACGGGAACAGCGGGCCAGGATCGTCTTTGCGCTGCGGCGCAATGTCCGAATGGGCCACTACGTTTTCAGGCCTGATGCTGTAGCGGGCAATGATATCTTTCGCGAGCGGCACCAGCGCCGCAATCTGCGCAGGCTCAAACGGCGTAAAATGCTTCACCCCGGCCGTTTTCTGCCAGCCACGATTTTCCAGCTCAATGCCGACAGACGTATCATTGATGCGGTTGGTGCCGCGCCAGAAGCTGATGCCGGCGTGCCAGGCCAGCTCGCTCTCCGGCACCAGCTGCCAGATGCGCGGCTTGCCGTCCGGTGCCGGGGGCTTCGCGGGGATCAGATAATGCGAACTGACGTTTTTGTCGGTTAAGGTCGCAAGCGAGGTGTCGAAGTCATCGGCGGTATAGTGGATTACCAGCACCTTGATACGCGGATAGGCCGCCTGCGCCTGATGGCGCGTATCCAGCTCGTAGGCGCCTTTATCAACAATACCTTTTTCCGGGGCGCATCCTGCCAGCAACATCGCCAGCAGGAGCGTTGAAAGCGAACGCTTCATCGACGGGTTTTCACCGCCGTGCCGCTTACGCTCACCATCAGCATGCTGGAATCTTTGCCGACGGTTTCATAATCAATATCGATTCCCACAACGGCGTCCGCGCCCAGCGCTTTTGCCTGCTCGCCGAGCTCCTTAAACGCAATTTCTCGCGCTTTACGCAGCTCTTTTTCGTACGCGCCGGAGCGTCCACCGACGATGTCACGAATGCCGGCAAAGAAATCGCGGAAAATGTTCGCGCCGAGAATCGCTTCGCCGGTAACCACGCCGCAATACTCGGTGATGGTTTGTCCTTCCAGGGTTGGCGTTGTTGAAAACTGCATTCTTTTCTCCTTCTTTAGCGTTCAATGCCTTAGGCACAGCATTATCGGTTCGTTACGCTATGATTGAAAGGATAGTTAATAAATAAGGAAATCAACATGCGCTACTCTGCTTTAACACTTTTAGTGCCCTGCGCGCTGGTGCTCAGCGCCTGTACCACCACGGTCACGCCAGCCTTTAAGGATATCGGTACCCGCAGCGGCCCCTGCATCGACGGCGGCCCGGATACCGTGGCGCAACAATTTTATGATTACCGCATTCAGCATCGCGGGAATGACCTGACCGCCCTGCGCCCGTACCTGAGCGATAACCTGGCAAAACTGCTCAACGACGCCACCCGCGATCCGCAGCATAACGCCCTGCTGAAATCCGATCCGTTCTCCAGCCGCGCCACGCTGCCGGACAGCGCCGAGGTGGCCAGCGCGTCAACCATCCCGAACACCGATGCGCGGAACATTCCGCTGCGCGTGAAGCTGACCCAGGGAACCCAGACCTGGCAGGATGAAGTGCTGATGATCCGTGAAGGTCAGTGCTGGGCGGTGGACGACGTGCGCTACATCGGCGGCAGCGTTCATGCCCCGGCCGGCACGCTGCGCCAGTCGATTGAGAACCGCTAAATCATCAGTGATAAAAATGTTACCCCCGTAAAATGTCCGGCATTTCGTGCGGAATGCCGACATTTATACTCGCCGACCTTGCCGTTCGCTATTTTGTGCTATGTTTAAGAGGAAATACGGGTTATATTTAACTTTTAACGCAGAAATATTGCATAACTATTCTGTCAACGGTACTATCTGCGGCCTCAATTGCTATAGATTGCCTGGATGAGTAAAGACTGCCCCGATGAGTATTAAACTAAACGGCATTAACTGCTTCTACGGCGCACACCAGGCGCTGTTTGACATCACGCTGAACTGCCCGGAAGGCGAAACGCTGGTTTTACTTGGCCCAAGCGGTGCAGGCAAAAGCTCCCTTCTGCGCGTCCTTAATCTGCTTGAAATGCCCCGTTCCGGTACGCTGGCTATCGCCGGTAACCATTTTGATTTCGCGAAAACCCCGTCAGATAAAGCGATTCGCGAGCTGCGTCAAAACGTCGGCATGGTCTTCCAGCAATACAATCTCTGGCCGCATCTGACCGTCCTGCAAAACCTGATTGAAGCCCCGTGCCGCGTGCTGGGGTTAAGCAAGGAGCAGGCCATCGCGCGTGCCGAAAAGCTGCTGGAGCGTCTGCGCCTTAAGCCCTACAGCGACCGCTATCCGCTGCACCTCTCCGGGGGTCAGCAGCAGCGCGTAGCCATTGCCCGCGCGCTGATGATGGAGCCTGCGGTACTGCTGTTTGATGAACCGACCGCGGCGCTGGACCCGGAAATCACTGCCCAGATCGTGAGCATTATTCGCGAGCTGGCGGAAACCAATATCACGCAGGTCATCGTTACCCACGAAGTGGAAGTGGCGCGTAAAACCGCCAGCCGTGTGGTCTACATGGAAAACGGGTACATCGTTGAGCAAGGTGACGCGAGCTGCTTCGCGAACCCGCAAACCGATGCCTTCAAAAACTATTTATCTCATTGATTGTGTCAGGGGAAATATAATGAAAAAAGTATTACTTGCCGTGCTGCTTGCTGGCGTTACCCTTTCCGCTACCGCAGCCCAGACCATTCGTTTCGCCACGGAAGCCTCTTACCCTCCGTTTGAGTCCATTGATGCGAACAACAAAATTGTTGGCTTCGACGTAGACCTGGCAAACGCCCTGTGTAAAGAGATCGATGCAACCTGTACCTTCAGCAACCAGGCGTTCGACAGCCTGATCCCAAGCCTGAAGTTCCGCCGTATTGACGCCGTCATGGCCGGTATGGACATCACCCCGGAGCGTGAAAAGCAGGTGCTGTTCACCACCCCTTACTACGACAACTCCGCCCTGTTTATTGGTCAGAAAGGTAAATTCACCTCTGTCGATCAGCTAAAAGGCAAAAAAGTGGGCGTGCAGAACGGCACCACGCACCAGAAATTCATCATGGATAAACACCCGGAAATCACCACCGTTCCGTATGACAGCTACCAGAACGCGAAGCTGGATCTGCAGAATGGCCGTATCGACGGCGTATTTGGTGATACCGCTGTCGTGACCGAGTGGCTGAAAGCCAACGACAAACTGGCGCCAGTGGGCGACAAAGTGACCGATAAGGATTACTTCGGTACCGGTCTGGGGATTGCCGTTCGTCAGGGCAACACCGAGCTGCAGCAGAAATTCAACGCTGCGCTGGAAAAAGTGAAGAAAGACGGCACCTACGAAACCATCTACAAAAAATGGTTCCAGAAGTAATTCCTGATGAATGAAATATTTCCTTTAGCAAGCGCCGCCGGGATGACCGTCGGCCTTGCCGTTTGCGCACTGATTATCGGCCTCGTGCTGGCGATGTTCTTTGCGGTGTGGGAATCGGCGAAATGGTTCCCCGTCGCCTGGACAGGCTCCGCGCTGGTCACCGTGCTGCGTGGGCTACCGGAAATTCTGGTGGTCCTGTTCATCTATTTCGGCTCCTCGCAGCTGCTGCTGACGCTGTCTGACGGCTTCACCCTCAATCTTGGCTTTGCGCAGATCCCGGTGCAGATGCAGATTGAAAACTTCGACGTCAGCCCGTTCCTGTGCGGCGTGATTGCCCTCTCCCTGCTCTACTCCGCGTACGCGTCGCAAACCCTGCGCGGTGCGCTGAAGGCCGTACCGCAGGGGCAGTGGGAGTCCGGTCAGGCGTTAGGCCTGTCGAAATCAGCCATCTTCTTCCGTCTGGTGATGCCGCAGATGTGGCGTCACGCCCTGCCGGGGCTGGGTAACCAGTGGCTGGTATTGCTGAAAGATACCGCGCTGGTGAGCCTGATCAGCGTTAACGATTTAATGCTGCAAACCAAAAGCATCGCCACCCGTACCCAGGAGCCTTTTACCTGGTACATTGTGGCGGCGGCTATCTACCTGGTGATCACGTTGCTCAGTCAGTACATCCTCAAGCGTATTGACCTGCGTGCGACGCGCTTTGAACGGAGACCAGGCTGATGCTTGAATATTTCCCCGAGCTGATGAAAGGGCTGCACACCAGCCTGACGCTGACCGTGGCGTCCATTATCGTGGCGCTGATCCTGGCCCTTATCTTCACCATCGTCCTGACGCTGAAAACGCCGGTGCTGGTGTGGATCGTGCGCGGCTATATCACCCTGTTTACCGGTACGCCGCTGCTGGTGCAGATCTTCCTGATTTACTACGGCCCGGGCCAGTTCCCGTCGCTGCAGGAGTATCCGGTTATCTGGCACCTGCTCTCTGAGCCGTGGCTGTGCGCCCTGATTGCCCTTTCGTTGAACAGTGCGGCCTATACCACGCAGCTGTTCTTTGGTGCGATCCGCGCCATCCCGGAAGGACAATGGCAGTCCTGCGGGGCGCTGGGCATGAGCAAGAAAGACACGCTGGCAATCCTGCTGCCGTACGCCTTTAAGCGCGCACTCTCCTCCTACTCCAACGAAGTGGTGCTGGTGTTCAAGAGTACCTCTCTGGCCTACACCATCACCCTGATGGAAGTTATGGGTCACGGGCAGCTGCTGTACGGGCGCACCTATGACGTGATGGTGTTCGGCGCGGCCGGCGTGGTCTATCTGGTGGTAAACGGCCTGCTGACGCTGATGATGCGCCTGATTGAGCGTAAAGCGTTAGCGTTTGAGCGCAGAAATTAACCACGCGAGTGCATAAAACGATATTCATGGAGCGGGTAACCTGATGGGTTATCCGCTTTTTTTTGCCATTAAAATAATATTTAATCATTTTTATTGCATATAAATTCATTAAATGGCATTGTACATCCATGCCGCAGACACGGCGCATAAATAAGACAGACGGGAGCATTACAATGAAAAAGTTAGTTCTGGCCGCACTACTGGCAACCTTCGCCGCTGGCGCATCCGCTGCTGATAAAATCAATTTTGGCGTTTCGGCGACTTATCCGCCGTTTGAATCGCTGGATGCCAGCAACCAGATCGTCGGTTTCGATATCGACCTGGCGAAAGCGCTGTGCAAGCAGATGCAGGCCGACTGCACCTTTACCAACCACGCGTTTGACAGCCTGATCCCGTCGCTGAAATTCAAAAAATACGATGCGGTAATCTCCGGGATGGACATCACGCCGGAGCGCAGCAAGCAGGTGGCATTTACCGACCCGTACTACGCCAACTCGGCGGTAGTGATTGCGAAGAAAGGGGCGTACAAGTCCTTCGACGAGCTGAAAGGCAAACGCATCGGGATGGAAAACGGCACCACGCACCAGAAATACCTGCAGGACAAGCATCCTGAAGTGAAGACCGTGGCCTATGACAGCTACCAGAACGCGATTATCGACCTGAAAAACGGCCGTATTGATGGCGTATTCGGCGACACCGCCGTGGTGAACGAATGGCTGAAAACCAATCCGCAGCTGGGTACGGCGACCGAGAAAGTCACCGACCCGCAGTACTTCGGCACGGGCCTCGGCATCGCGGTACGTCCGGATAACAAGGCCCTGCTGGAAAAACTGAACGGCGCGCTGAAAGCAATCAAAGCGGACGGCACGTATCAGAAAATCAGCGACCAGTGGTTCCCGCAGTAATCTCTTTTGCCGGGTGGCGGCTTCGCCTTACCCGGCACTCTCTCACAGCGGTACAAAGAACCTGAACCGCGCCCCGCTCACCGACTCCATCAGCCTGATCCCGCCGCCGTGCAGCTCCAGCATACGCTTAACGATTAACAGCCCTAACCCACCGCGGTTCTCCCGCGCTGCCTGGGTATTCAGCGCCGACGGCCGCTGGAACAGATCGTCGCGCAGCGAGGCATCCACTCCCGTTCCGGTGTCGGCTACTTCGACCTGAAGCTGCTCATTCTCCTGCCAGACCGCCAGACGAATTTCCCCGCCGGTGGGCGTATGGCGCATCGCGTTATCCAGAAGGTTGGTCACCACGCGCTCGATCATCGACACATCGGCATTGACCAGCGGCAGGGGCCCCGGCACGTCAATATGCAGATTGACCTCGCGCGTGCGGGCGGTGAGCTCAAACTTCTGCGCCACATCGGAAATCAGCTCTCCCATCGCGAAACGCTCGCGCTGCGGCTTGATGCCGCCGTGCTCAAGGCGCGCCAGCTCGAACAGCTGCTGCGAAAGATGACGTACCTTTTGTCCCTGACGCAGCGCGGTGGCGAGATACTGCTGGTGCTCCTGCGGCGTCAGGGTGGCGGATTTGAGCGACAGGGTTTCCAGATAGCCCAGCAGCGAGGTGAGCGGCGTGCGGAGATCGTGCGAAATATTGGCGATAAACTCCCTGCGCTGGCGATCGCTGTCGGCCAGCTGGTCCCACTGGCGGGTGATTTTCCGCGCCAGCTCGATAAAACTGTTGCGCAGGAGGGCCACTTCGTCATTGGCCGCGGCGTCCGGCGGCTGTGCTGCCAGCAACCTGATTGCGCTAATGCTGTCCTGCTCCAGGCCGGTGACCTCCTCCGTCAGGCGCTTAACCGGACGCGTCACCCAGTACCAGACCAGCAGTCCCGCCAGCAGGCCAAACAACGCGACCCACAGC
Organism: Enterobacter sp. ECC-219; assembly: GCF_043966805.1. NCBI lineage: Bacteria > Pseudomonadati > Pseudomonadota > Gammaproteobacteria > Enterobacterales > Enterobacteriaceae > Enterobacter > Enterobacter sp. ECC-219. Next base: position 2,230,903 of record NZ_CP143680.1, on the reverse strand, counting down.
AATGACCAGAGTACCGTGCTCCAGAGCGCCTTATGCCAGGCCATTTCCGCCAGCGCGTTCGACTCCTCGCCCTGCAAAATAATGTACAGGTAGCCCTTAAGCTCGCCGTCCTGTCGCAACGGCGTGGCGCTGAACACTTTTTTATTTTGACTGCGCGGATCGTCGCCCAGTACCGGTATGGCGGTACCGCTCAGGAAGGTCTGAACCGGTGCCAGGTCGATTTTTTGCCGCTGAATATGGCCCGGCGGTGCGGCGTCGGCCAGAATATCACCGTCCGGGGAGACGACGTACAGCTCAACGCTCGGATTAAAGGTCATCAGCCGGTCAAACAGCGGTTTCAGCGCGCTGCGGTCGACCCTGCCCTGCCCGTCCAGAATCGGTTCCCGCTGGACGATCTGCTGCGCCAGCCCGCCCGACAACCGCTGCACCATCGCATTGCCGTACTGCATACTGCTGTAGAGCTGTACCGCGCAGGCGACGGTGGCGCAGAGCATCATCAGCAGGACAAACAGCAGCGTCAGGCGCTGGCTCAGGCTAAAGCGGCGCATGATGGTTTGGCTCCGCAAATTTATAGCCCTTGCCCCAGACGGTGCGAATAATCTCCGGCTCGGCGGCGTCCTTTTCAATCTTGATGCGCAGGCGGTTGATATGGGTGTTGACGGTGTGCTCATAGCCTTCGTGCTGATAGCCCCACACCTGCTCCAGTAGCGCCAGACGGGAAAACACCTCGCCGGGATGGCGGGCGAAGAAGTACAGCAGTTCGAATTCGCGCGGGGTGAGATCCACCGCCTGGCCGTGAAGCAGCACGCTGCGCGCCAGCGGATCGATCGTCAGGCCGTGGGCCTGAATTTGCCCGTCAGCCTGCGCCTGCCCCATCGCCTGCTGGCGGCGGAACAGCGCTTTGATGCGGGCGATCAGCTCCTGCACCGAAAAGGGTTTGGCGAGGTAGTCATCGGCGCCGGTTTCCAGCCCGGTGATGCGGTCGGTTTCGCTGCTGCGGGCGCTGATGATGATCACCGGCAGGTAGCGGGTCATCTGACGGATGCGGCGGCAAATTTCCAGGCCGTCAACGTTGGGCAGCATCAGGTCGAGGATCACCGCATCCCACGGCTGTTTTTCAAGGCGCTGCAGGGCGTTGCCCCCGTCGGGCTCGTGGGTAATGGCGTAGCCTTCGTCTTCTAAATTGAGTCGCAGAAGCGCCGCGATATCGTGGTCATCTTCCACCAGCAGGATCTGCTTCATGGGTAAGCCTTTATTCATCTCTTATGACGTAAGCTTACCTGATTTTGTGGGCCGGCAGAGTTCACATTTTGTTTAAGATTTCACGAGCAACGTCAGCACTTCATAATGCGCGGTGTGCGGGAACATATCAAAAAGCTGTACCCGCTCAATGCGGTAGCCCGGCAGGCTGGCGATGTCTTTCGCCATGGTCTGCGCGTTGCAGCTGGAGTAGACGATAAAATCGGGCGCCATCTGGCTCAGGTAGTCGCACAGCGCATTTCCAATGCCACGGCGCGGCGGATTGACCAGCACCAGCTCCGGCACGTTGCCCTGACCGATGGCAAACTGCGTGGAGTCCAGCGCCTGGAAGTGCAGATTGGTTAACCCCAGTTCAGCGGCGGACTGTTTCGCGCAGGCAATCGCCTCGGCAGAGATCTCAATTCCGGTGAGCTTCATCTCAGGCGTGGCGCAGTGCAGACCAAAACCGCCCACGCCGCAAAACAGATCCCACATATGCTTGATGTTTAACGCGCGCACCCAGTCGCGGGCGGTGGCGTACAAGCTGCTTGCCACGGTCGGGTTGGTCTGGAAGAAGCTTTGCGGGCGGATCCACAGCGGCACGCCGTTGAAGCTCTCCGCCAGCGCGTGCTGGTCGGTGAAGAAAATCTCTTTCTCCCCTTCCATGATTGCCATATGCACCGGCTGAATATTTGCGGTAATCACCTTTAACTGGGGAAGCTGTTCCTGCAGCCAAGGCAGCGCCGCGCGCAGCTGCTCCAGCTTGGCTTCCGAACGCAGCACGAAGCGCAGCATCATCCCGCCGTCTTTCTGGCTTTCGGTCAGGAGAAGGTACTTCAGCTCGCCGCGCCTGCGGGCGACGTTATAAGGCGTTAACCCCGCGCGAGCGATAAACGGCTTCAGTGCGGCAAAAACCGGCTCAAACGAGGCGGGATACAGCGGGCAGTGGGTTAAGTCTTCCGGCGTGCCGTCGCGGTGCAACATCCCCAGCAATGGTTTTTCAACGCTGCCGCTGACCACCATTTTGGCTTTGTTGCGAAAGCCCTGCTCAGGGCCGCTGACGGGTGCGCACCACTCGCCCACCGCGCGTGCTGCCAGCAGCTGTTGCAGGTCGGCCATTTTGGCGGTGAGTTGTTGAGAGACCGGCTGTTCTATCCACTGACAGGAGCGACAGCGTCCGGCGTCATAGAGTGCGCACTGCATATGAAAACCTTAAGGAAAACGAGGGCTGCGATTATACACATTATTGCAGACGGAAGAACCGCCGACTGGAGGCAGGAATATAAAGCAGGCAGAGCACCAGCATATCCGGCAGCTTCTGCAGGACCAGCGCATGGAAAATCTCGCGCTTTGAGCCACCGGCAATGCTGAACAGCTCCGGGTAGCCATAGCCCAGCGAGGCGGCCCACAGATAGCTGGCGGCGGTAATTTGCGTGAGCAGATAGACCCAGCGCGCCCAGTTGCGCCCTTTAACCAGCGAAAACGCGCAGTAGATCTCGATAAACACCAGCACCAGGCTGCTCAAAAAGACCAGCGTCAGGTTCCACGTCTGCACGCTGCGGTGAATGAATTCCCCGATGCCGCGCACGCCCAGGGTATTCAGAATCATCAGCACGTCCAGGCAGCGGATCATAATAATGGCGAGCGCCGCCACCTGCACCAGCGCAGGAACGTTAGGACGGGCGTGCGTAAGACGTGATTTTTTTAATAATCCCAATGTTTTACTTCCCTGAAAAACAGTGCCGCGTCATGCGCGGCACATCACTGGAAATTTTAAATGCTTCAGCCGCGTCTTGCACGCTGGATATCGCGCACGCGCTGTTTTTCCGCGCGCGCCATCAAATACCAGGCGATAAATCCGACAATTCCGACCACGCCGAGGATGATAGAGGCCAGGGCGTTGATCTCCGGGTTGACTCCCATGCGCACGCTGGAGAAAACCAGCATCGGCAGCGTCGTCGCACCCGGGCCGGAGACAAAGCTGGCGATAACCAGATCGTCCAGCGACAGCGTGAACGCCAGCAGCCAGCCGGAGATCACCGCCGGCATGATCATCGGCAGCGTGATGATGAAGAAGACCTTCAGCGGCGTGGCGCCGAGATCCATCGCCGCCTCTTCGATGGAGCGATCCAGCTCGCGCAGGCGCGAAGAGATCACCACCGCGACATACGCGGTACAGAAAGTCACGTGCGCCAGCCAGATGGTGAGCATACCGCGATCCGCCGGCCAGCCGATGGCGTGCGCCAGCGCCACGAACAGCAGCAGCAGCGACAGGCCGGTTATCACGTCCGGCATCACCAGCGGGGCGGTGATCATGAAGGCAAACCCGTTCGACCCGCGAAAACGCCCGAAGCGCACCATCACCAGCGCGGCGATGGTGCCCAGAACGCAGGCCATCGTGGCCGCCAGGGCAGCAATGGTCAGGCTCAGCCCCACCGCGCTCATCATCGCGTCGTCGTGGAACAGCTCGCTGTACCAGCGCGTCGACCAGCCCGCCCAGACCGTCACCAGCTTAGAGCTGTTGAACGAGTAGATCACCAGCATCAGCATCGGCGCATACAGGAAGGTAAAGCCGATAATGAGGATCAGAATTCGCCACGGGGAGCGTACTACCGGTAGGTTGTTCATCCGCGATCTCCCATCTGTTTCTGCTGATGCTTGTGGAACCACATGATCGGGACGATCAGCAGCAGGAGCATGATAATCGCCACCGCCGACGCCACCGGCCAGTCGCGGTTATTGAAGAATTCCTGCCACAGCACGCGGCCAATCATGATGCTGTCCGGCCCACCGAGCAGTTCCGGGATCACAAACTCCCCGACCGCCGGAATAAAGACCAGCATCGACCCGGCGATAATTCCGCCCTTGGTCAGCGGGACGATCACGCTGAAGAAGGTCTTCAGCGGACGCGCGCCGAGGTCAAGCGACGCTTCCACCAGCGAGTAATCAATCCGCGTCAGGGCCGTATAGATCGGCAGCACCATAAACGGCAGATAGGCGTACACAATGCCGATATAGACCGCAAGGTTAGTGTGCAGGATCGTTAGCGGCTGATCGATAACCCCGAGCCACATCAGGAAGTTATTCAGCACGCCGTTGTTTTTCAGGATCCCCATCCACGCGTAAACGCGGATCAGGAACGAGGTCCACGACGGCAGGATCACCAGCAGCAGCAGGATATTGCGCGTCGATGGCTTGCTGTGCGCCACCGCCCACGCCAGCGGGTAGCCCATCGCCAGACAGCAGAGCGTCGAGATCGCCGCCACCTGCAGCGACTGCAGATACGCTTCGAAATAGAGCGGATCCTCGGTGAGCTGCAGGAAGTTACCCAGGTTCAAGGTCAGCGTCAGCTGTCCGTCGGCCCACTCCCACAGATCGGTATACGGCGGGATCGCCCGGGCCATCTCCGCCAGGCTGATCTTGAACACGATCAGGAACGGCAGCAGGAACAGCAGGATCAGCCACACGTACGGCATGGCGATCACCAGCTTGCGGCCGTGGTTCATCTTAAGGCGCGTCAGCCAGTGGGCAAAGCCGCCCGGTTTGGCTGCACGGGCTGGAGGTTCAAGTGTGCTCATGATCGCTCCTTATACCGTCAGCACAACGCAGCTGTCCGCGTCCCAGCACAGGCGCACTTCGTCGCCCCAGGTCGGCTGGCCCTTCCGGTAGCGATGTTCGTTCTGCAGCTGGGCGCTGAGCATCTGTCCGCTTTTCAGGCGCACGTGGTAGATGGACAGATCGCCCAGATAGGCAATGTGCACCACTTCGCCGACGGCAAAGTTGTAGCCGTCGGCAGGCGGATCGTCACAGAGCATGATCTTCTCCGGGCGCAGCGCCACGTAGACCGGCACGTTGTCCACTACCGAGCTGTCAGGATCGACCTTAAGCGGATGCTGCAGCCCCGGCGATTCGATGACCAGACCATCCTCCTGACGATCCTTCAGCAGCCCTTCGAAGACGTTGACCGAGCCGATGAACTCCGCACTGTAGCGGGTGGTCGGATGCTCGTAAATCTCTTCCGGCTCGCCAATCTGCACGAACTTACCGCGGTTCATGATCGCGATACGACCGGCCATGGTCATGGCCTCTTCCTGGTCATGGGTGACCATCACGCAGGTCACGCCCACGCGCTCGAGGATATCCACCACTTCCAGCTGCATGCGATCGCGCAGCTTTTTGTCCAGGGCACCCATCGGCTCGTCGAGCAGCAGCAGCTTCGGGCGTTTCGCCAGGCTTCTCGCCAGGGCCACGCGCTGACGCTGGCCGCCGGAAAGCTGGTGCGGCTTACGCTTCGCGAACTCCTGCATGTGAACGAGGCTTAGCATTTCTGCCACGCGCGCGGTGATTTCGGCTTTCGGCAGCTTGTCCTGCTTCAGGCCAAAGGCGATGTTTTGCTCCACCGTCATGTGCGGAAACAGCGCGTAGGACTGGAACATCATGTTAATCGGGCGCTGGTACGGCGGCACGCTGGAGAGATCCACGCCATCGAGCATAATTTGCCCGGCGGTGGGCTGTTCAAAACCGGCCAGCATACGCAGCAGGGTCGATTTACCGCAGCCCGAGGCGCCCAGTAGCGCGAATATTTCGCCTTTATAGATAGTCAGGCTGACGTCGTCCACGGCATGCTGGCCATCAAAAGATTTGGTGAGGTTACGAATTTCAAGAAGCGGGGTCAGCGCTTTACGGACTTTCGCCTGCGGGCGGGGGATCGCGTCATTCACGGGGTGCTCTCCGGCATAAATCAAATCATGGTGCAGGCGCACCAGAACGGTGCGCCCGTTGCCGGGGGCGGTGCGCTTGCCCGGCCTACGACTCACGGTAAATTATTTACCGCTTTTCACCTTAGTCCACGCACGGGTACGGACGCGGTCAATTTTTGGATCCTGAACCTTCAGGGTAAACAGCTTGGCGAACACGTCCGCTGGCGGATAGATTGCCGGGTTACTGCGGATCGCTTCGCTTACCAGCGGCACGGAGGCCTTGTTACCGTTCGCGTAGTACACGTGGTCGCTGATGTGGGCGATCACCTCAGGACGCATCAGGTAGTTAAGGAACTGATACGCTTCGTCTTTGTTTTTCGCATCAGCCGGCATCGCGAAGACGTCGAAGAAGGCAAGGGCACCCTCTTTCGGAATGAAATAAGACACGTTCACGCCGTTTTTCGCCTCTTTCGCGCGGTTAGCCGCCTGCCACACGTCCCCTGCCCAGCCGATCGCCACGCAGATGTCGCCGTTCGCCAGGTCGTTGATGTACTGAGACGAATGGAAGTAACGGATGTTTGGACGCAGCTTCAGCAGCAGATCGGTCGCCGGGCCGGTGTAGTCATCCGCCTTGTTGCTGTTCGGATCTTTGCCCAGGTAGTTCAGCACGGTGGCAAAAATCTCTTCCGGCGCATCGAGGAAGGAGACGCCGCAGCTTTTCAGCTTCTCGAGGTTTTCCGGCTTCAGCACCACGTCCCAGCTGTCCAGCTTGACGTCCGGGCCCAGCGCGGCTTTGACTTTATCCACGTTGTAGCCGATACCGGTGGTCGCCCACAGGTAAGGCATGGCGTATTTGTTATCCGGGTCATGCTTGGCGACCAGCTTCAGCACTTCCGGATCGAGGTTTTTCCAGTTCGATAATTTGCTTTTATCCAGCGGCTGGAACACACCCGCCGTCAGCTGACGCTCCAGGAAGCTCGCGGAAGGCACGACCAGGTCAAACCCGGTGCTGCCCGCCATCAGCTTTCCTTCCAGCACTTCGTTGGAATCGAAAACGTCGTAAACCACCTTAATGCCGGTCTCTTTTTCAAAATTTGCCACCGTGTCCGGCGCAATATAGTCAGACCAGTTGTAAACGTGCAGCGTTTTTTGTTCCGCAGCGAGCGTGCCGGCAGAGACGGCCATCAGAGCACCCGCAACCAGACCCGATAACCATTTTTTATTCAAGGCGATCATAGTGTTATTCCTTCTGAAAGCTCGTTAACAAACGAACTAAAACTGTGCAATCTGGATATATGCAAAAATCATGCATAGTTTGTCGCTCTGCTCAAAATAAAAAGAAACCTCTTTACCCGGCAGCTTCCGCTCGCTTTTTTAAGCATCGCAAGAATAACTGTAGCCCGTGTCTCCGGCTATAGCCCAGACGAAAAAACGCCTTTTATCAATTTTTTATGCAGGTTAAGTCTACGTGATAAGCCGAAACGGCCTTTGAGGAGGTGAAATATTCTTTAAAGAAAGGTTAAAAGCAGCAGAAAAAATGGCCTTATGCAGCCGCTCTGGCAGCGACTGCGCAAAAGTCAGACAGGCTTAGTGAAGAAAATTGGGAGATGCATCATTATTCTCTGCATCATCTTCCGCGCTATACAGCAGATGGTGTGCATTGGCTTCCATCATTACCATGGAAATTTGCTCTTCACTCAAGCGCATAAACCAGGCGAACTGCTTGAACGACAGCCCGGCACCGGAGAATAAAGACTGGCAAACCACCAGTTTCGGCAGATTATCATCCTGTATATCGAGAAATGCTTTCACCGTCAAAGAACTGGCGTTGATCGCCGAGAGATCGGAGGCCAGCGCCAGCAGCGCGGACGGCTTCACTTCGGCCAGCGCGGAAAATAGGATCACGTCGTTAATCAGATCGATTTTGGCATCGAAAATGCCATCGAAATTCTGCATGTGAGGCAGATGCAGCGCCTGGCAGGAATCGCATTCAAAGAACGTGATCCCGGCATCATCAAGCCATTGACGTAACGTATCCAGTGTAGGAACGACCTGTAAATCCATCGCTGTGCAGCCTCTTTAATAAAAACTTCGCATAGGGTACTCAAAAAGCGCGCGGTAATCCATTTAACCACCCGTTTTAAGACAGTAGCCCGGCGTCGCATGACGTTCGATCCATGCGATCATTTTACCTGCAATATCGACCCCTGTGGTTTTTTCCACGCCCTCCAGCCCCGGCGAGGCATTCACCTCCATGACCAGCGGCCCGCGCGTCGCCCGCAGAAGGTCCACGCCTGCCACGTCCAGCCCGAGGGTTTGCGCCGCTTTGACGGCAATTTCCCGCTCGCGGTCGCTGATATCAGCCACCCGCGCCACGCCGCCGCGGTGGAGGTTAGAGCGGAAATCGCCCTCTTTGGCCTGACGCTCGATAGCCGCCACGACCTCGTTACCTACCACAAAGCAGCGAATATCGCGCCCTTTCGCCTCTTCGATGTACTCCTGCACCAGAATATGCGCATTCAGACCGCGAAAGGCGTCAATCACGCTCTCCGCCGCCTGACGGGTCTCCGCCAGCACCACGCCAATGCCCTGCGTACCTTCCACCAGCTTGATCACTAAAGGCGCGCCGCCCACCATATCGATAAGATCGCTGGTGTCGTCCGGGGAATGGGCAATCCCGGTGACGGGAAGATCGATTCCCTGACGGGCGAGCAGCTGCAACGAGCGCAGCTTGTCGCGGGCGCGGGAAATGGCGACGGACTCGTTGAGCGGGTAGCTACCCAGCATCTCGAACTGGCGCAGCGCGGCGGTGCCGTAATAGGTGATCTGGGAGCCGATGCGGGGGATCACCGCATCAAAATGCGGCAGCTTGCGGCCTTTGTAGTGAATCGACGAGGCGGCCGGGTCGATGTTCATATAGCAGGACATCGGGTCGAGGATCTCAACCTGATGCCCGCGTTTCGCCGCCGCTTCTCGCAGGCGCTTACATGAATAGAGCGTTCCATCCCGGGACAATATGGCAATTTTCACCCTGCACCTCTCTGAAGACATGGAAAAAGCCTGCATATCATATACGCAGGCAGGCGCAGGAGGAATGGACTATCGCGTCGCCCACCCCTGTTTGTGGAGGTAATCAAGAATAAACGGGCGGTTTTCTTTGATGATGGTGCGGCGAATATGATCAGTCCAGGTGTCGCGACGGTTATTGCTGCCGCGCGTCATGTAGTAGTTGGCCAGCTCTTCATCATATTGATTCAGGACGTTCTGATCGACCGGCTGGTAGTGGTTCTCGTGCACCAGCATCGCGGCAGGAATGCGCGGCTTCAGATCCGGGTTATCCGCAGGCCAGCCGAGGCACAGGCCAAACAGCGGCAGCACGTGTTTTGGCAGCTTCAGCAGATCGGTCACGCTTTGAATGTTGTTACGCAGCCCGCCAATATAAACACCGCCCAACCCCAGCGACTCCGCCGCCGTAAAGGCGTTTTGCGCCATCAGCGCGGTATCCACCACGCCCAGCAGCAGCTGTTCGGCCAGCCCCAGCTCGGCCTCAGGGCAGATCTGCAGGTGGCGGTTAAAGTCGGCGCAGAACACCCAAAACTCTGCCGCCTGGGCCACATGCTTCTGCCCGCCGGTGAGCGTGACAAGCTGTTCACGCATGGCCGGGTCGGTAATGCGGATAATCGAGCTGCACTGAAGAAAACTGGAGCTTGAGGTCGCTCTTGCGCTGTTAATAATCGCTTCGCGCTGCGCCTCGGTAATCGGCTCATCGGTGAAGTGGCGAATGGAACGGTGGGAAAGGAGCAGGTCTATGGTTGGCGTCATCTTGTCTCTCTTTGTCGTGCTTAATACGTATGGCAGCCAGTATAGGCAATGATATGCGCGGTGTAATTGGCGAAACATAGCTCATAGATATTATAACGACAGGCGAAACCTTCTTTAATGACGACAGGTTATCGGGCACTATACGTGTTATTCGCCGTCAGGCTTGTTTTTTGAGGAGAGAGAAATGTTTGCAGTAATTTTTGGTCGTCCAGGGTGCCCTTACTGTGTTCGCGCGAAAGAGCTGGCTGAGAAACTGACCGAAGAGCGCGATGACTTCAACTTCCGTTATGTGGACATCCACGCGGAAGGCATCACCAAAGCCGATCTGGAAAAAACCGTCGGTAAGCCGGTTGAAACCGTACCGCAGATCTTCCTCGATCAGAAACACATCGGCGGTTGCACCGACTTTGAAGCCTACGCCAAAGAACATCTGGGCCTGTTTGCCGCTCAGTAATGAAAAGGCGCCCTCACCGTGAGGGCGTTTTTATTTGTGGTGCCGTCGGTGCTGAACCAGACTGCGCACAAACAGGTAGCAGAGCGCGCCAAGAGCGCACCAGAACACCGCGCTCAGCAGCCACGCCAGCTCCTGCCAGAAACTCCGCGTTGAAATATACAGCAGGCGCATCATCAGCAGACACAGCGGCGCTGCGAGTATGGCACCGAGAAGCGGTTTCACCACCTCCCCTTTGCGGGAGAGAAAACTGGCGGCAGCCCCCGGCAGCGTGAAGAAGAGCAGCCCCAGCTCAGGATGCCCGGACGCCCTGAACGCGCCCTTCACATTAAATGCGAGCGACATGCACACGACCGTGAACAGCAAAAAACAGCTGATCACCCCCGCCCAGTTTCGTTTCATATTCAAACTATCCTCCTGACTTATCTCTATCAAATACACATTCGTCGGGTAGACGCCCAGTCAGATAAAGCAGTGCGGCAATCCATGCCAAAGTACGCACAGGGTGATGCGATAATCAGTAGCTGTCAGTAGCTAATGCGATTAAACTACACGCCAGCTAATGTTTTAGGGAATAAAGCAGGAAACAGGGAGCGTTAACGCCTTTCCCTGACCCAGAAAACAGTAGCCCAAAAAGTCCTTTCATTCAACAACTTACTGGTAAACAAGAAGTTAGCCTCCGTGAATATAAACGTCGCAGACTTGTTAAATGGGAATTACATCCTGTTATTATTTGTGGTACTGGCGCTGGGTCTTTGCCTGGGTAAATTGCGCCTGGGTTCGGTTCAACTCGGTAATTCCATTGGCGTTTTAGTCGTCTCCTTATTATTAGGCCAGCAGCACTTCAGCATTAACACGGACGCGCTCAACTTAGGTTTTATGCTGTTTATTTTTTGCGTTGGCGTAGAAGCGGGACCTAACTTTTTTTCAATTTTCTTCCGCGACGGCAAAAATTATCTGATGCTGGCGCTGGTGATGGTCGGCAGCGCGCTGCTGATCGCGTTAGGGCTGGGTAAACTGTTTGGCTGGGATATCGGGCTTACGGCCGGTATGCTGGCAGGCTCCATGACCTCCACCCCCGTGCTCGTGGGTGCCGGTGATACCCTGCGCCATTCCGGCATGGCGGGCGCGCAGCTCTCTACCGCCCTCGACCACCTGAGCCTCGGCTACGCCCTGACCTATCTGATTGGTCTGGTGAGCCTGATCGTTGGCGCGCGCTACCTGCCAAAACTGCAGCACCAGGATCTTCAGACCAGCGCCCAGCAAATCGCGCGCGAGCGCGGCCTGGATACCGATTCCAAACGTAAAGTCTATCTTCCGGTTATCCGCGCCTATCGCGTCGGGCCGGAGCTGGTGGCGTGGGCAGACGGCAAAAACCTGCGCGAGCTGGGGATTTACCGCCAGACGGGCTGCTATATCGAACGTATCCGCCGCAACGGCATTCTGGCGAACCCGGACGGCGACGCGGTGCTGCAGATGGGCGACGACATCGCGCTGGTGGGTTACCCGGACGCCCATGCCCGTCTCGACCCGAGCTTCCGTAACGGCAAAGAGGTGTTCGACCGCGACCTGCTCGACATGCGTATCGTCACCGAAGAGATCGTGGTGAAAAACCATAACGCCGTGGGCCGCCGCCTGGCGCAGCTGAAGCTGACCGACCACGGCTGCTTCCTCAACCGGGTGATCCGCAGCCAGATTGAGATGCCCATCGACGATAACGTCGTGCTCAACAAAGGCGACGTTCTGCAGGTCAGCGGCGACGCGCGACGCGTAAAAACCGTTGCCGACCGCATCGGTTTTATCTCCATTCACAGCCAGGTCACCGACCTGCTGGCCTTCTGCGCCTTCTTTATCGTTGGCCTGATGATCGGGATGATCACCTTCCAGTTCAGCAACTTTAGCTTCGGCATCGGTAACGCCGCCGGGCTGCTGTTCGCCGGGATCATGCTGGGCTTCCTGCGAGCCAACCACCCGACCTTCGGCTACATTCCGCAGGGCGCGCTGAACATGGTGAAAGAGTTCGGTCTGATGGTGTTTATGGCAGGCGTCGGCTTAAGCGCGGGCAGCGGTATCGGCCACAGCCTGGGCGCCGTCGGCTGGCAGATGCTGGTTTCCGGCCTTATCGTCAGCCTGGTGCCGGTGGTGATCTGCTTCCTGTTCGGCGCCTACGTGCTGCGCATGAACCGCGCCCTGCTGTTCGGGGCGATGATGGGGGCGCGTACCTGTGCGCCTGCTATGGAAATCATCAGCGATACCGCGCGCAGCAACATCCCGGCGCTGGGGTATGCAGGCACCTACGCTATCGCTAACGTGCTGCTGACGCTGGCGGGTACGCTGATTATCATCATCTGGCCGGGACTCGGATAACTCCTAAGTTTGCGCGTAATGAAAAAATTTTTGTTACGCGCAGAACTTTTTTTGCAGGGGGCAGTCATAACTAGTGCCACTGCTTTTCTTTGATGTCCCCAATTTGTGGAGCCCATCAACCCCGCCGTTTTGGTTCAAGGTTGATGGGTTTTTTGTTGCCTGAAGTTCCCCTTCCTCTAATCTCACCTTCTCTCTTACCATCAAAACATATATGATTAAACACATATGAGTTAATCCGCTAGCAGGAATCCGCATGCTCCACCCCCTCCAGCTCTTCAAAACCCTCTCCGACGAAACGCGGCTCGCCATCGTCATGCTGCTCCGCGAAGCGGGCGAACTGTGCGTCTGCGATCTCTGCGCCGCAACCGCCGAATCTCAGCCGAAGATCTCCCGCCACATGGCGCTGCTGCGCGAGTCCGGGCTGGTGATCGACCGTCGCGAGGGCAAATGGGTCCATTACCGTCTCTCTCCCAACATGCCTGCATGGGCGGCAACCGTTATCGACAACAGCTGGAACTGCCTGCGGGAAGAGACGCGCATGAAGCTTAAAAACCGGCTTCCAGGCTCGTGCTGATAACAATACATTCACAAAAACAGATATAACGGAGTAAAAGATGTTTCTGGCAGGGGCTATTTTTCTGTTTACGCTGGTGCTGGTCATCTGGCAGCCAAAGGGGCTCAGTATCGGCTGGAGCGCGACCATTGGCGCTGTGCTGGCGCTGGCAAGCGGAGTGATCCACATTAATGATATTCCGGTGGTGTGGAATATCGTCTGGAACGCCACGGCAACGTTTATCGCCGTCATCATCATCAGCCTGCTGCTGGATGAGTCCGGCTTTTTCGAATGGGCGGCGCTGCACGTTGCACGCTGGGGAAACGGTCGCGGTCGATTGCTGTTTACTTATATTGTGCTGCTGGGTGCGGCCGTGGCGGCGCTGTTTGCCAATGACGGTGCGGCGCTGATCCTCACGCCTATCGTTATCGCCATGCTGCTGGCGCTGGGGTTCAGCAAGCAGGCCACACTGGCGTTTGTGATGGCGGCAGGTTTTATCGCTGATACCGCCAGCCTGCCGCTGATTGTCTCCAATCTGGTCAACATCGTGTCGGCAGACTTCTTTAAGCTGGGGTTCAGCGAATACGCCTCGGTGATGATCCCGGTAGATATCGCCGCGATTGCCGCAACGCTGGTGATGCTGCATCTCTTCTTCCGCAAGGAAATTCCCCCGGAATATGACCTGGCGAAACTTCAGGAGCCCGCGCGGGCCATTCACGATCTCCCGACGTTCAGAACGGGCTGGATCGTGCTGCTGCTTCTGCTCGTCGGCTTCTTTGTGCTTGAACCTCTCGGCATTCCGGTCAGCGCCATCGCCACCGTCGGCGCGCTGATTTTGTTTACCGTTGCAAAACGCGGGCATGCGATAAACACCGGAAAAGTGCTGCGCGGCGCACCGTGGCAAATTGTTATCTTCTCGCTGGGGATGTATCTGGTGGTGTATGGCCTGCGCAATGCCGGGCTGACGGACTCTCTCACAGGTGTACTGAATAGCCTGGCCGGACACGGACTGTGGGCCACCACGCTGGGGACCGGGTTCATCACCGCGTTTCTGTCATCCATAATGAACAATATGCCCACGGTGCTGATTGGCGCGCTCTCCATTGAGGGCAGTACGGCGACGGGATTGATCAAGGACGCGATGATTTACGCCAACGTGATTGGCTGCGATCTGGGGCCCAAAATCACGCCTATCGGTAGCCTCGCCACCCTGCTCTGGCTCCACGTGTTGGCGCAGAAAAACATGACGATTACCTGGGGCTACTATTTCCGGACGGGCATCATCATGACGCTGCCGGTCCTGTTTGTGACGCTCGCCGCGCTGGCGCTACGTCTCTCCTTCACACTGTAATGAGCCATTGATATGAGCCACATCACCATTTATCACAACCCCGCCTGCGGCACGTCGCGCAATACGCTGGAGATGATCCGCAACAGCGGCACGGAGCCGGATATTATCCTCTATCTGGAAACCCCGCCGTCGCGCGAGAAGCTGACCACCCTGATTGCCGACATGGGCATTTCGGTACGGGATCTGCTGCGTAAAAACGTGGAGCCATATGAACAGCTCGGCCTTGCCGAAGATACCTTCACCGACGACCAGCTTATCGATTTCATGCTGCAATACCCGATCCTGATTAACCGTCCAATCGTGGTGACGCCGCTGGGTACCCGCCTGTGCCGCCCGTCTGAAGTCGTGCTCGACATTCTGCCGGAGGCGCAGAAAGGGGCGTTTACCAAAGAGGATGGTGAAGCCGTCGTGGACGCCAGCGGGAACAAAATCGAACCCAGGTAAAACTGGCAGGGCGAGTGATGCCTAAGGGTTCCCCTCGCCCGCAATTCTCCCCACCATCGCCCGGATCTCTTCGCGGGTTAACGGCGCCCGGTCGGTGACATAGTGCAGCGTCATCCCTTCGATAAACGCGTCCAGCGCACGGGTGGTGACCGGGTCGAACCACTGCTCCAGCGTGGTCTGGCTCATCTTCATCCAGTCCTGCATCACCGTTTTGAGCGCCGCGCTGCGGTGCATAAAGGCGTAGAGCTGATACATCAGCGCCATGTTGTGCGGCGTGGTCACCTGCGAGCTGTGGATCAGCGTGGTGATGGATTCGCACGCCATTTCCGGCCCGGTGACGCCCGCGAAGAAATCCCGGTACTGCTGCGACATCTGTCGGGTAAACCACGTGAAGGCCTCCTCCAGCAGCGGCTCCATACCGTCGAAATAGTAGGTCATCGACCCCAGCGGCACGCCCGCGCAGGTGGCGATTTTACGGTGCGTGACGGCGTGAATCCCGTGCTCGGCAATGGTATCGAGCGTGGCCTGCAGGATCTTCTCCCGGCGATGCGGATCGTTCGGTGGTCTGCTCATAAATTCCTCACGTGGTTTATGTACAAATGTACACAAACTTGCTAGTGTTGTCGCTATCGTTGTACTTCTGGTGCTCCCCAATGACGCTGACCTCTCCCCGTAAAGCCCTGCAGCTCCGCATGTGGGCGCTGTTTATGTTCTTCTTCATTCCCGGCCTGCTGATGGCCTCCTGGGCCACGCGCACCCCCGCCATTCGCGATATTTTGTCCGTTTCTACCGCTGAGATGGGCATCGTCCTGTTCGGCCTGTCGATAGGCTCCATGAGCGGCATTCTCTGCTCTGCCTGGCTGGTGAAGCGCTTCGGTACGCGGGCGGTGATCCGCACCACCATGTGCTTCGCGGTGTTCGGGATGGTGATATTAAGCGTGGCGCTATGGTTTGCCTCGCCGGTGCTGTTTGCCCTGGGGCTGACGGTATTTGGCGGCAGCTTCGGTTCGGCTGAGGTTGCCATCAACGTTGAAGGGGCGGCGGTCGAGCGCGAGATGAACAAAACCGTGCTGCCGATGATGCACGGCTTTTACAGCCTCGGCACCCTCGCCGGTGCGGGTGTGGGGATGGCGCTGACGGCCACCGGCGTGAGCGCGAATCTGCATATTCTGCTGGCGGCGCTGGTGTGCATCATTCCGATCCTGACCGGCATCCGGGCGATCCCGAACGGGACCGGCAAGAATTCCGCTGAAGAACAGCATTCGACGGAAAAAGGGCTACCCTTCTACCGCGATTTCCAGCTGATGCTCATCGGCGTGGTGGTGCTGGCGATGGCCTTCGCGGAAGGTTCCGCCAACGACTGGCTGCCGCTGCTGATGGTGGACGGTCACGGCTTTAGCCCGACCTCCGGTTCGCTGATTTACGCCGGGTTTACGCTGGGGATGACCGTCGGGCGCTTCACCGGCGGCTGGTTTATCGACCGCTACAGCCGCGTGGCGGTGGTGCGCGCCAGCGCCCTGCTGGGCGGCCTGGGTATTGCGATGATCGTCTTTGTGGACGTGGACTGGATTGCCGGGGTCTCGGTGATCCTCTGGGGTCTGGGCGCGTCGCTCGGCTTCCCGCTGACCATTTCAGCCGCCAGCGATACCGGCCCGGATGCCCCGACGCGCGTCAGCGTGGTGGCGACCACGGGCTATCTTGCCTTCCTGGTCGGGCCACCGCTGCTCGGCTTCCTCGGCGAGCACTACGGGCTGCGCAGCGCCATGCTGGTGGTATTAGGGTTGGTCATCATCGCGGCGCTGGTGGCGCGCGCGGTGGCAAAGCCGGAAACGAATCAAACGACACTGGAGAAGGGATATGAGCGTTAAACTGATCGCCGTCGACATGGATGGCACATTCCTGAGTGATGCCAAGACCTATAACCGCCCGCGCTTTCTGGGGCAGTATGCGCGCATGAAGGCGCAAGGCATTCGCTTCGCGGTCGCCAGCGGTAACCAGTATTACCAGCTGATCTCCTTTTTCCCGGAGATCGCGCATGAAATTGCGTTCGTCGCTGAAAACGGCGGCTGGGTGGTCGATGCCGGGGAAGATGTATTCAACGGCGAGCTGACAAAAGCGCATTTCAGCACCGTGGCCACCGTGTTGAATGATGTCCCCGGCATTGAGATTATCGCCTGCGGGAAAGGCAGCGCCTACACCCTTAAGGCCTATGACGATGCCTTCATTGATATCGCGTCAAAATATTATCACCGCCTCGAAAGGGTGCAGGATTTCGACAACGTGAACGACATCTTCTTCAAGTTCGGGCTCAACGTTTCCGATGATGAAATTCCGCGCATTCAGGCGCTGCTGCATGAAAAGCTGAGCGACATTATGGTGCCCGTCACCACCGGTCACGGCAGCATTGACCTGATTATCCCCGGCGTGCATAAAGCCAACGGTCTGCGGATCCTGCAAAAGCGCTGGGGCATAGACGATAGCGAAGTGGTTGCCTTCGGCGACAGCGGCAACGACGTGGAGATGCTGCGCCAGTCCGGGTTCAGCTTTGCGATGGCGAATGCCAGACCGCATATTAAAGCGGCGGCGCGTTTTGAAGCGCCACACAATAACGATGAAGGCGTTTTAAACGTGATTGAGAAGGTGCTGAACGGGGAGGCACCGTTTAATTGATACCGTGCGGTCTGGTGCCCTCACCCTAGCCCTCTCCCACAGGGAGAGGGGACTGTTCCGTGCACTCACACAGGGAAAGGGAATAAGAATTAAGGTTGCAGGGCGTTTCCGACGCGTTTGTCTTTCAGGAACACCACCATCAGGCCAACCCAAAGCACGCCGTTGGCGAGGTTAAACAGGCTGAACAGACCGTTGCCGCCCAGGGCGTAGGCATGCTTGCTCACTTCGATACCGACGGTAAAAATCAGCATCTGCAGCATCCCCATCGCCGCGGACACCGTGCCTTTACTCATCTCGCTCGCAAACAGCGTCAGGCGCACCAGGCCGGCGTTCGCCACGCCAATCCCGAAAGCATAAATACTCAGCCCCGCCGTCATCCACAAGTAGGCGTGGGATGACGCGACGGTCGCCACCGCAGCAAGAATCAGACCTGCCGCAATCGGCCAGCCGCCCATAATAATCAGGGAACGCACGGTGCGGCGAGACGTCAGACGGGCCAGTACCAGGTTACCGATAATCAGCGCGCCAAAGATCGGCACCTGCAGCAGGCCGTACTCGTAACTGCTGAGTTTTTCACCGCTGATGATTATCACCGGTGACTGCGCGATCCACGCCAGCAGCGGCAGGCTAACGAATCCGGTCGCCAGCGCCCCCGCCACAAAGCGGCCATTTTTCAGCACTGCTTTGTAATCCCGGCCCAGCTCTTTCAGCGAGAGTTTTTCGCCCAGACGGGTAGCCGTTTCCGGCATCGCACGGTGCAGGCCGAAGAACGCAATAGCGGCGAGAACGGCAAAGAGCACAAACATCCCTTCCCACGGTGCAACGTGCACCCATGCGGCCCCCACCAGCGGCCCGAGTAAGGGGGCGATCAGCGCCACGTTCGCCATCAGCGCGGTAATTTTGATACACACCGCCTCTTCAAACGACTCCTGAATGGCGGCATACCCCACGGCGCCAATAAAGCACAGGCTGACCCCCTGCAGGAAGCGCAGCAGGGTAAATTGCTCAATGTTTTGCGCCAGCAGCGTGGCAAGACAGGTGACGATAAACCACACCACCCCCGTCAGCATGACCGGACGGCGGCCAATACGATCCGACAGCGGGCCTAACAGCCACTGTAAAAACATGCCGCCGGCCAGGTAGGCGGTCATGGAGGTCGGCACCCACTCAATTCCCGCGTTGTACTGCTCCACAACGGCCAGCATACCGGGCTGGATCATATCGTTGCCGATATAGGTAGAGAATTCGTAGAGCACCAGACACAGGGGGAAAAGCAACGCCTGACGACCCAGACGTGAACCAGAAGTAGAACGGTTTAACATGCAATCTCTTTATGATGACAAAATCGCGACGAGTGTAATGAAATGCCGCAGCCCGAGATAGTAATTTATCGAGGATAAACAGAAATAAAGCACATATCGTCTTCGTTTAAGGTTTCCTTAAGTTGACAGATTTATGATAGCCCGATTATTCGTCAACGACCTCCTATTATGGCACTCACCTCCAGCCGTTCAGAATTGTCTAACTTACAGACAAATAAGACAAAACGACTTTACCGCTTACCGCCCCGCTTTTATGGTTATCAGCTTTTAGTGCTGATAGTCCTTGCCGTGGTGTTTACGTGGCTATCGCGCAATGAAGCACTCGACAGATGGATCACCGGCTTTTGGTATGACGCGGCGACACAGACTTTCCCGCTGCAGAAAGACCACCTGCTGGATCTGCTGAACCATCGTCTGGCGAAGTACATTGCGATCGCCTTAGGCGCCGTGGCGCTGTTTTACGGCGCTTATAAACGTAATGCAAGGCTGGTCACCGCTGCGCTGCTGATGGGGCTTGGCGCGCTGGTGGTCGGCGTGCTGAAAAGCATGAGCCACCATAGCTGTCCGTGGGATCTGGTGGAATATGGCGGTAAGGCCGTGTCTTACCCTCTGTTCAGTTCCGTTCCGGCAGACAGCGGTCCGGGGCGCTGTTTCCCAGGAGGTCATTCCTCCAGCGGCTTTATGGTGATGGGGCTGTTTTTTGCCTTCTGGCGCGAGCGTCCGCGTCTCGCCTGGAGTTTTGTTGCCCTCGGCGTGCTGCTCGGTCTGGCGATGGGTTTCGGCCAGGTCATGCGCGGGGCACATTTTTTCTCTCACAACCTGTGGGCCGGGTGGTGGGTCTGGTTTTCCCAGGTGGCAGTCTACGGGCTGGTTTCCACCCGGTTTGCAAAAGAGTGATAACGCTATGCTAGAGAATCTGAATTATCAGCTGTTTTATCTGATCAACGCCACCCCGGCCTCGCCAGAGTGGATGATCGATTTTGCCACCTTTCTGGCGAAAGACCTTATCAGTATTGTGCCTGCGCTGGCAGCCATTCTCTGGCTGTGGGGGCCCCGCAGCCAGGTCAAGGCGCAGCGCCAGCTGGTGATTAAAGTGGCGATGGCACTCGGAGTAAGCGTACTGGTCAGCTATATTCTCGGCCACGCGTTCCCGCACGATCGTCCGTTTGTCGATCGCATCGGCTATACCTTCCTGCACCACGCGCCGGATGACTCCTTCCCAAGCGATCACGGTACGGTTATCTTCACCTTTGCACTGGCTTTCCTGTTCTGGCATCGCCTGTGGTCTGGTGCAGTCCTGATGGTGGCGGCGCTGGCAATCGCCTGGTCTCGCGTTTACCTGGGCGTTCACTGGCCGCTCGATATGGTGGGCGGTTTCCTGGTCGGGCTGATTGGCTGCGTGAGCGCGGCTATCCTGTGGAGCCTCTTCGGTGAAGCGCTCTACCGCACGCTGTCTTCACTCTATCGTGCCATTTTCGCTATCCCGATCCGCAAAGGCTGGATACGTGACTAACCCCAACCTGACAGGTTACACTTGAACCCCCGCCCTGCGGGGGTTCACTTTTTTTATCCCGAGGAACTATGGAAACACGTCGCGATGACCGCATTGCTCAGCTGCTACAGGCGCTGAAGCGCAGCGATAAGCTGCATCTTAAGGAAGCCGCCAACCTCCTCGGCGTCTCAGAGATGACCATTCGTCGGGATCTGAACAGCGAAAGCGCTCCCGTGGTGCTGCTGGGCGGGTATATTGTGCTTGAGCCGCGTAGCGCCAGCCATTATCTGATCAGCGACCAGAAGACGCGGCTGGTGGACGAGAAACGCAAAGCCGCGCGCCTTGCGGCCACGCTGGTACAGCCGCACCAGACGCTGTTTTTTGACTGCGGAACGACCACGCCGTGGATTATCGAAGCCATCGACAGCAGCATTCCCTTTACCGCCGTGTGCTACTCCCTCAACACCTTTCTGGCGCTTCAGGAGAAACCCGAGTGCAGGGTAATCCTCTGCGGCGGCGAGTTTCACGCCAGCAACGCCATCTTCAAGCCGCTTAACCTGCAGGACACGCTCAGCAATTTATGCCCGGACATCGCGTTTTATTCTGCCGCAGGCGTGAACGTGCGCCAGGGTGCAACCTGCTTTAATCTGGAAGAGCTGCCGGTGAAGCACTGGGCGTTAAGCGCCGCGCAGTACCATGTGCTGGTGGTCGATCACAGCAAGTTTGGCAAGGTGCGTTCGGCAAGAATGGGCGAGCTGGCGCAGTTTGACGCCATCGTCAGCGATTGCCGCCCGGACGACGAGATCGTAGCCCATGCAAAGGCGCAGCAGGTGAAGTTGATGTATTAAGAGGGGTGCGGCCTGACGCCCTCACCCCGGCCCTCTCCCAAAGGGAGAGGGAGAAAACCCACAAGGTTTAACTAAACCAGCTGCCAAACCACCCGTGGAATTTCATCAACACGAAATCCCACATCCGGCTAAAGAAACCGCCCTCTTCTACCGCTTCCATCACAATCAGCGGACGCTGTTCAATCGACTTGCCGTTTAGCTGGAAATCAATCGTCCCGACCACCTGGCCTTTTTTCAGCGGCGCGGTGAGCTGTGGGTCAGTCAGGGTATAGCTGGCCTTCAGGTTTTTCAGCTGGCCGCGCGGAATGGTCACGGAACCGGCCTCACCTGCCCCCAGATTCACCTCGCTCTTGTCACCAAACCAGACGCGCTGGCTGACGAACGTGGCATCCGGTTTAATCGGCGTCACGGTTTCATAGAAGCGGAAGCCCCAGGTCAGCAGTTTTTCTGATTCATTAAAGCGGATGCGGTCGGTTTTGGTGCCCAGCACCACCGAGATCAGACGCATATCGCCCTGCGTCGCGGAGGCCACCAGGTTATAGCCCGCACCGGCCGTAGTGCCGGTCTTCATTCCGTCCACGTTGACGTTGCTGCTCCACAGCAGACGGTTGCGGTTCGGCTGGCGAATTTTGTTGAAGGTAAACTCTTTCTCTTTGTGGATGGCGTATTCATCCGGCACGTCATGGATCAGCGCTTTCCCCAGCAGCGCCATGTCGCGCGCGGTACTGAATTGTCCCGGCGCATCCAGACCGTGAACCGTTTTGAAGGTGGTGTTGGTTAAGCCGAGCTTCTGCGCATAGCCATTCATTAAACCAATGAAAGAATCCTGGCTGCCGGCAACGTAATCGGCCAGCGCGATGCACGCATCATTTCCCGACTGAATGATTACCCCTTTATTCAGATCGGAGACGGAGACCTGATCGCCAGGCTTCAGGAACATCACCGACGAGCCGCGCAGCGCCGGGTTACCGGTCGCCCAGGCATCCTTCCCGATGGTAACCATATCGTCCAGCTTGATCTTGCCCGCTTTTAACGCCTGCCCGACGACATAGCTGGTCATGATTTTGGTCAGGCTCGCCGGATCGAGTTTCTCATCGGCATTGCCTTCCGCCAGCACTTTACCGCTGGAATAATCCATCAGTATCCAGGCGCGCGCGTCCACTGGCGGCGCTTCGGGCGCAGCCTGTTCAGCCGCGTAGAGCGTTGGTGCAAACAGGAAAAGGAGCGCAGAGCCTGCCGCCAGGCTGCGCAGAGAAGTCATTTTTCGCGTCATAAATGCCACCCGAGTGTCCATTCAAAAATTACGTCACATCACCGTGTCGCAAGAAGCGATGAGTAATAGCGCACTAAAACGGTTAAAGAAACCCAACGAGGGTAAAGTTATTAAAGTTTATGCAATAACATTCATTTACGCTTTGATTCAGGCGATTTTTTTGTCTTCTGTTGCGTAATTGTTAGGTTTATCTCACCATGGCGAAAAGCCGACCCGGATTCACATCTCATCAGGAGAAAATATGATTACGCTGTGGGGCAGGAACAATTCGACCAACGTTAAGAAAGTGCTCTGGACGCTGGAAGAGCTGGATTTACCGTTTAATCAAATCATGGCTGGAATGGCGTTTGGCGTGAACAAAGAGGCCGACTATCTGGCCATGAACCCGAACGGCCTGGTGCCGCTGCTGCGCGATGACGAAACAGACGCGACGCTTTGGGAGTCCAACACCATTGTGCGTTACCTCGCCGCCCAGTACGGTCTTGGCCGCCTGTGGGTTGAAAACCCGGCGCAGCGCGCCCAGGGTGAGAAGTGGATGGACTGGGCAAACCAGACGCTCTCCCCCGTTCACCGCGTGATCCTGATGGGGCTGGTGAGGACCCCTGAAGCCGAGCGCGACTACCCTGCTATTCATGCCGCGCAGGATGCCTGCGAAAACCTGTTTGCCATGATGGATGACGAACTGGCGAACCACGCCTGGTTCTCCGGTGAGGCGTTCGGCGTGGGTGATATTGCCGTTGCGCCGTTCGTCTGGAACCTGACCAACCTCGGTCTGAAGTGGACCCCGCGCCCGCACCTTGAGCGCTGGCTTAAACAGCTGAGCGATCGCCCGGCATACCGTAACGTGGTGATGATCCCGGTCACCTGATTACGCTCCGGACGGGCTGACTTTCAACAGCTGCCCGTCCGTTTCATCCGTCAGTACATACAGATACCCGTCCGGCCCGACCCGCACGTCGCGAATGCGCTGTTCCCGGTCGCCCAGGATCCGACCGTCCTCCGTGACCCTGTTGCCGTCCACGCTCAGCACGATAACGTCCTTCTCCTTCAGTGCGCCGATAAACAGCTTGTTTTTCCACTGCGGGAACACGTCGCTGTTGTAGAACGCCATGCCGCTGACGGCGGGTGACACTTTCCAGACAAACAGTGGCTTCTCCGCGCCCTCAACGTGCTCGCCTTTGGCCTCCGGGATTTTCAGCCCGCTGTAGTTGATGCCGTGCGTCGCCAGCGGCCAGCCGTAATTTTTGCCCTTCTCCGGGATGTTGATTTCATCCCCGCCGCGCGGGCCGTGCTCGTTCAGCCACAGCGTGTCGCTCCACGGGTTCATCGCCATTCCCTGCGGGTTGCGAATACCATAAGACCAGATTTCAGGCCGCGCGCCGGAGGTATTCACAAACGGGTTATCCGGCGGCACTTTGCCGTCTTCGGTGAGGCGCACCACTTTACCCTGCAGCTTGTCCAGATCCTGCGCCGTCGGGCGCTGGTTGTTCTCGCCGAGTCCGATAAAGAGATACCCTTTTCCGTCGAACACCAGTCGCCCGCCAAAATGGTTTCCGGTAGAGAGTTTCGGCATCTGGCGGAACACCACCTGAAATCCCTCGATGCGGGAAAAATCGTCGCTCAGGCGGCCATAGCCCACCGCCGTTCCGGCCTTGCCGTCCTGCCCGGCTTCGGCATAGCTCAGCCAGACGCGACGCGACTTTTCAAAATCCGGCGCCAGCACCACGTCCAGCAGTCCTCCCTGGCCGTTCGCCCACACCTTCGGCACGCCGACAATGGGATCGGAAAGCCCTTTCCCGGCCTGCCAGCGCTTGAGCTGCCCGCCCTTAAGGGTGACCAGTAAACCGTTATTGCCCGGCAGGAACGCCATCGACCACGGGTGATCGAGTCGGTTTTGCAGCACCTCAACCTTCACCGCCTCTGGCGCGGCAATAAGCGAAAACGGAATGAATAACGCAGGCAGGAAAATCAACGAGGATCGAGGCATAACGCGCTCCTTTTTCGGCATATGGCATAAAGATTAGCCATTACCTCCGGGCGCGTTACCACTTTTACAAAAGCTTAATCAGATGGGGGGAGTTGTCTCCCCCCGGGCTCAGTGCTGTGAAAGCGTCTCGTGCTTATTCAGGCACATGATGCAAAGAGAGAGCGTTGTCAGGCAGTTTTCAAGCTTCTCCGCGTTAACAGCAATAAAATTCGGGCAGTCGTGGCGTCCGTTCATCAAACATACCCCTGCAATGGAGAGCACCTCAGCGGCACGGCGCAGCGCCATTAGCTCGCATTCATCGTATTCCGCCTTCAGGGTCGGTGCTTTTTCACGCATGAAATTACACAGTTCAAACAGGTTATCACGCAGATGTTCGCTTTCGCTGACTGACATATAGCCCTTTGCCTTCCTGAGTTGCAGATAGGCGGCCAGGTCGATTCGGGCGTTGATCAGCTTGTTAAGCAGATCGCGTTTCAGTCTGTCAACGGACATGCTATTTCCTCCTCTGTCAGCCATGTTGCACATTCAGAATAAGTTCATTTTTTGTACAGCTTAATGCCTGAGATCAATTATTCTTAACCAATTAACATTATTTACAATGTTACAACCTCTACCCGGCCCATCCCGCTTGCAAAGAGTGTATAAATCCCACGCGATACGCTGTAAAATCCCGCCCTGATAACTCCATAATTGATGAATTTTTAACCTATGAGCAATGTTACGCACCAGCCGAAAATCGGCTTCGTCTCCCTGGGCTGCCCGAAAAACCTGGTGGATTCCGAACGCATCCTGACCGAACTGCGCACCGAAGGCTATGACGTGGTGCCAAGCTACGACAACGCCGATATGGTGATCGTGAACACCTGTGGCTTTATCGACAGCGCGGTGCAGGAGTCACTGGAAGCCATCGGTGAAGCCCTGACCGAAAACGGCAAAGTGATCGTGACCGGCTGTCTGGGTGCGAAAGAAGACCAGATCCGCGAAGTGCACCCGAAGGTGCTGGAGATCACCGGCCCGCACAGCTACGAGCAGGTGCTGCAACATGTTCATCACTACGTGCCAAAACCCAAGCACAACCCGTTCCTGAGCCTGGTGCCGGAACAGGGCGTGAAGCTGACGCCGCGTCACTACGCTTACTTAAAAATTTCCGAAGGCTGCAACCATCGCTGCACCTTCTGCATTATCCCGTCCATGCGTGGCGATCTGGTGAGCCGTCCGATTGGCGAAGTGCTGGCGGAAGCGAAACGCCTGGCCGACGCGGGCGTGAAGGAGCTGCTGGTGATTTCCCAGGACACCTCCGCGTACGGCGTGGACGTTAAGCACCGCTCCGGGTTCCACAACGGCGAGCCGGTGAAAACCAGCATGGTGGGCCTGTGCGAGCAGCTGTCTAAACTGGGTATCTGGACGCGTCTGCACTACGTCTACCCGTACCCGCACGTTGACGACGTGATCCCGCTGATGGCGGAAGGCAAAATCCTGCCATACCTGGATATCCCGCTGCAGCACGCCAGTCCGCGTATCCTGAAGCTGATGAAGCGCCCTGGCTCGGTTGACCGCCAGCTGGCGCGCATCAAGCAGTGGCGCGAGATCTGCCCGGAATTGACCCTGCGCTCCACCTTCATCGTCGGCTTCCCGGGTGAAACCGAAGAAGACTTCCAGATGCTGCTCGACTTCCTGAAAGAAGCGCGTCTTGACCGCGTCGGCTGCTTCAAATACAGCCCGGTAGAAGGCGCAACCGCCAACGAGCTGGCGGACCAGGTGCCGGAAGAGGTGAAAGAAGAGCGCTGGAACCGCTTCATGCAGCTGCAACAGCAGATCTCTGCCGAGCGTCTGCAGGAAAAAGTGGGCCGCGAAATTATGGTCATCATCGACGAAGTGGACGAAGAAGGCGCGATTGGCCGCAGCATGGCGGACGCCCCTGAAATCGACGGCGCGGTGTACCTGAATGGCGAAACCAGCGTTAAGCCGGGCGATATTATTCGCGTGAAGGTTGAAAACGCCGACGAGTATGACCTGTGGGGTAGCCGGGTTTAATTACATTCCCCTCACCCCGGCCCTCTCCCCAAAGGGGCGAGGGGGAAAACCGCACCGAGCAGTCCCCTCTCCCCTCCGGGGAGAGGGTTAGGATGAGGGGCAATAAACCTACCCCTTTATCCTCGGATCCAGCGCGTCGCGCAGCCCGTCCCCCAGCAAATTAAACGCCAGCACGGTCAGAAAAATCGCCAGACTCGGGAAGATCGCCACGTGCGGCGCAATCACCATATCCGCCCTCGCCTCGTTCAGCATCGCGCCCCACTCCGGCGTCGGTGGCTGAGCCCCCAACCCTAAAAACGACAGGCTGGCCGCCGAGATAATCGACACCCCGATACGCATGGTGAAATAGACCACGATGGACGATACCGTGCCCGGCAGAATATGGCTAAAGAGGATGGTAGCGTCGCTTGCCCCCATGCTGCGGGCGGATTCGATAAAGGTTTGCTGTTTCAGCACCAGCGTGTTGCCGCGCACCAGGCGGGCAAAGGCCGGTATCGAAAAGACCGCGACGGCGATAATCACGTTCGCCATACCACTGCCCATGATCGCCACCACGGCAATCGCCAGCAGAATGCCGGGGAAGGCAAACAGCACGTCGCAGATGCGCATGATGATGCGGTCCCACCAGCCTTCGTAATACCCGGCGACAAGCCCCAGCACGGTCCCGATAGCCGCGCCGATCAGCACCGCGAACACTCCGGCGGCGAGAGAAATCTGCGCCCCCACCAGCACGCGGCTGAAGATATCGCGACCGAGGGAGTCCACGCCGAACCAGTGCAGCATCGAGGGGCCGTCGTTCAGACGGTCGTAGTCAAAATAGTTCTCCGCATCAAACGGCGCCACCCAGGGCGCAACGATCGCCACCGCGATCAGCAGCAGCACAAACAGCCCCGCCGCCATCGCGACCGGCTGACGGCGAAAACGCCGCCAGAATTCGGACCACGGCGTGCGGACATGCTCCGGTTTCAGCCCCGGCATCGCGCTCAAAACGGCCTGACGCCGCCAGTTCAACAATCGCATCTTACTTATACCTGATGGCCGGGTTAATGGCGGCGTAGAGCACGTCCACCACTAAGTTGATAAGAATAAACTCCAGCGAGAAAAGCAGGACTTCCGCCTGAATCACCGGGTAGTCGCGCATCTCGACGGAATCGACCAGCAGGCGCCCCAGCCCCGGCCAGTTGAAGACCTTTTCCACGACAATAGAGCCACCCAGCAGGAAGCCAAACTGCAGCCCCATCATCGTCACCACCGGGATCATCGCATTGCGGAACCCGTGCTTGAGAATGACCCACTTCTCGCTGACCCCTTTCGCCCGCGCAGTGCGAATATAATCTTCGCTAAGCACGTCCACGAACGAGGCGCGGGTAAAGCGGGCCATCACTGCCGACACGGCCGCGCCCAGCGTCATGGAGGGCAGAATATAATGCTTCCAGGTATCGGCCCCGACGGTCGGCAGCCAGCCCAGCTCGACGGAGAAGATCTGCATCAGCAGCATCCCCAGCGCGAACGCCGGGAAGGAGATGCCGGTCACCGCCAGCGCCATGCCGAGCTTGTCCGGCCAGCGGTTGCGCCAGACGGCCGCGACAATCCCGGCGCCAAGCCCAAACACCACCGCCCAGCTCATGCTGGCTATCGTTAACCAGAACGTCGGCATAAAGCGGCTGGCAATCTCCTCCGACACCGGACGGCGCGACACCATCGAGATACCAAAATCGCCCTGCAGAACGTTGCAGATATAATGGATGAACTGCATATACAGCGGCTGGTCGAGGCCAAGCTGCTTACGCACCAGGTCAATGACGGTGGCATCCGCTTCAGGCCCGGCAACCAGACGCGCCGGATCGCCCGGCAGCATATGGACAAACAGAAACACCAGCACCGCCACAATCAGCAGCGTCGGGATAAGCCCCAGCAGGCGTTTACAAACATAGTTCAGCATGAGGTTTATTTTAAATCCGCATCGTCAAAGCTAAAGCCCGTGTCCGGCATGATGTAGAACCCGGTCAACGCTTTGTTATGGGCTGACACCAGTTTCTCCACCACCAGCGGCACCCACGGCGACTCTTTCCAGATAATATCCTGCGCGTCTTTGTAGAGGCGCGCTTTCTCTTCCGGTTTGGTGGTTTTCAGGGCATCGGCCAGGTCTTTGTCCACCTGCGGATTGCTGTAAAACGCGGTGTTGAACAAGGTTGGCGGCCAGTTCTGCGAGGCAAACAGCGGCGACAGCGCCCAGTCGGCTTCACCGGTCGAGGCTGACCAGCCGGTGTAGAACATCCGCACGCCGCTCTCTTTCTGCCCTTTCCCCTCCACTTCTGCCGCACGCTGCCCGGCATCCATCGCGGTGACCTGCGCCTTAATCCCCACCTGCGCCAGCTGCTGCTGGGTAAACTGCAGCACCTTCTGGGCAGTACTGTGATTATGCGACGACCACAGCGTGGTGCTGAAACCGTTCGGGAAGCCCGCCTCTTTCAGCAACTCGCGCGCTTTTGCCGGATCGTACGGCCACGGCTGATAGCTATGCGCATAGGCGATAGCCGGCGGCAGCACGCCGGTCGCCGGGGTGGCATAGCCGGCAAAAGCGACCTTCACCAGCGCCTGCCGGTTAATGGCATAGTTGATGGCCTCACGCACCTTCGGATTATCGAATGGCTTTTGCGTGACGTTCATGCTGATGTAGCGCTGCATGATCGACGGGCTGGCAACCAGCTCCAGCTTGCTGTTTTTCTGCAGAATGGCGGCCTGCTCGTACGGGATCGGGAAGGCAAACTGCGCCTCGCCGGTTTGCAGCATCGCCGCGCGGGTGTTGTTGTCCACCACCGGACGCCAGGTGATGGTGTCCAGCTTCGGCAGCCCTTTCTGCCAGTATCCCGCGAATTTCTTCACCTTCACAAAATCGGTCTGGTTCCAGGTGAGCAATTCGTAAGGACCAGTGCCAACAGGATGGAAGCCGATCTCCTTGCCGTATTTTTTCAGCGCGGCAGGGGCAATCATCGCCGTTGCCGGATGCGCCAGAATATTGATAAACGCGGAGAACGGCTCTTTCAGGGTGATTTTTACCGTCGCCGGGTCGACCACCTCGGTGCTGGCGATATTTTTATACAGGTTATAGCGCTTGAGGCTATTTTCCGGATTGCTGGCGCGATCGAGGTTAACCTTCACCGCCTCCGCATTGAAATCTGTCCCGTCCTGGAACTTCACGCCGGTTCTGAGCTTGATGGTATAAACCAGCCCGTCTTCGGACACGGTGTATCCCTCCGCCAGCACGTTTTTAAGCTTCATCTCTTTATCCAGGCCAAACAGGCCCT
This sequence comes from Enterobacter sp. ECC-219, assembly GCF_043966805.1. Lineage (NCBI taxonomy): Bacteria > Pseudomonadati > Pseudomonadota > Gammaproteobacteria > Enterobacterales > Enterobacteriaceae > Enterobacter > Enterobacter sp. ECC-219. The sequence goes on along the minus strand of NZ_CP143680.1, from coordinate 2,201,042 downwards.
GATAGAACGATTTTGCCACCGCCTGAGAGAGCGTGTCGTTGGCGTCGTACGGATCGAGCGTGGTGAAGTTGGAGCCGACGGCGACCACCACATCTTTGGCGGCGAACGCGGGGGCAGCGGCCAGGGCTGCCGTCACGCTCGCGGCTAACAACCATCTACGCGCTACAAAAGTAACCATTGTGTTCTCCTGCCTGTTGTAAGTTATAACCGCGAAAATGCATTGTCCTGACGCGGGGGAGCCACGAAGTGGCCAGAACCGACCTCGCGCAGCGTCACGCGCTCCACGGCCTCGCCGCGTTTACGTATGTTGCTCGGCATTTCATCCTGCAGCAGCACGCGCTGGCCGTGACGGTGCGCCGGATCGGCAACCGGGACCGCCGCGATAAGCTTGCGGGTATACGGATGCTGCGGGTTTTCAAACACCGCCCTTCGCGGCCCAATCTCGACTATTTGCCCCATAAACATCACCGCCACACGGTGGCTGATGCGTTCTACCACCGCCATATCGTGCGAGATAAACAGGAAGGCAATTCCCATATCCCGCTGTAAATCCAGCAACAGGTTGATAATTTGCGCCCTAATGGAAACATCCAGCGCCGAGACGGACTCATCGGCAATCACCACCTTCGGGTTCAGCGCCAGCGCGCGGGCGATGCAGATACGCTGCCGCTGTCCGCCGGAAAACTCGTGCGGATAACGCCAGGCGTGTTCCGGCTTCAGGCCGACGCGCTCCAGCAGCCAGGCCACGCGGCGCTGTGCCGCCTCGCCGTCGAGCAGGTTATGTACCCGCAGCGGCTCCATGATCGAATACCCCACCGTGTGGCGCGGGTCGAGAGAGGCATACGGATCCTGGAAGATAAACTGAATATCCCGCCGCACCGCCTGTAATTTGTTATCTGGCAGGGTGTCGATACGTTCACCGTTAAAGGTTATCGTCCCCTCCTGCGTCTCCACGAGCCTGAGCAGCGCCCGCCCGGTGGTGGATTTCCCGCAGCCGGACTCCCCCACCAGCGCCAGCGTTTCGCCCGGCCAGAGATCGAAACTGACGTTTTCCACCGCGTGCACTTCGCGCTTCACGCGGTTGAAAATTCCGCTGCGCAGCGGAAAGCGGGTCACCAGATCGCGCACTTCGAGTATCGGCTTGCCCGGCACCACGGTGTCCTGCTCGCGCTCATCCTCCTGCGGCTCAGACGCCTCGAGAGAAATCAGGGGGAAGCGGCGCGGCAAATCGCTGCCGTTCATCGCCCCCAGGCGCGGTACCGCCGCCAGCAGCGCTTTGGTATAAGGATGAACCGGCGCGTGAAAGATCTGCTCGACCGGGCCGGTTTCCACCGCGCTGCCCTTGTGCATGACCAGCACCCGATCGGCAATATCGGCGACCACGCCCATATCGTGAGTGATAAAGATCACCCCCATCTCCATCTCCTGCTGCAGCACTTTGATGAGCTGCAGGATCTGCGCCTGAATCGTCACGTCCAGCGCCGTCGTCGGTTCATCGGCAATCAGCACCGCCGGACGGCAGGAGAGCGCCATGGCAATCATCACCCGCTGGCGCATGCCGCCGGAGAGCTGATGTGGGTAGCGCCCCAGAATGGCCTGCGCCTCCGGAATGCGCACCAGCTCCAGCATCCGTCGGGCCTCTTTCAGCGCCTCATCGCCGCTCAGACCCTGATGCAGCCGGATGGACTCGGCAATTTGCTCCCCGACCGGGAAAACCGGGTTGAGCGAGGTCATTGGCTCCTGGAAGATCATGGCGATATCCGCCCCGCGCACGCCCTGCATCTGTGAGGCGCTCAGATCGTTTAAGTCAATAACCTGACGATTGCGGCGGCGCAGGAGTAGCTTTTCGCTGGATATTTGCCCGCCCGTTTGCTCCAGCAGGCGCATCAATGCCAGTGCGGTAACCGACTTACCGGAACCAGACTCGCCGACAATCGCCAGCGTTTCGCCGCGATTCAGCGAAAACGATAAATTCTGTACTGCGGGGATGAACTGCCGCTCCTCCTGAAACGCAATATTCAGCTGATGGACAGCCAGTACCTGACGATTGTCCAACTCTTCACTGTGCGGCACGCGCTGCCCCCTTATTCACGATAGATGCCCGTGCTCGGCTCATCACCGGCGTAACCCCAGGCGCGATACATCCCTTCGCTGTTAAACGGCAGAGCCACGTTGCCCTCACGATCCACGGCAATGAGCCCGCCGACGCCGCCCAGGGCAGGCAGTTTCTCCATCACCACGCGCTCGCAGGCTTCGCTCAGGCTTAAGCCGCCGTAATCCATCAGCGCGGTGATGTCGTAGGCCGCCAGGGCGCGAATAAACACATCCCCGGTGCCGGTACACGACACCGCCGCCGTGGCGTTATTGGCATAGCAGCCGGCGCCCGGCAGCGGGCTGTCGCCGACGCGTCCGGGCAGCTTGTTGGTCATCCCGCCCGTTGACGTCGCCGCCGCGAGGTTTCCGGCCTTATCCAGCGCCACCGCGCCGACCGTGCCCATTTTGGTTGTTTCATCAAGCGGCGCACTATGGTCAAGCTGCGTCATGCCCGCCGTTCGGGCTTCCAGCAGCTGCTGATAGCGTTCTTCCGTGGAAAACAGATCCGGCGATACCGGTTCCATGCCGTGCTCAAAGGCAAATTTCTCCGCCCCGGCGCCCGCCAGCAAAACGTGCGGGCTCTCCTCCATCACCAGTCGCGCCGCCAGCACCGGATTTCGCAGATGGCTCACACCCGCCACGGCGCCCGCCTTCAGGGTGACGCCGTCCATCACGCAGGCATCCAGCTCGTGGGTTTCATCCCGGGTAAAGACCGAACCGATTCCGGCATTAAAGAGCGGACACTCTTCCAGCAGGCGCACCGCCTCGGTGACCACATCCAGCGCGCTCTCGCCCGCTTCCAGCATTTGCTGGCCCGTTTCCACAATGGCGTACAGCGCGTCAATGTAGCGCTTTTCCTGCTCGGGGCTGAGCTGTGCACGGGTGATTGCCCCGGCGCCACCATGAATTGCGATTACCGCATTAACCATTCGCATCACCCGTTAGCCTGATTTGCGGCTTTTTCTATAAATATCATTATCGTCGATGAAACTTCAGATGATTTTTGAATATAGAAAGACGCAACAGTGATGTAAAGCGTACACCCATCGGGTCATACAGTTAGCCGCACTTTTCTGCCATAATGAGCGCTTTCGTTGTTACTCCGCAGGAGCCCACCATGGATTTTACCGCCGGACTGATGCCGCTTGAGACGGCACTCACGCAGATGCTTGACCGCATTACTCCCCTGCACGATGTCGAAACGCTGCCGCTTGTGCACTGTTTTGGCCGCATTGCCGCGCGCGATATCGTCTCTCCGCTTAACGTACCGGGGTTCGATAACTCCGCGATGGACGGTTACGCGGTACGCATGGCGGATCTCCGGACGGGTAACGCCCTGCCGGTGGCGGGTAAAGCCTTTGCGGGCCAGCCGTTTAGCGGTGAGTGGCCTGCGGGCACCTGCGTACGCATCATGACCGGCGCGCCGGTTCCGGCTGGCTGCGACGCCGTGGTGATGCAGGAAGAGACCGAGCAGACCGACGACGGGGTGCGTTTTACCGCGAGCGTCAAAGCGGGACAGAACATCCGCCGTACCGGCGAGGACATCACCCTTGGCGCAACGGTCTTTGCCGAGGGGCAGAAGCTGACGGCAGGTGAACTGCCGGTGCTGGCGTCGCTCGGCATCGCGGAAATTGACGTTGTCCGGAAAGTGCGCGTTGCCGTTTTCTCTACCGGCGACGAGCTGCAGCTTCCGGGCCAGCCGCTGCAGGACGGTCAGATTTACGATACCAACCGTCTGGCGGTGCACCTGATGCTGGAGCAGCTGGGCTGCGAGGTGATTAACCTCGGCATTATTCCTGACGATCCGGAAAAACTGCGCGCCGCGTTTATCGAGGCGGATAACGCCGCCGATGTGGTCATCAGCTCCGGCGGCGTATCGGTTGGCGAAGCGGATTACACTAAAACCCTTCTTGAAGAGCTGGGCGAAATCGCCTTCTGGAAGCTGGCGATTAAACCGGGTAAACCGTTCGCGTTTGGCAAGCTCACACACAGCTGGTTCTGTGGCCTGCCGGGTAATCCGGTCTCGGCGGCACTCACCTTCTACCAGCTGGCGATCCCGCTGCTGGCCAAGCTTTCCGGCAACAGCGCCAGCCCGCTGCCTGAACGCCAGCGCGTGCGCGCCGCCACGCGTCTGAAAAAATCACCGGGTCGCCTCGATTTCCAGCGCGGCATTCTGGCGCGCAGCGCGGACGGCGAGCTCGAAGTGAGCACCACCGGCCACCAGGGCTCGCACATTTTCAGCTCCTTCAGCCAGGGCAACTGCTTTATCGTGCTGGAGCGCGAGCGCGGCAGCGTAGAGCCGGGCGAGTGGGTTGAGGTTGAGCGCTTTAACCACCTGTTCGGGGGCTAACATGACGGTGGAGCTGAGCGACCAGGAGATGCTGCGCTACAACCGCCAGATTGTGCTGCGCGGGTTTGACTTCGAGGGCCAGGAAGCACTCAAGGCGGCCAGCGTGCTGGTTGTCGGGCTCGGCGGTCTGGGCTGCGCCGCCGCGCAGTATCTTGCGGCGGCGGGCGTGGGCAGGATGACGCTGCTGGATTTCGATACCGTATCGGTGTCCAACCTGCAGCGCCAGACGCTGCACAGCGACGCGACGGTGGGCCAGCCGAAAGTGGAATCCGCCAGAGCGGCGCTGGCGCGCATCAACCCTAATTGTGAATTCACCCTGATTGACGCAATGCTGGATGACGATGCACTGTCGGCGCAGATTGCGCAGCACGATCTGGTGCTGGACTGCACCGACAACGTGGCTATTCGTCACCAGCTGAATACGGGCTGTTTTGCCCATAAAACACCGCTGGTTTCCGGCGCGGCCATCCGTATGGAGGGGCAAATCAGCGTCTTCACGTACGCCGAAGGTGACCCCTGCTATCGCTGCCTGAGCCGCCTGTTCGGTGAGAACGCGCTAACCTGCGTCGAGGCGGGCGTGATGGCGCCGCTCGTTGGCGTTATTGGTTCGCTGCAGACAATGGAAGCGATCAAAGTGCTGGCTCGCTACGGCACGCCTGCCGCGGGGAAAATCGTGATGTATGACGCGATGACCTGCCAGTTCCGCGAGATGAAGCTGATGCGTAACCCGGGGTGTGAGGTTTGTGGAGGTTAAAGCAAACGGCAACCTTCAGGTTGCCGTTTTAGTGTTTGCTCCCTCTCCCTGTGGGAGAGGTTTGGAGTGAGGGCATCAGGCCGCCCCCGTCAGATCGACGTCCGTCCAAACGCCCCCTGCCAGTCCTGCTCAAATTTCACAATCGCCGCATCCACAGCCGGAGACGTAATAAACTGCTGCGCCACGTCCAGCGGCAGCGTGATGGACTCACACCCTGCCAGCAGGCAGTCCAGCGCCTGACGCGGCGTTTTGAAGCTCGCGGCCAGCACCTTTGACTGCGGGGCGTGCAGCGTCAGCAGCTGTTGCAGCTCAATCACCGTCTGGATCCCATCCCCGCCCTGCGCGTCCACGCGGTTGACGTAAGGGGCTACATACTCCGCCCCCGCCAGCGCGGACAGCATTCCCTGCGCGGCACCGTACACCGCCGTACCCAGCGTCGGGATCCCTTCCGCTTTCAGCATTTTAATGGCAGCCAGCCCTTCCGCGGTCACCGGCACTTTCACCACCAGGTCGTTAATGATGGCCCGCAGCTTACGCGCGTCCTCCACCATCCCTTCGGCGGTGGTCGCCATCACCTGGGCGAACAGACGACCTTTGCCGCCCAGCGCGTCGTGCAGCGCGGGCAGCAACTCGTCGAGCGGCGTTTTACCTGCCGCCACAATGCTTGGGTTAGTGGTCACACCCGCCAGCGGGAAGATACGCGCCAGCTTTTTGACTGCCGCAACGTCAGATGTGTCGAGATAAAGTTCCATGATGTCACCCTCAAAATTAGCCTGCACTTACCCTATCACGACAAAACCTGCTCAGTAGTTGACCTGCATCAAGATAACTTTCATTCGAAAGTCATTTAATCTTCATATGCAACACGAGAGGCGAAATCATGATCTTCAATATTCAGCGTTACTCTACCCACGACGGCCCCGGCATTCGAACCGTGGTGTTCCTGAAAGGCTGCTCGCTGGGCTGTCGCTGGTGCCAGAACCCGGAAAGCCGCTCCCGCAGCCGGGACGTGCTATTTGATTCGCGTCTGTGCCTGGAAGGCTGCGACCTGTGCCAGCAGGCGGCATCGGGCTGCATCGAACGCGCGCTGAACGGGCTGGTCATCCATCGCGAAAAGCTGAGTGAAGAGACGCTTAATGCCCTGACCGACTGCTGCCCGACGCAGGCGCTGACCGTCTGCGGTGAAGAACAGCAGGTCGAGGAGATCATGGCGACCGTACTGCGCGATAAGCCTTTCTACGACCGCAGCGGCGGCGGCATCACCCTCTCCGGCGGCGAACCATTTATGAACCCGGAGCTGGCGCACGCCCTGTTTAAAGCCAGCCACGAACAGGCGATCCACACCGCCGTCGAAACCTGCCTTCACGTGCCTTGGCATTATATCGAGCCGTCATTACCGTACGTCGATCTGTTCCTCGCCGACCTGAAGCATGTGGATAGCGAAGTGTTTAAACAGTGGACCGACGGCTCGGCCAAACGGATCCTGGATAACCTGAAGCGCCTCGCGGCTGCCGGGAAAAAGATCACCATTCGCGTGCCGCTGATCCAGGGCTTCAACGCGGATGAAGCGTCCATTACCGCCATTACCAATTTCGCCGCCGATGAACTTGGCGTCGAAGATATTCATTTTCTGCCGTATCACACGCTGGGCATGAACAAATACACCCTGCTCGGCCAACCCTACTCTGCCCCTGACAAACCGCTGGATAACCCTGCCCTGCTGGACTTCGCGCAGCAGTACGCCTGCCAGAAAGGGTTAACCGCGACCTTACGAGGATAAACCTATGACAACCCTGAATCTCAACACCCTCAGCGAGCGCATTAAAGCCCATAAAATGGCGCTGGTGCATATCGTTAAGCCGCCGGTCTGCACCGAGCGCGCACAGCATTACACCGAGATGTACCAGCAGCACATGGACAAGCCGATCCCGGTACGCCGCGCCCTCGCGCTGGCGCATCACCTGGCTGAACGCACCATCTGGATCAAACACGACGAGCTGATTATCGGTAACCAGGCAAGCGAAGTGCGCGCCGCGCCTATTTTCCCGGAATACACCGTCTCCTGGATTGAGAAAGAGATTGACGATCTGGCGGACCGCCCGGGCGCGGGCTTTGCAGTGAGCGAAGAGAACAAGCGCGTACTGCATGAAATCTGCCCGTGGTGGCGCGGCCAGACGGTGCAGGATCGCTGCTACGGCATGTTCACCGACGAGCAGAAAGGCCTGCTGGAAACCGGCATTATCAAAGCCGAAGGCAACATGACCTCCGGCGACGCGCACCTGGCGGTGAACTTCCCGCTGGTGCTGGAAAAAGGTCTCGACGGCCTGCGCGCCAAAGTGGCCGAGCGCCGCTCGCGCATCAACCTGACGGTGCTGGAAGACCTGCACGGCGACCAGTTCCTGAAGGCGATTGATATTGTGCTGGAAGCCGTCAGCCTGCACATCAAACGCTTCGCCGATCTGGCGCGTGAGATGGCGTCTACGGAAACCCGCGAAAGCCGCCGCGACGAGCTGCTGGCGATGGCGGAAAACTGCGACGTAATTGCTCACGAGCCGCCAAAAACCTTCTGGCAGGCGCTGCAGCTGTGCTACTTCATTCAGCTGATCCTGCAGATTGAATCTAACGGTCACTCGGTGTCATTTGCCCGAATGGATCAGTATCTCTACCCGTACTACCGCCGCGACGTGGAGCTGGACCAGAGCCTGGACCGCGAGCACGCCATTGAGCTGCTGCACAGCTGCTGGCTGAAGCTGCTGGAAGTGAACAAAATCCGCTCCGGCTCGCATTCGAAAGCTTCCGCCGGTAGCCCGCTGTACCAGAACGTCACCATTGGCGGCCAGAAGCTGGTCAACGGTGAGCCGATGGACGCGGTCAACCCGCTCTCCTACGCGATTCTGGAATCCTGCGGTCGCCTGCGCTCCACCCAGCCTAACCTGAGCGTGCGCTACCACGCAGGGATGAGCAACGACTTCCTCGACGCCTGCGTGCAGGTGATCCGCTGCGGCTTCGGGATGCCGGCGTTCAACAACGATGAAATCGTAATCCCGGAATTCATCAAGCTCGGCGTTGAACGCGACGACGCCTACGACTACGCGGCCATCGGCTGCATCGAAACCGCGGTGGGCGGCAAGTGGGGCTACCGCTGCACCGGCATGAGCTTTATCAACTTCGCCCGCGTGATGCTCGCCGCGCTGGAAGGCGGCCGCGACGCCACCAGTGGCAAGGTGTTCCTGCCGCAGGAGAAAGCGCTCTCCGCCGGTAACTTCGACAACTTCGAGGAGGTGATGGCGGCGTGGGATACACAGATCCGCTACTACACCCGCAAATCCATCGAGATTGAGTACGTGGTAGACACCATGCTGGAGGAGAACGTCCACGACATTCTCTGCTCGGCGCTGGTGGACGACTGCATAGAGCGCGCGAAAAGCATCAAGCAGGGCGGCGCGAAGTATGACTGGGTTTCCGGCCTGCAGGTGGGCATCGCCAACCTCGGCAACAGCCTGGCAGCGGTGAAGAAGCTGGTGTTCGAACAGGGCACTATCGGTCAGCAGCAGCTGGCGGCCGCCCTGGCGGATGACTTCGACGGGCTGACTCACGAGCAGCTGCGCCAGCGCCTGATCAACGGCGCGCCGAAATACGGCAACGACGATGACAGCGTGGACATGCTGCTGACGCGCGCCTATCAGACCTACATCGAAGAGCTGAAGCAGTACCACAACCCGCGCCACGGCCGCGGCCCGATTGGCGGTAACTACTACGCGGGAACGTCGTCCATCTCCGCCAACGTGCCGTTTGGCGCGGCAACGATGGCGACCCCGGACGGACGTAAGGCGCACACCCCGCTGGCGGAAGGGGCAAGCCCGGCTTCCGGTACGGACCACCTCGGCCCGACGGCGGTGATCGGCTCGGTCGGTAAACTGCCGACGGAAGCGATTCTTGGCGGCGTACTGCTGAACCAGAAACTGAACCCGTCGACGCTGGAAAACGACAGCGATCGCCAGAAGCTAATGGTGCTGCTGCGCACCTTCTTCGAGGTGCATAAGGGCTGGCATATTCAGTACAACATCGTCTCGCGCGAAACGCTGCTGGAAGCGAAGAAACACCCGGACCAGTACCGTGATCTGGTGGTGCGCGTCGCGGGCTACTCGGCATTCTTCACCGCCCTGTCGCCGGATGCGCAGGACGATATTATTGCGCGTACTGAGCATACGCTGTAACGGTGTATCCCTTAAGGGGAAATGCGCACGCTGATGCCCTCACCCCGCCCCTCTCCCACGGGGAGAGGGAGAAAACACTCAAAACGGCAATCCTGGTTGCCGTTTTGCTTTTACTTTCGAATGAAATTAAATTTGTGCTCCCCGTCACCTTGTTATTAGAATGTTTCAAAACGCAGTGACCCAGGAGCACAGTATGACCGTTAAAGTTATCGTCACCGATATGGACGGAACTTTCCTTGATGATGCCAAGCAGTACGATCGTGACCGCTTCCAGGCACAGTTTGAGCAGCTTAAATCCCGCGACATCGAATTCGTTGTCGCCAGCGGCAATCAGTATTACCAGCTCATATCCTTCTTCCCCGAACTGAAAGACCAGATCTCCTTCGTGGCGGAAAACGGCGCGCTGGTGTTCGACCACGGCGAACAGGTTTTCCACGGCGAACTGACCCGCCATGAGTCGCAGATCGTCATTGGCGAACTACTGAAAGACAAAGGGCTGAACTTCGTGGCCTGCGGTCTGGAGAGCGCCTACGTCAGCGACCAGGCCCCGGACGCGTTCGTGGCGCTGATGTCAAAGCACTACCACCGCTTAAAGCGCATCAGCGATTACCGCGAAATTGACGACGTGCTGTTTAAGTTCTCCCTGAACCTGCCGGACAGTGATATCCCAACTCTGGTGGATAAACTTCACGTCTCCCTGGACGGCATTATGAAGCCGGTCACCAGCGGCTTTGGCTTTGTGGATTTAATTATCCCCGGCCTGCACAAAGCCAACGGCATCAGCCGCCTGCTGAAACGCTGGAAAATCTCCCCGCAGGAGTGCGTCGGCATTGGCGACAGCGGCAACGATGCCGAGATGCTGAAGCTGGTGAAATACTCTTTTGCGATGGGCAACGCGGCAGAGAGCATCAAAGAAATCAGCCGCTACAGCACTGACGACAACAACCTTCAGGGCGCGCTGAACGTCATTCAGGCCATGCTCGACAACCATTCCCCGTTCGACGCCTGATCCTCTCCTCGCCGGAGCCTCGCTCCGGCCTCTCACTCTTTTTCCGTCCTGTGGCTTGCGTCAAGTTTTTAAACTTGCATTAACTTATTTTTAACTTAAAGTATCACTTGTAGATATTTTTACTTTCGAATGAAAGATGCGAGGCGGTTATGACCTTTACCAGTGAAACTTTGCCGGCGGATCACAAAGCGGCAATCCGTCAGTTGAAACGTGAGCTGCGCGCGCAGATCGGCGACGTGCAGGCGGTGTTTAATAAGCTCAGCGATAAAATTGCCACCCGCGTGGCGGAGATCAACGCCCTTAAGAACAAAGGCGAAACCGTCTGGCCGGAGATCCCGTTTGCGGACGTGAAAAACGGCACGATTACCGACGCACAGCGCGAGGCCGTTAAGCGCCGCGGCTGCGCGGTGATTAAAGGTCATTTCCCGCGCGAGCAGGCGCTGGCGTGGGATCGGTCGATGCTCGACTATCTCGATCTGAACAAATTTGACGACGTGTACAAAGGGCCAGGCGATAACTTCTTCGGCACCTTAACGGCCTCCCGCCCGGAGATTTACCCGATTTACTGGTCGCAGGCGCAGATGCAGGCGCGCCAGAGCGAAGAGATGGCGCAGGTGCAGTCGTTCCTGAACCGTTTATGGACTTTCGAGAGCAACGGCAAGCAGTGGTTCGACCCGGACGTGAGCGTGATTTACCCGGACCGTATTCGCCGCCGTCCGCCGGGAACCACCTCGAAAGGGCTGGGCGCGCATACCGACTCCGGCGCGCTGGAGCGCTGGCTGCTTCCGGCTTATCAACAGGTGTTTGCCCGCGTGTTTGACGGCAACGTCGATAAGTACGATCCGTGGAACGCCGCGCACCGTGCCGAAGTGGAAGAGTACACCGTCGATAACACCACCAAATGCTCGGTGTTCCGCACCTTCCAGGGCTGGACGGCGCTGTCGGACATGATCCCCGGTCAGGGACTGCTGCACGTGGTGCCAATTCCGGAGGCGATGGCGTACATTCTGCTGCGTCCACTGCTGGACGACGTGCCGGAAGACGAGCTGTGCGGCGTGGCACCAGGGCGCGTGCTGCCGGTTTCCGAGAAGTGGCACCCGCTGCTCATCGAGGCATTAAGCAGCATTCCGGCACTCGAGGCGGGCGATTCCGTATGGTGGCACTGCGATGTGATCCACTCCGTCGCGCCGGTGGAAAATCAGCAGGGCTGGGGCAACGTGATGTACATCCCTGCCGCGCCGATGTGCGAGAAAAACCTCGCTTACGCGAAAAAGGTCAAGGAAGCGCTGGAAACCGGCGCGTCGCCGGGAGACTTCCCGCGCGAGGATTATGAAAAAAGCTGGCAGGACCGCTTTACCGTGAACGATCTCAACATCCACGGCAAGCGCGCGCTGGGCATGGCTTAACTGTCGTAAAGCCCTTCTCGCTCCACGGCGGTGCGTCGTTTCCCCTGACGTATCCGCCGTACCGATTCCCGCACGGTCAGGGTTCCATTAAGCAACAGCGTTCCCACCGGCGCGTCCGGACGCATCAGCCGCTGCTGGAGCATATGCACCGCTTCGGTTCCCAGCTCGTCGCGGGGCACATGCACCGCCGTCAGCGGCACGTCCTGGATTGCCGCCAGATTAAATCCGTCGATGCTCATCACCGACACGTCCTGCGGCACGCGCAGACCGTGGTTTTGTAATGCGCTGATGGTGCCCGCCGCCATAAAGTCGCCGCCGACCAGAAACGCCGTCGGCAGGTCTTTTCCCTTCTGCTGGTTAAGCCACTCGCTCACCAGCTGCTCCGTCTCTCTGGCGCTGAAGCTTGGCACCACCAGCAGATCGCGTTTATCGTTGAATTTCAGGTTATGAGACTGCCACGCGTCGCGGATCCCCGCCAGGCGCAGCTCCATGGTGTAGCGGCGCAGGCACAGCACGTTCATCACCTCGCGGTGCCCCATCTCGAACAGGTACTCCGCCGCCCGCTCACCAATAGTGCGGTGATCCGGGGCGACGGCAGGCAGGCGCATGCGGCGGTCCCGGCAGTTAATCAGCACGCAGGGTCTCCCCACGTCCACCGCCAGGTCGTGAATATGCGGATCGTCGATGCCGAGAAGAATGGCCGCCTGGGTATCCGGCTCGTTCATGCGCGCCAGAAACAGCTGGGCGTCGCTGTCGTTCTCCTCCAGCGCGCAGTAGCGCAGCCGGACCTCGTGCGAGGCAAGCCCTTTGCTCACGCTCTGGATCACGCGGTAGTAAAAGATGTCGGACCGCTCGTCAAACGCCCGCTGCGGGGCAAAAACCACCAGGCTGTTAAGCAGCAAACGTCCTGCCGCCATGCCGTCCATCACCCCCAGCTCCCGCGCACACGCCAGCACCTTTGCGCGCGCCTTTTCGCTGGTATTCGCTTTACCCGCCAGCACGCGGGAAACCGTGCTGATGGAGAGCTGCGTGCGGGCCGCGATTTCGGTGATTTTTAGCCTTTTGTCCATTTTGTGATCTGGCTCCATTTGCGAAATGAAAAAATTTTCATAGCGTATCCGTCAGGCAAAAACTGCCATGAACGCCATCATGCCAGAGTGTTTTCGTTAGTTATGAGAAATTTTGCACAAAATCCACTTTTACCCTCTCATTTTCTCCCTTAAGGTGAACCTGTCACACAACTTCCATACTAGTTGCATAGCAACTTAAGCAGTTTAAACGGATAGAAATCAAAGGCATAAAAATCTGTGTGACACCTGAACCTCCGTCCCCTTACCGTCCGTCTTGTGGAGAGTCAAATGAGTCAGGACATCAATAATACCGTTGCGACAAGCAAAACCCGTCGCGTCATCAAGAACCTGCGCTGGTACGTACTGGTGCTGTTCTTACTTGGCGTCACCGTTAACTACATCACCCGTAACTCGCTCGGGATCCTCGCCCCGGAACTGAAAGAGAGCCTGGGGATCACCACCGAGCAGTACTCCTGGATCGTCGGCGCGTTCCAGATCGCCTACACCATTTTCCAGCCCCTGTGCGGCTGGCTGATTGACGTTATCGGCCTGAAGATTGGCTTTATGGTCTGCGCCGGGATCTGGGCGCTGATGTGTATCTTCCACGCGGGCGCCGGAAGCTGGCTGCACCTGGCGATTCTGCGCTTCTTTATGGGGGCCTCTGAGGCCGCCGCCACCCCGGCGAACGCCAAAACCATCGGCGAATGGTTCCCGAAATCAGAGCGCCCCGTTGCCGCCGGCTGGGCGGGCGTGGGCTTCTCCATCGGCGCGATGCTGGCTCCGCCTATCATCTACTTTGCTCACGCCTCGTTCGGCTGGCAGGGCGCGTTTATGTTTACCGGCGTGCTGGCGCTGCTGTGGGTGATCCTGTGGTGGGCGTTTTACCACAACCCGGAGCAGCACCCGAACCTGAGCAAGGACGAGCTGGCGTTTATCAAGCAGGATAACGAACCGCCCGCGGTGAAACTGCCGTTTCTGACCGCGCTGAAAACCGTCTCGAAAAACAAACGCTTCTACGGTATCGCCATTCCGGCCTTTATGGCGGAACCGGCCTGGGCCGTGCTGAGCTTCTGGGTGCCACTGTACCTCGCCAAAGAGCACGGCATGGATCTGAAGCAGATTGCGATGTTTGCCTGGCTGCCCTTCCTCGCCGCCGACCTCGGCAGCGTGGCGAGCGGCTACCTGACGCGCCTCTACACCCGCTGGTTCGGCTGCTCCCGCGTAAACTCGGTGGTGGCAAGCTCCGTCACCGGCGCGTTCCTGATGATCTCGCTGGCCATCGTCGCCATTACCCGCGACCCGTATATCACCATCGTGCTGATCTCCATCGGCGGCTTCGGGCACCAGATCATCTCCTGCATGCTGAGCGCCCTGGTCGTGGAGTCGTTCGACAAAGGCCAGATGGCGACCGTCAACGGCATGCGCGGCTCGGCGGCGTGGATCGCCAGCTTCCTGTTCTCGCTGTTAATCGGTGTGACCGCCGACAAAATCGGCTTTAACCCGCTCTTTATTGCCATGGGCTTCTTTGACCTGATTGGCGCTGTCTTCCTGGTAGCATTTATTGCTGAACGTCGCGCCAAGCGCGCCTGATAGTGGATGTATTGCATATGAAAACCCTGAAAAACTGGACCGTAGATAAGCAGTCGGCAAACCATCTGGAACTGCTGGTCGATAACCAGCACCGCCTGTGCCTGTATGTTCTGGAAGAGAACCTGTTCCGCGTGCTGATTAAGCGCAAAGGCGAGCTGGCGCTGGACCGCACCTGGAGCATCGCACCGGAAAAAGACGTGCCGTGGGAAGGCCGTCGTCGTGACGATATAAGCGGTTTCTCCTGCCCGGCCTGGACGCTGACGCAGCAGGATGATGCCGTTACGGTGGCAACGGAGCAGCTGCGCGTGACCGTCCACCAGCCGCTATGGATGGAGTGGCACTACCGCAATGAGGCGGGCGAATGGCAGCCGCTGGTTAATGACCGTCCGACCAGCGCCTACCTGCTGAACGCCCACGGCGACGGCGTGGCGCACTACCTCAGCCGTCGCAAGGACGAGCGTTTCTACGGCCTGGGCGAGAAAGCGGGCGATCTGCAGCGCAACGGCAAGCGCTATGAGATGCGCAACCTCGATGCAATGGGGTACAACGCGACCAGCACCGACCCGCTCTACAAGCATATTCCGTTCACTATCGCCCGCCGCGACGACGTGAGCTACGGCCTGTTCTACGACAACCTGAGCAGCTGCTGGCTGGATCTGGGCAACGAGATCGACAACTACCACACTGCCTACCGCCGCTGGCAGGCGGAAGCGGGCGATATCGATTACTACATTTTTACCGGCAGGCGCGTGCTGGACGTCACCAAAGCCTTCGTGCGCCTGACCGGGAAAACGCTGTTTGGGCCAAAATGGAGCCTGGGCTACAGCGGCTCAACCATGCACTACACCGACGCGCCGGACGCCCAGAACCAGCTGATGAACTTTATCCGCCTGTGCGAAGAGCACGCCATTCCGTGCGACTCGTTCCAGCTCTCCTCCGGCTATACCTCCATCAACGGCAAGCGCTACGTCTTCAACTGGAACTATGACAAGGTGCCGCAGCCGAAGGTGATGAGCCAGGCCTTCCACGACGCGGGGCTGAAGCTTGCGGCCAACATCAAGCCGTGCCTGCTGCAGGACCATCCGCGCTATAACGAAGTGGCGGAGAGCGGCCTGTTCATTCGTGATTCAGAAACTGATGCACCAGAACGTTCAAGCTTCTGGGATGACGAAGGCTCGCACCTCGACTTTACCAACCCGCAGACGGTGAAGTGGTGGCAGAACGGCGTCACTACCCAACTGCTGGAGATGGGCATCGACTCCACCTGGAACGACAACAACGAATATGAAGTGTGGGACGGGGAAGCGCGCTGCTTTGGCTTCGGCAAGGAGATCGCCATCAAGCACATTCGCCCGGTAATGCCGCTGCTGATGATGCGCGCCTCGCTGGAAGCGCAGCAGCGCTTTGCGCCGGAGAAACGTCCGTATCTCATCTCCCGCTCCGGCTGCGCCGGGATGCAGCGCTACGTTCAGACCTGGAGCGGCGATAACCGCACCAACTGGGACACCCTGCGCTATAACATCCGCATGGGGCTGGGCATGAGCCTGTCCGGGCTGTTCAACGTCGGCCACGACGTGGGTGGTTTCTCCGGGGATAAGCCGGACGCCGAGCTGTTCGTGCGCTGGGTGCAGAACGGCGTGATGCATCCGCGCTTTACCATTCACTCATGGAACGATGACCACACGGTGAACGAGCCGTGGATGTATCCGGGCGTCACGCCTGCTATTCGCGGCGCGGTTGAGCTGCGCTACCGCCTGCTGCCGTACCTCTACACCCTGCTCTGGCAGGCGCACGCCGACGACGAGCCGATGCTGCGCCCGACCTTCCTCGACCACGAGCACGATACGCAGACCTTCGTAGAGTGCGATGACTTCCTGCTGGGCCGCGACCTGCTGGTTGCCAGCGTCGTCGAAGCCGGGCAGCGCGAGCGCCGCGTCTGGCTGCCGGATAACGCCACCGGCTGGTACGATTTTTACACCCACGCGTGGTATGCGGGCGGCCAGTCGATCGTTCTCGACGCGCCGCTGGAAAAACTGCCGCTGCTGGTGCGCGCCGGTGCCGGTCTGCCGCTGAGCGAGCGCATTACCCACGTATCCGCTGAAAAAGACGACACCCGCGAGCTGAAGCTGTTCCCGGTGAAGGGCGTCGGCACCACCTCCGGGCTGCTGTTTGAAGACGACGGCGAAAGCTGGGGCTATCAGAACGGCAATGCGCTATGGGTGGAATGGGAAATGGTGTGCGATGGCGCAACCATCAACCTGAAGATCAACGCGCGCGGGGATTATCGTCCGGCGTGGAAAGCGCTGAAGGTGTCGTTGCCTGTAGGGGAAAAACGTAAGCTGCTGGTGAACGGGATTGAAGGGAGCGAGTGGGTGGTGTAGTGCGGCCTGATGCCCTCACCCTGACCCTCTCCCACCGGGAGAGGGAATAGAACGTAGGCCGGGTAAGGCGAAGCCGCCACCCGGCTTTTTTTAGTTCTCGATACCTTTACTGCGCAGGTAATCTTCGTAGTTACCGGTGAAGTCCACCACGCGCTCTGGCGTAATTTCGATCACGCGGGTCGCCAGCGAGCTGACGAACTCACGGTCGTGAGAGACGAAGATCAGGGTGCCCTGATACATCTCCAGCGCCATATTCAGCGATTCGATAGATTCCATATCCAGGTGGTTAGTCGGTTCGTCCATTACCAGGATATTCGGTTTTTCCATCAT
Organism: Enterobacter sp. ECC-219; assembly: GCF_043966805.1. Classification (NCBI taxonomy): domain Bacteria; kingdom Pseudomonadati; phylum Pseudomonadota; class Gammaproteobacteria; order Enterobacterales; family Enterobacteriaceae; genus Enterobacter; species Enterobacter sp. ECC-219. The sequence continues at coordinate 2,183,841 of NZ_CP143680.1, read as the reverse complement.
CAGCTTGCCGAACAGCATGCGGCCTTTCTCACCACCGGAGAGCACTTTGGCCGGCTTTTTGATGTCGTCCTGGCTGAACAGCAGACGACCCAGAATGCTGCGCACCGCCTGCTCGTCATCGCCTTCCTGCTTCCACTGGCTCATCCAGTCGAAGACGGTGAGGTCGTTTTCGAATTCGTATTCATGGTCCTGCGCGTAGTAGCCAATCTGCGCGTTCTCGGACCATTTCACGGTGCCGTTGTCCGGCTGCAGTTCGCCGACCAGGGTTTTCAGCAGTGTGGATTTACCCACGCCGTTGGCGCCCAGAATGGCAATCTTCTCGCCCACTTCCAGCAGCAGGTTGAAGTTTTTAAACAGCGGGCCTTCATCAAAGCCTTTGGTAAGGGCTTCCACTTCCAGCGCGTTACGGAACAGCTTCTTGTCCTGCTCGAAGCGGATGAACGGGTTCTGACGACTGGAGGCTTTAACTTCTTCCAGCTTGATTTTATCAATCTGACGCGCACGTGAGGTCGCCTGACGCGACTTAGAGGCGTTGGCACTGAAGCGGCTGACGAAGGACTGCAGGTCCGCAATCTGCGCTTTCTTCTTGGCGTTGTCCGCCAGCAGACGCTCACGCGCCTGGGTGGCCGCCGTCATGTACTCGTCGTAGTTGCCCGGGTAAACGCGCAGCTCACCGTAGTCCAGATCCGCCATGTGCGTACAGACCATGTTCAGGAAGTGACGGTCATGCGAGATGATGATCATAGTGCTGTCGCGGTCGTTCAGCGTCTGCTCCAGCCAGCGGATGGTGTCGATGTCCAGGTTGTTCGTCGGTTCGTCGAGCAGCAGGATGTCCGGGTTAGAGAACAGCGCCTGTGCCAGCAGCACGCGCAGCTTCCAGCCAGGGGCGACTTCGCTCATCGGACCGTAATGCTGTTCAACCGGAATGCCTACGCCCAGCAGCAGCTCGCCCGCACGCGCTTCCGCAGAATAGCCGTCCATTTCGCCGTACTGCGTTTCCAGATCGGCCACTTTATAGCCGTCTTCTTCGCTCATTTCGGCCAGCGCGTAGATGCGATCGCGCTCCTGCTTCACTTCCCACAGCTCCGCGTGCCCCATGATCACGGTGTCCAGCACGGTGAACTCTTCAAAGGCGAACTGATCCTGACGCAGCTTACCGATGCGCTCGTTAGGGTCGAGCGACACGTTGCCGAGCGTTGGCTCCAGATCGCCGCCGAGGATCTTCATGAAGGTGGATTTTCCGCTACCGTTGGCGCCAATCAGGCCGTAACGGTTGCCGCCGCCAAATTTGACGGAAATGTTTTCGAACAGCGGCTTACTGCCAAACTGCATAGTGACGTTGCTGGTAACTAACACGGGGAGATTCCTGCGAAAAGTGTGATAAACACGGCATTATGCCACAATTCCGAATTGAGATCCCGTGTTGCGGCAATCCACTAAACTTTAACAAAATCGAAAAAAATGTGATTTCGTACACATCTGAATTCCCTGTTAGCGGGAATGCACATATAATGCGCTCCCATCACAGATTCAGACTTATCAACTCATCGCCAGAATGGCTTAGATACCTCGCACAACATGAACATGAAATTAACAACGCTTTTTGCGGCGGCGTTAGCCGTAGTAGGTTTTTGTAAGACCGCGTCTGCGGTGACGTATCCCCTGCCGACCGACGGAAGCCGTCTGGTGGGTCAAAATCAGGTAGTGACGGTACCTGAGGGTAACTCTCAGCCGCTGGAGTATTTCGCCGCACAGTACCAGTTGGGCCTGTCTAACATGCTGGAAGCGAACCCGGGCGTTGACCCGTATCTGCCAAAAGCGGGTACCGTGCTGAATATTCCTCAGCAGCTGATCCTGCCGGATACCGTTCATGAAGGTATCGTAATCAACAGCGCCGAAATGCGTCTGTATTACTACCCGAAAGGCACCAACACCGTTATCGTGCTGCCAATCGGTATCGGCCAGCTGGGCAAAGACACCCCGCTGAACTGGACCACCAAAGTCGAGCGTAAGAAAGCGGGCCCAACCTGGACCCCAACCGCCAAAATGCACGCGGAATATATCGCTGCGGGCGAACCGCTGCCCGCCGTTGTGCCAGCCGGCCCGGATAACCCAATGGGTCTGTACGCGCTGTACATTGGCCGCCTGTACGCTATCCACGGCACCAACGCCAACTTCGGTATCGGCCTGCGCGTAAGCCACGGCTGCGTGCGCCTGCGTAACGACGACATTAAGTTCCTGTTTGAAAACGTGCCGGTCGGCACGCGCGTTCAGTTCATCAACGAACCGGTGAAAGCGACCTCTGAGCCAGACGGCAGCCGCTACATTGAAGTGCACAACCCGCTGTCCACCAGCGAAGACCAGATTAATAACAACGAGATCGTACCGATTACGCTGAACAGCGCGGTGCAGTCCGTGACCTCTCAGCCTGACGTGGAAACCACCATCGTCGACCAGGCGATTCAAAACCGCTCCGGTATGCCGGTTCGTTTGAATTAACAGAGAAAAATTAAAAAAGCGGGCTTCGATGCCCGCTTTTTTTTACCCGTTATTCACGATCACGATCCCGCCGTGGTCGTAGCGATAGTGGCAGTGGGCATACTCCAGCGCTGTGCCGTCCTCCAGATAAATCACCTGCTCCACTTCCAGCACCGGATCGGTCTGCTCGCAGACCAGATGCTCTCTGTCCAGCGCGTTTGGCTTTAGCGCCCTCACCACCCGGTACGATCCCATAATTTTCAGCCCCAGCGTCTCCTGAACGTACTGGAACACCGAACCTTCAAGATGGCTTTTCGTCAGGCCGGGCACCAGATTCATCGGCATTACCGTGGAATCCAGCGACATGGGTTCACCGTTTAGTAAGCGCAGGCGGATAAAGTCATAGACAGGCGCATCGGCGTTAATCATCAGCGACGCCTGCTCTTTCTCGTTCGGGAAGCGCAGTTCGAAGTGCACCACCTGGCTGGTCACCGTCCCCAGATGTTCCCAGGTTTTGGTGGCGCCGAAGTAGTCGCTGCCGGAGAGATCCCACTGCGAGAGTTGAAGGAAATTTTTGCGGATAAACGTTCCCTGTCCCTGGCGGGTATAGACCAGACCTTCGACGATCAGCTGGCGCATCGCCTGCTGAATGGTCATCCGGCTGGTGCTGAACTCCGCCGCCAGTGCAAACTGGTCCGGCAGCGGTTCATTGGCGGCGTACTGCTGGCTGATGATGCGTTTTTTAATTTCCCGCGCTATGGTGATGTACTTCGCCGCCATCGTCCTTCCTTTCAGTTAGTTTTCTATCCCGCTGTTTTTCATCGCCACTCTCTCGGCAATCTTGAGGAAAGGCAGGTAGAAGAATACACCAAATACGATGATTGCCAACTGCACCACCACCGCGCGCCAGTCCCCCGCCGTCGCCAGCCAGGCGCTGAGAATTGGCGGAGTGGTCCACGGGATCATCACCACGCAGCGCGACATTAATCCCAGCGTGGTACAGAGCCAGGCGAAGTAAATGCCGATGGCGGGCAGCAGCACAAACGGGATCATCAGCGGCAGGTTAAACACGATCGGCAGGCCGAAAATGACCGGCTCGTTGATGTTGAACAGACCCGGCGCCAGCGACAGACGCGCCACCTGCTTAGCCGACTTTTGTCGGGAGAAGATAAAGATGGCGATCAGCAGCGATATTGTGCTGCCCGTGCCGCCCACCATGCCAAACGTCGGCACGAAAATGTTGTTGATGATATGCGGGATGGGTTGACCGTTGGCGAAGGCCAGCATGTTCTCGTTGGTGTTGATCAGCAGGAACGGCTCCAGCACCACGCTGTTAACGACTGACTGATGAATACCGAGGGTGAACAGAAAGTTACCGAAGCTGTAGATGAAAATCGTCCCCGGCAGGCTGGTGTTGATCAGCCGCAGCGGCTGCTGGATAAAGGTCGTAATGAGATGGATCAGGTCCGTGTGCAGAACGTTTGCCAACAGCGCCGCCAGCACGGCGAACACCGACAATGTAAGAATGGTTGGGATCAGCGCGGTAAAGGATTTGCTCACCGCCGGCGGCACGTTCTCACCCAGCGAAATGTGCAGCGCCTTCAGGCGCGAAATAGCGATAAACAGTTCCGTTGAGAGCAGCCCAATCAGCACCCCGGCGAAAATCCCGGTTGAGCCAATATTGGCGAACGTCAGCACCTGAGTGACGTTCACCACGGCGTCGCTACCGACGGGCGTAAGCTGCAGGCGCATCGGCATCATGATGATGAAGCTGCTGACGGCGATGACCACTGCCGAGACCGGATTGTCGAAATCTTTGTTGCGCGCCAGCGACCAGGCAATCATCGGGGCCAGCAGCAGCGCGGCGATGTTCAGCGTGCCGTTGATAATCGCCTCGCCCCACACCTTAAACTGCACGAGCGTCTCGCCGTGAAAAATCCACGGAAACACCACGTTGTTCACCAGCACCGCCAGACCGGCGAGGATGAAAATGGGCATCACCGTGGCGAAGGCGTCGCGCAGGGAGCGCAGGTGCACCTGGTTTGCCAGGCGCGCCGAGAACTCAACAAATTTATCGACAAAGGACTGCATGTGCGGTGTTATTTTTGCTTCAGACATAGCGGATAGTTCCCATCAATCAGTCACAAAAACGGCCCGGCAGCGTACGGCTTACATCTCGCGTCCGTTGGTATGAATAACCTGTTTTAACCACGCGTAGCTCTTCTTCGGCACGCGCTTGAGGTCTTTCAGGTCGTGGTTTTCCCGGTTGACGTAGACCACACCGTAGCGCTTACGCATGTCGCCCTGGGAGCTGAGAATGTCGATTAAGCCCCAGCCGAGGTAACCGATCACCTCCGCCCCGTCCTCGAACATCGCCGCCTTCATCGCGTCGATATGCGCCCGGTGGTAGTCGATTCGGTAGGTGTCCTCAATCGGGTTCATGCCGTCCCAGGACTCAATCACCCCGATACCGTTCTCGATCGGGAATACCGGCATCCGCCAGTCGTTGGCGTAGCGGGTGATGATGGTGCGAAAGCCCAGCGGATCGATCTGCCAGTTCCACTCGGTGGCCTTCAGGTACGGGTTGTTTTTATCGCCGTGCAGGAGGTAATAGTTCACCGGCGTGCCTTCCGGAATCGCATCGCTGTCCAGCGTTTTGCTGGCGTAGTAGCTGAAGGCCATAAAGTCGTTTCTGGTTCTTGCGAACAGGGCCAGATCCTCGGCACGGTAAATATCGCCAAACCCTTCCTGCTCCACCACCGCCATCACCGCCGGGCTGTAGCCCTGCCCGGCAAAGACGCGCAGCAGGTTCTGGTTGAGGAACTCGTCGTACTGCTGGGCGCAGAAGATATCGCGCGGTTTGCAGGTGGCCGGGTAGATCAGCTGGTGCGCCAGCATGCCGCCCATCAGCTTGCCCGGTTTGGTCTGGTGCAGATACTCGGTCAGCGCCATGTGCGCCACCATGGTGTGATGCTGCAACTCGTAGAGCTCGCGCAAGGTTTTCTCGCCTTTCATGTAGCCGGAAATGCGGAAGGCTTCCGGCATATGGAAGATGTTCTGCTCGTTGAAGGTCAGCCAGTACTTCACCCGGTCGCCGAAGCAGTCGATCATCTTTTTGCCGTAGCGGATAAAGGCGTCCATCACGCGGCGGTCGTTGAAGCCGTTGTACTCCTGCGCCAGCGCCAGCGGCATATCGAAGTGGTACAGGCAGATCATCGGCTCGATGCCGCGGGCGATCAGATCGTCAATAAAGCGGTCGTAAAACGCGATGCCTTCGTCGTTGAACGCGCCGTCACCCTGCGGACACACGCGGCTCCAGGAGATCTGGAAGCGGTAGCAGTTCATGCCCAGATCCTGCATCAGGTCAAAATCTTCCCGGTAGCGATGGTACGAATCGGTCGCCACTTTCCAGTCGGAGATGTTTTCCCCGGCTTCGCGAATGTCGTACACCGACATGCCCTTCCCGCCCTCGTTCCAGGCCCCTTCCGTCTGCATGCTGGATACCGAGTTGCCCCATAAAAAATTGGCCGGCAGCGATTTGTTCATGCTCTCTCTCCTTATATGACTAGTCATTTAAATATTCATGACTAGTCATATAGTCGAAGATAAAATGGCGATCAAAGAGGAGGATCGTTTTTTGTGAGCGATGCGGAAAAAAAGCCCCGGTAAGCGAAGCGTCACCGGGGAAAAGGAAGGTTACTGCTGCGCGAGCTGGTTACGACGATATTCGCCCTGGCGCTCCAGCATCCAGCCCGGGTATTCGCGCGGCAGCGCGCTCACCGCATCAAGCTGCTTAAGCTCGTCTTCGCTTAAGCGGATCCCGGTCGCGGCGATGTTGTCGTCCAGCTGATCGACACGTTTCGCACCAATAATCACGCTGGTCACGGCTTTTTGATGCAGCAGCCACGCCAGCGCGATTTGCGCGACGGAGACGCCCTTGCTTTCGGCAATCGTGCGCATCACGTCCACGCAGTCGAAGGCGCGGTCTTTATTCACCGGCGGGAAGTCGAACTCCAGACGGCGGCCTCCGGTTTCGCTCGTCCCGTCGCGGCCATATTTTCCGCTCAGCAGGCCACCCGCCAGCGGGCTCCAGACCATCAGCCCGACGCCTTCGCTCTGCATCATCGGTACCAGCTCGCGCTCAAGATCGCGCCCGGCGATGGTGTAGTAAGCCTGCAATGACGCAAAACGCGCCAGCCCCAGACGCTCGGAAATCCCGAGCGCTTTGGCTATCTGCCACGCCGCCCAGTTCGAGACGCCGATATAGCGCACGTGGCCGTGCTGCACCAGGTTATCCAGCGCATAGAGCGTCTCTTCAATCGGCGTTGCGGGGTCAAAGCCGTGAAGCTGGTAGAGATCGATATGATCGAGCTGCAGGCGACGCAGGCTCTCCTTCACGCTGCTGATGATGTGATAGCGCGAGCTGCCGCGCGAATTCACCCCCGCGGTGCCCGTTTCGCCGAACACCTTGGTGGCAACCACCACATTCTCGCGCGGGACGTTGAGGTTTTTCAGCGCCTGCCCGAGGATCGCCTCCGAGCGCCCTTCCGAATAGACGTCGGCGGTATCGATAAAGTTGATACCCGCATCCAGCGCGCGCCCCACCAGCTGTTCGGCTTCGCTCTGCTGCAGCTGGCCAATTTTTCCCCACATGCCGCCTTCACCGCCGAAGGTCATGGTGCCGAGGCACAGTTCAGAAACAAACAGTCCGGTGTTGCCCAGTTTTTGATAACGCATAAGTTAATCCTCGCATGTCGATTGGGTACCCGATAGTTATACCCGCCCCTCAGTCATCGCGAATGTGGCGTTCCTGTCCGTTTCTTGCCCAATCCTCTGAATTTATCCGCGCGGGGCGTCACCAAAGACGCTGTAATCCGGGAGCTGCACCTGCTGATAGGGCTCCCAGCCGCCGCCGAGCGCCTTGTAGAGCGCCACCAGATCGAGCGCACTCTGCACCTGCGCCTGCGCGCGCTGCTGCTCGGCCTGCGCCAGCTGTCGCTGGGCGTCCAGCACGTCGATAAAGCTGGCGATCCCCTGCCGGTAGCTATCGCTCGCTAAATCAAAGGCGTTTTTCAGGGCGTCGATGGTTTTTGCAAGACCCGCTTCACGCTGCTGGTCGGTGCGATAGCTCACCAGCGCGTTTTCGACATCCCCGAGCGCGGTCAGGACCGTCTGGCGATAGTCCAGCACCGCCGCCCCCTGCTGCGCGCGCGCCACCTTGACGCTGGAGACCAGCCGCCCGCCCTGGAAAATGGGAATGGAGACCTGCGGCCCAAAGCTGTAGAAGTGGCTGCTCCAGTCGGTCAGCCAGTTGCTTTCGCTGTTACGCAGGCCAAACTGCCCGGAGAGCGTAAAGCTCGGGAAAAGCTCCGCCACCGAGATGCCGATTTGCGCCGTCGCGGCGTGAAGGTTCGCCTCCGCTTCGCGCACGTCCGGACGGCGGCGCGCCAGCGTGGACGGAATACCCGTTTGTACGATATCCGGCAGCGCGGGCATTGGCTGCACGCTTTGCAGTTCCGCATCCAGCGCTCCCGGCGGCTTGCCGAGCAGGATCGCCAGGCCGTTCATCGCCTGGCGCTCCTGCGCCTGATACTGCGGTAGCTGCGCTTCGAGGTTGCCCAGCTGCGCCCGGGCGTTTTCCACATCCATCTGCGGCGACAGCCCGCCCCGCTGGCGGCTTTCGGTCAGATCCAACGTCTGCTGGGCGCTTTTAATCTGGGTATTCAGGGTGGCAATAATGCTCTGCGCCCCGCGCAGCTGTAGCCACGCGCGCGCCACTTCGGCTTCCAGCGACACCAGCGCGTCATTACGCTGCTCTATCGCCGCCTTCTGCTGAGCCTCCGCCGCCTCCACCTGACGGCGCACCTTGCCCCACAGATCGATTTCCCATTGGGCGTCGAAGCTGCCCTGGTAGAGGTTAATCGGCTGCGTCAGTGGCCCCAGCGCGCCTCTGAGTTCAGGATCGACATTATCCAGCTGGTCGTAAACGCCGTGGGATTTCAGCTCCCCTTCCAGCCCGAGCTGCTGGCGCGTCGCCTGCAGATTGCCGTTCACCGACGGGAAAAATGCCCCGCCCGCCTGGTTAATCTGTTCACGCGCCCCGGCGATGCGCAGCACCGTCTGCTGCAGCGTCAGGTTTCCGGCGATGGCGCGCTCAACCAGGCTGTCGAGCTGCGGCGAACCGAAGGTTTTCCACCAGCGGGGGTTGGTCGCGGCGGAGGTGGTTTGCGATTTCACCGCGCTGTCGCCCTTATCGTTCCAGTGCGTAACAGCGGGCGGCGCAGGCTGCTGGTAGTCCGGCCCGACGGCGCAGCCCACCAGCAGCATCACTATCATCAGGGGGTGTAAACGTCTGTGTATCATCAATGTGCTCCTGCACTCCCCTCGCTCTTAACCGGCGAGAGCAACAAACAAAACGGAATCAGTAACAAGGCCACCGCGCTCAGGATGGTGAAGACGTCGATGTAGGCCAAAAAGCGCGATTGCTCGATCATCGTCTGGTACATCCTCCCGGTGGCTATTCCCGTAGGGTCACCCACCTGGGTGGTGAAGTTTTGAATAGCCTGCGCGCTCTCGTGTATCGCCAGCTGGAACTGCTCGTTGAACGGCGAGGCGTGGTACGCAAGGTGCGCGCTGTGCGCCTGCGCGCGCTCGGTGATGGCGGCCGTCGAGAGCGAAATCCCGATGGACCCCGCCACGTTGCGGAACATGGTAAACAGAGCCGCCGCATCGGCGTTGAGCCGCCTCGGTATCGAGATAAAGGCGATGGTGGTGAGCGGCACAAACAGGAACCCCAGACCTATCGACTGGGCGCTGCGGAACAGCACCAGCGTTTCGAAGTCGATATCCGGCGTCAGCGTGCGCGACCAGAAGAACGACACCGCCAGACAGGTAAAGCCAAAGGCGATGATCCAGCGCGTCTGCACCACCGGCATCAGCTTCAGCACCAGCGGGATGGTTAACACAATCAGCACCGCCCCGGGCGAGAGCACCAGCCCGGACCAGGTGGCGGTATAGCCCAGATCCTGCTGCGCCAGCTGCGGGATCACCACCGAGCTGCCGTAGAGGATCATCGCCATCCCCGCCATCAGCAGGCTGGAGATCGCGAAGTTGCGGTCTTTCATGCAGTGCAGATCCACTACAGGCTTTTTGGCATACATCAGCCAGTAGATTGCGCCGATAATGCCGACCAGCGTCAGCACCGCGAAGGTGCGGATAAAGTTCGAATAGAACCAGTCGTCATCCTCGCCCCGGTCGAGCATCACCTGCAAACAACCGAGACCAAGGGCGATCAGGCCGATCCCTGTCCAGTCAATTGTCAGCTTCTCTTTTGATTTGCTCTCCCACGGCGGATCTTCCAGCAACTGGTAGATCGCCAGCACCGTGACAATCCCCACCGGGATGTTGATAAAGAACACCCAGCGCCAGGAGTAGTTGTCGGTGATCCAGCCGCCCAGCGTCGGGCCGAGCACCGGCGCAACGATAATCGCGATCGAGGAAAGCCCGAACGCTTTGCCCCTGTCCTCCGGCTTGAAGTAGTCGAGCAGCACCGACTGCTGGGTGGGCTGTAGCCCGCCGCCAAAGAAGCCCTGCATCACGCGGAACAGGATAATTTGCCACAGCTCGGTGGCAATGCCGCACAGGAACGAGCAGATGGTAAACATCACGATGCAGATCAGGAAGAACTGCTTGCGGCCAAACAGGCGACTGAGGAAGGCAGAGATGGGCAGCACGATGCCGTTCGCCACCAGGTAGCTGGTCAGTACCCAGGTGGATTCGTCATAGCTGGCCGAGAGCGACCCCGCCACGTGCGGCAGCGCCACGTTGACGATGGTGGTGTCCAGAATTTCCATAAACACCGCCAGGGTGACGACAATCGCCACCGCCCACGGATTGCTGGCGGGCTTCCAGTTATCGTGGCTGTGATCCGTCATTCCACGGTAACCTTCGGTTCAACCGACAGCCCCAGCGGCAGCGGCTTGTTTGGATCAAGACCTTTATCAATGACGATTTTTACCGGCACGCGCTGAACAATCTTCACAAAGTTACCGGTGGCGTTTTCCGACGGGAAGGCGGAGAAGCGCGAACCGCTGCCCTGCTGGATGCTGTCGATATGGCCCTCAAGTTCCATATCCGGCCAGGCATCCACGGAGACGCTGACCTTATCGCCGGGCTTCATGCGCTCAAGCTGGGACTCTTTAAAGTTCGCCACCACCCACACGTTCGGGGAAACCAGCGAGAACAGCGCGGTGCCCGCCTGCACCAGCGTGCCGGGCTGCACGTTGCGTTTGGTGACAAAGCCGTCGAACGGAGCGCGGACTTCGGTGTAAGAGAGGTTCAGGTTGGCGGTTTCCAGCTGCGCTTTGGCCTGATCGACCTGACGCTCGCGAGCTTCGACGTTGGTCTCCTGCTGTCGAATTTGCAGCTGAACCTGCTCCGCCACTTCCAGCTGCGCCTGGGCGCTGGCCAGACCGGCCTGGGCGCTGCGTAGCTGAGCATTCGCGGAATCAATACTTTGCTGGGTGGTCGCGCGCGGGTCGACGCCGCGCTGGCGACGGTACTCTGCCTGCGCGTTCGCCAGATCGGCCTGCGCTTTCAGCACCTGCGCTTTAGCTTCATCACGCTGGGCGGGATACTGCACTTTTGAGAGCGCCAGCTGCGCCTGGGCCTGATGGAGCTGCGCGATAGCCAGCCCAAGCTGGGCCTGAGCCTGATCGCGCTGCGCGGTGGTATCACGCGGATCGATGACTACCAGCAGGTCGCCCTTTTTCACACGCTGGTTATCGCGCACGCGCAGCTCGGTAACGTAGCCCGCCGTCTTGGGGGCAATCGTCACCACGTCGCCGTCGGTAAAGGCGTCGTCGGTCGTCTCTTCGTTACGGGTTAAAAACCACCAGACCAGCGCCACAACGACCATTACCACCACGACAATGCCGAGGATAATTAACGGTTTCTTGCCCGGGCGCTTACGCTCATTATTGTTTTTGTCCTGCTCGTCAGCAGGCGGGTTTTGATCTTCAGCCATAGTTCAGCAACGGTCCTGTCAGTGAGCGGCATCACACTATGCCGTTCACTAAAGCTAGGACGTTGCTATACGTTTGCCAGGAAAAACTGACAAATTGCGCACTATATGAGAAGGAATAGTCCGAAACCGATCGCCGCAGCCCAGAGCAGCATCGGAATCGACCAGAGATGGAAGCGCCACCAGATGCGGCGGTCGTTGGCCATGCGCAGGGCGATCAGGTTTGCCAGAGAGCCGGGCAGCAGCCCAAACCCGCCAATGTTAACCGCCCAGGCTAGCAGCGTGTCCGGCGGAACGTAGTTGAGCAGCAGAATGGTGGCAGGCACGTTGCTGATAAACTGCGACAGGCCAATCGCCGTCAGCCACAGCCCCGGCTGCGACAAGCCGCTGACGCTGTGCAGAACGTTTTGCAGCACCGGAAGCTGGATAAGAAGATGCACATCAATAAACATCGCCATAAAGACCAGCAGCAGCGTCCAGTCCACGCTCACCAGCACGCGCCGTGCCAGTACGACAAAGCCCGCAGCGACGAGCAGGACGCCCGCCAGCTCGTACTTCAGCTCCAGGGCGAACAGAAAGACGATATACAGCCCGAGGCAGCTCCAGACCAGCCGCGGCTGCCACTGCGGGCCGGTTGTGCCGCTGTGGTATTGCAGCTTTTTATCCGGAAACGCGAACCAGCACACTGCCAACAGCGACAGCATCATCACCAGCGCCAGAGGCACCATCTGCCAGGTAAAGGCAGCGAACGACAACCCGGAACGTCCCCAGAGGAGGATATTTTGCGGGTTGCCGATAGGGGTCAACAGAGAACCCGCGTTAACGGCGAGCGCTTCAAAGATGATCAAGCGGCTGACCGGGATCTCGCACAGCTTACGCAGCGTGAGCGTGAGGGGCACGATGATAAACAGCGCCACGTCGTTGGTCAGAAACGTTGACAATACCGCAGCGGAGAACACCATAAACAGGGCCAGCCTGCGCTCGGTGGCAAAACGGCGCACCATTTTACGGCCCAGCACGTCAAAATAGCCGCTCAGCTCGACCCCTTTGGTCAGCATCATTAACCCGCTCAGGGTAATGATGGTGCGCCAGTCAATCGCCGCAGACCAGGCCTGTGGCGCAAACGGCACAAACAGGCTTAACGCTGCGCCAATAATTAATAAGAGATGGAAGAAACGATCGCGTGACAGGGCCTGCAGTCCAGGGATTTTCATTCAGCGGAGGGACCATATTTAAGGGTAAACTCACGAAACTTCACCAGCGTCTCTTCGCTAACGTGGTGCTCCATTCCTTCCGCATCCCGGCGGGCTATTTCCGGGCTGACGCCCAGCACCAGCAAAAAATTCTCGACAAGCTGGTGACGCTCGCGGCTCTCCTGCGCAAGCTTCTCCCCTTCCGGCGTCAGAAACACGCCGCGCCAGGGAATCATTTCAATAAGGCCCACCGAGGCCAGACGTTTTAACATTTTCGCGACCGTCGGCTGCGAAACCCCCAGCCTGGCGGCCATATCAACCTGACGCGCTTCCCCGACCTCGCGGATCAGATCGGAAATCAGCTCAACGTAATCATCAATCAGTTCACGCCGGTGCGCCTCACGGACCTGGCGAAAACCTTCGACATGTTCTTCAACATTCACCAGTTGCGTCGTTTTCCTCATTGTTGGCTTACCTGCACGACGGTTCATTGTACTTCCTCAGTGGGGTGACGCTTCCAGCGCCCGGTATCGAGAGCGCACATTGTAAACCATAGCTCTGCAAGCACAAAAAATTAACGAAATAGCCATAGCTATACAATATAGCCTGTGCTATATCTGTATGTAATGCAGTCACCCTTCACGGATCGAAGGGATCAAAAATCAGGAGGTCTTATGAACGAATTCAAGAGGTGTATGACCGTGTTTACCCACTCTCCTTTTAAAGTGCGCTTAATGCTGTTGAACATGCTGTGCGATATGTTTAACAACAAACCGCATCAGGACGACAAACCTTCCCACTAAGCGGCGTTGCGGTACGCCGCTTCATTTTTCTGTCACATTTCCGCTGTAAACTGACCAATTCCCGATTATTTTTGCGGATTTGCAGCCCCCTTCGCAAAACATCTGTTTAGCAACTGTTGACCTTAATTCACGCTCGCACTATCTTCTTGCAGCCCTGCACAATTTGCGGCTCGCTGAAGCGGACCTCTCATTCCCTTTCCACGCACTGTCCGGCAGGCTTTGACCCTTGGCGCCAGGGTGAGCACATGGCGTTTTTGTGATAGTGACCTATGAATGTAACCCTGATAGATACCATCGTTACCCGCAGCCGGGCCTTAAGCCCGTGGACGGGATTTTACTTTTTGCAGTCGCTGCTGATTAACTTTGCGCTCGGCTATCCCTTCAGCCTGCTTTATGCGGTGGCTTTCACCTGTGTGCTCCACGTACTGTGGAGGAGCGCTCCGCGCGTGCAGAAAGCATTTGTGGGGGTCTGTTCGCTGGTTGCTGCGATGTATTTCCCGTTTGGTCAGGCCTACGGCTCGCCAAACTTTAATACCCTGCTGGCGCTGCACTCGACCAACATGGAAGAGTCGACGGAGATCCTGACGATCTTCCCGTGGTACAGCTACGTGGTAGGGTTATTCATCTTCGCGTTGGGCGTTATCGCCATCCGCCGTCGGTCGGGCGAGAAAAAATCCTGGGGTAAAATCGAAATACTCTGTCTGGTCTTCAGCCTTGCCGTGGCGTTCGTCGCCCCCATCCAGAATATTCCCTGGGACGGTAAGCTAAGGCTCATCAATATCGGCTATCCGGTTTTCCGCTTCGTGAAAGACGTCGTTGTCAACAATAAAGAGGTTCTCGACGAGCAGGCGCGCATGGCTGAACTTTCCAATATGAAAGACACCTGGAACGTGCTGGCGGTTAAGCCGAAATATCATACCTACGTGGTGGTGATTGGCGAGAGCGCACGTCGCGACGCACTGGGTGCCTTCGGCGGGCACTGGAATAACACGCCGTTTGCCAGCTCGGTCAACGGCACCCTGTTTACCGATTATGTTGCGGCCAGCGGCTCGACGCAGAAATCGCTCGGCCTGACGCTGAACCGCGTGGTGGATGGCAAACCTCAGTATCAGGATAATTTTGTTACGCTGGCCAACCGCGCCGGTTTTCAGACCTGGTGGTTCTCCAATCAGGGGCAAATTGGCGAATACGACACGGCCATCGCCAGTATTGCTAAGCGTGCTGACGAAGTGCAGTTCCTGAAGAGCGGCGACTTTGAAGCCGACAAAAACACCAAAGACGAGGCGCTGCTGAAGATGACGGCGCAGGTCTTTGCTACCCCGCGCACCCAGCCTCAGCTGATTGTTCTCCACCTGATGGGATCGCACCCGCAGGCCTGCGATCGCACTGGCGGGAAATACGCGGAGTTTGTGCAGTCAAAAGAGACCTCTTGCTATCTCTACACCATGACGCAAACTGACGATCTTCTCAGCAAGCTGTACGATCAGCTGCGCAACACGGGCGAAAGCTTCTCTGTGGTCTATTTCTCGGATCACGGGCTGGCGTTTAAAGAGCGTGGCAAAGAAGTCCAGTATCTGGCGCACGACGACCAGTTCCAGCAGAACTTCCAGGTGCCGTTTATGGTGCTGTCGAGTGATGATAAAACGCATCGCGTTATTAAAGCGCGGCGCTCGGCGAATGATTTCCTGCTGTTCTTCTCGCAATGGACGGGGATTAAGGCCAAAGAGATAAAAAATAGTTACCCGTTTATCTCCAACAAGAAAGCGCCCCCAGTGTACGTTACCAACTTCAAGTTACAGAAAGTTGACTACAACCATCTGGGTACGGATATTTTTGATATTAAGAGTAAGTAGTTTCTGCCGTCTCGTGCGGTCTGATGCCCTCACCCTGGCCCTCTCCCACAGGGCTGAGGGATCCCCACAAAATAATGTTTGCATGGACGCCCCCCTCTCCCTTGAGGGAGAGGGCTGGGGTGAGGGGAACTTACGGCTCCGGTGGTCATTCCGTTCACTTTATGTTCCTTGCTACTCTGTAAGGACATGACCGGTGAACGTGCCAGGGCGTCGCTGAAAACCTTAAATCGTTCTGAAACAACCTTATTGCTTCTGCTTAAAAATTACTGGGGATTCCTCAGCCCACAGGGAGAGGGAAAAGGCAAAAAAAATCCGCCACATTGGGCGGATTTTTTATTTCATCACCGGAGTGATTAGAAGCGGTAACCTACGCCCGCGATCCAGGTGCCAACGTCAACGTTGCGGATACGGCTCTGCTCATAGGAGAAGTCCAGAGCCACGTCCTGGATTGGGTTGAACTGCAGGCCTGCGCCATAGGAGAAGCCGTAGTCGCTGGTGCTTGCAGTGCGGTTCAGACCCTGGTTTTCGGTCTGCTGGAATTTACCGTAGCCAACACCTACAACACCGTAGATGCTTGCCCAGTCGTTCAGACGGTAAGCTGGACCAGCGGTGATACCGTAGTACTGGCCTTTGTTGTATGCGCCGTTTTCAGTACGATCTTTCTCGGTGTAGGTGAAAGAACCGATCACGCCCAGCGGGTTGTTATCCTGCTCGTAACGATACTTCAGGTTGAAACCGTTGGTTTTGTTCATCACGCCCTGCATATCGCTCTGAGCGTAACCACCGGTTACAGTAGAAGTAGCAGCTACAGCGGTACCTGCGGAAACAGCCAGTACAGCGGCCAGTGCTGAAAGACATGCAATTTTTTTCATAACCACCTCAAATGTGCTTCAAGTAAGTCCGTAAGTTTTAAATATATCAAAAAAATTTGCGAAACTCTTTGTGATTCGTGATGTCTAATGAGGCCTTTCCTGTAACAGAACGTTTCCAACATCAGCTAACTCTTTCAAATCACATGCGATTTTTCCTACTAAACGCCCATATTGCGCGTCTGCGCCGTTACATTCATCCAGATTATTCCTAATCTTTCAGGCGATAAATCCACCAGCGCTTAACCATTTTACGGATTTCACGGGCCTTTTTTTTCAACAGAGTCTCAACCGTAGCTGTATATTTCCTTTACACTGCAACCTTTACTCCATTTGACATTAGCTGACAGGAGAAAGGATGCCTGGGTTATCCCGCACGTCGTCGGTCTGGTTGCCGGTAGCCGTCATACTCATTGCCATGTTGTCTATCCAAAGCGGTGCCTCGCTGGCAAAATCGCTTTTTCCTCTGGTGGGTGCCCCCGGGGTGACGGCCCTGCGTATCGTGCTGGGCACGGCGATACTGGTGGTCATTTTCAAACCCTGGCGTCTGCGCTTCAAAAAAGAGCAGCGTCTCCCCCTGCTTTTTTATGGTCTCTCCCTCGGGGCAATGAACTATATGTTCTACCTCTCCATCCAGACCATTCCGCTCGGGATCGCCGTCGCGCTGGAGTTTACCGGCCCGCTGGCGGTGGCGCTTTTCTCCTCCCGTCGTCCGGTGGATTTTATCTGGGTCGTGCTGGCCGTTCTGGGCTTATGGTTCTTGCTGCCGCTCGGCCAGAATGTCTCTGAGATTGATCTCACGGGCGCAGCGCTGGCTCTGGGAGCAGGGGCCTGCTGGGCTGTCTATATCCTCACCGGGCAGCGCGCGGGTGAAGAACATGGCCCGGCAACGGTTGCCCTGGGTTCCGTGATTGCGGCTATCGTTTTTGTGCCGATCGGTATGGCGCAGGCCACGGAGTCTATCTGGCAATGGTCAGTCATGCCCATCGGGCTGGCGGTCGCTGTTCTTTCAACGGCTCTCCCCTATTCTCTGGAGATGATCGCCCTGACGCGTCTGCCGACGCGCATATTTGGCACCCTGATGAGCATGGAGCCCGCCCTTGCGGCGATCTCCGGGATGGTGTTCCTGGGCGAAACGCTGACGTTTACCCAGACGCTGGCGCTCTGCTCAATTATCGCGGCGTCAATGGGTTCAACGCTCACCATGCGCCCGGAGCCCAAAGTAGAGAAAATCGACATCAGCTAATGCCATATATTCTGCATGGCTTCACGGCCATGCAGAATAAAGGCCACAAATTCATACGTTATAATTTCTTACATACCTGGTCATATTATCGAAATATCCTTTCCCGCCTGTTCCCCTTCCGGTGAATTAAGATTGATCTGTATCAATTTCAAAATTACCCATTCATTTCAAGCAATTAAATTATCAACCTCCTTCTTGCTATTAAACCGATAGGCACAGCCAGACCGCAGAGAAAAAATCCGGTGCTATACTTAGTTCCGTAATTACCTGGGACATAAACATCAAGAGGATATGAGATTATGAGTACCGCTAAACTGGTGAAAACGAAAGCGTCTAATCTGCTTTATACCCGTAACGATGTATCGGATAGCGACAAAAAGGCGACCATTGAGTTGCTGAATCGCCAGGTGATCCAGTTCATCGATCTTTCGCTGATCACCAAACAGGCCCACTGGAATATGCGCGGTGCAAACTTTATTGCCGTTCATGAAATGCTGGATGGCTTCCGCACAGCACTGGTGACACACCTCGATACGATGGCTGAACGTGCCGTACAGCTGGGTGGTGTCGCGCTTGGGACCACGCAGGTGATCAACAGCAAAACGCCACTTAAAAGCTACCCGCTGGATATTCATACCGTTCAGGATCACCTGAAAGAGCTGGCGGACCGCTACGCGATTGTGGCCAATGACGTGCGCAAAGCGATTAGCGAAGCCAAAGATGAAGATACCGCAGATATCTTCACCGCCGCGTCCCGCGACCTGGATCAGTTCCTGTGGTTTATCGAATCTAACATCGAATAATTCATACGACTTTTCTATCAAACCCTCGCCTCTGGTGAGGGTTTTGCACATCTATGGTGCACAGTTTTTGCCTGATACGGTGCAAAAGTGAAGAAATTGTAATAATCACCTCACACAACCGTTAATGGAAGATTGTTTTTTCGTCAGAATTTACGCTAAATATCTCCCCGTCAGTTGACCCAAACGAAGTGCACCAAAACGGTGCTCCATCCTGGTGCAACACGACATCATTGCCACGTTTTTTGTGCAATGCATGACTCCATCCCCTTTGCAAAACAACAGCTTGAAAAGTTGGCACGATTTTTTCATTGTGCCAGTCGTTCTCGCAGGGGATCGCCCCGTGGATATAAAAGGAAATGCTATGAAGTCTGTATTAAAAGTTTCACTGGCTGCACTTACCCTGGCTTTTGCGGTGTCCTCTCAGGCTGCCGACAAACTGGTTGTGGCGACCGACACGGCGTTCGTTCCGTTTGAATTTAAGCAGGGTGATAAATACGTTGGTTTTGATGTTGATCTGTGGGCCGCTATCGCCAAAGAACTCAAACTGGACTACACCCTGAAGCCAATGGACTTCAGCGGCATCATCCCGGCACTGCAAACCAAAAACGTCGATCTGGCGCTGGCGGGTATCACCATTACCGAAGAACGTAAAAAAGCGATCGACTTCTCTGACGGCTACTACAAGAGCGGCTTGCTGGTGATGGTCAAAGCCGATAATAACGACGTTAAAAGCGTGAAAGACCTCGACGGCAAAGTGGTCGCGGTGAAGAGCGGTACCGGTTCTGTGGATTACGCGAAAGCGAACATTAAAACCAAAGACCTGCGTCAGTTCCCGAACATCGACAACGCGTACATGGAACTCGGCACCAACCGTGCTGACGCTGTTCTGCACGATACGCCAAACATCCTGTACTTCATCAAAACGGCAGGTAACGGCAAGTTCAAAGCCGTGGGCGACTCTCTGGAAGCTCAGCAGTACGGTATCGCGTTCCCGAAAGGCAGCGACGATCTGCGCACGAAAGTTAACGGCGCGCTGAAAACGCTGAAAGAGAACGGCACCTACAACGAGATCTACAAAAAATGGTTCGGTACCGAGCCTAAATAATAAGACGTAAAAACGACGTTCACTCAGGGGCGGCCTTTCGCCCCTGCTATTTTTGAAACACGGTAACAGTAACAGGAAATTATCATGCAGTTTGACTGGAGCGCCATCTGGCCTGCCATTCCACTCTTGCTTGAAGGCGCTAAAATGACCCTGTGGATTTCGGTCCTCGGTCTGGTTGGCGGGTTGATTATCGGTCTTGTCGCCGGTTTCGCCCGCACCTACGGCGGCTGGATTGCAAACCACATCGCGCTGGTTTTCATCGAAGTGATCCGCGGCACGCCTATTGTCGTGCAGGTCATGTTCATCTACTTCGCCCTGCCCATGGCGTTCACCGACCTGCGCATCGACCCGTTCAGCGCAGCCGTCGTGACCATTATGATCAACTCAGGCGCCTACATTGCGGAAATCACCCGCGGTGCGGTTCTGTCGATTCATAAAGGTTTCAGCGAAGCGGGTCTGGCGTTAGGTCTTTCTCGTCGCGAAACGATCCGCCACGTTATTCTTCCGCTGGCGCTGCGCCGCATGCTGCCACCGCTGGGTAACCAGTGGATCATCAGTATTAAAGATACGTCGCTGTTCATCGTTATCGGCGTGGCCGAACTGACCCGTCAGGGCCAGGAAATTATTGCAGGCAACTTCCGCGCGCTGGAAATCTGGAGTGCGGTCGCCGTTGTCTACCTGATCATTACGCTGGTTCTGAGCTTCGTTCTGCGTCGTCTTGAAAGAAGGATGAAAATCCTGTGATTGAATTTAAAAACGTTTCCAAGCACTTTGGCCCAACCCAGGTGCTGCACAATATCGATCTGAACATCAAGCAGGGTGAAGTGGTGGTGATTATCGGGCCATCCGGCTCCGGTAAATCCACCCTGCTGCGCTGCATTAACAAGCTGGAAGAGATCACCAGCGGCGATCTGATCGTTGACGGTCTGAAGGTGAACGACCCGAAAGTGGACGAGCGTCTGATTCGCCAGGAAGCGGGCATGGTGTTCCAGCAGTTCTACCTGTTCCCGCACCTGACGGCGCTGGAAAACGTAATGTTTGGCCCACTGCGCGTGCGCGGTGCCAACAAAGCGGCAGCGGAAGCGCTGGCAAAAGATCTGCTGGCGAAGGTTGGCCTGGCGGAGCGTGCGCACCACTACCCTTCCGAGCTTTCCGGCGGCCAGCAGCAGCGCGTGGCAATTGCGCGCGCGCTGGCGGTGAAACCGAAGATGATGCTGTTTGATGAGCCGACGTCTGCACTCGACCCGGAGCTGCGCCACGAGGTGCTGAAAGTCATGCAGGATCTGGCGGAAGAAGGGATGACCATGGTTATCGTGACCCACGAAATCGGCTTTGCTGAGAAAGTGGCCTCCCGCCTGATCTTCATCGATAAAGGCCGTATCGCGGAAGACGGTAACCCGCAGGCGCTGATCGCGAATCCGCCGAGCCAGCGTTTACAGGAGTTCCTGCAGCACGTCTCCTGATCCCTCGCTTTACGCCAAGCCGGGCTTGCCCGGCTTTTTTACGCCAGATTGTTCCCAAAAACGCTCCTCCTCCCCTCGCCCTCTATACTTATCATTTTGCACGATATTTTTGTCGGAGGACGCCGTGCCCTGGATCCTGC
The DNA here is from genome assembly GCF_043966805.1 of Enterobacter sp. ECC-219. Lineage (NCBI taxonomy): Bacteria > Pseudomonadati > Pseudomonadota > Gammaproteobacteria > Enterobacterales > Enterobacteriaceae > Enterobacter > Enterobacter sp. ECC-219. The sequence continues at coordinate 2,162,866 of NZ_CP143680.1, read as the reverse complement.
TGCTGTTGATAAGCCTGTTTAGTGCGCCATCGCTCGCCGTGGCGATACCCGGTGTCACCACCGGAGCAACCGCGTCCCAGCAAAGTTCTCCTCCTCCGGAACCGGATGCTGAACAAAAAAAAGCGGCTTACAGCGCGCTTGCCGACGTTCTTGAAAACGACGCCTCCCGAAAGGAGCTCATCGAGCAGCTGCGCAAAGCCGCCGCCGCGCCGCCGCAGGAAACCGTCCCGACCCTCACCCCGCCGCAGGTGGAGGAACAAAAAACGGTGCTGGAAAACGTCACCGACGTGAGCCGCCGTTACGGTGAAGCGCTTTCCGCGCGCTTTGCCCAGCTCTACCGCAACCTGATGGGATCCCAGCACAAGGCGTTTAACCCGCAAACCTTTACCGCCGCCGCCACCCAGTTTTTGATGCTGGCCGCGGCCGTGTTTATTTTTTACTGGCTGGTGCGCCTGTGCGCCTGGCCGCTGTACCGCAGGATGGGCCACTGGGGGCGAAAAAAGAACCAGCATAAAAACAGCTGGCTGCACCTCCCCGCTATGGTTGCCGGAGCGTTTATCATCGATTTACTGCTGCTGGCATTAACGCTGTTTGTCGGTCAGGTGCTTGCGGATCACCTCAACACGGGCAACAAAACCATTGCCTTCCAGCAGGCGCTCTTCCTGAATGCATTTGCGCTCATCGAATTTTTTAAAGCGGTGCTGCGCGTCATCTTTTGCCCGCGCGTGCCTGAGCTTCGCCCTTTCAATATCAGCGATGACAGCGCGAAATACTGGGCCGTGCGGCTAAGCGTGCTCAGCGGCCTGATAGGCTACGGCCTGCTGGTTGCCGTGCCGATTATCTCCAACCAGGTTAACGTGCAGTTTGGCGCGCTGGCGAACGTGCTGATCATGCTCTGTATAACCGTCTGGTCTCTGTACCTTATCTTTCACAATAAAAAGGCGATCACCGAGAGTCTGCTGCACCTGGCCGACCGTTCCCTCTCGTTTTTCAGCCTGTTTATTCGCGCCTTCGCGCTGGTGTGGCACTGGCTGGCAAGCGCGTACTTTATTGTGCTGTGCTTCTTCTCGCTGTTCGACCCGGGAAACAGCCTGAAATTTATGATGGGGGCAACGTTCAAAAGCCTGGCGATTATCGGCATCGCGGCATTTGTGTCCGGGCTGCTGTCCCGCTGGATCTCGAAAACCATCACCCTGTCGCCGCAGGTACAGCGTAATTACCCGGAGCTGCAAAAACGGGTGAACGGCTGGATGTCGGTCTCGCTCAAGGTGGCGCGCATTCTGACCGTCTGCGTGGCGATCATGCTGCTGCTAAACGCGTGGAGCCTGTTTGATTTCTGGAACTGGCTTCATAACGGCGCAGGCGAGAAGACCGTCGATATTTTAATTCGTATTGCGTTGATATTATTTTTCTCCGCCGTCGGCTGGACGCTGCTGGCAAGCCTTATCGAGAACCGTCTGGTCTCCGATATTCACGGCAGACCGCTCCCCAGCGCCCGCGCGCGGACGCTGTTGACCCTGTTCCGTAATGCGCTGGCGGTGATCATCAGCACCATCACCATCATGATCGTGCTGTCGGAAATCGGCGTGAATATCGCCCCGCTGCTGGCAGGTGCCGGCGCGCTGGGGCTGGCGATCTCTTTCGGTTCGCAAACGCTGGTGAAGGATATTATTACCGGCATCTTTATCCAGTTTGAAAACGGGATGAACACAGGCGATCTGGTGACCATCGGGCCGTTGACCGGCACCGTTGAGCGCATGTCGATTCGCTCTGTAGGCGTGCGTCAGGATACCGGGGCGTACCACATCATTCCGTGGTCATCGATCACCACCTTCGCCAACTTTGTGCGCGGCATTGGCTCCGTTGTGGCGAACTACGACGTGGATCGTCACGAGGATGCGGATAAAGCGAAGCAGGCGCTGCGGGATGCGGTGGAAGAGCTGATGCAGATGGAAGATATTCGCGGGCTGGTGATTGGCGAGCCGTCATTTGCCGGCATCGTCGGGCTGACGAACACGGCATTTACCCTTCGCGTGTCGTTCACCACCCAGCCGCTGAAGCAGTGGACGGTGCGCTTTGCCCTCGACAGCATGGTGAAGAAGCACTTCGATCTGGCGAACGTGAGAACGCCGGTGCAGACGTATCAGGTATTGTCGCCGCCCGCCTCGCCGCTCCCTCCGCAGGAGCCGACGCTGTAACCCTATTGCCCGGTAGCGCTGCGCTTACCGGGCCTGTGGGTACTTACTTCCGACGTTTGTTATCGTCCATAAATGACCAGGCGATAAAGCGGCTCTGCTTCTGGCCCTGCGCCATCTCTTTTTTCACCACTTTTACGGCGCCCGCTTCGGACAGTGCGCGGTAGAGCGGCGGCAGGTTATCCCCGCGGGAAACCAGCGTCGTGAACCACTTCACCTGACGGCCAAACTGTTTGCTTTCCGCAATCATGCGCAGGATAAACGCAACTTCACCGCCCTCGCACCACAGCTCCTGCTGCTGACCGCCGAAGTTCAGCGCGGCGTCTTCCGCCTGACCGAGGTTGCGGCGTTTACGCTCGCTGCCCGCGCGGGCCGCTGCCGCCGAATCATGAAACGGCGGGTTGCACATCGTGGCGTCATAGCTTTCATTTTTGTGAATAATGCCGTTGAAGATAGCTGCAGCATCTTTCTGACGACGCAGACGAATGGCGCGGCTCAGGCCGGAATTGGCGCTGACGATCGCCTGCGCGCTGGCAAAAGCCTCGGCCCCGATTTCGCTCCCGGTAAAGCGCCAGTGATACTCATGCACGCCAATCAGCGGGTAAATCAGGTTTGCCCCGGTACCAATATCCAGGATGGAAGCCTGCTGCGGGATCGCGCCGTCACGGTCTTCGGCGAGAAGATCGGCAAGGTGATGAACGTAATCAGCGCGGCCCGGAACGGGAGGACAGAGAAAGCCTTCCGGGATATCCCAGTGCGCCACACCGTAAAAATGCGCCAGCAGCGCTTTGTTCAGCGTTTTCACCGCCTGCGGGTCGGAAAAGTTGACAGACGGCTCACCCGCTGGGGTCTGGACAATGTAGTCCTGCAGCGCAGGGCAGCTTTGGCACAGGGCGTTCATGTCGTAGCGACTGCGGTGGCGGTTTCGTGGGTGCAATCCCGGCTTTTGGGAAGTCATGGCATTCTCCTTTAAACAGCGGCGTAAGATACCCTGTGCTGGCCCAACGGTAAATCTTTCTCTGCGGCGCTTAAAAAAACACCGTAAATCAAACACCTCTACGTCTATGATCTGTCAGTGAATTGTCAGTTTTTATCGTTCAAAAAATAAGCAGATCATCATCAAATATTTGCGCTAAGTCACACTCGTCAGGCTTCTAAACTTAGAGGGAATCACCTGTTGTTTCCTCATGAGGATGTGATTATGAAAAAGTACCTGACCCTTGCTGTTATCGCCGGCGTCCTGGCGACCGCTTCATTTTCTGCAATGGCCGTCCAGTCGCTGACCGAGAGTAACGATACCAGCCAGCTGCGTCCGGCGGGCACCGTCTCGGTAAGCCGCGCAAGTAATCTGGACGATCTGCAAAATAAACTGGCCGAGAAAGCCCGCCAGGAAGGTGCCAAAGGCTTCGTGGTTAACTCCGCAGGCGGAGATAACCATATGTACGGCACTGCGACCATCTATAAATAATTTCCCTCTCTATAAAACTGCATCTGCCTGCCGGATGCAGTTCACTTCCCCCTTCACCTTGATTGTTCATTTTTTAACCCCATATTCATAGCAGGGTATAAACCAATTTCAGGAGGATGCTATGGCTTCCGGCTGGGCGAATGACGACGCCGTTAACGAACAGATCAACAGTACGATTGAAGATGCGGTTGCGCGCGCTCGCGGTGAGATTCCGCGCGGTGAAAGTTTAAAGGAGTGCGAAGAGTGTGGAGAGCCGATTCCGGAGGCGCGGCGTAAAGCCATCCCCGGCGTAAGGTTATGCATCACCTGCCAGCAGGATAAAGATTCAAAAAATAGTTCACATCCAGGTTATAATCGCAGAGGATCGAAAGACAGCCAGCTACGTTGACTTTCCTTTACCTAAGTTAACCGCGAGGGAACCTACCTTTACGCTCACGAAATTTAGCGAACCGCGTAGCAAAATGTGCCCTTCACCTCTCTTCTGTAAAGCGCACCAACAAGAAGTGTAAAGCGCAACTTTGATTTAATTAATAATCAATAAGTTATTTGTCATTCAATTTTTTTGATTGACCACGTCAATTCTCTTCGATTTTATCTCACCGAAAAAAACGTGATACTTATCACATCGACGGAACATCGTCCCCTTAACAGAAAACACCTGCGAGAGATTAATTATGAAAACCATCAAATATGCTGTAGCTGCTGTTGCCCTGTCCGCTCTGTCTTTTGGCGCATTCGCCGTAGAGCCAGTTTCATCCACTCAGGCTCAGAGCATGAATAAAATCGGTGTGGTGAGTGCAGAAGGCGCAACCACGCTGGACGGTCTGGAAGCCAAGCTGGCTGAGAAAGCGGCGGCTGCCGGTGCAAGCGGATATACCATCACCTCCGCTAACACCAATAACAAACTGAGCGGTACTGCGGTTATCTACAAATAATCGCCTGAATGAATGCTGTACCCTCGCCAAACCCTCTGGTGAGCTGCTCCAACCCTCATTGACCCTGTTGTTACCCTTGTTTGCCCGTCCGCCACTGGACGGGCTTTTTTTTGCCTAAAACGCCGCTTCAACGCGTTTCAGACCGGCCTCGACCGTGTCAGCTTCCCCGGTTGCCAGCAGGCAGCAGGCCATCTGCAGCTTAATGGCATGCGGCACAGGCACATTTCCGGCAAGGCACTGTTCAATCCAGCGCGCGGTGGTAAGCGGATCTTTCGCCTCGGGGAGAATGACACCCGTATTCTCTTCCCCACGCTCCAGAACCGCACGCGTACCGGCAGAATCGATCAGCATCAGCTGAGGGCAGCGCAGTGGATTGGCATAAACTTCACCTTCCGTGCCGTGCATCAGCAGCGCCCTGCCGCCAATCTCCTCAAAAAATGTCCCAACACGCCCCACGTATTCCGGGTGTGAGACGCTGGAAAGGCGCAATGCGGCGTCTTCAGCAAACGGCGTCGCCAGCTTCGCCAGGGTATGCGCGCTGTTACGCACGCCCATTCGCCAGCGCATATCAAGCTGCTTTTCCAGCGGCGGACATAGAGCACCAACGGGGATGTAAACCGGTTCATGACCCTCCAGCTTTGCCTGCGCCTGGCCCGCATGACGCGTGGGTTCAATCCCCAGCATGCCGAAAATGGTCTCCGTCAGCACGCGCGTCGGATCTTCGCTGACCCCGTGTACCACCACCGGGAACCCCAGCTTATGTAATAAGATCGCCAGCAGCGGGGTCAGGTTTGCCTGCTTGCGCGCGCCGTTATAGCTGGGGATTACGATCGGCATCGGTTTTGCCACCGGCGGCGTTAAGCGCAGCGTTTGCGCCTGCATCGCCTCGTAGAAGCCGCGCATCTCCGCTTCGCCTTCGCCTTTAATACGTAGCGCAATCAGGATGCCGCCCATTTCCAGGTCCGGTACCTCGCCATTGAGCATACGGGTATACAGGGCGCGAGCGGTCTCATGGTCCAGATCGCGGGCGTGGTTTTTGCCCCGGCCTACCTCTTTGATAATCTTGCGATAATCCACGACATCTCTCCTGAAAATATCATCTTGTTAACAATATAGCCCCGTTGAACGTCTGGACGTTAGTTTTTTTCGACACAATCAACGTTCTGTTTTTATGGCGAAAAATGAAACTCAAGCATTATTTCAATTATTTGTGATTTCTGCAGAAGATTCTTAACGCATCAATATTTGTTTAAATAACCAGCGGAAAGTCATTAAGGGTCAACGGTGAAAACGTCCAGGCAACGCTATCACCAGAAACATACCAGGATTTGTTATGAACAAGGTTGCTTTAGGTTTAATTATCGCCGCAACGATAGGATGTTCTGCATCCGCATTTGCGACAACAAACGGTGAAGGTCAGATCAATTTCACCGGTGAAATTATCGATTCTGCTTGTCAGGTCGTGAATGGGTTGAGTAACCCATTAAATGTTCAGCTGGGAAAAGTGTCTAAAACGGTATTTACCGGCGCAGGCTCTACCAGCACATTGACGAAGTTTGATATTCAGTTAACGAACTGCCCGGAAACGGTCACCTCCGCTGCGATTAACTTCGGCGGTACGCCGGATGCGAATAACAACGCCACGCTGGCCTTAACGCCAGATACCGATGCAGCTACAGGTGTCGCTATTCAGCTGGTTGACGCGTCAGAGCAGCCGGTCACCCTGTATACGCCGTCTCAGCAATATCCATTAGCCTCCGGCACGGCGGTTAACGATCTGGAGTTCGGCGCACGCTATATCCAAACCGGCGCTGCGATTACCGCAGGCCCTGCTAACTCTGTATCGACCTTCACCGTTATTTATAACTGATCTTATCAATCCTGAGATATTAATGCTTTTGCGAGCATTAATATCTCATCTATTTATTGAGAAATCTTTATGCGCCACGGTTATTTACTGAGCACTCTTTTACTGGTAGCCGCTACTGCACATGCAGGGGTCGTTATTAATGGCACCCGTCTGGTCTATCAGGGAGATAAAAAGGAATCATCTCTTGGCCTTTCAAATCCAGATGCGACGGATTATCTGGTGCAGTCCTGGGTTGATTCCGGCGGTAAAAACCTGGCCAAAGCCCCGTTCCTGATCACCCCGCCGCTTTTCCGTCTGGATGCGAAAGAAGATAACGTTCTGCGCGTGGTGCGTACGGGCGGAAATTTACCGGAAGACAGGGAATCCCTGTACTGGTTGAACATTAAAGCGATCCCTTCCTCAAAGCACGTTGAGGGGATAAACACGCTGCAAATCGCCATTAATACCCGCATTAAATTACTCTATCGCCCGTCCGCGGTAAAAGGCAGACCAGAAGATGTGGCCGATAAACTTGAATGGCGCCGCGAAGGTAACGATCTGGTCGTGAATAACCCAACGCCGTTCTATATGAATTTCCAGACCGTTACGTTGAATGGTCAGAAAATCACTAAAGCCACCTGGGCCGTCCCGAAAACGGAAACGCATTTTGCTTTACCTGGCAATGTCGGGGGCACGAACTTAACGTATTCCATTATTACTGATTACGGCAGCATCAGCCATACCTGGTCGAAATCCGTTCATTAATACTTCCCCGGTAATAAAATAATCATGTACAGCGATAAAAAGCCGTTCACCTGCCGATTTTCGTCATTGCTGGTCATTCTCTGTGGCCTGGCAATGGCGATCTTTGCGCAGCAGGTTATGGCTGATGATTATTTTAACCCGGCCCTGCTGGATATTGATAATCCCCAGCAGGGGAAAACCGATTTGTCCGTCTATGAAAAAGGCCCTGACCAGGCGCCGGGTAAATATCAGGTCGCGGTATTTATCAATAACAATAAAATTGATACCCGCGATGTCACCTTCACTTTGCAAAAAGACGCTCAGGGTAACAGCACGCTGCAACCTTGCTTCACCCTGGACGATTTAAAAAGCCTCGGCATCAAAACGAAAAAATATCCGCAGCTGATGGCCAAAGGCCAGTGCGCCGATTTACACGCCATCCCTGCAGCATCCGCAACTTTCCGCGTTCGTAACCAGCAACTGCTGCTGAGCATTCCCCAGTCGGCGCTCGGTCAGGTACCTCGCGGTTACATTGACCCAAAAGAATTTGACGAAGGGATCAACGCAGGCCTGCTTAACTACAGCGCCAATGCCAGCCAAAGCCATGCGCGCCAGCAGGGTGAACAGGACAACAGCAGCCAGTACGTTAACCTGCGTCCTGGCTTGAACATTGGCGCGTGGCGCGTTCGCAACTATTCCACCTGGAATCGCAGCACCACGGGTAAGGAGGAGGAACAGAAATTCACCTCCGTTTATACCTACGCGCAGCGCGATATTGTGGCGATGAAAAGCGACCTCACCGTCGGCCAGAGTTCCTCCCCTTCTGACGTGTTTGACAGCGTCCCCTACACCGGCGTGGAGCTGAAATCCGACAACGACATGCTGCCAGACAGTGAAAAAGGCTACGCCCCCATTATTCGCGGCACCGCCCACAGTAACGCGCTGGTGGTAGTACGCCAGAACGGATACATCATTTATCAGAACACGGTCGCACCGGGCGCGTTCGAAATTAACGATCTCTACCCCACCGGCAGCAGCGGCGATCTTCAGGTCACCGTGAAAGAGACCGACGGCAGCGAAAGCCATTTCGTCGTGCCGTTTGCCTCCGTGCCGGTATTGCAGCGTGAAAAAAACCTGCGCTACAGCGTGACCGCCGGACGCTATCGTTCTTATGACAAAGACGTGGAGAAGACCCCGTTTGCCCAGGGCAGCGCCATCTACGGTTTACCCTACGGCTTTACCGCCTACGGCGGCGTGCAGCAGAGTAGCCATTATCAGTCTCAGGCGGCTGGCGTCGGGAAAAACATGGGCGATTTAGGGGCGTTCTCCATTGACGTCACCCGCGCCAAAGCCCTGTTGAAAAAACAGCAGGCCAGCAAAGGCCAGTCGTGGCGCGTGCGCTACAGCAAAGATATCGCCCGCTCGGGCACCAACTTCTCGCTGGCCGGCTACCGCTACAACAGCAAAGGGTTTTACACCCTCGAAGACACCATGGAGTCGTATACCCGCTCTGACGACTGGTCTGCACCGCAGCAGCGCCGCGCCCGAACCGAAGCCACCATCGACCAGACGCTGCCGGAAGGCTGGGGGTCCGTCACCCTGAGCATGGTGAAAGAAACGTACTGGAGCCAGAGCCAGAACATGACCTCCATGAGTGTCAGCTACAACAACAGCTGGCACGGCGTGAGCTACAGCCTCAGCTACAGCATGAATAAAAACACCAGCGACAGCGATGAAGACGGTAATGAGGTAACGAACGACAATCAGTTCTCGCTGAGCGTCTCCGTGCCGCTGGACCACTGGATGCATAACACCTGGGCCACCTACAACCTGAACAACACCAAAGACGGCACGACGCAGAACATCGGCCTGAACGGCACTGCGCTGAAGGAAGACAACCTTAACTGGAACATTCAGGAAGGGTTGAGCAGCACCGGCAGCGGTAACTCCGCCAGCGTCAATGCCGACTACAAAGCGACCTATGGTGAAGTGAGCGCGGGGGTCAGTCAGGACAAATATCAGCAGACCGTGAACGTCGGTTTGCAGGGCGGCGTCATTGCCCATGCTAACGGGATAACCCTGAGCCAGCCGCTCGGTGAGACCATCGCGCTGGTGAAAGCGCCGGGCACACACGGAACCCATATCACTAACCAGACGGGCGTTGAGACCGACTTCCGCGGCTACACCGTCGTGCCGTTTGTTACCGCGTATCGCCATAACACCATCGCGCTGGATACCGAAACGCTGCCAGACAACGCCGACGTCACCCACGCGGCGCAGATCGTGACCCCAACCCGCGGGGCCGTGGTGCGCGCCAGCTTTAATACCCGCGTGGGTAACCGCGTCCTGATGACGTTGACACAAAACGGTAAACCGCTGCCCTTCGGTGCAACGGTAACCACGGACGATAAGGACAGCGAGTTTATTGTCGGTAACGACGGGCAGACCTATCTCTCTGGTCTGCCACAGCAAGGGCATCTCAACGTTTCCTGGGGACAGGAGGCGAGCGAGCAGTGCGTCGCTGACTATGCGCTAACGGATGAGAAAGAGAAAACCAGCATCATTAACGCTGCCGCGCAGTGTCACTGATCCACCGTTCAGGCTAACGATTATGCAACTGATTAAACAATGCTTTTTCTTACTGGTTCTGGGAACCGCCGCGTTATTTATGCCACATGCGAAGGCGACCTGTTCCACGCCGGATATGCCGAAGATGATTAACGTCGCCTCGATTATGGTTCCCACTACCCTGGCTGTAGGTGACACCATTCCGGGTTCGGAACAGACGGTCCACGTGGCGGGGAAATGCGATCACCCTTACGAGAGCGGCATGGAGATCATCTCCTGCTACTACGGAAGTGGTTCAGAAATTCCCGGCTTGACTGGCGTTTATGATTCGGGCGTACCCGGCGTAGGCGTGGCGCTGATGAATGACAAAGGTCAGCGCATCACGGGTGGGGGCCTGGCTGCCTGCGATTCCCGCAGTACGCCGATTGGCTATGTATCGAATGACGGAATGATGAGCTTTGATTTCAACGTGACCCTTCAGCTCGTAAAAACCAGCAATTCGGTGCAGTCCGGTACGCTGCAGCAGGCGCAAACTAAGTTTGGTATTGGTGTGTATGGCAATGACGGTATCGGAAGTCCCAACATTATCTCCTACGCTGGTAACGTCAATTTCCAGAACGTCACCTGCTCCGTCCTGCCGAAAAACCTGACGGTCAATCTGGGGGACTTCCCGGTCAGCGATTTCGTCAGCGTGGGGATGCTCTCTTCCCCGGCACAAAACTTTGACGTCACGGTGAACTGCAACAGCACCGTACAACCTGAGGTAAAAATTACCAGCGCAAACGGCTATGAAACGGCGTTTGAAGGAGTGCTGAAACTCACGCAACAACCCGGCGCGGCAACAGGCGTCGGCGTAAGAATGCTGTTCGACGACAATATCGCCACCTTTGATACCTACGTTAACACCCGAAGCGAAGCCATCGCCAACGAAACGCTGACCATACCGTTTGAGGTGCGCTACGAGCAGGTCAGCGACATGGTCACCCCCGGCCCGGCCAATACCGTTGCCACCATCACGCTTGCCTATAAGTGACCGACATGAAAAAGACAATCGCACTTCTGGCGCTGGGGCTGATCGCCCAGGCGCACGCCGACGATATTCAGATCCAGATGACGGGCAACATTTACGCCAATACCTGCATCATCGACAGCGCCAGCCGCAACCTGACGGTGGATTTAGGCCAGGCAGTATCCGGCGATTTTAAAGACGTGGGCGATACCGGCGAGTGGAAAGATTTTTCCCTTTCAGTGTCACATTGCCCGGCCACGCTCGCCCTTGCCACGGCCTATTTCTACGGCCAGGCCGACAGCGCGCACCCGACTAAGTTCGCCAATATCGGCAGCGCAAAAGGGCTGGCGCTGGAGCTGGCAGACCGTCAGGACAAAATCCTGATTGCCCCGCAGGCGGCCTTTAACGCCGTCATTAATCCAGGTGACCACACGGCCACGTTTCCGTTGTCCGCACGCTATTACGCCACCGCCATACCCGTCACGGCCGGCACGTTCAGCAGCGTAGTGCAGGTGACATTCACTTACCAGTAGGACCGCGCCTCTTAGCACGGATGCTTTTACCACGCCCGGCGGCCAGTTTTGCCGGGCGTTTTTTTACCTCCGGCACCTCCGGCTGTTCGATCGGGAAAACAGGCAGCGCGTTCAGCAAACGCTGGCCGTAGTTTTTGGTGAGCAGACGCTTGTCATAAATCACCACCTCGCCCCAGCAGCCGTGGCTACGAATAAGACGCCCCACCTGCTGAATCAGGTTAAACGACGCCGCAGGCAGGCTCTGCACCTCAAACGGATAGCGGTTAAGACTCTTCAGCCACTCCCCCTCGGTGATCACCACCGGGCTGTCGATGGGCGGGAAGGCAATTTTATGGATGTGCACCTGCGTCAGGTAGTCCCCTTTCAGATCCAGACCTTCGGCAAACGACTGTAGCCCCACCAGCACGCTGCGCTCGCCGTTATCAATACGCTTGCGGTGGGTTTCCACCAGCCGATAGCGCGGCTGATCCCCTTGCACCAGCAAGAGTAAACGCAGATCGGTGACGTGTTCGAGGAAGCGCTGCATCGCCCGCCCGCTGGCAAACAGCACCAGCATGCCGGGATACTTTTTACTCTCGACCTGTTCGCGGAAGTAGGCCGCCATCTCCGCAATGTGCTGCTCTTCGTTGTCGATAAGCGGCTCGAATTTCATGCGCGGAATCACCAGCTTGCCCTGCTCGCAGTGGTTAAAGGGCGAGTCCAGCGCCACAAAACGGTCGCCCGCTTTCTCCTTCAGGCCGCTCATCTCCTGCAGCCTGGAGAAGCTGTTCAGGGAGCGCAGGGTTGCGGAGGTGACAACCACGTGCGGCACGCTGCGCCAGATCAGCTTTTCCAGCTGATCGGCCACGCGAATGCCCACGCAGTGGAAAAAGAGGTGGACCTGCCCATCCCGCACTTCACGGGTGGCCCATTTGGTGACCGGCGCCCCCGACGCCTGAGCCATCGAAGCCAGACGCCAGAGCTTGCTCTGCGCCTCAAACATCCCCAGCGCGCGGTTCATCTGCAGCAGAATGCGGTGCAGGCGCACCACGTCGTGCGAGCCGGTTTTCTCGCTCAGATCGTTTAAGAACATCTCCGCCAGCCCGCGCAGCTTTTCCAGATGCTTCGCCAGCTGCTGGCAGATCTCCATCACCTCTTCCGGTAGTTCCCCCATCGCAAAGCGGTGTTCGGCTTCCTGGGCGGCAGGAAGATAGAGGTTCAGGATGTTGTTCAGGGACGAAATGAGGCTATAAACCTCTTCGCAGTGCTCGCTCAGCCGCTCCGGGACCGCCAGCGGCGGCGTGGTTTTCGGGCGGAACTGCTCCATGCAGGTCGCCACCAGCTTGCAGAAGAGATCGAGCTGCAGGCGGAACCAGGGTGCCGTAATTTCAGCGCTCATTTCCAGCGCGTCCCGCGCCACGTCCGGCAGATGGTGACCTTCGTCGAGCACCAGCAGCAGGTTTTTAGGCTCCGGCAGCACCGCTTCACTCTCGAGCGCCGCCATCACCAGCGCGTGGTTAGCGACAACCACCTCCGCCTCCTGAATTTCGCGCCGGGCGACAAAGAACGGGCACTCGCGGTAGTAGTGACAGTTGCGGTTCAGGCAGCTTGCTTTATCGGTGCTGAGCCTGCGCCATAAGTCGTCGCTAATCGCCAGGCTGGTGTGATCCCGCAGGCCGTCCCACTTATAGCCGTCGAGCTCGGTTTTCAGCTTTGCACACTGCTCCTGCTCCGCCTTATTGTTTGGCGTCAGCTCGTCATCCAGAAACGCGAGCAGATCCTGTTGATTCGGCTCGCTGCTGGCAAGCGCCGCCAGGTTACGCGGGCACACGTAGCGCCCGCGCCCAAAGGCGGCGGTAAACCGCAGATCGGGGATGATTTTGCGCAGCAGGGGCAAATCTTTGCTGAAGATCTGATCCTGCAGCGCGACGTTGGCGGTGCTGACCACCAGCGTTTTGTCCTCTTCCCGCGCAATCGCGATGCCGGGAATCAGATATGACAAGGTTTTCCCGACGCCGGTCGGGGCTTCAATCGCCAGATGTCGCCCGTCGTCCCCGGCGAGCGTTTTTGCCACGTCGGCAATCATCTGCCGCTGCGGCGCTCGGGGGATAAAATCGGGGATCTGCTGCTGTAGCGCCTTATACCATGCGCCAATTTGCGCTTTCAGCGCCGCGGTTAAAGCCATTGGAAAACCTGAAATACTGTATAAACAGCCACTATTGTGGCACTTTCTCTTCTCTGCCGCAAAAAGAAAAGCCCGGCTTTACGACCGGGCTTCCAGATTACTGCGGGTTAGCAGGCTTACGCGGGCGGCGTCGACGCTGCCCTTCCCCTGCCGGCTTGCCTTCGCCGCTGCGCCACGGGTTTTCACCGGCCGGTTTGCTGTCGTTGTTGCGACGCGGCGGTTTGCCGGATGATTTCGGCGCGCCGCCTTCGGCACGACGCGGCTGCTGACCACGACCGCCGCCGCCCTGGCCGCGACCGCCGCCCTGACGACCGTTCTGAATCGGCTCGGCTTTGATAGACGGGTCCACTTCGTAACCCGGGGTTTCGATGCGCGGGATCTCTTTCTTCAGCAGGCGTTCGATGTCGCGCAGCAGTTTGTGCTCGTCCACGCAGACCAGCGAGAGCGCCTCACCGGTTGCCGCCGCACGACCGGTACGGCCGATACGGTGCACGTAGTCTTCCGGGACATTCGGCAGCTCGTAGTTCACCACGTGCGGCAGCTCTTCAATATCGAGGCCACGGGCGGCAATGTCGGTCGCCACCAGCACGCGGATGTCGCCAGACTTGAAGTCCGCCAGCGCGCGGGTACGCGCGCCCTGGCTCTTGTTACCGTGAATGGCGGCGCTGCGGATGCCGTCTTTATTCAGCTGTTCCGCCAGGTGGTTAGCGCCGTGCTTGGTGCGGGTAAAGACCAGCACCTGCTGCCAGTTACCCTGGCCGATCATCTGGGAGAGCAGTTCGCGCTTGCGCTTTTTATCCACAAAGTGCACGTGCTGCGTCACCTGCTCGGAGGCGGTGTTGCGGCGGGCCACTTCCACTTCGAGTGGGTTATGCAGCAGCTTTTCCGCCAGCGCCTTGATCTCGTCGGAGAAGGTCGCGGAGAAGAGCAGGTTCTGGCGACGCGGGGGCAGCTTAGCCAGCACGCGGCGAATGTCGTGGATAAAGCCCATGTCGAGCATGCGGTCGGCTTCGTCCAGCACCAGAATTTCGATGTTATCCAGCTTCACCGCGTTCTGGTGTTCCAGATCCAGCAGGCGGCCCGGCGTTGCCACCAGAACGTCCACGCCGCCGCGCAGCTTCATCATCTGCGGGTTAATGCTCACGCCACCGAAAACCACCAGCGAGCGAATATTGAGGTAGCGGCTGTACTCACGCACGTTCTCACCAATCTGCGCCGCCAGCTCGCGGGTTGGGGTGAGGATCAGCGCGCGCACCGGACGACGGCCTTTGGCGTGCGGCTGGTTTTTTACCAGCAGCTCTAACAGCGGCAGCGTAAAGCCCGCGGTTTTACCGGTGCCGGTCTGGGCGCTGGCCATCAGGTCACGGCCCTGAAGCACAGCGGGGATCGCCTGCTGCTGGATTGGGGTTGGCTCAACGTAGCCCTGCTCTGCGATGGCGCGCAGAATTTCCGGGTTCAGGCCAAGGGAATCAAAAGACATAAAAACTCCGAACCGCCCCGACCATCACAGGTGTAGTTTTCAGGGAGATATAACAATTAGGAGGACAAAAACCACAATGTCGCGAAGGGGCGGAGTGTAGCAGCTTTTGTGACGTGGCGCATAAAATATCCCTCAGCATTCCCTCGACGTTAGCGGGAATCAGGCATAATCTTAATCAATCGATTGATTAATTCTTAATGCCGCCATGAATACGACACCCACAACAACCAAAGGTGAACAGGCCAAAAATCAGCTTATCGCCGCCGCGCTGGCGCAGTTTGGCGAGTACGGGCTGCATGCGACCACGCGCGATATTGCCGCGCTGGCCGGGCAGAACATTGCGGCGATTACCTACTATTTTGGCTCAAAAGAAGATTTATACCTCGCCTGCGCCGAGTGGATCGCCGATTTTATCGGCTCGCAGTTTCACCCGCACGTTGAGGAAGCCACCGCGCTGCTCAGCCAGCCGTCACCCGATCGCGCCGCCGTACGCCAGCTTATTCTCAAAGCCTGCCATAATATGATTCGCCTGCTGACGCACGACGATACGCTCAACCTGAGCAAGTTTATTTCCCGGGAACAGCTCTCCCCGACTGCCGCCTACCAGCGGGTACACGATCGGGTAATTGCCCCGATGCATACCCACCTGACCCGGCTGATCGCTGCGTATACCGGGCGGGACGCCAGCGATACCGACACTATTTTGCATACCCACGCCCTGCTGGGTGAAATCCTTGCCTTCCGTCTGGGCAGGGAAACTATCCTGTTACGCACCGGCTGGACACAATTTGATGAGGATAAAGCCGCGCAGATTAGCCAGGTCATCGCCTGTCATCTCGATCTGATCCTGCAAGGCTTAACGCAAAGGAGCCTGAAGTCATGAAAAAACCTGTCGCCATCATTCTGGTGGTTGTTGTTTTGCTTGCCGCGGGAATCGGTGGCTGGCTGTGGTATCAGAGCCAGCAGGATCGGGGCCTGACGCTGTACGGTAACGTGGATATTCGTACTGTGAATATGAGCTTCCGCGTTGGCGGACGTCTCGCCTCGCTCAGCGTTGACGAAGGCGATGCCATCAAAGCCGGTCAGACGCTGGGCGCGCTGGATAAAGCCCCTTTTGAGAACGCGCTGATGCAGGCCAAAGCTGGCGTTTCCGTCGCGCAGGCGCAGTATGACCTGATGCTGGCAGGCTATCGCGATGAAGAGATTGCCCAGGCCGCCGCCGCCGTTAAGCAGGCCAAAGCCGCGTACGACTACGCGCAGAACTTCTATAACCGCCAGCAGGGACTTTGGAAAAGCCGCACCATTTCCGCCAACGATCTGGAAAACGCGCGGTCATCCCGGGACCAGGCGCAGGCAACGCTGAAGTCCGCGCAGGATAAATTAAGCCAGTACCGCTCCGGTAACCGCGAGCAGGACATTGCCCAGGCGAAAGCCAGCCTTGAACAGGCGCAGGCCCAGCTGGCGCAGGCGGAACTGGATCTGCACGACACGACCTTAATCGCTCCATCTGACGGCACGCTGATGACCCGCGCCGTGGAGCCGGGCAGCATGCTCAGCGCGGGCAGTACCGTCTTAACGCTCTCCCTGACCCGTCCGGTGTGGGTGCGCGCCTATATTGACGAGCCGAACCTCGGGCAGATGCAGCCGGGCCGCGAGCTGCTGCTCTATACCGACGGCCGCCCGGACAAGCCGTATCACGGCAAGGTGGGCTTTGTCTCCCCTACCGCCGAATTTACGCCGAAAACGGTAGAAACACCGGACCTGCGTACCGACCTGGTATACCGCCTGCGCATCATCGTCACCGATGCGGACGACGCGCTGCGTCAGGGCATGCCTGTTACCGTGACCATAAACGACGGGGAACGACATGAATGATGCGGTTATCCAGCTCAACGGTCTGGTCAAACGCTTCGCGGGCATGGACAAGCCGGCGGTCGCGCCGCTGAACTGCACCATTCAGAAAGGCTACGTAACCGGGCTGGTCGGCCCGGACGGCGCGGGGAAAACCACGCTGATGCGGATGCTGGCGGGGTTGCTCAAGCCGGACGAAGGCTCGGCCAGCGTGCTTGGCCTGGACCCGATAAAAGACGACGGCGCGCTCCACGCCATGCTCGGCTATATGCCGCAGAAGTTTGGCCTGTATGAAGATCTGACGGTGATGGAAAACCTGAACCTGTACGCCGACCTGCGCAGCGTCACCGGTGAAACGCGGCAGAAAACCTTCGCCCGACTGCTGGAGTTTACCTCCCTCGGCCCGTTCACCGACCGGCTGGCGGGCAAGCTCTCCGGCGGGATGAAGCAGAAGCTGGGTCTGGCCTGCACGCTGGTGGGCGAGCCGAAGGTGCTGCTGCTGGATGAGCCCGGCGTCGGCGTGGACCCGATTTCCCGCCGCGAGCTGTGGCAGATGGTGCACGAGCTGGCGGGCGACGGGATGCTGATCCTCTGGAGTACCTCCTACCTCGACGAAGCGGAACAGTGTCGGGACGTGCTGCTGATGAACGAGGGTGAACTGCTCTATCAGGGCGAACCGACCAAACTGACGCAAACCATGGCCGGGCGCAGCTTCCTGCTGCACAGCCCGCAGGAGTCGAACCGCAGGCTGCTCCAGCGGGTGCTGAAGCTGCCGCAGGTCAGCGACGGGATGATTCAGGGCCGCTCGGTGCGCATTATTCTCAAAAAAGAGGCCACCGCCGACGACGTTCGCCAGGCGCAGGGGATGCCTGAGATCGAGATAGAAGAGACTGCACCGCGCTTTGAGGACGCGTTTATCGACCTACTGGGCGGCGCGGGTACATCAGAGTCGCCGCTTGCCGCCATTCTGCATACGGTGGAAGGCACGCCGGGCGAAACGGTCATTGAAGCGAAATCGCTCACCAAAAAGTTCGGGGATTTCGCCGCCACCGATAACGTCAATTTCGCGGTGAAGCGCGGCGAGATTTTTGGTCTTCTGGGGCCGAACGGCGCGGGAAAATCGACCACCTTTAAGATGATGTGCGGCCTGCTGGTGCCGACATCCGGCAAGGCGCTGGTGCTGGATATGGATCTGAAGGTCAGCTCCGGCAAGGCGCGCCAGCATCTGGGGTATATGGCGCAGAAGTTTTCCCTGTATGGCAACCTGACGGTCGAGCAGAATCTGCGCTTTTTCTCCGGCGTGTACGGCCTGCGCGGACGCGCGCAGAATGAGAAAATCCGCCGCATGAGCGACGCCTTTGGGTTAACGAATATTGCTTCCCATGCCACCGACGAATTGCCGCTCGGCTTTAAGCAGCGGCTGGCGCTGGCCTGCTCGCTGATGCACGAACCCGATATTCTTTTCCTGGATGAGCCGACCTCCGGCGTTGACCCCCTCACCCGCCGCGAGTTCTGGCTGCACATCAACAGCATGGTGGAAAAAGGGGTGACCGTGATGGTGACCACCCACTTTATGGACGAGGCGGAGTACTGCGACCGTATCGGGCTGGTCTATCGCGGCAAGCTGATCGCCCACGGCACGCCAGACGACCTGAAGGAGCAGGCCGCTGACGAAGAACAGCCAGACCCGACTATGGAGCAGGCGTTTATTACCCTCATCCACGACTGGGACAAGGAGAATGCCCATGCGCAGTAGTGCTATATCCTGGCGCCGGGTGCGCGCGCTGTGTATTAAAGAGACGCGGCAGATCGTGCGCGATCCCAGCAGCTGGCTGATTGCGGTGGTGATCCCCCTGCTGCTGCTGTTTATCTTTGGCTACGGCATTAACCTCGACTCCAGCAAGCTGCGGGTCGGGATTTTGCTTGAGCAGCAGAGCGAAGAGGCGCTGGACTTTACCCACGCCATGACCGGCTCGCCCTATATCGACGCCACCGTCAGCGACAACCGGCAGGAGCTGATCCAGAAAATGCAGGCCGGGAAAATTCGCGGCCTGATCGTCATCCCGGTGGATTTCGCCGCCAACATGGCGCGGGCGAATACCAATGCACCGATCCAGGTGATTACCGACGGCAGCGAGCCGAATACCGCCAACTTCGTACAGGGCTACGCGGAGGGGATCTGGCAGCTCTGGCAGATGCAGCGCGCGGAAGACCGGGGCGAGACGTTTGAACCGCTTATCGACGTGCAGACGCGCTACTGGTTTAACCCCGCCGCCATCAGCCAGCATTTTATTATTCCGGGCGCGGTGACCATCATCATGACGGTGATCGGCGCAATCCTCACCTCGCTGGTGATCGCCCGCGAGTGGGAGCGCGGCACCATGGAGGCGCTGCTCTCCACCGAGGTGACCCGGGTCGAGCTGCTGCTGTGCAAGCTTATCCCCTACTACTTCCTCGGCATGCTGGCGATGCTGCTCTGCATGCTTGTGGCAGTCTTTATCCTCGGCGTGCCGTACCGCGGCTCGCTGGTGGTGCTGTTCTTTATCACCAGCCTGTTTTTACTCAGCACGCTGGGGATGGGGCTACTCATCTCCACCATCACCCGCAACCAGTTTAATGCCGCGCAGGTGGCGCTGAACGCCGCTTTCCTGCCGTCGATAATGCTCTCCGGGTTTATCTTCCAGATAGACAGCATGCCGGCGGTGATCCGCGCCGTGACCTACATCATTCCGGCGCGCTACTTCGTGAGCACGCTGCAGAGCCTGTTCCTGGCGGGGAATATTCCGGTGGTGCTGATCGTCAACACCCTGTTTCTGATGGCGTCGGCGGTGATGTTTATCGGGTTGACGTGGATGAAAACCAAACGGCGACTGGATTAAGGAGCGCACATGTTTCACCGTTTATGGACACTGATCCGCAAAGAGCTGCAATCCCTGCTGCGCGAGCCGCAAACCCGCGCCATTCTGGTGCTGCCGGTGCTGCTTCAGGTTTTACTGTTCCCGTTTGCCGCCACCCTTGAGGTGACCAACGCCACCATTGCCATTTACAACGAAGACAACGGCAAACACGCCGTCGAGCTGACGCAGCGTTTCGCCCGCGCGAAGGCCTTTACCCACATCCTGCTGCTGAAAAGCCCGCAGGAGATCCAGCCCACCATCGACACGCAAAAAGCGCTGCTGCTGGTACGCTTCCCGGCGGATTTCTCCCGCAACCTGGACACCTTCCAGACCGCGCCTATGCAGCTGATCCTCGACGGGCGCAACTCCAACAGCGCCCAGATAGCGGCGAACTATCTGCAGCAGGTGGTGAAGGATTACCAGCAGGAGCTGATGGACGGCAAACCGAAGCCCAACAACAGCGAGCTGGTGGTGCGCAATTGGTACAACCCGAATCTGGACTACAAGTGGTTTGTGGTCCCGTCGCTAATCGCCATGATCACCACCATCGGGGTAATGATCGTCACCTCCCTGTCCGTCGCCCGCGAGCGCGAGCAGGGCACGCTGGATCAACTGCTGGTCTCCCCGCTCGCCACCTGGCAGATTTTCGTCGGCAAAGCGGTGCCGGCGCTGATCGTCGCAACGTTCCAGGCCACCATCGTGCTGGGGGTGGGGATTTGGGCCTACGAGATCCCGTTCGCCGGTTCGCTGGCGCTGTTTTACTTCACGATGGTGATTTACGGGCTGTCGCTGGTGGGATTTGGACTGCTGATATCCGCGCTCTGCTCGACGCAGCAGCAGGCGTTTATCGGGGTATTCGTCTTTATGATGCCGGCGATTCTGCTCTCCGGGTACGTTTCGCCCGTCGAGAACATGCCGGTGTGGCTCCAGGATTTAACGTGGATAAACCCGATTCGACACTTTACGGATATCACCAAGCAGATCTATCTGAAGGATGCGAGTCTGGACATTGTCTGGGGAAGTTTGTGGCCGCTACTGGTCATAGCGGCCACGACGGGCTCAGTGGCCTATGCGATGTTTAGACGCAACATTGCGTAGCTTTTTCTCTTTGGTGAGCAACGACACCACCGCTGGTCCTGCGAGGATTGCCAGACCCGCCAGGGCCAGCAGCAGGTTGTTTTGCAGCACGCGTGACAGCAGCCAAAGCACGATCATCGCGGCACCAAAGTACCAGGTGGTGGTGAGCTCTTCGAGCACATCACCCACCTCGCGCCAGCGCGCTTCATGGTGGCGCTGTAAGAACAGCATCGACAGCACGGTGACGCCATAGAGGACGCACAGTCCTAAGCCAACACGCACCAGCGTGCCGCTCATCCAGCCCATCACCAGTACGGCCACGACCAGTAAATGCAACATTATCTGCCAGCAACTCAAACCGGTTGCGACACGAACACGTTGTTGCCACTTCATGGCTTCTCTCCTGAAGGATTTTTCTCTGCTTAATCAGACTACCGCACTTTACGGAAAATTCCGTAACGCCGCATCTTTTTGTGACGCCGACTACACTTTATTTTCATCGGGATAGTCACCCAGGAAGGTGTTTATGAGCAAAAAAACGCAGCATTTCTCGCTTAAGGTGCTGACGATAAACATTCATAAGGGCTTCACAGCATTTAACCGCCGCTTCATTTTACCGGAGCTGCGCGACGCGGTACGCACCGTCAGCGCGGACATTGTCTGCCTGCAGGAGGTGATGGGCGCGCACGAGGTGCATCCTATGCATTTCGAAAACTGGCCCGATACGCCGCACTACGAATTTCTGGCCGACACCATGTGGAGCGATTACGCTTACGGCCGCAACGCGGTCTATCCGGAAGGCCATCACGGAAACGCCGTGCTGTCGCGTTTTCCTATCGAACATTACGAGAACCGGGACGTCTCTGTTGGAGAGAGCGAAAAGCGCGGGCTGCTTTACTGCCGCATCGCACCGCCGGATCTTGACGTTCCCGTTCACGTAGGCTGCGTTCACCTTGGCCTGCGTGAAGCCCACCGTCAGGCGCAGCTACAGATGCTGGCTGACTGGACCAATGCGCTTCCGGAAGGCGACCCCGTGGTGGTAGCCGGTGACTTTAACGACTGGCGGCAGCGGGCCAACCATCCTCTGAAGGTGAATGCGGGGCTGGAGGAGATTTTCACCCGGGCACACGGCCGTCCCGCACGGACGTTTCCCGTGCGCTTTCCCCTGCTGCGCCTGGACCGCATCTACGTGAAAAATGCGCATGCCAGCAGCCCGACGGCGCTGGCGTTACTTAACTGGCGACATCTTTCCGACCATGCCCCGCTGAGCGCGGAGATCCACTTATGAAATGCACATGGCAGGAAGGTAACCGTATTACGCTGCTGGAAAACGGCGATAACTTTTATCCGGCAGTCTTCGAGGCGATTAGCCACGCGCAGCAGAAAGTCTACCTTGAAACGTTTATCTGGTTTGAAGACGACGTTGGCAGGCAGCTGCACAGCGCGCTGCTGCATGCCGCCCGGCGCGGGGTAAAAATCGAGGCCCTGCTCGACGGGTATGGCTCGCCGGATCTCAGCGATGAATTTGTTAATGAACTCACCGCCGCCGGCGTGGTGTTCCGTTACTACGATCCCGGTCCTCGCCTGTTCGGCATGCGCACCAACCTGTTCCGCCGCATGCACCGCAAAATCGTTGTGGTGGACGAAACGGTGGCGTTCGTGGGCGGCATTAACTACTCCGCCGAGCATATGTCGGATTACGGCCCGGAGGCCAAGCAGGACTACGCGATCCGCATTGAGGGACCGGTGGTTCAGGACATCCAGCTGTTCGTGCTGGAAAACTTGCCCGGTAAAGAGGCCGCTCGCCGCTGGTGGCGACGCCGTCATCGCCCGGAAGAGAATCGCAAGCCCGGCGAAGCGCAGGCGCTGTTTGTCTGGCGGGACAACGAGGAGCATCGGGACGATATTGAACGTCACTACCTGAAGATGCTGGCCAATGCGAAGCGCGAAGTGATTATCGCCAATGCCTATTTCTTCCCCGGCTACCGTATTCTGCACGCCATGCGCAACGCGGCCCGCCGCGGCGTCCGGGTGAAACTCATCGTGCAGGGCGAGCCGGATATGCCGATTGTGAAGGTCGGCGCGCGTCTGCTCTACCGCTATCTGGTTAAAAGCGGCGTGCAGATATATGAATACCGCCGCCGCCCGCTGCACGGCAAAGTGGCCGTGATGGATGACCACTGGGCAACCGTTGGCTCCAGTAACCTCGATCCGCTGAGCCTGTCGCTTAACCTGGAAGCGAACCTGATCATCCATGACCGCCAGTTTAATCAGACCCTGCGCGATAACCTTCAGGGACTTATCAATAAGGACTGCGTGCGGGTGGATGAATCCATGGTGCCGAAACGGAGCTGGTGGAACGTTGGCGTCGGCGTGGTGGTGTTCCACTTCCTGCGCCACTTCCCGGCGATGGTCGGCTGGCTGCCGGCGCATACGCCGAAGCTGGCGCAGGTGGATCCGCCGGTACAACCCGAAATGGAAACCCAGGACCGCGTTGAAGCGGAAGATGGAGGCAAACCCTGATGTCAAAATCTCATCCTCGCTGGCGGCTGGCGAAAAAAATCCTCACCTGGGTATTCTTTATCGCGGTCGCGGTACTGCTGGTGGTCTACGCGCAGAAAGTGGACTGGGAAGAGGTGTGGAAGGTTATCCGCAACTATAACCGACTGGTGCTGCTGGGCGCCGTTGGGCTGGTGATCGTGAGCTACCTGATGTACGGCTGCTATGACCTGCTCGGCCGCGCCTACTGCGGACACAAGCTGGCTAAACGTCAGGTGATGCTGGTGTCGTTTATCTGCTACGCCTTTAACCTGACGCTGAGCACCTGGGTCGGGGGGATTGGCATGCGCTATCGCCTGTACTCGCGGCTTGGCCTGCCGGGTGGGACGATCACGCGCATTTTCTCATTAAGCATCACCACCAACTGGCTGGGCTATATTCTGCTCGGCGGGGTAATTTTCACCATCGGCGTGGTGCAGCTGCCCGCGCACTGGTATATCGACGAAGCCACGCTGCGCATTCTCGGCTTCGTGCTGCTGCTGATCATCGCCGTGTATTTGTGGGCCTGCGCCTTTGCCAGACGCCGCCATATGACCATTAAAGGGCAGAAACTGGTACTGCCGTCGTGGAAGTTCGCGGTGCTGCAGATGGCGGTTTCCAGCGCCAACTGGATGGCGATGGGGGCGATCATCTGGCTGTTGATTGGCGAGGACGTGAACTACTTCTTCGTGCTGGGCGTGCTGCTGGTGAGCAGTATCGCCGGCGTTATTGTGCATATCCCGGCAGGGATTGGGGTGCTGGAGGCGGTATTTATTGCGTTGCTGGCCGGAGAGCATGTCTCACAGGGGACGATTATTGCCGCCCTGCTCGCCTACCGCATGCTCTATTACTTCCTGCCGCTGGCACTGGCCACGGTCTGTTATCTGGTGCTGGAGAGTCGGGCGAAAAAGCTGAGGGCGAAGAACGAGAAGGCGATGGCGAAATAAAAGCAAAACGGCAACCTTGTTGCCGTTTTTAGTGTTTGTCCCCTCTCCCGTGGGAGAGGGTCAGGGTGAGGGCACCAGACCGCTCCGCCACCCGGCAAAACAACCTTAACGACGGTTGCCAAAAATACGCAGCAGCATCAGGAACAGGTTGATAAAGTCCAGATAGAGCGTCAGCGCGCCCAGAATCGAGTATTTGCGCAGGTTGGAACTGTCGCGCACGTCGATCTGCTCGCCGATGTTTTTCAGCTTCTGGGTGTCATAAGCGGTCAAGCCAACAAAGACCACCACCCCGATGTAGGTCACGGCCCACATCAGCGCGTCGCTCTTCAGCCACAGGTTCACCAGCGACGCCAGCACAATCCCGATCAGCCCCATAAACAGCATGTTGCCTAAGCCGCTCAGGTCACGTTTGGTGGTGTAACCGTACAGGCTCATCACGCCAAACATCCCCCCGGTCACCACAAACGTGCTGGCGATGGAGGAGTAGGTGTAGACGATGAAAATGCTGGAAAGCGTCAGGCCGGTCAGCGCCGAATAAAGCATAAACAGCGTGGTTGCCATGCCCGCGCTGAGCTTTTGCACCAGCCCGGAGAGTACAAACACCAACGCCAGCTGCGCGATAATCAGCCCAAAGAAGGTGATTTTGCTGGAGAAGATAAACATCATCAGCTCAGGCGTGTTCGCTGCATACCACGCGATAAACGCGGTAAGCAGCAGGCCGACCGTCATCCAGCCGTACACCTGCGCCATATACGTCTGCAGGCCGCTACGGGTCTGCTGTACTATTGAATCGGAACGCGGAAATCGGTCCATGATTCACTCCTGATTAAGATTAAGAAGACACACACGTTAAGAGTAACACATCCACGTAAACCGACTACCAACGGCTGGCGGCCTGTTTATCGCTGTCGCGAGATTCCACCCAGCGGTCCCCTTCCGGCGTGGCTTCGCGCTTCCAGAACGGCGCTTTTGTTTTGAGATAGTCCATGATGAACTCCCCGGCCTCAAACGCGCTGCCGCGGTGTGCGCTGGTCACGCCGACAAACACAATCTCTTCACCGGGCCACATCTCGCCAATGCGGTGGATAACCGTGACGCGCCCAAGCGGCCAGCGGCCTCGCGCCTCTTCCACAATTGCCGCGAGCGATTTCTCCGTCATACCGGGATAGTGCTCCAGCGTCAGCGCTTTTACGCTGTCACCGAGGTTGTGGTTACGCACTTTGCCGGTGAAGGTGACGACCGCGCCGTCTTCATCGCGTTCCGCCAGCCAGCTGTATTCGGTCCCCACGTTAAAACGCTCGGGGCTCACCAGAATTCGGGTTTCCGCCATCTTAACCCCCTGTCACCGGCGGGAAGAAGGCCACTTCATCCCCTTCGGCCAGCGGGTGGCTGAACTCCACCAGCGTCTGGTTAACGGCCGCCAGCAGCTTGCCCTCGTCCAGCGCCAGCGCCCAGCGGTCGCTTTGCGCCGCCAGATGCGCGCGCAGGGCAGCGACGTTTTCGAAGGGCGCATCCAGCATCAGGCTGTCGGTATTGACCAGCTCGCGGACCTGGGCGAAAAAGAGCACCTTAATCATGGCTGTTCACCTTAAAATCACCGGATTTGCCGCCGCTTTTCGCCAGCAGGCGAACCGGGCCAATCACCATATCTTTCTGCACTGCTTTGCACATGTCGTAGATGGTCAGCGCGGCAACGGAGGCCGCCGTCAGGGCTTCCATCTCCACGCCGGTTTTCCCGGTTAAGCGGCACAGGGACTCAATGCGCACGCGGCTGTGCTCCGGTTGCGCCTGCAGGTTCACCTCCACCTTGCTCAGCATCAGCGGATGGCAGAGCGGGATTAAGTCCCAGGTGCGCTTGGCGGCCTGAATACCCGCGATGCGCGCAGTGGCAAAGACGTCGCCCTTATGGTGGCTGCCGTCGATAATCATCGCCAGCGTTTCCGGCAGCATAGTGACGAACGCTTCCGCTCGCGCTTCGCGCACCGTTTCGGCTTTGGCGGAAACATCCACCATATGCGCTTCACCGGCGGCGTTAATGTGGGTTAGTTGTGACATAGCTTATTTCTTTAAATGGGGATGGAAATTACAGGGACGGGTACGGGCATCCAGCTGCGGGGCAATAATATTTTCCCACGCAGTGCGGCAGGCTTTAGTCGAGCCCGGCATGGCGAATATCAGGGTTTTGTTCGCCACGCCCGCTACGGCACGGGACTGAAGCGTAGAGGTGCCGATCTCTTCAAATGAGAGCATGCGAAACACTTCGCCGAAGCCTTCCACTTCGCGGTCGAACAGCGGGAGCAGCGCTTCGGGGGCCTGATCGCCTGCAGTAAAGCCGGTGCCGCCGGTAATCAGCACCACCTGGACGTCGTCACTCGCAATCCACTGCGAAACCTGCGCGCGAATGGCGTAACGGTTCTCTTTGACGATCGCTTTATCAACAATCTGGTGTCCGGCTTCGTGTGCCGCCTCGCGCAGCCAGTGGCCGGAGGTATCGTCTTCTTCACCACGGCGGTCGGAAACGGTAAGAATAGCAATGCGTGTCGGGATAAATTCTGCGCTTACCTGACTCATCTTCTGATTCCTTCTTAAGCCTGATTACCCGCCGATGTAGGACAGGTTCTGAGTAATACCGGTATTGCCCTGATGCAGGAAGTGGGTCTGTTTTTTATGCGTCAGCGCTTCAGAAATGCGTGCTTCAAGCGAGTCCTGCTGCGCATCGTCTTCCAGCAGATCGCGAAGGTCTACGCCGCCGTCGCCGAACAGGCAAAGGTGGAGCTTGCCAACGGAGGAGACGCGCAGGCGGTTGCAGCTGGCGCAGAAGTCTTTCTCGTAGGGCATGATAAGCCCGATTTCGCCTTCGTAATCCGGGTGACAAAAGACCTGCGCCGGGCCGTCGCTGCGCTGGCGGATCTGATGGATCCAGCCGCGTCTCAGCAGCTCGTCGCGCAGCACCATGCCGGAGATGTGGTGACGGCGGAACAGCTCGCTGCCCTCTCCGGTTTCCATCAGCTCAATAAAACGCAGTTGAATGCGGCGTGGTTTGATCCACGCCAGGAAGGTGTCCAGCTGATGATGGTTTACATCACGCATCAGTACCGTGTTGACTTTGACTTTGTCGAAGCCCGCAGCGAATGCGGCGTCGATGCCGTCCATGACCTGCTGGAATTTATCCTGGCCGGTAATGGCGTGGAACTGACGGGCATCGAGGCTATCGACGCTGACGTTGATAGCGGTTAAGCCAGCGTCGCGCCAGTTCGCCACGTCGCGCGCCATGCGGTAACCGTTGGTGGTCACCGCAATCTGGCGGATACGTTCGTTTTCACGTACGGCGGCAATGATGTCGGGGAAATCACGACGCAGGGAGGGTTCGCCCCCGGTCAGACGGACTTTTTCCGTACCGAGCTCAGAGAACGCACGCGTGACGCGGCGCACTTCATCCACGGAGAGAAAGCCGTTATTGGTGACGCTGCCCGGCTTGTAGCCATCGGGCAGGCAGTAGGTGCAACGGAAGTTGCACACATCGGTAATCGACAGACGCAAGTAGTAAAACTTACGCGCGAAAGCATCAGTAAGTTGTGAAGCCATGTACACCTTTCCAGATACGGGAGGCACAGTCATTTCTTTCTGTACCCTGGTGGCAAATCCGCCACGGCCAGGGCGCCATATCATTCGACACAGGCGCCAAGGCTAGAGTGTATGTTTTCAACGTTGAAAACGTGGTTTAAGCGATAGTAGCGCGGAAATTCTGGCGGCGCCATTATCACTTCACGCTATATAATTATCTATATAGCGAATCAATCGTGCATTTTCGCTACAGAATACTTAAAAACCGTATTTTCGCATTGATATACGTCATTTTGCGTCGGGTGAGGCATCGTCTTTTAGGGGTAGTTAGGTTACTGTTACGCGATTACAGGTGAAAAGGAATATGTATGCGCAGTCGCACTTTTGCGGATCTTGACCGAGTGGTCGCTCTTGGCGGAGGCCACGGCCTGGGCCGCGTTATGTCCTCTTTGTCGTCACTGGGCTCACGGCTGACAGGGATAGTAACAACCACCGACAACGGCGGCTCAACCGGACGCATTCGTCGTGCTGAAGGCGGCATCGCCTGGGGAGATATGCGCAACTGCCTGAATCAGTTAATTACCGAGCCGAGCGTCGCGTCGGCGATGTTTGAGTACCGTTTTGGCGGTAATGGCGAACTTTCCGGGCATAACCTTGGAAATTTAATGTTAAAGGCGCTTGATCACCTGAGCGTACGGCCTCTGGAAGCCATCAACTTAATCCGTAATCTGCTCAAAGTGGACGCATTCCTGATCCCGATGTCTGAACAGCCGGTTGACTTGATGGCAATCGACGCCGAAGGGCATGAAGTTTATGGCGAGGTGAATATTGACCAGCTCATCCTGCCGCCAACGGAGTTAATGACCTATCCGAGCGTACCCGCCACGCGTGAAGCGGTGGAGGCCATCGGGGAAGCGGATCTTATCCTGATTGGTCCAGGCAGCTTTTACACCAGCCTGATGCCAATTCTGCTGGTAAAAGAGCTGGCGCAGGCGCTGCGCCGCACCCCTGCCCCGATGGTTTACATCGGTAACCTCGGCCGCGAGCTGAGCCCGGCCGCGGCAAGCCTGTCGCTGGCGGACAAACTCAATTTGATGGAGCACTACGTCGGGAAGAAGATCATTGACGGCGTAGTCGTGGGCCCAAAAGTGGATGTGTCAGGGATTGGCGATCGTCTGGTGGTGCAGGAGCCGCTGGAGGCCTCAGACATCAAGTATCGCCACGACCGTCACCTGCTGCGCGACGCGCTGGAGAAGGCGATTCAGGCGTTGGGTTAGGTTCGTTTTGTGCGGCCTGATGCCCTCCCCCCGGCCCTCTCCCACTAAGAGAGGGAGAAAACAACGCTTACTCACGATGCCGCGATGAAAAGATCCCGCAGTTGATGAAGCTGGTCGCGGATCTGCGCCGCCTCTTCGAACTCCAGGTTCTGCGCGTGCTGCATCATCTGCCCTTCCAGCTCGTGGATTTTCTGCTGCAGCGCCTTCGGCGTCAGCACGACGGTATCTTCTTCCACCACTGAACGCGCCTTGCCGCGGCCTTTCGCTTTGGTCTTCGCAATGTTCTGACCCAGGGCCAGAATATCCACCACCTTCTTGTTCAGCCCCTGCGGCGTGATGCCGTGCTCTTCGTTATAGCGCTGCTGTTTCTCGCGGCGGCGTTCCGTTTCGCCAATCGCTTTCGCCATCGACGGGGTGATTTTGTCACCGTACAGTATCGCTTTCCCGTGGACGTTACGCGCGGCGCGGCCAATGGTCTGGATCAGCGAACGTTCAGAGCGCAGGAAGCCCTCTTTATCGGCGTCCAGAATCGCCACCAGCGAGACTTCCGGCATATCCAGACCTTCTCGCAACAGGTTAATCCCCACCAGCACGTCAAATTCGCCCAGACGCAGATCGCGGATGATCTCCATACGCTCCACGGTGTCGATATCCGAGTGCAGATAGCGCACCTTCTCACCGTGTTCTTCCAGATACTCGGTCAGGTCTTCCGCCATTCGTTTGGTGAGCGTGGTCACCAGCACGCGCTCGTTGATGGCGGAACGGGCCCGGATCTCAGAGAGCAGATCGTCCACCTGGGTCGCAACCGGGCGCACCTCGATAATCGGATCCAGCAGCCCGGTCGGACGGACCACCTGATCAATCACCTCATCGCCGGATTTCTCCAGCTCGTAGTTGCCCGGCGTGGCCGACACGTAGATGGTTTGCGGCGCCAGCGCCTCAAACTCTTCAAACTTCATCGGACGGTTATCGAGCGCTGACGGCAGGCGGAATCCGTACTCCACCAGCGTCTCTTTACGCGCGCGGTCACCGCGGTACATCCCGCCGATCTGCGGGATCGTGACGTGGGATTCGTCGATCACCAGCAAACCGTCTGCCGGAAGGTAGTCAAACAGCGTCGGCGGCGGCTCGCCCGGCCCGCGCCCGGAGAGGAAGCGCGAGTAGTTTTCGATACCCGAGCAATAGCCCAGCTCGTTCATCATCTCCAGATCGAACTGTGTGCGCTGACTCAGGCGCTGCTCTTCCAGCAGCTTATTGTTCGCCAGAAGCACCTTACGGCGTTCTGCCAGCTCCTCTTTGATCTCTTCCATCGCCTGCACGATACGCTCGCGTGGCGTCACGTAGTGTGTTTTAGGGTAGATGGTAAAACGCTGGATCACCGACTCAACGTGCCCGGTCAGCGGGTCGAACAGCGACAAACGCTCCACCTCTTCGTCAAACAGCTCAACACGCAGCGCCATATCGTCCGATTCCGCAGGGAAAATGTCGATCACCTCACCGCGCACGCGGAACGTCCCGCGCTGGAACGCCTGGTCGTTACGGGTGTATTGCAGCTCGGCCAGACGGCGCAAAATCGCGCGCTGATCGATGATCATCCCCTGCGTCAGGTGCAGCATCATCTTCAGGTAGAGATCCGGGTCGCCCAGGCCGTAAATCGCCGAAACCGACGCGACCACAACCACATCGCGACGCTCAAGCAGCGCCTTGGTCGCCGACAGTCGCATCTGTTCGATGTGTTCGTTCACCGAAGCATCCTTCTCAATGAAGGTGTCAGAGCTCGGCACATAGGCTTCCGGCTGGTAGTAATCGTAGTAGGAGACGAAATACTCCACCGCGTTTTCCGGGAAAAACTCTTTCATCTCGCCGTAAAGCTGTGCCGCGAGGGTTTTGTTGGGTGCAAGCACCATCGTGGGGCGCTGCAGGTCAGCGATCACGTTCGCGACAGTAAACGTTTTGCCCGAGCCGGTTACCCCCAGCAGCGTCTGGTGCGCCAGCCCGTCTTCCAGCCCCTCTTTAAGGCGACGGATCGCCTCAGGCTGATCGCCTGATGGGCGGAAAGCAGAATTCAGTTTGAACGGTTTACTCATGGGCGACGACCTGATGACGTTATAAGCGGCAGGTGAGTAATTTTACTCGTTGTTGCCAGGAATGCCAGTAAAAAACACTGGATGAAAAACCAGTGGCGTGTCAGGATATTTAGCGTAGCGGCTAAATCATTAGCGCGTTAGCGAACAAAATTTAGGCTCTGACGAGATAAAA
This sequence comes from Enterobacter sp. ECC-219, assembly GCF_043966805.1. Taxonomy (NCBI): domain Bacteria; kingdom Pseudomonadati; phylum Pseudomonadota; class Gammaproteobacteria; order Enterobacterales; family Enterobacteriaceae; genus Enterobacter; species Enterobacter sp. ECC-219. The sequence continues at coordinate 2,131,511 of NZ_CP143680.1, read as the reverse complement.
AACCAGCCAGGCTGGGTTATCCCCAGAACTTTTTCTTTTTTAACATTTGTCAAGCCAGGTAATGATAGTTTTATGGCAACGAGTGACACTTTCATTACGGTAATTGCTTTTATCTAAGCAATTAAATTATAAAGGATATTTTCTAAAGCCGCGTTTCGCGTCAATTTGGGCGAAAGCCGCGTCTTCTCTCGCTTATCGCGTGTTTTCTAACTCTAATGCACATGGTTATCCACAGGAATAGTGGATAACTGCTTCCAGCCCGTGCAGACCGCCGCTCAGCAAATTCCCGGATTTTCCCACGAGGCGGCAACAAAAAATTTTTATAGCTATTTTTTGACGATAAACAGTTGAGTCATTCATAACCAACCGGTGCGATCCTGCTCACATTTCCGCCATTTTTCCTCCTGCACCACCATTCAACACCGCCAGCACCGCCGATGTGCAATCCCCGTTCGTTTAGACGATTCACCGGTGGTTTATTCCTAAAAAAAGCCGTTTTTTTAATCGATTTACGCTTTCTGGCAGGGGTTTTGCAGAAGCATAAACGAGCGTCACCGACACATTTTTAAGGAGAGAAAGATGTTGAGTCTGCGTGCAGTGAATCAGTTTTACGGAAGCCAACATACGCTGTGGAACGTGGATTTAGATTTTCCGCAAGGGATGTGCACAGGCGTCGTTGGCCTGCCGGGGATGGGCAAAACCACCCTCATGAACTGCATTACCGGAAAAGTGCCCGTCGATAGCGGCACCATCATCTGGCATGAAGCGGGTGCACCGCCGCGTGATTTGCTCAGCCAGGCGTCAGAAGAGCGTTCAGGGCCGGGAATAGGCTATGTGCCGCAGGACAGGCGGATTTTTTCTCAGCTGACGATTGAGGATAATCTGCATATTGCCATGCGGGCGGTGGGGAAACCCGACCCGGCAGCGAAAAGCGACGTATACGATCTGTTCCCGGAACTCTACGCGCGACGTCAGACGCGAGGCAATACCCTTTCGCCGGAGGATCAGTATCAGCTGGCGCTGGCGAATGCGCTGGTCAACCGCCCGCGGATGCTGATTCTGGATGAACCCATGCACGGCGCGGGACACGGCTTTGCCCAGAAGCTGGCGCAGCTGCTGGTGCGCTTAAACCAGGAGTTAGGCATGACGGTGCTGTTAGCGGAGCAGCAGCTGTCGTTTATCCGCCGGGTGGCGGATCGGTTTTGCATGCTTTATCGCGGGCGTAACGTGGCGCACGGCCACGTTAGCGAACTGAACGATGAGCTTATTGCCCACTGGATGTCGCGGGAAGCAAGGCGCTGAGGTCGAGATAGCGCCCGGTTTCGGCATTTTCCGCGCCGTCAGCAAGCCAGGGAATTTCCCCAAGGCACGGGGCGGGAAGTACACGCCTTAGCGTCGCCAGATACTCCTGATGTCGTTTCCCCGGCGCAACCACATCGTTGGCTATCCAGCCCGCCAGACGCAGCCCGGCCTGCCGTACGGCCTGCGCGGTCAGCATAGCGTGATTGATGCAGCCCAGCTTAACGCCGACAACCAGAATGACCGGGAGCCGCTCGGCCTGCACCCAGTCAGCAAACGTCTGCGTGTCCGAAAGCGGCGTAAACCAGCCGCCCGCGCCTTCCACCAGCACCCAGTCGGCCTGGCTTTCGAGCGTCCGTAACCCGGCAGACAGCACGGCGAACTCAATCGGACGGCCTTCGTCGGCGCTGATAATGTGCGGCGAGGTCGGCTCGGCAAAGGTGTATGGATTGACCGCCGAATAGGCAAGCTTAAGGGTACTATTACGCTGGAGCGCCAGTGCATCGGTGTTGCGCAACCCTTCCGCCGTCATCTCGCTGCCGGAAGCAACAGGCTTATATCCGGCGGTGTTTTTCCCAAGCTTTCGCGCCGCCTGCAGAAGGGCCGCGCTGGCAACCGTCTTGCCCACTTCCGTATCCGTGCCGGTAACAAAATAACGTTCAGTCACGTTCGATAATCCCATGAAAAAGTTGATAAGAGAGCGGGAAAAAGCCCCGCTGCTGCGGCCAGGCCAGCTCCAGGCGCTGCAGCTGGCCCCGGGTCAGCGGTTTTTTCTCCCGCCCAGCGTGCAGGTGCGTGGCGCCGATGCCCTTCAGCGAACGCATGGCGCTGAACGCGTCGCTAAAATTGAGCGTGATGGTCTGCACCGTGCTGCGACAGCGCCAGCCTGCCAGCGCCTGCGTGACCTGGTCATGCGATAAGAAGCGGTTGGCGTGAGGCTGCTCATCTACTGCTTTCCACGCCTGATTCAGCTCCGGCAGCGAGCTTTCCAGCAGGGTGGTAAAGGCCACCTTCCCTCCCGGGCGGGCGACGCGATAAAGCTCGCCTAACGCCTGCGGCAGGCTGCTGCACCACTGCACCGCCAGATGGCTCCAGACCAGATCGAACTGCGCGTCCGCCAGCGGGATAGCCTCGATATCAGCTACAAGGTAGTGATGCGCAGCCTGCTGCTGGCGCGCCTCGTCCAGCATGGCGGGCGACAGGTCGATGGCCGTCACCTGGCTCCCCGCTTCACGCCAGTAGCGGCTGTTACTGCCGGGACCACAGCCGGCGTCCAGTACCTGCGGAAAGCGGTTCCCGCCAAGCGCGGCCAGGAGCCCCTGCGCGCTCTGGCGCTGCAGTTCATCGTGCTGAGAATAGCTCCGCGCGGCCCGGCCAAATGCCGCCGCAACGGCCTGTTTATTCACCGGCGTCATGGAGCGCCTCCAGCAGCGTCTGGATATCCCGAGCTTCATGCGCCGCCGTCAGGGTTAAACGCAGCCGTGCGGTACCCGGCGGAACCGTTGGCGGGCGAATGGCGGTCACCCACATGCCGCGCTCGCGCAGCGCCTGTGCCAGCGCCAGCGCGCGGCCGTTTTCACCAACAATCACCGGCTGGATGGCGCTCTGCGACTCTGGACTGAGGAAGGGCAGCGCCGCCAGTCCCTGGCGGAAGCGGGAGATATGCTCTGCCAGCCGCTGGCGACGTTCATCCCCTTCTGCGCTGCGGATCACCGCCAGCGACGCCGACAGCGCCACGGCCTGTGCCGGGGGCATGCTGGTGCTGTAGATCAAATGCCGGGCAAACTGCAGCAGATAGTCAGCGACGGACTCGCTGCACAGTACGGCGGCGCCGCTGGCGCCAAAGCCCTTGCCGAAGGTGACAATCAGCAGCTCGGGCTTCACGTTTTGCTGGTATGCGCTGCCGCGACCTTCATCGCCCATCACGCCAATCCCGTGGGCATCGTCCACCAGCAGCCAGGCGTTTTGCCGCTTTGCGGCCTCGTGCAGCGCAGCAAGCGGCGCGCTGTCGCCGTCCATGCTGAACACCCCTTCGGTGATCGCCAGTTGTTGCCCGTCGCAGGGTTTATCCAGCAGCGCAGCAAGCTGCCCCGCATCGTTATGGGCAAAGCGGCGCAGCTGCGCCGGGCTTAAATTTGCCGCCTCAAGCAGCGAGGCGTGGCTTAAGCGGTCGGCGACAATGCGGTCCTCTTTCCCCATCAGGGCCGCGATGACCGCCTGATTGGCGGCAAAGCCCGAGATAAAGAGCAGCGCACGCGAATAGCCAAGCCAGTCGGCCAGCTCTTCCTCCAGCGCCTGATGCGCCGTGGTGTACCCGCTGACGTGTCCCGAGCCGCCGCTGCCCACGCCAAACCGCTCCGCGCCCTGCTGCCAGGCCCGGACGATGGCCGGATGCTGGCTCAGTCCGAGATAGTCATTGCTTGAGAAATTACAAAACTGCCGCCCCTCGCGGGTCAGAAAACGGCCCGCGCCGTTTTCCACCACACTGCGTACGCGAAACGCCTCTGCCGCCCGGCGTTCTTCCAGCGCGGCATTAATTCGTGCCTGCCAGGTCATACGGCTGCCGCGTTGTAGAACTGGTCGGTGTCGGCGTTAAAAATCTGCTGCTCCAGCTGCTGCTGTTGCTCGTTATCGCCCGTCAGCACCTCGGTCTGGTGCGGGTTCAGCCCCAGCTTGCGGAACAGCTGAACATCTTTGTCCTCTTCCGGGTTCGGCGTGGTCAGCAGCTTGCAGCCGTAGAAGATGGAGTTGGCCCCGGCCATAAAGCACATCGCCTGGGTTTGCTCGTTCATCTGCTCGCGGCCCGCAGAAAGGCGGACGTAAGAGGTTGGCATCATGATGCGCGCCACTGCGATGGTACGAATAAAATCAAACGCATCCACGTCGTCATTATCCGCCAGCGGCGTGCCTTTGACCTTCACCAGCATGTTGATCGGCACGCTTTCCGGCGGGGTGGGCAGGTTCGCCAGCTGCAGCAGCAGGCCCGCGCGGTCTTTCACCGTTTCGCCTAAGCCGACAATACCACCGGAGCAGACCTTGATCCCCGCTCCACGCACTTTGTCCAGCGTGTCCAGGCGCTCCTGGTAGGTGCGCGTGGTGATGATGTTGCCGTAAAACTCCGGGGAGGTATCGAGGTTGTGGTTGTAGTAATCGAGCCCCGCCGCCGAGAGGCGCTGCGCCTGCTCCTCGTTCAGCGTGCCAAGCGTCATACAGGCTTCGAGGCCCATCTCCTTCACGCCCTTCACCATCTGCTCCAGATACGGCATGTCGCGGTCGTGCGGGTTCTTCCACGCCGCGCCCATGCAGAAGCGGGTCGAGCCGGCGTTTTTCGCCTTGCGCGCCGAGTCGAGCACCTGCTCCACTTCCATCAGCCGTTCGGACTCCAGGCCGGTTTTGTAGCGCGCGCTCTGCGGGCAATATTTGCAGTCTTCAGGACAGGCGCCGGTCTTGATCGACAGCAGCGTGCTGACCTGAACATGGCGCGGATCGAAGTGCTGACGATGCACCTGTTGGGCTTCAAACATCAGCTCAAGGAAAGGTTTGTTGAATAATTCAGTTACTTGCGACATCGTCCAGCGTGCGTGGTGAGCCATCGGGCTTCTCCAAAGGGTTTTGTTAATTTTCGGTTCGGTTTATACTCGTAAACCTAAAACTTTTCAAAATGGTTTACAAGTCGATTATGACCCAGGACGATCTCGCCTTCGACAAGCAGCATATCTGGCACCCTTACACCTCCACCACCCGCCCCCTCCCCGTCTATCCGGTGGCCTCGGCCCACGGCTGCGAGCTGCACCTTGCCAGCGGCGAGCGGCTGGTTGACGGAATGTCTTCCTGGTGGGCGGCCATTCACGGCTACAACCACCCGCGCCTGAACGCGGCAATGAAAGCCCAGATTGACCAGATGGCGCACGTGATGTTTGGCGGGATTACCCATCAGCCGGCGGTGGATTTATGCCGTCGCCTGGTGGCGATGACGCCTGAATCGCTGGAGTGCGTCTTCCTGGCCGATTCCGGCTCGGTAGCAGTGGAAGTGGCGATGAAAATGGCGCTGCAGTACTGGCATGCGAAGGGCGAAGCGCGCCAGCGGTTCCTTACCTTCCGCAACGGCTATCACGGGGATACCTTCGGGGCGATGTCGGTGTGCGATCCGGACAATTCCATGCACAGCCTGTGGAAGGGGTATCTGCCGGAAAACCTGTTTGCCCCTGCCCCGCAGAGCCGCTTCGACGGCGAGTGGAACGAGATGGATATGGTCGGTTTCGCGCGGCTGATGGCGGCGCATCGTCATGAGATTGCCGCCGTGATCCTGGAGCCAATTGTGCAGGGCGCAGGCGGGATGCGGATGTACCATCCGGAATGGCTCAGGCGCATTCGCAAGATGTGCGACCGCGAGGGCATTCTGCTGATTGCCGATGAGATCGCCACCGGCTTTGGCCGCACCGGCAAGCTGTTTGCCTGCGAGCATGCGGGCATTTCGCCGGATATTCTGTGTCTGGGCAAAGCGCTGACCGGCGGCACCATGACGCTCTCCGCCACGCTGACCACCCGCCAGGTTGCCGACACCATCAGCGACGGCGAGGCGGGCTGCTTTATGCACGGCCCGACGTTTATGGGCAACCCGCTGGCCTGCGCCGTGGCGAGTGAAAGCCTTGCGATTCTGGAGAGCGGCGAGTGGCAGACGCAGGTTGCGGCGATAGAAGTGCAGCTGAAATCGGAACTGAGCGCCGCCTCCGGTGCGAATTTCGTGGCGGACGTGCGCGTACTGGGCGCCATCGGGGTGATTGAAACCACCCATCCGGTGAATATGGCGGCGCTGCAGCGCTTCTTCGTGGACCAGGGCGTGTGGGTGCGGCCTTTCGGCAGGCTTATCTACCTGATGCCGCCGTATAGCATTACGCCAGAGCAGCTACGTAAATTAACCGACGCGGTCGTAACAGCCGTTAACATTCCCGCGCATTTCACGATTTAACCCCATGCGTTACACTTCCTGAACGAGTGAATAACGAGGGTAAACCGTATGAAAATCATCAGTAAAGATCTGCGCGACGGTGAAAAACTCCCTGAACGCCACGTTTTCAACGGCATGGGGTATCAGGGCGATAATATCTCCCCGCACCTGGCGTGGGACGAGGTTCCAGCCGGAACCAAAAGCTTTGTCGTGACCTGCTACGACCCGGACGCGCCGACCGGCTCCGGCTGGTGGCACTGGATCGTAGCGAACCTGCCCGCCGACACGCGCGTCCTGCCGCAGGGTTCCGGCTCTGATCTGGTTGCCCTGCCTGAGGGCGCGATTCAGACCCGCACTGATTTTGGTAAAGCGGGCTACGGCGGCGCGGCGCCGCCAAAAGGGGAAACCCACCGCTATATCTTCACGGTGCACGCGCTGGACGTGGAGAAGATTGAGGTTGATGAAGAGGCGAGCGGCGCGATGGTCGGGTTTAACGTGCATTTCCATTCGCTGGGGAGCGCGTCGATTACGGCGATGTATTCATAATCGAGCGAATTAATGGCCCCTCACCCTAGCCCTCTCCCCATAGGGGAGAGGGAACTTGAACACCCTCTCCCTTATGGGGAGAGGGCCGGGGTGAGGGGAACCATCACAGTACGGAAGGCAACAGCCCCACCAGCCGCCCCTCTTCCAGAAGCTGCATCGCCTTATCAATATCCGGCGCAAAGAAGCGGTCATCATCGTAGTGCGTAACGTGCTCGCGCAGTTCCTGACGCGCCTGCTCCAGCAGCGGGCTGGATTTAAGCCCATCACGCAGATCGATACCCTGACACGCCGCCAGCCACTCCACCGCCAGCACGCCGCGGGTGTTTGAGGCCATTTCCCACAGACGACGCCCGGCAGCCGGCGCCATCGAAACGTGATCTTCCTGGTTTGCAGACGTCGGCAGGCTGTCCACGCTGTGCGGGTGCGACAGGGCTTTGTTCTCGCTTGCCAGCGCGGCTGCGGTCACCTGGGCAATCATAAATCCCGAGTTGACCCCACCATTACGCACCAGGAACGGCGGCAGCTGGGACATATGTTTATCCATCATCAGCGCAATGCGGCGCTCGGACAACGCGCCGACTTCGGCAATCGCCAGCGCGATGTTATCCGCCGCCATCGCCACCGGCTCAGCGTGGAAGTTGCCTCCGGAGACCACCTCGTTTTCCTGGGCGAACACCAGCGGGTTATCGGACACCGCGTTGGCCTCCACCAGCAGCACCTCTGCCGCCTGGCGCAGCTGCGTCAGGCACGCGCCCATCACCTGCGGCTGGCAGCGCAGGGAATACGGATCCTGAACCTTCTCGCAGTTATGGTGTGAATCGGCAATTTCGCTGGTGTCGGTAAGCACGTGGCGGTACATCGCGGCGGCATCAATCTGCCCGCGCTGGCCGCGCACCGCGTGGATGCGGGCGTCGAACGGGCGACGCGAGCCCAGCACGGCTTCGGTGGTCAGCGCACCGCACACTACCGCCGAGGCAAACAGATCTTCCGCTTCAAACAGGCCGCGCAGCGCGAAGGCCGTCGATGCCTGAGTGCCGTTCAGCAGTGCCAGCCCCTCTTTCGCCGCCAGCGTAATTGGCGTTAATCCGGCTTTTTTCAGTGCCTCCTTCGCAGGCAGCCACTCGCCCTGCCAACGCGCTTTGCCTTCGCCCAGCAGCAGCAGCGACATGTGCGCCAGCGGCGCGAGGTCGCCGGATGCGCCTACGGAACCTTTGGCCGGGATCCACGGGTAGACCTCTGCATTCACCAGCGCCATCAGCGCCTGGATGACGCTCAGGCGAATGCCCGAGAAACCGCGCGCCAGGCTGTTAATTTTGAGCACCATCATCAGGCGGACAATCTCATCATCCAGCGGCTGACCCACGCCCGCCGCGTGCGACAGCACCAGCGAACGCTGTAAGTTTTCCAGATCGTGCGTGGCGATGCGGGTCTGCGCCAGCAGGCCAAAGCCGGTGTTAATCCCGTAGGCGGTGCGCCCCTCGGCCACGATGGCTTCAACGCAGGCGACGCTGTCATTAATGGCGGCGTGAGCGCTTTCATCCAGCGAAAGGGTGACCGGTTTACGCCAGACGTTACGCAGCTGTTTGAGCGTCAGCGAGCCGGGAGTGAGTGTTAAGGCGTTCATTCATGCTTTCCTTGTGTGGCAGGGATCATCGGCAGGTTCAGCCCCTGCTCTTTGGCACAGTCAATGGCAATCTCGTAACCCGCATCCGCGTGACGCATCACGCCGGTTGCCGGGTCGTTGTGCAGCACGCGAGCGATACGCGCGGCGGCTTCATCGGTACCGTCACAGACGATGACCATCCCGGAATGCTGGGAGAAGCCCATCCCCACGCCGCCGCCGTGGTGCAGCGAGACCCAGGTCGCGCCGCTGGCGGTGTTCAGAAGGGCGTTGAGCAGCGGCCAGTCGGAGACCGCATCCGAGCCGTCGCGCATGGCTTCGGTTTCGCGGTTCGGGCTGGCAACGGAGCCGGAGTCCAGGTGGTCGCGGCCAATGACGATCGGCGCGGAGACTTCACCGCTGCGCACCATTTCGTTGAAGGCGAGGCCCAGCTTTTGCCGCCACTCCAGCCCAACCCAGCAGATGCGCGCCGGCAGGCCCTGGAAGCTGATGCGCTCGCGGGCCATGTCCAGCCAGTGGTGCAGATGTTTGTCATCCGCAACGATCTCCTTCACTTTGGCATCAGTTTTGTAGATATCCTGCGGATCGCCGGACAGGGCAACCCAGCGGAACGGGCCGATGCCGCGGCAGAACAGCGGGCGAATATAGGCAGGCACGAAGCCGGGGAAGTCGAAAGCGTTATTCACGCCCATCTCTTTCGCCATCTGGCGGATGTTGTTGCCGTAGTCAAAGGTCGGAATCCCCATCTGGCTGAAGGCCAGCATGGCAGAAACGTGTTCGGCCATAGAGCGTTTCGCGGCAAGCACGGTGCCTTCCGGGTCGGTCTCCGCTTTTTGCTGGTATTCTTCCCACGCCCAGCCTTTTGGCAGGTAGCCGTGCAGCGGATCGTGGGCGCTGGTCTGGTCGGTGACGAGATCCGGGCGCACGCCGCGGGCAACCAGCTCCGGCAGAATATCCGCCGCGTTGCCGCACAGGGCAATCGACACGGCTTTGCCTTCGGCGGTGTATTTTTTAATGCGCGCCAGCGCATCGTCCAGATCGGTTGCCTGTTCATCGACGTAGCGGGTGCGCAGACGGAAATCAATGCGGCTCTGCTGGCACTCAATGTTCAGCGAGCAGGCGCCGGCAAGCGTGGCGGCCAGCGGCTGCGCGCCGCCCATGCCGCCGAGACCCGCGGTCAATACCCAGCGGCCTTTGAGCGAGCCGTTATAGTGCTGGCGACCGGCCTCCACGAAGGTTTCGTAGGTTCCCTGAACAATCCCCTGGCTGCCGATGTAGATCCAGCTACCGGCGGTCATCTGGCCATACATCGCCAGCCCTTTCGAATCCAGCTCGTTGAAGTGTTCCCAGGTGGCCCAGTGCGGCACCAGGTTAGAGTTGGCGATCAGCACACGCGGCGCGTTTTTATGGGTTTTGAACACGCCAACCGGCTTGCCGGACTGCACCAGCAGGGTTTCGTCGTGTTCGAGTTCGGTCAGGGATTGTACAATGGCGTCATAGCATTCCCAGTTGCGCGCGGCGCGGCCTATGCCGCCGTAGACCACCAGCTCGTGGGGATTTTCCGCCACCTCGGGATCGAGGTTGTTCATCAACATGCGCAGCGGGGCTTCGGTGAGCCAGCTTTTGGCGGTAAGCGTGGTGCCGCGCGCGGCGCGGACGTCCTGCTGACGGTATTTACCTGACGACATTGTGTGCTCCTCATAAGGGACAGATGATACATTTAGATATACTTGTATAGACAAGCACACACAAGATCGTATTTAACAAAAAAGATACAATTTTGTTATATTGCGTTAGCGATCACGCTTATAAAACTTATGACATAAAGTGGCCCTGTAGCCGGTAACGGTTACCCGGGAAGAGCAGCCGGGCATGCGACACGATGTGCGATGACGACCAGGTACGACGGCGGATCAGCAGGCACGGATCATGCTCTTTAATGCGCAGCCGTTCGCACTCCTGCGGCGTGGCGCGCACGGCCTCCACAATGTGCTCCCCTTCCGTCAGCGGAGCGACGAGCGAGAGATAGGCATGTGGCGTAGTTTGGGTGTAATCCTGATTGAGATAGTCCGGTATCCGCTCTGCGTTGACGCAGCGATCTTCAATCTGCACCGGAATGTCGTTTTCAAAATGCACCATCACGGAGTGGAAGATGCGGCTGCCTTCTTTGACGTTCAGCTCTGCGGCCTGCTCGACGCTGGCCTGGGTCTCTTCCAGCACCAGCACTTCGCACCGGTGATGATGATTACGTGCGGCAATTTCGTCCGCGATGCTGCGGATTTCAAACAGGGCAGATTGCCCTTTGGGTTCCGCCACGAAGGTGCCAACTCCCTGCAGGCGCACCAGAAGCCCTTCGTCGGTCAGCTCTCTCAGCGCCCGGTTGACGGTCATCCGGCTAAAACCGAACTGGGCCACCAGCTCGGCCTCCGACGGAATGCGGTCGTGCGGGCGCCAGACGCCGGTTGCGATTTTTTCGCTGATCGCCTGCTTCACCTTTTCATAGAAAGGCGCGGGAGGGCTCGGCTGCGGCAGGGGCGAGCGTGAAAACATCATGACTCCTTAAATAGTGTTATGCCCACCAGTGAGCAATTTGCCAGGCCAGACGGGCGGCGAGCTTTGCGCCCTGTCCGTCCCGATCGTACTGCGGGTTAAACTCTACCAGATCGGCGGCCTGCAGCTTACCGCTGCGGCAGATTTGTTCGATAACCGGCAGCAGATCCAGCGCCGGGACTCCTAACGCGGCCGGGGCGGAAACGGCAGGCATTTCGCTTGCGGGCAGAACGTCCAGATCGATCGTCAGGTAGACGCGATCGGCCTGCGCCAGCACCTTTTCCAGCGCCGGTAGGGCCTCGCGCCTGAAATGGAGATCCTCTACCAGCCTGACGTTCAGGCGTTCGGCCTCATCCCACAGTGCCTGGGTGTTCGCCGCGCGGCTGACGCCAAAGCAGGCGTAGCGAAACTCGCTCCCGCGTTCATCGCAGTAGTTAGCCAACTGACGAAACGGCGTACCGGACGTCGCCCGGTCGGCCTTGCGCAGGTCAAGATGCGCATCCAGATTTATCACCGTCACACGCTCTCCAGGGAACGCATCCAGAATCCCCCGACCATGCGCCCAGGCGGTTTCGTGCCCGCCGCCAAACACCAGCGTGCGCATCCCGGACTGCTGGCAGGCCGTGACGGCATCGCTTAACGCCTGCTGTGCCGCTTCCAGCTCATCGCCCTCAACGTACACCGAGCCCATATCCGCCAGCCGTTCGTGCCCCTGATGGCTTGCCATATTTGCCAGCGCTTTGCGCAGGATATCAGGAGCCTGTACGGCGCCAGGCCTGCCCTGATTGCGTTTAACCCCTGCATCACATTCAAAGCCTATCAGCGCAATGCCGGATGAAAGCGGCGTAAACTGCGCCTGATGGTGTATCGTCTGGAAAATGCGCGTTGCATTGCTGGCCTCGGCGCTGTCGTCGCGCCCCTGCCAGACGGTTTCGGCTACGGGCCGCCATAACCTCATACTGCCTCCCCACGGAAAACGCGTTGATAAAGCGGGTTGCGCCCCGGCTCGTAGACCATCTCCACCGGGTGGCGAGCATCCCAGACGATAAAATCAGCGACAAACCCCGCCCGCAGCTGCCCGTGGGTAGCACCGCGCCCCAGCGCCTGCGCCGCATGCCGCGTGACGCCAGCCCAGGCCTCTTCCGGTGTGAGGCCAAACTGGACGCAGGCCATATTCATCGCCAGGTGCAGGCTGGCAAACGGGCTGGTGCCGGGGTTATAGTCGGTGGCGACGGCCATCGGGACCCCCTGTTTTCTGAGCCGTTCAACCGGCGGACGCTGGCGCTCCTGAAGAAAATAGAACGCGCCGGGAAGCAATACCGCAACCGTGCCGCTTTCCGCCATCGCCTGAACGCCTGCGTCATCGAGATATTCGATATGATCGGCCGACAGCCCGTTATATTGGCTCACCAGCGCCGCGCCGCCCTGATTCGACAGCTGTTCAACATGTCCCTTCACCGGGATTCCGAGCGCGGTCGCGGCCTGGAAGAGGCGCTCGGTTTGCGACGGGGTAAAGCCGACGTTTTCACAAAACACGTCTACTGCTTCATATAACTCTTTTTGCCACAGCGTGGGCAGGATCTGCTCACAGACCAGCGTGAGGTACGCATCCGGATCCTGCCGGTATTCCGCTGGTACGGCGTGTGCGGCCAGCAGCGTTGCGCTGATATCGATCGGATTATTGAGGCTCAGCTGGCGGGCAACCTGCAGCATCTTCTCTTCGGCCTCGGCGTTGAGTCCGTATCCCGATTTGATTTCAACGGTCGTCACACCTTCATTCATCAGACGCTGGAGCCGTTGCTGCGCCAGTGTCAGCAGGGTTTCCGGTGAACTGCCGCGCGTTGCCGTCACGGTGGCGTTAATCCCGCCCCCCTGGGCGCTGATGGTTTGATAAGAGACGCCGTTCAGACGCTGCTCCCACTCCGCCGCGCGGTCACCGCCGAACACCAGGTGGGTATGGCAGTCAATCAGGCCTGGCGTGACCAGACGTCCCTCAAGATCGACGACGTGACGGTGTCCGGCAGGAATGTCAGATTCAGGGATCACGGCAAGGATAGTTTGACCGCGCACGACCAGGGCGTGCTGCTCTTTCAGGCCATAGGGCGCGGATGTGTCGGGAACCATTGTTGCCAGTCGCGCATTTCGCCATATTACATCGTCAGGATGAAGCTGCATGGGCATTCCACTTGTCATGGGTTGTATAGACATTTATTTGCATCCATCGTCTGCTGTCAACCGCCTTGAGGGAAAATGTTATTTATTTGTGATGACTTTCCCGTCACCTCATGGCAAAAAATGCAACTTTTACCCTTTTTATCTTCCCGTTTCGCTCAACTTAGTATAAAAAAGCAGGCTATTTCGTCTATCCCGTAAAGACTTGCATACCCAGGAGCTTCACCTTGAACATTTCCAGGATTTCCCGTCTGGCGTTAGCGCTCGCCTTTGGCGTGACATTATCCGCATGCAGTTCAACACCACCGGATCAGCGACCTTCTGAGCAGGTAGCGCCCGGTACCGCTTCCCGCCCGATTTTGTCCGCAGATGAAGCGAAGAACTTCGACCGTGCCCACTACTTCTCGGCAATGGATCCTAACGCCGCGCCGTGGACACCGTCTTCAATTAACCTGCCAAAACAGCCTGACTTCGTGGTTGGCCCGGCGGGTGCGCAGGGCGTTACGCACACCTCCATTCAGGCTGCGGTTGACGCGGCCATTACTAAACACAGCGCGTCTCGCCAGTACATCGCGATCCTGCCGGGTGAATATGAAGGCACCGTGTATGTTCCGGCGGCCCCGGGCAGCATTACGATTTACGGTCTGGGCGAAAAAGCGCTCGACGTAAAAATTGGCCTGGCGATTGATTCCGAAATTGACAACAACACCTGGCGTCACCTGGTGAACCCGGCCGGCAAATATATGCCGGGCAAACCGGCGTGGTATATGTTTGATAACTGCCAGAGCAAGCGTTCCGCCACCGTTGGCGTGATGTGCTCGGCGGTATTCTGGTCTCAAAATAACGGCCTGCAGCTGCAGAACCTGACCATCCAGAATACCCTGGGCGACAGCGTGGATGCCGGTAACCACCAGGCCGTTGCGCTGCGTAGCGATGGCGATAAGGTGCAGATTAACAACGTCAACATTCTGGGTCGTCAGAACACCTTCTTCGTGACCAACAGCGGCGTGCAGAACACCCTGCAGAATAACCGCCTGACCCGTACGCTGGTGACCAACAGCTACGTTGAAGGTGACGTGGATCTGGTGTCCGGTCGCGGCGCGGTAGTGTTTGATAATACCGATTTCCGCGTGGTGAACTCACGCACTCAGCAGGAAGGTTACGTGTTTGCGCCAGCAACTCAGTCTAACCTCTTCTACGGCTTCCTGGCCGTGAACAGCCGCTTCAACGCGGCCGGTGACGGCGTGGCGCAGCTGGGACGCTCCCTGGACGTGGACTCTGCCACTAACGGCCAGGTCGTGATCCGCGACAGCGTGATCAACGAAGGCTTTAACGTGGCGAAGCCGTGGGCTGATGCCGCTGTCTCCAAACGTCCGTTCTCCGGCAATACCGGTACGATGGATGATAAAGGGAACGTGCAGCGCAACCTGAACGACGCGAACTTCAACCGCATGTGGGAATACAACAACCGCGGTCTGGGCAGTAACGTGGTCGCTGAGCCGAAGCAGTAAGATAAGAGTAAAAGGGGGATGTTAATCCCCCTTTTTACTGCGACTGGATACGTCAGGCACCAAACTTAAGATACGCATCCAATAGTTGCATAATCGCAACCATGAGTTGCAGGAACAGAATTGCCCATTCCACACCGCTCATACGCCACTCCTTTGGTATAGAGCACTTCTCCTCTGATTTACCTTTCCGCTGCCTGTCACCAGAGGTGTGTTGGTTATGTTTTGACGTGCTCCGCAGTTTAGGCACTGTCGGCACCACCCGACAGCCAGGACTTGAAACGGATCCTGAATTGCGGAACTGCAACACATCAAACCAACGAACAGAATGATATCAGACCATTACTGTACATAAAAACAGTTAAATGGAGTTTAGGAATTTATAAAGAGAAAACAAATAAGTAACTGTTTATACTGAATATTAATATCCACCATCGTCTCATAATCTCTTTTTTTCGTTGATGATGAATTTACATCACCTTAAGCCAATATTATGATGGACGTGTTGGTTACGTTTTGATGTGCTCACCCGGCAACCACCGGGCATAAAAAACCTCGCATTCGCGAGGTTTTTTGTTTTTAGCGGCTTAGTGAGCGTTTACCACTACCCACATTGGCCCCTGGCCGACGGCGTACCGTCCTTTCTCTTCCAGCAGCCCCTGCTCGCCTTTGATTTCATACAGCGCGATGTGGTGGGATTTCTGCCCCGCCGCAATCAGGTATTTACCGCTGTGATCGATATTAAAGCCGCGCGGCTGGGTTTCCGTTGGCTGGAAACCTTCAATCGCCAGCACGCTGCCGTCTTCAGAGACGCTAAACACGGTAATCAGGCTGGAGGTACGGTCGCAGGCGTAAAGGTGGCGGCCATCCGGCGTGATATGAATATCCGCCGCCCAGCGGGTATCGGAGAAGTCAGACGGCATCATATCCAGCGTCTGCACGCACTCAATCTGACCGTTTGGATCTTTCAGTTCCCATACGTCCACAGAGCTGTTCAGTTCATTGACGACGTAGGCATATTGCTGGTTCGGGTGGAAGACCATATGGCGAGGACCTGCGCCCTCAACGGTGGTGACCTCAGCCGGATTCTGCGCCACCAGGTGACCATCGTCGCTCAGGGTGAACAGGCAGATACGATCCTGCTTCAGCGCAGGCACCCACAGCGTGCGGTTGTCCGGAGAGATATTCGCCGAGTGACAGCCTTCCAGCCCTTCCACCACATCCACGGTATCCGTCGGAATACCATCTTCAAGTCGCGTCACGCTGACGCAGCCCGCATTATAGGAGCCGCTGAAAACGAAGTTGCCTTTACGATCGGTCGAGATGTGAGTCGGGCTGCCCGGCAGTGGCGCTTCAGCGGTGTAGGTCAGCGCGCCGTCGTCAGGAGAGATGCGGTAGGCCAGCACGCGAAACTCCGGACGCACACCCACGTACAAGAAACGTTTATCCGGGCTGATGACCATCGGTTGCACCTGGCCCGGCACATCAACAACCTGAACCAGCGTGAGCGAACCTTCTGCATTCAAGCGCCAGACGTGGATCTGCTGACTTTCAGGACTGGCGGTATAAACGGTTTGTTTCATGAATACTCCTTTCCTCACTGCACGTGAAAGTGATTATTTTTAACGGTGAATGCTGAATTTTAGCCAGGAATTTTGCAGCGATTTACTCTCGGTGTAACATCCCCTGAGACCTAAAATTCAACATTAACCCGGAAGAACAAATGACCTCGCGTGTGATTGCACTGGATTTAGACGGAACATTACTTACCCCTCAGAAAACCCTGCTCCCCTCCTCCCTTGAAGCGCTTAAACGTGCGCAGGAAGTGGGGTATCAACTCCTTATCGTAACGGGTCGACATCACGTTGCCATTCACCCTTTTTATCAGGCACTGGCGCTAGATACACCTGCAATTTGTTGTAATGGCACTTATTTGTATGATTATCAGGCAAAAAAGGTTTTAGCCGCCGACCCGCTGCCGGTTCCGCAGGCGCTGCAACTGATTGATCTGCTGGATGAGCATGACGTACACGGTCTCATGTACGTAGATAACGCGATGGTGTACGAGCGCCCTACCGGCCACGTGGTGCGCACCAGCAACTGGGCATTGTCCCTGCCTGAAGCGCAGCGCCCGGTCTTTACCCAGGTTTCCTCCCTGCGCCAGGCGGCCCGGGATGTTGAGGCTATCTGGAAATTCGCCCTGACGGATGAAGACACCACCAAACTGAATACCTTCGCGAAGCACGTCGAGGAAACGCTGGGGCTGGAGTGCGAATGGTCCTGGCATGACCAGGTGGATATTGCCCGCAAGGGTAACAGCAAAGGCAAGCGCCTGACGCAGTATGTGGAATCAAAAGGCGGGTCGATGCAGGACGTGATCGCCTTCGGCGATAACTACAACGACATCAGCATGCTGGAAGCCGCCGGTACGGGCGTGGCGATGGGCAATGCCGACGACGCGGTGAAAGCGCGCGCCAACGTGGTGATTGGCGACAACACCACCGACAGCATCGCGCAGTACATTTATACCCACCTGCTGTAATCAGGCGGTGATTGAGACGCTCTTAATTTGCGCGTAAAGCCACAGGCCGGGCTTGATTGCTAACTCATCCCTGGCCCACGGGCTGATGCGCGCCCAGAGCGTCCTGCTGCCGACTTCAAGCTTCACCTCCACCTGCCCGTTATCATCAAAACACTCCGCCACTTTGGCGCGCAGAATATTGCGAATACTGGTTTGCAGCGGCGGCTGCAGCACCAGCGAGACGTCCGACGCCTGGATGCGAATTCGCAGCGCAGACTGTAACGGTTTATCGATCTTATTGACCCACAGATGCTGGTCACCCAGCGCCAGCGCGGTCATCGCGTAGTGCGGATGGTGTTCCAGAACGCTGACCTTCAGGATGCTGCTCTGCTGCTCTCTCGGTAACCAGGGGTGCATTACGCTGCTGCCCCACACCTCTTCCAGGTTGCCGAAGGCCTTCACGCTGCCCTCTTCCAGCACGAGCACTTTGTCGGCCAGATGAAGGATCTCATCCAGCGAATGGCTGACGTAGAGCATCGGAATATTAATTTCACGCGTCAGTCGCTGCAGATAAGGCAGAAGTTCGCGCTTGCGCGGTATATCGAGCGAGGCCAGCGGCTCGTCGAGCAGCAGCAGTTCGGGGGCGGTCAGCAACGCGCGGCCAATGGCCACCCGCTGTTTTTCTCCGCCGGAGAGTGAGGACGGCAGCCTGTCGAGCAGAGGCTCAATGCCTAAAAGCGTGACCAGCTTGTCAAACTGCCCGGCCATGCTTTTCGCCATGCCGTAGCGCAGGTTGCCGCGCACGCTGTAGTGCGGGAACAAGCGCGCGTCCTGGAAAACGTAGCCGATGCGGCGCTTGTCCGGTGAGAGGTAAACTTTGTTCTCCACGTCATTCAGGACGCGGTTATTCAGGACAATACGCCCTGACTGCGGGCGCGTCAGGCCGCTGATGGCGTTAATCAGAGACGTTTTTCCCGCTCCCGACACGCCGAAGACGGCGGTGATGCCGCTTGCAGGCAGCGTCTCGTTAAGCGTCAGGGTATGGTTTCCCAGCGTCTGGGTGAAATTCAATTCCAGCATCGTTATTTCCCCATCCGCTCGCGGCTCAGCCGCGCCAGCCATTCAGAAACCAGCAGCGAAACCAGGGCTAGTACGATTGAGATGATGCACAGCCGCGCTGCGGCACTCTCTCCCCCCGGCGTCTGAATCAGGGTGTACATGGCCGACGGAATGGTTCGCGTCTCACCGGGAATGTTCGACACAAACGTGATGGTCGCGCCGAACTCGCCCAGCGAGCGGGCGAAGGCCAGCACCGTCCCGACAATAATGCCCGGCAGCGTAAGCGGGAGCGTGATGGTGAAAAAGACGCGCCAGCGTCCGGCGCCCAGCGTGCGGGCCGCCTGTTCGAGCTTCATGTCCACGCCTTCCAGCGCGAGGCGGATTGCCCTCACCATCAGCGGGAATGACATCACCGCCGCCGCCAGCACCGCACCGCGCCAGCTAAAAGCGAATGTGAGTCCGAACCAGTCGTAGAGCCTTTCGCCGATAAAACCGCGTCGCCCCATCGAAATCAGCAGCAGGTAACCGACCACCACAGGCGGTAAAACCAGGGGGAGATGCAGCACGCTGTCGAGCAGCGCTTTGCCGGGAAACCGACAGCGAACCAGTAACCAGGCAAAGAAGATCCCAAAGGGCAAACTCAGCGCAACCGCCAGGGAAGAGACTTTAAGGCTCAGCAAAACAGCCTGCCATTCAGGATCGGTCAGTATCATCAGTGAGTCGTAAATCCATAACGTTTAAAGATTGCGGACGCCTCCGGCCCCTTCAGATAATCGCGGAAGGCCGTTACGGTCGCATTTTTATGTCCATCAACAATCGCGACAGGATATTCCACTTTCTTGTGGGAATCTTCCGGGAATGTTGCCACCACCTTCACGCCTTTGCTGGCAACGGCATCGGAGCCATACACTATGCCCAGCGGAGCTTCGTTGCGTTCCACCAGCGCCAGCGCGCCGCGCACGTCTTCCGCCGGGGCCAGCTTCGGCGACAATGTCTCCCATGCCCCCAGCGTTTGCAGCGCTTCTTTGGCATAGATCCCGGCCGGAACGTGCTCCGGATCGCCCACCGCCAGACGCCCACCGTTCAGCAGATTTATCCAGTTGGTCTCTTTATTGATGGTGATGTCCGCCTGCGCGCTGGCTTTTGGTGCCACGACAACCAGGCTATTCCCCAGCAGCGTTTCGCGGGTTGTTGCATCAATCGCTCTCTTCTCCGCCGCGTAATCCATCCACTTCTGGTCAGCCGAGATGAACAGATCCGCCGGTGCGCCCGCTTCTATCTGGCGCGCCAGCGTCGAAGAAGAGGCAAAAGAGGAGACCACCTCGACGTTTTTCTCTTTTTTATACGCCGCCGCGATATCCTGCAGCGCGTTGGTCAGTGACGCCGCCGCAAAGACCGTGATTTTACCCTCGTCCGCCAGCGCGTGTCCGGTAAGTGAAAGCGTCAGCGTTGCCCCTGCGAAAAGGCGTACCCATGAACGTGCCATCTGTAACTCCTGTGAGTAGCGTTATATACAAATTAATATAACGATATCTTCAGGGAGATCCCAGCGGTAAATCGTACCGCTCAAGGGGTAAGGCGGACGGATATCTTAATAATATCGGCGAAAATGAAAAAATCTTGAGAGCAAAACGCCCGGGCAAGCCGGGCGTTTTGTGGGAAATTAATGCTGCTTTTTCGCACGGTCTCTGTGACCGATATTCGAAAAGACGTTGAACACTTCACCCAGGCCGTAGATGGCACCGAGGATGATGGCCATCACTACTGGTACCATGATCACGGCGAATACCAGACTTTTCAACAACTCTAACATGGTTTTCTCCAGATTTTGTGAATGGGCTATTCTACCCTGAAAAGTAAGAAAAACATCCCCTTTTGTGCGGTGCCCTTTGCGCCCTGCACCATTTGGGTCACAATATTCTTTTTGCCAGGACACTGTTATGCAGGCCGAAATTCTTCTTACTCTCCGACTTCAGCAAAAGCTTTTCGCCGACCCCCGGCGTATTGCCCTGCTTAAACAGATAGAACAGACCGGCTCAATTAGCCAGGGAGCCAGGAATGCCGGGATTAGCTATAAAAGCGCCTGGGATGGCATCAATGAAATGAACACCCTGAGCGAACAACCGCTGGTGGACAGAGCCACAGGGGGCAAAGGCGGTGGCGGGGCTGTCGTCACACGTTACGGCCAGCGTCTGATTCAGCTCTACGATCTCCTGGGACAAATCCAGCAAAAAGCGTTCGATGTATTGAGTGACGACGATAACGTTCCGCTGGACAGCTTGCTGGCCGCCATTTCCCGCTTCTCGTTACAGACCAGCGCCCGCAACCAGTGGTTTGGTACGGTGACGGCGCGCGATAATCTCCAGGTACAGCAGCATATTGAGATCCTGCTTGCCGATGGCGTCACCCGTCTGAAAGCGGCGATAACGGCGCAGAGCGCAGAGCGCCTCGATCTGGACGAAGGTAAAGAGGTGCTGGTGTTGCTTAAAGCGCCCTGGGTCAACATCACGCGTGACCCGGACAAGGCAAAGGCCGCAGATAACCAGCTGCGCGGCGCCATCAGCCATATCGAACGCGGCAAAGAGCAGTGCGAGGTGCTGATGCCCCTGGCAGACGGACAAACCCTTTGCGCGACGGTCCCGCTCAGCGAGGCGGACGGTTTAGAAGAAGGTGCTATCGTCACCGCATATTTCAACGCAGACCGGGTGATTATCGCCACATTGTGCTGAGTGCATTGACAATCGTGCCGACAGTGCGTATCCCTGACAGCAGTTGCTGCAAAAAATGGGATACATCATGTCATCATTGCATATTTCGCAAGGTACGTTTCGTCTTAGCGATACCCGAACGCTGACGATTGCCGATCTGACAATACGCGCGGGTGAAAGCTGGGCGTTTGTCGGCACCAACGGCAGCGGTAAATCCGCGCTGGCCCGCGCGCTGGCCGGAGAGCTTCCCCTTCTCAAAGGCGAATACCAGAGCCATTTCAAACGCGTGACGCGCCTGTCCTTTGAACAGCTGCAAAAGCTGGTAAGCGACGAGTGGCAGCGCAATAACACCGATTTACTCAGTCCTGGTGAAGAAGACACCGGCCGCACGGCGGCGGAGATTATTCAGGATGAGGTGAAAGATCCCGCTCGCTGCCAGCATCTGGCGGAACAATTTGGCATCTCCGCTTTGCTGAACCGGCGGTTTAAATACCTCTCTACCGGCGAGACGCGGAAAACGCTTCTGTGTCAGGCGCTCATGGGCCAGCCGGAGCTGCTGATTCTGGATGAGCCCTTTGACGGGCTGGATGTTCACTCCCGCGGCCAGCTTGCCGCCCTGCTGGGCTCTCTGACTCAGGAAGGTTATACGATCGTACTGGTGCTGAACCGCTTTGATGAAATTCCTGATTTCGTGCAGAACGCGGGCGTGCTGGCAGACTGCAGCCTGATCGAAACCGGGGAAAAATCTGCGCTGCTCAAGCAGGCGCTCATTGCCCAGCTTGCGCACAGCGAAAAGCTGGCGGGAATTGCGCTGCCGGAGCCCGACGCGCCGGCAGCTCGCCACGGTCTCGATCCCCGGCAGCCGCTTATCGTTCTGCGCGACGGGGTGGTTTCCTATGATGACCGTCCGATCCTTAACCACCTCAGTTGGACGGTCAATCCTGGCGAGCACTGGCAGATTATCGGCCCTAACGGCGCGGGAAAATCAACGCTGCTGAGCCTGATCGTCGGCGATCACCCGCAGGGCTATAGCAACGATCTGACGCTTTTCGGGCGGCGTCGCGGCAGCGGCGAAACCATCTGGGATATCAAAAAGCACATCGGCTACGTCAGCAGCAGCCTGCATCTTGATTACCGGGTCAGTACCACGGTACGCAACGTGATCCTTTCCGGCTATTTTGATTCCATCGGCATTTATCAGGCGGTGTCGGACAAACAGCGCAAGCTGGCCCAGCAGTGGCTGGATATTCTGGGCATGGACAGCCGGGTCGCTGACGCGCCGTTTCATAGCCTGTCGTGGGGGCAGCAGCGCCTGGCACTGATCGTTCGCGCGCTGGTAAAACACCCTACGCTTCTGATCCTCGACGAACCGCTGCAGGGGCTGGATCCGCTCAACCGGCAGCTGATCCGCCGCTTTGTAGACGTGCTGATTAGCGAAGGTGAAACGCAGCTGCTGTTCGTTTCACACCATGCCGAAGATGCCCCTTCCTGCATTACCCACCGCCTGGAGTTTGTCGCGGACGGCGAGGGTTATCGCTACCTTCTCAGCAGCGTCGATTAACCGTGGAGGGCACCGCCCTCCTCTTTTCAGATAACTTGCATCAATACATCGCTATCTCTTTGATCTAGAATGCTCTGACTCATCGAAAAAGCGAGTGTGAAAACGAGTGTAAACGATTCCACTATTTTATCCCATGTCACACTTTTAGCGTCTCTGTTATGCTATGGTTATTACATACCATAAGCCCAATGGAGCGAATTATGCGAGTTCTGGTAACAGGTGGTAGCGGTTACATCGGAAGTCATACCTGTGTGCAGCTGCTGCAAAATGGTCACGATGTGATCATCCTCGACAACCTGTGCAATAGTAAGCGCAGCGTGCTGCCGGTAATTGAACGTCTTGGCGGTAAACAGCCAACTTTCGTAGAAGGCGACATCCGCAACGAAGCGCTGATGACCGAGATCCTTCACGACCACGCCATCGAAGCGGTGATCCACTTCGCGGGCCTGAAAGCAGTTGGTGAATCCGTTGCGAAACCGCTTGAGTATTACGACAACAACGTCAACGGTACCCTGCGTCTGATCTCCGCCATGCGCGCGGCGAACGTCAAAAACTTTATCTTTAGCTCCTCCGCCACCGTCTATGGCGATCAGCCAAAAATTCCTTACGTTGAGAGCTTCCCGACCGGTACGCCGCAAAGCCCGTACGGCAAAAGCAAGCTGATGGTGGAGCAGATCCTGACCGACCTGCAAAAAGCGCAGCCGGAGTGGAGCATCGCGCTGCTGCGCTACTTTAACCCGGTCGGTGCGCATCCGTCCGGCGATATGGGTGAAGATCCGCAGGGTATTCCGAACAACTTAATGCCGTACATCGCCCAGGTGGCGGTAGGCCGTCGCGAGTCGCTGGCCATTTTTGGTAATGACTATCCCACCGAAGACGGCACCGGCGTGCGCGACTATATCCACGTGATGGATCTGGCAGACGGCCATGTTGCAGCCATGCAGCAGCTGGCTGACAAACCGGGCGTGCATATTTATAACCTCGGCGCCGGGGTCGGCAGCAGCGTGCTGGACGTGGTTAACGCCTTCAGCAAAGCCTGCGGTAAGCCGGTGAACTACCACTTCGCTCCGCGTCGTGATGGCGACCTGCCTGCTTACTGGGCCGATGCCACCAAAGCCGATAAAGAGCTGAACTGGCGTGTCACCCGCACGCTTGATGAAATGGCACAGGATACCTGGCACTGGCAGTCACGCCACCCGCAAGGATATCCGGACTAAGGATCCGTCATGACTTCGTTTAATCCCGTCGATCATCCGCATCGTCGTTTTAACCCGTTAAGCGGGCAATGGATTTTGGTTTCCCCGCATCGCGCCAAGCGCCCCTGGCAGGGGGCGCAGGAGACGCCTGCAAAACAGACGCTGCCACAGCATGACCCGGACTGCTTCCTGTGTCCGGGCAATACGCGCGTCACCGGGGATAAAAACCCGGACTACAAGGGCACCTTCGTCTTCACCAACGATTTTGCCGCCCTGATGACTGACACGCCGGACGCCCCCGCAAGCCACGACCCGCTGATGCGCTGCGAAAGCGCGCGCGGTACCAGCCGCGTGATCTGCTTCTCGCCCGATCACAGCAAAACGCTGCCAGAGCTGAGCGTGGACGCGCTGAAAGAGGTGGTCAGCACCTGGCAGGCGCAAACCGCTGAGCTGGGGCAGAGCTATCCGTGGGTGCAGGTGTTCGAAAACAAAGGCGCGGCGATGGGCTGCTCTAACCCGCATCCACACGGCCAGATCTGGGCGAACAGCTTCCTGCCCAACGAAGCCGAGCGTGAAGATCGTCTGCAGAAAGCCTATTTCGCAGAAAACGGCTCACCCATGCTGGTGGACTACACTCAGCGTGAGCTGGCCGACGGCAGCCGTACCGTGGTGGAAACCGAGCACTGGCTGGCCGTCGTTCCCTACTGGGCCGCCTGGCCGTTTGAAACGCTGCTGCTGCCGAAAGCGCACGTTCAGCGCATTACCGATCTCAGCGACGCGCAGCGCGACGACCTGGCGCTGGCGCTGAAAAAACTGACAAGCCGTTACGACAACCTGTTCCAGTGCTCCTTCCCGTACTCCATGGGCTGGCACGGCGCACCGTTTAACGGGGAAGAGAATCAGCACTGGCAGTTGCACGCCCATTTCTACCCGCCGCTGCTGCGCTCTGCGACGGTGCGTAAATTTATGGTGGGCTATGAAATGCTGGCGGAAACCCAGCGTGACCTGACGGCGGAACAGGCGGCAGAACGCCTGCGCGCCGTTAGCGACGTCCACTATCGCGAATCAGGAGTCTAAAAAATGAGTCTGAAAGATAAAACACAATCCCTGTTTGCTGAGAAATTTGGCTACCCTGCCACCCACGTTATCCAGGCGCCCGGCCGCGTTAACCTGATCGGTGAACACACCGACTATAACGACGGCTTCGTGCTGCCGTGCGCCATCGATTACCAGACGGTCATCAGCTGTGCGAAGCGCGACGACCGCAAAGTCCGCGTCATTGCGGCAGATTACGGTAATGAGACGGACGAGTTTTCCCTCGATGCCCCGATTGTGACGCACGACAGCCAGCAGTGGTCTAACTACGTACGCGGCGTGGTGAAGCATCTGCAGAAGCGCAACAAGAACTTCGGCGGTGCCGATTTAGTCATCAGCGGCAACGTGCCTCAGGGTGCGGGCTTAAGTTCGTCGGCCTCGCTCGAAGTGGCCGTGGGAACCGTCTTCCAGCAGTTGTATCATCTGCCGCTGGACGGCGCGCAAATTGCGCTGAACGGCCAAGAAGCGGAAAACCAGTTCGTGGGCTGCAACTGCGGCATTATGGACCAGCTGATCTCTGCGCTGGGCAAAAAAGAGCACGCGCTGCTGATCGACTGCCGCTCGCTGGGCACCAAAGCCGTTCCGCTGCCAAAAGGCGCGGCCGTCGTGATTATCAACAGCAACTTTAAACGCACGCTGGTGGGCAGCGAATACAACACCCGCCGCGAACAGTGCGAAACCGGTGCGCGCTTCTTCCAGCAGCCTGCCCTGCGCGACGTGACGCTCAATGAATTTAACAAAGTGGCGCACGAACTGGATCCGGTTGTCGCCAGGCGCGTTCGTCACGTGCTGACGGAGAACGCCCGTACCGTTGAAGCCGCGTCCGCACTGGCGAAAGGTGACCTGAAACGCATGGGTGAACTGATGGCAGAATCTCACGCCTCCATGCGCGATGATTTTGAAATCACCGTGCCGCAGATCGACACCCTGGTGGACATTGTGAAAGCGGTCATTGGCGACAAAGGCGGCGTACGCATGACGGGCGGCGGTTTTGGCGGCTGCATCGTCGCGCTGGTGCCTGAAGAGCTAGTCCCTGCCGTCCAGGACGCCGTGGCGAAGCAGTACGAAGCGCAAACGGGCATCAAAGAAACGTTCTATGTATGTAAAGCATCACAAGGAGCCGGACAGTGCTAAACGAAACACCTACCCTCGCACCGGATGGTCTGCCGTATCGCCTGTTAACCCTGCGCAACAGCGCGGGGATGGTGGTTACGCTTATGGACTGGGGTGCGACCCTGCTATCAGCCCGCGTACCAATGCCGGATGACAGCGTGCGCGAAACCCTGCTCGGCTGCGCCTCGCCTGAGCAGTATGTCAATCAATCCGCCTATCTGGGCGCGTCCGTAGGGCGCTATGCCAACCGTATCGCGAAGAGCCGCTTTGAGCTCGACGGCGTCCAGTACGCCCTGCTTCCAAGCCAGGGTGAGAACCAGCTGCACGGCGGGCCGGACGGCTTTGACAAACGCCGCTGGAAGATTGTTCGTCAAAACGACGGGGAAGTGCTGTTCTCACTGGATTCGCTTGATGGCGATCAGGGCTTCCCGGGGAATCTTATCGCGTCCGCGCGCTTCACGCTGACCGACGACAACCGAATCGCCATTGAATACCGTGCGACGGTCGATAAGCCATGTCCGGTCAACCTGACTAACCATGCCTACTTCAATCTGGACGGCAACCAGTGCGACGTACGTAACCACAAGCTGCAGATCCTGGCTGACGCTTATCTGCCGGTTGACGAGATGGGCATTCCGTATCAGGGCCTTAAAGACGTGAGCGGGACCAGCTTTGATTTCCGCAGTGCTAAAGTTATCGCCCAGGATTTCCTGAGCGATGACGATCAGCGCAAGGTGAAAGGCTACGATCACGCGTTCCTGCTGCACGCCAAAGGTGATGTGAAGCAGCCTGCCGCGCAGGTCTGGTCTGCGGATGAGAAGCTGCAGATGACGGTGTACACCACCGCCCCTGCCCTGCAGTTCTACTCAGGCAACTATCTTGGCGGCACCACGGCGCGCGAACACGATGAGTACAGCGACTGGCAAGGGCTGGCGCTGGAGAGCGAATTCCTGCCGGACAGCCCCAATCATCCTGAATGGCCGCAGCCGGACTGCGTGCTGCGCCCGGGTGAAGAGTACGTGAGCGTCACAGAGTATCATTTCATTCCGCATTGATTTCCAGCCCTCCCATCGGAGGGCTTTTTTCTGCGCGTCTTGCTGAAAATAGCGCCGATCGCAGACAAAATCATAACCCTGGATTCACAAGCATCTTACACTCAGAGACTATTTTCGCTATGGTTAGGGTTAAGCGTTGCTGGTGGCACCGCCACGGCAATATAATGAGAATTGTTATCATTCTAAAAATGCTTGAGGAGTAAGAGATGGCTATTACTAAGCTGGTTCTGGTGCGTCACGGCGAAAGCCAGTGGAACAACGAAAACCGCTTTACCGGTTGGTACGACGTTGATCTGTCTGAGAAAGGCGTAAGCGAAGCAAAAGCAGCAGGTAAACTGCTGAAGGAAGAAGGCTTCAGCTTTGATTTTGCTTACACCTCTGTGCTGAAACGTGCCATCCATACCCTGTGGAACGTGCTGGACGAACTGGACCAGGCCTGGCTGCCGGTTGAGAAATCCTGGAAACTGAACGAGCGTCACTACGGTGCGCTGCAGGGCCTGAACAAAGCGGAAACCGCTGAGAAATACGGTGACGAGCAGGTTAAACAGTGGCGTCGCGGCTTCGCGGTCACCCCACCAGAGCTGACCAAGGATGACGAGCGCTATCCGGGCCACGACCCGCGCTACGCGAAACTGACCGACGCTGAGCTGCCAACCACCGAGAGCCTGGCGCTGACCATCGACCGCGTTGTGCCTTACTGGAACGAAACCATTCTGCCACGCCTGAAAAGCGGCGAGCGCGTGATCATTGCCGCTCACGGTAACTCCCTGCGCGCGCTGGTGAAATACCTGGACAACATGGGTGAAGACGAGATCCTCGAACTGAACATCCCAACTGGCGTGCCGCTGGTGTATGAGTTCGACGAAAACTTCAAGCCAATCAAACACTACTACCTGGGTAACGCGGACGAAATCGCAGCGAAAGCAGCGGCTGTCGCGAATCAGGGTAAAGCGAAGTAATTTTCGCCAGTCGTAAAAAAAGCGCGGAGCCTTCCGCGCTTTTTTATTTGTGCCTGAGAATTCAGCCGCGACGCGCTTTTACCGCATTCGCCAGCTGACGCAGGATGGCATCGGTATCGTCCCAGCCGATGCAGGCATCAGTCACGCTTTTGCCATACACCAGCGGCTCGCTACCTTCCAGGTTCTGGTTCCCTTCGACCAGATGACTTTCAATCATCACCCCAATTACCGCCTTCTCACCGTTGGCGATCTGCTGGCAGACATCTGCCCCCACTTCCATCTGCTTTTTGAACTGCTTGCTGGAGTTGGCGTGACTGAAGTCGATCATCACCTGCGCCGGCAGCCCGGCTTTTTCCAGCCCAGCCTTCACGTCTGCCACATGTTTTGCACTGTAGTTTGGCTCTTTGCCACCGCGCAGAATAATATGGCAGTCGCCGTTACCGCTGGTGTTAACGATGGCAGAGTGACCCCATTTGGTCACAGACAGGAAGCAGTGCGGCGCCCCCGCTGCGTTGATGGCGTCGATAGCCACCTTAATGGTACCGTCAGTGCCGTTTTTGAAACCCACCGGGCAAGAGAGACCGGAAGCCAGCTCGCGGTGGACCTGAGATTCAGTGGTGCGGGCACCAATCGCGCCCCAGCTCATCAGATCTGCCAGGTATTGTGGCGTGATCATATCCAGGAACTCGCCGGCAGCTGGCAGGCCGCTGTCGTTGATCTCCAGCAGCAGCTTGCGCGCAATGCGCAGGCCGTCGTTGATCTGGAAGCTGTTATCCATGTGCGGATCGTTAATCAGCCCTTTCCAGCCCACTGTCGTGCGCGGTTTTTCAAAATAGACGCGCATCACGATTTCAAGCTCGTCCTTCAGCTCTTCACGCAGGGCGAGCAGACGGGCCGCATACTCTTTCGCAGCGGCAGGATCGTGAATGGAGCACGGGCCAATCACCACCAGAAGACGATCGTCATTACCTTTCAGGATCTTGTGGATCGCTTTACGAGCATGAGAAACCGTGTTTGCGGCATTTTCAGTGGCGGGGAATTTCTCAAGGAGCGCTACAGGAGGTAATAACTCATTGATCTCTTTAATACGTAAATCGTCGTTCTGATAATTCATCTTCTTTCCAGCTCTGCCATATCTTTAGTAATGAAAGCAATCCTTTCAATCTATCTTGTCGACCAGGAAGTGTAAACACGGTTTTACACTTCACGCAGATAATTCCTGGAATTCGCCTAAAAATCGCCACAAAATAGCGAAAAATGAGATCTAACCTAAGCTTTTTAACTGTAACAACCATTTTTACACGCTTAAACGCGATTCCATACTGACGTAAGTCCGTAAGGCGGAATCTTTCGCCTCTAAAAAGATGCACTGTTGGAGAATGTTATCCAGCGTAACGACAAGAACAGGAGCACCATGATGAAAATGACAAAACTGACAACCCTCTTCCTGACTGCCACACTCACCCTTGCCAGCGGCAGCGCCCTGGCCGCAGAAACGGGTACTTCAGACAGCAACGGTGATGCCAATGCGGCAGCAGCAGCAGGCCAGGTTGCGCCTGATGCGAAACAGAATATCGCCCCGAACAATGTCGATAACAGCCAGATCAATACCGGGAACACCAATACCGGCGGCACCATGCTGCATCCGAACGGTGGTGCTTCCGACACCATGAATCATGACAATATGAGCTCGGATGAGGTTCATAAGAACTCGATGTGTAAGGACGGCAAATGTCCCGATCCGAACGACAAAGTGGGTAACGACGCCAATACCAAAACTGATGGCACAACCCAGTAATTCTTGATGCTTTAAATGCGAAAGGAGAGCCCTGGCTCTCCTTTCTTTTTGGAGTAACCTGTTAAAAACGCTACACTAAAATAATAACGAATCAGGAAAGCAGACATGGCGCACACCCACTCACACGCATCTTCTCCCGGAAATGACAACGCAAAACGACTCATGCTGGCCTTTGGCGTCACGGCCACGTTTATGGTTATTGAGGTCATTGGCGGCCTGGTTTCCGGCTCTCTGGCGCTGCTGGCTGATGCCGGACATATGCTGACCGATGCCGCCGCGCTGCTTTTCGCCCTGCTGGCGGTGCAGTTTGCTCGCCGCCCGCCCAACGCACGCCATACCTTCGGCTGGCTGAGGCTGACGACCCTCGCCGCGTTTGTTAACGCCATCGCACTGGTGGCGATCACCCTTCTTATCGTCTGGGAGGCCGTGCAGCGCTTCAGGCACCCTCAGCCGATCGCCGGGACAACAATGATGGTCATTGCCGTGGCGGGACTATTGGCGAATATCCTCGCGTTCTGGATTTTGCACCGCGGCAGCGGGGAAAAGAACCTCAACGTGCGCGCTGCGGCCCTGCACGTTCTGGGAGATTTACTCGGCTCGGTCGGAGCGATTGTCGCCGCGCTGGTGATCCTCAATACCGGCTGGACGCCCGTCGACCCGATTCTCTCCGTGCTGGTGTCTTGTCTGGTCTTGCGAAGCGCCTGGCGGCTGCTGAAGGAGAGCGTCAATGAACTTCTTGAAGGTGCACCGACATCCATAGACATTGACGAGCTGAAACGTAACCTGCGCCGCTCAGTTCCGGAAGTACGCAACGTGCATCACGTGCACGTTTGGCTGGTGGGGGAGAAGCCGGTCATGACGCTGCACGCCCAGGTGATCCCGCCTCATGATCACGACGCGCTGCTTGAACGCATCCAGCATTTTCTTGAACATCACTACGAAATTGGCCACGCCACCATCCAGATGGAGTATCAGCCCTGTAACGGGCCGGACTGCCACCTTAACGAGGCGCAACCCGACCATTCACATCATCATCACCATTAGCGGGAAAGCGCGTGAGAGCCTCGCTCACGCGCGCTGTTAATCCACATTCGGCTGCCGTTCAGGGCAATGAAGGTCAGCAGCAGATACTCCAGCGACATCGCATAGACGCCCTGCAGAGCAAAAATTACAACGCTGATGACGTTGATGATGACCCACAGCAGCCAGTTCTCAACGTATTTGCGCGTCATCAGGACCATCGCCGCAATCGACAGCACCATCATGCAAGAGTCCCAGAACGGGAAGGCATCCGGCTGAAGCTCCGGCATCGTCACGTTCAGGCCAATAGCGGACATGACCGAAACGGCAACGCGGGTCAGAAACGCAAACACCGGGTTGATATAGACGGTCATTAAACCAATGGCAACCACGCAGGCAACGAACCAGGCGATGGCTTTTGGCAGGGGCAGCCAGCGGATCTGCAGCTCAGCCTCCTGCTGGCTGTTTTGCCGGGACCAGGCGTACCAGCCGTAAATATTGGCGGCGAAGAAAAACAACTGCAAAAGCAGACTGGCATACAGCTGGATCTGGAAGAAGATAATCGCAAACAGCGTCACGTTAATCAGGCCGAACGCGTAGTTACCGATCTTCTCAAGGCTTGCCAGCCAGATACACAGCAAACCCGCCAGCGTGCCTACGGCTTCAATCCATGACAGGTCATAGCCACCTGCACCAATCGGTATATGAACCAGAATGTTCTGCGTGCTAAAAAAATCCATCTTTTCCCCAGGGCGTTTTTAAATTAAGTACGTAGTGTAGCCGCAAAATCCAGCATGCGGTTAAGCGGAATTAACGCACCTTCACGCAGGGCGGCGTCGACGTGGATTTCATGCGCCGCACCGCCCGTCTCGAGCCCTTCGGCAATCGCTTTCAGGCCGTTCATCGCCATCCACGGGCAATGCGCGCAGCTGCGGCACGTCGCGCCCTCCCCCGCCGTTGGCGCTTCCAGGAGCTCTTTCTCCGGCACGGCCTGCTGCATCTTATAGAAGATACCGCGATCGGTAGCCACAATGAGCTGCTTGTGCGGCAGCGTCCTGGCCGCGTTGATAAGCTGGCTGGTTGAGCCAACGGCATCGGCCATATCAACAATCGACTGTGGTGATTCTGGGTGAACAAGAATGGCGGCATCAGGATAAAGTGCCTTCATGCGCGCCAGCGCCTGGGTTTTGAATTCGTCGTGAACAATACACGCACCTTGCCAGCAGAGAACGTCAGCGCCCGTCTGCTTCTGGACATACTTTCCAAGATGGCGGTCAGGGGCCCAGATAATTTTCTCACCCAGGCTATCCAGATGCTCAATAAGCTCAACGGCGATGCTCGACGTGACCACCCAGTCTGCGCGCGCTTTTACCGCCGAGGAGGTGTTGGCGTAAACCACCACGGTTCGGTCAGGATGGGCATCGCAGAATGCGGTGAACTCATCAATCGGGCAGCCGAGATCGAGTGAACACTCCGCGTTAAGCGTCGGCATCAGAATGGTTTTTTCCGGGCTCAGGATCTTTGCCGTTTCGCCCATAAAACGCACGCCTGCAACCAGCAGCGTGGAAGCGGGATGTTTTGCCCCGAAGCGAGCCATCTCCAGTGAATCAGAAATACAGCCCCCGGTCTCTTCCGCCAGCTGCTGAATTTCCGGGTCGGTGTAGTAATGGGCCACCATCACCGCATCGCGCTCTTTGAGAAGCCGTTTGATCTTCTCGCGATAGAATTGTTTTTCATCCTGGCTCAGCGGAACAGGCTTTGGCGGAAACGGATAGATGGCGGCTTCAGGATCGAACATCACACTCATTATGGCTTCTCGTTTTACTGGCTTAACAATATTGCCTTTCTTTTGCATGACAAAGCAAAACGCGCGGCAATCGTGTTTTATATACTAAACAAGATAGCGAATCCGGAGTGAAAAGTCACCGGGAATAGATGAGCAGAGCATTTGTTGTAGCGCAGATAGCAAAAAGGCGCCTTTAGGGCGCCTTTCTACACTGGTGGGTCGTGCAGGATTCGAACCTGCGACCAATTGATTAAAAGTCAACTGCTCTACCAACTGAGCTAACGACCCCTTGCGGGATGTACTTCAAATTTATTCAGGCTGGTGGGTCGTGCAGGATTCGAACCTGCGACCAATTGATTAAAAGTCAACTGCTCTACCAACTGAGCTAACGACCCATTTGGGTGTTGCCTGAATTATCACTCGGAACCAATAAAATTGGTGGGTCGTGCAGGATTCGAACCTGCGACCAATTGATTAAAAGTCAACTGCTCTACCAACTGAGCTAACGACCCGAGTGGTGGGTGATGACGGGCTCGAACCGCCGACCCCCTCCGTGTAAAGGAGATGCTCTACCAACTGAGCTAATCACCCACTCTGTACTACCGGTAATGCGTTAAGTGGTGGGTCGTGCAGGATGACTCGGCTTCGCCTCGCCCTACGGGCCGTTGCTTACGCAACGTTATCCTTCACGGTTTACTACTACTTCCACCTGACTTAGTGGTGGGTCGTGCAGGATTCGAACCTGCGACCAATTGATTAAAAGTCAACTGCTCTACCAACTGAGCTAACGACCCACTTTTACGCTGTTTTCACGTTGTTTGATATCCCGTGGCAACGGCGGCATATATTACTGATTTAAGAATTCTGCGCAACAAAAATTTCGATGAAGATCACTTAACTGCTTACGAATCATGCTGCACGACCAGAAATAACGCGATTTCTGGTCATGCGATAATCATCCCATCGAATTCAGGCGTTTTTGCGCCTGCTTAGCACCTTCGGTGCCCGGGAATTTTGCGACCACCTGCTGATAAACCGCTTTGGCTTTCGCCGTGTCGCCTTTGTCCTGCATGATCACGCCAACTTTATACATCGCGTCTGGCGCTTTCGGCGATTTCGGGTAATTTTTCACCACTGAGGCAAAATAAAACGCCGCATCGTCCTTTTTACCCTTGTTGTAATTCAGCTGACCGAGCCAGTAATTGGCATTTGGCTGGTAGGTTGAATCAGGGTATTTCTTAACAAAGTTCTGAAACGCAGCAATCGCGTCGTCCTGACGAGACTGATCCTGCACCAGGGCAATGGCCGCATTGTAGTCCGTATTTGCGTCACCACTCTGTACAGGCGCCCCTGTTGAGGCTGAAGCATCAGCAGACGGTGCGGGTGCGGAGGTCGCTGCACCGCTCTGATCGCCTGCCGCTGGCTGTGCTGCTGCACCACCGCTGCTCAGGCTATCTATCTGCAACAAGATTTGCTTCTGACGTTCCACAACCTGGTTAAGCTGATACTGGCTTTCCTGAATCTGACCGCGGAGAGAGTCAATATCATTTTGGTTATCGGAAAGTTGCTGCTGGAGTTGGGTTAAAAGCTGACTGTGAGCGTTAGAAATACGCTCGAGCTGAGTGACCCGGTCTTCTACCGAGCCTGAGCCGACACTACTGATTGGTGCCTGAGCAAAAGCGGCCCAGGGGGCCGCTATTCCAACCAGTAACGACAGACTCAACAGATGATGTCTGAAGTTACTGCTCATGCAATTCTCTTAGTAAACCAGTACGGCACGACGGTTTTTGGAGTAAGCCGCTTCGTCGTGACCCAGTACTGCAGGTTTTTCTTTACCGTAAGAAACGATGGAGATCTGGTCAGCAGAAACGCCTTTACCCTGCAGGTACATCTTAACGGCGTTAGCACGACGTTCACCCAGGGAGATGTTGTACTCTGGAGTACCACGTTCGTCCGCGTGACCTTCTACGGTGACTTTGTAAGATGGGTTGCTACGCAGGAAGTTAGCGTGAGCATCCAGCATCGCAGCGAAGTCAGAACGGATGTCGTATTTATCCAGATCGAAGTAAACGATGTTGTTCTGCTGCAGCTGCTGCATCTGAAGACGCGCTTGCTCTTCAGAAGACATGTTGCCATTGCCGTTCGCGTCCATACCGGTACCGGCACCCATCATGCCTTCGCCGCTCTGGTCATTGCTGGCGTTCTTGTTAGAAGAACACGCTGCGATTGCCATTACAGGCAGAGCGATCATCAGCCCCTTCAGCACTTTGTTCAGTTGCATTTCTATGATTCCTTTAGTAATCAATTAATTATTATTTACAGATACGGCGACCAGGCAGGTGATTTTACCTGTCCATCAGTAGCCGGAATACGCGCTTTGAAACGCCCATCTGTAGAAACCAGATTCAGCACAGATCCCATCCCCTGAGAAGAGCTGTAGATTACCATAGTGCCGTTAGGTGCCAGACTTGGCGTTTCATCCAGGAACGTTGACGACAGAACTTGAACGCCACCCGCTACCAGATCTTGTTTGGCAATGTGCTGCTGCCCACCATTGGAGCTGACCATTACCATGAATTTACCGTCGCTGCTCACGTCTGCGTTCTGGTTCTGAGAACCTTCCCAGGTAATACGCTGCGGAGCGCCGCCGTTGATGTTCACTTTATAGATTTGTGGACGGCCGGCCTGGTCAGAGGTAAACGCCAGGTTTTGACTGTCCGGGAACCATGATGGTTCGGTGTTGTTGCTGCGACCATCGGTCACCTGACGGATCTGGCCGGAGCCAATGTCCATCACGTACAGGTTAAGGCTACCGGTTTTAGACAGCGCAAACGCCAGTTTAGACCCATCCGGAGAGAAGGAAGGCGCACCGTTGTGACGTGGGAACGACGCAACCTGACGAACCGCACCGTTAGCCAGCGTCTGGATAACCAGCGCAGAACGACCGCTCTCAAAGGTAACATACGCCAGTTTAGACCCGTCCGGAGACCAGGCTGGAGACATCAGCGGCTGTGAAGAGCGTTTCACCAGGAACTGGTTGTAACCGTCGTAGTCAGAGACGCGCAGCTCGTACGGGAACTGACCACCGTTGGTCTGCACCACATAAGCAATACGGGTACGGAACGCACCTTTAATGCCGGTCAGTTTTTCGAATACCGCATCGCTGGCCGCGTGTGCCGCGTATCGCAGGTACTGTTTCGTGACCTTGTAAGAGTTCTGTGCCAGAACGGTACCCGGCGCACCGCCGGTATCAACCAGCTGCCAGGCCACGTTGTATGAGCCGTCCGGGTTAGGGGTAACCTGACCCACAACCACCGCATCAATACCCAGCGCAGACCATGCAGCAGGCTGTACTTCCTGCGCACTACCCGGCTGCTGAGGCAAACGAGAACGATCTAACGGGTTGAATTTACCGCTGTTACGCAGGTCAGCCGCCACGATGCCGCCAGCATCTTCAGGTGCAGCGCCAGGACCGGCCCACTGGAACGGAACAACACCGATTGGGCGTGCCGAGTCCACCCCCTGGGTGATCTCGATACGTACTTCTGCGTGCAGGACTGCTGCCCACAGCATTAAAAAACCAAATGCTACACGTAATGCCTGCTTCATCATATCTCCCTTATCCGGGTAACCTTACCCACGATAATTTAGCAGAATGTTAACAAACTCAAATAGACAAAACTACCAGAACCCTGTGACTAAACCTGGTCTATTTTTCCCCGTTTGCACGGGGAAAATGTAACTTAAGGTTTGAAGTCCAGCGGTGCATTTTTGAAGACTTCGTAGACTGCCTGCGAAGGCGGTTTAGGCATCTTCGCCTGACGCGCTGCAGCCAGAGCCGCAGTACATAAAGCCGGGTCGCCACCTTCAGACTTAATGTCAAGCAGCATGCCGTCCGGAGCCAGTTTTATACGCAGCGTACACGTTTTACCGGTATAGGAAGACGCGTCATAGAACCGGCTTTCAATCGCCGATTTAATCTGCGCGGCATAGCCGTTGATTTCAGCCCCTGTCGCACCGTTACTCTTAGTGTTACCACTTCCGGTCGGCGCTGCGTTGTTTCCTTTCGCCCCACCGCCCGTTTTCGGTGCATTCTTACCGGAGCTTAAATCCCCCAGCAGATCGTCAACCCCTGCGGCAGCAGCGGCTTTTTCAGCGGCAGCAGCCTTTTTGGCAGCCGCTTTTTCAGCAGCAGCTTTCTTATCGGCAGCGGCCTTCTCAGCTGCAGCTTTTTTATCTGCAGCGGCTTTTTCCGCGGCGGCAGCTTTTTCTGCAGCAGCCTTCTCGGCAGCAGCAGCTTTCTTCGCAGCCTCGGCAGCCGCTTTCTTCTCAGCTTCCTGAGCGGCTTTTTTCGCGGCTTCGGCTTCAGCTTTCTTCTGAGCATCTGCAGCGGCTTTCTTCGCGGCCTCCGCTTCGGCTTTTTTCTGAGCATCCGCAGCGGCTTTCTTCGCCGCTTCCGCTTCAGCTTTTTTCTGAGCATCCGCAGCCGCTTTCTTCGCCGCTTCTGCCGCTAATTTCGCCTGGGCATCAGCCTGCGCTTTAGCATCTGCTGCGGCTTTGGCAGCCGCCTCTTCCGCCTGCTTTTGCTGTTCCTGCGCTTTCTTCGCGGCCTCTTCGGCTTGCTTCTGTTGTTCCGCCTGCGCTTTCGCTGCTTCCTGCGCCTGCAAACGTTCTTTCTCAAGCTGCTTCAAACGCTCCTGCTCGGCGGCCTGCTTTTCACGCAGCTCTTCCGCCTGCTGTTGCGCCTGTTTTTCACGCTGCTCTTCAGCCCGTTTGGCACTCGCCTTCTGCTGTTGTTCGCGATTATAGTTCTGCACTACCGCACCGGGATCCACCATTACGGCGTCAATGGAAGATCCTCCACCGCCGCCTGCTGATGCATCAATATGCTCGTCGAACGAACTCCAGATCAGCGCTGCAAAAAGAATAACGTGCAGCACTGCGGAGACGATTATCGCTCGCTTAAGCTTGTCGTTCTGTTCGGTTGCCTTTGACACTATCGGTTCCCAAAAACTACGCGGATGATCAAATAGGTTGAGTCATTAAGCCAACTGACTTAACACCCGCACTATGTAGCAAGTTCAGCGCTTTAATAATTTCATCGTAGGGTACGTCTTTCGCGCCACCGATTAAGAAGACCGTTTTCGGATTTGACTCGAGGCGACGCTGCGCCTCAGCAATCACCTGCTCGGGTGGAAGCTGATCCATGCGATCTTTTTCTACCACCACGCTGTACTGCCCTACGCCGGAAACTTCAATGATGACCGGAGGATCGTCATTGGTGCTCACCGCCTGTGATTCTGTCGCATCCGGAAGATCCACCTCCACGCTCTGGGTAATGATTGGCGCTGTTGCCATGAAGATCAGCAGCAGTACCAACAGGACGTCCAGCAGTGGAACGATATTGATTTCGGACTTGAGCTCGCGACGACCTCGTCCACGCGATCTGGCCATGGTTTACCCCTTGTTGCTCTCGGTGCTGGTAAACGCCTGACGGTGCAGAATCGCGGTGAACTCTTCCATAAAGTTGTCGTAGTTCAGTTCCAGTTTGTTCACGCGCTGGTTCAGACGGTTGTAAGCCATAACCGCCGGGATAGCCGCAAACAGACCGATAGCGGTCGCAATCAGTGCTTCAGCGATACCCGGTGCAACCATCTGCAACGTCGCCTGCTTCACCGCACCAAGTGCGATAAAGGCGTGCATGATCCCCCACACGGTACCAAACAGACCGATATACGGGCTGATGGAGCCGACAGTGCCGAGGAAAGGAATGTGCGTTTCAAGGTTTTCCAGCTCACGGTTCATAGAGATACGCATCGCACGCGAGGCGCCTTCCACGACCGCTTCCGGCGCATGATTGTTTGCACGATGCAGACGAGCAAACTCTTTGAATCCGCTATAGAAAATTTGTTCGGAGCCGGTCAGGTTTTCACGGCGTCCCTGGCTCTCCTGATACAGACGAGAAAGCTCAATACCCGACCAGAACTTATCTTCAAACGCTTCCGCTTCACGGCCAGCAGCATTGAGGATACGCGTTCTCTGGATGATGATGGCCCAGGATGCGATTGAAAAACCAATCAAAATCAACATGATAAGTTTAACCAGAAGGCTTGCCTTCAGGAACAAATCAAGGATATTCATGTCAGTCACTGCTTAAACTCCGCGACAATAGACTTAGGAAGCGCACGAGGCTTCATTATGGTTGGATCAACACAAACAATCAGTACTTCAGCTGAGTTCAGTACGGTGTTCTCTGCGTTGACTATCCGCTGCGTGAATACCAGTGAGGTCCCGCGCATTGATGTAATTTCAGTTTGGACTTCGAGCATATCGTCGAGTCTGGCAGGCGCAAAATACTCAAGCGTCATCTTGCGTACCACGAAGGCAACTCGCTCAGCCAACAGCACCTGTTGACTAAAGTGATGATGGCGCAGCATCTCTGTGCGTGCCCGTTCATAAAAAGCAACGTAGCTGGCGTGGTAAACCACACCACCGGCATCGGTATCTTCGTAATAGACACGAACCGGCCATCGAAACAGCGTTGTATTCACTTTACATCCTGGTAATGCAATAAAAGTTAATGCTTTTAAACTTCGCTACTATACGCGCGGGAAAGATGGTTTGGAATGGGAGAAAGTAAACGGAGAGTAAATTTTTATGGGCTCGGGTAAGCCCATAACGTTATAGGACGTTTCTTATTCAGAAGAAGAAGAAAATCAATCCGGCGAGAAGGACCAGATCGGCAATGAGCGGGCAGAAAATGCCCTGCCAGTGAACCGCTTTTGGACGAAAGCCCACGCCGTGGATCACCCCGGCACACACCGCCCACATGATGAGGAAGCCGTGCCAGATCTCAAGCTCGCTGGTCTTTGCCGCAAAGCGCGACGGGTCCCAGAAGATACAGCCTGCCAGCAGTAATGCCATCACTAAAGAAAGCGCCCGTAACGGGCGCTTATCCATTACCGCGTAAAGTTTCGCGATAATATTCATCAGTGTTTTTCTTCACCCGCTTTGGTCGCTTCTACGTGCTCAAGCGCCAGGGCAGTAATGACACCAAAAGCACAGGCAAGAAGCGTCCCTAAAATCCATGCGAAATACCACATATTCAGCTCCTTACTTAGTACATAGAGTGGGTGTTGCTTTCGATATGTTCTTTAGTGATACGACCGAACATTTTCCAGTAACACCAGATGGTGTAAGCCAGAACAATCGGAACGAACACGCAAGCAACGTAAGTCATTAAGTTCAGCGTCATATGGCTGGAGGTTGCATCCCACATGGTCAGGCTAGCATTCAGCATGGTGCTGGACGGCATGACGAATGGGAACATGGCAATACCCGCCGTCAGGATGATGCACGCCAGCGTCAGTGAAGAGAACACGAACGCCAGAGCACCTTTCTCCAGACGAGACGTCAGCACGGTCAGCAGCGGCAGCAGTACACCCAGAGCCGGGATCGCCCACAGCGCAGGGGTATTGTTGAAGTTCACCAGCCAGGCACCAGCCTGACGCGCCACTTCTTTGGTCAGCGGGTTAGACGGTGCCGAGTGGTTAATCGCGGACGTCACCACGTAACCATCAATGCCGTAGACCACCCACACGCCTGCCAGAGCAAAGCAGACCAGCGTCACCAGTGCCGCAACCTGAGCAGTAGCACGAGAGCGCAGGTGCAGTTCTCCGACAGTACGCATCTGCAGGTAGGTTGCGCCCTGAGTGATGATCATCGCCACGCTCACCACACCGGCCAGCAGACCAAACGGATTCAGCAGCTGGAAGAAGTTACCGGTGTAGTAAAGACGCATGTATTCGTCGAGGTGGAACGGTACGCCCTGCAGCAGGTTACCGAACGCCACGCCAATCACCAACGGTGGAACGAAGCTACCGATGAAGATGCCCCAGTCCCACATGTTGCGCCAGCGGGTGTCTTCAATCTTGGAACGGTAGTCGAAACCGACCGGACGGAAGAATAAAGAGGCCAGCACCAGAATCATCGCCACGTAGAAGCCGGAGAACGCAGCCGCGTAGACCATCGGCCAGGCAGCGAACAGCGCGCCGCCTGCGGTGATCAGCCACACCTGGTTACCGTCCCAGTGAGGGGCGATGGAGTTAATCATGATTCGACGCTCGGTGTCATTGCGACCGAGGAAACGGGTGAGCATCCCCACCCCCATGTCGAAACCATCCGTGACGGCGAAACCGATCAGCAGAACGCCAACCAGCAGCCACCAGATAAAACGCAATACTTCATAATCGATCATTTGATGACTCCTGTCTTAGCGTGCCGGCTGAGTAGTCACAGTGGACTGCTCGTAGTGATAGCGACCGGTTTTCAGGCTGCTTGGGCCAAGGCGCGCGAACTTGAACATCAGGAACAGTTCAGCCACCAGGAACAGGGTGTACAGACCACAGATCAGCAGCATGGAGAAGATCAGATCGCCTGCCGTCAGGGAGGAGTTCGCTACCGCCGTTGGCAGCACCTCACCAATCGCCCATGGCTGACGGCCGTATTCTGCTACAAACCAGCCGGACTCAATCGCGATCCACGGCAGTGGAATACCGTACAGCGCGGTACGCAGCAGCCATTTTTTCTCGCCGATGCGGTTGCGAATCACGGACCAGAAGGACGCCGCAATGATCAGCAGCATGATGATGCCGCAGCCCACCATGATGCGGAATGCGAAGTACAGTGGCGCAACGCGAGGAATCGAGTCTTTGGTCGCCATCTGAATTTGTGCTTCCGTCGCATCAGAAACGTTCGGGGTATAGCGTTTCAGCAGCAGACCGTAACCCAGATCTTTCTTCACGTTGTTGAACTGGTCGCGAACAGCCTGGTCGGTAGAACCGGCACGCAGCTGTTCCAGCAGCGAGTAGGCCTTCATACCGTTACGGATACGCTCTTCGTGCTGAACCATCAGCTCTTTCAGACCCGTTACCTGCTTATCGACAGAACGGGTTGCAATGATACCCAGCGCGTAAGGGATCTGAATGGCGAAGCGGTTTTCCTGCGCGTCCTGATCGGGAATACCGAACAGCGTAAAGGCAGCAGGCGCCGGCTGGGTTTCCCATTCGGCTTCGATAGCGGCCAGTTTGGTTTTCTGCACGTCACCCATTTCGTAACCGGATTCATCACCCAGAACGATAACGGAGAGGATTGCAGCCATACCGAAGCTTGCAGCGATAGCAAAGGAGCGCTTGGCAAACGCGAAGTCACGACCGCGCAGCATATAGTAGGAGCTGATACCCAGCACGAACATCGCGCCGCACACGTAGCCAGATGCCACAGTGTGAACGAATTTAACCTGAGCGACCGGGTTCAGGACCAGCTCGGCAAAGCTGACCATCTCCATGCGCATGGTTTCGAAGTTGAAGTCAGACGCGATCGGGTTCTGCATCCAGCCGTTCGCCACCAGGATCCACAGCGCGGACAGGTTCGAACCTAATGCCACCAGCCAGGTTACGGCCATGTGCTGGACTTTACCCAGACGGTCCCAACCGAAGAAGAACAGACCTACAAAGGTGGATTCGAGGAAGAAGGCCATCAGACCTTCAATGGCCAACGGCGCACCGAAGATATCCCCTACATAGTGGGAATAGTAAGACCAGTTAGTCCCGAACTGGAACTCCATGGTCAAACCGGTTGCCACGCCCAGCGCAAAGTTGATACCAAACAACTTGCCCCAGAACTTGGTCATATCTTTATAAATCTGTTTGCCGGAGAGGACGTAAACCGTTTCCATGATGGCCAGCAGGAACGCCATACCGAGCGTCAGTGGCACAAACAGGAAGTGGTACATCGCGGTCAAGGCAAACTGTAAGCGCGACAGTTCGACTACGTCTAACATTATGACTCCTTGCTCATCGCATGAAGACTCCGAGAGTGAACCCCATCAGAGAGAGATCCACACGCATGCCCCAATACAAATTATTCGCATCCTGGTCGTCGTTATTACCCTGGAGAAGGATAAAAACGATGACGATAGGTTACAAATAGGTTAATAAAAAACTCAAATTGATCCCGCAAATATAATACGCTGCAAAACCCTTACAATAAACAGGTTTTTATTGAATCACATTTACGTTTTTCGACGACGATCAACTTATAGCAAAATCACCACATTTCGGCCATTTTGATCGGGAACAATTTAGCGCTTTTCTACTCATTTTTCCAAGAATTAAACATTGATTTAAATCAAAAAAGGCCGGTAATGTTAACAAAGTTTAAGCATGGTGATTTTGGTGAAAACCATGTTAAATACATGTATGCACAAAAGTTGTACAGGTTATCAAAGATGATGCAAATTTAGTTAAAAGTGATTTACCTTAACTACGCGCTCAATATCACCTCATCGCACCCTCTACATTAAAAAACCATCCTGTCGCCCCTCGCACAGATCCCCCTCCCCTCGCGGCCCCCTGTTCACGATCTGTAAACCAGCCAAAGAGGAACATTTTTTCCGTGTTTCACTACCCTTGCTGCGAATCGTCTGCTTCCTTCAAGCAATGGGGCAGAAAGGGGCTGATGCTATTATTAGCATCAAAAAAAATTGCGGCAAAAAAGCGTGCCGGGCAGCTGAGGGAATTATTTATCCTTCGAATGATTGCGGTGTAATTAGCAGCTTGAGAATAAAAACAACACTACATCAATTAATTTAAATTATATATTTGCACAAATTAACCACAAAACCACGCTTTTCTTCGATTAATAAAAAAACAAAATCATATATTAAGAATTTATTTAGGCCAGCTTATCTTGTGAGAGCATTTTATTACTGAAATAATTATTTTTTAAATTTTTACCCACTCAAAGAGTTATTACCATATGAAATATCTACCTCTGCTCGGTGCTTTATTAATAAGCACGACCGCATTTGCGCATAATGACGATGCCTATAGTCACGATGCGGCAATTATGGATTATACCCAGACCGACTGGATGGCCCGCCTCCCTGGCAACCTTACCCTTTCACGATTGAGTATCCCAGGCACGCATGATTCAGGCTCACGCTACGGTGGAGATGCCATCGCCAACCAGGTCATGACCATTCCTCAGCAGCTTAACGCGGGGATCCGCTATCTGGATATTCGGGTGCGGCACATCGATGATGCTTTTGCTATTCATCACGGCGTGAAATATCAAAATCTTAACTTTGATGACGTAATGAAGTCGGTGACGGCCTTCCTGCAACAGCATCGCGGCGAAACCGTGGTGATGCGACTTCGCGAAGAGTATTCCCCGTCGAATAACACCCGAAGCATCAGCGAAACGATGGATAGCTATATTTCGACGTATCAAAATACGTTCCTGTCCGATTATGGTTACCTTCACGACCCTACGCTTAATCAGGTTCGCGGAAAAGTCTTTATTATTTGGGACAATTTTGAAAGCACCGGCAGTACCCCCGTTGCATCCCGCCGTTTAAATAGTATCGAAATGCAGGATGCCTGGTCCGTAAGTTCAAACTGGGATCTCTACGGTAAATGGGAAAAGGTTAAAAAGTTTATTAATGATAATCAAAATTACGGTGATATCTCGATTAACTATCTGAGCGCGGCGGGGGGATCTTTTCCCTATTTTGTTGCCAGCGGCCACTCCAGCGCAGGCACATCGGCACCGCGCCTCTCAACGGGCCTGACCACGCCGGGATGGAAATATAAGTACCCTGATTTCCCACGGGTTAGCTGTTTTATCCGCATCTGTACGATCGCGTTTGAAGGCACCAACACGCTGACCCGCAACTATCTAAACAATAATTATGTTGAGCGCACAGGGATCATCGCCGCCGATTTCCCGGGCAAAGGGTTAATTCGCGCCATCATCAATAAAAACGACTTCTAAAAAAAGGCCGCTTTTCAGCGGCCAACCATGTCGAAACGGACATATTTTATGATGTCGATGAAGTTAGAGCCAGGGATCGGGTCACAGCCGATGCCCACACAGGTGGACTGGCCGATGAATGTGGTCCGGCATGA
Source organism: Enterobacter sp. ECC-219 (assembly GCF_043966805.1). Taxonomy (NCBI): domain Bacteria; kingdom Pseudomonadati; phylum Pseudomonadota; class Gammaproteobacteria; order Enterobacterales; family Enterobacteriaceae; genus Enterobacter; species Enterobacter sp. ECC-219. Next base: position 2,087,027 of record NZ_CP143680.1, on the reverse strand, counting down.
TGCCGATTTTGCATTCGCCAGGGGTGATAACGCTTGGGCAGTTCGGGCCGATCATGTGCACGCCTGCTTCATCCTGCTTCACCTTCACGGTCAGCATATCCAGGATGCGATTGGTTATCGAAGACGAAAAAAATATAAACAGAAGTGATTTTAATTAACGCGAGAGAAAAACGCCCTGCCGAAGCGAGACAAGCAATAAGCGTAGTCGGGCCAGTTTATTTTTCCATTCTGTTTTTGCAACCCTTAGAAATTACATTTGATTTACTTTTATTATCCCGGAAGTTAACACCGAAGCGTGACTATTTAATGATAAAAGGCCGCAAACTCTGCGGCCTTTTGATCGTGTCAGCGTTTTTCAGGCAAGAAGAATGCTGAAGGTTCGTGACTGTCCCGGTCTGAACGCCCCGACGATGCCCTCTTCTTCACGATTGTCTATTATCCGTTCATTCATGTCCGTTTCGCAGCACCGTTTCACGGTCGGATCCACGGATAACGTCGCGTCACATGCGCTGGACTCAGAAGGGTTGAACAGACGAAGAATGAGCTCGTCTCGATCTTCAGCCTTTTTGAGCGTACTGAGCACGCATCCCGTTGGCGAAAGCGCCAGCAGACTGTAACTTTCCGGCGTGGTAAACGACGAGCGATTGAGCTTCATCGCGTCCCAGGGAATTTTGTTATAGCACTGCACCGGTGTTAACCACGATTTAGCCTGCTGCGCGACGCCCGCGTTTTCCGGCGTTCCACTGAAGCTGAAGAGGCTAAAGCGACAGCTTAACGAACCGCGCACCTGGGAGTCAGGAACAGGCATTTTGATTCCTGAAGGTCTACCGGGGCGCAACAGCAAATCTTCTTTGCCGAGTAACCCCACGCCGCGAAGCAGGGTCAGGGCAAAGGCTTTTTTATCCTCGCCTACTACTTCAAACTCGCGTAGTCCTTCGGTGAACAGCGCAAGCCCGTTTCGTTTTTCCTGCAGGACGGCATAGTTGAGTAAGTTCCAGACCGGAACCGGCGCTTCTTTCCACCCCTCCTCCTGCCAGTTTTCCATCGCCGCGTCCTGCACCGGACGAGTGAGAGTGCCAAACTGCGTATCCGCTAACACGCCCTGGGTTGTAAACGGCGTTGGGATCAGCACGCGAACGCGGTGGTCGTCAGCCTGATTATCCAGACGCACTGCCACATCAATACGTCTGCTGTGGTGGCTAAGCGTGATTTCAAACTCAGCGCCGAGAGACCCGTTTCGCTGACCCGCCGCGCGTTCGGCCAGATTAGATGGTACCGCGATCTGATGGCGAATCACCGCCCTGCTCTGCCAGCCTTCGTGTATAACCTCGACCTGATGCTCGCCCTGTGCAGAAGTGAGTCTCCACTCTTCCCGCGAAGGCGAGTAGTCGTACTCATCGCCATCATCCGAACTCTCTTCGATTTCCAGCACGCGGTCATAAATCAGCCCGGTTTCTTTGTCGCGCAGGCGCAGCGTACCGTCGTTATTTATATCAATCTGCCAGAAGGCGTTTTCGAGCAAGGATTCGGTGTTTTTCACCGGCGAGAGCACCTTCCCGGCCACGTTTGGTTCGATAAACAGCGTACGGTAGCCCATCGACGGCAGTATCTGGCTGAGCTGAATATCAAACTCCATAAACGGTTCGTAATTGCCGTAATGGACAATCTGCCGGTCAATGAGACCAGGGTCGAGCTCGCGCGCGCTGCGAATGAAATACGGGATCTCGTTGCCTTTATCATCCCGCAGACGGAACTGGCTGGCGCGCAGTCGAATCGTGGTGTTCATCACCTCTTCACGCGGCCAGGGCATCAGGTTGAACATCACCAGCTTGTCGGCGTCGCTTTGCGGCATGTTGTCGACAATCTTGCGCATATAGAAACGCACCAGGTTGTCCGCCATGTCCTCAGCCAGCTCAAAGCGGGAGACAATCTCGCGGTGCACCGTGTCGCTGCAGCAGCAGCCGATGCTGTCGTGAGCGTGGTTTTTGAGGATCTCTTTCCACATCTTCTCCAGCAGGCCGTGGTGGTAATCGAAGCCCAGCGTCCAGGCAAGCGTCGCCAGCGGTTCGAGAATATTGACAATTTTATTCTCGATACGCGCATGGGCGATTTTAATATCCATGCGCGTGGAGCCGATTGTCCGGTGAACGCGCATATATTTCCCGTCGATAAACTCCCCTTTCAGGGTCGCCAGCTCATCGCGGCGCGCCTCGATATGGTCAAACACCTCCTCAAAACGGCTCATCACAAATTGACGCTGGGGATAGATTTCACGCAGCTTATCCATCACCGCAAAAATGTTCTGCTGCAGCGGCATTTGATCGTGGCCGTTGGGCAGTAAAATCTCTTTGGTGACGGAGGCCTTTTCCAGAACGTCGAAATAGCTATCGAGCCGTTTTCGCAGCCCGGCTTCGTCCTCCGGTAAGTACTTACCAATCGCGTAGCCCAGCGGCAGCACCTGAGCCGTAACTTCGCTGCCGTCCTGGCTCTGCCAGAGAAACTCGGTTTTATCGGTCCCGTGTCGTTCAGAACAGCCGCGCCAGAACATGGTGCGGGTAATGCCAAATCCGTTATAGATATGCGGAAGCTGGCCGGACATACCAAACGAATCCGGCAGATAACCTATCTTCATCGGCTCGCCGAACGCCATACAGTCCCGGATACCGTACATCAGGTTGCGGACAATCGACTCGCCGCTGACAATAGTGGTATCGGTCTGGGTATACCAGGGGCCAATAATGAGCTTTCCGCGCTCGACTAGCGCCTTCACGCGTGCCCGGTTTTCGGGCACGACGGCAAAATAATCCTCCAGCACCGCCGTCTGGCCATCGAGGACGTAATATTTATATTCATCGTCCTGCTCCAGACGGGTCAGGATCTCTTCCATATTATTGACCAGAAGAATACGTGACTCTTCAGTGGTGAAGTACCACTCACGGTCCCAGTGCATATGCGGCGTGATATGAACGCGAGATACAGCTTTCATCTTCGTTTCCTGTTTTGTGAGTTTTTACGGTATGGCGTCTTCAATGACGTATTTGCCCTTTTTAACCGCCTGACGTCGCCAGAGCAGCAGAATAAAGGTGGAGATAGCGGTACCCACCAGCGCCGCGCCAAACCAGCCCGCCGCCGCAACCACACCGCTCAACCCGGCATCGTGAAGTAAAAAGAGAGAGAAAATACCGGCCCCCGGCGTGGACAGCCCGATCCCCATCGAGCCGACAATCGCGCCTGTTACCATGGAGCCGAGCACAAATGAGCCAATGACGCGAAGCGGATCTTCAATCGCCATTGGGATCGCCCCTTCGGTAATGCCCGCCAGGCCGAGCAGCCACGTTGATTTACCGGTTTCAATTTCAAACGGTTTAAAAAACTTCGGCGCCAGCATCGTTGACGCCGTCACGGTAAAGGCCGACACCATTTTGACGGAGGCAAAGATCGCATAGGGACCGTATACCCCGTTAGCCATCGCTCCCAGACAGAACGCGTAAGAGGCTTTGTTGACCGGGCCACCCAAATCGAATGAGCACATAAAGCCGAGGATCGCCCCCAGAAGCAGCGCATTCGCACCGGATAAACCGTTAAGCCAGGCGGTGAGCGTAGTATTAAGCCAGGCCACCGGCTCACCGATCACAAACAGCATCAGGCTGCCCGCACCCAGTACGCCAATAACCGGATAGAGATAAAAGGTTAAAAAACCGTTGAAGCGGCTACTCAGGCGAATGTGATTTTTCACCCAGCGCATCAGGTAACCCGCGATCAGCCCTCCGACGATAGCGCCCAGAAAACCGGAACCGATCATATTGGCTGCAAGCCCGGCCGCAAAGCCCGGCGTCAGCGCGGGTTTATCCGCCAGCGAGTAAGCTGTATAGGCCGCCAGAACGGGTACCATCAGAATGCCGAGCATGCCGCCGCCAAGCTTGCGGTACATCCACAGCCACGAGTTTTCCTGGTCGAACAGGTGCTGCAGGCCCAGAATTTGTGCCAGCAGTACCGACACGGCCAGCACCGTCCCGCCGGCGACGATCAGCGGCACCGCAAAGGAGATACCGCTAAGAAGCGCCTGCTTGAGTTCAGTTTTAACGCTCTTTTTCGTTTCGGGATCGCCATGCACTTGACGTGCATCGGTTGAGGGCTGGAGTGCCAGCGCGCGTTCAATGAGTGCTTCAGCATGGCGCAGAGGTTCCGCAACGGGCACTGAAATGGCGGGGATCCCCTGAAAACGTTCGCTCTCCTTGATCGCCACCTCCGCCGCAAAGATGCAGGCTTTGGCCTCCTGCAGCTGCTGCGCGGTGATGCGTCCCTCAATGCCGTTCGCCCCCTGCTTTTCGACCACCACGTTGACGCCCAGTTTGCGTCCCGCTTTTTCCAGATACTCCGCAGCCATGTAGGTATGGGCGATTCCAGCCGGACAGGCGGTAACGCAGACGATTGTCGGGGCATTTACCGCGACATCGGCCTCTTCCGCATCAGGAGCAGCTTCCAGCGCAGCAAGAACTTCTTCCGCCGTGGAGGCCGCCATCACCCGTGCCCTGAGATCGTCATCCGCCAGGCGAGACGTTAGCTCCGTTAGCACCTGAATATGCGTCGAACCGGCTTGTGCAGGCGGAATAGCGAGCAGAAAAATCAGCTCAACCTTTTCCGGTCCGTCAACGCCTTCCCACTCCAGCGGTTCGCTCAGGGTTGCCACGGCAAAAGCCGCTTCCTTCACGGCTGCTGATTTACCGTGAGGTACGGCCAGTCCTTCTCCCAGCGCCGTCGGGCCAAGCGATTCACGCTGGAAAACTGCCGCCAGAAAGGCATCGGCGTCCGCTATTTTGCCCAGCGTCACCAGCCGCGCTGCAAGCTGACGGATTGCCTCATCACGGCCAGTAAACTGCGCCTGAACGCAGACAGCACGCGGATCGGTCAGAGTCGTCAGGTTCATAAAGATCCTCACCTATAAAAAGTTATTGTCTGGGAAGGATTCTGGCAGACTTAATAATACATTTATGTGATCATTTTCACTAACCGTCAAATTTGTATTTTAGTTGTATTATTTACAAATTATTAGTTGAATGCATAATGCCCTAAAAAGGTATTAAGCAGGCGCGATGAAATGGGCAATAAACCAATGTACCGGCAGATAGCCGATGCGTTCCGCGAGAAAATTAATGCCGGGGAATTAAAACCCGGGGACGCACTCCCGACGGAGTCCAGCCTTCAGGAGGCTTTTAGCGTCAGCCGTGTCACCGTACGGCAGGCTCTGAAGCTGCTCGCCGATGAGCAGATCGTCGAAAGCATTCAGGGCAGCGGCTCGTATGTAAAAGAGGAGCGGGTTAACTACGATATTTACCAGCTCACCGGATTTTACGAAAAGCTGGCGGACCGAAACGTCGATACGCACAGCGACGTCAGGGTCTTCGAAGTGGTGAAAGCCGATGATATGCTCGCGGCACGGCTGGCGATCAACCCGGACGATAAAGTCTGGCACGTCAAACGAGTCCGCTTTATCAAACAAAAACCGGTGAATCTGGAAGAAACGTGGATGCCGCTGCCGATGTTCCCCGACCTCACCTGGGAAGTGATGGAGAATTCGAAATACCACTACGTTGAGCAGATCAAGAAGCTGGTTATCGATCGCAGCGAGCAGGAGCTGGTGCCGATCATGCCGTCAGAAGAGGCGATTGCCGCGCTGGCGCTCGATCCGGCAAAGCCGATCCTGGAAAAAGTCTCCCGCGGGTTTCTGAAGGACGGACGGGTATTTGAATACAGCCGCAACGTGTTCAATACCGACGATTACAAGTTCACGCTTGTCGCCAAACGCAGGCAATAAAAAAGGCCGCTTTACAGCGGCCAACCATGTCGAAACGGACATTTTTATACTTCAACGCCCTCCTTTCGGGGAGCAGAGAGGACTTACTTAATGATGGATTTCAGTGCTTCGCCGATATCCGCCAGGCTGCGAACGGTCTTCACGCCTGCGGCTTCCAGCGCTGCGAATTTCTCATCAGCCGTACCTTTACCACCGGCGATGATCGCACCTGCGTGACCCATACGCTTGCCTTTCGGCGCGGTCACACCCGCGATGTAGCCCACAACTGGCTTGGTCACGTGTTCTTTGATGTAAGCAGCCGCTTCTTCTTCCGCGCTTCCGCCGATCTCACCGATCATCACGATCGCTTCAGTCTGCGGATCTTCCTGGAACAGCTTCAGGATATCGATGAAGTTAGAGCCCGGGATCGGGTCACCGCCGATGCCCACGCAGGTGGACTGGCCGAAGCCGTAATCGGTGGTCTGCTTAACTGCTTCATAGGTCAGGGTACCGGAACGGGACACGATGCCCACTTTGCCCGGCTTGTGAATGTGGCCCGGCATGATGCCGATTTTGCATTCGCCCGGGGTGATAACGCCAGGGCAGTTCGGGCCGATCATGCGCACGCCTGCTTCGTCCAGCTTCACCTTCACGGTCAGCATATCCAGCGTCGGGATGCCTTCGGTGATGGTGATGATCAGTTTAATGCCTGCGTCGATCGCTTCCAGAATGGAGTCTTTGCAGAACGGAGCCGGAACGTAGATCACGGTCGCGGTTGCGCCCGTCGCTTCTACCGCTTCACGCACGGTGTTGAACACAGGCAGGCCCAGGTGGGTGGTACCGCCTTTACCTGGCGTTACGCCGCCAACCATCTGCGTACCATAGGCAATCGCCTGTTCGGAGTGGAAAGTCCCCTGGCTACCGGTGAAGCCCTGGCAGATAACCTTGGTATCTTTATTAATTAAAACGGACATTATTTCCCCTCCACTGCGGCAACAACCTGCTGAGCTGCATCCGTCAGACTTTTCGCTGCAATAATATTCAGGCCGCTGTCAGCCAGTTTTTTCGCGCCGAGTTCAGCGTTGTTACCTTCCAGACGCACAACAACCGGAACATTAACACCCACTTCTTCTACCGCACCGATGATACCGTCTGCGATCAGGTCGCAACGGACGATACCGCCGAAGATGTTCACCAGAACAGCCTTCACGTTGTCGTCGGAGAGAATGATTTTAAACGCTTCGGTTACGCGCTCTTTGGTTGCGCCACCGCCCACGTCGAGGAAGTTTGCTGGCTCACCGCCGTGCAGCTTAACGATATCCATGGTGCCCATTGCCAGGCCCGCACCGTTAACCATGCAGCCGATGTTACCATCCAGCGCTACGTAGTTCAGTTCCCACTGTGCCGCCTGCGCTTCACGTGGATCTTCCTGAGACTGATCGCGCATTTCGCGCAGATCCGGCTGGCGGAACAGCGCGTTGCCGTCAGCGCCCAGCTTGCCGTCGAGGCAGATCAGATCGCCCTGGGTGGTGATCACCAGCGGGTTGATCTCGATCAGCGCCAGGTCGCGCTCCAGGAAGATGGTCGCCAGACCCATGAAGATCTTGGTGAACTGCTGAACCAGCTTGCCTTCCAGGCCCAGTTTGAACGCCAGCTCGCGCCCCTGGTAAGGCATTGGGCCCGCCAGCGGATCGATAGCCACTTTGTGGATCAGGTGAGGCGTTTCTTCCGCCACTTTTTCGATTTCCACGCCGCCTTCGGTAGACGCCATGAACACCACGCGACGGGAGCTACGGTCAACAACCGCGCCCAGGTACAGCTCTTTCGCGATATCGGTTGCCGCTTCAACCAGGATCTGGTTGACCGGCTGGCCGTTTGCATCTGTCTGGTAGGTCACCAGACGCTTGCCGAGCCAATGTTCAGCAAACGCACGAATCTCTTCTTTGCTCTTTACAACCTTCACACCGCCCGCTTTACCACGGCCACCAGCGTGAACCTGACATTTAACTACCCACGGGCCGGAACCGATTTTAGATGCGGCTTCTTCTGCTTCACGCGGGGTAGTACAGGCATAACCCACCGGAGCCGGTAAGCCATACCGGGCAAACAGCTGTTTGGCCTGATATTCATGTAAGTTCATGTGTTCTATCCATCCTTCAGGTAATCGTTAGGTCGTGCTTTTATTGGCCCGGCAGCCATACGCCGCCGGGCAAGACTGCAAAACTAGACGTCCAGCAGCAGGCGCGTTGGATCTTCCAGCAGCTCTTTAATCGCCACCAGGAAGCCTACGGACTCGCGGCCGTCGATCAGGCGGTGATCGTAAGAGAGCGCCAGGTACATCATCGGCAGGATCTCAACCTTACCGTCTACCGCCATAGGACGATCTTTAATGGCGTGCATACCCAGGATCGCGCTCTGCGGCGGGTTAATGATCGGGGTAGACATCAGCGAGCCGAATACGCCGCCGTTGGTAATGGTGAAGTTACCGCCGGTCAGGTCGTCTACGGTCAGCTTGCCGTCGCGGCCTTTAACAGCCAGCTCTTTAATGTTTTTCTCGATATCAGCCATACCCAGGGTATCCACATCACGCAGAACCGGCGTTACCAGGCCACGTGGAGTAGAAACCGCCATGCTGACGTCGAAATAGTTGTGGTAAACCACGTCATCGCCATCGATAGACGCGTTCACTTCCGGATAGCGTTTCAGCGCTTCAACCACCGCCTTCACGTAGAAGGACATAAAGCCCAGACGGATACCGTGACGTTTTTCAAAGGCGTCACCGTACTGCTTACGCAGGTCCATGATTGGCTTCATGTTCACTTCGTTGAAGGTGGTCAGCATCGCGGTGGAGTTTTTCGCTTCCAGCAGACGCTCGGCCACGCGCTTGCGCAGGCGGGTCATTGGCACGCGTTTTTCGCTGCGTGCGCCCAGAGCAGGCTGAGCTGCTGGTGCTGCCGCAGGGGCTTTCGCTTCTGCCTGAGCTGGCGCTTTCGCCAGGTGCTTGTCGATATCTTCGCGCGTCAGACGACCGCCCACACCGGTGCCTTTAATGGCTGCCGGGTCAAGGCTGTGTTCCGCCAGCAGGCGACGGATCGCCGGGCTGAGGGCATCGTTAGACTGTTCTTCCAGAGAAGCCTGCTGGCGCTGAGCCGGCGTAGAGGCTTTCTCTTCAGACTTGGCGCTGGACTCTTTGCCCGCGCTGTTGCCTTCACGCAGGCGACCCAGGATCTGACGAGAGGTGACGGTGGTACCTTCATCTTCCAGCACCGCGTCCAGAACACCATCCGCCGAAGCCGGTACTTCCAGTACCACTTTGTCAGTTTCGATTTCTACCAGCACTTCATCGCGCTTAACGGCATCGCCTGGTTTTTTGTGCCAGGTAGCGACGGTCGCATCTGCTACGGATTCAGGCAGGTCGGGAACAAGAATATCTACGCTACTCATTATGTATCCTTTAATTAATCGACGTTCAGCGCGTCATTGACCAGATCTTGTTGCTGCTTCTGGTGAACGGACATATACCCTACCGCCGGAGAGGCGGAGGCCGGGCGACCTGCATAGCGCAGGGCTGACCCAAATGGAATCACTTCACGGAAATGATGCTGGCTGCAATACCATGCGCCCTGGTTGAGCGGCTCTTCCTGGCACCAGACAAAATCATGTACGTGAGCGTACTGTTTCAGCACTTCCTGCATCGCCTGATGCGGGAACGGATAAAGCTGTTCGATACGCACGATGGCGACATCTTTCTGATCGTTCTTACGGCGCTGTTCCAGCAGGTCGTAATAAACCTTACCAGAACACATCACCACGCGCTTCACGGCCTGCGGATCCAGCTCGTCAATTTCACCGATGGCCGGCAGGAAGGTGCCGTTCGCCAGCTCATCCAGGCTGGACACCGCCAGCGGATGACGCAGCAGGGATTTCGGCGACATCACCACCAGTGGACGACGCATACCGCGCAGCGCCTGACGACGCAGCATGTGGTAGACCTGAGCCGGGGTGGACGGCACGCAGACCTGCATGTTCTGCTCGGCGCAAAGCTGCAGATAACGTTCCAGACGCGCGGAGGAGTGCTCCGGACCCTGACCTTCATAACCGTGCGGCAGCAGCATCACCAGGCCACACATACGGCCCCATTTCTGCTCGCCGGAGGAGATGAACTGGTCGATAACCACCTGCGCACCGTTGGCGAAGTCACCGAACTGCGCTTCCCAGATGGTCAGGGTGCGCGGTTCTGCCGTGGCGTAACCGTACTCGAAAGCCAGTACCGCTTCTTCAGACAGCACGGAGTCCCAGACCTTGAACTGGCCCTGACCGTTGTGCACGTGCTGCAGCGGGGTGTAGGTTGAACCGTTAGACTGGTTGTGAACCACCGCATGACGGTGGAAGAAGGTGCCGCGACCCGCATCTTCACCGGACAGACGAACAGGAATGCCTTCGTCAACCAGCGTCGCGTAAGCCAGCGTTTCCGCGCCGCCCCAGTCAAACAGCTTCTCGCCTGCCGCCATGGACTGACGGTCAGCGTAAATTTTCGCCACGCGAGACTGCATCTCGATAGCGTCCGGCACGGTGCTGATGCGTTTAGCCAGCTCCTGCAGGCGCTTCATCTCCACCTTGTTCGGGTAGCTCTCATCCCACTCGTGGTTGAGGTACGGAGACCAGGTAAAGGAGTGCATGTTCATCGGGCGCAGCTCTTTCACTACGCATTCACCCGCGTCCAGCGCGTCGCGGTAGAGGTTGACCATTTCGGTCGCATCTTCCAGCGTCGCCACTTTGTCGCTTTCCAGCTTGTCAGCATAGATTTTGCGCGGGGTCGGGTGTTTTTTGATTTTCTGGTACATCAGCGGCTGGGTTGCACTTGGCTCATCCGCTTCGTTGTGGCCGTGACGGCGGTAGCAGAAGAGGTCAATGAACACATCGCGTTTGAAGGTATTACGGAAGTCCAGCGCCAGGCGGGTAACGAAAGCAACGGCTTCCGGGTCATCCGCGTTAACGTGGAAGATGGGTGCCTGTACCATCTTACCGATGTCGGTGCAGTATGGGGTAGAACGCGCATCCAGCGGGTTAGAGGTAGTAAAGCCCACCTGGTTGTTGATCACGATGCGAACGGTACCGCCCACTTCGTAGCCACGCGCTTTCGACATGTTCAGGGTTTCCTGAACCACGCCCTGCCCTGTTACCGCCGCATCGCCGTGGATGGTGATTGGCAGCACTTTATTGCTGCTCGGCTCGTCCAGACGATCCAGACGCGCACGTACGGAACCGATAACCACCGGGCTGACGATTTCCAGGTGCGACGGGTTAAACGCCAGCGCCAGGTGAACCAGACCGCCTTCGGTTTCGATATCCGACGAGAAGCCCATGTGATACTTCACGTCGCCGGTGCCGAGGTGTTCTTTATGTTTGCCCGCGAATTCGTCGAACAGGTCCTGGGGTTTTTTACCCAGCACGTTGACCAGCACGTTCAGACGACCGCGGTGCGCCATGCCGAGCACCACTTCACGGGTGCCGCTCTTGCCTGCGTGGCGAATCAGCTCTTTCAGCATCGGCACCAGCGCGTCGCCGCCTTCCAGCGAGAAGCGTTTTGCGCCCGGGAACTTCGCGCCCAGATAGCGCTCAAGCCCTTCCGCTGCGGTCAGTTCACTCAGGAAGCGTTTTTTCTCGTCAGCCGAGAAGGTCGCGTGGCCCGCTACGGATTCGATGCGCTGCTGGATCCAGCGTTTCTCTTCGGTAGAGGTAATGTGCATATATTCCGCGCCGATGGAGCCGCAGTAGGTTTGCTTGAGCGCGTCAATCAGATCGCCCAGCTTCATCGTGTCTTTGCCGATGGCAAAGGAACCTACGTTAAAGCTTTCCTGGAAATCGGCCTCGGTCAGATCGTGATACGCCGGATCGAGATCGGCCACACGGTCTTGTTTCCACAGTCCCAGCGGATCGAGATTCGCATGCTGGTGACCGCGGAAGCGATAAGCGTTGATAAGCTGCAGGACTTTAACCTGCTTCGCATTGGTGTCAGGGTCGGAAATCGCAGAAGAGTAACGTGAGGCATCCTTCGCCAGACGACGGAAATAATCACGTGTTTTGGAATGGAATTGATCCGGTTTGACCCCTGTACCAGGCAACTGCTGGAACATGGAACGCCAGTTTGCGTCCACTGAGTCAGGATCGGTTAAGAAGTCTTCATAGAGCTGTTCTATCCAGCTCTGGTTTGCACCAGAGAGGTAAGAAGAGTCCAGCCAGGCTTTCATTGCGCCGTTCTGCATCGTGATCCCTTAAGCATTTTTATGCTTACTTTCGCCGTAGAAACTACCACGCACACCACGTGTACGTGCCGGGGTTCACCTGCGAGCTCTTTTCATTTGGCCCGCGAAGGAACCTTTAGAAACTGTCTAGACTTCAGGGCAGTTTTTAAAGGTTTCTGCAATCTGTTCCCTCTCCCTTAGGGAGAGGGTTAGGGTGAGGGGGAACAGCGCTCCCCTCTCACTACTTACGCACTGCGCTGCAGCAGCATCGACTTAATATGGCCGATGGCGCGCGTCGGGTTCAGCCCCTTCGGACACACACTGACGCAGTTCATGATGCTATGGCAGCGGAATACGCTGAAAGCGTCACTCAGTCCTTCCAGACGGCTATCGGTTTCGGTGTCGCGGCTATCGATCAGGAAGCGATAGGCAGCCAGCAGACCGGCCGGGCCGATAAACTTGTCCGGGTTCCACCAGAACGACGGGCAGGACGTTGAACAACATGCACAAAGAATACACTCGTACAACCCATCGAGTTTTTCACGCTGCTCAGGAGACTGTAAGTGCTCGCGAGCGGGTGGATTTTGCCCATTATTCAATAAGTAAGGTTTAATCTTCTCATATTGTGCATAGAATTGCCCCATGTCTACCACCAAATCACGCACGACCGGCAGGCCTGGCAGAGGACGGATAACAATTTTCTGACCAGGACGCTGCAACGCTGAAATTGGCGTGATGCAGGCCAGGCCATTTTTGCCGTTCATGTTCACCCCGTCAGAGCCACAAACCCCTTCACGGCAGGAGCGGCGGAACGACAGCGTAGGATCTTTTTCTTTCAGCTGGATTAACGCATCCAGCAGCATCATGTCACGGCCTTCTTCCGCTTCCAGGGTGTAATCCTGCATGTGCGGAGCATCATCAACATCCGGGTTATAACGATAAACTGAGAATTCGAGTTTCATTATCCTGTCTCCGCATTAGTAAGTACGAATCTTCGGCGGGAACGCCGGACGCAGTTTCGGTTCCATATTGACGCTACGACGCGTCATGGTTTCCGACTCTGGCAGATACAGGGAATGGCACAGCCAGTTTTCGTCATCACGCTCCGGGAAGTCGAAGCGGCTATGCGCGCCACGGCTTTCGGTACGGAAGTTTGCCGACATCGCCGTCGCGAACGCGGTTTCCATCAGGTTATCCAGCTCCAGGCACTCAACGCGCTGGGTGTTGAACTCGCTGGAGGTGTCGTCCAGACGGGCATTTTTCAGACGCTCGCGGATCGCTTTCAGTTGCTCAAGACCTTTGGCCATCGCGTCGCCTTCGCGGAATACCGAGAAGTTATGCTGCATGCACTCCTGCAGCGCTTTACGGATTTCAACCGGATCTTCGCCGTTACGGTTACCGTTCCAGCGGTTGAGGCGCTCAAGAGAGGCATCGATTTCGTCGTCGGTTGCGTCACGCAGCGCGCCCTGCTCGGCAATGGATTCCTGCAGATGCAGACCCACCGCACGACCAAACACTACCAGGTCCAGCAGCGAGTTGCCGCCCAGACGGTTTGCGCCGTGTACGGACACGCAGGCAATTTCGCCTACGGCGAACAGGCCAGGGATAACCACGTCTTCGCCCTGCTCGTTCACGGTAAGCGCCTGACCGGTCACTTTGGTCGGAATACCGCCCATCATGTAGTGGCAGGTTGGGATAACCGGAATCGGCTCTTTCACCGGGTCGACGTGGGCGAAGGTGCGGGACAGTTCCAGGATGCCCGGCAGACGGGATTCCAGAACCTCTTTACCCAGATGGTCGAGCTTCAGCTTCGCGTGTGGACCCCATGGGCCGTCACAGCCGCGGCCTTCACGGATTTCGATCATGATGGAACGGGCCACCACGTCACGACCCGCCAGGTCTTTCGCATTCGGGGCATAACGCTCCATGAAGCGCTCGCCGTGTTTGTTCAGCAGGTAGCCACCTTCACCACGGCAGCCTTCTGTTACCAGCACGCCCGCACCGGCGATACCGGTTGGGTGGAACTGCCACATCTCCATATCCTGCACCGGCACGCCGGCGCGGATAGCCATACCGACACCGTCACCGGTGTTGATATGGGCGTTGGTGGTGGACTGGTAAATACGGCCTGCGCCGCCGGTCGCCAGCACGGTAGCGCGGGCTTTGAAGTAAACCACTTCACCAGTTTCGATGCACAGTGCGGTACAGCCGACGATCGCGCCATCGGCGTTTTTCACCAGATCCAGCGCATACCACTCGGAGAAGATGGTGGTGTGGTTTTTCAGGTTCTGCTGATACAGGGTGTGCAGCAGCGCGTGGCCGGTACGGTCAGCCGCCGCCGCGGTACGTGCCGCCTGCTCGCCGCCGAAGTTTTTCGACTGACCGCCAAACGGACGCTGATAGATGGTGCCATTTTCCAGACGGGAGAACGGCAGCCCCATGTGATCCAGCTCCAGAATCGCTTCCGGGCCGGTTTTACACATATATTCGATGGCATCCTGGTCGCCGATATAGTCGGAACCTTTAACCGTGTCGTACATGTGCCATTCCCAGTTATCTTCGTGGGAGTTACCCAGCGCAACGGTGATACCGCCCTGCGCAGACACAGTGTGGGAACGGGTCGGGAACACTTTAGAGAGCAGCGCACAGGTCTGGCCGCTCTGGGAAATTTGTAGTGCGGCACGCATACCTGCGCCACCGGCACCAATTACAACAGCATCAAATTCTCTGACTGGCAGTTTCATTACACACCCCACACCACAACGAATCCATAAATAACGTAAACCACCAGTGCAACAACAATGGCCAGCTGCAGCGGGAGGCGAATCGCCAGCGGTTTAACGTAATCGGTCAACACCTGCCACATGCCAATCCAGGCATGAATAAGGATGGAGAACAGGGCCAGCAGGGTGAACACTTTGGTGAAGGCGGATCCGAAGAACCCACTCCAGATTTCCCACGTCAGCGTGCCGCTGGTCGCGAAGAAACCGATCATATAGATGATGTAAAGGGTGAGAACGATAGCGGTAGCACGGACCAGAATGAAGTCATGTACGCCGTTGCGTCCTAATGCGGAGGCGTTGCTTACCATACGAGAACTCCTGCGAGAAGTGAAAGCACGACAGTAATCACAAATGAAATGTTTGCGGAGCGTTTCCCGGCTTCGAAGGTCTCTTCGAGATAGCCAAAGTCCATCAGCATATGGCGAACACCCACGACGACGTGGTATGCCAGCGCGGTCAGAATGCCCCACATGATGAATTTCACGAAGAAGCTGTTCATGATGGCCGAAGCCTGGAGGAATCCTTCAGGGGAAGAGAGGCTGGTGCCCAGTAACCACAGCAAAATACCGACCGCCACAAACGTAATCACACCAGAAACACGGTGCAGAATGGACGCTATTGCTGTTACGGGGAACCGGATCGTTTTCAGATCCAGATTGACAGGTCTTTGTTTTTTCACATTTCTTATCATGAATAACGCCCACATGCTGTTCTTATTGTTTCCTTCCTCCGGACTGCGATGCGGGTCAAGCAGCGTTCCTTTTCTATAACTGCGCGTCATGCAAAACATTGCTTCCAGATGCTAAAACGACACGTTACAACGCTGGGTGGCTCGGGATTGCAGGGTGTTCCGGAGACCTGGCGGCAGTATAGGCCGTTCACAAAATCATTACAATTAACCTACATACAGTTTGTTGGGTTTTCTCTGGAACAGTGATCAGGGTCACGATAACAACATCTTTTTAATTTTTAATCATCTGATTTGACAAATGTTAAACAATATTGTTACAAACGTCATCAGAAAAGGCATATAATGCGCAAAAGTTATGAGGTCTCTCTTTCACCTGACAAATAGTTATGTAACAGTGTGATGGTATTGACCGAAGTTATCAGGACAGTTATTAGTGATATACAGGTTTGAATAATTCGGACTGCAAAAACGCTGATTTGCTGTTGTTTCACTGATATTTCATTCGTTTACCTGCAAGGCGCCATAGCTCTGTACCCTGGTTACTCCTCGTGAGCTGAGCGGTAAGCCAAATAACAATCTGGTAACGGTGATTAACAGCTGAATGCAAATCCGGTAAAAGCAGTCTTAAGCATAAGGCGCTAAGGAGACCGTAAATGGCTGATACAAAGGCAAAACTCACCCTAAATGGTGATGATGCTATTGAACTGGATGTGCTAAAAGGCACGCTCGGTCAGGATGTTATTGATATCCGTACGCTGGGTTCCAAAGGAGTTTTTACCTTTGACCCTGGATTTACCTCTACCGCATCTTGCGAATCCAAAATCACCTACATTGACGGTGACGAAGGTATCCTGCTCCATCGCG
The DNA here is from genome assembly GCF_043966805.1 of Enterobacter sp. ECC-219. Classification (NCBI taxonomy): domain Bacteria; kingdom Pseudomonadati; phylum Pseudomonadota; class Gammaproteobacteria; order Enterobacterales; family Enterobacteriaceae; genus Enterobacter; species Enterobacter sp. ECC-219. The sequence continues at coordinate 2,070,650 of NZ_CP143680.1, read as the reverse complement.
GCTTCCCCATCGATCAGTTAGCCACCGAATCCAACTACCTGGAAGTGTGCTACATCCTGCTGAACGGCGAAAAGCCGACGCAGGCGCAATACGATGAATTCAAAACCACCGTAACCCGTCACACCATGATCCATGAGCAGATTACCCGTCTGTTCCATGCGTTCCGTCGTGACTCTCACCCGATGGCGGTGATGTGCGGTATTACCGGTGCGCTGGCGGCGTTCTACCACGATTCTCTTGACGTGAATAACCCGCGTCACCGTGATATCGCGGCGTTCCGTCTGCTGTCCAAAATGCCTACCATGGCGGCGATGTGTTACAAATACTCCATCGGCCAGCCGTTTGTGTACCCACGTAACGACCTCTCCTACGCCGGTAACTTCCTGCGCATGATGTTCTCCACGCCGTGCGAAGAGTACGAAGTGAACCCGGTGCTGGAACGCGCAATGGACCGTATTCTGATCCTGCACGCTGACCACGAACAGAACGCCTCTACCTCTACCGTCCGTACCGCAGGCTCTTCAGGCGCGAACCCGTTCGCCTGTATCGCTGCGGGCATCGCCTCCCTGTGGGGACCGGCGCACGGCGGCGCGAACGAAGCGGCGCTGAAAATGCTGGAAGAGATCAGCACCGTTGAGCATATTCCTGAGTTCGTGCGTCGTGCGAAAGACAAGAATGACTCCTTCCGCCTGATGGGCTTCGGTCACCGTGTTTACAAAAACTACGACCCGCGCGCCACCGTCATGCGTGAGACCTGCCACGAAGTGCTGAAAGAACTGGGTACCAAAGATGATCTGCTGGAAGTGGCGATGGAGCTGGAACACATCGCGCTGAACGACCCGTACTTCATCGAGAAGAAACTCTACCCGAACGTCGATTTCTACTCTGGCATTATTCTGAAAGCGATGGGCATTCCGTCTTCCATGTTCACCGTGATCTTCGCCATGGCGCGTACCGTGGGCTGGATTGCGCACTGGAACGAAATGCACAGCGAAGGCATGAAAATTGCTCGTCCTCGTCAGCTGTATACCGGCTACGAGCAGCGTGATTTTAAGTCTGATATTAAGCGCTAATAAACACGCCCGGCGGCGCTTCGCTTGCCGGGCCTATAAGTGCGAAATGTAGGCCGGGTAAGGCGTAGCCGCCACCCGGCTTTTTTACGTCTGGCACCGAGGACACCAGTAAAACGGTCGTGAAGAGAGCGTGGTCTTCTCAATTATCCCGCCACACCGCTCGCACTTCTTACCCGCCCGATGAAACACCTTGAACCGGAACAGCGCCCCGTGATGCTTGTTCTCATCCACCACGCCGCGCGTGTTGTAAGACAGCCGCGGAATATCCAGCAGCGCCTGCGACAGCGCCTCCAGCTGTTCATCGCTCAGCTGCGAGGCTTTGTGCTGCGGCGCCAGCCCCACTTCCCAGAGGATCTCCACCCGCAGGTAGTTACCTAATCCGGCCAGGAATGCCTGATCGAGCAACAGCCCGGAAAACTGACGGTTGCGGAATTTTGGTGATAACAGACGTGCCTTCACGTCGCTCGCCGTCAGGCGCATGTCCAGCACGTCCGGCCCGACGCGCTGAAGAAATGGATGCGTGAGCAGCTGCTCCGGCGTTAACATTTCGATATCTGACGCGCTGTACAGCAGGATCGCCTTATCCGCCGTTTGCAGCCTGACGCGCAGCACGCGGGTGGTTTGCGGCTGTTCACCCGACTCCACCACGCGCCAGACGCCGTAAAGCTGGTTATGGCTATATAACGTCAGGTTATGGGAAAAATGCGTGAGCAACGCTTTGCCGCGCGTTTCAATGTGGGTCACCGTCTGCCCCACCAGCTCTGATTCAAACGGTTTTAGCTGAGGAAAAGCAAACCAGACATCGGTCAGGGGTTTGCCCTTTATCGCCGCCTCCAGGCTATCCGCCGCGCGGCGGATCTCCGGACCTTCTGGCATTTTTGTATCCTTATCGTCATTATTCGGCGCTGACGAGGATGCCCTCTTCAGAGAACGCTGCCCGCAGGCGGCGCGCGAACTGGAGCGCATGCTCACCGTCGCCGTGTAAACACACCGTATCGGCCTGAACAATTGCCGAAGTTCCATCCACGGAGGTAACCCGCCCGGCGCGCACCATCTCCAGCGTCTGCGCCAGCGCTTTGCCTTCATCAGTAATCAGCGCACCGGCCTGCGTGCGCGGAACCAGGCTGCCGTCCGGCATGTATCCCCGATCGGCAAAGACTTCCTGCCGCGTCGTCAGCCCCAGCCGCTCTCCGGCGCGAATAAGCTCGCTGCCCGCCAGGCCCACCAAAATCAGCTGCGGATTGCAGTCCCGCACCGCGCGGGCAATGGCGTCCGCCAGAGCAGCATCTTTCGCCGCCTGATTGTAGAGCATACCGTGCGGTTTCACGTGGCGCAGCACGCCGTGCTCAGCGCGCACCATCGCCTCCAGCGCACCGATCTGGTAGAGCATTTGCGCGTAGATCGTCTCAGGGGGCAGATCCATCGCCGTGCGGCCAAAGTTCTCCCGGTCAGGGAAGCTCGGGTGAGCGCCAATCGCCACGCCGTTTTTAATGGCATTACGCACGCTCTCCAGCATGGTTTGCGCATCCCCCGCGTGAAAGCCGCAGGCGATATTGACCGAGGAGACCAGGGTCATCAGTTCCGCATCGGCGCTGCTGCCCTCCCCCAGATCGGCGTTTAAATCAATCTTTACCATCAAGCCTCCACGCCAGCTGTTCGAGATAACGCTGCTGATCCTGCCGCGCTTTCAGCGCCTCCTCCAGCGAACACTGTACGAAATGAATCGGCTGGCCGAGAGGAATTTGCGCCAGATGGTAGCGATCCGCGTCGATAATGCAGGCAATGCGCGGGTAACCGCCGGTGGTTTGCGCATCATTCATCAGCACGATGGGCTGCCCGTTGCCCGGCACCTGAATCACGCCCGGCAGCAAGCCGTGGGAAAGCAGCTCCCGGTCCGTCGTGCGGGTCAGCGGCTGCCCCTGCAGACGGTAGCCCATGCGGTTACTCTGCGGGCTGATCTTCCACGGCGCGCGCCAGAACGACTCTTTAGAAGCCTCATCAAACTCCTGATATTCCGGTCCCGGCAAGGCACGGATCACGTTCCCCCACAGCAGCTGTTTTACGCCCTGCGTGGTGGAGAAATGGCGCGCTGATGGCTTAATCGCCAGGCGATCCCCGTCGCGCAGCAGGCGCCCTTCATGTCCACCGATGCCCGCTTTTTGATCGGTACTGGATGACCCCAATACCTCCGGCACGTCAATGCCCCCCGCCACCGCAAGATAGCTACGCACACCGTGGAGCGGACGTTTGAGCGTCAAGCGCTGCCCGGCCTTCGCCCACAGGCGCCAGCCGGTCCACACCGCTTTGCCGTCCAGCGTCGCGTCGCAGCCCGCGCCGGTTAAGGCGAACCAGGTCTCCTGACCAAACTCAATCACACACTGACCCAGAGTAATTTCTAGCGCCGCCGTACTGCCCGGGTTGCCGACCAGCAGGTTGGCAATCTCCAGCGATGGGCGGTCAAGCGCGCCGCAGTAGCTCACGCCGGACTGGCGCATGCCAAAGCGCCCGGCATCCTGAACGGAGGTGTAAAGCCCCGCGCGAATAAGCGTTAACATACCCCCTCCTTCTGCGGGATAAAGCGCAGGGTATCACCCGGTTGCAGGAGGATCGGCGCATCCTGCCCCGGTTCAAATAGCGGCATGGAGGTGTGCCCGATAAGCTGCCAGCCGCCCGGTGAGGTAAGCGGATAAATTCCGGTTTGTTCACCGCCAATCGCCACCGTTCCCGCGGGAACGCTCAGGCGCGGTTCGGCCCGACGCGGGGTATGCAGCTGGGGAGATAGTCCACCCAGATACGGAAAGCCCGGCTGAAAACCCAGAAACCAGACGACGTACTCCACCGAGCTGTGCAGTTCAACAACCTGCTTTTCCGTGAGCCCACAGTGTTCGGCTACTACGCGCAGATCGGGGCCGCCCTTACCGCCATAAACAACCGGGATCTCAATCGTCCTCGATTCCGGCTCCAGCGCTTCGCTCTCCTCCCACCAGCGCTGCAGGCGCTCAATCGCATCCAGCGCCCCCGTGTGCGGGTTACGCAACACCACCGTAATATTATTCATACCCGGAATGGCCTCAACGACGCCCGGCATGTCGGGCAGACGCTGTGCCAGCCGCCAGATACGCTTCTGCGTGGCGAGCGTAACCGGCGGTTCAAGCTCCAGAACGACTGCGGTTTCACCCAGAAGATAACAACGCGCTCGCTGCACTTAACTACCTCTCATCAGGCCGGATTAGGAATATCAATAAAAGTCACATCAAGATCGGTATTTTCCGTCAGCCACTCGCTGAGGGCGCGAATACCGCCGCGCTCGGTAGCGTGGTGGCCTGCCGCGTAAAAATGCAGCCCCTGCTCGCGCGCAGAGTGAACCGTCTGCTCGGAGACTTCGCCGGTAATAAACGCATCGACACCAAAGCGCGCGGCGCTGTCGATAAAGCCCTGACCGCCGCCGGTACACCAGGCCACACGCTTCACCTTATCCGGCCCGGTATCGCCGCACCACAGCGGACGACGCCCCAGGCGCGCCTCGATCCAGGAAGCCAGCTCCAGGCCCGGTACCGGCATCGACAGTTCACCCCACGGCACCAGCGGTTCGATTTCCCCCATCACGGTAATACCCAGCAGTTGCGCCAGCTGCACGTTATTCCCCAGTTCCGGATGTGCATCCAGCGGCAGATGGTAACCGTACAGGTTGATGTCATTCGCCAGCAGCGTTTTGAGGCGATTCCGCTTCATGCCGCGAATAATCGGCGATTCGTTTTTCCAGAAGTAGCCGTGATGGACAATCACCGCATCGGCGTCCTGACGCACCGTCTCATCCAGCAGCGCCTGGCTTGCCGTCACGCCGGTGATGATTTTCTGCACCGTTTCGCGCCCTTCCACCTGCAGGCCATTCGGGCCGTAGTCGCTGAAGGAGGCGGTATTAAGCTTTTCGTTAATCAGGCGTTCCAGTTCACTGTTTTTCATCATCATTCTCTCAAACTTTTCGTGCGGCCTCGTACGCCGCCAGCGTGGCGACGCGCGCCTGTTTATGGTCAACGATCGGGCGGGGATAATCGAGTTTTACGCCCTGTTTATCCGCCCATGCCCACGGGTCGTGGATCGCTTTTGCAGGAACGTTCCTGAGCGCGGGCAACCAGCGGCGAATAAAGTCGCCGTTAGCATCAAATTTTTGTCCCTGGGTAGTCGGATTAAAAATCCTGAAATAGGGAGCCGCATCGGTGCCGGTAGAGGCCGCCCACTGCCAGCCGCCGTTATTCGCCGCCAGGTCACCGTCAATCAGCTGAGAAATAAAATAGCGCTCCCCGACGCGCCAGTCGATAAGCAGATCTTTCACCAGGAAGCTGGCGGTAATCATTCGCAGACGGTTGTGCATCCATCCGGTTTCATTTAGCTGGCGCATGGCGGCATCAACAATCGGAAAGCCCGTCTCCCCTTTTTGCCAGGCCTGTAAAAGCGCCTCATCGTGCTGCCATTTGACGTTATCGGTCCAGGGAATGAACGGACGATGCTTACAGAGATCGGGATGATACGTCATCAGATGGCGATAGAATTCGCGCCAGATAAGTTCGTTTAGCCACACCGAACCCGCCCCACCCTCCAGCGCCTGCGGCTGCTCGGCCAGAAGACGATGCAAACACTGGCGAGGAGAGAGCGCGCCCAGAGCCAGGCTTGCCGATAAACGGCTTGTCCCTTCAATTGCCGGGAAATCCCTGCGCGCGTCGTACTCTCCCGCACCCTGTTTGCAAAACTGGCGCAGCTTCGCAATAGCGGCCTTCTCGTTGGCAGGAAACAGTAGTTCATCAAATGCCTGTTGGGGATAGCTAAACGTTAATTCAGGCAGATTGGTTATAGCCTCCCCTCTGACGGCGGGCGCGGGTACGCACTCCGGCAGCGCCTCTTTCAGGCGTTTAACAAAAGCATTTTTAAACGGCGTAAACACTTTATACATTTCGTGACCGCCGGTCATCACGCTGCCCGGTGCCAGCATCACGCTGTCATCAAATCCCTCACAAACCACCTCTCCGAGCATTTTATCCAGCTGGCGGTCCCGCTGCTGTTCGTTCAGTTCGTACTGGTAGTTATAAAAAAGATGCGTAACGCCGTTCTCCTGACATATCTCCTGCAGCATATGAAGCTGCGCGGTAAAATCGCTGACCACTTTGTAGATCAGCGGAATGCCTTTTTCGGCAAGCGCGCGTTGCAGTTCGTTCAGATGGGATTTGAGGTAAGCCGCCTGCCGCGGGGCCATATCGTGCTGCCGCCACTGCTCGGGCGTAGCCATAAACAGAGCCAATACGTTAGCGTCTTTGGCGCGACAGGCCGCCGCGAGTGCGATGTTGTCATGTACGCGCAAATCCGCGCGAAACCAAACCAGATGGGTGGGCATAAAACTCCAGGCGAATATCCATTATGTCCATAAGGGCATGCCGTAAAAGGAAAAAGCATGCATTGAACTACTTTGCCATGAAGTGTAGACGGGATGAAATAAAAAAGGCCGCCCGAGGCGGCCTTAACGCTACTTGTCCTGCGCTATCGTCGTTAAAGCGACAAACACATTCGGTTCATCGCTCTTTACAACGAGTACGCTGGCGACAATGAACGCGATGCAAAAATAGCGTTTCATTATGCGGTCCCTGCAGCTAACCGCTCCACCGTTCACCACCGGTGATAAGTCGGTGGACACAAGCTCTGTGTGGAGCCTGACTTACGGTTGTTGTAACACCTCTCCCGGGACCGGTGCCCATTTGCGAGATGGCGGAAAGGGACGCAACATGGTAAACATCATGTGAGCAAAACGTAACCCATTAAACCTGATATTAAGAATATATTTAGGATTGAAGCAGTTGCTTATTCTACCAGCAGACGTATGCTTGTAAGCCTCTGTGTGAGAGCTTGAAAAACCACCCAACGGACCGCGAATCCCGAGGGACAAAAAAACCGCCATATTGCTATTGGCGGTTTTTTTATAGCTACGCGTCAGCGTCGTTTCAGTAGAAATCGCAGGTCGCTTTCTCGGCCTGATCCATCCACACCGGCTTTTCGCTGGTTTTCGCCCAGACGCGGTGCAGATAACTGTAAAAACGCGCACGATCTTTCCAGAACAGCATCACCGGCAGGGCCAGCACGCCAGCCACTACGGCGAAAGTGCGACGCATGAACACGATATGAGCCGGATACTCTTTATAAAGATCCATATTTTTCTCCCCTGTAGTTGGCCGGAAACCTTCTCCGGAAAATGTGAAATCTGTGACCTGGCTAAAATAATATCGCTTTGCGTGTAATTTTACTACTCATCCGACCACTTATTTTTATCCATTTAGTGAATATTTACACTTCCGCCGTAATTAAGTTACAAAAAAGTTAACAGTTTACTTATCAATAGTTAATTTGTGGCCTTTGGCATTTTTATACTTTTTTTACATCCGCCCTCCGCATTTTTGCGAAATCTTTGCGCCGTAAATCCTACCGTTAGCACAACAACAAAAGTCACCCGGAGGTGGATTGTGAGTGCAGGTCTTATTGCCGGCATCGTGCTGGTGTTCCTGTTATTGGGTTATCTGGTCTATGCCCTGATTAACGCGGAGGCATTCTGATGACTGCTCAGGCGTTTTTGCTTATTGCCAGTTTCTTAGTGGTATTGTTCGTTCTGGCAAGGCCGCTGGGAACGGGACTGGCACAGCTTATCAACAACGTCCCCCTGCCCGGCACGGGAAGCGTTGAGAAAGGGATCTGGCGCGTACTGGGAATCGACGATCGGGAGATGAGCTGGCGTGAATATCTGATCGCCATTCTGCTGCTGAATATTGTCGGGCTGATTGCACTTTTTGCCATGCTGATGCTTCAGGGCATCCTGCCGCTGAATCCGCAACAGTTGCCGGGCCTGTCCTGGCACCTGGCGCTGAATACGGCAGTCAGTTTCGTTACCAACACCAACTGGCAGTCCTATGCCGGTGAAACCACGCTCAGCTATTTCAGCCAGATGGCTGGGTTAACCGTGCAGAACTTCCTCTCTGCCGCCAGCGGTATCGCGGTAATTTTCGCGCTGACGCGTGCGTTTGCACGTCAAAAAATCAGTACTCTGGGTAACGCCTGGGTGGATTTAACGCGCATTACGCTGTGGATCCTGCTGCCGATTGCACTGCTTATCGCGCTGTTCTTTATTCAGCAGGGCAGCCTGCAAAACCTGCTGCCTTACACGCCTTATACCTCGCTTGAAGGCGCAAAACAGCTCCTGCCGATGGGGCCAGTGGCGTCACAGGAAGCCATCAAGATGCTCGGGACGAACGGGGGCGGCTTCTTCAACGCCAACTCGTCGCATCCGTTTGAAAACCCTACCGCCCTGACCAATTTTGTGCAGATGCTGGCGATCTTCCTGATCCCCGCTGCGCTCTGCTTTGCCTTTGGTGACGTGGTCAACGATCGCCGTCAGGGCCGCACCCTGCTCTGGACCATGTCGCTGATCTTCGTGGTCTGTGTCGCGCTGGTGATGTGGGCGGAATGGAACGGTAACAGCCATTTCATGCAGCTTGGGGCGAATAGCAATATCAATATGGAAGGGAAAGAGAGCCGCTTCGGCATTCTCGCCAGCAGCCTGTATGCGGTGGTCACCACGGCGGCCTCGTGCGGGGCGGTGAACGCTATGCACGACTCTTTCACCGCGCTTGGCGGCATGATCCCGATGTGGCTGATGCAGATTGGCGAGGTGGTGTTTGGCGGCGTGGGTTCAGGTCTTTACGGCATGCTGCTGTTCGTACTGCTGGCGGTATTTATTGCCGGTCTGATGATTGGCCGCACCCCGGAATACCTCGGTAAAAAAATCGACGTTCGCGAGATGAAGTTAACCGCGCTGGCGATTCTGGTCACCCCGGCGCTTGTGCTGCTCGGCACCGCGCTGGCGCTGATGACCGAGGCCGGACGCAGCGGCATTTTTAACCCCGGCATTCACGGCTTTAGTGAAGTGCTTTATGCGGTCTCCTCTGCCGCCAACAACAACGGCAGCGCCTTTGCGGGCTTAAGCGCCAACTCACCGTTCTGGAACTGCCTGCTGGCGTTCTGCATGTTCGTGGGTCGCTTCGGGGTCATTGTGCCGGTCATGGCGATTGCCGGATCGCTGGTGAATAAGAAAATTCAACCGACCACCACCGGGACATTACCGACCCACGGCGCGCTGTTTATCGGCCTGCTGACGGGCACCGTGTTGCTGGTCGGCGCCCTGACCTTTATCCCCGCCCTCGCGTTAGGCCCGGTCGCGGAAACTCTCTCTTTAGGCTGATTTTGCGGAGTATTTGTCATGAGTCGTAAACAACTGGCCCTGCTCGAACCGACGTTAGTTCGTCAGGCGCTTATGGATGCGGTCAAAAAGCTGAGCCCGCGCGTGCAGTGGCACAACCCGGTGATGTTTATTGTCTGGGCGGGAAGCGTCCTGACCACCGCCCTGGCGATTGCCATGGGGACGGGCCACATGCCGGGAAACGCGATGTTTACCGGCGCCATCAGCCTGTGGCTGTGGTTTACCGTGCTGTTCGCCAACTTTGCGGAAGCGCTGGCGGAAGGTCGGAGTAAAGCGCAGGCCAACAGTCTGAAAGGGGTGAAAAAAACGGCGTTTGCGCGCAAGTTGCGTGAGCCGAAATACGGCGCGCAGATGGACCACGTTCCGGCGGATGAACTGCGCAAAGGCGATGTGGTGCTGGTGGAAGCAGGAGACATCATCCCCTGCGACGGTGAAGTCATTGAGGGTGGCGCATCGGTAGACGAAAGCGCCATTACCGGAGAGTCCGCGCCGGTGATCCGTGAATCCGGCGGCGATTTTGCCTCCGTGACGGGCGGGACGCGCATTCTTTCCGACTGGCTGGTGATCCAGTGCAGCGTCAACCCGGGCGAAACTTTCCTCGACAGGATGATCGCCATGGTGGAAGGCGCCCAGCGCCGTAAAACACCTAACGAAATCGCCCTGACCATCCTGCTGGTGGCCCTGACAATCGTCTTCCTGCTGGCAACCGCGACGCTGTGGCCGTTCTCCGCTTACGGCGGCACCGCGGTCACCATCACGGTGCTGGTGGCGCTGCTGGTCTGCCTGATCCCCACCACCATCGGCGGCCTGCTGTCGGCCATCGGCGTGGCCGGCATGAGCCGCATGCTCGGTGCAAACGTCATCGCCACCAGCGGGCGTGCGGTTGAAGCAGCCGGTGACGTGGATGTCTTGCTGCTGGATAAAACCGGGACCATTACCCTCGGTAACCGCCAGGCGTCCGAGTTCTTACCCGCTCCGGGCGTGGATGAAAAAACGCTGGCGGACGCCGCGCAGCTCTCCTCGCTTGCCGATGAAACCCCTGAAGGTCGCAGTATCGTGATCCTCGCCAAGCAGCGTTTTAACCTTCGCCAGCGCGACGTTCAGAGCCTGCATGCCACCTTCGTGCCCTTCACGGCGCAAACCCGCATGAGCGGTATTAACATTCAGGACCGGATGATCCGTAAAGGCTCCGTTGACGCCATTCGTCGCCACATTGAGGCAAACAATGGCCACTTCCCGCCAGAAGTGGACAGCCTGGTCGAAAGCGTGGCCCGTCAGGGGGCCACGCCGCTGGTGGTGGCAGAAGGCTCGAACGTGCTGGGGGTGATTGCCCTGAAGGATATCGTCAAAGGCGGCATCAAGGAGCGCTTTGCCCAGCTGCGTAAAATGGGCATCAAAACGGTGATGATCACCGGGGATAACCGTCTTACCGCCGCGGCGATTGCCGCCGAAGCGGGCGTGGATGATTTCCTTTCCGAAGCCACGCCGGAAGCGAAGCTCGCGCTGATCCGTCAGTATCAGGCGGAAGGCCGTCTGGTCGCCATGACCGGTGACGGTACCAACGACGCCCCTGCCCTGGCGCAGGCCGACGTGGCGGTGGCGATGAACTCTGGTACCCAGGCGGCAAAAGAGGCGGGGAATATGGTCGACCTCGACTCAAACCCGACCAAGCTGATTGAGGTGGTGCACATTGGCAAGCAGATGCTGATGACGCGCGGTTCGCTGACCACGTTCAGTATCGCTAACGATGTGGCAAAGTACTTCGCCATCATTCCGGCCGCGTTTGCCGCGACCTATCCGCAATTAAACGCGCTGAACGTGATGCACCTGCACTCCCCGGCATCGGCCATTCTGAGCGCCGTGATCTTTAACGCCCTGATTATTGTCTTCCTGATCCCGCTGGCGCTGAAGGGCGTGAGCTATAAGCCACTTACGGCGGCCGCCATGCTGCGCCGCAACCTGTGGATTTACGGCCTGGGCGGGCTGGTGGTGCCTTTCATCGGTATCAAGGCTATCGACCTGCTGTTGACCCTGTTCGGGCTGGTTTAAAAGGTGAATCAAATGACAATGTTACGCCCCGCTATACTTCTGTTTATTCTGCTGTCTCTCATTACCGGCGGGCTGTACCCGCTGGTAACTACCGCGCTGGGCCAGTGGTGGTTTAAGGATCAGGCCAACGGCTCGCTGATTATGCAAAACGGTGAAAATCGCGGTTCGCTCCTGATTGGTCAGAACTTTACGGATGCTCGTTACTTCCAGGGTCGCCCTTCCGCCACTGCCGAAAGCCCGTATAATCCGATGGCATCCGGCGGCAGTAACCTGGCGGGCAGCAACCCTGAGCTGGATAAAGCCGTTGCTGAGCGCGTGGCAGCCCTGCGCGCTGCCAATCCTCAGGCCAGCCGTGAGGTGCCCGTCGAGCTGGTAACCGCCTCGGCCAGCGGGCTGGACTACAGCCTGACACCGGCAGCAGTGGCCTGGCAAATCCCGCGCGTCGCCGCCGCCCGTCAGTTGACCATCGAACAGGTGAGCAAGCTGGTTGCTGAGCACACGCAAAAGCCGCTGGTCAGCTTCATCGGCATGCCCGTGGTGAATATTGTTGAGCTGAATCTGGCGCTGGACGCGCTAAGGAAAAACTAAATGACCGACGAGCCCATGCGCCCGGATCCGGACAGGCTGCTTGAACAGACGGCTGAAGCCCATCGCGGCAAACTGAAAATTTTCTTTGGCGCCTGCGCGGGCGTCGGGAAAACCTTCGCCATGCTGACGGAAGCCCAGCGGCTTCGGGCGCAGGGGCTCGATATTCTGATCGGCGTGGTTGAAACCCACGGACGTAAAGAGACGGCGTCGCTGCTGAAGGGGCTGGCTACCCAGCCGCCCCGCCGCATCAGCCATCGTGGTCGGTTAGTCACTGAGTTTGATATTGATGCCGCCCTCGCCCGCCGTCCCGCCCTTATCCTGATGGACGAACTGGCGCACAGCAATGCGCCAGGCTCACGCCATCCAAAACGCTGGCAGGATGTTGAAGAGCTACTTGAAGCCGGCATCGATGTTTTCACGACGGTTAACGTTCAGCATCTGGAAAGCCTGAACGACGTGGTCAGCGGCGTGACCGGCATTCAGGTGCGAGAGACGGTGCCGGATCCCTTCTTTGATTCCGCGGACGAGGTGGTGCTGGTCGACCTGCCCCCCGATGATTTACGCCAGCGCCTGCATGAAGGCAAAGTCTACATCGCCGGCCAGGCCGAGCGCGCCATCGAACATTTTTTCCGAAAAGGTAACCTGATTGCCCTGCGCGAGCTGGCTCTGCGTCGTACTGCCGATCGCGTCGACGATCAGATGCGCGCCTGGCGCGACCTGCAGGGCCAGGAGCGCGTCTGGCATACGCGGGATGCCATCCTGCTGTGCGTGGGGCACGGCAGCGGCAATGAAAAGCTGGTCCGCACCGCTGCGCGCCTGGCGGCCAAATTTGGCAGCGTCTGGCATGCGGTGTATGTCGAAACGCCGCAGTTGCACGCTCTGCCCGAAAACCAGCGCCGCGCGATCCTGAGTTCGCTGCGCCTGGCGCAGGAGCTGGGCGCTGAAACCGCAACGCTCTCCGATCCACAGGAAGATAAAGCCATACTGCGCTACGCGCGGGAGCATAACCTGGGGAAAATTGTCATTGGCCGCCGCCAGCATCGCCGCTGGTTTAGCCGCGAATCCTTTGCCGACAAGCTGGCCCGCCGCGCGCCGGATCTGGACCTGGTGATCGTGGCGCTGGATGACAAGCCCACGCCGTTACCCAGCCGCGCCCCGGACAGCCGTGCCTTCAGCGATAAATGGCGTATTCAGCTTCGCGGCTGTTTTGTCGCCGTTGTGCTCTGCGCCCTGATCACTATTATTGCCAGCAAATGGCTGATTGCCTTCGACGCGGCCAACCTGGTGATGATCTACCTGCTTGGCGTAGTGGTGGTGGCGCTCTTTTACGGACGCTGGCCGTCGGTACTGGCGACGGTGATCAACGTCATCAGCTTCGATCTATTCTTTATTGATCCTCGCGGGACGCTCGCGGTTTCAGACGTGCAATACATCCTCACCTTCGGCGTGATGCTCACCGTCGGGCTGGTGATCGGGAACCTGACGGCCGGCGTGCGCTACCAGGCGCGTATCGCCCGCTATCGCGAACAGCGCACGCGCCATCTGTATGAGATGTCTAAATCGCTGGCGGTGGGCCGTACGCCGCTGGATATTGTGCAGACCAGCGAGCAGTTTATTCGCTCGACGTTTCATGCCAGCAACCTGATTTTACTCCCTGACGAACACGGTAAGCTGCGCCCGCTGACGTCGGCCTCGGGCATGACGCCCTGGGATGAAGCCATCGCGCGCTGGAGCTTTGATAAAGGGCTACCCGCGGGCGCAGGGACTGACACCCTGCCCGGCGTACCCTATCAAATTCTGCCGCTGCGCAGTGCCGATAAAAATCAGGGGCTGGTGATTGTTGAGCCCTCCAACCTGCGCCAGCTGATGATCCCCGAACAGCAGCGACTGCTGGAGACCTTTACCCTGCTGGTTGCCAGCGCGCTGGAACGGCTGGCGCTCACCGCCAGCGAAGAACAGGCCCGGCTGGCGAGCGAGCGGGAAAGCATTCGTAACTCGCTGCTGGCGGCGCTGTCTCACGACCTGCGTACGCCACTTACCGTCCTGTTTGGCCAGTCAGAAATTCTGACGCTGGACCTGGCAGCGGAAGGCTCTAAGCACGCCCTTCAGGCCAGCGAAATCCGCCAGCATGTGCTGAATACCACGCGCCTGGTGAATAACTTGCTCGATATGGCGCGTATCCAGTCAGGCGGTTTTAACCTCAAAAAAGAGTGGCTCACGCTCGAAGAAGTGGTGGGCAGCGCGCTGAAAATGCTCGAACCTGGCTTAGGCGGGCGACATATTGCGCTGAACATGCCCGAGCCACTGACGTTAATTCACGTTGATGGCCCGCTCTTTGAGCGGGTGCTGATCAACCTGCTGGAAAATGCCGGCAAATATGCGGGCGCCAGCGCCCGGATTGGCGTGGATGCGACGGTGGACGATGGCACGCTTCATCTTGACGTCTGGGATACCGGACCGGGCATTCCTGCCGGGCAGGAGATGGCTATTTTTGAAAAATTCGCGCGCGGCAATAAGGAGTCGGCCATTCCGGGCGTGGGGCTGGGGCTGGCGATTTGCCAGGCAATTATTGACGTCCATGGCGGGACCATCTCCGCGGAGAATCGTCCGGAAGGCGGCGCGCGTTTTTGTGTTACACTTCCTCTGGAAACCCCGCCAGAACTAAATGAATTACCAGAGGATTTGTGATCAACGTTCTGATTGTTGAAGATGAGATCGCCATTAGCCGTTTTCTGCGCGCTGCGCTGGAAGGTGACGGTCTGCGCGTTCATGATGCGGGTACGCTTCAGCGGGGTTTAATTGAAGCCGCCACCCGCAAGCCGGACCTGGTGATCCTCGATCTTGGCCTGCCGGACGGTGACGGCATTGATTTTATCCGGGAAGTGCGTCAGTGGAGCCAGATGCCGATCCTCGTGCTCTCGGCCCGTACTGAAGAGACGGATAAAATCGCGGCGCTGGATGCCGGGGCGGACGATTATCTGATTAAACCTTTTGGTATCGGCGAGCTACAGGCTCGCCTGCGCGTGGCGCTGCGCCGCCACAGCGCAACCACGCCTGCTGACCCAACCTACACGTTTGGGGATATCCGGGTTGACCTGGCCGCGCGACGCATTGTGCGCGGCGATGAGGAAATTCACCTCACGCCAATAGAATTTCGCCTGCTCGCCGTACTGCTCAACAACCACGGCAAGGTACTCACCCAACGCCAGCTGTTAAGTCAGGTATGGGGACCCAATGCTGTGGAACATAGTCATTATTTACGCATATATATGGGACATCTTCGTCAGAAACTCGAAGTCGACCCCGCTCGCCCTCGCCATCTATTAACTGAAACCGGCATCGGTTATCGGTTTATGCTTTGAATAACTATTCACTTTATTTTTAAATAAAAACGAAATCCCTCAGAAAATATTTCACAAATAACCCATGCGTTATTTTTTCGGGTTATTTTCGCTCATTTAAAACATTAACAGAACAACCCGTTAACGCATCATCAACAAATCAGAATTTTGATCTGCGATATTCATTTGAAACGAATATTTATTTCTGATTTGATCGGTTAACGGTGATCTAACTCACGGTTAATCGTCTTTTCCTGGATAAAATGACCATGCTTTCAATTACTGAAAGGAAAATGAAACATGGAAAACAACAATCGCTTAATGCCCCATATAAGGCGGACAACACATATCATGATGTTTGCCCACCGAAACTGCTTTGACTTTCATCTCTTTAATGCCCGGTAGTCCTTCGACTTCTGGCGCACTCGCTTACAGGCCATCCTTAAACATCTTATTTTACAGGCTATTGCCTGTGATCTCGTGCGCTCATTCATCCTGATTCAGACTCATCCGCACCGGGCGGACTGAATTTCAATCATCAAAAAAGCAATTCACTGATTTTAATCAGCGGCCACCCTTTGCTTTTTTTTCCGGAAAATTATCGATTTCTTTCTTGCAAGAAATCGAGGGACGCTTATTACCTAAAATAAAGAGAGAAAGATGAAAAGTTTAAAAATCGCAGCCAGCCGTGCATGTCCGGATTGCTTTACTACCCAGCGTGAACTGGTGGATGTCCGCGCCTCTGATTATATTGATGTTGCCGCCATTGTTCTGACGGTTACGGATATTGCCAGCGGTATTCTGGACGAAATAGAAGCCACCGGTTTTGGCATTCCCGTATTTGTCGCAACACACAAAGAAGAGTTCATCCCGGCAGACTATTTATCGCGCATTCATGGCGTATTTGAGTTCTCAGACACCAGCAACGACTTTTATGGACGCCAGCTGGAAGCGGCCGCCCAGAAGTATGAAACCCAGCTGCGCCCGCCGTTTTTCCGCGCCCTTGTCGACTATGTAAAACAGGGCAACAGCGCGTTTGACTGCCCGGGGCATCAGGGTGGCCAGTTCTTTCGCCGCCATCCTGCCGGCAATCAGTTTGTCGATTTCTTTGGTGAGACGCTTTTCCGCGCCGATCTGTGCAACGCCGACGTGGCGATGGGCGATCTGCTGATCCACGAAGGCGCGCCGTGCATCGCCCAGCAGCATGCGGCAAAAGTCTTTAATGCCGATAAGACCTACTTCGTGCTGAACGGTACCTCGTCATCCAACAAAGTGGTGCTTAACGCTCTGCTCACCCCGGGCGACCTGGTGCTGTTCGACCGTAATAACCACAAATCTAACCATCACGGTGCCCTCCTCCAGGCTGGCGCAACGCCGGTCTATCTGGAAACGGCGCGCAACCCGTACGGCTTCATTGGCGGCATTGACGCCCACTGCTTCGAAGAAAGCTATCTGCGCGAGTTGGTAGCAGAGGTGGCGCCGGGCCGCGCGCGCGACGAACGTCCGTTCCGTCTGGCGGTTATCCAGCTGGGTACCTACGACGGCACCATCTATAACGCCCGTCAGGTGGTGGATAAGATTGGGCACCTGTGTGATTACATCCTGTTTGACTCGGCCTGGGTGGGTTACGAGCAGTTTATTCCGATGATGGCCGACTGCTCGCCGCTGCTGCTGGAGCTGAACGAAAACGATCCGGGGATCCTTGTCACCCAGTCCGTGCATAAACAACAGGCTGGCTTCTCGCAGACCTCGCAAATCCATAAGAAAGACAGCCATATCAAAGGTCAACAGCGCTATGTCCCACATAAGCGGCTGAATAATGCCTTCATGATGCACGCCTCCACCAGCCCGTTCTATCCGCTGTTCGCTGCGCTGGACATCAACGCCCGCATGCATGAAGGCCAGAGCGGCCGCAACATGTGGATGGACTGCGTGGTTAACGGTATCGAAGCGCGCAAGCTGATCCTGGAGAACTGCCGGTATCTGCGCCCGTTCGTGCCGGAGACGGTGGATGGCCGTCCGTGGGAAGGCTGGGACACGGCGGAGATTGCAACCGATCTACGCTTCTTCCATTTCGTGCCGGGTGAAAACTGGCACGCTTTTGAAGGCTACGCTGAGCACCAGTATTTTATCGACCCGTGCAAGCTCCTGCTGACCACGCCGGGCATTAACGCCCGCACCGGGGAGTATGACGACTTCGGCGTGCCCGCCACTATCCTTGCCAACTTCCTTCGCGAAAACGGCATCGTGCCGGAAAAATGCGATCTCAACTCGATCCTGTTCCTGCTCACGCCGGCGGAAGATATGGGCAAGCTGCAGCAGCTTGTGGCACAGCTGGTGCGCTTCGAAAAACTGCTCGAGAGCGATGTTCCGCTGAAAGAGGTCTTACCTTCTCTCTACAAACAACATCCGGAACGTTACGCGGATTACACCCTGCGCCAGATCTGCCAGGAAATGCATGACCTGTACGCCCGCCACAACGTGAAGCAGCTGCAAAAAGAGATGTTCCGCAAGTCCCACTTCCCACGCGTGATGATGAACCCGCAGGACGCGAACTACGCCTACCTGCGCGGCGAGGTCGAGCTGGTCTCCCTGCGCGACGCGGAAGGCCGCATCGCCGCTGAAGGTGCGCTTCCTTACCCACCGGGGGTGCTGTGCGTGGTTCCAGGGGAAGTCTGGGGCGGTTCCGTGCTGCGCTACTTTGCCGCACTGGAAGAAGGCATCAACCTGCTGCCGGGCTTCGCGCCGGAGTTGCAGGGCGTGTATGTCGAGGAGTGTGACGGTCGCAAACAGGTTCGCTGCTACGTCATCAAACAATCCGCCGCTCAGCCCGCGCTGCTGAAAGGAGAGAAATTATGAGTAAGTCCAATAAGATGGGCGTGGTGCAGCTGACTATCCTTACCATGGTCAACATGATGGGTTCCGGGATTATTATGCTGCCCACCAAGCTCGCCGAAGTGGGGACGATTTCGATTATCTCCTGGCTTGTTACCGCCGTAGGATCGATGGCGCTGGCGTGGGCGTTCGCCAAGTGTGGGATGTTCAGCCGCAAGTCAGGTGGCATGGGCGGCTATGCTGAGTACGCCTTTGGTAAGTCCGGCAACTTTATGGCGAACTACACCTACGGCGTATCGCTGCTGATCGCCAACGTGGCGATTGCCATTTCCGCCGTCGGCTACGGCACGGAGCTGTTTGGCGTGACGCTCAGCCCGGTACAAATTGGGCTGGCGACCATCGGGGTTCTGTGGATCTGCACCGTGGCCAACTTTGGTGGCGCGCGCATTACCGGTCAGCTCTCCAGCATCACCGTCTGGGGCGTGATTATCCCGGTTGTCGGCCTGTGCATCATCGGCTGGTTCTGGTTCAGCCCAACGCTCTACGCCAACTCCTGGAATCCGCACCACGTGCCGTTCTTTACGGCTGTGGGCTCGTCTATCGCCATGACGCTCTGGGCCTTCCTGGGTCTGGAATCCGCCTGCGCGAACGCGGAAGTGGTAGAGAACCCGGAGAAGAACGTGCCGATTGCGGTCCTCGGCGGAACGCTGGGCGCGGCGGTGATCTATATCGTCTCGACTAACGTCATTGCCGGGATTGTGCCAAACATGGATCTGGCTAACTCTACGGCGCCGTTCGGGCTGGCCTTTGCCCAGATGTTCACCCCGGAAGTCGGGAAAGTGATCATGGGTCTGATGGTGATGTCCTGCTGCGGCTCGCTGCTCGGCTGGCAGTTCACCATCGCACAGGTGTTTAAATCCTCGGCTGATGAAGGTTACTTCCCAAAAATCTTCTCCCGCGTGACCAAAGCGGATGCGCCGGTGCAGGGGATGCTGGCGATTGTCATCTTCCAGAGTGGATTGTCGCTGATGACCATTAGCCCGTCGCTTAACAGCCAGTTCAACGTGCTGGTCAACCTGGCGGTAGTGACAAACATCATTCCGTATATTCTGTCGATGGCGGCGCTGGCGATCATTCAGAAGGTGGCGAAAGTTGATCCACGCAAAGCGCGTGCGGCGAATATTGTGGCGCTGATTGGGGCAATCTACAGCTTCTATGCGCTCTACTCATCCGGCCAGGAAGCGATGCTGTATGGCGCGATGGTGACCTTTATGGGCTGGACGCTATATGGTCTGGTGTCACCGCGGTTTGAATTGAAGAACAAACATAGCTAAAAAAAGCCCGGTGGCGCTAACGCTTACCGGGCCTTTTTCTCCCTCTCCCTGTGGGAGAGGGCCGGGGTGAGCAGCTGTGTTTAAAGTCAACGGCTGACGGCTAAGCTGCCACCCATTTTTTATTGTCCCGCACCATTGCATTCAGGATTGTCACCAGCTTCCTGACGCAGGCCGTCATTGCCACTTTAAACGCTTTTCCCTTTCCTCTCAGTCTCTCAAAAAACGCCTGTATGGTCGGGTTATAACGCACCGCTGACATCGCAGCCATATACAACGCTGCCCGCACTGCACTCCGTCCTCCCCAGATACAGCGTTTTCCTTTCATTTTTCCGCTGTCATGCGCATACGGACACACCCCGACCAGGGCACTGATTTTACGTCTGCTAAGCTGCCCCAGCTCAGGCAGCATCGACAGCAGAACCGCCAGTGTTGTCCGCCCGATACCTTTCACTTCCTCCAGAAGCTTTACCTTCTCCTGCCATAGCGGCATCACTTTTATCTGCCGGTCTATGTCGTCATCCGTGTCCTTTATCTCCGCGTTCAGCCAGTCGATATGCCGTTTGATACCCGTCCGGATGAGTTCGTCGGTGCAGGAGCCGTAGCGGTTCTGCTCCATGGTTCTGTTGTCCACCAGCTGACGACGACGGGATACCATCATGGCCAGACGCTGCGTCTGCTCGTCTGGTGCGGGGCGTACATCCGGCGTCATCCTGCGACCAAACTCGCAGATAATACGGGCATCATTCGGGTCGGTCTTGAAGAGTGTTCCCAGCGCCCGGGCGAAATGTCTGACCTGAGCGGGGTTCACCACGGCGACGGGAAGGCCGGCAAGCTCAAGCGTGGCAGCCAGAAGGTTATGGTAACGGCCGGTGGCCTCCATCACGATGCGAACAACGGTGCGGGATGCGAGTGCATCGAGGAGTTGCTGGTGCCCGTGTGGGGTGTTCTCCAGATGGAGAAACAGTCCGTCAGGACTGATGAAGACGTCAAAAGTGTCTTTGGCAATATCGATGCCGACGGTGGTATGTTCAGTCATGTTCATGTCTCCCGGCCTTGTAATATACGGGCTGGCACAGGCCGCCCGGGCAGCTGTTCGGGTTAACAGGAAAACTGATGCCACGCCATGAGCTCACCCGCGGGCTTGAAAACCCAGAGGGCTAACGGGCTGTGGCATCAGGTGAAACTCAGTGACAGTTTACCCGTCTGTAGACGGGTAACTGAAGTGACTTTAAACATACAAGGGCATCAGCCCGCACCAGAACACTACTTACGCGTTTTTCAGCACTTCGCTGACAATCTCTACCGCCTCTTTCTCAATCTGCTGGCGGTGCTCAGCGCCGAGGAAGCTTTCGCAATAGATTTTGTACGCATCTTCCGTACCGGACGGACGCGCGGCGAACCAGCCGTTTTCGGTCATCACTTTCAGTCCACCGATAGACGCACCGTTACCCGGTGCCGCCGTCAGACGCGCGGTGATCGGATCGCCTGCCAGGGTGCTTGCGCTGACCATCTCTGGGGAGAGTTTGGACAATGCAGCTTTCTGCGCAGAGGTCGCGCCAGCCTGGATACGGTTATAGCTTGGCGCACCAAAGCGTGCCGCCAGCTCGTTGTAGTGTTCCTGCGGGTTTTTACCGGTAACCGCGGTGATTTCCGCAGCCAGCAGGCACATGATGATGCCGTCTTTATCGGTTGACCACGGGGTGCCGTCGAAGCGCAGGAAGGACGCGCCCGCGCTCTCTTCGCCGCCGAAGCCAAAGCTGCCGTCGTGCAGACCGTCAACGAACCACTTGAAGCCCACCGGCACTTCCACCAGCTTGCGGCCCAGCGCGTCCACCACGCGGTCGATCATCGCAGAAGAGACCAGCGTTTTACCGACAGCCACCTCTTTGCCCCACTGCGGGCGGTGCTGGAACAAGTAGTTGATCGCAACAGCCAGGTAGTGGTTCGGGTTCATCAGCCCGGCAGGGGTGACGATGCCGTGACGGTCATAATCCGGGTCGTTAGCAAAGGCCAGATCGAACTTCTCGCGCAGTGCCAGCAGGCCCGCCATCGCGCACTCGGAGGAGCAGTCCATACGGATCGCGCCGTCTTTGTCCAGGTGCATGAAGCGGAAGGTCTGATCGACGTGATCGTTCACGATGGTCAGATCCAGCTTGTAGTGCTCGGCGATGCGCTTCCAGTACTCAATACCGGAGCCGCCCAGCGGATCCACGCCCAGCTTCAGGCCGGCTTTCTGAATCGCCGCCATATCGACGATATCCGCCAGCCCTTCCACGAACGGCTGAACCAGATCCTGCTCTTTCACGTGGCCGGAGGCCATCGCTTCATCAAGAGAAATACGTTTAACGCCTTTCAGGCCGTCGGCCAGCAGCGCGTTTGCACGATCTTCCACCACTTTGGTGACGTTGGTGTCAGCCGGGCCGCCGTTAGGTGGGTTGTATTTGATACCACCGTCTTCCGGCGGGTTGTGGGATGGCGTGATAACGATCCCGTCTGCCAGTGCGCCACCTTTTTTGTTGTGCACAAGGATTGCGTTTGATACCGCCGGCGTTGGGGTGAAGCCGTTGTTCTCCTGCACAATCACGTCAACGCCGTTTGCCGCCAGCACTTCCAGCACGGAAATGAACGCCGGTTCAGACAGCGCATGGGTATCTTTTCCCACGTAGCACGGACCGGTAACGCCGTTTTTGGCGCGCTCTTCCGCAATGGCCTGAGCAATGGCCAGAATATGCGGTTCGTTAAAGCTGTGGCGCGCCGCGCTGCCGCGGTGACCAGATGTACCAAACTTCACTGCGTGTTCTGCGTTGCCCACGACCGGTTTCAGCACGTAATACTGCGCGGTCAGCTGAGCGACGTTAATCAAATCGCTTTGTTGTGCAGGTTGGCCTGCACGGCTGTGATTTGCCATTACCGGGTCCTTATGATGCAAGGGTTAAATTGTACCGCAAACCTTTTCAATCAATTCCGCCGGGAACTGCATGGACTGCATGATGTGTTCAATCATGCTGCACTTGCGGCCCGTATTGGTATTGGTGATCACCCAGTACGGGGTGCCAGGGACATGTTTAGGTTTGGTTTGATTGCCATTTTGCAGCAGCGTCTGCTCGTCGCCCGCGAAATAGACGCGGGTACGGCCGTGCAGCGACTCGGTCGCTTCAGCAAACGCTTTGTTATCCAGGGCGTAAAGTGTAGACAGCACCAGCATAAAACGGTTGACCGCCTTTTTCTGCTCCGCATATTCGTCGGAGAGCAGCAGCTCACGCATCGCGCGCACTTTATCTTTTACCGGCGTCACGGCAGGTTTTGCCTGTGCAGCAACGCTCGGCTGAGACACGACATCTTTGGTAACTGGGGTGGCAGGCTGTGAAGCGGCGGAAATTTTAAGCATGCGCCGTAAAATGTCGGACGCGCTCTCCCCGATATGCCGCGTCTGGCTGGCAATATACTGATAGAGTTCGTCATCAACTTCGATTGTTTTCATCTTAATCCAGTGCGATATCTTATCTGAATACAAGTCATTGGGATTATAAGGTCAAATCCCAACAGCGGATAGCGTCAAACCAGGTTGGCGGCAAAAGTCAGATTAAACTGGAACCTTGCAGCCGGGCGGCAGAATGGTCAACATGATACCCTAACCTGACATACGTAAAAAAAGAACTTTGCCATGAAATTGAATACCCGAGCGCAAACTGCACAATCGCCGAACAATAATTCCCCCATCGTGCTGGTTCATGGACTTTTTGGCAGCCTGGATAACCTGGGCGTGCTGGCCCGCGATTTGGTCACCGATCACGATATTCTACAGGTTGATATGCGCAATCACGGGCTTTCCGGCCGCTCAGACGAAATGACCTATGCGGCAATGGCGCAGGATCTGCTGGATACGCTTGATGCGCACAATCTGCAGAAGGTGACCTTCATCGGGCATTCAATGGGCGGTAAAGCGGTTATGGCGCTCACCGCGCTGGCGCCAGAACGCATTTCCGGGCTTGTGGTCATTGATGTTGCCCCTGTGGACTACGACGTTCGACGTCATGATGAGATTTTCGCAGCAATTAATGCTGTAACGGCAGCTGGCGTTTCCACACGTCAGCAGGCGGCAACGGTTATGCGTGAACATCTTGATGAAGAAGGCGTGGTGCAGTTCCTTTTGAAGTCATTTGTTGACGGGCAATGGCGTTTTAACGTGCCGGTGCTGTGGGACCAGTACAACAACATCGTGGGCTGGGAAACCGTCCCCACCTGGCCGCACCCTGCTCTCTTTATTCGCGGCGGCCACTCTCCTTATATTACCGACGCTTACCGCGACACGCTGCTGGCACAGTTCCCGCAGGCGCGCGCCCACGTGATTGCCGGGGCCGGGCACTGGGTTCACGCCGAAAAACCTGACGCTGTACTGCGCGCTATCCGCCGCTATCTCGCTGATACTGCAAATTGATTAAAAAGAGAGCGACTGGAAGATGACAGGCTTCCAGTCGTTGGCGTGCCGTTTTTGGTGATGTATGATGGCGCGCTTATCGCCCGGGCTTTAGCAGGGCGGCGTGTTTCCCCCGAAGTCTCAGAATCATGGCCAAAGAACAAACGGACCGTACGACACTAGATCTGTTCGCGAATGAGCGTCGACCGGGACGACCGAAAACGAATCCGCTTTCGCGCGATGAACAGCTGCGTATCAATAAACGCAATCAGCTTAAACGCGATAAAAATCGTGGGCTTAAGCGTGTCGAACTGAAGCTCAACGCTGACGCTGTCGATGCGCTTAACGAGCTGGCCGAGGCGCGTAATATCAGCCGCAGCGAGCTTATTGAAGAGATGCTCATCGCTCAGCTTGAGACGCTTCGCAGCCAGGCATAAGTCTGAAAAACCCCTTTATCGCCCTTTTCATGTAGCACAGAGTGCAGTCCTGCGCGATAGCGGTTTCCGCAGGGTTGCCAGTTCTGCTATTATTGCCCTTATCCGTGGCCGAATTGCGCCACCATACCATTAAGTTTCAAGAGGTTATTTTACTCATGGCAATCATCGGCATTTTCTTCGGCAGTGATACCGGCAATACCGAAAATATCGCAAAAAACATTCAGAAACAGCTCGGTAAAGACGTTGCTGATGTGCATGACATCGCCAAGAGCAGCAAAGAAGATCTCGAGGGCTATGACATTCTGCTGCTGGGTATTCCAACCTGGTACTACGGTGAAGCCCAGTGCGACTGGGACGATTTCTTCCCGACGCTGGAAGAGGTGGACTTCAACGGGAAGCTGGTCGCACTGTTTGGCTGTGGCGATCAGGAAGACTATGCCGAGTACTTCTGTGACGCGCTGGGGACGATTCGCGACATCATTGAGCCGAATGGCGCGGTTATTGTTGGTCACTGGCCGACTGCCGGTTACCACTTCGAAGCCTCTAAAGGCCTGGCCGATGACGATCATTTTGTGGGTCTGGCCATTGACGAAGACCGTCAGCCTGAGCTTACGGCAGAGCGTGTAGAGAAGTGGGTTAAGCAGATCCGTGAAGAACTCCACCTGGACGATATTCTCAACGCCTGATTTTTTCTACGGCGCAACGCAGGTTGCGCCCGTTTTCCAGGTAAAACCGATTAAATTAATTGCTACAAACTTTTAACTTTTTCGCCCAGACCTGTACAATGTCTCCCTGGCAAAATGTGGTTTCCATTGAGCAAGTTTGTTGGTGATACCACGTTTTTATAAGCATACTTTGCCTGAGACTTGCAGTTTTCATTTAGGCATGGCAGTTCTATAATGAGACGCATTAACCCAGGTGCATTTTCTGTCACTTCCTTCAGAAGTGAATCGTTTAGCAACAGGACAGATTCCGCATGACTGACAACAATACCGCATTAAAGAAGGCTGGCCTGAAAGTAACGCTTCCTCGATTAAAAATCCTCGAAGTGCTTCAGGGTCCAGACAATCACCATGTCAGTGCGGAAGACCTTTATAAACGTCTTATCGACATGGGTGAAGAGATTGGGCTGGCCACCGTTTATCGCGTGCTGAACCAGTTTGATGACGCGGGCATTGTTACCCGTCATAATTTCGAAGGCGGTAAATCTGTATTCGAACTGACCCAGCAGCATCACCACGATCACCTGATCTGCCTCGATTGCGGCAAGGTCATTGAATTTAGCGATGATTCCATCGAAGCGCGTCAGCGTGAAATCGCAGCTCGTCACGGCATTCGCCTGACCAACCACAGCCTGTACCTTTACGGTCACTGCGCTGAAGGGGATTGCCGCGAGAATGAACACGCTCACGACACAAAATAAGTTAGCGTTCATACTCTGAGCCAGCCGCAAGGTTGGCTTTTTTTTGCGTCAAAAAAGCCCGGTAAGCAAAGTGCCACCGGGCGTAAAGCAACTTATTTATTGTTATTGCGTATCTCGTTCCAGATCTTATCGCAACGCTTCGCCACTTCCTGATCGTTACCGGTTTTACGCGCCTGAATACAGGCCTGATAATCCATCACCCGAACGTTCTCCTGCGTCGCGAACTGCTCATGCGCTTTCTCTTTCTTCAACACATTCAGCACGCTCTGACAGGCTTCGATTTTCTCCGGCGAGGCTTCCGCAGTATTAATACAGGCGCTATACGCCTCCTTCAGACGGGAATCCTCTTTCGGCGCCTGAGTCTGAACGCACGCCACCAGCCCTGATGCCAGCAACGCGACGATTACGATTTTTTTCATCATGTGAAGTCTCCAGACCGGCGGGATTCAGCCCGCCGGTGTGCTCATCAGAAGATGGTGAATGGGGCGATAACCATGAATTTGACGTCACGTTCATCCTGGAAGATGTTGCCGTAACCGCCCGCATAGCTTGGAATATCGGAGTGGTTGTCATACTGGGTGAAGTGCAGCTTGAACATCGTGCCTTTCGCGCGGCCATCCTGCAGGGTATAGATAGCATCCAGGCTGTAGGAGGACTCTTTCAGGCGATAGTTTGGATCGTAGTAGGCATCCGGCGTCGCCATGTCTGCTGGTTTTGCGTCCCAGGCGTATGCGTAAGAAGCCCCCACCGCCCAGCCAGGCAGGTTCCAGTTTTTCAGGTCATACATGGCGCCGAAGAAGACCGCTTTCTCGCCGTCGGCGTTGAAGTCGGAGCGGTTATCCCACCAGATATCCAGACGACCGTTGGATGATGCATAGGTCGGGGTCATACGCTGCAGGAAGTAGCCCTGCTGCCCTTCCGCCTTCACCCATGTCCCTTCCAGACGCAAATCAACCTGACCGACTTTGTAGCCGAAGGTCAGCGCCTGAAGCCACGCGGTGCCGTTATAAATGTCATTTACGCTGCCATCGCTGACCTTATCGCGCGTACCGTAGAACTGGTAGCTGGTGCTCAGCGGGCTACCGGCGATATCAAATTTGTAGCTGGCTTTAGCAAAATACTGATCGATATAGCCTTCCGCCTGACCAAATGCGGCTTCCAGAACCAGATCGTTTTTAAAGTCGTACTTCGCGCCCAGCGAGTGGAGGTAATCGACTTTGGTTTTCTTATCGTTCTGGTAGAACTTATCCATTTCGATGTGCCACGGTGCTTTGTACTCGTTGGTCCACATATAGGAGAAGCTCAACGCACCTGCGTCACCGTAGTCAAAGTTAGCCCCGGCTTCTGCACCCTGATAGGTACCAGGCATAAAGCTCCAGTGCGGCGCTAACAGCGTCTGGCCGGTTGGCTGAATATACCCCCCGCGCGCCCAGACCGGGCCGTATTTAAATTTCGCTGCAGCCTTATAAAGGCTGATACCGCTTTTATCTCCGGACCAGTCTTCGTCATAGGCTTTATTGCTGGAGGAGAAGGCAATTTCGTTCGGGTGGCCGCTGTCGCCGTTTTCCGCCATTTCGATTGCGGTAAATGCGGCAATATCCAGACCGAACATATCAGCGGCATAGCCTGACTGGAAGTCCAGGTTGGCGTTCCAGGTGGAGTGAGAGAGGTTGGTTTTGTATTTATCTTCTGTGACATCTTTACGGTCACGTTCACGCTGCCAGTAATAAATACCGCCAGTGAGGGTAGAATCTTCGATGAAACCTGCTGCTTTCGCCTCTGGTGTCACCACCAGGCCCGACATTGCTGTCACACCGGCAATAGCCAGCGCCAGCGCACTACGTTTGCCACTGAACGTACGCATAGATTATTCCTCTTTGACGAATTAAAACGCCTTAAACGGCGAAAATATAAAAGACCAAATGGTCAGGGGTAGTTATAAATACCCTCGAATTAACTACCGTCTTTAGGTTATTTTTCGCGACGCGAATTATCAATGCTTTTCAGTGGGCAAAAGTCAGGATTATGACGAAGTGCACATAATTGGTAGTGCTTTGTAACATTTAGCCGGATGCGAGGTGTGGCGGGGCTAAAGCAGGTAATTTCAACGTATTAGATCGTAAAAAAACACGTATTTGTCTTTATTCACTTTTTTATCAGAAAGACAAACTTTTTTTAGAAAAATAAGTAGCACCACGTTGACCAAAAATTTTAGTTGGCCTAATTACGGGTCTACTTTAACGATATGATCATTAAATAAAAAAACGCCGCTATAAGCGGCGTTTGTTTCTCATTGACCAGTGCAGCGTTATTATTCGCCGATCTTCGTCCAGGTATCACGCAAACCTACGGTACGGTTAAATACCGGCTTTTCTGCCGTGCTGTAACGGCTGTCCAGGCAGAAGTAACCTTCACGTTCAAACTGGAATGCTTTGCCCGCTTCAGCCGCTTTCAGCGACGGCTCCGCGTAACCCTGTTTGATCACCAAAGATTCCGGGTTGATAGTCGCCAGGAAGTCTTCAGCTGCACCCGGGTTAGGCACGCTAAACAGACGATCGTACAGACGAATTTCTACCGGCAGCGCGTGGGAAGCGCTCACCCAGTGAATCACGCCTTTCACCTTGCGGCCATCTGCCGGATCTTTGCTCAGCGTCTCTGCATCGTACGAACAGAAGATGGTGGTGATGTTGCCTTCTGCATCTTTCTCTACGCGCTCGGCTTTGATGACGTAGGCATTACGCAGACGCACTTCTTTACCCAGCACCAGACGTTTGTACTGCTTATTGGCTTCTTCACGGAAGTCAGCACGATCGATCCAGATTTCACCGCTGAACGGCACGTCGCGGCTTCCCATTTCCGGTTTGTTCGGATGGTTAGGCATGGAGACCAGCTCGCTTCCACCCTGCGGGTAGTTTTCGATAACCAGCTTCACCGGATCGATAACGGCCATCGCGCGCGGGGCGTTTTCGTTGAGATCTTCACGAATGCAGGATTCCAGAGACGCCATTTCGATGGTGTTGTCCTGCTTGGTCACGCCAATACGTTTGCAGAACTCACGAATAGAGGCGGCAGTGTAACCACGACGGCGCAGACCAGAGATGGTTGGCATACGCGGATCGTCCCAACCCTCAACGTGCTTGTCTGTTACCAGCAGGTTCAGCTTACGCTTGGACATCACGGTGTATTCCAGATTCAGACGAGAGAACTCGTACTGACGCGGATGCACAGGAATGGTGATGTTATCCAGCACCCAGTCGTACAGACGACGGTTGTCCTGGAACTCCAGCGTACACAGGGAGTGCGTAATGCCTTCCAGCGCATCGCTAATGCAGTGGGTGAAGTCGTACATCGGGTAGATGCACCACTTGTTGCCGGTCTGGTGGTGTTCCGCAAATTTAATGCGGTACAGCACCGGGTCGCGCATCACGATGAACGGAGACGCCATGTCGATTTTGGCGCGCAGGCACGCTTTGCCTTCTTCGAAACCACCGGCACGCATTTTTTCAAACAGCGCCAGGTTCTCTTCCACGCTGCGATCGCGGAACGGGCTGTTTTTACCTGGCGCAGTCAGCGTACCGCGATACTCGCGGATTTCGTCAGCAGACAGTTCGTCGACGTATGCCAGACCTTTATTGATCAGCTCCACCGCGTAGGCATACAGCTGATCAAAATAGTCAGAGGAGTAGCAGATATCGCCAGACCAGTTGAAACCCAGCCATTGCACGTCGTTTTTAATGGACTCAACGTATTCGATGTCTTCTTTTACTGGGTTGGTGTCATCGAAACGCAGGTTGCACTGCCCCTGGTAATCTTGCGCAATGCCAAAGTTCAGGCAGATCGATTTCGCGTGACCAATGTGCAGGTAGCCGTTCGGCTCCGGCGGAAAACGCGTATGTACCGTGGTGTGCTTACCACTGGCCAGATCTTCATCGATGATCTGACGAATAAAGTTACTCGGGCGGGCTTCTGCCTCACTCATCGTGGATTCCTCAAAGCGTAAACAACGTATAACGGCGTATGATCTTATAAGCCGGACGTAGTGACAACCCTTAGTTACGGAAAATACGTATCAGATGAAAATAATGGGGGCATTTGCTGCAAAAAAAAGCGGCGGAGGATATCCCCCGCCGCTTAAGGCATGACTCTACTCAGGAGCGATTACTTGCCTTTAATCTCATACAGCGGTGTTTGGCCTGCAACAACCTGACCTTTCGCCTGAATGACCAGGCCGCTGAAGTCATCAATGTTGCTGCAAACGACCGGGCTAATCATGGAGCGCGCGTTGGCGTTCAGGAAGTCCAGATCCATTTCCAGAATCGGCTGACCCGCCACCACTTCAGCGCCCTCTTCTACCAGGCGAGTAAAGCCCTGACCGTTCAGCGCAACGGTATCGATACCCATATGGACAACGATCTCCGCGCCTTTTTCGGTTTCGAGGCAGAACGCGTGGTTGGTGTTGAAGATTTTCACGATGGTACCGGCCGCCGGAGACACAACGGTTTTGTCCGTTGGTTTCACCGCCACGCCGTCACCAACCGCTTTGCTGGCGAACGCTTCGTCAGGCACCTGCTCAAGCGCAACCACGTCACCGGTGACCGGGGACACCAGCGCAGCGATAGTCACCGCATTTGGCACGGCCTGCGGTTTTGCAACCGGCGCTTCAGCTACTGGAGCGCTATCCGTTGAGGCGGCAGCAACCGGCCCACGGGCAACCACTTTTTTCATTTCATCGCCGATAGATTCAGCTTTCGCACCCACGATAACCTGGATGGTTTGCTTATTCAGTTTCACCACACCAGACGCGCCCAGGCGTTTACACATCGCATCGCTCACGCGCGCGGAATCACCCACGGTCAGACGCAGACGAGTAATACAGGCGTCAATCGCTTTCAGGTTGTCGGTACCGCCGACTGCGGCAATGTAGCTGGTCGCCAGCTGGGTTAAACCTTCTTCGGTATTGCTGTTTGCTTCACTGGTAACAACATCTTCTTTCGTATCTTCGCGGCCCGGCGTTTTCAGGTTAAACATACGAATCACCGCGCTGAACAGAACGAAGTAGATAACGAAGAAGATCAGGCCCATCACCACCAGCATCCAGACGTTGCTGCTTGCCGCCGGCAGGTTGTACATCAACACGTAGTCAATGGCGCCTGCGGAGAAGGAGAAGCCCGCATGGATACCCAGAAGGGTGGCAACGAACAGGCTGATACCGGTCAGGATTGCGTGCATGAGGTACAGCAGCGGAGCCAGGAACATGAACAGGAATTCCAGTGGCTCGGTAACACCGGTCAGGAAAGCGGTAATCGCAACAGACAGCAGCATGCCGCCAACCATCGGACGACGCGCTTTTGGCGCGGCCAGGTACATAGCAAGCGCAGCACCAGGCAGACCAAACATCATAATTGGGAAGAAACCGGACATAAACATGCCCGCGGTGCCGTCACCCGCGTAGAAGCGGTTGATGTCGCCGTGGAAAACTGTGCCCGCCGCATTGGTAAACTCACCAATCTGGAACCATGCGATGGTATTCAGCACCTGATGCAGGCCTGTAGGGATCAGCAGACGGTTAATGAAACCGAAGATACCTGCGCCCATCGCACCCGCAGAAACGATCCACTCGCCGCCCGCATGAATGGCATGCTGCACCGGCGGCCAAACGTAGCCAAAAATCGCTGCCAGAACCAGACAGAAGAAGCCCGTCGCGATCGGAACGAAACGTTTTCCACCGAAGAAACTCAGGAAATCAGGAAGCTTAATATTTGCCCAGCGGTTATACACGGCGCCGCCAACCAGACCGGTAATGATACCCGCCAGCACGCCCATATTGATTTCAGGGTTAATGGTTACCATCGCTTTCGTCAGGATGAAATAACCGACTGCGCCTGCCAGAGCCGCAGCCCCTGCACTGTCTTTTGACCAACTGGACGCGACGCCGATGGCGAATATCAGCGCCAGGTTATCAAAAATAGCGCCGCCTGCCTGAGCAATGAACGGCACATTAAGAAGATCGGGTTGCCCGAATCGCAACAGTAATGCTGCAACCGGTAGCACGGCGATAGGGAGCTGCAAAGCCCTACCGAGGCGCTGGAAAAAACCTAAAATATTCATCCTATTCCCCCTACGAGGCCCGTTATCGGGCTCGTGCAGTAACTATGTTTTTATTGTGTCGACAACGATTAATACAGTTGATGATTCACTGGCATTGTGAGTGTGTGAAAAATTAATTCGTATCGCAAATTAAACACCCATTTTTTGTGATTTTTGTCACCAAATATCGTAATCCCTCCTCCCTTTCACTGGCTAACAGCCAAAACTTATTTTATCATTCAAAAAATCAAGACGGATTGATCCGGCCTGAAAGGTTCCAGGTTACGCTTAAGCATCAGGTTCCGATTACCATCCGCCCACTCTTCTACTTTAACTCTTGAGGTGAACAATGAGACTGATTCCCCTGGCAACTGCTGAACAAGTCGGTAAATGGGCCGCTCGCCATATCGTTAACCGTATTAATGCCTTCAAGCCTACTGCCGATCGTCCGTTCGTTCTTGGCCTTCCAACCGGTGGTACTCCACTGACCGCGTACAAAGCGCTGGTTGAAATGCACAAAGCGGGCCAGGTTAGCTTTAAACATGTTGTGACCTTCAACATGGACGAATATGTTGGCCTGCCAAAAGAACATCCTGAAAGCTACCATAGCTTCATGCACCGCAATTTCTTTGATCACGTTGATATCCCAGCTGAAAATATTAACCTGCTGAATGGAAATGCGCCTGATATTGACGCAGAATGCCGTCAGTACGAAGAAAAAATCCGTTCTTACGGTAAAATCCACCTGTTTATGGGTGGCGTGGGCAACGATGGGCATATCGCGTTCAACGAACCAGCCTCTTCTCTGGCTTCCCGTACCCGCATTAAAACGCTGACCCATGACACCCGCGTGGCAAACTCCCGCTTCTTTGACGGTGACGTGAACCAGGTTCCAAAATACGCCCTGACCGTTGGCGTAGGCACCCTGCTGGATGCTGAAGAGGTGATGATTCTGGTGCTGGGCGGCGTGAAAGCGCAGGCGCTCCAGGCTGCCGTTGAAGGCAACGTTAACCACATGTGGACCATCAGCTGCCTACAGCTGCATCCTAAATCAGTCATCGTCTGCGACGAACCGTCAACGATGGAGCTGAAAGTGAAAACGCTGAAATACTTCAACGAGTTAGAAGCAGAGAACATCAAAGGTCTGTAATTGAATAACCGCCTCTTCCACAAGAGGCGGCCGCTTTTTTTAACCGGGGGTCGTTATGTACGCTTTAACCCACGGTCGGATTTATACCGGCCATGAAATTCTGGATGACCATGCGATTGTTATCGCCAATGGCCTGATTGAACGTGTTTGTCCGCTGGCAGAGCTGCCGCCGGAGATTGAACAGCGCTCACTCAATGGAGCAGTAATCTCCCCCGGTTTCATCGACGTACAGCTGAACGGCTGCGGCGGCGTGCAATTCAACGACACCGCCGAGGCGGTGACGGTTGAAACGCTGGAAATCATGCAGAAAGCTAACGAGAAATCAGGCTGCACCAGCTATCTGCCGACGCTCATCACCAGCAGTGATGACCTGATGAAACAGGGTATCCGCGTGATGCGCGAATACCTGGCGAAACATCCGAATCAGGCGCTGGGTCTGCACCTGGAAGGACCATGGCTGAATATAGTGAAGAAAGGCACGCATAATCCGGATTACGTGCGCAAGCCTGATGCTGAACTGGTCGACTACATGTGTGCCAACGCTGATGTAATCGCTAAAGTGACGCTGGCGCCTGAAATGACCGGCACTGAGGTCATCAGCAAACTGGCTGCCGCCGGGATTGTGGTTTCCGCAGGCCACTCAAACGCCACGCTGAAAGAAGCCAAAGCGGGCTTCCGTGCGGGTATTACCTTTGCCACGCACCTTTACAACGCCATGCCGTATATTACCGGCCGTGAACCGGGTCTGGTCGGAGCGATTCTCGACGAACCGGACGTCTACTGCGGCATTATCGCTGATGGTATGCACGTTGATTACACCAACATTCGCAATGCCAAGCGGCTGAAAGGTGACAAGCTCTGCCTGGTCACCGATGCCACTGCGCCAGCAGGTGCAAATATTGAGCAGTTCATTTTTGCCGGTAAAACAATATACTACCGCAACGGACTGTGTGTGGATGAAAACGGTACGCTGAGTGGCTCCTCTTTGACCATGATTGAAGGGGTGCGTAATCTGGTTGAGCATTGCGGGATTGCGCTTGATGAAGTCCTGCGTATGGCCACTCTTTATCCGGCTCGCGCCATCGGCGTGGATAAACAGCTTGGCGGAATTGCACCAGGTATGGTTGCAAACCTGACGGCATTCACACACGATTATAAAATTATTAAGACCATCGTTAATGGTAACGAGGTCGTCACTGAGTAAGTAAAAGTATGACACCAGGCGGACAAGCTCAAATCGGTAATGTCGATCTCGTTAAACAACTTAACAGTGCGGCGGTTTATCGCCTGATTGACCAACATGGTCCAATCTCGCGGATTCAGATAGCCGAACAAAGCCAGCTTGCTCCCGCCAGCGTGACAAAAATCACCCGCCAGCTCATTGAGCGCGGTTTGATCAAAGAAGTCGATCAGCAGGCCTCCACCGGGGGCCGCCGCGCCATCTCCATTATTACCGAAACCCGCAACTTTCAGGCCATTGGCGTCCGGCTTGGTCGTCATGACACCACGCTCACGCTCTACGATCTGAGCAGCAAAGCCATTGCCGAAGAGCACTACCCGCTGCCCGAACGCACCCAGGAGACGCTGGAACACGCGCTGCTGAATACCATCGCGCACTTTATTGAAAGCTGTCAGCGCAAGATCCGCGAACTCATCGCCATCTCCGTCATTTTGCCGGGCCTCGTCGACCCGGAAAGCGGTGTGATCCGTTACATGCCGCATATTCAGGTTGAGAACTGGGCGCTGGTCGACGCGCTGGAGAAACGCTTTAAGGTGACCTGCTTTGTCGGCCACGATATTCGATCTTTAGCGCTGGCTGAGCACTACTTTGGTGCGAGTCAGGACTGCGAAGACTCTATTCTGGTGCGCGTACACCGCGGTACGGGCGCTGGCATTATCTCCAATGGCCGTATATTTATTGGTCGCAATGGTAACGTTGGCGAGATCGGCCACATTCAGGTTGAGCCGCTCGGCGAACGCTGCCACTGCGGCAACTTCGGCTGCCTTGAAACCATCGCCGCCAACACGGCCATCGAGCAGCGCGTTCGCCACCTGCTTGAGCAGGGTTATCAAAGCCGCGTCTCACTGGACGATTGCAAGATAGGCACCATCTGCAAAGCCGCCAATAAAGGCGACGCCCTGGCCTGTGAGGTGATCGAGCAGGTAGGTCGCCATCTGGGGAAAACCATCGCTATCGCCATTAACCTGTTTAACCCACAAAAAGTGGTGATCGCCGGAGAGATTGTTGAAGCGGAAAAGGTGCTGCTGCCCGCCATCGAAGGCTGTATTAACACCCAGGCGCTGAAAGCATTCCGCCAGAATCTTCCGGTGGTTCGTTCGAAGCTTGACCATCGCTCGGCGATTGGCGCATTTGCGCTGGTCAAGCGCGCCATGCTCAACGGGATCCTGCTCCAGCATTTGCTGGAATCCTGATCGGACCTTATAGTAACGCCTTCTTTTTTTGATGTCGGAATGTCCATGACCATTAAGAATGTAATTTGTGATATCGACGGCGTGCTGATGCACGACAACGTTGCCGTGCCGGGTGCTGCGGAGTTTCTGCACCGCATCATCGACAAAGGAATGCCACTGGTTCTGCTCACGAACTACCCTTCCCAAACCGGTCAGGATCTGGCGAACCGTTTTGCCACCGCAGGCGTCGACGTGCCGGACAGCGTGTTTTATACCTCGGCAATGGCCACGGCGGATTTTCTGAAGCGTCAGGAAGGGAAAAAAGCTTACGTAGTGGGTGAAGGCGCGCTGATCCACGAACTGTATAAAGCAGGCTTTACCATTACCGATGTGAACCCGGACTTTGTGATTGTCGGCGAAACACGCTCCTTTAACTGGGAGATGATGCATAAAGCTGCCTACTTTGTCGCCAGCGGCGCGCGCTTTATCGCCACCAACCCGGACACGCACGGGCGTGGTTTTTATCCTGCCTGCGGCGCGCTGTGTGCCGGTATCGAAAAAATCTCCGGTCGTCAGCCGTTTGTGGTCGGAAAACCGAGCCCGTGGATCATTCGTGCCGCGCTGAACAAAATGCAGGCCCACTCTGAAGAAACGGTCATCGTCGGCGACAACCTGCGCACCGATATCCTGGCCGGTTTCCAGGCGGGTCTGGAAACTATCTTAGTGCTTTCCGGCGTCTCGCAGATTGATGACATTGACTCAATGCCGTTCAGGCCAAGCTGGATTTACCCCTCCGTCGACGAAATCGACATTATCTGATACTGAACCACGCCTCAGGGCGTGGTTTTTCATTTTCAGCCCATACAAACAAAACCCCATCTAACAAAAAGCATGTTTTATTGCATAATCATCAATAAAAGGATGAGTGACGTACTCTTTTTTCACTATTCCACAATCACTATTGCACTATTTCCGTTTTAACCCGTAAAACCCTTGCGCCCCTCCCCCCTTTGCGGCATTTTCATAAGCAAGCAACATCACAATGCAACAGGGTTAACGGAGAAAGTTATGTGTTCAATTTTTGGCGTACTGGATATTAAAACTGACGCGGGCGAACTGCGTAAAAAGGCACTCGAACTGTCCCGCCTGATGCGCCATCGCGGACCGGACTGGTCAGGCGTATACGCCAGCGATAAAGCGATTCTGGCTCACGAACGTCTGTCTATTGTTGACGTCAACGCCGGTGCACAGCCGCTGTATAACGAGAAAAAAACGCACGCGCTGGCTGTCAACGGTGAAATCTATAACCATCAGGCGCTGCGCGCCGAGTACGGCGACCGCTACGCGTTCCAGACAGGGTCTGACTGTGAAGTGATCCTGGCGCTGTATCAGGAGAAAGGTCCCGAGTTTCTCGACGATCTGCAGGGCATGTTTGCCTTCGCCCTGTACGACAGCGAAAAAGACGCCTGGCTGATTGGCCGCGACCACATCGGTATTATCCCGCTGTACATGGGCCACGATGAACACGGCAACTTCTATGTCGCGTCCGAAATGAAAGCCCTGGTTCCGGTTTGCCGCACTATTAAAGAGTTCCCGGCTGGCAGCTATCTTTGGAGTAAAGACGGTGAAATCCGTCCGTACTATCAGCGCGACTGGTTCGATTATGACGCGGTTAAAGACAACGTGACGGATAAAGCCGAGCTGCGTCAGGCGCTGGAAGATTCCGTGAAAAGCCACCTGATGTCAGACGTGCCTTACGGCGTACTGCTTTCCGGCGGTCTGGACTCCTCCGTGATCTCCGCGATTACCAAGAAATTCGCTGCTCGTCGCGTGGAAGATCAGGAGCGCTCCGAAGCCTGGTGGCCGCAGTTGCACTCCTTCGCCGTGGGTCTGGAAGGGGCACCTGACCTGAAAGCCGCGCAGGAAGTGGCAAACCATCTCGGCACCGTGCACCATGAAATTCACTTCACCGTGCAGGAAGGTCTGGATGCAATCCGCGATGTGATCTATCACATTGAGACCTATGACGTGACCACCATTCGCGCCTCCACGCCGATGTACCTGATGTCGCGTAAGATCAAAGCGATGGGCATCAAGATGGTGCTCTCCGGTGAAGGTTCTGATGAAGTGTTTGGCGGCTATCTGTACTTCCACAAAGCGCCAAACGCCAAAGAGCTGCATGAAGAGACCGTGCGTAAGCTGCAGGCGCTGCACATGTTCGACTGTGCGCGAGCCAACAAAGCGATGTCGGCCTGGGGTGTGGAAGCGCGCGTGCCGTTCCTGGATAAAAAATTCCTCGACGTGGCGATGCGCATCAACCCAGAGGACAAGATGTGCGGCAACGGCAAGATGGAAAAACATATTCTGCGTGAATGCTTTGAATCCTACCTGCCGGCGAGCGTGGCCTGGCGTCAGAAAGAGCAGTTCTCTGATGGCGTTGGCTACAGCTGGATCGACACCCTGAAAGAGGTGGCGGCGAAACAGGTTTCTGACCAACAGCTGGAAACCGCAAGCTTCCGCTTCCCGTACAACACGCCGGGCTCGAAAGAGGCGTACCTGTACCGTGAGATCTTTGAAGAGCTGTTCCCGGTTCCGAGCGCTGCCGAATGTGTTCCTGGCGGTCCGTCCGTGGCCTGTTCATCCGCAAAAGCCATTGAATGGGATGAATCTTTCAAGGCGATGAACGATCCATCAGGACGCGCGGTTGGCGTTCACCAGTCCGCCTATAAATAATCACAACGATTTCAAACAGGCCCTCAGGGGCCTGTTTTTTTTGCCTCACATTTCACCACCGAAAACCGATTAATAACCAATAATTGCCGAATATTCGGCCACGCTGTTCGCAACCTAACCAAACAGTCACATTCCGGCTATTTTCGTTGAAAAAGGTGTTGACGCTGCAAGGGTCTATACGCATAATGCGCCCCGCAACGCCGATAAGGTAACGCGAAAAAAAGATGGCTACGTAGCTCAGTT
Source organism: Enterobacter sp. ECC-219 (assembly GCF_043966805.1). NCBI lineage: Bacteria > Pseudomonadati > Pseudomonadota > Gammaproteobacteria > Enterobacterales > Enterobacteriaceae > Enterobacter > Enterobacter sp. ECC-219. The sequence continues at coordinate 2,032,238 of NZ_CP143680.1, read as the reverse complement.
GGTTAGAGCACATCACTCATAATGATGGGGTCACAGGTTCGAATCCCGTCGTAGCCACCATCTTTTTGCGGGAGTGGCGAAATTGGTAGACGCACCAGATTTAGGTTCTGGCGCCGCAAGGTGTGCGAGTTCAAGTCTCGCCTCCCGCACCATTCCCGGGTAAGCGTTGCACGGATGGGGTATCGCCAAGCGGTAAGGCACCGGTTTTTGATACCGGCATTCCCTGGTTCGAATCCAGGTACCCCAGCCATATTTCTTCGATTTTGCGGTTCTCCGCGGTATTGGGGTATCGCCAAGCGGTAAGGCACCGGTTTTTGATACCGGCATTCCCTGGTTCGAATCCAGGTACCCCAGCCATCGAAGACTGCAGTACTGGCTACGTAGCTCAGTTGGTTAGAGCACATCACTCATAATGATGGGGTCACAGGTTCGAATCCCGTCGTAGCCACCAAATTAAGATTATCGATTTGTTTCGGTAATAAAAAATTGTTGGGGTATCGCCAAGCGGTAAGGCACCGGATTCTGATTCCGGCATTCCGAGGTTCGAATCCTCGTACCCCAGCCAATTTAAAAAGTCGTTAAGCCGTATGTTTAACGCAATTGGGGTGTCGCCAAGCGGTAAGGCTCTGGTTTCTGATACCAGCATTCCGGGGTTCGAATCCCTGCACCCCAGCCACTTAAAACAAATAAGCCCGCTCTGCGGGCTTTTTTGTTTTTGTTGCTCAGAATTGTGCGGCCTGATGCCCTTGTATGTTTAAAGTCACTTCAGTTACCCGTCTACAGACGGGTAAACTGTCACTGAGTTTCACCTGATGCCACAGCCCGTTAGCCCTCTGGGTTTTCAAGCCCGCGGGTGAGCTCATGGCGTGGCATCAGTTTTCCTGTTAACCCGAACAGCTGCCCGGGCGGCCTGTGCCAGCCCGTATATTACAAGGCCGGGAGACATGAACATGACTGAACATACCACCGTCGGCATCGATATTGCCAAAGACACTTTTGACGTCTTCATCAGTCCTGACGGACTGTTTCTCCATCTGGAGAACACCCCACACGGGCACCAGCAACTCCTCGATGCACTCGCATCCCGCACCGTTGTTCGCATCGTGATGGAGGCCACCGGCCGTTACCATAACCTTCTGGCTGCCACGCTTGAGCTTGCCGGCCTTCCCGTCGCCGTGGTGAACCCCGCTCAGGTCAGACATTTCGCCCGGGCGCTGGGAACACTCTTCAAGACCGACCCGAATGATGCCCGTATTATCTGCGAGTTTGGTCGCAGGATGACGCCGGATGTACGCCCCGCACCAGACGAGCAGACGCAGCGTCTGGCCATGATGGTATCCCGTCGTCGTCAGCTGGTGGACAACAGAACCATGGAGCAGAACCGCTACGGCTCCTGCACCGACGAACTCATCCGGACGGGTATCAAACGGCATATCGACTGGCTGAACGCGGAGATAAAGGACACGGATGACGACATAGACCGGCAGATAAAAGTGATGCCGCTATGGCAGGAGAAGGTAAAGCTTCTGGAGGAAGTGAAAGGTATCGGGCGGACAACACTGGCGGTTCTGCTGTCGATGCTGCCTGAGCTGGGGCAGCTTAGCAGACGTAAAATCAGTGCCCTGGTCGGGGTGTGTCCGTATGCGCATGACAGCGGAAAAATGAAAGGAAAACGCTGTATCTGGGGAGGACGGAGTGCAGTGCGGGCAGCGTTGTATATGGCTGCGATGTCAGCGGTGCGTTATAACCCGACCATACAGGCGTTTTTTGAGAGACTGAGAGGAAAGGGAAAAGCGTTTAAAGTGGCAATGACGGCCTGCGTCAGGAAGCTGGTGACAATCCTGAATGCAATGGTGCGGGACAATAAAAAATGGGTGGCAGCTTAGCCGTCAGCCGTTGACTTTAAACACAGCTGCTCACCCCTGGCCCTCTCCCACTGGGAGAGGGAATAATGATTAGAGTCCTAAGGCGTATTTCAGCGCCTGACGCTTCAGACCACCGGCACGCTCTGCTGCCATCAATCCGATGTTACGCAGAATGCGCACCGGAGCTACGTCATTGCTGAACCCGGCATAGAACAGATCCATCCCCGACTGCATGATGAAGTTATCCGCCATACGGCGCGTCTGGTAGCGCTTGAGTACCTGATGGCTGGCCCATGCCTCCGCATGACCGCGCGCATTGCTTAAAACATCCAGCAAGGCGTCGACGTCACGGTATCCAAGGTTGACTCCCTGCCCCGCCAGCGGGTGAATGGTGTGTGCCGCATCGCCCACCAGCGCCAGCCCTTCACGGGCATACTGTAACGCGTGGCGCCGCGTGAGCGGAAATGCCCCTGCGGCGACCGGCGTCACGTTGCCCAAACGGCTCGGGAAGTGAAGCAAGATCTCGCGCTGCAGCTGCTCCATCGACAGCCCCTGCAGCTGGCGAATGCGCGCCGGCTTGTCGTACCAGACCAGCGACGCCCAGTTATCATACAGCGGTAAAAACGCGTGCGGACCGTTCGGAGTAAAGTGCTGCCAGGTGCTTTCACCCGGCGCATTCTCGCACTGAACGGTAATCAGCATACAGGACTGCTGGTACTGCCAGGCATGAACGCCGATGCCCGCCATCTCCCTGACCTGCGAGTTAGCGCCATCGGCCCCGACGACCAGCTTCACTGCCAGCTCATCGCCGCTGTCGAGGATCAGTAGATAGCCACTCTCGTGAGGATGCAGTGCCTTAAGTGACGCAGGCATACGCAGCGTCACCTTCGGATGTGCCTCCAGCGCCTGCCAGAGCGCCAGCTGGAGCACGTTGTTTTCCACCATATAGCCCAGGCGCGGCAACTTCAGCTCAGCGGCGTCAAACGACACGTGAGCATTTTCCCACTCCCAGGTTTCAAGGCGGCTGTAAGGATGCGCACGCATCGCCAGCACCGCCTCCCAGACGCCCAGGCCGCGCAGCAGATCGACGGACGCCGCGCTGATGGCGGAAATGCGCACGTCCGGTTTGCTGGCGGGATCGAATGCCGGCGGTGCCGACTGCTCAATTACCGTTACCTCAAATCCCTGCTGCGCCAGCCCCAGCGCCAGCGCGCCGCCGACCATACCGCCGCCGACAACGGCAACTTCGGTGTGTTGGAGTGTCATGGTCATTTTTCCTTCTTGGAGAATCCCTTAAGTTTACCGGATTTTTGCGGTCATGAGACACATAACCGTCACACTGGTCACAACCCCACCAAAGCATTACAATACGCGGCTTGCAATCCTGAGCTGAGCAAGTCGATGACTAAAAAACTCCATATAAAAACCTGGGGCTGTCAGATGAACGAATACGATTCATCCAAGATGGCCGATCTGCTGGATACCACCCACGGATACCAGCTGACTGAAAATGCGAAAGAAGCCGATGTGCTGCTGCTGAACACCTGTTCAATTCGTGAAAAAGCACAGGAAAAAGTCTTTCATGTGTTAGGCCGCTGGAAGCTTCTGAAACGGAAAAATCCGGACCTGATCATCGGCGTGGGTGGCTGCGTCGCGTCGCAGGAAGGTAAGCTGATCCGCCAGAGAGCCCCGTATGTGGATATCGTCTTTGGCCCTCAGACCCTGCACCGCCTGCCTGAGATGATCAATCAGGTTCGCGGTAACCGCAGCCCGGTTGTTGACGTCAGCTTCCCGGAGATCGAAAAATTCGACCGCCTGCCAGAGCCGCGCGCCGATGGCCCGACCGCTTTTGTCTCCATCATGGAAGGCTGCAACAAGTACTGTACCTACTGCGTGGTGCCTTACACCCGTGGTGAAGAGGTCAGCCGCCCGGCAGATGACATTCTGTTTGAAATCGCGCAGCTTGCCGCGCAGGGCGTCCGTGAAGTGAACCTGCTGGGCCAGAACGTTAACGCCTGGCGTGGGGAAAACTACGACGGCACCACTGGCAGCTTTGCCGAACTGCTGCGCCTGGTGGCCGCGATTGACGGTATCGACCGAATCCGCTTTACCACCAGCCATCCGATGGAGTTTACCGACGACATCATTGACGTGTATCGCGATACGCCTGAGCTGGTGAGCTTCCTGCACCTGCCGATTCAGTGCGGCTCTGACCGCGTTCTGAACCTGATGGGCCGCCCGCATACGGTGCTGGAGTACAAATCCACCATCCGCAAGCTGCGTGAAGCGCGTCCGGATATCCAGATCAGCTCCGACTTCATCGTTGGCTTCCCTGGTGAAACCGCTGATGACTTCGAGCGCACCATGAAGCTCATTGGTGAAGTGAACTTTGACGTCAGCTACAGCTTCATCTTCTCAGCGCGTCCTGGAACACCCGCGGCCGACATGGTTGACGATGTGCCGGAAGAAGAGAAAAAGCAGCGTCTGTATATTCTGCAGGAGCGCATCAATCAGCAGGCCAACGCCTGGAGCCGCCGTATGCTCGGCACCGTCCAGCGCATTCTGGTGGAAGGCACCTCCCGCAAGAGCATTATGGAGCTGTCCGGTCGTACCGAAAACAACCGCGTGGTGAACTTTGAAGGCACCCCGGATATGATCGGTAAATTCGTGGACGTCGAGATTGTCGAGGTGCTGACCAACTCGCTGCGCGCGAAGGTGGTACGCACCGAGGACGAAATGGGCCTGCGTATCGCAGAGTCACCGGAATCCGTGATCTCGCGTACCCGCAAAGAAAACGATTCTGGCGTTGGGATTTACCAGCCTTAATCCTTCAGGCCTGCCGCTTTGGCAGGCCTTGTATTTCCTCTCATCGCCCCCAATATCTTCCGCAACGCTTGCGCCTTTATTCTGTGGCGTGAATAATTTCGGTAATGACCGTTTTATTGCGCCGTGTGGCAGCGGGTCAGTTAACCAATCAAAGAGGAACAGTTTGAACATAGATACGCGTGAAATTAGCCTTGAGCCCGCAGACAACGCTCGCCTGCTGAGCCTGTGCGGGCCGTTTGATGACAACATCAAACAACTGGAACGACGTCTGGGTATCGAAATCAATCGTCGCGATAACCATTTCAAACTCACCGGACGCCCTATCTGCGTCAACGCGGCTGCGGATATTCTGCGCAGCCTGTATGTCGATACCGCCCCAATGCGCGGCGAGATTCAGGACATCGAACCGGAACAAATTCACCTCGCCATTAAAGAGGCGCGAGTGCTTGAGCAAAGCGCGGAAAGCGTGCCGGACTACGGCAAGGCGATCAACATTAAGACCAAGCGTGGCGTCATCAAGCCGCGCACGCCAAACCAGGCGCAGTACATCGCCAATATCCTCGACCACGACATTACCTTCGGCGTAGGTCCGGCGGGTACGGGTAAAACCTATCTGGCGGTTGCCGCGGCGGTCGATGCGCTGGAACGTCAGGAAATTCGCCGCATTCTGCTGACCCGCCCTGCCGTCGAAGCGGGTGAAAAACTGGGCTTCCTGCCTGGCGATCTGAGCCAGAAGGTCGACCCGTACCTGCGCCCGCTGTACGACGCGCTGTTCGAAATGCTCGGCTTTGAGAAGGTTGAGAAGCTGATTGAGCGTAACGTTATCGAAGTGGCTCCGCTCGCCTACATGCGCGGTCGTACGCTGAACGATGCGTTCATCATTCTCGATGAGAGCCAGAACACCACCATCGAACAGATGAAGATGTTCCTGACGCGTATTGGTTTTAACTCGAAAGCGGTCATTACCGGTGACGTCACCCAGATCGACCTGCCTCGCAGCACCAAGTCCGGCCTGCGCCACGCCATTGAGGTGCTGTCAGAGGTAGACGAAATCAGCTTTAACTTCTTCCACAGTGAAGACGTGGTACGCCACCCGGTGGTCGCGCGCATCGTTAACGCCTATGAAGCCTGGGAAGAGGCAGATCAAAAACGCAGGGCCGAACAGGCCGCGGAACGTAAGCGCGAAGCGCAGGAGCAAGAACAGAAATGAGTCAGGTGATCCTCGATTTACAGCTGGCCTGTGAAGACAATTCCGGCATGCCAGAAGAGGCACAGTTTCAGAAATGGCTGGATGCCGTTATTCCTCAGTTTCAGGAAGAATCAGAAGTCACGATTCGCCTGGTGGATGAAGCGGAAAGCCACGAGCTTAACCTGACCTATCGCGGGAAAGATAAGCCGACCAACGTGCTCTCTTTCCCGTTCGAAGCGCCGCCGGGCATCGAGATGCCACTGCTTGGTGATTTGATCATCTGCCGTCAGGTAGTGGAACAGGAAGCCAAAGAGCAGCAGAAACCGCTGGAAGCCCACTGGGCGCATATGGTGGTACACGGCAGCCTGCACCTGTTGGGCTACGATCATATTGAAGATGACGAAGCGGAAGAGATGGAGTCCCTTGAGACAGAGATAATGCTTGCTCTGGGCTATGAGGATCCGTACATTGCCGAGAAAGAATAGTCAGTTACTGACTACCATGCCACCGCGCAGGGACATAGCGCGGTGGTTAACGTTGAACTAATAAGAGAACCCTTAACAAACGCCATGAGCGACGACAATTCACACAGTAGCGACACGACAACCAGTAAAAAGGGATTTTTCTCCCTCATTCTGAACCAGCTTTTCCACGGCGAGCCGAAAAACCGTGATGAACTGCTGGAGCTGATTCGTGATTCCGGGCAGAACGACCTTATCGACGAAGATACGCGCGAAATGCTCGAAGGGGTTATGGACATCGCTGACCAGCGCGTCCGCGACATCATGATCCCCCGCTCGCAGATGATCACCCTGAAACGTAACCAGACCCTGGACGAGTGCCTCGATGTGATCATCGAATCCGCCCACTCGCGTTTCCCGGTCATCAGCGAAGATAAAGATCACATCGAAGGGATTTTGATGGCGAAAGATCTGCTGCCGTTTATGCGCAGCGATGCCGAAGCCTTCAGCATGGAAAAAGTGTTACGCCAGGCCGTGGTTGTGCCGGAAAGTAAACGTGTGGATCGGATGCTGAAAGAGTTTCGCTCTCAGCGTTACCACATGGCGATTGTTATTGATGAATTCGGCGGCGTCTCAGGTCTTGTCACGATCGAGGATATTCTTGAGCTGATCGTGGGTGAAATCGAAGACGAGTACGACGAAGAAGAGGATATCGACTTCCGTCAGCTCAGCCGCCACACCTGGACCGTGCGCGCGCTGGCCTCGATTGAAGACTTTAACGACGCCTTCGGTACCCACTTCAGCGATGAAGAGGTCGATACCATTGGTGGACTGGTGATGCAGGCCTTTGGCCATCTTCCGGCGCGCGGTGAGACCGTTGACATCGACGGTTACCAGTTCAAAGTAGCAATGGCCGACAGCCGACGTATTATACAGGTTCACGTCAGAACGCCGGACGATTCACCGGTGCCAAAACTGGAAGATTAATGTAAATGGCATTTGCCCCATTGCTTGAACGCCAGCGCGTCCGTTTGCTGCTGGCGCTGTTGCTCGGAGCCAGCGGTACGCTGGCTTTTTCTCCTTACGATATCTGGCCCGCGGCCATTCTCTCCCTGATGGGGCTTCAGGGCCTGACCCTGAACCGTCGTCCGGTACAGGCCGCCGCCATTGGCTACTTCTGGGGGCTGGGGCTGTTTGGTTCCGGCATTAACTGGGTCTACGTCAGTATCGCCCAATTTGGCGGGATGCCGGGCCCGGTTAACGTCTTCCTGGTCGTACTGCTCGCTGCTTATCTCTCACTGTACACCGGTCTGTTCGCCGGTATCCTTTCTCGCCTGTGGCCTAAAACCACCTGGCTGCGCGTCGCCATTGCCGCGCCGGTGGTCTGGCAGATTACCGAGTTCCTGCGTGGCTGGGTGCTGACCGGTTTCCCGTGGCTACAGTTCGGCTACAGCCAAATTGACGGCCCGCTGAAAGGTCTCGCGCCGGTAATGGGCGTTGAAGCCATTAACTTCCTGCTGATGGTGGTGAGCGGCCTGCTGGTCCTGGCGCTGGTCCAGCGCTGCTGGAAACCGCTGGCTGTGGCGCTGGTGCTGTTCGCCCTGCCCTTCCCGCTGCGCTATATCCAGTGGTTCACGCCTGAGCCTGAGCGCACCATGCAGGTTTCCATGGTGCAGGGGAATATCCCGCAGTCCATGAAGTGGGACGAAAAAGAGCTGCTGAACACGCTGAAGATCTACGCCAACGCCACCGAAGAGGTGATGGGTAAATCGCAGCTGATTATCTGGCCAGAGTCTGCCATTCCCGATCTGGAAATCAACCAGCAGCCATTCCTGAACATGATGAACGACCTGCTGGTAGCGCGCGGCAGCACGCTGATTACCGGCATTGTCGATGCGCGGCTGAATCAGCAGAACCGCTACGACACCTACAACACTATCATTACGCTTGGGAAAGATAGCGAGTACAGCTACCACTCTACTGACCGGTACAACAAGAACCACCTGGTGCCGTTTGGTGAATTTGTCCCGCTGGAGTCGATTTTGCGCCCGCTGGCACCGTTCTTTGACCTGCCGATGTCCTCCTTCAGCCGCGGCCCGTACGTTCAGCCCCAGCTGCATGCGCACGGTCTGGCTCTTACGGCGGCCATCTGCTACGAAATCATCCTCGGCGAGCAGGTGCGGGATAACTTCCGTCCGGATACCGACTATCTGCTGACCATCTCCAACGATGCCTGGTTTGGTAAATCTATCGGCCCGTGGCAGCACTTCCAGATGGCGCGCATGCGTTCCCTGGAGCTGGCGCGTCCGCTGCTGCGCAGCACCAACAACGGCATCACAGCCGTGATTGGTCCGCAGGGTGAAATCCAGGCCATGATCCCGCAGTTTACCCGTGAGGTGCTGACCACTAACGTCACACCAACCACGGGACTTACGCCGTACGCCCGCACCGGCAACTGGCCGCTGTGGATTTTGACCGCGCTGTTCGGCTTTGGCGCCGTGCTGATGAGCCTGCGTCAGCGTCGTCGCTAGTCTTACCTTCTGTTGCCGGGTGGCGCTGACGCTTACCCGGCCTACATTTTTACTCCCGTAGGTCGGGTAAGGCGTAGCCGTCACCCGACAACTCCCTTCCGACGCCAAATCTGGCACGCCTATTGCTTTATTTATTCACGCAAACGCAGTTTGGCTTAACGTGTAACCTTGTCGCACCAGCGTAGATCATCGGTAGCACCGAAACGGTGCAACGGGAGATTATTGCCTCTGAATCGTGCGGCGCGCTTCGCAAAAATAAACAATAACGCAGCAAAATCTTTACATTAAGCCAGACTAAATGTTAACAAGCTTGCATAACACTGCACTCGCATCGCGCGAGATATAACAACATCACAATGGGTATCAATGCGTCACTGGCGCTGATAAGAAAGGAGTTGGGTATGCAATTACGTAAACTGGCCACAGCAATGCTGGTTATGGGAATGTCCGCAGGCGTGGTTCACGCTGAAGACGCTCCGGCAGCAGGCAGCACTCTCGACAAGATTGCCAAAAACGGCGTCATCGTGGTCGGCCACCGTGAATCTTCCGTCCCGTTCTCTTACTACGACAACACGCAAAAAGTCGTGGGCTATTCACAGGATTACTCCAACGCCATCGTTGAAGCTGTGAAGAAAAAGCTGAACAAACCTGACCTGCAGGTGAAGCTGATCCCAATCACTTCACAGAACCGTATTCCACTGCTGCAAAACGGCACCTTTGACTTCGAGTGTGGCTCTACCACCAACAACCTCGAACGCCAGAAGCAGGCGGCCTTCTCTGACACCATCTTTGTCGTGGGTACCCGTCTGCTGACCAAAAAAGGCGGAGCGATCAAAGATTTTGCTGACCTGAAAGGCAAAGCGGTCGTTGTGACCTCCGGTACCACTTCTGAAGTCCTGCTGCACAAGCTGAACGACGAGAAGAAAATGGACATGCGCATCATCAGCGCGAAAGACCATGGCGACTCTTTCCGTACCCTGGAAAGCGGCCGTGCCGTCGCGTTTATGATGGATGACGCCCTGCTGGCGGGCGAACGTGCGAAGGCGAAGAAACCAGACAACTGGGATATCGTCGGTACTGCGCAGTCCAAAGAAGCCTACGGCTGTATGCTGCGTAAAGACGATCCGCAGTTCAAAAAGCTGATCGATGACACCATCGCTCAGGTTCAGACCTCCGGCGAAGCGGAAAAATGGTTCGACAAGTGGTTCAAGAACCCAATTCCACCAAAAAACCTGAACATGAATTTTGAACTGTCTGACGACATGAAAGCGCTGTTCAAATCTCCAAATGACAAGGCTCTTAACTAATTAGAACAACAGGGGCGGGATCTCCTGCCCTCTCGATTGTCGGGAAGCATGGACAGACTATACGTTGAGTGGTCGTTCCCCACTCAGCGCGAAAAATGAGCTTCTCACCAATCTTCGAGGGTAGCGCTGCTACCCTCTTTTTTCTGGAGTTTATTATGTCAATAGACTGGAACTGGGGCATATTCCTGCAACAAGCCCCGTTCGGCAACACCACCTATCTTGGCTGGCTGTGGAGCGGCTTTCAGGTTACCGTGGCATTATCGATAACGGCGTGGATCATCGCGTTTCTTGTCGGTTCGCTGTTCGGTATTCTGCGCACCGTCCCTAACCGTTTCCTTTCAACCATTGGCACACTGTATGTGGAACTGTTCCGTAACGTTCCGCTCATCGTGCAGTTCTTTACCTGGTATCTGGTCATCCCGGAACTGCTGCCGGAAAATATTGGCATGTGGTTCAAGTCGGAGCTGGATCCGAATGTGCAGTTCTTTGTCTCCTCCATGATGTGTCTGGGGCTGTTTACCGCTGCGCGCGTTTGCGAGCAGGTGCGTGCCGCCATTCAGTCATTGCCGCGCGGACAAAAAAATGCGGGCCTGGCCATGGGCCTGACCCTGCCACAAACCTACCGCTATGTGCTGCTGCCTAACGCCTACCGCGTTATCGTTCCACCGATGACCTCTGAGATGATGAACCTGGTGAAAAACTCGGCCATCGCCTCAACCATCGGCCTGGTGGATATGGCTGCACAGGCGGGCAAGCTGCTGGATTACTCCGCTCACGCGTGGGAATCCTTCACCGCGATCACGCTCGCCTATGTTCTGATTAACGCTTTCATCATGCTGGTGATGAACCTGGTTGAACGCAAAGTACGCCTGCCGGGCAATCTGGGGGGCAAATAATGTACGAATTTGACTGGAGTTCTATTGTTCCATCCATGCCCTACCTGCTCGATGGTCTGGTAATTACCTTAAAGATCACCGCGATCGCCATCATCGTGGGTATCGTCTGGGGCACCCTGCTGGCCGTCATGCGACTGTCGAGCTTTAAGCCGCTCGCCTGGTTTGCGACCGCCTACGTTAACGTGTTCCGCTCTATTCCGCTGGTGATGGTGCTGCTGTGGTTTTATCTGATCGTCCCCGGCTTCTTACAGAACGTGCTGGGGCTGTCGCCGAAAACTGATATCCGCCTGATCTCCGCTATGGTGGCGTTCTCAATGTTTGAGGCCGCTTATTATTCAGAGATTATCCGAGCGGGTATCCAGAGTATCTCCCGCGGGCAGTCCAGCGCCGCGCTGGCGCTGGGAATGACGCACTGGCAGTCCATGCAGCTCATCATTCTGCCGCAGGCATTTCGTGCCATGGTTCCGCTCCTGCTGACCCAGGGTATCGTGCTTTTCCAGGATACCTCTCTGGTTTATGTTCTGAGCCTGGCGGACTTCTTCCGTACCGCGTCGACCATCGGTGAACGTGATGGTACGCAGGTCGAGATGGTGCTCTTCGCGGGTGCGGTCTATTTTGTGATTAGTTTAAGCGCGTCGCTGTTGGTCAGCTGGCTGAAGAAAAGGACGGTATAATGATTTCCCTGAAAAATGTTTCTAAATGGTATGGGCACTTTCAGGTGCTGACCGACTGCTCCACCGAAGTCAAAAAAGGCGACGTGGTGGTGGTGTGCGGGCCGTCCGGTTCCGGTAAGTCCACGCTGATCAAAACGGTTAATGGTCTGGAGCCTGTGCAGCAGGGCGAAATTGTTGTGAACGGCACCAAAGTGAACGATAAGAAAACCAACCTCGCCCAGCTTCGCTCTCACGTTGGCATGGTGTTCCAGCATTTTGAGCTGTTTCCCCACCTCTCCATTATTGAGAACCTGACGCTGGCGCAGGTAAAAGTGCTTAAGCGTGATAAAAAAGCGTCGCGCGAGAAAGGGCTGAAGCTCCTGGAGCGCGTGGGGCTTTCTGCGCATGCCGATAAGTTCCCGGCACAGCTTTCCGGCGGCCAGCAGCAGCGTGTGGCGATCGCGCGCGCGCTGTGTATGGATCCGGTGGCCATGCTGTTCGATGAGCCCACGTCGGCGCTCGATCCTGAAATGATCAACGAAGTGCTGGACGTGATGGTCGAGCTTGCGCACGAAGGGATGACCATGATGGTGGTGACGCACGAAATGGGCTTCGCCCGTAAAGTGGCCAACCGCGTGATCTTTATGGACGAAGGGAAAATTGTCGAAGACTCACCGAAAGAAGAGTTCTTCGCCAACCCGAAATCCGAACGCGCCAAAGATTTCCTCGCGAAAATCCTGCACTAATCTTCCCGGTGCGCAATCTGCGGATTGCGCACTGCTTCACGCTTTCACTCAGTTCCTCTCGTCGGCGTCACATTGCAGCGTTAACCTTGTCACAAAATAACGCTACGTATGGAGAACGCTATGGCACAGCCAATTATTCTCGATTGCGATCCGGGTCATGATGACGCGATCGCGCTCGTTCTTGCACTTGCCTCCCCTGAACTCGATGTAAAAGCGGTCACCTCGTCCGCTGGAAACCAAACGCCTGATAAAACCCTGCGCAACGTGCTGCGCATGCTGACGCTGCTCAAACGCACCGATATTCCTGTCGCCGGCGGGGCCGTGAAGCCGCTGATGCGCGAGCTGATTATTGCCGACAACGTTCATGGGGAAAGCGGCCTGGACGGTCCGGCACTGCCGGAGCCGGGCTTTGCGCCGCAAAACTGCACCGCCGTGGAGCTGATGGCGAAGGTGCTGCGTGAAAGCGCGGAGCCCGTGACGCTGGTAGCCACCGGACCGCAAACCAACGTTGCGCTGCTGCTAAACAGCCACCCGGAACTGCACGGTAAAATCGCCCGTATTGTGATTATGGGCGGCGCGATGGGGCTGGGGAACTGGACGCCGGCTGCGGAGTTCAACATCTTTGTCGACCCGGAAGCTGCTGAGATTGTCTTCCAGTCCGGCCTACCGATTGTGATGGCTGGGCTGGACGTTACCCACCGCGCGCAGATTATGGCGGACGATATTGAGCGTTTCCGCTCCGTGGGTAATACGGTCGCGACAACCGTGGCCGAACTGCTCGACTTCTTTATGGAGTATCACAAAGCCGAAAAGTGGGGTTTCCACGGCGCGCCGCTGCACGACCCGTGTACCATTGCCTGGCTACTGAAGCCTGAGATGTTTACCACTGTGCACAGATGGGTTGGCGTCGAGACGCAGGGGAAATACACCCAGGGGATGACGGTGGTGGATTACTATTCGCTGACGGGGAATAAACCGAATACAACACTGATGGTGGATATCGACCGGGGGGCGTTTGTGGATTTGCTGGCGGAGAGACTGGCTTACTATAGTGCGGCCTGATGCCCTCACCCCAACCCTCTCCCACGGGGAGAGGGAGCAAACACTAAAAACGGCAACAGGTTGCCGTTTTGCTTTTACCTTTTGCGGCCTGATGCCCTCACCCTGGCCCTCTCCCACCGGGAGAGGGAACAAACCTGCGCTTTTATCTAAGGCTCAAACGGCCGACGCTGGAACTGATCGTGCCCGCACTTCGGACACAGCGGCAACACATCCGGCGTATACACCGCAATATGGTGATGGCACTTCTCACACACCAGATTCCCCAGCCCCACGACTTCACCGCTCTGGTACACGCCGTGATGGTTTAAATCCTGGAATACTTCGCGCCACTCCAGTTGGGTTTTATCGGTAATATCCGCCAGCTCCTGCCACAGGCTCTCTTTGATCACCCGCATAAAGACGCTGTCCGTGACCTCTTCCTGGCTCTCTTCGTAGCTACGCGCAAACTCCTCAAGATCGCGGCGCACGGCCCGCGTCACCTCTTCCACTTCAGTTCGCGTTAACTCACCCGTTTGCGTCACCCGGGCACGCGCCTGTTCGACCAGCGCGTCAATATCGCGCTCACCGTTACGCAGCCGTTCCGTCAGTGTCGCCACCAGTTCGCGGTAAAATTGAGCAACCTTGTTCATCATTTTGCCTCCCGGGTAAGTAACTATTTCTAATAATAGACCTTATTTCACCGCCGCTTTGTCAGGTGAAGCACAGACCCGGTAAATTCCTGCAAAGTGCAATTGCGCGAAAGGCTGTTTTGACGCGGGCGTTTGGGCTATGCTATGCGGATCTGAATTACCACATCCATTGGCTACATTTTTGTAGCTGTATTGAACACAGGACCACTGGCTGCCATGCAAGAGCAATACCGCCCGGAAGAGATAGAATCAAAAGTCCAGCAACACTGGGACGAGAAGCGCACCTTTGAAGTAACCGAAGACGAGAGCAAAGAGAAGTATTACTGCCTGTCGATGCTTCCCTATCCTTCTGGTCGACTACACATGGGCCACGTGCGTAACTACACCATCGGTGATGTGATCGCCCGTTACCAGCGCATGCTGGGAAAAAACGTTCTGCAGCCAATCGGCTGGGATGCGTTCGGCCTGCCTGCAGAAGGCGCAGCGGTTAAAAACAATACCGCTCCGGCACCATGGACGTATGACAACATCGCGTACATGAAAAACCAGCTCAAAATGCTGGGCTTCGGTTATGACTGGAGCCGCGAGCTGGCGACTTGTACCCCGGAATACTACCGCTGGGAGCAGAAGTTCTTCACCGAGCTGTACAAAAAAGGCCTGGTATACAAGAAAACGTCTGCCGTTAACTGGTGCCCGAATGACCAAACCGTTCTGGCGAACGAGCAGGTTATCGACGGCTGCTGCTGGCGCTGCGACACCAAAGTTGAGCGTAAAGAGATCCCGCAGTGGTTTATCAAAATCACCGCTTACGCTGATGAACTGCTGAACGATCTGGATACGCTGGACCACTGGCCTGACACCGTTAAGACCATGCAGCGCAACTGGATCGGCCGTTCTGAAGGCGTGGAAATTACCTTCAACGTTGAGAACTACGATCAGACCCTGACCGTCTACACCACCCGTCCGGACACCTTCATGGGCGCGACCTACCTGGCCGTGGCCGCAGGTCACCCGCTGGCGCAGAAAGCGGCAGAGAACAACCCGGAACTGGCTACCTTCATCGACGAGTGCCGCAACACGAAAGTGGCCGAAGCCGACATGGCGACGATGGAGAAAAAAGGCGTTGCGACGGGCTTCTATGCTAAGCACCCGCTTACTGGCGAAGCGATCCCGGTCTGGGCGGCAAACTTCGTGCTGATGGAGTACGGTACCGGTGCGGTAATGGCCGTTCCGGGTCACGATCAGCGCGACTACGAATTTGCCACCAAATACAACCTGCCGATTAAAGCCGTTATTCTGGCTGCCGATGGTTCTGAACCCGACCTGACCGAGCAAGCGCTGACCGAAAAAGGCACCCTGTTCAACTCCGGCGAATTCAGCGGTCTGAGCTTCGAAGAGGGCTTCAACGCCATCGCCGACAAGCTGGCCTCACTGGGCGTGGGCGAGCGTAAAGTGAACTTCCGTCTGCGCGACTGGGGCGTGTCCCGTCAGCGCTACTGGGGTGCGCCGATTCCGATGGTGACCCTGGAAGACGGCACCGTGATGCCAACGCCGGAAGATCAGCTGCCGGTGATCCTGCCGGAAGACGTGGTTATGGACGGCATCACCAGCCCGATCAAAGCCGATCCTGAGTGGGCAAAAACCACCGTCAACGGCCAGCCTGCGCTGCGTGAAACCGACACCTTTGACACCTTTATGGAGTCGTCATGGTACTACGCGCGCTATACCTGCCCGCAGTACAAAGAAGGTATGCTGGATTCTGACGCCGCCAACTACTGGCTGCCGGTAGACATCTACATTGGCGGCATCGAACACGCCATCATGCACCTGCTCTATTTCCGCTTCTTCCATAAGCTGATGCGCGATGCGGGCATGGTGAACTCTGACGAGCCCGCTAAACAGCTGCTGTGTCAGGGCATGGTGCTGGCAGACGCCTTCTACTACGTTGGCGCGAACGGCGAGCGCAACTGGGTTTCTCCGGTTGATGCAATCGTTGAACGCGACGAGAAGGGCCGTATCGTTAAGGCGACAGACGCTGAAGGCCATGAACTGGTTTATACCGGCATGAGCAAGATGTCCAAGTCTAAGAACAACGGTATCGACCCGCAGGTGATGGTTGAGCGTTACGGCGCGGATACCGTGCGTCTGTTCATGATGTTTGCCTCTCCGGCTGATATGACGCTGGAGTGGCAGGAATCCGGCGTGGAAGGCGCGAACCGCTTCCTGAAACGCGTCTGGAAACTGGTGTACGAACACACCGCACAGGGTGATGCCCCGGCACTGAACGCCGCTGCGCTGAGCGAAGATCAGCAGGCGCTGCGTCGTGATGTTCATAAAACGATCGCGAAAGTGACCGATGATATCGGTCGTCGTCAGACCTTCAATACCGCAATTGCGGCTATTATGGAACTGATGAACAAACTTGCTAAAGCCCCGCAGGACGGCGAGCAGGATCGTGCCATCATGCGTGAAGCGCTGCTGGCCGTCGTTCGCATGCTGAACCCGTTCACGCCGCACGTCAGCTTCACCCTGTGGCAGGAGCTGAAAGGTGAAGGCGATATCGACAACGCGCCGTGGCCGGTGGCTGACGAGGCAGCGATGGTGGAAAACACCACGCTGGTGGTGGTCCAGGTCAACGGCAAAGTCCGTGGTAAAATTACCGTGGCGGTTGATGCAACTGAAGATCAGGTTCGCGAGCGCGCGGGCCAGGAACCTCTGGTTGCGAAATATCTTGAGGGCGTTACCTTACGTAAAGCGATCTACGTACCGGGTAAACTGCTCAATCTGGTCGTTGGCTAAGCGCGGGAGGAAACGTGCGACAACTGGCAACAATACTCTTATCTCTGGCGGTGCTTGTCACCGCTGGCTGTGGCTGGCACCTGCGCAACACCACGGCGGTGCCACCTGAAATGAAAACGATGATTTTCGACTCATCAGATCCGAATGGCCCGCTCAGCCGGGCTATCCGTAATCAGCTGCGCCTGAATGACGTTGAGCTTATCGAGAAAGGTACGCTTCGTCAGGATGTACCGTCCCTGCGTGTTGTCGGAGGGGGACTGTCTAAAGACACCGCCTCTATTTTCCAGGATGGTCGTACCGCTGAGTATCAGATGGTGTTGACGGTCAACGCGGCTGTACTGATCCCTGGTAAAGACATTTATCCGATCAGCACGAAAGTATATCGTTCGTTCTTTGATAACCCGCAAACCGCGCTGGCGAAAGATGCCGAAGAGCAGATTATCATCAACGAAATGTACGACAAGGCGGCGGAACAGCTGATCCGCAAACTGCCAGGTATTGCAGCGTCTAACCGGGAAGGCTCTGACATTATTGAAAAACCGGATGCCAGCACGCCTCCTGTTTCTACCTCTCTGGGTAAATGATGATCAGGCTGTATCCTGAACAACTCCGCGCGCAGCTCAATGAAGGGCTGCGCGCGGCGTATCTGCTGCTCGGAAACGATCCGTTACTACTTCAGGAAAGCCTGGATGCCGTGCGGCATGCGGCCGCGGCTCAGGGCTTTGATGAACACCATACCGTTCAGGTGGATAACACCACCGACTGGAACGCCCTCTTCTCACTCTGTCAGGCGATGAGCCTTTTTGCATCGCGCCAGACAATCCAGATCCTGCTGCCGGAGAACGGCCCTAACGCGGCCATCAATGAGCAACTCGCCACCCTGGTGAGCCTGTTACACAGCGATCTGCTGTTAATTGTGCGCGGCAGCAAGCTTACCAAAGCGCAGGAAAATGCGCCGTGGTTCACCCAGCTCGCGACCCACGCGGTGCTGGTCACCTGCCAGACGCCTGAGCAGGCGCACCTGCCTAAATGGGTGGCGGCGAGAGCAAAGCAGAACAACCTTCAGCTGGACGATGCTGCCAATCAATTGCTCTGCTACTGCTATGAAGGCAACCTGCTGGCTCTGGCACAGGCGCTGGACAGGCTTTCCCTGCTCTGGCCGGACGGCAAGCTGACCTTACCGCGCGTTGAGCAGGCCGTGAACGACGCGGCGCACTTTACGCCGTTCCACTGGGTGGATGCGCTGCTCTCGGCGAAAAGCAAACGCGCCCTGCATATTCTTCAGCAGCTACGCCTGGAGGGCAGTGAACCCGTCATTCTGCTGCGCACGCTGCAGCGCGAACTGTTGCTGCTGATAACGTTCAAGCGCCAGTCGGCCCATACGCCGTTGCGCTCCCTGTTTGATAAACACCGGGTGTGGCAAAACCGGCGGGCAATGACCACCGAGGCCATCAACCGGCTGAGCCATGAACAGCTGCGCCAGGCTGTGCAGCTTCTGATGCGCGCCGAGCTCACCCTAAAACAAGATTACGGCCAGTCGGTGTGGGCGGAGCTGGAAAGCCTTTCCCTGCTGCTCTGCCACAAGGCGCTGGCTGACGTATTTATTGATGGATAGTATGCACTCTTTACAGGCCCTGTATGGCGGCACCTTTGACCCGGTACACTACGGGCATCTGAAGCCGGTAGAAATTCTGGCGAATCTGATCGGCCTGCAGCGCGTTACCATCATGCCCAATAATGTCCCGCCGCACCGCCCCCAGCCTGAAGCAACCAGCGAGCAGCGAAAAGAGATGCTCGCTCTGGCTATCGCGGATAAGCCGCTCTTCAGGCTGGACGAACGTGAATTGCGTCGTGACACCCCCTCGTGGACGTCGCAAACGCTGCAGGAGTGGCGGGCTGAGCAAGGGCCGAACCAGCCGCTCGCCTTTATTATCGGTCAGGACTCCCTGCTCAACTTTCCCACGTGGCACAAGTATGAAACCATTCTGGAGAACAGCCACCTGCTCGTCTGCCGCCGTCCGGGCTACCCGCTGACCATGCGAGAAGCGCAATATCAGCAGTGGCTTGAACACCATCTCACCGATAACGTTGAAGATCTTCACAACCAGCCCGCCGGGAAGATTTATCTGGCGGAGACGCCGTGGTTTGACATCTCAGCCACCCTTATTCGCGAACGTTTACAGCAGGGTTTAGCCTGTGATGATCTGCTGCCAGCCCCGGTGCTGGCGTATATTCATACGCACGGGTTGTATCAGAAAACCGCAGATAAATAGCCGGAAGGCATAAAAAGCAGCATATTGATTATCCTGCCTTGACAGGTTAAGCCATACTGTTATCCTCCGCTGCCAGACTTTCCCGCCGAACGTTGCTTTACAGAAATTGTTTTACAAAAATGGCGATGCAATCTCAGGCGGAGGGTGGGATGATACCCGCCTTCAAAAACCCGGACGGCGACATTTGTCCCGACAGGGGCGTCAGTTCAGGTATACTGTCTGGCCACGAATTCATAGTTTTACAATCTCATTCACCCAGGGGGAAAACTTGCAGGGTAAAGCACTCCAGGATTTTGTTATCGACAAAATTGATGACCTGAAAGGTCAGGACATCATCGCTATCGACGTTAAGGGTAAATCCAGTATTACCGACTGCATGATTATCTGCACCGGGACCTCTACGCGTCATGTTGTTTCGATTGCCGACCATGTGGTTCAGGAATCGCGTGCAGCAGGACTGTTACCGCTTGGCGTTGAAGGTGAAGCAACCGCTGACTGGGTGGTTGTTGACCTCGGCGATGTAATTGTCCACGTCATGCAGGAAGAGAGCCGTCGCCTGTATGAGCTGGAAAAACTCTGGGGTTAATGCGTGAAGTTGCAGCTGGTCGCCGTCGGCACCAAAATGCCGGACTGGGTACAAACCGGTTTTACTGAATATCTGCGTCGTTTTCCAAAAGACATGCCGTTCGAAGTGGTGGAGATCCCCGCCGGGAAGCGCGGCAAGAACGCGGATATCAAACGTATTCTCGACAAAGAGGGTGAACTGATGCTGGCTGCCGCAGGAAAGAACCGCATCGTCACTCTCGATATTCCAGGTAAACCCTGGGATACGCCGCAGCTGGCGCATGAACTGGAGCGCTGGAAGCAGGATGGCCGCGACGTCAGTCTGTTGATTGGCGGGCCTGAAGGGTTATCCCCCGCCTGCAAAGCGGCAGCAGAACAAAGTTGGTCTCTCTCTGCGCTGACGCTGCCCCACCCGCTCGTTCGGGTCCTGGTGGCGGAAAGCTTGTATCGCGCGTGGAGCATTACTACCAACCACCCCTATCACCGCGAGTAATGACTGACCAGGGTAGATTAAGCAGCGGATGAAACTACAGAATTCTTTTCGCGACTATACGGCTGAGTCCGCGCTGTTTGTGCGCCGGGCGCTGGTCGCCTTTTTGGGGATTTTGCTGCTTACCGGCGTGCTGATCGCTAACCTTTATAATCTGCAAATTGTCCGCTTTACCGATTACCAGACGCGTTCAAACGAAAACCGCATTAAGCTGGTGCCTATCGCGCCCAGCCGCGGCATTATCTACGACCGTAACGGCACCCCGCTGGCGTTAAACCGCACCATCTATCAAGTCGAGATGATGCCGGAGAAGGTTGATAACGTGCAGAATACGCTGGAGGCGCTAAGAAGCGTTGTCGATCTTAACGATGATGATATCGCGGCCTTCAAAAAGGAGCGCGCCCGCTCGCACCGTTTCACCTCCATTCCGGTGAAAACCAATCTGACGGAAGTCCAGGTCGCCCGTTTTGCGGTGAACCAGTACCGCTTCCCCGGAGTGGAAGTGAAGGGTTACAAGCGTCGCTACTATCCTTACGGCTCCGCGCTGACGCATGTGATTGGCTACGTTTCCAAGATTAACGATAAAGACGTCGAGCGCCTTGATAAAGACGGCAAGCTGGCGAACTACGCCGCGACGCACGATATCGGCAAGTTGGGAATTGAACGCTACTACGAAGATGTCCTGCACGGGCAGACCGGCTATGAAGAAGTTGAGGTTAACAACCGTGGCCGCGTCATCCGCCAGCTTAAAGAAGTACCGCCTCAGGCGGGGCACGACGTCTATCTGACGCTCGATCTCAAACTGCAGCAGTATATTGAAACCCTGCTGGCAGGCAGCCGTGCGGCCGTGGTGGTCACAGACCCGCGCACCGGCGGCATTCTGGCCATGGTTTCTATGCCAAGCTATGACCCGAACCTCTTTGTTGACGGCATATCCAGTAAAGACTACTCCGGCCTGCTGAATGACCCTAACACCCCGCTGGTGAACCGCGCTACGCAAGGCGTTTACCCGCCGGCATCAACGGTTAAACCTTACGTGGCAGTCTCAGCGCTGAGTGCGGGCGTCATCAACCGCAATACCAGCCTGTTTGACCCGGGCTGGTGGCAGCTCCCCGGCTCTGAAAAACGCTATCGCGACTGGAAAAAATGGGGTCACGGCCATCTGAACGTCACTAAATCGCTGGAAGAATCTGCGGATACTTTCTTCTATCAGGTGGCGTATGACATGGGCATTGACCGCCTGTCTGAGTGGATGAGCAAATTCGGCTACGGACACTACACCGGTGTGGATCTGGCAGAGGAACGGTCCGGCAACATGCCCACCCGCGAGTGGAAGCTGAAGCGCTTTAAGAAGCCGTGGTATCAGGGTGATACCATACCGGTGGGTATCGGCCAGGGCTACTGGACGGCTACCCCGCTTCAGATGAACAAAGCGATGATGATCCTCATCAACGACGGCGTGGTTAAGGTCCCGCACCTGCTGCAAAGTACCGTTGAAGACGGCAAAAAAGTGCCGTGGGTGCAGCCCCATGAAGCGCCGGTGGGTGACATCCATTCCGGCTTCTGGGAAATAGCGAAAGACGGTATGTACGGTGTGGCAAACCGTCCAAACGGAACCGCGCACAAGTATTTCGCGGGTACGCCATATAAAGTAGCCGCGAAATCCGGTACGGCACAGGTCTTTGGCCTGAAAGCCAATGAAACCTATAACGCACACCGCATTGCCGAACGTCTGCGTGACCATAAGCTGATGACGGCGTTTGCCCCTTATGATAACCCGCAGGTAGCGGTGGCGATGATTCTGGAGAACGGCGGCGCTGGCCCGGCGGTAGGGACCATCATGCGCCAGATCCTGGACCACATTATGCTGGGTGATAACAACACCGAACTGCCGGCTGAAAACCCGGCCGCCGCTGCGGCGGAGGACCAATAATCATGACGGATAATCCAAATAAAAAATCGCTGTGGGATAAAATTCACATCGACCCAGCCATGCTGCTGATCCTGCTGGCCCTGCTGGTTTACAGCGCCCTGGTTATCTGGAGCGCCAGCGGCCAGGACATCGGCATGATGGAACGCAAGATCGGCCAGATCGCGATGGGTCTGGTCATCATGGTGGTGATGGCGCAGATCCCGCCGCGCGTCTATGAAGGCTGGGCGCCCTATCTCTACATCTTCTGTATTATTTTGCTGGTGGCGGTAGATGCGTTCGGTGCCATCTCAAAAGGGGCACAGCGCTGGCTGGATCTGGGCATTGTCCGTTTCCAGCCCTCGGAGATTGCCAAAATCGCAGTCCCGCTGATGGTAGCGCGCTTTATCAACCGTGACGTCTGTCCGCCGTCGCTGAAAAATACCGCTATCGCCCTGGTGCTGATATTCCTGCCGACGCTGCTGGTTGCGGCGCAGCCTGACCTCGGTACCTCAATCCTTATCGCCCTCTCCGGCCTGTTTGTCCTGTTCCTGTCGGGCTTAAGCTGGCGCCTGATTGGTATCGCGGTGGTGCTGGTGGCCGCGTTTATCCCTATCCTGTGGTTCTTCCTGATGCATGACTACCAGCGCCAGCGCGTCATGATGCTTCTCGATCCGGAAACCGATCCGCTCGGTGCGGGCTATCATATTATTCAGTCCAAGATTGCGATTGGCTCCGGCGGCCTGCGCGGTAAAGGCTGGCTGCACGGTACCCAGTCGCAGCTGGAGTTTTTACCGGAACGCCACACCGACTTTATCTTTGCGGTACTGGCTGAAGAGCTAGGACTGGTTGGCATCCTGATCCTGCTGGCGCTTTACGTGCTGCTCATCATGCGAGGATTGTGGATTGCGGCACGCGCGCAAACCACCTTTGGCCGCGTCATGGCAGGTGGATTGATGCTGATTTTATTCGTTTATGTCTTCGTAAATATTGGTATGGTGAGTGGTATTCTGCCGGTGGTAGGCGTACCGCTGCCGCTGGTGAGTTACGGAGGCTCGGCACTGATCGTGTTGATGGCCGGGTTTGGTATCGTGATGTCGATCCACACCCACAGAAAAATGTTGTCAAAAAGCGTATAAAAATAAGGGGATCGGAATGCGTAAGCAGTGGCTGGGGATCTGCATTGCGGCAAGTTTACTTGCGGCATGCACAAGTGATGATGGTCAGCAACAGGCAACCGTCGCGCCGCCGCAGCCTGCGGTGTGTAATGGCCCAATCGTTGAAATCAGCGGTGCCGATCCCGTTTATGAACCGCTGAATGCCAGCGCGAATCAGGATTACGAGCGCGACGGCAAAAGCTACAAAATCGTGCAGGATCCGTCCCGCTTTAGCCAGGCTGGCTTTGCCGCCATTTATGATGCTGAGCCGGGCAGTAACCTGACGGCATCGGGTGAAACATTTGATCCAATGCAGCTGACTGCGGCGCACCCGACGCTACCGATCCCAAGCTACGCCCGTATCACCAACCTGGCGAACGGCCGAATGATCGTCGTGCGTATTAACGACCGCGGCCCGTACGGTAACGACCGGGTAATTTCCCTGTCGCGCGCGTCAGCCGATCGCCTGAACACCTCGAACAACACCAAAGTTCGCATTGACCCGATTATCGTGGCGCAGGATGGTTCGCTCTCCGGGCCGGGAACCGCGTGTACCACGGTGGCGAAACAGACCTATGCCCTCCCCGACCGCCCAAATCTGGACGGCGGCATGGGAAGCGTCTCCTCGCCAGCAGAGCCTTCTCAGCCGGCGGGAGAAATACGCCCGATCAGCAATGACACCCTGCAAAGCGATGATTCCACTGGCGCACCGGTAAAAAGCAGCGGCTTCCTTGGCGCACCAACGAACCTGGCCTCGGGCGTGCTGGAGGGCAGTGAGCCGACTCCCGCGCCGGTTGCCGCCCCCGTCGTGCAGCAGCCAGCCCCCGTAACGGCTCCGGTCACGACCCAGAGCGCAGCCGTTGCCGCTCCCGCAGCAGCCAGCGGCGGCTTTGTCGTTCAGGTGGGGGCTGTGAGCGATCGGGCCCGTGCCCAGCAGTATCAGCAGCGTCTCAGCCAGCAGTTTGGCGTACCAGGACGCGTTGAGCAAAACGGCGCGGTCTGGCGTATTCAGATGGGGCCGTTCTCCAGCAAGTCGCAGGCGGCGTCCCTGCAGCAGCGTTTGCAGAGTGAGGCACAGCTGCAGTCCTTTATCGCTGTTACGAAGTAATTAATCGGCGGTATCCGAAATGTCAGTTTGTGTAAAACACATTCACAAACTCATGCTTAAAGTCGGATGCCTGCCTGAATAGCATTTGCTATAGTAAGGCACTTTTTTTAATTCCATCACGGATGTCGTAGTTCTGACCATGAAGACCACTTTTTCTGCTCGTTTTGTGCAGCGCATGGCGCTGACCACGGCCCTTTGCGCGGCTGCACTCTCTGCAGCTCATGCTGATGACCTGAATATCAAGACCATGATCCCTGGCGTTCCGCAAATCGATGCGGAATCCTACATCCTGATCGATTACAACTCTGGCAAAGTGCTGGCAGAACAGAATGCTGATGCCCGCCGTGACCCGGCCAGCCTGACCAAAATGATGACCAGCTATGTTATCGGCCAGGCAATGAAAGCCGGTAAGTTCAAAGAGACGGATCTGGTCACCATCGGTAACGATGCGTGGGCTACCGGGAACCCGGTTTTCAAAGGTTCCTCGCTGATGTTCCTGAAACCAGGAATGCAGGTTCCGGTTTCTCAGTTAATTCGTGGTATTAACCTGCAGTCCGGCAACGATGCCTGCGTGGCTATGGCCGATTTCGCCGCCGGTAGCCAGGATGCTTTCGTCGGTCTGATGAACAGCTACGTTACCGCGCTGGGCCTGAAGAACAGCCATTTCCAGACCGTACACGGTCTCGATGCAGACGGTCAGTACAGCTCCGCGCGTGATATGGCGCTGATTGGTCAGGCGCTGATCCGTGATGTGCCGAACGAGTACTCTATTTACAAAGAGAAAGAGTTCACCTTCAACGGTATTCGTCAAACCAACCGTAACGGCCTGCTGTGGGATAACAGCCTGAACGTTGACGGCATCAAAACCGGCCACACCGACAAAGCCGGCTACAACCTGGTGGCTTCTGCCACTGAAGGCCAGATGCGTCTGATCTCAGCCGTGATGGGGGGTCGCACCTTCAAAGGTCGCGAAACCGAAAGCAAGAAGCTGCTGACCTGGGGCTTCCGCTTCTTCGAAACCGTGAACCCACTGAAGGCCGGCAAAGAGTTTGCTTCTGAACCCGTCTGGTTCGGCGATAACGACCGTGCTTCCCTGGGCGTGGATAAAGACCTGTATCTGACCATTCCACGCGGTCGTATGAAGGATCTGAAAGCAAGCTATGTGCTCAACACCACCGAACTGCATGCCCCGCTGCAGAAAAACCAGGTGGTGGGTACCATCAATTTCCAGCTGGACGGTAAAACAATCGACCAGCGCCCACTCGTGGTATTGGAAGAAATTCCTGAAGGCAATTTCTTCGGCAAAATCATTGATTACATTAAATTGATGTTCCATCACTGGTTTGGCTAAAAATCGAACACTTGAAAGTGTGATTTTGATCCCCATATACTAAGTATCCTGATAACTCCCACCTGACGTGGGAGTTATTCTTTTTGACGTTACGCCGGAGCTGACATGAAAACCAAACTTAACGAACTGCTTGAATTCCCTACCCCATTTACCTACAAAGTAATGGGTCTGGCGAAACCTGAGCTGGTTGATCAGGTGGTTGAAGTGGTACAGCGCCATGCGCCGGGTGACTACTCTCCGTCAGTAAAACCAAGCAGCAAGGGCAACTACCACTCGGTTTCTATTACCATCACTGCTACACATATCGAGCAGGTTGAGACGCTGTACGAAGAGCTCGGCAATATCGAAATTGTTCGTATGGTGCTGTAGTCCCTTTGCGGTTACCCGGTTTACCGGGTAACCCCTCTTCCCCGCTGTGATATACTCCCCCTCATCTTTTGTTCCTCGTCTTCGGAGACGTGTTTTGTATCAGGATAAAATTCTGGTCCGTCATCTCGGGCTGCAACCTTATGAGCCTGTCTCCCAGGCTATGCACGAGTTCACCGATTCACGCGATGACGCTACCCTTGATGAGATTTGGCTGGTCGAACATCTGCCGGTATTTACGCAGGGCCAGGCGGGAAAAGCGGAACACTTATTAATGACGGGCGATATCCCGGTGATCCAGAGCGATCGCGGCGGACAAGTGACTTACCACGGCCCGGGTCAGCAGGTCATGTACGTCCTGCTTAATCTGAAGCGCAGAAAGCTTGGCGTGCGTGAGCTGGTCACTTTGCTGGAGCAAACCGTCGTCAACACGCTGGCGGAATATGGTATTGACGCGCATCCGCGTGCCGATGCGCCGGGCGTCTACGTTGGCGAAATGAAGATCTGCTCTCTGGGGCTACGTATTCGTAAAGGCTGTTCCTTCCACGGCCTGGCATTGAATATTAATATGGATCTTACGCCTTTCCAGCGCATAAACCCCTGCGGCTACGCCGGCATGGAAATGACGCAAATGCGCCAGTGGGTCGACACCGCTACGCCGGAGAATATACGCCCCGTGCTTCTGAAGAACATGTTAGCACTACTTAACAACCCCCCACACGAATATATCCCTGCTTAATATATCATCCAGGCGGCCCGATAATTTGACGGGCCACTGTTTATTTACCGCTTTTACGCTTTACAATAAACCGCAGATTCTATATTTTCGAAGCGCCCGAATATTGCCGTTACATATTATTTAGCCTCCGGACAGCATGGCATACACAGGCTAAGTAACTTGAGTGATAATCACACAACTGTTTGTTTTTGATAAACAAGTGGAACAAAACCAACACTTTACGAATCTCTACAAGCATAATAAATAAATTCAACTATCATTCATGTTGTGAATGTATACGGAGTGAAAGCGTGGAGTATAATAATTTACCAGCCAAACGCCTGAATGACCCTGGTGGCGAAGACAAGCCGCAAATTTTTCGGACTTTACGTAATATTGACCTCAATTTATTGACTATTTTTGAGGCAGTATATGTCCATAAGGGGATCGTTAACGCTGCGAAAATTCTTAATCTCACGCCATCTGCAATAAGCCAGTCAATTCAAAAGTTACGGGCTATATTTCCCGATCCCTTATTTATCCGTAAGGGTCAGGGCGTCACGCCGACGGCCTATGCAACACATCTCCACGAATACATCAGCCAGGGGCTGGAGTCGATTCTGGGTGCGCTGGATTTAACCGGAAGCTATGACAAACAGAGAACCATTACCATCGGCTGTTCTCCTTCTGTCGGCGTGCTGGTGATGCCTGCGATCTTCCAGGCCGTAAAAGAGCATGCGCCACAGCTTCTGCTTCGCAATGTGCCTCTCAACGAACCTGACGTTCAGCTTGCTCAGTTCCAGACGGATCTGGTTATTGAAAGCGGCAGCTTTAGTGCCCGGGCGCTGGGGCAAAATGTGCTTTACGCGGATAACCTGGTGTTGGTTTGCCGCAAGCAGCACCCCGCTCTCAGCGAGCCGTTAACCATTGAGAACCTGCGCAACTACGACCACTCGTCTTTCATGACCGAAGGACAGTCAAACCATGCCCTGCGTCAGCGTATTGATGAAATTTTCCCGGAACGTCAGATCAGCTTCAGCAGTTACAATATGTTCACCACCGCATCCCTGATCGGCAGCAGCGATATGCTGTGCATCATGCCTTCACGCCTGTATAACCTGCTGCGGAAATGCTGGCCGCTGGAAAGCATCCCGCTCAGCCAGCTCAATGCAGAATCTATCGAGATTTCACTGCATTACAACAAACTCAGCTTGCGCGATCCGGTGCTGGAAAACGTCATCCGCATTATCCGTCAGGCCTTCTGAAAGAGCGTGCCAGTACACGTTCCTGCCGCTTGCAGGGCAAAACGCACAAAACAACAACTATTTTACAAATTGGCGACCTGACAGGCTGCTTTAAAGACCCTTTCAATGATATACTGCCTGTCGTTCGTTCAAAAATAGTTGATAAATACAACATTCCCTTGAATTGAAACGCTTTCCTTCGATATTCGCAACTGGAACACGCACGCTATGAGTAAACCCATTGTGATGGAACGCGGTGTTAAATACCGCGATGCCGATAAAATGGCCCTTATCCCGGTTAAAAACGTGGCTACAGAGCGCGAGGCGCTGTTAAGAAAACCGGAATGGATGAAAATCAAACTTCCGGCAGACTCTTCGCGTATCCAGGGGATCAAAGCGGCGATGCGTAAGAACGGCCTTCACTCAGTTTGTGAAGAAGCCTCTTGCCCGAACCTTGCTGAATGTTTCAATCACGGCACCGCGACGTTTATGATTCTGGGTGCCATCTGTACCCGCCGCTGCCCATTCTGCGACGTAGCTCATGGCCGCCCGGTGGCTCCCGATGCCAACGAACCGCAAAAACTGGCGCAAACCATCGCCGACATGGCGCTGCGTTATGTGGTTATCACGTCCGTCGACCGTGACGATCTGCGTGATGGGGGTGCTCAGCACTTCGCCGACTGCATTACTGCCATTCGCGAAAAAAGCCCAAATATCAAAATCGAGACGCTGGTTCCCGACTTCCGCGGCCGTATGGATCGCGCGCTGGACATCCTGACCGCAACGCCGCCAGATGTGTTTAACCACAACCTGGAGAACGTTCCGCGTCTTTATCGTCAGGTGCGTCCAGGCGCAGACTATAACTGGTCTCTGAAGCTGCTGGAGCGCTTTAAAGAAGCGCATCCGCATATTCCAACCAAGTCAGGTCTGATGGTCGGCCTTGGCGAAACCAATGACGAAATCATCGACGTTATGCGCGATCTGCGCCGCCACGGTGTGACCATGTTGACGCTCGGTCAGTATCTGCAGCCAAGCCGTCACCACCTGCCGGTTCAGCGCTACGTCAGCCCGGATGAGTTTGACGAGATGAAAGCCGAAGCGCTGGCGATGGGCTTTACCCACGCAGCGTGCGGTCCGTTTGTTCGTTCTTCTTACCACGCGGACATGCAGGCGAAGGGTGAAGAAGTCAAATAACACCGTAATATTCATTTACAGTAATGCAAAAAAACCGGCCTCATGAGCCGGTTTTTTTTCGCAAGCCCTCAGGCACTGCCGTTACTCTTTGTGGGAAAGCTTCTCTGCCGGGATGTCCTCAGCGCTTTTCTTCGCGGCTGCGTCATCGTCGTTCATCGCTTTCTTGAAGCCTTTGATGGCAGCCCCCAGGTCACCACCCAGCGTGCGTAACTTCTTGGTACCAAACAGCAGGACGACCAGTGCGGCAACCACCAGCAGTTTGGTAATACTAATCTCACCCATAGATACCTTCTTTACATAAAACAGGCTGCATTCAGCGCCAAAACCCGATTGTATTAACGGTCATTTGGCGCGTGCACACAATAGCAATCTGTAACAAGGTGAATCAAGCATTGTTGAAAAAAACATCACAATAATTGCGGTGGCGCAAAGCGTCGGTTGCGAAGAACAGGTAATTGCTGACGCGCAAGCGCAATTCTTTCTAAAATTATCTCCGCCATCAGCAGAACGGGCGCTTCCGCTGCGGCGGCAATCGTGACGCCCAGCGGATCAACCACCCTGCTCTGTCCAATGTTTTTATTGCCGCACTCTCCGGAGGCAACGACATAGCAGGTCGTGTCCAGCGCGCGTGCCGCAAGCAGCGTTGCCCAGTGCTGCTCTTTTAGCGGCCCCTTAACCCATGCGGCAGGCAATACCAGCACGTCCGCCCCTTGCAACGCCAGATGCAGGGCCAGCTCCGGGAAACGCAGGTCATAACAGGTCATCAACCCCACCTTAAACCCGTCGATATCAATGAGCGGCGGAACAACATCTCCCGGATCAACGCGTCGCGATTCCTGAATGCTGAACGCATCATAGAGATGAAGCTTGGCATAGCGCGCAACAATTGCACCGTCACGGATAGCCACGAGCGTATTTACTGCGCGACCCGGCGTTGAGGGAACGTGCACGGTTAAGATGGTGGTCATCGTACTGCCCACGCTCTGGGCAAGCAGCTGCTGTAAAAATTCGCCGTCAAGGGATTGCGCGGACTTCACGGACAAATCAGGGTCATGATCATCCCTTGCCAATAGCGCCTCAGGAAGTACCAGCAGCGATGCCCCTTTCCGTCGGGCCTGCATCATCAGGTTAACGCACTGCACTGCGTTAACCCGCCAGTCAGGCGTGACTGCAAACTGCCCTACCGCAACATACATATTTGTCCCCTCATCATAAACAGCGTTAAACTCGCTACTCTTACACATCAAATAGCAGGTATTTAGCGTGTTACAACTCCTTTTAGCTGTTTTTATTGGTGGAGGCACAGGGAGCGTTGCGAGGTGGTTCCTGAGTATGCGTTTTAATCCGCTGCATCAGGCGATTCCAATGGGGACACTGGCCGCCAACCTGATTGGTGCTTTTATCATTGGTATGGGCCTGGCCTGGTTTAACCGGATGACGCACATCGATCCCATGTGGAAAGTCTTGATTACCACCGGCTTCTGCGGCGGTTTGACCACCTTTTCAACCTTTTCTGCGGAAACAGTTTTTCTCTTTCAGGAAGGTCGTATCGGCTGGGCGCTGGTGAATATCGCCATCAACATGATCGGATCCTTCGCGATGACGGGGATCGCATTTTGGTTATTTTCCTCTGTCAGCACGCATTAACTGCCGGAGCATTAATGTTGGCTTAATTTTTCTCTGTCACTCTGGAGGCAATACTGAACGAGGGTGACAGAATGAAACAGAGTCTGATGAGCGCAGGCATAGTGTTGTTGAGCGTACTGATCGTGGCCAGCTTCCTGAAAATGTACCTGCTTGGCTGATTCATAACGAAAAAAACCCGCTCAATGAGCGGGTTTTGAAATTCTTGCTGACGCGTCTGAATTACAGAGCGATTACGTTAGCAGCAGAAGGGCCTTTGGCACCGTTAGTGATTTCGAACTCTACACGCTGACCTTCAGCCAGAGTTTTGAAACCATTAGACTGGATTGCAGAGAAGTGTACGAACACGTCTTTGCTGCCATCTTCAGGAGTAATGAAACCGAATCCTTTGGACTCATTAAACCACTTAACGTTACCTTTAATCTTAGACATCAAAATTACCTTTACATTAAAAAACGACACAAATGCTGTGTCGGTTACCAGTACATCAATTGTGGGACCTTTTGTCCAGCGGATCTTTGACAAAAAGTGACTAAAGTCGCGTTAATTTTCACTGGCAGATTTTTATCGCTTATGAATCAACGACTGCGCGTTTTTTCACCACCAAGTAACGTTATGTCAGTTAAAACTGAAAACGCATCCAGGCGAAGTAAACGTTACCGTTGTTGTATGTCCCCGGAATGTAGGTCATCTGGAACGTTGCAGGGCCATAGCCAACAGAGGCCAGAGGCAGCAACACAGGGATCGGAATATACTTCCAGTTGTCGCGCGCGGTCACCCCGGCGGTATAGCCCAGACCAACGTGGAAGTTCTCATCCGCTAACGGGCGCCAGGTTTTTTCCCAGCCGTAGCCACCAATCGGTTCCCACTTGTTAAAGGAGTCTTTGAAGGCCATCAGATAGATGCCATGCCAGTTTCCTTTTTCATCCCAGCGCGACTGCCCAAAACCCGCGCCCCAGGGACGCTCGTTGTATTTATCCGTTTTCTCTTTGTCGTAAGCAAAGCGCGCGTGCCACGTTATTGCCGGAACATAGAGATCATAATGTTCAGGTGCTGACCAGGTCTGCGATACATTATCCGTAAAAGTAGAGAACCAGCCTTTATCCGTCGCATTGTCCTCTGCCTGTGCAACAGAAGAAAACGTTAACTGGCCAATAATAAACAATAAAATAGAGAAAAAAGTATTACGTACACTCACAATGCAATTACCATTCTTGATATTCGAGGCAAAGTTTACCATAAAATAATTGAACCAAGCCTTAACAGCATCAGCGCTACTCTTAAATATCAGGCCCCTTTTCGGGAATATTCTTAAAGCGGAGTTCTGCACACGCTGAATAAACCCATACTATGTATGCCTACTGCCCGTTAACCGTCTCCAGGATTAACGGGCAAGATCACACAAAATCTTAACATTTTGTTATCATTAGATAGACATGTTACGCTATCTTTGACGGTCAAGATCCTTATGACATAAATGCCTGAGCCGCGGCAAAAACGCTGTTATGCTGTTCGTTAGTCGTCTGTTTATTGATTTTAATCAGCAAGGACAGGCCATTAATTCGGCACATTTTCATCCTTCTTTTTATATTAATTTTTTATATCTCAGGGCATAAAGATACAGGGGAAATCATGCTTACGTTTATCGAGCTCCTAATTGGGGTCGTCGTCATTGTGGGTGTAGCGCGTTACATCATCAAAGGATACTCAGCCACAGGCGTTTTATTTGTTGGTGGGTTAACGCTGCTGATTATCAGCGCAGTAATGGGTCATCAGGTTTTACCTGCCAGCGCAGCCAGCACGGGTTACACCGCTACAGATATTGTTGAATATATTAAAATACTGCTCATGAGCCGCGGTGGCGATCTGGGTATGATGATCATGATGCTGTGCGGTTTTGCAGCCTATATGACCCATATCGGCGCGAACGACATGGTTGTGAAGCTTGCCTCGAAACCCCTGCAGTACATTAACTCGCCGTATCTGCTGATGGTTGCCGCCTATTTCCTCGCCTGCCTGATGTCGCTGGCCGTTTCATCGGCAACCGGGCTTGGCGTACTGTTAATGGCCACGCTGTTCCCGGTGATGGTGAACGTGGGCATCAGCCGCGGGGCGGCGGCGGCAATTTGCGCTTCCCCGGCGGCCATTATTCTCTCCCCTACGTCAGGTGACGTGGTGCTGGCGGCGAAAGCAGCCGAAATGTCGCTTATCGACTTCGCCTTTAAGACCACGCTGCCAATCTCGATTGTCGCCATTGTGGGAATGGGTATCGCGCATTTCTTCTGGCAGCGCTATCTCGATAAGAAAGAGAACATTAGCCATGAAATGATGGATGTAAGCGAAATCACCACCACCGCGCCTGCGTTCTATGCCATTCTGCCGTTCACGCCGATTATCGGCGTGCTCATTTTTGACGGAAAATGGGGCCCACAGCTGCACATTATTACTATTCTGGTTATCTGCATGCTGCTGGCTGCTGTGCTGGAGTTCATACGCGGTTTCAACACGCAAAAAGTCTTCTCCGGCCTTGAGGTGGCATATCGCGGTATGGCGGATGCCTTCGCGGGCGTGGTGATGCTGTTGGTTGCGGCGGGCGTCTTTGCCCAGGGCCTGAGCACGATTGGCTTTATCCAGAGCCTGATCTCCATCGCCACCTCGTTTGGCTCAGCCAGTATTATCCTGATGCTGGTCCTGGTGGTACTGACCATGCTGGCGGCAATGACCACGGGTTCGGGTAACGCGCCATTTTACGCCTTCGTTGAGATGATCCCTAAGCTGGCTCACTCGTCCGGTATCAATCCGGCTTATCTTTCCATTCCCATGCTCCAGGCCTCAAACCTGGGTCGTACCATCTCGCCTGTCTCAGGCGTGGTGGTTGCGGTTGCCGGGATGGCAAAAATCTCGCCGTTTGAAGTGGTGAAACGCACGTCAGTACCGGTGCTGGTTGGCCTGGTCATCGTCATTATTGCTACCGAAGTGCTGGTTCCCGGCGCCGCCTAAGTTAAATTCCTGATTGCCAAAAAGCGCCTGCGGGCGCTTTTTGTGCTTTAATAACCCACAAAAATGAATTGCGCACAACCAATCAGGAAATCACATGTTCAGGAAGGATATCGTTATCCCGTCTGGCGCAGCAGCGCTTGCACTCAGTCTCTTCTCAGCACAGGCCGAACCCCTCAAGGCCACGCAGTACGGCGATTTCGATCGCTATGTGCTGGCTTTGTCCTGGCAAACGGGGTTTTGTCAAAGCATGGTTGAGCGTAACCGCACTGAACCGGATGAATGTCGTCTGCAAAAAGAGCGCGATAATAAAACCGATTTTCTGACCGTTCACGGATTATGGCCAGGCCTGCCAAAATCGATAGCTGCACGCGGCGTGGATGAACGTCGTTGGATGCGATTTGGCTGCGCCACGCGTCCCATCCCGAACATGCCGGAAGTGAAGGCCAGCCGCAAGTGTGCTGCCGCCGAAACAGGGTTGTCGCTCTCCGGCGCGGCTAAGCTGAACGAGGTCATGCCGGGCGCGGGTGGAAACTCCTGTCTGGAACGGTACGAATATGCCAAACATGGTGTCTGCTTTGGTTTTGATCCCGACGCCTATTTCGGCACCATGGTGAGAATGAATCAGGAAATGAAAAACAGCGCCGTCGGTCATTTCCTTGCGGAAAATTACGGTAAAACCGTCAGCCGCAGTGATTTTGACAGCGCCGTTGCCAAAACCTGGGGCAAGGAAAATATCAAAGCCTTCAAGCTGACCTGCAACGGTAATCCTGCGTATCTGACCGAGATGCAGATTTCGCTGAAAGCAGACACCATTAACGCCCCGCTTTCTGTGGCATCCTTTGCCCCGCAGCCGCATCCAGGCAACTGCGGAAAACAATTTGTCATTGATAAAACCGGTTACTGACCCACCGTCGGGCGCACCATGTCGAACCGGTGTTCGTCACTGATACCATAGTAAGCCGTCGGCCCACCCGCTCGCAGGATGGGCTGCGCTTTCGCCGTCTGGTATATCCCCTCTTCCAGCAGCGTTTCGGCAATATGGATCCCGACCACTTCTCCCAGCACCAGCCAGGTATCCACCGGCGTACCGTCGGCGCCGGTAAGCTGAATGCACTGAGACAGGCGGCACTCAAAATTGACCGGGCTTTCCGCCACACGGGGAGCGCTCACCAGCTGGCTTGCGGCAGGCGTTAATCCCGAAAAGGTGAATTCATCCCGGTCGTGAGGAAGCGTGGCGGAGGTTAGATTCATCGCTTCAGCG
Source organism: Enterobacter sp. ECC-219 (assembly GCF_043966805.1). Classification (NCBI taxonomy): domain Bacteria; kingdom Pseudomonadati; phylum Pseudomonadota; class Gammaproteobacteria; order Enterobacterales; family Enterobacteriaceae; genus Enterobacter; species Enterobacter sp. ECC-219. Next base: position 1,996,995 of record NZ_CP143680.1, on the reverse strand, counting down.
AGATCGCGCGTCGCCAGGTTCCAGACAAACTCCTTTGTTTCAGCAATATTACGCACGCTGTCTTTCCAGCCGTTGCTGGAAAAGCCGATGATCGGTGGGCGATAGTTAAAGCAGTTAAAGAAGCTATACGGCGCGAGGTTCTGCTGCCCGGTCTTATCGCATGAGGAAATCCAGCCGATCGGACGTGGACCAATAATGGCGTTCAGCGGATCGTGCGGCAGGCCGTGACCCTGAGACGGTTGGTAGAAGTACATAGTTCTCTCTCGTTGGCGGGCAACGCCCTGGTTCAGGACACACAGCGTAACGCAATCCGTCAGGAATGAAGACTGAATAAATTTCAGCAAAAATTCATATGGCCCATGAATGTGACTTTCATCACTTCAAACTTGCCCGTTCAGCCAGTATCATCGGGAGAGTAAAACCCTCGCTGCCAGACGGCGAGGGTTTTCTTTTGGATTGGTTTCTGCGTTAGACGCAGCATTAACGACATGGAGTAAAAAATGTCCAGACCTACAATTATCATCAACGAGCTCGACGCAGAACGTATCGACAGACTGCTGGAAAAAGCAGAATTCGCCTCACTTCCGGTGGCCGACGCCCTGAATGAGGAGCTCGACCGCGCGCAGATGTGCACGCCAGAGTCCATGCCGCATGACGTGGTCACCATGAACAGCCAGGTGAAATTCCGCAACCTCACCACCGGTGAAGAGCTGACCCGCACGCTGGTTTACCCGGCTCAGATGACCGACAGCAGCGCGCAGCTTTCGGTTCTTGCTCCAGTGGGAGCCGCGCTGCTGGGGCTGCGCACGGGCGATACTATCCACTGGGAATTGCCGGGCGGTGCCTCCACCCATCTGGAAGTGCTGGAGCTGCTCTACCAGCCAGAAGCTGCGGGCGATTACCTGCGTTAATGTCATTCTGAACAAACGCGACCCGCGTTGCACAGAGGATGCGCCTGCATCCTCTTTCCGAACATCTTCACCCGATTGTGCTACAACCCGGGACAGTATCCTGAACGCCACTGGCGAGTGACCTCACACGACGCCGCCCGGGAACGCATTCACCAGGCCCTTCACTTTTTGCTCGGCGGCCTCAGGCGTTTCTGCGCCGGGCACCAGAATCACCTTCCGGCACTCCTCCTCCCGTTTTTCAAAAATCTTATAGGCACGCTCCGCATCCGCCAGGGGGAGATAATGGGTCACTATCTCTTCCGGCGTCAGCAGCCCTTTTTCGATCAGCGGTAACAGCTCGCCCAGCCAGGCGTGGACGTGCGTCTGGCCCATCTTAAACGTCAGCCCCTTATCGAAGGCATCCCCAAACAGGAAGCCATGAATAAACCCGGCATACACACCGGGTACGCTGACTACCCCGCCGCGCCGGACGGCAGCGATACACTGGCGCAGCGCTTTGCCGCTGCTGCCCTCGATTTTAAGGTTGCTGAGGATCGTCTCCGTCGTGCTGCCTTTGGCTTCGAACCCGACGGCATCAATGACGGCATCGACGCCCCGCTGCCCGGCGGTTTGCTCAATGATCTTTTCCGCCGCGTCGTTATCATCATCGAAGTTGATGGGGATGGCGCCGTAACGCGCCTCGGCAAACCGCAGCCTGTAGGGGTGATGGTCGATAACAAAGATCTGCTCAGCCCCTAGCAGCCGCGCGCAGGCTATAGTCAATAACCCCACCGGACCGGCACCAAAAACGGCAACGCTGGAGCCTTTTTCAATTTGCGCATTTTTTGCCGCCTGCCAGGCGGTGGGTAAAATATCAGACAGGAAGAGGGCCTTATCATCGGAGAGCAGCTGCGGCACCTTAAACGGTCCGACGTTGCCTTTCGGCACACGCACATATTCCGCCTGTCCTCCCGGCACGCCGCCGTAGAGATGGCTATAGCCAAACAGCGCTGCCGGCGCGGGAATTTGCTTTTTGTTCAGCGCGGCGCCCTGCCCGGCATTGGTATTCTCACAGGCCGCGTACTGCTGCAGACGGCAAAAGAAGCAGTCACCACAGGCGATGACAAAGGGGATCACCACGCGATCGCCTTTTTGCAGATCCTTCACCTCCCGACCGCACTCGACGATCTCGCCCATAAATTCATGTCCAAAAATGTCGCCGTGCTGCACCTTTGGGATCTTTCCGCGATAGAGATGCAGGTCGGAGCCGCAAATCGCCGTGGCCGTGACGCGCAGGATGATATCGTCGGGCTGTTCAATGATGGGATCGGGGACATTCTCGACGCGAACATGGTGCGGACCGTGATACGTGAGTGCTTTCATGCAACCTCCGAAAGGTTTCAGGTAAGTTTATAAAGGGTAGCTACCTCTGAATGTCTGCCGGGAAATACGCGCCTTTTGAGATTTATCCTGGCGAGAGAGGAAAAGTGCCGAAGCGCTTACAGAAACCATTCATATTTTGTGGTTGAATGTATCCAGCGTTTATAAACAAGGAGAAACGGTTATGTATAAGACAATCATTATGCCGGTTGATGTTTTCGAAATGGAACTGAGCGACAAGGCTGTGCGCCACGCGGAATTTCTCGCGCAGCAGGACGGAATTATTCATCTTTTACATGTCTTACCGGGCTCTGCCAGCCTGAGTCTGCACCGCTTTGCCGCCGACGTGCGTCGCTTTGAGGAGCATTTACAGCACGAAGCCGAGACGCGCCTGCAGACCATGGTCGGGCATTTCAGCATCGACCCTTCCCGCATCAAAACCCACGTCCGGTTCGGTAGCGTGCGCGATGCCGTCAATGAGCTGGCCGCGGAGCTGGATGCAGACGTAGTGGTGATCGGTTCACGTAATCCTTCCATTACCACTCACCTGCTGGGGTCGAACGCCTCCAGCGTGATCCGCCATACCCACATTCCGGTGATGGTGGTCCGGTAAATACCAACAAAAAACCCCGCTTTCGCGGGGTTTTGTTTATCAGTACAGGTGACCAATATTGACGATGGTGCTGACGGTATCGCCGAAGAAGGTCAGACGGCTGAGCACCACGCCCACCAGCAGGAGCGCAAACACCGCTTTCTGCATCGGCTGGCGCTTCATCGACAACACGCCTCCCACGACGCAGCACAGCAGGCTGCCCAGATAGAGCGGCGAGCTTAGCCAGGCGTGAGCGGTCATCTTCATGATAGTGCCACCGCTGAGCCACATCACCGGCGCGGCAATCAGCAGCGCCATCAGGGCGATAATCCCCTGGCGCAGCGCAGCGTTTGATGCTTTCAGCCCAAGCAGCGGCGTTGCGGCACAGCCCATCACCCAGACCGTCGCAAAGAACAGCATCATGGTGATGCCGTTGGCAATAGCCTGCATCGCCGGTGCCGCGTAGGTCATCCCCTGCACCACCACCAACAGGATCCCGAACAGGGACGCCAGCAGCGCCGCGCCTTTGTTCCCCTTACTCAGGAAGGCCAGCCCAATCATGGCGCCGTAGAGGGTCGCGCCCAGAATTTCACGGCTCAGCCAGGCATGCTTCAGGTTAATGAGCGCATTGTAAGCGTGTTCCGGGTGCGCCAGATGCAGCACAGCGGCGACGGAGGCCACGCCCAGAATCAGCCCGGTAATCAGCCAGTGCATGCGGTTGCCAATGACTTCGCCACGCAGCGTGCGCCAGGTCAGGAGCAGCGTCATCCCGACGGACATCTGGCTCAGCACGGTAAAGATAACGAGCGGTAATTCATACTTTTCCATTATTTATCCCCCGGCTGTTTTGGCTGACGGGCCAGAATGAAGCGCGTACCCGGATTAAGCTGAGGCATCTTCGGGAAGCCAGGCGGATACTGCACAGCATTGTTCGGCAGCGGATCGGCATCCAGATCGATAATCGTCAGCGCACCGACCGGGCACGCGTTAACGCAGGCCGGGGCCATTCCGATATCCAGACGTTCATAGCACATGCTGCACTTCTCAGCCTTTTGCGTCTCCTCATTGAAGCGCGGGGCGCCGTACGGGCAGTTACGGATGCAGTTTTTACAGCCGATGCAGCGTTCAGGGTTATGCACCACCACGCCGTCATCACGTTTGGTGTAGGCTTCCACCGGACACGCCGCCAGACAGGCCGGGTTTTCACAGTGGTTACAGGCCAGCGAGAAAAACGCACGCTCCTCATGCGGATAAATTTCTTTATCCAGCGGATAGACATAGCGCCAGAAACGATCCGGCTCAAGCTGGTTAAAACTCTTGCAGGCCATGGCGCATCCGCGGCAGCCAATACATTTATCACTGTTTACTAAAAATGCGCGTCTCATGCGTCTGCTCCTTCATTCGCGATAAGGGCAATGTCGACAAACTGGCTGTGGATCGCCGCGCCAGGTGCACCGGTTGCCATTTTGCCCATATCGGCTGGCGTATCTTTCACGACGTTCTGCACGTTGTACTTAAGCTTGTTAAACCAGGACTCATACATCACCAGGAAATCTTCCGGCACGTTGGTGGTGATCTTCGCCCGCAGCTCCACTTCGCCCACGTCGTTAAACACGCGGACTTTTGCCAGCTCGCGAATGCCCTTCTTCTGCGCAGCGGCAGGATGGATATAGACAAACGGCTCCGGCCAGAAGACCTGCATCCAGTCGAGGTTGACGAACTGAGAGTGGAGGCCGTACTGCAAGTGCGGGGTGAAGAGATGGAACGGCAGCTTGCCCTCTGCGGCCGGCATATACTCCGGCAGCGCTTTATGGCCGTTCTTTTCACATAGCTCAGAGAGGAACTCATACTTGCCCGATGGCGTTTTAAACTTGCGGTCGTGCCAGGCTGCAGAGCTGACCATTTTGGCTTTCACCGGCCCATCCAGCAGATCGTCCCAGGAGCGGATGCCGAACTGTTTCGCCATGCCCTCATTAAACTCAAGGTCGAGCCATTTTTTCTGGTCAATGTCCTGCGGGAAGGTACAGGAGCCCGGCTCCATTTTGTTGATGGTACGCGAGAGCAGCACGGCAATATCCAGATCGCTCTTGCATTCGTACATCGGCTTAATGGCCGGTTCATTCACCGACAGCCAGTAATGCCAGTAAGACGACGACAGGTTCCAGTGCTCAAAGGTCGTGGTCACCGGCAGCACGATATCGGCATGCTGCACTGTCTCGTTGAAGAACTGATCGACGCAGACCACCATCTCCAGCTTGCTGAAGGCTTTTTCCATTTTGTTGCGGTCAAAGTCCTGGGCAAACGGGTTCTTACACGCCACCCAGAGCATACGAATGGGCGGATCGTTGGCATCAAGAATGCTCTGCGCGGTCTGGTTCAGGTTCAGCGCGCGGTCGGAGTAGTGGCTCTTCTCGCCACTGTCGCTGACGAACTCGCCTACCGGGCCGCTTTCGCCCACCATGCCAACAGACCCGACCGGTGGCTTCTGCGTCATCGCATGGTAGTTGTAGCCCCAGGTCTGCAGATGGCCGTAGCGGGCACCGCCGCCTTCCACACCGATGTTGCCGGTCATGGCAACGAAGGCGTCAATGGCGCGCACGTTCGCCCCGCCGTTGACGTGGCGCTGCATCCCGTAGCCGATCCAGACGGTGGCGGGTTTTACCGCGGTGAACTCTTCCGCCAGTTGGCGAATTACGTCTGCCGACAGGCCACAGATTTCAGACGCCCACTCAACGGTGATATTGCTTCGCAGATACTGCTCGAACTCCGGGAAACCGTGCGCGAAGTTATTCACAAACTCCTGGTCGACGCGGCCTATATCCAGCAGATGGCGCGCCATCCCCAGCGCCAGCGCACCGTCTGAGCCTGGGCGCACGCGCAAATACAGATCGGCTTTCGCGGCGGTTTGCGAGAACAGCGGATCAATGACCACCACTTTCGCCCCTTTCTCACGCGCCTGATAGATGTACTTCATGGTGTGCATGGAGCACCACGCCGGGTTTGCGCCCCAGATAATGATGTATTTTGCTTTAACCAGATCTTCCGGGTCGTTACACCACATGTCGCCCATGTCGTAGTGCTGAGCATCGATCCCTGCCGGCCAGCATGGCGTACCGGCAAACCGCGTGGTGTAACCGAGAGAAGACATCATTCCTTCCACGGCATAGCTCATCACGCCCAGGTTGCCGGAGTATTTCGACAGCGCCAGGCCGAGCATAGAGCCGTCTTTCTTTTTAATCTCCAGCATTTTGCTGGCAATGCGCTGCATGGCTTCATCCCAGGAGATGCGACGCCATTTACCGCTGCCGCGACCATCCTGAATCATCGGGTATTTAATACGATCCGGGGAGTAGACCCGGCGCGGGTAGGTCAGCCCTTTCACACACGGCGCGCCGTGCGTAAACGTGGACTCGCTCGCCCCGTCGACAAAGGTGATAACGTCATCTTTGACCCAGGTTTTTAAGCTGCAGGTGTCGTAGCAGTTACGCGGGCAAGCGTTACGGAAAATTTTGTAGGTTTTCGGGTTAAACGGAATGGGAGGCTGTGCCATGGCACATCGGGATGATAATAATCCGCCGGGTAATGCGGCGACGGTACCCAGCGCAATCAGTCCTTTTAAAAAGGAGCGTCGGTTTAGCTGCCCTTTATCAATACTCATAATATTACTCTCGTTTTTAATTCATCAAACCAATTAGTCAGTTGCGACGCGAGACATTTCATTGCGGAAGTTTGTGCACAATCATTTATTTTTGTGATAAACGCAGGGAGCCATAATTCGAGATGGCCGCGTACAAAGCGAGTAAGTGCATCGTGATATTGCGGCGAATGTCTGGCATGCACGGAGAGCATCACCGCCAGCTCCATTTCATAGCTGATGTGATCGTCGGGAACGCTATTCTCCTCCGTCACGAACAGCCCCATGTTTTGCAGGAATTCGCGCACTCTAAGCGTAGTGGCCCCCATCAGCAGCGGTTCCTCATCCAGATACACCGAGGCATAAGGCGGTGCCAGCAGCGTCGCAGGGCCGACAAACAGAGCGTTGAAGTCATACTCAACCTCTAACGCCTCATCCTGCTGCCAGGCTCGACTCTCCGGAAATAAAAGGTGTAACGAGGCGCATCGCGATGTTGTATCCGCCGCGTTAAAAAAATCGCGAAACGTTAGCCCCTTTATTTCAAAAGAGGTTAACGCCTCATATATTGAAGAGGTGAATATATCTTTATCATTCATGTTAAATATAAATATTTATCGACGGGAAAACGACGAGATATTATCAGCAGGCTTATTAATTTCTTTGATCGAAGCAGGTAATTAACGCATGAAGTAGTCAATAACGAGGATAATTGAGGGTAAAAAAAACCTAAAAAAAAGCCACCCCATGATGAGGTGGCTACTGCAGGTATCGTCTTACTTTCTTTTATTATGCGGTTTTGGTGCGGATCAGATAGTCAAACGCGCTCAGGGACGCTTTCGCACCTTCGCCAGTGGCGATGATGATCTGCTTGTACGGCACGGTGGTGCAGTCGCCTGCGGCAAACACGCCCTTCACGCTGGTCTCGCATTTCGCATCGATGATGATCTCGCCCATGCGGTTGCGCTCAATCGCGCCTTCAAGCCAGGTGGTGTTTGGCAGCAGGCCAATTTGTACGAAGATACCCGAAAGCTGAACGCTATGAACGTCGCCGCTTACGCGGTCACGGTATTCCAGCCCGGTCACTTTGCTGCCGTCGCCCTTCACTTCCGTGGTTTGCGCGTTCAGGACGATATCAACGTTTTTCAGGCTGCGAACTTTATCCTGCAGAACCTGGTCGGCCTTCATCTCTGGCGCGAACTCCAGCAGCGTCACGTGCTCAACGATCCCCGCCAGGTCGATAGCCGCTTCCACGCCGGAGTTACCGCCGCCGATTACCGCCACGCGTTTACCTTTGAACAGCGGGCCGTCGCAGTGTGGGCAGTAGGTCACGCCTTTGGTGCGATACTGATCTTCACCCGGCACGTTCATGTTGCGCCATTTCGCACCGGTGGCAACGATCACGCTGCGCGCTTTCAGCACCGCGCCGGACGCGGTTTCAATCTGATGTAATCCACCCTCAACCGCTGCCGGAACCAGCTTGCTGGCGCTCTGGCTGTCGATCACGTCCACGTCGTAGTCGTTGACGTGTGCCTTCAGCGCACCCGCCAGCTTCTGGCCTTCGGTTTTCGGCACGGAAATGTAGTTTTCGATGTCCACGGTATCCAGCACCTGGCCGCCAAAGCGTTCGCCCATCAGGCCGGTACGGATCCCTTTACGCGCAGAGTACACCGCCGCCGCCGCACCCGCCGGGCCGGAGCCGACAATCAGCACGTCGTACGCATCGCGCTGGTTCAGCGCTTCCGCCGCGCGTTTTTCCGCGCCGGTATCCACTTTGGCAACGATTTCGGTCAGGGTCATACGCCCCTGCCCAAATTCCTGACCGTTCAGATACACCGCCGGAACGCCCATTACGTTGCGCTCGGTGATTTCGTTCTGGAACGTACCGCCGTCAATCGCCGTGTGTTTGATGCGAGGGTTCAGAACCGACATCAGGTTCAGCGCCTGCACCACATCCGGGCAGTTGTGGCAGGAGAGCGAGTAATAGGTTTCAAACTCAAAATCACCGTCGATATCGCGGATCTGCTCCAGTAGCGCCTGCGCTTCTTTAGACGGATGACCGCCGGTCCACAGCAGCGCCAGCACCAGCGAGGTAAATTCATGTCCCAGCGGAGAGCCGGCAAAGCGCGGCCCCTGGTCAGAGCCTGGGTTGGCGATCAGGAAAGAAGGCTTACGGACGGCAAGCGTATTATCTTCTTTAAAGGTCACCTTCGGTGACAGTTCAGCGATCTCTGCCAGCAGTTCCTTGATCTCTGCCGATTTCGCGCTGTCGTCCAGCGTGGCAATCAGCTCAACAGGTTTGGTCAGTTTCTCAAGGTAAGCCTTGAGCTGGGTTTTCATCGTAGTGTCGAGCATGGTTCTTCCCTCTCTAAAGACGTCATCATGCAAGCTGCCTTATAGGGGCGGCCTGAATGCAACTTGCATCATGGTGCTGGAATGAAATGGGCGCGGGAGCGCCCATAACTGAAACAATTTCCAAAGTATTTCGCGTCAGAGCAAGGCGGCTAGCCTGAGAATCCCCGGGAGCTTACTGAAGTAAGTGACCGGGGTGAGCAGGCGACGCCAACGCAGCTATGGCGTGAAAGACGACGGAAATTTAGATCTTGCCGACCAGGTCCAGGGATGGAGCCAGGGTCGCTTCGCCTTCTTTCCATTTCGCCGGGCACACTTCACCTGGGTGAGAAGCCACGTACTGAGCCGCTTTCACTTTACGCAGCAGGTCAGAAGCATCACGGCCGATACCTTCAGCGGTAACTTCGATAGCCTGGATAATGCCCTGCGGGTCAACGACGAAGGTTGCACGGTCGGCCAGGCCTTCATCTTCACGCATGTTGTCGAAGTTACGGGTCAGGGCGCCAGTCGGGTCGCCGATCATCGCGTATTTAATTTTCGCGATGGTTTCAGAGCTGCTGTGCCACGCTTTGTGGGTGAAGTGGGTATCGGTAGAGACAGAGTAAACGTCGACGCCCAGCTTCTGCAGTTCTTCGTAGTGGTCTGCCACGTCACCCAGTTCAGTCGGGCAAACAAAGGTGAAGTCAGCAGGATAGAAGAAGAACACGCTCCAGCGGCCTTCGGTATCTTTCTCGGTGACTTCAATGAATTCACCGTTTTTGAACGCCTGGTTTTTGAAAGGTTTAATTTTGGTATTAATCAAAGACATCTGTACTTCCTCCGTGTTTTCGTTGAGATGTAAGGTAACCAACTTTCTTCATCGGGGCTAATGCGTATGCTTTATCAAATCAATCAGCCAAACCTAACAACATCAACAAGACAGTAAGGTGAACCTTTTAAAGGAAACGCCAAAAGTAAAAAGGCCGCCTCGACGGGCGGCCCTGATACCTGAATTCCCCGCAGGTACATTCAGTGCCAGCCGAAGCTGGCGTTGCGTTGCGCTCTACAACCCTTAATATCAAGGCGGTAACAGCGGTTTGATTACACCACCCGTGCAGAGATTGAGCAATCCATAACAGAGGCATTTCTGCCTATGGCTGTGATAGGCAGTATCGAACATCATTTCGGGGCGTTATAAATTTCTTTTTATGATAAAAATACCTCGATATATAAATGACAATTGTCATTTAAGCTCTTCACCTCACTTTCTAAGATAAAATTATCTTAATCATCTTTGAAGCGCTATTTTAATAATCTGACGCCGTGATATATTAAGGTGAGTTTAATTTAAAATTAAGAGAGTTAACCGAAAGGATTGTAAATGGTTAACTTTAAACTATAGTTATCAGTGATGTGATAACCACAGCAAACACGACATCATCAGGACGAAAAATGGCAAACCTCTACGATCTTAAAAAATTCGACCTCAACCTGTTGGTCATTTTTGAGTGCATTTATCAACATCTGAGTATCAGTAAAGCCGCTGAGACACTCTATATTACACCTTCTGCGGTAAGCCAGTCGCTGCAGCGTTTACGCGGACAGCTCAACGATCCGCTGTTTATTCGTTCAGGTAAGGGGATCACGCCGACTACGGTCGGGGTCAATCTGCACCATCATCTTGAGCAAAACCTGAATCAGCTTGAGCAGACCATCAACATCATGCACAGCAGCGGGTTAAAGAAGAACTTTGTCATTTACTGCCCGCAGTTTATGAGTACCAAAACGATGCTTGCCCCTATGAAGCTGCTGATGGATAAGTACAATTACTCCATTGAATTACATGATGTTTTCCTTGCGCCTGACTCTGCTGAAGATCTCTTAGCCTACCGCAAGGCTGACCTGGTATTTTCTTTTGCCACCTCTAACAGCCGTTCTGTCGCCAGCACGCTGTATTACCAGCTTCCCTTTGTCCTTGTTTGTCGTGAGGGCCACCCCCGCCTGAGCGGAAATCCTACCCGTGAAGAGATCCTCAATGAAAGTTTTACCGCCTACCTGAGCGATGAGAACAGCGTCAAAGACTATCATGAAAAAGCCGAAAACATTTTAACCGAAAGGAATGTTGTCTATCGTAGTGATTCCTTTATTTCTCTGTTGTCGATGATCAGTTCATCGGACCTCATCGGATTAGCGCCAACCCCGGCCTTTGAGCAATATGGCCAGGCACTCAACCTGCGCAAAGTAGAAACTGATATTCAATTCCCCAGCATTGATATTTACATGATGTATAATCGTTCCGCACTGAATAGCTCAGCATTCGCGAGTTTCATTGAAGAAATAACACTCCCATGAATAACTATCGTGGTTCTCGCTGAGAATGCTGAGCCACGATATTACTGAAACATACACCCTCGTTATAGAAACAATCGGCATTAACTTTATACATTTATTTATTATTTGACTGATATAATTCTCACCTTAGTATTGACACTTAAGCCCGGCATTAATTACTCAGGATGAGAATGCACATGTCAATTTATAAGTACCCCCTGCACCAGGATGTTCTTAGTGCGACACAGGAACGAATAAAATGGACTCTCGAGAATTTACCCAGAACCTGTGTCTCTTTTTCTGGCGGTAAAGACTCCACCGTCATGCTGCATCTGGTTGCCCTTCGGGCGCGACAGATGAAAACAAAAATAGATGTGCTGTTTATCGACTGGGAAGCGCAATTTTCTTATACCATCGCCCACGTTGAACATATGCGCGAATTGTACAGCGATGTCATTGACCATTTCTGGTGGGTGGCCCTCCCCCTGACAACGCAAAATTCCCTGTCGCAATTTCAGCCAGAGTGGCAATGCTGGGAACCGGGCACCCGTTGGGTTCGCCAGCCTCCTGAAGATGCAGTAACCGATCCCACTTTTTTTCCTTTCTACCAGCCAGGCATGACGTTTGAAGTCTTTGTTCGCAGTTTCTCCGACTGGTATTCACGCAACCGCCCGGCGGCCGTACTGATTGGTATTCGTGCTGATGAATCCTACAACCGTTTTCTGGCTATCGCTTCAGCACGAAAGCAGCGGTTTGCCGACGATAAACCCTGGACGACCGTCGCGCCGGGGGGGCATGCCTGGTATATCTACCCTCTCTACGACTGGAAAACCGCCGATATCTGGACCTGGTTCGCTAAATCGGGGAGTTGCTATAACCCACTCTATGACCTGATGTTTCAGGCCGGTGTGCCGCCACGCTACATGCGCATCTGCGAACCCTTTGGCCCGGAACAGCGTCAGGGGTTATGGCTCTACCACGTTGTAGAACCCGAACGCTGGGCAATGATGTGCGAGCGCGTCAGCGGCGTACGCAGCGGAGGAATTTACGCAGGGCATGACAACCATTTTTACGGTCACCGCAAAATACTCAAACCGGACCATCTCTGCTGGCGCGAATACGCCATGCTGCTTATCAACAGCATGCCGCAAAATACGGCTGAGCATTACCGCAATAAAATCGCCGTTTATCTGCACTGGTATCAGAAGAGAGGCATGGAGGATATCCCCGATACCCAGGAAGGCGATATCGGCGCCAAAGACATTCCCTCGTGGCGCCGTATTTGTAAGGTTTTACTGAATAACGACTACTGGTGCAGAGCACTGTCATTCAGCCCAAATAAACCCAAACATTATCAGCGCTACAGCGACAGGGTGAAGGCTAAACGCAAGGAGTGGGGCATTTTATGCGACAAAGAATAATCAACGATATCGAAACATATCTTCAGTCTCTTCCCGAAGAGGATCGAATAAACGCCATTAATGCCTTTCGCCAGGCACTACACAAAATTAGCCCGTTTTACGATCAGCCTGTCGACTGCGTACTGTGGATCAAACAGGACGCTATTACCGCCAACAATTACAATCCTAATAATGTGGCCCCGCCGGAAAAACGGTTGCTCAGCAAATCCCTGGAACTTGATGGATTCACCCAGCCAATTGTTGTGACCGAAAGCGAACCGCAACATTACGAAATTGTGGATGGATTTCATCGGCATGAAATTGGCAAAAACCGGGCGGCATTGAAGCACCAGCTTAAGGGATACCTCCCCGTCACCTGCCTACGCCAGGACCGACAGGATAAACATAACCGTATGGCCGCAACCATTCGGCACAACCGGGCGCGGGGTCGACACCAGATTAACGCAATGTCGGAGATCGTTCGCGAACTGGTACAGCTTGGCTGGAATGACGAGAGAATAAGCAAGGAGCTGGGAATGGACAGCGATGAAGTCTTGCGCCTTAAGCAAATCAACGGCCTGCTGGAGCTGTTTGCAGACCGCCGTTACTCAGAAGCCTGGACGGTGAAATAATCAGAGCGTGTTCAGACGCTCCGCCGCGGCCAGCAGCGTCGATTCCTGCTTCGCAAAGCAGAGACGGATCAGCTTGTGCGGGAAGGGATCGGCGCAGAACACCGACAGCGGAATGGCGGCCACGCCGACCTCTTTCGTCAGCCACTGGCAGAAACTGACGTCGTCCAAATCGGAAATGGCGCTGTAATCGGCCAGCAGGAAGTAGGTTCCTTCAGACGGCAAAATTTCCAGGCGGCTTTGGCCCAGCGCCGTCACAAACAGATCCCGGCGTGCACGGTAAAAATCCGGCAGGTCGCGATAGTGCTGTGGTTCAGCGCGCAGCATATCCGCCAGCGCCAGCTGAGCCGGAGTATTTACGGCAAACGTCAGGTACTGGTGCACCTTGCGCAGCTCAGCGCTGATGGCGGCGGGCGCCACGCAGTACCCCACCTTCCAGCCGGTCATATGATAAGTTTTACCGAATGACGAGACGGCTACGGCGCGTTCACGAAGCTGCGGATGAGCCAGCACGCTGGCGTGCCCTTCTTTCGCGAAACAGATGTGCTCATACACCTCGTCGCTCAGGACATAGATTTCACGTTCGGCGATGGCCTGCCACAGCGCGGCAAAATCGGCCTTTTGCCACACCGTCGCCGACGGGTTGTGCGGCGTATTCAGAATAACCAGACGGGTTTTGTCACTCAGCAGCGCCGCGAACGCCTGCCAGTCCGGACGGAAATGCGGCGGCTGCAGCGCCACGCGTTTCACCACGCCGCCGGAAAGTTCAACCGCAGGCGCGTAGCTGTCATAGCTCGGGTCAAAGCAGATCACCTCATCGCCCGCGCGCACCAGCGCGGTAATGGCCGCATACAGCGCTTCGGTCGCCCCTGCCGTCACCGTGATCTCGCTGTTCGCATCGGGCTTATGGCCGTACAACTCCGCCGTTTTATCCGCAATGGCCTCCCGCAGCGCCTGCACGCCGGTCATCGGCGCATACTGGTTCGCCCCCTGCGCAATGTGGTACGCCAGGCGCTCCTGCAAATAGCCTGGCCCGTCAAAATCCGGGAACCCTTGCGAAAGGTTAATGGCGTTGTGCTGCTGCGCCAGGGCGCTCATCTGCGTAAAAATGGTGGTACCGAGACCGGGAAGTTTACTCTGCGGGATCAATGCGTTATTGCTCATTTTGTTTTGCCTGCTTGTAATACTTATGTTGCTGCCACTATAACACGATGTTAGTCTTTGGCAATCAAGACGCTTAGACGTCTATACCCTAAATAATTCGAGTTGCAGGAAGGCGGCAAGGGAACGAATCCCCGGGAGCGTACAAAAGTACGTGACTGGGGTGAGTGAGTGCAGCCAACGCACCTGCAACTTGAAGTATGACGGGTATAAACCATATGAATATTCCTGGCCGAGAGGGTAAAAGGAAATGACAGACAACCTGCAACTCACACATCTGGTCGACGCCTGCCGCTGGATTGGCGCTAAAGGCTGGGCTCCCGCCACCGGCGGCAACATGTCGGTGCGCCAGGACGAACGCCTGTGCTGGCTCAGCGAATCCGGTAAAGACAAAGGCAGCCTGACGACGGAAGATTTTTTGCAGGTTGAAATCGCCACCAACCGCGCGCCGTCCGGTCGAAAACCGTCGGCGGAAACCGGACTGCACACCCTCATCTATCGCCTGTTCCCGGCGGCCAACGCCGTCCTGCACGTTCATACCGTTAACGCCACGGTGCTGTCGCGTCTGGTCAAAGATGCCGAGCTCAACATCAGCGGTTTCGAGATGCAAAAATCGCTCTCCGGGCAGACCACGCATCTGGATACAGTCGCCATTCCGGTATTTGATAACGATCAGGACATCGATGCCCTCGCCTCGCGAATCGCCCATTACGCCCAGGAACGCCCGCTTAATTATGGTTTTCTTCTGCGCGGTCATGGCTTAACCTGCTGGGGACGCGACGTGGCCGAAGCCCGGCGTCATCTGGAAGGACTAGAATTCTTATTTGAATGCGAAATGCGTTTACGACAACTGGAGAGAGTATGATTCGCGCGATTGTGACGGATATTGAAGGGACCACCAGCGATATCCGTTTTGTCCATGATGTTTTGTTCCCCTACGCGCGTGAGCGGCTGGCGGCCTTCGTGACCGCGCAGCAGTACGCCGAGCCGGTCAAATCCATTCTGGACAACCTGCGTGATGAAATCGGTAACCCGCACGCCAGCGTCAGCGAGCTTATCGACACCCTTTTTGCCTTTATGGATGAGGACCGCAAATCGACGGCGCTGAAAGCGCTGCAGGGGATCGTCTGGCACGACGGCTACGTGAACGGCGACTTTACCGGCCACCTCTACCCGGACGTGCTGCCTGCGCTGGAAAAGTGGAAGGCGCAAGGGATTGATCTCTATGTTTATTCCTCTGGCTCCGTCGCCGCGCAGAAACTGTTATTTGGCTACAGCGACGAAGGTGATATTACTCATCTGTTCAGCGGCTATTTTGATACCCACATCGGTGCCAAGCGCGAGGTGCAGTCTTATCAAAACATTGCGGCGCAAACGGGCATCGCCCCGTCGCAGATCCTGTTCCTGTCTGATATCCATCAGGAGCTGGACGCGGCTGAACGGGCAGGTTTTCGCACCCTGCAGCTGATTCGCGGCGATGATGACGGCGCAAGCCATCACCATCAGGTCCACCAGTTTGACGAGATTAATCCGGAGCAGATCCCTTCATGAGCGCATTGACCATTTATTCCGATAAAGACGCCAGTCAACACCAGTGGCACAGCACCGACGCCGCCGAGATCGCCCGGCAGCTCAACGCTAAAGGCGTACGTTTTGAACGCTGGGACGCGGATCGTGATTTAGGGCAGGATCCCGCGCCCGAGGCAGTGATCGCCGCGTATCAGCATGCCATCGACAAGCTGGTGGCGGAGAAAGGCTATCAGAGCTGGGACGTAATCAGCCTGCGCGCCGACAATCCGCAGAAAGAGGCGCTGCGCGCGAAGTTCCTGAACGAACACACCCACGGCGAGGACGAAGTGCGCTTCTTCGTGGAAGGCGCGGGGCTGTTCTGCCTGCACATTGGCGATGAGGTGTATCAGGTGCTGTGCGAGAAAAACGACCTGATTTCCGTTCCCGCGGGCACGCCGCACTGGTTTGATATGGGCTCAGAGCCGAACTTTACCGCCATTCGTATTTTCGATAACCCGGAAGGGTGGGTTGCCCAGTTTACGGGTGATGCAATCGCGGATTTATATCCAAAGCTGGCATGATCTTTTCTCCCTCTCCCTGTGGGAGAGGGCCGGGGTGAGGGCATCAGCGCGCACTACGCGTTAAGCCCTTTTGCATATCCCACCAGTTGATCCAGCACAATCCCCCATCCTTCGTGGAAGCCCATCTGTTCATGCTGCTCGCGGATTTCCTTCGTCGGATGGCGCGCAATCGCCGTGTAGCGGGTTTTGCCCTCGCCCACATCCTCAAGCAGCAGGATCGCCGTCATAAACGGCTTCTCGGCCGGCTTCCAGCCTTCGGTATAGCCGTCGGTAAAGACCAGCTTTTTACCCGGGTCGATTTCAAGAAACACGCCCCGGTTATCCATCCGCTGACCGTCTACCTCAAACACGGTGTTGAACCGCCCGCCCACCCGCAGGTCGAGGTCGCATTCGGTCACCTTATGGGGAGCAGGAATGAAGAAGTTTTTGATGTGCTCCGGCGTAGTCCAGCAGAGCCACAGCAGGTCACGCGGTGCGTCCACCACACGCTCCAGTTTTAAGTCAGTTTCAGGATCGAGCGTCACGATATTGTCCTCGTAAGGGAACCCCTTAAAGGATAGCCGGACTCAGGCAAATTTCCCGTTTGCCACCTCTTCCGGTGTGACCACGCCCGTATCCAGCACCCAGCCGCTAATCAGCGAGGCAGGTGTAACGTCAAACGCCGGGTTATAGACCTGCGCGTCTTCCGGCGCCCACTGCACTGCGCCAAAGCTTCCGGCTACGCCCATCACCTCGCTGGCGGCGCGCTGCTCAATCGGGATCGCGTCACCGTTCGGGCAATCCGGGTCGAGGGTCGTTTGCGGGGCAGCAACGTAGAACGGAATGCCGTGGAATTTCGCCAGCACCGCCAGAGAATAGGTGCCGATCTTGTTCGCCACGTCGCCGTTGGCGGCAATGCGGTCTGCGCCCACCCACACAGCGTCTACCTGCCCTTTCGCCATCAGGCTGGCGGCCATGGAGTCGGTAATCAGCTGGTACGGCACACCCAGCTCGCCGAGCTCCCACGCTGTCAATCTACCGCCCTGCAGCAGCGGACGGGTTTCATCGACCCAGACGCTGCTTACGTTACCCTCCTGGTGCGCGCGAGCAATCACGCCCAGCGCGGTGCCGACGCCCGCCGTTGCCAGCCCGCCGGTGTTGCAGTGGGTCAGCAGGCGGCTGCCGGGCTTCACCAGCGCGCTGCCGGCTTTCGCTATCGCGTCGCAAAGCCGTTTGTCTTCGTCAATCAGGCGCAGCGCCTCGGCCACCAGCGCCGGAACATAATCTTCCTGCCACAGCGCAATCTTCATGCGGTCGAGGTTGTTCATCAGGTTCACCGCCGTCGGACGGGATGCGCGCAGGGTTTCCAGCGCCGCCGCCAGCTCGTCGCGGCTTTTACCGTTTTCCGCCAGCAGCGCCAGCAGCAGGCTTGCAGAGAGACCAATCAGCGGCGCGCCGCGCACCCGCAGGGCATGAATGTGCCCAACCAGCGCCTCTACGGTTGAAGCATCCAGCCAGCGTTTCTCCTGCGGAAGCGCCTGCTGGTCGAGAATAAAGAGCTGATTATCCGCCACCCGCAGGCTGGTCGTCTGTAATGTCTGCATGTCGTTAATTCCCTGTTGCGTTGTTGTAGCACATTGTGTCAGGATGAAATCCAGATGTATAGACGTCTACATGTCTTAATTAGGAAATTCGTGAGGAGCAGGCCATGTCGCAATACCGTACCTTTACCGCTCAGGATGCCGTGGAGTATGCCAGGCAGTTTGGCGGACTTGACGATCCTTCATCGCTGGTAGAGGCGCAGGAGGTAGGCGACGGCAACCTCAATCTGGTTTTTAAAATTTTCGACAGCGCGGGCGTGAGCCGCATCATCGTTAAGCAGGCGCTGCCCTACGTGCGCTGCGTTGGTGAGTCCTGGCCGCTGACGCTGGACCGCGCCCGCCTTGAAGCGCAAACCCTGGTCGAGCACTACCGGCACAGCCCGCAGCACACCGTGAAAATCCACCACTTTGACCCGGAACTGGCGGTAATGGTGATGGAAGATCTCTCCAGCCATCGCATCTGGCGCGGCGAGCTGATCAACAACATTTACTACCCGCAGGCGGCGCAGCAGCTGGGCGAATACCTCGCGCACGCGCTGTTCCACACCAGCGATTTCTACCTGCACCCGCACGAGAAAAAAGCGCAGGTGGCGAAATTCATCAACCCGGAGATGTGCGAGATCACCGAAGATCTGTTCTTCAACGATCCGTACCAGCTCCACGAGCGCAACAGCTACCCGGCCGAGCTGGAAAATGACGTCGCCGCACTGCGCGACGACGCCCAACTTAAAGTTGCCGTAGCCTCCCTGAAGCACCGCTTCTTCTCGCATGCCGAAGCCCTGCTGCACGGGGACATCCACAGCGGCTCAATTTTTGTCGCCGACGGCAGCCTGAAGGCCATCGACGCCGAGTTCGGCTATTTCGGGCCGATTGGCTTTGATATCGGCACCGCCATCGGCAACCTGCTGCTGAACTTCTGCGGCCTGCCGGGGCACCTGGGCATTCGCGATGCCGCCGCCGCGCGCGAGCAGCGCCTGACCGATATTCAGGAGCTGTGGAACACCTTCGCGGAGCGCTTCCAGGCACTGGCACACGAGAAAGCCCGCGACGCCGCGCTCGGCGCGCCGGGCTATGCCTCCGCGTTCCTGAAAAAGGTCTGGCATGACGCCATCGGCTTCTGCGGTACCGAATTAATTCGCCGCAGCGTCGGGCTTTCCCACGTGGCGGATATCGACACCATCCAGGATGAAGCCATGCGCCACGAGTGCCTGCGCCACGCGATAACGCTCGGTAAAGCGCTGATTGTCATTGCCGACCGCATCGACAGCGCGGAAGAGCTGGTAGCACGAGTGCGGCAGTACAGCTGATTTTTCCCCTCTCCCCTTTGGGGAGAGGGTCAGGGTGAGGGGCAACAACCGCCCTCACCCCAAATACTCAATCACCGACAGCCCGCCGTTATAATCCGTGCTGTAGATAATTCCCTGCGCGTCCACAAACACGTCACAGGACTGGATCACCTGCGGGCGATTCGGCCGCGTGTCCATCATTCTCTCCGGCGCGGCGGGCACCAGCGCCCCGGTTTCCACCGGTCGATACGGGTTGGAAATGTCATATACGCGCACGCCCGCGTTCTGATACGTCGCAAAAATCAGCGTCGAGCTGACAAAGCTCCCCGGCCGGTTCTCGTGCAGGTTGTGCGGGCCGAAATGCGCCCCTTTCGCCACGTAGTCGGTTTCATCCGGCTGCGGGAAGGTCGAGATGCTTACCGGGTTCGACGGCTCTCGAATATCAAACAGCCAGATGAGCTTCTCGCCGTCCTGCTGGTTATCCAGCACCGCTTCGTCCAGTACTACCAGCAGATCGCGGTCCGGCAGCGGCAGCGCGGTGTGCGTCCCGCCGCCAAACGGCGGGCTCCAGTTACGGTGGCTAATGAGCTTCGGCTGACTGCGGTCTTTCACGTCCAGCAGCGTCAGGCCGCCGTCGCGCCAGCTGCCGTAGGCGGTATCGCCCGCGATAATCGCGTGGTGCAGCGCGTAGCGTTTCCCTTCCGGCCAGTTCGGCTGTTCGCCTGCGGACTGGTTCATCCCCGGTAGCCACCAGCGCCCCGCCACCTCGGGCTTACGCGGGTCCGCCAGGTCGATGGTCAGGAAGATGTAGTCAGTAAAGCCGTCGATCAGCGCCGACACGTAGGCCCAGCGCCCGCCAACGTACCAGATGCGGTGAATGCCGATGCCGCTTAGCGACAGAAAGCCGATTTCACGCGGCCTGTCCGGCGTGGAGATATCGAACACTCGAAGCCCGGCGCTCCAGCCTTTGTCCTGCACGTCGCTGACGGTCTCCCCCACCTGGCGGGTGTAGTAGACCTTCTCGTCGGCAAAGCGGGCATCGGCAAACAGATCCCGGGCGTTGATCACCAGCAGCAGGTCGTCATGCGCCTGCAGGTGCACGTTCCAGGTGCCGGGCGGCGCAGGCACGTAGCCCGCCGCTTTCGGGTTTTTCGGGTCGCGCACGTCAACAATCGAAAAGCCCTGCGACACCATATGGCCGATATAGGCGAAACCGCGATGCACCATCAGCTGCACGCCATCCGGACGACCGCCCTGGTCGCTGTGGCCAATCAGCCGCATATTGCGGCTGTATTCTGGCGTAGGAAGCATGCTCATTTATTTTTCGCTTCCAGCGTCGCAAACCACGGCGCGATAAAATCTTCCGTCTGGCCCCAGCCCGGAATGATTTTCCCCAGAGACGCCACGTTCACCGCCCCTGGCTGGGCGGTCAGCAGCGCCTGCGGAATAGCCGCCGCTTTAAAATCGTAAGTCGCAGGCGTCGCTTCCCCGGCAATCTTATTGGCGATCAGACGCACGTTGGTCGCGCCAATCAGCTTCGGATCCACCGCCACGCTCACCTTCCACGAACTGCCCGGCTCGCGCATCAGCTGCAGATCCTGGTTGGAGATGTCGATGCTGTAGAGCTTGATCTCGGTGCGTCCATTTTCTTTCAGCGCCTTATACGCGCCCTGGCTAAAGGCGTCCCAGGTGCCCCAGATGGCGTCGATTTTGCCCTTCGGGTATTTCGCCAGGATCGCACCCACCTTGTTGGCGGTATCGCCCTGCACATCAGAGGAGACGGCGCCGATGGACTCCAGCTCTTTAATATCCGGGTACTGCTTTTGCAGCGCTTTATAGGCTGCCTGACGGCGCTCCATCGGCGGGAAGCCCGCGACCCACAGCTTGACGATATTCGCCTTGCCGTTGAAATCTTTCGCCAGCTGGCCGAAAGAGAGGTTCGTCAGGGAGGCGTCGTCCTGCTGGGTGACGGTCACGCCCGGGATCTCGCCGTTAACGGCGGTATCAAAGACGGCAACTTTGATACCGGCATCCACCGCTTTCTTCACCAGCGCGGTGGAGTACGGATCGCGCCCCTGAGAGAGAATAATCCCGTCATATTTCTGGCTGATCGCCTGGTTAACGAAGTCCTGGAATTTGGCGTCATCGCCGTTGCTTAAAAAGGTGCTGACCTTAAAGCCGAGCTTTTTCCCTTCCTGAATCGCCCCGGCAACAAACTGCGTGGTGTTGTCATCCGAGCCCAGGTTGCGGATCACCGCAATGCGAATGGGGCCGTCATGGTTGGCAATGGCCGCCGGAAGCGGCGCGGGCGTGGCCGCGAAGCCCGGCAGAGCAGTGAGCAATCCAAGTGCCACCAAAGAGAGTGCAATCTTTTTCATTTTTTATCCCGTTGTGTTGTCAGCGTTTTTGTATGTAGGTAATCGCCAGTGCCACCGCGAGCACCAGCCCTTTTATAATGTCCATGGCATAATACGGCACTGAGAGCATCACCAGCCCGTTCGACAGCACGCCGAGAATGACCGCCCCGACCAGGGTTCCCAGCGCGTTCGGCTTGCCGGAACCTGCCAGCGAGAAGCCAATCCACGCCGCCGCCACCGCATCCATCAGGTATCCGCCGCCCGCATTCACCTGCGACGATCCAATGCGGGAGGCCAGCAGAATACCGCCCAGCCCCGCCAGCAGCGAGGCAATCACGTAGGCCGCCACCTTGTAGCGCGTGGTGCGAATGCCGGAGAGACGCGCCGCCTCCGGGTTGCCGCCAATGGCGTACATCCGGCGTCCGTGAGTGGTCAACGAGAGGCCAAGCTGCGCCAGCACGGTCACCACCAGCATGACGATCACAATGGTCGGCACCTGCCCCAGTAGGCTAAACGCCGCCGGAATGGTCCCTTCCGCCATGTCGCCGCTCGGCAGCACCATGTTCTCGGTAATCGACCCGCCGTAGCTGTAGGTCATCGCCACGCCCTGAATGACGAACAGGCTGGCAAGCGTGGCAAGCATGTCCGGAATACGCAGGATGACGATCAGAAAGGCGTTAAACAGCCCCACCAGCGTGCAGAGCGCGAGGGTGATCAGAATCGACTCGGTGGTACCTAAGCCGTGCCAGACGAAAAGGGAAATCACCAGCGCGTTCGCCAGCGACGCGGTGGAGCCCACGGAGAGATCGAACCCGCCAACGGTCAACGAAATTGACACGCCAACGGCAATCACCGTCACGATGGCAATCGAGCGCAGAATGTTGATGATGTTGTTCGGATCGAGGAAGCTGTCCGACGCCAGGCCAAAGACGGCCACCAGCGCGACGACGGTCAACAGCATGCCCCACCTGTAGAGAAAATCAAAAAGTTGCTGACGGCCAGACGCTGCCGCCGTTACTGAAAGGGCCTTGCTCACGACGCCGTTCCTCCGGTTGAATAATAAAGTAGTGTCTCTTCGCGGGCCTCCGCCCCGGCGATTTCCGCCACGATACGCCCGTCCCACAGCACGCAGATGCGGTCGCACAATCCCACCAGTTCAGCAAATTCGCCCGAGGCGTAAATCACCCCTTTGCCCTCGCGCGCCAGGCCGTCAATCAGCTGGAACAGGTCGGTTTTGGCCTTCACGTCCACGCCCTTGGTCGGCTCGTCGAATATCAGCACGCTGGCGTCATTGCGCAGCCATTTACCGATGGCGACCTTCTGCTGGTTGCCACCGGACAGACGTCGCAGCACCTGCCCCGGCCCACGGGCGCGCACGCCGACGCGGGCAATCACCTCTTCCGCCCAGCGCCACGCCTGACGATGGCCGAACAGGCTCCAGCGCGAAAAGCTGTTATCGGCGCACACGGCAAGGTTCATGCTCACCGGCTCGTCGATAAAAATGCCCTCTTTGCGCCGCTCCTCCGGCACCAGCGCCAGCCCGCGCAGCACCGAATCCGCCGGGTCCCGCGGGGTCCAGGCCTGATGATTCAGCTCACCGCGCGCCACGCGGCTTTTGGTGGCGCCAAACAGCGCCTTGCAAAGTTCGGTTTTCCCCGCCCCCGCCAGCCCGGCAATCCCGAGGATTTCGCCTTTGCGCAGGTGCAGGGAGATATCTTTCAGCAGCGCGTCGTCGTGCAGCCCCTCAACGCGCAGCAGCGTCTCTTCGCCGTGCGGGGGCCGCGCGGGCGGATAGATATCGCTCAGCACGTGGCCGAGCATCTTCTCGACGATCGCTTCGCCGCTGAGCTCCGCCATCGGGCCGGATTCGATCAGCCTGCCGTCGCGCAGCACCGTTAAGGTGTCGCAGATGGCCTTCAGCTCGTGAATGCGGTGGGAGATAAACACCACGCCGATGCCCTGCTGCTTTAAACGTCTCACCACCGCAAACAGGCGCTCGCTCTCGTGCGCATCCAGCGGCGCGGTGGGTTCATCAAGAATCAAAAAACGGCAGTGATGAGACAAGGCGCGCGCCAGCAAAATCTGCTGCTTTTCGGCCAGCGAACAGCTGTCGATGGAACGGTGCACGTCCAGCGTAACGTCAAGCTGCGCCAGCGCCTGCCTCGCCTGCTGGCGGACGCCGCGCCAGTTGAAGCGATGCCCCGGCAGCGCCAGCTGGTCGAGCATAATGTTTTCAGCGATGCTTAACCCCGGGATCAGCGCCACATCCACCTCCTGCTGTACGAGGTGGATCCCCAGCCGTTTGGCATCAAGCGGTTCACGGATGCTCACCGGCTGATTGTTGATGCTGATCTCGCCCTCATAGTGGTCGTGCGTGCCGCACAGCACCGCCATCAGGGTCGATTTCCCCGCGCCGTTGGCACCGGTCAGCGCATGTACCGACCCGCCGCTCAGCGTAAAGTCGACGCGCGACAGAGCCTCAAAGCCGGAAAAGGCCAGGCTGATACCGCGCATTTCAAGGCGACT
The DNA here is from genome assembly GCF_043966805.1 of Enterobacter sp. ECC-219. Lineage (NCBI taxonomy): Bacteria > Pseudomonadati > Pseudomonadota > Gammaproteobacteria > Enterobacterales > Enterobacteriaceae > Enterobacter > Enterobacter sp. ECC-219. Next base: position 1,972,811 of record NZ_CP143680.1, on the reverse strand, counting down.
GGAAACCATCCGCGTAAATCCTTCATTACTCTTCTGATTTATCGAATTTTTCACAGCTCCGGTTGACTGACAACGACGGAAAAGGCATAACTTAAAGCGAAATATTATTAGCCATCCGGATGTCCAGACATAACATCGGGTTAGCGCTTGCTAAAAAGGACAACACCATGAGCAACACCGACATCCGCGTCGTGCCCGGCCCGGCGAACTACTTCTCTCACCCCGGAAGCCTTGCGCAGCTGGATAACTTCTTTACCCCGGAACAGCTTTCCCGCGCGGTATGGATCTACGGCGAGCGCGCTATCGAAGGTGCGCGCCCTTTCCTGCCGGAGAGCTTTAACGCGCCGGGGGCGAAACACCTGCTGTTTAAAGGCCACTGCAGCGAGCGCGACGTCACCCATCTGGTGAACGAATCCGGCAGCGGCGCCAGCGTGGTGATTGGCGTCGGCGGCGGCGCGGTACTGGATACCGTCAAGGCCGTGGCGCGCCGCTTAGGGGTGCCGTTCGTGGGCATCCCTACCATTGCCGCCACCTGCGCGGCCTGGACCCCGCTCTCCGTCTGGTACAACGATGCCGGTCAGGCGCTGCATTTTGAGATCTTCGACGACGCCAACTTCCTGGTGTTGGTGGAGCCGCAGATCGTCCTTAACGCCCCGGCGGAATATCTGCTGGCAGGCGTCGGCGATACGCTGGCGAAGTGGTATGAGGCGGTAGTGCTTGCCCCGCAGCCTGAAAATCTGCCGCTAACCGTGCGGCTGGGCATCAACGGCGCGCTGGCGATCCGCGACGTGCTGCTGGAACACAGTGAGCAAGCGCTGGCCGACCAGCAGCGCGGCGAACAGACGCAGGCGTTCCGGGACGTGGTGGATGCGATTATCGCCGGTGGCGGGATGGTCGGCGGACTGGGCGAACGCTATACGCGCGTGGCGGCAGCGCATGCGGTACACAACGGCTTAACCGTGCTGCCGCAGACGGAAAAATACCTGCACGGCACCAAGGTGGCCTACGGTATTCTGGTGCAGAGCGCCCTGCTCGGCCAGGACGACGTGCTGGCGCAGCTGGTGACGGCGTACAAGCGCTTTAACCTGCCGACCACGCTTCGCGAGCTGGACGTCGACATCAATAACCGGGAAGCGCTGGATAAGGTCATTGCCCACACCCTGCGCCCGGTGGAGTCGATTCACTATCTGCCGGTTGCGTTAACGCCTGACGTTCTGCGCGCCGCGTTTGAGAAAGTGGAATCCTTCAGCCGTTAATCTCGCCGACAGGCTATACCTAATGATGATTCTTACCACTCTCGTAACGAGGTCATCATGCAGATCGATTTAACAGGCAAAAAGGCGCTGGTTACCGGCGCCAGCCGCGGGCTGGGCCGGGCAATTGCACTTTCACTGGCGCGCGCCGGTGCGGATGTGATTATTACGTATGAAAAATCGGCCGATAAAGCCCAGGCGGTCGCCGATGAGATTAAGGCGCTGGGACGGCACAGCGAAGCCGTGCAGGCGGACAGCGCCAGCGCGCAGGCGATTCAGGATGCCGTCACCCATGCGGCGCGTTCCCTTGGCGGGCTGGATATTCTGGTCAACAACGCCGGGATCGCGCGCGGCGGCCCGCTGGAGTCCATGACGCTGGCGGACATTGACGCCCTTATCAACGTCAACATCCGCGGCGTGGTGATTGCCATTCAGGAAGCGCTGGTGCACATGTCCGACGGCGGGCGCATCATCAACATCGGCAGCTGTCTGGCAAACCGCGTGGCGCAGCCGGGCATTGCCGTTTACTCGATGACCAAATCTGCCCTTAACTCCCTCACCCGCGGACTGGCCCGTGATTTAGGACCGCGCGGCATTACCGTTAACCTGGTGCACCCCGGCCCGACCAACAGCGATATGAACCCGGAAGACGGGGAACAGGCTGACGCTCAGCGTCAGCTTATTGCGTTGGGTCACTACGGTCAGCCGGAAGACGTCGCGGCGGCGGTCACCTTCCTTGCCAGCCCGGCTGCTGGTCAGATCTCCGGTACCGGTCTGGACGTAGACGGCGGTTTGAACGCCTGATCGCATATTTTCTGCAAGCCTCTGTCGCCCGGCAGAGGCCTTCCCGAGCAGCCTTGAAGGTTTGCGTTTTGCCGCTTTCTCCCGTTTTTTCTCCGCTCTACAGTAGCCCATTAGAAATTCAGAATTTATCTAATAGTCTTATTATTTCCTTATATTTTGTGTGGGCGTACAGTGGAGGTACGGATGAAGATTGTCTGGTCAAAAACAGCTGAGAAGCAATTTTCTAAAATCGATAATCGGTATCAAAACCGCATTAAATTCAGGCTGGAGAAGATGGATGATAAAGCGTCACCGGTCTCAGATATCAAGAAATTATCTTCTCCCGAAAACCACTACAGGTTGCGATTAGGCGATTACAGGATCATTTACACCTTCGGGGACCCGCCGGGTGACACCTGTTACGTAGTGGCGGTAAAACGCCGGACAACCACCACCTACCTTCATGAGGAGCATACGGAATATGACTATTCAGTTCATCAAGGATGAAGAAGGAAAAAAACAGTATGTTGTCATTCCCTACGGTGAATATTTTCGCATGCGCTTAGCCATGCTGGAGTACGACGACGATAATGAAAACGACTGGGAAGACATCCCTTACGAATCAGACATCTACGATAACGTAGGTTTACCGGGTGAAGTGTGCGACATCATGCATAACGAGAACGTTAGCCTGCAGGCCGCGTGGCGTATCCTGCGCGGCATGTCCCAGCAAGAGGTGGCTGAGAAACTCGGCATTAGCCAGTCTGCCGTGTCACAGCTGGAAGCGCTGGACTCCAGACCGCAAAAGCGCACCCGCGAAAAGCTGGCGGTCGTCTACGGCTGTAAACAGGAGCAAATCAGCCTCTATTTACCTAAAGAGGGTTAACAGCACTTCGCCCCGCCCTTGCCGCCGTAGCGGGCATCCTGACGGTCGCGGAAAAATTCTTCGTAGGTCATGGGCGTCTGGTCCGGATGGTTGACGCGCATATGCTCGACGTAGTTGTCGTAATCCGGCACGCCAATCATCATTTTGGCGGCCTGGCCCAGGTACTTACCTGCTTTGGAAAGGGTGTCGAACATAAGTCGTTTCTCGCATGTTCCCCTCACCCCGGCCCTCTCCCCAAAGGGGAGAGGGTATTAAAAGTCCCCTCTCCCCTTTGGGGAGAGGGTTAGGGTGAGGGGTATATTTGGTTAAATTAATGCGCCCCTTTCGCCTGGGTGACAATCTCTTCCAGGTTTTCAGGCATTGGCTCGTACGGCGTCTCTTTCGCTGTTGGCTTATCGTTTTTCAACGCCGCCAGCGCGGTCTTAAGAGAATACAACGCCAGCACCACGACCACCACCATAAAGAAGATGGTCAGCCCGGCATCAAGACGGTTGTTAAACACCAGCTGCGACAGCTGGGACTCGGTGTACTGCGCCGGGATCTTACCGCTGTCGATCATCGCCTGGAACTTGTTGGCGATCGCCAGGAAGCCCACCTTGTTGTCCGGGCTGAAGGCTTTCTGCCAGCCCGCCGTCAGGGTACAAATCAGCAGCCACGCGGTGGGCACCAGCGCCACCCAGGCGTAACGCTGGCGCTTCATCTTGAACAGCACCACCGCGCAGAGCATCAGCGCCATGCCTGCCAGCATCTGGTTGGCGATACCGAACAGCGGCCACAGGGTGTTAATCCCGCCCAGCGGATCCACCACGCCCTGGTGCAGGAAGTAGCCCCACGCCAGCACACACAGCGCCGTCGCCAGCAGGTTAGCCGGGAGCGAGTCGGTACGCTTCAGGTTCGGCGAGATCACGCCAAGCAAATCCTGGAGCATAAAGCGCGCCGCACGGGTTCCCGCATCCACCGCCGTCAGGATAAACAACGCCTCAAAAAGAATGGCGAAGTGATACCAGAACGATACGTCCATCAGCCCGCCCAGCGCGCCGTGGAGGATGTAAGCCATGCCCACCGCAAGCGTAGGCGCTCCGCCCGCACGGGAGATGATCGACTGTTCGCCCACCTCATCAGCAATGTGCGTCAACGTTTCCGGAGTAATCGCAAAGCCCCAGCCGCTCACCACCTGCGCGGCAGAGGCCACCACGTCAGCGGTTCCGGCCGGGGCCAGCACCGCCATCGGGCTGTTCATCGCGAAGTACACACCCGGGTCAATAATGCAGGCGGAAACCAGCGCCATAATCGCCACAAAGGACTCCATCAGCATGCCGCCGTAGCCAATCAGGCAGGCCTGATTTTCATTCGCCAGCATCTTCGGCGTGGTCCCGGAGGCAATCAGCGCGTGGAAGCCCGACACCGCGCCGCAGGCGATGGTGATAAACAGGAACGGGAACAGGTTGCCGGTCCAGACCGGACCGGTACCGTCGATAAATTTGGTCAGCGCCGGCATGGTCAGGGTCGGACGCATAATCAGAATGCCAATCGCCAGCCCGACGATGGTGCCGATTTTCAGGAAGGTAGAGAGGTAGTCACGCGGGGCCAGCAGCAGCCACACCGGCAGCACCGCCGCCACAAACCCGTAGCCCACCAGCATCCAGGTCAGCTGTACGCCGGTAAAGTCGAAGAACGGCGCCCAGGTCGGGCTTTCCGCCACCCAGCCGCCGGAGATAATCGCAAACACCAGGAACACCAGGCCAATCACCGACACTTCACCGATGCGGCCCGGGCGCAGGTAGCGTATGTAGATCCCCATAAACAGCGCCAGCGGAATGGTGAAGGCAACCGTGTAGGTCCCCCACGGGCTGTGGGTCAGCGCTTTCACAACGATCATCGCCAGCACCGCGAGGATGATCACCATGATCATAAAGGTCGCCACGAGGGCAATCACCCCGGCGGTTGCCCCCATCTCCTCTTTCACCAGCTCGCCCAGCGAACGGCCGTCGCGGCGGGTGGAGACGAACAGCACCATAAAGTCCTGCACCGCCCCCGCCAGCACCACGCCCGCGAGGATCCAGATCATCCCCGGCAGGTAGCCCATCTGCGCCGCCAGCACCGGCCCCACCAGCGGACCCGCCCCGGCAATCGCCGCAAAATGGTGACCGAACAGCACTTTTTTGTCGGTCGGCACATAGTCCAGACCGTCATTGTGGCGCACGGCAGGCGTCATGCGCGTGCCGTCAACCGCCAGCACGGTATTGGCGATATAGCGGCCATAAAAACGGTACGCGATCAGATAAATGCAGACGGAGGCGACAACGATCCAGAGCGCATTGATCTGTTCCCCCCGGTTGAGGGCGATATAGCCCAGGGCAAAGGCTCCCACAACGGAGAGCACCGCCCATGTAAGGTATTTCCCTGAGTTGTTCATAGCTGTTATCCGTTGTTGTGAAACAGTGAGATGTTACATTTTGTTTCTAGAACAACGGATAAAATTTAACAACTTTGAAACGCAATAATGCGTGGTCAAACCAGAGATTTACACCACAGTGTTAAGCCGATCACTTTCAGCCGAATGGCCTACCCCAGCACCATCGTACTCAACCGACAGGTGCAGCACCGCCGCCCCTGTTCGTCGAATACCACGATCTCCCAGCTCTGACTCGAACGCCCCAGATGCAGCGGCTGACATACCCCGCGCACCTTACCGTGAGAGACGGCGCGATGGTGCGTGGCGTTCAGCTCCGTGCCCACCACGCTCTGCCCGTCGCGGGTCATCAGAAAACCGGCCATTGAGCCCAGCGTTTCCGCCAGCGCCGCCGACGCCCCGCCGTGCAGCAGGCCAAACGGCTGATGGGTGCGCGCATCCACCGGCATCTCCGCTTCCAGCGTGTCGTCCCCGAGGCGGGTATAAACGATGCCCAGATGTGCCACAAGGGTGTTCACGCTGGTGGCGTTCAGTTCTTCAGGCGATAAATGACGTTTCCAGATCATCAGGCCCCCAGCGTGGAGCCGCCGTCCACCACAATATCCTGCAGGGTGATATGGCTGGCGGCATCGGATGCCAGGAACAGCACCGTGCTGGCAATCTCCTGCGGACGGGCAATCTTGCCCAGCGGAATACCGAGCTTGAACTGCTCGCCAAAGCCTCGAATACGCTGCTGCTCCGCATCGTCGCTTTTCCACAGGGTGCGCTGCATGTCGGTGTCCGTTGAGCCCGGCGACACCAGGTTACAGCGCACGCCGCTGCCCGCCAGCTCCAGTCCGACGGTCAGGGCCAGGCTTTTCAGCGCCGCTTTCGAGGCACCGTAGGCGCTCATGCCGATGCGCGGCGCGTGTGCCGCGTCGGATGCCACAGTGACAATCGCCCCGCCCTGCTGACGGCGGAACTGGCCCATCGTCTGCTGGAACAGGTTGAACGCGCCGCCAACGTTGACCGCAAAGGTCTGCTGCCAGTCCTCCTGCGAGAGCTGGTCCGTCGCCCCCATGCGCAGAATGCCCGCCGCGTTGACCAGCACGTCCAGACGTTCGAGGTTATTAAGCAAACGGCCACACGTATCGCTGACCTGAGCAAAATCCGCCACGTCCAGCGTCTCGGTGGCGAAGGGGTAATCGCCCTGCGGGAAGGCCAGGTCGAACCCGGTCAGCTCTGCGCCCGCCTCAGCAAACGCCAGCGCCGTCGCGTAGCCAATCCCCTTCCCCGCGCCCGTTACCCAGACGGTTTTGCCGGTAAAATCAAAACGCATTACTTCACCTCGCGGGAGAGCAGCGCCCACCAGGCGTCGATTGTTGGATTTTTTGCCAGCATCACGAAATCGATATCGCCGTGCACTTTGCGCCAGCGGGCGGCCAGCGCCATCATGCGCACCGAGTCCAGACCGTAGTCGATCAGGTTTTCGTCATCCATCGGCTCGTCGGACTCGTCCAGTAAAGGCAGGATCAGCTCGCGTAGCGCGGCTTTCGAGGCCGGAACGGACGGCAGTAGTTCGTCGGTCATCACCACGCGGCCCGAGCGTCCTGCCACGTAGTTAAGGGACATCAGGTGCTCGTCGCGGGTGAAATCCGCCAGCGCGTCGGCAATGAAGAACGGCTTGATGTCGCGCATAAAGGCATCGGTGGCAGTGGTCATACAGCCGATATGGGCGTAAACGCCGGTAATCAGCAGCTGGTTGCGGCCCGTCTCTTTTAGCATCTGCTCCAGCGGCGAGCGGTGGAACGCGCTGTAGCGCCACTTCACCAGCACCGTGTCCGCTTCGTCCGGGGTCAGCTCAGCGACGATGCGCTGCTGCTCCGGCGAGCGGGTCAGGCCCGGCCCCCACATGTCGTTCAGCAGGGCGCGATCTTCGTCGCTCTGCTCTTTCGGCTGGGCGGTGTAGTACACCGGAATGTTGTGCGCTTTGCACCAGGCGCGCAGTCTGGCGATGTTCGCCACCACCTGCTGCATCACCGCGCTGTTTTCGCCCCAGAAGTTCAGGAAATACTCCTGCATATCGTGGATTAGCAGCGCGGCGCGTTCCGGCTCAAAGCTCCAGTTCACCTTGTTGGTCGGCAGCTCTGCGGCAGTCGGCAGCGCGTAAGCGGTTAATTTTGGAATGGCCATACTCTGTTCCTTAGCCCTGTGCCCGTTCAGCAAGCCACAGGCGCAGCTGTTTCTTATCGACTTTGCCGACCGGCGTTAACGGAAGCGCATCCACGCTCTCCACGCGGTCCGGCAGCTTAAATTCGGCAACGCCCTGCTCGCGCAGGAAACGACGCACCTCGACCGCGCGCAGGGGCTGTTTCACCACCAGATACGCGCAGCTTTTTTCGCCCAGCAGGCTGTCCTCCATGCTCACCAGCGCGGCGTGGATCACCGCTTCGTGGCGCAGCAGCAGGTTTTCGATCTCTTCGGCGGCGATCTTCTCGCCGCCGCGGTTGATCTGATCCTTCTCACGCCCCTGTACGGTGATGTAGCCCTGCTCGTCAATGGCGATCAGATCGCCGGAGCAGTAAAAGCCTTCGGCGTCGAAGGCGCTGGCGTTGTGTTCCGGGCTGTTGAAATAGCCGCGGAAGGTATACGGTCCGCGCGTCATCAAACGCCCGACCTCACCGCGCGGCAGCGGGTTGCCGTCCTCGTCCGCCACCCACACTTCGTCGTCCGGGCACATCGGGCGGCCCTGAGTGTTGATGATGCGCTCCGGCGCGTCGTCGAGCGCGGTGTAGTTCACCAGCCCTTCGGCCATGCCGAACACCTGCTGGAGCTGGCAGCCGATCTCTACCGGAATACGCGCCGCGAGCGTGGCGGAGAGGCGCGCGCCGCCCACCTGCAGCAGCTTCAGTGATTTAAGCTGCGCGTTGCCCGCCCCGTCGGCAATCGCCTGAAGCCAGAGGCTGACAGCAGGCGGCACCAGCGAGGTGACGTTAATCTGATGCTGTTCAATCAGCGGGAAGCAGAGCGTGGCGCTCGGATCGTTCGCCAGCACCACGCAGCCGCCTGCCGTGAAGACGCCCAGCGATCCCGGCGAGCTCATGGCATAGTTATGCGCCGCGGGCAGCGCGTTCAGGTAACGCGTTTCGGCGGTGATGCCGCAGATCTCGTTGCTGCGGCGGATGCTGTAGTCGTAATCGTTGTGCGTGCGCGGGATCAGCTTCGGCGTGCCGGTGCTGCCGCCGGAGAGCTGGAAAAACGCTACTTCGTCGGCGGGCGTCGGGTTCGGGATGAAGTTGTCCGCCGGACGCGCAGTCGCCTCTTCCAGAGCATGTGCGCCCTTATCGCCGCGCAGCAGCACGGCGCGAACCGAGCGGTGTTCATCCACGAAGGTATTAAGAAAATCATCGCCCGCGAACAGGGCATGGTCGCGATCGGCGATCAGCACGGCGGGTTTGATCTGCACGGCGTAGGCGTTCAGCTCGCTGCGCTGATGGCTAAAGAGCGCGTTCACCGGCGCGACGCCGATCTGCAGCAGCGCGAAGAAGGTGATGTAGAACTCGGCCACGTTGCCGAGCTGCACCAGCGCGGTCTCGCCGCGGTGCAGCCCCTGCGCCTGAAGGGCGGACGCCAGATTGTTCACCGCCTGATGAAACGCGCGGTAGGTGATGCGCCGATCGCCGTCGATAATCGCCACGGCATCGCTGTCCGCATGGTCCGTCAGGATGTGGGTCAGCGGCAGATCCAGCCAGTAGCCTTTTTCGCGGTAGTGGCGGGCGAATTCCTCAGGCCAGCGGGTAAAGGGAATGGTCATGAGTGTTCCTTAGTGCAGGCCAAACACGTTGAGCATGGTGGAGAGCTTCACGCCGGTTTCGCGCCACTCGCCCACCGGCGAGGAGGCGGGGACAATGCCCGCGCCGGCAAACAGGCGAACGCTATTTTCGCGAAGACGCGCGCAGCGGATGGTCACCACCCACTCGCCGTTGCCTTCGCTGTCGCACCAGCCGACGATGCCGCCGAACAGCTCGCGGTCGAACGGCTCCAGCTCGGCGATCAGTTCTTTTGCCGCCTGATGCGGGAAGCCGCTCAGCGCCGGAGTCGGATGCAGCAGGCAGGCCAGGGTCAGGGCGTTTTCGTTCTCGCGCGCGTCGCCTTCAACCGGCGTCGCCAGGTGCCACAGCGTCGGCGTGGTAATCAACTGAGGAGAATCAGGCATGCTGAGATGGTGGCTGCGCGGCGCCAGAATGGCCTTCATCGCCTGGGTGACCAGATCGTGCTCGTGACGGTCCTTTTCGGAAGCCAGCAGCTTATTACCCGCTTCGCGATCCAGCACGTCGTCCGGCTGACGGCGCGCGGAGCCTGCCAGCGGCAGAGAGCTAAAGTGCCTGCCCTCTTTGCGCAGCAGCAGTTCCGGGCTGGCGCCGAGCAGCACGCCGCCGTCTTCCAGCGGCACGTGGAAGTTAAAGCTAGCCGGGTTCTGGGCGATCAGACGCTCCATCAGCGCGCCGCTGTCTATATGTTTGTCGGTGGCAATATCAATCAGACGCGACAGCACCACCTTGTTCACCTGCGGCGTGGCGGTCAGCGACGCGGCGCGGGCGACCATCTCTTCGAAAACGGGCTGAGCGGGGATCTCGGTGCGCTGTTCCACCTTCAGCGCCTGCGCGCCGGAGAAATAGCGCGCGGACTGCTGACGCGCAGGACGGGAAAACGTCTCCCAGCGTTGCGGAATAAACAGTGACGACGGCTTGCGGGTATCGAACGGGATGGCCCCTACCATGACGGGATGGGCGATGCCGCTGGCTTTTGCATTCCGGAAAGCCTGGGCTAATTTCTGCTGGAAGTGCCCTGCCGGATCGTCGCCGCCGACGGCAGGTTCAGAGAAGCGGGCAAAACAGCCTGAGGTAGTAAAACTGCGATAAGGCGACATAAAGAAAAAGCTGTCTGATTGCAGCGTGGTCGCGGCGTGCTGAACTTCCTCAGCCAGGGACGTGTCCATATCATCCTCCTCAAAATGATAAAAGAAGCAATAATGATTATCATTTATATTTTCGTCGGCTAACCTAATCCCACATCGCCCCGCTGTCAACCATCGGGTAAAGACTTGTGCGACAAACGCTTGCATCCCTCCCTCACAACCATGAAAATGAGAAGCATTATCTTCAACAAAAACAGGATGCCGCTCAGTGAAATTCCCTGCCGTTTGCCGCAATGCCCTCTTTTTGACAGGACTTTTTGTTTTAGGACTAACCTCAGCCACCGCCGCAGACTGGCCGCGTCAGGTGACCGACAGCCGCGGCGTACACACGCTGGAGCGCAAACCGACGCGCATTGTCTCCACCAGCGTGACCTTAACCGGCTCCCTGCTGGCAATTGACGCGCCGGTCATCGCCAGCGGCGCAACCACGCCGAACAATCGCGTGGCGGATGCGCAGGGTTTTCTGCGCCAGTGGGGTGATATTGCGAAACAGCGTAAGGTTGCGCGGCTGTACATCGGCGAGCCGAGCGCCGAAGCGGTAGCGGCGCAAATGCCGGACCTGATTTTGATCGGCGCCACCGGCGGGGATTCCGCGCTGGCGCTGTACGATCAGCTCTCCGCCATCGCCCCGACGCTTATCATTAACTACGACGACAAGAGCTGGCAGGCGCTACTGACCCAACTGGGCAGCATCACCGGAAAGGAAAAACAGGCCGCAGAGCGCATTGCCGAGTTTGATAAACAGCTCGCGCAGGTGAAAGAGCAGATGAAGCTGCCGCCGCAGCCGGTGAACGCCATCGTCTACACCGCCGCCGCGCACAGCGCCAACCTGTGGACCGCGGAATCGGCGCAGGGCAAGCTGCTGCACCAGCTGGGCTTTACGCTGGCCGCTCTGCCCGCCGGGCTGCACACGTCAAAAAGTCAGGGCAAACGCCACGACATTATCCAGTTAGGTGGGGAAAACCTGGCGACGGGGCTGAACGGCGAAGGGCTGTTTGTGTTTGCCGGCGACCAGAAAGACGTGGATGCGATTTACGCCAACCCGCTGCTGGCGCATCTACCTTCGGTGAAAAACAAACGGGTTTGGGCATTGGGAACCGAGACGTTCCGCCTGGATTATTACAGCGCGATGCTGGTGTTAGACAGATTGAATGCGTTGTTTAAGTAGGTATTTTCCCTCCCTCTCCCTGTGGGAGAGGGCCGGGGTGATGGCATCAGGCCGCACCGTCGTTCAACACACTCTCCTGCCTGAACCGGCGCAATTCTGCCAACGTCATTAATAAAATCACACCAATAAGTGCCAATACAAACCCGCTGCTGCTCGCCGAAGCCACCGGGGTCATCATCGCCCCCAGCCCACCGAGGATCGCCGCGCCAATCGCATCGCCCGTGACGTTCTGCGCCGTCCACAGGCCATTAATGCGCCCGAGCATGCCTTCCGGCGTCTGGGTCTGGATCAGGGTGTACTGAAGCAATGAGCTGATGGCGCTCAGCCAGCCGAAAATCACCAGGCACAGCACGCCCAGCGCCCACACCGGCATCAGGCTAAAGAAGCCGATGGCGATAAACGAGGCCAGCGTGGCAAGCAGCATAATCAGCCCCGGACGCGCGCTCTGCGCCAGGTTGCCGCTGGTCAGCGCCCCGCACGCCGCGCCGAGCGGAATGGCGGCGTACAGCACGCCAATCTCCGAGGCGCTCATCTGCCACTCGCCCGCCAGCGCCGGGTAGAGCACGCGCACGGCGCTCGCCATCGTCAGCAGGCCGCCGAGCAGCGCAATGCCGCCAATCAGCGGGTTGCTGAACAGGAAACGAATCGCGGCCATCAGCGATTTCAGAGGATGCTCGCGCGGCTGCGGCGGAGGTGGCAGCAGCGGCAGGCGCAGCAGCGTTAGCGTGGTGATAAAGGTCCCCGCCGCCGCCAGCCCGTAGTTCCACGCCACGTTGCCAGTCGCCAGCAGCAGGCCGCCCACCATTGGTGAAATCACCGAGCCGAGGCGCACGGTGAGCATGGTGATCGCCCCCGCCTGCATCAGATTCTCGCGCCCGACCAGCGCGGGCGTTGCCGCCAGCAGCGCCGTCACGCCTAACGAGGCGAAGAAGCCGTCCCACAGCCCCAGGGCATAAATGGCAATCAGCGACGGCTCCGGCAGCATCGCGTTCAGACACAGCCCGATAAAGCCCACGCCGCAGGTGCCGCGCGCCAGCAGGATCAGTTTTTTACGCTCGTAGCGGTCCGCCAGCACGCCGCCGACCATCAGGCCGATGAACATCGCCCCGCCGGTTAAGGTGACGGATAACCCCACCAGCCAGCTGGAGTGCGTCATGGTCTGGATCTGGACCGGCACGGCCACGCCGAGCAGCCCGAGGGACAAAATGGATATAAAGCGAGCGATAAAAACGGCGCGATACGCCGGGTGCGTTTTCAGCAGGCTGAGGTTGAGCAGCCAGGATTTTTGATTCATGACAAAGCCTTGAGTCTATTTCTACCCTTTCCATGGGCGCACATGCTAACATAGCCAAATAAGATAGATAACGATAATCACTATCATTATCAAATCATGGATGTTGCTATGTCGTTTTCCTCTTCTGCGGTGCGCGCCGCTGCCGTGCCCGTTTTACTGCTGCTCCTGAGCCTTGCGGCTGCACTCAGCCTGCTGGTCGGCGCGAAGCCGCTGCCCGCGTCCGTTATCGTTGATGCGCTCTCCGGCACCTGCCAGAGCGCTGACTGCATTATCGTGCTCGACGCCCGACTGCCCCGCACGCTTGCCGGACTGCTGGCGGGTGGCGCGCTTGGCCTCGCCGGTGCCCTGATGCAAACCCTTACCCGCAACCCGCTGGCGGACCCCGGCATTCTCGGCGTTAACTCCGGCGCCAGCTTTGCCATCGTGCTCGGCGCGGCGCTGTTCGGGTTGACGTCGCCCTCTGAACAGCTGGTGATGGCCTTCTGCGGCGCGCTGGCCGCCTCGCTGGTCGTCGCGTTTACCGGGAGCCAGGGCGGCGGGCAGCTGAGTCCGGTACGCCTGACGCTTGCGGGCGTGGCGCTCGCGGCGGTGCTGGAAGGCTTGTCCAACGGCATCGCCCTGCTCAACCCGGACGTTTACGACCAGCTGCGCTTCTGGCAGGCTGGCTCGCTGGATATCCGCACCCTCGACACGCTGAAAGTGGTGGCGATCCCGGTCGCTATCGCTGCCGCCGTGACGCTGTTTTTGAGCCGATCGCTCAACAGCCTGAGCCTCGGCAGCGACACCGCCACCGCCCTCGGCAATCAGGTGGCGCGCACGCAGCTGATTGGTCTGCTCGCCATCACCGTACTCTGCGGCAGCGCGACCGCCGTGGTCGGCCCGATCGCCTTTATCGGTCTGATGATGCCGCACATGGCGCGCTGGCTGGTAGGGGCGGATCACCGCTGGTCGCTGCCGGTGACGCTGCTTGCAACCCCTGCCCTGCTGCTGTTTGCCGACGTGCTGGGCCGCCTGCTGGTGCCCGGCGAGCTGCGCGTCTCGGTGGTCAGCGCCTTTATCGGCGCGCCGGTGCTGATCTTCCTGGTTCGTCGTAAACGCGGAGGTGGCGCATGATGGCCCCGTCCCGCCGTTTACTGACCAGTGTCTCGCTGCTGCTTCTCGCCATTCTGCTGCTGGCGGTCTGGAGCCTGCGCAGCGGCGCGGTGTCGCTCGACTTTACTCAGGTGGTTAACGCCCTGCTCGGCAGCGCGCCGCGCAATATCACCATGGTGGTGACGGAGTGGCGACTGCCGCGCGTGGCGATGGCGATTCTGGTCGGCGCGGCGCTCGGCGTGAGCGGTGCGATATTCCAGTCGCTGATGCGCAACCCGCTCGGCAGCCCGGACGTGATGGGCCTCAATACCGGGGCCTGGAGCGGCGTGCTGGTGGCGATGGTGCTGTTTGGTCAGCACCTGACGGCGATTACCTTTACGGCGATGGCGGGCGGCATTCTGACGTCCTTACTGATCTGGGCGCTGGCCTGGCGCAACGGCATCGACACCTTCCGCCTGATCGTCATCGGGATCGGCATCCGCGCCATGCTGATGGCCTTTAACACCTGGCTTTTACTGCAGGCCTCGCTGGAAACCGCGCTCTCCGCGGGGCTGTGGTACGCCGGTTCCCTCAACGGCCTGACGTGGGGCAAAACCTGGCCCGCCGCGCCGCTGATTGTGCTGATGTTTATCGGCGCGCTGCTGCTGGTGCGACGTATGCGCCTGCTGGAGATGGGCGACGACAGTGCCTGCGCACTGGGCGTGGGCGTCGAGCGCTCGCGCCTGATGCTGATGCTGGTCGCCGTACTGCTGACCGCCGCCTCCACCGCGATCGCCGGGCCGATCTCATTTATCGCCCTCGTGGCACCGCACATCGCCCGCCGTCTTAGCGGAACGGCGAAGTGGGGATTAACCCAGGCAGCGCTGTGCGGCGCGCTGCTGCTATTGGCCGCCGATCTCTGCGCCCAGCGGCTGTTTATGCCTTATCAACTGCCGGTGGGCGTAGTGACCGTCAGCCTCGGCGGGATTTACCTCATCGTCTTGCTCGTTCAGGAGTCACGCAAGAAATGACAGATTCAACCACCCGCTTGCGCGGCGAAAACCTCACCCTCGGCTACGGCAAAAAAATCATTGCCCGTGACTTATCCGTTGCCATTCCGGACGGCCACTTTACCGCGATTATCGGGCCGAACGGCTGCGGTAAATCGACCCTGCTGCGCACGCTGAGCCGCCTGATGACGCCGGCTGAGGGCAGCGTGTTCCTCGACGGGGAGCAGATCCAGCGCTTCGCCAGCAAAGAGGTGGCCAGGCGCATCGGGCTGCTGGCGCAAAACGCCACCACGCCGGGAGACATCACGGTGCAGGAGCTGGTCTCGCGCGGGCGCTATCCGCACCAGCCGCTGTTTACCCGCTGGCGCAAAGAGGACGACGAGGCGGTGAACCGCGCGATGCAGGCGACGGGAATTACCGATCTCGCCCGGCAAAGCGTGGACACACTCTCCGGCGGGCAGCGTCAGCGCGCGTGGATCGCGATGGTGCTGGCGCAGGAGACCTCCATCATGTTGCTGGACGAGCCGACGACCTGGCTCGACATCAGCCATCAGATTGACCTGCTGGAGCTACTGAGCGAGCTGAACCGCACTCAAGGGTATACCCTGGCGGCGGTGCTGCACGACTTAAACCAAGCGTGCCGCTACGCTACGCATCTGATTGCCCTGCGAGACGGTGAGATTGTGGCTCAGGGCGCGCCGAAAGAGATTGTGACGCCGGATCTGATCGAGAGGATCTACGGCATGCGCTGCATGATTATTGACGATCCGGTAGCGGGCACGCCTCTGGTGGTGCCGTTAGGTCGGCGGTAATTGCCGGGTGGCGGCTACGCCTTACCCGGCCTACACTCGGCTCCCGTAGGCTGGGTAAGGCGTAGCCGCCACCCGGCGCTTTTGACGTTACCCCAATATATCCTTCAACACTGGCCCAATTTTCTCAAACGCCTGCGGTGAAATAATATCCACGTGGGCGCAGTCCTGGCTGTACACCTCAAGCTCCGCCACCCACGGCGCCCACGCGACCTGCGGATCCATCGTTCGCGTACGTTCGGCGACAAACAGCGTCGCTTTGCCGTCAAACCGCGCGCTGTGCGCCGTGGTGAGCAGCCGTACCGCGTCGGCGTAGTTGCCTTCGATAGCGTTAAACAGCTCGCTGGAGCCCTGCCCCTGCTGCGCGGCGATAAACGCCTGACGCTCGCGCTCAATTTCCGCCAACACCTCCGGGTCGAGGCCGTTGGCCTCTTTCTCCGCCCAGTTCTGGGTTTCCGGCGGCCAGGTGTCCAGCAGTCCGAGGAAGGCCACCTCTTCACCCAACTCGCGCAGACGCGCAGCAATGCCCTGCGCCAGCGTGCCGCCGAGAGAATAGCCGAACAGATAATATGGCCCCTGTGGCTGCTGCTTACGCAACGTATTCAGGTGATGCTCAATCACCCCATCCAGATCCGCACACTGCTGCATCGGCCCCTCTGGTCGAGGAGACTGAATGCCGGTAATTGACCAGCGCGGACTGAGGTAGCGCGCCAGCACGCTAAACTGCCAGGCAAAACCGGACGCAGGATGGAAGCAGAGCAGCGTCGGGCCGTTGCCTTCGCGCAGCGGCAGCAGGGTTTCATAGCCCAGACGCTGCGCCTGCTCGTCGCTCATCTGTGAATCCAGCAGCGCGCTGAGCTTGCTCACCGTCGAGGCGACCATAATCTGCCCCGGCGTCACCTTGCGCTCGAACACGCGGCTAAGCTGCGCCGCCAGGCGCATCGCCAGCAGCGAGTGTCCGCCGAGGGCAAAGAAGTCGGCTTCGATATCGTTGACCTTACAGCCCAGCAGGGCGGAGAAAGCCTGCGCGACGGCGGTTTCGGTTTCCGTCTCCGGCGCGCGGCCGGAGGTTTTGCTGGTCAGCTCCGGCAGCGGCAGCGCCTTGCGGTCGAGCTTGCCGTTGGCGCTGAGCGGCAGCGTACTGATTTGCAGCAGCACCACCGGCACCATATGCGGCGGCAACTGGGCTTTGAGCGATTCCAGCAGCGCGTCGCGGTCCAGCGGTAAACCGGATTCGGAGACCACATACCCCACCAGCTGGCGGGCATCGCCTCCCGTCGCCGCCGCCTGGTTGAACACGCAGGCGTGGGCGACGGCCTGGGCCACGTCCGGCAGCGCGAGCATCGCCCGGTCGATTTCGCCCAGCTCGATGCGCTGGCCGCGGATTTTTAACTGATCGTCGCTGCGGCCCAGATACTCCACCGCGCCGTTGTCCAGCCAGCGGGCGACGTCACCGGTACGATACATCCGCTCGCCCGGCGCAAACGGGTCGGCAATAAAGCGGCTGGCGGTGAGGTCCGGACGGCCCAGATACCCCTGTGCCAGCTGAATGCCGGTGAGATACAGATCCCCCGCCACGCCAAACGGCACCGGGCGCATCATCGCGTCCAGAATGCGCAGCCCCGTGTTCCACACCGGGAAGCCGATCGGCACGCTGTTGCCCTCCACCGCCGCCAGTTCGGGACCATAAGCCGGATACCAGCTGACGTCCACCGCCGCTTCCGTTGGGCCATAGAGGTTGTGCAGCGGCGCATGGGTTAACTGCTCCCACTCGCGGCACAGCTCGGTCGGCAGCGCTTCGCCGCTGCAGAACACCTGCTTAAGGGTTTTGCAGCACGCCACGTTTTCAGGCGTCAGCGAGGCGACAAAGGCCGCCAGCATCGACGGCACGAAGTGGGTGGTGGTCACGCCGTACTGCGCGAAGAAGCTCTGCATCGCCTGCGGATCGCGGTGCGCGTCCGGCTCTGCCATCACCAGCTTCGCCCCGGCGATAAACGGCCACCAGAACTCCCACACCGATACGTCAAAGCTGCACGGCGTTTTCTGCGCCACCACGTCCGTCGCGTCCAGCGGGTAGTGATCCTGCATCCACTTCAGGCGGTTAACGATGGCGGTATGGCCGACCATGACCCCTTTCGGGCGCCCCGTCGAGCCGGAGGTAAAGATGATGTACGCCGTCTGCTCCGGCCTGGCCAGGCGCAGCGGTTCCACCTCCGCAGCCGGTAACAGTGTGTTGTAACTAAATGCCGTAATCGGCAGATCGCTAAAGCGCGAACGCTGTTCGTCGGTAGTAATGAGCAACGAAGGTTTAGCATCTTCCAGCATCATCCGCAGGCGGTCGTCCGGGTAGCCGGTGTCGAGCGGCAGCCACGCGGCACCGGCCTCGACGATGCCGTGCAGCGCCAGGGTCAGGAACACCGAGCGCGGGAGTGCCACCGCCACGCTGTCGCCCGGCTTCACGCCGCGCTCGCGCAGCAGGTTTGCCAGCGCGATCACCTGCTCGCGCATCTCACGATAGCTAAGCTCAATATGCGCGTCCGCCAGCGCGGGGGCGTCCGGCGTTTTGCTCGCCTGCTCCACCACCATATCCGCCAGCGTGCCAGATGGCAGCGCCAGCCCGGTATCGTTGATGCGAGCCAGCTGCTGATATTCCTGCTCTGAAACGGTTTCCACTTCGCCACAGCGCAGGTCCGGGTTGGCCGCAAACTGCAGCAGCATCGCGTTCAGACGCGCGACGTGGCGGGTGAGCGTCACTTCATCGTAACGCTGTTTATTGGCGAGGATCTCAATACTCAGGCCACCCTGCTCGTCCGGGAACAGCGCCAGCTCCAGATCGTTCACCGGGCCGGTTGCCAGCGTGTGGGTGATGGCCTCCACGCCGTCGATATCCAGCTGATAATCGAATACCTTGACGTTCAGCACCGGGCCAAATAACGCTTCGTCGCCTGCGGCGCGCCCGCCGTCGCGCACGATCTGCTCGGCGTCGTAGCGCTGATGGCGGCGCATTTTTTTCAGCTGGTTCGCCAGGCGCAGCGCCAGCGCCGGCAGACTCTCCTGCGGGTTGATATTCACCGCCAGTGGCAGGACGTTGAGCACCGGTCCGGTCGCGGTTAGCGCCACGGAGCCCATGCGGCGCATAAAGATAAACCCGGCGGCGTAATCCAGGCGCCCGGTCAGGCGGCCCAGCCACAGCGCCACCAGCGCAAGCGCCAGATCGGTGCGCTGCGCCTGACCTGCCGCCTGCGCAAGCTGGCTAAAGGCGCGAGCGTCCGTTGCAATTTTCAGGCGCAGGATATCGGTGGTGGCGGCGCGTCCCGGCAGAGGCGCGGAAGAGAGCGAGACCGGAGAAGGAAGCTGCCTGCGCTGCTCTGCCCAGAAGGCGCCGTCGCGCTGATACGCCTCGCTTTGACGGTAGCGCTGGTACTCCTCCACCACTTCGGCAAACGGCGTAAACGGGGATGCGGGCGTCGGGTCACCCTTCTTCCACGCGGCGTAAATCGCGGCGATCTGGCGGGTAATGGCCGGGAAGCTGAAGCCATCCACCACCAGATGGTGATAGCGCTGATACCAGTACCAGTGGCTTTCACCCACCTGAATCAGCTGGTGAAACACCAGCGGCTGCCCGCTGTCGACGCGCAGGTTTTGATTGAGATCGGCCTCCATCAGCGCCACGGCGGCGTCGTGAGAATCAACGCGAACGACAGGTGGCTCCGGCAAAATGACGGTGTCATCCACCCACTGCCATACCTCGCCGTTATCTTCGGCAAAGCGCATGCGCAGGGTATCGGCCTGCATCATGCCTTCAGCGATGGCTTTAGCCAGCAACGGCGCGTCGATATCGCCTTTCAGCTCGGTGTAGTGCGCCACGCTCCAGGCGTTTGGCAGGGAGGAAAGCTGTTCCGCCATCCAGATACCCGGCTGGGCGGCGACGAGAGGTAGACGGTTCATGCGCTCCCCTCCGCAAAATGGGACGGTTCAAGCGTGCGCCAGCGTTCGGCCAGCCACTGCTGGCACGCCTCCTGAGACTGTGCCTCGCACACCACGCGCCAGCCTGCGGGCAGTTCGCACTGCTGCGGCCACAGGCTGTACTGGCCCTGGTCGTTTTGCAAAATGGCGAACTGTCCCTGCGGATTTTCGAAAGGATTGCTGAATTCCATACAGACTCCGTTATTGAATAAGCGGCTGCCAGAGGGTCATCAGCCCCTGCGTCAGCCCACCGCGCCAGCAAAGCGCGTCGTGTCCGCCGTCAACCTGACGCCAGTAAACATGCTGCGCGCGGAGTTCGGCGTAAATCGCCTGGTTCGCGCGGAAGATAAGCGGCTCGTTACGCCCGGCCTCAAGGATGATGCGCAGCCCGCGTGCGTTTTTTTCACCCGCTTTAAGCTGTTCGATGAGCAGCCCGTCCTGCTGCCCGCCGCGGTGCGGCCACCAGTAGGATCCGGACTGGCTGAGGATGCAGCCAAAGCGCTGCGGCCAGTTAAGGCCAGCGTACAGCGAAGAGAGGCCGCCAAAGCTCTGGCCCGCGACCACGGTACGGTCGGCGCGGTCGCTGAAGGGCGCGAGCTGTTTTACATGAGGGAGAAGTTCTTCCTGCACCGCCAGCCAGAAATCGCGGTTACAGGGCAGTTCGCGGCTGCGATGTTCCATGTCGATCGCATCAATTAATACGTAGACCGCAGGCGGCAGTTTGCGCTCGGTGGTAAGCGACGCCAGCGCGGGCCAGACGGGCATGCTTTCGGCCCAGAACTGCCCGTCGAGCAGCACCGCCAGCGGACGTTCCGGGCCGTCATCCCCGGTGGTGAAAATCCAGACGCGACGGCGGTTTTTCAGGCGCGCGCTTTCCCATTCAATGCAGATCGGCGCCTTGAAGGGCGTTTTGGGCTGATTCCAGCCGGGCTGAACGGGCGCTTCCGGCATCTCCAGCGCCGAGACGGCATGACCGCGCCCGCCGCGCCAGCTCTGCGGATTCAGCGGGTCGGAAACCGCGTGCGGCAGCAGCCTGCGCCAGCCTTCGCGCAGCGCCATGCGGTCCGGCTGCTGGCCTTCAAACACGGTATCGGCAAAATCGTTTTCATTTACGGAGGGGATAAAACAGTAGCTGCCGCGCCATTCCGGGCTGAACTCGCCCTGCCACTGCCAGACGTCGGTATCCGGAATGCGTTCAAGAGATTGCGGGCGGGCATTCTGATGATGGTCGGTCACGCCGGTAACGTAGAGCCAAACGCGTTTGATTGCCGACGTTTTCTGCGTGCCTGCCGGGTCACGCCACCAGAAGGTGACGCGATATTTCCCTTTTTCAGGCTTCCATTCCGGCCCGTTTTTGGACTGCCACCACGCTTCACTTCCGGTTGTTAACGCCGTCACCCTTATAACCCCATGTTTAACAGACTTTTTTGTTTCAGGACAAATTTTATTGATAATATTATTGATAACTATTTGCATTTGCAATAGCGTAATGCCCGCGCTGTGGGAAGCGCGTTCATTAAATAACCATAAAAGCGGGACGTACAATGAATAAGAAGATTCACTCTCTGGCCTTGCTGGTCAATTTAGGGATTTATGGTGTCGCGCTGCCCGCCATGGCAGACGACAACACCGCCTCCGCGCAGCACGAAGACACCATGGTGATCACCGCCGCCGAGCAGAACCTGCAGGCGCCCGGGGTTTCCACCATCACCGCCGACGAGATCCGCAAAAAACCGCCCGCGCGCGACGTGGCGGAAATCATCCGCACCATGCCGGGCGTTAACCTCACCGGAAACTCCACCAGCGGCCAGCGCGGGAACAACCGCCAGATTGACATTCGCGGCATGGGCCCGGAAAACACCCTTATCCTGATCGACGGCAAGCCGGTCACCAGCCGTAACTCCATCCGTCTGGGCTGGCGCGGCGAGCGCGATACGCGCGGCGATACCGGCTGGGTGCCGCCGGAGATGATCGAGCGCATTGAGGTCATTCGAGGCCCGGCCGCCGCACGCTACGGTAACGGCGCGGCAGGCGGCGTGGTGAACATCATCACCAAAAAATTCGACGACCAGTGGCACGGCTCCTGGAACACCTACCTGAACGCGCCTGAACACAAGGACGAAGGTTCCACCAAACGCACCAACTTCAGCCTCAGCGGCCCGCTGGGCGGCGACTTCAGCTTCCGCATGTTCGGTAACCTGGATAAGACCCAGGCCGACGCGTGGGACATCAACCAGGGCCACCAGTCTGAGCGTACCGGCGCTTACGCCAACACCCTCCCTGCGGGGCGTGAAGGCGTGGAGAACAAAGACATCAACGGCGTGGTGCGCTGGGACTTCGCGCCGATGCAGTCTCTGGAGTTTGAGGCGGGCTACAGCCGCCAGAACAACCTCTATGCGGGCGATACGCAGAACACCAACAACGACAACGCGCTGGTGAAGAAGAACTACGGCAAAGAGACTAACCGTATTTATCGCCAGAACTTCGCAGTGACCTGGAACGGCGGCTGGGACAACGGCATTACCACCAGCAACTGGGCGCAGTACGAACACACCCGCAACTCCCGCCTGGGCGAAGGGCTGGCGGGCGGTACGGAAGGCCTGTTCAACAGCGATAAATTCACCGACACCGACCTGGCCGACGTGATGCTGCACAGCGAAATCAACCTGCCGATTGATTTCCTCGTCAACCAGAACCTGACTCTCGGCACCGAGTGGAACCAGCAGCGCATGAAGGACTCCACCTCCTTCACGCAAACCCTGCAGGGCGGCACCATTCCGGGCATGAGCAACGACCGCAGCCCGTACACCTCGGCGGAGATTTTCTCCCTGTTCGCCGAAAACAACATGGAGCTGACCGACAGCACCATGCTGACCCCTGCCCTGCGCTTCGACCACCACACTATCGTCGGCAACAACTGGAGCCCGTCGCTTAACCTGTCGCAGGGGCTGGGGGATGACTTCACGCTGAAGATGGGGATCGCGCGCGCCTACAAAGCACCGAGCCTGTACCAGACCAACCCGAACTACCTGCTGTACAGCAAAGGCCAGGGCTGCTACGCAAGCTCTGACGGCGTGGGCTGCTACATGATGGGCAACGACGACCTGAAAGCCGAAACCAGTATCAACAAAGAGATTGGCCTGGAGTGGAAACGCGACGGCTGGCTGGCGGGTGTGACCTGGTTCCGCAACGACTACCGCGACAAGATTGAAGCGGGCTACGCGCCAATCGGTCACACCTCGTCCGGTAAAGTGCAGACGGACATCTACCAGTGGGAAAACGTGCCGAAGGCGGTGGTGGAAGGTCTGGAAGGCTCCCTGAACGTGCCGGTCAGCGACACGATTAACTGGACCAACAACATCACCTGGATGCTGCAGAGCAAGAACAAGGAGACCGGCGACCGTCTGTCGATCATTCCGGAATACACCCTGAACTCAACCCTGAGCTGGCAGGTGCATCAGGACGTCTCGCTCCAGTCGACCTTTACCTGGTACGGCAAGCAGCAGCCGAAGAAGTACAACTACAAAGGCCAGCCGGTGACCGGGTCTGAGAAAGACGAAATCAGCCCGTACAGCATCGTTGGCCTGAGCGCGACCTGGGACATGACCAAAAACGTCAGCCTGACCGGCGGCGTGGACAACGTCTTCGACAAGCGTCAGTGGCGCGCGGGTAATGCCCAGACGACCGGAAATGCCACCACCGGTGCGTATATGTACGGTGCGGGTGCGTATACGTATAATGAACCGGGTCGCACCTGGTACATGAGCGTGAATACGCGATTCTAGGTAAAAGTAAAACGGCAACCCCGTTGCCGTTTTTAATGTTTGCTCCCTCTCCCCGTGGGAGAGGGCCGGGGTGAGGGCATCAGGCCGCACTACTTGCTGATAGAGGAAAACCATGCACACCACCCACAGCACTTATTCTCTCGCCGGCCACACCCTCCACCGCGTCACCTTCGACCCCGCCACCTTCACCGATGCCGATCTCCTCTGGCTCCCCCATCACGCACAGCTCGCTGACGCAGGACGCAAGCGCAAGGCCGACCACCTCGCCGGACGCATCGCTGCCGCGCACGCATTGAACGATCGCACCATTCCCGCCATCGGCCCCAGCGGGGAACCGCTCTGGCCGGAGGGCGTTTCCGGCAGCATCACCCACAGCGGCACGCAGGCCATGGCGGTGGTGGTTCGCGACAGACTCGCGCTTATCGGCATCGACTGCGAAACCATCCTGCCCGAAAATGAAGCCAGAGAAATTAAAGACGGCGTCATTGATGCCCGTGAAGAGCGCGTGCTTTCCCACTCGGGATACCCGTTTGCCCTCGCCCTGACGCTGGCGTTCAGCGCCAAAGAGAGCCTGTTCAAGGCCCTCTTCCCGCGGGTTCAGGCCTGGATGGGTTTTGACAGCGCCCGCGTCACCATGCTCGACGATAAGACGCTTACGCTGGCCTTGACCCGTCAACTGGCAGGCTTTAACGAAGGCGCCACCTTCACCCTGCACTGGCAGCAGCACGGCGAGCAGGCGATCACCCTGCTGTCACGCTCTCCTGCCGACGGGCCTTCACGCTGGTAACCCCAAACGTCACGATAAACACCGCCGCGAACAGCACCACAATGGTCGGTGCAGGCGCGCTGTCGAGATAAAACGAGGCATACACGCCGCTAACCGACACGATGGCTGAAACGGCGACCGCCACCAGCAGCGCCATGTGGAAGCGCCGGGTGATGAGCACCGCTACTGCGCCGGGCGCGATCAGCAGTGAAATCGACAGAATAATCCCCACCGCCTTTAGAGTGGCCACGATGGTCAGCGACACCATGCACAGTAAGCCATAGTGGAGCCAGCGGGTGCGCAGGCCGCTCGCCTGAGCCTGCTGATAGTCAAAGCAGAACAGCAGAAAGTCCCGCCACTTCAGGCCAATCACCAGCGCGATCAGCCCCGCCACGATCCCGCTTTGCAGAATGTCCATCCCGTTAATGCCCAGCATATCGCCGAACAAAATGTGGTCGAGATGCACCTCGGGCTTGACGGCGATATAGAGGATCAGGCCAGCGCCGAACATGCCGGAAAAGACGATCCCCATGACCGTATCCTGCTTGATGCGACTGTTGTCCTTCAGGTAACCGGTGGCAACCGCGCAGAACAGACCGGCCACGAACGCACCCAGCGCCAGCGGCAGGCCCATTATCCAGGCCAGCACGACGCCGGGAAACACCGCGTGGCTCATGGCGTCGCCCATCAGCGCCCAGCCTTTCAGCACCAGGAAAACGGACAGCAGCGCGCAGGGCACGGCCACCAGGAGTGAAATCAGCAGCGCGTTAGTCATAAACGCAAACTGGAAAGGTTCAAGGAGGATTGCCATCATGGGTGTGCCTCCCGCGCGCGACGGCGGCTGGCGAGCAGCCCGTGCTTCGGCGCAAAGACGAACGCCAGCAGGAACAGCAGCGTCTGGGCGACGACAATAATGCCGCCGGTGGCGCCGTCCAGATAATAGCTGGCCCACGCGCCGAGGAAGCTGGTGATGCTGCCAATGGCGACGGCAATCATCAGCAGGCGCGGGAAGCGGTCGGTAAGCAGCCACGCGGTCGCGCCGGGGGTGACCACCAGACAGATCACCAGAAACGCCCCAACGGTTTGCAGCGCCGCCACGGTGGAGACCGCCAGCAGGGTAAAGAAGAGGATCTTCAGACGTTCAGGACGCAGGCCGATGGCGCGGGCGTGGTTCTCATCAAAAAAGGTCACCATCAGATCTTTCCATTTGAACAGCAGGATAACCATCGATACCACGCCGATAATCGCCAGCTGGACGATATCTTCCGGGGCGATGGCGAGAATATTGCCGAGCACGATGGTCTGAATATTCACCGAGGTCGGGTTGAGCGAGACCATAAATAGCCCGAGCCCGAAAAAGGAGGAGAAGATCAGCCCGATGATGGCGTCCTCTTTCAGGCGGCTACGCTGGTTGAGAAACAGCATGCTCCCCGCCGCCAGCCCGCCCGACAGGAACGCCCCCAGCGAGAACGGCAGCCCGAGCATGTACGCTCCCGCCACGCCCGGCACGATGGAGTGCGAGAGCGCATCGCCGATCAGCGACCAGCCTTTGAGCATCAGATAGCAGGAGAGAAACGCGCACAGCCCACCCACCATCGCCGAGACCCACATCGCGTTGAGCATGTACTCGTAGCCGAAGGGTTCGAGAAGCGCGTTCATTTGGCCTCCTGTCGGTGGGTCACAAACGGCCGTTCGTCGTCGGTAATAATGCGATCTTCCGAGCCGCTGAGCACCACGTGGCGCAGCACGCCGCTGAAGGCGCGCTCAAGGTTCTCGGCGGTGAAGGTGGTGTCCGTCGGGCCGCTCGCCAGCACGGTGCCCTTGACCATCACCGTGTAATCGCAAAACTCGGTGACTGAACCTAAATTGTGGGTCGAGACAAGCATGGTTTTGCCCTCGTCGCGCAGCTCCCGCAGCAGGGTGATGATCCTGGCTTCGGTTTTGACGTCCACGCCGGTAAACGGCTCGTCGAGCAGGATCACCTCGCCCTGCTGGGCAATCGCCCGCGCCAGAAACACGCGCTTCTTCTGCCCGCCGGAGAGCTCGCCAATCTGCCGATGGCGCAGCTCGAGCATATCCACGCGCTTCAGGGCGTCGGTCACTATTTGTCTGTCGCGCGCTTTAGGTCGGCGCAGGAAACCCATATGGCCGTAGCGGCCCATCATCACCACGTCTTCAACCAGCACCGGAAACGACCAGTCAACCTCTTCCGACTGCGGCACGTAGGCGACCAGATTCTGACGCAGCGCCCGGTGAGGCGGCAGCCCCAGAATGGTGATAGTGCCGCTCGCCGCCCGCACAAAGCCCATCACCGCCTTAAACAGCGTGGACTTACCTGAACCGTTCACCCCCACCAGCGCGGCAATCGATCCGCCCGGCACGCTGAACGACGCATCGCGCAGCGCCGTGTGGCCGTTGCGGTAGGTCACGGTCACGTCTGTGACAACAATCCCCTTGTGCATGGTTACTCCTTCATGCCGTCACGGATGCCCTGCACCAGCGTGCGGGTGGTGACGTTCAGCAGATCGATATAGGTCGGCACCGGGCCGTTTTCCGCGCTCAGGGAGTCAACGTATAGCACGCCGCCGTAATGGGCGCCGGTTTCACGCGCCACCTGACGGGCGGGCTTATCCGAGACCGTGCTTTCGCTGAACACCGCCGGGATATGATGTTTTTTCACCTGGTCGATCACCTTACGCACCTGCTGGGGCGTGCCCTGCTGATCGGCGTTGATCGGCCACAGGTAAAGCTCTTTCATCCCAAGATCCCGCGCCAGATAAGAGAATGCCCCTTCGCTGGTTACCATCCAGCGCTTGTCTTCCGGGATCTCCGCGACCTGCTTACGCAGCGGTTCGAGGGTGGCAGTGATCTTCTGCTTGTAGGCTTCCGCGTTGCGCTGGTACGTCTGCGCGTTGGCCGGATCGTACTTCACCAGCGCGTCGCGGATGTTATCAACGTAAATCAGGGCGTTGTCCGGCGACATCCACGCGTGCGGGTTGGGCTTGCCGTTATACGGCCCTTCGCCAATCCCCATCGGTGTAATACCTTTGGTGACAATAACCTCCGGCACGCCGTTCAGGTGCTGATAAAAACGCTGGAACCACAGTTCCAGATTCATGCCGTTCGCCAGGATCAACTGCGCCTTCTGCGCGCGTTTGATATCCCCCGGCGTAGGCTGGTACTCGTGGATTTCCGCGCCCGGCTTGGTAATGGACGTCACGTCTGCGGCGTCACCCGCCACGTTTTTCGCCATATCGGCGATAACGGTAAAGGTGGTGATGACCTGAAACTTTTCAGCCGCCAGCGCGCCGGTCGTGGTCGCAGTCATGAGCAGCGCGCCGAGCAACAGACGCTTCAATCCTTGCAGTGGGTGCATTGCAGAAGTCTCCAGAGGTGTTTAAATTCAAAGCAAAATTAGCCCGTGCTATAAGGTATAGCACAGGCTATATTTTAATGAAAATAGTTATCATTAAAGTTATGTCAATGAAGGGCGTGCCTGATGGCGCTTCGCTTATCAAGCCTACGGAAAACTGGTTTGGTAGGCCGGGTAAGGCATCGCCGCCACCCGGCTTGAGGGAGGCGGCGATGCCTTTATAGGTTATTCAGCTCAAACATCCGGGAACATCACGCTATTCCCCGGCGCTTCCCTGTGCAGATGGATAAAGTTCAGGTGCCGTTCATACTGGTCCAGAATATCCGTTATCACCTGCTCCTTGCTGTAATCCATCAAATCATTCCCCTGGCTCCCCTCCAGCAGGAAGGTCTCCAGCCGGTAGTAGGTCGATTTCCCGCTGCGCGCCCGGTAGGTAAAACCGGGGACCGAATACTGCTGTGGCCAAATCTGATAGACAAAGTTCTGCTCGTCGCCCATGTGCACCAGCAGATCCAGATGCCCCAGGGTCTCGCCCTCCTCGGGTGGCAGGTTTTTCAGCTCCACGTAAGCACCACGCAGCTTCAGCTCCTGTGCCACCTCTTCCATTGCGGGGAAGCAGACCGTCTCCATCATCTGTTTGGTGTAGCGCGTGCCAGGGTAGTTCATCAGGCGCGAGAGGCGTTTCTTCCAGCTCAGCCTGTCCTGCGCCCCCATCGGACGCGGCGCGGTGTCGCGGCTCGCGCTGACGCGGCGGTAGTCTTCCACCTTGAGCGATTTATACAGCCCGGCCATCACGAAGAAGATGACGAAGCTGAACGGCAGGCCCATGATCACCGTGGTGTTCTGCAGCGCCGAAATGCCGTTGGTCATCAGCATGCCGAGCGTCAGCAGGCCGATGGCGACGGACCAGAAGATGCGCAACCAGTTCGGCGCATCGCTGTTGATGTCCTTGAGCTTCGAGGTGAAGTTGCCCAGCACCAGCGCGCCGGAATCCGCCGAGGTGACGTAGAACAGCAAGCCGGTGATGGTCGCCACGGAGGCGCTAAAGGTAAACGCCGGGTACTGCGCCAGCAGGCTGTAGAAGCCGCGCTCCGGGTGCGCCATCGCTTCCTGTGCGAAGGTCGCATTGCCGTGGATAATCTCGTGCAGCGCGCTGTTGCCGAAAATCGACAGCCACAGCAGGGTGAAGGTGAACGGGATTATCAGCGTGCCCATCACAAACTGGCGGATGGTGCGGCCGCGTGAAATACGCGCCAGGAACAGGCCGACAAACGGCGACCACGCGACCCACCACGCCCAGAAGAACAGCGTCCAGTTGTTCATCCACTCCACCGGACGGTCAAAGGCGAAGCTGTTCAGCGTCATGCCCATAAAGCGGTTTACGTAGTCGCCCACGTTAAGCACTAAGGCATTGAGCAGGAACGAGGTGTCGCCCATAAACAGCACGAACAGGATCAGCCCCAGCGCCAGCGCCACGTTCAGCTCGGAGAGCACGCGAATGCCCTTATCAACGCCCGACGTCACCGAGATGGTGGCGATAATAACGGAGAGCGCAATCAGCGCCGCTTTGGCTGCCATCGAGTCCGGGATGTCAAACAGCACGCTCAGCCCGTAGTTGAGCTGCACCACGCCAATCCCGAGCGTGGTGGCGATACCAAAGATGGTGCCGATCACCGCCGCGATATCAACGCTGTGGCCAATCGGGCCGTTAATTTTTTTACCGAAAATCGGATACAGCGCGGAGCGAATGGTGAGGGGCAAATTATAACGATAGCTAAAGTATCCGAGCGCCATGCCCATCAGGGCATACATCGACCAGCCCGTCAGGCCGTAGTGGAACAGCGTCCAGACCATTGCCTGGCGCGCGGCCTCCATCGTCTGCCCTGCCCCTTCCGGCGGCTGCATATACTGCGTGACCGGTTCCGCCACGGAGAAGAACATCAGGTCGATGCCGATGCCTGCGGCAAACAGCATCGCGGCCCAGCTCAGCAGGCTGAATTCGGGCTTGGACTGCTCTGGCCCGAGCTTCACTGACCCAAAGCGCGAACAGGCAATACAAACCACGAAAACAATGTAAAGCGTCGCCGCCAGCAGGTAGTACCAGCCGAAGGTCTTCGACACCCAGTTCAGGGTGCGCCCAATCCACTCGGCAGAAAAATCGCGAAAGAAGATCGTCGTCAGGGAAAACAACAAAATCAGCCCGGCGGAAGTATAAAAAACGACCGGGTTGATTTTGTCTTTTTCTCTGTCCTGTGAAAGGTCTGTCATCCAGTATCCTCACTGTTTTTGTAACTATTAAAATCCAAATCCGCAACAATTAAGACACATTTTATATTGAACGTCCAATCAAAAACCGCTTTAATATATAACCAACGCTGATGAATGGAGTGGCAAAAATGCCCAAAGTGGGGATGCAGCCGATCCGGCGCAGGCAGCTTATCGACGCCACGCTGGAAGCAATTAATGAAGTGGGCATGCACGATGCGACCATCGCGCAAATCGCCCGTCGGGCGGGCGTGTCCACGGGGATCATCAGTCACTATTTCAAAGACAAAAACGGCCTGCTGGAAGCGACCATGCGCGACATTACCGGCCAGCTGCGCGACGCGGTATTGAGCCGTTTACACGCCCTGCCGGGCGGCAGCGCGGAGCAGCGCCTGCAGGCGATTGTCAGCGGCAACTTCGATGAAACCCAGGTCAGCGGCGCGGCAATGAAGGCCTGGCTGGCCTTCTGGGCAAGCAGCATGCACCAGCCGATGCTCTATCGCCTGCAGCAGGTCAGCAGCCGCCGCCTGCTCTCAAACCTGGTGTACGAGTTCCGCCGCGAGCTGCCGCGTGAACAGGCTGAAGAGGCGGGCTACGGGCTCGCGGCGCTGATCGACGGGCTGTGGCTGCGCGCCGCGCTGAGCGGCAAGCCGCTGGATAAAACCCTGGCGCAGTCGCTCACCAGCCACTTTATCAGCCAGCATTTACCGACCGAATAACCGAGGAGGATTTATGTCCCGAATGGCAGAACAGCAGCTTTACATCAATGGTGGTTATACATCCGCCACCAGCGGTCGCACCTTCGAGACCATCAACCCGGCCAACGGTGAAGTTCTGGCGAGCGTACAGGCCGCCGGGCGAGAAGATGTCAACCGCGCCGTGGAAAGCGCAAAACGCGGGCAAAAAATCTGGGCGGCAATGACCGCCATGGAGCGCTCGCGCATTCTGCGACGCGCCGTCGACATCCTGCGCGAGCGCAACGACGATCTGGCGAAACTGGAAACCCTCGACACCGGTAAAGCGTATTCCGAAACCTCAACCGTCGATATCGTCACCGGCGCGGATGTGCTGGAGTACTACGCGGGGCTGATCCCGGCGCTGGAAGGCAGCCAGATCCCGCTGCGCGACACCTCGTTCGTCTACACCCGCCGCGAGCCGCTGGGCGTGGTGGCGGGCATCGGCGCGTGGAACTACCCGATCCAGATCGCCCTGTGGAAATCGGCCCCGGCGCTGGCGGCGGGCAACGCGATGATCTTCAAGCCAAGCGAAGTGACGCCGCTCACCGCCCTGAAGCTTGCGGAGATCTACACCGAAGCGGGCCTGCCGGACGGTGTGTTTAACGTCCTGCCGGGCGTGGGCGCGGAAACCGGCCAGTACCTGACCGAGCATCCGGGCATCGCGAAAGTCTCCTTCACCGGCGGCGTCGCCAGCGGCAAAAAGGTGATGGCCAACTCGGCGGCCTCGTCTCTGAAAGAGGTGACGATGGAGCTGGGCGGCAAATCCCCGCTGATTATTTTTGACGATGCGGATCTGGATCTCGCGGCAGACATCGCCATGATGGCGAACTTTTTCAGCTCCGGCCAGGTGTGCACCAACGGCACCCGCGTGTTCGTGCCCGCGAAGTTTAAAGCAACGTTTGAGCAGAAAATCGTTGAGCGCGTGGGCCGCATCCGCGCGGGCGATCTGTTCGATGAACGTACCAACTTCGGCCCGATGGTCAGCTTCCCGCACCGCGACAGCGTGATGCGCTACATCGCCAAAGGCAAAGAGGAAGGCGCCCACGTGCTGTGCGGCGGCGACGTGCTGAAGGGCGACGGCTTTGACAACGGCGCGTGGGTCGCCCCGACCGTGTTCACCGACTGCACCGACGAGATGACCATCGTGCGCGAAGAGATCTTCGGCCCGGTGATGTCCATCCTCACCTATGAAACCGATGAAGAAGCCATTCGCCGCGCCAACGACACAGACTACGGGCTGGCGGCGGGCATCGTCACTGCCGACCTGAACCGCGCCCACGGCGCCATTCATCAGCTCGAAGCGGGCATCTGCTGGATCAACACCTGGGGTGAATCCGCCGCGGAGATGCCGGTCGGCGGCTACAAGCACTCCGGCATTGGCCGCGAGAACGGCGTGATGACGCTGCAGAGCTACACCCAGGTGAAGTCCATCCAGGTTGAGATGGGTAAATTCCAGTCCATATTTTAACCGGGAGGTTTATTTGCAATTTGACTACATCATTATCGGGGCCGGCTCTGCCGGCAACGTCCTGGCAACGCGACTGACTGAAGATCCGAACACCACCGTCCTGCTGCTTGAGGCGGGCGGGCCGGATTACCGCTTTGACTTCCGCACCCAGATGCCCGCCGCTCTGGCGTTCCCGCTGCAGGGCAAGCGCTACAACTGGGCGTACGAAACCGAGCCAGAGCCGTACATGAACAACCGCCGTATGGAGTGCGGACGCGGTAAAGGGCTGGGCGGCTCGTCGCTGATCAACGGCATGTGCTACATCCGCGGTAACGCGATGGATCTCGACCACTGGGCCAAAGAGCCGGGCCTGGAGCACTGGAGCTACCTCAACTGCCTGCCCTACTACCGCAAGGCAGAGACGCGCGACGTGGGCCCGAATGACTACCACGGCGGCGACGGTCCGGTGAGCGTTACCACCTCGAAGCCGGGCGTGAATCCGCTGTTTGAGGCGATGGTGGAGGCTGGCGTGCAGGCGGGCTATCCGCGCACCGAGGATCTCAACGGCTACCAGCAGGAAGGCTTCGGCCCGATGGACCGCACGGTCACGCCGCAGGGCCGACGCGCCAGCACCGCACGCGGCTATCTGGACCAGGCAAAACAGCGCCCGAACCTGACCATCCGCACCCACGCCACGACCGATCGCATTCTGTTCGACGGCAAGCGCGCCGTGGGCGTCGAGTGGCTGGAGGGTGAAAGCACTATTCCGTCCAACGCGACGGCGAACAAAGAGGTGCTGCTGTGCGCAGGGGCCATTGCTTCCCCGCAGATCCTCCAGCGCTCCGGCGTGGGCAGCGCGGACCTGCTGAAGCAGTTTGATATTCCGCTGGTGCACGACCTGCCCGGCGTGGGCGAAAATCTCCAGGATCACCTGGAGATGTACCTTCAGTACGAGTGCAAAGAGCCGGTCTCCCTCTACCCTGCCCTGCAGTGGTGGAACCAGCCGAAGATTGGCGCCAAGTGGCTGTTTGGCGGCACCGGCGTAGGGGCGAGCAACCACTTCGAAGCAGGCGGGTTTATCCGCAGCCGCGAGGAGTTCGAATGGCCGAACATTCAGTACCACTTCCTGCCGGTAGCGATTAACTACAACGGCTCGAACGCGGTAAAAGAGCACGGCTTCCAGTGCCACGTCGGATCGATGCGCTCGCCGAGCCGCGGGCACGTGCGGACTAAATCCCGCGATCCGCACCAGCATCCTGCGATCCTGTTCAACTATATGTCCCACGAGCAGGACTGGCAGGAGTTCCGCGACGCGATCCGCATCACCCGCGAGATCATGCACCAGCCCGCGCTGGACAAGTACCGCGGCCGCGAAATCAGCCCGGGCGTCGAGTGCCAGACCGACGAGCAGCTGGACGAGTTCGTGCGTAACCACGCGGAAACCGCGTTCCACCCGTGCGGCACCTGCAAGATGGGCTACGACGAGATGGCGGTGGTCGACGGCGAAGGCCGCGTTCACGGGCTGGAAGGGCTACGCGTGGTGGATGCGTCGATTATGCCGCAGATTATTACCGGCAACCTGAACGCCACCACGATTATGATCGGCGAGAAAATTGCCGATGCCATTCGCGGGCGCGAGCCGCTGGCGAAGAGCACGGCGGCGTATTACGTGGCGAACGGCGCGCCGGTTCGTCAGGCATTACAGAACGTTTAATATTCTGCCCTCTCCGTAAAACGAGAGGGTTTTCAATACATCCCTTCATTACGATAATATTTTTCGATACCTATAAGAAATAAATATTACCCTGCAATTATTTTGTTCATTTAAAAGTCTGTTGACACTGCTCCCGCAATTCAACTAAGTTTAATCGAATGCCTTTCCATTCGAAATATACAATATATTTAAACCTGAAATTAAAGAAAGCGTCATTATTCTTTAATTCTCCCCTGCCTTTATTTTTGCATCACTCAACCGCGAGATAAGATCATGAATAATAGTGCAAACCAAGTTGTTGTTATCACCGGCGCCAGCAGCGGTATCGGTCAGGCTATTGCCCTGTATTTAGCGAATAAGCCCTTTTCGCTGGTACTGGTGGCGCGTCGCCTGGACAGAGTTAACGCCCTGGTGGATCGCATCATCCAGCAGGGCGGCCGGGCGATTGCCGTGAAGGCGGACGTGACCCGTCAGGAGGAGGTCCAGCACGCGATTGACGCTGCCGTTGCCGCATACCAACGCGTCGATGTGCTGATCAACAATGCGGGCTTTATGGCTATCGCCCCCATCAGCGAGCGCAAGACCGACGAGTGGGATCGGATGATCGATACCAATCTTAAAGGCGTTTTATACGGCATTGCGGCGGCGTTACCGGTGTTCCAGCGCCAGGGTGGCGGGCATTTTATTAACGTTGCGTCTGTGGCCGGTATTAAGGTGCTTGCGCCCGGCGGCGTGGTCTACAGCGCCACGAAATTCGCCGTCCGCGCGCTGAGCGAAGGCTTGCGTCAGGAGGTGGGTAAAACGGTCCGCACTACGCTTATTTCCCCCGGTGCGGTCGAGAGCGAACTGCAGTTCGGCAGTTCTGACGAAGAGAGTAAAAAATTCCTGCATGAATTTTATAAGCAGGCTATTCCGGCAGATGCCATTGCGCGGGCCGTATTATTTGCTATCGAGCAGCCTGATGATGTTGATGTAAATGAAATTGTCGTCCGGCCAACGCAGGAAGAATTTTAGCATGACTTAAATAACGCTGAATGAGGTGTCATTATGATTAAGTCATTAACGTCCTTATCAGATTTAAATATGCGAACAGGTGCAGACATTCTCCTTGAGGTTCTTGAGAGTGAAGGCGTGGAATATATATTTGGCAACCCCGGCACGACGGAACTCCCGCTGATTGACGCCCTGCTCCGGCATGAAAATATACATTATATTCTGGCGCTCCAGGAGAGCAGCGTGGTTGCCATTGCTGACGGCTACGCGAAAGCCTCCGGCAAGACCGGTTTTATCAATTTGCACACCGCCAGCGGTCTCGGGCACGGAATGGGAAATTTAATCAACTCGCGGATCATGAAAACGCCGCTGGTTGTCACCGTCGGGCAGCAGGACACGCGGCACTACGTGCGCGACCCGCTCCTGTACGATGACATAGTCTCCATTGGATCGCCGGTGGTGAAATGGGCGCAGGAGGTCACCAGCGCCGACCAGCTCCCGGTTCTTGTGCGTCGCGCGTTCCACGCTGCCAGCTATCCCCCCGCCGGTCCCGTATTGCTCTCTCTGCCAATGAACGTGATGGAAGAGCTGAGCGACGCCGGGATACAAACGGCCTCCAAAGTGAACTATCACACCGTCGCGGGCTCGCTGGACGAGCTGGCGGCGGACCTGAGCCAGGTTACGCCCGGCAGGATCATGATTGTGGCGGGGGATGAAGTTCACTCCAGCGGCTCAACGCCGGAGATTGTCCAGCTTGCAGAAGCGCTAGGTGCACACGTTTACGGCTCATCGTGGCCGTTGAATTTGCCCTTTCCCACGCAGCATGCCCTCTGGCGCGGCAATATGCCTACCACCGCCAGTGAAATTGCCAGCATCGTTAACGCCTACGACGCGGTGTTTATCATCGGCGGCAGAAGCCTGATCACCATATTATACAGCGAAGGAGACGCGATTCCGGGCTCATGCGCGGTCTACCAGCTTTCCGCCGACATGAACGAGCTGGGCCGCACCTACGCTACACGCCTGTCGGTGATGGGGGATATCAAACTCTCCCTGAAGGCGCTCTTACCTCTGCTTGAGCAGCGCCTGGTGGCAGGCAAATTGACGCATCAGCGGCTGCTCAAAACGGCATGCGCTGAACGTGAAAAAGAGTGGCAACTGCAGGAAGAACGTCTGGCTGCCGAGCGGCTGCGCCCGGCTATTTCGCCGATGGTGGCGGCCTATGAAGTCATCAAAGCCGTTCCGCCGGGCGTCACCATTGTTGATGAAGCGATTGCCACAGCCAGACATGTCCGGCGTTTTATCTCCGACCCGCAGCACCAGCGCTACTATTTCATGCGCGGCGGCGGTCTGGGCTGGGGTATGCCTGCGGCGGTGGGCCACTCGCTGGGGCTGGGCCGCGAGCCGGTAGTGTGCCTGATGGGCGACGGCGCTTCGCTGTATTCACCGCAGGCGCTCTGGACGGCGGCACACGAAAATCTGCCGGTCACCTTTATCGTCATGAACAACCGGGAGTACAACGTTCTTAAAAACTTTATGAAGGGCCAGCCGGGCTACAGCTCGACGCAGCTGGGGCGCTTTATCGGGATGGATTTGGTTAACCCGCACATCGATTTTCAGTCGCTGGGCACCGCCATGGGCATTCGCTGTTGTCGGATAACCGATGCCGCAGACATCGCCGAAGCGGTAACCCGCGGACTGCAGTCAGGAAAAACCAACCTGATTGAAATCGCGATTTCCGCGGATTAACTACATCTTTGCGCTGTACCCTACATAAAAAGCTTATAAACGAAACGCCTCCAGCCGCTTAATCTGCCGCCCCTGGGCGTCAAAATTCTCCGCCGCCAGCCAGGCGCGCAGCTCCGCATCCCTTTGCGGCCATTCGCCGTCAATAATCGAAAGCATATCGCTGTCGCGGTTGCGGCCCTTGCGCACCAGCTTCTGGCGCAGGCGTCCTTCCCAGACGAACCCCAGCCGCTCCGCCGCGCGGCGTGAGGCGGTGTTCATTGAATCACACTTCCACTCCAGCCGACGGTACTTGTGCTCGAAGGCATTTTTCAGCAGCAGCCAGACCACTTCGGTGCCGATGCGGGTGCCTTTCATCCTGCGCGACCAGGTGACGTGGCCGATTTCCACCGAGCCCTGAAACCGCTCAATCGCCATGTAGCTCACCAGCCCTACCGCTTTTTCAGTGCGTAAATCGATTACCGCAAACGGGACCAGATCGTCATCCATCACCTTGCCGAGCACCCAGTGCGCGGTGGCTTCCACGCTTTCTGGCTGGGTACTTGCAAGCCACGTCCAGTCGCTGTCATCACCCAGCGCGTAAGCTTCGTATAAATCAGCCGAATGGCGATCCGCGTCCAGCGGCTCCAGGCGGCAATACTGACCGGTGAGCGGGGTGCGGGTTAAGACGCGAGCGCATTTCCAGTCCGGGACGATATCGTTAACGGTTTGACCATGTTGATTGATTTCGGGCACGGCGGTGACTCCCTGAAAGGTAAGGAGTTTGTTATAGCAGGTTAAAAAGCGGTCGGAAAGGGAGAACGTGCAGGCCGGGTAACGCGTCGCCGCTACCCGGCATAAAATCACTTAAGCAGCTTCACCGTAGCGTCGATGTCGATCTCATCTTCGGTAAAGATCATCGTTGTGTTCTGGAAGGTGGTGATCGCCAGCTTCTTCACCGTGCGCATTTCGCCCGGCTTCTTGTCGGATTTCGGCTTGATGCTGTTCATCAGCAGCCCCACCGACAGCACCGCATTCTCTTTGTCGATTTTAGTCTCAACCGGCTCTTCTTCGCTGAACACCACGAAGGATTTGATCGAGGAGAGCTTCACGCGCTCGCCCGCAATAAAGAGATGTTTGCTTTCCGGGATCACCTTCACCGCATAGGCGGAAAGGCCTTTGTTGTTGGTGGTTGGCTCAAAGGTCACCGCGGCATCTTTCTTAATCAGATCGGGGTTGGCGACCTTAATCACATGAAAATAGCGGTTGTCGCCGTTTTCATCTTTGATAAATCCGAAGCCTTTATCTTTAAACCACGTTGTGATTGTACCGTTCATCGCTGTTACCGCCTGTCAGATCTCAAGACTAAAGTTTTGCAGCGCGCAGTGTAATGCACAATGGCTGAGGAGACAAAAAAAAGCCCCTGCACGGAGGCAGGGGAAAACTCATGTCAGAGCTTATTAGTATTACGTTTTTAGTTGAACACCATCCCACCATCAATCAACAGCGACTGGCCGGTCATGTAGTCGGAATCCGGCCCGGCCAGGTATGAGACGCAGGCGGCGACGTCTTCCGGCTCGGACAGACGGCCAAGCGTAATGCGTTTGGCAAAGGTTTCAGTCCCGTAGCCAAGCGGTTTACCCGCCGCCTCGGAGACCTGACGGTCGATTTCCGCCCACATCGGCGTTTTAACGATGCCCGGGCAGTAGGCGTTAACGGTGATGCCCAGCGGCGCAAGGTCTCGCGCTGCGGTCTGAGTCAGGCCGCGCACC
The DNA here is from genome assembly GCF_043966805.1 of Enterobacter sp. ECC-219. Lineage (NCBI taxonomy): Bacteria > Pseudomonadati > Pseudomonadota > Gammaproteobacteria > Enterobacterales > Enterobacteriaceae > Enterobacter > Enterobacter sp. ECC-219. The sequence continues at coordinate 1,934,624 of NZ_CP143680.1, read as the reverse complement.
GCGAACTTGCTGGAGCTGTACACCGCCAGTTCAGGGTTGCCGGTGTGGCCCGCCTGGGAGCAGGCGTTGATGATTTTGCCGCCGTGCCCCTCTTTGCGAAACGCCTCGATGGCAGCCTGAATGCCCCAGATCACCCCTTTCACGTTGATGTTGTAGACCTTGTCGACAATCTCCGGCGTGATGGATTCGATGGGGGTGGACGGCGCAATCCCGGCGTTATTCACGATAACGTTAAAGCCGCCCAGCGCGGTGCGCGCTTTCTCCACCGCCGCAAATACCTGCTCGCGGTCAGAGACATCGACCTTCACGGCGACGGCCTTACCGCCGTTGCGGGTGATTTCATCGGCGACGGCTTTTGCCGTCTCAACGTTATAGTCGGCGATGGCGACGGCAAAGCCATCCTTCACCAGGCGAAGCGCGATCGCTTTACCAATCCCCTGGCCTGAGCCTGTTACGAGAGCAACTTTTTGCATTTCTCTGTCCTTATATTGAGTCACAAAATCTGGCTGAGATGGAGCTGGCCCATCAGCAGCGGGTTATCGCTGTAGTCGACGGGAATGGCCACCACGGCAGGGCCGTCCACATCCATTGCCGCACGCAGCGTGGGTTCCAGCGCCTCGGCGCTCTCCACGGCAAAGCCCTTCGCGCCGAAGGCGTCGGCATACGCTTTAAAATCGACAGGGCCGAACTCTACGCCGGAAAGGCGCTGGTATTTTTTCTCTTCCTGAATGGCCACCATGTTGTAGCCGTTATCCACCCAGATGATGTGCAGCACGTTGGCGTTGAGGCGCACTGCGGTTTCAAGCTCCATGCTCGACTGTAAAAAACCGCCGTCACCGGAGACCGACACAACCTTGCGGCCCGGGTTCACCAGCCATGCGCCAATGGCCCACGGCAGGGCGACGCCCATGGTCTGCTGACCGTTGGAGATCATCACCTGACGCGCCCGGAAGCTGTAGAGGTAGCGGGCGATCCAGATGTGGAAGCTGCCCATATCCACGGTAAGCGTCACGTCGTTATTCACGATATCCTGCATGGCACGCACGATGCGCAGCGGGTGCAGGGCAAACTGGTTGAGCGAGGCGCCACGGCGATCGAGCAGATCCCGCTGATGCTGGCGATCGACCAGAATTTCTGACGCACGCTGGCTCAGCTCCAGCTTATGGTCGATCCGGTTTGCGAGCAGGTTCAGCGTTTCGGCGATATCCCCCACCAGCTCCAGATCCGGGACGTAGTTACGCTCTTCATAGGCGGGCAGGACATCGATGTGCACCAGCGTCGCGTCGCCGCTGTTCCACATGGACGGCTCGTACTCCACCGGGCTGTAGCCTACGCAGATAATCAGATCCGCCAGATGCAGCAGCCGGTCGCCCGCCTGGTTATTGAACAGGCCGACGCGTCCGGCAAAGCGGGTGAAGTGTTCCTGGTTTACCGCCCCGGCGGCCTGATAGGTGCTGGTGACAGGAATGCGGCTTTTCTCCAGCAGCTTGCGCAGCGCGGCGCTGTTGGCGGGCTGGCTGGCCATCAGGCCGAGTAAGATGACCGGGTTTTTGGCGTTTTCGATAAGCTTCGCCACGTCGTTAATGGCTGATTCCGGCGCCGGGCCCATCAGCGCCGGACCGCTGGCGGGTAAAATCGCGCCCGTCGCGGGCTGGTCGACAATATCCTGCGGCAGGCTGACGAACGCGCCCCCCGGCCTGCCGTGCTCGGCGGCGCGAAACGCGTTCGATACCACTTCGGCAATGGCGTCCGGTGAACTGACCTCCACGGCGTATTTGGTGACCGGGCTGAACATGGCGACGGTGTCCATGCTCTGGTGCACCAGCTTGGCTTTATCCGCCCGCTTCACCGCCCCGCCCAGCGCCACCACCGGGTCGCCCTCGCTGTTGGCGGTGGCGATACCGGTGATCAGGTTAGAGCAGCCCGGCCCGGAGGTGACCAGCGCCACCCCGGCCTTGCCGGTTAGCCGCCCGACCGCCGCCGCCATAAACGCCGCGTTGGCCTCATGACGCACCGGGATGATCTCAATGGAGGAGTCCAGCAGGGAATCAAATACCTTGTCGATTTTCGCACCCGGGATCCCGAACACCTGCTTCACGCCCTGCGCTTCCAGCTGGCCGACAACCATATCGGCGCCGTGCGCCCACTGACGTGACTGTTTCTCACTGTTCACGGTAGTTCTCCTGTTAGTTTTCGACGGAACGGATCGCTGCATCAAGATTGCTGGGGTGAAGGTTGGCCTGTAAGAACGCGCTGTCGGCGGGCAGGTCAATCATCAGCTTGTGTATTTCGCCGAAGGTGAGCACGCCGCTCTCCAGCTGGTAGTCCAGCAGATGGCCCCCGCCCTGACGGTCGTCGGTAATGAAGTGTTCGTGATACCCCGCCACGTTAATGCCCTGCATATGCTGCGGGGTGCGGAACCCGACCAGCACCCCTTCACGCTGGTTAAAGCGGAACACCGGCTGATCATCCAGCACGTCGGTCATCGCCCGGTACGGCGGCTTCTGGCGCGGTACGGTGCGGGTGTGGGCGTGGCGGAAATTGCCGTCAATGCGCAGCGCGCAGAACAGGTTGTCGGAGGGGATCTGCTGGTCAATCACGTCGTGGATCTGCTGACGGCTGACCGGCGCATCGAAGGTTTTGCGGTACTGCGGCTGGAACCAGGTCATTACCGCAAACGGCGTTTTCTGCTCCGGCTTCGCGGCCCGGGCGCTGCCGTCGGCGCGCAGCTGGTAGACCTGGCTGCTGAAGGCAATCATTTCACCGTCCAGCTCGTTAAAGGTGCCGAGACCAAAATCACCGTGTGCCAGCAGGTCGGCGATCGTCGTCTCCCCTTCGTACACGCCGCTTAGCAGGGCGCTCATTAGCGATGTCTGGTAGATCACGCTGTCAGGATGCTGGGCTGAGAACCCGCGCAGGGTCTCGCACAGGCTGGCCTCACAGTCGCAGGCAGATGAATGCGTCATCGTGCTCGTCCTCTTCAACTTTATTTAGAAAGGTTAAATAAATGTTGACCCGATTCAGCAGAGAGTTCCAATATAGAAACCATGCTGGTTTGAGACGTTTTAGATATGGAACTTCGTTATCTGCGGTATTTTGTCGCGGTTGCACGCGAGCGACACTTCACCCGGGCGGCCGAAGCGCTGGGTATTTCACAGCCTCCTCTGAGTCAGCAGATCAAACGGCTTGAAGAGGAAGTCGGCACGCCGCTGTTCAGACGCCTGACACGGGGCGTGGAGCTGACCGAGGCGGGAGAAGCGTTCTATGAGGATGCCTGTAAGATCCTGGCGCTGAGCGATGCCGCGCTGGAAAAGGCCCGCGGCATCGCGCGCGGGCTGAACGGCAATCTGTCGATTGGGATCACCAGTTCAGATGCCTTTCACCCAAAAATTTTCGCGCTGATTCGCCAGTTTCAGGTGCAGAACATGGCGGTGCAGGTTCACCAGGTGGAGGCCAATATGTCGTCGCTGACGACGATGCTGGCGGAGGGTGAACTGGATATTGCCTTCGTACGCCTGCCGTGCGAGAGCAGTAAGATGTTTGAAATTAAAATCCTCGACCGGGAGCCGATGGTGGTGGCGCTGCATCGCGACCATCCGCTGGCGGCTTGCGGTTCGCTGGCGTTAGAGCAGCTTCGGGGTACGCCGGTGGTGCTGTTCCCGCAGGAGGTCGCGCCGGGCCTGTATGACCGGGTGCACGGCTGCTGCGAGCGGGCCGGAATTGACGTGCAGCACGCGCTGCAATCGTCACAGCTTTCGTCGTCCCTGAGCATGGTCTCCGCCGGCGGCGGGTTTGCGCTGGTGCCGAAATCCATGGCGGCCATTTCACCGCCGAATGTGACCTATCATGCGCTAAGCTCACCGGCGCTTTATACCGATATCGCGCTGTGCTGGCGGCGTTTTGAACGCTCGCGGACGGTGAGGCGGTTTTTGACGATGATGAGCGAGGAATCATAGCGGCTTATCGGGGTTTTGAGGGTTTGTTGGCCGGGTAAGGCGCAGCCGCCACCCGGCAAGTCATCCTTCGTCGTCAAATCCAGACATCGTTCTCTGCGGTGCGATCCCCGCCTTCGTGTCCCGTATTCAGAACCCCGCAAGGTTCTATCATCATCATTTTTACCGTCGTTTCAGCAGACGTCTTATGTTCAACGCCTTTCGGCACAACGTACAATTCCCCCGGATTAACGAGCACGTGCCCGTCACGAAAATCAATACGTAACACACCCTCAACCACGATAAATGCTTCGTCGGTTTCAGGATGCGCGTGCCATATAAAATCTCCCTCTATTTTCACAATCTTAAACTGGTAGTCATTCATCTGAGCGATGACCTTCGGCTGCCAGTGCGCGTCGAAGAGGGAAAATTTATTTTCCAGATTAATGGGTTGATACATGGTGACACTCCCTATGGTTGAGAAGTGTCCAGGATAGAGTAAGGCCGTTGCGCCGGTCTTGAATGATTGTGCAGCTCAGGTGCGGCTGTTTTGGATGATTTTCTGCCAGCGTCCCGGTGAGATCCCCAGCGTTTTGATAAACTGGCGAGTCATATGACTTTGGTCAGAAAACCCGGCCTCAACGGCCGCTTCAGCAAGAGACAGGCCTTTTTCAATCAAACGTCGGCAATATTCAAGACGCCGCATCGTCACATACCGATACGGGCTTGTTCCGTAAAGTGCACGAAAATCCCGACTCAGGCTCCAGCGATCCCTGCCGCTGACCTCGGATAGCGTGTCGAGCGTAATGTCCTGGCTGAATTCTGTTTGAATATATTCGCGTGCACGCTCTGCGCGACGATAATCGAATGCGCATCGACGAAAGCGTTGTCCTCCCACCATGGCCAGCGTGTTGGCCAGATCGTAAAGCGCATCCTCTTCTTCCAGCGTATCGACAGGTTCTTCTGGTGCTTTTAGCAAGGATTCGGTCGCCGCAAAAAGCCGGGGATCGGATGAGATCCCGCCGGGAATAAACGGCAGCGGTTTTCCGCCCAGGATTTTCTGAACTAACGCCGGATCGATATACAGCATCCGATACTGAAATCCTTCAGTCGTCCCCGCCTCTCCGTCATGCACTTCGTCCGGGTGCAGAACCATCGTCCCGCCCGGAAGGCTGTGTTGTTGACTGCCCCGATAGTGAAAGCTCTGCACCCCGGACAAGGTTCTGCCTATCGCGTAGGTGTCATGCCGATGTGGCTCATAGCCATGTCCGCTGAAATACGCCTCTATGCGCTCTATTTTCCCTGACGTTTGCGCAAATTTGACCCAGTCTTTGCTCTCGCTGGCGCTCGGCATATGTGCAACCTGATAAAAGTAGAAGGGGAAGTAACACCATAGACGCATGGAGTGGCATTTGGAAAGATATTGATGACAGGGTTTTCTGGAAGACTCCTCGCAAACCTGCAAGTAACCTTATGTAATTCAGGGGGATCCCTTTTAATCCCTTCTTCGCAGTCGTAAAGTGCCTGCGTTGCGGCACATCCGTAACCGGGCGTAGGAACCCGTTTAACATGACTCGGCAATTATTTTTGTCGCGACAGCGTTCATCCCGTTAAAATACGGTCGCGCTGGCGGAGCAACCGAAAGGTTGGCCGCTTTGTCATGTGCGGTATTCCTACCTCCGTCAGCGCTACCACCCATGAGCGTAGGAACTTATGTGGTGGTCTGGAGTAAGTTTAAAAAGGAAAATCACATGACAACTATCCCTTCCCTGTCTTACGCGCTTTCTGAGGAAAGTGCTGTTCATCACCTTCTTCACCTGCAACTTCCCGATTCTGCTGATCTCTTTGAGTTGGCTGACGCCTGCACTGCGTATGTTAGCGTGCTGGTGGACACTGACGATACGGTGACGTTTGCCACACTCTGCAAGCGATTGCTGGCTGCGCTTAAGCGGCTGCGTGAGTGCTGTGACTCGGAGCTTCCGTCGTATCTGGTTGAACAGTTGATCGCAGGGGAAAAGATTACCTCCAGTGTGCCGGACTGCTGGCAGGAAACGGCGTTGCAGGTGGATTATGCCGTGGCGTTAACGCTGGCGGTGATGGGCGGAACGTTGCCTGCGAGCGTGGCGAAAGAACTCACCGGGCTGCTGCATGATATGGTCTGGCTGCTGTCTGAATTTGTGAAGGAGCCTTATATAACGGCGCACTGAGGCGGGTGACTGAAGGCCGGAATTCTGCGAGGTAATAAGCATGATTTCGGCCTTACTCAAAGTACAAAGTTGTTTGTTGAATGTCCGTTAAGAGCGAAGAGCGGACCCGGGCGTTCTTTATAAAAATCCGTTTTGTGTTGTTTTGCATTAGGTTAGAGACGAAAAATATTGCGTCGGTGATTTACCCAGTGCTTTTCTGAACATCGTAATAAACGCGCTGACCGAATCATATCCCAGCATTCCGGCGACGCGCTGCACAGACTGACCTTCTGCCAGATGGCTCAGGGCTATCATCAAATGCAGTTGCTGACGCCAGCGACCAAAGCTCATTCCTGTTGCCTCTTTTATCCGTCTGGCCAGAGATCGCTCGCTGATGGCCAGATGAGCAGCCCATTGCTTTAACGTTCGCCGGTCATCAGGTTCATTAAAAAGTGCCGAAGCCATCTTCCGGATTTTAGGATGATCGGATACGGGAAGATGGAGCGCATTCACCGGCGCCTCCGGAATATGTTCCAGCAGCACCGCTGCGAGCCTGGCAGTTTTACTGTCAGGAGAATAAGCCTGTTCCTGCTCTGCAAGATACAGAACAAGCTCGCGGACCAGAGGCGTAATCGCCAGGGTACAGCAGATTTCCGGCATCGCTCCCGCTCCGGGTTCTATAAACAGAAAGCAGGTATCTGCATTCTTCGTGACCCGGCAACTATGAGGGATTTCACCCGGAACCCAGACTGCATGTCCCGGTGGAACAAGCCACAGCGCATCCTCAACCTCACAGCTTACTGCACCGTGCAAAGAGAGAATAAGTTGTCCCTTGCGATGAGCGTGCGGACTCTGCCCGGCATACTCGCCTGACGATGATACATGCAGGGCAATAGCAGCCTGACTGAAAGCATCGGCGTTAAACTCCTCCGGCGAGGTCACAGGTTTTTTATTAACTGGCATGATTTAGCTATATGTTGTCAGGTTATCTATATTCTGTAACTCATGTGTTCTTTAAAGTCTTTCTTTTTTCCAGAGAAAGCAAAATTTATGTCCCAAACGACGAACAAGTGGTCTTCAATCATACTTGTGACCGGCATCCTTTTTATTGCCATTAACCTGCGTGTTCCTTTTACCGCTATTGCACCCGTTTTAGAGTCTATCCGCCATGATTTTGGGCTTAGTATCACAGCCGTTGGGTTGCTTAACTCGCTACCTTTACTGGCCTTTGCCGCGTTTTCCCCCCTGAGCGCATCCATCTCCCGCAAGTACGGTCTGGATCGTACCCTATTTGGTGCTCTCGCCGTGATTTCAGCGGGCATCCTGCTTCGCTCCACAGGCAGCGTCGGGGCGCTTTATGGCGGAACCATATTAATAGGTATCGGGATTGCCCTGGGCAATGTGCTTCTGCCAGGCCTTATTAAACGTGATTTTTCCGGCAACGTGGCTTCCGTGACAGGGGCATATTCCATCACTATGGGTGCCGCTGGTGCCATTGGTTCAGCCATTGTCATTCCTCTGACGCAGAGCTGGGGCTGGAACATCGCATTAGCCATGCTGGTTATAGCACCGCTCCTTGCGCTGCTTTTATGGTTGCCTCAGTTAGCGAACAAGCATCAGTTGCCAGCAGCGGCGGAGAAACGAGCGGTGTCCGTCGCGGTCTGGCGCTCGCCTCTGGCATGGCAGGTCACCCTGTTTATGGGCCTGAATGCGTTGCCGTTTTATGTTGCGGTGGGCTGGCTGCCGGCCATTCTTACGGACAGTGGACTCTCCTCTGCTCAGGCTGGCGAGGTACACGGCATCCTTCAGCTGACCACTGCCATTCCCGGCCTGGTTCTGGCGGCCACGCTGCGTCGTCTCAACGATCAGAAATTAGCTGCTGCTGGCGTCAGCCTGTTAACCGCGGTGTCCTTTATCGGCATCCTTTATTTGCCGAATATGGCGATGCTGTGGGCTGCGCTTCTCGGCTTCGGCTCTGGTGCCAGCATGATGCTGGGTCTGACATTCATTGGGCTGCGTACTAAAAACGCCGGTGATGCTGCCGCCTTGTCAGGCATGGCGCAGAGTGTCGGTTATCTGATGGCGGCGATGGGGCCGCTGTTGCTGGGCAAGGTACAGGAGTTATCCGGAGGCTGGACGGTGCCATTACTGATGACCGCAGCAGTCGCAGTCGCAGGTGCCTGCACCGGAATCGCTGCCGGACGAAACGCTCACCTGGAACCTGTACTGCAGCCGGGCTGAATTCACAGACACAGCAGGGGGATCGTTCGGTTCCTCTGCTGAGCGGGCTATTAATTGTCGCTCTGAAGAATCTTCCTCTTATCGGAGTCATCTTTTATCGGAAAGACCTTTCTCACCTGCGCCGACGTTGAAAAGTCCAGCGACCCAGTCAGCAAAAGCACGCACGGCGGGAGAGAGAAAACGCTGATGCGGATAGAGCAGCGTTACCGGCACGGAGGATGGCTGCCAGTCCGCCAGAACCTCGACCAGTTTGCCTTGCTGCAGATTCTCCGAAATCACATTCTCAGCAAGCTGAGCAAGCCCAAAACCCTCAAGACACAGTCTGATGTAGAGTCCCGTTTCGTTGACGGCTGCATCCCCCTCAACCGGAACAGAGAAGGCCTCGGTGCCACACGTAAAACGCAGTTCATTGGTGCGCCTTCCCGAACCCGAAAAGTAATGAATCGCCCGATGCTGTGACAACGCTTCAGGCGTCTCAGGGACACCGAACTTCCTGAGATAGTCCGGCGAGGCGCAGGTCACCCAGCGAAACCGGCCAAGCGGACGGGCAACCAGCGTGGAGTCAGTTAATTCCCCGGTTCTGATGACGCAATCCACCCCTTCCTGAACAAGATCGACCTGCCGATCGCTCACGCCAATCATCAGATAGATATCCGGATAGAGCCGGTAGAAGTCTTTCAGATTTGGCATCACGATGAACTGGGCGATCCCACCAGGCATATCAACCCGCAGCCGCCCCTGAGGGCGTCTGAGGGAATCAGTCAGGCTGGATTCACTATGTTCAATCAGCGACAGGATCTCCCGGCACTGCGCCAGATACTGCAGGCCTTCAGGAGTAAGGCTGACCCGTCTTGTCGTCCGGTTAAGCAAACGCACCTGCAGGTATTTCTCCAGGTTTTTAATCGTGCTGGTGACGGTGGAAGAAGGCAGTGAAAGTGTTTCTGCCGCGCGAACAAAACTCCCGGCTTCAGCAACCCGCGTGAAAACCTGCATAGCCTGAATCCGATCCATCGTTCTGCTCCAGTTAAAAGTGAGTCTGATTATTCGAGAATTATGAATTATGAAAATACTTTACGCATCTTTTTCAGGCTAATGGTGTGGCGTATTGTTTCCTCATTGATCAGGAAAGAGGCAAGTTTATGGCCGGTTACATCAGAAATATTGTTAACAATCAAAATGTCACTTCACAGGCTACGCTGATTCGTGGCGCGACGATACTAAGCATGGACGAGAACATCGGTAATATTGAGCGTGGTGATATTCTCATCAACGGCTCAACGATTACCGCCGTGGGCCAGAACCTTGATGTGCCGGGGGCGCAAGTCATTAATGCCACCAATATGATTGCCATGCCGGGAATGGTCGATTCTCATCGTCATGCCTGGGAAGGACAGCTGCGCCGCATTAACCCAAACGCCACCTGCCTGGACGACTACAGCAACGCCACACACTTCTCGTTCGCTAAATATTACCGTCCTGCCGATATCTATGTCGGTAACCTGCTGACGGCGCTGGGCGCTATTGACGCGGGCATCACCACGATGATCGATAACTCGCACAACAGCCGAACTGCAGCGCATTCCGACGCTGCAGTCGAGGCTCTGCTTGATAGCGGCATTCGCGCCATTCATGCTTCCGGCGCACCGGTAGCCGGCGAATGGGATAAAGCGCACTGGCCGGGCAACTGGCAGCGTCTGCAGGAGAAGTATTTCACCGACAACCCTGAAAGCCTGGTCTCTCTCGCCGTCATGGCCCAGTTGGAGCCAGAGTTGTGGGCCGAGGCCCGTAGACTGGGACTGTCGATAGTCACTGAGTTTTTTGGCGCTGAGATGGGGTCTGAACTTGAGTCGCTGCATCAGCAGGGGCTGCTGGGTCCGGACAATATTTTCAATCACTGCACGGCGCTGCCAGACCGGGGATGGGAAATTCTGCGGGAAGCGGGTGTCCGGGTGAACGTCTGCCCGCGCTCAGATTCGCACTATGGGATCGAAAGCGGGATGTTCGCCATTGAGGCCGCGCAGCGTCATGGCTTCCATCCCGGTCTGAGCGTGGACAATGAAACGTCATACAGCACCGACATGTTTATGGAGATGCGTGTCGCTTTTTATCTGCAGCGTGTGATAGGCATGCATCAGCAGCAGTGCTGCGATTCTGAACATGCGCTGAAAACGCTTCCGGCAGCGCAACTCCTTAAGGCCGCGACTCTTGATGGCGCAGCCTGTGCAGGGTTACAGGACAAAGTGGGCAGCCTGACGCCAGGCAAACAGGCTGACCTGGTGCTGATTAACGCCAGTGACCTTAACCTGTACCCGTCCGGAAATGCCTTTGGCACGGTAGTACATGCCGCCGAGCGCAGCAACATCGATACCGTCATGATCGGCGGGCGCATCGTTAAACAGAACGGTAAGGTGCTGGGCGTAGACAGCGAGCGACTGCGTACGGCGATTGATGAGTCGCGTGAGCACCTGTTTGCTGCTTCTGGCTACCAGCCTGACATTTTTGCTGACGCTTTCCTGTCGCTGGAGCAGGCAGACTGACCGGGATGAAAAGAATGATTTATTACGTAATCGCGTTTGCCGCAGGTCTGGGGATCACCATGCAGACAACCCTGAACAGCCAGCTGGCAAGGGGACTGGCAGGAGATCCGGTCACTGCGGCGCTCTTTTCCTTCACGGCGGGCGCGTTCAGTCTGGGGATTTACGCACTGCTCAGGGGCGGGCTAATGACATCGCTGGCGGCGATCCCGTCACAACCCCTCTGGAGTCTTACGGGCGGCCTGATAGGCGCATGTGCCCTTTTCAGCTATGTCGTGCTGGCGCCGAAAATCGGGTTTTCAGCTCTGCTCGGGCTGGCGATTGTCGGGCAGTTGCTTTCCTCGCAGATGATTGACCATTTTGGCTTGCTGGGCACTGTTCGGCGTCCGGTTTCGTTACTCAGGCTGGGGGGAATGGTTGTCATGCTGATCGGACTTGCCGTCATGCTTTTCGGCGATCGGCTCTCTGCACGTTTTCTGCAGTAACTGCATTATCCACTTGCCATCGTACAGTATGACTTTTTTATCCGGAGGATTAACATGTTTTCAATTGCAGCTGATGTCAGAAATACGCTGGGAGAGTGCCCGCTGTGGTGTGAAAGAACCCGCAGGCTCTTCTGGGCTGACATTGAAGCCAGTGAACTGCTCGCCATAGAAGAAGGCAATGACGCTGTGATGCGCTGGTCGCTGCCTGAACGCCTTGGCTCCTTTGCCCTGACTGAACAAAACCACGTTCTGCTGATGGGACTCGCGTCCAGGCTGGCTTTCTATGATCTCAATACCGGGTTGCTCACCACGGTGGTTGCTTCTCCGGGAAATACCGGTGCCCGTATAGGTGATGGACGGTGTGACCGTGCCGGTAATTTTGTCTTCGGGACGATGGATGTTGGTTATCCCGCTAAAGTCATCGGTAAGTTTCACCGTCTCAACGCGGCAACGCTGACTGTTGAGACGCTTGAACTGCCCGATGTCGCTATCCCGAACAGCATCTCTTTCAGCCCCGATGGTTGCACGCTCTATTATTGTGACTCGATGCAGGGTCGGATAATGTGCTGTGATTACCCCTCGCTGCAGAACCAGCACGTGTTCGCCGAAACCGAAAGCAGCGGCGCGCCTGATGGTTCCTGCATTGATGCGCAGGGCTATTTGTGGAACGCAGAATGGGGCGGCAGTCGGGTTGTTCGATACAGTCCGGGGGGAGAAATACACAGCATTCTTTCTGCTCCAGCCCTCCAGACAACCTGCCCGGTGCTTGGTGGTTCGTCACTCAACACACTTTTTTGTACCAGTGCCCGGGTAGGACTCGCAGAGCCAAGCGCTTATGACGGTGCGCTTTTCAGCATTAGGTCACCTTTTTTTGCCGGATTACCAGAAAGCCGATTTGCAGCGCACAAAATATAACTTCCGGCATTTGAGCTGATTCCGGCTGAGAGAAATCGTCCGCTTATGGCACAACACAGACATTCATACTCACATCTATCACCTTCCCTCCCTATCTCCCTAAAGCCACGCTCGCCGACAGCCCCGCCACCAACTCAACCCCCTCCGGCAACCTGTCGATATGAATACGCACCGGCACGCGCTGCGCCAGCCGGACCCAGCTAAAGGTGGGCTCGACGTCGGGCAGCCCCAGCCCGCCCGTCTCATCGTTGCTGTCCCCGATCCCATGTCCGATGCTCTCCACGTGACCCGTGATGACCGGCTCGTACCCCATCAGCACCACCTGCGCGGCATCCCCGACGCGGATATGGCGCAGCTTGGTCTCTTCAAAGTACCCCACCACCCAGAAGCTGTGGGCATCGACGATGGCGACCTTCGTCTCCCCCGCTGTCGCATAATCGCCAGGGCGAAGCCGCAGGTGCGTGACGTACCCCGAAACCGGCGCACGGACGGTGGCGTGCGCCAGATTAAGCTCTGCCAGATCCAGCGCGGCCAGCGCGCCGTGATAATTGGCCGCCGCGACGTTCGCCGCGCTGCCGGTTTGCTGCAAATCCTCGCTCGAAATAGCGTTTTTAATCAGCGTGCGGCGATGGGCCGCGTCCTGGCGCATCAGCATTTCATGGCGTTTCGACTCGACGTCAGCCTGCGCGCTGACCACCGCCAGCTTCAGCCAGCGCGGATCGATGGTGTAGAGCACATCGCCCCGGTTCACCCACTGGTTGTCCCGCACGGCCACGCTGATGACCGGCCCGGAGACGTCCGGCGCTATCTGCACCACGTCCGCCCGCACGCGGCCGTCGCGGGTCCACGGCGTATGTGCATAGTGTTTCCACATCAGAAACGCCAGAAGCGTGGCCGCCGCGACGACGCTTAACGTCAGCGCATAGCGAGCCAGTAAAGAAAGCAGTGATTTCATGATAATAACCCCAACGCAGTCAGGCCCTGCATCAGCAGGAAAAAGGTGACAATCCAGGTGGAAACATCCATCAGCGGGCGAAACGGCAAGCGCCGGTAGAGCCTGCTGAGAGAGAAAAGCGCGACGAGGCCCAGCGTGCAGACCAGCGCCGCGAGGGCGACCATCAGCAGCCCCGGAATAAAAACCCCGCCGATATTGAGATCGTTAACCATGGTCCGGCTCCCGTAATGCACAGTGCAGATCCACCAGCCTGAAGACAAACTGGCGCGTATGTTCATCTGCCGCAGGCAGATGGCGTTCGATAAGGGTAACGATGCGCTCGCGTAAGGCGTGGCGGTCCGCGGCATTTATCCGATGAAAAAGCGCGGCAACCTCCCTTTCGGGCGGTGTGTCGCTGCGGCGTAAATGCATGACCGACAGCCCCAGGCGCAGCGCGTGCAGCAGTCGACCGAGCGCCTGCTCTGGAGCGCACTCGCTGCGCTGTAAACGTGGCAGCAACAGCGCGGTTCGGTCCATCATCAGGTTGATCCAGTACGTTTCGTCGACCCGCAGCGTGCCCTTCACGCTGCGGCGAATGTCGCGCTGGCACAGGTTCAGCAGACGGGTGATGGCACCATCCGCCTGCACGGTTTGCAGCAGGCTCATGCTGACGACGGCATAGCCGGTGGCGGCAAAGAGCGCGATGGCGGTGTTGGCCGCAACGGCAAAATCTCCGCTGTAGTGCGCCCCCAGCTCGCACAGAATGGGCAGCGTCAGGGTAATACCCATCGCCATAAACGTGGTGGGCGGACGCGCCTGAAGCGACCCGGCCAGCAGATACGCCGGGGCAAGCACCGCCACCAGCACCGGGAAATCGCTCACCAGCGGCAGCAGCGCAAAGCTGTAGAACAGGCTAATGACCACGCCCCAGAACGAGCCAACGATGTATTTCACGATGTGGGGCGCCGGAGTGTCGAAGCTGCCGAACAGCGTGCAGCAGACCCCCAGGATAGACACCGCCGTACCGCCATCCGGCCACGCTGAGAAGATCCAGACCAGACAGCCGCTCAGGATGATAGCGAAAGCCCCCAGCGCCGTGCGGGCTGCGGTCAGAGGATCCCGGTGAAAAACGTAGCCTTTCGCCGCGCGGGTTTGCCTCTCCCCAACGACGGGTTTGGCATGGCGGATGGCCCCGGAAAGACGTTCGCACTGCTGCAGAAGAGCGATGGCCTCCGAGAGGTAGCGAATAAAACTGACCTGCAACGCGTCGTCAAAGGTCTGCGCCTGCGCGGCATACCGATCGACGAGAAGCGCACAGCGGAGCCGCAGCGCCTCTGCCGTGCTGCTGGCGCCTTCAACGGCAAGCCAGGCCTGAACGTCGCCCAGCAATACCTGCACGTCGGCGGGCAGGGTTCCGATCGCTGGCAGGCGATCGTGAAGTTCACAGTTGACGATAACCAGCCGAGCCAGCCGATCGTGGATCGCCTTTCTGGCCTGCCGCACCGGAGCTGAAAGGGCAAAATCATACGGAATATGGTGGCTTATGCCCTGCAGGAACTGCAGCGCCAGGGCCAGATGCAGAGGGGCGGAAGCCGCATCGGGTTTACCTGATAAGGTATCAGCCACCCGCCCGCGCGCGGCCTGTAGCGTCTGGGATAATTTCCCGTTGAACAGCCCCGAGACGCGCGCGGGCAGCACGTAGCGGTGAATCAGCGCCGCGCAGAAAATCCCGATAGCGATCTCCTGCACGCGGACAATGGCGACGTTAAAAATGCCGCCGGGATCGGACACCGCGGGAAAACCAATCAGGCTCGCGGTGTAGCCGGCCAGCACAAAGGCGTACGCCCGGGGCGTGCGCTCCAGCAGGGAGAGCCACAGGCAGAATACGATCCAGCCCGTCAGCACCACGCTACACAGGACTGGCGTATTCGCGAAGGTGGGCACAATCAGCACGGTCGCGCTGGCCCCCGCCACGGTACCGGCCAGCCGGTAGAGGCTTCGGCTCAGCGATGCCCCAACTGACGTCTGTGACACGATGTAAACCGTAATAATGGCCCACGAGGGACGTTCGAGGCCTATCGAGAGCGCTATGTAATAAGCCAGCATCGCCGCGGCAAAGCTCTTCGCGGCGTAGATCAGCGCGCCCGCGTCGTTTCGCAACGTGTCAGGCAGGCGCACAGGATGAGAGAAGATGTTTTTCATGCCGGGATTATTACCGGCTTACAGACGCCCTTAAATACTCTATTCTGTCAAAAAATACCTAAATGTTGCCAGAATCGTGAAACCTCAACTCGCTCATACGCTGTATGACCCTGACGCCACCACCTCCCCTGCCGTGGCGCGTCATCTGGACTTCGTGGATTACGCCGCGGAAGTGCCGGTACATACCCACCGCAAGGGCCAGCTGATTATTGCCCGATACGGTGCGGTCAGCTGTTACTCGGAGAATGACATCTGGATCGTGCCGCCGGACTGCGCCGTCTGGATCCCCGGCGGGATCCCGCACAGCGCCAGGGCGACCTGGAACGCGCATCTCAACTATTTGTTTATTGAGCCCGGCGCGGCGGTACTGCCGGAGAGATGCTGCACCCTGGCGATCTCGCCGTTGATTAAGGAGCTGGTCGATCGTCTGACGCGCGAAGGCGTGGATTATCCTCCCGACAGCCACGTCGCCAGGCTGATCAGAGTCACGCTTGACGAGCTCGCCAGCATGCCGCAGCAGAAGCTGAGCCTGCCGGTCTCGACTGACCCGAAAATTCGCGCCATGGCCGACGCGCTGGTCAGCCGCCCGGAGGACAGAAGCACTCTGAAGGAGTGGGCAAAACGGCTTGCCCTCAGCGAGCGCTCGTTTGCCCGCCTGATGCAGCGCGAGACCGGGCTGAGCTTCGGGCGATGGCGCCAGCAGCTGCTTTTGATTATTGCCCTGCGGGAGCTGGCAAGCGGCGTGCCCGTCCAGAACGTGGCGGCAACGCTCGGGTACGAATCCGTGAATGCGTTTATCACCATGTTCCGTAAAGCGATGGGCAGCACGCCCGCCCACTACTTTGCCGAACGGAAAAACAGCGGCCGTTAGCCCGGCCCCTCGCTCCCCGCCGCCAGCAGCGGCACCACCACGTCACTGATGGGCACCGCAATCCCGTGCTTGCGGCCGTAGCGCTGGATCACGCCGTTGCGGATATCCCACTCCATCGGGCGATCCGCCTGACGGTCGGCAAGGATCGACGTGCCCAAATCAACTGGCGCACGCTGGAAGTTCGCCAGAATCTCCTGCGCCACCGCATCATCCAGCTTCGCCCCCTCAGCGCGGGCGACGGCAAGCCCCTCGCGCAGATAGGCTAGCGCAAGCTCGCTGATATCCTCGCGCCTGAACATCCCTGCGCGGCGGTTGGCCAGCACCATCAGCCCGGCGACCGCGTTTTGTAGCAGCTTGCGCCAGGCGACGGTAGCGAAATCTGCCGAGAGTTCAACCGCGCAGCGCGTATCGCGAAGCGCCTCCACCACCCGCTGCGCCTGCGGCACGTCCGGCAGCGTCAGACGCGGCTTCGCCCGCAGCCAGACGGAGGCATCCGGCTCGCGCTGCGCCGGGAACCAGACTACCGACGGCAGCACCGCTGCGCCGTTAACCCACGGCTCAAGCTGGGCTTTTTGCTCCACGCCGTTTTGCAGCGCGCAGACCACGGTGTTTTCATCACACAGAGCCCGCAGCCATCCTGCGCTGTCGGCATTTTGCGTCGTTTTTACCGCCACGAAAACGAGATCGACGGGGCGCGTAATGTCGGCCGGATCGGTTAATACCGGACCGGGCACCACGGTTTCACCCTCGTCGTGGCGCAGGCGTAATTCCGGATGCGCGGTGCGTCCGCACAGCAGCGGCGTGCGGCCCGCGTCATGCAACACAGCGGCAATGGTGGTGCCAATCGCACCGGGACCAATCAGCGCAATGGTTGGATGGTCAGACATAAGTCACTCCCCTTTTGCTAAGCCTGCTATCAGTTATACCACCCTGAGACGAGCGCGCCACACCCGTTGTCTATACTCAACATTCACAGACAACGGAGTGCGCCATGCCTTTACCTGATTTTAAATCCTCTGAACCGTTCACCCTCGGCATCGAACTCGAACTGCAGGTGGTTAACCCGCCGGGCTACGATCTGAGCCAGGACTCCTCCGCGCTTATCGCCGCCGTCAAAGACGACATCAAAGGCGGCGAAGTCAAACACGACATCACCGAAAGCATGCTCGAAATCGCCACCGGCGTGTGCCTGAACATCGACCAGGCGGCGGCGCAGTTCTCGGTGATGCAGCAGAGCATTCTGCGCGCCGCGGCGGAGCAGCATATTCAGATTTGCGGCGGCGGGACGCACCCCTTCCAGAAGTGGCAGCGTCAGGAGGTGTGCGACGACGAGCGCTATAACGTCACGCTGGAGCGCTTTGGCTATCTGATTTTGCAGGCAACGGTGTTCGGCCAGCACGTGCACGTCGGCTGTCGAACCGGGGACGACGCGATTTACCTGCTGCACGGCCTGTCGCGCTTCGTGCCGCACTTTATCGCCCTGGCGGCAGCCTCGCCGTATATGCAGGGCACGGACACGAAATTCGCCTCGTCGCGACTGAACATTTTTTCGGGGTTCCCGGATAACGGCCAGATGCCGTGGGTTAACAGCTGGCAGGAGTTCGAAGGGCTGTTCCGCCGCCTGAGTTCGACCAGCATGATCGACAGCATTAAGGATCTGCACTGGGACATCCGCCCCAGCCCGCACTTCGGCACTGTGGAGGTGCGGGTGATGGATACGCCGCTGACGCTCGGCCACGCGATTAACATCGCCGGGCTTATTCAGGCGACGTCGCACTGGCTGTTAACCGCGCGACCCTATAAGCATCAGGAGAAGGATTTTCTGCTCTACCGCTTTAACCGTTTTCAGGCCTGTCGCTACGGGCTGGAGGGGATCCTGACGGACGTGCACACCGGCGAGCACAAAACCGTAGCGGAAGACATTGCGTGGCTGCTGGAGCAGGTTGCACCGTCGGCCGAGAAGCTCGGCGCGACCAGCGCAATCAATGAAATCGCCCTGCTGTTAAAGCAGGGCAAGAGCGAGGCACAGCGCATGCGGGACTTTATCGCCGACGGCGGCTCGCTTATTTCTCTGGTGCAGAAACACTGCGAGCTGTGGGCGACGAGTCCGTAAGGCCGTGACCCCACTCGCGCAGGCGCTGGAACAGCACGAACAGCGCGGGGATGAACACAATCCCCACCACGGTCGCCACCAGCATGCCGCTGAACACCGTGGTGCCGATGATGCGGCGGCTCTGGGCACCCGCTCCGGTCGCCAGCATCATGGGCAGGACGCCGATAATGAACGACACGGCGGTCATCATCACCGCGCGGAAGCGGCGCGAGGCCCCTTCCTTTGCGGCATCGACAATCGCCATCCCGTCCATGCGCCGCGCGCGGGCAAACTCCACGATAAGAATGGCGTTTTTAGCCGCTAGCGCGATCAGCAATACCAGGCCAATCTGCACGTACACGTCATTGGCGTAGCCCGCCAACCACAGCCAGACCAGCGCCCCGCCGAGGGCGAACAGCACCGAGAGCATCACGCTCGCCGGGAGCGTCCAGCTCTCGTACTGGGCGACGAGGAACAGCCACGCCATCACCACCGCCGCCAGCACGATCCATATCGCCTGATTGCCGGTCTGCTGCTCCTGATATGACATGCCGCTCCAGGCGTAGTTGTACCCCGCAGGCAAATTCTCCGCCAGAATCTCGCCCATCGCCGCCATCGCGGTGCTGCTGCTCACCCCAGCCGCCGCCGAGCCGCTCACCGACACGGACGGGAACTGGTTGTACTGCTGCAGGAACGGCGCGCCGACGCTCGGCGTGATGGTGACGAGATTGCTCAGGCGCACCCGCTCGCCGCTGTTGCTACGCACGAACAGCTCGCTGATTTGCTCTGCGCGCTCGCGCCACTGCATCTCGTTTTGCATCACCACGTGGTAGACGCGGTTGTTGACGCTGAAATCCCCAGCGCGGGTGCCGCCAAAGGCGGTCTGCAGGCTGCTGAAGATTCGTGATACCGGCACGTCGAGGCGCGCGGCGCGCTCGCGGTCAACGGTTAGCGTCAGCTGCGGCACATTGCTGCTCCAGGTGGTGAACACGCGGCTCAGCTGCGGATGCTGGTTAGCTTTCGCCAGCACCTCACGCGTCACGCGCTCCAGCTCCGCCGGGCTCTGCCCCGCATGCGCCTGAATGCGCAGGTCGAAGCCGGAGGCGTTGCCCAGCCCCGGCAGCGTCGGTGGCGCGAAGGTCATGATGGTCGCTTCCGGTAGGGCCAGCAACTGGCGCTGCAGGCTCCCCATCACCTCGTCCAGCGGCGGACGCTCGCTCCAGTCTTTGAGCATGATGGAGATAAACCCGCCGTTAGAGGCGCTGGTGCCGTTGAGGATGTTAAACCCGGAGACCTGAATCACGTCCTCCACCGCCGGATTTTTGGCGATGAGTTCGCGCGCCGTGGTCATCACCGCTTCGGTACGCTCCAGCGAGGCTGCTTCCGGCAGCTGGACGCTGGCGAAGAAGTAGCCCTGATCCTCCTGCGGCAGGAAGCCTTTTGGCATCGACATAAAGCTGAACACCACTACCGCCGCCGCGCATGCGGTGGCCAGCAGTGCCAGCCACGGGCGCAGGTTTAAGACGTGCACGATGCGGGTATAGAAACCGCGCGTGGCGTCCAACCCGCGATTAAAGGCGCGATAAACCGCAGCAGGCTTCTCCGGGCGCGGGCGCAGCAGCAGCGCGCACAGGGCGGGCGTCAGGGTCAGCGCCACCAGGCTTGAGAGGGTGACGGCGGTGGAGAGTGTCACAGCGAACTGGCGGTACAGCTCGCCGACAATCCCCGGCAGGAGCGCAACCGGCACAAACACCGCCAGCAGCACCAGCGTCGTCGCGATGACCGGCCCGGCAATCTGGCGCAGGGCCAGCGCGGTCGCCGCCGTGCGGCTCTGCCCTTCCGCCATCAGCGTTTCGACGCTCTCCACCACCACGATGGCGTCATCCACCACCATGGTCAGCGCCAGAATGATGGCGAACAGGCTGAGGGTGTTGGCGGAGTAGCCGAGCGTGTAGAGCAGCGCGAAGGTGCCCACCAGCGACACCGGAATAGCAAGCGCGACAATCAGCGTTGCGCGCCAGCTTTGCAGGAACAGGGAAACGACGATAACCACCGCCAGCATGGTGAGCGCCAGCGAGACGCCGATCTCTTTAATGGTGGCGGCCACAAAGGAAGTGGTGTCGAACTTCACCTCGTATACCAGGTCGTCCGGGAAGCGCGTCGAGAGGCGCTCCAGCTCCGCGCGCACCGCGTCGGCCACGCGCAGGGCGTTGGCGGACGGCGTCGGGTAGATGCCGAGGTAGGCGGAGTCGTGCCCGTTCAGCTGCGCGCCCGAGCTGTAGCTGCGCGAGCCAAGCTCAATGGTGGCGACGTCCTTCAGGCGCACCAGCTGGCCCATCTCGCCCGCGCGGATGATGATGTCGGCAAAGTCTTCGGCCTGATTTAAGCGCCCCAGCCCGTTGATGGTCAGGGTCTGCTGCTGGCCGTTAAATACCGGCGGCGTGCCAACCTGGCCTGCCGCCCCCTGCACGTTCTGCTCGCGCAGCGCCTGCGCCACGTCGTCGGTGGTGACGTTCAGGGCGTTCATGCGGTCCGGACGCAGCCAGATGCGCATGCTGTAGTCGCGCGCGCCAAACATCTGCACCTGCCCGACGCCCGGCAGGCGAGCCAGCGCCTCGCGCACCTGGGTGCTGGCGTAGTTGCTGACGAACAGCGGCGTATGGGTGTTATTCGGTGAGTAAAGGCTTACCCCCATCATCAGGTTGGTGGCGCGCTTGCGCACCTGCACGCCGTTTTGCTGCGCCTCGGTCGGCAGCTGCGCCACGGCCTGCGCCACGCGGTTCTGCACGTCGATGGCGGCGAGGTCCGGATCGGTGCCCGCCGCAAAGGTAATGTTCAGACTGTAGGTGCCTTCGTCCGAACTGGTGGACTCCATGTAGAGCATGTGGTCCACGCCGTTCAACTGGGTCTCCAGCGGCGTGGCAATGGCCTCCGCCACGTCGGCCGAGCTGGCGCCCGGCCAGCTGGCAGAAACGTTCACGACCGGCGGCGCGATCTGCGGGTACTGCTCCACCGGAATAATCTTCAGCGCGATGGCCCCCAGCAGGGTGATGACCAGCGCAATCACCATCGCGAAGCGCGGGCGTTTGATGAAAAACGTCAGCATGATGGCTCCTTAGTTGAGTATCTGGACGGTAGCGCCGGGCTGCACGCGCTGCGCGCCGTCAGTAATCGCTCGCTCACCGGACTTCACGCCGGAGGTAATCTGGAACTGCTGGCCAATCTGTCCGGCGACCATCAGCGGACGCATTTCGGCTTTGCCGTCGGCGTTAACCACCCAGGCGAAGAACCCGTCGCCGTTCTGCTGCACCGCGGCAGCGGGCAGGGTCAGCACGGGCTGTTCGCTTGCCGGGCGCAAATACACGTTTACATTGCCACCGGGCAGGAGCTGATGGCGCGGGTTGGCGAACTCGGCGCGCAGCATCACGCTGGCGGTGCGCGGGTCGATGCGGTTGTCTACGGAGGTGAGCTCGCCGCTGACGCGCTGGCCGTTGCTGTCAATTAACGCCTGCCAGGCCTGCTTCATGGCGCTGATGTCGGCATGCTGTCCGGCTTTGGTAGCAAATGCCCCCTCCTCCAGCGCAAAGGCGATGCGGATCGGGTCAAGCTGCACCACCTCCACCAGCACGCCGCTGGCAGGGTTGACCAGGCTGCCGACGTGGAACTGGCTGTGCCCCACGCGGCCGTCAATCGGCGAGGCGATGCGGGTGTAGTTCAGGGTGACGCTGCGGGTGTCGAGCCGGGCTTTGGCCTGCTCCAGCGCGGCGCTGGCGACGTCCCGCTGCATGCGGGCGTTATCCACGTCGTGACGGCTGATGGCGTTGCTGCTGCCCAGGCTTTCAAATCTGGAAAGCTGCTGCTGCGCCTGACGCAGCGTGGCTTCGGCGCTTCTCACCTCGGCCTGCGCCAGGCGCAGGGCGGCGCGCGGCTCGGCGTCGTCCAGCTCGAACAGCACGTCGCCTTTTTTCACGTACTGCCCGTCGCGGAAGTGGATTTTGGTAATCACGCCTTCCGTGCGGGCGCGCAGCTCAACGGTGTGGATAGCTTCGATGCGGCCCGGGATCTGGCGCTCGGCGGCGTGGGCGGTCTTTTCCACGGCGGCGACGCGAACGGGGATCGCGGAGGCGAAGACGGGTTGCAGGGTGCAGGCGAGGAGTGCGAACAGGAGTGGGCGTTTCATGGGGTTTACCTCAGCGTTGTTTCTCCCCTCACCCCGGCCCTCTCCCACAGGGAGAGGGAGGTCAGAGTTCCCTCTCCCTGTAGGAGAGGGTTAGGGTGAGGGCAAAAGGTTATGCAGCCTTACGGAACCTGCGGGTCAGTCGCTTCTCGATTTCGACGACGAAGAACATCACGCCCGCCACCGCCAGAGTCACGAACCAGTAGCGCAGCGGCAGCGCTTCGGTGCCGAACAGCATCTGCATAAACGGCAGGTAGATAATCGCCGCCTGGAGCAGGAACAGTACGCCCGTCACCAGCCAGATCCCTTTGTTCGCCAGCAGGCCGCGGTTCAGGGAGAACCCTTCGGTGTTGCGGCAGTTAATCATGTACACCCACTGGGCGCAGACCAGCATCTGCAGCAGCACGGTGCGGATGAACTCCGCGCTGTGGCCGCGCGGAGCCAGCCAGGCTTCCAGCGCAAAGGCGGCGATGGCAATCATGGTGCCGACGAAGGCCACGCGCCACACGGCGTAGGCGTCCATCACGTGCTGCCCGGTCTGACGCGGCGGACGACGCATGATGTTGCGCTCGGCGGCCTCAAAGGCCAGGCCGAAGGAGAGCGTGGCGGAGGTAGCCATGTTCATCCACAAAATCAGCACCGGCGTCAGCGGAATGATGTTCCCCGCCAGCAGCGCAATCACAATCAGCAGCCCCTGCGCGAGGTTGGTCGGCATGATGAACAGAATGGTCTTCTTCAGGTTGTCGTAAACGCGACGCCCCTCTTTTACCGCGCTGGCGATGGTGGCGAAGTTATCGTCCGTCAGGACCATGTCCGCCGCCTCTTTGGTCACTTCCGTGCCCTTGATGCCCATCGCGATACCCACGTCAGCCTGACGCAGCGCCGGAGCATCGTTCACGCCGTCACCGGTCATACCGACGATTTCGCCTTTATCCTGCAGCGCTTTCACCAGACGCAGCTTATGCTCCGGGCTGGTGCGGGCGAAGATGTCATACTTCACCGCCGCTTCCGCCAGCGCGGCGTCGTCCATCTTCTCCAGCTCGTAGCCGGTGACCGCCTGCTCGCTGTTGGTGATCCCCAGCATCTGGCCGATGCTCATCGCCGTCTGCGGGTGATCCCCGGTGATCATCTTCACGCGGATCCCCGCCTGCTGGCAGGCGTTAATCGCATCAATGGCTTCCGGACGCGGCGGATCCATCATCCCGGCGATGCCGAGGAAGATCAGACCGTGGCTCAGATCGTCGTGCGTCAGTTCCTGCTCGCCGTTCGCCGGCTTGAATGCCGCGGCGACCATGCGCAGCCCCTGACGGGCATAGCGCTCCATCTCGCTTTCCCAGTACGCGCGGTTGAAGGCTTCCGCACCGTTGCGGGTCTGCTGCTCGGCGCACAGGGCGAAAATGACGTCCGGCGCGCCGGTGATCAAAATCTGCTCCTCACCGCCAATTTGGTAGTGGGTGCTCATGTACTTGTACTGCGAGTCGAACGGGATCTTATTAACCAGCGTAGTCACGACCGGCTCAAGGCTGGCCTTCGCCGCCAGCACCTTCAGCGCCCCCTCTGTCGGGCCACCGGTGATGCCCCACAGGCCGCGCTCGTCCTGAATCAGCTGGCTGTCGTTGCAGAGGTCGATGGTGCGCAGGTACTGCTCCAGCACGGTGCCCGGCTGGATGTGGACCGGCTCGTCGCTGCCTTCCAGGTAGATGTTGCCCACCGGCTCGTAGCTGTTGCCGTCCACGCGGTAGCAGGCGTCGGCGGTGATAATGGCTTTGACCGTCATCTCGTTCATGGTCAGGGTGCCGGTTTTATCCGAGCAGACCACGGTCATTGCGCCGAGCGTTTCAACCGTCGGCAGCTTGCGGATAATCGCCCGCTTGCGGGCCATCGCCTGCACGCCCAGCGAGAGGATGATGGAGATAATCGCCGGCAGACCTTCCGGCACGGAGGCCACCGCCAGGCTGATCAGGGAGAGCAGCAGCTCGCCCATCGGGATTTCGCGGAACACCAGGCTGAAGACAAACAGCGCGGCCATCATTGCGAGGATAATGGCGAAGATCGCTTTACCCAGCTTGTCCATCTGCACCAGCAGCGGCGTGCGGTGCTTTTCGATACCCGCCATCATCTGGTTGATGTGGCCGAGCTCCGTCTCCTTACCGGTCGCGGTGACCACGCCGATGCCGCCGCCCGCGCTGACGGTCGTCCCGGAGAAGACCATATTGGTGCGGTCGCCCAGCGGCAGTTCACCGCTCAGCGGATTAATGTGCTTATCCACCACGGTAGATTCACCGGTCAGAATCGCCTCTTCCACGCGTAAATTATGCGCTTCGATTAAACGCATATCTGCCGGAATACGATCCCCCGCGCGTAATACAATAATGTCGCCCGGGACTATTTCAGTCGTTGGGATAGTTTCATGGTTGCCGTTGCGAATAACGCGTGCCTCGCTGGAGAGCATATTACGAATGCTCTTCAGGGATTTTTCCGCGTTGCTTTCCTGAATATGGCCAATCAAGGCGTTGATAACCGCCACGCCCAAAATAACCAGCGTATCGACCCAGTGACCCATTACCGCCGTTAATACCGCAGCGGCCAGCAGAACGTAAATCAGCACATCGTTAAAGTGCGCGAGAAAACGCAGCCAGCCCGGCTTGCCCTTTTTCTCCGGAAGCGCGTTCGGGCCCTGTTTTTGCAGACGCGCCTGCGCCTCTGCGCGGTCCAGACCGCTCGCCTGGCTTTGCGCGTAGGCAAGCACCTGCTCTGTGGTCTGCTGGTATGCCAGCCCGCCGGAAGGCGGCATGTTTGAGGAGAATTTTTTTTCAGTCATCGTATTTTTCCTTCAATATCCGGTGAACAGAAGCCTGAATTCCTTTCTGGCTTAAATAAATTGATTTTAAAGTCTTGCGGGTAAAATTGATCTACCGCAATATATTTACCACTGGGTTATTCAAAATTGATTAAAATTATTTCGACGAGCTGATTTTTACAAAATATTTCTAAACCATTCCTAAACGAGGGGGTACCATGTTTGGTATTTATCGCGGACGGCGCCTGGCGTTATACATTGTCGCAGCCATTGTTATTGCGACGTTAATTGGATACAGCACTTATACGTTTGTAAAATTATTTTCGTGATGCAGACATTTATTTACATAGCGCGAAATTAATTTAATCATCATGGTTAAATTAATTTCCTTTCGCGCATTATTTGTTGGTGTCGAGAATTATTTCATTAAAAAAGGCCTGGCGGGTTGATATTGCTTTACGTTAAAGGATGCCGGACAATGACATTTTTAACTGACGATTAACATTACGATGAAACACCCGTTGGAATCGCTGCTGACTGCAGGGGGCATTTTATTGCTGGCCCTGCTCTCTTGCTTACTGCTGCCCGCACCGTCGCTGGGTCTGGTGCTGGCGCAGAAGCTGGTTCAGACCTTTCATATGGTCGATCTGAACCAGCTTTACACCATACTGTTCTGCGTGTGGTTTTTACTGCTCGGGGCCATTGAATTCTTCATCCTGCGTTTCGTCTGGCGCCGCTGGTTTTCACTGGCGTCGTAGGCCAATAAAAAAGCCGGGTGGCAGCAATGCCTTTCCCGGCCTACGTTTCGTCAATTTCAATGCGCCCGACTATGGTTCTCTTTGCGATATGCCCCAGGCGGTTGATGGAAGGTGCGGGTAAAGATGCGGGTAAACGTCTGCTGCGATTCAAAACCGTAGCGCAGGCAGATTTCGTACACGCGCTCGTCAGATTCACGCAGATCCCGCGCCGCCAGCAGCAGCTTGCGTTCGCGGATGTAGCGCCCCAGGCTTTCGCCTTTGTACTGCATAAACAGCCGCTGTAAATGCCACTTGGAGTAACCCGCGTGGCGGGCGATCTCTTCGATGCGTAGCGGCTGGTGTAGGTTGTCATCGATCCATTCGACTATGGTATCAATGACCTGAGCGGAAATCGTCATGCTGCTCTCCCCCTCTGTTTCTTGGTTCAACATTATTCCCACCACTCACGAAACTGTTGCATGCTATCGCTCACCCGAACCGGCTCACCCAGTTCCGGCGTCAGCAGCCGATAATTTTTATCCTTACTGGCCCGCGCCAGCTGGATCAGCGGATCGTTCCAGGTGTGTTTCGCCAGCACGAAACGCCCGTTATGCCCCGGCACCACCGCTTTCGCGTTGAGGTCCGCCGAAGCCTGCGCCGTTTCATCCGGCAGCATGTGGATGTACTTCCAGTCCTGGTCGTACTGGCCGTTTTCCATGATGGCTAAATTCACCTCGCCAAACTGCTCGCCAATGGCCTTAAAGTGCGGGCCGTAACCGGAGTCGCCGCTGTAGTAGACCTTCTGCTCTGGCGTGACGAACATAAAACTGCCCCACAGGGTCTGGTCACGCTTGATGCCGCGCCCGGAGAAGTGGCGCGCGGGCAGCACGTGAACCGTCAGCGCATCGCTGATGTGCACCGACTGGTTCCAGTCGCGCTCGTCGATAATCTCAGGCTTCATTCCCCAGTAGCGCAGGTGGGATCCCACGCCGAGCGGCGTCACGACGCGCTTCACCTTCGGCAATAGCGACCGGATGGTGGCGTAGTCCAGATGGTCGTAGTGATCGTGCGAGATAATCAGCAGGTCGATTTCCGGCATGCTCTCCGCACGCCACGGGTACTCTCCCGCAAACGCTTTATTAAGGAACGAGAACGGCGCGGCATAGTTGCCGAGGACCGGGTCGATCAGGATGCGTTTTCCCGCCAGCTGCATATACCACGAGGAGTGGCCGAGCCACACCAGCGTATCCTGCTCCAGAGGCAAGCTCGCCAGATCGGTTTTCACCAGCGGCAACGGCTGCGCCGGACGGGCGTTTTCGGTTTTACGGGTCAGGAACTGCCACCACGCCACCAGCATGTTTTGCTGCCCGGTAAAGCCAGGCGTCGGAAGCGCGTTGTGGAACTTCCCGTCGCGATAGTGCGGAGAAGCCTCCACTTCCGTAAGCTGCGCACCCTGCGGCGGCTGGCCAAATCCGGCATTCAGAACAAACGGTAAACTCGCAGCTGAAGCAATAATCATGACGAACACCACGCAGATGAAGAGAGGCTTTTTCATATCCTGACCCGAAAACGCGCGCCATCCGATGGTTTACGCGGGGAAAACTTGATTATGAGTGAGTAAGCACTCATTATAGATATGATGATAAAGTCGTCAAGACGTTTTCGATCTTTGACATTCCGCGTTGCAGCGTGTCAAAGCACGTGTTTCAATCAGGGTTTTTAGCATTGAGAGGGGGAAAATTTAGTGGCACGTCCGAAGAGTGAAGATAAAAAACAGGCCTTACTGGAAGCCGCAACGGTGGCATTTGCACAGTCAGGTATTGCCGCCTCAACGGCGTTAATTGCCCGTAACGCGGGCGTCGCTGAAGGCACGCTGTTTCGCTACTTTGCTACTAAAGACGACCTGCTGAATGCCCTTTACCTGCACCTCAAGCAGGATCTCTGCCAGACCATGCTGGCGAACCTCGATCGCACCCTCACCCTTCCTAAAGAGCATACCCGCAATATCTGGAACAGCTACGTGGAATGGGGTATTCGTAACCCCGTTTCTCATGCGGCAATCCGCCAGATTGGCGTCAGTGAAAAGCTGAGCACCGAAACGGAACAGGCGGTGAAGGAGATGTTCCCGGAACTTCACGAGCTGTGCCGCCGCTCGGTGCGCCCGGTGTTTATGTCCGATGAATTTAAAACGTTTGGCGATGCGCTTTTCTTATCGCTGGCGGAAACCACCATGGAGTTTGCCACCCGCGATCCGTCCCGTGCCGTCGATTTTAAAGCGCTGGGTTTTGAAGCTATGTGGCGCGGGCTGGCTCAGGAGGATAGCGATGGACAGTAACTCTCTGCAGGCACACGCGAAACGCGTCGCGCTGGAGATGCCTTTCACCGAACACTGCTGGCCGTTTGGCCCCGAGTACGACGTGTTTAAGGTGGGCGGGAAAATTTTTATGCTGATGGCCACCGCACACGGCAGGCCCCACGTTAGCCTGAAATCCGACCCGGAAAAATCCCTGTTAAATCAGCAGATTTATCGCGGCGTTGAGCCGGGCTACCACCTCAATAAAAAACACTGGATCTCGCTTTACGGCACCGACGACATCACGCCTGAACTGGTCGCCGACCTGATCGCGGACTCGTGGAATCTGGTTGTCGATAAGCTGCCGAAAAAAGACCAGAAGTGGATACGGCCAGCCTGACTGTTCGTCTGTGCCGAACAGTATAACCGCTCGAATCGCACTTATCTTTTGCGGCTTCGCGCGGTAATCTGCTCTCCTTTCGCGCCCGCGCACGGGCGAATTTCATTACCAGGAGTAGTTATGGATATCATTTCTGTCGCCCTGAAACGCCACTCTACCAAGGCGTTCGACCCAACCAAAAAACTGACCGCTGAAGAAGCGGAAAAAATCAAAACCCTGCTGCAGTACAGCCCATCCAGCACCAACTCCCAGCCGTGGCACTTCATTGTGGCCAGCACCGAGGAAGGTAAAGCCCGCGTGGCGAAATCCGCCGCGGGCACCTATGTGTTCAACGAACGCAAAATGCTGGATGCTTCTCACGTGGTGGTATTTTGCGCGAAAACCGCGATGGACGACGCCTGGCTGGAGCGCGTTGTCGATCAGGAAGAGGCGGATGGTCGTTTCAACACGCCGGAAGCGAAAGCGGCCAATAACAAAGGACGCCACTATTTTGCCGATATGCACCGCGTGGATCTGAAAGATGACGACCAGTGGATGGCGAAACAGGTTTACCTGAACGTCGGTAACTTCCTGCTGGGCGTGGGTGCGCTGGGTCTGGACGCCGTGCCAATCGAAGGCTTCGACGCCGCTATTCTCGACGAAGAGTTTGGCCTGAAAGAGAAAGGCTTCACCAGCCTGGTGGTGGTGCCGGTTGGGCATCACAGCGTGGAAGATTTCAACGCCACGCTGCCGAAGTCTCGCCTGCCGCTGAGCACGATTGTGACCGAGTGCTGATCATTACAGGCACGCCCGCTTCAGGCGTGCCCGTTTTCAATAAAGCGTAATTTGCGGATGCTTTACCCCGCACACCAGCGCATAACGCGTTAATGTGTCCAGACTCGCCCGAGTGATATTGGCCTCCATTCGGGAGACCGTCGGTGCACTGACGCCCATCAGCTCCGCCACCTGCGCGCGCGTCAGGCCAGCCTGGTTACGCCACTGCGCCAGCATCTCACGCAGGCGCTCCTTACGTTCTTCCGCGTCAAAGGCGGCCTGAACCTCCGAATCGCTTAATAGTTCAGCTCTGAGTGCGTCCCAGTCAATAATCTTCTTGCTCATCCAACATCTCCTGTTGTCGTTTCAATGCCAGACGGAGTTCAGCTGAGGGTGTTTTTTGCGTCTTCTTCACAAATACGCGCATAAGAAAAATCGTCTTTTCCCGCTGGTAAACATAGATACCTCGGGTATGGATCAGCCCAACGGTCCTTATTTCAAACAGGCCATGCGGCAATGGTTTGCTGTCAGGTTCCCGAAGAGCCGTCGGGTTTATGCGCAATTTATCAAGCTGGCGAATCAGCTTCGCCTGCACCCCAGCAGGCAGTAAGAGAATCTCTTCCCTGACCGCCTCATGGACAATAAGTCTGAACACGGTTTTCATCCCTGATGATATTAGCATATAAGGCAATTTGCATTAAAGGCTAATTTTGCCTTTCGTGACTTACCTTACCTGCTTTTATCCGGTCGTACCGGATCCTCGTTGATTCCCTGAAAGCGCCTCGCAAAAAACTTATTTCCCCTGCTCCGCCAGCCATTCCATTGCCCTTTCACCCGCCTCATCCACCGGGAGATACACAAGCAGCCGCGATCCGTTTCGCGGTGCGGAGTACCAGTACATCTGCTGCAGCGTAAAATCTCCCAGTTCTGGATGGGTAAACAGCTTGAGCTGGTTCTCCACGCCGCGCACGTCGTTGCGCTGGTGCCACAGGGTTTTAAACTCTTCAGACACCGCGAAGAAGCGCGCCAGCTTGGCTTCCCACAGCGGGTCGCCCCGGTGCTCGGCCATCGCCGCGCGGAAATAGGAAACGAAAATCGGCAGCACGTCGTCGCGTCTGCCGAGACGCGCGCGCCACGCCGGATGGGTGAGGAACAGGTAAATACAGTTGCGGTCTTCCGGCGGGATGTCATTGAAATCAACACCCATCAGGTGCCCGAAGCTGTCGTTCCACGCCACGATGTCGAAGTTGGGCTTCTGAATGCTGGCGGGTTTTGGCATCAGGGTATCGAGCAGGCGGCGAGTGCCTTCGCTGATGCCCTCGCAGCAGACCGCCTGCGGCGCTTCAGTCGGCGGTAACCCCGCTAACACAAACAGATGCCGGGTTTCGGTTGGGGTGCACTGCAGGGCTTTCGCCACGGCGGCCATCACCGTGCTGGACGGTTTGACGTCCCTGCCCTGCTCAAGCCAGGTATACCAGGTCACGCCCACATCCGCGAGCATCGCCACCTCTTCCCGGCGCAGGCCCGGCGTGCGGCGCCGACCGCTGCGCGGCAGGCCGAGACGCTGCGGATCGAGGCTTTCCCGCCGGGCGCGTAAAAATGCCCCCAGCTGTTTTCGGGTGTCATCCTGATGTGAGGCGACGGGTTCAGACATCAAGGCCATAAATCCCCCTGCATGGTAGTGTCAGTACCAGTATAAGCAAGAACTGGTACCCGTTTATCAGATGGTTGATGCTACGACCATCTGATGAATGACGCAATGGAGTTACCATGAATACGTCAGTTGTTTCACCGGGCCGCGCAGGCCTGATACTGCTGTTGACCGGCCAGATGCTGCCGATGATTGATACCTCAATCACCAACGTGGCGCTGGACGCTATCACCCATTCACTGCAGGCTACCGCCACCGAGCTCGAGCTGATTGTCGCCCTCTACGGCGTGGCCTTTGCCGTCTGCCTCGCGCTCGGCAGCAAGCTGGGGGATAACCTTGGCCGCCGTCGCCTGTTTATGTGGGGCGTGGCAGTTTTTGGCCTGGCCTCGCTGCTGTGCGGGATGGCGGGAAACATTGAACAGCTGCTGGCCGCGCGCATCGTTCAGGGCGCGGGGGCAGCGCTGATTATGCCGCAGATTCTCGCGACGCTGCACGTCACGCTAAAAGGCAGCGCCCACGCGAAAGCCATAAGCCTGTTTGGCGGCATCGGCGGGATTGCGTTTATCGTGGGCCAGATGGGCGGCGGCTGGCTGGTGTCGGCGGA
This sequence comes from Enterobacter sp. ECC-219, assembly GCF_043966805.1. Classification (NCBI taxonomy): domain Bacteria; kingdom Pseudomonadati; phylum Pseudomonadota; class Gammaproteobacteria; order Enterobacterales; family Enterobacteriaceae; genus Enterobacter; species Enterobacter sp. ECC-219. The sequence goes on along the minus strand of NZ_CP143680.1, from coordinate 1,902,817 downwards.
TATCGCCGGGCTGGGCTGGCGTAACGCCTTCTTTATCAACGTACCGATTTGTCTGATGGTGCTGGCGTTAAGCCGCCGCTACGTGCCGGAAACCCGCCGTGAGACGCCGTCGCGCATCGACTGGCCGGGCACCGTGCTGCTGGCGATCATTCTTTGCTGTCTGCTGTTCCCGATGGCGCTCGGCCCACAGCAGCACTGGCCGTGGTCGCTTAAGGTTATGCTTCTTGTCATTATTCCGCTGGCCTGGCTGATGGCGCAGAATGCGCGCAAAAAGGAGCGTGGGAATGCCCATCCACTGATCCCGCCGCGTCTGCTTCAGCTTCGCAGCGTTCGCTTTGGCATCGTGATTGCGCTGCTCTTTTTCAGCGTCTGGTCCGGGTTTATGTTCTGCATGGCGCTGACCATGCAGACCGGGCTGGGGATGGCGCCGTGGCAGTCCGGGAACAGTTTTATCGCCCTTGGCGTGACCTATTTTATCTCCGCATGGTTCGCGCCGAGGCTGATTGCCCGCTACAGCACCAGCACGATTCTGCTGACGGGTCTGGCAATACAGATAATCGGCCTGCTGGCGCTGATCGTCACGTTCCGCTACTGGGGATTGCAAAATACTGCGCTGACGCTGGCGCCTGCCACCGGGCTGGTAGGCTACGGCCAGGCGCTGATTGTAAACAGCTTTTACCGCATCGGGATGCGCGATATTCAGCCCGATGACGCGGGGGCCGCGAGCGCCATTCTCAGCACGCTGCAGCAGGCCGCGCTGGGGCTGGGCCCGGCCATTTTCGGCGCGATTTTGCTACACGGGCTGCAGAATTATCACGGAAATTACGCGCAGGCGATTAACCTTTTCCTGGCGGTAGAAACCGGCCTGATGGTTATCCTGGCGCTGGCAACAATTCGTATGCGTCACAGGCTGTGCCTGCCGGTGGCGAAGGTCTGCCAGGCCGCCAAATAAGCCCGCGAATTTGCATAATAGATCCGCAGCCGCCATTATGGGGCTGCAACAATACAGGAGATGTTATGCAGGAATTAATTGCTCAGGTTGAAGAGTTAGGCATTGAAATTAATCACACCACCTCTTTAGTGATTATCTTTGGTATTATTTTTCTTACCGCCATCATCGTTCATTTTATTCTTCACAAAGTGGTGCTGCGCGCATTTGAGAAACGCGCGCAGGCCAGCAGCCATTTATGGTTGCAGATCATTACCCAGAATAAATTATTTCACCGTCTGGCCTTTACCCTTCAGGGGATAATCGTCAACGTTCAGGCGGTGCTGTGGCTGCAAAAAGGCAGCGAAGCGGCGGAAATGCTCACCACCTGCGCGAAGCTGTGGGTGATGGTGCATGCCCTGCTCTCCTTCTTCTCGCTGCTGGACGTGATTTTTAACCTGTCGCAGAAAATGGCCACCGCGTCGCAGCTGCCGCTAAAAGGGATTTTCCAGGGCATCAAGCTGGTGAGCGCCATTCTGGTGGGGATATTGATTATCTCCCTGCTGATCGGCCAGTCCCCGGCGATTCTTATCAGCGGTCTGGGCGCCATGGCCGCCGTTCTGATGCTGGTGTTTAAAGACCCGATACTCGGACTGGTGGCGGGGATTCAGCTCTCCGCCAACGATATGCTCAAGCTCGGCGACTGGCTGGAGATGCCGAAGTACGGCGCCAACGGCACGGTGACGGATATCGGCCTGACCACCGTTAAGGTGCGCAACTTTGATAACACCATCACCACCATCCCGACGTGGGCGCTGGTCTCTGACGCCTTTATTAACTGGAGCGGCATGTCTGCCTCCGGCGGGCGACGCATTAAGCGCAGCCTGAATATTGATACCACCAGCATTCATTTCCTCGACGAGCAGGAGCAGCAGAAGCTGATTCAGGCGAAGCTGCTTAAGCCCTATCTGGCCGCGCGTCATGAGGAAATTAGCCTGTGGAATCAGCAGAACGGTGAAGGGGAATCAGTATTAAATCTGCGCAAGATGACCAATATCGGCACCTTCCGCGCCTACCTGAATGAATATCTGCGCAACCACCCGCGCATCCGCAAAGATATGACGCTGATGGTGCGCCAGCTCGCACCGGACGCCAACGGCCTGCCGATTGAAATATATGCCTTCACCAACACAGTGGTCTGGGCGGAATATGAGGAAATTCAGGCCGACATCTTCGATCATATTTTTGCGGTGGTGGATGAATTTGGTCTGCGCATTCACCAGTCACCAACCGGGAACGATATTCGCTCCCTGGCGGGCGTCATCGCGCAATAATCAGGCACTGGCGCGGGAAATAAAGCGCCAGTCCATCATCACCCTCTCCGTGGGCGCATCCGGGTTGTCGATCTTATTTAAGAGCAGATCGACCGCCTTGCGCCCGATATCCCGCGACGGCTGTTCGATGGTGGTGAGCGAAACCATCTCCGCGAGCTCGGTGCCGTCAAAGCCCACGACCGCGATATCCTCCGGCACCCGCAGCCCGGCCTGCTGAATGGCCCGCAGCGCGCCCGCCGCCAGCGTGTCGGAAACGGCAAATACCGCATCCGGCGGGTTTTCTTTTAGCAGATTTTGCATCGCGGCCATGCCCGCGCCGGAGCTGAGATCGCTGGCATACTCCACCGCCTGATAGTCCAGATCCCGCAGGTGGATCACGCTTTTGTAGCCCCGCTCGCGCAGGCGGGCATATTTGTAGCTGAGATCGTGGTTGATCATCGCGATACGCTTGCGGCCGCCGTCGGCCAGCTGGCTGACGGCATGCTGTGAAGCGTCCACATCATTGATGCCGACGCAGGAGACCGCGCCCGCATCGGCGTATTCGGCGCACTGCACCCACGGTGCAGAACCAATCAGCGCGGCCAGTTCCGGCAGCTTCGAGAAGGCGTCCATGGTGATAATGCCGTCGACGATTTTGCCGGAGAGCAGGCTTAAGCCCGAGCGGGAGCGCTCGATGTCCGAGCCGGAGTTGCACAGCAGAATGCGGTAGCCGTTTTTCTCCGCCTCAGCTTCGATGCCCTTTACCACTTCGGCGCAGAACGGGTTGGCAATGTTGGACACCATTACCAGGATCATATAGCTGCGGGCGGTGCGCAGCTGACGCGCCAGCAGGTTTGGCTGGTAGTTGCTCTCCTGAATCGCCCGCAGAACGCGCTCGCGGTTTTTCGCCTTCACGGTGTCGCTGTTATTCAGCACGCGGGAGACCGTCGCCACGGAGACCCCGGCCAGCTGAGCGATTTTCTGAATTGACATAGCGACGACACATCCTGCGGTTAGCGTTTTGTGCAGGCTACCATAAATTTATTGCCCGGCGAACCGGGCAACGCGTTATTGTTCCACGCGCACCCAGCGCTGCTGCTGATGGCTTTTCACAATGGCATCAATGATATACATCACGTTTGCACCATCGTGAAACGTCGCAAACTGCGGCGTATCCGGCATCGCGCCCGCCTGCACGGCGCGGTAGAACTGCGCCATCATATTTTTGAAGGCGTCCGGCCAGCCTTCGATATGTCCGCCGGGGAAGTGGGCGCTGTCGGCCACATCAGGGTTCATCAGCCCCGGATCGTCGGTGAGCGTCTGGTTGGCCTGTGCGCGATGGCCGATCCACAGCTGCTGCGGCACCTCCTGATCCCACGCCAGCGACCGCTCGCTGCCGTTGACCTCAAACGTCAGGCGGTTTTTACGCCCTGCGCTCACCTGCGAGACGCTAAAGCTGCCCTTGCTGCCGTCGTCGAAGCGGAACAGCACCGAGCCGAAGTCTTCGGTGGTGACCGGTTTGTCTTCATACTCCGCCCGCTCGTCGTGGGAGAAAGTTTGATTCCCGCCTTTGCTGGCCCTTCGCGTCGGCCAGACGATGGAGAGATCCGCCATCACCTCGGTAATGCGCCGCCCGGTGACAAACTGCACCGTGTCGCACCAGTGGGAGCCGATGTCCGCCACCGCGCGTGATGCGCCGCCCAGCGCGGCATCTACCCGCCAGTTATAGTCGGTTTCCAGCAGCATCCAGTCCTGCAGATAGCTGCCGTGCGAGGCAAACAGCCGCCCGACTCTGCCCGCACGCATCATACTCGCCGCCTGGCGCACCATCGCAAACTGGCGATAGACAAAGCTCACGCCGTGCACCGCGCCCGTCTGATCCGCAAGCGCCACCAGCTCGCGCGCCTCGTCCAGGGTCATGCACAGCGGCTTTTCGGAAAACACGTGCTTGCCCGCGCGCAGGATCTGGCGGTTAATCTCCGCGTGCAGGTGGTTAGGCGTGCAGTTGTGCACCACGTGCAGATCGGGGTGTGCGAGCAGTTCCTCAACGCTGCCGTACGCGTGCGGCACGTTAAGCTGACGCGCTTTTTCCCGCGCTTTGGCAAGCGCGCCGTCGCAGAGGGCCACAACCTGCACGTATCCGAGACGCCGCAGCGCCTCGATATGCGCCGGGCCGATAAACCCGCTGCCGATAATTCCGACGTTAATCATGCTTGCCTCCAGCGGCGAAATCATCAAACGCGCGCCCGGAGACCGGAATGATGTGGCGGCGGATAAACTCGCTGCCTTCGCGCGCGCCGGTATCCCCGTCCTTCAGACAGCACTCCCACTCCAGCACCGCCCAGCCGTCATAGTCGTACTGGGTCAGCTTGCTGAAAATGCCCTTAAAGTCGATCTGCCCGTCGCCGAGCGACCGGAAGCGTCCGGCGCGGTTGATCCACGGCTGGTAGCCGCCGTACACGCCGCTGCGCCCGTTCGGGCGGAACTCCGCATCCTTCACGTGGAACGCCCTGATGCGCGCGTGGTAGATGTCGATGAAGGTCAGGTAGTCCATCTGCTGCAACAGCATGTGGCTCGGATCAAAGAGAATGTTGCAGCGTGGGTGGTTATCCACCAGCGCCAGAAAACGCTCGAAGGTCACGCCGTCGTGCAGATCTTCCCCCGGATGCAACTCAAAGCAGACGTCCACCCCCTGCTCGTCGAAGGTATCCAGAATCGGCCGCCAGCGGTTTGCCAGCTCCCCGAACGCTTCCTGAAAACGCTGTTCGTTATGCGGCGGCCACGGGTAGAAAAACGGCCAGGCCAGCGAGCCGGAGAAGGTGGCGTGCGCTTTCAGGCCTAATCTGGCCGAGGCGACCGCCGCCTGTTTCAGCTTCTCCGTGGCCCACGCCCGGCGCGCCGCATCGTTACCGCGCACGGACGTGGGCGCGAAGTGATCAAACGCGTCGCTGTAAATCGGGTTTACCGCGACAAGCTGCCCTTCCAGATGGGTCGACAGTTCGCTGATAACCAGCCCGTGCGCGGCCAGCTTAGCGGTGATGTCATCGCAGTAGGCCTGGCTCTCAGCCGCTTTCTCGACGTCAAAAATATGCGGATGGTTGCAGGGGATCTGCACCGCTTTATAACCTTTACCTGCCGCCCATTCAGCCAGCCCGTCGAGCGAATTAAACGGCGCTTCTGCGTCAATAAACTGAGACAGAAAAATGCCGGGTCCTTTTATCGTCCTCATACCACCTCCTGAACATTACGCCTTGTCATCGTCATACTTAAACGTGAGAAGGAAAATCAGCGCGATCGCCGCGGCAGCCACCGCCGGGATCCACCAGAATGTCACCCACGCCTGCGGCACGGTCTGCCCGGCCACCAGGCGGTTATAGAGCGCGCCGGAAATCTGCGAGCCGAGCAGCATGCCGATGCCGTAGGTGAACATGACGATCATGCTCTGGGCCTGGCCTTTCACCTTCTCGCCCGCCACGCGGTCGGTGTAGATAAAGCCGACGACAAAGAAGAAATCGTAGCAGACGCCGTGAAGCAGAATGCCGAGGTACAGCAGGATGCGTCCTTCTTCGCTGACGCCCAGCGCGAACATGGCGTAACGCACGAACCACGCCAGCATGCCGATCAGCAGCATCACCTTCACGCCCAGGCGGCGGAACAGCAGCGGAATGACCAGCATGAAGACGATCTCGGACATCTGCCCGAACGACATGGCGGTGCTGACGTCGGCAATTCCAGCATCCGCCAGATACGAGGCGGTGTAGGCGTAGTAGGTGCCCAGCGGAACGGAGATCAGCATCGCGCAGACGGAGAAGACGAAGAAGTGGCGGGTTTTGAGCAGCGCAAAGGCATCCGCGCAGAAGAGATCGCGCACCTTGACCGGCAGGCCTTTCGCCGGGGCTGGCGTGTGCGGCAGCGTCAGGCTGTAAAGCGCCAGCAGCACGGAGCTGGCCGCCGCCACCTGGAAGATGGTGACGCTTGCCGACACGCCGGTAACGCCGATGAAAATACCCGCCACGATCCAGCCGATGGTGCCGAACACGCGCACCACCGGGAAGGTTTTATCCACGTTCGCCAGGCTGTGAAACGCGATGTTGTTGGTCAGCGCCAGCGTCGGCATGTAGCAGAGCGTGTAGCCAAACAGCAGGCCAATGAGCAGCGCGCCGTTTTCGGCAATCAGCGCGCCCGGAACAAACCACAGGATCGCCGCCCCGGCGAGATGCATCACCGCCATTACCTTTTGCGAGGCAAAGAAGCGATCCACCAGCATGCCAAGCACGAACGGCGAGAGAATAGAGGCGATTGGCCCGGCGGAGAACGCATCGCCAATCAGCAAAGACATGTTGTGCTGAGTCATCACCAGGCCGAGCGTGACCGACCAGCTACCCCAGATAAAAAACTGCAAAAACATCATCAGCGACAGCCGCGGAACCAGCAGCCGGTGCTGTGCTATCGCCTTCCCACTACTTTCAGTTGTTGACACCATGATGAGCCCCACCCTCAAAAGTAATCGATTACAAAACAGTTCAAGTAAAAAGTAATCGATTACAAAACAAAGATCCTGTGGATCGAAACAGATTTGGGAGGGGGGTCACGATAAAGCTCGTTGTATGACAAAACGAGACGTTCTGATTGTAGCCATAGCCAATAGGCTATAAAATAATACAGCGAGGAAGCTACAGGAGAAACGATGTGGAATGTCGAGACAACGGAAAGATTTGACGAATGGTTCTTTGAACAAACAACAGCATTAAAAGAAGATGTGCTGGCAACAATGCATATTCTTGCTGAATTTGGCCCGACGCTTGGGCGGCCATACGTAGACACCGTGAAGGCTTCAGCCTATGCGAACATGAAAGAGTTACGGATTCAACATGCGGGAAATCCCATCAGAGTTTTTTTTGCTTTTGATCCCGACCGTAAGGCAATTGTGCTCTGTGCTGGAGACAAAACCGGTTGCAATCAAAAACGGTTTTACGACGAAATGATTACGCTGGCTGATGTTGAGTACAGCAGACATCTGGCGGATAAGGAGGCCATATGGCAACGCTAAAAGAACTCATGGCACAACAGAGCGCGGAAAGTCAGGAGCGTATTGCGGCTAAAGTTGAAGTGATGCGCAGAATTGTTGCCCTGAACCAACTGCGGGAAGAGCTCAATGTTTCGCAGACAGAGCTGGCCGAGGCAATGGGGGTAAAACAACCCACTGTGGCAAAAATCGAACAGCCGGGAAACGATCCCCGGCTTTCAACGCTCAAACGTTATGTCAGTGCGCTAGGCGGTGAAATGAGCATCGATGTGACGTTACCGAATGGGAAACGGATCGCGTTTCAGATTTGATACTGCAGGTGGCTGCTTCGCCTGACCGGGCGTGAAGGCAGGTGCGGTCTGGTGCCCTCACCCCGGCCCTCTCCCACAGGGAGAGGGAGAAAACCGCGCTACTTTTTGCGCGAGAGCTTAAATGCGATAAACAGGAACACCACCCACACCGGCAGCAGCATTGCCGAAAGACGCATCTCATCCATGGTGCACATCAGCGCCAGGATCAGCCCCAGGAAGGCGATACAGATGTAGTTCCCTGCCGGGTAGAGCAACGCCTTAAACTGCGTCTCGCGTCCCTTGCGGCGCATCGCGGCGCGAAAGCGCAGGTGCGCCAGGCAGATCATGATCCAGTTCAGCAGCAGCGTCGCGACCACCAGCGCCATCAGCAGGCCAAAGGCCTGTTTCGGCAGCAGGTAGTTGATCAGCACGACCAGAGAGGTAATCGCGCCGGAAAGGAATAGCGAATTCACCGGCACGCCGCGACGGCTAACGCGGGTGAGAAACTTCGGCGCGTTGCCCTGCACGGAGAGGCCAAACAGCATGCGGCTGTTGGAGTAAACACCGCTGTTATAGACCGACAGCGATGCCACCAGAATGACGAAGTTCAGCGCCGAAGCCACCACATTGCTGTTGAGATCGTGGAAAATCATCACGAATGGGCTGCTGTCGGACTTCACTTCCACCCACGGGTAGAGCGCCAGCAGCACCACCAGCGAACCGATGTAGAACAGCAGAATACGGTACACCACCTGGTTGACCGCTTTCGGAATGCTTTTGTGCGGGTCGCGCGCTTCGGCAGCAGTAATGCCAATCAGCTCCAGCCCGCCGAAGGAGAACATGATCACCGCCAGGGAGAGGATCAGCCCTTTCCAGCCGGTCGCGAGGAAGCCCCCGTGCTGCCACAGGTTGTCGATAGTGGCCCGCTCGCCGCCGTGGCCGGAGAACAGCAGCCACAGGCCGAAACCGATCATGCCGATAATCGCCAGCACCTTGATCAGCGCAAACCAGAACTCGGTTTCGCCATACAGGCGCACGTTCACGAGGTTAACGGCGTTAATGATGATGAAGAAGGCCGCCGCCCAGATCCACGTTGGCACGTCCGGGAGCCAGTACTGCATGTAGATGCCTGCGGCGGTCAGCTCCGCCATCCCCACCAGCACGAACATCACCCAGTAGTTCCAGCCGGAGAGGAAGCCGGCGAACGGGCCCCAGTATTTATAGGCAAAGTGTGCGAAGGAGCCTGACACCGGCTCTTCAACGACCATCTCGCCGAGCTGGCGCATGATCAGGAAGGCGATAATCCCGGCGATAGCGTAACCCAGCAGAACCGCCGGGCCGGCCATCTGAATGGCAGGGCCGATGCCGAGAAACAGCCCGGTACCGATCGCGCCGCCAAGGGCAATTAACTGAATATGTCGATTTTGCAAACCACGTTGCAGCGTCGGATTCTGATCCGACGAAGCTTCAGCGCTACCATGGCCTGAAGCGGATGACGCGTCTTTCACGCCCTACCCCTGTCTCTTTTTTAGAAGGGGCACGTTTTAACACTTCATGCTGGTGGTAGCAAGTTTAACGCCGGGCCAGCGCGTGCGCCCGGCGGATAAACGTCACGACCCGATGATCCCGCCGTCCGCTTTGGTAATCACCACCGTTGACGAACGCGGGCGTCCGTTCGGGCTGGCGTCCGGCCAGTTAGAAACGGCGCGCGGATTGGCCGGGTCGGTAATATCATCCCCGCCCTCCCCCGGATGCTGAATGTTGATAAACAGCGTCCGGTTGTCCGGCGTAAACGCGATGCCGGTAATTTCACACCCGCGCGGCCCGGTCAGGAAACGGCGATACTCGTTGGTGCCCGGAATGGTGGCCACCATCTGGTTATTGCCCATCCCCTCGTAGGCTTTCTTATTAATGGTGCTGGAGGAGACGTCGGTCTGGATCCACAGGACGCCCTGATGATCGAAAGAGAGTCCATCAGGGCTGCCGAATGCCGCGCCCTGCATGGAGCCTTTGGCCTTCGGATCATCGCTGTCGGTCCGCCCACCCATCACCAGAATATCCCACTTAAAGCGTGCAGCAGTAGGGTCTGCTCCGTCTTCGCGCCAGTGCATAATATGACCAAACACGTTGTTGGCGCGCGGGTTGGCGGCATCCACCGGCGCCTTGCCCTCTTTCCCGCGATCGCTGTTGTTGGTGAGCGTACAGTAGACGCTGCCGCTGGCGTGCGGATCGACGGCTATCCACTCGGGACGATCCATTTTGGTTGCCCCCACCGCGTCGGCCGCCAGGCGGGTTTTAATCAGCAGATCGCCCTGGCTTTCAAACCCTTTGCTTTTATCCAGACCGTTTTGCCCGAAGATCAGCGGCAGCCAGTCGCCGCTCCCGTCCTCGTTGAACCTGGCGACGTACAGCGTGCCGGACGTCAGCAGCTGCATATTGGCTTCACGGTTCGCGGGATCGTATTTTTTATCCGAGACAAACTTATAGATGTACTCGAACTTCTGATCGTCACCCATATAGGCCACCACGCGGCTGTCGGCGGCGAGCGTGACGGCCGCCCCTTCATGCTTGAAGCGGCCCAGCGCGGTGTGCTTGCGCGGGGTGGAGGTTGGGTTGTAGGGATCGATCTCCACGACCCAGCCGAAACGGTTCGGTTCGTTAGGAGTTTTATCGACGCTGAATCGCTCATCCACCTCGTTCCAGCGGTAGGATTCATCGCTGTCGCTGATGCCGTAGCGTTTTTCCAGCGGGTTACGATCGGCTTTTTTAACAAAAATATCCGACCAGTTCTCCTCGCAGGTGAGATAGGTGCCCCACGGCGTATGGCCGTTGGCGCAGTTTTGCATGGTGCCCAGCACGCGTTCACCCTGCGGGTCGGCGGCGGTTTTCATTAAGTCCTGATGCCGCGCCGGGCCGGTAAGCTGCATCGGCGTATTGACGGTGATGCGGCGGGCATATGAAGACGGGCGTACCACCTGCCAGTCGCTGCCCGCTTTTTTCACTTCCACCACCGAGACGCCCATCGCGTTCTGCCCTTTACGGGCTTTGTCGAGGCTCCAGTTCGCCGTACCGTCGGTAAACAGCATCCCGTTGTCGATGTATTCATGGTTCATTGCCAGCAGGCCATGATCCGGGTTTTGCTCCCCCTGCGGCAGACTAAACCACGCCATGCCGTCGTGGTGCATGCCCGCCTGTACGGCCTGTTCGTCCGTGGTGTTGCTGGCGTCCGGCTTAAAGGCCGGCATGTTGTTCTTGATCCCCGTCGGGTCACCCCAGCGATAGAACGGGCGGGCAATATAGCCTTCCGGCACCCTGACCGTATCTTCCGTGGAGACGTCGATACTGGTAAAACCCAGGGAAACCGCTTTTGCCAGCGCGGAAGGCTTCGATACCGCGGCAACGGCATTTTCGGGTTTAATCAAAAAGGGGAATGAAACGGCAGCGCCCGCGACGGCACCCATCTGGAGGAAACGGCGGCGGGAGAGGAACACCTCAGCCACCTCGGAGAATACCGGGTTAGCGCTGCGATTAGCGATATCGTCGCGATGTTCTTTTTTAAAAACGGATTTGAGGGGTCTGCCCATAGCGGCTTCCTGTCATTGGCCAAGAGGTAAGGATGTGGCGACCAGTGTAAGAAGCTTTTATTACAATTTTATAACACAGTGACGGAAGGATGGGGGCATCCGTGCCCCGGATAACGAGGTGGAACGCTTAGAACTCGTAGCCAACCGAGACCTTAAAGGTCCGCGGTTCGCCCTGAGTGATGTAGGTACCGGAGTCGTCCACGCTGGCCCAGTAGTTTTCGTTGGTCACGTTATCGATACCCGCGCGCACGGTCATCTGGTTTGCGTTGTGGTTCACCGCGAAGCGATAGCGCATGCCCAGATCCAGCGTAGTGTAGCTGTCGAGCTTTTTGCTGTTCGCGAGGTCGGCATACTGCGTGCCGGAGTGGTTCACCCGCGCGGTCGCCGTCAGGCCGTCAACCGGCTTGATGTCGTACTCCGCGCCCAGCACGGCGTAGAAGTTCGGAATACCGATCGCATCGTTGCCCTGGTTCACGCCGTTTTTGGTTTTGGTCAGCTCCGCCTGCAGCCAGGTGGCGCTGGCGTTCAGGCGCATCCCGAGCATCGGCTCGCCGAAGACGTTCAGCTCCACGCCACGGTTACGCTGCTCCGCATCCAGGCCGTAGTGATTGTTAGCATCGAGGATCGCCGACGGCATTTTGATCTCAAACAGCGCCAGAGAGCCGCCCACGCGCCCGAAGTCAGCCTTCACGCCCACTTCGTTCTGCTTAGAGTGAACAATGCCGGTGCTCTGGCCGTAGTTGGTGGCGGTGTTAGGTGCGGTTTTGCCCGGCTGCAGCGCTTCGGTGTGGTTGGCGTAGAGGGAAATTTCCTCCCACGGTTTGTAGACCACGCCGTAGGTTGGCATCCAGCGACTGCCGTCGAAACCGTCCGCGTCGTTCTCTGCGCCGGTGATTTTGTTATACCCGCGAACGACCACTTTCTGATGGCGCGCGCCTGCGGTGAACAGCAGCTTGTCGTCAAGCACGCCCAGGGTATCGCTCAGCAGCCAGCCCTGGGTGCGGGTGCGCCCGCTGGTCAGCGGATCGCTGTATTTGCCGCCGGAGCCGTTGAAGTTAGTGCTGTCCGGCATATCGACGCCGGTGTTGTGGTAGATGTTGGTGGTCGGATTATCTTTCGCCGCCGACATTTTCCACGCGATTTTTTCGTTTTTAGTCATCGCGGAGTACCCGACGTTCACCTTGTGCGAGACGAAGCCGGTAGTGAAGTTACCGCGAATACCCGCCATGCCGCTGACGGAATCGCTGATGCGGTTGGTATCCAGACGGCTGACCGTCGCCTTGCCACTCTTGTCCACCAGCTTCGGCGCGCTGTAGATCCCTTCTTCATGCGCGTGCTGCGCGCCCAGGCCAGTATAGGCCGTCCAGTTATCGGTAATGTCGTACTCGCTGCGCCACATCCCGAACTCGTTTTCGATATCGCTGTAGGCCCACTTCTGCGAGAAGTTCCGATCGTTTTTCGGCGGTTCAGGCACGAAATCCACCGCCGAGATGTTGACGCTGGTCGGGCTGCCGTGGAAGGTTTTTTTCTGATAGCCCAGGTCCAGCGAGGAGCGGAAGCGGTCGCCTTTGTAGTCCAGGCCGGTGGAGAGCAGCGTGGTGCGGCGGCGATCGTTAGGTACGCCGGTTTCCCCTTCACGATGGACGAGGTTGACACGTGCGCCGAACTGGTCGTTATCGCCAAAGCGACGGCCTGCATCCAGCGTGGTGCCAATCTGGGAGTCCGAGGTGTAGTCCACGCCCACTTTCGCCTGCGGGGTGTCGCCCGCGTTTTTTGGCTCAAGGTTGATCATCCCGCCCACGCCGGAGCTTGCCGCGCCGTTCATCAGGGAGTTTGCCCCTTTGAAGATCTCGATGCGGTCGACCATCTGGGCATCCACCACCTGACGCGGCAGCACGCCGGACAGGCCGCCAAAGGTCATGTCGTCGCCGTCAAACTTCAGGCCGCGAATGCGGAAGGTTTCAGCGCTGTTGCCGTACCCCTGAACGAACTGCACGCCCGCGTCGTTGGCGACCACGTCAGCAATGGTTTTCGCCTGCTGATCTTCCACCAGCTTCGAGGTGTAGCTGATGATGTTGAACGGCACGTCCATGGCGTTCTGCTGTCCGAGCATCCCCATGCGTCCGCCGTTCGCCACCTGCCCGTCAAGGAAGGCTGGCACCAGCTGGTCGCCGCCGGGTTTGAAGTCGCCGGCAGGTGCAGACTGCACAACAATGGTGTCTTCTTTTTTATCCTCCGCCGCCCAGGCGGGATGTGTAACCGCGCCAATGGCGAGTGCCAGCAGCGTTTTGTGCATTTTGGTGTTGTTCATCGTTAACTCGTTTGAAAGTGCGCGCAAAAATGACCCGTTGGCGGGCCTTAGAATGTATTAGTTGCAATGCAAATGAGAACTATACGCATTATCCATACTTTGGCAAGCGCAAATATGCGCAAGATCCAGCTCAAAAAAGTGCGTGATAAAGGGGCCCCCTCATCCTTTAGCACAGTAAAACGCGGGAGTATTTCCGAAGATGAAGAGGTAGGAAGCAGCGTTCACCGGAACGAGCTGTATACTAATGCCATGGTCGCGTTGACGGAAAAAATCGGGAATAGAGTGACGAAAAGGTTCGTCTTTTTTCGGGCGCTCGTTTGTATCACTGGAAATCATAATAATTCGCCCTTCTTCGCGCCAGTAACGGAAGGCAATTTTATTGCTGATGGCAACCGTTTCGTGACCCGCCTGACTGTATTCTCCGGTGGAATCGTAACTGCCAGCACCATTATTAAATGTAAACGTCATGAGGGCATCTAGCCGCGAATTTTCATCAACAATAATGAGATGACTCTCACAGGTAAAATGATTCCGCTGATAATGCGTATACCAGGCATAAAAAAGTGGCGCGATAATCATCAACAGGATGAACAACCAGCGCACATTCCGGCTAGTCATTTTCATGGTATTGCTCCCTGTACAAAATAGAATCACATTGTGCACCAGCAACCTCAGGCAATTTATCGCACACAATCACCGACGTTCCATTTTGATAACGGTTGAGCGTGATATAGGCCACCCCACCGGCGTTGCACTGAATGGGATAACGTTTGGTCAGGCCAATATATATCCGCTGACTTTTTATTTTGTCATACCAGGAGGAATAAACGTCGCACCCTGCAATATTGCCTATCGGTTGATAGGTTTCAAATCCCGCGCGTTTTTCATGCAACTGTTGATAGAGAACCATACACGAAAGGATAAATAACACCGTAGCGACGCCATACGCTATTTTCCCTGAGAGAAAGCGGAAACGGTTATCTGCTACTCGCGGTGTCGGCACGGAAGCTTCAGTTTGCAGGTCGGCTGGCGAAGCCGCGTCCGTCGCGATAAAGGTGTCGAGTGTACCCGTCTGAATTTGAGCAACCGACTTAAACCCCGCTTTGGGTACGGTTTGCACAACATTATCTGCCAGACCCGCCATCTTAAGGGCCTTACGGATAGAGGCGATAGTCTGGTAGAGGGCGTTGGTCGTGACAACTGCACCCTGTTTTTCCCATACCGCTGAGAAAAGATAACGTTGCGTAAGCACCTCACCGTTGTGTTCAAGCAGCTGTAGCAGGCACTCGCTAACCGGAGCATGCAGGAGCACAGCGCGCTCAGGGTAGCCCGAAAGTGAGCACAGTCGACGCAGCTCAGGCTCAAAAAGCACGGTGCCGTTTATCAGAAAGACGGGCTTCATGACGCACCGGCCGTTAACGCGCAGGGATTTTGTACATTCATCATTATTATACTTTCACATCCGTATCCGTTTTCTGATTCAGGAATTAGTTATTTATTATCAACGAATTATTGGTTTTCACTCCCCATTCCCTCTCACCTTCCGCCCAGCTCAAGGATCAACTTAATCAGTATAAATCATTTATCTTCACTCCTCTTTGCTGCAGAGGAATCGTAACCTATGCGGTATCGAAAGGGCGCTATCAGGCTTCTCATTACCTGGTAGTGTCCACAGAAAGAAATGCTGAATCTTTTTCAAAATTTGCATTTTTATGTTGAGCGGTCGATTGCATATCGATTCTCAGAACAAACAAAAGAAAAATGAAAAGAATGTGACATTTTATCTCAAAAATACAACTTATATCGACAAAAACTCCATGCCAGGGTGAGGTACAACCGGTTTCTCATAGCGCACAGGGATGTGTATTGGAAAGCATTTATTGCAGCCATATAATCCACCCTATAAACGGTATGGATTATCTCAGCGCTTATATGTAGTGATGCAAGTTCGTCTTCATTTAATATGGGTATTAGATATGGGTTATCGTCTATATGGGTTTATGATCGGTGATGACATTCATTTTGATATTTCTAACCGCAGACTCTACCGCCTTACTGGCATCCAGAGTGATAAAAGTATTGCATTTGCCTCTATTTATTTTAATGAAACGATGCTCAGGCTTTTCCTTTATTTGTTGATGAATGGCAGAGCCCAGCCCATCCCTAAAGAAGAGCTCTTTGAAGAAATTTGGGAGGCGCATAATCTGAGCCCCTCCACACAACGACTGTGGCAGGTTCTGCGCAATCTCAACAACAAACTGAGTATGCTAGGGTTACCAGAAAACTTTATTCGCAATATTAAAGGGTGTGGTTACATCATTAATTATTCAGATGTAATCCCCGTTTATTACAGAATGAGCGAACTCCCGGCTCATTCTGTTAAAAAAGAGGAGAAGACAGATAGCCTGAGTGAGTGATGTCAACTCAGGTTCTTGCCCTGAGCACTCACGTGTGAGGGGCTTTTTTTTATCATCTCTCTGCCACAGCATTTTTTTCGTTAATGATTTATTAGCACTGTTGTTTGGTTTATACCAACACTGGAATTTTATATATGAGCATAATCAACCATTTTGCCAACTTGAAAGTTCGTAAGAAGTTATTCTTTGGTTTTTCTCTCGTGCTGCTCGTGACGATTGTTATTCTGATTTCAGGTTTGCTGGGTCTCAGCAACATTCAGGATAAAGTCGAAAAGAACGGCCATACCACCGACCTGTTTAACGCCCTGACGCAGGTTCGCTTAGGGCGGACGAATTTTCAGTATACGCTCGACCAGAAGTACCTTGATCAGACCAACGCCGCCTCCCAGCGCATGCAGAGCATTGTCGCCAGTATGGAAAAACTGTCCTGGTCCCCGGAAGGAAAAAAAGCGCTGGACGATACGGCAAATGCGGTGAACAGCTACGTCGCCACCCTGCTGCCTTTCACAAAATCCCTTTCTGAGAAGAAAATCAGCGAACAGAAACTGAGCACTCAGGGACTGTGCGATAACTCCGGCCTGGCTTCCACGCTCAGCCGCAATGGCTCGCTGGACGCTTCGCACGCCCTTGTGGCCGCTCAGATTGCGTTTGTCATGAGCGACATTGATTCTCAGGTTACCCTCTATAAACAGCATCCTACGGATGCGTTAATGAAAGGGATCCGCGCGCGTCTGGACATCGCAAAATCGGACACCGAACAACTGCTTTCGGTTGCTACCGAGGAACAAAAGGTCTGGCTGCAGTCAGGCCTGGAAGACATGCAAAACGTCGCGGCAGAGTTAATAAATTACCAAAACGTCTGGAATCAACAGTCGACGCTCTCCGATACCTTAACCGGTAAAGCGATAACGCTGACGCAGGCCATCCAGACATTATTTAGCCTGCAGCAGAAAAAAGTGTCTGATACGGTTGATAGCGTTCAGATACAGATGGGCATCGTTGCTGCCATCGGTCTTGCGCTTGGTGTCCTCTTAGCGATGGGCATCACCCTGTCCATCACCCGTCCGCTTAATGAGACCCTGCGTGTTGCAGAGCAAATCGCCCAGGGCGACCTCACCAGCACACTGACCAGCACACGTCGTGATGAGCCGGGTCTGCTGATGCAGGCCGTTGCGACCATGAATGCAAACCTGAAAAACATCATTAATGACGTACGCAATGGGGTGGATAGCGTCGCCCGTTCGTCTTCAGAAATTGCCGCAGGCAATATGGATCTGTCGTCGCGCACCGAACAGCAGTCAGCCGCCGTCGTCGAAACCGCCGCCAGCATGGAAGAGTTGACTTCTACCGTCGCGCTCAACGCCGAGAATGCTAATCATGCGCGCCAGCTGGCTGATGAAGCCGCGCAAAATGCGACGGAAGGGAGTCAGATCTCACTGAAGGTGATCGATACGATGAAAAACGTGCGCAGCAGTTCGCACCGCATTTCAGAGATCACCACCGTGATTAACAGTATCGCCTTCCAGACCAATATTCTGGCGCTAAATGCCGCCGTTGAGGCCGCCAGAGCGGGCGACCAGGGTAAAGGCTTTGCCGTGGTTGCCGCAGAAGTGAGAACCCTCGCTCAGCGCAGCGCGCAGTCAGCAAAAGAGATTGAAAACCTGATTAACGAATCGGTCGTGCAGGTGGATACCGGCTTTAGTCTGGTTGAAAGCGCAGGGGATGCGATGACGAAAATAGAGACATCCGTGGCGCAGGTGCGTGACATTATGAACGAAATTGCCGCCGCCACTGATGAGCAAAGCCGCGGAATTTCGCAGATTGCCCAAGCGATGGCAGAAATGGACACCACCACTCAGCAAAATGCCGCCCTGGTGGAAGAGTCTTCCGCTGCGGCAAGTTCGCTGGAGGATCAGGCCGTGCAGCTTGAAAAAGTGGTGTCGATTTTCCGTGTGTCAAACGGGCACAAACCCCGCCAACGAGAAAGCCAGCTAACCGCCAGCGTGACCCCAATTAAACGATCTTCTTCCCATGACCAGGATGACTGGGTCAAATTCTGATAACCACCGCGCGGCTGTCCGGAGAGGGCGCCGCGCGCTTAAGGCTCACGATGATAACCACGACAAAATTAACCTCAGGATGGTTTACCCGCTTCAATGCACTGTTGGCCCGCCTGCTTACCCTCTCCCCGGAAAGCACCCTGAGCGCGGCCATCGAGAAGCGCGAGATTGTGCCGGTTTACCAGCCCTTCTTTAACAGCCAGACGGGCACTATCGCGGGTATCGAGGTACTCGCTCGCTGGAATCATCCTCTGTACGGTCCCGTGTCTCCAGATACATTTATCCCGCTGGCAGAGAAACACCGGCTTATCGCCCCGCTAACGCATCATCTGATTCAGCAGGTCATTGCCGATCTTCAGCATCGAATTCACCTTTTCCCTGACCGGCTTTATATCAACCTTAATCTGAGCGTCCGTAACTGCCTCGATCCGCGCTTCGAGACGGATACGCTTGAGCTTTTGCAAAAACTCGCGTCGAGCCAGGTCCAGCTGGTTATCGAAATTACGGAACGTGATCCGCTGCATTTCACTCCTCAGTTAAGCGAATGGTTTGCAACGCTCCGACAAGCCAATATCTCCCTGGCGTTGGATGACTTTGGGACCGGCTGTTCCAACATCTCTTACATTCACGCGCTAGACCCCGAATTCATCAAGATAGACAAACTGTTTGTCAGCCAGATTAGTGAAAATGGCGATACCCGACTGGTGGACAGTCTTATCGAATTGGCGAAAAAAATGCACCTGAGGATTATTGCCGAGGGCGTAGAAACAAAGGCTCAGGCCGACTATCTGCGCTTAAAGGACAGCGATTTTTTGCAGGGTTACTATTTCGGTAAGCCTATGAAGATCGATGAACTCGTCGGGAAAGTTAATGCTTGCTGAAGGACAGCCACTCTGCGTTGGGAGCGGCTGCAATGACATTATTTCTAGTTCTCGGTGTCGTTAATTTTATTGTGAATCACGAGGGAATAGGATCCTCATCCTGTCATTACCCTCATTATCGCTTAGATAATTTTAACAGGCAGCGTCTCCAGCGTACGGAGAATCAGGCTGCGATTCGACCATTTCGCGTCTCCCACAAGAGAGATCGTCCCGCGTTCGCTTAAGGCCATCGCCAGCGTTTCAGCCTGACACTGCGCCAGCAGTTGCCCAATACACTGGTGTACACCGGCGCCAAATCCCAGCTGTCGCTGCGCGTTCTTGCGGCCGGGAATAAAGCGCCACGCCTCTTCAAAGACGCTTTCATCCCGATTCGCAGAGCCGAGGCATAATAAGATGTTATCCCCGGCTTTAAGTTCGCGCCCCAGAAACTGCACGGGAGCTGCAACCCTTCGTCTGCCCATCTGCAGCGGAGACTCAAAGCGCATGGTTTCACTGACGATCTCTTTCATCCGGAGAGTGTTATTTCTGACGCGTTCCTGTAGTTCAGGATGCTGTGCCAGCATATACACCAGGTTTCCGGTTAACGCTGCGCTGGTTTCACTGCCACCGATAAGCATCGTGACGCAGTCGGTGCTAAACCGTGCGGCAAGCGCATCCCGATCGCCGCCATATCCTTTCAGAAGGCTGCGATAAAAAAGCGAGTCGTAACCCTGCCCGTGCGCCTGCGCAAGTTGTCGAAAACTGTCATCCAGACGGGAAAGCGCCACGACCAGCCGCTCAAGTCCCTCTCGATCGATGGCGCTGGGATCTAATAAGAGCCGGATGGCATTTTTCTCTTGTTCTACCACCTCCTGCTGCGCTTTCGGCAGGTTGAGCCAGGCGGTAAACAGTTTTCCCCAGAGCGGCGCAGCAAGCTGGCTTATGCCGTCAAATGTGCCGGTGGTTGTTAAATCTGCCACCACTGAATGCGACTCCTCAGAAACAAGCCGGGTTAGCGCCGCCCAGGATTCGCCGGTAAACAGAGCCTGCAGCGCCTGACGGTGCGCGCGATGCACATTTCCATCTTCAAACAGCACAATGCCGTAGAGAAGATCCCGTAAAGGAGGCGAGAGATTAAAGCACTGTTTTTCCATTTCGGTATGAACATCTTCAGGTATGCCCGAAGAGACGAACGCTCGCTCTTTTAGCGCCTGATAAACATCCTGATAGCGGGTAAGCACCCACGTTTTACCGATTCGCGCCACCGGCTGGTGGTGTCGCATATGCTGATAGACGTTATGAAGATTTTCCTGAAAGACAGGTGAGGCGGGATTAAACCGAAGTGCTTTGTCGACATATGCCACAGGTGGACCCTCATCGCAGGATTAATCACCTTTCAGTAAAGCAGGGATATGTTTCAATTCAAATATTTCAGAAAAGGATAAGGATAATGGCACGCCCTGTAGGATTCGAACCTACGACCTACGGCTTAGAAGGCCGTTGCTCTATCCAACTGAGCTAAGGGCGCACTGAGAAGAGTGTACTTCGCGGTGGTGAAACGCGAAGAATTATACGGTCAATGGCAGGTGAGTCAATGCCTTTTCCGTTTTCCGGGGCAATTACCCCTAGCCGATTGTAAATACGGCTATTTTCTCAACATTTCTCCCTGTTTCACCGTAAAATTCAGCACTGCGAAAAGGCTTAGTTGCATTTAAGTAACGCCTGCTGTTTTCCGGAACGTCAGCTCGTCACACTAGAGCGAGGTATCCCGGCCGCCTGGAGGCTGACAGACAACAGGATAATGGAGTGACAGCGCACAACCCGTTCGATACGCCCCCCCGGTTACACGACATTTCTCAGGACATCGTCGGCATCAAACTGGAGCCTGTCGTCGCCCTCACCTCTCAACGACGGGTTGGCGTAGAGGTACTAAGCGTCCTGTCAGACACATGCTACAGCGAGGATTTTTTCCGCCATCAGCCAGCAGGCTGGTCAATGACGCTGCTTGAAGCGCAGCTTGCCGCACTAAAAAATACGCCGCACGGTCATAACCTTTTTATTAATTTGCCGATAACCGTTCTGACAGAGCCAGCGTCTTTTCAGCGGCTTATAAAACTGAAAAACACGCCGCTGAATATTGAGATTGTTGATCCCCCTGTTTTTCTGACGTTCTCTGCCGCACAGAAGCAGAGCGCCATTCAGAACATGCGGACACTCCGGCAGCAGGGGCACAGTATATGGCTGGATGATATTGACGAAATTATCATTCAGCCGTTTTTATTTTGTCGGTTACCGTTGAGCGGCATCAAAATTGATAAGGACGCATTCTGGCGTTTACGCGCCACGCCTGCGCTGAGGCAACTGGTTTCACGTTGCTTTCAGCTGGCCGGGAGCGTGCTTATCGAAGGTATTGAGACTGAACGCGATCGCACCTGGGCACTGCAGGCAGGCGCAGATTTCGGCCAGGGGTATTACTGGCCGTCCTGGACATGGCCGGAGGATTAAAACGCCATTTCCAGGAGGGAGACCATGCGAATGACAGTGCGCCGTTACCGGCGGCGGCGTACAGGAAGTGATGCACTGGGATTTACGCGCTCACCATTTGCTCCCCCCTTTTTCGACCGGCTCGAATTTTTGAGCCAGTCCATCAGCCAGCCCCGAAAAACCGATGCTCCGTTTATTATCCTTGTTACGGAAGATCATTTTCTGCGCACCGGTTTTCTCAATGGGCAGTTTCCTCTGAGCAGCTGTTGTGACTACACCTCGCTGGATGATGCGCTGGGCGCCCAGTTCCAATGGCCTTCAGCCCGTCTGGTGGTGGATATTGAAAGCCGTTCCACCGGGCTTATCGATCAACTGGATCGGTTAAGAAGGCATAGCCTGTATCCCCCCTTCCTGACGCCGTGGCTTCTGGTCCGGGCAGATAATTATGATACCCGCCTGTTCTGCAAGGCGGCAGGCCCTTTTCACGTGCTGGAACGTCAGATGAACGCGGCAGGACTTCAGCACAGCCTGATGGATTCTCGCCCCCCGCAGGGTTCCGACAAAGACTGGTTTTCCCGCAACGAATGGCCCATTCTGCAGGAGCTTGCCCGCGGTAAGACGTTACGTCAGATTGCCCTTTTGCAGAATCGTCCCTATAGCCGCATTATCTACCGTCTCAGCTGCATCCTGCTGAAGCTGGGGTTGAGCCATCGCCAGGAATTGTTACACCTTCTTAATAACCTCTCAGACTGTACGTTTTAACTTGCGCACTAACCTCTTATTTCCTAAAGCGCTTTAGGAATTTACTTACCCTCAATGTTAATTAATGGTTAAATTTTAACAATATATTCGATTTTATAACTATTCCTAATTTATGGTCCGAAACCATGTGAAATGTCACAGATTGAATCAATGGCAGCACTTTCCTCCATCCGTTAAGTGAAAGCAGAAGGCGTTAATAAGATGATAATGATGTAAAAACAAGCAGCTTCGCTTCACTCTCCTGGAGCGGAAAGCAAAGTGAATAGCATGTTCTCCTGTGCGATGATGGTGCGACGGTGATACGCCTTAAGTACTTTCAGATGAAGGTTTGACACTCTGCGGGATACTTTTTCGCCTCAATTTCCCTGGCTCGCCCTCCGAATTGAGGCTCTCTTTTGTTAACAATATCGCAACATAAAGAGACATCTGTTATTTTTTGTTATTACATAAAGATGAAAAGATGTGGTAAATAGGATAACAGGATATTTCCGCTAAATTTAAAAAAATAGCCATTCAGATCCAGAAGATAATACAAACCAATAAGCGGAGGTTAATTTACAGGGTTTTCGGAAAAAACTTACCCTGTATAATAAGAAGCGTACCAAATCTGAATAAGAAAAACCTTTTTGCCAACACCAGCCAAATGAGATGACCGCGCTGAGGCACCGTTCTTTTCATTACGTAAACAAGGATGCTTTCGCTCTTTCCAGGGAAATACTACGGTATAGGGATCTGCACTTTATATCCTTCCGGCATTTCGAGAGTTTTACAAAACTCTGCATAACGCTTTTAACAATCTGAGGCATTAAAAATGAAACCGGCATCCGTTATCATTATGGACGAACATCCTATCGTCAGAATGTCGATAGAGGTCCTGCTACAGAAAAATAAAAATATCATAGTCAAGCTTAAGTCTGGCGATAGCCATGAAGTTCTTGACTGCATTCGCAATCATCCTATCGATTTGGTGATCCTTGACATCGAACTCACGGGCACAGACGCATTCGCTTTACTGAAGAGAATCAGAAACTTAAACAAAGACATCAAGGTTCTGTTCCTCTCCTCTAAATCAGAGTTATTTTACGCGGGTCGTGCGATTCGCGCCGGGGCCAACGGCTTCGTCAGTAAACGAAAAGATTTGGGTGAGATCTACAACGCCGTAGAGATGATTCTGATGGGCTATTCTTTTTTCCCGTCTGAAACGCTGAATTTTATAAACCATATGGGTTCAGGAAAAGGGATGGCTGTAGATATGCCATTATCGAATCGTGAGGTCACGGTATTGCGTTATCTGGCGAATGGATTATCCAATAAGGAGATTGCTGAGCAGCTATTGTTGAGCAATAAAACCATTAGTGCGCACAAATCCAATATTTATTCCAAGCTTGGCGTGCAAAGCATCGTGGAATTAATCGATTACGCCAAAGCGCACGAGCTACTATAACCTGAATTCACTCCCTGCAGTTTATCTGAGCTGCAGGGAGTGCGGTCAGTGCTAATTATAATTAATCATGAAGGTGGCATCCGCATCAGCCCGTCCGGGCTGAGGGTTATCGGCAGTGGCAATATAATTGGCATAAAATGACAGCGTCGCATTCCCCTGCGCATCAACCGTGACCGGCTGGCTGGCCTGCTGAAGCGCCAGGCGCGTCTTATCCGCATCCCTGATCTCAACGGCGACGTGGCTCGCTGTACTGGCATCATTCAGCGCCAGCAATCCGCTGTTGCTCCCGTCAGCTTTACCGGAGAACGTTATGGACGCCGCCCCGGGCGGGCAGCCGGTCAGCTTCAGCGTGAAGGGCATTGGCTGCGTGCGGCTCCCCGTGGTGTTGAGCTGCTTCGTGGGCCAGGTGCCCAGCGTGACCGTTTTGTCGCTATCGTTACCCTCTGCCACGCAGGTGAAATCGACAATATTGCCGTAGAGCCGAATATTAATTTCGCCCAATGCGGTTTCCGCCTGAGCCTGGGTGCAAAGCGCAAAGAGCGCCACGGTGATAAAACGGATCCCGTTTCGCATGTCTGCTCCTTAGTCGTAATCCACGCGCAAATATCCGCGCGAGGTAAAGCGCCCTTCAGCTGGCTTGTTGCCCGTCACGCTCACCGGCCAAACCCGGATCCCCACCTGCGCCTGGGCGCTGTCGTCCAGGCGGAACGGGATTTTGCTCGTCAGGTTGTTAGGCGTGAGCGGCGCACCGCTCTCGTTGGCAATGATGAACCCCACATCCGGGTTATCCGACACCAGCACATTATCGGAGACCTTTTCAGCTTCGACGCGCATCGTCAGCATGGCGTTTGCCTCCACGTTGGTGCATTTAATCGCGATGGTTTTGCTTTGCGATGAGACGCCCTCCGGCTTGTTACCCACGCCAGCCTTGCTGAACAGGGAGGCGCCAATGTCGCCGAAATCAAACTCAACCACATTGCCGGCGTTGATGGCGCAGCTCTGCGGCACCTGAATGATTCCGCTGTAGCTGATGGTGTAGACCGGCGTGGTCAACGGATCGGAGGAGGTGGTGGTGACGTAAACCCGGAACATGGTGGCACGCGGGATCACCACCATATTGATAAAGCGCCGGGTCACCTTAAGACGGAAAATAAGGCTGGAATCCTGCACGCCAAACGGTTTGTTTTTTGAAACGTTCGGATGGCTCCCCATCTGGATATAATTTTTGGGTGGATAAAACGCGCCAGCATAGCTATCCGTGATTTTCATCGCCCCGTCCAGATAGTCGTTAAGCTTCAGATACTGATAACCATCACTGGTCCCGGTGACCGGATAATCCGTGACGTAGCTGCGCTTGGTCGTATTCCCGACGGTGCCCTTCGGGCAGACGGCATTGACCCCCACCCACTGCGATTTCTCGCTCAGCGTCACAACCTGCCCAACCTGGTTATTCGAACTGTTGAATTTATCCGTCAGGTCGTAATGCACCTCCGTCGGCACGCCCTTTTCATTGACGCACACGGTGGCTAACGCGTTTGTCGCGGGCAGGAGTGCCAGAAGCGACAAGGCTAAGATATGGATTTTAATCACAGCGGATCCCCTTAAGTGTGATCGCCTGTTGCAGGCTCTTTTCAGGCAAGCTGTAAGGCGCACGGCACTGGGATTGCGCCCCGTTCCCCCACTGGATCAGCAGTTCGCCTTCCAGCGGCAGCCCACTCAGGTATATTTGCCCGTCATCACCCACCATGCTGGTCATGCCGCTCTGGACTTCACGCACCACGGCGCCGAACGGCACGGGCTGGTTGCCACGCGTTACCGTCAGCAAAGCGCGCACGCCAATGCGGGTATCAAAGCTGGCGCGGACCAGCGCGCCTTTGGTTGGCACCACGCTGCTCACGTTGTTTTCGATATCGGTACTGTTGCTCATGGTATTGGTGTCCAGCGCCACGCGGTTGTAGCGGTAGACGGTGGCATACGGCATGACCGCGTAGCCTCGCCAGTCGGTCTTCACGCCGGTCTGGTTTTCCACGCTGACGCCTGATGCCCCCGGAGCCTTAATCAGCACGTTGGTATCGCCCAGCGGCTGGCTGAAGGTCACGCCGTCGGCATGGCCAACCACCCCGCCGGAGAGCTGCCAGTTGAGATCGTGCTGATCGCGGGAATAGTTGTAGCCCACGCCCAGCGTGCCGTAGGTCGCCTGCCAGTTGGCGCTGGCGCTTCCGCTTGAGCCATTGGTGCTGGCGTGTCCCTGGGTCACGCTGTAGTTCAGGTTACGATCCTCCAGCAGCGTGCCGCTGACGCCGGTTTGCCAGCTCGTGTCGCCATCGCTGTTTCGGCTGGCGGATGCGGTGGCATAGGCGCGATCGATCGCGCTGTCCCGGCGATAGCCCTGACGGGTAAAGAGGCTAAACGGCACGGAGACGTTAAACGACGCGATCCGGTCGGTACCCTCGATCCCGACGGATTTGTTCCACGACCATGACAGGGAGTAGTTGATCCCCTTCACGCCCCCCGCGTAGCCCAGCTGATACCAGAGGTTCGTTTCGTCCGTCCCCCAGTAGGTTTGCTCGCTCCCGGAGATATAGACCGAACCGTAGTCCCCCAGCGACTGGGAAATGTTGAGCTGGAAGCGGCCTTTTTTATTCCACGTCAGGTTGTGATAGCTCTGCACGTCCGGCACATCGTTATCGTCCTGGCTATCGGCATACTGGTAGCCCTCCATTGAGCGCCAGGCCACATCGTCCAGGGTGTAAAACCCTTTTGTGGAGTAGCGATAGCCCAGCAGCTGGAAGTTAGTGCCAAATCCGTTCAGCGATTTTGCATAAAGAAAACGCAGGGACTGCCCTTCATGTTTGCTGTCGTCCGCGAGTTGGCTGCGGGCGTGGGTGATATCGACGGAGACTGCCCCCCAGTCACCGAGGTTTTTCCCGGCACCGACGGCCAATGCGGTATAGCGTGACGCCAGCTGGGTGCCGCCATAGAGCGTAATGCCATTGGCAAGGCCGGTAATCAGGGTGCCCTGGGCGAAGAATGGTGTATCCTGGTCGCTGTTACCGCTGCGGTAATCCCCCGCCACGAGGTCATATTTCCAGCGACCTTCACGCTGCAGGAGCGGCACGGTGGAGTACGGCACGGTGTAGCGCTGCTGGCTGCCGTCTTTCTCTTCCACCGTAACGTCCAGGTCACCGCTGGAGGAGGTCGGGTTAAGATCGGTGATGGCGAACGCGCCGGGCTGGACGTAGCTCTGATAGATAACGTAGCCGTTCTGGCGAACCACCACTTTGGCAGGCGTACGGGCAATACCGCGCACGGTCGGCGCGTAGCCCTGCAGGCTGTCGGGATACATGCTGTCGGACGAGAAAAGCCGCCCGCCGCGAAAACCGACGCTGTCGAAAACGTCATTCCCGGTGTTACTGTCGCCCAGCACCAGCTCACTTTTCAGCGGGATAACGGTGCGCTGCGCCCAGGTGCCAATATTCTGCCACTCGCTGCGCCGCTTGCCGTTATTTTGCGTGTAGCGCCATGCGCCGTTGTTACGTAAACGCCAGGCACCATAGTTCAGCCCGCTCTGCAGGTTCAGGTAATAGCTGTCGTCTTCGCTTCCCCGGTTGCCCGTGAAGCTGTAGTTCACCAGCGCTGCGGGAATGCCTTCATCCCACTGTTCAGGCGGAATATAGCCGCGCGCGCTGTTCTGCATCGCCACCTGCGGGAGGCTGACGTTAAGGCGCTGCGAGGCAAAGTTAAATACCGTTTCGCTGCCGGGAATGGCCGTGGTCAACGGAACGCACGTTTCACCCTGCACGTTAGCCAGTTCGGGAAATGCGGCAACGTTGACGCCAAAGCGATCGAGCATCGCGCGCGTAATGCACGGCGACAAACCGCCCGCCATCGGCGGCATGTTCTCGGCCTGCTCAAAACGCACGTCCTGGGTGCCGATAAACTCATCGTTACGCCAGATATCCACGCGATAAATGCCGGGCGCCTGCTGGTGCCCCTGTTCAAAACGCGACAAATCCGCCACGCTGGCGGTGTCGTCGGACAAGAAGGCCGGGTTGAAGTAGCTTTCGCTCCAGCCGGCCTGCGGCCAGAGCGCGGCCATCAGCGCCAGTGCAACCGGGCAGTAACGTCCCTGGTGATTTTTCATCGCCCTGACTCTGCTCACAGGTTGACGCTGCGCGCTGGTGTAATGGCGCCGTAGTCATTCACGCTCTGCCAGGAGAGCGTACCGCCGGCCCCGGCGGGCAGCACCTGCTGAGCCGAGTTTTTCGGCGCCACCATCAGGTTTTCCAGCGTCTGGCCGCCCAGCTTCAGGTTGACCAGGGTGATGTAGTACGGAGAGGCGTTGCTGACTTTAAGATGGTTCCCCACGCGCTCAAAACGCAGCTGGGACAGCGCCTCATCCGGCTGCATCGCCAGGTTAGTCGGGCGCACAAACAGCTTGATGCGTGAGAGGATCGCCAGCTGCAGCACGTTATTGTTTTCTGTTTTCGCTTTATTCACTGACGGGATCGCCTTCACGTTCATGTAAAAGAGCGATTCGCGATCGGCAGGCAGCGCCGGACCGGCGTAAATAATACGCAGCGTGTTTTCGCTGTCCGGCTCGCTAACGAACAGCGGCGGCGTGACGGCAAAGGTTTTTTCCTTTTGACCGCTGGCATTTTCGATCCACGCGTTAATTAAATAGCGTTCTTGTTTATTGCTGTTGGTGATCGCCAGCGACGTTTGCTTCGCATCCGCCGGATAAATAACGCGCGTGGCCCCCAGCGCAATACCGCCGGAAGCATTCGCGCAAGCAGAAACCATCATTAAAATAAACGATAAAAGCAGTCCTGGTTTAATTAGCATATTCATCAAAACCGTACCTTTAATAATGTGTTCGCAGGTGTTATGGATAAATCAACGTAAACCAGACATCCGACTGTATATTGCCTGGCACGAGGTGTTCGGAAATAGCGCGATAGCGGGCGCTAAAATGAAATGCGAGCTCGCTGGTATTGACCGGCAGCCAGCTAATGGCCGTCGCATTCGGGATAATCTGACGCTGCTGCTCATCAAAAAGCGCCAGCCCCACGCCGCTGCTTACAGGCGTTTCACCTGGCCGCGATGTCGCCAGAAAAACCTGCGGATCTTCCGCGGGCGTCACGCCCTGAAACTGGATCCCCACGGTGCGCGAGACATCCACGCTGCAGTCCAGCAGCCGCACGGTGAAAGGCACATTAACCGTTGAAAAGCTGCCCACACCGGAAAATGAATTGGTTCGGTACTGCCCCATGTCGATGCGCATATTCTGGCTGTCGGGCGCCACGGCGCAGCCGCCGTTTACCAGCTCCCCCCGGAGATGCACCTTGCCGCCTTCGATCACCACGGTATGTGCCGATGCCGGGCAAGCCATCGCGAGGGTTAACAGCAGTAGTGTTCCAGTCCTTGTCATCCTTCGTTCCTGGCAGTAGCGTATGACGGGCCTCGTCCCTGAGGCCTGAACATCCCTGTGCGAGGGTATTATTCGTATTTCATTACGAAGGTGGCGTCAGCGTTCGCCTGGCCTGGCTCGGTGGTCGCAGCCGTTGATTTGTAGCGCGCGGTGAATTGCAGGGTGTTAGTCCCTTTAATCAGGTCTTTCGCGGCAGAGAAGGTCGCACCGTCCGGGGTCAGCACGCTGGATTTGCTGTCGAGGATTTCAATACCCACGCCTTTCGCGGTGTTGTCGTTGTTACCGGACGTCACGGCCAGCAGAGTTTTGTCGGTCGCGTCGATCTGGCCGGTGAAGGCAACGGCAGCGGTTTTAGCAACCAGCGGATCGCAGTCATTCAGTTCGATGTTGAACGGAATATTAGAGGTGGTGTCGCCCACTTTGGTGAATTTCGCGGTACGATACTGACCGAGATTAACGGTCTGCTCGGAAGAATCGGTATTCACTGAACAAGCAGCATTAACCAGTTCACCTTTAAAATGCACGGTACCGCCGTTTACGGTAACCGGCGTAACCGGGTCGGCTGCATTAGCGGCACCCGCGACCAGGGCCAGTGTTGCAATAACAGAAGAAGCAATGTTGCTGAGTTTCATGTCTATTCCTTTAAAATGTAAATAACCCTTCCCGCGAAAATCGGGAATAAGAAATACGTTCAATTGATTAATTGAAAGCTTATTTCGGAGAAGACAAAGTAGCTCAGGACGTGATTTTTAAATATGTCAAAACACTGCCATTTCGCCAGGTCACATCCTAATACCGCCTAAGAAATTGACCATCCCTTAAGAAGGGTTTTTGCGCCTCGCGGATGAAAACTCGTAAAGGGTGACTGACAGCGGCGCTCGCTTCTGACAAAATACACGCCATCCCCCCTTTCAAACGTTACAGACGGAATCTTCTCTCTGATGGCAGCAAAGATTATTGACGGTAAAACGATTGCGCAGCAGGTGCGCTCTGAGGTCGCGGAAAAAGTGAAGGCGCGTAAAGCCGCCGGAAAACGCGCCCCCGGGCTGGCCGTTGTGCTGGTTGGCAGCAACCCGGCATCGCAGATTTATGTCGGCAGCAAACGCAAAGCGTGTGAAGAGGTGGGGTTCGTCTCCCGCTCTTACGATTTGCCGGAAACCACCAGCGAAGCGGAACTGCTGGAACTTATTGACACTCTGAATGCCGATAAAGAGATCGACGGCATTCTGGTTCAGCTGCCGCTGCCGGCAGGTATCGATAACGTGAAGGTGCTGGAGCGCATCGCACCGGATAAAGACGTTGACGGTTTCCATCCGTATAACGTGGGCCGCCTGTGCCAGCGCGCGCCGCGTCTGCGCCCGTGCACCCCGCGCGGCATCGTGACGCTGCTGGAGCGCTATAACATCGACACCTACGGCCTGAACGCCGTCGTCATCGGTGCGTCCAACATAGTGGGCCGCCCGATGAGCATGGAGCTGCTGCTGGCCGGCTGCACCACCACCGTGACCCACCGCTTTACCAAAAACCTGCGTCACCACGTCGAGAATGCCGACCTGCTGATCGTCGCAGTGGGCAAGCCGGGCTTTATTCCGGGCGAGTGGATTAAAGAGGGCGCGATTGTCGTGGATGTAGGGATTAACCGTCTGGAAAACGGCAAGGTGGTCGGCGACGTGGTCTACGAAGATGCGGCGGCTCGCGCCTCTTACATCACGCCAGTACCGGGCGGCGTTGGCCCGATGACCGTCGCAACGCTGATTCAGAATACTTTGCAGGCATGCGAAGAGTACCACGATGTAGAGGAAGCATAAGATGGCCACATTTTCATTAGGCAAACACCCGCACGTTGAGCTGTGCGATCTGCTCAAGCTCGAAGGCTGGAGCGAAAGCGGCGCGCAGGCGAAAATCGTTATCGCCGACGGGCGGGTTTTAGTCGACGGCGCGGTGGAAACCCGCAAGCGCTGCAAGATTGTCGCGGGACAGACCGTGAGCTTTGAAGGTCAGAGCGTGACCGTGACGGCCTGAGTTTCCCCCCTCACCCTAACCCTCTCCCCAAAGGGGAGAGGGGATCAAAAACCCCCTACCTCCATCACGGTTAATTATCGATCAACTTCAAAGAATCACTATTTCATCTGTTGAAAGGTGAGAATTCAGTTGCGCAGTTTTCACTCTTTCCCCACGATAAGTAGAACGTTCTACTAAAACGTTCTACTTACAATAACAGCGCCAAAAAAAGCGCTACTCGGGGGAAATCAGCATGAGTCTGATATCAGGGTTTGTTAAATCGCTGTCTAAATTATCAATGATTGGTCGCGCCTTAATGCTGCCAATTTCACTGCTTCCCGCCGCGGGCCTGCTGCTGGCCTTCGGCGATAAGTTCCACCTGCCGCTAATGATGAACGCCGGCGGGGTTATCTTTGATAACCTGCCGATGCTGTTTGCCATAGGCTCCGCCGTGGGTCTGGCGTCCGAGTCCGGCATCGCGGCGCTCTCCGCGGCAGTCTCGGTGTTTGTCACCAACATCACCATCAGCACCGTGCTGAGCATTACGCCGGAAATGGCCTCACAGGGCGGGAAATACGCCATGGTGGTCGGTATCCCGACGCTGCAGATGGGCGTCTTTGGCGGTCTTATCTGCGGGATCCTCGCAGCCTGGTGCTATAACCGCTTCCACACCATGCAGCTGCCGGAGTTCCTCGGCTTCTTCTCCGGGAAGCGCTTTGTGGCAATCGCCACGGCGTTCCTCTCTTTCCTGATGGGGCTGCTGCTGCCGTACGTCTGGCAGCATATTCAGGCCGGTATCGACGCGCTCTCCGTGATCGTGAACGGCGACAACCAGGCGGCATCGACCTTTATCTTCGGCCTGGTGGAGCGCGCGCTGATCCCGCTCGGCCTGCACCATATCTGGTACCCGTCCTTCTGGTATTCGTTCGGGGATTACACCACCCAGGCGGGCCAGGTGATCCACGGCGACCAGACCATCTGGTTCAAGATGCTCGAAGAGGGGGTGAAATCCTTCAGCAGCGATACCTACCAGAACGCCGGTAAGTTCATGCAGGGCGAGTTCCCGCTGATGCTGTTCGCGCTGCCTGCGGCGTGCCTGGCGATGTACCACGAAGCGCACACCAAAAATAAGAAAATCGCGGCCGGTATTCTGTTCTCTGCGGCGCTCACCTGCTTCCTGACGGGGATCACCGAGCCGGTAGAGTTCACCTTTATCTTCGTGGCGCCAATTCTGTACGTCTTTAACGCCATCATGGCGGGCCTGGCGTACATGACCATGTACCTGCTGCACGCGCATATCGCCAAATCGTTCTCGGCGGGCTTTATCGACTACCTGTCGTTCGGGATCCTGCCGTCGTTTAACGGCTATCAGACCAACTTCCTGAGCGCCATTATCATCGGCATTCCAATGGCGCTGATTTACTACTTTACGTTCCGCTTCGTGATCCGCCGCTTCGACGTGAAAACGCCGGGCCGTACGGAAGTGACCGCCAGCGCGAATGACAAGTCCGATTCCGAACTTGCCACTGAAATCATCGGCCTGCTGGGCGGCGCGCAGAACATTGACTCCGTCGGCTCCTGCATCACCCGCCTGCGTCTGGAAGTGGCGAAGAGCGATGCGGTGGACAGGGACGGACTGAACGGTCTCGGCGCGCGCGGCGTGGTCTTCGTCGGCGATAACGGGATTCAGGTGATTTTCGGTGCGAGAGCACAGTTTATCGCCCAGACCATGTCCACCATGATCGGCAAATAATAAGATGCCTGAACGACACGTCTCCTGTACGCTGGGAGCCGTGTCTTATCCGGCTGATAATCGGTAAATTTCAGGGAGCGGTTTTGAAGAAAGTCAGCA
The DNA here is from genome assembly GCF_043966805.1 of Enterobacter sp. ECC-219. Classification (NCBI taxonomy): domain Bacteria; kingdom Pseudomonadati; phylum Pseudomonadota; class Gammaproteobacteria; order Enterobacterales; family Enterobacteriaceae; genus Enterobacter; species Enterobacter sp. ECC-219. The sequence goes on along the minus strand of NZ_CP143680.1, from coordinate 1,870,054 downwards.
TCATTGATGTCGCAAAGCACGCGGGCGTGTCGGTCTCTACCGTCTCGCTGGTGCTACGCCAGAAAGGGAAAATCTCAGAGGCGACGATCGAGAAGGTCAATGCCGCCATCACGACGCTGGGCTATGTTCATAACGTTGCCGCTGCCAACCTTCGCGCCAACACCTCCAATCTGATCGGCCTGATCCTGCGTGACTTCAGCGACAGCTTTTCCATCAAGGTGATGGCGAGCATCGTTCAGGAGCTGGAGAAGCAGGGTTATATGGTTTTTCTCGGCCAGCCGCTGAACGACCGTGAACATCTCAAACGCACCCTGCTGTCGTTTAAGCAGCAGGGTGTCGCGGGCGTTATTTATCTGGCGTCTGACACCTGTAACGCCGCTTTACCGGAGCAAATCCGCCAGTGCCCACTGCCGCTGGTGGTGGTCTCGCAGTCCCTGCTCGATGAAAAATGCAATCTGGTAATGCGCGACAACCGCCAGGCGGCGAACCTGGCCGCGCGCTATCTTATCGAGCGCGGACACCGCACGATCGCCTACATTGGCGGGCGCGAGGGTTGTCTTATCCGCGAGCAGCGCCTGCTCGGCTTTCGCAGCGCGATGACGCAAAACGGGCTGGTCTGGCGCGATGAATATTCACCGGCCTGCAGCGACGACACCCAGGCCGCCGCGATGGCGACGCGTCAGCTGCTGGAAAAAAACAACGCCATCACCGCCCTGCTTTGCCACTCCCCGGATGCGATGATCGGCTCCATTTCCGGCATTCATCAGGTGGGCCGCACCGTGGGGAAAGACGTCTTCTTAACCCAGCAGGTCGCGCTGATCGGTTTTGAAGATATGCTGCACGTTAACCTCACCTCCCCTTCCTTCACCTACGTCTCCTCGGCCAGCGATGAAACCGGGCGACAGGCGGCGGGGCTGATTATCCGCAAGCTTAAGGAGCCGGATCTGCAAACCCAGCGCATTACGCTTTCCGGGCAGCTTATCGCACGCGAGTCGGCGTAAAATCAGAATTTAGCACCGGTTTGCCGCAGCGAATTCGCTGCTATATTGCCATGATTTGCCATGGATAAATGTAATGCCTACCGTTATTACTCACGCTGCTGTCCCTCTTTGCCTGGGCTTAGGTCTGGGAACCAAAGTCATCCCTCCCCGCCTGCTGTTTGCCGGTATCGTTCTCGCCATGCTGCCGGACGCCGACGTGCTGGCGTTTAAATTCGGCGTTGCCTACGGAAATGTTTTCGGTCATCGCGGCTTTACCCACTCCCTGTTGTTCGCCTTTGCGGTGCCGATACTTTGCGTGCTGATTGGCCGACGATGGTTCCGGGCCAGCCTGACGCGGTGCTGGCTATTTTTAACGGTGTCATTGCTGTCGCACAGCCTGCTGGATTCGATTACCACGGGCGGGAAAGGCGTCGGCTGGTTATGGCCGTGGTCGGATGAACGCTTCTTTGCGCCGTGGCAGGTGATTAAGGTCGCGCCGTTTGCGCTGTCGCGCTATACCACGCCGTACGGGCATCAGGTGATCGTTTCAGAATTGCTGTGGGTGTGGCTGCCGGGGGTAGTGCTGATGGGGTTGCTGTGGTGGAGAAAGCGTGCGCGCTGATGCCCTCACCCCGGCCCTCTCCCACAGGGAGAGGGTTAGGATGAAGGGAAAATTACTTACGACGCCAGGTCGTTCCCTGCGGGCCGTCTTCCAGAATGATGCCCATCTCGGTCAGACGGTTACGCGCCGCATCTGCCGCCGCCCAGTCTTTCGCCTGACGCGCTTCCAGACGCGCTTTGATAAGCCGCTCAATTTCCGCCACTTCGCCGTCGTCCGCCTGCGCGCCGCTCTGCAGGAACACGTCCGGCTCCTGCTCCAGCAGGCCGAGCACGGAAGAGAGCTTGCGCAGATGGGACGCCAGCGCATTCGCCGCTGCCATGTCCTCTGACTTCAGGCGGTTCACTTCACGCGCCATGTCGAACAGCACGGAGTAGGCTTCCGGGGTGTTGAAGTCGTCGTTCATCACCTCAACAAAGCGCGCTTCGAATGCTTCGCCACCAGCCGCAGGCACTGATTTGTCGGTGCCGCGCAGGGCGGTGTACAAACGCTCCAGCGCCGAGCGCGCCTGCTTCAGGTTCTCTTCGCTGTAGTTCAGCTGGCTGCGATAGTGGCCGGACATCAGGAAGTAGCGCACGGTTTCCGCGTCGTAATACTTCAGCACGTCGCGCACGGTAAAGAAGTTGCCCAGCGATTTCGACATCTTCTCGCGGTCAACCATCACCATCCCGGAGTGCATCCAGTAGTTCACGTACTCGCCGCCGTGGGCGCAGGTGGACTGCGCGATTTCGTTTTCGTGGTGCGGGAACATCAGGTCCGAACCGCCGCCGTGAATGTCGAAGTGCTTGCCCAGCTGTTTGCAGTTCATCGCGGAACATTCAATGTGCCAGCCCGGGCGGCCTTCGCCCCACGGGGATGGCCAGCTTGGTTCGCCCGCTTTGGACATTTTCCACAGCACGAAGTCCATCGGGTTACGCTTCACGTCCACCACGTCCACGCGCGCGCCGGCCTGGAGCTGATCCAGATCCTGACGGGAAAGCGAACCGTAGGTTGGGTCCGTCGGCACCGAGAACATCACGTCACCGTTGTCAGCAACGTACGCGTGACCGCGCTCAATCAGCTTCTCGGTGATCTCGATAATTTCGTGAATATGGTGGGTCGCGCGCGGCTCGCTGTCCGGACGCAGAATATTTAAGGCGTCGAAGTCTTTGTGCATCTCAACGATCATGCGATCCACCAGCGCAACAAAGCTTTCGCCGTTTTCATTAGCGCGCTTGATGATTTTATCGTCGATGTCGGTAATGTTACGCACGTACTTCAGGTTATAGCCCAGGAAGCGCAGGTAGCGAGAGACGATGTCGAACGCGACAAAGGTACGGCCATGGCCGATATGACAGAGATCGTAAACCGTAATACCACACACGTACATGCCGACTTCCCCGGCATGGATAGGTTTAAATTCCTCTTTCTGGCGCGTCATTGTATTAAAGATTTTTAACATCGAAGATTCCATGTAAACACGTGTGTGGGTTGTTTGTTCCCTATAATACCCATAATTCGGAATAGGATCAGCACACAATGCAAGGTGATCGCGTCCTGTGGTTATGCTATAACAAGCCCCTATATATGACCCGAAGGCGGGTCGACGTACCACAATAACGGAACAGGATGCAAAAATGGTTACTTTCCACACTAATCATGGCGATATCGTAATCAAAACCTTTGATGACAAAGCGCCTGAAACAGTTAAAAACTTCCTGGACTACTGCCGCGAAGGTTTCTACAACAACACCATTTTCCACCGCGTGATCAACGGCTTTATGATCCAGGGCGGCGGTTTCGAGCCTGGCATGCGCCAGAAAGAGACCAAAGAAGCGATCAAAAACGAAGCGAACAACGGCCTGAAAAACACCCGCGGTACGCTGGCAATGGCCCGTACTCAGGCACCACACTCTGCCACCGCGCAGTTCTTCATCAACGTGGCGGATAACGACTTCCTGAACTTCTCCGGCGAAAGCCTGCAGGGTTGGGGCTACTGCGTCTTCGCAGAAGTGGTTGAAGGGATGGACGTGGTTGACAAGATCAAAGCCGTCTCAACCGGCCGCAGCGGTATGCACCAGGACGTTCCTAAAGAAGACGTTGTGATTACAAGCGTGACCGTCAGCGAGTAATTCGTGGCGACACTCTTAATTGCGGATCTGCATCTGCAAACAGAAGAACCGGCGATAACCGCCGGTTTTCTGCGTTTTTTACGCGGGGAAGCGAAAAGCGCCGATGCGCTGTACATCCTGGGCGACCTGTTTGAAGCCTGGATTGGCGACGACGACCCAAATCCGCTGCACCGTGAAATGGCTGCCGCCATTAAAACGCTGGTGGATTCCGGCGTCCCCTGCTACTTCATTCACGGCAACCGTGATTTCCTGCTCGGCAAGCGCTACGCCCGTGAAAGCGGTATGACGCTGCTGCCGGAAGAGCAGGTGCTCGATCTCTATGGCCGCAGGGTGCTGATCATGCACGGCGATACGCTCTGCACCGACGATACCGGCTACCTGGCGTTTCGCGCCAAAGTCCACACCCCGTGGATCCAGAAGCTGTTCCTTGCCCTGCCGCTGTTTATCCGCAACCGCATCGCCGCCAGAATGCGCGCGGGCAGTAAAGCCGCCAACAGCAGCAAATCCCTGACCATCATGGACGTTAATCCACTGGCGGTGGTGAACGTGATGGAAAAGCATGGCGTTCAGTGGTTGATCCACGGTCATACCCATCGTCCTGACGTGCATTCTCTTATCGCCAACGGTGAACCGGCCCATCGCATGGTACTGGGCGCGTGGCACAGCGAAGGCTCTATGGTCAAAGTCACGCCAGAGGGCGTGGAGCTTATCGCGTTTCCGTTTTAACCCCCCCTCACAATTCTTTCTATTTTTTTGAATAATATCGGCAAATTGTTTCGATTTTAATCAGCCCGTGGTCGGCCTATTATTTATCACATCAGGGCAACACGCCCTATCCCAGACAAAATATTTAAGGAATACGACCATGAAATCCATCAAAACTTTCGTTGCAGTTACTGCTCTCTCCCTGGTTTCTTTCGGTTCTTTCGCTCAGAGCGTGAGTGCAACCGGCTCAACCCTTGACCGCGCAGAAGCGAAAATTGCTGCCCAGGCTGCTGAACAAGGTGCGTCATACAAAATCACCAGCGCGCAGTTCAACAACCGCGTGTACATGACCGCAGAACTGACGAAATAATGATTGTCGCTCGACGAAAACAGACCGCCAGATCGCGGTCTGTTTTGTTATGAATTGATGGCAACAACGGCTCAAGATTTAACCGCGCAACCGTTTTCCTTGCCCGTATAACATGCTATTCTCTGTGCCCTCGAAAGCAGTGTGTTTCGCACCACAGGAGTTTTAAGACGCATGTCTTCCCGCAATAATCCGGCGCGTGTCGCCATCGTGATGGGGTCCAAAAGCGACTGGGCTACCATGCAGTTCGCCGCCGAAATCTTTGAAATCCTGAATGTACCGCACCACGTTGAAGTGGTCTCCGCGCACCGTACGCCGGACAAACTGTTCAGCTTCGCCGAAAGCGCCGAAGAGAACGGTTATGAGGTGATCGTTGCCGGTGCGGGCGGCGCAGCACATCTGCCAGGCATGATTGCCGCCAAAACCCTGGTGCCGGTTCTGGGCGTTCCGGTACAAAGCGCCGCGTTAAGCGGTGTCGATAGCCTTTATTCCATCGTCCAGATGCCGCGCGGTATTCCTGTCGGCACGCTGGCGATTGGCAAAGCGGGCGCGGCGAATGCCGCTCTGCTGGCCGCGCAAATTCTTGCAACGCACGACAAAGATTTACGCCAGCGTCTGGCGGCGTGGCGTAAAGCCCAGACCGACGAGGTGCTGGATAACCCGGACCCGCGGGGTGCAGCATGAAGCAGGTTTGCGTCCTCGGTAACGGCCAGTTGGGCCGTATGCTGCGTCAGGCCGGTGAGCCGCTGGGTATTGCCGTCTGGCCCGTCGGGCTGGACGATGAACCTGAGGCCGTCCCGTTCCACCAGAGCGTGATCACGGCAGAAATCGAACGCTGGCCGGAAACCGCGCTGACCCGCGAGCTGGCGCGCCATAACGCCTTTGTGAACCGCGACGTGTTCCCGATTATTGCCGACCGTCTGACGCAAAAGCAGCTGTTCGACAAGCTCGGTCTGCCGACCGCACCGTGGCAGCTGTTGTCCGACAAAAGCGAGTGGAATGACGTGTTCGCGATGCTGGGCGAACTGGCGATTGTAAAGCGTCGCGTGGGCGGCTACGACGGCCGCGGCCAGTGGCGCCTGCGCGCGCATGAAACCGCCGAGCTGCCGGACGACTGCTACGGCGAGTGCATCGTTGAGCAGGGCATCAACTTTAGCGGCGAAGTGTCGCTGGTTGGCGCGCGCGGGCACGACGGCCGCACGGTGTTTTACCCGCTGACGCATAACCTGCATCAGGACGGCATTCTGCGCACCAGCGTCGCCTTCCCGCAGGCCAATGCCGACCAGCAGGCGCAGGCGGAAGAGATGCTCTCAGCCATCATGCACGAGCTGGGCTATGTGGGCGTCATGGCGATGGAGTGCTTTATCACCCCGTCCGGTCTGCTGATCAACGAGCTGGCGCCGCGCGTGCACAACAGCGGCCACTGGACGCAAAACGGCGCGTCCATCAGCCAGTTCGAACTGCATCTGCGCGCGATCACCGACCTGCCGCTGCCGAAGCCCGTCGTTAACAGCCCGTCGGTGATGATCAACCTGATCGGGACCGATCTGAACTACGACTGGCTAAAGCTGCCGCTGGTGCACCTGCACTGGTATGACAAAGAGGTCCGCGAGGGTCGTAAGGTCGGTCACCTGAACCTGAACGATACCGATACGGACCGCCTGAGCGCCACCCTGGAAGCGATCGTTCCTCTCCTGCCGCCGGAATATGCAAGCGGCATTGTCTGGGCACAGTCAAAGCTTAAGTAAGACATCCACGCCGGGGAGTTGACCTTCCCCTTCCCCGGCGTACAATCCCCGCCCATTGCTGCTGAGTTTTCTTCTGGAATAACCATGAACGATGGAACGGACTATCGCGCGATCCTCGCGTCTGATACCCCTTTAATCGACGTTCGCGCGCCGATCGAATTTGCCCAGGGCGCGATGCCTGCGGCAGTCAACCTGCCCTTAATGAACGACGACGAGCGTGCCGCCGTTGGCACGTGCTACAAACGCCAGGGCCCCGAAGCCGCGCTCGCGCTCGGCCATCGCCTGGTGAACGGTGAAACGCGCGACTCGCGTATCCGCGCCTGGCGGGAAGCCAGTCTTGCCCATCCTGAGGGCTTTCTCTGCTGTGCGCGCGGCGGCCAGCGCTCGCATATCTCGCAGGCCTGGCTTAAAGAGGCTGGCGTCGACTACCCGCTGATCCGCGGCGGCTATAAGGCCCTGCGTCAGACGGCGATTCAGGTGACGATCGAGCAGTCGCAAAAGCCGATGGTGCTAATCGGCGGCTGTACCGGAAACGGTAAAACGCTGCTGGTGAAGCAGCACCCGCAGGGCATCGATCTGGAAGGGCTGGCACACCATCGCGGTTCGTCGTTTGGCCGCACGCTCACGCCGCAGCTTTCCCAGGCCAGCTTTGAAAACCACCTTGCGGTTGAGCTATTGAAAAAAGACGCTGCGCGCTGGGTGCTGGAAGATGAAGGCCGGATGATTGGCTCCAACCACCTGCCGGAGTGCCTGCGCGACCGCATGGTTGAAGCCCCTATCGTTGTCGTCGAAGACCCGTTTGAAATTCGTCTTGAACGCCTGCGCGAAGAGTATTTCGACCATATGTGGGCGGACTTTTCTGCTGCCTACGGCGAGGAAGCGGGCTGGAAAGAGTACAGCGAGTATCTGCATCACGGCCTGTTCGCCATTCGCCGCCGCCTGGGGCTGCAGCGGTATGCAGAATTCACCGCGCTGTTAGATTCCGCGCTGTTGGAACAGCAACGCTCCGGCAGCACCGAGGCGCACTTCAGCTGGCTTGCACCGCTGCTGAAGGACTATTACGACCCGATGTACGGCTATCAGCTGGAGAAAAAGGCGGAGAAGATTGTGTATCGCGGGACGTACGAAGAGATTGCTGAGTGGCTTGATCGCTGAAAAAAAGCCGGGTGGCGGCTGCGCCTTACCCGGCCTACGCGTGCTTTTGTAGCCCCGGTAAGCGCAGCGCCACCGGGGAACAGACCACTTAGAAGTCGTAACGCAGACGCACCAGGTTCATGTCGCCCAGGTTGTCGGTGCTGGAGGTGAACACGTGTTCGTAATCCACGCGGAAACCGTAATCCAGCTGGAAGCTGATACCCACGCCGTTGTCGATACGCTGGTAGTTGCGGCCGTTCACGTACTCAATACGGTCACCCATGAAGTAAGGCTGGATGGATTTCACCGCGTACTGACCGATTGGGAATTTATACCCTGCGAAGTATTCAATACCCCACGCGTCGCCCGCAAAGTAGTCGTTAACAGACACTTTTTTGGTGGTCAGGAAGTTCTGGTACCAGCCGCCGCCCGCGGAGAAGGTCCAGTTGTCCGGCGTCCAGCTCAGTGCGGTACCGACGATATTCTGATCGTAGGTTTTGCTGTCGCCGTTGTCCGGGTTACGCATGTCGGCGCGGGTGTAGTTCCACGCTGCGCCCCAGGTCAGATCGGTGGTCAGGTGGTAATCGATACCCAGCGAGCCGCCGCCTTTGCGCTTGTAGCGCAGGCCGTTGCCCGGCAGGTATTCGCTGTCTTCAAACAGGTAGGATGCGTAAATGTCCGCATCGCCCACGGTTTTCTTATATTTCAGCATCTGGCGTGAACGGTAAGAGCCGTCGTAGTCGCCGTTGATCCCGTTACCCGGTGCCTGACCGATCATGTCGTAGTCCCAGATATCGGTTTTCACGCCAACCACATCATAGTAAACGCTGTTCTGTTGACCGAAGGTCAGCGTACCCCAGGTATCGCTCTTCAGGCCGGTGTAGAGCATACGGCGAGTGGTGTCGTGGGCGCCGTCTGCATAGTGATGATCCCAGTTAAACTGGGCAGGAATGTTCACTCCCAGCTCGTAGTAGCTGATCCAGCTGATGTCATCAAACAGGTAGTAATCAGCCGCGAAACGGAAACGGGTGCCGCCGTCAAAGCCGTTACGCTTGTAGCTGTTTTTACCGTCGTCGCCGGTCATGTTCTGGAACTGAGGACGGATACTGCCGCCAACGGTGAAGTTCAGACGGCTCAGCGGGTTACCCGCCTGAGGATCCTGCTTAAGAACGGTGATTTCCGCCTGAGAGGCGAACGTCGTTAATGCCACTGCCGCGCCAATCGTTACCGCCAGCGCTGATTTTTTTATAGTCATTATTTTTCCTTAATAGACACGCTGCTAAATATTTAGCTGGTGAATATTAACTGGAAATAATCGGGCTGTGGGGACGGGTTTTTAATGTTTTGTGCTACTAAATGAGTGGGTATTATCACTTTGTGCTATTTAAACATTACGCGCCGGCATTAAAAACCGACGCGCAACTATCACCGTGCTAAATCAACTCACAAACTGACGGAACAGCGCTTTACCCTTTAACAGCCGCGTGCCGAGCCAGCCTCCGCAAAGAGAAAGCAGCACCGCACCGCAGAGAGGCAGGATCAACCAGAGGCGCCAGTCAGGCTCCCAAGGGAAGTCGAAGACCTTTGTCTGCAGCACCGCCAGCGCCGTCTCAGCGCCAATCGCCGCGACCAGACCCGCCACCAGCCCCAGCAGCGCAAACTCGCTCCAGAGCGTCATGCGCAGCAGGCGCTTACCCGCCCCGAGCGTGCGGTAAACTATCAGCTCCTGATGACGCTGCCGCATGCCCACCTGCACCTGAGCCAGCAGCAGCAGCACGCCGCAGATCGTCACCAGCACGACCATGACCTCAAGCGCGCGGCTGACCTGCTCCAGCACCTGCCCCACCTGTTTCAGGATCGCGCCAATATCCAGCAGGCTGACCGTCGGGAATTCCCGGTTAAGCTGCGTCAGCATGCCGTTGCCGTTTTCCCAGCGGAAGCTGGTCAGCCAGCTCTGCGGCTGTCCGTCCAGCGCGCCCGGCGGGAAGATAAAGAAGAAGTTTGGTCGCAGGCTTTCCCAGTCCACTTTACGCAGGCTGGTAACTTTCGCGGTAAAATCCTGGGTATCACCGGTGAAGGTCACGCTGTCCCCGAGCTTCACCTTCAGGCGCGTCGCCAGCCCCTCTTCCATCGACACCTCCCCCGCTTTCGGCGGCCAGCTACCGGCCGTAATCGGGTTATGGTCTGGACGTTTCTCCTGCCACGTCAGGTTCAGTTCGCGGTTTAGCGACTCGTCCTTGTTCCCCTCGGTTGACTGGCCGTTGATCTGCGTCAGACGCGCGCGGACGATAGGATAGAACGACTCGGGGATAATGTGATGCTCCGACAGGAAGCCCTTCAGCGGCGCAACCTGTTCCGGCGCGATGTTGATCAGGAAATAGTTCGGGCTTTCCGGGGGAAGCTGCTGCTGCCAGCGATCCAGCAGATCCCCGCGCAACACTAAAAGCAGCGCCAGCAGCATAAACGACAGAGAAAAAGCCGACAGCTGGCTTAGCGTTGACCAGGGCTGATGCAGCAGGCGGTTGACCGCAAGCCGCACGGGCAGGGATTTTACCGTCAGCCTTTTCAGAACGTTGAGCAGTATCCAGCCCAGCACGCCGCACAGCAGCGCCAGCACAACCGCCCCGGCCAGCACCGCCCACAGCAGCGTGCTACCGCCCATCAGCCAGGCCAGCAGCCCGACAGCGACGGCAATAATCACCGGAAGATAGAACTTCAGCGGCCAGACGTTCGCCACCACATCATTGCGCAGCACGCGCAGAGGCTGCGTCGCGAGCAGCAGCCTGTACGGACGCAGCCCCACCAGCACCGAAATCACCGTCATCGCGCCAATCGCCCACAGCCACGGCCAGAGGCTGGCCGGGGGCAATGCGGTCGGGAGTACCGGTTTCAGCATCACCATCAGCAGCTTTTCAAACAGCAGCCCCATTATCCCGCCACTGAATGCCGACAGCACCAGCAGCATCAGCCACTGGCCAACGATCAGCTTGCGCAGCTGCTTGCGCCCCGCGCCGAGGGTTTTAAGGATCGCCACCAGGTCGTAGCGGCTGCGGCAGTAATGCCCCATCGCCACGGCAACCGCCGCCACCGCCAGCAGCAGGGTCAACAATGCCGACAGCAGCAGGAACTGCTGAGAACGCTCCAGGGATTTACCGAGCGCCCCCTCGTCCTGCTCCAGCCCGTACCAGCGGTGCTCCGGCTTGAGCTGCGGCAGAAGCCATTTTTCATACGCCTCCAGTTGGGCAGGCGTGCCGCCAAACTTGTAGCGCCAGGTCACGCGGCTTCCCGGCTGGACGGCATGGGTTGCCGGAACATCCGCGGTGTTCATCAACAGGCGCGGCGCAAGCTGGAACGGGTTAAAACCGGAGTCGGGCTCCTGCACCACTTCCCCGGCGATTTTCAGCGTCGCGTCGCCCACGTCGATACTGTCGCCGGGTTTCAGGTTCAGAAGCGCCATCAAGCGCGATGCCAGCAGCACCCTGCCGGGCATCGGCTTTAACCCCGGCGGGCTGGTTTGTAACTCACCGTACATCGGGTAGACGTCGTCCACGGCTTTCACGCTGGCGAGCTGCGGGGTGTCTCCCGCGAAGGTCATGGTCTGGAAGGTAATTTGCTCCCCCACCTTCAGCCCTTCTTTGCGCGCTTCCTCAATCCAGCCAGGCGGAACAGGACGCGAACTTTGCAGCGCCCGGTCCCCGGCCATAAATTCGCGGCTCTGCTGGCTAAGCCCTTTTTCCATGCGGTCGCTGACGCTGCCGAGCGCCAGCACGCAGGCCACCGCCAGGCTTAACGCCAGCCAGACAATCAGCAGTGAGGGCGAGCGCCACTCGCGCCAGAACCAGCGGGCAATCATGCTTCCTCCTGAAGGATGCCGTTCACCAGCCGCAGGCGACGGTCGCAGCGGGCGGCCAGCTGCGGATCGTGCGTCACCAGAATAAGCGTGGTGCCATGTTCACGGTTCAGCGAAAACAGCAGGTCAGCAATTTTGTCGCCGGTTTTACGGTCAAGGTTGCCGGTGGGCTCATCGGCAAACAGCACCTCGGGGCGTCCATTAAAGGCGCGCGCCAGCGCCACGCGCTGCTGCTCGCCGCCGGAAAGCTGGGCGGGAAGATGGTCGAGGCGCTTGCCCAGACCGAGCTGTTCCAGCAGCGCCTTCGCATGCGTGCGGCTTTCGCGACTCTTTTCGCCGCGCAGCAGCGCCGGGAGCTCGACGTTTTCCAGCGCGTTCAGCGTCGGGATCAGCATAAAGGACTGAAAGACAAAGCCGATATGACGCGCGCGCAGCGCGGCTCGCGCCTCTTCATCAAGCTGGTGCAGCGGCTGCCCGACAAGGTGGACTTCGCCGCTGCTGCCGTCATCCAGACCGGCCAGAATCGCCAGCAGCGTGGACTTGCCGGAACCGGATTCGCCAATCAGCGCGATGGTTTCGGCGCGTTTGACAACGAGTTCAACTCCGGTAAGGATTGAAAGCTCCTGCTCCCCCTGACCGACGGACTTCTTAAGACGATGAACTTCAACACTGTTTTCCGCTGGCATTTGCCCTTCCTGTTTTTGATGCTGATGACCTTCCGCGCGGCGGCAGCGGACACGTTACTGATTCTTGGCGACAGCCTGAGCGCGGGCTACCGCATGGCGGCCAGCGCGGCCTGGCCGGCTCTGCTTAATGATAAATGGCAAAGCAAGACGACCGTTGTCAACGGCAGCATCAGCGGCGATACCTCTCAGCAAGGGCTGTCGCGCCTGCCTGCGCTGCTCAAGCAGCATCAGCCGCGCTGGGTGCTGGTTGAGCTGGGCGGTAATGACGGCCTGCGCGGCTTCCAGCCTCAGCAAACCGAGCAAACGCTGCGCACCATTTTGCAGGACATCAAGGCGGCAAACGCCCAGCCGCTGCTGATGCAAATTCGCCTGCCCGCCAACTACGGTCGTCGGTATAATGAGGCCTTTAGCGCGATCTACCCTAAGCTTGCCAAAGAGTTTGATATTCCGCTCCTGCCATTTTTCATGGAAGAGGTCTATCTCAAACCCCAGTGGATGCAGGACGACGGTATCCACCCCAATCGCGATGCGCAGCCGTTTATTGCCGACTGGATGGCAACGCGGCTGGCTCCTTTAGTTAAACATGACTCGTAATTCAGCGGAGTTCCTGACAGGTAAAGTTATGCAAAAATCGGTCTTAATTACAGGATGTTCCAGCGGAATCGGTCTTGAAAGCGCGCTCGAATTAAAGCGCCAGGGATTTCGGGTGCTGGCAGCCTGCCGCAAGCCTGACGATGTCGAGCGCATGAACGCAATGGGCTTCACCGGCGTACAGCTGGATATGGACTCGCCGGAGAGCGTTGAACGCGCCGCCGACGAGGTGATAGCCCTGACCGACAATCGTCTGTACGGGCTCTTTAACAATGCCGGCTACGGCGTATATGGCCCGCTGGATACGCTCTCGCGTGAAACGCTGGAGAAACAGTTTTCAACCAATTTCTTTGGCGTGCATCAGCTCACCATGCGTCTGCTCCCGGCCATGCTGCCGCACGGCGAAGGGCGCATCGTAATGACATCGTCGGTGATGGGGCTGATTTCTACCCCGGGGCGCGGCGCCTACGCCGCCAGTAAATATGCGCTGGAAGCCTGGTCCGATGCCCTGCGCATGGAGTTACGCCACAGCGGCATCAAGGTCAGCCTGATTGAGCCCGGCCCGATCCGCACCCGCTTTACCGAAAACGTGAACCAGACGCAGGCGGATAAGCCGGTCGAAAACCCCGGCATTGCCGCACGCTTTACCCTCGGGCCAGAGGCGGTGGTTGCCAAAGTGCGCCATGCTTTTGAGAGTGAACATCCGAAGATGCGCTACCCGGTGACGCTGGTCACCCATGCCGTAGGCTGGTTAAAGCGCCTGCTGCCGGGCAGGATAATGGACAAAATTTTACAGGGTTGAGTTGAAGCGACGACGCTTATCCCCCATGTAAAGAACAAACCGACAAAAGAGAAAGTCGCATGTCCGTACAGAATATCGTCAATATTACTGAAGCAAACCTGCAACAGGTCCTCGAACAGTCAATGACCAAACCGGTGCTGTTCTACTTCTGGTCTGAGCGCAGCCAGCACTGTCTACAGCTGACGCCAGTGCTGGAAAGCCTTGCCGCCCAGTACAACGGGCAGTTTATTCTCGCTAAGCTGGACTGTGACGCCGAGCCGATGGTCGCGTCGCAGTTTGGTCTACGCGCCATTCCAACCGTCTACCTGTTCCAGAACGGTCAGCCTGTTGATGGCTTCCAGGGACCGCAGCCGGAAGAGGCTATCCGCGCCCTGCTGGATAAGGTGCTGCCGCGCGAAGAAGAGCTTAAAGCGCAGGAAGGCATGGCGCTGATGCAGGAAGGCAAATACGACGAAGCACTGCCTTTGCTGAAAGAGGCGTGGCAGTTGTCGAACCAGAACAGCCAGATTGGCCTGCTGCTGGCGGAAACGCAGATTGCCCTGCACCGTTCAGAAGACGCAGAAGCCGTGCTCAAGACGGTTCCAATGCAGGATCAGGACACCCGCTATCAGGGACTGGTAGCGCAGATTGAGCTGCTGAAGCAGGCAGCGGACACCCCGGAAATTCAGCAGCTGCAGCTGCAGGTCGCCGACAACCCGGCGGATGCCGCGCTGGCAAGCCAGCTGGCGCTGCAGCTGCATCAGGTAGGACGTAACGAAGAGGCGCTGGAGCTGCTGTTCAGCCACCTGCAGAAAGATCTGGCTGCCGCAGACGGCCAGGCGCGCAAGATGTTCCAGGAGATCCTGGCCGCGCTGGGCACCGGAGACGCGCTGGCGTCGAAGTATCGTCGTCAGCTGTATGCGCTGCTGTACTGATAAAAAAGCCCGGTGGCGGCTCCGCCTTACCGGGCCTACAAAAGACGGTTTACGCCGACTTTTTCAACTGCGTCACCATCAGTTGGTGACGCGCGTTGTAGAACTTCCGATACGTCAGGTAGCAGGCAATGATGGTTGACAGGCTCGCCGTGGAAAGCAGCATAAACGTCACCATGATCTGATACTTAATCGCTTTTACCGGATCGATACCGGCAAAGATTAGCCCCGACATCATGCCCGGCAGGCTCACCAGCCCCACCGTTTTGGCTGAATCCACGGTAGGGATCAGCGATGAGCGAATGCTCTCACGGATCAGCCGCGCCGAGGCCACTTTTGGCGTCGCCCCCAGGCTTAGCTTCTCCTGTAGCTGCTGCTGTTCGCTGCTGAAACGCTGGCCGAGGTTGTTGTAGCACAGCCCAACGGCCACCATCGCGTTCCCGGCAATCATCCCGGAGATAGGGATAACCTGCATCGGCGTAAACTCAATCGAGCCGGAGAGCACCAGCACCGCCAGGGTGAGCGCCGTCCCGGTGGTAATCGCGATAAACGACGAGATAAACGCCTTATCAATATATTTACTGCGTTTCTGCGCGTTCCACGCCGCGTTAAAGCAGATAAAGAGCACCATCAGCAGCGTCAGCACCGCGTGGTTGACGTTGAAAATATACTTAAGCACATAGCCGACGATGATGAGCTGAATCACCGCGCGGCAGATGCTCCAGACAATATCTTTTTCCAGCCCCAGCTTTTCCCGGTAGCTGACCACAATCGCAATCAGCACCAGCACCATCGAAAACGCCAGAGATTCATTGGTAATGTTATGCTCACCCACGGTTGGCCTCCTGCATTTTCCCGCCGTGCGGCTGGAGCGTAATCACGTCATCCGCATGGGTAATTTCGTTTGAGTCATGCGTCACCCACAGCACGGCAATATTCTGCTCGCGGGCGTAACGATGAATAATCTCGTTGACGTTGCGTTTGTTGGCGTCATCGAGCGCGCTGGTGATTTCATCCAGCAGCAATACTTTCGGTAAGAACTGCAGATTACGGATCAGCGAGACGCGCTGCTTCTCTCCGCCCGAGAGCTCACTGACGGATTTGGTCAGCGTCTCCTTCGCCAGGCCAAAACGGGCCAGATCGTTGATGAATTTTTCCGGCTCCGGCGTTTTATTGCGGATTTGCCACGGAAAAATCAGGTTGTCAAAAACCGTGTCGCCAAAAAGCGTTGGCGTTTGTACGCAATAAGAGACCTGCTGGCGATAGCTTTCCGGAGAGAGGGACGCAATATCCTGCCCTTCAAACAGAATGGTCCCCTCCGTTGGGCTAAGAAGTGAGGCCACAATCTTCAGTAAGGTACTTTTACCGCAGCCTGACGGCCCCGTTATTAGCTTGAACTCACCGGGAGAAAGGTTAAAGCCGACGTGCTGAAGGATCGTGTTATTCGCGACACGAAAGCCGACGTCCTTTATCTGCAAAACTGCATTTTCGTTGTTCATATTTTTTCCAGTAACCACCGAGCGTTATTAGCATAATCCGTGCCGCACGTTCGTCACAACGCGTTTTAGCGCCCCCTTTCGCCACCAAGACTTCCCATTGTGTTTAACGTGCATTCATTAGACATGCTTTACACTTTCGCTTTACAGTTTACGCCGTGACCTTAGCGACACTTCCGCATCCCTGGTTTAGAACATTCGTTAAAGTGGTGTTAAGCTCTGCCCGCAACACAATAAGGAAGTACCAGAATGTCTAATATTCACACTTTTTATGAGTTTTCTGAACTTGAACCTGGCGTGAAAACCATCGATCAGCTTCTTGCCGCTATTGCTTCAGAATCCGTTACGGCTTATGTGTTCGGGGGAGAGCTTGTCCGGTTTGTTAAGGGCCTGCTGAAGATGAAGCCGGTCATTCAGCTGAAGAATTGCCGCTTTGCGTTTGACAACGGCACTCGCTTCGTTGAAATCGACGGCAAAGGAAATGTCAAAGAGTTCGAGCCGGGCAAGGTTCCGGCCTGGTTCCAGTCTCCCGGTGAGTTTGCCCGCGGCCAGTGGCTGGTCAACCATGATTTTGCTGACCTGATGACGCCGGAATTTATCCGCGCGTTTATCGAACGCTTCCCGGACGTAAGCAAACGACGCGAACACGCGAACCTGCTGTTCGATCTGCAGCTTAATAAGCTGGCGCCCGCGCAGCCCGCAGCGAAAAAGACAGGCAACGTTCAGGGCAAAACGACCAAACCCAAAGTCACCGATCTGCAGTCTTTCGAACTCTTCAGCCAGTTTTATGCGCGCATGAAAACGGCAGTGTGTGCAGACCAGTTCCCGACGCTGCAAATTCTGACGGGACACGACGCCGTCAACGACGCGCCCAGCTCTCTGAAAGGCGCGGTACGCACCTGGTTCAAAGGGATCACCGGTCAACTTCCGCCGAACAACAAGCGCGTTGGCGCGGGCAATGCGGAACTGTTCTGCGCGCCGATCCGTGAGCAGCTGCACCTGGTAGAAGAGATTGGGCTGGAAACCTTCTATCACGGCCTGTCGAAAGCCATCGCTGATGCGGGTGACGATGCGCTGATCGCTGACTTTACCTACAGCTACCACTGACACACCGCCCCGCCCGTCGGACGGGGCGAATTTTAGCCCATTAGCCGATATACTTACGAATAGCAAACACGCTCTTTTTCTCACCAAAGCATGCAAAACAGGAGGTTTTTATGCTCATCGTTGTTCCCGTCCTAATATTCGTTGCGCTGGTTATTGTGGGCGCAGGCGTCAAAATTGTCCCGCAGGGTTATCAGTGGACCGTAGAGCGCTTCGGCCGCTATACCAACACGCTGCAGCCCGGCTTAAGCCTGATTATCCCGTTCATGGACAGAATTGGTCGCAAGATCAACATGATGGAACAGGTGCTGGATATCCCCTCTCAGGAAGTGATCTCCAAAGATAACGCCAACGTCACCATTGATGCCGTCTGCTTTATTCAGGTGATTGATGCCCCGAAAGCGGCCTATGAGGTGAGCAACCTGGAGCTGGCGATCGTCAACCTGACCATGACCAACATCCGTACCGTGCTCGGCTCGATGGAGCTGGACGAGATGCTTTCCCAGCGCGACAGCATCAATACCCGCCTGCTGCACATTGTCGACGAGGCCACGAACCCGTGGGGGATCAAAGTCACCCGTATTGAGATCCGCGACGTGCGCCCACCGGCTGAGCTTATCGCCTCCATGAACGCCCAGATGAAGGCCGAGCGCACCAAGCGCGCCTATATTCTGGAAGCCGAAGGGGTCCGTCAGGCGGAGATCCTCAAAGCGGAAGGGGAAAAACAGTCGCAGATCCTGAAAGCCGAAGGCGACCGTCAGTCCGCGTTCTTGCAGGCAGAAGCGCGTGAACGTTCCGCAGAAGCGGAAGCCCGTGCGACGCAGATGGTCTCCGAGGCGATTGCCGCCGGGGACATTCAGGCCGTGAACTACTTCGTCGCGCAAAAATATACCGATGCGCTGAAAGAGATCGGCTCCGCGAACAACAGCAAAGTGGTGATGATGCCGCTGGACGCCAGCAGCCTGATGGGCTCTATCGCGGGGATCGCCGAACTGATCAAAGACAGCGGAAACGAGCGTAAAAAATGATTGAGCTCATCGTTGCACATCCTCATGCCTTCTGGCTAAGCCTCGGTGGCTTATTGCTGGCGGCGGAAATGCTGGGCGGCAACGGCTACCTGCTCTGGAGCGGTGTTGCCGCTGTCATTACTGGCCTGCTGGTCTGGATCCTTCCTCTGGACTGGGCGTGGCAGGGCGCGCTGTTTGCCGTGCTGACGCTGGTCGCCGCCTGGCTGTGGTGGCGCTGGCTTAACCGCCAGGTAAAAGAGCAGAAACCGCTGGACGCGCATCTTAACCAGCGCGGACAGCAGATTGTCGGCAAGCGCTTTACGCTCGACGCCGCGCTGGTGAACGGGCGCGGGCATATGCGCGTGGGCGACAGCTCGTGGCCGGTGGTGGCCGACGGCGACCTCAGCGCCGGAACACAGGTTGAGGTCATTGCGGTGGAAGGCATTACGCTGCGGGTGAAAGCCTGCTAAGCGTGGGTTTTGCGATGGCAGCAGCCGGCAAGATTATCGATAATCGGGCAGTCGGCGCTGTCATCCCCCGGACAGGATTCCGCCAGCTGCAACAGCTGTTCGCGCATCGCCTGCAGCTCGATGATGTGGCGTTCAATCTCTGCCACTTTTTCCAGCGTGCGTTTTTTTACGTCGGCGCTGTGGCGCTTCGGATCGTTAAACAGGTTAACCAGCTCGCCGCACTCTTCCAGGTTAAACCCCACCTGTCTTGCCTGGCGCAGCAACGTCAGTTCATCGAGATGCAGCTGCGTATAGCTGCGGTAGCCGTTTTCACTGCGCAGCGGTGGCGTCACCAGCCCCTTCTCTTCATAAAAGCGGATTGCCTTGCTGGTTAAGCCCGTTTTTTTTGCCACGTCACTGATATTCACTTTTCCCCCTTGACCTTCCCCTTGATGGAAGGTTTAACCTTCATAACAGTTAGCGAAAAGCGTTACTCCGGTCAACAACTGACCAATATATTATACGGGAGTTTTGTTATGTCTCACACTATCGACCTTACGCTGGACGGCCTCTCCTGCGGCCACTGCGTCAAACGCGTGAAAGAAAGCCTGGAACAGCGTCCTGATGTGGAAAGCGCTGAAGTGACTATCGATCATGCCGCCGTAACCGGCAGCGCCAGCGCCGACGCGCTGATTGATACCATTAAACAGGCCGGTTACGGGGCGGAGTTAAGCCACCCAAAGGCTAAACCGCTGGCAGAGTCATCATCCCCGTCGGAAGCACTGACAGCGGCCACTCCTGAGCTTCCGGCAGCTGATGATATTGATGACAGCCAACAGCTGCTGATCAACGGCATGAGCTGCGCCAGCTGCGTCTCTCGGGTACAAAACGCCTTGCAGGCCGTACCGGGCGTCGCGCAGGCACGGGTCAACCTTGCGGAGCGTACTGCGCTGGTGATGGGCAGTGCCTCCGCCGCAGATTTAGTACAGGCCGTTGAGAAAGCGGGCTACGGGGCGGAGGCCATCGAAGACGATGCCGAGCGCCGCGAGCGCCAGCAGGAAACGGCTATCGCCACCATGAAGCGCTTCCGCTGGCAGGCGATCGTTGCCCTGCTGGTCGGTATTTCTGTGATGGTCTGGGGCATGATGGGTGACAACATGATGGTCACCGCTGAAAACCGCACGCTGTGGCTGGCGATAGGCCTGATTACTCTGGCGGTCATGGTCTTTGCAGGCGGGCATTTCTATACCAGCGCCTGGAAGAGCCTGAAAAACCGCACTGCGACGATGGATACGCTGGTCGCGCTCGGTACCGGCGCGGCGTGGCTCTATTCAATGAGCGTGAACGTCTGGCCCCAGTGGTTCCCGATGGAAGCGCGGCATCTCTATTATGAAGCGAGCGCGATGATTATCGGCCTGATTAACCTGGGCCATATGCTGGAAGCCCGCGCCCGTCAGCGCTCCTCGAAAGCGCTGGAACGCTTGCTCGATTTAACCCCGCCGACGGCCCGCGTGGTTACGGACGACGGGGAAAAAAGCGTCCCGCTGGCCGAGGTTCAGCCCGGCATGACGCTGCGCCTGACGACGGGCGATCGCGTTCCCGTTGACGGTAAGATAACCCAGGGCGAAGCCTGGCTGGATGAAGCGATGCTGACCGGCGAGCCTATCCCTCAGCAGAAATCAGACGGCGACGCCGTTCATGCTGGCACGGTGGTGCAGGACGGCAGCGTGCTGTTTACCGCCAGCGCCGTCGGCAGCCACACTACGCTGTCGCGTATTATCCGCATGGTGCGTCAGGCGCAGAGCAGCAAGCCGGAAATTGGCCAGCTTGCTGACAGAATCTCGGCCATTTTTGTGCCGGTGGTGGTCTGCATTGCCCTGCTGAGCGCGGCTATCTGGTATTTCTTCGGCCCGGCACCGCAGATTGTTTACACCCTGGTGATCGCCACCACGGTGCTGATCATCGCCTGCCCGTGCGCCCTTGGCCTGGCGACGCCGATGTCGATTATTTCCGGCGTCGGACGCGCCGCCGAGTTTGGCGTGCTGGTCCGTGATGCGGATGCCCTGCAGCGGGCGAGCACGCTGGATACCATTGTCTTTGATAAAACCGGCACGCTAACCGAGGGCAAACCGCAGGTTGTGGCTGTGAGCACCGCTGGCATTGCAGAAGAGGACGCGCTGCGCCTTGCCGCCGCGCTGGAGCAGGGTTCCAGCCACCCGCTGGCCCGCGCCATTCTCGATAAGGCGAATGCTTCTGCCCTGCCGCAGGTCAGCAATTTCCGCACGCTGCGCGGGCTAGGCGTCAGCGGTGAAGCCGACGGCCACGCGCTGCTGCTGGGTAACCAGGCGCTGCTCAATGAAAACGGTGTTGATACGTCCGCGCTGGAAGATGAGCTGAAAGCGCAGGCCTCTCAGGGCGCCACCCCGGTTCTGCTGGCGGTGGATGGCAACGCTGCCGCGCTGCTGGCCGTGCGCGATCCGCTTCGCCAGGACAGCGTGGATGCCTTACAGCGACTGCACCGCGCGGGCTACCGTCTGGTGATGCTGACCGGGGACAACCCGACCACCGCCAACGCCATCGCGAAAGAAGCCGGTATAGATGAGGTGATTGCGGGCGTGCTGCCGGATGGCAAAGCGGACGCCATCAAGAACCTGCAAAGTCAGGGTCGCCAGGTGGCGATGGTGGGCGACGGCATCAACGATGCCCCGGCGCTGGCCCAGGCGGACGTGGGGATTGCCATGGGCGGCGGGAGCGATGTCGCCATTGAAACCGCCGCCATTACGCTGATGCGCCACAGCCTGATGGGCGTTGCCGATGCGCTGGCCATTTCGAAAGCCACGCTGCGCAACATGAAGCAGAACCTGCTGGGGGCATTTATTTATAACTCGCTCGGTATCCCGGTTGCCGCAGGCATTTTGTGGCCGCTGACCGGCACCCTGCTGAACCCGGTTGTTGCGGGTGCGGCGATGGCGCTCTCGTCCATCACCGTGGTGAGCAACGCCAACCGTCTGCTGCGGTTTAAACCGAAAGATTGAACCTTGTTCTCGTACGCGCTAGCATGACCCTTTCCGGTCATGGAGCGCGTATGAGTCTGTTTAATCGTATAAAAGCATCGTTTCGCGCCCTCTTCCCCCGCCGCTATGACTGGCCCGGTATGGATATTACGCTTCCGGGTGGGCAACACCTTCACCTGGTCGGCAGCATCCATATGGGCACGCAGGGGATGTCACCCCTGCCACCCGGTCTGATAAAACGCCTGAAGCGCGCCGACGCGCTGGTCGTCGAGGCGGACATTTCCGGCCACGAGTCGCCGTTTGCCGGGCTTGAAAGCGATCTCCCACTGGCGGAACGTCTGAATGAGGCCCAGCTTGCGGAACTGACGCGCGTCGCGGATGAAACTGGCGTGTCGCTCTCCATGATTGATACCCTGCCGCTGTGGCAAATTGCCATGGTACTGCAGGCCACGCAGGCGCAGCGTCTGGGCCTGCGCGGTGATTACGGCATTGATTACCAGCTGCTTAACGTGGCGCGGGCGCGCCGTATGCCCATCATCGAGCTGGAAGGGACGGACAGCCAGATTGCGCTCCTGCGCCAGCTTCCTGACGATGGTCTGATGCTGCTGGATGATACCCTCACCCACTGGCACACCAACGCGCGCCTGCTGCAAACCATGATTGGCTGGTGGCTGGATGCACCGCCCGCGGACGGTAAGCTGGCGTTACCGTCGACGTTCAGCGAATCGCTGTATGATGTGCTGATGAATGCGCGCAACAAAGCCTGGCGAGAGACGCTGCATGCTTTACCTGCGGGGGAATACGTGGTGGCGGTCGGGGCGCTGCATTTATACGGCGAAGGGAATTTGCCGTCGCTGTTGAAATAAAAAAATGGCCAATATCTCTATTGGCCCGTCAAAGAGGAATTTCATCGTTTTTATTATACCGAAGTGACCTTCGGCTGAGCCGATTGTCGCTCAAAGTGACCATCACTGCCAACACTATTGCGCAAGATGGTGCTATTTTTTAGACAAACGTCAGGCGTATGCTGGCCGCATGAATTGTCTGCCGTAAGAAGGATAGCTATGACTCCCGCCGTTAAATTACTCGAAAAACACAACATTTCTTTCCGGATCCACACCTACGATCACGATCCGAACGAAACCAACTTTGGTGATGAAGTGGTGCGAAAGCTGGGGCTGAATGCTGACCAGGTCTATAAAACGCTGCTGGTCGCGGTGAATGGTGATATGAAGCACCTCGCCGTGGCGGTTACCCCGGTGGCGGGACAGCTGGATCTGAAGAAAGTCGCCAAAGCGCTGGGGGCGAAGAAGGTGGATATGGCCGACCCGATAGTTGCGCAACGCACCACGGGCTATCTGGTGGGTGGGATCAGCCCGCTCGGACAGAAAAAACGCCTGCCGACGCTGATTGATGCGCCTTCCCAGGAGTTTGAAACCATCTTTATATCCGGCGGCAAACGCGGGCTGGATATCGAGCTGGCGGCGGGCGATCTGGCGAAAATGCTGGACGCGAAGTTTGCGGATATTGCGCGCCGGGATTGAGAAAATTGCCCGGTGGCGCAGCGAGGTAAAAGCAAAACGGTAACAGGCGTTACCGTTTTTTGTGTTCGCGCCCTCTCCCGGTGGGAGAGGGTTGGGGTGAGGGCATCAGGCCGCACAACACTACTGCCAGCTCACCTCGCCCTTCGGCTCATACGCGTTCACGTCAATCGGCGAATTCTGCTCGATGTACTGCTTCAGCACTTCCGCATCGATAAAGCCGGTATTTACGTAGCCCGGTTTATTATCGATGTGCGGATAGCCATCGCCGCCGGTGGCGTTAAAGCTTAACGTCGCCAGACGGTAGGTTTTCGCCGGATCGACCGGCTCGCCTTTGATTTTCAGATCGTTGAGCTTGCCGTCCTTCGCCACAAAGCTGACGTTGGCAAACTGCGGGTAGGCACCCGAGTCCGGCTTCATCTGCGCCACGGCGGTCAGGTAGTCAACGACCTCTTTCCCGCTCATATCCGCATACACCACCACGTTGCCGAACGGCTGCACTTTCAGGACGTCTTTGTAGGTGATGTTTCCACCTTCGATGGAGTCACGAATGCCGCCGCCGCTCATTACGCCAAAGTCGGCATTCGTGCGCGCCATTTGCGCCGCCAGCACCAGATGGCCCATGTTAGTCTGCACAAAGCGGACTTTGCTGCGGTCCCCTTCCAGACGACCGTTCAGCGTGCCGATTTTCACGTCCAGCTGCGCCTTGCCTTTATTCTGGAACGGCGTCAGCAGGGAGAGCATCTGCTGGTTTTCAGCAATCTCTGGCGTGTAAAGTACCCGCTCGCTTTTCCCGTCCGGGTAGGTTACTTTTTTCTTCAGATTGACCGGAATGAGCTGATAGCGCACCAGCTTCATCTCGCCGTTACGGAACTCAAAATCCGCCCGACCCACGTATTTACCCCACTCGTGCGCCTGTACTATCCAGATACCGTTCTGACGGTCTGGCGCGCATGGCGTGCCCGGCACGTAGTCCACCTGCTTTTTGTTTTCGGAAGCCCTACACACCGGATCCTGTGAGTGACCACCCACAATCATCGCCAGCGAGCCTGCCGGCAGGCTGCGCGCCATCTCCACGTCGCCGGGCGCATTGGAGCCGTGCTCGCCGTTATCGTAGTGTCCCATGTGGGTAGTGGCGATAATCACGTCCGGCTTTTCGTTCTGCTGCAGCTCCTGAATCACCAGCTTCGCTTCGTCTGCCGGTTTGCGGAATTCGATATCGGTGAAGAACTCAGGGTTGCCGATTTTTGCCGTATCGTCGGTGGTTAAGCCAATGACCGCGATTTTGAGATCCTGACGCTTAAACAGCGCCCACGGCTTAAACAGACGTTCGCCGGTGCTTTTCTGATAAATATTGGCGGAGAGGAACGGGAATTTGGACCATTTCTCCTGCTGACGCAGCACGCTCAGCGGGTTATCAAACTCGTGGTTACCCACGGCCATCGCGTCGTAACCGATTAAATTCATGCCGCGGAAATCGGGTTCAGCGTCCTGTAAATCGGATTCCGGCACGCCGGTGTTGATATCGCCCCCCGACAGCAGCAGCACGCTGCCGCCCTGGGCCGCCACCTCTTTGCGAATGCCGTCCACCAGCGTTTTTTGCGCCGACAGGCCGTATTCGCCGTATTCGCTGCGCCAGAAATGGCCGTGATGATCGTTAGTATGCAGAATAGTGATTTTATAGGTTTTATCTTTTTCATACGCCTGCGCGGGCAGGCTTGTCAGCCCCCATGCGGCGATGAGCGCCAGCGCGACGCCTCGCTTCATTAACTTCATCTTCTCTCTCCCTGACCAATAGACAAAGGCAAAAATTACAGTGACTAACAAGAATAGACAAATAAGTTTTCAGAATTGCGACTTTCTTCAAATGTCACACGCGGGTATGTTAGTCGGATAATAATTACACCCTGCATCTCTAATAACTAAAGACGTGGTACTTCTCTCTATGGCAATCAGTGAATCAACCCAGCCCGTTCCGGGCGCGCCGGCGTCGCCGCCAGCATCGCGCACCTCTTTTAAAGTCTTAGGCGCAATCAGCCTCTCGCACCTGCTCAACGACATGATCCAGTCGTTGATTCTGGCAATCTACCCGCTGCTGCAGTCCGAGTTTTCGTTAACCTTCGTACAGATCGGGATGATCACCCTGACCTTCCAGCTCGCCTCTTCGCTGCTACAGCCGGTGGTGGGCTACTGGACGGATAAATACCCGATGCCATGGTCGCTGCCGATAGGCATGTGCTTTACCTTAAGCGGGCTGGTGCTGCTGGCCATGGCGGGGAGTTTTGAAACGGTGTTGATTGCCGCGGCGCTGGTGGGCACCGGCTCGTCCGTCTTCCATCCGGAATCCTCCCGCGTGGCGCGTATGGCTTCCGGTGGTCGTCACGGGCTGGCGCAGTCACTCTTCCAGGTAGGGGGCAACTTCGGTAGCTCCCTCGGCCCGCTGCTGGCGGCGGTGATTATCGCCCCGTACGGCAAAGGCAACGTGGCCTGGTTTGTGCTGGCCGCGCTGCTGGCGATTATCGTGCTGGCGCAGATCAGCCGCTGGTATGCCGCTCAGCATCGCGTGAATAAAGGGAAACCTAAAGCGAAGGTTATCAATCCCCTGCCGCGCAATAAGGTTATCCTGGCCGTCTCTGTGCTGCTGGTGCTAATTTTCTCGAAATACTTCTATATGGCGAGCATCAGCAGTTATTACACCTTTTATCTGATGCAAAAATTCGGATTATCGGTACAGAATGCGCAGTTCCACCTGTTTGCCTTCCTGTTCGCCGTTGCGGCAGGTACGGTCATTGGCGGGCCGGTGGGGGATAAGATTGGCCGTAAATATGTCATTTGGGGCTCTATCCTCGGCGTGGCACCGTTTACCCTTATTTTGCCGTACGCGAGCCTTGAATGGACGGGGATTTTAACCGTGATTATTGGTTTTATCCTCGCTTCCGCCTTTTCCGCCATTCTGGTCTATGCCCAGGAGCTGCTGCCTGGCCGGATCGGTATGGTTTCCGGACTCTTTTTCGGTTTCGCCTTCGGCATGGGAGGGCTTGGCGCAGCGGTGTTAGGGATGGTTGCGGATCACACCAGCATCTTCCTGGTTTATAAAATCTGCGCTTTCCTGCCGCTTCTTGGGATGTTAACCATATTCCTGCCTGATAACCGTCATAAATCCTGAATTACGGGTAGCTAAAGTTTTGCTTTGGCTACCTTCCCCCCTTACGCCATAAGGGTTTCCTCTTTATCCCCTCACTGAATTTATCAATATGCGCTTTTTTACGTGCATATTGCCGTTTTATTCAAACTTCAACAATTATTCATAAACATAAGGGTAAAAATTGTCATAAACTATTACCTGGCTTTTTGGTATTTACGCCAAAAATGGAACCCCCACCACGAAAGGAGACGGAATGCACCACGCCACACCGCTTATTACCACCATTGTTGGTGGACTTGTGCTCGCTTTTATCCTTGGCATGATTGCCAATAAGCTGCGTATTTCTCCTCTTGTCGGCTATTTGTTAGCGGGTGTACTGGCGGGACCTTTCACGCCAGGCTTCGTGGCGGATACCAAACTGGCGCCTGAGCTGGCGGAACTGGGCGTGATCCTGCTGATGTTTGGCGTCGGTCTGCACTTCTCCCTGAAGGATTTGATGGCGGTAAAGTCGATTGCCATACCAGGAGCGATCGCCCAGATAGGGGTGGCGACGCTGCTGGGGATGGCGCTTTCCGCAGTGCTTGGCTGGTCGCTGATGACCGGCATCGTATTTGGGCTGTGCCTCTCAACCGCCAGTACCGTGGTGCTGCTGCGCGCGCTTGAAGAGAGGCAACTGATAGACAGCCAGCGCGGGCAGATCGCGATCGGCTGGCTGATTGTGGAAGATCTGGTGATGGTGCTGACGCTGGTCCTGCTGCCCGCCGTCGCCGGAATGATGGAAAAAGAGAACATCGGCTTCGCCTCGCTGGCGCTGGACATGAGCATCACCATCGGCAAGGTGGTGGCGTTTATCGCCATCATGATGCTGGTGGGCCGGCGTCTGGTGCCGTGGATCATGTCCCGCAGCGCGGCGACCGGCTCCCGCGAGCTGTTTACCCTCTCCGTGCTGGCGCTGGCGCTGGGCATTGCCTTTGGCGCTGTCGAGCTGTTTGATGTCTCCTTCGCGCTGGGCGCTTTCTTCGCCGGGATGGTGCTGAACGAGTCCGAGCTGAGCCACCGCGCGGCGCACGATACCCTGCCGCTGCGCGACGCCTTCGCCGTGTTGTTCTTTGTCTCCGTCGGCATGCTGTTTGATCCGATGGTTCTGATTCACCAGCCGCTGGCCGTGCTGGGCACGCTGGCGATCATCATCTTTGGTAAGTCGCTCGCCGCCTTCTTCCTGGTGCGGATGTTCGGCCACTCCCCGCGGACGGCTTTGACCATCGCCGCCAGCCTGGCGCAGATTGGTGAGTTCGCCTTTATCCTCGCCGGTCTGGGTATGGCCCTCAACCTGCTGCCGCAGGCCGGGCAAAATCTGGTGCTGGCGGGAGCGATTCTGTCGATTATGCTGAACCCGGTACTGTTTGCCCTGCTGGAAAAATACCTCGATAAAACCGAAACGCTGGAAGAACAAACGCTTGAAGAGGCCATCGAGGAAGAGAAGCAGATCCCGGTAGATATCTGTAACCATGCCCTGCTGGTGGGCTTTGGCCGCGTCGGCAGCCTGCTCGGTGAGAAGCTGATGGCGCAAGGGATCCCGCTGGTGGTGATAGAAACGTCGCGCACCCGCGTCGACGAACTGCGCGAGCGCGGTATTCGCGCGGTGCTGGGCAATGCGGCGAACGAAGAGATCATGGAGCTGGCGCATCTGGACTGTGCCCGCTGGCTATTGCTGACGATTCCGAACGGCTATGAAGCGGGCGAGATTGTGGCCTCCGCGCGCGAAAAGTGCCCAACAATTGAGATTATCGCCCGTGCACACTATGACGACGAGGTGGAGTACATTACCGAGCGCGGTGCAAATCAGGTGGTGATGGGCGAGCGCGAAATTGCGAATACGATGCTGACGTTGCTGGCGAAACCGCCGGCTGAAGAGGCTGTTACGGGGTAATTTGGTGCGGCCTGATGCCCTCACCCTAACCCTCTCCCACAGGGAGAGGGAACAAACACTAAAAACGGCAACCACAGGTTGCCGTTTTGCTTTTACCTGTCCCAATAAGCCTCTTCAAGGCTGTCTTCCCGTTCCGGCAGACCGCGCGTTAAGCGCGGTGAATGCTGGTTCAGCACCTGATAGCTCACGCGGTTGGCATATTTACACACCTGCGCCAGCGACGAATAGGTCAGCCAGCTGAACTTGTGCTTGCTGGAATTCGGCACGTTGGTTTTGTGGTAGGCGTTAGCGGTAATGTCGTGCAGCAGCGCGGCCAGCGCGCCGTCACCCGCACCATTGGTGTTCATGATCTTCTCCGGCCCGCCCATGTACGGCGCGATGTGGGAGTAGATACGCAGAGGGTTCACGCAATCTTTATGGCGCATGCCGCGGCTGAACTCGTACTGGTTGAACTCGGCAATCGCGCCCGGCAGCAGCGGGTGCTGGGTTTTGCGTTTGCTCTCTTCCTCAGTGAAGCCCGCCATATACAGCCCAACAGGGCCGGCGGTGCAGAGCACCAGGTCCACCCAGTCCAGCGCTTTATCAGACGCCAATAGCGGATCGCTTTCACCGGTCAGCGCTTCGGCCTCTTCTTCGTTCATCGCCAGAATCGAGACGTGCTCTTTCAGGAACGCCTGCCACCACTCCGGGTTATCGGCAATCACGAATTTCGTGCCCAGGGTTAACACCACCGGCACATCGTACTTTTTGGCGTACTCAATCGCCTTCATGGTCGCTTCCGGCATCGGCTCGCCCGGCTTACAGCGCACCAGGTAGGAGGTCAGAACCAGCGCAGAGGCGCCCGCGATCACCTCTTCGGGAATGCTTTCCGCGCGCAGCCTGTTCATATGACCCGGGCTGATGGCAAAGGTACGTTCGCCGGACTCACCGATCAGCGTAAAGCAGCGGCCAATCGGCCCGTCAACGCCCTGGAGATAGTTCAGATCGGTACGGCTGGAGGTGTTGCACAGGTAACGGTAGGCGTAGCCCCCGATTTCGATATTGCTGCACATCACGCCGAGCAGCACCGAGCGGTCGTCTGCCAGCACGGAGTAGTTGTGCATGGTGTTGCCGATGGTGCCGCCGGCAAACTGATGGGTAATCAGGTTTTCGCGCACCAGCTCCTGGTACAGCGCTTCGGCAACGTCGTCCTCAATGACCAGCGAGTGACCGGCGCTCAGACCGTAACGGGCGACAAACGCATCATCGACTTTCGCTTCAATGTCCACCAGCGTCTGATCGATACCGACGACCCACGCCGCGCTGGTTTCATTTTCTGGCTGGATTTGCTGCAGGAGCGGATCGCGGGCATCAACGGGGAAGTAATGTTTAGATTTGCGTTTACCGGGAAATTTCATGGTCTGGACTGTACGAAGAATATGGGCCGGGAATGGTAGCACAAACCCGGCCCGGAGTGCGATCAGCGGCTGTTCGTCACCAGCGAGACCATCATGTCGATATGTTCAGGCGAGTCGTTAAGCGCCGGAATGTACTCATACTTTTCGCCCCCGGCCTCAAGGAAAAACTCCCGGTTTTGCACCGCGATCTCCTCCAGCGTTTCCAGACAGTCTGCCGAAAAGCCCGGTGACATCACCTGGATGTGCTTCACGCCCTTCTCGCCGAGCATTTTAAGGGTCTCATCGGTGTACGGCGTCAGCCACGGCTCACGGCCAAAGCGCGACTGGAAGGTCATCATCACCTTCTCCGGCGGCAGGCCGAGGGCGGAGACCAGCTCGCGCGTGGTATCGCGGCAGCGCTGCGGGTAATCATCCCCTTCATTAGCGAAACGCTGAGGGATCCCGTGGTAGGAAAGCAGCAGCAGATC
The DNA here is from genome assembly GCF_043966805.1 of Enterobacter sp. ECC-219. Taxonomy (NCBI): domain Bacteria; kingdom Pseudomonadati; phylum Pseudomonadota; class Gammaproteobacteria; order Enterobacterales; family Enterobacteriaceae; genus Enterobacter; species Enterobacter sp. ECC-219. The sequence goes on along the minus strand of NZ_CP143680.1, from coordinate 1,840,000 downwards.
CGGCTCGCCGTGTTTTTCAAACGACGCACGGGCGCTGTTGGCAAGTGCTTTAATATAAAGCTCGTTATCAGCGTAATCGCGAATAAAGGTCACGCCAGGAATGCGGCGGCGGGTTGCCAGAATGCGGGCCAGCTCGTCCCAGACGGCGGCCACCGTCGAGCAGGAGTACTGCGGGTAAAGCGCCAGCACGACGATATGGTCCACCCCCTGCGCCAGCAGCGAGTCCACCGCGCTTTTCAGGGACGGTTTGCCGTAGCTCATGCCGAGCGCGACGGGCATCTCCGGCAGGCGGGCGGCCAGCGCTTTTTCCTGACGACGGCTGTACACCATCAGCGGCGAGCCCTCTTCCATCCAGACGGACTGATAGAGTTTGGCAACGCGCGGAGAGCGAATCGGCAGAATGACGCCACGCAGCAGCGGCCACCACAGCAGTCTCGGAAAATCCACGACGCGCGTGTCGCTTAAAAATTGTCGCAGATAGCGTTTTACCGCGTCTGGAGTGGGTGCTTCTGGAGTGCCCAGATTGGCAAGCAGGATGCCGGTTTTCGCCTGACTCATTCACGCCTCTTAACCATTTGATAGGTTGTCAATTGTAGCGGAAATGCGTTTAAACGAAACCCATTGCTGTAATAGGTGAGATGAGAATATTTCTCACCCGGGAGCCCGGGTGAGAGGCGCGCGATTAGCCGAGGATTTTTTCCAGCTCTGCACGAACGTCAGCCACGGCTTTGGTGCCGTCAACTTTCGCGTATTTGGTGTTACCCGCCTGCGCTTCTTTAGTGTAGTAGCCGATCAGCGGCGCGGTCATCTGATGGTATTCCACCAGGCGTTTACGCACGGTCTCTTCCTGATCGTCTTTACGGGTGGTCAGCTCTTCGCCGGTCACGTCGTCTTTGCCTTCAACCTTAGGCGGGTTGAATTTGATGTGGTAAACGCGGCCAGAAGCAGCGTGCACGCGGCGGCCAACGATGCGGTCAACGATCAGCTCGTCCGGTACGTCAAACTCCAGAACGTAGTCCACGTTGATGCCCGCTTCTTTCATGGCGTCAGCCTGAGGAATGGTGCGTGGGAAGCCGTCCAGCAGGAAACCGTTACGGCAGTCTTCCTGAGCAATGCGCTCTTTGACCAGAGCAATAACCAGCTCGTCGGTTACCAGCTTGCCCGCGTCCATGATGTCTTTCGCTTGTTTACCCAGCTCGGAGCCAGATTTAACAGCGGCGCGCAGCATGTCACCGGTGGAGATTTGCGGAATACCGTATTTCTCCATGATGAACTGAGCCTGAGTTCCTTTACCCGCGCCCGGAGCGCCAAGCAGAATAATACGCATTGCGAAAATCCCCTCAAAAGTCGTTTCAATTTTTCAAAAGCGCTAAACAATACCACCAGAATGGGCATCGCTCAAGGAAGGCGGGAAGGCTGAAACGGTTAATGGGGGGAGATTATTTGGAGTTGTGCGGTCTGGTGCCCTCACCCCGGCCCTCTCCCACGGGGAGAGGGAGAAGACCAGGGGGGGCGTGGTCAATTACGCCAGCAGCAGCGCATTCACACGTTTAATGAACAGGTTAGGATCTTCCAGCGTGCCGCGCTCGGCCAGCAAGGACTGATCCAGCAACAGTTCAACCCACTCGGCAAAGCGGGCGTCGTCCTGGGTATCCGCGGCGCGTTTCACCAGCGGATGATCCGGATTAAGCTCAAAGATATATTTCACTTCCGGCACCGCCTGGCCCGCCGCGGCGAACAGCTTCGCCATCTGGGTGCTCATTTCGTCGGCATCGGTGGTGACAATCGCCGGGGTGTCGGTCAGACGATGCGTGAAGCGCACCTCTTTCACGCGGTCGCCCAGCAGGGTTTTCACGCGTTCAACGAACGGCTCCAGCGCCTTCTCGGCTTCTTTCGCGCTTTCGTCCACTTCATCCGCCAGCTTGTCGATGGATTCGTCCGCTTTAGCGACAGACTGGAACGCCTTCCCGTCGAACTCGGTCAGGTAGTTCATCATCCACTCGTCGATGCGGTCAGAAAGCAGCAGCACTTCGATGCCTTTCTTACGCAGCAGCTCCAGGTGCGGGCTGCTCTTCGCCGCCGCGTAGCTGTCGGCGGTGATGTAGTAAATCTTCTCCTGCCCTTCTTTCATGCGGGAGATGTACTCTTCCAGCGACACGGTCTGCACGGAGGAGTCGGTGTGCGTAGAGGCAAAGCGCAGCAGTTTGGCGATGGTTTCAATGTTCGCCATGTCTTCAGCCGGGCCTTCTTTCAGCACCAGGCCGAACTGTTTCCAGAAGGTTTGGTATTTTTCGGCATCGTCTTTCGCCAGTTTTTCCAGCATCTGCAGCGCACGTTTGGTCAGGGCGTTGCGCAGGTTACGGGTGACGGTGCTGTCCTGCAGAATTTCACGCGAAACGTTCAGCGGCAGATCGTTGGAATCTATCAGACCGCGTACAAAGCGCAGGTAGTTCGGCATGAACTGCTCGGCGTCGTCCATAATGAATACGCGCTGCACGTACAGCTTCAGGCCGTGCTTGTGATCGCGGTTCCACATGTCCCACGGCGCCTGCGCCGGGATGTACAGCAGGCTGGTGTACTCCTGCTTACCTTCCACGCGGTTGTGGCTCCAGGTCAGCGGGTCGGTAAAGTCGTGGGCGATGTGCTTGTAGAACTCGTTGTATTCGTCGTCTTTAATTTCCGACTTATTGCGCGTCCACAGCGCCTGAGCCTTGTTGATCTTCTCCCAGGAAACCACGGTTTCACCGTCTTTCTCTTCCTGTTTTTCAATCTCTACCGGCAGGGCGATGTGATCGGAATACTTGCTGATGATGGAGCGCACGCGCCAGTCGTTCAGGAAATCGTCTTCGCCTTCGCGCAGGTGCAGGGTGATTTCAGTCCCGCGATCCGCTTTGGTGATGTCATCAACGGTGTACTCGCCTTCCCCTTTGGATTCCCACAGCACGCCGTTCTCGGCGCTGTCGCCCGCCGCACGGGTGCGCACGGTAACTTTGTCGGCCACGATGAACGCCGAGTAGAAACCGACGCCGAACTGGCCGATGAGCTGGCTGTCTTTCGCCTGGTCAGAACCCATGGACTCGAGGAACGCTTTGGTGCCGGATTTGGCGATGGTTCCGAGGTGGTCGATCACCTCGTCGCGGTTCATCCCGATGCCGTTATCGGCGATGGTCAGGGTGCGGTTCTCTTTGTTGAAAGAGACGCGCACGCGCAGCTCGCCGTCGCCTTCGTACAGATCCGGGTTGGACAGCGCGCGGAAGCGCAGCTTGTCCGCCGCATCGGAGGCGTTGGAAATCAGCTCACGCAGGAAAATTTCTTTGTTGGAATACAGGGAATGGATCATCAGGTGCAGAAGCTGTTTTACTTCTGACTGGAAACCACGGGTTTCTTGTCCTTTCATCTAAGTCGACCTCAACAATGCCATTTAATGGGGTTTTAAAACGTTGAGGGAGAGATGGGGATAAGGGGAGAAATTTTCAAGCGGAGGCCGCGCGCGCAGCCTCCGTTTGGTCAGAAAATAATCTTGTGGCGTCCGGCCAGCGAGTGCGACAGCGTGGTGCCGTCCACCATCTCCAGCTCGCCGCCCACCGGCACGCCGTGGGCGATGCGGCTGGCATCAACGCCGTACTGCGCGCACAGCTCGGCGATGTAGTTGGCGGTTGCCTCCCCTTCCACCGTTGGGTTGGTGGCGAGGATCACCTCTTTGATCGTTTCGGACTCAAGACGCTGTTCAAGGCGGTCAAGACCGATATCATCCGGGCCAATGCCGTCGAGCGGGGAGAGATGCCCCATCAGCACGAAGTAGCGGCCGGAAAACTGCCCGGTTTGTTCGATGGCGTAGATGTCCGCCGGACTCTCCACCACGCAAATCTGACCGTTTTCCTGACGACGCGGGTTCGTACAGATGTTACACACGTCCTGCTCGGTAAAGGTGCGGCAATCCGCACAGTGACCAATTTCTGACATGGCGCGGGTCAAAGCCTGCGCCAGGCGCATCCCGCCGCTGCGGTCGCGCTGCAATAGCGTAAACGCCATGCGCTGCGCCGACTTCGGGCCAACGCCCGGCAGGCAGCGCAGCGCTTCCATTAACTGCGTGAGCAGCGGACTGGTTTGCATCAGAATGGCATCTTGAAGCCAGGCGGCAACTGCATACCGCTGGAAACAGAGGCCATTTTCTCTTTCTGGGTTTCGTCGATACGGCGAGCGGCATCGTTAAACGCGGCTGCAACCAGATCTTCCAGCATCTCTTTGTCGTCTTCGAGCAGGCTCGGGTCGATTTCCACGCGACGGCAGTTGTGCGCACCGTTGATGGTCACCTTGACCAGACCGGCACCGGATTCACCCGTGACTTCCAGCTGAGCGATCTCTTCCTGCATCTTCTGCATTTTTTCCTGCATCTGCTGAGCCTGCTTCATCAGGCCACCCAGACCGCCTTTTCCACCAAACATAGGCTTCTCTCTTCTTTCACGTTTAAGGATTACAACCGTAAGTCAGACTCACGATCAAATGGGGCGAATACTCTCTTCATCCAGATCGGCGTCGAAGAACCGGCGCAGGGTCTGAATGTTGTTATCCGCAATTATCGCCTCGCGCGCCTGCGCGAGCTTCTCTTCATAAATGGCCTGGCGCCACTCGAGCGGCGTTTTCACTGCCGGATTATCATCTTCAATGATAGTCAATTCAACCGGTGAGCCCTGTAAAGCAGCAAGCGCCTCGGCCAGCGCCTTTTGCGCGCCAGGGGAGTTGAGGTGCCGCTGGCCCGGACGCAGGTGCAGACGCACCTGATTGCCGTCCTGCTCTTTCCAGGCGTTCAGCGCGACTTGCTCCACCAGCTTCGGCAGCTGGAGTTTGCTGACCTCGGCGGCCCAGGCGTCCCGCGCGATAGACTCTTCGGCAAGCTTCGCGGAAAGCTCCGGCGTTTTCTCATGCTCCAGCGCCTTTTTCAGCGCTTTTGGCGTGGCGACCTCTTCCTTCACCGTTTCAGTAATGGTGGTTGCCTTCCAGCGGTAAGCCTCTTCTTTCACCGGGGCTTTCTGCTCGAGCGCGGACGGTGCCGGACGCGACTGTACGCGCTCCGTTACCGAGGCCAGTCGTTCAAGCGCGGCGTTGTTCACCGGCCGCGCTCTTCCTGGCGCTGCCGGTTCACTCTTTTTTGGTTTGGTTACTCCCTGCGCACGCTGTAGCTGGCTGCGTGCGGCAAGCACCGAACTGGTGGCATCCGACAGCGGCACGTTTTGCTGCGGCGGCGGTGTCGGCTGCGGTGGCACCTGCTGCGGCGACATCACCGCCGTAGGGGCGACCGGGGCGAAAGACTGCCGCGGCACTTCAGGCTCCGGCAACGGCATGCGCGGGTGGAACGCCAGCGCGCGCAGCAGCGTCATTTCAACGCCCATACGTGGATCAGGCGCGTACGGCAGCTCTTTGCGGCCAATCAGCAGCGTCTGGTAATACAGCTGTACGTCGGCAGGCGGCACGGTGCGGGCAAGTTCACGCATCCGCTGTTCAATGGCGGCCATGTCCGCACCGATGGCGGACGGTGAAAGCTGCAACATCGCCACGCGGTGCAGCAGGCTGAGCATCTCGACCAGCAGCGCTTCCCATTCAATCCCCCGCCCCGCGGCGGCGTTGACCAGCGACATCACGCGCTCACCGTTGGCGGCAATCATCGCTTCGATAAGCGACAGCGCCTGATCGTCATCCAGCGTGCCGAGCATGGTGCTGACCGCCTCGGTGGAGAGCTTACCGTCACCGCTGGCAATGGCCTGGTCGGTCAGGCTCAGCGCATCACGCAGGCTGCCGTCCGCCGCGCGGGCCAGCAGCTGCAGGGCGCGCGGTTCGTGGACAATATTCTCTTCATCGAGAATGTGCTCAAGCTGCGCGCGGATCTGCTCAACGTCCAGCGCCTTCAGATGGAACTGCAGGCAGCGCGACAGGATGGTGACCGGCAGCTTTTGCGGATCGGTGGTCGCCAGCAGGAATTTAACGTGCGCGGGCGGCTCTTCCAGCGTTTTCAGCAGGGCGTTAAAACTGTGGCGCGACAGCATGTGCACTTCATCGATCAGATAGACCTTGAAGCGGCCACGCGCCGGGGCGTACTGCACGTTGTCGAGCAGATCGCGGGTATCTTCCACTTTGGTGCGCGAGGCGGCGTCAATCTCGATCAGATCGACAAAACGCCCCTGCTCGATCTCCCGGCAGTTATCGCACACGCCGCAAGGGGTGGCGGTGATCCCGGTTTCGCAGTTGAGACCTTTCGCCAGCAAACGGGCAATAGAGGTCTTACCGACGCCGCGGGTGCCGGAAAAAAGATAGGCGTGATGGATGCGACCTAGCGACAAGCCGTTCGCCAGGGCCGTCAGCACATGTTCCTGACCGACAACGTCAGCAAAGGTTTGTGGTCGCCATTTACGGGCTAACACCTGATAACTCATGGGCAGGCTCTGCAACGCTGGAAGGTGAATTTATGGAGGGGAATGCTACCACAACCTCACCCATTGAGCGAGGTTGTGAAAACCGGGATTAGTGACCCGGGAAAGGCACCAGGCTGTAGCTGGTAATGCCCTGTTTTTCCAGGCGCTGTTCACCGCCGAGATCGAACAAGTTGATGATGAATGCCGCGTCGGTCACTTCTCCACCCAGACGGCGGATCAACTTCACGGTGGCTTCAATGGTGCCGCCGGTTGCCAGCAGATCGTCCACCACCAGCACTTTGTCGCCTGGCTTGATGGCATCAACGTGGATTTCCAGCTGATCGGTGCCGTACTCCAGCTCGTAGCTCTCCGCGATGGTTTCACGCGGCAGCTTGCGCGGCTTACGCACCGGCACAAAACCCACGCCCATCGCCAGCGCAACCGGTGCGCCAAACAGGAAGCCACGGGCTTCGGTACCTACTACTTTGGTGATCCCGGCGTTTTTATAACGCTCGACTAGCAGTTCAATGCTGAGCGCGTACGCTTTCGGGTCTTCCAGCAAGCTGGTGACATCACGGAAAAGAATGCCAGGCTTTGGATAGTCCTGGATGCTTTTGATGCTGTTTTTCAGATATTCAAGCTGCTGTGCAGTTGCGGTCATCGGTTTGTGCCTAAATGAAACAGTGTTACTCACGGCGCGCAACGAGTCGGCAAAGGTAACAATTGTTCAACCTTTAACCAGGCGCGCCTGTGCTCGAAAACGGTCGAATTTACTGGCTGTACGCAATAATTGCAACAGCCATTATGAGGCTTCAGTGCTTTTGTTGCTTTTCATCAACCACGGGGATCCGCCACATGAAGATTAGCAGGCAGGTCAGGATGAACAGCAGCAGGATCCGCACCCACATCATTTTCACCAGCCAGAGTGAGATTGCGAAGGTGATGAGGATCACCGCGATCGCGCGAGGCTTGGCGCCGGGCGGCATGGCCCGGTGTTTTTGCCAGTGGCGCAGGTAACCGCCAAACCACGAGCGGTAAAGCAGCCAGTGGTGAAAACGCGGCGACGACCGGGCGAAGCACCAGGCCGCCAGCAGGATGAACGGCGTGGTAGGCAGCAAGGGCAAAACCACGCCCAGCGTGCCCAGCACTACCGCGAGCCAGCCAATGATGATTAAAATAGTACGCTGCATAATGCGAATCGTTATCAAACTGAACGGCTACTTTACCACTGGAGAGCGCCTTGAAAACAGCCTTGCTTCTTGAGACGCTGCAAAATCAGCTAACAACACTGCGGACTCAGGCCACGCCGCTGATGGGCCACGCCACGGTGAAGCCGCGCTTTGACCGTCAGCTGTTCCGCACCCGCAGTACCTTAATTCAGGATTATCTTGTGGAGGCGCAGACCAACCTTGACGAGCTTCGTCACGCGGTTGAGAGTGAACAGCTGGAGCAGGCTCAGTGGCTCGCAGAGCATCTCACTGAGCAGATCACTGCCATGCATCGTGAAATCGCCGCCTGGCCGCTGCGCGCCTGGGACAGCGCCTCGCCTGGGCTCGGAAAATGGCAGCGCAAGCGGCTGGAGAACCAGGAGTTTGAGCGTCGCCTGTTTGAGATGAAGCGCGAGCGCGAAACGCGCCTGAACAACAGCGAAACGCTGGAAGAGCAGCAGCTATTGATGCGCGAGATTAGCGCGCTGGAAGGACGCATCGTTCGCTGCCGTCAGGCGCTGGATGAAATTGAGCGCGTGATTGAACGCCTGACCCGTTAACAGGAGCCACATCTATGTTACTGGAAAATGCACCCGATGAGGTCAAGCTGGCCGTCGATTTAATTATGCTGCTGGAGAATCATGAGATCCCGGCGGAGACAGTGCTGAAGGCACTGGAGATTGTGCGACGGGATTTTGAAGGAAAGGTGAAGGCCGGTTGCCCTCACCCTAACCCTCTCCCTTGAGGGAGAGGGGACCGTTAGGTGCGGTTTGAAAGATCTGCATTGATTCGCTTTTTACCCTCTCCCCTCCGGGGAGAGGGCTGGGTGAGGGTCATCTCCCTTAATCTCGCGCTTCACTTCCGTGTGCTCATCGCCTTTCTCATTATGCAGGTGAACCTCAAGCTGGTTGAAGGCGATGTTAATGTTGTTTTCACGGCACAGGCGGTCGATCGCGCGGTTCAATTCGTCCACGGTGTAGCTGCGATCGCGCAGTTCACGCACGTATAAACGCAGTTCGTGATCCAGCGTGCTTGGCCCGAAGGTGGTGAAGAATACGTCTGGCGCTGGATCGTGCATGACCTTTGGATGCGATTTAGCGGCTTTTAGCAATACCTCTTTCACTTTATCCAGATCGGAACCGTAGGCCACGCCGAGGCGAATCACCACGCGCGTGGTGGTATCCGAAAGCGACCAGTTGATCAGACGCTCGGTCACGAACGCTTTGTTCGGGATAATCACCTCTTTACGATCGAAGTCGGTGATGGTGGTGGCACGAATACGGATCTTGCTGACCGTACCGGAGAAGGTACCGATGGTAACGGTATCGCCAATTCGTACAGGGCGCTCGAACAGGATGATCAGGCCGGAGACGAAGTTACCGAAGATCTCCTGCAGGCCGAAACCAAGACCGACCGAGAGAGCGGCCGCCAGCCACTGCAGTTTATCCCACGAGACGCCCAGCGAGCCGAATACCGTCATCGCGCCGACAATAATGATGACGTAATTCAGGATGGTGGTGATGGCGTATGACGCCCCCTGGCGCAGGTTCAGCCGTGACAGAACCAGCACTTCCAGCAGGCCCGGCAGGTTGCGAATTAGTGCCCAGGCCACCACCGAAGACACCAGCGCAAACAGCAGGCTGCCCATAGTGACGCTTTTCATCACCGCCGCGCCGGCTTCGGTACCGTTGTATTGCCAGAGGGTAATACTGTCGAGATAGGCGAAGACCGTAATTAAATCAGACCAGATCGCCCAGAACATCACGGCAAACAGGGCGATCATCACCAGCATGGTGATACGCAGCGTCTGCTGGTTAACCTGCTCCAGCGCGATGGTCGGCTCTTCCTGCGGCTCCGCGCCTTCGGCCCCCTCTTTCACCTGATGCTGACGACGCGCTATCGCACGGCGGTAAGCAATGCGGCGGGCCGCAACGCTTAAGCCGCGCAGCACGGTCTGATAGAGCAGGTTCCAGACGATCACCAGATAGACCGTCTCGATCCAGCGCCCGGACAGACGCAGCGTGGTGTAGAAGTAGCCCGTTGCCGTAAGCACCATCAGCGCCAGCGGAATGATCGCCAGCACCGTCACGGTGGCCAGACGAAGATTATGGGACTCTTTATCGCGCCAGCTGTCGCGGCACATCGGCCACATCAGGATGGCAATCAGCAGCAGGTTCAGCAGAATGACCAGCTGACCCAGCACATCATCCATCAGATGCAGCGGGGAAAGCTCAGAAATAACCGACCAGAAGTGCAGCGGCAGGAGCGCCAGGCTGACGCGCACAATTTGACGGCGCCAGTGGCTGGTTAGCTGAGCAGGCATGTTGAAGTGACGCACCGCCACGCCGTCTTTTTCCAGCACCTTCCAGCACACGCCAAATACCAGCCAGAACAGCGCCAGTTTTTTACTGAACGCCCAGAGCAGATCGCTGACGTTAAGCTGCATCGTGAGCAGAATCAGCCCCACGGCCAGAATGATCAGGCACACCGGCAGCGCGCGAATGAGATCGATCAGAATCGCTTTTGGCGTATGGAGCTGGCTGTCGTTGCGCAGTTGCCCCACCTCCGACGCCAGCTTCGCCTGGTACTGTTTCAGCCATTTTAAACGCCAGCGAATAAGACCGGCGATCAGCAGCAGCGGTAAACCGGCCAGGAAAGCAATCATTACCGCAGGCCAGGCTTTTTCCCAGTTCACGGTGATTTTCATGCTTTTAATCTGCGTTTTCAGCGTTTCCGGGAAGGACTTAATCCAGTCCCAGTCCATCGGCTTGTTGCTGTTCACCCAGAAAATCTGCTGCGTCAAAATCTCCTGCAGGCTTTTTGACACGCTGACCAGCTGCTGCTGGTTGATCTGCAGGTTAATCGCCATCATCAGCTGGTTGCCCAGCTGTTTGTTGAGCTGGTCCAGCAGTTCGCGGCGCATATCCACCACCTGGAGCAGCGCGTCATGCACCTCAGGGTTCACGTCGCTGGAATGGCCCTCTTCAATTTTGGCGACGAAGGTATCGCTCTGGAAAAGGGCATCGCGCTGCTGGTTAACGTCAAACTGTTCCAGACGTAAATCCGCAATGCGGTTGGTCATGTCCTCCAGCTCGTCGGCGGACGGCAGCGTCTGCTGCTGCTGGTAGAGAATACGCGACAGCAGGAGACTGCCCTTCAGGACCGCGATCTGCTCTTTAATATTGCGTTCCGCCTGTAGCGCGCGATCCAGCCAGTTTTTCACCTTGATATTTTGCTGAACCAGCGAGTTGCCGTTTTCCGTCGCCAGTATCAGGCGCTGGCTGAGCTGATGGTTAGCCTCAAGCTCCTGTTTCACCAGCGGGTTGGCCTGAATGCGGGCAGTTTCGTCCGGCGATACGGCCTCCTGGGCGGTTTTTTCCGTCAGGGTCAGGCGTTTGCTGTTTACCGCTTCCTGCAACAGCTGAAGCTGGTGTTCAAGGCGATTAATATTCGCCGTCACGTAATCACGCTGTTTCTGAAGCGTGTCCTGCAGCACCGTGTTCCCTTCCAGGCTTTTACGCTGCTGTTCGATTTGCGCATTGAGCAACGACTGCTGAACCAGCAGCAGAGTTTGCTGCGTCGGGCGCAGCGTGCCTTCGCCCACCGTCGTGCCGTTCAGTCGGTTGCGGATCTGCTGCAGCTGCTGAGACGCGGTGTACATCGCATTTTGCACGCGCTCGGGCTGGGTTTGCAGGGAGACAAGCTGGCTGTTGTAGGTCGCGAGGTCGGACTGTGCGGTTTGCAGGTCGTCGAGCAGCTGGGCGACGCGCGATTCCAGCTGACGTAAAGAGAGCGTGGAGAGCGTCTTGCGCGTTTCGTCGTCGTTATCGACGTCACTCAGCGCGCTCAGCGCTTCCGTGGCCTTACGCATGTTCTCCGGTGCCTGCGCCACCTTCTGACGAAGTTGGGTGGTTTCTGCTTTAACGCGCTCAATCTTATCAATATTTTCCAGCGTTTCCGTTAGATCCTGCTGGGTGAGTTTCTCCTGAGGAGAGAGATCTTTTTGTTTATTCAGAGTGTCGAGCTGCGACTGAATTTCACTGCGCGAGGGAATATCAGTGCTGTTATCTGCGCGAGCCCAGGTCAGCGGCGCAGTGGAGAAGAAAAACAGCATAGCAAAGAGCAATGCAAATACAGGATGTTGCGAGCGATTGATGGGCAGCATAGTTGTGAATGATGTCAGCAGATGACCGAAAATAGTCCGGCGTGAAGAATATCACGCTCGCCTGAAGCAGAATAGCGTGAACATTACCCTCTAAGATAAATCCTGGAATGACTCAGGCAGATAACGAAGGCGCGTCGCCGCGCAGCGTGGGGCAGAGCTGTAGCATTTCCAGTAAAATCGCCACGTAGCTGCGGGCTTCCTCTTTGAGGTCAAAGGACTGAGGTGCAAACAGCCAGTTTTCCATGAGCCCTGAAATGTAGCTGCGCATCAGGACAGCCGCCCGGCGGGTCAGCAGACTGGCTGGTAACAGTTTTGCCTGCATACACAGATTCAGGTTCTGTTCAATCCGGTCATAGCTCTCCAGGCTGAGGCTGCGCTGCGCCTGTTGCACCACCGCCATTTCGCCCACGAACTCGCATTTATGAAAAATAATTTCCATCATTAATCTGCGACGCTCTTCAACTACCGTTGCTTCAAGGATATATACTAATATTTCTCTCAATACTGAGAGTGGATCGTCAGGGAATTTTGCCCGATACTCACTCTCGAGATCGCTAATGCTGGACTCTGAAAGCTCCCAGATTTCACTGAACAGATCTGACTTGTCTTTAAAATGCCAGTAAATCGCTCCCCGCGTCACACCAGCGGCCTGAGCAATTTGCGCCAGCGAGGTTGAAGAAACACCCTGCTGAGAGAACAAACGTATCGCCACATCCAGAATGTGTTGTCGGGTTTCCAGCGCTTGTTGTTTAGTTTTTCGTGCCATAGGTGAGTGAATTTACAGGAGTTAGATTTACATACATTTGTGAATGTATGTACCATAGCATGACGATAATATAAACGCAGCAATGGGTTTTAGACTCAGGACCCTTGATCAATTTGAAATCGGACACTCGAGGTTTACATATGAACAAAAACAGAGGGTTAACGCCTCTGGCGGTCGTTCTGATGCTCTCAGGCAGCTTAGCGCTTACAGGATGTGACGACAAACCGGCTCAACAAGGAGCTCAGCAGGCGCCAGAAGTCGGCGTTGTGACACTCAAATCTGAACCTCTGCAGATCACCACCGAATTACCAGGCCGTACTAGCGCTTACCGCATTGCGGAAGTTCGTCCTCAGGTTAGCGGCATTATCCTGAAGCGTAACTTTACCGAAGGCGGCGATGTGCAGGCCGGTGAGTCTCTGTATCAGATTGATCCCGCGACCTATCAGGCTTCTTATGAAAGCGCGAAAGGTGACCTGGCTAAAGCACAAGCGGCGGCAAAAATTGCCCAGCTGACGCTGAACCGCTACCAGAAACTGCTCGGCACGAAGTACATCAGCCAACAGGATTACGATACCGCCCTGGCAGATGCCCAGCAGGCTAACGCAGCCGTGGTAGCAGCCAAAGCGGCTGTCGAAACTGCCCGCATCAACCTGGCCTATACCAAAGTGACCTCCCCTATCAGCGGACGTATTGGTAAATCTTCTGTGACGGAAGGGGCACTGGTACAGAACGGTCAGACCACTGCGCTGGCAACCGTGCAGCAGCTCGATCCGATCTACGTTGACGTGACGCAGTCCAGCAATGATTTCCTGCGCCTGAAACAGGAGCTGGCTAACGGCACCCTGAAACAGGAAAACGGCAAAGCCAAAGTGGAGCTGGTTACCAACGACGGTATCAAGTTCCCGCAGGAAGGTACTCTGGAATTCTCCGACGTGACGGTCGACCAGACCACCGGTTCCATCACCTTACGTGCGATTTTCCCGAACCCTGACAAAAATCTGCTGCCAGGTATGTTCGTTCGCGCGCGTCTGGAAGAAGGAACGAATCCAACCGCACTTCTGGTTCCACAGCAGGGTGTGACCCGTACGCCACGCGGCGATGCGAGCGCACTGGTTGTCGGGGCAGATAACAAAGTCGAAACGCGCAATATCACCGCTACCCAGGCGATTGGCGATAAATGGCTGGTGACGGAAGGTCTGAAAGATGGCGATCGCGTGATTGTTACTGGTTTGCAAAAAGTACGTCCTGGCGCGCAGGTAAAAGCACAGGAAGTGACATCTGACGATAAACAACAAGCTTCGGCCGCTGGCCAGTCAGAACAAACCAAGTCTTAACTTAAACAGGAGCCGTTAAGACATGCCTAATTTCTTTATCGATCGCCCCATATTTGCGTGGGTGATCGCCATTATCATCATGCTGGCCGGGGGACTTGCGATCCTGAAGCTGCCTGTCGCGCAATATCCAACGATTGCGCCACCGGCGGTGACGATCTCCGCAACCTACCCGGGGGCTGATGCGAAAACGGTGCAGGATACCGTAACTCAGGTTATCGAACAGAACATGAACGGTATCGATAACCTGATGTACATGTCCTCAAACAGTGACTCCACCGGTACGGTTCAGATTACCCTGACCTTTGAATCCGGTACGGATGCGGACATTGCGCAGGTTCAGGTGCAGAACAAACTGCAGCTGGCGATGCCTCTTCTGCCGCAGGAAGTGCAACAGCAGGGTGTGAGCGTCGAGAAATCGTCCAGCAGCTTCCTGATGGTTGTCGGCGTTATCAACACCAACGGCACCATGACGCAGGAGGATATTTCCGACTACGTGGGCGCCAACATGAAGGACGCCATCAGCCGTACGTCCGGTGTGGGTGACGTTCAGCTGTTCGGTTCCCAGTACGCGATGCGTATCTGGATGGATCCGAACAAACTGAACAACTTCCAGCTGACGCCGGTTGACGTGATTAACGCGATTAAAGCGCAGAACGCCCAGGTGGCAGCCGGTCAGTTAGGCGGTACGCCGCCGGTGAAAGGTCAGCAGCTTAACGCGTCCATTATCGCGCAAACCCGTCTGACCTCCGCCGATGAGTTCAGCAAAATTCTGCTGAAGGTGAACCAGGACGGTTCGCAGGTTCGTCTGCGCGACGTGGCCAAGGTTGAGCTGGGTGGTGAGAACTACGACATCATCGCGAAGTTTAACGGTAAACCGGCCTCTGGCCTGGGTATCAAACTGGCGACGGGCGCGAACGCCCTGGACACCGCGACGGCGATCCGTGCGGAACTGAAGAAGATGGAACCGTTCTTCCCGTCAGGTCTGAAAATCGTTTATCCGTATGACACTACGCCTTTCGTTAAAATTTCGATTCACGAAGTGGTTAAAACGCTGGTAGAAGCGATCATCCTGGTGTTCCTGGTGATGTATCTGTTCCTGCAAAACTTCCGCGCGACGCTGATCCCAACCATCGCCGTGCCGGTCGTTCTGCTGGGGACCTTTGCCATCCTTGCAGCCTTTGGGTTCTCGATAAACACCCTGACGATGTTCGGGATGGTGCTCGCCATCGGCCTGCTGGTGGATGACGCCATCGTGGTAGTAGAGAACGTCGAGCGCGTGATGGCGGAAGAAGGTTTGCCGCCGAAGGAAGCCACCCGTAAATCCATGGGCCAGATCCAGGGCGCGCTGGTGGGTATCGCGATGGTGCTGTCCGCGGTATTTATCCCGATGGCCTTCTTCGGGGGCTCTACGGGTGCGATTTACCGCCAGTTCTCCATTACTATCGTTTCCGCGATGGCGCTGTCGGTACTGGTGGCGTTGATCCTGACGCCAGCGCTGTGTGCCACCATGCTGAAGCCAGTTCAGAAAGGCGGTCACGGCGAGCATAAAGGGTTCTTCGGCTGGTTTAACCGCATGTTTGATAAGAGCACGCACCACTACACCGACAGCGTGGGCAATATCCTGCGCAGCACCGGTCGTTATCTGCTGCTCTATATTATCATCGTTGTGGGGATGGCTTTCCTGTTCGTTCGTCTGCCAAGCTCGTTCCTGCCAGATGAAGACCAGGGCGTGTTCCTGACGATGGCGCAGCTTCCGGCAGGGGCGTCGCAAGAGCGTACCCAGAAAGTGCTGGATGAAGTGACGGACTACTACCTCACCAAAGAGAAAGCGAACGTTGAATCCGTGTTTGCGGTTAACGGCTTTGGCTTTGCGGGTCGTGGTCAGAACACCGGTATCGCCTTCGTTTCTCTGAAAGACTGGGCGGATCGTCCGGGCGATGAGAATAAAGTTGAAGCGATCACGGGCCGTGCCATGGGCACCTTCTCGCAGATTAAAGATGCGATGGTCTTCGCCTTTAACCTGCCAGCGATTGTTGAACTGGGTACGGCAACCGGTTTCGACTTCCAGCTGATCGACCAGGGCGGTCTGGGTCATGAGAAACTGACGCAGGCGCGTAACCAGCTATTCGGCGAAGTGGCTAAACACCCTGACCTGCTGGTTGGCGTACGTCCAAACGGCCTGGAAGATACGCCGCAGTACAAGATCGATATCGATCAGGAGAAAGCGCAGGCGCTGGGCGTGTCCATCAGCGACATCAATACCACGCTGGGTGCGGCCTGGGGCGGTAGCTACGTCAACGACTTCATCGACCGCGGTCGCGTGAAGAAAGTGTACGTGATGTCAGAGGCGCAGTACCGTATGCTGCCGAACGATATTAATAACTGGTACGTTCGCGGCAGCAATGGCCAGATGGTGCCGTTCTCAGCCTTCTCGACGTCGCGCTGGGAATACGGTTCACCGCGTCTGGAACGTTACAACGGTCTGCCGTCGATGGAAATCCTGGGTCAGGCCGCGCCGGGCCGAAGCACCGGTGAAGCCATGAACCTGATGGAAGAGCTGGCAAGCAAACTGCCTGCGGGTATCGGCTATGACTGGACCGGTATGTCCTATCAGGAACGTCTGTCCGGTAACCAGGCCCCTGCCCTGTACGCCATTTCACTGATTGTGGTCTTCCTGTGTCTGGCGGCACTGTACGAGAGCTGGTCAATTCCGTTCTCCGTTATGCTGGTGGTTCCACTCGGGGTTATCGGTGCGCTGCTTGCCGCAACGTTCCGTGGATTGACCAACGACGTGTACTTCCAGGTAGGCCTGCTGACAACCATTGGCTTGTCGGCGAAGAACGCGATACTTATCGTTGAATTCGCCAAAGATCTGATGGAGAAAGAAGGCAAAGGGCTTATCGAGGCGACGCTTGAAGCGGTGCGTATGCGTCTGCGTCCAATCCTGATGACCTCTCTGGCGTTCATCCTCGGCGTAATGCCGCTGGTTATCAGCTCCGGTGCTGGCTCCGGTGCGCAGAACGCGGTAGGTACAGGTGTAATGGGCGGTATGATCACCGCGACCGTACTGGCTATCTTCTTCGTCCCGGTGTTCTTCGTGGTGGTTCGCCGCCGCTTCAGCCGTAAGAATGAAGATGTTGAGCATAGTCATTCGGTAGAACCTCACTGATACCGGTTTCATATAATAAAAAGGCCGCATTTGCGGCCTTTTTCATTTTCAGAAAAAATCATAAAATAAGCTTATTGAGGTCCTATTTATTTTCTGCCATCTTAATCAGGCATATCATAATTAACTGATAACTTAATCGGTGAATTCAGAATTTTTCTAAATCTATTTCCCCGCTTAAGTTGTTAGGAATATTCCTAATTAAAAGTTCAGACAAACAAAACGCCAGTTCTGAACTTTTCTTCTGACCGTACGCTAAGCCGATGAAACGTAAGGAAGCGAAAAAAACAATCGTTAATCAGGATAAAAACGTCTGGTTCCGGATGAACATTTGCGTAGGCGCTCGCAGCCTGCGGTTTTATTTGTAATTTTTCGTAATAGCTCGGTGAAATCCAGGAAGGAGTGGCTTATAGTTAGGTTATCAGGAACACAGCACTCATGTAGCTAAGTCAGTTGTATCCATCCCGACAATGATGTTCGGTGAGTAAGAAATCACTCAGAAGGGGATGCGCTATGGACGAGTACTCGCCAAAAAGGCATGATATCGCGCAGTTGAAATTTCTCTGCGAATCCTTGTACCATGACTGCCTTGCCAATCTTGATGAAAGCAACCATGGCTGGGTAAACGACCCAACGTCTGCCATCAATTTACAGTTGAATGAGCTGATAGAGCATATTGCTACCTTCGCACTTAATTATAAAATTAAGTACAATGAAGATAATAAGCTCATTGAGCAAATTGATGAATACCTGGACGACACCTTTATGTTGTTCAGCAGCTACGGCATTAACGCCCAGGATTTGCAAAAATGGCGTAAATCGGGAAACCGGCTATTCCGCTGTTTCGTCAACGTGAGCAGAGCTAACCCGGTTAGTCTTTCCTGTTAAAATTATTACAATTACTAAGGTGAATTTATGTCTGATAAACCACTCACAAAGATCGATTATTTGATGCGCTTACGACGTTGCCAGTCAATTGACACCCTTGAACGCGTCATTGAAAAGAATAAATACGAGCTTTCTGATAATGAACTGGCGGTATTTTATTCAGCCGCTGACCATCGCCTTGCAGAGCTGACGATGAATAAGCTGTATGACAAAATCCCCACTTCTGTGTGGAAATTTGTTCGTTAATCTTTGAAGTGTGTCTGTAGAGGTTCTACGCCACGTTATAAGCTGTATTCACCTGTCCCGTTATGCTCCCTGCGCGAAAGCCAGGTCTCCGTGTTAAACGCGCTCATCAGCAACAATGTTGTGACTCTGGTCACATCGGCTTTCCGGGAACGTTCCCCTGATTGCCAGTTGCGATTACCCTTCAGGAATAACATCCAGAGAGGTTTCCGATGAGCATAGAAAAACAGAAGATGATTTCAGGTGAACATTACCGCCCCGGTGATGAGACGCTACGAGCCGACCGGCTGCGGGCGCGCCATCTGATTCACCGCTATAACCACACCGCGCCTGACGAAAAAACAGAACGCCAGAACATTCTGGCGGAACTGCTGGGACAAAGCGAAGGGGCGTATATTGAGCCGAGCTTCCGCTGTGACTATGGATATAACATTTATCTCGGCAAAGACTTTTACGCTAACTTCGATTGCGTGATGCTTGATGTCTGCCCTGTTCGTATTGGCGATAACTGCATGCTCGCGCCAGGCGTACATATTTATACGGCAACCCATCCGCTGGATGCAGAAGAACGTAACAGCGGCGTGGAGTTCGGTAAGCCTGTCACTATTGGCAATAATGTCTGGATTGGTGGACGTGCGGTCATTAACCCTGGCGTCACCATTGGCGATAATGTGGTGGTGGCTTCCGGTGCCGTCGTGACGAAAGACGTCCCGGCTAACGTCGTCGTGGGCGGCAACCCGGCGAAAATCATCAAAACGCTGTAACGCTCCGGGGGAGCCAACTGTTATGGTCTTTTAGCACCAGACTGTTACTTTTTTCAGCCTGATGGCTCCCCTAAAATTGGCAGACACCCTGTATTGTCAACTCTCATAAAGGCCAAAAATGACCGAGATACAGCGCCTGCTTACCGCCACCATCGACGATCTTAACCACCGCGAAAAGCGCGACAATCGCCCGCGCTTTAGCATTAGCTTTATCCGCAAACATCCCGGGCTGTTTGTTGCCATGTATGCCGCCTGGCTGGCGACGCTGATTGTAATGCTGAAGTCCGAAACGCTGGTGGACTCCGTCTGGCTGCTGGTGGTGCTGTTTGTCGTCTTTAACGCCTTTTTCTTTTTCGACGTGAATCCCCGCTACCGTTACGAAGATATTGACGTCCTCGATTTCCGGGTCTGCTATAACGGCGAATGGTACAACACGCGTTTCGTGCCCAGGGAGCTAATCGAGAACATCATGCACTCTCCGGCTGTCGACACCGTGCAAAAAGAGAAGCTGCAGAAAATGGTCGCCACCAAAGGCCAGCTCTCGTTTTATGATGTCTTTACCCTTTCCCGACCTGCTGCTGCGTAATTAACGCCTGCAGGCGTCGGATCCCCGGTGCAAACTGCGAAGCAGAGGTGTTGCCGTAACCTAAAACCAGGCCGGTTTGCCCCTGCTTCCTCTCCAGGTAGTACCCGCTCAGTGCCGCGGGTGCCAGCTGAAACGGCCTCGCCTTCTCTACCAGCCTCTGGTCATCAATACCGTCTATCGACAGCGTCAGGTGCATCCCGCCTTCGCCGGCCAGAATACGGTGCGGAGTATGAAGCTCTGCGCCGAGCACCTCCCGCAGCTGGCGGTAACGCTTACGATAAAGGCGACGCATGGCGGCCAGATGACGGGCATAGTGCCCCTCCTCAATAAACAGCGCCAGGGTGCGCTGTTCTGCGCGATGCCCGCCGCGCAGCAGCGAGCCGATGGCCGGACGCGCCGCTTTCGCCAGCGCTGGCGGCAACACCATAAACCCCATTCTGAGAGACGGAAACAGCGTTTTGCTGAAGGTTCCCAGATACACAACGGGCGCGTTGTTGACCATTCCCAGCATCGCCGGTACCGGCTCACCGACATAACGGAACTCGCTGTCGTAGTCGTCCTCAATGATCCACGCCTTGTGCTGGCGGGCCAGCTCCAGCAGCGCAAGCCGCCGCCGCGCGCTGAGCACGCTCCCGTAAGGAAACTGGTGCGATGGCGAGGTAAAAATCAGCGTGGGTGAAGGCGCATGCAGCCCTTCCCAGCGCATCCCCTCGTCATCCACCGGTATACCGGTCATCGCCAGGCCCGTTTTAACAAAGGCGCTTTTAGCCCCGCTATAGCCAGGGTTTTCCACCCAGGCGACATCCCCCGGCTCGCTTAACAGCATCGTGCACAAATTAACGCCCTCAAGCGCCCCTTCGGTTATCACAATCTGGCTGGCGTCGCAGTCAATGCCGCGAGAGAGGGCAAGGTGGCGGGCAATGGCTGCCCGCAGCGACGGCTCCCCGGCCGGGTCGCCATAGCCCAGCAGAGCGCTCCCCTCCTCCCGCAGGACGCGATCGTATAATCGTCGCCACAGCGGCAAGGGGAAATAGTTGATGGCGGGCGTTCCCGGCGTAAACGCCATTACCGGGGTGTCGCGCGGTACAGGCTCAGGCAGCTGAGCGACACGTTTTGCAAGCCGGACGTCAGGATCCGGCAGCCCCCGCCGGCTGGCACGATGGGGGAATTGCGCCACCCGCGTCCCCTGACGGTTACGCAGCAAATAGCCTTCAAGCGTGAGCTGGTCCAGCGCCGCATTGACGGTGTTCCGGGAAACGCAGAGCTGCTGCGCCAACGTTCGCGAGCCGGACAGCTGGCTCCCGGAGCGAAGTCTTCCGCCCAGTATGGCCTCCCGCAAAGCGAGATAGAGCGCGCGCTGGAGCGTCTCTTCCCCACGCGTTTTCAGCGCAGCGTGAAGCAAAGTATAAAGTTCATCGCCCGGTATGTTCATTTCATCTCCTTGTGGTACCACTAAAACATAGTCGAGTGGTTCTTTTTAAGGAACCAGTAATTTTTTAATCTTGAACTCTTCTCAACGTCACGGAAATAAAAATGAAGACATTCAATGAGTTTGGACAACCTGTGGGCGAAGCTCTTACCGACTGGCAGCCCCGCCCTCATCCGTCCCGGGTGGTACTGCAGGGGCGTTATTGTCGGCTTGAACCGCTGCGCGTGGAGCATGCCGAAGCGTTGTTCTCCGCCTATGCTCTGGCCGGAGACACCCGCAGCTGGACGTGGCTGCTGCGTGAACCCGATGCCACGGCCGCGGAGTTTGCCGAATGGGTGGCAAGCGTGTGTGAGTTATCGGACCCGATGCACTTTACGGTTATTGATAATCAGACTCAGGCCCCGGTCGGGACGCTGGCCCTGATGCGGATCGATCCCAAAAAC
The DNA here is from genome assembly GCF_043966805.1 of Enterobacter sp. ECC-219. Lineage (NCBI taxonomy): Bacteria > Pseudomonadati > Pseudomonadota > Gammaproteobacteria > Enterobacterales > Enterobacteriaceae > Enterobacter > Enterobacter sp. ECC-219. The sequence goes on along the minus strand of NZ_CP143680.1, from coordinate 1,818,601 downwards.
GGCGTTGTGGAAGTAGGACACGTTCACTTCTCCGTGCTATTAAGCCGTACGCCCATGTCAACAGAAGCGCAATATCTGCTAATGCGGTACGTGTTCGATACCCTTGGCTATCGGCGATATGAATGGAAGTGCAACAGCCTGAACGAGCCTTCGCGCAAAGCGGCACTGCGTCTGGGCTTTCAGTTTGAAGGGCGCTTTCGCCAGGCGCTGGTCATAAAAGGCCGTAACCGGGATACCGACTGGTTTTCGATTCTCGACAAAGAGTGGCCGGCGCTGGCGAGCGCCTTTGAAGGCTGGCTTGCCACCGACAATTTTACTGCCGATGGCAAACAGAAGAGATCCCTGGAAAGCTGGCGAGAAACGCGCGTTTAGCGTCTTTTTTTACGTCCCTGCACCGCCTTAAAGCGCGGATTGGATTTGCAAATCACGTATAAGCGTCCCTTGCGTTTGACTATCTGGCAATCCGGGTGACGCTGTTTTGCGCTGCGCAATGAGTTAAGCACCTGCATGGTTAGCCCCGCTTCGCATTAAGAAAGCCGCCAAAACGCTTGCGGAAGCGCGCCGCGCTGCCGTCCGTGGAGAACGTTTTTTGCTTGCCGGTATAAAACGGATGCGATTTTGAAGAAACCTCGATGGTGATGTACGGATACGTTTCACCGTCGAGTTCAATTTCGCGGTCGGTTTTAATGGTTGAACCAACTTTAAAGTATTCATTGGCACTGGTGTCGTGGAATACCACGGTGCGATACGCTGGATGGATGTTTGGTTTCATCGTAAATCTCATGTGTTTTGTTATAACATAACAAAATAATATCCAGGCCATGTTGAAAAAACAACCCCCCTCTCTCCCGACGATATTTTCTGATTTGCTTTAGATAACATGAAAACCCTGCCCCCACGTGCTATAACTATTTCATTTCGCGGTAAAATCTCTCTCTGCAGGCAGGGAACTCAGTGCCCGAATTCGGACATATGAGAAAGGAAACGACAGCATGAAAACCCGACATCTGGTCAGTCTGGTGACTGGCGTACTTATCTTTTCCGTGCTGGTTCCCATTTGCCTAAGCATCTGGCTGGCCCATCGCCAGGCGGAAGAGAAATTTGTCGATGCGCTGGATAGCTATGCTTCTCGCGTGCTGATGCGCACCGACAGGGTCGTGGATCAAGCTAAAGAAGCGTTAAATCATCTGCAGGAATTTAAAGGGGTCCCCTGTAGCCCGCTGCACTTGAGGGAGATACGTCGGGTCGCGTTCTCATGGCGCTATATCCAGGAGGTGATCTACATCGACAATCTCCGCCCAATCTGCTCTTCGCTTGAACAGGCCAGCAAAGCGGTCCCTTACCCTCCTCCCATGCGGATAACCGAAGATGGTTACAGCGCGTGGCTCACCGCACAAAACGATCTTGGTTTTCACCGCTACATGGCCGTCCTGGGCAAAGGTCATTACCTTGTTCTGATCGATCCTGCCTCGCTTGTGGATGTGATCCCCTTCGGGGCGATTGCCATTGATGCCGCCCTGGTGGGAAGCGCAACGCATCTTATTTTCGCCAGCAGTAACACGCTTGATCCGCATATCCGCGATCGGGTTAACGATCGGGGTATCTCCAGCATTCAGTACAATGGTTCGATGTATGTGATGAAACCAGTCCCTGAGTTGGGGTTTACCGTCGTTGCATGGGCTACGCTCAAGCCCCTGGCTGAAACCTGGCACCGGCAACTGCTTTTCTGGCTGCCGTTTGGCATGCTGATAAGCGTGCTTGCGGCACTGTTTGTCCTGCGGATCCTGCGACGCATCCAGTCGCCACGCAATCGCCTGCTTGACGCCATTAACAGCCGCGATTTTGTAGTTCACTATCAGCCCATTGTGGCGCTGTGTAGCGGCAAAATTGTCGGCGCAGAGGCACTGGCGCGATGGCCCCAGCCAGACGGAAGCAGTCTCTCGCCTGATATTTTTGTGCCGCTTGCTGAACAAACCGGCCTCATCTCGCAGCTGACGCAGTTAGTCGTGGAAAAAGTGTTTGAAGATATGGGCCACTGGCTGCAGCTCCACCCCGATCAGCATATCTCCATCAACCTCGCCCCGGCCGATTTGACCTCCAGTAACCTGCCGCCTTTACTGAGCCAGCTACTGAATAAGTGGCAGATTCACCCCAGACAAATCGCCCTTGAGTTAACCGAGCGTGGCTTTGCTGACCCTAAAATCAGCGCGCCGGCTATCGCCGCGTTTCGCCGTTCGGGCCACCCTGTCTACATTGATGATTTCGGCACGGGCTATTCCAGCCTCAGCTATCTGCAGGATCTTGATGTCGACACGCTAAAAATTGATAAATCGTTCGTGGATGCGCTGGAGTACAAAAACGTAACGCCGCACATTATCGAAATGGCGAAATCGCTGCAGCTGGCGATGGTGGCGGAAGGCGTGGAGACCGAAGGGCAGCTCACCTGGTTGCACCGCCACGGCGTGCAGTACGGGCAGGGATGGTTCTACAGTAAGGCGCTGCCAAAGACGGAATTTATTCTTTGGGCAGAAAACAACCTCGCCACGCGCTCTACTTAAGATAGGATTTGATCACCTGCAGCACAACGCCAAGATCGGCTTCACGCTGCGCCTCTTCAGGCTCTTTCACGACATGATCGGTAAGATGCCCTTCAATCACCTGCATCATCATGCCATTGACCGCTCCACGGATCGCCGCCAGCTGCTGTAGCACGTCGGCACATTCGTGATCGCTGTTGAGCATTTTTTCCAGCGCGGTGCTCTGCCCCTGAATTTTCTTCAGGCGAGTCAATAACATCTTCTTGTCGCGAACGGTATGTGACATCTCTGTCTCCCTCTGTTTTGGCTTTTAAAGCATATCACGCTCTACTCCCCCTGAGTATTTTTCTACTGGGGGGTAGTATTACTCTACTGGGGGGGAGTACTATTTGCGTACGCTTTCCACACCGGAAATTTCAATGAACGATTTTGCTTCACTCCTGCAGCAGGGTAATGCCTGGCTGTTTGTTCCCAGCGCTATCCTGCTCGGTGCGCTGCATGGCCTGGAGCCGGGCCACTCAAAAACAATGATGGCTGCCTTTATCGTGGCTATCCGCGGCACGCTGAAGCAGGCGGTGCTGCTCGGTCTGGCGGCAACGCTTTCCCATACGGCGGTGGTCTGGATCATTGCCATGGCGGGATTATGGTTTGGCCGCGGCTGGGACGCACATACGTCCGAACCCTGGTTCCAGCTGATCTCCGGGGTGTTGATCGTTGCGATCGCCCTGTGGATGGCGTGGCGAACCTGGAAAGAGAGCCAGCCGCACGATCATCATCACGATCATGACCACCATCATGATCATCACCATCACCACGCACACCCGCTGGTTGAAGAGGAGTGGCAGGATGCCCACCAGCGCGCGCACGCGCAGGATATTAATCGACGTTTTAACGGGCAAAACGTGACGACGGGACAGATCGCGATGTTTGGCCTGACCGGCGGGCTTATCCCCTGCCCGGCATCCATCACCGTTCTGCTAATCTGCCTGCAGTTGAAGCATTTTGCGCTCGGCGCGACGCTGGTATTCAGCTTCAGTATCGGTCTGGCGTTAACGCTGGTCGCTTCCGGCGCGATTGCCGCCTTAAGTCTTAAGCACGCGACAAAACGCTGGCCCGGATTTAGCGAACTTTCCCGCAAAGCGCCGTGGATCTCCGCGGCGCTGATTATCGTGGTAGGGATTTACATGAGCCTGCATGGCCTGAGCGGCATTCTGGCGTAAGCCTGCGGCCACGCCATGTGGCCGCATCTGAATGGTCAGTTAAGGGTTCTGCTGCCAGCTAAAGGTATAACGAAGCTGGCGCGTCTGCAGTATGAATTCCGGCGAGACGCTGGGGCTCCAGGAGTCATCGCCGCCCACGCCCATATGGAACGCATCGAGATTGAGCCAGCACCCTGGCTCTTCCCGCAGCAGATGATGATGGGTTGTCTCACGAAGCTGCTGCTGGCCGTAGCGGCTCACCGAGAAATGGAACCGGCCGTTCAGCTGGTGCGGTCCCAGCAGAAGCTTCCGGGTATCGCAGCGCAAACCGTTTTCCGTCGGGAAGATATACGGCGTGTGCATGGCCTCCAGGGGCAATACCCAGCGCCCCTGCTGCGCCGCCAGCTTTCTGTCCGGGTAGTTTTCATGCGGCCCCAGCCCCAGCCAGTCAACCTTTTCCGGCACTTCAGCGAGATGAACGCTCAGGCCAATGCGCGCAGGTTCAGGTATATCAGACGCCATATCGACCTGAATATCGCCATGCAGAACCCCCTGCTCGTCCACCCGCCAGATTTTACGGCTCAGGAACAGCGCCTTGCCGCGATGCTCCAGGACATGCTGAGTTCTGACCACCACTTCGCCTGCGTGCTGCTCTGCCTCACAGTGCAGAACGCGCGATGTGAGATCGTACATGCCCGCCGCTTTCCAGCGTTCCACCCACGCGTTCGGATCGATGCGCGTCGCTTCGCTCACGCCAATGTCGTTGTCCAGCGGCGCGCGGCAGACGTTATCCGACACGGGGGAAAGCAGCGTTTCAACGCCATTTCGCCACCATTGAGTCAGGTATCCGGAGGCGCGATCGAACTGCCAGCGCTGTTGACGATGGGCGATCTCCAGGATGCGATCGCTTTGCGTTAACACCGGCGGCTCGCCCGCCGGAGCTGGCGGAGCAATAAAGAGTGGAGCCGGAAGCGGCCACTGCTCCCACGCGCAGCGATGGCCTGCCGGTGACCACGGCGTTGCCCGCGGCTGGCGAACCTCAACGTTCAGCCAGATTTCACCCGGCCCGTCCTTCAGCTCCGGCAGGTCGAACTCCAGACGCTGGATACCTTCCGGCGCCATCGCCAGCGTCACCTCGCCCGCAGCGAGCACGTCCCCGTCCCGGGCAACCGTCCACCTCAGCACTTCGTTATCGCTGTGACGGAACAGATAGCCGCTTTGCACCTCGATCGCCAGCGGAGAGGTGCTGACCAGCGTAAAGGTAAAGAACTGCTGGGCGCGCTGGGCCTCGTACAGCGCCGGGTGCGGCGTGCGATCGGGGAATACCAGCCCGTTAAGACAAAACTGCCGATCGTTCGGCTGATCGCCAAAGTCTCCGCCGTACGCCCAGAACGCGTTGCCCTCTTCGTCTTGCTTCGTCAGGGCCTGATCGACCCAGTCCCAGACAAACCCGCCCTGCAGGCGAGGATGGCTGCGAAACGCTTCCCAGTATTTCGCAAACCCGCCGAAGCTATTTCCCATCGCGTGAGCGTATTCACAGAGGATCAGCGGACGCGTCTCGTCCGGCATGCCGATCCATTTCTTGATTGACCATTTAGGCACCGCCGGGAAGGGCTGATCCCAGTCGACCCGAGCGTACATCGGGCAGACAATGTCGGTCGCCGCCGTATTGGCCCCACCGCCTTCGTACTGCACAGGCCGCGTTGGATCGGTGGCTTTCAGCCAGCGGTACAGCGCATCGTGATTCGCGCCGTGGCCGGACTCGTTGCCCAGGGACCAGATGATAATTGAGGGGTGATTACGATCGCGCTGCACCATGCGGGTAACGCGCTCGCTCATGGCGGGCAGCCAGCGCGGATCGTCAGCCAGGCGGCTCATCGGCACCATGCCGTGCGTTTCGATATTGGCTTCGTCAACGACGTACAGCCCGTAGCGATCGCAAAGCCGGTACCACAGGGGATGGTTCGGATAGTGGGAGCAGCGCACGGCATTGAAGTTGTGCTGCTTCATGATTTCGATATCGAGGCGCATGGTCGCTTCGTCCATCACCTGGCCGTTTTCCGGGTGATGCTCGTGCCGGTTAACCCCGCGGATCAGCAGCGGTTTACCGTTAAGCTTCAGCAGGCCGTTGCTGATGTCAACGCGGCGGAAGCCCACATCGCAGGCCTCAACCTCCAGTACCTCACCCCGCGGGTTGAGGAGCGCTATCGTCAGACGATACAGTTCCGGCGTTTCAGCGCTCCAGAGCGCGGGGTGGTCGACGGGGATCGCCACCGTTAAGCGCTCGGCCCAGCTGCCGCGCTCGTCCACAATGTCAGACCCCGGACGCCGGGAAACGCTGGCGCATTTTTCCCCCCTGCGCCACAGGGTAAAGACCACCTCGCAGTCTGCAAAGCCAGTCCCTGCCAGCGCGACTTCAGCCTTCAGCACCGCGCGGTCCAGCTCTGCATTCAGATCCGTCACCACGTGATAATCGGCAATCTGCGTTTCGGGTTTATGCAGCAAGGTCACATCGCGGAAGATGCCGCTCATGCGCCACATGTCCTGATCTTCCAGATAGCTGCCGTCGCACCAGCGTAACACCATGACCGCCAGGCGGTTCTCACCTGGCCGCAGGACCGCTGAGAGATCGAATTCGGCAGGCAGCCTACTGTCCTGGGAATAGCCCATCCACCGCCCGTTGCACCACAGATGAAACGCCGAGTTCACGCCGTCAAAGATGATGCGGGTCTGCCCGCTCTGAAGCCACGCGTCATCCACATTGAATGTGAGCGAGTAACAACCGGTTGGGTTTTCTTGAGGCACAAAAGGGGGATTAACGGGGATGGGATAGGTGACGTTGGTGTAGATTGGCGTATCAAACCCCTGCATCTGCCAGTTCGACGGCACGGGCATCGCAACGGCGTCTGCGCAATCTTCGGTTATCCATGTCTCCGGGATTTGCTCGGGTGCAGTAAAGTAGTTAAATCGCCACACCCCATTGAGGGAGCGCCTGCTGGCGGATGCAGCATCATCCCGGGCAGGCTGTTCAAGACGCCAGCTATGTAACGGCGCATGTGCCTCCAGACGGTTCCACTGGGTGACGCCCGGGTTTTCCCAGTCCCGTCGGGCCAGAATGGCGCTGAGAGTCAGCGATAAAGTGTTGGGCATATTAACCTCTTTGCGAAGCGCTCACAATTTTGGTTAACATGCCCTGGCGCCCGGCGACGGTAAAGCGTTGAATCGCGGGGTAGCGAGTCCGATCACAAAGTTTTATTTGCGGGCAAGCTGCTCAGCAAGGAGTGCCAGGCTTCTGAGCTGCTGCGCCAGATCCTCTCGTTCGGCCTGCTTCGGGGTGCGGCGCGCGCAGGAGTGGCGGGTCACCAGCGTCACCGGCAACTGAACCTGCCAGCATTCCTCGTCCCCGGAGGGGTCCAGCAGCCACTCCACGCTGCGCTCGCCCGCCTCGCGAAACGCCTGACGAATGGTCGTCAGCGGTGGGGAAAACCAGGCGCTGTCGGCCGTATCGTCAAACCCGACCACCGATATCTGACCGGGAACAGCGATCCCTTTTTCCGCACAGGCGCGCATCACCCCAAGCGCCATCTGATCGTTCGCCACCAGAATGGCATCCGGTAATACCGCCCCCGAGAGCAGCACGTGTCCCTTCTCATAGCCGCTGGCCGCGCTCCAGTCACCGTAAGCTACCGCAACCGCGTCAAGACCCGCCTGTGCCAGCGTTGCTTTCCACCCCGCCAGACGCGCGCGCGCGGAAACCGAGCTTTCCGGCCCGCTCAGCAGGGCAATATGCCGATGCCCCAGCGAAAGCAGATGTTCAACGCCCAGGCGCGCCCCTTCCCCGGCGTTAAACACGAGGCTATTTACCTGTGCTGACGGCGACACGTCGAGGAACAGCACCGGTACAGGCGTCGCCAGCGCCATGAGCTCTTCGGCGAGCGGATCGTCAAGCGGCACATTTACCAGCAGCGCGTCTACCCGCTGCGCCAGCAGCGCCTGAAGCGCGGCCTGGCACTGATGAGGCTGCTCCACCATGGAAATCAGGACGCTCGCCCCCTGCTCTGCAGCCCGGGATTTTACCGCCGACACAATTTGCGAGGGCGCATGCAGCGCCAGATCGGTGGTGATGAGGCCCAGCGTACGGGTGCGTTTACCCGCCAGCTGCTGCGCCCGCAGGTTGGGGACGTAATGCAGCTCCGCCATCGCCTGCTGCACCTTTTCACGCGTGCGGGCAGAGACGTGCTCCGCGTCGTTAATCACGCGGGAAACGGTCTGATAAGAAACCCCCGCAAGGAGGGCAACATCATAGAGTGTGATTGCTTTCATGCGTTCCGGCATCGCTATTTTCGAAGCGTCTATTCTGGCACAGCAATGCCGTTAAAGCATGTGAGCGCTTCGCAAATCAAACAACCCGCTCCGGCTGCGGTATTTTCTCACCGCGCGGCTTCTGGCGGAACCAGGGCAAGCAGAGCTGAATAAGCGGGCCAATGGTCAGAGCGTACACTACGGTCCCCACCCCAAACGAGCCCCCCAGCACGCACCCAATCAGCAGGACGGACACTTCGATGGAGGTACGCACGCTGCGAATGGACCACCCCAGCCGGGCATGAATGCCGGTCATCAGGCCGTCGCGCGGGCCAGGCCCAAAACCGGCGCCGATGTACATGCTGGTGGCAATCGCGTTCATCACGATGCCCGACACGAGGAAAGCGATGCGCACGGGTAACGAACTCAGTTCGGGGAGCAGCGCCATACTGGCGTCCGCCGCCATACCAATACAAATTACGTTGCTGATCGTGCCAAGACCGGGCATCTGACGCAGTGGGATCCACAGCAGCAGCACCGCAGCACCGGTCAAAATGATCACCGTCCCGATGCTCATACCCAGCTGAATTCCCACGCCAAGATGAAACACATCCCACGGATCGACCCCCAGATCGGCGCGAATAAACATCGCGGTTGAAAGCCCATACAGCCCTAAACCGACATAAAGTTGTAGCAGACGACGTACCATTTTTTTATCTTCTCCAGTGAACCCGACTTTCATCCTGACCCAAAATGGCACTAAGATTAATGTCCAGTTTTTAAATAGTGGACTGCATATGTCATCACGCCGCTTCGGAAGCCAGTCTTTGGTGCGCCTTATAGGGCACTGGCAGCAAACCTCATCCCGCACTCCGCTCTGGCGCCAGCTGGCTGACGCGCTGCGCCTGTTAATCCTTGATGGCCGGCTGGCGCTGCATACGCGGCTGCCGGGCGAACGGGAACTGGCCGCGGCGCTGAACGTGAGCAGAACCACCGTCAGCAGCGCCCTCACCCACCTGCGTGAAGAGGGATACCTTGAAAGCCGCCACGGCAGCGGGTCGCGCGTCATACTCCCGAATTCGCGCGCCGTTCCCACCCTTTCAGCGGCGAGCGCCGCCCTGGATCTCTCCACTGCCGCCCTCAATGCCGGGCCGGAGATCCACCAGGCTTACACCCATGCGCTCACGGCCATTACCCAGCACCTCTCGCTGACGGGCTACGATCAGCTTGGGCTTCCTGCCCTGCGTGAGGCGATTGCGGCACGCTATACCGCGCGGGGTCTGCCTACCCGCGCAGACGAGGTGATGGTGGTCAACGGTGCCGTCAGCGGGTTTGCGCTGGTGCTGCGGATGATGACCGGGCCGGGGGACCGCGTCGTGGTCGATCATCCCACCTATCCGCTGGCGATTGCCGCCATTCAGGGGGCGCAGTGTCGGCCTGTCGGGGTGTCGCTGCCGGAAACCGGCTGGGATACGGATGGCTTTGCCGCAACGCTTGCCCAGATGGCGCCGCGCCTGGCCTATCTGATGCCAGATTTTCACAACCCAACCGGGCGATGTATGGATATCGCCACCCGTCAGGCTATCGCCGATATTGCTGCCCAAACCCGCACGGCGCTGGTCGTGGATGAAACAATGGTCGATCTCTGGTTTGATTCGCCTCCGCCACCACCGCTGGCATCGTTTAACCCGCAGGCCAACGTAATTACGTTAGGCTCTACCGGAAAAAGCTTCTGGGGCGGTCTGCGTCTTGGCTGGATCCGCGCCTCCTCGCGCACCATCGCCACCCTTACCCAGACACGCGATACGCTGGATCTAGGCTCGCCGCTGCTGGAGCAGCTGGCGACGCTGTGGCTTATCGACAACAGCGAACGTTTTCTTCCCGCTCGCCGCAAGATGCTGGCGGAACGCCGCGATCGCTGCAGTTACCTGCTGCGAGAACATTTCCCGGAGTGGAAGTTCCATGAGGCGGAAGGCGGGCTCTCTTACTGGATTGAGCTTCCAGGCATGATGGGGACACAGCTTGCCGCACGGGCAGAAATCATCGGGATTAACCTGGGAACCGGGACGCGGTTTGGCTTATCGGGGGCGTTTGATCGCTTTTTACGTATGCCCTTTTCGCTGGAGCCAGCGGAGCTGGAAGCGGCGTTACTGCGGATTAAACCATTATGGATCGCGCTAAATTCAAATACGCCAGCGGTCAAACGCAGCCTGGTTTAATATTCAAATTTTGAACTGGATCATAAAATAAAAACTGCTGACTGTAATATATGCAGTCAGCAGTTTTCACTGGTCAGTGATTTAGTGTTGAGGAGGAATCGGGAAGCCTTTCAATGAAATAACGAAGTTATCACCGTCTTTCTTTATTTTTGCACCGGTATCACACCAGTCAGACGCAATACGAAAGAACTCATCGCTTCCAACATTCCAGCCAAGACGTACATGCTTCACGTAGCCTGAACGCAACAGATCGCAGGCCTCGTTGTAGTCACTGGCAGTTGACAGTTGTTGTTTCATTTTCTCTTCTTCAGAAGTTTACGTAGAGCCTTGATTTCTTTAGGAGTAAAAGGAGAAACACTCTCTTCTTCCGTATGCTGATTATCAATATCCTCTTCCGATACTCCCGCCTCTTCTACTGCTTCAAACGCCAGCAGCAGCAGTTTCTCTGTGGTCACGCTTAAATTCTCGTTATTTACTTCCGCATAGTGGCGGAGTCTTTCTTTTAGCGCTTCGTCAATTTTAACATTTAAAACTGCAGTAGCCATGTTTGTCACTTCCCTTCGGAATAAGTACTTTATTTAATACACGAAGTTATCACTGTTATCCAGTTCTATATTTTTTTGAGTTTTGACGAAAAATAGACGTCCAATTATAAAATGCCAGTCTATTATTACAGGTTTATGACAATAATATTTCAAAGCGATGAAATATATATTACATGGTATAGGCATTATATTTTTGTGGAATAAAGGCTAAAAAGAGACGGAAACAGGAAAGATCGGATGAGGCCAGAAATGGGTGGGGGCCCTGCCAGCTACATCCCGGCACCCACGTCGTCTGCCCTGGCTGCTTCCTTCCGGACCTGACCTGGTGAACAGAGTAGCGTTGCGGGAGAACCAACAGAGCCCCCATTGAGAGCGTTGATAACCAACGCGCTGGCGCATTATCCCTGCGCAAAGCCTCAATTGCAAGCGACCACAAACCGGATGCTGGTTTCTTGCGCAAACAGACGCAGTAAACACGACGATCTTCGTTTACCATGACGGTCCAGATAACCCTACAGGTGAAGGTATGGACGAACACGACTCCTTTCCACAGCGCGTATGGCAAATCGTGGCCTCGATTCCGGAAGGCTACGTCACCACTTACGGTGATGTCGCACGGCTGGCCGGTTCTCCCCGCGCGGCGCGACAGGTTGGAGGCGTTCTGAAGCGGTTGCCGGAAGGGAGTACGCTACCCTGGCACAGGGTGGTGAACCGTCATGGCGCCATCTCGTTAACCGGGCCGGATCTCCAGCGTCAGCGTCAGGCATTACTTTCAGAGGGTGTGCAGGTGTCAGGAGCAGGACAGATTGATCTACAGAAGTACCGCTGGGTGTACTAAACCCTCCCCCGAAGGAGAGGGTAATAGCAACAATTACATCTGAGTCGGTGGGGTTGGCAGGGACGGCTGATTGGTCTGTGGAGCAACCGGGACTTCGGTTTGCTGCACCGGTACCAGATTCAGGTCAATTTTGGTTCCACCGTGATTAATCGCTTCCTGAACCGTATCGGTGATAAAGACAAGCTTGCCGTTGATGGTTACCGCTGCGCTCAGCAGGATACGGGCATTCGGCTGCACGTCTGACGGGTTATACGGCAACACGAAGCTAAACGGAGCCTGCTTACCTTCAGTACGGACCGCACGCTGGGCCAGAACTTTCGACGGTGCGTCGGCCAGGGAAGCATCAGACAGCGTTACCGTTAATACCGCATCCGGCGGCAGCGCAACTCTCTGTTTAATCCAGATAGTACCGGAAACGTTAGGCTGCTGAATGGATTGCTGTGAAAGGGTATTAATCCCGTTCGGATCTGCAGCTGGCACCGGCACCTGGGCGCTCTTACCGGCACAGGCGGACAACGCCACCGCAATAGCTACACCACTTAGCATGGGCACGAGTTTCATTGAAGTCTCCTTATCATCAATGCACCAGCGGGATCGATCCCATCCGATGTCGTTTCAATCACATAACGTATTTAAGTGTGGCACAGATCACCGATTAATGCCTAAAAACGTACCGACATTCAGATTATTCTACCCATCGGACCACTTTCATTTCTGCGTTATACTCTGCCTATCTTTCGCTGCGGCGTTTACTGAGGACAACTATGAGTCAGGCACTGAACAATCTGCTGACATTACTGAATCTGGAAAAAATTGAGGAAGGACTCTTTCGCGGACAGAGCGAAGACCTGGGCTTACGTCAGGTGTTCGGCGGGCAAGTCGTCGGACAAGCATTGTACGCTGCAAAGGAGACTGTCCCGGCAGACCGTCTGGTACACTCATTCCACAGCTATTTCTTACGCCCTGGCGACAGCGCTAAACCGATCGTGTATGACGTTGAAGTTCTGCGAGATGGCAACAGCTTCAGCGCTCGCCGCGTAGCGGCCGTTCAGAACGGTAAGCCGATCTTTTATATGACCGCCTCTTTCCAGGCACCGGAGCCGGGGTATGAGCATCAGAAAGTGATGCCGCCAGCACCGTCGCCTGACGAACTTAAGTCAGAGACCGATATCGCCCGCGCGCTGGCGCATCTGCTTCCGCCACAGGTCAAAGAGAAGTTTCTCTGCGATAAGCCGCTGGAGATCCGCCCGGTTGAGTTCCATAACCCAATGAAAGGCCATACCGCCGAGCCGAAACGCCAGGTCTGGATCCGCGCCAACGGCACCGTGCCGGAAGATTTCCGCGTGCATCAGTATCTGCTGGGCTACGCGTCAGACTTCAACTTCCTGCCGGTTGCGCTACAGCCGCACGGCGTTGGCTTCCTTGAAAAAGGGATGCAGGTCGCGACCATCGATCACTCCATGTGGTTCCACCGTCCGTTCAATATGAACGAGTGGCTGCTTTACAGCGTGGAGAGTACCTCAGCGTCGAGCGCTCGCGGGTTTGTGCGTGGAGAGTTTTATACTCAGGACGGCGTGCTGGTCGCTTCTACGGTGCAGGAAGGGGTAATGCGTAATCGCGGTTGATGTTGTGCGGCCTGATGCCCTCACCCTGCCCCTCTCCCACAGGGAGAGGGAATACACATTAAAAACGGTAACCAAAGGTTACCGTTTTGCTTTTACCTTGTGCGGCCTGATGCCCTCACCCTGCCCCTCTCCCACAGGGAGAGGGAATACACACTAAAAACGGTAACCAAAGGTTACCGTTTTGCTTTTACCTTGTGCGGCCTGATGCCCTCACCCTGCCCCTCTCCCACAGGGAGAGGGAATACACACTAAAAACGGTAACCAAAGGTTACCGTTTTGCTGTTTATCAGGCGTTATACGCATTCTCGCCGTGGCTGTTGACGTCCAGACCTTCGCGCTCCTGCTCTTCCGGTACGCGCAGACCAACCGTCATATCCGCCAGCTTATAGCCGATGAAAGCGACAACGGCAGACCACACCACGGTGATAGCAATACTTTCCAGCTGCACCAGCACCTGATGAACCATCGTCACGCCTTCAGCGTAGCCCACGCCACCGAGCGATTTCGCGGCAAAGATACCGGTCATGATACAGCCGACGATGCCGCACACGCCGTGCACGCCAAATACATCGCATGGGTCGTCAACGCGCAGCACACGTTTCAGTGCGGTAACGCCCCACAGACCCGCAAGACCCGCGACCAGACCCACCAGCAGCGCACCGCCTACGCCAACATAACCACACGCAGGGGTGATACCAACCAGACCGGCAATCGCACCTGAACAGGCACCCAGCAGGGAAGGTTTACCGCGTACCGCCCACTCGCCGAATACCCAGGAGAGGATCGCACCCGCCGTGGCCACAACGGTGTTCACGAAGGCCAGCGCGGCGATTTCGTTTGCTGCACTGGCGGAACCGGCGTTGAAACCAAACCAGCCAAAGTAAAGGATAGCCGTACCGGTAAACACCATCGGCAGGTTGTGCGGTTTGAACGCTTCTTTACCGAAGCCCACGCGTTTGCCAATCAGGTACGCCCCCACCAGCCCCGCTACTGCGGCGTTGATGTGAACAACGGTACCGCCCGCGAAGTCCAGCGCGCCGTGCGTTGCCAGCAGACCACCGCCCCAGACCATGTGCGCAATCGGCACATAGGAGAGGGTCAGCCAGACCACCACAAAGATCAGGACGGCAGAGAAACGAATGCGCTCCGCCAGCGCGCCAACGATCAGCCCGACGGTAATGCAGGCGAACGAGCCCTGGAACGCAACGTGAATATACTGATAGAAACTGCCCATCAGCGCGGTCAACTCAATATTTTTCAGCATCACCCAGTCGAAGTTACCAAAGAAGGCGTTGCCGGTGCCGAAGGCCAGCGAGTAGCCGTAAACCACCCACAGCACGCAGACCAGCGCGAACGTCACGGCAACCTGCGTCAGCATGGAGAGAACGTTTTTGCCGCGGATCAGGCCGCCGTAGAACAGCGCAATGCCCGGGATAGACATGAACAGTACCAGCGCGGTGCTGATCATCATAAAGGCGTTATCGGCCTTGTCAGCCACGGCAGGGGCAGCCAGCGCCAGGCCCGGCAGCAGTGCCAGCGAACCCAGACCCGTTTTAAGTGTTGCTATCTTCATTTTCTCGATCCCTATCACTGTGTGCCAGGCGTTATTTACAGTGCCGCTTCGTCAGATTCGCCGGTACGAATGCGAATGACGCGCTGCAGTTCGGCAACGAAAATTTTGCCGTCGCCAATTTTGCCGGTGTAGGCCGCTTTGCTAATCACATCAATCACTTCATCAAGCTGATCGTCAGCAATCGCGACATCAATTTTTACTTTTGGCAGAAAGTTAACGCTGTATTCCGCCCCGCGGTAAAGCTCGGCATGACCCTTCTGACGACCAAAGCCTTTCACTTCGGTGACAGTCAGTCCCTGAATACCCATTGAAGACAACGCTTCACGCACGTCTTCGAGTTTGAATGGTTTGATTACCACCGTAACCAGCTTCATAGATCCCCTCCAGTCAGAATTCGGTAATGGCCGCAGCTCACGCAGAAGGTATTGCAAGGGGTGTGCCAGAAATGAAAACGAGGGGGGAAAGCGGTGCGACGAGCGTTACGCCGTCTTCATTAACGAACCGGCGAAAAAAAACGCACCATGTCGGTGCACGGTGCGTTTCAGTATTGCACCAACAGGAATGACTGTTAGCGCGTTGCTTTGTTTTGGTGCATCAGGCGCTGAGCGACTCTTCATCACGCACGCTGGCGGCCAGCTCTTCGCCCGCAAGCTGAAGCTGGTACATCTGCCAGTAGCGTCCTTTAGCTTCCAGCAGTTCACGGTGCGTGCCGCGTTCCACGGCTTGTCCCCGGTGCAGCACCAGAATGGTATCGGCATCGACAATGGTGGAAAGGCGGTGGGCAATCACCACCAGAGTCGTATGATCGCGCACGGCGGCCAGCGCCTGCTGGATGGCCTGCTCGGTGCCGGAGTCAATGCTGGCCGTCGCTTCATCCAGAATCAGCACCTGCGGGGTTTCGATCAGCACCCGCGCCAGCGCGAGAAGCTGCTTTTGCCCCACGGAGAGGTTGTTCCCCTGCTCGCCCAGCTTCGTATTGATCCCATCGCTAAACCCGCGCGCCAGTTCTGCCAGCTGCACTTTTTCCAGCACGTCCCAGACCTGCTCCTGGGTATAGTCCCGCCCCAGGGTCACGTTGGCGTAGAAGGTATCGGCCAGAACGACCGGATCCTGCTGCACCATCGCGACGCCTTTACGCAACACGTTGTGGCTGAGAGACGCGAGCGGGCGTCCGTCGAGGCGAATTTCGCCTTGCGTGACCGGGTAGTAGCCCATCAACAGGCTGGCAAGCGTGCTCTTGCCGCTGCCCGTATGCCCTACCAGCGCAACAAAACCGCGCGACGGAACATCCAGCGTAATGTCCTGCAACACCAGCCGGTCTTCGCGATAGGCAAACGAGACGTTATCAAAGGCAATATCCCCGCTTTGCAGAGGTCGCTCATCATTGCCGTAGGCCTGGCGCGGTCTGTCCATCAGCTCAAACACTCGCTCACCGGCGACGACCGCCTGCTGCAGCATCGATTGCTGGGTAGTGAGCTCGATCAGCGGCTCGTTAAGACGTCCGAGATAGCTAATAAAGGCGTACAGCACGCCGACTTCAATCGTACCGCTTGAGCTCAGCCCAAAGAGCATCAGCAGCCCGCAGAGTACCAGAGCAGAGAAAAGGCTGAGCAGCGGACGGAGCAGGAAACCGTCCAGGCGCAGCGTCTGCATACGCGCCATGTAGTGCGAACGGCTGGCTTCCCCCATCCGCTCGCCAAAGCGGGCCTGCTGGCGGAACTGCTGGATGACGCTCATGCCGTTAATCACTTCGTTGAAACCATCGTTGATGTCGGCCAGATAGGCGCGAACCCGGCGCACAATCGGCGTGCTGTATCGCTGGTAGATCACCATCACGATCAGCACCGCCGGGAAGATGGTAATCGCCACCAGCGCCATGCGCCAGTCGAGGCTGAACATCGCCACCAGCATCGCGCCAATCAGCGCCGCGCTGCGTAACACCGTCGCGACCACGGTGACGTACAGATCGCGGATCACCTCGGTATCGTTGGTCACGCGCGAAATCACCTGCCCGACCGGCTGGATATCAAACTCGCTGAGCGGCTGGCGCAGCGCCGCGTCCATCACATCCGTGCGCAGCTGCTGAACGACGCCCACGGCTGCACGGTTAAACAGCAGCGACTGCGCATAGTGCAGCCCTGCCGCCGCCAGCTGCAGGCCAACGTAGGCCACGCCTAAGCCCGCTACCAGCCCCAGCGGCAGATAGCTTTTGGCGACCATGTTGTCGATAAAATAGCTGATGAGCAGCGGGCCGCTCACCTCAGCAATCGCCGCAATCCAGAGTAAAAGCACGGCCACGGAGAGCGGTTTACGCCACGGCGAGCCGTAAGCCAGCAGACGTTTGAGCGTCGGCCACATCGTTCCGAGCTTACGCATTGGCGGCCTCCTCATCCTGTCCCGGCGCATCGTCCAGCGCCGCCTCAAGCTGTTGATAGCGATACATATCGCGGTACCAGCCCGGCTGTTCGACAAGGGCTTCATGCTGCCCACGCTGGGCAATGTGCCCGTGCTGTAAGACCAGAATTTCGCTGGCCTCAGTGAGCGCTGACAAACGGTGGGCGCAGATAATCACCGTGCGGCCGTCGCCCCACTGGCGCAGGTTATGCAGAATCTGATGCTCGGTACGGCCGTCCACGGCGGAAAGCGCATCGTCCAGGATCAAGATTTCAGCATTCAGCAGCAGCGCGCGGGCAATCGAGATCCGCTGTTTCTGCCCGCCGGAGAGCATGACGCCACGTTCCCCGACTTCCGTTTCATAGCCCTGCGGCAGGCGCAAAATATCGTCATGTACGCTGGCTAAGCGCGCCACGTGTTCGATCTCTTCCTGCGTCGCCGACGGATGACCAAGAGCAATGTTATTCGCCACGGTGTCCGAAAATAAAAACGGCGTCTGGCTGACGACCGCCAGGCGACCGCGCCACTCGTCCAGCAGCAGGTTCGTCAGGGAGATATCATGGAAACGAATATCGCCCTCGGTGACGTCAAAGTGGCGCTGCAGCAGAGAGAGAACGGTACTTTTACCGGACCCCGTTGGGCCGCAGATGCCCAGCATCTGGCCCGGCTGCAGCGTAAAGCTAACGTTTTCCAGCACCGGATGTTCCGTTTGCGGATAGACAAATTTACGAACGTCGACGTTCATGACGCCGCGCCCTTCCGGCACCGCTTCGCTGCCGTCATTGACCACCGGGGCTTCGGCCAGCATGGCGCGAATGCGGCTGTAGGCGGCGCTGCCGCGCTCAACAATGTTAAACATCCAGGCCAGCGCCAGCATCGGCCAGATCATTAACCCCAGATACATCGCAAAGCTGGTTAATTGCCCCAGGGTCAGCGTGCCCTGCACCACCATCCAGCTCCCGCCGCCAATGGCAAGCAGGTTTGCCATGCCGATTGCGATATAAATCGTCGGGTCAAACCGGGCGTCGATACGCGCGACGCGCATGTTCTTCGTCCCCGTGTCCGCCGCATCGGCGGCAAACAGCGCGGACTGCCTGTCCTCCAGGCCAAACGCTTTGATCATGCGGATGCTGGTCATGCTCTCCTGGGTGCGATCGTTCAGAGATGAAAACGCCGCCTGCGCCAGCTTGAAGCGCTCGTGCAGCTGTTCGCCGTAGCGATTGATCGCCAGCGCCATCAGCGGCATCGGCAGAAGCGCCAGCAGGGTCAACTGCCAGCTGATCTGCGTGGACATGACGATCAGCACCGCGCAGCCCATCACCAGCGAGTCCACCAGCGTCAGCACCCCTTCCCCGGCGGCAAAGACCACGCGATCGACGTCGTTAGTCGCGCGAGCGATAAGATCCCCGGTGCGGTGGCGGAGATAAAACTCAGGATGCTGTCGGCTCAGCTGGCGGTAAAAATCTTCGCGCAGCTCAACGGCCAGCTGATAGGACGCACCAAAAAGCAGCACGCGCCAGACGTAGCGCAGGAGATAAACAATGACCGCCGTCAGCACCAGCGTGCCGACCCACATCAACACCCGTGCGGTGGTGTAATGCTGTTCAGTGACGCCATCCACGACGTAGCCCACCACCTTCGGCGGGATCAGCTGCAAAATGGCAATGATAATAAGCAGGGCGACTGCACCGAGGTAGCGTTGCCACTCCCGACGAAAGTACCAGCTTAATTGGGCAAATAATCGCACGCGGTTTGTTCCTGAAGGTATTTTACGAAGTTATTCAATGGGTAATGCTGTGGTGTACTTTATCTGTTCCATGGCGAAGCTTGAGGTGACGTCCGACAAGCCCGGGACGCTGTTCACCAGCCGCTTGTAGAAGTCATCATAGCGCTTCATGTCAGCCACCTGGACGCGCATCAGGTAATCGTACTCGCCGGCCATACGCCAGAAGCCGAGCACCTCGGGCATCTCAGATACCTGAGTGACGAAGCGGCAATACCACTCGCTGCTGTGGTGTTGAGTTTTTATCAGCACAAATGCCGTCAGCCCAAGCCCCAGTTTTTCAGGATCGAGTAACGCGACGCGGCCCAGCAGAATACCGTCATCTTCCAGCTTTTTTAGGCGCTTCCAGCACGGTGTGGTGGTCAGATTAACGGCATCTGCCAGCGCCTGCAAAGAGAGGGTACAGTCACTTTGCAGCAATGAAAGGAGCTTGCGGTCAATTTTATCTAGCATACCCACCTCACAGAGAAAATTTTTCTCCCTTCATTCTATTTTAAAGGCCAGATAGCAACAATTTTTTCTGTGCTTTTCGCTATGCTGGGCACAAAATGACAAACGGATAACTACGATGAATAGCACCTGGGTTAAACATGCCATCAGTGAAATCAATGCCGACTATCAGCGCTCGGCGGATACGCACCTGATTCGCCTTTCCCTGCCGGGATTTGACGGTATTCAGCTCTACCTGAAGGATGAAAGTACCCATCCTACCGGTAGCCTGAAGCATCGCCTGGCGCGCTCCCTGTTTTTATACGGTTTATGTAACGGCTGGATTAAAGAAGGCACCACCATCATTGAATCCTCATCTGGTTCAACGGCGGTGTCCGAAGCCTATTTTGCCCGCCTGCTGGGCCTGCCGTTTATCGCCGTGATGCCCTCCTGCACTGCAAAACGTAAAATCGAGCAGATCGAATTTTACGGCGGACGCTGCCACTTTGTGGAAAGCGCCTGCGAAATCTACGCCGCCTCTGAAATGCTGGCCCGCGAGCTAAACGGCCACTATATGGACCAGTTCACCTTCGCCGAGCGCGCAACGGACTGGCGCGGCAATAACAACATTGCCGACAGTATTTTCCGCCAGATGACCCACGAGCCGCATCCGGTTCCGTCGTACATTGTGATGAGCGCCGGTACCGGCGGCACGTCAGCCACTATCGGACGTTACATCCGCTGTCAGGGCTACGATACCCAGCTGATGGTGGTTGACCCGCAGAACTCCGTCTTCCTCGACTACTGGCAAAGCCGCGATGCCGGCCTGCGCAGCCCGGTGGGCAGTAAAATTGAAGGGATTGGGCGCCCGCGCGTGGAACCGTCGTTCATCCCGGATGTGGTGGACGAAATGCTTCGCGTGCCGGACGCTGCCAGCATCGCCACCGCGCACTGGCTGGAGACGCAGCTCGGCCGCAAGGTTGGTGCATCAACGGGCACCAACATGTGGGGCGCACTGCAGCTTGCGGCACGCATGCGCGAGGAAGGCCGTACCGGCTCCATCGTCACGCTGCTGTGCGACAGCGGAGAACGCTATCTTGAGACCTACTACAATGCGGAGTGGGTACAGGCCAACATCGGCGACATCACCCCGTGGAAAGCGCAGATTGCGCAGCTGCTGAAATAAAAAAAAGCCAGACCGAAGTCTGGCTTGCTGGAAGGGTCTCACTATTCGGGGGAATATGGGAGGTTATTGTTGTCCAGCCAATGCGTCAAAAAATGGGACACCGCTTCGTTACCGCAGTGTCCGATAACCGGCAGATGAGGAAGCTCTGCGATCAGCTGCGGCATCGCATTCCCCATAATCAAACCGCGCCCCACGCTGCCCAGCATTTCGCGGTCATTCATGGCGTCGCCAAACGCCATACAATCCTGCAGCGTTAAGCCCAGGTGGTCGCTCAGTACCGCCAGGGCGGAACCTTTGTTACAGCCCACCGGCAGCACTTCCAGACAATCTACCGCCGAGAAGGTCAGGTGCGCCCGGTCGCCAAGCGCCTCATTCAGTTGAATCCGTAAGCGACAAAGATCGTCGTGATCGCCACAGAAGCAGATCTTGGTCACCGCGTGGGCGGGGATCCGACGCAGATCGATAAGCTGGTATTTGAAGCCGCTATAAACATGCGCGTGCAATAATTCGGGGATTTCGCTTCCGGTAAACCAGCCTTGATCGTTAAAGACGTGGATACTGGCCCGCGTGTCCCAGGTACTGTGCAGCACGATGTCCGCCACTTCCGGGTTGAGATCCTGGCGGTGCAGCACCTCTCCTTCAACGGTGTGAATGCGCGTCCCGTTGCCGGTGATTAAAAACGCATCCAGGGAAAACGCGCCCAGCAAATGACGCATCTCCAGCACGTGGCGACCCGTAGCAAACGTCAGGGTGACATCACGCTCGCGCAGGCGCTTGAGGGTACTCAGCGTTTTCTCCCCCAGACGGTGATTCGGCATTAACAACGTACCGTCCATATCAAATGCAGCGAGCCGGGCCATGTTTACTCCTGAAATGTGATGCGATTAACTTGTGCATCAGTATCGTGTGAGATATACGGAAGTAATAGTGAATAGATGAAAATTATTGTTCCGGGTTTCTTATGCGCCAGCTTAACCGTCTTAATCAGTATCAACGCCTGTGGCAACCTTCCGCCGGCGCTCCGCAGCTCGTAACCGTAAGCGAGCTTGCAAGCCGCTGTTTTTGTAGCGAGAGGCATGTCCGCACCCTGCTGCGCCAGGCTCAGGAGGCGGGCTGGCTCAGCTGGCGCGCGCGGTCTGGTCGCGGCAAGCGCGGTGAGCTGACGTTCCATGCCAGCCCGGAGTCACTGCGCAATGCGATGATGGAAGAGGCACTGAAGAGCGGGCAGCAGCATAACGCTTTGGAGCTGGCGCAGCTTGCGCCGGACGCGCTGAGATCGTTGCTGCATCCGTTTTTAGGCGGGCAATGGCAAAACGACACGCCGACGCTGCGCATCCCCTACTATCGCTCGCTGGAGCCGCTTCAGCCGGGCTTCTTGCCTGGCCGGGCGGAGCAGCATCTGGCGGGACAGGTATTCTCAGGTTTGACGCGTTTTAACGGCAACAGCAGTGAACCTACGGGCGATCTGGCGCATCACTGGGAGGTCTCTGCTGACGGGCTGCGCTGGCATTTCTATATTCGCTCCACGCTGCACTGGCATAACGGCGATAAAATAGAAACGGCGCAACTCCAGCGAAGCCTGACCGCGCTGTTGACGCTTCCCGCCCTGCGCACCCTGTTTCGGAGCGTCTTACGTATCGAAACAACGCATCCACAGTGTCTGACGTTTGTGCTGCATCAACCGGACTATTGGCTGGCGCACAGGCTGGCAACCTACTGCAGTCGTCTGGCGCATCCCGACCATCCTGCGGTTGGCTGCGGTCCCTTCCGGCTGGCCGCCTTTGAGCCCGACCTGGTTCGTCTGGAAAGCCATGAGCAGTACCACCTGAGTCATCCGCTGCTTAAAGCCATCGAATACTGGATCACTCCCCAGCTGTTTGATTACAGGCTGGGTACCAGTTGTCGTCACCCGGTGCAAATTGCGATTGGCGAGGCCGATGAGCTGGAAACCCTGAGGCTGGTCAGCAGCAGTACCAGTCTGGGCTTCTGTTACCTCACGCTGAAACAGAGCGCGCGTCTGAGTGAGCTCCAGGCAAAGCGGCTTATCAATATCATCCATCTCTCCAGGCTTCTGCACACGCTTCCGCTCAATGAAGGGCTCATTACGCCCACTCAGGAACTGCTTCCCGGCTGGACAATTCCCGAATGGCCTGATTTAACGGACGTTGCCCTGCCCGAGTCGCTGACGCTGGTTTACCATCTTCCCGTTGAGCTTCACACCATGGCCAGCCAGTTAAAAACGTACCTGGCGCGACAGGGTTGTGAACTGACCGTCGTCTTCCACGACGCCAAGACGTGGGACGGATGCCAGCAGCTTGCCGATGCAGATATCATGATGGGGGACAGGCTGATTGGCGAAGCGCCAGCGTATACGCTTGAGCAGTGGCTGCGCTGCGATGCACTGTGGCCGCACGTGTTAAGCGCACCGGCCTACGCTCATTTGCAAGCCACGCTGGATGCGGTGCAGTCGCAGGCCGAAGCTCGGGACCGACACGCCGGTCTGCAAGCCATTTTCAACCGCCTGATGGAGAATGCGGTGCTGACGCCGCTTTTTAACTATCAATATCAAATCAGCGCCCCGCCAGGGGTCAACGGCATACGCCTCAACACCCGCGGCTGGTTTGATTTTACCGAAGCCTGGCTACCCGCCCCCAAATCGTGAAGAAGCTGGTCGCCGCCGTAGCCAGACGGTAATATAACGTTTTTACCGTAACAGTCGAGATGATTTATGAAACGTGCCGTCGTCGTGTTCAGCGGAGGACAAGACTCTACAACCTGCCTGGTTCAGGCCCTTAATCAGTATGATGAAGTTCACTGTGTGACTTTCGATTATGGCCAGCGTCACCGCGCTGAAATCGACGTTGCCCGTGAACTTGCCCTGAAACTGGGGGCACGCGCGCACAAGGTGCTGGACGTTACGCTGTTAAATGAACTGGCAGTCAGCAGCCTCACCCGGGACAGTATTCCCGTCCCGGACTACGAACCCGATGCCAGCGGCATTCCGAACACCTTCGTGCCGGGCCGTAATATTCTGTTCCTGACCCTGACGGCAATTTATGCCTATCAGGTAAAAGCCGAAGCGGTAATTACGGGCGTATGCGAGACCGACTTCTCAGGATATCCGGACTGCCGTGATGAGTTTGTAAAAGCGCTCAACCACGCCGTCAATCTGGGGATGGCAAAAGAGACGCGCTTTGAAACCCCGCTCATGTGGCTGGATAAAGCCGAAACCTGGGCTCTGGCCGACTACTGGGGCAAGCTGGATTTAGTTCGCAGCGAAACCCTCACCTGCTATAACGGTATCAAAGGCGACGGTTGCGGCCAGTGCGCCGCCTGTAATCTGCGCGCTAACGGACTGAACCACTACCTGGCTGATAAAGTCGGCGTAATGGCGGCAATGAAGCAAAAAACCGGGCTTAAATAAGGCTACCTCACCGTGCTGTCGAACAGTTTTACCCCGGCAGCACGGGTCACCTTCATTAGCGTAGTCAGCGTTGGGTTGCCGTTGTCTGATAAGGTTCGATATAGCTGTTGGCGGGAAAGACCGGCTTTGGCAGAGATTTCACCTATGCCGCCACGGGCTTCGATGACGCGTCTGAGCGCAATCAAATAGGCTGGGATCCCCTGGTCTTCATAAATTTCCTCCAGTGCAATTTGCAGATACAACTGAGCATAGGAGGGATTTTCACGCAGCATCTTAACAACAGCTTCATCGTGACTGACGGAGCTAGAGAATTTTCGTTCGCTTTTGCTCATCGGATTTATCCTTTTGATGATCATTCCAGTAATCTATTGCCAGTTTCACATCAGTCTTTTGGCTCTTTTTGTCACCGCCGATCAGCAACAATAGGATCTCCCGATGCTCTACTGCAAAATAGATTCGATAACCGGGACCACAATCCATTTTCAATTCCCAGATACCCTCTCTGAGATATCGGTAATCACCGAAATTCCCTTTCTCAGCACGGTCAATTCGCAGAAGGATCCGAAACACCAATTCTGGATCCTTTCGCTTCATCTTCGCTACCCACTCCTCAAACGGCACTTTCCCGTCACGGGTCCGGTAACGTTCAACAACGTAGTCCCTGTCCATTATTCTATCCCTGAAAAATCCTTTTGTCTTTTATAAAAGACAGATTTTCTAAGCGATCATCAGCTCCAGCTTTTCCCGCAGCTCCCCTTCCAGCGGCAGCGCTTTCTGAGTTTTCAGATCGATACAGACAAAGGTAATCAGCGCATCAGCCACTACCTGCCCTTCTGGATCGAGCGTCACCACCTGGCTTAACACGCCGCTCTTGCCGTTTAGCTGTTGTACCTGGCTGGTCACGGTGAGCACATCGCCCAGCACGGCCGGGCGGCGGTAGTTGATGTTGATATTGACGACCACGAAAGCGATGTTGTGCGCGGTCAGCCACTGAAAGCTTTCGCTGTTCTCTAGTCCGTCCCAGCGCGCTTCTTCAAGAAATTCGAGATAGCGGGCGTTGTTAACGTGCTGGTAAACATCAAGATGGAAACCGCGTACTTTGACTTTTGTCTGCATAGCGCAATAGCCTTACGTTGTTATAGGATCAGAGGTCATAACTGGTATGACCTCTTTATCCTGGCAAACTTTTGCCGCAGTGCAAGAAATTGCGTTATTACAGTGCCAGGTGTGAGAGGTTGCGCTCAACCAGCGCGCTGCCCATGCCCGGGACCTGCTTGAGATCATCGACCGTTTTGAAAGGGCCATACTCTTCGCGGTAGCTGACGATGGCCTGCGCTTTTTTCAGGCCGACACCGTTCATTGCGCGGGCAAGATCCTCTGCCGAGGCCGAGTTAATGCTGACCCGCGTACCGTCATCATCCGTATTTTTAACGGCGTCAGCCGCTTTGGTTTGCCCCTGCACCGGCGCCATCGCATCAGATTTGCTCTGCGTGGTCTGTGGTTTGGCGGCGGGCGTCGCCGCCAGCGCGCCCGCGCTCATCCCGGTGGTGGCAATAGCCAGCGTAATTAACAGTGCTTTGATTCCACATTTCATGCTGTTATCTCCTTGTTTGTTGACAGCCACGCAACGATAGCTCCCGGAGAAAACAGGCACAAACAGCAGATTGCAGAAATGGAAAAGGCCGCGAAAGCGGCCTTTAGTTTTTGCAGAGCGTTACGAAAATCTGCGAGCAGACACGTAATTATTGCTGCTGAGTCATGACATCGCCCAGCTTAATTTTGGCTTCTTTACGCAGGTTGCTCATCATGGCTTCGAAAGCAATCTGAGCATTGTTCTGAGTAATGCCCTGAACCATCGCCTTCTTCTGCGCTTCTGGCAGGGTGCCGGCTTTCACTTCGTCCAGTGCCAGCAGAACAACGTTACCCTGCATATCGGTGGTGGTGCCGAAGCTTGGCTTGTCTTTGGACGGCAGCGTCAGGCCAAACGCAGCCTGGCTGATTGGGTCCTGACCGGTACGGCTCAGCGTTTTCGCCTCACCGAAGCTCAGGCCAGCCGCTTTCAGCGCGTCCTGTTTACCCGCTTTCAGGTCAGACAGAATCTTCTCAGCATCCAGTTTCGCCTGCTGTTCCGCTTTGTTGTGCTTAACCTGAGCGACGACCTGATCCTTCACTTCCGCCAGCGGTTTGACCGCTTCTGGCTTGTGCTCGCTGACGCGCAGAACAAACGCACGATCGCCGTCGACGGTAATGATGTCAGAGTTGCTGCCCGGCGTACCGTTCTCGCCCACCAGACCACCGTTAAAGATGGCATCAGAAACCGGCTTAAAGTTCAGCTCTTCCGGCAGGTTGTCGCGACCAAACCAGCCCGTCTCAACCGCCTTCACACCCGCTGCCTGCTCTGCACCTGCCAGAGATTCGTTGTCGTTGCTGGCAGCATCGCTCACTTTCTGCTGCAGCGCGTAGTAGGCATCCAGGGCTTTTTCCTGTTTCACTTTCGCAGCGATATCATCACGAACCTCAGCCAGCGGCTTGGTTTTCGCCGCGATGATGTCGTCCAGGCGCACGACCAGGAAACCAACGGATGATTTAATCACACCAGACAGCTGGCCTTTCTCTTTCAGGCCGGCATTTTTCAGTTCGTCCGGCGTGGTTGCATCTTCCAGCCAGCCCATATCACCGCCGTTTTTCGCAGAGATGATATCGGTAGATTTCGCTTTCGCAATGGTGGCGAAATCAGCGCCTTTGTTCAGTTCATCCAGTACCGCCTTAGCATCTGCTTCAGTTTTGGTCTGAATCACGCTGTAGCGGTTACGCTGCGGCTGAGTGAACTGATCCTGATGCTGGTCGTAGTAAGACTGGATCTCCGCGTCAGAGGCGCTTTCCTGCAGCGCAGCTGCATCCAGCTTGATGTAGCTGACGCGGAACTGCTCCGGAGAAACAAAGGCGTTTTTATTCTGCTCGTACCAGGCGTTAACCTCTGCGTCGCTCACCTGCTGTTTCGCCGCCAGGGCGTTCACATCAATGGTCGCTTCACGGACAACGCGCTGCTGTGCTACCAGCGCAGCCAGTTCTTCCGTTTCACCTTTGAGCATAAAATCGGTGCCCACAACGGCATTGATAAGCTGCTGAGTGGTCAGTTGGTTACGCAGCGCCTGCGCGTACTGATCCGCCGTCATGCCCATCTGGTTGACGATGCTGTTGTAACGCGCGTTGTCGAATTTACCGTTAGACTGGAATGCCTGAGTGGCGAAGATCGCTTTTTTCACCTGCTCGTCGCTGATGCCAAGGCCCAGCTTTTTGGCATACTGATCCAGCAGCGCTTCGTCGATAAGACGGTTCAGCGTCTGTTGGCGCAGGGTTTTCATGTACCCTTCATTCGCCGCCAGTTCAGAGAATTGGTCGCCCAGCTGTTGCTGCATACGGTTACGTTCACCGGCAAAAGCATTCTCGAACTGACCACGGCTGATTTCCTGGCCATTCACTTTTGCGGCATAGTTCGCGCCACCGCCAATAAGGTAACTGCTCACGCCGGTCAATATGAACGACACGATAATGATACCGAAAATAATCTTGAGCACGAGACTGTTAGCAGCCGTGCGTAAGCTGTCCATCATGGTGTAACAACACTCCGCTGTAGGTGACTGGTTACCTGACGCTGACGGAAAATCCTGCCCGTCGCGCGTAAAGGCGTATTGTGACAAGAAAACGGGGCGATTGTCAGCCCACAACTCGCATAAACTCGCACAAATCAGGTCTGGACAAACAAAAAAGGCACATCAAACGATGCGCCCTTGTACTATCCGGCTTCCCTGAAACGGGAAAGCAATCAGTTTACTGCGTCTTTCAGCGCTTTACCTGCACGGAAACCCGGCACTTTAGCAGCAGCAATGGTGATCTCTTTACCGGTCTGAGGGTTGCGGCCAGTACGGGCAGCACGCTCTTTAACAGCAAAAGTACCGAAGCCTACCAGTGCAACGTCGTCCCCAGCCTGCAGAGATTCAGTAACAGAAGCAATTAATGCATCTAACGCACGTCCAGCTGCAGCTTTAGAAATATCAGCACCAGCAGCAATTTTGTCAATCAGTTGAGATTTATTCACTGTTCTCTTCCTCTCTTTATAATTTATATCGCGCCTGAGTCCTTCACAACGCGACCGCGCAGCAGTTATATCAGGCCTGCCATGACCTTACAACACCCGTTGTTGATGGCTGACCTAATCAGCAATCTAAATTAGCTATACAAAAAAAGGCTGGCAAGTGCGAAATGACTTACCAGCCTTGTTTTTATTGACGCTCTTTGCGCGAGGTCACTATTTTGCGGTTACAACCTGCATTCCGGACGGTTCATTCTGCAATGCGAGAGTAAGAACTTCCTCAATTCGCTTAACAGGATGGATCTGCAGATCGGCAATCACGTTGTCCGGAATCTCTTCCAGATCGCGTTTATTCTCGTAAGGAATCAATACGGTTTTGATCCCACCGCGGTGTGCCGCCAGCAGTTTTTCTTTTAACCCACCGATTGGCAGGACCTGACCACGCAGGGTGATTTCACCGGTCATTGCCACATCGGCACGTACCGGGTTCCCTGTCAGACAGGAGACCAGCGCCGTACACATGGCAATACCCGCGCTTGGGCCATCTTTCGGCGTCGCCCCTTCCGGAACGTGCACATGGATGTCGCGTTTTTCGTAGAAATCCGGATTGATACCCAGTTTCTCCGCACGCGCTCGCACCACGGTCAGCGCCGCCTGAATGGATTCCTGCATCACTTCACCCAGCGAGCCGGTGTAGGTCAGCTTGCCTTTGCCCGGCACACAGGCGGTTTCGATGGTCAGCAGATCGCCGCCCACTTCCGTCCATGCCAGACCGGTGACCTGACCAACGCGGTTTTCGTTGTCCGCGCGACCGTAGTCGAAGCGCTGAACGCCCAGGTAGGCATGCAGATTGTCGCCGTTAATCACAATGTGCTTCAGGCTCTTATCCAGCAGCAGCTGTTTCACCGCTTTACGACACAGTTTAGAGATTTCACGCTCAAGGCTACGCACGCCCGCTTCACGGGTGTAGTAGCGAATGATGCCAATAATCGCGCTGTCCTCGACGGTCAGCTCGTTGGCTTTCAGCGCGTTACGCTCAATCTGTTTCGGCAGCAGGTGCTGCTTAGCGATATTCAGCTTCTCATCTTCGGTATAACCGGAGAGACGGATCACTTCCATACGGTCCAGCAGCGGGGCCGGAATGTTCATGGAGTTGGAGGTCGCCACGAACATCACATCGCTCAGGTCGTAGTCCACTTCCAGGTAATGATCGCTGAACGCCACGTTCTGTTCTGGATCAAGTACTTCCAGCAGTGCAGACGCCGGATCGCCACGCATGTCCGAAGACATCTTGTCGATCTCATCGAGCAGGAACAGCGGGTTTTTAACGCCCACTTTCGCCATCTTCTGGATCAGTTTACCCGGCATAGAACCGATGTAGGTACGGCGGTGACCGCGGATTTCCGCTTCATCGCGCACGCCGCCCAGCGCCATACGGATATATTTACGTCCGGTCGCTTTGGCAATGGACTGACCCAGAGAGGTTTTACCCACCCCTGGCGGTCCTACCAGGCACAGAATTGGGCCTTTAATTTTGTTTACACGGCTTTGTACCGCGAGGTACTCAAGAATGCGGTCTTTGACGCGTTCCAGGCCGTAGTGGTCGGTATCCAGGATCTCCTGAGCCTGACGCAGGTCTTTTTTGACCTTGCTGCGGGCATTCCACGGAACCTGAACCATCCACTCGATGTAGCCGCGCACGACTGTCGCTTCAGCCGACATTGGAGACATCATTTTCAGCTTCTGCAGTTCTGCTTCGGCTTTCTCTTTCGCCTCTTTCGGCATCTTCGCCGCGTCAATCTTACGCTTCAGCGCTTCGTTTTCATCCGGCGCGTCGTCCATCTCGCCCAGCTCTTTCTGAATCGCCTTCATTTGCTCATTCAGATAGTACTCACGCTGAGACTTCTCCATCTGCTTTTTCACGCGGTTACGAATGCGCTTCTCAACCTGCAGCAGATCGATTTCAGACTCCATCATCGCCATCAGGTATTCCAGACGTTCGTTAACGTCGGACATTTCCAGCACGGACTGTTTGTCAGCCAGCTTCAGCGGCATGTGCGCAGCGATGGTATCCGCCAGACGCGCAGGATCGTCGATGCTGTTCAGCGACGTCAGCACTTCTGGTGGAATTTTCTTATTCAGCTTGATATAGCCTTCAAACTGGCTGATTGCGGTGCGCACGAGCACTTCCTGCTCGCGTTCATCAAGCTGAGGCGAATCAAGGTACTCTGCCTTAGCAGAGAAGTGTTCGCCATTGTCAGACAGGGTGGTAATACGCGCACGCTGCAGCCCTTCCACCAGCACCTTCACGGTGCCGTCAGGCAGCTTCAGCATCTGCAAAATAGAGGCCACGGTCCCGACGGTGAAAAGATCGTTTACACCCGGCTCATCCGTTGATGCTTCTTTCTGCGCCACCAGCATGATTTTTTTATCATGATCCATAGCGGCTTCGAGGCAACGGATAGATTTTTCCCGCCCTACAAATAAGGGTATGACCATGTGCGGATAAACCACCACATCGCGCAACGGCAATACGGGGATTTCAATGCGTTCAGAACGCTCAGGATTCATAGAGCTCTCTCTTAGTTTAGTGTCCGCCAGGTAAGCTGGTCATGTCACAGTGCTTCACATAACCATTAACATGTATCCAGTATATGGGGATGTTTCCCACACATTCAACGCTATGAACACGGAAAAAGTAAAGGGGAGATAAAATCCCCCCTTTTTGATTAACTGCTTGTATGATTTGGTGAATTATTCGCCAGATGCCTGCTGGGCTTCCGGTTTACCGTAAATCAGCAGCGGCTTGGATTGGCCACCGATAACGGACTCGTCGATAACCACTTTTTCAACATCTTCCATCGACGGCAGATCGTACATGGTGTCAAGCAGCGCCGCTTCAACGATAGAACGCAGGCCGCGCGCACCGGTTTTACGGATCATCGCTTTCTTGGCAATTGCGTCCAGCGCTTCGTCACGGAATTCCAGGTCAACGCCTTCCAGATTGAACAGCGCCTGATACTGCTTGGTCAGCGCATTTTTCGGCTCTTTCAGGATCTGAATCAGCGCCTCTTCACTCAGCTCATTCAGCGTTGCCACAACCGGCAGACGGCCAATGAACTCAGGGATCAGACCAAATTTGATCAGATCTTCAGGCTCAACCTGCGACAGCAATTCGCCTTCGTTGGCTTTCTCGGACTTCGCCTTCACCGTTGCGCCAAAACCAATGCCGGAGCCGGTTTCAACACGGTGGGAGATCACTTTATCCAGACCTGCAAACGCACCGCCGCAGATGAACAGGATCTTGGAAGTATCAACCTGCAGGAACTCCTGCTGCGGATGTTTGCGTCCCCCCTGCGGCGGAACGGCGGCAACCGTACCTTCGATCAGCTTCAGCAACGCCTGCTGCACGCCTTCACCCGATACGTCACGGGTAATGGACGGGTTGTCTGATTTACGGGAGATCTTGTCGATCTCATCAATGTAAACAATCCCGCGCTGGGCTTTTTGTACGTCGTAATCGCACTTCTGCAGCAGCTTCTGAATGATGTTCTCAACGTCTTCACCCACATAACCAGCTTCGGTCAGTGTGGTGGCATCTGCCATGGTAAACGGAACATCAAGCAGGCGCGCCAGCGTTTCCGCCAGCAGCGTTTTACCGGAGCCGGTTGGCCCGATCAGCAGAATGTTGCTTTTGCCCAGTTCCACACCATTGCTGGTGTCGCCGTTACGCAGACGTTTGTAGTGGTTATATACCGCCACCGCCAGCACTTTCTTGGCCTGCTCCTGACCGATGACATAGTCGTCAAGGTGATGACGAATCTCATGCGGCGTTGGCAATGCGCTACGCTCACGGTGCGGCGCAACTTCTTTAATCTCTTCGCGAATGATGTCGTTACATAAATCGACACATTCGTCGCAGATATACACGGACGGCCCGGCAATCAGTTTACGCACTTCATGCTGGCTTTTGCCGCAAAAAGAGCAGTACAGCAGTTTGCCCGAACCATCTTTGCGTTTATCTGTCATGAGTCCAAACCTCTTTTTAAGTTCTTTGTGCCGCACATGACGACGCAAATGCCATTCTAAGACGCAAGCTGCATTAAGCAGCGTGCCGCCCTACTTTAGTATAGCGGCACACTCGCGTCGCGGGCATCAATTACGATGGGTCAATACGGAGTCGACTAAGCCGTACTCAACTGCCTCTGGAGCAGAGAGGAAGCGATCGCGCTCGGTATCGCGCTCGATCTGCTCAAGAGATTGACCTGTATGCTGCGCCATAAGTTCATTCATGCGCGCTTTTACTTTCAGAATTTCGCGGGCGTGGATTTCGATATCCGTCGCCTGCCCCTGGTAACCACCCAGCGGCTGGTGAATCATCACGCGGGAGTTAGGCAGGCAGAAACGCTTACCTTTCGCCCCTGCGGTTAACAGGAAGGCCCCCATGGATGCAGCCTGACCCATACAGATAGTGCTGACATCTGGCTTGATGAACTGCATGGTGTCATAAATGGACATGCCCGCCGTAATCACACCGCCAGGCGAGTTGATGTACAGGTAAATGTCTTTTTCCGGGTTTTCCGCTTCCAGGAACAGCATCTGCGCCACGATCAGGTTAGCCATATGGTCTTCTACCTGGCCGGTCAGAAAGATAACGCGTTCCTTGAGCAGACGGGAATAGATATCGAAAGAACGCTCACCACGTGAGGTCTGTTCAATAACCATTGGCACCAGCGCCATATGGGGTGCAAAGTTATCTCGTTCGCCACTGTATGACATTTCCGTCTCCTGGTTCAAAATTGAAAACACCTGCTGTACTGATTGTAACCTTATGGACGGATTATCAGCCAGTCTCAATCATCGTGATTACACACTTATGGGGTTCGCCACGCCCTATTTCAAGCATAACAATCTTTTGTTGTAACGCTAACACTGAAAGGGCGTTTTAGCACCCTTCAAGAACCCAAGCTGCGATAAAAAAAACCCGTCGCCGGAGGGCAACGGGTTTTTTGTTCAAACTTTAAACCGTTAGGGCGAAATTACGCCTGCTGGTTCATCAGTTCGTTGAAAGAGGTCGCTTTTTCGGTCACTTTCGCTTTCGCCAGTACCGCTTCAACAGCCTGCTCTTCCAGGGCGACGTTGCGCATGTTGTCCATCAGCTCTTTGTTCTTGCCGTAGAACTCGATCACTTCTGATGGATCTTCGTATGCAGACGCCATCTCTTCGATCAGGCCTTTTACACGCTCTTCGTCAGCTTTCAGCTCGTGGGTACGAATCACTTCGCCCAGCAGCAGGCCAACAACCACGCGGCGTTTCGCTTGCTCTTCAAACAGCTCGCGCGGCAGTTCCATCGCTTGCTGCTGGTTGCCACCGAAACGCTGTGCAGCCTGACGGCGCAGGACGTCGATTTCGCTGTCGATCAGCGCAGCAGGAACGTCGATGTCGTTCGCTTTTACCAGACCTTCAATCGCCTGAGATTTCACACGGTTACGCACAGCGCCGTTCAGCTCGCGCTCCATGTTTTTACGCACTTCGGTACGCAGGCCAGCAACAGAACCATCTTCAACGCCGAAACGCTTGATGAACTCTTCAGTCAGTTCTGGCAGTTCGCGCTCTTCCACTTTTTTCAGGTTGATGACGAACTTCGCTGCTTTACCTTTCAGGTTTTCAGCGTGGTATTCTTCCGGGAAGGTCACGTCGATGGTGAACTCTTCGCCAGCCTTGTGGCCTTTGATACCGTCTTCGAAGCCTGGGATCATACGACCCTGGCCCATTGCCAGTACGAAGTCAGACGCTTTTCCGCCTTCGAACTCTTCGCCATCAACAGAACCGGTGAAGTCGATGGTTACGCGGTCTTCCGCGTCAACAGCGCCTTCTTTCTCTTTCCAGTTCGCCTGCTGCTTGCGCAGGGTGTCCAGCATGCCGTCAACGTCTTCGTCAGTTACGGAAACAATCGGTTTTTCAACTTCGATAGATTCCAGACCTTTCAGCTCAACTTCCGGATACACTTCGAACTCTACGGAGTAGGTGAAGTCTTCGCCCAGTTTGTATTCGCCTGGCACGTAGTTTGGTGCGCCAGCCGGATTGATTTTTTCTTTGATGATCGCGTCGATAAAGTTGCGGCTCATCAGTTCACCCAGCACATCCTGACGCACGGAAGCGCCATAACGCTGAGCAACAACATTCATTGGTACTTTGCCCTTACGGAAGCCGTCAATACGTACTTTTTTTGCTACGTTGACCAGCTCGCTTTTCACAGCAGTTTCGATGCTGTCAGCAGCGATAGTAATCGTTACACGGCGGCCAAGGCCTTGAGTGGTTTCAACTGAAACTTGCATCTTGTTACCTCAAAAAAATCACAGTGCTCGGTCAACTCTGAATCTGTCTGTTATACCGGGATGCTCTCTTAGTGCAGATTCACATTCCCTGTCGCCAGAATCATCCCGAAGACATTCATTAAGACGCGGCATTATAGCGGCATCACTTAGGTGAGTCGAGAACGGTTGGGGCATGTTGCTGCGGCTTTTTTCACACTTTAAGGCTATTTTTAGCCTTAAAATCGCACCATCCGCTCAAAACTCAGACAAAACAAAACGGCCCGGAGGCCGTTTTGAGGAAATCTGTAAGCAACATACTGGAAAAGCTCCGGCCGTTGCAAATCCGATTTATCAGGCGATAGTGCCGGCACCTCGACAGGGCGGCGACGCGAAAACCGTATCCTGCAAGCCTTCCCATTCCTTAATGGTGTAGGTATGCAGTGCCAGCGCATGCACGGTTGTGGAGAGTTCTTCCGTCAAGGTGCTGTAGATCAGGCGATGTCGGTTCAGGAAACGTTCTCCCGTGAAGCGATCGCTAACCAGAACCACTTTAAAGTGGCTTTCAGAACCTGCCGGCACGTTATGACGATAGCTTTCGTCGACGACTTCGAGGAACACAGGGTTGAACGCTGCCCTTAATTTTTCTTCTATCTGTTCACGTATCATCATGAAATTACTCCTCCGACAACGCTGAGATGTCACCCATCCCTTTAAATATTAGCCGCTTTTACCGTTTCCATTACACCTTGACAACAAATATTTAGCTTTCGTCTAATTTTCTCATTCAAACGAATGAAGTTCACTGTGAGACTCATACCTTTCGTCATTCGCGGGAGGAGAAAAAGGGTGAGCTGGTCAGTTTTCAGACAAGACGATGAATTTACATGCGTTGACCACTTCCCCTGACCGTTGTCGATGTTATGATGGCGGCAATTTCTCTCTCTTTATGCTTACGATTCGTTGAGAACCTGAAAATGTTAAAAAAACTCTTCTTTCCGTTGGTAGCCCTTTTTATGCTGGCAGGCTGTGCGACTCCGCCTACCACTATTGATGTCTCACCAAAAATCACTCTGCCTCAGCAGGACCCAAGCCTGATGGGCGTCACCGTGAGCATTAACGGTGCCGATCAGCGTCAGGACCAGGCTCTGGCAAAAGTGACCCGCGATAACCAGCAGGTGACGCTGACCGCGTCCCGCGACCTGCGCTTCCTGCTGCAGGAAGTGCTTGAGAAGCAAATGACCGCTCGCGGCTACATGATTGGCCCAAGCGGCGCGGTTGATCTGCAGATCATCGTCAACAACCTGTACGCAGACGTGTCTCAGGGCAACGTGCGCTACAACATCGCGACCAAAGCGGATATCGCCATCATTGCCACCGCGAAAAACGGAAACAAGATGACGAAAAACTACCGCGCCAGCTACTCCGTTGAAGGCGCGTTCCAGGCATCCAACCAGAACATTGCTAACGCCGTTAACAGCGTGCTGACGGATACCATCGCCGATATGGCGCAGGACACCAGCATTCACGACTTTATCAAGCAGAACGCACGTTAATCCTGCTTACTGACCCGGTGCTTCACCGGGTCAGTTCATAAGACCATGTCCAGTCACTACTTACGCATTTTCCAGCAACCGAAATCAGCGATTCTGCTGATCCTCGGCTTTGCCTCCGGTTTACCCCTCGCGCTCACCTCCGGCACGCTTCAGGCGTGGATGACGGTCGAGAACATCGATCTCAAAACCATTGGTTTCTTCTCGCTGGTCGGTCAGGCTTATGTCTTTAAGTTCCTGTGGTCGCCAGTGATGGATCGCTATACGCCGCCGTTCCTGGGACGTCGACGCGGCTGGTTAGTGATGACGCAGATCCTGCTGCTGCTGGCGATTGCGGCGATGGGCTTCCTTGAACCGACCACACAGCTTCGCTGGATGGCCGCGCTTGCGGTGGTGATAGCCTTCTGTTCCGCCTCCCAGGATATTGTGTTTGACGCCTGGAAGACGGACGTCTTACCCGCCGAGGAGCGCGGGGCCGGTGCGGCCATCAGCGTGCTGGGCTATCGCCTCGGGATGCTGGTCTCCGGCGGCCTGGCGCTGTGGCTGGCCGACCGTTACCTCGGCTGGCAGGGCATGTACTGGCTGATGGCCGCCCTGCTTATCCCCTGCATCATCGCGACGCTGTTCGCGCCCGAACCGAGTGACGTCATCCCAGTCCCCCGCTCGCTGGAGCAGGCCGTGGCCGAACCGCTGCGCGACTTCTTTGGCCGTAACAATGCGTGGCTGATCCTGCTGCTCATCGTCCTTTATAAGCTGGGTGATGCCTTTGCCATGAGCCTGACCACCACCTTCCTGATCCGCGGCGTCGGTTTTGACGCCGGTGAAGTGGGGGTAGTGAACAAAACACTAGGGCTGTTTGCGACCATCGTCGGCGCACTTTACGGCGGCGTGCTGATGCAGCGCCTGACGCTTTTCCGCGCGCTGCTGATCTTCGGCATTCTTCAGGGGGCCTCTAACGCCGGCTACTGGCTGCTGTCGATTACCGACAAACATACGATCAGCATGGCCGCGGCAGTGTTCTTCGAAAACCTTTGCGGCGGCATGGGGACGGCGGCGTTTGTTGCCCTGCTGATGACCCTGTGCAACAAGTCATTTTCCGCCACGCAGTTCGCTCTGCTCTCGGCGCTCTCGGCCGTTGGCCGCGTGTACGTAGGCCCAATTGCCGGCTGGTTTGTGGAAGCCCACGGCTGGCCAACGTTTTATCTCTTCTCGGTCGCGGCTGCCGTGCCGGGGATTTTATTATTGCTGGTGTGTCGCCAGACGCTGGAATATACCCAGCGGACAGAACACTTTATGCCGCGCACTGAATATCACCGCGCCTACCGTTTTGCGTTACGTCTGTTAATGACGGGCTGCGCCGCGCTGGCGCTCTGGCTTGTGGTACTTATTGTTAACGCTAGTACGTCTCTGGCGCTACCCCTCGAAGCCCTTCTGCTGGACGCCGGAGCCCTGCTGGCCATCGCC
This sequence comes from Enterobacter sp. ECC-219, assembly GCF_043966805.1. Lineage (NCBI taxonomy): Bacteria > Pseudomonadati > Pseudomonadota > Gammaproteobacteria > Enterobacterales > Enterobacteriaceae > Enterobacter > Enterobacter sp. ECC-219. Next base: position 1,781,123 of record NZ_CP143680.1, on the reverse strand, counting down.
GGGATCCTGACGGGCGGTCTGCTCGATTTTATGGCATTGCGTAAAACGCAGATGACCTGAAGAAAAAGCGAAAGGTTATTTCCCGTTGTAATCACCAACCGAAATTATAACGGCGAAATAGCCATCAGCCGCTAAAAAAATATTTGTTGTTTTGTGCGGGATAGGATTTGGAAATTATTGGAGCCAGTTCCAAATTACTATTTTTCATTAAACGATTCAGCATTGGAAAGTTTGATTTTTCGTTTTTTAGATGTCTTTTTATTGATAATTAATTGTTAATTTTTTGTTTATTTTTAACAATGGTTATACCAATTGCCCCTTTTAGGGTATGCTTGGGGGTCCTTTCGTTATAAAGCCCATCTCATGCGGCTTCGGTCATAAAACCGACATAATCTGCAACACTTGTGACACGTGCGGCAGAACCCGGTAACACCTTCCTGACACAGGCCTAATGATGTTTACAGTAATGTAACCTTCCCGTAAAATGCCCGCACACTTTAAACGCCACCAGACTCCCGTGGAATTGAGGTCGTTAAATGAGACTCAGGAAATACAATAAAAGTTTGGGATGGTTGTCATTATTCGCAGGTACTGTATTACTCAGTGGCTGCGATTCTGCACTACTAGACCCCAAAGGACAGATTGGACTGGAACAACGTTCACTGATATTGACGGCTTTTGGCCTGATGTTGATTGTGGTTATTCCTGCCATTTTGATGGCTGTTGGTTTCGCCTGGAAGTATCGTGCGAGCAATAAAGATGCGAAGTATAGCCCGAACTGGTCACACTCCAATAAAGTGGAAGCTGTGGTCTGGACGGTGCCTATTCTGATCATCCTGTTCCTTGCCGTACTGACCTGGAAAACCACTCACGCACTTGAGCCAAGCAAGCCGCTGGTTCACGATGAAAAACCTATTACCATTGAAGTGGTCTCCATGGACTGGAAATGGTTCTTCATCTATCCAGAGCAGGGCATTGCTACCGTGAATGAAATCGCCTTCCCGGCGAACACTCCGGTTCAGTTCAAAGTGACCTCCAACTCCGTAATGAACTCCTTCTTCATCCCGCGTCTGGGTAGCCAGATTTACGCGATGGCCGGTATGCAGACGAACCTGCATCTGATCGCGAATGAAGCAGGCACCTACGATGGTATCTCCGCCAGCTATAGCGGCCCGGGCTTCTCAGGTATGAAGTTCAAAGCTATTGCGACGCCGGACCGTGCCGCTTTCGACCAGTGGGTTGAAAAAGCGAAGCAGTCTCCAAACACCATGTCTGACATGGCGGCGTTCGAAAAAGTGGCTGCACCTAGCGAATACAACAAGGTGGAGTACTTCTCTAACGTGAAACCTGATTTGTTCAAAGACGTTATTGGCAAATTTATGGATCACGGCAAGAGCATGGACATGACCCAGCCAGAAGGCGAGCACAGCGCGCATGAAGGTATGGAAGGCATGGACATGAGCCACGCGGAAACCGCTCACTAAGGGGCCGAGGAAGAAAATGTTCGGAAAATTGACACTGGATGCAGTGCCCTACCATGAACCGATTATCATGGTTACGGTGGCTGCAATTATCATTGGTGGCGCGGCCTTAGTTGGCCTGATCACTTACTTCGGTAAGTGGAGCTACCTGTGGAATGAGTGGCTGACTTCGGTTGACCACAAAAAACTCGGTATCATGTACTGCATCGTCGGTATCGTCATGTTAATTCGTGGCTTTGCGGATGCGATCATGATGCGTAGCCAGCAGGCACTCGCATCTGCGGGCGAAGCCGGCTTCCTGCCGCCGCACCACTACGATCAGATCTTTACCGCTCACGGCGTTATCATGATCTTCTTCGTGGCGATGCCGCTGGTAATCGGTCTGATGAACGTCGTCGTTCCGCTGCAAATTGGTGCGCGCGACGTGGCGTTCCCGTTCCTGAACAACCTGAGCTTCTGGTTCACCGTTGTCGGCGTTATCCTGGTTAACCTGTCACTGGGTGTGGGCGAATTCGCGCAGACCGGCTGGCTGGCGTACCCGCCGCTGTCGGGAATTGAGTACAGTCCGGGTGTCGGTGTTGACTACTGGATTTGGGCGCTTCAGCTCTCCGGTGTCGGTACGACCCTGACCGGTATCAACTTCTTCGTGACCATCCTGAAGATGCGTGCTCCTGGTATGACGATGTTCAAGATGCCGGTATTTACCTGGGCATCTCTGTGCGCCAACGTACTGATTATCGCATCGTTCCCAATTCTGACCGTCACCATCGCGCTGCTGACCCTGGACCGCTATCTGGGCACCCATTTCTTCACGAATGATATGGGTGGCAACATGATGATGTACATCAACCTGATTTGGGCCTGGGGTCACCCGGAAGTGTACATCCTGGTTCTGCCTGTCTTCGGTGTGTTCTCCGAAATCGCGGCAACCTTCTCGCGTAAACGCCTGTTTGGTTACACCTCTCTGGTGTGGGCAACCGTGTGTATTACCGTTCTGTCGTTCATCGTTTGGCTGCACCACTTCTTCACCATGGGTGCGGGCGCGAACGTAAACGCCTTCTTCGGTATCACCACCATGATTATCGCCATCCCTACCGGGGTGAAGATCTTCAACTGGCTGTTCACCATGTACCAGGGCCGTATCGTGTTCCACTCAGCAATGCTGTGGACCATCGGCTTCATCGTTACCTTCTCCGTAGGTGGGATGACCGGCGTACTGCTGGCGGTACCGGGCGCTGACTTCGTTCTGCACAACAGTCTGTTCCTGATTGCGCACTTCCATAACGTTATCATCGGCGGCGTGGTCTTCGGCTGCTTCGCTGGCGTAACCTACTGGTGGCCAAAAGCGTTCGGCTTCACGCTGAACGAAAAATGGGGTAAACGCGCGTTCTGGTTCTGGATCATTGGCTTCTTCGTGGCGTTTATGCCGCTGTACGTGCTGGGCTTCATGGGTATGACCCGTCGTCTGAGCCAGCAGATCGATCCGCAGTTCCACCCAATGCTGATGGTTGCAGCGGGCGGTGCAGCGCTGATTGCATGCGGTATTCTGTGCCAGCTGATTCAGTACTACGTGTCCATCCGCGACCGTAACCTGAACCGCGACCTGACCGGTGACCCATGGGGTGGCCGTACGCTGGAGTGGGCAACCTCTTCTCCACCGCCGTTCTATAACTTTGCCGTAGTGCCGCACATTCACGAGCGTGATGCCTTCTGGGAAATGAAAGAAAAAGGTGAAGCGTACAAGCAACCTGAGCATTACGAAGAAATCCATATGCCGAAAAACAGCGCTGCGGGCATCGTGATTGCCGCTTTCGCAACGGTATTTGGTTTCGCAATGATCTGGCACATCTGGTGGATGGCGATTGTTGGCTTTGCCGGCATCGTAATCAGCTGGATTGTGAAGAGCTTTGACGAGGACGTGGACTACTACGTACCAGTCCGTGAAGTTGAAAAGCTGGAAAATCAGCATTTCGACGAGATTTCTAAAGCGGGGCTGAAAAATGGCAACTGATACTCTGGCGCACTCAACTGCCCACGCGCATGAACATGCGCACCACGATACAGGACCGACGAAAGTCTTCGGTTTCTGGATCTACCTGATGAGCGACTGCATTCTGTTCTGCTGTCTGTTCGCGACCTATGCCGTTCTGGTGAACGGCACAGCGGGCGGCCCGACCGGCAAGGACATCTTTGAACTGCCGTTCGTTCTGGTTGAAACCGCACTGCTGTTATTCAGCTCCATCACCTACGGCATGGCGGCTATCGCCATGTACAAAAACAACAAGAGCCAGGTTGTCTCCTGGCTGGCGTTGACCTGGCTGTTTGGTGCTGGCTTTATCGGGATGGAAATCTATGAATTCCATCACCTGATTATGGAAGGCTTCGGCCCGGATCGCAGTGGCTTCCTGTCCGCGTTCTTCGCGCTGGTGGGTACCCACGGTCTGCACGTGACCTCGGGTCTGATCTGGATGGCAGTACTGATGTTCCAGATCTCCCGCCGCGGCCTGACCAGCACTAACCGTACCCGTATCATGTGCCTGAGCCTGTTCTGGCACTTCCTGGACGTGGTATGGATCTGTGTGTTCTCTGTTGTCTATCTGATGGGGGCGATGTAATGAGTCATTCTAACGATCATGGCGCTTCCCACGGCAGCGTAAAAACCTACATGACAGGTTTCATCCTGTCGATCATCCTGACGGTGATCCCGTTCTGGATGGTGATGAGCGGTTCTGCGTCCAAGCCGGTTATCCTGGGAGCAATCCTGGTAACCGCGGTGATTCAGATTCTGGTGCATCTGGTTTGCTTCCTGCACATGAACACCAAGTCCGATGAAGGCTGGAATATGACCGCCTTTATCTTTACCGTGATTATCATCGCTATCCTGGTAGTCGGTTCCATCTGGATTATGTGGAACCTCAACTACAACATGATGGTTCACTAAGAGCGGCGAGTATGTTTAAGCAATACCTGCAAGTAACGAAACCAGGCATCATCTTTGGCAACCTGATCTCCGTGATCGGAGGGTTCCTGCTGGCCTCTAAAGGCAGCATTGATTACGCCCTCTTTATCTCTACGCTGGTCGGTGTGTCACTGGTTGTTGCGTCCGGTTGTGTATTTAACAACTACATCGACATGGATATCGACAAGAAGATGGAAAGGACCAAAAATCGGGTGCTGGTTAAAGGCCTGATCGCCCCTTCCGTCTCGCTGGTGTACGCCACCTTGCTGGGTATTGCTGGCTTTATGCTGCTGTGGTTTGGTGCTAACCCGCTGGCCTGCTGGCTGGGGGTGATGGGGTTCGTGGTGTATGTAGGCGTCTACAGCCTGTATATGAAACGTCACTCCGTCTACGGCACGCTGATTGGTTCTCTCTCCGGCGCTGCGCCGCCGGTGATTGGCTACTGCGCGGTCACGAACGAGTTCGACAGCGGTGCGCTGATCCTGCTGGCTATCTTTAGCCTTTGGCAGATGCCGCACTCCTATGCCATCGCGATTTTCCGCTTTAAGGATTATCAGGCAGCGAACATCCCGGTTCTGCCGGTCGTGAAGGGCATTTCGGTTGCCAAGAACCACATCACGCTCTACATCATCGCTTTTGCCGTGGCAACGCTGATGCTCTCTCTGGGTGGCTACGCCGGGTATAAATATCTGGCGGTAGCGGCTGCGGTGAGCGTCTGGTGGCTCGGTATGGCCCTGCGCGGATACAAAGTGGAAGATGACAAAGTCTGGGCGCGCAAGCTGTTTGTGTTCTCTATCGTTGCTATCACTTCACTGTCCGTGATGATGTCCGTAGACTTTATGGTGCCGGATTCACATAACCTGCTGACTTACGTCTGGTAAGACTCGCAGGTGAATAAAAGGGTGCTTCGGCACCCTTTTTTATTCATCAAATCCATTAATAACGCATGTAATATTTGTTAAATAACCCTTTATTTACCCCGCCCCTTCCCCGCACTACACTATGGCCTGCTTTTGAACTGAGGTGGTAATGAACGATTATAAAATGACGCCAGGCGAGCTACGCGCGACCTGGGGCTTAGGGACTGTCTTCTCGCTACGGATGCTCGGCATGTTTATGGTCCTGCCTGTTCTGACCACGTACGGCATGGCGCTGCAGGGGGCCAGCGAGGCGCTGATTGGCCTGGCAATTGGTATTTACGGTCTTGCGCAGGCGATATTTCAAATCCCGTTTGGTCTGCTCTCCGATCGGGTGGGTCGAAAGCCGCTGATTGTCGGCGGTCTGCTTATTTTTGTTCTCGGTAGCGTCATTGCCGCCCTCTCCCACTCCATCTGGGGGATTATTCTTGGTCGCGCCCTCCAGGGCTCCGGCGCGATTGCCGCCGCCGTTATGGCGCTGCTGTCAGACCTTACACGCGAACAGAACCGCACGAAGGCGATGGCGTTTATCGGCGTGAGCTTTGGCGTCACCTTCGCGATTGCGATGGTGCTCGGTCCGATTATCACTCATACGCTCGGCCTGCACGCTCTGTTCTGGATGATTGCCGTGCTGGCGACCATCGGCATTGCCTTAACTCTGTGGGTCGTGCCGGACAGTAAAAACCACGTTCTGAACCGTGAGTCAGGCATGGTCAAAGGCTGCTTCAGCAAAGTGCTCGTTGAGCCACGCCTGCTCAAGCTGAATTTCGGCATTATGTGCCTGCACATTCTGCTGATGTCGACCTTTGTTGCCCTGCCCGGCCAGCTTGCCGCAGCGGGTTTCCCGGCCGCAGAGCACTGGAAAATCTATCTGGTCACGATGCTGATATCTTTTGTCTCCGTCGTGCCATTCATCATCTATGCCGAAGTGAAGCGCAAAATGAAGCGCGTCTTCGTGGGCTGCGTGGCGCTGCTGCTGATCGCCGAGATCGTGCTCTGGGGATCCGGCCCGCACTTCTGGGAGCTGGTTGCTGGCGTACAGCTGTTCTTCCTGGCGTTTAACCTGATGGAAGCGCTGCTGCCGTCGCTTATCAGCAAGGAGTCTCCTGCAGGTTACAAAGGCACGGCGATGGGTATCTACTCCACCAGCCAGTTTCTCGGCGTGGCGATCGGCGGCTCGCTCGGTGGCTGGGTCGACGGCCTGTTTGATTCACAAACCGTGTTTCTCGCGGGCGCGCTGCTGGCGACAGTCTGGCTGCTGGTCGCCAGCACCATGAAAGAGCCGCGCTATGTGAGCAGCCTGCGGGTAGAAATCCCGGATGATGTAGAAATCAGCGATGCGCTGAAGCAGCGTCTGGAAGCAAAAGAAGGCGTGACAGAGGTGTTCATTGTCCCGGAAGAGCGGAGCGCTTATGTCAAAATAGACAGCAAGGTGACCAACCGCTTTGAGGTCGAGCAGGCGCTCAAAGTCTAAAAAAAGCCCGGTTAAACCGGGCTTTTCAGTCTTAATCGCGGAAGTTTTTAAACTGGAACGGCTGCCCCAGATCGCCGCCGCGTACCAGCGCCATCACGGACTGCAGATCGTCGCGGGATTTACCGGTCACGCGAATTTCTTCGCCCTGGATCTGCGCCTGCACCTTCAGCTTGCTGTCTTTGATGAGCTTAACGATCTTCTTCTGCACCGCGCTCTCGATGCCCTGCTTGAGTTTGGCTTCCACAAACCAGTTCTTACCGCTGTGGACAAACTCTTCCGGCACGTCCAGAGATGTCCCTTCAATGCCGCGTTTTAACAGCTTGGCACGCAGAATATCGAGCAGCTGATTCACCTGGAAATCAGACTCGCTCAGCACCTTAATGGTCTTATTTGCGTCGTTCAGCTCAAACGACGCCTCAACGCCACGAAAATCGAAACGTGACTCAACTTCGCGGGTTGCGTTCTCAACGCCGTTGCGAACTTCCTGGATATCAACCTCGGAAACAATATCGAAAGATGGCATCTTTTCTTCTCCCTTCACTTTTGTTGCGTTGCATAATACCCGCTACGAGGCATAACTCAACAGAAGCTTAGCTGTATAATTAAGCTGTAACACCTGGCGCAGTTGCAGGTGAGGAGGAACAATGAAAATTACGGTGCTCGGATGCGGAGCGCTTGGTCAGCTGTGGCTGACCGCGCTGCGCAAGCACGGACATGAGGTTCAGGGCTGGCTGCGCGTGCCCCAGCCCTATTGCAGTGTCAACCTGATTGGTGAAGACGGAAGCATTTTTAACGAATCCCTCACCGCGAACGATCCTGATTTCCTGGCGCAAAGTGACCTCCTGCTGGTGACGCTCAAGGCGTGGCAGGTTTCAGACGCGGTAAAGACGCTGGCCGCGCAGCTCCCCCCCACGTCCCCCATTCTGCTCCTGCATAACGGTATGGGAACACTTGATGAGCTGAAAAGCGTCCCGCAGCCTCTGCTGATGGCGACCACCACCCACGCCGCGCGTCGCGACGGCAACATTATCGTGCATGTCGCCAGCGGCGTGACGCACATCGGCCCGGCCAGGACACAGGATGGCGACTACAGCTATCTCGCAGACGTGCTGCAGAAGGTTTTGCCGGACGTGGCATGGCATAACAACATTCGCCCTCAGCTGTGGCGTAAGCTTGCGGTAAACTGCGTGATCAACCCGCTGACGGCGCTGTGGAATTGCCCGAACGGTGAGCTGAAAAACCATCCGAAGGAGGTGGCGTCCCTGTGTGCGGAAGTCGCGTCGGTAATTGAGCGAGAAGGCCTGCACACCTCAGCAGAGGATTTGCGCTGTTACGTCGAGCAGGTGATTGAGAGTACGGCTGAGAACATCTCCTCAATGCTGCAGGACATTCGGGCATTACGCCACACGGAAATCGACTACATCACGGGATATCTGCTAAAGCGCGCCCGCGCGCACGGCATCGCCGTGCCGGAAAACGCCCGTCTGTATGACCTGGTTAAACGTAAGGAGAGTGAATATGAGCGCGTCAGCACTGATCTGCCTCGCCCCTGGTAGCGAAGAGATGGAAGCGGTCACCACCATTGATTTAATGGTACGTGGCGGCATTAAGGTCACCACCGCCAGCGTTGCCAGCGACGGCAGCCTGGCGATCACCTGTTCCCGAGGGGTGAAAATTCTGGCAGATGCACCGCTTGTTCAGGTTGCTGATGGCGATTACGACATCATCGTGCTGCCCGGTGGGCTCAAGGGCGCGGAATGTTTTCGCGACAGCCCGCTGCTGGTCGAGACCGTGCGTCAGTTTCATCAATCCGGCCGCATTGTCGCGGCAATCTGCGCTGCCGCAGGAACGGTGCTTATTCCGCACGACATTTTCCCCATCGGCAACATGACCGGCTTCCCGGGGCTGAAGGACACCATCCCGGAAGAGCATTGGGTGGATAAACGCGTCGTCTGGGACCCGCGCGTCAACCTGCTGACCAGCCAGGGGCCCGGCACCGCAATTGATTTTGGCTTAAAGATTATTGACCTGCTGGTCGGACGCGAGAAGGCCTACGAAGTGGCGTCATCGCTGGTGATGCCGGCGGGAATTTATAATTATTACGAATAGGTGTTCTCCCTCTCCCCGTGGGAGAGGGTCGGGGTGAGGGCAACAGGCCGCACTCCCCGACAAAACACTACGGGCGATACACCTTCACATTCGCAAAGCCCTGCTCGCGCAGATACAGCGCCTGCAGGCGGCTCATCACCCCACGCTCACACCACAGCAGATACGTTTTGCTCTGATCGAGGTCGCCAAATTTGGTGCTCAGCTTGTAGAACGGCAGCGAAACCACCTCCACCCCTTCCACCTGCAGCGGCTTGTCATCCTGCTCGTCAATGGAGCGGATATCCAGAATCGCATCGTTAGCGCCGAAACCGCTCACGGTTTCAACTTCAACCACTTCCTGCTCGGTCTGCTGGGCAATCTCGCGGATATCAATGTTGGACGCTTCCGCCACCACTTTTTCCAGAATGCTGAAGTCGAAATTCTCTTCTTCCGCTTCGATCTTCGCCTTCACCGCTTTCACCGTCGGGCTTTTTGAAATCACGCCGCAGTATTCCGGCATGGTACGGGCAAAATCTTCGGTGCCGATTTCGCGCGCCAGGTCGATGATGTGCTCTTTATCGTGGGAGATCAGCGGACGCAGGATCAGCGTATCAGACACGTTGTCGATCAGACGCAGGTTGGTCAGCGTCTGGCTGGAGACCTGACCCAGCGCTTCGCCGGTGACCAGCGCCTGCACGCCGTAGCGTTCCGCCACTTTGGACGCCGCACGCACCATCATGCGCTTCAGCACCACGCCCATCTGGCCGTCGTCCACTTTCTCAAGGATTTCACCGACCACAGGTTCGAAGTTGATCGCCACAAAACGCACGCGGTGGGAGCTGCCGAAGCGGTTCCACAGGTAATGCGCCACCTGACGAACGCCAATTTCGTGCGCCGCGCCGCCCAGGTTGAAGAAGCAATAGTGCACGCGGCAGCCGCGACGCATCAGCATATAGCTGGAGACGCCGGAGTCGAAGCCGCCGGAGATCAGGGACAATACGTCTTCCTGGGTGCCAATCGGGAAGCCGCCGATACCTTCATAGCGCCCTTTCACCAGTAGCAGGCGATCGTTTTCGATCTCCAGGTTCACGGTCACGTCCGGGTTGGTCAGACGTACGCGCGCCGTTTCAACGTGCTGGTTTAAACCGCCGCCGACATAACGTTCCACTTCAATGGAGCTGAATTCGTGCTTGCCGCGACGCTTCACGCGCACGCAGAAGGTTTTGCCTTCGATCTGATCGCGGTACTGGACCAGCGCTTTCTCGAAGATGTCGTGCATATCGCTGAACGGAACATCTTCCACTTCCAGGATATGGTGGATCCCCGGAATACGGGTCAGCGCGTCGCGAATATCCTGACGTTTGTTTTCGTCTTTGGCGCGCACTTCAACGTGGTCCCAATGGCGCACCACGGCGAGGGTTTCGTCGTAGTGCTTTAATACGTTACGAATGTTCCCGGTGAGAATTTTAATAAAGCGCAAACGCACAGATTGGCTTTTGATGGTGATTTCAGGGAACAATTTAATGATAAACTTCATGGCGGCAATGTTTCTTAGGCAAGCGTATTAAGGCTTGTAATGGAAAAGAGTACAGCAGCCCACACCCGTGGCTGCATCCAGGCGCGCAAGTATACCACCATCGCGCCGCTCCTGTGCACATTGCGCGTTATTTGATAATTGCCCTGAGTCCGTTACCATGTCGGGGCTGAGAATATAAGAGTCAATTCACTATGCCGAAGAAGAACGACGCACCGGCCAGTTTCGAAACTGCGCTGAGTGAACTGGAGCAAATCGTTACCCGTCTTGAGAGCGGCGATCTCCCGCTGGAAGAAGCGCTCAACGAATTCGAGCGCGGCGTGCAGCTGGCGCGCCAGGGGCAGGTCAAACTGCAGCAGGCCGAGCAGCGCGTGCAGATCCTGCTCTCCGACAGCGAAGAGGCGAAAACCACGCCTTTCACACCGGACGCCGAGTAAATGGATTTTGCCAACGAGCTTCAGGCGCGCGTCGTGCGCGCCAACGACGCCCTGCGCCGATTTATTGCGCCCCAGCCTTTTCAGAACACTCCACTGGTTGAAGCCATGCACTATGGCGCACTCTTGGGTGGAAAGCGCCTGCGCCCGTTTCTGGTGTACGCCACCGGCAATATGTTCGGTATCAGCGATAACACGCTGGACGCCCCGGCAGCCGCCGTTGAGTGCATCCACGCCTACTCGCTGATTCACGACGATCTTCCGGCGATGGATGACGACGATTTGCGTCGGGGTCAGCCAACCTGCCACATTAAGTTTGGCGAGGCGAATGCCATTCTGGCGGGTGATGCCCTGCAAACGCTGGCATTCTCCATACTGAGCGACGCGCCGATGGCAGAAGTGAGCGACCGCGACCGCCTGGCGATGATCTCCGAACTGGCGATGGCCAGCGGTGTGGCCGGCATGTGCGGCGGTCAGGCGCTGGATCTTGAAGCGGAAGGACGTCAGGTTAATCTGGAACAGCTGGAGCGTATTCACCGCCATAAGACGGGCGCGCTTATTCGTTCCGCCGTTCGCCTGGGCGCGCTGAGCGCGGGTGAGCAAGGGCGCAAAGCCCTGCCGATTCTGGACAGATACGCAGAAAGTATCGGTCTGGCATTCCAGGTTCAGGATGACATTCTGGATGTGGTGGGCGATACTGCAACATTGGGTAAACGTCAGGGTGCCGACCAGCAGCTTGGCAAAAGTACCTACCCCGCCCTGCTGGGACTTGAGCAAGCCCAACGTAAAGCCCGGGATCTGATTGACGATGCCCGCCGGTCGCTGAATGAGCTGGCCGCGCAATCGCTGGATACCTCGGCACTGGAAGCGCTAGCGGACTATATAATCCAGCGTAATAAATAAACTATATATCTCGATGAGCCTTTGATGAGTTTTGATATTGCCAAATACCCGACACTGGCGTTAGTTGACTCCACCCAGGAGTTACGTCTGTTGCCGAAAGAGAGCCTGCCGAAGCTGTGCGACGAGCTGCGTCGCTACCTGCTCGACAGCGTAAGCCGCTCCAGCGGCCATTTCGCCTCCGGGCTTGGCACGGTAGAGCTGACCGTGGCGCTGCACTACGTCTATAACACGCCGTTCGATCAGCTTATCTGGGACGTGGGCCACCAGGCCTATCCGCACAAAATTCTGACCGGACGTCGCGATAAAATTGGCACTATTCGCCAGAAAGGCGGCCTGCACCCCTTCCCGTGGCGCGGAGAGAGCGAGTATGACGTACTGAGCGTCGGCCACTCCTCGACCTCCATTTCTGCGGGCATCGGTATTGCCGTTGCCGCCGAAAAAGAGAACAAGCAACGCCGCACCGTCTGCGTGATTGGCGACGGTGCCATTACCGCCGGGATGGCCTTCGAGGCCATGAACCACGCGGGCGACATCAAGCCGGACATGCTGGTTATCCTTAACGATAACGAAATGTCGATCTCCGAAAACGTCGGCGCGCTGAACAACCATCTTGCGCAACTGCTTTCAGGCAAGCTCTACTCCTCGCTGCGCGAAGGCGGCAAAAAAGTTTTCTCCGGCGTACCGCCGATTAAAGAGCTGCTCAAGCGTACCGAAGAACACATCAAAGGTATGGTCGTACCGGGCACCCTGTTTGAAGAGCTTGGCTTTAACTATATTGGCCCGGTTGACGGCCATGACGTGCTGGGTCTGGTGACCACGCTCAAGAACATGCGCGACCTGAAAGGCCCGCAGTTCCTGCACATCATGACCAAAAAAGGGCGTGGCTACGAGCCGGCGGAAAAAGATCCGATCACCTTCCACGCGGTGCCGAAATTCGATCCGTCCAGCGGCTGTCTGCCAAAAAGCAGCGGCGGCATGCCGAGCTATTCCAAAATTTTCGGCGACTGGCTGTGCGAAACCGCAGCGAAAGACAACAAGCTGATGGCGATCACTCCGGCCATGCGTGAAGGCTCCGGCATGGTGGAGTTCTCCAGAAAATACCCTGACCAGTATTTCGACGTTGCTATTGCCGAGCAGCATGCGGTGACGTTTGCAGCTGGCCTGGCGATTGGCGGCTACAAGCCGGTTGTCGCTATCTATTCCACCTTCCTGCAGCGCGCCTACGATCAGGTTATCCACGACGTGGCCATCCAGAAGCTGCCGGTGCTGTTTGCTATCGACCGCGCGGGCATCGTCGGTGCCGATGGCCAGACGCACCAGGGCGCGTTCGATCTCTCCTTCCTGCGCTGTATCCCGGATATGGTTGTCATGACGCCAAGCGACGAGAACGAATGTCGTCAGATGCTGTTTACCGGCTACCACTATCAGGATGGCCCAAGCGCGGTTCGCTACCCGCGCGGCAATGCAGTGGGCGTCGAGCTGCTGCCGCTGGAAAAACTGCCGATCGGTAAAGGTCTGGTGAAGCGTCGCGGTGAGAAAGTGGCGATCCTGAACTTCGGCACGCTGATGCCGGAGGCGGCGAAAGCGGCTGAAACGCTGAACGCTACCCTGGTGGACATGCGCTTTGTGAAGCCGCTGGATGAGTCCCTGATCCTGAATATGGCTGAGACGCACGACGTGCTGGTTACGCTGGAAGAAAACGCCATTATGGGCGGCGCGGGCAGCGGCGTGAATGAGGTGCTGATGGCAAACCGTAAGGCCGTTCCTGTGCTAAACCTCGGCCTGCCGGACTACTTCATTCCGCAAGGTACCCAGGACGAAGCGCGCGCGGCGATTGGCCTGGACGCTGCCGGTATCGAAGCCAAAATCCGCAGCTGGCTGGCATAACCCCTCCCCCTTTTCTGCTCCTGCTATGCTTAAACCTCATGTTTAAAACAGCAGGAGCGGACCGTGCAATACACAACATTAGGAAAAACCGACCTTAGCGTTTCCCGGCTTTGCCTGGGCTGCATGACCTTTGGCGAGCCGGATCGGGGAAATCACGCCTGGACGCTGCCGGAAGAGAGCAGCCGCCCGATAATCAAACGCGCCATCGAGGGCGGCATTAACTTCTTTGACACCGCCAACAGCTACTCCGACGGCAGCAGCGAGGAGATTGTCGGCCGCGCCCTGCGCGATTTTGCCCGCCGGGATGACATCGTCGTTGCCACCAAGGTCTACTATCCAGTGGGCGACCTGGCTGAGGGCCTGTCTCGCGCGCAGATCCTGCGCTCCATTGATGACAGCCTCAGACGCCTGAACATGGAGTACGTCGACCTGCTGCAAATACACCGCTGGGATTACAACACGCCGATCGAGGAGACGCTTGAGGCGCTCAACGACGTGGTGAAAGCCGGTAAGGTACGCTATATCGGCGCATCGTCTATGCACGCGTCGCAGTTTGCTCAGGCGCTGGATCTCCAGGCGCAGCACGGATGGGCGCGCTTTGTCACCATGCAGGATCACTACAACCTGATCTACCGGGAAGAAGAACGCGAGATGCTGCCGCTGTGCCATCGGGAAGGCGTGGCGGTGATCCCGTGGAGCCCGCTGGCGCGCGGTCGATTAACCCGCCCGTGGGGAGAAACCACGGCTCGTCTGGTATCGGATGAAGTGGGAAAAAATCTTTATTCCGGTACCGAAGCCAGCGATGCGTTGATTGCCGAACGGTTAGCCGGAATTGCCGATGATACCGGCGCCACCCGCGCGCAGGTGGCGCTGGCTTGGCTGTTGGGCAAGCGCGGGGTTGCGGCACCGATTATCGGCACATCGCGGGAAGAACAGCTGGATGAGCTGCTGAATGCGGTTGATATCACGCTTACGCCGGAGCAGGTTGCCGAGCTGGAAACGCCGTATCAGCAGCATCCGGTGGTGGGGTTTAAATAAGCCCTCACCCTAACCCTCTAATCCGTAGGCCGGGTAAGGCGTAGCCGCCACCCGGCAATACAAAGGCACAAACTCACGCGAAGTGATCGTACCCTTTCCAGTCCAGCGTAACGGGCGCACCGTCTTTCACAAACTTCAGCCCTTCACTCTCTGGCATGATCTGACCGATACAGGTAAATTTCGCGCCGAGATGCGCTAACGCCACGTCCAGCGTTCCACGGTTCAGCTCAGGAACGGTGAAGCACAGCTCGTAATCCTCGCCGCCGGATAGCGCCCAGCGCAGCGCCTGCTCAGGCTCTACATGGCGAAGCAGTTGCTCAGACAGCGGGAAAAGATCCAGGTCAACGCGCGCGCCCACGCCGCTGGCCTTCAGGATATGCCCGAGGTCCGAGATCAGCCCGTCAGAGAGATCGATAGCCGAGCTGGCCCGCTCGCGCAGTGCCTGACCGTGCAGAATGCGCGGCGTTGGGCGAAGGTGGCGTTTCACCAGATATGCCGCATCGTCAGCGTCCTTCACGGTTAAGCGATCCTGAAGGATCGCCAGCCCTGCCGCGCTGTCTCCCGGCGTACCGGTCACATAGATCCAGTCGCCCGGTTTAGCGCCCGAGCGCTTCAGCGCGCGACCGAGCGGCACATAGCCGTGGATCGCCAGCGTCATAGACAGCGGCCCGGCAGTCGTATCGCCGCCAATCAGTTGCATATCGTAGTAGTTCAACTGCTCAAACAGCGCGTCGCTAAAGGCTTCCAGCCAGGCTTCATCCACCTCTGGTAGCGTCAGAGCCAGCGTCAGCCACGCGGGATCGGCTCCCATCGCCGCCAGATCGCTGACGTTCACCGCCAGGGCTTTATACGCCAGATCGGCAGGATCGATATCGGGCAAGAAATGACGTCCGCACACCAGGGTGTCGGTGCTGATTGCCAGCGTCTGCTTTTCAGGAATATTGAGAAGTGCACAGTCATCGCCAATGCCGGTTTCAACATCAAGACGAGAGGTTCTGACACGGTCGAAATAACGGGCAATCAGGGAGAATTCGCCGCATGCCATACGTTATGCCTCAGCAAATAAAAGAAAAAACCGGAGCCGCACTGCCCGTCAGGCAATGCAGGACTCCGGTTTGCGGATCACTTTTTGTGGGGACGGATCGCAGGTGCTGCTTTATCAAGTACGCCGTTAACAAACTTGTGGCTGTCTTCAGCGCCGAAGGTTTTCGCCAGTTCGATCGCTTCGTTGATGGCCACTTTGTACGGGACATCATCACGTTTAGACAGCTCAAACAGCGCGATACGCAACACTGCTTTTTCCACCTGGCCCAGCTCTTCGAGCAGACGGGACAGGTATGGCTTCATCAGGCCATCGAGATACGCGCTATTAGTCGCCACTCCCGACAGCAGTTCACGGAAGTACAGAACGTCAACGTCTTTCACGTCCTGTTCTGACAGGAACTGGTATTCAACATCAGCGATGTCGTTCTGGGACAACTGCCAGGAGTAAAGTGCCTGGACGGCACATTCACGGGCGCGGCGACGAGCAGCAGGTTTCACGGAATTCCCCTTACAAAAAAATCAGGCCTTGATGGCTTTCAATACATTGATCATTTCAAGCGCGGTCAGTGCAGCTTCTGCACCTTTGTTACCGGCTTTGGTGCCAGCACGTTCGATGGCTTGTTCAATACTTTCGGTGGTCAGCACGCCGAACGCCACAGGAATTTCAGCATCCTGCGCAACGTGTGCCAGACCGTTGCTTGCACCGCCCGCAACGTATTCGAAGTGCGCAGTGCCGCCACGAATAACAGTACCCAGCGCAATCACCGCGTCGTATTTACCGGTTTTCGCCAGCGCGCCCGCCGCCAGTGGCAGTTCATAAGCGCCTGGAACCCAAACAACGGTAATGTTGTCATCTTTAACCTGGCCGATACGTTTCAGGGCGTCAATCGCACCTTCCAGCAGGCTGTCGTTGATGAAGTTGTTGAAACGCGCAATGGTGATGGCGACGCGAGCGTCCGGGGTAGCTACAGCAGCTTCAATAATGTTCATACTCTTCCTTTACGGGTTCATTTGGCCCCGCAGGGGGGCGGATTTTATCATAATACTTTGCGCACTGCTTCCCTATTTCGGGAGCAATTACGCTGTCGTTAAATGGAGGCAGACATCCGGACCCACCGGACGAATCTCGCTGAATGTGAGTTGCGGTGCGTCGGCCAGTTTTTCAAGGCCGGGCAGCACAAACAGGCCGCGCGCGTCGTGACCTAACAGTTTAGGTGCAACGTAGACGAGCAGTTCATCCACCAGCCCCGCCTGAAGCAGCGCGCCGGCGAGCGTCGGGCCAGCTTCGACCCAGATGCTGTTCACCTGCTGCTTGCCGAGCAGCATCATCAGCACCACCAGATCCAGATGCCCGTTATGCTCCGGCACCATAACGCTGCGCACGCCTTCCGGCCAGTCGCGCGTATCTTCCATCGTGCGCGCAATCCAGGTTTCACCCGGCTGCTGGACGATGCGGTGCTGCGGCGTTACGCGGTTCTGGCTATCAATAACAATACGCAGCGGCTGACGCAGGTTCTCCTGCGGATAAAGCGCCTGGGTATCGGCATTCAGTTCATCCCAGCGCACGGTCATGGCCGGATCGTCAGCCAGGACCGTTTCACTGCTGGTGAGGATAGCATGGCTTTGCGCGCGCAGACGTTGCACATCGCGCCTTGCCTGTGGCGAAGTTACCCACTGGCTTTCGCCGTTTGCCATCGCCGTACGGCCGTCCAGCGAGGCGCCCAGCTTGAGCTGAATATACGGGAACCCTGTGCGCATGCGCTTCAGGAAGCCTCTGTTGAGGGCTTCAGCGTCCTGCATCATCAGCCCATGGCTGACGTCAATCCCTTCCTGCTGCAGGCGATACAGGCCGCGTCCGGCCACCTGCGGATTCGGGTCCTGCATCGATGCGACCACACGTGAAACGCCCGCAGCAATCAGCGCTTCACAGCACGGCGGCGTACGCCCGTGATGGCTGCAGGGCTCCAGCGTCACATAGGCAGTGGCGCCGCGCGCCTTCTCACCGGCCATGCGCAGCGCATGAACCTCCGCATGCGGCTCGCCTGCACGATAGTGAAACCCCTCCCCCACGATCTCGCCATCTTTCACGATAACGCACCCGACGTTCGGGTTGGGATGGGTGGTAAAACGACCGCGCTGCGCCAGCTTCATGGCTCGCGCCATGTACATCTCATCGTGCATGAGCTTAATCCTGTAAGCGGGCGATCTCTTCGCCAAACTCTTTGATGTCTTCGAAGCTGCGGTAGACCGAAGCGAAGCGGATATAGGCGACCTTATCGAGCTTTTTCAACTGCTCCATCACCAGGTTGCCGATCATTTTGCTCGGCACTTCACGCTCGCCAAGGCCTCGCAGGTAAGATTTAATGTGGTTTAGCGCCATTTCGACGTCATCCGCGCTGACGGGCCGTTTTTCGAGGGCCTTCAGCATTCCGCTGCGCAGTTTCTCTTCATTAAACGGCTCGCGCACGTCGTTACTTTTTACCACGCGCGGCATTACCAGTTCTGCAACCTCAAAGGTCGTGAAACGCTCGTTGCACACCAGACACTGCCGACGACGGCGCACTGAAGACCCTTCGCCCACAAGACGAGAGTCGATGACTTTGGTATCCACAGCGGAGCAGAATGGGCAATGCATACGGTATCCCTGTTATCTGGTTAACTGATTTTCATTTTACCCTGATCTGGCCTGACAACAAAGGAAGAGCTTTTTTGAGACAAAGGATCTATGTCTGGCGACGCGTTGCTGGCTACCATTATGGGGATCCGTTATTTCAAGGAAATAAACGCTATGACAAGACGTTACCTGAGAATTTTACTGGTGGGGAGCCTCTTCACCCTCAGTGCCTGTGCACAGCAAACCGAAGTCCGTCAGATGAAACAAAGCGTGAATACGCTCAACACGGCGATGGACAAACTGAACAAAGAAACGGTGAAGATCACCCAGCAAAACGCGCTGAACGCCAAATCCACCAGCGGGGTGTACCTGCTGCCGGGGGCAAACACGCCTGCTCTGCTCAACAGCCAGATTGGCACGCTGAAAATGTCGCTGGTGAACGTGGCGGCGAATGCGGATGGTACGCGCGCAACATTGCGTATTCATGGCGAATCTAACGATCCGCTGCCAGCCTTTAGCGGTACCGTCGAATGGGGACAGATCCAGGGCACCACGGAGAATTACCAGGAGGTGAATGTGAAGAATCAGCTGTTCACCGCTCCGGCCAGCGTGTTAGCGCCCAGCGATGTGGATATTCCGCTTCAGTTAAGCGGCCTTACGCCTGATCAGTTAGGCTTTATCCGCATTCACGATATCCAACCCGCCGCGCAGTAATCCCCTCCTTTTGAGCGGAGTGAAATGTCACTCCGCTAACATTTACATTTCGTATGGATTGGCAACAGAAATGATTGCCGCTACAATCCCGGCCGTTTAAAGTACGCAAACGTGAACGCAATCGATTACGTGTGTGAGAGATATGTGAAACAACACATATTTTTGTGAGCAGGGATTCCTATAATAGGCACCGCAGAAACACGAAATATTTAGAAACGCAATTCGCGCATTTTTCACTCCCGGAAGGGAATTTCAATCAGTGGCATGATTATGAAAAAAACATTACTCGCAGCCGGTGCAGTTCTGGCACTTTCCTCCTCTTTCACTGTTAACGCAGCGGAAAACGAGAAACCACAATACCTCTCCGACTGGTGGCACCAGAGCGTTAACGTGGTAGGCAGCTACCACACCCGTTTCGGACCACAGATCCGCAACGATACCTACCTGGAATACGAAGCATTCGCCAAGAAAGACTGGTTTGATTTCTATGGCTATATGGATGCACCGGTCTTCTTCGGTGGTAACTCTCAGGCTAAAGGTATCTGGAACCACGGTTCCCCACTGTTCATGGAGATCGAACCGCGCTTCTCCATCGACAAGCTGACCGGCACCAATCTGAGCTTCGGTCCGTTTAAAGAGTGGTACTTCGCGAACAACTATATCTACGACATGGGCCGCAACGAGTCTGGTCGTCAGAGCACCTGGTATATGGGTCTGGGTACCGACATCGACACGGGCCTGCCAATGAGCCTGTCCCTGAACGTATACGCGAAATATCAGTGGCAGAACTACGGTGCTGAAAACCAGAACGAGTGGGATGGCTACCGTTTCAAAGTGAAATACTTTGTTCCAATTACCCAACTCTGGGGCGGTAACCTGAGCTACATCGGCTTCACCAACTTCGACTGGGGTTCAGATCTGGGCGATAAGAGCGGTTACGCAGAGAACGGTATTAAGCAGCGTACCAATGACTCCATCGCCTCCAGTCACATCCTGGCGCTGAACTACGATCACTGGCACTACTCTGTTGTGGCACGTTACTGGCACAACGGCGGCCAGTGGAACGACGACGCTAAACTGGTATGGATGAACGAACACGTCCGTTCTACCGGTTGGGGTGGTTACCTGGTCGTGGGTTACAACTTCTAATCAGTGCGGGACCGTGCGGGCTGATGCCCTCACCCTGACCCTCTCCCAAAGGGAGAGGGAACAAATACTAAAAACGGCAACACACGTTGCCGTTTTGCTTTTACCTCGCCACCCGGCTTTTTACTGCCTCACCTTCCGCAAAAAATCCGCCAAAGACCTGTCCGCACTCTCGCTGAACCGCCTCTCCGTCTGCACAATATTGAGACACCGGTCGAGCCGAAAACAGCGGTAGTCATCGCGCCGTTCACACCACGCCGCAAGCAGCCAGCGCTCCCCCCAGAAGAACAAGCCCAGCGGCTGAACCTCTCGTTTTGAGAGCTGCCCGGCTTCATCACGATAATGCAGCGCCAATACGCGCTGGGCGGAAATCGCCTGATGGATCATGTCAAAATCGCTGCGGGAGTGGCTTTGCATGCAAAAATCCGGGGCGTAGATCCGCGTCTGCTCCGCCTTTCGACGGTTCTCCTCGGGCAGGATAGCCAGCACCTTCTCCTGGGCCGATTCCAGCTCGCGCGACAGCGATTCACCTCCCCAGGTTTTGAGCAGGCGAATCGCGACCATCAGCGCTTCGGATTCTTTATTTGTCAGCATCAGCGGCGGCAGATCAAAACCCGACATTAGCCGATATCCACTTCCTGCCTCGCCTTCCACCGGCACGCCGGAAAGCGACAGGTCGCGGATATCGCGGTAGACCGTGCGCTCGGACACGCCAAGCCGGTCCGCCAGATGCGCTGCCGTTGTCAGACGCCTGCCCCGCAGGATCTGCACAATCTGAAACAAACGGTCAGCGCGTCGGGTCATATCTCATTCCGCTCTCAGGCAGGTTGATGGAGGCCGACGCGGTTACCCTCGCTGTCGGTAAACAGTGCGATAGTGCCGATACCATGCGGCAGTTCCAGCGGGCCAAATACGCACTCGCCGCCCGCGGAGGCAATGCGATCGAGCGTCGCCGCCAGATTGTCAGTATGCAGGTAAATAATAGCGCCCTGCAAAGACGGTGTAACGCCGTCAAATTTTGCCAGCGCCCCACCGGTGGCGGGATCCTCATGCGGAAAAACCGCCAGCTCTGCGCAATCCATTTTCTCGCGACGCAGCGCAAGCTGCATGACCGGCTCATAAAATTTGATGGCGCGATCCATATCCGAGACCGGAATTTCAAACCAGTTAATTACGCTTTTCATACATCCTCCTGTCTGTTGTTTGGGTTCAGAAGGAGTCTACGACAGGGCTCCTGACAGCATACTGTCAGGAGTGTTTGTCAGGAGCAGATAAAAAAAATCCCGGTCAACAGACCGGGATTCCGATAACGCACTAAACGTCGCCTTACGGCAGAATGGACGGCTGATCCGCCCCTTCTTTTTCGACTTTCTGCTGGAGCAGGTGCTCGCGCTTCATACCGAGTTTCAGGGCCAGGGCGGACGCGACGTAGATGGACGACGCCGTACCGATGGAGACACCGATCAGCATGGTCAGCGAGAAGCCTTCCAGCACCGGGCCACCGAAGAGGAACAGCATCAGGATTACCATCAGGGTGGTACCGGATGTGATCAAGGTACGGTGCAGCGTCTGGGTCAACGACACGTTAAAGATTTCGTACGGCGTGCCGCGACGGATCTTACGGAAGTTTTCACGGATACGGTCAGATACCACGATACTGTCGTTCAGTGAGTAACCGATAACGGACATCAGGGATGCCACGATAGTCAGGTCAATCTCAATGTGGAACAGAGACAGTATGCCCATGGTGATCACCACGTCGTGCGCCAGAGCGATAACCACACCGGCCGCCAGTCGCCACTCGAAGCGGAAACCGACGTACACCAGGATGGAGATCAGCGCCACCAGCAGCGCCATGGCGCCGGTCTGCGCCAGGTCTGCACCCACGCTCGGGCCGACGAACTCAATACGCTTGACCGCCGCGCTCTGGCTGGTGGTCTCGTTAATGACCTGTACGACCTTACTGCCCAGCTCCTGGCTGCCGTTGGCATCGTGCACCGGCGGCATACGCACCATGATGTCGCGGCTGCTGCCGAAGTTCTGCAGCAGCGGCTCTTCAAAGCCCGCTTTCTGCAAAGACAGACGCATCTGGTCCATATCGACCGGTTTTTCCAGGGAGATCTCGATGACCGTACCACCGGTGAAATCCAGACCCCAGTTAAAGCCTTTCACGCCCATAACGATGATGGACAGAATCAGCAGTAAACCTGAAATGCCGAAGGCCCAGTAGTCCCAGCGCATAAAGTCCCAGACTTTACGGCCATGGTTCAATTGTTCAACAGTATATTCCTGTGCCACAACGCACTCCTCAGATAGACAGCTTTTTGACGCGCTTGCCGCCGTACAGCAGGTTCACGATGGCACGGGTGCCGACAATAGCGGTAAACATTGACGTTGCGACACCGATACCGGTTGTAATCGCAAAGCCTTTGATCGCGCCAGTACCCACTGCATACAGGATAAGAACCTTAATCAGTGTTGTTACGTTCGCATCGAAAATGGAGCTGAACGCGCCTTTATAGCCTTCGTCAATCGCCTGCTGAACAGAGCGACCGTTGCTCAACTCTTCTTTGATACGTTCGTTAATCAGTACGTTGGCGTCGACCGCCACCGCAAGGGTCAGAACGATACCCGCAATCCCCGGCATGGTCAGCGTCGCCCCCGGCAGCAGGGACATAATGCCGATGATCAGCACCAGGTTCGCGATCAGCGCGGACGTCGCAATCAGACCAAACTTCTTATAGAAGAAGATCATGAAAAGGATAGAGACCGCCAGACCGGCCAGACACGCTTCCAGACCCTGCTGGATGTTTTGCATACCCAGCGTTGGACCAATGGTACGTTCTTCAACAATCTGAATTGGCGCAATCAGCGCACCGGCACGCAGCAGCAGAGAGAGCTGACGCGCTTCGTTCGGGTTGTTAATACCGGTAATACGGAAGCTGTTACCCAGACGAGACTGGATGTTGGCGATGTTAATCACCTCTTCCTCTTTCACCAGCACCGCACGACCGTTTGCATCTTTCTTACCGCTGTCTTTGTACTCCACGAACAGGGTCGCCATCGGTTTACCGATGTTGTCCTTAGTGAAGTTAGACATGATGTTACCACCCGCGCTATCCAGCGAGATGTTAACCTGCGGCTGGTTGTACTCATCCTGGCTCGACGTGGAGTCAGTGATGTGGTCACCGGTCAGGATCACGCGCTTGTACAGCACAACCGGCTGACCTTCGCGGGTCTGTTTCACTTCGGAGTCACCCGGAATACGGCCAGACGCCGCGGCGGACTGGTCGACATTGGAGTTCACCAGACGGAATTCCAGCGTCGCGGTCGCACCGAGAATCTCTTTCGCACGCGCGGTATCCTGGATACCCGGCAGTTCAACCACGATACGGTCAGCACCCTGACGCTGTACCAACGGCTCAGCCACACCCAGCTGGTTCACACGGTTACGCAGAATGTTGATGTTCTGCTGAACGGCATATTCACGCGCTTCTTTCAGACGCGCATCGGTCATCACCGCACGCAGCTGGTTGCTGCCCTGAGAGGTGATCACCAGGTCACGGTGACGTTGGGTCAGGTAATCTACAGCCTGATCGCGCGCCGCGCTGTCGCGGAACGTGATGCTCATGCCGTAGTTATCTTCTTTACGCACGGTAGTGTATGGGATGCCTTTGTCACGCAGATCGCTGCGCAGGCTGTCAATATTCTGTTCCTGCAGCTTGCCGAGCGCGGTATCCATATCCACTTCCATCAGGAAGTGAACGCCGCCACGCAGGTCAAGACCGAGTTTCATTGGCTCTGCGTTCAGCGCAGCCAGCCAGCGAGGGGTTGCAGGAGCAAGGTTAAGCGCCACGACATATTTGTCACCCAGCACGCCCATCAGCGCTTCGCGAGCGCGGAGCTGCGTGTCGGTGGTGTCGAAGCGAGCAAGAATTGCACCCTCTTCCAGAGCCACAGACTTAGCGGTAATTTTTTCTTCTTGTAACGTTTTCTGGACCTGGATCAGCGTTTGCTCACTGGCGGCGACACCGCGCGCGCCAGTGATTTGAACAGCCGGATCCTCACCATACAGGTTGGGAAGCGCGTACAGCAGGCCGACGATAATCACGACGACCAGCATGATGTACTTCCACAAAGGATAACGGTTTAACACGGCAGTTCCCTTTGGGAAAAGTTGGGATTACAGCGCCTTCATAGTGCCTTTCGGCAGAACGGCAGCTACGAAGTCACGTTTGATAACCACTTCAGTGGTGTCGTTCAGGGCGATAGCAATGTAGCCGCTTTCAGCCACTTTGGTTACGCGGCCGACCAGACCACCGTTGGTCAGCACTTCATCGCCTTTCGCAATGGAGTCCATCAGCTTTTTGTGCTCTTTGGTACGCTTCTGCTGTGGGCGCAGGATCATGAAGTAGAAGATCAGACCGAACACAACCAGCATCAGGATCAGAGACATCGGGCTGCCCTGCGCCGGAGCACCTGTTGCCGCTACCGCATCAGAAATAAAAAAGCTCATTCAAATTCCCTCATTATTAATATTAATCAACGTTCAACGGTGGAACATCCCGCCCCTGACGTTGGTAAAAATCGGTCACGAAGCTCTCTAATTTACCCTCTTCGATAGCCTTGCGTAAACCAGACATTAAGCGCTGATAGTAGCGAAGATTATGAATCGTATTGAGACGCGCGCCCAAAATCTCGTTACAACGATCGAGATGATGCAGATACGCGCGAGAATAATTGCGACAGGTATAGCAATCGCACTCGGAATCGAGCGGGCTGGTGTCACTCTTATGCTTCGCGTTACGGATTTTCACCACGCCATCGGTAACGAACAGATGACCGTTACGCGCGTTGCGGGTTGGCATCACGCAGTCGAACATATCAATGCCGCGACGTACGCCTTCCACCAGATCTTCGGGTTTACCCACACCCATCAGGTATCGTGGTTTATCCGCCGGGATTTGCGGGCAGACGTGCTCCAGAATGCGGTGCATGTCCTCCTTCGGCTCACCCACAGCCAAACCGCCGACAGCGTAGCCATCAAAACCTATCTCTACCAGACCTTTAACAGAGATATCGCGTAAATCTTCGTAAACGCTGCCCTGAATAATGCCAAACAGCGCATTTTTGTTCTGCAGGGAGTCAAAACGGTCGCGGCTGCGCTTCGCCCAGCGCAGAGACATCTCCATAGAGCGTTTCGCGTAGTCCCAGTCTGCCGGGTATGGCGTACATTCGTCGAAGATCATCACGATGTCAGAGCCGAGATCGTACTGAATCTCCATCGATTTTTCTGGATCGAGGAAAATCGGATCGCCGTTGATCGGGTTACGGAAGTGTACGCCCTGCTCGGTGATCTTGCGGATATCGCCCAGGCTGAAAACCTGGAATCCACCGGAGTCGGTGAGGATGGGGCCTTTCCACTGCATAAAATCGTGCAGATCGCCGTGGAGCTTCATGATCTCCTGACCCGGACGCAGCCACAGGTGGAAGGTATTGCCGAGGATAATCTGTGCGCCAGTGGCTTCAACTTCTTCCGGCGTCATCCCTTTTACGGTGCCGTATGTGCCCACAGGCATAAACGCGGGGGTTTCCACCACGCCGCGATCAAACACCAGGCGACCGCGACGCGCGCGGCCATCGGTGGTATCAAGTTCAAATTTCATTTTTTCTCCGACGTCAGAAAAACAGTCCAACGTTGTAATACGGTGCCGCGGACTTATTCCCCGACACGCTCATTCAAAGCCAGCGGATTGTACGTGATAAACATCGCGTCCCCGTAGCTAAAAAAGCGATATTTTTGTTCTACCGCAGACTTGTAGGCATTCATCGTATGCTGATAACCCGCAAACGCGGAGACCAGCATAATCAGCGTCGATTCAGGCAGATGGAAGTTGGTCACCAGCGCGTCAATCACTTTGTACTGATAGCCCGGGTAGATAAAAATCTGCGTATCGCCAAAGAACGGCTCGATAAGATCGCGCTTTGCAGCCTGCGCGGCGCTCTCCAGTGAACGCACGGACGTCGTACCGACGGCCACGACGCGGCTACCCCGCGCTTTCGCCGCCAGCACCGCGTCCACCACATCCTGCGGCACTTCGGCATACTCGGAGTGCATGATGTGGTCTTCAATGCTGTCCACGCGCACCGGCTGGAAGGTGCCCGCGCCAACGTGCAGCGTCACAAACGCCATCTCAATGCCTTTGGCACGCAGCTTTTCCAGCAGCGGCTCATCAAAGTGCAGACCCGCCGTGGGTGCAGCCACCGCGCCAGGCTTCTGGCTGTAAACGGTCTGGTATAGCTCGCGGTCAGCCTCTTCGTCCGGGCGCTCAATGTACGGCGGCAGCGGCATATGGCCGATGGCGTTCAGGATATCGAGCACCGTACGCTCGTCGTTGAATTCCACCTCAAACAGCGCATCGTGGCGCGCGGTCATGGTCGCTTTAATGCTCTCGTCATCGCCGAGCAGCAGCTCCGCGCCCGGCTTCGGTGCCTTGGAGGCGCGAATATGTGCCAGAATGCGTTTATCATCGAGCATACGTTCGACCAGCACTTCAATCTTGCCGCCGCTGGCCTTACGGCCAAACAGGCGCGCCGGGATCACGCGGGTATTGTTAAAGACCAGCAGATCGCCAGGGTTGAGCTTGTCGAGCAAATCGGTGAAAGTACCGTGCGTCAGCTCGCCCGTTGGCCCATCCAGTGACAGTAAGCGACAGCTGCTGCGCTCAGGCATGGGATAGTGAGCAATCAGGGATTCAGGTAGTTCAAAGGAGAAATCGGCGACGCGCATGACGTATACTCGTGACTTAAAAACAGGCGGCATAGTCTAGTGCTCACACCCTTTTGCTGCAACAATTAGCCGCCACTGGACAAATAAAACGCATGAATTTTCTCGCTCACCTGCATCTCGCTCATCTCGCTGACAGCTCCCTGTCCGGCAATTTGCTGGCCGATTTTGTGCGCGGCAACCCCGCTGAGGACTATTCCCCTGAGGTTGTCGACGGGATTTTTATGCACCGCCGCATCGACGTGCTGACGGATAAGCTGCCGGAAGTGACGGAAGCCAAAGCGTGGTTTCGCCCTGAAACGCGCCGCGTTGCCCCGATCACGCTCGACGTGATGTGGGACCACTTCCTGTCGCGCCACTGGGAACAGCTGTCGCCGGAGATGCCGTTGCCGGCGTTTGTGCGCTACGCCCACCAGCAGGTGTCGATTATTCTGCCCGACTCGCCGCCGCGCTTTGTGAATCTGAATAACTACCTGTGGTCAGAACGCTGGCTGGAGCGCTATCGCGAGATGGATTTTATCCAGAATGTGCTGAATGGGATGGCAAGCCGCCGCCCGCGGCTGGATGCGCTGCGCGACTCCTGGTATGACCTGGATGAACATTACGATGCGCTGGAGAGCCAATTCTGGCAGTTCTATCCACGCATGATGGCGCAGGCGAAAAACAAACAGCTGTAACAGAATTCACATTGATAGGTAAAAGCTGGTGGAACGATTGTCACCACCTCTTTGTCTTATCCAGGAACACTCTCTATACTGGCTCGCGTTGCGTTCCAAATAACCTTAGTATCTACAGGAGAATCATATGGTTCTGGTAACTCGTCCGGCTCCGGATTTTACAGCTGCAGCAGTTCTGGGCAACGGTGAAATCGTTGAAAACTTCAACTTCAAACAGCACACCAACGGTAAAGCGACCGTTCTGTTCTTCTGGCCAATGGACTTCACTTTCGTTTGCCCGTCTGAGCTGATCGCGTTCGACAAACGTTATGAAGAATTCCAGAAGCGTGGCGTGGAAGTGGTTGGCGTCTCCTTCGACTCTGAATTTGTACACAACGCATGGCGTAACACCCCTGTCGAAAATGGCGGCATCGGTGCGGTGAAATACGCAATGGTTGCGGACATCAAACGCGAAATCCAGCAGGCTTACGGTA
Organism: Enterobacter sp. ECC-219; assembly: GCF_043966805.1. NCBI lineage: Bacteria > Pseudomonadati > Pseudomonadota > Gammaproteobacteria > Enterobacterales > Enterobacteriaceae > Enterobacter > Enterobacter sp. ECC-219. The sequence continues at coordinate 1,752,953 of NZ_CP143680.1, read as the reverse complement.
TCGAACATCCGGACGCTGGCGTTGCACTGCGCGGCTCCTTCCTGATCGACGCAAACGGCATCGTTCGTCACCAGGTTGTGAACGATCTGCCGCTGGGTCGTAACATCGACGAAATGCTGCGCATGGTTGACGCGCTGCAGTTCCACGAAGAGCACGGCGAAGTGTGCCCGGCTCAGTGGGAAAAAGGTAAAGAAGGTATGGCTGCTTCCCCAGACGGCGTAGCTAAATACCTGTCTGAGAACGTATCCAGCCTGTAATCGGCACGGTTTACGGAAGAGGCCCGCTTATGCGGGCCTTTTTTATGCCTTACGCTGCGTCTCTCGCCAGATGCGCCAGGCCATGCCCGCCAGCAGAATCACGCCCGCAATCAGCACACCCCACACCAGCAGCGCGTTCATCCTGCTCTCCTGCTCGGACGCAGAGGTCGCGGTCAGACGCCCCTCGCCGCCTAACGCGACATCATCCAGAATGTCGGCCTGCGGCAGGTTCGCCATATCATAGGTCTTGCGCAGATCGGCAGGGATCAGCATGTCAGGCTCCACGCTGGCTGGTTTTGCCGCCCCGTTACCCCAGGCGAGCACGTACGGTGCTTTTCCCTGCGCGTTGAACACCAGGTCATAGCGATCGCGATGCCCGGTGACGCTCGGCAGGTACTCCGGCAGGCGCGCATTCAGCGTCGTGACTTTCACCGCCTGCACCAGGCCCCCGTTAAGCGAAACAGGTGGAGACGTTTTTCCCTCCAGACGGTAAAGAACCTCTTTTTTCAGGGGGTGCCATGCATCTTTATCCGAACTGCGCCACGCTATCTCCACGGGAAGGACGCCATCGCCGTTCAGTGAGATGCTGACAGCACTCAGCGGCTGCGGACGCGCCCAGCGCCACTGCGCTTCGCTTGTCGATAGCTGCTCCCCTTCCCCCTCAAGGTCGATCGCTTCCGGGGCCGCCTGGGCAGGTGCGCTGATTGCGTTTACGCCGGTCAAGGTTATTCCCTGGCTCTGCGCGTTCAGCACCACCAGGAGATAGCGGTTCGTATCGGGAGACAAAACAATATCGGTATCGATCCGGTCCAGCTTAAGACGATCCTGCCCGCTCACCACGTCCAGCAGCGGCATATCCTCACGCAGGGTATACCAGCGCTTAAGATCCTCGCTGTAATAGACCGACGCCGTTCCCTGCCACGGCGTCTGAGGGGTATTCCAGAGCAGCTGTAATTGGGACAGCCTTATTTCCCCCGTATCCTGCTCCGGCAGAGTCAGCAGATAATGCTGGCCGGTTGCGGCGGCATTTTGTCCTTCAAGCACAATCTCAACGCCGTTTGCGGAACGGAGCAGGATCTTATCGCTCTCCTCACCCCCTCGCGCAGGCGCAAGGGGCGACGCGTCCAGCGGAAAGAGGCGCAGCGCCGTGGATTGCACTGCCGCCTGCGGGCGCGTCGCGGTAACCAGGCTGAAGGGAACCGGCTCGCCCGACTGATTAAAGACGCGAACGTCATGCAGATCCGGCGACGTGCTCTGCGCATAGACGGCGAGCGGCAGCGTCACCCGATACCACTGGGAAGGAGCAGACGTATCCAGCGAGCGGCCAAAGGCATAGTCCCGGGGCGATTCCGTTTGTACCTCTTCGCAGAACCCCGGGGCGGCAAGCGCCAGCAGCGCGGTACAGGCTACCGCTTTCATCCATTTCATTTTTCGTCTCCTGTTTTGGGCGGCAGCGGCGAGAAATACCCCACGATCAGCACCAGTATTGCCACGCCGATAAACGCCACCGCGCGTGACAGACCGCCTCCGCCCGCGCTGTCCACCAGCATAAGTTTAACCATCACCACCCCCAGCAGCGCGGCACCGCCAAGCCACTCCTGACGGGAAGCCCGGCGGGTGGCGTGGACCATGATCACCAGCGCGCTCAGCATCCAGAACAGGGCAAACGAGGTCTGGATAAGCCGCGAATCCCACAGTGATGCCATATTCCAGGCCACGTCGCCGTACCAGGCCAGGGCGCGCATCAGCGCACCGTTAAGCCACCAGAAGCCAAACGCCATAATCGCGACGACAGGCCACGGACGTGCCTGCGAGAGCAGCGCCGGGTAGTAGCGTTCCACCATCTGATAAAAGACCACCAGCCCCAGCAGCGCGAACGCCGCGCCTTCCTCAAGCGGATTCACCAGCGGCAGCCAGGTCTGACGGTAAACCACGCCGTCCTGGAAATTGGTCACCACCAGCAATATCAGCAGCGCCACGACCACGGGGATCGGTGCTATACACGCGTAGAGTGCGGGCCACTCCCGGAACGGCCACCCGCGACGGCGTACCGCCGCAGAGAGCGCCATAATTACCCCGCCGCCTGCGGCCATCGCCAGCCCGCTGCCCCAGGCCGCCATGCCCCACGGCAGCGACCGGGCAAACCAGTAAAGCTCCGCCGCCAGCGCCAGTAAAATCATCCAGAACAGAGACAGGTGCAGCCCCCCAGAGATGCGCGGCGCTAAACGGGCGCCGTCGCGCCGCAGCAGCATCAGCGCGGCAGGAAGCGCGATTCCCCATGCCAGATTTGACCAGCCGGCGGCAAATATCTGCTGGTGCGAGAGCTGATAGCCCACCATCACCAGCATCAGCGGCCACAGCAGCCATTTGCTGGCATCCAGTTCCCGCCACGCCAGACGAGCCGCAGCCTGCCGCCAGCCCCAGACCGACGCCGCCGTCAACGCCAGCACGCCTGCCAGAACAGGTAATTCCTGCTTCAACACCAGCCGCGACGCGCCAAATAGTGCCACGAGCCAGAACAGCAGCCCGCCTGCCAGCAGCGCCCAGCTAACCGGCAGAAAGATGTTCCGCCACAGCCAAGCAGCAGCCAGCCAGCAAAGGCTGAGGATGGTGAAGATCAGCAGCAGGCTCAGCGACGTAACGCCATTCATCTGCGCCCACAGCGCGCTGCCGAGCGCCAGCACCAGCAGCGCCGTCCCGCTATAGCTCATGCGTCGCTGGTGCTGCTGCACGCCCAGCCAGAGGATACCCAGCCCCTCAAGCGCCCAGGCCATCGCCGTCCAGCGCGCGGAGAGCGCCAGCGGAATGGCGAGCGTGGCAAATCCGCCGCCGATGGCCAGCGCCGCCATCACCAGCGGTCGTCCGATGGAGGGATAGCGCCGCAGCGCAAGGAACGCGAGGGTAAGATAAAACGCCCCGTATCCCAGCGCGCTCAGGGCCGGGCCATATTCCCAGTGTCGGGTCATGCCGTACTGCATCCCAAAACCCACCAGCGGCGGGGCAAACAGCAGCACGCCGTCAATAATCTGCTTCCCTTTCTCCTGCGCCCTCAGCGACAGCGCTACGCTCAGCACGCCGAAGATCAGCGTATTGGCAATCAGGAACAGCTGGCAGATCCAATAGTCTTCAGGCTGGTAATCACTCAGCCCCCACAGGCCGCCCACGCCAAAGGTAAAGAGCAGCCCGAGCAGGTTAAGCTCGCGCCAGTGCTGCCAGATGCTGATGGCGAGAATGCCGATGGAAAGCAGGAGATAGAAGGAGAACAGCGCCACAAAGCTACCGCCCCCGGTAGATAGCAGCAGCGGCGCGAGATATCCACCGAGGCTCGCCAGCATGGCAAGGCTCAACGCCTTTTGCAGCACCGCCAGCCCGACGCTCGCGGCGCAAATCACCACCAGCAGCGCAAAGGCCAGCGTCATCGGCAGCATCTGCCAGAGCCGGAAGGCGCCGAAGACCGTCAGGTAGAGAATGCCCGTCGCCCCTCCCTGCAAGATAAGCGCGTAGACCGGCTGCCTGTGCCGCAGCCGCCACCCAACCGCCAGCAGAACGATGGCAAACAGCGCCGTCGCCACCAGGCGCAGCTCAAGCGGGAACAGGGAATGTTCAACGGTATAGCGCAGCAGGAATGAAAGACCCAGGAAGAGCAGCAGAATGCCAAGCTTCGCCAGGGGATTACCCTGCATAAACCAGCGCGCCAGCGAGGTCACTATGCCGCCAAAGGCAGAAGGCTGTTTAGCCGCTGACGCAGGGGCCGGAGCGGGTTCGGCCTCGATAGCGGAAATCTCGGGACGCCAGGGATCGACAGGCGCGGGAGCGTCCTCAGCCACCGGCGCGGTCACGACCGCCGGAGTAGCAGCTTGCACCTGTTCTGGCTCCGGCGCTATCTCTGCCGCGCCGCGCTGCTCAAGCGCCTCAATGCGCTGGCGTAGCCGGGCGATCTCCTGCTGTGCCGCCGTGCTTCGATTAAACCCGATAACCGCGAGCACGGGCGCAACCAGCAGCGCAAAAACCAGGAACAAACAGCCAAGGATGTAAAGCTCGTCCATGTTTCCACCTTCACCGTATACAATCCGTTAAGATTGACACAAATCGTTGCATTTGCGCCATCTTAAAAGGTGGAAACATTAGCGGATTAGCTGCCGAGCCAGACCGTCGCGGATACCGCAGGCAGCGCCAGCACGCCGTCCTGCATCGTCGCCTTGCCCTCTTTGTTCTTCCACATCGCCACCTTTAGCAGCGGTGAATCACCCAGCACCACTTCGCAGCCTTCGCCCCGATTGATCGCCACCAGCACGCGCTGCTGGTTATAGACGCGGACAAACACCACCACGTTATCGTGGGCGTACACCACCTGACAGCCACCGTAGCGCAGGGCAAGGCTCTGCTTGCGCAGTTTCGCCAGCCGCTGATACAGGCTGAACAGCACCTTGTCCTGTTTCTCTTCCTCCCACGGGAAGGTTTTGCGGCAGAACGGATCGTTGTTGCCGTCCAGCCCCACTTCATCTCCGTAGTAAATGCACGGCACACCCGGCCAGGTGAAGAGCCATGTGACCGCCAGGGGGAAACGTGCGACGTCCTTGCCGAGCAGGGATTTAAAGCGCGCGGTATCGTGGCTATCGAGCTGGTTAAACATCCGCAGCTGCTGCTGATGCGACAGGCCTGCGCGATAGTTATCCATCCACGCTGCGCAGGTTTCGGCATCGATATGGTTAGGATCGTAGGAGATATCGGTATTTGCCAGGAATCCCCACAGCGGGAAGGTAAAGCCGCGATAATTCATCGCCGCATCTTCCGCATCGTTTTGCAGCCACTGGCGCGCGTCGCCAAAGTGTTCGCCAAACACAAACGCCTCCGGCTGGGCCGATTTTGCCGAGCGCGCGATCCCGGCGACGTGCTGAAGGTTATTCCGCGCCCCGCCCGCTTCACCGAGCATATGCACCACGTCCAGGCGCCAGCCGTCCATATTCCACGGCGCCTTCAGCCAGTGACGGACGATGCTGTCTTCACCGCCGTAAATTTCATCAATCAGAGAAGGCGACTGGAAATCCAGCTTCGGCAGGCTCGGGTATCCCAGCCAGTCCAGCGCGCGGCCCTCTTCGTTAAAGCTGTACCAGTCGCGCTGCGGCGAGTCCGGGTTATGACATGCCCCGCCCATCGACTGGTTATGGCGGTCAAACCAGGCGTGCGAATCGCCGCTGTGGTTGAACACGCCGTCCAGGATCAGGCGCATCCCCTCTTTTTGCGTATTCTTACGCAAGCGCAGCAGCGCCTCGTCGCCGCCAAACTGCTCATCAACGTGGCGATAATCTTCGGTATCGTATTTGTGCACGCTCGGGGCTTTAAACACCGGGTTGAGGTACAGCGCCGTCACGCCCAGTTTTTTCAGGTACGGCAGCTTTTCGCTGATGCCGTCGAGATCGCCGCCGTAGAACGTCGAGCCACCTGCCTGCGCCGTCACCGGTTCATCCCATTTTTTCAGAATGATGTCGTGACCGGCCGCATGATGGAAATAGACCTTGTCCTGGTCGGCGGTGCGTTTTTCGCTGCGCGCAAAGCGGTCCGGGAAAATCTGGTAAAAGATCTGTTCGTTAACCCACTGCGGGCCGTTATCAGGATAATCGACGGCAAACTGCTCCAGCCGCGCGGGCGGGAAACGGCTAAACCCCTGCGGGGTAAACCACAGCTGACGGTTGTTCCACAGCAGCTTGAAGCTGTAACGGCGGCGCGGCTGCCCGCTGCTCAGGTCGATATTCGCCCGCCACGCGGTGATCCCCGGCTGCGGCTGGCTGCGCAGCTTGTGCATTTTCAGCCCGGTCTCTTCGTTATCAATTTCGGCGCGAAGCGTCACGCGTTCAGGCTGGTTTTCCCCCGCCAGCCAGAGCGTAATCACAAGGTTGTCTTTGTTTTGCTTAACAAATGGGGCAACCGGAAGGTGCCAGGCGTTTAACATCACGAATCCCCTCTGATGAAATTGACGTCACCTTGCCACAGGGTGGTTAAGGATAGCTCACCATGACGTGATTTATTGGGGGAGGAGGACGGGGGAGGAGGCATCTGTGCGGCCTGATGCCCTCACCCTAACCCTCTCCCACCGGGAGAGGGAAAATGGATATTACTGCGCTTCCGCCAGCTGGCGGTCGCGGCGGCACTTAAACACCCAGCCGATCAGCAACAGAACGATCCACGCACAGCCCACGTACAGGGAAATGCGGGTATCCGGGTGGTAGCCAATCAGGCCAATGATAAACACCAGGAAGATCAGCCCGACCACGGTCGTCGCCACCCCGCCCGGCACCTTAAACTTCAGCGCTTTCGCCTCATCCGGCGACAGACGACGGCGGAAGGCAATCTGCGACAGCAGGATCATGATCCATACCCATACCGTCGCGAAGGTCGCCAGGGACGCAATCACCAGGAAAACGTTCTCCGGCATGATGTAGTTCAGGTAAACCGAGAACAGCAGCGCTACGGTCATCACCACCACCGTCACCCACGGCGTGCCGCGGCGTGAGGTTTTGGCGAACACCTTCGGCGCGCTGCCCTGCTCCGCCATGCCGTGAAGCATACGGCCCACGCCAAAGACGTCACTGTTGATCGCGGAAAGCGACGCAGTCAGCACCACAAAGTTAAGAATGCTGGCCGCAAAGGCAATCCCCATATGCTGGAAGGTCAGAACAAACGGGCTACCGTTGGTACCCACCTGATTCCACGGGTAGATGGACATAATCACGAACAGCGTACCCACATAGAACACCAGAATACGCATCGGCACCGAGTTGATGGCGCGCGGAATGGACTTCTCCGGATCTTTCGCTTCCCCGGCGGTGATACCGATAATCTCGATACCGCCGTAGGCGAACATCACCATTTGCAGCGACATGACCATCCCGAGCCAGCCGTTGCTGAAGAAGCCACCGTTGCTCCAGAGGTTGTGAATACCGGTCGGCTGCCCGCCGTTGCCAATTCCCCAAATAATGATCCCGAAACCGGCCACAATCATGATGATGATGGTGGCGACCTTGAAGAAGGAGAACCAGAACTCCAGCTCGCCGAACACCTTCACGCTCATCAGATTGACGGCGCAAATGATCAGCACCACGCTCAGCACCCAAATCCAGTGCGGCACCGCCGGGAACCAGACGCCCATATAGATGCCGAATGCCGTCACGTCGGCAATCGCCACAATCAAAATTTCAAAGCAGTAGGTCCAGCCGGTGATAAACCCGGCCAGCGGGCCGAGGTTTTCCTGCGCGTAGCGGGAGAAGGAGCTGGCAGACGGGTTGTGAACCGACATTTCGCCGAGGGCGCGCATGATGATATACGCCGCCACGCCGCCGATAATGTACGCCAGCAGAACGCTGGGACCGGCCATTTTGATGGCATCTGCCGAGCCATAAAAAAGACCGGTGCCGATAGCAGAGCCCAGCGCCATAAAGCGGATGTGGCGCGTGCTCAATCCACGTTTAAGTTTGTTAGTGCTTTCCATTTAAATCTTGCCATTCAACACGAAAAAAACAAAAAACCACGGGGCCTTAAGCCCCGTGGTTAAACAGTTTGTTGCCGTTGATTAATGAGCGTTAGATGCGACCTGACGCCCTGCAGCACGATCCCAGATAACCGCCAGAACCAGTGCAACAACGGTAGGCATCAGCCAGGCCAGGCCCTGCTCGGACAGCGGCAGACGCTGTGTCCAGGCTGGCAGAATTTCAGCGAACGCTGATGCTTTAATCCCGTCAAGGATACCAAAAATCAGGCTGATAAACATGGCTGGCGCAATAATTCGTGAGGAGTTATGCCACCACGGACGGGTGAAGCTCAACACCACCAGCACGATGCACGGCGGATAAATCGCCGTCAGCACCGGAATCGAGACCTGAATCAGGTGGCTCAGACCGAGGTTGGACACCGCCATGGAGAAGATACCGAGGATAAACACCAGGGTACGGTATGAGAGCGGCAGATACTGCGCAAAGAACTCTGCGCAGGCGCAGGTCAGGCCAACCGCGGTTACCAGGCACGCCAGGAAGATCAGCGCCGCCAGCAGCATACTGCCCGCACCACCGAAGGTGTGCTGAACGTAAGCGTGCAGGATAGCCGCACCGTTGGCGTTTTGATCGACCAGCATCGCGCTATCAGAGCCCAGGCGGAACAGCGCCAGATACAGCAGCGTCAGGCCTACACCGGCCATCAGGCCAGCCCAGATGGTATAGCGGGTCAGCAGACGCGCTTCGGTCACACCGCGGGAACGCGCGGCGTTAACGATAACGATACCAAACACCATCGCGCCCAGCGTATCCATCGTCAGGTAGCCGTTCACAAAGCCGTTAGAGAACGCGGCGTTTTTATAGGCGTCCATCGCGTCGCTAATTGGACCGGCTGGCCAGATGATGGCCGCCACGGCCAGCACGATCAGCGCCACAATTTTCAGCGGTGCCAGGAAGTTACCGACCGTGTCCAGCAGCTTGCCCGGATAGAGGGAAACCAGGATCACGATGGCAAAATAAATCAGGCTGTAGATAAACAGCGGCATCGCGCCGTCGCCGGTCAGAGGAGCAATACCTACTTCGAAGGAAACGGTCGCGGTACGCGGGGTCGCAAACAGCGGGCCAACGGCCAGATAGCAGACGGTAGCCAGCAGTACGCCCGCCACTTTACCAATCGGGGTGCTGAGGCTATCCACGCCGCCGCCGACTTTCGCCAGCGCGACAACGGTCAGGACCGGCAGACCCACGGCAGTAATCAGGAAACCAAACGCGGCGGTCCAGACGTGTTCACCCGCCTGTAAGCCAACCATTGGAGGGAAAATGATGTTGCCTGCGCCAACGAACAGCGCAAATGTCATAAAGCCCAGCGCGATAATGTCACGCGATTTTAAGTGATGGGTCATAAAACCTTACTGCCTGTGGATGTGGTGTTGAAAACGTTGAGATTTTCGATTCCCCTGACGGGACGATACAGCCGAAAATTTGCTCAATTTCAGCGGGAAATGCTCCCGTCCTGGCGTGGAGAAGAATAGTTTTTCGATTTACCACGCAAATACAGTCGGTCTGACAGTATCTGGGGGGCAATTTAAACGCTTATAACGTTTAAAGGCAAGGTGGGATCGTAAAACCAGAACAATATGCCAGCATGAAAATATACTCCAGCACAATACGCTAATTATAAGAAAAACCCATGGCTAATCATGCGAACAAAAAACAGCCAGCCGTATAAAATTCACACGCGTTTCGCTTGACTGCAAAGCAAACGGGCCAGCAAACGCTGACCCGTGGAAAGGTAAAATGACACACCTGCCGTCAGGCGCTCTTTTTGGCAATTAATCGTTCCGGGATAACGAAACTGAAGCGGGTTCCCTTACCCAGGGTACTCTGGATATCAAGACGGCTTTCATGGTGATTCACCGCGTGTTTCACAATCGCCAGCCCCAGTCCGCTCCCTCCCGTCTGCCGCGAACGCGCTTTATCCACCCGGTAGAAACGCTCGGTCAGGCGCGGAATATGCTCCGGGGCAATCCCCGGCCCGTTATCCTCCACGCTAAACTCGGCGCCTGTCGGCGTATGCTGCCAGCGCACTACGATATCCGTCCCTTCCGGCGTATGGTTTACCGCGTTGTACACCAGGTTGGAGATGGCGCTACGCAGTTCATCTTCGCTGCCCAGCACCTTCAGCGTATTGTCGACGTCAAAGGTCAGCTGATGTTTTTTATGGCTTAACGTCTGCGCTTCACGCTCCACGACGCGCAGCATCATTGGCACATCTATGGTGTCATTCAGCGCAAGCGACGGCGCCGCTTCAATCTTCGAGAGCGTCAGCAGCTGTTTCACCAGCCCTTCCATACGGTGCGTTTGCTCACGCATCGTGTGCAGCGCTTTTTCACGCGGCGCGCCTTCCAGGGTTTGCTCCTGCATCATCTCCAGGTAGCCCTGCAGCACGGTCAACGGAGTGCGTAGCTCGTGGCTCACATTGGCGAAGAAGTTACGACGCGCCCCTTCCAGCTGGTGCATCTGGGTAACGTCGCGCGCCACCATCAGCCACTGGCGATCGCTGTAGGGCATAACGCGGATTTCCAGATGGCGACCGTTATTCAGCTTCAGATTGTGTGGACGGGTAAAATCACGCTTTTTCAGATACAGCGTGAACTCGGGATAACGCAGAAGGTTGAGGATATTCTGACCATTATCGTCCGGCCAGCGCAGGCCCAGCAGCTGTTGCGCAAGGCCGTTACACCAGAAGATTGTCCCTTCTTCGGTCGTCAGAATAACGGCATCCGGCAGCGACTCTGCACCGCTGCGAAAGCGTTTGATCAGGCTTCCCAGCTCGCGACGGCGCTTTTTATTACGCATCTGCATTTGGTGCAGACCGTACAGCAGCGGCTCCCAGCTGCCGCTTCCCGGCGGCGGCGTCATACTGCGGTCAACCCACAGCCACCATGAGAGACGCAACAGGTTCCAGAAATGCCAGACTAACAGCCCGGTGACCGCCGCCAGCAGAAACCACGGCAGATGCCCAAGAAAGGCCCCCAGAAGAAGGGCCGGAATACAGCATAAGATCAGTTCAAAGACGAGCCTTTTCCATGACAGACGTTCCAGCACGCGTCACACTCCTGTCATTGTTCAGAAACGGGTCGAGAAACGATAACCCGTGCCGCGGACCGTCTGTACCATGCGATCGTGGCCGCTCAGTTCCAGCGCTTTTCGCAGGCGGCGGATATGTACGTCAACCGTCCGGTCTTCGACATACACGTTAGTTCCCCAGACGTTATTCAGCAACTGCTCGCGGCTGTAAACGCGTTCCGGATGGGTCATAAAGAAGTGCAGGAGTTTAAATTCGGTAGGCCCCATGTCGAGGGGGGTTTCGCCGGTCATCACGCGGTGTGACGTTGGGTCAAGGCTGAGGCCCTGCATTTCGATCACCTCTTCCACCGCCATCGGCGAAATCCGACGCATGACGGCCTTAATGCGCGCAACCAGCTCTTTTGGGGAAAACGGTTTAGTAATGTAATCGTCCGCGCCGGTCTCCAGACCGCGCACGCGATCCTCTTCCTCTCCGCGCGCCGTGAGCATCACAACCGGAATATCGCGGGTCAGCGCTTCACGCTTCAGGTGTTTGATAAACTGCAGTCCGGAGCCGCCGGGCAACATCCAGTCAAGCAGAATCAGATCGGGCCAGGGTTCATTCAGCTGGTTCACCGCGCTGTCATAATCTTCCGCTTCAACCGGCTGGAAGCCATTTTGTTCGAGCACGAAGCACACCATTTCACGAATTGGAGCTTCATCTTCTACGACCAGAATACGTCTCGCCATACTTTGCCCTGTCTTATCTTATTTAAGTTACAAGTTTGTAATGCGGCGCCATTATGCGTCAGTTTTATGACAGATTTATGAAAAACAGTACCACTACAAATGGCAAACTGTTGTTTTATTACAGCGGTTATTTTCCTCTCCCTGACAGTTTATAATCGCCCGCATCGTTTTTCGCCACGGATCTCCTATGCGCATACTTCACACCTCGGACTGGCATCTGGGTCAAAATTTTTACAGCAAAAGCCGTGCGGCTGAACATGAAGCGTTCCTGAACTGGCTGCTGGAAACGGCCCGGACGCACGAGGTGGACGCGATTATCGTGGCGGGTGACATCTTTGATACCGGCTCGCCCCCCAGCTATGCGCGTGAGCTGTACAACCGCTTCGTGGTCAACCTGCAGCAGACCGGCTGTCATCTGGTGATTGTTGCCGGCAACCATGATTCCGTCGCGACGCTCAATGAATCCCGCGACATCCTGGCGTTTCTCAATACTACAGTGGTCGCCAGCGCCGGGCACGCGCCGCAGATCCTGAAAAAACGCGACGGCACCCCGGGGGCGGTACTGTGCCCCATTCCTTTTTTACGGCCGCGCGACATCGTGCAAAGCCAGGCGGGGCTGTCGGGTGCGGAAAAGCAGCAGCATCTCCTGCAGGCCATCACCGATTATTACCACCAGCAGCACGCCGATGCCTGCGCCCTGCGCGGTGAACAGGCCATTCCGGTCATTGCCACCGGGCACCTCACCACCGTAGGGGCCAGCAAAAGTGACGCGGTCCGCGAGATCTATATCGGCACGCTGGATGCGTTCCCGGCGCAAAACTTCCCGCCAGCCGACTACATCGCGCTCGGGCACATTCACCGTGCCCAGGTCATCGGCGGCTGCGAGCATATCCGCTACTGTGGTTCCCCTATTTCGCTCAGCTTCGATGAAACCGGGAAAGCCAAGTCCGTGCATCTGGTGAGCTTCAGCGAGGGTAAACTCAGCGCCGTCGAGACGCTGGAGGTGCCGGTCACCCAGCTGCTGGCGGTGCTGAAGGGCGATCTGGACGCCATTACCGCCCAGCTTGAGCAGTGGCGCGGCGCGGCGCTTAACCCTCCCGTCTGGCTGGATATCGAAATCACCACCGACGACTACCTCCACGATATGCAGCGGAAAATTCAGGCGCTGACCGAAGAGTTGCCGGTAGAGGTGCTGCTGGTGCGCCGCAGCCGCGAGCAGCGCGAGAAAATTCTGCTCGGCGCACAGCGTGAAACCCTTAGTGAACTGCGGGTAGAAGAGGTATTTGAACGCCGCCTGTCGCAGGAAGAGATCGATGATGCGAAGCGCGTCCGGCTCAACGAGCTGTTCAGCCATACCCTGCACGCCCTCAATGACGAGGAAGAAAACGCATGAAAATTCTGAGCCTGCGTCTGAAAAATCTCAACTCCCTCAAGGGCGAGTGGAAAATTGACTTCACCGCGGAGCCGTTTGCCAGCAACGGCCTGTTTGCCATCACCGGCGCAACCGGCGCGGGCAAAACAACCCTGCTCGACGCCATCTGCCTTGCGCTCTACCACGAAACGCCGCGCCTGAATAAGGTCTCTCAGGCGCAAAACGACCTGATGACGCGCGACACCGCCGAGTGCCTGGCGGAAGTGGAGTTTGAGGTGAAAGGCGTTGCCTATCGCGCGTTCTGGAGCCAGAACCGGGCGCGCAACCAGCCGGACGGGAACTTACAGGCACCGCGCGTGGAGCTGGCCCGCTGCGAGGACGGCAAGATTCTGGCCGATAAGGTTTCGGATAAACTGGAGCAAACCGCGGCGCTCACCGGACTGGACTACGGCCGCTTTACCCGCTCGATGCTGCTCTCGCAGGGGCAGTTTGCCGCCTTCCTGAATGCCAAACCGGGGGATCGCGCAGAATTGCTGGAAGAGCTAACCGGCACCGAGATCTACGGTCAGATTTCCGCCATGGTGTTTGAAAAACACAAAGCTGCACGCGGCGTGCTGGAAAAGTACGAGGCGCAGGCGGCGGGCGTCGTGCTGCTCAGCGAAGCGCAACAGCAGCAGTTGCAGCAAAGTTTGCAGGCACTTACTGACGAAGAGAAAACCCTGCTGGCCCAACAGCAGCGACAGCAGAAAGATTTTCAGTGGCTTACGCGCCATGACGAGCTTGTGCAGGAGCAGCAGCGCGTCACCGCCCTGCAGCAGCAGGCGCAACAGGCGCTAACGAACGCGGCGCCGGAACTGGCAAAGCTCCAGCTTGCTCTGCCCGCCGCCCAGCTTCGTCCGCTCTGGGAGCACCAGCAGGAGCAAACCTCACGTCTGACGCAAACCCAGCAGCGAATTAACGAAGTAAATACTCGCTTACAGACCAAAACCGCACTGCGCGCGCGGATCCGCAATACCGCCCTGCGTACCCATGAGCGGCTACAGGCCGAACTGACGGCGCTGGCGCAGTGGCTGGCGGAGCACGAGCGTTATCGCCTGCTGGGACAGGAAATTGCCGGCTGGCGCGCCCAGTTCTCACAGCTAAACCGTGACAAAAGTCAGCTCGCCGCACTTGCTGCGCGGATGACTGAGCTACGTCAGAAGCTGGCGGAGATGCCGGAAAATACGCTGACGCTGACGGCGGATGAGGTCAGCGCGGCCATGGAGCAGCAGTCCCGGTCCCGCACGCTGCGTCAGCAGCTGACGTCGCTCCATGCCCGCTATCAGCCGCTGCAAAAGCGCCTGCGCCAGAGCGGTGAAAGCGCGCAAAAAGCCCAGGCGGAGCAGAGCAAGCTCAATGAAACGCTGGCGCTGCGCCGCCAGCAGTACAAAGAGAAACACCAGCACTATCTGGACCTGAAGGCCCTGTGCGAACGTGAAGCGACGATTAAAGATCTGGAAAGCTATCGCTCACAGCTTGAGGCAGGCAAACCCTGTCCGCTGTGCGGCTCCAGTGACCATCCTGCCGTTGAGCAATACCAGTCGCTTGAGCTGACGGATAACCAGCGCCGCCGTGATGCGCTGGAAAAAGAGGTCGCCGCGCTTAAAGAGGAAGGCCTGCTGGTGCTGGGGCAGGTGAATGCCCTGGCTCAGCAAATTCAGCGTGAGACAGACGAAGCGCAGGCCTTGTCTCATGAGGAGCAAGCACTCACTAAAGCGTGGGTGGAGGCCTGCGCGTCTTTGAATATCGCATTGAATATTCAGGAGGATATCGCGCCATGGATGAACGAGCAGGAACAGTACGAGCGGCAGCTTTATCAGCTCAGCCAGCGCCTGACCCTGCAAAACCAGCTGAACGAGCAGGAAGCGCAGGAGCGCCAGTATCAGCAGCAGCTGACGGCCGCCCGCCAGGCGCTGGAACACACCCTGCTCGCACTCTCGCTTAGCGTTCCCGAAGAGGGTAATGAAGCCGGCTGGCTGCACGCCCGCGAAGCGGAATTCTCTCAATGGCAGGAGAAGCAAACGCAGCACGGCGTGCTTCAGGAACATATAAACGCGCTGAAGCCGCTGCTCGACACGCTTCCGGCAACAAACAGCGAAGAGGCTGAACCGGCCATCCCTGATGGCTGGCGCGACATCCACAATGAATGCGTGTCGCTGCAAAGCCAGCTCACCGTCCAGCAGCAGCAGGAAGCGCTGGAGCGCGAGCGCCTGCAGCAGTCGCAGACGCAGTTCACCGCGGCGCTCGCAGCGAGCTGTTTTGCCGATCGGGAGGCGTTCCTTGCGGCCCTGCTGGACGACGACGCTATCAGTCACCTCCAGCAGCTGAAACAGTCGCTGGAAAACCAGATACAGCAGGCCGCAGCCCTTTCCGGCCAGGCTAATCAGCAGCTGCAGGCGCACCTTGCACTGCGCCCGGAGGAACTTGACGCGGATGCGTCAACTCTGCAAAGCCAGCTGCAGCAGCTGGCGCAACGGCTTCGCGAGAACACCACGCATCAGGGCGAGATCCGCCAGCAGCTTAAGCAGGACAGCGATAACCGCCAGCATCAGCAGGCGTTAATGCTGCAAATTGAAGAGGCCGCGCGCCAGGCAGATGACTGGGGATACCTGAACGCGCTGATCGGCTCCAGCACCGGCGACAAGTTCCGTAAGTTCGCGCAGGGGCTGACGCTGGATAACCTGGTCTGGCTCGCTAACCAGCAGCTCAACCGCCTGCACGGGCGTTATCTGCTGCAGCGCAAAGCCAGCGAGGCGCTGGAGCTGGAAGTGGTCGACACCTGGCAGGCCGATGCGGTGCGCGATACGCGTACGCTCTCCGGCGGCGAAAGCTTCCTGGTCAGCCTGGCGCTGGCGTTAGCGCTGTCCGATCTGGTGAGCCATAAAACGCGAATTGATTCCCTGTTCCTGGATGAGGGGTTCGGCACGCTCGACAGTGAAACGCTGGATACCGCGCTGGATGCGCTCGATGCGCTGAACGCCACCGGAAAAACCATCGGGGTGATCAGCCACGTTGAGGCGATGAAAGAACGCATTCCGGTGCAGATTAAGGTGAAGAAAATCAATGGGCTGGGGTATAGCAGGCTGGATAGGGTGTTTGCGGTGGAATAAATGGGGGGATGGTGCGGTCTGGTGCCCTCACCCTGGCCCTCTCCCACAGGGAGAGGGTACTAACACAACATGCGTTTATTCCGGCCATAACCACGCCGCGCCTCGCACGCCGCTGGAGTCGCCGTGGACGGCTTTGCGGATCGGGGTTTCACACTCGCCGCCGAAGACCCACTGTTTCACCAGGTTCGGTACCGTGGCGTACAGTCGATCAACGTTGCTCATGCCGCCGCCAAGCACAATCACGTCCGGGTCAAGAATATTCACCACGTGCGCCAGCGATTTCGCCAGACGCATTTCGTAGCGGCTAAGCGCCAGTTCGGCCACGGGATCCTGTTCTTCCACCAGACGCATAATCTCGTTCCCCTTGAGCGGCTGACCGCTCAGGCGGTGGTAGTCGGTCGCAAAACCGGTGCCAGAGATAAACGTCTCGATACAGCCCTGCTTGCCGCAGTAACACGGCACCTCGGCGCGGTATTTAAGCTCATCTTCATCCATCCACGGCAGCGGGTTGTGTCCCCACTCGCCCGCCGTGCCGTTGCCGCCGATATGGGCACGTCCGCCAAAGGCCACACCCGCGCCGCAGCCGGTACCGATAATCACCGCAAACACGGTCTGCGCCCCGGCTGCCGCGCCGTCGATGGCCTCAGAGACCGCCAGGCAGTTAGCGTCGTTGGCCAGACGCACTTCCCGGTTCAGGCGCACGCTTAAATCTTTATCAAACGGCTGACCGTTGAGCCAGGTGGAGTTGGCGTTTTTTACCACCCCGGTATACGGCGAGATCGACCCCGGGATCCCCATCCCGACGCTGCCGGTTTGTCCTGTCGCCTGCTCGGCCATATCGACCAGCCGGGCAATCGTCTCGATCGTCTGGTGATAGTCATCGCGCGGCGTCGGCAGACGATGGCGAAACAGCTGTTCCCCCTGCTCGCTCAGTGCGATGACTTCTGTTTTGGTGCCGCCCAAATCAATCCCAATACGCACAAGACTCTCCTCATTATTTTGATTATCAACAGAGTAGAAGCACGCTTCCCGATTAGCAATGCAAGCGATGCGACAATTCGTTATCATGCCCGCTGATTTAACGACAAGGCCGTGGAAATTATCATGCTGTGGTTCAAAAATTTGATGGTTTACCGTCTCAGCCGCGACGTTTCGCTGCGCGCAGAAGAGATGGAAAAACAGTTAGCCGCTTATAGCTTTTCCCCTTGCGGTAGCCAGGATATGGCGAAAACCGGCTGGGTTCCGCCAATGGGCTCACAAAGCGATGCACTGACCCACGCCAGCAGCACGGGTCAAATCATCGTCTGCGCCCGCAAAGAAGAGAAAATTCTGCCCACGCCGGTGGTTAAGCAGGCGCTTGAAGCAAAAATTTTCAAGCTGGAAGCCGAACAGGGCCGCAAGCTGAAAAAAACCGAAAAAGATTCGCTGAAAGACGAAGTGCTGCACTCTCTGCTGCCGCGTGCCTTTAGCCGCTTCAGCCAGACGATGATGTGGATCGATACCGTTAACGGGCTGATTATGGTGGACTGCGCCAGCGCCAAAAAAGCCGAAGATACGCTGGCCCTGCTGCGTAAAAGCATCGGCTCTTTACCGGTCGTTCCGCTGGCGCTGGAAACGCCGATTGAGCTGACCCTGACCGAATGGGTCCGCAGCGGTACCGCGGCGCAAGGTTTCCAGATCCTGGACGAGGCCGAGCTGAAAGCCCTGCTGGAAGATGGCGGCGTGATCCGCGCGAAGAAGCAGGATCTGGTGAGCGACGAGATCGCCGTACACATTGAGGCTGGTAAAGTGGTCACCAAACTGGCGCTCGATTGGCAGCAGCGCATTCAGTTCGTGATGTGTGACGACGGCTCCGTGAAGCGTCTGAAGTTCTGCGATGAACTGCGCGATCAGAACGAAGATATCGACCGGGAAGATTACGCCCAGCGCTTTGACGCGGACTTTATCCTGATGACCGGCGAGCTGGCCGCGTTAATTCAGAATCTGGTGGAAGGTCTTGGCGGCGAAGCGCAGAGATAACAGGCAAAACGTAGGCCGGGTAAGCGTGAGCGCCACCCGGCTTATTTTTTATTTCAGGTAGCGGCACAGATAAGAGGTCGGCTCAGCAACCTGCAAATGGAACTCGCTGTGGCCAGGTACGTTGAAAACTTGCCCGGCAGCGTAAACTTTCCATTCCGTTTCACCCGGCAGTAAGACGTTCAGCGCGCCGCTGACCACCGTCATCTCTTCCGCTTCAGCCGTGCCAAAGGTGTATTCCCCTTCAGCCATCACGCCCACACTGGCGCGGCCAGTGCTGCTGCTGGTAAAACCGATGGATTTCACTTTACCGGAAAAGTATTCGTTACTTTGAAGCATGAACTGGCCCTTATATTCAGAGATAAAAATTCACTATAGGGGCCATGCTCATCACCTGTCACGCAAAATCATTACGTCAGAAGCTCTGAGGCCAGGCGAGCCATCAGAACGTTGGATAACAGCACCGGCACGTCCAGCGCCTTTTGCAGTAAATCGCGGTGATGCTGGTGGAAACCAAGACAGTCCAGAATCAACACATCTGCCCCTCTCTCCAGCAGCGCCTTCCCGGCAGCAATGAGTTTAGCCTCGCTGTCCCAGAAGGGATTTGCCAGCGCATACAGGGGCGTTTTTTCGAGCACATGCCATTTTGCTTCCTGGTTGTCCATGAGCTCCTCAATGGGCACAATGACCCCAACCTGGTGCCCGTCAACAATGGAGGCCACCAGCGGAGGAATAATGCGCATTGGCTCAAGCAGAATCGCATTACGCGCAATGAGTCCCTTAATGGGGGCGGTACTCATCAGCAAAATAACGTCATACGCTTGATTATCGAGTACTTCTATTACAGCCTGCAGCGAACGCTCAATTTTCTGTCGAGAAACATGCGCCAGTTTACCGTCGCTTAATAACGTCGCCAGGGGATCCTCCCCCGCCTCTACAGCGTAGTCTTCCATGACCTCTTCCCGACTCATCTTACCCAGCAGGCTAAGATGCGTGATCTGTTGTTCAGATACATGCTCGGTTAAGAGCGGTAACACTTCGCTTACAGGGACCACACCAATGGTGAGGATCGCCAACGTTGCCTTCATCTTCTTCGCCTTCCATCACTACAAAAACGTGTACACAGGTACAGGCTCACTACGCTGCACAGTTCGTTTTTTCAACAAAACAGCACCAAGCGTAGCAGGCGATCTCTGTCCCGAAATGTAAAGATCGCCTGCCGGTAACGGAGCTACCTGTAATAACTAAATATTAACTCCTGCTTAACATTTGCGATGAGTAAAAAGTGTGATTCAGGCACGGTATTGGAGCGTTTAGGAAAACATTCATGACTTATCGGGATCTTCGTAGCGCCGTTTGGCATCCAGCGCTTCCTGTTCAGTCTCATGTTCACTGATCAGCGAGTCCGGTTTGGGGTGATCGGCACGCAGCTGGTACCAGGTGACAGTCTGGTCGCCATTGCCTTTTTCAACGGTAACAATACGTGCTTCGCGCGGATAGGGAGGTCTGGTTGGCATAGCTCATCCTTTTTTTATGTCTGAGCTATCAGTATAGACGGCGGTTAGCTGGCACACGCCAGACGCAGGGCGGTAATAATCTGAATTACCACATCTTCCGGGGCCGCAGAGGCATCCACAACATGGTGCGCCGCTTCACGGTACAGGGCATCGCGCTCGGCCAGCACTTCGCTCACCTCTTCGCTGAGCGGCCTTGACGTCAGCGCCGGGCGTTGTCCCTCTTCAGGAAATGCCTCAAGGCGCCCGACCAGCGCCGCCACCGGCGCGCAGAGATAGATCACAATGCCTTTTTCGCGCATAAAGTGACGATTACATTCGGCCAGAACAATGCCGCCTCCCGTCGCAATGACGGCTGACGGCGTGGTGACCGCTTTCAGCGCGGCCGTTTCGCGGGCGCGAAAGCTTTCCCATCCCTCTTGCTCCACGATGTCTGCAATGGTTTTGCCGGCCTCGGTCTGCAGCCAGTGGTCGGTATCAATAAACTGACGATGACACGCGCGTGCCAGTTCCAGGCCAACGGTGGTTTTCCCACAGCCGCGGGGGCCAACTAAAAAGATGGGTTGGGTCATAGCCAGGTGTTCCCCTTGATGCCGAATGGCTGAAGAGTGTAAAGAAATAATTGCAGAAGATGTGTCGATTACTTTACTGCAAAGCGGTACGGGATGACAACCCTGTGGAAGCCACACTGTACCACAAATTGACAATAATTATCATTACGCTGTACGGCGCTTCACTTCCAGCAGCCATTTATCCAGTTCGGCGGCAAACTGCTGGCGATCGCGCTGGGACAGGCTGTCCGGTCCACCGGTCTGCACGCCGCTGGCCCGCATCGTATCCATAAAATCGCGCATGGTGAGCTTTTCACGAATGGTTGAAGGCGAATAACGTTCACCGCGTGGGTTGAGCGCCGCCGCCCCTTTCTCCAGCACTTCAGCCGCCAGCGGTATGTCGGCGGTAATAACCAGATCCTCCGCGCTGCACAGACGAACTATTTCGTTATCCGCTACGTCGAACCCGGCCGGCACGCGCAAGGAGCGGATGAACCGCGAAGGCGGTACGCGAATATTCTGGTTCGCCACCAGCGTCAGCGGCATCTGAACGCGCTCGGCGGCGCGGAATAAAATCTCTTTAATCACATTCGGACACGCGTCCGCATCAACCCAAATCGCCATATTGTCTCCCCATAATGACTCTGCCGACTATTGTCGCCTGCATTTCGTTGTTAAGCTATCAATCAGAGAAAACAACGCATAATGACGGAGAATCGTGATGGATAAGAAAATCGGGTTTATCGGCTGCGGTAACATGGGCAAAGCCATCCTGGGCGGCCTGATCGCCAGCGGGCAGGTCCTGCCGGGTCAGATTTGGGTCTATACCCCGTCACCGGATAACGTCGCCGCGTTGCGCGATCAATACGGGATCAACGCCGCCGAAAGCGCGCAGGAGGTGGCCCAGGTTGCCGATATCGTCTTTGGTGCCGTTAAGCCGAACATCATGATCAAAGTGTTAAGCGACATCACCTCCAGCCTGAATAAAGAGACGCTGGTCGTGTCGATTGCCGCGGGCGTGACGCTCGATCAGCTGGCCCGCGCGCTGGGCCACGACCGTAAAATCGTCCGCGCGATGCCGAATACCCCCTCACTGGTCAACGCCGGCATGACCTCCGTCACCCCTAACGCGCTGGTGACCTCAGAAGAGGTAGCGGACGTGCTGAACATTTTCCGCTGCTTCGGCGAGGCGGAAGTGATTGCGGAATCGATGATCCATCCGGTGGTCGGCGTGAGCGGTTCAGCCCCCGCGTACGTCTTCATGTTTTTAGAAGCGATGGCGGACGCCGCCGTGCTTGGCGGTATGCCGCGCGCGCAGGCGTATAAATTCGCCGCACAGGCAGTGATGGGCTCCGCCAAAATGGTGCTGGAGACCGGTAAACACCCGGGAGAACTGAAAGATATGGTCTGCTCCCCGGCCGGTACCACCATCGAAGCGGTGCGGGTGCTGGAAGAGCGCGGGTTCCGTTCGGCCGTCATCGAGGCGATGGCCAAATGCATGGAAAAGTCAGAGAAGCTGAGTAAATCCTGATGTCTGGTCGGGCGTCAGGCCGCCACTTCGGTGCGGCCGCGCCCGGCATTTTTCGCCTTATACAGCGCCACATCTGCCGCCTTCAGCCATTCCCGATAGTGCACAAACTGCGGCCCCCAGGGAGCCACGCCCACGCTGATGCGCAGAGGCTCTTTCGGCGCACACGGTAACGAGAGCGTTTCCAGCCGCGCGTGAACCCGCGACATGACGGCGATGGCGCTTTCAGCGGCCGTCTGGGACATAATCACCGCGAATTCATCCCCGCCAAACCGGCCTATCGCATCGCCTGACCGCACCGACATCTGGAGCTGGCGGGTAATGGCCACGATAGCCTTGTCGCCCACGTCGTGCCCCCAGGTATCGTTGATGTTTTTAAAGTGGTCGATATCAATCAGCAATATCGTGGCGGTGCAGTGGCTCCGGCGACAGAGCTCAAACTCATTGCGCAGCAGCATTTCCCAATGTCGACGGTTAAAGACCCCGGTCATGCCGTCACGGGTACTCATCATTTCCAACCGCCGCTTATGTTCCGCCAGCCTGACGGCAGTGCGATGGCTAAGCCAGGCAAACAGCATGGGATAAAGCATAAGGACGGGAAGCGTTAAGCCCCACTCCAGCGCTCCCGGATTAAAGGGCACCACGCGGCCAACGAGAGGTAATGTGACCAGCACGGAAAGCGTGGTGAGTGCCATCCCTGAAATAAACAGACGACAGCCGCCTGAGCCCATCATATTTATACCCACCATCATCACCAGCGCTGCCGCAGGTAACGCATAAACTCCCATCACGCCAATCCATAGCCCGGCGATAATGGCATCCATCTTAAGGTTGAAGATCTCCTGCTGAAGAGGTGAAGCGGCGCGGCAGGATAACTGCCAGGCGAAGTGCGGCCAGACGAATGCCCACCCCACCAGTAACAACCACCAGCCGCCGGGTAAAAAATGGCTGACCAGCATTTCTGCCACGGGGAAAAACATCGCCGCCAGCCCGACAGCGCGCGCCAGCCGAACTCGCCTGGCGAGCTGGAAGCCGGCGCGGTGAGGGTCATCCTGAGAAAGAGTTAAACTCCACTCTTCCCGAATGCGCTTTTTGGTGTAATACGTTTCATCATTCATCATTTTTGGGAATATTCTGAAACATTTTCCCAAATTATAGAGAGGGAGTCTGCGGGGAAAGTATGAAATTTCGGGTGAGCAGCCCGCGCCGCTCACCCGTTAGAACTACACTTTTTTCTTCAGGCAGGCACTCATGAACTTGCTGCGATCGTCTCCCTTCAGGGACTGTTCGGTCGCTTTCGCATTACACTCGCGCATTTTTTGCTGCTGCGGCGTCAGGCTTTTTTCGCCGGGTTTCGTGGCGCCGTTTTTCAGGCAGTCGCTCATGTAGGTTTTACGCGCATCCCCCTTGAGACTCTGGGACGTCGCCTGTTGATTGCAGGTGGTCATACGTTGCTGCTGCGGCGTGAGCGTTTTCTCTTCCGCATTCGCCGAGGAGATCAGGAACAGGCCGGAGAACAGAGTAACCAGTAATGTTGTTTTCATTGCACCATCCTTTTGTGAACATTCCCTGTAAGTCTGGTTCGTGACAGAAAAAAAACCACCCGGCAGATGTGATTTCCGCCGGGAATTTATCATTTCATATCCAGCGCGCCGAAATGGACAGTCTCGGCATAAATAGCCGGGGTAATTAACAGGGGAAGTAACGCGAAGAAACATGCGCTCTGTTTCAATTTATTTTATCAAGGTACCAATACATAAAAAATAAAACAGAGCGACTACAGGCATCCGGCATGACAATTTTATGACATGTCAGCACCGTCCGTAACGGCTTAACTGCGCGGATGCCTCAACAGCTTCTTTACGTATTGCTGCAGCAACTCGGCATCCTCTGGCGGAACCTGCGTATCGGGCCGCGCCTTGTCCAGCGCCCCTTCGATGCTATCAATTAACGCCTGCTGGTCAGATGTTGCCATCTGCCGCAGCAGCGCCGTGACAACGATTTCCAGCGCTTCGACCTGGGCGACCAGTTCTTTCGACTCCTCTTCCTTTTGTGCAAGCTTGACCAGCAACTCAGCAATGAGATTCTTCATCGTGCTATTTCCTTATGGGATTTTCTCTGAAATTAACACCAGGAATGAAATATGCAAAGCGGAGAAAAGTATTATCTTATGCAAAAGTGACGCTGTCGCCAAATTAGCGCCCCGGCATTTTCAGCGAAACGTTTTTCTATAAAATAAACGCCGCATTTTGTTATATAAAAATGCGGCAACCATAAGAATATATAATACATCTAACAACGGTTATTTCGCCGATTTCGACTCCGCTATTTGCCTGCGGCGACGCAGGGCAATAGCCAGCTGAATAATATTGATTAAAACGACTATCGCCGTCGCGGCAAATACCCAGCGAAAACCCGCCATTGCAGAAACGGATGCGCCAATAAGCGGACCGGCAACGTTGCCTAAATACATAAAAGACTGGTTATAACCAAAAATACGCCCCGTGACCTGGTCGCTGGAATATTTGACCAGCAACGTCTGTACGGCAGGCAACATAGCGCCATCCGCGAAGCCGAGTAAAAATCGCAGCACGCCCAGCTGAAGCGGAGAGGTAACAAACGACATGGCGAAAAAGAGCACCACCGCAAAAATCAGCGTCGCCATCAGGATGCGCGCCGTGCCGATCCTGTCACCTAACTTGCCCAGGCGCGGGGCAGAGATCAGCGCGGAAACGCCCGGCACGGCGGCAATCATGCCGCTGAGAAAGGCGATATTGTTGCTGTCAGGCTCCATCGACTTAATAAACAGCGCCAGAATCGGGCCGACCGAACCGTTGCAGAGCTGGATCACCATGGTGGTGACAAACAGGCTAATCACGAGTCCCGGGTAAGGCAGCGAGGCGAAGACGGCCCTGCCGCTCAGGCGCTCAGATTTACTGATAACGGGGCGGCCACCCTCTTTGATAAGAAAGAGCGTAACCAGAAAGCTGATCACCAGCAGGATCGCGGTGATGATGAACACCGCGCGCAGCCTGACGTGGTCAGCCAGAAAGCCCCCCAGCAGCGGGCCGCCGATAACGCCGCTGATCTGGGCGGTAGAGAGCGTACTCAGCGCCCAGCCGCTGCGCTCGCGCGGCACCTGAGAGGCAACCAGCGCCATGGCGTTGGGAATATACCCGGACGTCAGCCCCATCACCGCCCGCAGGAAAAACAGCTGCCAGACGTTGGTGGCAAAGGCCTGGAGCAGAATAGCTATCGCCATCCCGAGCGAGGCGCGCAGCAGCATCAGCTTGCGCCCTTTCCTGTCGGCCAGGCTGCCCCACATCGGTGACACAATGGCGGAAACCAGAAACGTGACGCTGAACGTCAGGCCGGACCACATGGAGAGCGCTTCATGCGAGGTGACCCCCAGCTGCGAGACGTACAGCGGTAAGAACGGCAGGATCTGGCTGATGGCAAGCCCTGTAAAGAAGCAGCCGAACCAGACCGAGATGAGATTAACTTTCCAGGATTCCATACAGAAATAGTCTTCATTTTTAGGCGAATTCGCCGTCAGATTAGCAAGTTACGCGCCTTAACGTCGCACCAGAGATGCGGCCTTGCTGACTTTGGTGTTTTATCTTCCCAGTCATCATATTTGTGAAATAAGTCACAAATCATCCATTTTCTGGCGGAAGATTATGCTTCAGCGACAGAGGCCAAAACCGCGCATTCCCAGATGAAAATGGCTGGCGTGCGCCGCGTTATACTCCGGCCCAAGACCGTTACCGTAGTAGCCGCAGCTTGCCGCCAGCAGAGCCTTCAACCAGGGCTGCGTTTTTGCCGATTTCCAGCCCTTCAGCACCGTAACATGCTCCCCGTTCGCCAGCCGAAAAGCGGCGATATCCAGCGCCTCTGCCGTGGCATGCTCGCTGCGCCGCGCATCGGGCCGGTGGTAGATATTGCGGCAGGCAAAGCTGCCGAGGTGCTCAATGCCGGTCAGTTCACTGCCGGTGAAGCGTTTAGTCAGGGGCCGGGCTTGCTGGCTGACAAACAGGGCCGAGCTGAGCGCCAGCGGACAGCTGGCAAGAAAACTGCCGTTCAGGCTCACCGGGCCGAAGTCTCGCACGCGCACGACGTCGCTCAGCGGACATTCCCCGCCGCTGTCAGCGACCGCCTGGGTGCGAATAAGGTTTCTTTGATTAGCCTGCGCTAACAGGCTCGAGCAGGCTTCGGGCGTTAAGCGCCGAAGTTTATACTGGGTAATGCGGCCAGGCGGGTCGTCCAGGGTCAGCGGCGTGAAGGGGTTGTAGTAAGACGGCAACCAGCGATAGCCCGCCGTTGCGATTGCCCCAAGGATGAAAACGATCAGCAGCGTTTTTCCTTTCACTCTCCCCCCTCACTGTTCCCCAAAACATTATGGCAGAAGGCCGCGAAACCCGCAGGGCATCGTGGTATGTTATTGGCTTTTCGTCAGACTGGAAGAGAGTGAGATGGCAAAGCAGCGCGTAGGTATTGTCTTTGGGGGAAAATCAGCAGAGCACGAGGTGTCATTGCAATCGGCTAAAAATATCGTTGATGCGATCGATAAAAGCCGTTTCGACGTGGTGCTGCTGGGCATTGATAAACAGGGCCAGTGGCACGTTAACGATGCCAGCCAGTATCTGCTGAATGCCCACGATCCGGCGCACATCGCCCTCAACCCTTCGGAGATCAGCGTCGCCACCGTACCCGGCGTCATGAAGGGACAGCTCATCGACGCAGGCAACGCGCAGGCTCTCGCCCAGATCGACGTGGTCTTCCCTATCGTGCACGGCACCCTGGGCGAAGATGGTTCCCTGCAGGGGATGTTGCGCATGGCCAACCTGCCGTTCGTCGGCTCGGACGTACTGGGCTCCGCCGCCTGCATGGACAAAGACGTCACCAAACGTCTGCTGCGTGATGCCGGCCTGAATATCGCACCATTCGTGACGCTCACCCGCGCCAACCGCGATAAGCACAGCTTCGCGCAGATCAGCGCTGAATTGGGTCTGCCGCTGTTTGTTAAGCCGGCCAATCAGGGATCCTCCGTGGGCGTCAGCAAAGTCACCAGCGAAGCAGAGTTCACGCAGGCCGTTCGTATGGCGTTTGAGTTCGACCATAAAGTGGTGGTTGAGCAGGGGATCAAAGGCCGCGAAATTGAGTGCGCCGTGCTGGGCAACGATTTTCCACAGGCGAGCACCTGCGGTGAAGTGGTCTTAAACAGCGACTTCTACTCCTATGACACCAAATACATTGATGATAAAGGCGCACAGGTTGTCGTTCCGGCGAATATCGATCCGGCGATCAACGACGCGATCCGGGCGATCGCCATTCGCGCCTATCAGACGCTCGGCTGCAGCGGCATGGCGCGCGTAGATGTGTTCCTGACGCCGGAGAACGAAGTTGTTATCAATGAAATCAACACGCTGCCGGGTTTCACCAACATTAGCATGTATCCAAAACTGTGGCAGGCCAGCGGGCTAGGCTACTCTGAGCTGATCACCCGCCTGATCGAACTGGCGCTGGAGCGTCACGCCGCCGACAGCGCCCTGAAAAGTTCCGTTAACGGTTAATCGGCACCCTTAGCCGTCTCCTCCGCTGTCGTCTCTTCCGGACGACGGCGGATAATCAACCCTGCGAGCCAGAAACTGATTACCCAGGTCACCAGGCCCACGGCATAGGTTTGCCAGCCTTTTGCCTCAAATCCCAACAGCCCCACGACGCCGTTAAGAATAAAAATCAGACCAATAGCAAAGGCGTAGTAGTGCCAGTCACGGCGAAGTTTGGACGTGAGCTTCATAACAACTCCGGCAGGGAAAAAAAGACATCCTCTCACAGTTTTACCGCCAGGTCTGTGGCAGATGCGGAAATTCTGAAACGCGGCGCAGTTTCATTTAAGTTAACAAATTGTGACATGCTGCAGAAATCAACAATCCAGGAGAATTCCTGAGCGAAAATTACCACGATTCTGATATTGACAAATGCGATGACCTGTCAAACTCACTCCGTAAGACGCGTATTAAAACAGAGTGATATCTCGGGAGGTCAACATGGCTGACTTTACATTGTCGAAACCGATTTTTGGCGGCAAACCAAAAACCTCCACGGCGGGTAATATCGCGTATGCCCTGTTTGTCCTGTTCTGTTTCTGGGCTGGCTCCCAGCTGCTCAATATGCTGGTGCACGCGCCAGGCGTTTATGAACACCTGATGCAGGTGCAGGATAACGGACGCCCGCGGGTTGAAATCGGGTTTGGCGTGAGCACGCTGTTTGGCCTCGTTCCCTTCCTCGCGGGGTGTATGATTTTAGGCGTTGTCGCGCTCGTCCTGCGCTTTCGTCGTCGCCATTAAAGCCCCATACAGCGAGCCCGTCGATCGTCCACGCGTTTCGCGAACCATGCTGTTGTCAGGTTACGCGTGATCTTAGGGCTTTCCAGCTGAATACCCGGCAGAATAGCCCTCGGTAACGTTTTCCCACTCTTCTTCTCTGCAAGGGCAAATACCTTCTTGTAGAGATCCGTTTTCTCAAACGCCAGGCTGTCGCCTTTCTCAAGCTGACGCCGAATGTCGCCATTACTCATATCAAGCGCTGTCGATAATTTCCGGATCGCCCGCTCGGTGCTTCCCGCCTCGCTGCTGCCGTAGGCGATAAGATCGCCGTCCAGCGCCAGCTTGACGCCGCTTGCGCGGCTGACCGCACTCTGAAACGCCGCGTTACGGCTGGCATACCAGCCCGCGTTAAAGTCTGCAAAGCGGTACAGCGGCTCGCTGTAGTTCGCCGGATAGTTCAGCAGATGATACGTGCCGAACCACAGCCCGCCGCGCAGGGAGAAGACCTCCTGACGCACCGTACCGTCAATTTCCCACGGGTAGCCGTCGGTATGCTTCTCAGCAAACGCAATGCTCACCTGCATCGGGCCGCCGGTGTGAACCGGATTCAGCGAGCCAAACAGTTTCTGTCCCATCGGCACCATGTTAATGAAATCATCAAAGATGGCGCTGAGCTGTTTTTCGGTTTTCACCGTGTCCAGCCGTTCGCTGTAGCTTTTACCGTTTGGCGAGGTGATTTTCAGCGCGGTATGCACGAGGAACACCGGGATATGCATTGATTCCGCGCGGCGGTCAATCTCTTTCCAGGCAATTTTGTTGAGACCCGGCACCACCGGGTCTGACTGGTACATCGACTCCTGCTGCGCCACCGCCAGCACCGAGCAGATATTCTCCTCGGTAGGGGCAATCTTCTGGCTTTCGAAGGTTTTTGCCAGCGCATCGGCCCACGCATTGCGATCCTTCACGCTGGCGGGCATTTTTTGCCGCACAACACTTGCCACATCCACGGGCTTCTCACCCTTTTTAAGCGGAGTCGCCCCTTTTTCGGCACAGCCCGCCAGAACGAGGGCAGCCAGCAAGGACAACGGTAACGCACGCGGTAAGGCAAAAGACATAGCAACTTCCTGTATTAGCTAAATGTGTTGGTGACTTCCTGCAGGTCACGATCGCCCAGCTCATGTTCAAAGCTGCGCAGACGTTTATAGATAGACATCAACTCTACCAGCGTGGTCCAGGAGTTGATCAGATACTGGAATGAGTTTCTGACCTGATCGAACACGTTCGTAATCTGGGTCAGTAAGCCCAGCGTGATTGTTCCCGCAACAATAGATGGGAACAACAGGAATAGTCCAAAAACAGTATCGACCTGCAGATAGAAAATACGGGCAATATTGAAATACATGTAGTGGAAATAGAGCCTGAAGTAGTTGAAACGGACGTTGCGGAACAGCTCTTTTATCGTCGGGGGCGCAGCGCGCGTTGGGTCGTCCTCTCCGTAGACCAGTTCCTTACGATAGGCCGCTTCAACACGCTGGTTCTTAAACTCTAAGCCCGGCAGCTTAATCCCGACGACGGCAAGCAGGCCTGTGCCCATAAGCGACCAAATCAGCGCCGGGATGAGCAGGCCGTACGGTAAATGTCCGACAATCGGCAATGCTGAAATATGGGGAGAAAGCGCGACCAGAATCGGTAAGAACGCAAACAGTTTCAGGATGGCATTAAGCAGGCTGACGCCCATATCCTCAAGCGTTGACGCGAAACGCATGGTGTCTTCCTGAACGCGCTGAGCAGCACCCTCAATATGACGCAGACGCTCCCAGTGCGTCATGTAGAATTCGTTCATCGCCGTACGCCAGCGGAAGACGTAATGGCTGACGAAGAAATTATTCAGCACCGCCACGGTGACAGCGATCATCGCAATGCCCATAAAAATTTTTAACTGATTATAAAGCTCGCCGATTGGCACCCTGTTAGGGGCGCTCAGCGCTTTCTGGATGAGATCGTAGAACGGGGCATACCACGCGTTAATGGCTACGCTCACTTCGACCAGAAACCAGGTGACAAAAATAATCAGCGACGTTCCCAGAATGGACCACGTCTGCCAGCGATGAGGGGAATAATTAAACCAGAACAGCGCAAACAGCCCCACGCACAGCGCGTAATAGGCATAAAACAGCAGATAGCTGAACGACCAGAAGCGCGCCGCGCTAATTGGCACCTCGCCTGTCGCCCCCACGATGCGTGCCAGCCATGTACCGCCGCCCGCCAGCCAGAACACGACCGCGATCAGTGCCCAAATAAATGCCGACAGGAAAAAAGGCCCCGGCTTTGGGAAAAAAGACTTAAACATGATGCTTCCTTCTTGTTGTTATGGTTGTTGCTGTGCTCAACGCATTACCACACGAATACCTTGCCCGGGCCGGTCTCCCGGCTCGGGCAAAAAGGTCAGACCCGTGGGTTGATTATTAGTTCGCTTTCCAGTTTTCGAGAATTGTTTCGGTGCGTTTCACCGCGACAGGGTTCGCCGGCGCAATGAAGTTTCGCCAGACGTCGTTGTGATGGTTAATCAGGATGTGTGCTTCAGCTGCCGGGCGGTTGGCGGTGGTATGGGCATCTTCCGCCACGGTAATGTGGTAACCCCGGCTGACGCCATTTTTGACCGTGGCGTCAACGCAGTAGTCGGTGGCGCAGCCGCAAATGACAAACTCACGAATGCCCTGCTCGCGTAATAGCGTTTCTAGCGTGGTGTTGTAAAAAGCATCACACGCGGTCTTGGTCACGTACAGCGCGCCAGCGGGCTGATGGAGTTCAGGCAGCAACGCAAACCCTTCACTTCCCTCTTCCAGCCCCCCGGCCTCGGCATGCTGAATAAAAATCACCGTGTCGGCTGCCTGCGTAAGCTGGTTGATCAAAGAGACACAGTTCTTGCGCTGATGACGAGGGGTTTCAAACACCCCGTTCTGCATATCAACCACCATTACCACACGCTTTTCAGACATACCGTTCTCCGCAAGATTGAGTAACACTGGTACCTATCATAAGCCCGATGTCACAAAATGGGAGAGCGCTCGCAGGGAAATTCTTCATATTTACCCATGGTTACGTTTTTCTCGCTATGGTTATGCTAATCGGGGCATTGCACGGTGCCGATTAGTAGTATAAATACCCATTACTTTCCTCATTCACTTCATGGATGCTTTTCGTTGAAACGTTGTCTGCTCTCTTTTGCCGCGCTGTGTGCGGTGAGCTTCTCCACCGCCCAGGCAGCCCAGCCGCTGACGGCGCCCGTTTTGGCTTCAGATATTGCCGATCGCTACGCGAACCTTATCTATTACGGCAGCGGCGCGACCGGGATGGCAATGGTGGTCATCGACGGCAACCAGCGCGTTTTTCGCAGTTTTGGTGAAACGCGTCCAGGTAATAACGTTCGCCCGCAGCTGGATTCCGTTGTGCGCGTCGCGTCCTTAACCAAGCTGATGACCAGTGAAATGCTGGTGAAACTACTCGACCAGGGAGTGGTGAAGCTCGACGATCCGCTCAGCAAATACGCCCCGCCGGGTGCCCGTGTTCCGACGTATCAGGGCACGCCAATCCGCCTTGTGAACCTGGCAACCCACACCAGCGCTCTGCCGCGCGAGCAGCCGGGCGGTGCAGCGCACCGCGACGTTTTTGTCTGGCCAACGCGCCAACAGCGCTGGAACTACCTGAGTACCGCCACGCTGAAATCCGCCCCGGGATCGCAGGCCTCTTACTCGAACCTGGCGTTCGATCTGCTGGCGGATGCGCTCTCAGCGGCGGCGGGCAAACCTTATCCGCAGCTGTTTGAAGAGCAGATCACGCGTCCGCTGGGCATGAAAGACACCACCTTTACTCCTTCACCGGACCAGTGCAAACGCCTGATGGTGGCAGAGAAAGGCGCAAGCCCGTGTAACAACACGCTGGCGGCCGTGGGCAGCGGCGGGGTCTATTCCACCCCTGGCGACATGATGCGCTGGATGCAGCAGTTCCTTTCTTCGGATTTCTACTCCCGCAGCAGCCAGGCCGATCGTATGCAGACCCTCATTTATCAGCGTACTCAGCTGCACCGCGTCATCGGGATGGACGTGCCGGGTAAAGCCGATGCGCTCGGCCTGGGCTGGGTCTATATGGCGCCGAAAAATGG
The DNA here is from genome assembly GCF_043966805.1 of Enterobacter sp. ECC-219. Lineage (NCBI taxonomy): Bacteria > Pseudomonadati > Pseudomonadota > Gammaproteobacteria > Enterobacterales > Enterobacteriaceae > Enterobacter > Enterobacter sp. ECC-219. The sequence continues at coordinate 1,720,772 of NZ_CP143680.1, read as the reverse complement.
CCGTCCGGGCATTATTCAGAAAACCGGCGGCGGCGGCGGATTCATCACCTACATGGCGATGATTCCGCAGTCCAACGTGGGCGCGTTTGTGGTGGTCACCCGTTCTCCTAACACGCGCTTCGTTAATATGAGTGACGGCATTAATAACCTGGTGGCTGAGCTGAGCGCCAATAAAGCCCAGGTGCTTACCGCGTCTAACTGATCTTAATAATCTCAGGGCAAGCGGTTGATGTTAAACCGTTTGCCCCGAACGCTCCCCCTTCCGCAGTCTTGCATTATCTACCGCTAAACCGCCCACTTTAATAAACACCTCACGGTGCTTTCGGTTACACTAACCTTCTTTGTTCCACAAACATCAGGCATACCATGACCGATTTAATTGCACGTCCCCGCCGTCTGCGCAAGTCACCTGCACTGCGCGCTATGTTTGAAGAGACAACACTGACCTTAAACGATCTGGTGTTGCCGATTTTTGTTGAAGAAGAGATTGATGACTACAAAGCCATCGAAGCCATGCCGGGCGTGATGCGCATTCCTGAAAAATATCTGGCGCGCGAGATCGAACGCATCGCCAACGCGGGGATCCGCTCGGTGATGACCTTCGGCATCTCCCACCATACTGACGCGACCGGCAGCGATGCGTGGAAAGAAGACGGGCTCGTGGCCCGCATGTCCCGCATCTGCAAAGAGACCGTGCCGGAAATGGTGGTCATGTCCGACACCTGTTTCTGCGAATACACCTCCCACGGCCACTGCGGCGTGCTGTGCGATCATGGCGTGGATAACGATGCCACCCTACTGAACCTCGGCAAGCAGGCTGTGGTCGCTGCCGCTGCGGGTGCGGACTTCATCGCGCCGTCTGCGGCGATGGACGGCCAGGTTCAGGCGATCCGTCAGGCGCTGGATGCGGCAGGCTTTACCGACACCGCCATCATGTCCTACTCCACCAAATTTGCCTCCTCGTTCTACGGCCCGTTCCGTGAAGCAGCCGGCACGGCGCTGAAGGGCGATCGTAAGACCTATCAGATGAACCCGCTGAACCGCCGCGAAGCGATTCGTGAATCCCTGCTCGATGAAGCTCAGGGCGCAGACTGCCTGATGGTGAAACCAGCGGGCGCGTATCTCGACATCCTGCGCGACATCCGCGAGCGCACCGAACTGCCGCTGGGGGCATACCAGGTGAGCGGCGAGTACGCGATGATCAAATTCGCCGCGCTGGCAGGGGCTATCGACGAAGAGAAAGTGATCCTCGAAAGCCTGGGGGCGATCAAACGCTCGGGCGCGGATCTGATCTTCAGCTACTTCGCGCTGGATCTGGCTGAGAAAAAAATCCTCCGCTAATCTTCACCAAACTGCAATACAACCGACATCTGCTCCTTCTACTGTCTTCGCAAGACGGCAGGAGGAGTAATCATGTTTAGCCTCGATAGCGTTCTCGACGATCTTTGGCCTCAGGCGAGGCCTGCACCCTGGCAAAAAAGTCTGTTAAAAAGGCTGTTTTACGAAGAAGAATTCCAGCAGTTTGCCACCGCTCACCGCCACCTGAAAGGGCTGGATATGGTGGAGCAAGTTCTGGAACACCTTGATATTCTCTGCACCGTTTCCGCCCGCGATCTCGAACAAATCCCCGAACATGGCCCGCTGGTCATTATTGCCAACCACCCGACGGGCACCCTGGACGGGCTGGCGCTGATGTACGCCGTCTCCCGCGTGCGACGCGACGTTAAAGTCGTGACCAACCGGATGCTGACCCACCTTGAGCCCCTCAGTTCTCTGTTTATTCCGGTCGACAATATGGGCGGCAGGACGGCGAAGTCGTCCCTGGTTCAGATGGAGCAGCATCTGCAAAACGCGGGCGTGCTGATCTTCTTCCCGGCGGGAGAAGTTTCACGGCCCACGCGCAAAGGCATTCGCGATAAAAAATGGCACTCCGGCTTTATCAAACTCGCCAGCAAGCTGCGCGCCCCGCTGCTGCCGGTGCATATTCAGGCGCACAACAGCCTGCTCTTTTATGCCAGCACGCTGGTGTCGCCGACATTGTCGATGCTGCTGCTGATGCAGCAGATGTTCCGTCGCCGCCACAGCCAGCTGCCGATTAAAATCGGCCAGCAGATTGCGTGGAACAGCTGGTTTAGCGCTACCCTTTCGTCTCGTGAGATGGCCGAGCAGTGCCGTCAGCACGTGATGCGTCTTGGCAAGGGATTGCCTGGCGTCTTTAAAACCCAGTGTGCGATTGCCCGTCCGGAAGACCGGGCCACGCTGAGGCGTGAACTGGCGCAGGCCGAGTGTCTGGGTAAAACCAGCGACGGCAAAACCATCTACCTGTGGCAGCGCAACGGGCAGGAAGAGGCTCCTCTTCTACGCGAGCTGGGCCGCCTGCGCGAGATTGCGTTTCGTGCGGTGGAGGAAGGGAGCGGTAAACGCCGGGACACCGACAGCTACGATGATGATTATCTGCACCTGATCCTGTGGGATGAAGAGGATCTGGAGATTGTCGGCGCGTATCGCTTTATGCCAACGGCCATGCAGGTCGAAAAGCGCGGCGTTGACGGGCTGTACAGCTACAGCCTGTTTCACTACGACGACAAAATGCAGGACGTGCTGGAGCACGGTATTGAGCTGGGGCGCAGCTTTATTCAGCCGCGCTACTGGGGGCGTCGCGGTCTGGACTATCTGTGGTCCGGCATCGGGGCTTACCTGGCACGTTACCCTCACTACCGCTACCTGTTTGGGCCCGTCTCCATCTCCGGCGGCTTACCGCCTGCGGCGCGGGATCTGCTGGTCGCCTTTTACCGCCTGTGGTTCCCGGCAACGCATCCGCTGGCCGCGTCACGCCAGCCTTACCCGGCGTCGCTGCCGGACGTTCTCGCGCAGTTTGGCGGGGTGGATTACGTGGATGACCTGACAAAGCTGAAATCCCTGCTCGGTAATCTGGGCTGCGGCATTCCGCCGCTCTACAAGCAGTATTCCGAACTCTGTGAACCCGGCGGCGTGCAGTTTATTGATTTTGGCAGCGACCCGGCGTTTAACAACTGCGTAGACGGTCTGGTGCTGGTGGATTTGTGTTATCTGAAGGCGAACCGCTACCAGCGGTATATTGAGGCGCATTTAACACCCTCACCCCAGCCCTCTCCCTGAAAGGGAGAGGGTGAAAAACGTACCACACAGCCCCTCGCCCCTTTGGGGAGAGGGTTAGGGTGAGGGGATCAAGGCGCACGGTAAAACGGCTTATCCCCTAAAATCGTCGCCCGCTGCATAATCCTTCGCTGCGGCAGATAGTCCGCATTGGCATAGTGCTGCGTCACGCGGTTATCCCAGATCGCCAGGTCGTTCTCCTGCCAGCGCCAGCGCACCTGAAACTCCGGTTTAGTGATATGTGCGAACAGGAAACCTAACAGCGCCTCGCTCTCTTTTTCCGTCACGTCCACAATGCGCGTCGTGAACCCTTCGTTCACGAACAGCGCCTGCTTGCCCGTGACCGGATGGGTGCGCACCACCGGGTGCAGCAGAGGCGGATGCTTCGCCACCGCCTCCAGCCAGCGCTGGTGCTCCTCTTCGGTTTTACGGTACTTGTATTCCGGGAACGATTTTTTGAAGTCGTGCTCCGCCCGCAGCCCGCTCAGGAGCACCCGGAGCGGTGCAGAAAGCGCCTCATACGCCGCAATCCCGCTGGCCCACAGCGTATCCCCGCCCGTCTCCGGCAGCAGCTTCGCCGCCAGAATCGCCCCGGCGGGAGGCGTCTCGATAAAGGTCACATCGGTGTGCCAGTTGTCGTTATCCGGCGGGTTATCGTTGTGGGTGTCCAGAACGATAATCTCCTCTACCCCTTCCGCATGCGGATAGACCGGGTGGATATGCAGATCGCCAAAGCGCAGGGCCAGCGCGCGCTGCTGCTGCGGGGTGATTGCCTGCTCGCGCAGGAACACCACCTGATGGCGCAGCACCGCGTGGTACAGCTGCTCGAACTGGTTATCGCTCAGCGGACGGGTCACATCCAGGCCCGACACCTGCGCGCCAATGTACGGCCCCAGCGGGGTAATGGTCAGACGTTCACTCATTGTATTTCTCCATGCCAGGGCGTCAGGCGGCGCTGTAACGCGCGCAGCCCCAGTTCTAATCCGAAGGCGATCGCAGCAATTACCGCAATCCCTGCCAGCACCACGTCAGTCGCCAGGAACTCCCCCGCCGACTGCACCATAAACCCTAATCCTCGCGTGGCGGCGATCAGCTCCGCCGCCACCAGCGTGGACCAGCCCACGCCAAGCCCGATGCGTATCCCGGTTAAAATCTCCGGCAGCGCGCCCGGTAAAATCACGAACAGCAGCACCTGCGTGCGGCTGGCCCCCAGCGACTGCGCCGCGCGGATCCGCACCTGCTGGGCGCTCTTCACGCCCGCCAGCGCCGACATGGCAACCGGGGCGAAAATCGCCAGATAAATCAGCAGGATTTTTGACGTTTCACCGATGCCGAACCAGATCACCATCAGCGGCAGATAGGCCAGCGGCGGCACCGGACGGTAAAGCTCAATCAGCGGGTCGAGGATGCCGCGCACCGTCGGGCTTAGGCCCATCGCGATCCCGACCGGAATTCCGATAATCACCGCCGCCAGCAGCGCCACCAGAATGCGCGTCAGACTTGCCCCAAGATGCTGCCAGAGTGTGGCATCCATAAAGCCCTGCGGCCCGGCGATGGTAATGAGTTTGTCCAGCACCTGTCCCGGCGGCGGAAGAAACAGCGGGCTGACCCACTGCAGGGCCGCAACCGCCCACCACAATGCCCACAGTACAAGCAGCGTACCGACGCTCAAGGTGATTTGGCGCGAGAAAGGCCAGCGCAGCGCCAGACGCGTGCGGCGCGTTTTTTCACTGAAAACGATGCTCATGAGAACGCCTCCCGCTGCTCAAACACGCGGCTTAAGACGTATTCGCGCTGCTCAATAAACCGCGGGTCGGATTTGATGCTGCGCACGGGTTCGCCCGCGACGTAGCGGCGGGCGAAATCCAGCGGCAAGCGCTCCAGCACGCGCCCTGGCCCCGGCGAGAGCAGCACCAGCTCCGTCGCCATAAACACCGCCTCTTCGATATCGTGGGTAATTAACAGCACCTGCTTGCCCGTCTCATGCCACAGGCGCAGCAGCAGGGTTTGCATCTGCTCGCGGGTGAAGGCATCCAGCGCCCCGAACGGCTCGTCCAGCAGCAACAGCTGCGGATTGGCCGCCAACGCGCGGGCAATGCCGACGCGCTGGCGCTGACCGCCGGAAAGCTGCCAGATAAAGCGTTTTTCCGCCCCTTCCAGCCCGACCTTTTTCAACATCATCCGCGCCGTTTCCAGCCGCTGTTCGCGATTAATGCCCGCAAGCTGTAGCCCAAACGCTACGTTTTCCTGCACGTTACGCCAGGGAAGCAACCCTTCGTTCTGAAAGACCACCCCGCGCTCGGCGCTCGGGCCTTCCACCTTTTTGCCTTCCAGCTGAATGGTGCCGTGCTGATACGGTACAAACCCGGCGATCAGATTCAGCAGCGTGGTTTTTCCGCAGCCGGACGGCCCGAGCACTACCAGCAGTTCACCGCTGCCCAGCGTCAGGTTGATGTCCTCCAGCGCGGGTTTCCCACCGTAATCGGCGTACAGGTTCGTAATATTCAGCATGGCGGACTCCTTATTTCACAAAGCGGTCGGTCACGTACTGGCTGTAATCTGCCGCCACCGCGGGCACTTTGCCCTGCTCTTTCAGGAAGGTGGCGGTATCAACAATCGCTTTGCTCACCGGCCCGTTCAGCTGCTGCACCTGCTGCGCGGGGGGCAGATAGGTATTGCCCTTCACCAGCCCCGGCACGTCCGATTCCGGCACACCGCTCAGGCGGGAGAGTTTTTCCAGGTTGGCGGGCTGCTTCAGCCATTCTTCCGGATTGCTGATGTACGGCTGCTGGGCGTCAATCGCGCTTTTGGCGAAGGCTTTCACCACCTCAGGATGCTTCTCGGCGAAGTCTTTGCGCACGACCCACACGTCGAGGGTTGGCGCGCCCCACTGGCCTACTTTTTCGGAGTCGGTCAGCACGGTGCCGTCTTTTTCCAGTTCGTTCACTGCCGGTGCCCACACGTAGGCCCCGTCAATATCGCCGCGCTGCCAGGCGGCGATAATCGCCGGCGGCTGCAGGTTGATGATTTGTACCTGACCCGGCTTGATGCCCCAGTGTTTCAGCGCCGCCAGCAGGCTGTAGTGAGTGGTGGAGATAAACGGCACGGCGATGCGTTTGCCGATCAGATCTTCCGGTTTGGTGATGTTTTTCTTCACCACCAGCGCTTCAGAGTTACCAAGCTGCGAGGCGAGCAGGAAAACCTCAATCGGCACCTGCTGGCTGGCCGCGACCGCCAGTGGGCTTGAACCGATATTGCCGATCTGCACGTCGCCGGAGGCTAACGCACGTACGACGGACGCGCCGCTGTCGAACTTGCGCCAGTCGACCTTCGCGCCGCTCTCTTTCGCAAAGGTGTTGTCTGCCTGCGCAACCTTCGCTGGCTCCGCAGAGGTTTGATACGCGACGGTTACGTCCACCGCCTGCGCCTGAAATGCCCACAGCGCCAGCGCGCCGAGAAGTGTGATTCGCGATGAATTTGCCATAGTGCCTGCTCCCCTTGTTGTTATGAGGGCAGTATTTCCGGCGCAGGAATTTTGATAAAGGAATAAAAAAGAATCGTTAATGACGATTCGTTTTTAGAAAAAAAGCGGGAAAGGATAGCGAATTTTGTGCGGTTGGTTTTTTTCCCTCTCCCCGTGGGAGAGGGTCAGGGTGAGGGCATCAGCGCTGTGCGTTCAGTTCCGCAATATCCTTCGGCGTGGTGCGACAGCATCCGCCGATTAACTTCGCTCCCGCTGCCAGCCACTGCGGCAGATACCCCGCCAGCGTCTCGCACGCTTCGCCGTGGTGGTGCCAGGTTTTGGTTACCGCGTCATAATGCTCGCCCGAGTTCGGGTAAACCACCAGCGGCAGCGCCGTCAGGCTTTGCAGATGTTTTAACGCCGCGGTGGTATTTTCCAGGGCGATGCAGTTAATGCCCAGCGCGACAATCTGCGGGTAGTTTGCCAGCACGTTGACTACGTCACGCAGCGGCGTACCATCGCTCAGGTGCTCGCTGTCGCGCAGGGTAAATGAGAACCACGCCCGGGCGCGGGGATACTCAGTCAGCAGTACCGCCAGCGCCTTAATCTCCTCAAAGGACGGTAGGGTTTCGCAGGCCAGCAGGTCAGCGCCCGCATCCAGCAGCGCTTCCACGCGCGGGCGGTGGAATTCTGTGAATTCTTCGGCGCTACGCACGTAGTCGCCGCGATACTCTGAGCCATCCGCCAGATACGCGCCGTAAGGCCCAACGGATCCCGCCACCAGCAGCGTGCCCGCATGCGGATTTTCAGCCAGATACGCTTCGCGCGCCTTGCGCGCCAGCTCCACGCTTTTGCCAATCAGCGTGCGGGACTGCGCCTCGTCCAGACCGCGTGCCGCAAAACCCGCAGGCGTGGCCTGGTAGCTGGCGGTGATTGCCACCTGCGCGCCCGCGCGGTAGTAATCACGATGCACTTCGCGAATAAGATCCGGGTTTTCCACCAGCACTTTGGCAGACCAGAGGCTGTCTGCAAGGTTACAGCCGCGCGCTTCCAGCTCCGTTGCCATTGCGCCATCCAGCACCACAAACGGCTGTTTTTCAAGGATGGCGGTAAGCGGATTATTCTGCGACATGTTCAGGCTCCTGCGATGTCATATTTCGGGTCAGATAGTAGGCACCATAACACAGGGCGACGAACGGAAGCCCGCAATAAAGGGCAATCCGCTGGCTGGGGTCAAACCACAGGCCGACGCAGGCCACCACACAGAGGATAAAACCGAGCACCGGCACCAGCGGATACCACGGCGCGCGGTACTGCAGCGCAGAGAGCGGCTGACCGGACTGCAGATGACGACGGCGGAAAACGAAGTGCGACGCACAGATGCTGATCCACACTGCCACCACCGCAAAACCAGAAATGGCCGAGAGCGCGACAAACACCGTGTCCGGGGCCACCACGCTTGAGAACAGCGCCAGCACGCCGCCGAGCATGGAAACCGAGAGCGCCGTCAGCGGCACGCCGTTTTTGTTCACGCGGGCAAAGCAGCGCGGGAGCGTTTTCTCATTCGAGAGCGACCAGAGCATGCGGCCAGACGCGTACAGCCCGGAGTTCGCCGCCGAGAGGATCGCCGTCAGGATCACGAAGTTAAAGATATCAGCCGCATAAGGAATACCGACCTTCTCAAACACCAGCACGAACGGGCTCTTTTCCACGCCCGCCTGCTGCATCGGGATCAGCGCCGCCAGTACAAACACGGTGCCGATAAAGAAGATGATCAGCCGCGCGATGGTGGTGCGGATCGCAACCGGAATGACCTTGTGCGGATTTTCCGTTTCACCCGCCGCGATGCCGATAAGCTCGGTCCCGGAGAAGGCAAAGTTCACCGCCACCATGGTCATCAGGATCGGCAGGCCGCCGTGCGGGAACCAGCCCTCGGCAGTGAGGTTGCTTAAGCCCGGCGCGGGTGACCCGTCCTGCATCGGGATGAAACCAAAGACCGCCGCCCCGCCGAGGATAATAAAGGCGACGATGGTGATGACCTTCACCAGCGAGAACCAGAATTCCCCTTCGGCAAAGAAGCGCGTGGAGATGACGTTAAGGCCAAAAATCACCACGCAGAAGACCACGCACCACGCCCAGACGGGCACCTGCGGGAACCAGTACTGCATGCAGAACCCGGCGGCGGTAAAGCTCGACCCGAGCGCCACCGTCCAGGTCAGCCAGTAGAGCCACGCCACGGTGTAGCCCGTCGCCGGGCCAAGATAGCGGGCGGCATAGACGTGGAACGCGCCGGTTTCCGGCATCGCCACGGAAAGCTCGCCCAGACACTGCATCACCAGCCAGACCACCAGCGCGCCGATCAGGTACGCCAGCAGCGTGCCCGCTGCACCGGTGGTGGAGATGATGTATCCCGTATTAAAAAACAACCCTGTCCCAATCACGCCGCCCAGGGAGAGCATAATCAGGTGGCGTGTTTTCATGGTGCGCTTAAGCTGCCCATTTTCTTGTTGTGTTTGCATATTACCTTCTATACGTATGGACATCTAAACATCCAAAGAGGGTGTTATACCGCGATTATTAACAAAAAGCTAGATGACCAGACGCAAGCGGGCGCGCCGCGCGCTGAGTCTGGGGTGGGTTGTGAGGATCACATAGAGAATCGGACGCCAGGCCATAAGCACCTCCGCAAGCAGATACTTACAGCATGGTGCGGGAGCGTGCGATCTTCGGTCAGTCGAAAGTGCTATCCGTGAAGCGCAAATTCATACCGCGATAGTGCCCTACAGGCCGCCACCTGGCGCAAAGGTTGGTAATTCTCACAATCAGTTCTATAGTCGACACAGTTTATTAGTAACCAGGACTGACTGATGCGCTTTAACGGACTGACCAAAGGTTTCTTTATTTTCATTCTCGCCCTTGTGACCTGGGCCTTCTTCGACGTGCTGTCGCCCTACTTCTCCGCGATACTGTGGGCCGCTATTCTGACCGTCATCTTCAACCCGGTAAAAAACAGGCTGCGCGCCGCGCTGGGGGATCGCAACGGGCTGGCCTCGCTGCTGACGATTGGCATTATCTGCCTGATCGTCTTCATCCCGCTGATGGTGATCCTCTCCTCGCTCGCCATTGAGCTGAACGTGGTTTACACGAAGCTCCAGGAGAACAACACGCAATTCCCGGAAGTGGTGGCGAGCATCTTTAACCATCTGCCGGACTGGGCCAGCGGCTTCCTGGCGGACCACAACCTGACCAACGCGGCGCAGATCCAGAAAAAACTCTCCGACGTCGCGCTGCAGGGCGGGCAGTATCTGGCGGGCAGCGCGTTCCTGATAGGCAAAGGCACGTTTGGCTTTGCCATTAGCTTCGGCATCATGCTTTATCTGCTGTTCTTCCTCCTGAAGGATGGACCGTATCTGGTGCGCCAGATCCTCGACTCCCTGCCGCTGTCCGATTTTGTTAAACAGCACCTGTTCGCCAAGTTTGTCGGCGTCTCCCGGGCGACGGTGAAAGGAACGGCGGTAGTGGCCGTCGTTCAGGGCACGCTCGGCGGGATCGCGTTTGCCATCGCGGGCATCGACGGCAGCGTGCTCTGGGGCGCGCTGATGGCGTTCCTCTCGCTGGTTCCCGCCGTCGGCTCGGCGATTGTCTGGGTGCCTGCGGCCATTTACCTGTTCGCCACTCACCAGCTGTGGCAGGGGCTGTTTATTGTCGGCTTCTTCGTGATAATCGTCGGGCTGGTGGACAATATCCTGCGCCCGCTGCTGGTGGGGAAAGACACCAAAATGCCGGACTACCTGATTTTGATCACTACCCTCGGCGGTATGGAGCTGTACGGCATTAACGGCTTTGTGATTGGGCCGCTTATTGCCGCGCTGTTTATCGCCTGCTGGAACCTCTTCTCCGGACGCGATCACGAAGGCAACGCCGAAGAGCTGGACGCGGATTTCATCGAAGAGGGAAAAAACTCTCCTGATTTGTAAGAACAGGCGTTCTGAAAGGCGGCGCTGTGCCGCCTTTTTTTTCGCTCTGAATCAGAGGTTTTCTATAATCTGAAAGAACGTTCATCCATTTTTGCCGTAGAGGAAACCAACAGGTGCGAATCGCCACGATCACAAACTGGGCTTATGGGGTCACGGTGTGCCTGACCATTGCCTCCGGCATCGTCATGGTGATGGCTTCCCATGCCGACAACATAGAACGTGAGGCCGTTAAACAACGGCAAGTGTTTGATGAGATTACGGAAGAGATCGAAACAGACGCCTGGATGCTCTCTGATTTAGCGCGACTTTACACCATTAAAAAAGAGCCTGATGTGCTGGAGAAATATCAGGCGAAAGAAGCTGAACTGAAGAATATTGAACATACGCTGCAGCAGCTCAAAAACATGGGAGCATCGGGTGAGGAGCTGGCGCTGCTGTATGACGGACTGAAGATTGTTGACGAACTGCAGGATGAGCAGCAGGCAGCCATTGACGGCATCACCCGGGGCGAAGATCGGCAAGCCGTTGCGTTACTCTTCGGTAAAAGTTATGAACTGGAATTAGAGCGGGCGCAGAGTAACATCGACCGCTTTCGCCTGCTGCTGGACAAGCGCATTATCGCTGACGTGCAGGCTGCCACCAGAACGTCAAAAGCGCTTCGTACCGCTTCAGAGGTGATGGTCGGACTGACCGCCGTGCTCTTCCTGTTTGTGATGGGCTTTATCCTCAAGCGTCGCGTGCTGCGTCCGGTGGTACGCCTGAGCGACGTCGTTCATCGTCTGGCATCACAGGATTACGCCGTCGAACCCCCGAACTTCACCCAGGTTGATGAGATAGGCGATATGGCTCAGGCCATCCGCATCTTCCGCGAAAACGGCCTTGCGCGACAGCGGCTGGAAAAAGAGCGCGACGCCGACTGGGCCATCCGCGAGCTGCTGGCGCGCATGACGCAGCGGCTGCAGGGGTGTGAAAACTTTAACGATGTCATTAACGTGGCGGAGATGTTTGCTCCCAACATCGCGCCGGGTGTAGCGGGACGGCTCTACGTTTTCGATCGCGATCCGTGGCAAATGCGCTGCGCCGCCCAATGGCTTTCACCGACCGGTGATGAGACCACGTTCCACCCCGATGCGTGCTGGGCCGTGCGTCGCGGTCAGAGCCACCCGCCGGTTAACGGTGAGCCGGATGTCGCCTGCTATCATCTCCCGGCGTCACAGGCGGAAAGCGCGCTGTGCGTGCCGCTTATCGCCCAGGGAGAGGCTATTGGCCTGCTCTCATTCCAGAACATCACCCCGGAAAATGCCCCTTCCCGCGCGTATCTGGAACTGATGGCCGAGGCGCTCGGGCTGGCGCTGGCAAACCAGCGCCTGCGCGACGCGCTGCTGGAAAAAGCCTTGTTTGACCCGCTTACCGGCCTGCGTAATCGTCATCATCTGGAAGACACCCTGCATATTCAAATGACGCAGGCCATGCGCAACGACGAGCCGTTAAGCTGCATGATGATCGACATCGATCACTTCAAAAGCATCAATGACCGCTTTGGTCACGAGGCCGGCGATGGGGTGATCAAAAACGTGGCGTCGATTGTTCAGCGGGCCGCGCACGACAGCGGGCTGGCGTTCCGCTACGGGGGCGAGGAGTTTCTGGTTCTGCTTCCCAATGCCGGTGAAGCAGAGGCGCACGCCTGCGCCCAGAAGATTTACAACGCCGTGCATGAACTGTCGCTTCGCTACGGGCTGACTGAGATTGGGCCGGTGGACGTGTCGATTGGCATCGCCAGCTATCCAGAGCATGCTCAGAGCGACAACCTGCTGCGCGCCGCGGACGTGGCCCTGTACCGGGCGAAAGAGCTGGGACGCTCGCGAATTGTGAGTTTTGGGATGCTGGAAGCGGGCTAGGCCACCCGCCGGGTGGCAGACGCAAGAATATCGGGTATCAGAAAATAATAAACTTTTCGTGATATTCTTTTTTGATCGGGTTTACCTCATATACTCTTCTCAGAGCGGACAAACGCACGTTATAAAAATACTGACTTTTCAGTCAGTTATTATTTAGCGCGCAGGTGGCCGCCTCATCATAAAAATATCCTCTGGCATATTAACCACGGCGTTAATGTTACCGCGATTATAAAAAAATAATCGCCTCATCTTTACCCCTGTATTAATGCATGCAGCGCAGAAGATTGTGAGCGTGGCAGGCATTATTCTTCACAATGGAAAAACGTCTATGTCTAAAGTGGATTTACGATCCAAAAAAACCTGGGGAGCGCTGGCCTTAATTGCCGCGATCGCGGGGGCGATGGCTTCCGCATTTGCGTGGACGGCGGGCTGGCTTGGTTCACGCACCATCAGCCAGGCATTAGTCCCGGAAACGCCAACGCCGTTTCCTCCTGGATTTCGCCGTGCGCACGGCAAAGGGATGTGCTTTACCGGAAACTTCGTTCCTGAAGGAGCTGCGAGGTCACTGTCTACTGCGCGTCTCTTTTCACAAACGGAAACGCGCGTTGTCGGCCGGTTCTCTATTGGCACTGGCAACCCCTACGCGGCGGATAACTCAACGAAAACCCTGAGCATGGCATTGATGTTCAGCACAGACGACAAACAGCAGTGGCGTATGGCGATGAACAACGAGCCCTACTTTGCCACCCGGGATCCAGAAGGCTTTCTGGCTCTTCGCAAAGTAACCGCGCCAGATGCAGCAACCGGCAAACCGGATCCGCAGCGGCTCGCTGCATTCTTAAAAGCCTATCCGGAAGCAGAGAAATACCTTAAATGGGCGGCACACAAACCCGCACCCGGCAGTTTTGCTGGCGCAACGTTCTACAGCATTAACGCCTTCTACCTTGTTGACGCCCACGGTAATCGTCAGGCGGTTCGCTGGATGATGCGCCCGCACGATCCTTTTATATCGTTGAGCGAGGCTCAGCGTCAGACAGCCGATCGCAACGCCATGTTCGAGGGCGTCAGCCAGAGACTTGCTCAGAAACCTCTCTACTGGGATTTCGTTCTTCAGCTCGCGCAGCCGGGTGACCCGGTGGATGACCCTTCCCAGCCGTGGCCGAACGATCGCAAGCAAATAGTGGCCGGAACGCTGGAGGTAACGCAGGTGGAAGCCCAGGCAGAGGGTCCCTGCCGCGACGTTAACTTCGACCCATCGACGGTTCCAGCAGGTGTGGAAGTGTCTGCCGATCCTGTCCTGAACGCGCGTTCTGCCGCGTATTCACACTCTTTCAGCCGCCGCGAGCGGGAAATTGGCTACGGCAAGGCAACCGAGGCCGTTCAAATGCAGGAGGTTAAATGAACCCGAACCGTGAAGGACAAGAAAAAACGCCCCAGCATTTCAACGCGCTGGCTCGAGGGCTGCACTGGCTCATGGCGGCGATGATTCTGGCAATGCTGTTCATTGGTACGGCAATGATGACGACGCTCCATCATCGGATAGCGCTAATCGACCTGCATCGCCCTCTGGGGATTGCCATACTACTGCTGGCGCTGCTCCGTCTGATGAACCGCCTGCGTAGCCAGCCCCCCCAGCTCCCTGCAGATTTGCCCTTCTGGCAGGTATTTGCGGCAAAGGCGTCGCACTGGCTGCTGTATGCGCTCATGCTGGCAATGCCATTTTTGGGCTGGGCGCAGCTGTCGGCAGCAGGCTTGCCCGTTGTTATGTTTGAGGGTTTTAACCTCCCACCGATTGTGCCAACAAGCCCAACGCTTTTCGCATGGTGCCACGATGCCCATAGCCTTCTGGCGAAACTCCTTTTTGCCGTGGTGCTCTTACATATTTCAGCCGCATTAGTTCATGCCTGGATCTACCGGGACAGCGTTTTTGCCAGCATGGCGAAAAGCGGCAAATCGGCGAGTCAGCCGCCTCAAGAGCGCTAACATTCCCATCGCCCAACCGCGTCCGTTTGTTTAATTCCCCTGTTCGCTACCCGGATGGAAATCGGGTGGCGCATCATTTAGCAACCTGAGCGAGGCATATTGTTTTCGCTCTGGGTACACCTTGAAATACCATGAAAATATTATCGACACTCCCGATATTATGCCGAACATTCCGGGGCTCCCCTGCCAGAATAAACGCGACTGATATATTAAAGAAATAGATAATATCCACAGACGAAGGTCTAAGATTTTTCCTGGAAAAATGGAAGCAGCTCTACGACATTTTTACTCTTTCGCCATCGGTACAAAGTCAGGTCATAATTTCAGGCGTGACAAATAAAGATTACTGTTCGCGCACCCAACAAACTTCTAAAAAAAGACTGTCGCCTGTCGCCCCGTCGTCAGACATGCAGGGGCACGATTTAGCAGGGTAGCATAGAGCATGAGCGGGTAGCATTCCGGCGCCTGCCCGGGCGGATAACGACACCTCTTTCAGGCGTTAAGTACGTTTAAAGGGTTTGTATCACAGATGAATCTGCGGAGAGAAAAACGTGAGTCAATAAAAACGATCGTTTTTTAAACGCCAGAGAGTTTATTCAAGTAAAGCCAGCGTATCTAAAAAAAATGACGCGTTTAAGGCCCCTTACTCCCACCATTGCAAAAACACGCTAACCATATGATTAGTAAGAAATTTAAAAGATAACCACTGCAAAGATAAGGGTGGCTCAACAAAATATATAAACTAGTAGGATTACTAAATTATAATTCATATACTTCTGTTCAAAAGTGGAGGCCATAATGCGATTAACCCTAATGCTGGTATGCTGTCTGGTTCAGAGTTTAGCCTGGGCGGGTGAGTTGCCGAAACCCGCGGGAAAACCCATTTTGACGATTTACGGTAATATAGAAAATACGAACGAAGCTGGAAAAGCAGTGTTTGATCTCGCCAGCCTTGAAAAACTGGGTATGGTGAGCTTCGAGACGACCTCTCCCTGGTATACGGGCCGCACGAAGTTTGAGGGTGTTCCAATGAGCAAGCTCATGGATTATGTTGGGGCAAAAGGGACTAACGTAAATGTGATTGCGCTCAATGATTACGCTACCGCTATACCTCTTAGTGATTTTAAAAAATATAATGCCATTCTTGCCTTAAAGATTAATGGCGAATATATGCGCATCCGCGATAAAGGACCCTCATTCATTGTATACCCTTATGACAGTCTTCCTGAGTTGAATAATCAGATTTATTACTCGCGTTCAGCATGGCAGGTTAGCAAAATGAAGATTGAGTAGCAGTTCAGGAGAACATAATGAACAGGATACTGGTTGGTATCATTTTTTCTCTTTTTATCACGACGGGATATATTGCCTTTCTTGTTTACGATCGTCAGCAAGAGCTGCAAAAATTAACTCATTACACCGAGTCCTGGTCCGTGGCTCAACTGGTATCCGAGTATTACCGATTTGAATCATGGCTTGGTCTATACGCAACCGATACCGATGACGTTACGATAGACCAGGCCCGCATGCGTCTCGAAATTATGCTCAGCCAGGGCGAATTGCTGAAAGGAGGAGATCTAGGCCGCTATATTGGGAGCGATAAAACGCATCAAGAACTTGCTGCACGCCTGGAAGAAATACTGGCGTATCTGGACAGTAATCTGGAAAAAATGAGCCATGCAGAGTTAAAAAAGTACCTGGCAAATATGCACCTGCTCGACGCGCCGCTAAGTCAACTGTCTTCAAGTGCGTTAACAAAAGATATTAACACGATTAATGAATCCAACCATAAAATACAGATTCTTTATTATATTTACTCAGCACTTTCGTTACTGCTGGTGATATTAAGCTTTATTCTGGGATTCTTAATGATCTACCAGAATAAAAATATCCTTAAAGCCCATATGCAGGTGAAAACCCTCGCTGACGAACTTCAGCTGTCAAAAGAAACGCTGCAAATCCAGAATTCGAAGCTGGAATACGATGTGTATCATGACTCCCTCACCGGCATGAAAAACCGTCTTTTCTTCTGGGATGACCTCAATAAAATTAACCTTCAGGCAGATAAAAACCATACCCCTGTTACGGTGATGTTATTTGATTTAGACCGATTTAAAGAGGTCAACGATACCTATGGCCATGATGCGGGCGATTTACTGCTGAATCAGGTATCCCGACGGCTTACCTCAATGAGCAACGCGACAGATACGTTTTACCGCCTGGGCGGTGACGAATTTGCACTTCTCTCGAGCGGCCTGACCGAAAGCGCTGCGGTTTCGCGCGCTAAAGAGATCAGCGATCGTATCAGTCAGCCCTATACGATTAATAACCAGCTGATAAAAATTGCCACCTGTGTGGGTATCGTTTTATCTGATAATGAACGGCGCTCGGATTATCTCTATAAATTCGCCGATCTTGCCCTCTACGAAGCCAAAAAAGAGGGCTCACAGCAGATAAAAGTCTTCCGCCAGTGGATGCTGCAGAAGCTGCAGGAAAGCAGAACCCTTGAGCATGATATGGCTCTCGCGATCGATAACCATGAATTCGTTGTTTATTACCAGCCTATTGTCGATTCATTCAGCAATGAAATTTACGGCTATGAAGCGCTTATTCGCTGGATACATCCGGTGAAGGGGATATTGTCACCTGATTACTTTATTTCTGTTGCTGAAAAAACCGGCATGATCAATGAGATCGGAAAAAATGTGCTTGAACTTGCCTGCCGGGAAGCGGTGTCCTGGGCGGTGCCGGCCAGAATCTCGGTGAACGTCTCACCCGTTCAGTTAGGCACAAAATCGTTTACGACGATGGTTCAGTCCATCCTGAAAGAGACAGGCCTGCCGGCCAGCCGACTTGAGTTAGAGGTAACAGAGTCTTCGCTCTTCAGTGACAGCAACATGCCGATCACTATTCTCAAAAAACTCCGAGCACTGGGTGTCAAAATTTCCATCGATGATTTCGGAACGGGATATTCATCGCTCTCGCGACTGAGTGAACTGAATTTTGATAAAATTAAGATAGATAAATCCTTTGTGAACCCGATATCCACACAGGACGATGCCCTTAATATCGTTAAACTGATTACCAGCATGGCGAAGAGCCTGAATATGCGGGTTATTGCAGAAGGTGTGGAAACCGAAGCGCAGCTTGAACGCCTTCAGGCGCTTGGCTGCGATCTCGTGCAGGGCTATCTTTTCGGCAAGCCGCAGGCTGAAATCGACAGAAAAATAAAAAACGGTACCGTGTGATCCTACCGGGATCACACTTTTCAGCTCTGGGTATTCACATACAATAACCCGGTGTTACCATTCACCCCGTAAATACCTTTCTACTCAACCCGAGGCTTTGATGCTGGAGAATGTCATCATCCGATAATCAGTTTCCCCGACCTTTTCAGGCCGGACTGATTATCACTGCGCCGAAATCGAATGCGGACACCGCTGTGTGTTTGCACGTTTTGCACATGATGATGAAACAGGTTTTCCAGTATGAATTTATCCCGTCAGGAACAGCGTACCTTACACGTTCTCGCCAAAGGTGGCCGTATTGTGCACGTCCGCGATACGTCCGGCCGCGTCACCGCCGTTGAATGCTACAGCCGCGAAGGTCTGCTGCTCAGCGACTGCACGCTCGCCGTCTTCAAAAAACTCAAAACCAAAAAGCTGATCAAATCCGTTAACGGTCAGCCCTACCGCATCAATACCACCGGGCTGAATAACGTCCGTGCCCAGCCTGATAATCGTTAAGGAGAGGATGATGGATATCCCACGTATTTTTACCATTAGCGAAAGCGAACATCGCATTCATAACCCCTTCACGCCAGAAAAGTACGCCACGCTGGGGCGCGTGTTACGCATGAAGCCAGGCGCACGCATTCTCGATCTCGGCAGCGGCTCAGGAGAGATGCTGTGCATCTGGGCACGTGATTACGGGATTACTGGTATCGGCATCGACATGAGCCCGCTCTTTACCGCGCAGGCAACGCGGCGCGCAGAGGCGCTCGGCGTCAGCGAACGCGTCCATTTTGTGCATAACGACGCGGCAGGCTACGTGGCTGATGAACGATGCGACGTGGCGGCCTGCGTTGGCGCCACGTGGATTGCGGGCGGCGTTGCCGGGACGATGGACCTGCTGGCACAAAGCCTTAAGCCTGGGGGAACCATGCTCATCGGCGAACCTTACTGGCGACAGGTTCCCGCAACGGAGGAGACGGCTCGAGCATGCGGCGTCTCGTCCACCGCAGACTTTCTCACCCTGCCCGATCTCGTCGCGTCTTTCGATCAGCAGGGTTATGACCTGGTCGAAATGGTGCTGGCAGACCAGGAGGGCTGGGACAGATACGAAGCCGCGAAATGGATGACAATGCGCCGCTGGCTGGATCAAAACCCCGACGATGATTTTGCACAGGAGGTGCGCGCGGAGCTGACGGTAGCGCCCAAGCGCCACGTGGCTTACACAAGGGAATATGTTGGCTGGGGCGTGTTTGCGTTAATTGCACGATAAGAGGGTGTGGCGGTATAGCCTTTTGGGGCTATACCGCCTTAGGCAGGAAGCGCTCGGCACTGTGAACGCTGCGCTACGTCCGAAGGGTAAAAACCTTTAATCATTGCCTTTCCGATGTCCGCAATCACAGACGCTTTCTTAACATCCCTTTTTTCTCTATTACTGGACGAATGGTATTCCAGACCATTGGCTAATGAGAGAAAACGATGGAGATAATATATTGCACGTAAAACAACCAGACACATTTGTGAAGGTAGCATTATGGATATTTCGCTGCATGAGGCTATTCTGGTGCGGAGCCTTTCGGCGGTTCTACTTCTGCTTGTTCTCAGCCATCCTCAAGCAGATGTATGGAAACAATGGCCACAATGGAATATCAATGTACTGGTAAATTGAAAAAGTAATATTTGGGGGCAGAATGCCCCCCTTATTCTTTGGAATAAGAAAATTCAGCAGTGACTAAATGCGACTCTGATTTATCAGATTGGACGTCATACGCGAAGTTATACCTCTCTCCAGATGTAAATTTAAATCCGAACACAGGAAGACAATCACCCTTTGGGACATAAAGAGGCTTATCATCAAAAATCTTGTGGAGAGAGTCGCTATTATCGCTGTTTATTTGGACAGCAGTGATCCGTTCCTGTGGTTCCAGTGGTGACAGCACACAAACTTGATTATCTTTAACTAATACCGTTGTAGATTCACGATCGACCATTCGATCACCAGGCCCAGGGCATCCCGTTAAGAGAAATACAGCACCCAGCAACATTTTGTTCTTCATGTTTAACGCCCCTTCCCTGTTACGATTTTCTGGTAAAGCGAAGGGATATCCTGCAACAAATCTACGCCCCTGTACATCCCCATGCGCCCCGGTCTCTGATAGTAAGACCACTTACTTATCCCATAAACCAGCAATAACCAGTAATCAGCTAAAATAGAGGCTTGCTGTTCAAGCGAGTAATCAGTGAGCTTTTCTTTATCCAGCCTGTAGGTATATTCAGCAGCCCAGCTAAAAGCTCCCCGCATTCTCACCCATTGCCCGTGTTGGTGTTGCCAGACATGCCCCAGCTCATGGATGAAAACATATTTATCTTCGATGAAAACCGAGTTTGCGGAAAAGTCTTCCTTGTACATCGGTTTTCTGTACCACAACTCCCCGTTGGGAGTCATCGCATAGTTTTGTTTCTGAAGTCCGAACGGTAAATAGCTGTCGCAATGAATCCAGACACGGCTATAAACTATCGAATCACCGTACACCCTGCGAGCCATTGCAATCTCGCCTGGCGTCATCCGGCGTAATGTTCCTTCCTCTGCCTGTGCGCTCATAAATTGCCCTCCTTGTATGAATTATCTTAGGTTATCCATGGTGCATAAAATGCGCAACTAATAGATTTTGGAAAAGAGAAGCCATTTAGCAGCATGATCGGTCGGTTAAAACATGTTGTTAGCCGCTCGCGCCAACTTGATTTCCTCTTGCTCTTCCTGCTTCTTAGCAAGCCAGGCGGCGTTGCCAGGAATTTACGGGCGTTACTCTTATGGTTGTTGCGCTTCGTGGCTGCTGCATTCCTGGCTTTTGACATAATATTCCCTCCACTGAATATGCCAGTGTTCACCGTACAGCAGAGAGACATTACAACGAAGTTACAATGGTGTAGATAATAGATGACCATCACGTGCCGAGTTGGGCACATAAGAAAAGGCGGCGCGTAGCGCTTCCGCAGTATGTAATCCCTTCGCTGGAGGATAAAGCTTTAGCACCTTCTCTTATCAGGTGATCGTTATACTCCGGTGATCGAAACCGTGGCAAAGCCGGATTTTTTCCCGATATGGTTAGCCTTCCCAACATGACGCCTGTTTATTCTGTGCAACGTCATCTCGACGTGAAGCATCATTTAGCGCCGCACGAAGCGCGGAACGTATTGCTAAGGGTTCAAGTGATGTGTTTAGAGAGTCGGGCAGCAAGTGATTGATTTTCTTAGATGGTGCGATAATAGGAACATAACACACCGCCAACAACCATTGATAAATATATGTTTTTTCTTGTTTCATCTTTGTAAGTGCCCCCTTTTATGCCCCCATCTTGTTTTTCATGCGACTCGCTGAGCCTTTCATCGAGTCGCTAATTTCATCAAATTCTTCACGTATCGTGGAAACCTTCTCAGGTCTCCATCTCCTCACTGCCGTGATCGGCTAAGAAAAATATTACTTACCTCCTTGTGAGAACACCGGCTCATCAGCCCGCACGCTTTCCTGGCATGAAGAATGTCTGTCGCAGTCAAAAATGGTGCTTGTATCTGTGAGGTAAATCCACTGCGATTGATGCAAACTAACTCATATTTCTCTACCAGAAAGTTTACGGCATTAGCCAGAGTGATACGGGCATCGATATGTTCCTGTATAACGGTTTCATCACAGAAAGGTGTATCGTTTAGTGTCAGACCATAATGCTGTTCCAGCATTCGTGTAAGTAGCATTTGCCAGACTGCCACGGGCGACAGGCAGGGCCTCGCCGCCCGCATATTTGTTGTAGGTAGAAATTTCATTTTTTCTCTCGTGAAAGTAATTAACCTTGAGTGGGATAAATGGCGATGTATACGTAGCCACAACTACCAAGCGTATCGGCTTCGCAGGTGAGTCCGTTGTGATAGAGGGTGACACAGTGCTGATGGCGGGGGGAGAGTTCTCCGCTGGTGAGTATCAGCTCCAGTTGTTTGAGAATCAACGGAAAGGCCTGATCCAGGTACAGCGCGTCATCGTCGCAGAAAGCACCGTTAAACCCGGCCCGGTCAGCAAGGAAATGCAGGCGGTTGCCTTCCTGCACCAGACGAGCGCCAAAACAGGGTGTGATCGTACTCGTTAGCCCCCACTGCTGGCAGGCTGGATTCTCCGGCTTGTCACCAGATTCTGAGTGATTGTTCATTATTGTTCCTGATTAAAGTAAAGGATTAATTGAGAATAACGCTTCGAAGAATGACATAGGGACCATTGCGGTCCTGACGACGTTCAGCAAACACGGCCAGAACGCCGCGTATGTCCTCCACCTCGCGGCCAGCATAATGGCAGATACTGCCTGACCATTTATATTTGCCCGTACTGAAGCGAAACAGTCGGGAGCCAGGATGTTGCCGGTACAGAGTCATTGCCTGGCGTTTGCTAATGATTTTCATATCCAGCCTCGCTCTGCGAACGACACAATGCCCTCTGAACCGATGACCAGATGATCGAGCGTGTTCACATCAACCAGTGCTAGCGCTTCTTTAAGCCTGCCCGTAATGTTGCGATCGCATTGACTGGGCTTCGGGTCACCGGATGGATGGTTATGCGCCAGTACGACAGCTGCAGCATTGAAGCGAAGCGCTGACTTCACTACCTCACGGGGATGGACCTGGACATGGTTAATCGAACCGGCAAACAGCGTTTCGCTCTCCAGTAAACAGTGCTGGTTATCGAGATAGAGCACCATAAACACTTCCCGTTCTTGTCCGGCCAGCTGTAACCGAAGCCAGTCACGGGCAGCAGTGCTTGAGGTGAAGGATATGCCGGGCTGGCGCAGATATTTATCCAGCAGATTGATAGCGCGGCGGATGGTCTGTTGGGCATAAGGTGTCAATCCGGATGTCGCTGGAAGCAGGCAACCATGCTGGGCCATAACCGTCAGTGGAAAAAGTTCAGGCTGTGATGACTCAGGGGATAATGAGGTATTCATGTCAGGCATTCCTCAGTCAATGAGATGCATAATGGCGCTGCACTCTGGATGGTTCAGCACGAAGTCACGTAAGTGATAATAGTGTTCAGTCATCGCGTCACACTCGGTGCGACAGGCATGGTTGCTGTATGCCATCAGGCAGGCGACTATCCCTGCCGCTTCACCAGTAAGTTCCGAGCCGTTGCCGTTCATACTGTGAAACAACGTCCACTTCTTATTGTTCTCTGCCTCAGGAGCTATAAAAGCGCCGCCGTTGCTGAGCGTCGAGAAGTTCCAGATACCACCGTGATAATCGGTACACAGTCGATCCATCCAGGCAAAGATTTGGGGCTCAAGTGTTATCCATTGCGGGATGGAGCCAAAGTGATGTGACCAAAAGCCGATGCGTAACTCGTCAGGGACCACTGAGGCCGTGATTGCTGTCTGCTCAGCGAACTGAAGGTTTTGTGTATCCATCAAACTATCTCCTTATGCCGGAACGATTGTTTAACGCCCGAAAAATTCGAGCATGTTTTCTGCCATAACCCACAGGGCGCGATTGAGTTTCACATCGCCGTCAATGCCGGTAACAGCACGGGTGCGGCTGCTTTTCCCCTGAGCGGTTCGCCCTGACAGACCTCCTTTCATCAGGTTCTCCTGCACGCGCTGGTATACGGTCCATAGGTCATCGCTGTAGTACTCCCGGCGACGTGGGGTCAGCAACTGCGATACCGTGGCCGGCTCGTGGTCCTCACCAAAGCGATACTTCAGTGCGGCATTTGCCAGCGCGTGACGGGCCGGGGCTGGCAGCGCCAGCGACTGCATTGCATCGCGTTTCTCATCCACCCGGTCAAAGACCCCGAGCACTTCGCAAGCACCTTCAATGACCTTCTCGACGACATTACCTTTATGCGGTACCCGCACTTCTCCGATGACTTGCCGCAGACCAGGCCGTTGGTACAGACGCCGCGAAACAGGCCCGGCAGCATCTGGTAGCTTGATGAGCCGTCGTGGCTGTTAAGCAGAATGATTTCCGGTACCTGATGTTCGGTAAGTTGACCGGCACGACGCAGGCGCAGCATGTGTTTGGTGTGCTCCCGCTTGCTCTGGTCGCGAACCTTCGTCTGGCAGGCAAAGAACGGCTCAAACCCCTCGCGCTGCAGACTTTCAAGGATGGTGATGGTCGGGATGTAGGTATAACGGTCCGAGCGTGATTCATGCTTGTCACTCCCGAACACGCTGGGGACATGACTCATCAGCTCTTCGTGGGTCAGAGGCTGGTCACGGCGTATCTGGTTAATCCGGCCAAAGCGGCTGGCTAAACGCATGGGTAACTCCTTTGATTACATGAATAAAAAAGGCCATACCTCCCGAAGGAAGTACGGCCTTTTAGTGAACAAAAATAACGGGGTTACTACCTGGGAGAATACTTTTAGTACCAGGGATTCCAGACAAGCAGGCTGTAACCCAGAACAAGAACCAGGACATAAACAATGCAGGATGTCAGACAGATAACGCCTGCTATCATGTCAGTATCCTTACTAATGGTCGGCCAGACGAACGAGGGAGGCAATACGGGTTTCCCCCTGCGCCAGGCTGCAGTTATTGGCCCTGGCGGATACCAATGCACCAGCGAGCGCCGGGGCCAGTTTCGGAGCCGGATATTGCCAGCTCCATGCCAGTGGACCGTGATCGGATATGCCGTCATTTTCATAGAAATGGAAAACAAAGCTTCCCTTTTTATAATCCAGCATGCGTGATGCTGCGCGAGTAAGATCCGGTGAGAGCTGGCTGTTGAACAGTGTCAGTGGCTGATCCGCATCAGCCTTCATCTGGTGCACTCCCTCCGGGTAATACTGAATGGTCATGCCCGTTGCGCCTGATGCCTTCCCTCCGGTGATGTCCTTCAGCCAGTAAAGGATATTCAGGCGCTTTTCAGGCCCGTTACAGGTCAGAATAAACTTCTGTGTTTCTTTCCCCTTCGTGGCGGTGATGATAAAATCATCCACACCTGCCATGATATGGTCGTGCGTGACCTGCACATTGTCTGCCACCACGCCTGTGTAGCTGACTGGTTTCGGGTCGTATGCTGCAGTCCGGCCCGTCTGGGTCCAGAGTATGGCGACGATAAACAGAAATCGGGCAACAGTGATTACGGTTCTCATTGTATTCATTCTCCTGTTTCAGGCAGGACGACATACATATTCTGTCCCCTGACTTCAATGGTCACGGGCTCACTTTCGCCAGTGTTCAGCAGCACCTGTGCCTGCCAGAAACGACCGCTCACTTCTTCACGCATCTCTGTCACGCGGATACAGCGTTCGTCAAGCCCCTCATCCCGCAGGATTTTTGTCACTGCATGACAGGCATTCTGCGCCAGTTTTGCCGTCCCGGACTGTTTGTTCAGCAGATATATCCCTGCGAATGACAGTGCCGTACACAGCAGCCAGACCTGCATCAGCCGCCAGGGCTTACCCTGCATCTGGTCGCGCTGACGGAGATACACCACAGGGAACCAGAACCAGATAAAGGAAGGGGGCGTAATGCCCTGTTTCATCAGGTTAGTACGGTCCAGCAACACCCAGACCAGGGCAACAACCATATAAATGGTCAGTGCGAGGGGCTGAGGAAAATTCAGGAACAGCACAATCCAGAGGAGCGGAAGGACAACCGCCAGGCACCAGGCAAACAGGTCGGGGCGGACAAACGGGTATGATTTCATGGTTTCGCCTCCCGCTGAATCGTACAGGGGGACAAAATGCAGACAACGTAAATCATGGGATATTCCTTTATAAACAATTGATTAAATATAAGTAATGGCAGGGTTATCTTCACTTGCAGCACAGATCGTACTGGCTTATCAGAAGGCGGGATAATTGTTAATTCAGATCGATATGCGTAAACTGATCGTTGGTATCTATCAATAAAAACGATCGATATGTTGTTATTGATAGGTGATGACTATTTAAATATCTTAATTCGATCGTCGAAACAGATCGAAACGGCAGTGACTGGCACAGAAAATCAGAACAGAAAACGCCAGACGGCACGGATAACGGTCAGGAACTGCTGCCGCAGGTGCTGAAAATGACGAATGAGTGCCCCTGAACGCTGCAGGACCACCGTGGTGTCGTCAAAAATATCCGCTGCCACGCTGACGAAATTGTCCCGGGCAATCCTTTCAGCTGATTCAGTACGTAAATCAGGATGAAGGTGGCAGGTAACGGTGCTGCTGCTTCGCAGGGGCAGCGCCCTGAGCAGCACTTCGACCCACAGTTCGAGGTTGTAGAGCTCTGCGGCAGAAACGGCAATGACCGGATGGACTGCGGCAAACAGTGTGGCAGCCAGTTCAGCGCGGCTAATGAGATGCAGGGCCTGTTGCGGTGAAGGATGATGGCCGCTCAGATCCCATTCCCGGCAAGGCTCTATCTTATCGGCCTGAGAGAGGACGAACAGAAAGTTCTCCGGTTTCGCACCGGCAGTAAGCAGTTCGTGATAACAACGGAGGTCATCCGTCCACGCCCGGTCGTCTGCTTTAAGTACCCATACAACCAGATCCAGCCCGGGTGACTCTTCCCGGTAAAGGCGGCAATATATCCGGTCAAGTTCCGGCGTTTCCCCGATCCCGGGAAAGTCCACAATATAAAGAATGCGGCTTTCGTGGCAAACCTGATAACGCTGTATTTGTCGCGTACATCCCCTGACGGCATCCACCTTCGCCGGAGGGGTACGAAACAGGGTATTACAGAGGCTGGATTTACCTGCACCTGATTTTCCCATCAGACCGATGACAGGCTCATAATTAATAATACTGCTGAGCCGGTGACTGATTATACCAGCCACCTCAGCAGGCAGTCCGGACAGGAGCTGCGTCAGTGGCGTTTCTTTCGGAGATTCAGTGTACATATTTCACCTGTAATAAAAAGAATCTTGTTCACTATCACAGGAGTAATGTAGGGCTGAAGTTATTTACAACTAACCTGGAAAGTTTAACATCTTCTTTGAATGCCTTTTCTTTTGAGTTTCATTCATTGCTTTTAATTTCAGACGTTCTTTGTGGAAAGAAACATCAACCCCCTTGATAAGGACGAGTCCAGGGTTGGTCTTTTCTGGAAATTTCATGGGTAACGTTGACACCGGTATAAAGAATGCACCGGTTTTATCTTTAGCGGACATCTCCGCCACCTTACAAAGCCCTCCGGGTATTCCCCTCCCCGCCTTTGTAATATCTTCATATTTTATATAGCGTATTTTTTCGAAATTGAACTTCCCGTCGTGCTTATTCCATAACGCCCTGTTGACGATAATAACCCTGCATGTTGCGGTGAACATTCCTTCGTAAATTCCAGATTGAGCAAAGGGGCCACTGTAATAACAGGCGATATATGTCTTTAGCACAACCAGAAAATAGCCTTCGTTTTGTTCCTCACGTTTAAAACCATCTTGTTTAATGACATCTTCATGAATTTTTAAGTCAATCGCCTCCATTAAAGATTTGTGCTTTAACCGCATCAGGGCGCTTTCTTTTTCCTGTTGCTGAACTAGGTGAGCAAGTCCCGAAAATGTAATCTGGCCGCTCACAGTGAATTCACGTGACGTGGTAAATTCGGGAAAAAGTTGTACTGAAGCGGGTTGACTCTTACCCTCGTTATCAGCCTGGTGCTGGCCTTCTCTTTCGTTCGTTACCAGAGAGTAAAGATAGTGGGATTCGCTTCTTTTCCCATTGGCCTTCACCGCCTTGCCGAGAAGAAACGCTTTCGTCTCCTCATCTGAATAGTACATCGTTGCCTTAAATTTATATGCCATAAATCCTTATCCCTCTCCTGGTTTCCCTGCGCTTATCTTCTGGTTTGCCTTCCATCTCTGCAACCTGTCCATATCTGATATCGTGCGAAGGCAGCTTAAAATGATACAAAATAAAAAATAAAAAGTAACCTACTTAGCAAGTGTTTAAGGCTACTTATTATTTTAAATATAAAATTAAAGTGACCTACGATAGTAGGTCACTTTTTATTTTATTCATTAAATACAGCCGATTATAAATTTTGATATCAATATGCGATTCCTAGCTGTACACCTTTCTGCAAGGTACTGACTTCCTTAGCAAACTCATGGATAAGATGTTTCGTTAAAAAAAATACTACACCATCAATCTCCATTGCAGCGATCCACTGCGCGCTATGAACTGAATTCTCGTGGCACCAGTCCGGGTAGAAGAGGCGGCGATAAACGCTTCACTGACGCGCCAACTGAAAGCAAATACCTTTATGCCTCATTAATTTTTTACACGGTCTTCCATCTCCTGAGGAAGGCTGCAACACAACACTTAGAACCAGTCATTCCTCCTTTCACTTTTAACGTAAAGGAGATATCCCCATGAACACATCACCTGCTCTGCTGAACGACCAGCTTGTCGATATGGCATTCATCACCACCTATACCGAAATGACAGACAAATGGTTCTACAAACTCATCAGTGAAGGACTCTTCCCTAAGCCAATCAAACTGGGTCGCAGCTCGCGCTGGCTAAAGAGCGAAGTGGAAGTCTGGGTGCAGCAGCGCATAGCAGACTCCAGGGGTAACTGAGCATGGCTGTTAAAGAGTGGAAGCAAGGCTTAGCTCCTGGTGGCCTGGCAGAAGCAAAAATGGGTAAAACAGATGTTGTCCATGAGCACTTCCGAATGTCCTGATTATCAGATTTTCATTTATGTTCTGAATTGCTAACCCTAGAGTAAATTCTGAACGCCAATAATATAAAATCCCGTATGTGGAAAGGCTTTGGCTTATATCAATCATCTTCCGTTATACAGTATATATATTATATACAAAGGAATTAACATATAAAGGGATTCATATATACAAAGAAATTCATATATAAGGAAGTTTAATGTATGAAATCTTAGACAAGCAAGCTAATGGTATATGCGGTTAGATATGTAGACGCATATGAAAAGTGATCAGCAATGTATTTTAGTGAGTACACCCACCTTTAATGCGACATATGTAACCTTAGCTAACGAAATGTAAGCCCAACAGAATGCGCGTAAGAATTTGTTTGTTTAAGCCACATGCATTACTTCACTTTAAATAGCTCAATACACATCCAACAAAATAACTGTTAAATCTCAAAAGCAAGAAGAACTTCATCTCACATAAAGCAATCACACTGTTCTTACCTCAATAACCGCCAGGCGATGATAACGGGGAAATAACGAAGACTTACCTGTCCCAGGCAACACATAAAGCTTAAACCAACAACGCATTCATTACTGCCATTCGCTCTGGCAGAGGCTTCGCTCGCCTGAGAAAAACTCTAAAGGAGAAATACTTTTGACTAACAGTAAATTTGGGCAAATCAATCCGGGGTATATGAAGCGTATTACGGATATTATCAACTTCGCGACAACAGCCCATGCCAGGATATCCGTTTTCACCTTCGTACTCAGACTGCCTGAGCATCGTGATACGGGCGACAGTATTGCCTGTGTCCCTGATCTCAGTTCAGGATTGATGGAACGAGTAACTGGGGCGCTGAGAGCCCGTCTCACCGCCCATCAGAAACGACGTAAGCGGGAAGGCCTTCAGGTGTGTCCAACGGACTTGAGACACTTATGGGTACGAGAGGTGGGAACCAGTGGTAAATCCCATTACCACATGGCGATATTCGTCAACAAAGATACGTTTAATGGATTAGGAAATTATTCTAAAGAAGACCATAACTTGGGGAGTTACATCTGCGAGGCTTGGCTAAGTGCACTGGGGCTGCTCGAATTTCCTGAGTACAGGACGCTGGTTTCTTTCATCAACAAGCCACACTATCTGGAGCGTCTTCGGGTTGACCGCTATGGTCAACAGATCCTGAGTTTACGGAGCCACCTGGAATACTTTGCCAAAGAGCGTACCAAGGTTTACACAAAGGAAGAACGCTCATTTGGGGGAAGTGTCAGGTGAACCAGTTCCACACTTAATGGAGTCATCTAATCATATGGATGAAGACGTTACCAGTTAATCATTCTCCATGTTGGGAGGCACACCGTTTATCCCGGGGAAGGATCGAGGTGGTGCAGTGTGCTATCCGGGTTATCATTGGCTGCCAATCGTAAAACTGAAAGACCTATCTGGGTATCTCGGCATCACTGAAGCATGTCACGTATCCTCCACATCCATCCGACAACCTCTCCCTCAGGATCGCGTTCGTGTATACGGGCGGCAGTCATCAATGGGAACGCCCGTTCTGCCAGACGTGCCTTGGCAGGGTTATCTTTCATTACACCATCAAAGCATTGGGCCAGCGAATAGGCTTCAGCAAACACTTTAGGGTTAGCTTTACCACCGACAGGATGGCCGGTGACGTCGATCATCACACCAAAGGCTTCGTGGATAGCATCGGGATGAAGATAGCTTTCGACCTAGTGTTTTAGCAACTGTATTGCCCAGCATCCGTTGGCGCATGCATTAATGACTTTGACAGCTTAAAGCATAGCAGGAACATCACGATCGTAGATATGAATTTCCCTGCGGTTAAGGGCACGTAGATAATTTTCATTGACCCAGTGCTTGAGTGTTCCTCCACCCAGTATGATAAACGCCACACGTTCATCACTCTCCAGATCAGGAAAAGTGTTGTCTTCTGCGTGCAACGCTTTATTAAGATCCTTAAAGGCGGCGATATCGGTTACAGCAATTAAAAAACGCATAAAAAAGCCCTCATTTTTCACTTGCGGATCCTTTATCAAGATTTGATGATTTAATTATTTGAATTTCAGTGGCAAATTAATATCTCCAATTGGAACTACGAAACTGACACCATATAAGTAGCAAGGCACTTGCTAGCATCATTATTAAAGAAAAAAAGGGTTTATTCAGATACCTGCATCCAGTGATACAGCTCGATCATTCTGGAGAAATTAAGTTTTCTCATGGCGGCACGTTTATGAGTGCTGACCGTTCTTTCACTTATCCCCATGATGGCTGCAACTGCTGCAGGATTTTTTCCTTGACGTAGATATTGTAAAACTTCTCTTTCACGATGGGTGAGTGGTTGATGGCGCAAGAAACGTGTAGTCTTCATTTGCTCGGAAGGTTTTTGAGCGGGGAATAGAGTATTACCAATGAACTGCAACACAGCGATCACAGGATAATGACGATATATAATATTTATTTCTTTTATGTCGTTTTTAATTTTTCCTAAATGAGTACATTGCCTGTCGGCAAGAATGAAACAATACGGAACACCACTATTTAAACAGTGCATTGCTGTACCGCGATAAATTGACTCGAAAAGAATATCAATTCCTTTTCCGGGATTATATTCATATGAAAAATCAGCCTTCCAGTTTCTGAATTCGAGATAAGCAGATAGCGCCATCTTTAACCCAGCCTTAAAGAACTCATCTTCATCAAGAATCACAACTCTGACTGTTTTATTCAATTCTTGATCTTGTGGGTCTATGTCGATATCAGAATTTATTATTTGCACTTTCACCTCAACACATCAATTATTTACTTTATTAAAAGTTTTTTATAACCTGTACAATATGAGATTAATTTTGCGTCTACCTTTTGCACAAAAAAAACAATCAACACTTGCAACAAATCTCCTTCCAATTAAATTGAAACACTAAATAGAGCTACATTTTCATATAGTTTAATTTAATGAAAATAAAGACACAACACTAAAGCAAAAAGCAAAAAGCAAAAAGCAAAAAGCAAAAAGCAAAAAGCAAAAAGCAATTCATTAGCTTATTGCACTGAGGCAATGATAATATTTTTTATATTTAAAACCAATGAACTTTAGGTGGTGTTATAGTTCTGCTGCAATACTGTCAGCCCCCCATCCAAAACCCCACTCGAAATTACATACAGCACAATAGTGCGAAGTCATGACGTCATGCGCCCCGATATTAATAAAAACACGGCTAAGAAGCCAGCTAACCGACTGGCGGCGGAGCTCAACCATCCCGGACTAGTACATCTCGCCGACAGAATCAATAATAAGCAGCCAATTCTTATTGCGCTGCAGGTTGGTGTTAATACTACACGACTCTGCGGTGTTGCTCGCCGGAACCTTTCCTTTCTTGGGCCACTCCACCGTAAACCAGCAAATTAAGCGGCAGTCCCCCCCCGACAAATTGGGATTATAAATCATCCGTGTAATAAAACCATCAACATGCTTAATAAAAAAAACATCATCGAACATCATAGTTCAGCAAAATAAATTTTAATTAACTCACTCAAGCTGAATCGCAACGGATAATTTAAACACTTAATTCCAGTCGGCATTATCGGTAAAGATGGGAGCATCACTTTTGTCATAAATCTGTTAACGGAAGCAACTCTGTCTGCGGAACTTGTTTCCCGTATTATTTAGGACGCTCAAAAACACCGTAAGCAAACTATAGTCATTTTAAATATATTCAATCACATAGATAAATTCTCCTTCATATTTTCCTGGTATACCGCCGCTGTTGGTCGCCCCAACTTTAATGTTTACAATATACGGTATGCCATCACCAGACACAGTCATGTTCTCTTCCGGAACGCTGGTCCATAGATTTACGCCCGGCGAGGATTCAATCTGACTCGGGCCGTAAACATTGATGCGAACAGTTCCAGCCCCATCCCCACTACATTTAAGAGTGGTCTCAATGTTCCTTATCGCTTGCTCTTGTACGACTCCGAGGTCAACAAGCCCAGGGGCCTGGAGACTGCAAACCAATGGTGTTGTTGGGCTACCTTCGGAAGAATACTGAATGTGAAATGATGGATTATCACACATTTTTAATGCTATAAATGTCTCGCTACTTACATCATTCCCCCACCAGTTGTCAACTTTTGGAATCGAGCCGGAGAAGTTTTTTTTCACAAAAGCTGTTGTTGCAGCTGCGAGAGAACCCGTTCCTCGGGAAGGAATACATTGCGGAACTGTTTTATAATACGTGTCCACGGTCTTACCACGACGAACTGTTATGCGAATACAACTCGTCTCGTACGGATCGCAGAGGCCACCATATCCCGCAAATGTGTCCCCACCGTATAGTTCAACATCAACGATACGAGCGTTTCCTCGATCTGCAGAAGTCTGAATCTGGACGTAAGCGGGGTTTGGTATCATTTGATCCGGATCGGGGCCAAGGACATATGCATGGCTAGTGGGCAGGATGAATCCTGAGACAAAAATAAATAACCATTCTAAACGAACCAAAACCGTCTTTATCACTTTTTATTCCTTAATTTCATTAATATAGCCAAGAAAATACTTTCATCCAAAGGATAACCCGGCTTAGTTCTAACCATACAACCGTTAGCTCCCTCAACTCAGTCTCTGCCGGTAACAGTACCTATCCGCAAGTTTGCTCTTAAAGCCGCAAACGTCATGTAAGGTGGTTTTCGATCACTCCGCGCACCGGTAGAAATATATGCGCTCCATCAGAGCCCTGCTCAACTCCCCCGGTTAAGTCTTATCCATGGCGAGCAGTCAAAAATTCTAACGAACGGAAACGCCCCATTCAATTTAATGAATCTCACGCTTTAAATTTGAACAAATATTTTAAAAAAAACCAAAAAATTAGATTTTTATTTTCCAATAGAACAAAAATGTATTTTACAGGATTCAAATCAATTTTACTTAAGTGAGAATAATCAACTTCTTTGCACTGCCGCTTAGAGGGATTGTCTAAGTCAGGCGGCGCAGGAATGGGAGGCAACGCGAATCGCTGTTTAGTCCAGCATGTTTTACTGACATGTTGGTCATTCAGAGGATGATGTTTTAACCCTCCCGGTTTTTAATCGCTGCGATAAATCTCTCATCCATCGGAAACAATGCCGCAGCTTCACGCTGATATTGATCGGCCAGGACATCCTGCTGTTGGAAGCGCAGAATTATGACAAGATTTGCATACACGTTTTTGTCTATACGGTGATTTAAATATGACTGCGCCCACTCAGTATAGGTTTCGAGTAACTGCTCGTCTCGCGTTAGGTTAAACCTCTGCAAAGAGGAGAGCTGATAATCAAACTGCAGCCGTTCAGTATGCATCCAGCTCATCCATACGGGTAATGCCACTACCTGATGCATATCTTGCAACCCTTTTTTCTCAGCCTGAGTCAAAACTAACCCGCTATAGAGTCCGGTGGAGGCGGCGAAAAATGCCAACAGTGACAACGTCAGTATTGGTAATCGAAAGCGCGTAAACACCGGACCGGGAGTCAAAACTCCCAGACGCTGACTTATCAGCCTATCGAGCATTGCCAGCAGCATCAGGAATACCAGCCAGTGCAACGTGGAAAGGTAAAAGGGATACTCAGTCTGGGTGTGTAGCACAATAGGGAGCATTGCGATACAAAGTGCCATAGCCTCACCGGCAGTGGCTTTACCTAAAGCGAAAGTCCAAACGTCGCTGTAGCAGGCACGAATCATCAACTTTAGCCCCCCCATTATCAGTAGCACCATACCTGATAACGCAACCAGGCCCCCTTCCACCCACCACAGCAACAATTCATTATGAGGATGACGGGCAATACCTACCGCTTCAGTAGATAACCCGTGAGCAAGACGAAAATGTTGAAAACTGTACTCAAAACCACCGTAACCCCAACCAGCAAATGGCTTTTCAGCAATCATAGCCAGAGTATCATTCAGCATAGAGATACGTGCATGATTGGAGCCAGCATGACTGATATAGCGTATGTTGCCTACCGGTAAATCCCCCCACCACAACACCAACACTGCTGTCAGGGTTCCCCCGATTACTAAAAACGAAGCGATTGAGGCTCTATGTGAACAACGGCGATAGAAACACAGAATAAATGCTCCTGACACCAAGATGCCAGCCAGCCAGCCGGTACGGGATTGCAACCACACAAGCACCATCGGCAATAACACCAATGCCAAAGCCAGTGCACGGCGGCGCCAGCGTTCAGCGTTTAGATTTGCTATATGAAAGCATGGCAAAATAAATGCCGCCAGCGCCAGCGCCATGCCGGTAGCAATAAAGCTGGCCGTGACATTGGGTTGCTGAAAAATCCCCACCGCTCGTCCACTGTTTGCGGGTATCCAGCATTGGACAAGTTGCGGTGCAAAAAGCTGCAACAATATTATTAGTGCCTGAACTGCAGTCGCGACCAGAATTATATACAGGACAGCATGGCGCTGGCGTGTCGTCATGTGCACCTGTAGCCAGGTAAAATAGAACAATACACCGGTAAACAAGCCAGTCAACCGCCAGAGGGCACCGCTCTGCCACTCCGGGTGGGTAAAACCCACCGGCAAAATCAATAGCAAAGAGGCTGCCAACAATGTGCGGCAGGTGGGAGTAATCACCGTATGGCCTTCTATTGCAACCCCCCACCATACGGCCATTATTAATGCAGCACCTCCGCAGAACAGCAGATTAAAAGGGAGTGCTATTCCTACTCCCCCTGGGTTGGGTAAATACATAACGGTGGGAATAAAAAGCAAAAAAACAAACAAAAAAGAAACTCTATTAAATATCATATAGAACCCGACAGTGGAATAAAACGACAGTCTTATATTTGTTTTATTAAAGCATTGCTCTGTTAATCTAACTTAATGGTAGTTAGCCTACAATAAAATATTTTCACAGCCGTACCCATATTGATTTCATCCTTCGTAACGCGTTCAGTCTGATAAGTTACTGAATGTTGATTAACGCTTTGTACATTATCCCAAAAGCCGTGGGGCATTTCGATAGGTATGGGGCCCCTTTGTCGTGAATACTAAAATAATTGCCATTATCCAGATGCAGTGCAGTGTTATTATCTACCAGCCTCCCCTAGCACAGAAAAAACGAGATCGATACCCAATTGACTAGCGCCAAGGCAAGACTGACTTTTACCGCCGTCACAGTCAGGGCTTTGGATGCAATTATCCCTGAAGAAACGAAAAATTAAATAACACCGAAATCAATTTCTTTAGGGCATTAATCGTAACCGTTCATTCAGATGCTTTGATTGCCGATATGCCATTAAGACATAAGGTTAGTTTTCTCCGGATATACCTAGAATGTAACCTCACCTTTCGCTGGCTTATTCTTCCGGCGCAACATATCCGTCGGTACCTTGTTGCCCTCTTTAACAACTCCGAGTTCGACATTGTTATATATAAGACCCATACCAATACCAGGCCGTAGAACATCCACTACAAGATTGCCATAAAAGTAGATCCATTCTTTTTTAATATAACCGTTAGTCCAGAAAACCACGCTCCGCGTCATAACTCGTGAGGTCCATAACCGACCGCCAACCGGCAAATCGGCACCTAGAGCTAGCCGCCGACATTTTCACTTGATTCAGTAATCCCTCTTTGCACGATAGAGCTCAAAGTCCATCTCCACCGCGCACCAGCTCCAGTATAATATCTTTACATTTATATTCCGCAGTACAGCGGAAAGTATATTTTTTTCAAAAAATACATTTTAGGGTTGTACACCTGCAGCAAAGTCAATCTCACGCCCCAATGGGTTTGCTAGGTTCAAACAAGTCCCCTTAGAGTCCCCCATATAAGCTGCACACCTTATTCGTAACTCACGTTGACAACTGCGATTCCAGATACGGTACCGGGGTTTAGGTTACGGACTCCCTCGGTTTTCACTCGCAAGTTCACTGTGGTTCCAACCCCGGCATGTATGTTGTAGGACCTCGGTTTCCCCCACCCAGCCCCCCAGTCAAGCACAGCGACGGCCGTGGAGTGTCCGCTCAGAAGTATTTTTTCATCACTATTTGTTTCAATGCGGACGTCTGCGGGCGCAGTGCATGTGAGCGTTACCCCCGGTACGGCGTGCGGATATGCCGCTAGTAACCTCGAATGTCCGTTTGGTAGACAAACGCATAGTCACCACTGGTCAGTGCCGCCCGGACTTCCGCCACCGAAGCTACGCTACCGCCATGTCCCCGCAAATGCATACACCGCGCGGGTTTTGGCAATAGCGGCTCCACAAGCAGCGCGTCCCACTTCAATACCAGCGCATCCTGCGCGCACCACTGCACCCAACTGCGACCTCCACGTCGAAATACCTGCATCGGCGCCAGCTGGTTATACCCACTTTGCAGATGCTGATACAACCAGTCGCCATGCTGCGCCCAGTGAAAGCGTAAATGCCAGAAGTCGGCATTGGGCGGGACATGGCGGCGACGTTGGCCCAGCCAGTGCTAGGCCACTTGCCACGCCATAGCTTCGTTATTCATATTCCAGGCTAAAAGTCGCCACCGCGCTGAACGGTCCACGCTCGATGGATTTATGCTTCAATGCCTCCGGCTCACCCTGCACATAGGCCCGCGCCGTCAGGATGTTGGTGCCGCTGACCAGCGCCTGTGCTTTACCAGGCTTGTTAATCGGCAACGGCTCACCCTGCGTGGTTTCCATACCGATGGCGATGCCACTGGCCTGGCTGCCACCGTTCAGCGCAAGCAGCCCCGGCAACGCAGTGCTTTCCGTGCCGCTGAAGGTCACCCTGACCATTTTGCCCAGACTCAGATCGCACTGCGCCAAGTGCAGCTCAAACGTCTGCCCGGGCGTGCGGGTGTTCTGATACAGGTACTTATCGATGACCGTGTCAAAATCCAGCACCACCGTCTCGTCCCCCGGCGGGATCACGCAAGGCTCAGCCACCAGTGCACCGTGCAACCGCATATTATCCGCCGCCATCACAGGCGAACTGTACAGCAGCAGCGTCGCAAGGCAGCAGACCATGTTGTTAACCATCGCAAACCACCTCATTGATACACCGCAAGCAAAGTAGCAGTGGCTTCAAATGCCCCTTCCTTCAACGTTGCACCCGGCCGTTTCACCGGCACCGCCTCCAGCGTCGGCGGTGTGTTCAGCTTGATAGAAACAGGCTGATTGAGAGTAAACGGTTTGCCGTTTTGCAACAGGCGGACAGCAAGATCGTCCATGTTGCTCACAATCGCCGCATCGTCGTAATCCGCCGGCGTACCGACCACCTCCAGCGTCATGTTCCACTTCCCGGCCCCCGGGGTACAGGTGATCCGGTAATTCACCGATTGCATATAGCTAACGCCGTCTACTTTGCTGACCCCGACGCGATTGCCAAAATCGACGTCAACCTTCCCGCCATCGTTGATGGTACACGCCGGCGGTTCGATAAGAGTGCCTGAAAAACGCATGTTCTCCGCTGCAGCCGCATTGCCACTCAGCACCATCAACAAAAAAAACCCACCATATCCTGTCATCACCATCCCCCCTTTCAATGGTACTCCACCTTCATGGTCGCCCCGGCGGAAAACTTGCCACCATTAAGCTGGATGCCAGCCTGCTTGACCAGTACCGCTTCAAGTTTCGGCAAGTTCGGGTAGGTAAAATTCACCCAACTGTTAATCGGTTGTGGATTGCCGTTGCGCAAGAGAGCTACCCCCAGACCATCTTTGTCGGTTTGCAAGACATCAGAATCAAAGCTGGCACCATTCCCCTGGATTTGCAGCTTCATTGCATTGTTCGGCGCATTTTTGCATTCCATCGAGTAGATCACTGGCTGTTTTTTGTAGCTACCGTCGATGCGGGTGGTGATCACAGCGTTACCAAAACTCACCTCAATCAGGCTATTGTTGTTAATTACGCAGGGCGGCGGTGCGACAATAGTTACCGTCACTTTGATAGTCGTCATCGCCTGCACCTGCGGGCCAAATAGTATAATTGCCACCAGTCCGCAGCCGGTCATACTCCGTCTAAACGTTGCCTTCATCCTTGCTCCCCTAGTCATAGCTAAGCCGGAAATCCACCACTGCCGCATAGGCGCCAGGCTGCAACGATGCACGGGTACGTTCCGGCGTAATGGTATAGTTCAGCGAGTTTTTCCCCACCGCCAGTGCCAGCGGCGCATCCCGGCTGCCAGGGTGAATATCTCTACCCTGTTCATCGGTGATACGCAGGGCTACCCCGGCCGCACCGTATACCTTCACCAGTTCAGGGTTATCTGCGTCTGCGGGTGCGATAAAACTGACCGATACCGCTGGTTGATGGGCGCTCCAGACCAGGTTGCCACTGCGTTCATCCCGGTTTTCTGCAGGGCTACGCAGACAATCCTGAAGTTGCAGTTGGACGTTCACCGGCTCTCCACGCGCACCTGTCTTCGCTAATTGCGCACTGGTAGTATTACCCAGTTGAACCATTTGGTAAGCGGAAGCCATTTCCAGCCTGCATGCACTTTCAGTCAGCTCACCGTGCACATGCAGCACGCCATGTGCCCCCTCTACCTGCCAGTTATTCGCCGCATAAGCAGGCGAAAATAGCCATAACAACATGCAAAGACACAATGGCATGATCATGACAGCCACAAGCGAAATCACCATCGCATAGAGCAATTCGTGGCGGTGATAACCACTGTCATCCCATCGCCGGGTTCTTGTTCGCATCGCTAACCCACTTGTTTTTTCGCTAAATATTACTTACTTCCCGTAACCGCCTGGCAACTCGCACCGTTACAGTTAAAGCTCAACTGTGGACGGCCGCCGTAGTCGTTGATATAAGTCAGCACCGGTGAATTACCCAAGGCAGACGCGGCGACTTTCAACGGTGCGCTGCCCTTTGGTGGCACCATCAGGGGTTCGAAACCTGCTGCACTGGCACCATCTTTTTTGTTACTGGCATCAACAAGCGTCACATAGTACGGCGTTGGGTTATTCACCTGATAAGTGTCACCCTGTTTGCTCAGCGTCAGTTTTTCCTGCCACGGTGCAACGGATTCCGGGTTTGCCACCGCAATGGCCTTTGGTCGGTAGAACAGCTTGACCCGGGTTTGCAGCGCCAGTTGCAGCGTGTTCGGCTTGTCGCTCTTCGGTGGGATCTCACGCAGATTGAAGTAGAACAGCGTTTCGCGATCCTGCGGCAGCGTACTGGTGGCCGGTAAACCCTGTACCTTTACCTGACTTTTAGCGCCCGGCTCCAGACGCTGTACTGGTGGCAGCACCGTCAGCGGGCTGGTAATTTTTTTGCCGTTAGCATCTTCAATCCACCCTTGGGCCAGATAAGGCAGCTGTTTGTTTTCGTTACTAATGCTTAGGCTGACAGACTTGTCACCACCGCTGAAAATCACCCGGGTCCGATCCAGCGAGATGGCTGCTGAGGCCTGTTGAGCGCTCAGCAAGCCGATAAGACCGCTGGCGATAATTGTCATTCGAAGATTGGTTTTCATTACTCTCTACTCGTTCAAAAGTTCATTAAGACTTGCCTGTGGCTACGGGGCCGCAAGGCAGTAATAAGTTGGCCATTTGGCCCGACGACAGTGTCTGCGGCAGAGTGATACTGCATTGCTCTGTACCGCCCCAGCTCACCCTCATCCCTTCACCAGCATTAATGCCACTCAGGTACACTTCACCGTTGTCATTGATAATGCCAACTTCCTGTCCTTTATCGTTGCGCACCGTGGCACCAAATGGCGGCACAGAGCCGTCTGCCAGTCTTACCACCG
Source organism: Enterobacter sp. ECC-219 (assembly GCF_043966805.1). NCBI lineage: Bacteria > Pseudomonadati > Pseudomonadota > Gammaproteobacteria > Enterobacterales > Enterobacteriaceae > Enterobacter > Enterobacter sp. ECC-219. The sequence continues at coordinate 1,680,681 of NZ_CP143680.1, read as the reverse complement.
CCATCGCCTTCTCACCGGCGATCACATCGAAGTGGCGGTAGCCGATGGCACCTTCAGTCAGCGTGGCCTGCGTCACGCTCTGGCTGACTTCTGCGTTTTCCGGCAGCGTGTTCAGATCAACACTGAACTGGTTGCGGTAATAACTGCCCACATCTACCACTACGGCTTTACCGAAAGCGTTACTCAGGGTAGGTGTACTGTAACCGCGTATTGGAATCCCCGGCACACCATCAGTATCCAGCAGCATGCGGGTACCACCACTCATGCTGTTGCGGTGTAGTGCTGCGCCTTTCAGCGTTGCCGTCATCCCCCCCTGCATCGACAAGCCCAGCGAGCTGTACTGTCCGGCCTGGTAGCTGGCGCTGGCGCTCACCATGCTGATATCGCCACTGTGGCTGTAATAACCGCTGGCAGTAGAACCGCTGCGTGTGGTACCGGCGCTTACCTGATAGGTATCACGCTCATTAAGCCGGTCGTAATATCCCACCTGATGGCTGCTATCGTTGTGGCTGTAACTGCCGCTGTAGCTCAGTGAGCCATTACTTCCCCACGGCAGTGATAGCGACAGGTACATGCCATCGTCGTTAGTGCCGTTATATTTATTGCGATAGCCGGTCAGCGAAAGACTGATATTCCGGAAACGCCCCAGATTGAAATAGCGTGACAACGTCAGGTTATAACGGTCATTTGCCGGTCGGTCCCAGTAGGTCTGGTGGTTGTAGTTGAGATACGCGCTCAACCCTAAATCCCGGAACTGCTGGTTAAAGGTGATGGTATACATCTCCTTACTGCTGTCGGTTCGCGTTCCGTCACGGAGTGCATCCAAGTATTCGCCCATTGACATATAGTTGCGCTCCGAGAAGCGGTAGCCGGCGAATGTCACCTGACTGTTGTAGTCATCAAAGCGTTTGGAATAGCTCAACCGATATGAACCGCCGCTCAGGGTCCCCTGTTGCGGTAGTTGCGCACGCGACTGGGTAGCATCGAACGATAATGCGCCAAACATCATCAAATCACGGCCAATCCCCAGCGCCAGGGCGTTGTAATCACCGCCCGCTACGCCACCACCGTAAAGTGACCAGCCATTACTGACCCCCCAAGAGAATTCACCAGTGCCGAACATTGGCCCATTGACGTGATGTTCCCAGTCCGCAGGTCGGCCAGCCGCCAGCTTGTAGCGAACGGAACCGGGACGAGTCAGGTAAGGAATACTGGCCGTGTCCATTGTGAACTCCTGCACACTGCCGTCTTGCTCTTCCACCCGAACGTCCAACTGACCGCTGACTGCGTCGTTTATGTCCTGAATACGAAACGGGCCCGCCGCCACCTGCGTTTCATACAGCACACGCCCCTGCTGACGGACAATCACTTTGGCGTTGCTACGAGCAATACCCGTCACTTCAGGCGCATAGCCGCGCAGGTTGGGCGGCAGCATATTGTCGTCAGTCACCAAGCTTGCACCGGTGTAGCGGAAGCTGTCGAAGATATCCGAGTTCAGGTAGTCTTCGCCCATTGTCAGCCTGGCCCCCAACTTCGGTAGCGCACGATAGGCGTAGTAACGGCTCCAGTCCCAGCTGGAGTCTGTCGGCGCGCCCGAGCCGCTCTGATGAGCCAGACGTGACTGCCAGTCTGCCCGCAGGCGCCATGCCCCCAGGTTGCCGCCCAGCGTACCGTTGCCGCTGAGATTGTAACTTTGCGTTCCCTGTTTTTGCTGTCGCTGACCTTGCGCATTGAGGTTGTAGTCGAATAATACCCCTGGGATCCCCTCATCCCAGCGCGATGGTGGATCCCAGTTTTCTGCGGTATATTCCAGATACGCCTGCGGAATATTTATATACAGCGCCGCAGCGCCCAGATCGCCGCGCACTTCCATCCCCTCTAGGCTGTGGGGATCCAGACACTGGTTTTCATGCCACCAGGTCAATTTTTGTAAGGCACTTTCTTTCAGTCCCAACTGCTCAGCCAGTTCAGGCGTAATACATGCTTCACTACCTTTCGGATCGTCGTCCGGCGGATAAAATGCCACCGACCTATCGGTTAATGTTTGTTTATTTACGTGCACGGAAAAAATATAATCTCCGGGCATGATAAAATTGCCGCGAGAAAACTGCTCCAGATCAATATTGGCGCGATCCTTTACGTCCAGCACGTCAATATTAAATTCAATATTGCTAGCATTGACTCCATTAGTCTGGAAAGACAGAGCTAAAGAAATTAGAACACCAAAAAATTTTGGTTGTACCATTCCTATAAAGCCATATGACGGAGTAGTTGACATCCGCAGACCCTTATCGACAGTTTTTTTAAATCCACAGACACTATTTAAAAGTGATCAGTAATAGTCCATTTTGAACCGTACGGTAGATGCGTATTCACCTGCTTTTAATACCTGACGATTCCCCACTAGTCGAAGACCATAATTAAATATCATCTCACCAGGATGGATTGCCCCTTTAGTCATTGGAGTGCCTGGCACGGCAATATTTCCTTTTTCGTCGGAAATTTGCAGCGCTATCCCTTTTGCACTGCCATCGAGGCCAAAATAACCAGCATCTTCTCTGCCATCAAAGGTCACTTCGAAATAGCGCCAGTCTTCCAGCGCTGGATTAAATTTCTCCAACACACAACTCACTAATTTAATACTGAAAGCTTGCCGTTCACTTTGACCATCACGTATTACCTGGCTTATGGGCAATGTTTCCATTTTAATAGTTTGATCGACGCTTTCGGTATCAATCGCACAGGCCGAAGCGATAATCCGGCCATTCATGGTCACTTCACCGCGTCCCTGATTGGCAGACAATACCGGATGCGAATACAGCACAATCTGAGCGGCTATAATGCTCGGTAAAATCCATTTACCCTTTAACAGACGCATACCTTTTCTCCGAGTCACGATAATTAAACACGTTAACAAACAGCATGCGGGTTGCCCCGCATGCGATTAACCATGCGAAATAATCGTCACGGGATTACTGGTAAGCCAGGGTGAAGTCAGCCACAGAGTTGAATTCGCCTGGAACGATGGCAGAAGACGCGCCGTCACCCTGGAGGTGTGCACTGAAGCGAAGGGTTGCCTGACCATCCTCAACTTTCTGAGATTTACTGGCTTGGGCCAGCGGCAGCAGTTTGCCGTCCAGGTCGTTAATAGCGATGCTTGCACCACGTGCAGTACCTTTCATCGCCAGCAGGCCCGGGGCCGCTTCAGATTCGGTACCGGTGAAGGTCGCAGTGACACTTTTAGCGGTAGAAATATCACAGCCTACCAGCTTGATCAGGATATCCTGAGGGGTAGATTTCCCGCCATTTTTCAGTTGGCTTGAAGCGATATCGCCCAGCTTAACCGTTTGATCCAAGCTACCTGGTTCAATAGAGCACGGGGCATCGGTGATCGAACCTTTAAAGGTAACGGTGCCGGAGCCTTGGTTGGCTGCGTTAGCCATAGAGATACCACCCAAAGTGATTGCAGCTGCCAGCATGATTTTGTTCAGTTTCATCGTGTTAATCCATATATATTTTAAATTTGAAAAGAGCCCTGAGATAACATCCGCTCTGTATTTGCTCTTGTATTTACGCCGGTGAGGAGTGCTTTGCTTACCCTGTTTTGGCGATGTGAGAATGATACCCTCCACCAAACCAAAAAAGCCAAATAAACTAGATAATTTAGTTTATACGATATAATCAACTATAAAAAATCAAATAATTATTTTTATACACTAAAAATTATTGCAATCTCGATACTTTTAGAATTTTAAATCATATAAAAAAAATAAAAACACACCAACCGCATTGTGGTTTACGTCAGGTTTGAGATTTTTCTTGAAAAGTTCATGGTCTGAGATAGGATACCAACATGCCAGAGTTCCAAACCCAACGGTAAAATTTATAAAAATGAAATATATAATAAATAAATTTGTTGTTTTCGATACGGACAAACGAATAGCTTACCTATATGAAAACAACCAAATAGTTACCCGAGTGACGAAGCCTGCCACACGTCTTCTTCTGGAGTTTATCCAGTCAAACGGCGTTAGTATTTCCCGAGATGATTTATTGGAGAGGGTATGGCTTGCCTATGGCTACTCTGCTTCGAATGCAGGTTTAAATAATTATATCAGCGAACTGCGTAAGGCTTTTGCGGCATTAGGTTGTCATCAAGAACTTATTACCACCCTTCCTAAGTTGGGATTCAAATTTGAAGCTGAGATTGATCTTCTTGATGCTGTCATGGATACGCCAGAAGGAAGTCAATTTCTTGAAAAACCTTTAACGTTGAAAGATATTGATGAAAGTGAAGAGGCCAGTATAGAAATTTTACCGGCTTCGAACGTTGATGTTTCACCACATAGAAAGAAATTGTACGCTTTATCAGGTTTCATCCTTTTTATTGTGGTTATTGGCTTCACCATGTTAATGATTAATCGTCAGAAAAGTTATGATTTTAAAAAAATCGCCAGAATAGAGCAATGCGAGCTCTATGTACTGGATAAAACGCCTCTGGTTGATGATTTTGTTGAAACCATAAGTGTTATATTAAAGCAGGAAGCAGTGGATTGTAAAAAAATCCCCAGCGATGTGTTTTATCATGAAGACCGCATTGGTAAAAATATAGTGCGAGCAGACCTAATATCCCTTTGCATCAAGGTTAACAACAATCGTTACGACTCCTGCTTTAACATCAAAAGCCAAAGAAATACGTCAAAATGAAAAAAAAACTTATCGCCCTGAATTTGATACTTATCTTACAGTTCTTTTCGTTCAATCTGCATGCAATTGAACCTTTCAAATGCATGTCTCATTACAAAACAGTGATAGAAAAGGATCATGACTCAACTCTTTTCGATGGTCGTCTCACTCTATTCTTGAAAAATGACAGCGAAGGCTTTTTCGAATTTATTGGCAAGATAAAAACTAATGAAAAAAATTACCTGCTATCAAGGACTGTTTTTTTCTCTATGGCTTCACATGAGATAAATGAGTCTAAACAGGTAACGATCGGAAAAGTGGTCAAACATCTCAGCGACACTACCCCAGACGATATTTGGCAGGCAGACATCTTGCCTCAGCTCCCGGGCATCGATTTTCAGATAGAAATACGGCGCTTGAAAAATAATCTGATACTCGTTAAGTCTCTCAATACTGCTTATCTCATTTGTGCTGCTGAATGATAATTTATGCGGGATTATCACTCATTCTACGAGCACATGTTTTACGTGGTACGATCCAGGGCATGAGGTAAAGCCACTGGGAAATTCTGTGATTAAGTATTCCTGAAACCATGCAATGGATCTTATGATGAAAATGAGTAAAAGCGCTTTGGCTGTCTGCATTCTCGCTCCTGCTCTGCTAGTCACTCTTCTGTCTTCAGGGATGGCCGTTCTTCAGCTAAAAAGAAATATAGCTTTAACGGCGGACGTACTCATTGGCCAGATTGACCATGTGACAACCATTGCCCTCAATGCGACCAACAGCACAGTAAAGCTTGCCTCTCAGCCATGCGAAGGTATTTTTCAGAAATTGGCTGAGACTGCTGCGTATACACCATATATACGCAGCATCGGACTTATCCGCGATGATATTCTGGTCTGTTCCTCTGTAACCGGCGCCAGACAATACAATGCCACAAATGTTTATGGTTTCCCCATCTCAGCGCCTAAAGGCAGTTTTAAGATAATCGCAACAGAAGGTACCAGTAGTGTCCCCGGACATGAGGCCATAATCTATGCCTCCCGCGCCGATAGCAACGTGACTGCGTTCAGCGTGGTGGACGCACGCTATTTAACTGACCTAATGCTTTCGCTGGATGATGAAAATCATGCCATGCTTCAGCTGCAGTTCAGCGATGGTCCAGTCATCACCAGTCAGGGCAATATCTATCCGCATAAAGCTGGTTTTCATACAGAATTCCGTTCTGACTATAGCCAGGCCCGCCTGCAGATTAAGACCCCCCTGCTGGCACTTAACCACTACATACTACGAAACATGATCTTTCTTGGGCCGCTGTCTCTTTTACTGACGCTGGTTATGTTGTATTTGTGTCGCCGCTGGCAAGCAAGAAAAATGTCTCTGGCGGATGAAATCAGGAAAGGTATGGCGGATGGAGAATTCTCGGTACATTATCAGCCCGTATGCGAAACATCATCAGGAAAGTGCTCTGGCGCTGAGGCCTTGATGCGCTGGCAGCGTGGCGATGGCAGCACCATTTCACCCGCGGTATTCATCTGTGCGGCGGAAGAAGAAGGCCTCATTATTAGCCTTACACAACATCTTTTCGGCCTGATTGCGAGCGACGTCAGTAACTGGGAAGTTTCAGCCCCCTTCCACTTGGGAGTAAATATTGCAGCGGATCACATAATGGACAGGTCATTTACGACTGATATATTGCAGTTGAGGATGTTACTTGATGCCTCACTCTGTCTTGTACTTGAAATTACCGAGCGTAGTCTGGTTGAAGACTCCTCAACAGCTTCAGCTAAAATGGAAGAACTTCGCCAGAAAGGGTGCCGGGTGGCGGTCGATGACTTTGGCACGGGTTACTGCTCGTTAAGTCTACTTAAGAAGTTGCCAGTTGATTATCTGAAAATTGACAAAAGCTTCATCGATACTCTGACCTCAGCCGGGGAGGATACCCCGGTACTGGACGCTATTGTCGGCCTGAGTAAACGCCTTGGCTTTACCACTATTGCAGAAGGCGTGAGCACACAACATCAGGTCGAATGGCTAACGAAAAATCAGGTGCCTTACGTTCAGGGATATCATTATGCAAGACCAATGTCGGCATCTCATTTCTATCAGTGGTATGAAGCAAACGTGGCTCGTTCTGTAGTTAGCGTCACTTAATAGGGGTACGGCAACTTCGGAAGTAGCTCCAATATTCAGCTCCCCCTCCGCTAATTAGCCTGTAAACAATAGCCATAAAAACCGAACAAAGTCCGGTTTGGGCATACTAGCGGTCATGATGTTGCCGGACGACTTGAGCACACAAAAAATTTATTTGCCATCTTGTTCCGCGAGTAAAAGGAGGGTAAATACGCGCTCCATTTCACTGACTTTTTTATAAACACTTCCGGGGAATACACTACCCCGGCGTGAGAAACATAATGCAATGCCATTTCACGTGCTTTATGCACTACCCATTGATGCCGTAACATAATAATAACTTTTAAAAAAGATGATACGAGATGATGCGTTCGCGAGTAAGCGAGTATTGCTTCTGGTTCGATGATAGAAGGATGATACTCTTAGACTAAAAAAACAGGGCATTAAACTAGATAAACAAACAAAAAAAGAATAAAAAACCAATAAAAATTTATTTTTTATTTAAAAAAACTAGATTTTAAAATAAACACACCCAGCAATAGTATCTCTAGCTCAAGAAAAAAATGATTCATCATTCCCAATCAAAAAATCACCATTGTTTCTCTAAAAAAATGGTAACCCTTATGTAGGCTCCTCCATCTTGGAGGAGCTCTGCTTGATTTTTTATTCTTTCACTTCCATACAAGTGTTAGGTCAACAAGAGCAATCAGCAGGCAATATTGACACTGCATTTTCCAAAATTATCAATAAAATCAGCATACCACTGCATCATATCCCTTCTCCCCTCTAGATATTGAGCATGGTTATACGTCCCGCGAATCGCATTCTTATCTACATGAGCAAGCTGGGTCTCAATCCATGCCGTATTGAATCCTTCCTCATGCAATATAGTACTCATCGTGTGACGGAAACCATGCCCCGTTACCTTCCCAGTATACCCAATCCGTTTGAATACCTGATTAATACTCGCTTCACTCATCGTTTTACGTGGATCATTGCGCCCTGGGAAAACCAACGGATATTGCCCGGACATTACTTTGAGTTGCTGTACGATTTCTAACGCTTGGGTAGAGAGGGGGACAAGGTGCGGCCGTTTCATCTTCATACGCTCTGCAGGGATTTCCCACACCGCTTTTTCAAGATCAAACTCACTCCAGAAAGCACCTCGGAGCTCGCCGGTGCGAACTCCCGTAAGGATTAGCAGCCGAGCGGCAAGAACAACTAGCGGGCTCCCTGTATAGCTGGATAGGGCTTTAAAGAAGTCTGGTAACTCCTCAACGGTAAGGAAGGGGTAATGTTTCGATTCATGCCCTGACATCACACTGGTTAGATCCGCTGCAGGGTTATATTCCGCACGACCAGTCACGATGGCGTAACGGAAGACTTCGCTGCAGCGCTGTCGAACCTTCTTGGCCTTCTCTGTCGCACCACGGCTTTCCATTCGACGCAGCACATTCAGTAGAACCAAAGGTTTGATTTCATTCACCGGTTGCTGGCCGATATAGGGGAAAATATCTTTTTTGAAAGCTTCGATAATGTCGGAGGCATAACCTTCTGACCATCGACTCACCTTCGTTCCGTGCCATTCAAGTGCCACAGCCTGAAACGTATTATTGAGCTGCACATCGCGAACCAACTTTTCTTCTTTCTTGGCAAACGATGGATCGATACCTTCGGCCAGCTTTTTCTTGGCTTCATCACGTAGTGCCCTCGCTTGTGCAAGGGACACTGCCGGATAGACACCAAAAGCCATACGCTTCTCTTTTCCATTGAAGCGATATTTCATCCGCCAGTATCGAGAACCAGAAGGAACAACTTCGAGATACAAGCCTGCACCATCTGCTAGCTTGTAGGCTTTCTCTCTGGGTTTAGCAGCATCTACCTGTCGTGCATTAAGCTTCATTGGGGGCATCTCCCTGGACCGAACACAGAATGCCCCCACTTATGCCCCCAACTGCGACTTGATTTCGGTTGAGTCCAGTTGATAACAGGAGATAAAATACGGGCTAGAAACCGCAGTATACGGGCTTTTAGTTGATTTCGGTAGACTTGGGAAGAGTTTGAAATGGTGCCGATAATAGGAGTCGAACCTACGACCTTCGCATTACGAATGCGCTGCTCTACCAACTGAGCTATATCGGCCCTGAGAGGCCGGTTACGAGTGTAACCACGGGGCAAAAGGTTAGATCTATCCGGGTGATGCGTCAATGCCCTTTTGAATCAAACGGCTATTTTTGCATCACCCGTGATTATTTACGCACGAATCGTATCGTCACCGAAGCCGATCCACTTGTAGGTGGTCAGCGCTTCCAGTCCCATCGGACCGCGCGCGTGCAGTTTCTGCGTGCTGACCGCCACTTCTGCGCCCAACCCAAACTGTCCACCGTCGGTGAAGCGGGTGGAGGCATTCACATACACAGCGGATGAGTCCACTTCGTTCACGAAGCGATCGGCATTGCGCAGCGTCCGCGTCAGAATGGCGTCCGAGTGCTGGGTGCCGTGTTCACGGATGTGCGCAATGGCATCGTCGAGATCGCTCACGATTTTCACGTTCAGATCCAGTGACAGGAACTCGTCGTCGTACTGCTCCGCTTTTACGGGAACCACGTTAGCCGGGCCATTCTGAAGCAGTGCGAGCGCGTTGGCGTCAGCATGCAGCGTCACGCCGCTCTCCGCCATCTGCTTGCTCAGGGCCGGCAGGAAGGTGTTTGCGATATCCTGGTGCACCAGCAGCGTTTCCACCGTATTACAGGTGCTTGGACGCTGGGTTTTCGCGTTCACGATAATCTTCAGCGCCGGTTCAATTTCAGCGCTGTCGTCGACCACGATATGGCATACGCCGATGCCGCCGGTGATCACCGGAATGGTCGACTGCTCGCGGCACAGCTTGTGCAGGCCCGCGCCACCGCGTGGGATCAGCATGTCGATGTATTTGTCCATGCGCAGCATTTCGTTGACCAGCGCGCGGTCAGGACTTTCTATCGCCTGCACGGCACCCGCCGGCAAGCCGCACTCTTCCAGCGCCTGCTGGATGACCTTTACCGTCGCGGCATTGGTGCGCCAGGTCTCTTTCCCGCCGCGCAGAATGGCGGCGTTACCGGTTTTCAGGCACAGGGAAGCGACGTCAACCGTCACGTTTGGACGGGCTTCATAAATCACGCCGATGACGCCGAGCGGCACGCGTCGGCGCTCCAGACGTAAACCGCTGTCGAGCAGCCCACCGTCAATCACCTGCCCTACCGGGTCGGCAAGATTACAAACCTGACGAACATCGTCGGCGATGCCCTTCAGGCGGGCCGGGGTCAACGCCAGGCGGTCGAGCATCGCTTCGCTCAGACCGTTGCGACGCGCTTCCAGTAAATCCTGCTCGTTGGCGAGCAAAATTTCCTGGGACTGTGATTCCAGATAATCAGCGATTTTTTCCAGCACGCGGTTTTTCTCACGGCTGGAAAGGAGCGCCAGTTTGTAAGAGGCGGCCTTCGCGGCTGCGCCCATTTGTTCCAGCATGTTCTGGCTCCTTAACGAATAATCATGTCATCGCGATGCACGGCAACCGGGCCATATTCATAGCCCAGAATGGCGTCGATCTGCTGCGAGTGGTGGCCCGCAATGCGGCGCAGGGCATCGCTGTTATAGCGGCTTACGCCGTGGGCGATGTCGCGACCTTCAAGGTTACGGATGCGGATCACTTCACCACGGGAGAAGTTGCCTGTCACGCTTTTAATTCCTTTAGGAAGCAATGAACTCCCTCGTTCCAGAATCGCAGCGGTTGCCCCTTCATCGACGACGAGTTCGCCAGCGGGAGGCGCACCAAATATCCAGCGCTTGCGGTTTTCCAGCGGGGATTCCTGGGCATGGAAGCGGGTGCCGACGGAAATGCCTTCCATCACATCGCCAATCACGCCAGGGCGGCTGCCCGCAGCAATAATAGTGTCGATACCGGCACGACAGGCCACGTCAGCGGCCTGCAGCTTAGTGCCCATGCCACCCGTACCCAGGCCTGAAACGCTGTCACCGGCAATGGCGCGCAGGGCATCGTCGATGCCGTGAACGTCGGCGATCAGTTCAGCATCCGGGTTGGAGCGCGGGTCGGCGGTAAATAGCCCCTGCTGATCGGTCAGCAGCAGCAATTTATCGGCACCGGCCAGAATGGCGGCCAGCGCAGAGAGGTTATCGTTATCGCCCACTTTAATTTCAGCGGTGGCAACGGCATCGTTTTCGTTGATAACGGGAACAATGTTGTTGTCCAGCAGCGCGCGCAGCGTATCGCGTGCGTTAAGGAAACGCTCCCGGTCTTCCATATCCGCACGCGTCAGCAGCATCTGCCCGACGTGAATACCGTAGATAGAGAACAGCTGTTCCCAGAGTTGAATGAGTCGGCTTTGTCCCACGGCGGCCAGCAACTGCTTAGAGGCGATCGTCGCGGGGAGTTCGGGGTAACCCAGGTGTTCACGCCCGGCGGCAATCGCCCCGGAGGTCACAATCACAATACGGTGCCCTGCGGCATGCAGCTGAGCGCACTGACGTACAAGCTCAACAATGTGGGCGCGATTTAGGCGGCGCGATCCGCCTGTTAACACACTGGTACCGAGTTTTACCACCAGCGTCTGGCTGTCACTCATGATTCTCTGCCGTTCAACGATAAGGGAAAGTAATGTCGAACGAACGTTTTAACAGGAGTCAGCCCGGTTGCCAACTGCCTTAGTGCATCACCAGGCACTTTGTTGCGCGGGCTCAGGAAGCGTAGCGGCAGAATTTGACAAATTTATTACCGTAATAATAAATCACAGTTTTTTAAAATTATTCTTAGTTTGTCATAAAAGTTTCATTCCAGAACGATAAAACCCTTCCTGTTTTTTCACGGGACTTAAGCATGAGCTTATCGTCCAGCGAATTTTTTAAGCGCGTTTATAAGACAGGATCGAAAATGAAAAAGAGCACTCTGGCATTAGTGGTTATGGGCGTGGTGGCTTCCGCATCTGTTCACGCAGCAGAAGTTTATAATAAAAACGGTAATAAACTGGACGTGTACGGCAAAGTGAAAGCTATGCACTATATCAGTGATGATGACACCAAAGATGGTGACCAGACGTACGTTCGTTTCGGTTTTAAAGGCGAAACCCAGATTAACGATCAACTGACGGGCTATGGCCGCTGGGAAGCAGAATTTGCCGGTAATAAAGCGGAAAGCGACTCCTCGCAGAAAACACGCCTGGCGTTTGCTGGTCTGAAAGTGAAAGACTTTGGCTCTCTGGACTACGGTCGTAACCTGGGTGCCCTGTACGACGTCGAAGCGTGGACCGATATGTTCCCGGAGTTCGGCGGCGACTCTTCCGCGCAGACCGACAACTTTATGACCAAGCGTGCGTCCGGTCTTGCCACCTACCGTAACACGGATTTCTTCGGTGCGATTGACGGCCTGGACATGACGCTTCAGTACCAGGGTAAAAACGAAAACCGTGACGCCAAGAAACAGAACGGTGACGGTTTCGGTACGTCTCTGACCTATGACTTCGGCGGCAGCGATTTCGCGGTCAGCGGCGCGTACACCAACTCTGACCGCACCAACGCGCAGAACTTGCTGGCGCGCGGCCAGGGGCAGAAAGCAGAGGCCTGGGCTACCGGTCTGAAATACGACGCGAACGATATTTATCTGGCAGCGATGTATTCTGAAACCCGCAATATGACGCCAATTTCAGGCGGCTTTGCAAATAAAGCACAACACTTTGAAGTTGTTGCGCAATATCAGTTCGATTTTGGTCTGCGCCCGTCGCTGGGTTATGTCCAGTCTAAAGGCAAAGATATCGAAGGTATTGGTGATGAAGATCTGGTGAAATACATTGATGTTGGCGCGACCTATTACTTCAACAAGAATATGTCCGCGTTTGTTGATTATAAAATCAACCAGATTGACGACGATAATAAACTGGGCGTAAGCAGCGATGATATCGTTGCGCTGGGCGTGACGTACCAGTTCTAAGATTATCCAAATAAGATAATCCCGGCATATAAGCCGGGATTTTTTTGCCCGAGATAAATGCGGTCTGATGCCCTCACCCCGGCCCTCTTCCACAGGAAGAGGGAGAAAACCATTACGCGGTCAGCTTCACCGCTTCGCTGGAAAAGTCATCCGCTGGCTCGAATTTAAGGTCCAGGGTGGCCAGCAGTGCGCTCGCTTTGTCGTGGAACTCTTTCAGGGTATATTCCAGGCGATCGATCACTTCCTGATCTTTAATGGTGGTCGCCTGCCAGTTGCCGTCTTTATTAAACAGGCCAAACTGGTAGCTATACGTAAAACGCTTCTCCTCTGCTTCCATTTCCATCCACCAGCCCCAGAATTCACGTTTTTCGGGCGCAGGCTTCACGTTGACGCAAACAGCCAGGCAGTCGAAAAAAAAGCGATTCTCTTCACACTGCTCTTCTCGAATATACGGGCCGAGAGCCATAAATTTCTTAATCAGCCTACTTTTCGGGTGTCCACTCGGTAACGTCATTGCGATCTCCTTTTGTGAAGCCACTGTTTTACCAAACCAGCGAAATTTAGCAATCTATTAACACACTCTCTGGGCGATCCAGCGCGTGATCTCTTTCAAGGCTTTGTCAAAATTCTGATACACCGGGCTGAACGGCACCTCAAGCAATTTGCCATCCGCAGATGACGAAGTGATTAAGCGTGACTCTTCTTCAGGGCTGAACGGATCGTTTTTCCAGAAACCGGAAAGCATCGGCGTCGGGCAGCGGCGGCCCAGCAGCCCCTGCGTTTTTAACGAGTAACGATTAAGTTCGACACGCAGCGCTTCGTCTGATGCATCATGCATGCCAAGGCGACTGGCCAGCACGTCAAGGTACATCTCCGGCACGCTCCCCTGACGGGCAGGATCGCTGAGCAGGGCGTGAACCACCGGGCCCAGGCAGGCGACGGCCTTCAGCCGCGAAGATTCAAGATAAGCCAGACGCACCGCGACGTTGGCCCCAAAACGGAAGCCGAATGCCGCCACGCGGGTGTGGTCAACCCACGGAACATTTTCCAGCGCTTTAAGCGCATGCTGGTGCAGCAGGCTGGAATCCTGCGTTAACTTCCACTTCGACGAGAAGCCAATGGATGGCATATCGAGCGTCAGCATCGCGATCCCTTTTGGTGCGAAGTAGCGCTCATACAGGCTGTAATAGTCAATTTGCAGGGAGTCCAGACCGCCGCACATCAGCACGGTCGGGAACGGGCCATCGCCTTCAGGCATGTGCAGGAACCCGGTGACGGGCGCACCGCCCGGAACGGCGAACTCAAGCTCGCGCATCTGACCCGGCAGGCGTTGAGCCGCCTCCTCATAGGCACGATTCGCCAGCGCCTGAGCCTGCTCGGCCAGCTCATCCCCTTTCAAATGCGGATAGGCGGCGATGGCGTAGAGATTGGCTGCATGCAGCCAGTGCTTGCCGCTGCGCGTGGCATCTTCTTCCTGACTGGCTTTTTGCTGCCAGAGCATCGCCTGTTTAGACCATTCGTAGATCCAGTTTCCGCCCCGGTAGCCCACCACCGTATCGTAAAGCTCGCTGTCGGTACGCTCCGACTCGCTCATCACGATACGCGCCTGCACGTCGAGGATTTCACGGGGGTCTATACCGCGCCAGATCCACATCAGGCGGTTAATCATGCGGTACCAGTGGGGCACGTTTTTACCGTCTAACGCAGACTGGACGGCAGGCATGGTACCCGGATTAAACCGACGGACCAGCGTCGACGTTTCAGGGTGTTTGAAACGGGGTTTGAAAAGAGTCTCGGTGAGATTCGCCTGCGTCATTGCGTTGCCTCCATGGATACGTCATATAGTGCCCATTGTAACGCGTGGCGGGATAAAAAGAACAACGCCCGGCATAGCCGGGCGTGTAAAGTTACGTACTGAAATTAACGGCCTGAAATAGGCGGTACGAAGACCACGCCCATATCCCACGGCTGTTCAATCCAGGTATCCTGCGGGATATCAATTACGTAATCGTCAACCAGCGGACGGCCCGCCGGCTTAGCAAAGATCGTCACGAAGTGCGCTTTTGGATACATTTCGCGGATAGCCACCGCGGTACCGCCGGTGTCCACCAGATCGTCGATAACGATGAAGCCTTCACCGTCGCCTTCAGCGCGTTTCAGCACTTTCAGCTCACGCTGGTTATCATGGTCATAGCTGGAGATGCAGACGGTATCGACATGACGAATACCCAGCTCACGTGCCAGCAGCGCCCCCGGTACCAGACCGCCACGGCTGACGGCAATAATGCCTTTCCACTGTTCGGAAGGCATCAGACGCGCAGCCAGTTTGCGTGCGTGAATCTGCAACATGTCCCAGGTGACGACGTATTTTTCGCTCATGTGAAGTGTCCCAGCCTGTTTTTATACGGCTTAAAAAGTGTTCGAGGGGGAAATAGGTTGCGCGAGATTATAGAGATCTGACGCACTAAAAACCAGTGTTTAGCGCCCTCTGCCTGAGTTTTTACATGCTTTATGCTACCCGCCAGCAGAGAAAGTGGTATTCTCAGTTGCATCTCGCAAGCCTGTCTTGTGGTAACTATTAACCTGCTAACCCTGTGGCCTGCAACCCTGTTTGCAGCGCCTCGACAAGGAGACTTATCGTGTCTGAACTGTCTCAATTATCTCCGCAGCCGCTGTGGGATATTTTTGCCAAAATTTGCTCCATTCCACACCCTTCCTACCATGAAGAACAGCTTGCCGAACATATTATGGGTTGGGCGAAGGAAAAAGGCCTGCACGCTGAGCGCGACCAGGTTGGCAACATTCTGATCCGCAAACCTGCCACCGCAGGTATGGAAAACCGTAAACCGGTTGTGCTGCAGGCGCATCTGGACATGGTGCCGCAGAAAAACAACGACACCGTTCACGACTTCACTAAAGACCCAATCCAGCCGTACATCGACGGCGACTGGGTGAAAGCGCGTGGCACCACGCTGGGCGCGGATAACGGTATCGGTATGGCCTCTGCGCTGGCGGTGCTGGCCGACGACCGCGTTGAGCATGGTCCGCTGGAAGTGCTGCTGACCATGACAGAAGAAGCGGGCATGGACGGCGCGTTCGGTCTGCAGGCGAACTGGCTGCAGGCAGACATCCTGATCAACACCGACTCCGAAGAAGAAGGTGAGATCTACATGGGCTGCGCGGGCGGGATTGATTTCATCTCTACTCTGCCGCTGTCTCGCGAAGCGATTCCTGCAGGCTTCCAGACTTTCAAGCTGACGCTGAAAGGGCTGAAAGGCGGTCACTCCGGCGGTGATATTCACCTGGGACTGGGTAATGCCAACAAGCTGCTGGCGCGCTTCCTGGCGGGCCACGCGGCCGAGCTGGATCTTCGTCTGGTGGACTTCAACGGCGGTACCCTGCGCAACGCAATCCCACGCGAAGCCTTTGCCACCGTGGCGGTGCCAGCGGCGAAAGCGGACGAGCTGAAAAAACTCTCCAGCGTCTACCTGGATATCCTGAAAAACGAACTGTCGGCGAAAGAGAAGAACCTGACCGTGGTGCTGGAATCCGTTTCTACGGATAAAGCCGCGCTGACCGCGCAGTCTCGTGACACTTTCGTTCAGTTGCTGAATGCGACGCCAAACGGCGTTATTCGCAATTCTGACGTGGCGAAAGGCGTGGTGGAAACCTCCCTTAACGTGGGCGTGGTGACCATGAGCGACGACAGCGCGGAAATCATCTGCCTGATTCGCTCCCTGATCGACAGCGGTAAAGAGTACGTGGTGAGCATGCTGGAATCTCTGGGTACGCTGGCGGGCGCGAAAACGTCTGCAAAAGGCAGCTACCCGGGCTGGCAGCCGGATGCAAGTTCTCCGGTAATGGCGCTGGTGCGTGAAACCTATCAGCGTCTGTTCAACAGCACCCCGAACATCCAGGTGATCCACGCGGGTCTGGAGTGTGGTTTGTTCAAGAAACCGTATCCGGATATGGACATGGTTTCCATCGGGCCGACCATCACCGGTCCGCACTCTCCTGATGAGCAGGTTCATATCGAAAGCGTCGGCCATTACTGGACGCTGCTGACGGAACTGCTGAAGGCGATTCCTGCTAAGTAATCCCCTCACCCCAGCCCTCTCCCTCAAGGGAGAGGGTGAACAACCTCGTGCCACCGGGCTATTACAATCCCAAAACCAACTGACGTTCTAACTGCGGGTCCAGTAATGTGACATGCAGTCCCACCAGCCTCACCCCTCGTCCGCCTCGTCGTTCTTCCCACGCCTTTTTCGCCGTTGCGATAAGATCCTCCTTGTTCAGGCGCGGCCAGACGTGCTCCTGCGTTGTCTGTTGAAAGTCGTTAAATTTCAGTTTGATGCCCTGTCGGGCAATCAGTAAGTCAGGCTTTACTTTGCTCAGGCGTCGTTCCAGCTCCGGATAGAGCTGTTCCGTAATAATGGTTTCGCATTCCGACCAGTCATGGATGTCTTCGCTCAGCGTGCGTTCAACCCCGACCGATTTACGTAACCGTTCGCTGCTTACGCTACGCTCATCGATGCCCTGACTGCGCTCCCACAGCACGCGACCAAACTTCCCAAAGCGCTTGAGCAGCATCGCCAGGTCGCTTCGCTGCACATCTTCGCAGGTGCGTAACCCCATACTTTCCAGCTTAGCGGCGGAGACTTTGCCTACGCCGGGGATTTTGCCAAGCGGCAGCGTTTTTAAAAACGCCGGAACCTCTTCAGGGGTGATGACGTACTGGCCGTTGGGTTTATTTAAATCGGAGGCGATTTTAGCGAGAAATTTTACCGGCGCGACGCCTGCCGATGCGGTGAGATTCAGCTCGTTGAAAATGGTCTGTCGGATCTCCTGCGCCATCAGGGTAGCGGAGCCGTGACAGTGCAGGCTATCGGTGACGTCCAGATAGGCTTCGTCCAGCGATAGCGGTTCAATCAGTGAGGTGTAGCGGGAGAAAATTTCCCGAATATGGTTTGAGGCTTCTTTATAGGCGTCAAAGCGACCGGGCAAAAGGGTGAGGTGCGGACACAGTTTCAGCGCCATCGCCGTCGGCATGGCGCTGCGCACGCCAAATTTGCGCGCAGGATAGTTGGCGGTGCTTATCACACCGCGCTGAACGCGGCTGCCGCCAATGGCGATGGGAATATCCCGCAGCGCCGGGTTGTCACGCATCTCCACTGCGGCAAAAAAGCAGTCCATATCAACATGGATTATTTTGCGCATCGGTCATACCACACATGTATTTATATACAGTATAACAAAAGGCAAAAAATGCGTCAGCAATTTTCCTTACTCACAGTTGTCATAAAAACGTGTTATAAACCCCCAGAACAAACCCTTTATTTACATACGGTTAGCCAATAAATGGAGAGCAATCATTCATGAAGAAAATATTATCGGTTTCGCTACTGTTTCTGGCGAGTGCCGCATCAGCAAATCCAGAAATCGTCGCCCACCGGGGCGGTACCGCGGATGCACCTGAAAACACCCTGCCAGCCATAAAGCTCGCGCTCGAAAACAAAGCAGATATCGTCTGGATAACCGTGCAGTTAAGCCGGGATGACGTACCGGTTCTCTATCGACCAGCCGACCTGAAGGCGTTAACCAATTTGCAGGGAAAGGTGTCACAGTATACCGCTGAAGAACTGGCAAAGGCGGATGCCAGCGTGAAGTGGAAAGATAAAGGCCTGCCGGAAAACCTGCTTAATACTCCAATACCGACGCTGAAGTCGGTACTGACCGCCTGGCCAGATACGCGATTTTTCATTGACATCAAATCGCCGGATGCAGATCCAGCGACCATGGGCAACACGCTGCTTAACGTATTGAAAGAGACCAACAGCCTGAACCGCGTTCGCGTCTATTCAACCGAAGATCGCTATATGGAAGCATTGCCTGCCGAAATCCCCCGCTTTGTCACACGCAGCGAGACTCGCACGCGTCTGGCCACGATTTCGTTGAGCCACGAATGTCTGCCTCCTTCACAAAAAATGGACGATTACTGGTATGGGCTTGAGTTAAACCGAAAAGTAGAGGTAGTCGAGAAATTCACCTTAGGTGAAGGTGTCTCTCCTGCAACATTAACGTGGGACAAAGAGGCCGTTGACTGCTTCCGCTCTCAGGGCAATGCCCATTTGATTTTTATCGGCGTGAACTCTGAAGAGGACTACCAGAAGGCGAAAACACTGGGTGTCGAAGGAGTTCTTGTGGACTCGCCAGCCAAAGCCAAAAGCTGGGCAAAATAAATGATAAAGGCCGCACAAAGCGGCCTTTTTCTAGATGATCCTCTGCTGGTCCCGAGCCATCCGTTTTTTACGTGCATCGCACGGTTCCGGGCAGTCGCACACCTTTTCCATCCCGATGGAAGAGATGCCTCCACAGCTGCCCTGAATACTTTTACGCTTGATGATCCAGCCCAACGACATCCCGAAGATCACCAGCACAAACACCGCGAAGGTTGCCAGAAAGGTCAACACGATCAGCCTCCGAAATCATCAAGGAGGATGTTCTCATCTTCCACGCCGAGATCTTTTAGCATCTTGATCACCGCGGCGTTCATCATTGGCGGACCACACATATAGAACTCGCAGTCTTCCGGTGCCGGATGCTGTTTGAGGTAGTTTTCATACAGCACGTTGTGGATGAAGCCCGTATAGCCCGTCCAGTTATCTTCCGGCTGCGGATCGGAAAGCGCCACGTGGAAGGTAAAGTTAGGGTTCTCACGCGCCAGCTGCTCGAACTCATCGTCGTAGAACATTTCGCGCAGCGAACGCGCACCGTACCAGAAGCTGATTTTACGCTTGCTGCTAAGACGTTTGAGCTGGTCGAAGATGTGCGAGCGCATCGGGGCCATACCTGCACCGCCGCCGATAAAGACCATTTCCGCGTCGGTATCTTTGGCAAAGAACTCACCGAACGGGCCGGAGATCGTCACCTTGTCGCCTGGCTTGAGGGACCAGATATATGACGACATGACGCCCGGCGGCGCATCAGGCACATTCGGTGGCGGCGTGGCGATACGCACGTTGAGCATAATAATGCCCTTCTCTTCCGGGTAGTTAGCCATGGAGTAGGCGCGCAGCGCTGGCTCTTTTACCTCGGAAACGAAGCGGAAGAGGTTAAATTTATCCCAGTCGGCCCGGTATTCATCGGGCACGTCGAAGTCAGCATACGCCACGGTGTGCGCCGGACAATCAATCTGAATATAGCCCCCCGCGCGGAACGGGACGCTCTCCCCTTCAGGGACACGCAGCTTAAGCTCTTTAATGAACGTCGCTTTGTTATCGTTCGAGATAACCTCGCACTCCCATTTTTTCACGCCGAAGATCTCTTCCGGCAGCTCAATCTTCATGTTCTGGCGCACCGCAACCTGACATGCCAGGCGGCAACCCTCTTTCGCTTCACGCTTCGTGATATGCGACAGTTCAGTTGGCAGAATATCCCCGCCTCCCTCTTTCACCGTCACACGGCACTGCCCACATGAACCACCGCCACCGCAGGCTGACGAGACAAAAATCCCGTTCCCCGAGAGCGTATTAAGCAGTTTATCCCCTGCCGGGGTGCGGATCTGGTTCTGCGGATCGTCATTGATATCAATGATCACATCCCCGGAATTGACCAGCTTTGCGCGCGCCGCCAGAATCAGCCCTGACAGCACCAGTACTATCAGCGTGAACATCACCACGCCAAGAATAATTTCCATCTGTTAGCCCTTATAGCTGCACACCGGAGAAGGACATAAAGCCCAACGCCATCAGGCCGGTGGTGATAAAGGTGATCCCTAAGCCGCGCAGCCCAGCGGGCACGTTGGCATATTTCATTTTTTCACGGATCCCCGCCATGGTGACAATCGCCAGCATCCAGCCGATACCGGAACCGAAGCCGTACACCACCGATTCACTGAAGTTGTAATCACGCTGCACCATAAACGAGACGCCGCCAAAGATGGCGCAGTTCACCGCGATCAGCGGCAGGAAGATCCCCAGCGCGTTGTACAACGACGGGAAATACTTATCGAGGATCATCTCCAGGATTTGCACCAGCGCCGCAATCACCCCGATAAAGGTGATGAAGTTCAGGAAGCTAAGATCAACCCCCTCCACCAGCGCGCTGTCCCGCAGCACGAAGTTGAACACCAGGTTGTTAATCGGAACCGAAAGCCCCAGCACAACGGTGACCGCCACGCCCAGGCCAAATGCCGTCGAAACCTTTTTAGAAACGGCAAGGAACGTACACATGCCCAGGAAGAAGGCGAGCGCCATGTTTTCAACAAACACCGCGCGCACAAATAAACTCAGGTAATGAGCCATCGTCGGTTACTCCTTTTCCTGCTGTTCAGGCTTCAACGTACGAATCAGCCAGATCAGCAAACCGATAATGAAAAATGCGCTTGGGGCCAGCAGGAACAGGCCGTTCGGCAGATACCAGCCGCCGTTCTGTACCGTATCCAGTACCTGAACGCCAAACAGCTTGCCGCTGCCAATAAGCTCGCGCAGAAAACCGACCGTCAGCAGGATTACGCCGTAACCCAGGCCGTTGCCAATACCGTCCATAAAGCTCGCCAGCGGCGGCATTTTCATGGCGTAGGCTTCAGCGCGCCCCATCACGATGCAGTTGGTGATAATCAGGCCGACAAACACCGAAAGCTGCTTCGACGTTTCGTAGGCGAAAGCGCGCAGCAGCTGATCGACCACGATCACCAGCGAGGCGATGATCGCCATCTGCACGATGATCCTCACGCTGTTGGGGATGTGGTGGCGAATCATCGAGATAAACATGCTGGAGAACGCCGTTACCAGCGTTACCGCCA
Source organism: Enterobacter sp. ECC-219 (assembly GCF_043966805.1). Classification (NCBI taxonomy): domain Bacteria; kingdom Pseudomonadati; phylum Pseudomonadota; class Gammaproteobacteria; order Enterobacterales; family Enterobacteriaceae; genus Enterobacter; species Enterobacter sp. ECC-219. The sequence continues at coordinate 1,659,079 of NZ_CP143680.1, read as the reverse complement.
GCGTCATCACCACCGCCGTTTCCAGTTTGGTGGTCACCGCCAGGGCAGAACAGACGCCCAGCACCTGCAGAGTTATCGGGTTATTGGCTAAAAGTGGGCCAATCAGCACTTTTTTAACTTCTTTCAGTTCACCCGTATCAGCCATTGTTCAGCGCTCCTTCACGTACATTTTTCAGGAAGGGGCCAAAGCCCAGTTCACCCATCCAGAAATCAAAACTGTGCTGTACCCCGTTAGAGGTGAGCGTGGCGCCGGAAAGGCCGTCAACGGCGAATTCATCACCGGGACGCGCGCCTCCTTTCACCACCTTCAGCGCAGGCTGGCCGCTGTCGTCGAGCACTTTTTTACCGACAAACTGCGCACGCCAGTTAGGGTTCTCAACTTCCCCCCCCAACCCTGGCGTTTCGCCCTGATCGTAATAGGTGATGCCTTTGACCGTGCGGCCATCGGTATCCAGTGCCACAAAGGCGTACATCATTGACCACAAGCCGTTGCCGTAGATGGGCAAAACCACTTCCTGCACGCGCTTTTGCTCGTCACGCACCAGGTAAATCTCCGCGATGTTGCTGCGGCGCTTAATACCTGCCGGATCCTGCGAGGCGTCAAGCGCGGTGCTCATATGCGGATCTTTCAGCGCCAGCGCCTGGTTGTATTTCGCCGGGTCTTTATCCATCAGCTCGCCGGTTTTTAAATCCACCAGCCGTGCGGTAATGCGTTCAGCAAACACGGCCGCGACGTCGTCCTTCGTCATGCCTTCCTGCATCAGCCCGGCTACGGCCAGGATGTTGCGCTGTTTATCCAGCGCGCGCTGTTCCTGCTGCAGCGGTTTCAACCCTACGGCAGAACCGGCAACCACGATGGAACAAACCAGACACAGTACCAAAACCACCAGCAGCGTTTTGCTGATGCTGTCGTTATTTTTAACCTCAGCCACGCGCCTTCCTCCGCTTAATGTTGGCGCGCACGACCAGGTAGTCGAACAGCGGCGCAAACAGGTTGGCAAACAGAATGGCCAACATCATTCCTTCCGGATAGGCCGGGTTGACCACGCGAATCAGTACACACATCACGCCAATGAGCGCGCCGTAACACCATTTACCTCTGTCGGTAAAGGAGGCCGAGACGGGATCGGTGGCCATGAACATCATGCCAAACGCAAAGCCTCCCAGCACGAGGTGCCAGTACCACGGCATGGAGAACATTGGGTTCGTGTTTGAACCAATGAGATTGAACAGCGTGGCGGTAAGCACCATGCCGAGCATGACGCCCGCGACGATGCGCCAGGACGCCACGCGGCCAAAGAGGATGATGGCCCCGCCGATCAAAATCATCAGGGTAGACACTTCACCAATGGAGCCCGGAATGTTGCCAATAAACGCGTCGAACCAGGTCACAGGCTGGCCGGTAGCATTGTTGACCAGCGTTTCACCGCCGCCTGCCGCCCACTGAGAAAGCGGCGTCGCGCCGGAGAAACCGTCCGCCGCCGTCCATACCAGGTCGCCCGAAATCTGCGCCGGGTAAGCAAAGAACAAGAACGCACGCCCCGCCAGCGCCGGGTTGAGGAAGTTCCGTCCGGTCCCGCCGAAGATCTCCTTGGCAATCACCACGCCAAAGCTGATCCCCATCGCCGCCTGCCAGAGCGGCAGCGTAGGCGGAACAATCAGGGCAAACAGAATGGAGGTAACAAAGAAACCTTCGTTGATCTCGTGTTTACGGATGATGGCGAACAGCACTTCCCAGAAGCCGCCCACGATAAAGACGGTCATGTAGATCGGCAGGAAGAAGACCGCGCCCAGCGTCATCATACTCAGCCAGCCCGCGTCTGCAGCAAAGCTTACCCCCAGCGACTGGGCCAGACGATAGTGCCAGTCGGACTGGATCACCTGCGCCAGCTGCTGGGCGTCGTACATATGGTGCAGCGCCGGAATGGTCTGCAGGCCGACGTTGTACATGCCCCAGAACATGGCCGGGAAGACCGCAAACCACACCAGGATCATCATGCGTTTCAGATCGATGGCATCGCGAACGTGCGCTGCCCCTTTCGTTACCAGACCCGGGGTGTAGAAAATGGTCGTCGTTGCTTCATACAGCGGGTAGTACTTTTTGAGCTTCCCTTCGGTAAAGTGCGGCTCAATTTTTTCGAAGAGGTGTTTTAATCCCATGGTTATCCTTCCTGCTCAATGCGGGTTAACACCTCGCGCAATACGGGTCCATATTCGTATTTACCTGGACACACATAGGTACAGAGCGCCAGATCTTCTTCATCCAGTTCAAGACAACCGAGCGCCTGCGCGCCGTCGGTGTCGCCGGCCAGGAGATCGCGCAGCAGCACGGTGGGTAGAATATCCAGCGGCATTACACGTTCGTAGTTGCCAATCGGGACCATCGCGCGCTCGCCGCCGTTCGTGCTGGTAGAGAAGTTAAACAGCTTGTGCCGCAGGAAGTGGCCCAGCGTGGTGCGGGTGACGGAGTATTTTTCTGCACCTGGCAGAACCCAGCCGAACAGCTCTTTCTCGCGCCCTTCCATAACTACGCTCACCTGAAGATGGAAACGTCCCAGGTACGCGTACGCATTTACAGCGCGGCGGCCGCTGAGTACCGAACCGGAAATCAGGCGGTTTTCACCCTCTTTCGTTTCCCCCGCAAGCAGTTCATTAATGTCTGCTCCCAGAAGCGTTTTAACCAGACGCGGGTTGGCGGCCTGAGGCCCGCCGATAGCGACGATCCGTTCAGCGCAGAGTTCACCCGTGGTAAAGAGCTTACCGATGGCAATGACGTCCTGATAATTAAGGTGCCAGACCTGTTTCTTCAGGCTCACCGGCTCAAGGAAGTGGATATGGGTCCCGACCAGCCCCGCCGGATGCGGACCGGAAAATTCATTAAACGTGACCTGCCCCTGAGGATGGCCGCCAAGCTTGCCGCCCCCGGCCTGGCAAACGTGCACTTTTCCGGGCGTCAGGCGAGTCAGAACGGTCAGCCCGGCATCAAAGGCTTTACGCTGCGCCAGAATAATGGGCTGCGGATCCGCGCTGAGCGGGTTGGTGTCGATGGCCGTAACGAAAATAGCGGCCGGGGCGGTATCAGGAACGGGCGATTTGCTGAAAGGACGCGTACGCAGCGCCGTCCACAGGCCGGACGCGAGCAGCTGAGCCTGCACATCTTCGCGGCTAAGCGTCGCGAGGTCTGCCGCATCATAACGAGCAAACTCACGCTGTTCATCGCCTTCGATGCGGATAACCACCGACTGCAACACGCGACGCTCGCCGCGGTTGATCGCCACAACGGTGCCGCTGGCGGGGGCCGTGAACATGACGCCGGGATTTTTTTTGTCCTCAAAGAGTGCCTGCCCTTTGAGCACGCGATCGCCCTCCTGCACCAGCATTGAAGGACGCATTCCCAGATAATCGTCACCTAAAATTGCGACATGACGGACGCTTGCGCCAGACGAGACGTGCTGCTCAGGCACGCCTGCAATCGGCAGATTAAGTCCTTTTTTTATTTTAAACATGTGGTTAGCAGGTTTCCATAAACAACAATCCAGTGGGCGCGAAGTGTAACATTTTCCCCTTCTGACGGGCAGGTAATCCGCCGTCGGGCGCGCCAAAATGCGAGCTATTACGCAAAGTTCCTGGAGCCAGCGGGTATTTGATGGTTTATAAAGTAAAACTAATTTGTAAACTCACCGCCCGGCTCTTGCGAAAATCTATAGCGGTGCTAATGTGAGCGCTCCTAACAGAATAATCTGATTTCGGGTCTCTTTTGCCGTCCTGGCAAGTTGGTCATGGTTTTATCAAGGAACTAGTAGTATGCGTAAAATCGCATTGTTCATTGCGATGCTTCTGATTCCGTGCATGTCGTTTGCCGGGCTGCTCAGCAGCAACAGCTCCACGACGCCGATCAGCAAAGAATATAAACAGCAGTTAATGGGATCCCCGGTTTATATTCAAATCTTCAAGGAAGAGCGCACGCTCGATCTGTTTGTAAAAATGGGCGAGACGTATCAGCTGCTTGATAGCTACAAGATTTGTAACTATTCCGGCGGGCTGGGCCCGAAACAGCGTCAGGGCGATTTCAAGAGTCCGGAAGGGTTTTACAACGTTCAGCGCAACCAGTTAAAGCCGGATAGCCGCTTCTATAAAGCGATCAACATCGGTTTCCCGAACGCCTATGACCGTGCTCACGGTTATGAAGGGAAATACCTGATGATCCACGGTGCCTGCGTGTCTGTCGGCTGCTACGCGATGACCGATTCCGGCATTGATGAGATTTTCCAGTTCGTGACCGGCGCACTGGTCTTTGGGCAGCCTAACGTTCAGGTCAGCATCTACCCGTTCCGCATGACGGATGCCAACATGGCGCGCCATAAGTACTCTTACTACGCCGATTTCTGGAAACAGCTGAAGCCAGGTTATGACTACTTTGAGCAGACCCACAAACCACCAGTGGTCTCTATCGTCGATGGCCGTTACGTGGTCAGCAAACCGCTGAGCCACGAAGTTGTCCATCCACAGCTGGCGTCAAATTACACGGTCCCCGAGACAAAATAGCACCCACTCGCCTGGCATAATCTTTTGCCAGGTTTCGTTGCCCGTCAGCGGCTGCGTTGCAATGACTGTGACCACATCGTTGGGTGTGGTCTCTTTCTGAAAATCTATCTCCACATCCTGATCGAGCAGCGTAGCGACGCCAAACGGCGCGCGGCGCGTGATCCAGAAGAGATTCGTCGAGCAGAACGCCATCACGTAGCGCCCGTCAGACAGCAGCATGTTAAACACGCCTTTTTCTCGCAGTTCAGCGGCCAGCGTCGCGATGTATTTGAATACGGCGGCCATGTTGCCGGGCGTACGCGGATAACGTTCCGTCAGCTTATGCAGCAGCCAGCAGAAGGCCTTTTCACTGTCCGTTTCGCCAACCGGTCGGAAGTTCCCCGTCTCCAGCGACTTATAGCCCGTGAGCTGCCCGTTGTGCGCGTAGGTCCAGTTACGGCCCCACAGCTCACGGGTAAAGGGATGGGTATTTTCCAGTGCCACTTCGCCGCGGTTTGCCTGACGAATATGCGCGATCACCGAACAGGATTTAATGGGGTAATCCTGCACCAGTTTGGCAATCGGTGAGTTAAAGCTGGGCTGCGGATCTTTGAACGTGCGACACCCTTTGCCTTCGTAGAAGGTGATGCCCCAGCCGTCTTTGTGCGGCCCGGTTCCTCCACCGCGCTGAACCAGCCCGGTGAAACTAAAGCAGATATCGGTTGGCACATTGGCGCTCATCCCGAGCAGTTCGCACATAGATTACCTCCACTCCACAACTGCGGGGGGCGCTGGCGCCCCCCAGCGAAGCCTTACTTAACCATTTCTTTTTCGATCAACTGGATCAGGATGTGGATCACTTTGATGTGAATTTCCTGAACGCGGTCTGCATAGCCGAAGTGCGGAACGCGAATTTCGATATCCGCCGTACCGTCCATCTTACCGCCATCTTTACCGGTAAGGGTGATGACCTTCATCCCTTTTTCACGCGCGGCGGCGATCGCTTTGATCACGTTCGCGGAGTTACCGGAGGTAGAGATACCCAGCAGCACGTCGCCTTCACGGCCTACTGCCTCAACGTAGCGGGAAAAGATGTGGTCGTAACCGAAGTCGTTGCCTACGCAGGAGATGTGGCTCACGTCGGAAATCGCAATCGCCGGGTAGCCCGGACGGTTTTCGCGATAGCGTCCGGTCAGCTCTTCGGCGAAGTGCATGGCGTCACAGTGGGAACCGCCGTTACCGCAGGAGAGTACTTTGCCACCGGCTTTGAAGCTGTCGGCCAGCAGGACCGCTGCGCGCTGAATAGCGTGAATATTGGCATCATCTTTCAGAAAGTTCGCCAGCGTTTCCGCCGCTTCGTTCAGTTCGTTACGAATAAGATCCTGGTACATGAGGATAATCCTTCAGTATTGATGAAATAACACAGTGGAGTGTACCGGATAGCGGGAAAAGCGAGAAGCTAAAGCCATGCGAATCGTCCGGCGTTTTGATTTTTTGTGCCGGCGAAAACACGAACAATGTGAACCAGGTTGTAATTATTTTGTAAACACATTGCTAAAGGAATTCACATCAACTACAACCATATCATCACAAGTGGTCAGACCTCCTACAAGCAAGGGAGCTTTTCTTTATGATGATTTTGAGCATTCTCGCAACCGTTGTACTGCTCGGTGTGTTGTTCTATCACCGCGTCAGTTTATTCCTGAGCAGCCTGATTCTTCTGGCCTGGACGGCTGCGCTTGGCGTCGCAGGCCTCTGGAATATCTGGATTTTAGTCCCTCTTGCCATCATTCTTCTGCCGTTTAACCTGGCCCCGATGCGCAAGTCGATGATCTCCGCGCCGGTGTTCAAGGGCTTCCGTAAAGTGATGCCGCCGATGTCGCGCACGGAGAAAGAAGCGATTGACGCCGGTACCACCTGGTGGGAAGGCGATCTGTTCCAGGGCAACCCGGACTGGAAAAAGCTGCACAACTATCCACAGCCGCGTCTGACCGCCGAAGAGCAGGCCTTTATCGACGGCCCGGTGGAAGAAGCGTGCCGCATGGCAAACGACTTCGCTATCACCCACGAGATGGCCGACCTGCCGCCGGAACTGTGGGCGTACCTGAAAGAGCATCGCTTCTTCGCGATGATCATTAAGAAAGAGTACGGCGGTCTGGAATTCTCCGCTTACGCTCAGGCTCGCGTCCTGCAAAAGCTGGCGGGCGTCTCCGGGATCCTGGCGATTACCGTCGGCGTGCCGAACTCCTTAGGGCCGGGCGAGCTGCTGCAGCACTACGGTACGGAAGAGCAGAAAGATCACTACCTGCCGCGCCTGGCGCGCGGTCAGGAAATCCCTTGCTTCGCGCTGACCAGCCCGGAAGCGGGCTCCGATGCAGGCGCAATCCCGGATACCGGCGTAGTGTGCATGGGCGAATGGCAGGGCCAGCAGGTACTGGGCATGCGCCTGACCTGGAACAAACGCTATATCACCCTGGCACCTATCGCCACGGTGCTCGGCCTGGCGTTTAAGCTCTCCGACCCGGAAAAATTGCTGGGCGGAGAGGAAGATCTGGGCATTACCTGTGCGCTGATCCCAACCTCTACTCCGGGCGTTGAAATTGGCCGTCGTCACTTCCCGCTGAACGTGCCGTTCCAGAACGGTCCGACCCGCGGTCAGGATATCTTCGTGCCGATTGACTACATCATCGGCGGCCCGAAAATGGCCGGTCAGGGCTGGCGCATGCTGGTTGAATGTCTGTCGGTGGGCCGCGGGATCACCCTGCCGTCGAATTCAACCGGCGGTCTGAAGTCGGTAGCGATGGGGATTGGCGCGTACGCCCATATCCGCCGTCAGTTCAAAATCTCCATCGGCAAGATGGAAGGTATCGAAGAGCCGCTGGCGCGTATCGCGGGCAACGCCTACGTGATGGACGCCGCAGCATCCCTGATTACCTACGGCATTATGCTGGGCGAAAAACCGGCCGTGCTGTCCGCGATTGTGAAGTACCACTGTACCCACCGCGCGCAGCAGTCGATTATTGACGCGATGGATATCGCAGGCGGTAAAGGCATTATGCTCGGCGAAGGCAACTTCCTGGCGCGTGGCTATCAGGGCGCACCGATTGCCATCACCGTGGAAGGGGCAAACATCCTGACCCGCAGCATGATGATCTTCGGCCAGGGGGCGATTCGCTGCCATCCATACGTGCTGGAAGAGATGGCCGCCGCGCAGAACAACGACGTGGATGCCTTCGACAAGCTGCTGTTCAAACATATCGGTCACGTGGGCAGCAACAAGGTGCGCAGCTTCTGGCTCGGCCTGACGCGCGGCCTGACCAGCGCAACGCCAACCGGGGATGCGACCAAACGTTACTACCAGCATCTGAACCGTCTGAGCGCCAACCTGGCTCTGCTGTCTGACGTCTCTATGGCGGTGCTGGGCGGTAGCCTGAAGCGTCGCGAACGTATCTCTGCCCGTCTGGGTGATGTGCTGAGCCAGATCTTCCTGGCCTCTGCGGTCCTGAAGCGCTACGACGACGAAGGCCGTCAGGAAGCGGATCTGCCGCTGGTGCATTGGGGCGTACAAGATGCAATGTATCAGGCGGAACAGGCGATTGACGACCTGCTGGCCAACTTCCCGAACCGCTTCGTGGCGGGCGCCCTGCGCGCGGTGATCTTCCCGACCGGTCGCCATCATCTGGCGCCGTCGGACAAACTGGACCACAAGGTGGCGAAGATCCTGCAGGTTCCGAGCGCAACCCGCTCCCGTATCGGCCGCGGTCAGTATCTGGCGCCAACGCCGCATAACCCGGTGGGCCTGCTGGAAGAGGCGCTGCTGGACGTGATGGCCGCCGATCCGATTCACCAGAAAATTTGTAAACAGCTGGGTAAAAACCTGCCGTTTACCCGTCTGGACGAACTGGCGAAACAGGCGCTGGCCGGTGGCATTATCAATAACGACGAAGCTGCGCTGCTGGTGAAAGCCGAAGAGAGCCGTCTGCGCAGTATTAACGTGGATGATTTCGAACCGGAAGAGCTGGCGACGCAGCCGGTAAAGCTGCCGGAGAAGCACCGCAAACCTGAAGCGGCATAACCCGCTTCGCTCTGACAAACCCCGCCCGGTGCGGGGTTTTTTATTGCCACATTTTCTCGTAATGACGTGCTACAGTGTCAAAAAGGGGTCGTTTGAGGAGTCTGTATCGTGCCTGGTTTGAAGATTTCGATTTTGCAGCAGCCTTTAGTGTGGATGGATGGCCCTGCCAACCTGCGCCACTTTGATCGTCAACTGGAAGAAATTACCGGGCGAGATGTGATTGTCCTGCCGGAGATGTTTACCACCGGCTTCGCGATGGAAGCGGCTAAACAGTCGATGCCGCAGGAAGAGGTGGTCGCCTGGATGAATGCCAAAGCGCAGCAGACCAACGCGCTGATCGCCGGTAGCGCCGCCCTGCAGACGGAGCGCGGATCGGTGAACCGCTTCCTGCTGGTGGAGCCGGAAGGAAAAGTGCATTTTTACGATAAACGCCACCTGTTCCGCATGGCCGATGAACATCATCACTATGAAGCCGGTAACGAACGCGTGGTGTTTGAGTGGCGCGGCTGGCGCATCCTGCCGCTGGTCTGCTACGACCTGCGCTTCCCGGTGTGGTCGCGCAATCGCAACGATTACGACCTGGCGCTATATGTCGCCAACTGGCCCGCGCCGCGCTCGCTGCACTGGCAGGCGCTGCTGGTGGCGCGCGCGATTGAGAACCAGGCGTACGTGGTGGGCTGTAACCGCGTGGGAACGGACGGCAACGGGCATCACTACCGCGGCGACAGCCGGGTGGTGAATCCGCAGGGCGAGATTATTGCCACCGCCGAGCCGCATCAGGCGACGCGCATTGATGCCGAGCTGTCGTTAACGGCGCTGAAGGAGTATCGGGAGAAGTTTCCGGCGTGGCAGGATGCGGATCCGTTTAGCATTGGGTGAAATTTTCCCCTCACCCTGACCCTCTCCCCAAAGGGGAGAGGGGATTGTTCGCTGCTCGCATTAGGGGGATAAACATTAACTCACTAACGCCTGCCCGTCTTTGCGGCTTTCCGTCGCGGCCACGTAGTGCCCTTCCGGCATGCGGTAAATCACCTGCGCTCCGCCGAAGTTGTAATCCTGGAGCGGATCTTCCACTACGATCTGATGCCCGCGTTCACGCAGCGCGGCAATCGTGTTGCGATCGAACGTCGATTCAACGATCACCTCCCTGCCCTGCACCACGCGCCAGCGCGGCGCGTCGATGGCCGCCTGCGGGTTTTGCCCGTGCAGCATAATGCGCAGCGCCATCTGCATGTGCCCCTGCGCCTGCATCGGGCCGCCCATCACGCCGAAGGACATCAGCGGCTGGCCGTTGCCGTCCATCGCAAAGCCCGGAATGATGGTGTGGAACGGACGCTTGCTGCCCGCCAGCGCGTTCGGGTGATTAGGATCCAGCACAAATCCACAGCCCCGGTTTTGCAGGCTGATCCCGGTGTCCGGCACCACGATGCCTGATCCAAAGCCCATAAAGTTGGACTGGATAAACGAAACCATCATCCCGCTGGCGTCGGCGGTGCTGATGTAGACCGTGCCGCTCTGCGTCGGGGAGCCGTAGACAAAATCAGAGGCTTTATCGTGGTCGATAAGCGCCGCGCGCGACTTCAGATAATGGTCGCTCAACAGCTCTTTTGCTGCAAACTCCATGTGCTCTTCATCCGCCACGTAGCGGTCGAGATCCGCCAGCGCCAGCTTCATCGCCTCGATGGACAGGTGAAGGGACTGCACGGAGTCCGGATGATGCTTCTCAATGCCGCACTGCTCCAGAATACCGAGCGCAATCAGCGTGGCGATCCCCTGCCCGTTTGGCGGCAACTCCTGTACCGAGCCGCCCGCGAAGTCGCGCGACAGCAGGTCAACCCAGTCCACGCGGTGGTTTGCCAGATCTTCAGCCGTCAGGTGCGCGCCGTGCTCCCGGGCGAAGTCGGCAATTTTCTGCGCCAGCTCGCCGCGGTAAAACGCGTCGCCGTTGGTTTCGGCAATCAGCTCCAGCGAATTAGCCTGCGCCGGGTTACGGAAGATCTCTCCCACGCGCGGTGCGCGGCCTTCCGGCGCAAAGCAGGCGCTAAAGCCCGGCTGATCTTTCAGCTTGTTATAGCCGCGCTGCCAGAGATGACCAATCAGCGGTGAGACCGGGAAACCGTTGCGCGCGTAGTCAATCGCAGGCTGCGCCAGCGTGGTCAGCGGCAGCCTGCCAAAACGTTCCGCCAGGGCAACCCAGCCGGACACAGCCCCAGGCACCGTCACCGCTTCCCAGCCGATTTCCGGTACCGCCGTTTTGCCGGCAAACAGATCCGCATGCCAGCTGGCCGGCGAGCGCCCGGATGCGTTCAGGCCGTGAAGTTTTTCACCGTCCCAGACGATGGCAAAGGCGTCGCTGCCGATCCCGTTGCCGGTCGGCTCAACCACCGTCAGCGCCATCGCGGCAGCAATGGCCGCATCGACGGCGTTGCCACCCAACTGCAGCATTTTCATTCCCGCCTGCGCCGCCAGCGGCTGCGACGTGGCAACGGCATTATGGCCCATCATCGGTGGGCGTCGTGAATCGTAACCGGACGTAAAATCAAGCGCTTTGGTCATCATGACTCCTTAGTCATGGCGCGGATCGAGCGCATCGCGCAGCCCGTCGCCAAGTAAATTAAAGCCCTGCACGGCAAGAAAAATCGCCACGCCGGGGAAAACAGACATCCACGGTGCCTGCTCAAGAAACCCTTTCGCGGTGTTGAGCATGGAGCCCCAGGACGGATTGGGCGGCTGCTGCCCCAGCCCTAAAAACGACAGGCTGGCTTCGGCGATAATCGCCGAGGCGATGGCCAGCGTGGCCTGCACCAGGATCGGCGACATCACATTTGGCAGAACGTATTTAATGATGATCCAGCGATCCGGCAGGCCAATCGCCCGCGCGCCGTCGATGTACTCTTCGTTGCGGATGGCGATCACCTGCCCGCGCGTCAGGCGGGCAAAGATCGGCATTGCCGAAAGACCGATGGCGATCATGGCATTGGTCAGGCTTGGGCCCAAAAATGCCCCCAGCGCGATCGCCATGATCAGGAACGGACAGGCCAGCAGCGCCTCGATAAAGCGCGATATCACGCCGTCCCACATCTTCTGGAAGTAGCCCGCCACCAGCCCCAGCGGCACGCCGATGACCACGGCGATAACCACCGACATACAGCCCGCCATCAGCGAGGTGCGAGCCCCCCAGATAATGCGGGACAAAATGTCGCGTCCCAGCTCGTCGGTGCCGAACCAGTACATCGCCGACGGCGCTTTACGCACCGCCAGGAAGTTGGCTTTGACCGGATCGAACGGGGCAATCCACGGGGCCAGCAGCGCCACCAGCACAAAGAAGCCCACCACAAGCGCGCCAATCACCGCGCTTTTGTTGGCAAGGAATTTCTTCAGCACCCGGTTTTCCGCGCGCGGCAGCGCGGGCGCAACGGTTTGCGTCGTCAGTTCCGCCATCGTTAACCTCGCATTTTCGGGTTGATAAGGACGTAAAGCACGTCGGCCAGCAGGTTGAGCAGCAGAAAGCCGATCGCCACGATCAGCACCACGCCCTGCACCACCGCGTAGTCACGGTTGAACACCGAATCGACGATCATCTTGCCAAAGCCCGGAATGGTGAAGACCTGCTCGGTCAGTACCGCGCCGCCCAGCAGCTCGCCGAACAGCAGCGTGGTGAGGGTGATCACCGGTACCAGCGCGTTGCGAAACGCGTGCTTCAGGATCACCGCTTTCGGCAGCAGCCCCTTAGCCCGGGCGGTGCGGATATAATCTGCCTTCAGCACCGCAATCATCGACGCGCGGGTGTGGCGCATCAGCGTCGCCGCGAGGCCGGTTCCGAGCACGGACGCGGGCAACAGCAGCGTGCGCAGGTTCTGGAGCGGATCTTCACTGAACGGCACGTAGCCGGACGCGGGCAGCCACTGCAGGTTCACCGAAAAGACCAGAATCAGCAGGATCCCCAGCCAGAAGTGGGGGATCGAGATCCCCGAGATCGCCACGAAGTTCGCCCCGTGATCGACCCAGCTGTTTTTATTCACCGCCGCGAGGATCCCCATGCTAATGCCAAACACCAGCGCGATAATCATCGCCAGCAGGGACAGCTCCAGCGTAACCGGCAGCTTGCTGGCGATAAGCTCAGTCACCGGTTCGTGCGTGCGTAAGGAGACGCCCAGATCGCCCTGCAGCGCCCGCGTCAGCCAGTGAAAATACTGCACAGGGATCGGCGCATCCAGGTTCAGCTCCGCGCGCAGCTGGGCGATCACCGCCGGGTCGCGCTCTTCCCCGGCCATGGCGATCAGCGGATCGCCGGGCAGCAGCTTTTGCAGGCCGAACACCATCATGCTCACCAGCAACAGCGTCGGTACGGCCAGCAGCAGACGTTTGCAAATCAGTTCCAGCATGGGTTCTCCTCAGGACCTTTATTTCGCCAGCGTCAAACCGGCCAGACGCACGATGCCGTCCGGGTACGGCTTAAAGCCCTGCACGCTTTTGTTCAGGCCAAAAATGCGCGGCTCGAAGTAGAGGTAGGCAATCGGCATGTCGGTTTGCAGCTGCTTCACCACCTTGTCGTACAGCGGCTGGCGCGCGGCCTGGTCGGTGCTCTGGCGCGCCTGGGTCAGCCACTCGTCGACCTGAGCGTTGCTGTAGCGGCCGTCGTTCAGGGTACCTTTGCTGTGGATAAAGCCGTAGATGCTGCCGTCCGGGTCCGGGCGTCCCGACCAGCCGGAGAAGCTCAGCTGATAGTCACCGCTCTGCTGGCGATCCAGCAGCGTGGCGAATTCGGTCATCTGCAGGTTCAGCGTGAAGCCCGCCTCAGCAACCATCGCCTGCAGCACCTGTCCCACCTGCTGCGAGGTTGGGTTGTTCGGCACCAGCAGGTTGACGGTCAGCGGCGCGGTGACGCCTGCGGCTTTGAGCAGCGCTTTGGCCTTCTCGACGTCACGAGGTGGCACCGGCAGGTTGACGTGATACGGGCTCACCGTAGAAAACGCCTGGTTTGCCGGGGTGTAGAGGCCTTCAAAGACCACCTGATTTAACGCCTCACGGTCGATAGCCTGAGAAAACGCCTCGCGCACGCGGGCATCCCTGAACGGATCGTTCGCCGGGACCTTGCCATTGTTGATGTTGAAGGTGATCCCCTGATAGCCCAGACCGGTTATCTTCGCCAGCGCCAGCTTGCTGTCGGCTTCGACGGTTTTAACGTCGCTGGCGGCGATGCCTTCGGTCAGATCGAGATCGCCCGCGCGCAGGTTCGCGAGGCGCACTGAGGCGTCCGGGATCGGCAGATAGATAATTTTGTCGAAGTGGTAGGCGTCTTTATTCCAGTAATTGTCGAATCGGGTCAGAACAATGCGGTCCTGCGACACGCGGCTGTCGAACTTGTACGGGCCGGAACAGACCGGATGGGCGGCAAAGTCAGGCTTCTTCGCGGCTTCGGGTGCCATCATCGCGCCCGCACGGTCGGTAAGCTGCATCAGCAGCGCGGCGTCAGGGGTTTTCAGGTGCAGCGCAATCTGCATCGGGCCGGTGACCTCTACCGACTCCACGGAAGAGATCTCGCTTTTACGCAGGGAACCTTTGAGGGTCAGGGCGCGGTCGAGGTTGTATTTCGCGGCGGCGGCATCGAATTTTTCACCGTCGTGGAAGGTCACGCCTTCACGCAGATCCATGGTCAGGGTTTTTCCGTCTTCGCTCCAGGCCCAGGATTTCGCCAGACCCGGCACCACCTTCAGGTGCTCGTCGACGTCCACCAGCCTGTCGCACAGGGAGGCAAAGACGAAGCGGCCATAGTAGGTGCGCGCCAGATGTGGGTCGAGCATGTCCGGGTCTGCCCCCAGACCGATCCGCAGCACGCTTTCAGAATGGGCGGGCAGCGCCGCGCCAAGCAACATAACACTTCCCAGTACGGTCAAAAGAGAATTACGCATTGTCATTATCATGAGTTCCTTGAAGGAAGGGAGGAGTGAGTAGCCGCGTGTTCAAACAGCGCGCGGCGGCGCAGAAAGGCTGCGGATGGCGGTGCGATCTGGATAACGCTGCGATCGCGATTAATGTCCTGCCAGCGGTGGCAGGCAACCTGACGCCCGCCGTCGAGCACCTGATTAATCGGCTCGACCTGCCGGCATTCATCGGTGACGTACGGGCAGCGGGTGTGGAAGCGACAGCCGGACGGCGGGTTAGCCGGGTTCGGCAGATCCCCCTGCAGCAGCGGCGCGTCGCGTTCCACGCCGGGCTGCATCTGGGGAGCCGAGGCGATCAGCGCCTGCGTGTAAGGGTGCAGCGGTGCGTCAAAGATCTCGTCGACGGTAGCAAGCTCAACGATTTGCCCAAGATACATGACCGCCACGCGGTCGCTCATGTGGCGGATCACCGCCAGACCGTGGGCGACAATCACCATCGTCAGCCCCAGCTGGTGCTTCAGGCTCTCCAGCAGGTTGACCACCTGCGCCTGCACCGACACATCCAGCGCGGAAACCGGCTCGTCGCCCAGCAGCAGCTTTGGCCCCGAGGCCAGCGCGCGCGCAATGCCGATACGCTGGCGCTGCCCGCCGGAAAACTCGTGCGGATAGCGCCCGGCCCAGGCGGCAGGCAGGCCAACGGTCTTGAGGAGCTCCGCGACGCGATACTGACGATCCGCTTTCTTCATGTTCTGGTGCAGCCACAGCGGCTCGCCGACGATCTGCTCCACCGTCATGCGCGGGTTCAGCGAGGCAAAAGGGTCCTGGAAGATAATCTGCAGCTCGCGCCGGAGCTGGTTCAGACGGGCGCCGGAGGCGTCGGTGATATCCTCCCCCTGATAAAACACGCGCCCTTCGCTGGCGGCCAGCAGGCGCAGCAGCAGACGACCGAGGGTGGATTTCCCGGAGCCGGACTCGCCGACAATCGCCAGCGTTTCGCCCGGCATCACGGCAAGCGAAACGCGATCGACCGCCGTGACAAACCGGGCCGGAGAAAAGAGTTTTTTCGGGCCGGGGAAAAGCTTGCTGAGGTCCCGGGCTTCAAGAATGGGCGTGGTCATGCGGTCTCTCCCAGGGCAATGTGGTGTTCGAGCGGCACGCGGAAGCAGGCAACCTGATGGCCCGCGCCGAGCGTAGTGAGCTGCGGTTTTTCATCATGGCAGCGCGACTGCGCAAACGGGCAGCGCGTCGCGAAACGACAGCCTTTCGGCATGGACTCCGGGAGCGGAACCGATCCGGGAATGGTGGAGAGCTGGCCTTTGCGTGCCCCCAGCGAGGGGATCGAGCCCATCAGGCCGATGGTGTACGGGTGCTGCGGGTCGGCAAAGATGGCCTCCACGCTTCCCTGCTCCACCACCTGCCCGGCGTACATCACCGCCACCTGCTGCGCCACTTCTGCCACCACGCCCAAATCGTGGGTGATCATCAGCACCGCCGTGCCGGTTTCTTCTTTAAGGGTGTTCAGCAGAGTCAGGATTTGCGCCTGAATGGTGACGTCCAGCGCGGTGGTCGGTTCATCAGCAATCAGCAGTTTAGGATGGTTGATCAGCGCCATCGCAATCATCACGCGCTGGCGCATGCCGCCGGAAAGCTGGTGCGGATACGCCTTGAGGCGCATCTCCGCCGCCGGGATCTGTACCTTCTCGAGGATCTGCAGCGCGACCTTCATCGCCTCGGCGCGCGAAACGTTCTGGTGCCGCATCACCGCTTCGCTCAGCTGATCCCCCAGGGTAAACGCCGGATTGAGTGAGGTCATCGGCTCCTGGAATATCATCGCCAGCTCGCTGCCGCGCAGGTCGGCATACTCCCGCGGCGAGAGCTTGCGCAGGTCGTGGCGGCGAAACTGCATCTCGCCGCTGACGATCTGCGCGCTGGCGGGCAGTAGCCCCATCAGCGCCAGTGAGGTGATACTTTTTCCGCAGCCGGACTCGCCCACCAGCGCCAGCGTTTCGCCCGCTTTGACCGTCAGGGAAATGCCGTCCAGGACGCTGACCGGCGAGCCGGAAAATTTAACGTTGAGATTATTCAGCCGAAGTACAGGCGCGGAGTCCTTAAACGGGATCGTCGTCATAGCGTGAAGTCGTCCTCAAGATGGATCGCCTGAATCAGGGCGGTTTGCAGGCTGAGCAGGTGTTCGCGCATGGCGGCCGCTGCTTCATTAGGCTGGCGATGGATAATCGCGAACATGATCTTGTGATGGTGGTCGTTGTAGCTGTCGACACGTTCGGGCGTGCGGGCCAATTCACGCAGATGCTGCCAGCCGGGTTCGCGCCGCACGGCATCAATGGCATCAAACAGACCGAGCATCAGGCGATTACCCGCCGCCTCGGCAATGGCGCGGTGAAAGGCGCTATCCCACAGTTCGTTGAGATCGCGGTCATCCGGGCTGACCTTGTCGATGCGTTCCAGCATGCGCTGCATGAGCGCGAGGTTTTCCCTGGTGGCACGCAGTGCCGCAAGCCGGGCTAAGCCGGGTTCGATCTGTATACGAGCTTCCATCACTTCCAGCAGATTGGTCTGCTGAACCAATCCCTGAAGGGCCAGCGGTTCAACCGGGGCAGCCGGACCAATAAAGGTGCCTTTCCCCTGTTTACGCCAGATCCGCCCCTCTTCTTCCAGCACGTCAAGCGCGCGACGCACTTCGCGTCGTCCTACGCCGAGTGTTTCCGACAGCTCACGTTCCGTGGGCAGCGGAATGCCTGGTGTTGACTCATGCTGGTTGATTAGCCCGCGCAGCTGCTCAAGCGCGGTGCTGGAATTGGCCAGAAACCGTGACGGTTTTTCCATATTGGTTCGCTCACTATCATCATTATTTTCTTGTTATGGACGATAAGTTATTGATATGAGGTGCTACTTATCGTGCTAATGATTAAGCAATAAACGAACCAATTTTGTATTGGTTCAAAATAGATTTTGAAAAACGACAGGAAATGAAGGGGTTACAGCAACGTATTGTTACAGATGCAGGCGGGTTCCGAAGACGGCAGAGACCAGAAAAGAACACAAAACGCACAAAAACAGTGCAATTAATGCACCGCAACAGCGCGCATGTTAATTTATTGCACCACAAATGATAATAGTTAGTTAACAAAAAGTAATTAGTAAGTCGCGTTCACGCCTGAAAAAGGCCCCCTTGCGAGGGCCGCGAAAGATTAAGGTACAGGCTGCCAAAGCGTCACAACCGCTGAAGGAGTCCAGTCGGACTGAGACGTATGACCCTGCACGCAGCGATACTGTGTGCCGTTATAGGTAACGATTTCTCCGGTCTTATAGCTCGTACCGACTTTCCACTCGCCTTCCGGCTCAGGCGTCACTGAACCCTCTTTCGTCGTGGCTTTAAGCGGCGCACTTGCAAGAGACTGATGACCTTTGGCATTTTCGGCGATTACCTGGTAGCTGTAAGTCGTTCCCGCACGCAGGCCGCTGTCGGAGATCTGCGTTTCGCTCACGGTAAGCAACTCCGCACCATCGCGCAGTACGCGATATTTCACCGCCTTATCTACCGCATTCCATTTCACCGTCAGGCTGTTTTCCGTCGAAGAAACCAGGGTCAGACCGGTTGGCGCGCCCGGGCGTCCCTCTTCGACCTGGACGGTTTCCACCTCAACCACGTTGCTGCTTTCGGAAATATTGTTCGCTGCATCATGTGCTTTCACGCTGTAGCGATACACCACACCACCGGTTTCAACCGCACTATCGGTCCACTGGGTGTCCGTTGAAGTTCCGACTTTTTTGTCATTACGGTAGATGTCATATCCCACCACGCCATGGTCATCGGTGGAGGGCTGCCAGGCAAGGGTGATCGTCAAGCCATTGTTCAGCACCTTCAGTCCTGTTGGTGCAGTTGGCGCGACGGTGTCTTGCGGGCGTTCGGGCGACATCAGGTCCGCGCGCTCTTTCATTTCATTGAAGTAGTCAACCTGCTGCGACATGGAAAGCTGCTGATCGTTTGAACCTAATGTCCAGATAAAGAAACCGCCATAGCCGTTCTGCGCCTGCCATCCCGCACGATTTACGTTGTTCTGCCGGCTCTCAACAAAGCGGCCTTCTGGCCCCCACTGGGAGTTGATAGTCTGGCCGAGAACGATTTTACTCTTATCACCCACCGCCCGGGCGTAGTTGGCCATCGCCACGTCATATTTAAAGCGCGGGCCAGCGTCATAGGCCATGACGTTGAAGAAATCGAAAACGTTTTTCCCCTGCGTCAGCAGCGGCAGAACTTCGCCGTGGTGTGAAGAGCGAGCCGCCTCAACGAAGGAACAATTCTCGGTTACCGCGCTGTTTGCGCAGTTCTCCGGGTCAGCACCAACGTGATAGGTGGTCAGGCTCAGCAGCTTTTTGCTGCCGGACACATTGAGCTTGCTACGAACCCGTTCAGCCAGATCCAGCAGGTTTGCGTTTTCCTCTGGCGTGACGCGCTCGGGTTTTTCAAAGTCAAAATCGATGCCGTCAAGCTGAACGGTACCCGCCTTCTGGTAGTTCGCCATATTACATTTGCCTTGCCAGTCGGCGCTCAGGCATTCGCCGACCATCTCTTCCGGCTTCAGGTTCTTTTTATACACCGGGAAGTTGGTATTCAGCAGATTCACCAGATTCTGCGCCAGCGTTTCTCGCGTTTGCGCGTTATTCAGATAAGACCACATGGAGGAATAAGTCTCACCGCCGAGCGCCAGCATCATTTTTTTCTCCGGATGCGCCAGCTTCAACTGACTCCACACGACATAGGCTGGCGCATTAATGTACCAGGGATCATATTGTGGTACTGCAACAATATTATCTGAACTGGACAGCTTACCGCTTGCATCCCAGCCACCAAATGAAAGCAGGAACGTATCCGCTTTCACCTCTTTCATATCCTCAACGGACTCAACCGGAACCCCCCAGGAGGTCAGATAGGTGACCGCTCGCGGTGCCTGCGCCGCGAAAGCCGACTGCGCCATTAATGCGCTACCAATTAACAGAGATAATGTAAGTTTTTTCATCAAAGTTCCTTATTGCTTTGTGATGATAGTCCTGTGGATTACCTCTCAAATTGTCTTTTTTTTTAGCGCTGAGATCGTTGGGGATTAAAGAGTGGCGAATCAGGAATCCGTCCGCGTTAAATAAGAAATTTCTTTTGCCAAAAAAAATCGCGTTATTTATATTTATTTGCTCGATGTATATTGAACACCATCAAAAACCTACGATTTCACTCAGAAATATCTCTCGTATTTATAATAAATACCTCAACGACAGCCCGGGAAAATTCTCGCATCCTGTAAGACGCTTCTTTATTTAGTTTTCCCATCTTCACTAATTAAAAAAGATGGCATACCTGTGTGCCCTCTCTTTTTTCAGGGAAAATTCAGAAATTAATCACAACTTATATCCAATAAGGACGCTCTCAATGAAATACGCAACAAACGTGATGCGAAAACAGGGTGGTTTCACCCTGCTTGAATTGCTGGTCGTACTGATGATTATTGCGCTGCTGGCAGGGTTCGTCGGACCTAAGGTCTTCTCCAATGTCGACTCGGCTAAAGAGAAAACCGCTGCCCGACAGATGCGCTCACTTGCGGAGGCGCTAGGGCAATATCGCCTCGACACCGGCAGTTATCCAAGTGAAACGCAAGGGCTGAAAGCACTGACCGAAAAACCGTCCAACGTACAAAACTGGAATGGCCCTTATCTCAGCCAGCATGTGCCGTTAGATCCCTGGGGCAATCCGTACCAGTGGCATAACCCCGCCCGGACAAAAGACGCTATTAATGAAGTTGAAATTACCTCCGGCGGTAAAGACGGTAAGCCTGTCACGTACGGGTTCTGAACATGCTGCGCCTGTCCTTATATTCGCTGTTTATCTTCAGCGTATTTTCATGCCGCGCCGATTGCTGGCAGCTGGCGGGAGAACGTTACGGTATTGAGCCAGAGCTATTACAGGCGATAGCGATAGTGGAATCCAACGGCAACACGCGGGCCATCAACAAAAACCGTGATGGCTCACTGGATGTCGGGCTGATGCAGATCAATAGCATTCACTTCGATGCGCTGCGTAAATTTCGTATTAGTCAAAAAGATCTGCTGACCGACCCTTGCCAAAGTGTCATGACCGGCGCCTGGATCCTGGCAGGTCAAATCCAGCGCTTTGGTTATACCTGGGACGCGGTGGGCGCATATAACGCCGGAACGGCAAATACGCCGCAGCGCCGCGCGCTTCGTCAACAATATATAAAAAAAGTGGCTCCGCATTATGCCCGCCTTAAAAGGCAGAGCCATACACTGTCGCCAAAATGAAACCATATATCGTCACCATCCTTCAGGGGGGGAAGCGCGTCAATCAAACCGTGCTTGCCGCGTCGCCTGATGATGCCAGCGCCCGCATTATTGCCGCCGGCGGCATCGTTTTGCAGGTACAGGAACGTCCTGCCCGCAAGGAGAAACGCTTTCCATTGAATCTGTTCTTGCAGGAGCTTATCGCCCTGCTGGAAGCCGGGCTGGTCGTGGTCGAGGCCGTCGAAGCGCTGCGCGAAAGCAGCCGCGACGGTGGTACCTCGCTGGTTCTGGATACGCTGGTTAAAAAGCTCTATGAAGGAGCACAGCTATCCCAGGCGATGATGGCGCTACCGGCGCTCTTTCCGCCTCTGCTGATTAATACCGTCGCCTCTTCTGAGCAAACCGGACACTTACCCGAAGCGCTAAAGCGTTTTCAGTTTTACGAATCAAGAATGGAAATTCTGCGCAAGCGGATTAAATCAACCCTGCTCTATCCGACGATTGTGATCGCCGCCGGCGGGATAATTCTGTTCTTTCTGCTCGGCTTTATTATTCCGCGTTTTTCCGTGGTGTTTGACGGGATGAAGAACCCGTCCGCCAGCGCACAGCTTATCCTCTGGTGGGGACGTCTGACGCAAACCCATGGTTCACTGCTGCTGGCCGGTTGTGCGGCAGCGGTTGCAGGCATCGTGATGGCGGTGCGTAGCCCGCGCCTGCGCCAGCGTGCGCTCGGTTTGTTGCTGCGCATTCCCGCCTTACGCCAGCAGCATCAGCTTTCTGTGCTGGTGCGTTTCTACCGCACACTGGGCCTGCTGCTGCAGGGCGGCCTCCCCGCGCCTGATGCGTTAATGCTGAGCCGGGAGATCCTGCCCGCCACGCATCGTCAGCAGGTTGAACAGGTTATCCGCGACGTCGCCGCCGGCGAGTCGCTCTCCCGCATGCTGGAAGCCCAGCAGATGACGACTCCTGTCGCCAGCCGTCTGCTGCAGGTCGGCGAGCGCAGCGGCGAACTGCCTGCCATGTGCGAGCGGATCGCCGCTTTTTATGATGAATCGCTGGAACGCGCGATTGAAACCTTTAGCAAAATTTTTGAACCGATTCTGATGATGGTCGTTGGCGGCATCGTTGGGCTCGTCGTGTTTTTACTGTACATGCCCATTTTTGAACTGGCAGGAGGATTGCAATAATGTCTCACTCACCGTCTGTAGACCCCCTTTTCGACCTGCCGGACGAGCAGCGCTGTCAGGCCCTGGCGGAACTGCTGGACAGTTTCCCCGGCGCATTAGAAGAAGCCGCCAGTTCCCTGGGGCTCACGCCGCTCTCACCCACACAGCTCGCCGACAGCGAAGAGGATTTCGAAGCCGTACCGTTGACCGAATCACTCAGCCAGCGGGCATTGCCGCTGCGCGTGAACGGTCAGCTCCACGTTGCGCTGGGCGATCCGTTTTCGCTGGCGCTGCGCCAGTGGGCCTATAACGTGAATGCGTTACCCGCGCTGGCTCCGCTTTCTCAGCTTAATGCCCGGCTTGATGAGCTCGCCAAACAGCAGCGCACGCTCGATCAGCTGGAACAGCAGCAGAGTGAAGAGAATAAAGAGGCCCGGTGGCTGGAGATCACCCCTGCGGCCATTGCCAGTGAACCCCATGCCGTCATTAAGCTGGTTAACGCCACGCTGTTTGATGCCCTGCAAAGCCGGGCCAGCGATATTCACCTTTGCGCCGTAGCGGATGGATTGATGGTGAAGTACCGCATCGATGGCGTCCTGCACAGCATTCGCCACTGCGCCGGGCTTCAGCAGGCGGAACAGGTGATCTCCCGTCTCAAGGTATTGAGTTGCATGGACATTTCCGAACGGCGCACGCCTCAGGACGGACGCTTTAAGGCGTTAATTCTCCAGCGTCCCGTCGATTTTCGCGTGTCCATTATGCCGGGCGTCTACGGCGAGGATGCCGTACTGCGCGTGCTGGATAAATCACACGATCAAAACCTGCGCCTGGAGACGCTCGGCTTTGATGAGCACACGCTGGGTGCCATTCGTCAGTTAACCCATCTGCCCCACGGTATGGTGCTCGTCACCGGACCTACGGGGAGCGGGAAGTCCACCACCCTCTATTCGGCACTCAGCGAACTCAACAGCGGTGAATGCAAAATCATCACCATTGAAGATCCCGTGGAGTACCAGCTCAACAGCGTGCTGCAAATTCCTGTCAACGATAAAAAAGGGCTCACCTTCGCCCGAGGCCTGCGCGCCATTTTGCGTCACGACCCGGACATCATTCTGGTGGGTGAGATCCGCGATGGCGAAACCGCCGGCATTGCCGTGCAGGCGGCGCTCACCGGCCACGTGGTGCTCTCCTCGGTTCACGCCAATGACGTCTTTAGCGTACTGGAACGTTTTTTATATATGCAGGTCGAGCCCGCCAGCCTGATCACCGCCCTTAACGGCGTCGTGGCGCAGCGGCTGGTTCGCCAGATTTGCCCGGACTGTATTGATGACACCACGCCCACGGATGACCTTCTCGCGGCGTGGCAATCCGGCCCGCTACAGCAGCTTACGCCCCGCTGGCGTCGAGGGCGGGGCTGCGATACCTGCCGCGACAGCGGCTTTCGCGGCAGGCTGGCGCTGGCGGAAGTGCTGCATTTCAGTGATGCGATGAAAGAAGCAATGCTGGCGCGCTCGCCCCGGCGCAAGTTAAAGGAGGTGGCGCTGAATGACGGTTTTGTTCCGCTCTCAACCATCGCGCTGCGCGCCGTGGTCGAAGGCAAAACCACCTGGGAGGAGGTGAACCGTGTTATCACTCACTAACACCTGGCAGTGCGACATCTGGCCTCATGCAGTGCGGTTGCGCCGCAACAATGTGGTACTTGCCACGCATGAACGCCAGCCCGATCAGCCTCTGGAGGCCGCGCTCGAAACGCTGCTGCGCCTGCGCCCCGCCGCCTTACCGTGGCGTGACGCGGTGGAATTTCACCTCGATACCGACGATCTGACGTTTTTAATCCAGCCCTGGCATGACGGCGTGACCACACCGCAGGAGCTGCTCCAACTCGCCCGACAACAGGCGGTTCATCGCGCGAGTCCGCCCGTCGACTGGCTGGTGCGCTTCGAGACCCTGAACTGGCAGCAGTCGGCGCTGGCCGCGTGCCTGAAGCAACCTTGCTGGCATCTGCTTGGCGCGCTGGCGCGTCGGGAGCGGCTGCGTTTTCGCGGGGTTGTCACGCCGTTTCAAAAGCTTTTAAGCCACTTCGCCCGCGCCCTGCCGGAAAACGGCCTGTTTGTGGCGATGAGTCCCCACCATAGCCGGATTGCCAGCCGTCAGCATCACAGCTGGCGTGACGTCTGGACACTGACTCTTCCACAGCAGGAGATGGACGCCCAGCTGCGGGTTATCGCCCGGCTAAGCGGAATGCAGGAATGTCCAGGCTACGTCATTCATACCGACGGCGAGCATCACCAGGAAGTCGCGCTACAGGAGAGTCTACATGGCACCGCTGTTTACGCGTAGCACCCCGTGGGCCGCACGCACGCTGCTGTTAACCGGACTCCTCTGTTTACCGCTCGCCAGCGCCGTAGTGTATGGCCTGTTTGAGCACCAGCGCATTGAGCTGGAGACGTCGAAGGTACAGCAGCAGCTCGCCCAACGGCAGCAGGCTCTGCGCCAGCTGCGTGAAGCAGAGCAGCGCCGGTTGCGCATGTCTCAGCAGCTACAGGCCGTCCCACCGGCTATCAAACTGCTGGACAACATCGGCAGCGTGCTAACTCCTGATATTGCGCTACTGAGCATTGACGTCATTGCCAGTAAAGGCGATGCGCGACTGACGGTGAATGCAAGCAATCTTGACGCCCTGCTCGCCTTTAGCGAGCGGCTACAGCAGTTGCCCGCGCATGTGGTGCTGGAGAACCATCGCCAGTCGGCGCAGGGCGATCCCGCCTGGCCGATTAACGCGGTACTCGACGTCAAGGTGACGACGGAGGAGCACCATGCGGCTTCAGAATAAATCCGCCGTGCTGCGCTGGCAGGCGGCGTTGTTTGCCGGACGCATCGGAACGCTTCCGCTCGTGCTCGCCGGGCTTCCCGCTGGGCTGCTGGTGTTATGGCTGGGCGGCGTGCGGCCGCACACCATTCATTTGCAGGAGAACCTTGCCCGGATCCAGACGCAGCTACAAACCTCGCTGCCGCTGGATAAACAGCAGCCGGAACTCCAGAACCGCATCAGCCTCGGAGAATATCAGCAGGTCAGGCTCATTTTTGAGCAGCTCAGGAGCCGGGGAATGAAGGTGGACGCCAGCCGCTACCAGCTGGAAAACGACGACGGTAAAACCGCGCTACGGCTGGATATTCCGCTGCGCGGTGAATATCTGCCGCTGGTGGACGCGCTGGAAACGCTGAGCCGCACCCTGCCGTTACGCATTGAGCAGCTAAGCCTGCGGCGCGCCGGGCCATCGGAAAGCCAGCTCAGCGCCACCGTGCAGCTTCGTCTGTTGAAGGAGTCGCCATGAAACTGCCGCGCTATTTACAGCTCGCACTGGTGCTGACAGCCGGTGCTGTGTTCTGGAGCCAGTTTGCCGATGAAGAGATATCGCAAGCGCCGCCTGAGGTGCAGCCGGTCTCACGCCCGCGCCCCGCGCCGGCAAAGCCTGAGACGGCTCACCCAACGCGCGTCGATCTCTTTTCAACCCCACACAGCAGGGCGCAAGACGCGGCAGAAGAGCAGCCGGACAGCGATCGGCCTGAAGAGGCAATACCGACCGCACCGCCGCTACCGTTCCAGCTTCTCGGCGCCTGGTGGGAAAACCGTCAGAGGATCGTTGTGCTGACGGATGGCAAAGAGACCTGGCCGGTCTGCGAGCACTGCAGAGCGGACGGCAGGATCTGGATCGGTAGCTCGCCGGTCAACAACTGGATTTTAAAAGCGGTGGCGAACGACCACCTCCTGTTTGAATGGCAGCCCACCCATACCCAGCAGCGGCTGGAACTGGATGAACTGCAATCGGAACCGACACATTAATCATGAAAAAAACAATTGCTCTCACTTTTTTGTTGTCATGCGCGCTACTGAGCGGCTGTGCACAACGTGCGGCGCCTCCGGCCCGGGAATCGGTGACCGCCTCGCCACAGGTACTGGTTAAGCGGCTGAAGGAAATAGACCAACAGCGCATCGCCAGTCCGCAGGATATTGCGCTTCGCGCCGAGCAGGCTGATATCAGCAAAAAGCTGGTAAATGACTACCTGAAAAATGCCGATCTCGCGGTGCGTCAGAATAACTACACCCTGGCGACGCAAATGTGGCGCGATGCGCTTACCTATGAGCCCGGCAACCTGCGCGCCCTGCAGGGGCTACGTAAACTCGATGCCCGTCGGGCGCTGGACACGTTGTATAAGGAGGCGGTGGCTAACAGCACCCGCGACCCGGCACGCGCGCTGCACAAAATCCAGCAGGTGCTGGAAGAGGACCCTAACTGGCCACAGGCGCGCGCCCTGCGCGATCATCTGATGCGTGAGGTTTCACGGATCAACCAGCCGGAGCAGCGTCTGAACCGGGAGCTGCAAAAAACGATTGCGCTTAATTTTCGCGAGCACAGCCTGATGGCCATCTTTAACACCATCAGCCAGATGACCGGGGTCAATATCATCTTCGACAAAGATATTTCTTCCAGCACCACCGGCAGCCTTATCGCCAAACGCACCACTGCGGAAGATGCCATCAACGTGCTGCTGTTGTCGAATAACCTGCGGAAAAAAGTGCTGAACAGCAATACGTTGCTGATCTACCCCGCTACCGCGCAAAAAGAGAAGATCTATCGTGACGTGGTCGTCAAAACCATCTTCCTGGGCTACGCGAAAGCGAAAGATGTCAATGTCGCCCTGCGCAACATGGTCAAGCTGAAGGATGTGCACGTTGATGAGCGAACCAACTCCGTCACCCTGCGCGGGCCAAAAGAGAGCGTGGAAAAAGCGGAGCGCCTGTTAGTGACGCTCGACCGGCCTGAAGCGGAGGTCACGCTGGCCGTTGAGGTGCTGGAGGTGAATACCAACGATCTTGAAGCGCTTGGCGTGAAGCTGCCGCAAACCATCAGCGCGGGTTTTGCCAAAAGTAAAGACGGTGATTTAAAGGGAAGTGGGATCCCGCTGGGCGACCTGAGCGCCAAAAATATCATGGTCGATGTCGACAATATGACCATTGACATGAAAAAGGTGTTGAGCAACGCCAGAGTGCTGGCAAACCCGCGGATCCGGGTGAAAAACAATAAAAAAGCATTGGTCGATATTGGTCAAACTATCCCGGTACTGACCACAACCGTCAACGACGGTATTTCGCAACAGAAAGTGGATTATCAGGATGTCGGCCTGAAGCTGGAAGTCACTCCGGAAGTCAGTATGGATGACAATATCTCAATGGAGGTGAAGTTCACGCTCAGTGCCCTGGGTGCCGAGGAACCCGGCGAGAACGGCGCAAAGTATTACCGCACCACGAAACGCGAAGCCAATACCACGCTCAGCAGTATGAACGGCGAGACCCAGATGCTGGCAGGGCTGATCAAGCAGGATGAAACCACGACCCAAAAAGGAACGCCATTATTAAGTGACATCCCAGGGCTGGGCCGCCTGTTTAGCAGCAATTCCGACAATAAAGAGCGCACGGAGGTCGTGCTGTTAATTACGCCGACCATCGAACGCAACCTCGATTTACCGGGAAGCCACGTCAGTACCATTGAGATGGGTAGCGACGATTTAACGGGCGACAGCATCCAGCTGCGCGACCTGCAGCGCGACGAGCCTGGCAGCGGGTTTACCGCACCGGCGCTTGCGCCGCCCGCTCATTTCCCTGACCGCGCGGCAACCCTGCCGCCACCGATCCTCGATGAGTCTGAAACGGAAAACGGAGCATCGTAATGCAGCGCCAGCGCGGTTTTACCTTGATTGAGATGATCGTCACGCTGGCGCTACTCGCCACGCTTGCCGCTGCCGCAGCGCCGCTGATGCGTAACTATCACCAGCGGCAGCAGGAGACGCAGCTACGCGAGTCGCTTCGCACGCTGCGCGATGCCATTGACCGTTATCACCAGGCAAGCGTGGACGGCATCATTGAGAAAAAAACCAGCGAATCCGGATACCCGCCGTCGCTAAAAAGCCTGGTGGAAGGCGTGCGGGATAAGACGTCGCCCACTGGCGCGATGATCTACTTTCTGCGCCATATTCCGCGCGATCCGATGTGCGATTGCGAGGGAAAAAATGATGAAGAGACCTGGCGGTTACGCGCATCCACACAGCCACCCGGCGATTTCAGCGGCGGAGGGAAAGATGTGTTTGATGTCAGCAGCACCAGTACGGCCAGCGGTTTGAATGGAGTGCCCTATGCGCAATGGTGAAAAAGGTTTTACGCTCATCGAGCTGCTGGTGGTGATGGCAATCATCGCGACATTGATGACCCTTGTCGCCCCACGATTTTTCCAGCACGCGGACAGAGCCAAAGAGGTGGTGCGCGAGCATAACCTGCATGCGCTGCGCAGCGCGATCGATCACTACCGCCGCGATCGCCTGGCGGGGCCATACAGCCTGGAGGATCTGATCGAGGCCGGTTATCTGCGCCAGATGCCGCTGGATCCGATCACCAACCGCCGCGATATCTGGGAAGCGAAGACCGATGACGAAGGGCAAATTATTGACGTCGAGACGCCACCTAAACCCGGGCAGGATCATCCCGATGCGTTCGATTAAACAACAGGGAGGCTTTACCTATCTTTTGCTGCTGATTGCGCTCTCCACGCTGGCGTTGTCGCTGCTGAAAAGCCGCGACGAGGTGCAGATGCGTTATCAGGCGCAGCAGGAGGCTGAGCTTTTATTTCGCGGCGATCAAATCCGCGCAGCGATACAAGCCTACCGCGGCAACGGTGATGGCTGTTTTCCCGTGCGTTTTGAACAGCTACTTATTGATAAACGCGGGCGAAAACCGCTTTATCACCTGCGCCAGCACTTCGCCGACCCGCTAACCGGGAGTAAAAACTGGGGAATGATCCTCGACCCTCAGGGGCGATGGATTGGCGTGCGCAGTCTCGGAAAAGGTACACCACGGAAAAAAACCGGCTTTCGTCACGATCCAAAACAGTTTGCCAAAGCCAAAACGTATTACGACTGGAAATTTCAGGTAGAGAGCGATCCGCAGGCCCCGCTGCCTGCGGCCTGTGGTCGCTAATGGAATAATACGGTGTTAGACACAATATCATAAAAATATATCTTTTTCTTACCAGCGGGGCCATGACGGGCATGTTATTGATCGTCACTCTGGACGTGCGGAAATACACAAACTGGAGAGTGCGTATATGCCAAAAAAACGACTGGCTTACCTTCTTATTTCACTGGCCGTGGGATCTCAAAGCATCCTTCCTGTATTTGCAGGCGAACAGGCAATAACGGTAAATAATCATGCAACGAATACCCCACTGGAGGTCGCTGATAATTATCTTAATCAAAATAAAACGCAGGAGACGGTTGTTATAGAAGATGCGGCGCTGCTTGATGTCCATATCTCGTATGCTAACTTGCCCGCCGATGCGATAGTGGAAATTGCAGGTAAAAATAACAACGAAGTTTACCGTTATGCGGCTGAGAAAATTCTGAGCGGCTCAGATGAGCACCATGTCAGTTTCGATGCATTATCCATCTTTGGTGATAGCGTAACGGTACGGTTGTTAGCTGCCGATGGTTCTGCACTTCCCTCTTCCCGACAGGCCGAAATTGCCTTCCAGGTCAGGGGCGAGCCAGCGCTTCAGGATATGTCATTGTTTAATATCATTCCGGGTGACAAAAACCCGCTCCCGCACTCCTGCTTTAAAGACTCACCTTTTATCTATAACTATACAAAACCCGTCGCGGTGATCCGCGATACCTATGACCGAGAAAAACCGCATTACAATACCGGATGGCGCATCGGCGAAAAAGGGGTTGATGGTGACCTGCTGGTATTAAGCAGTTTCCCGTTAAAAGAAGATAAAAAGGTGAGAACCACAGAGGTCTGGTTTGTTCAGGAGGTTGAGGTCAATCCAAATGATTGTACCAGTTATCAGATAAAGAAAACGGCCAAAGTGAAAGCGTTTGGCAAGTCATCCAGCAGAGACGGTAAATATCGTTTATTGTCGTTAGATTTTGCGGGCGATAAAGCGCAGGAAGATTTTGTCAAATCACTGGGTTATTTAGGAATTGATCCAAGAGATGAGACGAAGGCTAACGACATTGCCACCCAAAAAACCGAATTTTATCTGCCGCAGGCGCAGTTTAAAAAAGATAATGCGCGTTTGTATGCTGCAGTGAATAAGTCAGATGGCACCCACTGTGCTATTGAGCTATACGACCGCGAAGCGGGTCAGTTCCGGCATCGTTGTAGCACATACAACAACGATATGGGTAATAAGAACAACCCTATGAAGCCGGGCGTAGGTGCGCCGCTGATCGATAACTACACGCAGCGCGTTCTGGCACTCAGTACCAGCGGTGAGCTGGTGAATGGTTATAACCAGGCAATGCCGATTGCCCGGATCTGGCCGCAGATTAAAGCATTCTTTCCTGATGGCGCGATTCCCGATACGTCTTTTATCATCAATGACCAGGTGGCTGCCGCTCAGAAATCATTGAAAGGTTATGCGAGCGTCAATGTGGCGCAGGTCATTCCGGATCCGGGCTCCATACCCGATGTTTCCCAGTTTGCATGCAAATGGTGGCTACCCGCAGGGGTTAAAGCATCCGAACCCAACCCGGAGAGCAGTACAATGTTACTCTATGAAAAAACTGGCGCTGTTACCGACCCGCTAATGGCCTGGTGTGATATCAAAGGTGGGGAGCAAAAATATCGACCACAATGGGTGATGACCGCCATTCCATAAGACTATGACGCGTCAGGCAACATGCTCTTTGAGATGTTGCCTGACGGCTTGTTAGCTTTTCGCTAACCTATTTCGGTTTTTACTGCGCGATGGGAATGGTCCCTTTGATAACCACTAATGTGATCGTCGCCTTTGCATCCCCTGCTTTCAGCGGGATTTTATATTCATCCGGCTGGGTAAAGAGGGCCTTGAATTTATCATCTGGCATATCAATGATGACATCATCGTCTGCGGCGGTGGCTTCGATCCGTTGCAGCAGCTCTGCTTTGGT
This sequence comes from Enterobacter sp. ECC-219, assembly GCF_043966805.1. Lineage (NCBI taxonomy): Bacteria > Pseudomonadati > Pseudomonadota > Gammaproteobacteria > Enterobacterales > Enterobacteriaceae > Enterobacter > Enterobacter sp. ECC-219. The sequence continues at coordinate 1,628,135 of NZ_CP143680.1, read as the reverse complement.
CAGAGGTTTGTTCCATCCGGCAACAATACGATCGTTTTTAATGTGAATCTCATTACTCTCAAGGACACAAAGCGCATTCTGCTCTCCGCCCTGAAGGCGATAAAGCCGGTTTTCAGTTAAGGGGTCCAGTGACGGGCAGACGACCTCTTTTTGCGAACCCGACTCTGCCAGCGTGTAGCTAAACTTCACTTTCAGGTTATCCCCGTGGCGAACGCCCTGTTTTTTCCAGTCGCCACTGTCCCCGGTGAACATGCGGATCCCGTTGGGGATGATCGCGCTGGCGGCAGCAAAAAAGTCATTCCCGTTAACGGAAAAATAGGGGCGAAGCGTTAAAGATGAATCATTAATAATGGTGATCACCGGAGAGTTAATGGAACGGTAACTCTTTTTCTTATAACGACAGTTTTTCCCGTTTGCCTGTAAGTTGACGCCGTTGTCTTTACTGACAATCATGGCATAGTTGCAGTTAAGGCCGTTTTCAATAGATTCGTTCAGCACCGCACCATTATCGACAATGATATTCATCACGCCGTTATCTTCGTTACCAAACCAGACATGAGGAATAAAATCGCTATCGTAACCCTCTTCATAAATAGCATTCTGAACCCTGATTTTCAGATGGTCAGGGTTTTCAATATTGATCATTCGCGCGTAGTCACTGGCAAGTACTGATGCCGTTGAAAAAGCGCTAAGCATGGCTAATGCTACGACGGTCTTTGTCATGAAAATGTCCTCTTTGAGAAATATAAAAAAGTACAAATTTGCTCAACAGTGACCATACCTTAATGTATCAGGCAGTAAAACATGACTCTGAATAAAATCATCGTTTATTTGTTTTTAACTCACGGATGCAGAGACAATTCTTATTAATCGCAAGACTCATTCCGCCTTATTTTATTCTGAGGAATGAATATACTGCCTTGCCAGTATTCAGACTGGAAGAGTAGGCTTGAAAGCCATCTCATACTTTGTGCCATAATAAGCGAGACAAAAGATGGATCAATCAATTAAACAGACTCCTGAAAAAATTCGGGTTTGTGTGCGGACGAACTCTTTTTTATTCGAAAAGGGCCTTGCGGAACTAGCACGCTATTACTTTATCGCCCGAGACAAAATGCTCTGCATTGTTGATGCAGACACATTTGGTACGAAGACGCATCTGGTGAAGTATCTGGAGTTCATCAGGAGAATAAAACCCGACATGCTTGTTTTGATCACCGGCCATCTCCCCCGGAGCGAGCAGCATGCATGGTATGTAAAAGCAAATGAATCCCTGGCGGGCTGGCGGGACACCATTGATGCCATGAACTTTATGCTCCCCAATCTCGACAATATTATTGAACATTATAAAAGGAGGAAGGCAGGTGAAATTAAGTTTTTGTATCAGGACGAATATTATGGCAAAGATGGCCGACGTGAGTGAGGCTGAATTAGTTTATGCGCTGATGACAACGGGAAAGCTGTTCGGCGTTAAAATACCGGCACCGTTACCCGGCAGGCATAACGCCAGAACGCGTAGTTTTGATTATAAAGAAGCTCTGGATTTTGCTGAACAAGTGAAAATTGCCCGAGGCAACAAAAGGCAGGACTGATAATGCAATAACACGCCATGCTTTTAAGCGACAGGTTTATCGCGACACGCCTCATCGTTATAACAGAACCGTTCGGCTGGCCTGGCGTTTTCCTTCAACATTGCAAGTGCAATACCAATCACCTCAGCATACAAGCAATCATCAATACGCCTGGCATACTCAAGTTTTTTACTCAGGTAATGACTGAGCGAAACATGATCAATATTAATACCCTGCAAGGATAAATGCGTGGCTGCATCACCGATGAGTATGGATGCTTGTTTTTCAGGATAAGCATTTTTCATGCATGCGAGCCTCTTTTTCGTTAAGAACCAGCTAACAGGATCATAGAAAAACCCATACCCCAGCTTACAACATCACCTTATATTGAATTAACGAACCCACCTGTCAAAATGCTGAATCCATTTTTTTCATCCAGCATTACTTTTAATTCCAGTATTTATTAGCATCACGCTAACACAGGTATTCCCTCCCATTAAGCCGTCAGATTATTTAACCATGATACAGAACAGTTTGCCAAAGCGGAAAGGGCCTGTGATGGGACCTTCCGGGGGAAAAAACGAACCGCAGGTCCCGTTTCCGGGAGCCTGCGAAAGGTAAATTATACCACGCTGATATAGGTGTTAATGGTTAACACGGAGAGCGCTTATTTGACGATATTAACCGGGGCAGAATAGGCAGTATCACCTGTTCTTTGCGACCCCAGAGTACCGCGTGGGGTAACACTTACCCGGATATCTTTCAAAAATCCATAGGCTTCTTTTATGTATAACGTTTTACCGGTCTCTCCGTCTAAATCCCGATAACGGCCGCTAAATTCATCCCATGAAGCCCACTGATATAACGAGTTATCCTCACCACTGCCATTAGCATTGAAGATATAACTGGCCTCAATTGTATTACCCACCCGGGCTTCATTCTCAATATGAAGTTGGCTGACAGAAGGTGTACCCGCATCTGTAACCCTGAAATACCCGTCGTTAAATACCTTAGCACCTGAGCCGCCAGCGCTGCCCCTTGGCGTGACCGAGACATAAAGATATAACCCGTACTGGCCTCGATCGGTCTTCAGCGTTCTTCCGGTAGCTCCGGTAATAGGTGTCGGAGATTTATCGTAAATGTTCTCAGACCAGTACCATTGATACTGAGTTCCGCTTTCATCGCCTCCGCCGTTGGCTTGATAAACATAGTCCACCGATATTTGGTTTCCATATACTGGATCGCCCTTAATCTGCACATTACTCGCGGAAGGTGTACCTCGAATCGTGACCGAATCTGATTCAAGCCGCATTGATGAGTTTTGGCTATCGATAATTTCTACGCTCACTTTTTGGTTTATCAGAGTGGCGTCTGTCAACTCAAGCGACGCGTTGTCCACCGTGGTATTGGCGATCGAACGGTAGATTGTGCCATTAACCTTCCAGTTGACTGTTGCGGTACTAAACCCAGAACCTTTGCCTATCGTGAGGGTGTAACCTATTTGTGGCGTACCCGCGATCCAGGGTTTTTGCGCCATCACCTTAACGGTCGCTTTAAGCGCGCTTAACTCAACTCGGTCTACAATAGGGGTGACAGTATAGGTATCAGCACGTGTTCCTTTTACATTGAACGGATAGTTTCCTTTTTCAGTCTCTACAATGCCCCCGCTATTAGTATGGATCAATCCTCCATTGTTTCTCCCCTGACTATCGGCCAGCACGGCGCCGATTCGTCCCGTCAGGCCACTGACAGGGTTACCAAACTTATCCTTCATCGCTATCAGCATGGATAACTGATTGCCAACGACCATCGTGTCACTGACGGGGGTCAGACTCGACTTCGCGTAATCAATTTGCCCTACACTGAGCTGTAACGTTTTCGAATCCTTCACTGAATCGCTGACTTTCGCTGTGAGGGTATAGCCTCCCATTGCACCAAACCCTTTTTCCGGTCTGATGGTAGCCACGGCGGTGGCTACACCGTTGCTGCCCGTTGTTGCGCTTTCTGGCGTTATCACCATCCAGTCCGGATGGTTGCTACTAAACGTGACCACAGCGCCAGGCATCAGTACTCCGCCTTTATCCTTTGCCGTTACCGTGAGCGTGACAGGTTCGTCCACGCGTGCAGTCGATGCCATCGTAAGTTCAACGCTACCTGCAACCGGCGGCAGGGCAATCGAGGAGGAATCCTCTACGTTGTTTTCCGATTTCGCGGTCACGACCAGATTTTCCGCTTTTACTGTACCCATTTGCAGCGTCAACTTAGCCACCCCAGAGTTGTTGGTCATTGTATCGCTCTGGCTGTCGATTTTTGTCGCCAGTGCCTCGGGGAAAATCCAGTTTACAGCCGTATTTGGCACAGGATTATTAAAGCTGTCGAACATCGCTATCTGCCAGGTGGCATGAGTGGCACCGTCCGCCTGAACACTTTCCGGCTCGTCGATAAAAGTCACCCGGTTGACCTTTCCTGGCACAAAGTTAACCAGAACAGATTTTGCGTGTAACCAGTTATCGCCAATGGTCGCGTTTACCTGAAACTCCCCGGCTTTCTGGCTGGTCTGACTGACGGTAACGGTACCATCCTTCCCGGTCTCTGCCGTTGCCGGAATGATGACGCCGGTTCCGGCATCAAAACTCACTGCCTGTCCTGCAACCGGGTTCTCATGGGCGTCCTTCACCGTCACCCTGACGCGCGTGGTGTCCGTCCCGTCTGCTGCGGCGTTATTGTCGATCACCTCCAGCGCGCTGACTTTTGCCGTGCTGCTGTCAGCCGTGAACGTCACCAGGCCAGACTTCGCCTGCGTCCAGTTATCGCCGGTGGTTGCCTCCACCCGGAACTCCCCGGCCTTCAGGCTGGTCTGGCTGACGGTGACAGTGCCGTCCTTCTCCGTCGTTGCCGTTGCCGGAAGAATAACCCCCTCTCCGGCCCTGAAATTCACCGCCTGCCCGGCAACCGGGTTCTCATGGGCGTCCTTCACCGTCACCCTGACGCGCGTGGTGTCCGTCCCGTCTGCTGCGGCGCTATTGTCGATCACCTCCAGCGCACTGACTTTTGCCGTGCTGCTGTCAGCCGTGAACGTCACCAGGCCAGACTTCGCCTGCGTCCAGTTATCGCCGGTGGTTGCCTCCACCCGGAACTCCCCGGCCTTCAGGCTGGTCTGGCTGACGGTGACGGTGCCGTCCTTCTCCGTCGTTGCCGTTGCCGGAAGGATAACCCCCTCTCCGGCCCTGAAATTCACCGCCTGCCCGGCAACCGGGTTCTCATGGGCGTCCTTCACCGTCACCCTGACGCGCGTGGTGTCCGTCCCGTCTGCTGCGGCGTTATTGTCGATCACCTCCAGCGCGCTGACTTTTGCCGTGCTGCTGTCAGCCGTGAACGTCACCAGGCCAGACTTCGCCTGCGTCCAGTTATCGCCGGTGGTTGCCTCCACCCGGAACTCCCCGGCCTTCAGACTGGTCTGGCTGACGGTGACGGTGCCGTCCTTCTCCGTCGTTGCCGTTGCCGGAAGGATAACCCCCTCTCCGGCCCTGAAATTCACCGCCTGCCCGGCAACCGGGTTCTCGTGGGCGTCCTTCACCGTCACCCTGACGCGCGTGGTGTCCGTCCCGTCTGCTGCGGCGCTATTGTCGATCACCTCCAGCGCACTGACTTTTGCCGTGCTGCTGTCAGCCGTGAACGTCACCAGGCCAGACTTCGCCTGCGTCCAGTTATCGCCGGTGGTTGCCTCCACCCGGAACTCCCCGGCCTTCAGGCTGGTCTGGCTGACGGTGACGGTGCCGTCCTTCTCCGTCGTTGCCGTTGCCGGAAGGATAACCCCCTCTCCGGCCCTGAAATTCACCGCCTGCCCGGCAACCGGGTTCTCGTGGGCGTCCTTCACCGTCACCCTGACGCGCGTGGTGTCCGTCCCGTCTGCTGCGGCGTTATTGTCGATCACCTCCAGCGCACTGACTTTTGCCGTGCTGCTGTCAGCCGTGAACGTCACCAGGCCAGACTTCGCCTGCGTCCAGTTATCGCCGGTGGTTGCCTCCACCCGGAACTCCCCGGCCTTCAGGCTGGTCTGGCTGACGGTGACGGTGCCGTCCTTCTCCGTCGTTGCCGTTGCCGGAAGGATAACCCCCTCTCCGGCCCTGAAATTCACCGCCTGCCCGGCAACCGGGTTCTCATGGGCGTCCTTCACCGTCACCCTGACGCGCGTGGTGTCCGTCCCGTCTGCTGCGGCGCTATTGTCGATCACCTCCAGCGCACTGACTTTTGCCGTGCTGCTGTCAGCCGTGAACGTCACCAGGCCAGACTTCGCCTGCGTCCAGTTATCGCCGGTGGTTGCCTCCACCCGGAACTCCCCGGCCTTCAGGCTGGTCTGGCTGACGGTGACGGTGCCGTCCTTCTCCGTCGTTGCCGTTGCCGGAAGGATAACCCCCTCTCCGGCCCTGAAATTCACCGCCTGCCCGGCAACCGGGTTCTCGTGGGCGTCCTTCACCGTCACCCTGACGCGCGTGGTGTCCGTCCCGTCTGCTGCGGCGCTATTGTCGATCACCTCCAGCGCACTGACTTTTGCCGTGCTGCTGTCAGCCGTGAACGTCACCAGGCCAGACTTCGCCTGCGTCCAGTTATCGCCGGTGGTTGCCTCCACCCGGAACTCCCCGGCCTTCAGGCTGGTCTGGCTGACGGTGACGGTGCCGTCCTTCTCCGTCGTTGCCGTTGCCGGAAGGATAACCCCCTCTCCGGCCCTGAAATTCACCGCCTGCCCGGCAACCGGGTTCTCGTGGGCGTCCTTCACCGTCACCCTGACGCGCGTGGTGTCCGTCCCGTCTGCTGCGGCGTTATTGTCGATCACCTCCAGCGCACTGACTTTTGCCGTTGCAACATCAGCCACCAGGGGAATTTTTACCGTCACAGGGTTGCCGCCCTCTACGGCAGCGGTTACCTCCCAGTCTGTTCCCACCAGCGTCGGCGCTGTCAGGATAATACTTGCCTCCCCCCGATCATTAGTGTGGGTCGGTTGCTCTATTGGCTGACCGTTGCTTTGCCAGGCGATATCAACACTCGTTTTAAAGTCTTCGCCATCCTGATCGGTGAGTTTCACCGTAAATGACTGGGCTGCGCCCACCATTGCGTGCTCAGGAGGCTGAATGAAGGTCAGTCTGTTGGCTTTGGCAAAATTGACGTTCAGTTTCATATGGCTGTGTCTGCCATTATCTTCAGTAACGTTGCCGCTATAGCCTGCTACCAGCGGGGAGAGCGAGGCCGTGATCTGATCCTGACCGCTGCTCATAATCTCTTCCACACTCACCGACGTTTGGCCTTTAGGGTCGGTGTGCGTTACGTGTTGTGACAAATGGCCCAACGCATTCTGGCTTGTCCAGTAAACCGTCAGCCCTTCCACCGCCTCCTCTTTATCGTTTTTTACTTCAGTGAGTAGTTGCAGAGCGCCATTGCTCTGAACATAAAACTTCACACTGCCGTCCGGGCGGACTTCGCCCGGTGTCATCAAGCCAATATGCAGTGCGCCTAGCTTCGCGCTACCATTAACCGTTGCCGAGCCACTGTTACCCGCGATCCCTTTTTTGTTGACTGGCGTGACTTCGAAGATCACTGTGCGGGCCATATCACGCGTTTGCACCTCATAGGTGGTACTCCCTTCCTTGAGCACTACGCCTGAATCTGCGTCATACCAGCGCAGCCGGGTTTGCTCGGGATCTTCATCTTCCCCTTCATTGGATTTATAGAGGTAACTTCCCTCCAGGATCTTGCCGGGTGACATGTCCCCTTTAATGGCAACGCCTTCAACGGAAGGGGCAAAATCCCCCGGCGTTACGGTCAGATGATAGCTGGCGGAACTCAACACGTGCTGAGGATCGACAGGTGACGTTTCCGTCGCGGTGATGGTGACATCGCCCCGATGCGTTGGGTTCACCAGACCGCTGCCCGGCTCCACGGTCGCGATCGTCGTGTTGGAGGAGATGTAGCGAATGACGCCCCCCTGCCCACCTTTCACCACATGAAGCAGCGGCACGCCAGCCTGCGTGGTTTTTTCCGTAGGGGTGAAATAGAGGCGTCTGTCTTTTTCTTCCTGCTTATAGGCAAGAACGATGTTGTTATTACGGGTAACGAACTCTGTGCGGGACTGCATCAGCGATGGTAAAGCCGCCGCATTTTCACTTGCCAGCATTTCGGAGAGTTTGCGGCCAAACTCCCAGTGGAAATTCAGCCCCACAGAGAAGTTATCCCGCTGCCCGCTAATCATGCTCTGCTCCGCGCTGACCCCTACCAGCGGCACAGGTTGCCACTTAAGCCCGAGGTTAAGCCCGTGAGGATTGCGGCTGGCCTCGCTGCGGCTGCCGTTAACGTCCACTTTGTCGCCATACCACTGGAACCAACCCATTTTGAGCGCGACGTGCTGTGAAAGCGCCGTCTCAAGATTGAGATCCCAGCCGCGGGCGGCACGTTCATACAGTTCATAGCGGTCGGGATCGTCATTAAACATGCTGTCGTCAGAATGACGCCAGCCGCTCAGGGGCAGGTAGTAGTTCGCTGACGCACGAATCCCATCGCTCCACAGCTCGGCGCCCGCCCCCATTCGGTTATGGTGGCGCGTGACATCCTGATCGAAAAAGAGGTTTCCACCCGCCATCAAATGCGGGTTAAAGGTATGTCGCCAGCCCAGGCCGACGTTAAGGATATCGCGCTCGTTCCAGCGGTGTGCGCTCATCTGAGTGAACAGAATGTCGTGTTGCCAGATTTTAACCGGCCACAGATAGTCCAGCCCAAAATCGCGACTATCGCTCCCGCCAATACCGACATCTGCCGTAACGCGGGCTTTCCCGCCGGTATGGTTTAACCACGCTTCCACCTCCTGCGTTAATGCGGCATTTACCTCGCTGTTTGCCGCGCCGCGCAGGGCATCACCCGCGCCGTTTTGTTGGGCGCTTCCCCATATGCCGGCCATTTTATCCCGCAGGGGTTGATTGCTTTCGCTTTCAACGGTCGCACGGGTTTCAGTTTGCGCCCGCGCGACGGGGGGGACCGTAAGCAAAAAGATGGAAAATAAATAATGTAAGAGGATTACCCACACGGATAATTTTTGACGTAAAGAACAATATGAAACACCGGGCATTGTGACGCATCCCTTATTAATTAAACTCCCTGGTTAGTGATATTAAGTTCCAGATAATTCTTAAACTCCATACAGCACTCAGGAGATGTTCATGAGATTTTCCGTTCCTCATTAAATTCAATACTTATGCATTGATGATTAACAATTTTTTCAGCCCACCTCATAAATTCATCAGCCAAATTTCAGCCTTATATTTTCCGGAGCAGGAAATTCTCTACACGGGCCAGACATCTCGCAATTTCATCGCTGACCTTCTTCTTAAGGGGAATTTCCCCGCATGGCAGGATGGTTCCCGCAATACTCTGGATGGCATTTTATAAGGACGATCGTTGACATGAATAAAACTGGACTGGCCCTGCTAATTTGTGCACTACTGAGTGCCCCCTCTTTTGCGCAGAACTCCGTCACGCACGAGCAAGCCTGGGAAGGCACTTCGTATCTCTCCGTTATCGTGAAATTAAAACCCGGGACGACGCTCAATAAGTCATCGCCCTTTTCATTACGCGACAGCACCCTGTCTGTGAGTCCGTTATTTACGGCAAATAATTTGCGCAGCAGTGAATTAAGCGAGATGGATGCGCTTAATGAACGCTATGGCTTTAATCGTTACTTACGTATAGCGCTGCCAGCCAATAAGCAACATGACACGGCATATATCAATAACGTAATTAATGAACTGGCGACGCGACAAGATATTGAGCTGGCTTACCCGGAATCCATGCCGGTGTCGCTGGAGAAGGGTGCCAACATTCCTGACGTGCCGCCCTATTCCGGACTAAGCTATGCCCTGAATAGTCCCAACCGGACCACCGTCCCGGATTTTCGTGGACTGCAGGATTACACCAAATCACCAGATGAAAAACGGCCCGGCTATTACATGGGTGGCGTAAATCGCGACAGCGTGAGCCAGTATTCAGGACACGATGGAAGCGGCATTTCGCTGGTCTCAATGGAAAACAATGCGTGGAATACCAGCCATGTGAATTTGCCGCCGATCGATTTCCATGAAGGTGATACGCGCTATACGCCGGGCGAAGATCACGACACCAGCTCCGTCGGGATAATGGCGGCGAAAGATATCAATGCGGGCATCAAAGGCCTGACGTGGAACGCTCGTATGGGATACGTCAAATGGCAGGCCAATCACCTCTACAACATGATCCCCAGACTCCAGGCAGGAGATGTGGTGCAAATTGGCATGCAGACCGGCGGAGGGGATGTGACAGGCTGTACCTCCTCTTGCTACGTCCCCCAGGAAAACGCCCCTGCCTATTATGACGTGATTAAAGCGCTGACGGACAAAGGCGTGCACGTTATCGAGGCGGCAGGCAATGGCAATATCAACCTCGATCATGCTGGATTTAACGGAAAATTTGACGTTAAAAAACGGGATTCCGGTGCGATCATCGCGGGTGCATTCTGCGCTGACAATGGCAAAAAAGCCTCTTTCAGTACCTATGGTTCACGCGTGACCAGCGCCAGCTGGGGATGCTGGGATGTGGTTACTACGGGTTATGGCGGTTTGCATAGCATAAAAAACGCGGAATACACCTCAAGTTTCTCCGGCACCTCCTCCGCGAACCCGATTATCGCAGGCGTGGTCGCCAGCCTGTCGGCTATTGCAAAAGCTCACAATATCACCGTCACGCCTCAACAGATGCGTACCATCCTGCAGGAAACCGGTACATCTTTAGCGGCAGGCGATTCAGCGAAAGTGGGTACTCACCCAAACATGGCGAAAGCGGTGGCGAGGATTCTGGAACTTAAAGAGGAAGATCGGGATGAGGTAAAGGCGGTGCCGGGAGAAAGCTTTACCGTTACCGGCACGACCGATTCCTCACGGGCGTATCAGTTAGACGGGAGCGCCAGCAAGAATGCCGTCTCCTGGAAATGGACCATCGACAAAAACAGTACAGGCAAATTCTGGCTACAGGAGAAACAGGCCGGAGGCTGGGTACGTGAATTTTCAGGCCCTGCCGTCCGGGCACTCATTCCCGCTAATACTGACGGAGAAGCAACCTACTGGTTAACCGTCACGGGCAAAGACGGAAGCGTGAGCGCAGAGAAGATCACCGTAACGGTGAAAAAATCGCAATTACCTGATATTCCTGACGACAACGCAGAAGCGTATAACCCACGCATAGCCTACCCGGTGAAATGTACCCGCGTATCGCATAACGGCAAAATCTGGCTGAATCAGTGGTATGTCAATGCCGGACAAGAGGAGCCGGGACGCGGCGGTGAGTGGGGGGCATGGCGAGCGTCGGATGCAGCCAATAATAGCTGCCCTTAAATACCTGTTTGGTTAACATAATTGTAAAGCCTGGATGTAAGCCAGGCTTTATTTTATTAACTCAACACGCAGGAAATTCGTAAAAAAGACATTTAAAAAAACGATATACGCTCATATTTGAATATAAAGAGTAAAGGATTGATATTGGCCATTTCCCCCCATATCGCTCTCAAGCCTCTTAACAGCATGACCGGCCGCTCTTCTCTGCCGAAACTCCCCGACTCTTAATGGCCCAGAGAAGTCTCTTATTCAAGCCAGTTGTCTCCTCCCGGTACTATTTGTCCCTGTTATCACACGGTAATAACGCCATTTTTTACCTGCTCTGCAGGTGAGATTTACCTTTCGTTATTGTTCAGTCATTAATAAGGGAACTTATGAAATTAACAGGATCTGCTTTTGTCCTTGCCTCATTACTGGCAGGGGCGGGCGTCAGCGTTTCAGCCAACGCCGCCACGACCTCGCCAGCGGCAAACTGCGAACAGGGTCACCAGAACTGCATGAAAGAACTTGGTTCACTGGAACGCGCCGTCAACGGTGCGAAAGTGAAGGTCGTTGAAGGGCAAACGATTCGTGCGCGCTTCTTTAACGACGGAACCGAACTGCCTGACCTGGAGACCCGCGTCACCATTCTTGCTGGCGAAGAGGCCCACTGGTCCTACGCTCTTGCCCAGGCCATCAACCAGCAGCATCCCGATCTGCGTGCCGGTTTCCAGCACAGCAACGGCGAGATTACGCCCGATGAGTCTCAGCCGAATAAGGTGTATGCCAAAGAGAACAACCCCCTCAGTCACGTAGAAGTGTCCTTCAATTAATTCAGGGAAGATTATTTTGAAACTACTCAAGATGAATAATATTACGTCGGCGTTAGCCGTGGCATTGATTGGCATGTATTCCACGAGCGCGCTGGCGCATGGCTATGTTTTTGAACCAAAATCCCGCTCGGTGATTCATTTCCCGCCGGTGATAAGTGCGGATCCGAATAAAGATCATCAGCAAGTCTGGCCTGCTGACGCCGTGGAAGCGCCGAAGCTCCCGGCTGGCAACGATATGAGCCCAACCCCGATCGCTAACGAACAGCTGTTCCAGTTCCCGCCGGACGGCAAGCTGGCAAGCGGTGGCTCAACGGCTACTCCTGCCTTCAGCAAGCTGGATGACGAAAAGCAGAATACCTATAACAACCCGATGTCTGCGGGCCCGCACCAGTTTAAATGGCATTTACCGGCTAAGCACCGTACCACCTATTTTACCTATTACATTACGAAGCCAGACTGGCACTCTATGCCGGGAGCGGATTCGCGCCTGACCAGAGCGATGTTTGAAGATAAACCTTTCTGCCACAAGGTTTATACCTACGCACCAGGCAACCCTTCTGCCGATATTTCGATCCCGACAGGCTTCGAAACCCACACCTGCGATGTACCGGAGCGTGAAGGTAAACAGAAAATTTATGCCGTCTGGCGCGTGCGTGATACCGATAACGCATTTTATCAGATGATCGACGTCGATTTCGGCGGTGAAGTCATTAGCAAACCAGTGGCCAACGTCACGCCATCCAGCCATAACCTGTCAACCAGCGCGCTGTCGCTGGACGGTAGCGCCTCTACGGGGAAAGAGCTGAAGTACAGCTGGGCCGTCACCAGCAATGCCGACAAGGTCATTCTGGAGAACAGCACCAGTGCTAAGGCAAGCATTCGCCTGAAGGCTAAACCTGAGAACGATTTTAGCGTCAACGTTAAGCTGACCGTCACCAACGCCAAAAACGAGAGTGATTCAAAAACCGTGACCCTGAATGCCAAAGCAGACGCGGGTAACACGGCACCGGAGGCGAAGGCAGGCAGTGACTTCACCGTGACCAGCAACAGTGATTCTCGTGGTTATGACCTCAACGGTTCCGCAAGCGTCAATGCTGAAAAATATCAATGGACTATCGTCTCTGGTCAGGACATTGGTGCGTTGCAGGTCGCTAACGGTGGCGAATGGGTTTCAACCGTCCACGCGGCAAAAGCCCGTGCGCTGATTAAGCCCGGCAAAATCGGTAAAGTGACCTATCGCCTGACGGTTACGGCCAAAAATGGCAAAGCCCACTCCGACGATATCACGGTGACCGTGAAGGAAGCGCAGCAGGCTTCTGATGTGCAGATCAATACGGGCAACAACCAGGACACCATCGTTGGCAGTGACGTTATTGCTGCCGCCGTCGTGTCCAAAAATAATGACTCGTTAAAGGGGGCAAAAATTGAATGGTCCGCACTGAATCACGCCGATAAGATTCAGATCTCGTCACCGAATAACTTCAGCACCAACCTCATGGGTAAACATCCGTATACCGACAATGTGGACGTGACGCTGCAGGTGAAAGTGACGGCGCCTGATACCGGTAAAGTCTCCACGGCAACGAAGGTGATTAAACTGCGCCCGGCACAAACCGATGTAAAAGCCTGGGACCACAGCAAGACTTACAAGACACCTTGTGAAAAAGTGAGCTATGAAGGCAACATCTGGCTGAACAGCTGGGAAACCCGAGGCGTTAAGCCTGGCTCCGATGGCGAATGGGGCGTCTGGAAGAAAGAAGGTGCTGCCAACATGCCTAAAGAGTGCAAATAATACTGTAAGTTAACTCTGGCCGGGTCTTCACTGACCCGTGCCTCACATTATCATTCCCTGCCTACACTTTCGTTATCATTTTGCGCCGGAAATCGCCCCTTCCTTCCGGCGCTTTTTTATCGGTATAACACCACCCACCCTATCGCGGCGATAATCGGATACGGGCCGAAGGGAAACGGTTGACCGGGCTTGATCCGCAACAGAATCAGCGCCGTGACCAGCGCCAGCAGCGTAGAGGCAACAAAAACATCCAGCAGCGCCAGCGGGCCAAGCCACGCCCCGAGCGCCGCCAGCAGTTTCATATCCCCCATCCCCATACCTTCATGACCGCGCAACAAACGGAACAGTAAAGAGAGCGTCCAGGGCACACCAAAGCCCAGCAGAGCGGCGATTAATGCCTGCATTGGCTCGACATGGCTATAGCCGCTGGCGGCAAACGCCAACGACAACGCCAGCAGCGGGAGCGTCAGACGATCGGGCAGGAGCATGGTGCGCAGGTCGATAAACAGCAGCGGCAGCAAAAACGTCACCGCCAGCACGTCGAACAGGCTTTGCGGCGTGACGCCCTGCTGCCAGATAATCACCCCGTACAGCAGCGCCATAAGTCCTTCTACCAGCGGATAGCGCCACGATATTGCCTGACCACAGCTGGCGCAGCGTCCACGCAACAGTAGCCAGCCAATCAGGGGTACATTGTGACGAAATTTAATGGGGTTTTTACAGCGGGGGCAATGGGAAGCAGGCCACGATAAAGAAAGTGCTTCACCGTGGAGAATCAAGGGGAGCCGATAAATAATGACGTTGCAAAAGCTGCCGATAACGGCACCCAGTAAAACACTAAAAACGAGTATTACACTCTCTACCATGGTTCAACACTCTGAGGAACATGCAATATCCGATAATAGCAGAGCCTACTCGTTATATTTAGGCATCCTGTTTGCACGTAAAGCACAAAATTCACCGCGCAGGTTTGCCCACTCGATATTCAGATGCACTTTTGCATATTGCGCCGCCTCTTTCCACAATAATGCCGCGATATGCCACTGCTTTCCCTGCTCATGCTCTGCCGCACGGGAAGAAAGTGAAAACCAAACGGTAGCAGGATCGTGTTTGTCGCTTTGCCAGTCCATTGTTAATTCCTTTTGAAAAAATCCCAGCGTATCAATAGCGACGATAAAATAATTGAGATTAAAATGATAAATACCTGATTAACGCTGAACGCCTCAGTGGGAGAACAACGCTGATTACCAATATCATCCGCTGGCTGGCCTTTTCAGGTCTCTATATCCTGCTGGCATTCCTGAGCTTTCACACGCGGGATAGCTGGAGCCTCTCCACCACGCTCTGGTTCCCGGCGCCGTTGCTCTTCGCCGCGTTATGGCTAACAGCCCCGCGCGAGTGGCCGCTGTGGCTGGCTACCGCTGGCCTGCTGCATGTGTTTGTTGGGGTCTGGATAGGCCGTCCGCTCGCACTGGCGTGCCTGTTCGCCCTTTTCGACGTTGCGATTTTTCCGCTTTGCGTCGCCGTCTTTCGTCTGAATGCGCAGCTGCCTGCGCTGCGTTTTGCGCGCAGGCCGATTATTGGTGAGCTGGTCTATCCCCTGCAGTTAATACTCAGCATTTTTTGCGGCAGCCTGCTGCTTAATCTGGCGCTGTTACTGTCAGGGTACCCGATTGCGCCACTGCATTTTTTTTCCTGGGTGCTGGCGGCGTTAACCGGCATTCTCGCCATTCTGCCGCTGTTGCGGGAGAACAAGATGCCGTCGCGCCAGCACGTTAACGGGCGGGAAGCGCTGATCCTTGCCGCGAATACGCTTGCGCTGATTACGGGCTACTTTCTCCTGCCCCCGCTCTGGCAAGGGCTAAACCTGCTGCTGGTGCAAACAACGGTGGTTTTACTGAGCGTGTTTGCGCTCTCCGGACGCGGTGTCGGCGCTCTGCTGCTTATCCAGTACCTGATTGTGGTGTTGGCGACCCAGCAGCGGGAAGGGATTTTTTACACGCTAACGCCCGATCTCATACCGGCAATCTGGCAGGCGCAGTGGTATCTGGTATTTTCGGCGATTTTTGCCAACTGCTTATATCAGTATCGCCGCTGGATCCAACAGCAGCAGGCGCTCGCGACCAGCGCCAGTGCCATCATGATCCGCCTGTCGCAAACGGGTTCATGCGTCGTGTTTCGCCTTTCGATGCCGGAGGAGGAGATCCACTGGCAAGGCAGCACGGAAGCGCTCTTCCCGGATGAGGAAAAGACGCTAAGCACCCTGACGCTTCTGGACGCACACTGCGATACGTCGTTCCTGCCCTATTTTCGCGCCTGGTACTCACGACAGGGTGAAAACAGCTTTGCCCGGGAAGTTTTTCTGCAAACGCTGCAGGGAAGGCAGATGCGCGGGATGGTGATGTTTCAAAGGATCGATAACACCGCGCATCTGATGGGGGGAGTGAGCCTCTTTCTCACAGCATCCGCTGCAGGATCTCCCGCTGCCCGCTAAAGGTGTATTTCAACACCGCCGCGACATGCCCAAGCAGAATTAAGCCCAGCAGAATGCAGCTATAGCGATGCACCTGGAAGAAAAACGCATTCACTTCGGCGATGGCAATCGGGCGGGAAACCGGCACCAGACCAAACAGGTTGTAATCTTTTTGCAGCATCAGAAAACCGCTAACCAGCACCACCATTATGGTCAGATAAAACAGCTCATGAATAAAGACGACCAGCTGTTTTTTACGTCCGGCCACCGTGGCCGGATAGGGCACCGAAGGGCGGAAGAAGCGCCAGACGAAACGCACCATCATGATGGGCGTGGCGATGGTACCAAGCGACATATTCAGCACAGAAAAGAAGGTAAACCAGCGGGTTCCTTCCAGCGCGTGCAGAATATAGCCCATGCACATCGCGTAGATAATGACGGCTGCGACCACCCAGTGCAGAAGGCGAGAAAACCGATCGTAACGTTTGGCAATAACCAGAGAAGTTTGCATAGTCGTTGTCCTGTAAAACATAACAGCACGGCTCCCTGAGAAGCCATGCTGTTTATAAAAGAGGTTATTCAGCTACCCACAAGTTGCGGGCCCGATCCGGCGACCAATGGCTGGCACCTGTATGGCCAATCTGACAGCGGTAAACCTTTCCCTCATAGAGCACTTTATCCCCCACCGCATAGACGGTTCCCGGTGTGAACGCTGTGGCGTTGCCACCCTGACCGCCCTCTTCGCCAGTGCCTTCGTCACCTTCAGGCACGGTAACGGTCACCGCCTGGCTCGGGGCGGCGTAGTTATCGGCGGCGTCATAGGCGATAACCGTGTAGCGGTAGGTCACACCCGGCGTGGTTTGGCTGTCGGTAAAGTTGAGTTCACGGGTATCACCGATCTTTTCCAGACCGCGCCAGATGGCATACCCCGCCACGCCAGTATTATCCTTAGCCGGCAGCCAGCTGAGCGAAACATCCTGCCCCTTCAGCGTGGCCTGCACGCCCTGCACCTGTGTTGGCGCCTGAGTATCTGTTTCGTCGCCCCCATCCGGCAGACTGCCGTCAAGGATGCTCTGGTAGCGGTTCAGGAATTCATAGCCGTAATGTTGACCATTTTTAGTGTTGCCATTGTCCCAGTTCACTGACCAGGTCATGAGCCCTTTTACCGCTTCATTTTTCGCTTCCAGTCGCGAAAGTGCGTTAAAGACACTCTGCGCGTCTCGCACATAGCCGGTTCCTGCCGCATCCGGGTTGGCCGGAAGACCAATCACCAGCTTGTTCGCCGGGATCTTCACATACCCGCGCGTCCCGTTTGCCAGGCTGTCGGTGAGATAGTAAAGGAAAAGCTCTTTTTGACGGTCGCTATAGCCCTTCCCCCATTCCTGCGGCAGCCACCATTCACCGACTTCGTCCTTCTCCTCCTGCGTCATCATATTCACGCCGTCGCCCGCCTGGTTGTAATACTGTGGAGCGATAAAGTCATACACGCCCTCAAGATTTTGCAGGTAGGCTTTGTAGTTCACCCCGCGATCGGACTGAAGATAAGGGAACTCTGGCGCCATGCTGATGATGAAGTGTTTGCCCTGCTGCTGATAATGGTCGCGCACCATTTTCAGCGCCGCCGGGATCACCGTACTGTTGTCAGCCGCGGTAATGGCCGTCTGCTCCAGGTCGATATCAAGACCATCAAAACCATAGCGATCGGTCAGGCGAATAATCTCCGCTGCAAGCGCTTCAGTCTGGTCTTTGTTCAGTGCAATGTGCGCGTCAGCGCCGCCCAGTGAAATCAACACCGCGCGCCCCTGCTCGTTCAGCTCTGCAACCTGAGCGCGGAACTCCTCATCGCTCGCGTTGTAGGGTTTGAAGGTGGGGATATTCCCGCTCTGCCCATCCATGACTTTCATGAAGGAGACGTTGACGACGTTGTAGCCTCTCGGCACTTCACGCAGCGACATATCAGAAGGTAAGCCTCCCTGATAGCCGCGCGCTTTGTCTATCTCTTCCGGGTTAATTCCCCAGTTGTGCCAATAACCGACGAGAATTTTTTTCTGACTGATATCCGGCATCTGTGAGGCGGCGTCGGTTGCGGCCGCATGGCTAAACGTGCTGACCAGCATTCCGCTTAACGCCAGGCCTGCGGCAATAGCGCTCAGAGATATTTTATTTTTCTTTAACATGGGAGATATCCTGCTCCAGGTTTAATAATGAAATCCTGTCCCGCAAGATAGGATATTCATCTCCCTGAAAACAGGAGAACAGCTAACCGCAGCAGCAGATTTAAAACTCGCCAGCCTGGATATGTCTTATAATAAAATTATCGTGAGATTACTTATACTCACACATTGCTACCCAGTTATCGTTAATTTTCATTAGCCAGCTATTTTTATTAATCGGCTTGAATAACAGATTAATATACTGATCATCTTCACTTATCAGAAAAGTCTTCTGCGGAAGTTGATCGCCAACGGCAATTTTTAATTCTGCCACCCGACCATTGATGACGTTTCCTTTCTGTGTCACCGATTTTAACTGCAGGGTTCGGTTGAATACCCGATTTCCGGCCTCATCGGTTTTTACACCAAATAACGTTAGCCTGTGCAGTTTAGGCCACCAGGTGATAACACCATTAAACTGGTAATGTTCCAGGCTTTCATCGATAAACTTGCCGTTACGAATGACGCTGCTGCAGGGCTCGACAGGCACCATTCTGCTCTCCAGGTAGCCGCTGGTCAGGTAAGCCAGCACGCCACCCAGCGAAACGCTGATGCAAACGCTCAATATGACGAATAGTATTCGTAACCGCATTTTCCCTCCTTAGATAGTTCGCCTTCACATTGCGCAACAAACACTTTCGGGCCGTTCGACGCGATGTAAACATTATTGATACCCGCCGGCAGGTCATGCCGCTTTCGCGCCAGCGCCTGGCGATCGACACTGCGCAGCGAAGAGAGATGAAACATGACGCCATCCACGTAGATATTTTCCTGAAAGGCCTGCGGCGTGTCCGCCGTGCAGACCACCACCAGCGTGGGAAGGATAATCAACAAGCTGCACAACACCGTCAGCAAAGCCCCGTATTGACGTGACGGCGTTTTCATTGGCTCCGCCGTGATAGCAGGCAGCGACGGGCAATCAACGGGAGTGGGAGAAGGCGCGTTATCAGGCACTTCTGGCGGGCAAGCTGCCTCACTGCCCTGCGTTTCGCAGGGTGCCAGTACCACACCATAACGGGGAATGGTTTTAATGATCGAGCCCGGCAAGCCGGCATTTTGCAGCTTGCGGCGCAGCATTTTTATAAGCTGGTGATAACTGGATTCGCTAACAATCATGCCCTGGTTGAGCCAGATCTCTTCAAATATGGTCTCTTTTTTGCATTTGCCGCTGAGGATCAACTCCAGCAAACGACGCTCGTTGGGCGTCAGGTGTATATCACCATGCTCCACGGTTGCCAGAGATGATTTTTCCGGTACGAACGTTACTGACGCTGAAAGAGATATTTCTTCGTTATTCACGGGTAGGTCCTGGATAATAAAATTACAGCGTTTACATTGTTATGACGAAAAAGCGCAGGTATTAACAGTTACATGTCTGTTATCTAATTCAGGCACAAATTAACAACATATCCCTATAAATGATAGTACCTTCGCCATTTGCGCTATTTCCCGTCCTGATTTTTTCGCGGCCCATTCATGATTTCAGAAAGTTTATTCTGAGTAACGCCTGAGCAATACCTGATATTCAGCCTGAACAATAAGGAATTCCTTTCCGTACCTGAGAAATATCGCCCTCCATGCCGCTATTTCGTGATAAATAACAAACCATTCAGCTGCTCAGAAAAAAATCTATTTCGTAGAATGTGAAAGCTTCGTTACTTTACCTTTCGGTTTTCCATCAGGATCGGCTGATGCCCACCTGCAGCTATACAGCCCCCCACTTTTTAGCTACTCTTTTTCACCTTACTCTGCTCTACACTGTAAGAGTGATGCTAAAGCGCCATTCGCTAAGATGTGCGGTGAACACCTGTCTTTTCCTAACCGGATCGGATGTCATGCAAAAAACCGTTCTGATTGCCGACGACCACCCTGTCTATTTATTAGGCTTGCGCACATTGCTGCAGACGCGCCCGGACCTTTATCGGGTCGTTCATGAAGCGCTCAGTGCTGATGAACTTATGAGTAAACTGGCGCGCGAGCCTGTCGATATCATCATCACCGACCTGAGTATGCCCGGCACGCGAAGCCCGGACGGGCTCATCATGATCCGCTCGCTGATTCGCCATTATCCTCAGAGCATGATTGTGGTGGTCACCATGATCACCAATCCTGAGCTTCTGGACTCGCTGCGTCGCAGCGGGGTACATGCCGTTCTCAACAAAGCCAGCTTGTCCAACAATCTGCTACAGACACTGCGCAGCACTCTACAGGGGCATGTTGAACCGGTGAAACCCCATGCACAATTGACCGAACGGGAAACTGAAGTGCTGCGCCTGCTGGTCCGTGGTTTCACCGTGAACGAGATCAGTGCCCAGCTTAACCGGACAAAGCAGACCATTAGTACGCAAAAAAAGAGTGCCATGAGCAAACTCAACGCAAGAAATGATTTCGAGCTGCTCCAGTGCGCGCAAAGTCTGGGGCTGGTTAGCTGAGCATGCGCAGAGGCTGGCTGGCAACATTATTTATCCTCTTGCTGATAAGCGGGCACGCGGCGGGTAGCGTGCTGCGTGTAGGCCTGCTGAGCGCCGCGCCGCCTTTTCTCGTCATCGACCGGCCGCCGGGGATTCTGGATGATGAGCTCAGCATATTGTTTAGCAATACGCCGCTGCCGGACGTTCAGCGCTTTAGCGACCCGGCATCGGCGCTGGATGCGTTGAAGCGAAAGCGCATCGATGTATTAATTGCCGCCCAACGTCCTGCTGCCGATCTGGTCGCCAGCGAGCCAATGCTCGCTTTCCCGCTGGCCTCTCTGAGCATAAAAGAGGGTCGAGGCGGAACGCTGTGCTTTCCAGAATTACCGCCAGAGGTTGCGACCCGCTGCTCTGCGACAGGTTCAGCTTCATCGGGTGAAAGCGTCAGGCAGCTGGCAGCAGGAAAAGCGCGGGAATTCATTGCCCCGGAATTTGTTTTGCGTAACTGGCTGACCCACTCTCCCGCCACCACGCTGACCCTGACGCCGCTGGGCGACGCTCCGCCGCTGCATTTTCGCGCATGGGCTTTGCCTGAGCAGGCAAACACGCTGGAAATATTCAACGAGCGTATTCACACTGTTAACCCGGAAGACGCTGAATGGCTGGAACAAAAGTGGCTTCTGCCGGACGGTAGCGTCTTTGACGCTCGCCATTCCCCCGTGAAGGAAAATGCGCCCAAAATCACGCTACACGTGTTGCTTCCCGCCATTTCACCGCCAATGGTCACGATCACGTCTGACGGGCATATCCAGGGCGTATGGCGCGATCTGCTGCTCAACCTGTTTCCGTCCAACCTGTATAGCCTGACCTTCAACCTTGATGCGCCTCCGCTTCAGTATGCGGAGAACACGTTGCGCATTGTCGCCAGCGCGACGCCACCGTCAAAGAGTGCCATCACGTTTGACTCACTGAGCTGGGCCCTGCTCAGTGAGGACAGCAACCCGCTTTCCGGCGCCTTGTCCGCATTACGGCATAAGCGGATTGCCGTCATGCGCATCTCACCTCTCGTCACGTTACTGCGTCAGGTGTTACCGGCAGATAACCTGGTGCTGGTTAACTCACTCAATCAGGGGTTTGAGTTGCTCAAAGCCGGAGGCGCGGACGGGCTTGCGGGCGACGCGTTTATACTCCATCACCTGCTGCGCCAGCATAACGCCAGTAACCTGTCGCTGACGCCGCTGGCGCTGCCGGAAGTACCGCTATGGTTTGTACCGAATATGTCTGACCCGGCGGATGCCAAAAGGGTGAATGCGGTCATGGCGTCCGTCACGCAGGCTGATATCTACGCGAGCCTTAACCTGTCGCAGCCCGCACAGACGACAGCCGCTGCCCCGGCGCAATCGCTATGGCTGGTCATGCTCGCCGTAGTGGCGATTTGTGCGGCATTAGTCGCCCTGCTGACCTTTAGCGCCGCGCAGAGCCAGCGGCGCCAGCGCGAGCGGGACACGGCTGAATTGCACAACGCGCTCTCCCTCTGGCAAACCCTGATGAACAACGTCCCGGTGCCGCTGTTCGTCTGCGATCCGGCCGGGCGGCTGACGCGCTATAACGACTCCTTTATTCACTCACCGTTACTCACGGCATTGCCCGAAGAGGGCTCTCCCTTTTCCAGCCTGCCTCTGGGCGAGCTTGCCCAACAGTTTACGTTGCCGCATCGCCTCTCGCTGCTCCATGCCGCGACACCGTTAACGGGTGAAACCACCCAGAACAACACCACCCTCTACTGGTGGCTTTGCCGCTATACCGATACGCGGGGGCGGCCTCAGGGCGTGGTCGGGGGCTGGATCGACATCACTGAAAAAGCCGCGCTGACCGCTGCGCTCAATCGGGCACTGGCACAGGCGGAGCAGGCCAGCACTGAAAAATCGAACTTCCTCGCCCGCATGAGCCATGACATTCGTACCCCGCTGAACGCCATGCTGGGCCTGCTGGAGATGGAGCGCGACAAAAGCGAATCTCTCAACATCGCCTGGCAGGCAGCAGAGTCATTGCGCGACGTGATTGGCGGCGTACTGGATTTGTCGCGCATTGAAGCAGGCGAGTTAAGGCTGGAGCCGCAGGCCTGGCCCCTGTGGCAGACGCTCAACGCCAGCGCGGAGATTTTTGCCAGCAGCGCAAACGCTAAAGGGCTCCACTGGCGCAGCGAGTTGAACGTGCCGCGCGACGGCTGGTTCCTGTTCGATAAAGCCCGGCTGAATCAGGTCATCGCCAATCTGTTGGGCAACGCCATTAAATATACGCCGCAGGGAGAAATTGACTTCCACGCCCGGCTCCACGGTGAACATTTGCAGCTGTTGATTCGTGACACAGGCATTGGTATCCCGGCCGATGCCCTTCCACACCTCGGCCAGCCATGGTTTCAGACTGACAGCAGCACGCCGCAAAGCAGCGGACTCGGCCTGGCGATCTGTTATCAGCTAGTCGAACTGATGGGAGGGAAGCTGACGATAACCAGCGAAGCGGGAAGCGGTACGCAGGTGACGGTCAGCATACCGCTTCATGCTACCAGCGCTGCGACAACGGTCGATGAGACACTCGTTATTACCCCGCTGCCACAGCATCGCATTATGATTGTTGACGATTTTCCGGCTAACCTGACGGTGTTAGCACTTCAGCTGCAGGAGTTGGGCCAGGAGGTTATTCCTTGCGCTAGCGCAAGCGAAGCGCTTACACGCCTTGAAAATGAGCCGGTTGATATTCTGATAACCGACTGCCAGATGGCCCTCATGGACGGCTATCAGCTCACCTCGTTGATACTTTTGCGCGATATTGCCGGCAGTATCACCGCACCGCCCGCTATCCTCGGCTACACCGCCAGCGCGCTGCAGAGTGAGGACGATCGGGCAAAACATGCCGGGATGGACGCGCTATTGCGAAAACCGCTCTCCCTCAACGCCCTGCACCAGGCGCTGGCGCAGCATCACAGCCTGCGCAATCAGGAGCCTGACCTCAGCGAACTCCGGCGTCTGGCCAATGGTCAACCGGAGATCATGACCCTGATGCGCCAGCAAATGCGCGATGCCATTACTCTTGATATTCGTCATTTAGAGGAAAACACCCCGTCACCGCAAACGCTAAGCCAGCTCGCGCATCGTCTGAAGGCCTCGTGGAGCCTCTTTGCCATGCACGACGCTACCCGCACCTGTCAGGCGATGGAAGTGTTGCCGGAGATGCTGGCGGCAGGGATGATAGAGCCTGAAGCCCTGCCTGCGCTGACATCGCGATTCTGCGCGCGCATGGAAGCCAATCTGCAGCAACTCGATACCGCACTGAAGGAATTATCTGACAAGTACTAAAGAATGCTCTGCATAGGATCTGTATCTTTCTGGTCATCCGGCGGCGTTATCCCTGGCGTCGCCCACATTTTCGAAGGAGAAACCATGAAAGTTCGTATCGCTATTGCCGATGAGCACACCATTATTCGTCGTGGCGTCTTATCCATGATCACCAATATGCCGTCTCTTTTCAGCGACGGTTCCCCCCGCCCGGAGTTTTGCATTCAGGGCGATACGGCGTCGCCATCTGAACTGCTTTCACTGCTGTCCCAACATCCTGTCGACATTCTGTTTCTTGGCTTTTCTCTGGCCACCAGCCAAACCGTTAACCCGCTCAACGGAATGGACGGCGTATTACTGATTAAATGGCTCAGCCGTAAATATCCGCAACTTAAGATCATTGTGCTTTCGCCCTACAAAAACACGCAGCTTATCCGCATGTCGCTGGAGGCAGGCGCCAAAGCCTATATTAGCCGGGATACCTGTGAGAAAACCCTGAGCAGAACGCTGACGTCAGTGATCAATGGAGAAGTCTATATTGAGCGCGAGCTGATGCATTCCCTTTTCCAGACCGGTGCGCAAACGGAGCAAGAGCTCTCGCCCCGTGAAATTGATGTGTTGCGGATGCTTTGCAAAGGGATGAGTCTGACAGAGATCGCCAGACAGCTACATTTGAGTAATAAAACCGTCAGCGCCCATAAGCTGCGCGCGATGGAAAAACTGGGGGTAAACAGCGACTGTCAGCTCTATTGCCTGCTTGCTAAAACGCAGATGTTCGATATTGCTATCTGAAATAAAAAAACCGCCTGTAAACAGGCGGTAGAGGCAAACAAACGCCTCAACGGTCGCTCTCAGCAATGACACTCAGGGTCAGAAATGGTATGTCGCAGCCAGCCACCAGACGCGCCCCGGCTCAGGGATTTGCTGATCTGAGGCGTATCCAAACTGGCTGGCCCCCGCCAGATTGAGGTGCTCGCTGTAGTATTTATTGAACAGATTCTCAATACCCACGCGGGACTCGAAATGGTCGTTAAATGTGTAGCCCGCGCTCCACGAAAGCACGCCAAACCCCGCGCTCGGGCCAAGATCCTGGCCGGTGACGTTACCTTTGTTCTGCGCCACGCGATGCTGCGGCGCCACCACACGCCACTGTAATCCGGTACGCCATTTTTGCCCGGTATAGTCCAGCGCCAGCCGTCCTTCGAGCGGGGGCATCTGCGGCAGCGGCTGTTTATCGCTACGATTCTCGCCCCAGGCGTAGCTCAGGCTCCCCGTCACTGCCCAGTTGGGCGTCAGGCTCCAGCTTGCGCCCGTCTCCGCGCCCATTACGGCGGCATTGATATTGCTGGCCTGCGACGGCGTGCGGCTATAATCAAACAAAATGTAATCGGCAGTCCGACCGACATAGGCCGATGCCCAGGCGCTGACCTTGTCGCCGTGAAACTTTACGCCGCTATCCCATTGCAGGGTCTTTTCTGTTTTCAGCTGACGAAAGCTTTGTTCTCCGGCCTTACCGGAAAAAAGCTCCCAGTAATCAGGAAAACGTTCGGTGTAGCCGATACCGCTATAAAGCATGACGGGTGCGTCCGGCACGCGATACTCATAGCGGGTGAACACCCCAGGCAGAAGATCGCGCCGGGAGGTATTTTGCGCGCTGCGCCGATCGTCCGCGCGGAGGCTGTCCAGCCTCGCGCCCACGATGACCGTATCATCCGCCGTGACGGACTGGCGCCATTCGCTAAACAAACCCATCTGGGTAAAACGGGCGTCGTCACGCCACGTTCCGGCGCTTTTTTTACGGTGGCTTTTGCGCATTACGTCTGCGCCAGCGGTAAGCGTGGTGGCTTCATCTTCCCACACGCCGGTAAGGCGACTGCCCATTACCACGCCGCCCACTTCAGACTTACGCTTCGGTCCAACGGGCTGACGCAGGCTGTAGTTATCCATGATGTGATCGGTATCATTGGCATAAAGCTGCCAGCTAAGTTTGCTGACGTGCTCGCTCAGGTGATACTTCTCCAGTTTTAGCGCCGCACTTTTGCGGGTAAAGCGGCTACCATCCATCATCCGACCAGCATAGCGGGCTTTACCGTCGCTGGCCCCCACGCTGAGTTCCGCCAGCGTGTCCTCATCAGGCGTGAGCCCTACCGTGACGCCGCTGTTCCATCTGCGCCACAGGCCCGGCACGCGGTTGCCGTGACCATCCCGGTAGTCATCCGCCACCGAATGATTACCGTCAAGGCGGACATAGCCGCGCGGGTCGCCAAACGCAAGATTAAGGTTTTGATCCGCGCGTCCGTTAGCGCCCTGCAGCAGCTCAGCGCTGCCTTCCAGCTCTGGTGCGCTGAAATAGTCCGGCTGGCGTTCAAAGAGCAGCGTTCCGGCGGAGCCCATTGGCCCCCACAGTACGCTCTGGGGGCCTTTGATGACGGTTATCGTGTCGTAGCTTTGCGGGGTGATATAGGCGGTTGGGGTATCCATGCGCGAACCGCAGCCCCCCTGAGTGCTGACGCCATCCGCAAGCAACGTCAGACGGGAGCCGAACATCCCGCGCAGCACCGGATCGCCGTTACTGCCGCCGCTGCGCAGCACGGAAAAACCCGGTATGTTTTTTAGCGCGCCCGCACCGTCGCTGGCTGGCAATTGTTGTGCTGGAGTATGAGCCGGAGCGATAAATGACGCGGGATCGCGATAGTGCCCCTCAACGGTCATCGACTCTTCAGCATATGCCGGCAAAGCGGCCGCACAGCTGAGGGCCAATAATAGTGGACGGGAGGCGATCAGGGAGCGAATACCGCTCGCGGTGATACCAGACATAACACAATTCCGTTTCGGTAAAGAAAATAAGCAAGGCGCTTATTGTCTTCATCCCCTGTAACGGAATACACGACCTGTGGGCAAGAAGGCCCTCAGGGAAATCAGGAAATATCTGGCGTCTAACGGAAATCTCAGGGGCTCTGTTCAGAGCTCTTCGCCCAGGCGGGCCGTTTGCTGTCGTAAAAAATCCATCAACCGCAAGCAGGCCGGAGAGAGCGGCTGCCCGGCGTTTTTGACGATCCCCACATCCATATAGGTAATACAGTCATCAATGGTTCGCCGGATCACGCGCTGGCCGCTGAGCGCCCACGGGCGATAGACCAGATCGGATAAAATCGTAACGCCCTTACCCTGTGCAACCAGGCTTCGAATCGCCTCAAAGGAGTTGGTGCGAAAATGAATATCAGGATGGCAGCCCCGGCTTTGCCAGTAGTCGGATATTACATCGGGATAGTCGTCCGTCACCAGCAACAAGAATGGCACCTTTTCCACCTCTTTTAACCGAAGCTCCGGCACGCTGAGGAGAGGATGACCGATGGCGGTCCATAGACGGCGCGGCGAACGAATCCACGTTTCTACCTCAAGCGTACTATCGTGGCTGATATTAGAGGTCAGCAAAAGACAAAAATCGAGTTCTCCCTGACGCAAACCCTGAAGCAGCTGTGATGCGGGTGCCTCATGGAACGCCGTCTCCAGCAGCGGAAAACGCTGCGCGATATCGCCCCAGAGATTGGGCAGCAGATAAGCGGAAAGGGTTTCGGCAATACCAATGCGCACGACGCCGTTGATCGCCTCTGGCTGCTGATGGAGATCCTCCACCGCCGCGCGGCTATCGTGGAGGATCTTGCGGGCATGGTTAAGAAATCGCTCGCCCACGGGCGTCAACTGGATCCCTTTTGCATGGCGGATAAAAAGGGGGGCATTTACCGCCTCCTCCAGGTTACGCATTGAGACCGTCATGGAAGATTGCGATATATGACAACGGCTGGCCGCTTTGGAAATTTGTAGTGTTTCCGCTAACGCAATGTAGAACTCAAGTTGCCTGAGAGTAAACTTCATAGTTTCAGCCAATACCGGAAGATGAAAATATTATATTAGCATTTAATTCTGCACCGGCAGTACTCTTAAGGCAGACAAAATGTTTATTTTCAGGAGCCTCTATGCCCTATTTTTTACTCAGTCTCGCGGCCTGTTTTTGGGGGGGGAATTATGTCGTCGGTCATTTACTGGTGGCGCATGCAGACCCGATTATATTATCCGCCGCACGCTGGATACTGACGGCTCTTCTCTTATCTATGCTTTATATCAGACAGATTCGCGCCCAGTGGCCAATGATGAAAAAGGCGAGAGGTACGATTATATTTCTTGCGCTGTGCGGACAGGTTATGTTCCCACTCACGCTGTATATCGGCCTGCAATATACTTCATCTCTTAATGCAGCTATTTATTTATCCACAACGCCAGCCCTGGTTTTATTGATAAATAAGCTGGTATTTAAAGAGAAAATATCAGTGCAGAATATTGCAGGCGTTGTTCTCAGTTCATTGGGCGTCGTCTGGCTGGTCATGCAGGGCGATCTGCTGCATCTGGATACGCTTAAAAATCTTAATCGCGGCGATATCTGGACCATGGGTTCTGCCGCCAGCTGGGCCGTTTATTGTGCCTTCTTGCGGATGAAGCCGCATAACGTCGGTGGGAATGCCTTTGTGGCCGTGAGCGCAATCTTCGGTGCACTAGTGTTGTTACCGGTACTGGCGATATCGTTGATAAAGACAGGCTTACCAGACTGGACGGCCTATACCGCGCCGGGCTTTTTAAGCGGACTGCTGTACCTGGTGGTCTTTCCTTCCTGGCTCTCTTACCTGCTGTGGAATAAAGGCATTGCGGCTATCGGTGCAACCCGCGGGGAAATTTATTCACACCTCATTCCACTGAGCGGCGGTCTGTTCAGCGTGATGTTCCTGCACGTTACGTTGCATTCGTATCATCTGGTCAGCACGGTACTGATTCTGTGTGGTATAGCACTCTGCTCTCGCGCCTCGCAAAGGAAAGTCGTGAAGATTGAACGCGCAGACGAAAACGTACAGATATGAAAAAGGCCCACGTTATAAATAACGTGGGCCTGAATAGTGGCGGAACGGACGGGACTCGAACCCGCGACCCCCTGCGTGACAGGCAGGTATTCTAACCGACTGAACTACCGCTCCACTGTTCCCGCTTGGGGAACGAGGCGCATATTACGGTGTGCCTCCGATCTCGTCAACGCTTTTTCTCACGTTTTGAATCGTTTGCTGCAAAATTCACCCAACCGATGATTTTACAGGCATTGTGGCGTTTTTTCAGGCGCGCCACATGCAGCTTCCGCCCTTCTTTTGCACCAGGTCGAGACGGGATTCATGATTAAGCAGTTCTTCATCACTGGCTAAAACCACCCGCAAGCGGCTTGCCTGGCGCACAACGCGCTGAATGCCCGCTTCACCCTGCGTCTGCTGTGACTCATTTTCCATGCTGAACTTCATCGACGTTTGACCGCCGGTCATCGCCAGATAGACATCGGCCAGGATCTGGGCATCGAGCAATGCCCCGTGCAGCGTTCGCTTGGTGTTATCTATTTCGTAACGTGAACAGAGTGCATCGAGACTGTTACGCTTGCCGGGAAACATCTTCCTCGCCAGCGCCAGGCTATCGGTTACTTTGCAAAAGGTGTTTGTTTTCGGAATATCGCGATGGAGCTTACTAAACTCATAGTCCATAAAGCCGATATCGAACGAGGCGTTATGGATGATGAGCTCGGCGCCTCTGATGTATTCCAGAAACTCGTCTGCCACCTCACCAAAGGTCGGTTTATCCAGCAAGAACTCATCGGCAATACCGTGAACGCCGAACGCTTCTGGATCCACCAGCCGATCGGGTTTGAGGTACACGTGGAAGTTGTTCCCCGTGAGACGACGGTTCACCACTTCAACGGCGCCGATCTCAATGATCTTGTGCCCTTCGTAGTGCGCGCCGATCTGGTTCATACCGGTGGTTTCGGTATCGAGGACAATCTGGCGAGTAATTGCAGTGCTCATAGCGGTCATTTATGTCAGACTTATCGTTTAACTGAACGTTTCAAATACAGGAAGTCTACCAGAGATGCGTAAACAGGTAGAAATTTTCACCGATGGATCTTGTCTCGGCAACCCAGGGCCCGGCGGCTACGGCGCGATTATGCGCTATCGCCAGCATGAAAAAACTTTTAGCGAAGGCTATTTCCTGACCACCAACAACCGTATGGAGTTGATGGCGGCCATTGTGGCGCTGGAAGCCCTGAAAGAACACTGCGACGTGGTGCTCAGTACCGACAGCCAGTACGTTCGCCAGGGCATTACCCAGTGGATCCATAACTGGAAAAAACGCGGCTGGAAAACAGCAGATAAAAAACCGGTTAAAAATGTCGACCTCTGGAAGCGTCTGGATGCGGCATTAGGTCAGCACCAAATCAAATGGGAATGGGTAAAAGGACATGCAGGCCACCCGGAAAACGAACGCTGCGACGAACTGGCGCGCGCGGCGGCTTTGAACCCGGCCCATGAGGATGCAGGCTACCAGCCTGAATCCTGATCAGGGTTTTCTGTACTGTCGCGTTGCGCCAACGGTCTGCCGGATAGGCGTTTTCGACTTGCTCTGCTTCATTGGGTTAAGCGTAAGGGGGATGGTTCGCTTACGCGCGACGATAAACTGCATGCAGCCTAAGGCGGGCAAATGCGTGCTCAACAAGACTCCCCCCTGCCGCGCCCACGGCAGTACCTGAAAACCGCCGTAGCAGAGCACTTCAAAGTTCAGCAGCGAAAGCCAGTCGAGCTGGCGCATCATGGTGAACATCCGGCTGTTATAGGGTGGCGTTCGGCGCAGCACCGGCACCAGCTTGCGCAGCCCCATCAGGCTCAGCGGATTGAATCCGCTGAGGATCAGCCAGCCGTCGTCAATCAGCACGCGATCGGCTTCACGCAGCATACGGTGAGGATCGCTGCACCAGGGCAACGCGTGTGCAAGAAGGCACGCATCCACGGATTTCTCAGCAAACGGCAGATGCAACGGGTCTGCCTTCACCTGAACCGGCGATCCGCCGAGCGAGACATTAACCTGATGTGAGATAGCGCAGCTTTCGGTATTGATTTCCGCGCTGAGATTGCCAATCTTAAGCAGGTGAAAGCCATACATTTTCGCGAGCCAGGGCTTCAGCTGTTGCTCCAGTGCCTCGCGATAGTATTCACCCCAGGGCAATTCGGCCCAACGTTCCGGTGCTGCGACAGTCTGAGGTATCCTTGCCGGTTTCATCAAAACACCCGCCACGCTATAAGAGGTAATGTATGAATCTTATCAGTATTCCCGCTTTTGAGGACAATTACATCTGGGTTTTAGTCGACGACGCTCGCCGATGCGTCATTGTCGATCCCGGCGAATCCGCCCCTGTACTGCGCGCTATAAATGAGAACGACTGGCTGCCAGAAGCCATTCTGTTGACGCATCACCATAACGATCATACCGGCGGCGTGCAGGAACTCTGCGCCCATTTCCCGCATCTTGTGGTTTACGGACCGGCTGAGACACAAAATAAAGGAACGACGCAAGTAGTCGAAGAGGGCGAAAATATCCTCATCCGCGAGTGGGAGTTTTCCGTATTTGCTACACCGGGTCACACTTTGGGACATCTGTGTTTCTACAGCAAACCTTATCTTTTTTGTGGCGACACCTTGTTCTCTGGCGGCTGCGGAAGACTGTTTGAAGGCACGCCAGAACAAATGTACCAGTCTTTACAAAAAATTAGCGCATTACCCGACGATACTCTTATTTGTTGCGCCCATGAGTATACATTAGGGAATATGAAGTTTGCTGTGAGCCTCTTACCCGAGGATCGAGCGATTCAGGATTATTATCACAAAGTGAAGGAGTTACGTGCAAAAAACCAAAATACACTGCCCGTAATTCTGAAAAATGAGCGCCAGATTAATTTATTTTTACGAACAGATGATATTGATTTAATTAATAAAATTAACCAAGAAACAAATTTGCAACAACCAGAACAACGATTTGCATGGTTAAGGTCAAAGAAAGATAACTTCAGATAAATGCGGGTTGCCTTTTCAAAATTTCGCCGTTATCATCGCTCGTCTTTTAAGCAACTATTGACACACACATGAAGGCAAAAGCGATATTACTCGCCTCTGTCCTGCTTGTAGGTTGCCAGTCGCAGAACGGCAGCAACGTACAACAGCACGCACAGAGCCTTTCTGCAGCTGGTCAAGGGGAAGCAGGGAAGTTTACAAGTTCGGCGCGCTGGATGGACGATGGGACATCTTTCGCGCAGGAGCAAGACTTGTGGACCTCTATTGGCGACGAGCTAAAGATGGGAATTCCGGAAAACAGCCGGATTCGCGAACAGAAACAGAAGTATTTAAGAAATAAGAGCTATCTCCACGATGTAACGTTACGGGCAGAGCCGTATATGTACTGGATAGCCGGGCAAGTTAAAAAACGTAACATGCCTATGGAGCTGGTACTCCTACCCATAGTGGAGAGCGCTTTTGACCCACACGCGACGTCTGGCGCCAATGCCGCAGGTATTTGGCAGATCATTCCGAGCACCGGGCGAAACTATGGTCTGAAACAGACCCGCAACTATGATGCGCGTCGTGATGTTGTCGCTTCAACGACAGCCGCTCTCGACATGATGCAACGTCTGAACAAGATGTTTGACGGCGACTGGCTGTTAACGGTCGCAGCGTATAACAGTGGCGAAGGTCGTGTACTGAAGGCAATGAAAGCGAATAAAGCACGGGGTAAATCCACCGATTTTTGGTCGCTCTCACTGCCACAGGAAACGAAGATTTACGTACCGAAGATGCTGGCCTTGAGCGATATTCTCAAGAACAGCAAGCGTTACGGTGTACAACTGCCAACACCAGACGAAAGTCGTGCACTGGCGCGCGTTCGCCTCAGCAATCCGGTTGATATCCAACAGGTTGCTGATATGACGGGTATGTCGGTAAGTAAATTGAAAACCTTTAATGCAGGCGTTAAAGGCTCGACGCTGGGGGCAAGCGGCCCGCAGTATGTAATGGTTCCGCAGAAACATGCTGCGCAGTTACGTGAGTCTTTAGCATCGGGTGAGATTGCCGCCGTTCAGTCAACGCTGATCGCCGATGCCTCATCCGTTAGCAGCCGCAGCTATAAGGTGCGTTCAGGTGATACGCTTTCAGGCATTGCTTCACGTCTTGGCGTGACGGCGAAAGATCTGCAGCAGTGGAATAATCTGCGTAGTTCAGGGCTGAAAGTGGGTCAGACTTTGACCGTGGGTGCAGGTAGCAGCGCACAGCGTCTCGCCAGCAACAGCGATAGCATTACCTATCGCGTGCGCAAAGGCGATTCACTGTCCAGTATCGCAAAACGACACGGCGTGAACATCAAAGATGTGATGCGCTGGAATAATGATACTGACAATCTGAAACCGGGCGACCAGCTGACGCTGTTTGTGAAGAACAGCGCCACGCCAGACTCCTGATAGCACGTTCGAAAGATAAAAAGGCACCGATTCCCCTCGGTGCCTTTTTGCTTATCCCGCTTTTTGCGCTTCAGCCATGATGGTATCGCTGGTAAACGAGCCATCGTCCTGCAGTTCAAAGTATGCCTTTACCTCTGCGGACGCACTCTCCTGATACAGCCTGAT
Organism: Enterobacter sp. ECC-219; assembly: GCF_043966805.1. Classification (NCBI taxonomy): domain Bacteria; kingdom Pseudomonadati; phylum Pseudomonadota; class Gammaproteobacteria; order Enterobacterales; family Enterobacteriaceae; genus Enterobacter; species Enterobacter sp. ECC-219. The sequence continues at coordinate 1,594,595 of NZ_CP143680.1, read as the reverse complement.
CGCCTGGCTTAACGCTTCCGGGGTACGCATACGCGCGATCCACGAGCTGAACTCCAGCGGTAAACGGTCTGTTATTAACGAGCGCGCAATCAGCCCGGCTTCAGTGATAAACGATAACCACTCCCCGCTGGCGTAGTTTTGCACGTGGGAGGTATCGCGCAGCGCTTCGACCGTCTGCAGCCAGATATTGCGCACCGGATGTCCAGGGGACATCACATCCATAATAATGAAGATGCCACCCGGCTTAAGAACACGTTTGACTTCGCGTAATGCCAGGCCGACATCATGCCAGTGGTGCGCGGAGTAACGGCTGATAACCACCTCAAACGACGCATCATCAAAAGGTAAGGATTCGGCATAGCCCTGGCGCGTATCAATATTGTCCAGCCCCTTCGCTTTCGCCGCCTCGGCAACAACGTCCAGCATCTGGCTGGATAAATCATACGCGGTAACGCGGGCCACCTGCTGCGCAGCCGTGAAGCTGGCGTGCCCTGCCCCACAGCCCAAATCCAGCACGTGGGCCTGAGGGAACGCCGCCAGGCGTTCACCGAGACGCACCAGATCGCGTCCTGAGGCATGCACGGCGCTGCTCAGATAGGCACTTGCCTGAGAACCAAACTGTTTTTCTACGTTGTCATGATGGGAGTGTGTCGTTGTCATCGTACTGTCCTTTGTTGGTTAAAAATAAAAGGGCAGCACCCGCGCAGGCCTGCCCCACGGCAGACCTGACACACCGTTATTTATCAGGTTTGCCGGGACTGAATTCAACTAGTAGAGGGTTGTGATCCGAAGCGCGCGTCACCAGAACAGAGGCGTCGTGCACGTTCAAACCGCGATAGAAGACAAAATCGAGAGGACGACCGAACGCTTTTTTGCGCTGATCGTCGCTAAAACGAACTTCACGCAGCGACATTTCGCGCGCAAAGCGATACAGCGCATTCATGCGCGGACGGCTCCAGGCGTTAAAATCGCCTGCCATAATGATGGGGCCGCTGTGATGGGCAATTTGATCGCCAATCGGAAGTAACTGCTTACTGTAGACATCCACGCCCAGGCTAAAGTTTACCGCGTGGATATTCACGACCATCAGCATACGGGTATCCGGCAGCGGGTAGACCGTCACCAGGGCTGATTTTGCCAGACGCAGGATAGGTTCGCGCTCGCGGAGCGGGCAACAGTAGACCGGATGTGCAGCAGAAAGCGTCATTACGCCAGAGGGATGCTGCGGCAGGACAAATGCCGGCACCTGATCGGCGGCAAGGTAGTTAGTGGTGGCAAACCGTACCAGTTCAGGGGTAGTTTGCGCCTCCTGGAGCAAAACCAGATGGGCATCTTTTCCAAAATTTTTGAGTACCGATAACCACTCAGCACGCTGCTGCTTGAAGATATTCCAGACCAGCACCCGGATTTTATCATCGCTGCTTAACGGTGTGCCGGCGGGTAATGCCTGGCTTATGCTCGCAAACGACCCCGGAGGCAAGATCCTCTCCGCGGGCATTCCGGCAACATAACGCATGGCATAGGTATTTTTTCGCACTTTTGGAAACAACCCCTGTAACATGAACCAGCCCTGAAAACGGACTGGTTCTAATGTTATAGGGACTTTAGGTCACACTTTCAACGCAATTTCTGAGAAACCGCTTTCCAGTTTTGTAAGCAAGCACTTACTGATGTTATCCCAGCGCGACGCGGGCTGGCTTATCGAGGCGTCCACTCAGGCCAATCAGCAGGAAGGCCACCAGGACAATCACCGCGCCAATCCATGGGGTCTGGGTTAATCCGAAGTGTTCGACGGTTTGTCCGCCGATAATGGAGCCCAGCGCGATACCGATATTGAAAGCGGCAATATTCAGACCCGATGCAACATCCACCGCATTTGGCGTATAGAGTTCGGCTTTCTGGACAACGTAAACCTGAAGCCCGGGCACATTACCGAAGGCGAAGATCCCCATGACCAGTACGGTGATCAGCGCGGCGTATTGCATTGAAGCCGTGAACTGGAAAATCATCAGCAGAACGACCAGGGCGGCGAAGATAAACTTCAGCGCCGGTACCGCACCATGCTTATCCGCAAGCTTGCCGCCCCAGATATTGCCAATGGCCACAGAAATGCCGTATCCCAGCAAAATCCAGCTCACGGCATTGGGGGAGAAGCCCGCCAGGTCCTGCATCATTGGTGCCAGGAAGGTGAAGGCGGTGAATACGCCACCATAGCCCAGAGCCGTGACCGCGTAGATGATCAGCAAACGCGGATGGGTAAGCACCTTCAACTGATCGCTCAGGCTTGCGCTTGCCCGGCCCGGGATATTCGACGGTACCAGCAGCAGGCTAGCCACGAGGGCAATAACACCCAGTAAGGAGACGGCCAGGAACGTTTCACGCCAACCGAAATGCTGTCCGATAAACGTTCCCAACGGTACGCCCGTGACCAGTGCGACGGTCAACCCACCGAACATGATTGCGATAGCCGAGGCCGCTTTCTCTTTGGGAACCAGGCTGGTTGCAATGGTGGAACCAATCGAGAAGAACACACCGTGTGCCAGGCCGGTCAGCAGACGGGCAATCACCAGCGTAGTGTAGTCCGGCGCCTGCCAGGCCAGAATGTTGCCGGCGGTAAACAGCACCATCAGCGCAACTAACAGCTGCTTACGCGGAAAACGTCCGGTCAGGGCCGTCAGCACCGGCGCGCCGACGGCAACACCAAGGGCGTAGATAGACACCAGTAACCCGGCTGAGGGTAGCGAGATCGCAAGCTGGTTAGCGATGGTGGGAACCAGTCCCACGATAACAAATTCGGTCGTGCCAATTGCAAAGGCACTGATCGTCAGGGCAAGTAGCGCCAGTGGCATAAAATACTCCGTATCATCAGGATTAAGATGACAGGCAGTATGCGTCAGTGTTTAAATAACAAAAATGGTCAAAATATCAATAGAATTTTGCGGATGGTGCAACAATGAAAGCAACGTCGGAAGAGCTGACAATCTTTGTCGCCGTCGTCGAAAGCGGCAGCTTTAGCCGCGCAGCCGAGCAGTTGGGACAGGCTAACTCGGCCATTAGCCGTTCAGTGAAAAAGCTGGAGATGAAGCTTGGCGTGAGTCTGCTCAACCGAACGACGCGGCAGCTGAGCCTGACGGAAGAAGGAGAACGTTATTTCCGCCGCGTGCAGTCGGTGCTGCAGGAGATGGCCGCAGCGGAGACGGAGATTATGGAAACCCGCAGCACGCCGCGTGGATTGCTGCGCATTGATGCGGCCACGCCGGTTGTGCTTCATTTCCTGATGCCGCTAATCAAACCTTTCCGTGAACGCTATCCGGAGATGACGCTTTCTCTGGTCTCGTCCGAGACGTTTATTAACCTCATCGAGCGAAAAGTGGATGTAGCTATTCGCGCAGGAACGCTAACGGATTCCAGCCTGCGGGCCCGTCCGCTATTTGCCAGCTACCGCAAAATTATCGCGTCGCCACAGTATATTGCTGAACATGGTAAACCGGAGACGGTTGAAGAACTGAAGCAGCACCTGTGCCTGGGCTTTACGGAACCGGTGTCGCTGAACACCTGGCCTGTTGCCTGTCACGATGGTCAGCTTCATGAAATTACCTGCGGATTATCGTCTAACAGCGGAGAAACGCTGAAGCAGCTTTGCCTGGAAGGAAATGGGATCGCCTGCCTGTCAGACTATATGATTGATAAGGAGATAGCGCGGGGTGAACTGGTAGAGCTGATGGCCGATAAACGTCTGCCGGTAGAGATGCCTTTTAGCGCAGTGTATTACAGCGACAGAGCGGTGAGTACGCGCATTCGTGCCTTTATTGATTTTCTGAGCGAGCATATAAAAACAGCTCCCGGAGGAGCTGTGTGAGGGTTCAGATTACAGAGGGTGGGTCAAACTTAATCCCAGTCAGGAGCTAAACCTTCCGGGCTTACCAGGCGATCGTTGCACTCCAGGGCTGCGATCGCTTTTTTGTCATCGTCATCCAGATGAAGATCGAGCGCTAGCAGGTTGCTGGCCAGGTTTTCACGCTTAGTTGATGATGGGATCACGGCATAGCCTTCACCCATTGCCCATGCCAGAATAACCTGCGCAGCAGTGGCGTTATGTTTCTCTGCGATACGCGTAATCACTTCATCTTTCAGTGCCTTACCGTAGGCCAGCGTCATGTATGAGGTGATGTGGATCCCATGCTGTTTTGCCCAGTCAACGACTTTGCGGTTTTGCAGGTATGGAGACAGCTCAATCTGGTTGGTCGCAATATTCTCAGCGCCAACAGCGGCAATCGCCTTTTCCATCAGCGGAATGGTGAAGTTCGAGATCCCAATTTCGCGGGTTAAGCCCTGCTTTTTCGCTTCCAGCAGCGCCTGCATGAACTCCTCCACTGAAACGGCATCGTTCGGCGATGGCCAGTGAATTAACGTCAGATCGACATAATCGGTGCGCAGTTTCTTCAGGCTCTCTATCAGGCTTGGGATGAGCTTGTCTTTGCTGAGATTTTCTATCCAGATTTTGGTGGTGATGAACAGCTCATTGCGCGGTACACCGCTCTCTTCGAGAGCTTGTCCAACAGCAGCTTCGTTTTCATAGATCTGTGCCGTATCAATTGCGCGATAGCCAAGTTCAAGAGCGGTTTTAACTGATGCGATAACAACGTCGTCTTTCAGGCGGAAGGTGCCCAGACCAAATGCAGGGAGAGTCATACTATTCCTATTCCTCAATCATTATGTTCGTAAAGTGAGGAAGATTATCGCTGGCGCTGTTATGGAGAAAAAGATCGCAAAATGCAGAGGATTTTTGCTAATTTAGCAATAATTAAACGATAGATAAGAAAAAAGCCCTGAGCGTTAGCTCAGGGCTTTTAATAAGTGGCGGAACGGACGGGACTCGAACCCGCGACCCCCTGCGTGACAGGCAGGTATTCTAACCGACTGAACTACCGCTCCACCGAAGACTGCTTGTAACCACCGGATTAATGCACCGGCTTACTACTAAATTTGATGCCTGGCAGTTCCCTACTCTCACATGGGGAGACCCCACACTACCATCGGCGCTACGGCGTTTCACTTCTGAGTTCGGCATGGGGTCAGGTGGGACCACCGCGCTAAAGCCGCCAGGCAAATTCTGTTTAATCTGTATCAAGGCTGAATATTGATTGTTCTGTCTCTTCCGCCAAAACACCTTCGGCGTTGTAAGGTTAAGCCTCACGGTTCATTAGTATCGGTTAGCTCAACGCATCGCTGCGCTTACACACCCGACCTATCAACGTCGTCGTCTTCAACGTTCCTTCAGGAGACTTAAAGTCTCAGGGAGAACTCATCTCGGGGCAAGTTTCGTGCTTAGATGCTTTCAGCACTTATCTCTTCCGCATTTAGCTACCGGGCAGTGCCATTGGCATGACAACCCGAACACCAGTGATGCGTCCACTCCGGTCCTCTCGTACTAGGAGCAGCCCCCCTCAATTCTCCAGCGCCCACGGCAGATAGGGACCGAACTGTCTCACGACGTTCTAAACCCAGCTCGCGTACCACTTTAAATGGCGAACAGCCATACCCTTGGGACCTACTTCAGCCCCAGGATGTGATGAGCCGACATCGAGGTGCCAAACACCGCCGTCGATATGAACTCTTGGGCGGTATCAGCCTGTTATCCCCGGAGTACCTTTTATCCGTTGAGCGATGGCCCTTCCATTCAGAACCACCGGATCACTATGACCTGCTTTCGCACCTGCTCGAGCCGTCACTCTCGCAGTCAAGCTAGCTTATGCCATTGCACTAACCTCCTGATGTCCGACCAGGATTAGCTAACCTTCGTGCTCCTCCGTTACTCTTTGGGAGGAGACCGCCCCAGTCAAACTACCCACCAGACACTGTCCGCAACCCGGATTACGGGTCCACGTTAGAACACCAGCCATTAAAGGGTGGTATTTCAAGGACGGCTCCACGCAGACTGGCGTCCACGCTTCAAAGCCTCCCACCTATCCTACACATCAAGGACCAGTGTTCAGTGTCAAGCTATAGTAAAGGTTCACGGGGTCTTTCCGTCTTGCCGCGGGTACACTGCATCTTCACAGCGAGTTCAATTTCACTGAGTCTCGGGTGGAGACAGCCTGGCCATCATTACGCCATTCGTGCAGGTCGGAACTTACCCGACAAGGAATTTCGCTACCTTAGGACCGTTATAGTTACGGCCGCCGTTTACCGGGGCTTCGATCAAGAGCTTCGCGTTGCCGCTAACCCCATCAATTAACCTTCCGGCACCGGGCAGGCGTCACACCGTATACGTCCACTTTCGTGTTTGCACAGTGCTGTGTTTTTAATAAACAGTTGCAGCCAGCTGGTATCTTCGACTGATTTCAGCTCCGCCCGCAGGGGCTTCACCTACATATCAGCGTGCCTTCTCCCGAAGTTACGGCACCATTTTGCCTAGTTCCTTCACCCGAGTTCTCTCAAGCGCCTTGGTATTCTCTACCTGACCACCTGTGTCGGTTTGGGGTACGATTTCGTGTTACCTGATGCTTAGAGGCTTTTCCTGGAAGCAGGGCATTTATCACTTCAGCACCGTAGTGCCTCGTCATCACGCCTCAGTGTTAAAGTGAACCGGATTTGCCTGGAACACACACCTACACGCTTAAACCGGGACAACCGTCGCCCGGCTGACATAGCCTTCTCCGTCCCCCCTTCGCAGTAACACCAAGTACAGGAATATTAACCTGTTTCCCATCGACTACGCCTTTCGGCCTCGCCTTAGGGGTCGACTCACCCTGCCCCGATTAACGTTGGACAGGAACCCTTGGTCTTCCGGCGAGCGGGCTTTTCACCCGCTTTATCGTTACTTATGTCAGCATTCGCACTTCTGATACCTCCAGCAGCCCTCACAGGCCACCTTCAACGGCTTACAGAACGCTCCCCTACCCAACAACGCATAAGCGTCGCTGCCGCAGCTTCGGTGCATGGTTTAGCCCCGTTACATCTTCCGCGCAGGCCGACTCGACCAGTGAGCTATTACGCTTTCTTTAAATGATGGCTGCTTCTAAGCCAACATCCTGGCTGTCTGTGCCTTCCCACATCGTTTCCCACTTAACCATGACTTTGGGACCTTAGCTGGCGGTCTGGGTTGTTTCCCTCTTCACGACGGACGTTAGCACCCGCCGTGTGTCTCCCGTGATAACATTCTTCGGTATTCGTAGTTTGCATCGGGTTGGTAAGCCGGGATGGCCCCCTAGCCGAAACAGTGCTCTACCCCCGAAGATGAGTTCACGAGGCGCTACCTAAATAGCTTTCGGGGAGAACCAGCTATCTCCCGGTTTGATTGGCCTTTCACCCCCAGCCACAGGTCATCCGCTAATTTTTCAACATTAGTCGGTTCGGTCCTCCAGTTAGTGTTACCCAACCTTCAACCTGCCCATGGCTAGATCACCGGGTTTCGGGTCTATACCCTGCAACTTAACGCCCAGTTAAGACTCGGTTTCCCTTCGGCTCCCCTATACGGTTAACCTTGCTACAGAATATAAGTCGCTGACCCATTATACAAAAGGTACGCAGTCACACCACGAAGGTGCTCCCACTGCTTGTACGTACACGGTTTCAGGTTCTTTTTCACTCCCCTCGCCGGGGTTCTTTTCGCCTTTCCCTCACGGTACTGGTTCACTATCGGTCAGTCAGGAGTATTTAGCCTTGGAGGATGGTCCCCCCATATTCAGACAGGATACCACGTGTCCCGCCCTACTCTTCGAGTTCACAACCTGTGCATTTTCGTGTACGGGACTGTCACCCTGTACCGTGCGACTTTCCAGACGCTTCCACTAACACACAAGCTGATTCAGACTCCGGGCTGCTCCCCGTTCGCTCGCCGCTACTGGGGGAATCTCGGTTGATTTCTTTTCCTCGGGGTACTTAGATGTTTCAGTTCCCCCGGTTCGCCTCGTTAACCTATGTATTCAGTTAACGATAGTGCAACGGATTGCACTGGGTTTCCCCATTCGGACATCGCCGGGTCAAAGGTTCATATCACCTCGCCGGCGCTTTTCGCAGATTAGCACGTCCTTCATCGCCTCTGACTGCCAGGGCATCCACCGTGTACGCTTAGTCGCTTAACCTCACAACCCGAAGATGTTTCACTTCTGATTGCGAAAATTTGAGAGACTCGAACACACATTAACTGTGTGTCGTTTCAATTTTCAGCTTGATCCAGATTTTTAAAGAGCAAAACTTCGCAGTGCACCTTTTCAGGTTCACTCTGAAGTTTTCTTGTGTTCGCAGTAAAGGATGGTGGAGCTATGCGGGATCGAACCGCAGACCTCCTGCGTGCAAAGCAGGCGCTCTCCCAGCTGAGCTATAGCCCCATCGTATTACAAACCTCTGTACCGGTAATTTTTCCTGAGACAAGGCGTGGAAACGCGAAGCATACATCAGTATGTGAGCGTTGCCGCAACGCAGTATCAGGGAAAATTTGGTAGGCCTGAGTGGACTTGAACCACCGACCTCACCCTTATCAGGGGTGCGCTCTAACCACCTGAGCTACAAGCCTGCAGAGATTTTTACTGCTGTTTTTCATCAGACAATCTGTGTGAGCACTGCAAAGGCAGGTTCTTTAAGGTAAGGAGGTGATCCAACCGCAGGTTCCCCTACGGTTACCTTGTTACGACTTCACCCCAGTCATGAATCACAAAGTGGTAAGCGCCCTCCCGAAGGTTAAGCTACCTACTTCTTTTGCAACCCACTCCCATGGTGTGACGGGCGGTGTGTACAAGGCCCGGGAACGTATTCACCGTGGCATTCTGATCCACGATTACTAGCGATTCCGACTTCATGGAGTCGAGTTGCAGACTCCAATCCGGACTACGACGCACTTTATGAGGTCCGCTTGCTCTCGCGAGGTCGCTTCTCTTTGTATGCGCCATTGTAGCACGTGTGTAGCCCTACTCGTAAGGGCCATGATGACTTGACGTCATCCCCACCTTCCTCCAGTTTATCACTGGCAGTCTCCTTTGAGTTCCCGGCCGGACCGCTGGCAACAAAGGATAAGGGTTGCGCTCGTTGCGGGACTTAACCCAACATTTCACAACACGAGCTGACGACAGCCATGCAGCACCTGTCTCAGAGTTCCCGAAGGCACCAATCCATCTCTGGAAAGTTCTCTGGATGTCAAGAGTAGGTAAGGTTCTTCGCGTTGCATCGAATTAAACCACATGCTCCACCGCTTGTGCGGGCCCCCGTCAATTCATTTGAGTTTTAACCTTGCGGCCGTACTCCCCAGGCGGTCGACTTAACGCGTTAGCTCCGGAAGCCACGCCTCAAGGGCACAACCTCCAAGTCGACATCGTTTACGGCGTGGACTACCAGGGTATCTAATCCTGTTTGCTCCCCACGCTTTCGCACCTGAGCGTCAGTCTTTGTCCAGGGGGCCGCCTTCGCCACCGGTATTCCTCCAGATCTCTACGCATTTCACCGCTACACCTGGAATTCTACCCCCCTCTACAAGACTCTAGCCTGCCAGTTTCGAATGCAGTTCCCAGGTTGAGCCCGGGGATTTCACATCCGACTTGACAGACCGCCTGCGTGCGCTTTACGCCCAGTAATTCCGATTAACGCTTGCACCCTCCGTATTACCGCGGCTGCTGGCACGGAGTTAGCCGGTGCTTCTTCTGCGGGTAACGTCAATCGACAAGGTTATTAACCTTATCGCCTTCCTCCCCGCTGAAAGTACTTTACAACCCGAAGGCCTTCTTCATACACGCGGCATGGCTGCATCAGGCTTGCGCCCATTGTGCAATATTCCCCACTGCTGCCTCCCGTAGGAGTCTGGACCGTGTCTCAGTTCCAGTGTGGCTGGTCATCCTCTCAGACCAGCTAGGGATCGTCGCCTAGGTGAGCCGTTACCCCACCTACTAGCTAATCCCATCTGGGCACATCTGATGGCAAGAGGCCCGAAGGTCCCCCTCTTTGGTCTTGCGACGTTATGCGGTATTAGCTACCGTTTCCAGTAGTTATCCCCCTCCATCAGGCAGTTTCCCAGACATTACTCACCCGTCCGCCACTCGTCACCCGAGAGCAAGCTCTCTGTGCTACCGTTCGACTTGCATGTGTTAGGCCTGCCGCCAGCGTTCAATCTGAGCCATGATCAAACTCTTCAATTTAAGTTTGATGCTCGTGAATTAAACTTCGTAATGAATTACGTATGTTCACTCAGAGACTTGGTATTCATTTTTCGTCTTGCGACGTTAAGAATCCATGTCACTTTGAGTGCCCACACAGATTGTCTGATAAATTGTTAAAGAGCAGTGCAACGCGGCTTTCGCTCACCGTTGCGAGGTGGCGTATATTACGCTTTCCTCTTTCAGAGTCAACCCGTTATTTCAGGATTTTTTCTCTTCAACCGAACCGCTTGTTGTGTGAAGTGATTCACATCCGCCGTGTCGATGGAGGCGCATTATAGGGAGCTGCCGAGGAATGACAAGGGGAAATATACATTTTTATTTCGACCGCTCACCTTTTCGCCAGAAAGGCTATTTTTGATGCTTTTTTATCTCATTCGGCAGCTCAGCCAGGCTATTAATCACCCAATCCGCTGCATTTTCCGCTTCTGGCGTCACTGGCTTACCGGTGCGAACTAATATTTTGGTCCCTACACCCGCTGCTGTTGCTGCCTGCATATCTTCCAGTTTATCGCCCACCATATAAGAAGCAGACATATCAATGTGCAGAAACTCCTGCGCAGAGATGAACATCCCCGGATGCGGTTTACGGCAGTCACAGGTCTGGCGATACTCTTCTACCGTACCCTGCGGGTGATGCGGACAATAGTAGATGCCGTCGAGATCCACGCCGCGATCGGCCAGCGACCAGTCCATCCATTCGGTCAGCGTCTCGAACTGTGCTTCAGTGAATTTACCGCGCGCAATACCAGACTGATTGGTGACCACCACCAGCGCATAGCCCATCTCTTTCAGCTGGCGCATTGCCTCTATAACGCCGTCGATAAATTCGAACTCATCGATCTCATGCACATAACCGTGATCCACATTAATAGTGCCATCACGATCGAGAAAAATTGCGGGTACTGATTTTGCCACCGGTTTGCTCCTGAAAAAGGCCTGTTGAGCTAGTATCTCATGAATCGCAGCGCAATAAAGTGCTCATCGTACAGAGTTGGATTGATTTAGACGTCTGGATGCCTTAACATCCGTTTTGTTTACGGTCATCACCCGTATCTGGCAGAAGAAAATACCACGGCTAACTTACATACGATAAAAATAATCTAATGATTAAACTTTCCAATATCACCAAAGTGTTCCAGCAGGGGAACCGAACCATTCAGGCGCTGAACAACGTCAGCCTGCATGTTCCTGCTGGTCAAATTTATGGCGTCATTGGCGCATCGGGTGCAGGTAAAAGCACGCTGATCCGTTGTGTTAACCTGCTTGAGCGCCCAACCCAGGGCAGCGTAGAAGTTGGCGGTCAGGAACTTACCGCCCTTTCAGAAAAAGAACTCACCAAAGCGCGTCGTCAGATCGGCATGATCTTCCAGCACTTTAACCTTCTGGCGTCCCGCACCGTGTTCGGCAACGTCGCCTTGCCGCTGGAGCTGGATAACACGCCGAAAGAAGAAGTGAAGCGTCGCGTTACCGAACTGCTCGACCTCGTGGGTCTGGGCGATAAGCATGATAGCTACCCGGCAAATCTGTCCGGTGGGCAGAAGCAGCGTGTCGCCATTGCCCGCGCGCTGGCCAGCAACCCAAAAGTACTACTGTGCGACGAAGCCACCAGCGCGCTGGATCCGGCCACCACCCGTTCTATTCTGGAACTGCTGAAAGACATTAACCGTCGCCTGGGCCTGACGATCCTTCTTATTACGCACGAGATGGACGTGGTGAAACGCATCTGCGACTGCGTGGCGGTCATCAGCAACGGCGAGCTGATCGAGCAGGATACGGTAAGCGAAGTGTTCTCCCATCCGAAGACGCCGCTTGCGCAGCAGTTCATTCAGTCCACGCTGCATCTGGATATTCCGGAAGATTATCTGGAGCGTTTGAAAACCGAATCCACAGCAGACAGCGTCCCGATGCTGCGCATGGAGTTTACCGGTCAGTCCGTTGACGCTCCCCTTCTTTCCGAAACTGCGCGTCGCTTTAACGTGAACAACAACATTATTAGCGCGCAGATGGATTACGCCGGTGGCGTGAAGTTCGGCATCATGCTGACGGAAATGCACGGCACCCATGAAGAAACCCAGGCAGCAATCGCCTGGCTGCAAGAACACCACGTAAAAGTAGAGGTACTGGGTTATGTCTGAGCCGATGATGTGGCTGCTGGTTCGCGGCGTTTGGGAAACGCTGGCAATGACCTTCGTATCGGGTTTCTTTGGTTTTGTAATTGGCCTGCCGGTGGGCGTACTGCTGTACGTGACGCGTCCGGGTCAAATCATTGAGAATGCGAAACTTTACCGTACGCTCTCTGCGCTGGTGAACATCTTCCGTTCTATCCCGTTCATTATTCTGCTGGTGTGGATGATTCCATTTACCCGCGTGATCGTCGGAACCTCTATCGGTCTGCAGGCGGCTATCGTTCCGCTGACCGTAGGCGCAGCGCCGTTTATCGCCCGTATGGTGGAAAACGCCCTGCTGGAGATCCCAACCGGTTTAATCGAAGCTTCCCGCGCGATGGGTGCCACACCGATGCAGATCGTCCGCAAGGTTCTGCTGCCTGAAGCACTGCCGGGCCTGGTGAACGCGGCAACCATCACGCTCATCACGCTGGTCGGTTATTCCGCAATGGGCGGTGCAGTTGGTGCTGGCGGTTTAGGACAGATTGGTTACCAGTACGGCTATATTGGATATAACGCTACCGTGATGAATACCGTTCTGGTATTGCTGGTTGTTCTGGTTTACTTAATCCAGTTCTCCGGCGATCGCATCGTCCGGACCGTTACTCACAAATAACGTTACACACAACACAAACTCGACGAGTTAAGGATAAAACATGGCGTTTAAATTAAAGACCCTTGCAGCAGTAGGCGCGCTGATTGGCTCTCTGGCACTGGTGGGTTGCGGTCAGGACGAAAAAGATCCAAACCACATTAAGGTGGGCGTTATCGTGGGTGCCGAACAGCAGGTTGCTGAAGTTGCTCAGAAAGTGGCGAAAGAGAAATATGGTCTGGACGTTGAGCTGGTGACCTTCAATGATTACGTTCTGCCGAACGAAGCGCTGAGCAAGGGCGATATCGACGCCAACGCCTTCCAGCATAAGCCATACCTGGATCAGCAGATCAAAGATCGCGGTTATAAACTGGTGGGTGTGGGTAACACCTTCGTTTACCCGATTGCCGGTTACTCTAAGAAAATTAAATCGCTGGACGAACTGCAGCCGGGCTCTCAGGTTGCCGTACCTAACGATCCAACCAACCTCGGTCGTTCCCTGCTGCTGCTGCAGAAAGTGGGCCTGATCAAACTGAAAGACGGTGTTGGCCTGCTGCCAACCGTTCTGGACGTCACCGAGAACCCGAAAAATCTGAAAATTGTTGAACTGGAAGCACCGCAGCTGCCGCGTTCTTTGGACGATGCACAGATTGCCCTGGCCGTTATCAACACCACTTACGCCAGCCAGATTGGCCTGACGCCAGCAAAAGACGGTATCTTCGTTGAAGATAAAGACTCCCCGTACGTTAACCTGATCGTGACTCGCGAAGATAACAAAGACGCGGAAAACGTGAAGAAGTTCGTTCAGGCCTATCAGTCTGATGAAGTTTACCAGGAAGCCAACAAAGTGTTTAACGGCGGCGCTGTTAAAGGCTGGTAATCTCACCTCAGTGTAATATCATCAGGACGGGCTTATGCCCGTCTTGTCATTTGTGCAGTCACCTGATTCAATATCTGACGTTTTGATTATCCATTGAGGAATTATTATGCGTGCTTTACCGATCTGTCTTTTAGCACTCATGCTGAGCGGCTGTTCTATGCTAAGCAGATCTCCTGTTGAACCTGTTCAAAGCACGGCAACCCCGCCAAAAACTGAGCCTGCGAAACCGAAAGTGGTTCGCCCTGCGCCGGTTCGCATTATCACCAAAGCTGACGAACTGGTCGGCAAACCGTTCCGTGAACTGGGTGAAGTGAGCGGTGAATCCTGTCAGGCAACCAATCAGGACTCTCCACCGAATATCCCGACAGCGCGCAAACGTATGCAGATTAACGCCGCAAAAATGAAAGCTAACGCGGTGCTGCTGCACAGCTGCGAAGTCACCAGCGGCACGCCGGGCTGCTACCGTCAGGCGGTTTGCATCGGTTCTGCGCTGAACATCACGGCGAAATGAGTGCATTTCATTTTGAGCAGATAGGCGTTATCCACTCTCCGTATAAAGAGAAGTTTGCCGTACCCCGCCAGCCTGGTCTGGTCACCAGCGGCAGCGGCGAGCTTCATCTTCAGGCGCCTTATAACCAGGCCGATGCAGTACGCGGGCTTGAGGCGTTCAGCCACTTATGGGTGGTATTTGTCTTTCACCAGACAATGGAAGGCGGCTGGCGTCCCACCGTGCGTCCCCCGCGCCTGGGCGGAAATGCGAGAATGGGCGTGTTTGCGACTCGCTCGACCTTCCGTCCAAATCCGATCGGGATGTCGCTGGTTGAACTGAAGGGCATACGTTGCCAGAAGGAACAGGTCATACTTGAGCTGGGCAGTCTGGACCTGGTCGACGGCACGCCGGTTATCGACATCAAACCCTATTTGCCCTTCGCCGAAGCCCTCCCGGACGCGCGTGCAAGCTATGCTCAGGACGCACCGCAGGCGGATATGCCTGTTTATTTTACGCCTGAGATAACCGCGCAGCTTGGTCAACTGGAGAAACGCTATCCTCGCTTACGGGATTTCATCACTGAAGTTCTGGCACAGGACCCCCGTCCGGCCTACCGTAAAGAAGAGGAAGCGGGAAAAACGTACGCCGTCTGGCTGCTGGATTTTAACGTGCGCTGGCGCGTCACCGGGGCAGGTTTCGAAGTGTTTGCCCTTGAACCCAGGTAATTTTGTTCTCCTCTCTTTTGGCATCTTTGCCACACTGGTAAACTAAACCACTTTTTTTGTGTCAGGCTGGTGTTTCAGCCTGTTCCAATCGTCGAAATGGAACCGTAACAACATGCGTACTAGCCAATATCTGCTCTCCACTCTGAAGGAGACGCCTGCCGACGCCGAAGTGATCAGCCATCAGCTGATGCTGCGCGCCGGGATGATCCGCAAGCTGGCCTCCGGGTTATACACCTGGCTGCCGACCGGCGTGCGCGTCCTGAAAAAAGTCGAAAACATCGTGCGTGAAGAGATGAACAACGCCGGTGCTATCGAGGTGTCCATGCCCGTGGTTCAGCCCGCTGACCTGTGGCAGGAGAGCGGCCGTTGGGAGCAATATGGCCCAGAACTGCTGCGCTTCGTCGATCGCGGCGAGCGTCCGTTCGTTCTCGGCCCAACGCATGAAGAAGTGATCACAGACCTGATTCGTAATGAGCTGAGCTCTTACAAACAGCTGCCGCTGAACTTCTTCCAGATCCAGACCAAGTTCCGTGACGAAGTGCGCCCACGTTTCGGCGTGATGCGCTCTCGTGAATTCCTGATGAAAGATGCCTACTCTTTCCATACGTCACAGGAATCGCTGCAAGAGACCTACGACAAAATGTACGAGGCTTACAGCAAAATTTTCTCTCGCATGGGTCTGGATTTCCGTGCTGTGCAGGCTGATACCGGCTCCATCGGCGGCAGCGCGTCCCATGAGTTTCAGGTACTGGCACAGAGCGGTGAAGACGATGTGATCTTCTCTGACTCTTCAGACTACGCGGCGAACATCGAATTTGCAGAAGCGCTGGCACCAAAAGAACCACGCGGCGCGGCCACGCAAGAGATGACGCTGGTTGATACACCAAACGCGAAAACCATCGCCGAGCTGGTTGAGCAGTTCAGTCTGCCGATCGAAAAAACAGTGAAAACGCTGCTGGTGAAATCCACCGAAGGCAGCGCTTACCCGCTGGTTGCCCTGCTGGTGCGTGGCGATCATGAACTGAACGAAGTAAAAGCCGAGAAGCTGCCGCAGGTAGCCAGCCCGCTGACGTTCGCAACGGAAGCGGAAATCCGTGCCGTAGTGAATGCGGGTCCAGGTTCACTGGGTCCAGTCAACCTGCCTGTGCCGGTTGTTATTGACCGCACGGTTGCTGCAATGAGCGACTTCTCTGCAGGTGCGAACATCGACGGTAAACATTACTTCGGCATCAACTGGGATCGCGACGTGGCGACGCCAGAAGTGGCTGACATCCGTAACGTGGTTGCAGGCGATCCAAGCCCGGATGGTCAGGGTACCCTGATGATTAAGCGCGGCATCGAAGTTGGCCACATCTTCCAGCTGGGTGATAAATACTCTCGCGCGCTGAACGCCGCCGTTCAGGGTGAAGATGGCCGTAACCAGATCCTGACCATGGGCTGCTACGGTATCGGGGTGACGCGCGTGGTGGCTGCGGCCATCGAGCAGAACTACGACGAGCGCGGCATCGTCTGGCCGGACAACATTGCGCCGTTCCAGGTGGCTATTCTGCCAATGAACATGCACAAATCTTACCGCGTGCAGGAGCTGGCCGAGAAGCTGTACGCCGAGCTGCGCGCTCAGGGTATTGAAGTGCTGATGGATGACCGTAAAGAGCGTCCGGGCGTGATGTTTGCCGATATGGAACTGATCGGTATCCCGCACACCGTCGTCATTGGCGACCGTAACCTCGACAGCGATGAGATTGAATACAAATACCGTCGCAGCGGCGAAAAACAGATGATCAAGACCGGCGATATTCTTGATTACCTGGTGAAAGCCATCAAAGGCTAAACAAAAAACCCCGCTCAGGCGGGGTTTTTTAATGGCTCAACGTAAGCTTATTTGCTGCTACAGTCTTTGCCCGCAATAAATTTCACGTCTTTATCTGCCACCAGCGTTTTCACCATCTCCCCGCTATCCGGGTTTGGCTCCAGCGTAAAGTGGCCGTCAACCGTCAACAATATCGGCTTGCTGTCATTGCCGCGCGCCACGGCGTAATCACGTTCAAGTTGTGCATTGTTTGCCACGCTGACTTTCTTACCGGTAGCGCAGTCGGTAAAGATCGCCGCATCCGCCATATAGAAATACATCCCCCGCATCGCCATCGGCGTGGCAGGCAGCGCCGCTTTCACCGGTGTCAGCGTGTAGTTGAACTGGGATTCAATCGGATTGCCTTCCCGGTCGAGCATTTCCATGTTCTCGCCTTTAGGGCGGAACCAGGTTTTGTCACCGGAGGTATCCGTCAGCACCAGCTTCTCAGCCGTACGCGCCCATGTCCCGTAAGTCGCAAATGAAGAGGGTTCTTTCGCGCCCTGATAGCGCTGGTTCATCACCCAGGTACCGTCTTTTTGCAGGAACAGTGACGTTTCAATGCCTTCGCAATCCGCGCAAGGCAATACGCCCCGCCAGCTCTGCTGCATTGGCTTTAACTCTTCATTCTGCGCTGGCTGCAAAACCTGCGTTTCAGAACGGTTGTTACACCCGAAAAGCGCAAACAGCGTACTCACTGCCAGCGCTGAAAATAATGCTTTTTTCACAATGAATTCCTTATGAAAATTGTGTTCCCTTTCGTCACTCCATCGGGCGACGAACTTTACCGCGTAGTGCTTTCACTGTGGATTTTTGAGCTTTCGAGGACAACCGACGCTCTTTCGATGCGCGGGTTGGCCGCGTTGCCCGGCGGCTTTTTTGTACTGCCGTTAACTCTTTGATGACCGCCACCAGCCTGGCTACCGCCGCTTCCCGGTTTAATTCCTGGCTGCGGTACTCCTGGGCTTTGATCACGATCACACCTTCGCTGGTGATCAGGTGATGGCTGGCAGCAAGCAGACTTTCCTTATAATACTCTGGCAGGCTTGATGCCCGAATGTCAAAACGCAAATGGATAGCCGTTGAAGCCTTATTGACGTGCTGTCCACCCGCTCCCTGAGCACGGATGGCGGTGATCTCCAGCTCGTTATCAGGGATGCTGACGTTTCGGGACAAAACGATCATGGCGCAGACTGCCAGGCCGTCAGATGAATTTCCAGATTATTCTGAGAATCAGAAAGCCAGATGGCGCCGTCCTGAATCGTTGCCTGCAACGCCATCGTCCGGCCGGCGAACTCGCTCAGCTGCGCCAGCTGTTCATCATCCAGATACCAGACGGCGAGATTTTTAAACTGCGCGCATTTATTCTTATTTTGTTGCCACCAGATTTCCGCCGCGCGCTGGTTATAGGCGAACAAGGCCACTTCCGCGGACTGAGTACACGCCTTTTTAATCCTGCGCTCGTCCGGCAGACCGAGTTCAATCCATAAATCGATCCCAAGATGATCGTTGCGCAGCCAGGCTTCAGGCTCGTCTTCCGCGCTTAAGCCGCGGGTAAACTGCAGCCGCTCATTGGCGTATTTAATCCACGCCAGCAGGCGCAGCATCATGCGCTCCTGAGTTTCGGAGGGGTGGCGTGCCAGAGTAAGCGACGCGTCCAGAAACTGGTTGCGATCAAGATCGGCCACGTTGACCACTGCTTTATAAATTGTCGCTTTCAGCGCCATGAGAGAACTCCATTCGAATCAGCCGCACATTGTAGCGAAAACAGAGGCAAAAGGCTGTTACGGAGTAATAAATACACCACTATCAAGGCGCTGATATTGCTTAAATGAGTATGGTATAGTCACCTTGCTAAACCGAGTTTATCTTCGTAGGCTTAATGATATCTCACAGTAAGTCAGTGCGCTGGCGGGAGGGGATGTGAATAATTATTGTGAGTTAATTCGCAAACGGTATGCGGAAATCGCCAGCGGAGATCTGGGGTATGTCCCGGACGCGTTGGGCTGTGTATTGAAAGTGCTTAATGAAGTGGCCTCTGATGAGAGCCTTTCAGAGTCGGTCAGGGAAAAAGCAGCGTATGCTGCGGCGAATTTACTGGTGAGCGATTATGTCGATGAATGATACTTATCAACCCATCAATTGTGATGACTATGACAACCTCGAACTCGCCTGCCAGCATCATTTAATACTGACGCTGGAGCTAAAAGATGGCGAAGTGTTGAAGGCGAAGGCCAGCGATCTGGTTTCACGCAAGAATGTGGAATACCTGGTCGTGGAAGACGCCGGTGCGACGCGTGAGCTGCGTCTGGACAAAATAGCCAGCTTCAGCCACCCGCAAATCGGCACCGTCGTGGTGAGCGAATCCTGATGACACTAACGGGCAGCCGGGCTGCCCGTTACGCTTTCCGCCACTCGAAGCATGCCCCTTCTTCTGTCCACCCCGCTTCCGTGATGAACACCCCTGCAGCAGCAATCAGCGTTTCACCGTAGAACAGCAGCGGCGTGGTGTCGCGCAGCCACGGCGGCACGTTGCATTCCTGCCATATCTTTTTCAGTTTCCGTCCCCCGTTGCGTCCGACGATATGCAGCAAGCCGCCAGCCTTAAAGCGCACGCTGACCGGTTCACCGGGGTTTGGCAGACGCACATGACCCGTCGGCATCAGAGAGACACTCCCCGCATCCTGGGGCAATATTAACGGAGCCTCCGGTGACGGCCAGTGGAGCACCACATTGGTCAGCGGGGGGAAGGATTTTACCCACCAGAGTTTTCCTTTATAGCGTCTGACCTCGAAGCCATTCAGGTGTACGCAGGGGGACGCATCTTCCCGCGCCTGTGCGACTTCGTCCCAGATACGGCTCAGCATTGCCCGCGACGGCATCACAGCATGATGAGAGGCGAGCCAGCGGCGTAACAGCGCGGCCCGGCGCACCGGGCTTACCGCCTCCAGCGGCGCGATCGCCAGCGCACCGTCTTCAGAGATCAGATCAGCCAGCTCTTCGCTGAGTAACTCATCCAGCAGGCTTTCCTGTTCGGCGCACAGCATGGCGCTTCTTGCTGTCGCGTCGGCAAAATGCGGCCAGCGCTCGCTTAAAAGCGGGAGGACGCGCAGACGCAGGAAGTTACGATCGTAGCTGTCGTCCTGGTTGCTCTCATCTTCGATCCAGCTCAGCCGATGTTCCCGCGCCCAGGATTCCAGCGATGCGCGGGTCTCGCCAAGCAGCGGACGCAATAATTGCGTTCCGGCAAACTCAGAACGCGCCGGCATGGCGGAAAGCCCCGCGGGTCCGCTGCCCCGCTTAAGCGCCAGCAAAAAAGTTTCGCACTGATCGTCCAGATGCTGCGCCGTGACCAGCGCTTCTCCAGTACGTAATGCCCCGGCAAACGCGGCGTAGCGAACTTTACGCGCCTGCGCCTCAATACCCAGTCCTTCATCCGCAAGCGTGACGCGCTCAACGACGAGCGGGATAGCCCACGCCTCACACAAGGCTTCACAGTGCGCCACCCACTCCTCCGCGTGAGGGCTTAACCCGTGATGGATGTGTATAGCCCGAAGCTGAACGTCAGGGTCCCGGTCGCGCCAGAGCCTAAGGCGATGCAGCAACACGGTGGAATCCAGGCCACCGCTAAACCCCACCAGCAGCTGGCGGTACGGTGAAACGGCTTGTGCGATAGCGGGTAAGGTCATAGGAAATTACACATAAAAAATGCCCGAACTGAGCGGGCATTATCACACAGGACAAACATTACTGCTGGTAAAGCTCCAGCGGCAGGCCATCCGGGTCGTTAAAAAAGGTAAAGCGCTTGTCGGTAAACGGATCGACACGAATCGCCTCGCACGTCACGCCGTGCGCTTCCAGATGTTTTACTGCGCTATCAAGGTCATCAACGCTGAAGGCCAGATGACGCAGGCCGCAGGCTTCCGGGCGGGACGGACGCGAAGGCGGAAAAGGAAAAGAGAACAGCTCAATCACATACTGCCCGTTTAACGCGAGATCGCCCTTCCAGGAGTCGCGCTCCTCGCGGTAGGCTTCGCTCATGAGCGTAAAGCCAAGAATGTCGCAGTAGAAGGCCTTACTTTTCGCATAATCGGTGGCAATGATCGCAATATGGTGAACCGCTTTTAAACCCAGCATAGCTTCTCCTTTTTATGATGCCTGAACGTTACAACCGAAAACCCACACCTGGCAAGCGGTCACATTTATTTTAGGACTCTCACCCAGTACACGCCGTTTTCATCGCGTTTCGCGCCGTGGATATCCGTTTCAAAGCCCGGATAGTGGCGTCCTACCGAACAGAGCATCAGCAGGAAATCGAGCACCGCCCGGCTCTCCTCGGTGATCATCTCACCCGGCATCAGCAGCGGCACGCCTGGCGGATACGGCAGGATCATGTTGGCCGATATCCGCCCGACCAGGTTTTCCAGCTCAATGGTTTCGACTTCACCTTTCACCTGCCGTTGCCAGGCCTTGTGAGGCGTCAGTTTCATATCAGGCAGGACATCAAACGCCTGGAGCATCAGGCGCGGCAGATCGTGCTGGCGGATCAGCCTGTGGATCCCCTGGGCCAGATCCTGAATGCGCATCGTGCGGTAGAAGTCAGGATCTTCCGCGTAGAGATCCGGCAGCATGTTCTTCACCCGCAGGTTGAGATCGTAGGCGCGCTTAAACTCCATCAGCCCGCGCAGCAGCCCCATTGCCCGGGTTTTATCGATCCCGATACTGAACAGGAACAGCAAGTTGTAGGGGCCGGTCTTCTCCACCACCACGCCGCGCTCGTCAAGGAACTTCGCCACCAGCGCGGCGGGGATCCCTTCATCGCCCATCACGCCCTGCTCGTCCATCCCCGGCGTCAGGATCGTTACCTTAACCGGATCGAGAAACATGTGGTCCGCATCGGCATCCCGGAAGCCGTGCCAGCTCTCTCCCGGCGCGACGGGCCAGCACTCCGCCTCGTCGATCGCTTCCGGCTGCCAGATATCGAAGAACCAGCCGTCGGCCTCATCCTTCAGCCGCTGGACCTCTTTACGGAAATGCAGCGCCCGTTCCACCGAGCGGTTAATCAGGCGTTTACCCGGATTACCGCGCAGCATCGCCGCGGCCGTTTCAATAGAGGCTACCAGCGGATAGCTCGGTGAGGTGGTGGTGTGCATCATAAAGGCTTCGTTAAACGTATCCTCGTCGTACTCGCCTTTGATGTGAATAAGAGACGCCTGCGAAAATGCGGCCAGCATTTTGTGCGTCGACTGCGTTTCGAAAAACACTTTGCCCGGCACGCGCTCGCCGCTCATCCCACTTTTACCCGAATAAATCGGGTGGAAATTGGTGTACGGCACCCACGCGGAATCGAAGTGGATCGACGGTACGTCCAGCGTCTGCTTGATCCAGTTCGTATTGTAGAGCAGACCATCATAGGTGGAGTTGGTAATCACCGCATGGACAGGCCAGCTTGCGCCAGGAGTTGCCGCAACCTTACTTTCGATGGCTTGATGCGTGAACTCCCGGCGCGGAATGCCGCCGAGGATACCGAGCGCGTTACGCGTGGGTGACAGCCAGATCGGGACGACGTCGCTCATCATCAGCAGGTGCGCCAGCGATTTATGGCAGTTACGGTCAATCAGCAACGTGCTTCCGGTTGGCGCGGCATACATTCCGACGATTTTGTTCGAGGTCGAGGTGCCGTTGGTCACCATATAGCTCTGCTCGGCGCCAAAGGTGCGGGCGATATACTCTTCAGCTTCAAGATGCGGGCCGGTGTGATCCAGAAGAGAGCCTAACTCGGTCACTGAAATCGACACGTCTGCTTTCAGGGTGTTGCCGCCGAAGAAATCGTAGAACAGGCACCCCACCGGGCTTTTTTGATAGGCCGTTCCGGCCATGTGTCCCGGCGTACAGAAGGTGTATTTCCCCTCTTTCACATAGGTGAACAGCGCGCGCGTAAACGGCGGTGTGATGTTATCAAGATATTCGCCAGTGTATTGCTGAATGCGGGTCGCAATATCTTCCGCCACGCCGAGCGAGTATTCAAAGAACCACAGCGCCATGCGCATATCGTGAGCGCTGACGTCCATGGTGGAGTGAGTGTTGATAAAGGCGTAGAGCGGAAGATATTCATTCAGCCTGTTGATCTCGCTACACAGCTCCATGTCGTATTCGTCCCAGTCGAATATCACGCCACAGATGCGCGGATTATGTTCGATGAATTTCAACAGATCGGCGCTGTTTTGCGGCCAGATTAGCTGATATCCGCGTGCTTTAAGGGCTTGCTCCAGCTCCTTGATGGGCTCGTCTTTATAAAAGACGCCGTGTGGCCCCATGATGGCAATGATGTTCATGGTTTACCTCCTTGAAAAACATCAGATAAGCATAGTTAAGGTAAACGGCAGGTATAAAAAAAGCCGCAACATCGTGCGGCTTTTCAGATAATTGTGAAGCTTATGCGTAACCGTAGGTCATCAGACGCTGGTAACGACGGTTGAGCAGATCTTCTTTGCTCAGGACGTCCAGATCGGCCAGGTCGGCCAGCAGCTGTGCTTTCAGGGAAGCAGCCATCACTTCCGGCTTACGATGCGCGCCGCCCAGAGGTTCCGGGATAACGGTGTCGATCAGCTTCAGCTCTTTCAGACGTGGCGCAATGATGCCCATCGCTTCAGCGGCCAGCGGCGCTTTGTCGGCGCTTTTCCACAGAATGGACGCACAGCCTTCCGGAGAGATAACGGAATAGGTGCTGTACTGCAGCATATTCACTTTATCACCCACGCCAATCGCCAGCGCACCACCGGAACCACCCTCACCGATAACGGTGCAGATGACCGGAACCTTCAGGCGAGACATCTCCCGCAGGTTACGTGCGATGGCTTCAGACTGGCCACGCTCTTCCGCGCCCACGCCAGGGTATGCACCCGGAGTGTCGATGAAGGTGATGATAGGCATATTGAAACGCTCGGCCATCTCCATCAGACGCAGGGCTTTACGGTAGCCTTCTGGTGCTGGCATACCGAAGTTACGACGGATTTTCTCTTTGGTTTCACGGCCTTTCTGATGACCAATGATCATCACCGGGCGTCCGTCCAGACGCGCGATACCGCCGACGATAGCTTTGTCGTCAGCGTATGCGCGATCGCCTGCCAGTTCGTCAAATTCGTCAAACGCCAGGCGGACATAATCCAGGGTGTACGGACGCTGTGGGTGACGCGCCAGCTGGGCGATCTGCCATGCGCCGAGATCGGCAAAGATTTTGCGCGTCAGTTCTACGCTTTTTTCGCGCAGACGATGCACTTCTTCGTCGATGTTAATATCCAGTTTTTCATCCTGACGGCTTACCGCTGTCAGAGAATCGATTTTCGCTTCCAGCTCAGCAATCGGCTGTTCGAAATCAAGGAAATTCAGACTCATAGTATTCCTGTATTAGTCAAACTCCAGTTCCACCTGCTCCGAACCAATGAGGCCACGCAAATCGTTCAGTAAACGATCGCTCGGAGAGACACGCCACGTTGCGCCAAAGCGCAACCGCGCACGTGCATCCGCCCTCTGATAGTAGAGATGTACTGGAATGGTCCCCGAGCGGTGGGGTTCCAGAGACTGACGGAGTCGGTTTAAAAGCTGGTCATCAATTTGCCTGTCCGTCAGCGAGATAGCAAGCCCGCGAGCATATTTTTCCCGGGCTTCGTCAATGTCCATCACTTCGCGGGCGGTCATTTTAAGCCCCCCACTGAAGTCATCAAAGCTGACCTGTCCGCTGACGATAAGTATGCGGTCTTTTTCCAGCAATTGCTGGTATTTATCCAGCGCGTCGGTGAACAGCATCACCTCCAGACGCCCGGAACGGTCATCTAACGTACAGATGCCGATACGATTGCCGCGCTTGGTGACCATAACCCTTGCAGCAATCACGAGCCCCGCAGCCGTGGTGATTTTACCACGATCTGTCGGATGCATGTCTTTTAGCCTGTTGCCTCCGACATAGCGCTCAATTTCTTTGATGTACTGGTTGATCGGGTGTCCCGTCAGGTACAAACCTAACGTTTCACGTTCACCATCCAGCACCACCTGTTCTGGCCAGGGCTGACAGTTGGAGTAAGACTGCTCAATCTGCTCTGGCTCTTCCGCCAGTACGCCAAACATATCCGCCTGGCCAATGGCTTCCGCTTTCGCGTGCTGATCGGCTGCTTTCAGCGCATCGCCGAGAGAGTTCATCAGCGCGGCGCGGTGCGGCCCCAGCCTGTCGAACGCGCCGGACATGATCAGCTTTTCCAGCACGCGGCGGTTCAGTTTTTTGGTATCGGTACGGGCGCAGAGATCGAATAGCTCGCGGAAATAGCCGCCGTTGTTACGCGCTTCGATGATCGCCTCGATCGGCCCCTCACCCACGCCTTTGATCGCGCCGATCCCGTAGACGATCTCTCCGTCATCGTTGACGTGGAAATGATAAAGCCCGGAGTTAATATCCGGTGGCAGGATCTTCAGACCCATGCGCCAGCACTCATCCACGAGGCCTACCACCTTCTCGGTGTTGTCCATATCGGCGGTCATCACCGCCGCCATAAACTCAGCGGGATAATGCGCTTTCAGCCACAGCGTCTGGTACGAAACCAAAGCATAGGCAGCGGAGTGGGATTTGTTAAACCCGTACCCGGCGAATTTCTCCACCAGGTCGAAGATTTTCATCGCCAGTTCGCCGTCAACGCCGTTTTTCTTCGCACCGTCTTCAAAAATAGAGCGCTGCTTGGCCATCTCTTCCGGTTTTTTCTTACCCATAGCACGACGCAGCATGTCCGCGCCGCCGAGGGTATAGCCGGAAAGCACCTGGGCAATCTGCATGACCTGTTCCTGATACAGGATGATGCCGTAGGTTGGCTCCAGTACCGGCTTCAGGCTTTCGTGCTGCCACTGCACGTCCGGGTAGGAAATCTCTTCGCGTCCGTGCTTACGGTCGATGAAGTTATCTACCATCCCTGACTGCAGCGGGCCCGGACGGAACAGGGCCACCAGTGCGATCATATCTTCGAAGCAGTCGGGCTGCAGGCGTTTAATCAGGTCTTTCATGCCGCGGGATTCAAGCTGGAAGACAGCTGTCGTCTCCGAGCGCTGCAGCATGTCGAAGCTTTTCTTGTCATCCAGCGGGATGGCCGCGATATCCAGCGGCGGCTCGCCGTTCTTCTCGCGGCGGGCGTTGATCATCTCCAGCGCCCAGTTAATGATGGTCAGCGTGCGCAGGCCGAGGAAGTCGAACTTCACCAGCCCGGCGTATTCCACGTCGTTCTTATCGAACTGGGTGACCGGGTGCTGGCCCGCTTCGTCGCAGTAGAGCGGCGCAAAGTCGGTGATTTTGGTCGGGGCGATAACCACGCCCCCCGCGTGCTTACCGGCGTTACGCGTCACGCCTTCAAGCTTACGCGCCATGTCGATCAGCGCTTTGACTTCTTCGTCAGCTTCGTAGATTTCCGGCAGTTGCGGCTCGGCTTCAAACGCTTTTGCCAGCGTCATGCCCGGATCGGGCGGTACCAGCTTAGAAATACGATCGACAAAACCGTACGGGTGACCCAGCAC
Organism: Enterobacter sp. ECC-219; assembly: GCF_043966805.1. Classification (NCBI taxonomy): domain Bacteria; kingdom Pseudomonadati; phylum Pseudomonadota; class Gammaproteobacteria; order Enterobacterales; family Enterobacteriaceae; genus Enterobacter; species Enterobacter sp. ECC-219. Next base: position 1,568,197 of record NZ_CP143680.1, on the reverse strand, counting down.
GCGGCCCACGTCGCGGATAACCGCTTTCGCCGCCATGGTGCCGAAGGTAATGATCTGCGAAACCGCGTCACGGCCGTACATATCGGCTACGTGCTCGATAACCTGGTCGCGTTTTTCCATGCAGAAGTCGACGTCAAAGTCGGGCATGGAAACACGTTCCGGGTTGAGGAAGCGTTCGAACAGCAGGTCAAATTCCAGCGGATCGAGGTCGGTGATTTTCAGCGCATACGCCACCAGCGAGCCCGCCCCCGAGCCACGGCCCGGACCAACCGGAACGCCGTTATCCTTCGACCACTGGATAAACTCCATTACGATCAGGAAGTAGCCAGGGAAGCCCATCTGGTTAATCACCTGAAGTTCAATATCCAGGCGTTCGTCATACTCCGGACGACGTTTTTTACGCTCTTCTTCATCCGGGAACAGGAATTCGAGACGCTCTTCCAGACCTTCTTTCGATTTCATGACCAGGAAATCTTCCGTGGTCATGTCCCCCGTCGGGAACTGCGGCAGGAAATATTCGCCCAGGCGCACGGTCACGTTACAGCGCTTGGCAATCTCCACGCTGTTTTCCAGCGCTTCCGGAATGTCGGAGAAGAGCTCGCACATCTCCTCTTCGCTGCGCATGTACTGCTGCGATGAGTAGTTGCGCGGACGTTTCGGATCGTCGAGGGTGAAGCCATCGTGGATAGCAACGCGAATTTCGTGCGCGTCAAAATCACCGGACTCCAGGAAACGCACGTCATTCGTCGCCACAACGGGCAAGCCGCGTTCTTCTGCCAGCGCGACAGCAGCGTGCAGATAGTTCTCTTCATCCTGCCGACCGGTTCGAATCAGTTCCAGATAGTAACGATTCGGGAAGTACTCTTCATAGAACGAGACGCATTGATCCACCAGCGCGCTGTTACCGCGCAGCAGTGATTTACCGACATCGCCCATGCGGCCACCGGAGATCAACAGCAGCCCTTCGTTCAGTTCAGCCAGCCAGTCCCTGTCAATCCACGGGCCCAGTGCGCCGTAACCGCGCTGATAGGCTTTTGAGATAAGCAGGGTAAGGTTTTGGTAGCCCGTATTGTTCATGGCTAACACGGAGATTTGCGTCAGCTCATCGCCGATGAGATCGCTCTGCACATGAAAATCCGCACCGACGATAGGCTTCATTCCCGCGCCATGCGCCGTTCCGTAGAACTTCACCAGGCCACACAGGTTGGTAAAATCGGTGATCGCCAGCGCGGGCATGCCCAGAGAGGCCGCCTTTTTTACCAGCGGCCCGGTCTTCGCCAGCCCATCGATCATGGAGTAGTCGCTATGCACCCGCAGGTGTACGAAACGTGGTTCAGCCATCTTCAGATTCCGCGTTACTTAATTGCTTGCGTATTGATTCAGGACACCAGTCCCAGCGCGCGCTTCACCGGGCCAAAACTGCGCCGATGATGTTCGGTTGCGCCATGTTCAGCCAGCTTTTCCAGGTGGAAAGCCGTTGGATACCCCTTATGCTGGCCGAAACCATACTGAGGATAAGTAAGGTCCAGCGCGGCCATTTCGGCATCGCGCGTCACTTTGGCAATAATAGAAGCTGCACTGATCTCTGCGACGCGACTGTCGCCTTTAACGACGGCCATAGAAGGCATAGGCAGCGCCGGGCAACGGTTACCGTCGATCAGCACATATTCAGGCACAACCTTCAGGCCAGCAACAGCTCGCTGCATTGCCAGCATCGTGGCGTGGAGAATATTCAGATCGTCAATCTCATTCGGCTCTGCGCGCCCAACGCTCCAGGCCAGCGCCTTCTCTTTAATTTCATCGAACAGTGCCAGTCGGCGCTTCTCACTCAGTTTTTTTGAGTCATTCAGACCAATAATCGGGCGCGTTGGATCGAGGATCACCGCCGCGGTCACCACGGCCCCCACCAGCGGGCCGCGTCCGACCTCATCCACTCCGGCAACGAGGTGCGTGTGGGGATAAATAAATTCCATCATTTTGCTAACTCCAGCACTGCATCAGCCGCTTGCTCATCAGCATTACAGCGGATCAGCTGGTGCAGTTCACGGAAGGTATCGTGCATCTGGTGGCTGGTCTTGCCGTTGGCCAGCAGCGGCAGCAGGGCATCCGCCAGCGCCTGCGGCTGGCACTCATCCTGCAATAGCTCTTTTACCAGCTCGCGCCCGGCAAGCAGGTTTGGCAGGGAGACATAATCCGTTTTCACCAGACGTTTTGCCAGCCAGAAGGTAAACGGCTTCATACGATAACCGACCACCATCGGGCATTTCGCCAGCATACACTCCAGCGCCGCCGTACCAGAGGCCAGCAGAGCGGCATCGCTCGCGTACATGGCTTCCCGCCCTTTTCCGTCGAGAAGACGGACATGAAAATCCGGGGCGACTTCGGCTTTGATGCGCTCAAACTGCTCGCGGCGTTTGGCATTCACCAGCGGCACAACCACTTCAAGATCGGGATAGGTCTGGCGAAGAATCTGCGCGGTCTTCAGGAAATCAGCGCTCAGCATCTCTACCTCTGCGCCACGGCTGCCCGGCAGCAGCGCCAGACAGTGCACATCGTGCGGAATGCCCAGCGCGTCGCGCGCCGCGTTTTTATCCGGATCCAACGGCATCGCATCCGCCATGGTATGACCGATAAAACGGCACGGAACATTAAATCTGTCGTAAAACGCTTTTTCGAAAGGCAGGAAAGCCAGCACCAGGTTGGTGGACCGTCCGATTTTGAAAACGCGTTTCTGTCGCCACGCCCACACCGACGGACTGACGTAGTGAATGGTTTTGATGCCCTGCTTTTTCAGATTACCTTCGAGGGTAATGTTGAAATCGGGTGCATCGATACCGACGAACACATCGGGTTTGAGTTCGGTAAAGCGGCGGGTGAGATCGGCACGAATATACAGCAAGCGTCGCAGGCGCCCCAGCACCTCAACGATGCCCATAACGGCCAGCTCTTCCATTTCATACCAGGCTTCACAGCCTTCGGCCTGCATCAGCGGGCCCGCTACGCCCACAAAGCGAGCATTGGGTACACGCGCCTTAAGCGCACGGATGAGACCTGCACCAAGAATATCGCCGGAGGTTTCTCCGGCGACCAGGGCTATCGTAAGCGGACGACTGTCGACCATTAACGAATCAGGCCCCTTGTTGAACGGTCAAAGAACTCTATGAACGCGTTCACTTCAGGATGCTTGTTCGCCAGTTCGGCAATTTCCGGCTTCGCCTCTTCCAGCGTTTTACCACTACGGTACAGCAATTTGTACGCGTTGCGGATGGCGGTAATCGCTTCGCGGCTAAAACCACGACGCTTGAGGCCTTCGATGTTCACACCAAACGGCGTGGCATGGTTGCCCTGCGCAATCACATACGGTGGGACGTCCTGCGCCACACCGGAGCATCCGCCGACCATCACGTGTGCACCAATGATGCAGAACTGATGGACTGCGGTCATGCCGCCAATAATTGCGAAGTCATCAACCGAAACGTGTCCTGCCAGCGTTGCGTTGTTGGCAAGAATACAGCGGTCACCCACGGTACAGTCGTGCGCGATATGCGCATTAACCATAAACAGGTTGTCGCTGCCCACCTTCGTCAACCCACCACCCTGCACGGTTCCACGATGAATGGTGACGCTTTCGCGAATGCGGTTACGATCGCCAATTTCCAGACGGGTCGACTCACCAGCATATTTCAGATCCTGGTTAACTTCGCCGATGGAAGCGAACTGATAGATCTCGTTATTGCAGCCAATGGTCGTGTGACCATTCACGACAACGTGAGATTTCAGTACTGTACCCTCACCAATTTCGACATGGGGTCCAACAATACAGAACGGGCCAATGTGGACGTTAGCACCAATGATGGCACCGGTTTCCACAATCGCGGTAGGATGAATAAAGGCGGATTTATCAATCACGTATCAGGACTCCCGGCTACGAGCACACATCATCGTCGCTTCGCAAACAACTTTGCCGTCAACCAGCGCTACGCCTTTGAAGCGAGTCAGGCCACGACGCGTTTTTTCAAAAGTGACTTCCATGATCATCTGATCGCCAGGCACGACAGGACGCTTGAAGCGCGCTTCATCAATACCTGCGAAGTAATACAGTTCACCCGGCTCCAGCTTACCGACGCTTTTAAACGCCAGAATACCGGTAGCCTGAGCCATCGCTTCCAGAATCAACACACCCGGGAAGATAGGCTTACCCGGGAAGTGTCCCTGGAAGAATGGTTCATTCACGGAAACATTTTTCACTGCGCGCAGAAAACGACCTTCTTCAAAATCCAGCACGCGGTCTACCAGCAGAAACGGGTAGCGGTGCGGCAGAAGTTCTAAAATCTCTTCAATATGCAGAGTATGAGTGTCAGTAGTCAAAATACTCTTCCTGTCAAAATGTACTGATAACAATAATAACACGGCCTGCCGGTTTATTAGAAAGCCGACAGGCCGGGAAAGATAGCGTTAAACGGGTGACGTTTAGTCTTGTTGATCGATCTTACGCTCAAGAGACTTGAGTCGCTTGCTCATATCATCAATGTTCATCACCAGAGCTGCTGTTTTACGCCATACCTTGTTGGGTTGCAGCGGAATACCGGAGGAATAGACGCCAGGTTCAGTGATAGGACGCATTACCATGCCCATACCCGTCACCGTCACCTTGTCGCATATTTCCATATGGCCATTAATCACGCTCGCGCCGCCAATCATGCAGTAACGACCAATTTTCAGGCTGCCCGCCATGATGACGCCCCCCGCAACCGCGGTATTGTCGCCAATCACAACGTTATGCGCAATCTGGCACTGGTTATCGATGATAACACCATTGCCAATAATCGTGTCGTCGAGTGCACCACGGTCGATCGTTGTACAGGCCCCGATCTCAACGCGATCGCCAATAATAACGCGACCAAGCTGCGGGATCTTAACCCAGTTACCGCGATCGTTCGCGTAGCCAAAGCCATCAGAACCAATCACGGTACTGGACTGGACGAGGCAATTTTCGCCGATTTCAACTTCATGATAAACGGACACATTGGCCCATAAACGGGTTCCAGCGCCGATTTTCGTATTTTTCCCAACAAAGCATCCAGGGCCAATGACGACGTTATCGCCCAGCTCAACGCCAGATTCAATAACCGCATTCGCGCCAACGGCCACGTTGTTACCCAGCTTAGCCGTCGGATCAATCGCTGCGCTGGCAGCAATGTTCTGCGCCGGCTGCGGCGTGGTATCAAGAATTTGAGCCATGCGTGCATACGTCAGGTAGGGATTTTTCACTACCAGCGCGCTTCCAGTGGCAAAGGGAAGATCGTCCTGCGTCAGAACAACAGCTGACGCCTGGCATTGAGCCAGTTGTTCACGGTACTTAGGGCTTACCATGAAGGTAATCGTGCCAGCTTTAGCAGATTGCATGGACGCAACAGCGGTGATGACGATATCGCCATCACCGTGTAATTCTGCATCCAACTGCTGAGCTAAATCAGCCAGTCGAATTGAAGGCATTACTTATTTAACCTGTTTCAGAACATCAGCGGTGATGTCTTTAACATCGCTGCTGTTGAAAGCAACGGCGTTCGCATCAACAACCAGATCGATGCTCTGATCGGCAGCAACTGCTTTAACAGCAGTCTGAATGCGAGTCACCAGCTTGCCACGCTCTTCGTTAGAACGACGCTGACGATCCTGCTCGAAAGCCTGCGCTTTCTGGGAGAAGGTCTGGCGCTGAGCCATAACGTCTTTTTCCAGTTTGCTGCGATCGCTTGCTTTCATGGTAGAACCATCACGCTGCAGACGCTGCATTTTGGACTGAAGATCGCCTTCCATACGCTGCAGTTCGCTCGCACGGCCTTTGAATTCGTTTTCCAGCGTCGCAGAAACACCCGTTTTCTGTGCAACCTGCTGGAACAAATTACCCATGTTGACGATTGCGATTTTGTCTGCTGCCTGAGCAGAAGTTGCCATCGCTAAACCGAGACCTGCAGCTAATAACCACTTTTTCACAATTAACTCCTTACCATCCCATTGGCACCAGAAGGTACCGTTCTTTGCGTGGCAAGGCGACCGTTTGACCGATCGCCGGTTGTCAGCGCTACACTGCCAACGCATTCCATTGCAGCGGATTATTACCAGGTTTTACCAATGTTAAACTGGAATTGCTCCGCTTTGTCTCCATCGTATTTCTTAAACGGCTGGGCGTAGGAGAAGACCAACGGCCCCAGCGGTGACATCCATTGTAATGCGATACCGGCAGACATGCGAATATTGCTCGGATCGCTGTAGTCTGGTACGCCAGCTGCGCGCATCTGGGCAGTATTCTGCCAGTTGGTATCCCACACCGTACCCGCATCCCAGAAGAAGGATGTACGTACGGAGTTCGCGTATTTATCACTGATAAATGGCGTTGGGGTGATGAACTCCAGGCTGGCCACGGCCATGGCGTTACCGCCTACCGCATCATCAGAGCTACATACTTGTTTTGGATCACGGCTTGCGCAGTTATCTTCATCATTACCGCCGTAATAAACCGCTTTCGGACCAATGTTGTTGGACTGGAAGCCACGCACGGTACTTGAACCACCCGCGTAGAAGTTCTCATAGAACGGCAGCTCTTTACTGCCGATACCGTCACCATAGCCCCAACGGGTACGACCCAGAACCACCCACTTGTGATCGTCATCAATCGGGAAGTAGGACGCGGTATCCAGCGTCACCTTGTAGAATTCGTTATCGGAACCAGGAATGGTCACCTTACCGTTCAGGTTGACGCGAGAGCCTTCCGTTGGGAAGTAACCGCGGTCAAGACGGTTGTAAGTCCAGCCGTAGTTGAAGGTGAAGTCATCTGCAGCAAAACCGTTGTCATCGCTGGATGTGCTTGCAGACTGGCCGATAGAGTCCAGATAACGCCACATCGCCACCTGCGGCTGCATGTTGGACAGGTCGTTATGCACGTAACCTAAGCCCGCGCGCAGGGTGTTGTATTCGTTAACCGGGAAGCCAAGCGTTCCGTCCACACCGTAACTTTTGTTGGTGTAGGAAGACAGATCTGCATCATCCGCTTTAAAGTCGTTATAGAAAATACGACCGCCCAGGCTCACACCGTCAACGGTGAAGTATGGGTTAGTAACGGAGAACTCAGAGTAGGTCTGGTAATCGTTTTTGGTACCGTTAATACCAACAGAGTAACCCGTACCCAGCCAGTTATCCTGCTGGACGCCCACCTGGAAACTCACGCCGCTTTCCGTGCCGTAGCCCACGCCGAAGTTAAAGCTACCGGTGTTACGCTCTTTCACTTTATAAACGACATCAACCTGATCCGGGCTGCCCGGTACACGCTGGGTTTCAGTGTCTACGGTTTCAAAATAGCCCAGACGGTTCAGACGCTCTTTACCCTGGTCGACCAGGTCGCTGCCCAGCCACGCACCTTCCATCTGGCGCATTTCGCGGCGCAGAACGGAGTCTTTGGAGGTGTCGTTACCGACGAAGCGGATCTTACGCACGTAGAAACGGTTGCCCGCATCAACGTTAACGTGCAGCTTAACGGTTTTATCCGCGTCGTTGATTTCCGGCTGAGTCTGTACGCGCGGATAGGCGTAACCATAGCGGCCGAGCAGCTTCTTAATGCTGTCTTCCATTTTGGTGACTTTGGAGCCGCTATACAGATCGCCTGGCTGAATTTTGGTCAGCGATTCGATCTCAGCAGAATGCCCCGCCAGGTTACCACTCACTTCAACACCGGAAAGCTTGTACTGATCGCCTTCAGTGATGTTAACCGTAATGTAGATACCTTTCTTGTCCGGAGTCAGACTGACCTGAGTCGAGTCGATGTTGAAGCGGGCATAACCGCGATCCAGATAGTAGCTGCGCAGGGTCTCAAGGTCGCCCGCCAGCTTCTGCTTCTGGTATTTACGATCGCCAACTACGTTCCACCACGGCACTTCATCGCGCAGCTGGAAGGTCGAGATCAGTTCGTCGGTGCTGAACGCGTGGTTACCCACAATGTTGATCTGCTGGATCTTCGCAGAAACACCTTCCTGGAAGACCAGTTTCAGGTCAACACGGTTACGTGGGAGCGGAGTGACAACCGCTTTCACGCTGGCGCTGTATTTACCGACGCTGTAGTAGAAGTCTTCCAGACCTTTTTCAATGTCTGAAAGGGTTGTGCGGTCCAGAGATTCACCCACACGAACACCCGATGCTTCAAGGTTTTGCTTGAGCATGTCATCTTTCACCGACTTGTTACCGGAGAAAGTGATACTGGCGATCGTTGGACGTTCTTTTACCTGTACCAGCAGCGTATCACCATCGCGCAGGACGCGGACGTCCTCAAAGTTGCCGGTGGCAAACAGAGCACGGATGGTGTTACTGATATCATCATCATTAACCGTATCGCCGGGGCGCACAGGCATACTGAGGAGGGCCGCACCAACGGCGACACGCTGAAGGCCTTCGAAATGAATGTCTTTCACTACGAACCCGTCAGCACCGTATACGGTGGCGCTGCTAAACAGCAGCGACGCTATGAGCAACTTTTTCATCGCCATCGTTATTATGCGTTCTTCCTAACTAACTCTCTTACAACCGAGAGAAATCATTGAAAAGTGCAAGCCCCATTAACAGCACCAGCAAAATCGAGCCAATGCGATAACTAAAGTCTTGAACTCGCTCGGATACCGGTCCGCCTTTTAGCTTTTCAATCGCTAAAAACAGCAGATGACCCCCGTCTAAAACGGGAAGCGGGAACAGGTTGATAATCCCAAGGTTCACGCTAATAAGCGCGAGGAACATGAGATAGTAAATCACCCCGAACTCCGCTGACATCCCAGCCCCCTGAGCAATCGAGATTGGCCCACTGAGGTTGTTCAGTTTCACATCACCGGTTATCAATTTCCCCAACATGTTGACCGTCAGCTTCATCAGTTGCCATGTTTTATCCGTGGCTTCAAGAATGGCGCTGAACGGCCCATACTGGCGTATTGTCTTGTACTCATCTGGCAGCGGGATCACTTTTGGCACAACGCCTGCAAACCCTTCTGCCTTTTTGCCGACCGACTTCGTATCCGGGATCAGCGTCAGCGAAAGCGGACTACCTTGCCTTTCAACTTCCAGCGCGAGAGACGTCCCCGGATTATCGCGCACCAGAGTAACAAAGGTCATCCACTCTGTTAATGGTTGACCATCGACTTTAACGATCCTGTCGCCAGCTTGCAAACCCGCTTTGCTCGCTGCCGAATTTGCCTGTACTTCGGCTAATACCGGCTCAATCTGCGCGCCGCGGGGACGAATGCCCAGCGCAGCGACGGGATCCTCTTTGTCTGGCTCGAAACGCCAGTGGCGTAAATCCAGTACTTTGTCCTGACGCGCGTCTGACCCAAACGACGATACGCTGATGGTTGTCTGCGGATCGCCAATTTTGGCTACCAGCTGAAGTCGCACGGCATCCCAATCAGGGGTTTCGATGCCATCAATCGCTTTAAGTTCCATCCCGGACGTAATTTGCGCACTCGCCGCGATGGAGTCAGGGGCAATCTCCCCCACTACCGGACGCACGCCAGGGACGCCGATGATAAACACCAGCCAGTAAGCGAAAATCGCAAAGATGAAGTTGGCTACCGGTCCGGCAGCAATGATGGCGGCGCGTTGTCCAACGGTTTTGTTGTTAAACGCACTGTGTCGCAGTTCAGGAGCGACAGGCTCAACGCGTTCGTCGAGCATTTTGACGTAGCCGCCAAGCGGGATAAGGGCGATGACAAATTCCGTGCCGTGACGGTCGGTGCGCGTCCAGAGTGATTTGCCAAAACCAATGGAGAATCGCTCTACCCGCACACCACAACGGCGAGCAACCCAGAAATGGCCAAATTCATGCACGGTAATCAGTACACCCAGTGCAACAATGAACGCCGCCAGATTCCAGAGAATGCTCAGCATAAAACCTTCCGTTAAATCGTCCCGAATACCAGTAAAAGCAGGCAAGCAAATACTGGAACAGCCGCTGTCAGGCTGTCAATGCGATCCAGTATACCGCCATGACCTGGAATAAGATGTCCGCTGTCCTTAATCCCTGCTTCACGCTTAAACATACTTTCGGTTAAATCACCGAGCACTGAGGCAAGTGCAGCAAAAATCGAGCACACCAGCAGTATTGACGGTGCTACGGCCAGATCTGCCCAGACGCCATAGCCCCAGGAGATGATCGCTGCCGTAAACAAGCCGCCGATGAAGCCTTGCCAGGTTTTACCCGGAGAAACTTTTGGTGCCAGCTTATGTTTGCCAAACAGTTTACCAAACATATAGGCCCCGGAGTCAGCCCCCCAGACGAGAATCATCACATAAAGCAGCCAGATCGCACCGCTGTAATGGTTTTCGTCATAGTGCCAGGCTCGCAGCGCGACCATGCCCCAGAAAAACGGAACAATGGTGAGCAAACCAAAAATCAGTCGCAGCACTTTTGAATGACGCCATAATGCCGCGGAGCCTGGATAAAAAAGAACCAGCAACAGCGCGGCAACCCACCAGGCCAACGATATCCACAAGGAGCCGGCAACCAGCGGTTGATGAATATCATGGTGATATTCAGGCAACGTAAACAGCATTATGGCCAGGATAAAGCCACAGAGTACCGCAAGCCATACTCGCTGGCTGCGTGAGGTAAAGCCGCTAAACTGTCCCCATTCCCACGCGGCGAGCATGCACACCACCAGCGTAACAATGGCGAATCCCACCGGGGGCAGTAAAAACAGCGCCGCAATGACAATGGGTATTAAAACAAAAGCGGAAATCAGGCGATACTTCAGCAAAAGCTACCCCCATCAGGCTTTGTCGCCACCTGGCTCGGTGCCGCCGAAACGACGCTCTCGATTGGCAAAGGCATGCAGCGCACCTTCAAAGTCTTGTTCATCAAAATCGGGCCAGAGAACATCCGTAAAGTAAAGTTCAGCATAGGCAATTTGCCATATCAAAAAGTTACTTATGCGATGTTCCCCCCCTGTCCTAATTACCAAATCCACAGGTGCCAGTTCATTCATGCAGATTTGCTTGCTCAGCGCCTCTTCATCAATCTGGTCGGGTCTCAACAGCCCTTCCTGAACCTGTTCGGCCAGATGCCGAACGCCCTGGATAATATCCCAGCGTCCACCGTAATTCGCCGCAACGTTGAGCGTCAGACCGGTATTATTTTCAGTCAGCGCTTCTGCTTTACGAATCCGCTCCTGCAAACGTGAGTTAAAACGACTGGTATCGCCAATGATGCGCAGGCGAACGTTGTGGCGGTGCAGGCTTTTTACTTCGCTGTCTAGCGCCCACACAAACAATTCCATCAACGCAGTCACTTCCTGCGGAGGTCGATTCCAGTTTTCACTGCTAAAAGCATAGAGCGTTAACGCATCAATGCCGTTATTAGCGGCAAAAGAAACGGCACGGCGAACAGATTTCGCTCCCGCTTTATGCCCAAAGGCTCGTATTTTCCCTTGTCTTTTCGCCCAGCGCCCGTTGCCATCCATGATGATTGCTACATGACGGCAGCCATGAGCTGGCAAGTTTTCGCTTATTGGTTGATTCGCAGACAACATAACGCGTTTTTTGTCCCTGAAAAGGATTTAACGGTACTCAGGAATACTTAAGCCTGTACATAAAAAAGCCGTGTCAAACCACGGCTTACCTGACCACATAAAGTCAAATTCCTGCGATCAGGTGGCGCAGACTATATCACTGAAGCCCAACGCTAACAAATAGCACGACCACTAGTGCTTGCTTTATCACCAGCTTGCAAGACGTGTCATCTGTTTACGCGCAATATCACGAGCAGCTGTATCCACCGCCAGCACCTCTTCCACGCTTTGTGGCTCGCGCAAATCCATCATCTCCAGTACCGATAAATTTAACGTCGCGATATCGGTAAAACGGATCTGCTGATTCAGAAATGCGTCAACGGTAATTTCATTGGCTGCATTCAGTGCCGTCGTCGCCGCCTGCCCCTGGTCAAAGGCGTTCATTGCAAGCTTCAGACAAGGATAACGATCGTAGTCTGGTTCACTGAATGTCAGGGAACTGAGCTTACAGAAATCAAGCGGCTTAACGCCGGATTTCACCCGGTTTGGCCACGCCATTGAATGGGCAATAGGCGTACGCATATCCGGCTCGCCAAGCTGTGCCAGCACGCTGCCATCCTGATAGCGCACCATCGAGTGAATCACCGACTGCGGGTGGATCAGTACTTCCATCTGCTTCGCTGACGCATTAAACAGCCAGCGCGCTTCAATGTATTCCAGACCTTTGTTCATCATGGTGGCTGAGTCAACGGAGATTTTACGCCCCATTGACCAGTTCGGATGACGGCATGCCTGGTCCGGCGTCATTGCGCGCAGTTCAGACAGTGGCGTTTCACGGAACGGGCCACCAGACCCGGTAAGCAGAATCGACACGACGCCATTCTGCTCCAGGTCAGCGTACCCCAGGTTCTGTTGAAAAGGTTGCGGTAAACTCTGAAAAATGGCGTTGTGCTCGCTGTCAACCGGCAAAAGGCGCGCCCCACGCTGTTTTACCGCGTCCATAAACAGGCGGCCACAGGTAACAAGCGACTCTTTATTGGCGAGCAAAACGTCTTTACCGGCATCGATCGCAGCAAGTGTCGGCAGCAGCCCGGCCGCTCCGACGATGGCCGCCATAACCTGGTCAACTTCATCCAGCGCAGCCATCTCGCAGGCCGCCTGCTGGCCGCTCAGCACCTCGGTTCGGCTGCCCTTTTCCCGCAGCTGGGCTTTCAGCAGACGCGCGCTCTCTTCGTCATCCATCACCGCGTAGCGGGGCATAAACTCCAGGCACTGCTCGACCATACGCTGCACATTCTTACCGGCCACCAGCGCTGTCACGGTGTAAAGTTCAGGATTATGGCGGACGACGTCGAGAGTACTGCAACCGATGGAGCCGGTTGAGCCGAGGAGTGTTAAATGCTTCATGAGATGCCCGAAAAAAGTTAGACCAGATAAAAGCAAAACGCCGCCAGCAAGACCCGAAGTCCCTCTGAACGGCGTTTATCAGTGTACGACAGAAATCAGAACTGCATCAGTTCCGCTTCTTTTTCTGCCAGCGCCGCATCAATTTTCTTGATGGCAGCGTCGGTCATTTTCTGAATGTCGTCCTGAGAACGACGATCGTCATCTTCGCTGATCTCTTTTTCTTTCAGCAGTGCTTTCACTTTATCGTTCGCATCACGGCGCACGTTACGCACGGAAACACGACCCTGCTCAGCTTCACCGCGAACCACTTTGATCAGGTCTTTACGACGTTCTTCCGTCAGCGGAGGCAGCGGAACGCGGATGTCAGCGCCCGCAGAACTGGGGTTCAGACCCAGGTCAGAGGCCATGATCGCTTTCTCAACGGCCGGGCTCATAGAGCGATCGAAGACGTTGATTTTCAGCGTACGGGTATCTTCAACCGTCACGCTCGCCAGCTGGCGCAGAGGCGTTGGCGTACCGTAGTATTCTACGATGATGCCATCCAGCAGGCTTGGGGAAGCACGGCCAGTACGGATTTTGCTGATTTGGTTTTTGAACGCTTCTACGCATTTGTCCATGCGTACTTCAGCATCTTTTCTGATGTCGTTAATCACGTTACGAATCCTTGAAAACTTGTCTCAGGCAGACTATCCGCCAGCACAGCGCTACAGGTGTGCTAAGTATAGTCGCGTTTAATTCATGACAACGCCAAAGGCGCGTCCAGGTAAGATACCACTACAAAGTAAAGCGGAATCTTACCTGTATTTATCGTCAACGGAAATTATTCCGTGATCAAAGTGCCTTCTTTTTCGCCCATGACCACGCGACGCAGTGCGCCAGGTTTGTTCATGTTGAAGACACGAATTGGCAATTTGTGGTCGCGAGCCAGCGTGAAGGCGGCAAGATCCATCACTTTCAGCTCTTTATCCAGCACTTCGCTGTAGCTCAGCTGATCGTACATGGTGGCAGAAGGATCTTTTGCCGGGTCGGCAGTAAACACGCCATCGACTTTGGTCGCTTTCAGTACCACATCAGCTTCGATCTCGATACCGCGCAGGCAGGCAGCGGAATCGGTCGTAAAGAACGGGTTACCCGTACCGGCGGAGAGGATCACCACGCGGTTGTTGCGCAGCAGGCTAATGGCCTCTGCCCAGCTGTAATTATCGCATACGCCATTCAGTGGAATCGCGGACATCAGGCGGGCGTTCACATATGCGCGATGGAGTGCGTCACGCATTGCCAGGCCATTCATCACGGTTGCCAGCATACCCATGTGGTCGCCCACAACGCGGTTCATCCCCGCTTTCGCCAGACCAGCACCACGGAAAAGGTTGCCACCGCCAATGACCACGCCAACCTGGATACCCAGTTCGACCAGTTCTTTGATTTCCTGTGCCATGCGATCAAGGATGCTTGCGTCAATACCGAAGCCTTCCGATCCCTGCAGCGCTTCGCCACTCAGCTTAAGCAGAATGCGTTTGTACACGGGTTTTGCATTGGTAGCCATGTTTCTTTCCTGAGACTGTCAACGATTAAGATGGGAGTTAATTCTGGCGACATAATATGCCGCAAATCAGTACAGCGATACTGGAGCCTGTCTGATTTCCTGTGACGGGTGACAAAAAGAAGCCGCCCTCAGGCGGCTCCTTTTCAATCATTAAGACTGCTTGGACATTGCAGCAACTTCTGCTGCGAAGTCAGTCTCAACTTTCTCGATGCCTTCGCCCACTTCGAAGCGGATGAAGCCAGTTACGTCAGCGTTGTGCTCTTTCAGCAACTGAGCAACAGACTTGCTTGGATCCATAACGAAAGGCTGGCCAGTCAGAGAAACTTCGCCGGTGAATTTCTTCATGCGGCCTTCAACCATTTTCTCTGCGATTTCTTTTGGCTTACCAGACTGCATCGCGATGTCCAGCTGAACCTGGTACTCTTTCTCAACCACTTCAGCAGACACGTCTTCTGGCTTAACGAATTCTGGTTTGCTTGCAGCGATGTGCATAGCCAGCTGTTTAACCAGCTCTTCGTCAGCGCCTTTAGCCGCAACCAGAACACCGATACGTGCGCCGTGCTGGTAAGAACCCAGTACTTCGCCTTCCAGGGAAGATACGCGACGGATGTTGATGTTCTCACCGATTTTAGCAACCAGCGCAACACGTTCTTCTTCGAACTGTGCTTTCAGAACTTCAACGTCAGTGATTTTGCCAGCAACAGCTGCGTCCAGAACTTTGTTCGCAAATGCCTGGAAACCGCCATCTTTAGCAACGAAGTCAGTCTGGCAGTTAACTTCCAGAATGATGCCGTAGGTGCCGTCGATTTTAGTGATGATCACGCCGTCAGCAGCAACGTTGCCTGCTTTCTTAGCTGCTTTGATCGCACCGGATTTACGCATGTTTTCGATTGCCAGCTCGATGTCGCCGTTCGCTTCAGTCAGCGCTTTTTTGCAATCCATCATGCCTGCGCCAGTACGCTCGCGCAGCTCTTTTACCAGGGATGCGGTAATTTCAGCCATTCTTAAATCCTCGGGAGATGTGAACTGCCCGGCCGGAGGCCAAACAGTGTAAATTGAAAAAAGGGGCCGATAATGGGCCCCTATTCATACACGGTACTAATAAGGGGTAAAACCTTATTATTCAGCTTCTACGAAGCTTTCTTCCGCCTGAGAAGCCAGATCCTGGGAACGGCCTTCACGAACGGTAGCAGCTACAGCGCTCAGGTACAGGCTAACAGCACGGATTGCGTCGTCGTTACCCGGGATAACGAAGTCAACACCGTCCGGATCGGAGTTGGTATCAACGATAGCGAATACCGGGATACCCAGGTTGTTAGCTTCTTTGATAGCGATGTGCTCGTGGTCTGCATCGATTACGAACAGCGCGTCTGGCAGGCCGCCCATATCTTTGATACCGCCCAGGCTGTTTTCCAGCTTGTCCAGTTCACGAGTGCGCATCAGCGCTTCTTTCTTAGTCAGCTTGTCGAAAGTACCGTCCTGAGACTGGGTTTCCAGATCTTTCAGGCGCTTGATGGACTGACGAACAGTTTTCCAGTTGGTCAGCATGCCGCCCAACCAGCGATGGTTCACGAAGAACTGGTCGCAGCTGTTAGCAGCATCTTTCACAGCTTCGCTTGCAGCGCGCTTAGTACCAACGAACAGAATCTTACCTTTACGGGAAGAGATCTTGTTCAGCTCAGCCAGGGCTTCGTTGAACATTGGTACAGTTTTCTCAAGGTTGATGATGTGAACTTTGTTACGCGCGCCGAAGATGAAAGGCTTCATTTTCGGGTTCCAGTAACGGGTCTGGTGACCGAAGTGAACACCAGCCTTGAGCATGTCGCGCATGGAAACAGTTGCCATGTTTTAAAACCTCTATATTGAAAGTTGGGGTTATGCCTCCACGTATCCCATATTACCGACCCCGAAGGGCACCCCGGAATATGTGCCGATACGTGTGTGTTGTTACACAAAGTGAGATTTGTCGCTTCCGTCCAGCCTGTGTATCTGAGATGGATCGGAAGTCCGGCGCGCTTTATACCACAAAACACGACCAGAAACCAACAGTTGTTGGCGGAGTGTGCTGTTAATGATTCTCAATTTGGCACGGAGCGTGCCTGACTGATACCATTGACGACACTTAGACTAGTATTGTCGAAAAAATCGACACCGATGGACAGATTACATGGCTATCTCTATTAAGACACCTGAAGAAATTGAAAAGATGCGCGTCGCCGGTCGTCTGGCTGCGGAAGTGCTGGAAATGATCGAGCCGTTCGTGAAGCCGGGCGTCAGCACCGGCGAACTGGATCGCATCTGTAATGACTATATCGTTAACGAGCAGCACGCGGTTTCCGCCTGCCTCGGCTACCACGGTTTCCCGAAATCCGTCTGCATCTCTATTAATGAAGTGGTTTGCCACGGTATTCCAGACGACGAAAAACTGCTGAAAGATGGCGACATCGTCAACATCGACGTGACCGTCATTAAAGACGAGTACCACGGTGACACCTCAAAAATGTTCATCGTTGGCAAACCAACGATTCTGGGCGAGCGTCTGTGCAAAGTGACGCAAGAGAGCCTTTACCTGGCGCTGAAAATGGTTAAACCGGGTATTCGCCTGCGCACCCTCGGTGCCGCAATTCAGAAATTTGTGGAAGCGGAAGGTTTCTCCGTGGTGCGCGAGTACTGCGGTCACGGCATTGGCCGCGTCTTCCATGAAGAACCGCAGGTTCTGCACTATGATGCCGATGACGGCGGCGTGGTGCTGCAAAAAGGGATGACCTTCACCATCGAACCGATGGTCAACGCCGGTGACTACCGCATTCGCACCATGAAAGACGGCTGGACGGTGAAAACCAAAGACAGAAGCTTGTCTGCCCAGTACGAGCATACTATTGTGGTAACGGACAACGGCTGCGAAATTATGACGTTGCGCAAGGATGACACCATCCCGGCGATACTGACGAACATTGAGTGATAAGAAGCCGGCAAATGCCGGCTTTTTTAATGGCGATAGCTTTTTCTTATGGGTGGCGCACGATGAGTAATCTATTACCCGAACAGTATGCTAACACAGCCCTTCCCACCCTCCCCGACCAGCCCGATAACCCGGGCGTCTGGCCGCCGCACGAGCTGACCTGCGCGCACATAAAAGCCCATATGGACGTTTTCCATCGCTGGCTGGGCAGCGCGTTCGACGCGGGCGTATCTGCCGAGCAGCTCATTGAAGCGCGCACCGAATTTATCGACCAGCTGCTGCAGCGTTTGTGGATCGATTACGGATTTGGGCAAATCAGTGATGTTGCGCTGGTTGCCGTCGGGGGCTATGGCCGCGGAGAGCTTCATCCGCTCTCCGACATCGATCTCCTGATCTTAAGCCGCAAAAAGTTGCCGGACGAACAGGCGCAAAAAATTGGCGAACTGCTGACCCTGCTCTGGGACGTCAAGCTTGAAGTGGGCCACAGCGTGCGCACCCTGGAAGAGTGCCTGCTGGAGGGGTTATCTGACCTGACCGTCGCCACCAACCTGATTGAAACCCGTCTGCTGATTGGCGACGTCGCGCTGTTCCTGGAGCTGCAAAAGCATATTTTCAGCGACGGCTTCTGGCCATCTGAGAAATTCTTCGCCGCCAAGGTCGAGGAGCAAAACCAGCGCCACCAGCGCTACCACGGCACCAGCTATAATCTTGAACCCGATATTAAAAGCAGCCCCGGCGGCCTGCGCGACATCCACACGTTACAGTGGGTCGCCCGTCGCCACTTTGGCGCCACCTCGATGGACGAGATGGTCGGCTTTGGCTTCCTGACCGAGGCCGAGCGTAACGAGCTAAACGAGTGTCTGCACCTGCTGTGGTGCATCCGTTTTGCCCTGCATCTGGAAGTTACCCGCTACGATAACCGCCTGCTGTTCGACCGCCAGCTCAGCGTGGCACAGCGGCTGAATTATCAGGGCGAAGGTAACGAGCCAGTTGAGCAGATGATGAAGGATTTCTTCCGCGTCACCCGCCGGGTCACCGAGCTGAACCAGATGCTGTTGCAGCTGTTTGATGAAGCAATCCTCGCCCTGACAGCGGACGAAAAGCCGCGCCCGATTGATGACGAATTCCAGCTGCGCGGCACATTGATCGATCTGCGCGACGAAACGCTGTTTATCCGCGAGCCGGAAGCAATCTTGCGGATGTTCTACACCATGGTGCGCAACAGCACCATCACCGGGATCTACTCCACCACCCTGCGCCATCTGCGCCACGCGCGCCGTCATCTGACGCAGCCGCTGTGCTATATCCCGGAAGCGCGCTCGCTGTTCCTGAGCATGCTCCGCCACCCGGGCGCCGTCAGCCGCGGTCTGCTGCCGATGCACCGCCACAGCGTGCTGTGGGCCTATATGCCGCAGTGGTCGCACATCGTCGGGCAGATGCAGTTCGATCTGTTCCACGCCTATACGGTGGATGAACATACGATCCGCGTCATGCTCAAGCTGGAAAGCTTTGCGAAAGAAGAGACGCGGCCCCGCCACCCGCTGTGCGTGGAGCTGTGGCCGCGCCTGACCCATCCTGAACTGATCCTGATTGCCGCCCTGTTCCACGACATCGCCAAGGGCCGCGGCGGCGATCACTCGGTGCTGGGCGCGCAGGACGTGCTGAAATTTGCCGAACTGCACGGCCTCAACTCGCGCGAGACGCAGCTGGTCGCCTGGCTGGTGCGCCATCACCTGCTGATGTCGGTTACCGCCCAGCGTCGCGATATTCAGGACCCTGAGGTGATCAAGCAGTTCGCCGAAGAAGTCCAGACGGAAAATCGCCTGCGCTACCTGGTCTGCCTGACGGTGGCCGATATTTGCGCCACCAACGAAACCCTGTGGAACAGCTGGAAGCAGAGCTTGCTGCGCGAACTGTACTTCGCCACCGAAAAACAGCTGCGTCGCGGGATGCAAAACACCCCGGACATGCGCGAGCGCGTGCGTCATCACCAGCTGCAGGCGCTGGCGCTGCTGCGGATGGATAACATTGATGAAGAAGCGCTGCATCAGATTTGGGCCCGCTGCCGTGCCAACTATTTTGTGCGCCACAGCCCAAACCAGCTTGCCTGGCACGCGCGGCACCTGCTGAAGCATGATCTGTCTCAGCCGATGATCCTGCTGAGCCCGCAGGCCACGCGCGGCGGAACGGAGATATTCATCTGGAGCCCGGACCGGCCTTATCTGTTTGCTGCCGTCTGCGCCGAGCTGGACAGGCGTAACCTGAGCGTTCACGACGCGCAGATTTTTACCACCCGCGACGGCATGGCGATGGATACCTTTATTGTGCTGGAGCCGGACGGCAGCCCGCTGTCCTCGGACAGGCATGAAGGGATACGCTTTGGTCTGGAGCAGGCGATTACCCAGCGCAGCTGGCAGCCACCGCAGCCGCGCCGTCAGCCGGCGAAACTGCGTCATTTTACCGTCGATACCGAGGTCAACTTCCTGCCGACCCACACCGACCGTAAATCGTTCCTGGAGCTGATCGCGCTCGACCAGCCTGGGCTGCTCGCCCGCGTCGGCCAGGTTTTTGCCGATCTGGGAATTTCGCTCCATGGGGCCCGAATTACAACCATTGGCGAGCGAGTAGAAGATTTATTTATAATCGCCACCGCCGACCGGCGTGCCCTTAATAATGACCTGCAGTTTGAAGTGCAACAACGGTTGACAGCAGCCCTCAATCCAAACGATAAAGGGTGACGTGTTTTTTAGTGAAATGGAAAGAGTAAACAATGCAGCAGTTACAGAACGTTATTGAGTCCGCTTTTGAGCGTCGCGCCGAGATCACTCCGGCAAATGTGGATACCGTGACCCGTGAAGCGGTAAACCAGGTTATTTCCCTGCTGGATTCCGGCGCGCTGCGCGTGGCAGAAAAAATCGACGGTCAGTGGGTCACTCATCAATGGCTGAAGAAAGCCGTGCTGCTCTCTTTCCGCATCAACGATAACCAGGTTATCGACGGAGCAGAAAGCCGCTACTTCGATAAAGTGCCAATGAAATTCGCGGATTACGACGAAGCGCGTTTCCAGAAAGAAGGTTTCCGCGTGGTACCACCGGCAGCAGTACGTCAGGGTGCATTCATCGCACGTAACACCGTGCTGATGCCATCCTATGTGAACATCGGTGCGTACGTTGACGAAGGCACCATGGTCGATACCTGGGCAACCGTCGGTTCCTGCGCGCAGATCGGTAAAAACGTCCACCTGTCCGGCGGCGTCGGCATCGGTGGCGTTCTGGAGCCACTGCAGGCCAACCCGACCATCATCGAAGACAACTGCTTCATCGGCGCGCGTTCAGAAGTGGTAGAAGGCGTGATCGTGGAAGAAGGCTCCGTGATCTCCATGGGCGTTTACATCGGTCAGAGCACCCGTATTTACGACCGTGAAACCGGCGAAGTGCACTACGGTCGCGTTCCTGCGGGCTCCGTGGTGGTTTCCGGTAACCTGCCGTCAAAAGACGGTAAATACAGCCTGTACTGTGCGGTTATCGTGAAGAAAGTGGATGCGAAAACCCGCGGTAAAGTGGGCATCAACGAACTGCTGCGCACCATCGACTAATCCCCAACGCGTTGATAAACCGGGACCCGCCTGTGCGTCCCGGTATAATCATCAAAAACGTCCGTTTCCGCTGTCGCGATTGCCATTCCCTTTTTTCGCAACCCTGCGATATCCGCCGCCATACGCTGGCTCCCCAGCCAGAACAGCCCGTCGAGAGCCGTCACCGCCAGCCCCGACTCCAGCGCCAGTTTCAGTCGCTCACGCGGCGCTTTTACCTCTTTGGCAATCTGCCGGAAAGGCTCTGCAGTAAGTCCGGTGGGATCGATCCGCCGAATGCGGGTGCTCATGCGGTACTGAAAAGCCTCGGGAATCGCATTGAGATCGGCTTTCAGGCTATACACGCAGCCAAAGCGCTTGCCGTTAAAGATAACGTTCTTCTGGCTTAGCTGAAACTCATCGCGCAGCCCGGCGATGAGCTGAGGGGCACGGGTCAGCACCAGTCGGAACGGCAGTTCGAAGCTGGTGACATAATCCACGTTCAGTAAGGCAATGCGTAAACGCTCTTCCGCACCCGCTTTCAGTTGGCGGCACTCAGCGGCAACTTCTGCCCACTGGTGCGTGAGCCTTGGGCTCTCCTCTACGGCGCCAAAGCTGTATTTTTCGATTTGATAATCAATGCGTCCTGACATGTCATTATCCCCGCGGGCTACGCTTTTGTGCGATAACTTTGCCTCATTTCCCCGCTTTTGAATACCCGTCTCGCCCTCCTTTTCTCGCGGCTATCGCTATGCTGCGTAAGCCTTGAGAATGCCGATTAAGGTATAAAATTGATTTCCACTTGACGTAGTCGTTAAAAACAACAATAAACGAGTGGGGGCAATGCACCTTCCCTGCCCGGTAATTTCAGTGAAATGTAATCAGGATCGACCCCGCTTTTTTTGTATGTGAGGGTGGCAAAAAGGAATTTTTTCGTTAATTATTCAAAGGTTATGTTGAGATAAGGGTACCGCTATGTACGATAATCTGAAAAGTCTGGGCATTACCAATCCTGATGAAATTGATCGTTACAGCCTTCGCCAGGAAGCCAACAACGACATTTTAAAAATCTATTTTCACAAGGATAAAGGAGAGTTTTTCGCCAAGAGCGTGAAGTTTAAATATCCACGCCAGCGTAAGACCGTCGTCGCTGACGGCGTAGGACAAGGCTATAAAGAAGTTCAGGAAATCAGCCCTAATCTGCGCTATGTGATCGATGAACTCGATCAGATTTGTCAGCGCGATCGCACTGAAGTCGATCTCAAGCGTAAGATCCTCGACGATCTGCGTCACCTTGAAAGCGTTGTCACCAACAAGATCAGCGAGATTGAAGCGGATCTTGAGAAATTAACTCGCAATAAATAAGTCAGGTGCGGTCTGATCCCCTCACCCCGGCCCTCTCCCACAGGGAGAGGGTGAAAACGCACACTGCATCATCTCTGCTCATCCAGCTGCAGCGCCACGTACAGCAGTAGCCTGTCGTCAAAGTTTCCCAAATCCAGCCCGGTCAGCTCCGAAATCCGGTTAAGCCGGTACTCCAGGGTGTTGCGATGAATAAACAGCGCTTTTGAGGTCGCCAGCGGCTGCACGTTATGGCGGAACCACGCCTGGAGGGTCCGGCGCAGCAAGCCGTTATTGTCCATTGCCTTCAGGCGCACTAACGGCCGCGCCAGCTCGTTGGCCTGCCAGCCGCCGCGCAGGCTATCGAGCAGCACCGGCAGCATCAGATCCTGATAAAAATAACTGCGGCTCTCCGGCATTCGCTGTTTGCCCACCATCATGGTGGTGCGCGCGGTACGCCAGGACCGGGCGATGCTGCCGGGCCCGGTAAAGTAATTGCCCAGGGCAACGCGAAAACGCAGCTGGCCGTTCTCCTGCATACGGGAGATCAGCATTTCCACGCGACGACGATGATCCTCAGCATCCCAGCGGCCGAACGGATTGAGCGCAGGTTTGAGTACCACCATTTCCGTCAGCGAGACTATCGCCACCAGGTTGTCGCGCTCCGGCGTCGCCAGTGCATTTTGCAGCTGCTGAAGTTCAGCCATCGCGCTGTCTACGCCAAGCTGTCCGCTATCGACCTCAATCACCGCCACCACGCGCGGCTGGTTCAGATCAATCCCCAGACGCTGAGCCCATTCGCTGAGAGCAGGGGTATGCTCTTCCGCCTGAATCAGGTTCATTACCAGCTCTTCGCGTAAACGGCTGTCCTGGGCAAGCAGATACATCAGACGCGACTGCTCCAGCATCATTTCCGCCGTCATACAGACCAGCTCGCCGTATTTACGCAGAGATTCCGGTTCGCCCGTCAGACCAATAACGCCAACAATTTCCCCTTCCAGACGCAGCGGCAGATTAATCCCCTGACGCACGCCGTGCAGGTGTTTCGCTACCGCATCGTCGATATCAACCACGCGGCCCTGAGAGAGCACCAGCAGGGCACCTTCGTGCAATTCCCCAATACGCTCGCGATCGCCGCTGCCAATAATGCGCCCGCGGGCATCCATTACGTTGATATTGGTATCAATGATGCGCATGGTGCGCGCCACGATATCCTGCGCCATTTTGGTATCAAGATGCCAGCCAGCCATGTAACCCTCCTGTGAGCAGAGCTCAAGCATAGGGAAGTTCAGCGACGGCTGCATTGTGCGAATGCACAAAGTGAGAGGGGGAAGTATGGAGTTGCGGTAGGCGTCACAGAAACGAGAAAGCCCCTGCACGCAGGGGCTTAAAAGGATTACTGCATCAGCAGGTAGATTGAGGTGTCACCGCGCTGGATATTCAGTGCCAGCACGGACGGTTTGCTGTCGAGGATTTTGCGCAGTTCAGCGATGTTTTTCACTGGCTGCTGGTTAGCCCCCATAATCACATCACCTTTTTTCAGGCCGATACGGGCAGCAGGTGAATTCGCCTTCACGTTGTTCACCACCACGCCTTTATCTGCGCCTTTATTGCTCATCTCGGCACCTTCAATACCGCTGAAGATAGTGCTGGAATCTACCTGATTCTGGCTGCTCTGCTGCAGCTCAAGGCTCACGTTAACCGGTTTGCCGTCACGCAGCAGGCCAAGGGTCACTTTGCTGCCAATCGGCATCGAGCCCACTTCCGCACGCAGGGCGGCAAAGCTGCTGATCGGTTTACCGTTCAGGGAGGTAATCACATCACCCGCTTTAATGCCCGCCTTCGCCGCTGAGGAGTTCGGCATAACCTGGCTCACGAACGCGCCGCGCTGCGCATCCACCTTCATCGCTTTCGCCAGTTCAGAGTTCAGCTCGGTACCCATAATACCCAGCTCGCCGCGTTTCACCTGGCCGTACTGCACCATCTGAGCAGTCAGGTTTTTCACCATGTTGCTCGGGATAGCAAAGCCAATCCCAATGTTGCCGCCGTCCGGTGCCAGAATAGCGGTGTTGATACCGATCAGCTCGCCGTTCAGGTTCACCAGCGCACCACCGGAGTTACCGCGGTTAATGGCCGCATCCGTCTGGATGAAGTTTTCATAGTTTTCCGCATTCAGGCCGCTACGGCCCAGCGCAGAGACGATACCGGAGGTCACGGTTTCACCCAGACCGAACGGGTTACCGATAGCGACGGTGTAATCGCCCACGCGCAGCGCGTCGGAGTCGGCAATCTTAATCGCCGTCAGGTTTTTCGGATCCTGAATCTGGATCAGCGCGATATCGGAGCGCGGGTCTTTACCCACCACTTTCGCATCGAACTTGCGGCCATCGCTCAGCTGAACCTTGATGCTGTTAGCGTTATCCACAACGTGGTTGTTGGTGACGACGTAGCCTTTCGCCGCATCAATAATCACCCCCGAGCCAAGCGCCATGAATTTCTGTTGCTGGCCGCCGCCCTGGCTGTCATCCCCTGCGCCACCGCCCTGACAGAACGGAGAGCTCTGGAACGGCGAACCGTCCTGGCAGAACGGTGAATTGTCACCGAAGAACTGCTGGAAGTTACGCGGCATACGCGGCGTATTGACGGTCGTGCTACCCTCAACGTTAATACTCACCACCGATGGCATCACTTTTTCGAGCATCGGTGCCAGGCTTGGCATCTGCTGCGCGGTTGCTGCCGACGACGCAGTCTCAGCTGCAGTAGCAGTCAGAGGAGACAGCGCTAAACCTAAACTCAGAGCCAGTGCACTCATTGCTAATGTGGTTTTTTTCATGTTTCTCAATCTCGATTTACAGGTAACGCAAAATTGCTGTGTAACTCAGATTCATTTTATACCGCTTAGTTCCGGCCATAAGTTTATGGAAAAGGTAAAAATTTATTGGCCGTCTTTACAAAACTCCGTGGTTATTCCACCGCCATGAGCTTGCGGTATTCATCCCAGGCATACAAATCCGTCATGCCGCTGATATAGTCCTGGATAAGACGGCAGCGATAATAATATTCCATCACCGGCCATTGGGGAGAATGGCGATCCAGCTTACCGATCGCCTCGACATAGGCCAGGCGATGCCGGGTAGAGAGTTTCTGATAAAGCCGCGATTCGATGGGTATTCTGCGCACGCGCTCGTGCTCCACCAGCTCGCTGAAATCGTCCACCGACAGCTGGAGCAACGGGGAATAAATTTCCAGTAACCCACTGATTACCCGATAGCCCTGCAGCTCTAACTGCTCGACATCCGGATGGCTAAATACATGCCGCATCGCCACATGCTTATAAAGCTCAAGGAGTTGGCTGAAACTGCTGTCATCCTCCAGCAGTGCGTGATTGAATTCCCCGCTGAAGATTTGCGGCAAATTATCTATAAAGCGAGAGGCGGCATACGGCACCAGTTTATTTAATGTATTGACCCGTAAATACATAAAGAACTGATCTTCCGTACTGCGGCTTAACGTATTTGAGCGCGATTTTTCCCAGGCATTTTCGACAACCTGCGCGAACAGCGATCCTTTTTCATGGGTTCCCCATGCTGCATAAAGATGCTGATAAAGCTCCTCGACGCTGAATATTCTTTTCTCGACGGCATCTTCCAGGTCGGCCACGCAATAGGAAATATCGTCGGCGGCTTCCATAATCCACGTCAATGGGAAGCGGCCGTTTGGCGTCAGGGAAAGTTCTTTACGGAGCCGTTCTATATAGGCCTCTTCGGAAAGGTAATAGCCCGGTTTTTTCATTAAATAACTGTGGGACGCGGGCGTTTCCCCCATCCACCAGGCGGGACGCGTATATTTCAGAATGCAGCCGACCTGCGCCCAGGTCAGGTTCATGCGCATCAGAGAGTGCACCAGCCGGATCCCCTGCGCATTGCCCTCAAAGTGACAGAGGTCCTGGCGCACTTTGCGACGCAGATCGTTTAGCCCTTCTTCGCCCTCACGCAGGCGTAAATCGCGCACGATGCAGCGGTCATCGCTGAGTGGCTGGCTTACCGCATCCGACGGATAAAGCCGCTGTTTAAACCAGTCATTAATAGCCGCCTCGCCAAAGTGGCCAAAAGGCGGGTTGCCGATATCGTGCATCAGGCAGGCCATCTCAACGATGCTCTCGAAGGGCCCCGTCAGCTCATCCAGGCCATAGGTTTCCAGTAAACGTTGCTCTTTGAGGCGGCTTAAAATCTCTTTGGCAATATAACGTCCGACCTGCTGCACTTCCATTGAGTGGGTTAAGCGCGTGCGCACCGCGGCGTTACGCTCCAGCGGGAACACCTGGGTCTTTTGCTGCAAACGCCGGATGGCGGGCGAGTTAATGATCCTGCCGCGATCGCTTTCGAAGATACGCAGGATCTCATGTTCGCTCTTTTCGCCCTGCGGCGAACGGAAACGTCGGTGCCAGTTAATTTTGGTACGAAAATCGATTGGTGACATGTGCTCCCCCGCGTGAGAATGCGTTTCCCCTTAACCGCATGATAGACTATGCCTCTTAACAAGGCACATCGCGAGTAAATCTATGAAAATCGGCATTATTGGTGCAATGGAAGAAGAAGTTACGCTCCTGCGTGACAAAATTGAGAACCGTCAGACCCTCTCTCTCGGGGGTTGTGAGATCTACACCGGCCAGCTGAACGGTGTTGAGGTGGCTCTGCTGAAATCAGGCATCGGTAAAGTGGCTGCTGCGCTGGGTGCGACCCTGCTGCTTGAGCGCTGCAAGCCGGACGTCATCATTAACACCGGTTCGGCAGGCGGCCTGGCACCGACGCTGAAAGTGGGTGATATCGTTGTCTCCGACGAAGCGCGTTACCACGATGCTGACGTCACCGCGTTCGGCTACGAATACGGCCAGCTTCCGGGCTGCCCGGCAGGGTTTAAAGCTGACGACAAACTGATTGCGGCGGCAGAGACCTGCATTACTGAGCTCAACCTCAACGCGGTGCGCGGCTTGATTGTCAGCGGTGATGCGTTCATCAATGGCTCCGTCGGTCTGGCGAAAATCCGCCACAACTTCCCGCAGGCGGTTGCCGTTGAGATGGAAGCGACCGCGATTGCGCACGTTTGCCACAACTTCAGCGTACCGTTCGTAGTGGTTCGCGCCATCTCTGACGTGGCAGACCAGCAGTCTCACATCAGCTTCGACGAATTCCTGGCCGTTGCAGCGAAACAGTCTACCGTGATGGTGGAACGCCTGGTGCAGAACCTGGCACGTGGTTAAACAGTCACTCAGGGCGCTGGTCGCCCTGCTTCTGCTCGCACCGGCGTGGCTTTTCGCCTCGCCGCGTGTGATTACCCTCTCCCCCGCCAATACCGAACTGGCGTTTGCCGCCGGGATCACGCCCGTTGGCGTCAGCAGCTTTTCGGATTACCCCCCACAGGCGTCCGGCATTGAGCAAGTGGCAACCTGGCAAGGGATGAACCTTGAGCGCATCGTGGCGCTTAAACCAGATCTCGTGCTGGCCTGGCGTGGTGGTAACGCCGAGCGGCAGGTTAACCAGCTCACCTCGCTTGGCATCAAAGTCATGTGGGTTGACGCAGTAAGTATTGAGCAAGTCGCCCAGGCACTCCGCGCCCTGGCCCCTTATAGCCCTGCGCCTCAAAAAGCCGAGAGTGCGGCGAACCAAATGCTCAGCGACTATGCCGCGCTGAAAGCCCAATACAATACGCCAGCCAAAAAACGCATCTTCCTGCAGTTTGGCAGCCAGCCGCTGTTCACCACCGGAAAAGGCTCGATTCAGAACCAGGTACTTGAAGTCTGTGGCGGTGAAAATATCTTTGCTGCCAGCCGGGTACCGTGGCCTCAGGTGAGCCGTGAGCAGGTTCTGGCGCGCCAGCCGCAGGCCATCGTAGTGGTCGGAAATGCGAGCGAGATTCCTAAAATTAAACAATTCTGGCAGAGCCAGCTAAAAATTCCGGTGATCCCGCTTAACAGCGACTGGTTTGAACGCGCCAGCCCGCGTATTATCCTCGCCGCAAAACAGCTCTGTGCCGCCCTGGCAGAGAGCCACTAACATACGTTCGAGGATTTAGCGATGCTCGTTTATTGGCTGGATATTCTTGGTACAGCCGTTTTTGCTATCTCCGGCGTCCTGCTCGCCGGAAAACTACGCATGGATCCGTTTGGCGTGCTGGTGCTGGGCGTGGTGACCGCCGTGGGCGGCGGGACAATCCGCGATATGGCGCTGGATAATGGCCCGGTGTTTTGGGTGAAAGATCCTACCGACCTGGTGGTGGCGATGGTGACCTGTCTGTTAACCATTGTACTGGTTCGCCAGCCCCGCAGATTACCGAAATGGATCCTGCCGGTGCTGGATGCCGTGGGTCTGGCCGTGTTTGTGGGGATCGGGGTGAATAAAGCCTTCAATGCCGGAACAGGGCCGATGGTGGCGATCTGCATGGGGGTATTGACCGGCGTAGGCGGCGGGATCATTCGCGACATCCTGGCGCGCGAAGTACCGATGATCCTGCGGACTGAAATCTACGCCACGGCCTGCATAATTGGCGGGATTGTGCACGCCACGGCGTACTACACCTTCGCAGTACCGCTGGAAAATGCGGCCATGCTGGGGATGGTCGTTACGCTGGTGATACGTTTAGCGGCGATACGCTGGCACCTGAAGCTGCCGACATTTGCGCTGGATGATAATGGCAGGTAAAAGCAAAACGGTAACCCTCAGGTTGCCGTTTTTAGTCTTTTCTCCCTCTCCCTGTGGAAGAGGGCCAGGGTGAGGGGCATCAGCCTGCCCCCTCTTAAATACTGAATGAAGAACCACACCCGCAGGTGCTTGTTGCGTTCGGGTTGGTCACCACAAAGCGAGAGCCTTCCAGACCTTCGGTATAATCCACCGAACCGCCTACCAGATACTGCAGGCTCATCGGGTCAACCACCAGCGCGACGCCCTGCTTCTCAATGGTCATATCGCCGTCGTTCACCTGATCGTCAAAGGTAAAACCGTACTGGAAGCCGCTGCAGCCGCCACCGGTAATATAGACACGCAGTTTCAGATCCGGATTGTCTTCGTCGGCAATCAGGGTTTTCACTTTGTTGGCTGCTGCTTCGGTAAATTCCAGCGGCACAGCTACGTCATCACTCATCTTATGCTCCCATGAATACTGCTATTGGGTAAAATTCACCCAATTCTTTTCGTCATTATCTAATACCCTGGTAATTCATTCAAGTATTCTGCGTGGCGGCCCGCTCCGCCTCTTGTTTTGCCAGGGTACGCGCGAGGATGGTGGAGTATAGCGGTTTTCCACCCAGGAATTGGGCTAATAGTGTCGCCCCGAGACAGGTAATGATCATTGGCAAAATGAGCTGGTAATTATCCGTCATCTCCAGCACCAGCACTATGCCGGTTAACGGCGCACGCAGGGACGCGGCCAGCAGTGCCCCCATCCCGGCCACGGCAAAGGTGCCAGCGTCCAGATGGTAAGCGGGGAAACCCGCCTCAGCCGCCATACCAAACGCGGTGCCGAGCAGCGTTCCCAGCGCCAGCATCGGGGCAAAAATCCCGCCGGGAGCGCCGGAGGAGAAGCACAATACCGTCGTGATAACCCGGGAGATAAACATAAACAGCAGCAAACCCACGCTGAAGTTTCCGGCTGCAGCAATGGGAATAAGCCCGAAGCCACCGCCCGCGGCATTCGGTTCGATAAAGCCGAGCACGCCGCAAATGCCACCCAGCAGGCCGCCCATCAGCACCCATTTCGTGGTATTGCCGCCGTGAACGCGCTGAAACATATCCTGAGCGCGTAAGATAAAGGCATTGAACAGCGGCCCCACCACGCCAAAAATCATGCCGAGGATCAGATATAGCCACAAGGTGTTCACCGGTGCGTTGGTCAGTTTACCGACTTCAATCACCGCCCCTTCGCCATTAAAGATGCGAAAGACAATGCTCGACATAATGACGCCAGTAAACACCGCTTTAATGGAGATCAGGTTGTAGCGGAACTGCGCGCGCATCTCTTCGATGATGAACAAAATACCCGCAAGCGGCGCGTTAAATGCCGCAGAAAGCCCCGCCGCTGCACCGGTGGCCAGCAGCGTATGGCGCGCCTCGGCGCTACGCATACGGAACAGATCGCCCACCATGCGGCCGACGTTCCCCCCCAGCTGCACCGTTGGCCCCTCCCGGCCTAGCACCATCCCCGCGCCCAGCGTCCCCATGCCGCCGATGAATTTAACCGGGATCACCCTCCACCAGCGCACCGGACGCAGCTCCTCCAGCGCGCCTTCAATTTCCGGAATGCCAGACCCGCCCGCTTCCGGGGCGAATTTACGCACCAGAAAATACCCCACCATGGCAAACAGCGCAGACAGGCCGAATGCCGCTACCCAGACCAGCCATTCGCTCTCGGCGAAACCGGCTACGGTTCCCACTCGCCAGTTGAGTACGGCATTAACCGCTTTTTCAAACGCCACGCCAACCAGGCCTGCAAGGGTACCCACCACGGCAGCGGCCAGCAGGATCGCCAGCGGCGTTTTATCGCGATTGAGCAGCCGCCGAATGCTGATTCGGTGCTGGGCGCGCGTAAACTGTTGTTCTTCAAAAGACGGAGAATCTGATTTCATGTCCTGTTCTTATTCATCATACAAAAAGCCGCGAAGATTTTACCAGAGACCTTCCCTGCGTCGCCTGAAAAATACTTAACAAATCTTAAAGCATTACCCGGCTAAAAATTTCATAACCTTCCACGAATCACTTAGAATAGTGTGCTTAATCATTTTATACGAACCAGGAACGACGCCATGAGCAAGTCTGAAAACCTCTACAGTGCAGCCCGCGAGCTTATCCCAGGTGGCGTGAACTCACCTGTTCGCGCCTTTACCGGCGTGGGCGGAACGCCGCTGTTTATTGAACGTGCTGACGGCGCGTATCTGTATGATGTCGATGGCAAAGCCTATATCGATTACGTCGGTTCCTGGGGGCCGATGGTTCTCGGACATAACCACCCTGCCATTCGTAACGCGGTCATCGAAGCCGCGCAGCGCGGCCTGAGCTTCGGTGCACCAACCGAGATGGAAGTGAAAATGGCGGAGCTGGTTACCGAACTGGTGCCTACCATGGACATGGTGCGTATGGTGAACTCCGGTACTGAAGCCACCATGAGCGCCATCCGCCTGGCGCGCGGTTTTACCGGTCGCGACAAAATCATCAAGTTCGAAGGCTGCTACCACGGCCATGCGGACTGCCTGCTGGTGAAAGCGGGCTCCGGCGCGCTGACGCTCGGCCAGCCAAACTCGCCTGGCGTACCTGCGGATTTCGCGAAGCACACCCTGACCTGCACCTACAACGATCTGAACACCGTTCGCGCGGCGTTCGAGCAGTATCCGCAGGAAATCGCCTGCATTATCGTTGAGCCGGTTGCGGGCAACATGAACTGCATCCCACCGCAGCCTGACTTCCTGCCGGGCCTGCGCGCCCTGTGCGACGAGTTCGGCGCGCTGCTGATCATCGATGAAGTCATGACCGGCTTCCGCGTGGCGCTGGCGGGTGCCCAGTCTTACTACGGCGTTGAGCCGGACCTGACCTGCCTCGGCAAAATCATCGGCGGCGGCATGCCGGTCGGTGCTTTCGGTGGTCGTAAGGACGTGATGGAGGCCCTGGCGCCAACCGGCCCGGTTTACCAGGCGGGCACGCTCTCCGGTAACCCAATTGCCATGGCTGCGGGCTTCGCCTGTCTGACCGAAGTGGCGCAGCCGGGTATTCATGAAACCCTGACGGACCGCACCACGCAGTTGGCAAACGGTCTGCTGGAAGCCGCAGAAGAAGCGGGGGTTCCGCTGGTTGTTAACCACGTCGGCGGCATGTTCGGGATTTTCTTCACCGATGCGAAAACCGTGACCTGCTACCAGGACGTGGTGAAGTGCGACGTTGAACGCTTCAAGCGCTTCTTCCACCTGATGCTGGAAGAAGGCGTGTACCTGGCACCGTCCGCGTTCGAAGCGGGCTTTATGTCCGTGGCGCACAGCGAAGAAGATATCAATAACACCATCGACGCTGCGCGTAAGGTGTTTGCGAAGTTGTAAGATGTGCGGCCTGGTGCCCTCACCCCAACCCTCTCCCACGGGGAGAGGGAGCAAACACTAAAACGGCAATCCAGGGATTGCCGTTTACTTTTATTACCGACTCTGCTTTCTCAACAGATAGATGAAGTACGGCGCACCGATAAAGGTCGACAGCAGGCCCGCCGGGATCTGATACGGGAACAGCACCATCCTTCCACACCAGTCGGCAAACACCAGAATGACCCCGCCCGTCAGGGCCGACATCACAATATGCGGCATCGTTCGGCGGAAACCCATCATTCTGGCGATATGCGGTGCCATCAACCCTACAAAGCTCAGCGGACCGATGGTCATGGTGGCGGTTGCCGTCAGACACGCCGCCAGCAGCAGAAGCGCGACGCGCGTTGGCGTCAGCGCTAAGCCAACCGCACGCGCGGTTTCGCCCCCCAATGGCAAAATGGTCATCCAGCGACGACACAGCGGCACAATTGCCAGCAGCACGATCATAACGCTTCCTGACCAGGCAACCTGGCTGGCGGTGGCGTTGTACGTTGAGCCGGAAATCCAGGTCAGGATCTTCGCCATGCGCGGATCGCCGCTCGCCTGTAGCATCATCAGCAGCATGGTAAAGGCGGTGCTGAGGGCCATACCGGCCAGCAGCATGCGGTGTGGAGAAAATCCGCCGCGGCCCGAGGCAACCAGAATAATCATCAGCGTGACCGCCGCACCGATACTTCCGGCAGGCATCAGCCAGCCAAACGCATTGCCCGGCA
Source organism: Enterobacter sp. ECC-219 (assembly GCF_043966805.1). Lineage (NCBI taxonomy): Bacteria > Pseudomonadati > Pseudomonadota > Gammaproteobacteria > Enterobacterales > Enterobacteriaceae > Enterobacter > Enterobacter sp. ECC-219. Next base: position 1,535,006 of record NZ_CP143680.1, on the reverse strand, counting down.
CCAGGAACAGCATCAGCACCACGCCAAAAGCAGCGCCGGAGCTGATCCCCAGCACTTCAGGGCTTGCCATCGGGTTGCCGGTGAGACGCTGAATAATACAGCCAGCGACCGCCAGCATTACGCCAGCAAACAACGCAGAGAGAATACGCGGCCAGCGCCACTGTAATAGTTCGTTGAGTAAGTCACCCGTTGCCCAGTGCCAGCCTGCGGCATCGCGCCCAAACGCGAGGGCGGCAAACGAGGCGATAAGCAACACCGCCAGACCGGCAAGGCTGAACCACAGCACCGATTGACGTTCAGCATAGACCTTATCACCGGCGTCCATCGCCGGCGCGCTGATACTGCGCAGGCGCGGGAGCAGCCACAGCAGCAGAGGCGCCCCGATAAGCGCCGTTGCCGACCCCGTAGACACTTCCATCCAGACGCGCGCCAGCCAGAGAATGATCTGATCGGAAAGCCAGAGGATCAGCGCGCCAATCAGCGGCGCCAGCAGCAGACGCGCCAGCAGGCGACGCGCCCCGAGCATTTTCGCCAGCAGGGGCGCAAAGAGGCCAATAAACCCGATGATGCCGACCGCGTTAACCAGCAGAGCACTGAGCACAATCGCCAGGGTGAGCGCCGCCAGGCGAGCCAGCGACAGCGCCAGCCCCAGGTTGCGCGCCACGCCATCATCCAGCCCCATGAGCGTCAGCGGACGCAGCAGCAGCAGCGTCAGCACGACGCCGCCCGCCAGCTGCGGCCACAGACGCTGCACAACGCTCCAGTCGGTCTGGGTGAGCGTACCGGTACTCCACAGGAACATGCTTTGCAGCTGATCGTGATGGAACAGCACCAGCAGCTGATTAATCGCGCCGCAGTAGAGGCTGACGACCAGCCCGGCCAGGATCAGCGTTACCGGGGAAAGGCGCTTGCCCCAGGCGACGCCAAAGACCAGCGCCCCCACCGCGCACGCTCCCGCGAGAGTGGCAAACTGCGCGGTTAACGCCCCGGGTAACGCCCAGAGCGTGGTTATCGTGATCCCGAGCTGAGCCCCCGTCGCGACGCCCAGGGTTGTCGGCTCTGCCAGCGGGTTACGCAACACCTGCTGGAACAACACGCCCACCAGCCCTAAACCGGCCCCGACCAGCAGTGAAATCGCCAGACGCGGCAGCAGGCTGTAGTGGAACAGCATCTGCTGAATATTGTCGATATCCGGCGAGGCCAGCGCGGCGCCCCACTGTGCGCGCGGTAATGCCGTCGAGAGATTGAACCCGGTGAGAGCCAGCGCAACCAGGAAAAGCAGGAACAACAGCAGCACCGGGAAACGGGCGATACGCGTACTCATGCTTTGCCTCCCAGCGCGTTATCCAGCACGCGGGCAAAATGCATGGCCGACAGCGTCGCGCCGTAGAACCATACTGCAGGTGCGCGCTGGAAGCGCTTCTCGCGCACAAACGGCATCGCCTGCCAGAGCGGCGTCGCCATCAGCGTTTGCATCTCGCGTTCGTTGCCGTGGTCGAAGCACAGCACGTCCACATCGCGAAACGCCGCCAGACGATCGATACCGACGGCGGTGCTTCCCCAGAAGGTCATCTCCCCTTCCCAGGCATTGCTAATGCCGAAGCTGTCCAGCACCTCCTGGAACAGGCAGTTTTTACCGAAGACCAGCATATGGCGGGCATCCAGCAGCGTCACCATCAGCAGCGGGCGATCGCCCCGGTTGGCAAAACGCGGCTTCAGGGCGGCAATCAGGGCATCGAAGTCATCGAGATGCTTTTTGGCCTCCGCCTCGCGGTTGAGGAAATGCGCCATCTCGTTAATGGAGTTTTTCGCCACGGTCAGCGGTTTTTTACCGTCGCTGAAGGAAAAACCGCGCCCGGGCGCAATCCGCGCCATGGTCTCTTCTGACGGACCGTAGCCCGCAGACCAGAACAGGAACGACGGTTTCATCTGAGTGAGCAGTTCGAGGTTTGGCTCCGTGCGCAGGCCGATGTCGATCACCGAGTCCGGCAGCTTAGGCTCGTTCACCCAGAGGTTATAGTTTGGAATATCCGCCACGCCATACGGTGTGACGCCCAGCGCCATCATCAGTTCGACCGGCAGCCACTCCAGCGCCACAATGCGGTGCGGATCGACGGTGGCAGCGCGCGCCGCATTCATTTTAAACAGCAGCGGTGAGAGCGCCATTGCCGTCAGAAGACGACGGCGGCTAAGGGAAATGTTATCCAGCATCAGTATACGAAGCTCACCGGTGCAGCCCCGGCCGGGTGAGGCAAAATCCCCATCGGAATACCGTAAATATGTTCCAGCGTTTCGCTGCGCATCAGTTCAGACGGCGTGCCCTGGGCAATCATTTCGCCGCCACGCAGCGCGACGAGGTAGTCACAGTAGCGTGCCGCCATGTTGATATCGTGCAGGACCGCGATCACCGTCAGGCCACGTTGCTGACTTAAGCGATGCACCAGCGCCAGCACGTCCACCTGATGGGCAATATCCAGCGCAGAGGTCGGTTCATCCAGCAGCAGGCAGCGGCTGTCCTGCGCCACCAGCATCGCAATCCACGCCCGCTGACGTTCACCGCCGGACAGGCTGTCCACCAGACGGTGCGCCAGCGGTTTTAGCCCCACCAGCGCAATCGCCTCTTCCACTTTTTCTCTGTCGGCGACGCCGAAGCGCCCAAGCGCACCGTGCCACGGATAACGCCCAATCGCCACCAGCTCACGCACCGTCATCCCTTCCGCCTGAGGCAACTGCTGCGGCAGATAGGCCACTTTGCGAGCAAAAGCTTTGCTGCTCCAGCTCTCCAGCGGCTGGTCATCCAGCAGAATAGCGCCTTCTGAAGGCGGCTGATGGCGCCCCAGCATCTTGAGCAGCGTGGATTTACCGGAGCCGTTGTGGCCAATCAGGCCCGTCACTTTACCGGCCGGAAACGTCAGAGAGAGCGGATGCAGCAGCGTGCGCCCGGGTACGCGAAAGGAGAGTTGATTGAGCGTAAAGGTGGTGTCGGATTGCGTTTTATTATCCTGCATGTCAGCCAACTTAAATAAAAAGGGCACGGCGAACCGTGCCCAAAAAGCGATTAGAAGCGGAAGGTCGCGGTGGCAACAACCTGACGTTCGGCACCCCAGAAGCAGCCGTAGGTATTGAAGCAGCTGGCGACGTACTCACGATCGAACAGGTTGTTCACGTGAAGCGCAACGTTAGAGCCAGCCATGCCAACGCGAGCAAGATCGTATCTGACCAGCGCATCCACCACGGTGTAGCTGCCTACTTTGAAGGAGTTCGCCGGATCGCCATAGCTGGAGCCCGTATAACGCACGCCGGTACCCAGCGTCAGACCGGACAGTGCACCATCAAACAGCGTGTAGTCGCCCCACAGCGACGCCATGTGTTTTGGCACCTGAGCAGGCGTGTTGCCTTTGTAGTTGGTGTCCGTGGTGTACTCGGCATCGGTGTAGGTATAAGAACCGACAACGTTCACGCTCGCAGACAGGGCCGCTTTCGCTTCCAGCTCTACGCCACGGGCGCGGATCTCGCCGCCTTCAACGGAGAAGAAGGAACCCGCAGGGTCGGCCATCAGGTTGTTGGTTTTGGTCAGCTGGTACAACGCGCCGGTGACAACGATCGGACGATCGTTCGGAACGTATTTCACGCCCGCTTCGTACTGTTTGCCTTTAGACGGTGCAAAGACGTTGCCGTTCGCTCCGGTCTGAGAAGCCGGTTCGAACGATTCGCTGTAGCTAAAGTACGGGGTGACGCCGTTATCGAACAGGTAGTTAACACCGCCACGCCAGGTGAACTGGGTGTCATTACGCTCGGAAGTCGTATTTGTCACGCGGTTGTAAGATTCTTGATTGGCCCAGTCATATCGGCCACCCAGCGTTACCAGCACTTTATCCCACTCGATCTGATCCTGAGCATAAATACCGGTCTGCTTTTGCTTGTTCAGCACCTGATAAGCACCTGACGGCCCAGGATGTGAACCGAAATCGAAATCGCTACGATCGAGGTTATAGATATCAGAGGGAGCTACGGAACCGGCATAACCAAACCACGAATCGATGTCATTACGCATGCGCATAAAATCCACGCCGGTCAGGAGCGTATGATCGAGCGAACCCGTCGCGAACTTGCTCTGCAACTGCGTGTCGACAGTGAAGTTTTCCAGCTTCTCGTTATCGATCACATACTGGCGAGTCAACGTATGGCCCCACTGCGATTGAGGAATGCTGGCGCAAGGGCTGGATGCCGGATTACTCGAATAGAGCGGGTCAGAACACATACCGTAGCCGTAGACGCTGTTTTGCGAGGTTTTATTCTGCGCATAACGCAGGTTCTGACGCACGGTAAAGGTATCGTTGAATTCGTGGTCGAAGCTGTATCCCACCATCTTCTGGTTACGGGAATAGGTGTTGTTCTTCGCGCCTTCGTTGAAGTTCGTTGGCAGACGATCGCCGTTAGGCAGCGGATCAACCGTCCCCTCTTTTGGCAACCAACCGTAGTAGCCCGTTTCAGGCTCGTTCTGGAAGTAAGAGAGGAATGTGAAGGTGGTCTTCTCATCCGGACGCCAGGAGAACGATGGCGCGATGGCATAACGCTGTTCGCCTTTACCTTCCTGCTGCGAATTGTTCGAACGCGCAACGCCCGTCAGACGGTACGAGTAAACACCGTCATCATCGATCGCATCGCTAAAATCAAAGCCGGTCTGGAACAGGCTGTCCGTACCCACCTTGAACTGGATCTCTTTCAGCGGTTCGGTTGTCGGGCGCTTACTGACCATGTTCAGCAAACCACCAGGGCTGCTTTTGCCGTACAGAACGGAAACCGGACCGCGCATGATCTCGGCGCGCTCCAGCATGTAAGGGTCAATTACCGCGTCGTTGTAGAAGTTCCCCTGCATTTTCATGCCGTCGAGGTAGTTATTCTGCGACTGCCCATCCGCCGCGAAGCCGCGAATGATCAAATAGTCGTAGGTATTAGACGCACCGCGCGTGCCTACCGCAACGCCCGGCGTGTAGCTCAGGGCTTCTTTCACCGAGCGCGGCTGGTGCAGCGCCATCTCTTCGGCCGTCACCACAGAAATAGACTGCGGAACCTTCTGGATTGGCGTATCCGTTTTCGTGCCGGTGGCGGATTGCCTTGCAGCGATAGTCGCAGCGGGCCCCCAGGCACTTTCCTGGGCAGCAGGTGCTGCGGTTACCGTAATGGTTTCTTCTTTTTTCTGGGTTTCGGCAGCATGTGCGTACGTAGACATGCCGGCAACCGCTGTGGCTACGACCGCCGCGACTTTACGCAGCGACGTGGTAATTGGCTGAGCAGTATTGGAAAGCGCCATGTTTATCTCTGATGGAAAAGTGAATGATAACGTAAACGAGAATTATTATTATGACCGCAGAATAATATGCGAAACGCTGGTTGCATAGCAAGCAGTAAGCGGCCCTACAAGATTTAAGGGTTTAAGAATTAACCAGATGAAAACAGGGGGTTAATAAGTGTAGTGAAATGATCGTTTAAGCCCGCCGGAGCGGGCAGGATGGATTATCGGTAAAAGACTTCGAACGTCGCGACAGAGTCGACTTTGCCGGCTTTAATCTCTCCCGTCTTGATGTAGCGGGCCTTGAGCGGGATCTCGACAGGGACTTTGTCCTGCGTACTGGTTATGGCCGTGTAGTTCTGATCAAACTGCAGCACCGTATTATTCTGGTCAAGGATCTGTATGCCGACGCCATCGGCGGCAGAGTCTCCGGCAGCAATGCCGAGAATATTGCCGTTCGTGACCCCCGTTGAACCCGCGCTGGTAAACTGATAATCAACCTTTGTGCCCGCCGCACAGTCGGTGATTTCAATCCTGAAGCTGCTGTCCGTGAGTATGTCTGAGTACTGGCCGTTAAAGTCCTGGGTGTTGACCGTTTTCAGCGGCACATAAATGTTTCGGTCAACCAGGTTACAGGTGTTGGTTGTAATGCGAACGCTGGCAGGAGAAAAACGCATCTCACCTATCACCGCGTTGCCCAGAATGTCCATTGAGGTTAATCGTGAGGTATCGAGATACCCTTCCTGGATATCACCCGTCACCACCAGCTGTGCGGCGGCACGAAATACCGATTTGCTTTGCGAGCTTCCATGTGTCGATCCCAGATAGTGCATCGGCCTGAGGATATCTTCCTCGTTGTAGCTGGGGAACTGCTCGTTCGACGATGCCGCACGGATGCCAATACCCGGCACGTTGGTCTGGTAAACCCCGGTCATCACATCCTCCCGCGCGTCGGTATCGGTCAGATACAGATATCCGCGCCGAATTTGCGCTTCACCGCTACAGTCCACCAGCACCTCTTTACTTTCAACGCTGGCATCATAAATCACGGTGCCGACGGGCGTGTCTGGCTGGACAACAATCACCGGAGGAATTTGAAACGTCACCACAGCATCCACGCCAGCGCTGCCGTTAAAGGTACATTCTGCCCGGGCTGAATGGAAAAAAAGGCCCGCCAGCAAAAGCAGCACGGGCGAGAGAAACGTATTGACTGAACGGTGGAGAATCATGAAATACCTCTGTTAATGGCAGTTGACCGTTGCTTTGACGATCCCTGCCGGGCTCTCTGAAGGAATATCCAGCGTCCCCTGACACTGCCGATCGCGCTCTTCCCCCCACTGCACGCTAAACGTGGTTTTGCCGGACAGCCCCGTCAGGTAAACCTCACCGTCATCACCCACGATGGCAGTGGTGTTATCCAGCGCTACGACGGCACCAAACGGCACGGGTTTGCCCGCATAGCGCAAGGTCACCAGCGCGCGTCGTCCAACGCGGGCATCGAAGGTGGCGTGCAGCGCGGCGCCTTTCGTCGGGACGAGATCCTTCGTCGCCGCGTCGATATCAATATCTTCCCGATCCTGAGTGTTGACCGTAATGACGTTGTGTCGATAGGCGGTCAGGGAGGGAACGATCGCGTTACCAAAACGATCGGTTGAAATGCCGCGTCCGTTTTGCACTTTGACGTTATCGCCATCTTTAATGTGCACAATGGCGAAGGCGTCGCGCACGGGTTGCCCCAGCGTCACGCCATGCTCGTGAGCAACGATTGACCCCTGAGCGCTGTAGTTCCACTGTCGATTGTCGCCGCCGTAGCTGTACCCCATCCCCACTTCACCGGAAGCACCGCGGTAACGCCCGGACAGGCTGCCACCGTAGCCCGTATCCTGGCTGGCGTAGGTCTGCTGGAGGTTATAGCTCAGCTTATTGTCCTCAAGAGCAGTACCGCCGAGCCCGACCTGATGCGAAACAAACCCACCGCTGGCGGTGTTAGCGCTGTAGGTTGCCCAGGCATCAGGCAGCCACTTCGATAAGGGAATATTGACCGTCAACGCCATTTGCCGGTCGGTATCGGCATCTGGCGTGCGGGTCAGGTTGTAGCTTATCGACCAGGTGATATTGCGCCAGCTGGAGCTCAACCCCGCGCTGACGCTACGTTCGTGGCCGTCCATGTCCCAGTAATCCTGCTGATAGCCGTTGAGATAGGCCGAGCCCCAGTCTGAAATACGCTGGGAAAGGTTGAGCTGCATGCGGCTACGGCGGTTGTTGGTTCTGCGGTAGGTATAAATGCCGTCATCGATCTCGCTGTCACGCTGATCGAGAGCTTCCTGAAAGGTATAAAAACCCGAGGTGGAGTAGCGATAGCTGGCAAGCGTCACGGTCGTATCCGTGTCAGGAATATCTTTCGAATACTGAGCCCGCCAGGATAAGCCGCTGGCATCGTCACGTCCATCATCAAACGCGGTACGCGCGGCGGTGAGATCGACAGATGCCGAGCCGAAGTGTCCCAGGTCGGCGCCGAGCCCCAACAGTAAAGCATGATACAGGGACGCCCCCATCGCGCCGGTATACGCCGTAACGCCGTAAGGCAGACCATAGATGGCCGTACCTTGCGCAAAGATCGGTTCATCTTCACCTTCATTACCGCGATAGCGCCCAGCTGCCAGTGAATACTTAAAACCACCTTCCCGCTGCAACACCGGCACCGAGGCGCTGGCCTGGATGAAGCTATGCTCGCTGCCGTCCGCCTCTTCGACAGTCACTTCCAGATCGGCGCCGGATGTTACCTGGCTTAAATCGCGGATCTCAAACGGCCCCGGCGAGACGTTCGTTTGATAAATGATGTAGCCGTTTTGCTTAATAGTGACTTTCGCATCGCTATTGGCAATACCGCGCACGACTGGCGCAAAGCCCTGCTGGCTGACGGGCAGCATAGAGGAGTCCGTTTCCAGCTTCACGCCGGTCATCTGGACGCTGTCAAAAAGCTCGCCGTTGGTATACGTCTGGCCAATCTCAAGCTGGCTTTTTAGCGTTTTGATGTCGCGTTGTAACGTGCTGGCAATGGCCTCCCAGCCGGAAGCGTCGCTCCAGGTGCTGTTATTGCGCAGCCGCCACGCTCCAAGGTTAATCCCCGACTCCAGGCCAAGCCAGGTCGAAGAAGTTTTGCCCGAGCTGTAGTGCTGCTGAGAGCCGCTGAGTTGATAGCTTGTCCAGGCGGCAGGCGCGCCGTCATCCCAGAATTTTGGACGTATCGCGCCAGCGGCAGCGTGGTCGCGATACACCTGCGGGATGACCAGCTTCAGGGTCTGGTCATCCTGATTGTATTCGTAACGGGCATTTTCAATAAAATGGGAGATATCGCGAACGTAAGCGCCGTCATCCAGATCTTTTAAGTCCGGGATCGCGTCGACTTTCACGCCGTAATCACGCAGGTCCGCTTTCGTTAGCTCCGGCAGCAGGCGCTGTTTATCGTCAGAGAGCACGAAGGCGATGGGACGTTTATCCACAACGTCCCGATCCCACATAACTGTCGTGAGGTAGCTTCCGGCTAGTAACCCGTTATCGTTGATGAAGTTTTGTAGCGTAGAGGTATTTTCGAGCGGCGTATCCAGTTCAAGGATCCGCAGGTTAAATTCGTCATCGGCACTTGCAGGCTGGATCGCGGCGAGCAGCGCCAGCGCGATCCCGGACAGTACCTGTTTGTGGAGCAGAGATGACGACATAAAATACCAACATGATTATTTAAAGAGCCTGTTTGCGTTGCGGGGTCTGTCCACCGAAATCGTTGATTGCCGTCCAGGTCACCGCGCCCTTTGCTGAATTCGGTAACGCGAAACGCTGCTCGCTGAACGGTGCCACCATCATGGAAATGGCTCCAGGCGTGGTTTTGGTCTCTTTCACCGGCACGCTTTTCCCGCCAACGGCAAGCTCGCCAAACGAGACGTAAAACGGTGTCGGGTTGTTTGCGATAAGCGTGTCACCCTGGCGATGGAAAGTGATTTTTTCATAGGCACTCAGCGCATCGGTTTCTTTCAACTGAGCGGGGCGCCAGAACAGTTTGAGGCGCGTTTTCATCGCAAACTGCAGCGTATTTTTCTCTTTCAGCTCAGGTGAAAGTGACGATACCGATTTAACGTTCGCCAGAAACAGTGATTCCCGGTCTGCGGGCAGGCTTTTTTTATCGCCGGTAAAAATAACGTGCAAAAGGGTTTGACGATTTTCCTGCAATTTGTAAACAGGAGGCGTAATAATGAAAGGCGCTTTTGCATCATTGGGATAACTGACCCAGCTTTGCACCAGATAACGCGTATGAGGATCTTTATTTTTAAGTGCTATTTGAACTTCAGATTTATTCGATGGATAAATAATTCGCGTACCGCCGAGAACAACACTTGCCTGTACTGAACAGCAGGAAACAATTAAACAACCACATAACAATTTAAATAAAGTCTTCATACAATGTTCCAAAAAGGCAGCCGTTCAGGCTGCCAGTCATTGCTTAGCGGTAGACAACCTCGAATGTTGCAGAGGAGGAGTAATGGCCTGCAGTTGGCGCGGTATCCCCCACCTGAATCACTTTCGCGGTGTAGTTAAAGACAGAAGCCGTTGCCCCGGTCGCGTCGTTATTCACATCGGTACCCGCATCCGGTACTGAACCGTCGAAAATAACATCGCCTTTTGAGCCGTTATCATTGCTGACGATAATACCTACGTTGGTCGCATTACCTGCGCCTGTCAGATCGTTCTTCAAACGCTTGTACGCGGCGTCTGTCGTCGTGCCGCTGAACTTGAGGTTCAGTTTAGCGACCAGAGGGTCACATTTTTTCACTTCAATCTTAAAGGCTTTTGAGGTGCCAACCGTACCATCAGCGCCAAAATCCGAAGGATAGGTATCGGCGAAAGTGACGGTGGAAGCGTTAGTTCCGGATCCATCCACGTTAATTTCGCAGGTATCAGCAACAATTTTTCCGGCAAAGTTCACCGTACCGGAATCGTTCGATGCAAATACAGGCAAAGACAGCGCGGCCATTATGCTTCCGGCTAATAACGAAGAAACAACATACTTATTCATAATAATATCCTTATATTTGATGATAGAGGCATCCATTCTCGCTACAAATATTTCGCGTTAGAATGTTCTCCGACAGTTACGCCACTAACTCTTTAGAAATTTCCTTAGAGAAAGTGAATTTCTTGAGGAGATTACATCAGATTTTTCTTCATTATGTCCAGAGCGGACAATGAGGCGAGACATACAGTTAGCCACAACCGCATGTTTTAAATGAAAAATACATGAACTTAAAAATACTTAATTTAAGATTTAATTTTTTTAATAATTACAAAGTGTAAATCACAAAAAAAGCCGCTTTAATATAAAGCGGCTTTTTTATTCAGGAAATTAATTAGTTTCCACCAAACATGTCCTTGATCCAGCCGGCCACGCCATCACTGTCTTTCTTCTCGTTCTGCTGCTGAGCCGGTTGTTGCTGCGGCTGCTGCGGCTGAGAAGATTGATCGAACGGGTTGCCCGTTGGCTGTTCAGGCTGGCTCTGCTGGCACAGCGAGTCCGGGTTGGTCGTCCAGACCGGCAGGGTACGCATCCCGCCGCCGCAGACAAAGTTCCCGGAACCATCCACGCCCATATCGACGATATCTTCCGGCGCAACCAGATTTAGCGGCACAGGTGACTGGTTCGCCAGGTAGCGCTGGTAAATCGACATCGCCCCGCTCGCCCCGTACAGTTTGGTCGGCTGGTTGTTGTCACGGCCTACCCAGGTAATCACCACTTCACGGCCATCAATACCGGCAAACCAGGTATCGACGTTGTTGTTGGTGGTCCCGGTTTTACCCGCCAGATGCAGACCAGGATACTTCGCCCCCAGCTGACGACCGGTACCGCGCTGCACAACCTGCTGCATCGTCCACAACGTCATATAGGCCGCCTGCGCGGGAACGGCACGTTCCGCCTGCGGGAAGCTCTGATACAGCACGGAGCCATCTTCGGCAATCACCGAACGCAGGGCAGAGAGCGGTGCGCGGTTCCCCCCGCTGGCAATGGTCTGGAACGCCTGCGCTACTTCGATCGGCGTCAGGTTAAGCGCCCCCAGAATCATCGCCGGAACAGGGTGCAGCTGATCTTTCGGTACGCCCAGCTTCTGCCAGGTATCGACAATGGCCGGCAGACCCAGCGCCATACCGAGGTTAACCGTTGGTACGTTCATGGAGCGGGTTAACGCATCCACCAGCATCACCTGGCCGCTGAACTGTTTATCATCGTTCTGCGGTGACCATACCTGGCCGTTAGGCTGACGCAGGGAGATTGGCGCATCGGCAATCCAGGTGTTCAGGCGATACATATTCGGCTGGCTCAGCGCGGTGAGATAGGTCGCCGGTTTAGCCAGAGAACCAATCGAACGACGCGCCTGCATTGCACGGTTGTAGCCTGCATACTGCGGCTCGGCTCCGCCCACCATCGCACGCACTTCGCCAGTGTTACGGTCAACGACCACCATCGCGGTTTCAAGATCGCTCAGCTTGCGCTGTTTCTTCAGCGCCGGGATCCCTTCAACCGCCGCTTTTTCTGCCGCGTCCTGCGCCACGGAATCAAAGGTCGTGAAGATCTTCACGCCGGAGAGATCTTTGACTTTATCCCCGAGCTTAGACTGCAACTCCTGACGCACCATCTGCATGAAGGCAGGCTGTGGAGAGATCACCCCACCGCGCGGCTGCACGCCCAGCGGACGTGCGCTCAGCATGTCGTACAGCTCCTGGTCAATGACCTGCTGCTGTTGCAGCAGGCGCAGCACCAGGTTACGACGCTCCAGCGCCAGTTTAGGGTTGCGCCACGGGTTGTAAATGGACGCCCCTTTCACCATGCCCACCAGCAGCGCCTGTTGGTCCAGGCTGAGCTCTTCTACCGGGCGGCCAAAGTAGTACAGGCTCGCCAGCGGGAAGCCGCGGATCTCGTTATCGCCGCTCTGGCCGAGGTACACCTCGTTCATGTACAGCTCAAGGATACGATCCTTGCTGTAGCGCGCATCCATCAGCACGGCCATGTATGCTTCGTTGGCTTTACGCCAGTAAGAACGCTCGCTGGAGAGGAACAGGTTCTTCACCAGCTGCTGGGTCAGCGTACTCGCCCCCTGCACGGTACGGCCCGCAGTCAGGTTCGCCAGCACCGCACGGCCGATGGAGTAAAGGCTGATACCGTCGTGCTCGTAGAAGTGGCGGTCTTCGGTTGCCAGCAGAGTATCCACCAGCAGGTCCGGGAAGCCGTTACGCGCCACGAACAGACGCTGTTCGCCGTTCGCCGACGAAAGCATGGTGATCAGACGCGGATCGAGACGGAAGAAACCGAACTGGCGGTTGTTGTCCATGTTCTCGATGGTTTCCAGCCGATCGCCGTCAAAGGTCAGACGCGCGCGCACCTGCCCTTCTTTGCTGTCCGGGAAGTCGAACGGACGACGGATCATCTCAATGCTCTTCGCCTGCACCGTAAACTCGCCCGGGCGCGTCATCTTCGTGACCTGACGATACTGTGTGGCCTGCAGCAGTTTCACCATCTCGTTCTTGCTGATGGACATATCCGGCTCAAGGTTCACCATGCGACCATACACTGCCGCAGGCAGCTGCCAGACTTTTCCGTCAATACGACTGCGGATCTTCTGATCCAGATAGACGCCGTAAATCGCGATCAGCACCACAAAAACAATAAACAGCTTCAGCAGCAGCCAGAACCAGCCACGCTTGCCCCGAGGCTTACGCCCTTTGCCTTTCCCTTTACGCGGCATGGGTTCTTCATCCTCATAATCGTCTTCATAGTCATCGTCATAGTCCTCATCTCTGAGGCGACGACGGCTTATCTTTTCTTTCGCCGGACGCGCGGGTTTTCCCTTACGTCCTATTGGCTCGCGGTCATTCCCCGCCATGCTTTTTCTCCGCAACTTTCAGGCGCAAAGGCCAGATTTTCTTTTCTTCCACAGACTTGTGAAAGAAGAAATCTCTCAAAATAAACAGCAAGACTTTCCTGTCAGGAAAGTCTTTAGTGTTTTCTCCCTCTCCCTGTGGGAGAGGGCCGGGGTGAGGGCATCAGGCCGCACTCATCAGGCCGCACTCCCCTCTTTCACCTAACTCACGAATACTTCTTCGTGCGCCGCGTCGGCGCCGCATTCGCCGGATCGTCCGGCCAGACGTGTTTGGGGTAGCGCCCTTTCATCTCTTTCTGCACTTCACGGTAGCTTCCCGCCCAGAACGCCCCCAAATCGCGGGTGATCTGCAATGGACGATGCGCAGGCGAAAGCAGCTCAAGCACCAACGGCACACGCCCTTCAGCAATAGACGGCGTGGTGGCTTCACCAAACATCTCCTGCATCCGAACCGCCAGCGCCGGAGGATTATCCTCATGATAACGAATGGCAATCCGGCTCCCGGTGGGCACAGTGTAATGCCCAGGAAGCTCACTATCCAGACGTTGACGTAATGACCAGTCCAGTAAATTCTGTAACGCGGTCTTAACATCAAGCGCCTTAAGGGCGCGCAGAGAGTGCACGCCGCTCATTTGTGGCAATAACCAGTGCTCAAGCGTGGCCAGCAGCGTCTCATCATCCACCGCTGGCCAGCCGTATTCCGGTAGCCACTTCGCGGCGCAGTGCAGACGAATACGGTACTGTTCGGCCTCCGCCGTCCAGTTCAGTACGCCCAGCCCTTTTTCCCGGATGCCGTTCAGCATTGCCTGGTGTAACTCTTCTTCCGACGGCTTCGCCAGCGGTTTCGTCCCGAGGATCAGTTTGCCAATCTGGCTACGCCGAAACGCCTTCAGCGTCCCCTGAGCGTCATCCCATTCCACGATGTCCGATTGCTGGAGCAGCTGCGGGCAGGTGCGCGTCAGGGCGTCTACGTCCACGGCAATCGCCTGCAGGATACGCGCATCCGGAGACTGGCTGCCCTGAAGCAACAGCGGGGCGATCAGCCACTCGTGACGCGTCAGGGCATCATCGCTGTCCAGCATCGCCCCCATACCGTTTGCCAGCTGATAGCGACCGTCAAGCCCGCGGCGGCGCGCAATCCTGTCCGGGAAGGCCAGCGCCAGCAGGGAGGCAATCTTATCGCCGTCAGGTGAACCGCCCCGGCTATTCAGACGTTTGCACAGCTGCTGCGCCCGCTGCTGCCAGTTTCCCTGACTGCGCGAAAACGCCTGCCCCAGATCGCTGCTGCCTCCGCGTGGCGGCTCCTCAAGAATAGCCGCCAGTTTCGCCGCCGTGGCAATTTCATCTTCTCCCTGCGCGGCCACCAGCATCGCCGCCAGACGCGGATCGTTGCCCAGCGCCGCCATTTTCTGACCGCGCGCCGTCAGACGTTCACCTTCCAGCGCGCCAAGCTGGGTCAGCAGGCTGCGCGCGGCGGCGAGGTTCACGACGGGCGGCGGATTGAGCCAGGTGAGCTGTTCAGGGTTCGGGCAGCCCCACTGCAGAAGATCCATCACCAGCCCTGAGAGATCGCTTTGTAAAATCTCCGGCGTGCTTTGCTGTGCCGCGCGTTCAGCGTGCTCCGCGCTGGTCAAGTGCAGGCAAATCCCCGACTCAAGACGCCCCGCACGGCCCGCGCGCTGCACCATTGACGCCTGGCTGATGCGCTGCGTCAGCAGTTTCGTCAGCCCGGTGCGTGGATCAAAGCTCGCCACCCTCTCCTGCGCGCTATCCACCACCAGACGAATGCCTTCGATGGTCAAACTGGTTTCGGCAATGTTGGTTGCCAGCACCACTTTACGCTGCCCCGCCGGGGCGGGAAGGATGGCTTTACGCTGCTCGGTCAACGACAAGGCACCATAGAGCGGGCAAAGCATAACGTCAGTGCCCACCCTGGAGGCCAGCCGCTCCTGCACGCGCTGAATCTCCCCCACGCCGGGCAAAAACAGCAGCAGCGAACCGGGCTCCTGGCGAAGCAGGTCAGCAGTGGCAACAGCCACCGCTTCGTCAAAGCGCTGATGGGCAGGAAGCGGTAGATAGCGGCGCTCAACAGGGAACGCTCGACCTTCGGAGGCTACAACCGGCGCATCGGGCAGCGTCTGCTGCAGCCGCTCGTTGTCCAGCGTCGCCGACATAATCAGCAGCCGCAGATCGTCGCGCAGCCCCTGCTGAACATCGAGCAACAGCGCGAGGGCCAGATCGGCTTGCAGGCTGCGCTCGTGGAATTCATCCAGAATCACCAGCCCGACGCCGGTCAGCTCCGGATCGTTTTGCAGCATGCGGGTGAGAATACCCTCGGTGACCACCTCAAGACGCGTGGACGGGCCGACGCAGGTTTCGGCACGCATCCGATAGCCCACCGTTTCACCCGGTTTTTCATTCAGCAGTTCCGCCAGCCGTTGCGCCACGTTGCGCGCGGCCAGCCTGCGCGGCTCGAGCAGGATGATTTTTCCGGCAATCTTCCCCTCTTTGAGGATCTGCAACGGCAGCCAGGTAGATTTACCCGCCCCCGTAGGCGCGTTAAGCAAAACCTGCGGGGCATGTTGTAAGGCAGCGAGAAGCTCAGGAAGGACGACGGCGACCGGCAATGAGGACACTAACAGCTCCAGAGGGTTAACATTAGTCGGCGTACATTGTAGCATCGGCGCATATCATTACCGAGTCCCCCCGAATGTCTGAGTCGAAACGGCTGTTTTTTGCCATTGAATTGCCCACCACCGTACAGCGGCACATCGTTCGCTGGCGCGCGGAACATTTTCCGCCGGAAGCGGGCCGACCCGTTGCGGCAGCCAACCTGCACCTGACGCTGGCGTTTCTGGGTGACGTGAGCGCCGAAAAACAGCGGGCGTTAGCCGCCATGGCCGGGCGCATTGCCCAGCCGGCGTTTACGCTGCACCTCGACGACGCGGGCCAGTGGCTGCGTTCGCGCGTGGTCTGGCTGGGTACTCGCCAGCCGCCGCGCGGGTTGTTACAGCTTGCCAATATGCTGCGCGCGCAGGCGGCGCGAAGCGGCTGTTATCAAAGCCCGCAGCCGTTTCACCCGCACATCACGTTATTGCGCGATGCCGGTCAGGCCGTTGCCATCCCGCCCCCGGGCTTTCATTGGGCTTTTCCGGTCAATGAATTCGCGCTTTATGAATCCGTCTTTGCACAGGGACGCACCCGCTATACGCCGCTACAGCGCTGGACGCTGGGCGACACCACAAGGAATTCTGATGAAGTTTAGTCCTGCACTCCAGTCCGCCACGCTGATCCAACGCTACAAACGCTTCCTCGCCGACGTGGTAACACCAGAGGGAGAAGCGCTCACCCTGCACTGCCCCAACACCGGCGCCATGACCGGTTGTGCCGCGCCGGGTGACACGGTCTGGTATTCCACGTCAGAGAATACTAAACGCAAATATCCCCATACCTGGGAAATAACCGAGACGCAAAACGGGGCATTTATTTGCGTTAACACCCTGCGCGCAAATCAGCTCGTTAAGGAAGCGCTGACTAATGGCGCCATTCCCGAACTGGTGGGTTACGGTACGCATAAAAGTGAAGTGAAATATGGCGATGAAGGCAGCAGAATTGACTTCATGTTGCAGGCGGAAGACCGGCCTGAGTGCTATATTGAAGTAAAATCAGTGACGTTAGCGGAACAGGAAAATGGCTTCTTTCCGGATGCGGTAACGCTACGCGGGCAGAAGCATCTGCGAGAGCTAATGAGTGTTGCGGCGGCGGGCAAACGCGCCGTATTGCTGTTTGCGGTGTTGCATTCAGCCATTGAACGGTTTTCCCCTGCCCGCCATATCGATCCTAAATACGCACAACTGTTGAATGAGGCACAAAAGCAGGGGGTAGAGGTTTTAGCTTATAAAGCGGAACTTTCTGCCGATAATATGACTCTGAGATCGTCTCTTCCCATTGTCTTATAAGGGATTAGACGATTGATGAATAAGTGTTCTGGCCGCGTGCGCAAATACGCTTTTCCTCACAGGCTTGTCAAGTGTTACGTTTAGATAATTGCCATACGGAAAAGCATCTGCTATTTATAGCGACCTGATTTTTCCCCCAACACGGGGATCGATAGTGCGTGTTAAGGAGAAGCAACATGCAAGAAGGGCAAAACCGTAAAACATCGTCCCTGAGTATTCTCGCCATCGCTGGGGTGGAGCCGTATCAAGAGAAGCCGGGCGAAGAGTATATGAACGAAGCCCAGCTGTCGCACTTCAAGCGTATTCTTGAAGCATGGCGTAATCAACTCAGGGATGAAGTGGATCGCACCGTTTCGCATATGCAGGATGAAGCGGCTAACTTCCCTGATCCGGTAGACCGTGCCGCTCAGGAAGAAGAGTTCAGCCTCGAACTGCGTAACCGTGACCGCGAACGCAAGCTGATCAAAAAGATCGAGAAAACACTGAAAAAAGTCGAAGACGAAGATTTTGGCTACTGCGAATCCTGCGGTGTTGAAATCGGTATTCGTCGCCTGGAAGCGCGTCCAACCGCCGATCTGTGCATCGACTGTAAAACGCTGGCCGAAATCCGCGAAAAACAGATGGCCGGCTAACGCCAGCGCTGTTTACACACTCCAAAGGCGGGAGTCTCTCCCGCCTTGTTACTGTTGATATGTCTGAATCACACTATATTGGGCGCTTCGCGCCATCTCCTTCCGGTGAATTACACTTCGGCTCATTAATTGCCGCGCTCGGCAGCTACCTGCAGGCTCGCGCCCGCCAGGGCAAATGGCTCGTACGCATTGAAGATATTGACCCTCCGCGTGAAGTTCCCGGTGCTGCAGACACCATTCTGCGTCAGCTGGAACATTACGGTCTTCACTGGGACGGCGACGTCCTCTGGCAGTCAAACCGTCATGAAGCCTACCGGGAACGTCTGGCCTGGCTTAGCGCTCAGGGGCTTTCCTATAACTGCACCTGCACCCGCGCGCGTATCCAGAGCGTGGGAGGGGTTTATGACGGCCACTGCCGCACGCTGAATCTTCCCCCGGAAAATGCCGCCGTACGGATAAAGCAGCGCTTCCCGGTGACGTGCTTTAACGATTTACTCTCCGGCGAAATCCATGCTGATGAGCGCCTCGCGCGCGAGGATTTTATTATTCACCGCCGCGACGGCCTTTTCGCCTATAACCTGGCCGTGGTCGTCGACGATCGTTTCCAGGGCGTCACGGAAATTGTGCGCGGGGCAGATCTGGTCGAACCGACGGTGCGACAAATATCGTTGTATCATCAGTTTGGCTGGACAGCGCCGGATTACATTCATCTGCCGCTGGCGGTCAATGCGCAGGGCGTTAAGCTGTCCAAGCAAAACCACGCCCCGGCCCTGCCAGACGGCGATCCGCGTCCTGTTTTGATCGACGCGCTGCGATTTCTCAACCAGAATGTAACCAACGAATGGCAGGATCTGTGCATTGACGAACTGCTGAAAATAGCCATTGCCAACTGGACGCTCACGGCGGTGCCAAAAATCCAGCATTCTCAAATGCGTTGCGCTGAGCTATGATTAGCCGCTTTTTTCATAACAAAACACACTACGAGGTGTACCATTTTTACCCGAGTCGCTAATTTTTGCCGTAAAGTGCTAAGCCGCGAAGAGAGCATGGCGAACGACGCTATTGCACAGCCACACATGTCGGTTATTCCGCGTGAGCAGCACAATATTTCCCGCAAAGATATCAGTGAAAATGCCCTCAAGGTACTCTATCGTCTGAATAAAGCGGGCTACGAGGCCTATCTCGTTGGCGGTGGGGTGCGTGATTTACTGCTGGGCAAAAAACCGAAAGATTTCGACGTGACGACCAGCGCCACGCCTGAGCAGGTGCGCAAATTATTCCGTAACTGTCGTCTCGTTGGCCGCCGTTTCCGTCTCGCTCACGTGATGTTTGGGCCAGAAATTATCGAAGTGGCGACCTTCCGCGGCCACCACGAAGCGGGCGCATCCGATCGCACCACATCACAGCGCGGCCAGAACGGCATGCTGCTGCGCGACAATATCTTCGGTTCTATCGAAGAAGATGCCCAGCGCCGCGACTTCACTATCAACAGCCTTTATTACAGCGTGGCGGATTTCACCGTGCGCGATTACGTCGGCGGCATGCAGGACCTGAAAGAGGGTCTGATCCGTCTGATTGGCACGCCGGAAACGCGCTATCGCGAAGATCCGGTGCGCATGCTGCGCGCCGTGCGTTTTGCCGCCAAGCTGAACATGCGCATCAGCCCGGAAACCGCAGAGCCGATCCCGCGTCTGGCGACGCTGATTAACGACGTACCGCCTGCCCGCCTGTTTGAAGAGGCGCTGAAGCTGCTGCAGGCTGGCTACGGGTTTGAAACCTACAATCTGCTGCGCGAATACAACCTGTTCCAGCCGCTGTTCCCGACCATTACCCGCTACTTCACCGAAAACGGTGACAGCCCAATGGAGCGCATGATTGCACAGGTGCTGAAAAATACCGACACCCGCATCCATAATGATATGCGCGTGAACCCGGCATTCCTGTTTGCGGCGATGTTCTGGTATCCCCTGCTGGAAACGGCTCAAAGAATCACCCAGGAGAGCGGCCTCGCCTATTACGATGCCTTCGCGCTCGCCGCGAACGACGTGCTGGACGAAGGGTGCCGCACGCTGGCAATCCCGAAACGTATTACCACGCTGGTGCGCGATATCTGGCAGCTACAGCTGCGCATGTCCCGCCGTCAGGGCAAGCGTGCCTGGAAGCTGATGGAGCATCCAAAATTCCGCGCGGCCTTCGATCTGCTGTCGCTACGTGCGGAAACTGAACGTAATCAGGAGCTGCAGCGTCTGGCGCAGTGGTGGGCTGAGTTCCAGGTTTCCGCCCCGCCGGAGCAGAAAGATATGCTGACCGGGCTGGATGAAGAGCCTGCACCGCGTCGCCGTCATCGTCGTCCGCGCAAACGCGCGCCGCGTCGTGAAGGGACAGCATGACCCTCGCGTATATCGCCATCGGCAGTAATTTAGCCTCTCCGCTGGAGCAGGTTAACGCCGCCGTACAGGCCCTGGGTGAGATCCCGCAAAGCCGTATCGTGGCGGTCTCCTCGTTTTACCGCACGCCGCCACTCGGGCCACAGGATCAGCCTGATTATCTGAATGCCGCCGTGGTGCTGGAAACGGCCCTCGATGCCGAAACGCTGCTGGACAATACCCAGCGCATCGAGCTACAGCAGGGGCGCGTGCGTAAAGCCGAACGCTGGGGGCCGCGCACGCTCGACCTCGATATTATGCTGTTCGGCCATGAAGTGATTAATACCGAGCGCCTCACCGTACCGCATTACGACATGAAAAACCGTGGCTTTATGCTCTGGCCGCTCTTTGAAGTGGCACCCGATCTCACCTTCCCGGACGGTACCGCATTAAAGACCGTTCTGAGCAACCTCAACGCGGAAAGACCCGCTCGCTGGTGATCCTCTCCCCCACCGATTGACCGCAAAATAATTGTGGTTAATCGGTTACCTAAAATCATTGTTCCCTCGAATGTTACTGTTAGAATGCGCAAAGATTCGCTTTGGGCTATCAGGAAACAGTATGAAACCAACCACCATCTCCTTACTGCAGAAATGCAAACAGGAAAAAAAACGCTTCGCCACCATCACCGCGTATGACTACAGCTTCGCCAAACTGTTTGCCGAAGAGGGTATCAACGTCATGCTGGTCGGAGATTCGTTAGGGATGACGGTACAAGGACATGATTCCACCCTGCCGGTAACGGTTGAGGATATCGCTTACCATACCCACGCCGTGCGCCGTGGAGCCCCTGCCTGCCTGCTGCTTTCCGACCTGCCGTTTATGGCCTACGCCACGCCAGAGCAGGCATTTGAAAACGCGGCGGCGGTAATGCGCGCGGGCGCTAACATGGTCAAAATTGAAGGCGGCGCCTGGCTGGTGGATACGGTGAAAATGCTCACCGAACGCGCGGTACCGGTGTGCGGTCATTTGGGTCTGACGCCGCAGTCCGTCAACATCTTTGGCGGGTATAAAGTGCAGGGCCGCGGCGACGCAGCCCAGACGCTGTTTGATGATGCCCTGGCGCTGGAAGCCGCCGGCGCGCAGCTGCTGGTGCTGGAGTGCGTGCCGGTTGAGCTGGCGAAACGCATCACCGACGCGCTAACCATTCCGGTGATTGGTATTGGCGCAGGCAACGTGACCGATGGTCAGATTCTGGTGATGCACGACGCCTTTGGCATTACCGGAGGGCATATTCCGAAGTTTGCCAAAAATTTCCTTACCGAAGCGGGCGACATGCGCGCTGCGGTCAGGCAGTATATTGCCGACGTTGAATCCGGTGTTTACCCGGGTGAAGAACACAGTTTCCATTAAGGAGTCTCGTTGTGCTAATCATTGAAACCCTGCCGCTGCTTCGCCAGCATATTCGTCGTGCGCGTCAGGAAGGTAAACGTATCGCACTGGTCCCAACGATGGGCAACCTGCATGACGGCCACATGAAGCTGGTGGACGAAGCAAAAGCCCGCGCAGATATCGTGGTGGTCAGTATCTTCGTTAACCCAATGCAGTTTGACCGCGCCGATGACCTGGCACGCTATCCGCGCACCCTGCAGGAAGATTGCGAGAAGCTTAAAAAGCGCCACGCAGACATCGTCTTCTCACCGGCCCCGGCAGATATCTACCCGCAGGGTACCGACGAGGCGACGTACGTTGATGTCCCCGGCATTTCCACCATGCTGGAAGGCGCCAGCCGCCCTGGACACTTCCGCGGCGTCTCCACCATCGTCAGCAAGCTGTTCAACCTGGTGCAGCCGGACGTTGCCTGCTTCGGTGAGAAAGATTTCCAGCAGCTGGCGCTGATCCGCAAGATGGTCGCCGATATGGGATACGATATTGAGATTGTCGGGGTGCCGATTGTGCGTGCGAAAGACGGTCTGGCGCTCAGCTCGCGCAACGGCTACCTGACCGCTGACCAGCGTAAGCTCGCACCGGGCTTGAGCAAGGTCATGAACACCATGGCGGAACAGCTGCTGGCGAAAGAGCTGGACGCAGAAGAGATCGTCGCCCTTGCAGAGCAGGCGCTGAACGACAAAGGCTTCCGCGCTGATGATATTCAAATCCGCGATGCTGATACCCTGCTTGAACTGACGCAGACCAGCAAACGCGCGGTAATTCTGGTGGCGGCATGGCTCGGCCAGGCACGCCTTATCGACAATAAAGTGGTTGAGCTGGCGTAGTTCTTCACCCTGGATAATTAAAGGTAAACGTAATGATTCGCAAAATGCTGCAAGGTAAGCTTCACCGTGTGAAAGTCACCCAGGCCGACCTGCACTATGAAGGCTCCTGCGCCATTGACCAGGATTTCCTCGACGCGGCGGGTATTCTTGAAAACGAAGCGATTGATATCTGGAACGTGAACAACGGCAAACGCTTCTCCACCTACGCCATTGCCGCCGAGCGCGGCTCCAAAATCATCTCCGTTAACGGCGCGGCAGCGCACTGCGCGGACGTGGGCGATATCGTGATCATCGCCAGCTTCGTGATGATGTCTGACGAAGAAGCGCGCCGCTGGCAGCCCAAAGTGGCCTATTTTGAAGGCGACAACGACATGAAGCGTACCGCGAAGGCGATTCCTGTTCAGGTTGCCTGATCGTTACCCCTGCGGCTGATTGCTGATCAGCCGCGACATGGTCTCCAGAGAATCCGTTCTTAATATATACAAACGCTTCAGTAAGAACGGATTATCCCCCGGCTTCACCTTCCCTTTCACTGTGGTCACCGCAAGATGAAAACCGGCGTCGTTCGCCGCCTTGATCGCTTTATTGTCGTAGCCACCAAACGGATAGGAAAGGTACAGCACGCGCGGATTAAACTGCGACAGCGCGCGACGAGAACGTTCAAAATCAAACAGGATCACGTGATAGCTGCGACTCAGCAAGATCGGGTGTTTATACCCGTCGACGCGATGCAGGAAGTGAGTATGAGACTGAATGTCGAACACGTCCTGAATGCCCTTAATTTCCTGAACGCTCATAAACTGCAGCGATTTCGGGTCCCACTTCTGCGGATGGCCTTTAATTCGTGAGGAAATGATAAACGCCGTCGCGTTGAAGCCATATTGTTTCAGAACCGGATACGCGTAGCGGCTCACCGACTTCAGGCCGTCGTCAAAGGTAATCACCACCGCCTTTGCTGGCAGGTTCATCCTGTTACGCACGTAGCCTTCCAGCTGGTACATCGTCAGCGTGGTGTACCCCTGGTCGCGAAGCCAGGTCATCTGGTTGCTGAACGCGCGTACGCTGGTGGTCGTGGAAGTATGACGAAAACGGGTGTTCTCCTCATCTCGCAGAATATGGTGGTAGGTCAGAACCGGAATGCCGTTATCTTCCTGCGCATCCAGGCTGCTGATCCACGCCAGACGATTGCCAATGCGGATCTGAAACCAGGTCTGATTCAGACGGTCTTTAAGTTTGTTCAGAATGGGATAACGCAGGTTGGCGCTAAGGGTGCCAAAAGGCGCACTCCCGCTGCTGGGCGCGTTATAGACGGGCGTATCTTTCCAGGTGATGAGGTTCTGGTTACTGAGCGGCTTGTTCAGATCGCCCAGGCTGTCCTCAACGCGCTGTTTGCCCTGCACTTTCTCAAGGTGATCTTTATCGATAAACCCCGTGCCGAATCCGAAGCGAAATTCATAATAATCCGCCGCAGCGGGAAAGACCGCGAGGATCTGCCCGGCGCGAATATTGCCTACGTTAACCACCTCGTTCCCCACCTGGGCCCAGATGGCCGCATCCTCAGTGGTTTGCATATATTGAGCAGGAAGCCCTTGCTGGCTTATCAGGCTGGCAGACGCCCCGCCGGAAACCAGCAGCAAAAGGAGAAAGATAACGCGCATGAACATAGGATATTAATCGACACAGGAAATCAGTCGCCATTGTAGCAAAAGCGACATCAATACCAATGTTTAATGCTTATACAGATCGTGAAGCAGAACGAAAGGCGGGTTCTTCTGCTGCTGGTGCCACAGGCTGCTCACTTCCGGCAGCCCCTCTGCCACGATGGCGTGACGAAACTCGGCGCTGCTTAATGAGGCACGAAGCGGATACACGGTTTCGAGTAAAGGCAGGCTGATACCGGAGATCACTTCACAGTTATCATGCTTGTGGCTCAGTAACGCCGCGGCCCGGTAAGGCGCGGCCCCGGATTTATCGGTAAGAAAAATGACCCCATCACCGGTGTCCGTTTCATGCAGGGCATCGCACATCATCCGGCTGAGCATGTTGGTGCTCAACCCGCGCCAGTAATTTACCGCCCGGCATTGCGCCAGCGGGCCAAATCTGGCCTCAAGCTTGTCCAGCATTTCCTGCGCCTGTTCATCGTGGCAGGTAATAACCCATCCCAGCATAACTCTCTCCTTAGCAGGCAAGTAGTTTAGCGAAGTGAAGGTTTGCTTACGGTGATAACTGTCAAAGAAAGTGCCCGGCAACCAGAACGTCGCCGGGCAGGAGGCTAACTGCGCAGACCGCGCCCACGCTGGATCAGATACCAGCACAGCAGGTAGAAGGCGATGATGAACACCACCAGCACCGCCACCGTGGTAAACAGCGGCACATCGGTAATGCCGAGGAAGCCAAAGCGGAAACCGCTGATCATGTAGACAATCGGGTTCAGGTGCGACAGTGCCTGCCAGAACGGTGGCAGCAGCGTCAGGGAGTAGAACACCCCGCCGAGATAGGTCAGCGGCGTCAGCACGAAGGTCGGGATCAGGCTGATGTCGTCAAACGTTTTGGCGAATACCGCGTTCAGCAGACCGGCCAGCGAAAACAGGATCGCCGTCAGGAGCAGCGTGAGCGCGACAAACAGCCACGAGTGCACCTGGAACGGGACGAAGAACAGCGAAATCGCCGTGACCAGGATCCCTACGCACAGCCCGCGCGCCACGCCGCCACCCACGTAACCGGCGATGATGACGTGCGTCGGCACCGGTGCCACCAGCAGTTCTTCAATGTTGCGCTGGAATTTGGCGCTAAAGAACGACGACGCCACGTTGGCGTAGGCGTTGGTGATCACCGCCATCATGATCAGACCCGGCACGATAAACTGCATGTAGGTAAAGCCGTGCATTTCACCAATGCGGGAGCCAATCAGGTTACCAAAGATAATGAAATAGAGCGTCATAGTGATGACCGGCGGCACCAGGGTTTGCACCCAGATACGCATAAAGCGGTTAATCTCTTTCGCCCAGATGCTCTTCAGCGCGACCCAGTAAAGATGCGTCATGCCTTGTCTCCTTGTTTATCCTGCACCAGAGAGACAAACAGCTCTTCCAGTCGGTTCGCTTTATTACGCATACTTAATACCTGAATCCCCTGCGCGCTCAGCTGCGAGAACACGCTGTTGATCCCCTGCTCGCGCAGCACTTCCACTTCCAGCGTCGAGGTATCTACCAGGCGATACTGGTACCCTTCAAGCTTCGGTAGCGGGCTTTTTGCCGCCAGATCGAGAATAAAGGTTTCTGATTTCAGCTTGGAGAGCAGATCCTTCATCGAGGTGTTTTCCACCAGCTCGCCGTGCTGAATGATGCCGATGTTGCGGCACAGCATTTCAGCCTCTTCCAGATAGTGGGTGGTCAGAATGATGGTAGTGCCCTTGTCGTTGAGATCTTTCAGGAAGCCCCACATGGAACGACGAAGTTCGATATCGACACCCGCAGTCGGTTCATCGAGGATCAGCAGCTTTGGCTCGTGCATCAGCGCACGGGCAATCATCAGGCGGCGCTTCATCCCGCCGGACAACATCCGCGCACGCTCGTTACGTTTTTCCCAGAGATCGAGCTGCCTGAGGTATTTTTCGCTGCGCTCCAGCGCCTCTTTACGCTCAACGCCGTAATAACCCGCCTGGTTAACGACAATCTGCTGCACCGTCTCAAACGGGTTGAAGTTAAACTCCTGCGGTACCAGCCCCAGCTGACGCTTGGCGTTGACCACATCTTTTTGCAGATCGTATCCGAACACGCTGACGCGGCCGGAGGATTTGTTCACCAGCGAACTGATGATCCCGATGGTGGTGGATTTCCCCGCCCCGTTCGGCCCCAGAAGCGCGTAAAAATCACCGGCCTCTACTTTTAGATCTATCCCGCGTAGCGCCTGAACGCCACCCGGATAGGTTTTTTTAAGCTGCTCAAGCTCCAGTGCAATTGCCATGAATTTAACTTACCTTCAGTTCTTACACACGTTGTGTGGTTTCATTAAAAGTCGGGTTACCCTATAGTAGCGCAACGCAATTACTTGGTTACAGGTCGCTAACCTCCATGAACGACATAGATACACTCATTAGCAACAATGCACTATGGTCAAAAATGCTGGTGGAGGAAGACCCCGGATTTTTTGGAAAACTGGCGCAAGCCCAAAACCCGCGCTTTCTCTGGATTGGCTGTTCCGACAGCCGCGTACCTGCGGAACGCCTGACCGGCCTTGAGCCCGGCGAACTGTTTGTTCACCGCAACGTCGCCAACCTGGTGATTCATACCGATCTCAACTGTCTTTCCGTGGTTCAGTATGCCGTTGACGTTCTGGAAGTCGAGCACATCATTATTTGCGGCCACTACGGCTGCGGCGGCGTGCAGGCGGCGGTTGAAAATCCGGAACTGGGGTTGATTGATAACTGGCTGCTGCACATCCGCGATATCTGGTTCAAACATAGTTCACTGCTCGGCGAAATGCCGCAGGAGCGACGCATGGACACCCTGTGCGAGCTCAACGTGATGGAGCAGGTATATAACCTTGGGCATTCGACCATCATGCAGTCGGCGTGGAAACGCGGGCAGAAGGTTTCAATCCACGGCTGGGCGTACGGTATTCACGATGGCCTGCTGCGCAATCTGGAAGTCACCGCCACTAACCGCGAAACGCTGGAGCAGCGTTACCGTTCTGGGATTGCCAACCTCAAGCTTAAGCATGTGAACCATAAATAAACAAAGCCGGGGGTTTTCACCCTCTCCCCGTGGGAGAGGGCTGGGATGAGGGCATCAGCCCGCTATTACTCGTCCAGCAATACCACTTTCCCGACATACGGCAGATGACGATAACGCTGCGCGTAGTCAATGCCGTAACCGACGACGAATTCGTCCGGAATCGAGAAACCGACAAACTCCACCGGCACCTGCACTTCACGGCGGTCAGGTTTATCCAGCAGAGTACAAATCGCCAGAGATTTTGGCTCACGCAGACTCAGGATCTCGCGCACTTTTGACAGCGTGTTGCCGGAGTCAATAATGTCTTCAACGATCAACACATCTTTGCCACGAATATCTTCATCCAGATCTTTCAGGATTTTCACATCACGGGTTGTGGACATGCCGCTGCCGTAGCTGGAGGCGGTCATAAAATCGACCTCGTGCGGCACCTGCACTTCACGGCACAGGTCTGCCATGAACATGAAAGAGCCACGCAACAGGCCCACCAGCACCATTTCGCTGCCGCTGTCCTTGTAATGTTCGGTGATTTGACGACCCAGTTCGGCGATACGCGCTTTGATCTCGGCTTCCGGGATCATCACTTCAACAGTATGTTTCATATTACTAACCATATGATTTTAATGAAAATCTCTCAATGCAGGTGAATGTATTTCCGGCATCGATACGCAAGCCAGCCATTATACCAGCAAATGGATAACCCTGGCGCATGAGTTATAAAAAGCAAATATTGTGATTCCGATCACACTTGTTAATACCTATAATTAGTTGCTAGCAAATTATTAACAAAAACTGACGAGTACACTTTCTATGGCTGAAACAAACTCTAAACAGCCGCGTCTACTGGTGACACTAACAGCGCTATTCGCCGCCTTCTGCGGCCTGTACCTGTTAATCGGTGGCGTCTGGCTGGTCGCGATCGGCGGCTCCTGGTACTACCCGATTGCGGGCCTGGTTATGCTTGGCGTAACCGTCCTGCTCTGGCGTAGAAAACAATCCGCACTGTGGCTCTATGCCGCACTGCTCCTCGCCACGATGATCTGGGGCGTCTGGGAAGTTGGCTTCGACTTCTGGGCGCTGACCCCGCGCAGCGACATCCTGGTCTTCTTCGGTATCTGGCTGATCCTGCCGTTTGTCTGGCGTCGTCTGATTGTCCCTTCCAGCGGTGCCGTTGCGGCGCTGGTGGTAGCGCTGTTAATCAGCGGCGGCATCCTGACATGGGCAGGTTTTAACGACCCACAGGAGATCAACGGCACGCTGAACGCGGAATCCACGCCTGCGGCAGCTATCTCTCAGGTGGCGGACGGCGACTGGCCGGCCTATGGTCGTAACCAGGAAGGTCAACGCTACTCCCCGCTGAAGCAGATCAACGCGGACAACGTTAAAAACCTGAAGGAAGCCTGGGTATTCCGTACCGGCGACCTGAAGATGCCAAACGATCCGGGCGAGCTGACCAATGAAGTGACCCCGATTAAAGTGGGCAACATGCTCTACCTGTGTACGGCGCACCAGCGTCTGTTTGCGCTCGACGCGGCCACCGGTAAAGAGAAATGGCACTTCGATCCGCAGCTGAACTCCAACCCGTCCTTCCAGCATGTCACCTGCCGTGGCGTTTCTTACCACGAAGCGCGTGCCGATAACGCCAGCCCGGAAGTGATTGCCGACTGCCCGCGCCGCATTATGCTGCCGGTGAACGATGGCCGTCTGTTCGCCATCAACGCAGAAACGGGCAAGCTGTGTGAAACCTTTGCCAACAAAGGCATCCTGAATCTGCAGACCAACATGCCGGACACCACGCCGGGTCTGTATGAGCCAACCTCGCCGCCAATCATCACCGATAAAACCATCGTGATTGCCGGTTCGGTAACGGATAACTTCTCCACGCGTGAAACCTCCGGCGTTATCCGCGGTTTCGACGTGAACACCGGTAAACTGCTGTGGGCCTTCGACCCGGGCGCGAAAGATCCAAACGCGATCCCGTCGGACGAGCACACCTTTACCTTCAACTCGCCAAACTCCTGGGCGCCAGCCGCGTATGACGCGAAGCTGGACCTGGTCTATCTGCCAATGGGCGTGACCACGCCGGATATCTGGGGCGGTAACCGTACGCCGGAGCAGGAACGTTATGCGAGCGCTATCGTGGCGCTGAACGCGACCACCGGTAAGCTGGCGTGGAGCTACCAGACCGTTCACCACGATCTGTGGGATATGGATATGCCGTCCCAGCCGACGCTGGCCGACATTACCGTAAACGGCAAAACCGTGCCGGTCATTTACGCTCCGGCCAAGACGGGCAACATCTTCGTCCTGGATCGCAGCAACGGTAAGCTGGTTGTGCCGGCACCGGAAAAACCGGTTCCACAGGGTGCCGCAAAAGGCGACTACGTCAGCAAAACCCAGCCGTTCTCTGACCTGAGCTTCCGTCCGAAGAAAGACCTCAGCGGTGCAGACATGTGGGGTGCCACCATGTTTGACCAGCTGGTGTGCCGCGTGATGTTCCATCAGCTGCGCTATGAAGGCATCTTCACGCCGCCGTCTGAGCAGGGCACGCTGGTCTTCCCGGGTAACCTGGGGATGTTCGAGTGGGGCGGTATCTCCGTTGACCCGAACCGTCAGGTGGCGATTGCCAACCCAATGGCGCTGCCGTTCGTTTCTCGTCTGATCCCACGCGGTCCGGGCAATCCGATGGAGCAGCCGAAAGACGCGAAAGGCAGCGGTACCGAAGCCGGTATTCAGCCGCAGTATGGCGTGCCGTTTGGCGTGACCCTGAACCCGTTCCTGTCTCCGTTTGGTCTGCCGTGTAAACAGCCGGCCTGGGGTTACATCTCCGGTCTGGATCTGAAAACCAACCAGATCGTCTGGAAAAAACGTATTGGTACGCCACAGGACAGCATGCCGTTCCCGATGCCGGTTCCGGTGCCGTTCAATATGGGTATGCCAATGCTGGGTGGCCCTATCTCCACCGCCGGTAACGTGCTGTTCATCGCGGCAACCGCAGATAACTATCTGCGCGCGTACAACATGACCAACGGTGAAAAACTGTGGCAGGGCCGTCTGCCGGCCGGTGGGCAGGCTACGCCGATGACCTATGAAGTGAATGGCAAGCAGTACGTTGTCATCTCTGCGGGTGGTCACGGCTCGTTTGGCACGAAGATGGGCGATTATATTGTCGCGTACGCATTGCCGGACGAAGGCAAATAAAAGCAAAACGGCAACTTCGGTTGCCGTTTTTGTGTTTGTTCCCTCTCCCCGTGGGAGAGGGTGAGGGCATCAGGCCGCTCTGCTTTAAACCGTGAACCCCAGCATCATCCCCGTATCTTCGTGCTCCAGCAGATGACAGTGGGCCATATAGGCAAATTCTTTAGGCGCGTCGTGGTCAAACTTCACCAGCACCTCGCTGACGCCGCCTTCTACTCTCACCGTATCTTTCCAGCCTGCGCGATGCGCATCCGGCGCTTTGCCGTTCTCAGAAAGAATGCGGAACTGGGTACCGTGGATGTGGAACGGGTGCAGCATCATGTCGCCTTCGCCTGAAATCACCCAGCGCTCAAACTGACCTTTAGTGGCAGCAAACATCGGCGCGTTCATGTCGAACGCTTTGCCGTTGATCGTGTTGGCGTTGTGGAAATCGAACCCGTGACCACCGTGATCCATGTTCCCCATGCCGCCCATTTTGCCGTGATCCATATTCATATGGCCCATCATCTGCCCGTGGTGCATCCCCGCCATCGCCTGATTGCCATACTTCTTCATCAGCGCCTGCATGCCCATCATGTCCAGCATCGGATCCATGGAAAGCTGAAGCTTGCGCTGCGTAAGGCCATCCAACGACGGGAGAGCAGGCAGCGTGGCTAAGGTGTCCGGCAGCGTACCAGAGGCCGTGACCTGTAGCGGCTGAATGCGCAGCACCGGATGCGGTTTATCAAACGGCGCAACCGCCATCCCCATCTGGCTGACCGGCAGCGTTACCAGGTCGAACGGCTTGCCGTTGCTGATGTCCACCAGCACTTCGAAGCGTTCGCCCATGAGCATCGGCAGCTCGCTCACCTTCACCGGCTCCGGCAGCAGGCCGCCGTCGCTCGCCACGACATACAGCGGGCGCTTATCGCTGGCAGCAAAATTCAGCGAACGCGCGTTACAGCCGTTAAGCAGACGTAAACGCAGCCAGCCTTTCGGCGCGGCATGCTGCGGATAGATCGCGCCGTTGGCCAGCAGCGTATCGCCGAACCAGCCGACCGCCGCGCTCATCACGTCCAGCTGATAGTCAATCTGGCCGTCCGCGGTGAATTTTTTGTCCTGCACAATCACCGGCACGTCGTCGATGCCCCACTGTTTCGGCAGACGCAGCAGGCGGCTATCGTCGTCTTCAATCAGCACCAGCCCCGCCAGCCCCATCGCTACCTGATGGCCCGTTTTTCCATGCTGATGCGGGTGGAACCAGCAGGTCGCCGCGCGCTGGTCAGGCGTAAAGGTGACGCTACGTTTGCCACCGGCCTTGATAATCCCCTGCGGTCCACCGTCTACTTCGCCCGGGACTTCGAGCCCGTGCCAGTGCAGAGTGGTCTCTTCAGCGAGCGTGTTGTGGATATCCACCGTCACCGCCTTCCCTTTACGTAACTGAAGCGCCGGACCGAGCAAATTGCCGTTATAGCCCCACGTCTTGGCGTTGTTCTCGCCGAACGTCGTTTTACCGGCCTGAACAACAAGCTGGATACGGCTGCGGGCGTCTGCGGTCAGTAAGTCAGGGATGGGTAAGGCAGGCCTTTCAGCCGCAAAAACCGCGCGGCTCCAGAGTGGTAATGCGCTGGCAGCCCCCAGCACAGCGGAATATTTTAAAAAATCACGACGTTGCATGTTCATTTCCTTATTTCCAGCAGGCGATCTTTTGAGCATAAACCCTCCCCTTACCGGAAGGTCAAGTAAAGCGGCAATAATAAAGATCGTCGCACTGGCATCAAGTATGCTAACGTTAATTTTCCGTGAAGAAGTGGTAGAAGCAATGAAGACGTTTTTCAGGACAATTTTGTTCGGAAGCCTGATGGCAATGTGTGCGAACAGCTATGCGCTCAGTGAAAATGAAGCGGAAGATATGGCCGATTTAACGGCGGTTTTTGTATTCCTGAAAAATGATTGTGGCTACCAGAATTTACCCAACGGGCAAATTCGCCGCGCGCTGGTCTTTTTCGCCCAGCAAAACCAGTGGGATCTCAGCAACTACGACAGCTTTGACATGAAGACGCTCGGTGAAGACAGCTACCGCGACTTGAGCGGTATTGGCATTCCCACGGCTAAAAAATGCAAAGCGCTGGCTCGCGATTCGCTCAGCCTGCTCGCCTACGTGAAATAACCTTCCCAACGCCCCCTGTTGAACCTATAACCGTGCAACCACGGTTATAGTTAGCTATCATGTTTCGCTCATTTTTTATGAGCGTTACGGAAGTTAACAAAGGAGGAGTCCGCGTATGGCCGACCACACGTTGTGGCATGAAACACTGCATGACCAGTTTGGTCAGTACTTTGCCGTTGATAACGTGCTCTATCATGAGAAAACCGATCACCAGGATCTCATCATTTTCGAAAATGCCGCCTTTGGCCGCGTGATGGCGCTGGACGGCGTTGTGCAAACGACCGAGCGCGACGAGTTTATCTATCATGAAATGATGACCCACGTTCCGCTGCTGGCCCACGGTCACGCGAAGCATGTCCTGATTATCGGCGGCGGCGACGGCGCAATGCTGCGCGAGGTTTCCCGTCATCGGTCCATTGAAACCATCACCATGGTGGAGATCGATGCGGGCGTGGTCTCGTTCTGCCGTCAGTATCTGCCCAACCACAATGCCGGCAGCTATGACGACCCGCGTTTTAATCTGGTCATTGACGACGGCGTTAACTTCGTTAACCAGACCACGCAGACCTTCGACGTCATTATCTCCGACTGTACCGACCCCATCGGCCCCGGCGCGTCGCTGTTTACCTCCTCGTTCTACGAAGGCTGCAAGCGCTGCCTGAACCCTGGCGGTATCTTCGTCGCGCAAAATGGCGTCTGCTTCCTGCAGCAGGATGAAGCCCTCGACAGCCATCGTAAGCTGAGCACCTATTTCGGCGACGTCAGCTTCTATCAGGCGGCCATTCCGACGTACTACGGCGGGATCATGACCTTTGCCTGGGCGACGGATAACGACGTGCTGCGCCATCTCTCCACCGAAATTATTCAGGCCCGCTTCCATCAGGCCGGTCTCACGTGTCGGTACTACAACCCGGCCATTCATACCGCAGCGTTTGCTCTGCCGCAGTACCTGCAAGACGCATTATCCACTAAGGGGGTGAGCTAATTGAAAAAGCTTAAACTGCATGGCTTTAACAACCTGACCAAAAGCCTGAGTTTTTGTATTTACGATATCTGCTATGCCAAAACAGCGGAAGAACGCGATGGTTACATCGCCTATATCGACGAACTCTACAACGCCAACCGTCTGACCGAGATCCTGTCAGAAACCTGCTCGATCATCGGTGCGAACATCCTGAACATCGCCCGACAGGATTATGAACCTCAGGGTGCCAGCGTGACCATTCTGGTCAGCGAAGAGCCG
This sequence comes from Enterobacter sp. ECC-219, assembly GCF_043966805.1. NCBI lineage: Bacteria > Pseudomonadati > Pseudomonadota > Gammaproteobacteria > Enterobacterales > Enterobacteriaceae > Enterobacter > Enterobacter sp. ECC-219. The sequence goes on along the minus strand of NZ_CP143680.1, from coordinate 1,501,232 downwards.
GTCGACCCAAAGCTTATCGACAAAACTGAACACCCGGGCCCGCTGCCGGAAGTGGTCGTCGCCCATCTGGACAAAAGCCATATCTGCGTGCACACCTACCCGGAAAGCCACCCGGAAGGCGGGCTGTGCACGTTCCGCGCGGATATTGAGGTGTCGACCTGCGGCGTGATTTCCCCGCTGAACGCGCTGAACTATTTAATCCACCAGCTGGAATCGGACATCGTCACGATTGATTATCGCGTGCGCGGTTTCACCCGCGATATCAACGGCATGAAGCACTTCATCGACCACGAGATCAACTCCATTCAGAACTTTATGTCCGAGGACATGAAATCGCTGTACGACATGATGGACGTGAACGTGTATCAGGAAAACATCTTCCATACCAAAATGTTGCTTAAAGAGTTCGACCTTAAGCACTACATGTTCCACACAAAGCCGGAAGATTTAAGCGAAGAAGAGCGCAAGGTCATCACCGACCTGCTCTGGAAAGAGATGCGCGAAATCTACTACGGCCGCAATATTCCGGCCGTGTAAGTGTTGCCCGGAGCAGGGATGCTTCGGGAGTTACTTCTGTTTCATGAACTCACGGTAGGCATTCACGACCTGCAGGAAGTCTTCCACGCCGCACAGCGACAGGCTCTCTTCGTCGTAGTAGCTCATCCCCTCTTCCATCTCGTCACCTGAAAACTCGAGCTGGTTAGCGCGCACCATCACCTCTTCGCCATCCATCCACAGCGTGTATTCATGTCCGGCGCGTTGCCAGGAGCGTTCACTGCCTTTTACCGTCTTCGCCGCCTGTTCGACTTCATCCAGCAGCGCGAGGTTCTCTTTCACCTCTTCGTTAAACCAGTGTCCAACGGCTTCGTGCCCCATCGACATACGCACTTTCACCACGCCGGTGATGTCGCGCAGAAATTCGTAATCCATAGCATTTTCCTCTGCAAAGCCATTAGGGTAATTATCGCAGCAGAGAGGAAGAAAAAAAGCGGGAGAGGTGGGAGGAATGAAAATAAAAAGGTGAGAGCAAGATCCTGCGGCCTGATGCCCTCACCCCGTCCCTCTCCCACGGGAGAGGGTGCAAACACTAAAAACCGTCTCATAGAGACGGTTTTGCTGTTTATACTGCCGTCTGGAAGATAACCCCGTCGGCCTTCTCGGTGTACTGAGAGAGCTGGTCGAAGTTCAGATAGCGGTAGGTATCCACCGCCGTCTTATCCACCTGAGCCACGAAGGTCTGGTACTCTTCCGGCGTTGGCAGTTTGCCAATCAGCGCCGCAACCGCCGCCAGCTCCGCAGAGGCCAGGTAGACGTTCGCACCGGTACCTAAACGGTTCGGGAAGTTACGGGTTGAGGTGGAGACCACCGTCGCACCGTCGGCCACGCGCGCCTGGTTACCCATACACAGGGAACAGCCAGGGATTTCGATACGCGCGCCGCTCTTACCAAACACGCTGTAGTAGCCCTCTTCGGTCAGCTGCGCCGCATCCATACGGGTTGGCGGAGCCACCCACAGACGGGTCGGCAACTGGCCTTTGTGGGTATCCAGCAGCTTACCGGCAGCACGGAAGTGGCCGATGTTGGTCATGCAGGAGCCGATGAACACTTCGTCGATCTTCTCGCCCTGAACCTCAGACAGCGGACGTGCGTCGTCCGGATCGTTCGGTGCACACAGGATTGGCTCTTTGATATCCGCCAGATCGATGTCGATCACCGCCGCGTATTCTGCGTCAGCGTCGGCTTCCAGCAGCTGCGGATCCGCCAGCCATTTTTCCATGCCCTGAATACGACGCTCCAGCGTACGACGGTCGCCGTAGCCTTCCGCAATCATCCACTTCAGCAGCACGATGTTGGAGGTCAGATACTCAACGATCGGCTCTTTGTTCAGCTTGATGGTACAACCCGCCGCAGAACGCTCTGCGGAGGCATCGGTCAGCTCGAACGCCTGCTCCACTTTCAGATCCGGCAGACCTTCAATTTCCAGGATACGGCCGGAGAAGATGTTTTTCTTCCCTTTCTTCTCAACGGTCAGCAGGCCCTGTTTAATCGCATACAGCGGGATCGCGTGAACCAGGTCGCGCAGGGTGATGCCCGGCTGCATTTTACCTTTGAAGCGCACCAGCACCGACTCAGGCATGTCCAGCGGCATTACGCCGGTCGCCGCAGCAAACGCCACCAGACCGGAGCCCGCCGGGAAGGAGATACCGATTGGGAAACGGGTGTGGGAGTCACCGCCGGTACCGACGGTATCCGGCAGAAGCATGCGGTTCAGCCAGGAGTGAATCACGCCGTCACCCGGACGCAGAGAAACGCCGCCGCGGTTCATGATGAAGTCAGGCAGCGTGTGGTGCGTGGTTACGTCAACCGGCTTCGGATAGGCCGCCGTGTGGCAGAATGACTGCATTACCAGGTCAGACGAGAAGCCCAGGCACGCCAGGTCTTTCAGTTCATCACGGGTCATTGGGCCCGTGGTGTCCTGAGAGCCCACGGAGGTCATCTTCGGCTCGCAGTACGCGCCAGGACGGATACCGGCAACGCCGCACGCGCGACCCACCATTTTCTGTGCCAGCGAGAAGCCGCGGTTGCTTTCCGCAACGTCTTTCGCGTGGCGGAAAACGTCCGAGTGCGGCAGACCCAGCGCTTCACGCGCTTTGGTGGTCAGGCCACGACCAATGATCAGCGGGATACGGCCACCGGCGCGCACTTCGTCGATCAGCACGTCAGTTTTCAGCTCGAAGCTTGCCAGCAGCTCGTTGGTATCGTGGTTACGCACTTCGCCTTTGAACGGATAGACGTCAATCACGTCGCCCATGTTCAGGTTGCTCACATCCACTTCGATCGGCAGTGCGCCCGCATCTTCCATGGTGTTGAAGAAGATTGGCGCAATTTTGCCGCCGAGGCACAGGCCGCCGCCGCGCTTGTTTGGCACGTGCGGAATGTCGTCGCCCATGAACCACAGCACGGAGTTGGTGGCGGACTTACGGGAAGAGCCGGTACCGACAACGTCACCGACATAGGCCAGCGGGAAACCTTTCTTCTGAAGCGCTTCGATCTGTTTGATCGGCCCAACAACGCCTGGCTGATCCGGCTCAATGCCTTCACGGGCGTTTTTCAGCATCGCCAGGGCGTGCAGAGGAATATCCGGGCGAGACCACGCGTCCGGCGCCGGAGAGAGGTCATCGGTGTTGGTTTCACCGGTCACTTTAAAGACGGTCACGGTGATTTTTTCAGCGAGCGCTGGACGGTTCAGGAACCATTCGGCATCAGCCCAGGACTGCATCACCTGCTTCGCATAGATGTTGCCCGCTTTGGCTTTTTCTTCCACATCGTAGAAGTTATCGAACATCAGCAGCGTGGAAGAGAGCGCTTTAGCGGCAATCGGTGCCAGCTTGTCGTTATCCAGCGCGTCAATCAGCGGATGAATGTTGTAACCACCCTGCATGGTGCCGAGCAGTTCAATGGCTTTTTCAGGAGTAACCAGTGGGGAGGTGGCTTCGCCTTTGGCGATAGCAGCAAGGAATCCGGCTTTTACGTAGGCAGCTTCATCTACGCCAGGCGGTACGCGGTTGATCAGCAGATCTAACAGGAATTCTTCTTCGCCCTCAGGCGGGTTCTTCAGCAGCTCGACGAGCGCGGCCATTTGGGTTGCATCTAAAGGTTTGGGTACAATTCCCTCGGCGGCACGTTCTGCTACGTGCTTACGGTATTCTTCTAGCACGACGGTTCTCCTCGCTCTCATTGTCATATGCGGCGGGCGTTCTCTTCACGCTCCTGTGAGACAGCAGTTTGTAGGGTAAATGCCCGATACCGCGTCGGGCAGCATAGCAGGATTTCTGCACAGTGTTAATCCGTTTACAAAAAAGCAACATTAAAAAATTTGCTGAATCGTTAAGCATGGTGTAGCGGGGAGTCGAGATGAATTTTGGGTACAAAAAAACCGCCTGGTAGCGGTTATTTTGTTGCCTTGCGGTGGTAGCACACCGGGCTGGCAGATTTGCGGCAATGCACTCGGCATGAATAATGTTCCTGAGTATGCAGATCCGCAAGCACATATTTTATGTTTACGAGCTGCCATCCAGTTTCGAATGAAAAAGGATGAAACTGCATTTCACCTATTTTCAGTCCATTTCGGCTGTAATACTGTTGCCCCCGGCCTGCTTCGCTGGTGTAGCAACCAGTCACCGGGCCATGAACTAGCTGCTGGCCGCTCGCAAGAGCGGCCTTCTGAATTCCCTCCGGTTTTTCCCGCATCGCATATAATTGCGTAATAAATACTCACACTCTTTATCCGGACACACCGAACGCTTCCCAATAAAAGTCAAAAAAGTAAAAGACGTGTAATTGATACTCACGCCAACCGTAACGCCTCACGGCACAGCGCTTGTCTCATCGGAGTCATTTTATGAAGTTGCCTTTTAAGCCTCACCTGCTCGTCCTTCTGTGCAGTGCCGGGCTGTTTGCCGCCTCGGGCGTGATGTTTGTCAAAGGCCGCGCAACGGAGCCCGCTGCGCCTGCCCCCGTCGCACAACAGCCAGCTGCACCGGCGCCTGCCGCAGCCCAGCCTGCTCCGGTTGTCGCGCCAACCTACACTGCCGCGCAAATCGACCAGTGGGTTGCCCCCATTGCGCTCTATCCGGATGCCCTGCTGTCGCAGATTTTAATGGCGTCAACCTATCCGTCTAACGTTATCCAGGCGGCGCAGTGGTCAAAGGACAATCCTAAAATGCAGGGTGATGCCGCCATTCAGGCGGTGGCCAATCAGCCGTGGGATCCCAGCGTGAAATCGCTGGTCGCGTTTCCTCAGTTGATGTCGCTGATGGGTGAAAATCCGCCGTGGGTACAAAATCTGGGGGATGCGTTTCTCGCGCAACCGAAAGACGTGATGGATTCGGTGCAACGGTTGCGCCTGCTGGCGCAACAAACGGGTGCGCTGCAATCCACGCCGCAGCAGACGGTCACCACCGTCACGAAGCCCGCACCGGCAAAAACAACATCAACAACGGCAACGGAAACAACCAGCAATCCGACGGTCATTAAAATTGAATCCGCCGATCCGCAGGTGGTTTACGTTCCCACCTATAACCCGAATACGGTTTACGGTACATGGCCCAACACCACTTACCCGCCGGTGTATCTCCCGCCCTCCCCCGGCGAGCAATTCACCGACAGCCTGGTCAAAGGTTTGGGTTTCAGTCTCGGGGTCGCAACAACCTACGCCATCTTCAGCAATATCGACTGGGATGATGACGATGACTGGGATCATCACCACGACGACTGGGATAATCACGGCGGCTATAGCCACAACGGTGATAACAACATCAATATTAACGTTGATAATTTCAACAGAATCAGCGGGCAGCATCTCACCGATATCAACCGCACATGGCAGCACAATCCGGCCTATCGTGAGGGCGTTCCCTACCCGAATAATCAGTTGGCTAACCGTTTCCACTCCACCAATACAGCCACAGGGCTAAGCGCAACGCAGCAAAAGCCGGTTAATCGCGACAGCCAGCGCCAGACCGCGCTCAGCCAGATGGAAAAATCAACGGGAAAAACCTTCCCGCACACCGGCACGCGGGATGCTCAGCGTCTGGTCTCGACGCAGCAGCTAGCGCAGATTTCGCAGCGCAATAACTATCGTGGGTATGACGCCAGGCCGCAGACCGTAAAACGCGCGAGTACACCACAGCGTGAAAATCACCAGACTGCCGTGCACAGACAGGAGAAGCGGGCTTCACAGACGGTACAGCAGCCAGCCAGGCTGCATCGCGCCAATGCCCTGAGCGGCAACGACAGCCGCTCCGCCAACTGGCAGGCGCAGCAGCAGCGAGGTGCACAGAGTCGGCAGCTCGCTGCTCGCCAACAGCAATCGCGCCAGGTTTCTGGCGAACGTGTAGAACGCCGTGAATTCCGTCATCGTTAAGGGAGCCGACATGAAAAGTAAATTACTCAGTGGAATAGTATTGTTCATGGCCTCGGCGACCGTTATGGCGCAGCAATCCTTCAGTTCGCCAGAACAGGCAACCAATGCGCTGGCAAGCGCCATCAGCGAGCAAAACGAAAGTGCGATGAACAATCTGCTCGGCGAAAACTGGCGCGATTTTCTGCCACCTGAAGGCGTTGATCCGGATGCGGTCGAACGCTTCCTGCGCGACTGGAACGTCCGTCATAACACCGTTGTCGAAGGGGATACGGCGCATCTTGTGGTCGGAAACAGCGGCTGGCAGCTTCCCATCCCGGTGATCAAAACCGCCTCCGGCTGGCAGTTTGACATCAAAGAAGGGGCCGAGGAGATCCTGACCCGCGAAATTGGGCGTAACGAGCTCGCCGCCATCGAAGCCCTGCATGCCTACGTAGATGCCCAGCAGAGCTATTTTGCGATGAACCAGAAATACGCGCAGAAGATTGTCAGCTCTGAAGGGAAAAAGGACGGTCTGTACTGGCCCGTCTCGCCCGGAGAAACGCCGAGCCCGCTTGGCCCGGCGTTCAGTCCGAAAGAGCCGGGGGCGGGTTACCACGGCTATCGCTTCCGCATCCTGCCGGATAATCACGGTTTTGCGATGGTGGCCTGGCCGGTCAGCTATGGTCAGACGGGCGTAATGAGCTTTGTGATTAACCAGGACGACAAGGTGTACCAGTCCGATCTCGGCAGTGATTCAGCGCAGAAAGCCCGTGCGCTAGCCGCCTACAGCCCTGATAAAACCTGGCAGCCGGTGGCACCCTAAACACAGCGCATAAAAAAAGCGGCCATTGGCCGCTTTTTTTCATCTGAAGAAACTTATTTCTTCTTCGCTTTCGCGTTTGGCAGGTCGGTGATGCTGCCTTCAAACACTTCAGCCGCCAGGCCCACGGACTCGTGCAGAGTTGGGTGAGCGTGGATGGTCAGCGCGATGTCTTCCGCATCACAGCCCATTTCGATAGCCAGACCGATTTCACCCAGCAGCTCGCCGCCGTTGGTGCCGACAATCGCACCACCGATCACGCGGTGAGTCTCTTTGTCGAAGATCAGTTTGGTCATACCGTCAGCACAGTCAGACGCGATAGCACGGCCAGAAGCAGCCCACGGGAAGGTGGCGGTTTCGTAGCTGATGCCTTTCTCTTTCGCTTCTTTCTCGGTCAGACCGACCCATGCAACTTCTGGCTCGGTGTATGCGATAGATGGGATGACTTTCGGATCGAAGTAGTGCTTCATGCCGGCGATAACTTCAGCGGCAACGTGACCTTCGTGAACACCTTTGTGCGCCAGCATTGGCTGACCGACGATATCGCCGATAGCAAAGATGTGCGGCACGTTAGTGCGCAGCTGCTTGTCAACGCGGATGAAGCCACGGTCGTCCACTTCCACGCCAGCTTTGCCCGCGTCGAGGTTTTTACCGTTCGGCACACGACCGATAGCCACCAGCACGGCGTCGTAACGCTGTGGTTCGGATGGGGCTTTTTTGCCTTCCATGGAAACGTAAATACCGTCTTCTTTCGCTTCAACGGCAGTCACTTTGGTTTCCAGCATCAGGTTGAATTTCTTGCTGATGCGTTTGGTGAAGACTTTAACGATGTCTTTGTCGGCAGCCGGAATAACCTGGTCGAACATTTCAACCACGTCAATGTCTGAACCCAGCGCATGGTACACGGTACCCATTTCCAGACCGATGATACCGCCGCCCATGACCAGCAGGCGCTTAGGAACGGTTTTCAGCTCCAGAGCATCGGTGGAATCCCACACGCGTGGATCTTCATGCGGAATGAATGGCAGTTCAATTGGGCGAGAGCCTGCCGCGATGATCGCGTTGTCGAAGTTGATCACGGTTTTGCCGTTTTCGCCTTCAACTTCCAGGGTGTTCGCACCGGTGAATTTACCCAGACCGTTTACCACTTTCACCTTACGGCCTTTGGCCATACCCGCCAGACCGCCGGTCAGCTGAGTGATAACTTTCTCTTTCCAGGTACGAATTTTGTCGATATCGGTTTTCGGCTCGCCGAAGACGATACCGTGTTCAGCCAGCGCTTTGGCTTCTTCGATAACTTTCGCTACGTGCAGCAGCGCTTTAGAAGGGATACAGCCGACGTTCAGACAAACACCGCCGAGGGTGCTGTAACGTTCTACGATGACGGTTTCCAGACCTAAATCCGCTGCGCGGAATGCTGCGGAGTAACCTGCTGGGCCTGCCCCAAGTACTACGACCTGAGTTTTGATTTCTGTGCTCATCATGACCTCTTAATTTATACCCGTCGTCCACCGGGTCGTTCTATCCGCCCGTATTTTACAAAATTGTTAACAATTTTGAAACAACAAACGGCTCACGAATTATCGCTTTCACCCATAACCTCATAAACCCCATGAGGTTATCAGAAAAAAGCCGGCCGAGCGGCCGGCTTTTCGATTACATCACCAGGCGGCGAATGTCGCTCAGGGTGTTGTTGATGATGGTGATGAAACGCGCACCATCAGCACCGTCGATCACGCGGTGGTCGAAGGACAGAGAGATTGGCATCATCAGACGCGGCACGAACTCTTTGCCGTTCCACACCGGCTCCATCGCGGACTTGGACACACCGAGGATAGCCACTTCCGGCGCGTTAACAATCGGCGCGAAGTGGGTGGTACCCAGGCCGCCGATGCTGGAGATAGTGAAGCAGCCGCCCTGCATTTCGCCGGCAGTCAGCTTACCATCACGCGCTTTTTTGGAGATGGTGGTCAGTTCACGGGACAGCTCAGTAATGCTCTTCTTGTTCACGTCTTTGAAGACCGGAACAACCAGACCATTTGGCGTATCAACCGCAACACCGATGTTGATGTATTTCTTCAGCGTCAGCTTCTGACCGTCTTCGGACAGGGAGCTGTTGAAGCGTGGCATCTGCTCAAGGGCAGCGGCAACGGCTTTCATGATGAAGACCACTGGGGTGAATTTCACGTCCAGCTTACGCTTCTCAGCTTCGGCGTTCTGCTGTTTACGGAACGCTTCCAGATCGGTGATATCGGTTTTGTCGAAGTGCGTAACGTGCGGGATCATCACCCAGTTACGGCTCAGGTTCGCACCAGAGATTTTCTGAATGCGGCCCAGCTCCACTTCTTCGATTTCGCCGAACTTGCTGAAGTCCACTTTCGGCCATGGCAGCATGCCCGGGATACCGCCGCCAGCGGCTGCAGCTGGTGCAGCTTCGGCGCGTTTCACCGCGTCTTTCACGTAGGTCTGCACGTCTTCGCGCAGGATACGACCCTTACGGCCGGTTCCTTTCACTTTCGCCAGGTTCACGCCGAACTCGCGCGCCAGGCGACGAATCAGCGGGGTAGCGTGGACGTACGCGTCGTTTTCAGCGAACTCAGATTTTTCTGCTTTAGCAGCAGGCGCAGCAGCGGGTTTAGCAGCCTGAGCCGGTGCAGCAGCCGGTGCTGGAGCAGCCGCGGCAGCTGGAGCGGCGGCAGGCGCAGCGCCTTCCACTTCGAAGACCATGATCAGAGAGCCGGTAGACACTTTGTCGCCGGTGCTGATTTTGATCTCTTTAACGGTACCGGCGAACGGCGCAGGGACTTCCATAGAAGCCTTGTCGCCTTCAACGGTGATCAGTGACTGTTCAGCGGCAACTTTGTCGCCCACTTTTACCATCACTTCGGTCACTTCAACTTCGTCACCGCCGATGTCCGGTACGTTAACGTCTTTCGCGCCGCCAGCAGCCGCTGGTGCAGCAGCCGGAGCCGGAGCAGCGGCCTGTGCAGGCGCGGCGGCAGGTGCAGCACCCGCCACTTCGAAGACCATAATCAGGGAGCCGGTAGACACTTTATCACCGGTGTTGATCTTGATCTCTTTAACGGTACCGGCGAACGGCGCTGGCACTTCCATAGAGGCTTTGTCGCCTTCTACGGTGATCAGTGACTGCTCGGCCGCAACGGTGTCGCCCACTTTCACCAGGATTTCAGTGACTTCAACTTCGTCGCCGCCGATGTCAGGCACATTGACTTCTTTCGCGCTCGCGGCAGCTGCTGGAGCAGCTGCGGCCGGAGCGGCTTTCTTCTCTTCCTGCGCAGGTGCAGCAGCTGCTGCACCGTCGGCGGAATCGAAAATCATGATCAGTTTGCCGGTCTCGGTTTTATCGCCAACAGAGACTTTGATCTCTTTAACGATGCCAGCCTGAGGAGACGGGACTTCCATAGAGGCTTTGTCGCCTTCTACGGTGATCAGCGACTGTTCAGCTTCAACTTTGTCGCCAACTTTGACCAGGATCTCGGTGATTTCAACTTCATCAGCCCCGATGTCCGGTACATTGATTTCGATAGCCATTATTCTTTTACCTCTTACGCCAGACGCGGGTTAACTTTTTCTGCATCGATGTTGAATTTGGTAATTGCGTCCGCAACCACTTTCTTATCGATTTCGCCACGTTTAGCCAGTTCGCCCAGTGCTGCTACAACCACGTAAGAAGCATCAACTTCGAAGTGGTGACGCAGGTTTTCGCGGCTGTCAGAACGACCGAAGCCGTCAGTACCCAGTACGCGATAATCATCAGCCGGAACGTAAGTACGAACCTGCTCAGCGAACAGTTTCATGTAGTCAGTAGATGCCACCGCTGGCGCGTCGTTCATCACCTGAGCGATGTACGGAACGCGTGGGGTTTCCATTGGGTGCAGCATGTTCCAGCGCTCACAATCCTGGCCATCACGCGCCAGTTCAGTGAAGGAAGTTACAGAGTACACGTCGGAACCCACGCCGTAGTCTTTCGCCAGGATCTGCGCTGCTTCACGCACGTGACGCAGGATAGAGCCGGAGCCCAGCAGCTGAACTTTACCTTTGCTACCTTCGATGGTTTCGAGTTTGTAGATACCTTTACGGATACCTTCCTCGGCACCTGCTGGCATTGCCGGCATGTGGTAGTTTTCGTTCAGGGTGGTGATGTAGTAGTAAATGTTCTCTTGCGCTTCACCGTACATGCGCTGCAGACCGTCATGCATGATGACTGCCACTTCGTACGCGTAAGACGGATCGTAAGAGATACAGTTAGGGATAGTCAGAGACTGAATGTGGCTGTGGCCATCTTCGTGCTGCAGACCTTCACCGTTCAGGGTCGTACGACCGGAAGTACCACCGATCAGGAAGCCGCGAGCCTGCTGGTCGCCTGCCTGCCAGCACAGGTCACCGATACGCTGGAACCCGAACATGGAGTAGTAAATGTAGAACGGGATCATCGGCAGGTTGTTGGTGCTGTAAGAGGTCGCAGCAGCCAGCCAGGATGCGCCTGCGCCCAGCTCGTTGATACCTTCCTGCAGGATCTGACCTTTCTCGTCTTCTTTGTAGTAAGCAACCTGCTCACGGTCCTGCGGGGTGTACTGCTGGCCGTTCGGGCTGTAGATACCGATCTGACGGAACAGACCTTCCATACCGAAAGTACGCGCTTCGTCGGCGATGATTGGAACCAGACGATCTTTGATCGACTTGTTCTTCAGCATCACGTTCAGGGCACGAACGAAAGCGATGGTGGTAGAGATCTCTTTGTTCTGCTCTTCCAGCAGCTGAGAGAAGTCTTCCAGCGCCGGCAGTTCCAGCTTCTCGGTGAAGTTAGGCTGACGAGCAGGCAGGTAGCCTTTCAGCGCCTGACGACGTTCATGCAGGTACTTGTGCTCTTCTGAACCTTCCGGGAAGGTGATGTAAGACAGGTTTTCTACCTGCTCATCGGTCACTGGAACGTTGAAACGGTCGCGGATGTAACGCACGCCGTCCATGTTCATTTTCTTAACCTGGTGAGCGATGTTTTTACCTTCTGCGGTATCACCCATGCCGTAACCTTTAATGGTGTGGGCCAGGATTACAGTCGCTTTACCTTTGGTTTCGCGCGCTTTTTTCAGTGCAGCGTAGATTTTCTTCGGATCGTGACCACCGCGGTTCAGCGCCCAGATCTGCTCATCAGTCCAGTCTGCAACCAGGGCTGCGGTTTCTGGATATTTGCCGAAGAAGTGCTCACGCACGTAGGCACCGTCTTTGGATTTGAAGGTCTGGTAGTCGCCGTCAACGGTTTCGTTCATCAGCTGGATCAGTTTACCGCTGGTATCTTTACGCAGCAGTTCGTCCCAACGGGAACCCCACATTACTTTAATCACGTTCCAGCCAGCACCTGCGAAGATGCCTTCCAGTTCGTTGATGATCTTGCCGTTACCGGTTACCGGACCATCCAGACGCTGCAGGTTACAGTTGATGATGAAGCACAGGTTGTCCAGCTTCTCACGGGTCGCGATGGTGATCGCGCCTTTAGATTCTGGCTCATCCATTTCGCCGTCGCCCAGGAAGGCGTATACGGTCTGCTCGGAGGTGTCTTTCAGACCACGGTGTTCCAGATACTTCAGGAATTTCGCCTGGTAGATCGCACCGATTGGGCCCAGACCCATTGATACGGTTGGGAACTGCCAGAATTCAGGCATCAGTTTAGGGTGCGGGTAAGAAGACAGACCTTTACCGTGAACTTCCTGACGGAAGTTGTTCATCTGCTCTTCGGTCAGACGACCTTCCAGGAATGCACGTGCATAGATGCCCGGAGAGATGTGGCCCTGGAAGTACACCAGATCGCCGCCGTCTTTCTCGTTCGCTGCACGGAAGAAGTGGTTGAAGCACACTTCGTAAACGGTCGCAGAAGACTGGAAGGACGCCATGTGGCCACCCAGCTCCAGGTCTTTCTTGGATGCGCGCAGAACGGTCATGATGGCGTTCCAGCGGATTGCAGAACGGATACGACGTTCCAGATCCAGATTGCCCGGGTATTCCGGTTCGTCTTCAACGGCAATCGTGTTTACGTAGTTGCTAGCCCCTGCACCTGAAGCAACCTTCACGCCGCCTTTGCGGGCTTCAGAAAGCAGCTGATCAATCAGATACTGAGCGCGCTCAACACCTTCTTCACGGATGACCGATTCGATCGCCTGTAGCCAGTCGCGAGTTTCGATCGGATCCACGTCATTTTGGAGACGTTCTGACATGGGGGTATTCCTTATCTATCTAATACGTTGATTTGTCTGGAACCTGTCCCATTGTATTTTCGTCAGAAAACACAATAAGACAGGTTCTGCGTTTAGTTGCCGCGCTCTAAAAGTACCTGGCGCTTAATCCTTTCGTTGCTGTATGCGGCGTAATGAACGTTCGCGACGCGATTGTTCACGGCTGCGGTCCAGCAAGATTTCCTCAATGAAAGCCAGGTGACGGTGCGACGCTTCGCGCGCCTGCTCCGGCTCCCCGGCCATTATCGCCTCGAATATTCGGGTGCGATGGTTGCTTACCAGTGGGAGCATCTCCCGACGGGCATACAACAATTCAAAATTCTGACGAACGTTCTGGGCCAGCATCGGCTCCATGCAGCGTAGCAGATGGAGGAGCACCACGTTGTGTGCCGCTTCGGTGACGGCGATTTGATACTGGACGACGGCGCTGGACTCGGCGTCTAAATCGCCGGACTGCTGTGCCCGTTCAATGGCCTGATGCAGTTCGCGGATACGCACGCGATCTTCATCAGTGCTGCGAAGGGCGGCGTAATAGGCCGCAATACCTTCCAGCGCGTGACGGGTCTCAAGCAGATCAAACTGGGATTCTGGGTGGTCAGAGAGAAGTTCTACCAGCGGATCGCTGAAGCTCTGCCACAGGCTGTTTTGCACAAAGGTTCCGCCGCCCTGGCGACGAAGCAGCAAGCCCTTTGCTTCGAGGCGTTGAATCGCCTCACGCAGAGAGGGGCGTGAAACGTCGAACTGTTTTGCCAGCTCGCGTTCTGGCGGAAGTTTCTCACCCGGGCGCAGAGTCCCTTCGAGGATTAAAAACTCCAGCTGCTGCTCAATCACATCAGATAGTTTTGGTTGGCGAATTTTGCTGTAGGCCATATTCCCTGTCTTACGCCTTTTTGCCCGGAGTCAATTGGTCTTACCAATTTCTGGTTCGTATCGCTAAAGTAACAAAGTATTCACCTTCTGTCCATATTGGTTTTGATTGAAATCAGTAAACCCTGCACATTTTAACAACCTTACAGAAATAACGTTTCAGAAATGTAACTTTGCACAAATGAGTTGATTACTCCCAAAGAGGGAGTTTTAACCATAATGAAACGAGGGTTTTTGCAATCTGAAGCGATTCAACAGGGCAAATAATGAAAATTCGTCCACTTAATAAGCATTTCTATTCTATAGGTTGGGTTAGGAAGAATAAGCGGGCCGATTTACAAATGCTTTCTTTTTATTCAAGTCGTCAGCATCCCTTCATAAAGCAGGTGCATTCGCAGGCGCTTACCACTATTCTGGCGCGTACGGAAGTCATCACCGCTTTTTTCGGTTTGTTTAACCGTAAAGAAATAAATACAGAATATGGACTTTCATAATTACACACGCTCAGCGTGAACATAACAACCACACACGAGGTTTCAAATGGAAGCTCAACAGCACGGCGATCAGCTAAAGCGCGGGCTTAAAAACCGCCATATACAGCTCATCGCACTGGGCGGTGCGATTGGTACCGGCCTGTTTCTGGGCAGCGCATCCGTTATCCAGTCAGCCGGTCCCGGCATTATTTTGGGTTACGCGATAGCCGGTTTTATTGCCTTTCTGATTATGCGCCAGCTGGGAGAAATGGTCGTTGAAGAGCCGGTAGCAGGCTCATTCAGCCATTTTGCCTATAAATACTGGGGTAGCTTCGCGGGTTTTGCCTCCGGCTGGAACTACTGGGTGCTGTACGTTCTGGTTGCAATGGCAGAACTGACCGCCGTCGGGAAGTACATTCAGTTCTGGTACCCCGAGATCCCCACCTGGGCCTCCGCAGCGGCATTCTTCGTGATTATCAACGCCATTAACCTGACCAACGTGAAAGTGTTCGGCGAGATGGAGTTCTGGTTTGCCATCATCAAAGTGATTGCCGTTGTGGCGATGATCATCTTTGGCGGCTGGCTGCTGTTCAGCGGCAACGGCGGCCCGCAGGCTACCGTGCGTAACCTCTGGGAACAGGGCGGCTTCCTGCCTCACGGCATGACCGGTCTGGTAATGATGATGGCGATCATTATGTTCTCCTTCGGCGGCCTGGAGCTGGTGGGCATCACCGCCGCAGAAGCAGACAATCCGGAGCAGAGCATTCCGAAAGCCACTAACCAGGTTATCTACCGCATCCTGATCTTCTATGTGGGCTCGCTGGCGGTGCTACTCTCCCTGTTGCCGTGGACGCGCGTGACCGCTGATACCAGCCCGTTTGTTCTCATCTTCCACGAGCTGGGCGACACCTTTGTCGCAAACGCCCTTAACATCGTGGTGCTGACCGCAGCGCTCTCCGTTTACAACAGCTGCGTATACTGCAACAGCCGCATGCTGTTCGGCCTGGCCCAGCAGGGCAACGCGCCTAAGATGCTGCTCAACGTTGATAAACGCGGCGTGCCGGTCAATACCATCATTGTTTCAGCCATCGTGACCGCGCTGTGCGTGCTGATTAACTATATGGCACCGGAATCGGCGTTTGGCCTGCTGATGGCGCTGGTGGTCTCTGCGCTGGTCATCAACTGGGCAATGATCAGCCTGGCGCACATGAAGTTCCGCCGTGCAAAACAGCAGCAGGGCGTCACCACGCGCTTCCCTGCCCTGCTGTATCCGCTGGGTAACTGGATCTGCCTGCTGTTTATGGCGGCCGTGCTGGTGATCATGCTGATCACGCCGGGTATGGCGATTTCCGTCTACCTGATCCCGGTCTGGATTGCGATCCTGGGCGTTGGCTATCTCTTTAGCCAGAAAAGCCGTAATGCCATGAAGGCGCACTAAGCCTCCCCCCGCGGCACCTTGCTTTTGCGGGTGCCGCGCGTTGTTACCTCCCTCACACTTTCACGCCCATAGCGCATTTATCCATATCACCGCCCTGATACTGCAACGCATATATTCCTTTGCCAGCAAATAATTCTCTCCATACCGTAAACCGGAGAGCTGTCGATGGATAACAACAAACTGTCAGTAAAAGAAAAGATCGGCTATGGGATGGGCGACGCGGGATGCAACATTATCTTCGGCGCCATCATGTTGTTTGTTAACTATTTCTACACGGATATTTTTGGCCTGGCGCCTGCGCTGGTCGGGGTACTGCTGCTTTCCGTCCGCGTGATTGACGCCGTAACGGACCCGATCATGGGGGCGATTGCCGACCGTACCCGCAGTAAATATGGCCGGTTTCGTCCATGGCTGCTGTGGATTGCCTTCCCCTACGCGCTGTTCAGCATCCTGATGTTCACCACCCCGGAGTGGAGCTATAACAGCAAAGTTATCTATGCGTTTGTCACCTACTTCCTGCTGTCGCTCACCTATACCGCCATCAACATCCCCTACTGCTCGCTGGGCGGGGTGATCACCAACGATCCAAAAGAGCGCGTGGCCTGCCAGTCGTATCGCTTCGTGCTGGTCGGCATCGCCACGCTGCTGCTCTCATTAACGCTGCTGCCAATGGCCGACTGGTTTGGCGGGGATAACAAAGCCAAGGGCTACCAGATGGCAATGACCGTACTGGCGCTGACAGGTACCTGTATGTTCCTGTTCTGCTTCGCCACCGTGCGCGAGCGCGTACGCCCGGCGGTACAGACCAACGACGAGCTGAAAAATGACCTGAAAGACGTGTGGAAGAACGACCAGTGGGTACGCATTCTGCTGCTGACGCTGTGCAACGTCTGCCCGGGCTTTATCCGCATGGCGGCGACCATGTATTACGTCACCTGGGTGATGGGTCAGAGCACCCACTTCGCCACCCTGTTTATCAGCCTGGGCGTTGTCGGCATGATGCTCGGCAGCGTGCTGGCAAAAGTGCTGACTGACTGCTGGTGCAAGCTGAAGGTCTTCTTCTGGACCAACATCGTGCTGGCGGTATTCTCCTGCGCCTTCTACTTCTTCGACCCGAAAGCCACCGTCACCATCGTGGTGCTCTACGTCCTGCTGAACATCCTGCACCAGATCCCGTCTCCGCTGCACTGGTCGCTGATGGCCGACGTGGACGACTACGGCGAGTGGAAGACCGGGAAGCGCATCACGGGCATCAGCTTCTCCGGCAACATCTTCTTCCTGAAATTAGGGCTGGCGATTGCCGGTGCGATGGTCGGCTTCCTGCTCTCCTGGTACGGTTATGACGCGGGCGCGAAAGCGCAAAGCGCGGACGCCATTAACGGGATCGTGCTGCTCTTTACCGTTATTCCCGGCATTGGATACTTAATTACCGCGGGCGTGGTACGTCTGCTGAAGGTGGATCGCGAAACCATGAAGCAGATTCAGGCCGATCTGGAGAAGCGCCGCACCAACTACCGCGAGCTGAACGACTATCAGGAACTTAAAGCCGCTGAGACTAAATAAGGAAAGCCGAATGCAAACCTGGCCAAATCCGTTTATCGAACAACGCGCCGACCCGTACATTTTACGCCATGAGGGGCAGTACTATTTTATTGCCTCCGTGCCGCAGTACGACAGGCTGGCGATCCGCCGCGCAGACTCGCTGGAAGGGCTACGCGACGCTGAAGAGGTGGTAGTCTGGCGCAAACCCGACACCGGCCCGATGAGCCAGCTAATCTGGGCGCCCGAACTGCACCACGTCGACGGCAAGTGGTACATCTATTTTGCCGCGACGCACACCCAGGCGCTCGACGCGCTCGGGATGTTCCAGCACCGCATGTTCGCCATTGAATGTGCTGACGGCGATCCGCTCACCGGTACGTGGACGGAAAAAGGTCAGATAAAAACGCAGTTCGACACCTTCGCCCTGGACGCCACCACCTTTGTTCATCAGGGGAAACGCTGGTATTTATGGGCGCAGAAAGCGCCGGATATCACCGGCAACTCCAATCTTTATCTGTGCGAAATGGCGAACCCGTGGACGCTGAAAGGCGAGCCGGTGATGCTCAGCAAACCGGAATACGACTGGGAATGCCGCGGTTTCTGGGTCAACGAAGGCCCTGCGGTGCTGTTCCATGACGATAAGCTGTTTATCAGCTACTCTGCCAGCGCCACCGATGAGAACTACTGCATGGGATTACTGTGGATAGATATGAACGCCGATCCGCAAAACCCGGCAAACTGGCACAAATCCCCTCGCCCGGTTTTCGTCACCAGCTTTGAGAACCGCCAGTACGGGCCAGGACACAACAGCTTTACGCAAACGCCGGAAGGGGAAGATGTACTGGTGTATCACGCGCGTAATTACACCGAAATTGAGGGCGATCCGCTGTACGATCCGAACCGTCATACCCGCCTGAAGCTTGTCCGCTGGGACGAAAACGGGATGCCTGATTTCGGCATCCCGCCTGCGGATACGCTGTAGCGTTTGCGGCGCGCTGGGTTACACCAGCGTGCCGTAAATGGTCAGCAGCGCCACAATAACGACCACCGCAAACGACGTTTTCTTCGCCATTGAAACGGCGGCTTTTGGCGTTTCAATCTTGTCGGTATGCGGCTCGCGCGCCAGTGAGAACTGAGCCAGGCGCGTTAACACCTGGTACTGCGACGTATGGCGGTCGCCAAGAGAAGCGAACCATGCGGGCAGCGCTTTTTCACCGTGGCCAATTAACGCGTACACCACGCCCACCAGACGCACCGGAAGCCAGTCGAGCACGTGCAGGATGGCATCAATGCCGGACAGCAAACGCTCATGCGGCGTCAGATAACGGGCAAGCCAGGTCTGCCAGGCGCGCAGAAACGCATAGCCCATCAGCAGTACTGGCCCCCACGGGCCGCCCACCACAAACCAGAACAGCGGTGCCAGGTAGTAGCGGAAGTTAATCCACAGCAGCGCGTTTTGCAGCTCGCGCAGGAACTCGCGCTCGTCGCAGTCCGGCGGCACGCCGTGGATCATCGTCAGCTCGCTCGCCATCGCTCCGCGCGCGTGGGCATCGTCACGGGAGGCGGCTTTCAGGTAGGCATGATAGTGCAAGCGCACCTTGCCCGCACCAATACACAGCACGCCGAGCAGGATCCACACCACCAGCAGCGGCACGTTGAAAAACAGTCCGTACAGCGAGCGCAGCAGCAGGAAGGTAATCGCCATCACACCCGCCATCATCAGCAGCGTGCGCAACATGGAAAAGTGCTTGATGCGGCGGAATAACACTTCCAGCCGGTGATCCAGTTGCCAGTGTTCGCCGAGCTTGAACAGGCGTTCAGCGATGATAACCAGCAGCATGGTAAACAACGTCATGGTATCTCCTTATTCTGACGACGCGGCAAGCATGGCGCGAAACCGTGACCAGTCAAATGCCGGGCCGGGATCGGTTTTTCTCGCCGGAGCGATATCGCTGTGCCCGGTAATATTGTCGGCGATTGCCGGGTAGAGTCCGATAAGCGTGAGGGTAATAGCAACCAGCTGCTGATACTGAGCATCGGTGTAGGGGGTCGTGTCCGTACCTTCCAGCTCGATCCCTATTGAGAAATCGTTGCACCGTTCGCGCCCGTGATACATCGACACACCGGCATGCCAGGCACGCTTATCAAAAGGAACATACTGAACCACCTCACCATCACGGCGAATCAGGCAGTGAGCCGACACGCGCAAATGCGCAATCTCAGCGAAGAAAGGATGGGCATTGGGATCTATCGTTCCCGTGAATAACGCATCGATCCACGGGCCGCCAAACTCACCCGGCGGGAGGCTAATATTATGAACCACCAGCAGTGTGGGCTTTTCATCCTCCGGGCGGCAGTCGTGGTGCGGCGAGGGCACATGCCGCGCATCCACCAGCCATCCGTTTTCTAACAACATGCTGGAACTCCTTCTGTATGGTGCAATGACTCGGTTCAGAGTAGCATGTTTCAATATTATGATTCGTTACCAATTTGGAGTTTTATCATGCCGCCTCGCCGCTACAACCCCGACCACCGACGTGAAGCGCTTCTGGAACGTATTAATATGGATATTCCGGCAAGCGTTGCCCATGCGTTGAAAGAAGACCTGGGGGGTGACGTTAACGCCGATAAAGACATTACCGCACAATTGTTGCCAAAAGAGACACGCTCGCACGCGGTCATTATCACCCGTGAGGAGGGCGTTTTTTGCGGCAAGCGTTGGGTTGAAGAGGTCTTTACTCAGCTGGCGGGCGACGATGTGCAGGTGACATGGCACGTTGAAGATGGTGATGCGGTGACCGCCAATCAGCCACTGTTCGAGCTGGACGGGCCATCCCGCGTATTGCTGACCGGCGAGCGTACCGCGCTCAATTTTGTCCAAACGCTCTCTGGCGTCGCCAGTGAAGTTCGCCGCTACGTTGAACTGCTGGCCGGCACCCGAACCCAGCTGCTGGATACCCGCAAAACGCTGCCAGGCCTGCGCACCGCCCTGAAGTATGCGGTACTGTGCGGCGGCGGCGCAAACCATCGTCTCGGTTTATCCGATGCCTTCCTGATTAAAGAGAACCACATAATTGCTTCTGGCTCCGTCCGTCAGGCGGTGGAGAAAGCCTTCTGGCTGCACCCGGATGTGCCGGTTGAGGTGGAAGTTGAAAGCCTGGAAGAGCTGGAGCAGGCGATTAAGGCCGGGGCCGATATCATCATGCTCGATAACTTCGAAACGGAGCAGATGCGCGAGGCGGTGAAACTGACCAACGGCCGGGCCCAGCTTGAAGTCTCCGGAAACGTCACTTTCGACACGATCCGTGAGTTCGCTGAAACCGGCGTGGATTACATCTCCGTCGGCGCGCTGACCAAGCACGTTCGCGCCCTCGACCTCTCAATGCGCTTCAAATAACGCGCGCTCCCCTCTCTGCCCGGAGAGGGGAATTTCAGCTCTGCTCGCAAATCCATTGTCTCTTCCTGCAACACGGAATGAATTCTCTGAAGCCTCTTTCCCGTTCCCTTATTTGCCCCTCGTTTCTGCCCTGTCCCGCTGACAAAGTAGCGCCACTTTGCATAAGGAGCAGATATGGACAGACAACAAGGATTCACGCTCATTGAGCTGATGGTGGTCATTGGCATTATTGCGATTCTGAGCGCCATCGGCGTTCCCGCCTATCAGAACTACCTGCGTAAAGCAGCCCTCACCGATATGCTGCAAACTTTCGTGCCTTACCGTACCGCCATTGAGCTTTGTGCGCTCGATCGCGGCGGCGTGGAAAGCTGCGATGCCGGCAGTAACGGTATTCCCTCTCCTGCCACGACGCGTTACGTTTCAGGAATGAGCGTGGCGAAAGGGGTCGTGGCCTTAACGGGCCAGGAAAGCCTGAACGGACTGACGGTAACCATGACGCCACAGTGGAACAACGGCAACGGTATGACGGGCTGGACGCGTGACTGCAACATCAGTGATGACAGCGCGCTTAAGCAGGCCTGCGAAGACGTCTTCCGCTTCGACACTTACTGAGGAGCGGATAATGAACACCGATCAACTCGTGGCACTTTGTCTTCGCCACCATGCGCTGCTGCTCACCAGCGACAGCGACATGATTAGCATCGCCGTCGTGGGAAACCCCGCGCCTGAACTGATGGAGGCCCTGCGCTTCGCGACCCAGAAGCGGATTGATATCGAATGCTGGAGCGCTGAACGCATGGAAAAGCACCGGCAGTTAACCGCGCAATCGCATCTGCCTGTCGTTTCACAACCCCACTCCGCGGTGGATATCCTCAACCACACGCTGCAGCAGGCAATAAACCAGCGCGCGTCTGACATCCATATCGAACCGATGGAGCACGCGTGCCAGATCCGCTTGCGTATCGACGGGGTACTTTACCCGCAGCCTCCCCTTTCCGCCGCGCTGACGACGATGCTCAGCGCCCGGTTAAAAGTGCTGGGTAATCTGGATATTGCAGAACGCCGCTTACCGCAGGACGGTCAGTTTACGATTGAGCTGACAAACGAGCCGGTCTCGTTTCGTATCTCCACGCTTCCCTGCAGCTGCGGGGAAAAAATTGTGCTGCGCCTGCTGCACCAGGTTCAGCAGGCGCTGGAACCGAACGCGCTTGGCATGAGCGCTAAACAGCTGGCCTGTTTTAATGAGGTACTCCACCAGCCTCAGGGGCTAATTCTGGTCACCGGCCCAACGGGCAGCGGCAAAACCGTAACGCTCTACAGCGCGCTGCAGGCGCGTAACACCCCTGACGTCAACATCTGCAGCGTGGAGGATCCCATTGAGATCCCGCTTGTAGGGTTAAATCAGACTCAGATTAACCCCCGCGCGGGCTTAACATTCCAGAGCGTACTTAGGGCGCTGCTCCGTCAGGATCCGGACATCATTATGGTCGGGGAAATTCGTGATGGTGAAACGGCAGAAATTGCCATCAAAGCCGCACAGACCGGACACCTGGTGCTGTCGACGCTGCACACCAACTCGACGATGGAAACCCTCATTCGTCTGGAGCAGATGGGCATTGCACGCTGGATGATCTCTTCCGCGCTCTCGATGGTGATTGCCCAGCGGCTGGTTCGACGCCTTTGCCCGCACTGCCGACAGAAAACAGGGGAGCATACGGACTTACCGCGCTCGGCCTGGACGCGGCAACTTCCTCGCTGGCAGCCCGCAGGCTGCGATCGTTGTTATCACGGTTTTTACGGCCGCGTGGCCATTTTTGAAGCGCTTGCGATCGATAATCCCCTGCGCCAGGCGATTGCCAGCGGGGCAGGCATTGAGGTGATAGAAGCCAGTGCACGGCAGGCGGGACTCATCTCGCTGTTTGAACACGGCTGCATGGCCGTCGAGCAAGGGCTCACTACGCTTGAAGAGTTAGTGCGTGTTCTGGGAATGCCCGATGGCCGCTAATCAACTCTGGCGCTGGCGAGCAATCTCCGCTGAAGGAGAACCCCGAAGCGGGGTTCTCTGGGCCACAGACCGCAGCGCGGCCTTCACCAGGCTGATGCGTAACGACCTCCATCCTCTGGCCCTGACCCGATGCGCTCAAAGACACCGCTGGCGTCCACATCACTGCTACGAGATGTTTCGTCAGCTCGCAACGCTTCTGCAGGCCGGCCTGACGCTCGCACATAGTCTGCAAATGCTGGCAGACCAGCATCCAGTAGAACCGTGGCGGGGGCTACTGCAAAGCGTTGCCGATGAACTCAGCGAAGGGCGTCCTTTTTCTGAGGCGCTTAAACGGTGGCCAGCAGTCTTTAGCCCACTGCATATCTCAATGGTGAAAACCGGAGAGCTAACAGGGAAGCTTGAAGCGTGCTGCCGGGAGCTTGCAGAGCAGCAAAAAGCGCAGCAGCAACTCAACGCGAAAGTGAAAAAAGCGCTGCGCTACCCGGCGATCGTCCTGACGCTGGCGGTGCTCGTCGTGCTGGCAATGGTCACCCTGGTTTTGCCCGAGTTTGCCGCGATTTACAAAACGTTTAACACCCCGCTTCCGGCACTGACGCGAATAGTGATGGGGATAGCCGCGTTTATGCAGTCATATGCCCTCGTGCTGTTCGCGATGCTACTTGTTCCCGTAACCGCTGCCTGGGCTCTGCGTCACCATCCTCGCTGGCAGCGTATTCTGCTGAGTTTTCCCGTAATGGGAGCGCTGGCGAAAGGGCAAAAGCTGGGGCAGATCTTCACCGTGCTGTCACTTACGCAGCAGGCGGGCATTGCCTTCTTACAGGGTCTTGAGAGCGCAGAAGAGACCGCTGAAAGCCGGTACTGGCAAGGGATACTCAGCAGCATAAGGGAGGACATCGAAAAAGGTCTCCCCGTCTGGTCTTCCTTCCAGAAAGCGGCGATGTTTACCCCGCTCTGCATCCAGCTCTTACGAACCGGCGAGATGTCAGGTTCGCTGGACGTCATGCTGGCAAACCTTGCCCGCCATCACACGGAACAGACCTTTCAACGGGCAGACAACCTGGCGGCGCTTCTGGAGCCGCTGCTGCTGGTTGTTACTGGAGTCATCATCGGCACGCTGGTGGTGGCAATGTATCTGCCGATTTTCCATCTGGGAGATGCGATGAGCGCGGGGTAGTGCAACAGCGCTGGCGCACGGGCATGCGCCAGCGAAAGCCATTACAGGCTATTGAAAACGCGGTTTTCCTGCTCCTGAACGCGAATAAACGTCGTGCGTTTCGTCAGCTCTTTCAGGCGGGATGCACCTACGTAGGTGCAGGCTGAGCGCAGGCCACCGAGAATATCGCGCGCGGTGTTTTCAACCGGACCGCGCAGTGGCAGCTTCACGGTTTTGCCTTCTGCCGCACGGTATTTAGCCACGCCACCGACGTGACGGGTCATCGCGGACTCAGAGCTCATACCGTAGAACAGCATGAATTTCTCGCCGTTCTCTTCCACTACGGTGCCGCCGCTCTCTTCGTGACCTGCCAGCATACCGCCGAGCATCACGAAGTCCGCGCCGCCGCCAAAGGCCTTTGCGACATCGCCCGGCATGGTGCAACCGCCGTCGCTGATAATCTGGCCGCCCAGGCCGTGCGCCGCATCGGCACATTCAATGACCGCGGAAAGCTGCGGATAACCAACTCCGGTCTTAACGCGCGTGGTGCATACGGAGCCCGGGCCAATGCCCACTTTCACGATGTCGGCACCGGAAAGGATCAGCTCTTCACACATTTCACCGGTCACCACGTTGCCCGCGATGATAGTTTTGTTCGGCCAGGCTTCGCGCGCCTTGCTGACGAACTGTACGAAGTGCTCGGAGTAACCGTTCGCCACATCAATACAAACGAAGCTAAGCGCTGGGTTGGCATTCAGGATCTGTTTGGTCTTTTCGAAATCTGCATCGGAGGTACCCGTGGAGACCATTACGTGCTTCACCACATCAGCAGAGGCGGACGCAACAAACACGTTCCACTCTTCAGGAGTGTAGTGCTTGTGGACTGCAGTAAGAATATCGAACTGAGCCAGCGCCGTTGCCATCTCAAAGGTACCGACCGTATCCATGTTGGCAGCAATGATTGGCACGCCAGACCAGGTCTGACCGGAGTGTTTAAAGGTGAATTGACGTTCGAGTTCAACGTCTGAGCGACTTTTCAGTGTAGAGCGTTTAGGGCGGATAAGAACGTCTTTGAAACCTAACTTCAGATCTTCTTCGATACGCATGTGCGGATTCCTGGGGTTAGAGGCAAATATGTTAAAAGCACAACTCCAGTGACGCTATCATACGCACTAATACCTGCTCCGCAAGACTGCGAAATTCTCTTTTTTTACGCTACAATCCTATAAATTTACCTGGTAAAAAGCGGGTAAAGAGAATCAAACAATTACTGTCGCACGTTTGTTTTTTAAGCAACTGATTTTCATAATGAATAATTCCCAGGATTTGATTTAATGGGGTATATCGTCGCAGTAACCGGCGGCATCGGTAGTGGCAAAAGTACCGTTGCGGACGCGTTTTCTCGTCTCGGCATCGCGATTATTGATGCCGATATTATTGCCCGTCAGGTGGTAGAGCCCAATACACCCGCGCTAAAGGCCATCGCAGACCATTTCGGTCAGGCAATCATCAATGCAGACGGCACGCTGAACCGCCGTCAGCTTCGCGAATATATTTTTTCTGATTCTGCGGAAAAAGCCTGGCTTAATGCCCTGCTCCACCCCATTATCCACCAGGAAACTCAGCGTCAGATAGCCGCAGCCCGCTCGCCCTATGTCCTGTGGGTGGTTCCGCTCCTGGTGGAAAATCAGCTGTATAAGAAAGCCAATCGGGTACTGGTGATTGATGTCACACCCGAAACGCAAATCCAGCGAACCATGACGCGCGATCACGTCTCGCGTGAACATGCTGAACAAATTCTTGCCGCTCAGGCCACGCGCGCTCAGCGCCTTGCCGTTGCGGATGATGTTATTGATAATAACGGCGCACCAGATGCCATTGCATCGGATGTTGCCCGTCTGCACGCGCAGTATCTGACGTTCGCCGCGCAGGCCGTTGCACAGGAAAAACCATAATGTCCACTCACATTCTTTTTGAGCACCCGCTTAATGAAAAAATGCGTACCTGGCTGCGCATTGAATTTCTTATCCAACAGCTTTCACAACATCTTCCTGTTAACGATCATGCCACGGCGTTGCACTTCTTTCGCAACGTAGGCGATCTGCTGGATGTGATTGAGCGTGGCGATGTCCGTACGGAGCTGTTGAAAGAGCTGGAGCGCCAGCAGCGTAAATTACAGGCCTGGGCCGAAGTGCCGGGCGTGGATCAAAGCCGGATTGACGCCTTACGTCAGCAATTGAAAAACAGCAGCACAACGCTGATGGCAGCGCCGCGCGTTGGGCAATATTTACGAGAAGACCGTTTGATTGCGCTGGTGCGCCAGCGCCTGAGCATACCGGGCGGTTGCTGTAGCTTTGACCTGCCAACGCTGCATATGTGGCTGCATATGCCGCAGGAACAGCGCGATCGTCAGGTAAACAGCTGGCTGGGCAGCCTGGAGCCGATGAATCAGACGTTATCGCTGATCCTCGATCTTGTACGTAACTCTGCCCCGTTCCGCAAGCAAACCAGTCTCAACGGTTTTTATCAGGACAACGGCGACGACGCCGATCTTCTGCGTCTAAATCTGTCTCTTGGCGAGCAGCTTTATCCACAAATTTCCGGGCATAAAAGCCGTTTCGCGATCCGCTTTATGCCGCTGGACAGTGAAAATGGCACCGTGCCGGAACGCCTCGATTTTGAACTGGCCTGTTGTTAAGGAGTGCCAATGTCTGACGTCACCACCGTAAACTGCCCAACCTGTGGCAAAACCGTTGTCTGGGGCGAAGTGAGTCCATTTCGCCCATTCTGCTGCAAGCGCTGTCAGCTCATTGACCTGGGCGAATGGGCGGCGGAAGAGAAACGTATTCCGAGCGAAGGGGACCTCTCGGATAGCGATGACTGGAGCGAAAGCCAGCAGTAACGTTCAAAGCCTGCTGGCGCTTCGTCCGGCAGGCCTACATATTTGCCGCTAAGCGGCGGATCACAGGCTCATTGGCTGGCGGGAATTTATCGGCATCACTGGCCTGAAGTTCCACCCAGTTACCCGGCTGTCCTTCTTTTCCCCATGGGTCACCTTCCCAGCTTTCCACCAGCCAGAACCACAGCGTGATGTGCCTGTCGGGAAACTGGTATTCCAGCTTATCAAACAGCGTGGCGCCAAGCGGGGTAATCCCCACCTCTTCCTGCAGCTCACGCACCAGCGCCTCTTCCGGCGTTTCTCCTGATTCGATTTTCCCACCAGGAAACTCCCACTTGTTCGCCATATGGGCGTCGGCAGCGCGCTGGGTGATGAAGATTTGGTTTTGCGGGTTGCGAATAATCCCGACGGCAATTTGCAGTATTTTCATAGTTTCACTTCCATAAAAAAGGCGCAGATGTCTGCGCCTTTTCTTTTTTTATGAACTTAGTTCAGACGGCCGTGGCAGGCCTTGTATTTTTTACCAGAACCACATGGGCATGGATCGTTACGACCCACTTTACGATCGCCGGTCTGCGCGGCGATCGCTGCTGCGGCTTCGCTTTCGTCGGTCTGGTGGCTCAGCTGCTGCATCTGCGCCAGACGCTCAGCTTCTTCACGACGCTGCTGCTCCATCGCTTCCACTTCTTCCGGCATACGCACCTGAACCTTACTCAGGGTGCTGATCACTTCATACTTCAGCGACTCCAGCATAGAGGCAAACATGGAGAAGGATTCACGCTTGTACTCCTGCTTCGGATCTTTCTGTGCATAGCCACGCAGGTGGATACCCTGACGCAGGTAGTCCATCGCCGCCAGGTGCTCTTTCCACAGGGAGTCCAGCGTCTGCAGCATCACGCCTTTTTCGAAGTGACGCATCATCTCAGCGCCAACCACTTCTTCCTTACGCTTGTAAACCTCCAGCGCGGTTTCAAAGATACGTTCGCGCAGGGTCTCTTCATGAAGCTCAGGCTCTTTGTCCAGCCACTCTTTGATTGGCAGATCGAGATCGAAGTCGTTTTTCAGGCGTTCCTGCAGGCCTTCAACATCCCACATCTCTTCCAGAGACTGCGGTGGAATATGCGCGTCGATGGTGGCTTTGAACACATCCTCGCGGATGCTGTTGATGGTTTCGCTCACGTCGGACACGTCCAGCAGTTCGTTACGCTGGGTGTAGATTGCACGACGCTGATCGTTGGCAACGTCATCGTATTCCAGCAGTTGCTTACGAATATCGAAGTTGCGGCTTTCCACTTTACGCTGGGCGTTAGCGATCGCTTTAGTCACCCACGGGTGCTCAATGGCTTCGCCTGGCTTCATGCCCAGCTTACGCATCATGCCGGACACGCGGTCGGAGGCGAAAATACGCATCAGCGCATCTTCCATAGACAGATAGAAGCGGGAAGAACCGGCGTCCCCCTGACGACCCGCACGGCCACGCAGCTGGTTGTCGATACGACGAGATTCGTGACGCTCGGTACCAATGATGTGCAGGCCACCGGATGCCAGCACCGCGTCGTGGCGCACCTGCCAGTCGGCTTTGATCTGCGCGATCTGCTCTGGCGTTGGGTTTTCCAGCTCTGCAACTTCAGCCTGCCAGCTACCGCCCAGCATAATATCGGTACCACGACCCGCCATGTTGGTGGCGATGGTCACGGCTGCCGGATAGCCAGCCTGAGCAACAATGTCTGCTTCTTTAGCGTGGAACTTGGCGTTCAGAACGTTGTGCTTGATGCCAGCTTTGGTCAGTTCGTTAGAAACCACTTCAGATTTCTCGATGGAGATGGTCCCCACCAGAACGGGCTGACCATTGGCAGTACGGTCACGAATATCTTCGATGATCGCCTGAATTTTTTCCGCTTCGGTCATGTACACCAGGTCCGGCATATCCTTACGGATCATCGGACGGTTGGTTGGCACAACCACGGTATCCAGCTTGTAGATGGAGCTGAATTCAAACGCTTCGGTATCTGCAGTACCGGTCATCCCTGCCAGCTTCTCGTACAGACGGAAGTAGTTCTGGAAGGTAATAGACGCCAGCGTCTGGTTTTCGTTCTGGATATCCACGCCTTCTTTCGCTTCAACGGCCTGGTGCAGACCGTCAGACCAGCGACGACCCTGCATGGTACGACCGGTGTGTTCATCGACGATAATGACTTCACCGTCTTTCACGATGTAGTCGACGTCGCGGGTGAACAGCGCGTGCGCACGCAGCGCGGCGGTCACGTGGTGCATCAGCATAATGTTGCTCGGAGAGTACAGAGACTCGCCTTCTTCCATAATACCTTCAGCCACCAGCAGCTCTTCAATTTTCACCAGACCACGTTCGGTCAGGTTCACCTGGCGCGCTTTCTCATCAACGGAGAAGTGGCCTTCACCCTGGAAGGTATCGGAGTCTTCTTTCTCCTGGCGCAGCAGGTGTGGAATGATTTTGTCGACTTTACGGTACATGTCAGAGCTGTCTTCGGCCGGGCCGGAGATGATCAGCGGGGTACGCGCCTCATCGATAAGAATGGAGTCAACCTCATCCACCAGCGCATAGTGCAGCTTGCGCTGGACGCGCTCTTCCGGGCTGAACGCCATGTTGTCACGCAGGTAGTCGAAGCCGTATTCGTTGTTGGTACCGTAGGTGATATCAGCGTTATACGCTTCACGCTTGGCGGGCGCCGGCAGGCCGGACATGTTGATGCCGACGGTCATGCCGAGGAATTCGAACAGCGGACGGTTGTTTTCGGCATCACGCTGGGCCAGATAGTCGTTGACGGTAACGACGTGAACGCCCTTCCCGGTCAGTGCATTCAGGTAAGCCGGCAGCGTTGCGGTCAGTGTTTTACCTTCACCGGTACGCATTTCCGCGATGCAGCGCTCGTTAAGCACCATACCACCCAGCAGCTGAACGTCGAAGTGACGCATGCCAAATACGCGTTTACTCGCTTCACGCACAACCGCGAAAGCTTCCGGAATAAGGCTCTCCAGGGTTTCGCCTTTTTCCAGGCGCGCGCGGAATTCCGCGGTTTTCGCCTTCAGCTCATCATCAGAGAGCTTCTCCATCGCCGGTTCCATACCGTTGATTACGTTTACAGCTTTGCGCATACGGCGCAGGGTACGATCGTTACGACTACCGAAAACTTTGGTTAATAATTTGATTAGCATAATAAATTCTCAAACGCCCCAGACGGGCAGATAAATTAAGGTATTGAAAAAGTTAATTTAGCTGAGGCGTTGAGGCCCGGCGCGGATGCCGTGAACCTGGCTAATCCATGTCGAAACGGAGAATGATACAGGGGGGACAAACCCGGTTTGCGCCGTCTGACTCACGTTCAGAGGCGGCTGGTTGTCCTGCGTCAGAAGCGCATTAAGCGTATCGAGCAGGGCAAGATGCTGAGCCTGAACCGGCAGCGTTTCTTCAGCAACAGGCATCGTCTGCGGCGCCATCGCGAACGACAGATGACGGATAACCGTGCGGATGGCGTGCTGCTGCCAGTAATCAACGGAGAAATTAGGACGACGGCTGGCTTCAAGCCACGCGAGATTAGTAAAATTAACCCGCGTCGAGAGATCGTGTTTAGTCGTAGTGGAACGTGCTGGTGTCGCCGCTTCCGCACTGTTGCTGAGCGCAGGCAAGCCGAAACTCGCCGCGACCATCCCTAATAAGAGATGCGGCCAGAAGTAACGTCTGCCAAATTGTCGCCAGCGCGTCAGTATTCCGCTCACTTGCTCCACCACATTCGCCCGCCAGTGCAGGCTGAGTTCAGTTATTCTTTTTTTAGCGCCCAGATATTACCACTAAAGCCACTACACAGCAGCAGGAATGACACCTTGTAGCAGGTAAAAACGGTCAATAATGCAGCGAACACACCGTTATTCGGCACCCGACAAAGGCCAGGGAATAGAGGGACAAATCAAAGAAGGGCAGAAATAAAAACGACTGGCTTCCCTGGTCGGAGAGAGTACCAGGTGAACCAGTCGCTTTTCTTACGAAACGGCGTTAACCGTTACGCCAGGACCATAGTCGGTGCTTTGAACGCCAGCGGCAGCTCAGCTTCGTCTTCGAAGGTCACATATTCCCAGGCTTCCTGTTTTGCCAGGACGGCCTGCAACAGTTTGTTGTTCAGTGCATGACCGGATTTAAACGCGGTAAATGCACCAATGATGTTGTGACCACACATGAAGAGGTCGCCGATCGCGTCCAGCATTTTGTGACGAACGAATTCATCTTCAAAACGCAGGCCGTCTTCGTTCAGTACGCGATAATCGTCAACAACGATGGCACAATCGAAGCTGCCGCCCAGGCACAGGCCGCGGGACTGCAGATATTCGATATCACGCATGAAGCCAAACGTACGTGCGCGGCTGATCTGGCGCATAAACGCATCAGCAGAGAAGTTCATCGCATAGCGTTGGGTGCTGGCATCAATCGCCGGATGGTTAAAGTCGATGGTAAAGTCCAACGAGAAACCATTGTACGGTTTGAATTCAGCCCACTTGTCGCCATCTTCGACGCGAACGGTCTCTTTAATGCGAACAAATTTCTTCGCACAGTTCAGTTCTTCGATGCCGGCATCCAGCAACAGATAAACGAACGGCGCAGCACTACCATCCATAATCGGGATTTCTGGCGCATCGACTTCAACAATAATGTTGTCGATACCCAGACCCGCCAGGGCGGCGTTCAGGTGCTCTACGGTAGAAATCCGCACGTCATGCTCGTTCACCAGACAAGTACAGAGCATAGTATCACGCACAGATTTGGCATCGGCCGGAAAATCTACCGGTGGATTCAAGTCGGTGCGACGATAGATGACCCCGGTATTGGCCGGCGCAGGGCGTAACGTCAGTGTGACTTTCTTGCCGGTATGTAAACCGACACCCGTCGCCTGAACGATACGTTTAAGTGTCCTTTGTTTGATCATCGTATAATCTCGCCAAATTAACTATCCAACCGAGAGTGTATATCACTAACGGTGGGCCAGTTTAGCACAAAGAGCGCAAATCCCCAAATTCCAGCCAATTCTTAGTCAGCTTGCTTACGCAGGAACGCCGGGATGTCCAGATAATCTGGCTCTTTTGCCGTTTGCGGTGTTGGGTCGTTCACCACTTTCGCGGCCGGTTTTTGCTCCTGAGTCAGAGGAGACATACCGTGCTGCTGGTAACGATCCATTACCGGTTGCTGAGTCTGCTTGTTGGTCACCAGGGTGATCTCAGGACGCTTGTCCATACCGATACCGGTCGCAACAACGGTAACACGCAGCTCGTCGTTCATTTCCGGGTCAAGAGACGTACCGATTACCACGGTCGCGTTGTCAGAGGCGAACGCACGGATGGTGTTACCCACGGTTTCGAACTCATCCAGACGCAGGTCAAAGCCAGCGGTAATGTTGACCAGCACGCCGCGTGCACCAGACAGATCGATATCTTCCAGCAGTGGAGAAGAGATAGCCATTTCAGCCGCTTCTTCTGCACGGTCTTCACCGCTCGCCACGCCAGAGCCCATCATCGCGTAGCCCATTTCGGACATCACGGTGCGAACGTCTGCAAAGTCAACGTTCATCAGGCCAGGACGGGTAATCAGTTCAGCGATACCCTGAACCGCGCCTTTCAGCACGTCGTTTGCCGCGCCGAAGGCGTCCAGCAGGGAGATACCGCGACCCAGAACTTTCAACAGTTTGTCGTTCGGGATAGTGATCAGCGAGTCCACATGCTTGGACAGCTCGGTGATACCCTGCTCAGCGAAGGCCATACGCTTTTTGCCTTCGAAGTTGAAAGGCTTGGTCACGACAGCAACGGTCAGGATACCTAAATCTTTTGCCACTTCAGCCACAACAGGTGCTGCACCGGTACCAGTACCGCCGCCCATGCCTGCTGCGATGAAGACCATGTCCGCACCTTCCAGTGCAGCACGCAGGGCTTCACGATCTTCTTCAGCCGCGTTACGGCCAACTTCCGGGTTAGCTCCAGCGCCCAGGCCTTTGGTGATACCACCGCCGATCTGGATAGTCTGGCCAACTGCCGTCTTACGAAGTGCTTGCGCATCGGTGTTAACTGCAAAGAATTCAACACCTTCAATGCGTTCACGCACCATATGCTCTACGGCGTTACCGCCGCCGCCACCGACGCCGATGACTTTAATCACCGCGTCGTTGGTCAGTTCCATAGGTTCAAACATAATTTCTCTCTCCGTTGTGCCTGTCGCCCGAGACCGCTAATTCTCTCCGGTCTCTTTAAAAAATTAAAACTCTTTTCGCAGCCAGTTGTTCAGTCGTTTGACCCACGACCCCACTGAGACGCGTTTTTCCACTTCTGCTTCACCACTGAGATGAGATTCCTTCCCGTAGTGGAGCAGGCCCACTGCCGTTGAATAGTACGGCTCCTGGGCATAATCCGTTAAACCGGTAATATTCAGCGGCGCACCAATACGCACCTGCGTATGGAACACGCGCTGAGCGCAGGCCGCAAGACCTTCAATTTGCGCTGCACCGCCGGTTAATACAATCCCCGCCGCAAGATGATGTTTCACGCCCTGCTGACGAAGCTGTTCCTGTAACTGTAAAATCTCTTCGTTGACCAGGTTGAGCAGCTCGGTATAGCGTGGCTCAATCACCTCTGCCAACGTCTGGCGCTGCAGGCTACGCGGCGGACGACCGCCCACGCTCGGCACTTCAACGCTCTCATCTTTGCCAACAATAGACCCCAGCGCACAGCCGTGGCGCACTTTAATCGCTTCTGCATCGCTCGGTGGCGTACCAAAAGCGTAAGCAATATCGCTGGTCACAACGTTCCCTGCGTATGGGATCACTTTGGTGTGGCGCAGCGCACCGCCGGTATACACGGCCATGTCCATTGTACCACCACCAATATCGACCACACAGACACCCAGTTCACGTTCGTCTTCGGTCAGCACGGAATAACTTGCCGCCAGACCGGCGAAAATAAGTTGGTCAACTTTCAGGCCACAACGTTCAACGGCTTTCACAATGTTCTTCGCCATATCGTTGTGACATGTGATCAGGTGCACTTTTGCCTGCATACGCACGCCAGACAGACCAACCGGGTTCTTGATCCCTTCCTGGTAGTCGATCGCATACTCCTGCGGGATCACGTGCAGCACGCGATGCTCATCGCGAACGCGCACGGACTTCGCCGTATGCACAACGTTTTCAACGTCTTCCTGCGTCACTTCTTCTTCGGAAATCGGCACCATACCGATTTCGTTCTGGCAGCTGATGTGCTTGCCAGAAAGGGCCAGATAGACAGAAGAAATCTGGCAATCTGCCATTAATTCAGCCTGATCGATGGCGCGCTGTACGCATTTCACCACCGACTCAAGGTCGTTTACCCCACCTTTATCCATACCACGGGACGGGCAACTGCCCACGCCAATGATATTGACCATACCGTCGGGCAGAACTTCCCCTACTAAAGCGGCAACCTTCGCGGTGCCAATCTCCAGTCCAACTACCAGTTTTCTGTCCGTCGCCTTGATCATTGTTGTTCTGCCTGTACCTGTGCCTGATTCTGTTGCTGATTAGGTTCCTCGACCGGAGCCGGCTCCCAACCGACTGCTGCGCCTGAGTCATAGCGCAAATCAACGTAGCTTATCCGTTTGCCGTCCGTCTGCGCCTGCTGCTGTAAAACCGGGTAAAGTTCTACAAAACGCGCCAGACGTTTCATTGTGTCGCCGCGTCCCAGGTTGAGCTTAATGCCGTTCGTCAACGTCAGCTGCCAGGAGCGGCGCGCCGTCATCGCAGCATCTTTTAACGTAAACCTGTCCTTCGCCAGCACCTGGCCCATTTCACGAAAACCCTGCAATACTTCGTTTTCGCTGCCTTCCGGGCCATACAACATCGGTAAATTTTGCTTGTTGACACGATCGCTCGGGACGCTGAAGGAATTTCCGTCTACGTCAACCATGTGCTGATCATTCCAACGCGCAATGGGCACATATTCAACCAGATGAATCTTCAATTCATCAGGCCATTGTTTTCTGACGCTCGCCTGTTTTATCCATGGCAGACGTTCAATCTGGCTCTGAATAATATTGACGTCCTGCGTCATAAAGGTGCCGGGCGATCCCAGCGCCAAAATTGACTGGCGAATATCATCGTTACGCGTGTAGTGACGCTCACCGGTCACCACCAGCTTCGACAGCGGCAGCCGCTGCGCATCTTCCATCCAGCCCAGCACCATCCAGCCGCTGATAAACACGGTGCACAGCACCCCGAGCAGGAAAATAATCCCTGCAAGACGCGTTCCATTACTCCGGCGTGAAGAAGTATATTCTTCTTCGTCATCGCGGTTGCGCGTGTTCAATGCAGCCTGAGACATATCAGCCCGCCTGGTCCAGAATACGTACGACTAACTGAGAGAAGCTCATTCCCGCCTGACGCGCCGCCATCGGCACAAGGCTGTGGCTGGTCATTCCCGGCGAAGTATTGGCTTCCAACAGATAAAACTGCCCGTCATTGTCCTGCATCACATCAATGCGTCCCCAGCCGCGACACCCGAGAACATTCCAGGCTTTTACCACCAGGGACTGTAATTCGGCTTCACGCTCACCTTCAAGACCACAAGGGCAGAAATATTGCGTCTCATCAGAGAGATACTTCGCCTCATAATCATAGAAGACTCCGGCGGGTTGGATGCGAATTGACGGTAAAATTTCTTCGCCAAGCATCGCGACGGTAAATTCCGGCCCGCTGAGCCATTTTTCAATCAGAACTTCTTCATCGTGTTGAAATGCCAGCGCTAAAGCAGATGACAAATCTTCAGCTTTATCGACCTTTGACATCCCGACGCTCGACCCTTCCCGGCTCGGCTTTACAATAACCGGTAAGCCCAGTGACGCAATGCGTGTATTAACGCTGTCCGACAGGCCCAATTCAAATTCGCGACGGGTCAGCGCCACCCAAGGTGCAACAGGTAGCCCCGCGCCCTGCCAGAGTAACTTACTGCGCAGTTTATCCATAGAGATGGCGGAAGCCATCACGCCGCTGCCGGTGTAAGGCATGCCGATCAGATCCAGAAGCCCCTGCAGGGTTCCGTCTTCACCGCCACGACCATGTAGCGCGATAAAGACCTTATCGAAGCCCATCGCTTTTAATTGCGTCACGTCGACCTCTTTTGGATCGACCAGGTGCGCGTTTACGCCGCCTTCACGCAGGCCCGCCAGCACGGCAGCCCCGGAATTCAGGGAAACCTCGCGCTCGGCGGAGGTGCCGCCAGAGAGGACTGCAATCTTATCAGCCATGATGCTCATCCTCCTGGGTTTGCGGCTTCAGTTTGATTTCGGCTAAAGTACGGGCGATTTTGCCGATATTTCCCGCACCCTGAATCAGGATCAGATCGTTACCGGTCAGGACCGGTGCCAGAATTTCCGCCACCTGCGCCGGATCAGATACCAGAATAGGGTCAACTTTACCGCGCCCGCGAATGGTACGACACAGGGAACGACTGTCCGCACCCGGAATCGGCGTTTCGCCTGCGGCGTAAACATCCAGCATCAGCAGGGTATCCACCTGCGACAGGACGCTGGCGAAATCGTCATACAGATCGCGGGTACGCGTGAAGCGGTGCGGCTGGAAGATCATCACCAGATTCTTCTCCGGCCAGCCCGCGCGTGCGGCTTTGATGGTCGCGTCTACTTCGGTCGGATGGTGACCGTAGTCGTCTACCAGCATCGCGGTGCCTGGCTTACCATTCACCGCATCCAGCGGGAATTCACCGAGGAAGTCGAAGCGACGCCCCGTGCCCTGGAAGCTTTCCAGCGCGCGCAGGATCGCTTCATCGTCAATGCCTTCTTCCGTCGCAACAGCCACTGCCGCAGCGGCGTTGAGCGCGTTATGGCGCCCTGGCGCATTGAGCGTGACGTGCAGCAGCTCTTTGTCCTGACGCGCCAGAGTGAAATGGCCCTGCGCACCAATCTGTTTGTACGCTTCCACGCGGACGTCAGCGTCTTCGCTGAAACCATAGGTAGTGATTTGACGACCGACGCGCGGCAGCAGCTCGCGGATCACCGGGTCGTCGACGCACATTACCGCACGCCCATAAAACGGCAGGTTGTGCAGAAAGTTGATAAAGGTCTGCTTTAAGTTCTCGAAGTCGCCCTGGTAGGTATCCATATGGTCAGCTTCGATGTTCGTGACAATCGCCACCATCGGCTGCAGATGCAGGAACGACGCGTCACTCTCATCCGCTTCCGCAATCAGATAACGGCTGTGGCCCAGACGCGCATGCACGCCTGCCGCTTTCACCAGACCGCCGTTGACGAACGTCGGATCGAGCCCGGCTTCCGCATAAATACTGGAGACCATCGCCGTGGTCGTGGTTTTACCGTGGGTGCCGGCAATCGCAATGCCGTGACGGAAACGCATCAGTTCCGCCAGCATTTCAGCACGGCGGATCACGGGAATGCGCGCTTCATGCGCGGCAACGATTTCCGGGTTGTCAGAGGAGATGGCGCTTGAGACCACCACCACGCTCGCATCGCGCACGTTTTCCGGGCGATGGTTGAAATAGATAGTCGCCCCAAGCGACGCCAGCTGCTGCGTTACAGGGTTTGGCGCCAGGTCAGACCCGCTGATCTGATAGCCTTCGTTAGCTAACACTTCGGCAATACCGCCCATGCCAGCACCACCGATGCCAACAAAGTGAATGTGCCGGACGCGACGCATCTCGGGCACGATTGAACGCAGTTTTGCCAGTTGTTGTGTATTCATTCTCTAAACGCCATCGACTACTTAAAATTCGTGCCGCGCTTCACGCGCTGCGAGGGTTAAGCCTGGACTGCCAGGCTCACTTCTTTTGCCACCCGTTCTGTCGCATCCGGGATAGCAACCGCGCGCGCGCGTTGTGCCATCTCCAGCAGTGCGTCTCTGTTCCAGCCCGCCAGGGTGGTGGCGACCGCATCGGCGGTAAATTGTGGCTGTTCAAAAATTTTCGCCGCGCCGGCTTTCTCAAGCGGCAGCGCATTCCAGTACTGCTGTCGGTCTTTGTGCTGGAACGGCACGAACAGCGCGGGTAAACCGGCGGCGGCAATTTCGCTCACCGTCAACGCCCCCGAGCGGCAGACCACGACATCGGCCCAGGCATAGGCTGCGGCCATATCGTCAATAAATTCCGTCACTTTATGCTGCGGTTTTCCCGCTTCGGCATAAGCCTGCTCAACGGTCTGCTGAGCGCCTTTTCCGCTCTGGTGCCAGATCGTCACGGCATCCCCCAGCTTTGCCGCCACCTGCGGCATCGTCTGGTTTAAAATACGCGCCCCCTGAGACCCACCGACAACCAGCACACGAACCGGACCTTCACGTCCCGCCAGGCGGGCATCCGGCAGCGGTAGCGCCAGCACGTCCACGCGCACCGGGTTGCCCACCACGTCCGCTTTCGGGAACGCGCCGGGAAACGCCTGCATCACTTTGGTCGCGATTTTCGCCAGCCACTTGTTGGTCAGGCCGGCAATACCGTTCTGCTCATGCAGCACAACGGGAATACCCAATGACCATGCGGCCAGCCCGCCGGGTCCAGAGACATAGCCGCCCATGCCCAGCACCACATCGGGCTTAAAGCGCTTCATGATGGTGCGCGCCTGACGCCAGGCGTTGAAAATACGCACCGGTGCCAGCAGCATGGCCTTGAGGCCTTTTCCCCGCAGGCCAGAAATTCGAATAAAGTCGATCTCGATACCGTGCTTCGGTACCAGGTCGGCCTCCATGCGGTCTGCGGTTCCCAGCCAGCGTACCTGCCAGCCCTGATCCATTAAATGGTGCGCAACCGCCAGTCCCGGGAACACGTGTCCGCCGGTACCGCCCGCCATCACCATTAACCGCTTCGGTTGATTCATCGTGAACCTCGTGTAAACGCCTGGGCTTTCTCCAGACGCGTCTCATAATCTATGCGTAACAAAAACATAATGGCCGTCGACATGATCAACAGACTCGAACCACCATAGCTGATCAGCGGCAACGTCAGACCTTTGGTCGGCAGCATACCCGCTGCG
Source organism: Enterobacter sp. ECC-219 (assembly GCF_043966805.1). Taxonomy (NCBI): domain Bacteria; kingdom Pseudomonadati; phylum Pseudomonadota; class Gammaproteobacteria; order Enterobacterales; family Enterobacteriaceae; genus Enterobacter; species Enterobacter sp. ECC-219. The sequence goes on along the minus strand of NZ_CP143680.1, from coordinate 1,462,454 downwards.
GCCCCGACGTTAACCAGCGCCTGGAAGCTAAACCAGATACCAATTGAGCAGGCTAAGAAGCCTGAGAAGCGGTGATCGATCTCCAGCGCTTTCCGGCCGATGGACATAGCACGGAAAGCGACGAAGAATACCATTAATAGCGCTAATACCACACCGATATAACCCAGTTCTTCCCCAATAATGGAGAAGATGAAGTCAGTATGCGCTTCCGGTAAATACTCCAGTTTCTGAACCGAATTGCCCAGGCCTTGCCCCCAGACTTCACCGCGGCCAAACGCCATCAGCGACTGCGTCAGCTGATAACCGCTGCCGAACGGATCTTCCCAGGGGTTCCAGAATGAGGTAACGCGGCGGATACGGTAAGGCTCAGCGAGGATCAGCAGCACTACCGCTGATATCCCCATTCCGATAATGGCAATGAACTGCCACAGCTTGGCCCCTGCCAGGAACAGCATCGCCAGCGTCGTCACGAACAGCACCACCACAGTACCGAGGTCAGGCTGCGCCAGCAGCAGGATCGCCAGCACCAGAATCACGCCCATCGGCTTTAAGAAGCCGCGAAGGTTATTACGCACCTCATCGACCTTACGGACCAGGTAGTTCGCCAGATAGCAGAACAATGAAAGCTTGGTAAATTCCGCCGGCTGAATACGCAGCGGGCCGAAGGCGATCCAGCGCGATGCCCCGTTAACGGAGCTCCCGACAACCAGCACGATCAACAGCATGATGATAGAAGCGATCAGCATCGCGGTACTGTGCCGCTGCCAGAACGCCATCGGCAGACGAAGCGTCACCAGCGCCAGGCAAAACGCCAGAATGATGTACAGCCCGTCACGCTTGGCGAACAGGAAGGGATCGTTCGCCAGACGCTGCCCAACGGGCATGGAAGCCGAGGTCACCATGATAAAGCCGATCGCCGCCAGCCCCAGCGTCAGCCAGAACAGGGTGCGGTCGTACATAATCAGGCTATCGGAATCTTTATCCCGTGAAGCCATCACCCAGCCTTTCAGCGCCGCAAACAGCCACACCAGGATCCCAAATCCTGGCAGGCGCGGCATTTTCAGGCGAGGGAGAGATAAACGCATCAGCCTAACTCCTTCGCAAGGCGGGTAAAGACATCGCCACGCTGTTCGAAATTCTTAAACTGATCGAGACTGGCGCACGCCGGGGAGAGCAGAACCATGTCGCCAGGCTGTACGCGCGGGGCGATCAGGCGCATCGCCTGTTCCATCGTTTCAGTTTGCTCGGCAATTTCCGGGCGTAGTTCAGCCAGCTCGCTGCCGTCGCGGCCAAAGCAGTACAGGCGGATGTTATCGCCGGTGAGATACGGCTTCAGGGAGGAGAAATCTGCGGATTTGCCGTCTCCCCCCAACAGCAGATGCAGGGTACCGTCAACGTGCAGACCGTTCAGCGCGGCCTCCGTGCTTCCCACGTTGGTCGCTTTGGAGTCGTTAATCCAGCGCACGCCGTTATGCTCCAGCGCCAGTTGGAAACGGTGCGCCAGGCCGGAAAACGTGGTCAACGCTTTCAGGCTGGAAGAGCGCGGCAGCCCTACGGCATCCGCAAGCGCCAGCGCCGCCAGGGCATTGGTGTAGTTGTGCTGGCCGGAAAGCTTCATCTCTTTCACGTTCAGCACTTTCTCGCCTTTCACGCGCAGCCAGGTTTCTCCCAACTGACGGTTCAGATGATAATCACCCATGGTGATACCAAAGCTGATACAGCGCTCATCCGCGCCACGCACGGGCATGGTCAGCGCGTCATCGGCGTTAACCACGCAGACTTTGGCGTTTTCGTATACGCGCAGCTTGGCCGCGCGGTACTGCTGCAGACCAAATGGATACCGGTCCATATGATCTTCAGTCACGTTGAGGATTGTTGCCGCCGCCGCATGCAGGCTGGAGGTGGTTTCAAGCTGGAAGCTGGAAAGTTCCAGAACGTACAGCTCGCAGCCTTTGTCCAGCAGCATCAGCGCGGGCAGACCGATATTGCCGCCTACCCCTACGTTCATGCCTGCGGCTTTTGCCATTTCACCCACCAGGGTGGTAACGGTGCTTTTGCCGTTAGAACCGGTGATCGCGATAACCGGCGCCTGCGCTTCGCGGCAGAACAGTTCGATATCGCCAACAATCTCAACGCCCGCATCCGCGGCAGCGCTCAATGAAGGGTGCGCCAGCGCCATTCCCGGGCTGGCGACAATCAGATCGGCTGCCAGCAGCCAGTCATCATTCAGACCACCAAGGTGGCGTTCAACCTGTTCCGGCAGCTTGTCCAGACCCGGCGGAGAGACACGCGTATCCATCACGCGCGGCGTAACGCCGCGCGCAAGGAAAAAGTCCACGCAGGAGAGGCCTGTAAGGCCTAACCCGATGATAACGACTTTTTTGCCCTGGTAATCTGCCATGATTAACGTACCTTCAGCGTTGCCAGGCCAATCAGCACCAGCATCAGCGAAATAATCCAGAAGCGCACAATCACGCGCGGCTCCGGCCAGCCTTTCAGTTCATAGTGGTGGTGGATCGGTGCCATACGGAAGATGCGCTGACCGCGCAGCTTGAAGGAGCCAACCTGCAAAATCACCGACAGGGTCTCAACCACAAACACGCCGCCCATGATCACCAGCAGGAACTCCTGACGCAGCAGTACGGCGATAATGCCGAGCGCACCGCCTAAAGCCAGAGAACCGACGTCGCCCATAAAGACCTGCGCCGGGTAGGTGTTGAACCACAGGAAGCCCAGCCCCGCGCCAACAATCGCCGTACAGACGATCACCAGCTCACCCGCGTGGCGCAGATAAGGGATGTGCAGGTAGTTCGCAAAGTTCATGTTACCGGTCGCCCACGCCACCAGCGCGAAACCGGCGGCCACAAAGACGGTTGGCATAATGGCCAGGCCATCCAGACCGTCGGTCAGGTTAACGGCGTTGCCGGTGCCAACAATCACAAAGTAGGCCAGCAGGATGTAGAACAGCCCCAGTTGCGGCATCACGTCTTTAAAGAACGGCACCACCAGCTCGGTGGCAGGCGTGTCTTTCCCGGCCAGATACAGCGCGAAGGCCACGCCCAGCGCAATCACTGACATCCAGAAATACTTCCAGCGGGCGATCAGGCCCTTAGTATCTTTACGAACGACTTTGCGGTAATCATCCACAAACCCGATAATGCCGTAGCCCACCAGTACGGTCAGCACGCACCAGACGTACGGGTTGGACGGGTAGGCCCACAGCAGCACGGAAACAACGATCGCGGTAAGGATCATGATCCCGCCCATCGTCGGCGTACCGCGCTTGCTGAAGTGCGACTCCGGACCGTCGTTACGTACGACCTGGCCGAAAGAGAGTTTTTGCAGACGGGCAATCATGCGCGGGCCCATCCACAACGAGATGAACAGCGCAGTCAGCAGGCTGACGATGGCGCGAAACGTCAGATACGAAAAGACGTTAAAGCCAGAATAATATTTGACCAAATGTTCGGCCAGCCAAACTAACATGTCCCGTTCTCCTGTAATGCGTGCACAACCTCTTCCATGGCGGCACTACGTGAACCTTTCACTAACACTGTCACAATTTGTTTTTCTGTAATTAATGCCTTAAGGCGCTCAATTAAGGCGGCTTTATCGGCAAAATGTTCGCCAACGCCGCTGGCACGGCTAATCGCCTGGCTCAGTTTTCCTGCGCTCAGCACGCAGTCCAGCCCCGCCGCTTTTGCCGCTTCACCGACCTGGGTATGACAGGCTTCGCTTTCATCGCCCAGCTCGGCCATATCGCCAACCACCATGATGCGGTAGCCCGGCATTTCAGATAATACCTGCACCGCCGCCGTCATCGAGCCGACGTTCGCGTTGTAGGAGTCATCCAGCAGCAGCTTGTTTTCCGAAAGCTGAATCGGGAACAGACGTCCCGGCACGGCTTTCAGGTTCGCCAGCCCCGCTTTGATCGCCTCATGCGACGCGCCCACCGCCGTCGATAACGCCGCTGCCGCAAGCGCATTGGCGATGTTATGGCGTCCCGGCAGCGGCAGCAGCACGTCTACGCCACCCGTCGGGGTGGTGAGGGTGAACTCCGTACCGTGCGACGTCACATGGATATTGGTCGCGGTAAAGTCACTGTTGGCCGCATTCGGCGAGAAGCGCCAGGTTTTACGCGAACCAATGATGCTTTGCCAGTTCAGCCAGTCGTTGTTATCGGCGTTAAGAATGGCAATACCGTCATCCGGCAGGCCGGTGTAAATCTCACCTTTCGCTTTCGCCACGCCTTCCAGCGAGCCGAAGCCTTCAAGATGCGCCGCCGCCAGGTTATTCACCAGCGCCGCTTCCGGGCGAGTCAGGCTTACGGTCCAGGCGATTTCGCCCTGGTGGTTTGCCCCTAACTCAATCACCGCAAATTCATGTTCTTTGGTCAGGCGAAGTAATGTCATCGGCACGCCGATGTCATTATTGAGGTTGCCCGCGGTATAGAGCGTATTGCCGCACTGGCTGAGGATCGCCGCCGTCATCTCTTTCACCGACGTTTTGCCTGATGACCCGGTCAGTGCGACAACGCGAGCAGGCACCTGCTGACGCACCCAGGCGGCCAGCTCGCCGAACGCGAGACGCGTATCGTTCACCACAATCTGCGGCAGATCGATATCGAGCCTGCGGCTGACGAGCAGCGCACCGGCGCCGTTCTCTTTGGCCTGTTCTGCAAAATCATGCGCGTCAAAACGCTCGCCTTTCAGCGCCACAAACAGACAGCCCGCAGTAATTTTGCGGGTGTCCGTCGTCACGGCATCAATGGTCAGGTCTTGCCCGTGCAGGTCGCCCTGCAGGATGGCAGCGGCCTGACGTAACGTGATGCTAATCATGCCACTACTCCCAGCAGGCGTGCTGCCGTTACGCGGTCCGAGTAGTCCAGACGGCGATTGCCAACAATCTGATAATCTTCATGCCCTTTGCCCGCCAGCAGAACAACATCATTCTCCTGCGCCTGCATAATGGTGTTGGTCACGGCTTCCGCACGGCCTTCCACCACGCGGGCACGACCGGCGTCCAGCATTCCCGCCAGAATATCGTTGATGATGGCGCGCGGCTCTTCGGTACGCGGGTTGTCATCGGTCACAACCGGAATATCCGCGAACTGCTCGGCAATAGCCCCCATCAGCGGGCGTTTGCCTTTATCGCGATCGCCGCCGCAGCCAAACACGCACCAGAGCTTACCGGTGCAGTGCAGGCGCGCTGCTTCCAGTGCTTTTTCCAGCGCGTCCGGGGTGTGGGCATAATCAACCACTACGGTCGGTTTACCCGGCGCGCTGAACACTTCCATACGGCCGCAGACCGGCTGCAAACGCGTTGACGTTTCCAGCAGCTCCGCCATCGGATAACCCAGCGCCAGCAACGTCGCCAGCGCCAGCAGCAGATTGCTGACGTTAAACGCCCCCATCAGGCGGCTTTCAATTTCACCTTCCCCCCAGGAAGAGGCAAAGCGTATCGTCGCGCCGCTGTCGTGATAGTTAACATCAACGGCCTTTAGCCAGCGGCCGTGGCAGTTCGGATTGATATGGTCTTCCATCGACACCGCAACCGCGTCCGGCAGCTTCGCAAGCCAGCGGCGGCCCACTTCGTCATCGGCGTTGATGATAGCCTGGCCGTAATGGTGAGTAGAGAACAGCAGCCATTTCGCGGCTTCGTAGTGCTCCATATCACCATGGTAATCAAGGTGATCGCGGCTCAGGTTGGTGAACACTGAAGCAGCAAATTTCAGCGCCGCGACGCGGTGCTGAACCAGACCGTGCGAAGAGACTTCCATCGCGGCAAAGGTTGCCCCCTGCCCTGCCAGACCGGCAAGCACATGCTGTACGTCAACCGCCGAGCCGGTGGTGTTTTCCGTCGGGCTCACTTTGCCCAGCAGGCCGTTGCCTACGGTGCCCATCACGGCCCCCGTTTCACCCAGCAGCTGAGCCCACTGCGCCATCAGCTGCGTGGTGGTGGTTTTTCCGTTCGTGCCCGTCACGCCAACCAGACGCAGCTGGTCAGAAGGTTCGTGATAAAAACGTCCTGCCAGTGCAGAGAGACGCTCATTCAACTGGCTGAGATAGACAACCGGCACCCCGTGAATTTCACGGATCTCACCGTCGGTTGCCTCGTCTTTGGCCTCAGCAATAATGGCAGCAACACCTTGCGCAATCGCCTGCGGGATATAACGACGCCCGTCCGCCTGATGACCGACCACCGCCACAAAAAGATCGCCAGAAGCAGCCACGCGGCTGTCCAGTACCATCTCTCGTAGTGCTCGCGCAGGTAACATAGGCACCCACGGAGCGAGAAGGTCGCGCAAATTACGATCTGCCACCTGTACCCTCGCCTTGATTAATTACAAATTCACTTTTTTCGCCCGTCGCCAGCGCATCCGGTTCAACGTTCATGGTGCGTAACACGCCGCCCATGATGGCGCCAAACACAGGCGCAGAAACGGCGCCGCCGTAGTATTTACCCGCCTGCGGATCGTTAATGACGACCACAAGCGCAAAACGCGGATTGCTTGCAGGCGCAACGCCTGCGGTATAGGCAATGTATTTGTTGATGTAGCGACCGTCTGGCCCCACCTTTTTCGCCGTACCGGTTTTAATGGCGATGCGGTAGCCTTTAATGGCCGCCTTCACGCCGCCGCCACCCGGCAGCGCCACGCTTTCCATCATGTGCACAACGGTACGAACGATGGATTCCGGGAAGATACGCTCGCCCGGAACCGGTGGATCAACTTTGGTGATGGACAGCGGGCGATAGACGCCATAGCTGCCAATCGTTGCGTAGACTCGCGCTAACTGTAACGGGGTTACCATTAGCCCGTAGCCGAAAGAGAAGGTGGCCCTCTCTATGTCAGACCACCGTTGTTTTTGAGGATATAAGCCACTGCGTTCTCCGACCAACCCCAAATTGGTCGCCTTTCCCAGTCCAAAACGTGAGTAAGTCTCTACTAACGCTGAGGACGGCATCGCTAACGCCAGCTTTGAAACACCGACGTTACTCGACTTCTGTAACACCCCGGTCAGGGTCAATTCGCTGTAGCGCGCCACGTCTTTAATCTCGTGGCCGTTAATACGGTAAGGGATCGTGTTCAGGACCGTGTTTTCATTGACGATACCGCGCTGAAGCGCCGTCATCACCACCATCGGTTTCACCGTGGAGCCGGGTTCGAACACGTCGGTAATCGCCCGGTTACGCATCGCATCTTTTGCGGTGCCGGTAAAGTTATTCGGGTTGTAGGACGGACTGTTGGCCATGGCCAGCACTTCGCCAGTGCTGACATCCACCAGCACGGCGCTGCCTGACTCGGCCTTGTTAAACGCCACGGCGTTGTTGAGCTCGCGGTAGACCAGCGCCTGCAGGCGCTCGTCAATACTCAGGGCCAGGTTGTGCGCCGCCTGGCTGTCCGTAGAGGAGATATCTTCGATGACGCGCCCGTAGCGGTCCTTACGCACAATTCGCTCGCCCGGCTGGCCGGTAAGCCACTTATCGAAACTTTTTTCAACGCCCTCAATCCCCTGGCTGTCGACGTTGGTGAAGCCAATGAGGTGAGCGGTTACTTCACCGGACGGATAGTAACGACGGGATTCTTCGCGCAGATGAATGCCCGGCAGCTTCAGTTTTCGAATGTAGTCCGCCATGTCAGGGTTAACCTGGCGCGCCAGATAGATAAAACGCCCTTTCGGGTTCGCGTTGACGCGGGAGGCAAGCTGATCCAGCGGCATTTTGAGCGCATCTGACAGCGCTTTCCAGCGGTTATCAAGCGTGATGCCACCGGCATCGTGCAGCTCTTTCGGGTCGGCCCAGATCGCTTTCACCGGCACGCTCACCGCCAGCGGGCGGCCTGAACGGTCGGTTATCATTCCGCGAGAAGTCGACACTTCCTGAACGCGAAGGGAGCGCATATCCCCCTGGCGTACCAGCATGTCAGGGGCGATGATTTGCAGCCACGCCACGCGCCCCAGCAGGAAACCCAGCGCCAGTAAAATGCAGCCGCAAAGCAACGCAAAACGCCAACTGATAAAGTTGGCCTGTTCTTCCTGACGTTTTGGTTTTAGCGTTTTTGCCGCTGCTTTCATGCGTCGCGTTTTCCCTTATTTTTGTACTACGATATTTTCCTGGGAAGGATCAACATGCTGCAGTTGCAGCTTTTCCGTTGCGATCCGTTCAACCCGGCTGTGATCGCCGAGCGCGTTTTCTTCAAGGATCAGATTTCGCCATTCAATATCCAGCGCATCGCGTTCAAGCACCAGCTGCTCGCGCTGCGCAGTCAATAAACGTGTATGGTGAGCCGTGGTCACCACCGTAACTGCCGTAACAATGATGCAAATGAACAGGCAGAGTGGCAGCTTCCCAAACCGCAAAAGATCGTCGCCGATCACGCCAGGCAAAGCATGGCGCTCGTTGCTTCCTAACGATCCCTTAACTTTGCTTAGGGTCTCTGTCACTCTGCCGATCATGCGTTCGTCCTCTCTGCAACTCGCAGCACTGAACTACGGGCGCGTGGATTCTCTGCCACCTCTTCTTCGCCCGGCATCAACTTGCCTAATGCTCGCAACTGACGGCCACCCAGCTTCCTGAGTTGTTCTTCCGTCATCGGCAGCCCCGCTGGCACTTGTGGACCGCGGCTCTGTTCACGCATGAAGCGTTTCACAATGCGGTCTTCCAGCGAATGGAAGCTGATGATGGATAACCGCCCACCCGGGGCCAGCACGTCGAGCGAGCTTTTTAGCGCCAGCTCTATTTCCTCCAGTTCACTGTTTACCCAGATGCGAACCGCCTGGAAGGTACGGGTCGCGGGATGTTTGTGCTTATCCTTCACCGGCGTCGCCGCCGCAATCACTTCGGCCAGCTCTTTGGTGCGGGTCATTGGCTCAACGCGGTTGCGCTCAACGATGGCGCGCGCAATGCGCTTGCCAAAACGTTCTTCGCCAAAGGTTTTGATCACCCAGGCAATATCCGCTTCGTCAGCGGTCTGCAGCCATTCGGCGGCAGACTGGCCACGCGTCGGGTCCATACGCATGTCCAGCGGACCGTCGCGCATAAAGGAGAAGCCGCGTTCTGCATCATCAAGCTGGGGTGAAGAGACGCCAAGATCGAGAAGAATCCCGTCGATCTTGCCCGTAAGATCGCGCTCGGCAACGTAATCCGCGAGCGCAGAGAAAGGTCCATGCACGATGGAAAAGCGTGGGTCATTGATGGTCTGTGCAACGGCAATCGCCTGCGGATCGCGATCGATTGCCAGCAGACGCCCTTCCTCTCCAAGCTGGGAGAGGATCAAACGCGAGTGACCACCGCGACCAAACGTGCCATCAATGTAGATGCCATCCGGACGAATGTTCAGGCCGTTCACGGCCTCGTCCAGCAGCACCGTTTTGTGTTTATAATTTTCCATCATATTTATAGAGACAAGTCCTGCAGCCGTTCCGATAAAGTTGCGGAATCAGACTGCTCAGCGTCGATATCTTCCTTGACCTGTTGATACCAGGTCGTTTCGTCCCACAGTTCAAACTTGTTGAACTGTCCGACCAGCATCACTTCTTTGGTCAGACCGGCATGTTGCCGCAGCACGGGCGCAATCAGTAATCGCCCGGCGCTATCCATCTGACACTCACTGGCATGTCCCAATAACAGCCGCTGCACGCGGCGCTCTTGCGGGTTCATGCTCGACAGTCGCGACAGCTTTTGCTCAATAATTTCCCATTCAGGTAAGGGGTAAAGCAGCAGGCAGGGGGAGTTGATGTCAATGGTGCAAACCATTTGACCCGAAGCGTTCTCAATCAGCTGGTCGCGATATCGGGTTGGGACCGATAAACGCCCTTTGCTGTCGAGATTGACTAACGTAGCTCCACGGAACATGCCAGTCTCACCCCTCCTCACCACTTTAACCCACAAATTCCCACCTAAAGGAGTTTACGGAGCGAGGGAAAAGCTTGTCAAGCCAGGACTCTCCCTATAAGGACCCGAAAGGCCGCTATTTACAGAGATAAACAGACCTGGCTAATAACTGCACAACTGGCGAGGCAAAATTAACGTTATGAATATTTGTAAGAAAAAAACCGAATATGCACACTAGCGTTAAGGCTCACTCAATATCATCGCAGATAAATATAAAGTGTCAGTTTGCGACGCGGGCAGCATTTTATGACAGATTCTCTGGGGATAACAGCGCCAGATTCACGCAAGCGGACGGTGAAGGCGACGGCTGCGCTGCTGGCCGGTCAAGGGGGAAGGAAAAACGGCTGAATATTCATCGACCGAAGAGGGTTTGTAACAAAATAATACAAAGAGAGGCTTTTAAAATGGCTTCGTGATTCTTTAAGGACCATTTTAAACGACAAAATGAATTAGGAAAAATAGTAGATTATGATCTCTCAAGAATTATCCTAATTTCATTGCGGGAATTAACTCTGCAAATTATTCCAGTAAAAAGGGGCGGTTTTCGCCGCCCCGTCATTTCATTTATGGCGGCTCAAAATTCCGCGATGATAGAGATTACGTTTGATACGCGTCAGACCCGGCTTCGGTTTACGTGGCTCATCCAGGCTCGCCAGAACAATCTCCAGGACGCGCTCAGCTACATCGCGGTGACGCTGAGCCACTGCCAGCACCGGGCACTGAAGGAAATCGAGAAGCTCGTTATCCCCGAACGTGGCAATCGCCAGGTCGGAGGGAAGCTTGCCTTCACGACGTAAGGTGACATCCATCACCCCCTGCAGAAGAGCAAACGACGTGGTGAACAGCGCCTGGGGCATCGGGTGCGTCTCCAGCCATTTTTCGAACAGCTGCGCAGCGGCTTCGCGTTCATAGCTGTTGGCATAGAGATAGTGGACTTCACGCGGATCGTCTTTCCAGGCGGTTCTGAACCCCTGCTCACGCAGGAAGCTCACGGAAAGCTCAGGCAGCGCGCCAAGATACAGCACCGTTTCAGCGGGGAAAGTTCTCAGCTCAGCGGCCAGCATTTCCGCGTCATCCTGATCGGCACCCACTACGCTTGTGAAATGCTCACGATCGAGTGCGCGGTCCAGCGCAACGATGGGGAAAGGATCGTTCGCCCAGCGCTGGTAGAACGGATGCTCCGGCGGTAAGGAGGTCGAGACGATGATGGCATCAACCTGACGCTGGAGCAGATGCTCAATGCAGCGCATCTCGTTATCGGGCTGGTCTTCAGAACAGGCGATCAGCAACTGGTAACCGCGCTGACGAGCCTGACGTTCAAGATAGTTGGCGATACGGGTATAGCTGGTGTTTTCCAGATCCGGGATCACCAGACCAATAGAGCGGGTGCGCCCGGCGCGCAGGCCGGCAGCGACAGCATTCGGATGGTAGTTATGCTCACGAACCACCGCCATAACTTTTTCAACGGTCTTATCGCTGACACGGTACTGCTTTGCTTTGCCGTTAATCACATAGCTGGCCGTTGTTCGTGACACGCCGGCTAGCCGGGCGATTTCATCCAGTTTCACAATTGCCCCTTAAAAAAAGAAAAGAGTCCATGGCCCTGTCAAGGTTATGGTTAAATCTTTTAACATCTAAACGCAGAAAAGCCTTCGCGGCAACCGCTTTTATCTGCGTTGTCGGCTGATTACGCAAAAAAAAGCCCGGCTTTGGTGACCGGGCTGAAAGAGGCGAACCTTTTTAATAACTACCGCATGATTTTCTCGCCGCGTGACAGACCAACGATCCCCGATCTCGCCACCTCAACAATTTTTGCTACATCCCGCACGGACGCCAGGAAAGCGTCCAGCTTGTCACTGGTTCCGACCAGCTGAACCGTATAAAGAGAAGGCGTGACGTCGATGATCTGCCCGCGGAAGATATCCGCATTGCGTTTGACCTCTTCCCGCCCGTAACCGCTGGCCTGAATTTTTACCAGCATGACCTCACGCTCAACGTAAGCGCCCTGCCCCAGCTCGCTCACGCGCAGCACGTCGACCAGCTTATGCAGCTGTTTCTCGATCTGCTCAATCACCTTGGCGTCGCCAACGGTCTGAATCGTCATACGCGACAGCGTCGGATCGTCCGTTGGCGCTACGGTCAGGCTTTCAATGTTATAGCCGCGCTGCGCAAAAAGCCCAATGACGCGCGACAGTGCGCCAGACTCGTTTTCCAGTAATACCGATAATATCCGGCGCATATCAGGTTCTCTCCGTTTTACTTAACCACATCTCATCCATTCCGCCGCCGCGAATATGCATCGGATAAACGTGCTCGGTCCCATCAACGATGACATCCATAAAGACAAGGCGGTTGTTTTTAACGTGCTCAAGCGCTTCTGCGAGTTTCGTTTCCAGTTCAGCCGGATCGGTCACCCGCATCCCCACATGACCGTAAGCTTCAGCAAGACGAACAAAATCCGGCAGCGATTCCATGTACGACTGAGAGTGGCGGCCCGAGTAGATCATATCCTGCCACTGCTTCACCATGCCGAGATAGCCGTTGTTGAGGTTGAGCACCAGCACCGGCAGCTCATATTGCAGCGCGGTGGAGAGCTCCTGAATGTTCATCTGGATACTGCCGTCACCGGTCACGCAGACAACAGTTTCATTTGGCAGCGCCAGCTTAACGCCCAGCGCGGCAGGCAGGCCAAAGCCCATCGTGCCTAAACCACCCGAGTTGATCCAGTGACGAGGTTTATCAAACGGATAATAGAGGGCGGCAAACATTTGATGCTGGCCCACGTCAGAGGTTACATATGCATCGCCTTTCGTCAGTCGCCAGACCGCTTCGATGACCGCCTGCGGCTTAATATGCTCGCTTTGGGTGTCATATTTCAGACACTGCCGCGCGCGCCACTGCTCAATTTGCTGCCACCAGTCGCGGATCTCATCCAGCGGCTGAGCTGTGTTCTCCAGGGCCAGCAGATCCAGCATTTGTTCAAGGACCTGACGAGCGTCACCGACGATAGGTACATCAGCCGACACTGTTTTTGAAATTGAGGTTGGATCAATATCAATGTGCAGCACGGTGGCATTCGGGCAGTACTTCGCCAGGTTGTTGGTAGTACGATCGTCAAAACGCACGCCGACGGCAAAGATCACGTCAGAATGATGCATTGTCATGTTGGCTTCATAGGTACCGTGCATCCCTAACATGCCGAGCGCCTGACGGTGGGTGGCGGGAAACGCTCCGAGCCCCATCAGCGATGACGCAACAGGAAGATTGAGCTTTTCAACCAGTTCACGAAGCTGTGCCTCACACGCTGAATTGACAGCCCCGCCACCGACATAGACCACCGGTTTTTTAGCAGCCAGCAGCGTTTGCAGCGCGCGTTTGATCTGACCTTTGTGGCCCTGCGTTGTTGGGTTGTAAGAGCGCATGCTCACCGATTCCGGCCAGACATAAGGCAGCTTGTTTGCCGGGTTCAGGATATCTTTAGGGAGATCGACCACCACCGGCCCCGGGCGCCCGCTTGCCGCCAGCCAGAACGCCTTCTTCAGCACGCCAGGAATGTCTTCGGTTTGCTTGACCAGGAAGCTGTGCTTCACAACGGGACGCGAAATCCCGACCATGTCGCACTCCTGAAACGCGTCATAGCCAATCAGTGATGTCGCGACCTGTCCGGAAAGGATCACCAGCGGAATAGAGTCCATGTACGCAGTCGCAATGCCGGTAATGGCGTTTGTCGCACCGGGCCCCGACGTGACCAGGACCACGCCTACTTCACCCGTCGCACGCGCCAGGCCATCGGCCATGTGCACCGCCGCCTGCTCATGGCGTACCAGCACATGGTCAATGCCCCCTACCGTATGCAGCGCATCATAAATATCAAGAACCGCACCGCCAGGATAGCCGAACACTTGCTTTACGCCCTGATCGATCAGCGACCGGACGACCATTTCCGCGCCAGACAACATCTCCATGCTTTGCCTCCAGGCATTTTGTTATAGACGGACCGCCGAATTCATTTCCGCACCGTCTTGCGATCGGGATGAACCCGTCTTCTATTTTGCAGAGTGATACTTACCTTAACCGCTCGTTATGAGGCAGGCAATTCGCAAACCAGGAGAGAGAAGAGGCAGTGAAAGCAGAAAAAACAGACATTGTCAGAGGATATGGTTAATTCATCTGAAATTAGAGGACGAGATGATAAATCATCGCTGAAAAGCGCGGCGATCCAGAAAATCATCTATTTTTACAGGCCTGGCAGCCGCCAGACAAAATACACAACAGAACAAAATATCAATAAATGAAATAAAACCAGGATAAATCACATGCAGAGATGCAATTTATCCTGACTCGATTATCGACGGCAGATGCTAATAAGTAGCTCTTCCATCCACTGATGTCCTTTATCCCGTCCAGCGGCTTCATGCCAGGAGAGATAGCAGGTACGGCTATTTAGCTTGAGCGGCAGGGGCAGAATTTGCAGATTTAATGCGCCAGAGAACTCTTCTGCCAGCCAGCGTGGCGCAATTGCCACCAACTGCGTCTGGGAAACGACGTTTAATACGCTGACCATGGCCATTCCCTGATAAGCCACGCTCGCCTGTTTCTCCGCAGTGTCGTACCACGGCAGGCTAAAGGAGGCATATCTGTCGAGCGCGACAACGGCATGCTGTTCGCTATAAACGTCACTTTCACGTAGCGGAGCATTCAGTCGTGGATGTTTTTTGCTGGCAACCAGCACCATTTCATCTTTAAACAGCGGTACGCAGGAAAATTCAGGTCGGCGGAATTCTTCATAACCCAGGACGAATTCGGTTTCCTGGTAACGTAACTGGTGTTCAGTGTTTTGATTTAAGGACGATTTAAAGACAAGATTAATATTAGGTGCGATCTCTTCAACTTTATTATAAATAATTGATGTCAGATAATTATCTAATGGGCTGCAGACGCAGAGATGGAATACTCTCTCACTGCTTAAGGGTTCAAAGCCCGAGCCTGGCAGCTCATTTTGCACCAGCTGCAGCGCCTGGCGGATGGAGCCGAAAAGCTGGAAAGCCCGCGCTGTCGGCTGGATCCCTCTGCCATAACGAACGAATAATTCGTCGTTGAACATCACTTTAAGCCTGGCAACCGCGTTGCTTACCGCAGGTTGTGACATTCCCAACGATTGTGCCGCCCGGGTGATATTCTGCTCCTGCATGACGGCATCAAACACCGTCAATAGATTAAGATCCACCGTGCGCAACTGCGGTTTAATCCCATCAGTAACTTGTGGTTGTTTAATATTATTTTCTGGCACTTCTGACTCCACTGTCACGCTACACTCCCTTCGCCAACGCACTGTAATAATTTCAGAAAATATGATTTACCATGCAAATACGACCAGCGAAAGAAAATTGTTTAAAAATCGGAATATATAAAGATCACGTAATAACGTTAAAATAAAAATAGACGCAAAAGATATGTTTAACTTTAGTGCTGGAATGAAACCATAAACCGAATCAATATACAACAACCATCCAGTTAAGGATGACTTAAGTATAATTAAACTGTTATCGCTGTTGCTCAGTACTAAGTTAATAATCTGTTATCACCTTTCATTTCAGTGAAGTCAAAACACACTTACCAGAATGATAAATAAGTGATATTAAAGAATTTTTAAAAGGACACCTACATAACAAAACGATCGCCTGAAAAATACCTATTAATTTTATTTGTTTCTGCAAATGTTTTTTAAGTCCAAATTTAGACAATTTGTAAAGCCAGACAAGAAAAATCCAGCACAATAAGCTAAAGCACACATCCTCCCTGCTCGACCTTCCGGGGCCGTTTTTACCATCAGGGGTTGACATGCACAGTCGTATCCAGTACCACTAAAAGCATATTGAATTTAACGGAGCACGATTCATGACACGCACCATTCGTTTCACCGGTCTACTACTACTAAACGCATCCACTGTGCGCGGTAGACTGGCGGGCGAAATTCAGCGTTGAATCGTCACCAGTAAGACTAAAAACCCGCGCCACTGCGCGGGTTTTTTTATGCTCGTAGCAAGGCGCCCTAAGACTGACAAGGACCTAACCCATGAGCCAGCAAGTCATTATTTTCGATACAACTTTACGTGACGGTGAACAGGCATTACAGGCAAGCCTGAGTGTAAAAGAGAAACTGCAGATTGCGCTGGCTCTCGAACGTATGGGCGTCGACGTGATGGAGGTCGGCTTCCCGGTCTCGTCTCCGGGTGATTTCGAATCCGTCCAGACTATCGCCCGCACCATTAAAAACAGCCGCGTGTGCGGTCTGGCGCGCTGCGTAGAGAAAGACATCGACGTTGCTGCTGAGTCGCTGAAAGTGGCCGAAGCCTTCCGTATTCACACCTTTATTGCCACCTCCCCCATGCATATCGCAACCAAGTTGCGCAGCACGCTGGATGAGGTCATTGAACGCGCGGTATATATGGTTAAGCGCGCACGCAACTACACCGATGACGTTGAATTCTCCTGTGAAGATGCGGGCCGTACGCCAATCGAAGACCTGGCGCGCGTAGTGGAAGCCGCCATCAACGCGGGCGCGAAAACCATCAACATCCCGGACACCGTCGGCTACACCATGCCGTTTGAGTTCTCCAACATCATCACCGGCCTGTATGAGCGCGTACCGAATATTGATAAAGCGATCATCTCAGTGCATACCCATGATGATTTGGGCCTGGCCGTAGGCAATGCCATCGCCGCGGTGCACGCCGGCGCGCGTCAGGTAGAAGGCGCGATGAACGGTATCGGCGAGCGCGCGGGCAACTGTTCGCTGGAAGAAGTGATTATGGCAATCAAGGTGCGCAAAGACATCATGGACGTGCACACCCGCATCAATCACAACGAAATCTGGCGCACCAGCCAGACCGTCAGCCAGATTTGCAACATGCCGATTCCGGCCAACAAGGCGATTGTCGGCACCGGCGCCTTCGCACACTCCTCCGGCATTCACCAGGACGGCGTGCTGAAGAACCGTGAAAACTACGAAATCATGACCCCGGAATCTATCGGCCTGAACCAGGTGCAGTTGAACCTGACCTCCCGTTCCGGCCGTGCGGCGGTGAAACACCGTATGGAAGAGATGGGCTATCAGGACAGCGATTACAACATGGATCAGCTGTACGACGCGTTCCTGAAGCTGGCCGACAAGAAAGGCCAGGTGTTCGATTACGACCTGGAAGCGCTGGCCTTCATCAACAAGCAGCAGGAAGAGCCAGAGCACTTCCGTCTGGATTACTTCAACGTGCAGTCCGGCTCCAGCGACATCGCCACCGCCTCGGTCAAACTGGCCTGCGGTGATGAAATTAAAGCGGAAGCGGCAAACGGCAACGGCCCTGTCGACGCTATCTATCAGGCGATCAACCGCGTCACCGAGTACGACGTTGAGTTAGTGAAGTATGACCTGACGGCGAAAGGACATGGTAAAGATGCGCTGGGTCAGGTGGATATCGTCGTCAACTACAATGGCCGCCGTTTCCACGGTGTGGGCCTGGCGACGGATATTGTCGAATCCTCCGCGAAAGCGATGGTGCATGTCCTGAACAACATCTGGCGCGCCGCTGAAGTCGAAAAAGAGTTGCAACGCAAAGCTCAGAATAAAGAGAACAACAAGGAAACCGTGTAATGTCGAAGAATTACCATATTGCTGTGTTGCCGGGTGATGGTATTGGCCCGGAAGTAATGGCACAGGCGCTGAAAGTACTGGAAGCCGTTCGCACGCGTTTTGCGATGAAAATTACCACCAGCCACTACGACGTGGGCGGTATTGCGATTGATAATCACGGAACGCCATTGCCGAAAGCCACCGTTGAAGGCTGCGAAAATGCCGATGCCGTGCTGTTTGGCTCCGTCGGTGGCCCAAAATGGGAACATCTCCCGCCGGCAGAGCAACCAGAGCGCGGCGCGCTGCTGCCGCTGCGTAAACATTTTAAGCTGTTCAGCAACCTGCGTCCGGCGAAGCTGTATCAGGGGCTGGAAGAGTTCTGCCCGCTGCGCGCGGACATCGCGGCCAACGGATTCGACATTCTCTGCGTGCGCGAGCTGACGGGTGGGATCTACTTTGGTCAGCCAAAAGGTCGCGAAGGCAGCGGCCAGCATGAGAAAGCGTTTGATACCGAGGTGTATCACCGTTTCGAAATTGAACGTATCGCCCATATCGCGTTTGAGTCAGCACGTAAGCGCCGCCATAAGGTGACCTCCATTGATAAAGCGAACGTGCTGCAGTCGTCCATTTTGTGGCGCGAGATCGTCAGTGAAGTCGCTAAGCAGTACCCGGACGTTGAGCTGTCGCACATGTACATCGACAACGCAACGATGCAGCTGATTAAGGATCCGTCCCAGTTTGACGTGCTGCTCTGCTCCAACCTGTTCGGCGATATCTTGTCTGACGAGTGCGCGATGATCACCGGTTCTATGGGCATGCTGCCATCCGCCAGTCTGAATGAAGAAGGCTTTGGACTGTACGAACCGGCGGGCGGCTCCGCACCGGATATCGCCGGCAAAAACATTGCTAATCCGATTGCGCAGATCCTCTCCCTGGCCCTGCTGCTGCGCTATAGCCTCGATGCAGGCGACGCAGCAACCGCAATTGAAAACGCCATTAACCGGGCGTTAGAAGAAGGCGTCCGTACCGGTGACTTAGCGCGCGGCACGGCAGCAGTCAGTACCGATGAAATGGGCGACATTATTGCCCGCTATGTCGCTGAAGGGGTGTAATCATGGCTAAGACGTTATATGAAAAGTTGTTTGATGCGCACGTTGTTTACGAGGCACCAAACGAAACCCCGCTGCTGTACATTGACCGTCATCTGGTACACGAAGTGACCTCTCCGCAGGCATTTGACGGCCTGCGCGCGCACAAGCGCCCGGTACGTCAGCCGGGTAAAACCTTCGCGACTATGGATCACAACGTCTCCACCCAGACCAAAGACATTAATGCCTCGGGTGAGATGGCGCGTATCCAGATGCAGGAGCTGATCAAGAACTGCAACGAGTTTGGCGTTGAGCTGTATGACCTGAACCATCCGTATCAGGGCATCGTCCACGTGATGGGGCCTGAGCAGGGTATTACCCTGCCGGGCATGACCATCGTCTGCGGAGACTCCCATACCGCAACCCACGGCGCGTTTGGCGCGCTGGCCTTCGGGATCGGCACGTCTGAAGTGGAACACGTTCTGGCGACCCAGACCCTGAAGCAGGGCCGCGCCAAAACCATGAAAATTGAAGTAAAGGGTAAAGCCGCTCCGGGCATTACCGCGAAGGACATCGTGCTGGCCATCATCGGTAAAACCGGCAGCGCGGGCGGTACCGGCCACGTTGTGGAATTTTGCGGCGACGCGATTCAGGCGCTGAGCATGGAAGGTCGTATGACCCTATGCAACATGGCTATTGAGATGGGCGCAAAAGCTGGCCTGGTCGCGCCGGACGAAACCACCTTCAACTATGTGAAAGGCCGTCTGCATGCGCCGAAGGGTCAGGATTTTGACGACGCGGTGGCGTACTGGAAAACCCTGAAAACCGACGACGGCGCGACCTTCGATACCGTTGTCACGCTGCAGGCGGAAGAGATCGCCCCTCAGGTGACCTGGGGCACCAATCCGGGCCAGGTGATTTCCGTCAACGACAGCATCCCGGACCCGGCGTCCTTCGCCGATCCGGTCGAGCGCGCCAGTGCGGAAAAAGCGCTGGCCTATATGGGACTGAAGCCAGGCGTACCGTTGACCGATGTCGCCATTGATAAAGTCTTTATCGGTTCCTGCACCAACTCACGTATCGAGGATTTACGCGCGGCGGCAGAGATTGCCAAAGGCCGTAAAGTGGCGCCGGGCGTGCAGGCGCTGGTGGTTCCAGGCTCCGGTCCGGTGAAAGCCCAGGCGGAAGCGGAAGGTCTGGATAAGATCTTCATCGAAGCAGGCTTCGAGTGGCGCCTGCCGGGCTGCTCAATGTGTCTGGCGATGAACAACGACCGCCTGAATCCGGGCGAGCGCTGCGCCTCTACCAGCAACCGTAACTTTGAAGGCCGTCAGGGCCGCGGTGGACGCACCCATCTGGTCAGCCCGGCAATGGCCGCCGCCGCGGCAGTTACCGGCCATTTCGCCGATATTCGCAGCCTGAAATAAGGAGACAATCATGGCAGAAAAATTTACCCAACATACGGGCCGTGTTGTCCCGCTGGACGCCGCTAACGTCGATACGGACGCGATCATTCCTAAGCAGTTTTTGCAGAAAGTGACCCGCACCGGTTTTGGCGCACACCTGTTTAACGACTGGCGTTTTCTGGACGACAAAGGCGAAGTGCCGAACCCGGAATTCGTCCTGAACTTCCCGGAATACAAAGGTGCCTCCATTCTGCTGGCGCGGGAAAACTTCGGCTGCGGCTCATCGCGTGAGCATGCGCCATGGGCGTTGACCGACTACGGCTTTAAGGTAGTTATCGCCCCGAGCTTCGCGGATATCTTTTACGGCAACAGCTTCAACAATCAGCTGCTGCCGGTGACGCTGAGCGACGAGCAGGTCGATGAATTGTTCGCGCTGGTTAAGGCGAACCCGGGCATGGCGTTTGAGGTGGATCTGGAAGGGGAAGTGGTGAAAGCCGGGGATAAGACCTACAGCTTCAGCATCGATGCCTTCCGTCGCCACTGCATGCTGAACGGTCTGGACAGCATTGGCCTGACGCTCCAGCACGAGGACGCCATCTCCGCGTACGAGAAAAAACAGCCTGCGTTTATGGGCTAAAAGCAGTGGCCCGCTGCACGCGGGCCATTGCTTCCCTCCGATACCTGTCAGACAATCGTTTCATTTCGTGAAGCCACCTCCCGGAATCAAACATCCTTGACCCGGCAGGTCAGCCCAAGCGTAACCACCGAAATCGCCGCAATCACCCAGTAAACCGAGGCATGGCCATAGCTTTGCGCCAGCGCCCCCTGAATCACCCCCGCCAGAATAACGCCCGTCGAAATGCTGTTGGTAAAAAGCGTGGTCGCAGAGCCTGCGCGTCCGGGCATAAGATCCTGGAACCAGAGCATGCCGATCCCGGCAACGATGCCAATAAACACAGCGTTAAACAGCTGCAGCGCAAGCAGCGCTTCACGCGAATGGAAAAGGATCAGTCCCGCGTAAAACAGCACCCCGGCCGCCACGGCGACGATCATCATCCGACGCTTTCCGAAGCGCTTCACGTAATACCCCGCCAGAATCATCGCTGGAATTTCCAGCCCGGCAGCTGTGCCCATTAAGATCCCGGCAAGCTTGTCCGGCAGGCCCAGATCGCTGCTGATCCACAGCGGCATATCAATGATGTACATGGTGTTGCAGGTCCACATCAGCGTGGAGGCAATAAACAGCATGCGGACGTTTTTATCCTGCCAGCCGCTCACCTGCGTGATGGGCTTATCCGTCGTCTGCTCAATCCGAGCGACGGACGGCAGCGCAAAGGCAATCAGCGCCAGGCTAATAATAAAAATGCCTGCCGCGATAGAAAACATGACCGTGAAGCCATAGTTCAGCGCCAGCATGAAGGCCAGCGGCGGGCCGATGACCCATGCAAGAGAGAGCTGCGCACGCATCACCGAGCTGAACATCACCACCTCCCGCGCCGAGCTGTCGGCGTATTCACGGGCCAGCGCGAACAGCTGCGGCATGGCGGTATTGGCAAGAGAGGCCAGCAGCACGCCGCAGGTAATGAGCGTCAGGTAGTGCCGGTTAAAGGCAAAAAGCAGCGCGTTGCCCACGGCCATCGCGCAGCAAAAGAGGATCAGCCTGCGGCGATCGCCCTGGCTGTCCGATCGTTTCGCCAGTCCCAGGCTAACGAGGATCCCGGCAATGGCGTTAACGGTATAAAACAGGCCAACCCAAAACGGCTGTGCGCCCACCTCGCGGCTGAGGAACAGGCTCAGCGTCGGCGCCTGTAGGGCCCCCGCCACGCCCATCATAAAGGCCACCAGCATAAAAGCGGCATATACGCCATTCAGGCGGCGCCCCATCGTCATCAACCACAGCATGCGCAAGTCCTTGTGAAAGCGAATCGAAATTGGGTGAAAGAATAAACGAAAAAAGCCAGCAAAAACATTTTGCTGGCGGGTGATAAACACCAATACTCAGTCACACATGATCGAGGCGAGTTAGCGGGAAGAGGTCGGTTTCGTAACGTCCCACTGCATCAGTTCTTCCAATATTTTCAGCCGTTGCTCTGCACACTGGCGGGCCAGCCAGGACGATCCTTTTGTCGCTGAAAAGTACTGCTGATAAAACTGACGTGCGGTAGACCTCTTCATAATTTACCTCCTCACTTCATCGGAAAGCATTATTGGCCTAATATAGGGATTAATAAATTGCTGATTTTTTGTCAGGAGTTCCTCTTTTATGCCATCCGGTCGACTGCAACAACAATTTATCCGCCTGTGGCAGTGCTGCGAGGGTCAATCGCAGGAGACCACGCTTAACGAGCTGGCAGAACTTCTCAACTGCTCTCGCCGCCATATGCGCACGTTGCTCAACACCATGCAGCAGCAGGGCTGGCTAAGCTGGGAGGCCGAGGCCGGACGCGGCAAGCGCTCTCGCTTAACCTTCCTCTATACTGGTCTGGCGCTGCAGCAACAGCGGGCGGAGGATCTGCTGGAGCAGGATCGCATCGATCAGCTGGTCCAGCTGGTGGGCGACAAGGCCGCCGTGCGCCAGATGCTGGTCTCGCATCTGGGGCGCAGCTTTCGTCAGGGCCGCCACATTATGCGGGTGCTCTACTATCGGCCAATGAAAAACCTGTTGCCCGGCACGGCGTTACGTCGTTCTGAAACCCATATGGCCCGGCAGATATTCAGCGGCCTGACGAAAATAAATGAGGAAAACGGGGAACTGGAAGCGGACATCGCGCACCACTGGCAGCAGCTTTCCCCCCTGCACTGGCGTTTCTTTTTACGCCCGGGCATTCACTTCCACCACGGACGCGAGCTGGAGATGAGTGACGTCATCACCTCCCTGGAACGCGCCCGCACGCTTCCGCTCTATTCACACGTCTCGCGGATCCACTCCCCCACGGCCTGGACGCTGGACATTGAATTGTCGCAGCCGGACATATGGCTGCCGTGGCTGCTGGGCTACGTGCCCTCAATGATCCTGCCCGGCGAATGGCGATCGCTGAACAATTTTGCCAGCCTGCCGATTGGCACGGGCCCCTACTCCGTGACGCGCAATACCAACAACCAGCTCAAAATCCGCGCCTTTGATGACTATTTTGGCTATCGGGCGCTGATCGACGAAGTGAACGTCTGGGTATTACCGGATCTCAACGAAGAGCTGAGCGCAGGCCTGACGCTGGAAGGCCCCACAACAAGCGAAAAGGCGTTCGAAAGTCGCCTGGAGGAGGGCTGTTACTACCTGCTCTTTGACAGCCGCAGCCACCGCGGAGCAAACCACGACGTCCGCACGTGGATCAGCCATGTTCTGGCCCCGGCTAACCTGATTTATCACGCAGAGGAGCAATACCAGACCTGGTGGTTCCCGGCATATGGCCTGCTTCCGCGCTGGCACCATGCTCAGCCGGTGCGCAGTGGAAAACCTGCCGGGCTGGAGACCATCACCCTCAGCTACTATCGCGATCACATTGAGCACCGTTTTATCGCGAAGATTATGAGCAAGCTGCTGGCGGCCGAAGGCGTGACGCTGGCGATACAGGAAGTCGATTATGATGAATGGCACCGCGGGGATGTCGTCAGCGATATCTGGCTCAATAGCGCCAACTTCACGCTGCCGCTTGATTTCTCGCTCTTTTCTCACCTGTATGAAGTGCCCCTCATTCAGCACTGTATCAACCGGGACTGGCAGCAGGACGCCGCGAAGTGGCGGGCAGGCGAAATGGATCTGGCCGCATGGTGCCAAGAGCTGCTGGCCGGGCAGACGATCGTACCGTTGATCCACCACTGGCTGCTGATCCAGGGACAGCGCAGCATGCGCGGCCTGCGGATGAACACCCTGGGCTGGTTTGATTTTAAATCCGCCTGGTTTGCGCCGCCGGAACCATAACGCTTTCGAAATATTCACCAAATCATTACAATAGCGCCGTTCTCAACGGGGTGCTGCATCACAGATGTGCGCTGAGATAATACCCGTCGAACCTGATCCGGATAACGCCGGCGAAGGGATTTGAGGCTGTCGCTCAAAATCCTTTGCCACTCAACTCTGAGGTGCAAAGTGTTAAAAAAAGTTTTCCCCCTGCTGGCGCTGTTTGCGCTGCCTGCTTTCGCGAAACCCGTCCTGACGGTCTACACCTACGATTCCTTCTCCGCCGACTGGGGCCCTGGCCCGGTGGTAAAAAAAGCCTTTGAAGCCGACTGCAACTGCGAGCTGAAGTTCGTGGCGCTGGAAGATGGCGTGTCGCTGCTCAACCGTCTGCGCATGGAAGGGAAAAACAGCAAGGCCGACGTGGTGCTCGGGCTGGATAACAACCTGCTGGAAGCCGCGACGCAAACCAGACTGTTTGCCAAAAGCGGCGTGGCGGCAGATGCCGTCAACGTGCCGGGCGGCTGGAAAAACGACACCTTTGTGCCGTTCGATTACGGCTATTTTGCTTTTGTTTACGACAAAAATAAGCTGAAAAACCCACCGAAAAGCCTGAAAGAGCTGGTGGAAAGTGACCAGAAGTGGCGCGTGATCTATGAAGATCCGCGTACCAGCACGCCGGGTCTGGGCCTGCTGCTGTGGATGCAGAAAGTCTATGGAGATAAAGCGCCGGAAGCGTGGCAGAAACTGGCCGCAAAAACCGTCACCGTGACCAAGGGCTGGAGCGAAGCCTACGGCCTGTTCCTGAAAGGCGAAAGCGATCTGGTGCTGAGCTACACCACCTCTCCGGCCTACCACATCATCGCAGAGAAGAAAGACAACTACGCCGCCGCGAATTTTGCTGAAGGGCACTATCTGCAGGTGGAAGTGGCAGCGCGTACCGCCGCCAGCAAACAGCCGGAGCTGGCCGAGAAGTTCCTGAAGTTCATGGTTTCACCGGCGTTCCAGAATGCGATTCCCGCAGGCAACTGGATGTATCCGGTCACCAGCGTTACCCTGCCCGCAGGTTTCGAGCAGTTGACCAAACCAACAACCTCGCTGGAATTTACGCCGCAGCAGGTCGCCGCGCAGCGTGCAGCATGGGTAAGTGAATGGCAACGCGCCGTCAGCCGTTAATTCCCGGCTGGTTAATCCCCGGCCTGCTCGCCGCCATGCTGATGGTGGTGGTCAGCCTGGGGGCATTCCTTGCGTTGTGGTTTAATGCGCCAGAGAGCGATCTGCTCGCGCTCTGGCACGACAGCTATCTCTGGCACGTTATCCGGTTCTCTTTCTGGCAGGCGTTTCTTTCTGCGCTGCTGTCAGCGATCCCGGCCATTTTCCTCGCGCGAGCGCTGTACCGCCGGCGTTTTCCTGGCAGGCAGGCTCTGCTGCGCCTGTGCGCCATGACGCTGATCCTGCCAGTTCTGGTGGCCGTTTTTGGCATTCTGAGCGTCTACGGTCGTCAGGGCTGGCTGGCTTCGCTCTTTGCATCTTTGGGGCTGGAGTGGACCTTTTCCCCTTACGGGCTGAAGGGCATCCTGCTGGCGCACATTTTCTTCAATATGCCGATGGCGACGCGCCTCTTTTTACAGGCGCTGGAAAACATTCCCGGCGAACAGCGCCAGATTGCGGCTCAGCTCGGCATGCGCGGCTGGTCGTTCTTCCGCTTTGTCGAATGGCCGTGGCTGCGACGTCAGATTGCCCCGGTGGCCGCGCTAATCTTTATGCTCTGCTTCGCCAGCTTTGCCACCGTGCTTTCGCTCGGCGGCGGGCCGCAGGCCACCACCATCGAGCTGGCGATTTATCAGGCCTTAAGTTACGACTACGATCCGGGCCGCGCCGCGCTGCTGGCGATGGTGCAGATGGCGTGCTGTCTGGTGCTGGTGCTGCTGAGCCAGCGACTGAGTAAAGCCATTCCCGCTGGCAGTAATCAAATAACCGGCTGGCGCGACCCGCAGGACAGCCTGCACAGCCGCGTCGCCGATTTTATCCTGATTACGCTGGCGCTCATGCTGCTGCTGCCGCCGCTGCTGGCCGTTATCGTTGACGGACTGAACCTCAATCTCACGTCCGTCCTGCAGCAGCCCGTCCTCTGGGAAGCGACGTGGACCTCGCTGCGCATCGCGCTGGCAGCCGGGCTGGTCTGTGTACTTCTGACCATGATGCTGCTCTGGAGCAGCCGCGAGCTCTACGCGCGTCATGCTCGTAAAACCGGACAGGCGCTGGAGCTGACGGGCATGCTGATTCTGGCGATGCCGGGCATCGTGCTGGCGACGGGCTTCTTTTTACTGTTCAATAGCACCATCGGCCTGCCGGAAAGCGCCGACGGCATCGTCATTTTTACCAACGCCTTAATGGCCATCCCTTACGCGCTTAAGGTGCTGGAAAACCCGATGCGCGACGTCAACAGCCGTTACGGTTTACTGTGCCAGTCGCTGGGCATGCAGGGCTGGCAGCGACTGAAGGTGGTCGAACTCCGCGCGCTAAAACGGCCGCTCGCCCAGGCGCTGGCGTTTGCTTGCGTGCTGTCGATTGGCGATTTTGGCGTGGTAGCCCTCTTTGGCAACGAAGATTTCCGCACGCTGCCGTTCTGGCTCTATCAGCAAATCGGCTCTTATCGCAGTCAGGACGGCGCGGTCACCGCGCTGTTACTGCTGCTGCTGTGCTTTGCCTTATTTACCGTTATCGAAAAACTTCCGGGGCGCGATGTTAACACTGACTGATGTAACCTGGCTTTACCAGCATCTGCCGATGCGCTTCACGCTCTCCGTGCGCCAGGGGGAGATGATCGCCGTACTTGGCCCAAGCGGCGCGGGAAAAAGCACGCTGCTTAATTTGATTGCGGGTTTTCTTCAGCCGGCAAGCGGCGCGATCGTCATTGAAAATCACGATCATACCCACACGCCGCCCGCAAAACGTCCGGTCTCAATGCTGTTCCAGGAAAACAACCTGTTTACCCATCTGACGGTGCGGCAAAACATCGCTCTGGGAATGCATCCGGGGCTCAGGCTGAACGACGCCCAGCGCCAGAAGCTGGAGATCATTGCCGCACAGATGGGGATCACCGGGTTCATCGACAGGCTGCCGGGCGAGCTTTCCGGCGGCCAGCGTCAGCGCGTGGCGCTGGCGCGTTGTCTGGTGCGAGAGCAGCCAATACTGCTGCTGGATGAGCCCTTCTCGGCGCTCGATCCCGCTCTGCGCCAGGAGATGCTGGCGCTGGTGCAGGACGTCTGTCAGCGCCAGCAACTGACGATGCTGATGGTGTCGCACAGTATTGAGGATGCCGCACGGATTGCGCCGCGATCGGTGGTGATTGCCGAAGGGAGAATTGCGTGGGATGGGAAGACAGAAGAATTGCTGAAGGGGAAAGCTACCGCGTCTTCACTGCTGGGCATCAGGGCAGTCTGATGCCCTCCCCTTCACTCAGAGGACGAATAAATCCTCCGCCATTTTTTCAAAAGTGATGAAAGCCCCTACTGCAAGTCCATAGCCGAATGTCGCTCTGAATGAAAAGTCAGAGCGCATATAACCCTGTTTGGCGACCGACGATCCTGAAAAATAATAAATCGAACTTTTTTATTATTATTTTAAATCACATTTTATTTATGAATTAATATCTTTTATATATACGAAAAATAAATACATCAGGCAAAAATAAATACATCAACATGATTTTTACCCTTACGTTTCTTTGCTAAGAGAGTATTATTTTATGATTTTACTGCTCTTGAAAGGGATATTGTCATGGCAGTGCGCCCAGGAAACTTTCAGCAAAATAACACGCTAAATCGCTATTTACTTTTTTTCCCACGTAACGCTAACGCGTTAAACGACGTACATTCCTTTACAGGCGAAGAAGCACTCAGCCAGCCCTATCGCTATACCATCCGATTTACCAGCCCCAATGCAAATATTTCACCTGACGCCGTTTTGAATCAGAAGGCGGAATTTCTTCTTCGCGCCCCTAACCCTGAGGCGTCATGGCATGGTCAGCCAACCTGGCTGCCAGTGCGCCAGATCAATGGAACCATTACTGCGTTTTCCCGCCTTAAGTCATCTTCAGATGAAGCGCTCTATGAATGCGTGCTTGAACATGAATTTGCGTTACTGAACAGAAACTTCCGTTCGGCAGTGTACACCGATGTCTCCGTGCCGGAGGTCGTCACGCAGTTGATGAAAGAGAGCCGTTATTTTGAAGGCTTCAATATTGATTTCGACAACCTCAGCTGTAGCTATCCCCGCAGGGAAATGATTATTCAGTGGAAAGAGACCGACCTGCAGTTTATTCGCCGCCTGTTGGCCGAAGTAGGAATATGGTTCCGTCTTGAAAATCACAGCACCACGCCGACGGAAACAGTGGTTATATTTGGCGACTCTGCCAGTCGCTATATCATTAGCGAAAAGAAATTCCCCTTTGTTCGTTGCTCCGGGATGACCAGTCATGATGAGTACGTGACAAAACTCGAAGAACGACACGCGTTAATACCCGAAAATATAATGGTGAGGGCCTATAACTACCGCGCCCCCCTCTCTCCACAGGCTGACAAAACTATTGTAAGTACCGACATTCCCGGTGGCATGACGGCAGGCAGAGAGTATCACCATTCAGATCATTTTCTTGAGGGCGGGGATTTTTATGGAAAAGAAAGCGAAACCGCTGCGTTCTATGCACGTTTGCGCTATGAGCGCCTGCTAAATACCCAGTGTGTACTCGGTGCCACAACCAGCGCAGCGGAACTGCAGCCGGGAATAAAGTTCGATATAACCGGTCAAATTCCTGATGGCTTTAAGAAAGGTTTTTTCGTTACGTCAATGACGATAACGGGCAGTCGCGCAGAGCATTATCAAGCCCTGCTGTCAGGCATCCCTTGCCGGCATGAGTATAGTTTCAGGCCAGAATTTCTTCCCCGACCACAAATTGCAGGTACCGTTCCCGCACGGGTAATGGCGATAGGCAGCAATAAAATCTATGCGGGGATTGATGCCACCGGACGCTACCGGGTGAAGTTCGATTTTGATCTCGATGAGAAACGTTCAGGCTTTGAAAGTGCGCTGGTGCGCCTTGCCAGACCGTACGCCGGAGATGTTTACGGTTTTCATTTTCCACTGCTCGAAGGTACGGAGGTCGCCATTGCGTTTGAAGGCGGCGATCCGGATCGTCCGTTCATCGCCCATTCCATGCATAACGGCGCGCACACTGATTTAGTCACAAACCGCAATGATACCCGCAACATCATCCGTACTGCAGGCCTTAATAAAATCCGTCTGGAAGACAAGCGGGGCCAGGAACATATCAAGATTTCAACAGAGCGCGGAAAGGGACAGCTCAGCGTGGGCCATCTTGTCGATGCGGAAGGAAAGCCACGCGGGGAAGGTCTTGAAGCGCGAACAGATGACTGGATGGCGCTGCGAGCGGCAAAAGGCGTAATGATCAGCACTGAGGCGCAACCGCGCGCCCAGGGACAACAGCTGGATATGACGGCGGCCATCGCGCAGCTCGAAAAAGCGCTCTCGCTGGCCATAACGCTGCAGCAGTGCGCAATGACGGCCGGTGCCGATGAGGTGGATACCGAACGACAAAATGCCCTGCTTAAGACGCTGAATAAGCTTTCGGGCTCGAGCCTGCTGACCTATGCCGGAGAAGGACAGGCCCACGTCACGCCGCAAAGCCTGCAGCTTTCGGCAGGTCAGGATCTGATTGCAACCGCTGGCCGCAACGGCAGCGTAAACGTGGTGAAAAAGTTCTCGCTGGCCGTAGGGGAAAGGCTCTCTCTGTTCGCCCGCAAACTTGGCATACAGCTGATTGCCAGTGCCGGTGATATCAAAACGGAGGCGCAGCGCGGAGCCCTGCACATGCTTTCTCAGGATGATTTCACCGTCACGAGCACGGCAGGCAAAATTAACGGCAGTGCGAAGCAGGGAATACAGCTGGTATGCGGTGGTGGTGGCATCCGTATTAGTCCCAGCGGGCTGGTTGAAATTTTCTCGCCAACCGGCGTGGACATTAAAGCGCCGAATTTTGCCTATAAAGGGGCGGAAAGCGTGCAAACGCAACCGCCTGCATTTAACAAGGGCGCGTTTGCACAGCGCTATCAGCTGCATGCGTCTGACGACCCGGAGCAGATCCTCGCTAACCGCGCGTTCCGCCTTAAAAGCTCGGCGGGCCAAATGATTGAAGGCGTGACCGACAGCAATGGCTGTTCCCCGCTGCTGGATGCGGCCGACCTTGATTCGTACAAACTGGAGGTACTCTGATGGCTGATGAGAAGAAAAGCCCGTATTGCCCGCGCGTGGTCTCAGAGAACGATATCCCCGTCCCCAAATCATTAAGCCTGACGGCGCAGACATGCAGGGTGGGCATTCCTCGTCCGATGCCGGGGATCGTGATTCTGGTTCATGGGGTAAACGATGTGGGTGAAGCTTATCAGAATCAGGAGAAAGGCATTATCGCCGGGTTAAATAAACGGCTTAACCGGACAGATATGTACGCGCATGAATGGAATCACTTCATCATGACGCACAATGAAGAAGCGCAAAAGAAAATCGCGGCGCCGGGCCGCTCGCCTGTTATCCCGTTTTACTGGGGCTATAAGCCTGTAACGCATGAAGAATACCGCGCAGATCAGCAGCGCTATCGCAATGAAGTCAGCAAGCTCAAGGCGGAGGCACATCTGCCGTTCGACGCTTACCAGGAGGATGATGCGAAGAAAAAAGCGGATTTGGGTAATGACGGCCAGGGGGCGTTTAAATACCAGAACGACAATTTTGGTAACGCGCTTGATGTTAACTATGCCAAGGGCGGCGGCACCTTTGCGAATGCGACAACCAATATTCCGGATATGCTGGGGCCAGGCGCGGGGGGATTCGCAACGTCCGCAGCAGGGATTATAACGTTGCATGCGAATGGTGGAGATTTCACGCACCCTATCTTTCCTAACCCGCACCGCATCTACCAGTTCTTCGCAGCACAGCGCCTGGCGGATTTGATTATTCAGATACGTCAGCCGCTGGAAACACGAAACGACGTTATCAATATAGTGGCCCACAGTCAGGGGACAATTATCACCATGCTGGCAAACATGCTGGTAAAGCAGGCGGGATATGAACCGGTTAACTGCGTCATTCTCAATCACTCCCCTTACTCGCTCGAAAGTCGGCTGGCTGAAGATATTCAACCGGGTCATCATCAGACATCCGATGCGCGGGTGCAGACGTTTAAGAACTTTTGCGCACTGATGGCGACGCATTACAACGGCGGTGAGATAACAGAAGCCGATATTCTGGCAATGGAAGCGGCCTGCACGCTGCGTAAACCGTCCGACAACCCGTTAAGGACGGATACAAGATACAGACGTGATAATAACGGCCGGGTCTATAACTATTTTTGTCCGAATGACGGCACGGTCTCCCTCAAGAACATACAGGGGTTCGGCTGGCGCGGTATTCCTGAAGATATTGCCAGCCATATTCCAAACCTGTATCAGCGGGTATTTTATCAACATGGAGAGGTGGGAACGACGCCGGACGGGAAACCGTTTAGCCTGCCGCCCGTGAGAACGGGTGATGCGGATTACGGTTCAGTCGGTAACGCCTCTTACACCGCGCATGACGTGATGGTGAACGGTGAAGAGCTACCGGTGAAGTTTATATTCACATTGCAGGGGGCAAATAATTATAAAGGCGACGATCCAAAAACGAGAGATAAGCCGTATACCGCCTCCATCGATCCGGACAGCCCGGACGCCTATATCTCCTACTCAGCAAAAGCCTACGCCATCAAACGGACGCAAAGCGCCACATACGGTGTTAGCAGATACCAAAGCCTCAGTTGGCGTCCCGGCCATGTCTTGACGCCCGATGAGCTCAAAATGGAAAGCTATGAGCGCGGTGTCCAGGTGATTAACGGAGTGGTGGCAGGTTCAAAGGATTTTCCGACCGTGACATTAACCTGGCTTCGCCCGCGCGAAGAGCTGGAAAAGGAATGGGCGAAATCCGACCCAGTAAGTTACAGCCAGCACTCGTCAATCGTGATGAGTGAATATGCCCCGTCCCATGCGATGGCTTTTGACCTGGCCATCGGCCAGTGCCGGTCCTTTGATTATAAGGCAGGCAAATTCTGGGAAGACCTGCTGCACCGTGCGGACTGGCGGGATCCGCTGAATACAAATTTGCAGGCAGTGGAGTATTACCGTTCAGGGATACTGCCTGATGAAACTACAAAATGGTTTATGAACAGACCTGATGACATTTTACCTAAAGGGAATTTTGGCGTGGTAAATGAATTTAACAATGCAACTAAGGTAAAGCTATCACGCGATCTAGCAGTAGGTAACCAGGAGGTTGCAAATCTGCAATGGGATATGCCCAAAGCAAAAAGTGACCGTGAACTGGGTTTACAAAATCATATATCGGCACTCGATATTCGCCCTTATTGAGCAAAACAGGGAAGTTAATGGAAATGAAAAATGCAGCAGGAACAGTCTTGGCTATATTGCTGATGGCTTCAGGCTGTCAGGCGAAAGAGCCGCCGATACAGGTGGTTTACCGTTTCGATGACCATCGTTATCTCGAACTGAAAGGCTGGGACTGTGAAGGTGAGCTCTGGTACACCGATACGCAGCGGGGGATTCATTCTGAACCTGTCAGCCAGTTTTACAGAATATTTACTAAAAAGTTTGTCCATCCCTCAGAACGATACATCGCTATTACTGGCTGGGGAGTCGGTGGGTTTCGTGTCTCTAAGGACTACGGGAAAACGTGGCAGGTTGCACAATTTTCTCCCGGAGGAAACGAACCGGATGGAATGAACTCACCCCCGCGAGATGATGTTCTTTCTTTCACAGTGGTGAATGACCAGGGCTTTCTGCAGACAAAGCACCGCCTTTATATGTCATCCAGACCGTTTGATGATCCACGCCTGGCAACTGGTGGGCCAGGAATTGATTATGTAGTTGAAGGCGTAACTCACAGAATTAAACCACAATCACCAGGACCTGCGTGGGGGCTCGATTACATCACTAAGGAGGCACTGGAGAACGATACGGCAAAATTCCATACCAATTATCAAAATTTACCCGATAAGGTCCCTGAAGTGAAAGGTTACACCGGCTGGGACCACATGCAATGTGACATGGATGCGGGGCGCTAACTGATGAAAGCATTATGTTCAGGCCTGGCTGTTGCTGCTGTACTGATGGCTTCAGGCTGTCAGGCCAATGAGCCGCCGACGCAGGTAGTCTATCGTTTTGATGACCATCGTTATCTCGAACTGAAGGGCTGGGACTGTGAAGGTGAGCTCTGGTACACCGATACGCAGAGAAAAATTCACTCTCAGCCTTACTTCCAGTTTTATCGGATATTTACACAAAAATTTATCCATCCTTCAGAGCGCTACATCGTGATCCCCAATTGGGAAGTTGATGGTTTCATCGTTTCTAAAGATTACGGCCAGACCTGGCGGTCTGTCAGCTATTCGCCAGGAGGGAATGAACCGGACGGGATGAATTCACCTCCGCGCGATGATGTTATTTCTTTCACAGTGGTGAATGACCAGGGCTATCTGCAGACAAAGCACCGCCTTTATATGTCATCCAGACCGTTTGACGATCCCCGTCTATTGCCCGGTGGTAAGGGTATTCATTACGAACTTCAGGATGGAGTGCAGGGCAATATTACAGCAGGAACGGGGGGCTGGGCATGGGGAATGGTTTATATGACGAAGCAAGGCCTCAAGGACACCGTACAGTCATTGCAGACTAATTGGGAAAACCAACCCGATAAGGTCCCTGAAGTAAAAGACTACACCGGCTGGGACCATATGCA
The DNA here is from genome assembly GCF_043966805.1 of Enterobacter sp. ECC-219. Lineage (NCBI taxonomy): Bacteria > Pseudomonadati > Pseudomonadota > Gammaproteobacteria > Enterobacterales > Enterobacteriaceae > Enterobacter > Enterobacter sp. ECC-219. The sequence continues at coordinate 1,428,683 of NZ_CP143680.1, read as the reverse complement.
ATGTGACATGGGTGCGGGGCGCTAACCAATGAAAGCATTATGTTCAGGCTTGGCTGTTGCTGCTGTACTGATGGCTTCAGGCTGTCAGGCCAATGAGCCGCCGACGCAGGTGGTTTATCGCTTTGATGACCATCGTTATCTGGAACTGAAAGGCTGGGACTGTGAAGGCGAGCTCTGGTACACCGATACGCAGCGGGGGATTCATTCTGAACCTGTCAGCCAGTTTTACAGAATATTTACTAAAAAGTTTGTCCATCCCTCAGAACGATACATCGCTATTACTGGCTGGGGAGTCGGTGGGTTTCGTGTCTCTAAGGACTACGGGAAAACGTGGCAGGTTGCACAATTTTCTCCCGGAGGAAACGAACCGGATGGAATGAACTCACCTCCGCGAGATGATGTTCTTTCTTTCACAGTGGTGAATGACCAGGGCTATCTGCAGACAAAGCACCGGCTTTATATGTCATCCAGACCGTTTGATGATCCCCGTCTATTGCCCGGTGGTAAGGGTATTCATTACGAACTTCAGGATGGGGTGCAGGGCGATATTACAGCAGGAACGGGTGGCTGGGCGTGGGGAATGATTTATATGACGAAGCAAGGCCTCAAGGACACCGTACAGTCATTACAAACTAATTGGGAAGACCAACCCGATAAGGTCCCTGAAGTAAAAGGTTACACCGGCTGGGACCATATGCAATGTGACATGGATGCGGGGCGCTAACTGATGAAAGCATTATGCTCAGGCATGGCTGTTGCTGCTGTACTGATGGCTTCAGGCTGTCAGGCGAAAGAGCCGCCGACGCAGGTAGTCTATCGTTTTGATGACCATCGTTATCTGGAACTGAAAGGCTGGGACTGTGAAGGCGAGCTCTGGTACACCGATACGCAGCGGGGGATTCATTCGCAGCCGTATTCACAATTTTACCGCATTTTTACCAAAAAATTTATTCACCCTTCAGAGCGATATATTGTCCTCACATCATGGGGTGGGGGTGCCTTTACCGTATCAAAAGATTTCGGAAAGACCTGGCAGTTAGCGCAGTTTTCTCCCGGAGAAAACGAGCCGAATGGTGATTCCTCACCAGCTTATGATGAGGTGCTTTCTCTGACGGTAATAAACGATCAGGGCTTTCTACTGACAAAGCATCGCCTTTATATGTCATCCAGACCATTTGACGATCCGCGCGTATTGCCAGGTGGTTCTGGAATTAAGTACCAGCTTGAAAATGGTGAGGTGGACGAAATAACTTCAGATGCACCTGGCTGGAAATGGGGGATGGTGTATTTCACAAAAGGATGGCTGGAGGGAAAAGTCGTCAGGCGTGAATCAAATTATCAGAATTTGCCCGATAAGGTCCCTGAAGTGAAAGGTTACACCGGCTGGGACCATATGCAATGTGACATGGATGCGGGGCGCTAACTGATGAAAGCATTATGCTCAGGCATGGCTGTTGCTGCTGTACTGATGGCTTCAGGCTGTCAGGCCAATGAGCCGCCGACGCAGGTAGTCTATCGTTTTGATGACCATCGTTATCTCGAACTGAAGGGCTGGGACTGTGAAGGTGAGCTCTGGTACACCGATACGCAGAGAAAAATTCACTCTCAGCCTTACTTCCAGTTTTATCGGATATTTACACAAAAATTTATCCATCCTTCAGAGCGCTACATCGTGATCCCCAATTGGGAAGTTGATGGTTTCATCGTTTCTAAAGATTACGGCCAGACCTGGCGGCCTGTCAGCTATTCGCCTGGAGGAAACGAACCGGATGGAATGAACTCACCTCCGCGAGATGATGTTGTTTCTTTCACAGTGGTGAATGACCAGGGCTTTCTGCTGACAAAGCACCGGCTTTATATGTCCTCCAGACCGTTTGATGACCCACGCCTGGCAACTGGTGGGCCAGGGATTGATTATGTAGTTGAAGGTGTAACTCACAGAATTAAACCACAATCACCAGGGCCTGCGTGGGGGCTCGATTACATCACTAAGGAGGCACTGGAGAACGATACGGCAAAATTCCATACCAATTATCAAAATTTGCCCGATAAGGTCCCTGAAGTGAAAAGCTACACCGGCTGGGACCATATGCAATGTGACATGGATGCGGGGCGCTAACTGATGAAAGCATTATGCTCAGGCATGGCTGTTGCTGCTGTACTGATGGCTTCAGGCTGTCAGGCGAAAGAGCCGCCGACGCAGGTAGTCTATCGTTTTGATGACCATCGTTATCTGGAACTGAAAGGCTGGGACTGTGAAGGCGAGCTCTGGTACACCGATACGCAGCGGGGGATTCATTCAGAAGTGGTCAGTCAGTTCTATCGTATTTTTACTAAAAAATACGTCCATCCGTCAGAGCGCTATATAGCGATTCCGACCTGGCATTCCCCTGGCTCTATGGTATCAAAGGATTATGGCAAAACCTGGTACCCGTCCTCATTCTCGCCCGGCGAAAATGAACCTAATGGAGACAATGCACCTCCCTATGACGACATTCTTTCTTTCACAGTAGTGAATGACCAGGGCTTTCTGCAGACAAAGCACCGCCTTTATATGTCCTCCAGGCCGTTTGATGACCCCCGTCTATTGCCCGGTGGTAAGGGTATTCATTACGAACTTCAGGATGGGGTGCAGGGCGATATTACAGCAGGAACGGGTGGCTGGTCGTGGGGAATGGTTTATATGACGAAGCAAGGCCTCAAGGACACCGTACAGTCATTGCAGACTAATTGGGAAGACCAACCCGATAAGGTCCCTGAAGTGAAAGGCTACACCGGCTGGGACCATATGCGCTGTGACATGGATGCGCGATAAACGACTAAGGATAAACAATGAACGGCGTAATTCGCTTAGACGATCCGCTGGCGAACGGTGGAAAAGTGACTTCAGCTTCAGGGGCCAATTTCATGGGTAAACCCGTGGCGCTAAAAGATGACATCGTTGAATGCCTGCTGCACAAAGGGAAGTACCCGATTACAGAGTGCCATCCACGCTGGACGATGCTCGGACGAGGCGTGGTTGTCGACCGGTGTAAAGCGGCGTGCGGGTGTGAAATAAGGACAACGCTGCCAACGGCGGGGGCTATATAATGGAGTGGTGGTTATATTCGAAGCAGAAAGATGCTGACGTAAAAATGCCGACGTTAGCGATCGTTGCAGTGTATATCTTCGCTGTTGTCATGGGGATCATTCTTGAGATTTTTACCTGGCCTCAGAATAAACATGTGACGCTCTTTTTTTTCTTGCCGTCCGTACTGCTACCGCTCAGCCTGGTAACGTGTCTGGTATTTGCGCTGAAAATGATAATAAGTACCTCTGTAAACTATGCAGAAACTCGCAAATATATTGCAAAAGAGAGGGCTATCAGGCTCAAACGTTTTGCGCGTCAGAACATCACCATTGCAGCCTGGTCGGCCCTCTCTCCGGTCGATCAACTGGCGCTGAATATGCTTAAGCTTGAAGGTGAGTTTCCGCTGGCGCCCAAAACGCCGCTAAAAATTGAGGCAACCGAAGCGTTTGACCAGACTCCAGACGAAGCCGTCTTTTCGCGCCTGCTCGCGCCGATGGCCGATAAGCTCAAAATGAGTGCGTATCAGCGAAGGGATACATACGTCTGGGTTCGCGGGGGCGATGCGAACTGTGTTGAGGATCTGAGACGAGCGCTGGAAAATCTGAAGTTACACAGTGCGCACGGCGGCAAAATTCAGTTTATCAGCGAGTGCCCTGACTACTCGCTCATCGGGGACTGGATAGCGGCAAGCGACAAATTCATCGTTAACAGGCTGCTGATCGTCGTCGATATGCATGGTGAAGACGGTGACAGTAAGCGAATGGAAAACGCCTGCGCTTTTCTCTTCACTAACCAATACGTGCATACAGAGGGAGAGAAGCCGGTTTATCTGTACCAACCGATGAGTAAGATCACGGACGTAGAAGAAACGATGCCGGTTTATCTGGATGTTGGCCCTGTGACGGCCCCAAAAGCGCTCTGGTACAGCGGATTATCCCGTACGGAAAAATATCCTTTGATGCAGGCGTTGGATGCTAAAAACGCTGTTATGGAAAGGCTGGAAATGGAATCCTCGCTCGGGGAAAAGAGCGAGGGATACAGATGGCTGGCGCTGGCGCTTGCTGCCGATGCGGTAAAGTATGCGCAGGGAGCTCAGCTGGTGGCGAATTCAGCAATGAATAAATTCTCCGTCACCGCCCTTTCCTCGCAGGAAGCTCATGTACCCGAAATCTGCCGATGGGACGTTTGGCTGCTTCCTTTTGTTAATGGGGTAATGACGGGGCTATTTTTATTATTCTCGTTATTTTTCATTATGATGATAACAAATAAGCCCGGTGAGATGCCTTCCATACTGGTATTAGCGGCAAGCATAATACTCTCTGTTCTGGTTCCAGCGGTGACAGGCGCTTTCCTGTCTATCACCAGCTCAAACCGGGCTTACAGAGATATGGGGTTCTAGAGCGGAAACAGATTAACGGCTTACCACCTTCAACAGGATCTCGCCGTACACCGGCATCAGCGGGTGACGAATCAGCACCACCAGGGCCACCACCGCAACGCCCAGCGTCAGCGGGGCCAGCCACAAAAGACGGGAGCGCGGAAGATAGCGCGTCAGGCGATCGACGCTGGCTTTCGCGCTGCGCCATAGCCGCCAGCAGAGCCAGGCCGCCAGCCACAGCAGCACAGCCGTGCCCAGCAGCAGCCACTTAAACTCACCGCTTTGCATGCCGTCAGGGATATCAATCGCCGCGCCGGCGAGGATCCCCGGCAGGAAGTAAAACGGCGGCCAGAAGACGCAGCCGATGATGTTCGGCACCACGAACTTCGCGACCGGCAGGTCCAGCATCCCCGCCACCATCGGCACCAGCGGACGCGTTGGCCCAACGAAGCGGCCTACCAGAATGGTAAACATGCTGTGCTGATGCAGGGCATGCTCGGTTTTATCCAGCAGCGCTTTGTTCTTTTTCATAAAAGACCAGCGGTGCAGCGGCTTCTTAAAGCGCCAGCCCAGCCAGAAGGAGATCCAGTCCCCCATCAGGCAACCGATAATCCCGGCCAGCCACGCCTGCCAGAAATTAACCTCGCCGCTGCCGATCAGCGCGCCAAGCCCCGCCATCATCACGGTTCCGGGCAGGATCAACCCAACAAGCGCCAGCGATTCCAGAAACGCCACCAGCGCCACGGCGATGAGCGAGTACATAACGGACTGGGTAATAAAGTGTTCCAGCAATGCCTGCATAACTATTCCGGTCAGAAAACGAATCAGCGATTCTGCTTAGCGCCCCGCACCGCGTCAAGGCAACAATTGTCTGAATAGTTTACAGGTTGCTTTCCGCATTCACCTGCTTGTTTATCTTTTTTTACCGTTTATTCACATCCCGCGCGGAATTCGCTCGGGCTCGCGCCGGTGCATTTCTTAAACACGCGAGAGAAATAGAGCTGATCTTCAAATCCCACGTTGCGCCCAACGGTAGCAATCGGCATTCGGGTGGTGCTGAGCAGCAGCTTCGCCTGGCTGATGCGCTGATCCTCACGCCAGCTCAGAACGCTGACGCCCAGCTGCTGGCGGAACAGATGCGACAGCCGCGACGGCGAAAGACAGACGTGTTGGGCGACGCTGGCGATATCAAACTGGCTGTCGGCCAGATGGTCGCTAATGTACTGGCAGGCGTCGCGGACGCGGTTATCCAGCGGCGGGTTAAGCGATTCGTTGATGGCCTCCATGCGGCGCAGCAGCACCTGCTCAAGCAGGTTTATCGCCAGCAGTTCGGCATAGCGCCCGCCGGCCTGCCCCGCCTCAATAATCTGCGCGAACAGTTCGCGAAACTGCGCCAGATGAACCTCATCCGGGCGATAAAAGCCGGTATGCGCAAAAATAGCCGGCCACGAAAGCCACTCCTGCCAGTAGGCGCGCGGGCGGAAATAGACCCACTGGTGATACCACTCTTTAGCATCCGGATGACGCCCGTAGTGGTGGATCTCTCCCGGCGGGAACAGCAGGATATCGCCGGGACGGCAGACAAACTGCTGGTCACCGTTCTTGATGATCCCTTCCCCCCGCACGGTCAGGTTGAGAATATACCCTTTCATCCCGAGCGGTCGGTCGACGTAAAAATCGAGATATCCCTCAGCCTCGATAGGGGTCAGTCCCGCCACTAGGTGCGCGTTAAACGAGTATCCCGGCAACAGGGGATCGTTTTGCGTTTCGGCCATAGATTCAGTTCTCCCAAGGGTCCTGAAGGAAACCAATTGTCCATATCACTAAAAGCAGTATAAAAATGGCCTGCGAAAAGATCCAAAAAGCATCACGCCTCTTTTACGTCCGCCATGTTTCAGCCTTTCCCCCTGATTTCTCCGCCAGTACAGGCAGATAAGCAGTAACAAAAGTGTCTATAAGTGCGGCAGAAATGTCCACATTGAATATTTGCACGGCGTCACACTTTCCGTCGTAACAGCAATTTAGTCCATAAGATTAGCGGATCCTGCCTGACGATTTTCGCCCCCAGTCTCTAATGTTCTTCCATACCTGTTTTTTGGATGGAGCAACACCATGGCAATTGCAATTGGCCTCGATTTTGGCAGCGACTCGGTTCGCGCGCTGGCAGTGGACTGTACGTCCGGCCAGGAGATAGCAACCAGCGTTGAGTGGTACCCGCGCTGGCAGGAAGGGCGCTACTGCGATGCGGCGAACAACCAGTTCCGTCATCACCCGCGGGACTACATTGAGTCGATGGAAGCGGCAATCAAAACCGTACTGGCCGAACTGACGGACGCCCAGCGGGCCGAGGTCGTGGGGATTGGCGTCGACAGCACCGGCTCCACGCCTGCCCCGGTGGATGCCGAAGGCCGCGTGCTGGCACTGCGCCCGGAGTTTGCCGACAACCCGAACGCCATGTTCGTGCTGTGGAAAGACCATACTGCCGTGGAAGAGGCCGAAGCCATCACGCGCCTGTGCCATCAGCCGGGTAAAACAGACTACTCGCGCTACATCGGCGGGATTTACTCCAGCGAATGGTTCTGGGCCAAAATCCTCCACGTCACCCGCGCCGACGCAACCGTTGCGCAGGCCGCGGCGTCCTGGATTGAGTTGTGCGACTGGGTGCCTGCCCTGCTCTCCGGCACCACACGGCCACAGGATATTCGCCGCGGGCGTTGCAGCGCCGGGCATAAATCCCTGTGGCATGAAAGCTGGGGCGGCCTGCCTCCGGCCGCGTTCTTTGATGAACTCGACCCAATCATCAACAAGAATCTCAAATACCCGCTGTTTACCGACACCTTCACCGCCGATATTCCGGTCGGCACGCTTTGTGAAGAGTGGGCGACGCGTCTCGGCCTGCCGCAGAACGTGACCATCTCCGGCGGCGCGTTTGACTGTCATATGGGCGCCGTGGGCGCGGGCGCGCAGCCCAACACCCTGGTAAAAGTTATCGGTACTTCGACCTGCGACATTCTGACGGCAGATAAAGCCAGCGTCGGCGACCGCGCGGTGAAAGGCATCTGCGGCCAGGTTGACGGCAGCGTGGTGCCGGACTTCATCGGTCTGGAAGCCGGTCAGTCCGCGTTTGGCGATATTTACGCCTGGTTTGGCCGCGTGCTGGGCTGGCCTCTGGACCAGCTGGCAGCGGCGCATCCAGAGCTGAAAACCCAGATTGCCGACAGCAAAAAGCAGCTCCTGCCGCAGCTCACCGAAGCCTGGGCCAAAAATCCGTCTCTCGATCACCTCCCGGTGGTGCTGGACTGGTTTAACGGTCGCCGCACGCCGTTTGCCAACCAGCGTCTGAAAGGGGTGATTACCGATCTCAACCTGGCGACCGACGCTCCAGCGCTGTTCGGCGGCCTGATTGCCGCAACGGCCTTCGGTGCCCGCGCCATTATGGAGTGCTTCACCGAGCAGGGCATCGACGTGAACAACGTGATGGCGCTGGGCGGCATCGCCCGTAAAAACCCGGTGATTATGCAGGCCTGCTGCGACGTGCTGAACCGTCCCCTGCAGATTGTGGCTTCCGATCAGTGCTGCGCGCTGGGCGCGGCGATTTTCGCTGCCGTGGCCGCAGGCGTGCATTCCGATATCCCGGCCGCACAGCGGCATATGGCGAGCGCCGTCGAAAACACGCTCCAGCCGCGTGCCCGGCAGGCACAACGCTTTGAACAGCTTTATCAGCGCTACCAGCAATGGGCAAAAAGCGCCGAACTTCACTATCTCCCTGTCGCCGCCCCGGCCAAAAGCACCGCGGACACTACGGCAACCCTGACCCATTAAGGACACGATGATGACCATTTTTAATAACTATGAAGTGTGGTTTGTGATTGGCAGCCAGCATCTGTACGGACCGGAAGCGCTGCAGCAGGTGACGAAACACGCGGAGCACGTGGTTAACGCGCTGAACGCGGAAGCCAAACTGCCGTGCAAACTGGTACTGAAACCGCTGGGCACCACGCCGGACGAAATTACCCACATCTGCCGCGACGCGAACTACGACGATAAATGCGCAGGTCTGGTGGTGTGGCTGCATACCTTCTCTCCGGCCAAAATGTGGATCAACGGTCTGTCTATCCTCAACAAACCGCTGCTGCAGTTCCATACCCAGTTCAATGCCTCCCTGCCGTGGGACAGCATCGACATGGACTTCATGAACCTGAACCAGACCGCGCACGGCGGCCGCGAGTTTGGCTTCATCGGCGCACGCATGCGCCAGCAGCACGCGGTGGTCACCGGCCACTGGCAGGATGGCAAGGCGCAACAACGTATCGGCTCCTGGATGCGACAGGCGGTCTCTAAGCAGGATACCCGCCACCTGAAAGTGGTGCGTTTCGGCGACAACATGCGTGAAGTGGCGGTCACCGACGGCGATAAAGTCGCTGCGCAGATTAAATTCGGCTTCTCCGTAAATACATGGGCAGTGGGCGACCTGGTGCAGGTGGTGAATGAAATCAGCGACGGCGACGTGAGCGCGCTGGTGGATGAATACGAAAGCAGCTACCGCCTGACCCCTGCGGCACAAATCAACGGCGACAAGCGCCAGAACGTGCTGGATGCAGCGCGCATTGAGCTGGGCATGAAGCGCTTCCTGGAACAGGGTGGCTTCCACGCTTTTACTACCACTTTTGAAGACCTCCACGGCCTGAAACAGCTGCCGGGCCTGGCGGTACAACGTCTGATGCAGCAGGGCTACGGCTTTGCAGGCGAAGGCGACTGGAAAACTGCCGCTCTGCTTCGCATCATGAAGGTGATGTCGACCGGTCTGCAGGGCGGCACCTCCTTTATGGAGGACTACACCTACCACTTCGAAAACGGCAACGACCTGGTGCTCGGCTCCCACATGCTGGAAGTGTGCCCTTCTATCGCCGTCGAAGAAAAACCGATCCTCGACGTGCAGTATCTCGGCATCGGCGGTAAAGCCGATCCGGCGCGTCTGATCTTCAACACCCGCACCGGCCCGGCCATCAACGCCAGCCTGATCGATCTGGGCGATCGTTTCCGCCTGCTGGTGAACTGCGTCGATGCGGTTGAAACGCCACATTCGCTGCCGAAACTGCCTGTCGCCAACGCCCTGTGGAAAGCGCAGCCGGACCTGCCGACCGCGTCAGAGGCGTGGATCCTGGCCGGCGGCGCGCACCACACGGTGTTCAGCCACGCGCTGGATCTGAACGACATGCGTCAGTTCGCCGAGCTGCACGATATCGAGCTGACCGTCATTGATAACGATACCCGCCTGCCCGCCTTTAAGGACGCGCTGCGCTGGAACGAAGTCTATTACGGTTCAAAACGCTAAGTACGGAATGCCCGGTGGCGCTACGCCCACCGGGCAGGGAGACAACAATGTTAGACGATCTCAAACGTCAGGTGCTCGAAGCCAACCTGGCGCTGCCGAAACATAACCTGGTGACCCTGACCTGGGGCAACGTCAGCGCCGTTGACCGGGAAAAAGGCGTGTTCGTGATCAAGCCTTCCGGCGTGGATTACACGGTGATGACCGCGGACGATATGGTGGTGGTCAGCATCGAGACGGGTGAAGTGGTGGAAGGTAACAAAAAACCGTCATCCGATACGCCCACTCACCGCCTGCTGTACCGGTCATTCCCGACCATCGGCGGCATTGTGCATACCCATTCTCGTCACGCGACCATCTGGGCGCAGGCGGGCCAGTCGATCCCGGCGACCGGCACCACCCACGCGGACTACTTTTACGGCACCATTCCCTGCACGCGTCTGATGACCGATGCAGAGATCAACGGTGAGTACGAGTGGGAAACGGGTAACGTAATTGTCGAAACCTTCGAAAAACAGGGAATCGACGCGGCGCAGATGCCCGGCGTGCTGGTGCACTCCCACGGCCCGTTTGCCTGGGGTAAAAACGCGGAAGATGCGGTGCATAACGCGATCGTGCTCGAAGAGGTGGCCTATATGGGGATCTTCTGTCGCCAGCTCGCGCCGCAGCTGCCGGATATGCAGCAAACCCTGCTGGATAAACACTACCTGCGCAAGCACGGCGCGAAGGCCTATTACGGACAATAAACTGTATATATCTCCAGCATAAAACATTCAACCAGGCTATAATCAGGCCTGGTTTTGTTTTATGGGATAGCGGCGTGGCACAGGCGCAAGAAGGCTTTTTACTGACCCGACACTGGCGGGATACCCCTCAGGGCACCGAGGTCGCGTTCTGGCTGGCGACGGACAACGGCCCGCGGTACGTTACGCTGCCGCCGCAGGAGTCCGTGGCATTTATCCCTGAAGCGCACGTCGAAAAGGTGAAGCAGCTGCTGCGCGACGAAAGCGGCTGGCGCATTACCCCGCTTGAACTGAAAGATTTCCACCGCCAGCCGGTTTACGGCCTCTACTGCCGCGCCCATCGTCAGCTGATGCGCTATGAAAAGCTGCTGCGCGAATCGGGCGTGACGCTCTACGAAGCGGATATCCGCCCGCCGGAACGCTTTCTGATGGAGCGGTTTATAACCGCGCCCGTCTGGGTAGACGGCGCAGAGCAAAACGGCACCCTCATCAACGCTCGCCTGAAGCCGAATCCGCATTATCGTCCACCGCTAAAGTGGGTCTCCCTGGATATAGAAACCACCCGTCATGGCGAACTGTACTGCATCGGTCTTGAAGGCTGCGGGAAGCGGGTTGTGTATATGCTCGGGCCGCCGAACGGCGATGCGTCCGCGCTGGATTTTCAGCTTGAGTACGTCAGCAGCCGCCCGCAGCTGCTGGAGAAACTTAACCAGTGGTTTGCCAGGCACGACCCGGATGTGCTGATCGGCTGGAACGTGGTGCAGTTTGACCTGCGCGTGCTGCAAAAACACGCCGAGCGGTATCGCATCCCGCTGATGCTCGGGCGCGGAAATACGGAGCTGGAGTGGCGCGAGCATGGCTTTAAGAACGGCGTGTTCTTTGCGCAGGCCAACGGTCGACTGATTATCGACGGCATCGAGGCGCTGAAATCCGCTTTCTGGAATTTCTCCTCCTTCTCTCTGGAAGCGGTAGCGCAGGAATTGCTCGGTGAAGGCAAATCCATCGACAATCCGTGGGACCGCATGGACGAGATCGACCGGCGCTTCAACGAAGACAAACCCGCGCTCGCTACTTATAACCTGAAAGACTGTGAGCTGGTGACGCAGATTTTCCATAAAACCGAGATCATGCCGTTCCTGCTGGAGCGGGCGACGGTAAACGGCCTGGCGGCAGACAGGCACGGCGGCTCGGTAGCAGCCTTTAGCCACCTCTATTTCCCACGAATGCACCGTGCGGGCTATGTTGCGCCCAACCTCGGAGACGTGCCGCCGCAGGCCAGCCCCGGCGGCTACGTGATGGACTCCCGGCCTGGACTGTATGACTCGGTTCTGGTGCTGGACTACAAAAGCCTCTACCCGTCGATTATCCGCACCTTCCTGATCGATCCCGTCGGGCTGGTAGAAGGCATGGCGCAGCCGGACGACGCCCACAGCACCGACGGTTTCCTCGGCGCCCGTTTTTCTCGGGAAAAGCACTGCCTGCCTGAAATCGTGGGGAACATCTGGCACGGCCGCGACGAGGCTAAACGCCACGGCAACAAGCCGCTCTCGCAGGCGCTGAAAATCATTATGAACGCCTTTTACGGCGTGCTGGGGACCAGCGCCTGCCGCTTCTTTGATCCCCGTCTGGCCTCGTCCATCACCATGCGCGGGCACGACATCATGCGCCAGACCAAAGCGCTGATTGAATCCCGGGGCTATGACGTTATCTACGGCGACACGGATTCCACCTTTGTGTGGCTTAAGAGCGCACGTACAGAAGAGGATGCCTCGCGAATCGGCAAAGAACTGGTCGCGTTCGTGAACGCCTGGTGGCAGGAACATTTGCAAAAAGAGCGGTTAACCAGCGCATTAGAACTGGAATTTGAAACCCATTTTGCCCGCTTTTTAATGCCCACCATTCGCGGTACCGATCAGGGCAGCAAGAAGCGCTACGCCGGGCTGATTCAGGAAGGAGATAAGCAGCGTATGGTCTTTAAAGGCCTGGAAACGGTGCGCACCGACTGGACGCCGCTGGCACAGCAGTTTCAGCAAACCCTTTACCTGCGAGTGTTTCGCAACGAGCCGTATCAGGATTACGTGCGTGAAACCATCGCCAGCCTGATGGCGGGCGAACTGGATAACCAGCTGGTCTACCGCAAACGCCTGCGCCGCCCGCTGGCGGAGTACCAGCGTAACGTTCCTCCACACGTGCGCGCCGCGCGTCTGGCGGATGAAGAAAACGTGCGCCGCGGACGTGCGCCACAGTATCAAAATCGGGGTACCATTAAGTACGTCTGGACGATTAACGGCCCGGAACCCGTTGATTACCAGCAGTCTCCGCTCGATTACGATCACTATCTTACGCGCCAGCTTCAGCCCGTCGCCGACGGAATTTTGCCCTTCATTGACGACGATTTTGCTACACTAGTGACAGGGCAACTTGGCCTATTTTGACGCGTGACGAAATGGTTGCCATCCAGTACCATAGCGCCCTTTCCATTCCCGGACCCATTTTTCGATGACCGTCTTTTTTGACGGGGGTCGAACTATTGCCTGCAATTAAAGATTAGAGCCGAACAACTATGCCTTTTACACTTGGTCAACGCTGGATCAGCGATACAGAAAGCGAACTTGGATTAGGAACCGTCGTTGCCGTTGATGCGCGCATGGTTACCCTCCTCTTCCCTGCCACCGGTGAAAACCGCCTGTACGCCCGCAATGACTCCCCTGTAACCCGCGTGATGTTTAATCCGGGTGACACCGTGACCAGCCACGACGGCTGGCAACTGAAGGTTGAAGACGTAAAAGAAGAGAAAGGACTGCTCGCCTACATCGGGACGCGTCTTGATACCGACGAGACGAATGTCATCCTGCGTGAAGTGCTGCTCGACAGCAAACTGGTGTTCAGTAAGCCGCAGGACCGCCTGTTTGCCGGGCAAATTGACCGCATGGATCGTTTCTCCCTGCGCTACCGCGCGCGCAAGTTCCAGAGCGAGCAGTACCGTATGCCGTGGAGCGGCCTGCGCGGCCAGCGCACCAGCCTGATCCCCCACCAGCTGAATATCGCCCATGACGTGGGCCGTCGCCACGCGCCGCGCGTGCTGCTGGCTGATGAAGTGGGCCTGGGTAAAACCATTGAAGCTGGCATGATCCTGCATCAACAGCTGCTTTCCGGCGCAGCCGAGCGCGTGCTGATCGTGGTGCCAGAAACCCTGCAGCACCAGTGGCTGGTCGAGATGCTGCGCCGCTTTAACCTGCGCTTCTCCCTGTTCGACGACGAGCGCTATGCCGAAGCGCAGCACGATGCCGACAATCCGTTTGAAACCGAACAGCTGGTGATCTGCTCACTGGACTTCGTGCGCCGCAGCAAGCAGCGTCTTGAGCACCTTTGTGACGCCGAGTGGGATCTGATGGTGGTCGATGAAGCACACCATCTGGTCTGGAGCGAAGACGCACCGAGCCGCGAATATATGGCGATTGAACAGCTTGCAGAGCGCGTGCCCGGCGTCCTGCTGCTGACCGCAACGCCGGAACAGCTCGGTCTGGAAAGCCACTTCGCCCGCTTGCGCCTGCTCGATCCAAACCGTTTCCACGACTTCGCGCAGTTTGTGGAAGAGCAGAATAACTACCGACCGGTTGCGGATGCCGTCGCGCTGCTGCTGGCGGGAAAACGTCTCTCAAACGACGAGCTCAACACCCTGAGCGATCTGATTGGCGAGCAGGATATTGAACCGCTGCTGCAGGCCGCGAACAGCGACAGCGAGAACGCGGAATCCGCGCGCAAAGAGCTGATCGACATGCTGATGGACCGCCACGGCACCAGCCGCGTGCTGTTCCGTAACACCCGTAACGGCGTGAAAGGGTTCCCGAAACGCGAGCTGCACACCATCAAGCTGCCGCTGCCAACCCAGTATCAGACGGCGATTAAAGTCTCCGGCATTATGGGCGCGCGCAAAACCCAGGAAGAGCGCGCCCGCGATATGCTCTACCCGGAACAGATTTACCAGGAATTTGAAGGCGATACCGGCACCTGGTGGAACTTCGATCCGCGCGTAGAGTGGCTGATGGGCTACCTGACCGCGCACCGCTCCCAGAAAGTGCTGGTGATCTGCGCCAAAGCGGCCACCGCGCTGCAGCTGGAGCAGGTCCTGCGCGAGCGCGAAGGCATTCGCGCCGCCGTGTTCCACGAAGGGATGTCCATCGTCGAGCGCGACCGCGCGGCCGCCTGGTTTGGCGAAGAGGACAGCGGCGCCCAGGTGATGCTGTGCTCTGAAATCGGCTCCGAAGGCCGTAACTTCCAGTTCGCCAGCAATCTGGTGATGTTCGATCTGCCGTTCAACCCGGATCTGCTGGAGCAGCGTATCGGCCGCCTGGATCGTATTGGTCAGGCGCATGATATTCAGATCCACGTCCCGTATCTGGAAAAAACCGCCCAGTCCGTGCTGGTGCGCTGGTTCCACGAAGGTCTGGATGCGTTTGAACATACCTGTCCAACCGGCCGCACCATTTACGATCGGGTGCACGGCGATCTGATCGGCTTCCTGGCCGCGCCGGAAAACACCGACGGCTTTGACGATCTGATCAAGTCCTGCCGCGAGCAGCACGACGCGCTAAAAGCGCAGCTTGAGCAGGGCCGCGACCGCCTGCTGGAGATCCACTCCAACGGCGGTGAAAAAGCACAGGCGCTGGCTGAGAGCATTGAAGAACAGGATGACGACACTAGTCTGATTAGCTTCTCCATGAACCTCTTCGACATCGTCGGGATTAACCAGGACGATCGTGGCGAGAATCTGATTGTCCTTACCCCGTCAGACCACATGCTGGTCCCGGATTTCCCAGGCCTGCCGGAAGACGGCTGTACCATCACCTTCGAGCGTGATGTGGCGCTGTCCCGCGAAGATGCGCAGTTCATCACCTGGGAGCACCCGCTGATCCGCAACGGGCTGGATCTGATCCTCTCCGGCGATACCGGCAGCAGCACCATCTCCCTTTTGAAAAACAAGGCGCTGCCCGTAGGCACGCTGCTGCTGGAGCTGATCTACGTTGTGGAAGCGCAGGCGCCGAAACAGCTGCAGCTCAACCGCTTCCTGCCGCCAACGCCGGTGCGTCTGCTGCTGGATAAAAACGGTACGAATCTCGCAGGACAGGTTGAGTTCGAAAGCTTTAACCGTCAGCTGAGCGCGGTGAACCGCCATACCGGCAGCAAGCTGGTCAATGCGGTGCAGCAGGACGTGCACGCTATTCTTCAGCAGGGCGAAACCCAGATTGAAAAAGCGGCCCGAGAGCTGATTGACGCTGCGCGCAATGAAGCCGACGAGAAACTGTCTGCCGAGCTGTCCCGTCTGGAAGCGTTAAAAGCGGTCAATCCGAACATCCGTGACGACGAGCTGGCGGCGATTGAAAGCAACCGTCAGCAGGTGCTGGAAAGCCTGAATCAGGCGGGCTGGCGCCTGGATGCCCTGCGTCTTATAGTTGTGACGCATCAGTAAACGGAGCGCAAGATGGTGATGGAGCCGTATAATCCGCCGCAGGATCCCTGGCTGGTCATTCTGTATCAGGATGAACACATCATGGTGGTCAACAAGCCGAGCGGCCTGTTGTCCGTGCCGGGGCGTCTGGACGAGCACAAGGACAGCGTGATGACGCGCATTCAGCGCGATCTTCCGCAGGCAGAGTCCGTCCATCGCCTGGATATGGCCACCAGCGGCGTGATTGTGGTGGCGCTGAACAAAGCGGCGGAGCGTGAGTTGAAGCGCCAGTTCCGCGAGCGCGAGCCGAAAAAGCAGTATGTCGCCCGCGTCTGGGGCCATCCGGCGCAGGCGGAAGGGCTGGTGGATTTGCCGCTGATATGCGACTGGCCGAACCGGCCAAAGCAGAAGGTGTGTTATGAAACCGGCAAGGCCGCGCAGACCGAATATGAAGTGCTGGAGTACGCGCCGGATAATACCGCGCGCGTCCTGCTTAAGCCAATTACCGGACGTTCGCACCAGCTGCGCGTGCATATGCTTGCGCTGGGTCATCCTATTCTGGGCGACCGGTTTTACGCCCCGCCGGAAGCGCTGGCGTTAGCGCCACGTCTGCAACTGCATGCGCAGACGCTCACCATCACCCACCCGGCCTTCGGTAACGCGATGACGTTTAAAGCCCCGGTGGACTTCTGAAAAAAAAGCCCGACGCTGTCGGGCTTTTGCTTATTTGAAACCTTTCTTCTCTTTAATCAGCTCGTACGCTTTCTGGATTTCCTGCGCTTTTTGCTTCGCCATCTCCATCATTTCCGGCGGTAAGCCTTTCGCGACCAGTTTGTCCGGGTGGTGTTCACTCATCAGCTTACGGTAGGCACGTTTAATTGTGGTTTGATCGTCCGTGGGCTTCACGCCAAGCACGTTGCAGGCATCTTCCAGCGTCGGGCCACGCTGCGCCTGCTGCCAGCCGCCACCGGACGACTGCTGATGATAGCCGCCGCCAAACTGTGCCCCGCCCTGCATCATGCGCAGGAACTGGTCAAACTGCATACGGGAGATGCCCAGCTCTTCCGCAATGACGTACAGCACATCACGTTCATTAGGGTGAAGTGAACCGTCGGCAAATGCCGCCTGGATTTGGATTTCCAGAAACATCCGAATTAAATCAAAACGTCCGAAGCAGATGCTGCGGAACTGGCGCATCTTTTCACGCAGCGGATAGTTATCGGATTTACCGATGCGAAACGCATTTTGCGCAGCCACACGAGATTCACCGTGCAGATTCATGCGATCCATGAATACGCTGGCAATCTGAATATCGGCTTCTGTGACACGCCCTTTGGATTTGGTTAAGTGCCCCATAACCTCAAAGGTGGTGGAGAAAAAGAGTGACTGACGCTCGCGCTGGTTAGCAAACCAGGCCATTTTGCGGCTGCGCGCCTTATCAAACATGTGGCCGATAATAAGCCCAAGCACAATCCCCCAGAACCCGGCACCCATGATGATGGCGAACGCAACGCCGATTATTTTACCCCAATACTGCATATACTCCCCGGATAGTCATATTCCTGGCCGACGCAACGTCATCATCACTGTGTTCAAGTCACGGTCAATTGAAGGACATCGCCTATAATTTGCTTTATCATACTCGTCATTCGATAGCGAGCCTAACACTCTGGCACGCAAACGGGCAGGATTAACGCTGGTACTGCGCAGATGAGTAAGATAGTCTCTGAGCGTTTGTAAGCCGTAGCCACTGATGACGGAACAATAAAATATAACGTATGAAAAAACGTATCCCCACCCTCCTGGCCACAATGATTGGCTCCGCCCTTTACAGTCAACAGGGGCTGGCGGCCGATCTCGCCTCGCAGTGTATGCTTGGCGTCCCAAGTTATAATCGCCCACTGGTGGAGGGCGATACAAATAGCTTGCCGGTAACCATTACTGCCGATAGCTCCAAAGGTACTTATCCTGACAATGCCACGTTTACGGGTAATGTGGATATTAACCAGGGCAATAGCCGCCTGCAGGCGGATGAAGTGCAGTTGCACCAGAAGCAGCCGGAAGGCGCGGCCGAGCCGGTACGAACGGTGGATGCGCTGGGTAATGTGCACTATGACGATAATCAGGTCATCCTGAAAGGTCCGAAAGCCTGGTCAAACCTGAATACTAAAGACACTAACGTCTGGGAAGGTGATTACCAGATGGTGGGTCGCCAGGGACGCGGTAAAGCGGACCTGATGAAGCAGCGCGGTGAAAACCGCTATACGATTCTGGAGAATGGCTCCTTTACATCCTGTCTGCCGGGTTCAAATACCTGGAGCGTGGTCGGGAGCGAAGTTATCCATGACCGTGAAGAACAGGTCGCGGAAATCTGGAACGCCCGCTTTAAGCTCGGCCCAGTTCCGGTTTTCTACAGCCCTTACCTGCAGCTTCCCGTGGGCGACAAGCGTCGCTCAGGTTTCCTGATCCCCAATGCCAAATACAGCACTTCGAATTACTTTGAGTTCTACCTGCCGTATTACTGGAACATCGCGCCCAACATGGACGCCACGATCACGCCGCACTATATCCACAAGCGCGGCAACATCATGTGGGAGAATGAGTTCCGCTATCTGACTCAGGCCGGTGCTGGCCTGATGGAGCTGGATTATCTGCCGTCGGATAAAGTGTTCCAGGATGAGCATCCAACGGAAGGTGATAAACACCGCTGGTTATTCTACTGGCAGCATGCCGGGGTGATGGATCAGGTGTGGCGCTTTAATATTGACTACACCAAAGTTAGCGACTCATCTTATTTTAACGATTTCTCGTCCAAATACGGTTCGAGCACGGATGGCTATGCCACGCAGAAGTTCAGCGTTGGCTATGCGGTGCAGAACTTTGATGCAACCGTCTCGACCAAGCAGTTCCAGGTATTTTCTGACCAGTCCACGCCTACATATGGTGCAGAACCACAGCTGGACGTTAACTGGTATCAGAATAACGTAGGTCCATTCGACACCCGGGTTTACGCTCAGGCAGTACATTTCGTGAACACGGATTCGGATATGCCGGAAGCCACGCGTGTTCACCTTGAGCCGACGATCAATCTGCCGTGGTCTAACGACTGGGCAAGCCTGAATACCGAAGCCAAGCTGATGGCGACTCACTATCAACAAAAAAATGTTGATAATTACAATGCCACCCGAAATGCGCATCTGGAAGAGTCGGTAAACCGAACGCTCCCGCAGTTCAAAATGGACGGCAAGTTGATCTTCGAACGTGATATGGCCCTGCTGGCGGATGGTTATACCCAGACGCTTGAACCGCGTATGCAGTATTTGTACGTGCCGTATCGCGATCAGAGCAATATCCAGAACTACGACTCTTCTTTACTGCAGTCTGACTACAGCGGCCTGTTCCGTGACCGTACTTATGGCGGTCTGGACCGTATCGCATCCGCTAACCAGTTAACGACAGGCGTCACTACGCGCGTTTATGATGATGCCGCCGTTGAACGTTTTAACGTTTCTGTTGGTCAAATCTACTATTTCACCGAGTCACGTACCGGTGATGACAACATTAACTGGGAGAAAGACAACAAAACGGGATCGCTGGTTTGGGCGGGTGATACTTACTGGCGCATGACTGACCGCTGGGGTCTGCGTGGCGGCGTGCAGTATGACACTCGCCTCGATAATATCGCCACAAGTAGCGCGGCTATTGAGTACCGCCGCGATGAAGACCGGATGATGCAGTTGACGTATCGTTACGCCAGCCCGGAATATATTCAGGCAACATTGCCTTCCTATGCTGGCAATGAACAGTATAAAGACGGCATCTCGCAGGTGGGTGGCGCAGCAAGCTGGCCTATCGCCGACCGCTGGTCAATCGTAGGCGCTTACTACTTTGACACTAACGCGAATAAGCCAGCGGACCAGATGGTGGGTCTGCAATATAACTCCTGCTGTTACGCGCTGCGCGTCGGTTACGAGCGTAAGCTTAACGGCTGGGACAGTGAAAACAATCAGGGCAAATACGATAACGTGATTGGCTTTAATGTCGAACTGCGCGGCCTGAGTTCCAACTACGGCCTTGGCACGCATCAGATGCTGCGTTCGAACATTCTGCCGTACAGTAGCTCTTTGTAATGTGCTTGATTTAAAACGTAATCCGCTTTGCGGTTAATTGAAATGGAAAAAGTATGAAGAACTGGAAAACGCTGCTGCTCGGTGTCGCTATGGTTGCGAATACCAGCTTCGCGGCCCCCCAGGTTGTTGATAAGGTCGCGGCTGTCGTTAACAACGGCGTCGTGCTCGAAAGTGACGTTGACGGTCTGATGAAATCCGTGAAGCTCAATTCGGGCGAAGCAGGCCAGCAGCTTCCGGATGATGCTACGCTGCGCCATCAGATCCTGGAGCGTCTGATCATGGATCAGATTATCCTGCAGATGGGTCAGAAAATGGGCGTGAAGGTGACTGACGAGCAGCTCGATCAGGCCATCGCTAACATTGCAAAGCAGAACAACATGACGCCAGACCAGATGCGCAGTCGTCTGGCTTATGACGGTATCAGCTACGCCACCTACCGCAACCAGATCCGTAAAGAGATGCTGATTTCGGAAGTGCGTAACAACGAAGTGCGCCGCCGCGTCACGATCCTGCCGCAGGAAGTGGACGCGCTGGCAAAGCAGGTGGGCAACCAGAACGATGCGAGCACAGAGCTGAACCTGAGCCACATTCTGATCCCACTGCCAGAGAACCCAACGTCCGATCAGGCTGCGGAAGCAGAAAGTCAGGCACGTTCTATTGTCGACCAGGCGCGTAACGGCAGCGACTTTGGCAAGCTGGCTATCACCTACTCCGCTGACCAGCAGGCGCTGAAAGGCGGCCAGATGGGCTGGGGACGTATTCAGGAGCTGCCTTCCATCTTTGCTCAGGCGCTGAGCACGGCGAAGAAAGGCGATATTGTGGGTCCAATCCGTTCAGGCGTGGGCTTCCACATTCTGAAAGTGAACGATCTGCGCGGTCAGAGCCAGAACATCTCCGTGACTGAAGTTCACGCTCGCCACATTCTGCTGAAGCCGTCACCGATTATGACTGACGATCAGGCGCGTGCGAAGCTGGAGCAGATTGCCGCGGACATTAAGAGCGGTAAAACCTCGTTTGCCAATGCAGCGAAGGAGTTCTCTCAGGATCCTGGCTCTGCGAACCAGGGCGGCGATCTGGGCTGGGCGGCAGCGGACATTTACGATCCTGCCTTCCGCGATGCACTGATGAAGCTGAATAAGGGTCAGCTCAGCGCCCCGGTTCACTCTTCATTTGGCTGGCATCTGATCGAACTGATGGACACACGCAACGTGGACAAAACGGATGCGGCGCAGAAAGACAGAGCCTACCGTATGCTGTTTAACCGTAAATTCTCTGAAGAAGCGGCAACCTGGATGCAGGAACAACGCGCCAGTGCTTATGTGAAAGTGCTAAGCAACTAATGAAACAGCATCGTGTTGTTATCACGCCCGGCGAACCCGCCGGGATTGGGCCTGACCTCGTTGTCCAGCTCGCCCAGCGCAGCTGGCCGGTAGAACTGGTTGTCTGCGCTGATGCAACACTGTTACAAGACCGGGCGAAGCTGCTCGGTCTGCCTCTAACGCTCATCCCTTACGATGAAGGCCAACAGCCCGCACCACAGCAGGCCGGTACGCTCACGCTGCTCTCTGTCCCCCTTCGTACACCCGTTGTTCCAGGCCAGCTCAGCACGGAAAACGGCCATTACGTCGTTGACACCCTTGCTCGCGCCTGCGACGGTTGCCTGAAGGGCGAATTTGCCGCTCTGATCACCGGCCCCGTCCACAAAGGCGTCATCAACGAAGCGGGCATACCGTTTACCGGGCATACGGAGTTCTTCGAAGAGCGCTCGCACAGCCCGAAAGTGGTGATGATGCTGGCGACGGAAGCGATGCGCGTTGCGCTGGTGACAACCCATCTGCCGATCAAAGCCATTCCTGATGCGATCACCCCTGAACTCCTGCGCGAAATCATCGGGATTTTGCACCACGATCTACAGACAAAATTTGGGATCCCGCAGCCCCACGTGCTGGTCTGCGGCCTGAATCCGCACGCCGGAGAAGGCGGGCACATGGGCACCGAAGAGATCGACACCATTATTCCGGTGCTCAACGAAATGCGGGCGAAGGGGATGAATCTCAGTGGACCGCTGCCTGCGGATACCCTTTTCCAGCCGAAATACCTGGATAATGCCGACGCCGTGCTCGCGATGTACCACGATCAGGGCCTGCCCGTGCTAAAATACCAGGGCTTTGGCCGCGGGGTGAATATCACCCTCGGTTTACCCTTTATTCGAACATCCGTTGACCACGGCACTGCGCTGGATCTGGCAGGCCAGGGGAAAGCGGATGTCGGCAGTTTTATTACGGCGCTTAATCTCGCCATCAAAATGATTGTTAATACTCAATGACTAATCGAGTCCATCAGGGCCACTTAGCCCGTAAACGCTTCGGGCAAAACTTTCTCAACGATCAGTTCGTGATCGAAAGCATCGTGTCTGCTATTAATCCGCAGAAAGGTCAGGCTATGGTCGAAATCGGCCCGGGTCTTGCCGCGCTGACCGAGCCGGTAGGCGAACGCCTCGACGAGCTGACCGTTATCGAACTGGACCGCGACCTGGCCGCACGCCTGCAAACGCACCCGTTCCTCGGACCAAAGCTGACCATCTACCAGCAGGATGCCATGACCATGAACTTTGGCGAACTGTCGGAAAAAATGGGCCAGCCGCTGCGCGTGTTCGGCAACCTGCCGTATAACATCTCCACGCCGCTAATGTTCCACCTCTTTAGCTATACTGATGCCATTGCCGACATGCACTTCATGTTGCAAAAAGAGGTTGTTAACCGTCTGGTTGCAGGGCCGAACAGTAAAGCGTATGGTCGTTTAAGCGTGATGGCACAATATTATTGCAACGTGATCCCGGTACTCGAAGTACCGCCGTCCGCGTTCACGCCACCACCGAAAGTAGATTCTGCGGTTGTGCGCCTGGTGCCGTACAAAACAAAACCTTATCCGGTTAAAGATCTGCGCGTACTCAGCCGCATCACAACAGAAGCGTTCAACCAGCGCCGTAAAACGATCCGTAACAGCCTGAGCAATTCGTTTACCGTTGAGGTGTTAGCAGAGCTGGGGATCGACCCGGCAATGCGTGCGGAAAACATTTCCGTAGAGCAGTACTGCAAGCTGGCTAATTACATCAGCGAAAATGCGCCGCCGAAGGAGAGTTAAGCCATGATTGATTCGCCCCGCGTATGTGTCCATGTACAAAGCGTTTATGTTGAATCGCAATCCTCGCCGGATGAAGAGCGTTTTGTCTTTGCCTACACCGTGACCATTCGCAATCTGGGGCGGATGCCCGTGCAACTGCGCGGGCGCTACTGGCTTATCACTAACGGCAATGGCCGCGAAATTGAAGTTCAGGGTGAAGGCGTGGTCGGTGAGCAGCCCCACATCGCCCCTGGCGAAGAGTACCAGTACACCAGCGGCGCGGTGATTGAAACGCCGCTGGGTACCATGCAAGGCCATTACGAAATGGTCGACGTCGATGGCAACGTGTTCCGCGTTGCTATTCCTGTGTTCCGTCTCGCCGTAACCACACTCATTCATTAATCTAATGTCTACATATCTGATTGGCGACGTTCACGGTTGCTACGATGAACTGATCGCATTGTTAAAACAGGTCGACTTTACGCCAGGACAGGACACGCTCTGGCTGACGGGCGATTTAGTCGCGCGCGGCCCGGGATCGCTTGAGGTTTTACGTTTCGTCAAATCGCTGGGCGACAGCGTTCGCATGGTGCTGGGCAACCACGATCTTCACCTGCTGGCCGTATTTGCCGGGATCAGCCGCAACAAACCTAAAGATCGCCTCTCTCCCCTGCTGGATGCGCCAGACGCGGACGAACTGATTAACTGGCTGCGCCGTCAGCCCTTACTTCAGGTCGACGAGGAGAAAAAGCTGGTCATGGCCCATGCCGGGATCACGCCGCAATGGGATCTTGAGACAGCGAAAACCTGCGCGCGTGACGTAGAGGCAGTGCTGGCGAGCGACTCGTACCCTTTCTTCCTTGATGCCATGTACGGCGATATGCCGAACCACTGGAGCGAGGATCTCAGCGGTCTGGCCCGCCTGCGCTTTATCACCAATGCGTTCACCCGCATGCGTTTCTGCTTCCCGAACGGGCAGCTGGACATGTATTCCAAAGAGACACCGGAAAGCGCGCCTGCCCCGCTCAAACCGTGGTTTGCTATTCCTGGACCGGTGACCAGCGAGTACAGCGTGGTATTTGGTCACTGGGCTGCGCTGGAAGGAAAAGGCACGCCGGACGGGATCTACGGTCTGGATACCGGATGCTGCTGGGGCGGAGAGTTAACCTGCTTACGCTGGGAAGATAAAGCTTACTTTGTGCAGCCGTCCAACCGACAGCTGGACTTAGGGGAAAGTGAGGCCGTTGCCTCCTGACTATTGCCCCCCTCCCCAAAAGACCGCACCGAACAGTCCCCTCTCCCCTTTGGGAAGAGGGGAGAGGGGTAGGAAAATCACTTAACGACGCTCCAGAATCTCGAAGCAGTAGCTGTGGGAGTTCTGCGCATCGGCGTCGTGGAATTCGCTGAACACAGATTCCCATTCGTCCGGATCGTAATCCGGGAAATGGGTATCCCCTTCCACTTCTGCATCAATGTGGGTCAGATACAGCTTCTGCGCTTTTGGCAGGAACTGTTCATACACACGACCGCCACCGATCACCATGATCTCTTCCGCGTCACCACAGGCGGCAATCGCTTCATCAACGGACTTAACCCATTCAACGCGATCGTCAGTGCCCGGCTGGCTGCTGATAACGATATTCTTACGGCCCGGCAATGGACGACCAATCGACTCCCAGGTCAGGCGGCCCATCACTACCGGCTTGTTTAACGTAGTACGCTTAAACCATGCGAGATCGGCAGGCAGGTTCCACGGCATGGCATTTTCCATACCGATAACGCGGTCCACCGCCAGCGCTGCAATCAGACTGATCATTGAAAATTTCCCGGATGCAAAAAATTGCCGCCACTATACGGAAAGCTTAATCTTTCGTCGACTGGCGGCAGAGTAAAGATACAGAAATTTTTTATTATTGCTGGCAACTCCACTTCACGCGGAAGGTTTACTCTCGGGCTCGTCAGCCGGATCGCCGGTGTGCTTGCCCTCTTCCGTGCCCTGCCAGCCGTGACGCTGGATCAGCGACAGGTGATTGCGGTCCTCGTTAATGATTTCCGTCAGCATCGCGCTGGTGCGTTTAAACACCGCTGCACGCTCCGTGGCCGTGCTGCCTGCCATCGCCGCCATCTCTTCCACCATCCCGGTGTTAAAGCGGCGGAACAGGTCCGCACGTTCGCGCGCCTCATACGCGCCGAGCCCCAGATTTTCCAGCGCCATCCGGCCAGACTTCAGCGCGCCTTCGAATGTCTCACGTTCCGGCGCCTCAACCCCTGCCTGGCGCAGCCGGATGTAATGATCTACATCGCGCGCGCGGGAAATTATCGTCAGCGCAGGGAAATGCTCTTTTACCAGCTCCACCATCTGCATGCTGGTCTCCGGATCGTCAATGGCGTTAATCAACACCTCTGCTTTTGCCGCCCCGGCGGATTCCAGCAAGTCGACGCGGGTCGCATCGCCGTAAAACACCTTCATATCAAATTTACGCAGGGTATCAACATGGTCGGGGTCGTGATCGAGGATAACCATCTTCACCCCGCTCGACAGCAGTAAACGACCCACGATCTGCCCGTAGCGGCCAAATCCGGCGATAATAACGCGCGGCTGCTCCTCGTCGATCTCGTCGGCTTCGCGCTCCTGCTCGCTACCCGATTTTTCAAGGCGCGTCAGTACCACCAGCAGAACAGGCGTCGCCGCCATCGACAGCGCGACCGCCAGCGTCAACGCTTTCGCCCACTCGGGATCCAGCACGTTTGCCATCTGCGCGGCGCCAAACACCACGAACGCAAATTCGCTTCCCTGACCCAGCAGCACGGCAAACCAGCGGCGCTGCTTGTTCGGCACCTTCAATGGGCGCGCAATCAGCCACAGCATCACCATTTTAATGACGAGGAAACCGACGAGCAGGATGACAATCCGCAGCGGGTGCGTGACCAGCGTGCCGAAGTCGACGGACATCCCCACCCCGATGAAAAACAGCCCCAGCAGCAACCCTTTGAACGGCTCGATATCGCTTTCCAGCGCGTGACGGTATTCAGAGCTCGCCAGCAGAACGCCTGCGAGGAAGGCCCCCATCGCCATCGACAGTCCGGCTTCCTCAAGCAGCAAACCAAAGCCAAACACCAGGAACAGTGCCACGGCGCTGAACACTTCGCGCAGGCCCGAGCGGGCAACAAACCGCAGTAACGGACGGGTCACATAGCGCCCCAGCAGGACCACCAGCGCCAGCGCCCCCACGACTTTTAATGCCGAAAGCGCGAACGCACTCAGCGTCGTGGACGAGCCGCTTGCCGCCAGCAGCGGAATCATCGCCACCAGCGGAATAGCGGCAATATCCTGGAACAGCAGCACCGAAAACGCGCTGCGCCCCATCTGCGAGACCGTCAGATTTCGCTCGTTCATCGCCTGCATGGCAATCGCCGTCGAAGAGAGCGCCAGCGTCATGCCGATAAGCTCTGCCACTTTCCAGTCCATGCCTAACAGGATACAGAACCCGCCGAGCAGCAGTCCGCAGGCCACCATCTGCAGCGCGCCTCCGCCAAATACCGAGGCGCGAAGCTTCCATAATCTCTGCGGATCCAGCTCCAGGCCAATCACAAACAGCATCAGCACAACGCCAATTTCAGCGAAATGGAGGATCGCCTCCGCATCCGTGACCAGTCGAAAGCCCCACGGCCCAATGACGCAGCCCGCAATCAGGTAACCGAGAACAGAGCCCAGCCCCAGACGTACCGCCACGGGCACAATCAGTGCCGCCGCGCCGAGATAAATCAGCGCCTGTATCAGCGTATGGCTATCCATGGTGCGTCTCCTGCCACTCAAGTAAGCGTTGTTTATAATGGCGAGCCTGCGCCTGCAGCGTTTCATCGTCGCAAACAAAGGTGCAGTGCATCGCAAGCGGCGGGAGCCAGTTCAGTCCACAGTAAAGCGCAGTGGCCTGCAGCGGCTGCGCCAGCACGTCAAACCCGGGAAAGGAACCAATATCAAAGTGGCTTTCCCCACCGCCGGTAGTGACCGCCCACATCAGGCTTTTGCCTTTTAGCGCATGGCCGTTGTGACCATACGCCCAGCCATGGGAGAAGACTTTATCAATCCACAGTTTCAGGAGCGGGGGCGTGCTGTACCACTGCATGGGATGCTGCCAGATAATCAGATCGGCACGGGAAAGCGCCTCCTGTTCGGCAGCGATATCGATATTAAAATCGGGATAGAGTTCATAGAGGGAACGTATCTCTACGTTATCAAGCGTCCTTACCTGCTCAAGCATCCGCTTATTCGCATGCGAATGGTGCGGATAAGGGTGGGCATAAATTATCAGAATCATTGATTAGCCTGTGGTTACTGCTTTCTTTTAACAAAAGAGTGTAGTCAGTAATTCAACAGGCTAATAGTGAATATTATTGACGGGTTTACGTCAGAATTCTGAATTAGTTATCCAGTTCGCCCATCGATTTAACCTGGTCACGGTTAATCTGCTCAGTTTGGCCGGTTTCAGCGTTTTTGTAAGACACCAGACCGGTATCGTCATCCACCTGCGGTTTGCCGTCGGTGACAATGGTTCTGCCATCGGTGGTTTTTACGGCCTGATTAGACGAACAGCCCGCAACGGTAAACATTGTCGTGGCAGCCAGAACGGAAGCGATCAGTAATTTATTTTGCATGGTGTTTTCCCCTGCTCTCAGATGAATTTCGTTATCGACCTAACCATTTTAGGCTAACTGACTGAAAGCGGATGAAAAACCAGAAGGTTCTGAAGAGAGGAAGAATGCCCGGTTACCGAACGGCACCGGGCAATTTGTCTTACTTGCTAATCTGCGCGTGCATTTCCTGCACCGAAATCACCTTCTCGGTGGCGTCCGCGTTCAGCGCCATGGCCGTCGCGAAACCGCCGTTCAGGGTGGTGTCGTAGTGCACTTTGTACTGCAGCGCGCTGCGGCGAATCAGCTTGGAGTCTTCAATCGCCTGGCGGCCTGCGGTGGTGTTGATGATGTAGGTGTATTCGCCATTCTTGATACGATCCTGAATGTGCGGACGACCTTCATGCACCTTGTTCACCAGACGCGGGTTGATGCCGGCTTCGCCCAACACAATCGCCGTACCGTGGGTTGCATCCAGTTCGAAGCCCTGTTTCAGCAGCTTGGCGGCCAGGTCAACCACGCGCTCTTTGTCACCTTCACGAACGGAGAGCAGCGCACGGCCTGATTTTCTCATGGTGGAGCTACTGCCCAGCTGCGCCTTCGCGAACGCTTCTGCGAAGGTGCGGCCCACGCCCATCACTTCCCCGGTAGAGCGCATTTCTGGCCCTAACAGCGGGTCAACGCCCGGGAATTTGTTGAACGGCAGCACCACTTCTTTCACCGAGTAGTACGGTGGGATGATCTCTTTTGTCACGCCCTGCTGAGCCAGCGTCTGGCCTGCCATCACGCGTGCCGCCACTTTCGCCAGCGGAATACCAGTGGCTTTGGAGACGAACGGTACGGTACGTGCTGCACGCGGGTTCACTTCAATCAGGTAAACTTCGTTGTCTTTTACCGCGAACTGAACGTTCATCAGGCCGCGGACCTGCAGTTCGAAGGCCAGCTTTTGCACCTGCTGACGCATCACGTCCTGAATTTCCTGGCTCAGCGTGTACGCTGGCAGAGAGCAGGCGGAGTCGCCGGAGTGTACGCCCGCCTGCTCGATGTGCTCCATGATGCCGCCAATCAGCACCATTTCGCCATCGCAGATGGCGTCCACGTCCACTTCTACCGCGTCGTCGAGGAAGCGGTCGAGCAGCACAGGCGCATCGTTGGAGACGCTCACCGCGGTCTGGAAGTAGCGGCGCAGGTCGGCTTCGTCATAAACGATTTCCATCGCGCGGCCGCCCAGTACGTAGGAAGGACGTACCACCAGCGGGTAGCCAATCTCTTTCGCCTTCTCGACAGCCTGTTCGATAGCGGTCACGGTGGCGTTCGCAGGCTGTTTCAGCTTCAGACGGTCAACCGCCTGCTGGAAACGCTCGCGGTCTTCCGCACGGTCAATCGCATCCGGACTGGTGCCGATAACCGGCACGCCTGCCGCTTCCAGCGCGCGCGCCAGCTTCAGCGGGGTCTGGCCGCCGTACTGCACGATAACGCCTTTTGGCTTCTCAATGCGCACGATTTCCAGCACGTCTTCCAGGGTAACCGGCTCGAAGTAGAGACGGTCAGAAGTGTCGTAGTCGGTAGAGACGGTTTCCGGGTTACAGTTGACCATGATGGTCTCGTAACCGTCTTCGCGCAGCGCCAGCGAGGCGTGTACACAGCAGTAGTCAAACTCGATGCCCTGGCCGATACGGTTTGGACCGCCACCCAGCACCATAATCTTGTCGCGGTCGACGGACGGATTCGCTTCGCACTCGTCTTCATAGGTGGAGTACATGTACGCGGTGTCGGTAGAAAACTCTGCCGCACAGGTGTCGACGCGCTTGTAAACCGGGTGCAGGTCATACTGGTCGCGCAGCTTGCGGATTTCCGCTTCGCGCACGCCCGCCAGCTTAGCCAGACGCGCGTCGGCGAAGCCTTTACGCTTCAGCATGCGCAGGAAGTCTGCGTCCAGGCCGGTGATGCCCAGCTCAGCGACCTGTTCTTCGAGACGCACCAGCTCTTCAATCTGCACCAGGAACCAGCGGTCGATGTTGGTCAGGTTGAACACGCCGTCGACGGACAGGCCAGCACGGAAGGCATCGGCGATGTACCAGATGCGCTCCGCGCCCGCGTCTTTCAGCTCGCGGCGGATTTTGGTCAGCGCTTCCGGGTCGTCCAGGCTCACTTTCGGGTCAAAGCCGGTCGCGCCCACTTCGAGGCCGCGCAGCGCTTTCTGCAGGGATTCCTGCTGCGTGCGGCCAATCGCCATCACTTCACCGACGGATTTCATCTGGGTGGTCAGACGGTCGTTCGCACCTGCGAATTTCTCGAAGTTAAAGCGAGGAATTTTAGTCACAACGTAGTCGATGGACGGCTCGAAGGACGCAGGGGTGCGGCCACCGGTGATGTCGTTCATCAGCTCATCAAGGGTATAACCCACCGCCAGCTTCGCCGCCACTTTCGCAATCGGGAAGCCGGTCGCTTTGGAGGCCAGCGCGGAGGAGCGGGACACGCGCGGGTTCATTTCGATAACAATCAGACGGCCGGTTTTCGGGTTAACGGAGAACTGCACGTTAGAGCCGCCGGTTTCCACGCCGATTTCACGCAGTACCGCCATCGAGGCGTTACGCATGATTTGATACTCTTTGTCGGTCAGCGTCTGGGCTGGCGCAACGGTGATGGAATCGCCGGTGTGGATACCCATCGCATCGAAGTTTTCGATGGAGCAGACGATGATGCAGTTGTCGTTTTTATCACGCACCACTTCCATCTCGTACTCTTTCCAGCCAATCAGCGATTCATCAATCAGCAGCTCTTTGGTTGGGGAAAGATCCAGACCGCGTTCGCAAATCTCTTCGAACTCTTCGCGGTTGTAGGCGATACCGCCGCCGGTGCCGCCCATGGTGAAGGAAGGACGGATGATGCATGGATAACCCACTTCAGCCGCAACGGCCAGCGCCTCTTCCATGTTGTGCGCAATACCGGAACGCGCGGTGTCGAGGCCGATTTTCTTCATCGCCACGTCGAAGCGGCGACGGTCTTCTGCTTTATCAATCGCGTCGGCGGTCGCACCAATCATGGTTACGCCGAACTCGGCCAGCACGCCCTGACGCTCAAGCTCCAGCGCACAGTTCAGCGCCGTCTGGCCGCCCATGGTTGGCAGGACCGCGTCCGGACGCTCTTTCTCGATGATTTTACGCACCACTTCCCAGTGAATCGGCTCGATGTAGGTTGCATCGGCCATTTCCGGGTCGGTCATGATGGTTGCCGGGTTAGAGTTCACCAGAATAACGCGGTAGCCCTCTTCACGCAGGGCTTTACACGCCTGCGCGCCGGAGTAGTCGAATTCACAGGCCTGGCCGATGACAATCGGGCCAGCGCCAAGGATCAGGATGCTTTTTATGTCTGTACGTTTTGGCATGGTCTTCTCGGCTCCTGATTATTTAGCAGTCTTACGGTATTGCTCGATAAGTTCGATGAAGTGATCGAACAGCGGCGCGGCGTCGTGCGGGCCCGGGCTGGCTTCCGGATGACCCTGGAAGCTGAATGCTGGCTTATCGGTGCGATGAATCCCCTGCAGGGTGCCATCGAACAGCGACTTATGGGTCACGCGCAGGTTAGCCGGCATAGAGGCTTCATCGACGGCAAAGCCGTGGTTCTGCGCGGTGATCATTACCGTGTTGTTATCGATGTCTTTCACCGGGTGGTTACCACCGTGGTGGCCGAACTTCATCTTAACGGTGTTCGCACCGCTCGCCAGCGCCAGCAGCTGATGGCCGAGGCAGATGCCGAATACCGGGATGTCGGTTTCCAGGAAGGACTTAATGGCGGCGATGGCGTAATCGCACGGTGCCGGGTCGCCAGGGCCGTTGGACAGGAAAATACCGTCCGGATTCATCTTCAATACGTCTTCGGCAGAGGTCTGAGCCGGCACCACCGTCAGGCGGCAGCCGCGGTCAACCAGCATGCGCAGAATGTTGCGCTTGGCGCCAAAATCGTAGGCCACCACGTGGAACGGCAGCTCGCTCTCTTTTTTCGCTTCCGGCAGGTCGCCTTCCAGCGTCCAGCTACCCTGCGTCCAGCTGTAGGCTTCCGCGGTCGTCACTTCTTTCGCCAGGTCCATGCCGTTCAGGCCCGGGAAGGCTTTCGCTTTTTCCAGCGCCAGCGTCGCATCGAGGTTATCACCGGCGATGATGCAGCCGTTCTGTGCACCCTTCTCGCGCAGCAGACGCGTTAACTTACGGGTATCGATATCGGCAATCGCCACGATGTTATGGCGCTTCAGGTAAGAAGAGAGGTCTTCGGTATTGCGGAAGTTGCTGGCAATCAGCGGCAGGTCGCGAATGACCAGGCCTTGCGCATGTACCTGAGAAGATTCTTCGTCAGCCGCGTTGGTGCCGACATTGCCGATATGAGGATAAGTAAGAGTAACGATTTGGCGAGAATAGGAAGGATCAGTGAGGATTTCTTGATAACCGGTCATTGAAGTATTGAAAACGACTTCCCCAACCGCCGAACCCGTTGCCCCTATGGCCCGACCGATAAACTGGGTTCCGTCTTCCAGAACCAATAGCGCTGACTTAATCAAAACACCCTCCAGAGAATATTCACTCACTTTATTTGCATATTAATTCATAACCGTGTCATGGATCAATGCAAATGTGTTGCCAGCGGATTTTTGGCAAACGGCGGCATTCTGGAGATTTGGTGGGTAAAAGTCAACTTAAAACGGATATTTTGTTTAGTCTTTTGCGCATCTGGTGAGGCGAGTGAAGCTTAAGCGACAAAAAGATCAGGTAAATCACTGCGGAAAACGCTTGCGCGCCGAATTTAATGAAAAATGAGTCGACACAGCATCAAAAAGTGGACCAAATGGTCAAAATTTACATTTCAGTAACGAAAACCAGGAAGAATAGTTGTATTTTCATGGATCAATAAACAAAACAATAGCTAAACAGGTAAAATATAAGGGCAATAAAATATTGCCCTATGCAATCAAAGAATTACGACTGCAATAACCACATCACGATGGGTAATAATGCTTACAAATTGTTGAGATCCAGCACATCTCGCATATCAAAAAGTCCATCTTTCTTGTTTTTAAGCCACAAAGCGGAACGTACCGCGCCGTTGGCAAACGTCATGCGGCTTGAGGCTTTATGAGTAATCTCCACGCGTTCACCAATATCGGCGAACATCGCCGTATGTTCGCCGACGATGTCACCCGCACGTACCGTTGCGAAACCAATAGTGCCCGGTACGCGTTCGCCGGTGTGACCTTCGCGGGCATAGACAGCGCAGTCTTTTAAATCTTTATCGAGTGCATGAGCAATCGCCTCGCCCATCGCCAGCGCCGTGCCTGACGGCGCATCAACCTTGTAGCGGTGGTGGGCTTCGACAATTTCAATATCGGTATAGTCGCCCATGACCTTCGCTGCTTTCTCCAGCAGCTTGAGCATGACGTTAACGCCCACGCTAAAGTTCGCCGCGAAGACAATCGCGATCTCTTTTGATGCGTCCTGGATGGCCTGCTTACCCGCGTCATCAAAACCGGTGGTGCCGATCACCATCCCCTTGCCGTGCTGGCGGCAAAATGCCAGGTGCGTCAACGTACCTTCCGGGCGGGTAAAGTCGATAAACACATCGAAGTCATCTTTAACCGCATCCAGGCTGCTCTGGACGGTAACGCCCGTCTTTCCTGCGCCCGCCAGTTCACCTGCGTCGGCCCCCAAAAGCGATGAGCCTTCACGCTCCAGCGCCGCGCCCAGCGCTACGCCATCCATCTGAAGTGCCGCCTGAATCAGCTGACGGCCCATACGTCCACCCGCGCCCGCAATGGCGACACGGATCTGTGCATCATGCATAGTTATTCTCTTACGTTAAAATGATGTAAATCGTTTTCAGATTAACCAGCCTTCGCGGAGGCTGCCAACTGAAAACACCAATAATTAGAATTTAACGTGAAACCGACTTAAATATCAGTAAAAGACATGATTTTGTGGTCACGATAAAGTACGGGGCAAAAAAAAGGCCAGCACATGAGATGCTGGCCTTTTCGCTGTTTAGGGGTTATTCCACTTCGCGGGCGTCGATACGCAGCTCTTTCGGCACTTCGAAGACGATATTCTCTTCGCGTCCTTCCAGCGGAACCGCTTCGCCACCGCCCAGCTCCTGCAGACGGGTTATCACGTTCTGCACCAGGATATCCGGCGCGGAAGCGCCTGCGGTAACGCCAACGCAGACCGCATTTTTAACCCACGCTTCCTGGATGTCCGCCGCGTCGTCGATCAGGAACGCCGCTTTACCCATGCGCTGCGCCAGTTCGGCCAGACGGTTGGAGTTAGACGAGTTTTTGGAGCCGACCACCAGCACCACGTCCGCCTGTTCAGCCAGCGCGCGCACCGCTTCCTGGCGGTTGGTGGTCGCGTAGCAGATGTCATCCTTACGCGGCCCGACGATTTTCGGGAAGCGCTGGCGCAGGGCGTCAATCACATCCGAGGTATCATCAACCGAGAGCGTCGTCTGGGTCATAAACGACAGACGGGCGTCATTTTTCACGTTCAGCGTAAAGACATCTTCCGGCGACTCAACCAGATACATTCCCCCTTCCGGATTGCTGTACTGGCCCATGGTGCCTTCGACTTCCGGATGACCCGCATGGCCAATCAGAATCGACTCTTCACCGCGACGGCTGGCGCGCGCCACTTCCATATGCACTTTCGTCACTAATGGGCAGGTTGCGTCGAAAACGGTTAAATCGCGGCTTTTCGCTTCGTTACGCACCGCCTGAGAGACGCCGTGCGCAGAGAAGATCAGGATCGCACCGTCCGGCACTTCGCTGATCTGCTCGATGAAAATAGCGCCGCGCTCGCGCAGGCTGTCCACCACGTATCGGTTATGCACCACTTCGTGACGCACGTAAATTGGCGCGCCGTAAATCTCCAGCGCGTTTTCAACAATGCTGATAGCGCGGTCTACACCGGCGCAGAAGCCGCGCGGGTTAGCCAACAGGATCTGCATTTCAGGCCTCCAGTGCAGGATCGATTTCCAGCACTTCAACATCAAAATGAACGGTACGCCCGGCAAGCGGATGGTTGAAGTCAACGGTGATAGAGTCGCCGTTAATCTCGCGGATCACGCCAGGCATTTCGCTGCCGTCCATAGCGGTAAAGAGCATAATCGCCCCGATTTCCGGTTCGCCCGCGTCCATAAACTCGCGGCGCGAGAAATACTGGATCAGATCCGGGCTTGGCACGCCAAACGCGGCATCCGGCTCCAGCGAGAACGCTTTTTTCTCCCCCTCTTTCAGGCCAAGGAGCTGCTGCTCAAGACCTTCAGACAGGGAGGTATCGCCGAGACGAAACAGGGCAGGTTTGCCGTTATTGCGGGTGGATTCGGCGGTGGAGCCGTCATCCAGCTTCAGCGTGAAGTGAACGAGAACCGCGCTGTTGCTCTGTACGGATTTAGACATGCAAATTGCTCGCTTGTTTTGCCCGGTGGCATTACACCACCGGGCGAGTGTGTTACGCCTGCTCTTTCGCGGCCGGTTTAGGCAAGAAGCCTTCCAGCACGATTAACGCCGCACCGATGCAAATTGCGGTATCGGCCAGGTTAAAGGTCGCGAAGTGCCAGTCGCCGACGTAGAAGTCGATCATATCGACCACAAAGCCGTGCCACAGGCGGTCAAACAGGTTGCCGAGCGCGCCGCCAATGATCAGCGCGTAGGCAATGTTATTCAGCTTTTGCGTGGCCTTTGAGCGGTACATCAGCACGGCCAGCACCACGCAGATACCGAGAGCGATACCCGCAAAGAACCAGCGCTGCCAGCCACCGCTGTCGGCAAGGAAGCTAAACGCCGCGCCGTAGTTGCGTGCATAGTGCAGGTTAAGCGACGGGAACAGCGAAACCGTCTCCCCCAGAGCAAAATTCTGGAGGATCAGGAACTTGCTGCCCAGATCGATAATCAGCACCACCACAACCAGCCACAGCCAGCGCAGTCCTGTTGAACAGAGAGTTTTACTCATCAGGCAAACTTACGTTTTTCGCCGTCACCGGCGACGTTGCTTACACAGCGTCCGCAGATGTCTGCGTGTTCCGCCACCTGGCCGATATCGGTAGTGTAATGCCAGCAGCGCGGGCACTTCTCACCTTCGGCTTTGCTCAGCGCGACTTTCAGCCCCTTGAGCAGCTCGCTCTGCTGCGCATCAGCAGAAGCCTCGGCATAATCCGCAACTTTTGCTCCGGAGGTCAACAGGACAAATCGCAATTCATCGCCCAGCGCGGTCAGCTTCGCCGCCAGCTCAGGTTCGGCGTACAGAGTCACTGCCGCTTCCAGAGAGCCACCAACTTTCTTATCAGCACGCGCCTGCTCGATCACCTTGTTCACTTCGCCACGCACTTTCAGCAGCTCGTCCCAGAAGGCATCGTTCATTGCTTCGGTGCTGGAGAGATCGAACAGACCTTCATACCACTCGCCGGTGAAGACATATTTCTCACGGTCGCCAGGCAGATAGCCCCAGATTTCATCTGCGGTGAAGGACATGATCGGTGCCATCCAGCGCACCAGCGCTTCTGCGATGTGGAACAGCGCGGACTGGCAGCTACGGCGCGCCACGCTGTCCGCCTTCGCGGTGTACTGGCGGTCTTTGATGATGTCGAGGTAGAACGAGCCCATCTCGATGGAGCAGAAGCGCATCAGGCGCTGCACCACTTCGTGGAAGTCGTAGGACTCATACGCCTCAACGATGTCTTCCTGCGCCGCTTTCGCGCAGCCTACCGCCCAGCGGTCCAGCACGACCATCTCTTCCGGTTTCACCATGTCTTTCACCGGATCAAAACCGTTCAGGTTCGCCAGCAGGAAGCGCGCGGTGTTACGGATACGACGATAGCTGTCAGCAGCACGCTTCAGGATCTCGTCAGATACAGCCATTTCGCCGGTGTAGTCGGTAGAGGCTACCCACAGGCGCAGGATATCCGCGCCCAGCTTGTTCATCACGTCCTGTGGAGAAACGGTGTTACCGATGGATTTGGACATCTTACGGCCCTGTCCATCCACGGTGAAGCCGTGAGTCAGTACCTGACGGTAAGGCGCTTTACCCTTCATCGCGGTGGAGATCATCAAAGATGACATGAACCAGCCGCGGTGTTGGTCAGAGCCTTCCAGATACATATCGGCAGCGTGGCCGGCAAACTCCGGACGCACATCGACCACGGAGGCGTGAGTAGACCCGGAGTCGAACCACACGTCCAGGGTATCCGGCACTTTCTCGTAGTTGTCTGCGTCCGCGCCCAGGATGTCACGGGCGTCGAGATCCCACCACGCCTGAATGCCGTCAACTTCAACGCGCTTCGCCACTTCTTCCATCAGTTCCAGGGTGTTCGGATGCAGTTCCTGCGTCTCTTTATGTACGAACAGAGACATCGGCACGCCCCAGGTACGCTGACGGGAGATACACCAGTCAGGACGGTTAGCCACCATGGATTCGATACGCGCCTGGCCCCAGTCCGGGATCCACTGCACGCCTTTGATCTCTTTCAGAGACTGCTCGCGCAGGCCTTTCTGATCCATGCTAACGAACCACTGCGGGGTCGCACGGAAGATGATTGGCGTCTTGTGACGCCAGCAGCACGGATAGCTGTGCTGCATTTTCTCAACGTGCAGCAGCGCGCCGCTGGTGCGCAGCATATCAACGATAATGTCGTTCGCTTTGAAGACGTTGATGCCGTCCAGCGCCGGATAGGTGCCAGGCAGGTAAGAACCGTCCGGGCCAACCGGATTGGCGATTTCAAGACCGTACTTCAGGCTGATGTTGTAGTCGTCAGGACCGTGGCCACCGGCGGTATGTACCGCACCGGTACCCGCGTCCAGCGTCACGTGGTCGCCCAGGATCGCCGGAACATCGAAGTCCAGGAACGGGTGTTTGAAGCGCATCAGCTCAAGCGCGTCGCCTTTTACGGTACCCAGCACGGTGTAGTCGGTGATATTCGCGCGTTTCAGCACGCTTTCAACCAGATCTTTTGCCAGGATAACCGCGCGGCCATCAATCTGCACCAGCGCGTATTCAAACTCGCCGGAGAGCGAGATTGCACGGTTGGCTGGCAGCGTCCATGGGGTAGTGGTCCAGATCACCAGAGAGATCGGGCCGCTAACGCCAGGCAGACCGAATTTACCTTTAATGGCATCCTGATCGACCGCTTCGAAGGCCACATCGATAGAAGGTGAAGTTTTGTCGTAATACTCCACTTCCGCTTCTGCCAGCGCAGAGCGGCAGTCCACGCACCAGTGTACCGGCTTCGCGCCTTTGTGCAGGTGACCGTTACCGATGATTTTGCCCAGCGCACGGATGATGTTGGCTTCGGTTTTGAAGTCCATGGTCAGGTACGGGTGCGACCAGTCGCCCAGCACGCCCAGACGGATAAAGTCAGCGCGCTGGCCTTCAACCTGGGTGGCAGCGTATTCGCGGCACTTCGCGCGGAACTCTGCAGCGGTAAACTTCTCGCCAGGCTTGCCAAACTCTTGCTCCACTTTCAGCTCAATGGGCAGACCGTGGCAGTCCCAGCCCGGAACGTAAGGCGAGTCATATCCCGCGAGTCCTTTGGACTTCACGATAATGTCTTTCAGAATCTTGTTTACAGAGTGACCAATATGAATGCTGCCATTCGCATATGGAGGGCCATCATGCAGAATGAAGGTTTTTTTGCCTTTTTTAGCTGCACGAATGATGCCGTACAGGTCATCATCGGTCCAACGCGCCAGCATTCCCGGTTCGCGCTTGGCGAGATCGCCGCGCATCGGGAACCCTGTTTCCGGCAAATTCAGGGTTGATTTATAGTCACTCATCAGATTCTCGGTTCCGTATTTATCACGTAGGCAGTTAAGCCGGTTCTATAGCCCAAAATACTCGCGGGCCGTCAATTCATCTCGCGCGATTTGCGCCTTAAGTTCATCCAGCGAAGCAAATCGCTGCTCATTGCGTATTTTTTTACGCAGTATCACATCTATATGGCGACCATAAAGGTCCATTACAACGTCCAGCAGGTGCACTTCTAGCTGTTGACGCACACCAGCAACGGTCGGACGCGTGCCAATGTTGGCAACGCCGTAAAACGGCTTATCGCCAAGTCCTGCTACTTCCACCGCATAGACCCCTTTAACCGGGGAAACCTGACGACGCAGCGGTATATTCGCCGTCGGGAAACCTATCGTGCGGCCCAGCGCGTCGCCATGGACCACGCGGCCAGAGATGGTAAATGGATGTCCCAGCAGAGTTTCTGCCGTCTCCAGTTCATCATTAGCCAGCGCCTGACGCACCGCCGTGCTGCTGACGCGCACGCCGCCTTCACAGAAGGTCATCGCGCTGGTGACGTCAAAACCGTACTCCAGACCAGCCTTCTGTAATAGCAAGAAATCGCCCTGACGACCAGCGCCAAAGCGGAAATCATCCCCCACGGCGAGAAACTGTACGCCAAGACGCTTAACCAGCAGGTCGCTGACGAAATTTTGTGCTGTCAGTGCGGCAAAGCGACGATCGAAACGCACGCACAATACGTAGTCCACGCCGGACTCTGCCAGGTAGCGCAACTTTTCGCGCAGGCGAGTGAGGCGGGCGGGAGATTTATCGCCCGCGAACAGCTCCAGCGGCTGTGGCTCGAAAATCATCACCACAACGGGCAGGCCACGGGCCTCCCCTTCTTTACGCAATCCCTGCAACAGCGCCTGATGACCACGATGCACGCCGTCGAAATTACCAATAGTCAGCACGCACCCGTGCGGGGCTCTGCTGAGATTATGTATGCCGCGTATCAGCTTCATGTCTGGCTCAAAACAGTGAAAATCGCCAAAGTATACCTTGTACAGCGGTTAAGGTTAACCGGCGATTGTTCGCGCAAAACAGAAAGCCGTAATGATTTCATCAGGCTGACCTTTCACAGCGAAAAAATCTGCCCGTGAACTGCGATTTTTACGCCGAAAGGCTGTATTCACGAAAGACAAGCTGGTAGAATCCTGCGCCATCACTACGTAACGTAGCGTCGCTAATTAACGGCGCTTATTTGCACAAATCCATTGACAAAAGAAGGCAAAGAGGGCATATTCCTCGGCCTTTGAATTGTCCACATAGAACATATTTGGGAGTTGGACTTGGCTAATATCAAATCAGCTAAGAAACGTGCCGTTCAGTCTGAAAAGGCTCGTAAGCACAACGCAAGCCGTCGCTCTATGATGCGTACTTTCATCAAGAAAGTATACGCAGCAATCGAAGCTGGCGACAAAGCTGCAGCGCAGAACGCATTTAACGAAATGCAACCAATCGTGGATCGTCAGGCTGCTAAAGGTCTGATCCACAAAAACAAAGCAGCGCGTCATAAAGCAAACCTGACCGCGCAGATCAACAAACTGGCTTAATCGCCACTTGTTGTTGCTTGTTTAAAGAACCCGCTTAACGCGGGTTTTTTTATGTCTTCAGAACGCCGGTGGCGTAAATAGCGCCGAGTAGTCACGGTTGCAGATTCGCTGCACCGCCGGATGCTGAATCATCCTTTCGGCGAAAATGGCGTGGTACTCTTCCATCACGTTATCTACCCTGCCAATCTCCGTAATCTTATCGTCTGAATAGAGATCGTGCGCATAGAGCGTTGGTGCCACGAAGATCGCATTATGCGCTTCGCCGAAGGCTTTCATCAGCGCAGCATCGTCAAACTCACCGAGGATCTCCACGTTCAGCCCCTGTGAGTTAAACCAGTTCAGCAGCTTGCGTCCCAGCATGGAACGCCTTCCCGGCACCAGCAGGCGACGCTCTTCGAGACAGGCCGGGAAAGGTTTCTCCGGCGGCGGATTGATGCACCAGAAGCTCACGCCGCATTCGCCAATTTTCACTGAAAACAGCCCCTCCTGCTGTGTGGAGTCGATGGGGCAGTCCGAGATAATCATGTCCAGCTTATGCTGGCTCAGCTGCTCCAGCAGCATCTCGTGGGTGGATTCAAAGCAGCGCAGGTGGATTTGTTCATCCTCTACCACGGCGGCATCCAGCACGCCGCTCACCAGCCGTTTGGAGAGCGCATCCGCCACGCCCACGTCAAAGAGCAGGTTCGACTCTTTGCGGTAGTTGACGATATCCAGCATCTCCTGGCTCAGGGTGAACATTTTGTCCGCATAGCGGAAAACCAGTTCACCCAGCTCGCTCGGCTCAATCCCACGGCCCTTTCGCTTGAAGAGCTTACCCTGCAGACGTTCTTCCAGGGCTTTAATTTGCCCGGTGATGGTTTGCGGCGTCAGGTAAAGCGCCTCTGCGGCCCCCACGACCGAGCCCTGTTTATAGACGTGCCAGAAGTAGTACAGATGGTTGTAATTTAAATGAGACATCGCGTCTTCTCTCCCTGAGTGTGTATCGGGAGAAGGATCGCCTCCTCCCGGTGTTCCGCTATGCCTGGACGGCCTGTCCGGACAACTTCACCTTCAACAAGGTATACCCAATCACTGCGGCCAGTAATGACCCGATGAGAATGCCGAGCTTCGCCCAGACGATGAGCTCAGGCGCGTTTGCGCCAAACGCCAGCGTCGAGATAAAGATCGACATGGTAAATCCAATGCCGCACAGCACGCCGACGGCCATAATCTGACCAAAGCTTGTACCGTTCGGCAACGACGCCAGCTTCATCTTCAGCGCCAGCCAGCAGAAGAGGCTGATCCCTAGTGGCTTACCGATAAACAGCCCGGCAATAATGCCCAGCGGCAGGACAGACGTCAGCCCGTCCAGCGTAACGCCCTGCAGGGAAACGCCCGCATTGGCAAACGCAAACAGCGGCAGGATCATAAAGGCGACCCACGGATGTAGTACGTGTTCCAGCTGTTTAGCGGGAGACTTTCCGTCCTGCGGCTTAAGCGGCACGAAGAAGCCGACAATCACGCCTGCCAGCGTGGCGTGCACGCCGGATTTCAGCACTGCCGTCCACAGCACCATCCCCACCAGAATATAGATACCGATGCGGCGAACATTGAAGATGTTCAGCAGCGCCAGCACTGCAATCGCCCCGGCGGCCACGCTCAGGGACAGGATCGACAGATCGCTGGTGTAGAACAGCGCGATAATCACAATGGCGCCCAGGTCATCGATAATCGCCAGCGCCATTAGGAAGATTTTCAGTGCAACCGGAACGCGGCTACCGAGCAGGGCTAAGACTCCGAGCGCAAAGGCGATATCCGTTGCGGCCGGGATAGCCCAGCCGTCACGCGCGACAGGATCCTGCCAGGTAAATGCGAGAAAGAGCAGCGCCGGAACGACCATCCCGCCAATGGCAGCGATCACCGGAAACGCCGCGCGCTGGCGGCTGGCGAGCGA
This sequence comes from Enterobacter sp. ECC-219, assembly GCF_043966805.1. NCBI lineage: Bacteria > Pseudomonadati > Pseudomonadota > Gammaproteobacteria > Enterobacterales > Enterobacteriaceae > Enterobacter > Enterobacter sp. ECC-219. The sequence goes on along the minus strand of NZ_CP143680.1, from coordinate 1,386,523 downwards.
GCCGAGCACCAGCTCGCGCTTAACTTCCAGTCCTACCAACAGGAAGAACACCGCCATCAGCGCATCGTTGATCCACAGCAGCATGTTCTTGTTAATTTCCAGCGCCCCGACCTTCAGCTCGACGGGTGTTTCCAGAAATGCGTGATAGAGATCGCGGGTCATGCCCAGGTTAGCCAGCCCCATCGCGGCCGCCGCGGCAATAATCAGGATCACACCACCAGACGCCTCACTGCTAAAGAAACGGTGTAGTAATTTCATTTATGTTCTCTCTTTTACAACAATACCTCGATAAAACCATAATACCAAGCCAAATAGCTCGGCAAAAACAGATTAATATTGAGTATAGACTCAGTTTTACCGATCGATATCGGCAAATAAAAAAAGCCCGGAATCGCTTCCGGGCTTTTTGAAGATGAACACCAGCTAACGAACTAGCGGGTCAAATCATCGAAGAATTTTTTGACGCCATCAAAGAAGCTTTTGGAGCGCGGGCTGTTTTTCTCACCCGTTGGGCCGCCAAAGCTCTCCTGAAGCTCTTTCAACAGCTGTTTCTGCTTGTCGTTCAGGCCAACCGGCGTTTCCACGACGACGCGGCACAGCAGGTCGCCCTGAGCACCACCGCGAACGGATTTCACGCCTTTGCCGCGCATGCGGAACAGCTTGCCGGTCTGGGTTTCGCCAGGGATTTTCAGATTGACACGACCGTCCAGCGTCGGCACTTCGATTTCACCGCCGAGAGCCGCCATCGCGAAGTTGATCGGCACTTCACAGTACAGGTTGTTGCCTTCACGCTCGAAGATGGCGTGCTGTTTCACCTGTACCTGAACGTACAGATCGCCTGCCGGCGCGCCGTGCTCGCCTGCTTCGCCTTCACCCGCCAGACGGATGCGGTCGCCCGTATCAACGCCAGCCGGGATCTTAACGGACAGGGTCTTGGTTTTCTCAACGCGACCGTGGCCGTGACACTTGGTGCACGGATCTTTAATCAGCGTACCGCGACCGTGACAGTGCGGACAGGCCTGCTGTACCGCGAAGAAGCCCTGACGCATCTGTACCTGGCCGGAGCCGTGACAGGTTGGACAAGTCTGTGGCTGGGTACCCGCCTTCGCGCCGCTGCCGTGGCAAACATCACACTCTTCCAGCGTCGGAATACGGATCTCTTTCGTGACGCCACGAACGGCCTCTTCAAGAGTGAGATCCATGTTGTAGCGCAGGTCTGCGCCGCGCGCCGCGCGCTGACGACCACGACCGCCGCCAAAGATATCGCCGAACACATCGCCAAAGATGTCGCTGAAATCCGCACCGCCGCCAAAGCCGCCACCACCGAATCCACCGCCGCCCATGCCGCCCTGTTCAAAGGCTGCGTGGCCGTACTGGTCATAGGCCGCACGTTTTTGTGCATCGGTCAGGACTTCGTAGGCTTCTTTGATCTCTTTAAATTTTGCTTCAGCCTCTTTGTCACCCTGGTTACGGTCCGGGTGGAATTTCATGGCCAGGCGCTTATACGCCTTTTTGATTTCACGCTCTTCCGCAGTTTTCGGAACGCCTAAAATCTCGTAATAGTCTTGCTTTGCCATTGGTTTTTTTAAGCCCCTTAACATGCGAGCACGGGCGTGGAGAGTTCTCCTACGCCCGTGCCGATTAATTACCCTGCATCAGGGCGATTATTTTTTGTCTTTAACTTCTTCGAACTCAGCGTCGACAACGTCGTCGTCTTTCGCGTTGTTCGCAGAAGCGTCAGCGCCCGCCTGCTGCTGTGCGTGCTGCTGCTGAGCGATTTCCATCAGCTTCTGGGAAGCCTGTGCCAGCTCCTGCATCTTCGCTTCGATATCCGCTTTGTCTTCGCCTTTCAGAGACGTTTCCAGCGCGCTCAGTGCAGCTTCGATAGCAGTTTTATCTTCCGCTGGCAGTTTATCGCCCGCTTCTTCAACCTGCTTACGGGTGCTGTGCAGCAGATGGTCACCCTGGTTACGGGTCTGAACCAGCTCTTCGAACTTACGGTCGGATTCCGCGTTAGCTTCGGCATCACGAACCATTTTTTCGATTTCCGCTTCGTTCAGGCCAGAAGATGCCTTGATAGTGATCTTCTGCTCTTTACCGCTGTTTTTATCTTTCGCAGACACGTGCAGGATACCGTCAGCATCGATATCGAAGGTGACTTCGATCTGCGGCATGCCGCGCGGTGCCGGGTTAATACCATCCAGGTTGAACTGACCCAGAGATTTGTTATCAGACGCACGCTTACGCTCACCCTGCAGCACATGGATGGTTACCGCAGACTGGTTGTCTTCAGCGGTAGAGAACACCTGGCTGTGCTTGGTTGGGATGGTGGTGTTTTTGTTGATGAGCGCAGTCATCACACCGCCCATGGTTTCGATACCCAGAGACAGCGGGGTAACGTCCAGCAGCAGTACATCTTTCACTTCACCGGTCAGAACGCCGCCCTGAACCGCAGCACCGATAGCAACTGCTTCGTCCGGGTTCACGTCTTTACGTGGCTCTTTACCAAAGAATTCAGCCACTTTCTTCTGAACCATTGGCATACGAGTCTGACCGCCCACCAGGATAACGTCCTGGATATCAGATACAGACAGGCCAGCATCCTGCAGTGCAACTTTCAGCGGCTCGATAGAACGGTTCACCAGGTCTTCTACCAGGCTTTCCAGTTTCGCACGGGTCACTTTGATGTTCATGTGTTTAGGACCGGTCGCGTCTGCAGTGATGTACGGCAGGTTCACGTCAGTCTGCTGAGCGGAAGACAGTTCGATCTTCGCTTTCTCAGCGGCTTCTTTCAGGCGCTGCATTGCCAGCGGATCGTTACGCAGGTCAATGCCCTGATCTTTCTTGAACTCGTCAACGAGGTAGTTGATCAGACGGGTATCGAAGTCTTCACCACCCAGGTGGGTATCACCGTTGGTTGCCAGAACTTCGAAGGTTTTTTCGCCGTCAACTTCGTCGATTTCGATAATAGAGATATCGAAGGTACCACCACCCAGGTCGTAAACCGCGATAGTACGGTTGCCGACTTCTTTATCCAGACCGTAAGCCAGCGCAGCCGCGGTTGGTTCGTTGATGATACGTTTTACTTCCAGACCTGCGATACGGCCAGCATCTTTAGTTGCCTGACGCTGCGCATCGTTGAAGTAAGCAGGAACGGTAATAACAGCTTCAGTTACCGGCTCACCCAGATAATCTTCAGCGGTTTTCTTCATTTTTTTCAGCACTTCAGCAGAAATCTGCGGTGGTGCCGTTTTGGTGCCTTTCACATCAAGCCACGCATCGCCGTTATCTGCCGCGATGATTTTGTAAGGCATGATAGAAACGTCACGCTGAACTTCTTCGTCCTGGAAGCGGCGGCCAATCAGGCGTTTGATCGCAAACAGGGTGTTTTGCGGGTTTGTCACTGCCTGACGTTTAGCCGGCTGACCAACCAGAGTTTCACCATCCTGGGTATAAGCAATGATAGAAGGCGTGGTGCGATCGCCCTCGGCGTTCTCCAGCACGCGTGCAGTAGTGCCGTCCATAATCGCTACACAAGAGTTGGTAGTACCCAGGTCGATACCAATAATTTTACCCATCTAAACGTCTCCACTAAAAATTCAGTCAACATGTGGTTGTGTACCTGTAATAAGGGCAGAACGTGCTTTTTCAACTACCCAGATTTGATTTTTTTCAGGTCCACACACTGCGGTTGACTACAAGATGGGGTCGCGACGGCATCCATCAAGGGGGAACGATAAAAAAAATTTTAATTTCACCCTGATGAGATCATAGACGGCGTCGATGCCGCCCATTATGATGCCGCGCCCCGTCAGGGAGAATTGACGCGGGTTTAACCATTTCACCATATTAATGATGATTTTTTTGAGGACTTATGGGCAACACTAAGTTGGCTAATCCGGCTCCGCTGGGCCTGATGGGTTTTGGCATGACCACCATTCTGCTGAACCTGCACAACATCGGGATGTTCCCGATGGACGGCATTATCCTGGCGATGGGCATTTTTTACGGCGGTATCGCGCAAATCTTCGCGGGCCTGCTGGAATATAAGAAAGGCAACACCTTCGGCTTAACCGCCTTCACTTCTTACGGCTCGTTCTGGCTGACCCTGGTCGCCATCCTGCTGATGCCTAAAATGGGCCTGGCAGACGCGGCAAACGCCCACTTCCTGGGCGTCTACCTGGGCCTGTGGGGCGTCTTCACCCTGTTCATGTTCTTCGGCACCCTGAAAGGCAACCGCGCACTGCAGTTCGTCTTCCTGAGCCTGACCGTCCTGTTCGCCCTGCTGGCGATTGGCCACCTGGCGGATAACGAAGGCATCGTTCACGTAGCAGGCTGGATTGGCCTGGTGTGCGGCGCAAGCGCTATTTACCTGGCAATGGGTGAAGTGCTGAACGAACAGTTTGACCGCACCATTTTACCGATTGGTGAAAAACACTGATCCCTCTGTCGTGCCCGCCTCGCGGGCACGATATTCTCCCGCCTGACGAAGCCAAACGCCTAATCCCAGCCCCATCAGCGAGAGCGCGAGTACATACCAGGCAGGCGCCATCGGCGACACCCCCATCATCACCGTGACCACTATCGGCGTCAGCCCGCCGAAAATGGCATACGCGACGTTATAAGAGAACGAGATCCCGGTGAAGCGAACCTCCGGCGGGAAGGCGCGCACCATGACGTAAGGCACAGCACCCACTACGCCCACGCACAGCCCCACGATACCGTACAGCAGGAACAGCTGTTCAGGATGAGTGCCCGCCAGATGGTAGAACGCCCAGCTGGACGCGGCCAGTAGCAGGCTGCCGACAATAAAAGTCAGGCTGGCACCGAAACGATCCGCCGCCAGCCCGGCGGCCAGACAGCCAAAGCAGAGCATGATTGTCGCGATACTGTTCGCCTGTAAGGTCACGGCAGGGGCGAAACCGTACTGTTTCTGCAGCCACACCGGCGACATCAAAATCACCACCACAATGCCCGCCGACAGCAGCCAGGTGAGCAGCATCGACACCACCACCGCTTTTTTATGACGCACCACGACGGCTTTGACCGGCAGCTCCTGCGCCAGCGCCTTGCGCTGCTGCATTTCGAGGAAAATAGGCGTCTCCTGCAGCCAGCGGCGCAGGTACATTGCCACCAGGCCAAACGCCCCACCCAGCAGGAACGGAATACGCCAGCCCCAGTCGTGCACGGCCTGCTGCGTCATGCTGGTGTTGACTATCGTCGCCACCACCGACCCCAGCAGGATCCCGACGGTCAGCCCCGCCGTTAACGTTCCGCAGGCGATACCGATGCGGCGGGCAGGAACGTGCTCCGCCACAAACACCCAGGCCCCCGGCACTTCCCCGCCGATAGCCGCGCCCTGGAGAATGCGCATTAGCAGCAGCAATAGTGGGGCGAGAATGCCCATTGAGGCATAAGTTGGCAGCAGGCCAATGGCCAGCGTCGGCACCGCCATCAGCAGGATGCTCAGGGTAAACATCTTCTTACGCCCGACAAGATCGCCAAAGTGGGCCATGATGATGCCGCCCAGCGGACGCGCCAGATACCCGGCAGCAAAAATGCCGAAGGTTTGTACCTGACGCAGCCATTCCGGAATATCCGCCGGGAAGAAGAGCGCCCCCACCACGGCGGCGAAGAAAACAAAGATGATGAAGTCGTAAAACTCCAGCGCGCCGCCTAAGGCGGCGAGCGTGAGGGTTTTGTAGTCCTGTCGATTCAGAGGTCGGGTGTTATGTGACATAGCGAACCATTGTGCATGTGTTGTGGATAATTTTTTACAGTAATCGTAAAGAAAAAATTACTATATCGTAAATCCATTTACACGCTACTGCGGCTGGCGCTAATGTCACATTTTAGTTAATTTCAGGAGATTGTCTCGCGGCGTGCGCTTTTAGGACGAAATGCTGCTACCACTTTGTCGTCAGTTTCCACGTACGGCCCGTCAAGCAACTGTATACAATACGGTACACTCGCAAATATGCCGTGCACAATGACGCTGCCGTCCTCGGCTTTTAATCCTTCCAGCGTCTCTTTGATCGACTTCGGCTGTCCCGGCAGGTTCAGAATCAGCGCCTGCTTGCGGATCACCCCCACCTGCCGGGAAAGGATCGCCGTCGGGACAAAGTGTAGACTGATCTGGCGCATCTGTTCACCGAAGCCCGGCATTTCACGATCGGCGATAGCCAGCGTCGCGTCTGGCGTCACATCCCGGCGCGCGGGGCCGGTTCCGCCCGTGGTCAGCACAAGGTGACAGCTCATCTCATCCACCAGCTCACACAAGGTCTGCTCGATGATCGGTTGTTCGTCGGGGATAAGGCGAGTCTGGATCTCAAACGGGGTGGTCAGCGCACTCGCCAGCCACGCTTCCAGAGCGGGGATGCCTTTATCCTGGTAAACGCCGCTGGAGGCGCGGTCAGAAATCGACACTAAGCCGATGCGTAAGGTATTCATATCCATTCCATTCAAAAAGTACTGATTAAAGGGAATGATACACGCAGAGGGAAAATTCAGACAGGGATCAGAAGAAGACGCGTGACCGGGAGCCCGGTCACGCAGAATGATTACAGCAGGTCGCCGATCATTTTTTCCAGTTTTTCCTGGTCAACAGCAAACTTACGGATACCGTCCGCCAGTTTGTCTACGGCCATTGGATCCTGGTTGTGCTGCCACAGGAACTCAGATTCAGTGATGCGCTCTGGGCGTGCTTTCACTTCACCGGTGTAGGACAGTTTACGCTCCAGGGTACCTTCGCTCTCTGCCAGCTCTTTCAGCAGCGCAGGCGCGATGGTCAGGCGGTCACAGCCAGCCAGCTCGATGATTTCACCGACGTTACGGAAGCTTGCGCCCATAACCACAGTCTCATAGCCATGCTGTTTGTAGTATTCGTAGATTTCAGTCACAGAAATCACGCCTGGATCTTCAGCCGGTGCGTACTCTTTCTTATCGGTGTTGGCTTTGTACCAGTCCAGAATACGGCCCACGAACGGAGAAATCAGGTACACGCCTGCTTCCGCACACGCACGTGCCTGTGCGAAGGAGAACAGCAGGGTCAGGTTACAGTTGATGCCTTCTTTTTCCAGCTGCTCAGCAGCGCGAATGCCCTGCCAGGTCGACGCCAGTTTGATCAGGATACGGTCATTGCTGATACCCGCATCGTTGTACAGTTTGATCAGGCGTTTTGCTTTCGCGATTGACGCTTCGGTGTCGTAGGAGAGACGTGCATCCACTTCGGTAGAGATACGGCCCGGAACCAGCTTCAGAATTTCCAGACCGATGTTCACTGCCAGTTTATCAGTAGCATCCACAACCTGCTGCGCGCGGTCATTGCTCTGTGCTTTCGCCCAGGTCACAGCCTCGTCAATCAGTTTGCGATACTCAGGGATCTGTGCGGCGTTAAGGATCAGAGAAGGGTTAGTTGTGGCATCCTGCGGCTGGTACAGCTTCATTGCCGCGATATCTCCGGTGTCAGCTACGACAGTGGTGAACTGACGAAGGGAGGTCAATTTATCCGTCATGATAGTGTTTCTCTTTTAACGTGCCCTGGATAATTCACGCTACCGACAGCATGCCAGCAGCGGAAAAATGACAGGTTTACTTGTTAGGGGGATGTAACCGGTCTGCCCTGATGATAACACGACGGAGGGGTAGCGCAACCGCAGACAGTGCGCTTAGGCAGAGTATGATAAACTCAGAATATTAACAGGCTGCTAAGCAACAGCATGCCCAATCAGTGGTAGCGCTTACATATTCACATTGGCATCAACAAGAGGGACGTTAATGCCTGATTTCTTTTTCTTTATTAACGAAGTCCTCTGGGGTTCGATAATGATCTACCTGCTTCTGGGAGCAGGTATCTGGTTTACGCTACGCAGTGGGTTTATCCAGTTTCGTTATATCCGCAAGTTTGGCAGAAGTCTGAAAAACAGCGTCACGCCCCAGCCGGGGGGATTAACGTCGTTCCAGGTGCTCTGTACCAGCCTGGCGGCACGCCTTGGCAGCGGTAATCTGGCGGGCGTTGCGCTGGCCATCAGCGCCGGTGGGCCAGGCGCGGTGTTCTGGATGTGGGTCACGGCACTTCTAGGAATGGCTACCTCTTTTGCCGAAAGCTCGCTGGCGCAGCTTTACAAAGAGAAAGACAGAAACGGGCAGTTTCGCGGCGGTCCGGCCTGGTATATGGCGCGTGGCTTAGGAATGCGCTGGATGGGCGTTCTGTTCTCGCTTTTTTTACTTCTCGCGTACGGCCTAATCTTTAATACCGTGCAGTCAAACTCCGTCGCCCATGCCCTGCGCTATACCTTCTCCTGCCCGGAGTGGATCACCGGCATCGTTTTAGCCCTCTTTGTGTTGCTCACCATTTCTGCCGGCATCAAAGGCGTCGCCCGCCTGATGCAGTGGCTGGTTCCCATCATGGCGCTGCTCTGGGTTGCCGCGAGTCTGGTCGTCGCTGCGCTGCATGCCGACCAGGTTCCGGGCGTGATTGCGACCATCTTTAAAAGCGCCTTTGGCTGGCGTGAGGTCGCGTCTGGCGCCCTGGGTTACACCCTGAGCCAGGCGCTGATGGCAGGTTTTCAGCGAGGTATGTTCTCCAATGAAGCCGGAATGGGCTCCACTCCCAACGCCGCCGCGGCCGCCTCTTCCTGGCCGCCACACCCGGCAGCACAGGGGATCGTGCAGATGATAGGCGTTTTTATGGATACCGTTATTATCTGTTCCGCCAGCGCCATGATCCTCCTGCTGGCCGGCCCGGTACCCCATACCTCGGACGCCGTCGGGATCCAATTTCTCCAGCAGGCGCTGGTGAATCTTACCGGAGGCTGGGGGGCAGGATTTGTCTCGCTCATTCTGATGCTATTCGCCTTCAGCTCGATTGTGGTGAATTACCTGTACGCCGAAAACAACCTCATCTTCCTGAAATTCGACTCTCGTCCGGCCATCCTCTTGCTTCGCCTGGGCGTGATACTGATGGTGATCGCGGGCTCCCTTCTGAACATGCCGCTGGTCTGGCAGCTGGCGGATGTCATTATGGCGCTAATGGCAATCACTAACCTGACGGCGATCCTGCTGCTCTCGCCCGTTGTGAACCTTATTGCCAGGGATTATCTGCGCCAGCGCAAGTTGGGCGTCCCCCCGGTTTTTGATGCCGCACGCTATCCCGAAATTCAGTCACAACTCGCCCCCGGCACCTGGGATGATTTGCCCCGGCGATAACAGCTATCGATCAATTCAGGGCGATTTTTTGTTAAAGTCGCTCTAAATTTCCTGCAAGGACTGGATATGCTGATTCTGATTTCACCTGCAAAAACGCTCGACTACCAGAGCCCGCTCGCCACCGAGCGTTATACCCAGCCAGAACTGCTGGACTACTCGCAACAGCTGATCCGCGAAGCGCGTAAGCTCTCGGCGCCGCAAATCGCCTCGCTGATGAGCATCAGCGACAAGCTGGCAGACCTTAACGCGACCCGATTCCATGAGTGGCACCCGGATTTCACCCCCGCCAATGCGCGCCAGGCGATCCTGGCGTTTAAGGGCGATGTCTACACCGGCCTGCAGGCGGAAGATTTTAGCGAAGCCGACTTTGATTTTGCCCAGCAGCATCTGCGCATGCTGTCGGGTCTGTATGGCGTGCTGCGCCCGCTGGATCTGATGCAGCCATATCGTCTGGAGATGGGGATTCGCCTGGAAAACGCCAAAGGCAAAGACCTGTACCATTTCTGGGGCGACATCATCACCGACAAGCTGAACGCGGCGCTGCACGCTCAGGGCGATAACGTGGTGGTTAACCTGGCATCCGATGAGTACTACAAGTCGGTGAAACCGAAAAAGCTGAACGCGGAGATCGTTAAGCCGGTCTTCCTTGATGAGAAGAACGGCAAGTTCAAGGTCATCAGCTTCTACGCCAAAAAAGCGCGTGGCCTGATGAGCCGCTACATCATTCAGAACCGCCTGACGAAGCCGGAGCAGCTGACCGGGTTTAACAGTGAAGGGTATTTCTTTGACGAAGAGGCGTCGGGGAAAGGCGAACTGGTGTTTAAGCGTCACGAGCAGTAAAAAACAACCCCGCCTGCTGGCGGGGTTTTGCGTTAATGGCGTTTCCAGTCCGGTCCCGGACGGTGGTCGCGGTCGTTGCAGGCCCGGTAAGGCGTAGCCGCCACCGGGCAACACAATCACGCGCGCGTCATCATCAACTTACGCAGCGCCGCAAAGTCCGCCGGCAGCTCATGAGACAGCAGCGGCAGGTCAGCACGCTCGGCCAGCTCTTTCGGCAGCGGCAGCGTTTCGCCCAGGATCGCTTCCACGCTCTCTTTGAACTTCGCCGGATGCGCGGTGCCCAGGAACAGGCCATATTCACCCGGGTTAAGCTGGTCGCGCAGCGCCCGGTAGGCAATTGCCGCGTGCGGCTCAGAGGTGTACCCCACCGCCTTCAGCTCGCGCATGGTGGCTTTGGTGGTTTCGTCCGTCACCGCGGCGTAGCCCAGGTCACCCAGACGCCAGATCTTACGGCGGAACAGCTCTTCTACGCGCGGCCAGTTGTTCGGCTGTGACACGTCCATGGCATTGGAGAGCGTGGCCTGCGTGGCGTTAGGAGCCCATTTGCCGTCTTTCAGGAAGCGCGGCACGGTGTCGTTGGCGTTGGTAGCAGCGATAAAGCGTTTGACCGGCAGCCCCAGAGATTTCGCCAGCAGGCCCGCCGTCAGGTCACCAAAGTTACCGCTTGGTACGGAAACTACCAGCTGATTGCGCGCTTCCTGCGGCAGCTGCGCCACCGCTTCGAAGTAGTAGCAGATCTGCGCCAGCAGACGGCTGATATTGATGGAGTTCGCCGAGTTCAGCCCCAGCGCGGCCTTCAGCTCTTCATCATCGAACGCCTGCTTGACCAGCGCCTGGCAGGCATCGAAATCGCCGTCGATCGCCACGGTTTCAATGTTGCCGCCGAGGGTGCAGAACAGTTTTTCCTGCAGCGGGCTGATCTTGCCTTTTGGATAGAGGATCACCACGCGGACGTTTTTCAGGCCGTAGAACGCGTGCGCCACCGCCGCGCCGGTATCGCCGGAGGTGGCGGTCAGGATGGTCACCGGTTTGTCGCCGCTGATGTGGGTCAGCATCTGCGCCATAAAGCGGCCGCCGAAATCTTTAAACGCCAGGGTCGGGCCGTGGAACAGCTCCAGACAGCCAACGTCAGGCTCCACCTGCTTAACCGGAGCCGGGAAAGCAAACGCCGCGCGCACGCGCTCTTCCAGCAGCTCCTGCGGGATTTCGTCGCCGATAAACGCAGAAAGAATTTTGGTGCTGCGGGTGACAAAATCCTGCTTCAGCAGTTCATCAATCTCGGTCAGCTGAAATTCCGGCAGGTCATGCGGGAAAAACAGCCCCTGATTTTTGCCCAGCCCCTGAGTCACCGCCTGCGCGAAGCTGACCTGCTCGTTATGATCTTTAAGGTTGTAGAGTTTCATTAATTATCCCAGTACTCGTGCGCCAGCCGTGTCCAGACGGCAAATATGAACAAAGCCTTCCTGATTTTGCAGGTAGTGTTTAGAGAGCCAGTCCGCCACGCGCTGCGCGGTGTCTGGCTTATCGCACAGGGCGAACAGCGTCGGGCCGGAGCCGGAGATGCCGCACGCCTGCGCGCCGATATCCATTGAAGCCTGCCGCGCCTCGTTAAAGCCGGGCAGCAGCTTCGTGCGGTACGGCTCGGCAATGACGTCCTTCATTAGCTTCGCCGCCAGCTGCGGCTGACGGGTGTAGCAGGCGTGGATAAAGCCCGCCAGATGACGCCCGTGGGCGATGCAGTCCTGGCGACGATACTGCGCAGGCAGGATCGCACGCGCTTCCGCGGTAGAGACCTTAATGCCCGGATACGCCAGCACCCATAGCCACTCATCAAACCCTGGCACCTGCTGGCTGATGATGCCATTTTCTTCGATCATCAGCTGCATGCCGCCGAGGAAGCACGGCGCCACGTTGTCATAGTGAATGCTGCCGGAGATGCGCCCTTCCAGCTCGCCCATCAGGCCCAGCAGGCGACTGTTGTTCAGCGGCTTGCCGCAGTGCTCGTTCATCGCCACCAGCGCGGCGACCACCGAACAGGCGCTGGAACCCAGTCCCGAGCCAATCGGCATGCTTTTTTCCAGCGTCATGGCAACCGGCACGTTTTTGCCGATCTCCTGACAGAAGCGTTCCCAGCACTGATAGACGATATTTTCGCGCGGCTCAGACGGCAGCTTACTGGCAAAGCGGCCCACGTTATTCAAGCTGAAGCTCTCTGCCGCTTCAACCGTGACCGTATCGCCCAGCAGCGAACCATCTACCGGCGTCACCGCCGCACCCAGCACGTCAAATCCGACGCTCATATTGGCGCTGGAAGCCGGGGCATAAACTTTGACCATGTTAAACTCCTAACTTCCATGACAGGGTACGCAGCAGATCGGCAAACACACCCGCCGCCGTAACATCGTTCCCTGCGCCATAGCCGCGAAGCACCAGCGGCAATGGCTGATAATAGTGGCTGTAAAACGCGAGGGCGTTTTCGCCGTTTTTAACTTTGTACAGCGGGTCGTTGCCATCCACTTCGGCAATCTTCACCCGGCACACGCCATCTTCTTCAATGTTGCCAACATAGCGCAATACCTTACCTTCATCACGGGCTTTCGCCACTCGCGCGGCAAAAGCGTCGTCAAGCTGGGGCAAATTCGCCATAAAGGTGCTGACATCGCCGCTGCTGTCAAACTCGGCTGGCAACACGGGTTCAATCACGATATCGGAAAGCTCAAGCTCGCGCCCCGTTTCACGCACCAGGATCAGCAGCTTACGCGCCACGTCCATACCGGAGAGATCGTCACGCGGGTCCGGCTCGGTATAGCCCAGCTCGCGCGCGGCACGGGTGGCTTCCGAGAGGCTCATGCCCTCATCCAGCTTGCCGAAAATAAACGACAGGGAGCCGGAGAGAATGCCGGAGAAACGCTGCAGTTCGTCGCCCGCGTTCAGCAGGTTTTGCAGATTTTCGATAACCGGCAGGCCGGCACCGACGTTGGTGTCGTAGAGGAACTTGCGGCGCGACTTGCTCGCCGCCAGACGCATCTGGTGATAGTAATCCATCGACGAGGTGTTGGCCTTTTTGTTCGGCGTCACCACGTGGAAGCCTTCGCGCAGGAAATCGGCGTACTGGTCGGCCACAGCCTGGTTTGAGGTACAGTCAACGATCACCGGGTTAAGCAGGTGATACTCTTTCACCAGACGGATCAGGCGCCCCAGGTTGAACGGCTCTTTCGCCTCCTCCAGCTCCGCCTGCCAGTTTTCCAGGTTAAGACCGTGGACGTTGGTCAGCAGCGCCCTGGAGTTGGCGATACCGCAGACGCGCAGGTCGATATGCTTTTTCTTAAGCCACTCCTGCTGGCGCTTCACCTGCTCCAGCAATGCGCCACCGACCCCTCCTACGCCGATCAGGAACAGCTCGATCACCTGATCGGTGTTGAACAGCATCTGGTGCACCACGCGAACGCCGGTGGTCGCATCGTCGTTATCCACAACAACGGAAATTGAACGCTCGGACGAGCCCTGGGCAATCGCCACGATATTGATATTGGCCCGCGCCAGCGCGGCAAAGAATTTGGCGGAGATACCGCGCAGAGTGCGCATACCGTCACCGACCACAGAGATCACGGCCAGGCGCTCCTGAATGGAGAGCGGCTCCAGCAGTTCCTCTTTCAACTCCAGGTAGAACTCTTCTTCCAGCGCGCGGCGGGCGCGCAGACAGTCGACCTGCGGCACGCAGAAGCTGATGCTGTACTCGGAAGAGGACTGGGTGATCAGCACCACCGAGATACCGTTGCGTGACATGGCCGCAAAAACTCGCGCCGCCATGCCGACCATCCCCTTCATCCCCGGACCGGAGACGCTGAACATCGCCATATTGTTCAGGTTGGAAATACCTTTCACCGGCAGGCCATCTTCATCGCTGCTGGCACCAATCAGCGTGCCTGGCGCCTGTGGGTTACCGGTGTTTTTAATCAGGCAAGGGATCTGGAACTGGGCAATCGGGGAGATGGTACGCGGGTGAAGTACTTTGGCACCGAAATAAGAAAGCTCCATCGCTTCCTGATACGACATCGACTTCAGCAGCCTGGCGTCCGGCACCTGGCGCGGGTCGCAGGTATAGACGCCGTCGACGTCAGTCCAGATCTCACAACAGTCCGCGCGTAAACAGGCAGCCAGCACGGCGGCAGAGTAGTCGGAGCCGTTGCGGCCCAGCACCACCAGTTCACCCTTCTCATTTCCGGCGGTGAAGCCTGCCATCAGGATCATATGGTCAGAGGGGATTTTGCTTGCGGCGATACGGCGGGTTGATTCGGCAATATCAACGGTAGATTCGAGGTAGTGACCCACCGCCAGCAGTTTCTCAACCGGGTTGATAACGGTCACGCTATGGCCGCGCGCTTCCAGCACGCCCGCCATGATGGCGATGGAGAGTTTTTCGCCCCGGCAGATCAGCGCCGCGTTGACGCTGTCCGGGCATTGGCCCAGCAGGCTGATGCCGTGCAGCACATGTTTGATCTGAGCAAACTCCTGCTCAACGAAAGACTTCAGCTGCGCGAGCGGGAAACCATGCTGTGCCTCTGCCAGCCCCTGCAGCAGCTCAGAGAAGATACGCTCTGCGTCGCTGATGTTCGGGAGTGCATCCTGGCCACCGATGGTCTTTTCAATCATCGCCACCAGATGGTTTGTGATTTTTGCCGGGGCAGAGAGGACGGTCGCAACCTGCCCCTGCCTGGCGTTGCTCTCCAGGATATCGGCAACACGCAGAAAGCGTTCTGCATTTGCCACTGATGTACCGCCGAACTTCAACACTCGCATGGTTCTACCTCGTTTCCTTTAGCCGAAAAAAAAGCCCGCACTGTTCAGGTGCGGGCTTTTTTCTGTTTTTCCTGTACGCGTCAGCCCGCATCGTTACCTGTGGTAATGATGATGGTTGTGGTAATGGTGGTGATGCTGATGCGTTTCATGGATGTTGTGTACTCTGTCATTATTATCTGTCTGTGCTGTATTCTTTTAGGGTTAAAGGATCGGGCACCTTAAGTCAATGAATTTTTAATTTGATCACAATTCCGCAGACGTTCACGTCACGCTGCGCGCCGTTTTATTTTCATCCGAATCCCCCAACTGCAACCCTCCACGACAGACCTTTTCGCCATACTAAAAACTTATGGCAGCATTTTACTCGGCCAATTTTTTTTCAATATCGTGCAGCAAACGATGCAACATGGCGGTATCCCGCTGCTCAAGACGTCCAAGGCGCTGCTGTAGCCAGTCGGCCATTTTTCGATCGTCCGCAACGCCAAGGCTCGATAGCAGACTCTCCACGCGAGCACGAAGCGCGGCCAGCTGATTTTCATTTGCCGCTTCTGCCTGAGGTTGGGGGATTTGCATTAGGGAGGCTAATTGATAGCAATAGACCATGACCGCCTGGCCTAAATTCAGGGAAGGATAATCGGCTACCATCGGCGCACCGGTGAGAACGTCCGCCAGCTCAAGCTCTTCGTTGGTGAGCCCGGAATCTTCGCGACCAAATACCAGCGCGGCTTTCTCCAGCCACTGGCTTTTCTCCTCCAGCATGGGTACCAGTTCAGCAGGCGTGACGTAGTAGTGGAACTTCGCCCGGCTGCGTGCGGTGGTCGCAACGGTAAACGAAATATCGTGCAGCGCGTCGGCAAGCGTAGCGTAAGTCTTTATATTATCGAGAATATCACCCGAACCGTGTGCCACCCAGCGGGCGGCAGGCTCCAGGTGCGCAGTGCTGTCCACAATACGTAAATCGGTAAAACCCATGGTCTTCATAGCGCGCGCCGCAGCGCCTATATTTTCGGCTCTGGCTGGAGCGACCAGTACAATCGACAGATGCATTTATGCTCTCTTTTTAATCAGTTAGCGGGTAAAAATGTGATGCACTTCAACATATTACGCAGCGCGAATTTACAAATTTGCAACACAAATCACCGAAATAGCGTTTCATAATAAATTAAAGACGCTAAACTATTTTGTGTCTGAACAATCAGTTAGAATGTTAACAGGAGCCTATTATCCCTATGTTTTATAATGATAATGGCAACATGAATACCCTATTCTGATTGGATTCGCTTCGTTTATAAATCAATCTCCGCAACTAGTTGGTTTATTGAAAAATTGTGACAAAGGCTAGCATTCGGCTACGATGATTTCATCAAACTGTTAACGTGCTACAATTGAACTTGATATATGTCAACGAAGCGTAGTTTTATTGGGTGTCTGGTGTCACTTAGCCTGTTATGTTGCTGTTAAAATGGTTAGGATGACAGCCGTTTTTGACACTGTCGGGTCCAAAGGGAAAGTACCCAAGACCAAGCTAATGATGTTGTTGACGTTGATGGAAAGTGCATCAAGAACGCAATTACGTACTTTAGTCACGTTAAGCCGATCATGTTAATTTGCGACATGTATCAGGCAGGTCAGGGACTTTTGTACTTCCTGTTTCGATTTAGTTGGCAATTTAGGTAGCAAACATGCAGACCCCGCACATTCTTATCGTTGAAGACGAGTTGGTAACACGCAACACGTTAAAGAGCATTTTCGAAGCAGAAGGCTACGATGTCTTTGAAGCGACCGATGGCGCAGAGATGCATCAGATCCTTTCTGAAAATGATATCAACCTGGTGATCATGGATATCAACCTGCCGGGCAAAAACGGTCTTCTTCTGGCGCGCGAACTGCGCGAGCAGGCGAACGTCGCGTTAATGTTCCTGACGGGCCGTGACAACGAAGTTGATAAGATCCTTGGCCTGGAAATCGGTGCGGATGACTACATCACCAAGCCGTTCAATCCTCGCGAGTTAACCATTCGTGCACGCAACCTGCTGTCCCGCACCATGAACCTGGGCACAGTCAGCGAAGAGCGCCGTAGCGTCGACAGCTACAAATTCAACGGCTGGGAACTTGATATCAATAGCCGTTCGCTGATTAGCCCGAACGGTGAGCAGTATAAACTGCCGCGCAGTGAATTCCGCGCGATGCTGCACTTCTGCGAAAACCCGGGCAAAATTCAGTCCCGTGCAGAGCTGCTGAAGAAAATGACCGGCCGTGAGCTGAAGCCTCATGACCGTACCGTAGACGTGACCATCCGTCGTATTCGTAAACATTTCGAATCTACGCCTGATACGCCGGAAATTATCGCCACGATCCACGGCGAAGGGTACCGCTTCTGCGGAGACCTGCAGGAGTAATCCGGCAGTTAACCCATGAAAAAACGGCGCATTTGCGCCGTTTTTTTTATTTCCAGATCCGCATCGTATCGTCATCCGGCGATGCAGCTGGCTCAGACCGCTTCGGCTGTGAAAGTGAATACCAGTCGAGATGTCGGGTCAGGTACATCACGGCGAACAGTGCCAGCGCCAGCACCGCTGACCCCAACAGCAGCGCGCTATCCTCCGAGCGCAGCAAGAACCACATCACCACGTCCAGCCCCAGCAGGGCCAGCACGAACAGCCCGCTACGCTTCCAGCTTTTCATCACAGCCCGCAGGTACATCCCGTTCATCGCCGCACCAACCAGACTTGCAACAACCCAGGCTGGCGTAAAGCCGACGTGTTCTGACAGCGCCAGCAGCACCAGATAGAACAGCACCAGCGACAGCCCCACCAGCAGATACTGCATCGGGTGCAGGCGCAGCCCGGTCAGAGTTTCGAAAACAAAGAAGGCCATAAACGTCAGAGCAATCAGTAAAATAGCGTACTTGATCGCCCGGTCAGTCAGTTGATACTGATCGGCGGGCGTGGCTACCGTGACGCTGAAAGCAGGGATCGACTCCCACGCCGGAGATTCACTGCCGTTGAACCAGCTCTCAAGGTTGTTCGCAAACCAGCTGCTCTGCCAGTTCGCCTGGAAACCGGAATCACCAATTTTGTGCTTCACCGGCAGATAGTTACCCATAAAGCCTGGATGTGGCCAGTTGCTGTTCAGCGCCATTTCACTGTTACGTCCCACAGGCACCACGGCAAAACTTCCCGTCCCTGCCAGATTCAGCGACATCTCCATGACAAACGTTTTTGGCTCCAGCGCTTTGTCCGTCAGCGGGATATGAATCCCGGAAAGCCCCCCATACACGCCTGAACCCGGCTCTACGCCCAGCGTCTCACCGTTGATACTGGAGACGTTCACAGTGCCAATGCCGCGAGCGTCGCCCACGCCAACAACGATAAACGGCTGCCCCAGGGTCATCGCCTCCCCTTTCAGCTGCGTGATTTTTTCGGTGTTGAACCGTGCTTTTATGTTGAGTTTAGTGTTCCAGATCTGCCCGTCATAAATACCGATATTTCGGGACTCAACGTGCTGGTTACCCTCAACCAGCAGAGACTCCGGCAGAATAAAGCGCATATAGCTTTTCTTGTATTCGACGTTCTTCTCATCCTCTAACTTGTAGAAGACCTCCGTCACCGGGATCGCAATCAGTGGGCCGACCAGTTTTTGCGGTCCACTGGTACTCTGGCGAAGCGTATTTTCGACATCGTTACGGTAGCTTTCACGCTCTGAAATGAGGTTACTCACCATAAACAGCGGAACTAACAGCAGCAGAATGCACCCCAGCAGGGTGCTTACTTTCCAGAACAGGGGGGATTTCATCATTACGTCTCCTTTGTGATGAGGAGAGCGTAACCAGGCTGTGTGGGGGCAGTTTGAAGTTATGTGAAGGGACGGTGAAGTGTCAGCGTGGCCATCACGCCACCTTCATCACGATTACGCAATGTAATGTCTCCCTGATGCAGACGAGCCACCTCCCGGACAAAGGCCAGCCCAAGCCCGCTGCTCTTAAACCCGTTCTCCCTCGGCAGGGAATAGAAGCGTTCAAAAATACGATCCTGCGCGTAATCCGGGATCCCGCTTCCGCTGTCGGTGACGATCAGCTGTATCTGCCCGCGCTCTTCCCGGGCCGCCAGTTCTATGGATCCGCCCTGCGGCGTAAAATCGATAGCGTTATCCAGTAAATTGCCGAGCGCCTGTTCGAGCAGGTCGGGATCGCCTTCAACATAAAGCGAAGCAGGCTGGAGGGTCAGCGCAATCTCTTTTGTTGCCAGCTGCGCCGATCGCGCGTCGGCAAGCCGGGTAAACAGCGAGTCGACCCGGACGGCCTCGGGCGTAATCTCGACCCGATTTTCAAGCCGAGCCTGAGCGAGCAGTTTTTCAACCAGCGACTGCATTCGCGCGTTTTGTACCAGAATATTATCGATGAAACGAGCAGCCACCTGCGGCGGCGGCTGCTCGGCGAGTATTTCCGCCGCGCCGCGTATGGCGGCGATCGGGCTTTTCAGCTCGTGGGTGAGCGCATGGACATAGCGTTCAATATAGTTTTTCCCTTCGAGGCGAATGCGCATATTTTCCAGCGCCTGGGCCAGCTTGTGCAGTTCGCTACTACCTGGATTGGGCAGCGGGAGAGGCGTGTCGGTGGTCACCGAGTCGGCGTAGCGCGATAACGTACTGATGGAACGGTTGATCCACCAGGCGACAAAAAGACCGATCAGCAAAGCAATGCCGAGCAGCGCCCCGCCTGCCCACAGAATTCGCCGCTCGCTGCGATGGATAACCGGTGCCATCGCGCTGTTAGGTTTCCCTACCGACAGCACGCCGATGATTTTGCCCTGCTCCACAACCGGCGCGGCAACATACATCACCGTACTCTCCGGGTCTTCGGGATTGATCTGAGTACTGCGCGCGCCGTATTCGCCGCGAAGCGTCAGCCAGACGTCATTCCAGCGAGAGTAATCCTGCCCCACGGCCAGACCGGCGGAATCAAAAACCACTCTACCCTGCGCATCGGTCATATAGACGTGATACTCATTGCGCACTTTATGAATACCGCCGATATTGGCGCGGAAAGGCCGCTGATGGAGTTGGGAAAAGGCCTGCGCCAGTTTGCCCTGCTGCGCATTGCCCGAAAGAAGATCCTCACGCCCGACTTCGGCGAGCAAGGTCGCGGTATCGATCAACGTACCCTCGGTTGCCCTGCGCACACCGGGCTTCACTTCCTGAACAAAGATCGACAGCACAAACCACGCGGCGATGGCCACGATGAGGAAATATCCCAGCAACAACCGCATCCCAATGCGCATCAATAAAGGCCCAGACTATAGCCCATACCGCGATGGGTGCTGATGGGTGAAAGTTCCTCGTTCACCGCCCGCAGCTTGGCGCGCAGGGTTTTGATGTGGGTATCCACGGTACGATCGAAACTGTCCCCGTCTTCACCCCATACCTTGTCCATGAGTTGCTGGCGAGAAAATACTCGTCCGGGCGCCTGTAACAGGGTTTTGAGCAGCAAGAATTCGTAGCGGGTCAGGGGCAATGCTTCACCGCACCAGCTGATTCGGGCTGCAGGTTCGTTCAGCTCAAACTGCCCGATACGCACCGTCTCTGCTGGCGCGGCGGATTTTTGCATCCGCCGTAAAATGGTCCTTACCCGGGCACATACTTCGCGCGGGGAGAAAGGTTTGGCGACGTAGTCGTCTGCGCCCATTTCCAGGCCGAGGAGTTTATCCACTTCGTCACTGCGTGCCGTCAGAAACAGCACGGGCAGTGATGGATGCTGCGCAAGAAGCTGGCGGCAGAGCTCGAAACCGCTGATGTCCGGCAGCCCGACGTCCAGAATGGCGAGCGCCGGAACCTGCCGCCGCGCCGCCTCCAGCACCGGTAGCCCCCGTTCAAACGCCTTTACCGCAAACCCTTCCTGCTGAAGCATGTAGATAAGCGTATCGGCGATACTGGTTTCGTCTTCAACCAGCCAGACCACAGGTTGTTGCATGGTTCATCCCTGCATTAATGCCACGGCATAATCGGCACCGCGCTGATCGCGTTTTTCGGTGAGCCTTCCACGACTTTGTCGGAATACGCCAGGTAGGCCAGGGTGTTGCGTTTGGCATCATAGAAACGCACCACCTGTAGCTTTTTAAACACCAGCGAGGTCCGTTTCTGGAATACTACATCGCCCTGCGCTTTGCCGTTTTTGATTTTATCGCTCAGCTCAACCGGCCCCACCTGCTGACAGGAGATCGCCGCATCGGAAGTGTCTTCCGCCAGCCCCAGACCGCCTTTAATACCGCCCGTCTTCGCGCGGCTAACGTAGCAGGTGACGTTTTTCACGTCCGGATCGTCAAACGCCTCCACCACAATTTTGTGGTCCGGACCGAACATTTTGAACACGGTATCGACAGAACCAATCTGTTCCGCCTGCGCCGCACGGCCCGCTACCAGCAACAGGGCAGTAAGAAGCAAAGTCTTGTATTTCATATTGTTACCATTCTTTAAAATTGCACTGAGCAATTATTCAACACGTTAGTCAAAAATGTAGCAAGATCACAGGATTAGAATATATTCACCCAAAACGAAGGAGAAAAGGCATTAATGCGCAAAAAAAACACTGAATGCTAAAACATCAAAAAATGCTATTATCCGCTAACCTGTTATCAGGCACCTGCTGTTTTAAGGATGAGGATAGTATATGGATCAGGCTGGAATTATTCGCGACCTGCTCACCTGGCTGGAAGGTCATCTCGACCAGCCTTTGTCACTGGATAATGTGGCGGCTAAAGCGGGCTATTCCAAGTGGCATCTGCAAAGGATGTTCAAGGATGTCACCGGTCATGCTATCGGGGCCTATATTCGCGCACGTCGTTTATCGAAATCTGCTGTAGCGTTGCGCCTGACGGCGCGGCCCATTCTGGATATTGCTTTGCAGTACCGTTTTGATTCGCAGCAGACCTTCACCCGCGCCTTTAAAAAACAGTTCTCGTTGACGCCAGCGCTCTATCGCCGCTCGCCTGACTGGAGCTCGTTTGGTATGCGTCCGCCGCTGCGTCTGGGCGAGTTCGCAATGCCGAAATACGAAATGGTCACTCTGCCGGAAACCCATCTGATCGGTACGACCCAGAGCTATTCCTGCTCTCTGGAGCAGATTTCTGAGTTCCGTCATCAGATGCGCGTCCAGTTCTGGCGCGATTTTCTGAGCCATGCGCCGGCCATTCCGCCGATCCTGTATGGCCTCAACGAAACGCATCCAAGCCAGGAAAAAGACGACGAGCAGGAGGTGTTTTACACCACCGCCCTCACCCCTGACATGGCCAACGGCTACATTCAGGGCTCTAAACCTGTCGTACTGGAAGGCGGCGAGTATGTGATGTTCTCATACGAGGGTTTAGGAACGGGCGTCCAGGAGTTTATCCTGACCGTTTACGGAACCTGCATGCCAATGCTGAATCTGAATCGCCGTAAAGGTCAGGATATTGAGCGCTACTACCCGGCGCAGGATGCCAAACCGGAAGAAGGCCCAATCAATCTGCGTATGGAATTCTTGATTCCGATCCGTCGTTAACGCTGCAGTTCGTCAAGCGCAGGGGCATCGAGATGCGAAATGTCCCCTGCCATCTCCACCACCCAGCCCGACGCCAGCCACGCGCTTTCCTGGTAATCAATCCGGGAAATGGAGCAGTTGCGCAGACGCAAACGGCGCTCGGCATAAGCCGGCAATCCCAGAATGGTGCTCACCAGACAGCCCAGGGCGATACCGTGACTCACCAGCAGCGGACGGCTGCCTGCCGGAAGTTTGAGGCATTCCGCCAGTGCCGCATGCATACGCACGCTCAGCTCCTGCATGGATTCGCCCTCAGGAATACGGCCATCTTCGGTACCGTTCACCAGTGTGCGACGCCAGCCCTCTTCCGTTTCCGTCAGTGTATCGATATGGCGCTTTTCCAGCACGCCCATATCCAGCTCGCGCAGGCGCGGCTCAAGCATCACATCGCAGCCGCAGGCGTCTGCAATGATGCGCGCCGTCTGCTGTGTGCGACCTAAATCGCTGGTAATAACGTGGGTAATGCCCAGCGTTCTGGCGCGTTCCGCCACCTGCCACGCTTGCTGCACACCCTTCTCGGTGAGAGGACTGTCTGACTGGCCTTGAATACGTCGCTCGGCGTTCCACTGCGTTTCACCGTGGCGAACAAGGTATACCTGTAACATGCTTTTTTTCCGTTATACTGCGATGAGTTTTTTTGAATCGAGCTTAATTATGCACCATGTTGTCTCTGCTACCACCAATCCTGCCAAAATTCAGGCAATTCTAAAGGCTTTTGAAGAGATTTTCGGCGAAGGATCCTGCCATATTGAGGCCATCGGCGTCGAGAGTGGCGTACCTGAACAGCCGTTTGGCAGCGATGAAACGCGCGCTGGCGCACGAAATCGCGTGGCAAATGCAAAAGCCGCGGCCCCGAAAGCTGACTTCTGGGTCGCCATAGAAGCAGGCATCGACGAAGGCGCAACCTTTAGCTGGGTGGTGATTGAAAGCCGCGAGCAGCGCGGCGAAGCACGCTCGGCCACCCTGCCGCTGCCGGAGATCATTCTGGAAAAAGTCCGCGCAGGTGAAGCGCTCGGGCCGGTAATGTCACACTACACCGGCATTGATGAGATTGGCCGTAAAGAAGGGGCAATTGGCGTCTTTACGGCGGGTAAGCTCACGCGTTCAGGGGTTTACCATCAGGCGGTGATCCTGGCGTTAAGCCCGTTTCATAACGCCATTTATCGTTGATCGCCCAATAAGACTGACTCAAGCCACTGACGCAGCTCGACCGGCGCAGACTTCAGGCTGTTCGATCCACGGGTGATGGTCGCGATGCCCGCGCCCAGCTCGTTTTTCAGCTCGCGCTGGCTCATCTCGCCGCGCAATAGCTCTTCAATGATGCGCACGCGCGTGCCCAGCGCCTCACGCTCGTCCGGCGTGAGCATCAGCTGCATGAGGGGTAGGTGCAAATCCTGCTCGTAAGACTGGCGAAGCAGCTCCACAAAACGAAGCCACTCCTGGTGACGCTGTTCGGCCATCGCCGAGGAATATGGGGAATGCTGGGTCATGTTATGCTGCCTCTTGTACTCATTAGCGAGTACAGCATAACACAACCCATGCCGATCAGTAACGTCTCTGCCACTCAGCATCGCTCATCAGGGTATCTTTCTGCCCCATGAAGTAGCGATAGTAGGCGTCATAGGCCAGCACGTTCTTCACGTAGCCGCGCGTTTCCGAGAACGGGATGCTCTCGACAAACGCCACGGCGTCGATGCGTCCGGCGCTATTGCCAAGCCAGGTGCGCACGCGACCCGGACCGGCATTATACGCCGCCGACGCGAAGATACGGTTATTGCCGAACTGCTGATACACGTACTGCAGGTAGCTGGTGCCGATGTTGATGTTGGTATCCGGATCCAACAGCTGTGACGGGCTGCTGTACCCAGGGATATTAAACATCTTCACCGTGTGCGTTGCCGTGCCCGGCATAATCTGCATCAGCCCGCTGGCGCCCACCGGGGAACGGACTTTCGGGTTCCAGGCGCTCTCCTGACGAGCAATCGCCATGGCGTAGCTTTGCGGGATATCTTTGCCGCTGGTGTAGCGGTCAAACAGATCTTTATACGCCAGCGGGAAACGCTCTTCGAGATGATCCCACAGCTTACCGGCGATCGTCGCCTGCACGCTCAGATCCCACCAGTGATTATCAAACGCATAGCGGGCAAGCTGCGCTTTTTCATCCGTGGTGCGGCTGGTCACCAGGTTGGCCCACTCGCTGCGCGCGGTGTTATCCATGTTCCAGTACATCAGCTCGCGAACGCGCGCCATCTCTGGTCCCTGCGTCAGCGAAGGGTTCGCATTAGCGGGCGCTTTGTCGATCCTGAGCGTGTACTCTTCGCCCAGACGCTGGGCGGCCGCCATCGGGTAGAATCCACGCTGCTGCATCAGCGAGTGAAGAATATCTTTGGCTTCGCCTTCACGACCACGCTCCAGCAGCAGATCCGCCTGCCAGTAGCGCCATTCGTCTTTCTCTTTGGCATCCATCGGCAAACGCGCGAGCCAGGTGTTGAGGCCACGGCGGTCGCCGGTACCCAGCGCCATGCGCACGCGGCGTTCCACCAGCGACGTGGAGTTAGAACGCATAATGGCATCGTCTCGCCAGCGCGCCTGATCGTCAGTCACGTCCGTGCCCATCAGTCGCCACGCCACGATGTCGCGCAGCTCCTGGGTTTGATCTTCATTCAGCTGCTGCGCCTGCACCAGCTGCGGGATCATCAGCCGCGCGTTTTCGACATCGTCGCGCGCCACGCTGGCAAAAGCCACCGCCGCCATCTGGCGGGTAAAATCGGTCGAGCCCGTGCTGCGGGCAAAGGTCAGCACGCTGTTCGGATCGTTTGCCAGCGCGATAACCGCCGAGGAGATAGTCTGGTAATCGGACGGCATCTGCCCTGCCAGCGCGGTCACCAGACGCGTGTTGCCCGCTTTCATCGCCAGGCGGATGCGCTCAAGGTAGGCCAGCGGGTCCTGCTTGCCGGACGCGCGCCATGCGCCAAACAGGGAATCACAGGCGTTCGGCTGGCTTTTGCCGGTCAACCACAGATCTTTCGCCCCGGCCCATGCCTCTTCCTGCTGTCCGGTCGCCCATTTCGCATAGTAGTAATTACACTGCGCTTCGGTGGTATTCGGCTTGTCAGGGCTAAACGCCAGCAGGCCGCGCCAGTCTTCACGACGCGCCAGCTCATTCACAAAACGAGACTGGAGATTTCGGGCAGGCGGCAGGGTCGGGTTCGCCTTAATGAAATTATTCACGGTGACGGTCGGCTGGTTCATCAGATCGTCGGTAATCTGGCGATACTCCAGATACGGATACAGCGGATAATCTTTGAGCGTCGGCATCAGCGCCTGCACGGTATCCATCTGCTTGTTGTCCCACGCCTGTTTAATCTGGGCGTAGCGGTTACGTTGTTCATCCAGTGAATCTGCATGCACCGCCTGGCTTACCGCCATTACGCATACGCTGGCAGCCAGCAGACGCCAGACCACCCGTTTGGCTTTTTCCACAAGCTCTTCCTCATTGTTTTTTCGTCAATTGCAGCGTCTTGCCACGTCAAAGTCACAACAACTTATGCTAACCAGGCATCCTGCAACGCGCCACGTCATGGACACTTTTTTACCTTTCTTGCGCGTTTTAACACTCCCGACGTTCCTGGCTGGGATTAGGGCGTGAAAAAGGCTACACTTCGAGGCTGAAATTCCTTCTCATTAAGATAAAAGAGGCGAAGTCCACGTGGCTCAATTCGTTTATACCATGCATCGTGTCGGCAAAGTTGTCCCGCCGAAACGTCATATTCTTAAAAATATCTCGCTGAGCTTCTTCCCGGGCGCAAAAATTGGTGTTCTGGGTCTCAACGGTGCCGGTAAGTCCACCCTGCTGCGCATCATGGCCGGCATCGATACAGACATCGAAGGTGAAGCCCGTCCGCAGCCTGGCATCAAGATCGGCTACCTGCCGCAGGAACCTCAGCTGAACCCGGAACACACCGTACGTGAGTCCGTTGAAGAAGCGGTGTCCGAAGTGGTTAACGCCCTGAAAGGTCTGGATGAAGTGTATGCCAAATACGCCGAGCCGGATGCGGACTTCGACAAGCTGGCCGCTCAGCAGGGCAAATATGAAGAGATTATCCAGGCGCACGACGGTCACAACCTGAACGTGCAGCTGGAGCGTGCGGCTGATGCCCTGCGTCTGCCGGACTGGGATGCGAAAATCGCGAACCTCTCCGGTGGTGAACGCCGCCGCGTGGCGCTGTGCCGCCTGCTGCTGGAAAAACCAGACATGCTGCTGCTCGATGAACCGACTAACCACCTGGATGCGGAATCCGTGGCATGGCTGGAGCGCTTCCTGCACGACTTCGAAGGCACCGTGGTGGCGATTACCCACGACCGTTACTTCCTCGACAATGTCGCAGGCTGGATCCTGGAGCTGGACCGCGGCGAAGGCATTCCGTGGGAAGGCAACTACTCCTCCTGGCTGGAGCAGAAAGATCAGCGCCTGGCGCAGGAAGCTTCTCAGGAAGCGGCCCGTCGTAAGTCTATTGAGAAAGAGCTGGAGTGGGTGCGTCAGGGCGCGAAAGGCCGTCAGTCTAAGGGCAAAGCCCGTCTGGCACGCTTCGAAGAGCTGAACAACACCGAATACCAGAAACGTAACGAAACCAACGAACTGTTTATTCCACCTGGAGCACGTCTGGGGGATAAAGTGGTTGAAGTCAGCAACCTGCGCAAGTCTTACGGCGACCGCCTGCTGATCGACGACCTGAGCTTCTCCGTACCGAAAGGCGCTATCGTTGGGATCATCGGTCCGAACGGCGCGGGTAAATCGACCCTGTTCCGCATGATGTCCGGTCAGGAACAGCCTGACAGCGGCTCTATCACCCTGGGTGAAACCGTGAAGCTGGCCTCCGTTGACCAGTTCCGTGACGCGATGGATAACAGCAAAACCGTGTGGGAAGAAGTCTCCGGCGGTCTGGATATCATGCGTATCGGCAACACCGAGATGCCAAGCCGCGCCTATGTTGGCCGCTTTAACTTCAAAGGCACCGACCAGGGCAAACGCGTGGGCGAGCTGTCCGGCGGCGAGCGCGGTCGTCTGCACCTGGCGAAGCTGCTGCAGGTTGGCGGTAACGTTCTGCTGCTCGATGAACCAACCAACGACCTGGATATCGAAACCCTGCGCGCGCTGGAAAACGCCCTGCTGGAGTTCCCGGGCTGCGCGATGGTTATCTCGCACGACCGCTGGTTCCTGGACCGTATCGCCACCCACATCCTGGACTACCAGGACGAAGGTAAAGTGGAGTTCTTCGAAGGTAACTTCACCGAATACGAAGAGTACAAGAAACGCACGCTGGGCGCCGACGCGCTGGAGCCGAAGCGTATTAAGTACAAGCGTATTGCGAAATAAAAGCAAAACGGCAACTTCGGTTGCCGTTTTTTATGTTTGTACCCTCTCCCCGTGGGAGAGGGTCAGGGTGAGGGCATCAGGCCGCACAAAATCACCCACCCACGTAATACCGCTTCACCTCATCGAACTGCATCGCAAACTCGATATAGCTCATCAGCGCAGGCGAGTTCAGCTTTCGGCTCGGGTAGGCCAGCCACAGATCGTTACCTTCAACATTCCACTCAGGCAGCACCTGAACCAGCGCACCCTTTTCGATCTTATCTTCCAGCAGAAATGCGGGTAACAGCGTGATCCCCGCACCGGCAATCGCACATTCGCGGGCGTACACCAGATTATCGGTCATGTGCGCGTTATCCGGCAGGTAGCGGTAATCCTCGCTCTCGCGTCGCAGAAGCCACTCCGACCACGCCCGGTGCGTAATACTGCGGTGATCCACCAGCTGGCGAGGATGCGTCAGCGGCTCCCGGCGCGCCAGATAGTCCGGCGAGGCCAGCATGTAGCGCGGGCAATGCCCGATCATCCGGCCAATCAGGGAGGAGTCCTGCGGCCTGCCGGTGCGCAGCGCCACGTCAAAGCCGGACTCGACCAGATCCACCACGTCGTCAGAGATCGACACATCCAGCGAAACGTCAGGATAGCGAAGCTGGAACTCGGCATTCATATGCGCCAGCAGCGTCGCCCCAATCCCCGCCGGACAGGTGATCCGCAGTCGCCCGCTGGGGTTTTCACGCAACCGTTGAATGGCGTACTCCGCCCGCTCGCTGGCCGCCAGCATCTCGCGACAGTGCACCAGATAGTGCTCGCCTGCGAACGTGAGGCTGATCCTGCGCGTGGTGCGGTTGAGCAGGCGGATCCCCACCTGCTGCTCCAGCTGACTAATCCGCTGGCTCACGCTGGATTTTGGCAGTTCCGCCTTCTGCGCCGCCGCGGTAAAGCTGCCCATCTCCGCCACCAGCGCGAATAGAGCCATATCCTGCAGCTGTTTAAACATGATTGTTCATCCTGTGCGAACGCTGAGTTCTTGATTGTCCATCTTATCATGCAGCTGGCCACTTAATAGACTAGCCTCAACAAAACGCATGCCATTGAGGAGCACACCATGTCTGTTAAAGCCATTGCCGTTAACCCAGAAAAGCCATCCACCTTCATTGAAATCACCCCGCCTATGCCGCAGCCCGGCGAGCACGATCTGCTGGTGGAGGTGAAAGCCGTCTCCATAAACCCTGTAGACACCAAGGTGCACGCAGGCATTGTCAAAAACGGGCTGAAAGATCCGCGCGTGCTCGGCTGGGATGCCAGCGGGATCGTCAAAGCCGTGGGGACTGGCGTAACCGGATTCAAACCGGGCGACGAGGTATGGTACGCGGGAGACATCACCCGCCCGGGCAGCAACACCACGCATCAGCTGATCGATGCGCGCATAGTCGGGCACAAGCCTGCCAGCCTCGGCTGGGCGGCTGCCGCAGCACTGCCCTTAACCGCGCTCACCGCGTGGGAAGGCCTGTTTGAACGGCTGAACATTCAGGATGCAGGGGCGGACAAAACGCTGCTGATCATCGGCGGCGCGGGCGGCGTGGGCTCGCTGGCGATCCCGTTTGCGAAGCACAACAGCAAAGTGAAGGTCATCGCAACCGCTTCACGAGAAGATTCCGCCCAATGGTGCCGCGATCGTGGGGCTGACGCGGTGGTGAACTACCGCGATCTGAAAGGTGAGCTGGCAAAACAGGGCATCACCTTTGTGGATTACATTTTCATCCTCAACGACACCGACGGGCACTGGGATGCGGTCAGCGAACTGATTGCACCGCAGGGGCATATCTGTTCCATCGTTGAGAATGAACATCCGCTGAACCAGGACAAGCTCAAGTCCAAATCCGCCGCGCTGCACTGGGAGTTTATGTACACCCGCAGCATGTACCAGACCGCTGATATGGCGCGGCAGGGTGAGATCCTCAATGAGGTGGCGAAGTTGGTGGATAACGGCGTGGTAGAAAGTTCGCTGAGTGAAACACTGCACGGGCTGAGCGTGGAAAGTATTACCGAAGCGCACCGTAAAGTGCTGGAGGGGCATATGCGGGGGAAAGTGGTGGTTGAGTTCTGAGTGGTTTGATTCCCTCACCCCGGCCCTCTCCCAAAGGGAGAGGGAGTTAAAGTCCCCTCTCCCTTTGGGAGAGGGTTAGGGTGAGGGGGCGGTGATTTAACCCTGCTCCCCCATCATCTCCTTCACCAGCTCGACGCAGCGCAGGAAACGCGAGTCGTAGTCCGACTCTTCCACATGCACAAACTCAACGTTGTTTTCGTTGAGCATCTCCACCAGCATGGACTGGAATTCTCGCCTGTCCACCGAGCTGCCGAGGCTGCGCATGCCGTCGGCCACCCACGGGGTATTATTTTCCAGCAGGATCACCAGGTCAAAGCGGTATTCGTCAATCAGCGCCTGCACGAACGGGTGTTCGCGCCCCTCGTACTTTTTACAGAACGCCTGCGTGGTGACGAAATCGGTATCGATAAAGGCCACTTTATTGGCGTATTTCACGGCAAAATCAATGTACTGGGCGTGTCCGAGGGCAATTTTATCGTAGTCCGAATACTGCAATGCCATCTCGTCGCCGCCGAGGTGCGAGAACACATAATCGCGGCCATACTCCCACGCGCTGGTGGTGTTGAAGATGTTCGCCAGCTTGTTGACCAGCGTTGATTTACCGCTCGATTCACCGCCCAGAATAGCCACCGTGCGCACGAAGAACGGCTTCACTTCGGTCGGGATGTAATCCCAGTAGCGGAACGGGTTCTCGCGGATCTGCGCCCCGCTGATGTTCATAAAGGTGCGTTTTGGATCGATCAGCACCGTCTCGATGCCCAGATGCTCGCGGAACTGCGGCGCGTCGGACTCTTCAGAGGTGTAGATCCAGTTAGGCGCAATACCCTTTTCTTCCATAAACGCTTTGATGCCGTTGCTCCACACATCCCAGCCGTGCGGGTACGGCTCCATGCCCTCTTCGTTAAAAGCATGAATACGAATGTTTTTCTGGTACTTAAAGGTCTGCAGCAGCCAGCGCAGGCGGTCCGGCACGGTGGGCTGCTGCGACATGGCGCTGTCTTCAAACAGCTGACGGTCGCGAGTTTCGTCGTAACCCATGATGATGTGCAGCTCGTCGACCTGGCTACAGGCGCGCTGGATCAGATAGATATGCCCGGTATGCAGCGGGTAAAACTTGCCGAACACCACGCCGATGTTCTTTTGCATACGCGGGAATTCGAGCCCCAGAAAACGGTGCAGCGCTTCGAGCTTCTGCGCGCTGGGGCTTTTGATTTTGGCGTTCAGCAGTTGGCTCAGGTAGCCTTTGGTCATGCCGCTGGCGTCAGCCACCTGCTGCAGCGTGCAGCCTTTCTGACGGATTGCGGTTTTGATGTAGTCAAATGATGACATAAATTACGGTGCCTCCTGCAAAATCGAATACGTAATTATAAGTCGTCAAAGGCATTTAACGCATCTGCGAGTTTCTTCACGCCAAAGACCTGCATCCCTTCCGGGATTTTTTTCGGCACGTTAGCTGCCGGAACAATAGCCCGACGGAAGCCGTGTTTTGCTGCCTCGGAGATACGCTCCTGGCCGCTCGGCACCGGACGGATTTCCCCGGCCAGCCCCACTTCACCAAACACCACCAGATCCTGCGGCAGCGGCCTGTCGCGCAGGCTGGAGACCATCGCCAGGAGTAGCGCCAGATCTGCGCTGGTTTCAGTGACTTTGACGCCGCCAACCACGTTAACGAACACATCCTGATCCGCCATCTGCAGGCCGCCGTGACGGTGCAGCACCGCCAGCAGGATCGCCAGACGGTTCTGCTCCAGACCGACCGCCACGCGCCGCGGGTTACCCATCATAGAGTGATCCACCAGCGCCTGAATTTCGACGAGCAGCGGGCGCGTGCCTTCCCACAGCACCATCACCGAGCTGCCGGAGGTGATCTCATCGCCACGGCTCAGGAAGATAGCAGATGGGTTGCTGACCTCGCGCAGCCCCTGTTCGGTCATGGCAAACACGCCCAGTTCGTTCACCGCCCCAAAACGGTTTTTATGGCTGCGCAAGGTGCGGAAGCGGGAATCCGCGTCGCCGTCGAGCATCACGGAGCAGTCGATACAGTGCTCAAGCACCTTCGGCCCCGCCAGCGAGCCGTCTTTGGTCACGTGGCCGACCATCACAATCGCCACGCCGCGCGTTTTGGCAAAGCGCGTCAGGTAAGCGGCGGTTTCACGCACCTGTGCCACGCTGCCCGGCGAGGACTGAATGTCCGCCATGTGCATCACCTGGATGGAGTCGATCACCATCAGCTTCGGCTGCTCTTCTTCGGCGATCATGCAGATCTGCTCGATGCTGGTTTCGGAGAGCATGTTCAGGTTGCCGGTCGGCAGGCCCAGGCGGTGCGCGCGCATCGCCACCTGCTGCAGTGACTCTTCCCCCGTGACGTACAGAGTTTTCATCTGTTCGGCGAGCTTGCAAAGCGTTTGCAGCAGCAGGGTCGATTTCCCCGCGCCCGGGTTACCGCCGATCAGGATCGCGCTGCCCGGCACCACGCCGCCGCCGAGCACACGGTCAAATTCCTTGAAGCCGGTGGAGAAGCGCGGCAGCGCCTCCAGGCTGATATCTGAAAGTTTTTGTACCTTCGACACGCCTGCATTGCCCGCATAGCCACTCAGGCGTTCATTGCGGGCCACGCTCGGCGAAGCCGCCACACCACGCACTTCGGTGATGGTGTTCCAGGCATGGCAGGCGCTGCATTGCCCCTGCCAGCGCGGATAATCCGCACCACATTCATTACAGACAAATGCGCGTTTTGGAGCTTTCGCCACGGTTTACCTCGTTATTTCTGATTAAGGCTGCCGGAGAGAATGCAGAACACCCCCATCAGGTCAGCGTGACGGATAGTCACTTCCGTCTTTTCATTCACTTTTGGCTTGGCATGGTAGGCAATGCCAAGGCCAGCAACTTTGATCATCGGCAGATCGTTCGCGCCATCACCGATGCCGACGGTCTGCTCGACAGGAATGTCATATTTCTCCGCCAGGCGCGTCAGGGTGTTGGCTTTGTACTGGGCATCCACGATGTCGCCGATCACCTGGCCGGTCAGCTTGCCGTCCATGATCTCCAGTTCATTGGCCACCACGGTGGTCAGATGCAGTTTTTCCCGCAGGTAATCCGCGAAGAAGGTGAAGCCACCAGAGGCGATCGCCACTTTCCAGCCTAGGGACTGCAGCTTCAGCACCAGCTGCGTCAGTCCCGGCATCAGCGGCAGCACGTCGCGCACCTGGCGCAGAATATTGGCGTCGGCCCCTTTCAGGGTCGCCACGCGCTGGCGCAGGCTGGCGGTGAAGTCCAGCTCGCCGCGCATCGCACGCTCGGTGACTTCCGCCACCAGCTCGCCGCTGCCCGCCAGCTTCGCAATCTCGTCAATACACTCGATCTGAATGGCGGTTGAGTCCATGTCCATGACCAGCAGGCCAGGGGTTTTCAGGTGAGGGATTTTACCCAGCGGCGCAACGTCCAGCCCGGCGTCATGCGCCAGACGCGTTGCGCGCTGCGTCAGGGAACCCGCCAGCCGGATGACCTGGTAATCTTCCACGCACCAGGCCGCTACGATGACCATCGCCGCGCCCAGCCTGGTTTGATACTGGGTCAGGCGTTGCTTATCCAGGCCGCGTCCGTACAGCAGCCAGCCGCTACGGCCAGCGTGGTAATCCAGAGGCATCACCTCATCGCCACTTAACGAGAGCGGCAATCCTGGCCATAAAGAGACATCCGTTGGCAGGTCACACCAGGTAATGTTCGGCATTAAAGCTCCTGTAATTTCGTTCGCGCCGGAAGGTTCCAGAGGGAAAATAACGCATGAGGCTACCCTGTAACCATCACTTCTGGCAACATTAAGCCCTAAATTTTCAGCAGGTGGAATATGGCTCGCGCAAAACTGAAATTCCGGCTTCATCGCGCCGTGATTGTCCTTTCCTGTCTCGCACTGTTAGTGGCATTGATGCAGGGGGCATCGTGGTTTAGTCAGAACCATCAGCGGCAGCGCAACCCGCAGTTTGAAGAGCTGGCCCGCACGCTGGCGCGTCAGGTGACGCTCAACGTTGCGCCCCTGATGCGCACCGAGACGCCGGACGATAAGCGGATAGGCCAGGTCTTGCGTCAGCTTACGGAAAACAGCCGCATTCTGGATGCGGGCGTATACGATGAAAAAGGTGACCTGATTGCCCGCGCCGGAGAGCACGTCGACGTGCGCGACAGACTGGCGCTGGACGGCAAAAAAGCCGGGGGCTATTTTAACCAGCAGATCGTCGAACCCATTCAGGGCAAGAATGGTCCGCTGGGCTATCTCCGCCTGACGCTCGATACTCACACTCTGCCGACCGAAGCCAAACAGGTGGATAATACCACCAATATTTTGCGCCTGATGCTGCTGCTCTCGCTGGCCATTGGCGTCGTGCTGGCGCGTACCCTGCTTCAGGGCAAGCGCACCCGCTGGCAGCAGTCGCCGTTCCTGCTGACCGCCAGCAGATCGGTTCCCGAAGACGAAGAGAGCGAGAAGAAAGAATAGTGATAAAGTAGGCGAACGATTCGGAAAAGGAACTCTGCCATGACGACGTTACGCCTGCTTATCTCTGACTCTTATGATCCCTGGTTTAATCTCGCGGTAGAAGAGTGCATCTTCCGCCAGATGCCCGCCACCCAGCGCGTGCTGTTTCTCTGGCGCAACGCCGATACAGTGGTCATTGGCCGCGCGCAAAACCCGTGGAAAGAGTGCAATACGCGGCGTATGGAAGAGGACAACGTCCGTCTGGCGCGCCGCAGCAGCGGCGGCGGCGCGGTATTTCACGATCTGGGCAATACCTGCTTTACCTTTATGGCGGGTAAACCGGAGTACGACAAAACCATCTCCACCTCGATTGTCCTTAACGCGCTGAATTCGCTCGGCGTAACGGCGGAGGCGTCGGGGCGGAACGACCTGGTAGTGAAAACGTCCGAGGGCGACCGAAAAGTCTCCGGCTCCGCCTACCGCGAAACCATGGATCGCGGGTTCCACCACGGCACCCTGCTGCTGAACGCCGATCTCAGCCGTCTCGCTAACTACCTGAACCCGGACAAGAAAAAGCTACAGGCCAAAGGGATCACCTCCGTGCGTGGACGGGTGGCGAATCTGGTGGAACTGCTGCCGGAGATTACGCACGAGCAAATTTGCGACGCGATCCGTGACGCGTTCTTTAAACATTACGGCGAGCGCGTGGATGCGGAAGTGATTTCGCCGGATAAAACCCCGGATCTGCCCAACTTCGCCGAAACCTTTGCCCGCCAAAGCAGCTGGGAGTGGAACTTCGGTCAGGCCCCCGCGTTTTCTCACCTGCTGGACGAACGTTTTACCTGGGGCGGTGTAGAGCTGCATTTTGACGTGGAGAAAGGCCATATCACCCGCACGCAGGTGTTCACGGATAGCCTGAACCCGGCACCGCTGGAAGCACTCGCAGCTCGTTTACAGGGCTGTTTGTACCGGGCGGATATATTGCAGCAGGAATGCGACGCGTTGATTGGGGATTTCCCGGGGCAGGAAAAAGAGTTGCGAGAATTATCGCAATGGATAATAAATGCGGTTCAATAATACTGAATACCCCACTAAAGCCTGCGAAATAGCTTTAGTAGGGTAATTATATTTAATTTACATTTAATAACAGCAATACTATTAACTTATTTATTTAGCCCTTCTGAAAACGCATTGCAAATAATCTAACTAGACGCCTTCCCCATCCGAAACGAAAATGTAGGCCCGCAATATAATATTAATTATCCACTCCGAGATCTCCTCACAATTTCGTTAAGGATTAACGATGAAAAAGTTATTAATTGCAACAACCGTTGCTATGGCACTTTCCGCGGCGGCGCACGCGGCAGACTCAACCGCACTGTTAAAAGTTCAGGGTGTCCTGACTAACGACGCCTGTACCCCAACGCTGAGCGGCGGCGGTACCGTTGATTTCGGCACCACCTATGTTGATACGCTCTCGTCAACGGCAACCAACCAGCTCGGTAAAAAAGACATCACGCTGACTATCGCCTGCTCGGCCCCCACAACCGGCGTTGCCTGGAGCATTGAAGATAACGTCGGTTCGCCTGCATCAGTAGGCATCACCAACCCTGGCTTTACCGCGGGTGGCAATATTGATCCCACTCTAATGCCATATGCCCAATTTGGCGTAGGCAGTACCACTGGCGGAGTCAAAATTGGCGCCTATGCCGTTACGGTTGATAAAGCAAACTCAACGGCTGATGGCGTCGCGCAGACCGTTATTGTGTCATACCCCGCTAATTTCCTGGGGTGGTCGATCTTTTACAGCGGTTCCAACGCCCGGGATTACGTTGAACATGATGGACACGTCTATTCGCTGGGAACGACTGCAGCCATACCCGTCGCCTTTACCAACGCCGTCTTCCCGCTGCGCGTAGCCCTCGCCGTGGATAAAACCAGCACGCTGGCGATTACTGACGATACCCCAATTGCAGGTCAGGCGACCATTACGCTTTATTACATGTAATCCCTTTTCGTGCCGCTGATATTGGCGCGATGAATTAACCGTTAAGGAACAACGATGAAAAAGATTTTACTCGCCAGTGCCGTCGCGATGGCGCTGACCGCCGCAGGCGCAAACGCAGCCTCTACCGCTGTACTGAAAGTGACCGGCCTGCTCGCTGTTGAAGCCTGCACCCCGACCCTGAGCGGCGGTGGCGTAGTGGACTACGGCCGTATCCACCTGTCTGAACTGTCTGCCACCACCGACAACCAGCTGGGCACCAAAGACATCTCCCTGACCATCAATTGCCCGGACGCCGGTGCGAAAGCGGGCTGGACCATTACCGATGACAGCGCGGCGTCTCGCGCTACTGGCGTGACCATCACTAACGGCGATGCCGCAAACGGTTCAGTAAGCAGCGCAGACCAGTCTTACGGCGTGGGTCTGGCAGGCGACGTTAAAATCGGTGCTTACTCGGTTTATACCGATGTCGCCAACGTCCTGGCTGACGGCGTAAGAGTGGATCCGATCTTCGGTGCGGCAACCACCCCGACCTGGGCGAAATCCACCACCGGTATCATCAAAAACGGCAATGCCGAAATGATGACCGTGGCGGCCACCGGTACCACTGCACCTCTGGCTTACAGCACCGCAGTATTCCCGCTGAAGGTTTCTCTGGCGATTGAGGACACCACTACGCTGGCCATTACGGATGATACCAACTTGTCAGGCCAGGCCACGATCACCGTGAAATATATCTAATTATCAACGCGATAATGAATGAATCAGGCCTCCTTTTATTGAGGAGGCCTTTTTTATCAGGTTAAAGGAATAATCTCGATGTCTATATCATCCTCTCTTTGCAAACTGGCGCTTGCCGCCCCATTTCTGTTTTCTGCCCTTGTTACGCAGGCGAATGCCGCGGGCATGGTGCCGGAAACAACGCTGCTGGTGATTGATGAATCCACCCACAGCGGCGTGATGAACGTCAAAAACACCGATAACGGCCCTGCGCTGCTGTACACCACCATTATCGATCTGCCCGATGACACCGGCATCAAGCTGGACGTGACTCAGCCCGTCGTTCGCGTCGAGCCAGGCCAACAGCAGCAGCTGCGCTTTATTATGCAGAACCAGCAGCCGCTCACGGTTGAGCACCTCAAACGCGTGACGTTTGAAGGCATTCCACCAAAAAGCACCGACAAAAACATGAAGATTGGCTTCAACATGCGCCAGGATCTGCCGGTGCTCATTCGCCCTAAAAACCTGCCCGTGGTCACCGATGCCTGGAAGCTGCTGACCTGGTCCGGCAGCGGCCAGACCATCAAAGTGAAAAACCCGTCTGCTTACGTGGTTCGCCTGGCGCAAAACGTCACTTTCCTGCCGTCCAATACCGTTGGGAAGTTGCAGAAAACCTATATCCTGCCGGGCCAGACGCTGGACGTCAGCGTGGCGAAAGGCATTACCGGTGATAAATCCGTGCGTTTCTATCCAGCCAGCCGCTACGGCATTAGCGTTCCGGATTTCACCGCGCCGTTAGGCCAATAATAATAAATATATTGAGAGTTAATGCGTGAACAACCTGAACCTTGCCTCTTTGATTCGAGCAGCGCTTTACTGCTCGCTGACAGTTTCACTGATCCCAGGCTCGCCGCTGCTGGCGAGGGAAGTGACCTTTGATACGGATATTCTTGCCACGCGCGGGATCAGTAAAAACCTGGCGGATTACTTTGCCGAGGCGCCGCGTTTTCTTCCCGGAAGACATACCGTTTCGGTCAAAATTAACGGCGTGGACAAAGGGTCACTGGCAGTGCTTTTTGGCGATAAAGGGCAGGTGTGCGCTGATGAGGACTTTCTCAGCGCCATGGGCTTAATGCCCTTGCGCATCGGAAAGAATGAATCCTGCCACAATTTGCTCGCGGATTATCCCTCTGCCGTCATTAACGCCATGCCCGGCAACGAAACGCTGGAGTTTTATTTACCGGCAGAAGCCCTGGATAACGGTTTTCTGACCCCGCAAAACTTTATTAAGGGCGGTACCGCCGGGCTGTTAAACTACAACCTGTTCAGCAGCCGCAGTGAATATAGCGGTTCAGAAAGCCAGGATTATACCCAGGCCAACCTCGAAGCCGGGTTTAACCTCGCCGAGTGGGCGGTGCGTAGCCGCTACATGATCACCGACGACAACGGGAAATACCGTTCAGACAGCCTGTATACCTACGGTGAACACGTGTTCCAGTCACAGAAGGTTCGCGCGCAGGTCGGGCAAATTAACGTTCAGTCTCAGCTTTTCGGCGGTGCGGCCATCAACGGCGTACAGTTTATTCCCGAACAGGGTTTAGCGCAGGATACGCCTGGCGTTACTGTTAAGGGGCTTGCTCGGGGCAACCAGGCGCGCGTTGAAGTTCGCCAGTCAGGACAGCTGATTTACTCCACGCTGGTTAACGCAGGGCCGTTCAGCCTTGAAAACGTGCCCGTTGTCCGCAGCAACGCCAACCTCGACGTCAGCGTGGTGGAAACCGACAACTCCATTACCCGCTTTACCGTGCCGTCCTCTTCGTTCAACTTCCAGGTATCGCGCCCGGTGGGCCTGGCGATGTCGCTGGGCCGCGTTCGCGACGTCGACAGCGATTACTCCATGCCCTGGGTCTACAACGTTTCCGACGGATGGCGTCTCGACAGGGACTGGATCACCACCGCATCCGGCGTACTCGCCCAGGACTACCAGGCCGTCGGGGGCATGCTGCAGTGGCTCCCGGCTCATCGCATGACGCTTTCCGGCTCGCTGCTGGGCAGCAAAGCAAACTACGGCGAATCGCAGCAGGGGGCGAAGGGAGAACTGAGCGCCGGGATGTCGATACCGGGCAACCTGAACGTCAGCTTAAGCGCGGCGAAATACAGCACCGGCTATCGCGAACTGACGGAAGCCCTTGTCGACGACTTTGACGGTTATCAGAGCAGCTACAGCGCGAACCTGAGCTGGAGCAATAATATGCTGGGTACCTTCTCTCTGGGCTATTACGGCTATCAGGCAACCAACGACAGCGATGATACCCGCAACGTGATCGTCTCCTGGAGCCAGTCGTTCAAATACATGAATATTACTGCCAACTGGCAGCACGCCGTGAATCAGCAGTCGGACGACGACGACGGCAGCACGCTGAACGACGACGATATGTTTTACGTCAACGTCAGCTTCCCGCTGGGATCGCAGCGTGTCGGTGCGTATATGCGCAGCCAGGGTGAGAAGACCAACTATGGCCTGCAAAATAGCGGTTCGCTGGGACAGGACACAAACTACTACCTCTCTGCCGATCGTGATGACCAGAATCACGAAAACAGCTTCAACGGCAACATTAATACCAACCTCCATTACACCCAGCTCGGTATTGGAGGAGGAACCACTGGCAGCGACCAGCGCAACTACAGCGCAACGCTCTCCGGCGGGATCGCCGCGCACCAACATGGCCTGAC
Source organism: Enterobacter sp. ECC-219 (assembly GCF_043966805.1). Taxonomy (NCBI): domain Bacteria; kingdom Pseudomonadati; phylum Pseudomonadota; class Gammaproteobacteria; order Enterobacterales; family Enterobacteriaceae; genus Enterobacter; species Enterobacter sp. ECC-219. The sequence continues at coordinate 1,346,696 of NZ_CP143680.1, read as the reverse complement.
CTTCTCGCCATACGAGGTGAAAGAGACCTTCGGTATCGCTCGTCTGAGTGAACCTGAGAGCGGCATTGAAATCTCCACGCCTCAGGGCCGCGTCTGGACCGACCGCTGGGGTCAGGCCGTCGTTCCTGAAATGACGGAGTGGCGGAAGTCACGTATCGAAGTGAACGCCAACACCTTACCGAAGAGCATGGACCTGGCTAACGGGATCAAAAATATTTCGGCAGCCCACGCCGCCTTCAAAGAGCTGAATTTTGAGGTACTGAACACCCGCCGCGTCATGCTGGAAGTGAAACAGGCTGACGGCAGCTGGTTACCGAAAGGCATCAGTATTGTGGATGAGAAAAACAACTATCTGGTCAGCACCGTCGATGACGGGCGCATTTTCGTTTCCGATATGTCGAAAAGTCCGACGCTGTATGCCGTGGATGACAATATGCAGCGCCTGTGCCGCATAAAATACACGCTGAGTGACGCTCAGGACAAAGAAGCGTTCTATGAAATGGCGCAAGGAGTTTGCCAATGAGTTCCCGGGGAAAATATCTGCTGATTGCCGTTGCAGCCTTATCTTCACTTTCAGCCCGCACGGCCCTGGCGGATGATGAATGCCAGCTCTCCTTTACCAACAGCGGCGTCAGCTTTGGCCTGCTGAAGCAGAATGACGTCGTGGAGGCAAAACAAGGCTGGAACCAGATGCCGTCCAGGGAGATCAACGTCAACGTCAACTGCCCGGAAAGCCAGCCCATCGCCCTGTTTATCCAGGGGCGCGCCGGGGAAAAAGGCCGCTTCTACTTTGGTGATAGCAGCGGTCTGGCAGTGCGCGTGAGCAATATGGTGGTGGACGGAAAAAGCTACGCGTTCTCAAAAACGGTCGATCGCACGCAGTTCACCCCGAGCGGAGAGAGCCAGGAAAGCCTGTTACTGCGTAATAACGATGGGATCATTGCCGTCGATAACCAGGCTCCGGTAAGCGGTAGCCATATGAGTTTCACCATGAAATTGACGCCCGTACTTAACGATAGGCAATTTTCATACTCAACGGATATCACAACGCTTGAAAGTGATTTGATGTGGGAAGTGTTAACGCAGCAGTAAGAACATGCCGGGCAGCATGGCTGCCCGGCAAAGACAACATTACTCTTTATCGCCCAGCAGAACGGATTCCAGCGCGATTTTGATCATGTCGTTGAAGGTGGTCTGACGCTCGGCAGCGGTGGTCTGCTCGTGGGTACGGATGTGGTCAGAGACGGTACAGATGGTCAGCGCTTTCGCACCAAACTCAGCCGCGACGCCGTAGATACCCGCAGCTTCCATTTCCACGCCCAGGATGCCATATTTTTCCATCACGTCGAACATCTCGCCGCCGTCCGGTGCATAGAACAGGTCAGCAGAGAAGATGTTACCCACGCGCGCTTCAACGCCCAGCGCTTTTGCCGCGTCGACTGCGTCACGCACCATGCCGAAGTCAGCAATCGCCGCGAAGTCGTGGTCTTTGAAACGCATACGGTTAACTTTGGAATCGGTGCAGGCACCCATGCCGATAACGATATCACGCAGCTTAACGTCCATGCGCACCGCGCCGCAGGAGCCCACGCGGATGATTTTCTTCACGCCGAAGTCGGTGATCAGCTCTTTGGTGTAGATGGAGCAGGATGGGATACCCATACCGTGGCCCATGACGGAGATTTTGCGGCCTTTATAGGTACCGGTGAAGCCCAGCATGCCGCGAACGTTGTTCACTTCACGCACGTCTTCGAGGAAGGTTTCCGCAATGTGCTTCGCGCGCAGCGGGTCACCCGGCATCAATACGACGTCAGCGAAATCACCCATTTCTGCGTTAATGTGAGGAGTTGCCATCTTCAGTTCCTTTTCATTTAATATCTCCCTCTCCCTGTGGGAGAGGGTTGGGGTGAGGGCATCAGGCCGCACCCGTGTTTCTCGTGGGAGAGGAGCGGGATGAGGGCATCAGGCCGCACCCAATCCGTTTAGAACATGGCTTTGCCATATTCCATGTCAGACGTGCCAAAATATTTCGCAATGGTCTGGCCGATGTCCGCGAAGGTTTCACGGTGACCGAGCGAGCCCGGCTTCACTTTCGGGCCATACACCAGCACCGGGATGTGCTCACGGGTATGGTCGGTACCGGTCCAGGTTGGGTCACAGCCGTGGTCCGCTGTCAGGATCAGAATGTCATCTTCACCCACCAGCTCCATCAGCTCAGGCAGACGGCGGTCAAACAGTTCAAGGCCAGCAGCATAACCCGCAACGTCGCGACGGTGGCCCCAGGAGGAGTCGAAGTCCACGAAGTTGGTAAAGACAATGGTTTTGTCGCCCGCTTCTTTCATCTCTTTGATGGTGGCATCGAACAGCGCATCGAGACCGGTGGCTTTCACTTTTTTGGTGATACCGCAGTTGGCGTAGATATCCGCGATTTTACCCACGGAAACCACGTGGCCGTCTTTCTCTTCAACCAGCTTCTGCAGCACGGTTGGCGCTGGTGGCTCAACGGCCAGGTCATGACGGTTACCGGTACGCTGGAAGTTACCCGCTTTGTCGCCGATAAACGGACGCGCGATCACGCGGCCAATGTTGTAGCCGCCTTCGGTCAGCTCTTCACGGGCGATTTCGCACAGCTCGTAGAGTTTATCCAGGCCGTAGGTCTCTTCGTGGCAGGCAATCTGGAACACGGAGTCAGCAGAAGTGTAGAAAATCGGCTTGCCGGTTTTCATGTGCTCTTCGCCGAGCTGGTCCAGAATCACGGTACCGGAAGAGTGGCAGTTACCGAGGTAGCCCGGCAGGTTGGCACGCTTGACCAGCTTATCGAGCAGCTCCTGCGGGAAGCTGTTCTCGTGATCGGAGAAATAGCCCCAGTCGAACAGCACCGGCACACCGGCGATTTCCCAGTGACCGGACGGGGTGTCTTTACCGGAAGAGAGCTCGTGCGCCCAGGCGTAGGCGCCCACCACTTCCGCGTTGCCGTCCATACCGGCTGCGATTTTACCGGTAGAACCTTCATGCGCTTTCACCAGACCGAGGCGGGTCAGGTTTGGCAGAGTCAGAGGGCCTTTACGACCGTTGTCCGCTTCGCCTTTAGCACAGGCTTCCGCGATGTGACCCATGGTATCGGAACCCACGTCACCAAAACGTTCTGCATCTTCGGTTGCGCCGATGCCGAATGAGTCCAGCACCATAATAAATGCACGTTTCATAATTGTTCTCCGTACTTAGTGCTTCATAAAAATGCGATCAGATCAGTATACCGCTATTCGGTGATACGGCGATAGACCGTTGGGGTGTTTTCCGGCGCTTTATCATCAAGCGTAATGGCGGCTTTCACCGCTTTCGCCGCGTCCTGCCAGCTGGCTTCATCTTTGGCGTGGATCACCGCCAGCGGACGTTGGCCGTCAACGCTGTCGCCCAGACGAGCCATATCGGTAAAGCCGACGCTGTAATCGATGGTGTCGGATGCCTGACGACGACCGCCGCCCATAGACACGACAGCCATGCCGAGCGCGCGGGTGTCCATGGCAGAGACAAAGCCTTCGCTATCCGCATAGACGGCTTTGCTGAGCATCGCGGTCGGCAGGTACTTCGCGTAATTTTCGACGAAATCGGTCGGGCCTTTTTGCGCCGCCACCATGCGGCCAAAGATCTCCGCCGCTTTGCCGTTGTCCAGCACCGCCTGCAGCTTCGCGCGGGCCTCCGCATCGTTTTTAGCAAGCTTGCCGGAGATGAGCATCTCCACGCACAGCGCCATAGTGACGTCGAACAGACGCGGGTTACGGTATTCGCCGGTGAGAAATTGCACGGCTTCGCGGACTTCAACCGCGTTACCGGCGCTGGAAGCCAGCACCTGGTTCATGTCGGTCAGCAGCGCGGTGGTGCGCACGCCCGCGCCGTTGGAGACGCCAACAATCGCTTCGGCCAGTGCCTCAGAGAGTTCATAGGTCGGCATAAAGGCGCCGCTGCCCACCTTCACGTCCATCACCAGCGCGTCCAGCCCTTCAGCCAGTTTCTTCGCCAGGATAGAGGCGGTGATCAGCGGGATGGAGTCAACGGTCGCGGTGATATCGCGGGTTGCATAGAAACGCTTGTCTGCCGGAGCAAGAGAGCTGGTCTGGCCGATAATCGCCACACCAACGTCTTTAATAATGTCGCGGAAGCGGTTGTCGTCCGGGAAGATATCGAAGCCCGGAATGGCTTCCAGTTTGTCGAGCGTACCGCCGGTGTGGCCCAGGCCGCGCCCGGAGATCATCGGAATGTAACCGCCGCAGGCTGCCACCATGGGGCCGAGCATCAGAGACGTCACGTCGCCCACGCCGCCGGTGGAGTGTTTGTCCACAATCGGGCCGTTAAGGTTAAGGCTTTTCCAGTCCAGAACGGTTCCTGAATCTCGCATCGCCATGGTCAGCGACACGCGCTCGGGCATCGACATATCGTGGAAGAAAATGGTCATCGCCAGAGCCGCAATCTGCCCTTCTGAGACGGTGTTATCACGAATGCCGTTGATAAAGAAGCGGATCTCTTCGTCGCTTAATGCCTGACCATCACGTTTTTTACGAATAATTTCTTGTGCGAGAAACACGGTAACCTCCATGCGGAATCGGGGGAGTTGTGGCGGGTGGCGCTACGCTTACCCGCCCTACGATCCTGTAGGCCGGATAAGCGAAGCGTCATCCGGCATTGTCTGGCAATCAGTAGCTGCTTGCGCTCTTACCGTCGCCGTGACCCAGCGCTTTCAGCAGGCTGGCCAGCAGGCTGGACGCACCGAAGCGGTAGTGACGGGAATCCGCCCACTCTGCGCCAAACAGCTCGTCGGCAATTGCCAGGAACTGCTGCGCGTCTTCGGCGGTACGCACGCCGCCCGCGGGCTTGAAGCCAACGGTTTTGGACACGCCCATATCGCGGATAACTTCCATCATGATGCGCGCGCTTTCCGGGGTCGCATTCACCGGTACTTTACCGGTAGAGGTTTTAATGAAATCCGCACCGGCTTTGATGGAGATTTCAGACGCTTTACGAATCAGCGCCTCTTCTTTCAGCTCGCCGGTTTCGATGATCACTTTGAGCAGCACGTTTGCCGCCGCACACGCGTCTTTACAGGCTTTCACCAGGTCAAAACCGACCTGCTCGTTGCCAGCGATCAGCGCACGGTAAGGGAACACCACGTCAACTTCGTCTGCGCCGTAGGCAATCGCCGCACGGGTTTCCGCCAGCGCGATCTCGATATCGTCGTTGCCGTGCGGGAAGTTAGTCACGGTTGCAATGCGCACGTCCGGAGTGCCCTGCTCTTTCAGCGTTTTGCGGGCAATCGGGATAAAGCGCGGGTAGATGCAGACAGCGGCGGTGTTGCCCACTGGCGTTTTCGCCTGATGGCACAGGGCGATGACTTTTTCATTGGTGTCGTCATCGTTCAGGGTGGTCAGGTCCATCAGTTTCAACGCGCGCAGGCTGCTTGCAGTTAAATCGGTCATAACATTCTCCAACGGCAGTGCCGTATAAATTTTACCTTGCGGGTCTGTGAGTATTCTAACATTCACCCGCATCCACACTTCGACATTCATCACAGTTAATGAAAACTTCGTACAAATTTGCATTACTGTAATGAGATCTTCTTCAAACTTTAGCGCGTAAATTGCCGACTAAAGCAGCGATACCCCCTGTCGGATCAAAAGCCCCGACAGGCTGGCTTCCTACAATTCGCTCATCATCCGCAGAACACTCAAGGAAGCGAATATGCCCCACTCCAGCCCCGACGCCCTGCAACAACGTTGCCAGCACATTGTGACAAGCCCGGTGTTAACCCCGGAACAAAAACGTCATTTTCTGGCGCTGGAAGCGGAAAACAACCTGCCGTATCCGACACTTCCTGAGGCCGCGCGAGCCGCGCTGGACGAAGGGTTTATCTGCGACATGTTCGAAGGCCACGCGCCTTACAAACCCCGTTACGTTCTGCCGGATTACGCAAAATTTCTGGCTAACGGTTCAGAATGGCTGGAGCTGGAAGGGGCGAAAGATCTCGACGACGCCCTCTCGCTGTTAACCATCCTCTACCACCATGTTCCGTCCGTCACATCGATGCCGGTCTATCTCGGTCAGCTTGATGCGATATTAACTCCGTATGTTAGAATTCTAACACAAGAAGAGATCGATAGCCGAGTAAAACGTTTCTGGCGCTATCTCGACCGTACGCTGCCGGATGCGTTTATGCACGCAAACATCGGGCCTGCCGACGGCCCCATCACCCGTGCCATTCTGCGTGCCGACGCAGAGCTGAAGCAGGTCGCGCCGAACCTGACCTTCATCTACGATCCCGATATCACCCCGGACGACTTGCTGCTTGAGGTGGCAAAAAACATATGTGAATGCAGCAAACCACATATTTCTAATGGCCCGATGAATGATAAAATTTTCACAAAAGGCCGTTACGGCGTGGTGAGTTGTTACAACTCCCTGCCGCTTGCAGGCGGTGGCAGCACCCTGGTGCGCCTTAACCTCAAAGCCATGGCTGAACGCAGCATATCCATTGAAGACTTCTTCACCCGCACGCTCCCGCACTACTGCCAGCAGCAAATCGCCATCATCAATGCCCGCTGCGATTTCCTGTACGGGCAATCCGGCTTCTTTGAGAATAGCTTCCTGGTGAAAGAGGGGCTGATTGATGCCGATCGGTTTGTGCCGATGTTTGGCATGTACGGCCTGGCGGAAGCGGTAAACGCGCTCTCTGAGAAAGCAGGAATAGCGGGACGCTACGGAAAGGACGAACAGGCCAACGCGCTGGGTTATCGCATCAGCGAACAGCTTGCAGCGTTTGTCGAAAACACGCCTGTGAAACACGGCTGGAAGCAGCGCGCGATGCTGCACGCCCAGTCAGGCATCAGCTCCGATTCGGGCACCACGCCGGGCGCGCGTCTGCCCTACGGCGACGAGCCGGATCCCATCAGCCACCTGCTGGCTGTTGCACCGCACCATAAACACTATCACTCCGGGATTAGCGATATTTTAACGCTGGATGAGACGGTAAAACGCAATCCTCAGGCGGTGGTTCAGCTTTGCCAGGGTGCGTTCAGGGCCGGTATGCGTGAGTTCACCGCGAATGTCGCCGGTAACGATCTGGTCCGCGTAACCGGGTATATGGTGCGCTTGTCGGATCTGGAAAAGTACCGCGAAGCCGGATCGCGCACCAATACCACCTGGCTGGGTGAAGAAGCCGCACGCAATACCCGAATTCTGGAACGTCAGCCGCGTGTGATAAGCCATGAACAGCAGATGCGCTTTAGTTAGTCAGGTCATTCCCTTCTCCTGCGTGGACGGGCCGGGCAGCCGCCTGGCGCTGTTCCTGCAGGGCTGCAACCTGCGCTGCAAAACCTGCCACAACCCGTGGACCATCGGGCGCTGCAACGACTGCGGGGACTGCGTGCCCCACTGCCCGCATAACGCGCTGACCATTCAGGCAGGACGCGTCTGGTGGCAGGAGAGTCACTGCCAGCAGTGCGACACCTGCCTGCGCCTGTGCCAGCAGCAGGCCACGCCCATGGCGAACCGCCTGAGCGTGGAGGAGATCCTCACGCAGATCCGAAAAGCCGCCCCCTTTATTGAGGGCGTTACCGTGAGCGGCGGTGAAGCCACAACGCAATTGCCCTTTTTGATCGCCCTGTTCAACACGATCAAAGCCGATCCCGCCCTGCGTCACCTCACCTGTCTGGTTGACAGCAACGGTCTGTTAAGCGAAACCGGCTGGCAAAAGCTGCTGCCGGTACTGGATGGCGCGATGCTGGATCTGAAGGCGTGGGGGAACGAGCATCACCGCTTCCTGACCGGGCGCGAAAACCCGCAGATTAAACAGAGCATCCGCTGGCTGGCAGATCGTCACCGTTTGACGGAACTCCGCTTGCTGGTTATTCCGGAGCAGTGTGATTACCTGGAACATCTCAAGCCGCTAACGACCTTTATCCACGGGCTTGGGAATGTGCCGGTGCGCATCAACGCTTTTCATGCGCATGGGGTTTACGGCGAGGCAGCGTCATGGCGCAGCGCCACGCCGGAGGACGTTGAACCGCTGGCCCAGGCGCTGGAAAAAAAGAAAATAACGGTGATTCGTCCGGCGCTTTATCTATAGCGTGATGCCAAAAACCGAACGGGTATTTTCCAGCAGCGCGCCAGCAATCTCATCTTCAGGTTCCTGACGCAGTTCGCACAGCACGTCAAAAACGCGCGCCGCCTGTTCCGGGCGATTCGGCTGCCCCTGAAAACCATTCAGCGGCATATCCGGCGCGTCAGTTTCCAGCAGGAGCGCGGACAGCGGCAGCTGCGCCATCACATCGCGGGTTTTACTGGCGCGCGGATAGGTGATGGTGCCACCGACGCCGATTTTATACCCCAGCTCAATAAAACGCTGCGCTTGCTGCAGGCTGCCGGAAAAACCGTGTACAACGCCTCTTCGCGGCAGATCGATACGTTTAAGGTGCATTGCGAGCTTATCGTGCGTGCGCCTTGAGTGGAGGATCACCGGCAGATCGTGACGCTTTGCCAGCCTGAGCTGCGCGTCGAGGATCGTCTGCTGGCGTTCAAACTGCGGATCCTCGCGATAGAGATCGAGGCCGATCTCGCCGATGGCGACAAGTTTCTCTCCTGCACTTTGCAGCACCTGATCCAGCTCTTCAAGATGCTCATCACGATGGCGCTCAATGACAATCGGATGCAGGCCGAGCGCGGCATAAAGCGCGGGGTATCGCGTGGAAAGATCCAGCACGCGGGAAAAATAGGCCGCTTCTACTGACGGCACAATGATGGCCTGAACGCCTGCCTCGGCAGCTTTCGCAATGCTTTGCGCTTCATCCCCCGCAAACGGCGGGAAATCAAAGTGGCAGTGGGTATCAACAAAGAGGTGCGTCACGCCAGATCCTCGTTATCCAGTAAAGCGTCATTCGCCTGCGGGATATCCACCAGCGGCATCGTCAGGGCATCATTGGCGACAACCGCAGGCGGCATAATAATCCGTTTATGCCGATGAAGCGGCGGCTGCTCTGCCAGCATTTTCCCCACCGTCGCCAGGAAGTAACGCCCGCACAGCCGCCCCGTTTTGTAATCCATGCGCAGCGCAGGGACGCGGCTGCCCAGCGCCATGCTCAGCAGCGGCTTCGGCGGATAGATTTCAAAAATTCGCAGCTTACCCGGCGGTTTTTCAATAAAGCGCTGCATCGCGCCGTAGGTGGTTTCATGCTGCTTTGCGATGTTCACCAGCGGCTGCAGGCTGCTGTCTCCCAGCCAGCGCTCCATCCGTTTAAACCACTGGGGTGTGTAATACATTTGCGACGGCACAGTCCGGATCACGACGATGGTTTTCGCCCCGCGCCGGGCGGCTTCCTGCACCGGCACCGCGTCGCTGATGCCGCCGTCCAGATAGCTGATGCCGTCCAGCAGAGCTCCGGTACGATAAAAACCGGGAATAGCGCTGGAGGCGCGGATGATGTCCAGCCAGTTATCCTTCTGCGGTGAGAAATAGCCCGGCGAGTAGTCATCCCCCCGGCTGGCGCACATCCAGAACGCTTTGCCGCTATCAAACAGACGGGCGGCGGTATCCATGGCCAGCGGCATCTGGCTGGAGGTCGACTCCAGAAGCCAGTCGAGATCGATCAGGTTGCCGCCGCGCACGAAGCGCACCGGGTTAAAAAATTCTTTCGCCGTGGTGTAGCGCATGATTACTTTTCGCGCGTAGCCGGGCTGGTTACAGACATAGGCAGAGAGATTCTGCGCCCCGGCGGACGTACCGAAGTAGAGGTCAAACGGGTTGAACTGCGCGCGCATAAATTCATCCAGCACGCCGGCGGTGAAAATGCCGCGCTGTCCTCCCCCCTCACAAACCAGTGCGAGTTGACCCGCGCGAAACGGTTTTAACGTCAGCGGCGCAATATTGCCGAGCGTAACGGGAATTCGTTGCCCCACCTCTGCTTTCCTGTTTTGATTATTTTATCACTCCACAGTAACGCACCCGACCTGTAACGCAAATAAGAAAAAGCCAGTCGCAGGGACTGGCTTTATTTTGTTGAAGAAATATTGCGTTTGCTATGGACGTCGACGCCCCGTAAACAGGCTGACCAGGAACAGAATAATACCAACGACGAAGACAATTTTAGCTGCCCATGCCGCTGTACCTGCCAGACCACCAAAGCCCAATGCGGCGGCAATTAACGCGATAACCAGAAATATAATGCCCCAACGAAACATAAGCTTCTCCTTTACCATAGTTAATGTCGGCCGCTAAACGTGAGCGCTCAGGTCACTCACCGGCGTTTTTCCAGAGTCGTTCTTATTTCGCCCGCAGGATTTAGCCCGGCGGGCGAATGGTCCAGAATTACTTCGTTTTCAGATCGTTTTTAACGCTTTTCACACCATCAATGGCTTTCGCAATTGACTCGGCACGTTCACTTTGCGCCTGGGAATCAACCGTACCGGAAAGCTGAACCACACCATCTGTGGTTTCTACTTTCACCTTACGAGACGGCACGATGTCATCTGCTAAAAGTTTAGCTTTGATTTCGCTGGTGGTTGCCGCATCCCCGGCATAACCTTTCACCGACGCGTTTTTACCGTCGCGAACGTGCAGTTTATCGCTCACGGAGGCCACACCTTCGACACCCTTAGCGACTTTCACCGCCTGTTCTGCCTGCGCCTGGCTTTCCACGAAGCCACTCAGGGTGACCACTTTCTTGTCGGTCTTAACGGAAATATCGGTGCTCTTGATGGCTTCATCATCCACCAGCGCGGCTTTCACTTTTGCTGTGATAGAGCTGTCGTCCATGAAATTACCGACTTTATTCATAGAGCTATCGATTTTTTGCCCCGCAGTATCGGCCGTGGACTGTGCTTTATCCATGGTGCTGCTTTCCGCCAGGGCGGAACCGCTAACCAGAACGCTACCCAGTGTTACAGCCAGCAGAGTTTTAGAAATCTTCAGTCTTGTCATATTCATCGATTTATTCCTGTGTTTTACCCGCTATTCGGGCTACATACTTCCTTAGTAGTTTTATATATTGCGAATAAACACACGGGTGAAATGGAGAACCAATCGACATGCATTGAACAGTTAATTCATCCACACCCGGTGCTAAACACTGAGTTAAATATAGATCACTCTCACAATGCCGCTTTCAGAATTGAGTAAAAAACGCGCGAATAGCGTGAATTAGCGGTGAATTAAGAACATTCCGCAAGGGATTAATAAGACTGGAATAAAAGAAGAGCACGGCGATTGCCGTGCTCTGAGAGGGGATTAGTGTTCGCGCGTTTTGCGGAACTGTACGTCAGGATAACGTTCCTGCGTCAGGTTCAGGTTGACCATCGTTGGCGCGATATAGGTCAGGTTGTCGCCGCCATCCAGCGCCAGCTGAATTTCGTTCTTACGCTTAAATTCTTCGAATTTCTTCACGTCTGAACACTCAACCCAGCGCGCGGTCGCCACGTTGACCGATTCGTAAATCGCTTCCACGTTGTACTCGCTCTTCAGACGCGCAACCACCACGTCGAACTGCAGCACACCCACCGCGCCGACAATCAGATCGTTGTTGGCGATTGGACGGAACACCTGCACGGCGCCCTCTTCGGAGAGCTGAACCAGGCCTTTCAGCAGCTGCTTCTGCTTCAGCGGATCGCGCAGGCGAATACGACGGAACAGCTCTGGTGCGAAGTTCGGAATCCCGGTGAACTTCATCATTTCGCCCTGGGTGAAGGTATCGCCGATCTGGATCGTACCGTGGTTGTGCAGACCGATGATGTCGCCCGGATACGCTTCCTCAACGTGCGAGCGGTCACCCGCCATAAAGGTCAGCGCGTCGGAGATCACCACATCTTTGCCAATACGCACCTGGCGCAGCTTCATGCCCTTCTCATACTTACCGGACACCACGCGCATAAAGGCCACGCGGTCGCGGTGTTTCGGGTCCATGTTGGCCTGAATTTTGAAGACGAAACCGGTGAATTTCTCTTCTTTCGCTTCCACTTCGCGAGTGTCGGTTTTACGCGGCATTGGCTGCGGAGCCCACTCCACCAGACCGTCCAGCATGTGGTCTACGCCAAAGTTACCCAGTGCGGTACCGAAGAAGACCGGGGTAATTTCACCGCTCAGGAACAGCTCTTTGTCGAACTCGTGAGACGCACCCTTCACCAGCTCCAGCTCGTCACGCAGCTGCGCGGCCAGCTCTTCGCCAACCGCGGCGTCCAGATCCGGGTTGTCCAGACCTTTCACAATGCGCACTTCCTGAATGGTGTGGCCTTTACCGGTCTGGTACAGGTAGGTTTCGTCTTTATAGAGGTGGTAAACGCCTTTGAACAGCTTACCGCAGCCAATTGGCCAGGTAATTGGCGCACAGGCGATCTTCAGCTCGTTTTCCACTTCATCCATCAGCTCCATCGGGTCACGGATGTCACGGTCGAGTTTGTTCATAAAGGTGAGGATCGGCGTATCGCGCAGGCGGGTAACTTCCATCAGCTTGCGGGTACGATCTTCTACACCCTTCGCGGCGTCGATCACCATCAGACAGCAGTCCACCGCCGTCAGGGTACGGTAGGTATCTTCGGAGAAGTCTTCGTGGCCCGGGGTGTCCAGCAGGTTTACCAGGCAGTCGTGATACGGGAACTGCATCACGGAGGTGGTAATCGAAATACCACGCTGCTTTTCCATCTCCATCCAGTCAGATTTTGCATGCTGGCTGGAGCCACGGCCTTTAACGGTACCCGCAGTCTGGATCGCCTGTCCGAACAGCAACACCTTTTCGGTGATGGTCGTTTTACCGGCATCCGGGTGCGAGATAATGGCAAAAGTACGGCGCTTGGCCACCTCTTGCAGATAAGGAGACAACGTCATAATTAAATCTTCTTTTATAAGCGCGGCAGCACGCCACGCATCATGGAATACAAAATTGCGGCTATTTTACCCATCAACGGGGGGCAGGCAATCATTGTTTACACAGGAGTTGCTCCAGTTCGGTCAATGACGTGACGGTCCAGGTTGGCTCGATGCCTTCAGGCTTCACGCGGCCATGCGCATTTAGCCAGACGGTCGACAAACCTGACTTCATACCGCCAAGAATATCAGACTCTGCGGTATCCCCCACCATCAGCACGCGATCGCGGTCGGGATTACCGGCCTGCGCCAGCGCATAATCGAAAATCCGCGGATCCGGTTTCGGCACCCCCACCTCTTCGGAGATCACCAGCGCGTCAAAATGATCGCGCAGGCCGGTGCGCTCCAGACGGATTTGCTGCAGCGCGGTGAAGCCGTTAGTGATGATTCCCAGTTTCACTTTGCCTTTCAACGCATTCAACAGAGAAACCGCGCCCGGCAGTGGCGCGCAAATATCCGCCATCGCATTGAGAAAAGCATCATTCAGCGAGCCCGGACTCACGTTTAAGCGCTCCGCCCAGACGTCAAAACGCTGGTGCTGAAGCTGTAACGCAGTGATGGCACCATTCTGGTAATCCACCCACAGCGGCTTGTTCACCGCCTGATAGTCCTGAAAATCTTCAGCGGTGAAGGTCACGCTATAGTCGAGAAACATCCGCTGTAGGCCGCCAAACGAGTCAAACGTAAACAGCGTTTCGTCGGCATCAAAGAAAATCCAGTCCCATTTCATCGTTACAACCTTATCTTCGTTATCCAATCGGCAGAGCCATTATGATGGCGTCTTCACGTCCCTCTGCGGTGGGGTAGTAGTTACGGCGGACTGTCGCCTCGTTAAAGCCTAAGCTTTCATAGAGCGCGATGGCGGCGACATTCGATGCGCGCACCTCCAGCCACAGGGTGAAAACGTCACGGGTTTCGAGCTCACGAATGAGATGCTCAAGCAGTTCTCTTCCCAGCCCACGGCGCTGAAACGCCGGGTCGACGGCGATGTTAAACAGCGTCGCCTCGTCAAGAACGACCTGCGTGATGGCAAACGCGGCCATGGTGCCGTCAACGTCCAGACGGTAGTTCAGATAGCGCTCGCCCTGATTGCTGGCAAACGTTTTCTCGCTCCACGGAAAGTTGTGGGCGCGTGTTTCAATCGCGAACGCTGCGGTCAGGTCAGGCGTCGTGAGGGAAGAAATCGTGTTCATATTCGCAGATTTGTTGCCATAGCGCGCTGCGCGCCTTTGGATTGGCTTTCAGCTCGTCCAGCACTGGCGAGCTGATTTTGCTCCCCTGAAGAGAGATGTCGCTAGTCTCTCCGATGCGCCAGCTGTTACAGCGGCTATCAGGAGGAAGCATGGCAACCCGTTCAGGCGTCAGCTGTAAGACCTGGTCGGGCGTCAGCTTCAGGCTGCGAAGGACATCACCGATCAGGGGTTCATTCAGGGCAGGCAGTTCTTCCGCTACCATCACCAGCCGAACGTGCGCAGGGATGGAGATAGCGATTTCGCCCTGCAACGCCGTCGGGCGACGCAAGGCCCACTGGGTAATGCCCAGCTGCTGCAACTGCCAGTCTCGTCGGGATGTCATAGGGATAACTCCTGTCTCTCAGGCGCGCAAATATAGCAAATGTGTCGAAAGTGCGCCATCTACCTACTATAATCCCCGCCTGAGTTTATTGAGGAACAATTCATGTCTGCATTTACCCCGGCAAGTGAAGTCTTGCTGCGTCACAGTGATGATTTCGAAGAAAGCCGTATTCTGTTTGCCGGAGATATGCAGGATGACCTGCCCGCGCGTTTCGACTGTGCTGAAAGCCGTGCCCACACCCAATACTACCACCACTGGCAGGTGTTGAGCCGCCAGATGGGCGAGCGCGCACGCTTCAGCCTGGTGGCGGAGCAGAGCGATATTGCCGACTGCGATACGCTGATCTACTACTGGCCGAAGAACAAGCCGGAAGCCCAGTTCCAGCTGATGAACCTGCTCTCCCTGCTGCCGGTTGGCTGTGATATTTTCGTGGTCGGTGAAAACCGCAGCGGCGTCCGTAGCGCCGAGCAGATGCTGGAAGCCTACGCGCCGCTGACCAAAGTCGACAGCGCGCGTCGCTGCGGTCTGTATCATGGCCGTCTGGAAAAGCAGACAACGTTCGATGCCAACACCTTCTGGGACGAATACCAGCTTGACGGCCTGACCATCAAAACCCTGCCGGGCGTCTTCAGCCGTGACGCGCTGGATACGGGCAGCAAGCTGCTGCTCTCCACCCTGACACCGCACACCAAAGGCAAAGTGCTGGACGTGGGCTGCGGCGCGGGCGTGCTTTCAACGGTGCTTGCCAGCCATTCACCAAAAGTGCGTTTAACCCTGTGTGACGTAAGCGCCCCGGCGGTTGAAGCCAGCCGCGCAACGCTTGCCGCAAACGGCATTGAAGGCGACGTGATTGCCAGCAACGTCTTCTCTGACGTGACCGGCCGCTTTGACATGATTATCTCTAACCCGCCGTTCCACGACGGCATGGAGACCAGCCTCGAAGCTGCGCAAACGCTGATCCGTGGCGCGACTCGCCACCTCAACAGCGGCGGCGAGTTGCGCATCGTGGCGAACGCCTTCCTGGCGTACCCGAAAGTGCTGGACGAAACCTTCGGCTTCCACGAAGTGATCGCCCAGACTGGCCGCTTTAAGGTCTACCGCACCGTGATGACGCGTCAGGCAAAGAAATAATTTGCCATACAATGCAGGCCGGATAAGCGCCAGCGCCATCCGGCAAGCAGGTGTATCAATTCCGTCCATTTTTGCAGCAATCAATAAAAGGCGCGCAATTTTCAGTTGACGTAAAGCTGAAAACATCTAGAATGCGCCTCCGTGGTTACGATACTTTTACAGTATCGATGGTATGCGAAGGTGGCGGAATTGGTAGACGCGCTAGCTTCAGGTGTTAGTGTCCTTACGGATGTGGGGGTTCGAGTCCCCCCCCTCGCACCATAAATCACGTTGATATTGCTCGCACTGGGCGAAGGTGGCGGAATTGGTAGACGCGCTAGCTTCAGGTGTTAGTGTCCTTACGGATGTGGGGGTTCGAGTCCCCCCCCTCGCACCAACGAGGCGATATCAGAATTAGTAAGATGACTGTGCGAAGGTGGCGGAATTGGTAGACGCGCTAGCTTCAGGTGTTAGTGTCCTTAGGATGTGGGGGTTCGAGTCCCCCCCCTCGCACCAATTATCTTACATCCCTTCTGTAACTCCTCTTGTTTTCCCTGTTATTTCAAACTCATCAGTATCACCAGAATTCCACTGATCAATGCGACACACGATGGCAGTAAAACAAAGTGACGAAGTTGCTTATGCCAGATCATGCCTGACGTAACCAGCAATCCTGACACAATGATGGCCTTCCAGATATTGATGGAGAGATCGGCAAACATCAACACGCCAAGGATAACGCCCGGCAACAATACTCCCCATGCACTTCCCAGCGCCCTGTTCAACATACATCGCCCTTTCATAACGATAATGATAAACAATATCATATGATAAAAATTATCATTTGTCGCGCGGTGAAGCAAAAAAGATAGGCCTTTACCCTTATGTTGAATGACAGAAATTTCCTAAGGTGATAAATTGCTCACCTGTTAACTACACATAAAGTTTTTCTTATAATTACGCTTTGAGTTTTTTGCATATTTTAGTGCGAAACCACACCTATTTATCTGTTTTAATTAAATTTTAATAAAAACGCACGACTATGACATCACAATCCTGGCGGTCTTTGGTTCAAAGAAAATATCAATTATCGTTACGTTTATTTTTATTTCTGAACGCAACTTCAGCCGTGTTCTCGGTAACAAACCCGCTCTATTCTGTACGCGTGTTTTCTGCCCCTCTGATTGCAATTTTCGCGATCAGTACTGGCCTGTTCGTCTGGCACTGGAAAAAGCGCGCGCGGAAGATAAATATTCCTGCCGTTTCAGCAATCTTTGGTATTTTGTGGGCCTGGCAAATTGATTCGAAATTTTCGCTAATTACCCATGACCAGGCTATGTATTTGATAATAGCCTTACTCACGGTGCTTTTTATCGGAACGCTGGCCTTCGCCAGTAATATCAAAGCATTTACGCTGCACTCACTCCCCGCCTTTATTGTCTGCCTGTGGTTAAGCGACCAAGATATATGGCTAAGAATGTCCTATTCTTTCGCACTTCCTGTGGTGGCTATTGCTATTCATAACATTTTGCAAAGGCGCAACGATCGCTTCGCCCAGGAGCTGCTCTCTCGCCTGCTGGAAGAACGGGAAACGCTGACCGATCTCAGCATGATGGATCCTCTAACCGGGCTCTATAATCGTCGCGGCCTGCAGAGCCGTCTGGAGAACCTGCCAGCGGTAGAAAACGGCGAACACTTTGTCCTTCTGATGGATATCGACCACTTCAAAGCCTATAACGACCATTATGGCCATATGATGGGCGACCAGGCACTGAAACGCGTCTCTGCGGCCATTCGTGATGCCGTCCGTTCACGCGATATTGTGGCGCGTTTCGGTGGGGAAGAGTTCATGGTGTTGCTGACGAATATTTCCCTTGAACACGCCCGCCATACGGCAGAGCGGATCCGTCAGAAAGTCTATGATCTGAAAATCCCCCATCTTTTCAACGAAAGTGTCGCCACCAACGTCACCATCAGCATCGGTATTGCCATTTTCGAAAATGAAGACGTGGAAGGCGCGCTGGAGAGAGCAGACAGAGCGCTCTATGAAGCAAAGCATTTAGGTCGCAATAACATTCTGCTGAGTGAAGAGCTACAAACCGCTTAAGCGCGTAAGCGGTTAATCAGGACAAAAGTCTTGCCATTGGTATGAGCAATAGTTAGGATTGGCAATCATTATCATTTAGATTCCTATCTCAACTATGGCTACGCAAACCGCACACATCGTTGAACCACTCCTCTGGCGAGCGCCGCTCACCAGCCGGGATGGGTCGCTTGCGGATGCCATACGGGATAAGATTGCACAGACGCGCGCCCACCTTCTGGACTTTATCAGGCTTGATGAAGCGCCCCCGCATCACGCCATGACGCTCGCTCAGTGGCAGCAACCCTCTACGCTGCAGTCGCTGCTTGCAACCTATTCCGACCATATCTATCGCAATCAGCCGACCCTAACGCGGGAAAATAAACCGCTGCTTTCCCTGTGGGCACAATGGTATATCGGGCTGATGGTTCCCCCGCTCATGCTGGCGGTGTTAACCCAAAAGAGCATGCTGGCGCTCTCCCCGGATCATTTTCACGTCGAGTTCCACGAAACTGGCCGAGCAGCCTGTTTCTGGATTGACCTGCACGAAGATCGCGGCGCAGAGCAGTTCTCTGCTCAGGAACGTCTGGAACAGCTTGTCATCCAGGCCCTGATCCCAGTGGTGGAGGCACTTGAAGCAACGGGCGAGATCAACGGGAAGCTTATCTGGAGTAATACCGGATATTTAATCCATTGGTATTTAACGGAAATGAAACCGCTGCTCGGCGATGAGAAAGTGGAGGCCCTGCGTCAGTCCTGCTTCTTTGCAAAACAGCTTTCCGATGGCCGCGATAACCCATTATTCCGTACCGTTGTGCTCCGTGACGGGCTTCTGGTGCGTCGTACCTGCTGCCAGCGCTATCGCCTGCCGGACGTTAAGCAGTGCGGGGATTGCACGCTGAAATAATCGGGTGCGGCCTGATGCCCTCACCCTGCCCCTCTCCCACGGGGAGAGGGAACAAATACTAAAAACGGCAACCTGAAAGTTGCCGTTTTGCTTTTACCTAGGCCACCTGCTGATTGTCCTCTTCCGCATTACGCTGCGCTTATTCCGCTTCCTGCTCCAGCAGCTGTTTCTCGTACACTTTAAAGAACGGGAAGTAGATGATTGCCGATACGCAGGCCAGAACGACCACCAGAATAGCGGCACGGAAATCCCAGCCCAGCGCCCATGCTGCGCCTATCGGCGCCGGTGCCGTCCAGGGTACTACGGAAATAACACGGCCAATCAGATCAAACGTCATTGCCGCCCAGGCCAGCACGGCGTTAACCATCGGGGCCAGCAGGAACGGAATAAAGAACACCGGGTTCATCACGATCGGCGTACCGAAGATAACCGGTTCGTTGATGTTAAAGAAGCTGGGCACCACGCTCAATCGGCCGATAGAGCGTAAATGCGCTGAGCGACTACGCAGATAGCAAATCACCAGTCCCATCGTCGCACCCGACCCCCCAATCACGATAAAGAACGTCCAGAAGGCTTCCATAAAAATATGTGGCAGGGGATGACCGGCAGCCAGCGCGGTCTGGTTAGCCCCGAGGTTAGTCAGCCAGAACATCTGCAGCATCCCGGAGACGATGGCCGCCCCGTGGATCCCGGCGAACCACAGCAGATGCCCAATCAACACCGCCAGCAGGATTGCGGGCAGTGAGTCCGCCGCGGAAACCAGGGGCTTGAAGATGGACATAATTGCCTGCGGAATCAGCATGTCAAACTGAGACTGAATCAACAGGCTTAGCGGATAAAGCGTTAACACCACCACCAGCACCGGGATCAGCAGGTCAAAGGAGTTTTTGATCATCGGCGGCACCTGGTCTGGCAGGCGAATACCGATGTTATGCGCTTTCAGGAAACGCATCATCTCAACGCAGTAAATCGCCACCAGAATGGCGGTAAAAATACCCGTTCCACCCAGGCTGTCGACGGGAAGCGTGCCTTTGGTTTTAGGGGCTGCAACCAGCAGAAACGCCATCAGAGACAGCATCGCGCACATGAACGGATCCAGCTGGTGCGTTTTGACATAATGTTTGCCAAGGTTATAGGCGATGGCCGCGCAGATATAAATGGACATAATGCCCATCGTCATATCAAACGGCGTCAGGATCTGGCCTTCAAACTGCTTTGCCATATCCAGCCAGGCGCGCGCAAAACCCCAGGTGGTATCAGGCGAAAACGGTGGGTAAGCAAACACTAATAAAAATGAACCTACAATCATGAACGGCATCGCGGAGATAAACCCATCACGGATAGCCATGACATGACGCTGGGACGAGATACGCCCGGCAATCGGGCTCACGTAATTTTCAACGAAACGGAATATCAGATTAAACGCAGCATGGTTGGCAGACATGGTTGATCTCCTGTCAGACGTTTATTACGGGCGCACTCGCGCCGCACGTTGTTCCATAAATCAGCTTCACAACCTTGCTGGCTTGCGTACCAGCGGTACTGCTCAGACGAAATGGTTTCATAATTGGCTCTTATTATTGGATACAGGGGACGTTACATACTCAGTATTAATCTACGCATCACGCTCTGCAACCGGTTACTGTAACCGGTTTCTGTGATTGTGAAGAGGATCCAGAAATCAGCCATCCTGGATATTTGTTACTTAAGAGATATTTACAGAGCATAAATTCTTATGACAGATTACGCAGGATATTTGTCAGGAGGAAACAATGAGTTTGCAGTCCGTACAGCAGTTTTTTGCCGACAACGCGCCGGAGATAGAGGTAATAGAACTTAGCCAGAGTACGGCTACCGTTGCGCTGGCTGCTGCCGCCCACCGTGTAGAGCCGGGACAAATTGCCAAAACCTTATCGTTGAAGGTTAAAAATGAGGTGATTCTGGTCGTGGCGAAGGGTGATGCGCGTCTGGATAACAAAAAACTGAAAGACACGTTTGGCGCGAAAGCACGCATGCTCAGCAGCGATGAAGTGGTTACCGTTACTGGTCATCCCGTTGGTGGCGTCTGCCCGTTCGGGCTGGAAAACCCGCTCGCGGTTTACTGCGATATCTCTTTAAAACAATACGCTGAAGTGCTCCCCGCCGCTGGCGCAATTCATAGTGCCGTGCGTATTTCTCCAGACAGAATGGCAGAGCTGACATCCGCAAAGTGGGTTGATGTGTGCATCTGAATGATGCGCCAGAGCGTATCTGGCGCGCAAAAGGCAGGTTACAAAAATGTCGGTTTGCTTAGCCCCGCAGTTCGCGGTTCTCTAACCGGGAGATGGGTAAGAATATCCGCTGCGTCAAGCAACCCTACGTCAGAGTTCACCCCCAGCTTCACCATCGCATTAAACTTATGCGCGCGAATAGTCTTGATATTGCGCTCAAGCTGCGCCGCGATTTCGGGGATGGAATACCCGCATGACATATAACGCAAAATCGCTCTTTCCGTTGGGCTTAACATCCGGTTCTGACTGCAGTACCAGTGGTTAAGCATATTGTCATTAATGCGCAGCGTTTCGCTCAACAACACCATGAATTCCTTCATCAGGTGTTCGAGGGTCACCGATTTACTGACCACACCGTGCAGACGTGAAGGCGAAAGATGGCTAATCAACCGCGCTTCCATCTCATCCGAGACCAGGATAATGCGTTGGATATGGCTATGCGTAAACGCAAGATCCCGCAGATGCGCAAGGCAGTTACGGCGCTCTTCTCGCGCATCGGAAAGCGAATAGATCAGCGAAAAAAAATTCACGTGATGCAGTGCTTTCTTAAAGCCATCAAAATCATTAAACAGGTGCAGTTGATATTGGCTGAGTTCAGACTGCGTAAAAAGATGCTGCAGCCCGACCGCACTCATCGCGCAATTTTCGATGATGGCGATATGTCTTGTTGAATCGGTTTTTTCCATTCCTCGAACTCTCCATAGGCTGACATTAAACTCAGCTCTCTCATTCCCTGTGTACTGTTGATCCAGGCGTACATGTCGGCATTACTCCGCAATGAGAGCCTTCGCATCGCACTGTTTTTCTGCGCACTGATCGTTTTATTGCTCTTTTTAAGCAATGTAGCGATTTGGTTAATCCCCCACCCTTTGCCTAACAGGCGAAGCACCTTACGTTCAGAGTGCGTGAGCGCAATAAAGTGTTCGTCATCATCCTCACTTTCCTGAGGTTCTGGGGTTAATAACGTCTGGCTTATCCGCTCCGCGCGTTCACTCCCTGCCCGGATAGCGTTAACGACACCTTCAATAGGTTCCATATCAGAAAGCAGCGTGCTTTCCGGCCGCATAAGCAGCTCAACGGCAATAGGGTAAAACGGCCGGGAGACCAAAAAGATCCAGTGGATTTCCCGGTACTGGTTCAGTAAGCGGTAATACTCTTCGAGCGTACCCCGTGGGTTCCTGTATTCGCCTGAAACATCGGCGATAATCACGTCTGCGCGGCGCAACTGAAGCAGGGTTAATTCCTGCAGTGAGCGGCAGTAGGTCAATTCAAAATCGGGGAAATGACGCGCCATTACGTCCCCTAGCCCATTTTGCATTACGGGTATTCGGCTAATGACAACGCCATGCTTACCAGGCAGTGACAACATAGACCCTCCGTGTCCATTTTTCATTTGATGAGTAACCTTAAACGCATCAATGTATAAGTATTTTCGTCCCTGAGTGTAAAACGGATTAATACAAGCAGAAGATGAGATATGTTCTTGGTTTAAGAAACGCCTAAAACAGCGCTAATATCTCACAAAGCGCAAATAAATTTAATTACGTAGTCATTAAAATAACGACAATATAAAATTAGAATAACTAAATACAAATATCTTATATTTCCAAATTAATAATTCACCGCATTGATAAATTAATACAAAAAACCTTTCGTGGCGGGAGTCGCAACTGTTTGCATAAACCTTGATCTGATCCACAGCAAAGGTCACCGCACTTTGTGCTAAAAGTAGGCATTATGGGCCAATCGGCAACTATCCACTTTCTCTTCGGGACACGACATGCAGGCAGATCGGTCAACGCAGCGTGCTATCACGCGGCTCTGTATTCAGTGCGGTCTTTTTCTGCTCCAGCACGGCGCGGAAAGCGCGCTGGTCGAGGAGCTTTCAACCCGGCTGGGACTGGCGCTGGGAATGGACAGCGTTGAAAGCGCTATCTCATCCAACGCCATTGTGCTGACCACCATTAAAGACGGGCAGTGTCTGACGTCCACCCGTAAAAACCACGACCGCGGCATTAATATGCACGTTGTAACTGAGGTCCAGCACATCGTCATCCTGGCTGAGCATAAGCTTCTCGATCTCAAGGAGATTGAAAAACGGTTTAACCAAATCAAGCCATTACGTTATCCACGCTGGCTGGTCGTGCTCATGGTAGGGCTGTCGTGCGCCTGTTTTTGTAAGCTCAATAAAGGCGGCTGGGACGGCGCGATCGTCACCTTTTTCGCCAGCAGCATCGCCATGTACGTGCGCCAGATGCTGACGCACCGGCAGCTGCACCCACAAATTAATTTCTGCATCACCGCGTTTGTTGCCACCACGGTGTCTGGCCTGCTGCTGCGCCTGCCGCAGTTTGCCGCTACCCCGACGATTGCGATGGCCGCCAGCGTGCTTCTGCTGGTGCCGGGCTTCCCACTGATTAACGCCGTCGCCGACATGTTTAAAGGGCACATCAATACCGGCCTGGCACGCTGGGCCATCGCCAGCCTGCTGACGCTGGCGACCTGCATCGGCGTGGTGATGGCGATGACGTTGTGGGGGCTACGCGGATGGGCGTGATAGATTTTCTGCTGGCGCTGGCACAGGACATGCTCCTGGCCGCCATTCCTGCCGTCGGCTTTGCGATGGTATTTAACGTTCCGCAACGCGCGCTGCCGTGGTGTGCCCTGCTGGGCGCAATCGGTCATGGCTCACGAATGGTGATGATGACGGCGGGCTTTAACATCGAATGGTCGACGTTTATCGCCTCTATGCTGGTCGGCAGCATCGGTATTCAGTGGTCGCGCTGGTATCTGGCGCATCCGAAAGTGTTCACCGTCGCCGCCGTTATTCCGATGTTCCCCGGCATATCTGCCTATACGGCGATGATTTCCGCGGTGAAAATCAGCCATTTTGGCTACACCGAGCCGCAGATGATTCTTCTCCTGAGCAACTTTCTTAAGGCGTCCTCCATCGTCGGCGCGCTCTCTATCGGGCTGTCGATACCCGGGCTATGGCTCTACCGCAAGCGCCCGCGCGTTTGATATTTGTGTTATTTCGCTGCCGTGGAGATAATCTTTCTGGTCCGTTTGGTAAAAATAAGGAAAGGATGTGGCTAACCCTGGCAGCGAACACCCCGAGCACAGTGAAGAATCGAGCCTGAAAGAGAAAATTTTTCAGAGCGCTATCGCGCTGTTTGCCGAATTTGGACTGAACGGTGCCCGCATGGAGCAGATCGCCGAGAAAGCGGGTACCACCAAACGCATGGTGGTTTACCATTTTAAAAACAAAGAAAATCTCTACCTGCTCGTCCTGGAATACGTTTACACCCAAATTCGCGCCAGTGAAAAAGCGCTCAGCCTGGCGGATATGCCCCCTGTCGAAGCGCTGGTCCACCTGGTTGAAGCCACTTTTGACTATCACGCCGACCACCCGGATTACATCCGCATAATCTGCATGGAAAACATGCAGCGCGGCCGCTTTATGCAGCAGTCAAACTATCTTCGCCAGGTCAACCGCAGCGCGCTCGACCTGCTGGAAGGCATCCTGCGCCGGGGCAAAGAAAAGCTGCTATTCAGCCAGACGGTTGACGCCCGCGATCTTCACCGTCTGATCAGCAGCTTCAGCTTTCACTACGTTGCCAACAGCTACACCTTCACCCAGCTGTTTGAGGAGGGTGCAGACGAACAGGCCCAGCGCCAGCACTACCGTAAAATGGCCGTTCAGGTGGCGCTGCGTTATACCTGCCCCTAATATTGCTTGCAATTAAATCGCACACAATCTATATTCATTTCATGAACGCAAAAACGAACGACACGACCGCTGCGCTCCTGCTGGACAACCAGCTCTGTTTTGCCCTCTATTCGGCAAATCTGGCGCTTAATAAGCTGTACCGGCAACTGCTGGCACCGCTGAACCTGACTTACCCGCAATATCTGGTGATGCTGGTGCTGTGGGAGCAGGATGACGTGACGGTGTCGGACATCGGTGAACAGTTGTTCCTTGACTCCGCAACGTTGACGCCGCTCCTGAAGCGTCTGGAAAGCGCAGGGCTCATCAACCGCCACCGCTCGCGTAAAGATGAACGTCAGGTCGCCGTCACGCTGACTGAAGCCGGACGTGAACTTCAGCAGCAGGCATTGGGTATCCCACATGCGGTGGGATGCGCCGCACAGTGTGATACCGACACCATGCTGGCGCTCAAGCAACAGCTGGAACTTTTGCGACAACAGATTCAACGCGCGTGAGGCTATACTTTACGCGTCTTAGTTTACCCATATATATCGCACGCTATTAAATAGCACATACAAAAGTAAGATGAGGAACCTGCCATGTCTTTAGAAAAAGTTGTTTATACCGCCAAAGCAAAAGCAACCGGGGGCCGTGACGGCCGCGCGACCTCTTCCGATGGCGTACTGGATGTCAAACTGGGCGTACCAAAAGAGATGGGCGGCATGGGGGGAGAAGTCACGAACCCTGAGCAGCTGTTTGCCGCGGGTTACTCTGCCTGCTTCCTGGGCGCGATGAAGTTTGTGGCGGCTCGCGACAAATTTACCCTGCCAAAAGATGCGTTTATTGAAGGCGAAGTGGGTATCGGCCCGCTGCCAACCGGTTTTGGTATCGAAGCAAAACTGAATATCCACGTAGAAGGTATGGATCCTGCTGAAGCTAAAAAACTGGTCGATGCGGCGCACATTGTTTGCCCTTACTCTAACGCGACCCGCGGCAATATTGACGTCACGCTGAATATCATCGCGTAATCGGTTCTGTTCCCTCTCCCGCCGGGAGAGGGCCAGGATGAGGGCACCAGCCTGCACTTCCCCCTCCTTTCCTTCCCCCTCTCTGTGCTACCATAAGCCCATATCACGCCCGTAGTAATCAGTTGAGTAAGCGTTATGTCCTCCAGAATTCTGACCACCAGCATTGCTGGCATTGATGCCTTTATGCGCGACCCACGCGGTGTGTTGACCCACGCCGAAGGCGGCACGGTTGCGGTTTTTGCCGACAACGCGCCGGCGTTTTACGCAATCACGCCGGAACGTCTGGCACAGCTTCTGGAGATTGAAGCGCGGTTGTCACGCCCGGCGAGCGACGTCACGCTGGATAACCAGTTCTTTGATGAACCGGTTAATGCCCCACTGGCCGTTCCGATGGGTAAATTTGCCCTGTACGCGGGGTGGCAGCCTGACGCGGATTTTCAGCGGCAGGCTGCACTGTGGGGCATTGCGTTAACCCAACCCGCCACCGCGGAAGAGCTCGCCGCGTTTACCGCGTGGTGGCAGGCGGAAGGCAAAGTGTTCACCCACATCCAGTGGCAGCAAAAGCTCGCGCGTCATCTTCAAATAACCCGCGCCAGCAACAATGGCCAGCCAAAGCGCGATATCAACGCGTTTTCAGAACCGGATAAACAGATCCCAAGCGGATTCCGAGGTGCGAAATGAAGAACGTCGGCGACCTGATGAAACGTCTGCAAAAAATGATGCCTGCCAACGTGAAGCCCGCTTTCACCACGGGTGAAGAGCTGCTGGCGTGGCAAAAGGAGCAAGGTGAAATTCGTGCCGCCGCGCTCGCCCGCGAAAACCGGGCGATGAAAATGCAGCGCACCTTTAACCGCTCCGGTATTCGTCCCCTGCATCAGAACTGCTCGTTTGATAACTATAAAATTGAGACCACCGGGCAGATGAACGCGCTTGCCGCCGCACGTCAGTACGTGGATGAATTCGACGGCAATATCGCGAGCTTCATTTTTAGCGGCAAGCCCGGGACCGGAAAAAACCACCTCGCAGCCGCCATCTGCAACGAGCTGCTTCTGCGCGGTAAATCGGTCCTCATCATCACCGTGGCCGATATCATGTCCGCCATGAAAGACACCTTCAGCAACCGTGAAACCAGCGAAGAACAGCTGCTTAACGATCTGAGCAATGTGGATCTCCTGGTCATCGACGAGATAGGCGTTCAGACGGAATCCCGTTATGAAAAGGTCATCATTAACCAGATTGTCGATCGCCGCTCCTCCTCCAAACGCCCCACCGGCATGTTGACGAACCACAACATTGACGAGATGACCCGTTTACTGGGTGAACGCGTCATGGACCGCATGAAGCTGGGCAACAGTTTGTATGTCATCTTCGACTGGGACAGTTACCGCAGCCGCGTCACCGGCAAAGAGTATTAAGACAGTTCCAGGAATCACCAGCAGGGCGCAGGTATATACTGGAACCCCTTCCGGCCCAAAACGGACCTTTTTGAGAAAGCCATTATGAAAAAACAGATTCTTATCAGCACCTTTTTAGGCGCGCTGCTGGTTACCGGCGCAGCGCAAGCGGCTTCCTGGCAGGATTCCCTGTCAAGCGCAGCAAATGAGCTGACCAAAGAGGGCAGCAGCGCCCAGGGCGGGCTCTCGGCCTCTTCTCTCACCAGCCTGCTGAGCAACAGCTCCCAGAGCCTGAGCGCGGGCACGATGAACAACGCGGCGGGGATTCTGGAATATTGCGCAAAGCAGAAGCTGGCGTCCGTGACCGACGCGCAAAACGTGAAAAACCAGGTGCTGGGTAAACTGGGTCTCGATACGCAGGAACAGAAAGCAGATACCAGCTATATGGACGGCATTCAGGGCCTGCTTAACGCGCAAAACGGCCAGCAGCTTAACCTGAGCACCCTCGGCAACTCCTCTCTGGCAAAACAGGTGAAAACCAAAGCCTGCGATCTGGTGCTGAAACAAGGCGTTAATTTCATCTCCTGACCCGCCCCATTTTCTGCCACAACACGCCGCGTTTAATGCGATAGGCTTGCATCGCGGCGTTAAACGAGCGTTTTTCCTACCTGCCACCGTCTCAGCGTCCGTTTGACAGGATGCGACCATCCTCATAAAAACGATTTTATAAACCAAATCCTAACAACAGCACACTTTCGTGACACTAAAATTGCAGCTAAACGACATCGCCATTACATTGTCTTACCAAAAATAAACAGTTAGCCAGCGAAGCACCTGGCGTCATGAGGATATGCTGTTGTCAGAATTTATCTCTCTTATCCTTTTCCTGGCCTCCGTCGGCGTTTATGCCTGGAAAGCCGGCCGTAACACCTGGTGGTTTATCGCCACGCTGGTGGTGCTCGGCATTTTTATCATTTTAAACATTACCTTATACGCCAGCGATTACTTCACCGGCGACGGCATTAACGATGCTGTGCTCTACACCCTGACGAACAGCCTGACGGGCGCGGGGGTGGGTAAGTACATCCTTCCGGGGCTGGGGCTGATCGTGGCGCTGGTGACGATTTTCGGCGCGCTCGCCTGGGTGCTGCGCCGCCGTCGCCATCTCCCTCACCATCATGGCTACAGCCTGCTGGCGCTGTTCCTGGCGCTGGCCTCCGTTGATGCCAGCCCGGCGTTTCATCAAATTACCGAGCTTGTGAAATCCCAGTCGCGTGACGGCGATCCGGACTTCGTGGCCTATTACAAAGAGCCGTCGAAAACGATCGCCAACCCGAAGCTCAATCTGGTCTACATCTACGGTGAAAGCCTGGAGCGTACCTACTTTGATAACGACGCGTTCCCTAACCTGACGCCGGACCTGGGCGCGCTGAAAAACGAAGGTCTCGACTTCAGCCACACCATGCAGCTGCCCGGCACGGATTACACTATCGCCGGAATGGTGGCTTCCCAGTGCGGTATCCCGCTCTTCGCGCCTTTTGAAGGCAACGCCTCCGCTTCAATGTCGACGTTCTTCCCGCAGAATATTTGCCTGGGCGATATTCTGAAAAACTCCGGCTATGAAAACTACTTTATGCAGGGAGCAAACCTGCGCTTTGCCGGAAAAGATGTGTTTCTGAAATCCCACGGTTTTGACCACCTGTATGGCTCGGAAGAGTTAAAAACGACTGTTGCCGATCCGACCTACCGCAACGACTGGGGCTTCTATGACGATACGGTGCTGGACGAAACCTGGAAGAAGTTCGAGGAACTTTCCCGCGCGGGCAAGCGCTTCTCTCTCTTTGCGCTGACGGTGGATACCCATCATCCGGACGGGTTCGTCTCGCGCACCTGTAAGCGCAAAAGCTATGACGTGGACGGCAAAAACAATAAGTCTTTCAGCGCCGTGACCTGTAGCCAGGAGCACATCGCCGCGCTGGTCGAGAAAATCAAAACCTCGCCCTGGTTTAAAAACACCGTCATCGTCGTCTCGTCCGATCATCTGGCGATGAAAAACAGCGCGTGGGATCAGCTCAACAAGCAGGACCGCAGCAATCTGTTCTTCGTCCTGCGCGGCGACAAGCCGCAGCAGGAGACGATCGGCACCAAGCGCAACTCCATGGATAACGGCGCGACGGTGCTGGACATTCTGGGCGGCGACAACTTTATTGGCCTTGGGCGCAGCACACTGTCCGGACAATCCCTGTCGGAGATCTTCCTCAACATGAAGGAGAAAATTCTCGCCTGGAAGCCCGACATCATCCGCCTGTGGAACTTCCCGAAAGAGATGAAAGACTTCACCATCGATCGGGATAAAAACACCGTCGCCTTCTCCGGCAGCAATTTCCGTCTGCCGCTGCTGGTACGCGTGTCGGATAGCCGCGTTGAACCGCTGCCGGAAAGTGAGTACTCCGCGCCGCTGCGTTTCCAGCTGGCCGATTTCGCCCCTCGCGATAACTTCGTCTGGATCGACCGGTGTTACAAAATGGGCCAGCTCTGGTCACAGCCGCTGGCGCTTTCTACCGACTGGTGCGTCTCTCAGGGGCAGCTTGGCGGGGAACAAACCGTGCAGAAGGTCGACAAAGCTCAGTGGAAAGGCAAAACCGCCTTTAAAGATACGGTGATTGATACGGCTCGCTATCAGCACAACATCGACATGCTTAAAATCGTCGACAACGACATTCGCTATAAAGCGGACAGCTTCATCTTTAACGTGGCAGGTGCGCCTGAAGAAGTGAAGCAGTTTAGCGGCATCTCCCGTCCGGAGTCCTGGGGGCGCTGGTCGAACGCGCAGCTGGGCAACGAGGTGAAAATTGAGTACACCCATCCGCTTCCGGAACAGTTCGACCTGGTGATCACAGCCAGAGCTTACGGGCCCAACGCGAATAAGCCCGTGCCGGTGCGCGTGGGCGATGAAGAGCAGACGCTGACGCTTGGTAACGACGTAAGCACTCACACGCTGCATTTCACCAATCCATCGCGCAGCAATACTTTAGTCATTGTGCCGCCAGACCCGCAGTCCACCAATGAAGGGAATATTCTCGGCCACTCACCGCGCCAGCTGGGGATTGGCATGGTCGAAATCAAAATTGTCAGCAAGCAAGGCTAACGCATGCCCCGCCCGGCATTCCGCCGGGCGGTTATGAAAATAAATAATTCTATATAAAGCTTATAAATCAGACAAAAACTCTTTATATAAGCCAATTTTATTTATAAATATCCCGCCAAAAGCCACCACCATAGAATGTACAGCTTCTGAAATCACTACGGAGCGGTACACACTTTTATCATGCTAACCGGCTATAAGTTCGAGTCCATCCGGGCATTGCGCAGTGAAAATGTCATTGCCTGGGAGGTATTGTCCACGGCAAAACCCCACGTCAATCTTGAAGACTACTTTAGCTCAATGCCCTCTGCGCAGCGTAAAGAACACTTCTTTGCGCAGCTTCGCCATACCCTGTCTTGCGAAGAAGGCGACAAGTATTACCTCAATGCGACATCGGATTTGCTGCTGGAACCGGACTTCCTCGACAGGCTGAAAGAAGAAACCTCCTGCCCGGAGAGGCTGGCTATCGAAGTTACCGATCTCCATACGATGGTACAACTCGACGATATTCAAAGCCGGTCCCTGCGAACATGTATCGCGATGCTCCATCAGTGGGGCGTTGAAGTGTGGGCCGACGACGTCTGCGAAGACATTCTTCCCGAGCTGCTTGCCAGCCAGATCCGCTTCTGCGGCGTCAAAATTGACAAACATACCTTCTGGATCGGACGTACCGAGCAGGCTAAGTTCCTGCACCTCACCCGCCAGTACAAGCGTGTCGCCAGTAAGGTACTGATAGAAGGCATCGAAACCGCGGGTGATTTCGCGCTGGCCCGCGCCAGCGTGGCCGACTACGGCCAGGGTTATCTGTGGGGCATGAAATGACGCCTTTCATCCCGAATGCCGGCTATCAGGTCATCGTTCTGAGCAGCAATGCGTTTTTGTGGCTCGGCCTCCATTCGATAGTATCGACGGCCGTGTCCCCCCGTCCTGAGGCGTACTGGATCAACAACGTTACTCCAGAAGGGCTTCTGCGTTTGCAGGAGCTGCTCAGCACGCACACCGGGCAGAGCTGGCTGTTATTTACGGATATGGCCAGGGTCAACGACATTAACGCCCTGCCAGGCAATGAGCGGATCAGAGTGGTCCCGGGAAATGTGTCCCTTGCCCAGCTGAGCCACTGCTTTAGCAACATGACCTTCTCTTTAGAAAATACCGCCACGCTCACGTACCAGGAAATGCGGGTTTGCATGCTGCTTCAAAAAGGCTTCAGCCCGGTGCGTATCGCACAAATCCTTAATAAGTCACCGAAAACGATCTACACCCACAAGCGTAACGCGATGAACAAATTTTGCTGTCAGAACCTGGCAGAATTCCATCGAAAACTCTGCCTGCTGGACGCTCTGGCCACTTCTCTGTAATTGCACTGTTATTCACGTCAGGAAATAAGATCATGAAAATTATCTCCACTGCTGTATGTTGTTCCGCTCTCCTGCTTCCTGCCGCTGCGATCGCCGCAGACAGCACCGCAAGCGCGACGATGCACGTTTCACTTGAGGTGGTAAAATCCTGCACCCTCAAAGCCAACGACCTCAATTTCTCACGCCACGGGTCGGATGAATCAAGCGAAATTCAGGCCAAAACGCAGGTCGATATTGTGTGTACCAACGGTACGCCGTTCACGCTCTCTGCCACCAGCAACGATAGCAGCGAAAACGGCACCTTCTGGCTGAAGCCGGAAAACGGTGAAACGGGCGCACAGAAGATAGCGTGGAAACTTTTTGCCGATGAGAGCAAACAGACGCAAATCACCAGCACCGATGGGCTTACCGATACCGGCAACGGCATGGCGCAGGAAGAGACGCTGTATGGCGTTATTGACGCAGGGGCGCTGACGACCGCGCAGGCGGGCGCCTACAGCGACGATGTCACCTTAAATCTGGTGTATTGATCATGCGGCGCTGTCTTCCCTGCATCATTCTGTGGCTCCTGATGCTGACGCTGCTGTCTCGCTACGCGCTGGCCGCCACGCTTCAGGTGGCCCCCGTGACGCTCGATCTCCAGAGCGGTCAAAGAGCATCCGCGGTTTACCTCACGAACAGCGGCAAAGCGGCCATCCATGCTCAGATACGGGTTTACGAATGGACCCAGCAAAACGGCAAAGATGTGTTAACGGCCACCGACGAGGTGGTCAGTAGCCCGGCGATGACCTCTCTGGCCCCGGGCCAGCAGCAGCTGGTGCGCATCATCGTTATGGAGCCCGGCATCCGTGAACAGGAGCAAAGTTACCGCCTGGTCATTGATGAGCTGCCGGATGAAACGTCCCGTGCTGCCAACCCCAACGCGGTGCACTTTCTGCTGCGCTACTCGATTCCCGTCTTTATTGCCGGAAACCAGAATATGCCCGTCAGCCGCGATGCCCTGAGCTGCGAACAAGCGGAGCCCCCGGGAACGATCCGCTGCTATAACGCCGGGAACAGCCATATTCGCCTGAGCCACCTGCAGGCCCTGACGGCCAGCGGGCAGGTTGTGGGATCGGTGAAAGGGCTGGCGGGCTATGTGCTACCGGGACAGACCGCGCTTGTGACACTTAAGCAGGCTTCACACCACACGCTCAGCGCTCTGCGCGCCTATCTCAATGATGAACACCATGCCAGCCAGATCCCCCTGCGCCCGCTCGCTACTCGCGCTCCTGCTTTGGCTACCGCTCACGCTGTCAGCCCGGGTTGAACCCGCCGCCGACACCCTGCAATGGCTGGCCATCACGGTGAATCACGCTCCTCGAGGAGAGCTGTGGGCCTGCCGGGTCGTGGGTGAGGCGCTGTGGATTGACCGCGGCGACCTCAAAAAGCTGGGGCTTCGCGCCCCGGATGACCACAGCGAGTGGGTTGAGCTGACGTCCCTGCCTGGCCTGAAGGTCAGTCTCGACTTACACGCTCAGCAGGTCTCCCTTACCGCCGACGCAAAGGCGCTCGACGGCCAGCAGCGCCTGACTATCGAGAGGCCGACCGCGCAGTATCGCTATCCCGAGGCGCAGCCCATCAGCGCGTTTACGCTCGGGTATGCCCTTTATGCCAGCGACTCCCAGGGGAACCGCCAGCTTAACGCGCAGACCTCGTTGACCGCATCCGGGGCGCTTCCCGGCACCTTCAGCAGCAGCTTTTCAAGCCATGCGGGGGAGGAAAACAGCGCTGGGCGGCCCAGCCACACGCGTCTTGAAACCCGCTGGCAGTGGGACAACGCAGACTCGCTGACCAGCCTGGCGCTGGGCGACAACATCACCACGGGCACCCGCTGGAGCCGGCAGGTACGTTTTGGCGGCCTGCACTGGGCGCGGAATTTTGAGCTTAATCCGCAGCTCAACACCGAACCGCGCAGCCGCTACAGCGACACTGCCGTCCTGCCTTCAACGGTCGATCTTTACATCGACGGGCTTAAGCAGAGCAGCGAGCACGTGACACCGGGGGATTTTCTGCTGGATACCCTGCCCTCCTTCACCGGAAGCGGACAGGCGCAGGTGGTCATTACCGACATCAACGGTCAGCGTCGCACCGTACAGCTCGATCTCTACGGCGCGCCGGGGATGCTGGCGGAAGGGCTCAGCAGCGGCTCGCTGGATATCGGCTGGATGCGGCAAAACTACGCCCTGCGATCGAATGACTATGCCCCCGATCTCGTGCTCGACGCGGGCTGGCGCTATGGGGTAAGTAACCGGCTGACGCTGGCGCTGCACACGGAACAGCAGAGCAAACTGCGCAATGTCGGGACAGGCGTCGACTGGCTGATCTCGCCCGACATCGGGATTGTTAGCCAACATGTTGCCCTGAGCGACAGCCCCTATGGCCAGGGAAAACAGTGGGGCCTTGGCTGGCAATGGAACGGCAGCGGGACGGGCTTCTCTGCCAGCACCGTCCGTACTGATGCCAATTTTGCCGATAACGCCCGCACGATCGGCGCCCTGCCGGTCAGACGCAGCGATAGCGTCTGGCTAAGCCACTCCGTTCCTCATTTTGGTACCGTAGGCGCAGGCTGGGTACAGCAAAACATTCAGGGCAACAAACAGCGCTACCTCAACGCCTCCTGGTCCGTCTCGCTGCCGGCCCATCTCTCCACCACGCTGAGCTATACCCGTTCGTTTACGGATGCGTCGAGTAACGTTCAGCTTATGCTTTCGGTCCCGTTAGGCCGTGCGGATACTCTCTCCGTTCAGACCAGCCGCGAGACATCACGCATGGATTATCGCCACCAGCCGGACGATCGGCTCGGCGGCTGGTCATGGCAACTGGGACAAAGCGTTGGTGAGCGCCGGGATACCTATGCGGACGTGGGCTATCTGGGTCATGCAGGCGAGTGGCACGTCGGGCTGGAGCAAGGCGCTAAGCTGGGCAACCAGTACGCCTCAGCCGAAGGCAGCCTGACGCTGCTGGATGGCAGCCTTCATGCCCTGCGCTACAGCCAACAGGGTCTGGCGCTGGTCTCCACCCACGGCGTTGGACACGTGCCGGTAATGCTGGAAAACCGCCCGGCAGGCGAAACCGATGAAAACGGCTATCTGCTGCTGACCGACCTGCCGCAATACCACAGCAGCAAGGTCAGCATCAATCCGCTGGATCTCCCTGCCGATGTAATGTCCCCCGTCACCGACATGGATGCCAGACCGGGCAACGGCAGCGCGGTAAAGGTCGATTTTAATGTCCATCACGCCGTGACGGTTCAGGCCCGGCTGGTCGACAGCCGCCACAAGCCGCTCCCGCTGGGCAGCATCGTTTCAACGCCACGCGGCGCGACCATCGTCGGACGCGACGGTTTTATCTGGCTTGAAGATCCGCCCCTGCCGGGTGAACTGGTGGTGAAAACCGGCGAGGGGGAGTGTCGGGTCACGCTTCCGGCCCCGCGCACCGCGTCATCAATACAGAATATTGGAGAACAACTGTGTCATTAAAAACACCGTTATTGCTGCTGCTCGTGCTGTCCATGAAGGCGATGGCGGCAGCGTGCTGGATAACCTCACCCGCCGCCATCAACTTTGGCAGCGTCGTGGCGGGAAATGCCGCCTCGACCAACACCGAGGTTAAATTTAGCTGTCAGGCCGACAATAACGGCACGATGGAATATATCAACGTCTGCCTGAGCAGCATTGATGCTCCACCCTTTCAGATGCTCTCGAACGGGGACCAGGAGGGGAAACAGTACACCCTGCTCTTCCGCCTGCTTAACGGCGTCGCGCGCTCTCAGGAGCTGGGCCCGGCCAGCGGCGGGGATCTCATTCAGCAGACCCTGACTGCACAAAGCAATACCAGCATCAGCGGTAGCTTTCCGCTTATCGCCACCCTCCCATCGGGGCAAAACCAACTGCCGGCGTACCACTATTACAACTACAACATGAATCTTCGCATCGCCTGGCACAGCGCCACCCGTCAGGATGCGCTGCAAAATTGCTCGGACGGCTCCGCGGAGGGCGAGCAGTTGCAGGGCGGCACCAGCGCGCAGGCCGAAATCAGCCAGGGGTGCTACATAGAACGCGTCACCCCGCTTAACTTCGGCACGCTGAGCAGCACCGCCACGCTGCACCCGACGCGTTCCACGGCAACACTCACCACGCGATGTCCGGCCGGCACGGCGTTTACCCTTGCCATGGGCAACGGCAACCATGCCAGCGGCAATCAGCGGCAGCTTTGCAACGACGAAGGCCAGTGCCTGCGCTATGCGCTCTGGCAGGATGCCGCTGCCACGCAACGCTGGGGCGATTCGCGCAGCGGGGATGCGCTGGTCGTCACCCATCCCGCAGGCGGCACCCAAAGCTTCACCGTTTACGGAGAAGTCCCGGCCCAGCCTCTGAGCGGTACGGGGGAATTTATTGACGACGTGATAATTACGCTGACTTATTAAACCACTCAAAAAACCGTCTGGATCAATGTTATCGGTAACAATGGCGTTAAAATAGCCAGCAGCTCTGCTTAGAAGATGTAAACACCTTCTCTTTTTTTTCATTATCTCTGTCTGTTTTACAACAACTTATGAAATACCTGCTTGCTGACGCCATCGTCTACAACGACGAGGACGGTTCTGTTTCTCTTATCAATGCGCCGGATGAGGATGCGCAGATCCTCACCTGCACGGCCAATACCATCCTGAAGCTGCTGGTCCAGCATCATGGCAACGTGATTGAACGGGACACCTTTCTCCATGAGGTCTGGGATCGGCGAGGGCTACAGGGATCGAACAACTCGTTAAACCAGTACATCAGTATTTTGCGCAAAATGCTGGTAAGCCTGCTTCCCGACGCGCTGTTTATCGTCACGGTCCCTAAGACGGGCTTTATGCTCAGCGCCGACGTCACGGTAACGCCCCAGGAGGAGGCGCCCCCGGCCGCCAAAATGGCGAAACCGGCATGGCGCGCTCGACCGGAACGGCTGTTCTGCGGCGCGCTTACTCTGGCGATCGTGACGCTGTGCCTCTGGATAACGGCGATCAAACCAGTAAACCCGCAGAGGGAAATCCATCTGCTGACCCATATCGGCTCCTGTCCGGTCTACACCTTTACGCCGCTGGCGGATGTGTTTCACGAGAAGGCGATTGCCCTGGCGCAAACCCTTCAGCAGGACGGCCATCTCCCGTGTCTGAAAAATTCCATTTTCTATATGCACATCCAGAGAACGCTTTTTTACGGCCACGAAGGACGGCTGGTGCTTTCCCAGTGTTCCCTCACGCGGGATAAAGCGAGCGCCTGCCGTACGCTTTACTATTACGAGTGGTGATATGCGACAGATAAAAATTTGGCTCATTCTGATCTTTAACCTGATGCTCATCGGCGCCGCGCTGGCGTGGTACTTCTACACGCCCCCGCTGTCGGTGGCCTGCGACGGTAACCTGACCTTCTCCGACAGACGCGACAATCACGATTTCACGTTTGATGGGGAGATCATCATGCGGTTCCACCCCGACAAAACCGGGTACATCACCCTAAACGGCAACGTCGAGAACGCCCCGCAAAATTGGGAAGTGTCGCGGCAGGAGATGTTTAAGTGGCGGCACGTGGAGGGGGAACTCTATGAAATCATCATTCAAAAAGTGGAGCGTTTTAGCCACGATGCGATGCCGCCCGGCGTATTTGAAAAATACGTGGCAGGCCTGACGCTGGGGAAAAAAAGGCTCCTGACGATAGAGCGCACGCCGCATGATGCGCTGGTGATTAGCAACTTTTACTCGCCGGTGCTGGTCTGCTCGGAATAATGTCGGAAGGTCAGGCTATACTTCCCGCCATGAACATTTACATTCGCCCCACCACCAGCGACGACGTTGCCGCCCTGCCCGCCCTTGAACGCGCGGCGGGCGAACGTTTTCGTGACGACCCGGATCTCGCCTGGCTTGCCGAGGGTGAGGTCATTTCCGCTGAACAGCACCTCGGCTATGCCGAACGGGGGCTAAGCTGGCTGGCGCTGGCGAACGAGCGTCCCGTGGGGTTTCTCCTTGCAGAGGCACACCCTTCGTCACTGTTTATTGTGGAGCTCTCGGTCGATCTGGCCTGGCAGGGAAAAGGAATTGGCCGGCAGCTCATCGCCCGTGCGGCTGACCATGCCCGCAAAGTGGGGCTGACATCGCTGACGCTGACGACGTTCCGGGACGTTCCGTGGAATGCGCCCTTCTATGCAAAGCTGGGGTTTGAATACATCACTGAACTCACGCCTGAACTGCGTGAAAAACGTGAAGAAGAAGCAGCGCACGGCTTAGCGTATAACTCCCGCTGCGCCATGCGTCTGCCGCTTTGATATCGCCCGGTGGCGCTTCGCTTACCGGGCCTACAACACCTTTCCGTAGGCCGGGCAGGGCGCAGCCGCCACCCGGCACAACGCGCAGGATTAGAACGTTTCCCAGTTATCGCCCGCGTCCGCCGTCGCGGCCTTACGCGATATCACCGGCGCGGCAACGCTTTTCGCGGCAGCAAACTCGCGCGCCTTCATCTGCTCCTGCTGAATGCGGAACACCGCCACGGCCTGCGTCAGGCGGCTCGCCTGCTCTTCCAGAGCCGCCGCTGCTGCGGCAGACTCTTCCACCAGCGAGGCGTTCTGCTGGGTCACGCGGTCCATCTCTGATACCGCCAGACCCACCTGGTCGATACCGCGGCTCTGCTCGTCAGAGGCAGACGCAATCTCGCCCATGATGTCGGTCACGCGGGTCACCGCGTTCACGATCTCACCCATGGTTTCACCGGCGCTTTCTACCAGCGTTGAGCCTACTTCCACGCGGCCCACAGAGTCTTCAATCAGGCTCTTAATTTCACGAGCTGCCTGGGCGCTGCGCTGGGCCAGGTTACGCACTTCCCCTGCCACCACCGCAAAACCACGGCCCTGCTCGCCCGCACGCGCCGCTTCTACCGCCGCGTTCAGTGCCAGGATGTTGGTCTGGAAGGCAATGCCGTCGATCACGCTGATAATGTCGGCAATCTTCTGTGAACTACCGGCAATGTCTCGCATGGTTTGCACCACGTTGTCCACCACTTTACCGCCTTTCTGCGCGGTTTCAGACGCGCTCAGCGCCAGATGGCTCGCCTGACGGGCGTTCTCGGCGTTCTGCTTAACGGTCGCCGTCAGCTGCTCCATGCTGGCAGCGGTCTCTTCCAGGGAAGCGGCCTGCTGTTCAGTACGGGAAGAGAGATCGTTATTGCCCATCGCGATTTCGCTCGCGCCGCTGTAGATCGCATTCGCGCCGTTACGCACGTCGCCCACGGTACGCACCAACTCACTCTGCATATGACGCAGCGAGTCAGCCAGTTCACCCATCTCGTTGGACCCTTCCACGTCAATGCGCTTCACCAGGTCGCCGCTGGCGATATGGCGAATATTGTCGATCAGACGCGTCAGCGGAGAGATCAGCGCCTGCTTGATACCCAGCCAGACAGCCACGATCACCACCAGCACGGCAACCAGCACGCTTATCAACACCCAGATCGCCTGGCTGAAGGAGCTGTTGCTGTCTTCAACCGCCATCTGGTACAGCTTGTCGTTCTGCTGCAGGTAGCTCACGTACTGCTTCTCAAAACCATCCTGGTAGCTCTGGGTCGGCTGGTCGAAGAAGGCGTTGATTTTACCTGCCCCCAGCAGCTGAATCAGCTCTGCCAGCGCACCGTGGTAGATATCGTAGTTACG
This sequence comes from Enterobacter sp. ECC-219, assembly GCF_043966805.1. Taxonomy (NCBI): domain Bacteria; kingdom Pseudomonadati; phylum Pseudomonadota; class Gammaproteobacteria; order Enterobacterales; family Enterobacteriaceae; genus Enterobacter; species Enterobacter sp. ECC-219. Next base: position 1,307,494 of record NZ_CP143680.1, on the reverse strand, counting down.
CTTAATCTCCAGCGCAGCGGCGTCGCTCTGACGCGGGTCGCGCGGCAGGGCTTCATAGTCAGCCCAGTTTTTTTCCGCCTGTTTCAGCGAGGCAGACGCAATTTGCATCAGATCGTTAACGGTCGCGCCGCTGCCGATATTGCTCTGATCCATCATGTAGCGGATGCCCGCGCGGTTAAGGGTATTACGGGTTTGCAGCAGCGCAACCCAACTCCCGTTCAGGGTGGATTGTTGCTGACGAATGGTTTGCAGGACGGTGAAATTCTCTTTGTCATTCTTCAGAGCATTAAAGAAAAGACCACCGGATGTGAGTTGTAACAGGCCAAATATAGCTAAAACCAGCATTAAGCTGGTGACAATCTTGATACGGTTTAACATGTTTTCTCTTTCCTCAGACAGATACAGAATTTTCGGCCTGGAAAGGGAAAACTTTACGAAAATCATCCTGGAATTTGTGGTTTTTACTCTTCTTCCCGCGCTGCGTTATGGCGGTTTCCGAGTTCAATAAACTCTTCCAGCAGCGCCGTCAGCTGCTTCATCTTCTCCGGCGTGTATTCCGCCTCAATCTGCTGATACGCCTCTTCCACCTGCGCCTGGGCGTGCTCGTACAGCGCATTACCCTCTTTGGTCAGCGACACGTACAGCTTGCGCTGGTCGTTCACCGGCTTTAAGCGCAGCACCAGGCCGTCGCGCTCCATGCGCGTCAGAATGCCGGTCAGGCTCGGGCGCAAAATGCAGGTGCGAAACGCCAGGTCGTGAAAATCCATCGACGGATGCTCAGCCAGCACGCGCACGATGCGCCACTGCTGCTCGGTGAGGTTATGGCGCCTCACAATCGGTCGGAAGTAGGACATCGCCGCTTCCCGCGCCTGCAATAGCGCGATGGTTAATGAATCATGCATAGCCTCTCCCCTTCACATCATTAACAAGTAAACAATTCATAAAAGATCTTTTTATAAACAACACGTTTTCCGTCAAAAAGTCTAACAGAAACCAGTCAATTTATTTAACTATATGATTTAAATAGACATAAAAATCAATATGTAAATTTATTGTTATTCATATCACAAATTCTTCACTTCTGATTGCGAAATAAACAGCAAAAGCATAAAACCAGATCATTAACATATTAATGAATATCATAACCCGGGCCGTCGGGGTAAGGAGTATGTGAATGAAAGGTACCGTTTTTGCCGTCGCGCTGAACCATTACAGCCAGCGTGAAGCCTGGCGTGAGGCATTTGAAAAAGCCCCCTACAACACGCCGCCGAAAACGCCGGTGTGGTTTATCAAACCGCATAACACCGTGATTCGCGCGGGCGAACCGATCCCCTTCCCACAGGGGGAAACGGTGCTGAGCGGCGCGACGGTGGCGCTGGTGGTGGGTAAAACCGCCAGCAGGGTGCGCGTGGAGGAGGCCGCGGAATACATCGCGGGGTATGCGCTGGCTAACGAGGTGAGCCTGCCGGAGGAGAGCTTCTACCGCCCGGCCATCAAGGCCAAATGCCGGGACGGATTTTGCCCGCTCGGCGAACCTGTCGCCGTTGATAACGTAGACAACCTGACCATAATCACCGAGATCAACGGCCGCGAAGCGGACCACTGGAACACGGCCGATCTTCAGCGCAACGCCGCCGAACTGCTGAGTGCCCTGAGCGAGTTCGCTACCCTTAACCCCGGCGATGCAATATTGCTCGGCACCCCGCAAAGCCGCGTTGAGATCCGCCCGGGGGATTGCGTGCGTATTCTGGCGGAAGGGTTTCCGCCGCTGGAAAACCCGGTGGTGGATGAGCGTAGCGTCGCTATTGCTCACAGCACGCCGCCGCAGGCCACGCTGTTTGCCCTCGGCCTGAACTATGCCGACCACGCCAGCGAGCTGGACTTCAAGCCCCCCACCGAGCCGCTGGTGTTTATCAAAGCGCCAAACACCTTTAATGGCGACGGCCAGACCTCGGTGCGCCCGAACAATATCGAATACATGCATTACGAAGCGGAGCTGGTGGTGGTCATCGGTAAAACCGCGCGTAAGGTCAGCGAAGCCGAGGCGATGGAGTATGTTGCGGGCTATACGGTCTGCAACGACTACGCCATCCGCGACTACCTGGAAAACTACTACCGCCCGAACTTGCGGGTCAAAAGCCGCGACGGGCTTACGCCCATTAGCCCGAACATCATGCCGAAAGCGGCCATCCCCGACCCGCACAACCTTCGTCTTCGCACCTTCGTCAACGGCGAGCTGCGTCAGGAAGGGACCACCGCCGATCTCATTTTCAGCATCCCGTTCCTGATCGCGTACCTGAGCGATTTTATGACCCTGCAGCCGGGCGACATGATTGCCACCGGCACGCCAAAAGGGCTGTCAGACGTGGTGCCGGGGGATGAAGTGGTGGTGGAAGTGGAAGGCGTAGGCCGCCTGGTAAACCGGATTGTCAGCGAGGAGACTGCAAAATGAAAAAGATTAACCACTGGATCAACGGTAAAAACGTCGCCGGAAGCGAGTACTTCCACACCACCAACCCGGCCTCCGGCGAGGTATTAGCAGAAGTCGCCTCCGGCGGAGAAGCTGAAATTCACCAGGCCGTCGCCGCCGCCAAAGAGGCATTCCCGAAGTGGGCTAACCTGCCGATGAAGGAGCGCGCGCGCCTGATGCGTCGCCTGGGGGAGCTGATCGACCAGAACGTGCCTGAGATCGCCGCGATGGAAACCGCCGACACCGGCCTGCCGATCCACCAGACCAAAAACGTACTCATTCCGCGCGCCTCGCACAACTTCGAGTTCTTCGCCGAGGTGTGCCAGCAGATGAACGGCAAAACCTACCCGGTCGACGACAAGATGCTCAACTACACCCTGGTGCAGCCGGTGGGCGTCTGCGCGCTGGTGTCGCCGTGGAACGTGCCGTTTATGACCGCCACCTGGAAGGTCGCGCCGTGCCTGGCACTCGGAAACACCGCGGTGCTGAAGATGTCTGAACTCTCCCCGCTAACCGCCGACCGTCTGGGCGAGCTGGCGCTGGAGGCGGGCATTCCGGCGGGCGTGCTGAACGTGGTGCAGGGCTACGGCGCAACGGCAGGCGACGCGCTGGTGCGCCACCACGACGTGCGCGCCGTCTCCTTCACCGGCGGCACCGCCACCGGGCGCAACATCATGAAAAACGCCGGGCTGAAGAAATACTCCATGGAGCTGGGCGGCAAATCCCCGGTGCTGATTTTTGAAGATGCCGACATCGAGCGCGCGCTGGACGCCGCCCTGTTCACCATCTTCTCGATCAACGGCGAGCGCTGCACCGCGGGCTCGCGCATCTTCATTCAGCAGAGCATCTACCCGGAGTTCGTCAAGCGCTTTGCCGAGCGCGCCAACCGCCTGCGCGTTGGGGATCCAAACGATCCGAATACCCAGATTGGCGCGCTCATCAGCCAGCAGCACTGGGAGAAAGTCTCCGGCTACATCCGCCTCGGCATTGAAGAGGGTGCAACCCTGCTGGCGGGCGGCCCGGACAAACCGACCGATCTGCCCGCGCACCTGAAAGGCGGCAACTTCCTGCGCCCGACGGTGCTGGCGGACGTCGACAACCGCATGCGCGTGGCGCAGGAGGAAATCTTCGGGCCGGTGGCCTGCCTGCTGCCGTTTAAGGACGAAGCGGAGGGCCTGCGCCTGGCGAACGACGTGGAGTACGGCCTGGCGTCATACATCTGGACCCAGGACGTCAGCAAAGTGCTGCGCCTGGCGCGCAGCATCGAAGCGGGGATGGTTTTCGTCAACACCCAAAACGTGCGCGACCTGCGCCAGCCGTTTGGCGGCGTGAAGGCATCCGGCACCGGCCGCGAGGGCGGCGAGTACAGCTTCGAAGTGTTCGCCGAGATGAAGAACGTCTGCATCTCGATGGGCGACCACCCGATTCCAAAATGGGGGATCTGATCATGGGTAAACTGGCGTTAGCGGCAAAAATCACCCACGTGCCGTCGATGTACCTCTCCGAGCTGCCGGGCAAAAACCACGGCTGCCGACAGTCGGCCATCGACGGACATAAAGAAATCAGCAAGCGCTGCCGCGAGCTGGGCGTGGACACCATCATCGTGTTCGACACCCACTGGCTGGTGAACAGCGCGTACCACATTAACTGTGCGGACCATTTCTCGGGCGTCTACACCAGCAACGAGCTGCCGCACTTTATCCGCGACATGACCTACGACTACGACGGCAATCCGGCGCTCGGCCAGCTGATTGCCGACGAGGCGGTGAAGCTGGGCGTGCGCGCCAAAGCGCACAACATCCCGAGCCTCAAGCTGGAGTACGGCACGCTGGTGCCGATGCGCTACATGAACGCGGATAAGCACTTCAAAGTGGTCTCCATCTCGGCGTTCTGCACGGTTCACGACTTCGCCGACAGCCGCCGGCTGGGCGAGGCCATCGTCAGCGCCATCGAGAAATACGACGGCACCGTGGCGGTGCTCGCCAGCGGCTCGCTGTCACACCGCTTTATCGACGACCAGCGCGCGGAAGAGGGAATGAACAGCTACACCCGCGAGTTCGACCGCCAGATGGACGAGCGCGTGGTGAAGCTGTGGCGCGAAGGCCAGTTCAAAGAGTTTTGCAGCATGCTGCCGGAGTACGCCGACTACTGCTACGGCGAGGGCAACATGCACGACACGGTGATGCTGCTGGGGATGCTCGGCTGGGACAAATACGACGGCAGGGTGGAGTTCCTCACCGAGCTGTTCGCCAGCTCCGGCACCGGCCAGGTTAACGCCGTTTTCCCGCTGCCCGCGTAAGGAGCCACCATGCCGCACTTTATTGCCGAATGTACCGACAACATCCGCGAGCAGGCCGACCTGCCGGGGCTGTTCGCCAAAGTGAACGAGGCACTCGCCGCCACGGGCATCTTCCCCATCGGCGGTATCCGCAGTCGCGCCCACTGGCTGGATACCTGGCAGATGGCCGACGGCAAGCACGATTACGCCTTTGTGCATATGACGCTGAAAATCGGCGCCGGGCGCAGTCTGGAGAGCCGGGAAGCCGTGGGGGAGATGCTGTTTGCACTGATCAAAACGCATTTTGCAGATCTGATGGCGAGCCGCTATCTGGCGCTGTCGTTCGAGCTCGACGAGCTACACCCGACGCTGAATTTTAAGCAGAACAACGTGCACGCGTTGTTTAAGTAATACCGCACGGACTGTCCCCTCTCCCTTTGGGAGAGGGTTAGGGTGAGGGCAAATCTCTGCGGCCTGATGCCCTCACCCCGTCCCTCTCCCACGGGGAGAGGGAGAAAACAAACGTATAACAGGATATCGCCATGCTCGACAAACATACCCATACCCTGATCGCCCATCGCCTGCATCAGGCGGAGCAGTCCCGGGAGCAGATCCGCGCGATCTCGCTGGAGTACCCGGAGATCACCATTGAAGACGCCTACGCCGTCCAGCGCGAATGGGTGAGCCTGAAAATCGCCGAAGGCCGCGTGCTGAAAGGCCACAAGATCGGCCTCACCTCCAAAGCGATGCAGGCCAGCTCGCAGATCAGCGAGCCTGATTACGGCGCGCTGCTGGACGACATGTTCTTCCACGACGGCAGCGACATCCCCGTCGATCGCTTCATCGTCCCGCGCATCGAAGTGGAGCTGGCCTTCGTACTGGCAAAACCGCTGCGCGGCCCGAACTGCACGATCTTCGACGTCTACAACGCCACGGACTACGTCATCCCCGCGCTGGAGCTGATCGACGCCCGCTGCCACAACGTCGACCCGGAAACCCAGCGCCCGCGCAAGGTGTTCGACACTATCTCCGATAACGCCGCCAACGCGGGGGTGATCCTCGGCGGCCGCCCGATTAAGCCCGACGAGCTGGATCTGCGCTGGATCTCCGCCCTGCTCTACCGCAACGGCGTGATCGAAGAGACCGGCGTTGCCGCAGGCGTGCTTAACCACCCGGCGAACGGCGTGGCGTGGCTGGCGAACAAGCTTGCGCCGTACGACGTGCAGCTTGAGCCGGGACAAATAATCCTCGGCGGCTCGTTTACCCGCCCGGTACCCGCCAGCAGAGGCGACACCTTCCACGTCGACTACGGCAATATGGGCTCCATCAGCTGCCGCTTTGTGTAAGGAGACAAACATGCAAAACGTATTCAAAGCGGCGCTGCAGGCGGGCCGTCCGCAAATCGGTTTATGGCTGGGGCTGACCAGCAGCTACAGCGCCGAGCTGCTGGCGGGGGCAGGCTTCGACTGGCTGCTGATCGACGGCGAGCACGCGCCGAACAGCGTGCAAACCGTGTTAACTCAATTACAGGCTATTGCCCCCTATCCCAGCCAGCCGGTGGTGCGCCCGTCGTGGAACGATCCGGTGCAGATCAAACAGCTGCTGGACGTGGGGGCGCAAACCCTGCTGGTGCCGATGGTGCAAAACGCCGACGAGGCGCTGCTGGCGGTACGTGCCACCCGCTACCCGCCCGCGGGCATTCGCGGCGTCGGCAGCGCCCTGGCGCGCGCCTCGCGCTGGAACCGCATCCCGGACTACCTGCAGCAGGCCAACGACGCCATGTGCGTGCTGGTGCAGGTTGAAACCCGCGAGGCGCTGAAAAACCTGCCGCAGATCCTGGACGTGGAAGGGGTCGACGGCGTGTTTATCGGCCCGGCGGATCTGAGCGCCGACATGGGCTTTGCCGGCAACCCGCAGCACCCGGAGGTGCAGGCCGCCATCGAGCAGGCAATCGCGCAGATCCGTGCGGCGGGTAAAGCCCCCGGCATTCTGATGGCGAACGAGCAGCTGGCGAAACGCTACCTTGAACTCGGCGCGCTGTTTGTCGCCGTCGGCGTCGACACCACCCTGCTCGCCCGCGGCGCCGAAGCGCTGGCGGCGCGCTTTATCGAACAACCGGTTACGTCAGTGAATAGCAATAAATCCGTCTACTAAACGTAAGATCTGGAGCGCAGCATGACGACCTCTACCCTGCAAGATATGAAAGCTATAGAACATCGCGCGATCAACAAGCTGTTCCGTCGTTTGATCGTGTTTCTCTTTATCCTGTTTGTCTTTTCGTTCCTTGACCGCATCAACATCGGCTTTGCCGGGCTGACGATGGGTAAAGATCTGGGCCTTACGTCGACCATGTTTGGTCTGGCCGCGACGCTGTTTTACGTCACCTACGTGCTGTGCGGGATCCCGAGCAACATCATGCTGGCGAAAATCGGCGCGCGCCGCTGGATCGCCGGGATCATGGTGGTGTGGGGCATCGCCTCCACCTGCACCATGTTCGCCACCAGCCCCGAAACGCTCTACGTCCTGCGCATGCTGGTGGGCATCGCCGAAGCTGGCTTCCTGCCGGGGATCCTGGTCTATCTCACCTGGTGGTTCCCGGCCTATCACCGCGCCCGCGCCAACGCGCTGTTTATGATCGCCATGCCAGTGACCATGATGCTCGGCTCGATCCTCTCCGGCTACATTCTGGCGATGGACGGGCTATGGAACCTGAAGGGCTGGCAGTGGCTGTTCCTGCTGGAGGGGCTGCCGTCGGTGGTGCTCGGCGTGGTGACCTGGTTTTACCTCAACGACACGCCGGATCAGGCCACCTGGCTGGACGATGACGAAAAGCGGGCGCTGAAAGCGATGATCGCCCGCGAGCAGGAGGTCGCCATTGCCCAATCCGTCACGCCGCGATCGACGCTGCGCGAGGTGCTGACGCCTGCGGTGCTGCTCTACACGCTGGCCTACTTCTGCCTGACCAACACCCTGAGCGCCATTAACATCTGGACGCCACAGATCCTGCAAAGCTTCAACACGGGCAGCAGCAACATCGTCATCGGCCTGCTGGCGGCGATCCCGCAGTTTTGCACCATCCTCGGGATGATCTGGTGGAGCCGCCGCTCCGACAGGCTGAAAGAGCGAAAAAAGCACACCATCCTGCCGTACCTGTTCGCCGCGGCGGGATGGATGCTGGCCTCAGCCACCGATCACAGCCTGATCCAGCTGCTTGGCATCATTATGGCCTCAACCGGATCGTTTACCGCCATGGCGATATTCTGGACCACGCCGGACCAGGTTATTAGCCTGCAGTCCCGCGCGGTGGCGCTGGCGGTGATCAACGCCATCGGCAACGTCGGATCCGCCGTCAGCCCATTGCTGATTGGGATCCTGCGCGACGCGACCGGCAGCTTCAGCTCCGGGCTGTGGTTTGTGGCCGGGCTGCTGGTGGTCGGCGCGCTGGTGCTGACGCGCATTCCGATGACGCAGCGGGATCAACAGAGGAACGAGCATGTGCCAGAGCCCTATCGCCAACATTGATATCAGCAAGGAGTACGACGAAAGTCTGGGCACCGACGATGTGCACTACCAGTCGTTCGCCCGCATGGCGGCCTTTTTTGGCCGCGACATGCAGGCGCATCGTCATGATCAGTATTTTCAGATGCACTTTCTCGATACCGGGCAAATTGAGCTCCAGCTCGACGATCACCGCTACTCGGTGCAGGCCCCGCTGTTTGTCCTCACGCCGCCGTCGGTGCCGCACGCGTTTATCACCGAATCCGACAGCGACGGCCACGTGCTGACGGTACGCGAAGATCTGATCTGGCCGCTGCTGGAGGTGCTCTACCCCGGCACCCGGGAAGCCTTCGGCCTGCCGGGGATCTGCCTCTCGCTGGCCGACAGGCCGGACGAGCTGGCGGCGCTGAAGCATTACTGGCAGCTGATTGCCCGGGAATCCACGGAACAGCTGCCGGGGCGCGAGCACACGCTGGTCCTGCTGGCGCAGGCGGTCTTTACCCTGCTGCTGCGCAACGCAAAGCTCGACGACCACGCTTCGGGCGGTATGCGCGGCGAGCTGAAGCTGTTCCAGCGCTTTACCCAGCTGATTGATGCGCACTACCACCAGCACTGGACGGTGCCGGAATACGCTGGCGAGCTGCACCTCACCGAATCCCGCCTGACCGATATCTGCCGCCGCTTTGCCAACCGCCCGCCGAAGCGACTGATCTTCGACCGCCAGCTGCGCGAAGCCAGGCGGCTGCTACTCTTCTCCGACAGCGCGGTGAGCGAGATTGCCTGGCAGCTGGGGTTTAAGGATCCGGCCTATTTTGCCCGGTTTTTTAACCGATTAGTGGGGTGCTCGCCGAGCGCGTATCGGGCGCAGAAAGTACCGGTGTCGCCTGTTCCCCTCACCCCTGCCCTCTCCCAAAGGGAGAGGGAGTAACCGTCCCCTCTCCCTTTGGGAGAGGGTTAGGGTGAGGGAAATCACACTCTGCGATCTCTCGCGAAAAGTACCCGCCGTTGTCCCAATCGTCCCTTCACGTCTCGCCCCTCTCAGGCTTCAATTAAACAACAAAAACAAAACATAAATTTAACAACCCAATTCCGATACGAGGTCCCTATGAAGCCTGAAGATTTTCGCGCAGACGCCAAACGTCCGTTAACCGGCGAAGAGTATTTAAAAAGCCTGCAGGACGGTCGTGAGATTTATATCTACGGCGAGCGCGTCAAAGACGTCACCACCCATCCGGCGTTTCGCAACGCGGCGGCCTCCATCGCGCAGATGTACGACGCGCTGCACAAGCCGGACATGCAGGATACCCTCTGCTGGGGCACCGACACCGGCAGCGGCGGCTATACCCATAAGTTCTTCCGCGTGGCGAAAAGCGCCGACGACCTGCGCCAGCAGCGCGACGCTATCGCAGAGTGGTCACGCCTGAGCTACGGCTGGATGGGACGTACGCCGGACTACAAGGCCGCGTTCGGCTGCGCGCTCGGCGCCAACCCGGCCTTCTACGGCCAGTTCGAGCAGAACGCCCGCAACTGGTACACCCGCATTCAGGAAACCGGCCTGTACTTCAACCACGCCATCGTTAACCCGCCGATCGACCGCCACAAGCCTGCGGACGAGGTGAAAGACGTCTACATCAAGCTGGAGAAAGAGACCGACGCCGGGATTATCGTCAGCGGTGCGAAAGTGGTGGCAACCAACTCGGCGCTGACCCACTACAACATGATCGGCTTCGGCTCCGCGCAGGTGATGGGTGAAAACCCGGACTTCGCGCTGATGTTCGTCGCGCCGATGGATGCCGAAGGCGTGAAGCTGATCTCCCGCGCCTCTTACGAGATGGTGGCAGGCGCTACCGGCTCCCCGTACGACTACCCGCTCTCCAGCCGCTTCGATGAGAACGACGCGATTCTGGTGATGGATCACGTGCTGATCCCGTGGGAAAATGTGCTGATCTACCGCGATTTCGACCGCTGCCGTCGCTGGACGATGGAGGGCGGCTTTGCACGCATGTACCCGCTGCAGGCCTGCGTGCGCCTGGCGGTGAAGCTCGACTTCATCACTGCCCTGCTGAAGAAATCCCTGGAGTGCACCGGTACCCTGGAGTTCCGCGGCGTACAGGCGGATCTCGGCGAAGTGGTGGCCTGGCGCAATATGTTCTGGGCGCTGAGCGACTCCATGTGTTCCGAAGCCACCCCGTGGGTAAACGGCGCGTATCTGCCGGATCACGCCGCGCTGCAAACCTACCGCGTCATGGCCCCGATGGCCTACGCGAAGATCAAGAACATCATCGAGCGTAACGTGACGTCCGGGCTGATCTACCTGCCGTCCAGCGCCCGGGATCTGAACAACCCGCAGATCGACCAGTATCTGGCGAAATACGTGCGCGGCTCCAACGGTATGGATCACGTCGAACGCATCAAGATTTTGAAGCTAATGTGGGACGCCATCGGCAGCGAGTTTGGCGGACGCCACGAGCTGTACGAAATCAACTACTCCGGGAGCCAGGATGAGATCCGCCTGCAGTGTCTGCGCCAGGCGCAGAGCTCCGGCAACATGGACAAGATGATGGCGATGGTCGACCGCTGCATGTCCGAGTACGACCAGCACGGCTGGACCGTACCGCACCTGCACAACAACACCGATATCAACATGCTCGACAAGCTGCTGAAATAGCGCAGCGGGAGGTTGCAATGCATTTAGATGAACAACGCCTGCGTTTTCGCGACGCAATGAGCAGCCTGTCGGCGGCGGTCAATGTGGTCACCACCGAGGGCGAGGCGGGCCGCTGCGGCATCACCGCCACCGCCGTCTGCTCGGTGACGGATACCCCGCCGTCGGTGATGGTGTGCATCAACGCCAACAGCGCCATGAACCCGGTCTTTCAGGGCAACGGCAGGCTGTGCGTTAACGTGCTGAACCACGAGCAGGAGATCATGGCCCGCCACTTCGCCGGAATGACCGCCATGACAATGGAGGAGCGCTTCGCCCTCTCCTGCTGGCAGAAAGGCCCGCTGGCGCAGCCGGTGCTGAAAGGCGCGCTGGCCAGCCTCGAAGGCGAGATTATTCAGGTGCAAACCATCGGCACGCATCTGGTTTATCTTGTCGAAGTGAAAAACATTATCCTGAGTGACGCGGGACACGGCCTGATCTACTTCAGGCGTCGTTTCCATCCGGTCATGATGGAGGCGGAAGCCGCCGTGTGATCCCCCCTCGCGCTGGCCTTTTTTCGGGCCAGCGCCGCTTTCTACAAAAATTCCTAAGGTTTCCGCTAAATCACGCCGTTATATATCCATAAGAGAAATTTTCTGTGCCTGAATACTGACATCTCCGGTCAGTGCTTTTTGCATTGTTCAGCGCATACCCAATATACAGGAAGACCTTATGGCTAAAACGACGCGGAGCCGCTCGGCTGAACGTCTGGTCGATATTCTCCTTGAGCTACATTTACATGGCGTGGTAAACCGCAGTGCGCTAATGGAGAAATTTAAAATTACCGAGCGTACCGTCTACCGGGATTTAAATGCGCTCTCGCCCATTGTTGAACATACCGGTAACGGGCTATATCGGCTGATCCACTCCGCCCAATCTCCCGGCGGGCAGGGATTACATCACGCTCTGGCTAACTTCCTGAATGCCGATAATTTTTTCCCTGAAAGAAATACGGACTTCTGGCAAAAACTGGAGGCGCGCGTCGACGAAAACCATATTCTCATCCTCGGTAATGACGCAGAGCACACGGTACAGCGTGATATCCGCCGCCATTTAGCAAAAATCGAGAAATCGATTAAGAACCATAATGTTTGTCAGATCGTTTATAAGGGTAAAACCCGTCTGATTAATCCCTATAAACTCATTAACAAAAAAAATATATGGTATTTACAAGCTACCGAAAATAGCCGGTTGAAATCCTTTTCATTAAGCCAGATTAGCTGGTTTGATATTCAAAAAAACGTTTTTACCCCTGACGAAAATGTGCGGGCATTGCTGGAAAAAAGCCTCGACCCGTGGGTTTCTGAAACTACTTTCACCGTGAAAATATTCATTAAGGATAATATTTCACATTACTTCCTGCGCCGCGATCTCCTGCCGGAACAAGAGCTGCTGGAGCAACAACGCGGCGGCGTCACGCTTCGCTGCCAGGCGGCACACGAAAACCAGATCCTGCCGCTGCTGTTCTACTGGCTGCCGAATATTCAGATCCTGGAGCCGAGCTGGCTGAAGGAGAAGCTCATCAAGACGCTGGAAAACTACCTGTCGATGGAGCGCAGCCCGGAAAACCACGTGATCTCAATCACATAATTTCCCCAACCCGCGGTGAGGCAAAACCACTCGCCGCGTCCTTTGACCGCTCACCCGTCACTTTCAACCACTCACGCATTTACCGCCCTTTACGCGCGCGCGGATCTGGCACGATCGCTCCAGCATTATCAATACCTCCTCACAACGAACCCTGACCCTTTTTTCATTACATAAAAAACCAGGTCTTACTATGGATACTAAAAAACTACTTAAGCACGTGCCCTGGGCCTTACTCGGGATCCTCGGTGCTTTCTGTCTGGCGGTTGTCGCATTGCGCCGGGGCGAACACGTAAGCGCCCTGTGGATCGTGGTCGCGTCTGTCTCCGTCTATCTTGTGGCTTATCGCTACTACAGCTTGTACATCGCGCAGAAGGTCATGAAGCTCGACCCGACCCGCGCCACCCCGGCGGTCATTAACAACGACGGCCTGAACTACGTGCCAACCAACCGCTACGTGCTGTTTGGTCACCACTTTGCCGCCATTGCAGGCGCGGGCCCGCTGGTCGGCCCGGTGCTGGCCGCGCAGATGGGCTACCTGCCGGGTACGCTCTGGCTGCTGGCGGGCGTGGTGCTGGCGGGGGCGGTGCAGGACTTTATGGTGCTGTTTATCTCCTCACGCCGTAACGGCTCGTCGCTGGGCGAGATGATCAAAGAAGAGATGGGCCGCGTGCCGGGCACGATCGCTCTCTTCGGCTGCTTCCTGATTATGATCATCATCCTGGCGGTGCTGGCGCTGATCGTGGTGAAAGCACTGGCCGAAAGTCCGTGGGGCGTCTTCACCGTCTGCTCTACCGTACCGATTGCGCTGTTCATGGGCATCTACATGCGCTTCCTGCGCCCTGGCCGCGTGGGCGAAGTGTCGGTCATCGGTATCGTGCTGCTGGTCGCCTCCATCTACTTCGGCGGCGTGATTGCGCACGACCCGTACTGGGGCCCGGCGCTGACCTTTAAAGACACCACCATCACCTTCGCGCTGATCGGTTACGCGTTCGTTTCCGCCCTGCTGCCGGTGTGGCTGATTCTGGCTCCGCGCGACTACCTGGCGACCTTCCTGAAAATCGGCGTGATCGTCGGGCTGGCGATCGGGATTGTGATCATCAACCCTGAGCTGAAAATGCCGGCGGTGACGCAGTATATTGACGGTACCGGTCCGCTGTGGAAAGGCGCCCTGTTCCCGTTCCTGTTTATCACCATCGCCTGCGGTGCCGTGTCTGGCTTCCACGCGCTGATCTCCTCCGGCACCACGCCGAAGCTGATGGCCAACGAAACCGACGCGCGCTTCATCGGTTACGGCGCAATGCTGATGGAGTCCTTCGTGGCGATTATGGCGCTGGTCGCGGCGTCTATCATCGAGCCAGGTCTGTATTTCGCGATGAACACCCCGCCAGCGGGTCTGGGCATCACCATGCCAAACCTGCACGAGATGGGTGGCGAAAATACCGCGCTGATCATGGCGCAGCTGAAAGACGCCAGCGCACACGCGGCGGCGACCGTCAGCTCCTGGGGCTTCGTGATTTCGCCTGAGCAGATCATGCAGACCGCGAAAGACATCGGCGAGCCGTCCGTGCTGAACCGCGCAGGCGGTGCGCCGACGCTGGCAGTGGGTATCGCACACGTATTCCACAAAGTGCTGCCGTGGGCGGACATGGGCTTCTGGTACCACTTCGGTATTCTGTTTGAAGCGCTGTTCATCCTCACCGCGCTGGATGCAGGTACCCGTGCGGGCCGCTTCATGCTGCAGGATCTGCTCGGCAACTTCGTGCCGTTCCTGAAGAAAACCGACTCTCTGGTAGCGGGTGTTTTGGGTACTGCCGGCTGCGTAGGTCTGTGGGGTTATCTGCTGTATCAGGGCGTTGTTGACCCGCTCGGCGGCGTGAAGAGCCTGTGGCCGCTGTTCGGTATCTCTAACCAGATGCTAGCAGCCGTAGCCCTGGTGCTGGGCACCGTTGTCCTCGTGAAGATGAAACGCACCAAATACATCTGGGTGACCGTCGTTCCCGCGCTGTGGCTGCTGCTCTGCACCACCTGGGCGCTGGGCCTGAAGCTGTTCAGCACCAACCCACAGCTGGAAGGCTTCTTCTTCATGGCTAACCAGTACAAAGAGAAGATTGCCGCAGGCGGCGCGGATCTGACCGCCCAGCAGATTGCCAACATGAACCATATCGTGGTGAACAACTACACCAACGCGGGTCTGAGCATTCTGTTCCTGGTGGTGGTGTACAGCATTATCTTCTACGGCATCAAAACCTGGATGAAAGTGCGCAACACCGAAGGCCGTACGGATAAAGAAACCCCGTACGTGCCGGTACCGGAAGGCGGCGTGAAAACCTCTTCACATCATTAATAGGCCATCAAGCCCTGCGAATGCAGGGCTTGATTCTTATCAGGATTTGCGATGTTTGGTAACTTAGGACAAGCGAAAAAATACCTCGGTCAGGCGGCGAAAATGCTGATTGGCATTCCGGACTATGACAACTATGTTGAGCATATGAAGACCAATCATCCGGACAAGCCGTACATGACCTACACCGAATTCTTCCGCGAGCGTCAGGAAGCGCGCTACGGCGGAAGTGGAGAAGGCGGCGTCCGCTGCTGCTAAAGGAGAGACCATGACCCCGATTGCCGTTACCCTGCTGACCGGTTTCCTCGGCGCCGGTAAAACCACCCTGCTGCGCCACATCCTGAACGAGCAGCACGGCTTCAGAATCGCCGTCATCGAAAATGAATTTGGCGAAGTCTCGGTAGACGATCAGCTGATTGGCGATCGCGCCACCCAGATCAAAACCCTGACCAACGGCTGCATCTGCTGCACCCGCTCTAACGAGCTCGAAGACGCCCTGCTGGACCTGCTCGACAGCCGCGATCGCGGCGACATCGACTTTGACCGCCTGGTGATCGAGTGCACCGGCATGGCCGACCCCGGCCCGATCATTCAGACCTTTTTCTCCCATGAGATTCTTTGCCAGCGCTACCTGCTGGACGGCGTGATTGCCCTGGTCGATGCGGTCCACGCCGACGATCAGATGAACCAGTTCACCATCGCCCAGTCTCAGGTGGGCTACGCCGACCGCATCCTGCTGACCAAAACCGACGTGGCGGGACCCAGCGAAAAACTGCGCGAGCGGCTGACGCGCATTAATTCCCGCGCGCCGATTTACACGGTGACGCATGGAGACATCGATCTGTCTCAGCTGTTCAACACCAACGGCTTTATGCTGGAGGAGAACGTCACCGCGAAACCGCGCTTCCACTTTATGTCCGACAAGCAAAACGACGTGGCGTCGATTGTGGTGGAGCTGGACTACCCGGTGGACATCAGCGAGGTCTCCCGCGTGATGGAAAACCTGCTGCTGTCGTTTGCCGACAAGCTGCTGCGCTACAAAGGGATGCTGTGGATAGACGGCGAGCCGAACCGTCTGCTGTTCCAGGGCGTACAGCGCCTGTACAGCGCCGACTGGGATCGCCCGTGGGGCGATGAACCACCGCACAGCGTGATGGTGTTTATTGGCATACAGTTGCCGGAAGAAGAGATTCGGGCGGCGTTTGCGGGTCTGAAGAAATAACCAATCGCTCCCTTTTAATCATGAAAGGGAGCGCATTCCCCTAAAGCAAATTCCGCGCTTCACTCTTTCTGTTTGCAATATTGTCTGTTAATGTCCTTAACAATAATGAAATCCTGCTTAGATTAATATTTACGACAATAATAATTGCGCAGAGTTATACTATTCATGAATTGGTAGACATCACATGGCACTCATTATTCCCACAATCAGCAGCTGTAGCGAGAAGATCACGGCTGGAGAAAAAAGGCTGGCAAGACTCCTGGAGGGGGGCCTCAGCGAACAGTGTACCTGCTGGTATGATACCCGAATGGGAGACAAAGACGATCATCCTGATTTTGTGATTCTGGCTCCCGAAAAAGGGCTGTTGTTTATAGAAGTGAAAGACTGGTTTATCACAAAAATAAAATCGGCCAACAAAACGCATATTCATTATGAAACTAAAAACGGCGTCGAGCCGTGGAAAAACCCACTCGAACAGGTTCGACAATATACCTTTCATATCATCAACAGCCTGAAAAACGATCCTTTGCTTCGCCAGCAGGGAGATCATGAAGGCAGCTTTATTATGCCGTATGGATACGGTGTTTATTTGAGCAACATCACCCGGGCACAGCTGGAAAAGAGTTTTACCCCCGAAGCGTTAGAAGAAATATTGCCCACCAGCCAGGTGATTTGCAAAGATGAACTGACCGAGTTTATGCCCCGAGAACAAATCTCCGCCCGGCTCGAATCCCTTCTCAAACACCACTTCGTTCATCACACAACACCACAGCAGCTCGACCGCATCCGATGGCATCTTTATCCCGATGTCCGCATTAACCCATCGGTCACGCGGGTTGACCTGGATAATTTTACGTTCCACACACCTGATGTGGTATGCATGATGGACAGGAACCAGGAACAACTCGCCAGAAGTATGGGGACGGGACACCGGGTCATTCATGGTGTGGCAGGATCAGGCAAAACGCTCATTTTGTATCACCGCTGCATCGAGCTTGCCAACAATATAGAAAACACCAAACCGATACTGGTGATTTGCTACAACATTACGCTGGCCAAAAAGCTCAAAGCGCAGCTCGAACAGCACAACCTGAGGCTTCCTGTCGAGGTTATCCATTTTCATGCCTGGTGCTACCAGCAATTAAGCGCGCATCGACGTCTTCCCCCCAGGAGCAAAAACTTTATTGAACTAATGGAAAATGCGCTGACGGTGGCATTTGAAGAGGGCATTATCAAACCAGAACAGTACAGCGCCGTTTTGATAGATGAAGGACATGATTTTAAGCCGGAATGGCTAAGAATCCTCGCTAAGATGCCGGACGATAAAGATAGCTCCCTGCTTTTCCTCTACGATGACGCTCAGTCAATCTATCAGAAAAAGAAAGCTCTCGATTTTACCCTGTCCAGCGTCGATATAAAGGCGCAGGGCCGCACCACTATTCTGGATACCAATTATCGCAACACCCGGCAAATACTCCATTTTGCCAGCAGTATTGCTTTTAATTATCTCAATAATCACATTGAAGATTCCCTCAAATACCAGCTGCCCGCCGCAGGTGGACTGTCCGGAAACTATCCGGCGCTGGCAAGCTTTGATAATCAGGACGAGGAAATTACACGCGTTCTCGATTGGGTCACTGAGCAGCGACAACAGGGTGTTGCCTGGTCGGAAATCGCCATACTCTGCCCCTCAACTTACAGCATTTCGGGTATGCTCGGACCAAGGCTCGAAGCCCGCAAGATCCCCTACCAGATGATTGTCTCCAGCGATGATAAAAAACACTGGTCACCACAGAATGATTTCCTCTGCGTAATGCCGCTGCCAAGCAGTAAGGGTCTTGAATTTCAATCGGTCGCCATTATGGATGCCGCAAAGGAAAGGAATGAAGAAGATCTGAGCGACGATATTAAGCGACTGTATGTTGGATTTACCCGCGCGCGCCAGAATCTTCTGGTGACCATGCACGGAACCGGAAGTCTGCGCGATCATCTGGTCGAGACCTGGGAAAAGAGCGTTAAGACGGTCTAGCTGTCCAGTAAGCACCAAACAATCCCCTCTCCCCTGCGGGGAGAGGGTTAGGGTGAGGGGTAACGCCTGGTATTATTTCAACGCCTCCGGCAGCGTCACAATCCATAGCTCGCTGTCTGACTCCGGCTTCTTCAGCGGCTTCACGCTGAGCGTGGTTTCCACCGGTTTATCATCCAGCGTCAGCTTGCCTTCCGCGTTCACTCGATAATCCTTGAGCTTTTTGCCCTCGACCGGGTGCTGCATCGCCACCTTCACGCCAAAGTCGTTATCGTTCGCCACCGCAAGCCGTTTGCTGTCGATCAGCGCCAGCCCTTCGGCCTTCTCCTGCTGCCAGCCCAGCGCGCGCAGATCGACGACCTGCGTTTTTGCAGCAAGGATAATGCCGCGCTGCGCCAGGGTTTTCTCATCATCAAACTCCGGGTACTCGCCCGGCTTGTCGAAGGCGGTCAGGTCGCTCGCCTTGCTCAGATCCACCTTGTAGATAAGGTTACGCATCGCGTCGTTTTTATCCTCACCCTGCTCAATCAGCAGGATGTGCTGGTCATCCAGTGCCACGATGTCGCCGATTTTGGCATCGCTGTTTTTGCTGTAGGCCGCGCTGTCGATGGGGTAGCCGTACATCGCCGTTTTCCCGGTCGCCGGGTCGAAGCTGACCAGACGCGTAAACAATGCCTGCTTTTTGCTCTTACCGTCGATATCCAGCGTGCTTTGCACGGCGGCGATAATACGCCCGTCCGGCATCCGGGTCAGGCCTTCAAAGCCACGGTTCGGCTGGCGCCATTTGATAACGTTTGGCAGACCGCCCGCGATGGATTTTTCCCCTTCCGCGGCCTGCGGCCCGTGGATCGCCAGAATTTTCCCTTTGCTGTCGACGTTAATCAGGAACGGGCCATACTCGTCGCACAGCCAGAAGCCGCCTTTGCCGTCCGGGGTGATGCCTTCCGTGTCCAGACCGCGGTTGTCACCCTTCAGAATTTTGAGGGTATCGCTGAACGCTACTTCATTGGTGGAGCCAATCACGCCGCTTTGCAGCGGCAGGCCGTTAATCTCGCCTTTATCATCATGCAGCGGGCGGGCATCCGTTGCCTCAGCTTTGCCGTTCTGAACGCGGATAGTCATCAGTAGCGGCGCGAAATCCGGAGTGACAAAAATTTTGGCTTCGTTTTTGCCCATTTTGGGCGCATCGGCGTTGGGACCGCGATCGGTCACGGTCGCGAAGGTAAGGGCATCGCCCTGCTTGCCCGTAAACAGCAGGCCAGAACCAATCCCCACCGGGAGTCCATTCGGAAACGCGTCGGCAAACGCGCCGCTGTATTTTACGTGTGAGCCGTCAGGGAAGCTGACGACATAGCGCTCCGCCGTGGGCTGCGCCGCCAGGCCAGAGAAAGAGAGCGCACAACCGATAAGCACAGGAATAATTTTTCTTTTCATATTGTTAGTATCCAGAAAGTGAAGCCCACAACGTAATGAACAAACGTGTCAGAAAAATGACATAGAACGAAAACGTGGCCGGGCATCTGAACGAATATTGACCACAAAGATGTAAAAAATTGTTTTTTTATGTGATTTTAGAAATGGAATTGGAAATTATTAGAATCCCAATTAATTCATCTCAAATTACTATCCCCGGCTTGTTCAGATTTCGTTTAGTCACAAAATTAAACTGTTCCTCAACGCCTGAAATTTGTGCGTTGACACACCAACAACCTAACCTTTGCGTTACAAATAAAGATAAAAAAATTAACAATACCAGCATTAAAAGTCGATTTGCATCACATTTGCAGTCATAAACATCGCTTGTTAAGGTGCCCCCAGATTAATTTGATGATGAGGCACGAAACATGAAAAAAATGAATATCCTTCTCCTTTCTGCTCTGGCTGCCGTATCAGGTTCCGCACTGGCAATGGGCGGCAGCATTGAACAGGGTAAAAACTTTACCAACCTCAATCTGGAAATGGGGAAATCCTCATCCGGTGTTTATCTCGAAAGTAACTGGCTGAAAAACACCGACGACGGTACCCAGACTGGCGGCGTGGGCGCAGGTTACAACCTGGAAGTGGGCCCGGTGATGCTGAACGCGGGCGCAAAAGCCATCTACATTGGCCCGAAAAAAGGCGATAACGGCGTTGCTTTCCCGATTGGCGGCGGCGTAAACGTTGCGCTGACCGACAGCATCCACGTGTACGGTGAAGGCTATGCGGCACCAGAAGGCCTGAACAACAGCGTGAAAAATTACGTGGAAGCCAACGGCGGCGTAAGCTGGACCCCAATCAAACCGGTTACGCTGAAAGTGGGCTACCGCCACGTGAGCGTTGACGGCAAAGATGGTCGTCCAAACCACACCCTGATTGACGGCGCATATGTAGGCGGTGGAGTCAGCTTCTGATGAAACACCGCATCACCGCGCTTTGCGTTTTGAGCCTCACGCTGATGCTCACCGGGTGCGTCCAGTACAAATGGGTAAAACCGGGCGTCAGCGATACTGAGATGAATAAAAAGCTCACGGAATGCGAAGCGCAGGCCCTGATCGATCTGCCCCCGGATAACGTAGTGACCGGTTCGAGCTCGGAAAAAACGGACAAAAAGAACAAGAAAAAGGATATTTCCACGAGCTACACGGTAGAAGACGCGAATGAATATCGCCGGGATACGTTAGTCGACAGCTGCATGTTTAAAAGCGGCTGGGACAAGATCGAAGTGCAATAATCCCTTTAAAAAAACCTGCCGGCTGGCAGGTTTTTTATTACCTCTTACTTACGCACCACCACCAGCTTCTGGTTCACAAACTCTTTGATACCCAGATCCGACAGCTCGCGCCCGTAGCCGGAGCGCTTCACGCCGCCGAACGGCAGCTCTGGCGCGGTATCGGTGAGCCAGTTGATATACACCATCCCGGTCTCGATCCGCGACGCCATTTTCTTCGCGCGCTCGATATCCTGGCTGAACACCGCCCCGCCCAGGCCGTAGTGGGAGTCGTTTGCCAGGGCGACCGCCTCGTCGTCGTTTTTGACCACGTACATTTGCGCTACCGGGCCGAAGAACTCTTCAAAGTACGCCGGGTTGTCGCGGGAGATATTCGTCAGGATCGTCGGTTCGAAGAAGCTCCCGTCGCGCTGCACCGGCTTGCCACCATAGTGCAGTGTGGCACCATTTTTCACCGCCTCGTTAACCTGTCTGGTGAGCGTTTCCAGCGCATCTTTAGACGACAGCGGCCCCAGCGTGGTGCTCTCGTCCAGCGGATCGCCAATTTTCACCTGCTTAAACGCTTCGGTGAATTTGCTCAGGAAGGCATCCGCAATCTTCTCATGCAGAATAAAGCGCTTCGCCGCGGTGCAGACCTGCCCGGCATTGTTGAGTCGCGCATTCACGCCAATTTTGACGGCCTTCTCCAGGTCTGCATCATCCAGCACGACGAAGACGTCGTTACCGCCCAGCTCCAGCGTAGATTTTTTGATGTGCTTCGCCGCCTGCGCGGCCACCACGCTGCCGGCCTTTTCAGAGCCGGTCAGCGCTGCGCCCTGTACGCGATCGTCGGCAATGATGTTCGCCACCTGCTCGGACGAGATAAACAGGTTGGTCCACGCCCCTTCCGGCGCCCCCGCCTCGCGCACCAGGTGCGCAAAGGTCTCGGCGCAGTGCGGCACGATGCTGGCATGCTTGGCGATGACGGGGTTCCCCGCAGCCAGGTTCGGCGCCAGAACGCGCATCAGCTGGTAATACGGGAAGTTCCACGGCTCAACGGCCATCAGCACGCCGATGGGGTGATGCTCCACCCACGCTTCCCCGAGCTCAGAGTCATACTTCACCGGGGCCAGGAACTGCTTCGCGTTGTCGGCGTAGTAGCGGGCGATCTGCGCGCACAGCTTCACCTCGCCGCGGCTCTGTTCGATGAGCTTACCCATCTCCTGGCTGGCAATTTTCGCCAGATCCTCCACGCGCTCGTCGATCAGGTCGGCGAGCTTATGCAGCACCGGCAGTCGCTGGTTGATGTCGCCTTTCGCCCACTCGGAATGATAAAGCGCATCAGCCGCTCTGAGCGCCGCTTCGATATCCGCGTCGGTATGTGAGGGGTATTCTTTGATGAGCTGGTTAGTGGCAGGATTTACTGTCTGATAAGCCATGTCGAATCTCCTTGTTTTACCGCTTAGGGTATTAAGGGTAGTCAACATGACTGGCGATGGAGGTAAAGTTGGGTATATCCGGAAGGTTCTTAATGAAGCGCTGCCAGACGGTTCGCTGACGTGGTATAAAAAACCTCCAGAAGGAGTTTCCATGACCGATACCCGACACGTTCGCCAGACTTTTCACCGCACCCAGGGCCTTGAGCTGCGCAGCACCTGGCAGAGCACGCAGGCGTACAAACGCCACTGTCACCCTCAACTCTCCATCGGGGCGATTGTTGAGGGCCAGACCTGCTGCGTGTGCCATGATCAAGAGTACATTCTTCATCCCGGGGACCTGATTGCGATCCCGGCTTATGCGCCGCACAGCTGCAACCCCGTCGACGGGCAGCCGCGCAGCTACCATATGCTCTATATCGACACCGATCTTCCTCTGGCGCTACAGGTGATTCGTAACCCTGCCCTGTTTGCCCGTTACCTGGACGTCGTTAAGACAATGTCTCCAGTGTCCGTGGAGGCGCTGCTTTCTGCCCTTCCCCGCTGCGCGGATAACGCAGACGCGCTTCGGCCAACCAGCCAGCAGGTTCAGGAGGCGTTTCTTTCCAATCTCACCAGCCCGCCCTCTCTCGACGAACTTGCCCAACGCTTTTCGCTGCGCAAGGAGACGCTGATCCGCACCTTCCGGCAGGACACCGGCCTGACGCCGGGCAGCTTTCTCAACGTCTCCCGCGTGGAGTTCGCCAAAGCGCGGCTGCGCGCCGGGGACGACATCGCCGACGTCGGCTACCAGAGCGGCTTTGCCGACCAGAGCCATTTTCATAAGACCTTCGTCAGCTATACCGCCGCCACGCCGCGCCAGTACGCCACGGGCCGATCAATATCAGACAATAAATAGGTTCTGCAGCACCGTACTCTGACCTCAGATTGTTAACTGAGGTCGCTATGGAACTGTTCTTCCCTTCCGCTTTTCTCGCCCTGGCGCTGGCGCATTTTGTTGCGCTGTTGAGCCCGGGCCCGGATTTTTTCCTGCTTGTGGGCTACGCGGCGCGCTATCGGCTGCGTGGCAGCGCCGGGCTGTGCGTCGGCATCGCCGCGGGTAACGCGCTCTATATTGTTCTGGTGATTATCGGCTGGAGCGCGCTGCGCCAGTTTACGTGGCTGTTTACGCTGATCGAGCTTTGCGGGGCTCTGTATCTGCTGTGGATCGGCTCGCATCTGGTGCGCAGCCGATCTCAGGCGCTGGCGCTAAATGAAACTCACCAGCGCTTCCCTTCGCTGCGAAAGCAGATCCTGCTGGGGCTCGGTTCGGCGCTGCTTAATCCGAAGAACGCGCTGTTCTATCTGGCGCTGATGACGGCGCTGCTGGGGCCGGACGTCACGCTGCTTCAGCAGGCGATCTGCGGCGTCTGGATGGTGATGGTGGTGCTGGTGTGGGATCTGGCGCTGGTGACGCTGATGGGCTTATCGGCGGTGCAACAGAAGCTCAGCCGTTCGCTGTGGTGGATTGAGCGCACGGCAGGGGTGGTGCTGATGGGGTTTGGGGGGTGGGTGCTGTGGCGGCTACTGGAAATTTTACGCTGAGATAGCGGGCAGCCTGACGCCGCCCATTGCTTATTTTTTGTTTTGATCGCGCAGCATTGCTTCACGCAAAATAGCATTGAGCCTCGTCTGATAACCTTTTCCAGGCCGTTTAAGCCACTCCATCACGTCAGCGTCGATACGTACAGATGCCTGAGTTTTGAGTGGTCGATAGAACTTCCCTCGCACCGCCCCTGACCACTGTTCATCCCCCGTGGCAGGGATATCGCTGTAATCAATCTCTGCTTCCGATTTTTCGGCGAGTTCTTTGAGCTCAGCCTCACGACGAGCACTAACCTCAGGCGCACTACCGCGTTTATGTTTAACCATGCTCATAACGGCTCCTCTCTTTACGGTTCGCCTTTCGTGCGCTAATGATTCGAATGACTTCGTCACCACTTTCAAAACGTACCGTGTGTGCGACCATAATGACAATTAGACCATGTACAAGACCAATGGTCTGCCAACGGAACTCTCCATTTTCATGACGATCCTGCAGAGATAAATGGTAAGGATCGTCAAACACCAGAACAGCCTCTTCAAAGCGGATCCCATGCTTAATGAGATTACTTTTCGCTTTGTTGGTATCCCATTCAAACTCCGTTGGCATAGTGTACCCTTCCCTTATTGTATATACAAAAAAGCATATACAAAACGTTCGTAAATTGAACCGGTCGACATCGTTCAATTTCATTTTCTGAAGGCGCATTCCAGAAGCTGAAACGCGGAGGTCCTTCTCCTTCTTTGCACTTTCCCCCCGCTTCCCTCTATCCTTACCCCATGGAAAAAATCGCTGAACTCAAACGCGCCAAGCTTCTTGCGCTGTCGCTGCTGCTGGTTGCCGCCGCGGCGTTTATCACCACCCTCTTCCTGCCGCAGACCTTCTGGGTGCGCGGCGTGAAGGCCATTGCCGAGGCGGCGATGGTCGGCGCGCTGGCGGACTGGTTTGCCGTCGTCGCGCTGTTCCGTCGGGTGCCCATTCCGTTTATCTCGCGCCATACGGCGATTATCCCGCGCAATAAGGACCGGATTGGCGACAATCTTGGCCAGTTTGTGCAGGAGAAATTTCTCGATACCC
The DNA here is from genome assembly GCF_043966805.1 of Enterobacter sp. ECC-219. Taxonomy (NCBI): domain Bacteria; kingdom Pseudomonadati; phylum Pseudomonadota; class Gammaproteobacteria; order Enterobacterales; family Enterobacteriaceae; genus Enterobacter; species Enterobacter sp. ECC-219. The sequence goes on along the minus strand of NZ_CP143680.1, from coordinate 1,282,584 downwards.
AGTCGCTGGTCGCGTTGATCCGCCGCTATGAACCCGCGCAAATGATTGGCGCCTGGTTCAGCAAGCCCGACAACGCCCAGCGCGTCGGGCTGCATCTGATGCAGGTGATGAGCGGTTTTCTCGAACTGACCGATGACGGGCGCATTCAGCGCCTGCTTAAACGGGCGGTGCATAAGGCCATCGACAAGGTGGATTTCACCGAGACCAGCGCCGTGATGCTGGAGAGCATGACCAAAAACAACCGCCACCAGGTGCTGCTGGACGCCATCATCAACCGCCTGATTACCCTGATTCAGCGGGAAAGCACGCGAGAGTTTATCTCTGACCAGATCGTCCACTGGCTGAAGACCGAACACCCGCGCAAGGCGATGGTGCTGCCCACCGAGTGGCTGGGCGATCAAAGCGCGGAGATGGTGTCAAAGGCGGTGAATACCCTGCTGGACGATATCAGCCACGACCGCACGCACCAGATCCGTCAGGCGTTTGACCGCGCCACGCTAAAGCTTATCGACAACCTGAAAAACGACCCGGAGATAGCGGCCAAAGCCGACAACATCAAGCACTACCTGAAAAACGATGAGGCGTTTAACCGCTATCTGGGGGAGATGTGGGCCGACCTGCGCCAGTGGCTGAAGGCGGATATGCAGAGCGAGGACTCGCGGGTGAAGCAGCGCATCGCCAACGCCGGGCTGTGGTTTGGCGAAACGCTGTCTAACGATGCCAGCCTGCGCGCGTCGCTGAACGAGCATCTGGAGCAGGCCGCGCACCGCGTCGCGCCGGATTTCGCGGCGTTTCTGACCCGCCACATCAGCGACACGGTCAAAAGCTGGGACGCCAAAGACATGTCCCGCCAGATTGAGCTTAACATCGGCAAAGACCTGCAGTTCATTCGCGTCAACGGCACGCTGGTGGGCGGGACGATTGGCCTGATCCTGTTTTTACTCTCGCAAATCCCGACGCTTATCCATTGAGCGTCCTGAGGATCAGCGCCTTCATGCTGGTAATAGCTGCATCGGCGGAGGCGCTCCCCTGATGCAGCGCAATCCCCAGCTCTCCTGCGTTGGGCAGTAGGCGGTTGTCGATCTGTAAGGTCTCTGGCAGGCCAATACCTGTGCGAAGCGTAATCCCCAGCCCCGCGCTGACGCCCGCCCACAGCCCGCTCAGGCTATGGCTGGTAAAAGCGATACGCCAGGGTATACCTGCCGAATCCAGCGCCACGATGGCTCTGCTGCGCAGAAGGCAGGGCGCGTCAAACATCACCAGCGGCAGCGGCTCCCCTCGTTGCAAAAGTGCCTCAACGTCCTCACGGGACCGGCAAATCCATACCAGCGGTTCGCTGCGCACATAGTCGCCTTCTCGTCCTTCCTGCCAGACCATCGCCAGATCGAGTTCGTTTGCCTCAACACCCCGCAGCAGCGGCTGGTTGCGTTCGACGCGTGCGGTCAACCGGAGCTCAGGGTGCTGTCTGTTAAAATCGCCGAGCACCTGCGGCATCACGGACTCCCCGAAGTCCTCCTGCATACCCAGACGCACTTCTCCCTGCAGCTGCTCTCCCTTGATTGCCCGGAGCGCTTCATCATTTAGCGCCAGCATGCGTCGGGCGTAGCTCAGCAAAATTTCACCCTCCGGGGTCAGCGCCAGCGTTCGCCCCTGCTTCACGGTGAGCGCCACGCCGCACTGCTGCTCCAGCTTTTTTAGCTGGGCGCTAACCGCAGAGGTAGACCGGCACAGCCTGTCCGCCGCCACGGCAAAGCTGGTGGACTGAATACCCTCCACAAAGCTGCGCAGCGCGTCCAGGTCTAATACTGAAAACCGTTTATCCATACCATCCTCATTTTCGGGACGTTGTGTCCGAAACATTGCGATTTTCTTTATGGTGGCAGCCTGCGAGAGTCATTGCCAGACAACAGGAGGAAAAAAATGAATACAACACTGAATCGCGACACGCTTGCGCAGGTCTCCCCTAAACTGGCGGAACTCAGCCAGCAGGTGCTTTTTGGCGATATCTGGCAGCGTCCGCAGCTGACCGCGCGGGACCGCAGCCTGATCACGCTTGCCGCACTGGCCGCCCTGGGGCGCACCGCGCAGCTTCCCTGGCATATCGACTTCGCCCGACAAAACGGCGTGACGGACGACGAGATTGCCGAAGCGTTTACCCACCTGGCATTTTACGCAGGCTGGCCGGCAGCCGTCAGCGCTCTGACCTGCCTGGCAGAGGAGAAAAAATAATGCCGTTTGTTCGCATCATGACGGGTGACCGCTATACCGAGATGCAGAAAAAACAGATCTCGGACATTCTGCACCAGGCGCTGACGGAAACCTTCGCCGTTCCCTCGCAGGACCGGTTTCATTTTTTTGAATGCTTCGCGGCCGGGGATCGATACATTGACCGGCACTATCTCAGCACGGGCAGAACGGAGGGGGCGATATTATTCAATATCGTGGCCGGTAAGCCGAGGAGCAATGAACAGAAAGCTTCCCTCTATCGCCAGCTGGCTGCGCAACTGAATCAGAAGATGGGCATCGATGGTGGGGACGTGATGGTCGTTATCCAGTTTACTGCCGCTGAAGACTGGAGCTTCAGCGGCGGTATACGCTATCAGCCCTGAATGACGTAGCGCGTGGCAGCGAAGCGGTTGAGGATCAAATGCACCAGGAAGACCATCGTCAGCGTCGCCACCAGCGAAAACGTCACGGAGGTGATGCGGTAGAGATCGCTGAACACCAGATCGCTGTCCGGGTGCATGTTCTGCCCGAACATAATGCCGATGGTGGTGATGCTGGAAAAACCCACGCCCGCGCCCACTTTCTCCATCACGTGCAGACGCGCGCCAAACGCCAGGCCGAGGCCAATCAGCGGCATCATCAGCAGCATATGGCTGCTGTGATCGTAGAGGATAAGCTGCACCACCAGAATGTAGAGGCAGCCCAGCACCACCCCGACCACGCGCCAGATGGAGCTCATCACCGCGCCGCGATAGTGCATCGGGAACAGGATCAGAATCCCCGCCATCAGCGCAGAGAGCGAATCGCTTAAGTCGCTAATCTGAAACACCACGAAAATCATCGTCGCGACGCTGCCGGAGAGCAGCGACTCGTGGCGCACGCGGGCGTCGTCTTTCTCAATCAGCGGCGGCGGCTTGCGGGGCTCAACGTCTGGCAGCAGGTAGTTCATCAGCGCGCTCAGGCACACCGCCATCACGCTCGCTTCGATGTTGGAAAACAGCAGCGTGTGCCAGTTGGTGGTGGGGTAGCTCATAAAGTTGAGCATTACGCTCTGGCACACCACGCCCATCGAGCCAAACAGGAACAGCGGCCCTTTGCTCATAAAACGAAAACGCATCACGTACAGGGCAAACACCACCAGCGTCATGATAACCGGCCATTGCGACAGATAGCCGATGATAATCACCATTTCGACGCAGTTTAGCGATGCGCTGAAGATAAACTGCTTCGCCACGTGGCGGTTAAACACCGGCACCAGCGACAGCAGCATGATCGGGTAGACCACGAAAAACACGCCATAGCTGGTGTTGTAGAAGCTCGATATGCTCAGGGCAATCATCCCGGCAAAGACGATGCGCAGGGTCTGGCGAAAGTCGTTTGCCGTATAGACGATGTTGCCGTGCGGGGTAAACACCCGCGCCAGCGTATTAATAGACATAGTGCAGCAGGCTCACCAGGTGGATCTGCATCCCTGAGAAGAAGCGCGCAAACGGCCCTTCGCTGTTGTAGAGTTGCACGGTTGCCCGCGCGCCGGTTGGCAGCGGCTTCGGCAGCGAATCATCCAGCGTGACGTGAATGCGCATGCGCTGGGCGTCTCGTACCCAGCGGTTAGAGGTCTCCGGCTGGGAGAGCTGGCCGTTAACCGCCTCCTGGCCTGCGAGGATCCCCGCGTCACTGCTGGCCACGTGGGCGCGGAACACCTGTCCCGGGAAGGCGTCAAACACCACGGCGGCATCGGTGCCCTGATGGGTATGGCGCAGGCTCTTCTCGCGGAAATCGGCCACGATATCGGTCTGGTTGTTTACCAGCGCCAGCGCGGCGGAGCCGGATGAGGCGTAAAAACCGGGACTTAACTGCAGGTTACTGACCGTGCCGTCCGCCTGGGCGTAGACCTTTGTCCAGCCGAGGTTCAGCTCTGCTTCATCCAGCGCGTTGCGGTATTTTTGCAGCGTCACGTTGCGGTGCTCTTCGCGCTCGCCGCGCTGGATGCGCAGGTTCCGGATGTTGGCCTGAATGGAGCTGACGGACTGCTCGCTGCTCTGCCAGGCGGTGCGAACTTTATCCAGATCTGCCTGCGAAACGTTCTGTAACGTGCTCAGCTTCTGGTAGCGGTCAAAGGTCACTTTGTCGTTCCGCGCCGTCAGCACCGCGGTTTTCAGGCTGGCCTGCGCGGCGGCGATCTGCGCGTCCAGCTGTTCGTTGGACAGGCGTGCCTGCTCCAGCGCGATTTGCGCCGCTTCCACTTTATTGCGAAACGGCGTGTCGTCGAGCTCAAACAGCAGATCGCCTTTCTTCACCTGGCTGTTGTTGTGGACATGTACCGCCGCCACGTAGCCGGAGACGCGCGGAGAAACCGGCGTCACTACGCGCATCATGGTGGAGTCCGGCGTCAGCGGGATCCAGATATCCGCGACGACAAAATAGATAAACATCAGCAGGAAAGAGGCAATACTCACCCTTACCCAGCGGGCAAACTTTTGTTCAGGGGTCATTATTTTTCGGTCTTGTTGTCTTCTTCGCGGATTGTCCGCAAATTGCAGGCGATTTGATTCAACGTAGCGCTGAAAATCTCGATATGTTCCGGCGCGATGTGTTGCGATACGCGCGCCTGATAGGTCTCAATCACCTGAGTGAGCCTTTTTAATATGGCTTTTCCCTCAGGCGTCAGCGTCAGAAGCCGGATGCGCTTGTCATAAGGCGATGTGGTGCGCAGCAGGTAACCCTGTTTTTCCAGCTGTGTCAGGGTGCGCATCAGCGGCGGCAGTTCAATACCCTGCACCTCCGCCAGCTCACTCATTGAAACGTTATCCCCGAGCTGATGAAGCTGCATCATCACCGTCCAGCTCGACTGGGTTAACCCGGTATCGAGAATGGCGTCGTCGATCACCGCACGCCACTGGCGCACGATCATCGCCATCCGCATGCCCATCGGCCTGCGGCTAAACAGTTCTTCTTCACTCATGGGGAAACCTCTCGTCACACGCAGGCAAGATAATAGTTATCAGGGTAAGTATCAAGAAACGAGAGGTAAAAGCGCAGGAATTGCGAAAAGGATGTTCCCGCTCTCCCTGTGGGCTGAGGGATCCCCACAAAAGAATGCCAGCACGGACGACCCCCTCTCCCTTGAGGGAGAGGGCTGGGGTGAGGGGGAACATACGGCTCTGGTGGTCATTCCGTTCACCTTATGTTCCTTGCTACTCTTCGATTCCTGTATCGGTGAACGTGCCAGGGCGGCTCAATCGCCGCCGCCCTGGCGACCCGGGCTCCCGGCGGTAAATCGCCGCTTCGCGGTGCCCTCGGCTTATTCCTTTCGGCTTATCGGGGAGGGGCGGAGGCAACGTCCATGTAAAGCCCGCCCTCTCGGCGCATCCCTGCGCCTCGCCCCGGCCTGCAGGAAACGCCTCAGCGATTTACAGCCGGACCAGGGCGTCGCTGAAAGCCATTCATTTTCCTGAAGCAACATCCATCGCTTCAGGTAGAGAAATTACTGGGGATTCCTCAGCCCGCAGAGGAATTTAGCGGCTAAAATACTTCCTGACGGCAACCTTCCCCGTCGCCGTCACCACTACCTCCCTGTACCCCTCCACCCGCAGGATCCACCCTTTGCTTTCCAGATGAATAAGCAGCGCCGCGCCTGCCTCACCGCCAAGGTGAAACCGCCGCTCGCTCCAGTCCAGACAGGCGCAGCAGGCCTTGCGACGGGTATTAGGATTTAGCGGAATCCCAAGCTTCATAAACTGCTCCCGGCCATGCAGCGTGAGCGCTGAACCGTCTGACTCCAGCCAGCCTTCCGCCTGCATGAAATCGTAGATCTGCACCGCGACCGTTCCGGCAAGATGGTCGTAGCAGGTTCGGGCTTCCCGCATGGCCTTCGGCGCGGTGGTTTCCGGCGGCGCAATGCGGCTCCAGGAGAGCCCCATCATCTGTTCGACCAACTCCGCCACGTCGTGCCCCGCCAGACGATAGTAGCGGTGCCGCCCCTGAGACAGGCAGGTAATCAACTTTCCCTCCACCAGCCGGGCGAGATGCCCGCTGGCGGTCGACGGGGCGACGTCTGCCGCGGTGCTCAGTTCGGTGGCGGTCCATGCTCGCCCGTCCATCAGCGCGCACAGCATCTTCACCCGCGACGGATCGGCCATTGCCGCCGCCACCGCCGCGATGGCCTGTTCCAGCGCCACGCTGTTATCAGTCGGTAAGCTTGTCTTTAACATGTGCCGCCCAGGGTTCGGTGATCTCTGCGGCCAGCTTATCATCATCCGTCAGCAGAATAAGGTGATTTGCATGGTCGCTGTACTGGGTAAGAACAGACACGCCGCGTGCCGCCAGCGCCGCCGCAATTTCACCCAGCTCGCCGGGCCGCTCCTGCTTGAGTTTTCTGATAACCGGCCTGCACACCGCCTGCACGATAAACCCGGCCTCCATCAGCACGCGGCGGGCTTTTTCCCCGTCCTCCACCAGGAAATGGGCATCGGTACCGAATACGCCGCCGCCCTCAAGCCCCACGCCGTTGCGCCCCAACAGCTCTCCAAAGCGCGCCAGCTCGCCGGGCCTGTCGCTGAAAATCACGTGAACGTCATACATCCGCGTGCCCTCCGGTTTCGGAACTGTATTCCCGCACCAGCTGCGCCACCCGAATACGGTAGAAAGTAAAAATCGACTCCCGCCCTTCGGCCTGCGCCGCCTGATGGAAAACGTTCTGCTTCCAGCGGCGGACGGCCTCTTCATCCCGCCACCAGGAAAGGGACAGGATTTTGCCGTCGGTCGTCAGGCTCTGGAACCGTTCGATATCAATAAAGCCGTCGATGTCGGCCAGCAAAGGCTTAAGCTCTGCGGCAAGCTGCAGGTAGCGCGCCTGATGGGCAGGCGCGGCTTTGGCTTCGAAAATGACTGCGATCATGAGGGTCTCTCCGCTGTGATGTTGAGGAGAGAATGCGGGATGGAAAAGCACAATGCTTCGGTAAAGAGCGAAGTTTTAGCCCAGGACCGACCTCGGCTCCATAAACGCCCTAATCCCCCACTCGCCCATCTCGCGCCCCACGCCGGAGTGCTTAAACCCGCCGAACGGCGCTTTCGGTTCATGGGCAAGGGTGTTCACCAGCACGCGACCGGAGACAATCTGCTGCGCTACGCGGCGCGCGCGCTCCGCATCGCCGCCCAGCACCATCGCGCTCAGGCCGTAGTCCGTGTCGTTGGCAATCGCAACAGCCTCCGCCTCGTCACGATAGGGGATGACGCACAGCACCGGGCCAAAAATCTCGTCACGGGCAATCGTCATCCGGTTGTTCACGTCGGTAAACAGCGTCGGGCGCACAAACCAGCCGTCTCGCGTCCCGTCCGGTCTCCCTTCACCACCCGCCAGCAGATGCGCCCCCTCTTCGATGCCTTTACGGATATAGCCCTGCACCCGCAGCCACTGCTTTTCGCTGACCATCGGGCCGACGTCCGTCGCGCTGTCGCGCGGGTCGCCGGATTTCACCGCCGCCACGGCCTGCGCCAGCGCGGTTTCAATCTCCGCCTTACGCGCCTGCGGCACCAGAATGCGCGTTCCGGCCACGCACGCCTGCCCGCTGTTCATAAACCCGGCCTGAATCACCAGCGGGATCGCCTGCGCCAGATCCACATCATCCAGCAGGATGGTCGGCGATTTACCGCCTAACTCCAGCGTTACGCGCTTAAAGCTCTCCGCCGCATTGCGCAGGATCGCTTTGCCGGTATTCGTGGAGCCGGTAAACGAGATTTTTGCCACGTCCGGATGGCGGCTGATGGTCTCACCTACCGTCTCGCCGCGTCCGGTGACGATGTTAAACACGCCCGGCGGCAGTGCGGCGTCGCGCAGCGCTTCGGTGACAATCTGCGTTTGCAGGGCGCTCATTTCGCTCGGCTTGATGACCGCCGTGCAGCCCGCCGCCAGCGCGGCCGCCAGCTTGCCGCAGATAAACCCGGCGTCGCTGTTCCAGGGTGTGATAAGCCCGGCCACCCCAAGCGGCGTCATCTGCACCGTTGCCGCGCCTGCGGGAGTGACGAACTCAAACGCCTCCAGCGCCTCAATGGCCTGAGCAATCACCTCCGCCGGATAGCTGGCCATCCACGCCGAGCGCGAGGCGGGCGCGCCGTACTCTTCAACGATCGCGTCGAGCAGATCGTCGTGGCGAGCGGCCACGGCGGCGTGCATGCGCTTCAGCACCGCGATGCGTTCCTGCTTTGTGGTCTTCGACCACGCCGGAAACGCCGCTTTCGCCGCCGCAACGGCGCGCTCTGCGTCAACCTCATCCGCCAGACGTACCTGCCCTATAACCTGCGCCGTCGCCGGGTTGTACAAATCAAACCACTCGGTGCCGTGCGGGGTAACAAATTCGCCGTTAATAAAGATCTGTTCGATGGTGTGCATATAAACCTCCTCAGGCTGTGTGAGCACAGTCTGGCACGGCTTCTCCGTTGCGATAATCCACGCTATGCTGCAAGGGTTGTTTCGATTTTCAGGATAATCTATGCATCGTTCAGGTCTGACAGAGCTGGAAGTGGTCATGGCGGTGGTGCGGCGCGGCAGCTTTCGCGGCGCGGCGCAGGAGCTGGGCATGTCCGCCACGGCGGTAAGCAACGCCATCGCCGGGCTGGAGAGCCGCCTTGATACCCGCCTCTTTAACCGCACCACCCGCAGCGTGGCGCTCACCGACGCCGGACAGCGATACGTGGCGCGTATCGGCCCGGCCCTGCAGGAGATCCGTCTCGCCGGCGAGGAGATCCACAGCGACACCGGGGAACCCGCCGGCACGCTGCGTCTGAACGTGCCGAACCATATCGGCACCCTGTTTCTGGACCAACTGCTGATCGACTTTATGATCCGCTATCCGAAGATGCGCGTGGAAACGGTGAGCGAAGCGAGGATGATCGACATCGTCGCGGAAGGCTATGACGCGGGGATCCGCCTCGAAGAGTCCGTGCCGCAGGATATGATCGCCGTGCCGCTGACCGGGGAGATCCGCCAGCTGGTCACCGCCACGCCGGACTATTTTGCCCGTCACGGCATTCCGCAGACGCCGGACGATCTGCTTTCACATCAGGGGATCGGCATGCGCATGGCCCACGGCGGGATCTACCGCTGGGAGCTGGCGCGTCGGGGGGAAACGTACGCCCTTGCCGTGCCGCCGCGCTTTGCGACGTCCGATCTTTTTGCCTCGATCCGCGCTGTAAAAGCGGGATTAGGTGTGGGATTTTTGCCGGAACTGTATATCCGGGAAGAGCTTGAGCGTGGAGAACTGGTTAGCGTGTTAAACGACTGGGCGCAGCCCTTTGCCGGGCTGCGCCTGTATTACCCCGGCCATCGCCACGTCCCGCCTGGATTACGGGCGCTGGTGGCGATGATCCGCGAGCGCGGAACTATTCCAGGTTAGCCTTATTCAGCCCGTAAGCCGCGTCCAGCGAGCCCGGCGCCATGCGGGAGGTGATCCCCAGACGGTTCCAGGCGTTGATCGCCACGATGGCGAAGTTCAGTTCTGAAATCTCCACGTCCGAGAAGTGCTCCGCCACGCTGCGGTACAGCGCGTCGCTCACGCCGTGAACGCCAATCTGGGTCAGCGCTTCAGCGAAGGCCAGCGCTGCTTTCTCCCGGGCGCTGAACAGCGGGGACTCGCGCCAGGCCGCCAGATGGTACAGGCGCAGCTCGCGCTCGCCGGCAATTTTGGCCTCTTTCGAGTGCATATCCAGGCAGAAGGTACAGCCGTTCAGCTGCGATACGCGAATGTCGATCAGATGCTTCAGCGCCGGGTCGATGGAGGTTTTTGCCACCTCCATGCTCAGGGCAGACAGCGCGTTGGCGAGGGCAGGTGTAACTTTATGGTGGTTAACGCGAGTGCTCATTGTCTTTCCTCTTTTTGTGCGGCATGTGTCATGCGATGAGGCAAATCTACGCCGTTCATGACATAGTAAAAAGATACAAAAAGCGTGAAATGAGGTAGGACATGAAGCCGGGCTATCACGAGATTTATACCCGCTATCGCGACAACATCACGCGCGGGGTGCTGAAGCCGGGCGATAAGGTGCCTGCCATCCGCGTGTTGGCGGAAGAGTTGAAGGTGGCGCGTAAAACCGTCGAAACGGCGTATGCCATTCTGACAGGTGAAGGGTATCTGGTGAGCCAGGGCGCGCGCGGCACGCGGGTTAACCCCGATTTACTGCTGCCAGATAAGCCTGCCCCTGCGGAACAGCCCACCGGAGCGCTTCCGGCATCGCTCATCAGCCAGCGAGAGCGGGCGGGGTTTCTGCGCCCCGGCATCCCCGCCCTCGACAGCTTCCCGTATAAAAAATGGCTGCTGCTGGCGGGCCAGGCGACGCGCGCCATGCGTCAGGAAGAGATGCTCAACCCGCCGGTGCTGGGCTGGTATCCGCTGCGCCAGGCCATCGCCAGCTATCTCAACATTTCACGTGGGCTGTCCTGCAGCGCCGAACAGGTGCTGATCACCAGCGGCTACAGCGGCAGCCTGCGGCTGATCCTCGACACCCTCGCCAGCCGTAGCGACAAGGTGGTGTTTGAGGATCCGGGCTATTTTATGGGCCAGCAACTGCTCAAGCGGATCGTGCCGCGCCTGCACACGGTGCCGGTCGATCGTTCGGGTATCGATACCGAGTACCTGCTCCGTCACCATCGCGACGCGCGTTTTGCCATCGTCACCCCGTCGCACCAGAGCCCGCTGGCGGTGACGCTCTCGCTGCCGCGCAAGCAGCAGTTGCTCGACTGGGCCAGCCAGAACGAAGCGTGGATCATCGAAGATGATTATGACGGAGAGTTTCACTACACCCGCAAGGTGCTGCCGTCGCTGAAAAGCCTCGACCGGCATGACCGGGTGATTTTTATGGGCACCTTCAGTAAAACCATCATGCCGTCGCTGCGCATGGGCTACGTGGTGATGCCCGCCAGCACCGTCGGGGCTTTTACCGACTGCGCGGACATTACCACCAGCGGCCAGCCGGTGCTGACGCAAAAGATCCTCACCGCGTTTCTCAACGAAGGGCATTTTTTCCGTCATTTGAAAAAGATGCGCGCGCTGTATCAGACCCGCCGCGACTGGATGATTGCCGCCCTGCGCGAGGTGTATGGCGATCTGTTTTTCACCGAGCAAAACGACGGCGGAATGCATGTTGTGGCGTTCCTGACCAAAGGAAGCTGTGACCGGGAAGTGGCGCGCTGCTGGCAGGAACAGCAGTTGCAGGTGAACGCGCTTTCGGAGTGGTATCGCGGGTCGGGCAAACGCTACGGGCTGGTGATGGGCTATAACAACGTGCGGTCGTATCAGGAGGCGCTGGATTTGCTGGAAAGGCCGAAGCGGCAGACGCTTGCGCTGTTGAGCTGAACGTCGCCGGGTGGCGGCTACGCCTTACCCGGCCTGCGGTTTAAATATCATTGCGGGATAACCCAACGTCCTTGAGCTGCTCGTCGCTCATCTGGCTCAGGATGCGGCGGGTGCGGTTGATGCGATACCAGCTGCAGATCGTTTTGCCGATCCAGACAAACACAATAAACGGACGTTTTGAACGGTTTTCGTAGAATTCCATGATGCTCTCCTCGCTGTGCCAGTAGGGTTATCATCCTGGAAATCGGCCCGTGCAATACAGACTCAAAAACAACTTTTTTTTAACATACAGATCCGCTAAAACAGTATCTGCATGCCAATTTTTACGGCAATCTGTACTGGTTTTATAATCTGTATGGTGAAAACAAAGGATACAGCATGACGCGCTATCAACATCTGGCCAACATTCTGGCAGAACGCATTGAACAAGGGCTGTACCGCAGCGGCGAACGTCTGCCGTCGGTGCGCGCGCTGAGCCAGGAGCACGGCGTGAGCATCAGCACCATACAGCAGGCCTACCAGATCCTCGAAAATCTCCAGCTCATCACACCCCAGCCGCGCTCCGGCTATTTTGTCTCGCAGCGCAAGGCCCAGCCGCCTGTCCCGGCCATGACCCGCCCGGTTCAGCGCCCGGTGGACGTCACCCAGTGGGACGAGGTGATGATGCTGCTGGACGCCCGCGCCGACAAAGAGATGATCTCCTTCGGCGGCGGCTCGCCGGACGTGAATCAGCCGAGCCTGAAGCCCCTGTGGCGCGAGATGAGCCGCATCGCGCAGCATAACCCGAGCGAGATGCTGAGCTATGACGTGCTCGACGGGCGCCTGGAGCTGCGCGAGCAGATCGCCCGCCTGATGCTGGACAGCGGCTCTACCGTGGCGGCGAACGAGATTGTCATCACCAACGGCTGCCACGGCGCGCTGTCGATCGCCCTGCTCTCGGTGTGTAAACCGGGGGACATCGTAGCGGTAGAATCGCCGTCGTTCCACGGCACCATGCAGATGCTACGCGGGTTTGACATCAAGGCGATTGAAATTCCTACCGATCCCGAGACCGGGATCAGCATCGAGGCGTTAGAGCTGGCGCTGGAGCAGTGGCCGATCAAGGCGGTGATCCTGGTGCCCAACTGCAATAACCCGCTCGGCTTTATCATGCCCGAAGCGCGGAAAAAGCAGGTGTTAGCCCTCGCCCAGCGGCACGATATCGTGATTGTGGAGGATGACATTTACGGCGAGCTGGCGGCGGAGTACCCGCGCCCTCGCACTATTCATTCGATGGATATCGACGGCCGCGTGATCCTCTGCAGCTCATTTACCAAAACCGTGGCGCCGGGCCTGCGCGTCGGCTGGATTGTGCCGGGGCGCTATTACGACCGGGTGATGCACATGAAATACGCCGCGGGCGGGTTTAACGTGCCGGGCACCCAGATGGCGGTGGCGGCGTTTATTCGCGACGGGCATTATCATCGCCACGTGCGCCGTATGCGCCAGATTTATCAGCAGAATATGGAAACCTACACCTGCTGGGTGCGGCAGTATTTTCCGGCAGAGATTTGCGTCACGCGCCCGCAGGGTAGCTTCCTGCTGTGGATTGAGCTGCCGGAGAAGGTCGACATGGTGTGCGTCAGCAAGCAGCTGTGTCGGCTGAAGATCCAGGCCGCGGCCGGGTCGCTGTTTTCCGCCTCCGGGAAGTACCGCAACTGTCTGCGGATCAACGTGGCGCTGCCGCCGACGGAGAAAAATCGCGAGGCGTTGAAGAAGATGGGCGAGGCGATTGTGATCGCGATGGAGGAGGGCTAGTGCGGCCTGGTGCCCTCACTCCGACCCTCTCCCACAGGGAGAGGGATCCCCACAAAATAATGCCAGCACGGACGACCCCCTCTCCCTTGAGGGAGAGGGCTGGGGTGAGGGGGAACATACAGCTCTGGTGGTCATTCCGTTCACTTTATGTTCCTTGCTACTCTGTAACGACATGACCGGTGAACGTGCCAGGGTGGCTCAGTCGCCACCACCCTGGCGACCCGGGCTCCCGGCGGTAAATCGCCGCTTCGCGGTGCCCTCGGCTTATTCCTTCCGGCTTATCGGGTACGGGCGGAGGTAACGTCCCTGTAAAGCCCGCCCTCTCGGCGCATCCCTGCGCCTCGCCCCGGCCGGAAGGCAAACGCCTCAGCGATTTACAGCCGGACCAGGGCGTCGCTGTAAGTCTTCAATCTTTCTGAAACAACGTTATTGCTTCTGTTTAATCATTACTGGGGATTCCTCAGCCCACAGGGAGAGGGAGAAAACCGTGCCGTACTACTCGTCGAAGTACCAGTACCCCTGGTTAATCAGCCCGGTGAGTTCTTCAACAAACGCCGGATTATTCAGCGCTTCACCCAGCTCGGCCTGCCCGAGTTCGGTGTAACGGCACAGCGCATCCGCCGCCTTCGCGTCCACCGTCTCCAGCTGCTCGCTGTTGATGAAGAAGCTGCCATTGACGTTCAGCACGCGCAGGCCGTTCAGGCGAGACAGCGTTTCGCCGCCCTGCAGCGCGTCCAGCACCTCTTCCGGCGCGTACGGCGGCTCGGCGGCGGCGATATCCAGCTCGTGGCGCGGCGTGGAGACAAAGCTGCCGAACCATTTTGTGAAATCATCCGGCTTGCCGATCATGTCGATCATCATCTGACGAATGCGATCGAGCTCGTACTGCTCCACGCGGCCCGGATGTTCGCGACAGGTCAGATCCGGATCGCTGTAGTGCTCGCCGCCCAGATCGTTTTCCAGCGCGTAATCGGCGAAGCTGCTGATCAGATCGCGACCGTTCGGCCCGCGGAAGCCAACGGAGTAGTTGAGCGCCGTCTCATGGGTAAAGCCGTCGTGCGGGAATCCAGGCGGGATGTAGAGGATATCGCCCGGGGCCAGATCTTCGTCAATAATCGGCTCAAACGGATCGACATGCAGCAGCGCCGGATGCGGGCAGAACTGACGCATCGGCAGCTTGTCGCCCACGCGCCAGCGGCGGCTGCCCATCCCCTGAATGATAAACACGTCGTACTGATCGATATGCGGACCCACCCCGCCGCCCGGCACGGAGAAGGAGATCATCAGATCGTCCAGACGCCAGTCCGGCAGGACGCGGAACGGACGCACCAGCTCCGCCGCGGGCATATGCCAGTGGTTCACCGCCTGCGCCAACAGCGACCAGCCAGTTTCGCCCAGATCGTCAAAGTGCTCAAACGGACCATTGCTGGCCTGCCACTTGCCGTTGAAATGGCTCACCAGGCGGCTATCGACTTCCGGCTCCATCGCCAGGCCTGCCAGCTCGTCCGGGGTAATCGGGTCGACAAAATTTGGGAAGGCATTTTTCAGCACTACGGGTTGTTTTTGCCAGTATTTCTCAAGAAATTCCGGCCAGTTCAGGTTCAGTTGATACGCCATGGGTAGCACCAGTGAGAGGGGAAACAGGCGCGATTATAGGCAAGAAGGCAGAGGGGGAACTTGTCATGGGTCAAACGAGAGCGTGTAGGTCGGGTATCACCCGACCTACACGCCGCGAAAACTTAATCCAGGTTCAGCTCGTCATAATGGGTAATCAGTTTACCCACGATGCCGTAGTCCAGCGCTTCTGCCGGAGACATCCAGTAGTTGCGGTCGGTGTCTTTTTTCACTTTTTCCAGCGGCTGGCCGGTGGCGTCGGCGATCAGCTTGTTCACGCGATCCAGCATGCGGATGATCTCGCGCGCTTCGATCTCAATATCCGTTGCCTGGCCGCGCACGCCGCCCAGCGGCTGATGGATCATAAAGCGGGTATTCGGCAGCGAGTAGCGGTGCTCTTTTTTCGCCGCCAGGAAGATGGTGATCCCGGCGCTCGCCACCCAGCCGGTGCCGATGACGTGCACTTCCGGGCGGATGAATTTGATGAAGTCGTGGATGGTATCGCCCGCTTCCACGTGGCCGCCCTGGCTGTTGATGTACAGCTTGATTGGATCGTTGCTGACACTTTGCAGCAGGATCATCTGGGTGATCACTTTCTGCGCCAGCTCCTGGTTGATCTCACCGGAGATAACAATCGAACGGGACTCCAGCAGTTTTTGCTGCAGAGCGCCCGCGCCGCTTGACCCTTCCGCTTTATCCTTGTCGCTTTCTTTCAGTGTGTAGTGCATTGTTACGTCCTCAGCATTTAGCGCTCAAAACCAGAGTGTAGCCTGTTTTACCCGTGAAAGTCCTCAGGCGCACACAATGCGAACATCCTGCGCCGCCAGCGCGTCAAAAACGCCCTGCTCCATCCCCTCTTCCACCACCAGCACGTCAATGTCGCGGCTCTTCGCTACCACAAAGCGCGCGACGCCAGGAAGCTTGTCTGCGGTCAGGGCCACAATGGTCTGGGTGCTCCGGGCAATCACGGCTTTTTTAAACTCGCAGTCGGCAAAATCAAACCCCGTAAGCCCCGCCTCAGGATCCATCGCACAGCCGCCGATAAAGGCCTGATCGAAGATAATGTCCTGAATCTGGCTCGCCGCCGTAGCGCCAACCGTTCCGCCGGACGCTCGCTGGATCTGCCCGCCAGTGACAATCACCTCGCACAGAGGATGCAGCAGCAGCTCCGCGGCAATCGCCGGAGAATTGGTCACCACCGTGACGTTAAGATCCGCCGGAAGGGCTTTTGCCAGCGCCAGGTTTGTTGTCCCCGCGTCGATAAAAATGCACCCACCTGTCTGAACCAGTGTTGCTGCTTTCTGCGCGATTGTGTGCTTTTCTGCACTTATTTTCTGCTCACGGCTGAAAAAACTGCCCGCATCCGGAAGCTGAAGCACCGCGCCGCCGTAGACCTTTTTACAATAGCCCTCTTTGCTAAGTTCATGTAAATCACGGCGAATAGTGTGCTCGGACACGTTCATCTGGCTCGCCAGCTCGGTACAGACCACCCTTCCGCTCTCCTGAAGGATCTGTCGGATCCGCTCTTGTCGCTGTTCAGGAAAAGCTGCATAATCGAGCATTTAAAGTCCTTTGAAAAATCTAATCGAGTATCAATGCGCATAATGTTGCATAACCGCGCAACACAAACAACGAGGGTAACTATGAATATTGCACATGTCGCACTCTGGACCCGCAGCCTGAACGCACAGGTTCAGTTCTGGGAAACGGTTTTTAATGGCCGCTGCAACGAACGCTACGTCAGTAAAAATCGCCCCGGTTTCGAATCACACTTTATTACCCTGGATGACGGGCCGACCATCGAGCTGATGACGCTGCCGGACCTGCCGGACGCCCCCGCGCACCCGGAGTTTATCGGCTGGGCGCATATCGCCATCAACGTCGACAGCAAAGCGCAGGTGGACCGCATGGCAGCGCAGGCGCAGGCAAACGGCACGCTGCTCAGCGCCCCGCGCATGACCGGAGACGGCTTTTATGAAGCGGTGATCGCGGACCCGGACGGCAACCGCATTGAGCTTGTCGGTGCATAAAAACAGCGTTTCGCTCCTTCACCGCCCCTGCCCCGGCTCGCTATACTTCATATGGTTATCATATTGTTAAATGATAATGATAGTTAATGTGTTAAGATGAAAGGCAGCATAAACAGTCCCTTACGTACCCACCGGGACGGTTTGCATCCTCGACATTTAAATCAGCACCGGGGCGGTGAATGGAACACATTGTGTATGTGGTTGATGACGATGACGCAGTCAGGCAGTCCGTAATCGGGCTGCTGGAATCAGCGGGCCTGAACGCCGTCGGCTTTTCATCGGCAGAAACGTTTCTTCAGCATCGCTTTGAGGATCTGCCGTCGTGCGTGATCCTCGACATGCAAATGCCCGCCATCTCGGGCTTTGAGGTGGCTGACGCGCTCAAGGACAGCGGGCGCGAGATCCCGATTATTTTTCTCACCGGCCACGGCACTATTCCGATGTCGGTGCGCGCCATTAAAGGCGGCGCGTACGAATTTCTCACCAAGCCCGTCGAATCCACTGCGCTTATCGACGCCATTGAATCCGCGCTTCAGCTGGCGGAACACAACGCCGCGCGCAATAAAGAGCACTACGCCCTGAAGCAGCGCCATCTGTCCCTCACGCCGCGCGAGCACGAGGTGCTTGAGCTTGCCATCACCGGCAAGCTCAACAAGCAGATTGCCGCCGAGCTGGGCGTCAGCGAGATCACGGTGAAGGTGCACCGCCGCCGCGTGATGGAAAAAATGCAGGTACGCTCCGTGGCGGAACTGGTCAGGGCCGTTGAGCGCCTGACCAAAAGCCAGCCCGCGGAGTAACGTTTACTCTTCCTGCGCCGCCAGCGGCAGCGCAAAGGTAAACACCGTGCCGTGCGGCTCCCGGCGGCGCGCGCTCAGCTTCCCGCAGTGGCGCTCAATGATGCTGGCGCTGATGGTCAGCCCCATCCCCATCCCCTGCGGCTTGGTGGAGTAGAACGAGTCAAAAATCTGCTCCAGCCGCTCGGGCTCAATGCCGCTGCCGGTGTCAGCGATCTCGACGATCACTTTCCCGTCCGCGTTGCCGGTGCTGAGGGTAATGGTGCTGGCGCGATCCTTCACCTCGGCCATCGCCTCTACCGCGTTCATCACCAGATTCAGCAGCACCTGCTGGATCTGCACGCTGTCGCCAGTGATAAAGCTGTCCTGCGCCTTTAACAGATAATCAACGCTAATGTGTCGCTGCTCCAGCTCGCTGCGGGAGAGCGTGAGGATATGGCGGATCAGGTAGTGCATGTCGATGCGCGAGAAGGTGGGATCCTGCTTGCGCGTCAGGGACTGGATGCTGCGAATGATCTCCCCCGCCCGCGCGCCTTCCGCGGCGATCTCCTCCAGCCCTTCACGCACTTTATCCAGCCGGGCGGGCTCGCGGCTGAGCCAGCGCAGGCTCGCCCCGGCGTTCGAGACGATGGACATCAGCGGCTGGTTGATCTCGTGGGCGATGGAGGAGGTCAGCTGTCCGACGGTGGTGGCCCGGGAAACGCGCGCCAGATCCGCCTGCGCGACCCGCATGGCATCCTCCGCGGCGCGCTGGCTGGTGATATCGGTGATGATGCCGTAGTACTCGTTCACCTCGCTGCCCACGCCCACCGGATCGCCAATGCCGAGGATGTAGCGCATTGAGCCGTCGGGACGCTTAACGCGAAACTCCGCGCGCATGGAGAGCCCGTCGCGCACGCTCTGGGTGACGATGGCGCTAATGCGGGCGTAATCATCCTCGTGAACGAAGGTCAAAAACTCCGCCATGGAGATCATCTTTTGCTGCTCGGGCAGGCCGAGAATGCGGGCGTACTCTTCCGAGACAAACATCAGATCCTGCTCCAGCTCCCAGCGCCAGCTGCCGGTGTGGCTGATCTGCTCGCCCAGCATCAGCGAGGTCTGGCTGGCACGCAGCTCTTTTTCCACCCGGCGGCGCTGGATGTTCTCCGCAAGCAGCTCGGCATAGAGCCGCGCCGTCTCCAGGGAGACCGCGGCCTGCGCGCCCAAGAGGCTCACCACGCGCGAGTGCTCGGCGGTGAAGACCTCCGGCATCAGGCGGTTTTCCAGGTAGAGCACGCCCACCAGCCGCGCCTGTTTGAACATCGGAACGCACATAACCGCCGCCCCCGAGGTCACCAGATAGGGATCCTGGCTGAAGGGATGAAACTCCTCCGGCTTACCGGTGCGGATCTCCTGCCCGGTGCGGATCACCGCTGCCAGCACCGACAGCGGCATGTCGGTCGCCGTCGGCACGTCTTTCAGGATCCGCACCCGCACGCCGTCGGTGCTGGTCCAGGCGCTGGCCTCGATCTCCGGGATCAGGTTATCGCTCACGCGAAGCAACAGACCGCGCTGCGCCCCGGCGCGTTCGAGCAGGATCGTCATCAGGTTTTCAATCAGGCGCTCAAGATTGATCTCTTCCGACAGCGCGCGGGAAGCTTTGATCACACTCTGCAGATCGCGGATCGTTTCATTCTGGGCGAACGCCACCGTGTCGTAGGCGCTGGCCTGCCCGGAGGCCAGCAGGTGCGGGAAATCCTGCTCCAGCTGGCGCACCTTAGCCTGCGCGCCCGCGCGGCCCCAGGCGGCAATCGAGCCGCGGAAGTGGGCGTCCGACGCGGTCGGGTAGCCGCAGGCCAGCGCGAAGCGGCCCGCCAGCTCGTGGGCCAGGGCGTTGATCGGGTTAAACCCGCCCTCGCGGGAGAGCCGGACCGCCTTCTCATACTGCTCAAGCGCAATGCTGTTCATCCCGTCCAGACGGACGATTTCGGCGTAGATCAGCGCCTCTTTATCCGCGAACGTGCCGGGATTAACGCGTGCCCAGAGGGCGATTTTGTCGTAGTGGGCGTGAATGCTGCGGCGGTGATTCGCCGAAAACGTCTCCGGCGTCAGCTGACGGGAGAGCGCCAGCGCGCTGTAGAGATGGTAATCCAGCAGATGAATGTGCCCCGGCGCAGACCACGCGTACCAGCCCGCCATCTCGAGATCCGCCTGCGCGTCGGCATACTCGCCGCAGGTAAAGTGCGCCATGCCGCGGTAGAGCCAGTACCAGAACAGCATGGTCGAGGTCTGCTCCGGGGCCTGCTCCGGCGACGCGGGAAGCAGCGTCTCGGGCAGCGCCTGCGACGCGGTCCAGGTGCCGATGACCGGCGTGCGCAAAAACTCCACGAAGGTGCGCTGGAGCATCAAAATGGTCTCAACGTCCTGGAAGTGGGTTTTACGCACAAACGCCAGGCCACGATCGATGCTGGTCAACACCCCGTCCAGGTGATCGCCCCGCGAGAGGAAGTTAATGACCTGATGGCAGGCCGCAAAGCAGGCTACCGTCATATCCCCGTGGGTCACTGCGGCGGTGAAGCAGGCCTTTGCGCACTCGATGGTAAACGATAAAGGCTGGGTCCAGACGCTGAGCTGGTCGAGGGGCAGCAGGGTTTTGGCTTCGAACGCGTCGTAGCCGTGGCGGTTCACCATCTCGCGGGCCAGGGTGCCGTACTGGAACCCGAGGCGATACTCGGCGTAGCGGTGGCCAATCAGCACGCCAAACCAGGCCATCGCCGTGGTGGAGGCGCCGGTGATGCCGTGGTCGAGCGTCAGGTGCATCATGCGGCAGAGCAGCAAAAAGTGCAGACGCGGGCAGATGAAGCCGGCGCAAATGCTGGCGCTGTAGAGCAGGTTCATCACCGCTTCGGTTTCCGGGTTATCCATCCGCGAGAGCTGGGCAAAAAGATTTTGCGGCGCGTCGCCCGTGCGGTTGCAAAAGAGCGCCCAGGCCTCGTCACAGTCGGCATCTTCCGGATAACGGCCAATCTGAATACCAAAAATCCCCAGCCAGCAGAGCGCCGCCTCCAGCGCCAGACGGCTGTCCGACTGGCGAGTGTAGACTTCCACCAGCAGGTTGGCCGCCAGCGCCTTTTCGGTCAGCCCGCCGGGGCAGCCGAGAATGGCGTCACACAGCTCGCGGGTCCGCTCCAGGTGCCCCAGCGCAAACTCGCAGCCCGCCTCTTCGATATCGAGCATGAAGTCTGACACCGCCCCGGCGTTGCCCAGCGCTCTGGCGGTCTGGATATAGCCGAGCGCCGAAAGATAATCCCCCGTGCGCTTCGCCCGTCGCGCGGCCAGCAGGCTCAGCTCGCGGAACATCTGCCGCTGCGGCGCGGGCTGAATGCTGTCCAACGCGGCCGTGACGTGGTGAACGGCGCGGAACAGCAGTTCGTTCCCCGCCGCCTGACGCGCGGCGTCGGCCAGCAGGCTGGCTGTGGTCAGGTGAAGATGGCTTTTCTCATGCAGATCCAGCAGCGCAAAGGCGGCCTCCTGCACCCTGTCATGGGTGAAGGCGTACTCTTTTTCCGTCAGCACGATGAGCTGGGCCATCACCGCCGGGTGCAGCGCATAGCGCATTTCCGCCATCGACATGCCGACCACGCGGCATATCATCTCCATCTCGCCCGTGCCGCCGAGGCAGGCGAGGCTGCCCAGCAGACGGCGCGTCTCGTCGGGCAGCTCTTCAAGCTGCTCCAGCACCAGAGTCACGACGTTCTCGGTGTAGTGTCGGGCGCGGATCGCCTGCAGATCGTAGTGCCACTTATCCTGATATTTGTTGTGCACCACCAGCCCGTCATCCACGATGCGGCGGAAAAACTCGTGCACAAAGAGCGGGTTGCCCCCGGTTTTTTCATGGATCAGCGTGGCGAGGTCGGTCGTCGCCGCGCTGCGGGTGCGAAATATCGTCGCCAGCCAGCGCGCCACCGCCTTCACGGACAGCGCCTGCGGGACAATTTCAGTCGCGTTTTGCGCTGCCTCCGGCAGGCTCGCCAGCTGCTGTTGCAGTGTCGGTTCGGACAACGAACCGATATCGCGGTGGGCGATTACCAGCAGCAGCGGGATAGCGCCGCAGGTCACCAGCAGATGTTTCAGCGTATGCAGGCTGGCGGCGTCGCTCCACTGAAGATCGTCAAGCACCAGCACCAGCGGGCAGCCCTGAGTGGCAAAGGTTTTCACCAGGGCCAGCACCATATGGCTGAAGCGCGCCCGGGCATCAATGGAAAACGTATCCGCCGAGAAGCGCGGCTTGCTCTCAAGCAGCAGGCCCAGCTCGGGCACCAGGCTGACGGCCAGCGCTTCGTACCCCTCCAGAGCGCGGGAGAGGCGGATTTTCCACTTCGCCACCTCGTCTGCGGGCAGCCCCAGCAGGTGCAGCGTCAGGGTGCGGAACGCGGAGCTTAATACGCCGTAGGGCAGGGACGGCGAAAACTGATCGACTTTCCCCACCGCCAGCAGCACCTTACGCTGCTGCAGCGTTTTGAGCGCCGTCGCGATGATCGACGATTTGCCGATCCCCGACGGCCCGCCGATCGTTACCAGCTCCGGCACCAGGCTCTGCCCCACCCGCTCAAACGCGGCAATGACGTCATTCGCCTGCGGATGCGTCGCGAACAGCGAGTCCGCCAGATGGATCGCCGGGGTGCGGTCCTGCTGGCCGGGGGTAAAGGCGACGATCTCGCCCTCGCAGGTCAGCGTCGCCTGGCAGCGGCGGAGGTCGGCAATCAGCCCGTCGACCGTCTGGTAGCGGTTATCGGGGTGCTTTTCCAGTAGCTTCAGGATAATGGTGGACAGCATTCCCGGCACGTCCGGGCGAATCACGTCCGGGGCCAGCGGCTCCGAGGCAATATGGTAGTGCGCCCAGTTGGTCTGATCGTCCTCCCCCAACTCAAACGGCAGGCGTCCGGTCAGGAGTTCATACAGCACCATGCCGAGGCTGTAGAGATCGCTGCGGCCGTCAACGGGGCGCCGGGTGCGGGTGGTGTGCTCCGGCGACATGTAGGCGGGCGTACCGCCTGAAACGGCAAGCCGGGTCTGGGAAAAGGCGCCGGAGAGGCTGCAGGAGAGGCCAAAGCTGCCCAGACGGCAGGCGCCATCGTGATGAACAAATATCGAGCCGGGCTTGATATCGCCGTGGATCAGGTTTTGCAGGTGCATCTGGCGCAGGGGAGCGCAGATCTGGATCGCCAGTTCGATAAAGCGCGAGATCCCCGAAATAGCCCTGCCCGCGCGCCGCGCCAGCAGTTCAAACGAAAACGGCGCATACACCAGCGCGAAACGCCCCCGGTACTGGGTGGATGCGACGGCGCGGATGGCCCAGCTGTCCTGCAGCACGTCGCGCAGGGCAAACTCGTTTTTGAGCAGCCGTGTCGCCCGCTCCTCTTCTTCGTCGCTCACCGCGGTGGCAATGATGAACGAGCCGCCGGAATGGGGATGGCGCGCGTTCATCCAGGAGATACCGCCCTCCTGCGCCAGCACGGTAAAAATCACATCCTCTTTAAGGACAAAAACCCGCCCCTGGTGAAGATTCCCCTGGGCGGGCCAGAATGCAGGCTGCTCGTGTTCGTTCATCCGCGATCCTTATCGTCGGCGGGCCAGCTCCCGCTGTATATGATCCAGCAGAATATCGATGTTAATGGGTTTACGCAAAAATGCAGCGGCGCCCAGGCTGAGAGCGTACCGCTGCATATTTTCATCAGCATGACCGGAGATAAAGATCACGGGCGGCGGGGGAACGGCCAACAGCCGTAGCTTTTCAAACAGCTCCAGGCCGCTCATGCCCCGCAGCTTGATATCGGCGATCACCATCGCCGCGCCGGACAGGGCGAGCGGATGGCTCAGAAATACCTCTGCCGAATCAAACGTGTCGGCGGCATAGCCTTCCGACTCCAGGAGATTACTCAGCCCGCTGCGGACGGAACGTTCGTCATCAATGATGGCAATGCGCCACGGCAGCGTCATGCTGTCTTTCCTCAAACAAATCATTAAACGTCGCGATCGTCCTTCGCGGGCGCAGGGGGCGCCGTGCCGCTGATTTTCGGTACGCATTCGTGACGAAACCAGGCGAGGGTAAGCGGTTCGCGACTCAGTAAACGCCGTCCCACCGGGATGAGCTGTTCGCCCACCAGCATGCCAAACAGGCCAAGCAGGGCGACAACCGGCGGCGCCGGGGAATGGACGTCGAGCAGAGCGTAAATTACCCCAGCACCCACGCCGCACACCAGAGAAATTATCCATTCTTTCATGAGGTCGCTCCCGTCTGCGATTTGGCCTGCGGAGCCGTCACCTGAGGCGGCGGCGCGCCGTCGCGGGATAACAGATGGCGCGTCGCCTGTTCACCCGCCAGCATCCCCAGCAGGCCAATCAGCGCCAGCGCGGGCGGCGCGGGGGAGCGCACCTTCAGCACGGCATACATCAGGCCAATCAACACGCCTGCCGCAAGGGATATCAGCCCAGTACTCATTGTGAACTCCAGAGAAAGAGGCAGCGGCGAGCCGGATGAGGGACCAGCCCGCCAGCGGAACTTAGCGAGCCGGAACAGGCGCTAAGGTGCGGTGCTCGCTCTTCTGGCGAGACGGCGCTTTGTGCACCATGGTGTAAGCGTAATCCACGCCCATGCCGTACGCGCCGGAGTGCTCGCGTACGATATCCATCACCGCGGTGTAGGTCTCTTTACGCGCCCAGTCGCGCTGCCACTCCAGCATCACCTGCTGCCAGGTCACCGGGATCACGCCCGCCTGGATCATGCGCTGCATCGCGAAGTCGTGGGCTTCTTTGGAGGTGCCGCCGGACGCGTCCGCCACCATATAAATTTCGTAGTCGCCTTCCAGCATCGCGCACAGGGCAAAGCTGTTGTTGCACACTTCGGTCCACAGGCCGGCAACCACCACCTTCTTCTTGCCGTTGGCCTTCAGCGCATCACGCACCTTCTGGTCGTCCCAGGAGTTCATGGAGGTACGCTCCAGGATGTCCTGGCCCGGGAAGACGTCCAGCAGCTCCGGATAGGTATTACCGGAGAAGCTTTCGGTCTCAACGGTGGTGATGATGGTCGGGATGTTGAACACTTTGGCCGCTTTCGCCAGCGCCACGGTGTTGTTTTTCAGCACCTGGCGGTCAATAGACTGCACGCCAAACGCCATCTGTGGCTGGTGATCGATAAAGATTACCTGACAGTTCGCAGGGGTTAACACTTCGAGCTTTGAAGAGGTCATAGCATTTTCCAGTGGTTAAGGGTAGAAATCGCCGTGAGTGCCACGACGATAAAGTCACCCTCATCCTGCGGTTTTCCGTCGCCGCGCGTAATTATCTCTTCGTATAGTTAACCTTAGGTATAGTTATACTTTGGTATACCTATCCTATTGTATAACTGGATCTTTGCCGAAACCGGTTCCCATAATCCTGACCATTCCCCCTCTCAGTCAGGAGCAGTTATGGTTACCCTCGGTAAAGCCGATCTCATTCTGGTTAACGGCCAGTTTCACACCGTCGATCGCGAAAATCCTGTCGCGGAAGCCGTTGCCGTGCGCGACGGAAAATTTCTGGAAGTGGGTACCGTCGCCGAGGTGATGCAACACCACTGCGACGGCACCTTAGTGGTGGATTTGAAAGGCCACACCGCCATCCCCGGCCTGAACGACTCGCACCTGCACCTCATTCGCGGCGGGTTGAACTACAACCTTGAGCTGCGCTGGGAAGGCGTGCCGTCCCTGGCCGACGCCCTGCGGATGCTGAAAGAGCAGGCCCTGCGCACGCCGTCACCCCAGTGGGTGCGCGTGGTGGGCGGCTGGACCGAGTTCCAGTTTGCCGAGCGCCGCATGCCGACCCTGGACGAAATTAACGACGCCGCGCCGGATACCCCGGTCTTCATCCTGCACCTGTACGACCGCGCCCTGCTCAACCGCGCCGCGCTGAAGGTAGTCGGCTACACCAAAGACACGCCCAACCCGCCGGGCGGCGAGATCCAGCGCGACGCCAACGGCAACCCGACCGGGATGCTGATTGCCCGTCCGAACGCCATGATCCTCTACGCCACGCTGGCCAAAGGGCCGAAGCTGCCGCTGGAGCAGCAGGTCAACTCCACCCGTCAGTTCATGCGCGAGCTGAACCGCCTGGGGCTGACCAGCGCCATCGACGCGGGCGGTGGCTTCCAGAACTACCCGGAAGATTATGAGGTGATTGCCGAGCTGCACGAGAAAAAGCAGATGACCATCCGCATCGCCTACAACCTGTTTACCCAGCGTCCGGGCCACGAGCTGGAAGACTTTGAAAAATGGACCGACATGCTCACGCCGGGCCAGGGCAGCGACTTCTTCCGCCACAACGGCGCGGGCGAGATGCTGGTCTTCTCCGCCGCCGATTTTGAAGATTTCCTCGAACCGCGCCCTGACCTCGCGCCGGGCATGGAGGACGAACTGGAGCGCGTGGTGCGCCATCTGGTGGAGCACCGCTGGCCGTTCCGCCTGCACGCCACCTACAACGAATCCATCAGCCGCATGCTGGACGTCTTCGAGAAGGTGAACCGCGACATTCCGTTCAACGGCCTGCACTGGTTCTTCGACCATGCGGAAACCGTTACCCAGGCCAACATCGACCGCATCAAAGCGCTGGGCGGCGGCATTGCCGTGCAGCACCGCATGGCCTTCCAGGGAGAGTACTTTGCCGAGCGTTACGGCATCGAAGCCACCCGCCACACGCCGCCGGTGGCGAAAATGCTGGAGACCGGCGTGCCGGTGGGCTTAGGGACGGACGCCACTCGCGTGGCGAGCTACAACCCGTGGACCGCGCTCTACTGGCTGGTCTCCGGCCGTACCGTCGGCGGGATGCAGATGTACGACCACAGCGCCCGTCTGGATCGTGATACCGCCCTGATGCTCTGGACCCAGGGCAGCGCGTGGTTCTCCAGCGAGCAGAACCAGAAGGGGCAGATCAAAGTCGGCCAGCTTGCCGATCTGGCGGTGCTGAGCAAAGACTACTTCCGCGTGCCGGAAGAGGAGATCAAGGGCATCGAGTCCGTCCTGACGGTGGTCAACGGCGACATCGTCTACGCCGCAGGCAGCTTTGGCCCGCTCGCGCCGCCGGCCATTCCGGTTCTGCCCGAGTGGTCCCCGGTGGTGAAGGTGCCGGGCCACTACCGCAGCGCGCCGCCGCAGGCCGCACGCGTCGGCTTGAGTGTGGCTCACCACTGCAGCGGCCCGTGCGGGGTTCACAGCCACCAGCATGATTTCGCCCGCACGTCAGAGATGCCGGTGTCCGACGATAACGCTTTCTGGGGGGCGCTGGGCTGCAGCTGCTTTGCATTCTGATGAAAAACACCACTATGCCGCCCCGGGTCGACCTGGGGCTGTTCTTCCTGCGCCTGACCGGCAGCCTGCTGCTGCTCTACGTGCACGGCCTGCCAAAGGTGCTGCACTTCAGCGAAGAGCTGACGCGCATTGAAGATCCGTTTGGCTTCGGGCCTTACGCCAGCCTGATCCCGGCAATATTCGCTGAGGTGATCTGCCCGCTGTTTATCATTGCGGGCGTGTACACCCGCCTGGCGTGCCTGCCGATTATCGCCGTGCTGCTGGTGGCGATGCTGGCGGTCCACCCGAACTGGTCGATTGCCGAAGGGCAGTTTGGCTGGCTGCTGCTGATTATCTTCACCACCCTCGCCCTCACCGGGCCAGGCCAGTGGCGGCTGCAGCGTAAGGCAACGGAGAGGTTCGCATGACCCAGGTTAACGACGTTCGCGACGCACACGTCGAGACGACGCCCGCATCGACGGTTTCTCCCTGGCAGCCGCTGAGCCAGCCGGTGTTCCGCATGCTGTGGATCGCCACGGTGGTCTCTAACGTCGGCTCATGGATGAGCGACGTCGGCATCAACTGGAGCATGCTGAGCCTGAGCACCGATCCGCTGGATATCGCGCTGGTACAGGCGGCCAGCAGTCTGCCGATGTTTCTCTTCGCCCTGCCGTCCGGGGTGATGGCGGACATCGTCGACCGACGTAAATACCTGCTCTTCTCCCAGCTGTGGGTGTTCATCGCCGCCGCCGTACTGACGGTGCTCTCCTTCACCGGACACGTTACCCCTACCGTTCTGCTGGTGGCGACGTTTCTGCTGAGCGTGGGCGCGGCGATGAGCTCGCCGCCGTTCCAGGCCGTGGTGCCCGATCTGGTGAGCAAGCCGGAGCTGGGTGCCGCCGTGGCGCTGAACTCGCTCGGGGTGAACATCAGCCGGGCGATTGGCCCCGCGCTGGGCGGTTTTCTGCTGTCGCTCGCCGGGCCGTGGATGGTGTTTGCCCTGAACGCGCTGTCCGTGGTCGGCGTGGCGTGGGTGCTGTGGCGCTGGCGTCCGGCGCCATCCGTGCAGCGCCTGCCGCCGGAGCACTTCTTCTCGGCGGTGCGCTCCGGCATTCGCTACGTGCACGCCGCCCCGGTGCTGCGCAACGTGCTGGTGCGCACCGTGGCCTTCTTCGTTTTCGGGAGCGCGGGCTGGGCGCTGCTGCCGCTGGTGGCGCGCCGCGAGCTGGGCTTAGGCCCGGCGGGCTACGGCGTGATGCTGGCGTGCATTGGCCTTGGAGCGATTGCCGGAGCCATCCTGCTGCCGCGCCTGCGCCAGCGGCTGAACGCCGACCGCCTGATGGTGGCCGCCAGCCTGACCTTTGCCCTCACCATGCTGGCGCTGGCGTTTGTGCGCCACGTCTGGCTGCTGAACCTGTTTGAGTTCTTCACCGGCTTCGCGTGGATTGCGGTGCTCTCCACCCTCAACCTCGGCGCGCAGCGCAGCGCCGCCCGCTGGGTGAAGGCCCGCGCGCTGGCGGTTTATCTGACGGTGTTCTTCGGCTCGATGACCACGGGCAGCGCCATCTGGGGGCAAATCGCCTCGCAGTTTGGTACCCCGACCTCGCTGGTGGTCGCCACGCTGGGGATGGTGCTGGCGAGCACCACGGTGTTCCGCTGGAAGCTGGAGAAAGATCCGGATTTAAATCTCGACCTGAGCGGCCAGCCGCTGGACGGCGTGGAGATTGAGCTGCCCAACGAGCGTGGCCCGGTGCTGGTATCGCACGAGTACATCATCGACCCGCACAACGCGAAGGCCTTCCTGGAGGCGGTACACGAGCTGCGCCGGGTGCGCCGCCGCGCCGGGGCGATGAGCTGGGCGGTGTATGAGGATATTGAGCGCCCCGGTCTGTTTATCGAGACCTTCCTGATGGGCTCCTGGATTGAGCATCTGCGCCAGCAGGAGCGCCACACCATGAATGACCTCCTGCTGCAGAGCCGCGTTCTGGCTTTTCATCAGGGCACAACATCACCGGCAATTCGCTATCTGGTCGCGCCGGTTTAAACATAACAATCACCTGTAGAGGAAGACACTATGGCAACGTTTAAGGCAAAAGACGGCACGCAGATTTACTACAAAGACTGCGGCGCGGGCAAACCGGTTCTCTTCAGCCACGGCTGGCCGCTGGACGGCGACATGTGGGACAGCCAGCTGAACTACCTGGCGGAGCGCGGCTTCCGCGCCATCGCCTTTGACCGTCGCGGCTTTGGCCGCTCGGATCAGCCGTGGAACGGCTACGACTACGACACCTTTGCGTCCGACATCAACGACCTGATTACCACCCTGGATCTGCGCGACGTGACGCTGGTGGGCTTCTCCATGGGCGGCGGCGACGTGACCCGCTACATCAACAACTACGGCAGCGCGCGCGTGGCCGGTCTGGCGCTGCTGGGTGCGGTAACGCCAATCTTCGGCAAATCCGACTCCTTCCCGCAGGGTGTGGATCAGAGCGTGTTCGACGGCATTCGCGACGGACTGCGTAAAGATCGCGCCCAGTTCATCAGCGACTTCGCGACGCCGTTCTACGGCACCAACGCCGGGCAGACCGTCTCTGCCGGTGCCCTGACCCAGACGCTGAACATCGCCCTGCTGGCGTCGCTGAAGGGCACCATCGACTGCGTGACCGCCTTCGGCGAAACCGACTTCCGCCCGGATATGGCGAAAATCGACGTGCCGACGCTGGTTATTCACGGCAGCAACGACCAGATCGTACCGTTTGAAAGCACCGGCAAGCTGGCGGCGGAGATGATCAAAAACGCCACGCTGAAGGTGTACGACAACGCGCCGCACGGTTTCGCGCTGACCCACCAGGATCAGCTCAACGAAGATCTGCTGACGTTTGTGAAGTCGCTGTAATGCTTTAAATGCGAAGCCTGATGGCGCTTCGCTTATCAGGCCTACAAGGGCTGGTCCTGTAGGCCGGGTAAGGCGCAGCCGCCACCCGGCGCTTTCGCAGACGCGTTCCGCTCCGCCAGCAGCCGACAAACCTCCGCATGCTTCTCCTCGGTGAAGGTAAAGCGCGACATAAAGCCCATTCGGATCAGCGAGCCGATAGCCGGTAACAAACAGATCCCGAAGAACAGCCCCGACAGTACGCCTTCGCTCTGAATTTGCGCCTGCGGCACGTAGCCGATCATCGTCAGAAACACCCCGATTAACCCGCCGCCCACCGCCACCGACATCTTGCCGGTAAAGGTCTGCCCGGAGAAGGTAATCGCCGCGCAGCGCTTGTGGGTGTGGTACTCCGCGTACTCGATGGTGTCGGCAATCATCGACGAGGTGAGGATGTTGGTCATCATCACGAACAGCGTGCTCAGGCCGAGCAGAATAAACAGCATCGTCACCTGCTGATAGCCGACAAACCACATCACCACGCGCACCGCCACGTCCAGCCCGCAGAGGATCATAAACAGCTTCCGCTTCTGCATCCGGCGCGTCAGCATCGGGGCAACCAGGCACAGCACCGCCGCCACGATCCCCATCACACCAATCGCCATCTGCAGGCTGCCGTCGCCCAGGTTGTTGATAAAGAAGTAGATATACAGCCCGCCCGCCACGTTGTGGAACACGCAGAAAAAGAACGACAGCAGGACGATAAACAGCGGCTTGTTCTGGCGCAGGTTGTGGAAGGTGTCGCGGATGGTCACCTTCTCCGGGCTCGGCGGCACGCGCTCTTTGATCTGCATAAAGCCGTTGAGCATCAGCGGCAGACCCACCAGCATCATCACCAGCGCCGCCATAAAGTAGCCTTTATCGTTGCTGTACTGGGCGAAGAACGCCGCCAGCTTCGGGAAGAAGATGTTGGCGCAGGCAATCCCGGCGTTCACCCCGAGCATTGCCGCCGTCACCGCGCGGGTGCGCTGGGCGGAGTCGTTGGTCATCACCGACGACATCGACCAGAACGGGATATCAGAGATAGCGTACAGCGTCCCCCACAGGATATACGTCACCCCGGCGTAGAGGATTTTGGTGGGCATGTCCGCTTCGATTTTATAGAACGACAGCAGCGTGACGCCGGTGATCAGCAGCGGCGCGATGAGCAAAAAGTGGCGAAACTTGCCGAACCGGCTGTTAATGGTGTCCATAATGCTGGCAAACAGCGGATCGTGAACCGCGTCCCACGCGCGGGCAATCAGGAAGATGGTGCTCGCCGCCAGCGCCGAGATCCCCAGCACGTCGGTGTAAAAATAGTTAATAAACGAACCCACTAAACCAAAGCTAAAACATTGACCTAAACCATAGCCAAAATAAGACCACAACTCGCGAGACGGTATTTTCATTGTCATTGCCATTGTTATATGCCTGCCTGGTTGCCCGGCGGTCGGCCGCCGGGTCGATATTATTAGCCCTGAACTTTCGGGGCGATCTTGCGCAACTGCTGCATTAATGCGATTTCACGGCGCGAGAACGGAATGCCGTTCTCCTCGAACACGTCGTGGAACCAGAGGCGGCAGTAGTCCGTGGACTCCTTCATCACCACCGGCCACGGCAGCCACGTCTGGGTTTTGCCGCGCACCAGGCCCCACTGGTACGGCGCAACCTTCGCCGCGTACATCAGTGGAAGCTGCTCTTCGATGGTGCTGCCCACGTGACGCGCCAGCCATTCGGTGCAGAACAGCGGCCGACCGAGCTTTTGCAGCTGCTGGATAATCGCCGTCATGCGCCCGGTGTGGGTGTAGGCGTGGAAGCTCACCACGTCCGAGAGCGCCAGTGCGGTCTGGTCCAGCGGATGCCGGAAGAACGTCTCGCCCTCCTCTCCCGGCGGCAGACGCCAGGCGCAGACGGTAAGCGGCTGGGTCGGGTCCTCCTCACGCACCCACCGGAACGCCAGCTTCATCAGCTCATGGGCGCAGGTCTCCAGCTTCGCGTCGTACTGCACCTCCTGCGTGCCGGTCGCGAAAATGCCGCGGTTGCCCGGCTCGTTATAGAGATCCCACAGCAGGACGCGCTTATCGTCGCGGAACTGGCGAACAACGTCGCGGATATAGTACTCAATCTGCGGCCAGCAGTCGGGATCGCACACCTTGTCGCGCCCCGGGCTCGCCGCCGCCTGGCTGTTGTGCTTGCCCGGCACCGGCGGCTTTTGCGGGCCGAGGTACGGCTCGTCGCCGGAGAAGCCGCAGTCGTCCATCAGGGTCAGCATGGTGCTGAACCCGTGACCGTCGGCAATCGTCAAAAACTGGTCGATGCGCGCCATCAGCCCGTCACGGTCGTGCTCCCAGACGATAAACGGCAAGTTGATGCGCAGGGTGTTATAGCCCGCCTCCGCCGCCCAGCCCAGCTCGCGCTCGATGGTTACGGCATCGAAGGTCTCTGCCTGCCAGATATCGGTCCAGTTCACCGCCGTCGACGGCAGATAGTTGAACCCGCACAGCCAGCCTTTTTGCTCGTACCACGCCTGTGCCTGCTCCCTGCTCCACTGCTCTTTCATTACGCGTCCTCTTACTGATAATATTTAGCTAATAAATATTAGTTGCGGGATAAATGCGCAAATCACGGCGCACCGAAAAGCGACGGCTCTCACAAAGTTCACGCTTCGATGAATGAGAAACGTGATCGACGGCGCTAAAGCGTGCGGTTAGGGTATGATGCGAAGTCGCGAAAGGGAGAGGACGGATGAAGCGAAAAACGAAAGTGACGATGAACGATATTGCGCGGGCGGCGGGCGTGTCGCAGGCGACGGTATCGCTGGTGCTTAACCAGTCCCGCAACATCAAGCTCAGCGACGACACCCGCCAGCGGGTGATTAACGTGGCTACCGAGCTCGGCTACGACCGCCTCCCCGCCGTTCACGCTCCGCGCAACCAGGAAGAGATCGCCCTGCTGGTGAGCTCCATGCAGAGTTTCGACCCGTTTATCGACGCCATCAGCCAGGCGCGGGAAGCGGCGTGGCGCAACGAGACGTTGCTCACCGTCTACGACTACGGCGACGACATCGAGCTGGCGCTGAACATCATCCGCCAGCTGGAGAAGCGTAACTGCATCGGGATTATTCTCGCGTCTCCGGTCACCACGCTGGTGGACATGACGGCGTTCCAGGACTGCACCCGCATCCCGCTGGTGCTGCTCAACCAGCGCGACCCCGGCTCGCCGCTGCTGCCGTCGTTTATCCCGGACGACTACGCCAACGCTTTTCAGGTGACTAAACACCTCATCGCCTGCGGGGCCACGCGCATCGCCCACATCACCGGCGAGAGCTGGATGGAGGCCTCGCGCCAGCGTCTGGCGGGCTACCAGGCGGCATTACAGCAGGCCGGACTGTCGTGCGACGACAGCCTGGTGCGCCAAACCAACTGGCAGTTCAGCGAGTCCTTTACCGCCACGACTTCTCTGCTGGAGCTGACCGAGCGCCCGGACGCCATCTTCTGCGCCAGCGACTGGCTGGCGATTGGCTGCTATCAGGCGCTGGCGGTGAACGGCGTGCGCATCCCGCAGGACATGCTGCTGGCGGGCTACGACGACCAGAAGATTTCCGAGCAGCTCACCCCGCCGCTGACCAGTATCCAGCTGCCCTACAGCGAGCTGGGGCGGCTGGCGGTGGAGTACCTGTGCAATCAGGAAGATGCCGCCACGCACGTGACGCTGGCGGGCAGGCTGAAGGTGCGCGCCTCAAGCCTCGTCTGAGGTAAACACCATGCCCGCGTAGGGCTTCTCTCGACACGCCGCCAGCCGCGCGGCGAGGCTGCCCACGTGCAGCTCCAGCTTGTGCCCGTCCGGGTCGAGAAAATAGTACGACGCCCCCTCGCTTTTGTTCTGCTTCCAGACGGTGACGCCCGCCTGCTCCAGCCTTTGCGAGAACGGTTCAAAATCCGCCTCCGCGACGGTAAACGCGTAGTGGGTGTAGTCGCTCTCCTGCGGCGGCACGTACTGGCGCGCCTCGTCGTACGACAGGCAGACCCACAGATCGCCGCAGGTGAGATAGGCCCCGGTATTCCAGCGGGCGTGCAGCGCCAGCCCCAGCAGCTCGTGCCAGAAGGTGACGCTTTTTTGCAGGTCGCTGACCGCGAGGGTCAGGTGGTTGAGTGATTGCAGCATGACATGCCCTTTTGTTTTTCGCGCCGGACGTGATACGGTAAAGAGATGAACATAAACCACGCCGTGCTCACCGTAAACCGCTGGTGGCTGCCTTCTTAAAGGCGGCACGGAGTAGTTTTTCCCATTTTCAGATAGCCGCCGAAAGGCGGCTTTCACACATCTAAGACCCCTTTCGGCATTACAACGTTAAGGAGTCTTTATGAACAAGCAAACCATCCTCACCGGCGACCGCCCAACCGGCCCGCTGCACCTCGGCCACTTCGTCGGATCGCTGCGCCAGCGCGTGGCGCTCCAGCAGACGCACAACCAGTTTGTGCTGATTGCCGACCTGCAGGGGCTGACCGACAACGGCAGCAACCCGCAAAAAATCCGCGACAACATCCCTGAAGTGCTGGCCGACTACCTCGCCGCCGGCATCGACCCGAACCTGACCACCGTCTGCCTGCAGTCCGCCCTGCCCGCCCTCGCCGAGCTGACGATGCTGTATATGAACATCGTCACCGTCGCCCGCGTGGAGCGTAACCCGACGGTGAAAAACGAGATTGCGCAGAAGGGCTTTGCCCGCTCGCTGCCGGTCGGGTTTATGGCCTACCCCATCAGCCAGGCGGCGGACATCACCGCGTTTAAGGCCGAGTGCGTGCCCGTCGGCGACGACCAGCTGCCGATGATTGAGCAGACCAACGAGATTGTGCACAAGATGAACAGCCTGCTGCCCGCCCCGGTGCTGCGCCACTGCAAGGCGATGCTGAGCGACACCAGCCGCCTGCCCGGCATCGACGGCAGCGCCAAGATGTCAAAATCGCTGGGCAACACGCTGCACCTGTCGGCCAGCGAAGAGACCATTCACCGTGCGGTCAGCGCCATGTACACCGACCCGAACCACCTGAAGGTGAGCGACCCGGGGCAGATTGAGGGGAACGTGGTGTTTACGTACCTCGACGCGTTTCATCCGGACAAGGAGAAAGTGGCGGCAATGAAGGCGCACTATCAGGCGGGCGGGCTTGGGGACCGGGTATGTAAGAACGAGCTGGAGGGGTGTTTGCAGGAGCTGATTGCGCCGATGCGGGAGCGGAGGGCGATGTATATGCAGGACAAGGGGGAATTGATGGCGATGCTGAAGCGCGGGACCGAGCGGGCGCAGGGGGTGACGCAAGAGACGTTGAGGGAGGTGAAGGTTGGGCTGGGGGTGCCGGTGTTTAGTTAAGTTAGATTTAGCGGTGGAGTGCGTGGAATTGGCATGAAGCCGCTAACTTGATTATTACGGAAATCAGCGAGGAGCAAAAATTCTTAAATGCATTATTAGTCAATGTCGTTTGTCATTCTGTTAAGAGCGCTATATTCATAGACTCTTAATATTTTAAACGCCACGGCAACTGCTATGAGTAAGTTTATTATTTCCATGCTGAATACGTTACTTTGTGTATTTGTGATTGTGTTATGCCTCATATGCGTGGGCGTCACTGATAACTGGAAAGAATGCACAATAGCTATAACCATCACTTTAGGATGCGCACATTTCATGGCCGTTTTACTAAATCGTGTATTGCCTCATAAGTTATCTATCTTAGAAGGAATACTGGAATTATTGGGAGGACCACTATTAGTTATAGGCGCAATTGTGTGCTTTGATGTATTCGAACCCTGGCCGTTAAAAATCATTGGGATGTTTGCGTGGGTTGTTTTGGTTTTCTTTGGACCATCAATTATAAGTCCCAGGCGTTAACTCGGTCTGTTAATAAATGTCTACGTCATTTCTTCACTCACGGAATCCAACATAATGTACCCCACTCTTTCGCAGGTCATTGAGGTTGTACGCCAGTCATCTGGACATCATCGCAAGCGCATCGATGAAAAAACCCTAATCGAAGCTGACCTTGATATCTGCGGCATGGATGGCGATGCCCTAATTGAAGACTGCGAGGCAGCGTTTGGCGTTACGCTCGTCACTGAAGAAGATGGTTATGAGAAAACTTTTTCTCTCGCTGCAAATGAATTCCTCTTTAGTACCGAAGGCATAGATTACTTCGGTATCTGCCGTTTGATTCGCAGGATACGTGGCATACGTGAACCTGTGATACGCGATTTAACCGTTGGCGAACTCCATGCTGTACTGGTTAAGGCTGTCAGAGAACAAAGACATGATGTTTGAGTTATTTTTAGCGTAGTGCGGGCATGTCCTCACATGCCCGTGCAGACTGGCTTGAAGTTTAAACAGCCTTCCCACTCCCACGCTTAATCACCGGCATATCACCCGTATCATTTAGCGCTCCCGGAAACGTCTTCAACCACTGCGCGACTTTCTTTTTATTTATATTCACCACGCTCATACCTTCCAGGCATCCCCATAATTCTCTTGTATGCTGTGGCGTAATCACAATGCAGTCTTTCATGGCGCGGATTTTCACTGGCATGCCATTGATGAAACCCGCGCGTTTTAACCAGTCGCCGCCCAGAAGAAGATATTTCATGTCTATGCGTGCATAGAGTTCGCAGCAGGCGGCGCTGTCCTGCGGCGTTTCCGCGCGGGGATGGACGGGCGCCGCGTTGGGCGGGTTGCCGTGAAGTCGGCGGGCGCTGTTTTTGCGTACCAGCTCGCGGTTTTCAATCATGCCGGTGAAAGCGTCTGATTCTGTTTTGCAAACAGTAAACTCTGGCTTAAAATTCGTCGCAGCCATTTTCAACTCCCTTATAGTTGGTTGTGGTTAGCGGTATGGGGGTGTTGCAGCACCTTCATATCGCGAATTCTCTCTTTAAATATTCTTTGATACTTCCTTTGCCGTTCGGCGTAATTTCTGGTGCTTATTATACAGGACTGAATATAAATACAGCGGTTTGGCGTGGGATAAATTTGAAATTTGCGAGGGAGATTCAGGAAAAGGGTTGGGTCAGGGAAATTACGCAGCGAGGACTATCAGAATATAAGGTGAGCGCCCGCATGGACCTCAGAGCAACCATTCGCCGATCTGCGGGCTGGCCATGAGTCGTTTTATTATCAAGTTCGGTGACCGACTGAGCGATCACCTTTAATACGATGGCAGTTATACAGCATTACGGACAGGTTCCCTTGAGAGGATAAGCGTTAATAAAGAGGAGGCACTCAATGCCTCCTTTCTATTTGTTACGCTCTTACGTTCCAATCGTCCGTATACTGGACATTACCATCAACATAACGCCAGGTGATTTTGTCATACATCAGGGAAACAGATTCCATGTGGTTGATCTGCGAGTTTCCTGCCATTTTAGCGTTTGGCATCCCTGGGTTAATGCCCGTCACTTTCACACCCTCAATGGTCATGACGAAGTAGCACTCTTCTTGTCCTGCATGGTTAATGCGATACCAGCGAATCTCCGCACTTTTCAACGTTTGACCGGTGGCAACGGCTTTGTATAGGTACGGGCTGGAGCTATCAAACTCCTTTTCAATCATCATCGGAGAATGTGAACGCTTGCCAGTAATCTTCCCGTTGGCACTGTCTACTGGAATGTTCAGACCATGACTAAAGCCAACAATCTCTATACTCCCCTCACGATCCTGAACGTCTACAGCTCCTTTAATGTCTGCGCCGCCATCGTCCTTAAGCCACATGTAAGCCGGAATAGGCATTTTACAAACTCCTTTTAGTTGTGATTTTCTTCGTGATGAACCAGTAGCAAACAATCGTTAAGAGCAACTGAAAGCCCACAATCGCCGCCATTGTGAAATTTGAATACGTTTGATCCGGGAATAAAGACTGATAAGGCAGTAAGCGAAATAACGCCCAAAACAGGAAGGTAAACCCGAAGATTTTAGCTAACCGTCGCAATGTGGAACTGAACCACTCTCCGGGGATGCCAGCTGGACTAACTTTTTGTGTCGCGCCACTGTACGCCGTGGTAATCGCGCTCATGACAGGTACGCTGATTAATGTATTGATTAAGATGCTAAAATAGCCGTCTAACGATTCCCAAACTTCTAAATCAGGTTCACCCAAAATGAAGCGGGTAAACTTGTCGGCGCTTTGGAAATCGAAAAGCCCCGTAATAGAATTAACTAATCCATCATACGGAACCATTTCAGCAACGATCAGCACAACAACAGCGAACAGCACTATCTTAATGAATAAACTAAGGGCATGTTTTGCCACTGGAGATCACCTCAATCGTGCCGTATGCCTGTAGCTTCCTCATGCAAGGAACATCTATTCTTTGGCTTCTCAACAGAGCATTACGCAACATGGCAAAATCAGAATCATGTGGGAGAGTGATACAACCTTCTGATAGTACGCCTGGATGCAAACGGAAATTGCCACGCTTAACGCTCTCAATCCATGTGTAATCGTCGATCCCCCAATCATCACGCCATAATGCGAACCATTCAGAATGTTTGAATGTTGCACCATTGGCGAAGTGATTATAAATGTCTCTTCCCACTGTGTTTAGCTGTGACTTGAGTCCACCCTGAGGGCGGTCAACAATCCAGTATTTACCCGCTGGTACTGGCCCCTCTTTGGGGATCATTCCACATGCCCCACGATTACGGTAAGCACCATTACCAGAGAAAGCTAAAAACGTGCCTATACCAGGAAACGATAACGGGGAATAGTACGCATCATTAATTACGAACTTTCCATGTAGAGCCATAGATAACCCTTTTATCTATAATGACTTGTTGGCTTATCGTACTCCTACGCATTCGGACATAAGAAAGTTTTCTGCCGGGAGATCTCTGATTTTCAGATAATAGCCCGTTGGTGGTAAGACAACGTGTAAGGCCGTTAAGCGGTAACATCAGAGGTGTATCAGGAAGCTAGGTTTATCAAGTTGACCATGTGCCCTCAGGGGCGTGACCGAACCGCTGGCAGAGTGACCTGCTCCCTGATGTTAGTAATGTCTTCATAAGCCACATGAGAACATCCCCATGAAGAGGCGTTTTTCCGACTGGCGTAATTACCGCTGCCTATTATACAGAACTGAATATAAATACAGCGGTTTTGCGACAGGTAAAATTGGGAAATACCAGGGGGATTCAGGGAATGGGTTTGGCGGATACTGGTAAATCGCTGGCTTGAAAATCAGTCTTATTTTCCTCATCCAGAAATCTATTCATTCGTTAAATTAATTTAGACGACAAATTCGTCGCATCCAGCCCTTCTTCTCAGATCCTACAAAAATTCATCAAACCTATAGATTAACGATTTACATCACCCTGATTTTGTTATGTGATCCTGTTACAGGCTTTAGTAACGCCCTGCCCAGCCAACCGTAACAGGACTTCATCGATGGAATTTTATCAGGCCGATCCGACGCTTGAGAACTACTGGCGTGGTGTGATCCTCTTTGGAAGGAACGTCGCATCTTACAAATTTGCGCTGGCGTCGGCGTTGTATGAAGTGGATAAGACGGGCAGCGATTTGATAACGCTCGACCAGCTTGCTGTGCCGTTCAGCCGCTATCTTTGCGAGCACATGAAGCATGCGCCAAAGCAGATCACCTCCCGCAGCAGTCAATTTCTGGAAACCTGCCTGAAGTTCAACAGAGGTGAAATCACCCACGCCCAGCTCATTGAAGCGACGGTGCGCCTTGGCTTTAACAATGTGATTGATGCCTTTCATTACGTGAACCAGGGCGAGATCGATAAACGTTTTTTCCTTGATGAGCGCAAAACCCACAACGGGATCCGACTGACGGATAACTTCTATTTACTGGGCGAACGCCTGCAGTATAAAAACCTCGCCTTTGAAACCAATGCTCGCTGGAACCTGGTCGAACAGGCCTGGTCGATGGGGATTTCACGTAACCTTGCGGGCGTGGAGTTTGATGAAGATAATCAGCTGTTGTTCACGAGGGTGAACGCGCGTCGCGTAGACATCACCAGCTGTCGCGACAGCCTGAATGGTTACCAGAAAGGACGGTGTTTTTACTGCTTCAAACCCATCAGCCTGGTACCGGGAGACGCAGAACTGGCGGACGTCGACCACTTTATTCCCTGGGCTGCCCGCCATGAAGTGAGCAATATTAACGGCGTATGGAATTTAGTGCTGGCCTGTCGGTGCTGTAACCGTGGCGTTGAAGGCAAATCTGCACGCATTCCCGACCTCAGGCTCCTGCAGCGGTTACACACCCGCAATGAATATTTTATTCAGAGCAAACTGCCGTTACATGAGACGATTGTTCAACAGACAGGGCTGCGTCCTGAAGCACGGAAAAGCTTTCTTCAGCGTAACTGGCAGGCCGCGCTGGACAAACTTATCCATACCTGGAAACCCAACGCGGAAGGCGAGGCAACGTTTTAATGACACTTCACTACTATCAGAATCACGCACAGGATTTCTTCAATGGCACGGTCAATGTCGATATGACCCCGCTTTACGAGGCCTTCACCCAACATCTGCCTAACGGTGGCCGTGTTCTGGATGCGGGCTGCGGTTCAGGACGAGACGCAAAAGCATTTCATGAGAGGGGCTATCTTGTGGATGCTTTTGATGCCTCTTCCGCGATGGTGGAACTGGCAAGGCAACATACCGGGTTACCCGTGCAGTTGATGACATTTTCAGAGATCGACGGTAAAGCGCAGTACGATGGGATCTGGTGTTGTGCATCTTTGCTGCATGTCCCCT
The DNA here is from genome assembly GCF_043966805.1 of Enterobacter sp. ECC-219. Lineage (NCBI taxonomy): Bacteria > Pseudomonadati > Pseudomonadota > Gammaproteobacteria > Enterobacterales > Enterobacteriaceae > Enterobacter > Enterobacter sp. ECC-219. The sequence continues at coordinate 1,241,806 of NZ_CP143680.1, read as the reverse complement.
CTTCTGAGTTGCCTAAAGTGATGCAGAAGATTGCGGATGCGCTTAAGCCTGGCGGCGTCTGGTATGTATCCTTTAAGTATGGCAACGGTGAGCGCGTGCAGGGTGAAAGACGGTTTACGGATCTGGATGAAGAGGGATTGCAGGAGTTGCTGAGGGCGGTTCCGGGGATTGAGATAGCTTCGCTTTGGACGACACAGGATAACCGCCCGGACAGGGATGAGGCATGGCTGAATGGGGTAATACGAAAAACCGCCGCTTGATCATTAGTCGGTGCTAATCGACACGGAGTATCTCGATGCGGTTTTCATCATCGCCAGCATGATTCTGTTGATGTCTCCAGTGCGCTGGCCACGCCAGATTTCCCAGTGGGAGAACATTCCTACGCCTCTGTATAGGCAATTTCTCCGTCGAACACGTCGAATAGTGCTTCAGCCTTTATCTTTCTTATGCTGCTCATACTTACATCTCCACGAGCAGTACACGGCAAAAATCTGTCAGAGCGTCAGGCCTGAACACCCAATAACGTATCGGTGTGTTCAGGCACTTACTACAGTTTTATAACTGCCGCTGCTCAAGGCTGGAATAAATCGTTTTGATCTCAGCTTTTAAGCTATCACCGCGATAGACCATCGACGTATCGTATCGCTGATATCTTTCCTCACGCGCGGCGCTAAACCAGTTAAAGGAACCGACGCAGAGTAGCCCCTCATCACCCACCACAATCTTACTGTGAACACGATTAACCAGCTTCGTTGTGATGCCCATCTCATCCAACCTTTCCAGGGCTTCATTCAGGCGCTGGTGTTTCTCTTTACGCTTTTCAAAATCAGCATGATCTGTGTTAGACGACTTATCCGTCACTACCGTGATATCAATACCACGGGCGCGCGCCTGAGACATCGACGCCAGGAAACCCGTCTGTTCCAGCTTTTGCCAGGTGAGCCACGGGGAAACGATAGTAATACTCTGATTAATGGAGTCAAAAGTCTGGTTCAGAAACGCATCATGTTGCTCCACCCCGTGCAGGGTTGAAATCTGCGTTTGCGAGGTAGTTAAATCCTGGCGCTCCTGAAACTCAAACTGCAGCGCATTATCAGTAGAAGCAAACAGGTATTTCGCCAGCAGCCCCCGGGGTGACGATCCGGGTTGGATCTCAAAGAGGTCCATATCGCCAAAGACCAGGAAGCTGTCTTTCGCACGCGAAACGGCGACGTTCAGCATGCTGCTGTCGCTGTCAATAAAACTGCCATCTTCATGCTTCGAATATACAGGAGAGAACAGCACAATCTCCCTTTCCGCCCCCTGCAATGAATGAACAGTACCGACTGTCAGCGAATTTTCATCGCCACTACAATTAATATCCAGCTTACGTAATGACGATTTAATCGTACTGACTTGTGCCGAAAATGGGGTAACAACCCCCACTACTTTATGTAGAGGTTCGCCATAATGACGCTCGATTTCCTCTTTGTGCGCAGCTAGCCACGCAGCTATCGTCTCAGCTTCAAATGCGTTATAACGGCTTCCTCCACTAGCCTGCATACCTTTACCATCAATATGCAAATATCCCATTGCAGGAAATATTGTCTCTTTTTCTTCCCCTCGTTTGGGCTGCAACTTACCGTGGTAGCAGAGGGTATTACAGTAGCCAATGATGTTATCGAAACAGCGACGGTGTTCGTACAGATACATCCCCCTCGCAAAGTCCGGATCATATTGATAACGCGAGTTAAACTGGGCGATCTTCATGACACTGCCAGATGCTGCACTCTTTCCTGAGTCACACACTAGGGCATAAGATTCGGTAAGTTCTTCTTGAGTACCCCCAGGAAGGATATTCTCCTCAACCATGTTGCCGATATCAATACCGGGCAAGCTATTCCAGATAGGCGCAATCTGCTCTGTGTCACCAATCACCAGGGCTTTCTTCGCCAGTGCGAAGGAGGCTGCGGCAACCTCAGGAAGCACCTGCCCCGCTTCGTCGACAATTAGTAAATCGGCAAAGTTATATAAATAGTTATCGTCGAATTTCTTATTGCCGCCGACAAATTCGCTGGTTTTCATATGGTAAGGAAACATGAAGCACGTCATAACTACACAGGGCGTTAGCTTCATTCTACGCTGCCAGCGGGCCTTTGTACTTTTCGCACCAGTACGACCTTTTTCTTTTTGAATATTATCTATGGCAGCCATGTCCATCAGCCACCGACCTTCCCAGTAATGCGTCGCCAGCAGAAACGCCGGGAAACGGAGCTGTGTATCGGCAAGTTCATCGGCTTCGCGCAGACTCAACTCTGTTTCGTCCTGATTTCCCAGTGAGCGAGTAATCTCGCGCCAGCGCAGTGCCGCTTCGCTTTCACGTCGGGAAATGTCCTCAGCAATATCGATCTGCTGCTGATACCCGGTCTGTTCATTATGCGATTGTGCAATCAGGTCATCGATAAAAGCATCAATTCCATTAGGCAGAGTTCCCTGGAATGCAGTCATTCTTTCGCCAAACGTAGCCTCCAAAAACAGCTTCATTTGATAGTGACGCTTAGTACGAACGGCGGGAAGCCAGGAGAAGAGAGCAAACATGAACGACTCACCGGCGCGATATTGTTCCCACTGTTTTTTTCCCTGCGTTAATAGCGAGATTTCATTTGTGCTATCGAGCAGTAACGTCCTCTTGTCCTGAATATACTGCTCGAGATTGTCACTGATGGCATGTCGCTCCTGACGGATTGCGTTCAGGCTGTCCCACGCAGGCTCTATTTGCTCAAGCTCTGCAGAGAGTTCAACTAAACGCTGATGCAAGAGATCCACAACCTGTTCAGGTGAATGGCATTCCACAGTCGGAAATGCTGCACTTGCCTTTTCAAGGAAAAAGAACCGGGCATCTTCTACATATTCAAGGGATTCAACGCAGTTAAAAAAGTCTTCCGTCTGGTATTTTTTTGCTGCCTCGGCTTTTCGGCTTGAAGACGGGAAGTAAGCGCCAAAGCTTTTTACATCAGGTAACCAACGTCCGGCCATAGGCCCACTGCCGGTAGCAAAATCTTTTCCGAACGCCTCAATAATGTTGGTAACCGCCTGGTTGTTGGTTGAAGTCGCAATCACCACTGGTGGTTCAGTTTTGTTAAGCGCCGCCCTCGCCCACTCCGTGGCAATGATAGAGAGCACCAGTGTGGTTTTTCCGGTTCCCGGAGGACCGTTCACAGCAAGAATATCGCCCGGCTTCTGAGTGAGATAATGGCTTAGGGCATCGCGCTGTGCGACAGCCAGAGGGAATTTATCGCCAGAATGGCCCAGACGCTCACTGAACATAGCATTGCTGGCAAGGAGTGACTCAACAGAAGACTTCTCTTTTGAAGCAAAGCGCGCAAGTAAAGGCACCTCTTTTTTGCACGACAGCAAATGATCGTACATAGGCAGGATATGAATGCTGGCTCCGCCAGGCTGGTTGGCTTTAATCACATAGCCATATCCAGCCGGCTCATATTGCTCTGGTGCATCAAGCCATTTCCCGGCCACACTTTTTAAAAGTTCATTTGTGTCTTTCAGATACTTTTGCCACAACTGCTTATAGCGAACATATCGTTCCGCCCGTTGTTCGTTTGTTTCCTCGCGCGGTTCACCCTCATCTCCGGGACCAAAAGTGACCGAATCATGTGTGGTTTTGTACCTGTCATATTCCGTCATCTCACCAATAGAAAAGGTACCTTTAGGGAGAGGTTCAAGCAGGTCACGGGGAATGGTTGCAGGAGATGCGGGGAACAAAAAGCCCTCTCGGTTCAACAGTGCGGAAGTAACCAGAGGCGTAACTATACCTGGTGCGCCTGCCTTGCGTTCCTTGCCATGCTTTAACAGGCGGATCCATACCTGCGGCCGTAACATCACCTCGACGGTCTTAACCTGCTCGTCTTCGCCCTCGAAGAACGCTTGCACGATCTCTTCATCCAACCTGCCCCGCTCGACATTCATCCACTGAGTAAATGACTCTTCATCTTTGCACTCAAATGCCCCTTTTCCAGACTCGGCATCAGCTAAGGTATTACGCCAGTATGAAGTGAATCCCTGAGTGTTACTGTCCATTCCCCATCCCGTGACTTAAATGAAATTATTGATTTCGCAGATATAAATTCTTCATATGATTAAGTATTGTCCACGTTGCGAGCGGGATCGCAATAATTATTTGGCATGCACGAAGGAACTGATTTCAAAGACAGAATATATTCACTGAAGAGTTCGAACTGTTACGATTAACAGTAGCGATTCGTCCTAGTGGGCGTCATAATGCACGATAGACTTCTCGTAAGGAGTAGAAATGCTATCAGTTCAATCATGGCTTGAAAAATTTGTTGAACAGGCCGATCAGAAAATTTCACAATCAACTAAAGACTATCCAGATACGCTTCATGGACTTAAGGTGAAGGTTAGTTTCGGCTTTGGTAATTACAGTTCTGTTCCCTGGATTGCATTTCTTGCTGAGGGTCAGGAAGTGTCTCATGGTATCTATCCTGTCATACTTTATTATAAAGATTTTGACGAACTTATACTTGCTTATGGGATAAGTGATACAAAGATTCCTCAACTTCAATGGCACTTTAACTCTGATATACCAGTGACGATTAGAGAATATTTACATACTAACCTTGGGATATACCCAAAGAAATATGGTCAGTCTTACTATGCATTCTCACAAAAAGTTTCCAATGGAATTGATTACGTAAAATTTGATGAAGAAATAGAAAAAACAATCAATGTATACAAAAAATTATTTTCCAGTTCCAAAGTATTGCCCCATCCAGATCCTCACTCCATTACTATGGTCAAAAAGCCCTACGATATAAACAATGCATTGAACGACCTCTTTATTCCTCAATCAACAATAGAAACAATTATTAAGCGTTTGGTGGTAAAGAAAAACGTCATTCTGCAAGGTCCACCCGGAGTAGGCAAAACCTTCGTAGCTCGCCGACTGGCTTATCTGCTTATGGAAGAAAGGGACTCACAAAGAGTTGGTATGATCCAGTTTCACCCATCTTATAGTTATGAAGATTTCGTACAGGGTTATCGCCCAAATGGTGATGGCTTCCAACGGAAAGATGGGATTTTTTATAGCTTCTGTCAGAAGGCTCTGAAAGAGCCAGATAAAAAACATGTTTTTATCATCGATGAAATTAATCGGGCGAATTTAAGCAAGGTTTTTGGCGAAGTCATGATGCTTATTGAACATGATAAGCGTGGTGCGAACTGGGCAATACCTCTTACCTACTCGGAAAATTATAGTGAACAATTTTATATACCTGCTAACGTCTATATTATTGGTTTAATGAATACAGCAGACCGTTCTCTGGCAGTCGTCGACTACGCTCTCCGCAGACGCTTTTCATTTATTGATATCGAACCCGGATTTGAAACAGAGCGATTTCGTACTTTCTTACTGGATAACAAAGCCGAGCCTGAATTCGTCGAATCATTATGTTTCAAAATGTTGCAATTAAATAATGAAATTAGTAAAGATCCTGAAATACTCGGAAAGGGTTATAGGATCGGGCATAGCTATTTTTGCAATGGTTTAGATGATGGCAATCAACCAAATGTGGAATGGTTCAGAACAATTGTTTTTTCAGATATAGCGCCGTTGCTTGAAGAGTATTGGTTTGATAATCCTGGTAAAAAACAAAACTGGCTCGACCTGTTACTTGAGGACATATAATGCATCAGCCAGCGATCCCAATACGTAACATCTATTATATGCTGACTTATGCATGGAATCATTTACAGGATGCTAAAATAGTAAATCTTGATGCAATACCGGCCAATAACTTACTAGATATACTCGGACATGCTTTAAATAAATATGTTCTTTATCTTTCTCGTCGGGGGTTTGAGCTGGATTACCAGCCAAATACGGAACTAATCTCAGGAGTAAAAGGAAGGGTGAATCTCACTCAAACACTCCGAGGTTTACATATGATACAAGGAAAAACAGTCAGTACTTTTGATGATCTAAATCCGGATACGCTTGCAAACGAAATTATTAAAAGTACTCTGACTGTATTAATAAAAAATGAAAATTTAAATAAAATCATCCGAGAAGAATCTCGATCCATTAGAGCAAGGATGCCAGAAGTGAGAGAAATTAATTTATCTCCCCTTCACTTCAATAAAGTGAAAATTAGGGCTGGTAATCGTCACTACAAATTCGCGATTAGTTTATGCAAGTTTATTGCAGACAATTCGATAAGCAATCAAAAAAATGGTAGCTATCGTTTTTATGATTTTGAGCGTGATGAACGTAAAATGTCGCTTCTTTATCAGGAGTTTTTATATTGTTTTTGCATGCGAGAATTACAAAACGCTGAAGTTAAACGCTCATATTTGAAATGGGATGCATATAGTGACACTGATAAAAATTTAACTTTCTTACCGCGAATGGAAACAGACATAACAATTACTAGCAATAGCAGAACATTAATAGTTGATGCAAAATATTATAAGAATATCTTTTCTAGCCGTAACGAAACGCAAAAGTTTCACTCATCTAACCTCTATCAGCTGATTAATTATTTATTGGCCTATAAACCTACGCAAGGTCATAAAATTAGCGGATTGCTAATTTATCCTCATGTTAAGGGAGCAGTAAAACATCGATATAATGTTAGCGGTTTCGATGTGGGGTTATGTACTATAAATCTTGATCAAGAATGGACGCAGATTCATAAAGATCTATTATCTATCTTTACCGAAAATTTAGAATAATTAATTAGATAATGGTCTATAAGATCAAGGGGTAACCGAATATTATTTATAATTCAGCCACTCGTCACTCCGGCGCCCCTTGAATCGAATAATTGCTAAGCCCCTTTCAACATATCAAACACCACGCGGGCAAAGCCCTTCGCCAGTTCAGGATTAGAGAGATATTGCACCATCATCTCCTGCTGGGCTTCGTTGCTGTCCATAACGGCATCATCAATCGCCTTCGGGAAATCACCCAACATCGCTTGTTCGCGCGTATTGTTCGCGATCTGAGTCATCACCGCCTGATTTTCTGACAGCTTGTCGCGCACCGCAAAGGCATAATTGATCATGTCTTTATCGGTCAGATTATCGGTGACAAAAAGCTCGTTCAGACGAGCCAGTATATTTGAAAGAAACTCCTCTTTCTTGTCCTTTGGTTTCGCCGTTCCGACATCATTACCCGGTTTGATTTTGTATTCCTCTGCATCCTCTTGCAGCTTCAGGTGCTGTTCGTGAAGTTTAGACAGGCGATAATGGCTCATCTCCACATTGCTTAAATCAATCTCGTCTTCTTCGATACGCTGCTCATGCAGCAACGGACGCAGATGGCGGGCAAACAGGCTCAGCTTTTCAAGGTTCTTGTCGTCATAATCGACGATTTGCGACATAAACTCGTAAAAGCGAACAAAGCTGCCGAGATCTTTCTTGAAGATATCCAGCTTACTTTTTTCTTTCTCGCAATCTTTGAAGGTGTTTTCCGCATTGGTGATCAGCACAACATCACCGGTCTTCTTGGTGCGTTCAAACATCTCTTTGGCCAGCACATAGGCATCTATTGCCGAAGTGTAGCGATGCTTCCAGCGCTCCACCGCAGGTTTGCAGATATTGCTGATGGCAGCGTTGGATTTGTTTTTGCTGAAGAACGCCTCACAGAACTGCTCCACTTCGTTCCACAGGAAAATACCGCTGGTGCGGAGCTTTTCATAAAGCTCAAAGACCAACTGCGGATCGCTGACATCCGTCAGTTCCGCTGTCTGGTAGTACGGCTGGAAAGCCCCCAAAATCTCGTCCGGCTCGTTATAGAAATCGAGCACAAAGGTGCCGGACTGTGCCTTCCCAGGATAGGTACGGTTCAGGCGCGACAGCGTCTGTACGCACTCCACGCCCCCCAGCTTTTTATCCACATACATAGCGCAGAGCTTGGGCTGGTCAAAACCGGTCTGGAATTTGTTGGCTACCAGCATCACCTGGTAGTCATCGGTATCAAACGCTTTACGCATATCCCGGCCTTTAAGTCCTGGGTTCATATTGATCTCGGTGAACTTCTGGTTAAGCAGCGCAAGGCTGTTGTGGTCATCTTCATGGAATTCCACTTCCCCGGAGAATGCCACCATTGCGCTAATCTTGTCGTACTTATGCTCGGCGATGTATTTATCAAATGCCAGCTTGTAGCGCACTGCTGCTTTACGCGAACTGGTCACCACCATCGCTTTTGCCTGGCCGGCCAGTAAGTGCATAACATGCTTGCGGAAGTGCTCAACAATCACCTTCACTTTCTGCGACACATTATGATCGTGCAGCGACACCCACTGGTTCAGTTTGATCTTCGCTTTCTTGCTGTCCACTTCCCGATCAGGATCGTCCAGCTTTTGCAGCAGCTTGTACGCCACTTTGTAGTTGGTGTAGTTCTTCAGCACATCAAGAATAAAGCCTTCTTCGATGGCCTGACGCATAGAGTAAACGTGGAACGCTTCCGGTTTGTTCGTTTTCGATGCCGGTTCCTGTGGGTTGGGACGACGGCCAAACAGCTCCAGCGTTTTGGCTTTCGGTGTGGCGGTGAAGGCGTAATAGTTGAGATTGTTGCTGCCCTTACGCGAGGCGACGGTGGCATCCAGAATATCTTCAGAAGACATTTCCACATCGTCATCCACTTCTTCGGTCATCAGCACTTCTTTCAGCTGACGCGCCGTAGAACCGCTCTGCGAGGAGTGCGCTTCATCGGCAATCACCGCGTATCTTCGCTGCTTCAGGCTGACGCTATTTTCAATCGCCTTCAGGACAAACGGGAAGGTCTGGATGGTGACGATAATGATCGGCTGCGAGTTTTCCAGCGCACTCGCCAGCTTCTCCGATTTAGAGCCGTCGCCCTCTTTATTATTGATACGCCCGACCACGCCGTCCTGATGTTCAAACTGATAGATGGTGTCCTGCAGCTGGTCGTCAAGCACGGTGCGGTCCGTCACCACAATCACCGAGTGGAACTGCTTCTCGCCATTTTCATCGTACAGGCGGGAAAGCTGATGGGCCGTCCAGGCGATAGAGTTGGATTTGCCCGACCCCGCGCTGTGCTGAATCAGGTATTTATTGCCGGTGCCTTCCACTGTGGCGGCAGTGATCAGTTTGTTCACCACGTCCCACTGGTGATAGCGTGGGAAAATCAGGCTCTCGCTTTTGTACTTCAGGCCAATGGCATCTTCTTTTTCAACGATTTGCAGATGCACAAAACTGGCGAGAATTTTCAGCAGATTGTCTGGCAGCAGCACCTCATTCCACAGGTAGCTGGTGGCGTAGTCATTGGCATCTTCCGGGATGTCGTTCCCCGCACCGCCGTCATGGGTACCTTTGTTAAACGGCAGGAAGAAGGTTTTATCGCCCTCGAGCTTGGTCGCCATAAACACTTCGTACTGGCTGACGGCAAAGTGCACCAGCGCGCCGCGTTTAAAGGTCAGCAGCGGCTCAGGTTTGTTGGTGCCAGGATCCTTCGGCAAACGCGTTTTCTTATATTGCGTAATGGCGTTTTGCACCGCCTGCTTAAATTCAGACTTCAGTTCCAGCGTCGCCACCGGCAGGCCATTGACGAACAGCACCAGGTCGATACGCCATTTCTTTGCCTTACTACCCGTTTCTTCAAATGCAGCGTTCGACGCATGCGGGCTGTAAACCAGTTCCGGCACAATACGGCAGATATTCTGTTTGTAGCGCGTCAGGGTTTCCGGATTAAGGTTATGTTCCGGTTTAAACTGGCACAGGGAAAAGCGTGCGTTATGGCTTTTGATACCATGACGCAGCACGCCTAAAGTGCCGTAAGTACGAGACAAAACATCGGTGGCGTTGATATCCGCTTTTTTCAGCTGAGCCACCAGCGCATCAAGGAAATGACGCTCGGTATCGGTAGGATAAATTTTGGCAAACTTCTCCCACTCCTGCGGCTGCGTGGTCTGCACAAAGATCAGTGCATCTTGGGAATACAGCGCTCGTTCGCGATCGTAGCCGTCGGTTTTGCCACAAATCCAGCCTCTTGCTTCCATCTGAGCAATCATTTCACTCTGGAAAATCAGCTCTTTGGTGCTGTCCATGCTCATGCGATGACCTCCTGTGACTCCTCAGCTTCCTGTGTATCTGGCGCAACCCAGTCACGGACGTCGATTTTTCCGGTGACGGCGGCGGAGATAAGGGCGGTGCGGCGTTCTTGCATCAGTTCAATTTGATGTAAAACATTACCAATTAATTTGGAATACATTTTATTTAAGCTATCTAAATAATTTTCAATAGCAATTAATTCCTCTGCGGGAGGAAGGCAGATTTTAAAATTACCTATAACTTCATTTGATAACTGTTTTACTGTGGATCCATATGCAGACACATTCAATTGTTGCTTCCAATATAAACTTTCACTCACAAGTAAAATAAATTGAGTTAACATTTCTTTTGGTCGCATAATCATCATTTGAGCATTAATAAAACCAGTATCACAACCAATTATATTTCTATCAAACTTAGCTACATGCCCAATTGTGCCACGAACAGTTATGATAAGATCATTATGTTTAAGCTTCCCTCTTCCAAGAGAGTTAAATTTCGCAGTAGAGATATAACTTAAATTATTTGTCGTGAGTTCAAAATCAGTAATGTTCTTTGAAGAAAAGAATGGGATTCCATTATCAACATAATCACTTTCATTTGGATAATTAACGCCTCGATCTCCATCGATAAGATAACAAACATTCTTTACTTTAGTCACAGTCCAATGAGCCGGCACGTCCCCCAACCACTCAACACCAGAATCTTTCATCGGCACATCAGGGTTTAGCCCTTTTGTAACGGCATGGCTAATGACTGCCTGACGTTTTTCTTTCAGAAGTTCAATTAGCTGCTGTTGCTTCTCGATTAGGTTATCGATTTTTGCGGTTTCGAGATCTAAAAACTCGGTTATTTTCTTCCGTTCTGACTCAGCCTTTGGTACGGAAAATTTATAATTACTCAAATGCTCCTGAGTCATACTTGGCAGGGCTGTATTTGTAGAATAACGAGAAAACTGTATCGTGAGCGCCAGATAATGAAGGTATTTTGCATTAAAACCTTCATTTAACTCTGTGTAATACATTGTATCAACAGTCCAGAATGGCTCATTTATATATAATGGCTTGTCGATGGTTCCTTTGCGTCCAAGTAATACAGATGGCTTGTCATACATAAATTTAGATGCGAACGTAAATTGTCCACCTGACCCCATAACTGGATAGCCATCTTCAGTCTGAACAGATTTATAATCTTGGCCGTTTTTTATTGTCGCCAAGTTTTTCAATCTACAAACAGTCCAGGATTTAGGTATTGGCCCCAGCCACTCAACCCCAGAATCCTTATACTCCGGATACGCCTTATACTTAGCCATCAGGAATGTACCTCCTGCAGCAGCTTCATAATCTCGGCGCTGACCGCGTCCAGGTCGGCATCGATCTCTTCCAACGGGCGCGGTGGTTGATAGACGTAAAAATGGCGGTTAAACGGAATTTCATAACCCACAATCCCCACCTCACCATCTTTCGCATCACGCTTATCAGCGTTGATCCACGCGTCATTCACGTGCGGTAGTACTTCAGACTCGAAATAGTTTTCAATCAGGTCGCTGGTGGATACCGCCGGGTTCAGCGGCACGTTTTCGTTATCACGCAGCTCGCCGTCCTGCTCAAACTCAACAACCTTGCCTTTGTATTCAAACGCACCGTACAGCGGCTGAGCGGCTTCTTTCAGCGCCTTCTTCACCACCGGCTCGGCATCCGGGTTTTTGGCGGTGATAGCATCGATAAACTGCTTGTTCTCTTTCGCATCCAGCTTCACGCCAGCCGTTTTGATGGCCCCTTTCAGGGTCAGCTGGAACTGGTTGAAGTCATTGCTCACTAACGTTTTACCACCGGCCTGCGTACCCAGAGCAGCCTGAATCTGCTGTGCTTTTTCCATCAATCCGCGCTGCGCCAGCCACAGTTTGCTGTCGAGCAGGTCTTTAATCTGCTTCTCTTTCAATTCCGCGAACTCGGCTTTAATAATGGCGCGTGCTTCTGCTTCCAGTTCGGAGAAATCACCATAGGTGTCTTCCTGCCATTGGGCTGCGAACTCTTCATACAGGCGTTCCATCGGCGCGTTAAACGGCTTCGGCGCAAAGCGCAGCGTCGCAATTGCCTCATCCGTCACCTGAGCAGATAAACGCAGCGGGCGTTCAATGGTCAGGCGGCGATAGCCAAAGTCGGTGCTGTTAAAGATTTTACTGGCGAAGGTTTTCGGCGCTTCGGTTTTAGTAGTGGCAGGCTGGCGACCGCGGCTGGATTTTTGCTCGGCGGCTTTTTCCAGACCAAGCTCTTCCAGAGTGGTGGCATCCACGACCTCAAAATTACCGAAGGTCTGGGTAATAAGCTTAATATCGTCTTCGCCCATCAGGTTGCGCTTGGAACCCAGCGATTTACGCATTTTGCCGCACAGGTTGGTGCCATCAATCAGCTGTACTTTGCCTTTACGCTCAGGCGCTTTCTTGTTGGAGAGGATCCAGACGTAGGTGGCAATACCGGTGTTGTAGAACATATCCGTTGGCAGCGCGACAATGCCTTCCAGCAAGTCGGCTTCCAGAATGTAGCGACGGATTTCGCTCTCACCGCTACCCGCACCGCCGGTGAATAGTGGGGAACCGTTAAGGATAATCCCGATACGCCCGCCGTTGCTCACGGTGCCATCCACATTGTGGTTGTCGCGCATTTTGCTGATCAGATGCATCAGGAACAGCAGTGAGCCGTCGGAGACACGCGGTAGGCCCGGGCCAAAGCGACCGTTAAAACCTTTCTGCGTATGTTCGTCGTTAATCTCGCCCTCAATCTTTTTCCAGTCCACGCCAAACGGTGGGTTAGAGAGCATGTAGTCGAACTGATCCAGCGGCAGCTGGTCGTTCGAGAGGGTATTGCCCAGCTTAATACGGCTGACGTCCTGACCTTTGATCAGCATGTCGGCTTTACAGATTGCGTAGGATTCCGGGTTCAGCTCCTGACCAAAGGCACGCATAACCGCGTTAGGGTTCAGCTCATGCACATATTCCATGCCCGAAGAGAGAAAGCCGCCGGTCCCGGCCGTCGGGTCATAAATGGTGCGGATGATACCGTCCTGTGTTAGCGCTTCGTCATCTTCCATAAATACCAGTGAAGTTGTCAGACGCACGATATCGCGTGGAGTAAAGTGCTCACCGGCGGTCTCGTTGGAGCTTTCCGCAAAACGACGGATAAGCTCTTCAAACACCAGACCCATTTCATAGTTGGAAATGGCTTTCGGGCTAAGGTCGGTAGTGGCGAATTTCTTCACCACTTTGAACAGCAGGTTGGCGTCTTCCAGCAGTCCGACAAACTCACTGAATTTGAAGTGTTCGAAGATTTCACGCGCGTCCGGGGAGAACGCCTGTACGTAGCTTTCCAGGTTGGCTTTGATGTCGTTCTGCCCCATCTTCCCCAGATCCATCTTCGAGGTATTGAAGAAGGAGAGGCCGCTGGCGCGCAGCAGAAACTTCTCTTTGGCATCTTCCGGCAGTGGGCTGGTTTTTAATTCATCATATTTCGCCACAACCGCATCTTTGGTCTCCGCCAGCACACACTCTAGACGACGCAATAGCGTAAAAGGCAGGATCACGCGCCCGTACTGAGACTGTTTGAAATCACCGCGCAGCAGATCGGCCACCGACCAGATAAACGCAGCCGTTTGGGAAAAGTTAGTGTTAGTCATGAAACCCTCGGGGAGATCGCAGCCATAATGCAAATGTGCACAGGCAAATATTCATTTTTGGAATCCAGTGCGCAAAATCATACCCGCTATAAAGGCTATCGCAAACGATACAGGGCAAAGAAATGAACAATGATATTGAATAACTAATTATCAGCAGAGTGAGTAATGTGGATTCTGCTTGCTGTTCATGAAGGAAAATAATTGGGTGAATATGGCATTTCAGACACAAAAAAAGCCGCCCTTAAGCGACTTTGATTTGCATCTTTTGGTGCCGAAGGCCGGACTCGAACCGGCACGGGTTATAGCGGCTTAGCTTGCTTCAAGAATCATTGTTAACTCATTGAACTAGCGAGACTAAAGCTCATAACCCCGGCACATTTCACAGACTGTTTAGCCATGAAAAAGCCCCGACAACATAACCGGGGTTTGTATGAGTTTCAAGAGAGATCGTTATCTAGTTTTAGATCCCTGCGGGAATTACCTCGTGCGGATAGCTATCCCCAGCTACATGCGCCACCTGTTCCAAGGGAAACGCTACTTTATGAAAAGCACAGGGACACGAGACATACGGCAAGCGCGTTTGTTTCGCGATGCTATTGCTCTGGAATGGACTCGCTTACGGAATCTGCTTAAGCCACAAGGCGGCTCATCTGTAGACCAAATCATTGATGAGCTACGCCGTGTCAGTGTGTACGCCAAGGAAGCCCCCGCATCGTTTGGTGCATCGATTCAGGCTTGCCCTTCCCTACTTAAAATGCGCGATCTGTATCTTCTCCAATACAGCGAGAAGAGAAAGCTAACTACACTATCCAAGACCAACAAAGCCGTAGAGGTGCTGTTAACCCACCTGAAAAAGAAAGATGTTCAGTTGCGGGATATTAACCGAACCATAGTTACAGGCTGGTTAGATAAGCTCAAAACTGAGCGAGCGCCTCAAACCATCCAGAACTATATAAGCGCACTGGCGCAGATATGGGATCTGGCACGCAATCGCTATCACGATGCACCACAGGACAATCCTTGGCGCGGCCATGCGCTCGAAGCAAAAAGCAGCAAGGTCAGCTATGAAGTCTTCGCCCCGGGCGAGCTAGCAAAGGTCTATGATTTGCTCGATGATGAGATGAAGGCGGTAACGGCTATTGGGGCATACAGCGGTATGCGGATCAATGAAATATGTACGCTACGTGATAGCAGTATTAAAACCATCGAGGGCGTTTTGTGCTTTGAGATCACCGAGGGGAAGACCAAGAGCGCGGCACGAATCGTTCCAGTACACAGCAAGTTAATCCCCCTCGTGAAATCATTGCTCAAAACCACACATAGCGGTTTTCTGTTCTATCACGCGTCAATTACAGACCGGGCGGATGGGAAACGCTCAACGTGGCATACGCAGCAGTTCACACGGGCAAAGCGTAAAGCTCTCGGTGAGACTTATACACAGAGAAAAGTGTTCCATTCACTCCGCCATGAGTTTGTGCATCAACTCGACCGTGCTCAAGTGCCAGAAGATAGAATTGCGCTACTGGTCGGTCATGAGCGCGGAATCACAGAAAGCTTCAAGACTTACTCAAAAAATGCCGTGTCCGCACAAGAAGTAAAGGAATATGTCGAGTTGGTCAAACATGTTTTTGATCTGCCGATATATAATAAGTTGTGATAAATATTAAATGAGGAATATATGGAAACTATCAATACAAAAGAAACATGCCCTTCTGAGTTTTATATTTTCGTAAACGATATGAATCCTATAACACATAATAACGTCAATATTGTAGGTTCAATATCTTCAGCAGCTATCTCAGCTTTAGCCATGAATGGAAATAACCTTCAAAAATATATAGACGGTGATCTAGACTACCTTCCATTTTTACCAAATGAAAACATGTTCCCTGCATTGTCCATGTATCATGTTAGTGCAATCAATGACTATCGCATTGAGTATAATGCAGAAATAAATAGAAAGGCATATTTTAAAACATATCCCTCCAGACTTTCTGCTGTATACGCGTTTGGTGATTATGATACTTGCGTCGAGGTACATCAAAGACATAATTGGGATCTAAATACTGTTCGACGTTTTCGATTGAAGGACTTACCCTATACACGAGTAGCAAAAGTTAATATGGAAATAGTCTCTTTAATGAGACACGCATATAAAATATCAACATTTGAGTCTGACTACGAAGTATGGCAGCATTACTGGAGTGGGCAAGGAAACCTAGGACTACAAATCCCAGACCGTGATTTCAAACCCCAGCACATCGAAAGCGGCGTTATTTGGGAGTATTTGATAGAAGGAGCGCTAGAATTAATTAGAGAATAAAACAAATACGCATTGGGCTAGGTTATTCTAGCCCCATATGAAAATTATTTGTTAGGGTAGATAACATTAATCCCTTTGTAAATTTTACGATACATATCTACCATTGCCCCTAATCTTATGACACTCATCCCGCACGTCAACCCAACATAGCGGCCACCCTCAGCAGCGTTAGCAGAACGATGCACCACAGCACGCACGCGCCCGGTTCGGTGGCAGTGATCTAGTACGGCAGACGTAAGGCGCAGCGGCTTACCTGTCACTGCACAGCGTCGGTATTGATAATTCCACAAGAAGACACGGACAGCGGCCACGTCAGCGCGGCGCAACTCCAGCCGCCCGGAACCATTCAACAGGAAGCGATACACATCTTCGAATACAGCAGCATTTGTAATCCGTTCTGCCAGCGGCATGTTGCCGAGGTGTTCCAGATAGCCCCGCATCGCTTTTCTTAGTAGTTGGTCTGTCCGTGTAACCATGATTCAAAGTCTCCATTGTCAGAGGCAGCCCGCTTGCAGGCTTCGTATTCTTCGCGCTGGCGTTGGCATACCAGAACATAAAGCTCATCAGCCATCGCATTAACGCGTTCGTCACTGATACCGTTGCGGCGCATTAGCCCCAGCAGCTTACGAAATTCAGCTTCAAGCTCAGGCTCTCCGGTATCCATTACCCACTGTTTCAGGTCAGCGAGTGCGCCAGCCATTGGCGGCGGCTCGATGTACCGCCACCTTAATTTAATCGTGGTTGTCATCTTCTTTATCCTCTCTGTAAGCCGGGTGCATTGCCCGGTATTGCTCAATGGTCAAACCCTCGCTGGCCGCTGTAAGCCGTTCCTTTTGCTTACCAGCCAATCGCAAGGCGCTGTCTCTCCAGCAGAGCAGAAAGAAGATTGTCAGCACCTGCTTACTCAAGCCACCCAGCAGATCGCCAAGCCCTTGCTCCAGCAGACAGGCACGCCATGCAGCGGCGTGCTCCGTCATAGCACCCACTATCGGGACAGGTGCGCCGAGCATTGTCGCAAGCTGACTCATAACACTGTTAGCATCGCCCGGATGCAGCCGGGGAATAGTCATGCGGCCAGCCTGCGCCAACAGTTCGGCGTACCGCTGGCGGCGCGGGTCATCATCTGCCAGCGCTCTAATCGGCTTTTCATCAGCCATTAATGGAACCTCCGAGGATTAGGCAGCCTGCAATAAATCGGCTGGCGTTGAGGGATGGTATCTGGCTTTAACTTTCAGGTACGCGGCACGCGCCGCCGCTTCGGTAGTGAACAAGCCAAGGTGATGGCGTACACCATCAACGCGTATGTAAGCCTCCCATTTGCTACAACCCTTATTCCAGCTATACCCCCTTGCCTTGCGTCGGTTCTGGTCGTTTTCCCGCTGCGTAACCAAGCGCAGATTGCATAGGCGGTTGTCGTCACGGATACCATTGATGTGATCGATCTGCTTACCGTGAGGAATAGCGCCATGCGCAAGAATCCACGCCACGCGATGGGCTTTTAGCTGGTACTGCTTGCCATCAAGTCGCAGGGCAACTTGACGATAGCCATCAGCTCGCCGGGTGGAGTCAGCATAGGAGCCAGCCTTAACCCGGCGTCGGTTAGCTTTATGGTGCAGGCGACCTGTCACCGGGTCATACAGGAAAAGGGATCGCAACAGCTCAGGGGCGTAAGCATCATTAACCATGACTCAGCCCCTCCAGTTATGCAGCTTGTCGGAAATTGATAACGCAGTCAGGACGACGCAGCCCAACGTTGAATAGGCGATATGAGTCCATCACCATTGTCATTTCGCGCTCATCATCCCACTGGCGATTGATGACGCTCTGCGCTTCGACTGTCACAAGTACAGACGCAGGCCGGAACAGCGTCGCCCTCGTCATCGCTTCCTCTGCGGTAACGTCATAATCAGCGCCCAGTTCATGCCCGGTAATGGCTTCCTGCGGGTAACTGTTCAGCTCAATGACACGCACCCCAGCGACATAGCCAACACGACGCCATGCGTAATCGTTGCCACTATCCCGGCTGTAACGGACGTTCATCAGCTTCTTATGTTCCATCAGGATGCTGAACCAAGCCGGGTCGATAAGCAGTACCAGCTCCGCCACCGGAATATCTTTCTCAGTCAGGAATCGATTAACAGCAGCTTTGATAGCGTGAACCAGTTCGTTAGCTGCATCCTCTTCGCTCCCCGTGGTCAGGTCGAGCGAGACAACATTATCCGTAAGCGGGTTAAACGTTGGTTGCAGTGTCGGCGGCGGTACGAAATCAGTCGCTTTGAGTAGCTGGATGGTGTGCGCTTCGTCGTAGAATTTAGCGTGAGCAGTACCGATATTGCGGCTCAGCTCTGCGCGAAAGGTGGGAGCTGTCCAGTCATCCTGATAGTCAATCGGGATGCGGATATAGCTCAGCGTATCCACAGAGATAACCAACTTGTCCGACTTAACGGTGGTAAGCTCCAGCGATTGCCCTGCGGTTCTACCCTTCACCTCAAGATCACCACTCAGGCGATCAATGCGGTATTGGTTGCTGGCTTTCAGCGGCTTGTATGTGCTCAGCCCCTCGGCCAGAAAGACGCTCTTTGCCTCAAGACGGGTCTGAACGTCCCGGTCATACGCTTCAATGTGAATGTCGTTGTCAGCATCTACACCGCCCCAGTGCGGGCGGAATTGATCAGGGGTATAAACATTGTCAGTCATAGAAATAGCTCCCGCGCCAGCGTTAGCCAGCGCGATTTATGGAAAAGGGGAAAAGAGAATGGGATGAATCAGGCAGCAGCTTTTTCAGCCGCGATCTCAAGAATCAGGCCGATAAGCGCGAAGGCAGGCCAATGGGGATTAAGCTCGTGCAGGTGCGCAACGCCCCCACCAAAAGCATCGCGCATATCAGCACCAGAGATGCCCGCGCGTTTGGCCGCCCGGCGCAGCAATCGCAGCTCGGAGCCGGGAACATATGCCGAGGGCATACGCACGCCAAAGCGTGAGGCGAGCCGCCGCCAGTGAGTTTCATCAACAAAGTCTTGTTTAAGCTGGCTGGCGTTCGCTTTCCAGTGTTCAATCCTTGCGCTACGGGCAGCCCTAGCCGCTGCCACGTTTTCAGGTGTCAGTAAGGTCATTGTCAGATCTCAATGCAAAGTGGGTTTATGTGTGGCGTTTGAGAGGTAATTTCGCGTTTTACAGGCGCAGGTATACGAATGCACATCTGGCGATGTACAACGCGATTCAGGCTCTAAAACGTAAGGTTAAGACGTGGGGAAGACAGGACAGGCGATTGCTTAACGGCCAGCGCGTTTGCCAGCGGAGCGCTGCGCAACCAGAGCGCGGTATTGATCGTCGTACTGGCGATGGCCGGGGCCATACCCTGATTGCTGCGCCCACTGCGAAAGCTGGTCATACGCCGCGATAAACTCCGCATGTGACATTCCAACAGATTGCGCGGCAGGCTGGCCGTATGGGTTTCCCTGTGCAGAAACGTACCCGGAAGCAGAACCAGCAGCCATACGTTCTTGCAGGTACTGAACCGCCCGCTGCATCTGTGCAGGGTCGCCAGACATAACCATACGTTCAAGGGTGGATTGCGTCCCAGCGTCGAGTGTGCCAGCGTACTGCAACATCGCGTCAACTGTCCCCTGCCCTAGCTGGCTTTCGACAGACTGGTGAAACTGCCCCATTAACCCTTGTAGCTCGGCGGTGTACTCAATAGATGTTCCATCCATCAGGGGGATAGTATCGCCCACCTGCGCCCCGGCGCTGTCCGCGTTTTGGTCTTGCTGATTAGCAATGTTGCTATTATTCCATTGGCCGCCATCATTGCCGTTAACGGGCTGGGTACGGAGGAAATCAGCATCAGCAGGCGCAGAGCTAAAGCGGGATGCGCCATTGTCAGCGCCAACAGGTGCAGCCATGTATGGCGATTGCTGCGACGCAGTATCAGCGCCCGAAAGGTACGGATTAACATTCTGGTCAGCCATGATTATGCAACCTCTTGTGATGTAACTCGGCGGTGTGCCAGTTCAAGTAAAAGCATGTGCGCGTGTACGCATCGGGCAGGAATCATCTTCTGTCCGTGGTACGCTTTGCCGAGATCTTGTCTGTCGATCTGGTACACATGAGCCAAATCGATTTGGCGTAGATTTAAGGCGTCAGCAATGAATTTCAGTTGTTGCCCGCAATCAGCCGCGCGGCGTGGCTCCATTAAAATGATGGTGCTCATGAAATAATCCTCAGTTAAATAAGCCCGTGACGGCGTAGCCAACGACGCTCGCCAACGGAGCCGCGCGGGCGTTGTTTCGGATTCTGGTTTAGTGTTTGGCCGGGGCCAGTTCGCCCCTCCCCGGACAGGTTCTGCGTCAGCACATCCCAACCCCGTGATTCTATCGGCGCGTATCCTTCGCGTTGTTCATCAAGGTTCACGTAGAGATCAGGGTTAACGGTAGGGTGCAGCGATTCGTTCTCTGCCATCATGCAGCCTCACTGAATTTGGAATTAACAGATTCCAGAATGTCGGGATAGCTCCATCGATTTCTCAGGCAGCGTTGCACATGCGCGATGGCCTCAACAGGGACGCCCAGCTTTTCGGCAATTTCTGCGACAGGCCAACCGAAGCGCTCTAACTTGTGGATCTCATCTAAATCAGCAGGCACTATCTTGCGCACTGCTTTTACTTTCTCCGGCTTTGCTTTAACGGCTTTCGGCACTGGGTGCGTGTGGGCGTTAGTGAACCGAGAATGCGCGATAGCCAGCACTGTTTCAGGGCGAATCAGCATATCGCGGGCAATCATAAACTCTGTATCACGGTGCAGCTTGCCGGGCTTATAGCGGCTGCGGATGGCGCTGTACTCCGCCAACGTGATATCAGCATCGTTTTTCCACTGGTCTGCCAAGTCATCGACATAGACGCCACGGATTACACGGTCGATGTCGCTCGGGCTGAAACCAGTGGCCGCAGCGATTTGCTCGTTATTCAGAAGCTGTTTGTACACCAGCGTGTTGATGTGCTGGATATCCACAATGGTTAAGGTCGCGTTACTGGTGGTTGTCATATTGGAACTCTCCATCAAAGTTAATCGAATCTTCTACAAGGTCTTTAATCAAAGCGAGGCTGGTTGCGGTGTGGACACCACCGCTGCGCCGGGTGTTGTCGTACATGGCTTTGGCCTGCTTCTGGTACTTCTCAGGCAGTGAGGCGAACCACTGGCGAAAGTGTTGTGGCGTCATCAATCATCATCCTCAAATACGCGATTAAACGATGCGTCAGGCGAGTCGGCGGCGTTCTGCTTGAGGAAGTTCACGCAGGATGACAACTCGGCAGCAGCCATGCGGGATTCTCCTGCCTCGTCTTCCCGGAGCCTGCGAGTTAACGCACCCAGCAGCAGGGTCTTTAACTCCCATGTCCCGGTTTCAAATTCAGATTTCGTCATTGGTGGTTATCTCCAACAGGTAACAGGCCAAGCGCCCGGATGTGCTGTATTACTTCTTGATGCACGGGCTTCGGCAGGAACAAGCGGCGGGCAATAGCGGCGTAAACTTCATCAGGCGTCTTGCGCACTGGATGCACTCGGCCATTGAAAACCCGATCAGAAAGGCGGACAGCTTTCCAGCGACGCGAACCATCCGGCCTTTTCATGCGGTTCAGCACAGCGGCCAGACACTCCCACGGCTCACAATTATTCAGCAGACAATACCGCTGTAGTGGCGTACTTGCTTGACGTAGCAAAGCCTCACGGTTAAGGGTCTGGCGATGACGCTCAGCCAATCCATCAAAGGAATAGCCGTTCAGGGCAAAGGCTAATTGTGCGGTGACGAGCGCATCCGCACGCGCAGCATGACGCTGCGCATGTTCGGTAACAGGCATATGATTAACTCCAGAGAATCAGGGAGAGCCTTTCGACTCAGAGGTATTTAGCGATGTACTGCCAGTTGCAGTTTTCAGGGCGGTAGAAGTAAGCAAGCTCATCAGGCGCAGCATCCAGCGCCAGCGATGACCACAGCAGAAACGCGCGAGCTGCCTGCCCGTCACGTCCGGCGCGGCCAACCATTTGCACTAAATCGGGCAGGTCTTCGGGAACATAAGTGACAATTACGTTACGCACGTCAGAGATATCAGCGCCGAGGCCAAAGGCTTTGGTCGCCACCAGAACAGCACCCGGCGTGCTGGCGAACCACGCAGCGTTCGCATGGCGCTGGTCACGGGGCAGTCGCTTGACGTCAGAATGATAAGGCCGGGCGCGGTCTCCCAGCTCATCGAGATACGCGTAAAGCATTTTTATGCTGTCCACCAAAATTAAAACTTTCTCATCCTCCGGCAGAGCATCAACCAGACCAACGGCAGCCCGGCGCTGGGTTTCACATTGCCGAACAGGAACAAGCTGGATGTTTTCACGGGCAGCGCTGGCGCGGAAGGTGAGAAAATCACCACGGCAGCCCAGCTCTTGCATCAAGGCAGCCTCATCACCTTTTCGCAAAGTGGCAGTGAACGCACAACGCTGCGCAGCGGGGAAGGCATTTTGCAGGGTATGCTTCATCGCGGGGAAAGCGGCGCGGAACTCCCAGTCCTCAACGGTGTGAACCTCGTCTATTATGAACCTGTCCACACCAGCGGCCATCAGTGCCGCCAGCACCTGACTACCCGGCACCAGATGCTCAGGAGAAACGACAATCACCCGAAACGCCCCGGCAGCCAGCCCCGCAAGTTGCTGCGCATTACGCCGCTTCGGTAGTTTATCGCCAAAGGCCACCGCGTGAACGCCAGCCTCCCTTAACTGCTGTAGCACCTGCTGCTTGATGGTGTTCGTCGGCACAACGATAACGGTCAGCCCCTCGCCAGCACCGGATTCAAATTGCAGGGCATAGGTGAATGCAGCCGTCTTTCCGTACCCGGTCGGTAGTACCGCCAGCATATCGCGGTCACGGGCAAACACAACGGCGGCTACGTCCTGCTGTCCGGGTCGCCAGTCGCCACCGTCTGGCGGCGGCAATGGCGCAAACGCCGGGCGGTCGCATTGCTCCAGCTCGCGGAACCTGTACGGCGCAGTAATCAACGGCGGGATGGACGGCGGCAGGTCTGCGCCCCCAATGTCACAATGCAGATTCAGCGTATTGAATTTATCATCTGTGGGTTTCAGCTCACCGCACCATAGCTGACGGAAAGCCGGGCTTTCACCCAGTCGCGTAAAATCAGCATGGCGCATAGCTTCCAGTTGGCCCATACCCCGGCTGATTCTTTTCAGGGTGGCGTCATCGCAAATCAGAAACTCACGGCAGGCTTTGAGAAAAGCATTCTGCCCGGTTGTCGATTCGGGTACGGCGTGCTCGCGCGGTTTCAATGCGGCATCGTCTACGCGGACGCCGGGGATATCTGGCGGCAGCGGGTCAACATAACGAGCAGGCTTCTTGTTGAGCCACATTTCTATCTCAGCGCGTCGGCAATGAATAGCGTCGCCGGGCTGGATGACTTGCCGCAACCCAGTGTCAGAGCGCTGTTTTTGCTTCTTCGGTTGAACACCGTGCAGCGCTCGCCACTCCCGCAAGGTCATCGCGGAGCCATCTGCATTGTAATAAAACTCCTCGGTCTTTGTGTTGTATGCCGCCTTAACGGGTTTACGTTTCACGGGACATATCTTGGAACGGCGGATAACAATCCCGTCAGCAATCATTTGCTGTACATCTGCGTTTGCAGTATTGAACGGGTCAGCGTCAGCAGCCTGCGCAAGCAAACGGCGTAGATTCGTTGGCATGGTGAAATCTCCAAAAAGTAAGGTGAGTATAGAATGGGGCGTAGGACGGCAGCGCCGGGAGTGTGGCAGTCTGTTCTTCTTAGTGGAGGTTTTTATTGCAGCGGTGGCAGTGCTCCGTCTCCCCACAGTAGATGCCCTTACATGGTTATTTTTTAACCATGGCTCTCTCAAGCCTTGCTCTATCTGACTTTATGGATGATTAGGCGATAACTTTTGGTAGGTTTGGCGGGACACTAGAATGGGTGTGGTTAGGAGCGGCATTGTGAGTACCATATCCCAATATAGTAGCCTTCATTGGGTGGAATCCGGCAGGATGACAGACGGCAAAACGTGAACGCAGTAGGGCAGTATAGTGATAGGGCGCAGGGGTGAAGCCCTGAGATGAGTACCTGTGAGGGGGTGGATAAGGAAGATGATACGGCAAATACAGTACCGATAGAGAGTACCGTACCACTACTCTATCCCCCGCCGCGTTGACTGCCCGGCAAGCGCGGTTGCGTGGAGGGCCGAGCATCACAGCGGACGCAGGCCGATGAATGAACCGCAGGCGAATGAAAGCGGACTCGCAGACGCGAGAAGCGCAGCCAGTGTAGAGCGAAAAGCGATAACACTGATTAGGAGAAGGGATGAAAGGGAAGAACCCTTTTTTGTACATGTATTTTAAATGCAATTTTAAGGATACTACTAACGTGTTAACCAGCCTCAAATCTAGCTTAGTGATTGGACAACACAGCCTTTGATCCCTTCCCCTGCCCTATCCCTCGAATTGTTCAGTGATAAATCACATTCACAATCTGATCTCGATGTTCATCGTCTGGCACGGCTAAAGCCCCGCCACCTCTTCACATCGAGAGCCGCAAGTAAAACCGTATACTATAAAGAGAGGATATTTTTGCTCTACGTCACATTTGACACGAACTAATTATGGCGTTTTAAATCTGCACTTGAAAAAACGATGCCCAAGTTTCTTAATGTTAATGGATGTATGGAAGGTTGCCTCTTGAAATGCACATCATTAGGTAACTCATTGATTAAAGTTATAACTTTAAGAAGGGATTTGATTCATGCCTATTAGTGATCATGATTACGTTAACTTTTCGCAAGACCACGAATTAAATTATGTGCTGACACGCGTGGGTAAGCGTCAGACAGAGGCAAACCGTTCTACATTACGTGTTATGGGGACTGAACTCAAAGGCGTATTACGCAAGACAATGGTTACTCATAAAGAATTTTTTGAATACGTTAAAACACAGCTCCGTCGCTTAGAATAAGCTAATCAGGGGCAAGTCTAAAAACCTGCCCCTATAATTTTATCTACCTGCAAGTATCTCCCGCTTGATACGGTAGAACGTTGCCCGGCTTATCCCGGCAGCTTTCATGATGTGCTCTGGTTTATTCCCAACAGTAAGCATAGCGCGGACAGTTTCACGGGCGCTCTCATCCTTAGACTTCCCGTTATATTTCCCCTCTGCTTTGGCACGTTCGATGCCCTGCGCTTGGCGCGCTCTGCGTGTCTCGTAGTCCACTCGTGCCATCGTAGCGAGGATATCAATCAGCATTGCATTAACGGCTCTCAGAATGCCCTCTGTAAGCTCTGACGCTGTATCGTTCAGTAGTTGCCACGAGGTTGGTAGGTCAACGGCAACGATAACCAGCCCCTTATCCTGAATCCTCTGTTTCAGTGTCGCCCACTCCTTTTGCGTGAGGCGGCTTAGCCTGTCGATGCTCTCGACAAGTAAGACCTCTCCGGCCTGCGCATCATCCAGCAGGCGCATCAGTTCAGGGCGAGCGAGCCTTGCACCGCTGGCGTTCTCGATGTACACCGCTCGCACAGGCCAGCCCCGCTCACTGGCGAACTCTCGCAGCAAGCCCAGCGCCCGGTCTGCGTGTTGCTCTGCTGTACTGGCGCGGCAATAGATAAGCGCATTGTGTGCCATGCTTCCCCCCTAAGTCTCAATGAAATATCACAGCAAGACCTATAAGAGATCACATCAACAATGTGTAGTCAATAGAGCTTTATAGATAGTCAAATGAGACAGTGTGTCTATGTCTTTATCAGGTATACCCAAACGAGACAGACACAAGCGCAGGCAAGAGCAGCACCCAGCATCAACGCAAAGTGCTTTAACAGTGGAGATTCAGGAGTGATTTAGCGTTTAAAGAGAAGAGTAACCCTAACCCACAGTCTCATGATCAGAACGCGAAACAGGGTCATAAACGCCACAGAGGAAGGCAAATCGATATACAGCCCGCCCAGCCTTCGGCTGGGAGAGGCGCACGGGGGGAGTTGAAGCCTTAACCGTCGAGGGAGGCGCAACCGTAAGCGTGCAATTTTTCAAGCCGGGAGTTAGCTATAGGCTAACGGTAGAATGCGGCTTGTAGAGGTAGTGCGCACATACCCAGTACAACAGCATTACTCCACGCGCACAAGCCCCTGAGAGCCGCTTGGGATGGGGGTTTTAGAGGCGCAAATTCAAACATGCGGCAGATACTACATGTACCGGATAAGATGTTACGAAAACTTGTTACTCCTCAAGCGGGATGAGCTTTTTGCCCGTGTCTTCGAAGAATGAAAATGAAGCCCAACGATATGTATATAACAACGCAAACTTGCCAGCATGCGTCTCAATAATTTCTTTTAAATATGACTTGCGTTTATTACCCTCCGGGAATTGAGCCGCAAAGTTTACTATTGCTCTTGATGACAGCCCACCTCCGTTTCGCATAAAGAGAATAAAATCACTCCCTCTAAGCACATTAAACTCTGCACAATTCGTTGAGTCATTATCAAACTTGGCAACTATATCTTTTATTTTGTCATACAGTTCAATCATACCCACAAAAATCTTGCCATCGGCCAGCTGTATATTTCTTTTGTTTAATTCGGATATATAACTTGTATCATCAACTTTGCCAATCGGATATCTGGCCTGAAGCACAATATCTTGCGACGCAATTTTTAATAATTTTAATTCATCAACAGTTAATGCCAATTCTAAATCAATAGCCATCCTATCCAGTTTATGACCGTAATCGCGAAACTTAGTGTCTATAGTATCTTTTTGCGCACCAAGATTCATTAAAAGGATCGCGGATTTTAATAACATTTCGAAAGCATACCCCAGCAGCAACCTGCTAGTTTTATCAGTTGAGGATGCTATGTCGATATATTCATGCACAACGGGAGATTTCTTATCTGTAATCTTAAAAAGGTTTTTATTTCGTTCACCTTCACTTCTCAATAGCTTTGCTGATAAATACAGTTTTTTGGACTCAGCTAACCAAGCCTTGCGGTCAAAGATACCTTTTCCATTTTTCTGTGTGATAATTTCACTCTGCATTTCCAGCCCTTATATTGTTAAATAAAATCCGTAGCTCATCCGGGACCGATACCGTAGCAGTTATAGCCAACAACTTTCAGGAGGGGTTCAAATTCAATTGTGCCCATATCCTCGATCCGTTGCCAGTCTCGTTCAACCTCATCAGGGTTGAGACCACCCAGCGTAAAAGCATTAGTGACAATGTGTCCGGTATGCTCATCTTGTAATCCGTTGATATCTTCAACAGGTAAATGGCCGAGATATAGATTTTGTTTTACAAAAAGCCGAAGAGTTAAGGTGACTTCCACCTTATCACCGTATCCATTATCAATTTGAGTTTTAACCCCCTCAAATATCAATAACTCATCATGTTCTCCCGGTTCACTAGGTAAAGCACCACTATCCCACCGAGACTGAGCAAGCCCTAACGCCGTACCCAATAGCTCGTTCTCCGGGCTGTAGACTGGCAACTTGTAAAACTCATTCGGAATTAGCAGAGGTTTAGGAGCAGAACATCTAATGCCAAAACTCATGAAACTGTTTCTGAAATCACACAATACAGGGGCAGTCACTTCCGCCCGCCATTTATGGTCGCCTGTAGAAACTGGGCGATAAAGCGCAATTTGTAATTTCTGTGCACGCCGCAAAGCTGATTTAGTAAAACCAGCAGGACAAACCAACGCTCCCTGATGCGCACATACGTCCTGTACTAACCCGTGAAACTCTTCAACGCCTTTGACATCCACCGGATTTGCGTAGTCTTTGCAATCAATAACAATACGCATCTTGTACTGACCAATGGACTGTTCCACCAGAACATCCACCTGCCTTTTAGTTTCGCTCTGGATACCATCAAGCATCACATTGTGTTGCACTACAGCATCAGGAGAAAGCTGCTTTTGAATCATGGCAACAAGTTGTTCGAGAGCTTTCCAATCGGGAATCTTATTTTTATCTTGACCAGCCATTGTACCGCTCCGTTTGGGTCTTATATGTAAAGATACCACTGGAGCAACTTGAAGTAGAAACTCATTCCGCTATGTTGATATACAAGATAGCCATAAAGCCCCGTTGGTGGTAAGACAACAAGCGGAGCCTCTGGCGACTTCATCAGGGTTATGTCAGTTAGTGAGGCTTATCAGGATGACCATGTACCCAAGGGGAGCGAGGCCGAACCGCTGGCAGAGCTTGCATATGGTCTGCAAGTACCGTGACCACCATAAACCTGTTTATCCCCTGCGGCGTCTCGCGACGGCGACAGAACGGGGGCATCGGGCTAAAATGCGCTTCACTAAAAGTTTTTGGGATTGTTTAGAGACGGTGGCTACGTCATAGCTTTCAAGTTGAGTCAGTACGTGTTTGACGCTTGGAACTACACGCCGCTATGAGTTAACATCCCAATTACCACTATCAACCACAGCGGCTTTTTCAAGGGACATAACAGAGCATTTCTTACAGGCAAAAGAGACAGATTTTATTCTCTAACTAGCTGTATTGTAAGGAATTTAATGACTTGGTGCCGAAGGCCGGACTCGAACCGGCACGTATTTCTACGGTTGATTTTGAATCAACTGCGTCTACCGATTTCGCCACTTCGGCACTGAAGGGGATGCGGAAACGTTGTGGATTATACCTGTCGCGCGCCGCCATGCAAGCGACGACGCGCTAAACCCGCGCTAAGTGCCCAAAAAACCAGCGCCCTTTGTCACTCCAGCTCAGACACCGCCAGACGAATCACCCCCGCCGCCTTCTGCTCAGGCAGCGCCAGCACCTTCGCCCACATCTCCTGCACCATATCGCAGGAGAGCTTCTCTTTGCCCGCCGCCTTCTCCGGCATCTGCAGCAGCTGGATGTCCTCACCGTACTTATCGGCAAGTGCCTTCATAATCGGCCGCACGTCCTCGACGGCCGCCTCGCGTTCGGCGGGGGTCACGGTGTGGCGGTTTTTGCCGTAGGCCGCGCGCATCATGTCGGCGTCGGCCTGCATGCGCCGCGCCATCAGGTCTTTATCCAGCATGCGCATCGGGTTCACGCCGCCCTTCACCATCGGGTAGAGGAAGCGGAAGCAGGCGTCGTCGCTCACCTTCTGGATGGCGGCGGTCTGCTCCATGTTGATGGTCATGTAGTTCACCACGTTGGCGTCCGGGGCGTTTTGCAGGCGCGACATCTGCAGATGCAGGATCTGCGGCTGAATGGTGTCGATAATCTGCTGCTCCGGCTCGCCCGCTTTTTGCAGGGCGGCCATCTGGTCGAGAATGCGCTGATGCAGCACAGGCTCCTGCTCCTTAATCACCTGCCAGGCGGGCATCGCGTTAAGGGCGTTATCCATCTGCTGTTCAGGAGCGCGCTGCCTGTCGAAGAACACCCAGAACGCCACGGCGGCGACCGCGACAACAACAATGACCGTACTGATCCACGTTTTTTTCATCTCGCATCCTTATCCTTGCGTTATGCCGGTTTACACCGGCACGCCGCTGTGGAAGCGAAACTCGTGGTCCGGTGTCGAGATAAGTGTGGCTTCAATTTCGCCAAAAAGCTTTATGCGCGGTGAGATATCGTCGTCGCTCACCTGCTGAGCCAGCGTCAGGTAGTCCTGATAGTGGCGCGCTTCCGAGCGCAGCAGCGAGAGATAAAACTTCTGCAGGTCGTCGTCGAGGAACGGGGCCAGCGCGGCGAAGCGTTCGCAGGAGCGGGCTTCGATGTAGGCGCCGCAGATGAGCTTGTCGATCAGCGTCAGCGGCTCGTGGGTGCGCACATCCTTCAGCATCCCTTTGGCGTAGCGGCTGGCGGTGATTTTGACGTATGGAATGTCGCGGGCCAGCATCGCCTCGCGCACCTGCCAGAAGTGGTGCAGCTCCTCTTTAATCAGCAGCACCATGCTGTCGATGAGCGACTGGCCCCACGGGTCGTCGGTTTTGGGCATCACGCTTTTGCCAATCTGCCTGTGCAGGGCGATGAAGTCCGGCTCCGGGCCGTCGCGGAAGGTGAACTGTTCGTAGGGTTTGAGCCAGTCGAGCAGCGCGTCGGCACCGCTTTCGTCGGCGACGTATTTGCGCACCAGCAGCAGCGCGGTCTGGGCGGCCTTGAGCTCGCACACCATGTGGTCGGTAAGCAGCAGCGGCAGGTTCGCCGGGTCGCGGGCTTTATCAATCCATGCTTGCGGGGTCGGGCACTGGAGGAAGTTGAGTACGGGGGCGAGTATCTGCGGGTAATCCATGGTTCTGCCTTGAAAAAGCGGTGGCGCGCGCCACCGCCTGAAACGCTTAGTGACGCACGCCGTCGTCGTCTTCGTCGACGTAATCTTCGTCGTCACCTTCTTCGCCGTCTTCACCGTTCGGATCTTCGAAGTAGGTTCCCCAGCCGTCGTATTCCACGTCAAACTTCTCGGCCAGGTTCATCAGCTGTTCTACCTGCGCGTCGATCAGCTCCGCCTTCAGCGCGCCTTCGCTCAGGATGTCGCAGCAGATGACGGTGTCGCCCTCTTCCACTTCCAGCTCTTCCGGCTCGGTCACTTCGTAACCCAGCTTGAAGGCTTCCACGGCCATTTTTTCCAGCGCGTCGAAATCATCCGCAGAGAAATGGTGCTCGATGGTGTACAGCGCGTCCGGATCGCTACCGTCTTCCAGCAGCTCTTCAATAATCAGACGCGTCTCTTCGCGTTGCTCTTCCAGGTGTTCCGGGTTTGCCATGGCTCAATCCTCTTTAAAGTGCGGCAGATACTTCTATTTTCACACACGGACGGGTTTGCCTCCACCTTTGTTGGAAAGATTTGTGAAACGGGGTTGCAAATGAATAATTACACATATAAAGTGAATTTTAATTCAATAAGTGGCGTTCGCCATGTGAGGATAAAATGTCCGATTTATACAAAAAACACTTTCTGAAACTGCTCGACTTTACCCCTGCACAGTTCACTTCTCTGCTGACCCTTGCCGCACAGCTCAAGGCCGATAAAAAAAATGGCAAGGAAGTACAGAAGCTTACCGGTAAAAACATCGCGCTCATCTTCGAAAAAGACTCGACCCGTACACGTTGCTCTTTCGAAGTTGCCGCATTTGACCAGGGCGCGCGCGTCACGTATTTAGGCCCGAGCGGCAGCCAGATTGGGCATAAAGAGTCAATTAAGGACACCGCGCGCGTGCTCGGGCGGATGTACGACGGCATTCAGTATCGCGGCCACGGCCAGGAAGTGGTCGAGACGCTGGCGCAGTACGCGGGCGTGCCGGTGTGGAACGGGCTGACCAACGAGTTCCACCCGACCCAGCTGCTGGCGGACCTGCTGACCATGCAGGAGCACCTGCCGGGCAAGGCGTTTAACGAGATGACGCTGGTCTACGCGGGCGACGCGCGCAACAACATGGGCAACTCGATGCTGGAAGCGGCGGCGCTGACCGGGCTGGATCTGCGTCTGGTGGCCCCGAAAGCCTGTTGGCCGGAAGAGAGCCTGGTGGCGGAGTGCAGCGCGCTGGCGGAGAAGCACGGCGGGAAGATTACGCTGACGGAAGACGTGGCGACTGGCGTGAAGGGCGCGGACTTTATCTATACCGACGTCTGGGTGTCGATGGGCGAAGCTAAAGAGAAGTGGGCGGAGCGGATTGCGCTGCTGCGCGGGTATCAGGTGAACGCCCAGATGATGGCGCTGACCGGCAACCCGGACGTGAAGTTCCTGCACTGTCTGCCGGCGTTTCATGACGACCAGACCACGCTCGGCAAGCAGATGGCGAAAGAGTTCGATCTGCACGGCGGAATGGAAGTGACGGACGAGGTGTTTGAGTCGGCGGCGAGCATCGTGTTCGATCAGGCGGAAAACCGGATGCATACGATTAAGGCGGTGATGGTGGCGACGCTTGGGGAGTAATTGACTCCTCTGCGGTCTGGTGCCCTCACCCCGGCCCTCTCCCACAGGGAGAGGGAGAAAACACTAAAAACGACAACAGCGTTATCGTCGGGCAGAAAAATTCATTTTACTGACGCTTTCTCAGATAGGCATTAACCATAATAAGAATTTATATTTTTATTAACCATTATTTACTGAGTAGATAATGGTTAATATCAGGTCATTATCAATTACAAAACACCGTATATTATCGGCGTAATATTTCCTTATTGCTGCATTTCGTTAATAAGGATTATTTATGTCATGGAATAAGCATGAAGCTGTGTCATACGCCCGTAGCCACGCACTAACCCATACTGGACACTATTGCGCTCGTGCAATCGCCGCCGCTATTCGAGCCGGAGGGCTTAAAATCTAAGGGGCAAACGCTAAGGATTTCTGGCGTTCTCTTGAAAAAGCAGGGTTCACAAAAGTCTATGGCACTCCCACAGAGGGGGATATCGCGGTGATTGATGCCTTGCCCGGCCCGAATCAGTACGGGCATGTCTGTATTTACGATGGCGCTGGAACCTGGTATTCAGATTTTAAACAGAGAACACTGTACCCGGGGCCAACGTATCGCCAACTCCAGCCTGCCGTAACCTTATACAGGCATTACTAATATGAATAAGCTCATCTTAATTGTATTATTCAGCACAGCAGTATTGGGGGCCGAAGATTTTCAGATACCGATGCAGCGCGCCCTTGAATTCAATCGCTGGTACGTCAAACAGGTGAACAACGATCGTTATCCTATTCAACAGGGAAACGAAATCGATAAGTTCGTTACGACCAGCACCATGAAAAAATTACGTCATGCAGCCGATCCCCGTTATGCCGACGCTGAATTTTACGAGGCTGATTTTTTTATGAAATCGCAATATATCGGCGAGGACTGGGCTGAGAATGTAGCTATTGATTCGTATGATTCAGACCCAGTCTGTGTAAACGTGAATATCACGTTTGGCAAAAAGACCCAGCACACAGTCATTGATTGTATGGTTAAAGAAGATGGGATCTGGAAAATTCAGTCTGTCGCCGCTCGGGATAATAATTGATGCCCCCGCTAACAATAATGGAGCCGCCTTTGTTGCCGGGCTGCGATGCGGTCTGGTGCCCTCACCCCGGCCCTCTCCCACGGGGAGAGGGAGAACATCGGCTCCATTTCATTGATTTTTCACCCCGAAAAAGGTACGTTTTCGCCTTAATTCCAGCGTGGACATGCCAGCATTATGCCGATTATTCAGTCTGTTGAACGTGCGTTGCAGATCCTCGACCTGTTCAACGAACAGGCCACCGAGCTTAAGATCACCGACATCAGCAAACTGATGGGGCTGAGCAAGAGTACCCTCCACTCGCTGCTGAAAACCCTGCAGCTTCACGGCTATATCGATCAGAACCCGGAGAACGGCAAGTATCGCCTCGGCATGAAGCTGGTCGAGCGCGGTCATTTCGTCGTGGGCTCCATCGATATTCGTCAGAAGGCGAAAGGCTGGCTGACGGAGCTGTCCCAACGGACCGGGCAGACCACCCACCTGGGGATCCTGGACGGGCGTGAAGGGGTCTATATCGAGAAGATTGAAGGCAAGCTGGCCGCCATCGCCTATTCGCGCATCGGCCGCCGTCTGCCGGTTCACGCCACCGCCATTGGCAAGGTGTTGATTGCCTGGCTGGGCGAGGCCGAGCTGAACGCCCTGCTGGAAGGCTATCAGTACACCACCTTTACGCCCGCTACCCTCGCCTCTCGCGAAGCATTAATGACCGCCCTGACGCAGACTCGCGAGCAGGGCTACGCCCTGGACCGCGAAGAGAACGAGCAGGGCGTGCGCTGCGTGGCGGTGCCGGTGTGGAACCACGAGTCCCGCGTCATCGCCGCCCTGAGCCTGTCGACGCTGACCTCACGCGTGGACGACGCCGAGCTGGCCCGCTTCCGCGAGCAGCTTCAGCAGGCCGGACTCGCGCTCTCACGCGCGCTGGGCTACCCGGCCTGAGCCGTCAGGCCGGCTCGTAGGTGAAGTAGTCAAAGTCTGCGTGACAACCGTCGCCGCTGATGTCCTCGCAGTGCAGCCCCACAAACGCGCCGGTGAAGAAGCCGCGCCCGCCGATGTAGTCATCCGATAGCTTCCACGCCTCATAGGTTACCGGCACGGCGTGCCACGTCTCGCCGTCGAACGAATAGCTATAGCGGTAGACCAGCGTATCCACGTCCACCCGCAGCCAGACGCTCTCCGCATGTTCCGGCACCGGAATGGGCTGCTCGTGCAGCGGCCACGACGGCACGTTGTGGTCGAGCTGAATAACCTTGATGGTTCTGCCCTGCCCCTCCTCGTAGTCCACAAAGCAGTAGCTCCAGTTTTTGCTGTTGTAGTAGCAGGTCAGCCCCGCGCTCTGCTGGAAGTGGACCGGCGAGAACTGCATCCGCGTTTCTGCCCGGAAGGCGAAGTGCTGCCAGCGGCGCGCCACGGTCGACTGGGTGAAGGTCGAGTTGAGCGAGTCGTTGCCGTAGAGCCGTAAGTAGCCCGGGCGCGCGGTGAGCGAGCCGAGGGTGTCGTCGAACGGAATGCGCAGGGTCTGCAGCTCCGGGTCAAGCGAACTAGCGTCGAAATCGTCCCGCCAGGTGGCCTGAACGGCTGCTGGCTGCTCGGCCATCTGCGGGCCGGGCACGGTCAGCTGCGCGTGCTTGCCGCCTTCCACGTACGGCCAGCCGTCGCGCCACTCAATGCGGGCGATGCCGGTCTCGCGCCCCAGCGGACAGTAGCCGCGTCCGCCGGAGGCCAGCAGCGGTACGCCGGGAAGGCGCAGCGGGCGGCTGGTGAGGTAGGCCATGTACCACTCTCCGGTGTGGGTCTGCAGCAGCGAGCCGTGGCCGCTCTTCTGCAGCGGGTTCTCCGGCAGGTGCCAGCTGGTCATCATCGTTACGTCCGGGTGCAGCTCGTATGGCCCGTCGATATTTTTGGAACGCAGCACCACGACGGCGTGCTCGTAGCTGGTGCCGCCCTCGGCGACCATCAGGTAGAACCATCCCGCGTGGCGATACAGGTGCGCCCCTTCGGTGTAGCAGAGCGGCGTGCCGGTAAACAGGGTTTTGCGCTCGGGCGAGAGCGTGCCGGTCTGCGGGTCAAACGCCTGCAACACGATGGTGTTGTGCGGGTTGCTGTGGTGACGCGGCCCCCACGGGCGGTAGATATAGTATTTGCGGCCATCGTCGTCGTGGAACAGGGACGGGTCAAACCCGCCGTTGCCCATCGGGATCGGCTCGCTCCACGGTCCCTCAATGGAGGGCGCAGTGACAAGGAAGTTGCGGCCGTTTTTCCACGGCGAGTCGACAATCTTCACGTCGGTATAGAGCAGCCAGAATTTGCCGTCGGCGTAGCTCAGGCACGGCGCCCAGATGCCGCCGGAGTCCGGGTTGCCCTTCATGTCCAGCATCGACACGTGGTCCAGCGGGGTGCTGACCAGCGACCAGTTTTTCAGGTCGCGGGAGTGGTAGATGCGCACACCCGGGAACCACTCGAACGTTGAGGTGGCGATGTAGTAGTCCTCGCCCTGGCGGCACAGGGACGGGTCCGGGTTGAAGCCGGTCAGGATTGGGTTAGTGATTTCCATATTGCCTCCGGTTAATGGGATGCGGCTGTCGCGGCGTCGGGAACGGCCTCGCCCTGCGCCGCGCGATGCTTGATCAGCTGCTGGCTGATGGCCTCCACGCGGGCGTCGGTGAGCTTGTAGAACGACAGCATGATGAACATGCCCGCGTAGAGCACCACCGGCACCACGCAGAACAGAATTTTGATGGTGGTCAGCACCTCAACCGGCTGCACGCTGCTGCTGGCGGAATAGTTCACGTACGCCAGGATCCAGCCCACCACCGCCCCGCCAATCGCCAGGCCAATCTTCAGGCTGAACAGGTAGGTGGAGAACACCAGCCCGTCGAGGCGGCGACCGCTGCGGCTCTCCTCGTAATCCACCACGTCAGAGGCCATCAGCCACTGCAGCGGCGTGGTGGTGTTAAAGACAAACAGGAACAGGATGTTGAGGGCAAAAATCAGCGCGATGTGCTCAGCCGGGGTGACGAAAATCAGCAGGCTGATCAGCGAGTAGGCGACGATGATCCACTTGAAGGCGGTGACGCGGTCGAAGCGGCCCAGCAGGCGTGAGGAGCAAAGCGACCCGAACATGGTGGCGAGGCTGCCGTAAAGTAAAAACTGGGTCGCCATCTCCGGGTGATCCATCACATATTTCACGAAGTAGAGTGTCGCCCCGCCGCGCACCACGTTGGAGCAGGTCGCCATCATCTTGAACGCGCACATGATGCGCCACTGGCCGTTGCCCAGCAGCAGCCTGAGATCTTTCGCCACCGACGAACCCGGCTGAACCTCAAAGGTGTAGCGCTCTTTGGTGGTGAAGAAGCAGACGTAGAGCAGCACCACGCCAACAAGCCCCAGCACGCACATGGCGCCGAAATAGCCCACCTGCTCATCCCCCTTGCCGATGATGCTCACCAGCGGCAGCGCGATGCCGCTGATGGCGAGCGAGCCCGCCGCCGCCAGGAAGAAGCGCCAGGACTGCAGGGCGTGACGCTCTTTCGGGTCGGCGGTGATGACGCCCGGCATGGCGCAGTACGGCACGTTAACGAAGGTGTAGACCAGGGTCAGGAGAATGTAGGTCACGCAGGCGTAGATGATTTTGCCCTGCGCGGAGAAGTCCGGCGTGTAGAAGGTCAGCACGCAGACGATGCCGAACGGGATGGCGCCCCACAGCAGGAACGGGCGGAACTGGCCGTGACGCGTGCGGGTGCGGTCTACCAGCAGCCCCATCAGCGGGTCGGTGACGGCGTCGAGCACGCGGGAGACCAAAAACAGCGTGCCCATTATGCCCGCCGACAGGCCGAAGACGTCGGTGTAGAAATAGGCCAGCAGGAACATCGTGGCCTGCCAGACGAAGCCGCAGGCGGTGTCACCCAGCCCGTAGCCAATTTTGTCTTTCATGGTTAATTGCGTCATCAGAATTACACCCTTATGTAGTGTGCTGAATTACAACATCGTGTTAATGGAGTGTAATGAGCTGTTCAATTAACCAGCAATGGTCATATCTTATTTCCGAATTACGTTATTTTGCTTTTGTGACGCCGACGATATATCTCAACCTATTGTTTATATTATTAAATAACAGAAATGGAAAAGCCGTCCGCGGAATATTTTCCGCAGACGGTTTTATCTCTGAAAATAATTAAATGCCGAGCGCTTTTTTACCGGCGTTAATTACCTCAATGATTTTATCGGTGTCATAAATACAGCCTTTCCAGGTGCCGCCACTTACCGACTGCAGCGCCGCCCACAGCCGGGTATCGTCCGGCAAAAAGTCGTGGGCGTGCAGGTCCGGGTGCGTCTGCCGCCGCGCCAGCTCGCGCGCGCCCTCCTCCGGCGTCAGCGGGTTGTCCGCCGTGCCGATGAAGTTAACGCTGCCCGTGAGGGTCAGGCGGTCGACGGCGATCTCGATGATGTCATTATCGCGCAGCTTGCCAATCGGCCCGCCCGCCAGCGCTTCCGGCGACACGTGGCCGAAGCAGGCGCCCGTCGACACGCCCGAGAAGCGCGCATCGGTGATGAGCGACACCGTCTTGCCCCATGAGATATGCTTCAGCGCGGAGGTAAGCTGGTAGGTCTCTTCCATGCCGGTGCCGGACGGTCCGCCGCCGATCACCACCATGATATCGCCCTGCGCAATCTCTTCCCGCTTGATGGCCTTGATCGCCTGCGCTTCCGAGACAAACACCCGCGCCCGGCCGGTGTGGCGGTACACGCCATCTTCACCCACCACCGACGGGTCAATCGCCGTGGCCTTGATCACCGAACCTTCCGGCGCGATGTTGCCCGTCGGGAAGCAGACCGTCGAGGTCAGCCCTTTCGCTTTTGCCTTCTCCGGCGGCAGGATCACATCATCCGGATCCACGCCGTCCTGCTCGCGCAGGCACTGGCGGAAGCGCTCACGGCGCTCGGACGCCTGCCACCAGTCGAGGTTCTCGCCCACCGTCTGGCCGGTCACGGTCATGGCGTCCAGATGCAGCAGGCCGAGATCGCGCAGGTGGAGCATCACCTCCGGCACGCCGCCCGCGAGGAACGCGCGCACGGTCGGGTGATAGTCCGGGCCGTTGGGTAGCACGCTGACCAGGCGCGGCACCCTGCGGTTGACGCGCGTCCAGTGCTCAACGTCCGGGATCGTGCAGCCCGCCGCGTGGGCGATGGCCGGAATGTGCAGCAGTAAATTGGTGGAGCCGCCGAACGCCGCGTGGATCACCATCGCGTTTTCGATGGCTTTATCGGTGAGGATATCGCGCGTGGTAATGCCGCGGTTATCCAGCTCGCTGACCGCGCGCGCCGCCTGACGGGCGATCTCCAGCCACACCGCCTGCCCGGACGGCGCCAGCGCGGAATGCGGCAACGCCAGGCCCAGCGCCTCCGCGACCACCTGCGAAGTGCCCGCCGTGCCGAGGAACTGACACCCACCGCCCGGCGACGCGCAGGCGCGACAGCCCAGCTCGGCGGCCTCCTGCAATGAGAGTTCGTGGTTGGCGAAGCGCGCGCCGATGGTCTGTACCTTGCCCGCGTCTTCCCCCACGGTCGGCGGCAGCGTCGCCCCGCCCGGCACCAGAATGGTCGGCAGGTCGTGCATCGAGGCCAGCGCAATCATGGTGGCGGGCAGCCCTTTATCGCAGGTTGCCACGCCGATCACCGCCCGCCGCGTGGGCAGGGAGCGGATCAGGCGGCGAAACACGATCGCCGCGTCGTTGCGGTACGGCAGGGAGTCGAACATGCCGTGCGTACCCTGCGAGCGCCCGTCGCACGGATCGCTGACAAAGGCCGCAAACGGGATCCCGCCGCTGCGGGTAATCTCCTTCGCCGCCGCCTGCATCTGCATGCCGATCTCCCAGTGCCCGGTGTGATAGCCCAGCGCGACCGGGCGCCCGTCTCCGGCGCGGATGCCGCCCTGGGTGCCGATGATCAGCACCTCTTTCCCGGTCAGCCTGTTGGCGTCCCAGCCCATCCCGGCGTTCTGGGTCATGCCGAACAGGTTGCC
The DNA here is from genome assembly GCF_043966805.1 of Enterobacter sp. ECC-219. Lineage (NCBI taxonomy): Bacteria > Pseudomonadati > Pseudomonadota > Gammaproteobacteria > Enterobacterales > Enterobacteriaceae > Enterobacter > Enterobacter sp. ECC-219. Next base: position 1,202,716 of record NZ_CP143680.1, on the reverse strand, counting down.
GCTGGGGGATTCCATCAGCATCTGCGGGGTCAGCGGCAGCGCGCCCTGCGGCCCCGCCGCGTGGGTGATCACCGCATAAAACGCGTCGTCCTGTGGGGTGAAAATTTTCTCAATGGTCATCGTTATCGTCCGGCTCAGCAGAGCTTGAGCTGTTGCAGCAGGGTTTTCAGCTGCGCCTTGCGCGGCTCGTCCAGCGGCGATGCGGGCGGCAGCACGTGCGTGGAGATCGGGCGGCCGCAGAGCACAATCGCCTCTTTAATCACGTTCACAAACGGCGTATCCAGCTGATACATCTGCGGTATTTGCAGTAAGGTCTGATGATACTCAGCCGCTTTCGCCACGTCCCCGTCGCGCCACGCTTTCAGAAGATTCACCGACACCTGCGGGGCAAAGTTGCCGCTCGCCGAGATCGCCCCGTCGCCGCCGAGCAGCAGGGTATTAAAGAGGTGATCGTCATAGCCGCAGAGCACGGTGAAGTGCGGATGGGCACCTTTGACGGTATGGATCATGCTGCGCAGGTGGGCGACGGAGTCGATGGTGTCTTTGATGCCGATAATATTGCTGCGCGAGTCGGCGAGTGTTTTCACCAGCGCCGGGGTCAGATCCTGCCCGGTCAGCGCCGGGAAGTTATAGAGCATCACCGGCAGCGTGACGCTGTCCGCCACCTGCTCGAAATAGCGGATCAGGTTCGCTTCCGACACCTTCCAGTAGTAGGGGTTAATCACCACGATGCCGTCCGCGCCCGCCTGCTGCGCGTGCTGGCTGAGCTCAATGGTTTCCCGGGCGTTGGTGCCGCCGGTGCCGATCAGAACCGGCACACGACGATCGACATGATCGATAGCAAAGCGGGCAATGGTTTTACGCTCTTCGGCACCGAGCTGGGAGAACTCGCCGCCGCTGCCCAGGAAGAACAGGCCGTCAACGCCTGCTTTGATCAGATCGTCGATCAGCGCGGCGGTGCCCGGCTTATCGAGCTGACCGTCGGCGGTAAAAATGGTGGAGACAGGGGGAATGATTCCCGTGAACAACGCGGACTGCGGCATGAGATCTCCTTGCTGAATCATTTTGTTCTACATTATAGAACAGCGTTCATTAATTTAACGATCATACTATGACGCAGAAAAAGGAGAGGTAAATGGGAAGGGAGGAGGGAGTGCGGGAAATTTAAGCTGGATCACAGATTGCGTGGGTGCGGTCTGGTGCCCTCACCCTAACCCTCTCCCACAGGGAGAGGGGACTTTAACACCCTCTCCCCTTGGGTGAGGGAAAATTACTCCACTAACATTTTAACAACCACTTTTCTGACCTTAGCAGGCTCCCCAACCGCGCACAGCGGCTTATGCACTTCACCCGGCCAGAACACCACAAAATCCCCTTCGCTCAGTACCACGGTTTTCTCCTGCTCGCCTTCTGGCAGGAACGCGATGTCTTTGTCCGCCAGCCAGTCGGTGTCCGGCGCGCCGTGCGGCAGGGTACTGAAGGTCATCCCCTCCTGACCCTTCATCACGATCTGGATATCCAGATAGCGCGCGTGGTACTCGGCGCGGCGCTCGGCGAACGGCTGGGTCATGTCTTCCGAGACCAGATAAAACAGGCTGTTGCCGTTGATGTCGTGTTTCCCGAGCGGCGTGGCGTCGGTGACGTGGGCTTTAACGTGCTCAATGGCCTGGCGCAGATCGTCAGTCAGCCAGGACTGCAAATGGTGGATGTTGCCGATAATCATGTTCAACCCTCAATATAAAACAATGTTTCATTTTTATATTTTATACGAGAATCCCCGCTGCCATACCAGCCCTTTTTCGTTGAGATTTGCGCGAGCGCATGTTTATCGGGAATGGTGTTAATTTGCTGTTAATCCTGCTCAGGCATTTATGCAGGGGTTATGCATAACATTGGCAAGTGCATATCGCACGGCTGAACTAACCCTCTGATCATTCAGGTTAATTAACAAAACTCGTTGCCACCTCACACTTTACCGTTCTGATAATGTGCTCAAAAAAGCCATAATTATTTAAGGATTTTTCTTAAGTCAAAAATAGTTAATTACGTTAATTGCATAGCCATTCCCACAGGCATAATTAAACATTAAAAATCAGCAACATAACTGAATGTATCAAAAGATTAAAATCTACAAAATAATAACAATCTCAAATAATGCCACCGAATCCTGCTTAGCTATTCATCCCTGAATAATATGAAATTAATCATTATCTGATGCGAATCATGCAAATGGAAACAAACTCCTTAATATCCGATTTCGCGTGAGCAGCATCACAATAAGGATTATTTAACTGCCTAGTATGAATCACGAAATCAATTGAGCTTAGCCGCCATGTAATTAAACACAACGCATGGCGCATGCCCTTTTTATTCTGAAAAACAGTTAAAGGAATAATTATGGAAAAGCATTATGTCGGTTCTGAAATTGGTCAATTGCGTAGCGTTATGCTGCACCGCCCAAATTTAAGTCTGAAACGTTTAACGCCATCGAACTGTCAGGAGCTGCTTTTCGATGACGTGCTCTCGGTTGAGCGGGCGGGTGAGGAGCATGATATCTTCGCAAACACGCTGCGCGATCAGGGTGTGGAAGTCCTGCTGTTGACCGACCTTCTGACACAAACCCTTGATATTACAGAAGCGAAAGCCTGGCTGCTGGATACGCAGATCTCCGACTATCGCCTCGGCCCTACTTTTGCCGGCGACGTGCGCGGCTGGCTGGCGGATATGCCGCACCGCGAACTGGCGCGCAGACTGAGCGGCGGATTAACCTACGGTGAAATTCCGGCGGCCATTAAAAATATGGTGGTCGATACCCACACGGCGAATGATTTTATTATGAAGCCGCTGCCGAACCATTTATTTACCCGCGACACCTCGTGCTGGATTTATAACGGCGTCTCTATTAACCCCATGGCCAAACCGGCGCGTCAGCGCGAAACGAATAACCTGCGGGCAATATATCGCTGGCACCCGGCGTTTGCCGACGGCGATTTTATTAAGTATTTCGGCGACGAGAATATTAATTACGACCACGCCACCTTAGAGGGCGGCGACGTATTAGTAATTGGCCGCGGCGCGGTACTGATCGGCATGTCCGAACGCACGACGCCGCAGGGCGTGGAGTTCCTCGCCAACAGCCTGTTCAAACACCGTCAGGCCGAGCGCGTGATCGCCGTTGAGCTGCCCAAACACCGCTCCTGCATGCACCTCGACACCGTGATGACCCACATCGACGTGGACACCTTCTCCGTTTATCCGGAAGTGGTGCGCAAAGACACCCAGTGCTGGACGCTCACCCCGGACGGACGCGGCGGCCTGCTGCGCAACCAGGAAACCGACCTGCTGCACGCCATCGAGAAAGCGCTCGGCATTAGCCAGGTGCGCCTGATCACCACCGGCGGCGACGCCTTTGAAGCCGAACGCGAGCAGTGGAACGACGCTAACAACGTCCTGACCATCCGTCCGGGCGTGGTAATCGGCTACGAGCGCAACGTCTGGACCAACGAGAAGTACGACAAAGCGGGCATCACCGTGCTGCCCATCCCTGGCGACGAGCTCGGACGCGGCCGCGGCGGCGCGCGCTGCATGAGCTGCCCGCTGGAACGCGACGGAATTTAAAGGAGCCATCATGGAACGAAAACCCACTCTGGTTGTGGCCCTGGGCGGCAACGCGCTGCTCAAGCGCGGCGAGCCGCTGGAAGCGGAGATCCAGCGCCAGAACATCGAGCAGGCCGCCCGCACCATCGCCGGGCTGACGGCGCAGTGGCGCGTGGTGCTGGTTCACGGCAACGGCCCGCAGGTCGGGCTGCTGGCGCTGCAGAACAGCGCCTACGACAAAGTGACGCCCTACCCGCTGGACGTTCTCGGCGCCGAAAGCCAGGGGATGATCGGCTACATGCTCCAGCAAGCGCTGAAAAATAATCTGCCGCAGCGCGAGGTGAGCGTCCTGCTCACGCAGGTCGAAGTGGACGCCGCCGACCCGGCCTTCAGCAACCCGACCAAGTACATCGGCCCGGTGTACAGCGAAGCCCAGGCGAAAGCGCTGGCCGCGGAAAAAGGCTGGGTGTTCAAGGCCGACGGGAGCTACGTCCGCCGCGTGGTGCCGTCGCCGCAGCCGAAGCGCATCGTCGAGAGCGACGCCATCACCGCGCTGATTCAGCGTGACCACCTGGTGATCTGCAACGGCGGCGGCGGCGTGCCGGTGGTGGAAAACGCCAACGGCTATCGCGGGATTGAAGCGGTGATCGACAAAGACCTCTCCGCCGCGCTGCTGGCGAGGCAGATCGAGGCCGACGCCCTGCTGATCCTCACCGATGCCGACGCGGTGTACCTCGACTGGGGCAAGCCGACCCAGCGCCCGCTGGCGCAGGTGACGCCGGAGCTGCTCAGAGATATGCAGTTCGACGCCGGATCGATGGGGCCGAAAGTGGCCGCCTGCCGCGAGTTTGTTGAAGCCTGCAACGGCATTGCCGGGATCGGCGCGCTGGCCGACGGCGCAGAGATCCTGGCGGGCGAGAAAGGCACGTTGATTCGTAATTGAACACCCTTTTCCCCTCACCCACCTCTCCCTCTCCCCGTGGGAGAGGGCCGGGGTGAGGGCATCAGACAGCTAAATTTTAAAAAGGATTTACCCATGACCATCAACCTGAAAAACCGCAACTTTCTGAAACTGCTGGACTACACCCCGGCGGAGATCCAGTACCTGATCGATCTCGCCATCGACCTGAAGGCGGCCAAAAAAGCCGGGCGTGAGAAGCAAACCCTGGTCGGGAAAAACATCGCCCTGATCTTTGAAAAAACCTCCACCCGCACCCGCTGCGCTTTTGAAGTGGGCGCGTTCGACCAGGGCGCGCAGGTCACCTACCTCGGCCCAAGCGGCTCGCAGATTGGCCATAAAGAGTCGATGAAGGACACCGCCCGCGTTCTGGGGCGCATGTATGACGGCATTGAATACCGCGGCTACGGCCAGGCCATCGTCGAAGAGCTGGGCGAGTACGCGGGCGTACCGGTATGGAACGGCCTGACCGACGAGTTCCACCCAACGCAAATCCTCGCCGACCTGATGACCATGCTGGAGCATTCGCCGGGCAAAACCCTGCCAGAGTTGAGCTTTGCCTATCTCGGCGACGCGCGTAACAACATGGGCAACTCGCTGATGGTCGGGGCGGCCAAGATGGGGATGGATATCCGCCTCGTCGCGCCGAAATCCTTCTGGCCGGAAGCCGGGCTAGTTGAGCAGTGCCGCGCCATCGCCAAAGAAACAGGCGCGCGCATTACCCTCACCGACGACGTGGAAGAAGGCGTGCGGGGGACCGATTTCCTCTACACCGACGTGTGGGTCTCCATGGGCGAGCCGAAGGAAGCCTGGGCCGAGCGCGTCAGCCTGATGAAGCCGTATCAGATTAACGCGGACGTGATGAAGGCCACCGGAAACCCGAACGTCAAGTTTATGCACTGCCTCCCGGCGTTCCACAACGAGCACACCAAAGTGGGCCGAGAGATCGAGATGGCGTACGGCCTGAAGGGGCTGGAGGTGACGGAAGAGGTCTTCGAATCACCGAACTCCATCGTTTTCGACGAAGCAGAGAACCGCATGCACACCATTAAAGCGGTCATGGTGGCGACACTCGGCGACTAATCACCGCCCGGCGCGCCGCGGGGTGCGCCGGGTTTCAGGAGAACATCATGGGCAAGTTTAAGTTTCCCTCCGCTTACACCATTCTCTTTTTTCTGATTGCCGTGGTTGCCGTGCTGACGTGGATTGTGCCGGCCGGGCAGTACCATATGGCGATGAACGAGGCGCTCGGCAAGGACGTGCCGGTTGCCGGCACCTACGCGCACGTGGCGGCGCATCCGCAGGGGCTGGTTTCGGTGCTGATGGCGCCGATTGCCGGGCTCTACGATCCGGAATCCGGCCAGGCCGGGGCGATCGACGTCGCGCTGTTTATTCTGATCATCGGGGGCTTCCTCGGGATCGTCACCAAAACCGGGGCGATTGACGCCGGGATCGAGCGCGTCACCACTAAGTTGCGTGGCCGCGAGGAGTGGATGATCCCGATCCTGATGGCGCTGTTTGCCGCTGGCGGCACAATTTACGGCATGGCCGAGGAGTCGCTGCCGTTCTACACCCTGCTGGTGCCGGTGATGCTGGCGGCGCGGTTCGATCCGGTCGTCGCCGCGTCCACCGTCCTGCTCGGGGCGGGGATCGGTACCCTCGGCTCTACTATTAACCCGTTCGCCACGGTGATCGCCGCCAACGCCGCCGGGATCCCCTTCACCAACGGCATCATGTTGCGCATCGCGCTGCTGGTGATTGGCTGGGTTATCTGCGTGGCGTGGGTGATGCGCTACGCCCGCAAGGTCCGCAAGGATCCTTCGCTGTCGATCGTGGCGGATAAGCAGGAAGAAAACCTCGCCCATTTCCTCGGCAACAAGGGCGAGCAGTCGCTGGAATTTACCCCGGTGCGCAAACTCATCCTGGTGATTTTCGCCCTCGCCTTCGCGGTGATGATCTACGGCGTGGCGGTGCTGGGCTGGTGGATGGCGGAGATCTCGGCGGTGTTTCTCGCCAGCGCGATTATCGTCGGGCTGATTGCGCGGATGAGCGAAGAGGAGCTGACCTCAACCTTTATCAACGGCGCGCGAGATTTGCTGGGCGTCGCGCTGATTATCGGCATCGCGCGCGGTATCGTAGTGATCATGGATAAGGGCATGATTACCCACACCATTTTGCACAGCGCCGAGGGGATGGTCACCGGGTTGTCGACGGTGGCGTTTATCAACGTGATGTACTGGCTGGAAGTGGTGCTGTCGTTTCTTGTGCCATCTTCGTCCGGCCTGGCCGTTCTGACGATGCCGATCATGGCGCCGCTTGCCGATTTCGCTAACGTCAACCGCGACCTGGTGGTAACGGCTTACCAGTCGGCGTCCGGCATCGTTAACCTTGTCACTCCCACCTCTGCCGTTGTGATGGGCGGGCTGGCTATTGCCCGCGTGCCCTACGTGCGCTATCTGAAATGGGTCGCGCCGCTGTTGGGGATATTAACGGTGGTGATTATGGTGGCGTTAAGCCTGGGTGCCATGTTGTGATTTGCCGGATGGCGCTGCGCTTATCCGGCCTACGGATCGGTGCAGTGCCACCGGTTATTTCGGGAACTGATATGGGAACTATGATGGATTACGAAGAGTACTCTCCCAAAGAGCAACTACAGCTAACGGTCTGCCAGCGTCTGATCGCGGAAAAAAGCTATCTCTCTCAGGAGGAGATCCGCCGCGACTTGCAGGAGCGGGGTTTTGAGACCATCAGCCAGTCCACCGTTTCACGTCTGCTCAAGTTGCTTGGTGTCATAAAAATTCGAAATGCCAAAGGTCTAAAAATTTATTCGCTGAATCCCCAGCTGCGCCCTGCCCCCGATGCCGCGCGCACCGTATCCGAAATGGTGGTGAGCGTGGAGCACAATAGCGAATTTATCCTTATCCATACCGTTGCCGGATATGGCCGCGCGGTGGCGCGTATTCTGGATTATCACCAGTTACCGGAAATTTTAGGCGTGGTGGCCGGAAGCAGTATCGTCTGGGTCGCACCCAGGGTCGTGAAGCGCACCGCGCTGGTGCATAAGCAAATTAATTATTTACTCAGAACGCATTAATATTCATAAAGAACCGTTTGCATTGAGTAAAGCGTGCATTAAATCGCTTGATCCGCAAAGCGAGCTGCGTATAATGCCCGACAATTTGCCGGGAGGAAGCATGGTCAAGCGTGTACGACATAACGTCTTACCGCGTCTGAATTCAGACGCTGGCCTGCCGTTTTTCTTCCCGTTGCTAAACCTATTCCCAGAGCCCCTCATTTGAGGGGCTTTTTTTTGCCCGGCGTCAGGAGATAAACATGAATCCGCTTTATCAAAAACACATCATTTCCATAAACGACCTCAGCCGCGAAGAGCTGGAACTGGTTCTGGAAACCGCGGCAAAACTGAAGGCCAATCCGCAACCGGAGCTGCTGAAGCACAAGGTGATTGCGAGCTGCTTCTTCGAAGCTTCAACCCGCACCCGCCTCTCCTTTGAAACCTCCATGCACCGCCTGGGCGCGAGCGTGGTGGGCTTCTCGGACAGCAGCAATACGTCGCTGGGTAAAAAAGGCGAGACCCTGGCGGACACCATTTCAGTCATCAGTACCTACGTGGACGCGATTGTGATGCGCCACCCGCAGGAAGGCGCGGCGCGTCTGGCGACGGAATTTTCCGGCGGCATTCCGGTGCTGAACGCCGGTGACGGTGCCAACCAGCATCCGACGCAGACCCTGCTGGATCTGTTCACCATTCAGGAGACGCAGGGCACGCTCGAGAACCTGAACATCGCCATGGTCGGCGACCTGAAGTACGGCCGCACCGTCCACTCCCTGACCCAGGCGCTGGCGAAATTTAACGGCAACCGTTTCTTCTTCATCGCCCCGGACGCGCTGGCGATGCCGCAGTACATTCTCGACATGCTGGACGAAAAAGGCATTCAGTGGAGCCTGCACGCCAGCATCGAAGAGGTGGTGGGCCACGTGGATATTCTCTACATGACCCGCGTGCAGAAAGAGCGTCTGGATCCGTCCGAATACGCCAACGTGAAGGCGCAGTTCGTGCTGCGCGCCAGCGACCTCGACGGCGCGCGCGACAACATGAAGGTGCTGCATCCGCTGCCGCGCATCGATGAAATCGCCACAGACGTGGACAAAACGCCGCACGCCTGGTACTTCCAGCAGGCCGGAAACGGCATCTTCGCCCGCCAGGCGTTACTGGCACTGGTTCTGAATCGCGAATTGGCACTGTAAGGGGAAACAACAATGACACACGATAACAAACTCCAGGTTGAAGCCATCAAGCGTGGCACCGTGATTGACCACATCCCTGCACAGGTGGGCTTTAAGCTGCTGACGCTGTTCAAACTGACCGAAACCGACCAGCGTATCACCATCGGCCTGAACCTGCCGTCGGGTGAAATGGGCCGCAAGGATCTGATTAAAATTGAGAACACCTTCCTGACCGACGAGCAGGTTAACCAGCTGTCGCTGTACGCGCCGGACGCCACGGTCAACCGCATCGACGAGTATGAAGTGGTCGGCAAATCCCGCCCGAGCCTGCCGGATCGCATCGAAAGCGTGCTGGTCTGTCCGAACAGCAACTGCATCAGTCACGCTGAGCCGGTTTCCTCCAGTTTTGCAGTGAAAAAACGCGCCAATGACATCGCGCTCAAATGCAAATACTGCGAAAAAGAGTTTTCTCATTATGTGGTGCTGGCCAACTAATTGAGGTTGGTAAAGGATCCCGGCCTCCCTATAATGGCCGGGAACATTTAATCAGCTGTTATTCTGGAGAAATCATGACCAAAGTACTCGCGACGGAAAGTGCACCAGCGGCTATCGGCCCTTACGTTCAGGGCGTCGATCTGGGCAGCATGATCATCACCTCTGGGCAGATCCCGGTGAACCCGAAAACTGGTGAAGTGCCGGCCGACGTAGCGGCACAGGCGCGTCAGTCGCTGGAAAACGTGCAGGCGATCGTTGAAGCTGCCGGTCTGAAAGTGGGCGATATCGTGAAAACCACCGTTTTCGTGAAAGATCTGAACGATTTCGCGACCGTTAACGCCACGTATGAAGCCTTCTTCAACGAGCACAACGCCTCCTTCCCGGCGCGCTCCTGCGTTGAAGTGGCCCGTCTGCCAAAAGACGTGAAAATTGAAATTGAAGCGATTGCCGTACGTCGCTAATTTATTTCAATAAAGAGAAGGCAGCTCCGGCTGCCTTTTTTATTTCGACTACTTTTACTCTCTGTATAATATGACATGTCAGTCAGTCCATTATTAGACTCTCCCCTCCCGGTAATATTCTCTAATAATGGATGAGTAATGAAACTTTCAAAAATTGCACTTGCCCTTGCGACATTGACCGTTGCATCTTCAGCATTTGCTCACGGATATATTGAATCTCCGGCCAGCCGCGCTTATATGTGTAAGCTGGGTCAAAACGTTGACTGCGGCTCTGTACAGTATGAGCCACAGAGCGTAGAGAAAACCTCTGGCTTCCCGTCAGGCGCTGAGCCCGCGGACGGACATCTCGCCAGCGCGGGTATTTCTCAGTACTCTCAGCTTGATAAGCAGAGCCTGAATGCCTGGACCAAAAACCCGATGACGGCGGGCCCACATGAATTCGTCTGGCACCATACTGCACCGCATAAAACCACCAACTGGCGTTATTACATTACTAAGCAGAACTGGGATCCAAATAAGCCGCTGACTCGCGATCAGTTTGAATTAACCCCATTCTGTACAATCAACGGAAATAACCAGGCTCCTGCCGTCACAAAAAGCATGACCTGTAATGTTCCTGAGCGCACGGGCTACCAGGTTATTTACGGCGTATGGGAAATTGCGGATACCTCGAACAGTTTCTATCAGGCCATTGACGTTGATTTCGGCAACGGCGGCAACGTCACCCCGGACGACACGCCTGCGGTGGTGTCCGAATGGAACAAAACGCTGAGCGGGCAGATTGCCGGTAATAACCTGAATGCAGGCGATAAAGTCATCGCGCGATTCTTCGATGCCAACGGCGAAGTTGCCGCCATGCGCACCGAGATGACCATTAGTTCAGCAGCCCAGGGGGATGCGAACCAGTGGGCATACGATCTGGCGCAGAAAATCAACGCGGCGCACAGCGACGTACGCGTCGGCGTGAAGGATGAAGCGGGTGAAATCAGCCCGGTCCACGGCGCGAACAGCGTCTTCGTCAAAGACGGCAGCGCCCTGCAGTCCGTTGCGATCTCGTATGAAGAGCAGAAGGCGGAAGTGCATGAAACCATTGCCGTTTCTAACCTGCAGTACAGCAAAATCGAGAACGGCAAGGCAACCGTCACCTTCCACGTAAACACCAAAGGTGACGTGAACCTTGAAGCACACGTGATGAACCACAGCGGTGCGGAAAAAGGCTACTTGAAGCAGGACATGAACAACGCCAACCAGGACGTGACCATGACCCTGAATGACGTGACGGCGGGTCACCACATGCTGAAATACTACGCGACCAACAAAGACGGCACGATGTTCGCCCAGGACGTGCTGAACCTGATGCTGGAAGGCGATTCAGCCGCAGACGGCACCGGTCAGCACGATTTTATCTTCCCGGACAGCATTGCGTCTTACAAAGCGGGTACCGTGGTACTGCAGCCTAAAGACGGTAAGACCTACGAGTGCAAGCCGTTCCCGTACAGCGGCTACTGCGTGCAGTACAGCCCAACCGCAAACCAGTATGAGCCAGGCGTTGGCGCACACTGGAAAGAGGCGTGGGTGCTGAAGAACTGAGTTGCTTGATTCCCTCACCCTAACCCTCTCCCAAAGGGAGAGGGAATTTATACACCCTCTCCCTTTGGGAGAGGGCCGGGGTGAGGGGTTACTGATTCCGCGTCGCCCGCAGCAGCGTCTCCAGCGGATATACCGCCGCAATCACCACCTCGTCCTGCACCTTCGCCGCGTTATCCAGCTCGCTCTGAATCGACGCAATCTCTTTATCATCCAGCGTGCCCTGGCGCGCCACCAGATCCGTCAGCCTCAGGCCAATCGAGGCCAGCTTATCCACCTCCTGAATCACCGGTTTCATGCTCTTCAGCTGATAGCTGTTTTCGCTTAGCGCCAGCGCGTCGCTGGTGTTGCCCTGCCAGCGGTTAAAGACGTGGCGCAGCGCGTCGGCACTTTCCGTGTCTTCCGCATCGCTCACCAGCCTGTCGGCCCATTTGTTCATCTGCCGCACCGTGGCGCTTTCGGCGTTCAGTGCATCCGCGAAGCGGTTGAGCGGTTCGAACTGATGATAATTTCCCGCCTGGAACTTCAGGTGCTGGCGGGTGTAATACTGCGCGGGCTCCACCGCCTGGGCGAGGATTTGCAGCGGCAGGGTGTCGGCACTGTTAGAAAGGCGCGTGAACTGCACCTGCTGCTGGGTATGCTGCTGCAGCCCGACGGACACCGTCGACCAGCTGTCCATCGCCTGCAGGCGGGTATACATGTTGTCGACGTCGTTGACGTCCTTCGCTGACCACAGCCGCTCCGCCACCGCAAAGGCGCGCGGCCACAGGCGGATATCCAGCACCGGTGCGACCACGTTCTCCGCCCACAGCGCGGCTTCACCGCCGAGCAGGTTGGCCTGATTCGCCACGTCCGGCACGACGGGCGGAATGCCTTTCGGTACCTCGTCCACACGCGAGCCGCTAATCGGGTAGCGCGTATTCCCCATCAGGAAGTAACCGGAAAGCTTGTCGTTATCAACGTTGACGACCGGGCGCGTCTCGCCCATCCAGGTGTCGACGGTGAAGGTCACCTGATTGTCGTCACGCCATTCAATGTCCTGCACCGCGCGGCGGGATTTCCCGGCAAAATCAATAAATCCGCGCCAGCCGGCATCCCCTTTTACCAGCGTAAAGCTCCCCTCTACCGGCTTGCCCTTCAGGCGAGGCATGGTGAAGGCCCAGCTCTGGACGCTGTCGGTGTCTGCAATCACATCCACGCCGTTCAGCCCCTGCGGGACGATTTCATTGCGGTAGTGGTAGGCGGTGGACTGGGGCTGATCGAGATAGAAGCCCGTCGAGAGAATGCCTTTGTAGCCGTTCTGCGCCACCTGCCCCAGCGCGTCCTGCCCCTGCCAGGACTGGATCAGAATGCTTTTCGGCAGGTCGGGATGGTAGATCTCGTCCCAGCCGACCATCTGCCGGTGATGCTTCTCAAGGATCGTTTCCAGCCTGCGGTTGAAATACGCCTGCAGCGCGTGGCTGTCGGCAAGCTTCTTATCGCGCATAAATTGCTGAATGGCCGGGTTCGCTTTCCACTGGCTGTCGTCCACCTCATCACCGCCGATGTGCAGATAGTGATCGGGGAAGATCGCCGCCAGTTCGCTGACCATCGCGTCGGCAAAGGCGTAGGTTGCGTCTTTTGTTGGATCCAGCACCGGCTTCAGCACGCCCCAGCTGCGCTCCATGCTGTATGGCCCCGGGGCGCTCATCAGCTCCGGATAGGCCACGGCAATCGCCGAGGCGTGGCCCGGCATGTCGATCTCCGGCACCACGCGAATGCCGCGCTCGGCGGCGTAACGCACCACCTCGCGCATCTGTTCAGGGGTGTAGAACAGCCCGTCGCTGGCAAGCTGCGTCAGCTTAGGGTAGCGCTTCGAGCTGAAGCGCCAGCCCTGATCGTCGGTCAGATGCCAGTGCAGGACGTTGAGCTTCGCCGCGGCCATACCGTCGATCTGGCGCTTGATATCCGGCAGCGGGATAAAGTGGCGCGCCGAGTCGAGCAGCAGTCCGCGCCACGGGAAGCGCGGCGAATCTTCAATGGTGACCCACGGCAGCGAGGTGTTTTCCGCGCCGTTCTGCATCAGCTGGAGCAGCGTTTCCATGGCGCGCAGCGCGCCGAAGCGGGTGTTTGCGGAGATATCGACGCCGTTGGCGTCCACCGTGAGCCTATAGCTTTCATCGCTGTCCGGCAGCGGCTGCGGCTTGACCTTTTTGGCAATCGCGATGCGGATGGTCGGTTTGTCTGGCTTTTCAGCCTGAGGCTGCAGCGTCCAGCCGGTTTGCAGGGCAATGCGCTGGCGCAGGCGGTTGACGGCGTCACCGAGATCGTCCCCGGTGACGCTAATGGATACGTTGTTGCTGAGCACCAGCGCGCCCTGGGTGGTCGGGCGTTCGACCTTAGCAGGCCAGGGCATCAAAGGGAGATCGCCTGCCGGAGCGGCAAAGGCAGAGGCGCCGAGCATCAGCCCGGCGGTTAAGAGACTGTACCGTAACATGAATGTTCCTTATCTGACGGGCCAAATAAAGGCAAAACATTCTGTTAACATGCGCTCAATTTGTCGTCAAGCGAATGCGCCGATGGAGATCACAGGTTGTTGAATTTGGGAGGAAAGCCAGTCCCCTCACCCCGGCCCTCTCCCCAAAGGGGAGAGGGTGAAAAACTTACTGCCACCCGTACCGACGCGCATAGAATCCTTTCACCATTTGCGTCAGCACCATATAGCCCGCGAGGATCGCCACCAGCCACGGGAAGTAGCTCAGCGGCAGCGCCTGCAGCTGCAGGTAGCCTGCCAGCGGCGAGAACGGCAGCGCGATGCCGAGCGCCATCACAATCCCCGTCATCACAATCAGCGGCCACGCGGCACGGCTCTGGATGAACGGAATGCGGCGGGTGCGGATCATATGCACAATCAGCGTCTGCGACAGCAGACCTACCACGAACCAGCCGGACTGGAACAGCGTCTGATGTTCCGGGGTGTTGGCGTGGAATACAAACCACATCAGGCAGAAGGTCAGAATGTCAAAGATGGAGCTGATCGGCCCAAAGAACAGCATAAAGCGCCCCAGATCGGCGGGGTTCCAGCGCTGCGGCTTCTGGATCTGCTCGTCGTCCACGTTATCAAACGGAATCGCTACCTGAGACACGTCGTACATCAGGTTCTGGATCAGCAGATGCAGCGGCAGCATCGGCAGGAACGGCAGAAACGCGCTCGCCACCAGCACGCTGAAGACGTTACCGAAGTTGGAGCTGGCGGTCATTTTGATGTACTTGAGCATGTTGGCGAAGGTGCGACGCCCTTCGATAACGCCCTCCTCCAGCACCATCAGGCTCTTTTCCAGCAGGATGATATCCGCCGCTTCGCGGGCGATATCCACCGCGCCGTCTACGGAGATACCGATATCCGCCGCACGCAGCGCGGGCGCGTCGTTGATGCCGTCGCCCATAAAGCCCACCACGTGCCCTTCGCGACGCAGCAGGGTGACGATGCGCTCTTTGTGCATCGGAGTCAGGCGGGCAAACAGCGTGGTGCGCTGGGCAAGCTGCGCCAGTTCGTCGTCGGTGAGGTGCTCAATGTCGCTCCCCACCACCACGTCGCCCGCGTCAAGGCCGACCTCGTGGCACACTTTGGCGGCCACCAGCTCGCTGTCGCCGGTGAGGATTTTGACGGTAATACCGCTTGCCTTCAGCGCCTTCAGTGCCGGCGCGGTGGTCTCTTTCGGCGGATCGAGGAATGCGATGTAACCCTCAAGGATCAAATCGGATTCGTCGATACGCTGATAGTCCCCCTCACGCGCGGGCAGGAACTTGCTCGCCACCGCCACCACGCGCAGCCCCTGACGGTTCAGGTTGTCGGTGACGCGCTTGATGCGGCGCAGCATGGTGTCGTCCAGCGGGACGATCTCACCGTTATAGCGAACCTGCGTCGATACGTTGAGGATCTCCTGCAGCGCCCCTTTGCAGATCAGCTGGTGCACGTCTGTCTGCTCGCTCACCACCACCGACATGCGGCGGCGCTCGAAGTCGAACGGGATTTCGTCCACCTTCTGCCAGCGGCCGGAGAGCGTGCGGGCGGCTTCCTCGTCCACGCCTTCCAGCACCGCCACGTCGAGCAGGTTTTTCAGCCCGGTCTGGTAGTGGCTGTTCAGCCACGCGCTGTGGAGCACGCGCTCGCTGGTTTTACCGGCGATATCGGTGTGGTTCTCCAGCACGATTTTGTCCTGCGTCAGGGTGCCGGTTTTATCGGTGCAGAGGATGTCCATCGCGCCGAAGTTCTGAATGGCGTCCAGGTGCTTGACGATCACTTTCTGTTTAGAGAGTTTCACCGCCCCGCGCGCCAGCGTGGAGGTGACAATCATCGGCAGCATTTCCGGCGTTAAGCCAACGGCCACGGAGAGCGCAAACAACGCCGCCTCCCACCAGTCGCCCTTGGTGTAGCCGTTGATCAGCAGCACAATCGGCGTCATCACCATCATAAAGCGGATCAGCAGCATGCTGACGCGGCCAATCCCTTTCTGGAAGGCGTTAGGCTCGCTCTCCTGCTCGCTGACGCGCCCGGCAAGCTGACCAAACCAGGTATTGCCCCCGGTGGCGGTGACAATCGCCTGCGCGGTGCCGCTCACAACCGTGGTGCCCATAAAGCACAGGGTATCGCACTCGAGCGGGTTCATCTGCTGCGGGTCGCGGCTGCGCGATACCTTTTCAACGGGCAGGGATTCCCCGGTCAGAGAGGCTTGCGCCACGAACAGATCGCGCGCCTGGATGATGCGTAAATCCGCCGGGATCATGTCCCCCGCCGCCAGCTTCACCAGATCGCCCGGCACCAGTTGGTCGATAGGCAGCTCCACCCAGGCGTTTTCGCCGAGATCGTTAATCACCCGCGAGACGGTCGCGGTGTTGCTGACCATCGCCTTCAGGGCATCCGCCGCTTTGGTGGAGCGGGCTTCCTGAATGAAGTTCAGCAGCGTGGAGATGCCCACCATCAGGGCGATGACGCCCGCGGCGAACAGATCTTCCGTCGCGTAGGAGATAATGCCGAGCACGGTCAGCAGCAGGTTGAACGGGTTGCGGTAGCAGAGCCACAGGTGCACCCACCACGGAGAGGGCTTCTGCGCCGGGATCTGGTTATCGCCGTGCACGGCGCGGATTTTTTCCACTTCAGACGCGTTCAGCCCTTCAGGATGACCGCCAAAGGCGCGCCAGACTTCGTTTTCATCCATCGCCGCCACGTTCAGGCAGCGTTCGGTCAGGGACGCGGGGATCGCCGCCCCCGCCATGTTTTTGGCATTGGGCAGCGGGTCGCGCTGAACAAGACGGTGTGGCAGGTGGCGGCTCAGCAGCGCCTGCAGCTGCCGGGTGATATTTTTAAACATAGACATTCCTCCGCATCCGCCTGGGCGGACGCAGCATTCCCTTCAGGCGTGGCAAAGCCGTACCTGTCAGGCACTCAATTTTTCAAGCAGGAACGTTTGGGACGTTGCTGCCTCACATTACCGGTGAGACAGCAAAAGCTGGCTTACCGGAAAGAACGTGTTCTCCCGTTCAGGAGAGGTGTGGGATCGGGATCCATAAAGCCTCCGGTAAGTAAAAAAACAGGGTGTCGCCGCGCAGTATAAGGATTTAAGCGTACCCTTTGTGGCGATTCGGGCGGTATTATACCCGCCTGCAAATAAACAGTACGTAAACCAGACTTTGCCCATAGCGAAATCGCGCTATAGCATTAGGCTCAATTGACCATTTTGTCGTTGTTACAGGGAAAACAGCATGCAGAACCGCCTTACGATTAAAGACATCGCGCGTTTAAGCGGCGTGGGGAAATCCACCGTGTCGCGCGTGCTGAACAACGAAAGTGGTGTCAGCGAACGCACCCGCGAACGCGTTGAGGCGGTCATGAATCAGCACGGTTTTTCCCCTTCCCGCTCCGCGCGGGCCATGCGCGGGCAGAGCGATAAAGTGGTCGCGATCATTGTTTCGCGTCTGGATTCACTCTCAGAGAACCTCGCCGTGCAGACCATGCTGCCCGCCTTCTACGAGCAGGGC
This sequence comes from Enterobacter sp. ECC-219, assembly GCF_043966805.1. Classification (NCBI taxonomy): domain Bacteria; kingdom Pseudomonadati; phylum Pseudomonadota; class Gammaproteobacteria; order Enterobacterales; family Enterobacteriaceae; genus Enterobacter; species Enterobacter sp. ECC-219. The sequence continues at coordinate 1,185,355 of NZ_CP143680.1, read as the reverse complement.
TATGACCCGATCATGATGGAGAGCCAGTTCTCGCCGCAGCTGGTGGAAGAACATCTGGGCATGCTCCAGCGACGCAACATTGACGGCGTGGTGCTGTTTGGTTTTACCGGCATCAACGAAGAGATGCTGAAACACTGGCAGCCGTCTCTGGTGCTGCTGGCGCGCGATGCCCACGGTTTTGCCTCCGTCTGTTATGACGACGAGGGCGCGATTATCACCCTGATGCAGCGCCTGTTTGACGAAGGCCATCGCCACATCAGCTTCCTTGGGGTACCGCACGCGGACGTCACCACCGGCAAGCGCCGTCACGAGGCATACCTGGCCTTTTGCAAAAAGCACAATCTCCCGGCCGTGGCCTCCCTGCCGGGGCTGGGCATGAAGCAGGGCTACGAGCAGGTCGCCAGCGTTCTGACGCCGCAGACCACCGCGCTGGTGTGCGCCACCGATACCCTGGCGCTGGGCGCCAGCAAATATCTGCAGGAGCAGCGCATCGATAGCCTGCAGGTGGCGAGCGTGGGTAGCACGCCGCTGATGAAGTTCCTGCATCCGGAGATCATCACCGTCGATCCGGGCTACGCCGAGTCCGGCAGACAGGCCGCCGCGCAGCTGATCGAGCAGATCAACGGGCGGAGCGAGCCGCGTCAGATCGTCATTCCCGCTCACCTTTCGTAACCCCTCTAAAACGGATTATTGTGATCTTCGCCTGATTTCGGGAACGTTCCCATTTTCGCCGTCACGCTGAAGGAGTAGGCTTGCGCTCAGGTCATTACACCCCTCTCACCATCTGTCATGAGGTTTCATGATGAGTAAAGTCAAACAAGCAGATATCGATCGGCTGATCGTCCTGGTCGGCGGCCGCGAGAACATCGCAACCGTCAGCCATTGCATTACCCGCCTGCGCTTCGTGCTGAATGATCCGGCCAAAGCCAATCCGAAGGCCATTGAAGAGCTTTCCATGGTTAAAGGCTGCTTCACCAACGCCGGACAGTTCCAGGTGGTTATTGGTACCGAAGTGGGCGATTACTATCAGGCTCTGCTGGCGACCACCGGGCACAGCGCGGCGGATAAAGAGCAGGCCAAGAAGGCCGCGCGCCAGAATATGAAATGGCACGAGCAGCTGATTTCCCACTTCGCGGAAATTTTCTTCCCGCTGCTGCCGGCGCTGATCAGCGGGGGCTTAATCTTAGGCTTCCGTAACGTCATCGGCGATGTGCCAATGAGCGACGGCAAAACCCTGGCGCAGATGTATCCGGCGCTGAAAACCATTTACGACTTCCTGTGGCTGATTGGCGAGGCGATCTTCTTCTATCTGCCGGTCGGGATTTGCTGGTCCGCGGTGCGCAAGATGGGCGGTACGCCGATTCTCGGTATCGTGCTGGGCGTCACGCTGGTCTCTCCGCAGTTAATGAACGCTTACTTACTTGGTCAGCAGGTGCCTGAGGTGTGGAACTTCGGCCTGTTTACCATCGCCAAAGTGGGCTATCAGGCGCAGGTCATTCCGGCACTGCTGGCCGGTCTGGCGCTGGGCTTTATTGAAACGCGCCTGAAGCGCATCGTGCCGGATTACCTCTATCTGGTGGTGGTGCCGGTCTGCTCGCTGATTCTGGCGGTGTTCCTGGCGCACGCCTTTATCGGTCCGTTTGGCCGCATGATCGGCGACGGCGTGGCCTTCGCGGTCCGTCACCTGATGACCGGCAGCTTCGCGCCAGTCGGTGCCGCGCTGTTTGGCTTCCTGTACGCCCCGCTGGTGATCACCGGCGTGCACCAGACCACGCTGGCTATTGATATGCAGATGATCCAGAGCCTCGGCGGCACGCCGGTCTGGCCGATTATCGCCCTGTCTAACATTGCGCAGGCGTCGGCGGTCACCGGCATCATCATCGTCAGCCGTAAGCACAACGAGCGTGAGATCTCCGTTCCGGCGGCCATCTCTGCCTACCTCGGCGTCACCGAACCGGCGATGTACGGTATCAACCTGAAATACCGTTTCCCGATGCTCTGCGCGATGATCGGCTCCGGTCTGGCGGGCCTGCTGTGCGGCCTGAACGGCGTGATGGCAAACGGGATTGGCGTCGGCGGCCTGCCGGGCATCCTCTCCATCCAGCCCGCTTTCTGGCAGGTGTTTGCCCTGGCGATGGCGGTAGCGATTATCGTCCCCATGGCGCTCACCACCGTGGTTTACCAGCGTAAGTTCCGTCAGGGCACGCTGCAGATTGTTTAACTTCATCTTTCGGGGCGCAGTTGCGCCCCTTCGCATTTGCAGGAACGCACTATGAATACCCTTCCTCACTGGTGGCAGAACGGCGTCATCTATCAGATTTACCCAAAGAGTTTCCAGGACACCACCGGCAGCGGCACGGGCGATCTGCGCGGCGTGACCCAGCGCCTGGATTACCTGAAATCCCTCGGCATCGACGCCATCTGGCTGACGCCGTTTTATATCTCCCCGCAGGTGGATAACGGCTACGACGTGGCGAATTACACTGCCATCGACCCGTCCTATGGCACGCTGGATGATTTCGACGAGCTGGTTGCCCGGGCGCACGAGCGCGGCATTCGCATTGTGCTCGATATGGTGTTTAACCACACCTCCACGCAGCACGCCTGGTTCCGCGAGTCGCTGAACAAAGCGAGTCCGTACCGACAGTTCTACATCTGGCGCGACGGCACGCCGGAGCAGCTTCCTAACAACTGGCGATCCAAGTTTGGCGGCAACGCCTGGCGCTGGCACGCCGAGAGCGAGCAGTACTACCTTCACCTTTTTGCCCCAGAGCAGGCGGATCTCAACTGGGAAAACCCGGCGGTGCGCGAAGAGCTGAAAAAGGTGTGCGAGTTCTGGGCCGATCGCGGCGTGGACGGCTTGCGCCTGGACGTGATTAACCTCATCTCTAAAGATCAGGATTTCCCGGACGACAGCATCGGCGACGGCCGCCGCTTCTACACCGACGGGCCGCGCATCCACGAATATCTGCAGGAGATGAGCCGCGACGTCTTCACCCCGCGCAACCTGATGACGGTGGGCGAGATGTCCTCAACCTCCCTGGAGAACTGCCAGCAGTACGCGTCGCTCGACGGGCGCGAGCTGTCGATGACCTTTAACTTCCATCATCTGAAGGTGGACTACCCCGGCGGCGAAAAGTGGACGAAGGCGAAGCCTGACTTCGTGGCGCTGAAAACCCTCTTCCGCCACTGGCAGCAGGGGATGCACAACAAAGCCTGGAACGCGCTGTTCTGGTGTAACCACGACCAGCCGCGCATCGTGTCGCGCTTTGGTGACGAAGGGGAACATCGTGTGGCTGCCGCGAAGATGCTCGGCATGGTGCTGCACGGCATGCAGGGCACGCCGTATATCTATCAGGGTGAAGAGCTGGGAATGACCAACCCGCACTTCAGCCGCATCACCGACTACCGCGACGTGGAGAGCCTGAACATGTTCGCGGAACTGCGGGCCAGCGGCCGCGAGCCGGATGAATTGCTGGCAATTCTGGCGAGCAAATCCCGCGATAACGGGCGCACGCCAATGCAGTGGGACGCGTCGCACAATGCGGGCTTTACCGAGGGCGAGCCGTGGATTGGTGTCTGCGACAACTACGAAACCGTGAACGCCCGCGCGGCGCTGGACGACCCTGATTCGGTGTTCTACACCTATCGGTCGCTGATTAGCCTGCGCAAAACCCTGCCGGTGCTGACGTGGGGAGACTATGACGATCTGCTCCCGGAACACCCTTCCCTGTGGTGCTATCGCCGCCGGTGGCAGGGCCAGACGCTAATGGTAGTAGCTAACCTGAGCGGCGAGCGCCAGCAGTGGCAGCCGGACCCGGTACAGGGCGCATGGCGGGTCGCCCTTAGCAACTATGAGGACGTCCCCTCCCGTCCCGATACGCTGCTATTGCGCCCGTTTGAAGCCATCTGGTGGGTGCAGGAATAAACGTCAGGAGATACAGCATGCTGTATCTCCTTTTTTATGTTTAGCGATACGCTAAATGTACGACGATAACTTTTACATCACGACGTACCCAAAATAAAAATAGCCCTGCCAATTAAATAACCTCGGCAGGACATTATGAAAAAGACAATTATTAAAGCAACGTGTATTAGCGCATTATTATTAAGTACGCAGGGATGGTGCGGAAATACGTCCGTCGACCTTCGTTTTGGGCATAATACGCGCTCAGACGTCAATGATTCACGTATTAAAGTGATGCACCAGGCGAATAACGGCTTTTACTTCTCCGTTGAAGCCGCACAAAACCACAACGATACCTTTTTTGGTGATACCGACCGTTATAATTCCGACGACAAGGGGTTAACGGAAGCGGCGCAGGAGATTGAAACGCGCTGGCGCTTCGATCTGGGAAATGGCTTCGCCGTTGCGCCTGGCATGGTGACGGTTTTCACCGCCAGCAATACCCATTACCGCCCCTTCATTCAGGGGTGGAAAGCGTTCGATAATGGTCTGAACCTCTCCGCCCGTTATCGCTATAACACCGTCAATGACGCGCACAGCGACAAAGAACTCGACGGCAGCGGCTACACCCGCCGCCAGTCACACCAGTTCGACATTTGGTTCGCGTACAACATTGGCAAATTCGGCATGTCCTACAACCCGCGCTTCCGCTGGCAGGATAATGTCGATCAGGGAACCGGGGATGATACCTACTGGGAACATACCGTCGCGTTCAACTACAAGCTCGACGATGGCTGGACGCCATACGTCGAACTGGTTTCGCTGGATAAAACCTATATCAACGATGACGGCAACCATGAAAATGATTATGCCGTACGTCTGGGGATAGTGAAGCAGCTCTGACGACCTGACTACACCGTATCGTGCTGCAGCAGCCTGCAGCCGATACGGTCCACGGCGCTTAACAGTTCAAGCTGGCCCTCCCGCTGATACAGCGACACCGCGTTAATGTCGATCGGTAACGGCCAGCATAGCGTTGAAATTGCCGCCAGTGCCGACCCCTCGCGGGTAATGGCAATAATCTTTAAGCCTTTACGCAGCGCGTTACGCGCCATTTCAATCAGCGACTGCGTCTCCCCGGATTTACTGATCAGCACCAGCGTCCCCTTCGATACCCGTGTCAGCTGGTGCATGTCATTCAAAATAAGGTGCGGCAGGCTCGCCAGCGATAAAAAGCGCGACAGGTAGTTGAGGCTGGTGAGCGAGGCGCCGCGTGCGTACAGATAGATATGGCTGGAATGGGCGAGCAACCTGGACACCTCCGCCACAATATCGTCCGCCTGTGGCCCTACGTCGGGCGCTACTGGCGCAGGGGTAAAATGATCGCGCAAAAAACGGTACCGGAGCTCGGTATAACTTTTATATCCCATTTTTTTACACACACGATTAACGGATGTTGTCGTTGTAAAGGTATCACGGGCAATCTCTTTTGCCGATATATTAGAAATATTACACGCGTGATGCTGAATGTATTCAAATATCAAGCGTTCACTTCCCTGGAATGAATTCATATATTACACCCTGTTTAATCCCGGCATGATATTAACACAACGGGAAAATAGTCTCTGGAAGGCGCTTCACACATTGCATTTACGCGTATCACGATACGTAATTAGTATTAGCAAACGTTAAAAACTGTTTTAGGTTCTCTTTATACTTTCCCTGTTTTCACATCCAGGGAATTATGACAATGACGAAACAAAAAGTTGTCGCGGTAACAGCCTGCCCGACGGGCATTGCACATACCTTTATGGCGGCGAATAAAATTATTGCATGGGCTAAAGCGCACAATATTGAGGTTAAGGTCGAAACGCAGGGCAGCGACGGCGTTAAAAACCGCTTAACGAAGCAGGACATCGCCTCCGCCACGGCCATTATTCTGGCAACCGACGTCCCCATTCAGGATGCCGAGCGCTTTGAAAACATTCCTCACCTTCAGACCCGTACGCAAGAGCTGATCAAGCATACCGATCGATATCTGCGCCAGGCGCTGGCCATGGAAAAAAGCGTCACCACTGTCGTACATGAAGACGATCTCCAGCGTTCGGCTTACCAGATTTTTATCGGCCATATCATGGCAGCCATCAGCTATATGCTGCCGGTGGTGGTCATGGGCGGGCTGATGATGGCAACGGCTAAAATTACCGGCCAGTTTATTAACATCGAACATTCGCCGTTCAGCGTGCTGGATAAAGTGGGCTTTATGACCATCAAGTTCATGTATCCGGTTTTCGCTATGTATCTGGCATTTTCCATTGCCGGCAAACCGGCGCTGATCCCAGGGCTTATCGGCGGCATTATGTCCGACGAAGTCTACAAGCGCTTCTTTGATATCGAAGGTTTTATGCCGTCCGGCTTTTTCGGCGCGATCGGCATCGGCTTTTTTGTGGGCTATCTGGTGCGCTGGCTGAACGATGCTATTCACGTCCGCCAGCAACTGACCACCATTAAGACCATGCTGATCGTCCCGCTGATCACCGGCATTACGCTGGTGATGGTCATGGAGTATTTGATTAACCCCATTTTTGGCTCACTTAACCAGCTGATGGTGGTCTTTTTTACCTCGGCAGGTGACACCGGGCGCGGGTTCTATTCTGCGATGATAGCCGCAGGCACCGCGTTCGACCTGGGCGGCCCGGTTAACAAGGCGGCAGGTTCCGTCGCACTCGGCCTGAATGGCATGAGCGAGACGTTTGATTTAACCGCCCGTGAACTCTCCATCGTCATCCCCTCTATTGGCGTTGGCTTTGCCGCGTTCCTTAACGGCCGCTTTGGACTACCGGATGTCTTCAGCCGGGAAGAGAAGACCGTTGGCAGCACCTCGCTATTGCTGGGCGTTATTGGGATCTCGGAAGGTGCGATCCCGTTCATCCTGAAAAACCCACGCCTGATCCCGGTGTTCATGACCGGTGCCGTCGCCGGCGCGCTGGTCGCCATTGCACTCGGCGTGAAGCAGACGCTGCCGCTACCGGCCATCTGGGGCTGGCCGCTGGCAACCAACGTGGCGGGCTACCTGGCGAGCGTCTTTATTGGCGCACTGATTTGCGCCCTGGGCGTGCTTTACGTCAGCCCAAAGAACGCCAGGTAAGGGGAACGTCATGAATCAGATCCATGTCATTGCCCACACGCACTGGGATCAGGAGTGGTATTTCACCCGTCAGGACAGCATGGTGCTGGCGTCATATAACTTTGCGGAAGTCATCGACACGCTGGAGCAGGACCCGGCATATAGCTGCTATCACCTTGACGGCCAGATGGCGGTGGTGGAGGACTTTCTCGCCATCAATCCCGATTATCGCGCCAGGCTGGAAACGCTGGTCAGAGACAAAAGGATCTTCGTGGGGCCATGGTATACCCAGACGGACACCTACAACGTGCATGGCGAATCCATCATCCGCAACCTCAAATACGGCATCTTCGCCGCCCGGACGCTGGGGCACGCCATGCAGGTTGGCTATCTTCCGGATACCTTCGGCCACAATGCGCAGATGCCGACGATCTTGCAGGGCTGCAATCTCGACAGCATCGTCTTCTGGCGCGGTATCGATCATGACAGGCACGCCAAAAGCAGCCAGTTCCTCTGGCGCGCGCCGTCAGGGGCGACCGTTATCGCCTGCGCGATGTCGTTCGGTTATGGCGCGGCGAAAAACATAGAGTCAGAAGCGAGCCATCTGGAGGGCAAAATCTTTCCGATGGTCAATCACCTGCGTTCACGCGCCGGTATCAACGACCTGCTCCTGCCCTGCGGCGGCGATCAGGTCAGCATCGACCCGGCGCTGCCGAAAATCCTGGAGCTCGCCAGCGCACGCTCCCCCGACGAGGACCGTTACGTCCTCAGTTCGCTGGAGCGCTACGTCGACACCCTGCGCGCGCAGCGTGAGCTGTTTGAACTATGGGAAGGAGAGTTGAAATCACCGCGCTACACCCGCATTCATAAAACGATCGGCTCCGTGCGCTACGACATCAAAAAGAAAAATGATGAGGTTGAGCAGTTCATCCTGCGACAGCTGGAGCCGACAATCGCCATGGCGCGTCATCAGGGCATCCCGGTCAACCTCTCAGTGGTCGATACCCTCTGGAAGAAGCTGTTGCGAAGCCACGCCCACGACTCCATTGGCGGCTGTAACAGTGATGCCACCAACCGCGACATCCTGCATCGGCTGGAGCAAACCGAACAGCTGTGCCACAGCCTGTGGAATCTGGTGGTGAAAACCCTGGCCGCCTGCATTCAGGACGGCGACCTGCTGATTTTCAACCCGCTGGCCGCGCAAACGCAACGCGTGGTGAAAACCACTCTCTACAGCCGCGCTGACAATATCGCACTGACGTATCAGGGCCAGCCCATCCCCTTCGACGTCCTGAAAAGAGACGTGTTGCCCGGCGGAACGGCGATCTCCCTTACCGCTGAAGGCGAGTGTGAAACGCCCCTTCCCCCTTATTTCCGCTGGCAGGTTGCTTTGCAAACCCCGGTTCTGCCGTCGGTCGGCTACATCACGGTTAACGTGGAAGATGACCCTGCGCCGTTCCGCCAGCATTTACAGACAAAGGGAAGCGAGATAGTGAATGCGCACTATCGACTGTCGCTGGACGCCGGAACGCTAACCCTGGAAGACAAACGCAGCGGCAGGCGTATCCCCTCTCTCTTTACCCTTGAAGACTGCGCAGATGCGGGCGACAGCTACGATTTCTCGCCGCTTGCGGGCGACGTACCGACGCGCTGTTCGCATTTTACGCTCGTCGACAGCCTGAAAACGCCACTTGTTGAAAAGCTGATCGTTGAGGCCACGATGCTTCTTCCGCAGGATCTCGCAGGCCGTCAGAATACGGACCGAACGCCGCTATCCATTCGTCTGGTGTGCGAATTACGCCACGACGATCCGAACCTGTATGTCGAGAGTACGCTTGAAAACAGCCACTGCGATCACCGGCTACGTTTACTGATCGGCAGCGATATTCACACCCGTCACGCTATCGCCTCCCAGCCCTTCGCGATAATCCAGCGCGAAACGGGATGTGCCGGAGAAAACTGGCAGGAGCGCTATCGCGAGATGCCCGTGGATATCGAAACCACCGAAGGCATTATTGCCGTCGCGGAAGCGGGCAAAGCGCTGGTGGTGAATAGCCGAGGTATGAAAGAGTTTCAGATTATCGGCAGCGAACCGGCGGCGATTGCCCTGACATTGTTTAAAGCGACGGGCGTGCTCGGGCGCAACGATCTCGACTGGCGGCCAGGCCGGGCGTCCGGCATTAATAATACGGTGGTTGAAACCCCCGATGCCCAGTTGCTGAAACCGCTGCACTTTTCATTCACCGTCGCGCTGGCCGACAGCGCCGACCATCTCACGCTTCGTCGGCTGGAAAATCAGGCCGCCGGGCAGCCCTTCACCTATCAGCGGCAATCGTTGCACACGCTCGATCACCGTCTTGAGCGCTTTTCGTTGCGCCTGCCCGACCGCCAGCTTCCGGCACAATTCTCACTATTGACCCTGCCGGAGCCGCTCATCCTTTCTGCCCTGCCCCATGCGCAGCAGTCGCGCGGCACGGTCGTCCGGGTGTTTAACGCCGGGACGCAGCCGGTTCCCGTCCCGGCAGCGCTGGCAGAGCTCCATCAGATCAACTATCTGGAAGAGCCGGTGCAGCCGGTAACGGCGATCCCCCCTTCCGCGACCTGCGATTTTTTAATGGAGGCTTAATATGAACTTGCTTGCATTGACGCACCCCGATCTGGTTTTTATCAACCCGCCGCACCGTACGCCTGAAGCGCTGATCCGCTGGCTCGCCGAACCGCTCGCCGGGCGGAAAATCATCAGCGATCAAGAAACGTTTATCCAGAGCGTTTTACAACGCGAAAGCGAAGGTCCTACCGCGCTGGGTGAAGCGCTCGCCGTTCCGCACGGTAAAACCGAGGCGGTGCAGCAGGCGGCGTTTTGTCTGGCGCTCTTTGACGACCCGATACGCTGGCCGGGTCTGGAAGGGGATGAAGAGGTGAGAATGGTTTTTCTGCTCGCCATTCCGCCCGCAGAAGCAGGCAGTACCCATATGCAGCTGCTGACGACGCTGACCAGTTTATTGACGGAAGATCGGGTACGTGAGCAGCTTCTGGCGTCGCGCACCCGGGAAGAGGCGATGTCAGCCCTGAGTGCTGAAGAACCGCAAAAACAGGATGCGTCCCCCGACCGCTCCCTTCTCATTCCGGTGATACTGGGTAGTATCGCTACCGCAGCCTTTATACAGGCAGGATTGAGCTGGGCCTGCGGAATGAGTTAACCGAACGGCGCTCAGCACGTACCGTGCTGAGCGCTTGTTTTTGTTGAATAATTAATCAGATTTTTCCTCTGCGTCTTTACAAAGGCTGAAGCGCCCGCCGTTTGTACTCTCGTCTTTTTACTTTGTTCTGCGTCAAATAAATCGCAAACTTGTTTGATGCAAATCACTATATGTAGCACTTAAAATGCACGCCGACCCAACATCTTGTATTTTTCGTCTACTATTCCAACAACAAGACGGCGCTGACGCTGGCCGGAACTGTGGATAACACGAGCTGGGAACGCGGGAAGTCTTTGGCCCGGCGGGGAATACGCCCGGTGAATACTTCTCCACCTCTGTGGATAACCTGTTTTCAAAAAATGGAGTGATCATGACACCGCATGTGATGAAACGTGATGGCTGTAAAGTGCCGTTTAAATCAGAGCGCATCCAGGAAGCCATTCTGCGTGCAGCTAAAGCAGCGGGAGTCGATGACGCAGATTACTGCGCCACCGTCGCAGAAGTCGTTAGCAGCCAGATGACTGAACGCAGCCAGGTCGATATCAATGAGATCCAGACCGCGGTTGAAAACCAGCTGATGGCGGGGCCTTACAAGCAGCTGGCGCGCGCCTACATTGAGTACCGCCACGATCGTGACGTGCAGCGTGAGAAGCGCGGTCGCCTGAACCAGGAGATCCGTGGCCTGGTGGAGCAGACCAACTCTGCCCTGCTCAACGAAAACGCCAACAAAGACAGTAAAGTGATCCCGACCCAGCGCGACCTGCTGGCCGGTATCGTCGCCAAACACTATGCCCGTCAGCACCTGCTGCCGCGCGACGTGGTGTCTGCGCACGAGCGCGGCGAGATCCACTATCACGATCTCGACTATTCGCCGTTCTTCCCGATGTTCAACTGCATGCTGATCGACCTGAAAGGCATGCTGACCCACGGTTTTAAAATGGGTAACGCCGAGATTGAACCGCCAAAATCCATCTCCACCGCCACCGCGGTTACGGCACAGATCATCGCCCAGGTGGCGAGCCATATTTACGGCGGGACCACCATTAACCGCATTGATGAAGTGCTGGCCCCGTTCGTAACGGCGAGCTTCAACAAGCACCGTAAAACCGCCGAAGAGTGGCAGATCCCGGACGCGGACGGCTATGCGCACTCCCGCACCGAAAAAGAGTGCTACGACGCGTTCCAGTCGCTGGAATATGAGGTGAACACGCTGCACACCGCCAACGGCCAGACGCCGTTTGTAACCTTCGGCTTTGGCCTGGGCACCAGCTGGGAATCACGCCTGATTCAACAGTCCATCCTGCGCAACCGTATTTCCGGCCTTGGCAAGAACCGCAAAACGGCGGTATTCCCGAAGCTGGTGTTCGCGATTCGTGACGGCCTGAACCACAAGTTTGGCGACCCGAACTACGACATCAAACAGCTGGCGCTGGAGTGCGCGAGCAAGCGCATGTACCCGGACATCCTGAACTACGATCAGGTCGTTAAAGTGACCGGCTCGTTTAAAACACCAATGGGCTGCCGCAGCTTCCTCGGCGTGTACGAAGATGAAAACGGCGAGCAGATCCACGACGGGCGTAACAACCTGGGCGTGATCAGCCTGAACCTGCCGCGCATCGCGCTGGAGGCCAAAGGCAATGAAGCTGAATTCTGGAAGCTGCTGGATGAACGCCTGCAGCTGGCGCGTAAGGCGCTGATGACCCGTATCGCTCGGCTTGAAGGAGTGAAAGCCCGCGTTGCACCAATCCTTTATATGGAAGGGGCATGCGGCGTGCGCCTGAAGGCGGACGATGACGTGTCCGAGATCTTCAAAAACGGCCGCGCGTCGATTTCGCTGGGCTATATCGGCATCCACGAGACCATCAACGCACTGGCTGGCGATACGCATATGTACGACAGCGAGGCCCTGCGCGAAAAAGGCATTGCGATTGTTCAACGCCTGCGCGACGCGGTTGACCAGTGGAAAGAGGAAACCGGCTACGGATTTAGCCTCTACAGCACGCCGAGCGAGAACCTGTGCGACCGCTTCTGCCGTCTGGATACCGCCGAGTTCGGGATTGTGGAAGGCGTGACCGACAAAGGGTATTACACCAACAGCTTCCACCTCGACGTGGAGAAAAAGGTGAACCCGTACGATAAGATCGACTTCGAAGCGGCCTATCCGCCGATCGCCAGCGGCGGCTTCATCTGCTACGGCGAGTACCCGAACATTCAGCACAACCTGAAGGCGCTGGAAGACGTATGGGATTACAGCTATCAGCACGTGCCGTATTACGGGACCAACACGCCCATCGACGAATGCTACGAATGCGGCTTTACCGGTGAGTTCGAGTGTACGAGCAAAGGCTTCACCTGCCCGAAATGCGGCAACCACGATGCGGCCCGCGTCTCCGTGACCCGTCGCGTGTGCGGCTATCTCGGCAGCCCGGACGCGCGTCCGTTTAACGCCGGCAAGCAGGAAGAGGTGAAGCGTCGCGTCAAGCATTTGGGGAATGGGCAGATCGGGTAAGTTCTGCGCAGGGTTTTCCCCCTCACCCTACCCCTCTCCCTCAAGGGAGAGGGAACTCTTCCCCCTCTCCCACAGGGAGAGGGCCGGGGTGAGGGCATCAGCGCGCGCACATTCTCTGGACATTTTCTATGCGATACCATCAATACTACCCCGTCGACATCGTCAACGGCCCCGGCACCCGCTGCACCCTGTTCGTCTCAGGCTGCGTCCACGAATGCCCCGGCTGCTACAACAAAAGCACCTGGCGTCTGAACTCCGGCATGCCGTTTACCGCTGAGATGGAAGACAAGATCGTCAACGACCTGAACGACACGCGCATTCACCGTCAGGGGATCTCACTTTCCGGTGGCGACCCCCTGCACCCGCAAAACGTGCCGGATATCCTGAAGCTGGTGAAGCGCATTCGGGCAGAGTGTGCGGGAAAAGATATCTGGGTCTGGACAGGCTATAAGCTGGATGAGCTGAACGCGCAGCAAATGGAAGTGGTGGAACTGATTAACGTGCTGGTCGACGGCAAGTTCGTACAGGATTTAAAAGACCCGGCGCTGATTTGGCGCGGCAGCAGCAACCAGGTTGTGCATCATCTGCGTTAAACGCTAAAGCCGTTTGTTTGCATCATGATAAACGGCTGATTTCTCTCTCTTTCCGATAGCGATAACAAATACCGTTACTACGTTGTCCTGCACCTGATAGACCAAACGATAACCCTGAGATCTGAGTTTTATTTTGTAGCAATCCGGCAGACAGTGCAGGCGTGCCGATTCGATCCTGGGGTTCACTAAGACGTCAGCAAGTTTCTTTTTAAACTGGCATTTCACCGTATCGCCCAGCTTATGCCACTCCTTTAACGCCCTCGGGTCAAATACCAGCTCATAAGTCATCCAGACTAACCTTAATTCCCTTTTGCGGATTCGCCAGTCGCTCCCGGACTGCCTGTACCAGTTCATCTTCACTGTCGCTAATGGTGACAGTTTTCACTGGCATACGCCCTGTTTCCGCGACGTACTGAAACAGTAACCGCACGGCTTCCGTTGGGGTGATATTCAGTTTTTCCAGCACGGCATAAGCCTCATTTTTGAGTTTGTCATCCAGACGGACGTTCAGCGTGGCCATTATGCCTCCAGTAAAATCGAATGTGTAATGCAGTTTAGCATTACATTCGCATTACATCGAATTCTGGATAACGCCTCTCAAAACCGGCTCAAACTCTCCATCGCCACCGCCTTAAACCCGGCAAAATCTCCGCACTGGCACAGGCGCGCCATCGCCCGTTCACGCAGGAAGGTGACGAAGATATCGTAAATCGCCATCGCCTCTTCGTACTCGCTTTTGCTGATGGCGAGCAGGAAGATGACGTGCGCGGTTTCATCCCCCCACGGGATGCCCTGCGGAGCCAGAACCGTGTAGACCACCGTTTTCTGCGCCAGCAGGCCGAGGGAGTGAGGCAGCGCAATGCCGTCGCCGAGCATGGTGCTGACGATGGCTTCACGCTCGACGACCGAATCCAGAAACTCCGCGCCAACAAAACCTTCGCGTTCAAGTTGATCACACAGCTCGCGGAACAGCGTTTGCTGGTCAACGGGCTTGTCGAGAATGCGGAAATGGGCCGCGTCGAAGTATTTCTCCAGCATCCACGGGCGGGTGCGGTCCACCAGCACCAGCTTGCCGATCTGCTCTAACTGATAGTCGGTCGGGAACGGGGCGATCGTCACCACCGGTTTGGATTTTTCGCTGACGCGGGCGGTAGAGATAACAAAGTCCTCGCCGATGGCATCCGCCAGCTCGTACTCGCGCAGGGTGAGCGTGCGCGTCACCTCGATCTGCGGATACTTGCGCTGAAGCACCGCCTCGATCATGCGCACCATGGCATTCCCGGCATCGCACACCAGCAGCACGCGCGGCTGGCGCTGGTAGCCGATGTTGTAGTGGCGCTCCAGCCCGACGCCGATATGCAGCACCAGAAAGCCAATCTCGTTTTCGCTGATCGCATACGGCGTGTATTTGCCCCAGCTCGACACCGCCGCCAGCGTCATATCCCATGCCATCGGGTAATGCTGCTTGATGTTTTCCAGCAGCGGATTGGGGATCATGATTTGATACCGCACGCGGGTGATCATGGTTTTAATGTGCGTGAGCAGATCCGCGTGCAGCTGCGCGTCGCTGAGCAGGTTGTAGTTATAGTGGGTGTTGATGTAGCGCAGGATGTAGTTGACCAGCGCTTCGTCGTCGTCGGCGTTAATCGCGCTTGGGGCGATCTCCTGAATCTGCCGCGCCGCAATGTGCACGCACAGCCAGCTCTCTTCTGACGGCGACAGCGCTTTGCCCGCCAGCTCCTGAATGACCACCGCGATATCCTTCGCCGCCTCGCGCACGTTCTCTTCCACGTCTTCCGCATGAAATTCCGGCAGCGGAAAGCCTTCGCTGATACGACGCACCGACACCGCACAGTACAGACGCAGGAACAGCTCGCCTTCGTCAGTCAGGCGGATGTGGTGCCGGGTAAGCGCGTCGTGCAGCACGGCTACCATCTGCTCCGGTACCCCGGCGTTGAGCGCGATCTCCGTCACCAGCGGGTTGAGGCTGTCCTGCTGCGCCAGTTCCCACAGGAGATCGGTGAGGCAGGCGCGGACCGACATCTCGCTGCCAAACAGCTTCATGCCGTGGCGCGGGCGGGTTTCCAGCGTCAGGTTATAGCGCTGGAACCACTCGCGCACTTCCACCATGTCGCTTTGCAGCGTGGCGCGGCTGACAAACCACTCGTCAGCCAGATCTTCAAGCTTAAGCGAAAACGCCGACGTCAGAAAACGCACCACCAGATAGTGCACGCGCTCCGGTCCCGTTCGGGGAATTCGCAGCGCGCGCGGGTGCGATGCCTGAAGCTGCTGATAGCGCTCGGCATCATCAATTTTTAGCTGGTAGCCGTTGCCCCGGCTCAGAATAAACTGCGCGCCGTGGCTTGCCAGCAGCGCGTTCAGGGCGGTGATATCGGCGCGGACGGTTCGCGTGGAGACCGACAGCCGCTGCGCCAGCTCGTCCTGTGGCAGCGTCTCGTTTTGCAACAGATCGAAAAGTTGCGCTAAACGTTGGTTCGGAAATCGCACGGGTTTGTCCTCTTACAGCTTAAGGTGAAATGACCATCTGGGATGGGCTGCCGACCGGGGTATAGTCAGGCTCGAAGCTCAGCTTGCCGTCCTGCGCCACGCGGAAACGGGTAATGTTGTCGCTGCGCTGGTTCATGACGTACAGCCAGCGTCCCTGCTTATCAAGCGTCAGGGTGCGCGGGTAGTCGCCGCGCGTCCACACGTCATCCTGATGGGTCAGCGTGCCCTCCGCTGTTACGGTAAAGTGCCCGATGCTGTTATGCAAACGGTTAGCCACATACAGCTGCTTACCGTCGGCGCTTAATGCGAGCCCGGCTGCAAAGCTGGTGCCTTTATAGCCGTCCGGCAGGGCAGAGACCGTTTTGCCCTCTTTCAGCCTGCCGCTGCTGTCCAGCGCATAATGGGTGAGCGTAGACGCCTCTTCGTTAATCAGCCACAGGGCGTCCCCCTTTGGCGTAAAGACAAAGTGGCGCGGGCCGGCGCCTTTTGAGGAGGCGCTGATAAACGGCGGATCGTTCGGCGTCAGCTTTCCGGTTCGATCGTCAAAGCGGTACTGATAGATACGATCCAGCCCCAGATCGGTAGAAAAAACATATTTCCCGCTCGGATCGGCAGCGATCATGTGCGCATGGGGGCCGTTGTGATCGCTGATGGCAAAGCTACCTTCGACAGCCGCTTCCGGCTTCGCCGCGCCCGGTTCCCCTTGATCCTGATGTTTGTCCGTAGCGTCACCCAGGCTGCCGTCCGCGTTGAGGGGCAACACGGCAATCGATCCGCTGACATAGTTCGCCACCAGCAGATGCTTGCCGTTCGGCGTCAGGGAGAGATACACCGGTCCGGCACCGCCGGAGGCCACCTGATTCAGCTCGCTCAGCTCCCCGTTATCCCCCACCCGCAGCGCCTGCACCACGCCCTGCTCCACTTCGCTTGCCAGATAGAGCGTTTTGCCGTCGTGCGAGACGGTCAGCTGCGCGGCGTTCGGCAGCTTGCTCACCAGCGTTTTATTCGCCAGCGCGCCGGTTTGTGGGTCAACGGTAAAGCGGTACAGCCCTTCACCGTTGGGGTTGTAGGTGCCCACCCAGGCGTATTGCGTCTGGGCGACAGCGGCAGTGGCGAACATTGAGAGTGAAGCAACAAGCAGGGTACGGGTGTGCATGGTGGCTCCTTTATATTTGTGCGGTTTGTTTTCCCTCACCCCGGCCCTCTCCCAAAGGGAGAGGGGGTAAAAGTTCCCTCTCCCTTTGGGAGAGGGTTAGGGTGAGGGCAGATACTACTTCACCAGCTTCTTCGTCATTTCAAGCAGCGTACGTACATCTTCCGGACGCGTGTCGCCGCTGGCCTTGTCGATAATCGAGCTGTAGATATGCGGGATGATTTTGCTCACGCCCGCGTCGAGGGCGATCTGCAGGATCTCCTCATAGTTTTCCAGATCGATACCTCCGGTTGGCTCGAGCCAGAAGTCGTGACGGGCGCAGGCTTCCGCCACCGCTTTGTACTCGTCACGGCACTTCAGGCCGCCCATCGGGAAGTATTTGATGGAGCTGCCGCCGAAATCTTTCAGCAGGGCAATCGCCGTTTCAACCGGCACGATGCCGTCCGGTGCTGCGCTGCTCAGCGGACCGGTGGAGATTTTTACCATGCCGACGGTGCCGGTCGGAGAGACCAGACCGTTGACCACAGACTCATTCTGCCCCAGCAGCGCGCGGCTGGTGGCCACGCCGGTAAAGACCTGGTTGACGTGCTGCGGCTGCACCTGACGGGAGATTTCGCTCACCATCGCAGACTGGTTCGGATCCCCCGCGCCGAGGCCGACGGAAAGCGCGTTATCAATCAGCGCGGCATATTCACGCATATCGGCAACGGCGCTCGCCACGTCCGGGTAATTTTTGGAGAGCACGCCCACCAGCACGTGGCCTTCCGCCGCCTCGTAAATGGCGCTGGCGTTGGCTTTCGATCCTGCCAGCACGTTCAGGCAGACGCGGTCACGGTAAAAGTTGGGGGTCAGTTTCATGCGTTTTTCTCCTGTCCTAATACTTCGCTAATGCGGCGGTAGACGATGTTCAGCTGGTCAGCGCTCACGCTGCGCACGTCCGCCTCGATAATCCCTTCGTTGGCCTTGTAGCCGCGGAAGTAAATGGCGTATTCCCCCTGTTTCAGCTTCGCCACCAGGTCACCCGTGCCGACGCCCGTTGCGGCTTCGTCGAACTTAATCTCGGTGCGCGCGATATCGCGACCGGCGCTGTCCCAGACCACGCGCGCGGTCACGCCGTTCAGGGTATTGAGCGCGTCGATAAACGGCGTCATCTTCGCCACCATCTCGGCCCCGCTCTCTTTGGTCGCCGTCAGGTAGTGTTCGATGGCGCAGGTCAGACCAAGAATGCCCTCTTTCCCGACCTTCATCGCACGGCCAATGCCCGCAGTCTGGCGCTTCACCCACTCAACGTACTGGGTTTTGCCGATCACCAGCCCGCTGGTTGGCCCTTCAATCGCCTTCGCGCCGCTGTAGATCACCAGATCGGCACCGGATCGGTAGTAAGCGTGCAGATCTTCTTCCGCCGCCGCATCGACGATCAGCGGGAGATCGTGCTTGCGTGCCACGACCGCCGCCTGCTCGACGCTGAGCATGCTTTTCTGCACGCAGTGGTGAGATTTGATGTAGAGGATCGCCGCGGTGCGCGGGGTGATCGCCGCCGCCAGCTGATCGGCAGAGCATTCGTTGGCGTAGCCCGCCTCCACCAGCTTGCCGCCGCCCAGCGCCACCATGGTGCCCACCGGCGCGCCAAAGTTCACGTTGTGGCCTTTCGGCAGGACGATTTCGTTGTTCTCAATCGGGGTCACGTGCAGGTTTTCCAGCAGCCAATCGCTGTCTTTCACCAGCACCGCCGCCACGGACTGGGCAATGCCCGCTGATGCGCAGGAAACTACCGTCGCGCCCTCCACGTCCAGCAGCTTCGCGATGTACTCCCCGGTTTTGTTAACCAGATCCTTCATCTCGAAATAGTGATTCATGCCGTCCATCGCCGCCTGCACCACTTCCGGGCGCGGCGTGGAGACGCCCAGCGCCGTCATGCGGCCAGAGGTGTTGATAACCTGCTTTAAATTATACTTCTCATAAATCGAAGGCATGTTCCGTGCTCCCTTGTTCGGTCATGTAGCCCTTGCCCGCGCGGATCGCGGCAAGCGGCACCAGAATGTGTTCAGCCTGCAGGCTGTCGTTTTCAGCATCCGTCAGCACCGTTGGCTGGCGTTTAATCGTGAACAGCGTCAGGTCGGCGTCGAGACCCGGCTGGATGCGACCCTTGCGCGTCAGGCGCAGGCCGTCGGCGGCGTTGGCGGTCACGCAGTCAATCACCTGCGGCAGCGACATGCCGATGGCGAGGAATTTCGACATCACGCTCGCCAGCGAGCCCACCGGGCCGTTGATGCGGTTGCGGCAGTAGATATCCGAGCTGATGGTGTGCGGCAGAATGCCCATGGCGATGGCGCGTTTCGCCACCTCAAAGCTGAAGCTCGCCGTGCCGTGGCCGACGTCCAGACGCACGCCGCGCTTCAGGGCGGAGGTGATGGAGGCGCGCAGCTCGCCGGAGGGCGTCAGAATGCGGTTTGGCTTGCCGTTGTAGCAGTGGGTGATGATGTCGCCCGAGCTCAGCAGCTCGGCAATTTCGTCGAGGTTCGGCGGGTTGTTGCCAATGTGCACCATCAGCGGCAGGTCGCCGTTCTCTTTCTGAATGGCTTTGGCGCGCTCCAGCGGCGTAATGCCGTTTTCACCGACCACGCTACTACTCATGCGCGCCTTCAGGCCGACGATAAAATCCGGATGGCGCTTCACCGCCTGCTTCACCGCCTCGGCGTCAATATTCGCCATGTTGGCCAGCTCGTTCTGGGCAATCAGCCCCACGCGGGAGATGTTCAGCAGGGCAAAGACTTCGGTGGAAGCTTTGCGGGTGATGTCGTAGAAATCGTCCACGTCGTCGGCCCCGGTACTGCCCGCGTCCACCACGGTGGTAACGCCGGTGGCAATGCCCACGCTGTCCGGCTCGTCGTGGTAAATCGGGGAGTTCGGGTAGCAGTGAACGTGGGAGTCAATCCAGCCTGCGCTGACGAACACGTCGCCGTTCAGCTCAACCGTTTTATGGGCGGGAGCGTCAATGTCGCCCGTCGCGGCGATCTTTCCGTCCTGAATGGCGATATCGGTCAGGGTATCGTCGGCGAGGCGCGCACGGCGCAGGAGTAAATCAAACATGAGGATCTCCTGATAAGGCGGGCGCCGGAGCGCCCGCAGGTATTAAAGGGCGACCGGGAACAGCCAGCCCAAAATCATTGCGCCGAGGATAGCGCCACCGGTAATCGGCTTCTGCCAGATGTAAAACAGCAGCGCGCCCACCAGTGAACCGACGCCGATAGGAATGGAGGCGGTCATGGCGCTGAGGATAATCAATGGCCCGAGGAAGCGGCCGGAGGCGTTGCCCGCGCCCATCATCACGTCTGCACCGTAGGTAGAGTTGCTCTGGTTGATGGTGAACTTACGCGCCAGGATGATGACGTAGCCGATCGCCAGACCAATCACCAGGCCGGTAATCAGCGAGGCGATGAAGTTGGTCACCGGGAACATGATCCCCGCGCCCAGCAGCAGCGCCGGAACGCCGAGGCCCACGCCGGTCTGGATCGCACCGCCGATATCAAGAATACCGACCAGCGACCCTTCGATAATGCGGGCGAACAGGAAGCTTGCGCCGAACGCCGCCACCGCGCCGTAGACGCCGGTATCAATCCCCGCTTTCAGCATCGCCACGAAGGCCACTTCGTTAAACGCGCCGATGCCGTAGAGGTAGTACATGTGCGTCCCGGCGAAAACGCCGGAGGAGAGCAGGCCAACGAAGATCGGGAACGACCAGTCGGCATACCAAAAACCTTTATTCTGTTCCATGTAGAGGCTCCTGTTATTTACCGCTGAGCGAGTTGTGGATCATATCGAGCCAGTTCGGCACGGTCAGATGGAAGGATTCGATCATCTTCATGTCGAAGCCGCGGAAGAAGCCGCTCAGCACGAAGAGCAGGACGATAGCCGCCATCATCACTTTGGTGACGTGGTTCCAGCCGCTCTCTTCCACGCCTTTACCGATCAGGATCCCCAGCACCAGGCCCGGTACGGCGTTGCCCATAATCAGCTGCGCCGCGCCGCCGAAGATGGTGGCCCAGAAGCCCGATTTTTTACCCGCGTCGATAGCCGCCAGCCAGAAGATCACCGGCATGACGGTGTTCACCAGCAGGTTCGCGGCAGGCACCAGTACCTTCACGGCGGTGACCTGAAGCGCGGCCGGAACGGAGGAAGCGGTCAGGTTAAGGAAGGTGACGACGAGCATGCCAATCACACCGCAGGCAATCGCCATTTTGCGGGGATCGTGCAGCGTTTCGCCGACGTTACGGTTTTTGATCATCAGTGCAGCAGCACCCCAGTTCGGGATGATGCGGTGGTCAACGTCCTGTGTGAAGGCGCCTGCAGCCACGGAAGAGGCCCAGGCGTTAAAGAAGAAACCTAACCCAAAGGAGAAGTGAGAAGCCGGATCCCCTTCGCAGGAGTTCAGTTCCCCCAACGTACGAAACGCGCCCATACCCTGAGTGGTAGGCGCATGAAACATGCGTGCAGCCCCGGCGCCAACACCGACGCCTACCAGGCCGCCGATGATGAGCGATTTTATTAATATAATTAAGAACATCAGTCTGCCCTTTTTATGAATAATCAGCGTTGCGTGACGAAATCCACCCGGTCGAGATTGATGGCGGTCACGTTGACGGTCACATCCAGCTCCACGCTGTAGGTGCGTCTCTCCCGGCGCAAAAAGAAGAACAGAAACGCTTCTTTACGCACCGCTTCTTGCGCCTGAACAACCTGCACATCCTGTGGCTCAATACGCAGTAAGATATGCGGTGAGGCTTTCATCACCGCGGCCTGAACGTGGTTGAGCGCGTCAGCAAAGGCGCGCGCTTTGGCGTCGCCCTTCCCCTTCACTCTCACCGTGGTTGTGAACTGTTCTTTCATGCTTATGCGCCGTATTTCTTCTGCCACGCCTGTACCAGACGCTCGCCCAGCTCTTCTTTATCCATAAAGCCAAAGCCCAGCACGTTGCAGCCTTCGTTGATGGCGGTCACGCCCTCATCCACGGAACGCATGCCGTATTTGGCTTTGTAGCCATATTTGGTTTGCGCGGTGATAGCGCCCGCACCGCCACTGCCGCAGAAGGAGATGCCGAAGGTGGCATTTTCCGCTTTCATCACGTCGCCGAGCTTCATGTCCGCCGCCATGCCCGGCACAACCACCGCGCGTCCGCCTGCTTTTTCCACACCGGCAGCCACTTTCTGACCTTTGCCCAGGCGATCGCCAATCACGACTGTAATCTGTTCCATGTGTTGCTCCTTAAAGGTTGTCTTTCGCGACTTCAAAGTGAACGGAGAGCAGCCAGGCCTCTTCATCAGGAAGATTGCCAAACTGCGCTACCACTTCACGGGCAAGTTGCATTGAATCTGGTGAAATTTCGTCAAACAGCTCTGCTTCTACCTCCGGCAGCGGCTCGCCGGTCACGGACCGGTGCGCCATTGCGCGCACGTGGGAGGTGAGCATCTGCTCCTGTACCGCATTGGGGATGATGTTGTTTCGGGCCAGCAGGGCATAAACCTGCTGCAGCATGGTGGTCGCGAGCTGTTCTGTTTGCTCCGCCTGTTCCCCAACGTCGTTCATTACCGCTCCGTTAATCACTGGTCTTACCCCGTTAATGGCTCTGGAATAAAACTAACGTTGGGGGGGAATTGTTTGTAGCGAGTTGTTTTCCACTTCGAAGTGGAAAGGCGAGCCGCAGCAGTGATCTGTGCCACATAAATGCGGTGAATCTGGATTAATAACGGTATTTGCGTGATGAATATCACATATTCCAGCGGCAAAACGCGCGCCGGGGAAACGAAAACGTTCAGGCGTGGTGACGCAAAAATGTGATGGCGATAGGGTTTACTTATTACCGCGAAAAAAAAAACGGGAGCCACTGGCCCCCGCTGGTTGTTTGTCAGATGCGCGATCGATTAACGATATTTCTTGTGATACGTGTTACGCGTCGCCACAAACTGGTCAGCCGCCGCCTGGGCTTCCTTCACTTTGCCTTCGTTAGCCAGCTTCAGCGCACCGTCGATCTGGCCGACCAGCACGTCAAAGCCGTGGCGATAGTCTTTCATCTCTGCGCTGTCTGCCGCTTTGCTTTCCAGCTTTGGCGGGGTCGCTTTTTGCGCGTCCAGCGCCGCTTCACGCATTTTGGTCAGTGCGCCTTTCATTTCCGCCGCATTGTCCGTTTTCTGCACTATCTTCAGGTTTTGACTGAGGATGTCCATGTTGTCTTCGAGATCGGCAGCAAACGCAGAAGAGCCAAGAACCAGCGTTGAAGCCGCGACGATCGCTAACAGGTGTTTACGCATTGCTCACTTCCTTTTTTATTATTAAAACGCTTTTCGGGTATTACTGGCCGGCGATTTTCATTTCCGGCAGTAATACAGAACCACACTGTATATTGCTACGTGTTTCAATATCGTTACCGACCGTAACGATATTGCGCCACATGTCCTTCAGGTTGCCGGCGATGGTAATTTCGCTCACCGGATACTGAATTTCGCCGTTTTCGACCCAGAAGCCTGCCGCACCGCGCGAGTAGTCGCCGGTGATGCCGCTCACGCCCTGCCCCATCAGCTCGGTGACCACCAGACCGGTGCCCATCTCTTTCAGCATCTGCTCGAAGTTAAGGCCCTGACCGGCAATGCGCCAGTTGTGGATGCCGCCCGCGTGTCCGGTGCTTTTCAGCCCCAGCTTGCGCGCGGAGTAGTTGGTCAGCAGCCACTGGGTCAGAATGCCGTCTTTAACGATATCGCGGCGTTCCGTGCGCACGCCTTCGCTGTCGAACGGCGTCGAGGCCAGCCCTTTCAGCAGGTGCGGGTGCTCTTCAATCGTCAGCCACTCCGGCAGGATCTGCTTGCCCAGCGAGTCGAGCAGAAAGGTCGATTTACGGTACACCGAGCCGCCCGCGATAGCGCCCACCAGATGGCCAAACAGGCCGGTCGCCACTTCATTGGCAAAGATCACCGGGGCCTTCATGGTGGAGAGTTTACGCGGCGACAGGCGCGACAGCGTGCGTTCGGCACACTCTTTACCCACCCACTCAGGAGACTGCAAATCCCCCAGCGCGCGGCCAATGGTGTAGGCGTAGTCGCGCTCCATGTCGCCGTTCTCTTCAGCGATGACGCAGCTGGAGAGCGAGTGGCGGGTAGAGCAGTAGCCCTGCAGCATGCCGTGGCTGTTGCCGAACACTTTGATGCCATAGTGGCTGTTGAAGCTGCCGCCTTCGGTATTGGTGATGCGCTTGTCAGCCTGCAATGACGCCTGCTCGGCGCGCGCGGCAAGTTCAATGGCTTCATCCGGCGTCACTTCCGCCGGGTGGAAAAGATCGAGATCCGGCGCGTCAAACGCCAGCAGCTCTTTATCCGCCACGCCTGCGTAAGGATCCGGAGAGGTATAGCGGGCAATATCCAGCGCCGCCTGCACCGTACGGGCAATGGCATCCGGGCTGAGATCGGTGGATGACGCGCTGCCTTTGCGATTCTGGTGATACACCGTGATCCCAAGCGCGCCATCGCTGTTAAATTCTACATTCTCCACTTCGCCATAGCGGGTGCTCACGCTAATGCCGGTGGTTTTGCTGACCGCCACTTCGGCGCCATCTGATTTACCTGAAGCGAGCGTCAGCGCGGTGGAGACGGCTTCTTCCAGAATCTTACGCTGCGCTTCAACTTGTGAGGTTACTTTCATCGCAAATGCCATACTGTAAGAGAGAGTTAAGTGAAGTCTAACAGAGAACCGTTTTTCAGTGCGCGTCTTAACTGGTAACATTAGCCTCTTTTTTTAAGGAGCCTGACATGACTAAGCAGCCCGAAGACTGGCTCGACGACGTTCCCGGTGATGACATCGAAGACGAAGATGATGAGATCATCTGGGTCAGTAAAAGTGAAATTAAACGTGACGCCGAAGAGTTAAAACAGCTTGGCGCAGAAATGGTAGAACTGGGTAAAAACGCGCTGGACAAGATCCCGCTCGACCAGGATCTGCGTGATGCCATTGAACTGGCACAGAAAATCAAAAAAGAAGGCCGTCGTCGCCAGCTTCAGCTTATCGGTAAAATGCTGCGTCAGCGCGACGTGGATCCGATCCGTCAGGCGCTGGACAAGCTGAAAAACCGCCACAACCAGCAGGTTGCGCTGTTCCATAAGCTGGAGCAGATCCGCGATCGTCTGATTGAACAGGGTGATGATGCAGTACCGGAAGTACTGAACCTGTGGCCGGATGCCGACCGCCAGCAGCTGCGTTCTTTGATCCGCAACGCGAAGAAAGAGAAAGAAGGGAATAAGCCGCCGAAGTCCGCGCGCCTGATTTTCCAGTATCTGCGCGAGCTGTCTGAGAACGGCGAGTAATCTCTTCTCCTCACCCCGGCCCTCTCCCCAAAGGGGCGAGGGAGAAAACACGGGAAAGTAGGCCCGGTAAGCGCTAGCGCCACCGGGCTTTTTTTTACTCTGCAGCCGCCGCTTCCGCTTTCTTCGCCAGACCGTCCAGCAGCTTCTGATGGATCCCACCGAACCCGCCATTGCTCATCACCAGAATGTGATCGCCAGGCTGAGCCGCTTTCACCACCATATCCGCGAGCACATCCACGTCCGCACTCCAGTGCGCAGGCTGAATGCAGGCATCCGCCACTTCAGCCACCTGCCACGGAATATGCTGCGGCTGCAGCAGGAAGACTTCGTCGGCACGTCCCAGGGACGGTGCGAGGTCGTCTTTGCAAATGCCCATTTTCATGGTGTTTGAGCGCGGTTCCAGCACCGCCAGAATGCGCGCGGTACCGCCAACCTTGCCGCGTAACGCGGCAAGCGTCGCCAGAATGGCGGTCGGGTGGTGCGCGAAATCGTCATAGACCGTCACGCCATTCGCTTCGCCGCGCAGTTCCAGGCGGCGGCGGGCGTTAATGAACGAGCCGAGCGCATTAGCGGCATCCGCAGGCAGCACGCCCACGTGGCGCGCCGCAGCAATCGCCATCAGGCCGTTGTGCATGTTGTGCTCGCCCACCAGGCCCCACTTCACCTCGCCCACTTTTTCACCGTCGAGCAGCACTTCCCACTCGGAGGCATCCGCGTTGAGCTTTTTCGCCTGCCAGTGGCCCTGCTCGCCCACCAGCTCCTGCTCGCTCCAGCAGCCCATCGCCATGGTCTGCTTCAGGTTGATGTCGTTCTCCGGCAGGATGATGCGGCCCTGACCCGGAACAATGCGCACCAGATGGTGGAACTGTTTCTGAATCGCTTTCAGATCGTCAAAGATGTCCGCGTGATCGAACTCAAGGTTGTTGAGGATCAGCGTGCGCGGGCAGTAATGCACGAACTTGGAGCGCTTGTCGAAGAATGCGCAGTCGTATTCATCCGCTTCAATCACAAAGAACGGGCTGTCGCCAAGACGCGCAGAGACGTCGAAGTTACCCGGCACGCCGCCGATCACAAAGCCCGGCTTGTAGCCGCAGGCTTCGAGGATCCAGGTCGCCATGCCGGCGGTAGTGGTTTTTCCGTAGGTACCGGCCACGGCAACTACCCAGCGGTCGCGCAGCACGAAGTCATGCAGCCACTGCGGGCCGGACATGAACGGAATATTGCGTTCCAGCACCGCTTCAACGCACGGGTTACCGCGGGTCATGGCGTTGCCAATAATGACCAGATCCGGCTCGGGATCCAGCTGGCTGGCATCGTAGCCCTGAATTAGCGAGATGCCCTGTTTTTCCAGAAGCGTGCTCATCGGCGGATACACATTGGCGTCCGAACCTGTCACTTCATGGCCCAGCGAGCGCGCCAGCATTGCCAGTCCGCCCATGAAAGTGCCACAAATCCCCAATATATGAATGCGCATACGTCACTATCCTTCTTCAATGTGGCGCACATTTTACTCACATGTTAGCGGCTGTGAAACGCATTTCAGGTAAATCCGTATGTTGCTGGCGCGATTCACCTCTGCGCTACTATTTGAATATTTGTTAAGATTGTTGGGCTTTAGTCGTTTTAGTGAACATACAATCGCTCTACTCACAAAGATGCAGGGAAAGTGTTATGAAAACGTTAGGTGAATTTATTGTCGAAAAGCAGCACGAGTTCTCTCATGCTACGGGTGAACTCACTGCTTTGCTGTCGGCAATAAAGCTGGGCGCTAAGATCATCCACCGTGATATCAACAAGGCCGGTCTGGTCGATATCCTGGGTGCCAGCGGTGCCGAAAACGTTCAGGGCGAGGTTCAGCAGAAACTCGATCTGTTCGCAAATGAAAAACTGAAAGCTGCACTGCGCGCGCGCGACATCGTTGCGGGTATCGCCTCTGAAGAAGAAGATGAAATTGTTGTTTTCGAAGGGTGTGAACACGCTAAATACGTTGTTCTGATGGATCCGCTCGACGGCTCCTCCAACATCGACGTTAACGTTTCTGTCGGTACCATTTTCTCCATCTACCGCCGCGTCACGCCTGTTGGCACGCCGGTGACCGAAGAAGATTTCCTGCAGCCTGGCATTAATCAGGTTGCAGCCGGTTACGTCGTTTATGGCTCCTCCACCATGCTGGTGTATACCACCGGGTGCGGGGTTCACGCCTTTACGTACGATCCGTCACTGGGCGTTTTCTGCCTGAGCCAGGAACGCATGCGCTTCCCGGAGAAAGGCAACACCTACTCCATCAACGAAGGCAACTACATCCGCTTCCCGAACGGCGTGAAGAAGTACATCAAATTCTGTCAGGAAGAAGATAAAGCGACCCAGCGCCCTTACACGTCCCGCTATATTGGCTCTCTGGTCGCGGATTTCCACCGTAACCTGCTGAAAGGCGGTATCTACCTTTACCCAAGCACCGCCAGCCACCCGGACGGGAAGCTGCGTCTGCTGTACGAATGCAACCCGATGGCGTTCCTGGCCGAACAGGCGGGCGGTAAGGCGAGCGACGGTAAAGAGCGTATTCTGGATATCGTGCCGGAAAGCCTTCACCAGCGCCGTTCATTCTTCGTCGGCAACAACCACATGGTTGAAGACGTTGAACGTTTTATCCGTGAGTACCCGGACGCGTAATCCCCCTCCCCCGGGGAGCCAGTCAGGCTCCCCGACACATTTATATATTTTACCGTATAAGTGTTTATAAAAAACACGCTTTAATATTCACCCCTGCTCCTGCATTATTTCCATAACAGTTTGACAATTATTTCCTGGAGCAGAACTGCAATGAAAAATTATTCCCGGGCTAATACCGGCATTGATTTAAACCTTATTCCTGTATTTATTGAAGTCGTCCGCTGCGGCAGTATGGCAAAAGCCTCTTTGCGCCTGGAGATGTCCCGTCCTGCGGTGAGCCTGGCGTTGAAACGCTTTAATCAACTGTTTGATGAGTCTTTATTTTCCCGAAAAGGTTTATATCTTGAACCGACGGAAAAAGCGTTAGCGTTAACCAGCTCGCTGGAAATATTAATGGGTGATATTCACGATAATATTGCGGCGGTAAATTCCGCGAGGAATAAAACCCCGGCACAGAATGCACCGGGGCCGGGGAATATTATGCCGCAGTCTGAGCCGTCACTTTGAACGATGACATGGCTTCCATCAGCTGACGCGACTGCTCCTCAAGGGAGCGGGTCGCGGCGGAGGATTGCTGCACCAGCGCCGCATTCTGCTGCGCGGTTTCGTCCATCTGATTCACCGCAATATTCACCTGCTCAATGCCGCGGCTCTGCTCCTGAGACGCGGTGGCAATTTCGCGCATCAGTTTAGTCATGCGCAGCACTTCTGTTGCGATCTCATCCATCGTTTCACCCGCCTGCTGGGCCAGCTCGCTGCCCTCGTTAACGTGGGTCTGCGAATCACTGATAAGCGAGCGGATCTCTTTCGCCGCGTCGGCGCTGCGGCTGGCAAGGTTGCGGACTTCACCCGCGACGACGGCAAACCCGCGTCCCTGCTCGCCCGCGCGCGCCGCTTCCACGGAGGCGTTGAGCGCCAGAATGTTGGTCTGGAAGGCAATACCGTCGATCACGCTCAGGATGTCGGCGATGCGCGCCGAGCTGCCTGAAATATCGCGCATTTTTTCAATCACGTAGCAGACCATTTCGCTGCCGTGATCGGCGGTGTCGGAAACGGACTTCGCCAGCTGGTGCGCCTGCTCGGCATTATCGGCGTTGAGCTTCACCGTCGCGGTGATCTGCTCCATGCTGGCGGCGGTCTGCTCCAGCGACGTGGCGGTAGATTCGGTGCGCTCGGCAAGATCCCGGTTCCCCGCCGTCAGCTCGCGGCTGCCGGTGTCAATTTGCGAGCTGGCATCGCGTACCCGCATAACCGAGCTCATCAGCGACTGGCGCATCTCCTCTATCGCCGCGTTGAGGCGGTTAAACTCCTGGCTCGCCGGCGCATTCAGCGTATGGGTTAAGTCCCCCGCCGCCACGTTCTCCAGCTGCGCAATGGAGGCCGACAGCGGCTTAAGCAGCATATGGCGCAGCACCAGCCAGGCGAGCACGATAATGCCCGCCGTCAGCAGCGCGGCGACGATAATCAGGATCAGCACGCGGGTTTTGCTCGCCTGCACAGCGCTCACTTCCGCCTGACCTCGCACTTCGCTCCATTTTTGAAACGCCTGCATATCGTTATCAAACTGCTTCGCTACCGGGATTAGCGTGTTCTCCAGCAGATCGTAATAGCTGTCCGCGCTCTGGTCATTCAGGGTTTTCAGCATCGGGCCGATCCCCTGCTGGTTATACGTCGCCAGGCTGGCCGCGACTTTATCGAGGAGCTGCTGCCCCTGCTCGTCAGCCACGCCGCCGTCAATCACGCCTTTCAGCGTTTTCTGGGCCAGGGCAACTTCCTGATTGATGTTTTTTACCGCTTTGGCCGCATCGTCCAGCATGCCGATTTCCATCATCCGGACGGCCTGGCCCGCCTCATTGCGCGCGCGCAGGAGCAGCGTATAGCCTGAATTAAGCTGCACCATCTGCTCACCCTGAAGGTGATTAATGCGCTGCAGTGAAGAAGAACTCTGTGTGAGGGCATAAATGCCGATACCGCTGACAATCAGCAGCAGAAGGGTCATAACGGCCAGTAAAGAGAGCAAGCCGGTACGAATCGATAGCGTTTTAAGCATGATATTATTTCCGGTAGCGAGATATTTCTGGGCATAAAAGAAGAGTATCGGCCGCTACCGGTAAATGTTTATACACGTCATCCTTCAAGCTGCCTCTGCGTTGGCTGCGTCTGCTCACCCCAGTCACTTACCTTAGTAAGCTCCTGGGGATTCTCAGACTTGCCGCCTTGATGCAGCTTGAATGATTTAGTGTATAGACTTTAAGCAAATTCAGCGTGTTATCGCTCTGTTACTGATGTGTTTACGCGGGTAACAGGCGAGCTTTGTCGGTTCTCCCAGAGCACCGTCAGGCCGCGCTGGAGCGCGATAAAAATAAACAGCAGAATGCCGATGGCGATCTTCGTCCACCATGAACTGAGCGTGCCGTCAAAGTTGATATAGGTTTGTATCAGTCCCTGGATGGCCACGCCGAACAGCGTCCCCAGCACCGTTCCTACCCCGCCGCTGAGCAGCGTGCCGCCGATAACCACCGAGGCAATCGCATCCAGCTCCACGCCTACGCCTGCAAGGGCATAGCCCGCCTGGGTATACACCGAGAAGACGATACCCGCCAGCGTCGCCAGGCCTGTCGAGAGCATATAGATGCGGATGGTGGTGCTGCGGGTCGAGATCCCCATCAGGTTTGCCGACGTAGCGTTGCCGCCGATGGCGTAAACCTGATTGCCGAACCGAGTGCGGTGGGCGAGGAAGATGCCAATCACTACCACGCCCAGCATCAGCAGCCCCATCGCGCTCAGGCGGCCGCCGCCGGGAATTTTCCACGCCAGGCTGGAGAGCGTGTCGTACACCGGATGGTTAATCGGAATCGACTCTTCCGACACCAGATAGCTCACCCCGCGCAGGAAGAACATTCCCGCGAGGGTAATAATAAACGCCGGGATTTTTAACGCGTCGATCAGCAGCCCCATAAAAGCGCCAAACGCGCAGCCCATCGCCAGCACCAACGGAAACGCCACCAGCGGAGAGATGCCCCAGAAGCCGATCGCCTTCGCGAGGAATACCCCCGTAAACGCGATCACCGAGCCGACGGAGAGATCGATCCCGCCGGAGAGGATCACAAAGGTCATCCCGACCGCGATGATGCCTAAAAAGGCGTTATCGGTCAGGATATTGCAGATCACGCGCGTCGAGGCAAAACCGGGGAATTGAGTGAGGCAGTAGAGATACCCCAGCACAAACACGCCCAGCGTGATCGTTAACGGTAAATTACGTTTTATCATGGCCACGGATCCCCTTAATGATGCTGACAAAGCGCGGCGACTGGACGATCAGCACGCAAAGCACGACCACCGCTTTTACCACCTGGTTGAGTTCCGGCTGGAACCCCGAAAGCAGGATCCCGGTGTTCATGCCCTGAATGATCAGCGCGCCTATCACCGAGAGCAGCAGGTTAAAACGCCCGCCCATCAGCGACCCGCCGCCGATCACCACCGCTAGGATCGCGTCCAGCTCCAGCCAGAGCCCGGCGTTGTTGGCATCGGCCCCGCGAATATCTGCCGCGACGATGACCCCGGCGATGGCGGCACACACGCCGCTCAGCACGTAGGTCAGCATCACCATCAGCCGGGTGTTGACCCCGGCATTTCGTGCCGCACGAATGTTGATCCCCACCGCCTCAATGAACATGCCGAGCGCCGTTTTGCGGGTGAAGAGCCAGAACACCACTAACGTGATCAGCGCAACGATCACCGGTGTCGGGAAGAACAGGAGATTGCCGCTGCCGATCCACGCCAGGCTCGGCGAGTTGAAGGTGACAATCTGTCCGGAGGTAATCAGCTGCGCCACCCCGCGCCCGGCCACCATTAAGATAAGGGTGGCGACAAAGGGCTGAATTTTCAGCACCGCGACCAGAATGCCGTTCCATAGTCCGGCCAGCACCCCGGTGCCCAATGCCGCCAGCAGTACCACCGGCAGGCTGTGTCCGGCCACGGTCATGGAGGCAGCGGTAGCGCCGGCGATTGCCATTACCGCGCCGACGGAGAGGTCAATCCCGCCGGTGGCGATCACCAGCGTCATCCCAATCGCCAGCAGCGCCACGGGCGCAGCACGGTTTAAAATATCGATCGGGCTGCCAAACAGGCGGCCATCCTGCACGACGATCTGGAAGAAATGCGGTGCGACAAGGCTATCTACCAGCAGCACGACCAGCAGCGCCGCAATTTGCGGCGTGCCGGTTGGCCAGCTAAAGCGGCGCTTTGACTCACCGGTTTGCGAAAGCGAACGGGACATCACGATTCACTCCTTACGCCGCGATGGCATTCATGATTGCCGGAACGGACAGCTTATCCAGCGGGATCTCTGCCACCTGTTTGCGATCGCGCATGATAATGACGCGATCGGCATAGCCCACCAGCTCTTCCAGCTCGGACGAAATAACCAGCAGGGCCAGCCCGTCCGCACAGAGCGTTTCGATAAGCCGTATAATTTCGGCGTGCGCGCCCACGTCGATACCGCGCGTCGGCTCGTCGAGGATCAGGAACTGGGGTTTGGTCAGCAGCCAGCGGGAGAGCAGCACCTTCTGCTGGTTACCGCCGGAGAGGAACTCAATCGGCTGTTCCGCGCTCGGGGTGCGGATGCCGAGCTGGCGGATAAAGCGCTCGGCGATCGCGTTTTGCTCTTTACGGGGGATCGGGCGTAGCCAGCCGCGCTGCGCCTGCAGGGCCAGGATGATATTTTCGCGCACCGAGGCGGCGGCAATAATTCCGTCCGTTTTCCGGTCTTCCGGGCAGAAGCCGACGCCCAGACACGACGCCTGATGCGGCGATCGCAGGGTTTGCGGTTTGCCTTTGATCATCGCGCTGCCGCTGTCCGCTGGCTTGATCCCGAAGATCACCTCGGCGGTTTCGGTTCGTCCTGAGCCTAACAGGCCCGCCAGCCCGACAATTTCACCGGGCCGCACTTCAAGGTTAAACGGCGAGATCACCCCTTTTTTACCGTAATCGCTGAACGCGGCGACCGGCTTCTCGCTCAGCAGCGTGCGCCCTGCGCGCTGAAGGGCGTTAGTTTCCAGCTCACGGCCCAGCATCATTTTCACCAGCTCTATTTGCGGCAGCTCGCGGGTTTCGCGGCAGCCGACAAAGCTGCCGTTGCGCAGCACCGTAATGCGATCGCTCACCTCATACACCTGATCGAGGAAGTGCGTGACGAAGATCAGGCTCACGCCCCGATCGCGCAGCTGGCGCATCAGGGTAAAGAGCATCTCCACTTCCTGGGTATCGAGGCTGGCGGTGGGTTCGTCGAGGATCAGCACCTTCGCGGAGAGATCGATCGCCCGACAGATGGCGACGATCTGCTGCATCGCCACGGAAAAGCGGTTCAGCGGCTCGCGGACGTCGAGGGAGAAGCCGTACGACTCCATCAGCTGCGTGGCGCGCGCCTCCATCTCTTTGCGGCGCAGCAGGCCAAAGCGGCGTGGCTCGCGGCCAATAAACAGGTTATCCGCCACCGACATATTCGGCAGCAGGTTCACTTCCTGGTAAACCGTCCCGATCCCCAGCTGCTGGGCATGGGCGGTATTTTTTGGCGAAATGGCGTTACCTTCCAGCCAGATGGTGCCGCGATCGGCTTGATACACGCCGGTCAGAGATTTAATCAGCGTTGATTTGCCCGCGCCGTTCTCGCCCAGCAGCGCCATGATCTCACCTCGCCGCAGGCTGAAATCGACGTTATCCAGCGCCTTTACGCCAGGGAAGAATTTGCTTAAGCCCTCTGTGCGGAGGATTTCCTGGTGTTGTTCAGTGGTCATAATGTCCGCCCCTCACCCTGACCCTCTCCCCGGAGGGGAGAGGGGAATGTTCGTGCCTGTCTTTAATTTTCTGCCCAACCCGCCTTTTTCCCTCTCCCCTCCGGGGAGAGGGCTAGGGTGAGGGGCGCGGCGGGGCTTAGTAGCCCATATTTTTCTTCTTCTCTAACTCTTCTTTCGCCGTATCCGGCAGGTAGAGCGTGGACTTGGTGACGGTCACCTTCTCAGGCATCGTGCCGTCTTTCTTGAATTTCTCCAGCGCGTCGAATGCCGGACCGGCCATGTTTGGCGTAAGCTCCACGCTGGCGTTGGCTTCACCATCGATCATTGCTTTATAGATGTCAGGCACGCCGTCGATAGAGCCGGTGAGGATGTCTTTGCCCGGCTTCAGGCCCGCTTCTTTAATGGCCTGAATTGCGCCGATCGCCATGTCATCGTTGTGGGCGTAAACCATGCAGATGTTCTTGCCGTTGTTTTCAGCCTTGATAAAGCTCTCCATGACCTCTTTACCCTTACTGCGGGTAAAGTCGCCGGACTGGGAGCGGATAATCTTGATGTTTGGCGCTTTGGCAATGGCCTCAGCAAACCCTTTCTTACGGTCGATGGCCACGCTGGCACCGACGGTGCCCTGCAGCTCAACGACGTTACACGGCTTGCCGTCGACCTGTTTAATCAGCCAGTCGCCAATTAACTGTCCTTCAAGCACGTTGTTGGCAGTGACGGTGGTCATATAGAGAGATTTGTCTTTGACGTCGATGGAACGGTCGAGCAGGAAGACCGGAATTTCAGCGTCTTTCGCTTCCTTCAGGACGGGTTCCCAGCCGGTCGCCACCACTGGTGCAATAAAGATGGCATCCACGCCCTGGGCGATAAAGGAGCGTACGGCTTTGATCTGATTCTCTTGTTTTTGCTGACCATCAGCGATTTTCAGGGTGATACCGCGTTTCTGAGCCTCGCTTTTCGCAACGTTGGTTTCTGCCGCACGCCAGCCGGATTCAGAGCCAACTTGCGAGAAACCTACGGTTAAGGGAGCGGCCATCGCCATAGACGACATGGCTGCCGAAACTGCTGTGACAAGAAGTAAGCGCTTCCACATATGAGCGTCCTCGTAGGGGTGTTTATTGTTGGTTAAAAGATGTTCTGCGAAATGACTATAGCCAATGAAATATGTAACGAATTGCGTTACATCACACTTCAGAAAAGTGAATAAAACGTTAATCACAAGTTTGTAATCGCTTTCATTTCACCATTAAAAATGCGGCTGAGTTTATGGATATTTCTGTCATGGAAACGGTCTGAAAAGTGGGGCTAGCGGGGAGAGAAAGCGAAAACAGGCGGAGACATTCGGCGTGAGTTGGCTATAATACCTGCCACTTGTTTACCATCCATTTTTAAGGACACCGACATGAGCTTACTCAACGTCCCTGCGGGTAAAGAACTGCCAGAAGACATCTACGTTGTTATCGAAATCCCGGCCAACGCAGATCCAATCAAATACGAAATCGACAAAGACACCGGTGCGCTGTTCGTTGACCGTTTCATGTCTACCGCAATGTTCTATCCGTGCAACTACGGCTACATCAACCACACCCTGTCTCTGGACGGTGACCCGGTTGACGTGCTGGTCCCAACGCCATACCCACTGCAGCCAGGCTCAGTCATTCGCTGCCGTCCTGTTGGCGTGCTGAAAATGACTGACGAAGCGGGTGAAGATGCGAAGCTGGTTGCGGTACCGCACACCAAGCTGAGCAAAGAGTACGATCACATTAAAGATGTGAACGACCTGCCAGAGCTGCTGAAAGCGCAGATCGCCCACTTCTTCGAGCACTACAAAGACCTCGAAAAAGGCAAATGGGTTAAGGTTGACGGCTGGGACAACGCAGAAGCGGCGAAAGCAGAAATCATCGCCTCCTTCGAACGCGCTGCTAAGAAGTAATTCTTACTGCCAGACACAAAAAACAACGCCACCTTACGGTGGCGTTGTCGTTTTTCAGTACTGGTCTCTGTCTAACCAGTTACCGCTTACAATCCGCGTTAACCCGTCGACCGGACGCTGGTAGACATACATCCACGCGCTTCCGTACGGCGTCTGGATCAACTGGCGAGCGTATTCACCGCCCCTGGTGCGCAAGGCATCAAGTTCGGCAAGTGTCGCGTTATCAATACGATAAACTTCACCCTGTACTGTTCCTTCGCCGGGAACCGCGCCTGGATAGTGGCCCAGGCTGTACAACTGGTAGTTCTCGATATTGTAATTCCCCAGTAGCTGGGCATTGGTCATCCAGTGACTGTTGCCTTGCCTGGTTCGTAAACTGCCGTAGACAAATATTCGCATTGCTAAAACTCAAACTGATAGAGCAGATCAAGTGCCTGGTCTACGCCGGACACTGCTTCCAGATATAGCTTAGGCATCAGGCGATAGCGTAACGTGAGTGTTGCCAGTGAGTCAAAGATCCCCACACCATATTTTACCTGCAGACCCGGCAGTACATAGCCGCTGACCACCACCTGCGAGGAGTCACCCACGCCCTGGGTGTCCAGCGCCAGATTGCTTACGCCGAACGTCTCGCCGATTTTACCCACAACCTGCCCACTTTGTGCAACCCCCAGGCCGACCAACATTGAGGTCATCGCCGCGCTGTCGCTCTGACCGCTGTCCAGGCCTTGTCCGCGCAGCAGGTAAGAGAGAGCTTCCTGCTGCGACATCGCCGGGTCAGAGAAGATCTCCGCCTTCGGTTCGTCGGCAGAGCCGGTAACGCGTACGCCAGCAATGACGTCGTTTTCCGTCGCTTCCGGGTTACGAATCGCTTCGATGTTCAACAATGGTTGATCCGGTGGACCGGAGAACAGCAGCTCGCCTTTGCGGACAATCAGATCCTGACCATAGGCGTGGAAACGCCCTTCAGGGATATTGATCTGCCCGTTCAGGCCAAGCCCTTGCTTATCCTGCGCCACTTTCAGGTCGCCCGTGAGCCTCGCCTTCAGCCCAAACGCATCCAACCGCACGTTATTCCCCACGTGCACGATAAGGTTACTATTAATCGGTATGCCAGCGCTCTTCTCTTCGGCAGGTTTCAGATTTTCATTGAGCATAACTTCATCACTGGAGACGCCGACCGCGCTTTCCGGTACCTCGTGAACCACGATGCGCGCCCACGGCACGTCCACGCGGCCATCCAGGGTGAAGAGGCTTGGCGTCGCTTCAAAGACCACGTCCGGCGAGACGTCCAGGCGCACCATTGGCGGTACAGTGATGCGCACCTTACTGCCTTTCGCAGCAATACGGGCTCGCCAGTTGTCGAGCTGGCTCCAGTCCGCGTCGCCGCTCAGGTTAATTTGCCCCTGCTGAGTTAATACCGAGCCGCTCAGCGTCGAGCTCATGCCGTTGAAGTTCATCGCGATCTGGCTGGGCTGCATATCAAACGGCATGAAGTTACCGTCGATATCCACACCGCTGAGCCGCAGCTGGCCGAACAGCTGAGGGCTTTGCGCGTCGCCAGCCAGACGCAGATTGGCATTCACCATGCCCTCGGCTTTTTCCCCGCGGGCGAAAATCGGGTTCACCATCGCCAGGTTGAAGTTCCGAATATTGACGTTACCGCCCAGATTGCGCCGTCCCTGCGGATCGGTGATCTGTATCTGCCCGTCCATCTGCCCGTTGTTGGTCAGTCGGATAAGCCATCCCAGCTCCGCACGGTTGTTATGCAGGTCCGCGCTGACGTTCAGGGTATCGAAGGCCACCGGCAGCGGCGCGTCGTTCACCTCCTGCGTCACCTTCACGTTGCGGCCGGAGAGCGTAACGCTGCCCTGTGGCAGCCCCTCTTTGGTGGTGTCCCAGGCGACATCGGCTTTCCCGCTGAAGACGCCGCTTGCCTGCGTGGTATCCGGCATAAACGGTTTAAGCATCGCCAGATCGAAACGGTTGAGGTTGATCTGCGCGCGCCCTTCCGCGCCCGCATCAATGGTCTGCGGCACGCACAGCTCCGCATTCGGGTTGGTCCAGCAGTGTGGCCCGATGCTGATCTTCTGCTCGGCGTTACGGTAGTCCAGCGCAATAGAGCGCGACAGCGCCAGCGGACCCACCGGGGTGTTGAAGCGGGTGTTGTCCAGCGTCCCTTTCCAGCGCGCTTCTTTGCGATCGAAGCTGCCGGTCAGGTGAAGCTGGCCGGAAACCGGTTCGCCCTGCACACGCAGCTGGAGATCGTGCTGCTTCTCGTTCCCTTTGGCGTCCAGAGTCACCAGGCTAATGTTGACGTCCGGCTGGGAAATGCGCTCCACGCGCAGGTTCAGGTTGCCGCCGATTTGATCGGTGGATTTCACATCCCCTTCCACGCGGACGCGGGCGACGCTCAGTTCCTGCCAGCGCAGGTTATTGGCGGTAATGTCCGCCAGCAGCTGTGGCGCCTCCACGGTGCCGCGCACTTTCACGAGCCCTTTCGCCGTACCGCCCAGACCCGGCAGAGCGTTATCCAGATTCGGCGCGTCGATGGTGGCATCCAGATTGAGATCCTTCACCCCCAGTTCGCCTTTGATATCCGCCGTGTTGCGGCCCAGCGCCACGTGCAGCCCTGGAATCACCCACTGCAGGTAACTGTTGCCTTTCACCGAGCCTTCAACGTTCACCTTGTTCTGCTTCACGTTCCCGGTGAGCTTGATTTCCGGCACGTCCATCTGCCACGTACCGCCGTAGAGGCTGCCGCGGGTTTTAATCAAACCATCGAGCTTCGACGGCCAGTCCGGCACCTCTTTGGCGGTGTTGATCCCCTTCAGCTTCAGTTCGCCGCGCCAGCTGATCGCCTGCTGCCAGTCGAGCAGCGCGGTCAGCTCGGTCTTACCTTCCAGCGCCGCGACGGTCAGCTTGTCGAGGTTAACCTGCTGTTCGTTGCCTTTTGCATCCAGCGTGATAGTTGCGGGCGGGACGTCCTGCCCCTTCACCGCGGTGCGGAACGAGAGCGTGTAGTCGGTCATCTTGCCGCTCAGCTTCAGCTTCAGGTCATCGGCCTGATACTGTTTTTCGCCGGTAAACGGCCAGTAAAGCTGCTTGCTGACCACCTCAAGATTGAGCGGCAGCCCGGCTTCCGCCAGCTGGGTTTGCGCACGCAGGACCATGTCTACCGGGCCGGAGAGATTCACCCCGACGTCCAGCTTTTCGCGCAGCGCCCCGCCCACTTTAACCTTCACTTTTTCGCCCTTCAGCGGGTCAATATTAAGCGAGCTGTTGAGGGTGATATCCACCGGCCAGTTGTCGCGCAGCAGGGCGTTGCCTGACGCTTTCACCGAGCCCTGGTTGGTGTCGATATCCAGCGCGTCGAGCTTCATGTTGCCGTCAATGCTGCTGACTTTCAGCAGCATGTTATAGACCGTCAGGTCGGTATCGCCGGTCAGGCGCAGCTGTTCGCCTTTGAACTCCTCAATGTTGAGGTTCAGCGGCAGATGCACGTCGGTCATTTCCGGCAGGACAGGCTTCGAGAAGAGATCTTTCAGCGTTTCGCCCAGCGGCTTCTCTTCCGGCTGCGGGTTCTGGATCTTCGGCTCGACGATCTCCTCCTGCGCCACGTCCGCCACTTTCGGCAGCGCGATCAGCAACCCCTGCAGTGAGGTTGGCGTCAGGGTGAGGTTTTTCTCCTGCCAGCGCAGCCCGGAGGTGAAGTCCATGACGGACACAGTGGTGTCGTCGATTTTGATATTGACGTTATCCAGCGCCACCCGATAAAGCGCAATCGGGTACGGCGTGGAGAGATTCAGCGGGCCGCCGTCCTCTTCCTCGGCCGGCGCAGACGGCGGCATCTTCTTTGAGTCTATCGCCACGTTGACGTCTTTTAGCGACAGATCGTTCACGCAGAGCTTACTGTCCCGAAGGCAGCCCAGCTTCACCGCGAGATGGAATTCCCCGGCGTTGACCGCCACGCCAGGTTGCTCGTAGCGGATGTTCTTCAGATGCAGATCGCGCCAGCCGCCCGTCACCTGACCAATCTCCAGCCCCGGCACCCAGCGGTTCGCGGCGTTAAACAGCAGATGCAGCCCGGTCGTCGTTCCTACCAGAAACGCCACCGTACCGAGCAGTAACACGATAAAAATCAGCACCCCGAGGCTTATTTTCTTCCATAAACTCATAATTCAGGCCCCAGACCGATGTAAAACTGTAATCCGTGTTCGTCTTTGTCGCCGACAGGCACGGCGAAATCGAGCTTGATGGGCCCGACGGGTGATTGCCAGCGTACGCCCACGCCCGCGCCGGTTTTGAAATCGCTGCGGCGGATATCGTTCACCGCTTCACCACCGTCAACAAACATGGCGCCCCACCACTTGCCGCTGACGTTGTACTGATACTCCAGCGATCCGGTCGCCAGTTTTGATGCCCCGGTCAGCTGGCCTTTTTCGTTTTCAGGCGAGATCGATTTGTACTTATACCCGCGAATGCTGCGGTCGCCCCCGGCGAAGAAGCGCAGGTCCGGCGGAACGCGCTCGAAATCGCCCGTTTCAATCCAGCCGAGATTGCCGCGCATGACAAAGCGGTGTTTATCATACAGCGTACGGATCCAGACGTTTTGCGCCTGCACCACCGTGAAGTCGACGTCAGAGCCCCACATCGTATTGGAGTAGTCGATAGAGTAACGCTGTGAATCCCCCCAGGTTGGCATCAGGCCACCGCGCGAGCGGGTGCGGCTGATCATCACCCCAGGATAGAGCAGCATGGTGGTGTTGGTGACGTTAGCCTGGGTAAAGTGGTCCAGGCTCCAGCGCAGGTTAATGGCGCGCTGCCAGCCGCTGGAGAGATCCCAGAAGCGGGAAACCGCGAGCGTGGTGGAGTCGGACTCCGTATCGTTCAGGTCGGTACGCTTAAAGCCCCCCTGGACCAGATAGTACTGCTCAAGCGGGTTTTTCAGCAGCGGCATTTTGTAGCTGAAATCAAGCTGCTGTTCCGGGGCGGAAATGCTGGCGCTGGTGGTCAGGCTGTGACCGTAGGAGTTCATCCACGGCTTTTTCCAGGTGGCCTTCACGCGCGGGCCGACGTCCGTCGAGTAGCCAACACCGGTCTCAATGGTGTTCTCGGTGCGCGGCGAGACAACGCCATGCAGCGGCAACACCTTGGTTTTGCGAGACTTATCAAATTCCGGTGCGACAACCACGGAGTTAAACCAGCCGGTAGCAGAAAGACGACGGTTCAACTCCGCCAGGTCGCTCGACTGGTAGTAATCGCCTTTTTTGAACGGCACGAGGTTTTGCAGGTACTCTTCACGAATTTGCGAACCTTCAAACGTCACATCGCCAAAGCGGTAGCGTTCTCCACTGTCGTAATCGATATCCCAGAAGGCCTGACGTCGATCCAGCGCAATGCCCAGCTGGCTTTTATTGAACTGGCTGTCGAAGTAGCCCTTGCGCAGGGAGACGCTCGTCAGCTCTTTTTTGAAGTGGTCGTAGTCGCCGTGATTGAGCACGGTGCCGACTTTTGGCCGCGTGCTGAGCAGATCCAGGTAATCCCGGTCGGTACGCGCGCCGCCGCGCAGGATGACGTTCGTGCCACCGATCAGCACCGGCTCACCCGGTGAGACGCGGGCAATAAGCACCTGACGCCCCTTCTTTGGCGGCGGGCGGAGATCGAAATCAATGGTGGGTTCGTAATACCCCAGCGCTTTTAGCCCTTCACGGATCGCATCATCCACGCGCGCACGAAAACGCCGGTCCGGCGTCACCTCATCACTCTGGATGGTCGACAGCTGCGCACGCACGTTTTTTTCCAGCGCCCCGGATAACCCCTCAACCTGCAAACGGACATTCGCCGCGCTGGCAACCCCGCTTGTCAGCAACACACTGACTAAACATAACTGGCGGATTTTTGTCACGTTTTCTCCTGAATATCCCTTTTCCACCCTGGAAGCAAATGAAGCGCCGCTGTGCGGCAAAATACGGCCTGGTAGCCAAAAACCCAAATCGTGGGTTGAAAACGGGTGTAACACCCAAATATTTCTTATGATTAAATCTAGTCTCATTCAGCGCATTTATTGTGTTCAATTAAACGCTTCGTGACAACCTTAACCGAAACATCGCAC
Source organism: Enterobacter sp. ECC-219 (assembly GCF_043966805.1). Taxonomy (NCBI): domain Bacteria; kingdom Pseudomonadati; phylum Pseudomonadota; class Gammaproteobacteria; order Enterobacterales; family Enterobacteriaceae; genus Enterobacter; species Enterobacter sp. ECC-219. Next base: position 1,143,500 of record NZ_CP143680.1, on the reverse strand, counting down.
CCCGGGAGGCCCCATCGTGAGTTTATTCGACAAAAAGCATCTGGTTTCACAAGCTGATGCATTACCGGGACGCAACACCCCTATGCCTGTGGCAACCTTACACGCCGTCAACAACCATTCAATGACCAACGTGCCGGATGGAATGGAAATCGCCCTGTTCGCCATGGGCTGCTTCTGGGGCGTTGAGCGCCTCTTCTGGCAGTTGCCCGGCGTGTACAGCACCGCGGCCGGCTACACGGGCGGTTACACGCCGAACCCAACCTACCGCGAAGTCTGCTCCGGCGAAACCGGGCATGCGGAAGCGGTCCGCGTGGTGTATGACCCTGCGGTCATTAGCTACGAACAGCTCCTGCAGGTCTTCTGGGAAAACCACGACCCGGCCCAGGGCATGCGTCAGGGCAACGACCACGGCACGCAGTACCGCTCGGCGATTTATCCGCTCACGCCTGAGCAGGATGCCGCCGCGCGCGCCAGCCTTGAGCGTTTCCAGCAGGCCATGCGTGAAGCGGGTGATACGCGCGACGTGACGACAGAGATCGCCGCCGCGAAACCGTTCTACTATGCCGAGGACGATCACCAGCAGTACCTGCACAAAAATCCGTACGGCTACTGCGGTATCGGGGGCATCGGCGTCTGTCTGCCGCCACAGCTGGCCTGATTAGCGTTCCAGCGCCACGCGAGCCGCGTGGCGCGTGGCGTTACTGACCGAACCGTAGTCCATTACCTTCCCCTGCAGCAGCAGGTTAAAGACCGGCGCCTGCGGCCGGTTGAGCCGCGTTTGCAGCAGGTGTACGGCTTCAATCCCCAGCTCGCGACAGGGCACCGTCACGCCCGTGACCGGTTTTTCCAGACGGTGCGCCAGGTTCCATGCAAAATCGGTCGTAATCAGCGAAATGTCTTCCGGAATGCGCAGCCCGTGGCGGGTTAACGCCCTGACTACCCCCTCCACCATACTGGTGCTGTTCGGGAAAATAACCTCCGGCCACTGGGATCTGTCATGATTCATCAGCCACGCATCCAGCGCCCGCTCGGCCTCCTCTGCGGTAAACCACTCCGTCACCAGCAAATCTCGCTGGGGATCAAAGGCCACGTGAAAATGGCGGTACGCCTCTTTAATGCCGTCCAGACGCGCATACAGCGTTTCTCGCCGCAGGCAGGTGAGCGTGAGTACCCGCCGATGTCCCTGCTCAAAAAGATACTGCATGGCGGTAAAGCCAATCGCCCGGTGATCGGGCGAAACGGCATCCAGCTCCCGATCCCGGTCAACGGAATTAATTAATACGCAGGGCTTATTCAGCGTGCTGGCGAGTTTAAATATGGTGGAATCATCAGTCCCAATAATAATTATCGCGTTGATATTCTTCTGGCTGGCCTTTTCCATAAATAATTTCACATCGGCGTGCTGCTCTTCTAATCCACAGCAGCTGACCCACACGTTGTGCCGCGCGCAGGCTTCAGCAATCCCTTTCGTCACCTCCAGATAAAAAATATCCCCGCGTCCCTGAAAAGTTCTTTCTGGTGCAAAAACAGCGATACCGTTAATTAATAGTCTGCCGCTCGCCATTGACTCCAGTACGCCTAATTCTCGTGCGGTGCGAACGATCGCCTCCCGGGCTTTATCGCTGGTATACGATTTGCCGCTTAACACCCGCGAAACCGTGCTGACGGAAAAGCCCGTCAGGGCCGCAATTTCCTCCATTTTTAACCTGCCGGGCATAGTGTGACCTCGCTCTCATTCAGTTTTTGCAAATATTTGCAGAAACAGCCTTTTGATTTTAAAACCAAATTTCAAAAAGCCTGGAGATTACTTAACCACCTTGCGAGTATTCTCACAAAAACACATTGTCGCTGCGGCTCGCCTTTCCTATTTTCCGGTCATCACTTCTTTTCAACAGAAATTAAGGTGTGACATGGAGAAGGTACGTTTTGGCATTATTGGAATAGGTAATATCGGTACGGTCCACGCACGCTATTTACTGGCGGGTACGGTCAGCGACGCCTGCCTGACGGCAGTTTGCGATAATGCCGTTGAAAAGCACCCGGCTATTCGCCAACTGGTCGGCACCCTCCCGTTATTCAGCGACGCGCAGGAGATGCTCCAGAGCGGGCTTATCGACGCGGTGATTGTCGCGACGCCGCACTACGAGCATCCGCGCCTGTCGATGCTGGCGATGCGCAACGGTATCCACACCCTGTGTGAAAAACCGGCAGGCGTATATACGGCGCAGGTGCAGGAGATGAACGCCTGCGCCCGGGAGTGCGACGTGATGTTTGGCATCATGTACAACCAGCGCCCGAATCCGCTTTACCAGAAGGTGAAAGATCTTATCGACAGCGGCGAGCTGGGTGAGATCCGCCGCTCCAACTGGATCATCACCAACTGGTATCGCTCGCAGAGCTACTACAACTCCGGCGGCTGGCGCGCTACCTGGAAAGGAGAAGGCGGCGGCGTGCTGCTCAACCAGGACCCGCATCAGCTCGATCTCTGGCAGTGGCTGGTGGGGATGCCGGTCCGCCTGCGCGCGTTCTGTCAGTTCGGCAAGCATCGCGATATCGAAGTGGAAGACGAGGTCACCGCCTACGCTGAGTATGCCAACGGCGCGACCGGCGTGTTTATCACCACCGTGGCGGAAACGCCGGGTACCAACCGGCTGGAAATCGTCGGCGACCGCGGCAAGGTGGTCGTTGAAGAGGGCAAGCTGCGCTACTGGCGGCTGCGTGAGTCCGAAACCGCTTTCAACGCCCGCTGGCAAAACGGCTTCGGTGAACCTGAATGCTGGGAGGTGACGCTCCCCGTCGCCCCGGAATGCAGTGATCATCACGTTATTACCGCCAACTTCTGTGCCGCCATCCTTCGCGGCGAGCCGCTGATTGCGCCGGGTCTGGAGGGGATCCGCGGGCTGACGCTCTCCAACGCCATGCACCTCTCCACCTGGACAGACGACTGGGTCGACCTGCCGCTCAACGAGAAACAGTATCTGCGCCTGCTTCAACAGCGTATCAGCACCTCAATAGCTAAAGAGACCGCCAGCGTCACGCTGGACGCCTCTGGCACCTGGTAACTTCGGAGATAAAACGATGTTAAATGTCGCCATCGTGGGAACAGGGAATATCTCCCATAACCATATTCAGGGCTATTTGCAGTTTGACCAGCGCTGCCGGATCGTCGCGCTGGTCGATATCTACCCGGAAAAAGCCCACGAGAAAAAAACGCGCTACGGCCTGACAGATGCGCGCGTGTATGAAAGCCACCAGCAGATGCTGGCGTCAGAGGCGGATATCCACATCGTCGACGTATGCACCCCGCCTTACGTCCATGCAGAAATCAGCATTGATGCCCTGCACGCGGGTTGCCACGTGCTGTGCGAAAAACCGATGGCCGCCTCGCTGGAGGAGTGCGACGCGATGATCGCCGCACAAAAGGCCAGCGGCAAGACGCTCTCCATCATTGCCCAGAACCGTTTTACCGATGCCTTCTGGCGCTTAAAAGCCGCGCTGGAATCGGGGCTCGCCGGGAAGATTTGCCACGCGCAGGTGGATTCGCTCTGGTGGCGCGGACACTGCTACTACGACCTGTGGTGGCGCGGCACCTGGGAAAAAGAGGGCGGCGGCTGCACCCTGAACCACGCGGTACACCATATCGACGCCATTCAGTGGATGCTCGGCTTCCCGTCAGAGGTGGTGGCGATGATGACCAACGTGGCGCACGACAACGCCGAAGTGGAAGACCTCAGCGCGGCAATTTTCAAATATCCCGGCGGCGCGCTCGCGCAGCTTACCGCCTCTGTTGTGCACCACGGGGAAGATCAGAAGATCGTCATTCAGGGCGATAAGGCGCGCATCTCCGCGCCGTGGCAGGCCTTCGCCAGCGTCAGTGCCGATAATGGCTTCCCGCAGGAAACTAACGATCTGTCGCGAGAAGCGCAGCTCAACGCCGTTTTTCACGACACCCGGAAACTCGAATGGACGCTGCACGCCGGTCAGATTAACGATCTGCTTTATGCCATCGAGCACGGCACGGCGCCGTTAGTGGATGGGTTACAGGGCAAACGCTCGCTGGAGCTGATTACCGCGATCTATAAATCCGCCATTACCCGGAGCGTAGTTTCGCTGCCGATTCAGCGTGATGACCCGTTTTATCGCACCGGCGGGACCAACGCCCTCGCCCCCCGTTTTTATGAAAAATCTGCAAGCGTCGCCAACTTCAGCGAAGTGGGCGCTATCCCTCTGGGTAAAGATTTGGATCGAGGAGTATCAGCATGAACAAAAATGACGGAATGAACTACGCCCCGGTGGGCAAACCGCAGCCCGTTGTCAGGGAAGGAGAGTTTGTGTTTGCCGCCGCCGCGCTCGACCACGGCCATATCTACGGGATGAGTAACGGCCTGATTGAAGCCGGCGCCACGCTGAAGTGGGTGTACGACCCTGACCCGGCAAAAGTGGATAAATTTATCCAGCAGTACCCGCAGGCAAAAGTGGCGGAGTCGCTGGAGGTGATACTCAACGACGACGAGGTGCGTCTGGTTGCGGGTGCGGCCATCCCGTCCGAACGCTGCGCGCTGGGGCTGAAAGCGATGGCGGCGGGCAAGGACTACTTCACGGATAAAGCACCGCTCACCACCCTTGAACAGCTGGCCGACGCTAAAGCGATGGTGGAGAAAACCGGGAAGAAATACGCGGTGTACTACAGCGAACGCCTGCACGTAGAGAGTGCGGTTTTTGCCGGACAGCTGGTGCAGCAGGGCGCGATTGGCCGCGTCGTGCAAACCCTGGGAACCGGCCCGCACCGGGAAGGCACCGGTCGCCCGGACTGGTTCTACGATCGTCGTTACTTCGGCGGCATTTTGTGCGATATCGGCAGCCACCAGATTGAGCAGTTCCTGTTTTACACCGGAAACAGCGAGGCCTCCGTGGTGGCAAGCCAGGTTCGCAACGTTAAACACCCGCAGTACCCGGCATTTGAAGATTTTGGCGATGCCATGCTGAAAGGAGAAAACGGCGCCAGCGGCTATTTCCGCTGCGACTGGTTCACCCCGGACGGGCTCTCAACCTGGGGCGACGGCCGCCTGACGCTGCTCGGCACAGAAGGCTATATCGAAATCCGTAAATATGTCGATCTCACTCGCGGCGAGCAGGACGTGGTTTACCTGGTCAATAAAGAGGGGGAATTCCGTTATCCGGTGGCTGGGCAGGTCGGGTTCCCGTTCTTTGGGGAACTGATCCTCGACTGCCTGCACCGTACCGAAAACGCCATGACGCAGTCGCACGCCTTCAAGGCGGCGGAGCTCTGCGTGAAGGCACAGATGCTGGCCAACGCGACGGCATAACGGGAGGTAACGATGACGATCCTGAACACGGCGGTTATCGGCGCCGGCGCGATTCACGGCTGCCATGTGAACGCCTTACGCCAGATCCCCAACGTCGCGCTGCGCGCGCTGGTAGACATCGACAGCGTCAAAGGACTGAAGCTGGCGATGGATTACCAGTGCCGTTTTTATCAGGATTACCGGGAAATGCTGCGGGATGATGCCATCGACGTGGTCCATATCTGCACGCCGCATTTCGAACATAAACGTATGATCCTGGACGCACTCTCTTCCGGGAAGCATGTGTTCTGCGAAAAACCGGTAGGGATGAACAGCAGCGAACTCGACGATATCGCCCGCGCCGTTGAGCAGGCTCCAGGCCTGCTTGGCGTTTGCTATCAGAACCGGCTCAACCCCACCAGCCTGCGCATCCGTCAGGCGCTGAACGATGGCGAGCTGGGGAAGATGCTCAGTATGAAAGCGGTGCTGACGTGGTCACGCTCGGGGGCGTACTACACCGAAAGCCCGTGGCGTGGACGGCTGGCAACGGAAGGCGGCAGCCTGCTGATCAACCAGGCGATCCATACCCTTGACCTGATGCAGTGGTTCACCGGCGGCGTGACGCGTCTGAAAGGCGTGGTGGATAGCGGTGAACTGGCGGACGTCACCGAAGGGGAAGACAGCGCAATGGCGACGCTGCACTTTGCCAACGGCGCGCGCGGCCTGTTTTATGCCAGCAACTGCAATACCGTGGATTCCCCTCTCTGGCTGGAAATCCACTGTGAACGGGGTTCGCTGTTAATGAATGACAACGTGCTCTGGCGCATCACCCCCGGCGAGCGTCGCAGGCTGGTGAGCGATGACTCCCCTGACGGCTCGGTCAAAAGCTACTGGGGGCTGGGACATCAGCAGGCGATCCGCCGTTTTTATCACGCCATTAATCACTCGGGAGAAACGGACTACACCGATATCCATTCTGCCGGAAAATCACTCGCGCTTGTGGAGGCCCTTTATCGCTCATCTCAATTGAGACAATGGATAGATATCAATAATTAGAACGTAATGTGTCGTCCAGCAGTAAATAAAAATACGACCTGAAAACAGGTTAATCATTACCCTACACTGGATATTATTATGGTCAAACCAACTGAACGTAGAGTTGGTTATGGCGTAGCGCTTGGCTACGGCGTAACCGATCTGTTTGGCGGAGGCGCTTTCGCCATTATCGGCACCTGGCTGCTATTTTTTTACACCACCTATTGCGGACTCTCGGTTATTGAAGCGGGTTCGATATTCGCGATTGCCCGCGTCATTGATGCACTCTTAAGCCCGATTATGGGCTATATCACCGATAATTTCGGCAATACCTGGCTCGGCCGTAAATTTGGCCGTCGCCGCTTCTTTTTATTACTCAGCGCCCCATTAATGTTTTTGTATGGCCTGCTGTGGCTGACGGATATGGGCTACTGGTATTACCTGGGAACCTATCTCTCGATCGAATTGCTGTCGGCGATGGTGCTGGTGCCCTGGGAGACGCTGGCGGCGGAAATGACAAACCGCTATGAAGAGCGTAGCCGCCTCTCCGGCGTGCGTATGATCTGCTCCCAGCTGGGTGGTTTCCTTGCGGTTTCCGTCCCGGGCGTGATCATGCAGTTCACGGGGAAAGATAATCCGTTTACCTATACCCTCACCGGGCTGATATTTTCCTGCGTATTTTGCATCGCGGTATTTATTACCTGGTACACCACCTGGGAAGCCAAAGATGTGCAGCAGGAATCCGATTTTAAGGTGGATAACCAGCGCAGCAGCGGAATACTTAATCACCTGAAATATCTGGTACTGGATCTCTTTTCCTCATTCCGCATTCGCGCGTTCCGCCTGCATATTATTATTTATATCTTTTCGTTTACGGCGATGGACGTATTCGGTTCGGTGTTTACCTATTACGTCGTGTACTGTCTGAGCCAGGATGCAGCTGCGGTATCCGGCTGGTTGAGCATTGCGGCCTTCGCCTCGGTACCCGGCACGTACGGGTTTATGCTACTGCTGAACCGGCTGAATGTTACCCCTTCGGCCGCTCTGCGCCTCTCCTACGGCTGTATCTTCTGCGTGCTGGTATTCCTGTTTACGGTCTACCTCACCAAAACGCAGGTGCCGACGCTGCTGTTCTCGGCGGTCTTTATCCTGCTGGGCGCTTCCCGCTCTGGCCTCTACTATATTCCGTGGAACATCTACAGCTTTATTCCGGATATCGACGAGATGGTGACGCAGCAGCGCCGCGAAGGGATTTTTGCCGGCGTGATGGTTCTGACCCGCAAAAGCACCGTGGCAATTGCCATCATGATTATTGGCCTTGTGCTGCAGGAGTCCGGCTTCGTGAAGGGCAGCGGCGCACAGCCAGAAAGCGCGCTGGGGGCAATTATCGGCCTGATGATCTTCGCAACGGCAGCCCTTCTGGCGGTGAGCTTCTTTACCACCTACAAATTTAAGCTCACCCGCGAGACGCATAAGCTGCTGCTCAAGGAGATTGCCCGCCGGAAATTGGGCGGAGATTACCGCGACTGCGACGCCAAAACCCGCCTGATAATCAAGCAGTTGACGGGTTATGAGTATGACCAGGTGTGGGGAGGCGATGCCACAAGACGGACGGTGGGAAGCGCCCGCTTATCTCCCGTGAAATAACCTCGCGTACCGGGCAGCCCCCCGCTGTCCGGTCTGTTTTTATGCCAAAATGTGACCTCTGGCAGATTTACATCTCTTTACGCTATACTACCGCTGAAATAATCGGCTCAACGCTACGAGCTGACGTTCTACGTGTTTTCACACAAATGGTATCAACTCCCCTTCTGAGGATCTGGCGTGAAGCCGGATAAACTATGTTAAACAGTATTTTAGTAATACTTTGTCTGATTGCCGTCAGTGCATTTTTCTCGATATCTGAGATCTCGCTGGCCGCGTCCCGTAAAATCAAACTTAAGCTGCTTGCCGATGAAGGCAACATCAATGCCACCCGCATCCTGAAAATGCAGGAAAACCCCGGTATGTTCTTTACCGTGGTGCAGATTGGCCTGAACGCAGTCGCCATCCTCGGCGGTATCGTAGGGGATGCAGCGTTTTCTCCGGCGTTTTATAGCCTCTTTGTGAAGTACATGTCCGCTGAGCTTGCCGAACAGCTGAGCTTTATTCTCTCCTTCTCGCTGGTAACCGGCCTGTTCATCCTTTTTGCAGACCTGACCCCGAAACGCATCGGTATGATTGCGCCAGAAGCTGTGGCTTTGCGTATCATCAACCCGATGCGCTTCTGTCTGTACGTGTTTCGTCCGCTGGTGTGGTTCTTCAACGGCCTGGCGAACGTGATTTTCCGCATCTTTAAGCTACCGATGGTGCGTAAAGACGACATCACCTCTGACGATATTTATGCGGTGGTGGAAGCCGGCGCGCTGGCCGGGGTGCTGCGTAAGCAGGAACACGAGCTGATTGAGAACGTGTTTGAACTGGAATCCCGTACCGTGCCCTCTTCCATGACGGGCCGTGAAAACATTATCTGGTTCGATTTACATGAAGATGAGCAGAGCCTAAAGAACAAAGTGGCGCAGCATCCGCACTCCAAGTTCCTGGTCTGTAATGAAGATATCGACCACATCATCGGTTACGTCGACTCCAAAGACCTGCTGAACCGAGTGCTGGCAAACCAGAGCCTCGCGCTTAACAGCGGCGTACAGATCCGCAATACCCTGATTGTGCCGGACACCCTGACGCTCTCAGAAGCGCTGGAAAGTTTCAAAACCGCCGGGGAAGACTTCGCGGTGATCATGAACGAATACGCGCTGGTGGTGGGCATTATCACCCTGAACGACGTGATGACCACGCTGATGGGCGACCTGGTAGGCCAGGGTCTGGAAGAGCAGATTGTCCAGCGTGACGATAATTCATGGCTGATTGATGGCGGCACACCAATTGAAGACGTGATGCGCGTGCTGGATATCGACGAGTTCCCGCAGTCCGGCAACTACGAGACCATCGGCGGCTTTATGATGTTTATGCTGCGTAAAATCCCGAAACGTACCGACTCGGTGAAGTTCTCCGGCTACAAGTTTGAGGTGGTGGATATTGATAACTACCGCATCGACCAGCTACTGGTGACGCGCATCGACAACAAGCCGACCGTGCTGGTGCCGAAGCTGCCGGACGCGGAAGAGAAAGTGTCGGCGTAACGTTCATGCCTCCCACAAACATCAACGGCTCCCATCGGGAGCCGTTTTTCTAACTACTTACTGCATAGCACGTTGGTTAAGCCATCTCAGTTTGCAGACGCATAACCTGACGGTTGACTTCGGACATCACAGACAGGTGCTGTTTGTCCTTCACTTTTGGGACAAGGATCTTGCCCTTATCAAACTCAAAAGCGCCAACATCCTTGATGTACAACCGTCCACGGAACAGGATCTTCACGTACTTCGCCACCTGAAGCGGGTTGTAGCGTTGGAAAATTTTCATTCTTGTATCTCCTGCGAATCATACGCTCTTGCGGTGCCACAATCGGCCCGACTGTCCTGAGCGCAAATTTTGATGCCCAATGACTATAGACCAGAACTACGGTGTTACCCAGTGTGCATAAGTTTATTTACCGTTTGATTACAATTATTCAGAATAATCTTTGCAAAGCGTGATAGAGAGCAGTATAAGCCGTCGTTTTTTCATGGATATGTGCGTTCGCCCGCAAACTGGCATCGGGATTGCGGGAAAACCACATTGATCGCACTTATGATTAAAAGCGTATGACCAAGTGGTCGGATCACCTGCAAACAATAAGGAAACGCCATGACCCTACGTAACATCCTTGCAGCAGCTTGTCTGCTGCTGCCCCTGTGGGCTTGCGCTCACAACATTGAAAAAGGACAACGTGTACCGCCAGTCGGCATTGCAGACCGGGGAGAATTGATTCTCGACAATGCTAAGTTTAGCTATAAAGCCTGGAATAGCGCGCAGCTCGCGGGCAAAGTGAGAGTTGTACAACATATTGCCGGTCGTACATCCGCAAAAGAGAAAAATGCCAACCTGGTGGAAGCGATCAAGGCCGCAAAATTCCCTCACGACCGCTACCAGACCACCACGATCGTGAACACCGATGATGCTATTCCGGGCTCCGGGATGTTTGTGCGCTCGAGCCTTGAGAGCAATAAAAAGCTCTATCCGTGGTCGCAGTTTATCGTCGACAGCAACGGCATCACCCGTAAGGCCTGGCAACTGGAGGAAGAGAGCTCTGCGATTGTCGTGCTGGACAAGAACGGTCGCGTACAGTGGGTGAAAGACGGGGCGTTAACCCAGGAAGAGGTGCAGCAGGTTGTCGACCTGCTGCATAAGCTGCTGGCTCAATAAATAGAGACGCGGAAGCCGGGGTTGAGGAAGGATTCGCGCGGGGTGTAGTCCAGCGGCTTGCCCTGCCAGTCATGAACGTGCGCCCCGGCGGCCGCAGCCACGGCGTGACCTGCCGCAGTATCCCAGACGTTGGTTGGCCCAAAGCGCGGATACAGCTGCGCCTGACCTTCCGCCACCAGACAGAATTTCAGCGACGAGCCAATCGAGGTAGTCTGGTGTTCACCCAGCTGTTGCAGGTACTCCTGCAGCTCGCTGTCGCTGTGCGAGCGGCTGATCACCACCAGCGGTGGACGCGCATCGCGCACCTGGATCTGCTTCCGTACGCCGCACTCCTCTTTCCAGGCCTTGCCTTCTGCGGCGCTGTACATCACGTTCATCACCGGCGCGTAGACCACGCCGAGCACCGCTTTGCCCTTCTCAATCAGGGCGATATTGACGGTGAACTCACCGTTGCGCTTGATGAACTCTTTTGTCCCGTCCAGAGGATCGACCAGCCAGTAGCGCTGCCAGTGCTGGCGCTCGTCCCAGCTTTGCGGCGCTTCTTCTGACAGAACGGGGATCTCCGGCGTTAAAGCCTGTAATCCTTTCAGGATCACCTTATGCGCCGCAATATCCGCCGCCGTGACTGGAGAGTCGTCGGCTTTGCTGACCACCTCCATGGGTTTACTACCGTCATACACCTGCATGATGGCATCTCCCGCATCCCGTGCGAGCTGACAAATTTTATCTAGCATTCTCCACCTCTTTGTTAACGCAGTGAGGTTAACTCTTTGTTTTAGTTATATCGTAATGTGAACAATTCCGCTATCTGTGAAGCAATTCTGGTTTCAGGACGCTTTTTTCTGTCAGGATTCACATTTCTGTAAGCAACAAGCGATAGATACATACTCTTTTGTGGTCTGCATCGAAAAAAGGACTCCTCTGATGATTAAGTTTAGTGCAACGCTCCTGGCAACGCTGGTTGCAGCAAGCGTACAGGCGGCGACGGTAGATCTGCGTATTCTGGAAACGACCGATCTGCACAGCAATATGATGGACTTCGATTACTACAAAGATACCCCTACGGAAAAATTCGGACTGGTACGCACAGCAAGTTTGATTAACGCCGCGCGCGGTGAAGTAAAAAATAGCGTGCTGGTGGACAACGGCGATCTCATTCAGGGCAGCCCGCTCGGCGATTACATGGCGGCGAAAGGCCTGAAGAAAGGCGAGATCCATCCGGTTTATAAAGCGATGAACACGCTGGATTATGCCGTCGGTAACTTGGGCAACCATGAATTCAACTACGGCCTGACATACCTGCACGATGCGCTGGCCGGCGCGAAATTCCCGTACGTTAACGCCAATATCATTGACGTTAAGACCCGGAAGCCGCTCTTTACCCCTTACCTGATAAAAGAGACTGACGTTGTCGATCAGGACGGTAAAAAGCAGACGCTGAAAATCGGCTATATCGGCTTCGTACCGCCGCAGATCATGACCTGGGATAAAGCCAATCTCGACGGTAAAGTGACCGTTAACGACATTACCGAAACCGCGCGCAAATACGTGCCGGAAATGCGCGAAAAAGGCGCGGATCTGGTCGTGGTTGTCGCCCACTCGGGTCTCTCCGCCGACCCGTACCAGGCCATGGCTGAAAACTCCGTTTATTATCTGAGTGAAGTTCCGGGCGTTGACGCGATCCTGTTCGGCCACGCCCACGCCGTCTTCCCGGGCAAAGATTTTGCCAGTATCAAAGGGGCTGATATTGAGAAAGGGACGCTCAACGGCGTGCCGTCGGTGATGCCGGGCATGTGGGGCGACCATCTTGGCGTGGTGGACCTGGTGCTGAATAACGACGGCGGCAGCTGGAAGGTGACGCAGTCAAAAGCCGAAGCGCGCCCGATTTACGACGCTGCGGCTAAAAAATCTCTGGCGGCTGAAGATAAAAAACTGGTCGACGTGCTGAAGCACGATCACGACGCCACCCGCGAATTCGTCAGCAAGCCGATCGGCAAATCCGCCGACAATATGTACAGCTTCCTGGCGCTGGTGCAGGACGACCCGACCGTTCAGGTGGTCAACATGGCGCAGAAAGCCTATGCCGAACACTTTGTGCAGGGCGATCCGGATCTGGCAAAACTGCCGGTCCTGTCTGCCGCTGCGCCATTCAAAGTGGGCGGGCGTAAGAATGACCCGGCAAGCTATGTTGAAGTTGAAAAGGGCCAGCTGACCTTCCGTAACGCCGCCGATCTCTATCTCTACCCGAACACGCTGGTAGTGGTTAAAGCCACAGGAAAGGAGGTGAAAGAGTGGCTGGAGTGCTCCGCCGGACAGTTTAACCAGATCGATCCGACAAGCAGCAAACCGCAGTCGCTGATTAACTGGGACGGCTTCCGCACCTACAACTTCGACGTGATCGACGGCGTGAATTACCAGATTGACGTCACCCAGCCGGCGAAATATGACGGTGAGTGCCAGGCCATTAATCCGCAGGCGGAGCGCATTAAAAACCTGACCTTCAACGGCAAGGCGATCGACCCGAATGCCACCTTCCTGGTGGTGACAAATAACTATCGCGCCTACGGCGGTAAGTTTGCCGGTACGGGGGATAGCCACATCGCTTTTGCGTCACCGGACGAAAACCGCTCGGTATTGGCGGCGTGGATCGGCGCAGAGTCGAAGAAGGCGGGCCAAATTCACCCGGCGGTGGATAACAACTGGCGTCTTGCGCCGATTCATAGCGAGACAAAACTGGATATCCGCTTTGAAACGTCACCGTCCGATAAGGCGGCCAGGTTCATTAAGGACAAGGCGCAGTATCCGATGAAGAAGGTTGCGACGGATGATATCGGGTTCGCGATTTATCAGGTGGATTTGAGCAGGTAAAAGCAAAACGGCAACGCACGTTGCCGTTTTTGGTGTTTGTTCCCTCTCCTTGTGGGAGAGGGGCATCAGGCCTCACATACCCGGCTTTTACGCCGCACGCTCATCCCGATTCGCCATCACCTTCGGCGTATTGACCTCAATCCAGTCTGCCAGCGCGGCCACTTTCTCACTGACCTCAATCCCCATCGGCGTCAGGCTATACTCGACATGAGGCGGCACGACCGGATACGACACGCGATCGACAAATCCGTCCTGCTCCAGCGCCTGAAGCGACTGGGACAGCATCTTTTCGCTCACCCCACCCATTTTACGGCGCAGATCGCTGAAGCGGTGCGTTCCCTCCTGCAGGGCCAGCAGAATCAGTACCCCCCAGCGGCTGGTAACATGCTTGAGCACCTCCCGTGAAGGGCACTGTTCCGCGAAAAGATTGCCATCGCGCATTTGTTCGCTGAGCGTTGGTATCGTTGTTTTCATACTTACCTTTTTGTACGTACTTACTAAAAGTTAGCTATGGTGCTAGTGTGCCACAACACCAGACAAACACGAAGGAGATTCATCATGATCGCGATTACCGGCGCTACTGGTCAGCTTGGCCATCTCGTTATTGAGCAGCTGTTAAATACCGTACCGGCCAGCCAGATTGTGGCTATCGTGCGTAACCCGGCGAAAGCTGAAGCATTGAGCCAGCAGGGCATTGTGGTTCGTCAGGCGGATTACACCGACGAAGCCGCCTTCACCGCCGCGCTGAGCGGTGTGGGTAAGCTGCTGCTGATCTCTTCCAGCGAAGTGGGCCAGCGCGCAACCCAGCACCAGAACGTCATTAACGCCGCCAAAACGGCAGGCGTGAAATTTATCGCCTACACCAGCCTGCTGCATGCGGACAAATCACCGCTGGGTCTGCACGTTGAACACGTCGCGACGGAAAAAGCGCTGGCGGCGTCCGGCATTCCTTATGCCCTGCTGCGCAACGGCTGGTATACCGAAAACTACCTGGCGAGCGCGCCCCCCGCGCTGGAACACGGCGTGTTTATCGGTGCCGCAGGCGAAGGCAAAATTGCCTCTGCGACCCGTGCAGACTATGCAGCGGCGGCCGCCAAAGTCATCGCTGAAGAGGGTCATGCGGGCAAAGTATACGAACTGGCAGGCGACCACGGCTGGACGCTGAGCGAGCTGGCGGCGGAGCTCAGCAAGCAGAGCGGAAAGCCGGTAACCTATCAGAATCTCAGCGAGGCAGATTTCGCCGCTGCGCTGAAAAGCGTCGGCTTGCCTGCCGGGCTGGCAGATATGCTCGCGGACTCCGATGTGGGCGCGTCCAAAGGCGGTCTGTTTGACGACAGCCGTACCCTCAGCAAGCTGATTGGCCGTCCAACCACGCCGCTGGCGGAGAGCGTCAAAGCCATTCTGTAATTGTTACGGATTGGTTATTTTTTGTGGCATCCCCTCGGGTCATCTCTGATAATGAAACGATGACCCATGAGGAGGCTCACCGTGCAAGGCGTACCGGAACAGTTTATTGATGAGAGAGACAGCGCGCGCTTTCGCCACCTGGCGCAGCTGCCGGGCCTTGAACTCTATCACGCGCATATCTCTGACTACGCCTTTGAGCCTCACACCCATGAAGCCTTCGGGATCGGCACGATTGAAACCGGTGCCGAACGCTTTCGCTATCGCGGTACCCAGCATCTCGCACCTGAAAAATCCGTTGTTACCATGAACCCGGATGAGATCCATACCGGGGAGTCCGCCACTGAAGACGGCTGGCGCTACCGGATGGTTTACATCGAGCCTGACCTGCTGGAAGAGGTAACCGGCCTGCGCCACTGGTGGTTCAGCGACGTAACACGCTATGACCCGCTGCGCTCGCAGCAAATCGGCAGGCTGATTTACGGCCTGTGGCATACGGACGACCCGCTGGCGCAAAAAGGCTTATTGCTGGATTTGATTGAGACCTTTCAGCCGTTAGCCCATCACGCGCCGGTAGTTCAGGAAGGTGCACACCGGTTCGAACGCGTGCGCGAGTATCTGCACGACAACTATATGCACGCCCTGACGCTGGACGAGCTGGCGAACGTTGTCTCGCTCAGCCCGTACCATTTTCAGCGTCAGTTCAAAGCCCATTTCCACGTTACGCCGCACCAGATGCTGATGGCCATCCGCCTGTGGCGCGCCAAAGCGTTCCTCACCCACGGCATGCCCGCAGCTGAGGTCGCCGCCGCAACCGGGCTGACCGACCAGTCGCATTTAACCCGCGCGTTTACCCGCCGCTACGGCATTACTCCCGTTCGCTACCAGAAGCAGGTCACCCGGCGCTAAAGCGCAATCTCATACAATACGTGCGTATTTGTCCCTCCTACACTGAGTGCAACGTGAATCAAACAGGATGGAAAAATGATTAGTGGCGTGTTGTATGCCCTGCTGGCAGGGATGATGTGGGGGCTGATTTTTGTCGGCCCGCTGATCGTACCCGAGTATCCGGCCATACTGCAGTCGACCGGACGTTACCTGGCGCTGGGGCTGATTGCCCTGCCCCTGGCGTGGCTGGGACGCGCGCGCTTGCGTCAGCTCAGCCGTCAGGACTGGGGTACCGCGCTGGCGCTGACCATGATGGGTAACCTGATCTATTACGTCTGTCTGGCAAGCGCCATTCAGCGTACCGGTGCGCCGGTTTCCACCATGATTATTGGCACGCTGCCGGTGGTCATCCCCATCTTCGCGAATCTGCTCTATAGCCACCGGGACGGCAGGCTGGCGTGGTCAAAAATGGCGCCGGCGCTGATGTGCACCGCAGTGGGACTGGTGTGCGTCAATATCGCCGAGCTGCGCCACGGGCTGGGCGATTTCAGCTTATGGCGTTACGGTTCGGGGATCGTTTTAGCGTTCGTCTCGGTAGCGTGCTGGGCCTGGTACGCCCTGCGCAATGCGCGCTGGCTGCGGGAAAACCCGGACAAGCACCCGATGATGTGGGCGACGGCGCAGGCGCTGGTCACCTTGCCCGTATCACTGGTGGGGTATGTCGGCGCGTGCATCTGGTTAGGCCATCAACAGCCAGACTTCGCCCAGCCCTTCGGGCCGAGGCCGTGGGTGTTTATTGGCTTAATGGTTGCGATTGCGGTGCTGTGCTCCTGGGTGGGTGCGCTGTGCTGGAACATTGCCAGCCAGAAACTGCCGACGGTGATTTTAGGGCCGCTGATTGTCTTCGAAACCCTTGCGGGGCTGCTTTATACCTTCCTGATGCGCCAGAGCGTACCGCCGCTGTTAACGGCCTGTGGAATATTATTGCTGGTCGTGGGGGTGGTGATTGCGGTGAGAGCGAAGCCGGAAAAACCAAGGGTCGTTCCGGCGTCGGAGATGTGAGCATTGCCCGGCGGCGCTGCGCTTGCAGGGCCTACAAAACCGTAGGCCCGGTAAGGCGTAGCCGCCACCGGGCAAGTCCTTAAAACGTTTCCCAGTTCCCTTCTGACGCCGCCGCTGCGGGCTGCGCTTTTGGCACATAGGTTTTCACCGGTGCCGCTTTGACCGCCTGGTTGCGGGTGATTTTGAACACCGCCACCGCTTCGTTCAGGCGTGCAGCCTGATCTTCCAGCGCGGCCGCAGCAGCCGCAGACTCTTCCACCAGCGAGGCGTTCTGCTGGGTCACGCGGTCCATCTCGGCGACC
Organism: Enterobacter sp. ECC-219; assembly: GCF_043966805.1. Lineage (NCBI taxonomy): Bacteria > Pseudomonadati > Pseudomonadota > Gammaproteobacteria > Enterobacterales > Enterobacteriaceae > Enterobacter > Enterobacter sp. ECC-219. Next base: position 1,126,291 of record NZ_CP143680.1, on the reverse strand, counting down.
GCCTGGCCCACCTGGTCGATACCGCGGCTCTGCTCGTCAGAGGCAGAGGCAATTTCGCCCATGATGTCGGTCACGCGGGTGACCGCGTTGACGATCTCCGCCATCGTCGCGCCCGCTTCATTCACCAACTGCGAGCCTGCGTTGACGCGCTCGCCGGAATCATCGATCAGCGCCTTAATCTCTTTCGCCGCCTGTGCGCTGCGCTGGGCAAGCGTTCGAACTTCCCCTGCGACTACCGCAAAGCCACGGCCCTGTTCGCCCGCGCGCGCCGCTTCCACCGCCGCGTTCAGTGCCAGAATATTGGTCTGGAAGGCAATACCGTCGATCACGTTGGTAATTTGCGCGATTTTGCTGGAACTGGTCGCGATTTCATCCATCGTACGCACGACGCCTTCTACTACATTTCCACCCTTCTTCGCCGTTGAGGAGGCATCCAGCGCCAGACGGGAAGCCTGACGCGCGTTATCGGCGTTCTGCTTCACGGTGGCCGTCAGCTGTTCCATGCTGGCTGCCGTTTCTTCCAGAGACGCGGCCTGCTGCTCGGTACGGGAAGAGAGGTCGTTACTCCCGGCAGAAATTTCACCGGCGCCGGTGTAGATGGTATCCGCACCTTCACGCACCACGCCCACGGTGTTCGCCAGCGAGGTTTGCATCTCCTGAACGTTGCGCGCCAGAATAGCCATTTCATTCTTACCTTCAGCCTGAATCGGCTGGGTTAAATCCCCCGCCGCAATGGCGCGAATATGGTTAATCACCTCTTCCAGAGGCAGCAGCAGCACGCGGCGCATAGCGATCCAGCTGGATACAATCACCACAATCACCAGCAGCATCACCGCAGAGAGGATCCACAGGATGCGTTTGTAGTCGCTTTCATTATCCTGGATGCCTTTATCGGTAAGCGTTGCCTGCGCTTCGCGCCACTCGCGGTAAACCGCCTGCATCGCGGTCTGTTTATGCTCCGCGTTCTGCTTGAACATCTCTTCCAGATTGCCCTGGCTCAGCAGGACGTTCATTTGCGTCAGTGTGGAGGAGTAAATGCGGTACTGCTCTTCGAGACGCTTGGCCAGATTCTCATCCAACCCCGGCGTATTCGGCAGGGCGTAGTATTTATCGTAATGGGCTTGCGCATCGGCCAGCAGATTCTTCGCCGTGTTAACCAGCTCATTGAGCTGCCCACCGTTAATCTGAGAGGCCATGCTGCTTTGCAGGCGCAGCATCCCGCGGTTCAGCGTCACCCGCGCCTGATTCAGGCTGATCCACGCATCGGTAAACTCCGCGACGTTTTTACTGGAGAGCTGCGACACGGTGAAGTTGTCTTTATCGTTATTCAGCGCGTTAATAAAAATACCCGCGGAAATCACTTGCATGATGCCGAGCACAAGCAGCACCGAAATAAGAAGAGTAATGACTTTTATACGTTTAAACATACGTTGCCTTTGTTATATGCAGGTTTCTCTGACGAGTATCTATCGGCACGCGCGGCGGGTTGTTTACTGTTTCTCCACCTTTAAAAAGTTTCTAAACCACTTTCCTAAGTCCATTCAGGGAGTTAAACGGGACATTTTTTTGTGATCCCCGTCGCACTTTTTCCCTTCCCTCTAAAGGGTTATAGCGCCGCCATAAAGATGCATTTAATATGCACCTTATATTCTTGATGACGAGGTAACTGCTATGGCCTTTCGCGACCAACCCCTTGGCGAGCTGGCGCTCTCCATCCCTCGCGCTTCTGCGCTGTTCCGTAAATACGATATGGATTACTGCTGCGGCGGTAAGCAGACCCTGGCGCGTGCGGCCTCACGCAAAGAGCTGGACGTTGAGGTGATTGAAGCAGAGCTGGCGCTGCTGGCCGAGCAGCCCGTCGACAAAGACTGGCGAACCGCCCCGCTCGCGGAAATCATCGACCATATCATTGTGCGTTACCACGACCGCCACCGTGAGCAGCTGCCTGAGCTGATCCTGCAGGCGACGAAAGTTGAGCGCGTCCACGCCGACAAGCCTTCCGTACCGCGCGGTCTGGCAAAATACCTGACCATGCTGCACGAAGAGCTTTCCAGCCACATGATGAAAGAAGAGCAGATCCTCTTCCCGATGATTAAACAGGGTATGGGCAGCCAGGCGATGGGGCCCATCAGCGTGATGGAAAGCGAACATGATGATGCGGGCGAACTGCTGGACGTGATCAAACACACCACTAACAACGTCACGCCGCCGCCGGAAGCGTGCACCACCTGGAAAGCGATGTACAACGGCATTAACGAGATGATTGACGACCTGATGGAACACATCAGTCTTGAGAATAACGTTCTGTTCCCGCGGGCATTGGCGGGGGAATAAAAAAGGCCGCTGCGGCCTGATGCCCTCACTCCGGCCCTCTCCCACTGGGCTGAGGAATCCCCAGTAATGATTAAACAGAAGCAATAACGTTGTTTCAGAAAGATTGAAGACTTACAGCGACGCCCTGGTCCGGCTGTAAATCGCTGAGGCGTTTGCCTTCCGGCCGGGGCGAGGCGCATGGATGCGCCGAGAGGGCGGGCTTTACAGGGATGTTACCTCCGCCCGTCCCCGACAAGCCGGAAGGAATAAGCCGAAGGCACCGCGAAGCGGCGATTTACCGCCGGGAGCCCGGGTCGCCAGGGCGGTGGCGACTGAGCCGCCCTGGCACGTTCACCGGCCATGTCCTTACAGAGTAGCAAGGAACATAAAGTGAACGGAATGACCACCAGAGCCGTATGTTCCCCCTCACCCCAGCCCTCTCCCTCAAGGGAGAGGGGGTCGTCCATGCAAACATTATTTTGTGGGGATCCCTCAGGCCACGGGAAGAGGGTGCAAAAACTAAAAACGGCAACCGAAGTTGCCGTTTTGCTTTTATCTTATGCCAGCCATACGTTTCTTGCCGATAAACAGCCAGCCCAGCCCCAGCGCGATAAACCACAGCGGCGTGACGATGAGCGCCTGACGGGTATCATCTTCCAGCGTCAGCAGCACCAGAACGAACACGAAGAACGCCATGCACACCCAGCACATCAGCTTGCCCAGCGGCATCTTGTAGATCGATTTCTCATGCAGGTGTGGACGCTGTTTGCGGTACACCAGGTACGAGCACAGGATAATGGTCCAGACGAACATGAACAGGATCGCCGAGACCGTGGTGATCATAGTGAACGCGCCAATCACGCTTGGGTTCACGTAGAGCATCACCACGCCCCCCAACAGGCACATGCAGGAGAAGGTCAGCCCTTTCGCCGGCACCGCACGTTTAGACAGTTTCGCAAAGGCGCTCGGCGCCACGCCCTCCTGCGCCAGACCAAATAGCATACGGCTGGTGGAGAACACGCCGCTGTTCGCAGACGATGCCGCTGAGGTCAGTACCACGAAGTTAATCAGGCTAGCGGCAGCGGGCAGCCCTACCAGCACAAACAGCTCAACGAACGGACTCTTGCTGGGCACCACGGAGCTCCACGGCGTCACGGACATAATAATGATCAGCGCGAAGACGTAGAACATAATAATGCGCAGCGGAATAGAGTTGATGGCACGCGGCAGGGATTTCTCCGGGTCTTTGGTTTCCGCAGCCGTAGTCCCCACCAGCTCAATCCCTACAAACGCAAACACCGCAATCTGGAAGCCAGCAAAGAAGCCGCTGATGCCTTTCGGGAACCAGCCGCCGTCGTTCCACAGATGGGTAAAGGACGCCTGAACGCCCGTTGGCGACTGGAAGTGCGTCAATACCATCACCAGGCCCACAACAATCAGCCCCACGATAGCGACGATCTTGATCATCGCGAACCAGAACTCCATCTCACCGAACATTTTCACGGTGGCGAGGTTGAGGCTCAGCAGCAGAATAATCACCGCCAGCGAGGCGACCCAGTCCGACAGCCCCGGGAACCAGAACTGCGCGTAGGCGGTAATCGCCACGACGTCCGCCATTCCGGTGACCACCCAGCAGAACCAGTAGGTCCACCCGGTAAAATAGCCCGCCCATGGCCCGAGCAGGTCAGACGCGAAGTCGCTGAAGGATTTGTATTCGAGGTTCGAGAGCAGCAATTCACCCATTGCACGCATCACGAAGAAGAGCATAAAACCGATGATCATATAAACGAAAATGATCGACGGCCCGGCAAGACTGATGGTTTTGCCCGATCCCATAAACAGCCCGGTGCCGATGGCACCGCCAATGGCGATAAGCTGTATATGACGGTTTGTGAGATTGCGCCGTAGCGACTGTTCAGACGTCGCCTCTTCTGCAGCGGCGACTTTGACCTGATCTACCATGTAATTTTTCCTGTTTATGCCTGTCTGTGTTGTTAAGGCTCTTCTGGCCTTTAAAAACGTCAAATAAATGACGGTCCCTTTGTAAGGGTTTATCGATATTAGGTAAGAATCGGCGGGATGAATACTATGATTTAGATATTATGTTAATAATATGTTGAAAGTGAGTGTCATATCACTCATACAGCGCGAAACAGCTCACAAAAATACACGCAACAGTTTCGTTTGCAAGATAAAATATTGATTCTGTCGTAACTATAGGTTTTATCACTATTTCCTCTCCCCGAGCGGAGAGAGGAAATAAGAAAAGTCGATTACAGGATTTCCAGCAGTTCGACTTCAAATACCAGGGTGCTGAATGGCGGAATGGACGCGCCAGCGCCACGCTCGCCGTAGGCCAGGTTGTGCGGGATGGTCAGTTCCCATTTGGAACCGACTGGCATCAGGGTCAGGGCTTCGATCCAACCCGCGATAACGCCGTTGACCGGGAATTCAGCCGGTTCGCCGCGCGCCACGGAGCTGTCGAACACGGTACCGTCGATCAGTTTACCGGTGTAGTGAACGCGAACGTGGTCGGTACGCGCCGGGATAGCGCCGTCGCCCTGGTTGATCACGCGGAACTGCAGGCCAGACTCGGTGCTGTTCACGCCTTCACGCTCGCGGTTCTCTTCCAGATATTTCACGCCTTCGGCTGCCATCTCTTCGAAACGCGCGCGACGCACGGCGTCAGCACGTTCGTGAATTTCACGCAGCGCACGGTGCACAACGTCAACCGGAACGGCAGGCTGTTTACCTTCCAGCGCGTCAGCGATACCCGCCACCAGCGCTTCAGGTAACAGACCTTCCAGGCCGGATTCGCTCAGCTGCTGTCCTACCTGCAAGCCGATACCGTAACTTGCCTGCGCTTCGATAGTGTCAAAAGTCGGGGTGGTCATGGGTTTTCCTTCCATCACATTTAAAGTAGCGGGCAGCATATCAGCCATGCCCTTATGGGTAAAACTTTGTCTTAAGTTAGGGTGACAAACCGCGACGAAACAGAAACAATAGAGGCAACCAGGATTAATCCCGAACTGATGTCACGGAAGTCGGGTTTGTTACGTCGTTCAGGCAGTTAGCGGACTATACTTCGAAGCACAGGATATAAAAGACGCGGAGCAGGAGGAGAGCCATGCCCGGGCGATTTGAACTGAAACCTACCCTGGCGAAAATCTGGCAGGCGCCGGACAATTTTCGCATTATGGACCCGCTGCCTCCTCTGCACCGCAGGGGGATCATCATTGGTGCGCTGATGGTCATCGTGGGCTTCCTGCTTCCTTCCGGCGGTGATGATGTCGATACCGCGCCTGTCACCCGCAATGCACAGCTGGATATTCAGTCGCAAACGCGGCCGCAGCCTGACGCGCAGCCCATGCAGACACAGCTGGTGACCCCGTCTAACGATCCAGGCCAGGTCGCGCCGGTTGAACCTGAACCCGTTCAGGATGAACAGCCGCAGGAGCAGGCCGCGGCCCCGTCTGAGCCGCAAACCCAGCAGCCTACCGGCATTGAGCAGCAGTGGCGTTCCTATCGCGTGGAGCCGGGCAAAACGCTGGCACAGCTTTTCCGCGACCACAACCTGCCACCAACCGACGTGTATGCCATGGCTAAGGTTGAAGGTGCAGGTAAGCCGCTCAGTAACCTGCAGAATGGCCAGATGGTGCAGATTCGCCAGAATGCCAGCGGCGTGGTCACCGGGCTGACGATTGATACCGGAAATGGGCAGCAGGTACTGTTTACCCGCCAGCCGGACGGTAGTTTCATCAGAGCACGTTAATGGCATAGGCCGGGTAAGGCGAAGCCGCCACCCGGCACTTTTGTTCTCAGGCACTCCTTTTATTCACCCACCAGATCCCCGAGCAGACCAGCACCAGCGCAATCGCATATTTGATATCCAGAATATTTTCGCCGAGAAAGATTGCGGAAAGTACCGTCCCTGCAACCGGAATGACAAAGTTGAACGGGGCAATCATGCTCACCCGGTTCACTTTCAGCAGTGCGCTCCACAGGGCGAACGCCACGGATGAGAGCAGCGTCAGATACCCCAGCACCGCGACAGCCTTCATGCTGTGCACTTCCAGCGTCCCGCCCGTGGCATAGCCTCCTGCAACCAGCGCAGCCCCGCCTATCGCCAGCTGCCAGCCGGTCATCACCGTTGGGTCGACGGTCTGGGAAATACGTTTCCCGTAAAGCGTGGCGGCAGAGAGAATAAAGGCCGCCAGCACCACGAAGCCGTCACCTTTCCAGACAAACTGGAAATCGCTTAACCCACTGTGGAAATTCACCAGCATCACCCCGGCAAACCCGAGAATACAGCCCAGCGTTTTGTTATAGCTGAGTTTGTCGTTGTGATAGATAAAGTGCGCCAGCAGCACGCTGAAGAAGGTGCCGGTGGCGTTCATGATTGAGCCATTCACCCCAGTCGTGTAGGCAAGCCCTATATAGAAGAAGGTGTACTGGATTGTCGTCTGGGTCAGTCCGAGGATCGTGAGCTGGCCAAACTGCGTGGGCGTGAGCCTGCCAATCGGTTTTCGCTGAGCCAGAGCAAACAGCAGCAGCAGCGCACCGGCAAACAGAAAGCGGTATCCGGCAAAAACAACTTTGGATGGGATGTCATCGGTCGCAATCTGAAAGAGTTCATAACCATTTTTAATGGCTGGGTACGAGCTTCCCCAGAGTAAACAGCAGAGCGTGGCGCAGGCATAGGCCACATTTCGACGGGCAAAGACGGGCGTGGGCAGAGCGGTATCCATGACAAATCTCATAAATAAAATTGCGTTTCATTTTATTATCTGAGAATGCGTCAGGAATAGCTACCATACAAGATAAAAAGAGAATGGCCGGTAGCCTTAAAAAAGCAAAACGCCGGCACAAGGCCGGCGCTTCGACGCGAGCAGAGTAAAATTACTCAGCTACAACGTTAACAACCAGTTTAGCGAACACTTCGCTGTGAACCTGGAAGTCAACTTCGTGCTCACCAGTGGTACGCAGAACGCCGTTCGGCATGCGAACTTCGCTCTTAGCCACTTTAACGCCTGCTGCAGTAACTGCATCAGCGATATCGCGGGTACCGATGGAACCGAACAGTTTACCTTCGTCGCCAGCTTTGGAAGCGATGGTAACAGTGCCCAGTGCGTTGATTGCTTCAGCGCGAGCGTTAGCAGCCGCCAGAACGTCAGCCAGTTTGGCTTCCAGTTCAGCACGACGTGCTTCGAAAAACTCTACGTTTTTCTTAGTAGCTGGAACAGCTTTACCCTGTGGAACCAGGAAGTTACGAGCGTAGCCCGCTTTAACGTTTACCTGATCACCCAGGCTGCCCAGGTTTGCTACTTTATCAAGCAGAATAACTTGCATTACCTTATCCTCTTAAAGTCGTATTAATGGACCGTGCCCGATTACTGATGACGATCAGTGTACGGCAGCAGGGACAGGTAGCGAGCGCGTTTGATAGCGCGAGCCAGCTGACGCTGATATTTTGCACGAGTACCGGTGATACGGCTTGGGACAATCTTACCGCTTTCGGTGATGTAGTTTTTCAGCGTTGCGATATCTTTATAGTCGATCTCTTGAACGCCTTCCGCGGTGAAACGGCAGAACTTGCGACGACGGAAATAACGTGCCATATGGCTAGTCTCCAGTATCTATCAAATCAATCTGCTCGGCATGCAGAACCATTTTGCTCAGGCCGTTCTTTGCCTTATGGCAAGAGATGAACCCCTGAACGATTACTGCGCTACCGACCGTTAAACTGTGAGTAATGGCCTGGTTTTCGTGTCCGCTAATAATAACGGGCATTTGGCACCACGCCTGCCGGTGAAACCCGGCTTCCTCTTGCACAGAACGATGCTCAAGCACGAACTGGCAATGCGGAATTCCTGATGGACTGACCTTTCGAAGGGGAGCCCTGCATACGATGCCGGACAACGCCAGACGGTTGGTCATCAGAAATTACTCTTCAGAATCCCCAGCATCAGAATCATCTGCGGTTTCGTTTGCGAAATCATCGCGACGCTCACGGCGCTCGTCTTTCGCTTTAACCATCGGAGATGCTTCGGTAACTGCGTTTTTGGTACGCATAACCATGCTGCGGATAACGGCATCGTTGAAGCGGAAGGTAGTTTCCAGCTCATCGATCACTTCCTGCGGCGCTTCAACGTTCATCAGAACGTAGTGTGCTTTGTGCAGTTTGTTGATCGGGTAAGCCAGCTGACGGCGGCCCCAGTCTTCCAGACGGTGGATCGTACCTTCTGCACCAGTGATGGCAGCAGAATAACGCTCGATCATACCCGGAACCTGTTCGCTCTGGTCAGGATGGACCATAAAAACGATTTCGTAATGACGCATCGAATTGCTCCTTACGGATTATTCAGCCTCCTGTCTGGGTCAGCCGAGGCCCGGGGAGGCAAGGAACGTGTTAAAGGTCGGCTGAAAAATTGACGCGTCATAATACTTGCGCGCCCCTGGAAACTCAAGCTGATTGCACAAATAATTCGCACAAAGCGTAAAGCTGGTCTAAGTGGGTGATTTAATATTAAACGCATCCGGAAGCGTTGCTTTTTTGAACAACTGCATCAGAAATGGTCACGTATCCCCGCCGGATGAGTGATTACACTTTAATCAGAGACCCACTGAATTAAAGAAGGAGCATTCCCCCTCTCACAGCACGCAGTCGTGGAGCGCATATCATGAAAAAAATCGCATTAGCCATAATGGCTGCGCTTTTGCTCAGTGCAAACGCGATGGCAGCCATCAAAATAGACGGCCGGCAGGCCAGAAACATGGATGATGTGCACAGCTTAGGCGTAATCTATATCAATCATAATTTCGCCACTGAAAGCGAAGCAGATCAGGCACTAAATGAAGAGACCGATGCCCAGGGCGCAACCTATTACCATGTGATGTTAACCCGTGAGCCCGGCAGCAACGGCAATATGCACGCCAGTGCAGATATCTACCGGTAATGCCTTAACGCTAGCACCAGGAAAGCCAACAACGAGAACATAGCCATAGTTGACGTTGCCCCCTGCCCGGGGGCTTTTTTTTGTGAATGGCTCCGGAATACCACCGGTTACAACTGTTTTTTGGTATTCCAGAGCACTTATTCACTTCTGCCCGTAGTAGGCATTTGGGCCGTGCTTGCGCATGAAATGCTTGTTCATCAGGTAATCATCAATGCCCTGAAGCTGTGGATTAATGCCGCGGGCAATCCACGCCATTTTAGCCACCTCCTCCATCACGACAGCATTATGTACCGCGTCGTGAGCATCTTTACCCCAGGAGAATGGACCGTGCTGGTACACCACAATCCCCGGCGTATGCAGCGGTTCCGTTTCACCCAGTGTTTCGATGATGACCTTGCCGGTGTTGCGTTCGTACTCCCCTTCTACTTCAGCCTGCGTTAACGTTCGCGTGCAGGGAATGTCGCCAAAGAAATAGTCCGCGTGGGTCGTGCCCAGCGCCGGGATGGGCAGCCCCGCCTGTGCCCAGGCCGTCGCGTGCGTGGAGTGGGTATGCACCACGCCGCCAAGGGACGGATATCGCCGGTACAGCGCCAGATGGGTTGAGGTATCTGAAGAGGGACGCCATTTTCCCTCCACGACGTTTCCGTCGAGATCCACCACCACCATATCGTCTGCTTTCATGGTGTCATACGCCACGCCGCTCGGCTTAATCACGATTAGCCCCTGCTCGCGGTCGATAGCGCTCACGTTGCCCCAGGTGAACGTGACCAGGCCATAGCGCGGCAGATCCATATTGGCTTCAAAGACCTGCTGTTTCAGCTTAAGCATGTTCAACCTCCAGCAAACCCGCCCGCACCATCCGCTCGCGCACCCAGTCCCGCGCTTTTGCTACTTCCGCAGCCGGGTCGTCTGACGTTTCGCTCCACATCTCAATCAGGTAAGGCCCGCAATAGCCTGTCTGCCTGAGCGTCTCGAAGCACCGTTCAAAATCCACCACCCCGGTGCCGAACGGTACGTTTTTAAACACGCCAGGACGGGTATCTTTGACGTGCACCGCCACGATATGCCCGATGCCCGCCTGCAGCTCCATCTGTACGTCGTTATCCCATGCCGACAGGTTGCCGATATCCGGATAAAGCTGGAACCATGGGTTATTCAGATAGTGCGCATAGCCCAGCGCTTTGCTGATGGAGTTCATCAACGGGTAGTCCATGATCTCCATCGCCAGCGTGACCTGCGCGCGGCTTGCCATCTCAACGCTCTCTTTCAGGCCGTCACGGAAACGACGGCGCGTTTCATCGTTGGCTTCCTGATAGTAAACGTCATAACCCGCCAGTTGGATCACGCGGATACCCACGTCCTGGGCAAAGCGAATGGCTTTGCGCATGATCTCCAGACCTTCAGCACGCACGGCATCATCTTCACATCCCAGAGGGAAACGACGATGGGCGCTCAGGCACATGGACGGCACGCGCACGCCGGTCTCGGCAATGGCGCTCACCAGCGCCAGACGCTGTTCGCGGCTCCAGTCCAGGCGAGAGAGACGCTCGTCCGTCTCATCCACTGACATTTCGACAAAATCGAAACCCAGCTGTTTTGCCAGCTGTAACCGCTCCAGCCAGCACTCCCCCGCAGGGAGTGCCTTTTCATAGATGCCAAGCGGGACCTGTTTTGACAACATACCCGCTCCTTAGCCCCAAAGCTGAGCGATTGAGCGTTTGAACTGACGCGCCGCTTCGACCGGAGAGGCCGCGTCGCGAATGCTGCGGCCGGCGATAAAGACGTGAATTGGGATGCCCTGGAACAGCGGCAGATCTTCCAGCGCCAGGCCACCGGTGACGGTGACTTTGAAGCCCATATCCGCCAGACGCTTAATCGCGCTGATATCCGCTTCGCCCCACGCCACGCCTGCGGCCTGGGCATCGCGGCTGCGGTGGTAAACCACCTGCTGGATGCCCGCTTCGCGCCACTCCTGCGCCTGCTCCCAGGTCCAGAAGCCGGTCAGCTCAATCTGCACGTCGCCGTTAAACTCTTTTGCCACGTCCAGCGCGCCTTTGGCGGTGTTGATATCCGCACAGCAGATCACGGTGACCCAGTCGGCGTTGGCTTCAAAGCACATGCGGGAAAGGATTTTGCCTGCGTCGGCAATTTTGGCATCCGCCAGCACGATTTTGTGCGGATAGAGCGCCTTCAGGTCGCGAACGGCGCGCACGCCTTCGCCCACGCACAGAATGGTGCCCACTTCGATGATATCCACCTCTTCCGCAATCAGGCGGGTGGTTTCGTAAGCGTGAGACAGCGTCTGGTTATCCAGCGCAACTTGCAACATTGGTAATGACATGTTCAATTCCTCTTAAACGGCCGCCGCAGTGGCGTTATCAATTAAATCCAGCACGTCCTGCGCGGTGCGGCAGGCGCGTAAACGGTCAAAATTGGCTTCGTCATCAAACAGATTGACGATCTGCATAATGCCCACCTCCTGGTGGGTGTTGGCATCAACGGCCGCCATGGTGATGAGAATATCGACCGGGTCGTTATCTTCGTGGTTAAACACCAGCGGCGTTTTCAGCGTCACCAGCGCGAAGCCGGTTTTCTTGACGCCCTCTTCCGGGCGGCCGTGCGGCATTGCCAGGCCCGGCGCAATCACAAAGTAGGGGCCGTGCTGCGCCACGCCATCGAGAATGGCCTGGTAATAGCGCGGCTCGACAACGTCCGCCTTAACCAGCAGATCCACACTCAGCTTCACCGCTTCCTGCCAGGTGCTGGCGTCGGCCTGTAAAAGGATGGAGTTATTCTCTGCCAGCGAATCACGTAGTTTCATGTGGCGTCCTTACTTCACGTCTTGTGGGAAGTGCTCTTTGATCACTTCCAGCAGTTTTGGCCCGAAATCCGCAGGCGACAGCATGTTGCGTACGCCTACCACATATTTGTTGCCCGACACGCTAATCTCACCGGCAATGTGAGTTGAAGCGATGATGATGTCCGCGCCGTTTAGTTCACTTTTGTATTCACCCACTGCGCAGCTGTTCACCGTGTGGTCGATGTTTGACTGGGTTAGAAACTGGTCCACTTTCATCTTCATGATCATGGAACTACCTTGCCCATTGCCACACACAGCCAGGATACGTACGGTCATAATCGATACTCCTTAGTGAGCAGAAACTTCTGCTGTTTGTTTTTCCGCATCTTCTTCTGCTCGCAGCGAACGGCCAGCGAAGAACATATAAGCCAGAGCAATCAGGATGATGACGGCCATAAAGACCAGCCCGACGGAGGCAAAGCCCTGCATCATCGGCGGTGCCAGAATTGACCAGTCCGCCATACCCATCCAGGCGCTCATACCGGTGAGCTTGACCGCCCACACGCAACCGAAGATTTCCACCATGCCCATCACCAGGCAGATCTTGAGCGCCGCGCGCCAGCCGCCGAAGTGGTTAGCAAACACGCCGATGGTGGCGTTGGAGAAGAACATCGGGATAAAGCCAGGAATAATCAGGATTGAGGAACCGCAACCCACCAGAATGCCCACCGCAATCAGCTGGCCGATGGTGCCCCACATAAAGCCCCAGACGACGGCGTTTGGCGCAAAGCTATAGATAGCCGCACAGTCAATCGCCAGTACCGCACCAGGGATCAGGCGCTGAGAGATACCGTTGAAGGCTTCCGACAGTTCGGCGACGAACATACGCACGCCCTGAGTGATGATGAAAATCGCCACCGCGAAGGAGAAGCCGGTCTGCAGGATATAGACCGTCCAGTGGGTTTTCCCTGCCATCGCCTGCACCACGTCAATACCGAAGGAGAGCAGAATGGCGCCGAAGAAGATGGTCATCACAATCGCAGTCGAAACGATGTTGTCATGGAAGATATTGAGCCAGCCCGGCAGCTTAAGGTCTTCAACGCTCTCTTCTTTTTTGCCCAGGTACGGCGCAACTTTATAAGCAAGCCAGGCGGCAAACTGCTGCTGGTGACCGATGGAGAAGCCGCAGCCGTCAGTCACTATCTGCGTTGGCTTGTACATCATGTTGGAGGTGATACCCCAGTAGAGCGAGACCAGCACGGCGGTGCAGATGATCGTGGTCCACATGGGGTAGCCGAAGATATAGAGAGAAACCGCGATCAGCCCCGCCTGCTGGAACATAATGTGCCCGGTGAGCATGATGGTGCGAATACCGGTAATGCGGCGCAGCAGAACATAGATAATGTTCAGCGCCAGCGCGAGCAGAACCGCATATCCCACCCAGCTATAGGCATCGCCCATGCGATCGATGGTCGCCATCATTGAGGCGTAGGTATCAGAGATAGCCCCGTTAATGCCGTACACTTCCGACATTTTGGCGACAACTGGCTTAAACGTGCTGGTCAGAATGCCTGACCCCGCCTGTAACAGCATGAAACCGATAATGGTTTTGATGGTGCCTTTAATAATCACGCTGACGCTTTTGCGCAGCAGGATGTACCCCAGGCACGTCACGATACCCAGCAACAGCGGGGCGTTGGTCATTACCTGATTAAAGAAAACGGTAAAGACGTTGTAGAGGATCTCCATAACTCTCTCCAGAAATGAGAACACAAGGGGCAATCCCTGTGCGGTTGGTGTCATCACTCTATTAATCACAAATAATCACCACAAGATTGAATTTGATTATTTGTGACGCATCACGCAATTTATTTCCATGCTGTTAGTAATGATTTTCACCACCGTACCATGAAAATAAATTAATCCTTATAATTCATTATATTAATGTTTAATATGCGATACTCTAACAAGTAAATAGCGGAGAGTCCGTGAAGTCGCGCAGATAAAATTCCTCATTTTTACCATTGCAAAGCGCGTTAAATGGTGCCAGCATTAATCACAACAAATCACCATATGATTACTTTTGATTAAACCCAGGAGTCAAAACGATGAGTAAAGTGAAAACCATCACCCGTGAATCATGGATTCTGAGCACATTCCCGGAGTGGGGTAGCTGGCTGAACGAAGAGATCGAGCAGGAACAGGTTGCTCCTGGCACGTTTGCAATGTGGTGGCTGGGCTGCACCGGTATCTGGCTGAAATCAGAAGGCGGCGCCAATATCTGCGTTGATTTCTGGTGCGGCACCGGCAAGCAGAGCCACGGTAATCCGCTGATGAAAAAAGGCCACCAGATGCAGCGTATGGCCGGCGTTGAAAAACTGCAGCCGAACCTGCGCACCACGCCGTTTGTGCTTGATCCGTTTGCCATTCGTCAGATCGATGCCGTGCTTTCTACCCACGATCACAACGATCATATAGACGTGAACGTGGCGGCCGCGGTAATGCAAAACTGCGCGGACGACGTACCCTTTATCGGGCCGCAAACCTGCGTAGATCTCTGGATTGGCTGGGGCGTGCCGAAAGAGCGCTGCATCGTAATGAAGCCTGGCGACGTGGTGAAAATCAAAGACATTGAAATCCACGCCCTGGATGCCTTTGACCGTACCGCACTGATTACCCTGCCGGCCGACCAGAAAGCTGCGGGCGTACTGCCGGACGGCATGGACGAGCGCGCGGTGAACTACCTGTTCAAGACGCCGGGCGGCTCCCTGTACCACAGCGGTGACTCCCACTACTCCAACTATTACGCGAAGCACGGCAACGAACATCAGATTGACGTAGCGCTGGGCTCGTACGGCGAAAACCCGCGCGGTATTACGGATAAAATGACCAGCGCCGACATGCTGCGTATGGCGGAAGCGCTGAATACCAAAGTGGTTATTCCGTTCCACCACGATATCTGGTCAAACTTCCAGGCCGATCCGCAGGAAATCCGCGTGCTGTGGGAGATGAAAAAAGACCGCCTGAAGTATGGCTTTAAGCCGTTTATCTGGCAGGTCGGCGGCAAGTTCACCTGGCCTCTGGACAAAGACAATCTCGAGTATCACTACCCACGCGGTTTCGATGATTGCTTCACCATTGAGCCCGATCTTCCGTTCAAGTCCTTCCTCTGATTATGAGGCCACATCGCCAGACCCTGAGTCTGGCGATTCCATATTTATTTTAGTAATTTCACGCTATTTCAAATATCATCTTTTCAAATCAATTCTTATCGGAATAGCTCATGACGGAAGCGCAACGGCATCAAATTTTACTGGAACTCCTGGCGCAAACAGGGTTTATCACCGTCGAGAAAGTGATCGAACGTTTAGGCATCTCCCCCGCTACCGCGCGGCGGGACATCAACAAGCTGGATGAGAGCGGCAAGCTGAAAAAAGTCCGCAACGGCGCGGAAGCCATCAGCCAGCAGCGTCCACGCTGGTCGCCGATGAATATCCATCAGGCGCAGAATCACGATGAAAAGGTACGGATTGCCAGAGCGGCATCGCAGCTGGTGAACCCCGGTGAGAGCGTCGTCATCAACTGCGGCTCCACGGCGTTTTTGCTGGGTCGCGAGATGTGCGGCAAGCCGGTGCAAATCATCACCAACTATTTGCCGCTGGCTAACTACCTGATCGATCAGGAACATGAGAGCGTGGTGATCATGGGCGGCCAGTACAATAAAAGCCAGTCCATCACGCTCAGCCCACAGGACAGCGAAAACAGTCTCTACGCCGGGCACTGGATGTTTACCAGCGGCAAAGGCCTGACCGCTGACGGTTTGTATAAAACCGATATGCTGACCGCAATGGCGGAACAAAACATGCTTAACGTTGTGGGCAAGCTCGTAGTGCTGGTCGACAGCAGCAAAGTCGGTGAACGCGCAGGCATGCTGTTCAGCCGCGCAGAACAGATCGACATGGTGATCACCGGCAAAGGGGCGAACCCCGAGATCCTCCAGAAGCTGGAAGATCAGGGCGTCAAAGTCCTGCGCGTTTAAAGGTGCTGGCGGAAAAATGCCACCGTGGCGTCCAGCGCCGTTGGCGTGATGCGGTGGCGGACGCCCGATTCCCACAAACAGGTCAGATTAGCGTCCAGTCCTTCATTCTTTAACGCCTGTTGCAGGCGGAAGGTTCCGTCCGGCGGCACCACATCATCCGCATCACCGTGCCACAGCAGCAGCGGGCGATCGCCAAGGCGCGGCAATGCCCGGGTCACTTCCCACTCTGCCAGCATCGCCGCAATTTGCGTTAAATCCTGAGGGGGGAAAAGCGTCTTCGCCAGCGAGGTAAAATAGCCCGAGCCCATCAGACAGGCGACAGACATCACGTCAGGATGATGCGTCATAATCCCCAGCGCCGTCATACCGCCCATCGACGCCCCGGCCACCGCCAGCCGATTATCGGCCACCAGCCCTGCCTCATAAAGCGCATCGCGCAGCCCGGCAAACTCGGTCAGGCTGCCGTGCAGAATGTGCCAGAACTGCCCAAGCCGCGCATGTCCATCGCCCGTGAAGCGCGCCCCGTGGTCAGGGGCATCCGGCATTACCACGCGAAAACCCGCCTGCGCCAGCGCCACCGCAAAATAGCTGTAAACCAGTTTAGATGAGGTAAACCCATGATAAAAAACCACAACCGGCAGCGGTTTATCACGTTTTCCTGCCGGCACGGCATGTAAAATTTCATGTTCACCGAGATGGCGTATTTCAATTTCAATCATTGTCGACCCTGTACGAATGAATGATTCATAATGTTGAGAACTGGGTTACGGTTTGACGCTATTTTCATTCGAAAATAGCGTACCAGATAACACTTCGGGAACATTCCCCCAAAACTAAATTCGCAGACAACTACACTATGGCTAACAGGAAACGAGATATGGTTATGCACAGGTTTGCTGCTTTATTGCTGGTGTTTCTGCTCAGCGGCTGTAGCGCACTGCAGGGTACACCGCAACCCGCTCCCCCGGTTGCCGATCATCCGCAGGAGATTCGTCGTAATCAGACGGAAGGATTACAGCGAATGGGCACCGTCTCCGCGCTGGTTCGCGGTTCGCCGGATGACGCAGAAGACGCAATAAAGGCACAAGCCGTCGCCGCCAAAGCAGATTATTACGTCATTATTATGATCGACGAAACCATCATAACGGGACAGTGGTATTCACAAGCCATTTTGTACCGAAAATAATGGTTTACCTTTGAACGACATTTACACTGCTTTGCGTCCATAGACATTTTCCTGTCCACAATAAACTCCATGCCAGCGACAAGGAATGGGAGTTTATTCGCGAAGGATTGCCCGGCGGATACCGGAAATATGTGAAATGGAGCTGACGATGAAACGAACTCTTGCTTTGACCTCTCTGTTGCTCTCAGCAGGCCTTGTGAGCACCACCGCGCAGTCAGCAGAATTCGCCAGTGCGGATTGCGTAACGGGTCTGAATGAAATAGGCCATATCTCCGTCAATAACATTTCGGGGAGCCCGCAAGACGTTGAACGTATCGTGGCATTAAAGGCCGATGAACAGGGCGCGTCATGGTATCGCATCATCCAGATGCAGGAAGATAACCATATCGATCACTGGCGGGTACAGGCCATTCTCTACATATAAGTCCTTCCTGATAAAAGCCACTTATTTTTAGTGGCTTTTCGTTTTTGCAAATTTTTTATCTATTTTAAAACCACTCAAAAACAACAAAATAACATTTTGTTACATTAATTCAGTAAACGTAATCTCCGCTCTGCCGTTGAAGAACCATACCTTTTCAATGATGAGCAATTTATGATCAATTTTTTCCGCCGTGCGGGCCTTGGAACAAAGCTGTCGCTGCTGACGGGCGTCAGTGTCGCCACGCTGTTTCTGCTTTTCACTTTCCTGCTCAGCCAAAAAGCCAGCCAGCAGCTTGAAGCCCTCGCGGTAGAAGATCTGCATAATCAGTCCACCGGTATGGTCGACATGGTGCAGATGTTTAATACCAGCCTGAGCGAGGAAGTCGAAAGCTATACCAGACTGTTTACAACATTTCTGCCCCAGCCGTTTAGCGTCGATACTAATCAGACCCGGACCATTAACGGGCTCACCGTTCCCCTGCTTAAAGGGGGCAACGCTGAACTCCATGAAAACACGACATTTTCTGATGACTTTCTGAGTCGTACAGGAGCAATCTCCACGCTGTTTGTTCGCAGCGGTAACGACTTCATTCGCGTTGCCACTTCCCTGCGCAAAGAGAATGGCGATCGCGCCATGGGAACCGTTCTGGACGCGAGCAGCCCGGCGTTTGCCGCCGTCAGCAAAGGTGAAGTCTACCGCGGCCTGGCGCTCCTGTTTGGCAAACGCTACATCACCCAGTACCAGCCCGTTAAGGATAGTGAAGGCCAGGTCATTGGGATCATCTTCGTTGGGGTGGATATCACTCACTCCTGGAACGTCATGCGCGAGAAAATCCTTAACCGCCGCCTGGGCGAGAGCGGGCACTTCTTTGTGCTGGACCGCAGCAACGGCAAAACGCGCGGTCAGTATCTGTTCCATGCCAGCGAAGAGGGAAAACAGCCGAAGTGGGATAGCGCCACCCAACAGCAGCTGCTGAGCGATTCCTCAGGTAAGCTGGAACGCGTAAGCGACGACGGCCGCACGCTGAAAATGGCCTATACGCCGCTGCCCGGCTGGAACTGGACCATCGTCGGTGAAGTGGATAAATCAGTCCTGCTCGCGAGCGTTAACGCCATGCGCGACCGTTTCCTGCTGGCCGGCGTAGCGTTGTCAGTCCTCTTCGCGGGCCTGTTTGTGGTGCTTATTCGCCGGATGCTGACCCGTCCGCTGCGTAACGTGATTGACCTGGCCCGCCAGTATGCCGCAGGCGATTTGCGCTCCAGCCTGCCCGTCACCCGTCAGGATGAGGTTGGTCAGCTGGTTGATGCCATCAACGGTATTGGCGATGGGCTACAGAAAATTGTCCTGCAGGTCCGTGAAGCCGCAGGCGAGATCCATCTGGGCACCAATGCGCTGGCCTCCGATACCGGAGACATCTCCGAGCAGATCAACAAGCAGGCCAGCAGCGTGGAAGAAACCTCCGCCAGCATGGAGCAACTGGCCGCGACCGTGCAGCAAAATGCCGCCAACATGGAGCAAACGCAGCAGCTGGTAGGTGAAACCTCACGCGCGGTTCATCAGGGTGGTGAAACGGTAACCCATGCGGTTGCTACGATGGACGACATTCGCGAAGCGTCAAAACGCATCGAAGACATCACACGCGTAATCGAGTCCATCGCGTTCCAGACCAATATTCTGGCGCTGAATGCGGCGGTTGAAGCAGCACGCGCAGGGGAGCACGGAAAAGGGTTTGCGGTGGTCGCGCAGGAAGTTCGCGCCCTGGCAGGACGCAGCGCTAACGCGGTGAAGGAGATTGAACAGCTGATTGGCGATACGCTACGGAAAGTGGGCGAAGGCCACGCGCTGTCTGAACAGACGCGTCTGGCGATGGATTCCATCATCGTTCATATCGACAACATCAGCCAGCTGGTCACGGAGATTAACCATGCGTCACGCGAGCAGTCCGCGGGGATCGGCCAGGTCAATCTTGCGATGACCCACATTGGCGAAGCGTCGCATATCAACGCCGATCGCATCTCACGCAGCGAGCAAACCGCACGCACGCTGCGCGAGAAAGGGTCACACCTTACCCAACTGGTCAGCCTGTTCCAGCTTAAACGCTAGCCAACCCTGCCCGTGGCGCGCAGCAGCAGATCGCTTTGCACCTGCTCGCTCATCAGCGTACCGCCACGGGTATCCAGCATCATGCGGCACCACGCCTGCGCCACAGGCGGCGATGCGTGCCGCAGCATCTGGCTTCCGGCGCCCAGCAAAAAGAGCTGCCGCGCGATCTCCCTCCCCTGTGCCTCCTGCGGTTTACGCAGCTTTTGCTGCAGCTGCCGCCAGCTGCGGTCAAAGTGTCGGTCCTGTCCTTTCACCTGGGCAAACTCATCGGCAAGCAGGTCGTGGATCCCTGGCTGCTTCGCCAGCACGCGTAGCACGTCCAGGCACATGATATTTCCCGATCCTTCCCAGATGCTGTTCACCGGCATCTCGCGATACAGGCGCGGAAGTTCACTCTCCTCGCAGTACCCTACGCCGCCCAGCACCTCCATCGCCTCCGCGACAAACGGAATGCCCGCTTTGCACACGCTAAATTTTGCAGCCGGGGTAAAAAGCCTTGCCCAGGCGGCCTCCTGCGGATCGGTACGGTTATCCCACGCCCTGGCCAGGCGGAACAGCAGCGCCGTTTGCCCCTCCAGCACCAGCGCCATGCGGCTTAACACTTCGCGCATTAACGGCTGATCGATAAGATTTTTGCCGAAGGTCTGACGTTGATGGGCATGGTACAGCGCCACGGATAACGCCCGGCGCATTAGCCCGTGGCTGCCCAGGGCGCAGTCGAAGCGCGTCAGACCGCCCATTTTGAGGATCTGCCGTACCCCTTCGCCCTCTTCCCCCAGCAGCCAGCCGGAAGCGTCGAGGAACTCCGCCTCACTGCTGGCGTTGGAGCGGTTGCCAAGCTTCTCTTTCAGACGCTCAAGGCGCACGGCGTTGCGCTGTCCGTCGGGCAAGAAACGCGGAACAAAAAAGCAGGACAAACCGCCTTTCGCCTGCGCCAGCACCAGATGCGCATCGCTCTGCGGCACGGAGAAAAACCACTTGTGCCCCACCAGCCGGTAGCTGCCGTCGCTGCATTTTTCCGCTCTGGTGGTATTGCTGAGCACGTCTGAGCCGCCCTGCTTTTCCGTCATCCCCATGCCGATCAGCAGGCCGCGCTTTTGCCCACCCGGCGCGAGATGGGGATCGTAGCGATCGCTCATCAGCGGCGTTAACCAGCCATGAAACGGTTTGGGCAGCGACTGCTGCAACAGCGGCGTGGCGGCAAAGGTCATGGTCACCGGGCATAACGTCCCCGCTTCTACCTGAGCATGGAGCACGAAGCGCGCGGCCCTGGCGATAAAAGAGCCTTTTCGCGCCTCCTCTTCCCATGCCAGATTATGTACCCGGTTGGCGCAGAGCCCCTGCATCAGCAGGTGCCACGCGGGGTGAAAGCGAACGTCATCCAGCCGCTCTCCGGTGGCGTCGTAGCGTAATAGCTCCGGTGGATTCACGTTCGCGAGCCTGCCCAGCTCCAGCGATTCCGCCGTACCCAACTGCTGACCAATGCTGGCGAGGAGTTCTATATCCCACTCGGCCCCTTCACGCGCCACCGCATCGCGCAGGGCGCAGTCTGAAAGGAAAAGGTTGCTGTTAGAGAGTGGGGCAGGTTGATTAAAAACGGTATGGGTCTGCCAGTGCATGCTGTCTCCCTCCTTCAGTGGCAATGAAGGTAAGTATGGACAGACCGCGTGCACGCTGCATGGGATTGAGGTCACACGGTGGTGATCCCGCTGATATCATTCGTGAAATAGCTCACAGAACATAAGAATAAACTATTTCATTACCCCGCTTATGTTGAATAATTTATTCTTAACCCGTCTTTGTGAGGATCGTTATGCAACAGGATGCGCACAAGCGTGCATTAATTGCAGGCTCCATTGGTAACTTCATCGAGTGGTATGAGTTTGCGGTCTACGGTTTTCTGGCGACCGTGATTGCGAAGAACTTCTTCCAGCTTGAGGGAGAGGCGGGACTGACCAGTCTGATCCTCACCTGGGCCTCGTTTGCCATCGCCTTCTTCTTCCGTCCGCTGGGTGCGGTGGTATTTGGCCGAATTGGCGACAGGATTGGGCGAAAACCGACGCTGATTATTGTGCTGGTGCTGATGACGCTCGCCACCACGGCCATCGGCATCGTGCCCGTCTACGCCAGTATCGGCATTGCTGCGCCGTTAATCATTACGCTGCTGCGCATCCTGCAGGGGCTGTTCGCGGGCGGCGAGTACGGCGGTGCGGTCTCGCTGATGACCGAGTTCGCCCCGCGCGGCAAGCGCGGCCTGTACGGCGCGTGGCAGTCCTTTACCGTAGCGCTCGGGCTGTTAGCGGGCGCTGCTATTGTCGCGCTGCTCTCTGCCGTTCTTACCCCTGAAGACCTGCATGACTGGGGCTGGCGCATTCCGTTCTTCCTTGCCCTGCCGATGGGTGCGGTCGCGCTATGGCTGCGGGTGAGTATGGAAGAGACGCCGAGCTTTGTGCAGCAGCAGGAAAAACCGGCTGCTGCTCAGGCCAGCACTTCCGCCACGCTCAAAACCATCCTGATGGGCATTGGGCGCGTGATGGTCTGGTCCGCGGCGGGATATACCTATCTGGTGATTATGCCAACCTACCTGCAGTCAGCGCTGCACACCGGCTTTAACCAGGCGCTGCTGATCGCGGTGATTTCGAATATCGGCTTTGCGCTGACGATTATCCCGGCCGGGATCCTGAGCGACAGGATTGGCCGCCGCACGGTGATGATTATCGCTACCGCGCTGCTGCTGATCCTCGCCCTGCCGCTGCTGAAAATTTTGCAGGCGGAGTCGAGCACGCTGGCGGTGAAGGCTGGTGTGGTACTCATTGCGGGCGGTCTGGTGGGCATGCTGGCGGGGCCGGGCCCGGCAATGCTATCTGAGATGTTCCCGACTCGCGTGCGCTATACGGGGCTGGGGCTGGCCTACTCTTTGTCGAACGCGATTTTCTCGGGATGTGCAGGGCTAATCATTACCGGGCTGATTAAGCAGACGGGCAACCTGGATATTCCGGCGTATTACGTGATGGCGACGGCGGTAGTGAGTATTTTCGCGCTGATGACGCTGAGGAAGGATGACCATTTGCGGTCGCTGGAAGAGTGAGTTTGTCACCGTCTGGTGCCTCACCCCGGCCCTCTCCCACAGGGAGAGGGAGAAAACACAAAAGGCCGTCCTGTGGACGGCCTTGCTGTTTATGCTCCCCGCTGGCGCACCGCTTCAAACAGGCAGATGCCCGTCGCAACGGAAACGTTCAGAGACGACACGCTGCCCGCCATCGGGATGCTAATCAGCTCGTCGCAGTGTTCGCGGGTCAGACGACGCATGCCTTCGCCTTCCGCTCCCATAACCAGCGCCAGACGGCCGGTCATTTTGCTCTGGTACAGAGTATGATCCGCTTCACCGGCGGTACCGACGATCCAGATGTTCTCCTCCTGCAGCATACGCATGGTGCGCGCCAGGTTGGTCACGCGGATCAGCGGAACGTTTTCCGCCGCGCCGCAGGCCACTTTCTTCGCCGTCGCGTTCAGCTGCGCGGAGCGATCTTTCGGCACGATCACCGCGCGCACGCCCGCCGCATCGGCGCTGCGCAGGCACGCGCCGAGGTTATGCGGATCGGTTACGCCATCGAGGATCAGGAAGAACGGATTATCCAGCCCGGCAATCAGATCCGGCAGATCGTTTTCCTGATACTGACGGCCCGGCTTCACGCGGGCAATAATCCCCTGGTGCACCGCGCCTTCGCTTTTCTCATCCAGGAACTGGCGGTTAGCCAGCTGGATCACCACGCCCTGCGCTTCCAGCGCGTGGATCAGCGGCATCAGACGCTTATCTTCACGCCCTTTCAGAATAAACACTTCCTGAAAACGCTCCGGTGCGCGGTCGAGAAGGGCCTGCACCGCGTGGATGCCGTAAATCATTTCACTCATTGATGGTTCTCGTAATAAGTATTTCCCCTCTCCCGGTTGGGGAGAGGGTCAGGGTGAGGGGAGAATTACTCCGCCTGCTTTTTCTTGGCCGCGCGCTTCGCTTTGGTGGCGGCAGCAATTTTCTGCGTTTTCGCGGAAGGCTTTTTCGCTGAACGGGCTTCTTTCTTCGCCGCCTTCGGCTTCTGTTTCTTCTCGCCGCGGAACGCGCTGTCCGGCTCGAAGTTTACCTTTTTACCTGCCTGGCGACGTTTACCGCTCGCTTTACCGTTGCCGCCCTTTTTCGCCCTTTCACGCTCGGTTTTACCGACGTTACGCGGCGCGCGCTCGCTGGAGATCAGGCTGAAGTCGATTTTACGGTCGTCCATATTCACGGCTTCAACCTTCACTTCCACACGGTCGCCCAGACGATAGGTCTGGCCGCCAGATTCGCCAATCAGGCGCTGGCCGACCTGGTCGAAGCGGTAGTAGTCGTTATCCAGGCTGGAGACGTGCACCAGGCCGTCGATGAACAGCTCATCCAGACGAACGAAGAAACCAAAGCCGGTAACGCTGGCAATCACGCCTTTAAAGACATTGCCCACCTGGTCCAGCATAAAGTCACACTTCAGCCAGTCCGCTACGTCACGCGTGGCTTCATCAGCACGGCGTTCGGTCATGGAACAGTGCTGGCCCAGCTGCAGCATCTCTTCCATCGAATAGTGATACCCGCCGGTTTCGGTGGTGTTCCCTTTATGACCCTGCTCCTGCGCCAGCAAATACTTGATCGCACGGTGCAGGGACAGGTCAGGATAGCGGCGGATCGGCGAGGTAAAGTGCGCGTAAGACTGCAGCGCCAGGCCGAAGTGCCCCCGGTTTTCCGGATCGTAAATAGCCTGCTTCATAGAGCGCAGCAGCATCGTCTGCAGCATTTCTGCGTCAGGACGGTCGCCAATGGACTCCAGCAGCTCGGCGTAATCACGCGGCTCTGGCTTGTTACCGCCTGGCAGCTCCAGACCCAGTTCAGCCAGCACGGAGCGGAACGCGGTGATGGCTTCCGTCGACGGCTTATCGTGGATACGGAACAGCGCAGGCTCTTTGGCTTTCTCAACAAATCTCGCCGCCGAGATGTTCGCCAGAATCATACACTCTTCGATCAGCTTGTGCGCATCGTTACGCTGGGTCTGCTCGATACGCTCAATGCGGCGTTCCGCATTGAAGATAAACTTCGCTTCTTCGCTCTCAAAGGAGATCCCGCCGCGCTCTTCGCGCGCCTGATCCAGCGTTTTGTAGAGGTTATGCAGCTCTTCGATGTGCTTAACCAGCGGCGCGTACTGCTCGCGAAGATCCTGGTCGCCCTGCAGCATATGCCAGACCTTGGTATAGGTCAGACGCGCGTGCGAGCTCATCACCGCTTCGTAGAATTTGTAGCCCGTTAAGCGCCCTTTGGTGGAGATAGTCATCTCGCAAACCATACAGAGGCGGTCAACCTGCGGGTTAAGGGAACACAGGCCGTTTGAGAGCACTTCCGGCAGCATCGGTACAACCTGAGACGGGAAGTAGACCGACGTACCGCGGCTGCGCGCTTCGTTATCCAGCGGCGTGTGCGGACGAACGTAGTAGCTTACGTCAGCAATCGCCACCCACAGACGCCAGCCGCCGCCGCGTTTTTTCTCGCAGTAGACGGCGTCATCGAAGTCGCGGGCATCTTCACCATCAATGGTGACCAGCGGCAGGGAGCGCAGATCCACACGGCCCGCTTTGGACTCTTCCGGCACTTCTTCACGCAGGTTTTCAATCTGCTCCTCGACCGCTTTCGGCCAGACGTACGGGATCTCATGCGTGCGCAGCGCCATATCGACGGCCATGCCGGTGCCCATGTTATCGCCCAGCACTTCGACGATTTTCCCGACCGCTTTGGTGCGACGGGTTGGGCGCTGGGTAAGTTCCACCACCACCACAAAGCCCATGCGCGCGCCCATCACCTCTTCAGGTGGGATCAGAATATCGAAGCTCAGACGGCTGTCGTCCGGCACAACAAAACCCACGCCCGCATCGGTAAAGTAGCGGCCCACAATCTGGCTGGTTTTCGGCACCAGCACGCGAACCACGCGCGCCTCGCGGCGGCCTTTACGGTCGGCACCCAGCGGCTGCGCCAGGATCTGGTCGCCGTGGATACACATTTTCATCTGTTCGGATGAGAGATACAGATCGTCTTTACGGCCTTCCACTCGCAGGAAGCCAAAGCCGTCACGGTGACCAATCACGGTGCCTTTCAGCAGGTCGAGGCGTTCAGGCAGCGCGTAGCACTGGCGGCGGGTAAAGACCAACTGCCCGTCGCGCTCCATGGCGCGCAGGCGGCGGCGAAGGGCTTCAATTTGCTCTTCACCTTCAATATTTAATTCAACGGCAAGTTCTTCACGATTGGCGGGTTTTTCGCGTTTTGTTAAGTGTTCAATGATGAACTCGCGGCTGGGAATAGGATTCGCGTATTTTTCGGCTTCGCGTTCCTGGAAAGGATCTTGTGACATGTCGGTTCCTCCGTTGTCAGCTCCGGTGGAAATTTTCTTCATTCCACCAGCAATAATTTATAAAGCGGTTGATTCTCTTCAACCAAATCGGCCAGCGTGTAGTTATCCAGTTCCTTGAGAAAACTTTGCACGGCCTTAGAAAGCGCCTGTTTCAGGCGGCAAGCGGGCGTAATGTGGCAGAACTCGCTGCTGCAGTTCACCAGAGACAAGGGCTCCAGCTCGCGTACCACATCCCCGATACGAATACTCTGTGCCGGTTTACCAAGACGGATCCCTCCATTCTTCCCGCGGACGGCAGCAACGTATCCGGCACGGCTAAGTTGATTGATTATTTTGACCATATGATTACGGGATACACCGTATACCTCTGTCACTTCAGAGATACTGGTCATCTTCCCTTCGGGTAACGACGCCATGTAAATCAGCGCGCGTAAGCCGTAATCGGTGAAACTTGTTAACTGCACATCAACCTCAGGAAAAAGGGAAAACGCGGTCAAACCGCTGAGATATTCATTAATGATGATAAACCAGCCAGATAGTTAGGGGCTAATTTATTTGACAGACGGGGCGAAAAAGCGGAGATCCAGGAGCGGTCGCCGGTTGGCGCTGCGCTTATCCGGCCTGCGGGTCTCCCCGCAGGCCAGCAGTCACGAAGATTATGCGTCGAAGGGGTCGCGCAGAATCATCGTTTCAGTACGATCCGGGCCGGTAGAAATAATATCGATCGGCACTTCGGTCAGTTCTTCGATGCGCTTGATGTAATCCAGCGCCGCCTGCGGCAGGCCGCTACGCTCTTTCACACCGAAGGTGGTTTCAGACCAGCCCGGCATGGTTTCGTAGATTGGCTCGATGCCTTCCCAGTCGTCAGCGGCCAGCGGAGTGGTGGTCACTTCACGGCCATCTGGCATACGGTAGCCTACGCAGATTTTCACTTCTTTCAGGCCGTCCAACACGTCCAGCTTGGTCAGGCAGAAGCCAGACAGGGAGTTGATCTGCACTGCACGACGCACTGCAACCGCATCCAGCCAGCCGGTACGACGACGACGACCGGTGGTCGCGCCAAACTCGTTACCCTGCTTGCACAGGAACTCGCCGGTTTCATCAAACAGTTCGGTCGGGAATGGACCCGCACCCACGCGAGTGGAGTACGCTTTGATGATGCCCAGAACGTAATCCACATAACGTGGGCCCAGGCCGGAGCCGGTCGCCACGCCACCCGCGGTGGTGTTAGAGGAGGTTACGTACGGATAGGTACCGTGGTCGATGTCCAGCAGCGTACCCTGCGCACCTTCGAACATGACGAAATCGCCACGCTTGCGCGCCTGGTCCAGCAGATCGGACACATCAACAACCATACCGGTCAGAATGTCTGCAATCGCCATGACGTCATCCAGCACTTTCTGGTAGTCAACAGCGTCAGCTTTGTAGAAGTTCACCAGCTGGAAGTTGTGATATTCCATCACTTCTTTCAGTTTTTCAGCGAAGGTCGCTTTGTCGAAGAGGTCGCCCACGCGCAGACCGCGACGTGCAACTTTATCTTCGTAAGCCGGGCCGATACCACGACCGGTGGTGCCGATTGCTTTCGCGCCGCGCGCTTTTTCACGCGCTACGTCCAGCGCCACGTGATAGTCCAGAATCAGCGGGCAGGCTTCGGAGAGCAGCAGACGCTCACGAACAGGGATACCACGGTCTTCCAGACCTTTCATCTCTTTCATCAGCGCAGCAGGAGACAGCACAACGCCGTTACCGATGATGCTGGTGACGTTATCGCGAAGAATGCCTGATGGAATAAGATGGAGGACGGTTTTTTCACCGTTGATTACGAGAGTATGGCCTGCGTTGTGACCGCCCTGGTAGCGTACAACATATTTAGCCCGTTCAGTCAGAAGATCAACAATCTTCCCTTTACCTTCGTCACCCCATTGGGTGCCCAGTACGACGACGTTGTTACCCATTTTTTTCAAAATCACCGTTTGCTTAAAAATGGATTCTACCATCGCTTTTTCAGATATACAGCACTTTTTGACCCTAAAATATGCCAATTGCGGCTAGTTTTTGATCAGCCAATCGTTTTCCTCAACATGTAGTAGATAACGATACCGGCAACCACAAGACCACCGCCGAAACGACGCAAGATATTATCCGGCAACTGGCTCATGGTCGCGATCATACGACGCCATGCGCGCGGATAGAGCATCGGACCGAGGCCTTCCAGCACCAGAACCAGGGCCAGCGCAAGCCAGATCGTTGAATTCATTTTTCATCCTTATAAAAGAAAACCACCGCTCCGTTGGGAGCGGTGGTTTGAATACTCAAACGAGCCTGAGTTTATCGCGTTGCGTTGGTCGGCGTCTTCATATAACGGAAGAAATCGCTGTCCGGGCTGAGCACCATCACATCCTGGTTGCTCTTGAAGCTATTCTCGTACGCGCGCAGGCTACGGATAAAGGCGTAGAAGTCTGGATCCTGGCTGAAGGCATCGGCGAACAGCTTCGCGGCTTCGGCATCGCCTTCACCGCGCAGGATACGGCCCTGACGCTCAGATTCCGCCAGCGTCTTGGTCACTTCATAGTCCGCTGCCGCACGCAGTTTTTCCGCCTCTTCCTGACCCTGTGAACGGTGACGACGGGCTACCGCTTCACGCTCGGCGCGCATACGGTTGTAGATCGCCTCGGACACTTCAGCTGGCAGGTTGATCTGCTTGATACGCACGTCAACCACTTCGATACCCAGCGCTGCCATACTGTTCGGGTTGATCACCGGAACTTTACCGTTGGTTTCAGCCTGAACGCGTTCAGCGGCTTTAGCAATCGCGTCATCCGCTGCTGGCGTTTCCACTTCGTCTTCCGTACCCGCTGTACCGGAGTTCAGCGCATCGCGCACTTCCAGCGTCAGACGACCACGGGAGTCGGTCACGATGTCTTTCACATCCAGACGACCAATCTCAGAACGCAGACGGTCAGAGAACTTACGTTTCAGCAGCACTTCCGCCTGAGAAACGTCACCACCGCCCGTTGCCAGGAAGTAGCGGCTGAAATCGCTGATGCGCCATTTGATATAAGAATCAACGATCAGGTCTTTCTTCTCTTTGGTCACGAAACGGTCAGCCTGGTTATCCATGGTCTGGATACGCGCATCCAGCGTTTTCACTGACTGAATAAACGGCACCTTGAAGTGCAGACCCGGCTCGTAAATCACCGGACGTTTGTCACTGTCACGCACGACGCTGCTGAACTGGAATTTGATCCCACGCTCGCCCTCTTTCACCACAAAGATCGAGGTATACAGCACGACCAGTACGATGACGACGATCGCAATAACTGACTTACGCATCCTTATTCCCCCTGACGCTGGTAGTCGTTACGCTGCGCGTTAGCACGGCGTTGGTCCATAATGTCACCATCGTTCGAAGAAGGCGTTGTGTTCGCGCTGGAGCTGCCTGATGAGGCTGGCGGCAGACGCAGCAGGTTGTTCGCTCCGCTGGTGTCTTTCGCTGCCGGTGCAGAACCGCCTTTCAGCATCTGATCCAACGGCAGAACCATCAGGTTTCCACCTTTGCTATCGTTAACCAACACTTTGCGGGTGTGGCTCAGCACTTTTTCCATGGTCTCGATATACAGACGCTCGCGGGTAATTTCCGGCGCGGCTTTGTATTCCGGCAGGATGCGCGCGAAGCGAGCCACTTCACCCTGAGCTTCCAGGATGGTCTGGGTCTTATACGCACGCGCCTCTTCCAGAATACGCTGCGCCTGACCGTTAGCACGCGGCTGCACTTCGTTGGTGTACGCTTCTGCTTCGCGGATGTACTGCTGTTCGTTTTCACGGGCGGCAATCGCATCATCAAACGCGGCCTTCACCTCTTCCGGCGGACGCGCAGCCTGGAAGTTGACGTCCAGCAGGGTGATACCCATGTTGTACGGACGAATCGTCTCTTCCAGCTCGCGCTGGGTATCGCTACGAATAACGGTACGACCTTCGGTCAGGATGCGGTCCATCGTGTATTTGCCGATTACACCACGCAGGGCGCTGTCGGTCGCCTGACGCAGGCTGTCATCGGCGCTGGTCACGCTAAACAGATAACGCTCAGGATCGGTCACGCGGTACTGCACGTTCATCTCGACGCGCACCACGTTTTCGTCAGAGGTCAGCATCACGCCGGAGGCGGCCAGTTCACGGACGGACTCCACGTTGACTGCAGTAACGTCGTCAATGAAGGTCGGTTTCCAGTTCAGGCCCGGCTCAACCAGATGGCTGAACTTACCGAAACGGGTGACCACGCCGCGTTCTGCTTCTTTAATGGTGTAGAACCCGCTGGCTGCCCAGACGATCACCAGCCCGGCAGCAACGATGCCCACCAGGCGGCCACCTAATTGCGGGCGCGGTCCCTGGCTGGAACTGCCACCCGAGCCTGAACCTTTTCCTCCGCCAAGGCCACCAAGCTTTTTGCTCAGCTTGCGGAAGATATCATCCAGATCCGGCGGCCCCTGCTCGCGACCACCTTTGTTGCCATTTCCCCCAGAGTTGCCGCCTTGATTATTGCTGCTTCCCCACGGGTCGCGGTCTTGTCCGTTATTACCGGGCTGATTCCACGCCATGTATATGCTCCATATTTGTTATGCAAGGGCGAATTTTTCAGGCTTCCCCTTTCTGATCAGACGATATAGTCCGCCAGCGCAGGTTCTTGTTTACAGAGGCGACGCCAGTCAACGATCGGCATACGCACCTGCATCCCCACGCTGCCGTCATCCTCCATCCACTCTTTTTCTATCGCCTGAAGCTGATAAAACCGGCTGCGCAGCCTGCCTTCCTGTGGCGGCAGTCGCAGCGTGTGCTGAGCTACCTCACCGGAAAGACGTTCTGTCAAAGCCTGGAAAAGCAGTGGCACACCAATACCGGCCTGAGCAGAAAGCCAGACCCGAATCGGTTTGTTCTCTTCATCTCGGTCGATACGCGGTTCGAAATCCTCCAGCATATCGATCTTATTCATCACCAACAGCGTGGGAATTTCGTGGGCGTCAATTTCTTCCAGCACCACGTTCACCGCGTCGATGTTCTCCTGCACGCGTACGTCAGCCGCATCAATCACGTGCAGCAGCAGGGTCGCCTGACGCGTCTCCTGCAACGTCGCCTTAAACGCCGCCACCAGATCGTGCGGCAGATGGCGGATAAACCCTACGGTATCCGCCAGCACTGTTTCACCCACGTCTGCAACGTCAATGCGGCGCAGCGTCGGGTCCAGGGTCGCAAACAGCTGGTCTGCGGCATACACCTGGGCCTCGGTTATCTGGTTAAACAGGGTGGATTTACCGGCGTTGGTATAGCCCACCAGCGACACCGTTGGGATGTCGGCTTTGGTTCGCGCCCGACGCCCCTGTTCACGCTGTTTCTCTACACGTTCCAGACGTGAGAGGATCTGGGTAATACGGCCACGCAGCAAACGGCGGTCGGTTTCGAGCTGGGTTTCACCCGGACCGCGCAAACCAATCCCGCCTTTTTGTCTTTCAAGGTGGGTCCAGCCACGCACCAGACGCGTCGCCAGATGGCGCAACTGCGCCAGCTCAACCTGCAGTTTCCCCTCGTGGGTTCGGGCACGCTGAGCAAAAATATCTAAAATCAATCCCGTGCGATCGATAACACGGCATTCGCAGAGAGCTTCCAGGTTGCGCTCCTGGGCTGGAGACAGCGCATGATCAAACAACACGACTGACGCGCCGGTTGCTTTTACGGCATCCGCAATTTCTACTGCTTTACCTTCACCAACAAAATACTTTGGGTGCGGCGCTTTACGGCTACCGGTAATCACCTGCATTGCTTCGACACCGGCGGAAGAGACCAGAGATTCAAATTCCTGGAGGTCTTCCATATCTTTGTCTTGCGAAAAATAGATGTGTACCAGCACCGCCTGCTCACCGGCATCATAACGGTCAAACAAGCGTAAACCTCTCTAAAAAGATCAGCGGGGAACGCAGGATCCCTGGCTCCCCGTGTGGATAACAGCTGAAACCTTATTCGGTCTCGTCGCTGTCCTGCGCTGGCGTTGAAGAACCCTGCGCGTTGCTGCCGTGATGGTAGTTACTGCCTGTGCCGCCGCCAGCGTTATTGCTGTGATGAGAGACCGGACGGGACGGAACAACAGTAGAGATAGCGTGCTTGTAGACCATCTGGCTGACCGTGTTTTTCAACAGGATCACGAACTGATCGAAAGACTCAATCTGACCTTGCAGCTTAATACCATTCACCAAATAAATAGAAACTGGAACACGTTCCCGACGCAATGCGTTCAGGAACGGATCTTGTAAAGATTGCCCCTTAGCCATTCTATCTTTTCCTTATATGCTTGTTTTGTACTTAGAACCTTGCGATTCTGAAAAATTGCGCACGATACGTCTCAATTGTACACATTCAGTGGGCGATATCACCAACAACCTCAATCACCTCGTTTAACGCCTGTTGCGGTTTTTCACTGTCTAACCAGTGAACTCCCTCCCAACCGCGCAACCAGGTGATCTGGCGCTTCGCTAACTGTCTCGTGGCGCAAACACCTCGATAAACCATTTCATCGTATGAAATCTCACCTTCAAGATACGACCACATCTGGCGGTATCCCACACAACGAACGGAAGGCATATCCGTATGCAAATCTCCACGGGCAAATAGCGCCCGCACTTCTGCTTCAAAATCTGAAGCCAACATCTGATGAAAACGCTGCTCAATTCGTTGATGGAGCAGTTCACGGCTCGCCGGGGCGATGGCGAACTGATGCACCTGATACGGCAGAGCGTCTCCTGACGTTTGCGTCAGTTCCGTTAAAGTTTTACCCGAAATGAAAAAAACTTCCAGTGCCCGGGAAAGCCTTTGCGGATCATTTGGATGGATCCGCGCTGCCGCAACCGGGTCAACCTCCGCCAGTTGCTTATGCAATACGTCCCATCCCTGCTCTGCCGCCTGCTGCTCAATCTTTGCTCTCACCTCAGGGTCCGCGGAAGGTAAAGGAGACAACCCTTCGAGCAGCGCCTTGAAGTAGAGCATGGTTCCGCCAACCAACAGCGGTATACGCCCCGCGGCGGTGATCTCGGCCATCTCGGCTAAGGCATCCCGGCGGAAATCCGCTGCGGAGTAAGCCTCTGCCGGGTCGAGAATATCCAGCAAACGGTGCGGTGCCGCACGCAGTTCGTCTGCGCCGGGCTTCGCCGTGCCGATGTCCATCCCTCGATAGATGAGGGCGGAATCAACGCTAATCAACTCTACAGGCAAAACTTTACGTAACTCAATGGCTAACGCCGTTTTGCCCGAGGCCGTTGGGCCCATTAAAAAAATTGCCTTTGGCAGGCTCGCCTTACTTACGTCAGTCATGTTTCAGGGCGGTCATCGCCGTTTTTAAATCAACAGGTTGTAATAACCCACCCGGCGGCGCTTTCACCAGCTGTGGGCAGAGGCGTTCCACCTCCGCAAGCACGGTAATCGCCTGCGCCATACTCCACGGTGAATGTTCGCTGGCCAGATGGCGGGCGATCCACTGCGCGGTGTTGGCAGCCTCAAACGATGTCTGCTGCGCCAGGTAGCCTATCAGTTCAGGAATCAAGTTTTGTAAATTTTGTTGGCGTAAGGGTAAAGGCACTGCGCGAATTGTCACATGTTGTGGTTCAAGCACAATTTCAATGCCCATTTGCGCCAGCTGGGCCTCTGCACGCTGCAATACCCTTGTTTCCTCAGTGGATATTTTCAGGCGAACCGGGATTAACAGCGGCTGCGCACATGCCACATTATCCCCCGGCGTCAGCTGCGCCTGCTTGAGCCAGCGTTCGGCAACCGGCAGCGCCAGAAGCAGCAGTTTGCCGTCGCGCTCAAGCAGCGCCATATCCGGTGCGATAATCGTCAGCACCCGGCCAAAACTCTGGCTATGGCCTTCAAGGGAAGGTGTCGCCACCGCAACGTGCTCTTTGCGCTCGACTGCCGGCGTTTCCAGCAGTTTACGGTACAGCGCCCCCTGCTGCTTTTGATAGCCGGGCTGAGCGTTCGGGTAGTTCGCGCCCGTCGGACGCGGTGCGGCCCCTGCTGAGGAGAAACGCGGGGCGTCCGGTTCACGCGCGACGGCAGGCTCCGCAAAATGGTTGCGACCCGCAGCGACACGATTTTCCGGAATGGGGCGCGGTGCGGAGTCTTCTTTTTCCAGCGGCAGTGTGGGTTCAAGCTGCTGTTGCAGTACGCTCAGCACGCCCTGGTAGATAAAATCATGTACCAGACGCGACTGATGGAACCGCACCTCATGCTTGGCAGGATGGACGTTGACATCCACCTGATGCGGGTCGATCTCCAGATAAAGTACAAAGGCAGGTTGCTGATCTGCCCCGAGCTTATCTTCGCAGGCCTGGCGAATGGCGTGGTTAATGAGGCGGTCGCGCATCATACGGCCGTTAACGTAGCAATACTGAATTTCAGAGAACGCCGCGCTGCTGGCATGCGGATCGGCCACCCAGCCACGTAAAGCCAGATCGCCGTGCTGCCACTCGATAGCCAGCGCCTGTTCCAGGAACGGCGTCCCGCAGATAGCCCCTAAACGTCGCTCTTTCTGCCCACCTTCAGCCACCGCGCGGTACTGGCGCATCACCTTGCCGTTATGGCTGAGGTTGATGGTGACGTCGAAACGGGCGAGCGCAATTCGGCGGATGATCTCGTCGATATGGCCGAACTCGGTTTTTTCGGTACGCATAAACTTACGGCGGGCGGGAGTGTTGTAGAACAGATCCAGAACTTCCAGCGTGGTACCGACAGGGTGCGCCGCGGGTTTGACCGTCACGTCCATATCCCGCCCTTCAGCGTAGGCCTGCCAGGCTTCCTGCTGTTCAGCGGTGCGGGAGGTCAGCGTTAAACGAGACACCGAACTGATACTGGCCAGCGCTTCGCCGCGAAAACCGAGGCTGATAATCGCTTCCAGGTCATCCAGAGAGGCAATTTTACTGGTGGCATGACGCGCCAGCGCCAGCCCCAGCTCCTCTTTTTTGATCCCGCAGCCGTTGTCGCGAATGCGGATAAGCTTCGCGCCGCCGCGTTCAATATCAATATCAATGCGGGTTGCGCCCGCATCGAGGCTGTTTTCCACCAGCTCTTTCACTACCGACGCAGGGCGTTCCACCACCTCACCGGCGGCGATTTGGTTCGCGAGCTGCGGCGGCAGAACCTGAATCGGCATGAATTCTCCTTAATTTGTGGCGGTCAACTCACCCGGCTGCGCGGCGCTGGCCGTCTGGGCAGCCCCGCCCTGCGGCGCGGACTGCAGAGGATGCGCCTCAAAATATTTACGTAAACCGTTGTATATCGCTTCGGCAATTTGCTGCTGGTAGCTGTCGCTGCCCAGCAGGCGCTCTTCGCTGTTATTGCTGATAAAGCCCGTCTCCACCAAAATTGACGGAATATCCGGCGAACGCAGAACGCCCAGGCTCGCATGTTCCGGGCGACGCTTATGCAATGCTCCGATGCCCTGCAGCTGATTCAATACGTTAGTGGCGACATCATACCCGACGCGCTGAGAATGACCGAACTGTAAATCCAGCACCGCCTGGCTGAGATACGGGTCAGACTGGCTGTTAGCCAGCACATCACCCGCGCCGCCTAACAGTTCAGACTGTTTCTCATGCTCTTCCAGCCAGTTTGCCATTTCGCTGTTCGCCCGACGGTTCGACAGGACCCATACCGAGGCGCCCGTCGCGTTACGGTTCGGTGCGGCATCCGCGTGAATGGAGACCAGGAAATTGGCGTTTTGCTTACGCGCCACGTCTGAGCGGCCCATCACAGAGATAAAATAGTCGCCGTCGCGCGTCAGTACGCCTTTAAACATCGGATCGTCGTTTAACAACGTCCGCAGCTTGCGGGCCACTGCAATAGTGACATTTTTCTCTCGCGTGCCGCCCGGGCCAATCGCACCAGGGTCCTGACCACCGTGCCCGGCATCAATGGCGATAATCACTTTATCACCGCTGACCGCACGCCGCGCGCTGGACGCCGGACGCGTTACCGTATTGCTGCTGGTTGCCGCGGTGATGCGATCGTTCTGCGATTTAAACGGATTACGCGCAGGTTCCGATGGGCGCGGCGTATAGACCGGCTCTTCCACGCGTTTCGCGACAACCGGTGGCGGCGGAGGCGGCGGAACATCGGCATTGATGGTGAAGACCACCGTATAGTTCGCCCCGTTTTGCTGCTTCACCGCCTTCGTTTTACCCTTTTCGGTCAGATCGACCACCAGACGCAGCGACTGGCTGTCCTGCGGGGTACCCGAACGGATACTTTTCACCAGGTTGTTACCGCTGAACCGCAGCGGTAACCCCTGGATCACGCCAGTCTGTTTGATATCCAGCGCCACGCTGCGGCTGTCTGGCTGTGAAAACGCATATTCAGGGTCACCCATAAAGCTGAACGTGATCCGGGCCTGGCTTTCGCCGTTTGACACCTGAATATCCGAAAGGCTTGCCGCCCCGGCCTGCGCGCACAGCAGCACCGTCGCAGCCAACACCCAACCTTTAACGCGACTAATCATCCCGTCATCCCTACTCTTAACCGGCGAGACGCGCCAGTAAGGAACACCCTGATGAGGAAACCGCACTGATGCGAGCCTCACGCCCTTGCGCCTGGTAATCTAAGTGAATTTCGACATCCGGGTCAGGTAACACACCCGCACCTTGTTGCGGCCACTCCACCAGGCAGATGGCGTCGTTGGCAAAATAATCACGGATCCCCATAAATTCCAGCTCCTCAGGATCCGCAAGGCGATATAAATCAAAGTGGTACACCATAAGATTGTCGAGGGTGTACGGCTCGACCAGCGTGTAGGTTGGGCTTTTCACATTCCCGTTATGCCCTAACGCCTGCAAAAAACCCCGGCTGAAGGTGGTTTTACCCGCACCTAAATCACCATACAGATAAATGACGGTTGCCCCCTGACAGGCCTGCGCCACGCGCTTGCCGAGATCTAAAGTGGCTTGTTCATCAGGTAAAGGAATCGCTCGATTAGTCATTTTCTACGTCAATCACATCCGGGTTAACAACACGCCGCAGCGTGCAAAAGAGATCGGTGGCCAGCATACCGCGTGTACCCTCTCGCGCAGCAAGCCTGTCAGCTGCCGCGCCGTGGGCCACGCAGCCCGCACAGGCTGCATCATAAAGGGGAAGTTTCTGTCCAAGCAATGCGCCAATGATGCCTGAAAGCACATCGCCCATGCCGCCGCTCGCCATGCCCGCATTTCCGGCATCAATAATGCCCTGCGTCTCGTCACTGGCGACAACGGTTCCTGCCCCTTTCAAAACGGCAACACCTCCGTAACGTTTTACCAGACGCTGAGCAGAAAGTAAGCGATCGCTTTCAATTTCTGCCACGCTGCAGTTAAGCAGGCGCGCGGCTTCGCCGGGGTGTGGCGTCAGAATGCGATTGTGACGCTTATCCGGGTTTATTGCCAGAAGGTTAAGCGCGTCGGCATCCCACAGCATCGGTTTACGAAAATTTTCGACCTTTTGCAGGGCCTGTTTACCCCATGCCTGCTGTCCAAGACCGGGACCAATGACCACCACATCCGCCCATTCGAGGCTTTCTTCAAGAGTCTGGGGCGTAAGCTCATGGACCATCAGTTCCGGTCGAGCTGTAATGATTGGCGTAATGTTCTCGATGCGAGTGAGTACTCGCACTAATCCGGCACCGCTGCGCAGTGCCGCCTCACCGGCCATGCGAACCGCACCTGCCGTACCGCGATCGCCACCAATAATCACCAGCCTGCCGTGGTCGCCCTTATGGGACGTTGGGCGGCGCGGCGGAAGCCACTCTTTTAGCTGCGAGGCATCAAAGCGCGACAGGCGCGTTTCCTGCCCTGCGAGCCAGCTCTCCAGCCCCAGGGCGTTATGGTGCAATACGCCAACCACATCCCGGGCTTTTCCGGTTAACAAGCCCGGCTTCAGAGCGATAAAGGTCACGGTGTGCGCAGCCTGAATAACGGTGCCAGGCGTCGCGCCGGTCTGCGCGATCAGGCCCGACGGAATGTCCAGCGCCACTACCGGCGCGGAGTGCCCGTTAGCGTGTTCAATAAGCGCGGCGATGTTCTCGCGAGGCGCGCTGCGTAGCCCGGTCCCCAGCAGACCATCAACAATCAGATCAACATCTTCCGGCCAGACGATATCAGGGGCATGAATCACGCCGCCTGCATTCAGCCATGCCTCCCGCGCCGCGCCGGCCTCTTCCGGCAGGGGCTTATCACTTTCCAGCGCCAGCAAGGTAACGCGGATACCGGCCGCAACCGCGAGACGCGCAGCAACGTAGCCGTCGCCGCCGTTATTGCCGTGCCCACACAAAATCAGCCAGTGAGTGGATTGCGGGTACGCGCCGCGGGCAACGTTAAACGCCGCCTCCCCCGCGCGCTGCATCAGTTCATAAAGAGTAATGCCGAGGCTGTCTGCGGCCTCTTTTTCGGCGCGCCGGAGGTCATCCGCATGCCAGATGGAATGTGGTATACTTGCGGGGTTTTTCTTCACCGTATGGTCCGTCATGTCACAGCCCCTCGATCTCAATGAATTAGCGCAAAAAATAAAACAGTGGGGTGCTGAGCTTGGCTTTCAGAAGGTAGGCATTACCGATACCGACCTCTCTGCCAGCGAGCCAAAACTGCAGGCCTGGCTGGACAAACAATACCACGGCGAAATGGAGTGGATGGCGCGTCACGGCATGATGCGTGCCCGTCCACATGATCTTTTACCGGGTACATTGCGCGTCATCAGCGTGCGCATGAACTACCTGCCTGCCAACGCGGCCTTTGCGCGCACGCTAAAAAATCCCTCTCTGGGTTACGTCAGCCGGTACGCCCTGGGGCGTGATTACCATAAGCTACTGCGTAACCGTTTAAAAAAACTCGGGGAAACTATTCAGCAGCACTGTGTTTCGCTGAATTTTAGACCCTTTGTCGATTCCGCGCCTATTCTTGAGCGCCCGATCGCCGAAAAAGCCGGGCTTGGCTGGACAGGTAAGCACTCACTTATCCTTAGCCGCGACGCCGGATCGTTCTTCTTCCTCGGTGAACTGCTGATTGATTTACCCCTGCCGGTAGACGGCCCGGTAGAGGAAGGCTGTGGCCGCTGCGTGGCCTGCATGACCATCTGCCCGACGGGCGCCATCGTTGAGCCGTACACTGTTGATGCGCGCCGCTGCATTTCCTATCTCACCATCGAGCTCGAAGGAGCTATCCCGGAAGAGTTTCGTCCACTTATCGGCAACCGCATCTACGGCTGCGACGACTGTCAGCTGATCTGCCCGTGGAACCGCTATTCACAGCTGACGGATGAAGAAGACTTCAGTCCCCGCAAGGCGTTACATGCCCCGCCGCTGATCGAGCTGTTCGCCTGGACCGAAGCCTGGTTCCTGAAGGTGACGGAAGGTTCCGCCATTCGGCGTATCGGCCACCTGCGCTGGCTGCGAAACGTGGCCGTCGCGCTGGGCAATGCCCCGTGGGATAAAGCAAATATTCAGGCGCTTGAAAGTCGTAGAGGTGAGCACCCACTTCTTGATGAACACATAGAATGGGCGATTGCGCAGCAAATCGAGAAGCGCAATGCCTGCGTGGTCGAGGTGCAGCTTCCTCAGAAACAGCGGCTGGTGAGGGTGATTGAAAAAGGGCTCACGCG
The DNA here is from genome assembly GCF_043966805.1 of Enterobacter sp. ECC-219. NCBI lineage: Bacteria > Pseudomonadati > Pseudomonadota > Gammaproteobacteria > Enterobacterales > Enterobacteriaceae > Enterobacter > Enterobacter sp. ECC-219. The sequence goes on along the minus strand of NZ_CP143680.1, from coordinate 1,086,395 downwards.
GGATGCGTGATATATTCACAGCCTGTGAATAAAAATAAAAACTCAAGCGCCATCTGGACTTGAGAAGAGGTCAAGTGATCTTGCTAACATTTTGAAATGAAAATTTATCCATTAAATACAATGGATTGCAAATATACTATTCACCCTGCTAACTTTCTGTACGGTTTGGGTAAAGCGCGAATTCTGTGGATAACTCTGTTTACAAGAGTATTTCAGATGCAATAGAAAACGTCCCTAGCGCGTCTTTTCGCTGTGGATATTTTAGAGATGAAGAAGAATTTGGAGCGGGAAACGAGACTCGAACTCGCGACCCCGACCTTGGCAAGGTCGTGCTCTACCAACTGAGCTATTCCCGCTTGGGTGGTCCGTGCTTTAGAAGCACTTTCAAATTTTGGAGCGGGAAACGAGACTCGAACTCGCGACCCCGACCTTGGCAAGGTCGTGCTCTACCAACTGAGCTATTCCCGCTTGGGCAGTCTGTGCTGTGGAAGCACTTTTCAAATTTTGGAGCGGGAAACGAGACTCGAACTCGCGACCCCGACCTTGGCAAGGTCGTGCTCTACCAACTGAGCTATTCCCGCAAATCTGTACTGCTTTTGTTGCTGTCGTAACGTGTAATTCTCTGTCGTTACGGGAGGCGCATTATACGAGAAATCCTTTTAGCTGCAACCCCCCTGAAAGTGATTTTTTCGAAATTCAGTTCAAATGCTTATTTAATCGGCAAGCTGAACAATTTAACGACAAAATCCCGGCCACGCAAGGCGCCGGATCTCAAAATCACAGCTTAATAAAGTTTTCGCGGTAGTACGCGAGTTCCGCCACAGACTCGCGGATATCGTCCATCGCCTGGTGCGTTCCTTGCTTTTTGAAGCCATCAAGGATTTCTGGTTTCCAGCGACGCGCCAGCTCTTTCAGGGTACTGACATCCAGATAGCGGTAGTGAAAGTAAGACTCCAGCTCCGGCATATACTTAAACAGGAAACGGCGATCCTGGCCGATGCTGTTCCCGCAGATAGGCGATTTACCCGCCGGCACCCACTGCTTCAGAAATTCGAGCGTCGCCAGTTCCGCCTCACGGTCACCCAACGTGCTGGCCTTCACGCGCTCCACCAGCCCGCTTCCGGTATGGGTGCGCACGTTCCACTCGTCCATCAGCGCCAGCTGGTCGTCTGACTGATGCACCGCAATCGTTGGCCCTTCGGCCAGGATATTCAGGTTGGCATCGGTGACCAGGGTTGCAATCTCAATAATGCGATCGCGCTCGGGATCCAGCCCGGTCATTTCGAGATCGATCCAAATCAGGTTGTTTTCATCCGCGCTCATGTTATTTTCCACCCTTCTCGCATAACCGGCAGTAGCAGGTTAACTAGTATTAATTAGAGTGTATCATAGAGGTTTTGCCCCTTACGGGCGACCAGGAGCCAGTGCGATTGAGTAAAAATAAACTCTCCAAAGGGCAGCAGCGCCGCGTGAATGCCAATCACCAGCGCCGTCTTAAAACCACTTCGGAGAAGGTCGATTACGACGACAACCTGTTTGGCGAACCAACGGAAGGCGTAGTCATCAGCCGTTTCGGTATGCACGCTGACGTGGAATCCGCCGATGGTGAAATCCACCGCTGCAACATCCGCCGGACCATTCGTTCTCTGGTGACCGGTGACCGCGTCGTATGGCGTCCGGGTAAAGAGGCGGCGGAAGGCGTTACGGTAAAAGGTATCGTTGAAGCGGTTCATGAACGTACGTCCGTGTTAACCCGTCCCGATTTTTACGACGGGGTGAAGCCGATTGCCGCCAACATTAACCAGATTGTTATCGTATCGGCGATTTTGCCTGAACTTTCGCTCAATATTATCGACCGATACCTCGTCGCGTGCGAAACGCTGCAGGTTGAACCGATTATCGTGCTGAACAAAATCGATCTGCTGGATGACGAAGGCATGGCTTTCGTTAATGAGCAGATGGATATCTATCGCAAGATTGGCTATCGCGTCCTGATGGTCTCCAGCCATACTAAAGATGGCCTCAAACCGCTGGAAGAGGCGCTTACCGATCGCATCAGCATTTTTGCGGGCCAGTCCGGCGTAGGCAAATCGAGCCTGCTGAACAATCTGCTCGGCCTCCAGCAGGAGATCCTCACCAACGATGTGTCTGACGTCTCGGGTCTGGGCCAGCACACCACTACCGCCTCGCGTCTGTACCACTTCCCGCACGGCGGCGATGTCATCGACTCCCCGGGCGTGCGTGAATTCGGTTTATGGCATCTTGAGCCGGAACAAATCTTTAATGGATTTGTCGAATTCCATGATTATTTAGGCGCTTGCAAATACCGCGACTGTAAACACGATAACGATCCAGGCTGCGCTATCCGCGAAGCGGTTGAGAAAGGTGAGATTGCGGAGACCCGCTTCGACAATTACCACCGCATTCTTGAGAGCATGGATCAGGTAAAAACGCGTAAAAACTTTTCTGATTCTGACAACTGACAACTAAGCTAAGCATCGCTAAAATCGTCCCCTTTTTTCAGGTTCCGGCGGCTTACCGCCGGATCAGGAACGACAAAACAATGGCCTGGAGGCTACCTTGTTAAACGCATTTAAACTTTCGCTTCAATACATTCTGCCAAAACTGTGGCTCACTCGCCTGGCGGGCTGGGGCGCAAGCAAACGCGCGGGCTGGCTGACCAAACTGGTCATCGACCTTTTCGTGAAGTATTACAAGGTCGACATGAAAGAAGCGCAGAAGCCGGACACCGCCAGCTACCGCACGTTCAACGAGTTTTTCGTGCGCCCGCTGCGCGACGAAGTGCGCCCGCTGAACACCGATCCTAACGTCCTGGTGATGCCAGCAGACGGGGTGATCAGCCAGTTGGGTAACATCGAAGACGACAAAATCCTGCAGGCGAAAGGCCATAACTACAGCCTGGAAGCGCTGCTGGCGGGCAATTACCTGATGGCGGATCTGTTCCGCAACGGCACCTTTGCCACCACCTATCTGTCACCGCGCGACTACCACCGCGTGCATATGCCGTGTAACGGTATCCTGCGTGAGATGATCTACGTGCCGGGCGATCTGTTCTCCGTAAATCACCTGACCGCGCAAAACGTACCGAACCTGTTTGCCCGTAACGAGCGCGTCATCTGCCTGTTCGATACTGAATTCGGCCCTATGGCGCAGATTCTGGTGGGCGCGACCATTGTCGGCAGTATTGAAACCGTCTGGGCTGGCACCATCACCCCTCCGCGTGAAGGCGTAATTAAGCGCTGGACGTGGCCTGCTGGTGAAGAGGAAGGCTCTGTCGCCCTGCTGAAAGGTCAGGAGATGGGCCGCTTCAAGCTGGGTTCTACCGTCATCAACCTGTTTGCGCCGGGTAAAGTGAAGCTGGCTGAACAGCTCGAAAGCCTGTCGGTCACTAAGCTCGGCCAGCCGCTGGCGGTCTCTACCGAAACCTTCGTGACGCCGGACGCAGAACCTGCTCCGCTGCCGCAAGAAGAGATTGACGCCGAGCACGACGCCAGCCCGCTGGTTGACGACAAAAAAGACGAAGGCTAACAACAGAAGGATCGCTGACGTGCGCCCGATTATCGTTTTACTGATGGCCTGGTGCCTCAGCATGGGGGCGTACGCAGCGACAGCCCCCGACGCCAAACAGATAACCCAGGAACTGGAACAGGCGAAAGCGGCTAAACCCGCTCAGCCAGAGACCGTTGAGTCGCTCCAGTCCGCACTGAACGCGCTTGAAGAGCGGAAAGGCTCGCTTGAGCGCGCTCAGCAGTATCAGCAGGTTATCGACAACTTCCCTAAACTCTCGCAAACGCTGCGCGCGCAGCTCGCTAATCTGCGCGATGAGCCGCGCAATGTGCCGGAAGGCATGACCACCGACGCCCTGAATCAGGAAATCCTGCAGGTGAGCAGCCAGCTTCTGGAAAAGAGCCGCCAGGCTCAGCAGGAGCAGGAGCGGGCGCGTGAAATTGCCGACTCCCTCAGCCAGCTTCCGCAGCAGCAAACCGACGCACGCCGCCAGCTTAACGACGTTGAGCGTCGCGTGGGTACGCAAAGCGGCAATACGCCGCAGGCTCAGGCGCAAAATCTGGGTCTGCAGGCCGAATCAGCTCGTCTGAAGGCCCTTGTGGATGAGCTGGAGCTGGCGCAGCTTTCCGCCAACAACCGCCAGGAGCTGGCGCGGATGCGCTCTGAACTTGCTCAGAAGCAGAGCGAGCAGCTGGATGCGTATCTTCAGGCCCTGCGTAATTTGCTTAACAGCCAGCGTCAGCGCGAAGCCGAGCGTGCGCTTGAAAGCACCGAGCTGCTGGCGGAAAACAGTGCCAATCTGCCAGAAGGTATCGTCGATCAGTTTAAGGTCAACCGCGAGCTTTCTGCCGCCCTGAATCAGCAGGCGCAGCGTATGGATCTGGTTGCCTCCCAGCAGCGCCAGGCGACGAATCAAACCCTGCAGGTGCGCCAGGCGCTCAACACCCTGCGCGAGCAGTCCCAGTGGCTCGGGTCATCAAACCTGCTGGGCGAAGCGTTACGCGCCCAGGTCGCACGCCTGCCGGAAATGCCGAAGCCGCAGCAACTGGATACCGAGATGGCCCAGCTTCGCGTGCAGCGACTGCACTTTGAAGATCTTCTCAATAAGCAGCCGCAAATTCGCCAGATCCGTCAGGCTGACGGACAGCCCCTGACCAGCGAGCAAAACCGTATTCTTGAAGCCCAGCTGCGCACCCAGCGCGAGCTGCTGAACTCCCTGCTGCAGGGCGGGGATACGCTGATTCTGGAACTGACTAAGCTCAAGGTGTCTAACAGCCAGCTGGAAGACGCACTGAAAGAGGTGAACGAGGCGACGCACCGTTATCTCTTCTGGACGTCCGACGTGCGTCCGATGACCTTCTCGTGGCCGATTGAGATCGTTCAGGATCTGCGCCGCCTGATTTCGCTGGACACCTTCAGCCAGCTCGGACAGGCCAGCGTGATGATGCTGACCAGTAAAGAGACGATAATCCCGCTGCTGGGCGCGTTGGTTCTGGTGGGCTTCAGCATTTACTCGCGCAGACATTTCACCCGCTTCCTGGAGCGTTCCAGCGCGCGGGTGGGGAAAGTCACTCAGGATCACTTCTGGCTGACGTTGCGCACCGTGTTCTGGTCGATTCTCGTCGCGTCTCCGCTGCCGGTGCTGTGGATGACGCTTGGCTACGGCCTGCGGGAAGCCTGGCCCTATCCGCTCGCGGTCGCCATTGGCGATGGCGTCACCGCTACGGTGCCGCTGCTGTGGGTGGTGATGATTTGCGCCACGTTCGCACGGCCGAATGGCCTGTTCATTGCCCACTTTGGCTGGCCGCGTAACCGCGTGGCGCGCGCCATGCGCTACTACCTGATGAGCATCGGGCTGATTGTGCCGCTGATTATGGCGCTGATCATGTTTGATAATCTCAACGACCGGGAATTTTCAGGCTCGCTGGGCCGCCTCTGCTTTATGCTGATCTGCGGCGCGCTGGCCATCGTGACGCTCAGCCTGAAACGCGCGGGGATACCGCTCTATCTGGATAAATCCGGCAGCGGCGACAACATGTTCAACCGGCTGCTCTGGAACCTCCTGCTGAGCGCCCCTCTGATTGCGATGCTGGCAGCCGCGGTAGGTTACCTGGCAACCTCGAAGGCACTTCTGGCGCGACTGGAAACGTCGGTGGCGATCTGGTTCCTGCTGCTGGTGGTGTATCACGTGATCCGTCGCGGGATGCTGATCCAGCGCCGTCGCCTGGCCTTCGACCGCGCCAAGCATCGCCGGGCGGAGATCCTCGCTCAGCGTGCCCGGGGTGAGGAAGAGCCAACCCATGTCAACAGCACGGAAGGCACGATGGATGCCGACGAGGTCGAACTGGATCTGGATGCCATCAGTACCCAGTCTCTGCGCCTGGTGCGCTCCCTCCTGATGCTGATTGCCCTTCTGTCGGTGATTTTCCTGTGGTCAGAAATTCATTCCGCGTTTGGCTTCCTGGAGAATATCTCTCTGTGGGACGTGACGTCCACGGTGCAGGGCGTTGAAAGCCTGGAGCCGATCACCTTAGGCGCGGTGCTGATTGCCATTCTGGTACTGATCATCACTACCCAACTGGTGCGTAACTTCCCGGCACTGCTGGAGCTGGCGCTGCTGCAGCATCTGGATTTAACCCCCGGCACGGGATACGCCATTACGACCATTACGAAATACCTGATACTGCTGTTTGGCGGGATGGTTGGTTTCTCAATGATTGGTATCGAGTGGTCTAAACTGCAGTGGCTGGTAGCGGCGCTGACGTTTGGCCTTGGCTTTGGCATGCAGGAGATCTTCGCTAACTTTGTGTCCGGCCTGATCATCTTGTTTGAAAAGCCGATTCGTATTGGCGATACGGTGACGATCCGCGATCTGACCGGGAGCGTAACGAAGATCAACACCCGTGCCACCACGATCAGCGACTGGGACCGTAAAGAGATCATCGTGCCGAACAAGGCGTTTATTACCGAGCAGTTTATCAACTGGTCGCTGTCGGACTCCGTTACGCGCGTGGTGCTGACGGTACCGGCGCCGTCGGATGCCAACAGCGAAGAGGTCACGCAGATCCTCTACACTGCCGCCGAACGCTGTACGCTGGTGCTCGATAATCCCGTACCGGAAGTGTTCCTGGTCGATTTACAGCAGGGGATCCAGATTTTCGAACTGCGTATTTACGCTGCCGAAATGGGGCACCGTATGCCGCTGCGCCATGAGATCCACCAGCTGATTCTGGCTGGCTTCCGCGAGCACGGTATTGATATGCCGTTCCCACCGTTCCAGATGCGTCTGGAAAGTATGGACGGACGCAAGATGGGTAAAACGCTCACGTCGGCGGCAAGATCGCGCCCGGCGGGCAGCTTGTAATCTTTCTCCCCTCCCTTTCGGGAGGGGCATTTTACCGCTACGCCACTTCCGCGACGTACGCCATTGAACGCCGACGGTAATTCTCATAAATCCCCATCGCCAGCAGCGAGAAGAAGATCGGCCCACCGACCATCCACAGCGCGCTGTTCCAGTCGTTTGCCTCAACCACGGGCTGAATAACGGTAAAGATGTTGGCAAACGCCACGACCAGCACCACCACCGTAGTTGCCAGCAGCGTTGCCGCACGGGTTTTGAAGATCACAAACGGACGCTCAAGGTCCCGCTTCGCCTTAAAGAACGGGAACGCCAGGGTGAGGAACAGGTACGGCAGCGTCATCGACACGTTCGCCATCAGGGTCAGCTTGTTATAGAACGCAGACGCGGTATCACCGCCAAATGACACCAGCAGAATGAACACGCACACCAGCAGACACTGCATCCACATGGCGTTGGCAGGCATGCCTGCGGTATTCAGCTGCGTCATGCGTGCCGGCCACAGCGCTTTTGGCGTGCCCTGAATGATCGCTTTCAGCGGCGAGTAGATCAGCGTAAAGAACGCGCCGGTATAGGCAAGGAACATCGACAGGCCGGTAATGCGCGCAAACCAGATCCCCATGGTGGCCGATGCTTCCGGCGTCAGGTGCATGGCGTTACCCAACGTCATCCCCAGGCTTTTCATCAGCACGTAGGTGATGTTCCCGAGGTTAGTGGTGTCGTTACTCAACACCTGCTGCCAGCTGGTACTGACGCCCCAGAGGAAAATCGCCAGCGAGTAGCCGATGGAGATGACGATGGCGGCAAAAATAATCCCTTTGGCGAAATTCTTTTCCGGGTTCTCGGTCTTATCGACCAGCCCGCCTACCGCTTCAATACCGCCGTAGGCAAAAATGGCAAACACCACGAAGGAGAGCATGGCCAGCCCGGACTGATAGCCCGGATTAGGCGATGATACGAAGTTCACCTCCTGCGCGAAGTGCCCGCCGTTCAGGTACAGAATGGCGATACTCGCCAGCAGCAGCACCAGGTTCAGGCACATCACGGAAATACCGCCAACGGCGGTGATACGGGCAATTTTGTTGATGCCTTTTGACGCCACCAGCGTGACCACCACCATCCAGCACACCGCCAGAATACCGACCACCTGCGTGGAGCTCAGCCCCGCCAGAGACCATATCTGCGTTTTATCCGCCCCGAAAAGAAACGTTGAGAACGGCACCCAGACTTTGGCCGCCGTGCTGACCATCCAGACGACGTAGGAGGAGAACCACATAAACGTGCCGATAAACGCGTAACGCGGACCGATGCTGTTGTTCATCCACGAGTAGATACCGCCCTCTTCTTTCCGGTAAGCCGAGCCCATCTCCGCCATCATCAGCGCAAACGGGATAAAGAAGAACAGAGCAGAAACGATATAAAACGGCGTCGCGCTGTAGCCCATCAGATAGAAAGCCGACGGGCTATTGGCAAAGCCAAAGACTGACGTAAAAATCATCAGGATAAGCCCGGTGAGGGTCATCTTTTTGAGTGACTGGGACATATAACCATCCGAAGAGGAATTAAACTGCGCGGATGGTAGCAGATGACCAGACTAATATTGTGGCTATGCGAGGCAATTTAAGAAAAAGAACCGTGTACAGAGAAAATGGCAGTTTTTAATGTCGCCGTGCGGAAATGGAAAGGAATATTGCCACAGGTAATATATGCCGGGTAAGCACAGCGCCACCCGGCATTTTTTCAGGCGCGATCGACCGTAAAGGCAATCACATCGCCAAGCTGCTCGGCATCCAGCGCCAGCATGACCAGACGGTCAACCCCCAGCGCCACGCCGGAGCAATCCGGCAGACCCGCCTTTAAGGCTTCCAGCAGGTTAGTATCAATCGGCTGCTGCGGCAGACCGCGCGCAGCGCGCTTGCGGTTATCCTGCTCGAAACGCTGCTGCTGTTCGCGCGCGTCGGTCAGCTCGTGGAAGCCGTTCGCCAGCTCGATGCCTTTGTAATAGACCTCAAAACGCTCTGCCACGCGGTGATCTTCGGTGCTGATCTGCGCCAGAGACGCCTGGCTTGCGGGGAAGTGATAGACAAACGTCGGACGTTCTTTACCAATCTGCGGTTCCACGCCGAAGGTGAACAGCAGCTGCAGCAGCGTGTCACGATCCTCCTCGGTATCCGCCACGTTGCTCAGATCCAGTTTTGCCGCCACTTCACGCAGCTGAGCTTTGTCCGCCGACAGCGGATCGATTTCCAGATGGCGCTGGAAGGCCTGTTGATAGGAGAGCGTTTCGGCTTCTGAACAGTCCAGCACCTGCTGCAGCAGATCGTCCACCTCGTTCATCAGGCGGTACATATCATAATGCGGGCGGTACCACTCCAGCATGGTGAATTCCGGGTTGTGGTGACGCCCCATCTCTTCATTACGGAAACTGCGGCACAGCTGATACACCGGACCACACCCCGCCGCCAGCAGGCGCTTCATGTGATATTCCGGGCTGGTCATCAGATACAGATTCATGCCCTGAGAGTGGCCAGGGCCAACAAAACGGGTTTCAAACGGGACCAGATGTATATCCGTTACCGTTGCCTGACTCATGCACGGGGTTTCCACCTCCAGGACGCCGCGGTCGGCAAAGAAACGGCGGATCTCCGTCATAATTGCGGCGCGTTTTAACAGATTTGGGATGGATGCGCTCGGCTGCCAGGTGGCCGTTTCGCTCATGAGTTTTTCTCCGATTTCAGACAAGGGCACGAAGTCTACTCGTTAGCAGGGACAGAGACAAATTTTGCGCAGTAAAAAAGCGCATTTCATTTAGGTAAGCAATTACGTGACGCAATTCATCAATCACGATGATAAATCACCGCACAGAACAGCAAAAAAATCGAACACGTCAAATTTCCCTGACGTCTACACGGTTATACTCTTTTACCCATAAAGGAGCAGTGGAAACGCTTTCGCAATCGTCCGCGTGGACGGGTGAACTACCTTTAGTTTGTCGCGTTGCGAAATAACAAAAATCTGGAGGAATGTCGTGCAAACTTTTCAAGCCGATCTTGCCGTAATAGGCGCTGGCGGGGCTGGATTACGTGCTGCGATTGCTGCAGCACAAGCTAATCCTGACGCTAAAATCGCATTGATTTCAAAAGTCTATCCAATGCGCAGCCACACGGTGGCAGCAGAAGGAGGGTCCGCCGCCGTTGCGCAGGATCATGACAGCTTCGAATACCATTTCCACGACACGGTTGCAGGGGGCGACTGGCTTTGCGAACAGGATGTCGTTGACTACTTCGTACACCATTGTCCAACTGAAATGACCCAGCTTGAACAGTGGGGATGTCCGTGGAGCCGCCGTCCGGACGGCAGCGTCAACGTTCGTCGCTTCGGGGGGATGAAAATCGAACGTACCTGGTTCGCCGCCGATAAGACCGGCTTCCACATGCTGCACACCCTGTTCCAGACCTCTCTTCAGTTCCCACAAATCCAGCGCTTTGATGAACATTTCGTCCTCGACATTCTGGTCGATGACGGTCATGCACGTGGCCTGGTGGCGATGAACATGATGGAAGGCACCCTCGTCCAGATCCGTGCCAATGCGGTGGTGATGGCAACGGGCGGTGCGGGACGCGTCTATCGCTACAACACCAACGGCGGCATCGTCACCGGTGACGGCATGGGCATGGCGCTGAGCCACGGCGTGCCGCTGCGCGATATGGAGTTTGTACAGTATCACCCAACCGGTCTGCCGGGCTCGGGCATTCTGATGACGGAAGGCTGCCGCGGCGAAGGCGGTATCCTGGTCAACAAAAACGGCTACCGCTATCTGCAGGATTACGGCATGGGCCCGGAAACCCCTCTCGGCGAGCCGAAGAACAAATACATGGAACTCGGCCCGCGCGACAAAGTCTCTCAGGCCTTCTGGCACGAGTGGCGCAAGGGCAACACCATCTCCACGCCGCGCGGCGACGTGGTCTATCTCGATCTGCGTCACCTGGGCGAGAAGAAACTGCTGGAGCGTCTGCCGTTCATCTGCGAACTGGCGAAAGCTTATGTCGGCGTCGATCCGGTGAAAGAGCCGATTCCGGTACGCCCAACCGCGCACTACACCATGGGCGGGATTGAAACCGACCAACAGTGTGAAACCCGCATTAAAGGGCTGTTCGCCGTAGGCGAGTGTTCCTCCGTCGGCCTGCACGGCGCCAACCGCCTGGGCTCTAACTCGCTTGCAGAGCTGGTCGTCTTTGGCCGCATGGCGGGCGAGCGCGCGATGGAGCGTGCGGCGACCGCAGGCGAAGCAAACGGCGCGGCGCTGGATGCGCAGGTCACAGACGTTGAAAAACGCCTGAAGGATCTGGTGAACCAGGAAGGTAACGAGAACTGGTCGAAGATCCGCGACGAGATGGGCCTGTCGATGGAAGAAGGCTGCGGTATCTACCGTACGCCGGAACTGATGCAGAAAACCGTCGACAAGCTGGCGGAACTGCAGGAGCGCTTCAAGCGCGTGCGCATCACCGACACCTCCAGCGTCTTCAATACCGACCTGCTCTATACCATTGAGCTTGGCCACGGCCTGAACGTCGCAGAATGTATGGCGCACTCTGCGCTGGCGCGTAAAGAGTCTCGCGGCGCACACCAGCGTCTGGATGAAGGCTGTACCGAACGTGACGACGTCAATTTCCTGAAACACACTCTCGCCTGGCGCGATGCGGATGGCACCACGCGTCTGGATTACAGCGACGTGAAAATCACCACGCTGCCACCGGCTAAACGCGTGTACGGCGCAGAAGCAGAAGCCGCCGAGAAGAAGGAGAAGGCGAATGGCTGAGATGCAAAAACTGAAAGTTGAAGTGGTGCGCTACAACCCGGAAGTGGATACCGCCCCCCACAGCGCTTTCTATGAAGTGCCCTATGACGAGCAAACCTCCCTGCTGGATGCGCTCGGCTATATCAAAGACAACCTGGCGCCGGACCTGAGCTACCGCTGGTCCTGCCGCATGGCGATCTGTGGCTCCTGCGGCATGATGGTCAACAAGGTACCGAAGCTGGCGTGTAAAACCTTCCTGCGCGATTACACTAAGGGCATCAAGGTTGAAGCGCTGGGCAACTTCCCGATCGAGCGCGATCTGGTGGTCGATATGACCCACTTTATCGAAAGTCTGGAAGCGATTAAGCCGTACATCATCGGCAACCCACGCACGCCGGACCAGGGTCCGAACACCCAGACGCCGGCGCAGATGGCGAAATACCATCAGTTCTCTGGCTGCATCAACTGCGGCCTGTGCTACGCCGCCTGTCCACAGTTTGGCCTGAACCCGGAGTTCATCGGCCCGGCCGCTATTACCCTGGCGCACCGCTATAACGAAGACAGCCGCGACCACGGTAAAAAAGAACGTATGGCGCAGCTTAACGGTCAGAACGGCGTCTGGACCTGTACCTTTGTGGGCTACTGCTCCGAAGTCTGTCCAAAGCACGTCGACCCGGCCGCGGCCATTCAACAGGGTAAAGTGGAAAGCTCGAAAGACTTTCTTATCGCTACCCTGAAACCACGCTAAGGAGTGCATAATGACGACTAAACGCAAAGCCTACGTGCGGCCAGTGCCGTCCACCTGGTGGAAAAACCTGCCGTTTTATCGCTTCTATATGCTGCGTGAAGGCACGGCGGTACCGGCGGTCTGGTTCAGCCTTGAGCTGATGTACGGCGTTTTCGCCCTCAAACACGGGCCGGAAACCTGGGCCAGCTTTGTGGGGTTCCTGCAAAACCCAATCATCGTAGTTCTGAACCTGATCGCGCTCGCGGCGGCGCTGCTTCATACCAAAACCTGGTTTGAACTGGCGCCAAAAGCGGCGAATATCATCATAAAAGACGAAAAAATGGGGCCGGAGCCAGTCATTAAAGGGCTGTGGGCAGTGACGATCCTGGTCACTGTGGTCGTTCTGTTTGTCGCACTGTTCTGGTAAGGAGACTACTGTGATCAATCCAAATCCAAAACGTTCAGACGAGCCGGTCTTCTGGGGCCTGTTTGGCGCAGGCGGCATGTGGAGTGCCATCATCGCCCCGGTTATCATCCTGCTGGTCGGCATTATGCTGCCGCTGGGGCTGTTCCCGGGCGATGCGCTGAGCTACGAGCGCGTGCTGGCGTTTGCGAGCAGCTTTATCGGCCGCGTGTTCATCTTCCTGATGATCGTCCTGCCATTGTGGTGCGGTCTGCACCGTATTCACCATGCGATGCATGACCTGAAAATCCATGTGCCGAGCGGTAAATGGGTATTCTACGGGCTGGCAACCATCCTGACCGTGGTGACGCTGATTGCGGTTGTCACTATCTGACGCTTCTGGCCCGCCATCCGGCGGGCCTTTTATTTCTTCATCTTTCCCACCAGCCACTGGGCAAATTCACGCATTGCGGACGTTTCAGCCCGCGACTGCAGTCTCGTTAACCAGTAACTGCCCAGATCAATTTGCGTTGTAAACGGCTGCACAATACGCTCGCTGTTCAGCAAATGGGTAAACATATCGACAGGCGCAATGGCAATGCCCATACCTGCCTGCGCGGCTTCCAGCATGGTGACAGACGAATCAAATACCATCACCCGGTGCGTTGGCGAGGGAGGATGCTCGCCTGCCGCCTGCATCCATGCCGACCATTCGTCGCGTCGGTAAGAGCGCAACAGGGTAAACTTCAGGATGTCGGTCGGAGAGTGGAGCACGGCGGCGATTTCGGGCGAGCAAAGCGGCGCCAGCGGTGCGGGGCACAGGAAGTGCGCCTCGGTGCCGTGCCACGCTCCACCGCCGTAGCGGATCGTATAATCAAGCCCTTCAGCCGCCGGATCGACGCGGTTGTTATGGGTGGAAAGATGGAGATCGATATGCGGATAACAGCGGCGAAAGTCTGCGAGCTGAGAGAATAAAACACCCGTAGCAAAAGTCCCAACCACGCCGATTTTTAGCTTCTCCTGGGCGCGCTGGCTGGCAAAGCGATCCAGCATTCCGGCGATACGATCGAATGAATCATTCAGCACCGGCAGCAGATTTTCCCCCTCCGTGGTCAGCATCAGGCCGCGCGAAACGCGGACAAACAGCTGACAATTCAGATGCTGTTCCAGCGCCTTAACGTGCTGGCTGATGGCTGAATGGGTGACATTCAGCTCTATCGCGGCATGCGTAAAACTGAGATGCCGGGCGGCCGCTTCGAAGGCGCGAAGCGAATTAAGTGGGAGATAGCTGCGGGTCATCGTTCCATCCGTTAGAAAAATTAACAGCTCATGCTAAATTTAACCGTTTGTCAGCCATAGTCAAATCCAACAGACTACAGCGGTCTGTCGGGCCCGGACACTCCCTTGACCTGCTATTACGGAAGATAAATGATGATGACAAAATCCCTTTGCTGCGCCCTGCTGCTCAGCACCTCCTGCTCGGTATTAGCTGCCCCGATGTCAGAAAAACAGCTGGCTGACGTGGTGGAACGTACCGTTACGCCGCTGATGAAAGCGCAAGCCATTCCTGGCATGGCGGTGGCCGTGATTTATCAGGGCCAGCCACGCTACTTTACCTTCGGAAAAGCCGACATCGCGGCGAACAAGCCCGTCACCCCGCAAACCCTGTTCGAGCTGGGCTCTATAAGTAAAACCTTCACCGGCGTGCTGGGAGGCGATGCCATTGCCCGCGGCGAAATATCGCTGGGCGATCCGGTAACCAAATATTGGCCTGAACTGACAGGCAAGCAGTGGCAGGGAATTCGCATGCTGGATCTGGCAACCTATACAGCAGGAGGTCTGCCGTTACAGGTACCGGATGAGGTCACGGATAACGCCTCCCTGCTGCGCTTCTATCAAAACTGGCAGCCGCAGTGGAAGCCGGGCACCACGCGTCTTTATGCTAATGCCAGCATCGGTTTGTTTGGCGCGCTGGCGACCAAACCTTCCGGCATGGGCTATGAGCAGGCCATGACGACGCGGGTCTTTAAGCCGCTCAAGCTCGACCATACCTGGATTAATGTTCCGAAAGCGGAGGAGGCGCATTACGCCTGGGGATATCGTGACGGTAAAGCGGTCCACGTTTCACCGGGCATGCTGGACGCAGAGGCGTATGGCGTGAAAACCAACGTGCAGGATATGGCAAGCTGGGTGATGGCCAACATGGCCCCTGGCGCGCTGCAGGATACGTCCCTGAAGCAAGGCATTACGCTGGCGCAGTCCCGCTACTGGCGCGTGGGTGCTATGTATCAGGGGCTGGGCTGGGAGATGCTCAACTGGCCGGTCGATGTAAAAACCGTTGTCGGAGGCAGCGATAACAAGGTTGCCCTGGCACCGTTGCCCGCGAGAGAAGTGAATCCTCCGGCGCCTCCGGTAAAAGCCTCATGGGTGCATAAAACCGGCTCAACCGGCGGGTTTGGCAGCTACGTGGCATTTATTCCTGAAAAGCAGCTCGGCATTGTGATGCTGGCAAATAAAAGCTATCCGAACCCGGCGCGAGTTGAGGCGGCATACCGTATTCTTGACGCGATGCAGTAAAACATTGCCGGGTAGCGCTAACGCTTACCCGGCGAAACATCCCGCACATTGCTCCGCTTTTTTCCTGCTGTCATCTACACTTAACAAAAAACAGTAAGGAAACTCCTATGCGCATTCTGCCTGTTATCGCCGCAGTGACGGCCGCGTTTTTAGTTGTTGCCTGCAGTTCCCCTACCCCACCGCCTGGCGTCACCGTCGTCACGCCTTTTGATGCACAACGCTTCCTCGGAACATGGTACGAAATCGCACGCCTCGATCACCGGTTTGAGCAAGGCCTGGAGAAGGTCACGGCACATTACAGCCTGATGGATGATGGCGGTATTCAGGTGATCAACCGGGGTTATAATCCCGATCGAGAGATGTGGCAGCAGTCGGTTGGGAAAGCCTACTTCACTGGCGACCCGCGACGGGCCGCGCTCAAAGTCTCTTTCTTCGGCCCGTTTTATGGCGGCTATAACGTAATAGCGCTCGACAGAGAGTACCGTCACGCGCTGGTCTGCGGGCCAGATCGCGACTATCTGTGGATACTTTCCCGCACGCCAACTATTTCGTCAGAAATGAAACAGCAGATGCTGGATGTCGCGACCCGGCAGGGGTTTGATGTATCGAAACTCATCTGGGTAAAACAGCCCCATTAATGGGTGCTGAGCTTCAGTCCAATGATACCGGCCACAATCAGAGCGAGGCTGGCAATGCGCGCCAGGCTCGCTGACTCACCCAGCAGCAAAATGCCGGTAATCGCCGCGCCTACGGCACCGATCCCCGTCCAGACGGCGTAGGCCGTTCCCACCGGCAGGGAACGCATCGCCCACGAGAGCAGAACAATACTCACGATCATCGCAGTAACGGTAATGACGCTGGGCGTCAGGCGGGTAAATCCGTGCGTGTACTTGAGGCCAATCGCCCACACCACTTCGAGCAGGCCAGCAATCAAAAGAATAATCCAGGACATATCAGGCTCCTTAACTTAAAAAAGTTGGGGCCGTCCCCGATGAAGGAAGCGCTTACGGGTCGTCCCGCAAGGCAGATAACACCCCATATTTTGGTTAGTGTGCGATTTTTTTTCAATCAATTTCTGCTGATCGCGTTAAGCCCAGAAATAGCCGCAGTAAGGCGCGGAGTTCAGGCATTTATTACTCATCGGACTTCTCTATGATGATGTGCTTTCTGATGGCAGGAAGCCAAACCACTAGCCGATTGCGAATAAAATATGTTCAAAATTCTTTTGATTGACCGTTGTCACTTCACCCGTACCGGGTTCGAAGCATGGCTCAATCATTCCGGTTTGTTCCCGGGGCACTACGTTGTGACCGGGCTGAACAATCTCTTCCTTGCCAGAGAACACATTCTGCAATGGAAACCCGCGCTGGTTATCGCTGACCTGCATGGTTTCCGCCAGGATATTCACCATTTTCAGCAATTCTCGTCCTTGCTGAACGCCAGCGAAAAATTACCCTTTATTATGCTGCAATCAGGAGAGGACAGGGACATGACGGCCTGGCTGGAGAACTTCCCGGTCTGGTCTTCGCTGATGAAAAATGCCCGTCTTGAGGAACTCGCGGCGGTTATTAATGACGCGTTAATCTCGGGCGCAAGCACGCACAGACCTACTGTGGCCGCTCCCTTGCTAACCCGACAGGAAGAGAAAGTGCTGACATTGTGGATGGACGGCGCGAGCAATCAAAAAATTGCTGCTCACCTGAGTATCAATGGCAAAACGGTTTATACCTATAAACGAAATATCCGCATGAAACTGCATATGGATACGCGCTTTTCACCCTTTTTATCCTTGCAGGAGTCAGAAAGCTGACGGTACGAAACCCATTCGGTCCCGTACCGTGTGTTCATTACTGCTGAGCTTTCGTTGCCGCACCAGAGATCGCGCTACCGCCTTCAGAAATATCCTGACCGACGCCGCGCGTGGTATTACAGGCCGTTAACACTGAAGAAAGCACCAGGACTGAAAAGATCGCTGCAATTGTCTTCTTAACCATAATATCTTCCTTTTATAGCCAAAGTTGTTTTGTGTATAGCAACTTAAGAATAGACAAGATCCCGTCGGTTGACGGAAAAGGAAGCATTTTTAGGAAAATTAGACGAGCCTAGCTGGCTGCGTGGGAAATGATATGTCCAAGGTCCCGGATATCTTCCCCCATGCCACGCGCGGTGTTACAGCCGGAAAGCAGTACGCTGGAGAGCGCTAACAGAAGCAGAATTTTAACGGTACGTTTCATCATCCCTGCCTGCAAAAATCAGGCGCAGCGGGCGCTGCGCCTCGAATCATGACGTAAATTACTTCACGCGGGATACGTATTCGCCGGAGCGAGTATCCACTTTGATCACTTCACCGATCTGAACGAACAGTGGCACTTTCACCACAGCGCCAGTGGAGAGCGTTGCTGGCTTGCCGCCAGTACCCGCGGTATCACCTTTCAGACCTGGATCGGTTTCAACGATTTCCAGCTCAACAAAGTTTGGTGGGGTAACAGCGATAGGCTGGCCGTTCCACAGGGTCACGATGCACTCAGCCTGATCCAGCAACCACTTCGCGTTATCGCCAATTGCTTTCGCGTCAGCAGACAGCTGCTCGAACGTTTCGTTGTTCATGAAGTGCCAGAACTCACCGTCGTTGTACAGGTAAGTCAGGTTCATATCGACAACATCAGCGCCTTCAGCAGAGTCAGTAGATTTGAAGGTTTTCTCAACACGGGTACCGGTCAGCAGGCGGCGCAGCTTAACGCGTGCGAATGCCTGGCCTTTACCTGGTTTAACGAATTCGCTGGCTTCAACCGCGTACGGTTCGCCGTCCATCATGATTTTAAGACCAGCACGAAAATCGTTGCTATAGTACGTTGCCATAAGGCCCTCTAAATTTGTTAACTGGTAGCTAAGCCACAAAATGGCGCATATTGTAACCCTAAACACCCCGTCCAGAGAAGATTGGTTATCGCAACTTGCCGATGTAATCACCAGTCCTGATGAATTGCTGCGTCTTTTAGACCTCGATCAGCACCCGGAGTTGCTTGCAGGCCGCGAGGCAAAGCGACTTTTCGCCCTGCGCGTTCCCCGCGCGTTTGTTGCGCGCATGGAAAAAGGCAATCCAGACGATCCTTTATTAAAACAAACGCTTACGTCACAGGATGAGTTTATTACAGCGCCGGGATACAGCACCGATCCGCTGGAAGAGCAGAACAGCGTGGTGCCGGGTTTACTGCACAAATATCTCAATCGCGCCCTGCTGCTGGTAAAAGGCGGCTGCGCGGTTAATTGTCGTTATTGCTTCCGTCGGCACTTCCCGTACGCCGAAAACCAGGGAAATAAGCGTAACTGGCAGGTTGCGCTGGACTATATCGCCGCCCATCCAGAGCTGGATGAGATTATTTTTTCCGGCGGTGACCCGCTGATGGCAAAAGATCATGAGCTGGACTGGCTTTTGACGCAGCTTGAAGCCATCCCGCACATCAAACGTCTGCGCATTCACAGCCGTTTACCGATTGTCATTCCGGCACGTATCACTGACGGCCTGGTTGCGCGCCTGGAGCAGTCCCGTCTGCAGGTGCTGCTGGTAAACCATATCAACCACGCGAACGAAATCGACGATGAATTTCGCGCGGCGATGGCGCGTCTGCGTAAGGCGGGCGTCACTCTGCTCAACCAAAGCGTCCTCCTGCGCGGCGTGAACGATAATGCCCGCGCACTGGCCGATCTCAGCAACGCCTTGTTTGACGCAGGCGTGATGCCCTATTACCTGCACGTACTGGATCGCGTGCAGGGTGCGGCACACTTCATGGTGACGGATGAGGAAGCCCGACAGATTATGCGCGAGCTGTTAACGCTGGTTTCAGGGTATATGGTGCCGAAACTGGCACGCGAGATTGGCGGAGAGCCGAGTAAGACGCCGCTGGATTTGCAACTGCGGCAGCGCTAAAAGGCAGGTGGCGCTACGCTTACCTGCCCTACGAGGTGGGGCGCAGCGCCATCAGAAAGTAAACTCAGTTCGGGCACTTATAAACCTGGCCGCTCATCTGGCTGGCCGTCGGCACGAAGCTGGAAAGCATTCCTTGCGTCGGGCTGCTCACGCCGTAAATCACGTTCCCCCCCATAGCTGCAGCCTGGTTACGCAGGGCATTCGCCGCGCCGCGCATAGAGCCGCCTTCTTCACCGTGCTGACCCGACATCCAGTTACTTTGTTCACCGGTGGCCGTGCCTAACAGCTGGCATTCGCTGCCTGGCTTATCTTCCACAAAGCGAACGCCCTGGCCCGCTGCCGACAGTTCATTGCTGGAGCTACAACCCGCCAGCAGCAATGCTGCTCCTACGATCCCTGCACAGACTTTTACGCGCATGTTATTCCTCGTTTTCAATAAGCAGGACAGTAATTGTCCGTGTGTAAATCTTATACCTAAAAGATGACTAAAAGAAAAATCCCCGCGCATTTCTGCGAGCCAGATTCCGTACGCTACTCCTCCGATATCATAAATGAATTCTGATAATGCCCTTTGGGATATCGTGTTTTAGCCCCCGATCGTTTTTAGTGTTGCGACGTACAACTTTTGTACGCGATTAAAACAGGGGGTTTCATGAGTGCATCATCCTCAGGAGAGGAAAAGGTAACATGGGTGGGCTATCTGGCGTTTGTGCTCACCATCGTATTTTTCTCAGGCTTTTTCGCCAAAAGTACCGAATGGTGGCGCGTGCTGGATTTTACTGTCTTAAACGGCAGCTTTGGTCCGGTGAACGGCGCACTAACATTTCGCGGCGAGGGCGGTACGGGGGCGAAAGACGGTTTCTTATTTGCCCTTGAACTGGCGCCTTCGGTCATTTTGTCGCTCGGGATCATTGCCGTCACCGAGGGGCTGGGCGGGCTGCGTGCCGCACAACAGCTAATGACGCCCATTTTGCGCCCGCTGCTTGGCGTACCGGGCATCTGCTCTCTGGCCCTCATCGCCAACCTGCAAAATACCGATGCCGCAGCAGGGATGACCAAAGAGTTGACCGACGAAGGGGCAATTACCGATCGCGAGCGCGCCATTTTCGCCACCTTCCAGACCAGCGGTAGCGCCATCATTACCAACTATTTTTCTTCCGGTGCCGCACTTTTTACCTTCATTACCGTCCCGGTGATTACGCCGCTTGCCGTCATACTGGTGTTTAAATTTGTTGGCGCGAACTTCCTGCGCCTGTGGATCGCCCACATGGAAGATCGTTGTATTCAGGAGGAAAAAAATGATCGCCCAGCCGCGTAAAAATATCATGGACATGTTTATTGATGGCGCCCGCCGAGGCTTTACCATCGCCACCACCAGCCTGCTGCCTAACGTGGTTATGGCGTTTGTCATCATTCAGGCGCTCAAGGTGACCGGCCTGCTGGATATTGTTGGCAATATTTGCGAGCCGATCATGGCGCTGTGGGGGCTTCCGGGCGCGGCGGCAACGGTCCTTCTGGCCTCAGTGATGAGTATGGGCGGCGGCGTGGGGGTCTGCGCCAGCCTGGTGGCTGCCGGCACGCTCAACGGCCACGATGCCACCGTCCTGCTTCCCGCCATCTATCTGATGGGCAATCCGGTACAAAACACGGGCCGCTGCCTGGGTACCGCAGGGGTGAACCCCAAATATTACCCGCACATCATTACTGTCTGCGTCATTAACGCCCTGCTCTCAATGTGGGTAATGCAGCTACTCTTCTGAGGAGATAAAAATGGATTTTTCAGTGCTGGAACCCCATCTTTTCCGCAATGTGCACCTTTACGCGCCGGAGGATCGGGGACGTTGCGATCTGCTGATCGCCGGGGGAAAAATCGTCGCGATTGAAAAAACGGATCGCGCAACAACACAGCTTAACTGTCCTGAAAGCGATCTCGCCGGGGCGGTGGTTTGCCCGGGCTTTATCGATCAGCACGTGCACCTGATCGGCGGCGGCGGTGAAGCTGGCCCGCACACCCGGACGCCGGAGGTGCGGTTATCCGCGCTTGTGGCGGCGGGCATCACCTCCGTTGTTGGACTGCTGGGTACCGACGGCGTAACCCGCCATCCCGAATCCCTGCTGGCAAAAACGCGGGCGCTTGAGCACGAAGGGATCAGCGCGTGGATGCTGACAGGCGCGTACGGGCTGCCTTCTCCGACGATTACCGGCAGTGTCGAAAAGGATGTGGCACTGATTGATAAAATCATCGGCGTGAAATGCGCGATTTCCGACCATCGCTCCTCCGCACCGACGGATGACCAGCTCGCGAATATGGCCGCCCAGTCGCGCGTCGGCGGACTGCTGGGTGCCAAAGCCGGCATATCCGTGTTTCACCTCGGCAACAGCCCGAAGCTGCTGGAGCCGCTGTATAACATCCTCGATAACGCCGACGTTCCTCGCACGAAGCTGCTGCCAACCCACGTTAACCGCGACCAGACGCTGTTCCTCGCCGCGCTGAACTATGCCCGCGAAGGGGGTTATATCGACATTACCACCAGCATCCGAGAGCCCCTTGATGCCGCCACCGCCATCGTGACGGCCCGTGAAGCGCAGGTGCCGTTTAACCGGCTTACGCTCAGCTCGGACGGTAACGGCAGCCAGCCGATTTTTGATGCAAACGGCAATCTGGTGGGCATTGGCGTAGCGGGCTTCGAGTCCCTGCCCGACACCCTACAGCAGCTGGTCAGCCGGTATCACCTGCCGCTGGAGGAGGCGCTTCTGCCGTTTACGCGTAACGTGGCGGAGTTTCTCGGGCTGGAGCATAAGGGGCGGATCGCGCCCGGATGCGATGCCGATTTCCTGGTGCTGACGGATGACCTGAAGATCCGCGAGGTCTGGGCGAAAGGCCGCCAGATGGTGCGCGAAGGCGTAGCGTGCGTGAAAGGAACATTTGAGTAGCGGCAATAAAAAACCCCGGGCATTTCTGCCCGGGGTTCGTTCTGAGAGGTTCAGAACAACATGATTACATCATGCCGCCCATTCCACCCATGCCGCCCATACCAGCAGCACCTAAGTCAGGCGCGTCACCTTTTGGCAGGTCGGTCACCATGCACTCGGTAGTGATCATCAGGCCAGCTACAGATGCCGCGTACTGCAGAGCAGAACGGGTCACTTTAGTTGGGTCCAGGATACCGAAGTCGATCATGTTGCCGTATTCTTCAGTTGCAGCGTTGTAACCGTAGTTACCTTCGCCCGCTTTCACGTTGTTCGCAACCACAGACGGCTCTTCACCGGCGTTGGACACGATCTGACGCAGAGGGGCTTCCATTGCGCGCAGCGCAACTTTGATACCCACGTTCTGATCTTCGTTCTGTGCGGTCAGGCCAGCCAGTTTAGCAGCTACACGCACCAGCGCGACACCACCACCAGCAACTACGCCTTCTTCTACCGCAGCACGGGTCGCGTGCAGGGCATCGTCAACGCGTGCTTTCTTCTCTTTCATTTCAACTTCGGTCGCCGCACCGACTTTGATTACCGCAACGCCACCAGCCAGTTTCGCTACGCGCTCCTGCAGTTTTTCACGGTCGTAATCGGAAGTGGCTTCTTCGATCTGCTTACGGATCTGACCAACACGGCCCTGAATAGCAGCTTCTTCACCCACACCGTCGATGATGGTGGTGGTGTCTTTGTTGATCACAACGCGTTTTGCCTGGCCCAGGTCTTCCAGGGTCGCTTTTTCCAGCTCCATACCGATCTCTTCAGAGATCACGGTACCGCCGGTCAGGGTAGCGATATCCTGCAGCATTGCCTTACGGCGATCGCCGAAGCCAGGTGCTTTAACCGCAGCCACCTTCACGATGCCGCGCATGGTGTTAACCACCAGAGTCGCCAGCGCTTCGCCTTCAACGTCTTCAGCGATGATAACCAGCGGCTTGCCTGCTTTCGCAACGGCTTCCAGCACTGGCAGCATTTCGCGGATGTTGGAGATTTTCTTGTCAGCCAGCAGGATGAACGGGCTTTCCAGCTCAACAGCGCCAGTTTCCGGCTTGTTGATGAAGTATGGGGACAGGTAACCGCGGTCGAACTGCATACCTTCAACCACGTCCAGTTCGTCTTCCAGACCGGTACCGTCTTCAACAGTGATCACGCCTTCTTTACCGACTTTATCCATCGCTTCAGCGATCAGTTTACCTACGGTTTCGTCGGAGTTAGCGGAGATGGTACCAACCTGTGCAATGGCTTTAGAGTCAGAGCAAGGTACGGACAGCGCTTTCAGTTCTTCAACAGCGGATGCGACAGCTTTGTCGATACCACGTTTCAGATCCATTGGGTTCATGCCCGCAGCAACGGCTTTCAGACCTTCGGTGATGATTGCCTGCGCCAGAACGGTCGCGGTGGTGGTACCGTCACCCGCAGCGTCGTTCGCTTTGGAGGCAACTTCTTTCACCATCTGCGCGCCCATGTTTTCGAACTTGTCTTCCAGCTCGATTTCACGTGCTACAGAAACACCATCTTTAGTGATGGTTGGCGCGCCGAAGGATTTATCCAGCACTACGTTACGGCCTTTCGGGCCCAGGGTCACTTTAACTGCATCTGCCAGTACGTTTACGCCGCGGAGCATTTTTACACGAGCGTCGTTACCGAATTTTACGTCTTTAGCTGCCATGTTCTTATTTCCTCAAATTCTCGTGCGTAAATTACGCTTCAACAATTGCCAGAATGTCGCTCTCGGACATGATCAACACTTCTTCATTGTCGATCTTCTCGGATTTCACGCCGTAGCCATCGTTGAAAATTACGATGTCACCAACTTTAACGTCCAGCGGCTGCACAGTTCCGTTTTCCAGGATGCGGCCCTTACCGACAGCGATGATTTCGCCACGCGTTGATTTGGCTGCTGCAGAACCGGTCAGAACGATGCCGCCAGCAGACTTGGTTTCAACTTCTTTACGTTTGACGATCACACGATCATGTAACGGACGAATACTCATTGATAGCTCTCCTTTGAGAAAGTCATTATCAGTTATGGATGACGCCGGCCCGCATGCGGTTTTCCGACTAGTGCCCTGAGAGATGGGGATAGCTTTTTACCCCTTCAAGGGGGAATAGAAAAAAAATTTGCGAAAGTGTTACCATCCACTCTCTTTTGATGGCGGCAGGACAGGGTAAATGAGTGGACTCAGGCAGGAGCTGGGGCTGGCGCAGGGCGTTGGCCTGCTTTCAACCTCCTTGTTAGGGACGGGCGTGTTTGCCGTACCGGCACTGGCGGCGCTGGTCGCCGGAAATAATAGCCTTTGGGCATGGCCGGTGCTGATCCTGCTGGTGTTCCCGGTGGCGATTGTGTTTGCCATCCTTGGACGACATTTCCCCAGCGCGGGCGGCGTGGCGCATTTTGTCGGCATGGCGTTTGGTCCGCGTATGGAGCGCGTGACCGGCTGGCTGTTTTTGTCGGTCATACCCGTTGGCCTTCCGGCAGCCCTGCATATCGCCACCGGCTTTGGGCAGGCGCTGTTTGGCTGGCACGACGAACAGCTGCTGCTGGCTGAACTGGGAACGCTGGCGATTGTCTGGTGGGTGGGCTCGCGCGGGGCCAGTTCAAGCGCGAATCTGCAAACGCTGGTTGCCGTGTTGATCGTCGCGCTGATCGTCGCCATCTGGTTTGCGGGTGACATTACCGTGGCGGATATCCCTTTCCCTGCGATAAACGATATCGACCATTCTCAGCTTTTCGCTGCGTTATCCGTCATGTTCTGGTGTTTCGTTGGTCTTGAAGCGTTCGCGCACCTGGCCTCCGAGTTTAAACAGCCCGAGCGTGATTTTCCCCGCGCCCTGATGATTGGCCTGCTGCTGGCGGGCACCGTATATTGGGCCTGTACCGTGCTGGTGCTGCACTTCAACGCGTTCGGCGAAGATAAAGCCGCTGCCGCATCGCTACCGGGTATCGTGGTTGAACTGTTCGGTGTGAAGGCGCTATGGGTGGCCTGCGTGATTGGCTATCTCGCCTGCTTCGCCAGCCTCAATATTTATATCCAGAGCTTCGCCCGTCTGGTGTGGTCGCAGGCACTCTACAAACCGGAGAGCCGCCTTGCACGTTTGTCTAAACGTCGACTCCCGGTTAATGCGCTGAATGCCGTGTTGGGCTGCTGTGTGCTGAGCTCGCTGTGCATTTATATTCTCGACATCAACCTTGATGCGCTGATCGTCTACGCCAACGGCATTTTCATCATGATCTACCTGCTGTGCATGCTGGCGGGTTGTCGTCTGCTTAAAGGGCGCTATAAGGCACTGGCGGTTTTCGGGGGTGTGCTTTGCCTGCTGCTGCTGGCGATGGTGGGATGGAAGAGTGTGTACGCCATCGTCATGCTGGCGGGGCTGTGGGCGTTTTTACCGAAGCGGTAAAATCTGCAGGCCCGGTAAGCGACGCGTCACCGGGCCAAAAAAATCAACGATCGTCTTTATGATCTAAACGATCGCGCTGGTCATCCTTACGCTGATACTCCCCTTCAAAAGTATCGCCTGGCCCTGTGCTGAACCCGCCGCCCGGCATGCGGCTAAAGCGCAGATGCGGCAGCAGCTTCATGGTCAGGTGCTTCTGAACCGGCGGCAACAGCAACAGCAGGCCGAGGAAGTCGGTGAAGAACCCCGGCAGGATCAGCAGCAGGCCCGCAATAATCAGCGACACGCTTTTGATCATCTCTTCTGCCGGGCTTTCGCCTGCGGCCATCTTCTGCTGCATTATCAGGAAATTTTTGAAACCCTGGTTACGCACCAGTGACATACCAATCACCGAGGTGAAAATCACCAGAATCAGCGTCAGCAGGACGCCCAGCACGTGGGCAACCTGGATAAAAATTGAAATCTCAATGTAAACATAGAGAAAGAAGGCAATAAACGGTATCCAGCGCACTGGCATCTCCTGTTGGGCAGGTGCCGTCGGGCCCCTGTCTGAATGTGTTCGCGACGCGCGTTTGTATGAGATGGTGACGGTTAGCGAAAATTCAATCGGTTTGCACGGATATTTTTTTTGGAAATATTAAAGCGGTGACCCATTTCACAGATTAATAATTATCATGGAATCGGCTCGATAATAAGTGATCCAGCTTACGGCAATTCGCTATCATCAGCATATGATCTCGAACATCTGGCTGATTGAGGGAATAATCGTCGGCCAGAAAATATTCAAAACCACATAAATACTGTGTGTTTAGTACAATCCATCGGCAGCTTGAAAAGAAGGTTCACATGTTAAACAACATTCGTATCGAAGAAGACTTGTTGGGTACCAGGGAAGTTCCAGCGGATGCCTACTATGGTGTTCACACTCTGAGAGCGATTGAAAACTTCTACATCAGCAACAGCAAAATCAGCGACATCCCTGAGTTTGTCCGTGGCATGGTGATGGTGAAGAAAGCCGCAGCGCTAGCGAACAAAGAGCTGCAAACCATTCCTAAAAGCGCGGCAAATGCGATTATCGCTGCCTGCGATGAAGTGCTGAACAACGGCAAATGTATGGACCAGTTCCCGGTTGACGTCTATCAGGGCGGCGCGGGTACCTCCGTCAACATGAATACGAACGAAGTACTGGCAAACATTGGCCTGGAGCTGATGGGTCACCAGAAAGGTGAATACCAGTACCTGAACCCGAACGACCACGTTAACAAATGCCAGTCCACCAACGACGCCTATCCTACCGGCTTCCGTATCGCGGTGTATGCCTCTGTAGTGAAACTGGTAGATGCTATCAACCAACTGGGTGATGGCTTCCAGCGTAAAGCGGTTGAGTTCCAGGACATCCTGAAAATGGGTCGCACCCAGCTGCAGGACGCGGTGCCAATGACGCTGGGCCAGGAGTTCCACGCGTTTAACGTGCTGCTGAACGAAGAAACTAAAAACCTGCTGCGCACCTCCGAGCTGCTGCTGGAAGTGAACCTGGGCGCAACCGCCATCGGTACGCGTCTGAACACCCCGGATGGCTATCAGCAGCTGGCGGTTCAGAAGCTGGCGGAAGTGTCTAACCTGCCGGTTGTGCCTGCGGAAGACCTGATTGAAGCCACCTCCGACTGCGGTGCCTACGTGATGGTACACAGCGCCCTGAAACGTTTGGCGGTGAAACTGTCCAAAATCTGTAATGACCTGCGCCTGCTCTCTTCCGGTCCGCGCGCTGGCCTGAACGAAATCAACCTGCCAGAACTGCAGGCCGGTTCGTCCATCATGCCAGCCAAGGTGAACCCGGTTGTGCCAGAAGTGGTGAACCAGGTGTGCTTCAAAGTCATCGGTAACGATACAACCGTGACCATGGCCTCTGAAGCGGGTCAGCTGCAGCTGAACGTGATGGAGCCGGTAATTGGCCAGGCGATGTTTGAATCTATTCACATCCTGACCAACGCCTGCTACAACCTGCTGGAAAAATGCATTAACGGCATCACGGCGAATAAAGAAGTCTGTGAAGGTTATGTTTACAACTCCATCGGGATCGTCACTTACCTCAACCCGTTCATCGGCCACCACAACGGCGACATCGTTGGTAAGATTTGTGCCGAAACCGGTAAGAGTGTTCGTGAAGTCGTGCTGGAGCGCGGGCTGTTGACCGAAGCTGAGCTGGACGATATCTTCTCGGCCCAGAACCTGATGCACCCGGCATATAAAGCGAAACGATATACCGATGAAAGCGAACAGTAACAGTTCAGGCTAGGCTTCCGAAAGGCACGTCACAAGTGACGTGCCTTTTTTCTTTTTAGGCGTTACCTAAATACAACAATTCAATATCAACTTGTTAATAAGCAAGGCAGGTCTTTATGTTTGGAGCAGAACTCGTCATCGTCCTGTTGGCGATTTATTTGGGCGCGCGGCTCGGGGGTATCGGCATTGGTTTTGCCGGCGGCCTCGGGGTGCTCGTGCTTACCCTTATCTTTCAGATTAAACCCGGCGCAATCCCTTTTGACGTTATTGAAATCATCATGGCGGTTATTGCTGCTATTGCGGCCATGCAGGTCGCAGGCGGTATGGACTACCTGGTGAGCCTGGCGGAGCGCATGCTGCGCCGCCATCCGAAATATATAACCTTCCTCGCCCCGCTGGTGACCTGGTTTATGACCATTCTCGCGGGAACCGGCCACACGGCATTTTCCACGCTGCCGGTGATTACTGAAGTGGCAAAAGAGCAGGGTATTCGCCCGTCTCGTCCGCTCTCTATTGCTGTAGTGGCGTCTCAGATTGCCATTACCGCGTCGCCAATCTCTGCCGCCGTAGTCTTCTTCGCGGGTATCCTTGAGCCAATGGGCGTGAGCTATCTGACGCTGCTGGCGATCTGTATTCCGGTTACGCTGATTGCGGTGATGATTACCGCCGTGCTGTGTAACTTCCTCGGCGCCGAGCTGAAAGACGATCCGGTTTACCAGGAGCGTCTGGCAAAAGGTGAAGTGAGCCTGCGCGGTAGTCAGGTCTTCGAGCTGAAGCCGCACGCGAAACGCTCCGTGCTGCTGTTCCTGATCGGTATTGTCGCCGTGATGTTCTACGCGACCGCCATCAGCGACACCGTGGGGCTGATTCAGAACCCGGTGCTGCCGCGTAACGAAGCGATTGTGGTGTTCATGCTGACCATTGCGACGCTGATTAGCATCACCTGTAAAATCGACACCAGCGAAGTGCTGAACGCCAGTACCTTTAAATCCGGCATGAGCGCCTGCGTGTGCGTACTGGGCGTGGCGTGGCTCGGTGACACCTTCGTGAAAGCGCATATTAGCGATATCCAGACCGTGGCGGGTGACCTGCTGCACAACTACCCGTGGCTGCTGGCAGTGGTACTGTTCTTTGCCGCGACGCTGCTTTACTCCCAGGCCGCCACCACCAAAGCGTTGATGCCTGCTGCACTTATGTTAGGCGTCACACCGCTGACGGCGATTGCCTCTTTTGCCGCCGTTTCTGCGCTGTTCGTTCTGCCAACCTACCCAACCCTGCTGGCGGCGGTTGAGATGGACGATACCGGCTCAACCCGCATCGGTAAGTACGTGTTTAACCACGCGTTCCTGATCCCGGGTGTCGTGGCGATTACGCTTTGCGTCGTCCTTGGCTTTATCATCGGCGGCATTGTGCTGTAAACGGTTAGCCGTTGTAAAAATAGTTAAAATCGGGCCGCTCTGCGGCCCGTTTCATTAATGACCAATCGCCTTGCGTGATATAGTGAAGACTTTCGTGATGAGGAGGTCGACTTGTGAACACGCCTGATGCTGTTGTTGTACTGTGTACCGCCCCTGATGAAGCCTCTGCCCAGGATCTCGCCGCCAAAGTGCTGGCCGAAAAACTGGCAGCCTGCGTAACGCTGCTGCCCGGCGCGACCTCCCTCTATTACTGGGAAGGCAAGCTGGAGCAGGAGTATGAAGTCCAGATGTTACTTAAAACCAATCTGGCGAATCAGCAGGCGCTCCTTGACTGCCTCAAGTCTCATCATCCTTACCAAACCCCGGAGCTGCTGGTGCTGCCAGTGGTCCACGGCGATAACGACTATCTCTCATGGCTCAACGCTTCTTTACGCTGATCCTGCTGCTGTGCAGCACGTCAGTATTTGCCGGGTTGTTTGACGCACCCGGCCGTTCAAACTTTATTCCTGCCGACCAGGCGTTTGTTTTCGATTTTCAGCAGAACCAGCACGATCTCAATCTGACCTGGCAGGTGAAAGAGGGCTACTATCTCTACCGCAAGCAGGTCAGCATCACGCCTGCAAAGGCTAGCGTCGACGCGTTGCAGATGCCCGCTGGCGAGTGGCACGAGGACGAGTTCTACGGTAAAAGTGAAATCTATCGCCAGCGCCTGAGCGTGCCCGTTACGGTGAACCAGGCAGATAAAGACGCCACGCTGATGGTGACGTATCAGGGCTGTGCCGATGCGGGCTTCTGCTACCCACCAGAAACGAAGGTCGTTCCGCTTAGTGAAGTTAAAGCGGCTGCCTCCCCTCTCCCCTCAGGGGAGAGGGCCAGGATGAGGGGTGAAGGCGAAGCTGCTTCCGACCTTCCTTTCTCAGCGCTTTGGGCCTTACTGATTGGCATCGGCATTGCCTTTACCCCGTGTGTGCTGCCGATGTATCCGCTTATCTCCGGGATTGTGCTGGGCGGCAAACAGCGTCTTTCTACCGCCCGCGCCCTACTGCTGGCGTTTATCTACGTGCAGGGTATGGCGCTCACCTACACGGCGCTCGGGCTCGTGGTCGCCGCGGCCGGGCTACAGTTCCAGGCGGCGCTCCAGCACCCTTACGTGCTTATCGGCCTGTCCGTCGTATTTATCCTGCTGGCACTGTCGATGTTTGGCCTGTTCACGCTGCAGCTGCCCTCTTCGCTGCAAACCCGCTTAACGCTGATGAGCAATCGCCAGCAGGGCGGCTCTGCGGGCGGCGTATTCGCAATGGGTGCCATCGCCGGATTGATTTGCTCCCCCTGCACCACCGCGCCGCTCAGCGCCATCCTGCTGTACATTGCCCAGAGCGGCAACATGTGGCTCGGCGGCGGTACGCTGTATCTCTATGCGCTCGGTATGGGCCTGCCGCTGATTCTGGTGACGGTATTTGGCAACCGCCTGCTGCCGAAGAGCGGCCCGTGGATGGAGACGGTGAAAACCGCGTTTGGCTTTGTCATTCTGGCACTCCCGGTGTTCCTGCTGGAGCGTATTATTGGTGACACGTGGGGTCTGCGCCTGTGGGCCATGCTCGGCGTGGCGTTCTTCTCATGGGCGTTTATCGTCAGCCTGGGGGCCAAAAAAGCGTGGATGCGTCTGGTGCAAATTCTCCTGCTCGCCGCCGCGTTGGTGAGTGTGCGTCCGCTTCAGGACTGGGCTTTCGGCTCGCCGGTGGGCCAGACGCAGGCACATTTAAACTTTATACACGTTAAGAACGTCGATGAGCTCAACAGCGCGCTGGCGCAGGCAAAAGGCAAACCGGTGATGCTCGATCTCTATGCCGACTGGTGTGTCGCCTGCAAAGAGTTTGAAAAATACACCTTTAGCGATCCTCAGGTGCAAAACGCCCTGAAAGATACGGTGTTGCTCCAGGCAAACGTCACGGCCAACAATGCGCAGGATAAGGCCCTGCTTAAACACCTTACCGTGCTCGGGCTGCCGACCATTC
The DNA here is from genome assembly GCF_043966805.1 of Enterobacter sp. ECC-219. NCBI lineage: Bacteria > Pseudomonadati > Pseudomonadota > Gammaproteobacteria > Enterobacterales > Enterobacteriaceae > Enterobacter > Enterobacter sp. ECC-219. Next base: position 1,054,988 of record NZ_CP143680.1, on the reverse strand, counting down.
TGTTCTTTAATGAACAAGGGGAAGAGCAGCCAGAACAGCGTGTAACCGGGTTTATGGATGCAACGGCATTCAGCGCGCATTTGCGCAATCGCCAACCGTAAACAACACTTTAGACGGGACATACCGTTGGGAATAGCGGAGGAGACAACCGTGCAACGCGAAGACGTACTGGGACAAGCCCTGCAACTACTTGAGATTCAAGGGATCGCCAGCACCACGCTTGAGATGGTAGCCGACCGTATCGATTACCCTCTGGATGAGCTAAAGCGCTTCTGGCCGGATAAAGAGGCGCTGCTTTATGATGCCCTACGCTATCTTAGCCAGCAGGTGGATATCTGGCGCAGGCAGCTAATGTTGAATGCAGAGCTGACGGCTGAGCAAAAGCTGCTGGCGCGCTACACCGCCCTGACAGAATGCGTCAGCAACAATCGTTATCCGGGCTGCCTGTTTATTGCTGCCTGTACGTTTTACCCCGATCCTGGCCATCCAATACACCAGCTGGCGGATCAGCAAAAACGTGCGGCGCATGACTTCACCCATGAACTGCTGACAACGCTTGAAGTGGATGACCCGGCAATGGTCGCTAAGCAGATGGAGCTCGTACTGGAGGGCTGTTTGAGCCGCATGCTGGTGAACCGTAGCCAGGCCGATGTGGATACGGCGCACCGTCTGGCGGAAGACATTCTGCGCTTTGCCCAGTGTCGTATGGGTGGGGCGTTGACCTAGACCAGCATGCCCGCCCAGGCAGAGATGAGAAGACATAGCGCCATCAGGCGCTGAAACCGCACCATCGCCACGGTGGTGCGAAACACCCGGCTTACTGCCTTCCCCAGCCACGCCCAGCACATCAAACACATCACAGAAATCAGTAAGAACCATAGCGCCATCAGCGCAATATCTCTTAACGGGTGAATGCTCGCGGGGGCAAAAAGACTCACTACCGCCAGCGCCATCATCCACGTTTTCGGATTCACCAGCTGCAGCAGCGCTGCGGCTTGCGCCGTGAAACGATGAGGCGCCTTCTCAGCAATATTCGCCGCAGGTGCGCGATACAGTTGCCAGCTCATCCAGGTGAGCCACAGCACGCCCACCCAACTCATTGCCTGGCGTATCAGAGGAAACTGGCGCAACCCCTCCCCGGCGCCGGCACCCGATATCAGCACAATCAGACTCGCCGTAATACATCCCCCCAAAATGGCAGGGACGGTATTTTTCACGCCAAAGTGCTGGCTGTTGGTGAGAACAAGAATATTCGTCGGACCGGGCGTTATCGACGCGACAAAGGCAAACAGCAGATAAGACATCAGGCTCACAGGGGGCTCCTTTTTTCTTAGAGCCCTCACTGTGCCGCTATTTTCTGGAAACGTCTGGAAGGTTTGTGCACAACCGGCGGTAGTGGGCGGGGGAAATGCGGTATGCGCGCTGGAACCAGCGTCCCAGATGGCTCTGGTCTGCAAAGCCGAGCGCTGTAGCGACATTAACAGGCTGCTCGCCGTGCGCCAGCAGCTGTCGCGCCTTTGCCAGACGCAGCTGAATAAGCCAGGCGTGCGGCGCCAGGTTGAACTCACGCTTAAAACAGCGCGTCAGCGTAAAGCGATCCGTGCCCGTCTCGCGCGCAAGGTCTGACAGCCCCACGTTCTCGCCGATATGCGCATAAAGATAGTCACGTGCGCGGTGCGCCACGGCAGCGCTCTGTAGCTGCGACGGGAGTTTCTTACGCCAGTGGCAATGGGAGGTGATCTGAGAGAGCAGTTTATCCATTGTGCTTTGCTGCACAATTTTCATCTCATCGCTATGCAGCGCGTTAAACGTCTCGCCGATAGAACGGACCAGCTGAGGTTCTCGCGTTAGCGTTTGAGCAAAGTGAAGCGAGTAGCGGTCTGGCGTTGCTTCATATAATCCCCGGAGGGTGCGCGTCAGCCATTGCTCGTCAAGATAGAAGGTCAGATAGGTAAAGCCCCCTTCCACAGGCGCGTCGCCGTCGTGAATTTCACCCGGCTCCAGTAAGAACGCATCACCCGGATGGCTGCGGTGACGTTCGCGACGACAGTGGAACTGCTGGGTGCCTGAAAGGGTAATCCCCACCAGATAGCTATCGTGCCAGTGGGGATCGAAGGCATGGCCTTCGAAGTGCGCTTTAATCGTTTCAATACCGGTATCCGCATGCTGACGGAGCTCAAGCCAGTCTTTTGCCATACTTCCCTCCTGTTGTTATCAGCATTGCCTCACAGGCTGGTATTGTCTGGAAGATTTGTGCATTTTCACGGCGAAAACGAACAGATTGCCGCAAACTTAAGCAGTTGAACAGCTTTTCCTGAAATAATGTTGACGATAAGGCGCGATTGCGGTTTAATGCGCTCCGTTGCCCGGATAGCTCAGTCGGTAGAGCAGGGGATTGAAAATCCCCGTGTCCTTGGTTCGATTCCGAGTCCGGGCACCACTATTTAAAGAACCCAGCCTATGGCTGGGTTTTTGCTTTTCTGCGTTTATAAATCCCTTCTTTATATTCTTGCTTCTCTTTGCCGTGGGATCGTGCGGTCTGCATTGCCGGATGGTACTGTTTTTACCGGTCCTGCGGATCCTGGCCGGGTAAGGCGAAGCCGTCTCCCGGCATTTTTGGCATCCAAAGCAAAAAACCCCGCACCTTACGGTACGGGGTTCTTCTTAATTGATGCCTGGCAGTTCCCTACTCTCACATGGGGAGACCCCACACTACCATCGGCGCTACGGCGTTTCACTTCTGAGTTCGGCATGGGGTCAGGTGGGACCACCGCGCTAAAGCCGCCAGGCAAATTCTGTTAATCTGTATCAGGCTGAATATTGATTGTTCTGTCTCTTCCGCCAAAACATCTTCGGCGTTGTAAGGTTAAGCCTCACGGTTCATTAGTATCGGTTAGCTCAACGCATCGCTGCGCTTACACACCCGACCTATCAACGTCGTCGTCTTCAACGTTCCTTCAGGACTCTCAAGGAGTCAGGGAGAACTCATCTCGGGGCAAGTTTCGTGCTTAGATGCTTTCAGCACTTATCTCTTCCGCATTTAGCTACCGGGCAGTGCCATTGGCATGACAACCCGAACACCAGTGATGCGTCCACTCCGGTCCTCTCGTACTAGGAGCAGCCCCCCTCAATTCTCCAGCGCCCACGGCAGATAGGGACCGAACTGTCTCACGACGTTCTAAACCCAGCTCGCGTACCACTTTAAATGGCGAACAGCCATACCCTTGGGACCTACTTCAGCCCCAGGATGTGATGAGCCGACATCGAGGTGCCAAACACCGCCGTCGATATGAACTCTTGGGCGGTATCAGCCTGTTATCCCCGGAGTACCTTTTATCCGTTGAGCGATGGCCCTTCCATTCAGAACCACCGGATCACTATGACCTGCTTTCGCACCTGCTCGAGCCGTCACTCTCGCAGTCAAGCTAGCTTATGCCATTGCACTAACCTCCTGATGTCCGACCAGGATTAGCTAACCTTCGTGCTCCTCCGTTACTCTTTGGGAGGAGACCGCCCCAGTCAAACTACCCACCAGACACTGTCCGCAACCCGGATTACGGGTCCACGTTAGAACACCAGCCATTAAAGGGTGGTATTTCAAGGACGGCTCCACGCAGACTGGCGTCCACGCTTCAAAGCCTCCCACCTATCCTACACATCAAGGACCAGTGTTCAGTGTCAAGCTATAGTAAAGGTTCACGGGGTCTTTCCGTCTTGCCGCGGGTACACTGCATCTTCACAGCGAGTTCAATTTCACTGAGTCTCGGGTGGAGACAGCCTGGCCATCATTACGCCATTCGTGCAGGTCGGAACTTACCCGACAAGGAATTTCGCTACCTTAGGACCGTTATAGTTACGGCCGCCGTTTACCGGGGCTTCGATCAAGAGCTTCGCGTTGCCGCTAACCCCATCAATTAACCTTCCGGCACCGGGCAGGCGTCACACCGTATACGTCCACTTTCGTGTTTGCACAGTGCTGTGTTTTTAATAAACAGTTGCAGCCAGCTGGTATCTTCGACTGATTTCAGCTCCGCCCGCAGGGGCTTCACCTACATATCAGCGTGCCTTCTCCCGAAGTTACGGCACCATTTTGCCTAGTTCCTTCACCCGAGTTCTCTCAAGCGCCTTGGTATTCTCTACCTGACCACCTGTGTCGGTTTGGGGTACGATTTCGTGTTACCTGATGCTTAGAGGCTTTTCCTGGAAGCAGGGCATTTATCACTTCAGCACCGTAGTGCCTCGTCATCACGCCTCAGTGTTAAAGTGAACCGGATTTGCCTGGAACACACACCTACACGCTTAAACCGGGACAACCGTCGCCCGGCTGACATAGCCTTCTCCGTCCCCCCTTCGCAGTAACACCAAGTACAGGAATATTAACCTGTTTCCCATCGACTACGCCTTTCGGCCTCGCCTTAGGGGTCGACTCACCCTGCCCCGATTAACGTTGGACAGGAACCCTTGGTCTTCCGGCGAGCGGGCTTTTCACCCGCTTTATCGTTACTTATGTCAGCATTCGCACTTCTGATACCTCCAGCAGCCCTCACAGGCCACCTTCAACGGCTTACAGAACGCTCCCCTACCCAACAACGCATAAGCGTCGCTGCCGCAGCTTCGGTGCATGGTTTAGCCCCGTTACATCTTCCGCGCAGGCCGACTCGACCAGTGAGCTATTACGCTTTCTTTAAATGATGGCTGCTTCTAAGCCAACATCCTGGCTGTCTGTGCCTTCCCACATCGTTTCCCACTTAACCATGACTTTGGGACCTTAGCTGGCGGTCTGGGTTGTTTCCCTCTTCACGACGGACGTTAGCACCCGCCGTGTGTCTCCCGTGATAACATTCTTCGGTATTCGTAGTTTGCATCGGGTTGGTAAGCCGGGATGGCCCCCTAGCCGAAACAGTGCTCTACCCCCGAAGATGAGTTCACGAGGCGCTACCTAAATAGCTTTCGGGGAGAACCAGCTATCTCCCGGTTTGATTGGCCTTTCACCCCCAGCCACAGGTCATCCGCTAATTTTTCAACATTAGTCGGTTCGGTCCTCCAGTTAGTGTTACCCAACCTTCAACCTGCCCATGGCTAGATCACCGGGTTTCGGGTCTATACCCTGCAACTTAACGCCCAGTTAAGACTCGGTTTCCCTTCGGCTCCCCTATACGGTTAACCTTGCTACAGAATATAAGTCGCTGACCCATTATACAAAAGGTACGCAGTCACACCACGAAGGTGCTCCCACTGCTTGTACGTACACGGTTTCAGGTTCTTTTTCACTCCCCTCGCCGGGGTTCTTTTCGCCTTTCCCTCACGGTACTGGTTCACTATCGGTCAGTCAGGAGTATTTAGCCTTGGAGGATGGTCCCCCCATATTCAGACAGGATACCACGTGTCCCGCCCTACTCTTCGAGTTCACAGCCTGTGTGCTTTCGTGTACGGGAGTATCACCCTGTACCCTGCGACTTTCCAGACGCTTCCACTAACACACAAGCTGATTCAGACTCCGGGCTGCTCCCCGTTCGCTCGCCGCTACTGGGGGAATCTCGGTTGATTTCTTTTCCTCGGGGTACTTAGATGTTTCAGTTCCCCCGGTTCGCCTCGTTAACCTATGTATTCAGTTAACGATAGTGCAACGAATTGCACTGGGTTTCCCCATTCGGACATCGCCGGGTCAAAGGTTCATATCACCTCGCCGGCGCTTTTCGCAGATTAGCACGTCCTTCATCGCCTCTGACTGCCAGGGCATCCACCGTGTACGCTTAGTCGCTTAACCTCACAACCCGAAGATGTTTCACTTCTGATTGCGAAAATTTGAGAGACTCGAACACACATTAACTGTGTGTCGTTTCAATTTTCAGCTTGATCCAGATTTTTAAAGAGCAAATATCTCAAACATGACTCGTAAGTCAGTTTTGAGATATGACGGCAGGTGACTTTCACTCACGCACCAGCAAGTGGCGTCCCCTAGGGGATTCGAACCCCTGTTACCGCCGTGAAAGGGCGGTGTCCTGGGCCTCTAGACGAAGGGGACACTGAAGTCTCAATCGCAAGACGCCTTGCTGCTTACTTTTCATCAGACAATCTGTGTGAGCACTGCAAAGGCAGGTTCTTTAAGGTAAGGAGGTGATCCAACCGCAGGTTCCCCTACGGTTACCTTGTTACGACTTCACCCCAGTCATGAATCACAAAGTGGTAAGCGCCCTCCCGAAGGTTAAGCTACCTACTTCTTTTGCAACCCACTCCCATGGTGTGACGGGCGGTGTGTACAAGGCCCGGGAACGTATTCACCGTGGCATTCTGATCCACGATTACTAGCGATTCCGACTTCATGGAGTCGAGTTGCAGACTCCAATCCGGACTACGACGCACTTTATGAGGTCCGCTTGCTCTCGCGAGGTCGCTTCTCTTTGTATGCGCCATTGTAGCACGTGTGTAGCCCTACTCGTAAGGGCCATGATGACTTGACGTCATCCCCACCTTCCTCCAGTTTATCACTGGCAGTCTCCTTTGAGTTCCCGGCCGGACCGCTGGCAACAAAGGATAAGGGTTGCGCTCGTTGCGGGACTTAACCCAACATTTCACAACACGAGCTGACGACAGCCATGCAGCACCTGTCTCAGAGTTCCCGAAGGCACCAATCCATCTCTGGAAAGTTCTCTGGATGTCAAGAGTAGGTAAGGTTCTTCGCGTTGCATCGAATTAAACCACATGCTCCACCGCTTGTGCGGGCCCCCGTCAATTCATTTGAGTTTTAACCTTGCGGCCGTACTCCCCAGGCGGTCGACTTAACGCGTTAGCTCCGGAAGCCACGCCTCAAGGGCACAACCTCCAAGTCGACATCGTTTACGGCGTGGACTACCAGGGTATCTAATCCTGTTTGCTCCCCACGCTTTCGCACCTGAGCGTCAGTCTTTGTCCAGGGGGCCGCCTTCGCCACCGGTATTCCTCCAGATCTCTACGCATTTCACCGCTACACCTGGAATTCTACCCCCCTCTACAAGACTCTAGCCTGCCAGTTTCGAATGCAGTTCCCAGGTTGAGCCCGGGGATTTCACATCCGACTTGACAGACCGCCTGCGTGCGCTTTACGCCCAGTAATTCCGATTAACGCTTGCACCCTCCGTATTACCGCGGCTGCTGGCACGGAGTTAGCCGGTGCTTCTTCTGCGGGTAACGTCAATCGACAAGGTTATTAACCTTATCGCCTTCCTCCCCGCTGAAAGTACTTTACAACCCGAAGGCCTTCTTCATACACGCGGCATGGCTGCATCAGGCTTGCGCCCATTGTGCAATATTCCCCACTGCTGCCTCCCGTAGGAGTCTGGACCGTGTCTCAGTTCCAGTGTGGCTGGTCATCCTCTCAGACCAGCTAGGGATCGTCGCCTAGGTGAGCCGTTACCCCACCTACTAGCTAATCCCATCTGGGCACATCTGATGGCAAGAGGCCCGAAGGTCCCCCTCTTTGGTCTTGCGACGTTATGCGGTATTAGCTACCGTTTCCAGTAGTTATCCCCCTCCATCAGGCAGTTTCCCAGACATTACTCACCCGTCCGCCACTCGTCACCCGAGAGCAAGCTCTCTGTGCTACCGTTCGACTTGCATGTGTTAGGCCTGCCGCCAGCGTTCAATCTGAGCCATGATCAAACTCTTCAATTTAAGTTTGATGCTCGTGAATTAAACTTCGTAATGAATTACGTATGTTCACTCAGAGACTTGGTATTCATTTTTCGTCTTGCGACGTTAAGAATCCATGTCACTTTGAGTGCCCACACAGATTGTCTGATAAATTGTTAAAGAGCAGTGCAACGCGGCTTTCAGCTCACCGTTGCGAGGTGGCGTATATTACGCTTTCCTCTTTCAGAGTCAACCCGTTATTTCAGGATTTTTTCTCTTCAACCGACCGGGTTGTCTGTGAAGTGATTCACATCCGCCGTGTCGATGGAGGCGCATTATAGGGAGTTCTCCGCAGGCCGCAACCGTTAAATAACAGAAAAATGACTGACTGCTGCATTCCACAGCAAAACCCCGCCTTATACCTTTTTACACACAGACTTATCCACAATTACATCAGGATCCCGGTGCGATCCTGCGAACTGAAAGGGAAGATCATCTATACTAGCGGCAAATATTCTTCTCCGCAGAGCCCCCTTCATGAATACACAACGCCTGCGCCGTGACTGGCACCTTCCTGGAGCCGGGTTAATATTGCTGGCAATCCTCTTCGCGGGATTTACCCTGCATACGCACTGGAACGCCTTTATCCAGTGGTGTCTTGCCACGCAAATTACCCTGCACCGTTATCTGGTGATGTATCTGCTGCAGCTTAACAACCACCAGTACAGCGGCGGATTATGGCTCTTAACGGGCGCTTTCCTCTATGGCGTCCTTCACGCCATCGGGCCGGGGCATGGAAAATTCATAATGACGACCTATCTGACCACCAATAAGGAGAGCGAGCTGGCCGCCCGCATGGTCCCCTTCATTGGCAGCCTGATGCAGGGCGTTAGCGCGATTCTGTTCGTCTTTATTCTGGCGGTGGGGTTTAACCTCGCGTCAGGCGATATCAGTACCAGCCGCTGGTACGTTGAGAAGATAAGCGCCGTGCTGATTGGCGCGTTTGGTGCTTTCATCATTTACCAGGCGCTGAAGAGCCTGCGTCCGCGCAGAATGACGGTCTCCACCATTAATCCGCTCCATCAGCATAATGAACGCTGTGGCTGTGGCCATCATGGCGTGGGCGCAGATCTGACACAAGGTGACTGGAAAACGCGTCTGGGCGTCATTCTGGCTATTGGCGCACGCCCGTGCAACGGTGCGATCATGATTCTGATGTTTTCGAACGCGCTGGGCATTGTCACCTGGGGGATGGCGGCCGTTATGACCATGTCTTTAGGAACGGCACTCTCTATTATGGGGCTATCACTGGCGGTTCGTTATGCCCGTGAACGCACGGTGGCATGGTTCGGAGGAAATAGCTCGTTAAGATGGCTGGTGCCGGCAGTTAAAATTGCCGGAGGGGTCGTCCTGATCCTGTTCGCGACCATTCTTTTCCTGACGGTCATCCCCATCAGCGCCAACGGCGACTACATCGCCGCCGGATGCTAATAAAAGAAAACCCGCCGTTGGCGGGTTTCTTTATTACTCGTTAATCCGAGGATGTTGATCAACAAGACGGGAGCGTTTCTTCTGCAGCTCTTCAATCTCTGCGTCGATATCCTCAATCTTCTGCTCAACGTTGTCGTAATGCTCGCGCAGGATCTCTTTCGCTTCCTGAATATCGGATGCCGCAGGCGTCGCCCCTTTCAGAGGACGGTTTGCCGTCTCCTTCATGGTCAGGCCGGTCGCCAGACCGACTACCGCGATAACCATCAGGTAATAGGCTGGCATCATCAGATTCTGCGTGCTTTCCACCAGAGAGGCAGCAAGCGTAGGCGTCAGGCCAGCAATCAGAACGGAGATGTTGAACGCTGCCGCCAGTGCGCTATAACGAATGTGCGTCGGGAACATCGCAGGTAACGTAGATGCCATCACCCCGATAAAGCAGTTCAGGATCACCGCCAACATCAGCAGACCCGCGAAAATCAAACCCAGCACGTTACTGTTGATCAGAATAAAGGCCGGGATCGCCAGCGCAAACAGCGCCACACTCCCCAGGATGATAAACGGTCGACGGCCAAAGCGGTCGCTCAGCAGACCCATAATTGGCTGCACGAACAGCATACCCACCATGATGGCGATAATGATCAGCACGCCGTGATCTTCCGAGTAGTGCAGGTTATGCGACAGATAGCTCGGCATGTAGGTCAGCAGCATGTAATAAGTGACGTTGGTGGAAATCACCAGACCAATACAGGTCAGCAGGCTGCGCCAGTGCTTCGTCGCAATCTCTTTAAAGGAGACTTTCGGACCATCCTGCAGGCCTTCGCGGTCACCTTGCTCCAGTTTCTCAACGTGCTGCTGGAAGGCAGGCGTCTCTTCCAGCGCGTGACGCAGGTAAAGACCGATAATACCCAGCGGAAGCGCGATAAAGAACGGGATACGCCAGCCCCAGTCGAGGAAGTTCTCCTCACCGACCACGGTTGAAATCAGAACCACGACGCCCGCGCCCATCACAAATCCGGCAATCGAACCAAAGTCCAGCCAGCTGCCCATGAAGCCGCGCTTACGGTCAGGGGAATACTCCGCGACGAAGATCGACGCACCGGTATACTCGCCCCCGACGGAGAAGCCCTGCGCCATCTTACAAAGCAACAGCAGAATAGGTGCCCAGATGCCGATCGTGGCGTAGGACGGAATCAGGCCGATACAGAACGTACTGATCGACATAATGACAATGGTGATAGCAAGTATTTTCTGGCGACCGTATTTGTCACCGAGCATACCGAAGAACAGACCGCCCAGCGGGCGAATGAGGAAGGGAACAGAGAACGTACCCAGTGCGGCAATCATCTGCAGGCTGGGGTCAGCCCCGGGGAAGAACACTTTACCTAACGCGTAGGCGACAAAGCCATAGACACCAAAATCGAACCATTCCATCGCATTACCAAGCGAGGCTGCGGTAATGGCTTTACGCAGTTTTGCGTCATCAATAATGGTGACGTCGCGCAGTGTGATGGGTTTAACCTTTTTCCTTCTTAGCATAGCTATCCTCGTTGACTCGGCCCTGTCTGTTTCACAGTCCAGTTAGCGTGCTGCGAACCATGGGATCCGCTCCATGCGAATCGCCTTATTCAAGCGTAGCAGGTTTACTTACATTGACGTTTTCCGTCGATACAACCGAACCTGTTGACGCCTGTCTGGGCAGTTAATGACCTTTTTACCCTACCAGCGTTTATATTTGTGATCAACTTCACACATATATTTATGCTGCGTAAAGTGAAGACAGCATTTGTCAACTTCCGCAAATAAGACCTTTCTCAACCCTTCCCAGGATAATGATTTTCAGCATGATCCGTTTTCTTTTTATCCCGGAATATAAAGGCAAATTTTTACAAGAGATTTACATAAAACCTCACCTGACAGAACGCGTCGTAAAGTTTACATTCAATATGTGATACAGATAACTAAAACATCGTTTTATTTTCATTGAATCATTATTCCAGCGATCGCATGATAATTCCCGAAACATAGCACCAGGTGCTTTCTGGCAAGAGAAAAGAAGAGCACTTACTGCATTTTGGTTGCGGGGTTATCAAATACAAACCATCAAAAAACCCTTCATCAACTTGAATTTATTGATTTTTTATTTACACCTGCCGCTCGCCACGAGTGGTAAAAATTATGAGGGTTGTATATGAAGATTAAAGCCACGATAGAACGTATACCGGGTGGTATGATGCTGGTGCCGCTGGTACTCGGAGCCATTCTGAATACATTAGCACCTGATACCGGGGCTTATTTTGGTGGTTTCACAAAAGGGATGATTACGGGTACCGTTCCCATCCTGGCCGTCTGGTTCTTTTGTATCGGCGCATCCATTAATTTACGCGCTACGGGTACCGTATTACGCAAATCCGGAACGCTGGTGATAACCAAAATAGCGGTCGCCTGGGTTGTCGCAATGATATGCGCGATGTTCATTCCGGAAAATGGAATTCAGACCGGTTTCTTCGCCGGGCTATCCGTCCTGGCGATTGTCTCGGCGATGGATATGACCAACGGCGGGCTGTATGCCAGCCTGATGAACCAGTACGGAACGAAAGAGGAGTCCGGCGCATTTGTTTTGATGTCTCTGGAATCCGGCCCGCTCATGACGATGCTGATCCTGGGGTCCGCTGGCCTGGCTTCTTTTGAGCCGCACCACTTTGTCGGCGCGATCCTGCCGTTTCTAATCGGTTTTGCCCTGGGTAATCTGGATCACGATCTGCGTGATTTCTTCAGCAAAGCTACGCCAGTGCTGATCCCGTTCTTTGGCTTTGCGCTGGGCAACACCATCAACCTGAACGTGATCCTTGATACGGGACTGCTGGGGATTGTGCTGGGTGTCGCGGTTATCATCATCACCGGTATTCCGCTGATTATTGCCGACCGCGTGATCGGGGGAGGAAACGGCACAGCGGGCGTTGCCGCCTCTTCAGCCGCAGGCGCTGCCGTCGCAAACCCGGTAATTATTGCCCAGATAAACCCGGCCTTTGAACCGGTAGCCGCTTCCGCGACGGCACTGGTTGCCGCCAGCGTGATTGTCACCGCGATCCTGGTGCCCATCATCACAGCGCTGTACGCAAAACGCTACGGAAATGCACCCAAGCAGGAATTAGAACAGGAAACTGTAGAACTTCATCATTAACACACCGCACCCTGACCCTCTCCCCTATGGGGAGAGGGTCAGGGTGAGGGGGGGTCAACCAAAAATCTCCTCCACCATCGCATCCACCAGCCGTTTTGCCGAACACAGCCTCGGCATACCCAGCGCGACGGTCTGCCAGCTTTGCGTTACTGACCAGCTCACCGGGTGTGCATCCGCCTGACACCAGTCGCCGAGCCAGCCCAGCATGTCTTTATGATCGATTAAACCCGCCGAAGCGGGCGTAGTCAGCCACTGATGATAAAAATGGCGCGTCGTGGGAGACGCATTGATGCCCTGAGCCAGGTAGTTGGCAGCCATGCTGCGTAAATTATCCTTGAGCATTGCCGACACATCGTCGTTCGCCAGACGGCATGCATCGCCAAATGCTCCCCAGCGCAGCTCTTCGAGGACGATGAAGCAGCGCCCGGCCAAAGACCAGCCATCATAGTGGCCGGCTCGCCAGCGGGTGAAAATTTGTTCACTGTGCTCGCCCGCCTGTACCGTCAGTCCACGCTGGGTCAGCGCCTTTTCTTTATAGGCAGCACGTTGGGTAAAATGAGAGGAGAGCTGCGCGTACTGCTCAAGCAGGCCGGGGGATGGCTGAGCGCGCAAGTGGGCCTGCTGGCGCAGCGCAATCAGTTTATCGGCCATCAGCGTCAGCGCGAGATGGCCCGGATCCAGCATGCCGGCAAGTTTTTCCGCCAGCCCCAGGCGCAGGGCCGCGTTCTCATTAAGCATTCCCGCCATCGCCCAGGGCCGTAGCCGAGTGTGCGTCATGATTTCCTGAGTCAAACGCTCACGAAACTGCAGCTGCTGCGGCCCCAGATGGGGATATCGCGCCGCGTCCACGCCCTGCACAAGATCGACCATAAACTTGGGATGAATACACTCCAGCGTCCGCCCGGGACCGTCCAGTAGCTGTGTTGTCATGGTTGCTCTGCCGCGAATAGTGTTTGAATATCATCGCGTAACAGTCGGGTATCTTCCTGAATCCACGCCGCAGTCGTAATGCTTTGCTTCAACAGCTGGCTGAGCGCTCGGGTCGAATGCTCATTTTGTTGACGCACTGCGAGGCTATCACGCAAGCTTTCCTGTAAGCCGGTCAGGCATAACGAAAATTCTGCAAAGAATGTCGCCATTCCGGCCGTAACAGAGACATCGACCTGAGCGGACAAAGCTTTACGTATTTGTTCACAAAACTGATCAATATGTTGCTTAAATTTGTCATGCAGCTGCGCAATGTCGATAACATAGCGCGTGCGCGTGACCACATAATCATCCCAGCCCCAGCCAGGATTATTCAGCCACCGCGAAACGGTTTCACGCATACTGCTCCCGGCGGAAGGCTGACCTGCCGGGCGGTTATCCTCCGCAATAGCATCGTTAAACAGGGACCGCGTATTGAAATTAAGCTGGTTAGCCTGAAAAGCCGGGAAGCTGATCCGCGCCCGGAAGCCGGCATGGCTCAGATGCTCTTTAATACGCGTTTCAATGGGGCGCATAGCTTCATTCAGCGAACGCGCCAGCGTAGATTCCAGCTGATCGAAGCGTAACGCCAGCTCCCTGCAGATTTTCGTCTGCGCATCCAGCATGATCAGTTCACAGGAGGAGCGAATTTTACTCAGCGCGATCTGCGCCTGCCCTTCATCATCCAGAACCAGCTGTTTCAGCTCTTGCGGTTCGTCACTGCGGTGATTCAGCCGGTCAATGCCTGCCAAATCAAGAATATTGTGAGTGCTGAAAACCTGATCAATCGACTGATGAAGCGCCGTTTTCTGGGCCCCCATAAAGTCCGCGGTAGCGTTCAGCGCCTGCTCAACTTCATGTTTCACCTCATCGCTCACCGCGCGCTGACGCGTTTGCAGCAGCGCCATATCTTCTTCAAGACGCGCGATGTTCATTTCCAGCGCCTCAAAGGCCACCGTCAGCCCCTGATAGCGGAAGTCGAGATACTCCCGGGCATTCTGCGCGTAGTTGAGCAACTTATGCGACGCCGAACGCAGCGCGAATAACGAGGCATTGGCATAGGCGGCGTAAATCAGTTTGCGTATCGGTTGTTCAAACAGCGAATCTTCCCACAGCAAATCGGCTGCGTGACGGATATGGTCAATATCGTCCAGGTCCGCCGTACGCCAGCGGCGTCCGAGGGCAGCTTCGGCAAAATCCTGCACCCAGGGCTGCTCCTGATGATCCGGCAGGCGTCCGTGGCTATTCATTTCGTAGCGCGCGCGGTTTGCCAGATACGCCCACATAGATGAAACAGGGTAGATCTGGCCAGGCGAAATATTGCCTTTCATTAAGGTGCCAGAGATCATCGCCCTGACCTGCTCTTCATCGTCGCTATTGCGATCCTTCTGGTCGAATTTATTCACCAGCGCATAAAGAGGCACTGATTTCCCCGCCACCGAAATAGCCTGACGGACCTCTTCATCAGAAATAGATTTTAGCTGGGTATAATCCATCACCGCCAGCACCGCCGACGCGCGGGCGAGCTGTTCGCTAAGCATTTTTTGCAGATGCGGTTGTCCAGCCTCATTGGGGCCGGGGGTATCGAGCAGCGTCAACTGCCCGAGGTGGGCATCCAGACCCGCAAGATGCACGAACTCCACTTCAATCACCGGAATATGTTCGATGGCCGCGTATTCGGAAAACGGAAACGCCACGCCCAGCGCCTGGGAGAGTCTCACCAGGTCATTGAGACTTTTCAGGCAATGAAATATTGGCTGCGCGCCCAGATGATGCTTTTCAAAGGCCTCGCCTCTCTCAATGCGTTCAAGCAGCGTATTCATGTCCTTATCAATTTCCAGATGCAAAGCCAGCTTGCCGCGATCGTAATCGCAGAGCTTTTTCTGCAGCAGGTGGATCAAATCATCAATAGGAGAGGCATGTGAGAAGTGGAGCACCGGCTCCTTCTGGCCTGGCGTATGACGGATCAGCGTAGGAAGCGCCGTCATTGGGCGGTTGCGGTTCGGCAACACTTCGGTACCTATAATGGCATTAATGGTGGTCGATTTCCCCGCTTTCATCGTGCCAACGATAGCCAGAACCATTTCCAGACGTGTTATTTTGCGTAATTCATTATTCAGAGTTGCCTGCTGTGCTTCAACGCCCCGCGCACTAAAATGCAAAGGCAGAACGTTGTTCTTTTCTCCCGTAATAGCCGCCGTCGTGTTCTCCAGCATCGCTGTCGGCATTGACCTCAGGGTATCGAGATTTTGCAGGGCGAGCTGTAACAAACGTTCAGCTTCCTGGCTTAATTCAAAAATGGTCTGTGTGTGCATGATAAAAGCCTTTCCTTAACGCAAATTTATTACTTTTATTAAGCCACTTGTTTTAATTATAATGTTCAGGCTTATATGATCACGTGTGGAAAACATGTTCACCGGAATATAACTGATTGAAGATAATCAGAAATAAATGGCTATCCCTGCATGGCGTGTAAAGCTCTCCTCAAGGCCCGGAAGCCAAAAGATAAAAAGCCTGACCCATTTTAAGAAGCTCCAGGATATATCATCATTATTTACCCACCTAAAAAGAGAGGGATAGGCCGCCGCCATAAGAAATGTATGGCAGCAAAGTTCGAAGATAAATAACAATGTGTTGCTTCACCTTATCTGAAATGAAGGTGCGTAGCAATTTGCCGTAATAAAATATTCGATATATTTAGCGACTTCTCTTTCCACCGTGTTAATGACGTTAGCATCGCTTAGCTGACTGACAGTAAGTGTCACTCACAATACATTTTCTGCGTTTTTTAAATTCACAATATCACCGACAAACGTGTGGATTTGCGCTATACTTGCCGCCTTTTTCGGCACTCTGCCGTCATTAAGCTGGCACTTTCCAGCGCGTTAACACTTTTGAGGATACCGATATGCAACTCCCACACTGTCCAAAATGCAATTCTGAATACACCTATGAAGATAATGGCATGTTCATCTGCCCGGAATGCGCACACGAATGGAATGATGCCGAGCTAGCGCAGGATGCTGATGCGCTGGTCGTCAAAGATGCGAACGGCAATCTGCTGGCGGATGGCGACAGCGTAACCGTGGTCAAAGATCTGAAGGTGAAAGGCAGCTCTTCCATGCTGAAGATTGGTACCAAAGTGAAGAATATCCGTCTGGTTGAAGGCGATCATAATATCGACTGCAAAATTGACGGCTTCGGTCCAATGAAACTGAAATCTGAGTTCGTGAAAAAGAACTGATTTACCCGCCCGGTGGCGCTTCGCTTACCGGGCTTTCGGGAACTACACTTAACGGGCTTTTCTTACGTGAGGTAAAGATTATGCCGTTAAGTCCCTACATCTCTTTCGCCGGCAACTGTGCAGAGGCTACCGCCTTCTATCAGCAGGCCGTCGGCGCAGAACTCCTCTATAAAATAACCTTCGGCGAAATGCCAAAAAGCGATAACAGCGAAGAAGGCTGTCCGTCCGGCATGCAGTTTCCGGATTCGGCTATCGCCCACTCCAATGTCCGCATTGCGGGCAGCGATATCATGATGAGCGACGGGCTGCCGCCGGGCAGCAGCGCACAGTACGCGGGCTTCACGCTGGTGCTCGACACGCAGGATGTGTCGGAAGGCAAGCGCTGGTTCGACAACCTCGCCGATGGGGGCAATATCGAAATGGCCTGGCAGGAAACCTTCTGGGCGCACGGCTTCGGTAAGGTCACCGACAAATACGGCGTGCCGTGGATGATTAACGTCGTTAAGCAACAGCACTAATTTTCGGGCGGTGGGCGGTCTGCCTCCGCCTGTCATCAAACTCCCCTCAACTCTTCAAACTCCCGCAACCTGCACTTAACCCAAATGTCATATTGATGCGCCAGCATGAGGCCACATTTATCGTGAGGCCCAGCACATGCAAACTGTTATCCGCGTCGAGAAACTGAGCAAAACCTTCAATCACAACAAGGCGCTGCATGCCGTTGATCTGACCGTCCAGCAGGGCGACATGGTGGCGCTTCTCGGGCCGTCTGGTTCGGGAAAATCCACCCTTTTACGCCACTTAAGCGGCCTCATTACCTGCGATAAAACGCCGGAAAGCCACATCGAGCTGCTGGGCAACACCGTGCAGCGCGCAGGGCGTCTGGCGAGCGATATTCGAAAAAGCCGCGCCCGGACGGGCTACATCTTCCAGCAGTTCAACCTGGTGAACCGTCTTACGGTGCTGGAGAACGTGCTGATTGGCGCCCTCGGCAGCACCCCGTTCTGGCGCACCTGCCTGCGCTGGTTCTCCCCATCCCAGAAGCAGGAAGCCTTACAGGCGCTGACCCGCGTCGGCATGGCGCACTTCGCCCACCAGCGCGTCTCCACCCTCTCCGGTGGACAACAGCAGCGCGTCGCCATCGCCCGCGCGCTGATGCAGAAAGCGCAAATCATTCTGGCCGACGAGCCTATCGCCTCGCTGGACCCGGAATCGGCGCGCATCGTGATGGAAACCCTGCGCGACATCAACCAGAACGACGGCATTACCGTGGTGGTCACGCTGCATCAGGTGGATTACGCCCTGCGCTACTGCGAGCGCATTGTCGCCCTGCGGCAGGGGCATGTCTTCTTTGATGGCGCGAGCCATCAGTTTGATAACGAACGTTTAGATCATCTCTACCGCAGCGTAAACCGCGTCGAAGAGCGCGCGCAGGCTGCATAACGTCCCCATAACGAGGAATGGAAATGAACTATAAAGCCGTTGCCGCGCTGGCCTTTACCAGCATGTTCAGCATCAGCACCCTGTTAAGCCCGGCGTATGCGGAAGAGCAGGAAAAAGCGCTGAATTTCGGCATTATTTCGACGGAATCACAGCAGAACCTGAAGCCTCAGTGGGAACCGTTCCTGAAAGATATGGAAACCAGGCTGGGGATCAAAGTAAACGCCTTTTTCGCCCCGGACTACGCGGGCATCATCCAGGGAATGCGCTTCAACAAAGTGGACATTGCCTGGTACGGTAACCTCTCGGCGATGGAAGCGGTGGACCGCGCCAACGGCCAGGTCTTTGCCCAGACCGTTGCGGCAGATGGCTCCCCTGGCTACTGGAGCGTACTGATCGTCAACAAAGACAGCCCGATCAACACCCTCAACGACATGATCGCCAAACGCAAAGAGCTGACTTTTGGTAACGGCGATCCGAACTCCACCTCCGGCTTCCTCGTTCCCGGCTACTACGTCTTCGCGAAAAACAACATCTCCACCAGCGACTTCAAACGCACGGTGAACGCCGGGCACGAAACCAACGCGCTGGCCGTGGCGAACAAGCAGGTGGACGTTGCCACCAACAACACAGAAAACCTCGACAAGCTGAAGACCTCCGCGCCGGACAAGCTGAAAGAGCTGAAGGTCATCTGGAAATCGCCGCTGATCCCTGGCGACCCGATCGTCTGGCGCAAAAATCTCTCCGAAAGCACCAAGGACAAGGTCTACGACTTCTTTATGAACTACGGCAAAACGCCGGAAGAGAAAGCGGTTCTGGAACGTCTGGGCTGGGCGCCGTTCCGTGCGTCCAGCGATCTGCAGCTGGTCCCGATTCGCCAGCTGGCTCTGTTTAAGCAGATGCAGGCCGTGAAGGACAACAAAGGGCTGAAGGACGAGGAGAAGACCAGCAAAGTGTCTGAAATCCAGGCTCAACTGGAAGACCTCGACCGCCTGACCGCCGCGATCGGCGCGATGACCAGCGTGAATAAAGCGGTGCAGTAGTGCTTTTCTCCCTCTCCCTGTGGGAGAGGGGACATAACCCAAAGGAGTCAACATGCAAACCATCACCCTCCCGCCGCCAAAGCGCAGCTGGTTCTCGCTCATCAGCTGGGCCATTCTGCTGGCGGTGCTGGTTATCTCCTGGAAGGGCGCAGAAATGGATCCGCTGCTGCTCTTCAAAGATTCCGGCAACATGGCCACCTTCGCCGCCGACTTCTTCCCGCCGGACTTCAGCCAGTGGCAGGACTACCTCAGCGAAATGGCGGTCACTCTGCAAATCGCCGTCTGGGGTACTGCCCTTGCCGTCATTCTCTCCATTCCGTTTGGCCTGATGAGCGCTGAAAACATCGTGCCGTGGTGGGTCTACCAGCCGATGCGCCGCCTGATGGACGCCTGCCGCGCCATCAATGAAATGGTCTTTGCGATGCTGTTCGTGGTGGCCGTTGGCCTGGGTCCGTTCGCGGGCGTCATGGCGCTGTTCATCCACACCACCGGCGTACTTTCCAAACTACTGTCCGAAGCGGTCGAAGCCATCGAGCCCGGCCCGGTGGAAGGCATCCGCGCAACCGGCGCCAACAAAATCGAAGAGATCCTTTACGGCGTCCTGCCGCAGGTGATGCCGCTGCTGATCTCTTACTCTCTGTACCGCTTTGAGTCCAACGTCCGCTCCGCCACCGTCGTGGGTATGGTGGGCGCAGGCGGGGTTGGCGTCACCCTGTGGGAAGCGATTCGCGGTTTCCAGTTCCAGCAAACCTGCGCCCTGATGGTGCTCATCATCGTCACCGTCAGCCTGCTGGATTTCCTCTCTCAACGTTTGCGTAAGCACTTCATCTGAGAAGCGAGGCTTTGATTTGTATGCACTTATCCAGACATCCGACCAGTTACCCCACCCGCTGGCAGGAGATTGCGGCAAAGCTCGAAGTGGAGCTGCGCACGCACTACCGCTGCGGGGACTACCTGCCCGCCGAGCAGCAGCTTGCCGACCGCTACGAGGTCAATCGCCATACCCTGCGCCGCGCCATTGACCAGTTGGTCGAGCGCGGCTGGGTGCAGCGCCGCCAGGGCGTGGGCGTGCTGGTGCTGATGCGCCCGTTCGACTACCCGCTTAACGCCCAGGCGCGCTTTAGCCAGAACCTGCTGGATCAGGGCAGCCACCCGACCAGCGAAAAGCTGCTCTCGGTATTGCGCCCGGCCTCCAGCCACGTGGCGGACGCGCTGGGGATACAGGAGGGTGATAACGTCATTCACCTGCGCACGCTGCGTCGGGTCAACGGCGTGGCGGTGTGCCAGATTGACCACTACTTCGCGGACCTGGCCCTCTGGCCCGTACTGCAAAACTTTACCAGCGGTTCTCTGCACGACTTTCTTCAGGATGCCACGGGCATCGCCCTCAAGCGCACCCAGACGCGCATAAGCGCCCGCCGCGCGCAGGCAAAAGAGAGCAAGGTGCTCGAAATTCCCAACATGGCCCCGCTGCTCTGCGTACGCACCCTCAACCACCGTGACGGCGAGATCAACGCGACGGAATACTCCGTCAGCCTGACCCGCGCCGACATGATTGAATTCACCATGGAGCACTGAATGCACGTCGATACCTCCACCCGACAGCGCTGGATGCGCGTGCTGGCCCATTGCCAGCCTGCCGCCCTGCGCGAGCGCATGAACGCGCTGGGCCTGGCGCCTGACTACGACACGATCCGCGCGCCGGAAATCGGCCTGGTACAAATCCAGGCGCGGATGGGCGGCACCGGCCAGCGCTTTTTTGCAGGCGACGCCACCCTCACCCACGCGGCGATCCGCCTGAACAGCGGTACGCTGGGCTACAGCTATGTGCTGGGTCGCGATAAGGCGCACGCCGAGCGCTGCGCGGTAATCGACGCCCTTTTGCAGGAACCCCCGCATTTCCAGACGTTAATGGAAACCCTTATTGCCCCGCTGGAAGCCGACCGCGCCGCACGGGTTGCCGCCCGTCAGGCCGAAGTGAACACCAGCCGGGTCGACTTCTTTACGCTCGTTCGCGGAGATAACGCATGACGCTTCAACCTGCTTTTACCCTGGCCGTCCAGGATGCCCAACAAAGTTTTCGTCGCCTGCTGAAGGCCATGAGCGAGCCGGGCGTGATTGTCTCCCTGCACCAGCTCTCTCAGGGCTGGCTGCCGCTGAACCTCGCCTCCGCCAGCGTGCTGCTGACGCTGGCGGACAACGATACCCCGGTATGGCTGTCAGGTGCCCTGTCGAACGATATCGCCAGCCAGAACCTGCGTTTTCACACCAGCGCCCCGCTGGTCGATCAGCCCCAGCAGGCGGTTTTTGCCGTGGCCGATGAGCAAATCAGCCATGAACAGCTCAACGCCCTGAGCGAAGGCAGCGCCGTCGCCCCGGAGACCAGCGCCACGCTGATCCTGCAGGTCTCCAGCCTGAGCGGCGGCCGCATGCTGCGCCTGACGGGCGCAGGCATCGCCGACGAGCGCATGGTCGCGCCGCAGCTGCCGGAGTGCATCATTCACGAGCTGACCGAGCGCCCGCACCCGTTCCCGCTGGGCATTGACCTGATCCTGACCTGCGGCGAACGCCTGCTGGCGATCCCGCGAACCACCCACGTGGAGGTGTGCTGATGTACGTAGCCGTCAAAGGGGGCGAAAAGGCCATCGCCGCCGCCCATGCCTTGCAGGAACACAGACGACGGGGCGATGAACGGCTTCCCGAGCTGAGCGTCGCCCAGATTGAACAGCAGCTTAACCTCGCGGTTGACCGGGTGATGACCGAGGGCGGCATCGCCGACCGCGAGCTGGCGGCGCTGGCCCTTAAGCAGGCCAGCGGCGATAACGTGGAAGCCATCTTCCTGCTGCGCGCCTACCGCACTACCCTTGCCAAACTGGCGGTGAGCGAGCCGGTAGACACGGCGGAGATGCGCCTGGAGCGCCGCATTTCTGCCGTTTATAAAGACATCCCCGGCGGCCAGCTGCTTGGCCCTACCTACGATTACACCCATCGCCTGCTGGACTTCACCCTGCTGGCGAACGGCGAAGCCCCAACGCTTAGCACTTCAGACGCCGAACAGGAACCGTCTCCGCACGTCTTTAGCCTGCTGGCAAATCAGGGGCTGGCGAAGGCGGAAGAGGACACGGGAGCCGCGCCGGATGACATTACCCGCACGCCACCGGTTTACCCGTGCTCGCGCTCGTCCCGCCTGCAGCAGCTGATGCGAGGCGACGAAGGCTATCTGCTGGCGCTGGCCTACTCCACCCAGCGCGGCTACGGGCGCAACCACCCGTTTGCGGCGGAGATCCGCAGCGGCTATATCGACGTTGAAATCGTACCGGAAGAGCTGGGTTTTGCAGTGAACGTCGGCGAACTGCTAATGACCGAGTGTGAAATGGTGAACGGTTTCGTCGCGCCAGAGAATGAAGATCCGCACTTTACCCGCGGCTACGGGCTGGTGTTTGGCCTCGGCGAGCGCAAGGCGATGGCGATGGCGCTGGTTGACCGCGCCCTGCAGGCACCGGAGTACGGCGAGCACATCGCCGGCCCGGCGCAGGACGAAGAGTTCGTGCTGGCCCACGCGGATAACGTCGAGGCCGCTGGCTTTGTCTCGCACCTCAAGCTGCCGCACTACGTCGATTTCCAGGCCGAACTGGAACTGCTGAAACGCCTGCAACGGGAGCGCGCCAATGACTAACTTAAGCGGCTACAACTTTGCCTATCTGGACGAGCAAACCAAACGCATGATCCGCCGCGCTATTTTAAAAGCGGTGGCTATTCCGGGCTATCAGGTGCCGTTCGGCGGCCGCGAAATGCCGATGCCCTACGGCTGGGGCACGGGCGGCATCCAGCTGACCGCCAGCGTGATCGGTGAAGCGGACGTGCTGAAGGTCATCGACCAGGGTGCGGACGACACCACCAACGCGGTGTCGATCCGCAACTTCTTTAAGCGCGTAACGGGCGTCAACACCACCGAAAAAACCGAAGACGCGACGCTGATCCAGACCCGTCACCGCATCCCGGAAACTCCGCTGACGGAAGATCAGATTCTGATTTTCCAGGTGCCAATCCCGGAACCGCTGCGCTTTATCGAGCCGCGCGAAACCGAGACCCGCACCATGCACGCGCTGGAAGAGTACGGGGTAATGCAGGTCAAACTGTATGAGGATATCGCCCGCTTCGGCCATATCGCCACCACCTACGCCTACCCGGTGAAGGTGAACGGGCGCTACGTGATGGACCCGTCACCGATCCCGAAATTCGATAACCCGAAGATGGACATGATGCCCGCCCTGCAGCTCTTTGGTGCCGGACGTGAAAAACGCATCTACGCCGTACCGCCGTATACACGTGTCGAAAGCCTGGATTTCGACGATCACCCGTTTACGGTGCAGGAGTGGGACGAGCCGTGCGCCATCTGCGGCTCCAGACACAGCTATCTCGACGAAGTGGTGCTGGACGACACGGGCAAACGAATGTTTGTCTGCTCCGACACCGATTACTGCCGCCAACAGAGCGAGGCGAACGGCCAATGAAACCGCTGCTTTCGGTTAATAACCTCACCCATCTATATGCGCCGGGCAAAGGCTTCAGCGACGTGTCGTTTGAGCTGTGGCCGGGCGAAGTGCTGGGGATCGTCGGCGAGTCCGGCTCCGGCAAAACGACCCTGCTGAAGTCCATCTCCGCGCGCCTGGCGCCACAACACGGTGAGATCCTGTATCAGGGACGCTCCCTCTACGGCATAAGCGAGGCCGAGCGCCGCCGCCTGCTGCGCACCGAGTGGGGCGTGGTGCACCAGCATCCGATGGACGGCCTGCGCCGTCAGGTCTCTGCCGGGGGCAATATCGGCGAACGCCTGATGGCCACCGGCGCGCGCCACTACGGCAACATCCGCGCCACCGCCCGGCACTGGCTGGAGGAGGTGGAAATCCCCGCCTCGCGCATCGACGACCTGCCGACGACCTTCTCCGGTGGGATGCAGCAGCGTCTGCAGATTGCCCGCAACCTGGTCACCCATCCGAAGCTGGTGTTTATGGATGAACCCACCGGCGGGCTGGACGTCTCCGTGCAGGCGCGCCTGCTCGACCTGCTGCGCGGTCTGGTGGTGGAGCTGAACCTTGCGGTGGTGATTGTCACCCACGATTTAGGCGTTGCGCGCCTGCTGGCGGACCGTCTGCTGGTGATGAAGCAGGGCCTGGTGGTGGAAAGTGGGCTGACCGACCGGGTGCTGGACGATCCACACCATCCGTACACCCAGCTGCTGGTGTCCTCGGTATTACAGAATTAAGAGGCCAACATGATCCACGTACAAAACGTAAGTAAGACCTTTGTGCTCCACCAGCAAAACGGCGTGCGCCTGCCGGTGCTGCAAAATGCCTCGCTAGAGGTCAGCAGCGGCGAATGCGTGGTGCTGCACGGCCACTCCGGCAGCGGTAAATCCACCCTGCTGCGCTCCCTGTACGCCAACTATTTACCGGACGAAGGACACATCCGCATTCGCCACAATGATGAATGGGTCGATCTGGTTCAGGCCCCGGCGCGCAAGGTGCTGGAAGTGCGCCGCTCGACGATCGGCTGGGTCAGCCAGTTCCTGCGGGTGATCCCGCGGATCTCTTCCCTGGACGTGGTGATGCAGCCGCTGCTGGATCTCGGCGTGCCGCGTGAAACCTGTGCCGCCAGGGCCGCGAGCCTGCTGACGCGCCTCAACGTGCCGGAGCGCCTGTGGCACCTCGCCCCGTCGACCTTTTCCGGCGGCGAGCAGCAGCGCGTGAATATCGCGCGCGGGTTTATCGTCGATTATCCGATCTTACTGCTGGATGAACCCACCGCCTCGCTCGACGCTAAAAACAGCGCAGCGGTGATAGCGCTGATCGAACAGGCCAAAGCGCGGGGCGCGGCGATCGTCGGGATCTTCCACGACGACGCCGTACGCACCCGCGTGGCAGACAGACTGCACCCGATGGGGACAAACGCATGATTATCAATAACATCAGGCTGGTGCTGGAAAATGAGGTCGTTAAGGGTTCGGTTGAAATCCATGAAGGCGTCATCCGCACGTTTGCCGAAACCCAAAGCCGTTCCCCTGAAGCGATGGACGGCGACGGCGGCTGGCTGCTGCCGGGGCTGATTGAGCTGCATACCGATAATCTGGATAAATTCTTCACCCCGCGCCCGAAGGTGGACTGGCCCGCCCATTCGGCGATGAGCAGCCACGACGCGCTGATGGTCGCCAGCGGCATCACCACGGTGCTGGACGCGGTGGCGATCGGAGACGTGCGCGACGGCGGCGATCGCCTGGAGAATCTGGAGAAGATGATCAACGCCGTGGAGGAGACGCAAAAGCGCGGCCTCAACCGCGCCGAGCACCGTCTGCACCTGCGCTGCGAACTGCCGCACCACACCACGCTGCCGCTGTTTGAAAAGCTGGTGGGCCGCGAGCCGGTCTCGCTGGTCTCCCTGATGGACCACTCGCCGGGGCAGCGCCAGTTCGCCAACATTGAAAAGTATCGTGAATACTATCAGGGCAAATACTCGCTCAACGACGCGGAGATGGCGCGCTACGAAGAAGAGCAGCTTCAGCTTGCGGCCCAGTGGTCGCAGCCCAACCGTCTTAAGATTGCCGCGATGTGCCGGGACCGGAATATCGCGCTGGCGAGCCATGACGACGCCACGCGCGAGCACGTGCGCGAATCCCACCAGCTTGGCAGCGTAATAGCCGAATTTCCCACCACGTTCGAAGCAGCTGAGGCGTCGCGCCAGCACGGCATGAACGTGCTGATGGGCGCACCGAACATCGTGCGCGGCGGATCGCACTCCGGCAACGTGGCGGCAAGCAAACTCGCCTCCCTCGGCCTGCTGGACATTCTCTCGTCCGACTACTACCCCGCCAGCCTGCTGGATGCGGCATTCCGGGTGGCGGACGACGAGGGCAACCGCTTTACGCTGCCGCAGGCAATTCGCCTGGTGACCAAAAACCCGGCCACCGCGCTCAATCTTCAGGATCGCGGTGAGATTGCCGAAGGCAAACGGGCAGATCTGGTGCTCGCCCACCGCAGGGGCGAGCACGTTCATATCGACCACGTCTGGCGTCAGGGAAAAAGGGTGTTCTGATGGGAAGACTCATCTGGTTAATGGGGCCGTCCGGCTCCGGGAAAGACAGCCTGCTCTCGGCGCTGCGGCAGCGGGAACATTCACAGCTGCTGGTGGCGCACCGCTACATTACCCGCGCCGCCAACGCCGGAAGCGAGAACCATATCGCCCTGAGCGAGCAGGAGTTTTTTACCCGCGCCGGGCAAAATCTGCTGGCGCTGAGCTGGCACGCCAACGGCTTTTATTACGGCGTGGGTATTGAGATTGACCTCTGGCTGCACGCGGGATTCGACGTGCTGGTTAACGGCTCGCGCGCGCATCTGCCGCAGGCAAAAGCCCGGTACGAAGCGGCGCTGCTGCCGGTCTGCCTGCAGGTTTCCCCGGATATCCTGCGCAGCCGGCTGCAAAGCCGGGGACGGGAAAATGCGCGTGAGATCGACCAGCGGCTGGAACGTGCGGCGCGCTACACTCCGTCGGGCTGTCACATCCTCAATAACGACGGAAGTTTGCTACAGTCAGTCGAGACCTTTTTATCGCTTATCTGCCAGAAGGAGAAACAGCATGCCTGACTGCCAGCTTCGCCCCGCCACCGCCGACGATGCGCAGATTGTCTATGCCCTGATCTGCGAACTGAAGCAGGCAGAGTTCGACCATCAGGCGTTCCACGCCGGATTTCTTGCCAACCTTCAGGATCACAACATGCGCTACCAGCTTGCCGAGCTGGACGGACATGTCGTCGGCATGATCGGCCTGCACATGCAGTTTCACCTCCATCACGCGCGCTGGATCGGCGAGATCCAGGAGCTGGTGGTAATGCCGCAGGCGCGCGGGCTAAAGGTGGGCAGCCAGCTGCTGGCCTGGGCGGAAGAGGTGGCACGGCAGGCCGGCGCGGAGCTGACCGAGCTCTCCACCAGCGTGAAACGCACTGACGCGCACCGTTTTTACGTTCGTGAAGGATATACGCAGAGCCATTTTCGATTCACCAAACCGCTGTAGAGGTGCGTTATGAGTCTGACCATCACGTTAACGGGAACCGGAAGTGCACAGCTCGTGCCGGTCTTTGGCTGCGACTGCGCGGCGTGTCGACGGGCGCGCCTGCAGGACAACTATCGCCGTCGCCCCTGCAGCGCGGTGGTCAAATTCAACGATGCGGTCACCCTGCTGGATGCGGGTATTCCGCACCTGATGGACGACTGGCCGGCGGGTAGCTTTCAGCAGTTTTTGCTCACGCACTATCATATGGATCACGTCCAGGGGCTGTTCCCCCTGCGCTGGGGCGTGGGCGCAACCATCCCGGTCTACGGCCCGCCGGACGACGCAGGGTGCGACGACCTGTTTAAACATCCCGGAATTCTGGATTTCAGCCACACGGTTGAGCCGTTCGTGATGTTTGAGCTGCAGGGGCTGCGGGTCACGCCGCTGCCGCTCAACCATTCAAAACTGACCTTCGGGTATCTGCTGGAATCCGCCCACAGCCGCGTGGCGTGGCTTTCTGATACCGCCGGGCTGCCGGATAAAACGGTGACGTTTCTGCTCAACAATCAGCCACAGGCGATAATCATCGACTGCAGTCATGAACCGCGTGACGAGACCCCACGCAACCATTGCGACTTAAACACCGTGGTTGCGCTGAACGAGGTGATTGGCTGCCCGCAGGTGATCCTGACCCACATCAGCCATCAGTTTGACGTGTGGATGATGGATAATCCGCTACCGGACGGCATTGAAGCGGGATATGACGGGATGGTGCTGGTGCTGGATTAGGTTTTCTCCCTCTCCCGTGGGAGAGGGTTGGGGTGAGGGCAACAGGCTGCGCTTATCCTCGATCGTAATCGTCTTCTAACCGACGCTCATCTTCTTCTAACCGACGTCTGTCGTCATCCAGCTGGCGCTGACGCTCGTCTAAGCGGCGGCGTCGGTCTTCAAGCTGCCGACGACGGTCGTCGTACTGTCGGCTGTCGATTTGACGGTTGCGGTCGTAACGATCGTCGTCATCGTCATTACGGCTGCTGCTGGGGTTATAGGCATCGTTGATCGCCTGCTGAATGTTGCCAATGGCATCATCAATCACATCGGCATGCGCCAGTTGGCTGGTGAGTGACAGCAGACCAAATAACAGAGCGGTAGAGTAACGTTTCATAAGGCCAGACTCGCAGGGGAACTGGCCTTACGGTAATCAACGGCATTGTTCCGGGGTAGCGGAGGAATCTCAAATTCAGTTGTGTCCAGGGCCTTCCATCAGCTGATTCGCACGCTGTTTATTTTCTGCAACCAGTACAATGCCATAACATTTTTGATCCGGCGAATGACTCCAGATACGATCTTCGGGTATACACCCCCCGTCATAGATAACCTTGCTACCATCATACGGCCAAAATGCTCCCTGCTCGGTATCGAGAACAAATACAGCGATTTGGTCAGACTCGCGGGCAATTTTCTGCCAGAGCATCTTCCCACCCTCATATTGTTCAAAGTCGCTAATAAGCGTCACGCCACACTGTAATACCAAGGCTTCATACAGACGAGTTGCCAGTCCCTTGTCACGCTCGGCTGGATCAACGCATATACCTTCTACCTGAATAACATTGGTATCTTCCCAACAACGCTCGACAGCAATGATACCTTCCCCCAAATGCGTTTTACGTTGTAAATCCAGGGCAGCAACAACCCGATGCCGAGGTACACCATCGAAGGTTTCGACATCCGCTTCAATAATCGCAGCTCTTGGCGTCTGGCTATCAAAAATGACATGTAACACTCGCCCGGAGAGTTCGAATTCATCAACGAGCTTGAAAGACCTTGCTACGGTCTTTGGGCTGTAAGTTGTAGGCATCACAATCATTTGTGAGTCCCCTCTTGTAAGTACCGGCATAGTTCCCTTTATATCCCAATCTGCCAAATTTTGCGCAGGTTAGCATCCCCCGGTTTACTCACGCTCTTGATGAATTCCGAAATATCAATGCTTATAAACAGACTTTCCGCAGCGCCTGCGCCAGCTGCGCCCGCGTAAACGGCTTACGCAATAACTGCACGTCCGGCAGCTGCGGGTTGTGCGCCGGGCGCAAATCCTGCCCGCTGATCAGCAGCACCGGAAGCTGCGGATAATGGCTGCGCACATGGTTAATCACCTCAGCCCCGCTCAGGCCTCCGGGCAACATCAGATCGCTGATAAACATGCCAATATCCGGCGACGCCGCCAGCATGCTCAGGGCCTGCTCGCCGTTGTCCGCTTCGAGCGTCAGGTAACCAAGCTGATGCAGCTGTTCGCACAGGGTCTGACGAACGTCCGCCTCATCTTCCAGCACCAGTACAAGCCGCTCGTTATCCACGGACGTTGTGGCAGCCAGCGCTTCATCCTCCGAAACGGCGGGCAGCGTCGAGCGCGGGAGGTGCAGCCGCACGGTGGTGCCCTGCCCCGGCGCGCTTTCGATCTCAACCCGGCCCCCGGACTGGCGCACAAAACCGTAGACCATCGACAGGCCCAGCCCGCTCCCGCTTCCGGTCTGCTTGGTGGTGAAGAACGGTTCAAAGACCCGGGATTTCACCTCCTGCGACATGCCGCTGCCGCGGTCAATCACTTCCAGCGCCACCATATCCTGCCTGCGCCCGTCGCTGCGGGTGACGCGCTGATTCCAGGTGCGGATTTTTATCACCCCGCTTTGTCCTTCCATCGCATCGCGCGCGTTCATCACCAGGTTGATAATAGCGTTTTCCAACTGGCTGACGTCTATCCACGCGGGCCACGCAGGCGATTGCGCTTCAATTTCCAGGGTCAGGGTGGCAGGCAGGGAGTGGCGCATCAGTTCCCGGAGGTTCTCCAGCAGCGGCAGCATCTCAACCGCATGCGGCGTCAGGGATTGCTTGCGGGAAAACGCCAGCAGGCGCTGCGT
Organism: Enterobacter sp. ECC-219; assembly: GCF_043966805.1. NCBI lineage: Bacteria > Pseudomonadati > Pseudomonadota > Gammaproteobacteria > Enterobacterales > Enterobacteriaceae > Enterobacter > Enterobacter sp. ECC-219. Next base: position 1,025,057 of record NZ_CP143680.1, on the reverse strand, counting down.
CAGTAAGGCACCACGCTCGGCCGCCTTCAGCGCCCGGCTAATGCGCGGCGCGTCTTTTGATTCGGGGTCGGTGAGCTCAAGGCTGCCGATGATCACCGCCAGCAGGTTGTTAAAATCATGCGCCAGCCCGCCGGTCAGCTGTCCGACGGCCTTCATTTTCTGGCTGTGCAGCAGCGCCTCTTCCAGCCCCTGACGCTCGATGCGGTCGATCTCCATCTGCGTGGTTTTCTCTTTCAGCAGCCGCGTAGTGTGCTCAAGCGAGGCGGTATTGCGGGCAAAAACGTTAAACGCGCGCGCCAGCTCGCCCAGCTCGTCGCGCCGCTGCAGCGCGGGAACGGAAACATCCTGCTCGCCGTGGGCAAGTCGCGACATCGCCCGGGAGATGGCCGTCAGGTTGGAGGCCAGATTGCGGTAGATATACCAGCAGGCGCACCCGGTAATGATCAGCGCCAGCACGGCGAAGATGCTGATAAACACGCTGATGGATTGCAGCTCGTGATGGCTCTGGGCCGTGCGAAGTCGGGAGGCCTGCGCCACCTGCTCAACGTACTGATTGATATCGCTATTGAGGATCGCCACCAGCGCCTTGATGTGGAACATATACCAGCTGATGGACAGATCGCTCTCTTCCAGCTGCTTCGACAGCGGGGCAAGCTGACGCAACTCGGCGTTAAAATCGGGCAGAACGTCCTTCACGACCGGCTGTATGGCGCTCCGGGGCAGCGTGGCGGTCACAGCGTCCAGTTGCTGAACGGTCGCGCGCGGCGAAGGGGTGTCGATGGCGGCAGCGATCAGCCGATCCATCTCCATCAGCTGCTGCGCATCCGGTACGTTGCTGTCATAACGGCGGTTGATGTCCTGAAGATGACGCAAATAGCTCTGGCTTTGATAGAGCGAGCTCAGCAGCGCGTTACGTTCAAGGTGCCGCTTTTGCCCGCGCTCCAGCATCCCCGTTACGCTTTGCTGTAATTCATTGCTTCTGCGAATAATCCGCGCCACCAGCGCCGGCTCCTGCTGCGCCAGCGGGGCATCGGCAAGCTGCTCCAGCGAGCGGCGCAGCGCCGTTTGCATCTGCTTTAGTCGCTCGGCTTCGCCTTTGTACTCCAGCGCCCCCACCACCTGCGAAAGCCGTACCGCCGCCGTTGCGACGTTGGCCGTGTCGCGGGCGAGATTCATGCTGCCGGTCATGTCGTCCAGCGTTTGCTGCTGCACCTGTTCCTGGATCTGGCTGGCGTGACGGAAACCGAGCACCGCTACGCTGCTCACCATCAGCGTAACGGCGACCACCAGCAGATTGAAAATCAGCAGGCGGCCTCGGGCGCTGGCGAAGAACGGGGGGCGTGAAGACATGTTGACTCCGTAACTGTGATCCACATTCGCTATTCATAACTATGACAAATATGAACAGCTTCTGACATTTTGCATTTACGCGCCTGTGATGAAGTGCAGATATCGACATTCACAGGAGGTCCGCCATGAGCAGAATCCCGGTTTTAGAGATGCGCCACATTGCCAAAACCTTTGGCAATTTCCACGCGCTCAAGGGTGTGGATTTGACGGTCTTCCCCGGTGAGATCCACGCGCTGATGGGGGAAAACGGCGCGGGAAAAAGCACGCTGATGAAGATCCTCGCGGGAGCCTATACCGCCACCAGCGGCGAGATCCTGATCGACGGCCAGCCGTTTCACATTAAAGGGCCAAAAGATGCGCTGGCCGCAGGCATCACCCTGATTTACCAGGAGATGCAGCTCGCGCCCAATCTTACCGTGGCCGAAAACATCTTCCTCGGCAGCGAGCTGTCGCGCGGCGGGCTGGTCCAGCGCAAGGAGATGGCCGCCCAGGCGCAGGCGGTGATTGACCGTCTCGGCGCGCAGTTCAGCGCCACAGACCTGGTGATGAAGCTGACCATCGCCGAGCAGCAGCAGGTGGAAATCGCCCGCGCGCTGCACCGCAACAGCCGCATTCTGGTGATGGACGAACCTACCGCCGCCCTCTCCTCCCGCGAAACCCACCGCCTGTTCGAACTGATTTTGCGCCTGCGCGACGAGGGCATGGCGATTATCTATATCAGCCACCGCATGGCGGAAGTGTATGAACTCTCTGACCGCGTGAGCGTTCTGCGCGACGGGCAGTACGTCGGGAGCCTCACGCGCGACAGGCTCAACGCCTCCGAGCTGGTGAAAATGATGGTGGGCCGCCCGTTAAGCGACCTGTTCAACAAAGAGCGTGATATTCCCCTCGGCAGCCCTCGTCTGAACGTGCACCACCTCACCGACGGTAAAAAAGTACAGCCGTGCAGCCTGCAGGTGCGTTCCGGCGAAATCGTCGGGCTGGCGGGGCTGGTCGGAGCCGGACGCTCCGAGCTGGCGCAGCTTATCTTCGGCGTGCGTAAGGCCACCGGCGGGATGATAGAGGTGGACGGCGAACCGGTGGTGATCCACTCCCCGCGCGCGGCCATCGAAAACGGCATCGGTTTTCTCACCGAAAACCGCAAGGAGCAGGGGCTGTTTCTGGAGCTGGCGGCGCAGGAGAATATCACCATGGCGACGCTGGAGCGCGACGCCACCTTTGGCATGTTGAACCGCAAAAAAGCCCAGTCCATTTCCGACGACGCCATCGCCCTGCTCAACATCCGCGTGCCTCATTCTCAGGTACGCGCGGGCGGGCTTTCGGGCGGCAACCAGCAAAAGCTGCTGATCTCCCGCTGGGTGGCGATTGGCCCGCGCATTCTGATTCTGGACGAGCCGACGCGCGGCGTGGACGTCGGCGCAAAAAGCGAGATCTACCGCATCATGAACCAGATGGCGCGCAAGGGGGTGGCGATTCTGATGATCTCCAGCGAGCTGCCGGAAGTGGTGGGAATGAGCGACCGGGTCTACGTGATGCGGGAAGGCAGCATCGCGGGTGAGCTTCACGGGCACGATATCTCTCAGGAAAACATCATGACGCTGGCAACCGGCGTGAACGACACATATCATCAGGCGGTGTAATTATGACAACTCCTACCCATCCGCAGCAGGTGGCGAAATCCGCCTCCGCAAAAAAAATGCTGATGAGCGATCTGATGCAAACGATCGGGATTTTACCGATTCTGATCCTGATTGTGGCGGTATTTGGCTTTATTGCCCCGAACTTCTTCACCGAGAGTAACCTGCTCAATATCACCCGCCAGGCATCCATCAACATCGTGCTGGCGGCCGGGATGACCTTCATCATCCTGACCGGCGGGATCGACCTCTCCGTAGGTTCGATTCTGGGCACCACGGCGGTGGCGGCGATGGTGGTCTCGCTAATCCCTGAATTTGCGATGCTCTCTATTCCAGCGGCGCTGATGCTCGGCATGGTGCTGGGATTATTCAACGGCGCGCTGGTAGCCTTTGCCGGGCTGCCGCCGTTTATCGTCACGCTCGGCACCTACACGGCGCTGCGCGGTGCGGCGTACCTGCTGGCCGATGGCACGACGGTGATCAACTCAAACATCAGCTTCGAGTGGATCGGCAATAACTACCTCGGCCCCATTCCGTGGCTGGTGGTGATCGCGCTGGCGGTGATTGCGGTGTGCTGGTTCATCCTGCGCCGCACCACGCTCGGCGTTCACATCTACGCGGTGGGCGGCAACATGCAGGCGGCGCGCTTAACGGGCATTAAGGTCTGGCTGGTGCTGCTGTTTGTCTACGGCATGAGCGGCCTGCTCTCCGGGCTTGGCGGCGTCATGAGCGCCTCGCGCCTCTACAGCGCCAACGGCAACCTCGGCACGGGGTACGAGCTGGATGCGATTGCGGCGGTGATCCTCGGCGGTACCAGCTTCGTCGGCGGGATCGGCACGATCACCGGCACGCTGGTGGGCGCGCTGATCATCGCCACCCTCAACAACGGCATGACGCTGATGGGCGTCTCCTACTTCTGGCAGCTGGTGATCAAAGGGGCGGTGATCATCATAGCGGTGCTGATCGACAAATACCGTACCCGACACCATCAAAGTGCATAACAACAATACCCTACAAGCGAGGAAGACAAGATGCGTTTGAAACCCTTAGTGACCGCGCTCTGTGCTGGCGCGCTGCTTGCCGCAACGCCGTTTGCGCAGGCAAAAGATCTGAAGTCCATCGGCGTGACGGTGGGCGACCTGGCTAACCCGTTCTTCGTGCAGATCACCAAAGGTGCCGAGCTGGAAGCGCGCAAGCTGGCGGGGGATAACGTCAAGGTGACGCTGGTCTCCAGCGGTTACGACCTGGGCCAGCAGGTTTCGCAGATCGATAACTTTATCGCCGCGAAGGTGGACATGATCATTCTCAATGCTGCGGATTCCAAAGGGATCGGCCCGGCGGTGAAGCGCGCGAAGGACGCCGGGATCGTGGTCGTCGCGGTGGACGTGGCGGCGGAAGGGGCCGATGCAACCATCACCTCCGATAACACCCAGGCGGGGGAAATGGCCTGTAAGTACATTACCGACCGCCTGAAAGGCAAAGGCAACGTGGTGATCATCAACGGACCACCGGTCTCTGCGGTGCAAAACCGCGTGGAAGGCTGTCAGACGGAATTCAAAAAACATCCGGACATCAAGGTGCTCTCGGATAACCAGAACGCCAAGGGCAGCCGTGAAGGCGGTCTGGAAGTGATGACCTCTCTGCTGGCGGCGAATCCGAAGATCGACGGCGTGTTCGCGATTAACGATCCGACCGCGATCGGTGCCGATCTGGCGGCGAAACAGGCCCAGCGCAACGAGTTCTTTATCGTCGGCGTGGACGGTTCCCCGGACGGTGAAGAGGCGCTGAAGCGCGAAAACTCCCTGTTTGTGGCGACCCCGGCGCAGGATCCGCAGGTGATGGCGGCGAAGGCGGTGGAGATCGGCTATGACATTCTGCAGGGCAAACCTGCGCCGAAAGCGCCGGTGCTGATCCCGGTGACGATGATCGATAAAAAGAACGTCGGGACCTATAAGGGGTGGACGGTTAAGTAACCCCCTCACCCTGCCCTCTCCCCATAGGGGAGAGGGTGTTCAAGTTCCCTCTCCCCTATGGGGAGAGGGCCAGGGTGAGGGGAAAGGTTTTGCACGTAACTCAAGGAGTCCCCATGAAACGCTCCGACATCAATGAAATTCTCGGCCACACGCGACAGTTCTTTTCCATGCACGACGTGCATCTCCCGCCTTTTGCCAGCTTTCCGCCCACAAAATGGCAGCAGCTTGAGCAGGCCGCATGGCTGGAAGTGTTTGACCTCAAGCTCGGCTGGGACGTGACGGCGTTCGGCGGTAACAATTTTGCCGCACAGGGGTTAACGCTGTTCACCCTGCGCAACGGCTCGCCCAACGGCGTGCCTTATGAAAAAAACTATGCCGAAAAAATTATGCACGTGCGCGATGGCCAGGTGACGCCGATGCATTTCCACTGGCGCAAGCGGGAAGACATCATCAACCGGGGCGGCGGGAATCTGATTGTTGAATTGTGGAATGCGGGAGCGCATGAAGAGACCGAAAACACGGACGTGACGGTCACCGTCGACGGCTGCCGTCAGACCCACGCGCCCGGCAGCCAGCTGCGCCTCACGCCTGGGGAAAGCATCTGTCTTACGCCAGGGCTGTATCACAGTTTCTGGGGCGAACGCGGCTTCGGCGACGTGCTGGTCGGGGAGGTGTCATCGGTAAACGACGACGAGCACGACAACCACTTTTTGCAGCCCGTTGCCCGCTATAACAACATCGAAGAAGATGAACCGGCGCTGCTGGTGCTGTGCAACGAGTACAACCTGTTTCGGATATAAGGGGTGAATGATGCCATTGATTTCTCTTGCCGAAGGTCTGGAGCACGCCAGAGCGCATCGCTATGCGCTGGGCGCGTTTAACGTGCTTGACTCCCACTTCCTGCGCGCGCTGTTTGCCGCCGCGAAGCAGGAACGCTCGCCGTTTATCATCAACATCGCCGAAGTGCATTTTAAGTACGTGTCGCTGGATTCGCTTGTCGAAGCGGTGAAGTTCGAAGCCGCCCGTCACGATATTCCCGTGGTGCTCAACCTCGACCACGGTCTGCATTTTGAGGCGGTGGTGCGCGCCCTGCGCTTAGGGTTTAGCTCGGTGATGTTCGACGGCTCGACGCTGAGCTACGAGGAAAACATTCGCCAGACGCGGGAGGTGGTGAAGATGTGCCACGCGGTGGGCGTCTCGGTGGAGGCCGAGCTGGGCGCGGTAGGCGGTGATGAAGGCGGCGCGCTTTACGGGCATGCGGATGAAGCGTTCTTTACCGACCCTCAGTTGGCGCGGGAATTTGTCGATAAGACCGGCATCGACGCGCTGGCGGTTGCCATCGGCAACGCGCACGGCAAATACAAAGGCGAGCCGAAGCTCGATTTCCCCCGCCTGGACGCCATTCGCCAGCAGACGGGCCTGCCGCTGGTTTTACACGGCGGCTCCGGCATTAGCGATGCCGACTTCCGCCGCGCCATCGAGCTGGGCATTCATAAAATTAATTTTTATACCGGCATGTCGCAGGCCGCGCTGGATGCCGTTGATCAGCGCATGGCAAACCGCCAGCCGCTGTACGATGAGTTTGCCGAGCTGCTGCTGGGGATAGAAGAGGCCATAACCGATACGGTCGCCGAACAGATGCGCATCTTCGGCAGCGCGAGGCAGGCATAATGGAACGCAAAGGCATCATCGCCGCTGGCAATATGCTGGTGGATCATGTCCACCAGATCGTGCAGTGGCCGGAGCGCGGCTGGCTGGCGGAAATCACCCACAGCGAACGTTCCACCGGAGGCGCGCCGCTGAACGTTCTGCTGACGCTGGCGAAAATGCACGTTAGCCTGCCGCTGCAGGCTGTGGGGCTGATTGGGGAAGACGGTGACGGGGATTACATTCTGGCGATGCTCGATCAGTATCACGTTAACCGCCAGCGCGTGCAGCGCACCACCTTCGCACCGACCTCCATGTCGCAGGTGATGACCGACCCCAGCGGGCAGCGCACCTTTTTCCACTCGCCGGGCGCCAACCGTCTGCTGGATCTCCCCGCTTTCGATCGTCTCGACGGATCGATGAAGATCTTCCATCTCGGCTACCTGCTGCTGCTCGACAGTCTGGATATGCCGGATGACGAATTTGGCACCCGCAGCGCGCGGCTGCTGGCGCAAATGCGCGAGCAAGGGTATGAAACCTCGCTCGATCTGGTCTCCCGCAAGGGCGACCCACGCTATCAGCCGCTGGTACTCCCTGCCCTGCGCCATCTCGATTACCTGGTGATTAACGAGCTGGAAGCCGGCGAATTTAGCGGGCTGGAGATGCGCGACGCCGACGATGCGCTGAACATCGCCCATATCGCCGATGCCGCTGCGCAGCTGCTGGCGGCAGGCGTTCGTCAGCGGGTGGTAATCCACTGCCCGGAAGGGGCATGGGGTGAAACACCGGGAGAAGCGGGCCAATGGGTTCCGTCGTGGAAGCTGGAGCAGAACGAGATTATCGGCAGCGTCGGCGCGGGAGACGCGTTTTGCGCGGGCTTTTTATACGGCTGTCATGAATCGCTGACGCTAACGGAGAGTATTCATCTGGCGCACGCCTGCGCGCGGGCCAGCCTGCTGGCGGCCAATGCGATTGACGGCGCGAAAACGCTGGCCGAACTGCAACTGTTTATTAAAGAGAATACTTAGGCCGCTTTCTCGCTATGCGACACATCGGCGGCAAAAACGTAGCCCAGCCCGCGTATGGTTTTAATCAGCGCAGGCTGATGCGGGTTAGCTTCAATTTTCCGGCGCAGGCGCATGATCAACACGTCAATTGTGCGGTCGAACACCTCGGTACTTTCGCTGTGGGTGAGCTCAAGGAGTTGCTCGCGGCTAAGTACCCGCCGGGCATTCTGCGTGAGCGCCAGCAGCAGGCCATATTCCCCCTGGGTCAGGGGCACGACGTTACGCTGCGGATCAATCAGCTCACAGCGGGTGGTCTCCAGCGTCCAGTCGTTAAAGGTTATCCCCGCCGCGCGTGGCATCGGCGCTTCTGCCGCCAGCGCCCCGGTACGGCGCAGCACGGCTTTAACCCGGGCCACCACCACCCGCGGATTAAACGGCTTACCAATATAATCGTCGGCCCCCATCTCCAGCCCTACCACCACGTCTGATTCACTGCCCAGCCCGGTTAACATGATTACCGGTAGCGCCGGGTGCTGCTTTTGCAGCTGCTGCAAAACCTGCAGGCCATTGATATCCGGCAGCATCATGTCCAGCAGAACAAGGGCGATATCCTGCTCCTGCTGCACCCGTCTCAGCGCATCCTGGCCGTTATGACAGACAAGCACCGTAAAGACGTGCTCACTCAGCACGTCCTGCAGCAGTTCGCAGACCGCCATATCGTCATCAACCACCAGAATCGCCGGTTTCATCATATGCTTCCGTCAGGGGATTATGTTAAGTCTGAACCATTCTGCCGCCGGCTCCAGTGAAATGGTTTTTTCCATGACGGAAATTCAACCCATGTCACATCCGCTGCCCATTCGACACGTCAATTTTGACGATTGTCGGCCTTTCGTCAGGGTTTTCACCAGAAAAGCGCCCATAAAGCCCAGGAGTAACCACATCAAAAACATGGCATAGATGCTGCATTAGTGGGTGCGAAAGATTTGATTAACTGGAGCAGACTGATGAAAAAAGTCGTCACGGTTTGCCCTTATTGTGCCTCAGGTTGCAAGATCCACCTGGTGGTCGATAACGGCAAAATCGTCCGGGCGGAGGCCGCGCAGGGGAAAACCAACCAGGGCACGCTGTGCCTGAAAGGGTATTACGGCTGGGATTTTATTAACGATACCCAAATCCTCACCCCGCGCCTGAAAACCCCTATGATCCGCCGCGAGCGCGGCGGCAAGCTGGAAGCCGTCTCCTGGAATGAGGCGCTGGATTATGTCGCCACGCGCCTCGGCGCCATCAAGGCTAAGTATGGCCCGGATGCCATTCAGACCACCGGCTCTTCACGCGGGACGGGGAATGAAACTAACTATGTGATGCAAAAATTCGCGCGCGCCGTTATTGGAACCAATAACGTCGACTGCTGCGCTCGCGTCTGACACGGCCCATCGGTTGCAGGTCTGCACCAGTCGGTCGGTAACGGCGCAATGAGTAATGCCATCAACGAGATAGATAACACCGATCTCGTGTTTATTTTCGGCTATAACCCGGCGGATTCTCACCCTATCGTCGCGAACCACGTTATTCGCGCTAAACAGAACGGGGCGAAAATCATCGTCTGCGATCCGCGCAAAATCGAAACCGCGCGCATTGCGGATATGCACATCGCGTTGAAAAACGGCTCGAACATCGCGCTGTTGAACGCAATGGGGCACGTCATTATTGAGGAGAATCTTTACGACCAGGCGTTTGTCGCGAGCCGTACGGAAGGCTTTGAAGAATATCGGAAAATCGTCGAAGGCTACACGCCGGAGTCGGTAGAGGCAATAACCGGCGTCAGCGCACAGGAGATCCGCCAGGCGGCGCGGATGTATGCCGGGGCGAAAACCGCCGCCATTCTCTGGGGCATGGGCGTGACCCAGTTCTACCAGGGCGTGGAAACCGTGCGTTCCCTGACAAGCCTCGCGATGCTAACGGGAAACCTGGGCAAGGCGCATGTGGGCGTGAACCCGGTGCGCGGCCAGAATAACGTCCAGGGCGCGTGCGACATGGGGGCGCTGCCGGATACTTATCCGGGCTACCAGTACGTTAAGTTCCCGGAAAACCGCGAGAAATTCGCAAAAGCCTGGGGCGTCGAGAGCCTGCCGGAACACACCGGCTATCGCATCAGCGAGCTGCCGCACCGCGCGGCGCACGGCGAAGTGCGTGCGGCCTACATCATGGGTGAAGATCCGCTCCAGACCGACGCCGAGCTCTCTGCGGTGCGCAAAGGGTTTGAGGATCTGGAGCTGGTGATTGTCCAGGATATCTTCATGACCAAAACTGCAGCGGCGGCGGATGTCATTTTACCGTCGACCTCCTGGGGCGAGCATGAAGGCGTCTACACGGCGGCGGATCGCGGCTTCCAGCGCTTCTTTAAGGCGGTCGAGCCGAAGTGGGATCTGAAAACCGACTGGCAGATCATCAGCGAAATCGCCACCCGCATGGGCTACCCGATGCACTACAACAACACTCAGGAAATCTGGGACGAGTTGCGCAGTCTGTGTCCGGACTTCTACGGTGCCACCTATGAAAAAATGGGTGAGCTGGGGTATATCCAGTGGCCGTGCCGTGATGAGTCCGAAGCTGACCAGGGGACGTCGTACCTCTTTAAAGAGAAGTTCGACACCCCGAACGGGCTGGCGCAGTTCTTCACCTGCGACTGGGTCGCGCCGATCGATAAGCTTACCGAGGAGTTTCCGATGGTGCTCTCCACCGTGCGTGAAGTGGGTCACTACTCCTGTCGCTCGATGACCGGCAACTGCGCCGCGCTGGCGGCGCTGGCGGATGAGCCGGGCTACGCGCAGATCAACACCGCCGACGCGGAGCGCCTCGGCATTGAGGATGAAGCGCTGGTGTGGGTGAACTCGCGCAAAGGCCGCATCATCACCCGCGCGCAGGTCAGCGACCGTCCAAACAAGGGGGCGGTCTATATGACCTACCAGTGGTGGATTGGTGCCTGTAACGAGCTGGTGACGGAGAACCTAAGCCCGATAACCAAAACGCCGGAGTATAAATACTGCGCCGTCAACGTGGAGCCGATTGCGGATCAACGCGCGGCGGAACAGTATGTGATCGACGAATATAACAAGCTGAAAGCACGGCTGCGTGAAAGCGCAATGGGCTGAAGCCGTTATTTAATCGTTGAATAAAGGGAGTGATATATTCACTCCCTTTTTATTTCCGCTTAGCACATTAAAAATATCAATTATTATTCTGGAAAGCGGCTCGCAAAAATAATGTAATTCGCGCTGAACAGAATTACATCTTTGCATTTTAATTCAGAGGGATAAGATGTGCGGCGGGTGCTTAAGACTTTCTGTCTTGAGCATTGTTGAGGGACAGAAAGTGGAAAGCCCCGGGAAATTTTCATTCACCCGAGGCTACCCCTCAACAACCAACAGGTTGAGAGTAGCCTCTTATTCTTTTTTTGACAAGGAGTAAAAGGCATGACGCCATTAAAAGCTGCGTTAGGCATCGTCTTTATTGTTTGCCTGGCGATAGTGATTTTTACCTTTATTACTCGCGGTAAGCTCTGCGAGTTTTCAATAAAGGGTGAACATCAGGAGGTGGCGGCGAAATTAGCCTGCAACGCAGGCTAACCTCTTCGGGCGGAACCACGGTTCCGCCCGGCTTGTAGGATGCTGAGGTCTTAATGCACCCATTTTTTTCTTTTGCTACCGCGATTATACTGCGCGGCGTGTACCCAGATGATAAGAATCCATGAAAGCCATTTTTCTGTTGTTGTTATTTTTAACATCGTTCGCCCGCGCGGATGAGATAGGCAGCCAATATCAGAAGCAGGCGGAAGCCGGCGATGCCCGCGCCCAGTATTATCTCGCCGATACCTACTTCAGCTCCGGTGACAGAAAGCAGGCAGCGCTGTGGGCAGAGAAAGCCGCAAAAGGCGGCGATGTTGATGCCATGGCGCTGTTGTCACAAATCCTCTTCACGCAGGGCGATTACGCCCAGGCCAAAGCCCTGGCACAGCAGGCCAACATCGCGGGCAGCAAACGCGGCGCGATCATGCTGGCGCGCGTGCTGGTCAACACGCAGGCGGGTAAAACCGACTATCCTCAGGCCATCAAGCTCCTGCAAACGGCGACCGAAGATATCGACAACGACTCGGCGGTCGATGCGCAGCTGCTGCTGGGGCTGATTTATGCCAACGGCGTAGAAGTGGCGCAGGACGACGTCCAGGCGGCGTCATGGTTTAAGCGCAGCTCGTCTCTGTCACGCACGGGCTACGCCGAATACTGGGCAGGAATGCTGTTCCAGCAAGGTGAGAAAGGCTTTATTACGCCCAATAAACAGAAAGCACTCTATTGGTTAAACCTGAGCTGTACGGAAGGGTTTGATACGGGGTGTGAAGAGTTTGATGCGTTGAGCGGGGAGTAGAATCCCCTCCACCTAACCCTCTCCCCAAAGGGGAGAGGGTAGAATACCTTACATCACTGATCGGCCGTCTTATCAAAACGTCCCAGCACCTCGCGTTCATACGCCAGCGCTTTTTTACGGTCGAATTTGTGTTCCCACTTGGCGATAACCAGCACCGCCAGGGCATTCCCCACCACGTTCAGCGCCGTACGCGCCATGTCGAGAATACGGTCCACACCGGCGATAAACGCCAGACCTTCCAGCGGAATACCGACGCTGCCAAGCGTAGCCAGCAGCACCACGAAGGAGACGCCCGGCACGCCAGCGATGCCTTTAGACGTCACCATCAGGGTCAGCACCAGCACGATCTCCTGCCACAGCGACAGGTCAATGCCGTACAGCTGCGCAATAAAGATAGCGGCGATACTCTGGTACAGCGTTGAGCCATCCAGGTTAAAGGAGTAGCCGGTCGGCACCACGAAGCTGGTGATAGACGCTGGAGCACCGTAGGCTTCCATCTTCTCAATAATGCGCGGCAGCACGCTCTCAGAGCTTGCCGTCGAGTACGCCAGAATCAGCTCATCCTTCAGGATACGAATCAGGATCCAGATGCTCAACCCGCACAGGCGCGCCACAATCCCCAGCACCACCAGCGCGAAGAACAGGATCGCGAAGTGCACCAGGATCACCAGCTTCGCCAGCGGCCACAGGGAGGCAAAACCGAAGTTCGCCACGGTCACTGCGATAAGCGCGAACACCCCGACCGGCGCGTAGCGCATCACCATGTGGGTCACTTTGAACATGGTTTCGGAGACAGATCGGAACACGGTGACCAGCGGTTCACGGTGCGTTGCGGGCAGAGAGGAGAGCCCCAGGCCAAACAGCACCGAGAAGAAGATGATCGGCAGCATCTCGCCTTTCGCCATGGAAGCAATGATGTTGGTCGGCACCAGCGACAGGATAGTCCCCATCAGACCGTGGGAATGGCTCTGCACGTCAGCAGTGGTGCTTTGGTATTTCGAAATATCCACCGTCGCCAGCTGCGACATATCGATCCCGGAGCCTGGCTGGAACACGTTCGCCAGCGTAATGCCGAGGATAATCGCAACCGTAGTGATCACTTCGAAATAGAGAATAGTTTTCGCGCCGATACGGCCTAACTGCTTCGCATCACCGACGCCCGCGATACCGACCACCAGCGTCGAGATCACAATCGGCACCACTATCATCTTAATCAGATGAATAAAAATATCGCCTGCCGGAGAGAGCAGGTTCGCAATCAGCCATTCGCGGCTGTCGCTGTGATAGTGGAGGTAACTGCCCAGCAGAATGCCCAGCACAAGGGCGATTAAGATCTGCCAGGCCAGGCTGACTTTAACGTTTTTCATAGAAACTGACTTCCTCAATGAAGCGCCTTATTCACGTAAACTGCATGAATATGGAGACATACTGAAAGGGTATGAATTGTGTTGCGTTGGTTTATGGGATTTTTTAACGCGGCGTATGAGTATCATTTGCGCGACCTGTTGCGCAAGCCTTAAAGAACGACGCGTTTCACTCACAAAAGCGACGATGACGGGAGTTTATTCTAATTCTTATAAATAACCTTTTGTTATAAAAACGCTTTTTTAAACGAAAATGTGAATAATAGTTATCGTAAATTATTTCCCTTCAAAGTTTCATTCGCTCGTTTTTCATACTCTTCAGACAATGCGTGATCTGCCGCCCAAATAATAAACAAAGCTTGTAAAGCCCCTACTATTAACGTTTTTGCGACATATTATTAACATCTTACAAGGAGAAAAAAAGCCATGAGCCAAATACATAAACACGACATTCCCGCAAACATTGCGGACCGTTGCCTGATCAGCCCGGAGCAGTACCACGAGAAATATCAGCAATCTGTTACCAACCCGGACGCCTTCTGGGGCGAGCAGGGCCACATCCTTGACTGGATCAAACCTTACCAGAAGGTGAAGAACACCTCCTTTGCGCCAGGCAACGTCTCCATTAAATGGTATGAAGATGGCACACTGAACCTGGCGGCGAACTGCCTGGACCGCCATCTTGCCGAACGCGGGAATGAAACCGCCATTATCTGGGAAGGCGACGATGCCTCTCAGAGCAAACACATTACCTATAAAGAACTGCACCGCGACGTCTGCCGCTTCGCCAACGTCCTGCTGGATAAAGGTATCAAAAAGGGAGACGTGGTCGCCATCTACATGCCGATGGTGCCGGAAGCGGCGGTGGCCATGCTGGCCTGCGCGCGCATCGGCGCGATCCACTCCGTTATCTTCGGCGGCTTCTCCCCTGAGGCGGTTGCCGGGCGTATTGTCGACTCAAACTCGAAGCTGGTGATCACCGCCGACGAAGGCGTGCGTGCGGGCCGCGGTATCCCGCTGAAGAAAAACGTCGACGAAGCGCTGAAAAACCCGAACGTCAAAACGGTCAGTAACGTCATCGTCCTTAAGCGTACCGGCGGCAAAATCGACTGGAACGAAGGGCGCGACCTGTGGTGGAGCGACCTGATTGAGAACGCGAGCGACCAGCATCAGCCGGAAGAGATGAACGCAGAAGATCCGCTGTTCATTCTTTATACCTCCGGCTCAACCGGTAAGCCGAAAGGCGTGCTGCACACAACCGGCGGCTATCTGGTCTATGCGGCCACCACCTTCAAATACGTCTTCGACTACCATCCGGGCGACATCTACTGGTGTACCGCAGACGTGGGCTGGGTCACCGGGCACAGCTATCTGCTATACGGCCCGCTGGCATGCGGCGCAACCACGCTGATGTTTGAAGGCGTACCGAACTGGCCGACCCCGGCGCGCATGTGTCAGGTGGTCGATAAGCACCAGGTCAACATTCTCTACACCGCGCCAACGGCCATCCGCGCGTTAATGGCGGAAGGTGATAAAGCCATTGAGGGCACCGACCGTTCTTCATTGCGCATCCTCGGTTCCGTGGGCGAGCCCATCAACCCGGAAGCCTGGGAGTGGTACTGGAAAAAGATCGGCAACGAGAAGTGCCCGGTGATGGACACCTGGTGGCAGACCGAAACCGGCGGCTTCATGATCACCCCGATGCCGGGCGCGACGCAGCTGAAGGCCGGCTCGGCAACCCGTCCGTTCTTCGGCGTGCAGCCTGCGCTGGTGGATAACGAAGGTAATCCGCAGGAAGGGGCCACCGAGGGCAACCTGGTGATCGTCGATTCCTGGCCGGGCCAGGCGCGCACCCTGTTCGGTGACCACGAGCGCTTCGAGCAGACCTACTTCTCGACCTTTAAAAACATGTACTTCAGCGGCGACGGCGCGCGCCGCGACGAAGACGGCTATTACTGGATCACCGGACGCGTGGACGACGTGCTGAACGTCTCCGGCCACCGTCTGGGCACGGCGGAGATTGAATCGGCGCTGGTATCGCATCCGAAGATTGCCGAAGCGGCGGTTGTCGGGATCCCTCACAACATCAAAGGCCAGGCGATTTACGCCTATGTCACCCTGAACCACGGTGAAGAGCCGTCGCCGGAGCTGTACGCCGAAGTGCGCAACTGGGTACGTAAAGAGATTGGCCCGCTGGCCACGCCGGACGTGCTGCACTGGACCGACTCGCTGCCGAAAACCCGTTCCGGCAAAATCATGCGTCGTATCTTGCGCAAAATCGCGGCGGGGGACACCAGCAACCTCGGTGATACCTCAACGCTCGCGGATCCTGGCGTGGTGGAAAAACTGCTCGAAGAGAAGCAGGCCATCGCGATGCCTTCCTAGTGTTTTCTCCCTCTCCTCGTGGGAGAGGGCCGGGGTGAGGGCATCAGACCGCACCTTCCTACCCTAACCCTCTCCCCATAGGGGAGAGGGGATAAAAACAAACCAACCTTACCTTTGGAGAACTCTGTGATGAATAACGATATTTGTCAGCAGATAGAGAATAGTGCGCACTACAGGGAGCTCGTCGATAAGCGGCAACGGTTTGCCTTCATTCTTTCCATCATCATGCTGGTTATCTACGTCGGCTTTATTATGCTGATCGCCTTTGCGCCGCACTGGCTGGGCACCCCGCTGCATGAGGGTACCAGCGTCACACGCGGCATTCCGATTGGCATTGGCGTGATTGTGATTTCATTCTTGCTCACGGGCGTGTACGTCTGGCGCGCCAACGGTGAATTCGATCGTCTCAATAAAGCGGTACTGCAAGAGGTAAAAGCATCATGAAGCGAGTTCTGACGGCGCTCGCCGCCACACTTCCCTTTGCTGCCGATGCGGCAGATGCCATTACCGGTGAGGTACAGCGCCAGCCAACCAACTGGCAGGCGATTGTGATGTTCCTGATTTTCGTGGTGCTGACGCTGTACATTACGTACTGGGCGTCGAAACGCGTGCGCTCCCGTAATGATTACTACACCGCGGGCGGCAACATTACCGGCTTCCAGAACGGGCTGGCGATTGCGGGTGATTTTATGTCTGCCGCCTCGTTCCTTGGGATCTCCGCGCTGGTCTACACCTCCGGCTATGACGGGTTGATCTACTCCCTCGGCTTCCTCGTCGGCTGGCCGATCATTCTGTTCCTGATTGCCGAGCGCCTGCGTAACCTCGGTCGCTATACCTTTGCCGACGTGGCCTCATACCGCCTGAAACAGGGCCCTATCCGCATGCTCTCAGCCTGCGGCTCGCTGGTGGTCGTGGCCCTTTACCTGATTGCCCAGATGGTGGGGGCAGGCAAGCTGATCGAGCTGCTGTTCGGCCTGAACTACCACGTCGCAGTGGTGCTGGTGGGCGTCCTGATGGTGATGTACGTCCTGTTCGGCGGCATGCTGGCAACCACCTGGGTGCAGATCATCAAAGCCGTGCTGCTGCTGTTCGGCGCCAGCTTTATGGCCTTTATGGTGATGAAGCACGTCGGCTTTAGTTTCAATAATCTGTTTACCGAAGCGATGGCGGTCCACCCGAAAGGGGAAGCGATCATGAGCCCTGGCGGGCTGGTGAAAGACCCGATCTCCGCGCTCTCTCTCGGTCTCGGGCTGATGTTCGGTACCGCTGGCCTGCCGCATATCCTGATGCGCTTCTTTACCGTGAGCGATGCGCGTGAAGCGCGCAAGAGCGTCTTCTACGCCACCGGCTTTATGGGTTACTTCTACATCCTGACCTTTATCATCGGCTTCGGCGCAATCATGCTGGTGGGGGCGAACCCGGCGTTTAAAGACGCGGCGGGCGCGCTGATCGGCGGTAACAACATGGCGGCGGTGCATCTGGCCGACGCGGTGGGCGGCAACCTGTTCCTCGGCTTTATCTCCGCCGTGGCCTTCGCCACCATTCTTGCGGTGGTGGCAGGGCTGACGCTGGCGGGCGCGTCTGCGGTATCGCACGATCTCTACGCCAACGTCTTCCGCAAAGGCGCGAGCGAGCGCGATGAGCTGAAGGTCTCTAAGATCACCGTGCTGGTGCTGGGCGTGGTCGCCATTCTGCTGGGGATTTTGTTCGAGAAGCAGAATATCGCGTTTATGGTGGGGCTGGCCTTCTCGATTGCCGCAAGCTGTAACTTCCCGATCATCCTGCTCTCCATGTACTGGTCAAAACTGACCACCCGTGGGGCGATGATTGGCGGCTGGCTGGGCCTGCTGACGGCGGTGATCCTGATGATTCTGGGCCCGACAATCTGGGTGCAGATCCTCGGTCACGAAAGCGCTATCTTCCCGTACGAGTACCCGGCGCTGTTCTCCATTGCCGTGGCGTTTATCGGTATCTGGGTCTTCTCGGCTACCGACAACTCGCCGGAGGGTAACCTGGAGCGTGAGAAATTCCGCGCCCAGTTTATCCGTTCACAGACCGGCCTGGGCGTTGAGCAGGGCCGCGCTCACTAAGCCTTTCTCCCCGGCCGCTCTGGCCGGGGAGTTCAAAACATCACCCACGCCACCAGCGGCGCAATCAGCACCATCGTCACGCCCGAGAGCATCATCACCAGGCTTGCGACAACCCCCTCCTGCTGACCGAGTTCATACGAACGCGCCGTCCCCGCGCCGTGCGACGCCGCGCCAAATCCTGCCCCCTTCGCCATGCCTTCCCGGATAGAGAGCCGCAGGAACAGCACATCCCCCACCGCCATACCAAAGACGCCCGTGACCACCACAAACAGCGCCACCAGATCCGGCTGCCCGCCGAGCGGTTTAGCCGCTGCCAGCGCAAACGGCGTCGTGACCGATCGCACGGCCAGGCTGCGCTGAATTTCATCAGGCAGGGTAAACAGCCGCGCCAGCCAGACCGAGCTGCACACCGCCACCACCGTCGCGGTAATGACGCCCGCGCTGAGCGACATCCAGTGGCGTTTAATAATCTTCAGGTTGTCATAGACAGGGACGGCAAAGGCGATGGTCGCCGGGCCGAGCAGCCACAGCAGCCAGTGGGACTCACCAATGTAGTTCTGCCAGGAGATATGGCCGAATACCAGCATCAGCACCAGCAGGATGGGCGTGAAGACCAGCGGCATCAGCGGCAGCGCGCGGAAGCGGCGGTACAGGCGCTTGTTGGCAAAGTAGATGAAGACTGTCGCAATCAGGCACAGCACGCTTATCTGAAAGTTAGTCATGCTTCTGCCTGCTGATTTCAAACCGATACACGTTATCCACCACCCAGGCGGTAGCGCCCAACACCATCAGCGTGCTCAGGGCGATAACCGCGAAGATGCGCCAGCCGTCGACCATCAGCAGCTGCGCATAGTTCACCACGGCTACCACGGCCGGAACGAAGAACAGCAGCATCTCCGCCAGCAGCCAGCGCGCGCCGGCCCGCACCCAGCTAAGGGGTAACGCACGTGAAAGGATCAGCGTCAGCATCAGCACCATCCCCACCAGGTTGGCGGGTAAAGGCAGGTGCAGCCAGTCAACAAGATATTCCGCAAAAACAAACAGTCCCGCGTAGAGCAGTACCTGAACCGGTACCTGGAGTCGTTGCACAACGGCAGGCGTAACACGGCTTAACGCCACGGCCATGGGGGTTTTCCTCAGAAATGAGACGAGGCGCCAGTATAGTGAGCGTACGTCATCGACTGAAATGAATTAAAATCATCGAAGGTATAGTTTCGAGGAATAATCATGGACATAAGAACGCTGCGCTATTTTGTCGAGGTGGTTCGCCAGCAAAGTTTTACCCGCGCAGCGGAGAAGTTGTTCGTTACCCAGCCGACCATCAGCAAGATGCTGAAAAACCTCGAAGATGAGCTGAACTGTACCCTGCTGATCCGCGATGGGCGCAAGCTACTGCTGACCGATACCGGACGCGTGGTGTTCGAGCGCGGGCAGGCGATCCTGGGGGAGTTCCGCCAGCTTGAGGCCGAGCTTGCGGACATCAACCACCTGACTAAAGGTCTGTTACGTCTCGGCATTCCGCCAATGGTCGGCATGATGATGGCCGGGCCGATTAGCCTGTTCCGCCAGCGCTACCCCGGCGTTGAGCTTAAAATTTCTGAATTTGGCGGCCTGACCGTGCAGCAGGCGGTGATCAACGGCGAGCTGGACGTGGCGATGACGGCACTTCCCGTGGAGGAGGAGAGTGGTCTGGCGACGCTCCCGCTCTTTAGCCACCCGCTGTGCGTGCTGGTGCCCCGCTCCGGCGACTGGCTAACGATAGACTCAGTGAAGCCCGAGCTGCTTGGCGAGCATCCCCTGCTGATCTACAACGAAGACTTCGCCTTAAGCCGCCAGCTGATGACCCTGTTTAACCACCATAACGTGAAACCGCGCATTGCGGTGCGCAGCGGCCAGTGGGATTTCCTGGCGGCGATGGTGCAGGCGGGCGTGGGGATTGCCATTCTGCCGCAGCCGATCTGCGAGCGGCTGGATAAAAACACGCTGCGCTGGATCCCGCTGGAGAGCGATCTCCACTGGCAGTTAGGGATGATTTGGCGTGAAGGGGTGTATTTGTCGCACAGCGCGCAGGCGTGGTTGCAATGTTGTGAGGGGTTTTGGGTCCCCTCACCCTAACCCTCTCCCACAGGGAGAGGGAACCGATCGAGCACGTAGGCCCGGTAAGCGCAGCGCCACCGGGCAATTACAGCGCTACTGATTCTCTATCAACAGCGCTTCCAGCAGGTCCAGATCGTGCAACAATTTTTGCAGCGTTTCGTTGCTGATCTGGCGCGTGGCGCGCAGGTGATACAGCTCGGCGCGCTCGGAGCGCAGCGCCGCCAGGCGGAACCGACGCTCCAGGTTCTCCTCCTGCAGCGAGCTTTCCACGTCGTTACGCCCGTCGGCGCGGCGGCGCAGGTTACCTATCACCCGCGAGCTGACTTCCTTCAGCAGCTGGTTATCAATGTTCTCTTCGGCGTCGGCGGCCAGACGCTCCTCCATCTTCTCAATGGCTACAATCGCCACTTCCGCCGTGGCCGCGCGGGCAATCCGCTCCTCTTTGTGCTGTTGGGTCGAGTCACCGGCATCAATGTGCTGGAGTAAAATCGGCAGCATAATCACGCCGACAAACAGCGAGAAGAGGATCACGCCCGCCGCCAGGAACACCAGCTCGTAGCGCGCCGGGAAGACGTCCCCCGTTGGCAGCAGCAGCGGAATAGAGAGCACACCAGCGAGGGTAATCGCCCCGCGGACGCCCGCGAAGGAGGCAATCAGCAGCTCGCGCGTGGTCCAGGAGCCGAACTCCATCGGCTTTTTCGTCAGGAAACGCACGCTGAATCTTTTCATCGTCCAGAGCCAGCCGAAACGCACCAGCATCAGCGCCATGTAGATCAGCACGATATCGGTAAACAGCATCCAGACTTCAACGTTCGGATCGGCCTCTGCTGCGATGAGCGAGGACTCCATAATGCCCGGCAGCTGCAGGCCCAATAGCAGGAATACCATGCCGTTGAACACAAATTCCAGCATTGCCCAGGTGCTGTTGGCGCGCAGGCGCATCGCCAGCGGCGCGCGGCGCATTACGCCGGAGCGGGTGATGGTCATCCCCGCCGCCACTGCCGCCAGAATGCCCGATACGCCGATATGTTCGGCAATCAGATAAGAGGCAAACGGCAGCAGGAACAGCAGCACGATCTGCGTAGCCGGTTCATCGCCGCCCCAGCGGCTGAGGAAGCGTAGCGAGCGGCCATACAGCCAGCTCACCACAAAGCCTGCGAGGATACCGCCAATCGCCACCTTGAAGAATTCCAGGGTCGCACCACCCACGGTAAAGACCATCGTTCCCATGGCAACTGCCACGGCAAACTTCAGGGCGACCAGGCCGGAGGCGTCGTTCATCAGCGCCTCCCCCTGTAAAATGCCCATGATTTTCTTCGGAATGCGGCCTTCGCCCACAATGCCGGAAAGCGCTACGGCATCGGTTGGCGACAGCACGGCGGCCAGCGCAAAGGCGGGAATTAACGGGATACCCGGTACGGTCCAGTAGATCAGGAAACCAATCCCGACGACGGTGACCACCACCAGCGCCAGCGCCAGGCCGAGGATCTCTCGTCCATGCTCAAGAAATTCGCGCGTGGGGGTTTTCCAGCCATCGGCAAACAGCAGCGGCGGGATAAACAGCACGAGGAACAGTTCCGGATCGAACTCCACGTGCAGACCGAACGTCGGCCACGCCAGCAGCGCACCGATAGCTATTTGCATTAAAGGCAGGGGGACCTGGAAGGGCAGTACGCGTGTAACCACCCCGGATAACGAGACCACAAGGGTCATGATGAGTATTGTGAAGAAGATTTCCATGCGTTCCCTGTTTGCTGTGTTACTTATGTACTACGGAAGGCGTCGTGCCTTTTATTCTATCTTCCCCAGAGTAACGCAAAAGGCAACGGGATGAGTCCTGAAAATAAAAACGGGCGGCCTGAGCCACCCGTTTTCGCATCAATGGATAACTCAGATTGCCCAGCCGCCCGCGTAGAACGCCACCAGCGCAACGGCGATCACCACGGTGCCGATGTTCAACTTACGCCATTCACCGGAAACCAGACGGCCAATCACCAGTGAGGCGAAACCGATCATGATGCCGGTCACGATGTTACAGGTCAGGACGATAAACACTGCGGTAATCAGGCCGGACATCGCATCCACGAAGTCCGCAAAGTCGATTTTCGCCACGTTGCTCAGCATCAGCAGGCCGACGTACATCAGCGCTGGCGCGGTCGCGTAGGCCGGAACCAGGTAAGAGAGCGGAGAGAGGAACAGGATCAGCAGGAACAGCACGCCGACGGTGATCGCCGTCAGGCCGGTTTTACCGCCTGCTGCCGTACCCGCTGCAGATTCGATGTACACCGCCGCAGGTGCCGCGCCGACCAGACCAGAGAAGACGCTGCTCAGGGAGTCGGTGGTTAGCGCTTTGCCGCCATCGATAATCTGGCCGTCTTTATCCAGCAGGTTGGCCTGACCGGCCACCGCGCGTATGGTACCGGTCGCGTCAAATACCGCGGTCATCACCAGCGCCAGCACGCTTGGCAGGATCACCGGGTTCAGCGCGCCCACGATATCCAGGCTGCCGATCAGGGAGTTGCCTTTGTCATCGCTCAGCGACGGCATTGCGAAAATACCGGAGAAGTGGACGGTCGGATCGAAAATCAGGCCGACGATGGAAATGCCGATAATGGTCAGCAGGATGCCGCCCGGTACCTTCAGTTTCTCCAGGCCGATAATCACCGCCAGACCGATCAGCGACATAATGACCGGGAAGCTCGCAAAATGACCCAGCGCCACCGGCAGGCCGTCCAGTGGGTTCTTGATCACCAGGCCAACACCGTTGGCGGCGATCAGCAGCAGGAACAGGCCGATACCGATTCCGGTGCCGTGCGCCACGCCCTGCGGCAGGTTGCGCAAAATCCAGCTACGGATGCCGGTGGCGGAAATGACGGTAAACAGTACGCCCATCAGGAATACGGCGCCGAGGGCAACCGGTACGCTGATCTGCTGGCCCAGCACCAGGCTGAATGCGGTAAAGGCGGTCAGAGAGATGGCGCAACCAATCGCCAGCGGCAGGTTCGCCCACAACCCCATGACGATGGAACCCACGCCAGCCACCAGGCAGGTGGCGACGAAGACAGCCGCTGGCGGGAAGCCCGCTTTGCCCAGCATGCCCGGTACCACGATAACGGAGTAAACCATCGCCAGAAACGTTGTCAGACCGGCAACAACTTCCTGACGCACGGTGCTGCCGCGAGCCGAAATTTTAAACATGGCGTCAAGTGAACCGCCGGTACGCGCAGATGGCGTAGACATAGAAACATCCCCTGAGAGTTTTTATAGAACGTCCATAAGCGTGGTGGAGACACCGCTGCCAGCTAAAACGTCAAATCCGTGTGTTGCGTTTGCGACGAAAGGGCGTCACAAAAAAAGCAAACGTTTAGCTCCGCGCTTATAAAACGGGTGGTCAAATTAAGGCAAACGATTATCCAGCCTAATCCACGCCCTTTTCAACTGAACTTTGTCGATTTTCGCTAAAATTCACTTATGACGATGAAGAAATATACAGAGGATGCGCAAACGTTATCGTCTATGCGCAATTTATTTACATCTCAATCCTCGCCCGGGATAGATAACGGGCCACCTTGTTGCAGAGTTCTTTGCCAGCCAGGGCTGCTTTCCACCTTTTGCTTCCATGCCTGAATATGCGGCAGATTATCAATGCCGCCGCGCGCCAGCAGGGCAAAGAGTGGAAAGCTCATCTGAATGTCGGCCATACTGAACGCTTCTCCGGCAAACCAGCTGTTTTTAGCAAGATGTGAGTCAATAAAGCGCGCATGGGTTTCCAGCTGGGGGTTGAGATATGCTTTCTGCACCCCCTGCCCCAGCGCCTTGCCCAGAGTTCGGATGCCAAACGGCACGGGCGGCTTGCCGAGGCTGCTGAAGACCAGCTTCATTAACAGCAGCGGCATCAGCGACCCTTCCGCGTAATGCAGCCAGAAGCGATATTGCACCTTGTGCGCGGGGTCCAAAGGTTTCAGCCGCGATTCGGCATCATAGGTTTCCTGCAGATACTCCAGAATGGCGCCTGACTCCGCAAGGATCAGCCCGTTATCTTCAATGACCGGGGATTTGCCCAACGGATGCACCTTTTTGAGGGACTCGGGTGCCAGCATGTTCTTTTCGCGCTGGTAGTGAACTATTTCATAAGGCAGGGCGAGTTCTTCCAGCGCCCAGATCACGCGGTGCGAGCGCGACTGGTTCAGGTGATGTACCGTGAGCATGATTTTCTCCTGTTATTCATACTTTTTAACTATAGAAAATCGAACAACACCGCGAAAAAATTTCGTCTAAAAAACGGCTCGCGTGGCTGGCGAAAAAACGGGTCTTGCATAGAATTAAAGTGTCAGCACAATCCGGAACCTCCCCAACCAGCTCGACACGAGGGGTGCTGATGTCGGGGGAAACCCTCCCGTGAACCAGCGGGATAGAGAGAAAGACAAAGACCGGGAAAAACTAAAGCGCCCTTTGTGGCGCTTTAGTTCTTTATGATGCTTTTTGCCGGGTGGCGCTTCGCTTACCCGGCCTACGTTCTCGGTTTTGTAGGCCGGGAAGGCGAAGCCGCCACCCGGCAAACAGGCCGCACGGACTCAATCCTCCTCCAGCAACCGTGCCCCCGTCCCCTGCTCGCCCAGCCTGTCGCCGGGGTTACGCAGCGGGCAGTCGCTACGGGACAGGCAGCCGCAGCCGATGCAGCCGTCCAGCTCGTCACGCAGCGCGACCAGCGTGTGGATACGTCTGTCCAGCTCTTCACGCCACTGGGACGAAAGTTCTTTCCACTCTTTCGGGCTAAGCGTATGCCCTTCCGGCAACACGCCAAATGCCTCACCGATCGTCGCCAGGGGTATGCCGATGCGTTGCGCAATTTTGATAATCGCCACGTAACGAAGCACGTCGCGGGTATAGCGGCGCTGGTTTCCGCCGTTACGGATGCTTTTAATTAACCCTTTGCTTTCATAGAAGTGGAGCGCCGATACCGCAACGCCGCTTCGCTTTGCCACTTCGCCGGGGGTTAAAAGCGCTTTAATACGCGGCAATCTCTTTTCCATAAAACCTCTTTACCTCAAGTTAACTTGAGGAATTATACTCCCCCGCAGAGAAAACGACGAATCAACCGAGAAAGTTGTATCTACAGAGGGGCAACCTTATGTCGCATCAGCAGATTATTCAGACACTTATTGAATGGATTGACGATCATATCGACCAACCGTTGAACATTGATGTGGTCGCTAAAAAGTCGGGCTATTCGAAATGGTATTTACAGAGGATGTTCCGCACGGTCATGCACCAGACGCTGGGTGAGTACATTCGTCAGCGCAGGCTGCTGCTGGCGGCGCAGGCGTTACGCTCAACGCAGCGGCCGATTTTTGATATCGCGATGGATCTTGGCTATGTGTCGCAACAAACCTTTTCCCGCGTGTTTCGCCGCGAGTTTGACCGTACGCCAAGCGATTACCGCCACCAGTTGAATTAATCCCGTCATTGCAAAGGTTGCTGCTGCCAGGTCATAAATTCCTGGGGCGGCATCGCTTTCGCGAAGTGCCATCCCTGACAGAACTGAACGCCGCGCTTCAACAACCAGCTCACCTGCTCAGCCGTCTCAACCCCTTCGGCAATGGTTTTAAGCCGCAGGCTTTGCGCCATCTCGATAATATGCTCGGCGATCAGGTGGCTGGTACTGTTGGTGGTTAAGGTGTCGATAAACGATTTGTCGATTTTCAAAATATCGACGTTCAGCGAGTAGAGGTTGTGCAGGTTGGAGTAACCGGTTCCGAAATCATCGATCGCCACTTCATAGCCCGCCTGACGGAAGGCCTGAATCACCGGCGTGGTTTTTGGGACATCGATAAAACCGCGTTCCGTCACTTCAATTTTAATTTGCTGGGCGCGTACGGCGTAGTGCCGGGCCTTGTCAGAAATCATGGCGATCAGCCGCGAAGAGTGGAAGTCCGTGGCCGACAGGTTAATCGAAATATAGAGATGCGGATGCGCCGCCAGGAAATTGCCCAGATCGCTGAACACCTCCTCAACAACATAATCCGTAATTCGCTCGCTCATTCCCTCTTTTTCAGCCAGCGGAATAAATTCAGCCGGGCTCATCACCTGCCCGTTGAAACCAGGCCAGCGCAACAGCGCCTCTGCCCCCACGCACTGGTTATTCTTGATATCAATAATCGGCTGATAGTGCAGACAAAGCTGACGTTTGTTCAGCGCCCGGTGCAGTAGCCGCCCCGGCGAATTAAGCTCACGATGGGTACGGGACCACACCAGCAAAATAATAATGCTGCAGATCATTCCCAGCGGCAGCGTCAACGTCGCCTGGTGATAGAGCGTTTCATAAAAACGTTTATCTGACGTCGACACGATAGCGGCAATAGGCCGTTTTGGCGATTTCACGACGGTATAGAAACGGTTATCTTTTTGAAATACCGATTCCTTATCCTGAATCATCGAATTTAATAAAGTCGCATTGGCTTTCTGACTGACGGAAAAGAAGGCATTGGTTACCGTATCGTATACCCCCCATGCGAGGGAATGATCGGTAGACATCACTTCACTGTAAGAAAGCGGATTGACCACCACGACATAATTTCCGCGCTGCATATATGTCATTTTATAGCCAGTATAAAATGGCGTATCGCGAAAATAATAGATCGCAACGTCAGGTTTACGCGTGTAATTAGCAACCGGAATGACATAGGGTTGATCCGGTGTAAAAACGGTCGAACAAAGAAAATTCTGACCTTCAGCATAAATTAAATCGGCGACAAACAGGCGGCCACGAACAACGTTCAACATATATTGACGATGTTCCGGCGTACAACGTTCACCCTGATATTTTTCTGCCTCGTCCCTGGCCAGGTCAACTTGTTGAATTACCAGTTCTGTTTTGTCTAAAGCCAGTTCAGCAAATGTACGTAGCTGAGCGCTCGTTTCCGACTCGGCTCTCAGCTGGGCAAACCATAGAGCAAGCATCACCGGCAGCATAACTACCATGATGATTCCTACCACCCTGAGTATTTTGCGCCGCGCGCTACGATTCATTTCCCGCCCTATATCCCTGCATGTTGTACGCCTGTAGTAATGAAGGCCGGATGCTTTGTTAAACAGGTGATTACGTTGCATGAATCATGCGAAGTTAGCAACTGACTTTTAGTATTAAAAATCTTAAATTTCGTTATGACGATAATATTTTCCCGTAAGCTAAACTGTAAGTATTCGTTCCGTTTCAATTAAGGAAAATAATTATCCACCACGCCTGGGTGGTTTTGAGAGAACACCACAGAGGATCGCTGATTAAGCCAAACTTCTGGCGGCATGAAAAAAGCACAACGCCAACGTGACGTTTTATCCTATTTATGCGGGTGTATTTTGTTCGTTGATTTATAAATAATCAGACATCATCACAATATTATCAGAAAATAATGCTTCTCCTAAAAACGGCACGGCTGGACGTCTCTTTGCCTCCAGATGCTCTTCCCCGCTTGCCCGGCGGGCATTACCCCGCACGTTGTGGGTCCGCATCCCTTTGTACGAAGGCAGTCCCGTACCGCACACTCTTTTTCCGGCTAATAAAATCCCCTTTTTGGCTACGCAGACACTGGCGAATAAATCAACAAATGTGATATAGTTCACACATATTGTGTAACGAGAAACACTGTTTCATTCAGTTCGTCTGTTTTGTAGAGGATGGGTTTTATGGCAACCATTACTACCAGCATGGTTCTCCTGCGCTGGCCCTTGTTGAGTGCGTTTTTGATGTTTTTAGCCAGCACGCTGAACATTCAGTTTCGTAAATCCGACTACGCGGGTCTTGCCGTCATCAGTACCCTGCTAGGGCTTGGCGCGGCTTGCTGGTTCGCAACGGGCCTGCTGGGCATCACCCTGCTGGATATGGCCGCCGTCTGGGAAAATATTAAAGTAGTGATGGTTGAGGCGATGAGCCACACGCCACCAGACTGGCCGATGGTCATTACCTGATCCCTTCAGCAATAAAAAACCCAGAAGATGTCTGGGTTTTTTGTTTTAGCATCCGTTGTTCAGAACGGGATGTCGTCGTCGAAGTCCATTGGCGGTTCGTTAGACGGGGCAGGAGCAGACTGCTGCTGCGGACGAGACTGCGCGCCGCCGCTGAACTGGTTGCCGCCCTGTGGCTGCTGAGGCTGACCCCAACCGCCCTGCTGCTGGCCGCCACCGACTGGTGCGCCGCCGCCCTGACGGCCACCCAGCATCTGCATGGTGCCGCCAACGTTCACCACCACTTCCGTGGTGTACTTCTCAGCGCCGGACTGATCGGTCCATTTGCGGGTACGCAACTGGCCTTCGATATAGACCTGAGAACCTTTACGCAGATACTCACCGGCTACTTCTGCCAGTTTGCCAAACAGCACAACGCGGTGCCATTCGGTCTGCTCTTTCATTTCACCGGTCGCTTTATCACGCCAGGATTCGGAAGTAGCCAGCGTAATGTTGGCAACTGCGCCACCACTCGGCATGTAGCGTACTTCCGGGTCCTGGCCCAGATTACCGACGAGAATCACCTTGTTTACGCCTCTGCTGGCCATGTTCGTGTCTCCTGAATACGTTTCTTAATAGTGTAAACGCGCGAGTGTACCATTTCCATGCTGCACTTTGATAGTTGCGTAGCACGTTCCAGAGTTCTCTCGCCACTCGACATTGTTACACAGCGAATCAGAAAATGCATTCCAACACTGTATATTCAAACAGGTTAAATTGTGTCATAATTAGCCGTTTCTGACAGCCGTTTGTCCTTCAAACAAACCAGGCAATCCGTGTTCCAACCGGGAAAGGTGAATGGATAAGATCGAAGTTCGGGGCGCCCGCACCCACAATCTCAAGAATATCAACCTCATAATCCCTCGCGACAAACTCATCGTCGTGACCGGGCTTTCGGGGTCTGGCAAATCCTCACTGGCCTTCGACACTTTGTATGCCGAAGGACAGCGTCGTTACGTTGAATCACTCTCTGCGTACGCGCGTCAGTTCCTGTCGCTGATGGAAAAACCGGATGTCGATCATATTGAAGGGTTATCGCCTGCTATCTCCATTGAGCAGAAGTCGACCTCGCATAACCCGCGTTCAACGGTCGGTACCATCACTGAAATTCACGACTACCTGCGTCTGCTGTATGCCCGCGTGGGTGAGCCGCGCTGCCCGGACCACGACGTCCCGCTGGCGGCACAGACCGTGAGCCAGATGGTCGACAACGTGCTGTCGCAGCCGGAAGGCAAACGCCTGATGCTGCTGGCGCCTATCATTAAAGAGCGAAAAGGCGAACACACTAAAACGCTGGAAAACCTGGCAAGCCAGGGCTATATCCGCGCCCGCATCGACGGCGAGGTGTGTGACCTGTCGGATCCGCCAAAGCTGGAGCTGCAGAAGAAGCACACCATTGAGGTGGTGATTGACCGCTTTAAGGTGCGTGACGATCTCGCCACGCGTCTGGCGGAATCTTTCGAAACGGCGCTGGAACTCTCTGGCGGCACGGCCGTGGTCTCCGACATGGACGACCCGAAAGCGGAAGAGCTGCTCTTCTCCGCCAACTTCGCCTGCCCGATTTGCGGCTACAGCATGCGCGAGCTGGAACCGCGCCTGTTCTCGTTCAACAACCCGGCGGGCGCGTGCCCGACCTGTGACGGCCTGGGCGTACAGCAGTATTTTGATCCGGACCGCGTGATCCAGAACCCGGAGCTATCCCTGGCGGGCGGCGCTATTCGTGGCTGGGACAAGCGTAACTTTTACTACTTCCAGATGCTGAAGTCGCTGGCGGAGCACTACAAGTTCGACGTTGAAGCCCCGTGGGCAAGCCTGAGCCCGAACGTACACAAAGTGATCCTGTTCGGTTCCGGCAAAGAGAACATCGAGTTCAAATATATGAACGACCGTGGCGACACCTCCGTGCGTCGTCACCCGTTCGAAGGGGTGCTGCACAATATGGAGCGCCGCTACAAAGAGACCGAATCCAGCGCGGTGCGCGAAGAGCTGGCGAAGTTCATCAGCAACCGCTCCTGCGCCACCTGCGAGGGCACGCGTCTGCGTCGCGAAGCGCGCCACGTATTTGTTGAAAATACGGCGCTGCCGACCATCTCAGACATGAGCATCGGCCACGCGATGGACTTCTTCAACAACCTGAAGCTCTCCGGCCAGCGCGCAAAAATCGCCGAAAAAGTGCTGAAAGAGATCGGCGATCGCCTGAAGTTTCTGGTGAACGTTGGCCTGAACTACCTGACGCTTTCCCGCTCGGCAGAAACGCTCTCCGGCGGTGAAGCCCAGCGTATCCGTCTGGCGAGCCAGATTGGCGCGGGCTTAGTGGGCGTGATGTACGTACTGGATGAACCGTCCATCGGCCTGCACCAGCGCGACAACGAACGCCTGCTCGGGACGCTGGTCCACCTGCGCAATCTCGGCAACACGGTAATCGTGGTCGAGCACGACGAAGATGCGATCCGCGCGGCTGACCATGTGATCGATATCGGTCCTGGCGCGGGCGTACACGGCGGCCAGGTGGTCGCAGAAGGGACGCTGAAAGATATCATGGCGGTGCCCGAGTCGCTGACCGGCCAGTACATGAGCGGCAAGCGCAAGATTGAAGTGCCGAAACAGCGCGTCGCGGCGAACCCGGAAAAAGTGCTTAAGCTCACCGGGGCGCGCGGCAACAACCTGAAGGACGTCACCCTGACGCTGCCAGTTGGCCTGTTTACCTGCATTACCGGCGTGTCCGGTTCCGGTAAATCGACGCTGATCAACGATACGCTGTTCCCGATTGCGCAGACGGCGCTGAACGGCGCGACGCTCGCCGAACCTGCGCCGTATCGCGACATTCAGGGACTGGAACATTTCGACAAGGTTATCGACATCGACCAGAGCCCGATTGGCCGTACGCCGCGTTCCAACCCGGCAACCTATACCGGCGTCTTCACGCCTGTACGTGAACTCTTCGCCGGCGTACCGGAAGCGCGTTCGCGCGGTTATACCCCTGGACGTTTCAGCTTTAACGTGCGCGGCGGCCGCTGTGAAGCGTGTCAGGGCGACGGCGTGATCAAGGTTGAGATGCACTTCCTGCCGGATATCTACGTGCCGTGCGACCAGTGCAAAGGCAAGCGCTATAATCGCGAAACGCTGGAGATTAAGTACAAAGGCAAGACCATCCACGAAGTGCTGGACATGACCATCGAGGAGGCGCGCGAGTTCTTTGACGCCGTCCCTGCGCTGGCGCGTAAGCTGCAGACGCTGATGGACGTAGGGTTGACCTATATTCGTCTGGGGCAGTCCGCCACCACGCTGTCAGGCGGTGAAGCCCAGCGCGTGAAGCTGGCGCGCGAGCTCTCCAAACGCGGTACAGGCCAGACGCTGTACATTCTGGACGAGCCGACCACTGGCCTGCACTTTGCCGATATCCAGCAGCTGCTGGAGGTTCTGCATCAGCTGCGCGATCAGGGCAACACGATTGTGGTTATCGAACATAACCTGGACGTGATTAAAACCGCGGACTGGATTGTCGATCTTGGCCCGGAAGGCGGCAGCGGCGGCGGTGAAATCCTCGTCTCCGGTACGCCAGAGACCGTTGCAGAGTGCGAAGCCTCGCACACCGCGCGCTTCCTTAAACCGTTGCTGTAATCTCAGACGGAGAGCTGCTGTCGGGTCGTTTCCGGCAGCAGCTCAACCGCCTGCTTATAAGACGCATCCACCAGATAGTAAATTTGCGAGCCAGGCAGCGAACCGTCCAGATAGACGGTGCTCCAGTGCGCTTTATTGAGGTGCTGGCTCGGCCTCACATCATCATGCTGCTGACGTAACAGATCCGCCAGTTCCGGGCTGGTTTTCAGCGACGCCGCCGGGCGCCCCTCTACCTCTTTCACCATCGCAAACAGCACGTCTCCCACTTTAATCTGCGTGGCTTTCCAGTCGCTATGAACGCTCTGCTCTGCGCCAGGTTTACTCATGCAGTACTGAAGTAGCTCCGAAATTGTCATCTTTATTCCCCTTGTAGCGTTGCGATAATTTTACGCGAACCACCATGAATGCGATGTTCTCCCAGCCAGATCCCCTGCCACGTTCCCAGCAGTAGCCGCCCGTTGTGTACCGGCAACATCAGCGATACGCCCAGCAGAGAAGATTTGATATGCGAAGGCATGTCATCCTGGCCTTCATAATCGTGCTCGTAGGGGGCGTTGTCCGGAACTGTCTTCAGGAAATGGTGTTCCATATCTGACCGGACGGTAGGATCGCAATTTTCATTAAGCGTGAGAGAGGCTGACGTGTGCTGAAGCAGCAGATGCAGTAAACCCGTTTTGACGCGCGACAGATCGCGGATTTGCCCGATGACTTCCTCCGTCACAAGGTGAAACCCGCGGGGTTTAGCGCTTAAGGTCAGGGTCTGTTGATACCACATGTGCTGCTCCGTTAAGAAAGATGAATCTTTCTAAGTGTGCAGCAAGAAGGCGAAAGGTAAAACCCGCAGCGGCGGATTTGTTCAAAAAAGAATCAAACTCGCCGCGCGCGTGCTAATACTCGGAGTTCACAATCACCTCTTCGCCAAACTTGCCTGCCATTGGCAGCGGTCGATAGGTCGAGTTAGAGGCACGCAGCACCCGGATCGCTCTGGCCCCCACATCCTGCGCCGCGGTAATGTCGTTATCCGAATCACCGTAGAACACTTTGATGTTTTTCTGCTCCAGCCACTGGGTTTTGGTGTTTTGTCCCTCTTTATCACCCGCAAAAATGACCGGGTTCATGCTGGCTGCCGGGATCTGAAAATCGTCCTGCAGGGTTTTGGACACTGTCTCGGTTTTGGTCTGGCTACGGCCGGTGACAAAGTAAATGCTGTCGCCGCGCTTAACGTGCATAGCAATTACCGCCCGGGCGACCTCTTTCGGGATGCTGTACTCGTCCCAACCGTTATTCATTTTTTCCCAGAACTCCGGGTTCTTCAGATACGCTTCGCTGTCGGGCGAATACATTTTCTTGCCACGCCAGAACCCCGGGCTGGAGAAGAGAACGGTATCGTCAATGTCGAAGCCCACGGCCATTGGCGGACGGCCCACCAGGCTGTTTTCGATTTGTGCCACGGAAACCCAGTGAATGGGGGCCTGTTCGGCCAGCATGGCGGCGGTGGTGCCGGTGTAGAGCGGCGTCGGTGCAGAAGCTCGCGCCACAACAGCACTATTAAGCGAGAACAATAAGCAGGCGGCGCTGAGCGCCAGTGTGATCTTGCGCATGTTTTCCCCTGAATATTCAGTTTGTTATCGTTTTATTTTGAGTGGATGGTCAAAAAACTATCCGACCATAACCCCAGCGGGAGGTGAAGGAAAGGAGTTTTTGCTTATGAAGCGGAATAAAAAGAAGAGGATCACAGAATGCCGGGCAACGTATTTGTGCGGACTGATGCCCTCACCCCGGCCCTCTCCCACGGGGAGAGGGAGGGTTTGTAAGCACTTACATCACAGCGGCAAACGCCTGCGCCACGCGATGAACGTTGCTGGCATTCAAACCCGCCACGCACATGCGGCCGCTGGCGATCAGGTAGACGCCGAACTCTTCGCGCAGGCGATCGACCTGTGCCGCGCTCAGTCCGGTGTAGCTGAACATCCCGCGCTGCTTGAGCAGATAATCAAAGTTATGCCCCGGTACGGCCTCTTTCAGGACGTTAACCAGCTCCTGACGCATTGACAGGATGCGCTTACGCATCGCTTCCACTTCGGCAAGCCAGGACGCTTTCAGCTGTTCGTCACCGAGTACCCTCGCCACCACCTGCGCACCAAAGTTTGGCGGGCTGGAGTAAATGCGGCGCACCGTCGCCTTCAGTTGACCCAGCACGCGGCCCGCCGCTTCGGCGTCTTCACACACCACGGACAGACCGCCAACGCGCTCGCCGTAAAGTGAGAAGATTTTTGAGAAGGAGTTGCTGACCAGCGCTGGCAGCCCGGTGCTGGCAACGGCGCGGATGGCGTAAGCATCTTCTTCCATGCCCGCGCCAAAGCCCTGGTAGGCGATATCGAGGAACGGGATCAAATTACGGGCCTTCAGCACCTCTATCACCGCATCCCACTGAGCATTGGTGAGGTCCGCACCGGTCGGGTTATGGCAGCATGGATGCAGCAATACGATACTGCGCTCCGGCAGTGTGTTCAGTTTTTCCAGCAACGCTTCGACGCGCACGCCGTTGGTTTCGCTGTCGAACCACGGATAGGTCTCGACCTTAAAGCCTGCCCCCTCGAAGATCGCAACGTGGTTTTCCCACGTCGGGTCGCTGACCCACACGCCGGAATCCGGGAAGTACTTTTTAAGGAAATCTGCACCCACTTTCAGTGCCCCTGAGCCGCCCAGCGTCTGGATGGTCGCCACGCGTTTCTGCGCGAGTACCGCGTGATCGGCCCCAAACAGCAGAGGCGCGATGGTGTTGCGGTAGGTGTTAAGCCCTTCCATCGGCAGATAAAGAGACGCACCGTGCGGAACAACGTTAAGGCGCGCTTCGGCTTCAGCAACGGCTTTTAATTGCGGGATGATGCCATCCTCGTTGTAATACAAGCCAATGCTGAGGTTCACTTTGTCGCTGCGAGGATCTTCTTTGAAACGCTCCATTAAGGAGAGGATAGGGTCGCCGGCATAGGCGTCAACTTTCTGAAACACGCGATGGTTCTCCGGAATTCGATGAGGCAGGAATTTCAACAATAAACCGGAAGTGGGAGAAGGTCGAGAGGATGTTAATAAAGTTGGAGTGAGGTTAAATTCCTCACTCCACTGGCGGTTCAATCAATGTATTTCATTGCCACCCGCGACGTCAGGCGCGTGATAAGTTCGTAAGCACTCACTTTCGTGATTTCAGCAATGCGTTCAACGGGCAGACCTTCGCCCCACATCACCACATCGTCGCCCGCTTTATCCTGGGCTTCAGGTCCCAGATCTACACAAATCATATCCATCGCCACGCGGCCGACAATCTTCACTTCACGACCGTTGACCAGCACCGGCGTACCCGTTGGCGCAGCGCGCGGATAGCCGTCGCCGTAGCCCATCGCCACCACGCCGAGACGCGTGTCGCGCTCGCTGGTCCAGGTGCCGCCGTAACCCACCGGCTCTCCCGCTTTGTGCTCACGCACGGCAATCAGCTTTGAAACCAGCGACATCACCGGCTTAAAGCCTAAGTCCGGCCCCCAGGGTTTGTTCTCCAGCGGTGAAACGCCATAAAGGATGATGCCCGGACGCGCCCAGTCGAAGTGCGACTGCGGCCATAGCAGGATCCCGCCGGAGGCCGCAATCGAGCGCATCCCCGGCTTGCCTTCGCAGAAGGTGTTAAAGATATCGAGCTGCTGCTCGGTTGCCCCGCACTCGGGCTCATCGGCACGGGCAAAATGGCTGACGATATTCACCGGCTGGCGCACGTTTTTGCACTGGCTCAGACGCTGATAAAACGTTTCTGCGTTTTCCGGACGCACGCCCAGCCTGTGCATGCCCGTGTCGAGCTTCATCCAGACGGTCACCGGCTCGCTCAGTGTGGCAGTTTCCAGCGCGGCCAGCTGCTCTTCGTTGTGTACCGCCGTATGCAGACGCTGGTCGGCAATGGTTGGCAGATCCGAGGCTTCAAAAAAGCCTTCAAGGAGCAGAATAGGTTGAGTAATGCCGCCTGCGCGCAGACGGAGAGCTTCTTCAAGACGGGCGACGCCAAAGGCGTCGGCATCGGGGAGCGTTCGCGCGGTCTCAAGAAGACCGTGTCCGTAAGCGTTCGCTTTCACGACTGCAACGAGCCTGCTGGCGGGTGCCAGTTCACGCAGACGTTGCAGGTTGTGTCGCAGAGCGCGGCGGTTAATCACAACAGTTGCCGCTTGCATTTGAATTCCTTAGAAATTACTCATCATCATATTGAGGACCGGCATAGTTGTCGAAACGCGACCACTGTCCGTTAAAGGTCAGACGCACCGTCCCGATCGGGCCGTTACGTTGCTTACCAATGATAATTTCGGCGATCCCCTTCAGGTCGCTGTTCTCGTGATAAACCTCATCACGGTAGATAAACATGATTAAGTCGGCATCCTGCTCGATGGAGCCGGACTCACGCAGGTCGGAGTTGACCGGGCGCTTGTCGGCACGTTGTTCCAGAGAGCGGTTCAGCTGCGACAGCGCCACTACCGGCACGTGCAGTTCTTTGGCTAACGCCTTGAGCGAGCGGGAAATCTCCGCAATTTCCAGCGTACGGTTGTCAGAGAGCGACGGGACGCGCATCAGCTGAAGGTAGTCGATCATGATAAGGCCGATGCCGCCGTGTTCACGGGCGATACGGCGCGCGCGGGAACGGACCTCAGTCGGCGTCAGGCCGGAGGAGTCATCAATATAGATGTTCCGTTTTTCCAGCAGAATGCCCATGGTGCCGGAGATACGCGCCCAGTCCTCATCGTCGAGCTGGCCGGTACGAATGCGGGTCTGATCCACGCGCGACAGCGACGCCAGAGAACGCATCATGATCTGTTCGGAGGGCATCTCAAGGCTGAAAATAAGTACGGGCTTATCCTGCAACATCGCCGCATTTTCGACGAGGTTCATTGCAAAAGTCGTTTTACCCATCGACGGACGCGCCGCGACGATGATCAAATCCGACGGCTGCAAACCGGCAGTTTTCTTGTTCAAATCGTCATAACCGGTGTTCACCCCAGTTACACCGTCGTGCGGCTGCTGGAACAGCTGCTCAATACGCGCCACGGTAGCGTCGAGCACATCGGCGATGTTTTTTGGGCCTTCGTCTTTGTTCGCACGGCTTTCGGCGATTTTGAAGACGCGGGACTCGGCAAGGTCAAGCAGGTCTTCGCTGGTGCGGCCCTGCGGGTCAAAACCGGCCTCGGCAATCTCATTCGCCACCGAGATCATCTCGCGAACGACGGCACGTTCGCGCACGATATCGGCGTAAGCGCTGATGTTCGCCGCGCTTGGGGTGTTTTTTGACAGTTCTGCCAGGTAGGCAAACCCACCGACGCTGTCCAGCTGCCCCTGACGCTCAAGCGATTCCGCGAGCGTGATCAGGTCAATCGGGTTGCCGGACTCCTGCAGGCGCGCCATTTCGGTAAAGATGTGGCGGTGCGGACGGGTGTAGAAATCTTCAGACACCACGCGCTCGGCAACGTCGTCCCAGCGTTCGTTATCCAGCATTAAACCGCCCAACACCGACTGTTCCGCTTCAATCGAGTGCGGCGGGACTTTTAACCCTGCGACCTGGAAATCACGCTCGCGAGGTTCAGTCTGTTTGTTGAAGGGTTTGTTTCCTGCCATAGTGAATGGAGTTACCGAGATAAAGAGTGGGTCGAAAGATTACCATATTTTTCTTACGGAGGGAGCATGGCAACGCGCATTGAGTTCCAGAAACACGGCGGTCCTGAAGTGCTGAAAGCGGTGGAGTTTACCCCCGCTGCGCCTGGGGAGAACGAAATCCAGGTTGAAAACAAAGCTATCGGCATTAACTACATCGATACCTATATTCGCGGCGGCCTCTACCCGCCTCCGTCAATGCCGAGCGGCCTGGGCACTGAAGCGGCCGGCATCGTCAGCAAACTGGGCAGTGCGGTTAAGCATATCAAAGAAGGCGATCGTGTGGTGTATGCGCAGTCTGCCCTGGGCGCTTACAGCTCCGTCCACAACGTCCCGGCGGACAAAGCCGCTCTGCTGCCGAACGCCATCTCCTTTGAGCAGGCGGCCGCCTCATTCCTGAAAGGGCTGACAGTTTATTATCTGCTGCGCAAAACCTACGAAATTAAGCCCGATGAGCAGTTCCTGTTCCACGCTGCCGCCGGTGGCGTGGGGCTGATTGCCTGCCAGTGGGCGAAAGCCTTAGGCGCGAAGCTCATCGGCACCACAGGCAGTGCGCAAAAAGCGCAGCGTGCGCTGGACGCGGGCGCGTGGCAGGTGATCAACTACCGGGAAGAGAGCGTCGTCGAGCGGCTAAAAGAGATCACTGGCGGCAAAAAAGTACGCGTGGTGTATGACTCGGTGGGGAAAGATACCTGGGAGGCGTCGCTGGACTGCCTTCAGCGTCGTGGGCTGATGGTGAGCTTCGGTAACGCCTCAGGCGCTGTAACCGGCGTTAATCTGGGCATTCTGAACCAGAAAGGGTCTCTGTACGTGACGCGCCCTTCTTTGCAGGGTTACATCACCAACCGGGAAGAGCTGGAGGAAGCCAGCAACGAGCTGTTCTCGCTGATCGCCAGCGGCGTGATTAAGGTGGATGTGGCAGATGCGCAGAAATACCCGCTAACCGATGCACGGCGTGCTCATGAGGTGCTGGAAAGCCGGGCGACGCAGGGTTCAAGTTTGTTAATTCCCTGACCCCTTAAAAGAAATTGGGCTTCCCGTGGGAAGCCCTTTCTTTTTTTAGTTCGGCTGTATGTAGGGTACAGCTCGATGAATTCTGTAGCGGCAGTCATAGTGACAGATTCGATAAGTAAATCCTATTCTGTTCTAAGCCATGCTGCCGGAAAAGTTACAAGTATGTGACGAACCCCTCAATACCTTAGTAACGGAAGCGGTTATTGCGCTGATAAGTCGGCAATTTTGGCGCTTTAATCGCCCGTATTACCCACACCACGGCGATAGCCAGCAGCAGCCACGGCAGCAGTTTGATCGTCAGGGCAAATAACCCGCCGATAAACATTACCACTGTCGCCACAACGAGCGCGGCCAGAATGCCGAGCAGCGACACGCCTGTGGCTAACAGCATGACAAAAAAGCCAATGATAAAAAGTAGTTCCAGCATGGTGCTCTCCCACGAGTTCCCGAATGTTGCTGCAATCATTACAAGAATCATGCCAAAGCTAACGCATTGTTCTTAAAGCAAAACGCCCCGCGAGAATTCGCAGGGCGTGGTGAATTTGACGAACTTTTAGCGAAAGTTATCGCTTGTCTGCCACCAGTCGCAGCGCATGTTCCAGCACTTCAATATCGGCACCGGCTTTATGCGCATTCTCGCTCAGGTAGCGACGCCACTGACGCGCGCCCGGAATACCCTGGAACAGGCCAAGCATATGGCGAGTGATATGGCCGAGATAAGTGCCATTGCTCAGCTCGCGCTCAATGTAAGGGTACATCGCACGCACGACGGCAACCGGATCGGTGTCCGCGCCTTCGATGCCAAAGATTTCGCGGTCGACCGTCGCCAGAATGCCCGGATTCTGATACGCCTCGCGCCCGACCATCACGCCATCCATATGTTCAAGGTGCGCTTTGGCCTCTTCCAGCGACTTGATACCGCCGTTAATTGACATCGTGAGGTGCGGGAAATCACGTTTCAGTTGATACACGCGCGGATAATCCAGCGGCGGGATCTCACGGTTCTCTTTCGGGCTGAGGCCGGAGAGCCAGGCTTTCCGGGCGTGAATGATAAACATCTCGCACTCGCCTTTCCCGGATACCGTGTTGATGAAATCGCACAGGAATTCGTAGCTGTCCTGGTCATCAATTCCGATACGGGTTTTGACCGTTACCGGTATGGAGACCACATCACGCATCGCCTTGATACAGTCCGCCACCAGCTGTGCATTGCCCATCAGACAGGCGCCGAACATGCCGTTTTGCACGCGGTCGGAAGGACAGCCAACGTTGAGGTTGATCTCGTCGTAGCCGCGTTCTTCCGCCAGCCTCGCGCACTGCGCCAGCGCGGCCGGATCGCTGCCCCCCAGCTGCAGGGCAACCGGATGCTCTTCTTCGCTGTATGCCAGGTAGTCGCCCTTCCCGTGAATGATTGCGCCCGTGGTCACCATTTCCGTGTACAGCAGCGTATGGCGGGAGAGCTGACGCAGGAAATAGCGGCAGTGTCTGTCCGTCCAGTCGAGCATCGGCGCAATAGAGAAACGGTGTGCAGGGAAAGCGGTCTGGTATTCTGACGACATGGCGAAGTTTTAAGCATCTGGTGGAAAAGGGGCGCTACTATAGCACAAAGAAAAGCCGGAGGCGCATCGCCCCCGGTAGACTTTAGAACGTCATACTCAGCTGAGCCCCTGCGCCCCAGGTTTCGTCTTCACCGTACAGGCCCATCAGGTCAACATGAACGGTACTGAACGGCGCGAAACCAACACCGCCGGTAAAGACGTTGCTGTCGTTACCTTTCATGTCCGCGCGATAACCGGCGCGCACCGCCAGCCAGCTCAGCGGAGTCACTTCAGCACCGACCCCAACATACTGCGACGTATCTTCGCTCTTGAAGCCTTTGGTTTCGGTCAGATCGCCATCGGCGGTCAGGGTCACCAGATCGTTGTGCCAGGCGGCGCCCGCGGTCACCAGCGGACGGATCTGGTAGGTGTCTTTATAGCTCACCACTTCCCCCGTACGCCCGTTGCGGATGCGGATATCTTTGGTGTCGATATCGCGCGACATCAGGTTTTGCCCGCTCACGCCGACCGTCCAGTGTTCGCCAAAATCAGCGGCAATACCGGCATCGACGTTAAAGCCGGTATCGTCTGTACGGTAGCGGCTGTCGTTCCACTTATTACTGTCGTAATCGTAGATTGAGGTGGTGTAGTTATAGATCCAGGTTTTTTGCAGTTTTGGCGTCACGCCCACGGAAACCGGAACACCGCCAAGGTCAAACTGGCGGGCAACGGCAACGCCATAGTCAGACACAATCGCCGCCCGACCGGACGCCGTTGAGTTGAGGTTTTTAGTGATCTGATCCGTGCCGTTCAGCGCAGCGTCCAGGGCAACACCGGCAGCCACCACATTGCTTCTTTGAATACTGCGCAGATAATCAATATCCTGCTGATCGATAGACGAACTGACCCGACCATGGGCATAGCCTTTCGCCATAAAGGCCACGGAAAGCACATCGTTAGGGATACTCACGGCAAGCCCTGCCCCTGCCGTCGCGCGTGCGGTTTTACCCTTGAGATAGTCCAGTTCATCGGCCAGATCTTTGGCCGCGCCCTGGAACTGATTAATCGAGCCTAGCGGATTGGTGATGACCTGAATTGGCGTAAGGTTATCAACCACATCTTTATAATGATTGATTTTGTCGTTGATGGTATCAATTTCATCCTGAAGATTGTCTTCATCCGTCACCTGCACCCCAACGGACGGCAAAATGACCGTCACATCATCGTCCGGTTTTGCCTTTGCAAGCAGTGCGGGGTTGATTAATGCCCCGCTGCCATAACTGCCCGAAGCAACGCCGGTCCCCCCCATCGCGTCGCTACGTGATTCTGTCCAGGTATTGGCTGCTCCCGCCTGATTTGCCATAAACAAGGAGACAGCGATGCTAACCACCGAAAATTTAAAATGTTTTTTCACAGTATGCCCGTCTTATAGTCTGTTATGAAATAACCCCTGTCTGTTATCCCCCAAACAGGCGCGAACTATTGCTGTGAATAAAGATAAAAAGACCCGCTAATTCACTCCCTAAGTAAAACTCCCTTACGGCCTGTTGTAATTTGTGACGGCCCTCAATATTTATAGAAGAGGAAATTATTTTTTCACAGGTTTTCCATCATGTGGGCCAAAAAATTGAGGGGGATGATCTACCCAGCGGTCCTCTCGCGTGGCGGCATAGACCGGGTTGAGCGGATAGTAGATGCGGTTTTGCTTCTTGTTGGCCTCACCCACCACCAGTAACCGAACCTCTTCGTCCGTATTGTTGATAAAGGTGTGGCACACGCCCGTTCCGGCGGGAAAGCCCACGCTGTCACCGGGTTCAAGCTTCCACAAATAGCCATTAATCCAGGCTTCGGGATAGCCCTCAAGCACGTAGATAAACTCTTCTTCGTCACTTTCCGCATGGGGATAGGACGTCCGACGTCCTGGCGGTAAACGCTCATGATGGATGCCTATGCGCCTGAGGCCCAGGCTGCGAGCCAGCGGTGCACCGATGGAAAAAAGCTCGTTACTGTCGGGGTAGGTGGCGTCATCTGGTCCTTCTACCTCGCGCCAGTGCGTAATACAGTCTGGTTTTTTCATGGTTACATTCCCGGTTTGCGATGCGCCAGGTATAGCACAGCCTGGCGGATATCGGTGTTTTTGCCATAACATGGTAAAGTGAGGGTTTTACATCCCAGAACATCCGAGGTGCTAAATGGATAAGTCCACAAAAGAGCTGTTAGCGCAGGCCGAAAAGCTGTGCGCGCAACGCAATGTGCGCCTGACCCCTCAGCGCCTTGAAGTCTTGCGCCTGATGAGCCTGCAACAGGGGGCAATCAGCGCCTACGATCTGCTCGACCTGCTCCGTGAAAGCGAGCCGCAGGCTAAACCGCCCACGGTGTATCGCGCGCTGGATTTCCTGCTGGAACAAGGGTTTGTGCATAAAGTCGAATCCACAAACAGCTATGTGCTGTGCCATCTTTTCGATCAGCCAACCCACACATCGGCGATGTTTATTTGCGACCGTTGCGGCGTGGTAAAAGAAGAAGGCGCAGAGGGCGTAGAGGACATTATGCACACGCTGGCGGCAAGGATGGGTTTTGCCCTGCGTCATAACGTGATTGAAGCACACGGGTTGTGTTCAGCATGCGTAGAGGTGGAAGCCTGTCGGCATCAGGATGCATGTCAGCACGACCACTCAATTCTGGTGAAGAAAAAGCCGCGTTAACGGCAAAAGAAAAGGCGGCCTGAAGCCGCCTGTGTGGGTTATTCAGCGTTACCAACGATAGTCGTTACGGGTTTCCCAGTCTTTGACTTCGTTTTCCGCCTGATCTTTCGCGTAGCCGTAACGTTCCTGAATTTTACCGACAAGCTGATCGCGTTTACCTTC
The DNA here is from genome assembly GCF_043966805.1 of Enterobacter sp. ECC-219. Taxonomy (NCBI): domain Bacteria; kingdom Pseudomonadati; phylum Pseudomonadota; class Gammaproteobacteria; order Enterobacterales; family Enterobacteriaceae; genus Enterobacter; species Enterobacter sp. ECC-219. The sequence continues at coordinate 982,365 of NZ_CP143680.1, read as the reverse complement.
AATGACGGTCATATCGTCATCTGTCAGCTTACCCCACTGTTCTTTCGCTTTACCTTTGAACTGCTTCCAGTTGCCGCCGATTTCGTCTTTATTCATCATCGTGTCCTCTTAGTTAAGCGTCGGGTCGTAACGTCCGTTACGTTCTTTTCTGCTGGACGTGATAATTATTGTAGTTAAGGATTCGGCGGTTGGTTTCATATTCGGAATCTTTAACCGTCACGATATATCATGGCGGGAGGGAAGCCAGGTATTATTTTGCCAGTGACGGTGCCAGATAAAGGCAAGCGACAGGCCGCGCAGAGAGAGGAAGACCGCAAGCGCCAGCCACAAACCGTGATTACCCAGCCAGGGTAGCGTCAGCAGCGTCAGACCAAACCCCGCCGCCGCGACCGCCATACTGTTGCGCATTTCCGCCCCGCGCGTCGCGCCGATAAACATGCCGTCCAGCAGATAGCACCAGACACCTACTACCGGCAAAATAACCTGCCAGACGATGTAGCGGTCCGCCAGTTCGCGTAAAGCCGGTAACGAAGTGAGCAATGCAATAATGTCACGGCCAAAACAGGCGTAAATCAGTGCGAATGCCAGCGCGACCAGGCCCGACTGGCGGCAGGCCGCACGCCAGACATTCCGAAGCTGCCCACTTTCCCGCGCGCCGTACGCCTGCCCGGAATGCGCCTCAACGGCATAGGCGAAGCCGTCCAGCGCGTAGGCGGTGAACGTCAGCAATGTCATCAGGACTGCATTCACCGCAACGATTTCTGGCCCCAGTCGAGCCCCAAAGACCGTCAGAGCGCCGAAACAGATCTGAAGCAGCAGCGAACGCAGCATGATGTCACGGTTGAGCGCCAGCAGCCTGCGGATATTGCCGCGCCATGCTGTTTTGAGCAGCGCAAGGGAGATCCCGCGCATCGCCAGCACGCGCCAGACCATCCACAAGCCAATGAAAAAGGTCCCGTATTCTGCAATCGCCGTCGCCAGTGCCGCCCCGCGTACGTCCATATGCAGGCCCATCACCAGCCAGAGATCGAGCACAATGTTGAGAAGGTTTCCCGCGACCAGCAAAATCACTGGCGCACGGGCATATTGCACGCCCAGTAACCAACCCAGCAGAACCAGGTTTGCCAGCGAAGCGGGCGCGCTAAGCCAGCGAATTTCCAGGAAGCGACGCGCCTGCTCCAGTACCGCCTCGCTGCCGCCAACGACCTGGAGTGCAAGGTCGATCAGGGGCGTGCGTAGTAAAACAATCAACATTCCCGCCCCCAGCGCCAGGATCAGCGGCTGCACCAGCGCACGCGCCAGACGTAACGGGTCTTTCGCACCGTACGCCTGTGCCGTGAGCCCGGTAGTACTCATACGTAAAAAGAGCAGCAGCATAAACAGGAAGCTGGTTGCCGTCGCCCCAATCGCCACGCCGCCAAGATAAACAGGGGAATCGAGATGACCAATAACGGCCGTGTCGACCAGACCCAGCAAGGGCACGGTGATATTGGAGAAAATCATCGGCAGGGCAAGACGCCACAATGCCTTATCTGAAGCCGTCAGCAGTGACATGGGAAATACCGGGAATGGAAGACGAAGCAGGCTACAGCGAAAGCGTAGCCTGTCAGGAAGAGATTACAGCCATTCGCCGTTGCGAATCACGCCTACTGCCAGACCTTCAATAGAGAAGCTCTGTTCGCGGAGGTCGACCACAATCGGGGTGAACTCGTTGTTTTCAGGCAACAGCTGGACGGTGTTACCCTGTTTTTTCAGGCGCTTAACGGTCACTTCGTCATCAATGCGCGCAACCACCACCTGGCCGTTCCGCACATCCTGCGTTTTGTGAACGGCCAGCAGGTCGCCATCAAGAATGCCGATGTCTTTCATCGACATCCCGCTAACGCGCAGCAGGAAATCAGCGCTCGGCTTGAACATACCAGGATCGACCTGGTAGTGGCCTTCTATATGCTGTTGTGCCAGCAGCGGTTCACCTGCGGCAACGCGGCCTATCAGAGGAATGCCCGTCTCTTCTTCCACCAGCAGGCGGATACCGCGCGACGCGCCTGACACAATCTCAATTACACCCTTACGCGCCAGCGCTTTCAGGTGTTCCTCGGCAGCATTCGGAGAACGGAAGCCCAGACGCTGCGCGATTTCCGCACGCGTGGGTGGCATACCCGTCTGGCCGATATGATCCCGAATGAGATCAAACACCTCTTGCTGCCTGGTCGTTAATGCTTTCATTCCGCCCCCTGGGTGTATATACAGTTATGCTGTGAGTATATACAGTCAAAGGCGATTTTGGAACCAAAAACTGCACAAAAAACCAGGGACTTAATTATTCCTCGAGGCTCATCGGAAATGTGACCAAAGCAGCGTGACCCAGGTAATGGCTGCAGTGATAATTGCCAGCAGCACAGCGGCAGAGCCCATATCTTTCGCCCGGCCAGAAAGCTCGTGGAAATCTGAGCCGATCCGGTCAACAACGGCCTCAATAGCGCTATTGAGAATTTCCACTATCATCACCAGAAGTACGGAACCGATGAGAAGCACGCGGGTAATAGCATCTACATCAAGGAAACAGGCGATGATAACCGCGACGATAGCGGCGACACCTTCCTGGCGAAAAGCAGCTTCATTAACCCACGCGGCACGGAAACCTTTCCATGAATAGCCAGCGGCTTTGATGATACGCGTTAACCCAGTGGTATTATTGGCCATTAAAAGAACCTTTTTTAAAAAAGAGCGTCAGTAACAGGAGCAGCAGCGCGTTTCGCTGCCGCCTGAAGTATGACGGGTAACAACAGAAATTTTGCGCGCTTTCTGTTATCCTTGCGCCGCAATTGCATTATTAACCAGAGGCTTTACATCGTTTATGTCCGGCTGGCCACGAATTTACTACAAATTACTTAATTTACCATTAAGCATCCTGGTAAAAAGCAAGTCTATCCCAGCAGAACCCGCGCTGGAACTGGGGCTCGATACGTCGCGCCCTATTATGTACGTTTTGCCTTATAACTCGAAGGCAGACCTGCTGACGCTTCGCGCCCAGTGTCTGGCGCATGATTTACCCGACCCGCTTGAACCGCTGGAAGTTGACGGCACTTTGCTGCCGCGCTACGTGTTCATCCACGGCGGGCCGCGCGTGTTTACCTATTACACGCCGAAAGAAGAGTCCATCAAGCTGTTCCACGACTATCTCGACCTGCACCGCAGCAATCCTGACCTGGATGTGCAGATGGTGCCGGTATCGGTAATGTTTGGTCGCCGCCCGGGCCGCGAAAAAGGTGAAGAGAACCCACCGCTGCGCATGCTTAACGGCATTCAGAAGTTCTTCGCGGTCTCCTGGCTGGGACGCGACAGCTTTGTGCGATTCTCCCCTTCCGTCTCCCTTCGCCGGATGGCGGACGAGCACGGCACTGACAAGATCATCGCGCAAAAACTGGCGCGCGTGGCGCGTATGCACTTCGCCCGTCAGCGCCTGGCTGCTGTAGGGCCGCGCCTCCCGGCGCGTCAGGACCTGTTCAACAAGCTGCTGGCCTCTAAAGCGATTGCCCGCGCCGTTGAAGACGAAGCGCGCAGCAAGAAAATTTCGCATGAGAAAGCCCAGCAGAACGCCATTGCGCTGATGGAGGAGATCGCAGCGAACTTCTCTTACGAGATGATTCGCCTGTCCGATCGTATTCTCGGCTTTACCTGGAACCGCCTGTATCAGGGCATCAACGTTCATAACGCCGAACGTGTGCGGCAGTTGGCGCACGATGGCCATGAGATTGTCTATGTCCCCTGCCACCGCAGCCACATGGACTATCTGCTTCTCTCCTACGTGCTCTATCACCAGGGGCTGGTACCGCCGCACATTGCCGCTGGTATTAACCTGAACTTCTGGCCAGCAGGCCCGATTTTCCGCCGTCTGGGTGCGTTCTTTATTCGTCGTACCTTCAAGGGCAACAAGCTCTACTCCACCGTGTTCCGCGAGTATCTCGGCGAGCTGTTCAGCCGCGGCTATTCAGTGGAGTACTTCGTGGAGGGCGGTCGTTCCCGTACCGGTCGCCTGCTCGATCCGAAGACCGGCACGCTCTCGATGACCATTCAGGCGATGCTGCGCGGAGGAACCCGTCCGATCACGCTGGTGCCAATTTACATTGGCTATGAGCACGTGATGGAAGTGGGCACGTACGCCAAAGAGCTGCGTGGTGCGACCAAAGAGAAAGAGAGCCTGCCGCAGATGCTGCGCGGCCTGAGCAAGTTACGCAATCTGGGTCAGGGCTACGTAAACTTTGGCGAACCGATGCCGCTGATGACGTATCTGAACCATCATGTTCCGGAGTGGCGCGAGTCTATCGATCCTATTGAAGCGGTTCGTCCGGCCTGGCTGACGCCAACGGTGAACGGTATCGCGTCCGAGCTGATGGTGCGGATTAACAACGCCGGTGCAGCCAATGCCATGAACCTGTGCTGTACGGCGCTGCTGGCTTCCCGTCAGCGCTCCCTGACTCGTGAACAGCTCACAGAGCAGCTGGACTGCTACCTGGACATGATGCGCAACGTGCCGTACTCGGCTGATTCGACGGCCCCTTCTGCTACCGCCAGCGAGCTTATCGATCACGCGCTGCAGATGAACAAGTTTGAAGTCGAGAAAGACACCATCGGCGATATCATCATTCTGCCGCGCGAGCAGGCGGTACTGATGACGTACTACCGCAACAACATCGCTCATATGCTGATGCTGCCGTCGCTCATGGCGGCCATTATCACCCAGCATCGCCGCATCTCACGCCAGGAGCTGTTGCGCCACGTTGAGACGCTCTACCCGATGCTGAAAGCGGAGCTGTTCCTGCGCTGGAGCAAGGAAGAACTGGCCGTTGAGCTGGATAAACTGACGGAAGAGCTGCGCCGTCAGGGGCTGATTACCGTTGCAAACGACGAACTGCACATCAATCCGTCACGCTCCCGTACCCTGCAACTGCTGGCGGCCGGTGCGCGTGAAACGCTCCAGCGCTACGCCATTACGTTCTGGCTGCTGAGCGCGAACCCGTCGATCAACCGTGGCACGCTGGAGAAAGAGAGCCGGACACTGGCACAGCGCCTGTCCGTTCTGCACGGCATTAACGCCCCTGAATTCTTCGACAAAGCGGTCTTTAGCTCCCTGGTGCTGACGCTGCGTGACGAAGGCTTCATCAGCGATACGGGCGATGCCGAGCCGGAAGAGACGCTGAAGGTTTACCAGATGCTGGCTGAGCTGATTACCTCGGACGTGCGCCTGACGATTGAGAGCGCCACGCAGGGCGAGTGATGTTAAAAAGCCGGGTAGTGGTTTCACCTGACCCGGCCTGGCGTTCTGCATAATAAAAGGCCCGGTAAGCGTTAACGCTACCGGGCCTTATTTTTGCTTGTTAAATCACCGCATTCAGCTTAGCAGCGTGAAGGCAATCATCCCGACAATCGCACCCGTCGTGCCGAGAATGGTTTCCATCAGCGTCCAGGTTTTCAGGGTTTGCGCTTCGGTCGCGCCGGTAAACTTACCGAACAGCCAGAAGCCCGCGTCGTTAACGTGCGAGACCACAATCGAACCACCCGCGATACAGATAGACAGCGCAGCCATCTGCGCACCCGAGTAGTTGAGCTGTTCAATTACCGGCATCACCAGACCTACGGCGGTTAAGCACGCCACGGTTGCAGAACCCTGAATGATACGCACCGCCGCAGCCAGCACGAAGCAGGTTACCGCAATCGGCAGCCCCATCCCGGTCAGCGCTTCTCCCAGAGCCGGACCCACGCCGGAATCGACCAGCACCTGCTTGAACACGCCGCCCGCACCGATCACCAGCAGGATGATACCCGCAGGCTGCAGCGCCGCACCGCAGATCTCCATCACGCGGTCTTTTGGCATCCCCTGGCGCATCGCCAGGCCGTAAATCGCCACCAGACAGGCCACCAGGATCGCCGTGAACGGGTGACCGATGAACTCAAACCATTCGTAGGCGCTGGAGCCCACCGGCACAAAGCGTGCGGCGATGGTTTTCAGACCCACGAGAACCAGCGGGAGCAGGATCAGCGACAGGCTGAAGCCGAAGGACGGCATTTTGCCCTCGCCCAGGTGCGGCTCGGTGATGTCATCAGGAATGTGTAGCTCAACGTAGCGGCTGATGAAGTTACCCCACAGCGGGCCGGCAATAATCATCCCCGGGATTGCCGCGCACAGGCCAATCAGGATCATCCAGCCAAAGTCAGCGTGCATCTGGGACGCCAACAGCATCGGCGCAGGCCCAGGCAGCAGAAACGCTGCGGCTGCCGCCACGCCCGCAAACAGCGGAATGACCAGCTTGACGAGGTTAGTGCCGGTATGGCGCGCCATAGAAAACGCGACGCTGATGAGCAGCACAACGGCCACTTCAAAGAACAGGGGCAGCGCGCAAATCAGACCGGCCAGGCCAATCGCGTAGTGCGCGCGGCTGTGACCGAACGATTTCAGCATCTTGACGGCAATCTGGTCGACCGCGCCCGTCTCGTGCAGAATCTTGCCAAACATCGCGCCCAGCGCGACCACAATCGCCAGGAAGCCCAGCGTACCGCCCATCCCTTTTTCCATCGTCGCGGCGATCTTGTCGAGCGGCATGCCGGAAAAGAGACCTGCACCAATAGAAACCACCATCAAAGCAACGAAGGCGTGCATACGCGCCTTCATCACTAAAAACAGCAGCAGCAATACCGAACCCACTGCTGTCAAAACTAGCGTTAATGTACTCAAAACTTACTGCCTTTTGTTAATGACCTCGATGGTGCTGGCTACAACACCCTCCAGTGACTGATCGATATCAACCACTAAGACGTCTTTTTCATCTTCACCCGGCTCCTGAAGCGCTTCGAACTGCGTCACCAGCATCTGGGTTTTAAAGAAGTGGCCTTTACGCGCCTTCAGACGGCTTTCAATCACCTCAAAATCCCCTTTCAGGTAGATGAAAGAGAGGTTCGGGTTGCCGTCGCGCAGCAGGTCGCGGTAGGTTTTTTTCAGCGCGGAGCAGACGATCAGGGAAACTTTATTGGTGCGCTGCATCGCGAACGCGGCGTCATTCAGGGCCTGCAACCACGGTTTGCGGTCGTCATCGTTCAGCGGCTCGCCGGAGGCCATTTTCATAATGTTACTGCGCGGATGGAGGAAGTCACCATCAAGAAACGCAGCCTGAAGTTGATGCGCCACTTCGCTCGCCACGGCAGATTTACCGCTACCGGACACGCCCATCAGGACGTAAACGTGGTGATCGTGATTAGTCGTGCTCAAAGGGTGTCCCTCAGTCAATTGTTACGGGTAACAGTTATCGGTAACATTGTCCTGCTGGGGCAAAAGAGAAGCAATATCCAAACGTGCGCGAAGTGAATAAGTGTGAGCTACTTCAAATTTGTCAGTTCAAATAGATCCACCCGGTGACAAGGTGAAACCTAAATCTAACATTTTCGGGGTAACCGTCTCGCCACGAATGCGCGCCAGCAGGCGTTCTGCGCCAATGCGGCCCATACGTTCACGCGGGGTCAGGACGCTCGCCAGACGCGGCTCCATCACCTGGCCGATGTCGTGGCCGTGGAAACCGGCGATCGCCATATCATCAGGGATCTTCAGCCCCAGACGCTGACACTCAAACGCCGCGCCGACCGCCAGGTCATCGTTGGTACAGAAAATACCGTCCAGTTGCGGATACTCGCGTCGCGCCTGACGCATCAGCTCAATACCCGAGGTGTAAGATGAGGACTGCTCCACCATCACGCTGTACGGGGTTAAGTTTGCGTCGAGCATCGCCTGCTCGTATCCCTTCTGTTTGATGATAGTACGTTCATCAAGACGCGCACCCAGATAGGCAATATGACGATGCCCACGGGCGATGATGGCCGCCGTCATCTGGCGTGCCGCTTCGAAGTTATCGAACCCAACGGCGATGTCGAGGCACGGAGACTGGCTGTCCATCAGCTCTACCACCGGGATACCGGCCACTTCAATCATTTTGAGCGTGCGGGCAGTATGGGTACGTTCGGTTAAAATCAGGCCGTCAATGTTCCAGGAAAGCATCGATTCAAGACGTTCCTCTTCCAGTTCCGGCTTGTACCCGTAGTGGGCGAGCATGGTCTGATAGCCAAAAGCATCGGTGACGCTTTCGATACCGCGCAGAACTTCAGCGAAAACCTGGTTGGTTAAGGAAGGAAGCAGGACGCCCACCGCACGGCTGGTCGCATTGGAGAGAATATCGGGTGCGCGGTTGGGGATATAACCCAGTTCATCAAGGGCGGCGGCAATCTTGCCACGCAACGCCACGGAAACCTGTTCCGGGTTACGTAAAAAACGGCTGACCGTCATTTTGGTCACACCGACGCGATCGGCGACATCCTGAAGTACGGGGCGTTTCTTTTTCATCGTCCTGAGAAATCTTGAAGTGAGAGATTTGCTCAGTTTATCACGGACAAAGCTCAACCTTCCCCGTTTAAAGGGAAGGTTGAGAAATTATTTAGACCGGAGGCAGGTCAAACAGCAGGATTTCACTTTCGCTGTCGGCATGTACGGAGAGCGCCTGCTCATCCCAGACGGCCAGACCATCGGCGGTGGTGGCTTTGGTGCCGTTAATGGACACTTCACCTTTCACCACCTGGATCCAGACGCGGCGGTTGGCGGCAATCTGGTGCACGGACTGTTCGTCTTTTGCCAGCGCCCAGCGGTAAAGCTCCATATCCTGATGCACCTTCAGGGAACCTTCACGCGCGTCCGGGGACAGCACCAGCTGTTTGCCCTGTTTCGCGTCAAAGCGGCGCTGCTCGTAGCGCGGCGTGATGCCGGTCTCTTCTGGAATGATCCAGATTTGATACAGGTGCAGTTTTTCCGTTTTGCTCGGGTTGTACTCGGAGTGGCGCACCCCGGTACCCGCGCTCATAATCTGGAACTCGCCCGCCGGAACCTGCTCTTTGTTGCCCATGCTGTCCTGGTGCTCAACCGCCCCTTCCAGCACATAGGTCAGAATTTCCATGTCTTTGTGCGGGTGGGTACCGAAGCCCTGGCCTGCATCAATCACGTCGTCGTTAATCACGCGCAGTGCGGAGAAGCCCATGAAGTTCGGGTCGTAGTAGTCGGCAAACGAGAATGAATGCCATGAGTCCAGCCAGCCATGATTTGCGTGACCACGTTCGTTTGCTTTGCGTAAGTAGATCATTGTTTTCACCCTCAGTTCGTTTCGATGGAGTAAGTGTGGACGCAAACGGCCGGGGATCATAGAGGGTGAAAATTGACTCCTCTGTTCAAAAATTATGAACAAGCGCAGAGGAGCCGTTTTTGCTTATTTCGCGAGGGTTATCGTGGCAGGAGAAGCCTGCTCGAAGGCCCGCTCAAGGATTTCCAGGTTGGTCAGAACGTCAGATTCCTTGACGTAATTCGCCGTGCCGTTTGTGAGGGTCTCAAACAGCGCATCGTAGACGCGGCCATAGTCGCCGGTTTCCGGTTTCAGCGTTTCTTTGACCGTCACGCCCTCGTCGTTCACATACTCCAGCACGCCCACGGAATCGTCCGCCGCAAAGCCAGGCTCACCGGGCATGATATTGGCCTTCAGGCTGGTCTCCTGCTGGTCGATACCGTATTTGATAAACGAACCTTTGGTACCGTGAACGATAAATTTCGGGTAGTCGATTTTCACCAGATGGCTGGTTTTGACGATGGCTTTCAGGTCGCCGTAAAACAGCTGCGCTTCAAAGGTATCGTCCGGGTTGGCTTTATTGCGCAGGCTGCGGATGTCGTAAGCGACGTGATCCGGGCGGCCAAACAGGGAGATGATCTGGTCCATGGTGTGCACGCCCAGACCATAGAACGAGCCGTCCTGCGGCAGGCCGGGCTGGGTTTCCGCCACCGGACGGTAGTAATCGAAGTGGCTTTCAATTTCCACAATGTCGCCCAGCCTGCCGCTTTCGATCGCTTTTTTCGCCGTCAGGAAGCAGCTGTCAAAGCGGCGGTTCTGATACGGCGTCACGGTCAGCCCTTTGCTTTTCGCCAGCGCGAACAGTTCCTTCGCTTCGGCAATGGTCGGGGTGAACGGCTTTTCCACCAGCACGTTTTTGCCCGCTTCCAGCGCGCGTTTCGCATACTCAAAATGACTTTCGGCGTGGGTGCAGACGACCACCAGCTTTACCTGCGGGTCATTCAATACCTCGTTCAGATCGCTGGTGAAATGAATATGGGAATACTGCGGAGATTGCTCTTCCGGCTTCGCGCTGCGACGGTAGATATGGGCCACATGCCAGGTATCTTTACGGTGGAGGACATACGGAAGGTGGTAGCGGGTCGTACTTTTACCAAATCCAATAAATGCGCAATGTAGTGTCATAGCTCAGTCCTTTTGGAAGGTTACTGGGTTTTACCATAGCGCATGTTTTGCCCTCACCCCAGCCTTCTCCCACGGGGAGAGGGAGAAAAAGGGCAAAAAAAAGCCAGCGAGAAGCTGGCTAAAGTAATACTGGAAGCAATGTGAGCAATGTCGTGCTTTCAGGTTCCCGTAGGGGTCTTCCTGAATGCAAAGCAATAATAATCATTCTCATTCGCACTTGTCCAATACTTTTTGCAAAAAATAGCGGTTGACTCAAATTTTAAAGTCATTGATGTTGGAGGGGACTTTTAACTGACTGAGGAACAAGGAATGAGTGAGATAGTGATACGCCACGCGGAACCGAAAGATTATGACGCCATTCGTCAGATCCACGCCCAGCCGGAGGTGTACCACAACACGCTACAGGTTCCTCATCCCTCTGAGCAAATGTGGCAGGAGCGGCTATCCGACCAGCCCGGCATTAAGCAGCTCGTCGCCTGCATAGACGGTCACGTCGCCGGCCATCTGTGCATCGTCGTCTCGCAACGCCCGCGCCGCAGCCATGTGGCTGATTTTGGGATTTGTGTGGGCGCGCAGTGGCAAAACCGGGGCGTTGCCAGCGCGCTGATGCGCACCATGATTGATATGTGCGATAACTGGCTGCGCGTTGACCGCATTGAGCTGACGGTGTTTGTCGATAACGAACCGGCGATTGCGGTGTACAAAAAACACGGGTTCGAAATTGAAGGCACCGGCAAACGCTATGCCCTGCGCAACGGTGAATATGTGGATGCGTATTATATGGCGCGGATGAAGTAGTTTGTTGCCCTCACCCTAACCCTCTCCCACAGGGAGAGGGAATGAAACACGTAGGCCGGGTAAGGCGAAACCGCCACCCGGCAACATATCAATACCCCGCCGTCAAATCATCCACCGACCGCGGATCCGACGCCCCGAACAGCGCCCCATCCGGCCCGACCATAATGCTCTGAGTGCTGCCCATCGCCTCTTTCACCGCCACCTTCTGTCCGCGCTGCTCCAGCAGCTTGATGGTGTCCGGGCTAAAGCCCTTCTCCACGCGCAGTTCGTCCGGCAGCCACTGATGATGGAAACGCGGGGCGTTGGTCGCTTCGGCAACGTTCATCCCAAAGTCGATGCTGTTCACCACCATCTGCAGCACGGTAGTGATAATCCGGCTGCCGCCAGGACTGCCGGTTACCAGCCAGGTTTTCCCGTCTTTCACAACGATTGTGGGCGACATGGACGACAGCGGACGCTTCTTCGGCCCGACCGCATTCGCATCGCCGCCGACAAGCCCGTAGACGTTCGGCACGCCCGGCTTGGCGGAGAAGTCATCCATCTCGTTGTTCAGCAGAATGCCGCTGTTGCCCGCCACAATCCCGGTGCCGAAGGTGGTGTTGAGCGTGTACGTCACCGCCACCGCATTACCGTCTTTATCCACCACCGAGAAGTGCGTCGTCTGGTTGCTTTCGTACGGCGCCAGCTTGCCGGGGCGGATCTCGCTCGACGGTTTGGCCTTGTTGATGTCGATCTGTTCCGCAATGGATTTGGCATACGCCTTGTTGGTCAGCGCCTGCCACGGCACCTTCACGAAGTCCGGATCGCCGAGATATTCCGAGCGGTCAGCGTAGGCGCGTTTTTCCGCTTCCGCCATCACCTGCATGGCGTCCGCGCTGCCGAAGCCGAACTTGTGCATATCGAAGTTTTCAAGAATGTTGAGGATCTGCACGATGTGGATCCCGCCGGAAGACGGCGGCGGCATGGAGAAAACCTCGTAGCCGCGATAGGTGCCGCTAATCGGCTCGCGCTCCACCGCCCTGTATTCCGCCAGATCCGCTTTGGTGATGAGCCCGCCGTTCTTCTGCATCTCTTGTGCAATCTGATCGGCAATCGCCCCTTTATAGAACGCGTCCGGACCGTGCTCCGCAATCAGCTCCAGGCTTTTGGCGAGGTTCTTCTGCACCAGCTTGTCGCCCTTCTTCAGCGGCTCACCGTCTTTCCAGAAGATAGCCTTGCTGTTTTCATGATTGGGAATAACTTCGCTGCCGTAGGTCTTGAGATCGTCCGCCAGAGCGTCATTCACCACAAAGCCGTCGCGCGCCAGCTTGATGGCAGGCTGCACCACCTTGTTCAGCGGCATCGTACCGTATTTTTCCAGCGCCAGCGAAAAGCCCGCGACGGTGCCCGGCGTGCCGGAGGCAAGGTGCGAGGTCAGAGATTTCTTGCTGTCCGGGTTACCCTGGTCGTCGAGGAACATATCGCGGGACGCCTGAGAAGGCGCCATTTCGCGGAAGTCGATGGCGGTGGTTTTCCCGTCTTTGGTGCGCAGCATCATAAAGCCGCCGCCGCCCAGGTTCCCCGCCTGCGGGTGCGTCACCGCCAGCGCATAGCCGACGGCGACCGCTGCATCCACCGCGTTACCGCCCTGTTTGAGAATATCGACACCCACGCGGGTTGCCAGCGCATCCACCGATGCCACCATGCCATGGGTTGCCCGCTCGGGATGGAAAACATCTTCCTCCACGCCGTAAGAGACCGGAGGCGCCGCCGGCGGGTTGGCCGCCACGCTAAATGTACCGCCTGCCATCAGCGCGGCGATGGCGACCCAGCGCAAGAAGGTTGGTTTCATCATTATTGTTCTCCAGGTGAAGGGATCCATATTCCCCGCTTAAGCCTGGTTCACAACTCCTAAAAAATCATCGTCATGGTGAAATCAGGGTAAACTTAAGAGAGGCCTCAAGAGGAGGAAATGACAATGAAACGCTTGATGATTCTTACGGCGCTGATCCCGTTTGCCGCGCTCGCACAGCCGCTCAATACTATGAATAACCCGAACCAGCAGGGGTATGTTATCCCGAGCCAGCAGCGTATGCAGACCGAAATGATGAGCCAGCAACAGCAGCAGAAAGGGATGCTGAATCAGCAGCTGAGAACGCAGACCCAGATGCAGCAGCAGAGCCTGCAAAACCAGATGAACGCCAACACCCAGCGCGTGCAGCAGGGACAAGTGCGCGAGCAGCCGCTGCCGAATAAAAACGGCGGGATGTTAGGGGGGATGACGTCGTCAGGCAGCGGACAGCAGCATATGCTGCCGCCGCAGTCGAACGGCAGTATGCTTAATCCGCAGAACTAAAGTCCGGGCCGATCAGGTCGATTGCATCGGTACAAATGCTGTCCACGCCCCAGCGCAGCAGCTCGGCTGCACGCTGGGGTTTGTTAACGGTGTAGACCAGAATATGCAGACCCGCGTCTTTCAGCATCTTCACCCGCGCCTCATCCAGCAACTTATGATTAAGATGAATAGAGACACACGCTAAGCGCGTCGTCAGCTCGCGCCAGTCCTCGCGCCACTCGTCAAGCAGCAGCCCGCGCGGCAGCTCCGGCACGGCGGCCTGTGCCGCTTCCAGCGCGTCAATTTCAAACGAGGAGAGCAGCGGCGCAGTCATCCCTTCCCACAGCTCGCGCGCGGCAAGGGCAATCACTTTGCCCGTCAGCGGCCCGGTGCCGGTGGTCGGTTTGATTTCGATATTGGCCATCATACCGTGCTGGCGACAGCGATCCGCCACTTCCGCCAGCAGCGGCAGCAGTTCGCCTTTGAACTCGCCGCTGTACCAGCTTCCGGCATCTACCTTCAGCAGATCGCGCCACGGCAGTTCACCCGCCACGCCCCAGCCGTTGCTGGTGCGCTCGAGGTTATCGTCATGCAGCAGGAAAATCTCACCGTCTTTCGACAGCTTGGCGTCGAACTCGATCATCGTGTGACCGTAGCGCGCGCCAACGTCAATCGCCGCCAGGGTGTTTTCCGGCGCCAGCTTACCGCCGCCCCGGTGGGCGACGACGTGGGGATAAGGCCAGTTGCTCATACTCGTTGTCCTGTTTCACCGTCAAAAAGGTGCAGATGATTTTCCGGCAGGTGCAGCCACAGCGTGCTGCCTGCTTTAGGGCGCTCCTGATGCGCCAGACGCACCACCATTTTTTGATCCCCCCAGCGCCCGTGCGCCAGGTTATCTGCACCCAACATCTCCAGCGTGTCCATCACCAGCGGCACGCCGCCGTCCGCCTGAGAGGTTAAAGCAATATGCTCCGGGCGGATACCGAGCGTCATCTTACGCCCGGCGTAGCCACGATAGTACCAGTTGATCGGCAATGCCATCCCGCTTTCCAGCTCAAAATGCGTGCCCGCGCTGCTGATACGCCCTTCCAGCAGGTTCATCGCCGGGCTGCCGATAAAGCTCGCCACAAAGCGGGTGGCCGGTTTCTCGTACACTTCCACCGGGGTGCCAATCTGCTCGGCGATGCCTTTGTTCATCACCATTACGCGCTGCGCGAGCGTCATGGCTTCGACCTGATCGTGGGTCACATACAGGGAGGTGGTTTTCAGACGACGGTGCAGCTGCTGTAGCTCAAGACGCATCTGCACGCGCAGCTTGGCGTCAAGGTTGGAGAGCGGCTCGTCAAAGAGGAATACCGCCGGATCGCGCACGATGGCGCGCCCCATCGCCACGCGCTGGCGCTGGCCACCGGAGAGCTCGCGCGGGCGGCGCTTGAGCAGGCCATCGAGTTCCAGAATGCGCGCCGCCTCTTTCACGCGCTCGTCGATATGGCCTTTGCCCATGCCGCGGATTTTCAGCCCCCAGGCCATGTTCTCTTCAACGCTCATGTGCGGATAGAGGGCGTAGTTCTGGAACACCATCGCAATGCCTCTGTCTTTCGGCTCCATTTCGGTGACGCGCTGGCGGTCAATCCAGATATCCCCGGAGGTCACGCGCTCCAGCCCCGCCACCATGCGCAGCAGCGTGGATTTGCCACAGCCGGACGGGCCGACCATCACGATGAATTCCCCGTCCGCCACGTCGAGCGTTAACGGCTGAATAACCTGGGTTTTGCCGTCCCAGCTTTTGGTTACTGCCTGAAGTTTTAAACCTGCCATCTTATTTCTCGCTATCGACCAGGCCACGGACAAACGCACGCTGCATGGCTAAAACAATGACTACGGGTGGGATAAGGGTGAGCAGCATCGCCGCCATCACCTGGTTCCAAAGGGTGGTGCCTTCGCCGGTGGCGATCATGCCCTTAATGCCCGCCACGGCGGTGCCGAGGTTGACGTCCTGAATAATCAGCAGCGGCCACAGGTACTGGTTCCAGCCGTAGATAAAGGTGATCACAAACAGCGCCGCAAGGTTGGTTTTCGACAGCGGCAGCACGATGTCGCGGAAGAAACGCATCGGCGACGCGCCGTCGATACGCGCGGCTTCAATCAGCTCGTCCGGCAGGGTCATAAAGAACTGGCGGAACAGGAAGGTGGCGGTCGCCGAGGCCATCAGCGGCAGGGTTAAGCCCGCGTAGCTGTCGAGCATCTTGAGGTTGGCGATTACTTCCACGGTGGGGAAGATACGCACCTCCACCGGCAGCATCAGGGTGATGAAAATCATCCAGAAAAAGAGGTTCCGCAGCGGAAAGCGGAACCAGACAATGGCGAAGGCCGAGAGCATCGATACCGTGATTTTGCCGACCGTAATGCCAAACGCCATGATTAAGCTGTTGAGCATCATCAGCCAGAACGGCGCGCTGTTGGCGCCCACGCCCTGGGTCCAGATGGTCTTCATGTTCTCGAAAAGATGCGTGCCCGGGATCAGCGTCATCGGCGTGTCGAACACCGCTTTGGTGTCCAGCGTGGCGGCGACAAAGGCCACGTACAGCGGGAAGAGGATGACGATAATCCCTAAAATCAGCATGGTATGGCTGAAAATCGTCAGCCCGCGACGGTTCTCAATCATTGGTAGCGCACCTTACTTTCAACGTAGCGGAACTGCACCACCGTGAGGATGATGACGAGGAACATCAGCACGACGGACTGTGCGGCAGAGGCGGAGAGATCCAGCCCGGCAAAGCCTTCGCGGTAAATTTTGTAAATCAGCGTGGTGGTCGCCTGTACCGGACCGCCTGCGGTGGCCGCGTCGATCACCGGGAAGGTGTCGAAGAAGGCGTACACGAGGTTAACCACCAGCAGGAAGAAGCTCACCGGGGCGATCAGCGGCAGCGACAGCCTGAAGAAGCGGCGAATGGGCCCTGCGCCGTCAATTGCCGCCGCTTCCACCAGCGAGCGCGGGATGGACTGCAGCGCGGCAAAGAAGAACAGGAAGTTGTAGCTGATCTGCTTCCACACCGAGGCGAACACCACCAGGAACATCGCCTGGCCGCTGTTCTGGGCGTGGTTCCAGTCGTAGCCCAGTTCGGCCAGAAAATGGGTAATCAACCCGCGCCCTGGGTTAAACAGGAAGATCCACAGCACGGCGGCGACGGCGGGCGCTACGGCATAAGGCAGCAGCATCAGGGTCTGATACAGGCGGCTGCCGCGCACCACGTAATCCACCAGCGCGGCGAAAAACAGCGAG
Source organism: Enterobacter sp. ECC-219 (assembly GCF_043966805.1). NCBI lineage: Bacteria > Pseudomonadati > Pseudomonadota > Gammaproteobacteria > Enterobacterales > Enterobacteriaceae > Enterobacter > Enterobacter sp. ECC-219. Next base: position 965,636 of record NZ_CP143680.1, on the reverse strand, counting down.
GCAACCAGGCCGCTGACGGTGACCAGCGCGCTGAACTTCATCGTCGTCCAGAAGGAGTCCAGGTAGTAGCTGTCATGGAACAGCGCGGTGAAGTTGTCCAGGCCAACAAACTGGCTGGAGAGCCCGAACGGATCGACGCTTTGTACCGAGTACCACAGCGCTTCGCCCGCAGGCCAGATAAAGAAAATAACGGTGATGACCAGCTGCGGCGCGACCAGCAGGTACGGCAGCCAGCGGGAACGGAACACCGGACGGGATGATGACATTGAGATTTGGTTCCTGAGCAATGCCGGGTGGCGGCTACGCCTTACCCGGCCTACATGGGGCACATCGTAGGCCCGGTAAGCGAAGCGCCACCGGGCGTTTCAGCGATTACGATTTAGTCGACTGCTCAAAGCGACGCAGCAGCTGATTCCCGCGCTCTACCGCCGAATCCAGCGCCTGCTGTGGAGTTTTCTTACCGGTCCACACGCTTTCCAGCTCTTCATCCACGATGGTGCGGATCTGCGGCATGTTGCCCAGACGCAGCCCTTTGGTGAACGGCAACGGCGGCTTGTTCAGCATCTGACGCGTCGCAATGTCCGCGCCCGGGTTCTTGCTATAGAAGCCCTGCTCGCGGGTCAGGTCGTACGCGGCTTTGGTGATTGGCAGGTAGCCGGTCTTCTGGTGCCACTCGGCGGCGTTTTCCGGCTTCGCCAGGAAGTCGAGGAACTCGGCTACGCCTTTGTAGGTGCCCTTGTCTTTGCCCTGCATCACCCACAGGCTCGCCCCGCCGATGATGGCGTTCTGCGGCGCGCCCTTAACGTCTGCGTCGTACGGCATCATGCCCACGCCGTAGTTGAATTTGGCGTAGTGACGAATATCCGCCAGCGAGCCGGACGAGGCGGTGGTAATGGCGCAGTCGCCGTTGTAGAACTTCTCGGTGGATTCGTCTTTACGCCCGAAGTAGCTGAAGTCGCCCTTCTTGTTCAGTGCTTCCAGCAGCGCAATGTGCTTCACCTGCTCCGGCTTGTTGAACTCCAGTACCGCGTCGGTGCCATCGAAGCCGTTGTTTTTGGTCGCAACCGGCAGGCCGTGCCAGGCGCTGAAGTTTTCAATCTGGATCCAGCCCTGCCAGCCGCTGGCGTAGCCGCACTTCATCCCCGCCGCTTTCAGCTTCGCAGTGTACTCCGCCAGGTCCTGCCAGGTTTTTGGCGGCTGCGCCGGGTCTAAACCGGCTTTTTTGAAGGCGTCTTTGTTGTAGTACAGCACCGGCGTGGAGCTGTTAAATGGCTGGGACAGCAGGTGCCCGGTTTTGGAATCCGTGTAGTAACCCGCTACGGTCGGAACGAACTGTGATTCGTCGAAGTTGATGCCCGCTTCTTTGAACACTTCATACACCGGCTTGATGGCTTTGGAGGCCATCATGGTGGCGGTACCCACTTCATAAACCTGTAACAGGGCCGGTGCGTTGCCGGTACGGAAGGCGGCGATGCCCGCGCTCAGGCTCTGCTCGTAGTTGCCTTTGTACACCGGCACAATTTTGTAATCCGGATGGGTGTCGTTGAAACGCTGCGCCAGGGAGTCAACTTCTTTACCCAACTCCCCTTCCATGGAATGCCAGAACGGAATGGTGGTGACAGCCATTGCGTTCGTCGCAAAAGCCAGACCCAGTGCCAGACCCAAAGCTGTGTGTCGTAACGATGTCATTGTCATCTCTCTTATTGTGCCGGATGCGCGATATCACGCGTTTTATGCTCGCGAGGTAACATGCCATGCTCGAATGACAGAAAAATAACTGTTTGTTTACAGATAAGTGACAGCCAGGCGTCAGGGTGATGATGGTTGTGTGAAGGGGGTTGGGGGTGTTGGATTGGGTGCGGTCTGGTGCCCTCACCCCGCCCCTCTCCCACAGTGAGAGGGAGAAAACACTAAAAAAGGCAACTTGCGTTGCCTTTTTGCTTTTACCTATCCGCCCAGGTAAGCGCTCCGCACCGCTTCGTTAGCCAGCAGCGCGTCGCCAGTATCCTCCAGCACCACGCGGCCGTTCTCCAGCACGTAGCCACGGTCAGCGAGCTTCAGCGCCTGGTTGGCGTTCTGCTCGACGAGGAAGATGGTCATCCCCTCTTTACGCAGCTGCTCAATGGTGTCGAAAATCTGCTGAATGATGATCGGTGCCAGACCGAGCGACGGTTCGTCCAGCAGCAGCAGGCGCGGCTGGCTCATCAGCGCGCGGCCAATCGCCAGCATCTGCTGCTCACCGCCGGACATGGTACCCGCACGCTGAATGCGGCGCTCCCACAGGCGCGGGAAAAGCTCGTATACCCACTTGATGCGGGTCTGGTATTCATCGCGGTGAGCGAAGAAGCCGCCCATCGCCAGGTTCTCTTCCACCGTCATGCGTGAGAATACGCGACGCCCTTCCGGAACAATCGCCACCGCCTCGCGCATGATTCTGGCGGTCTGCCAGTCGGTAATGTCTTTACCATCGAACACTATCTGCCCGCTGGTTGCGCGCGGGTCGCCGCACAGGGTGCCGAGCAGCGTGGTTTTGCCCGCGCCGTTGGCGCCTATCAGAGTGACGATTTCACCCTGATTGATGTGCAGGCTGACGTCGTGCAGCGCCTGGATCTTGCCGTAGTGCGCGTTGACCTTGTCGAACGTTAACATCGCTTTTTCCATCTTATGCCTCACCAAGGTATGCGCGGATCACGTCCGGGTTGTTGCGGATCTCTTCCGGCGTGCCGTTCGCCAGCGGCGTGCCCTGGTTTACCACGTAGATACGGTCCGAAATGCCCATCACCAGCTTCATGTCATGCTCAATCAGCAGGATGGTGGTGTCGTGACTATCGCGCAGCTCGGCAATCAGCTCGTCCAGCTCTTTGGTCTCTTTCGGGTTGAGCCCTGCCGCCGGTTCGTCGAGCATCAGGATTTCAGGCTGGGTGACCATGCAGCGCACAATCTCCAGGCGACGCTGATCGCCATAGGCCAGATTGCTCGCCTGACGGTTGGCGTGCTGCAGCAGGCCAATCCGGTCGAGCCAGGTGGCGGCGCGATCGAGCGCTTCATCCTGCGCGCGGCGAAAGGCCGGGGTTTTCAGCAGGCCGGAGAACAGCCCGGTTTTCAGCTGCTGATGCTGCGCCACCAGCAGGTTCTCAATCACCGTCATCTCGCGGAACAGACGCACGTGCTGGAAGGTACGCACCACGCCCATGCGGGCAATTTGCTGGCCCGGCAGCCCTTCAAGGTGCTGATCGCGCAGCATGATGGTGCCGCCCGTCGGCTTGTAGAAGCCGGTCAGGCAGTTGAAGACCGTGGTTTTCCCCGCCCCGTTCGGGCCAATCAGGGAGACAATCTCTTTCTTGTGCAGGTCAAGATTCACGTTGTTGACTGCCAGCAGGCCGCCAAAACGCATCATCAGACCGTTAACGGATAATAATGGCTGACTCATGCCTGCTCTCCTTTCGCTTGCCCGTTCTTCAGCTTCAGCTGTGGACGGGTCATCGGCAGTAAGCCCTGCGGACGCCAGATCATCATCAGCACCATCAAACCACCCAGCATCAGCATGCTGTATTCGTTAAAGTCGCGCATCAGCTCGCGCGAGACCACCAGCAGGATGGCCGCGAGGATAACGGCAAATTGCGAGCCCATCCCGCCAAGCACCACAATCGCCAGCACAAAGGCAGATTCGGCAAAGGTGAACGATTCCGGGCTGACGAAGCCCTGACGCGCGGCAAACAGCGTTCCGGCGAAACCGGCAAACGCGGCGCTGATGGTGAACGCGGTCAGCTTGATGCGGGTCGGGTTCAGGCCCAGAGAGCGGCAGGCGATCTCATCTTCACGCAGCGCTTCCCACGCGCGGCCCAGCGGCATGCGCAGCAGACGGTTGATCACGAACAGGGTAATCACCACCAGCAGCAGCGCCACCAGGTAAAGCCAGATCACGCGGTCGGACGGGTCATACTTGATGCCAAAAAAGTTGCTGAAGGTGTCCCAGCCGCCTTCGCGGGCGGTACGGCTAAATTCCAGGCCGAAGAAGGTCGGTTTCGGGATCTGGCTGATGCCGTTCGGGCCGCCGGTCACTTCGGTGTTATTCAGCAGCAGGATACGGACGATTTCGCCGAAGCCTAAGGTTACAATCGCCAGGTAGTCACCGCGCAGGCGCAGCACCGGGAAGCCGAGCAGGAAGCCCGCGGCGGCAGAGACCAACCCCGCCAGCGGCAGGCAGGTCCAGAAGCCGAGGCCGTAGTAGTGGTTCAGCAGCGCGAAGGTGTAGGCGCCGATGGCGTAAAAGCCGCCATAGCCCAGCACCAGCAGGCCAGAGAGCCCCACCACCACGTTCAGACCGAGACCGAGAATTACGTAGATCATGGTCAGGGTGGCGATATCCACGGTGCCACGCGACACCACAAACGGCCACGCCACGGCGGCCACCAGCAGCGCCACGAGGAACAGCTTCTGCTTAACGGTAGAGCCGTCGATTGCCGGCAGCACGAATTTCGGTCCGGAGACATTTTTCAGCGTCTTCTGGAACAGCGGGCGCAGCAGCTGGAACAGGAATACCACGGCAGTGCCGATAAATACCCACTGCCAGCGAATATCAGCCGCGGTATCGACAACGAGTTTGGTGCCATTCAGCTCAAGCTGGACGCCCATAAAGACGCTGGCCAGCACGAAGAACATAGCGGCAGAGAGCAGCGCCATTGCAAAATGCATCGGTTTCATACTTTCTCTACCTCCGGACGGCCCAGAATACCGGTAGGCATCACCAGCAGAACCAGAATCAGCAGGGCAAACGACACCACGTCTTTATATTCCGTGCTCAGGTACGCCGAGGAGAGCGCTTCCGCCACGCCCAGGATCAGGCCACCGATCATCGCGCCCGGAATACTGCCGATACCGCCCAGTACCGCCGCGGTGAAGGCTTTCATCCCGGCCATAAAGCCGATGTACGGGTTAATCACGCCGTAGAACTGGCCGAGCAGGACACCCGCCACCGCCGCCATCGCCGCGCCAATCACGAAGGTCAGGGCAATCACGCGGTCAGTGTTGATGCCGAGCAGGCTCGCCATCTTCAGGTCTTCCGCGCAGGCGCGGCAGGCGCGTCCCATGCGTGAGTAGCGAATGAACAGGGTCAGGGCGAGCATGGCGATAAAGGTCACGACCCAGATAACCAGCTGCATGGTGGTGATAGAGGCCGAGAAGTTTTCGCTGGCCCCTACAATCCACTGGCCGTTAAACAGGCTTGGCAGCGCCACGTCACGCGAGCCTTCGGTCAGGCTGACGTAGTTTTGCAGGAAAATGGACATCCCGATCGCGGAGATCAGCGCAATCAGACGCTTGGAGCTGCGCACCGGCCGGTAGGCCACGCGCTCAATGCTCCAGCCGTAGGCGCTGGCAATCACAATCGCGCCGACAAACCCGGCGGCGACCAGCAGCCAGCTGCTGTCGATGCCCATCATCATCAGCGCGGCAATGATCATAAAGGAGACGTAGCTACCGATCATGTACACCTCGCCGTGGGCGAAGTTGATCATACCGATAATGCCGTAAACCATCGTGTAGCCGATGGCGATCAGCGCGTAGGTGCTTCCCAGCGTGACGCCGTTAAACATCTGCTGCAGGAAATAAAGAAACTGCTCGGACATATGCAAACCTTTTTATACCCGCCCGGTGAGCCGGGCGGTGGGATAATTATTTGGCGGCCGAGGACGAACCGTCGGCGTGCCACTTAAAGACACCAAACTCAAATCCCTTCAGATCGCCTTTCTCATCCCAGTTCAGCGGCCCAATCACGGTGTTAGCCCCGTGCGCTTTTAAATCTTTCACCAGATCCAGCGGTTCTTTGCTGCCGGTACGATCCAGGGCCGTCGCCAGAGACTGCACGGCCGCGTAGGTGATCCAGACGTATGGACCGCTCGGATCCTTCTTCTGCGCCTTGAGCGCATCCACGATAGCCTTGTTGGCCGGATCCTGGTCATAGCGTTTTGGCATCGTCACCAGCATGCCTTCGGCAGAATCCCCCGCGATGTTTGACAGGGAGGCGTTGCCCACGCCCTCTGGCCCCATAAATTGGGTTTTCAGACCGGTGGCGCGCGCCTGGCGCAGCATTTGACCCATTTCCGGGTAGTAGCCGCCGTAGTAAACGAAGTCGATATTCTCTTTTTGCAGACGGGCTATCAGCGCGGAGAAGTCTTTCTCACCGGCGGTAATGCCGTCGAAGAAGACGATGTTCGCGCCGCCTTTTTTCAGGCCGTCCTGAACGGAGCGCGCCAGGCCTTCGCCGTACTGCTGTTTGTCATGAATGATAGCAATACGCTTTGGCTTAACGGTGTCGAGAATGTATTTCGCCGCGGTGGGCCCCTGCGAGGAGTCCAGACCGGCGGTACGCATGATGTGCTGGTATCCGCGCTGGGTCAGCTCAGGGTTAGTTGCTCCAGGAGTGATCATCAGGATGCCTTCGTCTTCGTAGATATCAGACGCCGGCTGGGTGGAGGATGAACACAGGTGGCCGATCACGTACTGGATACCGTCGTTGACGATTTTGTTGGCGACCGCGACAGCCTGTTTCGGATCGCACGCGTCGTCATATTCCACGCCCACCAGCTTGTCGCCCTTGATGCCGCCCTTAGCGTTGATGTCTTTAATGGCCTGGCGCGCGCCGTTGAACTCCATGTCACCCCACTGGGCAACAGGGCCGGACATCGCACCCACTACCGCAACTTTAATGTCCTCCGCCATAGCGGCATGCGAGATCGACAGTGCGACCATCCCCGCGATTAACGTCTTCGCGTTCCTTTTCATCTCTGAATCCCCATTCGTGATGTCGTGTTTATATTTTGTTTTATTATGGTTAAAAAGCATTCTGTACTTTTAATGAACAACGCTATTTTTACCAGTGCCTTTAATGGTTTAGCGCAGGTTTTTGTCAAAAACCAGACTAAAATCTCTATTTTTCAGGCGATTAAGCAAAGATAATATTCTGAAATCAGGCAGAGATAAACAAATAAAAGTGCAGTTTGCAGCATAAAATAACGGTACAAAGCGCCGAATAAAACACTGCCTTTCAGGTTAAAATTCTGCTTATTTTTCGATCCATGTGTTTTCACACTGCCCATTGCATTGCTAAAAAACTAATCACCTGGTTAATGAGAATAAAAAGAGGAAGCCGCTGAGTGAATAAATTGAGTACACTGCCCCTACTCAATTTGATTTGGACAAGTAGCTAATGAAACTGACTATCGTGCGTCTGGTGACCTTTAGCGACCAGGATCATATCGACCTGGGCAAGATCTGGCCGGAATATTCCCCTTCGTCACTGCATGTCGACGAGAACCATCGCATTTATGCCGCGCGCTTTAACGAGCGCCTGCTGGCTGCGGTTCGCGTGACCCTGAGCGGCACGGAGGGGGCGCTGGACTCGCTGCGCGTGCGCGACGTGACCCGTCGTCGCGGTGTGGGACAGTATTTAATTGAAGAAGTGATCCGCGAAAACCCGAACGTGAACTCATGGTGGATGGCCGACGTGGGCGTGGAAGACCGCGGCGTGATGGCGGCGTTTATGCAGGCGTTAGGGTTTACGGCGCAGGAGAGCGGGTGGGAGAAGCGCCAGAGTTGATTTGTGCGGCCTGATCTGTGCGGCCTGATGCCCTCACCCCGGCCCTCTCCCACGGGGAGAGGGAGAAAACATTAAAAAAGGCAACTTACGTTGCCTTTTTGCTTTTATTTGGCGTCTGTCGCCGTGCCGTTCGCATGCCAGTCAAACACGCCGAACTCGAAGCCCTTCAGATCGCCCTTCGCATCCCAGGACAGCGGCCCCATGACGGTTTCGACCGTGTTCGCTTTCAGCCAGGTAGCAATCTCAGCCGGATCGGCTGACTGGTTCAGACCCGCCTGCAGGGACTGCAGCGCAGCGTAGGTAGTCCAGACGAACGCGCCGCTTGGATCCTGTTTCTTCGCCTTGATGGCATCCACGATAGGTTTGTTCGCTGGCACCTGGTCGTAGTTCTTCGGCTTGGTTACCAGCAGGCCTTCGGCTGATTCACCCGCGATGTTAGACAAAGACACGTTCGCCACGCCTTCCGGCCCCATGAACTGGGTTTTCAGACCCGCCGCACGCGCCTGACGCAGGATCTGGCCCATTTCAGGGTGGTAGCCGCCGTAGTAAACGAAATCAATATTCTCTTTCTTCAGACGCGCCACCAACGTGGAGAAGTCTTTCTCACCGGCGGTGATCCCGTCAAAGAAGACCACGTTGGCATTGCCTTTTTTCAGCCCGTCCTGCACCGCACGGGCCAGACCTTCACCATACTGTTGTTTGTCGTGAACAATCGCGATACGCTGCGGCTTCACTTTTTCCAGAATGTACTTAGCCGCCGTTGGGCCCTGATCGGAGTCCAGACCCGTGGTGCGCAGGGTCAGCTTATAGCCTCGCGCGGTCAGCTCTGGTGCAGTTGCAGCCGGAGTGATCATCAGAATACCTTCGTCTTCGTAGATGTCAGACGCTGGCTGAGTAGAGGAGGAGCAGAGGTGACCGATAACGTATTTGATCCCGTCGTTCACCACTTTGTTCGCCACCGCGACCGCTTGCTTCGGGTCACAGGCATCGTCGTATTTTACGATCTGCAGTTTTTCGCCCTTGATGCCGCCCTTAGCATTAATGTCTGCAACCGCCTGTTCAGCGCCCGTAAACTCCTGGTCGCCGTACTGTGCTACCGGACCGGACATTGCGCCCACAACAGCCACTTTTATATCTGCCTGTGCCATGGTGCTGAATGCCAACGCGATACATCCTGCCAGTAACGCTTTACCCTTCATGTTCATCCTGAGATTCCCCATTATTATGGTTATTACGATTGTTGTGATGTTGTTGTGCAGCGCTTTATTTCAGTTATTGGTGTGCTGTTCGCGCTTTTTCAGCATACTCTGCTAAAACATACCCCATTTTTATGTTTTTGGAATAGCTAATTTGAAATGAATATATGATAAGCCCGACAGGATTTACCGCCGGGCTTGTGGCTTTAACGTGTCAGCGACGCGGAGATAATATCCAGCGCTTTACGGAACTGCACTTCTGGGATGGTAAGCGGATAGAGGAAGCGGATAACGTTGCCATACACGCCGCAGCTCAGCAGAAGCAGCCCTTCGTTCAACGCGCGTTCCTGCACCTGGCGGGTGAATTCCGGCGAAGGCTGCCCGGATTGCGGATCGTTAAACTCTACCGCCACCATCGAGCCCTGTGCACGAATGTCAGCGATATATGGGCAGTGTTCCTTGGCTTTATTGAGCACTTCCACCAGGTGATGACCGAGATGCGCCGAGCGCGTGCAGAGATCTTCCTCATCAATCACGTCCAGCACCGCGTGCGCTGCGGCAATCGCCAGCGGATTACCCGCGTAGGTGCCGCCCAGCCCGCTCGGCGCAGGCGCGTCCATCACGTCGGCACGGCCCGATACCGCTGAAAGCGGCATCCCGCCCGCCAGGCTTTTTGCCATGGTGATCAGGTCCGGCTTCACGCAGTGGTGTTCCATCGAGAAAAGCTTGCCGGTGCGAGCGAAGCCGCTTTGTACCTCGTCAGCAATCAGCAAAATGCCGTGGGTATCGCACAGGGCGCGAAGGGCCTGCATAAAATCAGCGGGCGCGATGTTGAAACCGCCCTCCCCCTGAACCGGTTCGAGAATAATGGCCGCGACCTGGTCAGGAGCGATATCCGCTTTGAAGATGCGTTCCAGGCTTTTCAACGCTTCCGCCGTGCTGACGCCGTGCAGCTCGTTCGGATACTGCGCGTGATACACCGAGCCGGGGAACGGGCCGAAGCCGAGCTTGTACGGCGCGACTTTACCGGTCAGCGCCATGGTCATAAAAGTGCGGCCGTGGAACGCGCCGCCGAAGGTGATAAGGCCAGGGCGCCTGGTGTACGCGCGGGCAATTTTGACCGCGTTTTCGACTGCCTCAGCCCCCGTCGAGAAGAACGCGGTTTTGGCCGGACCGTCAATCGGCACGCGCTGGTTGATGCGCTCGGCAAGCGCCACGTAGCCTTCGTACGGCACAATCTGGTAGGCCGTGTGGGTAAACGCGTGGAGTTGTTTTTCTATAGCGGAGATGACTTTGGGATGGCGATGGCCGGTATTCAGCACCGCGATCCCGGCGGCGAAGTCGATGTACTCATTGCCTTCCACGTCCCACACCGTGGCGTTTTCGGCTTTGTCGGCATAGAAGTTACACATGACGCCGATGCCGCGCGGCGTCGCCTGTAAACGCCGGTCGTTCAGTTCGTTATTTTTCACCCTGTCCCCCTGAGAAGTCGCCTGCTTAGCGCATCAGTAAGTGTTTGCCAGGGGGAGGGAATTCGCCAGAGCGGGCGCTAAAAAAACAAAACCCCCAGACTCTCATCCAGGGGTTCTCGGTGTTATTCGCGGTAATTACGCTTCGATAGCGGCGCGAAGTTTTTTCATGGCGTTCTTTTCAAGCTGACGAACACGTTCCGCAGAAACGCCGTAGCGGTCGGCCAGCTCCTGCAGCGTGGACTTGTTGTCTTCGTCCAGCCAGCGGGCGCGGATAATGTCCTGGCTACGTTCGTCGAGGCCTTCCATCGCATGGGTCAGCTTGTTCGCGGCCTGATCTTCCCAGTTATCCTCTTCGATGCCGTCGGCAAAGTTAGAGGTTTTATCCTGCAGATACAGAACCGGTGCCATCGGCTGGCTGTCAGATGCGTCGTCGTCGGAGGACATATCGAAAGTCATGTCCTGAGCGGCCATACGGGATTCCATCTCACGCACGTCTTTGCTGGATACGCCCAGCTCACGCGCCACCATTTCCACTTCATCCTGATTGAACCAGCCCAGACGCTGCTTGGTTTTACGCAGGTTGAAGAACAGCTTACGTTGCGCTTTTGTCGTGGCGACCTTCACGATACGCCAGTTGCGCAGCACGTATTCATGAATTTCTGCTTTGATCCAGTGCACGGCGAAGGAGACCAGTCGCACGCCCACTTCCGGGTTAAAGCGACGTACAGCCTTCATCAGGCCGATGTTACCTTCCTGAATCAAGTCCGCCTGCGGCAGGCCATAGCCCGCATAGTTACGAGCAATGTGAACAACAAAGCGCAGGTGAGACAGGATCAGCTTCTTCGCTGCTTCCAGATCGCCCTGGTAATGCAGCTTTTCAGCAAGCTCCTTTTCTTCCTCGGCCGTTAACATCGGCCAGGTGTTCGCAGCCCGGATATAGGATTCCAGGTTACCAACAGGGGCTAAAGCTAAAGTTTGCATTTCTTTGGTCATTCATTCCTCTCAATGTTTCTTCTGGTCCAGGCTGTCCCCGTCAGGCAACAACCATGCCAAAGCGTTTGAGCAACGAGATTAGCATTCACTCTTTTATCAGACAGTGATTTTATCCACAAGTTCCAGGTGCAACGGTGAATAAATTACGCACAAAATGTGACATGGAGATGATAACAGGGGAAGAGACAACAGGGACGCTTTCCCTGCAGAGCGAACATCTCGGTGCAGGGAAAGATTATATCACGCTTTTATTAGTCGGGAGTAAAGTGGCGTAAATGTTGAACCGTTGCCAGCCATGCGGCAATCCAGCCGATCATGGAGCACACCAGCAGCAACAGCAGGCACTCATCGAAGCCTAAGCCACTGATATCAAACTTAGTTCCGAAAACCTGCGCCACTTCAGTAACGGCAGATGAAAGCCGCATCACCAAAATTTCTGACAATATCAGTGAAAGAAATGCGCCGGAGAAACCGAGCAGTGCGCCGCCGTAAAGGAACGGACGCAGGATGAAACCGTCCGTTGCGCCAATCAGTTTCTGCACGTTGATGGTATCGCGGCGCGCAAAGATGCTCAGGCGCACGCTGTTACCGATGACGAGGAACACCGCCGCCACCATCAGCACGCCGATCATCGCCGACACGCGTCCCACCAGCCCGGTCAGTGCCGCAAGACGGGCAAACCAGCTGTCGTCCATGCGTACTTCATCAATCCCGTTGATGCGGGTGATGCGGTCGCGCAGGGTATTCAGCGAATCGGTGCCCTGGAAATCAAGCTTCGGGATCACCACCGCCACCGCAGGCAGCGGGTTCTCTTCGAGCATATCCAGCGCGCCGCCAAAGCCTGACCAGTTACGGAACTCGCCCAGCGCTTCTTCACGGGAAAGATAATTGACCTTTTCCACGCCCTGCTCGGCCTGGATTTGCCCGACCACCTGCGCCGCCGCGTTATCGTCGAGCGCTTTATCCAGATAAACGGTGATCTGCGGTGACGGATAATACTGCGACGCCGCCTGGTTGACGTTCTTATAGACCATGTAGCAGACGCTTGGCAGCGTCAGGGAGATGGCAATCACCATCACCGTCAGGAACGTCGCCAGCGGTTTGCTTTTCAGGTCCTGCAGCGCGCCGTGGAAGGCGTAACGCACCTGCTCGTTAAACACGTTGGTCTTGCGGGAGGCCGGCTTCGGCGCCGCTTTCTGGCGCTTAGGCGCATTACGATTGCCGTCACCGCCGCCCTGCGGCTTACGGAAACGGTCAAACCGGTTCCCGAACTGCCGAATCTGGTTCATTGCATCACGCTTGTTCACCGTGGCCTCCGTGCAAATGCCCGTCGCTCAGGGTCAGCATGCGGTACGAACGACGAGAAATGAGTCCCATATCGTGCGTCGCCATCAGTACCGTTACCCCTACGCGGTTGAATTCCTCAAACAGACGCAAAATCCCTTCGGACAGGGCATCGTCCAGGTTACCGGTCGGTTCATCCGCCAGCAGTACCGCAGGCTTGTTCACCACCGCGCGGGCGATGCCGACGCGCTGCTGTTCACCGCCGGAGAGCTGGATCGGGAAGTTCTTCGCTTTGTCCAGCAGCCCGACCTTATCCAGCGCCGCAGAGACGCGACGACGGATATCGTCATAGCTGGCGCCGGCAATAATCAGCGGGATCGCCACGTTATCGAAAACGGTGCGATCCATCAGCAGGTGGTGATCCTGGAAAATCATGCCGATCTGACGACGCAGAAACGGCACTTCGCGGTTTTTCAGACGGCTAATTTCGTGGCCGCTGAACCAGATTTTCCCGGCGCTTGGCCGTTCTATCCCACAGATAAGCTTGAGCAGGGTACTTTTCCCCGCGCCGGAATGGCCGGTCAGGAATGCCATCTCGCCCGGCTGCAGGTGGAACGTCACCCCCTGCAGCGCTTGTCTCCCACCGAGATAGGCCTTGCTGACGTGTTCAAAGCGAATCATTGTTAGTCCTCTCGGGCAAATAATGCCTCAATAAAGTCGTCCGCCTTAAACGGACGCAAATCCTCAATACGCTCGCCCACACCGATGTAGCGGATAGGAATGCCGAACTGGTCGGCCACGGAGAAGATCACTCCGCCTTTCGCGGTGCCGTCCAGCTTGGTCAGCGCGATCCCCGTCAGTCCTACCGCTTCATGGAACAGCTTCGCCTGGCTAATGGCGTTCTGCCCGGTGCTGGCGTCGATAGTCAGCATAATTTCATGCGGTGCATCTTCGTCCAGCTTCTTCATGACGCGGACGATTTTCTTCAACTCTTCCATCAGGTGCGATTTGTTCTGCAAACGCCCTGCGGTGTCGGCAATCAGCACGTCCACGTTGCGCGACTTCGCCGCCTGGATGGCGTCGAAAATCACGGACGCGGAATCCGCGCCGGTGTGCTGGGCAATCACCGGAATGTTGTTGCGCTGGCCCCACACCTGGAGCTGCTCAACCGCTGCCGCACGGAAGGTATCGCCCGCCGCCAGCATCACCGATTTGCCCTGCTGCTCAAACTGACGCGCCAGCTTGCCGATGGTGGTGGTTTTACCCACGCCGTTGACGCCAACCATCAGAATAACAAATGGCGTTTTGCCTTCAATATTAAGCGGTTCGTCAACTTTTGCGAGAATTTCACCCATCTCGTCTTTCAGCAGGCCGTACAGCGCCTCGGCGTCGCGCAGCTGTTTGCGGCTCGCCCCTTCGGTCAGGTTGGTGATGATCTTACGGGTAGTTTCCACGCCCACGTCCGCAATCAGCAGTTGCTCTTCCAGCTCTTCAAACAGATCGTCGTCGATCTTCTTGCCGCGGAACAGACTGATAAATCCGGAACCTAAGTTTTCTTTGGTTTTGAGCAGGCTTCGCTTCAGGCGCGCGAAGAAACCTTCTTTGGTCGGTTTTTCCTGCTCCTGCACGATCTCTTCTTCGGCCTGCTCTTCCACCGGCACAACGATGACCGACTCTTCCGCGGCTTCCGCCGCCAGCGCCTGGGCTTCCAGCTCTTCGTCGGTCAGCTCTGGCTCAAGTGCCGCCTCTTCTTCCACCGCCTCAACGATTTCAACGGTTTCCGCTTCGGCCTGCCACTCTTCGGCGTTGACCTCTTCCGGTAGCGGCAGTTCTTCATGTTCTGTTGCGGCCTGAGGCGCATCGGCAACGGTCTCGATGACGACCGGCTCTGGCTTCTCGCTCTCCTGAACCTGTTCAGTAACCTCAACCACCTCTTCAGCAAAGGATTCAATCTCTTCTTTGCTGTGGGCAGGCTCTTCCGCTTCGACAATCGCAGCGGTTTCTACTGGCGTTTCAGGCTGTGACTGCTCTTCTGCAACCTGTTGTTCTTCGGTTTTCTGTTCTGTTTCTTGCTCTTTTTCACCGAAACCCAACCAGGAAAAGAAGCCACGTTTTTTTTGTTTTGCCATCTGCGACTACACTCCTCGCGGCGCTATATACAGGGAAGCTAAAAAAATGATGAAATAGTCTAACACTTTACTTAATTGACATCACCGCCCGCAATCGCAGGGCAATGGTTAACAGAGCTTTCCAGAGATGAAGAAACCCACCCGCGCCCCGGCCGGTCAAATTCGCATTATCGGCGGCCAGTGGCGAGGCCGGAAATTACCGGTGCCGGACAGCCCCGGTTTACGCCCCACCACCGACCGCGTTCGCGAGACGCTGTTTAACTGGCTTGCCCCGTCAATGGTAGACGCCCATTGCCTGGACTGCTTCGCCGGAAGCGGTGCCTTAGGGCTGGAGGCGCTGTCGCGCTATGCTGCCAGCGCCACGCTGCTGGAGATGGAGCGCGGCGTCGCGCAGACCCTGCAGCAAAATCTGGCGACGCTGAAGGCGACGAATGCGAAAGTGGTAAATACCAATACACTAAGCTTCCTCGCGCAACAGGGCACGCCGCATAATGTCGTGTTTGTTGACCCGCCGTTCCGCAAGGGGCTACTGGAAGAGACGTTATCCCTGCTGGAGCACAATGGCTGGCTGGCGGATGACGCGCTAATTTATGTAGAAAGCGAAGTGGAAAACGGCCTGCCACCCGTTCCCGTTCACTGGGATCTGCACCGCGAAAAGGTCGCAGGCCAGGTGGCTTATCGTCTTTATCACCGTCAGGCACAAGGAGGATCCGATGCCGGTACTGATTAACCTGGGACGCTTGCTGATGCTGGGCGTCTGGGCATTTTTGATTTTGAATCTGGTGCACCCGTTCCCGCGCCCGTTGAATATCTTCGTTAACGTGGCGCTGATTTTCACCTCGTTCATGCACGCCCTGCAGATGGTGATGCTGAAAAACGGTCTGCCAAAAGATGGCCCGCCGATGACCGGCTGGCAGCAGCTGCGGGTGTTTATTTTTGGCGTGTTTGAACTGCTGGTGTGGATGAAGAAATTTAAGGCGCAGGTGAAGAAGTAAGGTGCGGCCTGATGCCCTCACCCTAACCCTCTCCCAGAGGGAGAGGGGACGATTACACCCTCTCCCTCTGGGAGAGGGCCGGGGTGAGGGGAAAATTACCGCTCCGGTTCAAACCCTTCAAACCGCGATCCTTTGTAGCTCAGCGTTCCTTTCTCTCCCACCGTCAGCCGATGGTACTGCTGCGCCTCCAGGCGGAAGGTCATCTCCAGGCCGCCCGTTTCTGGCTTAAAGCTCGCTTCATAGCGCATTGTTGTGCCCGCAGGCGTCACCTGCTGCTGGCGCGAGCGGCGGTCGTTGAGCGGCTTCTCACGTTTGTTGGTCACCACCACGCGCTTTTGCATCAGCAGTGCGGCATCGTTATCCGCCTTCTCGCGGCGCTGTTGCACGAAGCGGAACGAGGCGGCAATGACGATAATCGCCACCACGATAATGAAAAACAGCGGCATCTTGCTCATTAAAACATCCCATCAGATTATGCGGAATTCAGGATACCTCGCCTGCCCCGGCATTGCCAAACGC
Organism: Enterobacter sp. ECC-219; assembly: GCF_043966805.1. Taxonomy (NCBI): domain Bacteria; kingdom Pseudomonadati; phylum Pseudomonadota; class Gammaproteobacteria; order Enterobacterales; family Enterobacteriaceae; genus Enterobacter; species Enterobacter sp. ECC-219. The sequence goes on along the minus strand of NZ_CP143680.1, from coordinate 949,451 downwards.
CCGCCCGCGTCACTACACTGGATCAGAAACTGATTATTCAGCCTCAACAGTTACAGGGAGTTAATATGCTTTGGTCATTTATCGCTGTCTGTTTTTCCGCATGGCTTTACGTCGATGCGTCCTATCGCGGTCCAGCCTGGCAGCGCTGGTTGTTTAAACCCGTTACGCTGCTGTTGCTTCTGCTTTTAGCCTGGCAAGCCCCGATGTTTAACGCCATCAGCTATCTGGTGCTCGCCGGGCTGTGTGCCTCCCTGATTGGCGATGCCTTAACCCTGCTGCCGCGCCAGCGCCTGCTGTACGCCGTGGGGGCGTTCTTCCTGTCGCATCTGCTGTATACCATCTATTTTGCCAGCCAGATGACGCTCTCCTTCTTCTGGCCTCTGCCGCTGGTGCTGCTGGTGATTGGCGCCCTGCTGATAGCAGTCATCTGGTCGCGTCTGGAAGAGATGCGTCTGCCGGTCTGTACGTTTATCGCTATGACGCTGGTGATGGTGTGGCTGGCCGGGGAGCTATGGTTCTTCCGTCCAACCGCCCCGGCGATGTCCGCCTTCTTCGGTGCGGCGCTGCTGTTACTCGGCAATATCGTCTGGCTGGGCAGCCACTATCGCCGCCGCTTCCGGGCGGATAACGCGATTGCCGCCGCCTGCTACTTTGCCGGGCATTTCCTGATTGTGCGTTCGCTGTATATTTAAATAAGCCTTGACTCTGGAGTCGACTCCAGAGTGTATGCTGCGGTTAATGAGAAAATTATCATTACCGGAGACTGCCATGTCGACTCCAGAAACATCTAAAAAAGTTCCACAATTTTCGGCACTTAAGCTTAGTCCGGTTCCGCCGAAAGACGACTGCTGCTGCGAAGGCGCGTGCGAAACGCAAACTCAGGCGCCTCCTGAAAGCGGCAACCGCTACAGCTGGATGGTCAGCGGCATGGACTGCGCGGCCTGCGCCCGCAAAGTGGAAAATGCAGTGAAGCAGGTGCCGGGCGTGAACTACGTTCAGGTGCTGTTTGCCACCGAAAAGCTGCTGGTCAGCGCCGATAGCGACGTCATGAAGCAGGTTGAAGCTGCCGTCAGCAAGGCGGGCTATACCCTGCGCAGCGAAACGGCTCCCGCTGAAAAAAACTCCCCGTTAAAAGAAAACCTGCCCCTTATCACGCTCATCATCATGATGGCGGTCAGCTGGGGTCTGGAGCAGATTAACCACCCGTTCGGTAACATGGCGTTTATCGCCACTACCCTGGTCGGGCTCTTCCCGATAGCCCGTCAGGCTCTGCGCCTGATAAGAAGCGGCAGCTGGTTCGCCATCGAAACGCTGATGAGCGTGGCGGCCATCGGCGCGCTGTTTATCGGCGCGACGGCGGAAGCGGCGATGGTCCTGCTGCTGTTCTTAATCGGCGAACGGCTTGAGGGCTGGGCGGCGAGCCGGGCGCGCAAAGGGGTAAGCGCGCTGATGGCGCTGAAGCCCGAAACCGCCACGCGGGTTAATGAAGGCAAACGTGAAACTGTCGCCATCAGCACGCTGCGACCGGGCGATGTGATTGAAGTGGCCGCGGGCGGACGCCTGCCAGCCGACGGTACGCTGCTCACCGCCACCGCAAGCTTTGACGAAAGCGCCCTGACCGGAGAATCCATTCCGGTAGAGCGTGCCGCAGGCGAAAAAGTCCCTGCCGGTGCCACCAGCGTTGACCGCCTGGTACAGCTCAAAGTCCTGTCCGAACCGGGCGACAGCGCCATCGACCGCATCCTGAAGCTGATTGAAGAAGCCGAAGAACGCCGCGCGCCCGTCGAGCGTTTCATCGACCGCTTCAGCCGGATTTACACCCCCGCTATCATGCTGGTTGCCCTGCTGGTTACCGTGATTCCACCGCTGTTTTTCGGCGCGCCGTGGGAGGGCTGGATTTATAAAGGGCTGACCCTGCTGCTGATCGGCTGCCCGTGCGCGCTGGTGATCTCCACGCCGGCGGCGATTACCTCGGGACTGGCGGCGGCGGCCCGTCGCGGGGCGCTGATTAAGGGCGGCGCGGCGCTGGAACAGCTCAGTCAGATCCGGCATATCGCCTTCGATAAAACGGGTACGCTGACCGTCGGCAAGCCGCAGGTGACGGGCGTCTACCCGCAGGCTATCGGTGAAGACGAACTGCTGGCGCTGGCCGCCGCAGTGGAGCAGGGCTCGGCTCACCCGCTGGCGCAGGCGATTGTGCGTGAAGCGCAGGGACGCGGGCTGAATATCCCTTCGGCAACCGCCCAGCGGGCGCTGGTCGGGTCAGGAATTGAGGCCGTCGTCGACGGTAAAAAGGTACTGATTGTTGCGGCGGGCACATTATCTCATCCACAGGTTGAGGCATTAGAGCAGGCCGGTCAGACGGTCGTTGCCGTGATGCAGGACGGCGCGCCACTGGGCATGCTGGCACTGCGCGATACCCTGCGCGATGATGCCAAAGACGCCGTGGCGGAGCTGCATCAACTAGGCGTACAGGGCGTGATCCTGACCGGTGATAACCCGCGCGCGGCGGCAGCGATTGCCGGCGAGCTGGGGCTCGAGTTTAAGGCCGGGTTGCTGCCTGCGGATAAGGTCAGCGCGGTAACCGAGCTAAACAGCCGCGCGCCGCTGGCGATGGTGGGTGACGGAATTAACGATGCCCCGGCGATGAAGGCCGCAACCCTCGGTATTGCGATGGGCAGCGGTACCGACGTGGCGCTGGAAACGGCCGATGCGGCGCTGACCCATAACCGCCTGACCGGGCTGGCGCAGATGATTAGCCTGGCGCGGGCGACGCGCGCCAATATCCGCCAGAACATCGGCATTGCGCTGGGTCTGAAGGGGATATTTCTCGTCACCACGCTGCTCGGTATGACCGGGCTGTGGCTGGCGGTGCTGGCGGATACGGGGGCGACGGTGCTGGTCACGGCGAACGCGCTGCGGCTGTTGCGTCGGAAATAAAATCGTTATCGAACCGTAGGCCGGGTAAGGCGTAGCCGCTACCCGGCATAAAACGGCATCACTGCATCCCTAACACCCCCGGCAACCATAATGAAATCGCCGGGATGTACGTCACCATCCCCAGCACTACCAACAGCATGCCGTAGAACGGCAGCATCGCCCGCACAACGTGCTCGATCTTCTGCTTGCTCACCGCGCTCGCCACGAACAGCACCGACCCGACCGGCGGGGTGATCAGCCCGATCCCCAGATTGACCATCATGATCATCCCGAAATGCACCGGGTCAATCCCCAGCGAGTTGGTCACCGGCAGCAGCACCGGGGTCAGGATCAGGATGATCGGCGCCATGTCCATCAGCGTGCCGATCAGCAGCAGCATAATGTTGAGGTACATCAGGATCACGTACTTGTTATCGGACAGCGACGTGAAGAACTCGGTGATGCGCATCGGCAGCTGCATGTAGGTCATCACCGCGCCAAACGCCGCGGCAAAGCCAATCAAAATCATCACGATGGTGACCGTTTTGACCGTGCGGCACATCAGCTTCGGCAGTTCGTTCCACTGGTAGTCACGGTAGATGAACATGGTGACGAAGAACGCCCACAGGCAGGCCACGGCGGCTGATTCGGTGGCGGTAAAAATCCCTGACAAGATCCCGCCAAGGATAATGACCACTGTCATCAGCCCCCACAGTGCGTCGAGCATGATTTTCAGCGCCTGTTTGAGAGGGATTTTGTCCCCTTTCGGATAGCCGCGCTTGCGGGCGAAGCACAGGCAGAGCACCATCAGACTCACGCCAAGCAGCAGGCCCGGCAGGACGCCCGCAATGAACAGCGTAGCGATGGAGACCGTGCCACCCGCCGCCAGCGAGTAAATCACCGAGTTGTGGCTGGGCGGGATGAGAATCGCCTGCACCGACCCACTCGCCGTGACCGCCGCCGCGTATTCGCGCGGATAGCCCTTCTTCTCCATTTCCGGGATCATCACGCTGCCGATGGACGCCGTATCCGCCACCGACGAACCGGAAATCGCGCCGAAGAACGTCGAGGCGACGATGTTCACCAACGACAGCCCGCCGCGAATGAAGCCGACAAAAACGTAGGCAAAGTTGACCAGCCGCCGGGCAATGCCCCCTTCCGCCATGATCGCCCCGGCAAGGATGAAGAACGGGATCGCCAGCAGGGTAAATTTGTTCACCCCGCTGGTTATCTGGATCATCAGCGCCTCCAGAGGCAGGTCAATCCACAATGCCCCCGCTACGGCGCTTAAGCCCACGGCAAAGGCCACCGGCATTCCCAGCGCCAGCAAAATGGCGAGGGTGAATAACAAAACAAAAGCATCCATCGTTCACCCCTTAACTGTGATTGCCGATCAGCACGACCGGACGGTTTTCCTGTGAGCCAAACAGCAGGCGTTCAAGCACAAACAGGATCAAAATCGCCGACCCAATCGGCAGCGGAAGATAGCTTTCGCCGGAGGTCAGGATCGGGAACTCCGCCACCGGCTGCTCCCACAGTTCGACGCACAGCCAGTAGCTGTACCAGCACATCAGACCGGAGATCAGCAGCATCAGCAGATCAACCACCCGCGCGCACAGCCGTTGCAGCGACGCGGGCAAACGGTCGGTCAGCATGTTGACCGCGATATGCGATCCGGCGCGGTAGCTCACCGCCGCGCCGATGAAGGTGAACGTCACCATGCAGATAATGGCGATCGGCTCCGGCCAGGATTCGCCGCGATTGAGCACGTAGCGTGAAAAGATGCCGATGGGGATGACAATCGTCATCACCAGCAGCGAAATACCCGCCACCGCCATGGCGAGCAGATACAGACGGTCCATCCACTTCAGGTAGAGTTCGGACATACGTACTCCGGCTTACTGGACGTCAGCGATGGCTTTCATCAGATCCTGATGCTTGTCGCCATACTGCGCGCGCACCGGCTCTGTGGCCTTGATGAATACCGTCTTATCGATATCGTGGAACTGCACGCCGCCCGCCTTCATTTTCGCCAGCGCCTGGTCGTTATACGCATTCCACAGCTTACGCTGTTCGAACTGCGCTTCACGGGCCAGCGTCAGGATTTTTTGCTGTTCGTCAGCGCTCAGCTTGTCCCATTTCACTTTTGAATAGAGCAGCATTTCCGGGGTGATAAAGTGGCCGCTAAGAGTGTAGTTTTTAGCAACCGGCATGTAGTTGTGAGCGATAAAGGTGGGCGGGTTGTTCTCCGCGCCGTCAATCACGCCGGTCTGCATACCGCTGTAAACCTCGCTAACGCCCATCGCCACCGAGTTCGCCCCCATATCCTTCAGCGTGGCGAGCGCTACCGGGCTACCCTGCACGCGGATTTTCTTCCCTTTCAGATCTTCCGGCTTCACGATCGGCTCTTTGGTGATGAGGTTACGGGTGCCGGAATCCATCCAGCCGAGGAAGACCAGCTTCGATTTCGGGTTCGCGGTCAGCTTGTCGCCGATCTGCTTGCCGATATCCCCGTCGATCACCTTGTGCATGTGGTCCTCATCGCGGAAGACGTACGGCAGCGTGAAGACTTCAATATCCGGCAGGATGGCGGCAACCGGCGCCATGGAGACGCGGATCATGTCAATCGCCCCCATCTGCGCCTGCTCTATCATCTGCTTTTCATCCCCCAGCACGCCGCCCGGGAAAACCTTAATCTCCAGCTTGCCGTCGGTTTGCTGTTTGAGTTTTTCACCCATGTGCTGAACCGCGACCACGTTCGGGTAGCCTTCAGGATGCACATCGGCAGCTTTGATGGTTTGGGCAGAAACGGTGCAGGCAAAAGCAGACAGGCACAGCACGGCCAGTAACGGCTTGAGGGTCGTTTTCATTGAGTCAGCTCCAGGGTAGTGATGTCAGCGTTAAAACAGTGTTTTATTTTTTTACGCTTAGAAAATAGACTAGCCCGGGAGAAGCGTAGGTGAAGCGCCTCACAAAAGCGCGAATTTATGAAACGACGGTTTAAATTTGTGAGGGCGGTAATGCCGGATAATGATGCGGTCGTACCCGGCAGGGCATGACCGCGCGTCGATCAGGAAAAATAGCTCATGACCAGCCCTAAAAACAGCACCAGACCGACATAGTTATTGTTCATAAACGCCTTAAAACAGGCTTCGCGTTCGCGTTTTGCAATCAGCTTCTGCTGGTAGGCAAACAGCAATCCCGCCACCAGTATCGACCAGTAAAATTCCCAGTTCAGCCCGTTCAGGCGCGCAATCGCGACCATCAGCGCCAGTACCGCAACCTGCAGAATGCCAATAATGAGTTTGTCCTGACGACCAAAGAGGATGGCGGTCGATTTAATGCCTATTTTCAGGTCATCGTCGCGGTCAACCATCGCATATTGCGTGTCATACGCTACGGCCCAGAGAATATTCGCCAGGAACATCAGCCAGCAGCTAAGCGGTAAGGACTCACTAACCGCTGCAAACGCCATCGGAATCGACCAGCCAAACGCCGCCCCCAGCACCACCTGAGGCAGGTGGGTATAGCGCTTCATAAAGGGATAGACCCAGGCCAGAGCCAGCGCTGCGACGGACAGCAGAATCGTCATGGTGTTCAGAGTTAACACCAGCAGGAAAGAGAGCAGCACCAGAACGATGAACAGCACGCGGGCTTCTTTTCCGGTCACCTGGCCGCTGGGTAGCGGGCGGTTGGCAGTACGCTTTACGTGGCCGTCAAATTTACGATCGGCATAGTCATTCACCACGCAGCCCGCCGCGCGCATCAGCCAGACGCCGGCAACAAACACGCCCAGGATCCACAGCGGCGGCACGCCCGGCGTGGCCACCCACAGCGCCCATAAGGTCGGCCACAGCAGCAGCAACGCGCCAATGGGTTTATCGGTACGCATTAAGCGGTGATACGCCAACAGCTTATTCTGCGTCAGGCTCCACTCCATTTTTTTCTTCCTCTTAGTACAACGGTGATGCCGGTAAAAAAAGCTCCGTCAGGATTAACGGCTTACCGCTCAGGCGAAGGCGGGAACGGCGCCCCCACAGTTCGGCATCACGACCAATCTCAATAAAATCACGGGTCAGCTCAGATGAGGTGAAGAGATAACGTCCCAGCGGCGTTTTCCCCAGCCGCTGCAGCGCCAGCTCAGGCCCGGAAAGCGTTGATTCGGGCACCACCGTGCGCCCGGCAAGCCAGGGTTCGCCATCGGCACAGAGCAAAATTTCGCGCAGCCAGTAGCGTTCCTCCTGCGGCAGCAGCGGCAGCTCGCTGGCGATCTCATCGCCAGAGACAAACCCTTCCTGAATCAGGGTCACCGTGACCGTTTTACCCTGTTGCTCAAAACGTTTCGTCATGGAATCTTCCAGCAGCAACCAGTCCAGTTGCTGCGGATCAAGCGCAGGTATTTGGTCGAAATAGCGCAGCGCACGCAGTTGCGTTAGCGCAGGGTGTGACATGCCAGACTCTCCGATACATAACGTAATGGCATTGTATCGCAGAAACACGGATTGAGGGGGGCCAAACGTTATTTAACGATCACGATCGCAACATGGGCGCAACAGCATGGCGGATACGAAAAAAAGTGCGCCCACTCAGGCGCACTAAACTACTAACAAATCAGCACTGTGGGGAAACGGTTACCCCTTGCCTTTTACACTGCTGATAAAGGTGGAACGGGCAGTGGTTGAACCTAAACGTTCGGCTTCATCAAGCAGCTTCAGCGCTTTATCGACATCGCCGCGCTTCACCGCCTGCTTAATGGCGTTGTTGAAGTACTCTTCGGTGTCGTTCAGTACCGGCTCCGCTTTCTTCGCCGGGGCTGGCGCTGCGGCGGCGACCGGTGCGGCTGCCGTGGCAGCAGGCGCGGTGTAAGCAGGTGCTGCGGTATTGCCCACGGTCACAGGGCCGTTACCGGAGGAGCCAAACAGCGGGCCGACCAGCACGCTGGAACCGCTGTTCGTTTTCACCTTCAGCTTTAACGTTCCGTCGGTGACATGACGTGCGATCGGGTCCGGAATGTCCGGAACCGCGTTACCGGTGCCTTTTGCGTAGGCTTTAGCCGGATCGAGCAGCGTGGTGGTCTTCTGGAGGTCTTGCTCGGTGGTAAAGACCAGCACGTAGAGTTTTTGCTGGCCCAGCGCAGGGGTCAGGCGCATGACGCCTTCCAGACGATCGGCGCTCATCACGCCAGGCTCCTGGTAGGTAAAGTATTCGCTTGGGAAAAAGGCTGATGGCGTCATGTTCTGATCGAGAATCAGCACGTTAGGCGCAAATACGCTCGTCTGCTTGTTAACTTCACTGGTCAGGGTAATGGCCAGCTCACCGATATTGGCGGGTACGCTATACGCAGCGACCGGGCCGGTTATACCCGAAACATTAAGCGACTGGCCGCCCGTTGAGAGCTGGGTAGTCTGGGTTTTAGACTGATCGACAGGCGTCCAGACAAGCTGTTGCAGTGCCGCTGTCGGAATAGCTGGCGCAGATGTTGTGTTTTGCGGAACGACGTTGACGTTAGCGAGCGTTACGGCAGGCGCGCTTGCCAGCAGCCCTGCGGATAAACAAAGGGCAAGGAGAGTTTTGTTCATTTTCATTGTTATCACCTCAAAATGCACAGGTTCAGCGGTAGCCAGGCAATAGCGCGCCGTCCCAAGGATTGAGGGGCTTGCGCCCCTCAGTTTGGTCATTACGTCAGGTTAAGACGGGATTACCACCAGATTTCCATCTGGGCGCCGAAGGACCACTCGTCGTTGTCGCCACGGCTGAAGCTTTTCGCAGTGGTATCGCTATAGGCCATGCCTGGGGTGTAACCTGCAACGGAGTTTTTACCGGTTGGCGCATAACCCCACTTCTCATCCCACTTCGCATAGGTTGCGAATACGCGGATTGCAGGACGTGACCAGATGCTGTCGCCTGCCTGCCACTGTTGTGCCAGAGTAATTTTATACTGATCGTTGGTTTCGCCGGTTTCCTGGGATTTGACGTTGTCGTAACCCACTTCCAGCAAGGTGCTCATGATTGGCGTCCATTTGTACATAGGACGAACGCCCACGGTCCACCATTTGGTACCGTTGTTGTTATCCCAGTTGATATCCTGGTACATACCGACATACATCAGGTCCCAGCTATCGCCCAGAGAAATAGCACCGTGGTCAAGTACGCGCCACAGGTGACCATTGTTGTTGATGCCGTAGTTGATATTGTCGGTGGTACCGATGTTCGAACCTTGCGACAGACCTTTGCCCTGAGAGGTCATAGAGTCAGTTGCATATTGCAGAACGAACTTGTTGTAGCCTTTCAGCATGCTCTGCGTGTGTTCAGCAGTGAACATCCAGCCGTCTTTGGATGCGCCATCGATCAGATGATAATCATCACGTGGGTTTGCGCGACCGTAGTCAACGCCAAGCTCCAGCGTACCGCCTGGGTTGATCTCCATCTGCGCTAAACGGACGTCAAAGACATCGTTCGCTGTGCGGGTGGTGTAATCATAAATACTGTTGCTGGCGAAGGAGGAAGAACCACCGGCTTCAGAAGAACGGGTTGCAGCCAGAGAGAGCTTACCGAAACCAACGTCAATGTTTTCCAGACCCGCACCAGGACCTGAAATATCCCAGTAGTAGAAGTCGATCATGTGGACGTCATGACGCTGATAGAATCGCTTACCGGCCCAGATGGTGGAACCTGGCAGCCATTCGATCAGGTTTTTACCCTGCACGTTAGCTTCACGGAACGCCGGGTCAGTGGCTTCCCAGTCGTTCTGCTGCGCCACGGAGTACGCTACGTTGGTGTCGAAGTAGAAGCTCTTGTCGCCTTCTTTCCACACTTCCTGGCCCAGCTTCAGTTCCGCATAGGTTTCACATTCGTTACCAAGACGGTATTTACTTTGGGCACCGGTTGCCTGGAAGCACTGTTGTTCGCCGCCACTACCCGTCCAGCCGATACCGGAACGAGCATAACCATGGAAATCCACGGCCAGCGCCTGAGCAGACATTACGCCCGCTGCGACGGCAACTGCCAGAGGAAGTTTGCGCAGAGTAATCATCATTCTATCTCCTGAGATCATTGCTTTTCTTTGAACACTTCACCTGTCGGTTTCGTGTCTTCTTTTGGGATTGCTTAAACGCCTGGCTCTTTATGCAACCGACGACATGCAGTGCCATCCTCACGGAACAGATGGCAACGCTCTGGCGGCAAGCCGATAGCGAATGTGGCACCCTCTTCTACCAACACCACGTCATTCTGGCGGTAGACCAGGTTCTGACGGATGGCGGGGATCTGGATATGAATCTGTGTTTCGTGACCAAGCTGTTCGACGACCTGAACTTCACCTTCCAGCGTCACATCCGCAATGTGGCTTGGCAGTAGATGCTCAGGACGGATACCGAGGGACATATTTGCCCCGACCTGTACGTTGGCGCTGTCGACCGGCAGCCAGACTTGCTGGCGGTTTGGCAGCTCCACCTGTACCTGTTCAATCGCCGTCGCCGTCACTTTAACGGGCAGGAAGTTCATCTTTGGCGAGCCAATAAAGCCCGCAACAAAGCGGTCTGCCGGATAGTGATAGAGCTCCAGCGGTTTGCCCACCTGCGCCACGCGACCGGCGTCCAGCACCACGATTTTGTCAGCCAGGGTCATCGCTTCGACCTGATCGTGGGTGACGTAAATCATCGTGCGGCCAAGGCGCTTGTGCAGACGGGAGATTTCGATACGCATCTGGACGCGCAGCGCGGCATCCAGGTTAGAGAGAGGTTCATCGAGCAGGAACACGCGCGGCTCGGCCACCAGCGTACGGCCAATCGCCACACGCTGACGCTGACCACCGGAAAGCGCTTTCGGTTTACGCTCCAGCAGGTGCGCCAGCTGTAACACTTCCGCCACCTGCGTAACGCGCTGGTTAATGACCTCTTTTTTTGCCCCGGCCAGCTTCAGGCCAAAAGACATGTTCTCGGCAACGGAAAGATGGGGATAAAGTGCATAAGACTGGAACACCATGCCTACGCCACGTTCGGCAGGCGGGATGTCGTTCATTCGGGTATCACCGATCAGCAAATCGCCGCTGGTGATGGTTTCAAGACCGGCAATCATACGCAGCAGAGTAGATTTACCACAGCCTGATGGGCCCACAAACACCACGAATTCGCCTTCAGTGATGTCCAGATTGATGTCTTTCGACACCACTACGTCGCCCCAGGCTTTCGTTACATTACGCAGCTGTACGCTCGCCATGCCCTTCTCCCTTCGTTACAACCTGTCACCGACAGAAACATTCAAGATAAGTTCACTATGGGGTATCCATTACTTTCGTGAATCCTCCACCCCCCGGCTTTTTTATGGGGGAGGAGGCGGGAGGATGAGAGAGCAGGCTCTGCGACCGCAGCCGGGGGGCTGAGGCGAAATTCGTGAAGCCGCCTGCAAAATTCGGTGGGTTTTTATGTGCGCCAGCACTCATAACTTAAATTTATGCAACGGAGATCACACAAACAGGGGGTGGGGCGTAGGGGTTGGGAGGATGGAAAGAGGATGTCAAATAAGGAGACTGAGTCACGTTGAACCACCTTATGTATCCACGAGCACATCACCAAAAAGGATGGCAGATATGAATATCAAGACTGGCGCACGCGTTTTCGCATTGTCCGCCCTTGCAGCAATGATGATTTCCGCCCCAGCGCTCGCCAAAATTGAAGAAGGCAAGCTGGTTATCTGGATTAACGGCGACAAGGGCTATAACGGCCTGGCCGAAGTGGGCAAAAAATTCGAAAAAGACACCGGTATCAAAGTTACCGTAGAACACCCGGACAAGCTGGAAGAAAAGTTCCCGCAGGTTGCAGCAACCGGTGACGGCCCGGACATCATCTTCTGGGCGCACGACCGTTTCGGCGGTTACGCGCAGTCTGGCCTGCTGGCTGAAGTCACCCCGGACAAAGCTTTCCAGGACAAACTGTTCCCGTTCACCTGGGACGCCGTTCGCTACAACGGCAAGTTGATCGCTTACCCAATCGCAGTTGAAGCCCTGTCTCTGATTTACAACAAAGACCTGGTGCCAAACCCGCCGAAAACCTGGGAAGAGATCCCGAAACTGGATAAAGAGCTGAAGGCGAAGGGTAAATCCGCCCTGATGTTCAACCTGCAAGAACCGTACTTCACCTGGCCGCTGATTGCTGCCGACGGCGGTTACGCGTTCAAGTTTGAAAACGGCAAATATGACGTGAAAGACGTGGGCGTGGATAACGCGGGCGCGAAAAAAGGCCTGACCTTCCTGGTTGACCTGATTAAGAACAAACACATGAACGCGGATACCGACTACTCCATCGCGGAAGCGGCGTTCAACAAAGGCGAAACCGCGATGACCATCAACGGTCCGTGGGCCTGGACCAACATCGACAAGAGCAAAATCAACTACGGCGTGACGCTGCTGCCAACCTTCAACGGCAAGCCGTCTAAACCGTTCGTGGGCGTGCTGAGCGCGGGCATCAACGCCGCCAGCCCGAACAAAGAGCTGGCGAAAGAGTTCCTGGAAAACTACCTGCTGACCGATCAGGGCCTGGGTGAAGTGAACAAGGACAAACCGCTGGGTGCCGTTGCGCTGAAATCCTTCCAGGATCAGCTGGCGAAAGATCCACGCATCGCGGCCACCATGGATAACGCCCAGAAAGGCGAAATCATGCCGAACATCCCGCAGATGGCTGCGTTCTGGTACGCCACCCGTACTGCGGTCATCAACGCTGCAAGCGGTCGTCAGACTGTCGATGCCGCACTGAAAGATGCGCAGGGTCGTATTACTAAGTAATGCTGTAGTCCCCTCTCCCTCTGGGAGAGGGTTAGGGTGAGGGTTGTCGCTATCCGCACGCCCTCACCCCGGCCCTCTCCCCCAGGAGAGGGAGAAAAGATCAAACGTTGTAGAGGAAGAACCCCATGGATGTCATTAAAAAGAAGCACTGGTGGCAAAGCGACGCGCTGAAGTGGTCAGCGATCGGTCTGCTGTGTCTGCTGGTGGGTTACCTTGTTGTTTTAATGTACGTACAAGGGGAATATCTGTTTGCCATCATGACGCTGATCCTGAGCTCTGCTGGCCTGTATATTTTCGCCAACCGTAAAGCCTATGCCTGGCGTTATGTTTACCCGGGCGTGGCCGGGATGGGGCTGTTTGTCCTGTTCCCACTGATCTGCACCATCGCCATTGCGTTCACCAACTACAGCAGCACCAACCAGCTTGCGCAGGAACGCGCCCAGCAGGTGCTTCTTGATCGCTCTTATCAGGCGGGTAAAACCTTTAACTTCGGCCTTTATCCTGCGGGTGACGAGTGGAAGTTAGCGCTTACCGACGGTGAGAGCGGCAAAAACTATATTTCCGACGCGTTCAAATTTGGCGGCGAGCAGAAGCTGGCCTTAAAAGAGGCTGCGGCCCTGCCGGAAGGTGAACGTGCCAACCTGCGTATCATCACCCAGAACCGTCAGGCGCTGACCCAGCTCACCGCCGTGCTGCCAGACGAAAGCAAAGTCACCATGAGCTCGCTGCGCCAGTTCTCCGGCACGCAGCCGCTTTATACCCTGGCGGATGACGGTACGCTGACCAACAACCAGAGCGGCGTGAAGTACCGTCCGAATAACGACATTGGTTTCTATCAATCCATTACCGCCGACGGAAAATGGGGTGATGACAAGCTCAGCCCGGGCTACACCGTCACCATCGGCTGGGACAACTTTACCCGCGTGTTTACCGACGAAGGCATCCAGAAACCGTTCTTTGCCATCTTCGTCTGGACGGTGGTGTTCTCGGTGCTGACGGTGATCCTGACCGTGGCCGTGGGCATGGTGCTGGCCTGTCTCGTGCAGTGGGAGTCGCTGAAAGGCAAAGCGATTTACCGCGTGCTGCTGATTCTGCCCTACGCCGTACCGTCGTTTATCTCGATTCTGATTTTCAAAGGACTGTTTAACCAGAGCTTCGGTGAAATCAACATGATGCTGAGCGCGCTGTTCGGTATCAAACCGGCCTGGTTCAGCGACCCGACCACCGCCCGTTCGATGATTATCATCGTGAACACCTGGCTGGGTTATCCGTACATGATGATCCTGTGCATGGGCCTGCTGAAGGCTATCCCGGACGATCTGTATGAAGCCTCGGCGATGGATGGCGCAGGTCCGTTCCAGAATTTCTTTAAAATTACGCTGCCGCTGCTCATTAAGCCGCTGACGCCGCTGATGATTGCCAGCTTCGCCTTTAACTTTAACAACTTCGTGCTGATTCAGCTGTTGACCAACGGTGGTCCGGACCGCCTTGGCACCACGACGCCGGCAGGCTATACCGACCTGCTCGTGAGCTACACCTACCGTATCGCCTTCGAGGGCGGCGGCGGTCAGGACTTCGGCCTGGCGGCAGCGATTGCCACCCTGATCTTCCTGCTGGTTGGCGCCCTGGCGATTGTGAACCTGAAAGCCACACGTATGAAATTTGACTAAGGAGGGCACTGAACATGGCAATGGTACAACCCAAATCTCAGAAACTGCGCCTCCTGGCGACGCACCTGGGCCTGCTGATTTTCATCGCGGCGATTATGTTCCCGCTGCTGATGGTCATCGCCATCTCCCTGCGTTCGGGCAACTTCGCCACCGGGAGCCTGATCCCGGATGAAATCTCCTGGGAGCACTGGAAGCTCGCGCTGGGCTTCAGCGTGGAGCACGCGGATGGCCGCGTCACGCCGCCGCCGTTCCCGGTGCTGCTGTGGCTGTGGAACTCGGTGAAAGTGGCGACCATCACCGCGATCGGCATCGTGACGCTCTCCACCACCTGTGCCTACGCCTTCGCCCGCATGCGTTTCCCGGGCAAAGCGACGCTGCTGAAAGGCATGCTGATTTTCCAGATGTTCCCGGCCGTGCTGTCTCTGGTCGCGCTGTATGCCCTGTTTGACCGTCTCGGCCAGTACGTTCCGTTTATCGGCCTGAATACCCACGGCGGCGTGATCTTCGCCTATCTCGGCGGTATTGCCCTGCACGTGTGGACCATCAAAGGCTATTTCGAAACCATCGACGGCTCGCTGGAAGAAGCGGCGTCGCTGGACGGTGCTACCCCGTGGCAAGCGTTCCGTCTGGTGCTGCTGCCGCTGTCCGTGCCGATTCTGGCGGTGGTGTTTATCCTGTCGTTTATCGCGGCGATCACCGAAGTACCGGTTGCCTCACTGTTACTGCGCGATGTGAACAGCTACACCCTGGCCGTAGGCATGCAGCAATACCTCAACCCGCAAAACTACCTGTGGGGCGATTTTGCCGCGGCGGCCGTACTCTCCGCCATCCCGATTACCGTGGTGTTCCTGCTGGCCCAGCGCTGGCTGGTCAACGGCCTGACGGCGGGCGGCGTGAAAGGTTAAGTTTCATCTGTTATGCCACTGCAACCCTCAACTTTAGACGTATTGTATTGACCCAACTTGTGACTGTTATTCGGCGGCCTTCGGGCCGCCATTTTTTTATTCCCGTTTCAGCCGCTTCGAATTGCACAGCCAGAGGGTGATCACCAGCAGCAGGATCGCCGCCGAGTAGATCAGCACGTCGAGCGGAGACTTATGATCGACGATGATCAGCCGCACAATCGCAGTGATGCCAATGTAGACAAAATAGCGCAGCGGGAAGTGAAAGCCGGACTGAAAGTACTTCACAATCAGGGCGATAAATTCAAAGTAGAGAAAGTAGACCACCAGGCCTTCCACCAGCGCATATTTGCTGGTTTGCTCAGGGGCGAACAGCACATCCGCCAGATGCACCGTCTCTTTACCGAGAAAGACGACCAGGATCAGGCCAAGGCTCAACAGACCGAGGTTCAGCACGGTCTGGAGGATGGTTGAGATAAACTCAACGCGCGGGCGAGTCAGGGATGTCATACAGCACCTCATTCTCCAGGGCGAGATTCCTGTATAACGCAAAAATGTGACGGGGATCTATATTTTTTGTTTATGTTTGGCGCATTCGCCCGGTGGCGCTGCGCTTACCGGGCCTATAAAAACCGTAGGCCGGGCAAACGCAGTGCCGCCCGGCGTGAAGCATCAGCGGAAGTTAATGTTCTTATCGCTGGTCATGTCATACAGCTGGAACTTACGCCCAAGCTGCTGGCCCCCGTCACGCGTCAGCGGCGTCCAGCCCACCGCCGCGCGGCTGCGGGTCGGACCTGACGAGAAGAGATCCAGCGGAATCGACACGTAGACCCCTTTGGTGAAGTCCCCTTCCCCGTATTCGTCCGGCGAGACGTTGGTGATGGTGGCGTAGCCGCCCACCACGACGCCGCTGTCGAAGTGTTTGGAGATATCCAGCGTGCCGCCCTTATCGCCCGCCAGATACTGGCCGACGCTGGCTTTCACCAGTACGTCCTGCGCGAACGATGGCGTCCAGTAGGCGGTCAGGTGGCCGGTTTTGACGCTGTAGTCGGTGAACTTCATCATGTCCTGCGCGCTGCGCCAGTCACGCTGCTTAACGTAGTTGGCATCAATCCCGAACGCCCAGTTGCTGTCGACGGGACGATACAGCACCTCCGCCCCCGCGCCACCGAACATAGTCTCCAGGTAGCCCCCGTAAACCTGGCCGTAGAAGCCGTTGCCGAAATACTGGAAGTAGTTGGCCTGCAGGTTATTCACATAGACATCGTTCTGCACGTATTCACGCACGCGGGTACGCACGCGCGGCAGCTTCGAGTCGTTCGGCGGGTTGGTGTAGTTAAACTTGTCGTAGTTGTTCGCGATGTTGCCGAACAGGCTACCGGTGGTCAACAGGTGATCGGTGACCCACAGATCCGCCGTCGCCATCGCACCCAGTTGATACATGTAGAAGTTTTCCGGCCCGCCGACGGACTGGTTCAGCACAGGGTCGATATGGAAATCAAAGCGTGATTTGTCGATATACCAGCCCTGCTCGGTGGTTTCCGGCACGATCGGCTCTACGCGTTTTTGCACCAGCTCGGTTTCATGCCCGAGCGGTTCGCCTTCCAGGTGGCGCTTGAGGCTGGCGACATCGGTTTCGGTTGTAACCTGAGGCAGATTCAGGCGGTTCTCCGTCACGCGGATCGTGCGGATCCCGTCCGGGAGATCGTTCATCACGATCCGGTTGGCGCGTTCGATCCCTTCCCGCGAGTCGCGGTATTTCACCTGCTCGCCGGTGACGTACAGCGTATCGCCTTTCACCTGAATTTTCGGATCGGCCAGACCGGCGTTGTATTTCAACAGCGTCAGCTGGTTTGCCACCACGGAGTGCTGCAGAATCGCATCCTGCGGCTCCGGCCGGTAAGCAGGCCGCGCGTTATCGTTGTAGTGCGGCCGCATGTCGTTAAAGTTAGTGCGCAGCGTGAAGCCAAACATCACCGTGTTGCCGCGCTCGTAGCTGAGGTTAACGTCGGCCCAGTCGGTGACGCGATAAATGGCGCCGACGTTAAACTTGCTCTTCTGCTCAATCTTCCCGGCGAAGTCCTGCGAGTAGTCGTTCCCTTCGTACTCCAGCTTCAGGCGCAGCGGCTGCCACGGTGTCTGGTATTCCACGCCGCCGAACAGCGAGGCCGGACCATGGAACATCTGATCGCCGTTGATGGAGCCCGCTTTCTTGTAGCTGTTATCGCGATAGCAGAATTTATCGCTGTAGGTACAGAACGGGTTTTTGACGTTGCCGCTGGTGCCGAGATAACCCCAGCCAAGCCCCAGAGAGAAGTCAAACGGTCCCCAGGCTTTGCTGGCCACGATGTATTCCGCATCAAACAGGCCGGTCCCGCCGATATCTTTTGCACCCACGGAGACCTGCGGCATCCAGTAGCTCTCTTCCCACAGGCGCAGCTTGACGTCGAAGGCTTTATCTTTGTAGGTCTGATCGCCGGAGAAGGCGTCGACGCTGCTGTACTGTTTCGTACGCACGTCGGTGTAGCGCAGCGTGGTTTCGAGCCACGGGAAAAGCTGTACGGAGGCGGAATAGTAGCGATACTGGTCGTTATCGCGGTAGTTCAGGCTAATTTCCCCTTCACGCGCCATGCGCGCGGTAGGCGTTTGCAGTAAACCGACGCCGCCGAAGTCTGACTGAGACGGGCCAACAGGTGCCGGATACGTTTCTGCATGGCAGGCGGCGCTTACGCAGAGCGCCAGCATGCTGTAGAGATAGGTTCTTTTCATTCTTCCGGTATCCGCTGTGTCAGGGAGTGAAGGATATCGGCGTTAAGCCCGTCATATGCCTTCGTCCAGAAATGGTCGGCAAAACCGACAAAAATGATGCTGCCCGGCATGGGTTCGATATGGCGTTTATTCCAGTACGCCACCGGCGCTTTTTGCGTATGCCCGTCGGGATAAATAATCCATGCGTAGCTGTTATCCGCGCCGCTCAGCAGGCTTTGTTCGTCAAGATAGCTCGCCACGTCGCGGCCGGGCGTAAAGGGCTTTTTACCCGGGCTGCTGATAAGCCCCATCACGGTCACCGTCGTCGGCTTCACCGGCAGCCAGAGGGTGTACTCCCCTTGAAGCGTGGGGTTGCCCTTTTCCGTGACGCGCACTTCATCTGGATCAAGATTGACTTTCTGGCGGCCTGTCACCTTCAGCACCTGAAGCTGCTGGCGAACGCTGTTAATGGCTGCGGCATCGTCGCCGTCTTCCTGCTCTGCCAGACCCGTCAGTCGGGCCAGCAAGGCAAGGTGTTCCTGCTCCGCCTTAATCGTCGCCTGACGCTCGCCAATCACCGCTCCCGGCCACCAGCTGTTAGCAAGCCTCGGCTGCCCGACGAGATCGAGCAGATGCTCGGCGTTGGTTAAGGTTTTGGGTTTTTCACTGTCCGGCGTGTAGACCTTTACCGTTCCTGCTGACCATGCCAGCGGCGCGGCAAGACTGGCGAGAAGCGCAGCGTAGATGAGCGTTTTCATGATTTCGCCGCCTTGATCAGGGTGGTTTTCACCGGGAAGAAACCGGCGCCGAGATACTGTAAGGACTGACGGATCTGCCCTTCCTCGTCAATCCAGAAGCGGTTATGCCAGGTGGCCTGGTCGGTTGTCACCTTCTCATCCAGCACGCGAACCTGCGTTTCGTCGCTGCCCACCTTCACGCTATCCGTACCGTCCCAGCGGAAGGTGGAGCGGGCCGTGGCGTAGCGCACCTGCTTGTGCTCGGTCCAGCCCATGGTGCGCGTCCAGCCTGCGCCGTCGACGATCTGATTTGGCTTGATGAGCGGGTCTTCGGCGAGATTATTCACCTCGAGCAGGTTATCGCCGCCGAGCAGCGTTTTCACAATACGACCATGCTGCGTCACGATGGTGGCCTGATCCTGCGTCACCCATTTCTGCTGCCCGTTTTCATCGAAAGCGAGCACCACAAACAGTTGCGGGCCATCATTAAGCTGCATGTACTGGCTGGCGTACGGCATGTTCTGAAGTTCGTCATCGGTCAGATGCACGCCCGGTGTGCCGAACAGGCTGTCCCACAGTGAATGCCCCAGCCCTTTGGTGGTGGCTGAGCACGCCTGCAACAGCAGGCAAATCAGAATGATTGCAGGTCGCTTCACGACTCTTCTCCGAAGGGGCGAAATAACCACACCGAAGTGTGGTTATGATTAAAACACCCGGTATTACTGGGTGCTGGTTGTCGTAGTGGTCGTGGTTCCGGTATTGGAGCCATCACCGCCACCGGTTGCCGCCAGCGCGACACCCACGGCTGAACTTACGGTGCTGGTGCTGGCTGCGGTAGAACTTCCCGCAGACGCAGACGTCGCTGCCGACCCTGCTGCTTCCCCGACCTGGACCGGAGCTGCATAGACAGAGGTCGCCGCAAGTGCAGATATGGCAAAAATGCCATACAGTACTTTCTTCATAACAATTTCCCTTCAATGAATGAATGGAGATTTGCCCGAAAAGAAATTCAGGCGGAATCGAGTATACACAACTACAGCAGTGGGTTTACCGTAGGGGGAAATAGGGGAGTGGTTTTCGGACTAATGGATAAAACAGAAAAGAAAAACAAAACATTAAAATAAATTAACAATTAAAATCAATAAGTTATAATATAACTTTATTATCTTGCTTCTGCGTATTTTCTTAAAATAAACCGCAGCAATTAGCAGGTTAAGCGCCTTTTTCAGATTAAACTCAGAGTCAGAATTTGAGTTAACTAACAGACATCAGGAATTATCCGATAAAAAAAATGCCGGCATATCGCCGGCATTTTTCATGACATATTAATTACGCACGCCATGCTTTATAACGGTTAATCAAACCATTGGTGGAGCTGTCGTGGCTGTCGATCGCTTTATCGTCACCCAGCTCTGGCAGAATACGGTTTGCCAGCTGTTTGCCCAGCTCAACGCCCCACTGGTCAAAGGTGAAGATGTTCAGAATAGCGCCCTGAGTGAAGATCTTGTGCTCGTACAGCGCAATCAGCGCGCCCAGGCTGAATGGCGTGATTTCACGCAGCAGGATGGAGTTGGTTGGACGGTTGCCTTCGAACACTTTGAACGGCACAACGTGCTCCAGCGTGGCCGGATCTTTACCCTGGTCACGGTATTCCTGCTCTACCACCTCGCGGGATTTACCGAACGCCAACGCTTCTGTCTGTGCGAAGAAGTTAGACAGCAGCTTTGGATGGTGGTCGGACAGCGGGTTGTGTGTAATCGCCGGCGCGATGAAATCGCACGGTACCATTTTGGTGCCCTGGTGAATCAGCTGGTAGAACGCGTGCTGACCGTTGGTGCCCGGTTCGCCCCAGATGATTGGTCCAGTCTGGTAATCCACCGCGTTGCCGTTACGGTCAACGTACTTACCGTTGGATTCCATGTTCCCCTGCTGGAAGTAGGCCGCAAAGCGGTGCATGTACTGGTCGTACGGCAGAATTGCTTCGGTTTCAGCGCCGAAGAAGTTGTTGTACCAGATCCCAATCAGCGCCAGCAGCACCGGCAGGTTTTTCTCAGGTGCAGTGGTGGAGAAGTGTTTGTCCATTGCGTGCGCGCCAGAGAGCAGCTCAACGAAGTTGTCGAAGCCCACGGACAGGATGATGGACAGGCCGATTGCAGACCACAGAGAGTAGCGGCCACCAACCCAGTCCCAGAACTCGAACATATTCGCGGTGTCGATACCGAACTCGCTGACGGCTTTACCGTTGGTGGACAGCGCCGCGAAGTGTTTCGCCACGTGCTTGTTGTCGCCCGCGGTTTTCAGGAACCAATCGCGCGCGCTGTGGGCGTTGGTCATGGTTTCCTGAGTAGTGAAGGTTTTGGACGCCACCAGGAACAGGGTGGTTTCCGGATTTACGTTCTTCAGCACTTCGGCGATGTGGGTACCATCGACGTTAGAGACAAAGTGCATGTTGAGGTGGTTTTTGTACGGACGCAGCGCTTCGGTCACCATGAACGGACCGAGGTCAGAGCCGCCGATACCGATGTTAACAACATCCGTAATTGCTTTGCCGGTGTAACCTTTCCACTGACCTGAGATGATCGCTTCGGAGAAGGTTTTCATCTTTTCCAGCACCGCGTTTACTTCCGGCATCACATCTTTGCCGTCAACGATGATTGGCGTATTGCTACGGTTACGCAGGGCCACGTGCAGCACGGCACGGTCTTCGGTGCGGTTGATCTTTTCGCCGGAGAACATGGATTTGATGGCGTCGGCAAGCTCAGTCTCTTTTGCCAGATCCTGCAGTTTTGCCAGCGTCTCTTCGGTAATGCGGTTCTTGGAGAAATCCACCAGCATCAGGTCATCGAAGGTCGCGGAGAACTTAGTGAAACGATCGGCATCTTTCGCGAACAGATCCGCGATGGTGACGTCCTTCATTTCATCAAAATGTTTCTGTAGTGCCTGCCAGGCAGCGGTCTGCGTTGGGTTGATGTTTTTCATTAGCAATACTCTTCTGATTTGAGAATTGTGACTGCGGTCGATTGTAGCGCCTGCAAATAAAAATTGTGATGGTTTTTATGCCATTGCCCTGGCCTGTATCAAACACAGGTGAAAAGACCCGAAAAGTATAGCTGCTGAAGAGCCCTCCCGGGGCGGCGAAATGTTGGTTAAAACAGGGTAAAATGGAGCATAAAATATGGCCCTGTTATAAGTCCTGTTTCTCAGGGGTACCCCCCCATAAAAAATCCGCATAATCCCAGCATTGACAGGACCTCCCCCACATTTTATTTATAGGGCCGTATTTTGCGCCTGCACCTGTTTTCGTTTCACTCTTGTGCCAAGGTCGCTTATTCATTCCCTGACACGAGGTTGTTATGACGAGTTTTGTGGTCGCCAAGTTTGGCGGCACCAGTGTGGCCGATTACGATGCCATGAACCGCAGCGCCGATGTGGTGCTGGCCGATCCGAATACCCGCCTGGTGGTGCTCTCTGCATCTGCCGGCGTGACGAACCTGCTGGTTTCTCTGTCTGAAGGACTGGAAGCGACAGAACGTTTCGTAAAGCTGGATGCACTGCGCAAAATTCAGTTCGACATCCTTGAACGTCTGCAGAATCCAAACGTGATCCGCGAAGAAGTGGAACGCCTGCTGGAAAATATCACCACCCTGGCAGAAGCGGCGTCTCTGGCCACCTCTACCGCCCTGACCGATGAACTGGTCAGCCACGGTGAATTGATGTCTACCCTGCTGTTCGTTGAAATCATGCGTGAGCGTAACGTTCAGGCGCAGTGGTTTGACGTGCGTAAAGTGATGCGTACCAGCGATCGCTTTGGCCGTGCCGAACCGGACGTTGAGATGTTGGCCGAGCTCACCAACCAGCAGCTGGCTCCGCGCCTGGCAGAAGGCATGGTGATCACCCAGGGCTTTATCGGCAGCGAAGCGAAAGGACGCACGACAACGCTTGGCCGTGGCGGCAGCGACTACACCGCCGCGCTGCTGGGCGAGGCCCTGCATGCAACGCGCGTGGATATCTGGACTGACGTGCCGGGTATTTACACCACCGATCCGCGCGTCGTTTCCGCGGCGAAACGTATTGATGTGATCGCCTTTGAAGAAGCGGCGGAAATGGCCACCTTCGGCGCGAAAGTGCTGCATCCGGCAACGCTGCTGCCCGCCGTGCGCAGCGATATTCCGGTCTTCGTTGGCTCCAGTAAAGATCCAAAAGCGGGCGGGACGCTGGTCTGCAAGAAAACCGAGAACCCGCCGCTATTCCGCGCCCTGGCCCTGCGCCGTCGCCAGACGCTGGTGACGCTCCACAGCCACAATATGCTCCACTCCCGCGGTTTCCTGGCGGAAGTGTTTGGCATTCTGGCGCGCCATAACATCTCTGTAGATTTGATTACCACCTCCGAAGTGAGCATTGCGCTGACGCTGGACACCACTGGCTCCACCTCGACCGGCGACACCCTGCTGACGCAGTCGCTGCTGATTGAGCTGTCTGAACTGTGCCGCGTGGAGGTGGAAGAAGACCTGGCGCTGGTGGCCATCATCGGTAACAAGCTGTCGCGCGCCTGCGGCGTGGGCAAAGAGGTGTTCGGCGTGCTCGACCCGTTCAACATCCGTATGATCTGCTACGGTGCCTCCAGCTACAACCTCTGCTTCCTGGTCCCTGCCGATCAGGCCGAGCAGGTGGTGCAGAAACTTCATCAGAATTTGTTTGAATAACATTCGTTAGCACGATAAACAATACCTATAAGCCGGGCACAGACCCGGCTTTTTTATAACTAAACAACACGACAATACTGCAAGGAATTCACTATGTTATCCGCTATCACCCGGCTGTTCCCGCTATGGGCGCTGCTGCTCTCGGTACTCGCTTATTACACGCCCACCACGTTCACCGGCATTGGCCCGTGGGTCACCACGCTGCTGATGCTGATTATGTTCGGCATGGGCGTGCACCTGAAAATCGACGATTTTAAACGCGTGCTGTCGCGCCCGGCTCCGGTGGCCGCAGGGATCTTCCTGCACTACCTGGTGATGCCGCTCGCGGCCTGGCTGCTGGCGATGGCCTTTAAGATGCCGCCCGATCTCTCCGCCGGGATGGTGCTGGTGGGCAGCGTCGCCAGCGGTACGGCATCTAACGTGATGATCTATCTTGCGAAAGGTGATGTGGCGCTCTCCGTTACCATCTCTTCCGTTTCCACGCTGGTGGGCGTGATTGCCACGCCGCTGTTAACCCGCCTGTACGTGGATGCGCATATTCAGGTGGACGTGATGGGCATGCTGCTCAGCATTCTGCAGATAGTAGTAATCCCGATTGCGCTGGGGCTGGTCATTCACCATCTTTTCCCGCGCGTAGTGAAGGCCGTTGAGCCGTACCTGCCCGCGTTTTCGATGGTCTGCATTCTGGCGATCATTAGCGCCGTGGTGGCGGGTTCCGCATCGC
The DNA here is from genome assembly GCF_043966805.1 of Enterobacter sp. ECC-219. Taxonomy (NCBI): domain Bacteria; kingdom Pseudomonadati; phylum Pseudomonadota; class Gammaproteobacteria; order Enterobacterales; family Enterobacteriaceae; genus Enterobacter; species Enterobacter sp. ECC-219. The sequence continues at coordinate 925,270 of NZ_CP143680.1, read as the reverse complement.
ACATTGCTTCCGTAGGCTTTGTGGTGATCGTCGCCGTGGTGCTGCATAACACGATTGGCCTGCTGGGCGGCTACTGGGGCGGGAAGCTGTTTGGCTTTGACGAATCCACCTGCCGCACGCTGGCAATCGAGGTGGGCATGCAGAACTCCGGCCTGGCGGCGGCGCTGGGTAAAATTTACTTCTCGCCGCTGGCGGCCCTCCCGGGCGCGCTGTTCTCCGTCTGGCATAATCTCTCCGGCTCGCTGCTGGCGGGATACTGGTCCGGCAAACCGATTGATGAACAAACGAAAAAAGATGCGGTGAAGCAGGGTTAATTTACGCTGCTTGCTTTACACTGAAGCCTCTCTATCAGGAGGCTTCAGCAATGGCTACACCACGTTTGACCCAGAAAGACATGACGGAAGCGGAGCAGCGCGAACTGAAAACGCTTCTCGACCGCGCCCGCATCGCGCATGGCCGCACGCTGACGAACGCCGAAACCAATCAGGTGAAAAAAGAGTATATCGATAAGCTGATGGCGCAGCGTGAGGCTGCGGCGAAAAAAGCCCGCAAGCTGAAAAAAGAGCAGGCTTATAAGCCGGATGCAGAGGCGACCTTTTCCTGGTCCGCCAATACATCAACCCGTGGCAGGCGCTAATCAGCGCCCTTTCTTTTTACGCCCCGGCTGGGTAAAGCGTTTTCCGTTACCCGGCTTGCCTCGCCCTTTTTCTTCCGCCTGCGGCGCCTTCACCACCGGACGCTTAATCGCCTGCGTTTTCGGTTTTGCTTTAGCTTTCGGCTTCGCCTCGGACGACGAGTTCTCGATAAGCTTGAACAGTTCAATCAGCTCGTCATCTGTTAAGTCACGCCACTCGCCCAGCGGAATACCGGACAGGCTGACGTTCATAATGCGCGTGCGTTCCAGCTTCGTCACTTCATAGCCGAAGTACTCGCACATGCGGCGGATCTGGCGGTTCAGGCCCTGCACCAGGGTAATGCGGAACGCGAACGGTGCCTCTTTTTTCACCTTACACTTTTTCGTGACGGTACCGAGGATCGGCACACCGGCGCCCATGCCGCGAATAAATTCGTCCGTGACCGGCTTATTCACCGTCACAATGTACTCTTTCTCGTGGTCGTTACCGGCACGCAGGATTTTGTTGACCAGATCGCCGTGGTTGGTGAGGAATATCAGCCCCTGAGAGTCTTTATCCAGACGGCCAATTGGGAAGATGCGGCTGCTGTGGTTCACGAAATCAACGATGTTGTCCCGCTCGCCGTCTTCCGTAGTGCTGACAATCCCAACCGGTTTGTTCAACGCGATAAACACCAGGTCTTCAGCATCACGCGGTTCGATGACCTGACCATTCACTTTAACCACATCGCCAGGGACCACCTGGTCGCCGATGGTGGCGCGTTTGCCGTTGAGGAACACGTTACCCTGTTCAATGTAACGGTCCGCCTCGCGACGTGAGCAGATCCCGCTCTCGCTAATGTATTTGTTTAATCGGGTTGATTGAGTTGGCAGCATAGTTTCTCCTGTGAAGGGCGAAATATACCTTACCTTGCGGCTGACAAAAAAGTGTTAGTAACCGTTGATTAAAAAATCGAGTGCATCCCGCAATGAAGCCCGGTTTTGCGTAAGATCGGCAACACGCTCACCTAACTCTCCTGGCGATATGCCAGCCATCATGTGCATCATGACCACGCAGGGCTTACCCGCTATCTCAACGACGGGACACACTTTCGCAGGCGGCTGAATGCCTCCCAGGTGGCTAAGCTCAACCGCGGGGGCGACCAGGACATGCTTCATCACATTAGCCACGGGATGCTGCATATTGATTAGCCAGGGATAGGCAGTTTTTCCCTTACCTCCATTCTCATAAGCAAAATATTGCTCCATCAGAACGACCTCTGAAAATCACTAAAGGAGCCGTTTTCATCAACCCACTGGTTAATGGCCTCGATAGAAGCTTTATTTTCTGCTAACCACTCTGCGCGCTGATGCGCACGAAACTGTTCCTGTAGTGCAGCCGTGAGCACAGCGGAAAGATTAAGTTTAAGCCGGCGCGCCTCTTCAAGAATGTCTGGTGCTAACGACACATTGACTGATTTTTTAATGCCAGGAGTAGTGCGCATGAGAACCCCCATCGGAATGCGCATGAATTGGCGAAGTGTAGCGTAATAAACGAGCATTTTCTATTCCCTTAAAAATGTAAGGTCTGAAGAGTAAATGGTGCTTTAAAAGGTGTCACGCCTCGCAAAAACGTTTTGCGAGGCGCCTTCAGAGATTAATACTCATCCCGCTCGTCGTCTTCATCCGGCTGTTCCATCACGCTGTACGCCACCGCGCAGAACAACGAGTTGAGACGCTTCATATCCCCTAGCAGCCCCAGATGCAGCGAACTGGTTTCGATGCTCTGCACGTTCTGCTGGTGCAGACGCTCAACGTGGGCGTGCGAATAGCGGCGGTTGAGGATGCGGAAACGATGCTTGTTGCGGCGCAGGCGGCGAGCGCTCGGTACGTCGCTGGAGAAGAAGACCGACATCGCCAGCTTGAGGTTGCTCACCAGTTGTTCGTGGAGCGCTTCCAGCTCCTTCAGCCCTTCAACGGAGAACGCCCGACGCGCGGCCAGCGATTTGTCGGCGATCTCGCTGCCCATGCGTTCAACGATATCCGAAGCCTGCTCAAGGTTAAGCGACATCTCGATAATTTCCGCCCAGCGGCGGGACTCCTCTTCCGCCAGCTCGTCCTGCGGCATGCGCGCCAGGTAGAGCTTAATGGCGGTATAGAGCACGTTGATATCGTCCGCCAGTCTGCGCAGCTCTTTCTCCTCCCGCGGCTCGCCGTGCATCACCTTTTGCAGGCCTTCGAGCATGGTTTCCATCGCGTCGCCCATGCGCAGCGTCTCGCGCGCGGCATTCGCCAGCGCCAGCGCCGGGGTGTCCAGCGCGGAGGTATCCAGGTGCTTCGGCTTCAGGCGCGCATCCAGCTCCGGTTCGTCGCTGATAAGCCGCTCGCAGAAACGGGCCATCGGCGCGGCAAACGGCACCATCGCCAGACAGCGCACCAGGTTATAGAACACGTGGAAGTAGATCACCAGCTCCGCTTTCGGCAGGGGGAGGTTGTCCATCAGGTTCGCCAGCGGGTGTACAAACGGCAGAATAATCAGGCTGCCCACCAGCTTAAACAGCAGGCTCCCGAGCGCCACGCGACGTGCAGCGGCATTGGCGGCGCTGTTGTTGAGCATTGCCAGCAGGCCAGAGCCGAGGTTAGCGCCTATCACCAGACACAGCGCTACCGGGAAGGAGATCGCGCCTGCTGCGGTGAGCGTGGCCGTCAGCAGCACGGCTGCCAGGCTGGAGTAGCTGATGATGGCAAACACTGCCCCGATCAGCGCATCCAGCATGATGTCACCTGTCAGCGAGGCGAAGATCACCTGCACGCCGTTCGCCTGGGTGATAGGCGTCACCGCCTGCACGATCAGCTCCAGCGCCAGCAGGATGAGGCCGAGGCCAATGCCGACGCGTCCGAGCTGCCCGGCACGCGTCTGCTTGCGGCCAAGGAAGAAAATGACGCCAATAAAAATCAGCAGCGGCGACAGCCACGAGAGGTCAAAGGTCAGGATACGCGCCATCAGCGCGGTGCCGACGTCAGCGCCCAGCACGATCACCAGCGCCGGGGCGAGCGCGACCAGATCCTGCGCCACGAACGAGGTGACGAGCATAGTGGTGGCATTGCTGCTTTGCACCAGCGCCGTCACGCCGATACCCGCGCAGAAGGCGAGCGGCTTCTTCTCAACGCTGCCGCTGAGAACGGTACGTAAGCGCGCGCCAAACACGCGCATCACGCCGGTGCGGACAATATGGGTGCCCCATACGAGCAGTGCGACTGCCGAAAGCAAATGTAACAACGTCAGCACGGAAGTGGGTTCTCCTTATCGTTATAGATTTTATGATTAAGTATAAGGGTTTAAACGTAAGAAAGAGACAGGGCACCGTTGAGGTGCCCTGTTTGTTGTAAGGAAAAGTGACGTTAGTCCGCGTCGTAGCCCAGATTCGGCGCCAGCCAGCGCTCGACGTCTGACACGCTCATGCCTTTGCGCAGGGCGTAATCTTCGATCTGATCCCGCTGCAGTTGCGCCACGGCGAAGTACTTGCTGTCCGGATGGCTAAAGTACCAGCCGGACACGGACGCGCCCGGCCACATGGCGAACGACTCGGTGAGCTTCATGCCGGTATGGGCTTCTACGTCCAGCAGTTTCCAGATGGTGCCTTTTTCGGTGTGCTCCGGGCAGGCCGGATAGCCCGGCGCAGGGCGAATGCCCTGGTAGTTTTCACGGATCAGCTCCTCGTTGCTGAGGTTCTCATTCGCCGCATAGCCCCAGTGCACCTTGCGCACGCGCTCGTGGAGGTACTCGGCGAACGCTTCCGCCAGGCGATCGGCAATCGCTTTCACCATGATTTTATTGTAATCATCGTGCTGCGCTTCGAACGCGTCCGCCAGGGCGTCTTCTTCCAGCCCGCCGGTTACCGCAAACGCACCGATATAGTCGGCTTTCCCGCTCAGCTTCGGCGCGACGAAATCCGCCAGGCAATAGTTGGCAAAGCCCACTTTTTCGGTTTGCTGGCGCAGATGGCGGCTGACCGCCAGCACGTGGGTGCGGGTTTCATCGCGGTAGATTTCCACGTCATCGCCCACGCGGTTCGCCGGGAACAGGCCCACCACGCCGCGCGGGTTGAGGGTTTTCTCTGCGCTCAGCGTGTCGAGCATGTCGTTGGCATCTTTAAACAGGCGCTTCGCCTCCTCGCCTACCACCTCATCTTCCAGGATGCGCGGATATTTGCCCGCCAACGACCAGGTCATAAAGAACGGCGTCCAGTCGATGTAGTTACGCAGCGTTTCGATGCTGGCCGTCACGTCCTGCACACCCAGACGGTGCGCGACCGGTGGCGTATAGCTGGACCAGTCAAAGGCCAGATCGTTATCGCGCGCCGCCTGAAGTGAAACAGGCGGGGTGCGCGGTTTCTTACGTCCGTGCTGGATGCGGACGGTTTCGTACTCTTTGCGGGTGCGCGCCACAAAGTCGTCGCGCTGGGCGTCGGAGAGCAGCGCGGAGACCACGCCCACCGTGCGCGAGGCGTTCTGCACGTAGACCGTCGGGCCGCTGTAGTTCTGCTCGATTTTCACCGCCGTGTGCGCTTTCGAGGTGGTCGCCCCGCCAATCAATAACGGAATGGTGAAGCCCTGACGCTCCATCTCCTTAGCCACGTTGACCATCTCGTCCAGCGACGGGGTGATCAGCCCGGAGAGACCAATCAGGTCGGCGTTCACTTCGCGCGCGGTCTTGAGAATTTTATCCGCCGGGACCATCACGCCAAGGTCGATAATTTCGTAGTTATTACACTGCAGCACCACGCCGACGATATTTTTGCCGATGTCGTGCACGTCGCCCTTCACGGTGGCGATAACCATTTTACCGTTGCTGGAGCCTTTCTCTTTGCTGGCTTCGATAAACGGTTCCAGATAGGCGACGGCCTGCTTCATGACGCGGGCGGATTTCACCACCTGCGGCAGGAACATTTTGCCCTCGCCGAACAGATCGCCGACCACGTTCATGCCGTCCATCAGCGGGCCTTCAATCACTTCAATCGGACGGGCTGCCTGCTGACGCGCTTCCTCGGTATCCTGCTCAATGAACTCGGTAATCCCTTTCACCAGCGAGTATTCCAGACGCTTTTTCACGTCCCAGGAGCGCCATTCGGCCTGCTGAACGTTGGCTGCGTCATCCGACTTGCTGCCACGGTATTTTTCGGCCAAATCCAGCAACCGCTCGGTCGCGTCGTCGCGGCGGTTAAGGATCACGTCCTCGACGGCGTCGCGCAACTCGGCAGGGAGGTCGTCATAAATCGCCAGCTGTCCGGCGTTGACGATCCCCATGTCCATCCCGTTGCGGATGGCGTAATAGAGGAACACGGCGTGGATCGCTTCTCGCACCGGATCGTTGCCGCGGAACGAGAACGACACGTTCGACACGCCGCCGGAGATCAGCGCATGCGGCAGCTCGCGTTTAATATCTTCACACGCCCCGATAAAGTCCTGGGCGTAGTTATTGTGCTCTTCAATCCCGGTCGCGACGGCGAAGATGTTCGGGTCAAAGATGATGTCTTCCGGCGGGAAGCCCACCTTTTCGGTCAAAATCTTGTACGCGCGGCGGCAAATCTCGATTTTGCGCTCGCGGGTATCCGCCTGGCCCACTTCGTCGAAGGCCATCACTACCACGGCGGCACCGTAGCGGCGGACCATCTTCGCGTGGTGGATAAAGATATCAACGCCTTCTTTCATCGAGATAGAGTTGACGATGCCTTTACCCTGAATGCACTTCAGCCCTTTTTCGATGACTTCCCACTTGGAGGAGTCGATCATGATCGGCACGCGGGCGATGTCCGGCTCACCGGCGATCAGGTTGAGGAAACGCACCATCGCCGCTTCGGCGTCGAGCATCCCCTCGTCCATGTTGATATCGATAATCTGTGCGCCGCTTTCCACCTGCTGGCGGGCAACGTCCAGCGCCTCGCTGTACTTCTCTTCTTTGATCAGACGCTTGAACTTTGCAGACCCGGTGACGTTAGTACGTTCACCCACGTTCACAAACAGGCTGTCGTCGCCGATGGTCAACGGCTCCAGGCCGGACAGGCGACAGGCAACCGGAAGCTCGGGCAGCTTGCGCGGTGGAAGACCCGCTACCGCATGGCTCATGGCGGCGATGTGCTCCGGCGTGGTGCCGCAGCAGCCGCCGACGATATTCAGGAAGCCAGACTCGGCCCACTCGCGGATTTGCGCCGCCATAGTGTCGGCATCCAGATCGTATTCACCGAATGCATTCGGAAGACCAGCGTTCGGGTGGGCGGTGACGTAGCATTCCGCGATGCGCGAAAGCTCCTGCACGTACTGGCGCAGTTCGTCCGGCCCCAGCGCGCAGTTCAGGCCGAAGGAGAGCGCTTCAGCGTGACGCAGGGAGTTATAAAACGCTTCGGTTGTCTGGCCGGACAGGGTACGACCGGAGGCGTCGGTGATGGTGCCGGAAATCATGATCGGCAGGTCAACGCCCAGCGCCTCGAACTCCTCTTTCACCGCGTAAATCGCGGCCTTGGCGTTGAGGGTGTCGAATACGGTTTCAATCAGGATCAGGTCGGAACCGCCTTCCACCAGCGCTTTGGTCGATTCACGGTAGGCGACAACCAGCTGGTCAAAGGTGATGTTGCGAAACGCCGGGTCGTTCACGTCCGGTGAAATCGACGCGGTGCGGTTCGTCGGGCCCAGCACCCCGGCAACGTAGCGCGGCTTATCCGGCGTGCGGGCCGTCCACTCGTCGGCGCAGGCGCGCGCCAGCTTCGCGGCTTCAAAGTTGATCTCCGCCGACAGGGATTCCATCTGGTAATCCGCCATGGCGATGGTTGTCGAGTTGAAGGTGTTGGTTTCAACGATATCCGCACCCGCTTCGAAGTAGGCGTTGTGGATATCCTTAATCACGGACGGCTTGCTGAGCACCAGCAGGTCGTTGTTCCCTTTGAGGTCGCAGGGCCAGTCGGCAAAGCGCTCGCCGCGGAAATCGTCTTCGCTCAGACGATAGCCCTGGATCATGGTGCCCATGCCGCCGTCCAGCACCAGAATTCGTTCATTTAACTGCGCACGCAGTTGCTCTACTTTGCTGCTCACACTTGCTCCCGACAACGCTCAACAAGGCCAAAAGGCTGCGTTCCATACTGGCACAATCTCGCAGGGTGGAAAAGTCACACAGCGGTAACATGAGACATGTTCACCATCACTCCTCCGATCAGTCAGGAAAGCGGTTGCAAATCCACCAAATAAAACGAAAATGATTTCCACGATACAGAAAAAGGAGATCGTCATGGTCGCGACCGTTCCCGCTAAACGCGGCAGAAAACCTGCCGCCACCACTGCCGCACAACCTGGCGGACAGGTTCAGTCGCTCACGCGCGGTTTGAAGCTGCTGGAATGGATAGCCGAGTCGCACGGCAGCGTAGCACTGACGGAGCTGGCCCAGCAGGCTGGCCTGCCGAACTCCACCACGCACCGCCTGCTGACCACTATGCAGCAGCTGGGCTTTGTCCGCCAGGTAGGCGAGCTGGGGCACTGGGCGGTGGGCGCACACGCGTTTATCGTGGGCAGCAGCTTCCTGCAGAGCCGCAACCTGCTGGCGATTGTGCATCCGATTCTGCGCAAGCTGATGGAGGAGTCCGGCGAGACGGTGAACCTGGCGGTGCTGGACCAGAGCGACCATCAGGCAATTATCATCGACCAGGTGCAGTGTACGCAGTTGATGCGTATGTCCGCACCGATTGGCGGCAAACTGCCGATGCACGCCTCCGGCGCAGGGAAAGCGTTTCTCTCGCAGCTGAGCGAAGAGCAGGTGACGGGGCTGCTGCACCGCAAAGGTCTGCACGCCTACACCCACGCCACGCTGGTGTCGCCGGTGCATCTGAAAGAAGATCTGGCGTTAACCCGCAAGCGCGGCTATTCGTTTGATGATGAAGAACATGCCCTGGGCCTGCGCTGCCTGGCGTCCTGCATTTTTGACGAGCATCGCGAGCCGTTCGCCGCGATCTCCATCTCTGGCCCCATCTCACGTATGACCGACGACCGCGTGACCGAGTTGGGTGCGCTGGTGATTAAGGCGGCAAAAGAGGTGACGCTGGCGTACGGTGGGATTCGTTAAGATTGAGTGCGGCCTGATGCCCTCACCCCGGCCCTCTCCCACAGGGAGAGGGAGAAAACCGGATGCAAAACCGCTGCTTGCGGCGGTAGGCATACACATCTTCCACGTGCCCATTTTTGATCCGCGTTTGCAGCCCGCGCCAGTAGCTGGCGCGGAACAGATCCTCATGCATCTCTTCAAATAGCGGGCCGATGCGCGGGTCGGCACACAGCCAGTGGCGAAACTCTTCAGGAAACACATCTCCCGGTGAAACGCTGTACCACGGCTCGCTGGAGAGCTCATCCTCCGGGTAACGTGGTGCTGGGATATCGCGGAAGTTCACTTCGGTCATGTAGCAAATTTCGTCGTAATCGTAGAACACTACCCGCCCGTGCCGGGTGACGCCGAAGTTTTTAAACAGCATGTCTCCCGGGAAAATATTGGCGGCGGCCAGCTGGCGAATCGCGTTGCCGTATTCTTCAATGGCATCCCGCAGCGCCTGACCGTCGGACTGCTCAAGCCAGATATTTAGCGGCACCATGCGGCGCTCAATGTAGAGATGGCTTATCACAATTTTGTCACCCAGATCGGTAATTTTCGCGGGCGCTTCCTGCATCAAAAGCGTCATCAGCGCCGGGTCGATCTGCTGTTTATCCAGCACAAAGTTTTCGAACTCCTGGGTATCCGCCATGCGCCCGACGCGGTCGTGCTCTTTAACCAGCTGATAGCAGGCGCGGACGTGCGCGGCGCTCATCTCTTTCTGCGGCGCGAATCTGTCTTTTATCACCTTAAAGACCCGGTCAAAACCCGGAAGCGTGAAGACCAGCATCACCATACCGCGAATGCCGGGCGCTTCGATAAACTGCTCATCGGCCGTGGTGACGTAGCGCAAGTATTCCCGGTAGCTTTCCGTTTTGGCGTGCTTCTGGCAGCCAATCGCCATATACAGCTCGGCGGTGGTTTTACCGGGCAGGATCTCGCGCAGCCACTCCACAAGGGCAGCAGGCAGCGGGGCGTATACCATGAAATAGGAGCGGGCGAAGCCAAACACGATGCTGGCCTCGGCGCTGGTAGTCAGGCAGGTATCGACAAACAGTTCCCCGTTGTCGGTACGGTGGATCGGTAACAGAAAAGGCACGATGGCCGTCGGCGTAACCAATTTGCCCACCAGCCAGGCGGCTTTATTACGGTAGAAAAGCTCGTTGGCAACCTGCAAATGGCTACGGCTAAGCACCGCCTCGCCGAAGGTTTCATTGAGATGCGCGTGGATATAGCCGATATCCCGGGCTTTATTCTCCCAGGGCAGGCGCAGCGGCAAATCGGTTAATACGCGGTGCAGGAGCTTTTCCCATCCGCGATCGGGAAAGAAGTCTTTCGCCAGCGGACGCGGAATGGAACGAAAGCGTCGCTCCGGCTGGGAGCTAAAAATAAATAACCGCTCAGGAGATAACGAGCGGTGGTCAAATAACCGGCAATAGACGGAGTTGAAAAAGCTCTCCGCAATCTCGAAGCGAGGGTAGTCGGGTAACAGATGGGTGTAATGCTCTTTCACGCGCAGTAAAAATTCCGCGTCCGGGCTTTTACCGTCGGTAATACAGCGCAGCTGCTCCACCACCAGACCCACGTGGTGGTCGTAGAGATGGATACGCTGCTTCATGGCCTGCTGAACCGCATGCCAGTCTGCATGTTCAAAGCGCTGCTGCGCGCCGGATGTCACTTCAAGAAAACGACCATACTGGGCATCGAAGCCCTGCAAAATAGTTTGGGCAATCAGTAATTCCAGGCCACGCGACATATATTCCCCTTACCCAACCCTCTCCCCAGAGGGGAGAGGGGGAAAAGATTAGAACTGTGCTTCTTCCGTTGACCCCGTTAAGGCGGTGACGGAGGAGGTGCCGCCCTGAATAATCGTGGTCACATTATCAAAGTAGCCGGTTCCCACCTCCTGCTGGTGAGACACGAAGGTGTAACCGTCTTTGCCCGCGGCAAATTCCGGCTGCTGCACCTTCTCAACGTAGTGCTTCATGCCCTCGCCCTGCGCATAGGCATGCGCCAGGTCGAACATGTTGAACCACATGCTGTGGATGCCTGCCAGGGTGATGAACTGGTATTTGTAGCCCATGTCGGACAGCTGCTGCTGGAAGCTGGCGATGGTTTTGTCATCCAGCTTTTTCTGCCAGTTGAAGGACGGCGAGCAGTTGTAGGCCAGCAGTTTTCCCGGGAACTTCGCGTGAATGGCGTCGGCAAAGCGTTTTGCCAGCGCCAGATCCGGCGTAGAGGTTTCACACCAGACCAGGTCCGCATAGGGGGCGTACGCCAGGCCGCGGCTGATCGCCTGTTCAATGCCGGCATGGGTGCGGTAGAAGCCTTCGCTGGTGCGCTCGCCGGTAATGAATTCGCTGTCGTACGGGTCGCAGTCAGAGGTGATCAGGTCCGCCGCGTCCGCATCGGTACGGGCAATCACCAGCGTCGGCACGCCGAGCACGTCAGCAGCCAGACGCGCGGCAACCAGCTTCTGAATCGCTTCCTGAGTCGGAACGAGCACCTTACCGCCCATGTGTCCGCATTTTTTCACTGACGCCAGTTGGTCTTCGAAGTGAACGGCCGCTGCACCGGCCTCAATCATCGATTTCATCAGCTCGAAGGCGTTCAGCACACCGCCGAAGCCCGCTTCCGCATCCGCGACGATCGGCAGGAAGTAGTCAGTAAAGCGCGGATCGCCAGGTTCGATACCGGCGGCCCACTGGATCTGATCCGCACGACGGAAGGTATTGTTGATCCGATCCACCACCGACGGCACGGAGTTTGCCGGATAGAGCGACTGATCCGGGTACATGCTGGAGGCCAGGTTGGCGTCCGCCGCGACCTGCCAGCCGGAGAGGTAGATAGCTTCAATACCGGCCTTCGCCTGCTGCAGCGCCTGACCGCCGGTCAGCGCGCCGAGGCTATTGATGTAGCCTTTTTTAGAGCCGCCGTGCAGCAGCTTCCACATTTTCGCCGCACCGTTCTGTGCCAGCGTGCATTCCGGGTTGACCGAGCCGCGTAATTTCACCACTTCCTCCGCGCTGTAAGGACGGCGGATGCCTTCCCAGCGAGGTTGTGTCCACTCTTTCTTTAACTCTTCGATTTGTTGGGTACGGGTTTTCATGTGCAGATGCTCCATATTGTTATGTGGTGAGTTACGCCAGGAAGCGGTAGCCCGGCAGGGTCAGGAAGTCGATTAAGTCATCTGATGTGGTGATTTGCTCCATCAGGCGCGCGGCGTCATCAAAACGTCCGCTGCTGAAGCGGTGCTCACCCAGCTCGTCCTGGATCACCCGCATCTCTTCGGCCAGCATCTGGCGGAACAGCGCTTTTGTCACCGGCTTGCCGTTGCTGAGCGTTTTTTGATGGTGGATCCACTGCCAGATGGAGGTACGAGAGATTTCCGCCGTGGCGGCATCTTCCATCAGGCCGTAGATAGGCACGCAGCCGTTGCCGGAGATCCACGCCTCGATGTACTGGACCGCGACGCGGATATTGGCACGCATGCCCTCTTCCGTACGCTCACCTGCGCATGGCGCCAGCAGCTGTTCTTCAGCCGTTGGGGCATCTTCTTCGCGCGTGACAAACAGCTGGTTTTTGTTATCGCCGAGCACGCGGTTGAAGACCTCCATCGCCGTATCGGCCAGACCCGGATGTGCAATCCACGTGCCGTCGTGACCGTTACGGGCTTCAAGCTCTTTATCGGCTTTCACCTTGTTGAGCACCTGATTATTGCGCTCCGCGTCTTTGCTCGGGATAAAAGCCGCCATGCCGCCCATCGCAAAGGCGCCGCGCTTATGGCAGGTTTTGATCAGCAGACGCGAGTAGGCGCTCAGGAACGGTTTATCCATGGTCACAACCTGACGATCCGGCAGCACGCGATCGGGATAATTTTTGAGAGTTTTGATGTAGCTGAAGATATAGTCCCAGCGTCCACAGTTCAGGCCGACAATGTGATCGCGCAGGGCGTGCAGAATTTCATTCATCTGGAACACGGCAGGCAGCGTTTCAATCAGCAGCGTGGCCTTGATGGTGCCGCGCGGCAGGTTGAAACGATCTTCCGCGTAGCTGAATACTTCACTCCACCAGGCCGCTTCCTGCCAGGCCTGCGTTTTTGGCAGGTAGAAATAGGGACCGCTACCTTTTGCCAGCAGGTTCTTGTAGTTGTGGAAGAAATAGAGTGCGAAATCAAACAGGCTGCCCGGAATGGCTTCCCCACGCCATGTGACATGTTTTTCAGGCAGGTGCAGACCGCGTACGCGACAGATCAGCACCGCCGGATTCGGTTTGAGCTGGTAGATTTTCCCGGCTTCGTTGGTATAGCTGATGGTGCCGTTCACGGCGTCGCGCAGGTTGATCTGCCCGTCGATAACTTTGTTCCAGTCTGGTGCCAGCGAGTCTTCAAAATCGGCCATAAAGACTTTAACGTTGGCGTTCATGGCGTTGATCACCATTTTGCGCTCTACCGGACCGGTGATCTCAACGCGACGATCCTGTAAATCTTCAGGGATGCCGCGGATTTTCCACTCACCGCGGCGAATGGAAGCGGTTTCCGAAATGAAGCCAGGCAACTTGCCATCGTCAATTTCCTGCTGCTGATGAATGCGTGCCGCCAGCAGCTTATTACGCTGTGGCGTAAAGCGGGTCACCAGTTCAGTCAGAAATTCTACCGCTTCCGCCGTCAACACTTGCTGTTCTTGCTCGCCATACGGCTGGGTAAAGGCCAGTTCATCGACCGTCGTTGCCTGTTGAGTCATTAATCTGCTCCTCATCAAAGATCCAAAATCACGCCCCCGATGCGAACGAAAGATCGTTGGGTAGTTTTCGCTCAGCAGAATTAAGACTATCTATATTTTTTCCAAAATCAAAAACAATTTCCATTTTAATTGTTAATCGCAATTAATTTCTTGATTTAATTGGAATTAAAGTTTTATCGAATGATGAGTGATATTTCGGAAATAAAAAAGGCACCCGAAGGTGCCTGATCTGAATAGCTGAAACGCTTTAGGATCGTTTCACGCAGAAGATTACTCCAGCGTCGGATTCATGTGGCGAAGATCGTACGGTGTAATCTGGTAGACGTAATAGTTGAGCCAGTTGGTGAACAGCAAATTTCCGTGGCTGCGCCAGGTCGCTCTCGGTTTGTTTTGCGGATCGTTTTTCGGGAAATAGTTGTACGGCACATCCGGATTAAGGCCCGCCTCGACATCACGGAAATACTCTGACGCAAGGGTATGCGGATCGTACTCAGGATGCCCGGTCACAAAGGCGATACGCTTATCCTTGCTGGCAAACAGGTAGGCATCTCCATCTTCCGTTTCGGCCAGGATCTCCAGATCGGTGTAGTCACGAATCAGCTGGGCCGGGAAGTCGGCGTATCGGGAATGCGGAGCCAGGAAGGAGTCGTCAAACCCGCGCGTCAACAGCGCGTGTGGATGAAGAATGTGGTGTTCGTATACGCCGGAGAGCTTTTCAGTGCGGGTCTGTTTGGGAATACCGTAGAGAATGTTGAGTGCAGCCTGTACCGCCCAACAGACAAACAGCGTAGACGTGACGTGATCTTTTGCCCACTCCAGCACCTGTTTGATCTGCGGCCAGTAGGCGACATCGTTAAATTCCACCAGGCCAAGCGGCGCGCCGGTTACAATCAGTCCGTCGAAGTTTTCCCCCTGAATATCTTCGAAGTTACAGTAGAAGTTATTCAGATGCTCAGAGGGCGTGTTGCGTGACTCACGGGCATCAATACGCAGCAGCTGAATATCGACCTGCAGCGGGGAGTTCGACAGAAGACGCAGGAACTGGTTTTCTGTTTCGATCTTTTTTGGCATCAGATTGAGAATAAGCACCTTCAGCGGGCGAATTTCCTGACCTGTCGCACGCGAAGCCGTCATCACGAAGACGTTTTCTTCACGCAAGAAATTGACGGCTGGTAGCTCGTCCTGCACCCGAATCGGCATAACTTAATATCCTCACAGCATACGTATAAACGTTTAGACATCCAGATAGCTAACGATACCCAGAAACTATCGGAATGTCGAGTCTGCAAGTTGAAGGTGAGAAAGTTTCAGGAAGAGGGGTGAAAAACAAAAGCAAAAAACCCCGCACCTTACGGTACGGGGTTCTTCTTGATTGATGCCTGGCAGTTCCCTACTCTCACATGGGGAGACCCCACACTACCATCGGCGCTACGGCGTTTCACTTCTGAGTTCGGCATGGGGTCAGGTGGGACCACCGCGCTAAAGCCGCCAGGCAAATTCTGTTAATCTGTATCAGGCTGAAAATCTTCTGTCTCTTCCGCCAAAACACCTTCGGCGTTGTAAGGTTAAGCCTCACGGTTCATTAGTATCGGTTAGCTCAACGCATCGCTGCGCTTACACACCCGACCTATCAACGTCGTCGTCTTCAACGTTCCTTCAGGACTCTCAAGGAGTCAGGGAGAACTCATCTCGGGGCAAGTTTCGTGCTTAGATGCTTTCAGCACTTATCTCTTCCGCATTTAGCTACCGGGCAGTGCCATTGGCATGACAACCCGAACACCAGTGATGCGTCCACTCCGGTCCTCTCGTACTAGGAGCAGCCCCCCTCAATTCTCCAGCGCCCACGGCAGATAGGGACCGAACTGTCTCACGACGTTCTAAACCCAGCTCGCGTACCACTTTAAATGGCGAACAGCCATACCCTTGGGACCTACTTCAGCCCCAGGATGTGATGAGCCGACATCGAGGTGCCAAACACCGCCGTCGATATGAACTCTTGGGCGGTATCAGCCTGTTATCCCCGGAGTACCTTTTATCCGTTGAGCGATGGCCCTTCCATTCAGAACCACCGGATCACTATGACCTGCTTTCGCACCTGCTCGAGCCGTCACTCTCGCAGTCAAGCTAGCTTATGCCATTGCACTAACCTCCTGATGTCCGACCAGGATTAGCTAACCTTCGTGCTCCTCCGTTACTCTTTGGGAGGAGACCGCCCCAGTCAAACTACCCACCAGACACTGTCCGCAACCCGGATTACGGGTCCACGTTAGAACACCAGCCATTAAAGGGTGGTATTTCAAGGACGGCTCCACGCAGACTGGCGTCCACGCTTCAAAGCCTCCCACCTATCCTACACATCAAGGACCAGTGTTCAGTGTCAAGCTATAGTAAAGGTTCACGGGGTCTTTCCGTCTTGCCGCGGGTACACTGCATCTTCACAGCGAGTTCAATTTCACTGAGTCTCGGGTGGAGACAGCCTGGCCATCATTACGCCATTCGTGCAGGTCGGAACTTACCCGACAAGGAATTTCGCTACCTTAGGACCGTTATAGTTACGGCCGCCGTTTACCGGGGCTTCGATCAAGAGCTTCGCGTTGCCGCTAACCCCATCAATTAACCTTCCGGCACCGGGCAGGCGTCACACCGTATACGTCCACTTTCGTGTTTGCACAGTGCTGTGTTTTTAATAAACAGTTGCAGCCAGCTGGTATCTTCGACTGATTTCAGCTCCGCCCGCAGGGGCTTCACCTACATATCAGCGTGCCTTCTCCCGAAGTTACGGCACCATTTTGCCTAGTTCCTTCACCCGAGTTCTCTCAAGCGCCTTGGTATTCTCTACCTGACCACCTGTGTCGGTTTGGGGTACGATTTCGTGTTACCTGATGCTTAGAGGCTTTTCCTGGAAGCAGGGCATTTATCACTTCAGCACCGTAGTGCCTCGTCATCACGCCTCAGTGTTAAAGTGAACCGGATTTGCCTGGAACACACACCTACACGCTTAAACCGGGACAACCGTCGCCCGGCTGACATAGCCTTCTCCGTCCCCCCTTCGCAGTAACACCAAGTACAGGAATATTAACCTGTTTCCCATCGACTACGCCTTTCGGCCTCGCCTTAGGGGTCGACTCACCCTGCCCCGATTAACGTTGGACAGGAACCCTTGGTCTTCCGGCGAGCGGGCTTTTCACCCGCTTTATCGTTACTTATGTCAGCATTCGCACTTCTGATACCTCCAGCAGCCCTCACAGGCCACCTTCAACGGCTTACAGAACGCTCCCCTACCCAACAACGCATAAGCGTCGCTGCCGCAGCTTCGGTGCATGGTTTAGCCCCGTTACATCTTCCGCGCAGGCCGACTCGACCAGTGAGCTATTACGCTTTCTTTAAATGATGGCTGCTTCTAAGCCAACATCCTGGCTGTCTGTGCCTTCCCACATCGTTTCCCACTTAACCATGACTTTGGGACCTTAGCTGGCGGTCTGGGTTGTTTCCCTCTTCACGACGGACGTTAGCACCCGCCGTGTGTCTCCCGTGATAACATTCTTCGGTATTCGTAGTTTGCATCGGGTTGGTAAGCCGGGATGGCCCCCTAGCCGAAACAGTGCTCTACCCCCGAAGATGAGTTCACGAGGCGCTACCTAAATAGCTTTCGGGGAGAACCAGCTATCTCCCGGTTTGATTGGCCTTTCACCCCCAGCCACAGGTCATCCGCTAATTTTTCAACATTAGTCGGTTCGGTCCTCCAGTTAGTGTTACCCAACCTTCAACCTGCCCATGGCTAGATCACCGGGTTTCGGGTCTATACCCTGCAACTTAACGCCCAGTTAAGACTCGGTTTCCCTTCGGCTCCCCTATACGGTTAACCTTGCTACAGAATATAAGTCGCTGACCCATTATACAAAAGGTACGCAGTCACACCACGAAGGTGCTCCCACTGCTTGTACGTACACGGTTTCAGGTTCTTTTTCACTCCCCTCGCCGGGGTTCTTTTCGCCTTTCCCTCACGGTACTGGTTCACTATCGGTCAGTCAGGAGTATTTAGCCTTGGAGGATGGTCCCCCCATATTCAGACAGGATACCACGTGTCCCGCCCTACTCTTCGAGTTCACAACCTGTGCATTTTCGTGTACGGGAGTATCACCCTGTACCCTGCGACTTTCCAGACGCTTCCACTAACACACAAGCTGATTCAGACTCCGGGCTGCTCCCCGTTCGCTCGCCGCTACTGGGGGAATCTCGGTTGATTTCTTTTCCTCGGGGTACTTAGATGTTTCAGTTCCCCCGGTTCGCCTCGTTAACCTATGTATTCAGTTAACGATAGTGTGACGAATCACACTGGGTTTCCCCATTCGGACATCGCCGGGTCAAAGGTTCATATCACCTCGCCGGCGCTTTTCGCAGATTAGCACGTCCTTCATCGCCTCTGACTGCCAGGGCATCCACCGTGTACGCTTAGTCGCTTAACCTCACAACCCGAAGATGTTTCACTTCATGATTGCGAAAATTTGAGAGACTCGAACACACATAACATGTGTGTCGTTTCAATTTTCAGCTTGATCCAGATTTTTAAAGAGCAAATATCTCAAACATGACTCGTAAGTCAGTTTTGAGATATGACGGCAGGTGACTTTCACTCACGCACCAGCAAGTGGCGTCCCCTAGGGGATTCGAACCCCTGTTACCGCCGTGAAAGGGCGGTGTCCTGGGCCTCTAGACGAAGGGGACACTGAAGTCTCAATCGCAAGACGCCTTGCTGCTTACTTTTCATCAGACAATCTGTGTGAGCACTGCAAAGGCAGGTTCTTTAAGGTAAGGAGGTGATCCAACCGCAGGTTCCCCTACGGTTACCTTGTTACGACTTCACCCCAGTCATGAATCACAAAGTGGTAAGCGCCCTCCCGAAGGTTAAGCTACCTACTTCTTTTGCAACCCACTCCCATGGTGTGACGGGCGGTGTGTACAAGGCCCGGGAACGTATTCACCGTGGCATTCTGATCCACGATTACTAGCGATTCCGACTTCATGGAGTCGAGTTGCAGACTCCAATCCGGACTACGACGCACTTTATGAGGTCCGCTTGCTCTCGCGAGGTCGCTTCTCTTTGTATGCGCCATTGTAGCACGTGTGTAGCCCTACTCGTAAGGGCCATGATGACTTGACGTCATCCCCACCTTCCTCCAGTTTATCACTGGCAGTCTCCTTTGAGTTCCCGGCCGGACCGCTGGCAACAAAGGATAAGGGTTGCGCTCGTTGCGGGACTTAACCCAACATTTCACAACACGAGCTGACGACAGCCATGCAGCACCTGTCTCAGAGTTCCCGAAGGCACCAATCCATCTCTGGAAAGTTCTCTGGATGTCAAGAGTAGGTAAGGTTCTTCGCGTTGCATCGAATTAAACCACATGCTCCACCGCTTGTGCGGGCCCCCGTCAATTCATTTGAGTTTTAACCTTGCGGCCGTACTCCCCAGGCGGTCGACTTAACGCGTTAGCTCCGGAAGCCACGCCTCAAGGGCACAACCTCCAAGTCGACATCGTTTACGGCGTGGACTACCAGGGTATCTAATCCTGTTTGCTCCCCACGCTTTCGCACCTGAGCGTCAGTCTTTGTCCAGGGGGCCGCCTTCGCCACCGGTATTCCTCCAGATCTCTACGCATTTCACCGCTACACCTGGAATTCTACCCCCCTCTACAAGACTCTAGCCTGCCAGTTTCGAATGCAGTTCCCAGGTTGAGCCCGGGGATTTCACATCCGACTTGACAGACCGCCTGCGTGCGCTTTACGCCCAGTAATTCCGATTAACGCTTGCACCCTCCGTATTACCGCGGCTGCTGGCACGGAGTTAGCCGGTGCTTCTTCTGCGGGTAACGTCAATCGACAAGGTTATTAACCTTATCGCCTTCCTCCCCGCTGAAAGTACTTTACAACCCGAAGGCCTTCTTCATACACGCGGCATGGCTGCATCAGGCTTGCGCCCATTGTGCAATATTCCCCACTGCTGCCTCCCGTAGGAGTCTGGACCGTGTCTCAGTTCCAGTGTGGCTGGTCATCCTCTCAGACCAGCTAGGGATCGTCGCCTAGGTGAGCCGTTACCCCACCTACTAGCTAATCCCATCTGGGCACATCTGATGGCAAGAGGCCCGAAGGTCCCCCTCTTTGGTCTTGCGACGTTATGCGGTATTAGCTACCGTTTCCAGTAGTTATCCCCCTCCATCAGGCAGTTTCCCAGACATTACTCACCCGTCCGCCACTCGTCACCCGAGAGCAAGCTCTCTGTGCTACCGTTCGACTTGCATGTGTTAGGCCTGCCGCCAGCGTTCAATCTGAGCCATGATCAAACTCTTCAATTTAAGTTTGATGCTCGTGAATTAAACTTCGTAATGAATTACGTATGTTCACTCAGAGACTTGGCATTCATTTATTGTCCGAAGACATTAAGAATCCATGTCACTTTGAGTGCCCACACAGATTGTCTGATAAATTGTTAAAGAGCAGTGCAACGCGGCTTTCGCTCACCGTTGCGAGGTGGCGTATATTACGCTTTCCTCTTTCAGAGTCAACCCGTTATTTCAGGATTTTTTCTCTTCAACCGACCGGGTTGTCTGTGAAGTGATTCACATCCGCCGTGTCGATGGAGGCGCATTATAGGGAGTTCTCCGCAGGCCGCAACCGCTAAATGACAGAAAAATGACTGACTGCTGCATTCCACAGCAAAACCCCGCCTTATACCTTTTTACACACAGACTTATCCACAATGATACGAAAAAGTGAAAATATGCGAGCGTTGCGCAAACGTTTTCGTTAAAATGCTCGCGCTTAATAAGGATGCCCCGTCAGGTGTGTTAGATGAGTTTTTCACTGGAAAATTCATCTAACGCTCTCTGTAATCGTGAAATCCAGGGGATTTACCATGCAACAACGTCGTCCAGTCCGCCGCGCTCTGCTCAGTGTTTCTGATAAAGCCGGTATCGTCGAATTCGCTCAGGCACTTTCCGCACGCGGTGTGGAGCTGCTTTCCACAGGCGGTACCGCTCGCCTGTTAGCAGATAAAGGTCTGCCGGTAACCGAAGTGTCCGATTACACCGGTTTCCCGGAAATGATGGATGGACGCGTCAAAACCCTGCACCCGAAAGTACACGGCGGTATTCTTGGCCGTCGCGGTCAGGACGACGCCATTATGAAACAGCATGACATCGCCCCAATCGACATGGTGGTCGTTAACCTCTACCCGTTTGCCCAAACCGTTGCCCGCGAAGGCTGTTCTCTTGAAGATGCCGTAGAGAATATTGATATCGGCGGCCCGACCATGGTGCGCTCCGCGGCCAAGAACCATAAAGATGTGGCCATCGTGGTGAAGAGCAGCGATTACGAAACCATTATTAATGAGATGGATGCTAACGAAGGGTCGCTCACACTGGAAACGCGTTTCGACCTCGCCATCAAAGCCTTCGAACACACCGCGGCGTACGACAGCATGATCGCCAACTACTTCGGTAGCCTGGTGCCGGCTTACCACGGTGAAAGCAAAGATCCTTCTGGCCGCTTCCCGCGCACCCTGAACCTGAACTTCATTAAGAAGCAGGATATGCGTTACGGTGAGAACAGCCACCAGCAGGCAGCCTTCTATATAGAAGAAGAGGTAAAAGAAGCCTCTGTTGCGACTGCCAGGCAGGTGCAGGGCAAAGCGCTCTCCTATAACAACATTGCCGACACCGACGCCGCGCTGGAGTGCGTGAAAGAATTCAGCGAGCCGGCCTGCGTTATCGTCAAGCATGCGAACCCATGCGGCGTTGCCGTGAGCAACTCTATTCTGGATGCCTACGATCGCGCGTACAAAACCGACCCAACCTCCGCGTTCGGCGGCATTATCGCCTTCAACCGCGAGCTGGATGCTGAAACCGCACAGGCCATCATCTCCCGCCAGTTCGTTGAAGTGATCATCGCGCCGTCCGCATCCGAAGAAGCGCTGAAAATCACCGCGGCAAAACAGAACGTGCGCGTACTGGTTTGCGGCCAGTGGGCCGAACGCGTGCCGGGCCTGGACTTCAAGCGCGTGAACGGCGGTCTGCTGGTTCAGGACCGCGATCTGGGTATGGTGACAGAAGCCGACCTGCGCGTGGTGACCAAGCGTCAGCCGAGCGAACAGGAACTGCGTGACGCGCTGTTCTGCTGGAAGGTCGCCAAGTTCGTCAAATCAAACGCCATTGTCTACGCCAAAGAGAACATGACCATCGGGATAGGCGCCGGCCAGATGAGCCGCGTTTACTCCGCGAAAATTGCGGGCATTAAAGCAGGCGATGAAGGTCTGGAAGTGAAAGGCTCCGCCATGGCTTCTGACGCTTTCTTCCCGTTCCGTGACGGTATCGACGCGGCTGCTGCTGTGGGCATCACCTGCGTGATCCAGCCTGGCGGCTCTATCCGCGACGACGAAGTGATTGCCGCCGCCGACGAACACGGCATCGCGATGATCTTCACCGACATGCGTCACTTCCGCCATTAATTCCCGGAGCAGAAAATGAAAGTATTAGTGATTGGTAACGGCGGGCGCGAGCACGCTCTGGCGTGGAAAGCGGCGCAGTCTCCGCTGGTTGATACCGTCTTCGTGGCACCGGGCAACGCCGGTACCGCGCTGGAATCCGCGCTGCAGAACGTGGCTATCGGCGTGACCGATATCCCGGCGCTGCTGAGCTTTGCCCAGAGCGAGAAAATCGACCTGACGATTGTGGGCCCGGAAGCACCGCTGGTAATTGGCGTGGTGGATGCGTTCCGCGCAGCAGGCCTGAAAATCTTCGGCCCAACGGAAGGTGCAGCCCAGCTTGAAGGCTCTAAAGCCTTCACCAAAGATTTCCTCGCGCGTCATAACATTCCGACGGCGGAGTATCAGAACTTCACCGAAGTGGAGCCAGCCCTGGCCTACTTACGTGAAAAAGGCGCGCCGATTGTCATCAAGGCCGACGGTCTGGCCGCCGGGAAAGGCGTTATCGTCGCGATGACCCTCGAGGAAGCCGAAGCCGCTGTTCACGATATGCTGGCCGGCAACGCCTTTGGCGACGCGGGCCACCGCATCGTGATCGAAGAGTTCCTCGACGGTGAAGAGGCGAGTTTTATCGTGATGGTCGACGGCGAGCACGTTCTGCCGATGGCCACCAGCCAAGATCACAAGCGCGTGGGCAACGGCGATACCGGCCCGAATACCGGCGGGATGGGCGCCTACTCCCCTGCTCCGGTAGTGACTGACGAAGTGCACCAGCGCACCATGGACCGCATCATCTGGCCTACCGTGAAAGGGATGTCGGCGGAAGGCAATACCTACACTGGTTTTCTTTACGCAGGTCTGATGATCGACAAGCAGGGCAACCCGAAGGTGATTGAATTCAACTGCCGCTTCGGCGATCCGGAAACACAGCCTATCATGCTGCGCATGAAATCCGATCTGGTGGATCTGTGTCTGGCAGCCTGCGAAGGCAAGCTCGACGAGAAAACCTCAGAGTGGGACGAGCGCGCGTCTCTGGGCGTGGTGATTGCTGCGGGCGGGTATCCGGGTAGCTACAGCACCGGCGATGAAATCCACGGCCTGCCGCTGGAAGAAATTGACGGTGCGAAGGTGTTCCACGCCGGGACGAAGCTGGCTGACGACGATCGCGTCCTCACCAACGGTGGCCGCGTGCTGTGCGCCACCGCGCTGGGCCATACCGTGGCAGAAGCGCAGAAGCGCGCTTATGCGCTGATGGCGGATATTCACTGGGACGGCAGCTTCAGCCGCCAGGATATCGGTTATCGCGCGATTGCGCGTGAGCAGGGCGAGTAATTTCACACCCTCTCCCTCAAGGGAGAGGGAACTTAAATCAAAAACTTTTCTCTGTCGGCTGCCAGGTGCAGAAGTCTTCGTTCGCCACCAGCAGCAGCTGAGAGCCTTCCGGCGCTTCCAGCCACGCCACACTCACCTCCATTGATGAATGACGCTGACGGCGTTGAATATGTTCGGTCGCCCAGGATTCGAGCTCAGGCTTCACCGTCTGCCCTTCGCAGGTGGTCACCGTCCCATCGGTATGCCAGCGCCCCTGGCGCAGCACAACGCGTCCCAGACGCAGCGCGTCGCTTGTCTGGCGGATTTGTTCGGCACGGTAACGGTAGAGGGCGATTTGATCGCTGGAAAGCTGCTGTTTTTGACCGCCGACTTCACGCTGCATAAAGCTCAGCTCGCCATGGTCATCAAAACGCACTTTCACGTGTTCGGGGGTTTTGCTGTAGACGTTCAGTTCAATCAGCGACAGGTCATCTCCCTGCCAGCGATATTCCGCAGTCGACGTATTGCCGCTATGCCACGGGCTGAAGGCAGAAAGCAGATGCACTTCGCCACCGGAATCTTTGCGCCAGATCCTGACCGCCCCCTGGTTGTCCGCGTAACCGCTGGCGGTAAACGGAGGGAGGGAGGAATCGTGGCTACAGGCTGACAGCAACAGCACGCCTGCCAGCGCGAGCGTTTCACGCCAGAAAGACAAAAGGGGCGTTGCCGCCCCTTCGCTAAAACTGTTCACTGCCACGCGTCTTACTTAACAGCGTCTTTCAGTGCTTTACCAGAAACAAATGCCGGCACGTTAGCTGCGGCGATTTTGATTTCTTTACCGGTCTGCGGGTTGCGGCCAGTACGCTCAGCGCGGTGGTTCACTTTGAAGGTACCGAAACCAACCAGTTGTACAGCATCGCCTTCTTTCAGAGACTCAGTAATAGCAGCCAGGGTAGATTCCAGAGCAGCTTTAGCCTGCACTTTAGACAGATCAGCCTTGTCCGCAATTACATCAATCAGTTGAGTCTTGTTCATAAGTTATCCTTTCAATGTGTTTATCGCTTGCTAAGCATCGAGTGCGACGAAAATGCCAAAAAAGCACTCTCCTGCATACACGCACCGATAGCCACTTTTTTTCGCCCCCCAAATGTAGACCAGACGGGGGGCAGAAGGGAAGAGTCGAGGAGCGACAAAACAGGCGTTAAATCACGTTTTGTTGTCTCATTGGTTAAAAATTATACCAATATTGCTCTCACCGGCCTCACGTAAGTCCGCTCGCAGACCTTTGATCAGCTCAATATCGCGTTCTTCACACTCTGCCAGCAGGCGGAAAATTTCCCACTGGATGTCCCATTCTTGCTCTACGGCCGGATTGGCACGCAGCTCTTCGTCGGTCATTTCACGACCTGCCTGGGTCATCTCCAGCATGGCGACGGTGGTAATCGAGGCCTTACTGACTTCGATAGCGTGCTCCAGCGTTTCACCGCTCAGACGAGAGTGGAGCAGCTCGCTTAACGCGACGCAGGCATCAATCGCTGGATAAACTCCGTACAGGTCAAAATCATCCGCAACCGGGATCGCCTCTTCCAGCTTTTCCAGCTGAGAGTCGAAGTTCACCTTCGCGTCTTTCACCGTCAGCGTCTCCCAGATTAAATCCAGGATGCGGCGATAAATCTGGCCTTCGCCAAACTCCGTTTGCTTACAGAACGCGGCGTAGTTGGGATACATGCGCTCGCACAGGCAAGCCATAAACGTCACGTGCTGCCAGCTTTCCAGCTTCTCAAGGCGCAGATGAATCGGGTTTTGTAGCATGATGATGTCTCGAATCGAAAATTAGCCGCAGTTTACCTGAATCACGGCTGAATTTCCTGCCAACGAACAAAAGCCGGACGCGAGGAGGCAACGGCGTCCGCCCAGCGCGTCGGCTCAGGTAAACGGTAGCCCTTCATGCAGCGCTGAACCCACGCCAGGGCGCTGTCCATACTGACCCGGTGCCCGGTGGCGATGAACAGCGGGTTACAGCGCGCCTTGCTGCGCCAGACCCACGCCAGCTGCTCGCCTTTATGGATGAGCGGCGCCAGCGCGCCAGGCTCTGGGGAGAGCGGCTCAAACGCCCCACACAGGCGCTTCTTGGCAACGCCGATGGTCGGCACATCCACCAGCAGCCCAAAGTGGCTGGCAACGCCTAAGCGGCGCGGGTGGGAAATACCGTGTCCATCGACAAACAGCAGGTCAGGTTTTTGCGAGAGCTGTTCCCACGCTGCCAGCAGCGCGGGATATTCGCGAAAGGAGAGGAAACCCGGAATGTACGGCATGGTGGTCGCGATACGCGCCACCTTGTACTCCACCAGCTCAAGCGAAGGGTATTTCAGTACGACCATCGCCGCTCGCGTCACTTCCCCACCCTGCTCGAACCCGACGTCCGCTCCACCAATGTACTGCGGAGGATCCTTATCCAGACGATCCTCACGGATCACCGATGAAGCCAGTTCGATTTGCTGAGCGCGTAGCGACGCGAGATCCATAACCTCTCCTTACTTGTGATACTGGGCTGAAAGCCTATGCACCGCCTCCACAAATACGCCTGCGTGTTCTGGCGGCACATCCTGATGGATGCCGTGGCCGAGGTTAAACACGTGGCCTTCACCCTGGCCGAAACCAGACAGTATAGTCGACACTTCTTCTTCAATGCGGGCTGGCGGCGCATAGAGCATGGACGGATCCATATTGCCCTGCAGCGCCACTTTGTCGCCCACGCGACGGCGCGCTTCGGCGATATCGGTGGTCCAGTCGAGGCCCAGCGCGTCGCAGCCGGTTGCCGCCATCGCTTCCAGCCACTGGCCGCCACCTTTGGTGAACAGCGTCACCGGCACGCGGCGGCCTTCGTTTTCACGCAGCAGGCCGTCGACGATTTTGTGCATGTAGTACAGGGAGAACTGCTGATAATCGCGCCCGGTCAGCACGCCGCCCCAGGTATCGAAAATCATCACCGACTGCGCGCCCGCTTTAATCTGCGCGTTCAGATAGAGGGTGACGCTCTTCGCCAGCTTGTCGAGCAGCGCATGCAGGGCCAGCGGCTCGGCGTACATCATCTTTTTAATCATGGTGAAGGCTTTGCTGCTGCCCCCTTCAACCATATAGGTCGCCAGCGTCCACGGGCTGCCGGAGAAGCCAATCAGCGGCACTTCACCTTTCAGCTCACGGCGAATGGTGCGTACGGCGTTCATCACGTAGCCCAGCTCGCCTTCCGGATCGGGGATCGGCAGCTTATCCACGTCGGCTTTGCTTTTGATTGGGGAGGTGAAGCGCGGGCCTTCGCCGGTTTCAAAATAGAGCCCAAGGCCCATGGCGTCCGGAATGGTGAGAATGTCCGAAAAGAGAATGGCGGCATCCAGCGGGAAGCGGCGCAGCGGCTGGAGCGTTACTTCACAGGCCAGCTCGGCATTTTTGCACAGCGACATAAAATCACCCGCCTGCGCGCGCGTGGCTTTGTACTCTGGCAGATAGCGTCCCGCCTGGCGCATCATCCACACCGGGGTGACATCAACGGGCTGGCGCAGCAGCGCACGCAGATAACGATCGTTCTTCAGTTCGGTCATTTTTGCAGTTCCTTAAGCGTCATGGCCTCAGTGTAACACTACTCATACTCGGCCCGACACATCGCCACGGTATCTTCTATCAGCCGACGCGCCACCGTACCCGGTGGGGGTAAAAGAGGCAGATCGTCATAACGATACCAGTTTGCCTCCAGCAGCTCTTTCTGGTCGATAACGATCTCGCCGCTATCATATTCAGCCATAAACGCCGTCATCAGCGACATCGGGAACGGCCACGGCTGCGAGGTGACGTAGCGCAGGTTTTTCACCTTGATTCCGCTCTCTTCCATCACCTCGCGCGCTACCGCCTGCTCCAGCGTTTCGCCCACCTCGACGAACCCGGCGAGGACGGTATGAATGCCGTTGCGATGGCGGGTATGCTGCGCCAGCAGGATGGAATCTTCCCGACGGATAGCGACGATGATGCACGGCGCGATCTGCGGATAATAACGTTCACGGCAGTGGCCGCAGAGCAGCGCCCACTCGGTTTTGCTTGGGTGCATGGTATGCCCGCAATAGCCGCAGTATTTGTGCGAGCGATAAAACTCCGCCAGCTGCACGCCCCGCCCCGCGAGCTGGAACAGTCCCGCATCCAGATCAAGCACCTGGCGAACGGATCCCATATCCTGACGACGCGCTTGTTGGATCAACCATACGGGCTCACCCTGCCACTCGCCGATCCTGAGCGCAGGCAGGCCCACGAGATCGAACGTTTCTGCCGCACCGTAGGGTATTTCTCCACCGGGCAGCCACAACTTCTGTTCGTGACTGACGATCCACCAACCCAGATCTGATTTTTCAATAATACGATCCATATCTATTGCACTACCTTCGCTTCACTGACATGTTGTTAGCATTGTGGTTACATTTTGGATAAGTAGATCCCATTCTAAACTTTGCGGAGTCGACCATGTTAAACCAGCTAGAAAGCCTGACGGAGCGCGTTGGAGGAAGTAACACACTGGTGGATCGCTGGCTACATGTACGCAAGCATCTCCTCGTGGCGTATTACAATCTGGTCGGTCTTAAGCCTGGCAAAGAATCCTTTATGCGGCTGAACGAAAAAGCGCTGGATGATTTTTGTCAGAGCCTGGTCGACTACCTTTCCGACGGCCATTTCAACATTTATGAACGTATTATCCGCGAAATGGAAGGCACAAATCCCTGTTTAGCGGCCAGCAAACTTTGTCCACTACTGGAAGCCAATACCCAGCAGATCATGGATTACTACGATTCCACGCTCGAGAATGCCATCGATCACGATAATTATCTTGAGTTCCAGCAGGCGCTTTCCGACCTTGGCGAAGCGCTGGAAGAGCGATTCACGCTGGAAGATAAGCTGATCGCCCTCGCCCTGGATAACGGCCTGGACGTCAGCCACGAAGATAACGTCGTGCGCCCGGCTTGAGTTCTTAATCGTTAACGAGTAATTTACAACCATTCGCCCCTCTGCGGAGGGGGATTTTTCTTGTCGGAGTGCCCAGCGCCTGAACGCGCGGGCTGAGACCGTTAATTCGGGATCCGCGGAACCTGATCAGGCTAATACCTGCGAAGGGAACAAGAGTTACACTGCTGTTGAATCGCCCCTGGGCGATCTTCTCTTGCTTCATCCGTCGTCTGACAAGCCATGTCCTTCACTTTTGGAATGAGCTATGTCTATCGTTAAATTGACCCGTCGCGAACAGCGCGAACACGCCCAACGCTTCATCGATACCCTGGAAGGGACCGCCTTCCCAAACTCGAAACGTATCTACATCACCGGCTCGCAGGCCGATATCCGCGTGCCGATGCGTGAAATCCAGCTTAGCCCGACGCTTATTGGCGGCAGCAAAGAGAACCCGCAGTACGAAGACAACGAAGCCGTGCCGGTGTATGACACCTCAGGCCCGTACGGTGACCCTGATGTTGCCATCAATGTCCAGCAGGGCCTGGCAAAGCTACGCCAGCCGTGGATTGACGCGCGTAACGACTGCGAAGAGCTGAGCGTGCGCAGCTCTGCGTATACCAAAGAACGTCTGGCCGACGACGGTCTGGACGAGCTGCGCTTTACCGGCCTGCTGACGCCAAAACGCGCCAGAGCGGGCAAATGCGTGACCCAGTTGCACTATGCGCGCCAGGGCATCGTCACGCCGGAGATGGAGTTCATCGCCATCCGTGAAAACATGGGCCGTGAGCGCATCCGCAGCGAAATATTGCGCCACCAGCATCCGGGCGAAGGCTTTGGCGCTCGCCTGCCGGAAAACATCACGCCAGAGTTTGTGCGCGACGAAGTGGCCGCAGGCCGCGCTATTATCCCCGCCAACATTAACCATCCGGAATCCGAGCCGATGATTATCGGCCGTAACTTCCTGGTGAAGGTCAATGCCAACATCGGCAACTCGGCGGTGACGTCATCCATCGAAGAAGAGGTGGAAAAGCTGGTCTGGTCAACGCGCTGGGGCGCGGATACGGTAATGGATCTTTCTACTGGCCGCTACATCCACGAAACCCGCGAATGGATCCTGCGTAACAGCCCGGTGCCGATCGGTACCGTCCCGATTTATCAGGCGCTGGAGAAGGTCAACGGCATCGCCGAAAACCTCACCTGGGAAGCGTTCCGCGACACGCTGCTGGAGCAGGCGGAACAGGGTGTGGACTACTTCACCATTCACGCAGGCGTGCTGCTGCGCTATGTGCCGATGACGGCGAAGCGTCTGACCGGCATCGTCTCGCGCGGCGGTTCCATTATGGCGAAGTGGTGCCTGTCCCATCATCAGGAAAACTTCCTCTACGAGCACTTCCGCGAGATCTGCGAAATCTGCGCCGCCTATGACGTCTCGCTGTCGCTGGGCGACGGCCTGCGTCCGGGCTCAATTCGCGACGCCAACGACGAAGCGCAGTTTGCCGAGCTGCACACGCTGGGCGAACTGACCAAAATCGCCTGGGAGTATGACGTGCAGGTAATGATTGAAGGCCCGGGCCACGTGCCGATGCAGATGATCCGCCGCAACATGACCGAGGAGCTGGAACACTGCCACGAAGCGCCGTTCTACACCCTGGGGCCATTGACGACCGATATTGCGCCGGGCTATGACCACTTCACGTCAGGCATTGGGGCGGCGATGATCGGCTGGTTCGGCTGCGCCATGCTCTGCTACGTGACGCCGAAAGAGCACCTCGGCCTGCCTAACAAAGAGGACGTGAAGCAGGGGCTGATTACCTACAAGATTGCCGCCCACGCGGCGGATCTGGCGAAAGGCCACCCGGGTGCGCAAATCCGCGACAACGCCATGTCCAAAGCGCGCTTTGAATTCCGCTGGGAAGACCAGTTTAACCTGGCGCTCGATCCCTTCACCGCCCGCGCCTACCACGATGAAACCCTGCCGCAGGAATCGGGTAAGGTGGCGCACTTCTGCTCCATGTGCGGGCCGAAGTTCTGCTCGATGAAAATTAGCCAGGAGGTGCGCGACTACGCCGCCGCGCAGACCATTGAAGTCGGCATGGCGGACATGTCAGAAACCTTCCGCGCGAAAGGCGGCGAAATCTACCTCAAAAAAGAGGAGGCGTAATGTACCAGCCTGATTTCCCCTCCGTGCCCTTCCGTTTAGGGCTCTATCCGGTGGTGGACAGCGTGGAGTGGATCGAACGCCTGCTTGAGGCCGGCGTTCGCACCCTCCAGCTGCGCATCAAGGATAAGCGCGATGAAGAGGTAGAGGCCGATGTGGTCGCCGCCATCACGCTGGGACGCCGTTACGACGCGCGTCTGTTTATCAACGATTACTGGCGACTGGCGATTAAGCACCAGGCGTATGGTGTCCATTTGGGTCAGGAGGACCTGGAAACCACCGATTTGAACGCCATCCGCCAGGCTGGCCTGCGCCTTGGCGTTTCAACACACGATGACATGGAGATCGACGTGGCGCTGACGGCCCGCCCCTCTTACATCGCGCTGGGTCACGTCTTCCCGACGCAAACCAAGCAGATGCCCTCGGCGCCGCAGGGGCTGACGCAGCTGGCGAGTCACGTTAAGCGCCTTGCCGATTACCCGACCGTCGCCATTGGCGGAATCAGCCTTGAACGCGCCCCGGCAGTGCTGGAGACCGGCGTCGGCAGTATCGCCGTCGTCAGCGCCATCACCCAGGCCGCAGACTGGCGGTCCGCCACCGAACAGCTTTTACAGCTGGCAGGAGCTGGCAATGAATGACCGCGATTTTATGCGCTACAGCCGTCAGATCCTGCTGGAAGATATCGCCATCGACGGGCAGCAAAAGCTGCTCGCCAGCCGGGTGCTGATTGTTGGCCTGGGAGGATTAGGCGCGCCCGCCGCGCTCTATCTGGCCGGTGCGGGCGTGGGCACGCTGGTGCTGGCCGATGACGACGAAGTGCACCTCAGCAACCTGCAGCGGCAAATCCTCTTCACGACAGACGATGTCAACCAGCCTAAAGCGCAGGTTACGCGCCAGAGGCTGAATCAGCTCAACCCCGATATCGAACTGATTGCACTTCAGACGCGGCTGAGCGGTGAACATTTGCAGCGTGAAGTCGCCCTTGCCGACGCGGTGCTGGACTGCACCGATAATATGGCGACGCGTCAGGCCATCAACGCCGCCTGCGTGGCAGAGAATACGCCGCTGATCACCGCCAGCGCGGTGGGGTTCGGCGGGCAGATGATGGTCCTGACGCCGCCGTGGGCGCAGGGCTGCTACCGTTGCCTGTGGCCGGACGATGCCGAGCCAGCGCGCAACTGCCGCACGGCGGGTGTGCTTGGTCCGGTGGTGGGCGTGATGGGCACGCTGCAGGCGCTGGAGGCCATCAAGCTGCTCAGCGGCATGGAGACGGAGCGCAACACGCTGCGCCTGTTCGACGCCCGCTCCAGCGGCTGGCGCCATCTGGCGCTACACCGCGCCAGCCGCTGCCCGGTATGCGGAGGCCGCGATGCGCATTCTGTTTAACGATGAGCCGATGAGCTGCGACGACGGGCTTACCGTTGCCGTACTGCTCGATAAATTACGCCAGCTTAAGCCGGGAACGGCGCTGGCGCTCAATCAACAGATCCTGCCGCGCGAGCAGTGGGAACATCAGCAGGTCAATGAAGGCGACCAGATCCTGCTGTTTCAGGTTATCGCAGGGGGCTGATATGTTACGTATTGCCGATAAAGTCTTTGATTCGCATCTGTTTACCGGAACCGGAAAATTCGCCTCGCCACAGCTGATGGTGGATGCCATTCGCGAAAGCGGCAGCCAGCTGGTGACGCTGGCGCTTAAGCGCGTGGATCTGCGTCATCACAGCGATGCCATTCTTGCACCGTTGCTTGAAGCTGGCGTCACGCTGCTGCCTAACACCTCCGGCGCCAAAACGGCCGAAGAGGCGATTTTCGCCGCACAGCTGGCGCGGGAAGCGCTCGGCACCCGCTGGCTGAAGCTGGAAATTCACCCGGATGCCCGCTGGCTGCTGCCCGACCCGATCGAGACGCTGAAAGCGGCAGAAAAGCTGGTGCAGCAGGGGTTTACCGTTCTGCCTTACTGCGGCGCGGATCCCGTGTTGTGTAAGCGTCTGGAAGAGGTCGGCTGCGCCGCCGTCATGCCCCTGGGCGCCCCCATTGGCTCCAATCAGGGGCTGGAAACCCGCGCAATGCTGGAGATCATCATCGAGCAGGCGACCGTGCCGGTGGTGGTGGATGCGGGCATCGGCGTTCCCAGCCACGCCGCGCAGGCGCTGGAGATGGGTGCCGACGCGGTGCTGGTGAATACCGCGATTGCGGTAGCTGACGATCCGGTGATGATGGCGCGCGCGTTCCGTCTTGCCGTGGAGGCTGGCGTGCTGGCCAGAGAATCAGGTCCCGGCTCACGCAGTTTCCAGGCACAGGCTACCAGCCCGCTGACCGGTTTTCTGGAGGCGCTCTCATGAGCACGTTTACCGAGCGCTGGCGCGAGCTTAACTGGGACGACATAGCCCTGCGCATTAACAGCAAAACGGCGGCTGACGTGGAACGCGCGCTGAATGCCCGTCATTTGACCCGTGAGGATCTGATGGCCCTGCTCTCTCCGGCAGCCAGCGCCTACCTTGAACCGATGGCACAGCGCGCTCAGCGCCTCACCCGGCAACGGTTTGGCAACACGGTAAGCTTCTACGTCCCGCTCTATCTTTCGAACCTGTGCGCCAACGACTGTACCTACTGTGGTTTCTCCATGAGCAACCGCATCAAGCGGAAAACGCTCGATGAAGAGGAGATCGCACGCGAGTGTGCCGCCATTCGTGAAATGGGGTTTGAGCATCTTCTGCTGGTTACGGGCGAGCATCAGGGGAAAGTGGGAATGGACTACTTCCGTCAGCATCTTCCGGCGATACGTCGGGAGTTTGCGTCGTTGCAGATGGAGGTTCAGCCCCTGTCGCAGGACGAGTATGCAGAGTTAAAAACGCTCGGGCTGGATGGGGTCATGGTCTATCAGGAAACTTACCACGAGACGACGTACGCCCGGCATCACCTGAAGGGGAAGAAGCAGGATTTCTTCTTCCGGCTGGAAACGCCGGACAGGCTGGGCCGTGCCGGGATCGACAAAATCGGGCTGGGTGCGCTAATTGGGCTTTCAGACAGCTGGCGGGTTGATTGCTACATGGTGGCAGAACATCTGCTGTGGCTGCAGCAACACTACTGGCAAACCCGATACTCCATCTCCTTCCCGCGCCTTCGCCCCTGCGCAGGAGGCATTGAACCGGCTTCGCTGATGGATGAGCGCCAGCTGGTGCAGACCATCTGCGCGTTTCGCCTGCTCGCCCCGGAAGTAGAATTATCGCTCTCAACACGTGAGTCCCCGGCGTTTCGCGATCGCGTCATTCCCCTTGCGATTAACAACGTCAGCGCGTTTTCCAAAACGCAGCCGGGCGGGTATGCAGACGACCATCCGGAGCTGGAGCAGTTTGCACCGCATGACGGACGGCGTCCAGAAGCCGTTGCCGCCGCCCTGACGGCACAGGGTCTGCAGCCTGTCTGGAAAGACTGGGACAGCTGGCTGGGAAGAGCCTCGCAATGACGATGAAACGCACTGCAACACGGTAAAAAATTGTCGAGGCGCTACGGAAAGGCAAAACCGGATGATTGTCAGCTATCGTCCGGTTTTTTATTGTCATCAGGTCAGCAACGGACGCTGACCAGGGCGAAAAGCTTCTTCCTCGTTTCGCCCTGCCTCAGACTCCGTGCATAAGATGGGCGACATGGCTTGAATAAGATATTTCTTAGTGATTCTTAAGATAAATCATCTCGTCTTAAATCGGGTTCCGTATAATTCACCGCTAACCGCAGGACAGCGACTATGCTGAGAGGATATCGGCAGACGAAAAGTATTCACCATCAGGATCGATGTACAACTCATGGCACTTCACAGCAAAAAGCTCTCTTTTACCCGGCCAATCATGCTTAGCTTCGCGGGGATCCTGTGCAGTTTTGCGCTGATCGCAGTCGTGGTCACGCTTTCGCAACAAAAGGATTTTCTTGAGGACTATCATAAGATTAATGGGAATTTCACCCATAACCTTGCGGTGAACTACACCGAGTCTATCCTGCGTGAAAATGACTATATTCTGGGACGCTCCGCCATCTACTTTGCGCGCGACGACAAGCTAAACGAGACCCTCAACCTTAACCCGACGCAAGGTCTGCAGATGATGATGCATTTGCAGAATCTGATGCCGACCGTGTCATCCATCTCGCTGGTAGACACGCAGGGACATTATCTGCGCGCGCCGGAAGTGCTCCCCACGGAAAAGAGCAAAACTTTCGATCCCCGGACGCGGCCGTGGTTTGTCGCCCAGGCTGAAGCCAGTATCTTTAGCCACTATACCCGCCCCTATATGGATTACTTCACCGGCCACCCAACGGTAACAGTCTATAAGCCGTTAATTTCACCAGAAGGCCGCCTTAAGGGCACGCTCGCGTTTCATCTTGATTTGACGTCAATGGGCTACACTCTGCGTCAGATGGTCGCCCCTGTTCAGGGGGAATTCTTCGTCGTCGAACGTGATGGCGCCGTCGTGCTGCACCCTGATACTGGCGCGCTCTTCAAACAGTACGTGAGCGAAGCGCTGATGGACAAAATGACCAGTGGTGAAGGCCATCTCTACGACAAGAAAACCAACGCCTGGTATTACTACTACTCTTTCACAAACCCGGACTGGTTTGTTATCTACCGGGTCTCTGGCGCAACGCTTACCGATATTACCCGCCACGAAACGACGATCGTAGGCTGGGGTTTCGCGCTGGCGGCCATCATTATCATTCTCTTCGGCCTCTATCTGCGCCATGCCTCACGTACCGTGCTGATGACCATTATCAACGCGATCAAAACGGGCGATGTCAGCCAGGCACCGCGTCTGGAAGCGATGCTGAGCCACACCATCCAGTCCAATAAAGAGCGTGAGATGGCATATGTCCGCCAGGCCACTCACGATGCGCTGACAGGCTGCAAAAACCGCCGTGCGTTCGATAGCGATGTAGAGGAATTATTAAGCGCCCACCAGCCTTTCGCGATGGCGCTGGTTGATATTGATAACTTCAAGTCAATTAACGACACGTGGGGACATCTGAGCGGTGATATCGTCCTGCGTAACGTGGCGCGTGAGGGGATCCAGATAATGCAGCCCCACAACGTCTCGGTCTACCGCTACGGTGGCGAAGAGTTCGCGGTGATCTTCCAGGCCGAGCAGATCGCTGCCGCATTCTCATTGCTTGATGCATGGCGCACCGCCGTTGAAAGGCGCGCCTGGCGGGAAGAAAACCTGCACGTCACGTTCAGTGCGGGTCTCGGTGAATGGCACTTCGAACCGCTGGAACAATTTGTCGAAAGCGTTGATAGTGCCCTCTACAGCGCGAAACGGCAGGGTAAAAACCGCATTATCCGAACAGCCATCAGCTAATCCCCCACCTCACAGCCCGCCCGTTCCCCACGGGTGAGGTTGACGGTCATACAAATTGTAACCGGTTTCAGAAATTCGCCGGTTTCTTTGTGATGCCTGACACACAATCGTGGTAAAGCGGTTGTTGAAGCCCTCTGTGCGAGATAATTATCAATAAACACATGTAGATCGAGGCTGATTATGAAGAACATCGTTTTATGCTGTGCAGCGGGAATGTCAACCAGCATGCTGGTTCAACGTATGAAAGACGCCGCGCAGAAAAAAGGGGTTGAAGTCACCATTAAAGCCGTTCCGGTTGCGGAGTTTAAAGACAACATCGCGACGGCCGACATCGTATTGCTGGGGCCACAGGTTAAATACGAGCAGGCTAAACTGCAGGCGCAGGCCGACCCGCTGGGCAAAAAGGTCGCGGTGATCGACATGATGGATTACGGCATGATGAAAGGCGATGCCGTACTGGAAAAAGCGCTCAAGCTGCTGGAGTCATAATGGACGACTTAGAAACCACGATCATGGAACTGCTGGTCAATGCAGGTGCGGCACGCAGCGCGGCCCTGACGGCCCTGCAGATGGCGCGTAAAGGTGAGTTTGACGAAGCTGAGAAAGCGATGGAAGAGTCGCGCGAATATGTGAAGCACGCGCATACGATCCAAACGCAGCTTATCGGCCTTGACGAAGGGACCGGGAAACTGCCGGTTAACCTGATCACCGTTCATTCTCAGGACCACCTGATGAACGCGATGGTTATTCAGGATCTGGCGGGCGATATGATTGAGCTTTATCGACGCATCCCGCTAGTGAATTAAAGACATGCAGATATAAAAAAACCCGCCGAGGCGGGTTTTTTATTTACGGCATCAACGATTACTCGTTGTCGGAACCGCCCAGACCTGCGTTCAGCAGTTCTGCAAGGCTCGCGGAGGCATCTTCAGCAGTAACCTGCGGTGCAGCTGGCAGTTCGCCCGCTGCGCGACGACGCATACGATCCTGGTGGTACGCATAACCGGTACCGGCCGGGATCAGACGACCCACGATGACGTTCTCTTTCAGACCGCGCAGTTCATCACGTTTACCTGCAACAGCGGCTTCGGTCAGGACACGAGTCGTCTCCTGGAACGATGCTGCAGAGATGAAGGACTCGGTTGCCAGAGACGCTTTGGTGATACCCAGCAGATCGCGTGCGAAGGTCGCACCGATTTTGCCATTCGCTTCGAGATCGCGGTTAGCGATCTTAACGCGTGAGTATTCAACCTGCTCGCCTTCCAGGAAGTCGGAGCTGCCCGCGTTTTCGATGGTTGCTTTACGCAGCATCTGACGAACGATAACTTCGATGTGCTTATCGTTAATCT
This sequence comes from Enterobacter sp. ECC-219, assembly GCF_043966805.1. Taxonomy (NCBI): domain Bacteria; kingdom Pseudomonadati; phylum Pseudomonadota; class Gammaproteobacteria; order Enterobacterales; family Enterobacteriaceae; genus Enterobacter; species Enterobacter sp. ECC-219. The sequence goes on along the minus strand of NZ_CP143680.1, from coordinate 888,168 downwards.
TAACGCCCTGCAGGCGGTATACGTCCTGTACTTCGTTAACAATGTAACGAGTAACAGCATGCACACCACGCAGACGCAGGATGTCGTGCGGCGCTTCTGGACCGTCGGAAACCACGTCACCACGTTCTACACGTTCGCCTTCGAACACGTTGAGCTGACGCCACTTAGGAATCATCTCTTCGTACGGCTCGCTGCCATCTACTGGCGTGATAACCAGACGGCGCTTGCCTTTGGTCTCTTTACCGAAGGAGATGATGCCGCTGATTTCAGCCAGGATTGCAGGCTCTTTCGGACGACGTGCTTCGAACAGGTCCGCAACGCGTGGCAGACCACCGGTGATGTCCTTGGTACCGCCGGATTCCTGAGGAATACGCGCCAGGGTGTCACCAGAGCTGATCTGTACGCCATCTTCCAGCTGTACAATCGCTTTACCCGGCAGGAAGTACTGCGCAGGCATATCGGTACCCGGGATCAGAACGTCGTTACCCTGAGCATCAACGATTTTCAGCGCAGGACGCAGATCTTTACCACCGGTAGTACGTTCTGCAGAATCCAGAACCACCAGAGAAGACAGACCGGTCAGCTCGTCGGTCTGACGAGTAATGGTCTGGCCGTCGATCATGTCAGTAAAGCGGATGAAACCACTTACTTCGGTGATAACCGGCATGGTGTGTGGATCCCAGTTTGCAACGGTTTCACCGCCGGCAACCTGCTCGCCATCACCTTTCGCCATAACAGCACCGTAAGGCACTTTATAGCTCTCTTTGGTACGACCGAATTCGTCGATCAGCTTCAGCTCGGTGTTACGAGAAGTGATAACCAGTTTACCGCTGGAGTTCACAACCGATTTCGCGTTGCTGAGCTTGATGCTACCTTTGTTTTTCACCTGGATGCTGGATTCAGCAGCCGCACGAGATGCCGCACCACCGATGTGGAACGTACGCATCGTCAGCTGTGTACCCGGCTCACCGATGGACTGTGCCGCGATAACGCCGATGGCTTCACCTTTGTTGATGATGTGGCCACGCGCCAGGTCACGACCGTAGCAGTGCGCACATACACCAAAGTCGGTGTCACAGGATACAACGGAACGCACTTTTACGGAGTCAACAGAGTTCGCTTCCAGCAGGTCACACCACTGTTCGTGCAGCAGCGTGTTGCGTGGAACCAGAATGTCTGCGGTGCCCGGCTTCAGGATGTCTTCCGCGGTTACACGACCCAGTACGCGATCGCGCAGCGGCTCTTTAACATCACCACCCTCGATAACCGGGGTCATGGTGATACCTTCGAGGGTGCCACAATCGTCTTCGGTCACAACCAGATCCTGCGCAACGTCAACCAGACGACGCGTCAGATAACCGGAGTTCGCTGTTTTCAGTGCGGTATCCGCCAGACCTTTACGCGCACCGTGCGTGGAGATGAAGTACTGGAGTACGTTCAGACCTTCACGGAAGTTCGCGGTGATTGGCGTTTCGATGATGGAGCCATCCGGCTTCGCCATCAGACCACGCATACCTGCCAGCTGACGAATCTGTGCTGCGGAACCACGCGCACCGGAGTCGGCCATCATGTAGATGCTGTTGAAGGAAACCTGCTGCTCTTCTACGCCGTCACGGTTAATCACGGTTTCGGTTTGCAGGTTATCCATCATCGCTTTGGATACACGATCGTTCGCCGCAGCCCAGATATCGATAACTTTGTTGTAACGTTCGCCCGCGGTGACCAGACCAGACTGGAACTGCTCCTGGATTTCCGCAACTTCAGCTTCCGCTTCAGAGATGATCTCGTGTTTCTTCTCTGGGATGACCATGTCATCGATACCAACAGATGCACCTGAACGCGCTGCATAAGCAAAGCCGGTATACATTGTCTGGTCAGCGAAGATAACGGTCGGCTTCAGACCCAGAATGCGGTAACAGGTGTTCAGCATTTTGGAGATCGCTTTCTTACCCAGCGCCTGGTTGACGATGGAGAAAGGCAGACCTTTCGGTACGATCATCCACAGAATGGCACGGCCAACGGTCGTGTCTTTCAGGCTGGTTTTCGCAACGAATTCGCCGTTTGCATCTTTTTCGTATTCGGTGATACGCACTTTAACGCGCGCATGCAGAGAGGCCAGGCCAGCGCGATAAATACGCTCAGCTTCTTTCGGGCCAGTCAGCACCATGCCTTCGCCTTTGGCGTTAACACAGTCACGGGTCATGTAGTACAGACCCAATACAACGTCCTGAGAAGGAACGATGATTGGCTCACCGTTCGCTGGAGACAGGATGTTGTTGGTAGACATCATCAGCGCACGCGCTTCGAGCTGGGCTTCCAGCGTCAGCGGTACGTGAACAGCCATCTGGTCACCATCGAAGTCGGCGTTATAAGCCGCACAGACCAGCGGGTGCAGCTGGATAGCTTTACCTTCGATCAGTACTGGCTCAAATGCCTGGATACCCAGACGGTGCAGTGTTGGTGCACGGTTCAGCAGTACCGGGTGTTCGCGGATCACTTCGTCCAGGATATCCCAAACGACAGCTTCTTCACGCTCAACCATTTTCTTAGCGGCTTTGATGGTAGTGGCGAGTCCTCGCAGCTCCAGCTTGCCGTAGATGAACGGTTTGAACAGCTCCAGTGCCATTTTCTTCGGCAGACCGCACTGATGCAGACGCAGGTATGGACCTACGGTGATTACAGAACGACCGGAGTAGTCAACACGCTTACCGAGCAGGTTCTGACGGAAACGACCCTGTTTACCTTTGATCATGTCGGCCAAAGATTTCAGAGGACGTTTGTTAGAACCGGTGATCGCACGACCACGACGACCGTTATCCAGCAGGGCATCTACCGCTTCCTGCAGCATACGTTTTTCGTTGCGTACGATGATATCCGGCGCAGCCAGATCCAGCAGACGTTTCAGACGGTTGTTACGGTTGATCACGCGACGATACAGATCGTTCAGATCGGACGTTGCGAAACGACCACCATCCAGCGGAACCAGCGGACGCAGATCTGGCGGCAGAACCGGCAGAACGGTCAGGATCATCCACTCTGGTTTGTTACCAGACTGAACGAACGCTTCCAGCAGTTTGATACGCTTGGTCAGCTTTTTACGCTTGGTTTCGGAGTTGGTTTCGTTCAGCTCTTCACGCAGCTGCTCGCACTCTTGCTCCAGATCCATGCTCTTCAGCAGGGCCTGAATAGCTTCCGCACCCATCTTCGCGTCGAATTCGTCACCGAACTCTTCCAGCGCGTCCAGATACTGCTCTTCAGTCAGGATCTGGTGACGTTCCAGGTTCGTCATCCCGCCTTCGATAACCACATAAGATTCGAAGTACAGTACACGTTCGATATCGCGCAGCGGCATATCCAGCAGCAGGCCGATACGGGACGGCAGAGATTTCAGGAACCAGATGTGAGCAGTCGGAGACGCCAGCTCGATGTGGCCCATACGCTCACGGCGTACTTTGGTCTGGGTCACTTCAACGCCGCACTTCTCACAGATCACACCACGGTGTTTCAGGCGCTTGTACTTACCGCACAGGCACTCGTAATCTTTTACTGGCCCGAAAATACGTGCACAGAAAAGGCCGTCACGCTCAGGTTTGAACGTACGGTAGTTGATGGTTTCCGGCTTTTTAACTTCACCGAAAGACCATGAACGGATCATGTCTGGCGAAGCCAGAGCAATTTTGATCGCATCAAACTCTTCGGTTTTAGTTTGCGCTTTCAGAAACTTTAATAAGTCTTTCACGGATTTGCTCCCGTCGGAGTTAGCACACTCTGCTGTCGGGCGTTAACCCGACAGCAGTGACCTGTTTGAGCGAGAATTACTCGTCTTCCAGTTCGATGTTGATACCCAGCGAACGAATCTCTTTCAACAGTACGTTGAAGGATTCTGGCATGCCCGGCTCCATCTGATGGTTGCCGTCCACGATGTTTTTATACATCTTGGTACGACCGTTCACGTCATCAGACTTAACGGTGAGCATTTCCTGCAGGGTGTATGCCGCGCCGTATGCTTCCAGCGCCCACACTTCCATCTCCCCGAAGCGCTGACCACCGAACTGTGCCTTACCACCCAGCGGCTGCTGAGTAACCAGGCTGTAAGAACCGGTAGAACGAGCGTGCATCTTGTCGTCGACCAGGTGGTTCAGTTTCAGCATGTACATGTAACCAACGGTTACTGGACGCTCAAACTGTTCACCGGTACGGCCGTCAAACAGCGTAATCTGACCAGACGTTGGCAGACCACCCAGTTGCAGCAGCTCTTTAATTTCAGCTTCTTTTGCACCGTCGAATACCGGCGTTGCAATTGGCATACCTTTGCGCAGGTTCTCTGCCAGACGCAGCACTTCTTCATCGCTGAAGGTGTTCAGGTCGACTTTCTGACGCACATCGGTACCCAGATCGTAGGCACGCTGGATGAATTCGCGCAGTTTCGCGACTTCCTGCTGCTGTTTCAGCATGGCGTTGATTTTGTCGCCAATACCTTTCGCAGCCATACCCAGGTGGGTTTCCAGAATCTGACCGATGTTCATACGAGACGGTACGCCCAGTGGGTTCAGTACGATATCTACCGGCGTACCGTTAGCATCGTGCGGCATATCTTCGATCGGGTTGATCTTAGAGATAACACCCTTGTTACCGTGACGACCTGCCATCTTATCACCAGGCTGGATCTGACGTTTAACGGCCAGATACACCTTAACAATCTTCAGCACGCCTGGTGCCAGATCGTCGCCCTGAGTGATTTTGCGGCGTTTCGCTTCGAGCTTTTTCTCGAACTCGTGTTTCAGTTCGTCATACTGCTCAGCCAGCTGTTCCAGCTGATTTTGTTTCTCTTCGTCGGTCAGGCCCAGTTCCAGCCAGCGATCGCGTGGCAGTTTGTCGAGCTTCTCAGCTTCAACGCCACCGGCAACCAGCACCGCATAAATACGGCTGAACAGACCCGCTTCGAGGATCTGCAGTTCTTCAGACAGGTCTTTCTTAGCCTGCTTGAGCTGCATCTCTTCGATTTCCAGCGCACGCTTATCTTTCTCAACGCCATCACGAGTGAAGACCTGAACGTCGATAACCGTACCGGAAACACCGTTTGGTACGCGCAGAGAAGAGTCTTTAACGTCAGACGCTTTCTCACCGAAGATTGCACGCAGCAGTTTCTCTTCTGGCGTCAGCTGGGTTTCACCTTTCGGCGTAACCTTACCAACCAGAATGTCGCCGCCGGTCACTTCCGCACCGATGTAAACAATACCGGATTCATCCAGTTTGGAGAGCGCAGCTTCACCCACGTTAGGGATGTCGGCAGTGATCTCTTCTGGCCCCAGCTTGGTGTCACGGGACACGCAGGCCAGTTCCTGAATGTGGATGGTGGTGAAACGATCTTCCTGAACCACACGCTCGGAGACAAGGATGGAGTCTTCGAAGTTGTAACCGTTCCACGGCATGAACGCTACGCGCATGTTCTGACCGAGCGCCAGTTCACCAAGGTCGGTGGACGGACCGTCTGCCAGCACGTCGCCGCGCTCAACTGGCTCACCCAGAGATACACAAGGCATCTGGTTGATACAGGTGTTCTGGTTAGAACGGGTGTATTTGGTCAGGTTGTAGATGTCGATACCCGCTTCGCCCGGATACATCTCGTCTTCGTTAACTTTGATAACGATACGGGATGCGTCGACGTACTGAACGGTACCGCCACGCTTAGCAACTGCAGTAACACCGGAGTCAACGGCAACAGCACGTTCCATACCGGTACCAACCAGCGGCTTATCAGCACGCAGAGTTGGAACGGCCTGACGTTGCATGTTCGCACCCATCAATGCACGGTTGGCGTCATCGTGTTCCAGGAACGGGATCAGGGACGCACCAACGGATACCACCTGCTGGGTGGAAACGTCCATGTAGTCAACCTGGTCGCGGCTGAACAAGCTGGATTCGCCTTTGCTACGGCAGGTAACCAAATCTTCTACAAAGTGGCCTTCGTCATCCAGGTTGGAGTTCGCCTGAGCGATAACGTAGTTGCCTTCTTCGATAGCAGACAGGTAGTGAATTTCGTCGGTAACAACACCGTCAGTCACTTTACGGTACGGGGTCTCGAGGAAACCGTATTCGTTCGTCTGTGCGTAAACGGACAGGGAGTTGATCAGACCGATGTTTGGACCTTCAGGCGTTTCGATTGGACATACGCGACCGTAGTGCGTCGGGTGTACGTCTCGAACTTCGAAGCCTGCACGTTCACGGGTCAGACCGCCCGGGCCGAGTGCGGAGATACGACGTTTATGCGTAATCTCAGACAGCGGGTTGTTCTGGTCCATGAACTGAGACAGCTGGCTGGAACCGAAGAACTCTTTCACTGCTGCAGAAATCGGCTTGGCGTTGATCATATCCTGAGGCATCAGGGTATCCAGATCGCCCAGAGACAGACGCTCTTTCACCGCACGCTCTACACGTACCAGGCCAACGCGGAACTGGTTTTCCGCCATTTCGCCCACGGAGCGGATACGACGGTTGCCGAGGTGGTCAATATCGTCCACTTCGCCTTTACCGTTACGGATATCGATGAGCTTCTTCATCACTTCGATGATGTCGTCTTTGCTCAGGATACCGGAACCTTCGATTTCATCGCGCAGCAGAGAACGGTTGAACTTCATACGACCTACCGCGGACAGATCGTAGCGGTCTTCGGAGAAGAACAGGTTCTCGAACAGGCTTTCAGCCGCTTCGCGAGTTGGTGGCTCACCAGGACGCATCATGCGGTAGATTTCGACCAGCGCGCTCAGACGATCGGTCGTTGGGTCGACGCGTACAGTCTCAGAGATGTACGGACCGTGGTCCAGATCGTTGGTGAACAGCGTTTCGATACGTTTGTGGCCAGACTGGCTCAGCTTAGCCAGCAGATCCAGGCTCAGCTCCATGTTAGCCGGGCAGATCAGCTCGCCAGTTGATTCATCAACGTAATCTTTCGCGGCTACTTTTCCTGCAATGTATTCAACCGGAACTTCGATGTGTTTGATATCATCTTTTTCCAGTTGGCGGATGTGGCGCGCGGTGATACGGCGACCTTTTTCCACATACACTTTGCCGTCGGCTTCGATGTCGAACGACGCGGTCTCACCACGCAGACGTTCCGGCACCAGCTCCATCTGCAGCTTGTTGTCGCGGATTTCAAAGATCACTTTCTCAAAGAACAGGTCCAGGATCTGCTCAGTGGTATAGTTCAGTGCACGCAGAATGATGGTTGCAGGCAGTTTACGACGACGGTCGATACGGACAAACAGGTTGTCTTTTGGATCGAACTCGAAGTCCAGCCATGAACCACGGTAAGGAATGATGCGTGCGTTATACAGTACTTTACCGGAAGAGTGTGTTTTACCTTTATCGCTGTCGAAGAAGACGCCCGGGCTACGATGCAGCTGGGAAACGATAACACGCTCAGTACCGTTGATGACGAAAGTACCGTTGTCTGTCATGAGTGGAATCTCACCCATGTAGACTTCTTGTTCTTTAATGTCTTTTACGGTGCCTTCCGGCGCTTCGCGCTCGTAGATCACCAGACGCAGTTTTACGCGCAGCGGTGCGGAATAGGTCACGCCACGGATCTGACATTCCTGAACGTCAAACACCGGTTCGCCAAGGCGGTAGCTGACGTACTGCAGCTCGGAGTTACCGCTGTAGCTCTGAATCGGGAACACGGAACGGAAGGCTGCTTCCAGACCGTACTGCCCTTCAGGATCTTGCTCGATAAACTTCTGGAACGAGTCAAGCTGGATAGAAAGGAGATATGGAATGTCCAGAACTTGTGGACGTTTACCAAAATCCTTACGAATACGTTTTTTCTCGGTATAGGAGTAAACCATAGGGTTCCTCAGCTCGCTGACAAGTCGACCCATCTGTCCGACGAAGGGACAGTTTGTGCAACACCATTTTGTGGACCGGAAAATTGAATACTTTCCGCAATACCTGTTGCTATCACGCTTAAACCATTTCATTGCGATTTACACAGAGCGAGCACCCTGTCGCAGTATATTAAGTCGTCGATAGAAACAAGCATTGTCAGGACAATCAGCAGTCAAACAGTGTGAAATGCTACTGATGCCTTACAGCGCAAAAAGGCTGGTGACTAAAAAGTCACCAGCCATCAGCCTAATTGCTTAGGCTGCAACCAGAAAAGTTGGCTTATTTAACTTCAACTTCAGCGCCAGCTTCTTCCAGAGATTTTTTCAGTGCTTCTGCGTCGTCTTTGCTCACGCCTTCTTTCAGCGCAGCTGGAGCAGATTCTACCAGGTCTTTAGCTTCTTTCAGACCCAGGCCAGTTGCGCCACGTACTGCTTTGATAACAGCAACTTTGTTCGCGCCAGCAGCTTTCAGAATTACGTCGAATTCAGTTTTTTCTTCAGCAGCTTCAGCCGGGCCAGCAGCTACAGCTACAGCAGCAGCAGCAGAAACACCGAATTTTTCTTCCATTGCAGAAACCAGCTCTACAACGTCCATTACGGACATAGCTGCTACTGCTTCAATGATTTGATCTTTAGTGATAGACATTTAAATTGTTCCTGAAAATCAGAATAAGTTTATACGTAAGCAAATGCTTTATAAAGATAACTGCAATTAAGCAGCTTCTTTCGCATCGCGTACAGCAGCCAGAGTGCGAACCAGTTTGCCAGCCGCAGCTTCTTTCATGGTTGCCATCAGGCGTGCAATTGCTTCTTCGTAGGTCGGCAGGGTTGCCAGGCGATCGATTTGCGATGCCGGGATCAACTCACCTTCAAAGGCTGCAGCTTTGACCTCAAATTTTGCATTCGCTTTCGCGAACTCTTTGAACAGACGAGCAGCAGCGCCCGGGTGTTCCATAGAGTATGCAATCAGGGTCGGACCAACAAACGTGTCTTTCAGGCACTCGAACTGAGTACCTTCAACTACGCGGCGCAGCAGGGTGTTACGAACAACACGCATGTATACGCCAGCTTCACGACCTGCTTTACGCAGTTCAGTCATTTTGTCTACAGTAACGCCACGGGAATCCGCAACTACTGCAGACAGCGCGCCTTTGGCTACTTCGCTGACTTCAGCAACAATCGCTTGTTTGTCTTGAAGATTTAAAGCCATTAGCTTTGCTCCTGGATGTTTGCCGGAACTCATGTTCCGGAACTCACTTCACTCTTCCCAACGGGAAGAGCGTCTTAATACGGTGAGCAGAAACAAGCCAGAGTATTAAAAATAATCTTAGCGTTCTGTCACCGTCTACGCAGGGGATTAAGTCTCTTTCGAGACACCTGCGGTCTTCGACGGAGGCCTGGATAGGCCAGGCTCCAACGAACAATTCTTTTAGCCGCTAACTTTCGTTAGCAAACGTGGGGGTAAGATTGTAGACAAAATCACCGCCCACGTAAAGGCATTAGTTTGCAGCAGCGCTCAGGCCAGCCTGGTCAACTGCAACACCTGCACCCATAGTGGTGGAGATGCTAACTTTCTTGATGTACACGCCTTTCGCCTGAGTTGGTTTTGCTTTTTTCAGCGCAACCAGCAGAGCTTCCAGGTTTTCTTTCAGTTTGTCAGCGTCAAAGTCCACTTTACCGATGGTGGTGTGGATGATGCCGTTTTTGTCGTTACGATAACGAACCTGACCCGCTTTAGCGTTCTTAACCGCTTCAGCAACGTTAGGAGTTACAGTACCAACTTTCGGGTTTGGCATCAGGCCGCGTGGACCCAGAACCTGGCCCAGCTGGCCAACAACGCGCATTGCATCTGGAGATGCGATAACAACGTCAAAGTTCATTTCGCCTTTCTTGATCTGATCAGCCAGATCTTCCATACCTACCAGTTCAGCACCGGCAGCTTTAGCAGCTTCAGCGTTTGCACCCTGAGCAAATACAGCTACGCGAACGGAACGGCCAGTACCGTGTGGCAGTACAGTTGCGCCACGAACGTTCTGATCGGATTTACGAGCGTCGATGCCCAGGTTAACGGCAACGTCAACGCTTTCAACGAACTTAGCAGTTGCCAGTTCTTTCAGCAGAGCGATAGCTTCGTTGATGTCGTACTGTTTGGTCGCATCAACTTTGTCACGGATCACGGACATGCGCTTGGTCAGTTTAGCCATTTCTTAGTCCTCCACTACCAGGCCCATGGAACGTGCAGTACCTTCGATGGAGCGAGTCATCGCTTCAATGTCGGCACCAGTCATGTCGGCAGCTTTGGTCTGCGCGATTTCCTGCAGCTGAGCGCGGGAAATTTTACCCACTTTGTCTTTGTTCGGTTTACCGGAACCAGACTTGATACCAGCCGCTTTCTTCAGCAGAACTGCTGCTGGAGGGGTTTTGGTAACGAAAGTGAAAGAACGGTCAGCGTAAACAGTGATTACGACTGGGATTGGCAGACCTTTTTCCAGGGATTCAGTTTTTGCGTTGAACGCTTTACAGAATTCCATGATGTTCACACCCTGCTGACCCAGAGCTGGACCAACTGGTGGACTTGGGTTCGCCATACCAGCTGCAACCTGCAGCTTGACGTAGGCTTGTACTTTCTTAGCCATTCTAAAATCCTCTGATTGGGTAATAGCGCCTCAGGGAGGCTCCCCGTGAATAAAATTCGTTTTACGGACCGAGACCCATAAAAACAAAAGGCGCGAAATTGTATTCCAATCCCGCGCCTTGTGCAACGATTAAATCGTCGCTTTTTTGATCGCTGCTTAGGCTTTTTCTACCTGGGCAAAGTCCAGTTCTACCGGGGTCGCACGACCGAAGATAGAAACAGAAACTTTCAGGCGGGACTTCTCGTAGTCCACTTCTTCAACCACGCCATTAAAGTCAGCAAACGGACCGTCATTAACACGAACCATTTCACCCGGTTCAAACAGCGTTTTCGGACGCGGCTTATCACCTACCTGCTGCAGGCGGTTCATAATCGCATCAACTTCTTTGTCGCTGATTGGCGCCGGACGGTCAGACGTGCCGCCGATAAAGCCCATCACGCGCGGTACGCTGCGCACCAGGTGCCAGCTCGCGTCGTTCATAACCATCTGAACCAGCACGTAACCCGGGAAGAATTTGCGCTCGCTTTTGCGACGCTGGCCGCCACGGATCTCAACCACTTCTTCGGTTGGAACCATAACTTCGCCAAACAACTCTTCCATGTTGTGTAATTTGATATGCTCACGCAGCGACGTGGCTACGCGGCCTTCAAAACCGGAAAACGCCTGAACGACGTACCAGCGCTTTTTAGGGGCTTCAGACATCTCAGAACCTCAGGCCAGTGATAAAGGATACCAGGCGAACCAGAATACCATCCAGTCCCCACAGGATCAGTGACATTACAGCGGTAACCGCCGCTACGATCAGCGTGGTGTGCAATGTTTCCTGGCGAGTCGGCCAAATTACCTTGCGGACTTCGGTACGCGCTTCGCGGGCAAAAGCGACAGTCGCTTTGCCTTTCGTCGTCAACAGCGCGACACCACCCGCTGCAGCAATCAGAATTACCACTGCAAGCGCGCGTAGCGGCAGCATAATGTCACGATAAAGGTAGTTGCCGACAATCGCTACGATCAGCAGAACGGCTACTACTACCCATTTCATCGCTTCCAGGCCGCGCCCGCTCCCTTGAGCTTCGGTATTCGCACTCATAAACCAACCTGTCAGAAGTATTCTACAAACATTTTCACCCCGCGATCGCGAGGCAAACCAAATCGAAATGCTAATTCGCTTTTCGGATTATACGCTCTCTGCAGAGCCTGTCTCAGCAATGATTATGACAAAAATAATCACTGATGAGCCAGGTTCTGGCGTGAAAGCGTGCAAAAAGGGCATCAAATGATGCCCTTTTATTGCGCATTGCGTCAAATGTTATCAGCAATTAGCCGAGAACTTTAGCAACCACGCCCGCGCCAACGGTACGGCCACCTTCACGGATTGCGAAACGCAGACCGTCGTCCATCGCGATTGGGTGGATCAGAGTCACTACCATCTTGATGTTGTCGCCTGGCATTACCATCTCTACGCCTTCTGGCAGTTCGATGGTACCGGTCACGTCAGTTGTACGGAAGTAGAACTGTGGACGGTAGCCTTTGAAGAACGGAGTATGACGGCCGCCTTCGTCTTTGGACAGGATGTACACTTCAGATTCGAACTTGGTGTGTGGCTTGATTGAGCCTGGCTTCGCCAGAACCTGACCACGTTCGATTTCTTCACGCTTGATACCACGCAGCAGAACACCAACGTTCTCACCAGCACGGCCTTCGTCCAGCAGTTTGCGGAACATTTCAACGCCAGTACAGGTAGACTTCGCAGTCTCTTTGATACCAACGATTTCAACTTCTTCACCAACTTTGATGATACCGCGCTCTACACGACCGGTAACAACGGTACCACGACCGGAGATGGAGAATACGTCTTCGATTGGCAGCAGGAATGGCTTGTCAATCGCACGCTCTGGTTCTGGGATGTAAGAATCCAGGAAGCCAGCCAGTTCGATGATTTTCGCTTCCCACTCTGCGTCGCCTTCCAGCGCTTTCAGCGCGGAACCACGAACGATTGGGGTGTCGTCGCCTGGGAAATCGTACTGAGACAGCAGTTCACGAACTTCCATCTCTACCAGTTCCAGCAGCTCTTCGTCATCAACCATGTCGCACTTGTTCAGGAACACGATGATGAAAGGAACGCCTACCTGACGACCCAGCAGGATGTGCTCACGGGTCTGAGGCATTGGGCCGTCAGTCGCAGCAACAACCAGGATCGCGCCGTCCATCTGCGCAGCACCGGTGATCATGTTTTTAACATAGTCGGCGTGGCCTGGGCAGTCTACGTGTGCGTAGTGGCGAGTCGGGGTGTCGTATTCAACGTGAGAGGTGTTGATGGTGATACCACGAGCTTTTTCTTCTGGTGCGTTATCGATCTGGTCGAATGCACGAGCAGAACCACCGTAGGTTTTTGCCAGAACGGTAGTGATTGCAGCGGTCAGCGTTGTTTTACCATGGTCAACGTGGCCGATAGTACCGACGTTAACGTGCGGTTTTGTACGTTCAAACTTTTCTTTAGACATCGATTGTCCCTCTAAGACACGGATAAATCGGTGATATCACCACATCAACCAGGCGAAATGCCCGAATTGTTGAATACAGTAAAATTAAAACAGAGAGAAACGGGAAGGAGAAGTGAAGTGGTGCTGATACCCAGAGTCGAACTGGGGACCTCACCCTTACCAAGGGTGCGCTCTACCAACTGAGCCATATCAGCACGTATTGGAGCGGGCAGCGGGAATCGAACCCGCATCATCAGCTTGGAAGGCTGAGGTAATAGCCATTATACGATGCCCGCATCCTGAAACTCGGCTACCCAGTTCTTTCTGTAACAAAAAAAGAGATTTCTCTCTTTTTCAGTTTGAGCTGGCTAATTTTTCCAACCAGCTCCGGCGGCATTTACGCTGCCAGAAAGTGGTGGTGGGGGAAGGATTCGAACCTTCGAAGTCTGTGACGGCAGATTTACAGTCTGCTCCCTTTGGCCGCTCGGGAACCCCACCGGACTTGATGGTGCCGACTACCGGAATCGAACTGGTGACCTACTGATTACAAGTCAGTTGCTCTACCTACTGAGCTAAGTCGGCATCAAGTAGCGCGCATTCTATGGATACCTGCGCGGTCATGCAACTAAAAATTTGCATAAAACGTTCTTTCGCTCACATTTTATGCGAACAGCGCACTAAGCGCTGTAAAAGTAGTCATCCACGGTCAAATAATCAACATGAAAGGGTGTTTTGCACGGTATACACCGTAGCGTGACGGCTTCCGCGTAACGCAGCGCTTTCCATCTTTTTTCTTATTATTCCCGCCATCTGGTGTTAACCTCCTGCCCATTGTCCAAAATTAACTGTGTGATGAGCCACGTCCCGGCAGCATAGCGCTGGCTCACTGAAGCATGCTTATGAGCAAAAAAGAGCAAACGTTAATGACGCCTTATCTTCACTTTAACCGCAGCCAGTGGGCTGCCCTGCGTGATTCCGTCCCTATGACGCTGACGGAAGGTGAAATCGCACGGTTAAAAGGGATAAACGAAGATCTGTCCCTGGAAGAGGTGGCAGAAATTTATCTCCCCCTCTCTCGCTTGCTTAACTTCTATATCAGCTCCAACCTGCGCCGTCAGGCGGTGCTGGAGCAGTTCCTCGGCACGAACGGTCAGCGCATTCCTTATATCATTAGCATTGCAGGCAGCGTGGCCGTGGGTAAAAGCACCACCGCACGCGTACTGCAGGCGTTATTGAGCCGCTGGCCGGAACACCGCAGCGTTGAGTTGATCACGACCGACGGCTTCCTGCACCCGAACGAAGTATTAAAAGAACGCGGGCTGATGAAGAAGAAGGGCTTCCCGCTCTCTTATGATATGCACCGTCTGGTGAAATTTGTCTCTGACCTGAAATCTGGCGTGCCTCACGTCACGGCGCCGGTCTATTCACACCTGATCTACGACCGCATCCCGGATGGGGATAAAACGGTAGTCCAGCCGGACATCCTGATTCTTGAAGGTTTGAACGTGCTGCAAAGCGGAATGGATTATCCACATGACCCGCATCATGTGTTCGTTTCGGATTTCGTCGATTTCTCTATCTATGTTGATGCGCCGGAAGACCTGCTGCAGAACTGGTATATCAACCGCTTCCTGAAGTTCCGCGAAGGGGCATTCACCGACCCGGACTCCTATTTCCACCACTACGCCCAGCTTTCTGAAGAAGAAGCGATTAATGTGGCGACGGGGCTGTGGAATGAGATCAACTACGTGAACCTCAAAGAGAACATCCTGCCGACGCGCGAGCGTGCGAGCCTGATCCTCACCAAGAGCGAGAAGCACGCCGTCGACCAGATTCGCCTGCGGAAATAGCCAGGCAGATATAAAAAAACCGGCTTAACGCCGGTTTTTTACTTTATGCATGGGGCTTCTCGCCGTTTTCATCCTGATCGACCGCGAAGCAGGCAACCAGCTGCCCGCCATACTCCTTCAGCTGCGGCTGGAGCTGGGTGCACGGGCCAAAGCGACGGCTGCACCGGGCATTGAATGCACATCCCGGAGGTGGATTCAGCGGACTAGGCAGTTCACCCGTCAGCTTAATGCGCTCACGACGATCGTCCGGGTTCAGACGCGGCGTGGCAGACAGCAGCGCCTGGGTGTACGGGTGACGAGGGTTATTAAAGATCTGATCTTTGGTCCCCTTCTCCACGCAGCGCCCCAGATACATCACCATCACTTCGTCAGCGATGTGCTCCACCACCGACAGGTCGTGGGAGATGAACACGTAAGAGAGCCCCAGCTCCTGCTGGAGATCCATCATCAGGTTCAGCACCTGCGCGCGTACGGAGACGTCGAGCGCCGAAACCGGCTCATCGGCAATCACCACGTCCGGGTCAAGCATCAGACCGCGGGCAATAGCGATACGCTGACGCTGGCCACCGGAGAACATATGCGGGTAGCGATCGTAATGCTCGGTTTTGAGGCCGACCTTCGCCATCATCGCCAGGGCTTTTTCACGGCGTTGCTCTTTGCTCAGATTGCTGTTAATCAGCAGCGGCTCTTCCAGAATCTGTCCCACTTTTTTACGCGGGTTCAGAGAACCGTACGGGTTCTGGAACACAATCTGGATTTTCTGGCGACGCAGCTTCTGCGCCTGCGGATCGTGCTTGAGCAGATCCTGCCCCTGATAATAGAGCTCACCGCCGGTCGGCACTTCAATCATCGTCAGCAGACGACCGAGCGTGGACTTACCGCAGCCTGACTCCCCCACCACCGCCAGCGTTTTACCGCGTTCGAGGGTAAAGGAGACGCCGTCCAGCGCCTTCACCAGGCGTTCAGGGGCAAAAATCCCCTTTTTAACCGGATAGTGTTTTTTCAGGTCGATGGCCTGCAACAGCGGCTGTTGCGTGGTGGCCTGTTGCGTACTCATAGTGTTGGCCTCCCGGCATCATCGAGTGGGTAGTGACATTTCGACTGGCGGCCGTCAGCAAGCTGGTTTAGCTCTGGCTCTTCCGCCCGGCACTTATCCGTCGCGTACGGACAACGCGGATTGAGCAGACAGCCCTGCGGTCGGTCATATTTACCCGGTACCACACCAGGCAGCGACGCCAGCCGCGCTTTATCCTGGGCAAACTCCGGCAACGCACGCAGCAGCGCCTGCGTATACGGGTGACGCGGCGCGCGGAAGATATCGTGCGAATTACCGGTCTCGACCACCTGGCCGGCATACATCACGATGATTTTGTGCGCGGCTTCGGCCACCAGCGCCAGATCGTGCGTAATCAGCACCAGCGCCATGTTCTCTTTCTGCTGCAGCTCCAGCAGCAGCTCGATGATTTGCGCCTGAATGGTCACATCCAGCGCCGTTGTCGGTTCATCCGCAATCAGCAGCTTTGGCCGACAGGCAATCGCCATGGCGATCATCACGCGCTGGCTCATCCCTCCGGAGAGCTGGTGCGGGTAAACGTCCAGGCGCGATGCCGGATCAGGGATACCGACCTGATTCAGCAGGTCGATCGCGCGCTGGCGACGGGTTTTCTTGTTACCGCCCTGGTGCACCTTAATCGCTTCCATAATCTGGAAACCGACCGTGTAACACGGGTTCAGGCTGGTCATCGGGTCCTGGAAGATCATTGCCACTTCGGCGCCCACCAGCTGGCGGCGCTGTTTCTCAGAAATGCGCTTCAGGTCCTGACCGTTGAACTGCAGGTTTTCCGCCATCACGCGGCCCGGGTAATCAATCAGCCCCATGATCGCCAGTGAACTCACCGACTTACCGGAACCGGACTCCCCGACAATGCCAACCACTTCGCCCTGATTTACGCTGTAGCTGATGCGGTCCACGGCGCGAAACGGGGTGCCTTCGTCGCCGAAGTGCACCGATAATTTATCTACATTTAATAACGCCATCTCGTGCCTCTTACTGCTTCAGTTTGGGATCAAGCGCATCACGCAGACCATCACCCATCAGGTTAAATGCCAGCACCGTCAGCAGGATTGCCAGACCCGGGAAGGTGACAACCCACCAGGCGCTTTGTGCGAACTGCAACACGTCGGAGAGCATGGTGCCCCACTCCGGTGTTGGCGGCTGCGCACCCATGCCCAGGAAGCCAAGAGCGGCCATATCAAGAATGGCGTTAGAGAAACCGAGCGACGCCTGAACAATCAGCGGCGCAAGGCAGTTAGGGAAGATATTCACGAACATCTGGCGCATCGCACCCGCACCCGCCACGCGAGACGCGGTGACATAGTCGCGGTTCACTTCCACCAGCACCGCCGCACGGGTTAAACGTACGTAGTGAGGGAGCGCCACGAAGGTCAGCGCAAGCGCGGCGTTACCGATCGACGGACCGAAGATCGCCACCAGCACCAGGGCCAGCAGCAGGCTTGGCAGCGCCAGCATGATGTCGACAATACGCATGATGATGTTATCAACGATGCCGCCGAAGTAACCGGCAACCAGACCGAGTACGATCCCCATAATCAGGGAGAGCACCACCACCAGGCAGCCAACCAGCAGCGACAGACGCGCGCCGTACATCAGACGCGACAGCACGTCGCGGCCCACATCATCGGTACCCAGCAGGTGCGCCAGGCTACCGCCGTCCTGCCAGGCAGGGGGAGCCAGCAGCGCATCGCGGAACTGATCCGCCGGGTTATACGGCGCAAGCACGTTTGCAAACACCGCAATCAGGATCATGATGGATACATACACCAGCCCGACTACCGCGCCTTTATTGCGCTTGAAGTAGTGCCAGAACTCCTGCAGCGGCGTCATCGGAACCGGTGCAGCAACAGCTTTGTTTTCAGAAACCTGTGACATGATGGCCCCTTACTTCTTATGACGAATACGCGGGTTCACCACGCCGTACAGCAAATCGACCAGCAGGTTGACGAGGATAATCATCGTCGCGACCAGCAGCACCCCGCCCTGCACCACCGGATAGTCGCGGCGTTGCAGCGCATCAATCAGCCAGCGTCCGAGGCCCGGCCAGGAGAAGATGGTTTCGGTCAGGATCGCTCCCGCCAGCAGCGTACCCACCTGGAGGCCGATAACGGTCACCACCGGCAGCATGGCGTTACGCAGCGCGTGGACAATGATGACGCGCATCCGGGTTAACCCTTTAGCGCGTGCGGTACGAATGTAATCCTCGCCCAGCACTTCCAGCATGGAGGAACGGGTCATACGCACGATCACTGCCAGAGGAATGGTGCCCAGCACCATGGCAGGCAGGATCATGTGCGCGACGGCATCAATGAAGTTGCCCTCCTCGCCCCAGATGGCCGTGTCGATCAGCATAAAGCCGGTTAACGGGTTGGTATCATCAAGGAAGACCATATCGCTGACGCGCCCGGAGACCGGCGTCAGGTTCAATTGCACCGAGACCAGCATGATCAGCATCATGCCCCACCAGAAAATAGGCATGGAGTAACCGGTCAGCGCCAGGCCCACGGCGGTATGGTCGAAAATAGAGCCACGCTTAACGGCAGCCAGTACCCCGACAGGAATACCCACCGCAGTGGCAAAAATCATGGCGCAGATGCCAAGCTCCAGCGTCGCTTTAAAACGCGGCACGAACTCGTCCCACACCGGAAGACGGCTTTTTAACGAAATCCCCAAGTCACCGTGCATCACGCCCCAGATATAGTGGAGGTACTGCTGCCACATCGGCTTATCAAGGCCGAGTTCAGCCAGCAGCTGCGCATGACGTTCAGGGGAGATACCACGCTCGCCCGCCATAATCATTACCGGGTCGCCGGGGATCATATGAACGAAGGCAAAAGTGAGAAGGGTGATACCGATAAACGTCGGGATAACAAGTCCCAGACGTCGGAGGATGAACTGCAACATAACCCGGATTCTCTCTGATGACGCACGACCAGTGGCGTGACGTCTGTATTGCTCACAAATGTAAATTCCCTCTCCCTTCGGGGGAGGGTTAGGGTGAGGGGATGCATGCACGCCCCTCACACCTGCCCTCTCCCACAGGGAGAGGGAGAACACCCTACTTATTATTCAACCGATACGTTTTCGAAGTGGTGTTTGCCCAGTGGATCAACCACGTAGCCCTTCACTTCTTTACGCACTGGCTCATACACGGTGGAGTGAGCAACAATCAGCGCCGGAGCCTGATCGTGCATAACAACCTGAGCCTGCTTGTAGAGTTCAATACGTTTGTTGTGATCGTCGGTGGCACGCGCCGGCTGGATCAGGTCTTCAAACGGCTTGTAGCACCAGCGAGAGTAGTTAGAACCGTCTTTTGCCGCCGCGCAGCTGAACAGGGTAGCGAAGAAGTTGTCCGGATCCCCGTTGTCACCGGTCCAGCCCATCATCACCGCCTGGTGCTCACCCGCTTTGGCGCGCTTCAGATACTCGCCCCACTCGTAGGTCACAATCTTGGCCTGAACGCCAATCTTCGCCCAGTCAGCCTGAACCATTTCCGCCATACGGCGGGCGTTCGGGTTGTACGGACGCTGAACAGGCATCGCCCACAGCTCAACGGTAAAGCCTTTATCCTGACCCGCTTCTTTCAGCAGCGCTTTCGCTTTTTCAGGATCGTAGCTGTAGTCTTTAACGTCGTCGTTATAGCCCCACATGGTTGGCGGGATCAGGTTTTTGGCCGCAACGCCCGCGCCCTGGTAAACGGCTTTGATGATCGCTTCTTTGTTCACCGCGTAGGTCAGCGCCTGACGCACTTTCACGTCATCAAACGGTTTCTTCTCGGTGTTGAAGGAGAGATAGCCCACGTTCAGGCCCGCCTGCTCCAGCAGGTTGATGTTTTTATCCTGCTTCATGCGCGCGATGTCAGCCGGGTTCGGGTACGGCATAACCTGGCATTCGTTTTTCTGCAGTTTTGCATAACGAACGGACGCATCAGGCGTAATGGAGAAGACCAGACGGTCGATCTGCGGCTTGGTGCCCCAGTAGCCCGGGAAGGCTTTATACAGAATACGGGAGTCTTTCTGGTACTGCAGCAGCTGGAACGGACCGGTACCGATTGGGTTCAGGTCCACTTTTTCCGGCGTGCCGGCTTTCAGCATGTTATCCGCATACTCTTTAGAGAGAATAGAGGCGAAGTCCATGGCCAGGTCAGCCAGGAATGGCGCTTCCGGGCGCGTCAGTACGAACTGAACGGTTTTATCGTCCACTTTTTTCACTTCGGCGATCAGGTCCGGCAGACCCATCCCTTCGAAGTATTCGTAGCTGCCGCCAGACACTTTGTGGTACGGGTTCTGCGCGTTTTTCTGACGGTCAAAGGAGAACACAACGTCGTCGGCGTTAAAGTCGCGCGTTGGTTTGAATTCTTTGCTGTCCTGCCACTTCACGCCCTGGCGCAGGTGGAAGGTATAGGTTTTACCGTCTTCGCTGATGTCCCACTTCTCGGCCAGACCCGGAATCACTTCCGTGGTGCCGGTTTTGAATTCAACCAGACGGTTATAGATCGGTACAGAGCTTGCGTCGTAAGTCGTACCAGAGGTAAAGAGCTGTGGGTTAAAGCCTTCCGGCGAGCCTTCAGAACAGTAAACCAGGGTTTTTGCCTGTACGCTTGCTGCCACGGTCATAGCCACCAGGCTCAGACCAAGCTTCAGCATCCCTGACTTCTTCAAGGAAATACTCATTATTCTGCTCCAATGTGATGTTTTGCTTTGTTGTGTTACGCCGCCAGACCTTTATTTATTTTTTACCCGGTCCGGTCGGAGGTGCCCGAAGGCGTTAAAGGGATGGAGAATCCTTTCAGAAGAGCGTTTGAGTTGCAGCGCAGATCGTCCCTGAAATGCCCCTCATGCCCTACAATCTGTCAACAGAATGTGAAAACGTCAATACAGGTGACGGGGATTTGCGCTGAGTGTGAGAAACCGCAAACAAAGATTAAAAAAACCCTGAACGCCAGTTTTCAGCAGGGAAATTTATGCTACTCGCCAACTTGCAGCACAACTATCTTCATATTTCGCAACAATCAGTGATTAACTTTTATTCAGAATGGGTAAATTTTCTTGCAGAATGGTGATTATCTGAGCACTAAATACCGCGAACGTTAAAACGCACAGCGAAAAATGCTGAGGTTATCCATAAGCAACGCGAAAAAAGATCAATCTATATATAAAAAAATACAATGGATTATGTCACAAAATCGTTAACAGGCAGGAAGAAGCAGGTCTAAGGGGCGTTTTGGATACTCTGACAGGATAAGGTCATAATGCAAAAAGGGCTAACCTTGCGGTTAGCCCTTTTCAGAATGTGGTCGGCGAGAGAGGATTCGAACCTCCGACCCACTGGTCCCAAACCAGTTGCGCTACCAAGCTGCGCTACTCGCCGAATGCGGAGCGCATCTTACTGCTGAGGTACGCCCCCGTCAATCCCTTATTTTCAAAAAGCCATTCAACTGGCGATATTCTCGCCAGAGCTGCTACTGCGCGGCTTTTGCGGTGTTATCAGGGAGTTTACACCAGTTGTTGTTTTCGTTAATCCCACCGTTTGGTGAGGTATAGCCGAGACACCCCATAATGGTGTCGTACAATTCAACGTGACGGCGAGGTACCTTGATTTCTGCCTGCTGTTTCAGATGGGCAAACATTTTCGCCTTATCAGGATTCTCCAGATACTTATCGGACATCCACATGATCATCGGCACGCGGAACTGCTCCGGCGGCGCCAGCTTACGCGGTGTACCGTGCAGATGCTCTTTCTCGTTGATGGACTCACCGTGGTCTGCGGCGTAGATAACAATCGCTTTTTTATCACGCAGCTGGTCGATTACGCGGCTCAGGAACGTATCCACATACAGAACGGAGTTATCGTAGGCGTTGATCAGCTCCTGCTTGCTGCAATCTTTATTAATGCCAACGCACTCCGGTTTCCACTTCGCGAAATCACGGGTATAGCGCTGGTAATAGCTATAGTGCGACCCTTTGGTATGAAGAATGACAAGATGCTTACCTTTCGGATGGTTCTTCAGAGATTGCGACATCTCTTCCAGCAGCAGCATGTCATCAACGTTTTTGCCTCGGTTACGCGGCTCGGCGCCAATCTGCTCACGGTACGCGATGTTATCTGCCAGCGTGTTGGTGTAGAACCACATCTCACTCTGCATGGCGAACAGGTCAGCGCTAAATCCAAGCTGCTTCAGCACGGCAAAGACGTTTTGCTCTTTCAGCGTGCGCTGTGGGTTATCGCTTGCCCCGCCTTCACGCACAAACATACAGCGCAGCGAGAGCTTCGTTGCGGTATCGCAGGAGTAACCCCGATAGGCCACCAGGTTCTTTTCCTGCGCCAGTTTTGGCGTGGTATCACGGTCATAGCCGAGAATACCCATATGATCCCAGCGCGTCGTTTCACCGATGACAAAGACCACGTAAGTATCATCCAGCCCGTCAGCAGGCGCCTGATAGGTGAATTTTTTGGTCGGGTTCATCAAGGATTTCACATCGCTGGACTCGTCCGCCTGTGCCCAGGCATACAGACCTAACGCTGACAGCCAGTTAGACGGCAAATAGGAGTTCGCCACTACGCCGCCATAGCTTGGCATATCCACGCCCGTCGCTTTTTCGATACGTTTTTGCTGTTTTTCCATCAAACGAATCGGCGCCCACACCAGCAGACCCGCCAGCAGAACGACGAGGACGTTGCGGATACGTTGCTCCCGCGTACGCAGCTGGCGTAACAGGGTATAGCGGCAGGTATTACTCCAGATAAAGAAGAGCGGTATCAGGCAGGTTAATACCGTCCAGACGATAAAGCCTTTTCCTACCACCTCTTTCGAGAGGTCGATATCCGTGGTCATCACCGAGGCAACGATGCCGTAGCCAATCACCACGTTCATGAATGTCATGTAATAGCTTGCAGCGGCGGAAATAATCACCACCAGCGAGGCCAGAATTTGCCAGGTACGTCGGCCAAAGAGCGAGAGCAGACGCAACAGGAAGAAGGTAGCGAGAACAGAGCCAAACACTTCAATCGCGGCAAAAATTCCATTTCTTACGGTGAGGTGTTCAAAATAGCCTTCCACTCTTCTGAACAGCACCGCGCCATTCAGAAACAAACCGATATAGACAGCCAGCATCAGACATAATCTTTGCTGGGTAAGAGACCTAATATATTTCATGCAAACAACCCTGGGGGAAGGGGTATAAAGACCCGCCGAATCTCATCGAGAAAGCAGACAGAGTAAGTAGATGCGAGAGAAACCGTTATCAGAAACGTCCACAAGCGCGATAAGTAGACCACAGCGGGGAAAAAAAGTGGCAGCAGAGAGTGTGATCGATGAAGATTTTTACAAAATAACAGGTCAGGCAGCGATACGGAGATAAAAAAAGAGGCCCTGCGGCCTCTTTTCATCGAATCATGCGTGCGCTTCTTTATACACTTCACGCTGCGGCTGACGGATCGTCGTGGACAGCGCCAGCGAAATAATCAGCAGGGCAAAGATAACGCAGAAGGTGACATAGAACCCGCCAAACAGCGAGGCAATCAGCGAACCGCAAATACTGCCGATACCGAAGCCGAGATAAATGACACCGTAGTTTTTCGCCAGGTTGTTCAGGCCAAAGAACTCGCTCACCAGCGACGGGAAGACGGTAATGGTGCCGCCGAAGTTAAAGGCCACGCAGGCAATCGCCGCAAAGAAGGTCGCTTCATTCAGTGGTGCAAACAGCAATGCCGCCATTCCTACCAGCGAAACCACCTGCCCAATCGTAATCACGCGGATGCGGGCAATTTTGTCAGACAGGATACCGAGCACCAGGCGACCCGAGAGGTTGGCAATGGAGATGACCGTCACCGCATTCGCCGCCGTCGCGGCATCCAGTTTTACCATCCCCTGAGCAATATCTTTCGCCACACCGATAACATACAGACCGCTCATGCAGGCCGTCAGGAACATCACCGCCAGCATCCAGTACTGCGGCTTACGCATGGACTGCGCGAGGGTGAAATCGTTCTCTACCACGCCGTTAACGGATTTCACTTCCTGCTGCGGGGCATCTTTCATCAGCGTAGCGCCAAACAGGATCATCACCAGGACGATTGCGCCCCAGATCATAAACGTTTTTTCGAGGCCAACGGATGCCAGCAGTTGGGAGTCGATAAATTTAAAGCCGAGGCTGCCCAGGCCATAGGAGCCGATGGCGAACGCGGAGATTAAGCCTTTACGCTCCGGGAACCACTTCACGCAGTTCGACAGCGTCAGCAGGTAACCTGCACCGTCTGCCAGCCCCACCAGCACGCCGGCGCTCAGCCACAGCATCATCAGGTTGCTGGAATGCGCCGTCAGGAAAAAGCCCAGCCCCAGCAGTATGCCGGACGCCATGGTCACACGCTTCACGCCAAAACGCTCCTGCAGCTTGCCCGCGACGGAAGACGAAATCGCCAGACCCAGGCTCAGCAGGCCGAAGGAGAACGCTACCTGGCTGACCGGGGCGTCGAGTTTGTCGGAAAGCGCGCTGTTAAACAGGCTCCAGGTATAGACCGATCCCAGCGCGAACTGGGTAACGATGGTGCCGAAGAGCGTGAGCCAGCGCGTACGGTTATAGGTTGATGTGTTCATGGCCGTTGTCCTGCAACAGAAATTAAGGGAATTCGCTGAGGACAACGATAAACAAAACCTTAATACCGATGGGGTAAAACGTCATGAAATGCAGGAAGAACGGAATGAAATGCCTGGAATCGGGAATGAATGACCTTGCCGGGGAAGAAAGCGATGGCAGGTTAGTACCTGCTATCGCTGCAAAGCCTGTGGTCATTGTTTTTAAGATG
Organism: Enterobacter sp. ECC-219; assembly: GCF_043966805.1. Classification (NCBI taxonomy): domain Bacteria; kingdom Pseudomonadati; phylum Pseudomonadota; class Gammaproteobacteria; order Enterobacterales; family Enterobacteriaceae; genus Enterobacter; species Enterobacter sp. ECC-219. Next base: position 863,439 of record NZ_CP143680.1, on the reverse strand, counting down.
TTATCGTAACGTTTAAAAAAGTAACAATACTAAAAATTCGCGCTCACCCCCAGGGTATACAGAAACTCCTCACCAGTGGTGGTGCGTTCCCCCTGAGCCAGCGACGCATAGGCCGCCATGTGCGTATTAAACGGAATGTCTGTTCCCACGGTGACGTCCATCCAGTTACCGCTTTGAACAGGGGCTGGCGTTTGCGGCATGCCAAACTGCGATTTCCACTGGTTTTCACCAAACTGCTGGTTATAGCTAATCTGTGCCCAGGGACGAAGATCGCCGTACTGGGTATTCACGCGCCAGCCTAGCGTACTCACGCTGGCATGCCAGAGCGGATCGGCGAGCGTCTGCGTCGTCGCGCTATCACCAAACTCATTGATCATCATCGGCGTAGAGCCGTCATACCGCCAGGCCATCACCGGACCGGTGGTTACCCGCGCCGAAACCGGAAAATTCCAGCCTACGCTCATCGCCGCTTCCGTTTTAGCACCAGATGGCAGAGCAAGGGCCAGCCCCGGCGAATTTTGGGAAGACTGAATTCGCTCAGCCAGAATATCCTCGTAACGCGGTTGGTGATCCGCGTCCCATGTATAGCGTTCAGCCGTATTATTTTGGGCGTCTGAAACGATATATTCCTGTTGCCATGCAGACGCTGTATTACACAACAACAGGCAGGCTGAAATCCCCACCAGGCCAGAAGCGGCATGGCGACCACTGATTTTTTTTATCATCATCAAAGCGACCCCAGAGAGAGCCGAATTCGGCGATATTTGTCGTTATTCAGGAAGACTTGAGAGAGCATATGGCCCTGTATTAACTATTGTCTTTATAGTAAACACGTCAAGCCAGTCAGAACGAAATTTTTGCGAAATCAGTATCAATAAGGGAGAGGACGAATGGAACGTTGCGGTTGGGTTAGCCAGGATCAGCTTTATATCGACTATCACGATCGGGAATGGGGCATACCGGAGACGGATGGCAAAAAACTCTTTGAGATGATCTGCCTGGAGGGCCAGCAGGCAGGATTATCATGGATTACGGTACTGAAGAAACGCGAAAACTACCGCAACGCCTTCCACCAGTTCGATCCCGTTGCCGTCGCCGCCATGACCGAAGATGACGTAGAACGGCTGGTGCAGGATGCCGGTATCATCCGCCATCGCGGTAAAATCCAGGCCATCATCGGCAACGCCCGCGCCTGGCTGGCGATGGAACAAAACGGCGAACCGTTCTCAGCGTTTGTCTGGTCGTTCGTGAATAACGATCCGCAAATCACGCAGGCCGCCACGCTGGCGGAGATCCCGGCGTCCACGCCTGCGTCGGACGCGCTCTCTAAAGCGCTGAAAAAACGCGGCTTTAAGTTTGTCGGCTCCACCATCTGCTACGCCTTTATGCAGGCCTGTGGACTGGTCAACGACCATGTCACCGGCTGCTTCTGTCATCCGGGGAGGCAACATGATCCGCAAATGGCAAAGTGAAAATGCCGATCCGCTCATGAGCCTGTGGCTTGAAAGCACCACCGAGGCGCACCCGTTTATTAGCGCGAGCTACTGGCAAGAGAATGAAGCCATGGTGCGGGAGGTCTACCTGCCCGCGGCAGAAACCTGGGTGTGGGAAGAAGAAGGCGCGCCGCGCGGGTTTATCAGCGTCATACAGTCGCAGTTTGTGGGGGCGCTGTTCGTTACGCCTGCGTATATCGGGCACGGTATTGGACGCGCGCTGCTGAACCATGTTCAACAGCGCTTCCCGCACTTAAGCCTGGAGGTGTATCAGAAAAACGTCCGGGCGGTGAATTTCTATCATGCTCAGGGCTTTCGCATCGAAGACAGCGCCTGGCAAGATGATACTCAGCACCCGACGTGGATCATGAGCTGGCAGGCGGATCAAACGCCGTTAAGGTAAGCTCGGGCCCCTCATATTTCTCGACCCAGGCCAGCGCCGTGTTCCCCGCGCAACCGTTCCCCAGCTTCGAGCTGGGGAGATCTTTGGTCAGCACGTTAACCGCCCCGTTTTTACAGATACCGCCTTCGGCGGGCTCAAGGTCGGGCCATGCCCCCTGGTGAATACAGATCACGCCCGGCTTAATCCCGTCGCTGACCACCGCTCCTGCCAGCACCTGTCCACGCGAGTTCCAGACGCGCACCACGTCGCCGTCTGCAATCCCGCGGGCTTTCGCGTCAAAAGTATTCAGCGTAATCGGCTCTCGCCCGGCAACCGCATACTGCTCACGCAGTGAGGTGTAGTTAAGCTGGCTGTGGAGACGATGCGCGGGATGGGCAGACAATATCTGGAGCTGTTCCGGCAGCGCATTGCCGTGCCACTCGTCCGGCTCCAGCCACGAAGGGTGTGGCGGACAATCAGCATAACCAAAGCTGGCGATGCGCTCGCTGTAGATCACAATCTTGCCGCTCTCCGTTTTCAGCGGATGGTTTTCCGGGTCCCGGCGGAAATCGGCGAAACGGACAAACCGGGCGTTTTGTTCGCTTTCCGGCATTTCGAGAATCTGGTTCGCCTCCCAGAACTCAGCAAATGGCGGAAGCGTCACGCCCTGCGCCGCACCGCGCTGCCCGGCGATCTGATAGAAACTCTCCAGCCACTGCAGGTCATTTTTCCCTTCAGTAAAGCGTTCGCGACCGCCCGCTTCCCACAGCTCGCTCAGTTCGGCAAATACGTCAAAATCATCACGCGCTTCATCACGCGGGGCCACAACGCGCTTCATCGGTACCATATGCTGGTTGCTGTAATCGCCGGTCATGGTGAGATCGTTACGTTCAAACGACGTGGTCGCCGGCAGCACGATATCGGCGTGTTTGGCCGAGGCGGTCCAGAAGCACTCGGAAATCACCACCAGCTCAGGCTTTTGCCAGGCGCGGATCAGGCGATTGGTATCCTGGTGGTGCGTAAAGTTCGCCCCGCCCGCCCACCAGACAAACTTAATGTCCGGGAAGTGGCGGTCCAGACCGTTGTGCTGATAAAAACCGCCCGGCTTTTCCAGGGCTTCAACGATCCGCGCCACCGGAATTTTATCCACGGCATCCACGCCGCCCTGCACCGAGCCTTGCAGGGACGCCAGCACCGCCGCTTTACGCGTTGGGTTACCGCCGTTCGCAAAATGATAGGAAAGACCAAAACCTCCCCCCGGCGTACCAATCTGTCCGAGCATTGCGGCAAGCGTCACCAGCATCCAGTGTTTCTGCTCGCCGAACTGCTGGCGCTGCATCCCCCAGCCGGACATTAACATCGTGGTGTTTTTATGGAACAACCCCGCCAGTTCGCGGATTTTAGCCGCAGGAATGCCACAAATCTCTGCGGCCCACTCTGCCGTTTTCACTACCCCATCGGACTGGCCCGTCAGGTAGTCGGCGAATTTGTCGAAGCCAGAGGTGCAGCGGGCGAGGAAATCGCGGTCGTGCCAGCCGTTCTCCAACAGCGTATGGGCGATGCCCAGCATCATCGCCACGTCGGTGCCCATATGCGGAGCAATCCACTCGGCGCTGTCGCCGAAGAAATCCATGGTTTCAGAGCGCATCGGATCAATGCAGATGATGTGCTTGCCGCTTTTGCGCAGCGCGTCGAAATACCCAATCCCCTGCTCGTCGCTGGCATTCCAGGCAATTTTCAGCGTATTCAGCGGATTGGCGCTCCACAGTACCACCACGTCGGTGTGCTCCAGCACCAGCGGCCAGCTGGTCTGCTGCTGGTACACTTCGTTCCCCCCCACGACATAGGGCATGATCGCCTGCGCCGCGCCGGTGGAGTAATCACCCAGATGACCGGTATAGCCTCCTGCCAGGCTCATGTAGCGCTGCAGCAGCGTCGAGGCCTTGTGCAGCACGCCGTTCGAACGCCAGCCGTAAGAACCGGCGAAAATGGATGACGGACCGTAGCTGTCGCGGATGCGCTTATGCTGGGCGTGGATCAGTGCCAGCGCGTCATCCCAGCTCACGCGAACAAACTCATCCTGACCACGGATCCCCTGCGGCTTGTCCGGCGAGGCCAGAAAACCTTTACGCACCATCGGCCAGCGCACGCGCGTTTTGCTGTGCACCTGATCGCGAACGACGGTCTGTAACGAGTTGGGATGTTGTGTTGGCAGTGCCCCACGGGACGACAGAACATTTTCGCCATCGGTTTCGACCAGCATCGGCCCCCAGTGGGCGGCGGTCAGAATGGTTTTTGTTGAGGTGCTCAAGCGTGCGCTCCTGGTTGCGTGCAGGTTTTACGGCCTTCTCGGTGAGGCCGTTTATGGTTTGTCACAAATTTCAGAGTTATACCCGGAATTTTCTCCGTATCTGGACGTCATAATCAACTGCCACGCTCGCCGTGGCAAAGAATAAAAAGGATTAAGGAAAGAAGATGAAAAAACGCGTACTCGTTATTGCCGCTCTGGTGAGCGGTGCACTGGCTGTTTCTGGCTGCACAACCAACCCTTACACCGGTGAGCGCGAAGCGGGTAAATCCGGCATCGGCGCGGGCATCGGCTCGCTGGTAGGCGCAGGCGTTGGGGCGCTCTCCTCCTCCAAGAAAGACCGCGGTAAAGGTGCGCTGATTGGCGCAGCGGCGGGCGCGGCTCTGGGCGGCGGCGTTGGTTATTACATGGACGTACAGGAAGCAAAACTGCGCGACAAAATGAAGGGAACCGGGGTGAGCGTCACCCGCAGCGGCGATAACATCATCCTGAACATGCCGAACAACGTCACCTTTGACAGCAGCAGCGCAACGCTGAAACCCGCGGGTGCGAACACCCTCACCGGCGTGGCAATGGTGCTGAAAGAGTACAACAAGACAGCCGTGAACGTGATTGGCTACACCGACAGCACCGGCAGCCAGGATCTGAACATGCGCCTGTCCCAGCAACGCGCCGATTCCGTGGCCAGCTCGCTGATTACCCAGGGCGTTGAAGCGAACCGCATCCGCACCAGCGGCATGGGCCCTGCCAACCCTATCGCCAGCAACAGCACGGCGGAAGGCAAAGCGCAGAACCGTCGTGTAGAGATTACGTTGAGTCCAATTCAGTAATCGCATTTCCCCCTCTCCCCGTGGGAGAGGGTCGGGGTGAGGGCATCAGACCGCACACCCCGGCATGAACCACTTGCCATCGTTGATTTTCCCGCTAAGGTATTCTCACTAAATTCAGGGAAATCAGCGATGAGCAAACCAGCCCGGGCCACCATCAGCGACGTGGCGAAAGCCGCCAAAACCGGTAAAACCAGCATTTCGCGCTACCTTAACGGCGAGAAACACCTGCTGTCCGATGCGCTGCTGGCGCGTATTGAACAGGCCATTGCCGATCTCGACTACCGTCCCAGCCTTATGGCACGCGGGCTCAAACGCGGCCGCACCCGTCTGATTGGCCTTATCATCGCCGATATCACCAACCCCTACTCCGTCAACGTCCTCAGCGGTATCGAGGCCGCCTGTCGCGAGAAGGGTTTCACGCCGCTGGTCTGTAATACCAATAATGAAGTCGACCAGGAGCTGCACTATCTCGATCTGCTGCGCAGCTATCAGGTCGAAGGAATTGTGGTTAACGCGGTAGGCATGCGTGAAGAGGGCCTGAACCGCCTGCAGCAATCCTCCCTGCCCATGGTCCTTATCGATCGTAAAATCCCGGAATTCGCCTGCGATGTGGTTGGGCTGGATAACACCCAGGCAGCCACAACCGCTACCGAGCACCTGATCGAACAGGGCTTCGAGGCGATTCTGTTCCTGAGCGAACCGCTGGGCATGGTAAATACCCGACGCGATCGCCTGGCGGCATTTCGCGCCACGCTTGCACGTTATCCCGGCGTCATCGCCGAAAATGCCGAAACGCCGCTTCACGAAGCCGACCAGCTCGACAATACCCTGCGCCAGTTCCACACCCGACATCGCGGGATGCGCAAAGCCGTTATCTCCGCCAACGGGGCGCTGACGCTGCAGGTCGCCCGCTCCCTCAAGCGCATTGGCCTGCACTGGGGCAGCGACATCGGTCTGCTGGGCTTTGATGAGCTGGAGTGGGCGGAGCTGGCAGGCGTTGGTATCACGACCCTCAAACAGCCCACCTGGCAGATTGGCTATGCCGCTGTAGAACAAGTGGTTCGTCGTATTGAAGGCACCAGCGATGCCGTACGCGAACAGGTCTTCTCCGGCGAGCTGATCGTTCGCGGCTCCACCGCCCGTTAATTTCCCCTTGTGATAGCGATCATAAATTCGACATCCTGACCTTTTCTTTGGAACCGGTTCCATCTAGCGTAATAGTATTGATATGTTGCGATGGAGTCCGAAGATGGGCAGGAAAATTATGGTGGTCACCGCCGCGTACGGCGCGGAACAGGTGCGACAGGCTGGCGGTCAGCGGGCGATGCTTCCCGTTATTGCAGGCGCAGGGGCAGACGGCGTGGAGATCCGCCGGGAACTGTTCAGCAGCGAAGAGCTGCTGGCGCTGCCTGCGCTGGGCGAATCCATTGAGCTGCTCGGCCTGCTGGCGTGCTACTCCGCCCCCGCAGCCCTGTTTATGCCCGACGGCACCCTCAACCCGGACCTGACCCGCTACCTCTCTGAGGCCAGCACCCTTAACGCCCTGTGGCTGAAGGTTTCCCTGGGCCATTTCCGCGACGCGCAGCCTCTCGACGCCCTGAGTAGCCTGCTGAACGCCAGCGGTATGGCGCTTGTCGTGGAGAACGATCAGACCGACTGCGGTCAGCTCGCGCCGATGCAGCGCTTCCAGGCCGCCTGTCGGGAAATGGCGTTGCCCGTCACGCTGACCTTCGACATGGGCAACTGGCTGTGGGTGGGCGATTCGCCTGAGGAGGCCGCGCGTCGCCTGGCCCCTGCGGTGAGCTATATCCACGTTAAAGCCGCCGTGCCGCATAAAGATAACTTCCGCGCCGTGGCGCCGGACCACGCCGATGCGCGCTGGCTGGATCTGCTCGGCCAGCTGCCTGCCGATGCCCCGCGCGGTATCGAGTTCCCGCTGGAAGGGACGGATTTAACCGCCGTTACCCGCCATTACGTCAATCTGCTGCGCGAGGAGTAAACCATGCACAAGACGCTGGATGTCATCACGATCGGCGAAGCCATGGCGATGTTTGTCGCCACTGAGACGGGCGAACTGAGCGCGGTAGAGCACTTTATCAAGCGCGTGGCGGGCGCAGAGCTGAACGTCGCGACCGGACTGGCGCGTCTCGGCCTGAACGTCGGCTGGGTCAGCCGCGTGGGGGACGACAGCTTTGGCCATTTCGTCCTCGACTCGCTGAAAAAAGAGGGTATTGATGCCGCAGGTGTCACCCTTGATGGACGCTTCCCTACCGGCTTTCAGCTTAAATCTAAAGTCGAAAATGGAACCGATCCCATTGTGGAGTATTTCCGTAAAGGATCGGCGGCAAGCCACCTCTCTGTGGCGGATTACCACGCCGACTATTTCGCCTCCGCGCGCCACCTGCACCTGAGCGGTGTGGCGGCAGCGCTCTCTGCCAGCTCGTATGAACTGCTGGATCATGCTGCAACGGCCATGAAGTCGCAGGGCAAAACGATCTCTTTCGATCCGAACCTGCGCCCGGTTCTGTGGAAAAGCGAAGCGGAAATGGTCGAGAAGCTCAACCGCCTGGCGTTCCGGGCGGACTGGGTGCTGCCGGGCCTGAAAGAAGGGATGATCCTGACGGGTGAAAATACGCCGGAAGGCATTGCCGATTTCTACCTCAATAAAGGCGTAAAAGCGGTAGTGCTGAAGACTGGTGCCGATGGCGCATGGTTTAAGACGGCCAACGGCGAACAGGGCGCGGTCGCGGCGGTGAAGGTTGAGAACGTTGTCGACACCGTCGGCGCGGGCGACGGTTTTGCCGTGGGCGTGATTAGCGCCCTGCTGGAAGGCAAAACGCTGCAGCAGGCCGTCGCGCGGGGCAACAAGATTGGCTCGCTGGCCATTCAGGTGCAGGGCGACAGCGAAGGATTACCAACGCGAGCAGAGCTCGGCGTTTAAATTCCCTCTCCCCGTGGGAGAGGGTCAGGGTGAGGGCAGCAAGCCGCACCAAATAATTAAGCCACCGTGTACCCTACAGACAACGGCGGTAACAACCTCAACAACAGAGGCAAGCCTATGAACAGTTCGACCAATGCAGTAAAACGCTGGTGGTACATCATGCCAATCGTGTTTATCACGTACAGCCTGGCGTACCTTGACCGTGCCAACTTCAGCTTCGCGTCCGCGGCGGGGATCACAGAGGACCTTGGCATCACCAAAGGTATCTCCTCCCTGCTGGGTGCCCTTTTCTTCCTGGGCTACTTCTTCTTCCAGATCCCCGGTGCGATTTATGCGGAACGCCGCAGCGTGCGCAAGCTGATCTTCGTCTGCCTGATCCTGTGGGGCGCCTGCGCGTCACTGACCGGCGTGGTGAACAATATTCCTGCCCTGGCCGCCATTCGCTTTATCCTCGGCGTCGTTGAGGCGGCGGTCATGCCGGCGATGCTGATCTACATCAGCAACTGGTTTACCAAATCCGAACGCTCGCGCGCGAATACCTTCCTGATCCTCGGCAACCCGGTCACGGTACTGTGGATGTCGGTGGTGTCTGGCTACCTGATCCAGTCCTTCGGCTGGCGCGAGATGTTTATCATCGAAGGGGTACCCGCGATTATCTGGGCATTCTGCTGGTGGGTGCTGGTAAAAGATAAGCCTGCACAGGCAAAGTGGCTTTCCGAAGATGAAAAAGCCGCACTGCAGGCGCAGCTGGATAAAGAACAGCAGGGGCTGAAGGCGGTACGTAACTACGGCGAAGCCTTCCGCTCCCGCAACGTTATCCTGCTCTGCGCGCAGTATTTTACCTGGAGTATCGGCGTGTACGGCTTTGTGCTGTGGCTGCCGTCGATTATCCGCAGCGGCGGTGAAAACCTCGGCATGGTTGAGGTGGGCTGGCTCTCTTCCGTACCGTATCTCGCCGCGACCATCGCCATGATCGTCGCATCATGGGCATCGGACAAGCTGCAGAACCGTAAGCTGTTTGTCTGGCCGCTGCTGCTGATCGCTGCCTTTGCGTTCATTGGCTCATGGGCCGTCGGCGCGAATCACTTCTGGGCCTCTTACGCCCTGCTGGTCATTGCCGGTGCCGCCATGTACGCCCCGTACGGTCCGTTCTTTGCCATCATCCCGGAAATGCTGCCGCGTAACGTCGCGGGCGGTGCAATGGCATTGATTAACAGTATGGGTGCGCTGGGGTCGTTCTGCGGCTCCTGGTTTGTGGGCTACCTGAACGGTGCCACCGGCAGCCCGTCTGCATCGTACATCTTTATGGGGGTAGCGCTTTTCGCCTCCGTGTGGCTTACTCTGATTGTTAAGCCTGCTAATAATCAACAGCACCCCGTCGGTGCACGCCACGCCTGAATCCTTAAAAATCAACGGAGATTAGCATGAAGCCGTCCGTCATTTTGTATAAAGCACTGCCGGAAGATCTGCAGAAACGCCTGGAAGAACACTTCACCGTTACGCAGGTGAAAAACCTGAGCCCGGAGACCGTGGCGCAGCACGCCGACGCGTTCGCAAGCGCCGAAGGCCTGCTGGGTTCAAGCGAAAAAGTGGATATCGCCCTGCTGGAGAAAATGCCGAAGCTTCGTGCTACCTCTACCGTTTCAGTAGGTTATGATAACTTCGACGTGGATGCCCTGAACACCCGTAAAATCCTGCTGATGCACACGCCGCATGCCCTGACGGAAACCGTGGCCGACACGCTGATGGCGCTGGTACTCAGCACGGCCCGTCGCGTGGTGGAAGTGGCCGAGCGAGTGAAAGTCGGCGAATGGACAAAAAGCATTGGGCCGGACTGGTTCGGCGTGGATGTGCACGGCAAAACGCTGGGCATCGTGGGCATGGGGCGTATCGGGCTGGCGCTGGCGCAGCGCGCGCATTTCGGCTTCAACATGCCGATTCTGTATAACGCGCGTCGCCATCACAGCGAAGCTGAAGAACGCTTTAACGCGCGTTACTGTCAGCTGGATACGCTGCTGCAGGAAGCCGACTTTGTCTGCCTGATCCTGCCGCTGACGGATGAAACGCGCCATCTGATCGGCAAATCCGCGTTTGAAAAAATGAAGAAGTCCGCCATCTTCATCAACGCGGGTCGCGGCCCGGTGGTGGATGAGAAGGCGCTGATTGAGGCGCTGCAAAACGGCGAGATCCACGCCGCGGGTCTGGACGTGTTTGAGCAGGAGCCGCTTCCGGTGGATTCCCCGCTGCTGAGCATGCCAAACGTCGTTGCCCTGCCACACATCGGCTCAGCCACCCATGAGACGCGCTACAATATGGCGGCGACGGCAGTAGACAACCTGATTGCCGCGCTTGCTGGAAAAGTGGATAAGAACTGCGTTAACCCTCAGATCCAACAGTAGAAACGAAAAAACCCGCCAGAAGGCGGGTTTTTGAATTTTGTGCTACTGGGTTGGAAGCTTACAGGCTTACAACGTTACCAGCTGCTGGGCCTTTAGCGCCGCTTTCGATGGTGAAGGAAACTTTCTGACCTTCGTCCAGAGATTTGTAGCCATCGTTCTGGATAGCAGAGAAGTGTACGAACACGTCTTTAGAACCATCGTCAGGAGTGATGAAGCCGAAACCTTTATCAGCGTTGAACCATTTAACCAGACCAGTCATTTTAGCAGACATAGAAATTACCTTATTAACAAATATATTGTGCCTTCCGGCTTGATGGATTGCGTTACAGATTTTTAAGCGATGAAGGAAGGGTCACTACGAAGGGTATCTATGGATAACAATCTGGACTGCTTTACTAAACTGCTTTAGGTCTGTGTAACAAACCGACGCAGACAGTTATACCGATGTGGTAGAGGAATGACAAGCGTTATTTTCTGAATGCCGAAAAAAAACCCCGCCTGAAGCGGGGTTTTTCAGTTTATTCTGTGGCAGCAACTGCTGCGCCCCACGCCTGGCTAAAGGCCTGGTGCTGGGCGGCCAGCGGCCCAATCAGCGTATTGTACTGACTTGCCTGCTGCGAGGTCGGGAACTGAATGCCGTTGGCAACAAAGCTCACCTGCGTACCCTGCTGGGAGATAAAATCTCCGACCTGAACCAGCTGCTGAGTGAAGACTTGCGCGGCCGGGATCAGCGGTTGTATCGCTTCAGACGGTTTCGTCACCACTTTCTCATACACTTTATCGAAGACCGGTTTGAGGTCCTCGCCCTGCTTCAGCGCAGAACGTGACGCGTCAGCCTGCATTTTCGCATTCTGCAGCTGCTGGCTCAGCACGCCGAGCGCGCCGTTGGACTGGCGCAGCGGCTCGCGCTGAGTCATATAATCCTGGGGAACACGGATGGCGTTCACGCTATCCACTACCGGGCGGATACCGGAGTCCATCGCCTGGCTCACCTGCTGTGAATACCCATAAAGAATGGCGTAATCGGACACAAAGGGGCCAAACTGTTTTTTCTGATCCGCAGTCAGCGTCGGCAACCGCTCGCCGCTGCGCATCACTGTATTCTGCAGAAAATCGATAAACGCTTTGCGCTGATCGCCTTCTTTATCAAAACACCCACTCAGGCTAACAACCATCAACAACGCCGCAATAGGCGCAAACCAGCGAGAGCAGGACTTTCCTGTCGCCATTTTATTACTCCTTTCACCCAAAAAAGCGCACACCGGCACACGCGTGCCCGACGCTGACAAGGATAGTCCAGGTCAGCCTTGCAAGATACTCTTTTCATGTAAAACGGCTATTGCCGATTTATTTCTTACTATTTACAAAAAAATACCTGGCGAAGCCGACATATGGTTAATCAGGTAATTAGCATAACTATCCATATAGCTGAATCGGATAAAGCGATCGTTACCGCACGATTAATCACAGCCGTTACGATCCTGGGTTTGTATTAGGGACTATTCTTAATTGGCTCTCTGATGTTCTTGATCACGATGTGAGATTTAAGAGGAGTTCTCAATGGAATATAAAGATCCTGAGTTTGAGCTGCTGAGCAGTCTGGAACAGATCGTTTTTAAAGATGTACCGCAGACCATTACCCTGCAACAAAAATCCAATCCCTTTACAGAATATGAGCAATTGCGCAAAGGGACAGGACTGAAAACGGAAGAATTCGCCAGAGCGATGGGTGTCAGCGTGGCTATGGTGCTGGAGTGGGAGTCAAAACGAGAGAAACCCACCCCAACCGAGTTAAGGCTGATGCGCCTGATTCAGGCCAACCCTGCACTCAGCAAACAGATAGCGTAGTGAAGATTGAATGCCCCCGCCTCTGCGGGGGCTTGTGTTTAAAGGCTCTCGAAACGCCAGCCCGTCTCCTCCCACACCATCTCATGCGTCAACGTTAACCCTTTTAAAAACGCATCATCGTGTGACACCACCAGCAGCGCGCCGGGGAAACACGCCAGTGCCGCTTCAATGGCCTGCACCGAGGCCAGATCCAGATGGTTGGTCGGTTCATCCAGCAGCAGGAGCTGCGTGGCCTCCGCGCGCCATAGCACGCAGGCCAGCGCAGCCTTCAGACGCTCGCCGCCGCTCAGTTCCGCCAGCGGAAGCGAAACTTTATTGGCCCCCAGCTGAAGCTGGGCTAAACGGGTTCGTAACATGCCCTCTTCCAGAGGCGTATTGCCCAGGTTGAGGTGCGTCATGACCGACTGCGAGAGATCGAGCCGGGAAAGATGCTGATCGAGATAAGCGCAGCTGACCGACACCTTACAGGTTCCTGAACGCGGGCGAATGTCGCCGAGGATTGTTTTCAACAGCGTCGATTTCCCGCAGCCGTTCGGCCCTTTTAGCGCCACGCGCATCGGTCCATCCATCCGCCAGTTGAGTGGTGGTAAAGACACATGCGGCAGCACCAGATCCTCCAGCACCAGCACCTGTTTGCCTTCCGGGATCTGGCTCCCCGGCAGGGTGAACATCACCGGGCTATCTTCTTCAACCCGCTCACGCGCCTTGTTTACCGCGGCGTTCAGGGCTTCATTTTGCTCGCTATGCTGCTTTTTCCATGAGCCGATCCGCTCCTTCGCCGCGCCTTTGTATTTGACCCGTTCAAACGACGCGATATTCAGGGTATCGACGGTGCGCAATGTTTTTGCTGAACGCCGCTGGCTGTCGTCATGCTCTTTTTGCATGCGTGCGCGGGTGCGTTTGCGCTCCGTGGCAGCATGCTCCAGCGCCGCTCGGGCCGCCTGCTGTTCGGCATCGCGCTGGGTTTGATAATCCGCATAATTCCCGCCGTAGCTGCGCAGGCCGCCGCTGCTCAGCTCAAGGATACGCGGCACCTTCGCCAGCAGTTCGCGGTCATGGGAGGCCACCAGCACACCGCCCTGATAACGGGCAAGCTGGTCGTAGAACCACGCCCTGCCTTGTCGATCGAGATGGTTTGTGGGTTCGTCCAGCAGCAGATAATCCGCTTCAACAGTAAATGCACCGCACAGCAGCGCGCGAATGCGCTCGCCGCCGCTGAGCTCACCGGCTGGCCTATCAGGATCAAACGGCGGAAGTTTCGCCCGGGCAAACGCCTCGCCCAGACGTTCAGCTAAATCCCACAATCCATCAAGCGTTTCCAGATCGTCAGGCTGGTAATCACCGCTGTCGATGCGTGCTCGCGCCGCGAAGATAGCCTCGTACCCGAGCAGTTCAGCCAGCGTCGTGTGCGGCAAAATGTCCTGCTGCTGAGCCACATAAACATGTGTTCCGGTACGTTCGACATGCCCGCTTGCAGGCTCATCAAGCCCCGCCAGCAGACGCAGCAGACGCGTTTTCCCGCTGCCGTTGCGGCCAACCAGCGCGCACAGGGAGGATTCCAGAGAAAGATTCAGCGGACCAAAAAGGGTATCGCCCGTCGGAAACTGACAGGTGACCTGATGCAAAATAAAAGAAGGGGACTGCGCAAAATGAGCCATAAGCACTCCTGAATGAAATCAAAACATCCCCTGCCGACGCGGTGGCGTTTAGCAAGGATCGAAATTCATCAGTCGTGTTTGTTCATTTTTGGGGGGCGCTCCAGAGCGAGAAATTTAACGGAGATAAGGATAGCGGTAATGGGCTGACCATTTCAAGGTTAAATTTTGGGCGACTTATACTCCCTCTCCCTTTGGGCTGAGGGATCCCCACCAAATATTGCCTGCACTGACGGCCCCCTCTCCCTTGAGGGAGAGGGCTGGGGTGAGGGGGAGCATACGGCTGTGGAGGTTGTTCCTTGCTACTCTGTAACGTCTGGATCCTGTTCCGGACGCTTTAAAAGCCAGCCTGACCGTGAAGGAACTCCCGTCACGCGTTCCGGCTTTCGAACCCGAATAAGATCAGCTGGGGTGCTACTGTCAGGAGCTTACGCAGATGCTGATGAACGGCTCACTGCCGCGACAATCTGAAATCGTGATGGAAGATTTGCTGTGCGAACTGGTAAGCTACTTTGCCGATACGCTGAAGGCACCGCGCTGGCTGCAGACAGACGAAGGCACAATCGCGATCGGCTAAACCTGCCGGATGACGCTGCGCTTATCCGGCCTACAAAAGCCCCATAAAAAAACCCGCCGAAGCGGGTTTTTAGCATTTGTAACAACGGGCACATTACTGCAGCAGCGAAATATCCGCTACGCGCAGGAACAGCTCGCGCAGTTTCTCGAGCATAGAGAGACGGTTAATACGCAGCTCTTTATCTTCTACGTTCACCATCACTTTCTCGAAGAAGGCGTCGATAACGTCACGCAGCTCGGCCAGCTCCACCAGCGCTTCCTGGTAGCGACCTTCCGCGAAGTACGGCTCGAGCTTGTCGCGCAGCACCACAACCTGCATCGCCAGAGCGATCTCTTCCGGCTCTTTCAGGGTTGCGGCGTTCACGCGCTCGTTCAGCGTCTCGTCGGATTTCGCCAGAATGTTGGATACACGCTTGTTGGCCGCGGCCAGGGCAGATGCCGCTTCCAGGGTACGGAAGTGGGAAACCGCCTTCATACGCGCATCGAAATCAGCCGGACGGGTCGGACGACGCGCCAGCACCGCCTGAATGGTGTCAACGGAGTAACCTTCGTCCTGATACCAGGCGCGGAAACGGCCGAGCATAAAGTCGATCACGTCATCCACAACGTTCGCGTTGGTCAACTTGTCGCCGTACAGACGCACCGCTTCTTCGGTCAGGGTCTGCAGATCGAGGTTCAGGTTCTTCTCAACGATGATACGCAGTACGCCCAGCGCAGCACGACGCAGCGCAAACGGGTCTTTGTCGCCTTTCGGATGCTGGCCGATACCGAAGATACCCGCCAGGGTGTCCATCTTATCGGCAATCGCTACGGCGCAGGCCACCGGGTTGGACGGCAGATCGTCACCCGCAAAGCGCGGCTGATACTGCTCGTTCAGGGCCACGGCCACGTCTTCCGCTTCGCCATCGTGACGCGCATAGTGCATGCCCATCACGCCCTGGGTGTCGGTAAATTCGAACACCATGTTGGTCATCAGGTCGCACTTGGAGAGCAGGCCCGCACGCGTCGCGTGGTTAACGTCGGCACCAATTTCACGAGCAATCCAGCCGGACAGCTCCGCGATACGGTCGGTCTTGTCGCGCAGCGTACCCAGCTGCTGCTGGAACAGCACGGTCTGCAGGCGCGGCAGGTTATCTTCCAGACGCTTTTTACGGTCGGTATTGAAGAAGAACTCGGCATCCGCCAGACGCGGGCGCACCACTTTTTCGTTACCGGAGATAATCTGGCTCGGATCTTTCGATTCGATGTTCGCCACGAAAATGAAGTTTGGCAGCAGCTTGCCGTCGTTGGCATAGACCGGGAAGTACTTCTGGTCACCCTTCATGGTGTACACCAGCGCTTCAGCCGGAACGGCGAGGAATTTCTCTTCGAACTTCGCGGTCAACACAACCGGCCATTCAACCAGAGAGGTGACTTCTTCCAGCAGGCTGTCGCTCAGGTCGGCATTACCGCCAATCTTGCGCGCCGCTTCTTCCGCGTCCGCCTTAATTTTGGCTTTACGCTGTTCGTAGTCGGCAATGACCTTACCGCGCTCCAGCAGGATTTGCGGGTACTGGTCGGCATTGTCGATGGTGAACTCAGGCTCGCCCATAAAGCGGTGGCCGCGGATCACGCGATCGGACGCCACGCCCAGAATGGTGGCCGGAATAACGGTATCGCCCAGCAGCAGGGTCACGGTGTGAACCGGACGCACGAAGTGAACGTCAGACGCGCCCCAGCGCATCAGCTTAGGAATCGGCAGCTTAGCCAGCGAGGTTGCGATCATGTTCGGCAGCAGCGCTTCCGCGCTTTCGCCTTTCACGTGCGCACGATACAGCAGCCACTCGCCTTTATCGGTGGTCAGACGCTCGGCCTGATCAACGGTGATGCCGCAGCCGCGCGCCCAGCCCTCAGCCGCTTTGCTCGGCTTGCCTTCCGCGTCGAACGCCTGGGCAATCGCCGGGCCACGTTTTTCGACTTCACGATCCGGCTGAGAGGCCGCCAGATTTGCCACTTTCAGCGCCAGACGGCGCGGTGCAGCAAACCACTCAATTTTACCGTGCGCCAGGCCAGCGTTATCCAGCTCGGCAGTCACGTTCGCAGCAAAAGATTCAGCCAGGCTGCGCAGGGCTTTTGGTGGCAGCTCTTCGGTGCCGATTTCCACCAGGAAAGTTTTCTCAGACATGGCCGCCTCTTATTTGTTTCGGTTGCACATCGGGAAGCCAAGGGCTTCACGGGACGCATAGTAAGCTTCTGCAACGGCTTTGGTCAGGGTACGAATACGCAGAATGTAGCGCTGACGTTCAGTCACGGAGATCGCTTTGCGGGCGTCCAGCAGGTTGAAGCTGTGGGCGGCCTTCAGAATACGCTCGTAGGCAGGCAGCGGCAGCGGAGTCTCCA
The DNA here is from genome assembly GCF_043966805.1 of Enterobacter sp. ECC-219. Classification (NCBI taxonomy): domain Bacteria; kingdom Pseudomonadati; phylum Pseudomonadota; class Gammaproteobacteria; order Enterobacterales; family Enterobacteriaceae; genus Enterobacter; species Enterobacter sp. ECC-219. The sequence goes on along the minus strand of NZ_CP143680.1, from coordinate 846,628 downwards.
GCGCCAGCAACTGCTGCGCTTCTTTCTCGTACTGCTCGAAGCAGGTGAACAGGAAATCTACGTCCGCGTATTCGAAGTTATAGGTGGATTGCTCCACTTCGTTCTGATGGAACACGTCGCCGTAGGTGGTTTTACCCAGCGGGCCGTCGCTCCAGACCAGGTCGTAAACGCTGTCTACGCCCTGAATGTACATGGCCAGACGTTCCAGACCGTAGGTGATTTCACCGGTGATTGGCTTACATTCCAGCCCGCCAACCTGCTGGAAATAAGTGAACTGGGTCACTTCCATGCCATTCAGCCACACTTCCCAACCGAGACCCCAGGCACCCAGCGTTGGGTTTTCCCAGTTGTCTTCCACGAAACGGATGTCGTGGATGGTTGGATCCATACCCAGCTCTTTCAGCGACCCGAGGTACAGTTCCTGAATGTTGTCGGGTGATGGCTTAATCACCACCTGGAACTGATAGTAATGCTGCAGACGGTTCGGGTTTTCACCGTAACGACCATCGGTCGGACGACGGGAAGGCTGCACATACGCGGTCGCCATTGGCTCTGGCCCCAATGCGCGCAGGCTGGTCATCGGGTGTGAAGTGCCGGCGCCGACTTCCATGTCCAAAGGTTGAACAATGGTACAGCCCTGACGAGCCCAGTAATCCTGTAAGGTCAGGATCAGGCCCTGGAAGGTCTTGGTATCAAACTTTTGCATAGTATTTCGTGCTGGATACGTGTGGTTTTAAATGGAAGGGACCAGTATACCCGCTGGCTGCAAGATATACAGTACGAAACGGGGTTGTTTAGGGAAAATTGGGAAATAAGCCTTCCGGCCAGAACGCTGGCGGCGTCTGGCTGTTGATTATGCGAGCAGGCTAGCGCATGGAGAGATGTAAAAACTGACCGTCCGCATCAAACGAGCAGACAAAGCCCTCTTTACGCGCAGTATACCCTCTAAGCTCATAGCTGCCCTGAAAGCGCTCAAACCCGATGACGTTAATTTTCTGAACGTCCGAGTTATAGCGCCGGGCGGCCTGGTCTTTACAGAGCGCTTCCATATTCAGTGAACGCTCCGGGCTTATTTTACCCTGCTGCGCTTTTTGCACGGGTACTTCCTGTGGCGCACTGCATCCTGCCAGCATAAATAGCAGAAAGAGTGATACCACACGCTTCATCATCATTTTTATTACCGTCCTGGTCAGCGGCTGTTATTTTTAGTATCAACACTTTTATAGATTAAGGTCTGCCATTCTGCGAATCTCGCGGTCTCCCGGCAAGCCTGCACATAAAACTCAGAATTTTCCAAACGAAGACTTTTGGACAATGGTAGTCACACTCAATTTACAGGGAATACGAGGAACTGATGCCGTCAAAAATTAACTGGATTGATAACCTGCGAGGAATAGCGTGTCTGATGGTGGTCATGATCCACACGACGACCTGGTACGTCACGAATGCCCACAGCATCAGCCCCGTTAACTGGGATATTGCCAATATCCTCAACTCCGCGTCGCGCGTCAGCGTGCCGCTGTTTTTTATGATTTCCGGCTTTCTCTTTTTTGGCGAACGCAGCGCGCAGCCGAGGCACTTCATCCGCATCGCGGCCTGCCTGGGCTTCTACAGCGCCGTTGCCCTGCTTTATATCACCCTGTTCACCTCTATTAACGCCGGGTTATCCCTCAAATATTTGCTGCAAAAACCGGTGTTCTACCACCTGTGGTTCTTCTTCGCCATCATCGTTATCTATCTGGTCTCTCCGCTCATTCAGGTGAAAAACGTCAGCGGGAAAATGCTCCTGGCCCTGATGGTGGTGATCGGCATCGTCGCCAACCCGAATACGGTCTCGCAGAAAATCGACGGTTTCGAATGGTTGCCGGTGAACCTTTATATCAACGGCGATACCTTCTACTACGTGCTTTACGGCATGCTGGGGCGCGCCATCGGGATGATGGACACGCAAAAACGCGGTCTGAACTGGCTATGCGGGGCGCTGTTTATCGCCGGCGTGGCGGTGATTTCACGCGGGACGCTGCATGAGCTTCAGTGGCGCGGCAATTTTGCCGATACCTGGTATCTCTATTGCGGGCCGATGGTCTTTATCTGTGCCGTATCGCTGCTTACGCTCGTCAAAAACACCCTGAATGCGCGTCCCCTGCCCGTGCTGAGTCTTATCTCTCGCCACTCTCTCGGGATTTACGGTTTTCACGCGCTGGTGATCCACGCGCTGCGCACGAGAGGCGTTGAGCTAAAAAGCTGGCCGGTGCTGGATATCGTCTGGATTTTTGCCGCCACGCTGGCGATCAGCCTGCTGCTGTCGATGCTGCTGCAAAAAATAGATGCTCGCCGCTTCGTCAGTTAATGCTCCGCTGCCGGGCGCGATGGTACTGGCGCGGGGAGGAAAACCCTGCCGCCAGTGAAGCCTGCTCCACGCCGCGTCCCTGCATCAGCCACTGCTCCGCCACCGCCAGACGCAGCTGCTCAAGATAATCGCGAACGCTAATCCCTAAATGTGACTGGAAAAGCCGGGTGAGATGGCGTGGGCTGACGTGCGCCAGTGCGGCGATATCAGGCAAGCTCCACGTTTTTTGCGGCTCGGCGGTGAGCGCATCCTGCGCCCGATGGATCGCCGGGTGAAGATGATTGCGGTAGCGTAGCCACGGAGATAGCTGAGGGTCGTCACCGGAACGGCGGAACCAGACCACCATCTCACGCGCCACGGCCAGCGCCTTTTCGGGGCCGCACAGGTGGTTGATCGTGTGCAGCGCCAGATCGATGCCCGAGGTGATCCCCGCGCTGGTCCAGATATTTTCATCCTGCACAAATATCCGGTTTTCTTTAATCGTCGCCGTAGGGGCCGCGGTGCGTAAACGGCTAATAACGTCATGGTGGGTTGTGCACTGCCGGTTATTCAGCAGGCCCGATTTCGCCGCCAGCAACGCTCCTGAACAGACGCACATCACGGTGATTTCCTGGCGCTGGATCTGCGGCTGCCGGCGCATCAGCCAGTGCTGAATCTGCTGCGCCTGCGGGGTTGAGAACTGAAAGCGGGAGTCGCTCACCCCCGGCAGGACCAGCAAGCTGCCCGGAGACAGGCTTTCCGGCAACGGCTGGATGCCGCTCATCGTCAGACCTATCGACGTCGGAACCTCCTGCTGCGGGCCAATGTAATGCAGACGAAACGCGTCGCCTGCCAGCACAAAGGTTTCTGCCGGGCCGGTCATGTCTAATGACAGCACTCCGGGCAACATCACGAACCAGACGTCGATGGGCATTACAGTGACTCCAGCGTCTCCGCTACCGTTTTAATTTCGGCAAAACGCCCGGACAGTACCGTTTCGGTACGGTGGTGAATTTCCGCTGCGCTAAGGGTAATGCCCTTGTAGGTCATGGGAAACGTCAGCGTTGCTTCGCTCACAAAGGTCACAGCATACCCCAGATCGGATGCCACCCGGGCGGTGGTTTCACAGCATTGTTCAGTGCGAATGCCGCAGATAATCACACTGTTGATATCACGCTCGCGCAGCCAGCGGTCAAGCCCGGTATCCGTGAAGGCATTATGGACGTGTTTCTGGAAAACCACATCCGGCTGATGACGCAAAAAGGCCATCGGTTTGACATAGCCGCTTTCCAGGGTAAAGGGACCGTCTTCATCAATGTGAAAAATATCAACGACCGGAATATTGCGCGCCTGGCAGCCTTCAATCAGCCCCAGCATCGCCTGCTGAAAGGCAGGAATTTCGTCCTCCTGCCAGTAATTGCGCTGATGGAAGGACTGCTGAGTATCAATGTTGATTAATGCGATGCGTGACATGATAAATCTCCTTGCCAGTGGGTGTAACACCATACTGGCAAGGAATGGAAGGCACGCACAGACCAAAAAAGGACATCCTCGTGCCTCTTCCGGACAAGCGTATTTAAGACATAAGCGGCAGCAGCTGCTGATAGATTTTGCGGAATACGTCGCGCCTTTCCGTGTACCGCGCATAGCGTACAGCGTCCGGGAAATGCGCCTGCTCAAGCGTAAGCTGCGGCAACAGCTGTGAAAGCGGTTTTTCCGGGTTCATGGCGATCTGCGCCAGTCGTGCAGCACCCAGCGCGGGGCCGACATCCCCTCCGGTGCGGAAATCCAGCTGCAACCCGCTGATATCCGCCAGCATCTGTCGCCAGTAAGGGCTTCGCGCTCCGCCGCCAATCAGGGTGACGCTCGTCGGCTTCAGGCCGCAGTCGTGCACCACGTCCATCCCGTCCGCCAGTGCATACCCCACACCTTCCAGAACCGCACGCGCCAGCTCTGCCGGGCCATGTTGATGGGTTAAGCCAAAGAACACCCCTTTCGCTTCCGGGTTGTTGTGCGGCGTACGCTCGCCGGAAAGATACGGTAAAAACCAGACCGTACCCGCCGCGTCATCCGCCTGCTGCGCCGCGGAGATGAGCGCCGGAACGTCGGCCATGCCGGTGATTTTTGCGGCCCAGTCCAGGCAAGACGCCGCACTGAGCATCACCGACATCAAATGCCATTTTCCAGGCAGGGCGTGGCAGAAGCTGTGTACGGCGCTTTCAGGGTTGCTGCGATACCCGTCGCTAACGGCAAAATAGACGCCGGAGGTTCCCAGCGAAAGCATCGCCTGCCCCGCCTCAACCATCCCGACACCGACAGCCCCCGCCGCGTTATCGCCGCCTCCGGCCACCACCGGTACAGCAGGCATGTTCCAGCGTTCGGCAACGTTCGGCAGCAGCGTGCCCGTCATCTCGCTACCTTCGAACAGCGCGGGCATGTGTTCGCGGGTCAGATTACAGGCATCCAGCATCGCCTCGCTCCAGTCGCGTTTCGCCACGTCGAGCCACATCGTGCCGGCGGCATCGGACATGTCGCTGGCGAAATCGCCCGTCATGCGAAAACGCAGATAGTCTTTTGGCAGCAGAACTTTCGCCACCTGACGGAAAATCTCCGGCTCGTGGCGCTGAACCCATAAGAGTTTTGGTGCGGTGAAGCCCGGCATCATCAGGTTGCCGGTAATTTCACGGGAGGCAGGTACGCGCTCCTCAAGAAGCGCACACTCTTCTGCGCAGCGGCCGTCGTTCCAGAGGATCGCAGGACGCAGCACGCGATGCTCGCTATCCAATAAGGTTGCACCGTGCATTTGCCCGGCCATTCCCAGCGCTTTCACGTCACGCAGAGAATGTTGCTCGCCTAACGCGGTAATTGCGCGATCCGTCGCCTGCCACCACTGTTCCGGGTCCTGCTCCGACCACAGCGGATGCGGGCGTGAAACCTGCAGCTTTTCAGTCTGCGTTGCTAACACCTCGCCCTGCTCGCTTAACAGGATGGCTTTCACACCCGATGTGCCCAGATCGATCCCGATATACATTGCGGTGACTCCTTTGACAGAAATGCCCGGTGGCGCTTCCGCTTACCGGGCCTGGATGCTGTTATTTATCGAACAGGTAGTGATTAACCAGATTTTCCAGCAGCTCCTGGTGCCCGCTCTGGTGCTGCGGCGCCAGCTGATGTTGTTCAGCGTACTTCGCGATTTCCGCAAGCGATAACTGACCTTTCAAAATTTGCTGGCCCAGCTCACTGTTCCAGCCGCTGTAGCGCTTCGCCACGCGTTTATCCAGCTCACCGTCTTCAATCATACGCGCCGCCACTTTCAGCGCCAGCGCCATGGTGTCCATCGCGCCAATGTGGCCGTAGAACAGATCGTATTTGTCGGTGCTCTGGCGACGCACCTTGGCATCAAAGTTCAGGCCGCCGGTGGTGAAGCCGCCCGCTTTGATGATTTCGTACATCACCAGCGCATTCTCTTCCACGCTGTTCGGGAACTGGTCGGTGTCCCAGCCCAGCTGTGGATCGCCACGGTTCGCATCGACAGAGCCGAAGATGCCCAGCGCAATCGCAGACGCGATTTCGTGATGGAAAGAGTGGCCCGCCAGCGTGGCGTGGTTGGCCTCAATGTTCACTTTAATCTCTTTTTCCAGACCGAACTGTTTCAGGAAGCCATACACCGTCGCCACGTCGTAGTCATACTGGTGCTTCGTCGGTTCCTGCGGCTTCGGCTCGATCAGCAGCGTGCCGCGGAAGCCGATTTTGTGCTTATGGTCGACAACCATCTGCATAAAGCGGCCAATCTGCTCGCGCTCCTGGCGCAGGTCGGTGTTGAGCAGGGTTTCATAGCCTTCACGACCGCCCCACAGGACATAGTTTTCGCCGCCCAGCTGATGCGTGGCGTTCATTGCCGTCACCACCTGCGTGGCCGCCCAGCTAAACACTTCCGGATCCGGGTTGGTTGCCGCACCCGCGCCGTAGCGTGGGTTGGTGAAGCAGTTTGCCGTGCCCCAGAGCAGCTTTACGCCGCTTTGCTGCTGTTTTGCCGCCAGCACATCCACCATCTGCGCAAAATTGTTCAGGTACTCTTTCAGCGACGCCCCTTCCGGCGACACGTCAACATCATGGAAGCAGTAGTACGGCACGTTCAGCTTGTGGAAGAACTCAAACGCCACATCGGCTTTGCGTTTCGCCAGCTCGATGGCCTCACCCGGCTGCTGCCACGGACGGTCAAAGGAACCGACGCCGAACATATCGGCGCCGTTCCAGCAGAAGGTATGCCAGTAACAGGCGGCAAAGCGCAAATGATCTTCCATGCGCTTACCCAGCACCAGCTCATCCGGGTTGTAGTGACGAAATGCTAAAGGATTGGTCGTTTTTGGGCCTTCGTAACGAACGCGATCGAGTTGGTCGAAATAAGCTTGCATATTGAGCTCCATAATCAGGGTATGCGGCGAGTCGTTGATACAGGAGTAATAGTGAATAGACATTTTGGGTTGCTCAATTACGTTATTTCACACTGCTATTGAGAGAATGCACAACTGTGCGCTGGCTCGCAAAATAATGCGCAGACAAACTATTTTTCGGCGCGCATTGCAGAATCAAATGTAATTAAGGCGTTACGAATTTTAAAATCCGATCGCGGTCATAAATTCAGAAATAAACCAAATATCGTAATGAGAAGATAAAAATCTGTAATTGCCAGCCCGCCTTTCCGCGTTAAAAATTTGCTGCGACCCAGCAGTGAATGTTTCTTTTATCTCAGCAACACATACCCCTACAAAAAGGCCTAATAATTATGAAGATAAAGAACCTGACCTTAACGCTCTGCACTACGCTCCTCCTTGCAAGCTTTGCAGGGCATGCCAAGGAGGTCAAAATTGGCATGGCGATTGACGACCTGCGTCTGGAGCGCTGGCAAAAAGATCGCGATATTTTTGTGAAAAAAGCGGAATCACTCGGTGCGAATGTGTTTGTACAGTCGGCTAACGGCAATGAAGAAACGCAAATGTCGCAGATCGAGAATATGATCAACCGGGGAGTCGATGTTCTGGTCATTATCCCTTACAACGGCCAGGTATTAAGTAATGTGGTGAAAGAAGCGAAGCAGGAAGGGATAAAAGTTCTCGCTTATGACCGCATGATTAATAATGCCGATATTGATTATTATATTTCCTTCGACAATGAAAAAGTGGGCGAATTACAGGCGCAAAGCCTGATCGACAAAGTGCCTCAGGGCAATTATTTCCTGATGGGCGGTTCGCCGGTGGATAACAACGCCAAACTGTTCCGCGAAGGGCAAATGAAGGTCCTTAAGCCGTACATCGACAACGGAAAAATTAAGGTGGTTGGCGATCAGTGGGCCGACGGATGGTTGCCAGAAAATGCCCTGAAGATTATGGAAAACGCGCTGACGGCCAATAACAACAAAATTGACGCTGTTGTGGCCTCCAACGATGCCACCGCAGGTGGGGCTATTCAGGCCCTGAGCGCCCAGGGGCTGGCTGGTAAAGTTGCGATTTCTGGCCAGGATGCCGATCTGGCAGGCGTAAAACGCATTATCGCAGGTACCCAGACCATGACGGTCTACAAACCGATTACCGAGCTTGCCAATACGGCGGCAGAAATCGCCGTTGAGCTGGGCAACGGTAAGCAACCTAAAGCAGACGCGACGCTGAATAACGGCCTGAAAGACGTTCCGGCTCGCCTGCTCACGCCAATTGAAGTCAATAAAGAGAACATTGACGCCACCGTGATTAAAGACGGTTTCCACAAGAAGAGCGAACTGTAATCCGGCGCTGCCCCTGCCCTGCAGGGGCGCATCACGTTGTACTGTTCTTCCCTCGGGTTATGTGGAGCAGTTATGCCTTATTTACTTGAAATGAAAAGCATCACCAAGCGCTTCGGCGCGGTGAAAGCCGTCGACAACGTCAGTCTCCGGTTGAACCCCGGCGAAGTGGTTTCGCTGTGTGGCGAGAACGGTTCGGGCAAATCAACGCTGATGAAAGTGCTGTGCGGGATCTACCCGCACGGCAGTTATGAAGGCGAAATCGTCTTTGCCGGTGAAGTCATCCAGGCGACACACATTCGCGACACCGAACGTAAAGGCATTGCCATCATTCACCAGGAGCTGGCGCTGGTGAAGCATCTCACCGTGCTGGAGAACATCTTCCTCGGAGCCGAGATTTCCCGCCACGGCGTGCTGGATTACGACACCATGACGCTCCGCTGTGAAAAGCTGCTGGCGCAGGTGAGCCTCCACATTTCGCCGGATACCCGCGTGGGCGATCTGGGTCTGGGGCAACAGCAGCTGGTCGAAATTGCGAAGGCGCTGAATAAACAGGTCAGGCTGCTGATCCTCGATGAGCCAACGGCCTCGCTCACCGAGCAGGAAACCGCGGTTCTGCTCAATATCATCCGCGATCTGCAAAACCACGGCATCGCCTGTATCTACATTTCGCATAAGCTGAACGAGGTCAAAGCCATTTCGGACACCATCTGCGTGATCCGCGACGGACAACACATCGGCACGCGTGAAGCCGCAGGCATGAGCGAAGATGACATCATCACCATGATGGTGGGCCGCGAGCTGACGGCACTCTACCCGAATGAACCCCACACAACGGGCGATGAAATCCTGCGCGTGGAGAACCTCACCGCCTGGCACCCCGTCAACCGCCACATCAAGCGGGTAAATAACGTTTCGTTTTCCCTTCACAGCGGCGAAATTCTTGGGATTGCGGGCCTCGTCGGTGCCGGGCGCACCGAAGCCGTGCAGTGCCTGTTTGGCGTGTGGCCAGGACGCTGGGAGGGCACAATTTATATCGACGGCCAGCCGGTGAAAATCGACAGCTGCCAGCAGGCGATTGCCCGCGGCATTGCCATGGTGCCGGAAGACCGCAAAAAAGACGGCATAGTACCGGTCATGGCGGTGGGTAAAAACATTACGCTTGCGGCACTCGATCGGTTCTCCGGCGCGCTGAGCAGCCTGGATGATGCCGCCGAGCAGCAGTGCATCCTCCAGTCGCTTGCCCGGCTGAAGGTCAAAACCTCTTCGCCGGAACTGGCAATCGGCCGCCTGAGCGGGGGTAACCAGCAGAAGGCGATTCTGGCGCGCTGCCTGCTCCTCAATCCACGCATATTAATCCTTGATGAACCGACGCGCGGGATCGATATCGGTGCCAAATACGAAATCTACAAACTGATTAATCAGCTTGTACAGCAAGGGATTGCCGTCATCGTCATTTCGTCTGAGTTACCCGAAGTGCTCGGCCTGAGCGACCGCGTGCTGGTCATGCACGAGGGAAAACTGAAAGCCAACCTGATTAACCAGAATCTGACGCAGGAGCAGGTGATGGAAGCCGCTTTAAGGAGCGAACGTCATGTCGAAAAGCAATCCGTCTGATATCAAAGTCGCTGTTCCGACGCCCGGCGCGTTCGCTGGGCTAAAAGCGCTGAACCTGCAGGTTTTCGTGATGATCGCGGCGATTATCGTCATCATGCTGTTCTTTACCTGGATGACGGATGGCTCGTACTTGAGCGCGCGAAACGTCTCCAACCTGCTCCGCCAGACCGCCATCACAGGCATCCTGGCCGTGGGCATGGTGTTTGTGATCATCTCTGCGGAAATCGACCTGTCTGTCGGGTCAATGATGGGTCTTCTCGGCGGCGTGGCGGCGATTTTTGACGTCTGGCTTGGCTGGCCGCTGCCGCTGACAGTGGCGGTGACGCTGGTGCTGGGGCTGGTTTTAGGCGCCTGGAACGGCTGGTGGGTTGCTTACCGTAAGGTGCCATCGTTCATTGTCACCCTGGCGGGGATGCTGGCCTTTCGCGGGATCTTGATCGGTATTACCAACGGTACCACCGTCTCCCCGACCAGCGCAGCCATGTCGCAGATTGGTCAGAGTTACCTCTCCGATAGCATCGGCTTTACGATCGGCGTGGTGGGGCTGCTGGCGTTTGTCGCGTGGCAGTGGCGTGGACGCATGCGCCGTCAGGCGCTGGGGCTTGCATCGCCAGCGTCAACGTCGGTGGTGGGACGTCAGGCGTTGACGGCGGTCATTGTGCTGGGTGCCATCTGGCTTCTTAACGACTATCGCGGCGTTCCGACGCCGGTGCTGGTGCTGGCGCTTTTGCTGCTGGGCGGCATGTTTATGGCGACGCGTACCGCGTTTGGCCGCCGTATTTATGCCATCGGCGGCAACCTTGAAGCTGCCCGCCTCTCGGGTATTAACGTCGAACGTACCAAGCTGGCTGTTTTCGCCATTAACGGCCTCATGGTCGCTATCGCCGGGTTGATCCTCAGCTCGCGTCTGGGGGCCGGTTCTCCCTCCGCCGGCAACATCGCCGAGCTGGATGCTATCGCCGCCTGCGTCATCGGTGGCACCAGCCTCGCAGGCGGTATCGGGAGCGTGGCGGGCGCGGTCATGGGGGCATTTATCATGGCGTCGTTGGATAACGGGATGAGTATGATGGACGTCCCGACGTTTTGGCAGTATATCGTCAAGGGGGCCATTCTTTTACTGGCAGTCTGGATGGATTCTGCCACCAAGCGACGGGCCTGATAACCGTATAGTGACTTAATTGGGAAGTGAGCCATGTTTGAAAAGCGTCACCGCATTACGTTGTTATTCAATGCCAACAAAGCCTACGACCGTCAGGTGGTGGAAGGTGTCGGTGAATATTTGCAGGCGTCGCAATCCGAGTGGGATATCTTTATTGAGGAAGACTTCCGCACCCGTCTGGAGAACATTAAAGACTGGCTGGGGGACGGCGTCATCGCCGACTATGACGACCCCGTCATCGAGCAGTTGCTGACCGACGTCGACGTCCCGATAGTGGGCGTCGGCGGCTCCTACCATTCACCCGAACACTATCCCCCGGTCCACTATATCGCCACCGATAACCATGCCCTGGTCGAGGCCGCCTTTCTCCATTTAAAAGAGAAGGGCGTCCATCGCTTCGCGTTTTATGGTTTACCCGCCACCAGCGGCAAGCGCTGGGCCGTTGAGCGCGAACATGCGTTTTGCCAGCTTGTCGCGCAGGAGAAGTACCGCGGCGTGGTCTATCAGGGGCTGGAAACCGCACCAGAGAACTGGCAGCACGCGCAAAACCGCCTGGCGGACTGGCTGCAAACGCTGCCACCACAAACCGGTATCATAGCCGTGACGGACGCGCGTGCGCGCCACGTGCTGCAGGTCTGCGAACACTTACACATTCCAGTGCCCGAAAAACTGTGCGTGATTGGCATTGATAACGAAGAACTGACCCGCTATCTGTCCCGCGTGGCGCTCTCCTCCGTTGCGCAGGGCACGCGTCAGATGGGCTATCAGGCGGCGAAGTTGCTGCATCGCCTGCTCGATAAAGAATCTCTGCCGCTTCAGCGCCTGCTGGTGCCGCCTGTCCGCGTTGTGGAACGTCGCTCAACCGATTATCGCTCCCTAAGCGACCCGGCTGTCATTCAGGCCATGCACTATATTCGCAACCACGCCTGCAAAGGGATTAAGGTCGATCAGGTGCTGGACTCGGTGGGCATTTCCCGCTCGAATCTGGAGAAGCGCTTCAAAGAAGAGGTGGGCGAGACTATTCATGCCGTCATCCATGCGGAGAAGCTGGAGAAGGCCCGCAGCCTGCTCATCTCCACGTCACTGTCGATCAACGAAATCTCGCAGATGTGCGGATACCCGTCGCTGCAGTATTTCTATTCGGTGTTTCGCAAAGAGTATGACACCACCCCAAAAGAGTATCGGGATCGCCACAGCGAGGTGCTGATATAGAAAAGAAAACGCCTTCCAGGTGGAAGGCGTTTTTTGACATTACATATGGGCGGCGATTAAGCGCTGGTTATCCTGGTACATAGCGAACAGATAGTTGTTATAGCTATTTCCCTTCGTCGAATAACCTTTCAGCTTGTGAATCATCGCACTGGCCGTCACTTCCTGATCCGCTTTACGCAACTGAGCGCGTGATTTACGGAACGATGAGTAGGCCGGGTGCGTATTAAGATTCACCGCGTAAGCATTCACGGAATCTTTTACTGATTCGAACTGAGAATAGCCCTTCACCTTACCGGGCGCATTATTACAACGACCTTTCGCACATTTCATGCCGAACAGGTTGTTGTTATTACGCGCCAGCTTAGACGTCCCCCAGCCGCTTTCGGCTGCCGCCATGGTCGCAACCATGCTGCCTGGGATAATGTCCACACGCTCAAGGAGAGCATTCCACGGTACGCGACGCGTGTTACCGTTCCAGCTCAGCTTGTAGCGCTTCGTGATGTCTTTCAGACGCGCGCGTTCAGACGGCGACCAGCGGCTATCGTACTGTTTTGAAATCAGCCAGTTACGATCCGCCGTAATCGCGGCATTTTGACTTGTTATGTAAGGCATTACCGTCCGGAGAAACGCTTTTTTTCTTGGTGTTCCGGAAGGGTATTTTCGCAAATCAGGAAGTGAACTACTCTTTGCACTATTGCGAGAATACTCTTGTTTACTGCTAACCTTACTACTTGTCGTCTTTATTACGTGGGCTTTCTTACTCGTTGTATCCGTGTGCGTCTTCGCAAGCACCCCACCCGAAAATGTCGTGGTGAGTAACATGAGTATCGCGGCCCCATATCGTCGAATGGGAGTCGATATCATTAGGTCTCCTGGTCGGATGTAATCATCCCAACACCTTATTTTTTTCACAAATTTGAGAGCGGAATCTCAAATCATATCAAAAATAGACTTCAAGAGCACGTATAGAAATAGTCCAATTCCGAAACTATGTCACCTGAAAATTGCTCACAAAAACATCATTCCTGAAAAAATGTGTGCGATATCGCAGATAACTGCCTCATTTTGCGCGGGATCACTCATCCTCACACGTCCTCCCGGGAGAAAGCGATGGGGGATGAGTTTTTCACCGCATCCTGATGGCACACTGGTCAAAAATGCCGCGACAGGAAAATGGAATGAAACGCACCGCATTAGCTCTTCTGCTGTTACCCGCTCTGGCACATGCCGACTGGTCATCGCCGGGGTTTAACGCATTTCGCGCCGAAGGCACCGGCATTTTCACCAGCCAGACAAAGCTTGCGAAGGGTACGCGCCCTCTGACGCTGAGTTTTGACAAGACGTGCTGGCAGCCTGCGGAGGCGATAAAACTCAATGAGATGCTGTCGCTTAAGCCCTGTGACGGCACGCCGCCGCAGTGGCGCCTTTTCCGCGACGGTGACTACCAGATGCGGATTGATACCCGCTCCGGCACGCCCACCCTGCTGCTGACAATTCAGAGTGCCGCAGAACAGTCGGTTGCAAACGTTATCCGCCAGTGCCCGAAGTGGGACGGTAAACCGCTGACGCTGGACGTCAGCCATACCTTCCCGGAAGGCTCCGTGGTGCGTGATTTTTACAGTAAACAGACCGCGACGGTGCAGAACGGAAACATTACCCTACAGCCCGCCGCCAGCAGTGGTGGCCTGCTGCTGCTTGAGCGCGCCGAAACCGACAAGCCAGCGCCGTTTAGCTGGCAGAACGCCACCGTCTATTTTGTGCTTACCGACCGCTTTGTGAATGGCGACCCGAGCAACGACAACAGCTATGACCGCCACAAAGACGGCATGCAGGAGATTGGTACCTTCCACGGTGGCGATCTCAAAGGGCTCGCCAGCAGGCTCGACTATTTACAGCAGTTGGGGGTGAATGCGCTCTGGATAAGCTCCCCGCTTGAGCAGATCCACGGCTGGGTAGGCGGTGGCACCAAAGGGGATTTCCCACACTACGCCTATCACGGCTACTACACCCAGGACTGGACGAAGCTTGATGCCAACATGGGCACCGAGGATGACCTGCGCCATCTTGTCGATGAAGCGCACAGGCGCGGCATTCGCATCCTGTTCGATATCGTCATGAACCACGCGGGCTACGCGACGCTTGCGGACATGCAGGCGTACCAGTTTGGCGCGTTGTATCTGCAGGGCGATGAGTTGAAAAAGACGCTGGGAGACCGCTGGACTGACTGGAAGCCTGGCGCGGGCCAAAGCTGGCATAGCTTCAACGATTACATCAACTTCAGCGACAAAGCCGCATGGGAAAAATGGTGGGGCAAGAAATGGATCCGCACCGACATTGGCGATTACGACAACCCCGGCTTCGACGATTTAACCATGTCGCTGGCATTTCTCCCGGACCTGAAAACGGAATCCACCGCCCCTTCAGGCCTGCCCAACTTCTATCAATACAAGCCCGATACCCACGCGAAAGCCATCCCGGGGTATACCCCACGCGACTATCTCACCCACTGGCTCAGCCAGTGGGTGCGCGACTACGGCATTGACGGTTTCCGGGTGGATACCGCGAAGCACGTCGAGCTTGATGCCTGGCAACAGTTGAAAGACCAGGCAAGCCATGCGCTGGCCGCCTGGAAAGGGGCTAACCCGGACAAAAAGCTCGATAACGCACCGTTCTGGATGACCGGAGAATCCTGGGGCCACGGGGTGATGCAAAGCGATTATTACCGCCACGGTTTTGATGCGATGATTAATTTTGATTATCAGGAGCAGGCGGCAAAAGCGGTGGATTGCCTGGCCGATATGGACCTTACCTGGCAGCAGATGGCGGAGAAGCTGCAAAGCTTCAACGTGCTGAGCTACCTCTCATCACATGATACGCGTCTGTTCCGCGAAGGGGGCCAGCGCGCTGCGGAGCTGCTCCTGTTAGCGCCGGGCAGCGTGCAAATCTATTACGGGGATGAATCCGAGCGTCCGTTCGGGCCGACAGGCTCCGACCCACTACAGGGTACCCGGTCAGATATGAACTGGCAGGACGTCACGGGCAAGCAGGCCTTAACCGTTGCCCACTGGCAAACGCTGGGCCAGTTCCGCGCCCGCCATCCGGCAATTGGCGAAGGCAAGCAAACCACGCTGCCGCTGAAAGAAGGGTATGGCTTCGTGCGCGAGCACAAGGGCGATAAGGTGATGGTGGTATGGGCGGGTAATCAGTAGATCATACCCCTCACCCTAACCCTCTCCCCAGAGGGGAGAGGGCCGGGATGAGGGGAATTCAACCAGAACTATTCACTACACAAATCCAAACCTACCATATAAAACGACAAATCCGACCACATCCCCCGATTTGCACCAGCACGGTGCTAGCGTTATGGTTACCCACTTTCAAAATAAGCTCGATAGAACACCTGCTATGACGTTTTCACTTTTCGGCGACAAATTCACCCGCCATTCAGGCATTACTCGCCTGATGGAGGACCTCAACGACGGGCTGCGCACTCCGGGCGCCATCATGCTCGGCGGCGGAAACCCGGCGCAAATTCCGGAGATGACGACCTATTTCCAGACACTGCTCGCACAGATGCTGGAAAACGGTAAAGCGACCGATGCGCTATGCAATTATGACGGTCCGCAGGGTAAAACCGAGCTGCTGACTCTCCTTGCCAAAATGCTGCGTGAAGAGCTGGGCTGGGATATCGAACCACAGAATATTGCACTGACAAACGGCAGCCAGAGCGCGTTTTTCTACTTGTTTAACCTGTTCGCAGGACGTCGCGCCGACGGCACGACCAAAAAAGTGCTGTTCCCGCTGGCACCGGAGTACATCGGCTACGCCGATTCCGGCCTGGAAGAGGATCTGTTCGTCTCCGCGCGTCCGAACATCGAGCTGCTGCCGGAAGGCCAGTTCAAATATCACGTCGATTTTGAACACCTGCATATTGGTGAAGAGACGGGGATGATCTGCGTATCGCGCCCGACTAACCCAACGGGCAACGTCATCACCGACGACGAACTGATGAAGCTGGATGCGCTCGCGAATCAGCACGGCATTCCGCTGGTGATCGATAACGCCTACGGCGTGCCGTTCCCGGGAATTATCTTCAGCGAAGCGCGTCCGCTGTGGAACCCGAACATTGTCCTGTGCATGAGCCTCTCCAAGCTGGGCCTGCCGGGCAGCCGCTGCGGCATCATCATCGCTAACGAGAAAATCATCACCGCTATTACCAATATGAACGGCATTATCAGCCTTTCACCGGGCGGCATTGGCCCGGCGATGATGTGCGAAATGATTAAGCGTAACGACCTGCTGCGTCTGTCTAATGAAGTGATCAAGCCGTTCTATTTCCAGCGCGTTCAGGAGACAATCGCGACGCTTCGCCGCTATTTACCGGAAGAGCGCTGCCTGATCCATAAACCTGAAGGGGCGATTTTCCTTTGGCTGTGGTTTAAGGATTTGCCGATTACCACCGAGCTGCTCTACCAGCGCCTGAAAAAGCGCGGCGTGCTGATGGTGCCGGGCGATTACTTCTTCCCGGGTCTGGATAAGCCGTGGCCACATACTCACCAGTGCATGCGCATGAACTACGTGCCCGATCCGGAAAAAATTGAAGCAGGCGTCAAAATTCTCGCCGAAGAAATCGAAAAAGCCTGGCACGAAGCCGGTCAGTAACGCGTTACGCCAGATTATGCCGCCGGGTCAGCCGGAGTTAATATGCTCCTTACAGTACCGCCGTTTCCACACGGCGGGGGTTAACCCGGTATGCTTAGAAAATATCTGCCGGAAATACCCCACGTCATTAAAGCCGCAGCGCATTGCGACCTCGGTTAACGATGCAGAATCGTTGAGCAGCAGTTTTTCCGCCGCCCTGACGCGCTGGCGATGTATCGCCTCCGTCAGGGTTAAATGGAAAGTCCGGCGAAATACACGCCCGAGATAATCTGCATTACAGTGCAACGCTTTTGCCAGCTGCGATGTGGATATTGGTAAATGAAACTGCGTACGAATAAGCTGTTTTGCCTTCCAGGCCATCGCCGCACCGGCCTGATCCGCGTTATCTTCATATCCTGACGAACGGGACACCTGCTGTAAAATCAATAATAAAATCATCTCCAGCGCCATACTTCGCTGTAATTTCTCCTGCTCGCTGAGGAATTGCCGAAATAGCGCAATCACATATTCCGCATCCCTTACGCGGCAATGTTGTTCTATTGCAAGAGGAGCGGCGTTGGGTAACGTTGAATCATGCAACTCCACCTCAAAATGGAGCCAGTAAAAGCGCAGGTCCGCCGGAAAATCTTCCACCCCCACGTGCCGACGGCCCGGCCAGAGCAGCAAACTCTCTCCTGCTTTTACCTCAAATAACGTGCTTTCTTCCTGGAGCGTTAATGTTCCTTTTTCGACAAAAATAATCTCCCATGACGTTAATTTTCGCGCAGGATGGCGGCCCACTCCGCGGGAAATAAACAACCCGCCGTTTTGGACCTTAACCGGAAGCGCTATGGATAATTCGAGCATGGATATTCACCATTCCGCTTTTATTACCGTTAATTTTCGACTTAGACGTTGATTATTAATCAATATTCGAACAACTGTCCGATCGGAATCACATTTTCATCATCAGGTCGGAATCGTCACCTTTTTATACTTTTCCCTTCCCTTGTTGGTCTGGCCGTTGAATGCAGAATAAACAGGGTACCTACAAATACGATAAAAAATCGTTTATCGAGGAGTTACCCATGACTTCCACACCGATTACAGACGCAGACGTTGCAAACCAGAAAGTCGATGACCGGCTCTCCGTCCGCGAGAAAATTGGCTACGGCCTGGGCGATGCGGGCGGCACGGTAATTACCTGCCTGATCATGAACTTTCTGACCTTTTTCTATACCGATGTATTTGGCCTCACCCCTGCGCTGGTGGGCACGCTGTTTATTGCCCTTCGCGTGTTTGACGCCATTTCCGATCCGGTGATGGGCGTCATTGCTGACCGCACACAGAGCCGCTGGGGACGCTTTCGCCCCTGGCAGCTGTGGGTCGCGCTCCCCATCGGGATCGTTGGCGTACTGACCTTCACCGTCCCGGACGCCAGTATGAGCGTGAAAATCGCCTGGGCATTCGGCACCTATTTGCTGCTGTCCGTGGGCTATACCGCCATCAACGTGCCCTACTGCGCGCTGATTAACACCATGACCACCCGCCACAACGAGGTGATCGCCTGCCAGTCCTGGCGCTTCGTGCTGTGCGGCGTGGCGGGCTTTTTGGTCTCCGTTGGCCTGCCGTGGCTGGTCGCGGAGCTGGGTCAGGGCAATGCTGCCCGGGGTTATCAGCTGGGCGTTGGCGTGCTGTGCGCCATCGCCGTGGTGATGTTCCTGTGCTGCTTCTTCTGGGTGCGCGAACGCGTCCCGCTGGCGCTGATGGGCAAATTCACCCTGCGCGAGCACCTGGCGGGTCTGCGTAAAAACGATCAGCTGCTGCTGATGCTGGTGATGTCGTTCCTGCTGATCAACGTCTTCAATATTCGCGGCGGCGGTTATATGTACTTCATCACTTACGTGCTGCAAGGCAGCACGGCGTACACCTCGCTATTTTTCACAATGGTGACCTTCGCCGCCATTCTGGGCGCGGTGATCGTCAGCCCGCTGTCGCGCCGCATTGATACCGTCAAACTCTACTACCACACCAACCTGGTGCTCGCGGTACTTGCGGTAGGTATGTGGTTCCTGCCGGGTGGCCCGGCGCACCAGACGCTATGGCTGATCGTCATTTTAAGCAACGGCGTGATCCTGGGCTTCACTCTGCCGCTGCACTTCTCGCTCATGGCCTTTGCCGACGACTACGGTGAATGGAAAACCGGCGTGCGCTCCTCGGGCATGAACTTCGCCTTCAACCTGTTTTTCATCAAGCTCGCATGGGCGTCCAGCGCCGGGATCATCAGCCTGGTGTTTATCGCCGTGGCCTATCAGCCAGGCACGGGCAACCAGACGCCAGCCTCATTGCAGGGCATCACCGCCATGGAGACGCTGCTGCCTGCCCTTTTCCACCTGCTGCTGGCGGTCGCTATCCGCTGGTGCAGGCTTAACAACTCTGTGATGTCGCGCATTGCCACCGATCTGCGCCAGCGTCACGTACCGTCCTGAGGAGAACGCTATGTCCATAATGGAACCCGATCTGCACCAGCTGAAAATCAACGACCCGTTTCTCGGGCAGTATCAACGGCTGGTCCGGGACGTGGTCATCCCCTACCAGTGGGATGCGCTGAACGACCGCGTGGCGGAGGCCGAACCCAGCCACGCCATCGCCAACTTCCGCATCGCGGCCGGTCTGGAACAGGGTGAGTTCTACGGGATGGTGTTTCAGGACAGCGACGTGGCGAAATGGCTCGAAGCCGTGGCGTGGTCGCTGTGCCAGAAACCGGATGCAGAACTGGAAAAAACCGCCGACGAGGTGATTTCGCTGGTCGCGGCGGCGCAGTGTGAAGATGGCTACCTCAATACCTACTTTACGGTAAAAGCCCCCGAGGAACGCTGGACGAATCTGGCCGAATGCCACGAGCTGTACTGCGCCGGACATATGATTGAAGCGGGCGTGGCGTATTTCCAGGGAACCGGAAAACGTCGCCTGCTGGACGTGGTGTGCAGGCTGGCGGACCATATCGACAGCGTGTTTGGCCCGGGCGAAACACAGCTGCACGGTTACCCTGGCCATCCGGAAATCGAGCTGGCGCTGATGCGGCTGTACGATGTCACGCAGGAGCCGCGCTATCTCAATCTGGTGAAATACTTTATCGAAGAACGCGGCGCGCAGCCTCACTTCTACGATACCGAATACGAGAAGCGCGGCAAAACGTCTTACTGGAACACCTATGGCCCGGCGTGGATGGTCAAGGACAAAGCCTACAGCCAGGCGCATCAGCCGCTTGCCGAGCAGCAAACGGCCATCGGCCACGCGGTGCGTTTCGTCTACCTGATGGCGGGCATGGCGCACCTGGCGCGCCTGAGTCATGACGAGGGTAAACGGCAGGACTGTCTGCGGCTGTGGAACAACATGGCGCAGCGCCAGCTGTACATTACCGGCGGGATTGGCTCGCAGAGCAGCGGCGAGGCGTTCAGCAGCGATTACGATCTGCCCAACGATACGGTCTATGCCGAAAGCTGCGCCTCCATTGGCCTGATGATGTTTGCCCGCCGGATGCTGGAGATGGAGGCAGACGGCCACTACGCCGACGTGATGGAGCGCGCGCTGTACAATACGGTGCTGGGCGGGATGGCGCTGGACGGTAAGCATTTCTTTTACGTGAACCCGCTGGAGGTGCATCCGAAAACGCTGGCCTTTAACCATATCTATGACCACGTGAAGCCGGTGCGCCAGCGCTGGTTCGGCTGCGCCTGTTGCCCGCCGAACATTGCCCGCGTGCTGACCTCGCTGGGGCACTATATTTATACCGTTCGCCCGGATGCGCTGTTGATCAACCTGTACGTGGGGAACGACGTCGCCATTCCGGTGGGTGATAGCACCCTACAGCTGCGCATTAGCGGTAACTATCCGTGGCAGGAGCAGGTGAAGATCGAAATCACCTCGCCGGTTCCGGTCACCCATACGCTGGCACTCAGGCTACCGGACTGGTGTGCGGAACCTGCTGTTTCGCTGAATGGCGAAGCCATGACTGGCGAGATATCCCGTGGATACCTCTATCTCAGCCGCCGCTGGCAGGAAGGCGATACCCTGACCCTCACGCTACCGATGCCGGTCCGCCGCGTGTACGGTAACCCCCAGGTGCGCCAGCAGGCGGGTAAAGTCGCGCTCCAGCGCGGCCCGCTGGTTTACTGCCTGGAAGAAGCGGATAACGGCGCCAACCTGCATAACCTCTCCTTGCCACGAGAGAGCGAGTTCCGGGTGTTTGAAGGCAAAGGCATTTTCGCGCACAAGATGCTGATACAGGCGGAGGGGATCGGGGGCCACGCGAAGGAGACAGAGGCGCTGTGGCAGTACGATCGCTCGCCGGTACAGCGTCAGCCCCGGACGCTGACCTTTATTCCCTGGTTTAGCTGGGCTAACCGGGGAGAAGGGGAAATGCGGATATGGGTGGACGAAGGCTGAATAGCCTCACCCACGGGAGAGGTTGAACGCTATGGCAGCACGCGACGTGCTGCCTCAGCCAGAAACGCACTTCGATTGCTGAACTGCGGATGCTCGCTGACAAAGGAATCAATCTTCATCAGTAAACGACGAGGCATCGTGATGTTGATACGCTCGGCCCTACCGTCGAACTGTTTCATATTAATATCCACCAGCAGCCATTGCCCGCCAGTGAAGTGGTCAGGGTGGCTTTCCAGGTGCGCTTCCACATTACCCGGGAGCGGCAATGCTTCATCCATTTCAAACAGCGCTTCGAAGTGCGCTGTGAGCGCCTCACGTGCATCCTGAAATGCGTCATCCAGGGAGTCACCTGCAAAAAAACAGCCTGGAACGTCAGGGAAAAAGCCGCTGGCACTGCCGTCGGTGTCAGAATGAATGTAAGCCGGATAAAACATAACTACTCCTGATATCAGTGTTTAATTCCCGCCTGCCGCCATATCTGCGCGAGCGTGCCCGGTTTAATATCCTTTTTAGGATGTGGGACGGTAACCAGCCCTTTCTGTTCGGGATGGCGAAACTGATGATGGCTTCCTTTCGTTCTGACACATTTCCAGCCGTGGCCGATCAGAACAGTAATGACATCCGCACTTTTCACATCCCAATCCTTCCATGATTATACACATGATACACACCATCGCTATCGGGTTAAATCACATTAGCGCACAAGGAACATCAGTGCAGCGGTGTTTTGACGGAACGGGAAGAAGCATCGAGAAATGAAAAAGGAATACATTGTATTGCAGACAAAAATGCAGGCACGATCGTAGGCCGGGCAAGGCAACGCCGCCACCCGGCTTTACCGCATCAGAAACGCCACGTCAGGCCGGTCATCAGCGCGAAGCTGTCGTCGCGGTCGATCATCGGGCTGTTCTTCACGTCGTCAGGCAACACGGTGTAGACCGCGCTGGCGTTGAGGTACAGCTTCTGGGTTAACTGATATTTAGCCGCCAGGCCAACGTAGGGCGTCCAGCTGTCACCGGCGGTGTATTGATCCAGACCTGAGCGGCGAGACTCGCTGCCGGATACGCCGTAGTAGTAGTCGTTATAGCTCTCGTCGCTATAGAAAATACCGACAGAGGGCGTAAGGGTCAGGCGTTCCATCCTGATTGGACGGAAGTAAGAGACCTCACCCACCACGCCACCGCTTTCATCCGTGGCATCACCCGAGACCGCCACTTTCAGCGACCCCCAGCTTTCATGGCGGTAGTACGCGCCGCCGAGGAAAGCTGACGCTTTACGCTCATCAAGCTGCTTCATCTGATGGTCGTCGTTGTCATCAGGATCGAAATGCAGCGGCATCCACGACGCGGTCAGGCTGAATTCATTTTTTGCGTCTTTCCACAGGATCCATCCTCCGGTGGTCTGACGAACGTAAAAACGATCGCCTTCGTAGCTAATTAACGGTACTGCGGTAGTATTTTCGTTATAGCCTTTGTAAGGAGACTCATTAAATACAGCCCCCGCTCCAAGTGAAAAATCTCCGGCCATTGCTGAAGATGCTGCAAATAACGTGGCAGCGATGAGTAAATTGTATTTAATAGTCATTACGTGTAATCCATTAAAATGCCAAACAAGCGGGGCGCATAATAATGGTTACAAATTTGCCAATGCAACGCTGCGGTTTATATAATATTATATATAAAATCATATAGATGGGTGCGCATGATGAGTAAATTACAGCTAAAGCCACGCGAATTAAAAATAATCTCCGTCATCGCAGCCACCCACAGCATTGGTGATGCCGCCGCCCTGCTGGGCATGGCGCAGGCCAACGTCAGTAAATATCTCTCTGATTTTGAAACGCGGGTTGGGCTTAAGGTTTTTGAGCGCACGACCCGTCAGCTCGCTCTGACACAGTTTGGTGAAGCGTTACTCCCGTATGTCGACGCCACACTGGACAAACACACTCAACTTGTTAATTTCATTGCCGATTATAAGCATGAAAAGCGTGGAAAAGTCACGATTTATGCCCCAACGGGCATCGTGACCTATCTCGCGCGCCAGGTGATCCACCAGATAAAGGACATCGGGGACATTCGCATCTCCCTGAAAACCTATAATCTGAACCGCAATGAATTTTCAGAAGGCGTTTCCTTTCCGGATGACTGCGATATTTTAATTACCTATGCTCAGCCGAAAGATGAAAACCTGGTCGCCAGCGTGTTAACAAAATATTCCGTCACGGCATTCGCAACCCAGGCATATTTAAATAACCACCCTTTATCCGGACCTGAAGATTTAATTAATCACTCGTGTATCCTGATTGACTCCATGCTCGTCGATGATGCCAATATCTGGCGTTTTCGCATGCATGGCAGCGATGATGTGCATGATTATCGGGTGACCGGAAATTATATTTGCGACAATACGCAGACGGCCCTGGAGCTGGCAAGAAATAATCTTGGCATTGTGTTCGCACCGAAAGAGAGCCTGAAAAGAGAATTAACGCAGGGCACGCTGGTTCCCTGCTTCCCGCACCAGGAAGAGTGGTGGCTCGATCTGACGGCCATCTTCCGCAAACGCGAATACCAGCCATGGCGTGTGCAATACGTTCTGGATGGCGTTCTGAACTGCCTGCGCCAGCAAATTGCTCAGGCCGCCCACGGACGGCCTGAGCTGGGCGATTAAAACAGCCCCAGCGGTTTATCGGAGTAGCTGACCAGCAGACATTTCGTTTGCTGATAATGCTCCAGCATCATCTTGTGGGTTTCACGCCCGATGCCCGACTGCTTGTAACCACCAAATGCCGCGTGCGCCGGATAGGCGTGGTAGCAGTTGGTCCAGACGCGCCCGGCCTGAATGCCCCTGCCCATTTTATAGGCCAGATTACCGTTGCGGCTCCAGACGCCCGCCCCCAGGCCATACGGCGTGTCGTTGGCAATTTCCAGCGCCTCCTCCATCGTTTTGAAGGTAGTCACGGCCAGAACCGGTCCGAAAATTTCCTCCTGGAAGACGCGCATGTTGTTCTGCCCGAACAGGATCGTCGGCTCAAGGTAATACCCTTCCTGCAGATCCCCGCCGAGCACCTTACGGCGACCGCCGGTCAGAATATCCGCCCCTTCTTTCTTACCGATATCAATGTAGTTAAGGATGGTTTCCAGCTGGCCATGCGAGACCTGTGCCCCCATCTGGGTGACGTTATCGAGCGGGTTACCGCTGCGGATTGACTCGACGCGGCGAATGGCCCGCTCCATAAAGCGCTCATAGATGGATTCCTGCACCAGCGCGCGGCTTGGGCAGGTGCAGACTTCGCCCTGGTTAAACGCAAACAGCGCAAACCCTTCCAGCGCCTTATCGAAGAAAGCGTCCTCTTCCTCCATCACGTCTGCGAAAAAGATGTTCGGGGATTTCCCGCCCAATTCCAGGGTCACCGGAATGATGTTCTGCGTGGCGTACTGCATAATCTGCTGGCCCACTTCCGTCGACCCGGTAAACGCCACTTTAGCGATCCGTTTTGAGGTGGCCAGATATTCTCCTATCTCACCGCCCGCGCCGTTCACCACGTTAATGACCCCCGGCGGCAGAAGATCGCCAACAATTTCCATCAGCAGCAGGACCGAGAGTGGGGTTAAACGCGCCGGTTTAAGCACAATGCAGTTCCCGGCGGCCAGCGCAGGGGCCATTTTCCAGCTCGCCATCAGCAGCGGGAAGTTCCACGGAATGATTTGCCCGACGACGCCCAGCGGCTCGTGGAAGTGGTACGCCACGGTGTCGCTGTCAACTTCGCTGATCCCGCCCTCCTGCGCGCGTATACAGGAGGCAAAATAGCGGAAGTGGTCGATAGCCAGCGGCACGTCTGCCGCCATGGTTTCCCGGATCGGCTTGCCGTTATCCCAGGTTTCTGCCGTCGCCAGCAGCTCCAGGTTCTGCTCCATCCGGTCGGCGATTTTGAACAAAATGGCCGCGCGGTCCTGAACGGAGGTATGCCCCCATTTATCTTTCGCTTTGTGCGCGGCATCCAGCGCCAGGTCGATATCACGCTTGCCGGAGCTGGCTATCTCGCACAGCGGCTGGCCGGTAACGGGGGTCAGGTTGGAATAGTATTCGCCGTCGACGGGGGCCACCCAGTTGCCGCCAATAAAGTTGTCATAGCGGGGCTTCAGCTTGAGGGGAAAACCATATTCGCCGGGCTGGATACGCGAAGAGGGAGGATTATTTGTCATGACCGTCTCCTTGCTGTTGTTATACAACAAGGGTAGTCCCGGCTGGCGGTTTTCTCGCCAGTGGGTGACGGGTTTACGAGCCGTATCACGGATTACCGTACTTTACGTTTCGTTTCTGCTACTGAGCCATACTTATCAGCTCAAGCGCTCATGAGGAACGATGCGATGCAGCTATTTATCGGTTTTGACGTAGGCGGAACCCACATCAAGCACGGCGTGATTGATGAAAATGGCAGGGAGCTGGCGACGGACGAGTACGATACCCCTGAGGATAAAAACACCTTTAAAAAGAAGTGGAAAGCGGTGGTTGAAGCGTATCAGGACGAACACGACATCGCCGGTATCGGCGTGAGTTTTCCCGGCCATATTAACCACCACAGCGGCGAAGCGGCGAAAGCGGGCGCGCTCGACTATCTCGACGGCGAAAACCTGTGCGAACTCTTCGCCGGGCTGACCGACCTTCCCGTCACTGTAGAAAACGACGCCAACTGTGCGGCGCTGGGCGAGCGCTGGCAGGGCGCGGGTAAGGATTACGAGCATTTCGTCTGCATTACCATCGGCACAGGCATCGGTGGCGGGATTGTGATGGAAGGCGATCTCTATCGCGGGTCACATTACCGCGCCGGCGAATTTGGCGTGCTACCCGTCGGGGATCAGGGCGAACCGATGCACGAGGTTGCGTCTGCCAGCGGCCTGATGAAAGCCTGCCGCCGCGTGCTGGCCGTATCAGAAGAAGAGATGCCTGACGGCGAGGAGCTTTTTAAACGTATGGAGAGCGACGTGCATCTGCGCGAAGCTATTGAAGCCTGGGCACATTTTCTCTCACGCGGCGTTTACAGCGTGATCTCGATGTTCGATCCACAGGCAGTGCTGATTGGTGGCGGGGTAAGCGAGCAGGAGAAAATCTATCTCCTGCTCGATAAATATCTACAGCGATTCGAGGAGTGGGAGGCACTCAAGGTGCCCATTCTGCCCTGCGAGCTGGGTAACCAGGCGGGAAGACTGGGCGCGGTATGGCTGGCTAAGCAGAAACTCTCCCGCAGCACGTAGCGCTCAGGGGAACAGCTGCGCGTCGCGAAGCAGATGGTCATTACCCCGGCGACGCGTAAACCCGATACGGTTGAAATATTCCAGGATCTGAATCGCCAGCTTGCGGCCTACGTTCAGCCGATCGCGGAAATCGGCTGCGCAGGTGGAGCCGCGCGCCTGATCCAGTTCGCGGATCAGGTTGGCAAATGCCACAATGCGATCGTTACGGTAATAACGATCTTTCACGATCGCGACTATCAGCCCCTGCTGCGCCGCATGCCGCAATACCTGACGCATCGCCTGCTCGTCGGTGTTCGTCTCACGCGCCAGATCGCGAACCCACCACGGTTCATCCCCAAACATTAAGGCCACTTTTTGCCATATAGCCTCCTGCTCTGCGGTGAACCCGGCCTTGTGATCCGGCAGATGCAGCCAGCCGTGATGGCTTTTAATCACCCCGCTTTCGCGCATGTTTTCAATCAGCAGCAGCACCAGCGCGTCATCTTCCATCGGCAGCGCCATGCGTCTCAGACGCTCACGACCAGGACCGGGCTCATCCTGATGCTGTTCATGGTACGTTGCGAGCGTGTTCAGTATCTTACGCTGCCAGTGTGCAGCCACCGGCGCATCGAGCAGGCTGTTGCCGGCCTGAATAAAGCCCGGCTGCCGGGTCAGCTGACGTAATCCTTCGTCGCTCAGCTGACGTGCCCATGCAAAATCACTCAGGCTCACCGCCCCGCGCTCAAGATGCACCCGCAGCGCGGCGTTATCATCCGGAGCCTGGGCCAGCGCTGCCAACCATTGCAGATATTCAGGCTTACGCTTGCCGCGTCGAGGCGGGTTAAGCGTCACTACCCGCGCCCCGGCCAGCGTTTCCCGCGCGGAAATATCCCGCAGCACCAGACGGTCGTTGTCCGCCAGCCAGAGCGGCGAATCAAAAACCAGTTCGGCAAGATCGTTTTCCAGCAGGGACACGCGCCCGGTGATATGGCTGGCCGCGTGGTGAATATGCAGCGGCTGCCATTGGGTCAGGGGTACGTGCGTCTGCAGGGAGACAATCACGCGTTCAGACGGCTCGGGCGGGGCGTCGGCCAGCAGCCAGTCGCCGCGGTTAAGCTGCTCTTTTTCTGCATCCCCGACAATGTTGAGCGCGATCCGCTGCCCGGCGTGGGCGTGCTCTGCGGGCTGGTTTTGCGCATGTAAGCCGCGCACGCGCATCGGTTTATTAACGCCCGTCAGCCACAGGCTATCTCCCACCTTCACTTCACCGCTCAGCGCCGTACCGGTGACCACCAGCCCCGCGCCTTTTACGGTAAACGCCCGGTCAATCGCCAGACGGAAACGGTGATGGCTGGCGTGGTCGCGCGACGATAATTGCTGCAAGTGGTGGCGAAGATCGTCGATACCGCGGCCTTCAGTCGCCACGGTGACAAAAAGCGGCGCCTCGGCAAAACCATATTCCCGTAAGGTCGCCCGCACCGCTTCACGCACCTCGCTGATGCGCGCCTCATCCACGCGATCGGCTTTAGTCAGCGCCACGGTCAGCTGCGGGTTGCCGGTCAGCTGGAGGATTGCCAGATGCTCACGGGTTTGCGCCATCACGCCGTCGTCGCAGGCCACCACAAGCAGCGCATGATCGATGCCCCCCACGCCCGCCAGCATGTTAGACAGAAACTTTTCATGCCCCGGAACATCAATAAAGCCCAGCACGCGGCCATCCGGCTGGGGCCAATAGGCATAGCCCAGATCGATGGTCATGCCGCGCTTTTTCTCTTCCGGCAGGCGATCGGCATTTATGCCGGTGATCGCCTGCAGCAACGTGGTTTTTCCATGGTCGACGTGACCGGCGGTGGCAATAATCATTTCAGCAACATCTCCAGAAATCGCTCTTCATCTTCAAGGCAGCGCAGATCCAGCCACATGCGGCCATCGTAAATCCGCCCGATGACCGGCGTCGGCAAGCCGCGCCAGCGCAACGACAGCGCCTCAAGGCGGCTGCCGCGCCCGTCACGCGGGGTGAACGTGAGCGCTTCACTCGGCAGCCTGTCCACCGGCAGCGAACCGCTGCCTATCTGCGACTGGCAGGACTCAATGCGGACGTCAAAATCGGGGTAGTGCGGGGCGACGCGCGGCAGCAGCAGTTCGGCCTGCGCGCGAATCGAGGCGGCATCCCGGCTTAACAGGCGCAGCGTGGGCAGACGGTCGGCAAGTTTCTCCGGGTGAAGATAGAGCCGCAGCGTCGCGTCCAGCGCGGCAAGGGTCATTTTATCGGCCCGCAGGGCGCGCTTGAGCGGGTGCTGCTGCAGCTGCGCAATCAGCTCGCGCTTGCCGACAATAATCCCGGCCTGCGGCCCGCCCAGCAGTTTGTCGCCGGAAAAGCTGACCAGGCTCACGCCTGCGGCAATCATCTCCTGCGGCATCGGCTCTTTTGGCAACCCGTACAGGCTGAGATCCACCAGCGAACCGCTGCCGAGATCGGCAATCACCGGAATATTCAGTTCCTGCCCAATCGCCGCCAGCTCGGCCTCGTCAACGGTTTTGGTGAAGCCCTCAATATGATAATTGCTGGTGTGGACCTTCATCAGCAGGGCGGTATTTTCATTCACCGCCGCGCGATAATCTTTCGCATGGGTACGGTTCGTGGTGCCCACCTCATGCAGCGTGCAGCCCGCCTGACGCATCACGTCCGGGATGCGAAACGCCCCGCCAATCTCCACCAACTCGCCGCGGGACACCACCACCTCTCTGCCGCTCGCGGTCGCCGCCAGCATCAACAGCACCGCCGCCGCGTTGTTATTCACAATGCAGGCATCTTCCGCGCCGGTTAGCTGGCAGAGCAGATCCGCCAGCGCGCGATCGCGATGCCCGCGCCCGGCGCCGTCCAGATCGTACTCCAGCGTCACAGGCGAGCGCATGGCCTGCACGACCGCAGCCACCGCCTCTTCCGCCTGCTGCGCGCGCCCCAGGTTGGTGTGCAGCACGGTTCCCGTCAGGTTAATCACCGGGCGCAGGGCGTGGGCATGGCTTTGGGAGAGATATTCTGAAACGGCTCGTACCCAGTCGTCATTCCATACCGGCAATACACCCTTCTCACCGATCGTCCTGCGCGCCTCGTCCTGTAAATCCCGCAGCACAGCGACCACGCGGGTGTGACCATATCTGGCGAGCAGAGGGCGAAATCCTACGTCTCGCAACAAGCGATCCGTAGAGGGGAGAAGACGATAAAGCGAGCTGTGCATCTGGTTCATAAGCCTGCCTGAGAGTAAGAAATCTGTGGCTATTTTAGCAGGTTGACCTGAGGGAGTCCTTATACATCCGCATACTTTAATTTACCCAGATCAATAATTACCGAGAATAATTAAAATTATTTCATAGCTTACTTGAATAAATAATTCAGAAAACATCAATATCAATCAATCAACGAAGCGAATATTATTATGAATCCTTTACCCCGTAACGCATGGAAGCATAAAGATGAAAATGAAGATCAAGGTGCTCGCTGCACTTTTATTATCGGCCTGCACTCTCTTTACCGCACAGACGCAAGCTGATCAGAAATTCGGCTTTGCCAAAAGGTGCTCACTACCCGACGCACCGATGCCGATTAAATTCAGAGTCGATGATTACATCGATAATTTCGTCGGCATGGCTTATAATATTATTTATGTTGCTGCAAACCAAAGAAATCGTGGCGATCTATATAATCTGTACAGTAACAGCGAGGGTTATAACTACCTGTCCACAAAACCGGCCACTACGCGCGATGTACTTACCGCCGGTACTTTGCTATACAACAACAACCCCGCAGGAACAACCGGTAGCTACCTTTCCAAACCTGTATGTATGGAAAAATCTGACTGTCAGCCATTTCCAGCGAGTTGGAACCCCACCGTTGGGCGAGGCTTGTCTGCTTATAATAAAGTTTTAGAAAAATATCCTAATGACTTTGTTTATGTGCATTCTGGCATGTTCCCATCCCTGTCTGACGACTCCATCGACACCACAATTTTCACCATGACCAGAAACTTTGAATATTTACGCGTAGAAATTTTCGCAGTAACAAAGTCTGGCGACCCTGACGTTACTAATGAATTTATGAAAAATTATGGTGCTGAGCCTATTGTATTTGAATATAGTCGCGCACAATTTGGTAACCCTGATTATTA
Source organism: Enterobacter sp. ECC-219 (assembly GCF_043966805.1). Classification (NCBI taxonomy): domain Bacteria; kingdom Pseudomonadati; phylum Pseudomonadota; class Gammaproteobacteria; order Enterobacterales; family Enterobacteriaceae; genus Enterobacter; species Enterobacter sp. ECC-219. The sequence goes on along the minus strand of NZ_CP143680.1, from coordinate 816,048 downwards.
TATTGGTGCAGACTCTAACCACCTCACTCGCCCAATGGCAGGTAGTCTTCCCGAATTCCCTGACCATCTTGATAAAAATATCCAGGCGATGGATTTCTATATCAAATATCCAAAAGGTTTCCTGGGCGAAGTTGTCACCTCGGCTAAATTCTTTTATTTTTCAGACAAGCAAAAAGAAATTCTCTCGACTTGTAACTAATCTGCCCGGCTTAGCCGGGCAGCCGGGTTACGCTTTTGGTGGCTCGGTACGAGCGAAACTTTCGCGCTGAAAGAGCGTTTCTACCAGTTTCACCAGCAGCGGACGGTCCACGCACCAGCCAGGGGACACCCGGCGGAAGTTGAGATAGCCGATGGCGCAGGCGATGGCGATGGTTGCCAGGTTCAGGCTGTCGGTGTGGATCTTGCCCTCCCGGATAAGCTGTTCGCACATATCCAGACTGCGGCTGATTTTTTCCCGCTGGCGCAGCAATTCGTTTTCTGACTGCTGCGCGGCGGGACGCGCCTGCTCGCGTACGGAGGTGAGTGCCGCATCCATAATGCCATCGGCCAGGGCTTCAATTTGCTTCACCGCCAGCGCCGCTTTAGGGTCAGACGGCAGCATTGCCGGGGCAACGCCCAGCAGTTCGACATACTCCGCAATGATGGGGGAATCGAACCAGTATTCGCCCTCGTCCGTTACCAGCGCCGGAACTTTCCCCAGCGGGTTATACTGCGCGACGCCGTTTTCGGCGTTGTAGGGCTGCTCATTAACGAATTCAAATTCAATCCCTTTCTCCAGCAGGAGAATCGAGATTTTTCGCACGAAGGGACTGGTGTAGCTACCGATGAGTTTCATTGCCTGATCCTTGATGCCGGGAAAAAGTCAGTATGGATCAAGCGATGAAAAAAGGGCAGGTATGTGTGTCGCATTCCTGCCCCGGAAGGATTAGTGATCGAGATAGAGGTAGTGCATCCAGCTGGTCATACGCAGCAGCACTTTACGCATTACCGAGACGTGGGCGAAATGATCCGAATAGACCGCCACCTGGGCATAAATGCCGTCCGGCAAAGCATCGACGTCAGCGTTAGGCTCCAGCTCAATCAGCGCCTGTACGCCATCCGTACCCGGCGCGACGGTCAGTGCCTGCAACGCGCCCTGCGCCTGATACGACCCGCCCGGCACCACAGGCAGAACGCTGGTGAGCTTACCGGTGAACACCTGGCCCGGCAGCGCGTTAAACACCACTTCCGCTTCATCGCCCGGCTTCAGGCGCAGCAGCGAGTTCTGACGGAACTGGGCCACAATCTGACGCTTCTGTTCAGGAATGAAGACCATCACCGGGCGCAAAGGCAGCGCGGCGGCATAGGTTCCCGGACGAATCAGCACCTGGGTGATATAGCCGTTGCTCGGCGCGCGCACCACGGTCTGATCGAGGTTGTATTTCGCTTCAGCAAGCTGGGCGCGTAACGAGGCAATCTGCGACTGCTCGCCGTTCACCATGCTGTCCAGCTGGCTTTGAATCTGCGTCTGTTCAGCAACGGAACCTTTCACCATGGCATCCTGCGCCAGATAGTTCTGCCGCGCGTTATCAATATCGCTTTCAGAGAACGGATTCACCTTCGCCTGGCTGCCTTTCAGGTAGCGCTGATAATCTTTATACAGGCGATCGCGTTCAGCGGAGACGCGTGTTGTATTGGCAACCGCTTCCGACAGCTGCGCTTTCAGATTGTCGATATTGTGCGTCGCGGTCACCAGGTCTGCCTTCAGTCTGTCGACGCGCGCCTGATAGCGGCCCGGATCCAGTTTAAATAACACTTCGCCTTTTTTAATGAGCTGGTTATTTTTATCGGTCACTTCAGTCACCACCCCCGTGACCTGCGGCGTAATCGGAATGGAAATAACCGCTTTTTGCGCCGTAAAGGTATACGGATGGTTATAGTTCATTAGCAGAATAAGTCCGGCAACAATAAACACGCCTCCTAACGTCGCGGTAGCAAGCGTCCACTGGTTTACCGGAATACGGAATATTTTAAAGATTGCCCAGGCAAATGCCACATAGGTCAGAATAATCAACAGATCCATGATTAGCGCTCCAGCGTGTTTTTATCATCAGAGGGCTGAACCGCTGCCAGCTTGTGTTCTAACTCGGCCACGCGTTTGGCCAGCGCATCCATGCCCGGAACCTCATCCGCCCTGGTGATGTGGTTCTGCATACCCCAGCCGCGATCTTCGCGGTACAGGGTGGCCCAAATCCACAGGAACGGCCAGATGGCATGGAGCGTAAACAGGCTGATCCAGCCTGCCGTATGAATAGCATCGGCATGGGGATGATTGCGCTTTTTGGCCATATTATAGGGGATATCATGAATGGCGATGATTCCGTAAAAAAGAACCAGAAATACAAAAATCAACACGCCCAGAGCGAAATAGTTGAGAAACATATTCTCCTCACTTAAACAACGTCAACTCATTAAACTAATAAAACAGCACGCAGCCTAATTAATTTATTTTTAAATTTAAAAGGCACACTGATTATTTCAGAGCCGGGGAGTATCGTTTTTTATAATATCTCCATGCAAGTTTATAAGCGTGTCAAAATATATCCTGAATAATAATATACTCAACCTTACATAATGAGCGTAATTCAGGTTTTAGCTTTCCGCCATACTACATACGAAAAGTGTTTTTTTAGCTTTCCGTGTCACGGAAGGCCATCCTGACGCCGATCCCAGTCGGAGAAATCTGCATAAAAATATTTTGTGAAATCAGTCACAATCCAGAAACAAACTCACGAAACCAAAAAGAGATATACATCACAAAAATCCGTGGTTTTTGCTTCTTTTCTCGCCATCGTATTTTTTTTGCCCACTTATTTTGTGATTCAGATCACCATGAAGGGCGGCACACCCCCTGCATTTACGTGATGGGCATCACATAAATTTTCGCTGTCTGGACAGTTGAACGATTCAGTGCCAGATTTCACAGCATCAGAACAGGGCCCGGCTACCTCTGCCGCCGCACATTAACGATAAACCTCGGGCCGCAAGCCTAAGCGTAAACATAAGAAGGGGTGTTTTATGTCATCCGATTTCAAGATCAAAGTTCAAAGCTTTGGTCGTTTCCTCAGCAACATGGTGATGCCAAATATCGGCGCGTTTATCGCGTGGGGTATTATCACCGCATTGTTTATTCCGACAGGGTGGTTGCCTAACGAAACGCTGGCGAAACTTGTTGGCCCAATGATTACCTATCTCCTGCCGCTGCTCATCGGTTACACCGGTGGTCGTCTGGTGGGCGGTGACCGTGGTGGCGTAGTGGGTGCTATCACGACTATGGGTGTTATCGTCGGTGCGGATATGCCGATGTTCCTCGGTGCGATGATTGCCGGTCCTCTCGGCGGCTGGGCGATTAAGAAATTCGACGTCTGGGTTGATGGCAAGATCAAATCCGGCTTCGAAATGCTGGTGAACAACTTCTCTGCGGGCATCATCGGGATGATCCTCGCGATTCTGGCGTTCCTCGGCATTGGTCCTGCTGTTGAAGTGCTGTCCAAACTGCTGGCGGCGGGCGTTAACTTCATGGTGGCGCACGACATGCTGCCGCTGGCGTCTATCTTCGTTGAACCGGCGAAAATCCTGTTCCTGAACAACGCCATCAACCACGGTATCTTCTCGCCGCTGGGTATTCAGCAGTCTCACGATCTCGGCAAGTCCATCTTCTTCCTGATTGAAGCGAACCCGGGTCCGGGCATGGGCGTTCTGCTGGCGTACATGTTCTTTGGTCGCGGCAGCGCGAAGCAGTCTGCTGGCGGTGCGGCTATCATCCACTTCCTGGGCGGTATCCACGAAATTTACTTCCCGTACGTGCTGATGAACCCACGCCTGATCCTGGCCGTTATCCTCGGCGGTATGACCGGCGTGTTCACCCTGAGCGTGCTGGGCGGCGGCCTGGTCTCTCCTGCTTCTCCGGGCTCTATCCTGGCGGTGCTGGCGATGACCCCGAAAGGTGCGTACTTCGCGAACATCGCGGCGATCTGTGCCGCAATGGCGGTCTCCTTCGTGGTCTCTTCTATCCTGCTGAAAACCAGCAAAGTGAAAGAAGACGACGATATTGAAGCGGCAACCCGCCGTATGCACGACATGAAAGCCGAATCCAAAGGCGCAACCCCGCTGGCGGCTGGCGACGTCTCTAACGACCTGAGCCACGTGCGTAAAATCATCGTTGCCTGCGACGCCGGTATGGGTTCCAGCGCAATGGGTGCAGGCGTGCTGCGTAAGAAAGTGCAGGATGCGGGCCTGACCAACATCTCCGTGACCAACAGCGCCATTAACAGCCTGCCGCCGGACGTTGACCTGGTCATCACGCACCGCGACCTGACCGAACGCGCCATGCGTCAGGTGCCGCAGGCACAGCACATCTCGCTGACCAACTTCCTCGACAGCGGCCTGTACACCAGCCTGACCGAACGTCTGGTTGCCGCGCAGCGTCATGAAGATAATGAAGTGAAAGTGCGTACCAGCCTGCAGGACAGCTTTGACGAGAGCAATGCTCACCTGTTCAAGCTGGGCGCGGAGAACATCTTCCTCGGTCGTACCGCGGCCACTAAAGAAGAGGCGATTCGCTTTGCTGGTGAACAACTGGTGAAAGGCGGCTACGTTCAGCCAGAATACGTTGAAGCGATGCTGGAACGTGAAAAACTGACGCCGACCTACCTGGGTGAATCCATCGCGGTTCCGCACGGTACGGTTGAAGCGAAAGACCGCGTGCTGAAAACCGGCGTAGTGTTCTGTCAGTATCCTGACGGCGTGCGCTTCGGTGAAGAAGAGGACGACATCGCCCGTCTGGTGATTGGTATCGCCGCTCGCAATAACGAGCACATTCAGGTGATTACCAGCCTGACCAACGCGCTGGACGACGAAACCGTCATTGAGCGTCTGGCTAACACCACCAGCGTTGAAGAAGTTCTGGCCCTGCTCAACAAATAGCAGTCCCTCTTCCCTCTCCCCTTTGGGGAGAGGGCTAGGGTGAGGAGGTAAACGTTCCTCACCCCAGCCCTCTCGGGTAAAAACATTGATTAAGGTTAACACTATGAAAGCATTACATTTTGGTGCAGGTAACATCGGTCGTGGCTTTATCGGTAAACTGCTGGCAGACGCGGGCATTACCCTGACATTCGCCGATGTGAATCAGGTGGTTCTGGATGCCCTGAATGCCCGTCATAGCTATCAGGTCCATGTGGTGGGTGAAAATGAACAGGTTGAAACCGTCTCTGGCGTCAACGCGGTCAGCAGCATCGGCGATGACGTGATTGATCTGATCGCCAGCGTTGACCTGGTGACCACCGCTGTGGGCCCGGTCGTACTTGAGCGTATCGCTCCAGCAGTCGCGAAAGGCCTGGCAAAACGTAAGGCGCAGGGCAACGACGCTCCGCTGAACATCATCGCCTGCGAAAACATGGTGCGCGGTACCACGCAGCTGAAAGGTCACGTCATGGCGGCCGTGGCTGACGAAGATAAAGCCTGGGTTGACGCGCACGTTGGTTTTGTCGATTCCGCCGTGGACCGCATTGTTCCGCCGTCCGAATCCGCCACCCACGATCCGCTGGAAGTGACCGTAGAAACCTTCAGCGAGTGGATCGTCGATAAAACCCAGTTTAAGGGCACGCTGCCGACCATTCCGGGTATGGAATTAACCGATAACCTGATGGCATTTGTCGAACGCAAACTCTTCACGCTGAACACCGGGCATGCTATAACCGCGTACCTCGGAAAGTTGGCCGGTCATCAGACCATTCGTGATGCGATCCTCGATGAGCAGATCCGCGCGGTGGTAAAAGGGGCGATGGAAGAGAGCGGCGCGGTGCTGATCAAACGCTACGGTTTTGATGCTGATAAACACGCAGCATACATCCAGAAAATCCTCAGCCGCTTTGAAAACCCGTATCTGAAAGATGACGTTGAGCGCGTGGGCCGTCAGCCGCTGCGTAAGCTGAGCGCGGGCGACCGCCTGATTAAGCCGCTGCTCGGCACGCTGGAATACGGTCTGCCGCACGCCAATCTGGTGAAAGGAATTGCCGCCGCGATGCACTACCGCAGCGAGCAGGATCCGCAGGCGATTGAGCTGGCTCAGCTGATTGATGACAAAGGCGCGCAGGCTGCGCTGGCGCAGATTTCCGGTCTGGACGCCAGCAGCGACGTGGTGGCGGAGGCGGTTAACGCATATAACGCAACCAAATGATACAGAATCCGGCGCAGGTTAGCCTGCGCCCGAATAACAGATTGTCAGATATGCAGGCAATAATGGAACAAACCCAGGCCTTTGAAAATCGTGTGCTTGAGCGTCTGAATGCTGGCAAAACCGTACGAAGTTTCCTGATTGCCGCCGTCGAGCTGTTAACCGAGGCGGTGAACATTCTGGTGCTTCAGGTGTTTCGCAAAGACGACTACGCGGTAAAGTACGCTGTAGAACCGTTACTGGACGGAGACGGACCGCTGGGCGATCTGTCGGTGCGCCTGAAGCTGATTTATGGCCTGGGCGTGCTCAACCGACAAGAGTATGAAGATGCGGAACTGTTAATGGCGCTGCGCGAAGAGCTCAATCATGACGGTAATGAGTATACCTTTACCGATGATGAGATTCTGGGCCCCTTCGGCGAGTTGCACTGCGTTACCGCCCTGCCTCCTGCTCCCCATTTTGATAACAGCGACCCTGAACTGTACGCGATGCAAAAGCTGCGCTATCAACAGGTTGTCCGTTCCACTATGGTCCTCTCCCTGACTGAGCTGATTTCTAAAATCAGCTTAAAAAAAGCGTTTCAGAAGTAAGCCAGTTCACATTGGTGTATCCTTCCCTGTAAATTCCCCGTTTTCAGAGTCATTTGTCATGAAAGAAGTCGAAAAGAACGAAATTAAACGCCTGAGCGACCGCCTGGATCTGATCCGTCACCAGATGGCTGGCCTGTCGCTGGTCGATTCCGCCGAGAAGTACGCCGAGCTGGAGAAAGAGACCGCGAAGCTGGAAGCTGAAATCGAGCGCCTGCGCGAAGTGAAAGGCCAGAAGCTGAGCAAAGAAGCGCAGAAGCTGATGAACATGCCGCACCGCCGCGCGATCACCAAAAAAGAGCAGGCTGACATGGGTAAGCTGAAGAGAAGCGTCCGTGGCCTGGTGGTGGTGCACCCGATGACCGAGCTTGGCCGCGAAATGGGCCTGAAAGAGATGACGGGCTTTTGTAAGACCGCGTTCTGATACCTTCCCCCTCACCCTCTCCCCAAAGGGGCGAGGGGACTGTACGGTGCTGTTTTCTCCCTCTCCCCGTGGGAGAGGGCCGGGGTGAGGGCAGCAGGCCACACTCCCGCTTCAAATTGGCCCAACCAATCCCCCTTTACTTTCTTCCCTGGTTCACAATTCCATTATTTCCGCTCACAAAACCATTGCTAGCTCATAACATCTGGTTAACCATTCATTGTCATTAACCCTACAACACAATATTGGCAGGACCACTTTTACACAGTTTGTGATGCAGAGATGAGCGGAGACTCACCCGCAGCGCAGGCTGTCTGGTCCCCAGGAGACCTGCATGAGCCTCTGGCAACAAAACTACGACCCGGCCGGAAATATCTGGCTGTCGAGCCTGATCGCATCGCTTCCGATCCTGTTCTTCTTCTTTGCGCTGATTAAGCTCAAGCTGAAGGGCTACCTCGCCGCGACGTACACCGTTGCCATCGCCCTGCTGGTGGCGCTGTTCTTCTATAAAATGCCGATCGATCGCGCGCTGGCCTCCGTCGTCTACGGTTTCTTCTACGGCCTGTGGCCGATTGCGTGGATCATCATCGCGGCGGTCTTTGTCTATAAAATCTCGGTGAAAACCGGGCAGTTCGACATTATCCGCTCGTCGATTCTCTCCATCACGCCAGACCAGCGTTTACAGATGCTGATTGTCGGCTTCTCCTTCGGGGCGTTCCTGGAAGGTGCTGCCGGATTTGGCGCGCCGGTGGCGATTACCGCCGCGCTGCTGGTCGGCCTGGGCTTTAACCCGCTATATGCCGCGGGCCTGTGCCTGATTGTGAACACCGCCCCGGTGGCCTTTGGCGCGATGGGGATCCCGATTCTGGTGGCCGGACAGGTGACCGGGCTGGACAGCTTCGAGATTGGCCAGATGGTAGGCCGCCAGTTGCCGTTCCTGACCATTATCGTGCTGTTCTGGATCATGGCGATTATGGACGGCTGGCGCGGCGTGAAGGAGACCTGGCCTGCGGTGATGGTGGCGGGCGGTTCGTTCGCGATTGCCCAATACCTCAGCTCGAACTTCCTCGGACCGGAACTTCCGGACATTATCTCTTCGCTGGTGTCGCTGGTCTGTCTGACGCTGTTCCTGAAACGCTGGCAGCCGGTGCGCATCTTCCGCTTTGCCGACATGGGCGCGTCGCATGTGGATCAGACCCTCGCCCGCACGGGCTATACTGCAGGACAGATCGTTCGCGCCTGGTCACCGTTCCTGTTCCTGACCGCAACGGTAACGCTGTGGAGCATTCCGCCGTTTAAAGCGCTGTTCGCTCCCGGCGGCGCGCTGTACGACATGGTGATTAACATCTCCGTGCCGTTCCTCGACAAGATGGTCGCCCGTATGCCGCCGGTGGTGCATGCCGCCACGCCGTATGCCGCGGTCTATAAATTCGACTGGTTCTCCGCCACCGGTACCGCCATCCTGTTTGCGGCACTCCTTTCTGTTGTATGGCTGCGCATGAAACCAGCCGCCGCGGTACAGACCTTTGCGGCGACCATTAAAGAGCTGATGCTGCCGATCTACTCCATCGGCATGGTGCTGGCGTTCGCGTTTATCTCGAACTACTCCGGCCTGTCGTCGACGCTGGCGTTAGCGCTGGCCCACACCGGACACGCGTTCACCTTTTTCTCGCCGTTCCTCGGCTGGCTGGGGGTGTTCCTGACGGGTTCAGATACCTCGTCTAACGCCCTGTTTGCTGCCCTGCAGGCAACGGCGGCCCAACAAATTGGCGTGTCGGACATCCTGCTGGTGGCAGCGAATACCACCGGCGGCGTAACCGGCAAAATGATCTCTCCACAATCCATCGCCATTGCCTGTGCGGCGGTGGGACTTGTCGGTAAAGAGTCGGATCTGTTCCGCTTTACCGTGAAACACAGCCTGATATTTACCTGCATGGTGGGCGTGATCACCACCCTGCAGGCCTATGTCTTAACCTGGATGATCCCATGATAGTGATGCCCAGACGCCTGTCCGACGAGATTGCCTCTCGCGTGCGGGCGCTGATTGAAGAACAACAGCTGGAAGCGGGCATGAAGTTGCCCGCCGAGCGCCAGCTTGCCGCCCAGCTTGGCGTATCGCGTAACTCACTGCGCGAGGCGCTGGCCACGCTGGTCAGCGAAGGGGTGCTGGTGAGCCGTCGCGGCGGTGGCACCTTTGTGCGCTGGCAGCATGACGACTGGTCCGAGCAAAACATCGTGCAGCCGCTGAAGACGCTGATGGAAAACGACCCGGACTACAGCTTCGACATCCTTGAAGCGCGTCACGCCATCGAAACCAGTACCGCCTGGCACGCGGCGATGCGGGCAACCGAGGCCGACAAAGAGAAGCTCAAAGCCTGCTTTGAGGCCACGCAAAGCAGCGATCCGGATATCGCCTCCCAGGCAGACGTCCGTTTTCACCTGGCGATTGCCGAGGCATCGCATAACGTGGTTCTGCTCCAGACCATGCGCGGGTTCTTCGATCTGCTGCAATCCTCCGTCAAGCAGAGCCGCCAGCGCATGTATCTGGTTCCGCCGGTCTTTGCTCAGTTGACCGAACAGCATGAAGCCGTGCTCAACGCCATTCTGGCCGGTGATGCCGAGGCCGCGCGCAAAGCAATGATGGCGCATCTCGGCTTCGTACACACCACCATTAAACGATTCGATGAAGACCAGGCCCGACAGGCGCGTATTACCCGTCTGCCTGGCGACAGTGATATTTCCAGGGAGAACAAAGCATGATTATTTCAGCAGCCAGTGACTATCGCGCCGCGGCGCAGCGCATTTTGCCCCCGTTCCTGTTCCACTACATCGACGGCGGGGCCTATGCCGAATATACCCTGCGCCGCAACGTGGAAGATCTCTCGGAGGTGGCTCTGCGCCAGCGCGTGCTGAAGAATATGTCTGACCTGAGCCTGGAGACGAAGCTGTTTAACGAAACGCTCTCCATGCCCGTGGCGCTCGCGCCTGTAGGCTTATGCGGCATGTACGCCCGCCGTGGCGAAGTGCAGGCTGCTGCCGCGGCGGATGCCAAAGGCATTCCGTTTACCCTTTCCACCGTCTCAGTCTGCCCGATTGAAGAGGTCGCCCCGACCATCAAGCGCCCGATGTGGTTCCAGCTGTACGTCCTGCGCGATCGCGGCTTTATGCGTAACGCCCTTGAGCGTGCCAAAGCGGCAGGCTGCTCCACTCTGGTCTTTACCGTCGATATGCCGACGCCCGGCGCGCGCTATCGTGATGCCCACTCCGGCATGAGCGGCCCAAATGCTGCGCTCCGCCGCTACTGGCAGGCAGTTACCCACCCGCAGTGGGCGTGGGACGTCGGTCTTAACGGACGTCCGCACGATCTGGGCAATATCTCGGCGTACCTCGGTAAACCGACCGGGCTGGAGGATTACATCGGCTGGCTGGCAAACAACTTCGATCCGTCGATCTCCTGGAAAGACCTGGAATGGATCCGCGAATTCTGGGACGGCCCGATGGTGATCAAAGGGATCCTCGATCCGGAAGATGCCCGCGACGCGGTGCGCTTCGGCGCGGACGGGATCGTGGTCTCTAACCACGGCGGACGCCAGCTCGACGGTGTGCTCTCCTCTGCCCGCGCGCTGCCGGCCATTGCCGATGCGGTGAAAGGCGATATCGCGATTCTGGCCGACAGCGGCATCCGCAACGGGCTGGACGTGGTGCGCATGATTGCCCTGGGCGCGGACAGCGTGCTGCTGGGCCGCGCGTACCTGTATGCGCTGGCCACCAGCGGCCAGGCCGGCGTGGCGAATCTGCTCAACCTGATCGAAAAAGAGATGAAGGTGGCGATGACGCTGACCGGCGCGAAGTCGATTAGTGAGATCAGCAAGGATTCGCTGGTGCAGGAGCTGAGTAAGCTGCCTGCGGCGCTGGCCCCTCTTTCGCAGGGAAACGCGGCCTGATTTTCATCCGTTACTATTTTTTCTCATGCGCCCGACTCCCCCCGGGCGCTTTTTTTGTCGAAAATAACACCTATGTAACATTCTGGATAAGAAAATTTGACACACCCCACCCGCCCGCAATTGTATAGACAAGCAAATACAAGAACACAAAAACAACATTACATCGGAGGGGAGCGTATGACGTATTCAGGTAAGGTGGATAGTCAGCGGGTTATCGACGAGAGTCCCTTTTCAGGGTTTCACTGGCTTCTTATCGTGCTGGGCTTTCTGGTTCTGGCGATCGATGGTTTTGATACCGCAGCGATGGGCTACATCGCGCCTACGCTGTCGGCAGAATGGGGGATACACAAACAGGATCTGGGGCCGGTGCTGAGCGCGGCGCTGCTGGGGCTGTCGCTGGGCGCGCTGATTGCAGGCCCGGTGTCGGACCGGATGGGACGCAAGCGCGTGCTGGTCTTCTCGTGCCTGTTCTTCGGCCTGGCGAGCCTGGGCACGGCCTGGGCACAAAGCCTGAATACCCTGACGCTGTGGCGCTTTCTGACGGGTCTCGGGCTCGGCGCCGCAATGCCTAACGCCATCACGCTGATCTCCGAATTTGCCCCCCAGCGCTGTCGCGCCATGGCGATTAATACCATGTACTGCGGCTTCCCTCTGGGTGCGGCAGGCGGCGGTGCGATCTCTTCCTGGCTTATCCCCCATCACGGCTGGCGAAGCGTGCTGCTGACCGGCGCGATTGCTCCGCTCATTTTAACGCTGCTGCTGGCGCTGCTGTTGCCGGAATCGGTGAAGTTTCTGGTGCAGCGCGGGAAAGACGTTATGCAGGTCCGCCGCATCGCCAGCCGGTTCAGCCGCAGCACGCTGGAGAGCGTCACGGGCTTTTTCCTGGCGGAGGAGAAAGTCGCGTCTAAAAAAGGGAGCGTGGGGCAGCTGTTTTCCATGCCCTGGCTGCCCGGCACCCTGATGCTGTGGGTGACCTATTTTATGGGGCTGGTCATTTACTACGTCCTGCTGAGCTGGATGCCAACGCTGATGCAGGGGATGGGTTATGCGCTGGCGGAATCCGCCTGGCTCACCTCGCTTTTCACGTTCGGGGGTACCGCAGGCATTCTGCTCGCGGGCTGGATGATGGACCGCTGGGAGGCGCACAAGGTGGTCGCTGGAGGATTTGTCCTGACAATGGGATTGATCCTGTTACTCGGCCTTGAGCATAACCATATCGCCCTGTTTGGCGGGCTGATTTTCATGATGGGGATCGCCATGAACGGCGCGCAGTCGGGCATGCAAACCCTCGCGGCCACCTTTTACCCTACCGAGTGCCGCGCGACGGGCATCGCCTGGATGCAGGGGATTGGCCGCTTTGGCGGGGTGGCGGGCACCATGACCAGCGCCCAGCTTCTTTCTATGCAGTGGCAGGCAGACAGTATTTTAATGATCCTCAGCGTGCCCGCCCTGGTGGCCGCGGCGGCAACCGTCTACAAAATGCTGTATAGCCGCTCGCAAGAACCCGGCGTCGCGTAGTTCCTCTCTTTTCTGCTATTCTGCCCCCGCAATTAAGGGGGCAGCATGCTTAACATCGTTTTATTCGAACCAGAAATTCCGCCAAATACCGGCAATATCATCCGCCTGTGCGCAAACACCGGTTTTCGCCTGCATATCATCGAGCCGATGGGCTTTACGTGGGACGACAAACGTCTGCGCCGCGCGGGGCTGGATTACCATGAATTTACCGCCGTGGTTCGCCATCACGATTACGCCGCGTTTCTGGAAGCGGAGAAGCCGCAGCGCATGTTCGCCCTGACCACCAAAGGCACGCCAGCGCACAGCGCCGTGTGCTATCAGGAAGGTGACTATCTGATGTTTGGCCCGGAAACCCGCGGCCTGCCGGCCACGATTCTGGATGCTCTGCCCGCTGAGCAAAAAATCCGTATTCCGATGATGCCGGACAGCCGCAGCATGAACCTGTCAAACGCGGTGTCGGTGGTGGTGTATGAAGCCTGGCGCCAGCTGGGTTATCCCGGCGCCATTTTAAGAAGTTAAATGCCGTCACCATACTCGAAGGTATGGTGAATGCCGTTGAAGTGCTGATCCATATCCATCGACGGCTTATCGCTGTCTGGTTTACCGACGATGCGCGCCGGTACGCCAGCGGCAGTGGTGTGCGGCGGCACGGGCTGGAGCACAACCGACCCGGCGCCAATCTTCGCACCGCGCCCGACTTCAATATTGCCGAGAATTTTAGCGCCCGCGCCAATCATCACCCCCTCACGAATTTTCGGGTGGCGATCGCCGCTGGTTTTACCGGTACCGCCCAGAGTAACCGACTGCAGGATCGAGACATCATCTTCAATCACCGCCGTTTCACCCACCACAATGCCGGTGGCGTGGTCGAGCATGATCCCGCGGCCAATCTTCGCCGCCGGGTGAATATCGACCTGGAACGTCACGGAGACCTGGTTTTGCAGGAAGATCGCCAGCGCGCGGCGGCCTTCATTCCATAACCAGTGGCCGATGCGGTAAGCCTGCAGGGCGTGGAAGCCTTTCAGGTACAGCAGCGGCGTGGAGTATTTATCGACCGCCGGGTCACGGGTGCGCACGGCCTGGATATCGCAGGCGGCAGAGGCGATCATTTCCGGGTCAGCGGCGTAAGCCTCTTCCACCACTTCACGGATGGCGATAGCCGGCATGATGGAGGAAGCCAGCTTATTGGCGAGCATGTAGCTCAGCGCGCTGCCGAGATTTTCGTGCTTGAGTAACGTCGCGTGGTAAAAACTGGCCAGCATTGGCTCACAGTCGGCCAGCGCCCGGGCTTCGGCTTTAATATTATTCCAGACGATATCCAGTTCTTCACACGGCATTGCTAACTCCAGACGATAGTATAATGACCAGCCAGTTCTGCGCTGGCTGGGTCATTCAGGTGACAACGGTTCCGACTAGTTACTGCTGCGCTCGTCCTTGCGCGCACGACCTAATAAGGTCAATGCTGCCTCGCGCGCATTTTTTCCGCAATACAATACCTGATAAATTTCCTCGGTTATTGGCATTTCGACACCAAACCGGTGCGCCAACTCGCGAACTTCTTTGGTATTGCGGTAGCCTTCCACCACCTGTCCAATCTTCTCCTGCGCGCTTTTTACATCGCTGCCCTGTCCGAGCATCATGCCAAAGCGGCGGTTACGAGACTGGTTGTCGGTACAGGTCAGCACCAGGTCGCCCAGGCCCGCCATTCCCATAAAGGTGGCCGGATCGGCGCCCAGCGCTTCGCCCAGACGGGACATTTCGGTTAAGCCGCGGGTAATCAACGCCGTACGCGCGTTGGCACCAAAACCAATGCCGTCTGACATCCCGGCGCCAATCGCAATCACGTTCTTCACCGCGCCGCCCAGTTGCACGCCGATAAAATCGGGGTTGCTGTAGACGCGGAAGCTCTTGCCGCAGTGCAGCAGTTGCTGAAGATCGTCGGAGAAGGCCTGGTCAGTGGATGCCAGCGAGATCGCCGTCGGCAGGCCCGCAGCCAGCTCTTTGGCAAAGGTCGGGCCAGAGATGACCGCAAGCGGGATCTCATCACCCAGCGCTTCGCGGGCAACGTCCTGCAGCAGGCGTCCGGTCTCCGCTTCCAGCCCTTTGGTTGCCCAGACAATACGCGCATCCGGGCGCATCAGCGGCTTAATCTGATGCAGCACGTCGCCAAAGACATGGCTCGGGACCACAATCAGAATGTTGCGGCTGGCCGCCAGCGCGGTCGCCAGATCGCTTTCCAGGTGCAGAGAGTCAGGGAACGGAACGTCCGGGAGAAACGCCACATTGCAACGGTCGCGCTGCAGCGTGGCGATATGTTTTGGATCGTGGCCCCACAGGACCACATCGTGACCATTTCTTGCCAGCGTGATGGCAAGAGCGGTGCCGTATGAGCCGGCACCGATCACAGTCATTGACGCATTAACAGTGCTCATCAGGCATCCTGATGTTGTTCGGCACCTTCGCCAGCCTGCTGCTGCAGATAGTTCATGAACAGCGCATCAAAGTTCACTGGCGCAAGGTTCAGTTGCGGGAATGTACCGCGAGAAACCAGGCTGGTGATACATTCACGGGCATACGGGAACAGGATGTTCGGGCAGTATGCACCCAGGCAATGCGCCATCTGGTTGCCTTCGATGCCGCCAATGGAGAAGATACCGCCCTGCTGTACTTCACACAGGAATGCAGTTTCTTCGCCCAGAGAGGCGGTCACGGTCACACGCAGTACGACTTCATACACGTCATCCGCTAGCTGGGTGGATGCGGTATCCAGATCAAGTTTAACCTCTGGCTGCCAATCTTTCTGGAAAACGTGCGGCGCATTTGGCGCTTCGAAAGAGACATCCTTGGTGTAGATACGCTGGATCTGGAAAGTCATTTCGGTGTTGTTTTGTTCTGACATGGAAATACCCTTTTTAATTGTCCTAAAGTCTCTTAGCTCAGCAGCGGATCGAGTCCACCACGGGCGTCGAGCGCATACAAGTCATCACAGCCGCCAATGTGCTGCGCATCAATAAAAATCTGCGGAACCGTCGTACGACCACTACGTTGGATCATCTCTTCGCGTTTGATCGCGTCACCGTCGATAGGCAATTCCTGGAACGTGACGCCTTTGCTGCTCAGCAGCGCTTTCGCACGATGGCAGAACGGGCACGTCGCTTTGGTGTAGATCTCAATATTGGCCATGACTGAACTCCTTATTTACCGCGAACCAAAGGAAGATTTTCCCCGCTCCAGCCGGAAATACCTTCTTTCAGTACCGTTACGTTTTCGAAGCCCGCTTTATAAAGCGCGCTGGCAGATTCCTGCGCCTGCATACCGGTCGCATCCACAACAATAATGGGCTGAGCTTTGTGTTTCTCAAGCTCACCCACGTTGTTCGCTTTGATTTCAGCTGGCAACAGGTTGATTGCGCCGGCAATGTGACCTTTACGGAAATCGTCACGCTGACGCAGATCGACAACAACGGCGTCTTCTTTGTTAATCAGACGCGTCGCTTCACCACGGGTGATAACCTTAATCTTAGACGTCAGGCTCTTAAATGTGGTGAACAGTACAGCAGCCAGCAGGCCAATCCACGCGATGCTCAGAACCGGATGGCGGCTAACGAATTGCATAATTTCTTGCATGGAGGGTAACTACTCCCGACTAAGTGATAAAAAAACCAGGACAGGAGTATACCTGTGCGTTCTGGCAAATACAGCCAGCGACCATAACCTAATCCATTTTCTGCGGCATGCCACCTAAAAAAATGCCTCAAAATGGTCCGGTCAGCATCTTGCCCCCGCGCTTTCTTTGATCTTCTGCGGCTATTTGATCGATTCAGCTGTAGTAAAATTACGCAAATTTTGACTCTTGAGCATGAGGTTGTTGCAATGTCGGTTTCTAAAAAACCTATGGTACTGGTGATTCTGGATGGCTATGGCTACCGCGAAGACAGCCAGGATAACGCTATTTTCAACGCAAAAACCCCGGTAATGGATGCGCTGTGGGCAAAACGTCCGCATACCCTGATTGATGCATCCGGTCTGGAAGTCGGCCTGCCGGATCGCCAGATGGGCAACTCCGAAGTCGGTCACGTTAACCTGGGCGCAGGCCGTATCGTGTATCAGGACCTGACCCGTCTGGACGTCGAAATCAAAGAACGCACCTTCTTCGCGAACACGGTTCTCTGCGGTGCGGTAGATAAAGCCGTTGCAGCAGGTAAAGCGGTGCACATCATGGGTCTGCTCTCCGCGGGCGGCGTGCACAGCCATGAAGATCACATCATGGCGATGGTTGAGCTGGCCGCTGAACGCGGTGCGGAAAAAATCTACCTGCACGCCTTCCTGGACGGTCGCGATACGCCACCGCGCAGCGCAGAAGGCTCCCTGAAAGCTTTCGAAGACAAATTCGCCGCGCTGGGCAAAGGCCGCGTGGCCTCCATCATTGGCCGTTACTACGCTATGGACCGCGACAACCGCTGGGATCGCGTTGAACAGGCCTATGACCTGATGACCCTGGCAAAAGGTGAGTTCCAGTTCGCGACCGCCGTTGAAGCCCTGGAAGCCGCATACGCGCGTGATGAAAACGATGAATTCGTGAAAGCGAGCGTGATCCGCGCTGAAGGCCAGGCCGATGCCGCGATGGAAGATGGCGACGCGCTGATCTTCATGAACTTCCGCGCTGACCGCGCGCGCGAAATCACCCGTGCGTTCGTCAACAGCGATTTCGACGGCTTTGCCCGTAAGAAAGTGGTGAACATCAACTTCATCCAGCTGACCGAATATGCGGCAGATATCAACGCGCCTTGCGCTTACCCACCTGCCTCGCTGGAAAATACCTTCGGCGAGTGGATGGCGAAGAACGACAAAACCCAGCTGCGTATCTCCGAAACTGAGAAGTATGCGCACGTGACCTTCTTCTTTAACGGCGGCGTTGAAGAGCCGTTTAAAGGCGAAGAGCGCATTCTGATCAACTCGCCGAAAGTCGCCACTTACGATCTGCAGCCAGAGATGAGCTCTGCCGAGCTGACCGAAAAACTGGTGGCTGCGATCGAAAGCGGCAAGTACGACACTATCATCTGTAACTATCCGAACGGCGACATGGTCGGCCATACCGGCGTGATGGAAGCGGCGGTGAAAGCGGTTGAAGCGCTGGACCACTGCGTTGAGCAGGTTGCGAAAGCGGTTGAGTCCGTTGGCGGCCAGCTGCTGATCACCGCTGACCACGGTAACGCCGAGCAGATGCGCGACCCGGCAACCGGCCAGGCGCACACGGCCCATACCAACCTGCCTGTTCCGCTGATTTATGTAGGTGATAAATCACTGAAAGCAGTGGAAGGCGGCAAGCTTTCCGACATCGCGCCAACCATGTTGTCGCTGATGGGCATGCCGATCCCTGAAGAGATGACTGGTAAGCCGCTGTTCATCGTGGAATAATCGCTCCCCATGAGGGGAAAGGCGATTTTTTCAATCACATGGGTCGTGAAGCCGCTTAGGTTATCAGTCAGACCTCTGCTTTGCGCCAGCGCACTCAGCGCTGGCGTATTGCTGTGCGCCGCATCCGCCCACGCGGATGACCGCGACCAGCTGAAATCCATTCAGGCCGATATCGCCGCCAAAGAGCGTGCGGTACGCCAGCAGCAACAGCAGCGCTCCGCCCTGCTCGCCCAGCTTAAGCAGCAGGAAGAGGCCATCTCCGCTGCTGCACGTAAACTCCGTGAAACGCAAAACACCCTCGCCGAGTTGAACAAACAGATCGACGAGATGAACGCGTCGATTGCCAAACTGGAGCGCCAGCGTGATGCGCAGGAGCGCAACCTCGCGGCACAGCTGGATGCTGCATTCCGCCAGGGTGAACATACCGGACTCCAGCTGATCCTCAGCGGCGAAGAGAGCCAACGCGGCCAGCGCCTGCAGGCCTACTTCGGCTATCTCAACCAGGCGCGTCAGGAGACTATCGCGCAGCTGAAGCAGACGCGCGAAGAGGTCTCCACCCAAAAAGCGGAGCTGGAAGAGAAGCAGAGCCAGCAACAGACGTTGCTCTACGAACAAAAAGCGCAACAGGCGAAACTTGAGCAGGCCCGTAACGAGCGCAAGAAAACCCTGTCCGGTCTTGAGTCCTCCATTCAGGCAGGACAAAGCCAGCTGAGCGAAATGCGCGCCAACGAATCAAAACTGCGTAACAGCATCGCCCGTGCGGAAGCGGCGGCGAAAGCGCGCGCCGAAAAAGAGGCGCGCGAGGCGCAGGCGGTTCGCGACAAGCAGCAGGAAGCCTCCCGCAAAGGAACCACCTACAAGCCAAGCGAGAGCGAACGTTCCCTCATGTCGCGTACCGGTGGCCTGGGCTCCCCTCGCGGTCAGGCATACTGGCCCGTTCGCGGTTCTATTTTGCATCGCTATGGCGAACAGCTGCAGGGTGAGCTACGTTGGAAAGGGATCGTTATCGGTGCGTCTGAAGGTAGCGAAGTGAAAGCCATCGCCGATGGCCGTGTGATTCTGGCCGACTGGCTGCAGGGTTACGGGCTTGTGGTGGTGGTCGAGCACGGTAAAGGCGACATGAGTCTTTACGGCTACAACCAGAGCGCGCTGGTCAGCGTCGGCACGCAGGTGCGCGCCGGCCAACCCATCGCCCTTGTGGGCAGCAGTGGCGGTCAGGGCCGCCCGTCACTCTATTTCGAAATTCGTCGTCAGGGTCAGGCGGTCAATCCACAGCCGTGGTTGGGAAGATAAGTTTTGCTTCAGTTTCGTCGAATGATTCTCTCCGTCGTCAGCGCGCTGGCGCTGGCTGCACCAGCTTATGCAGGCAAACTCGCGATTGTGATTGATGACTTCGGTTATCGTCCGCACTATGAAAATCAGGTGCTGGCGATGCCGTCAGCCATCTCCGTCGCCGTCCTGCCCAATGCGCCACACGCGCACGAGATGGCTACCAAAGCCCACAACAGCGGTCATCAGGTGCTTATTCATCTGCCAATGGCCCCGCTCAGCAAGCAGCCGCTGGAAAAAGATACCCTGCGCCCGGATATGAGCAGCGATGAGATCGAGCGCATCATCCGTGACGCCTACAACAAAGTTCCGTATGCCGTAGGCCTGAACAACCATATGGGCAGCGCGATGACCTCCAGCCTGTATGGAATGCTGAAAGTGATGCAGGCGCTGGAGCGTTACAATCTCTACTTCCTCGACAGCATGACCATCGGCAACAGCCAGGCGATGCGGGCCGCTCAGGGGACGGGTGTAAAGGTCATTAAGCGTAAAGTCTTCCTGGACGACTCCCAGAATGAAGCGGATATCCGCGTGCAGTTTAACCGCGCGGTAGCGCTGGCGCGCCGTAACGGTTCGGCTATTGCCATTGGGCACCCGCATCCTTCAACGGTGCGCGTTCTACAGCAGATGTTGCCCTCCCTGCCTGCCGACATCACGCTGGTACGCCCGAGCGATCTGCTCAATGAACCGCAGGTAGACACGTCTCGTCCGGGTAGCGCTCAACCTCCGGCAACGCAGCCGCGCAATCCGTTCCGCGGCGTGAAGAACTGCACGCTGAAACAACCGCCTGAACCGGTGCATGCAACCCGCTTCTTCACAGTAATCAGCGAAAGCGTGAGCCAGAGTACGCTGGTGCAATACTTCCAGCACCAGTGGCAGGGATGGGGTAAGAAAGTCTCAGCGAACCACTCCCAGTGACAGGCGATTAAGGTAGAACAATGCCGCAACGACACAAAATTCTGCTCCTCGATACCGGTAAAGAGTGGGGAGGAGGCACCAACAGCATGCTCGAACTTCTGAAGCGCATTAACCGCGAGAAGTTCGATATTACCTGTTGTTTTTACAGCGACTACAGTCGGGCCGAAGGACAAACCATCGGTCAGGTGCTGAACGGCATTGGCATTCCCTTAATTGTCATTCCCCAGCATAGACAGCCCGCATGGGCGAAAATCGGAAAAGAGCTGGGCCGCAGCCTGCTGTTTTTCTCCCGCAGCGCCCGGAAGGCGCTTACGCGCCATGTTGATACCCTCTGGCGCATTCGCCCTAACGTCCGCAAGATCGAGACGATTTTCCGGGAAGGCGGTTTCGATACGCTGTACATGAACAACCAGCCAGGCTCTAACGAAGAGGGTTACCTGGCGGGCGCGAAGCTGCATGCGCGGATAATTCAGCACTGCCGGATTGAACCGGTGCTGACGCCGCCGCTGGTAAAGCTGGTGAATGCCCATGCCACAAAAATCATCGCCGTTTCGCACGGCGTCGAGCGCGTGTTACTTCAGCATGGCGTCCGGCCCGAGCTGTGTACAACGGTGAACAATGCCATCGACATCCACCAGCCTTTGCCCGACCGACGCGCCATGCGTCATCGTCTGAACATTGATGACGACACCTTTGTGTTCGGCAGCATTGGATCGCTGATCCCCCGCAAGGCTAACCACCATACGCTGGCGGCGCTGGCGCAGTTCAACCAGCAGCATCCGCAGGCAAAATGGAAGATGGTGCTGGTCGGTGAAGGGGCTGAACGCGGCGCGCTGGCGGCACAGGCTGAAGCGCTGGGTATTGCTGGGCACGTGATTTTTACCGGTTTCCAGAACACGCCTTTTGACTACCTCGCTACCTTCGATGCGTTTATTCTGGCCTCGCAGAGCGAAGGTCTGCCCCGCGTCGTGCTGGAAGCGATGCTGCTGAACATCCCCGTCATTGGTTCAAAGGTGACCGGCACGGCAGAATTGATCGACCACGAGGCGACCGGGCTGCTTTTCCCGTGGAGCGATGTATCGAAACTTGCTCAACATCTGGATAATATCTGGCAGGATCCCGATCTGCGCGCCCGGCTCGCCGCGGCTGCGCATCAGAATGTCTGCAACGTGTATGCCATTGAAAGCTATGTTAACGGTGTCGAGGCCGTTCTTGGCGCGCAATAACCAAACGAGAACAACATGTTTAAATTCCTGAATGCTCGCTACCGCCACATCACCGGGCGACATAACATTCCGTACGCTTCCCTTCCGGTTACGCGCGATCTCGTTGCGGTGGACTCCATCGTGATCCCGTGTACGGGCGCGGATTTCGTTGAAGAAGCGTTGTTGTCAGCGACATTTGCAGAACGTTATGCCACCGACGTCAGCGAAATTGTTATCGTCAGCGATCAGCCTGAATCCGCTTTCGGCGAACTCCCGCCAAAGACCCGCGTCGTCACGCTTACCCTTCCGGTACGCGAGGAAAGTTACCGCTATAAGCAGATCTACCTCAGCCGTCTGGTGAAGCTGAACGCCCCGTTACAGGCGCGCGGTGAAGGCGTATTGATGATCGATTCCGATCTCAACCTGCTGAAAATGCCGGAAATTAACATGGCCGATATGCACATCTACTCCAGCTTCCGTCAGGGCAAAATGATTGCCAAGCTGGACGGTGCGCCAGCGGAGAAAGTGCCGGCGTATTACAAAGAGACGGTGCGCCCGTATCTGGTCGATCACGTTAACGGCGCGTTTCTTGCGGCCACCAAAAAGACCTGGCGCCGTATCTGCCCGCTGTGGCTGACGCTGTTCCAGGATACCTGGGAACTGATGGACGACACGCAGCCGCCAACCGATCAGCTGCCGCTCGCCGCGCTGCTGGACATGCTGGATTTAAAAACGGTTAATCTGGGCGACTGGATGAACTGGCCGGTGTCCAAGAAGATCGGCGGACAGGAAGCTGTTGTGCCGAAAGAGGTGATTGGCGCGCACGGTGGTTTCCCACTTTCCGAATGGCAGAAGTATCTTGAATCGCCAGATAATAAGCTGTTATTCAAAGGGCAGGACTACACCCGCAAGGTGCGTTACCTGACGGACGAAGAGAAAAAGAATCAGTAAAAAAGGGGCCGCTGGCCCCTTTTTGATTATTTATCCCAGCTCAGGATCACTTTTCCTGACTGGCCGGAACGCATCGCGTCAAAGCCCTGCTGGAATTCGTCGATGGAGAAACGGTGCGTAATAATCGGTGACAGATCCAGACCGGACTGGATTAGCGCCGCCATCTTGTACCAGGTTTCGAACATCTCGCGGCCATAGATGCCCTTGATGAACAGCCCCTTGAAGATGACTTTGTTCCAGTCGATGGACATATCTGACGGCGGAATACCCAGCATCGCAATACGCCCACCGTGGTTCATGGTGTCCAGCATGGTGCGAAACGCCGGTGGCGCGCCGGACATCTCCAGACCCACGTCAAAGCCTTCGGTCATGCCCAGCTCTTCCATCACGTCGGTCAGGCTCTCTTTAGAGACATCCACCGCGCGGGTCACGCCCATTTTACGCGCCAGCGACAGACGGTATTCGTTCACGTCGGTGATGACCACGTTGCGCGCGCCCACGTGCTTCGCCACGGCTGCCGCCATGATGCCGATTGGGCCCGCGCCGGAGACCAGCACGTCTTCGCCCACCAGGTCGAAGGAGAGAGCGGTGTGCACAGCGTTGCCGAACGGGTCGAAGATGGAGGCCAGATCGTCAGAAATATTGTCCGGGATTTTGAACGCGTTAAAGGCCGGAATCACCAGGTATTCCGCGAAGCAGCCCGGACGGTTAACGCCCACGCCGACGGTGTTACGGCACAGGTGCGTACGTCCACCGCGGCAGTTACGGCAGTGGCCGCAGGTAATATGGCCTTCGCCGGAAACGCGATCGCCAATCTTGAAGCCTTTTACTTCCTGGCCGATGCCGACCACTTCACCCACATATTCGTGGCCGACAACCATCGGGACAGGAATGGTTTTCTGCGACCACTGGTCCCAGTTGTAGATGTGAACGTCAGTACCGCAGATGGCGGTTTTACGAATTTTGATCAGCAGATCGTTATGACCGACTTCCGGCTCCGGCACGTCGGTCATCCAAATCCCTTCTTCCGCTTTCAGTTTGGATAACGCTTTCATCACACGTCCTCAGGCAATTACGCCCAGCTGTTTACCGATGCGGGTAAAGGCTTCCACCGCACGTTCAATTTGTTCAGGCGTATGCGCCGCGGACATCTGGGTGCGGATACGCGCCTGACCTTTTGGCACCACCGGGAAGAAGAACCCGGTGACGTAAATCCCCTCTTTCTGCAGCTCGCGGGCAAACTTCTGCGCGACGACCGCATCACCCAGCATCACCGGGATAATGGCGTGATCGGCACCGGCCAGGGTAAACCCTGCAGCGCTCATTTTTTCACGGAACAGACGGGCGTTGGACCACAGGCGGTCGCGCAGTTCGGCACCGGACTCCACCATCTCCAGCACTTTGATGGAGGCGGCCACAATCGCCGGCGCAAGAGAGTTGGAGAACAGGTACGGTCGAGAGCGCTGGCGCAGCCACTCAACCACCTCTTTGCGCGCAGCCGTGTAACCGCCGGACGCGCCGCCGAGCGCTTTGCCCAGCGTGCCGGTGATGATGTCCACGCGGCCCATCACGTCGCAGTATTCGTGGGAACCACGGCCGTTTTCGCCGACAAAGCCGACCGCGTGAGAGTCATCGACCATTACCAGCGCGTCGTATTTATCCGCCAGGTCGCACACGCCCTTCAGGTTGGCGATCACGCCGTCCATCGAGAACACGCCGTCGGTGGCGATCAGCACATGACGAGCCCCCGCTTCTCGGGCCTCTTTCAGGCGCGCTTCCAGCTCGACCATGTCGTTGTTGGCGTAGCGGAAGCGCTTCGCTTTGCACAGACGTACGCCGTCGATGATGGAGGCGTGGTTCAGGGCGTCGGAGATAATCGCATCTTCTGCGCCGAGCAGGGTCTCAAACAGACCGCCGTTGGCGTCGAAGCAGGAGGAGTACAGAATCGCGTCTTCCATTCCGAGGAAGCTCGCCAGCTTTTGCTCAAGCTGCTTGTGGCTGTCCTGCGTACCGCAGATAAAACGTACGGAGGCCATGCCGAAACCGTGGGTATCCATGCCGTTTTTCGCCGCGGCAATCAGCTCAGGGTGATTCGCAAGACCTAAGTAGTTGTTCGCACAAAAGTTGATCACATGGCTGCCGTCGGCAACGGTGATGTCCGCCTGCTGAGCAGACGTGATAATACGCTCTTCCTTGAACAACCCTTCCGCACGTGCGGTGTCGAGGTCGCTGTTTAACTGTTTGTAAAAATCACCACGCATTGCAATTCTCCAGACTCGGCAAATTTCGGCACATATTACCCAAACCTATAGTTCATGACGAGATGACGCAGTATCTCTTCTCGTTTTTGCAGCATAAATCACGTGTAACCCTGCTGCATATCGGTGAATGGCTGAAGGGTCGCCATACTAATGATATGATATGAACATTAGCGTCCGGGATTGGCCCCGGGCTCCACACTTCAAAGGTTACAGTTATGATCATCGTTACCGGCGGCGCGGGCTTTATCGGCAGCAATATTATCAAGGCCCTCAATGACAAAGGCATCACCGACATCCTGGTGGTGGACAACCTGAAAGACGGCACCAAGTTCGTTAACCTGGTGGATCTGAACATCGCTGACTACATGGATAAAGAAGACTTCCTTATCCAGATTATGGCAGGTGAAGAGTTCGGCGAGATCGAAGCCATCTTCCACGAAGGTGCGTGCTCATCCACCACAGAGTGGGACGGCAAGTACATGATGGACAACAACTATCAGTACTCCAAAGAGCTTCTGCACTACTGCCTGGAGCGTGAAATTCCGTTCCTGTATGCCTCCTCGGCGGCAACCTATGGCGGTCGTACCTCGGACTTCATCGAGTCGCGCGAGTACGAGCAGCCGCTGAACGTCTACGGCTACTCCAAGTTCCTCTTCGACGAGTACGTGCGTCAGATCCTGCCTGAAGCGAACTCCCAGATCGTCGGCTTCCGCTACTTCAACGTCTACGGACCGCGCGAAGGCCACAAAGGCAGCATGGCGAGCGTGGCGTTCCACCTGAATACCCAGCTGAATAACGGCGAAAGCCCGAAACTGTTTGAAGGCAGCGACGGCTTCAAGCGCGACTTCGTTTACGTGGGCGACGTGGCAGCCGTGAACCTGTGGTTCTGGGAAAACGGCGTGTCCGGCATCTTCAACCTGGGCACAGGCCGCGCGGAATCCTTCCAGGCAGTGGCTGACGCGACGCTGGCGTACCACAAAAAAGGCAGCATCGAGTACATTCCGTTCCCGGACAAGCTGAAAGGCCGCTATCAGGCGTTCACGCAGGCTGACCTGACCAACCTGCGCGCCGCAGGCTACGACAAGCCGTTCAAGACCGTTGCCGAAGGCGTAACGGAATATATGGCCTGGCTGAACCGCGACGCATAAGTATGAAGATTCTGGTGATCGGCCCGTCCTGGGTGGGCGACATGATGATGTCGCAAAGTCTTTATCGCACGCTCAAGGCGCGTTATCCCCAGGCGATAATCGACGTGATGGCACCTGCATGGTGCCGTCCGCTGCTATCGCGCATGCCGGAAGTGAACGAGGCGATCCCGATGCCGCTTGGCCACGGGGCGCTGGAAATCGGCGAGCGCCGCAAACTCGGCCACAGCCTGCGCGAGAAGCGCTACGATCGCGCGTACGTGCTGCCAAACTCCTTCAAATCCGCCCTGGTGCCTTTCTTTGCGGGTATCCCGCACCGTACCGGCTGGCGAGGTGAAATGCGCTACGGCCTGCTGAACGACGCCCGGGTGCTGGATAAAGAGGCCTGGCCGCTGATGGTGGAGCGCTACGTGGCGCTGGCCTACGACAAAGGCGTGATGCGCAGCGCGAAAGACCTGCCGCAGCCGCTGCTGTGGCCGCAGCTTCAGGTTAACGACGGGGAGAAATCCCACACCTGCAACGCGTTTGGCATTTCGTCTGAACGCCCGATGATTGGCTTCTGCCCTGGCGCGGAATTTGGTCCGGCAAAGCGCTGGCCGCACTACCACTACGCCGAACTGGCGAAACAGCTGATCGACGAAGGCTACCAGATTGTGCTGTTTGGCTCGGCGAAGGACCACGAGGCGGGCAACGAAATACTCGCCACGCTGAGCAATGAACAACAGGCCTGGTGCCGCAACCTGGCTGGAGAAACGCAGCTCGAGCAGGCGGTTATCCTGATTGCCGCCTGTAAGGCCGTGGTCAGCAATGACTCTGGCCTGATGCACGTCGCCGCCGCACTGGACCGTCCGCTGGTCGCGCTGTATGGCCCAAGCAGCCCGGACTTCACCCCGCCCTTGTCGCACAAAGCGCGCGTCATCCGCCTGATCACTGGCTACCACAAGGTACGCAAGGGCGATGCCGCAGAAGGCTACCATCAGAGCCTGATCGATATTACCCCGCAGCGCGTTCTCGAAGAGCTCAACGAACTGCTGTTGAGCGAAGAAGGATAACGGATGCGGGTATTGATCGTTAAAACCTCCTCAATGGGCGATGTTCTGCATACGCTGCCGTCGCTGACGGACGCTATGCGGGCCATCCCCGGCATCCGTTTTGACTGGGTGGTGGAAGAAGGCTTCGCGCAGATCCCCACCTGGCATGAAGCGGTTGACCGCGTGATCCCGGTCGCGATTCGCCGCTGGCGCAAAGCGTGGTTCTCCGCGCCGATTAAAGCCGAGCGTAAAGCCTTCCGTGAAACGGTGCAGGCGCAGCGCTACGACGCAATCATCGACGCCCAGGGGCTGGTGAAAAGCGCCGCGCTGGTCACGCGTCTGGCGCACGGCGTAAAGCACGGCATGGACTGGCACACCGCCCGCGAACCGCTGGCGAGCCTGTTCTATAACCGCCGCCACCACATCGCAAAACAGCAGCACGCCGTGGAACGCACCCGCGAGCTGTTCGCAAAAAGCCTCGGCTATGCGAAACCGGAAACCCAGGGCGACTATGCCATTGCACAGCACTTTTTGCGCAATACAGATCCCTGTGCTCAGCCTTATCTTGTCTTCCTGCATGCCACAACGCGTGACGATAAGCACTGGCCGGAAACGCACTGGCGAAGGCTGATTGAACTAATGCAACCCTCCGGTATCCATATTAAACTCCCGTGGGGCGCTGAGCATGAACGGCAGCGTGCGGAGCGTCTGGCTGCAGGCTTTACCCACGTTGAGGTTTTACCCAAACTCACGCTGGCGCAGGTTGCCGCAGAGCTGGCAGGCGCTAACGCCGTTGTTTCCGTGGATACGGGTTTAAGCCATTTAACCGCGGCGCTGGATCGTCCAAATATCACCCTTTTTGGCCCGACTGATCCCGGCCTGATCGGGGGCTATGGCAAAAACCAGCATCAGATGGTCAGCCCGACTCAGCAAACGAAGGATATCAGCGCAGATGCGATTTTTTCATTTTTACAGGGCAGCCGTTGGCTTTCCAACAGGGATATTTAACCCATGAGTTACGTATTTCTGCTGATTTTACTCTTTCCGGTGAAGCTTCTCCGGAAGCTGTTTCGCAAGGAGACAGGTAAAAACCTGGTCATTCAAACAGCTAAAATCGGCGATTTTGTTAATGCAACGCCCCTCCTGGCCTGGCTGCAAAAAAGCGACGTGCTGATCAGTCGCAGCGTTGGCGCGCTGGCGAAGCATGATGAGACGATCGACGAGATTTTTTTTATCGAGCAGCAAAAGCGTAACCTGTGGCGAAAGCTTCGCTTTGCCTGCAGGATTATGAACCGCTATGACAACGTATACCTGTTGCAGCCTAACAGCGTGAATCTCTTTTTCGCCTCCGTATGCAATGCCAAAAACAAACAATTTTTAAGCACTTATACGCGCAGGTGGTATCACGGGATTTTCTATGCAACGGCCGATGGTACGGTTAAGCACGAAAAGAAGACGCTGTCCGTCACGAACTATCTTAAGCTGGCGGATCGTGCGCTGACCTGGCGAGATTCGCCAAAGCACGCCACAAAGCCACTTTTTAAACCCGCGACTTATCCGGCGATCCTTGATAAACCGGGCGCGATCCGCATTGGCATCAGTATCGCCGCCGGGAATAAGGCGAAAACCGTTCCGCCGGTTATCTGGAAGCAAATTGCCGATCGTCTCGCCGACCTGCCCTGCGAGTTTTATGTCTTTGGCGCCCCGAATGAACAGTCGTGGATGGACGACATCATCCGCGCTTATGGTGAACTGCCCAACTTTATTAATCTGATTGGCAAGCTCTCGCTGGAAGAGCTTCCGTGGGCCATTTCTAAAATGGATTGCTATATCGCGTCCGACTCGGGGAATGTCTATATCGCCGATGCGGTGGGTGTGCCGGTCGTCTTACTGTTCGGACCGTGCTGCCACTATGAGCAACGCCCGCTTGGCAACGTGTTGCTGATTGGTAATGATGACAACATTTGCTCGTATGTTTTTGAAACACGATATTACTTCTCACAAAGCCGGGAAGAACTCTTCGCGGTAACAGACGAATCGCTGGACGAACTCAAACATTTCATTTGCGGACTGCCAACAGCAAATTCTGCCCTTGATGCGCAGGGAAACTAATTATTATGGCTTTTCTCAGCATCATTATTGCCGCACACAACGCTGAAGACACGCTTCACGCCACGCTGGAAAGCCTGCAAAACGCGATTGAGAATGCAGGCGATGAAGTCGAAGTCATTATCTTTAATGACAGTTCCGGTGATTCCACACAGGATATTATTGAGACGTGGTTGCCAAAGCTTCCGCATGCGCAATCCCATTACGTTGAGTACCGTAACGTAGGGCATGTTCGAAATAGCGCAGTCTCGCTGGCGTCGGGCGAATACATCACGATGCTGGATAGCGACGATCTGTTGAAGCCGGGTAGCGTCCGGGATGCCGTCGCCTTCCTGAAAGCAGAGCGTCCTGATATGTTGCTGACGCGCCTGCTGGAAATTCGCGATATGCGGAAAATTACCTCCGCCTGGCAGGGATTCACCCCCGTCTCATTGTCGCAAAGTGATGCAATAAAGCGTTTCTTACAACACAAAGATTTTCAGGCGCACCTCATCGGGCAATTCGTACACCGCAGGCTGTACGCAACCAACCCGATCCCTTCTATGGTCTGCTATGAAGATTTCGCGGTATTTCCCGGCATGCTGATGCAATCGCGTAAAATCGTCTATCAGCGCCAGGGGCACTATTATTACATCAAACGCAGCGGCAGTTTGTCGAGCCGTCTTGACGCCAGTAAAATCGCTACGCTGGTTGAATGCACATTACAGATGGAAAAAACATTCCCGCCATCATTTAAGCATCTTGTTAATTGCCACTGGTTTGATATTTACAGTAATCACCGGCAACACCTGACCGACCTGCAGCTCAAACTGGTTAAGCAGCGGGTGAATGCACTTTATTCTTTCTCTTTTTTCTTCTCCAGAGATGTACGTTTCAGCTACAAAAAAAGGGTTATTGAGGCATTATGGAAAAAGTAAAACTGCGGCTCTATCAGCTGGCACTGATTTTGAGCCTCATTTCGCTGGCGCTGTCGCTGCTGAGCTCAGGTAAACAACGAGAATTTTTCTACATCGCGGTTTATGCCAGCATTATCGGTTTAGCTTGCGAATATAAAAAAATTACGCTGCGTCCCTTTTCTATCGCGCTACCCATTTTGCTGATTGGGCTACTCAATTTTGTCTGGTATATGGTGTATGAATATCATAGCGAAGGTTTAAACGCTTATAGCGATTATCTTGGTGCCAGTAAGAAGCTGATTTTAGCGAGTATTCTCGTTTTCTATCTTGATCGGTTTAAGTCTTACATTGATAAAGCATCCTTTCAGAAATATTTCTTATACGCCTCTGGCGCGGGGTTTGTACTTGCCACTGGCTATGGCTTATGGCAGGCATCGCAAGGTATGGGGCGTATCGAGATGGCCATAAATCGTGCGACCGTATCAGCCTATGTTTACTCTGTACTGTCACTGGCGTTTGTATACAGCCTTTACCTGCAAAAAAATATAAAGCTGTATGTTGCTGCAGGGCTCATCGTATTAATATCTTATTTCGTCATTCTTTTAACAGGTACCCGTGCCGCAATGGGGCTGTATTTGCTTCTGGCGATTGTGCTCACACTCTACCACTTCAGAAGAATTCACCTAAAATCAACGCTGATTTTTTTATGTATTGTGGCGGGTATTATTATCGTTAGCTACAAGCCATTGATTTCGCCAAAGATAGTTCAAACGCAGATAGAAGTGGAAAGCTACCAGCAGGGACATGACGCAACGTCACTCGGAGCGCGTTTTTCCATGTGGACAATTGGTATTCAGAACGGACTTGCACACCCGCTGGGGCAGTCAGTCGAAGACCGCGAAGTATGGACACAGCAATATGTGCAACATGGGCATCCACATCTTGCTACCGCACTCGAGTATATCAGGGTGCATTTACACAATGAGTTTATTGAAAAATACTCTCTGCAGGGGCTGCCAGGTCTGGCGATATTACTCTTTTTCTTCGTTTCGATGATCGCTTACGCACTTAAAAACCGAAATGGTTTGCTGCTGTCAACGATGCTTCTTTTATTACTCTATGGCCTGACGGACGTCATTCTATTGAGCTCAGAAGCCTTAATATTCTTTGTAACCGTGTTTGCCCTGAGCACTCCGTTCTCGCAAACCAGACCAAGTCAATAAGTGATAATGCCCGCCTCGCGGGCATTATTTTTTCTTGTATTGATAAAACTCCGCCAGCGTCATCCCCACCGTTTTATCGGATAGCCAGCTAAAAAGCGCTTCTAAATCCTGATATAACCCTTCGATCGCCGCCTCATCTTTAAACGTGGGGCTTCCGCCAGGCATAAATTCAGAAGAGTGAAGCATAAACTCCACGTAGTCATTTCCCTGAGACAAGCATTGCTGCGCGACCTGAATCATCTGCGGCGCATTTCCACCCGTCGGTCGTAGCCAGTTCACGGAGGGAGAACGGTATTTCCCGCGAAGACGATCGTACCCCTGTTTGATCGTGTTCAACCAGGCCGGATGTTTATACTGAATGCTCATCGGCACTTCCAGTAATGGGCTATTGCCCGCCCGGGAAAGAGTATCTAAATCCATAAAATAGGCGTGGTCGGGGAAATGCTGATAGTCCGTTCCGCCATTACCCTGCGGGGCACCTTTCGCGTTGCGCCAGTTCACGCGCGGCGTCACGGAGCAATCAACCTGGTAGCCCAGTTCAACGAGCAATTTTGCATAGCGGCTATCAAATGCCCAGCGCCCGGCGCGGTGGCTCAGCATTTTGGTCTGGAATGTCTCTTCCAGCAGACGGGTCATGAACAGCACTTTCTCACGCATCACCTCGTCTGAAAATTCAATCAGATACGGCTGCCAGCGCCAGTCATCTCCCGTGAGATCGTGCTCAGGCGGGCTATTCCATGCGTGAAGGTGCATTCCCACCTCCCCCTGCCTGCGAGCAATCACGTCCCTGGCGAACTCAATGAAAACGGGCTCGATTGCCATCTCATAGTTTGTCAGCCATACGGGCTTAAAACCAAAACGTTCACAAAGGGTCTGAAAGCGGGCCAGATAGCGCGCGTTTTCCGTTTTAATGACGTGGTGATTCTGCCAGAGATTATCGCCCTCAGTATCAATCGTGATGATAAACGCTGGTTTTTTCATAATGAGTCCGCATGACAGGGAAGTTAGCGCTATGTTACGCACTCACCAAAGCCTGAGTAAAGCCTCCCTGGGAAATTCCTGAGATTATGGAGAAAGAGTGCAAGTCGCTACCAGGTCTATTAGAATTGCCAACAGTACAACGCCGATAAGATGATGATGAATAACTTACCTGACACGCCTGATTTGCGCATTTTACTGATCAAACTCCGCCATCATGGCGATATGTTATTGACCACTCCCGTCATTGATTCGTTACGTCAAAAATGGCCGCAGGCGCAAATTGACGTGCTGTTGTATGAAGAAACGCGCGATATGCTCGCCGCCCATCCGGCGATTGGCACTATTTATGGAATCGATCGTAAATGGAAGCAGCTGGGCACGCTGAAGCACCTCCAAAAGGAGTGGCAATTGCTCTGCGCGTTACGAAAGCAACATTATCATCTGGTGATTAATCTTGCCGATCAGTGGCGTAGCGCTATCGTGACCCGCTTCACCGGTGCGCCGGTTCGCCTCGGATTTGCCTTTAACAAACGCAACAATCCATTCTGGCGTTTCTGCCATAGCGAATTAGTCTCTGTTGCAAACCACAAATCCCTGCACACCGTCGAACAAAATCTCTCCATTCTGTCGCCATTACAGGTCGCGCCTAAGCCAGCGGTTACCATGGCCTACAGCGCAGAAGACTGGCACCACGCCCGCCAGCAGCTGGTGCAAAAAGGAGTGGGCGATAACTACATCGTCATCCAGCCGACGTCACGCTGGTTCTTCAAATGCTGGGATGAGAGCAAAATGGCGCAAACCATCACCGCGCTGCAGCAGGATGGGCATACCGTCGTCCTCACGGCCGGGCCGGATAAAAAAGAGCTGGCGATGATCGATCGCATTCTCGCCGCCTCACCGAAGACGGGGGTCGTCTCGCTGGCGGGACAGCTAACGTTGCGCCAGCTGGCCTCGCTTATCGATCACGCGTGTCTTTTTATTGGCGTTGACTCCGTTCCGATGCATATGGCCGCCGCGCTGCAGACGCCCTGCGTGGCGCTGTTTGGCCCTTCCAAACTGACGTTTTGGTCTCCATGGCAAGTCAACGGTGAAGTCATCTGGGCGGGCGACTACGGCCCCCTTCCCGATCCCGACGCCATTGATACCAAAACGAAAGAACGTTATCTCGACGCCATTCCTGCTGATGCTGTCGTCTCCGCTGCAAGGAGATATCTGTCATGAAACACCATCGCCTGGCGATTGTTCGCCAAAAGTATCGCCCTGATGGCGGGGCGGAGCGCTTCGTTTCACGTGCTCTCACCGCGCTGAGCAACCAGAATCTTGAACTCAACGTCATTACGCGTGAATGGCAGGGCGAAAAGCAGGACGACTGGCATATCCATATTTGCGACCCGCGTAAATGGGGCCGCATCAGCCGCGAACGCGGTTTTGCCCATGCCGCCCGCGCGCTGTGGCAACAACAGCAGTTTGATATTGTGCAAAGCCATGAGCGTATCCCGGGCTGCGATATCTACCGCGCTGGCGATGGCGTCCATCGCCGCTGGCTGCTGCAGCGTGCGCGCATTCTGCCCGCCTGGCGCGCGCAGATGCTGATGTTCGATCGCTATCACCGCTACGTGATGCAAACCGAACGAGAAATGTACCAGGCCCCAGAGCTGAAGGCGG
Organism: Enterobacter sp. ECC-219; assembly: GCF_043966805.1. Taxonomy (NCBI): domain Bacteria; kingdom Pseudomonadati; phylum Pseudomonadota; class Gammaproteobacteria; order Enterobacterales; family Enterobacteriaceae; genus Enterobacter; species Enterobacter sp. ECC-219. Next base: position 782,233 of record NZ_CP143680.1, on the reverse strand, counting down.
TTATCTGTAATGCGGAGATGATCAAACGCGAAATCGTCGAAGACTTTGATATTGACGCAAAAAAAATACATGTGATTTATAATTCAATTGATTCCAGCCGCTTCATTCCAGCCCAGGAAGCACAGCGAGCCGCGCTGCGTCAGCAATTTGGTTTACCAGCCGATGCCGTGGTGTTCTGTTTTGTAGGGTCGGGATTTGAACGAAAAGGATTGGCCAGCGCCATACGCGCTATCGCAGGAACCCCAGCCTGGCTGATTGTGGTTGGACAGGATAAAGCAGAACATCGTTATCGTGACCTCGCCCGCTCATTAGGCTGCGAAGGGCAAATCCGTTTCCTGGGGATGCAGAAAGAAACTCTGCCTTTTTATCAGCTATCCGATGGTTTACTGTTGCCAACGCTGTATGATCCGTTTCCGAACGTCATTCTTGAAGCGATGGCCTGCGGCTTGCCCGTCATTACTTCAGAGAGCTGCGGTGGCGCTGAATTTATTCAGCAAGGCCAGAACGGATTTTATTGTGACGCCCTGGATATCGACACATTGAAGGAGGCAATTGCAGCCACCCCTTCTCTGGGAAAAAATAACACGATGGGGCAAGCGGCACGTGAACGCGTAAAAAGCGCCACCCCCGAAAAACTGTCAAGTCAGCTTATTTCGCTTTATCAAAAATTACTGGATTAAAAATGCGTATCCTAATGATTATTGATGGTTTACCCGGTGGGGGAGCTGAAAAAACAGTTCTTACACTTTCCAGCGGATTAATGGAAATGGGACATCAGGTCTCCCTTTTCTCTCTGCGGAAAGTGTGTGATTACGCCATCCCGGAAGGCATTGATTATCAGGTGGTTCAGGATACCTGCAAAAAACCGTGGCGAAAGCTGACGGAGATCCCACGCCGCGCCCGCCTGCTGGATCAGGCAATTGAGCGGGCTGAGCGCAGCGGAAAATTTGACGTTGTGTTCTCTCATCTGCACAAAACGGATCGCATTGTGGCGCACTGCCGCGCGCTGGAACGTGATAAAGTCTGGTTCTGCGTGCATGGCATGTTCTCGTTCTCTTATCTCCGCCACCGCAGCGGGCTTTCGCGCTGGTTTAAGCATCTTAAAATTCGTCATACCTACGAAAACCGAAACGTTGTCGCCGTCTCAGGCGCCGTGTTGAAAGATCTTTCCGAGACGCTGGCTCTCAAACTCCGGCGTAAAGCGGTTATCCATAATCCTTTTGATATCCCTGAGATTCAGCGTCTGGCGGATGCCCCCTTCGAGATGCAAGGAAAGGATTACATCATCCATGTTGGCCGCTTCCATGAACACAAACGCCACGACCGCCTTTTACGCGCGTTCGCACAGAGTCAGCTTGACACTACGCTTGTCATGATGGGCAATGGCTCCGAAGCCAAAATTCAAAAACTTAAGCAGCTTGCCCGCGATTTGGGTATTGAAAACAAAACGGTTTTCCGTCCGTTCGACGCTAACCCCTACCCCTGGATAAAAGGTGCACGCCTCTTAGTGTTAAGCTCTGACTGCGAAGGTTTTGGTAATGTGCTGGTGGAATCCATTATCTGCCAGACGCCACCGGTCAGTACCAATTGTCCGGGTGGCCCCGCAGAAATTCTCACCGGCGCCTTAGCGCGCGGGCTGGCAGAGTTAAATGACGCGTCACTGGCAAAAACCCTGGTAGATATTTATACCGCCCCGCCGGTCGTTGGCGATGCAACGATTGCATCGTTCGGTATCAATGCCATCTGCCAGCAGTACATTGCTTTGGTCGACAATCAAAAATAATCAGGTTTCTTATGCAAAATTCAGCGCCAATGTTAAGCGTGGTGGTTGCCGTTTATAACGGCGAAGCTTTTCTGGATCAGTTCTTTACCTGCCTTGTGAATCAACGCATCGACAGCATGGAAGTCATCATTGTCAATGACGGCTCGACTGACCGCTCGATGCAGATCGTCGAAAGCTGGCGTGAAAAACTGCCGCAGATACAGGTGATTGAACAGCATAACCAGGGTGTTTCCATCGCGCGTAATACCGGCCTGGCCGTTGCAACCGGTCAGTATCTCTCTTTCCCGGATATTGATGACGTCTTCAAACCTGGCATGTACCAGCGTCTGCTGGATATGGCCGTTACGCAGGATCTGGATGTCGCCACCTGCAACGGCAACTATGTCTGGGAAAATGACAGGAAACCTTCTCGCCCTATCTTCCCTAAGGATAAACTCGCCTCGACGGGCGTCATGACGGGCCCGGCATGGCTGAAGATGGCGCTGGATTCACGTAAGTTCCTGCACGTGACCTGGCTTAATATTTATCGCCACGATTTTATTCGTAAACACCGTTTCCATTTCGAACCCGGCCTGCGCCATCAGGATATCCCGTGGACCACCGAGGTGCTGCTTGCCGCAGAGCGCGTTCAGTACACCAGCGAACGCTTTTATGACTACTACATTCACTCTGCCTCGGTATCGCACACGCCGGATAATGACGACACGCTGATTCGCTCCGCGCGCCATTACATGAAAATCCTGCAGATGCTTGATGCCATTAACCAGCGTTACCCGGATAAAGTGAAAAATATCCCCGCCTGCTACTGGCAAATCGCCAAAGAGGGGTTGGGAATCATTCATACCTTCGACAACATGAAGGATGAGACAAAGAAGACAATGATTATCAAAGAGTTCTTCGACACCGGGATCTGGAAGCTTATCTGGAAAAGTGCCAAAAGCCCGCGTTTGCGCTGGCGCCTGGGCCGACGCTACTTCCGTTTAAAACGGTATCTGGCATAAGAGATAGCTTTACCTGGCTTAAATGCTTAGAATTTGCCCGCCGAAACTAAAAAGACGGATAATCGCTTGGAATTGTTGTATACCGCCCTGCTCTATATCATTCAGCCACTGGTGTGGCTGAGACTGTTGCTTCGTAGCCGTAAAGCGCCTGCGTATCGTAAACGCTGGGCTGAACGCTATGGCTTTTGCCGCAATAAAGTCGCGCCGGACGGTATTTTGCTGCATTCCGTTTCTGTTGGTGAAACGCTGGCGGCGATCCCGCTGGTTCGCGCTCTGCGCCATCGCTACCCGTCTCTGCCAATTACCGTCACCACCATGACGCCAACCGGCTCAGAGCGCGCGTTATCCGCGTTTGGTAAAGACGTTCATCACGTCTACCTCCCTTACGATCTGCCCTGCGCCATGAATCGTTTCCTGAACACCGTTCGCCCGAAGCTGGTGATCGTGATGGAAACCGAGCTGTGGCCGAACATGATTTCCGCTCTGCACGCCCGTAAAATTCCGCTGGTGATTGCCAACGCGCGCCTGTCAGAGCGCTCGGCGAAAGGCTACGGCAAGCTGGGTAAATTTATGCGCCGCCTGCTGAGCAAAATCACGCTGATTGCTGCGCAGAATGAAGAAGACGCGGCACGCTTTATCTCTCTGGGCCTGAAGCGCAACCAGCTTGCCGTAACCGGCAGCCTGAAATTCGATATTTCCGTTACCCCTGAACTGGCCGCCCGCGCCATCACGCTGCGTCGCCAGTGGGCTCCGCGTCGTCAGGTCTGGATTGCCACCAGTACTCATGAGGGTGAAGAGGCAATTATCCTGCAGGCGCACCGCAAGCTGCTGGAAAAATTCCCTGATTTACTGCTGATCCTCGTGCCTCGTCATCCGGAACGTTTTAAAGATGCCCGCGAAATGGTGCAGAAAGGCGGCTTCAGCTTCACTCTGCGCAGCAGCGGAGAGATCCCTTCCGGCAGTACCCAGGTGGTGATTGGCGATACGATGGGCGAACTGATGCTGCTCTACGGCATTGCTGACCTCGCCTTTGTTGGCGGAAGCCTGGTGGAACGCGGAGGCCATAACCCGCTGGAGCCGGCAGCCCACGCCATTCCTGTGCTGATGGGGCCACACACGTTTAACTTCAAAGATATCTGCGCGAAATTACAGCAGGCCGATGGTTTAATTACCGTGACCGATGCGGACTCGGTCGTCAAAGAGGTATCGACCCTTCTGACGGACGAAGATTACCGCCTGTGGTACGGTCGCCACGCCGTTGAAGTGCTGCACCAGAATCAGGGCGCACTCACCCGTCTGCTGCAGCTTCTGCAACCTTATTTGCCTCAGCGGAGCCACTAATGTCTACGCGTCTGTCGGTCGTCATGATCGCCAAAAACGCCGCCGACCTGCTTCCGGACTGCCTGGCCTCCGTCGCCTGGGCTGACGAGATCGTCATTCTCGACTCCGGAAGCACGGACAACACGGTGGACGTTGCCCGGGCAGCGGGCGCAAAAGTCTTTACCAATACTGACTGGCAAGGCTATGGCATCCAGCGCCAGCGCGCGCAGGGGTATGCCACCGGTGATTACGTGTTGATGCTCGATACCGACGAACGCATCACGCCGGAGCTTCAGCAGGCCATCCAGGCGGTGCTTTCCTCGCCCAAGCCTGGCGCCGTATACAGCATCGCCCGCCGCAACTACTTCCTTGGCCGCTTCATGCGCCACAGCGGCTGGTATCCTGACCGCGTGATGCGCCTCTACGAGCGCGAGCGCTATCAGTACAACGACAATCTGGTCCATGAATCCCTGACCTGCGACAGCGCCCAGGTCATCCCCCTGACGGGCGATTTGCTGCACCTGACCTGCCGTGATTTCGCCAGCTTCCAGCAAAAGCAGCTCAACTATGCCACCGCGTGGGCACAGGAGCGTCACCAGCGCGGCAAGAAGGCCTCGCTGACGGGTATCTTCACCCACACGCTGGGTGCGTTTCTGAAAACGCTGCTGCTGCGTGGTGGCGTGCTGGACGGTAAGCAGGGCTGGTTACTCGCGGTAGTGAATGCCCAGTATACTTTCAACAAATACACCGAGCTGTGGGCGCTCTGCCGCGGCTACTCAGAGAAAACGTGAGCCATGAGCACAAAAGCGATTTATCCGGGTACCTTCGATCCGATCACCAACGGTCATCTTGATATCATCACCCGTGCGGCATGCATGTTCGACAAGGTGATCCTGGCCATTGCCGCCAGCCCCAGCAAAAAGCCGATGTTTGACCTCAACGAGCGCGTAAAGCTCGCCACCGATGCCATTTCGCACCTGCCGAATGTTGAGGTGGTCGGGTTTAGCGACCTGATGGCGAACTTCGCCCGCGCCCAGCAGGCCAATATTCTGATCCGTGGCCTGCGCGCGGTGGCAGACTTCGAGTATGAGATGCAGCTGGCGCACATGAACCGCCACCTGATGCCGGAGCTGGAAAGCGTATTCCTGATGCCATCAAAAGAGTGGTCGTTTATCTCGTCCACGCTGGTGAAAGAGGTGGCGCGCCATCACGGGGACGTTACCCATTTCCTGCCGGATAACGTCCACCAGGCGCTGATGGACAAGCTAAAGTAGCGCTATTTCTGGCACTGACGGCAGTAGAACGTGGCTCGCTGGGCGTGCTTTGCGGCAGCGATCGGCGTCCCGCATACCCGGCATGGCTCACCTTTACGGCCATACACCTGCAGCTCCTGGGCAAAATAGCCCGGTTTACCGTCGCTTTGCAGGAAGTCCTTCAGCGTGGTCCCGCCCTGCTCAATCGAGCGCAGTAATACGGCTTTAATGACCCGAACCAGCAGCTCACACTCCTGCGCCGACAGCGATGAGGCCAGCCGATCGGGATGGATCCCGGCCGCGAACAGCGATTCACTGGCGTAAATATTCCCCACGCCGACCACCAGCTTGTTATCCATCAGCCAGGGCTTGATCGGAGCCTTCTTCTTCGCACACTTCTCTTTCAGGTAGTCCGCGTTGAACGCGTCTGAAAGCGGCTCAGGGCCCAGATGCGCCAGCACGTTGTGTCCTTCCAGCTCCTTTGTCCACAGCCACGCGCCAAAACGCCTGGGATCGGTGTAACGGAGCACTTTGCCGTTGCTCATGACCAGATCGACGTGGTCGTGCTTTTCCGCAGGCAGTTCTTCGGTCAGGATGCGCAGGCTCCCGGACATCCCCAGATGGATAATAATCCAGCCGTCAGGCAGCTCCAGCAGCAGGTATTTCGCGCGGCGCTGCACGCTAAGGACGGGTTTGTCGCTTAACGCGTGGATCTCATCGGACACCGGCCAGCGCAGACGTCCATTACGAACGACAGCATGAAGAATAGTCGCGCCGACCAGATGGGGCTCAATGCCGCGACGGCTGGTTTCTACCTCAGGTAATTCAGGCATGGTTCCTCCGTTGAGATGCAGAATGCAAAAAACCCCGCAGTTGCGGGGTTTTTCAATACAAGGAGGCTAAAATTATTTGATTTTAGCTTCTTTGTACAGTACGTGCTGGCGTACAACTGGATCGAATTTTTTCAGTTCCAGTTTTTCCGGCTTAGTACGTTTGTTCTTCGTGGTGGTGTAGAAGTGACCTGTACCAGCAGAAGAAACCAGCTTGATTTTCTCGCGAATACCTTTAGCCATGATTTATTTCCTCTTTAAGTACTTAGTACTTTTCGCCACGGGCACGCAGTTCAGACAGAACTGTATCGATGCCTTTCTTATCGATTACACGCATACCTTTAGCAGATACGCGCAGGGTGACAAAACGCTTCTCGCTCTCAACCCAGAAACGGTGAGAGTGCAGGTTCGGCAGGAAACGGCGTTTAGTCGCGTTCAGTGCGTGGGAACGGTTGTTACCGGTCACCGGACGCTTGCCAGTAACTTGGCAGACTCGGGACATGTCTATTCTCCAAAAATCAAATTAGCTCGAGCTTCGTATGGGGTATCGGCGCCTCGTCAGGCTTTACAGCCCGGTCATCGCGTAGTTCTAAGTGAACTCTCGATTGCCAGGCCCAAATGCCAAACCCGAGATTCTCAAAGGTGGCGTAGTATACGCTGACTCGGCGGTGTGCTCAAGTCCCGAACAGACAAAGATCCCGATGGATCGCCAGAAATAGCCTAAATCCAGCCATGTTCTGCAAAAGAAATGTACTCTCCGCGGCCAATTATCAGATGGTCCAGCACACGAATGTCCATGAATTGACAGCATTTGATAATGCGCTCGGTGATTTCTTTGTCCGCTCTGCTCGGTTCTGCACAGCCAGAGGGGTGATTATGCGCGAGGATCACGCCTGCTGCATTCACTTTTATCGCTTCGCGCACAATTTCACGCGGATGCACCTCAACGTGGCTCAGTGTACCTGAAAAAAGGCGGGTATGCTTAAGCACCCGGTTTCGGTTGTCGAGAAAGATCACCATAAAGATCTCCCGCTCCAGACCGGATAGCTGGCTTTGCAGAAATTCGCGGGTCATGTCAGGGGTAAGGATCGGATCTTGCTCCTCCATCTGCACGTTATAAAATCGCCGGGCAAGTTCAGCAATACCCCGTAACTGGGCATATTTCGCGACGCCAATGCCTTCTACGTGCGCAAACTCCTCCAGTTCGGCGGTCAGCAAACCATACAGTGAACCAAAATGGTCTATCAGATTTCTCGCCAGCGTAAATACCGTTTTTCCCTTCGTACCTGTACGTAAAAAGAGCGCCAGCAGTTCGTCGTCTTTTAATAACGTGACGCCATGACGCAGCATTTTTTCGCGCGGTAGCAGCAGTTCAGTCTCTTCCATGCCCGGCCTCCCTCTGTTTGCCATTATGCTGCCACAGGCAAATCCGGGGCTCGACGCTGAGGTTTCGTTCTTGCGTAGCGCCTCGCAAAGTGAATAAAGGACTTCATCACCCCGTATTTGGGATTGTGATAAAATGCCCGCTCTCTGGTGAAACCCAACAGGAAAGAATCATGATGAGCCTGGCCGGTAAAAAAATCGTTCTTGGCGTGAGCGGCGGTATTGCTGCCTATAAAGCGCCGGAGCTGGTGCGTCGTCTGCGCGAGCGCGGGGCGGACGTGCGGGTCGCGATAACCGAAGGCGGTAAAGCCTTTATCACCCCTCTGAGCCTGCAGGCGGTTTCAGGATACCCGGTATCTGACAGCCTGCTCGATCCGGCCGCCGAAGCCGCGATGGGGCATATTGAGCTTGGAAAATGGGCCGATCTGGTGATTCTTGCCCCAGCCACGGCGGATTTGATTGCCCGCGTGGCGGCCGGTATGGCGAACGATCTGGTTTCGACCATTTGCCTCGCGACGCCTGCACCTGTCGCCGTTGTGCCAGCCATGAACCAGCAGATGTACCGCAACGCCGCCACCCAGCATAATCTGGAGACGCTGGCCTCGCGCGGCCTGCTTATCTGGGGCCCGGACAGTGGCAGCCAGGCCTGCGGCGACGTTGGCCCAGGGCGTATGCTCGACCCGTTGACGATTGTAGATATGGCTGCCGCCCATTTCTCACCTGTCAACGATCTGCAACATCTCAACATCATGATTACTGCGGGTCCCACGCGCGAGCCGTTGGACCCGGTGCGCTACATCACCAACCACAGCTCCGGCAAGATGGGCTTTGCAATTGCTGCCGCAGCGGCAAAACGCGGTGCTAACGTCACGCTGGTCAGCGGCCCGGTCTCGTTACCTACGCCACCTTTTGTGCAGCGCATTAATGTCACTACCGCGCAGGAGATGGAAGCCGCCGTGCAGGCTCATGCGCAACATCAGCAGATTTTTATCGGCTGTGCGGCCGTGGCAGACTATCGTGCCGAGACCATCGCCGAATCTAAAATCAAAAAGCAAGGTGATGAATTAACACTGAAAATGGTGAAAAACCCGGACATTGTTGCTGGGGTCGCCGCACTAAAAAACCATCGTCCTTACGTTGTTGGATTTGCCGCAGAAACGAATAATGTGGAAGAATATGCCCGGCAAAAACGTACCCGCAAAAACCTCGATTTAATTTGCGCGAACGACGTATCGCTGGCCACGCAAGGATTTAATAGCGACAGCAACGCACTGCACCTTTTCTGGCAGGATGGAGATAAAATCTTACCGCTTGAGCGCAAGGAACTCCTGGGCCAACAATTACTGGACGAGATCGTTACCCGTTATGATGAAAAAAATCGACGTTAAGATTCTGGACCCGCGTGTTGGCGAGCAATTCCCGCTGCCAACCTATGCCACCTCCGGCTCTGCCGGACTTGACCTGCGCGCCTGTCTCGATGACGCCGTAGAACTGGCTCCCGGTGCCACTACCCTGATCCCGACTGGGCTGGCGATCCACATTGCTGACCCGTCTCTGGCGGCAGTGATCCTTCCGCGCTCTGGTCTGGGCCATAAGCACGGCGTTGTGCTGGGTAACCTGGTCGGCCTGATCGACTCCGACTACCAGGGTCAACTGATGGTATCCGTCTGGAACCGTGGCCAGGACAGCTTCACCATTGAACCGGGCGAGCGTATCGCGCAGATGGTTTTTGTACCGGTGGTTCAGGCAGAATTTAACCTGGTGGCAGACTTTGATGCCACCGACCGTGGCGAAGGCGGCTTCGGCCATTCCGGGCGCAAATAACCGCCCGACACACACGTATCTCGCAGCGCCATAACGCAATAACAAACCGCAAACGTCAGTTTGCGGTCGCTGTGTGGATGCCAGCCTGGCAAGTGCTTATTTTTCAGGGGTATTTTGTAACATGGCAGAAAAACAAACCGCGAAAAGGAATCGTCGCGAAGAAATACTTCAATCTCTGGCTCTGATGCTTGAATCCAGCGATGGCAGTCAACGCATCACCACCGCTAAACTGGCCGCCTCTGTGGGCGTGTCTGAAGCGGCGCTGTATCGTCATTTCCCCAGCAAAACAAAAATGTTCGACAGCCTGATCGAGTTTATTGAAGACAGTCTGATCACACGCATTAACCTGATTTTGAAAGACGAAAAAGACACCACCGCGCGTCTGCGTCTGATTGTGCTGTTAATTCTGGGCTTTGGGGAACGCAATCCGGGTTTAACCCGTATCCTGACCGGCCACGCGCTGATGTTTGAGCAGGACAGGCTACAGGGCCGCATCAATCAGCTTTTTGAGCGTATTGAAGCGCAGCTGCGACAGGTGCTGCGCGAGAAGAAAATGCGTGAAGGTGAAGGATACAATACGGATGAGACATTGCTGGCAAGCCAGATCCTGGCGTTTTGTGAAGGCATGCTCTCCCGCTTTGTGCGCAGTGAATTCAAATACCGACCAACGGACGATTTTGACGCCCGCTGGCCGTTAGTAGCAGCACAACTGCAGTAGCACCGCAGGCCCGGTAAGCGTAGCGCCGCCGGGCAATTCAATTACACGCCAAACTCTTCGCGATATGCCCGCACCGCTGCCAGGTGATCCGCCATCTCTGGCTTCTCTTCCAGATACGCAATCAGGTCTTTCAGGGTGATGATAGAGGTCACTTTGCAGCTGTAATCACGCTCTACTTCCTGGATAGCAGAGATATCGCCGCGACCACGCTCCTGACGATCCAGAGAAATAAGCACGCCAGCAAGCGTCGCACCGTTGGCCTGGATAATCTCCATAGATTCACGGATCGCAGTGCCTGCGGTGATCACGTCGTCCACCAGCATCACGCGGCCCTGCAGCGCGCTGCCTACAAGATTACCGCCTTCACCGTGGGTTTTGGCCTCTTTGCGGTTAAAGCAGTACGGCACGTCGCGGTCGTGATGTTCCGCCAGCGCGACTGCTGTGGTGGTCGCAATTGGAATGCCTTTGTAGGCCGGGCCAAACAGCAAGTCAAAATCAATCCCGGAATCCACCAGCGCTTCGGCATAGAAACGGCCTAACAGGGCCAGATCGCGCCCGGTATTAAACAGCCCGGCGTTGAAGAAATAGGGGCTCTTACGCCCGGATTTCAGCGTAAATTCGCCAAACTTAAGTACCTGTTTATTAATAGCAAACTCAATAAACTGGCGCTGATACGATTTCATGGATTCGCTCCTTTGGTTTTTCTGTCTTACAGGCAAAAAAAAGGCGACTCACTGGTCGCCTTTAAAATCAATTTTCTAACGCCGCTTTCTGCGTCGTTACAATGGATTCGATCCCCCCTCGGGCCAACGCCAGCAGGGAGAGAAGTTCTTCATGGGTGAACGGCTCGCCTTCCGCCGTGCCCTGCACCTCAATGATGCGGCCATCTTCGGTCATCACCACGTTCATGTCGGTCTCGGCGGCGGAATCTTCAACGTATTCCAGATCGCAAAGCGCTTCGCCGTTAACGATCCCCACGGAAACCGCCGCGACCATCCCTTTCATTGGGTTGGTTTTCAGCTTACCGGCTGCAACCAGCTTGTTCAGGGCATCCGCCAGCGCTACGCAGGCACCGGTAATGGACGCGGTACGCGTGCCGCCATCTGCCTGAATTACGTCGCAGTCCAGCGTAATAGTGAATTCACCGAGAGTTTTCAGGTCAACGGCAGCGCGCAGCGCACGTGCGATCAGACGCTGAATCTCCATGGTACGGCCGCCCTGCTTACCCTTTGCCGCTTCACGGGCATTACGAGTGTGCGTTGCGCGTGGCAGCATACCGTATTCGGCGGTGATCCAGCCCTGACCCTGGCCTTTCAGGAAGCGCGGAACCCCTTCTTCGATGGATGCGGTGCACAGCACTTTGGTGTCACCAAACTCAACCAGCACGGAGCCTTCAGCGTGTTTTGTATAGTTACGGGTCAGGGTGACGGGACGCACCTGATTGGCGCTACGACCTGATGGACGCATGATGGATTCTCCGGCTTGAAACGAATGTGGCTGCGCATTATACGGATAAAGGACGCTTATTCCTATCCTGAGAAGCCCCCGAAAGCTATAATCCCCCCATCTCTCCTTTAAAAACGGGAATGTCTATGATCCGCAGTATGACCGCCTACGCCCGGCGTGAAATCAAGGGTAGCTGGGGTAGCGCTACCTGGGAAATGCGTTCGGTAAACCAGCGCTATCTGGAAACATATTTCCGTATGCCGGAACAGTTCCGCAGCCTTGAACCTGTGGTGCGCGAGCGTATCCGTACGCGTCTGACCCGCGGGAAAGTGGAATGCAACCTGCGCTTTGAGCCAGATGCCAGCGCGCAGGGCGAACTTATCCTCAACGAAAAGCTGGCGAAACAGCTCGTGAATGCGGCGAACTGGGTCAAAATGCAGAGCGATGAAGGCGAAATCAACCCGGTTGATATTCTGCGCTGGCCTGGGGTCATGGCCGCCGGTGAGCAGGATCTGGATGCCATTGCCGCTGAAATTCTGGCAGCCCTCGACGGCACACTAGACGATTTTATCGTTGCCCGAGAAACCGAAGGCCAGGCGCTAAAAGCGATGATTGAGCAACGTCTTGAAGGCGTGAGCACCGAAGTAGCCAAAGTCCGCACCCACATGCCAGAAGTGCTGCAATGGCAGCGCGAACGACTTGTCGCTAAGCTGGAAGAAGCGGAAGTTCAGCTGGAAAACACCCGTCTGGAACAAGAGCTGGTGCTGATGGCGCAGCGCGTTGACGTGGCCGAAGAGCTGGATCGTCTGGAAGCGCACGTGAAAGAGACCTACAACATACTGAAGAAGAAGGAAGCTGTAGGCCGCCGTCTGGACTTTATGATGCAGGAGTTCAACCGCGAGTCGAATACTCTGGCGTCTAAGTCTATCAATGCTGAAGTGACCAACTCAGCAATTGAACTGAAGGTTCTGATTGAGCAGATGCGCGAGCAGATCCAGAATATTGAGTAATCCCTTTTTGGGTGGTATCGGCTGATGCCACCCATTATTATTTCTAATTCGAATTTTCAGACCTTTTCCAATTCACCTGCCAATAATCAACCATATTCAGCATGTATTGATTAGATTTTATAGGTGAAATCCAATCGCCTTAGAAAATCTCAATCGTGATCTTGCGCACAAATCGCTAACCTTCCCGCGTTCACACCGGAGGGTATATGCTGCTTCACATTCTTTATCTCATTGGTATCACCGCAGAAGCCATGACTGGCGCTCTCGCCGCCGGGCGTCGCCGGATGGACACCTTCGGCGTGATCATTATTGCTACTGCAACCGCGCTGGGCGGCGGTTCCGTGCGCGATATCCTGCTTGGTCACTACCCGCTTGGCTGGGTGAAGCATCCTGAGTACGTGATTATCGTCGCAACGGCTGCCGTATTAACCACCATAGTGGCACCCGTTATGCCCCATCTGCGCCGCCTGTTCCTGGTGCTTGATGCGCTGGGGCTGATCGTTTTTTCAATCATCGGCGCGCAAATCGCGCTCGATATGGGGGAAGGTCCGGTTATCGCTACCATCGCGGCCGTGGTCACGGGGGTATTCGGCGGCGTGCTGCGCGATATGTTCTGCAAGCGCATTCCTCTGGTCTTTCAAAAAGAGCTGTATGCCGGCATCTCCTTCGCCGCAGCGGTGCTCTACATTGCCCTGCAGCATTACGTTTCAAACCACGACGTGGTGGTCATCTCCACGCTGCTGTTTGGCTTTACGGCCCGCATGCTGGCGCTGCGTCTGAAGCTCGGGCTGCCTGTGTTTCACTATAAGCATGGCGCTCACTAATCTCAGAACCCGTTGATGTGCTGTTCAGCGAGCCACTTCGCCAGCACATCAATCTCTGGCGCGTGCAGCCAGCTAACGATTTGCCGCGCCTTCTCCTCTCCCGTTCCCGGCAGGGCCTGCCATGCCTTTGCGCTGCGCTCGCTCATCTTCTGCCAGGACACCTCCCCTGAAGCCTTCAGCGACGCCAGCGGTAACGGAACACCCAGAGCCATAATCCAGCGGATGAAAGGCTGCTCGCGCACCTGATTAAAGCGGTGCCAGAGCGCGAGCCCGCGCGCTGCGGAAAACCCCGGCGTCGACTGCAGCTGTTCCTGCGTTAATAGCAGCCATGAAAAGAGATGTTCAAAATGATGTGCCTGCCAGAGCATCCGCCAGCCTGACTCACCTAATCCTTCAATGTTGAATACCTGCTTTGAACTGAGCCACGTCAGCCGGGCAAAGAACTGTTCCATACACTCCGGCGAGGCATAAAAGCAGCTAAGGGAGTGATAACGCGGGGCCGGTGGTTCTGGTTTTTGTCTGTCCGTTCCTCGCCAGACCACCTTATCAAACCGGGGGATACCCTGCCCGGCCAGACTTACCTGAACCTGATCGCCCGGGGCAATATCCAGCCTCTGCCAGCGCCCAACCGAACCCAGGCTCACTCGCTGCACCTGTTTATCGTCCAGTTGGACAGGCTCCAGTGCCGCCACGACAGAAATTTTGCCCGTGCGCCCCACGGAAAAATGAATATTCCTGACCTCAGCGACCTGTGCCGCAGGCGAATATTTCCACGCGATGACCCAATTGCCTTCGTCAGGCAGCCAGCGCTCCCCTGAAGGAGACTCCGCAGACCGAACCACTATGCCATCCGTGGCAAAGGGTAATGCCGTGTTTTGCCAGGCCAAACGCTGTTTTTCAACAGCATCAACAGTCTGTACGGGCAGCGTATAGCGCGCCGTCAGGGAAAAACCTGCGCTGGACAGCTCAGAAAGCCTGTTTTCCATTCCCTTCGGTCCATCCGGCCAGGCCCAGATAAATATTCCCGTCTGGTTCAGAAGCGCGTTGTCCTTTTGTCGCATCATCGCGCCCGCCACTTTTGCACGTGCATTCATTCCGCCCATCTGCCGCTGGACGTGGTTTTCGCGTAGCCAGAAAAGCTCCCCCTGTAAGACGCTGTTTGCCAGCACGCCGGATACCTCCTTAGGCACGGACGGAATCAAACGCACGCGTGCCGTCCAGTCCTCGCCTTTTAGCCCATTACCACGGCTGATCGCCCGGGCTAGCTTTCCGTTGCGATACACAAGCGTCACTGCCACGCCGTCGACTTTTGGCTGCATCCAGAGATTTTTCCGGCCGTGCATCCACTGGCTCAGCGCTTCTTTGCTGGCTGCTTTACGTACCCCCGTATGGGCAACAGGATGTTTTACGCTTCCCGTCAGCGCGGGGAGTTTCTCTTCTGAAATCTCACTGCCAAAACAGCGCTGCCACTGCGTTAACCGCCCGTGAAGCTGGTCGTACACGTCGTCGTTTACATCGCTCGCCCCCTGCTTCCAGTAGGCATCATCCCAGCGTTTTATCTGCGCGCTTAACGACGCAATCTCTTTCTCTGCTTTTGCCTGCGACCACACCGGACACACCGCCGCGCCATAGCCACACCACAACACCAGTAATCCGCTTATCCATCGCCACATTGCTACCCCTCCTTTGCGTTGCAGGAGGTATAACCTGCCGATCAAAACAACGCTAACGGCAACCTTTCGCTTTACGAGGCGCTATCCAGGGTTTCTTTTTATTTCTGCAAACCGCGGGTAAAACCTGAAAACGGCACGCAAAATTCAATAATCCAGGGGAAAAAGTGTGACAAAGGCTACGTCACGGTGCGCCGACGTGTATAATAAGCCCGTATGTAGGACTTCTTCGTTAACACATACAAAAGACTCTCATGGCTCAAGGCACGCTTTATATTGTTTCTGCCCCTAGTGGCGCGGGTAAATCCAGCCTTATTCAGGCACTGTTAAAAACCCAACCGTTGTACGACACACAGGTTTCTGTTTCTCACACCACGCGAGCGCCGCGTCCGGGTGAAGTGCACGGTGAACACTATTTCTTTGTGGATCACGACGAGTTCAGAGCGATGATCGGCAGAGACGCGTTTCTTGAACACGCAGAAGTGTTTGGAAACTACTACGGCACCTCACGTGAAACCATTGAGCAGGTTCTGGCGACGGGCGTGAATGTGTTCCTCGACATCGACTGGCAGGGCGCACAGCAAATTCGTAAGAAAATGCCTGACTCGCGCAGTATCTTTATTTTACCGCCGTCGAAAGATGAGCTGGATCGCCGCCTGCGTGGCCGCGGTCAGGACAGCGAAGAAGTCATCGCAAAGCGTATGGAACAGGCAGTTGCAGAAATGAGCCATTACGCGGAATATGATTACCTTATTGTGAATGATGATTTTGATGCCGCGCTGAGCGATCTCAAAACCATTCTTCGCGCAGAACGACTGCGTATGAGCCGCCAGAAGCAGCGACATGACGCATTAATCACCAAACTGTTGGCAGACTGAACCCACTTTCAGTATCATGCCCAGTCATTTCTTCACCTGTGGAGCATTTTAAGTATGGCACGCGTAACTGTTCAGGACGCTGTAGAGAAAATTGGTAACCGTTTTGACCTGGTGCTGGTCGCCGCGCGTCGCGCTCGTCAGATGCAGGTAGGCGGTAAAGATCCGCTGGTACCGGAAGAAAACGATAAAACCACCGTTATTGCACTTCGCGAAATCGAAGAAGGTCTGATTAACAACCAGATCCTCGACGTACGTGAGCGCCAGGAGCAGCAAGAGCAGGAAGCCGCAGAACTGCAGGCCGTAACCGCCATTGCTGAAGGTCGTCGTTAATTAAACCTGCGGGTCGCCCTTGTATCTGTTTGAAAGCCTGAATCAACTGATTCAAACCTACCTGCCTGAAGACCAGATTAAGCGTCTTCAGCAGGCGTATCTCGTTGCACGTGACGCTCACGAGGGCCAGACACGTTCAAGCGGTGAACCTTATATCACGCACCCGGTTGCGGTAGCCTGTATTCTGGCCGAGATGAAACTCGACTACGAAACGCTGATGGCCGCCCTGCTGCACGACGTGATCGAAGATACCCCTGCCACCTACCAGGATATGGAACAGCTGTTTGGCAAAAGCGTTGCCGAGCTGGTGGAAGGGGTCTCTAAGCTTGATAAGCTGAAATTCCGCGACAAGAAAGAGGCGCAAGCCGAAAACTTCCGCAAGATGATTATGGCGATGGTGCAGGATATCCGCGTCATTCTCATCAAACTCGCTGACCGTACCCACAACATGCGCACGCTGGGCTCACTTCGCCCGGATAAACGTCGCCGCATTGCCCGTGAAACCCTCGAAATCTACAGTCCGCTGGCGCACCGTTTAGGTATTCACCACATCAAAACCGAGCTGGAAGAGCTGGGCTTTGAAGCGTTGTACCCGAACCGCTATCGCGTAATCAAAGAGGTGGTAAAAGCCGCCCGCGGTAACCGTAAAGAGATGATTCAAAAGATCCTCTCTGAAATTGAAGGGCGCTTACAGGAAGCGGGAATTCCGTGCCGCGTCAGCGGTCGCGAGAAACATCTGTATTCCATCTACTGCAAAATGGTGCTCAAAGAGCAGCGTTTTCACTCGATCATGGATATCTACGCGTTCCGCGTAATCGTCCACGATTCGGACACCTGCTATCGCGTGCTGGGGCAGATGCACAGCCTCTACAAACCTCGTCCGGGGCGCATGAAAGATTACATTGCCATTCCAAAAGCGAACGGCTATCAATCTCTGCATACCTCGATGATCGGTCCGCACGGCGTGCCTGTTGAAGTGCAGATCCGCACCGAAGACATGGACCAGATGGCAGAAATGGGTGTTGCCGCACACTGGGCGTACAAAGAGCACGGTGGCGAAAGCAGCACGACCGCACAAATCCGCGCCCAGCGCTGGATGCAGAGCCTGCTGGAGCTTCAGCAGAGTGCGGGTAGCTCGTTTGAATTTATCGAGAGCGTTAAATCCGATCTCTTCCCGGATGAGATTTACGTTTTCACCCCAGAAGGCCGCATTGTCGAACTTCCTGCGGGCGCAACGCCGGTCGACTTCGCCTACGCCGTGCATACCGATATCGGGCACGCCTGCGTCGGCGCCCGCGTCGACAGACAGCCTTACCCGCTGTCTCAGCCGCTCTCCAGCGGCCAGACGGTGGAAATTATTACCGCGCCAGGCGCACGTCCGAACGCGGCCTGGCTGAACTTTGTCGTGAGCTCCAAAGCGCGCGCAAAAATCCGTCAGCTGCTGAAAAACCTCAAGCGCGACGACTCCGTCAGCCTGGGGCGTCGTCTGCTCAACCACGCGTTAGGCGGCAGCCGCAAGCTGGCTGAGATCCCGCCGGAGCATATCCAGCGTGAACTCGACCGTATGAAGCTCACGTCTCTGGACGATCTGCTGGCGGAAATTGGTCTGGGCAACGCCATGAGCGTCGTGGTGGCGAAAAACCTGCAGCAGGGCGAAGCGACGCCTTCTGCTCCAGGCGCATCCGGCCATGCTCATCTGCCGATTAAAGGCGCGGACGGGGTGCTGATCACCTTCGCAAAATGCTGCCGCCCAATCCCTGGCGACCCGATTATCGCGCACGTCAGCCCGGGCAAAGGGCTGGTTATCCACCATGAATCCTGTCGTAACATTCGCGGCTACCAGAAAGAAGCCGAGAAGTTTATGGCGGTCGAGTGGGATAAAGAGACCGCGCAGGAATTTATCACCGAAATTAAGGTGGATATGTTCAACCACCAGGGTGCTCTGGCGAACCTGACGGCAGCAATCAACACGGCCTCGTCCAACATTCAGAGCCTGAATACGGAAGAAAAAGACGGCCGCGTGTACAGCGCCTTTATTCGTCTGACCGCTCGCGACCGCGTGCATCTGGCGAACATTATGCGCAAGATCCGCGTCATGCCGGACGTGATTAAAGTCACCCGAAACCGAAACTAGGTTTATGAATTCACAACGTTATGCCCGTATCTGCGAAATGCTCGCCAGGCGTCAGCCTGACCTGACGGTCTGCATGGAGCAGGTCCATAAACCACATAACGTTGCTGCTATCGTCCGTACCGCTGACGCCGTAGGCGTGCATGAAGTGCACGCCGTCTGGCCAGGCAACCGCATGCGCAACATGGTCTCCGCTGCCGCAGGCAGTAACAGCTGGGTCTCGGTCAAAAACCATCAAACCATTAGCGAAGCCGTATCGCACCTGAAAGGCCGCGGGATGCAGGTTCTTGCGACAAACCTCTCCGCTAAAGCCGTGGATTTCCGCGAGATCGATTATACCCGCCCGACCTGCATTTTGATGGGCCAGGAAAAAACCGGGATCTCCCGGGAAGCGCTGGATCTGGCGGATCGGGACATCATCATTCCGATGATCGGCATGGTCCAGTCCCTTAACGTCTCCGTAGCGTCCGCGCTCATTCTGTATGAAGCGCAGCGCCAGCGTCAGAACGCCGGGATGTACGAGCGCAGCAACAGCATGCTGCCGGAAGAGGAACAGCAGCGCCTGCTGTTTGAAGGTGGCTATCCGGTGCTGGCTCGCGTTGCGAAGCAGAAAAAATTGCCTTACCCCCACGTCAACGCGCAGGGCGAAATTGAAGCCGATGCCGAGTGGTGGGCCACCATGCAGTACGCCGGGTAACCGATGAAAGGCCGCCTGCTGGATGCTATCCCGCTCAACAGCCTGACGGGCGTGGGCGCGGCGCAAAGCAATAAGCTGGCAAAAATTGGCCTGCACACCGTGCAGGATCTCCTGCTTCACCTCCCCCTGCGTTACGAAGACCGCACTCAACTCTACAAGATTGGCGATCTGCTTCCCGCCATTTACGCCACCGTTGAAGGCGAAGTCCTGAACTGCAACATCACCTTCGGTGGACGCCGGATGATGACCTGCCAGATCAGCGACGGCACCGGCATCCTCACCATGCGTTTCTTCAATTTCAGCGCGGCGATGAAAAACAGCCTGGCGACAGGCCGCAGGGTGCTGGCCTATGGAGAAGCCAAACGCGGGAAATACGGCGCAGAGATGATCCACCCGGAGTACCGCGTGCAGGGCGATCTCAGCACGCCGGAGCTGAAGGAGACGCTCACCCCGGTTTACCCGACGACGGAAGGCATCAAGCAGGCAACGCTGCGTAAGCTCACCGATCAGGCGCTGGAGCTGCTGGATACCTGCGCCATTACCGAGCTGCTGCCGCCCGAGCTGGCGCAGGGCATGATGAGCCTGCCCGAGGCGCTGCGCACCCTGCACCGCCCGCCGCCAACGCTGCAGCTCAGCGATTTAGAAAGCGGCAAACATCCCGCCCAACGGCGTCTTATCCTTGAGGAATTACTGGCGCATAACCTGAGCATGCTGGCGCTTCGCGCGGGCGCGCAGCGTTTCCACGCTCAGCCGTTAAGCCAGAATGATGCGCTCAAAGATAAGCTGCTGGCCTCGCTGCCCTTTAAGCCCACCGGCGCGCAGGCGCGGGTCACCGCCGAGATCGAACGCGATATGGCGCTCGACGTGCCGATGATGCGCCTGGTGCAGGGCGACGTGGGGTCCGGTAAAACGCTGGTTGCCGCCCTGGCCGCGTTACGCGCCATCGCCCATGGCAAGCAGGTCGCACTGATGGCACCGACAGAGCTGCTGGCCGAGCAGCACGCCAACAATTTCCGCACATGGTTCGCGCCGCTCGGGATTGAAGTGGGCTGGCTTGCCGGGAAACAAAAAGGCAAAGCGCGTCTTGCGCAGCAGGAAGCCATCGCCAGCGGCCAGGTGCAGATGATTGTCGGCACGCACGCCATCTTCCAGGAGCAGGTGCAGTTTAACGGTCTTGCGCTGGTGATTATCGACGAGCAGCACCGCTTTGGCGTGCATCAGCGTCTGGCGCTGTGGGAAAAAGGGCTGCAGCAGGGCTTCCACCCGCATCAGCTGATCATGACCGCCACGCCGATCCCGCGCACCCTGGCGATGACCGCCTATGCCGATCTGGATACCTCCACCATCGACGAACTGCCGCCGGGCCGTACCCCGGTCACGACGGTCGCCATTCCTGACACGCGCCGCAGCGATATCATTGACCGCGTGCGCAACGCCTGCACCCACGAAGGGCGTCAGGCCTACTGGGTCTGTACCCTGATTGAAGAGTCTGAACTGCTGGAAGCGCAGGCCGCCGAAGCGACGTGGGAAGAACTCAAGCTGGCACTGCCCGAGCTGAACGTTGGCCTGGTTCACGGCCGCATGAAGCCTGCCGAGAAGCAGGCGGTGATGCAGTCCTTCAAACAGGGAGATCTGCATTTGCTGGTTGCGACGACGGTCATTGAAGTGGGCGTTGACGTACCCAACTCCAGCCTGATGATCATCGAAAACCCGGAGCGTCTGGGCCTTGCTCAGCTCCACCAGCTGCGCGGGCGCGTTGGCCGTGGCGCGGTAGCGTCCCACTGCGTACTGCTCTACAAAGCCCCGCTCTCAAAAACAGCCCAGATGCGGTTGCAGGTGCTGCGCGACAGCAACGACGGTTTTGTAATTGCGCAAAAAGACCTGGAGATCCGCGGCCCGGGTGAACTGTTGGGCACGCGCCAGACGGGGAACGCAGAATTCAAAGTGGCGGATTTACTGCGCGATCAGGCCATGATCCCCGAAGTTCAGCGCTTGGCTCGCCATATTCATGAACGCTACCCCGAACAGGCGGCAGCGTTAATTGAACGCTGGATGCCGGAAACCGAACGCTATTCCAACGCCTGATCTCAGGCAAACATCGGCAGCATCAGGTACAGCTTGATCACCAGCGCGTTGACGATATCAATGAAGAATGCGCCAACCATCGGGACCACCAGAAACGCCATATGCGATGGCCCGAACCGTTCGGTGATCGCCTGCATGTTGGCGATAGCCGTTGGAGTGGCTCCCAGACCAAACCCGCAGTGACCCGCCGCCAGCACCGCCGCATCGTAGTTTTTGCCCATCATGCGCCAGGTCACGAACATGGCGTACAGCGCCATAAACAGCGCCTGCACCGCCAGAATCGCCACCATCGGCAGCGCCAGCGAGGCCAGTTCCCACAGCTTGAGGCTCATCAGCGCCATCGCCAGGAACAGCGACAGGCAGACGTTGCCGAGCACCGATACCGCCCGTTCAAACACGCGGTAGAAGCCCATCAGCGCCAGACCGTTGCTCAGGATCACCCCGATAAACAGCACGCAGACAAAGGTCGGCAGCTCAAACGCGGTACCCGCCAGCCATTGCGCAACCACTTTGCCCACGGTCAGGCAGATGGCAATCATCGCGATAGTTTCAATCATCACCAGTGAGGTGATGCTGCGTCCAACGTCCGGCTTTTCGAATGCGGTCGGCACCATTTCATCGTCAGGTCTGCCGTTCGGCGTGGTGGAGTGCTTCACCAGATAACGCGCCACCGGGCCACCAATCAGGCCACCCAGCACCAGGCCAAAGGTCGCACAGGCCATCGCCACTTCCGTTGCGTTTTCAAACCCGTAGCGTTCGATGAACAGCTTGCTCCACGCGGCGCCAGTGCCGTGGCCGCCCGAAAGGGTAATCGACCCCGCCAGCAGACCCATCAGCGGATCCAGCCCCAGCAGCGTCGCCATGCCGATGCCAATGGCGTTTTGCATCAGCAGCAGCCCCACCACCACAATCAGGAATACGCCGAGCACCTTACCGCCCGAGCGCAGGCTCGCCAGGTTGGCGTTCAGGCCGATGGTGGCAAAGAAGGCCAGCATCAGCGGGTCTTTCAGGGACATATCAAAATCAATTTCCCAGCCCATGCTTTTTTTCAGTATCAGCAGGGCCAGCGCCACCAGCAGACCGCCGGCGACGGGTTCAGGGATAGTGTACTTTTTCAGAAAGGAAACGCTATGTACCAGCTTACGGCCAAGCAATAAGACCAGCGTTGCGGCAACAAGTGTCGACAACGTATCGAGATGAATCATAAAAGGCTCCTGTTTTGCGCGTGTTCCATACACACGCGGCGTTATCCTGGGCCAGTTTGCGCTCTTCATGAGCCCCCGGCGCAAAAAGTGTAATTTTTTTTCCCGATGCGTTGTAGAAAACCTGCTCACAGCAGCAGATTTTCTTCCCTTTTTTTGCTGGCAATCGTTTGCTTTTACCAGGTGGTCAGATAAAATGCCCGCTTTTCCACCGTGGGATTGCCGCCGATGTCCGTTAACACCATAGAGTCGCCTGATGCGCAACCGATTGCGCAGAAGCATAATAGCGAACTGATTTACCGCCTTGAAGACCGCCCGCCGCTTCCACAGACGCTTTTCGCCGCCTGCCAGCATCTTCTGGCGATGTTTGTTGCCGTGATCACTCCGGCGCTGCTGATCTGCCAGGCACTTGGCTTACCGGCGCAGGATACGCAGCACATCATCAGTATGTCTCTGTTCGCTTCCGGCGTGGCCTCCATTATTCAAATTAAAGCGTGGGGTCCGGTGGGCTCTGGATTATTGTCGATTCAGGGCACCAGCTTTAACTTCGTGGCACCGTTGATCATGGGCGGTACGGCGCTGAAAACCGGCGGTGCGGATGTCCCAACCATGATGGCGGCGCTGTTCGGCACCCTGATGCTGGCCAGCTGCACGGAGATGGTCATCTCCCGCGTGCTGCATCTGGCTCGCCGCGTCATTACCCCGCTGGTCTCCGGCGTGGTGGTGATGATTATCGGCCTGTCGCTGATCCAGGTGGGCCTCACCTCCATCGGCGGCGGCTATTCCGCAATGAGCGATCACACCTTCGGCGCGCCGAAAAACCTGTTGCTGGCGGGCGTAGTGCTGGCAATCATTATTCTGCTTAACCGTCAGCGTAACCCTTACCTGCGCGTCGCCTCGCTGGTGATCGCCATGGCGGCGGGCTATTTGCTGGCGTGGGCGCTGGGCATGCTGCCGGAAAACACCGCGCCGACCAACAGCGCGCTGATCACCGTACCCACGCCGCTGTACTACGGACTGGGCATTGACTGGGGCCTGCTCCTGCCGCTGATGCTGGTCTTTATGATCACCTCTCTGGAGACCATCGGCGATATCACCGCCACCTCCGACGTCTCCGAGCAGCCGGTGTCCGGCCCGCTGTACATGAAGCGTCTGAAAGGCGGCGTGCTGGCGAACGGCCTGAACTCGTTTGTCTCTGCGGTATTCAACACCTTCCCGAACTCCTGCTTCGGCCAGAACAACGGCGTGATCCAGCTGACCGGCGTGGCCAGCCGCTACGTTGGTTTTGTGGTGGCGCTCATGCTAATCGTCCTCGGCCTGTTCCCGGCGGTGAGCGGCTTTGTGCAGCACATTCCTGAGCCGGTGCTCGGCGGCGCAACGCTAGTGATGTTCGGGACTATCGCGGCCTCCGGCGTGCGTATCGTCTCCCGCGAGCCGCTGAACCGCCGCGCGATCATGATTATCGCGCTGTCGCTGGCCGTTGGCCTGGGCGTTTCCCAGCAGCCGCTGATCCTGCAGTTTGCCCCGGACTGGGTGAAAAACCTGCTCTCTTCCGGCATTGCCGCGGGCGGTATCACCGCTATCGTGCTGAACCTCGTTTTCCCGCCTGAGAAGAACTGATCTCCCTCACGGCAGGCAGTCAATGCCTGCCGTGACATCTAATTACACCATTCCCGCCTTGAGCATTGCGTATAAATCGTGCATAACTCCCTTATGTTCGTTTTGCGGGATGGAAGACCATGAAATTTATTGGAAAGCTACTCGTCTATCTTCTGGTAGCCCTGCTTATTGTGCTGCTGGCGTTCTATATTTTGCTCCAGACCCGCTGGGGCGCGGCTCAGGTCAGCAGCTGGATTACGGTGAATACCGACTACGAACTCAGTTTCGATAAAATGAATCACCGCTTTTCGTCGCCTTCCCACATCATTCTGGAAAACGTCACCTTTGGGCGGGATGGTAAACCTGCCACATTAGTTGCCAAAAAAGTCGATATTGGCCTGAGCAGCCGTCAGATCACCGATCCGCTGCACATGGGCACCATCACCCTGTTCGACGGTACGCTGAATCTCTCGCCTCAAACAGCACCGCTGCCCTTCCAGGCCGATCGTCTGCAGCTGAACAACATGGCCTTTAACAGCCCGAATACTGAATGGGACCTGAGCGCGCAAAAGGTCACGGGCGGCGTCAGCCCATGGCAGCCGGAAGCCGGCAACGTGCTGGGGAATAACGCGCAGATCCAGATGAGCGCGGGCTCGCTGACCCTGAACGGCGTACCGGCCACCAACGTGCTGATCGAGGGCCAGCTGAACGGCAAGGAGGTGGTGCTGAAAACGATTGGTGCCGACATGGCCCGTGGTTCGCTCACCGGCTCCGCCCTGCGCAACGCCGACGGGAGCTGGATTATCGACACGATGCGCCTGAACGAGATCCGCCTGCAGAGCGACAAAACGCTGACGGCGTTCTTCGCACCGCTGGCCACCTTTCCCTCTTTACAGATTGGCCGTCTGGACGTGACCGACGCCAGGCTTCAGGGTCCGGACTGGGCGGTGACCGATCTCGACTTAAGCCTGCGCAACCTGACTCTCAGCAAAGGCGACTGGCAGAGCCAGGAAGGCCGCCTGTCCATGAATGCCAGCGAGTTTATCTACGGCTCGCTGCACCTTTTCGACCCGATCCTGAATGCGGAGTTTTCCCCGCAGGGCATGGCGCTGCGCCAGTTCACCTCCCGCTGGGAAGGCGGCATGGTGCGCACGTCCGGTAACTGGCTGCGCGACGGCAAAGCGCTGGTGCTGGACGATGTCGCCATCGCCGGGCTGGAGTACACCCTGCCGCAGAACTGGAAAACGCTGTGGATGGATCCGCTGCCGGAATGGCTGCACAGCGTCACGCTGCAAAAATTCGGCCTGAGCCGCAACCTGGTGATCGACATCGATCCCGCCTTCCCGTGGCAGATCACCTCTCTGGACGGCTATGGCGCAAACCTGCAGCTGGTGAAAGATCGCCAGTGGGGCGTCTGGGGCGGCAGCGCAACATTGAATGGCGCGGCGGCAACCTTTAACCGCGTCGACGTACGCCGTCCGTCTCTGGCGCTGAATGCCAACGCCGCCACGGTGAACATTACCGACCTGAGCGCGTTTACCGAGAAAGGCATTCTGGAAGCCACGGCGACGGTTTCACAGCTGCCACAGCGGCAGACCACGGTGAGCCTGAACGGGCGCGGCGTGCCGCTCAACGTGCTGCAGCAGTGGGGCTGGCCTGCGCTGCCGATTACGGGTGACGGCAATATTCAGATGACCGCCAGCGGTAGCGTGCAGGCGAATGCCCCGCTTAAGCCGACGGTGAACGGCAAGCTGAACGCGGTGAATATGGATAAACAGCAGGTGCAGCAGACGATGACGGGCGGTGTGGTTTCAACACCTGTGCAATAAACAAGCCGGGTGGCGTAAGGTAAATGCAAAACGGCAACCCTGTTGCCGTTTTTGATGTTTGTTCCCTCTCCCTGTGGGAGAGGGTCAGGGTGAGGGCATCAGACCGCACAATTATCGTAGGCCCGGTAAGCGAAGCGCCACCGGGAATTTTTCCAGCTCAGAAGTGAACCACCACCACTTCCCCCTCCGCTTTCACCACCACGCCCCACTCGCTGCCCGCGAGTGAACCGCCCTTCACGCCGCTCACCTTCTGCACGTTGCGCAAGCACACCGACCAGTTTTGCGCGTCTCCCGCGCCGGTAAAGGTCACAATGTCTCCCCGACGTGACGCCTTCAGCGTAAACGCCACTGAACCGTCCGCCGCAGGCACCTCGCTTACCGCCGTTGCGCCATCGTCCAGGTTAAACAGCTGGAAGGCCGTCCCCTCATTCCACGCGTAGTCCGGCTTCTGGTTGTTGTTACCCAGCGCCAGCAGGGTATTGTCGCGCACGTAGACCGGCAGGCTCATGAAATCGTGCTGCTGCTTATACCAGCGGCTGCCCTGAAGTTCGTCGTTGTGCCACAGGTGCGTCCAGCGGCCTTCCGGCAGGTAGAACTGTACGTCCCCCGCCTCAGAGAACACCGGCGCGACCATCACTGAATCCCCCAGCATGTACTGACGGTCAAGGTAATCGCACGCCGGATCGTCCGGGAACTCCAGCATCATCGCCCGCAGCATCGGCGTGCCGAACTCACGCGCCAGCGCCGCCTGGCGATACAGATACGGCATCAGCTGACACTTCAACTGGGTGAAGTGGCGCACCACGTCGCAGGACTCGTCATCGTACGCCCACGGCACGCGGTAGGATTTGCTGCCGTGCAGACGACTGTGGCTGGAGAACAGCCCGAACGCGCACCAGCGCTTGTAGACGTGCGCCGGGGCGGTGTTTTCGAACCCGCCGATATCGTGGCTCCAGAACCCGAAGCCGGACAGGCCAATCGACAGCCCGCCGCGCAGGCTTTCAGCCATCGATTCGTAGTTGGCGTAGCAGTCGCCGCCCCAGTGCACCGGGAACTGCTGCGCACCGACGGACGCCGAACGGGCAAACAGCACCGCTTCTTCCTCCCCCACCGTCTCTTTCAGCACGTTCCACACCAGTTCGTTGTAAATGTAGGCGTAGTGGTTATGCATCTTCTGCGGATCGGACCCGTCGAACCACTGCACGTCCGTCGGGATACGCTCGCCAAAGTCGGTCTTGAAGCAGTCGACGCCGATATCCACCAGGCCTTTCAGCTTGTCGGCATACCACCGGCACGCTTCCGGGTTGGTGAAGTCATAAATCGCCAGCCCCGGCTGCCATTTGTCCCACTGCCACAGGGAGCCGTCCGGGCGCCTGAGCAGGTAGCCCTTTTCTTTCAGCTCCCGGAAGATCGGGGATTTCTGGCCGATGTACGGGTTAATCCACACGCAGACCTTCAGCCCTTTCTCTTTCAGGCGGCGGATCATCCCTTCCGGATCCGGGAAGGTCACCGGGTCCCACTCGAAGTCGCACCACTGGAAGGCCTTCATCCAGAAGCAGTCGAAGTGGAAGACGTGCAGCGGCAGGTCGCGCTCGGCCATGCCGTCAATAAAGCTGTTTACCGTCGCTTCGTCGTAGTTGGTGGTGAACGAGGTGGTGAGCCACAGGCCGAACGACCAGGCAGGCGGCAGCGCCGGACGCCCGGTGAACCGCGTATAGCGGTTCAGCACCTCTTTCGGCGTCGGGCCGTCGATCACGAAGTACTCAAGATATTCCCCTTCCACGCTGAACTGCACCTTGGAGACCTTTTCGGAGCCGACTTCAAACGAGACGTTCTCGGGATGATTCACCAGCACGCCGTAGCCGCGGTTGGTCAGGTAGAACGGGATATTTTTGTAGGACTGCTCGGTGCTGGTGCCGCCGTCGCGGTTCCAGGTTTCGACCGTCTGGCCGTTGCGCACCAGCGCGGTAAAGCGCTCGCCCAGACCGTAGACCGTTTCCCCCACGCCCAGATCCAGACGTTCGAACACGTAATTGCGTTCGGTATTGCTGTCCTGCACGTAGCCGTTGTTTTTCAGCTGGCTGCCGGTAATGCGCTGGCCGTTGCGCAGGAAATCCAGCGCCCAGAACTCGCCTTTGGTGACACGCATGCTGACGCTGCCGCTTTTCAGCTCGGCAAAATCGGCGTTGTTTTCAATCTCTACCTTCACGTCTTTCAGAACGTTCAGCGGGTAGTGCGGGCCATTATTCAGCGCGCCCTGGAAGTGCTCGATGCGCACCCCGACAATCCCTTCCTGCGGGGCAAACAGGCGCACCGTGAACATCAACGTGTCAAGCTGCCAGGTGCGTTCACGCACGTCGCGCGGCGCAACAAACACCACCAGGTCATTGCCCTGCTGCTCCACGTCGAACACCTGCACCGGATACGTCACGTTCAGGCCCGGTTGAATAAGCCAGTTTCCATCACTGATTTTCATACTCTCGTCCTCTTAGTTCTGCAATTCTTTGCTGGCCGGCAGGTTTTCAAACTCCTGCTGATTGCGGCGCGCGCCCTGCGCCAGCTCGCCCAGGATTTTGGTCAGGAAAGGGGTTTTCAGCGTGTAATAGCGTTTAGCGATGATGGCGCTCAGCACGTAGCAGACCGCCGGGGCCAGGGTGAACAGGCCGATAATGATGCTGATGGTCGCGCTGTTCTGGGTTTTGGCCGCCGCGTCGTAGCCGCCGCCTGCCAGCATCCATCCGATCATTGCCCCGCCCAGCGCCAGGCCGAGCTTCAGCACGAACAGCGTGCCCGCAAAGCTGATGCCGGTCAGGCGCTTGCCGTTGCTCCATTCGCCGTAGTCGACGGTATCGGACATCATCACCCACTGAATCGGCGTCACCAGCTGGTGCAGCACGCCGATGACGAAGATGAAGCCGAACATCAGCACGGTGGCGTGCATCGGGACGAAGAACATCGCCACGCTGACCACCGACAGCGCGGCGTTGGTCCACCAGAAGATGCTGACCTTGCATCTCCAGTCGGTGAGCGGTTTCGCCAGCGCGGAGCCGATCAGGTTGCCGACGCAGTAGGTGGTGAGGAACGCGACGAACACCTCCGGCAAGCCCATGATCCAGGTGCAGTAGTACATCATCGCCCCGCCGCGCACGCAGACGGCGAGGATGTTGAGGATGGTGAGCACGCCAACGATGCGCCACTGGTCGTTTTGCCAGATGTCGCGCAGGTCTTCCCGCATGGAGGTGGTGCTCGGCGGCACCTGGATGCGCTCTTTGGTGGTAAAGAAGCAGAACGCCAGCATCAGGAAAGCGACAACCGACAGCACGGCGATGCCGCCCTGGAAGCCGAACGCCTTATCGTCGCCGCCAATGAGGTTCACCAGCGGCATCATGAGCACCGTGGAAAGCATGCCGCCCGCGGTCGCCAGCACGAAGCGCCAGGACTGAAGGGAGATACGCTGCGTCGGGTCGTTGGTGATCACGCCGCCCAGCGCGCAGTAGGGGATGTTGACCACGGTATAGAGCAGCGTCAGCAGCGTGTAAGTCACGGCGGCGTAGACCATTTTACCGTTGAGGCTAAGGTCCGGCGTGGTGTAGGCCAGCACGCAGACGATACCGAATGGTATCGCACCGAACAAAATCCACGGACGGAACTTGCCCCAGCGGCTGCGGGTGCGGTCGGCAATCAGCCCCATGCACGGGTCGGAGATCGCATCCAGCGCGCGGGCCAGCAGGAACATGGTGCCGACAAAACCGGCGGGAATGCCGAAAATATCGGTGTAGAAAAACATCATGTACAACATGACGTTATCAAAAATGATGTGGCTGGCGGCGTCTCCCATGCCGTAGCCAATCTTCTCTCTTACTGACAATACTTCGCTCATCTTTTTTTATCCTTCACGCTGTAGGGGGCGCTGAGACCGGTTGCATTGGTTTTAAACCATTGTTTCAAAGGCGGGTATTGCGTTTTCTGGTTAGCAAATTACGTTTCTTGTTTTTTGTGATCGCGGTAAATGTTGGCAGCACGAAAGGCTAACCTGAGGATTTTCTTAAGAATTAACTGAAACAGGGGTGTACAGGTCAAAAGAGAGGTGAAAAAAGTGTGTGGGGGTATGTGGTAAATGCCTGAAAGTAGCTATAATGCGCCCCGCCTCCATGTAGCAATGCAGGCGCGGAAGATCGTCATCTCCGGTGAGGTGGCTGGACTTCAAATCCAGTTGGGGGCGCCAGCGTTCCCGGGCAGGTTCGACTCCTGTGATCTTCCGCCAAAAATGCCATCCGCTTTAATAAAAACTTTATTAATAAATAGATTCGCCCATTCCAGTCACCTTATGTGAACATGATCACTTATTCATTTAAATATTGAGTGTTATTCTCTCCCCCTTTTCAAAATTATCACCAAGGGAATCCGTAATGGAATGGATTATAGGTGCTGTAGTTTTAATGGTCATTATTGGTGCTATATTGAAGCCCAGACAGTGTGATATCTGTCATAATCCCTTTAAGAAGAAATACTACACATGGGAAATTGAAGGGAAGAAACAACATTTATGTCCCAATTGTAATGGTAAAATGCAACGACGAATCAGTTCGCAAAAATTTAAAAGCAGATTCGGTTAAAATCGACTGATACATTTTAATTATATAAATGATAATTATAAAATCATCATCAATGATAAGTTTGTAACATATATTCCGAACTTATCATCTATTTTATCGTTAACACTACCTATAAAGCTTTGATGACTACTCACTCAAAAGCCTAAGCCTACAAGCCTCTTTCACCCACTTATTAAAATTCCCCTTACCCGCAGCCTTTTCAATCTGTTCCAAAAGCTCATCCTCGAACCGGATGTTCTTCATCGTGCTCTTTGTGCGGTCAAAATTGGTTTCTTTTTCTTGAGCCGTAATCCAATCTCCGGCAGCCATGGCCGATCTGTAAGGTAAAGATGTTCGAACTATTAATGGGTATCTCATGAAAAAATTTTCTGGTCGCAAAGTTGATTAACATTCAACTAACCGGTTATCCCGGATAGTTCACTAGCCAGCATGAATAGAAAATACGCTGGAAAGCGCCTCGCAATTTTTTAATTGCGCGATCCGCTTGATTTCCCTTCTTTGTCATACTCTTGCCACTAACAGCCTGGCTGTCGATGACAGCCATTGCATTTATTAACTACAGCTTATATTCTATTTATAAGCTACAGCTTATCATGGACGAAAGCATGTGGACGGTTCTGTTCGGAAAGGTATTCGAGCAATGGCTGCTTGAGCAGGAAGAAGGATTACAGGATAAGGTACTGGCAGACCTGTTAAATCTGCAAAACTATGGGCCACGTCTTCCTCGCCCCTATGCAGATACGGTTAAAGGCTCACGGTATAACCATATGAAGGAATTACGTATTCAATATGCTGGTCGTCCGATACGTGCTTTCTTCGCATTTGATCCTATCCGTCAAGCCATTGTGCTTTGCGCGGGCGATAAGAGTAATGACAAAGCCTTTTATGAAAAAATGATTCGCATCGCAGATGCCGAATTTTCCTTTCATCTGACAAGCCTGGAGGCAACCAAGTGAAAACCTTAAATGAAGTGATTGCGTCACGTTCACCGGAAAGCCAACAACGTATTAAAGAGATGGCAGATGAAATGATCCTCGAGACGGGTCTACAACTTTTACGTGAAGAGCTGAGGCTTTCGCAAAAAAATGTTGCCGATCTGATGGGGGTGAGCCAACCCGCAGTAACGCAGCTTGAGCAACGTGGAAATGAACTAAAAATTGCCACGCTTAAGCGTTACATCGAAGCAATGGGTGGAAAACTCTGTATCGACGTTGAACTTCCCACAGGAAAACGCGTTGCATTTCATATCTAACAAGCGTGATATTTGCGTTAAGTTAGCATTCACCCAACCGCATATGCAGCAACGGAAACGGATTCCCCTGCCCGTCCAGTTCCGAGCGTCCGACCTGCTCAAACCCCATATGGCGATAAAATCCCACGCCCTGCGGGTTCTGCTCATTCACGTCCACCTCGTTCGCGCCAAACTCTTCGATGGCGTGTTGCAGCAGCAATTTCCCGACGCCCTTTCCCCGGCTCGCGTCATCCACAAACAGCATTTCAATGCGGTTTTCATCCACGCCTAAAAAACCGTGAATAACGCCTGCGTCATCGCGAGCGATCACAACCTTGAGGTTAGGCAGGTAGGCGTTGAGCAATAGCGGGCGCAGCGCCGCAATATCGCTTTCCTGTAAAAAGTGATGGGTGGCACGGACGGAGGATTCCCAGATCGCGACCAGACGTTCGAAGTGTGAGGGGAGTGCGGTTTCTATTTTCATTGGGGGATCATGATTGGAAAACCGAGCTATTTCAAGCCACGCTTTGCGGTCTGTTCCACCCTCACCCTAACCCTCTCCCTTGTACAGTCCGGGGACATGGTAGACAGGTGTTCGGGGACATGGTGAACACTTTTTAACATCCTTTACCCATGGTGATCGACTTTTTCTTCAGGTCGATCACCCCCACTTTCGTGCTGTACCACCACACTTCATAGCAGCCATCTTTCACCGTCTCCTTCAGCCCGCCCCGTTCTCCCCTGAACGCCTTGCCTGCGCTCAGACTTACCCCTTTCACGCTCAGCTTTCCGCTGACATCCACTTTCCTGACCATGACGCCCTCGTCGTATTCCGGTGGCGTCATGGTGCCGCTGTACTGCCGGGCTGACGGCTGATACCGCGAGCCCGGTACCGCCATATCCAGCGCCTCGTGCGGGCGTTCAAGGTTATAGACCGTCCGCCAGTGGTCGAAGGCGCGCTGCAGCTCACCGCTGTCCGCGAACCATTTTCCCTGCAGCACTTCCGCCTTCAGGCTGCGGTGAAAACGCTCCAGCTTGCCCTGCGTCTGCGGATGGTAAGGCCGGGAGTGCCCCACCCGGATACCCAGACGCATCAGCCACAACTCCAGCGCCGTCCAGGTGCCGGTGGTGTCGCCCCACGGTGAGCCGTTGTCCATCGTCATCCGGTCCGGCAGGCCGTAGCGTTCAAACACGCTGACCAGCTGCTGCTGCACGGTCTCGCGCCGTTCATCGGTACAGGGCGCCAGGCACAGGGAAAAACGGGAGTGGTCGTCCAGCAGGGTGAGCGGATGGCAGCGGCCACCGCCAAAGAGAAAGTGGCCCTTAAAATCCATCTGCCAGAGGCGGTTCGGCGCGTCGTGTTCGAAGCGTCCCGTGGCGGGAATGCCCGGTGAAGCGCCCGGCAGCAGGCCGTGACGGGCCATGAGGTTATGGACGGTGCTGAAGGCGGGCATGGGGTGCCCCTGGTCTTCGAGCCAGCGCTTAATCTTGCGGGCGCCCCAGCGTTCATGACGGTCATGCGCCATGCGCAGCAGGGCAGTGATGTCGTCAGATGAGCGGTTCGGGGAATGGTGCGGTATGCGCGGGCGGTCCTGAAGGCCGGACGGGCCTTCGTGAGCCCAGCGGCGAAGCCACTTGTAGCCGGTGGCAGGTGAAATGCCAAAGCGACGGCAGAGGGAACGGATGTTCGCCCCGTCCTGCGAGGCGAACAAAACAAACTCGGTACGTAATGACATGGTATCTCTCGCATCCCAGGGCATAAGCGACTCCATAAACGGGTTCTTATGCCTCAGTTGTAAGTGTCTACCATGTCCCCGAACAAGTGTTCACTATGTCCCCGGACCGTACACCCTCAGGGAGAGGGAACAGATCGAGCTAAACCTTAATCTCCATCACCGCGTACACCCCATCCTTCGGCACAACCACGGTGACGTTTTCTATCGGCACGCCCGCCGCGAGGTGGATATCCTGCAGCTGCTGTAACGACCTCGGGTGAATATCCTCCCAGCCGATACCCCGCAGCACAAAGTCAATTTGCGGGCTGCTGGTCAGCATGTTTGACACAATCACCGCGCCGCCGGGTTTGACCAGCCGCAGCGCGCGCTGGAGAAAAATCACCGCATCGGTATCGTTGAAGTATTCGAAGATCCCCAGCGCGTCGACCAGTTCGGCCTGGTGCTCGCCCAGCTCCAGCAGCAGGTCCTCGTTACGCACCAGCGTATGGAGCAGGTTGCGCCTGAGCAGGGTCAGCTGTTCGCCCACCACAATGCCTTCCTGCGCCGCCATGGTTTCGGCCCAGCTGAGCGCTACCGGGTCTTTGTCCACCAGCGTGAGATAGACCTGCTGGCCGTCGAGCTTTGCTTCGCGCAGCGCCTCCAGCACCGGAATGGCGGCGCCGCTCGCGAGGCTGACCCAGTTGTTCTCGCTCTCGTTGTGAATGTACTTATCCACCAGCGCGGCCAGCACCCGGGCGCGGGAGCGCACGCCGATGGCATCGTTGGCGTGGATAAACCACTGGCGGCTGTCGCTGTCCATTTTTGTGCCGTCGGGCAGGCGGTCCTCCAGCGGGTTTTGCACCACAAACAGCGCCAGCGCAGAGGGCACCAGCCGGGTGCGCCACGCGGCGAGCGCCGGACGGTTACGGAAGGCCTGTTCGGAATAGCGGTTCTGCGGGACAAGCACGGCCTGCCCCCCTTCGTCGTATTCCACCCTCGGCGGCCGGAGCGCTGGCTCGGCTTTCAGGGCGCGATCAAGGGAGGCGATCTCACGGGCAGCGTCGTCTTTCATCGGCCACTGGTCGCTGACGTCGGGAAATGACGCGCTGAAAATCGTCATATTTTCCGGTGGATCGCCGCGAAAAGGCTGCCAGTTCATATTGTCGTCCCTCCGTTAGGCTTTTAACGGAAGTCTATCCAGGCGAGCCAGTAATGCCCCAGGAAGAAAGCACGATTTTTATTGCTTCACCCACACCAGTTGATCAACCCGGAAGCCCAGACTGCGCGCGGTGTTCAGGTAATCCTGCTTCACCGCATCCGGGATGGTCGGCGTGCGCGACAGGATCCACAGGTAATCGCGGTTCGGGCCGCTCACCAGCGCGTACTGGTACTTATCGTCCAGCCTGATCACGTTATAGCCGCCGTAGAACGGGCCGAAGAACGATACCTTCAGCGCGGCGGTGGTCGGTTCGCCGGTAAAGTACGCTTTCCCTTCGCTCTCGTTCCACTTGTTCTTCACCGGATCGTAGCCCCGGTTAAGCACGCTGATGCCGCCGTCGCTGCGTTTGCCGTAGGTGGCGGTTACCTGCTCCAGCCCGCGTTCAAAGCGGTTTTCCAGACGGGCGACCTCGTACCATTTTCCGAGATAGCGGCTGGCTTCAAAGTTGGTAATAGGCTGCACGCCCTTCGGCGGCGTGGGGGATTTACAGGCGACCAGCGTCAGCGCAATGGCAACACCGGTCACAACAGGCCATAGCTTCATGAGAATTCCTTTCATTTGCGCGGTTGGATGTTAAGTGTAGTGCACCGTTTCGGCGCTTCATCCCGTTCGGGAAAATTCGTAGTATATTGAGAGTATTCCTCCACTCTGGACACGGACATGGCTTACTCCATCGGCGAATTCGCCCGACTCAGCGGCATCACCGCCACCACCCTGCGGGCGTGGCAGCGTCGCTATGGTTTACTCAAGCCACAGCGCACGGAAGGCGGCCACCGCCAGTACAGCGATGAGGACGTCCAGCAGGCGCTCAAAATCCTCGACTGGGTAAAAAAAGGCGTCCCGATCGGCCAGGTCAAACCGCTGCTGGAACGCCCGATGCCGGGTCGGACCAACAACTGGCAAACCCTGCAGCAGAACATGCTGCAGCGCCTGCAGGACGGCAAAGTCGAGTCCCTGCGCCAGATGATTTACGACGCCGGACGCGAATACCCAAGGCCGGAGCTGGTCGCGAACGTGCTGCGCCCTCTGCGCAGCCAGGTTTCGGCCAACGTCGCCGCCGCCATGACCCTGCGCGCGATCCTCGACGGCATCATTATCGCCTACACCTCGTTTTGCCTCGAAGGCGATAAAATAGCGCCAGGCGATAACATTCTGCTCAGCGGCTGGCACCTGAATGACCCGTGCGAGATCTGGCTCGAAGCCCTGACGCGCACCGGGCAGGGCCACCGCATCGACATCCTGCCGGTTCCGCCTGACGCGCTGGCACCGGAAATTTTCCCGGAGCGTAAATGGCTGCTGGTCACCAGCGGCAAACTCACCGCCGGGCGGAAAAAGCAGGTGGAGCAGTGGCAGCAGCAGGTATCGCTTGAAGTGATTATCCTCTGATAATTTTCTCCTGCGGGAATCTTCACGAAAAGTTGAATATTTTCCCGCGCCGCAGATGCTAACGTTTTCCTGTGACGAATAACTCAACAGGAAAACACCATGAAAAAAACTGCCCCTCTGCTGATCCTGGCCTCGATGGCCTTTGCCCCTGCCGCCTTTAGCGCCCCTGCCGGCACGCTAAGCGTCCACATTCTTGACCAGCAAACCGGAATGCCGCCATCAGACGTGACCGTTACGCTGGAGAAGCAGCAGCAGGACAAATGGACCCCGATTGCCAGCGGCAAAACCGACCACGATGGCCGTATCAAATCGCTCTATCCGCAGGATCAGGACATGCAGCCTGGCGTGTACAAAGTAACCTTTAAAACCGCAGAGTATTTCCACGGCAAAAAGCTGGATACCTTCTTCCCGGAGATCCCGGTGCTGTTTACCGTGACCAGCACCAACGAGAAGCTACACATCCCGCTTCTGCTTAGCCAGTACGGCTACTCGACATACAAGGGCAGTTAAGAGGCATTGATTTTAAAGGATTATAAAAAATAGTTCCGCGAATACTTGGACAAATTAGTCATGTTGTGTAAGTTTTAGTTATATGAACGGGAGGACAACACCATGACAACGAAACCTGTGCTCGGTATTAGCGGATGTTTGACCGGATCCGCCGTTCGCTTTGACGGCGGACATAAGCGCATGGGCTTCATCATGGATGAGCTGGCCCAGTGGGTGAATTTCAGGCCCGTCTGCCCGGAGATGGCCATCGGCCTGCCGACGCCTCGCCCGGCGCTGCGTCTGATCGTCACGACAGACGGAGAAACGCAGATGCGCTTCAGCCACGCGCCTCACGAAGACGTTACGCAGAAAATGGCCGACTTTGCGGCAGATTATTTGCCGAAAATCGGCGATCTCGCTGGCTTTGTTGTCTGTGCAAAATCCCCAAGCTGCGGCATGGAACGCGTGCGGCTGTATGATGAAAACGGCAACCGGGGCCGCAAGGAGGGGGTCGGGCTGTTCACCGCCGCCCTCCTTGAAACCTGGCCGTGGCTGCCCGTTGAAGAGGATGGACGCCTGCACGACCCGGTGCTGCGGGAAAACTTCGTCGAGCGCGTTTTTGCGCTGCACGAACTTAACACGCTGCGTAAAAATGGCCTCACGCGCCGCGCGCTGCTGGACTTCCACAGCCGTTACAAGCTTCAGCTGCTGGCGCACCATCAGGCGGGTTACCGCGAAATCGGCCCGTTCGTTGCCTCGCTGCACGAGTGGGAAGACCTGGACGCTTTCTTCGTAGCGTACCGGGAAAAGCTGATGACCATCCTGAAAAAACCCGCCTCGCGGAAGAATCACACCAACGTGCTGATGCATATTCAGGGCTATTTTCGTAACCAGCTCAACACCCGCCAGCGCGGCGAGCTGCGCGATGTGATCCTGCATTATCACAACGGACAGTTGCCTATCCTCGCGCCGATCACGCTGCTGAAGCACTACCTGGCCGAATACCCCGACCGGTATCTGATGACGCAAAACTACTTTGATCCCTATCCTGATGATTTGGGTCTGCGTCTGGCAGTCAAGTGATGAAAAAAATGCGAAGGCCCCATTGACCCATAGAGGCCCAAAGCAGTACCCCGTTTAGACGACATCCTCACTGTCGTCTCTTTTTTGCGCTTAACCCATACGATCGGCAAAAAAAAGCGCCGTAAAACGGCGCTCTGAGGATTATGCGACAAAATTCTTTTTCAACGCTTCCAGCCCATCCTGGTAAATCCCGCTGAACAGGGCCTGGGCCTCTGCGTCAGAAACATTTACCGGCGTGAATTCACCGTACCACTACACGTGAGACGTTGCTGTCGGCCGTTTCATGTACCGTAATGGTGGAAAGATAATCCACCACCGGGAAGGGCGCTTTCATAATCGAGTAGCTGTAGCTGCGCTGGCGGTTATCAAACGCTTCCAGACGTTCAATCACGGTGCCACCATCAGCCGTGGTCAGCGAACGTACGCGCCCGCCTTCAGAGGAGACGCTTTCTGGGATGAACGGTAGCCAGTCTGGCAGGGCATCAAAGCCCCCCATCAGTTGCCACACCGTTTCGGCAGATGCCGGAATTTCAATAGATACTGTTGTATTAGCCATGATTATTCTCTCTTAATATCAGTAATGTAGGATTACATTGCGAGGGTGTCGACAACACCGCCATCCACACGCAGGGCAGCACCCGTGGTCGCGGAAGAGAGCGGTGATGCCAGATAAACGGCGAGGTTTGCCACCTCTTCCACATCCGCGGCGCGCTGAATAATCGAGCTGGGGCGCGCGCTGCGGACAAACTCATCGGCCTGTTCACGTGCGTTACGGCCTGATTTTTCGGCAGCCTCGGCCAGCATCGTTTTCAGGCCATCAGTAAATGTCGGACCGGGCAGAATCGCATTCACGGTGACGCCTGTGCCCGCCAGCCGTTTTGCCAGTCCATGCGAAACCGCCAGGTTAGCGGCTTTGGTGACGCCGTAGTTGATCATGTCACCGGGAATGGCCACGCCAGATTCGGACGACACGAAAATAATGCGTCCCCATCCTTGCTCTGCCATGGCTGTCGCATAGTGCCGCGCCAGGCGGACGCCGGACAGCACGTTGACGTTGTAGAAATGCATCCACTCGTCGTCTGGCACGGTGAAGAAGTCTTTGTCGTTAAATATGCCAAGGTTATTCACCAGCACATCGGCGACAGGCACGGCGGCGATCAGTGCGGCAACACCCTGTTCGGTGCTAAGGTCAGCCACCACACCACGCAGCAGCGCGGCTGGATTTTTTGCTTTAATGCTGGCAATCGCTGTGGCCACGCTGGTTTCCTGACGGCCAACCACCACGACGGTGGCTCCCGCTTGTGCCAGCCCGTCGGCAATGCCGAGCCCGATGCCGGACGTAGAGCCGCTCACCACCGCAATTTTGTCGGTAAGATCCAGTTTCATCATATTTCTCATGTAAGTATTGGGGGCCTGACGACCCCGCGGTGATTAACGAACGGGCAGCGGTGCATTCTCAGCAACCAGATCCTGACGGCGCATCTCTTCCCAGAATGCCGCTGGAATGGTGGCTTTTAGCGCAGCCAAATCCTCAGCCATACGGCCAGGGCGGCTGGAGCCAGGGATCACGGCGGCGACGGCCGGATTCGCCAGCGCAAACTGCAGTGCCGCAGCTTTTACATCCACGTTGAACTGCGCGGCAACAGCCTGAATACGTGCCACCTGCTCATGAATAGCCGGAGAGGCTTTTTGATATTCGAAGTGCTCCCCTCCGGCCAGCACGCCTGAGCTGTAGGGACCGCCGATCACGATATCGACGTTGTGCTCCAGCGCCTCTGGCATCAGACGCTGTAAGGCGCGTTTATGGTCGAGCAGAGAGTAACGGCCCGCCAGAAGGAAGGCATCGGGCTTAGGCTCATCCAGCGCCAGCGTCAGCTCGCACGGCTCGACTCGGTTTACGCCCAGACCCCATGCTTTAATGACGCCCTCTTCCCGCAGGCGAGTCAGGGCACGGAACGCACCGGTACGCGCCACATTGAACTGTTCCAGCCAGCTGTCACCGTAGAAATCCTGCGCTGGATCGTGGATCCAGACGATATCCAGACGGTCAGTTTTCAGTCGTTTCAGGCTATCCTCAATAGAGCGCAGCGTGGCATCAGCGGAGTAATCATTGAGAATTTTGTTTTTCAGACCGTGTTCAAACAGACCGCCTTTCTCACCAAAATCACGGGTCGCGGGATCTTCCATCTCGTCGAGCATGATGCGGCCTACTTTGGTGCTCAGCACATACTCGTCGCGAGGATACTGAGACAGCGCTTCACCCATGCGCAGTTCGGAAAGGCCAGAGCCATAAAGCGGTGCGGTGTCGAAGTAACGCACGCCCAGTTTCCAGGCGTCGTGTACGGTGGCCAATGCTTCATCCTCAGGAATGTTGCGGAACATGTTGCCCAGCGGTGCGCCGCCCAGGCCGATGTTTGCAGGTAACAGATTTTTGATACTCATAAGATGTCCTCAGTTTTTGGGTTCAGGTCGGGCGATTTCGCTGTCGCCCTGTGACGCTGATCACAATACCTTGCGAGGTTATGACTTGATAGGACATAATTCGTCTAACTTGAGTCCTTTGAGGTCTGATATGATTGATTTACGACAGCTGAAATATTTCGTGGTGGTGGCAGAAGAGGAGCACGTTGGCCGTGCCGCCGAGCGTTTGCATATCTCTCAGTCTCCGCTGAGCCGCCAGATTGCCCAGCTTGAAGAACGCCTCGGTTTGATGCTTTTTGAACGCAACCAGCAGCGCATACGTTTAACCGCCGACGGGCAAACTTTCCTCGCTGAGACCCGCTCCCTGCTGACCCACGCGAACCGTCTGGAGTCCCTCGGAAAGCGCTTAGGCCGCGGTGAGGATGGGGGGTTGTGTATCGGCTATATTGAAAACGCGATGCACTCCGGTGTGCTCTCTACCGCCTTACGCACACTGCGCCAGTCCCGCCCGGACGTTCATATAGCCCTTTACAGCCAACCACCCGCCACGCAGATCGAAGGGTTGCGTCAGCGCAGCCTCGACTTTTCACTGGTCGACACGCCACCTGCGGAAAGCGAGCAAGACCTGGAATATATTCAGGTGCTGGATGACAAAATGCTGCTGGCATTGCCGCAACATCACCCTCTGGCTCAGGAAGAAGTCCTTTTGCCCGCGCAACTGGCGGATCAGGAGTGGATTGCCGTCATTCACAACGATGATGCTCACTCCCGCGACGAATTTGTTGCCGCCTGCGTGAAGGCTGGATTTAACCCGACCATTCGTCTGGAGGCGGGTGAACCGCTAACGGCACTGGGGCTTGTGGCCGCCGGGCTTGGACTGGCGCTCATCCAGCACAGCCTGCGTCATAACGCACCGGAAGGGGTGATACTGCGCGAACTAACGTGGATGCCTTACTCAACTCAACTGTGGGCGGCGTGGCATAAGGCCAACCAGCGTCCACTGGTCACGCATTTCAGGGAAATTTTGCGTGGGAACAAAAATGATTAACACCCTGCACATACAAAACTACCGCTCCATCCGCGAGATGTCGCTGGAGCTGGAGCAGCTAAACATCGTCTTCGGGCCGAACGGCACAGGAAAATCCAATATTTACAAGGCGATACACCTGATGCACAGCGCCGCGCAAGGGCAGTTTTCCCAGGCGCTGGCGAACGAGGGCGGCATTCTGAAGGTGTTCTGGGCAGGCAAAACCCGCAGCGACCAGCTGCGGCGGATGAATCTGGCGGTAGAAACTGAGACCTACGAATACGAGCTGCAGGTCGGGTTTGTGGAGAAGCTGCCGTATCCCTCACAGTTCCAGCTCGACCCGGTGATCAAGGAAGAATCTCTCTGGCTGAGCGGCCAGCACCGACGCCCCTCGTCCCAGCTGATGAAGCGCAGGAATCAGGCCGTGTTTCTGAACAACGTGCATCATGAAAAAGTGACCCACAGCGGCACGCTGTACGAGAACGAATCGGTATTCGGGCAGCTCGGCGAACCGCACCTTTACCCGGAAGTGTCGCAGATGCGCGAGTCCCTGCGTAACTGGCGCTTTTATCATGAGTTTTCTGTATCAATCGGCTCGGCGATGCGCGCCCCGCAGGTCGGCTTTCGCTCGCCGGTGCTGGCCAGCGACGGCGCCAACCTGGCGGCGGCGTTTCAGACCATTGTGGAGATTGGCGACGAGCTGCTGCTGATGCGCATCCTCGACCAGGCCTTCCCCGGCTGCGTGTTTTACAGCGACAACACCGGCGGACGTTTTCGCATGATGATGCAGCGCGAAGGGCTGAGCAGGCCGCTGGAACCCGCGGAGTTCTCCGACGGCACCCTGCGCTTTTTATGCCTGGCGGTGGCGCTGCTCAGCCCGCGTCCACCAGCATTTATCGCGTTGAACGAACCGGAAAACAGCCTGCACCCACAGATGCTGCCCGCGCTGGCGAGCTTAATCGCCGAGGCCAGCCGCTACTCGCAGATTTGGCTCACCAGCCACTCGCCGGAGCTGGCGACGTTGATTGAGAAGCAGAGATCGTTTTCGCTGTATCAGCTGTCGATGGTTGAGGGGGAGACGAGGGTGGAGAGGCTGGGGTAACGTCTTTCATTTTCCACTTTAAAACACGTTTCAGGACGGGTCTTGTAGGACTTAATACGATGTCATCTCTATCTTTATCCGCTTTAACTATAGAGACACATCATGAAACGAGTCCTTACTGCATCCCTGTTCGTTTTGTCTGTTTCCGCCTTCGCGGAATCGCCCCCGCACTGGGCGTATGAAGGAAAAGGTGGACCGGACAACTGGGGAGAACTCAGTGATACATTTTCCACCTGCAAGACCGGGAAATACCAATCCCCTATCGATATCCGCCATCCCTTTGATGCCACACTGCCGCCGCTGATTCTGGATTTTCATACCGCAGCAGAAAAGCTTGTCAACAACGGTCACACTCTTCAGGTCACTGCTGGAGATGAAGATGAATTCCGTCTGGATGACACCACGTTTATCTTGCGCCAGTATCATTTCCATACCCCGAGCGAGAACCGGATTAACGGTAAATCCTTCCCGCTTGAGGCGCACTTTGTCCATGCCAGCGAAGACGGCGACATCGCGGTGCTTGCCGTTATGTTCGAGGTTGGCCCTGAAAACACCGCTCTGTCCCCGCTGCTGGCGCGTCTTCCGAAAGAGAAGAACCACGAAGTCTCGATTGATAAACGCTTCGACCTCCGCCCGCTGTTTCCGGCCGATCTCCACTATTATCGCTTCAGCGGCTCACTGACGACCCCACCCTGTACTGAAGGGTTGCGCTGGCTGGTGATGAAAAATACGGTAAACCTATCTGAAAAACAGCTGGAAACATTTAAGCAAGCACTTGAGCACAGCAATAACCGCCCACTCCAGCCGCTAAATGGACGGGTTATTGTTCAGTAACTCGCTGTGATGCATAAAAAAATCCCGCCGAACTGGCGGGATATAACTGGGGTCAGCCGTTTTTTAACCTTTTGCAGGATCAATCTGCCACGTTTCATTGATGATTTTGCCTTCGCGGTAGGTCAGGACATAAAAGACATTGATTGTCGTTTTCCCGGCAAACTGAACACGTGCGGTGACCGTACTCCCTTTCGGGTTTGTGACCTCATTCAGATTATCGACTTTGTGGCTCAGTTTTCCCTGGGCCGTGATGAATTTGCTCCATACTCCGCCAATCGCGTCAGATGAGGTATAAATGCCGTCCAGCGGCCCTCCTATCCAATCCAGACGCGCGTCTTGCGCGTACTGTTGCTTGAGATCTGCGGTTTTCCCGTCGGCGATAGCGTTAAAATGCGCCAGCGCGTCATCCTTTACGGCAGCAACGCTTTGCCCAGAAACCAGAGCCAGCAGTGCAGCAAGTAAAACGTTGTGTGTTGTTTTTTTCATGTCATTCTCTTTGCGTAAGTTTCAGGTCTTCAGCGTTTGATCGTGGACACAATACGTTGCGTTTCACGATCAATTCTGGAGATGCTCAAATCTTTGTTCAGTACCCAGGCATATCGGTTATCTGCGGTAAAGACGATGGCCTGTCGCGGTTCGTTAAAGCCCTTCACGGTGGCGATCGCTTTGCGTGTCTGCACGTCGATAATAGAGACGCTGTTATCACCCAGGTTGCCGCTGTAAACGAATTTACCGTCTGGCGACAGCGCCGCACCATACGGTTGCTTCCCGACAGGAATGGTGTCAGTCACCTTTTGCGCGGTGGTGTCGACGACCGAAATGGTGTCATTCCCACTATTGGCGGCAAACAGCGTTTTCCCGTCTGCGGTCACGGAAATGGCGCGGATCTTATTAAACCCGCCAATTTCACCGATGATTTTGTTGGTGGCGGTATCTACGAGGGTGATTTTGTCGCTAACGAAGTTGGTAACATACAGCACCCGGCCATCCGGGCTGAGTCGCACACCCTGTCGGGGTTGCGAAAACCCGGTGATCACGGCATTCGCAATTTTCGTCTCAGTATTCATACTGATGACTGCGTTGCTGGCCTGATTATTGATATAGAGCGTCTTGCCATCTTTGCTTAACACCGTGCCAAACGCGCCAGGGCCTGCGGCATAGTATTCACGCGTTTCGAAGGTCGAAGCATCCACGCGCTCGATAAGGCCCAGACTGCTATCCGAGACATAGAAACTCTTACCGTCCGGTGCAAATACGATATTTCGCGGAGTGTTGAAGTGCTTCAGCACCGCGCTGACGGTACCGGTCGTCAAGTCGTAAACAATGACTTCAGGTTGTCCGCTGCGTGCAACAACGGCCTGTTTTTCATTCGGGCTCACTGCCAGCGTAT
This sequence comes from Enterobacter sp. ECC-219, assembly GCF_043966805.1. Classification (NCBI taxonomy): domain Bacteria; kingdom Pseudomonadati; phylum Pseudomonadota; class Gammaproteobacteria; order Enterobacterales; family Enterobacteriaceae; genus Enterobacter; species Enterobacter sp. ECC-219. Next base: position 737,907 of record NZ_CP143680.1, on the reverse strand, counting down.
TGTTCTGGATTTCGCCATCAAAATTTTGTTTGACCGCTTTTGTCAGCGGCGTCGTGCTTGCGGAAACCGGGAAGGCAGTACCTGCAAGCAATAAAGACGCCATGAAAAAACCGTGAGTGGCTAGCGTTGCTTTTCTCATCTCTCAATCCTTATTCATCCAGGTCTGCATCATGCAGACCTGTGTAAGAGATGCTTCAGCGCGCCGTTTATTCCCGACTGTTGCAAAAAAACTATTTTTTCCGCAACGGACAATGACGTCGTCAGATCCGTTTGCTCAGCTCGCGGGAAATGGCCGGATTATTGACCATGCCAGCCGGGCCGACGACGGCGTAGTTCAACCCCTGCGAGGAACCATAAAGGGCAACCAGACCTTCTGCGCTGCGCTGCCCGGTAGAAAGCAGCGGCTGGCGAGGGTCCGGTGGACGAATATAAAAGCTAAGGGTATGCCCGGCATGATCCCGATAGAGCACCATCGCGGCGGCCCCCTGTTCCGTAGCAAACAGGCGACCGCTCACCGGCGTGAAGCCAGCCTGACGCAGATCCGGCATTTGTGCGCTCGTACCAACATGCTGGGTGAGCCACGCTGTCAGCGCTTTCGGTCCATCCGGAGTAAAATCGGCGGTCATGCTCTTCTCTATGACCATCAGCTTGTAGGCGCTGAGCGCATCACCCATCGGCGCGCTGGCGGGGCTTTGCCAGCTGTGAGCCTGCCAGCCCCCCAGCAAACCCAGCGCAATACACAAAACAAAAGAGGCGGCCAGCCGCATACGGCTGTGGGTTCGACGCACCTGTCGGGCGCGTATCGCGGCAGGATCCAGCGTGGTAGTTACGTCGGGCAGAGGCAGCCCTGCCAGCGTGGCACGCAGGCGTTGTGCATCCTCCCGCCAGCCCTGAACCTGACGGGCAATGTGCGGGTGCTGCGCCAGGTAACGTTCAATGACAACGCGTTCGCTCGCATCCAACTGGTCGTCGACGTACGCATGCAAATCGTGCTCGTTAGGCGGTATTTTCATTTCATCAGTCTCAATATCGGCTGTGGGACGTCACCCTCACCCAGACGGTGTAGTGCCTGGCGGGCCCGGGACAATCGGGACATCACGGTGCCGATGGGAATATCCATCACATGGGCAACGTCCTGATAACTCAGTCCTTCAATGGCAATGAGTATCAACAAACTCCGTTGTTCTTCCGTCAAACGACCAAAGGCTTCCAGCATACTTTGCGTTGCAATCTCTTGCTCTGCTGACGGCCAGGCAGGATTGTCATCGCTTTTCATTCTGCTGAGCAATCCCCAGTAGCGCTTTGTGCGGCGTTTCTCGATCAGGAACTCGCGATAAAGAATGGTGAATAACCAGCTTTTTAACGAGGCATCGGGGCGTCGTGTTGTCCATTTATCCAGGGCACGCTCAAGCGTTGTCTGAACCAGATCGTCGGCTACATGGACATCCCGAATCAGCCAGAGGGCGAAACGGCGCAGTCCGGGGATCAGCTCTCGCAGCTGGTTATTTTCAGCGTCATTAGGTGGCATAAGGTCTGCACTCGTCGTGGGCTCGTTATCATTCGCAATAAGATGCCGCTTGTAGGATTTTATTCCATCACGGCAGAATTATTTTTAAGCGAAGGGGGGCGGTGCCAACCTGGTGGCCGCGTTTCAGATTAACATCGAGATTGGCGACGAGCGGCTGCTGCTGCGTATTCGCGACCAGATCTCCCCCGGCGCAAGCATGCCATCAATCCCGGAATAGTAGAGTTTGGAATTGTTTATCTACAGGTCATCTTCTGAGACAACGTCTATCGCTCCACAGGCTTTAAATAACTTTTTCAATGCTCCGGCCATAAACATTGAGTCCAAAGTCGTTACTTCTATTAAAAAGTGGGTATTATTTAAGGGCATATCGAAAATAATAGTATCCCACCAAAACCATTCACGCTCATTTGGCTCCATCCATGATAACCATGACGATAACGTCCACTGTTCATCATGAGAAGCTTCAGTTAGTTTCTCTTCGTATGTCAGGGCTTCCCAGTCTTTTGTTTGTTTTTCCCTTTCGACTTCCGATAACTCAGGCAAGAAACAATGAGTAAATTGAAGTGGAAGTATATTTAACCATCTATCAAGAGACGGCCAATTTTGTGTCGAATAATTATTTATAATAGTCATAACATCTTTCGCAAGTGTCAAAACTAAATAAGCATCATTACACGACACAACGAACCTGGCGATTCCGACTCCAGATGCCTTACTCATCGCCTGGGGAGGGGTTGTTAACCTCTCCCTTTCTAAAACAATTTGCCGTAATACTTCGTCATTTACTTGCATCTTTTCCCGTCCCCTGAATGATCTTATCTTGCAATTCTTTCAGCTTTTCAGGTCTTATCCCATACTGATCTTTAGCTTTTGTTGGATCAGCAATCACAGGCTTTCCTTTGTTCTCTGGCAATCTGGCGACACTCTCTTTGACAGCCGTTCTTCTCAAATCATCCAAAACAGAGTTGGGTACTTCAAATGTTTTGATCGTTGCATCGTCCATATTTTGGATGCTGCGTTTTTCAAAAAACGCTATAGCTCTGGCTTTATCGCCAAAATTTAAATATAAGGTTGTACTGCCAGTGATAGTAACTTGTCCATTATCTCCAATCAAAAGGCGAGTGTTTGGTGTCCCTTCAACGCGATAAACAGTTACCGTACTCGGGCCTCTCATCCCATAAAGAGACCCAGCAACAGCCGCAGTACTGTGCACGGCCGTCATTCCATCATAAAGTATCGCGGCGGTTTCCGGACTGACGCCCCAGTTTTTGCCTATTAACTCAACACTGGCGTCACGCTGTGCCTTAGCATCAGCGGTGGCGTACTGCCACTGCTGCCCGGCAATTTTCTCGGCACCGTCTTTATACACACTGCCCATTGTGCCGACATACTGACCATCCATCTGCTCATCATAGCTCTGACCCATTACAGCCAGCTCCTGCCTCATCCCCTGACATGCTGATGACGACAGTCCCTGGCAGGCTTTATCCAGCGCTACATCGAATGCTTTATCCTTCGCATTAAGATCAGCAATCAGCTTTTCAGCTTTCGCTTTTTCTGTTGCGTCCTTGATATACGGCAATGACCACTTCGCGTCCTGGCGTTTTTTCTCATCCTGTGCACTGAGCGAGTTATTCTCAACTGTCGTCTTGCCCGCTTGCGCCGACGCTACCGCATTCGCGCTGCTGTCTCCGACGAGTCCGCCAGCCAGGCCAGAAGCCAGTGTCGCTAGCGCAGATACCGTCTGTTTCTCTTCCTCGCTCAGTTCGCTGACTTTTTTACCAAAGCCATCAACCGCAATCTTACCGGCCAGCTCGCCCACCGCCGCACCGGCTGCGGCGGAAGCAGCATCTCTGCCGGAAGCCGCTGCAAGCGCGGCGTTGACGACAGCATGGGCCAGCACACGTCCTTTAAGATCCGTCTCGGGTATGGCATTAGCGATGGCATTGGCGATATACGGCGCGGCACCGCCGCCAATCGCAGCTTTTATGTCTCCTCCTGCAAGCGCCTGAACGGCTGCCGTTGCTGCCGTGATGGCGCGCTGGGTGCTCTGCCCCGTTCCCATGCCAGACTTGTTGAACGCTTCGTTATAGAAGGTCTGGTACATCTGATCATGAATTGCCTGATCGGTAACCTCTTTACCGTCTTTTTTCAGCTGGCTGATGGCGGCGTTACGCTCATCGCCGCCAGCGGTTTTCATCTTCTCGTTGGCCGCTTCCGTGGCCGCAATCTTGCCGTTGGTGTGCGCAATATCCGCAACCTGATTGCCGATCTCGCCAATCATCTGTGCGGTTTGCAGTCGTTTTTGCTCTTTCTCTTTGTTAAAGATCGGGTCGATACTGCCGTTGGCATGGTCAGTGTCACGGCTGAGCGTGCTGACATCCTGCTTCTGATTAGCCTGGTCGCGAACGATGATAGCGCCGTCGGCCACCGCTGACTGCGTGGTCCCTTCCGCATTGCCGCTGCTCCCCATCCCTGCCAGCAGGGTGTTGGCCATATTGCCAACCAGATTACCTGCAACCCCGACGCCGGTACTGAAGCCCACGCCCTGATGCTCAACCTTATACTCCGCTTTATTGTTGATGTCCGCGAAGCCTAGCGTCGCCGTCTCCAGGCGGTTTTTGTCTGCGTCAGCACGGCTGGCAATCACCGCACCGTCCAGCTGCGTATGGTTGCCGACGTTAATATCAAAGCCGCCTTTGCCTGCAAAGATCCCGGTCTGCTCCTGCACCGAGTCATAATTACTCTTCATCTTATCGCGGCTGATGCTAAAGCTACCGCTACCGCCGCCCGCACCCCAGGTGTAGCTTGCGCCAGCATTCATGCTCTGCTGTTTGCTGTTGTATTTGTCGCTATCCTTCAGGCTGCTGAGGGTCAGGTCGCGCCCGACATCCGCCGTGATTTTATCGCCATTGACCTGTGCGCCTTTCAGCACCGTGTCGCGGCCGCTCGTGAGGCTGACAGTCTGCCCGGCATCCAGCGTCGTTTCGTTCCAGGAGGTTCCATTACCTTTTTCTTTACCTTTTGCAGCGTTTACGCTGGCAGAGAGGGTGATACCCGCACCTTTCGGACCGGCGGTGATACCGATGCCGACCGAGCCACCTTTGCTGGAGTTGCTGCCCGTCAGCTTGTTGGTATCGGCTGCGCCCGCCAGGCTGATATCCTGGGCTGCATTAAGCGTCAGATCTTTGCCCGCCTTCAGTTGGCTGCCCGCCACGGTAATATCACCGCTGTTGGCTGCATGTCCCTGACCTGTCGCCGTGATGGCGAGGTTATTACCAGCATTCAGCGTGCTGCCGGTGGTCTTATCCTGCTCCGAATGTGAAGTGGATTTAGAAGATTGCCCGCCAATCGAGGCCATCACACCGAACGCACCATTCCTGGTGGGGTCGCTGCCGTGGGTTACTTCTGCGAGACGGTTGGCCTGCACGGCCTGGGCACCCGAAAGCGCAGCTTTGGTCGCCTGTAACGCTGCGAGACGACCATCGCTCTGCTCTTTTACCGCCATTGCCGTGCTGGCGGCAGCGTTCACTGCGTCACCCACGGCGCCGGAGAGGGCAATCGTCAGGCCGCTGCTTTTCTGCTTGAAGGTTTGATCGCTGGTAAGCCTGTCATGACCCGGTTCGATCGCCACGCTGTCACCGGTGAGCGCCATGTCCTTGCCCGCCACCAGGTCCGCACCGCCGACATGAAGCTGATTACCGGCAGCGATATCCACGCTTCCCCCTGTCGAACCCACCGTACTGAAGCTCTGGCTCTGGGTGGTGCCCTTCTCACGGAGATCCTGGGTACTTTTGCTGCTGCCGATGGTGAAGCCAATCCCGCCTGAGCCCATCAGGCCGGATTTTTTCTCTTCCTTAAAGCGCCAGGAGGTGTCGGTGTTAGTGGCTGCAACGATATCAACGTTGTTGCCCGCCTTAAGCTGCACGTCGCCATCGCCCGCCACGGCGGAGCCTGACACCCGCAGGTTATTGCCCGCCACCACCTGCACGTTATCGCCGCTCAGCAATGAGCCGGATTCACGCGTCGCGCTGTTCTCCTCGATGGTGTGGGTGGTTTTCTTGCTCAGGAAACCTTTCTTAGTTTTGGTCTGCTCTTTGTAGTGGTAATCGCTGTCGGTAGCGGTGGCGAGATTTATGTCCCGCCCTGCGCCCACGCCAATATCCCCGTGTGCTGTGACCTGCGCCGCCTGGGTATTAACATCACGGTTCGCAATGATTGTGGTGCTGCTGCCGCTGGCGATCTCCGTTCCCTGCTGGCGCACGGACTGGTTGATCTCGACCTTTTTCTTCGCGCTGTATTTGTCGCTGGTTGTGGTCTCTGCCGCCAGCAGATCGATATCCCGTCCGGCCTGCAGCCCCACGCGATCCTGTGCGGCAAGCGCCGCGGCGTTACTGCGCAGATCGCGGCCTGCGGCCAGCGTCAGATCGTCGCCAGCGCTAATGACCGTACGCGTATTATCCGTCTTCAGGGAATCCGTTTTCGCGGTCTGGCTGTGGCGGCTATTCTGCGCCACATCTAGCACCAGATCGTTACCCGCCCAAAGCGCAGCGCTGCCTCCGGCCGTCAGATTGCTGCCCGTAACGTTCAGATCGTGACCTGCCTGCAGGCCAAGGTTGCCTCCGCTGGTGACCGTACTGCCCTGGTTGGTGACGGTCTCATTGAGATTGCGGCCATAACGGTCGCGCGTCACCAGTTGATTCCCTGTAACAGAGATATCATCCAGCGCTTTTAGCAACATATCGCCGCCAGCACTGAGGTTAGCGCCAGTATTGATGATATCTTTCCCGGCGCTCAGGGTCAGGCTGTCCGTCGCTTTGATAGAAGCAAGTGCGCCCAGGTCGGTTTGCGTCAGCGAGACGGCCTGGCTGTTCCAGCCGTTCGTGGTACCCGAGATATTCCATTGGTTGGTCAGCGTCTGGTTAACAATACTGCCCCCCACGCTCTCAAGGCTAACCGTCTGCCCGCTGATGGTGGACCCCACGTTATTGATATTGCCCAGGGCGCTAAGCTGCAGGCTTCCGCTGGAACCGATCAGGCCACCATTGATGTTGTTGATTGTGCTCTGGCTGCTGGCTGCCAGCAGGCTTTTACCCTGCAGCGTACTGCCGTCATTCGTGATGCTGCCAGCATTAAGGATCACCTGGTTCCCGGCGATAATGCTCCCTTTGTTAAACGCCACGTCCTTCGCCGACAGGTACAGCCTTGGCACGAGGACATTTTGTCCCTCAATCACCGTGTTTTCCCACCACAGGATACTGGAATCCAGCGAGGCAACCTGCTCTTCCGACAGGCTGACGCCGAGCTGTAACCCCAGCTTGTCACGGGCCTGAGCGGCGCGATCGATCAGATACTGCATCTGCTCAAGGTCGGAGCCCACGCCGTTAACGTAGCGGCTACCGGTCTCGTTCAGGATCTGATTGCTGACGTAGCGGGTGTCGAAGGCCGCATCGCCCAGGAAACGGTAATCATATTCCGGACGCAGATTCAGACGCGCCAGGAAATAATCCGAACCCAGGAACTGCGTGGTATCGGTATAGGTTGTACGGGTTTCCTGCGGCGCCGAAGGCGGCGTTGTCCCGGCCAGCTTGTACAAATCATTAAACAGGCTGCTATCCAGTTGCCCTAAACCCGCCAGTTTCGGGTTGGTAACAATGAGATACGGGCTTTTCGGATCGCGGTTTGCCACAAAATAGCCGTTATTGTTGGCCGGTAGCGGATAGTCGCTCAGCTTAATCGGCGAACCATTGCTGGTCAGCGCTGGGGCAACCGACGAGATATCGGTAAGCGAAACAGGACGGTAGTTATAACCCGGTGGCGGAGGCGTTTTCCCGCCGCTGGAAAGCGAAATGATCTGAGCCGTTACCGCAGCGATTTCACCGATCTTATCGCGCAAAGCCAGCGCGGACGTTCCGCTTGTCCCCGACTGCTGCTGACCCGCCAGCGATACGGCATCGCTGGCAATAGTCGAATGCTTGCCACCCGTGCTGCCGGGAACCACCAGGGCTGCACCGGTCCCGCTCAAATCAACCGGCGTACCGTTCGCACCGTTCTGGGAGGTTAAGCCTGCAGCCTGCAGGTGAACGTCAGCCAGCTTGCCGCCAGCCTGGCCAAAATCGCCGATGCTCTGGGGACGGTTATCAATCGATGCCAGACCGTTATTACCGGCATTGCGGCTGGTGAGCGCTTCCGCATTGCCTATGCCACTCCCACCGCCGGGCAGGTTAATGGTCGCCTGCGGTGCGGCAACGCTTTGGCTGCTTGCCGCGCCGAGCCCGGTGGCCTTAGCGCCAGACGCAACGGTCGGACCGCCAGACAGGTTCAGCCCGGGGGCACTGAGGCCAGGCTTATAGCCCGGGGCGTTCGCCGTGGTGGAGGTATTGCTGATATTGTTGCTGAAGCTGGCGACTACCGCGCCGCCAGCCTGGATAACGGCGCGATAAACGTCTCCGCTGGCCCCTTCAGTGGTCACACTGTCAAGAACATAGCTAATCGACTTCGATACCAGCTTGTCATAGCTTCGCGTGGTCTCATCAGGTCTGCGGGCATATTTATCGCCTACCCCATAGCGATAAACGTTATAAACCGTCGACGTGCCGTTTAGCCATGACTGGTTATTTAAGGTACTTCCTGAAAGCTGAATATTTCTGTTCGCCAGAATCGACGACGCCATATTTTCAACGTTATCAGACCGGGCGATGATGTCTCGGCCGGACGCAATGCGGGACTGCTGCCCCTTCGCGCTCACGGAAACCGAAACGGTTTTAACGGCAACTTTTTGAACATCCGCGTCTTCATAAGGCGCATAGTTGCCAAGCATTTCGCTCCAGTCGTCACCGTGGCCGTGATAACGCTGTCCTTCCGTCACATAAATACCGTATTTACCGGTACCGGAAGAGGAAATCCAGTCCACAGGAATATCCGCCGTTCCACCCTTAACCCAGGACGGTGCGATATTCGTTTCGCTCTGGACTGCATTGAGCCCATCCCGCTCGTTTACTAAATGCCCGGTCAGGATTGAAATGTCGCCACGCTGGGTTTCAATACTGCCTGAAGTATTCACGACCTCCGCGCTAGCGTTACCTGCGCTGTCGCGCTGCATCCACAGGCTGTTGCCGGCCAGAATATCGCCGCGCGCGTTACGGATACTGTTCGCCAGCAGGCTCATATTATTGCCCGCGTACAGCAGAGCGCTATTCAGCAGCGTGCTTCCGGCGCTGGCGATCAAATCACCTGCAGTTCCGACAAACCCTGCGTTATTAATACCATTCAGGCTGCTCAGGCGCAGCGTACCGCCCGCTTCGACGCTGCCTGTACCATTCAGGTTTAGCTGCCCTGCGCTAAGCTGGCTTTCGCCATAGCCCGCCCGCAGCTGGCCGTTATTATTCAGCGTACCCGCAGCGGAAAGCTGTATCCCCTTGCCCTGCATCAGGCCATTGGTCGTGATATCGCCCTGGCTGGTGACGGACAGCGTATTCCCCGCAGCCAGCGTAGTCAGCTGATTATAAGAAGCCTTACTCGCGAGGGAGAGGTCCCCCAGCGCCACAACCTGCCCCTGAAGGCCGGTATTAGTGGCGTTAATCGCCAGGTTACCCTGGCTAAGCATCCGGGCAGTAGCAGCGTTATTGACCTGCGAGGCGGCAATCCCCAGATTCTGGGTGGCGTATACCGTACCGTTATTATCGAGCTGGCCCGGATTAACCGTCAGGTTCGCGCCCTGCAGCATGCCGTTGTTTACAATATAATTACCACCGAGCGTTCCCTGCTGCTGTGCCAGCACCGTACCGCTGTTGTTCAGCGAACCGGCGTTGAGCCACAGCGCAAAGCCCTGCACCCAGCCGCTGTTGGTCAGCCCCGGCGTATTCAGCGTTAGCGTTGCACCACTGAGTAACTGCCCCTGATTACTGCCGCGATCGCGCAGGTCAAGCTGTGTATTACCGTTCCCCTGTAGCGTACCGTCATTATTCAGCGTCTGTGCGCCCAGCTGGAAAGTGCCCTGGCTCAGCATCACGGCATTGCGTCCGTTATCGACGTTACCGCGCAGCGTGGCGTTGAGCGCGGTATTCGCCTCCATGCGGCCCTGGTTATTAAGGCTACCGGCATTCAGCGTCAGGGTGCTCCCCTGGATATGACCGAGGTTGGTCAGGATATTGGCGCCCATGCTGAGCAGGCCGTTGCTTAACAGCTTCGCACCCGCCTGCTGGTCAAGATCGCCGCTGAGCGTGACGCCAAGGCCATCGGCACCGCTGATGCTGCCGCTGTTACTGAGCGAACCGCCCGACAGCGACATCTTCTTCGCCAGCATTTGCCCCTGGTTCTTCAGCGTTGGCGCCCCGAGCGTGGCCGTCCCGTTCGCCACCATTGAGCCCGTATTGACCATGGAGGAGGTCAGCGCGAGATCCATATTTCCCGCGCTTTGCAGCGTGCCGTTGTTCTGTAACTGCCGGGCGTTAACCTTAAGGTACTGCGACTGCCACAGACCATCATTCGTGATGCTCTGCCCACCCGCCAGCAGCGTTCCCTGCGTTTTCATTGATGCACCGGCCCGGTTGGTCAGCCCCTGAAGAGGTTTAAGCGTCAGGGCGTTCAGACCAATCACGGAACCGGCGTTATCGACCGTACCACTATTTACCGTCAGGGTACTGCCCTGAAGGCTGCCCCCGTTTGACAGGCTACCGCCGTCCACTATCAGGTCACCGTCAACCAGCAGAGAGCCCTGGTTATTCAGCGCCCCCGCAGCGACGCGCGTACTCCCCTGGCCAAGCAGGCGACCCGTGTTGGTCAACTGGTTATCAACCTGAGCGGTCAGTCCGTCGGTACCGAGCGCGCTGCCGCTGTTGTTCCAGCCACTCGCGTTCACGCCCAGCCGTTGCCCCTGCATTATCCCGGCATTCACAAGCTGACCTGCCTTAAACGTCAGCTGTCCGCCGGTAAGCAGTTTACCGCCCGTCAGGTTGTTCAGCGTCGGGCCGGTAATCGACAGCCCGCCGTCGCCCTGAAGCACGCCGCGGTTATTCAGGATATTGACCGCCAGCGTGACATTACTCGCCGCCAGCTGACCTGCGTTATCCAGCCTTGCGGCCGTCAGGTTCAGCCCCTGCTGAGCGAGCAGCCGTCCACTTTGTTGGTTCGTCAGCTGGTTGCCGATATTCAGGCCCAGATCGCGCGCCTGCACGATGCCCTGGTTGTCGAGATTATCGAGATTAAGCGTGAGTCCCTGCTGCGAAAGCAGCAGCCCCTGGTTGGTCAGCTGCGGCAGGGAAAGCGTCAACGCCCCGCCGGTGATAATTTGCCCGCCGGTCTTATTGTTAAGTACCAGAGTTGATGGCGTCAGGGAGTTCAGCGCCAGCGCGCTGTTGCCCTGCAGCAAGCCGACGTTGGTCAGCAGATTGGTGATGATATTCACCGAATCTCCCGCTAACGTGCCCTGGTTGTTAAGGCTGGCGGCGCTCAGGGTCAGATCTTTTTGTGCCACCAGGCGTGCATTGCCGCGGTTCACGACGTCGCCGGTGAAGCTTAGCCCCACGCGGCTCCCTTGTAACGTTCCCTGGTTATCCAGGGTGGCTCCGGAAAGGACCAGCGCCTCTTTTACTGACATCAGTCCCAGGTTGACCATCTGCGGGATAGAGAGATTCAGCGAGCTGCCGCTAACAATTTGCCCGTTCGTCAGATTGTTGAGCCGCGGCGTGTGCAGCGCCAGCGCGCTGTCTCCCTGCAGGATGCCGTTGTTGTCGATCTGACCGCTGGTAAGCTCGACACTCATTGCGGCAAGCACACCGTTATTCGTCAGGCTGGCGCTCTGGCTGCTAAGTTGACGGGTCGCCAGCAGCTTGCCCCCGCTCTGGTTATTCAGCTGTTGCGCGACGTTAAGATTTAACGCTCCGGCAGACAATGTGCCCAGGTTGTCAAAGCTGCCGGTCGTCAGCGTCATATCCTGAATCGCCTGAACGAGCCCGCCGTTGGTAAACTGCGGCAGATCGAGATTAAGCGAGCCGCCGGACAGAATTTGTCCACCGGTAAGGTTATCCAGGGCCCGGGTATCGAACGTCAACGCAGCGCTACCCTGCAATAAACCGCTGTTGCTGATGCTGTCCGATTGCAGGTTAAGCGTACCCGCCGCCAACTGCCCGCGGTTATCTACAGCGCCTGCGCGAATATCAAACCCGGCCTCGCTGAGTAACGTTCCGCTGTTTGTCAGCGTGCTGCTGACGTTCAGGCTCGCGCCTTGCTGGCCAAGCAGCGTCCCCTCGTTATTCCAGCTTCCGGCCTTAACGTTCAGCGTCCTGCCCTGTAGCGTGCCGGCGTTATCGCCCTTATCCCCGGCAATCGTCAAATCGCCGCCGCTTAACAGCTGTCCGCCGATCAGGTTGTTAATCACTTTGGCAGCAGGCGTCTGCGCGGCGTCAACACTTCTCAGGCCCGAGGTCTGTGCCGCTTGACCCTGGATCGCCAGCCCACTGTTACCCTGCACCAGGCCGCTATTGTTCAGGATCCCGAGAGCCAGGCGCGCATTATCTGCCGCCAGCGTGCCGCTGTTGGTTAACGTATTGCCGTCAAAAGCCAGCGCCTGGGTGGCAAGCACTTTGCCCGTGTCCCGGTTGGTCAGCGCGTTTTTTACCGCGAGGGCCAGCGTGTCGGCCTGAATCACACCGCTGTTAGTCAGCATTGCGCTCGTGAGATTTAGCGCCTGTTTGGCCAGAAGCGTACCAACGTTGCTGAACGCGTCTGCAACGAGATTCAAAGCACCATTGCTTTGCAGCGTCCCGGTATTGTTCAGCTCTCCGGTGCTCACGCTAACCGTATTTGCTGCCAGAATACCGCTATTATCGAGCTGACTGGCGTCAAGCTGCAGCTTGCCCTGGCTCAGCATTTGCCCGCTGATGGTCGCGGTATTACTCACATTCAGCGTCAGATCGCCTTTACCTGTCAGCGAACCCGCATTAGTGAAATCCACGCCGTGCAGGAGAGCGTTCTGCCCCTGCATCAGGCCATTATTGTTCAGCTGCTGGCCGGTGATGTCGAGCAGCCCACCGCTTAATATCTTGCCTGCTTGATCGTTATCGAGGCCGGTAACGGCAAGTTTGAGACCAATATCCCCCTGCAGCAGGCCGCTATTTTGCCCGCGCCCGGACGTAATAATGACGTTGTTGCCGATAAGCTGCCCGTCGTTACGCCAGCTTCCGGCGTTAAGCGTCAGCAGATCGTCTGCAAACAGATGCCCCTCAGGCTGGTTGTTTACCTGACCGGACAAATTCAGCTGCACATTCAGTGCTTCCAGACCACCGCGGTTATCAAGAGAAGTCCCGTCCAGGCGCAGGTTTTTCCCCGTCGACATCAGCCCGTCATTGATCAGCGCAGGTACCGTCAGCGCAATATCATCGCCTGCTACCAGCGAACCGCTCTTTTGATTGGACAATGAGGCGGCGGAGAAGCTGAGCTTGCCGTCGGCCTGAATTAATCCGCTGTTATTTGCCTGCCCCACTGCGCTGTCGATGTTAACGGTTGCAGCAGCAATTACCCCGGTATTAGAAAGCGCCCCGCTTTTCAGGCTGAGGGAATTCTGGCTGATAAGGCGCCCGTCGTTGTTGAAGGCCCCGGCGAACAGAATATTCAGCGCCTCGCGGCCCAGCATTTGTCCGCGGTTAACGCCGCCAGACTGTCCACCCGCGAGCGTCAGGCTTTTCCCCTGCACCCGGCCAGCGTTATCCAGACGGTCAACATTAAGTCCCACATCACCATCGCTCAGCAATTGGCCGCTGGCGATGTTGTTCAACTGGCTGCTCTGCAGGCCGAGGGACTGGTTTCCCTGAATCAGCCCGCTATTTGTTAAGCTGCTAACCGCAAGACGCGCGTTACTGCTGATAAGCTTCCCGGCGTTATCACCGCTGGCGGCGTCAATCGAGAGGGTATCGTCTGCCAGCAGTACGCCACTGGTCTGGTTATTCAGCGTCTGTACCGACGTTAACGCCAGATTGCCCGCTTCAATATTGCCGCCATTCGTTAGCGTCAGCGCGTCGATAGCCAGCCCCTGGCTGACCGAAATCAGTCCGGCGTTGACCAGCTGATCAACATGTAAACTGCCCCCGCTGCCGCTCATTTCTGCGCCAGCAGTATTATTCAATTCCCCGGCGGTGAGCGACAGGCCGTTGACAGCAAGCACCTGGCCGCTGTTATCCAGCCTCCCCACACTGACCTGAACCGTATCCCCCTGCAGGCGACCGGCGTTTTTTCCCAGCACGGAATTCAGGGTAAGCGCGCCGCCGCTCAGGAGTTGACCTCCTGAAAGGTTATCCAGCGTAAGGCTGCTGACCGAAAGCCCCTGGTTTCCCTGCAGTAATCCCGCATTTGACAGAGTATCGGCGATCAAAGTGCCTGAGCGACTAATCAGCTGCCCCTGGTTGGTGAACACAGGCGTCGACAGATGAAGCGTATCATCTGCCAGCAGTACACCTTTCGCCTGGTTATTCAGCTGCTGGCGCAGCGTCAGCTGTAAATCCTTTGCCTCGATGTTCCCGGCGTTGTCCAGCGTCGCGGCCTCGATAGCCAGCCCCTGGGTGACCGAAATCAAACCGGCGTTAACCAGGTCGGGAATGGCAAGCCTGAGCCCGCTGCCGCTGATAATGCTGCCCTGCTTCAGGTTATGGAGTGAGGAGGCGGTAAAACCAAACAGCTGGTCACCCTGTAGCAAACCGTTATTGTTCATCTGCCGGGTGTTGATGTTCAGCTCGGGCGCCGCGATCTGCCCCTGGTTATCCAGCTGCTCGCTCGTAAGGCCCAGTTTGCCTTTGCTGAGCAAATTACCGCTATTGGTGAGGCTTTCGGTTCCGCTCAGGCTAAGCGCAGATAATCCCAGCATCTGGCCACTGTTATCCGCCTTTCTGGTATTCAGACCAATAGTCTCGCCCTGCACCTTACCGGCGTTGCTGAACCTTTGGGACTCATTGAACGTCAGCGTACCGCCGCTGACGACTTCACCTTCGGAGGCATTGTTAAACTGCTCACCGTCAGCGACAAGTACCGCGCTCCCCTGCAGCAAACCCTTATTGACGAGCGTCTTCGCGTTCAGCGTCGCGCTTTCCGACATCAGACGTCCGTCGTTACTGAGCAGCGGCGTCGCGAGCTTCAGGCTGCGCTGGGCGAGTAGGATCCCCTCAGCCAGGTTATTCAGCTTTTCGCGCAGCGTCAGCTGCAGATCCTGAGCTTCAATCCGCCCGTTGTTATCCAGCGTTAACGCATCAATGGCAGCGCCTTGCTGAGCGAAGATCGCGCCAGCATTAACCAGCTGCTGTACGGTAACGGCCAGGCCGCTGCCTGCCTGAAGAGTGCCGGAAATCCGGTTAGCCAGCGCGCCAGCGTTAAGATCCAGCGCCCCGCCGCTTTGCAACCAGCCGTCGTTATTCAGGCTGTTGCCGCTAATGCGCAGAGTGCCTGCCGTGACGCCGCCGAAATTAGCAAACTGCCCGGCGTCCACGCGGCCAGTCTGCTGGCTGACAAGCCGCCCGTCGGCGAGGTTAGTAAACGTATCGCGGACATTGACCGACAGATCGTCCAGCCCCGAAGCCTGACCCCCGTTGCTCCACTCCCCGGCATCAATCGTCAGCGTTTTGCCCTGAACGCTGCCCGCGTTATCAAACGCCGGGGTGGTCAGCGCCAGCGACGCTTCCGCCAGCATTACGCCGCCTTGCTGATTACTTAATTTCTGACCCGCTTTCAGCGCCATCGACTGGGCTTCATGATTGCCGCTGTTCGTCAGCATCAGGCTTTCAATGGTGAGCCCCTGCTTCACCGAAATCAGCCCGGCATTTACCAGCTGTGGGATGTTCAGCGTCAGCCCGCTGCCGCTGATGATTTTCCCGCCGCTCTGGTTAGCCAGCCTTTCGGAAGCGAGCCGCAACGTTTGCCCGCCCTGCAGCAGGCCGCTATTGTCGAGGGTATTCGCGCTCAGGTTCAGAGCGGATGAGGCCACTCTTCCGGCGTTATTGAACACCGGAGCGGTCAGGTCGAGAGTATTTTCTGCGAGCACGCTGCCGGAGGCCGTGTTGGTAAAGGCGTTATTTAGCGTCAGCGCCAGCGTGCTGGCAGCCAACTGACCGTCGTTGGTGAAGATATTTCCCGTCAGCGTGAGTCCGTTGCGGGCCGTCATTTTGCCGCTGGCGTGGTTATCGGTATGCCCGTTAATGGCAAGCGTTAAGGCATCGCTATCAAGAGAGCCACCGTTGGTCAACTGGCTGGCATTAATCTGCAGCGCTTTCTGCGCCAGCAGCGCCCCTCCGGCCTGCTGAACAATGGTTTCGGCGCTCAACGCCATGGCATTATCCGCCTGCAGGGTGCCGCTGGTGTCAATCTGGTTAGCCTGCAGAGAAACGTTGCTGCCGCGGCTCGTACCGCGATGCGTTAAGCTGCCGGTAGCGAGCGTCAGGTTGCCTTTTGCAGCCTGGACACCGTCCAGCCCGGCGGCGTTATGCGCCTGCAACAGCATATCGCCCTGCGACTGAAGCTGCCCGCTCGCCAGCGTCGTGATCCGGTCGCCGCTGAAGGACAGGCCGCCCTGGGCCAGAACCTCCCCGGCGATCTGCGCATCACCCGCATTGAGCTGCAGGCTGCCCCCGCTGGTCAGCGTGCTCCCCTGAACAGCGCTGAATTGACGGCTGGTGAGCGCAAGATTCTGTTTCCCACTGACCAGCCCGTTGTTTATGACGCTGTCGGACTGCAGTCCGAGCCTGCCAGTGGATAACAATTGCCCGTTTTGCCCGATATTCAGCGCGCCGGTACCGCTAACGCTCAGATCGCTATCGCTGCTGAGCATGCCGTCAATCCAGGCATCCCCCGTTGAAATCACCAGCACACCACCGGTCAGCAGCTGACCAGTGTGGTTCAACGTGCCCAGATCAAGCCGGGTATTTTTCTGCGCCTGTACCGCACCGCTATTGGTAAAACCTCCCGCCTTCACGTTTAGATCGCCGTTCGCGGTCATTTTTCCGCTGTTAGCGAGCTGGCCTGCGGAAAGAGAGATACCGCTGCCTGCCACCATCTTACCCGCATGGTCTGCAGCACCGGCGACGTTAGCCTGAATTGCGCCAGCCGCATTAACCTCACTCGTGGTATCTGCGGTAAGCGAACCAGAGCTCAGGTTAATGTCTTTACCCGCCGTTAACGTACCGTTAGCGACGCTCAGCTTTCCATTCCCGGCAAGCGTAATATCCCCGTCGCTAACCAGTTTGCCGTTCGTTACCGCCACGTCTGAACGGCTGTTGATCTGCATCGTTCCCGTACTTTTATGTTCGCCGCTGAGGACAACGCTATCCGCCTTCGCCGTCAGGCTACCGCTTGCAAGGCTGTTATTCACCATCAGCTTACCGTTGGTATCCAGCGTAATATCGCCCTGTCGAGCGTTAAGTTCCCCGAGGTTAACCCCGACGCCTTTTTCACTGGAAACAAGATGGATACGGTTGGCGTACATCCCGCCGAGCGCGCCAGTGTCCACAGAAACCTGAGGAGCCACACCTTCCCCTACGACAGGCGTGACGCTGCCGTCGGTGGCAACCCGGTTGGCGCCCACGGTCACAGTGAGATCTTTCGCGTGAATCGCGGCGTTCACTTCCGTTGCGCGCGCAATAATCGACAGCGCGTCGCTCCTGCTGGCGTCCAGCCCCTGGCCTTCAACCGTGATGGCCCCTTTCGTCACGTCCAGCGCCAGCAGGTTACCATTAGCGTCAAACTGCGGTTTACCTGTGGTCAGCGTGGCATTGGGGGTGTTGATAAACCCGCATCCGTTACAGGTGATACCGTACGGGTTAGCCACCATGACGTTTGCCGCCTTGCCGGCGACTTCCGTATAGCCCTGCAATTGCGAGCGGCTGGCTCCCGTGACTTCGTTGATGATGCCTTTCGCTTCCCGCCCGGCCTGCAGGTTGGGGTTGTTCTGGATAAGCCCGCCCAGCTGGGTCTGGGTTAAACGGTCCGTGCCGTTATTGAGGATAAGTCCCTCTTTGCCGACGTTGTAATCCTGGAACTGGTTATGAGAGATCCCTGCCTGATTTGGCGTGGCGATGTTGATGACCGGCACTCCGTTCCCCGCCTGGTCCATCCGGGTACCTGGCGTCACCGGGTTGATGGATGCAGCAACTGCGGGAAAGACTGGCTGCCCTGCCACAAGAAACATGACCAGATAACTAATCAGACGCTTCGCTAATCCAACGGGATGCTTATCCATGCCTTTACCTTAAATCATCAACCCAATACGGTAATAAATGTCGAGGTGCTCAGGTGCCAAATCGCCCGGATAATAAAGCCGAGCGCCCTGCCCGATATTAAGCAGGCGGCGAATATCACGTGTAGTCAGGAGAAAAAGATGCGGTATTGCCGAGGGAGCAATACAATAACGAACAACGAAAGACAGCCGGGCTGTAATTACGCATAAGCAGAGATAATATTTTTAGTTTTCTTCAGTATGCCACCCCCACCATGAATAGGAATAGTCCCAAAGGGATCACTACCATAATTGGTAGTGATATTTAGGTTAGGGGTAAAAAATAATTAAAAATATGTGATATCGATGAGCATCAGCGCTGGAACTGGCATTATTCAGCTCGTCTTACTTCGCTATTTAAATAGAGATGGGGGGGGTGTCTGCTCTAATTTTTGATATGCATCGTTATCATCGCCCAGAACACCCGCGAGCTGTACGGCTGCGCCGAAGGGCTGAACGTCGCTTACGTCAACCGGTAGAAGATGAAGCTGTGGCTGGAAGGGTTTCCGGGGGCGCTGAATGACATCGGCGATCTGCCGGTGTACAAGCGCGGGAACGGGCATTTTGGGTAAGGCTGACGGCTGGCAGAACGATCCCGGCGTAAGAGTCGGGATCGTTCTGGCTGAGACTATTAATTATTTAGCTAAATAAGCGCACATAAGTTTATTGACTTCATCTCGTAATTTATTTTCATCAAACTCATATTGTTCACGATCATCATCCGGGTTATACATATCAACTGCACAAAATGTACTCGATAATAGTTCGCTTAATTTGTCTTCATCCTTTCCAAGGAGGGAATTATCTCGTTCCTGTCTCCATTTGGATATATAATTATCGGCAAATTCATCCGCTGTTATTTCTTTTACAAGAAAACTATCAATGTAATTTTTAAGATAAAGACTCATCTTAACACCCCGTTGCTCATGAAGTTTTCATATTGTTTTGTGTTTGGATCAAGCTTCCATCCGCTCACATAATTTCCTGATTTATCTACTACTACAACATTATTCGTCTTAGGATTAAAAAATACTTTTGATTCAGGAACTAATAAATAAGTTCCATGTTCATATGTTACTTTGTTATCCAGATGAGATTTTATAGCAGTTTGATATTCTGCAATAGTATCGCCATTTTTCTTAGTTGTTGTTACACCAAAATCTGCAGCATGTTTAAATTTCTTATCCAACTGCTTTGCACTAAAAGCGATACTTTCAGATATAATTCCACTACTTGCATTAGGTATTTTCTTGCCTGGCAGAAGTACCGATGCAGCCAGCGCTCCAAACCTTTCCGCTGCAAGTTGATTCCCCTCCCAGGCTTGAGTTGCCATCTCACCAATAGCTGACCATGTTTCAGATTTCATCAGGTTTTTTATGGTATTTGCAACACCCTGATGCTTACCTTCCAGGTCGCTAAGAGCTTTATCGCAGTAACTGTCACCTATCGCACAGGCTGTCAGAGCCATTGCGCCATCAGCAGCATAATCTGCAGAACCTATTGCAATATCTCCGGTATCAGCAAGGGCGTTGATGACGGCATTGGTCGTTGCAGATAATGGGCCTTCACCTACCTTGTCTCTAACCTGTGCTTTCCACCACTCAGCGCTCTCTTTAACTGACTTCCGGCCTTCATCCCCGGCCAGCGAGTTATTCTCAACCTCCACCTTCGCCGTTTCCGACGCCATCGCCGCCATGGAGACACTGCCATCCGTCACCGCAGCGCCCGCCAGTAATCCCGCCGCTGCGCTGTCCTTCGTCCAGAAGGCACTCCCCGGACCGTATTCGGTATTCTGATATCCGGGCTGCGTCTTCAGGAATGCCCACTGAAACAGATGCCAGCGTAATCACGATTTGCTACTGGTCTTCAGCCTTGATTCGCACATTGGATGAGCCTGACGCTACACTTTAACAAACTCGAGGAGATATATTATTTTTCATTTAGTTTTATACACCTAAAAAACATTGACACTTTGTCCTCATCACACGTAAATCCCTCTTGTGGCTTATCATGAGGCGTACCCTTTGTTGACCAATAGCGAAGATTCGGTATGTTGTCTTCAATTGATTGACGTAATTCAGGAGTCAATCTTCCAGACATCTCAATTACCTGATTCATCTTTGACCATCCAGTAGACACGTTCTCAACGTGATGCCCAACTGATAAAGCCAGCGCTACGGCATGTTCGATGTAAGGGGGCATAATCATTCTTAATGCTCCAGATCTATCTTATCGATCAATTGTAAATTATCTCGGTAATCCTTGATAAAATATTGCGTTGCTCCTCCCGGGCCAAGTAATGGGTTTTCTTTCACAATACCTGATGAAATTGTAATATCATTGAGTACCTCATAAACCCCCATTTGCGGCCGATATCCGAATTCAGGATGCGGTGATACCTGCAGGCTCTGGAATATACTTGTTCGACTGTAATTTCCGTTTATGAGTGTATCCAATGAAGTGTAGTAAGACTATTGCCCAGGTAACTATTTAAACCTTTAATATGATTTTCTGCATTATTCACTTTTATCATAGGCCCTGATACAACAACAGATGTCTGTCTATTTGTAGACGTAGCACCTTGTGCTGAGCCCAATAACTTATCCATTATCATGCTGTTATTACTGGTACTATTCACTATACCTGCTTAATATAATATACGAACCATATCTTGAGAACGCTAAACATTATGGATTTTTTTAACACTTCCATCCCTTTAGCATTCTTTGGATCTTTTGCAAATTCTTTTGGCTGCTAATTTTTGCATCCTTTAAAGAGTTATATTCTGTTTGCATTAATTTTGCTTCGCTGGTTGGAACTCCATTGTATATTATCTCAGCAGCTTTTTGAGGCGTCATTTGCTCATTTGAGAGAACAACATCTAACGGAACCCCGAAAAAGTCCCCCCATGCAGAAAGTAAGCCTATAACAGGATTTTGTCCTTCCGGCGTCTGTTCTTGGGCATTTTTCACTAAGGCCGCCGTAATTTCATCAGAAGAAGCTCCAGCCTGAATCATTGACCCTCACGGCAATCCTTGAGAGTTGATAACATCCGCAATAAAGACAGAGATTACTAAAATCCTTTTACTTTAAATAAACGGAACAAGACTATACCGATACCTAACACTCCTCCGCCGACAGAACCAATTTTAATACTACGTAAAATCTCATACAAAGGTAACTGAAATTTACCATCTGACAACCACACTAAAAATGAAAATATGAATTTCATTGCAAAAGATGCAATAGCAAACCCAATAATGCTGAATAAAAAAATACACGTAGATATAACAATGTGACCAATTAAGACTCTTGATGAATATTTCATTTCTTCTGATCCTCTAGTAAACCAAGTCCTTTCTCCGTCACTTTGCCACCAATTTCTGAACCAATAGAACCGCCAACGTCACCGGCAGAGCTAGGAATATTACTTGGTTTTAACTCTTCTCGAATAATACTATTTCGGTTTACTTCTGTATATTTTATCCATGTTGGATCATATTTGGGATCCCATCCATCTGTGACCCATTTACCGACAGCATTTGTGACCTTGCCTGTAGACAAAGAAATCCCTGAACCAACGACATAACCAAACCCAGCACCAATACCATTTGTAATTGCGCCAGAAACAGGATTGTCACCATTTATCCAGTTTGCAGTCGCTCCACCTGCAGCATTCCAGCCAACAGATGACCAGAATCCGCTTCCCATCGTAATAACATTAGTCCAGCCAGCAACCACGGCATTTGTCGGATCAATGGTACCATCTGCCAGATAACTGATCCCCGCATTCGCACTAGCGCCGAGTCCCCACATGGCCTGAGCGCAACCAGGCAGCAAAGCAACAGTACCTGTCGCTAATGCCCCGGCATAAGCTTTATTAACTGCTTCGCCTCGCTTACAGGCTTCACCGGAAGGATTATCGGCACAAGACAGCACATCGGCACCATGTGCCTGCGCAGCTTTAACCTGATCGATTTCAGTTCCGAGCAGATTATTCTCAGCACTAATCTTCCCTGCACTGGCTCCAGCCGCCGCACCAGCCGTATTCCCCCCGGCAATCCCGCCAGCCATGCCCGCTGAAACAGACGCCAGCGTACTCACGGTTTGCTTCTGGTCTTCCGTCAGCTTCGACGGGTCTGTGTCCGGATAGAGTTGTCTGGCAATCGCTGTCGCAACCAGTTCGCCGGATGCCGCCCCTGCTGCGCCCGCTGCGGCACTGTTGCCCTGAAGCGCTGCGGTTACGCCGCCGAGGATGGCATGGGCAATCGCTTTTGCCGCCGTGTTGTCATCAATGCCTGCATGATGGCCGATGATGTTCGCCAGCTCCGGCGCTGATGCCCCCGCCAGCGCACCCGCAATATTGCCGCCCGCCAGTCCCTGCAGCGCTGCTGTGGCCGCCTGGATGCCGCGCTGCATATTGCTGCCCGTACCATACTTTTCCTGCGTCTCTTTGTATTCCGGTGTATCACGCAGTTTCGCAAGTTTCACACGAGTATCAATGCCATCTGTAGCAGGCTTTGTTGGCTGGCCATTTTTTTAACCGATATCCAGAAGCCATTTTCTAATCCAGGAAAAGAGTCGATCCTGGCGGCACCACTCTGATATATGAGCTTCCTTGACTGCTTGGGTCAGTATTTGATGGATAGTAAATTGTACTTCCAGGTGTTCTACCAAGCTTACTAACTCAACTCAGCGTGATAACAGATCCCTGAGCAGGGTTTGTAAAAGTCTGTAGTTTTTGGGGGTACTTTAACAATTGAAGCTTTCAACATTCCATTCCCTTGAATGTCACCATCAGCATCCACAACTCCCGGTTTCAGCCAGCCCGGACGGAGAGCTATATACAGGAAGTTTTTGTCCTTATCTCCCAACGCATTATTCTCGACAATAACTCGCTCCGATGCACTTATTGAGAATGAAAGTCTTTTTCCTTTTTTTAAGTCAGATGGTTACAGACCATGTTGCTTAAACATTTTGACCCTGCCAACTTTTTATCCCGACGCGCTTTCTTGGTCCGGAGACGCTACCGCCCAGCCGTGACACAAGGTCTATCGCGGCACCATCATATAAGCAAACTTCAGCATCAATTAGGATGCTGAAATCTTGGATTTATATTTCAACTAAGAAGTTCCTTTGATACGTTGCCAGTATCAAAAAACTCTTTTAAGATCTTTACAATAAATTCAGAGTCTTTTGTAAGCTGAGACTCTGGCCAGTAATCTCCAAGAATCACTATTCCTGTATCAGGTTTAGATGAATCCCAGTACGTTCTTACTTGGTATTCATCCTCAACAATTTCACCTAATGTTATCAAATAATAACCATTCTCCGTTCTAATCTGAAGCATTTCAGCGCTATCATCGCTACTATTCAGTATATCAAGAGTAAGGGTTCCTTTTTTTCCCTGAATTTGTGCAAACTGATTTAATACCATATCCAAATTTTGGATCTGTTTATTGCCACCAATTTCGTCCAGTGTCCAACTCATTTTAAAATTCATTTTAATCCCTAACCTTGAGAGATTTCATGCCAGGCTGCCAGAAGAGGACTGATCCTGTAGCCTCTTCATAAATTGTTAAAGATTTTAGCCCCGCTTTATCAGCCATAGCTGCTATATCACCGCGGCAATAACCACATACAGGCTCTTTAGATACACTCATTGTCATCTCACGCCCTTGAGACATCCCTTTTTCAAAAGCTTGCTGTATAACACCTACTTCTGCATGAGCTGTAGCCATATTGCCGTTAGGAAGAGGCTTGTTTTGCTTATCTATTTTAGCCTGGATTCGTCCATCAATGAGTGTTGGCTTATTCACATCTGCTAAGTTAGAAGGTCTTGCCCCCTGATTAGTATCAGTGAACTTAGCTCCATCAACATTACCTTTTGCCACGACCTTAAGACTAGCATCAACGATTTTACTTAATTGTTTTGCTGCAGCATAACCCAAAATTGGTGTTACTGAAGTCGCAATGATCTCCAGACCCTGCTTCGTTTCGGTGTAGCTTTCTGCGGTCTGACGATCAACCCCTTTGGTGACCATGAAATAGTTAATCATGGCATCTTTCACCTGCTGCTGATTCTGTGCATCAACACTAGTGATATCAAGGAGATTGACTATCTGCCCATACGCATCAGAGTACTGTTGGCTATATTTCGAGTTATACGGGCCATCTTCATACCCCTCTTTTGTCGCAATGACTTTTAGTCTTGCACCTGCACACGCTGAGCTACCCGCATTACCATTTCCGCAGGCATCAATAACGTCTTTATCACTGGTAATGTCTTTCTCGCGCA
The DNA here is from genome assembly GCF_043966805.1 of Enterobacter sp. ECC-219. Taxonomy (NCBI): domain Bacteria; kingdom Pseudomonadati; phylum Pseudomonadota; class Gammaproteobacteria; order Enterobacterales; family Enterobacteriaceae; genus Enterobacter; species Enterobacter sp. ECC-219. The sequence goes on along the minus strand of NZ_CP143680.1, from coordinate 713,832 downwards.
GAGCGTCATATTTCTGTTTCGCTAACTCACGCTCTTTTGGGTCTTTGCTGTTCTGGAGAGTCTGTTTCGCCAGCTCAAGCTCTGTCTTTTCAGACACGCTAAGATAGTTATTCTCCACAGTATTCTTCCCTGCACTGGCTCCAGCCGCCGCACCAGCCGTATTTCCCCCGGCAATCCCGCCAGCTATGCCCGCTGAAACAGACGCCAGCGTACTCACGGTTTGCTTCTGGTCTTCCGTCAGCTTCGACGGATCTGTGTCCGGATAGAGCTGTCTGGCAATCGCTGTCGCAACCAGTTCGCCGGATGCCGCCCCTGCTGCGCCCGCTGCGGCACTGTTGCCCTGAAGCGCTGCGGTTACGCCGCCGAGGATGGCATGGGCAATCGCTTTTGCCGCCGTGTTGTCATCAATGCCTGCATGATGGCCGATGATGTTCGCCAGCTCCGGCGCTGATGCCCCCGCCAGCGCACCCGCAATATTGCCGCCCGCCAGTCCCTGCAGCGCTGCTGTGGCCGCCTGGATGCCGCGCTGCATATTGCTGCCCGTACCATACTTTTCCTGCGTCTCTTTGTATTCCGGTGTATCACGCAGTTTCGCAAGATAGTTCTGGCGCTGTTCCTCTGTCGCATTTGCGGGGAGAGTCTCGCCGGATGCTTTCTGTGCCGCCTTAAGCGCGTTCAACTCACCTTGCGTTTTGGCAATATCCGCCACCTGACTGCCAATATCGCTGATCATCCCAACTGCGTTCAGACGGTTCTGCTCTTTCTCCTTGTCGAAGATCGGGCTGATGCTGTCGTTAGCATGTTCGGTATCGCGGCTCAGATCGGCCACGTCCTGCTTCTGGTTTGCCTTGTCGCGGATGGTGAGGGAGCCCTCCGCCACAGCGGCCTGCGTGGTGCCCTCCTTATGGCCTTTATTACCCGCAGCGGAGATCATGCCGCCCGGCAGGTTGCCCTGAAATTTATCCCCGAAGCTGCCGCCGCCGCTCAGGCTGATACCGGAGTGCGAGGTTTTAAAGTCCGCCTCGTTGTGGATATCGCTGAAGCCCAGCGTCCCGGTGTCGAGGCTGTTTTTATCCGGCGTGGCGGTAGAGGCGATAACCGCGCCATCAAGCTGGGTGTGATGCCCGACGGTGATGTCGAAGCCGCCGTCCCCGGCATACAGCCCGGTCTGTTCGGCCACCGAATCAAAGCGGCTCTTCATCTTGTCCTGGCTGGCGTTGATATAGCCTGAACCGGACATGGTGCCGAAGGTGAAGCTGCCCCCCGCCGCAACGCTGGTCTGCTTGCTGTCGTAGTCGCTGTTGTCCTGCTGGCTGCGCATCAGCAGATCGTGACCAACATCTGCCACGATTTTATCGCCGTTAACCTGGGCCCCGTTGAGCACGGTGTCGTGCCCGCTTTTAAGGGTGACGGTTTTGCCGCTGTCGATGGTGGTTTCGGTCCAGTCGGTACCGTTGCCTTTATCCTTGCCGTGCGCGGCGTTGACGTTGGCAAACACGCTGATACCCGCGCCGCTACCTCCGGCACCGATGCTCACGCCGATACCGCCACCGCTGCTGCTGTTCTTGCCGCTGGTTTTTTGGGTGTTCGCCGCGCCGGACAGCAGAATGTCGTTCTGTGCATCCAACGTGGTGGCGCCCCCGGCTTTCAGCTGGCTGCCCGCAATCACGATGTCACCGCTGTTCACGCCGTTGTTTTTGCCGTTCGCGGTGATGGTGAGATTATTGCCTGCGTTCAGCGTGCTGCCTGCCACCGCATCACTCTCAGCATGCTGCTGTGATTTCGACTTCTGGGTCGTCAGCGAGAGGCTCACCCCCATTGCGTTCGGGTCGCCGGTGGTTGCCGCCATATCCGCTGCCTGCCCGGCCTGCACGCCGGACAGCACCGTTTTGGTGGCCTGAAGGGCTTTCAGACGGCCGTCACTCTGCTCTTTGGTCTCCTGCGCCGCGCTCACGGCATTGTTAATAGCGCTGCCGACGGTGCCGGAGAGCGCCACGGTAAGCCCGCTTTTCTTCTGCTCGAAGGTCTCATCCCGGGTGCGCTTGTCATGCCCCGGCTCAATGATGACGCTGTCGCCGCTGAGGCTTAAATCCTTCCCGGCGATAAGATCCGCGCCGCCGACATGGGCCTGGTTTCCGGCAGAAATCGTAACGTTACCGCCCGTCGAGCCCACCGTACTGAAGCTCTGGCTCTGGGTGGTGCCCTTCTCACGAAGATCGTGCGTGCTTTTGCTGCTGCCGATGGTGAAGCCAATCCCGCCGGAGCCCATCAGGCCGGATTTTTTCTCTTCCTTAAAGCGCCAGGAGGTGTCGGTGTTGGTTGCTGCAACGATATCAACGTTGTTGCCCGCCTTAAGCTGCACGTCGCCATCGCCCGCCACGGCGGAGCCTGACACCCGCAGGTTATTGCCCGCCACCACCTGCACGTTATCGCCGCTCAGCAATGAGCCGGATTCACGCGTCGCGCTGTTCTCCTCGATGGTGTGGGTGGTTTTCTTGCTCAGGAAACCTTTCTTAGTTTTGGTCTCCTCTTTGTAGTGATAATCGCTTTCAGTTGCGGTATCGAGGCTGACGTCGCGGCCTGCCGCCACGCCAATATCGCCCTTCGCCGTCACCTGCGCGGCTTCGGTGGTGACATCGCGTCCGGCGAGGATCTGGGTATTCGCCCCGCTGGCGATCTCGGTTCCCTGCTGGCGCACGGACTCGTTAATAACGGTTTTCTTGCCTGACCTGTAGCTGTCGCCCTGCGTGGTCTCTTCCGCAGCCAGATTCACGTCGCGACCCGCCTGCAGCCCGACATTTTTCTCCGCCGCCAGCGCGGCGGCCTGAGCGTTGATATCCTGCCCGGCCTTCAGCACCAGGTTATCGCCTGCGGAAATCGTGGTACGGTCGATCCCGGTGCTGTGGGATTCGCTTTTCCCTTTCTGGCTGCTTTCGCTGGTCTGTGCCGCGTTCAGGTTGAGATCGTTGCCCGCGCTCAGCCCCGCGCTGCCGCCCGCCTTCAGGTCGCTGGCGGTCACGTCAAGGTCGTGCCCGGCATTCACCAGCAGGTTGCCGCCCGCGGTGACGTTGCTGCCCTGATACGTGACGGACGAGCGGCTGGTTTTCTCCCGGCTGGAGCTGTATGCGTCGTTGATCTGATTCGCGTTGACGGCAATATCGCCCCACGCGTTCAGCAGCATGTCGCCGCCGGAGGCCAGGTTCGCCCCGGTCACGGTGATGTTTTTCCCCGCCTCAAGCGACAGGCCATCCTGTGCGGTAATGGACGCCGTGTTGCCCAGAAGCGTGTCTTTCAGGCTGATGTTGCTGTATTTCCCTTTGGCATTGATATCAATCTGCTCAACCTGGGTCAGGTTGTTGATGCTGCCGTCCAGGCTCTCCAGCGCGACCGTTTTACCGCTGATGGTGGAGCTGATGTTATTGATGTCGCCGATGGCGCTCAGGTTCAGGTCGCCGCCCGCTTTCATCAGGCCGCTGTTGAGGTTGCTGATGCTGTTCTGGCTGTCGAGCGTCAGGCTGTTATTCGCCAGCAGCGAGCTGCCGCTGTTGGTGATGCTGCCGCCCTTCAGGGTGACGTTGTTGCCTGCGATCACGCTGCCGTTATTGACGGTGACGTCCTTCGGCGACAGGTAAAGTTTCGGCACCATCACCGTTTCACCGTTGACGGTGGCTTTCTCCCACCACAGAAGGCTGTGGTCGAGCGCGGCAATCTGATCCGCAGTCAGCGAGACGCCAAACTGCAGGCCCAGAGACTGCTGCGCCGCCGCGGCGTTGTCCATCAGATAGCGCATTTGATCCAGATCGGAGCCGATGCCGTTCAGGTAGCGGTTGCCGGTCTGGTTGAGCACCACGTTGGAGACATAGCGGGTATCGAACGCTGCATCGCCGAGGAAGCGATAGTCGTAATCCGGGTTCAGGTTGAGGCGACCCAGCATATAAGACGAGCCGAGGAACTGCTTCTCGTCGGTAAACGCCAGCCGCGTCTCCTGCGGCGCCGTGGACGACGGCTTGACCCCTAGCATCGCGTTCAGGTCGGCAAACAGGGCGGGATCGAGCTGTCCGAGGCCGTTCAGTTTCGGGTTAATGTTGATCAGGTACGGGCTTTTCGGATTGTCGTTGAAGACAAAATAGCCGTTGTTGCCCGACGGCAGCGGGTAGGCGCTGGTATCGACGCGCTGGCCCTGATAATGCCCGACGGCACCGCCCTGAGCGGTTCGGAGATCGGCGGTGGTGGCCCCGGCGTTAGCCAGGGCGCCCAGCTGGCCGAGATTGGCGTTGCCTTTCTGCGTGGTGGCAATGTTACTGAGAGACGTGCCGGACGCACCGCCATTTTCCAGCGCCCCGCCGCCGTTAAGCTGCTGCAGCGCCCCCTGGAGCTGATCGTTCCACTGCGGCGAGTTTACCGCCACGGTACCGGTATTGCTCAGCCCCTGTTTTTGCACCCCGCTGCCGATGGTCTGGTTGCTGAGGGTGTTCAGGGACGGCGCGGAGATAACGTTGCTGACGCCGCCCGCGTTAGCGGTGGTACTGGTGTTGCTGATGTTGCTGGTGAAGTTTGCTGTGACGTTGCCGCCCGCCTGGATGACGGCGCGATACGTACTACTTTCACCAGTATATTCCGTTTTTTGTTCGCCTAGTTTATAGGGTACCCAGCTACGATATTTTCGCTGGTCATCATCCCACCAGTACCATTTACCCTCACCGTATGACGACAACGGTGTCCATTTAGGGTCAGCACAATCTGAGAAAAACCACTCGCAATGATACTCTGCCTGCACGTAGGTAATACGTCGACCGGCTTCGGCTGAGAAATTGTTTAATGTCCCACCAGAAAGGGAGATATTACGCCCCGCCAGAATATTACTCGCGCGGTTATCCAGGGTTCCGGCATTAACAGTGATATCACGTCCAGCGGTGATACGAGCCGCACCTCCTGTAGCTGAAGCCTCTACGACTGACTCGCTGAGGATAAACTGCCTGATATCTTCTCCGAGAAGACGATATACAATCCCACGTGTACACTGCCCGCTGTTATTGCCCCCACCTGCCCGACATTCTTCATATTCATCAAACACCACGTTAGTGCCGTTGTGCTTCCACTCTTCCAGACTGATTTCAATATCGGGTTTCTGCTTACCGTAATAGGAACCATGCAAATAAGGTGACTGCTTCGGAATGGCATCCGGATATTGCTGCTCACGCTGATTAACGACCAGCCCCTCTGCTTCATTGCGCAGATATGCTGTTTTGATCGTAATATCACCACCCTGCGTCTCAATATTCCCCGACGTATTCACCACCTGGCTATTGGCATTCCCCGCCGCATCCCGCTGCATCCAAAGGTTGTTCCCCGCCATGATGTCGCCGCGCTGGTTGGTGATGCTGTCGGCAAACAGCGCCAGATTATTGGCCGCATACAGCAGCGCGGTGTTGACGATGGAGCCCGGCGCGATGAGGGTCAGCGAGCCGCGCGTGCCGGTGAAGCCGTCGACGGTAATATTGCTCCGGCTGGCCACGGTGATATCGCCCCCGCCCTGCACCGAGCCCGCGGCGTTCAGTGCCACATTGCTGCCGGAGAGCGTACTGGCACCGCCGCCGGTGGTGATTTGTCCGTTGTTGCTGAGCTGCCCGCCCGCGCTGAGGTTAACCGCCTGCCCCTGCAGCACGCTGCGGTTATCGATGTCGCCGCCGCTGCTGATGGTCAGGGTTCGGCCTGCCGCCACGGCGGTCCGGCTGGTAAACGCGTTCGTCAGCTGCAGCGTTAAATCGCCCAGGGAAACCAGCTGGCCGGTGAGGTCCAGCCCCCGGCTCTGCAGCCACAGGTTGCCGCCGCTCAGCAGCTTGCCGCCCGCGCTCTGGGTCACCTGGTCGGCATTAATATTCAGCTGCGCGTTGCCGAGCAGCGTGCCGCTGTTGTTCAGATGGCCGTAGTTAACCGTCAGCTGTCCCGCCTGGGTGGTGCCCTGGCTGGCAAGCGTGGTGCCGGTCAGGGTGGCCCGGTCGGCCACCCACGTGCCGCCGTTAGTGGCGTTCGCCGCATTGAGGATCAGGTCAGTGGCCTGCAGCCAGCCGGTGCCGGTGAACTGCGGCGTGCCGAGCGTCAGGCGCGCGCCGGAAAGCAGCCTGCCGTCATTACGCGCCTGCGAGGAGGCGGTCACGCGCGTCTCGCCGCCGCCCTGGATCAGGCCGTAGTTAAACAACGCGGGTGTGGTCAGCGTCAGGCCATCGCGGCTGACGATTTCGCCCCCGCCGTTGTTGGTCAGCGTGCCGCTGAGGGCCAGCGTCGCGCCGTTATCGCCCTGCAAACGTCCGCCGTTGGTGAGCGCCCCGGTGGTGATGCCGAGCGTGCTCCCCTGAATCTTCCCGTCACTGGTGACACTGGCCGCCGTGACGTTCAGCGCCCCGCCGGAGAGCAGGGTGCCGGATGACTGCTGGCTCACCGCGCCGGTCTGGCTGAGGGTCAGGCCGTTCACGCCGCTGATGGCGCCGCTGTTGCTGAGCGTGCCACTTTTCAGCGTCAGGTTTTTCGCCGCCCATTGCCCCTGGTTCGCCAGCGTGGCAGCCTGCAGCGTCGCGCTGCCCAGCGCGGTAATCTTGCTGCCTGCGGCGCCAGTGAGCGTGTCGGCCAGCGTCATCTGCAGCGCGTCTGCGCTCTGCACCGCGCCGCTGTTGGTGAGCGACTGGGCGTTGAGCAGGATATTTTGTGCCTGCCAGCTTCCGGCGTTGGTCACCGCGCCGGACGTCATCGTCAGGGTGCCCTGAGTAAGCAGCTTGCCGCCTGCGCCGTTAATGAGTTCCTGCTGCGGCGCGGCCATCGCCATGCGCGCCATCAGCCGCTGCTGCCCCTGCAGGGTCAGGCTCTGCAGGCCGGTTAAGGTGCCCTGGTTGTTGATGCTGCTCTGACTCAGCGTGAGGCTTTTCCCCTGCACGGTGCCGCTGTTTTTGAGCGTGCTGCCGCCGAGCGTCACATCCCCTTCGCTGAGAAGCTGCCCGCGGTTATCCAGCGTCCTGGCGGTGATGTCCGCTCCGCCCTGGCTCATCAGCGAGCCGGTTGAGGTCAGCGTGCCGCCTGCATTTGCCGTCAGCGTTCCCTGGCTGAGCAGTGACCCGCCGTGCGACCAGTCGGTGGCGCGGACGTCTGCGCCGTTCCCCTGCAGCGTGCCCTGGGTGGTCAACTGGCCGGCATCCAGCGTCAGCATGCCGCCGGAAAGCGTGCGCGAATTCGTGCTCGTGGTCAGCGTGGTGCCGATGAGCGCCAGGCCGTTCGTTCCCTGCATCAGCCCGCCGTTGTTGAGATCGCGAGCGTTGAGGGACAGCGTGCCGCCCATGATGCGCCCCGGGTTCGCCAGGGTGTCCGCGGTGAAGGTGGTTGCGCCGCCGCTCTGCAGCAGCCCGGTATTTGTTAACGCCCCGCTGAGCGTGCCGCTGAGTCCCGTCAGCCCGTTCACCGTGCCGCTGTTGGTTAGGATGCTGCCCGTCATGCCCAGCGTCGCGCCCTGCAGCGTACCGGCGTTCGTCAGCTGTCCGCCCTTCAGCGTGAAGCCGCCGCCGGAGAGCCATTTGCCGTTCAGCTCGTTGATAAAGCGATCGGCGGTGGCGTTAACGGCGTTGCTGCCCTGCATAAGGCCGCTGTTGCGCAGTTCCGCTGCGCCTGCGGTCAGCGTTTTGCCCGCCACCGTGCCGCTGCTGGTCAGCGTCGTCGCGTTAAGGATGGCATTTTCAGTGGCAACGAGGTTCCCCGTATTTGTCAGGGTGTTGCTCAGGCCAAGATCCAGACTCTGCGCCTGAATATCGCCCTGGTTCGTCAGGTCACTTCCCCGGAGGGTGAACCCGCCATCCACCAGCAGCAGACCGGCGTTATCAAGCGTGTCGAGGTGTAAATCCAGGTTGCTGCCGCTCACCAGCTGTCCGGTATTCCTGTTATTCAGCGCGCGGGTGGTCAGCGCCAGCGCGTCGTTACCCTGCAGAATGCCGGTGTTGGTCAGCTGCGCGGCCTTCACCGTCAGCGCTTTCCCGGCCAGCTGGCCGTCGTTAAACAGCTGCGCCGCCGTCAGCGTAAACAGGTTCTGGCTGAGCAGAGCCCCTTTGTTGTCCAGCCTGCCAGTGGCGGAAAGCGTCAGGGCGTCCAGCGCCTGAACGCTGCCCTGGTTGCTCAGGCTCTCTGCGCCAAGCGTCGCGCTGCGACCTTGCAGGCTGCCCGCGTTGCTGAGGTTTTTTCCGCTCAGGGTCAGGGTCTCGCCGCCCGTCACCTGCCCCTGGGTCTGGTTCGCGAAAGTATCGCCGGACCAAGCCAGCGTGCTGCTGCCCTGAAGCAGGCCGCTGTTCTGCAGATCGCTGCGCAGGGTAAGCACTTTCGCCAGCAGCTGGCCCCGGTTATCGGTGCTGCCGGCCTGCACGTCCAGCGCCTGCTGGCTGAGAACCTTGCCACTGTTGGTCAGCGCGCCGGTCACCTCCGCCGTCACGCCCGCTTCCCCCAGCGCGTTACCGGTGTTGATCCACTCGCCGGTGGCCAGGTTTAGCGTTTTGCCCTGCAAAAGCCCGGCGTTGTTTAAGGTGGTGTGGTGCAGTTCGAGCGCGCCACCGGAGAGCAGCATGCCCGACTGTTGATTGCTGAGTTGCGCCCCCGTCGCCGTCAGGGAATGAGTGCCCTGCAACGTGCCGCCGTTAGTGACTGCCGCGCTGTTGAACTGTGCGTCGGTACCTGCCATCAGCCCGCCGTTCGTCAGGCTGGCGGCAGTCAGGGTCAGGCCGTCCCGGGCAATCACCCGCCCGTCGGCATCGTTGCTGGCCTGACGGGTCAGGTTCAGCAGCAGCGCGGTGGCGCTGAGCTCGCCGCTGTTAGCAAGCGTGTCGCCGTTGAGCGTCAGCGTTCCGCTGCTGCGCAGCGCGCCACGGTTACTGATGTCTGCCACGCCGAGCGTCAGGGTATCTTCCCCCTGAACGGTGCCCTGGTTTTGCAGGCTGTTCGCCGTCACGTGCAGGTCGCTGGCCGCAATATTGCCCGTGTTAACCAGCGTGGTGCCGTTCAGCGTGATCCGCTCGTCCGCCAGCAGGCGTCCGCTGTTGCTCAGGTTGAGATATTCGCTGCTCAGACTGAGGCCGTTGATTTCACCCTGGTTTGTCAGCGTGTCGCCTTTGACGCGCAGCGTGCCGTCGGTGGTGATAAGACCGCTGTTAGCCAGCACCGGGATGTTCAGCGTTAAATCCTGCGCGCTGTAGACCGATCCCCCGGTCAGGTTCGCGAGCGCTCCGGTCTTCAGATTGAGCTGGGTGGTTCCCTGCAGCAGCCCGCCGTTCTCTACCGACGCACCGTCCAGCGACAGGGTATCGGCCACCAGCGAACCGCGGGTGGTGATGCGGTCGCCTGCCGTCAGGGTCATGCGGTCCGCTTTTGCGACGCCGGACTGGAAGATGTTCTCTCCGCTGAGGCCGATCGTACCGGAGGTAAGTTCCCCGCTGCTGGTCAGGTCGTTGGTCGCGTTAAAATTCAGGGTGTTACCGGTGGATTTCCCGGCATGCGCCAGCATGCCTGCGGTCGCCAACAGCGCTCCTTTTGCCGCCTGGGTGCCGTTCAGCGTCGCATTCTGCGCCTGAAGGGTAAGCGCCTGCCCGCTTTGCAGGCGGGCATCCCGATCGGTGCTCAGATCGCCGGTGGAAACGGTTAATGCCCCCGCCGCGTCCGTCTGCCCGTTCAGGCTGGCGCTGCGGGTCGCGGTAAGCTGGACGTTGCCCTGACTGGTGGTACGGGATGCCTGACCGCTGGTCAGGGTATCGGCCTGCGCCGTCAGCGCCGTCGCGCCGGACAGGGTGCCATTCTGTTCAAGGGTGCCTGCGGTCACGTTCATCGCGCCGTCAGCCAGCAGGCTGCCGCCGTTACGCAGGGTTTGCTGCGCCATGACGTTCGCATCCCCTTTCGCGCTCAGCGTGCCCTGCTGCTCCAGATTATCAGCATTTAACGTCAGTTTTCCGACGCTCTGGAGGGTGCCATTATTGATGATCGTCTGCCCCTTAAGGGTGACGTCGTTACCCTGCGCCGTACCGCCGTTCGTCAGGTCTCCGGCGTTCACATCCAGATGGCCTTTCGCCGCCAGCAGGCCGCCGTTTGACACCCTGTCGCCGGAGAGCGCAGCGTCGCGCCCCGCATTCGCCTGACCCTGGTTACTGACGGTGCTGCCCGTCAGGCGGATATCGCCCGAGGCGTCGGCCCGGCTCTGGCCGTCCAGCACCAGCTGTCCGCCGCTCAGCGCAAGGTTCTCCCCTGCCGAGATCGCACTGCCCGTGGCTGACAGCGTGCCGCCGCTGGTCAGCGTGGTGCGGGTATCGCTGCCGACGCGGGTACTGGTCAGCGCGATATCCTTTCCGGCCGCCACGCTGAGCGCGCCTTTACTGGTGATGCTGCCGGCGCGCTGCGTCAGGCTGCCGTCGGTAGACAGCATGGTGTCGGTCTGGCCTGTCAGCGTCGCATCCGAAAGTGCAATCCCCTGCCTGCCCACGACCGCCAGCGCGCCCGCGCTGTTCGTCCCGCCGCCCGTCATCTGCACTTTTCCCTCACTGGAAAGGCGCATATCGCCGCTGCTGGCGAGCGTGCTGTTATTGAGTTCCACATCCTGCGAGCTGGTCACGTTCAGCGCGCCACCGGCCTGATGGCTGCCGTTGAGGGTCACCCCCGCGCCGCTGGCGGCGATCGATCCGCTGGCAAGGCTGTTCGAGACCGTCAGTTTGCCGCCCGCATCAAGCTGAATATCCCCCTGGCGCGCGGTGAGATTGCCGAGGTTCACCCCCACGCCCGCCTCGCTGGAGACCAGGCGGATACGGTTGGCATACATCCCGCCGAGCGCGCCGGTATCCACAGCCACGATGGGTGCGGCCCCCTCACCGGCAATCGGCTTAACGCTTCCATCTGCGCCAACGCGGTTCGCCCCCGCCGTCACCTTCAGGTCGTTCGCGTGAATCGCGGCGTTCACTTCCGTTGCGCGCGCAATAATCGACAGCGCGTCGCTCCTGCTGGCGTCCAGCCCCTGGCCTTCAACCGTGATGGCCCCTTTCGTTACGTCCAGCGCCAGCAGGTTACCATTAGCGTCAAACTGCGGTTTACCTGTGGTCAGCGTGGCATTGGGGGTGTTGATAAACCCGCATCCGTTACAGGTGATACCGTACGGGTTAGCCACCATGACGTTTGCCGCCTTGCCGGCGACTTCCGTATAGCCCTGCAATTGCGAGCGGCTGGCTCCCGTGACTTCGTTGATGATGCCTTTCGCTTCCCGCCCGGCCTGCAGGTTGGGGTTGTTCTGGATAAGCCCGCCCAGCTGGGTCTGGGTTAAACGGTCCGTGCCGTTATTGAGGATAAGTCCCTCTTTGCCGACGTTGTAATCCTGGAACTGGTTATGCGAAATACCCGCCCCGTTCGGCGTGGCGATATTGATGACCGGAACCCCGTTCCCCGCCTGGTCCACCGTGGTCTGCCCGGTCGGCGTGAGCGCCGCCGCGACGGCGGGTGCCATCGGCTGCCAGACCATCAGGCCGCAGACAATCCAGCTGATCAGACGCTGCGAGAAGCGAACGGGAGGGTGACGGGTATCCATAGTCGTAGAGTCTCTTAAAGCATAAAGGCAATGCGCCAGTTAACGCTCACATGATCCGGGCCGAGCCAGTCGGGATAGTGCAGCGGCGTGCCGACTGAAACCTGGCTGCTGTACCAGCGCCCAGCGCTGCTCAGCCCCACAGAGGCACCCCATAACGTGCCGGAGGCAAAGCGGTCCTGACTGTCTTTTTCCAGCCAGCCGCCGTCAACGGCGACCGTGGCGCTCACCGCGCCAATCACCGGGAGGGTGAAGAGGGAATATCCCAGCTCGTTACGCCAGTAGCCGCCGTTATCCCCGGACAGATACTGCTCTTTAAAACCGCGCACGGAGCTTTCGCCGCCGAGCGTCAGACGCTCGGAGCCGTACAGCCGGTCAGGCGACCACTGGCCGTAGGCGCTGGTCAGCCACCAGGCGTTACGGGCTATCGGACGCTGGAAGCTGGCGTTCAGGCTCCATTTGCGGAATTCAGCCCGCGGCATATCGCCGGATTTATCTTCGTCGGTTTCGGCATTGAACCACGGCATGCCGTGGCTCCAGGTCGGGTTGAAGGTCGCGACGCCGCCCAGCATTTTTTGCGTGTGGGTAACCCCCAGGATCAGGCTGGAGAGATTGCGCGTGCTGCTCTGAAGCGGCGCGTCGTTGAGCCAGTTGCGGCTTGAACGCTGAACCACGCCTGCCGCGATGCCGGTTTTCACATCCCCGTTGCGGAAAACCACCCACGACGCGTTGAGGCGGTGGGTTTTGGTATCGCCCGTAGAGAGCCAGTTGAACCCCTGGTTATTGATGGTGGTTCGGTAGTTGCTCCAGGCATAGCTGTAGTCCAGCAGGCCGTAGCCAAACGGCACGCTGACGCCCGCCTGGAAATTCTGCGCATCGTACGCGCTGGCAAAATCACTGCTGCGCCCGCCGCTGACAAACCATTTATCCGCCAGCCCCAGCATATTATTGGCGGTGAGCACGCCATTAAGTTGCTCTTCACCGGTGCTCTTCTGCCCGCTATTATCCAGGCTTACCGATGCACTTAACGGAAATTCCGGTTTTGCCGTGAGATTAACAATCGAATATCCTTGCTGGGTTCCCGGAAGAATTTCTATCTGAACCGGCTCGGCGCGCAAACGGTTTATTTGCTCCATGCCCTGTTCGATGTCGCGTAAATTAAGGATGCGTCCCACCCGTCCCGGAAACGCCATTTTCAGCATCCGCGGCGTTTCACCTTCCAGGCGAATCGCTTCCAGCCGGCCTTCCAGCACGACAATATTCAGCTGGCCCCCGGAGAGATCCTGCTCGGTAAGAAAGGCGCGGCTGGTGATATATCCCCGGCTGATATACCAGTCAGAAATATGGGCCAGAAGCTCCGTTATTTTCGCCATATCCAGACACTGTCCTTGCCACGGCGCAACAAGGTTATGCTGGTTTTTGGGAGAGATTAAGGTCGCGCCGGAAAGCGTAATGCTGTTAATGGTGAAACAGGGCCCGGAGCCTGTGACAGGCCCTGGTCTGGCAGGTTCGGGGAGGGGAATACTCCGCTCCAGCTCGTCACGCTGCTGCTGGTTTTGAAGTAAAAGCTGCTGCTGTTGCTGTTGGATAGCATCGCGATCCGCTGGAGACAGCGGTGCAGCGTTAGCGCTCGCTGAAAATAGCGCAGCCAGGAACATAGCAATAGCATAATTTCTAAATGAAATTATTTTATTTTTTATTTTAGACGTGTTCATCCATGCCACAAAATTAAGACGCAATTATAATTTGTACAATATAAGAGCATTCTTAAGGCGAGTATATCTAATTTAAGTTATGGCATCTTAAAAAAGATTATTTTAGAAGCGTAAGAAGTCACTTAACAAAAAAAAAGAAATGTTTAACTAACCCTTAAATCTTAAGTTAGCTGCAATGCATTAAATATGCAGACGGAATGTTTTCCGCCACTCAGCAGGGCTCACCCCAAAGCGCGCCTTAAACTGCTGCCGCCAGGTGACGGCGGAATTAAATCCCACCAGCTCCGCCACGCTCTCAACGGGCATATTTCCGGCTTCAAGCAAAATCTGGCTGCGCCGCAGGCGTTCGGCGGTAAGCCAGTCGGCGACGCTCATGCCCGTGGCTTTAATAAAATGGCGGGTCAGCGTGCGGCGGCTCATCGAAACCACCTCCGCCAGCGAGTCCAGGCTATGCGGTTCGGTAATGTGCTGCTGCAGATAGTCGATCAAGCAGTTAATACGTGCGTCACGGGTATCTTTCGGTACCGGCTGGGCGATGAACTGCGCCTGCCCGCCCTCGCGGTGCGGCGGTACAATCATCCGGCGGGCAATCTGGTTGGCGACCACGCTGCCAAAGCGCTGGCGAATAATATACAGGCAGCAGTCCAGCGCGGCTGCGGTACCGGCAGAGGTGATGATATTGCCGTCATCCACGTAGAGGGCATTGATATCCAGCTCGACGTTCGGGAAGAGCGACTGGAACTGACGTTCAAATTCCCAGTGGGTGGCGGCCCGTTTACCGTCGAGGATCCCCGCCCAGGCCAGCACAAAAGACCCCAGACATAGCCCGACGATTTCTGCGCCGCGATCTCTCGCCTGTACCAGGCTGTCTAGCAGCGTCTGAGGCGGACGCTCAAGGACGTGCTGCCAGTAGGGAACGACAACAATATCGGCCTGCCCGATGGCGATGTAATCCTGCGTGGCATTGAGGGCGAACCCGTCTTTTGATGTAAGAAACCCCGGCGTTTCGGCACAGATCGTCACATTAAAGCGCTTTTCGCCGGAGACCGAATCGCCAAACAGAATACAGGGAACGGAGTAGTGGAACGGGCTGAACCCGTCTACCGCGACAATCGCGACGTTGATTAGCGACATCTGTCTCTCCTTTCCCGTTAACGCACTCAGAATATAACGGTTTCGCCATCCTGGGGAATGCTCACCGCATCGCTCACCTGGTTGGCTTCAACGTACTCACGCAGCGCGCTGCGGGTCAACAGGCAGTGGTTAATCGCCTCCATATGGCTCGCCACAATGTTGGCCTGCGGCAGCAGGAAATGAACGTTGAGCACATCTTCCTGCCCCATAATAATGGGCCCAAAGCCGATGACGTGGGCATAGCCGGCGTTCAGTACCACTACATCCGGCTGGTGCTTTTGCAGATCGGCCGCCACCTCACCACGCCAGATGGTATCCCCGGCAAGATAGAGCGTCTTCTCCTCGGGATGACGCAGCACCACGCCACAGGCCTCGCCCAGCCGCTCCGCCAGCTCCGGTACGGCGTAAGCGCGGTCGGTACCGTGCTGGCCGCCGTGGGTTTTCGTAATCTGAATATCGCCAAAGGTGGTCGCGTCGGTCATGACCGTCAGGTTGCTAAACCCCTGGCTGCGCAGCAGCGCGGCGTCACGATCGTTTTGCACGTAGATCGGTTTATCTTTGGCGATCAGCTCTGCTGCGGCGCGATCCCAGTGATCATCATGTGTATGAGTGACGATCACCGCGTCGACGTCCAGCAGCGTGTTGACGTCAACGGGGAGTTCGACCGTCGGGTTACGGATATCGGCATGCGCCGTGCCGGGAAAGCCCGGATAAGCGCCCTTCGGGGCCAGCATCGGGTCGATTAAAAGACGTTTTCCGGCGTAGGTAATCAGCTGGGTGGCGTTGCGAATGTGGGTAATGTTCATGGGCTATCCTCCGGTTGGTGTGATAAGGAGGATAGCCAGCCGTCGCCGGTAACGCTGTGGGTTAAAGGGCGATTACCGATGGAATCGGGCCAATTTAATCACCGCGTTTTCTGCCGGTTCCTTTACCAGCCCGGCACCGCCCCGCCGTTAAAGATCGTCTCCGCCGCTTTCGCCACTTCCGGTGACTGATAGGACTGGATAAACGCCTTCACGTTCTCCGCGTCTTTGTTGTCTTCGCGCGTCACCACGATATTCACGTACGGCGAGTTTTTATCTTCAATAAAGACGCTGTCATGCACCGGCGACAGCCCGGTTTGCTGAATATAGGTGGTGCTGATGATGGCGACATCCACTTTCGGATCGTCCAGCACGCGCGGCAACTGTGCCCCTTCCAGCTCCATAATTTTCAGCTGTTTAGGGTTGGCGGTAATATCCAGCGCCGTCGGCAGCAGCCCGGTGTCCGGCTTCAGGGTGATGAGCTTCTCTTTTTGCAGCAGCAGCAGCGCGCGGCCAAGGTTGGTCGGATCGTTTGGAATGGCGATAGTCGCCCCGTCCTTCAGGTCAGACACGGATTTGATTTTACGGGAATAGCCGGCCATCGGGAAAACGAAGGTGTTCGCCACGGCCACCAGCTTGTAGCCATGCGCCTTGTTATCTTCTGCAAGGAACGGGCGGTGCTGAAAGACGTTGGCATCCAGCTCTCCCTGATTTGTGGCATCGTTAGGCAACAGCGAGCCGCTGAACCCTACCAGCTCCACGTCTAGGCCATATTTCTCTTTCGCCACCTTTTTGGCGACTTCCGCCACGTCCTGTTCCGCGCCGTTGATGACGCCCACTTTAATGTGTTTGGCATCGCTGCCACTTTGATCGCACCCTGCCAACAGCAGGCCAGCGAGTACCAGTGCACCTAATCGACGTTTCACGAGACAGTTCCTTTTGCTGAATGGTGTAGTGACTATATCGACAACGAGGCGGTGAAATAAAAAACGAAAAAGAATCAATAAGAAGGATAAGTTATATGCGAGTATCGCCGGGTGGCGCTGCGCTTACCCGGCATCAGGGATCACGACGTTGTCGTCCAGTCCTCGACGGCAAGCTCCTGCACCATTCTGAATGCACGATCGTTTGTCACAATCGTTGTCCCCCGGAGTCAGGCATGTCATTCTGCTTACAACCTCCGGGTGTCGTTTAAACAAGTGGCTCACGATATTCGTATCCAGCATATGCCTCATGAACAGGCTCCATCCAGAGGGTCTCTTGTCGTAACACTCTGATTGCGCTCCTCTTTGCTCAGAAACGAATCCGGTACGTCTGTAACTGCCAGCAGGCGGAAAAAATTATCCCAACTCTTTGTCTGAACAGGTTTTGCCGCCAAAACGACATTCCCCTCCTCATCCCGCCGGATGTAGACGCTCTCCGTATCAAACGCGAATTCAGCAGGCAGCATCACCGCCTGATTCCGCCCCTTTTTGAAGAGTTTTGCTGTCCGTTCCATTGACATCTCCATGCTTTATTTAACCAGGCCAAAGCATGCGCCAGGGCCTGAAAAGAAGACAAGCAGCACGCTTCAAATTAGGAAAGCGACTCGCAATAAATAGCAGAATCCATAATCACCGCAGCGGACTTAAAGCGCTTTCGCCAGATAATGTCGCTGCATGCCCGGATAAGGATAATCCTGCAAAGACATCTGCAACTGGTACCCCTGTTTTTCATAAAACGGGCGCGCCTGGAAGCTGACGGTATCCACCAGCGCGTGCTTGCAGCCTTTGCGTCTGGCTTCCTCTTCTGCCGTTCTGATGAGCTGGCTGCCCACGCCGGTACCTCGCACGGTGTCGCTCACCCAGAGATAGTCGATATTAAGCCAGTCGCCTTTACGCACGCCGATTAACCCGCCCAGCATTGCGCCATTATCGTCACGCACGTAAACCCCAACGTCGCCGCTAAAATTTGTCAGATCGAGAAACTGCCCGTTAAAAGCCCTCAGACCCGTCAGTAACTCCTCTTTCTCCTGCGTCGTGACATTATCAGTAATGCTCAGGTGCATATTTTTCTCCTTATTTTTTCTGCCGTTTCACTATCGCATACCCACACTCTGGAGAAAATTCATACTTTCGACTGGCGTCGCGACACTAAATGTAACGATATATTTCATGGGAAGCCTGTGACTTCTCAAGGGGGTTTTGATGAAAGCTGCACACCTGGTCTGCCTGCTGGTTTGTCTGCTCTTCGCCGCGTTTGTCCATGCTCAGGAAAAAGACGATCCGGCAAAGGATGCACAAATAAAACAGCAGGTTCTGAAAGATGTGAAGAAAGCCTGTACGCCGCAGAAAAAGCAGAGCGATAAGGCCTGGCAGGGAATGATTTTGTCTTCAGAGGCCAACCAGCTGCTGATCAAAAATGCCGTTACCGCCGTGAAGCGCGACAACCTTGACGCCTACTGGGATGCAGTAAGTCAGGTGGATTGCATGGAGGATTATTGAGTTCTCGCCGGGTGGCGCTGCGCTTACCCGGCCTGGAAAACGTTTTTAACGCTTCCGCACGTCCGGAATGATGAGATCCCCGCGCAGAACATAGGACCCGAGCATCTGCGTTTTCTCCGTCAGCCAGCTCACGATGCGTGCCGCCATCGCGTCCATGGAATATTCAATGGCCGGGATCACCGGAATACCCGGCAGGTGCAGCGATCCGGCAAGACTGAAGACCATGATGTCTTCCGGCACCGATTTATTAAACGCCTGCAGCTGCGGGATCACCCGCTGAGCTTCCTGCTCGTCCGCTACCAGCAGCGCGTTGAAATTCAGGGTGCTGGCGTTGTTAAGCAGCTCCTGCAGCGCAACGGACGAGGAGGTCGCGTCCATAAAGACGAGGTTGCGATTAAAGGGCAGGAAATTTTTCTCCAGCGCGTGCTTGTAGCCAAGCAGCACCTGGTCGGCAAACCCGCTGCCGTGGGGGTGGATCAGGGCAATCTGGCGTCGCCCCTGGCTGGTGAGGTAGTTACAGGCGGTTTCGGCGGCAAAAGCGTGGTCGAACTGGATGCTGTTGGAATTATCAGCCTCCATGCAGTCCACCAGGATGACGTTTTCCATATCCACGTCCAGCGGGAAACGGGCACCAATCACCAGGATGTCGTCACACAGGCCGCAGGAGAGTTCTTCGAGAGCGTTCATCACTTCCGCTTTGCTATGCGCGAAGCGCAGCAGCAGGTGTTTTTGATGCTGGCTGAGCTGTTTTTCCAGCGCGTACAGATACCCGGTGGTCTGGTTAATGTTTTCCTGCGCGCAGATCACCCCAATGCAGCCCGTCGACTGGCTCAGCAGCGACTGGGCAATCACGTTGGGACGATAGTTCAGCTCATCCACCGCCTTCAGCACGGCCTGACGGCTGGCTTCCTTAACGCCACGTGACCCACTCAACACTCGCGATACCGTGGCTTTAGACACCCCGGCCAGACGTGATACATCATTGATTGTCGACATCTCTTTCCCCTGGCAGGCTAACCTCGCGCCTGCAAATTCCATCACCGCTACGGCTCACATTATAGCCAGAACGGAGTATATCCGTTTCCGTTTTTCATGGAAACCGAATTTCCGTTTCCACTCAAAATGACGCAAATACAGCCAAATTATGTGACCCACATCCGGTTAATTAGCCTCATAAGTAAGGGATCTTGATGATTGTCACACTTCTGTCTTTTATAAATGGAAACCGGTTTCCGTATCATGTCCAATCACTCTCGCAATAACTTTTTACATTTAGAGGATGGTTGTCGATGTTCAAGATTATGCTGTGCTGCTCTGCCGGGATGTCCACCAGCCTGTTGGTCAGCAAAATGGTCGATGTCGCGAAAGAACGTGGTGTTCCGGTAAAGATTGATGCGTACGGTGTTTCCGAATTTGATACGCAGTTTCCGCAATATCAGGTGGTACTTCTCGGACCGCAAGTGAAATACATGTTACAGACACTCTCAGACAAGGCGGCTACGAAAGGCATTCCGGTGCAGCCCATCGACATGATGGACTACGGCATGCAGCGTGGCGATAAAGTACTGGACTATGCTCTGTCGCTCATCAAAGCGGCACACTAAAAGGTGTTCACATGAGTTCGTTATATCAATCCATGGTCGCGGTGATTGAGCAGTCAATTACCCCGCTGGCCGCGAAGCTGGGTCAGCAAAAGTATGTGATTGCCATCCGCGACGGCTTTACCGCCGCGCTGCCGTTTATGATCATCGGCTCGTTTATGCTGGTGTTCATCTTCCCGCCGTTCTCGGCGGATACCACCAATAGCTTCGCCCGCGGCTGGCTGGATTTCTCCCAGACCTACCGCGAACAGCTGATGCTGCCGTTTAACCTCAGCATGGGCGTGATGACCTTCTTCATCTCGGTGGGGATTGGGGCGAGCCTGGGGCGTCAGTTTAACCTCGACCCGGTGATGTCCGGCCTGCTGGCCTTTATGGCCTTCCTGCTGGTCGCCGCGCCGTATGCCGACGGCAAAATCTCGACCCAGTATCTCTCCGGCCAGGGCATCTTCACCGCGCTTATCACCGCAATCTACTCCACCCGCGTCTATGCGTGGCTGAAGCAGAACAACGTGACCATCCGCCTGCCGAAGGAAGTGCCAACCGGCGTGGCGCGCTCGTTCGAAATCCTCATCCCGGTGATGGTGGTGATTGGTACCCTGCACCCGCTGAACCTGTTCATAGAAGCGCAGACCGGAATGATTATCCCGCAGGCGATTATGCACCTGCTGGAACCGCTGGTGTCCGCGTCTGACTCCCTGCCCGCGATTCTGCTCTCCGTGCTGCTGTGCCAGATCTTCTGGTTTGCCGGTATCCACGGCTCGCTGATCGTCACCGGCATCATGAACCCGTTCTGGATGGCAAACCTCTCCGCAAACCAGGCGGCACTGGCCGCTGGCGCAGCGCTGCCGCACGTTTACCTGCAGGGCTTCTGGGATCACTACCTGCTGATTGGCGGCGTAGGCTCCACGCTGCCGCTGGCGTTCCTGCTGCTGCGCAGCCGCGCCACGCATTTGCGCACCATCGGCAAAATGGGCATTGTGCCGAGCTTCTTTAACATCAATGAGCCGATTCTGTTCGGCGCGCCGATCATCATGAACCCGATGCTGTTTATCCCGTTCGTGTTTGTTCCGCTGGTCAACGCCTGCCTGGCGTACGGCGCAACCAAACTCGGCTGGCTGGCACAGGTTGTGTCGTTGACCCCGTGGACCACCCCCGCGCCGATTGGTGCCTCGTGGGCGGCAAACTGGGCGCTCAGTCCGGTGATCATGTGCCTGGTCTGTATGGTGATGTCCGCGCTGATGTACCTGCCGTTCCTGCGCGCCTATGAGCGTACGCTGATGAAAAACGAAGAGCAGAAAGCCCAGGCAACCGTCGGTACCGCTGAAGCCGCAAGTAATTAAGTCAAAGAGGAAAGGACATGAAATACGCATTTCCCGATAACTTCTGGTGGGGCAGCGCAAGCTCCGCTCTCCAGACCGAAGGGGCAAGAGAGGGAGAAACCACGTGGGATTACTGGTTTGCCCGCGAGCCAAACCGTTTTCACAACGGCGTGGGGCCGCAGCAGACCTCCACGTTTTATCAGCACTGGAAAACGGACATTCAGCTGTTAAAGCAGCTGAACCACAACAGCTTTCGCACCTCGATTAGCTGGGCGCGCCTGATCCCCGACGGTATCGGTGAAGTGAATCCGGAAGCGGTCGATTTTTACAATCAGGTCATTGATGAGCTGAATGAACAGGGCATCACGCCGTTTATGACCCTGTTCCATTTCGACATGCCGATGGCGATGCAGGAGATTGGCGGCTGGGAAAACCGCGACGTGGTGGAGGCTTACGCCCGCTATGCGCAGATCTGCTTCGAGCTGTTCGGCGATCGCGTGTTGCACTGGTTTACCTTCAACGAGCCGATTGTCCCGGTGGAAGGCGGTTATCTGTACGACTTCCACTACCCGAACGTGGTGGATTTTCGCCGGGCAGCCACCGTGGCGTATCACACCGTGCTGGCCCATGCGAAGGCGGTTCAGGCCTACCGCGCCGGGCATTACGCCGGGGAAATTGGCATC
This sequence comes from Enterobacter sp. ECC-219, assembly GCF_043966805.1. Classification (NCBI taxonomy): domain Bacteria; kingdom Pseudomonadati; phylum Pseudomonadota; class Gammaproteobacteria; order Enterobacterales; family Enterobacteriaceae; genus Enterobacter; species Enterobacter sp. ECC-219. The sequence continues at coordinate 692,516 of NZ_CP143680.1, read as the reverse complement.
GTGCTGAACCTGACGCCGTCCTATCCGCGCTCGCAGAACCCGGCGGACGTGAAGGCGGCGCACATCGCGGACCTGATGTTTAACCGCAGCTTCCTCGACCCGGTGCTGCGCGGCGAATACCCGGCGGACCTGGTGGCGCTGCTGAAGGCTTACGATCAGCTGCCTGCCTGCAGGCCGGAAGACAGCGCTCTGATTGCGGAAGGGAAAATCGACCTGCTCGGCGTGAACTACTATCAGCCGCGTCGCGTAAAGTGTCGCGACAGCGCGGTGAACCCGCAGGCGCCGTTTATGCCGGAGTGGTTCTTTGATAGCTACGAGATGCCGGGCCGCAAGATGAACCCGTACCGCGGCTGGGAAATCTATGAGCCGGGTATTTACGATATTCTGGTTAACCTGCGCGACAATTACGGCAACCCTCGCTGCTTTATTTCTGAAAACGGCATGGGCGTCGAAAATGAGCAGCGCTTTATTGAAAACGGCCAGATTAACGATCGGTACCGCATTGAGTTTATTTCCGAGCATTTAGCGTGGCTGCATAAAGGGATTAGCGAAGGGTGCAATTGTCTTGGCTACCATATGTGGACGTTTATTGATAACTGGTCGTGGTGCAATGCCTATAAAAATCGCTACGGATTTATCCAGCTCGATTTAGAGACGCAGCAGCGCACCATTAAGAAAAGCGGAGAGTGGTTTGCCGCCACCGCCTTAAATAATAGTTTTGAAAAAGAGTAATAATGATGATCGCACTAGAAGAAGCCGTAATGGAAATTATCGTCAATGCCGGACAGTCACGCAGTCTGTGCTTTGAAGCGCTGCACGCGGCGCGTCAGGGCAACTTTGACGAGGCCAAAAGCCTGCTGCGCGAAGCCGACGGCTACTCGCGCCAGGCGCACAAGATGCAGACCAAACTGATCGAGCAGGATGCAGGCGAAGGCCGCCAGCCGATGACGTTAATCATGGTGCACGCGCAGGATCATTTAATGAATTCTTTATTAGCGCGTGAACTGTCCGAAGAAATTATTCATTTATATCAGAGATAGTCTATGGCGAAATAATTAATGTAATACCTCTGTACCCTAAATAGAGATCCACTTGTTCTGATGATAGCGACATACTCTGTCAGATCGGAGCGGGATGGTTATTGTCTGAATAAAATTAAACTATATTGAGATAACCATGAATACGATTAAAAAACTTCCATTAACCATGGCGGTTATCGCCGCGCTTTGCCCAATTTCCGTGCTCGCACAAGAATTTACCCAGGAGCAAATCGACGCCATTGTGGCGAAAGCGGTGGATAAAGCCCTGGCGGAGCGTCAGGCCAAAATGGATGCGGCGGTCGCGAAAAAAGCGGACATCGTGACCGAGCCGCAAAGCACGGCGCAATCCCCGGATATGGCGATCCCGTTCGGCGTGAAATTTACCGGCTACGCCCGCTACGGCGCGCACTTCCAGGCCGCCGATCAGAAATACGTGGCGGTGGATGGCTCCTACAACGGCGCGTCAGCGATTGGTCGTCTGGGCAACGAAGGTAACGGCGGGGAATTCCAGCTCTCCAAGGCCTTCAAGGGTGACAACGGCGCCATCTGGGACATCAACGTGATGATCGACCACTGGGGCGACGAAGTTAACCTGAAAAAAGCCTACGCGGGGGTGACCAACATTATGGCCTCCAATCCGAACGCCTATTTCTGGGCCGGTCGTGACTTCCACCAGCGTCCGCAGCAGGGCATCAACGACTACTTCTGGATGAACCACGACGGCCAGGGCGCCGGGGTGAAGAACTTCGACATCGGCGGCGTGCAGTTTGACGTGGCCGCCGTGGCGGCGGTGGAATCCTGTAGCCCGGAAGTGATGGAAGATGAAGCCAACCCGTCGCGCATCACCTGTACCGGCGGTTCCGGGACGGGCGATAAAGGCAACTACGCCGCAACCTCGAAAATCCACGGCATGAAGCTCGGTCCGATCGACATGGAGCTGTACGCCAACTACGGCTTTGACTCCAAAGCGGTGGAGAGCGACGAGCGTCTGAACGCCTGGCAGGGCGGCGTGGTGCTGAGCCACACTAACGACAGCGGCGTGAACAAGGTGATTGCCCGCTACTCCGATAACGCGGACAACAGCGTGTTCAACAAAACCGAGGATCTGACCACGGTCTACGCCAGCTTCGAAGGGCTGTACAAATTCACCCAGGCGACGCAGGTGGAATACATCCTCGCCTTCCACGACTACGACAACAGCCGCGATAAGACCGACAACCGCAAGAACTACAACGCCATCGTGCGCCCGATGCACTGGTGGAACGACGTTCACTCCACCTGGCTGGAAGCGGGCTGGCAGCACGTTGACTACGACAACGGCGGCGACAACAAGGGCTGGAAGCTGACCCTGTCGCAGAACATGTCTATCGCCATGGGGCCGGAGTTCCGCCCGATGCTGCGCTTCTACGTGACCGGCGGCAAAGTGGACAACGAACGCACCGCGCGCGTGAACAATACCAAAGACGAAACGCTCGACGACTTCAACGTCGGCGCGATGTGGGAGGCGTGGTTCTAAGGTAAAAGCAAAACGGCAACGCAACGTTGCCGTTTTTAGTGTTTGCTCCCTCTCCCCGTGGGCTGAGGGATCCCCACAAAATAATGTTTGCATGGACGACCCCCTCTCCCTTGAGGGAGAGGGCTGGGGTGAGGGGGAACATACGGCTCTGGTGGTCATTTCGTTCACTTTATGTTCCTTGCTACTCTGTGATTTCTGTACCGGTGAACGTGCCAGGGCGGCTCAATCGCCACCGCCCTGGCGACCCGGGCTCCCGGCGGTAAATCGCCGCTTCGCGGTGCCCTCAGCTTATTCCTTCAGGCTATCGGGTCGGGCATGAGCCTGCATCCCTGCAGGCCACGCCCTCTCGGCGCATCCCTGCGCCTCGCCCCGGCCTTACGGAAACGCTTCGGCGATTTACAGCCGGACCAGGGCATCGCTGAAAGCTTTAACTCGTTCTGAAACAACATTATTGCTTCTGCTTAAAAATTACTGGGGATTCCTCAGCCCTGTGGGAGAGGGCCGGGGTGAGGACATCAGGCCGCACACAACCATGCTATGCTGTTGACCGAATTAACGACAACATAACAGGGGAGAACATGGGTTCCACACGCAAAGGGATGCTGAACGTCCTGATTGCCGCCGTTTTATGGGGCAGCTCAGGAGTTTGCGCGCAGTACATCATGGAGAAAAGCCACATTTCTTCGCCTTACCTGACCATGGTTCGCCTGCTGTTTACCGGCGTGATCCTCCTGACGCTCTCCTTCGTTCACGGCGACAAGATTTTCTCGGTCATCAAAAACCGCAAGGACGCCCTCAGCCTGCTGTTTTTCTCGCTGGTCGGCGCGCTCACCGTGCAGCTCACTTTCCTGCTGACGATTGAAAAATCCAACGCGGCGACCGCTACCGTGCTGCAGTTTCTGTCACCGACCATCATTGTGGCGTGGTTCGCCCTGGCGCGGAAAAAGCGTCCCGGCGTATTTGTCCTGTCAGCGATTTTTACGTCGTTGATCGGCACTTTCCTGCTGGTGACCCACGGCGACCCGACCTCGCTCTCCATCTCCCCTGCCGCGCTGTTCTTCGGTATCGCCTCGGCGTTTGCCGCCGCGTTTTATACGACCTATCCGTCGACGCTGATCGCCCGCTACGGCACGCTGCCGATTGTCGGCTGGAGCATGCTGATTGCCGGATTGATGCTGACGCCGTTCTACGCCGGGCGCGGCACCACTTTCGTGATTGACGGCGGCCTGCTGCTGGCGTTTTTCTATCTGGTGGTGATTGGCACGGCGCTGACGTTCAGCCTGTACCTGAAAGGCGCGCAGATGATTGGCGGACCGAAGGCGAGCATTCTGAGCTGCGCCGAGCCGCTGAGCAGCGCGCTGCTGTCGGTGATTTTGCTGGGCGTGGCATTCACCCTGCCGGACTGGCTGGGGACGCTGCTGATTGTGTCGTCGGTGGTGCTGATTTCGATGGATTCGCGAAGACGGGTTCAGACATCGGCGTAGCCTGATGCCCTCACCCCGGCCCTCTCCCACCGGGAGAGGGAGAAAAGCACTACTTCGCCTTAACCTTCCCCGCCACCAGCAGCGCCGTCAGCAGCATCAGCGTACCGGAAATCACCAGCGGTGACGTCAGCCCCAGATGGTCAAGCGCCACGCCGCCAATGGCCGCGCCGCAGGTGTTCGCCAGCTGGATTACCGCCACCTGAATCGACCCGGCTTTTTCCGCCTGATCGGCCAGAGAGCGGGTGATCCACGTCGACCAGCCCACCGGCACCAGCGCAAAGGCAAAGCCCCAGATAATCGCGATGGCAGACGCCACCCACTTATCGCTGCCCCACAGCACCAGCACCGTGGCGCTCGCCGCCAGCACCAGCGGCGCGCCCGCCAGCGCCACCTTCAGGGAGCGTTTCAGGAACTGCGACGACAGCGAGGTGCCGACAAAGCTGGCGATACCGAAGCTCAGCAGCACCAGCGTCAGGCCGTCAACGTCAAAACCCGCCATGGTCATGTACACCGGGCGGATATAGGTGAAGAAGGCAAACTGCCCGGCAAAGGCCATGAAGATAGCGGTCATCCCCGCCAGCACGCCAGGGCGCTTGAGCAGCGCGAACATGTTCTGCTTATGGTGCGCTGCTTCGCCCGGCAGCGACGGCAGCGCTTTCCACACCCAAATGATACAGAGCAGGCCCATTACTGCCGCGGCGTTAAAGACGTTACGCCAGCCGATAATCCCACCGAGGAAGCTGCCCAGCGGCGCGGCAATAACCAGCGCGATGGAGACCGCACCGAAGATAACGGAAAGCGCTTTTGGCACCGTGCGCGCGGGCACCAGGCGCATAGTCAGCGAGGCCGACATCGCCCAGAAGCCGCCGAGCCCCAGCCCCAGGCAGGCGCGACCGAGCAACAGCAGGGTGAAGCTTTCCGCGAAGGAGACCAGCAGGCAGGAGAGCGTCAGCAGCACGCTGAACAGAATGACCACTTTACGGCGGTCGATGGTGCCAATCACCTGGGTGATAAACAGGCTGGCGAACATCGCCACGAAGGCGGTGACGGTAACGGACTGCCCCGCCACGCCTTCGGAAATGCCCAGATCCTGCGCCATCGGCGTCAGCAGGCTTACCGGCAGAAACTCAACGGTAATCAGGCAGGCGACGCAGAACGCCACGGAGAAAACCGCCGACCAGTTGGGCCGAGAAACCTCGTTGGTCTGCGGTCTGGTCGTGGGCTGGATATGTTCTGTCATGGCGTCACCTGAAGATAAAAACGTGCGGAAAAGTCGCGCAGTTTATCATCAAAAGTGTGACGAATTTAACGATTTGACAACTTTTCTTGCATCGCCGCATTCGCCAGCCCGACGATCCACTCCTGATGCCCGTTAATCATCGGATTCGGCACGGCGCGAGCAAGTTCCTGCGCTGGTGCGCCTTTCTGCGATTCCTGAGTCAGAATGCGCACTCGGTTTCCGGGCAGGTCTTCAAACAGCCAGGCGTGGATCACATCCAGACGAGAATTTGCATCCCCTTCCACCCAGCCGTGCCACGCGATACGCGCGGCTTCACCGTCCACAGGTGGAACATACTCCGTTACCTGCGCCTCAACCGGAAAGCCAAAGGTGGTAAAGCGAAAGCGAGCGTTAGCACTCAACGCCGGGCCGCTGCCGTCATGGAAACGGATATCCTCGGCGTTGCTGTAATAAGACGGCCACAGGGTGGTGTCGTTGAGCTGAGCCCAGATCTCTTTCGCGCTCAGCCCGGCGACGATGATTTCGTTAGATGCAAAGTTATCGGTAGTGCCTGGCAGGTAGTCGTTCGGCCAGATAATGGCGGATTGTTTCATGGTTCACCTCATCGTTTTAGTGGATGAGGTGATGGTGCACCCGTGAGTGGTATAAATCTAATGACGATGCTTTATACTCTTCATCACGGTTCGTGATATCAGTGCAGGTAAAACACGCCCTCTTCCGGCAGGAAGAGCTGGTTATAACGCAGTTGAAAGGCGTTAAGCTCCTGCGGGTCAGGTTCCATCTCGCGCATAAAGCCGAGGGCGAGACGGATTTGTGCATCGGTAATCGGCGCGGCCAGGCGAGCTTTACGCAGCAGGCGGTGCCAGGTATGCAGGTTCTCTTCGCTACCGTCGACAATGCAGACCTGCCAGATAAGCAGCACCTGCGCGGCGTTTTGCAGATGCGCCTCGTCCGGGCGCTCAAGGTAGCGGATAAACTCATTGCCCGGCGTTTTACCGAACTGATCGATCATCGACTCAACAGGCATTGGGGTAATGCCCAGACGCTCGCTTAAACGTTTGATGGCGCGGCGGGAATCTGAGGTCAGGACGCGAAATCCCACCACAAAGACCACGGCAAGCGTTGCCAGCATTATCCAGACCATGTGTTCTCCTTTGACTAGCCGCTCATCATAGCGGGAAACGCAGCGCGTCGACAGCGGGCGGCACCAGAATAGTGTACGGAAAAGAGGTGGAAAAACGTCATGAAAGCGGATCTTCGCACGCTGGATCTTAACCTGCTGAAAACGCTCGACGCCCTGCTGGATGAACGCAGTGTCACCCGCGCGGCGGCGCGTCTTGCCCTGACCCAGCCCGCCGTAAGCGGCATGCTCAACCGCCTGCGGGATTACTTCAACGATCCGCTCTTCATCCGCGCCCCGCATGGGATGGTGCCAACTACACGCGCTGAAGCGTTAGCCGCTCCGGTGAAGCGTATACTTGCTGATATCGACGTGCTGTTACAGCCCGTGGCTTTTGACCCGATCACCGCAACGCTCACCTTCACCCTCGCCGCGACCGACTACGCCCTGCGCGCGGTGGTCGTACCCTTTATCGCCGCCCTTAAAGTGCAGGCGCCGGGCATTCGTGTGCGCGTGGTGCCCGTGGAATCTGGTCGCCTGGTCAGCCAGCTTGAACAGGGCAGCGTTGACGTGGCGCTGATCACCCCACATACCACGCCCGATGAGCTTCACAGCCGGGCGCTTTATGATGAACGGTACGTTTGCATGATGCGCGCCGACCATCCGGATGCGGGAAAGACTATGGCGTTAGACCGATTCTGCACTCTGGAGCATGTGCTGGTCTCTTACGAAGGCGACGGTTTTCGTGGCGTTACCGATGGTGCGCTGGAGAAAATTGGCCGCATGCGGCACGTGGGGCTTTCAGTGAGCAACTTTTTGGTCCTGCCGGACGTGCTGGCTCTCAGCGAAATGATTGCCGTCGTGCCGTCACGCATAGCGGAAAACCAGACGGGGATGTTCGTGTGCGAAACGCCAGTGGCCGTACCCGGCTTTACCAAAAGTATGGCCTGGCACGGCAGAACGCACCGCAATCCCGCGCAGGCGTGGCTGCGCGGGCTGTTGCTGGAAACCAGTCAGCGAGCCTGAAGTTCCTTCAGCAGCGCCTCGTGGAAGCGTGCGGGGTCCTGCATCTGCGGCGCGTGGCCCATGTCGTTAAATTCCACCAGCGTCGCGTGCGGAATGCGCTTCGCCGTCTCTATCCCCAGCACCGCATAGTTGCCAAGCGTCTTGCGGATTTCCGGTGGGGCGAGATCTTTCCCGATGGCAGTGTTGTCCTTCGTGCCGATCATCAATAATACCGGCATCTTCAGGTCGCTAAATTCGTAGATAACCGGCTGGGTGTAGATCATGTCGTAAAGCAGCGCCGAGTTCCAGGCCACGCGCGTTTTGCCCGGCCCGTTGTTCAGCCCGGCAAGCATGGTTACCCAACGCTCGTATTCCGGCTTCCACTCCCCGGCGTAATAGGTGTTTTTCTCATACTGGCGAATGCCGTCGGCGCTGACCTTCAGCTCGCGCTGATACCACTGGTCGACCGTAATATGCGGCACGCCGCGTGCTTTCCAGTCTTCCAGGCCTATCGGATTGACCATCACCAGCTGCTCCACCTGCTGCGGCCACATCAGCGCGTAGCGGGTCGCCAGCATGCCGCCGGTCGAGTGGCCGATAACCGTCACGCGATCGACGCCGAGCGATTTGAGCAAGGCGTGGGTGTTATCCGCCAGCTGCTGGAAGGTGTACTGATACCGCTCCGGCTTGGTGGATTTACAGAAGCCGATCTGGTCGGGAGCAACCACCCGATACCCGCTGGCTGAAAGCGCGCGGATCGTGCCGTCCCAGGTACCGGCGCAGAAGTTTTTTCCGTGCATCAGCACCACGGTGCGGCCGTTAGGGTTTTCCGGCTTAACGTCCAGGTAGGCCATTTCCAGAGGCTGGTTTTGCGAGGTAAAGGCAAAGTGTTTTACCGGCCAGCCATAGTCAAAACCTTCCAGTTTCTCGCCGTAGGTAGGGTTATCCGCGGCCATCGCGGGGGACGCCAGCGCCATCAGCAGCGCCAGGCAGGACAATCGTCGGGTCAACATGCAGGTTCTCCGTTCTAAGGCTGCACGAATGGCGGCAGCAAAAACACTGTAGAGCATGGAGAGGAGCGGGTGTGTAAAGCGGGGTAAAGGTAGAGCCTGTAAATAAAAAAGCCCGGCGGTCAGCCGGGCAAAGAAGTTACCTGCACACTCAGGCCGCTTTCAATTTCTGCTTCTGCGCACGATTCTCACGGCGAATTTTACGTTCTTCCAGCACCGCTACCATCGCCATCAGGACGATACAGCCGATCGCTGCGGCATCCAGCGCCGCGAAGGTACCCGCCCAGCCGGTCAGGCCGAAAATCGGCGTGCCGTCGGCGATCATCCCCAGACCCAGCTTGGCGAAGCTGTCGCCGATAAGATAAGCGAAGGTGCCTTTAATTCCATCGGCGGCGCCGATCGCTTTTTTCGGCACGAAGCCAACTGCCGCCACGCCGATCAGCAGCTGCGGGCCAAACACCAGGAAACCGAGCGCGAACAGGGACGCCAGGTAAACGTACTGGTTGCTGGCGTGCTGGTAGACGCCGAGGGTAGCGATAATCAGCGCCAGCGCGATGCAGGCCACCAGCGCGCGACGGCCGTTGGCGAGGTCGGAGAGCCAGCCCCACAGCAGCGTGCCGACCAGCGCGCCCACTTCAAACAGGGTGAAGCCCTGAATCGCCACTTCTTTAGAAAGCTTCAGCTCCTGGAAGGCATACACCGTCGACCACTGGTCAATACCGATACGCACCACGTAGAGGAAAATGTTTGAGAAGCACAGCAGCCAGATCACTTTGTTTTTCAGCACGTACTCAACAAAAATCTGCCATTTGGACATCTCGTTTTCTTCGGTCTCTTTGTCCTCTTCGCTGATCTCCTCGCCGAACAGCTCTTCGGCTTTGCCGAGGCCGTAGGATTCCGGGGAGTCGCTGCCGAAGCGCAGGCCGATAAAGCCGACAATCAGGGCGATAATCGACGGGAAGATAAACATGCCGATCACGTGGCCGTCGAACAGGTAGTTCGCGCCAAACAGCGCCACGCCTGCCGCACCCGCCCCGCCGAGGTTGTGGGAGATGTTCCACATGCCGAGGTAGGAACCACGCTTGCGGCGCGGGGTCCATTTGGTGATGGTGGAGTAGCTGCACGACCCGCCGGTACTCTGGAAGAAACCGCTCAGGGCGTAGAAGGCGATCATCAGGAACAGGCTGACGGAGCCCGCGCCCATGCTGGCGCTGAAGCCGAGCATACAGATGGCGGAGAGGATCAGCATAAACGGCAGGAATTGCTTGGTGTTTTTGCCGTCCGCGTAGTAGGACACAACGGTTTTCCCCACGCCGTAGGTGATGGAAAAGCCCAGGCCAATCATCCCCAGCTGCGTCATGCTCAGCCCGTAGGTTGAGATCATGTCGTTCTGCGCGATGTTAAAGTTTTTGCGGATCAGGTACATGGTCAGGTAGCCGATGAAGACCACCAGATAGGACTGCATGAACGGTTTGAACCACATCTTGCGCCGCACGTCGAGCGGCAGATCCAGGGTCGGCTTGCGCACCTGATTTAAGAAGGCCAGCATGGTTGGTTTACTCCTGAGCTGATTTTTGCAGCATTGTAAAAATCAGCCGGGAGAGATGCCTGAGACAGCGTCCAGGTAAAACCGGGAAAATTTCCTAGTTTTGCGCCACTCGGGGCGAAAAGGTGAAGCGCATCACATCACACTGGCTTCGCGCGGAGCCTGCGCGTGCAGGAAAGGCAACAGCAGCAGGGCGGAAATCCCCGCCGCGATGGCGATCACCGCGAAGAACCCACTCCAGTGCCAGACGTCGATCACCCGCGCCAGCGGCCAGCCGGAGAGCGATGCGCCCAGGTAGGCAAACAGCCCGACAAAGCCCGTTGCCGCGCCTGCCGCCTCTTTGTGGGAACACTCCGCCGCCGCCATGCCGATCAGCATCTGCGGGCCAAACACGAAGAAGCCGATGGTAAAGAAGCACGCCGCCTGCATCACGTAGCTGGCGAACGGCATCAGCCACAGCGAGCCGACGGAGAGCAAAATCCCGGCGGCGAAAATCAGGTTCATCGGACCACGGTTGCCGTTGAACAGCTTGTCCGAGCCCCAGCCCGCCACCAGCGCGCCGATAAACCCGCCCAGCTCGAACATCGTCACCGCGGAGTTGGCGGTCACCAGGTCCACGCCGAGCGTCTCGGACATGTACAGATTGCCCCAGTCGTTGATGGCCGCGCGCACCACGTAGACCAGTACGTAGCAGAGCGACAGCAGCCAGATGTACGGGTTTTTCAGCACGTATCGGGTAAGGATCTCCCTGCGGGTCAGCCCCGCGCCCTCCTGCTGCTGGGCGATCTCCATCTCGTCGTGCCGCCAGTCGCCCACCGGCGGAAGGCCGACGGTTTGCGGCCTGTCGCGCAGGCGCCAGCAGAGGAACAGCCCGGCGACAATCGCCAGGCCACCGGCAATCATCATCCCCGCGCGCCAGCCGTAGTGCAGCGCCGCGGCACCCACCACCATCGGGATCAGCGCCCCGCCGACGTTATGCGCGGTGTTCCAGATTGCCCACCAGCCGCCGCGCTCGTTGCGCGAGTACCAGGCGGTAAGCAGGCGGGCACAGACCGGCGCGCCCCAGCCCTGGAAAAAGGCGTTCAGCGCCCACAGCAGGGCGAAGGCCCACAGCGAGGTGGAGAAGCCGAACAGGATGTTCACCACGCCGGTGGCGATCAGCCCAACGCCCATAAAGTAGCGCGCGTTGGAGCGATCGCTGACGATGCCCGAGAAGAACTTCGACAGGCCGTAGGTGATGTAAAACAGCGTCGCCAGCAGGCCGATATCGGTGCGCGTCATCACGCCGCTGGCGAGGATTTCCGGCGCGGCGGCGTTGAAGCTTTTGCGGGTGAAGTAGAACAGCGCGTAGCCGAGCCAGATGGTAATCAGGATATGGCGACGCCAGTAGCGGTAGCGGGCGTCGATTTCCGCTTTGTTGATTAATGGGGCTGCGCTGGCTGGGGTTTTAAACATGAGACGTCCTTAACGGCAAACTGACGCTGACGCGCGTCCCGTGGGTGCAGGAGAGGGTCAGCGTGCCGCCCAGCGCCTTCACGCGCTCGCGCATGCCCGCCAGGCCAAAGCCCTGCTGGCCGGAGCCCGGCGGCAGGCCGCAGCCGTCGTCTTCAATCACCAGCATCAGGCGCTCGTCCTGCTGCCAGCCCTGGATGGTGACCGCGCTGGCGCTGGCGTGCTTGACAATGTTGTTCAGCCCCTCCTGACAGACGCGGAACAGCGTCACGCGCTGGCCTTCGCTGAGCGAAGATTCGTTAATGCGCCAGTCGAGATGGCTGACAATACCGCGGCTTTCCAGCTCCATCTCGCGCATCAGGGAACGTACCGCCTGCTCAAGCGTAAGGTCGTCAAGCTGGCGCGGGCGCAGCCGTCCTAACAGGCGACGAACGGAATCATAGACGCCCAGCGAAAGCTGTTCGATATGCGCCCCGCCCTGCTTCACGCCCGCGTTTTCGGCCGCCAGGCGCTGAACAATGCCCGCCTGCGTGCGGATGGCGGTGATAGTCTGGCCGATATCGTCGTGCAGCTCGCGGGCCACCTCCTGCCGCACGCTCTCTTCCGTCTCCAGCAGACGCTCCGCCAGACGGCGGTTGCGCGCCAGCTCGGTTTGCAGGGACTGGTTCAGCTCGCGCAGGCGCTGAATGCCCGCCCCGAGCAGCAGCCCGGTCAGGCTCTGGGCCAGCAGGGAAAGCAGTAAATCTACGGGATGATCGTGCCAGGTCTGGCTGGCAATCAGCGCGATGGCGTTCATCAGCGTGGCGATCAGCGCCCCCTGCCAGCCGTAGTGCCAGGCCAGGGCGATAATCGGCAGCGCCAGACAAAATGGCGTGAAGCGTGAAAGCTCGGCGGGCAGGCCAAGCTGGAGCCACAGGCTCACCACAAACAGCAGCAGATACCAGATAAGGTGCCGGGCGCGCCAGTTCACCGGTTGAGAAACCAGCGCCGGGCCGAGCGGCTGCCAGACGGTGCTGGTGAGGTAGTGCCAAATAACGAGACAGGTTGGTGCCAGCGTCAGGCCGCCGGTGAGGGTCAGCAGCAGGGCGTTGAGCATCTCCTTCTCGCCAATCCACGGCAGGGATTGTAGCAACGCGGCGGCAATCAGCGCCGCCCCCTGCCGCAGCAGCGTGCGCCAGTCGCGCTGGTGGCGGTAGCGGGAAATGAGCGCGACCGGGAGAAGCGTGAGCACGCTTCCGGTCATCAATAAGGGCAGGTGCGCGAGGGCAACTTCCTGCGCCAGCCAGACCAGCATCAGCCACTCTGCGCCCAGCAAAACCGGCCAGTAGCCGCGCGGGCACTGGAGCATTAGCCCCAGACGCAGGCCGAAGGGAAACAGCAGCACCGCCAGCTCGGGGCGCTCGACAAGATGCAGGCTGATGCTCCACAGGCAGAACCAAGCGGCGGAGAAGATAAAAAAGCTGGCGACGACGGCGATCAGCCGTGAAAAAGCGGAACTCATTGCCAGCTGTCGAACATGCGGCGCGCCAGCTCGACGTCGTTGCTGACGTTGAGTTTTTCCATCAGGTTGGCGCGATGGACGTGCACGGTTTTTGGCGACAGATCCAGCTCGGCGGCAATCTCTTTCACCGACATGCCCTGCGCGAGCTTCTCCGCCACCTGACGTTCGCGTCTGGTGAGCGGATCCTGCCTTCCGGCCGCCAGCTTGACGGCGATATCCGGCGTTAAATAGCAGCCGCCGGTGGAGACGGTGCGCACCGCGGCAATAAGCTCGTCCGGGCTACAGCGTTTAGAGAGGAAGCCCCGCGCGCCCGCGTTGAGCGCCTGCTCGACCAGCGCCGGGCTGTCGTGAACCGAGAGCATGATCGTCGCCATTCCTTTCGGCAGCTGGCTTAACAGCTCCAGCCCGGAGAGATCCGGCATCGAGATGTCGCAGATACAGACCTGCACCCCGCGCCCCGGCAGGCCCGCCAGCGCCTCGCGACCAGAGCCAAACTCGGCTACGACCTGAAAATCTGGTTCGAGGTTCAGAAGCTGGGCAAAGCCGGAGCGAACGATAAGGTGATCGTCGATGAGAGCGATGGTGGTCATGTGTGTTCCTGCGGTCTGAAAAAGCCGGATGGCGCTGCGCTTATCCGGCCTACAAGAGCGAAAGACGCTTACCTTAAGCGATTTACTCGAAAAACACCGCAATTTTGTTAAACATGGTGGGATCGGACTGGTTGCGCGCCACTTTGGTGACATCTTCCAGCTTGTCGATCTGCGCCATCATCTGCTCCAGACGCTGATCGTCGTTGACCAGTAGCCAGATGCGGCTGTGCTCGCTGCCCTGAATCGGCAGACAGAGAATGCCTTCCACGTTAAACGCCCGACGGGCAAAGAGCCCGCAGACGTGGGTCATGACGCCAGGGTGGTTGCGGACGGTGAGTTCCAGAATGACGTTATCATGTTGTTTCTGCATGGCTTATTCTCCCACCATCTCAGTATTTGCCGCACCCGGCGGCACCATCGGATACACTTTTTGTTCAGGGTCGATACGCACGTGGATCAGCGCCGGGCCGGGGCGAGAAATCATCGCCTGCAGCGCCGCGTGTGCGTCTTCTTCCGCGTTCAGATCGCAGGTGTGCAGGCCAAAACCGGCGGCAATCTGCATAAAGTTAATCATCCCCGGATAGGTCGCCGCAAACACCCCCTGCTTGTAGAACAGACTCTGCTGCTGGTGCACTAGGCCCAGCGCCTCGTTGTTCATCAGGATAATTTTCACGTCTAACTGGTTTTCGGCCGCAGTCGCCATTTCCTGAATGTTCATCATCAGGCTGCCGTCGCCGGAGAAGCAGATGACCTTGCGGTCCGGATTCGCCAGCGCCGCACCCACGGCGGCGGGCAGGCCAAAGCCCATAGTGCCCAGGCCGCCGGATGTCAGCCACTGACGCGGACGGTTCAGCGGATACGCCTGGGCGGTCCACATCTGATGCTGGCCGACGTCGGTGGTGATAATCGCGCTGTCGTCCACGCAGGCGGCCACGGCGTTGATCAGCCCGTAGTGGCTCAGCGGGTCGCCTTCGGTTGGGATGGCGCCCGGGAACTCGCGCTGCAGATCCGCCACAAGCTGACGCCAGTCGGCGCGTTCGGCTGCATCGGTTTGCGGGATCAGCTGCGCCAGCACTTCGGCCACGTCGCCCTGAATCGCCACGTGCGGCTGCTTGATTTTACCCAGCTCGGCGCGGTCGATATCCACGTGAATGATTTTCGCGTTCGGGCAGAACTGCTCGGTTTTTCCAATCGCCCGGTCATCAAAACGTGCGCCCATAACAATCAGCAAATCAGCCTCTTGCAGGATGTAGTTGGTGCTGCGCGCGCCGTGCATGCCCAGCATGCCTAATGACAATGGATGTGCTTTAGGCAGCATGCCCAGCGCCATCAGGGTCATGGTGGTCGGCAGGTTGGCTTTTTCCGCAAACTGGCGGATTTCATCCGCGGCGTTAATCGCTCCGCCGCCCAGATAGAGCACCGGGCGTTTGGCGGCGTTAATCATGGCGGCGGCATCGCGCACGCTCTCAGCGCTGAATTCCGGCGCGGCCGCGCGCTCGCCCGGCTCCGGCAGCACGTCGATCTCGATCTCTGCGGTCTGGACATCCTTAGGAATGTCTATCCACACCGGGCCCGGGCGGCCTGACTGCGCAATGCGGAACGCATCGCTGATAACCTGAGGAAGCTCGGTGATATCGCGAACTAAATAGTTATGTTTGGTGATGGGGATAGAGATGCCGTAGGTGTCCACTTCCTGGAACGCATCGGTGCCGATCATGGAGGACGGTACCTGCCCGGTAATGCAGATCAGCGGAATGGAGTCGAGACGTGCGTCGGCGATGGCGGTGACCAGGTTGGTTGCGCCCGGGCCGCTGCAGGCCATACAGACCGCCGGTTTGCCCTGCGTACGCGCCATGCCCTGAGCGATAAAGCCTGCCCCCTGTTCGTGGCGCGCCAGCACGTGGCGGATCTGCGTGCTTTGGCTTAACGCATCGTACAGCGGCAGCACCGTGCCGCCAGGGATGCCCGCAACCGTGGTGATGCCCTGCCGTTCCAGCAGATGAACGATCAGCTGCGCGCCGGTAAAACGCGTCTTGGTGGATGTTGTGCCCGAACTTGCCATGCTCCAGTCCTTTTCTTCTGAGCCAGCCTTCCGGGGAGGGTCCTAAACGAAAAACCCCGCCCGGTTTGCGCCGGCGGGGTTTTGGATTCGTGTGTTGATCCAGTCCCTACGGCGCATTGCCGACGACCACCACCACACGCACGACGACCACTGCGGCTGGTTGCGCAGTTTTTAGTAGGGTCGAAGTGAAGATGGATGAAGTCATTGGGGACCTGTGTTTGGAATCATTGATGGAATTTATACAAACACAGGTTTTAGGGCGTGACAATGGAAATATTTTCATCTGCGCAAAAATGCGTCAGGGATCACGTTTCGTTTGTTGGGTGATGAAAACAAAAAACCCCGCCTAAGCGAGGTTTTTATCAGGGTTTTGCGGTTGGTTGCCGCAGAACACACTGTGTTACGTCAACGCAAAAAGTATACGCGATCGAAGACGAACGCGCAATTCCGGCACGGATTTTGACGTTTTTGAGTATGGATCACCTTCCTGATTTTGTCCAAAAAATACTGTTCATACATACAGTATTTATCTATACTGAGAGTGTTCGCAGTGAGCGAGGGGGCCGCAGTTCTACCGGCGCAACGAAGTCCTGGCTGAAACGGGTGGTGCCGTCAGTGCCTTAACCCCCTGAAGTGAGCACACTGTGTTACGTCAATCCAGGTGCTGGCAACAGGCGGCGGAAAGGTACGCCAGCATCGTGCTCCTTTTAACCAAAAGGAGACGCGTATGAGCGTAGTGGATATGGTGATACTTATCCTCAAACTCATTGTTGCAGTACTGCAACTGCTTGATGCTGTCCTGAAATTCGTTCGGTAATTCAGGTTCAAGTCGCACCTGAGAGGGGCGGGCAACCGCCCCTCTTTAATAACGAGGGAATGCTATGTCGCGTCTGTTAATTGAGCCTGTCACGCCCGATGAGCCGGGGTATATCGCCCTGAAGGCTGAAAGTATCGCATTGAATTTCAACATGCTGCGCAGGCTGGAAGAGAACTGGCTGCGGGGTGAGAACCGCTTTAACGCGCCGGGTGAAAAGCTGCTGGGCGCGTTTCTCAACGGCAGGCTGGTGGGCGTGTGTGGCCTCAACCGCGATCCGTTCAGCCAGCAGCCGCGTGCCGGGCGCATTCGCCATCTCTACGTCAGCGAGAAGTGCCGCGGGCTGGGCATTGGCAAACAGCTTTTAACCGTGGTGATGGCCGATGCCAGCATCTGGTTTGATTTCCTGAATACCCACGCGCCGGACAGCGCGTACGGATTTTACAATCGAGCCGGTTTTACGCTGGTCTCGGACGAACCGCGGGTGACGCATCGCCTTTTTTGTGCAGTGTAACCGGCTGGCGGCATCAGGATGTGAATGTTACAGTTGAGTGACAACTCACCACCCGATACGCCATGACCATCACCGTTTTCTGCATTTTGCTTTTCGCCGCACTGCTGCATGCCAGCTGGAACGCCATCGTTAAAGCCGGAACGGACAAGCTCTACTCTGCGATCGGCGTTAGCGGCTCAGCCGCGATTATTGCCCTGATTTTATTGCCCTTCTCAACACAGCCATCTGCAGAGAGCTGGCCGTTTTTGATCGTCTCCTGCGCCTTACAGGTGGTCTACACCGTGCTGGTAGCGAAGACCTATCAGGTCTCTGACATGAGCCAGACTTACCCGCTGATGCGCGGCACCGCCCCGCTGCTGGTGGCGCTGATTAGCGTGCTGGTGCTCGGCGATCGTCTCTCCTGGCTTGCCTGGTCCGGCATTGGCGTAATCTGCCTGTCGATTCTGGCGATGGCGATGAATGGCCGCATGCAGTCACGCAGGGGGATCTGGCTGGCGCTGCTGAACGCCTGTTTTATCGCCGGGTATACGCTGGTGGACGGCACCGGCGTGCGGCTGTCGGATACCGCGCTGGGCTACACGCTCTGGACCTTCTTTATGAACGGCTTCTGCATGCTCGGCTGGGCGATGGTGGCACGTCGGCGCGAGGCGTCCGGCTACCTGCGCCTGCACTGGAAAAAGGGGTTGCTCGGCGGCGTTGGCACTATGGGCTCTTACGGTCTGGCCCTCTGGGCAATGACGCAGGCACCGCTGGCGGTGGTCGCGGCGCTGCGTGAAACCTCCGTTCTTTTCGGGGCGCTGATCGCGTTTGTCCTTTTAAAAGAGAAGGTTGCGGGCCTGCGCATCGCGGCGGCGCTGGGCATTGCAGCCGGAGCCATTCTGCTGCGCCTGGCGTAAATTACTGGCAACATTAGTTGCCGTTCTTGTTTACAAATCCTGCCTTTACCGGTTTTTTGATTCACCACGACAATGCTTAAATTGTCATCTTACTGTGGTAGATTCCTCGCGCATTTATGGGAATGCGTAGTCACTTATTCTTCATTTTCCTCTTTTGGCAAAAGTATTCAGCGACATGAAAAAGCAACGGAACGTTAACTTATTGTTGATGCTGGTGTTACTGGTGGCCGTCGGTCAGATGGCGCAAACGATCTACATTCCGGCGATCGCCGACATGGCAAAGGAACTGAACGTCCGCGAGGGTGCGGTGCAGAGCGTGATGGCAGCGTACCTGCTGACCTATGGCGTTTCACAGCTCTTCTACGGCCCGCTCTCCGACCGCGTCGGGCGTCGTCCGGTGATCCTGGTAGGCATGAGCATTTTCATGGTGGCGACGGTGATTGCCATTACCACGCACAGCCTGACCGTGCTGATTGCCGCCAGCGCCCTGCAGGGCGTTGGGACGGGTGTCGGCGGGGTGATGGCGCGAACCTTACCGCGCGATATGTATCAGGGCACCCAGCTCCGCCACGCCAACAGCCTGTTAAATATGGGCATTCTGGTCAGCCCGCTGCTGGCCCCGCTGATTGGCGGCCTGCTGGACACGATGTGGTCCTGGCGCGCCTGCTACGCCTTCCTGCTGGTACTGTGCATCATTGTCACCTTCAGCATGGCGCGCTGGATGCCGGAAACCCGCCCAAAAGACGCGCCGCGCACCAGGCTTATCGCCAGCTACAAAACGCTGTTCGGCAACGGTGCGTTTACCTGCTACCTGCTGATGCTGATCGGCGGCCTGGCGGGCATTGCGGTGTTTGAAGCCTGCTCCGGCGTGCTGCTGGGTGCGGGTCTTGGCCTGAGCAGCATGGTGGTGAGCATTCTGTTTATTCTGCCGATCCCGGCGGCGTTCTTCGGCGCGTGGTTTGCCGGGCGTCAGAACAAGCGCTTCTCCACCCTGATGTGGCAGGCCGTAATTAGCTGTCTGCTGGCGGGTCTGATGATGTGGATCCCAGGGCTGTTTGGCGTGATGACGGTCTGGACGCTGCTGATTCCGGCAGCGCTGTTCTTCTTCGGCGCGGGAATGCTGTTCCCGCTCGCCACCAGCGGCGCGATGGAGCCGTTCCCGTTCCTCGCAGGCACGGCAGGCGCGCTGGTGGGCGGTTTGCAGAACATCGGTTCCGGCGCGCTGGCCTGGCTCTCCGCCATGATGCCGCAGACCGGGCAGGCTAGTTTGGGCCTGCTGATGACGCTGATGGGGCTGCTGATTTTACTGTGCTGGCTGCCGCTGGCGTCGCGTGTTCCGCATCACGAGCAGCCGGTTTAACCGCATGATGGCCCGGCTTCTCGCCGGGCTTTTCACAGACGGGCGCAATCATCGCCTGCAATAACGGCTCTGGTGCTGGCCGCCAGGCTCCCTCTTCCCCGTCGTAAAACTGGAAATCCGCGTTAAGCGCATACGGGATTTTCGCCTTTTGCAGCTCGCAGGCCATAAAAGTGGCGAAGGCCATTTGCGAGGCGGTGGGCGTAAGACGGCTTGACTCCCCCACGCCCCAGCCTCCGACCCAGCTGACGTGCCCGGTTTTTTGCTGCCAGCGCAGCGCGGTGCTGATGCGGTTACGGATAGCCGCCTTCTCCGCCGCCGTGCCGGACGTCCACGGGTATTTACCGCTATTTTTCAGCGGCCCCCACGGGAAAATATGCCATTCCGCCAGCAGGTAGTTTTGACTGTGCGCAGGCAGCTTCAGGCCGGATAAATCTTCCGGCGCGGCACGCAGGCGCGGCGCAATGAAAATCATGCGCTGCGGGTCTATGTCGTGGATCGCTTTAATGGTTTTTTCATACACGCGGTTTAGCGACGCGAGGTTGTGGTTAAGCTTGTCGGCTGGCTCATAAATGAGATCAAAACCCAGCAGCGGGTAGCTCTGACCGAAATAGTGCGCCACGGCAATCCACCAGTTGATCGTCTCTTTCTCGTTATCGGCTTTGGGGTCGTTTTTATATTCATCAGCCTGATAAGCGATAATCGGGATCACGCCATACTGCTCGCAGGCTTCCACCAGCTTGCGCAGGTGGATCAGCCGCGCTTCCGTCGGCTCATCGGCGACGCGAATGCGCACGTGGGTAATGCCTTTTGCACGAAAATCCCGTACCACCAGCGGGTCGAATTCGCGTATGCCGCGCTCGGTGCGCGCCCAGTCCACATCCATCCCGACGCCCAGCTGCTGCGCATAACGGGCAGCCGTCAGCGGCGGCTCGGCGGCAATGGCCCAGCCGGAAGAGATCAGTAACGCGGTAGCAATAAGAGGCTTTAGCACGGTTTACCCTGGATAAATCGAAAGCATTACCTGTATTTAGCACGCTTTTTCACATTTGGTGTAGAGTCAGAACGAACTAATTGTTGAGAAAAATTATGAACGCAACGGCCATCAATACACTCATCGCACAGTTTCCTCTGGTTGAGGATCTGATTCCCCTGAAAGAAACCACCTGGCTTAACCCGCGCACCACGACGCTTGCGGAAGGATTGCCGTACGTCGGGCTGACCAAAGCCGACGTGGACGACGCCCACGCGCGCCTGAAACGCTTCGCGCCGTATCTGGCGAAAGCCTTCCCGGAAACGGCGGCAACGGGCGGGATTATCGAGTCCGAGCTGGTTGCTATTCCGGCAATGAAAAAACGGCTGGAGAAAGAATCTGGCAAGGCCATTCCCGGCACGCTGCTGCTGAAAAAAGATAGCCACCTGCCGATTTCCGGCTCGATTAAAGCGCGCGGCGGCATCTATGAAGTGCTGGCCCACGCGGAGAAGCTGGCGCTGGAAGCCGGGTTGCTGACCATCGAAGACGATTACAGCATTCTGCTGGAGCCGCGCTTTAAGGCCTTTTTCAGCCAGTACAGCATTGCGGTGGGCTCAACCGGCAACCTGGGGTTGTCTATCGGCATAATGAGCGCACGCATCGGCTTTAAAGTGACGGTACATATGTCTGCCGACGCCCGCGAGTGGAAAAAAGCCAAACTGCGCAGTCACGGCGTCATCGTCGTGGAATATGAGCAGGATTACGGCGTGGCGGTAGAGCAAGGACGAAAAGCGGCGGAAAGCGATCCGAACTGCTTCTTCATTGACGATGAAAACTCCCGCACCTTATTCCTGGGCTACGCCGTTGCAGGCGAGCGCCTGAAGGCGCAGTTTGCCGAACAGGGCCGCGTGGTGGATGCGGATCACCCGCTGTACGTCTACCTGCCGTGCGGCGTCGGCGGCGGCCCCGGTGGGGTGGCGTTTGGCCTGAAGCTGGCCTTTGGCGATAACGTCCACTGCTTCTTCGCAGAGCCAACGCACTCCCCGTGCATGCTGCTGGGCGTTTACACCGGTCTGCACGATGAAATCGCGGTGCAGGATCTGGGCATTGATAACGTGACGGCGGCGGACGGTCTGGCGGTTGGGCGCGCGTCCGGCTTCGTCGGCCGCGCGATGGAGCGACTGCTCGACGGGTTTTATACGCTTTCCGATCGGAGCATGTACGACATGCTCGGCTGGCTGACGCAGGAGGAAGGGATCCGTCTGGAACCGTCGGCGCTGGCGGGGATGGCCGGACCGGTGCGCGTTCATTCGGATGCCAGCGTTACCCACCTGGTGTGGGCAACCGGCGGCGGCATGGTGCCGGAAGACGAGATGGCGAAGTATCTGGCTAAAGGGAAGTAATTAAGCCGCCACCCGGCTTACAGGCTCAAAATTTGCTGAATATGGGTTACCGCAAACAGCAGCGACAGCGAGAGAACAGCGAGTGCGATCAGGAACTTATCCCGCACCGCTTTCGGCTGTACAAAATCGTTCTGCGCCACGTCCATCAGGTTACGGCTGCGGGTATAGCGCCATAAAATGATGGTCACCAGCGCCAGCACAATAATGGAAATCCAGAATGGCACCCCTGTACGGTGCCAGTTGTGCTTAATCGCCAGGGCAATTAGCGCGCCATACCCCAGCAGCGTGCGCAGCCAGGCGAGTGACGTCCGCTCCGGCTGCAGGCCGGGGTCCGCTTCGCGCCGAGCTTTGCGGCTATCCGGCATAGAACACCAGCACCATTACCACGCCCGCCACCGTCAGCAGAATCACGCTGATGATGAGTAACCCGCGCGTATAGGGCAGATCCTGCTTCAGACGCATCGCCTTCTCATTGCGAAGCCAGCGCAGGTAACCGTAAATCGCCAGCACGCCCGCGAACAGGCACAGCAGCAGCGCCAGCACTTCACGAATCAAGGGCGTGGCAAAATCGGGTGCGAGCTGGTCAAGGCCGACACCTGCGGCCAGAAAGCCCAGTGCGGTGCGGATCCACGCTAAAAAAGTGCGTTCATTAGCCAGAGAGAAGCGGTAGTCCGGCGCTTCGCCGAGGCGGGAAATTTTCATGGAGGTTCCTTGTCGTGCTACAGGCAGGCTTCAGCATAGCGTAAATCGACAAGGACAAGGAGACCGGCATCGGGCGATGCCGGTCAGGACGATTAATGCAGCTCTGGCCAGTACTCTTTGTTGGCCTCAATAAGGTCATCCAGAATCGCTTTCGCGACGGAGGCGCTCGGCACGGTTTTCGACAGGGTAATGGCCTGCCAGAGCTTCTGGTACGAGCGCTGCTCCCAGGCATCCACCACCAGTTTTTCCACCGCCACCTGCTGGCTCATCAACCCTTTCTGGAAGTGTGGAATATCGCCCACCGTGAGCGGCTCCGGCCCGTTATGACCCACCAGGCACGGGATCTCCACCATCGCATCGGCATCAAAGTTATGGATGGCCCCGTTGTTTGGCACAATCAGCAGCATCCGCTCCTGGGTGTTAAAAGCAATCGCCGTCGCCAGATCGACGATGTACGACGCATGTTCGTCGATTTCCAGCTCACCTGCGGAGGATTTGCCCGCTTCAATAATCGCCCGGCAGGAACTGAACACGTGCTTCTCACGGTGGTCCATGACCTCATTGGCGCGGGTGCGTTCCGGGTTGGAATGCGCAACCACGTAGTCCGGGAACAGGTAATACTTCAGGTAGGTGTTCGGCATGGTGTCCGGATCCAGCGCCTGCACGTCTTTGGCTTTGGCGAAAGTATCGTTCCAGCTCGCTTCGGTATGTGCATCTTCGGAAGGCGGAACATAGCCGTTTTTCGCCACGTATTCGCGCAGTTTTGGCATCAGATCGTTGCCGTTCAGATCCTCAATCGACGTCCACCAGCCGAAGTGGTTCAGGCCGTAGTAGCGCACGCGCATCTCTTTGCGGTCCTTCAGGCCGACAATCTGCGCCATGCGCCCTTCAATGCCGATCGGCATATCGCAGATGTTGAGAATTTTGGCGTTCGGGCGCAGGCGGCGCGTGGCTTCCGCGACAATCGCCGCCGGGTTAGAATAGTTCAGCATCCATGCGTTCGGGGAGTACTGCTCCATATAATCCACCAGCTCCAGCACGCCGCCGATGGAGCGCATGCCGTAAGAGATACCGCCCGGTCCGCAGGTTTCCTGACCCAGCACGCCGTGGCGCAGCGGAATTTTTTCATCTTTTTCGCGCATCGGGTATTTGCCCACGCGGATGTGCGCCATCACGAAATCCACATCGGTAAACGCCGCTTTAGGATCGGTGGTGTAACTGAACTCAATCTCCGGGGCCTGCTCCCTGAGGATGATTTTGCACGCTTCGGCGATGGTCTCCTGACGTGCGCCGTCGTTGTCATAGAACTTCAACGCGCGCAGCGGGAAGCGGTCACGGTTGGCTAACAGCATCAGGACGATACCAGGCGTAAAGGTGCTGCCGCCGCCTGCAATGACAACTGAGAATTTTTTCATGATATAGCCTCTGTCAGGGTGGTTTGTTCATTCGTTAAAGGAGTTTTCATTAGCGATTCCAGCTGGTCGCGCACCTGAGGAACGTGCAGGCCGACAATCACCTGAATGCCGTTGCCGCGTCGCACCACGCCGTGGGCGCCGAGGGCTTTGAAGACGTCATCGCTTTGGGTTTTCGCCATATCCACCAGCGCGATACGCAGGCGGGTGGCACAGTTATTGATGCTTTCGATGTTGGCCGCGCCGCCCAGCGCCTGCAGGAATCCGGCGGCCTGCCCGACCTGCTGGCTGGCCGCCGCCGGGGCGGTGGTTTGCCCGCGCGCCGCCTTATAGTCGGCCTTGCTGTAGAGCTTGATTTCGCTCTCTTCCCGGCCAGGCGTTTTCAGGTTCAGACGTTCGATCAGCGTTTTGAAGACCACGAAGTAGATGCCGGTGAAGCAGACGCCAATGCCGATCTGGGTGAAGACCGTCGTGGCGTGGTTATGGAACATCGGGATCCAGTTTTGCGGCAGGAACTGATCCAGCAGGCCGCCGCCCATGTTCCCTACCACGCCAAAGGCGTACATCACCGTTGCCATAGTCGCCGCCAGCACCGCATGGACGGCAAACAGCAGCGGCGAGATAAACAGGAAGGTGAACTCAAGCGGTTCGGTAATGCCCACCAGCACGGCGGTGAGTGTGGCAGGAACCAGCAGGCCCGCCACCTTGACGCGGTTTTCCGGCGATGCGGTGTACCAGATAGCAAATGCAATCCCGACCGAGCCAAACACTTTTGAGTTGCCGTGCAGCGCGAATCCGCCTTCCGGGAAGAGGGTTTTCAGCGGCAGGGTGCTCTGGCTGAACTCCTGCAGGTGCTGCGCCCAGTAGACCTGAATCCCGCCCTCCACCGCCGCCGGGCCGAAGATGAACGGACCGTAGACGAAGTGGTGCAATCCGGTTGGGATCAGAATGCGTTCCAGGAAGGTATACACCCATACGCCCAGCGCGCCGGCAGAGCGCAGAAACGCCTGCAGGGACTCGATGCCCATCTGCACTTTCGGCCAGCCCAGCAGCGTCAGCCAGGCGCAGGGGATCATGACGAAGAACGCGAGGATAACGACAAACGAGCTGCCCTGGAAAATCCCCAGAAACACCGGCAGCGGCTTGTCGAAGTAGCGGTTGTGGATGGCGGTGACAATGCCTGAAATCACAATGGCCCCGATGATGCTGGTATCGAGCGTTTTAATCCCGGCAATCATCGCCAGCCCGCTACCCGCCGTCGGTTCGGCGGAGAAGTCGACGCCGAAAAAGTGGCCCCAGGTCATCCCCATCGCGTTAATAAAGTAGTTCCAAGTCAGGAAGCTAATCAGCACCGCCAGACAGGCGCGGCCCTGCGCCTGCTTCGCCAGGCCAATCGGCAGGCCGACGGCAAAAATCAGCGGCATATTGCGAAACACCGCCCAGCCACCCTCTTCAATGATGTGAACAATCTGCGCGAAAAGATGATCGGGAGAGGTTAAGGCTTCGCCGACAAACAGCGGGTTGCGAAGCATGATGGCGATTCCCACCACGATCCCGGCGAACGGAAACAGCAATACCGGGGTAAACATGGCACCGCCAAAACGTTGTATTTGACTGAGCATTTTTAAATCCTCATGAAACAACCTGTAGGGGTAGAGGCCTTTATGGTTTTTTGCTGGCCTGAGGTGAGCATAAGAACTTACTGATGCGTGAACATGGCGTGCCGCTGCGATTCGTGATCGCATTCATGGTTTTATTTTGACCAATCAGGTCTACTTTTTGCGGTAAATATGGACATGTCGGGACACAATCCACGCCCTGATAAGGGCAGAGAGGTCTGGTGGTGATCTACAAATCTATTGCCGACAGGTTGCGGCTGCGGCTGAACTCGTCGGACTACAATATCGGCAGCCCGCTGCCCGGAGAAAAAGCGCTGGCGCAGGAGTTCGGCGTGGCGCGAATGACCATTCGAAAAGCGTTAGACCTGCTTGTGAGCTGGGGGCTGGTTGAGCGGCGGCACGGCAGCGGAACGTTTGTCTCACGCAAAGACGTACATCACGAAACCACCAACCTGACCGGGCTGGTGGAGGTGCTGCGTCAGCAGGGAAAAGAGGTGCAGAGCAAGGTGCTGCAGTTCGAAGTGATGCCCGCCCCGCCCGCCATCGCCAGCCAGCTTCGGATTCAGGTGGATGAGCGGATCTACTTCTCCCGGCGGGTACGCTACGTGGACGGGAAGCCGCTGATGCTGGAGGACAGCTTTATGCCGGTGAAGCTGTTCCGCAACCTGTCGCTGGCGCATCTTGAGGGGTCTAAGTTCGATTACATCGAGAAGGAGTGCGGGATCACCATCAGCGGCAACTACGAAAGCCTGACGCCGGTGCTGGCAGATAAAACGCTGGCCGGTTATATGAACCTGCCGGAACAGACGCCGCTGCTGCGCATTACCTCTCTTTCCTACAGCGACAGCGGCGAGTTCCTCAATTATTCCGTGATGTTCCGAAATACCAGCGATTACCAGGTGGACTACCATCTGCGGCGCATCCACCCGGACGATCTGCTAGCCCATCCCCCAGAACAGCACCGCCAGTAGCTGCGGGGTGATGATGCGCAGAAACATCACCAGCGGGTAGACGGTGGCATAGGAGAGCGCGGCCGCGCCGCTGGTGGCGTGCAGGTTGTTGGCAAAGGCCAGCGCGGGCGGATCGGTCATGGAGCCTGCCAGCATGCCGCACAGGGTCAGATAGTTCATTTTGGCGAACATCCGCGCCAGGATTGCCACCGTCAGCAGCGGAATCGCCGTGATGAAGATGCCGTAGCCGACCCAGCTCATCCCTTCGCCCTTGACCAGGGTATCGACAAAATCCCCTCCGGATTTTAGCCCGACCACCGCCAGGAACAGCACGATACCCAGCTCGCGCAGCGCCAGGTTGGCGCTCGGCGGCATAAACCAGTAGAGCTTCCCGATACAGCCGATACGCCCGAGGATCAGCGCCATAATCAGCGGCCCGCCCGCCAGGCCCAGCTTGAGCGCCACCGGGAAGCCCGGCACATACACAGGAATAGAACCGAGCAGCACGCCGAGCCCGATACCGATAAACACCGGCAGCATCTGCACCTGCTGCAGTTTCTGCTGGGCGTTACCCACCATATCCGCCACGGCGTCGATGGACGACGGGCGCCCGACCAGGTTGAGGATATCACCGAACTGCAGGCTGGCCTCCGGGCTGGCGACCAGTTCGACACCTGCACGGTTAAGTCGAGAGATCACCACGTCATAGCGCTCTTTTACCTGCAGATCGCGAATTTTTTTGCCCAGAACGTGCTCGTTAGTCACCACTACGCGCTCCACGCGCATATCGGTACCGCGGGTTGAGAGCGAGGTATCCACTTCCTGACCAATCACCAGCCGCGCGTTATTTAAATCCCCCGGCTGGCCGACCAGGTGCAGCAGATCGCCTTGCTGAATGACGGTGCCAGGCGCAGGCACCATCAGCATATCGTCACGCTTAAGGCGGGAGCAGATGATATTGGCACTGTTCAGGATCGGTACGTCCTGAATCGCCATATTGTTCAGATTGGGGTTATCGACGCGAATGTTGATGGTTTTGATCGGCATATGGCCGTTGGTAAGCGTGGTTTCGTGATCTTTTGCCTCTGTTTCGACGTTAATGCGAAACAGGACGCGTACCAGCCACATGGAAAGCAGAATGCCGCAAATACCAAACGGATAGGCCATGGCGTAGCTCATCCCCATTTGGTCGACAATGCCGGACTCAATGCCCAAATCGCGCAGGATTTGCTGCCCGGCACCGAGCGCCGGCGTGTTGGTGACCGCCCCGGAGAAAATGCCCAGCACCACGGGCAGCGGGATAGCAAAGATTTTGTGCAGGATCGCGGTGACCAGCCCACCCATTACCACAATGCCGAGGGCAAACAGGTTTAGCCGTAGCCCGGAGACGCGCAGGGAAGCGAAAAAGCCCGGCCCTACCTGAATCCCGATGGTGTAGACGAAGAGGATCAGGCCGAACTCCTGAGTAAAGTGGAGCATTTCGGCGCTGAGAACCAGCCCGAGCTTGTCGGCGAAGTGTCCGACAAAAATGCCGCCAAACAGCACCCCGCCTATCCCAAACCCGACGCCGCGAATTTTGATATTCCCTATCCACAGGCCAACAACAGCGACCAGGGCCAACACGCTTACGGTTAACGCGATATCACTCATGATCCACTTCCTTGGCATAACCTTAGTTATGCTAAGGATTCTCTCAGAGCCGGGGGCGGTTGTATGGGCGATGGCGCACAAAAAAGCCCTGCCGGGGCAGGGCTTTATCTTTTCACCCTCTCCCTGTGGGAGAGGGCCGAGGTGAGGGCATCAGCCCGCACACTATTAGCTATTCAACGCCGGGCGCTCGCTAATGGCGATACGCTGCGGCGCGATGGCCTCCGGTACGTTACGGATCAGGTCGATATTCAACAGCCCGTTAGTAAACGTCGCACCGGACACTTCCATATGGTCTGCCAGGGTAAAGCTCAGGCTAAACGGCTGATTAACCAGCCCCTGATGCAGCCACCGGGTCTCAGCCTCTTGTTTTTCCGGCGACCCCTTCACGGTCAGGCGAGTGCCTTCAAGCTGGATGTCCAGATCGTCCTGGCGGAAACCGGCCAGCGCAAGGGTAATGCGATAGTGGTTATCGTCGCTTTTTTCGATGTTGTACGGCGGAAACGTCTGTTGCTCGGTGGTGCTTTGCAGGGCGTTAGCCAGCTTGTCAAAACCAATCCACTGACGCAGCAGGGGGGATAAATCATAGTTACGCATACTAAATCTCCTTCTGAGAAGCGAGTTCGGCACAGTTTAATTTTGTGCGCAGTTGTTCCTGCAAATCCTGATGGATTCGCATATGCTCCCGTTACGGCAAGCAAGTCCGGGTGGGCCGCTCACGCGACCCGCGTAATTAGTTAATTTCGATACGGCGCGGTTTTTTCTCTTCCGGAATCACACGTTCCAGTTCGATAAACAGCAGGCCGTTGACCAGGTTCGCGCCTTTAACGTGAATGTTCTCGGCTAACTGGAACTTGCGTTCAAAGTTGCGCTCGGCGATGCCCTGATAAAGGTAGGTACGTTCTTTCTGCTCGGCCGTATGGGAACCTTTCACCACCAGCAGGTTGTCCTGCGCGGTGATCTCCAGTTCGTGTTCTGCAAAACCGGCGACGGCAATGGCGATGCGATAGTGGTTTTCGTCAACCAGCTCAACATTGTATGGAGGGTAGCCGTTGCTCTGGCTTTGGTTATTTTCTAAATGGTTAAACAGGCGATCAAAACCAATTGCAGAACGGTATAGCGGAGAAAGATCGAAGTTACGCATAAATAAAACTCCTGAAATCAGCGAGAAATTGTAGCCTTCCACCATGGACAGGCCTTTGCGCCCCCGAACACCCATCAGGCGTGCTCGTTATCGGGCCACATTCTTAAAATGGGTCTGGAATCGGGCTTTTCAAGCGTATTGTTGTGAGATTTTTTTGCACTTTGCTGGTTGTCGCATAGACTCTGGGACAACAGCACAAAGGGTTAAATTGCGATGGCTGCCACAGTGCGGGGTTATCGGGCTATTCATTTCGGATAAGGCTCGCTATAACCCTGAGTTGCAGGTCTATGCAGTGCCATTAACGATGACTGAGTGATGATGAAAAATGTTCTGATAAAGCTGACGGCGTTCAGCGGGGTAGTTTTGCTTTGCGGGTGTTCGAGCGTGATGTCTCACACCGGCGGTAAAGAAGGAACATATCCGGGGACGCGCGCCAGCGCGGCGATGATCTCCGATGACGATACCAACTGGGGCACCAAATCCCTGGTTATCCTGGATATGCCTTTCACGGCAGTCGCCGATACGCTGCTGCTGCCGTGGGACATGTTCCGCACGGACAATTCCGTGCGCTCACGCGTTGAGAAAAGCGAGCAGGAAAATCTGGCGACCAATTCCGTCATCCCGCCCGCTGCAATGCCCCCGCGCTAGTCCTAAGCGGTTTCCGTTAGCCACAGCTGGCGGAAACCGCCCGTCTCTTCCATCCATGCAATAAAGCGCCCGTCAGGGGAAAACACGACGGCATCAGCAGACGGCGGGTTGCCGTGATCGGACGTCAAAAACGTTACCTCTCCGCTCTGCGCGTCGCAGCAGGCGATCCGGTTTTCAAGCACAAATCCCAGCATGTTCCCGGAAGGGTGCCAGTTAAACGCAGACTGAATCCCGCTCTCCGTATGGGTTAACTGGCGCGGCTCGCCGCCCTCAGGAGAGATCAGCCACAGCTGCACAATGCCGTTATCATCCCGCATCAGAAACGCGATCTGCGTCCCCTGCGGATTACTGCGAACCCAGTGACGCGGCACGTTCACCAGGCCTGGATACGCCCTCTTATGCGTAAAGGTCAAACGACGCTGCATCACCCCGGCAGGCGGCGCTGGCAGGGTGTCTGGCGTTCCCTGCAGCGGCGCATCGCCCGCTTGTTTCCAGCCCTGCTCGTCTTCTGGCAGGTTAACAATAAACAGTTCAGGCACTTTTTCGCCCTGCGCGGACAGGGTATCGCCGATAAACGCCAGACTGTTGTTGCCCACCCAGCCCTCTTCATAGGCGCGATTGATTTCATCGCTGCCCGGCTGCGGGTCGGGCGTCGTGCGGCTGACCAGCACGCTCCAGAACGTGCCAGAATATTCACGCGGATGGTTCCCCTGCGGGTTCACCGGGCCGAAAGGCGCCGCCACGCCGACATTGCGTAAATCGAGCTTTGGATCGCGCTCATGTAAAACATGGTCGTTATAGGTGAAGCTGACGAACTGCCCGTTCGGGCTGAAGACGTGCACGTGGCTGCCGCCGCGCAGCGCGCCTGCGGTGTAAGGGGCAGTGATATCCAGCGCGTCCAGATTGCTGACCTGACCGTTATGCGCGATCACCCCCTGACGATGATGAAAATCGTAGCGCCAGCCTGCATCCGGATTTTTCGGGCCGTGGATAAAGACGTATTTATCCTCTGCCGGATGAACGGTCACCACGCCAACATGCGCGCCGTCAGTGGCGCGATAGACCACCTCCACCTCACCCGTAGCGACATTGACCCGCTCAATGGTTTCGCCGGTGAAGGACGCGCCTGACGGACGTACGTCGTAGACCAGCCACCGGCTGTCCGGCGTCCAGGTATTGATGTTGGTGAGCTGGTGGTTGCGGGAGGCGAAGGTGATTTGTTTCATGAGGATACCCTGATGCACGGTGAGTGCATCAGGGTAAAACATCCGCAGGGATTAGCCTACTCGTTTCACATCGCCCACCAGCAGGATGTAGGAGAGAGCCCCGATCAGCGCTACGGCAGAGATGTAGACCAGCGCCGGACCGAAGCCGTAGTCCTGCGCCAGGTAGCCGATGACCAGCGGTACGGTGATCCCGCCCAGTCCGCCGACAAAGTTGAACACGCCGCCGGTCAGGCCAATCAGCCGCATCGGCGCAAGGGACGACACCAGCGACCAGGTGATAGAGGCGAAACCGTTACCAAAGAACGCCACCGCCATCAGGGCCATAATCCACACTGGATCGTTGGTGTAGTTGGCACCCATGATGCAGGTTGAGATCAGCAAGCCGCAGATAATCGGCGTTTTACGCGCCACGCCCAGCGAGTACCCTTTTTTCACCAGCTTATCGGCCAGCCAGCCGGAGAGCAGCACGCCGAAAAATGCGGCGAGGAACGGCACGGTGGTCATAAAGCCCGCCTTCAGCGCCGCGATCCCCTTTTCCTGGGTCAGGTAGTTCGGGAACCAGGTGAGGAAGAACCACAGCGTAGAAGTAACCGCGAACTGGCCCAGATAAACGCCAACCAGCTTACGGTGGAAGACCAGCTTCCAGTCCGCTTTGGTCAGCGGCTGGCGCGCCTCTTTTTTCACCGGCGCATCACCATCCACCAGACCGCCACCGTCGCGGATGTAATCCAGCTCGGCCCTGGTGATACTTTTGGTCAGACGCGGCGGCTGGTAGACCTTGAACCAGATAAGCGACCAGATAATGCCAATCCCGCCGGTGACGATGAACACCCAGTGCCAACTCAGCAGCTCCTGGATCCAGATCAGCAGCGGCGTCAGGAACGCCAGACCGACAAACTGCCCGGAAGTGTAAAAACCAACGGCGGACGCACGCTCGTGTTCCGGGAACCAGCTGGTCACCATACGGTTGTTGGTCGGAAACGCGGGCGCTTCGAAAACCCCGGTGATGGCACGCAGGCCAATCAGCGACATCAGCCCGGTGGCGAAGCCCTGGAACAGGGTCGCCACGGACCAGCCTAATATGGCGATAAAGTAGGTCAGACGTGAACCCACGCGGTCAAGAAACCAGCCGCCGGGGATCTGGCATAAGGTATACAGCCAGGCAAACGCCGAGAAGACGTAGCCCATTTCCGCTTTGGTGATGCCAAACTCTTCCTGAATATGGGCCGATGCCACGGCAAGGTTGGCGCGGTCGACATAGCAAATGACCACGGTAATAAAGATCATAATCAGCGTCAGGTAGCGGCGACGCCCGGTTTTTGTAGCGGTAACTGGAATATCCATCGCAATCTGTCTCCAGATTTTGGGCATAGCGAAGCCGCTCACCATGCCCTGTAATTTACAGAGGGTGTATTTGGTTTTTTTAATTAAAAACGTAAACAGAATGCGCTAAATAATTCGTGCTGGGGGAAGGCGGCAAGTTTTCGCATCCCCGGGAGCATACAAAAGTATGTGACCGGGGTAAGAAAATGCAGCCAACGCATCACCAGCACGAAGTATGACGCGCATTTACCATTCGGCTACGCTGCCGTCCTCATGACGCCACAGCGGGTTTCGCCAGTCCGGCGCATTCTTACTCAGCTCAATGACTTTAGCTTCGTCAATTTCCACGCCAAGGCCCGGCTTCGTAAGCGGTTTAAAGAAACCGCCTTCCATGCAGAAGTCTTCTTTATTTTTCACAAAATCGAGCAGTTCCGCGCCCTTGTTATAGTGAATCCCCATGCTCTGTTCCTGGAACACCGCATTGCGGGAGACGAAGTCGACGTGCAGGCAGGCCGCCAGCGCGATTGGGCCGAGCGGGCAGTGCGGTGCCAGCGCCACGTCGTAAGCTTCTGCCATCCCGGCAATTTTGTAGCATTCGGTGATGCCGCCCGCATGAGAGAGATCAGGCTGCAGGATCGCAATCCCGCCCGCTTCAAGCACGCGTTTAAACTCGAAGCGCGAGAACATACGTTCACCCGCCGCGATAGGAATGTGGGTCTGTTCAGCCAGCTTCGGATAGTACTCCGCCTGCTCGGCCAGCACCGGCTCTTCGATAAACAGCGGGCGATACGGCTCCAGCTCTTTAATCAGCACTTTGGCCATCGGCGCGCTGACGCGGCCGTGGAAATCCAGGCCAAACTCAATCTCGTTGCCGAAGGCTTCACGAATTTGCGCCACGGTATTGACCGCCCGGTCTACCGCACGCGAATTGTCGATAACGCCCATCTCTTCGCAGCCGTTGAGCTTGAAGGTGTCAAAGCCGATGTTGCGCAGCTGCATGATGCCGTCGATCACCTCCGCCGGACGGTCGCCACCAACCCAGCTGTAGGCTTTGATTTTGTCGCGCACCAGGCCGCCCATAAGCTGCCAGACCGGCGCGTTAAGCACTTTACCTTTGATATCCCACAGCGCCTGGTCGATACCGGCGATGGCGCTCATCAGGATCGGACCACCGCGGTAGAAGCCCGCACGGTACATCACCTGCCACAGGTCGTTAATGCGCGCCGGGTCCTGACCAATCAGGTATTCGCCCAGCTCGTGTACTGCCGCTTCAACGGTGCGCGCGCGCCCTTCAATCACCGGTTCGCCCCAGCCTACAACCCCTTCATCGGTTTCGATTTTCAGGAACATCCAGCGCGGGGGTAAACGGTACGTGGTGAGTTTGGTTATTTTCATTTCACTGCCTCTCGATACGCTTTCACAAATGCTGCCGCCTGCTGTGCGGTACGTTCCACGGACTGTCCGGCACGATAAAGATCGCTGCCCAGCCCTGCGCCCACACAGCCAGCGCTCATCCACTGGCCCAGGTTTTCTGGCGTTACGCCGCCCACGGCAAAGACCGGCACGCTGGCGGGCAATACCGCTTTCAACGCCTTGATGTAGTCCGGTCCAAAAGCCGATGACGGGAAAATTTTGAGCGACTGCGCGCCCGCATCAAGGGCAGTAAAGGCTTCTGTGGCGGTGGCGCAGCCCGGGCAGACTGTCATGCCGTAACCCACCGCGCGGCGGATCACCTCAGGCTGAATATTGGGTGTGACGATAAGCCTACAGCCCATCTTTGCCAGCCGATCGACCTGCTCAGGCTGTAACACGGTACCTGCGCCAATCAGCGCCTTATCGCCGAAGGCCTCCACCACGGCCGGAATGCTTTTTTCCCACTCGGGCGAGTTGAGCGGGATTTCTACCGCGTCGAACCCGGCGTCGATAACCGCGCCGACGTGGTCTAACGCCTCATCGGGCGTGATGCCGCGCAAAATCGCGATAAGGGGAAGATCAGTTTGCCACTGCATGAGCGATGCTCCTTATTCCTGCCTGAAATGCCGTGTCGCCGGATACCGTCGAAACATCACGCCCAACGGCGCGAAATGCCTGTTCGTAGCGCGACGTTAGCGATGCGCCTGCGACAATCGTAATGGTCTGCTCGTGCGCGATGAACTCACGCATGCTGGCGACCTCTGCGCCAATCAGCAGGCCGGAGAGAAACTCGCTGACCTGCTCGCGCGGGAGAAGTCCCAGCACGTGCGAGGCGCGAACCTCAAAAAGCTGCGGCAAAACGTCAGGGGAGGCGATCACACGTTCAAGCCCGGCGGCAAACGCCTCTGACGAGGATTCCTGCTCAGGTAAACCGGCCCCGACCAGCGAATGGTTGAGCAGCAAATGGTGCAGCTCGCCGGTCATTACGGTGCGAAAATCGTGGATTTGCTCAGTGTCAGCCTGGACCCACTTACAGTGCGTGCCGGGCATGACGTAGACAGAAGAAGGAGAGAGAGCGCGCGCGCCAAGCAGTTGCGTCTCTTCGCCGCGCATCACGTTGCGGTTATCGTCGCGAGAGACGCACAAACCGGGAATAATCCAGATATTGTCGCCAACGGACGTTAACTGCTCGCCAATAGCGGAAAAATGGGCGGGAACCGGCAGATAAGGTGCAATTTTCCAGCCTACGTTACTGCCGACCATACCCGCCATGACCACCGGCGTGGCGCTGTCGCGCCAGTTTTGTGTGACCTCTGCTAACACCGCCTCGGGGGATTTACCGTTCAGGCGCGTCACGCCTGCTTCTGATTGCCTGCTCTCCAGGCACTGCTCGCCCTGGTATAGCCAGGCGCGCAGATTGGTCGATCCCCAGTCAATTGCGATGTAGCGAGATGTCATGTGATTTCCTTCAGCCTTCGTGTCGAGCTGGCAATCATGGTAAGCGCCGCCTGCTCTGCCGCATCGCCGTCCTGATGCCGTATCGCATCGAACAGCGCTTTATGTTCCTGGAGCGTTTTTGGCATGTTGGCCTCATCACCCATCCAGGTACGTTCAAATACCGCTCGCTGTAGCGAGCTGATCGCCACGCTAAGCTGCTGTAATACCGGGTTATGCACCGACTGTAGCACCGCTTCGTGATAGCGAATGTCCGCCTCGTTGAACGCCTCCCGGTTCTGGTTATTGGCGATCATGTCGTTTAAAGCCGATTCAATCTGGGCCAAATCACCGGAGGTCGCGCGTTCCGCCGCCCAGCGCGCAATTGCCGGCTCCACCAGGTTTCGAACTTCACTCATCGCGCCGATAAGCCGCGGATCGTAGTCGTTTTCCAGCACCCACTGCAGCACGTCGGTATCGAGGTAGTTCCACTGGTTGCGCGGGGCAACAAACGCGCCACGATAGCGCTTCATTTCAATCAGCCGCTTCGCCATCAGCGAGCGGAACACTTCCCGGATGATGTTGCGCGAGGTTTCAAACTCCTCGCACAGTTCAGCCTCTGCGGGGAGCGGCGAACCGGGAACGTATTTACCTCCCACAATCTGGGTGCCCAGCGTGATAACGATGCGATCGGTTTTATTAAGAGTCATGGAGAGTCCTTGTGCTCTGTATGTCCATCACTACTTTACCGCGACCGCTGAATTTCACCTCACTTTTGCAGTACAAACGTGAGATAGTTCGTCTTTGCTGTGGTGACAATGTAGTACAATCAATTAATGTTGTACTACAATCAAGATCACAAAAAGAACAATTAGATAAGTTCAGCGCAAAAAAAAGCCCCGGTTGATAACCGAGGCTGATGATTGAAAATAAGCGTTACTGCAGCACAAACTTCTCGATCGCGTAGGCAACGCCGTCTTCCAGGTTGGATTTGGTGACGAAATTAGCCACTTCTTTCACCGACGGAATGGCGTTATCCATCGCCACGCCCACACCCGCGAATTCAATCATCGCGATGTCGTTCTCCTGGTCGCCCAGCGCCATGATCTCTTCCGGCTTGATACCCAGCGCATCGGCAAGCGATTTCACGCCGGTGCCTTTATTGACGCGTTTATCGAGGATTTCGAGGAAGTACGGCGCACTTTTCAGCACGGTGTACTTCTCTTTTACCTCCGCCGGAATGCGCGCGATGGCTTTATCCAGAATTTCAGGCTCGTCGATCATCATTACTTTCAAGAACTGGGTCGCCGGGTCCATCTTCTCTGCTTCGCAGAACACGAGCGGAATGGTCGCAACGTAGGATTCATGTACCGTGTAGTAGCTGATATCGCGGTTAGCGGTATAAAGCGTATTGCGATCGAGCGCGTGGAAGTGGGACCCCACTTCGCGGGACAGTTTTTCCAGGAACAGGTAGTCATCGTAGCTCAGCGCGGTTTGCGCCACGGTACTGCCATCTGCGGCTTTCTGCACCAGCGCGCCGTTATAAGTGATGCAGTAATCACCCGGCTGATTCATGTGCAGCTCTTTCAGGTAGCTGTGTACGCCCGCATACGGACGGCCCGTGGTCAGAACCACATTCACGCCCTTCGCGCGGGCGGCGGCGATCGCGTTTTTAACGGCTGGAGAGATGGTGTGGTCTGGCAGCAGCAGCGTGCCGTCCATGTCGATTGCAATAAGTTTGATAGCCATGAGTTCCCCGGGATAAATGAGTGCTGCCTCATGCTAACGCGATTAAGCACACAAAAATAGAGCTACATTGCGCAACAGAAACACCCCTTTTACGCTTATGCCGGGGAACGACGACTTACTCGCGGGTGAGAACGATTTTACCGAATGCGCCGCGATCCAGATGTTCAAGGGCCTGTTCAAGCTCGTTAAAACGGTAGCGATGCTCAATCACCGGCTTCAGTCCCGTGACGTCAACAGCGCGGACAAAATCTTCCAGCGCCCGACGGTGCCCCACGCCAATCCCCTGAATGACGGGGGATTTCAGCAGCAGCTCGCCAGCAGGCAGCGAAATGTCAGTTCCGGCCAGCACGCCAATGACGGAGATACGCCCGTGAACGGCAACGGCGCGCAGGGAATGCTTCAGGTTCTCCCCACCTACGGTTTCGATAATATGGTCGATGCCGCGATCCTGAGTCAGCGCCAATGCCTCTTCAGCCCAGTCACTTTTCAGGCGGTTGACGCCCTGTCTGGCGCCCAGTTTTTTGGCGAGCGCCAGCTTTTCATCGCTCCCGGACGTGACAATGACCTCTGCGCCGTGCGCTTTTGCAATTTGCAGGGCGAAAATCGCCACACCGCCCGTCCCCTGTACCAGTACCGATTGCCCGGCGCGGAGCTGACCCCGCTCCACCAGTGCGAACCAGGCGGTAAGCCCTGCGCAGGGTAACGTGCTGGCCTCTGCGTCATCCAGGGTTTCCGGGGAAGCCACCAGCGCGTTTTCATTTACAATCACATACTCGGCCAGCATTCCCTGGAAATAGCCGCCGGACGTTTTGTAGGGCAAGTTGCGCGCGTCTGCCTGCGGCTTGCCGTCGATCCACTCCGGGAAGAAGGTTGAAATGACGCGAGCGCCAGGTTTGAAACGCGTAACGCCTTCACCCACGCTGTCCACCACGCCCGCCATGTCAGACGCCGGGGTGAACGGGAAGGAAAGCGGGATCGGCATCGTGCCTTCAATGACCATTTTATCGCGGTAGTTGAGCGCAACGGCATTTACCCGCACGCGCACTTCACCCGGGCCTGGCTGGGGAACCGGTTCATGAACGAGTTTAAGATTCTCGCGCCCGAGGGCGTTCATTGACCAGCGCTGCATTGTTTCTGTCATTTTTTTCTCCTGCCATCAGATAAGCTTCAGTAATGACAGTCTACCGTTGACTCATATTCTCCAGTGGCGATAAGTTTTCCCTTTATTGACGCCAGAATAGAGACAATCTATGTCCGATACGCTGAAGGATATTCCTGTTTTTGTGGCCGCCGTTGAGGCGGGTAGTTTTGCGCAGGCCGCCATTCGTCTGCATTTGTCACGCTCGGCGGTAGGAAAAAGCATCGCTCGCCTCGAACAGCGGTTGGGAGTTCGTCTTTTTCACCGCACCACCCGCAGCCAGAGGCTGACCGATAACGGCGCCCTTTTTTATGAACGCTGCCTGCGCGCGCTGGAGGAAATCCGTGGCGCGGAATCGCTACTTGAAACAGGGAAACAGCAGGTCAGTGGCCGCCTGCGCGTTGCCATGCCGGTACTGTTTGGCCGTCAGTGCGTCGCCCCGCTGCTGATCGCGCTGGCGCAGGAACACCCCGGGCTTGAACTGGAAATGTCATTCAGCGACCGCGTGGTGGATCTGGTCGAGGAAGGGTTTGATATGGCGGTACGTAACGGCACGCTGCAGGACAGCAGCGTTCTGGTGGCCAGAAAGCTTGGAGAACACCGCATGGTGCTGTGCGCCGCGCCGGATTACCTGCAGAAGAAAGGCCAGCCACAACGCGTTGATGATTTACCCCAGCATACTGCCATTAACTATCTGCGCGCGGGCAGAGTGTTGCCCTGGCAGTTGATGGATGACGAAGGAACGTCTCGCACCTTTACTCCCCGTTCGTCGCTAAACATGGATGATTTGCAGGCTATTTGCGACGCTGCGCTGGCCGGGCACGGCATTGCCTGGTTGCCCTGCTGGATGGTCATCAAAGAAATTCATCAGGGAAAACTCGTCCCGCTCCTGAAGCAGGCGCCGGATGTTCACTTCAACGTTCATGCCGTCTGGCAGCTGACACCTCATCTGCCGCTGAGGGTTAGAATTGCTGTAGACACGCTGGCGAGCCGTTTACCGGCTGTGATGTCGCTGGACCTTCCTGCGCCCATAAAAAAGCCGCGCTGAAGCGCGGCTTTTATCGCAGTGTAACGGCATTAGATATCGATATTCGCCGCTTTCAGCGCGTTCTCTTCGATGAAGGCACGACGCGGTTCAACCGCGTCACCCATCAGAGTGGTGAACAGCTGGTCCGCAGCAATCGCGTCTTTCACGGTGACGCGCAGCATGCGACGGCTTTCCGGATCCATGGTGGTTTCCCACAGCTGATCCGGGTTCATTTCGCCCAGACCTTTATAACGCTGGATAGACAGACCGCGACGGGACTCTTTCACCAGCCATTCCAGCGCCTGCTCGAAGCTGGCTACCGGCTGACGACGCTCGCCACGTTCGATGAACGCATCGTCTTCGATCAGGCCGCGCAGCTTCTCGCCGAGGGTGCAGATACGACGGTATTCCGGACCGGTCACAAATTCGTGCTCCAGCGGATAATCGGTGTCGACGCCGTGGGTACGGACGCGAACGATAGGCTCAAACTGCTGCGCCGCATTCTGCTGAACGTCGAACTTCCACTGGCTGCCGTGCTGTTCTTTCTCGTTCAGCTCGCTCACCAGAGCGTTCACCCAGCGCGTCACGGTCTGCTCGTTGCTCAGATCGGCTTCGGTCAGGGTTGGCTGATAGACCAGCTCCTTCAGCAGGGCTTTTGGATAACGGCGCTCCATACGGCCAATCATTTTCTGCGTGGCGTTGAACTCGGAGACCAGACGCTCCAGCGGCTCGCCTGCCAGTGCCGGAGCGCTGGAGTTCGCGTGCAGGGTTGCACCGTCAAGGGCGATCGCGATTTGGTACTGATCCATCGCGTCGTCATCTTTGATGTACTGTTCCTGCTTGCCTTTCTTCACCTTGTACAGAGGCGGCTGTGCAATGTAGACGTGGCCACGCTCAACGATTTCAGGCATCTGACGATAGAAGAAGGTCAACAGCAGCGTACGGATGTGCGAGCCGTCGACGTCCGCATCGGTCATGATGATGATGCTGTGATAGCGCAGCTTGTCCGGGTTGTACTCATCGCGGCCAATGCCGCAGCCCAGCGCGGTGATGAGCGTCGCCACTTCCTGGGAAGAGAGCATCTTGTCGAAGCGCGCTTTCTCAACGTTGAGGATTTTACCCTTCAGCGGCAGAATTGCCTGGTTTTTACGGTTACGGCCCTGCTTCGCAGAACCGCCCGCGGAGTCCCCTTCCACAAGGTACAGTTCGGACAGCGCCGGGTCGCGTTCCTGACAGTCAGCCAGCTTGCCCGGCAGGCCCGCTAAGTCCAGCGCGCCTTTACGACGGGTCATCTCACGGGCTTTACGCGCCGCTTCACGGGCACGCGCCGCATCGATAATTTTGCCCACAACGATTTTTGCGTCGTTCGGGTTTTCCAGCAGGTACTCGCTCAGCAGTTCGTTCATCTGCTGCTCAACCGCTGATTTCACCTCGGAAGAGACCAGCTTGTCTTTGGTCTGTGAGGAGAACTTCGGATCCGGCACCTTAACGGAAACAACGGCAATCAGGCCTTCACGGGCGTCGTCACCGGTGGCGCTGACTTTAGCTTTTTTGCTGTAGCCTTCTTTGTCCATGTAGGCGTTCAGGGTACGGGTCATCGCCGCGCGGAAGCCCGCAAGGTGAGTACCGCCGTCGCGCTGTGGAATGTTGTTGGTGAAGCAGTAGATGTTTTCCTGGAAACCATCGTTCCACTGCAGCGCCACTTCCACGCCGATACCGTCTTTTTCGGTGGAGAAGTAGAAGATATTCGGGTGAATTGGCGTTTTGTTCTTGTTCAGATACTCAACGAACGCCTTGATACCGCCTTCGTAGTGGAAGTGGTCTTCTTTGTTGTCACGCTTGTCGCGCAGGCGAATCGATACGCCGGAGTTCAGGAACGACAGTTCACGCAGGCGTTTCGCCAGGATGTCGTACTCGAATTCGGTGACGTTAGTGAAGGTTTCGAGGCTCGGCCAGAAACGCACCATGGTACCGGTTTTGTCGGTATCGCCGGTAACGGCCAGCGGGGCTTCAGGCACGCCGTGCTGGTAAATCTGACGGTGAATTTTGCCTTCGCGCTGGATGACCAGCTCCAGCTTCTGCGACAGGGCGTTAACTACGGAAACGCCTACACCGTGCAGGCCGCCGGAAACTTTATAGGAGTTATCGTCGAACTTACCGCCTGCGTGCAGAACGGTCATGATCACTTCCGCAGCGGATACGCCCTCTTCCGGGTGAATACCGGTTGGGATGCCACGGCCATCATCGGTGACGGAGACGGAGTTGTCCGCATGGATGGTGACCACGATGTCTTTACAGTGACCCGCGAGCGCTTCGTCGATAGCGTTATCTACCACCTCGAATACCATGTGGTGCAGACCGGTGCCGTCATCCGTGTCGCCGATATACATACCCGGGCGCTTACGCACCGCATCCAGCCCTTTCAGGACTTTGATACTGGAGGAGTCATAAGAATTCGACATCAACGTTTCTCGCTCATTTCAACTTGGGTTAATCCGTTATTTTACCCTTTTCCACGGTAAACATCTTCGAATTTTCGTCCGACATGTCCATAACGTGTTCAGCGCTTATGGCGCTGACGAAAACCTGCGACTGCGTGGCTTTTAAGCGGCTGGCAAGCAGCCCGCGCCGCGCGTCGTCAAGTTCCGAGGCAAAATCATCTATCAGGTACAGGCAGCGCCGCCCGCTCTCGCGGGTGAGGAACTCCCCCTGCGCCAGGCGCAGCGCACACATCAGGAGCTTGAGCTGCCCGCGCGACAGCGTATCTTCCACCGGCGCACCGTCAGCACGAATGCGAAAATCCGCCTTGTGCGGGCCGTGCGCGGTGTAGGTCAACATGCGGTCGCGCTCAAAGCTTCTCTCTAACACCTCGGCATAATCCGTCTCTTTCTCCCAGCCGCGCTGGAAGGAGAAGGTGAGAGAGAACTCGGGTAAAAACTGTTTGCAGGTGTCGGCCATGTCTTCGGCGATACCCGCGCTGTATTCGGCACGCCAGTTGCTGATTTGTTCCGCGAGAGGGATTAACTCCATGTCCCACGGACGCAGCTGGGCGTAACGGGTAACCTGGCGCAACGCGGCGTTACGCTGCTTGAGCAGACGCTTCAGGTTGCTCCAGGCGTTAAAGAAACCGGCTTCGTTGTGAAAGCATCCCCAGTCGAGGAACGCTCTTCTGTATTTGGGGCCGCCGTTGAGTAAAGTAAACCCCTCCGGCGTAATCAGCTGCATCGGCATCAGCAGCGCCAGCTCCGCCACTTTATGGCCGTCGGTGCCGTCGATGCGCACCTTGCTGTCGCCCTGCTTGTCTTTGGTCAGGCCGATGGAGGTTTCCCGCTCTGCGCCCTGCAAACGTCCGTGCAGAACAAAGGATTCCTGCTCGTGGCGAATGACGCGACCAATCTGCAAACTGCGAAACGCCCGACCGTGGCCGAGCGTATAGATGGCTTCCAGCACGCTGGTTTTGCCGCTGCCGTTCGCGCCAACCAGGAAGTTAAAGCCGGGGGATAAAGCGAGATCCGCGCTTTCGATATTGCGAAAGTCACGGATCAACAGACGGGTGAGCGACATTACAGTCTCATTGGCATGACAACATAAGCAGCCGACTGTGATGCGGCATCTTCAATCTGTACGCTCGAAACGGAGTCGGTCAGCAGGATGCGCACGTTCTCGCATTTCAGTGCATTGAGCACATCCAGCACGTAGCTGACGTTAAAGCCGATTTCCATCTCAGCCCCGGCGTAGGTGACGTCCAGAATCTCTTCTGCCTCTTCCTGCTCCGGGTTGTTAGCGGTGATTTTGATCTGGTTTTCACTCACGTAAAGGCGCACGCCGCGGAATTTCTCGTTAGAGAGGATAGCGGCACGGGCAAACGCCTGCTTGAGGCTATCGCAGCCCGCTTCCAGCGTTTTGTCCGGGTTCTTCGGCAACACGCGGCGATAATCCGGGAAACGGCCGTCAACCAGCTTCGATGTGAAGACAAAATCACCCACGTGCGCGCGGATGTTATTGCTGCCGATCTGCACGCGCAGCGGCGTGTCGCCACCGTCGAGCATACGCATCAGCTCAATCACCCCTTTACGCGGCACGATCACCGAATGGTTTGGCAGTGAGTCGCCAATCGGCATAGAACAGACCGCCAGACGGTGGCCGTCGGTCGCCACGGTACGCAGCTCTTCACCTTCGGTTTCGAACAGCATGCCGTTTAAGTAGTAACGAACGTCCTGATGCGCCATGGAGAACTGCGTGGCTTCAATCAGACGCTTCATCGTCGCCTGCGGCAGGGTGAATTCCACTTCACTCTGCCAGTCGTCCAGGTTCGGGAAGTCTGCAGCTGGCAGCGTGGAGAGCGAGAAACGGCTGCGGCCAGAGCGCACAAGCATGCGGTCGCCCTCCAGCTGCACGGCGATTTCAGCACCTTCCGGCAGCCCGCGGCAGATATCAAAGAATTTACGTGCCGGAACCGTGGTCGCGCCCGCGTCGTGCGGCTGCGTCAGCGTAACGCGCGCGATCATTTCCATTTCCAGATCTGTACCGGTCAGCGACAGCGTACCGTCCGCGACCTGAAGCAGCAGGTTTCCGAGAATAGGCAGCGTTGGGCGGCCGCCTAATGGGCCACTCACCTGTTGCAGCGGTTTTAATAAATGTTCACGTTCAACGGTAAATTTCATAGCGTCACGATGATAATGTTCTGATTAGATTGGAAAAATCTTCTTTTATGTCGTGGCTTTCTTCGCGTAACTGCTCAATCTTGCGACAAGCGTGCAGCACGGTCGTATGGTCACGGCCACCAAACGCATCGCCGATTTCCGGCAGACTGTGGTTGGTTAACTCCTTTGCCAGCGCCATCGCCATCTGACGCGGACGCGCCACCGAGCGGGAACGACGTTTAGACAGTAAATCTGCCACTTTGATCTTGTAGTACTCGGCCACCGTCTTTTGAATATTGTCGATAGTGACCAGTTTTTCCTGCAATGCCAGCAAATCACGCAGCGCTTCACGCACAAAATCGATGGTGATCGCACGACCGGTAAAGTTGGCATTGGCGATAACGCGGTTCAGCGCTCCTTCCAGCTCACGCACGTTGGAGCGCAGACGCTTGGCAATGAAGAACGCCACTTCACCCGGCAGGCGAATATCGTTCTCATCGGCTTTCTTCATCAGGATCGCAACGCGGGTTTCCAGCTCCGGTGGCTCGATCGCCACGGTCAGGCCCCAGCCGAAGCGGGATTTCAGACGATCTTCAACGCCGTTGATCTCTTTTGGATAACGATCCGAGGTCAAAATGATCTGCTGATTACCTTCCAGCAGGGCATTGAAGGTGTGGAAAAATTCTTCCTGCGATCGTTCTTTATTGGCAAAGAACTGGATGTCATCGATCAGCAGCGCGTCAACGGAACGGTAGTAGCGTTTAAACTCTTCGATCGCATTGTTTTGCAGGGCTTTTACCATGTCCTGAACGAAGCGCTCGGAGTGCATATACACCACTTTCGCGTTAGGCTTGCGCGCCATAATGCCGTTACCTACCGCATGCAGCAGGTGGGTTTTACCGAGACCCGTGCCGCCATAGAGGAACAGCGGGTTGTAGGCACCGCCGGGGTTATCCGCAACCTGACGGGCCGCCGCGCGCGCCAGCTGGTTCGACTTACCTTCAAC
This sequence comes from Enterobacter sp. ECC-219, assembly GCF_043966805.1. Taxonomy (NCBI): domain Bacteria; kingdom Pseudomonadati; phylum Pseudomonadota; class Gammaproteobacteria; order Enterobacterales; family Enterobacteriaceae; genus Enterobacter; species Enterobacter sp. ECC-219. Next base: position 647,912 of record NZ_CP143680.1, on the reverse strand, counting down.
GAAGTTATCGAACGTGTGTTTCACGTTAACGTTAGAGCGGTAGGTTGGCTCTGCGGGGGCAGGGACGTTATCCCAGCCCTGACGAGCGGGTGCGACGCGAGGTGCCGGAGCCGGAACAGCCTGAGCAGGCGCGGCTACATTTACGGTTTCACGAACGGTTTGGGTGACCGGCTTTGTGCCCACTTCAAAACGCAGCTGTGGGACATCTGACCCGCAGAAATCGTTCAGCAGACCATTGATGTTATTAAGGTATTTGTCCCTTACCCAATCGAGCACAAAACGGTTTGGCGCATACAAAGCCAGCGTGTTATCGCTCAGCTCCGCCTGCAACGGGCGGATCCACATACTGAATTCTGTGGCTGGTAACTCATCCTGCAATCGGGCAAGACACTGCTGCCAAAGCGAAAGTGACACGGCGGACTCCACTCGAACAATAAAAGAAAACTATTGAATATTCATGATTGTTGGCGCACATCGACATGACCCTGTGTAAAGGGGGACGTGCGAATTGCTATCTGCAATTTATCCTGACCAGGATCCTGGGATCCCGATCGGGACCGCGGATCATAGCGTAAACTGAGCCAGAGATCTTCTGTTTCTCACAGATTCTTCCCGATTTATCCACAGGAAGATCCGAAACCGGGTAAGTGTAAACGATCCTGGCGCGAGTGCCCCGCGATTTAGCCCGCATATTGGAAAATTTAATGAGCAACGACAATTTATTGCTTAAATGATCTAACGAAGATCCGGGACGATCCTTGCGCTTTGTTGGCGAGGCCGTATAATCCTCGACCCGGCGCGTGATGCTCATCTTCCTGCGTCGTCCGTTGCTCATTTTCCACGCGAAATCGTGCGGAAATACGCGGGAAATAAGGAAAGAGAATTGACTCCGGAGTGTACAATTATTACAATCCGGCCTCTTTAATCACCCACGGCTTCGGCGTCCGTCATTCGAAACTCGGTCGGGCATCCGCAAAAGTCATGAATTTTTTCAAGTTTAGGTAGAAATCGCCATGAAACGCACTTTTCAACCGTCTGTACTGAAGCGCAACCGTTCTCACGGCTTCCGTGCTCGTATGGCTACTAAAAATGGTCGTCAGGTTCTGGCACGTCGTCGTGCTAAAGGCCGCGCTCGTCTGACCGTTTCCAAGTAATAAAGCTAACCCCTGAGTGGTTAAGCTAGCATTTCCCAGGGAGTTACGTTTGTTAACTCCCACTCATTTCACTTTCGTCTTCCAGCAGCCACAACGGGCTGGCACGCCGCAAATCACCATCCTCGGCCGCCAAAATTCGCTGGGGCATCCCCGCATCGGTCTCACAGTCGCTAAGAAAAACGTTAAGCGTGCGCATGAACGCAACCGGATTAAACGTCTGACGCGTGAAAGCTTCCGTTTACGTCAGCACGAACTGCCTTCTATGGATTTCGTGGTGGTGGCTAAAAAGGGGGTTGCCGACCTCGATAACCGTGCTCTCTCGGAAGCGTTGGAAAAATTATGGCGCCGCCACTGTCGCCTGGCTCACGGGTCCTGATAGCCCTCATTCGGGTCTATCAACGCCTGATTAGTCCGCTACTCGGGCCGCACTGCCGTTTCACACCAACATGCTCAAGCTATGGAATTGAGGCATTGCGCAGGTTTGGAGTGTTAAAAGGCAGTTGGTTGACGGTGAAACGCGTATTAAAATGCCACCCTTTACACCCCGGTGGAGACGACCCCGTCCCCCCAGGACCTTTTGATACCAGAGAACACTAACGATGGATTCGCAACGCAATCTTCTTATCATCGCTTTGTTGTTCGTGTCTTTCATGATCTGGCAGGCATGGGAGCAGGATAAAAATCCTCAACCCCAGCAGCAGACCACGCAGACTACGACCACCGCAGCGGGTAGCGCCGCCGACCAGGGCGTACCGGCCAGTGGCCAGGGGAAACAGATTACGGTTAAGACCGATGTGCTTGAGCTGACTATCAACACCCGTGGTGGTGATGTTGAGCAGGCGCTGCTGTTGACCTACCCGAAAGAGCTGAAGTCTAACGAACCGTTCCAGTTACTGGAAACCACACCGGAGTTCCTGTATCAGGCGCAGAGCGGCCTGACCGGTCGTGATGGCCCGGATAACCCGGCTAACGGCGCGCGTCCACTGTATAACGTCGACAACGACACCTTTGTGCTGGCTGACGGCCAGAACGAACTCGTTATCCCGATGACCTACACCGACGCGGCAGGCAACACCTTCACCAAAACCTTCACCCTGAAACGCGGTGAGTATGCGGTGAACGTGGGCTACAGCGTACAAAACACCGGTGCGAAACCGCTGGAACTGTCTACCTTCGGTCAGCTGAAGCAGTCCATCAATCTGCCGTCTCACCGTGACACCGGAAGCAGCAACTTTGCGCTGCATACCTTCCGTGGCGCGGCGTACTCCACGCCTGACGCGAAGTACGAGAAATACAAATTCGACACCATTGCCGATAACGAAAACCTGAACGTCAGCTCCAAAGGTGGTTGGGTAGCAATGCTGCAACAGTATTTCGCAACGGCATGGATCCCAAATAACGACGGTACCAATAACTTCTACACCGCGAACCTGGGCAACGGTATTGCAGCCATCGGCTATAAATCACAGCCGGTTCTGGTTCAGCCGGGTCAAACCGGTAAGCTGGCAAGCACCCTGTGGGTTGGCCCGGAAATCCAGGACAAAATGGCAGCCGTCGCGCCGCACCTGGATCTGACCGTGGATTACGGCTGGTTGTGGTTCATCTCTCAGCCGCTGTTTAAGCTGCTGAAGTTCATCCACAGCTTCCTGGGTAACTGGGGCTTCTCCATCATCGTTATCACCTTCATCGTTCGTGGCATCATGTACCCGCTGACCAAAGCGCAGTACACCTCCATGGCGAAGATGCGCATGCTGCAGCCGAAGATTCAGGCGATGCGTGAGCGTCTGGGCGATGACAAACAGCGTCAGAGCCAGGAAATGATGGCCCTGTATAAAGCAGAGAAAGTGAACCCGTTGGGTGGTTGCTTCCCGCTGCTGATTCAGATGCCAATCTTCCTTGCGCTGTACTACATGCTGATGGGTTCCGTTGAGCTGCGCCACGCGCCGTTCGCCCTGTGGATCCATGACCTGTCCGCACAGGACCCGTACTACATCCTGCCGATCCTGATGGGCGTGACGATGTTCTTCATCCAGAAGATGTCGCCGACCACCGTGACCGACCCGATGCAGCAGAAGATCATGACCTTTATGCCGGTCATCTTCACCGTGTTCTTCCTGTGGTTCCCGTCAGGTCTGGTGCTGTACTATATCGTCAGCAACCTGGTGACCATCATCCAGCAGCAGCTGATTTACCGTGGTCTGGAAAAACGTGGCCTGCATAGCCGCGAAAAGAAAAAGTCCTGATTCGGTAAGTTAACGCTAAAATAAGGGCGGTCGATTGACCGCCTTTTTTATTTGTATTGAACGAGACCAACCATGAGCCATAACGACACTATCGTCGCCCAGGCAACCCCACCGGGACGCGGTGGTGTAGGCATTCTGCGTATCTCCGGCCTGAAGGCGCGCGAGGTGGCCGAAGCGGTGCTGGGTAAACTGCCAAAGCCGCGCTACGCTGATTACCTGCCGTTTAAAGATGCCGACGGCACGCCGCTGGACCAGGGCATTGCGCTGTGGTTCCCCGGCCCGAACTCCTTCACCGGCGAAGACGTGCTGGAGCTGCAGGGCCACGGTGGCCCGGTTATCCTCGACCTGCTGTTAAAACGTATTCTGACCCTTCCAGGCCTGCGCATTGCGAAGCCGGGCGAGTTCTCCGAACGTGCTTTCCTCAACGACAAGCTCGACCTGGCGCAAGCAGAAGCGATTGCAGACCTGATCGACGCCAGTTCGGAACAGGCGGCACGCTCCGCGCTTAACTCGCTGCAGGGGGCATTCTCCGCACGCGTAAATCATCTTGTGGAAGCACTTACTCACCTCAGGATCTACGTGGAGGCGGCTATCGATTTCCCGGACGAGGAAATCGACTTCCTCTCTGACGGTAAAATCGAAGCCCAGCTCAACCAGGTGATGAACGATCTCGACGCCGTGCGTGCCGAAGCGCGCCAGGGCAGCCTGCTGCGTGAAGGGATGAAGGTGGTCATTGCTGGTCGCCCTAACGCCGGGAAATCGAGCCTGTTGAACGCCCTGGCGGGCCGTGAAGCGGCGATCGTGACCGACATTGCCGGCACCACCCGCGACGTGCTGCGCGAGCATATCCACATCGACGGGATGCCGCTGCATATCATTGATACCGCGGGTCTGCGCGATGCCAGCGATGAAGTGGAACGCATCGGTATCGAACGCGCCTGGCAGGAGATCGAGCAGGCCGACCGCGTACTGTTTATGGTCGACGGCACCACGACCGACGCCGTTGACCCGGCGGAGATCTGGCCGGACTTTATCGCCCGTCTGCCAGCCAAACTGCCGATCACCGTGGTGCGTAACAAAGCAGATGTTACCGGCGAAACGCTGGGTATCAGCGATGTGAATGGTCACTCACTGATTCGCCTGTCGGCGCGTACGGGTGAAGGCGTGGACGACCTGCGCAACCATCTCAAGCAGAGCATGGGCTTTGATACCAGCATGGAAGGCGGCTTCCTGGCGCGTCGTCGTCACCTGCAGGCGCTGGAAGAGGCGGCGAACCACCTTGTTCAGGGGAAAGCGCAGCTGATCGGCGCGTGGGCGGGCGAGCTGCTGGCGGAAGAGCTGCGTCTGGCGCAGCAGAATCTGAGCGAGATCACCGGGGAGTTTACGTCGGACGATCTGCTGGGAAGGATCTTCTCGAGCTTCTGTATTGGTAAATAGTTCCCGCTAATCAATGGTGATTTCCTCTCAGGAAATCACCATTGTCCAAATGGCAACTCGCCTAATCCCTTTTCACCTCCTATCCTGCATGCCTGCATCTATGGGGGGTTTATGGCGCGTTTTCTGTTTTGTAGTTTCGCATTAGTTCTTCTTTATCCGTCCGGCATTGATATGTATCTGGTGGGATTACCGCACATCGCACGCGATCTGGGCGCCAGCGAAGCGCAGCTGCACATCGCGTTTTCGGCCTACCTCGCGGGGATGGCGTCATCGATGGTCTTTGCCGGGAAAATTGCGGATAAGGCAGGCCGTCAGCCCGTCGCGATTACCGGTGCCATCATCTTTGCCCTGGCCTCTCTTCTCTGCTCACAGGCGCAGAACAGCACCGTGTTCCTGGCAGGACGGTTCATCCAGGGCATTGGTGCCGGTGGCTGCTACGTGGTGGCGTTTGCGATTTTGCGCGACACCTTAAGCGCCCAGCGCCGCGCTAAAGTGCTTTCGATGCTGAACGGCATTACCTGCATCATCCCGGTGCTGGCTCCGGTCGTGGGCTATCTGATCATGCTGAAATTCCCGTGGCAGAGCCTGTTCTGGACCATGGCGGCCATGGGCACGCTGGTGTTTATCCTGTCGATCGCCGTGCTGAAAGAGACCCACCCGGGCTCGCAGAATTCCAGCCATACCGCAACCATTCATCCGGCAGAGAAGCTTCTCAACCGCTTTTTCCTCAGCCGTCTGGCTGTGACGACCTTAAGCGTGGCGGTGATCCTGACGTATGTAAACGTTTCCCCGGTGTTGCTGATGGAGACCATGGGTTTCGATCGCGGGGAGTATTCAACGGTGATGGCATTAACCGCGATGGTTAGTATGGCCGTTTCGTTTTCGACGCCGTTTGCGCTAAATGTTTTCAGCCAACGTACATTGATGCTGACCTCACAGGTTTTATTCCTCGCCGCAGGCGCGATCCTGGCGACCACCAGCTCACATGCGGTGATGCTGGTGGGCATTACCCTCATCTGTGCCGGGTTCTCGGTTGGCTTTGGCGTGGCGATGAGTCAGGCGCTCGGCCCGTTCTCGCTGCGGGCAGGCGTGGCAAGCTCGGTGCTGGGGATCGCACAGGTCTGCGGCTCGTCTCTGTGGATATGGCTGGCGGCAGTCATCGGACTTAACGCGCTCAATATGCTGATCGGGATTCTGATTGCCTGTAGCATGGTCTGCATCACCTTACTTATGGTCATCCGGCCCGCGGCACACTATGAAGAAGCCCATCAGCAGTCTCGATCTTAACCTGTTGCTTTGCCTGCAGCTTTTGCTGCAGGAGCGCAGCGTCACCAAAGCTGCGAAGCGGATGAACGTGACGCCGTCGGCGGTGAGCAAATCGCTGGCCAAGCTGCGCGACTGGTTTGACGACCCGCTGTTTGTCAAAACGCCGTTAGGGCTGCTGCCCACCCCGCTGACGGTCAGCCTGGAGCAGGATCTGGCCGACTGGATGCAAATCGGCAACCAGATCCTCGACAAATTCCACCATGATTCGCCAGGCGGGCTAACGTTCGTGCTGGCCGCCGAAACGCCGCTGATGCTCATCCGCTTTAACACCCTGCTGGAGCAGGTCAATCAGCGTTATCCGCAGGCGACGGTGAAGGTGCGTCACTGGGATTACGACTCACTGGACGCCATTACGCGCGGGGAAGTGGACGTTGGCTTCACCGGTCGTGAAACGCACCCGCGCTCGCGTGAACTGCTGAAGCTGATGCCGTGGTTTATCGACTACGAAATCCTGTTTAGCGACCGCCCTTGCGTCTATTTACGCGAGGACCATCCCGCTCTGCAGGAGGAGTGGAATCTGGAGACCTTCCTGCGCTATCCCCATATCAGTATCTTCTGGGAACGGAGCGACACCTGGGCGCTGGATGAGGTGCTAAAAGAGATGGGGCGGGAGAGAAACATTGCCATGTGTTTGCCGGGCTTTGAGCAGTCGATGTTTATGGCGGCACAGCCCGGCCATAACTATATCGCCACGGCTCCCCACTACTGTCGACACTACAATGAACTCCACCAGCGGAAGCTGATCGCGCTTCCTATTCCCATTGACGAAGCGCAGGCTGAAAAGCTGACCGTTCCCTTCACGCTAATCTGGCATAAACGGAACAGCCATAATCCGAAAATTCTCTGGCTGCGGGAGACCATCAAGGCGTTGTACGGTGGCAGCGATCCAATTTTTGCCTAAGAAAATGTAAAGTTCGGCCCTCAGGCTTCTTTTACTCCTATTTACTGATTAAAACAGGAGTCAAGTTAAGCGATAATCATGTAACCGTTTAACCGATTACGACCATTATCAAGGAGCGAAAAATGGCAACGCACTTTGCAAGAGGGATACTTACAGAAGGACGTCTCGTATCGGCAAGACTCTCTTCAGCCTGTCACAGTGAGGCACTCAAACTCCCCGAACACCGCAGGACGCGCTTTTTAGCCTCCAGAGCGCTTCTCGCAGAACTGCTGTTTATGCTGTACGGCACCAGCGAACTGCCCGAGATCGTCACGCAACCAGAAGGCCGACCGGTCTTTGCCGACCCGGAACTCCCCCGTTTTTCTATTGCCTATACGGGGAATATCATTGGCGTGGCGCTGACCACCGAAGGCGATTGCGGTCTGGATATGGAACTTCAGCGTGCGACGCGGGGCTTCCACGGCGCAAGCCCGCACGATGACTACCCGCTTTCCAGCAATGAAAAGCTGTGGGTACGCAACCAGAACGATCCTGTTGAAGCCCGAGCCCAGCTCATCACCCTGCGCCAGAGCATTCGCAAGCTCTGCGGATGCGCTTCAGACGACGCCAGCCTGTTGCAATTGTTGCCGGGCTCCGGACGCCTGCGTGCCGCTAAAGCCACGCTTGTAGAGGCGCTCAGCGATGCAGAAGATGTGTTGATATGGTCTGTTGCAGTCAGCCCTGCCATCGAACGGCTAAAGATTTGGGAATTTGACAGCAAAGAGGGATGGAGTAGCCTTCCGGATGTGCCCGAGCGCGCCAACGAGCCCGCCGCACGCCTGATGCGTTTAACCAGTTTACCGGCAGAAAAAGCATTTACCCATAGCTGATCCAATCAGGGTCATCATGATGAAACAGGAGTAATCATGTCTGATACGTTGAAAGTAGTTACGTTACTGGGAAGCCTGCGCAAAGGTTCATTTAACGGAATGGTTGCCCGCACGCTGCCGCAGCTGGCCCCGGCAGGTATGGAAATTAGCGCCCTGCCATCTATTGGCGATATCCCGCTTTATGATGCAGATGTCCAGCAGGAAGAAGGGTTCCCGCAGAGCGTTGAGGCACTGGCAGAGCAAATTCGCCAGGCCGACGGCGTGGTCATTGTCACGCCGGAGTATAACTACTCGGTTCCGGGTGGCCTGAAGAACGCCATCGACTGGCTGTCTCGTTTACCGGAGCAGCCGCTGTCCGGCAAACCGGTGCTGATCCAGACCAGCTCAATGGGCGCGATTGGCGGCGCGCGCTGCCAGTACCATCTGCGCCAGATCCTGGTGTTCCTCGATGCGATGGTGATGAACAAACCGGAATTTATGGGCGGTGTGATTCAGAACAAGGTCGACCCGCAAACGGGTGAAGTGGTGGATCAGAGCACGCGTGACCATCTCTCTGGCCAGCTAACGGCGTTTGGGGATTATATTAAGCGGGTGAAGGCGTAAGATCACTGCGGCCTGATGCCCTTGTATGTTTAAAGTCACTTCAGTTACCCGTCTACAGACGGGTAAACTGTCACTGAGTTTCACCTGATGCCACAGCCCGTTAGCCCTCTGGGTTTTCAAGCCCGCGGGTGAGCTCATGGCGTGGCATCAGTTTTCCTGTTAACCCGAACAGCTGCCCGGGCGGCCTGTGCCAGCCCGTATATTACAAGGCCGGGAGACATGAACATGACTGAACATACCACCGTCGGCATCGATATTGCCAAAGACACTTTTGACGTCTTCATCAGTCCTGACGGACTGTTTCTCCATCTGGAGAACACCCCACACGGGCACCAGCAACTCCTCGATGCACTCGCATCCCGCACCGTTGTTCGCATCGTGATGGAGGCCACCGGCCGTTACCATAACCTTCTGGCTGCCACGCTTGAGCTTGCCGGCCTTCCCGTCGCCGTGGTGAACCCCGCTCAGGTCAGACATTTCGCCCGGGCGCTGGGAACACTCTTCAAGACCGACCCGAATGATGCCCGTATTATCTGCGAGTTTGGTCGCAGGATGACGCCGGATGTACGCCCCGCACCAGACGAGCAGACGCAGCGTCTGGCCATGATGGTATCCCGTCGTCGTCAGCTGGTGGACAACAGAACCATGGAGCAGAACCGCTACGGCTCCTGCACCGACGAACTCATCCGGACGGGTATCAAACGGCATATCGACTGGCTGAACGCGGAGATAAAGGACACGGATGACGACATAGACCGGCAGATAAAAGTGATGCCGCTATGGCAGGAGAAGGTAAAGCTTCTGGAGGAAGTGAAAGGTATCGGGCGGACAACACTGGCGGTTCTGCTGTCGATGCTGCCTGAGCTGGGGCAGCTTAGCAGACGTAAAATCAGTGCCCTGGTCGGGGTGTGTCCGTATGCGCATGACAGCGGAAAAATGAAAGGAAAACGCTGTATCTGGGGAGGACGGAGTGCAGTGCGGGCAGCGTTGTATATGGCTGCGATGTCAGCGGTGCGTTATAACCCGACCATACAGGCGTTTTTTGAGAGACTGAGAGGAAAGGGAAAAGCGTTTAAAGTGGCGATGACGGCCTGCGTCAGGAAGCTGGTGACAATCCTGAATGCAATGGTGCGGGACAATAAAAAATGGGTGGCAGCTTAGCCGTCAGCCGTTGACTTTAAACACAGCTGCTCACCCTGGCCCTCTCCCACGGGGAGAGGGAACAAACACTAAAGCCCTTTTCGAAGAAAAGGGCTTGCTGTTTATTTGGCGTCGATAAACACAATCTTCAGCACAAACAGCAGCGCCACGACAATCACGCATGGGCTGAGGTCGCGGAAGCGGCCGGTACCGATCTTCATTACGCAGTAAGAGATAAAGCCCAGCGCGATACCTTCGGTGATAGAGAAGCTGAACGGCATCATCACGGCGGTAATAAAGGCCGGCACCGCTTCGGTTAAATCTTCCCACTTCACGCGCGCCAGGCTCGACGTCATCAGCACACCCACGTAAATCAGCGCGCCGGCTGCCGCATACGGTGGAACCATACCCGCCAGCGGAGAGAGGAAAATCACCAGCAGGAACAGGATACCTACCACCACCGCCGTCAGGCCGGTACGGCCGCCCACGGAGACGCCGGAAGAGGATTCAATGTAAGCGGTAACAGACGAGGTGCCAATGAAAGAACCCGCCACGGAAGAGATACTATCCACATACAGCGCCTGCTTCATGCGCGGGAATTTGCCTTTCTCGTCCGCCAGACCCGCTTTATCGGTCACGCCAATCAGCGTACCGGAGGAGTCAAACAGGTTGACCAGCATGAAGGAGAAGATCACGCCCGCCAGGCCCAGGTTCAGGGAGCCCGCCAGGTCAACATGGCCAATCACGGTAGAGACGCTCGGTGGCGCAGAGACGATGCCGTTATAGTGAACGTCACCCAGCATCCAGCCCAGCAGGGTGGTCACCACGATGGACACCAGCACCGCCGCATGAATGTTGCGGGAGGCCAGGATCGCGATGATAAAGAAGCCCAGCACGCCCAGCAGCACGTTATGAGAGGTCAGATTGCCGATGCTCACCAGCGTTTCAGGGTTCGCCACGATCACACCGGCGTTTTTCAGCCCCATCATGCCGATGAACAGACCGATACCGCTGGTGATCCCCACGCGCAGGCTCACAGGAATGTTCGCAATCATCCAGTAACGCACGCGGAAAATGGTCAGCAGCAGCAGGCCAATAGCGCCCCAGAAGATGGCACCCATGCCAACCTGCCACGGCAGACCCATCGCCTGAACTACCACGAACGCGAAGAACGCATTCAGGCCCATTGCCGGTGCCAGCGCAACCGGCAGGTTAGCGAACACGCCCATCAGGATGCTGCCAAGCGCCGCAATCAGACAGGTGGTTACAAAGACGGCGCTGGTGTCCATGCCAGCGACGCCCAAAATTTGCGGGTTCACAAAAACGATATAGACCATCGTCAGGAAGGTGGTGAAACCGGCGATCACTTCGGTGCGTGCCGTTGTGCCGTGCTCGCGCAGTTTAAACACGCGCTCAAGCAGACCCTGACCAGATGTCTGGGTAGTGTGTTGTTGACTCATCATCAATTTCCGAACAAGGAGGGAAAATTCGTCGCTATCCTATACCAAAATGCGACAATAGTGGCGGTTACGTGATACTTTTTTCATTGATTTTGCTTATACGGCAACGATTGCGTCCCGGCGAACTGCCGTACGAAAACGTTAAACTTGTTAAAAGGGAAAGGCATGTCCGGAATTGAAGCGGTATTTTTCGACTGCGACGGTACGCTGGTCGACAGTGAGGTCATTTGTTCCCGCGCGTACGTCACCATGTTCCAGGAATTTGGCATTACGCTGGAACTCGAAGAGGTGTTCAAACGCTTTAAGGGCGTAAAGCTCTATGAGATTATCGACATCATTAACAAAGAACACGGTGTCAGTCTGGCAAAAGCGGATCTGGAACCGGTGTACCGCGCCGAGGTCGCACGCCTGTTCGATTCTGAGCTGGAGGTCATTGCCGGTGCAAACGCGCTGCTGGATGCAATGACGGTGCCGATCTGTGTGGTCTCCAACGGCCCGGTCAGCAAAATGCAGCACTCGCTCGGCAAGCTTGAGATGCTGCACCATTTCCCGGAAAAACTGTTCAGCGGCTACGATATCCAGCGCTGGAAGCCAGATCCGGCGCTGATGTTCCATGCGGCAAACGCGATGAACGTCAACGTGAAGAACTGCATTCTGGTGGATGACTCGTCTGCGGGCGCGCAGTCGGGGATTGATGCGGGGATGGAGGTGTTTTACTTCTGTGCCGATCCGCACAACAGGCCGATCGATCATCCAAAAGTAACGACCTTTACCGATCTGGCGCAGTTGCCAGCGTTGTGGAAGGCGCGCGGATGGGATATTACTCGCTGAGTTTTCCCCTCACCCCAGGGGCTGAGGAATCCCCAGTAATTTATAAGCAGAAGCAGTAACTTTGTTTCAGAACGAGTTAAGGCTTTCAGCGATGCCCTGGTCCGGCTGTAAATCGCCGAAGCGTTTCCGTAAGGCCGGGGCGAGGCGCACGGATGCGCCGAGAGGGCGTGGCCTGCAGGGATGCAGGCTCATGCCCGACCCGATAGCCTGAAGGAATAAGCTGAGGGCACCGCGAAGCGGCGATTTACCGCCGGGAGCCCGGGTCGCCAGGGCGGTGGCGATTGAGCCGCCCTGGCACGTTCACAGGTATTGTCGTTACAAAGTAGCAAGGAACATAAAGTGAACGGAATGACCACCAGAGCCGTATGTTCCCCCTCACCCCAGCCCTCTCCCTCAAGGGAGAGGGGGTCGTCCGTGCTGGCATTATTTTGTGGGGAACCCTCAGCCTCAGGGGAGAGGGAGAAAACCGAATGGTCCCCTCTCCCTGTGGGAGAGGGTTAGGGTGAGGGTAAAATCACTCTTTCGGATCTTTACCCGCCAGCAGCTTGTCCAGCTCGTCGCCGCCCACGTGGCGGAAGTCCTGACCTTTCACGAAGTAGAAAATGTATTCGCAAATGTTCTGGCAGCGGTCGCCGATACGCTCGATAGAGCGCGCGCAGAACAGGGCAGTTAGCACGCTTGGGATCGTACGTGAATCTTCCATCATGTAGGTCATCAGCTGACGGACGATGCCCTCATACTCCTGGTCGACCTTTTTGTCTTCACGGTAGATACGAACTGCTTCGTCCAGATCCATGCGCGCGAATGCATCCAGCACGTCGTGCAGCATCTGCACGGTGTGACGACCGAGCGATTCCAGACTCACCAGCAGCGGCTGGTGCTGCTGAGAGAACTTCTCCAGCGCGGTGCGGCAGATTTTATCCGCCACATCACCAATACGCTCCAGCTCGGCGATGGTTTTGATGATCGCCATCACCAGACGCAGGTCGCTCGCCGTCGGCTGACGTTTCGCGATAATGCGCACGCAGGCCTCGTCGATGGCAACTTCCATCATGTTGACGTTTTTGTCGCCTTCAATGACGCGCTTCGCCAGCTCGCTATCCTGGTTGTGCATCGCCGTAATCGCATCAGAAAGCTGCTGCTCGACCATGCCACCCATGGTCATTACCTGCGTGCGGATGCTTTCCAGCTCTGCGTTGAACTGGCCGGAAATGTGTTTATTAAGATTGAGGTTGTCCATGGTTTCTCCACATGCACTAAGGCAAATCAACCGTAGCGGCCAGTAATATAATCTTCGGTTTGTTTCTTCGCGGGCCGGGTGAACAGCGCATCCGTATCGCTGAACTCAATCAGCTCGCCCAGGTACATAAACGCCGTGTGATCGGAACAACGTGCAGCCTGCTGCATGTTATGGGTCACGATAACCACGGTGTAATCCTGCTTCAGCTCGGTGATCAGCTCTTCAATACGACCGGTTGAGATCGGGTCCAGCGCCGAGCACGGCTCATCCAGCAGCAATACTTCCGGACGAATGGCGATACCACGCGCAATACACAGACGCTGCTGCTGACCACCGGAGAGAGAGTACCCGCTCTGGTGCAACTTATCTTTGGTTTCGTTCCATAATGCGGCCTTGGTCAATGCCCACTGCACGCGCTCGTCCATATCGGCACGGGAGAGCTTCTCAAACAGGCGAACGCCAAACGCGATGTTGTCATAGATGGACATCGGGAACGGCGTTGGTTTCTGGAACACCATCCCCACTTTGGCGCGCAGCAGGGCGATATCCTGGGCCTGGGTCAGAATGTTTTCGCCATCCAGGATAATTTCACCTTCAGCGCGCTGCTCCGGATAGAGCGAATACATTTTGTTAAAGGTACGCAGCAGCGTGGATTTACCGCAGCCGGACGGACCGATGAATGCCGTGACCTGGTTCTTCGCAATATCCAGGTTGATATTCTTCAGGGCATGGAATTTGCCGTAGTAGAAGTTCAAATCACGAACCTGAATCTTACCCGGGGCAGTATCAACCATACTCATTGACTCATTTCCTCATTCGGCGCCGCGATCTGCCGCGCCGTAAAAAATTAACCGTGTTTCTTCTTCGCGAAAATGACGCGCGCCAGAATGTTCAGCAACAGTACGCAAAGGGTGATGATCAGCACCCCGGCCCAGGCCAGCTGCTGCCATTCCGCGAATGGACTCATCGCAAATTTAAAGATCGTCACCGGCAGGTTGGCGATCGGCTGCATCATGTCCGTACTCCAGAACTGGTTGGAGAGGGCAGTAAACAGCAGCGGTGCCGTTTCACCGGCGATACGGGCGATAGCCAGCAGAATACCTGTCATGATCCCGGAGACCGACGCTTTCAGCGTAATCGCAGAAATCATTTTCCATTTCGGCGTACCCAGCGCGTAAGCCGCTTCACGCAGGCTGTCCGGCACCAGTTTCAGCATGTTTTCGGTGGTACGAATGACGATAGGCACCTGCAGCAGCGCCAGCGCAATCACGCCCGCCCAGCCGGAGAAGTGTTCCATTTGCGCAACCACGATGGTGTAAACAAACAGGCCCACGACAATCGACGGAGCGGAAAGCAGGATGTCGTTAATGAAGCGAATCACCTCTGCCAGCCAGGATTTACGCCCGTACTCCGCCAGATAGATACCGGCCATAATGCCCAGCGGCGTACCGAAGACCGTCGCCCACAGGATCAGCAGGCCACTGCCCGCCAGGGCGTTTGCCAGACCACCACCCGCCGTATTTGGCGGCGGCGTCATCTCGGTGAACAGCGCCAGAGACATGCCATCAATACCACGGGTGATGGTGGACATCAGGATCCAGATCAGCCAGAACAGGCCGAATGCCATCGTTGCCATGGAGAGCGTCAGCGCAATGCGGTTTTTGAAACGACGCTTCGCCTGCATTTTGCGGCGGGATTCCGCAAGCTGAGCGGTGCTTTGCATTTCGAGAGTTGCCATCAGCGTGCCCCCTCATTTTTCGCGAGACGCAGGATCATCAGCTTGGAAATCGCCAGAACAATGAAGGTGATAACGAACAGAATCAGGCCCAGTTCCATCAGCGCTGCGACGTGCAGCCCGGATTCCGCTTCGGCAAACTCGTTCGCCAGCGCGGAAGTAATGCTGTTACCCGGCATATAGAGTGAGGCGCTGTCGAGCTGGTAGGTGTTACCGATGATAAAGGTGACTGCCATGGTTTCACCCAGCGCGCGACCTAAGCCCAGCATCACGCCACCGATCACCCCATTTTTGGTGAACGGAAGGACAATGCGCCAGATAACTTCCCAGGTGGTACAGCCGATGCCGTAGGCCGACTCTTTCATCATCACCGGGGTTTGTTCGAAAACATCGCGCATCACCGCCGCAATGTACGGAATAATCATAATGGCGAGGATCACCCCTGCCGCCAGAATACCGATACCGAATGCCGGG
This sequence comes from Enterobacter sp. ECC-219, assembly GCF_043966805.1. Lineage (NCBI taxonomy): Bacteria > Pseudomonadati > Pseudomonadota > Gammaproteobacteria > Enterobacterales > Enterobacteriaceae > Enterobacter > Enterobacter sp. ECC-219. The sequence continues at coordinate 632,499 of NZ_CP143680.1, read as the reverse complement.
CCAGAGAACAGGGCTCCCACAAACGGAACGGCTGAGAGAACATTACCCACCGGTTCCTGGAAGTACGTGGCAAACAGCGGCGCAAAGATAAACAGACCCCACATGCCGTATACGATACTTGGGATGGCCGCCAGCAGTTCAATGGCAATACCCAGCGGGCGACGCAGCCAGCCCGGCGCCAGTTCCGTCAGGAACAGCGCAATACCGAAGCTTACCGGAACCGCAATCAGCAGGGCGATGAACGAGGTCACCAGCGTACCGTAAATCGGCACCAGCGCACCGTAGATGTCGTTCGGCGCGTCCCACTCTTTGGTCCACAGGAAGGAGAAACCGAATTTCTGAATGCTCGGCCAGGAGGAGAAAATCAGAGACACGATAATGCCGCCCAGCAGCAATAGCACAATCAGCGCAGCCAGTTTGACCAGCGCGCCGAAAATCATGTCACCTTTTTTACCCGGAGGGTTAAATGCAGGCTTGGTTGCAGCCATAAATTACTCTTCTTTATGAAACGTCTTACGAATATGCCCGGTGGCGCTGGCGCTTACCGGGCCTACAGGATGAACCGTAGGGCGGGTAAGCGTGAGCGCCACCCGCCATCTTCGTCAAAAATATCCTGTTAGTACAGCGCTTTACCGCTGCTGTCTTTCACGTTGGTTTTCCATGCAGCACGGACCTGCTCAACCACGCTGTCCGGCAGGCTGGCGTAATCCAGATCGTTAGCCTGCTTGCCGCCGTTTTTGTATGCCCAGTCGAAGAACTTCAGCACCTCAGCACCCTGCTCAGGTTTCTTCTGCTCTTTGTGAACCAGGATGAAGGTCGTGGAGGTGATTGGCCACGCGCCTTCGCCTTTCTGGTTAGTCAGATCCTGCGCAAAGGATTTGCTCCAGTCAGCGCCTTTCGCGGCGTTAGCGAAGTTCTCTTCGGTCGGGCTTACCGGTTTGCCGTCAGCAGAAACCAGTTTGGTGTAAGCCAGGTTGTTCTGCTTAGCGTAGGCGTACTCTACGTAGCCGATAGAGCCAGGCAGACGCTGTACGAACGCGGCGATACCGTCGTTACCTTTTCCGCCCAGACCGGTTGGCCAGTTAACGGTAGAGCCGGAACCGACTTTAGATTTCCACTCTTCGTTCACTTTCGCCAGGTAGCTTGTGAAGACGAAAGAGGTACCGGAACCATCCGCGCGGCGAACCACGGCGATATTCTGCGAAGGCAGCTTAACGCCGGGGTTCAGTTTAGTGATGGCTTCATCATCCCATTTTTTGATTTTGCCCAGGTAGATGTCGCCCAGGGTTTTGCCGTCCAGCACCAGCTCGCCTGATTTCAGGCCAGGGATGTTAACAGCCAGCACAACACCGCCGATCACGGTTGGGAACTGGAACAGGCCTTCCTGATTCAGTTTCTCGTCAGACAGCGGAGCGTCTGATGCGCCGAAATCAACGGTATTCGCGGTAATTTGTTTTACGCCACCGGAGGAGCCGATACCCTGATAGTTAACCTTATTACCGGTTTCCTTCTGGTAGGTATCCGCCCATTTGGCATACACCGGCGCAGGGAAGGTTGCACCAGCGCCAGTCAGGCTTGCCGCTGCAAAAGCAGAGAAAGCGCTCAGAGATAAGGTCGCGGCGACAACAGTTGCGACAGTGGTACGCATAACTTTCATAATGTCTCCTGCAAGGATTTCGTAAATCATTGTTTAAGTGGCTACGATGAGCAAAATAGGACAAACAGGTGACAGATAAATGTACGAATTATGACAGTTTTATGACAATGGAGATTTCACTTAAAGAAAAAGAAAACTATATATATTTATCAATAAGTTAACTTAGAACATGACGGCAGGGTTTCAGTAATATTTTCTTTATGTGACACTGAAAAAATAGCTGAAAATGACAGATTGTCATTAAAAAAGGCTCCACCTGATAGTGGAGCCTGGAAGGATTATTCTACGGTAACGGATTTCGCCAGGTTACGCGGCTGGTCAACGTCGGTGCCTTTGATCAGCGCCACGTGATAGGCCAGCAGCTGCAGCGGAACGGTGTAGAAGATCGGTGCAATCACCTCTTCCACGTGCGGCATCTCAATGATGTGCATGTTGTCGTTGCTGACAAAACCGGCATCTTTGTCGGCGAAGACGTACAGAACGCCGCCGCGGGCGCGAACTTCTTCGATGTTAGACTTCAGTTTTTCCAGCAGTTCGTTGTTCGGTGCCACAACGATGACCGGCATATCCGCGTCAATCAGCGCCAGCGGGCCGTGTTTCAGCTCGCCTGCCGCGTAGGCTTCTGCGTGGATGTAGGAGATCTCTTTCAGCTTCAGCGCGCCTTCCAGCGCAATTGGATACTGATCGCCACGCCCCAGGAACAGAGCGTGATGTTTGTCAGAGAAATCTTCCGCCAGCGCTTCAATGCGTTTGTCCTGAGACAGCATCTGCTCAATACGGCTCGGCAGCGCCTGCAGGCCGTGAACAATGTCATGCTCAACGGAAGCATCTTCGCCTTTCAGACGCGCCAGCTTCGCCACCAGCATCAGCAGAACGGTCAGCTGAGTGGTAAACGCTTTGGTGGAAGCTACGCCGATTTCGGTGCCCGCTTTCGTCATCAGCGCCAGATCGGATTCACGCACCAGGGATGAGCCTGGGACGTTACAGATGGCCAGCGAGCCCAGGTAACCCAGTTCTTTAGACAGACGCAGCGCCGCCAGCGTATCCGCCGTTTCGCCGGACTGAGAAAGTGTGATCATCAGGCTGTTGCGACGCACCGCAGACTTGCGATAGCGGAACTCAGACGCGATTTCCACGTCGCACGGCACGCCCGCCAGGGATTCAAACCAGTAGCGAGAGACCATACCGGAGTTGTAGGAGGTGCCGCAGGCCACGATCTGAATATGCTCGACCTTGCCGAGCAGTTCGTTCGCGTTTGCCCCCAGCTCGCTCAGATCAACTTCACCGTGGCTGATGCGCCCGGTCAGGGTGTTTTTGATGGCGTTTGGCTGCTCGTAGATCTCTTTCTGCATGTAGTGACGGTAAGCGCCTTTGTCGCCCGCGTCGTACTGCAGATTCGATTCGATCTCCTGACGCTTCACCTGCTCGCCTTTGGTGTCGAAGACGGTCACGCTGCGGCGAGTCACTTCCGCAATATCCCCCTCTTCCAGGAAGATAAAGCGACGGGTGACCGGCAGGAGTGCCAGCTGATCGGAGGCGATAAAGTTTTCACCCATGCCCAGACCGATAACCATCGGGCTACCGGAACGCGCTGCCAGCAGCGTGGATGGATCGCGTGAGTCCATGATCACCGTACCGTACGCACCGCGCAGCTGAGGGATAGCGCGCAGCACCGCATCACGCAGCGTACCGCCCTGTGCCAGCTCCCAGTGCACCAGGTGAGCAATCACTTCGGTGTCAGTTTCAGAGACGAAGGTATAGCCGCGCGCTTTCAGTTCTTCGCGCAGCGGTTCGTGGTTTTCGATAATGCCGTTGTGCACCACCACAATGTGTTCAGACACATGCGGGTGCGCGTTACCTTCAGACGGTTCGCCGTGCGTCGCCCAACGGGTGTGCGCGATACCGGTACCACCGTGCAGCGGATGTTCTTCCGCGGCCTGAGCCAGCATCTGCACTTTACCGAGGCGACGCAGGCGGGTCATGTGCCCTTCTGCATCCACGACAGCCAGACCGGCAGAGTCGTAACCACGGTATTCCAGACGACGTAAACCTTCGAGAAGGATTTCAGCAATATCACGCTGCGCAACTGCGCCAACAATTCCACACATATTTTAGATTCCGAATTTAGGCATGATGCCTGCGTTGTCGCTGACCTGTATTTGCCCTTTCCGGGCGCCCCGAGCCTTGTAGAGAGTGGGGTTATTTTTATGGGTACTGCCTGTGGGGGGAGGATTATGTTATCCCCTCACCCCGACCCTCTCCCCAAAGGGGCGAGGGAGAAAAACACCGCACCGTTCAATTCCCCTCTCCCCTATGGGGAGAGGGTCAGGGTGAGGGGTGTATATTGTTGTTACTTCTTCTTCACCGGGCGTTTCCAGCCCTGCTTGTGTACCTGCGGCACACGGCTTAATACCAGCTCGTTATCGGCGATATCGCGCGTAACGGTTGTTCCGGCGGCAATCGTTACCCCGTTACCCACGGTAACCGGTGCCACCAGCTGTGTATCGGAACCGACAAACACATCATCACCGATGATGGTTTTAAACTTATTGGCACCGTCATAGTTACAGGTAATGGTCCCTGCACCAATGTTCACGTTGTCGCCAATCTCCGCGTCGCCCAGATAGGTCAAATGACCGGCTTTCGAGCCTTTACCCAGACGCGCTTTTTTCATTTCCACGAAGTTGCCCACGTGCGCGCCTTCCAGCAGCTCAGCACCCGGGCGCAGACGCGCAAACGGGCCGATGGTACAGGCGGCATCCAGACGGGCATCTTCCACCACGCTGTACGGGCTGATTTCGCAGTCGTCACCGATGACGCTGTTTTTAATCACACAGCCGGCGCCAATTTTGACGCGGTTACCCAGCGTAACGTTGCCTTCAAGGATAACGTTAGTATCGATCTCAACGTCGCGCCCGTGAGACACGGTGCCGCGCAGATCGAAACGCGCCGGATCGCGCAGCATCACGCCCGCCAGCAGCAGTTTTTCGGCCTGTTCTGACTGATACACGCGCTCCAGGCGGGAAAGCTGAAGACGGTTATTCACCCCTTCGGTTTCGCTAATACGCGCCGGATGAACCGCCGCAATCTCACGTCCTTCCTGGTACGCCATCGCAATGATGTCGGTGATGTAGTACTCACCCTGCGCGTTGTTGTTGTTGAGCTGCGATAGCCAGCGCTTCATGTCCGCGCCATTGGCAATCAGGATACCGGTGTTAATTTCCGGGATCTGGCGCTGTTCTTCGCTGGCATCTTTGTGTTCAACGATGCCGGTAACCTTGCCATTTTCACGGGTGATGCGGCCATAGCCGCTCGGGTCGTCCAGTACGACGGTGAGAAGGCCGATACCGCCCTGAGGTTTAGCTTCACGCAGGCGGGTCAGAGTTTCAACGGAGATCAGCGGGACGTCGCCGTACAGCATCAGGATATCTTCGTCATCGGCAAAGAATGGAGCCGCCTGCTGCATCGCATGGCCTGTACCCAACTGTTCGGCCTGAAGCACCCAGTTGAGCTTGTCGTCACACAGCGTCTTTTTCAGCAAATCGCCACCGTGGCCATAGACCAGGTTTACCTGACGAGCGCCCAATTCATTTGCTGCATCAATAACATGCTGCACCATTGGCTTTCCTGCCAGCGTGTGAAGCACTTTAGGCAGATCGGAATACATGCGGGTACCTTTGCCAGCGGCAAGGATCACTACGCTCATCGCACTGTTTGACATACGCATCCTGACGGTAGTTTGAGTGAGAAGTAAAAACGTTTGATGCCTAAAATTCTACATCTTTTTCATCATGAATTAAGGATGAAAAAAAAAGCCAGCCTGGTATCCAGACTGGCTTTTGTGCTTTTCAAGCCGGTGTTACATCGCTTTTTTGGTCAACTCGATAACGCGCAGTTTCGCGATCGCTTTGGCCAGCTCCGCAGACGCCTGAGCGTAATCCACGTCACCATGAGAGCTGCTAATGTGCTCTTCAGCCTTACGCTTCGATTCCAGGGCTCGCGCTTCGTCGAGATCCTGGCCACGAATAGCGGTATCGGCCAGAACGGTCACACTGCCAGGCTGCACTTCAAGAATGCCGCCGGACAGATAGATAAACTCTTCGTGACCGAACTGTTTAACGATGCGGATCATACCAGGCTTAATGGCGGTGAGCAGCGGTGCGTGACCCGGGAAAATACCCAGTTCACCTTCACTACCCGTTACCTGGATTTTCTCGACCAGACCAGAGAACATTTGTTGCTCTGCGCTGACGACGTCCAGGTGGTAAGTCATTGCCATATCACCCTCCGATTAAGGCGTTAAAGTTTTTTGGCTTTTTCCACGGCTTCTTCGATGGAACCAACCATGTAGAACGCCTGCTCTGGCAGGTGATCGTATTCGCCTTCCATGATGCCTTTAAAGCCACGGATGGTGTCTTTCAGGGAAACGTATTTACCCGGAGAACCGGTGAATACTTCCGCAACGAAGAACGGCTGGGACAGGAAGCGCTGGATCTTACGCGCACGTGCTACCACCAGTTTGTCTTCTTCAGACAGTTCATCCATACCCAGGATGGCGATGATGTCTTTCAGTTCCTGGTAACGCTGCAGCAGGGACTGTACGCCACGCGCGGTGTCGTAGTGTTCCTGACCAACAACCAGTGGATCCAGCTGACGACTGGTGGAGTCCAGCGGGTCAACGGCCGGGTAGATACCCAGAGACGCGATCTGACGGCTCAGTACCACGGTTGCGTCTAAGTGCGCAAAGGTGGTTGCTGGAGATGGGTCAGTCAAGTCATCCGCAGGTACGTATACCGCCTGAACGGAGGTGATAGAACCGGTTTTGGTAGAGGTGATACGTTCCTGAAGAACACCCATCTCTTCCGCCAGGGTCGGCTGGTAGCCTACCGCTGAAGGCATACGACCCAGCAGTGCAGATACTTCCGTACCGGCCAGGGTGTAACGATAGATGTTATCAACGAACAGCAGAACGTCACGGCCTTCGTCACGGAATTTCTCAGCCATCGTCAGGCCAGTCAGCGCAACGCGCAGACGGTTTCCTGGTGGCTCGTTCATCTGGCCGTAAACCAGGGATACTTTGTCCAGAACGTTGGAGTCGGTCATTTCGTGGTAGAAGTCGTTACCCTCACGAGTACGTTCACCTACACCCGCAAACACGGAGTAACCGGAGTGCTCGATCGCGATGTTACGGATCAGCTCCATCATGTTTACGGTTTTACCTACACCCGCACCACCGAACAGACCAACTTTACCGCCCTTCGCAAACGGACACATCAGGTCGATAACTTTGATACCGGTTTCCAGCAGTTCCTGAGAGCTGGACAGCTCTTCGTAGGAAGGTGCCGCGCGGTGGATAGCCCAACGCTCTTCTTCACCGATGTCGCCCTTCATGTCGATTGGCTGACCCAATACGTTCATGATACGACCCAGTGTTGCTTTACCTACCGGGACTTCGATCGGATGCTCAAGGTCTTTAACTTCCAGACCACGACGCAGACCGTCGGAAGAACCCATCGCGATGGTACGCACGATACCGCCGCCGAGCTGCTGCTGAACTTCCAGCACCAGGCTCTCGTTACCATTCTGTACCTCAAGCGCGTCGTACACGCGTGGTACGGCGTCCTGAGGGAACTCGACGTCCACCACGGCGCCGATTACCTGGACAATCTTTCCAGTAGCCATCTTGAATCCTCTACGTAATTCGTAAACCTGGTTAAACCGCGGCGGCCCCCGAGACGATCTCGGTGAGTTCCTGAGTAATGCTGGCCTGACGAGCTTTGTTGTAAACCAACTGCAGCTCTTTAATCAGGCTGCCGCCATTATCGGTCGCGGCTTTCATCGCCACCATTCGTGCGGCCTGCTCGCTGGCCAGGTTTTCTACAACGCCCTGATAAACCTGAGATTCAACGTAACGACGCAGCAGGGTATCCAGCAGCGGTTTCGGATCGGGTTCATACAGGTAATCCCAGGCTTTCTGCTTCAGCTCGTCATCTTCTGATGCCGGTAACGGCAGCATCTGAGTGAGCGTTGGAACCTGAGACATGGTGTTAATGAATTTGTTGCTGACAACGTACAGTCTGTCCAGGCGGCCTTCATCGTAGGCCTGCAACATCACTTTAACCGGGCCGATCAGTTCAGACAGGGACGGGTTATCACCCATACCGGTCACCTGAGCGACAATGTTGCCACCAACGGAGTTAAAGAAAGAGACGCCTTTAGAGCCAATCAGTGCCAGATCGCACTGAACGCCTTTATCAGACCAGCCTTTCATATCCGCCAGCAGTTTTTTGAACAGGTTAATGTTCAAGCCGCCACACAGACCACGGTCAGTCGACACCACCAGGTAGCCCACGCGCTTAACGTCGCGTTCTTCCAGGTAAGGGTGCTTATATTCCAGATTACCGTTTGCAAGGTGACCAATCACTTTGCGCATGGTCTCTGCATAAGGACGGCTGGCCGCCATGCGATCCTGCGATTTACGCATTTTGGAAGCGGCGACCATCTCCATCGCTTTAGTGATCTTTTGCGTGTTCTGGACGCTTGCGATCTTACTACGTATCTCTTTTGCGCCGGCCATGAGCTTCTCCTCAATGCCAGGCGGCTTGCCCTGAGACAAGCCGCCGGACGATTACCAGGATTGGGTTGCTTTGAAGGAATCGAGGATAGCTTTCAGCTTGCCTTCGATTTCGTCGTTATAGCCACCGGTCTGGTTGATCTCTTGCATCAGCGGAGCGTGATCACGGTCGACGTAAGCCAGCAGAGCGGCTTCGAAGCTACCGATTTTCGCCAGTTCCACATCTTCGAGGTAACCGCGTTCAGCCGCGAACAGTACCAGGCCCTGCTGAGCAACAGACATTGGAGCGTACTGTTTCTGCTTCAGCAGTTCGGTCACTTTCTGACCGTGGCTCAGCTGTTTACGGGTTGCTTCGTCCAGATCGGATGCGAACTGAGAGAACGCAGCCAGTTCACGATACTGTGCCAGCGCGGTACGGATACCACCGGACAGTTTCTTGATGATCTTGGTCTGAGCAGCACCACCCACACGGGATACGGAGATACCCGGGTTAACCGCCGGACGAATACCGGAGTTAAACAGGTTGGTTTCCAGGAAGATCTGACCATCGGTAATGGAGATTACGTTGGTCGGAACGAACGCAGAAACGTCACCCGCCTGGGTTTCAATGATCGGCAGCGCGGTCAGAGAACCTGTTTTACCCTTCACTTCACCTTTGGTGAAGTTCTCGACGTATTCCGCGTTAACGCGGGAAGCACGCTCCAGCAGACGAGAGTGGAGGTAGAATACGTCGCCCGGGAATGCTTCACGTCCTGGTGGACGACGGAGCAGCAGGGAAACCTGACGATAAGCAACAGCCTGTTTAGACAGGTCATCGTATACGATCAGCGCATCTTCACCGCGGTCACGGAAGTATTCGCCCATTGCACAACCGGCGTATGGAGCCAGGTATTGCAGTGCAGCAGATTCAGAAGCGGTAGCCACAACAACGATGGTGTTAGACAGCGCGCCGTGCTCTTCCAGTTTACGAACCACGTTAGAAATGGTGGACGCTTTCTGGCCGATAGCCACGTACACACATTTGATGCCGGAGTCACGCTGGTTGATGATGGCGTCGATTGCCATCGCGGTTTTACCGGTCTGACGGTCACCGATGATCAGTTCACGCTGACCACGACCGATTGGGATCATGGCGTCAACGGACTTATAACCAGTCTGCACTGGCTGATCAACGGACTGACGGTCGATAACGCCCGGTGCGATAACTTCGATTGGGGAGAAGCCATCGTGCTCAACCGGACCTTTACCGTCGATTGGCGCACCCAGGGTGTTAACAACGCGACCCAGCAGGCCACGGCCAACCGGCACTTCCAGAATACGGCCAGTACACTTAACCTTCATGCCTTCGGCGAGGTCAGCGTATGGACCCATCACAACTGCACCTACGGAGTCGCGCTCCAGGTTCAGTGCGATAGCGTAACGGTTACCCGGCAGGGAAATCATCTCACCCTGCATACAATCGGCCAGGCCGTGGATGCGGATAACACCGTCACTTACAGAAACAATAGTACCTTCGTTGTGAGCTTCACTCACAACACTGAACTGAGCAATGCGCTGCTTGATCAGTTCGCTGATTTCGGTGGAATTCAGTTGCATGCTCCAGTCCCCTTAAGACTGCAAGACGTCTGCAAGGCGCTCAAGACGGCCGCGTACGCTGCCATCAATGACCATATCACCCGAGCGGATGATTACGCCTGCCATTACAGACTTATCGATTTTGCAATTCAGCTTAACTTTGCGTGACAGACGTTTTTCCATCGCGGCGGTAATTTTCGCAAGCTGTTCGTCACTCAGTTCAGTCGCGGAAGTCACTTCGACTTCTGCAGTAGCTTCACTAAGGGCACGTAAGTGCTCAAACTGCTCGAGAACATCCGGGAGCACACGGAGACGACCATTTTCTGCCATCACCTTAATCAGGTTCTGGCCGTTGGCATCCAGTTGCTCTCCGCACACGGCGATAAACGACGCGGCGAGGGTTTCAGGTGCTAACGCACCGGAAAGCAACTCGGCCATTTGTTCGTTTTTCGTCACCTCAGCGGCAAACGCCAGCATATTCTGCCAGCGATCGACATTTTGGTGTTCGACAGCAAAGTCAAAAGCTGCTTTGGCGTAGGGGCGAGCTACCGTAACAAATTCAGACATCAGCCCCTCCCTCCTTACAGTTCAGCGACAAGTTTGTCCACGATGTCGCTGTTAGCAGCTTCATCCACGGAACGTTCGATGATCTTCTCGGCGCCAGCAACAGCCAGAATCGCAACCTGCTTACGCAGTTCTTCACGAGCACGTTTACGCTCAGCTTCAATTTCAGCCTGAGCCTGTGTCACGATCTTAGTACGTTCCTGTTCTGCTTCAGCTTTGGCTTCGTCCAGGATCTGAGAACGGCGTTTGTTAGCCTGTTCAATGATTACCTGAGCTTCAGCTTTCGCTTTTTTCAGCTGGTCTGTCGCGTTGGCCTGTGCAAGGTCCAAATCTTTCTTAGCGCGTTCTGCGGAAGCCAGACCGTCAGCAATTTCTTTCTGACGTTTTTCGATGGCAGCCATTAAAGGCGGCCATACATACTTCATGCAGAACCAGACAAAGAGAATAAACGCGATGGCCTGGCCGAGGATTGTTGCGTTCATGTTCACAGCACAATACCTCTTAAATTTCTGTGGCTTGGGGTTTTAAAACAACTACTACGCGACAGCAAACATCACGTACAGACCCAGACCTACAGCGATCATTGGGATTGCATCCACCAGACCCATAACGATAAAGAACTGAGTACGCAGCAGAGGAATCAGATCAGGTTGACGCGCTGCGCCTTCCAGGAATTTACCTCCGAGGATGCCGATACCGATCGCAGCACCGATAGCCGCCAGACCCATCATCACAGCGGCAGCCATGTACAGCAGATCCATATTCAGGTTTTCCATGACAGTCTCCAGTTTGTTTCAATTAAAACGTAGTAGTGTTGGTAAAAAATCAGTGCTCTTCAGACGCCATCGACAGATAGACGATCGTCAGAACCATGAAGATAAAGGCTTGCAGCGTAATGATCAGGATGTGGAAAATGGCCCACGGCACATTAAGAATCCACTGTGACCACCACGGCAGAAGACCCGCGATCAGAATGAAAATCAGCTCACCCGCATACATGTTGCCGAACAGTCGCAGACCCAGTGAAACAGGTTTGGACAGCAGGCTAACGCCTTCCAGGATCAGGTTGACCGGAATAAACGCCCAGTGGTTGAACGGCTGCAAGGTAAGCTCTTTCACAAAGCCGCTTACGCCTTTCATTTTGATGCTGTAGAAAAGAATCAGGATAAACACGCCCAGCGCCATCGACAGGGTGATGTTCACGTCCGCGGACGGTACCACACGCAGCGCAGGCAGGCCGAAGATGTGCTCGCCGATGAACGGCAGCAGGTCAATTGGCAGCAGGTCCATCAGGTTCATCAGGAAGACCCAAACGAACACGGTCAGGGCCAGCGGAGCAATCAGCTTGCTCTTACCATGGTACATATCTTTCACGCTGCCATGGACGAAGCCGATGATCATCTCAACGAACGTCTGGAATTTCCCTGGAACACCGCTGGTCGCTTTTTTAGCAACGCTGCGGAACATGGCCAGGAACAGAAGACCCAAAACCACCGAGAAGAACATGGAGTCGATGTTGATCGTCCAGAAGGTGGCCGGGGGGTTATGTGGATCCACCAGCGAGAATGTACGCAGGTCCAGCTGAAGGTTATTCAGATGGTGACCTATGTAATCCTGCGGCGTCATATTTTCTGAAGCCATGATGCCTTTTACCCTTTGTTATTGATTACAGCTGGAGCCAGAACTTGTACCACCAGCACCAAAACCCACGTTGCTATCAGCGGCATGAATACCACTTTCAAAACCGCCAGCGCCATCACCAGTAGAGCAAAGGTCAGCAACACCTTACACACTTCGCCGAGGGCGAAGGACCAGGCCACGCGGCCTTTGGCGGGTGTATGCGCCTGATGACGCCAGGCAAAAATCATAAACAACACGTTTGGCAGCACGACCGCCAAACCCCCGCACACGGCGGAGATGCCCCAGAAGGGGTCTTTGAGGCTAAACAGCAGTCCACTTGCTATCACAGCCAGAAACTGAATGAACAGAAGCTTACGAGCAACGTTTCTACTCAAGAGCGACACAGACATCACGTTTTTACTCCTGCTCCCTTCGAGGTATGCCGCGTGTCGTATAAAACGTCCTTTAAGGCTCAGAGTCAAGCATCAAAAAGCGGACAAATTATACGGTGCGTACCCGTGATTTCAAACATTAAGTAGCGAAAAGGTGAATAAATGTTTAAATATTTTTCCCCACCGCTATTTTTTAACTTTCGTAGAAAGCATCGACCTTCGAGCAAAACTGCAAACAGCGCGAAAACGTTGACTACAAAGCGTGCACGAGATCACAAAACACACATTTGCGATAAGGTTGTATTTATCAAAGCCGTAATTCGCCCAGAATTATCTTTCTGAAATTAAAGATAAAATATCGCAACTATTTTCAAAACAGCCCCGTACACAATATAAACCTTTTATTGACATTCTTAATAAATATTTAACATTGCGTTCTGGTTACAGTCTTCCACTTTTAGCAGGCTGATATTTTCATAGTTGACTATCTTCACGATGAATAATCAGCGCGAGGTTAACTGCAAGAAAACCCATAGTGAAAAAGTGGTTAAATGCTCTCTGATAAATCCCGGGTAGTTGTGCTGTTTTTTAACATGCTCAGAACAGCACAAATTCCACATTTTTTATTAATTTTTTAAAAATTGTTTGGCTTAATTATCACCAGATGACGTTCACCATCGAGCTGAGGAACGTTTAATTTCTCGATGGTTTCAACGCTAAAACCGTCCGGAAGCTGTTCAATTTCATCACCGGGCAGCTGTCCTTTAAGCGCATAAAAACGGCCATCGATTGCCGGCAGATGCTTACACCAGCTCACCATGTCATTGAGCGAAGCAAATGCGCGGCTGATAACGCCGTCAAACGGTGGCTCCGCCGGGAACTCCTCTACCCTGCTCTGTACGGGCGTGATGTTATCCAGCTTAAGTTCATGCTGGACCTGACGTAAAAAGCGCACGCGCTTGCCCAGGCTGTCCAGCAGCGTGAAATGGCTCTCAGGTCGGACAATCGACAGCGGAACGCCCGGTAAACCAGGCCCCGTCCCCACGTCGATAAAACGCTCACCTTTCAGATACGGCGCGACCACGATGCTGTCGAGAATATGGCGTACCAGCATCTCGTTGGGGTCGCGAACAGACGTCAGGTTGTACGCTTTATTCCATTTGTTCAGCATATCGACATACGCCACCAGCTGGTTTTTCTGGTGATCGGTGAGCGAAATACCTGCCTGATCCAGCAGACGAGAGAGTTTATTGAGCACGGTGAATACCTGTTTAGAAACAATTTGCCCGGTGGCGCTAACGCTTACCGGGCCTACGAACGATGTTGGGCGGGTAAGCAAAGCGCCACCCGCCAAAACGACTGCAATTATGCGCTGCGGCGCAACATACCCTGCTTTTTCAGCCACACCAGCAGAATCGAAATCGCGGCAGGCGTGACGCCGGAGATCCGTGAAGCCTGGCCAATAGACACCGGTTTGTGATCGTTCAGCTTAGCGATCACTTCGTTGGACAGGCCTGTCACCTGACGGTAGTCCAGCATTTCCGGAAGCAGCGTGTTTTCGTTGCGCTGCTGTTTTTCGATCTCATCCTGCTGACGCGCGATGTAACCTTCGTACTTCACCTGTATTTCGACCTGTTCAGCGGCTTCCGCGTCTTCAAGACCCGGGGCGAACGCGGTAAGTTTCACCAGATTCTCATAGGTCACTTCCGGACGACGCAGCAGATCTTCGCCGCTGGCTTCCCGCGAGAGTGGCGCAGTTAAGTGAGCGTTCACTTCGGCAGCAGTTTCCGCCTGCGGATTTACCCACGTGGTTTTCAGGCGCTGGCGTTCCTGTTCAATACGCTCCAGCTTCTCGTTGAAGCGCGCCCAGCGTTCGTCATCCACCAGACCCAGCTCGCGGCCCATCTCGGTCAGACGCAGGTCGGCGTTGTCCTCGCGCAGCATCAGACGATATTCCGCGCGAGAGGTAAACATACGGTACGGTTCTTTGGTGCCCAGGGTGCACAGATCGTCAACCAGCACGCCCAGATAGGCCTGAGAACGCGCCGGCGCCCATCCCTCTTTCTCGGCAGAGAAGCGAGCGGCATTCAGACCGGCCAGCAAACCCTGCGCTGCGGCTTCTTCGTAGCCGGTGGTGCCGTTAATCTGGCCCGCGAAGAACAGACCGTGGATGAATTTGCTCTCCAGCGTCGGCTTCAGGTCACGCGGGTCGAAGAAATCGTACTCAATAGCGTAGCCAGGGCGAACGATTTTCGCATTCTCCATCCCCTGCATTGAGCGAACAATCTGCATCTGCACGTCGAACGGCAGGCTGGTGGAGATGCCGTTCGGGTAAATTTCGTTTGAGGTCAGCCCTTCCGGCTCCAGGAAGATCTGGTGCTGGTTACGATCGGCAAAGCGCATCACTTTGTCTTCGATCGACGGGCAGTAGCGTGGGCCTATCCCTTCGATCACGCCAGCGTACATGGGGCTGCGATCGAGGTTATTGCGGATCACGTCGTGGGTTTTCTCGTTGGTATGCGTGATGTAGCACGGTACCTGCTGCGGATGCTGCGCCGCGTTGCCCATGAACGAGAAGACCGGCATAGGGTTATCACCGTGCTGTTGCGCCAGCACGCTGAAATCAATGGTCCGCGCATCAATACGCGGCGGCGTACCGGTTTTCAGGCGGCTAACGCGCAGCGGCAGCTCACGCAGACGACGAGACAGTGGAATAGACGGCGGATCGCCGGCACGGCCACCGCTGTAGTTATCCAGACCGATATGAATTTTGCCGTCCAGGAATGTCCCGACTGTCAGCACTACGGCTTTAGCACGGAACTTGAGGCCCATCTGGGTCACGGCGCCCACAACGCGATCGTTTTCAACGATAAGATCTTCTACCGCCTGCTGGAAGATCATCAGGTTCGGCTGGTTCTCCAGTGCGGTGCGTACGGCCTGACGGTAAAGCACGCGGTCTGCCTGTGCACGGGTGGCACGAACAGCGGGGCCTTTACTTGCGTTTAGTATCCTAAACTGGATGCCAGCCCGATCGATCGCTTTCGCCATCAGGCCGCCAAGTGCATCCACTTCTTTTACCAGGTGTCCTTTCCCAATGCCGCCAATCGCCGGATTACAGGACATCTGTCCCAGCGTGTCGATATTGTGTGTCAAAAGCAGGGTCTGCTGACCCATACGCGCTGCGGCCATTGCGGCCTCAGTGCCTGCGTGACCCCCGCCAATGATGATGACGTCAAAAGGATCCTGATAAAACATGGTGGTCTGCCTCGCGTAAAGCGGTATGAAAATGGATTGAAGCCCGGGCCGTGGATTCTACTCAACTTTAGTCTTTCGAGAAAGCATTGGGATCCTGGGCTATTAAAAAGAAGATCTTTTTATTTAGAGATCTGTTCTATTGTGATCTCTTATTAGGATCGCGGACCCATGTGGATAAGTCCGATCCCGCAAATAAGATCATGCAGTTAGGAAGGATCGTTTGCTGTGAATGATCGGTGATCCTGGACCGTATAAGCTGGGATCAGATCGCGAGTTTATACACAGGCTAAAAACTAAGCCACGGTTGTTATTTGGATAACTACGGGTTAATACGAGCTTTTAACCAGAGTTATCCACATCTGTTCGCGCGATCTTTAATCGTTTTTGAGTAAATTTTTCCATTCCGCGAGCCAGATCTCGGCCGGATCCTCCGGAATGTCATGATCGAGGATGTTGATCTTGAGCGTTTCACCCAGCTGTTTTGCCCCACAAGAGGTAACAGCGGCTTCGACTTTCTCTATTGCCCCGCAGAAGGTGTCATATTCACGACTGCCGATCCCCACCGCGCCAAAACGGACGTTTGACAGGTCGGGCTGCTGTTCAAGCAGTTCGTCATATAAAGGTTGCAGGTTATCCGGCAGATCGCCCGCGCCGTGCGTGGAGGTGATCAGCAGCCAGACCCCGTCATTCGGGAGATCTTCAAGCAGCGGCCCATGCAGGGTTTCCGTGGAAAAGCCCGCATCTTCCAGCTTCTCAGCCAGGTGTTCCGCTACATATTCCGCACCGCCAAGGGTGCTGCCGCTGATAAGGGTAATGTCCGCCATTGATCGCTCGCTCAGATAAAGAGGGGATCATTGTACGCTGTGAACGAGCTGGGATCTACCTGTGGAAAATGTGGGAATGAATTTGCCCGATCACGGGCGGATGGTACGCATGATCGGGTTTTGCAGGGAGATCAGTGTCTCGGTGGACTGAATTTCATCGATTGTTTGGATCTTGTTGATAAGTACCTGCTGGAGAGCATCGATGGATCGGCACATCACCTTTATAAAGATGCTGTAGTGCCCGGTGGTGTAGTACGCCTCGGTGACTTCATCGAGCGCGTTAAGCTTCGCCAGCGCGGAGGGGTAGTCTTTTGCGCTTTTAAGAATAATGCCGATGAAGCAGCAGACGTCGTAACCCAGCTGCTTCGGGCTGACGTCAATGCGCGCGCCGGTAATGATCCCTGCCTGCTTCATTTTCTCTACGCGAACGTGAATGGTTCCCGGGCTGACGCCAAACTGTTTTGCCAGTTCGGCGTAGGCTGTACGGGCATTGGCCATTAAGGCCTCCAGAATGCCGCGGTCCAGATTGTCGATCTGATAATTTTCCATAGCTTTTTCTTATGAAGATTAATGAATACCTCTATTCTAGCGTCTTATTTTAACGAATCAAAAGTGAAGGTGGCTTTTTGTTGGTGAGTTATTGAATTAAGTGCCGGTTCTGTTGCTTAATCATTACCAACAGGACGCAGGAGTATAAATAATGAAAACCGCTTACATCGCAAAACAACGCCAGATCAGTTTCGTAAAATCCCATTTTTCCCGCCAGCTGGAAGAGAAGCTTGGTCTTATTGAAGTTCAGGCGCCAATTCTGAGCCGCGTGGGTGACGGGACGCAGGATAACTTGTCTGGATGCGAAAAAGCGGTACAGGTGAAAGTGAAAACATTGCCTGACGCACAGTTCGAAGTGGTTCATTCACTGGCGAAGTGGAAGCGTCAAACCCTGGGACAACACGACTTCAGCGCGGGCGAAGGGCTTTACACGCACATGAAAGCTCTTCGCCCCGATGAAGACCGTCTCTCCCCGATTCACTCTGTCTACGTTGACCAGTGGGACTGGGAGCGCGTAATGGGAGATGGTGAACGCCACGTCGGCACGCTGAAATCGACCGTTGAGGCGATCTACGCCGGGATCAAAGCGACCGAAGCGGCCGTGAGCAAAGAGTTTGGTCTGGCACCGTTCCTGCCGGAAACGATCCACTTTGTCCACAGCCAGGAACTGCTGAGCCGTTTTCCGGATCTGGATGCCAAAGGCCGCGAGCGGGCGATCGCCAAAGAGCTGGGCGCGGTATTTCTGATTGGCATCGGCGGTAAACTGTCTGATGGCAAGCGTCACGACGTTCGTGCGCCGGATTATGATGACTGGAGCACCGTGGCCGAAAGCGAATATGCCGGTCTGAACGGCGATATTCTGGTCTGGAACCCGGTTCTGGAAGATGCGTTTGAGCTCTCTTCTATGGGGATCCGCGTGGATGCTGACGCGCTGAAGCGCCAGCTGGCGGTGACCGGTGATGAAGATCGTCTTAAACTCGAGTGGCACCAGGCGCTGCTGCGCGGCGAAATGCCTCAGACGATTGGCGGCGGTATCGGCCAGTCCCGTCTGACCATGCTGCTGCTGCAGCTGTCCCATATCGGTCAGGTGCAGTGTGGAGTCTGGCCGCAGCAGGTTCGTGAAAGCGTCGGTTCTCTTCTTTAATTAACGTCGCCAGCGTCTGAGCAGGCGGCTCCGCAACCCGGTATCAAAGCGCCAGATATGATCGAAGATGCGCATGATGCCGGGCTTTCCATGGGCGGACATCGCAACCGCATGAAAACGGTGCTGATGCACCCGCTGCAGCTCCTTCACTTTATTTACCACATCATCCGGCAGCCGCTGGGCAATAAAATCTGAAATCACTACTGCGTCAGCGTCGTACCAGTCGCCGCCCTGCATACGCTCCACAATGCTTCGAAAACAGCTGGCCAGATCGGTGCCGCCGCGAAAACGCTGGCTTAAAAAGCGGATGGCCTGCTCGATGCCCTGCTGGTTCGTCAGCTCATAGCCCACGACTTCGCTGGAGAAGAGCATGATAAAGCAGCGACGGCGATCGGCGAGCGCCACGCGCATCAGCGCCAGACAGAACGCCTTCGCACACTGCTCGTTAAAACCGCCCATTGAGCCGGACGTATCCACGCAAACAATAAACGGCCCGCGCGGCTGTTCATCAAAATCCTGATGAACGACAGGGCGCTGGCTTAGCTTCTCGCGCCAGGCTTCGCCGTGCAGTCGATAGGTGAGAAGCTGTTTTTCCACCAGCCGACGGTAAAACTCATACTCCAGTTCGGTCATTCCCAGCGTGCTTAGCTCCGTGGGCAGCAGGCGCAGGATGTCGTCGCTTTGCTGAAGTCCGTCGACCTGTTCCGGCACGGTGGCCGGTTCGCGTACCAGGGTGCGGAAGGTTTCCATTGGGGCATCCTTCTTTGGGACAGACTTTGCCTCCCTGGACCGACCCAACTGTTCCGCGAGTTTCATCAGCTCCGGCTGCTGGGTTAAAAAGTCGCCGTACTTCACGATCAGCTGATAATCCCCGCGCCGCAGCTGTCCGGCGCTCATATCCCAGAGGCGACCGGCGGCGTTTTCATTTTCTACCAGCACCTCTTCGAGCTGACCGCTCAGGGTCATACGTTCCTGGACTTCACTGAGCAGCTGCTCGCGCTCTTCATCCAGCAGCTGTTGGTTCAGCGAGGTGGCCTGGACGACCAGGCTCAGGCGCCAGCGCTGTAAAAATAGCGTGTGCAGCGCCGGAGTAATGGTGGCGTTTTCCGTGACCAGCGTTCTGGCCTGGCTGGCAAACGGAGAGTGGACTTTATCGAGCAGCGCCAGGGTTTGCGGGATCTGGACGATAAACTGCGGCGTCGATAGCCGCTGGCACTGCTGATAGGCTGCGACTTCCTCCGTCAGTTCTGGCGGGACTTCCGTCTCCTTAAACCGCTGACGCAGGTTATCGCGCCAGCGCGGGAGATCGTCCGTCATTGCTTTTTTGAGCTTCGGGAATTTTTCAAAAAACGCCGCCAGCTGTGGGGACGCCAGAAGTGTTATCACCACCTCCTCAATTAACCCTTCCTCGCTGACCGCCAGCATGACGTTGAGCGTGTCCAGCGTTAGCATTGCCGTGCCTGTTTGATCTGCGCGCTGACGTCCTGCAGGCTGGCTTCAATGCGGCCTAACCAGTCGCTATGAATAAAGAGGCATTTTTGCTGCTCGCTGAAGCGGGTGTGCTGCTGGTGCCATTCGGTATCCAGCGCTTCCAGCTGCTGTTTGATCTCTTCCGGCACGCTGTCAGAGGCGGTGCCGGGAAGCGCAAGACGCGATCCCTGAAGGCTCACGTCGCGGATCACCAGGTGCTGACTGCTGTCCACTTCCATACTCAGTGGCTGCGCGAAACCGATGCCGTTGAGCTTACCGCGGATCTCTCCGCCCTTATCCAGCCACTGCGCCAGCGGCTCGCGCTCAATCGTAATGTGCACCACCTGCATATCATGCAGCTTGAGCGGCTGCTGGAGCAGCAATGTCAGCGTCGTGCCGGTCAGATCGGCGGGTAGCTCGTAATGCGGTTTGCGGGCGAACATGCCCCCCAGGCGATTCACTTTAAGCGCGGTTTTATCGCTTTGCTGCTGTTGGAGCTGTAAGCGCCGTTGGGCAATCGCCCCCAGTTGGTTGAGCATCGCCTGCTGCCCCCAGGCGTGTCCGGTCATCAAAACGTCCAGCTGCTGCTGCATCAGGTTCATGCCTTCTGCGTCGTGCCAGAGGCAGTCTTTTAGCAGGATCAGATCGATAGGGGCGACCGCGTCGCGACCGCTGAACAGCGCGCTGGCCTGGAGGAGACGGATCGCTTTTTTCCAGCGACGGTCAGAGACATACGGGGCGGAAGGCAGTAAATCAAGCTGCTGGCGCAGCATGAAGATCAGCTCAAAAACGGCATCGGGCAGTTTTATTTTGCCGATCTCTTCCTGCCACTGATGGTACTCCTCGTCCGTCACCTGCAGTGACGCAGCCACCGGGTTTTCGTTCTCATCCTGCTGGCTCACCAGCATGGAGCGGAAGTTTGATTTATCCTGTACTTTATCCAGCCACAGGCGGATCAGCATACGGTCATACAGCGCTTCCAGGCTGCTGTCTGCTTCGGGCAGTTCGTTTGACGCGGCCACCAGCAGGCGCATGGGGATTTTCTCTTCACTGGCCCCGTTGCGGAAACGACGTTCGTTAATTGCCGTCAGCAGGGTGTTCAGAATGGCCGGGCCGGCTTTCCAGATCTCATCGAGAAAGACGATTTCCGCTTCCGGAAGATAGCCCGCCGTCAGACGCTCATAGCGCCCCTCGTCCTTCAGTGCCTGAATAGAAAGCGGGCCGAAAACTTCTTCGGGGGTGGAGAAGCGCGTCATCAAATATTCAAATGCACGGGCGTTCTGAAAAGCGAACTTCAGGCGGCGTGCAATCAAACTTTTAGCAATGCCCGGCGGACCCAGCAGAAACACGCTTTCACCGCTCAGCGCCGCCAGCAGGCAAAGGCGAATGGCGTGGCTACGCTCGTAAAGGCCTTTCTCCAGCGCGCTGCTGAGGCGGGAAATTCTTTCTGCTAATAAATGTGAGTGAGCCATAATAGTTTTGCATCCTTTCGCCGTTGTGGCGGCCAATTGAAGCGAGTATAGACGTTTCAGTCAGGGCTGGTAATAGGCTGAAGTGCGGCGCAATTTTCTTTGCGCTACATTAATGCGGTTGCATTTAGGGGTACGATTTTGCAATGAATCGTGCATACTGTGCGCTTTTTGTGGACCAAGGGACAGGAACACATTTGTTATTTAAACGAAAAGACTAGTCTATGAGCACTGATAATAAGCAATCATTACCCGCAATTACGCTTGCGGCGATCGGGGTTGTCTACGGTGATATCGGCACCAGCCCGCTTTATACGCT
This sequence comes from Enterobacter sp. ECC-219, assembly GCF_043966805.1. Classification (NCBI taxonomy): domain Bacteria; kingdom Pseudomonadati; phylum Pseudomonadota; class Gammaproteobacteria; order Enterobacterales; family Enterobacteriaceae; genus Enterobacter; species Enterobacter sp. ECC-219. The sequence continues at coordinate 611,087 of NZ_CP143680.1, read as the reverse complement.
TCGTGAATGTTTGTCCGGCCAGTTTGGCTTTGGTGTTGAGCGCGATGCCGTGTTTGGCTTCCTGTCCCTCATCTTCTGGCTGCTGATCCTGGTCGTTTCCGTTAAATATCTCTCCTTCGTTATGCGTGCAGATAACGCGGGCGAAGGCGGGATCCTGACCCTGATGTCTCTTGCCGGTCGCAATACCTCGGCCAGAATGACGTCCGTGCTGGTGATTATCGGCCTGATTGGCGGTAGCTTCTTCTATGGGGAAGTGGTGATAACACCGGCTATCTCAGTGCTCTCGGCGATAGAGGGGCTGGAAATTATCGCGCCACAGCTCGATTCATGGGTGGTTCCGCTGGCCATAATTGTCCTGACGCTGCTGTTCATGATCCAGAAACACGGTACCGGGCTGGTGGGCAAACTGTTTGCGCCGATTATGCTGGCCTGGTTCGTGATCCTGGCGGCGCTCGGCTTACGCAGCATTATCGCGAATCCGGACGTGCTGCATGCGCTAAACCCTTACTGGGCGGTGCATTTCTTCCTGGAATACAAAGTGGTTTCCTTCGTGGCGCTGGGGGCGGTCGTGCTCTCCATCACCGGTGTGGAAGCGCTGTATGCTGACATGGGGCACTTCGGAAAACTGCCGATCCGCGTGGCATGGTTTATTGTGGTGCTCCCTTCGCTGGTGCTGAACTACTTCGGTCAGGGCGCGCTGCTGCTTAAGAACCCGGAAGCGATTAAGAACCCGTTCTTCCTGCTGGCGCCTGACTGGGCGCTGGTGCCGATGCTCATTCTGGCCACGCTGGCGACCGTTATTGCCTCTCAGGCGGTGATTTCCGGGGTGTTCTCTTTGACCCGTCAGGCCGTTCGTCTGGGCTATCTCTCGCCAATGCGCATCATCCATACTTCAGAAATGGAGTCGGGCCAGATCTACATCCCGTTCGTTAACTGGCTGCTCTATTTTGCTGTTGTGATTGTGATTGTCAGCTTCGAGCACTCCAGTAACCTGGCCGCGGCCTACGGTATTGCGGTCACAGGTACTATGGTGCTGACGTCGCTTCTCTCCACCACGGTGGCGTACCGAAACTGGCACTGGAATAAATTCCTCGTGGCGATGATTCTGGTGGGCTTCCTGTGCATCGACGTGCCGCTGTTCTCTGCCAACCTCGACAAGATTGTCTCCGGCGGCTGGCTGCCGCTGACGCTGGGCCTGGTGATGTTCATTGTCATGACCACGTGGAAGAGCGAGCGCTTCCGTCTGCTGCGCCGCATGCACGAGCACGGCAATTCTCTTGAGGCGATGATCGCATCGCTGGAGAAATCACCGCCGGTTCGCGTGCCGGGCACCGCGGTTTATATGTCTCGTGCCCTGAATGTAATCCCGTTCGCGCTAATGCATAACCTCAAGCACAACAAGGTTCTGCACGAGCGCGTGATCCTGCTGACGCTACGTACAGAAGATGCGCCGTACGTTCACAACGTGCGTCGCGTTCAGATTGAGCAGCTGTCCCCGACCTTCTGGCGCGTGGTGGCAAGCTACGGCTGGCGCGAAACGCCTAACGTGGAAGAGGTGTTCCACCGCTGCGGTCTGGAAGGGTTGAGCTGCCGGATGATGGAGACGTCGTTCTTTATGTCGCACGAGTCGCTGATCATCGGCAAGCGCCCGTGGTATCTGCGCCTGCGCGGCAAGCTGTACCTGATCCTGCAGCGTAACGCCCTGCGCGCGCCTGACCAGTTTGAGATCCCGCCTAACCGCGTGATTGAGCTGGGAACGCAGGTCGAGATTTAAGTCTTTGTGCGGCCTGATGCCCTCAGCCCGACCTTCTCCCACAGGGCTGAGGGATCCCCACAAAATAATGTTTGCATGGACGACCCCCTCTCCCTTGAGGGAGAGGGGGCAAACATAAAAAACGGTAACCCTGGGGTTACCGTTTTGCATTTACCTCCACTACATTTCACTTAGCGAAACGTTTCGACGTTGATCACAATTCCGTTACGTCATGGTGGTTTTCTGAACACTCTTGCGTCTACACTCTTTTTAGCGAAACGTTTCGCTAGTGGAGCAAGAAAATGAAGAAAGGCACGGTTCTCAACTCAGAAATCTCATCGGTTATTTCCCGTCTTGGGCATACCGATACGCTGGTGGTTTGCGACGCAGGCTTACCGGTTCCGCGCAGCACAACCCGTATTGATATGGCGTTAACGCAGGGTGTTCCCTCGTTTATGCAGGTACTGGAAGTCGTGACGACGGAGATGCAGGTTGAGGCGGTCATTCTCGCGGCGGAAATCAAACAACATAATCCGCAACTCCACGAAACGTTGCTCAGCCACATTGAGCAACTGCAACAACACCAGGGAAACACCATAGAAATTCGTTACACAACGCACGAGCAGTTCAAACAACAAACCGCAGACAGTCAGGCGGTGATTCGCAGCGGGGAGTGTTCCCCGTATGCGAATATTATTCTCTGTGCTGGCGTTACCTTCTGAGGCCATCATGGAAGCATTACTGCAACTTAAAGGGATCGATAAGTCGTTCCCGGGCGTAAAAGCCCTCTCCGGCGCGGCGCTGAACGTCTACCCCGGGCGCGTGATGGCGCTGGTGGGGGAAAACGGCGCCGGCAAATCCACCATGATGAAAGTGCTGACCGGGATCTACCAGCGCGATGCCGGTTCGTTGCTATGGCTGGGCAAAGAGACCATCTTTAACGGCCCGAAATCTTCACAGGAAGCGGGCATCGGCATTATTCACCAGGAGCTGAACCTAATCCCGCAGCTCACTATTGCAGAGAATATCTTCCTCGGCCGCGAGTTTGTGAACAGGTTCGGCAAAATCGACTGGAAAACCATGTACGCCGAAGCGGATAAACTCCTGGCGAAGCTGAACCTGCGCTTTAAAAGCGACCGCCTGGTGGGCGATCTCTCCATCGGCGATCAGCAGATGGTGGAAATCGCGAAGGTGCTGAGCTTTGAGTCGAAGGTCATCATTATGGACGAACCGACCGACGCCCTGACCGATACCGAAACCGAATCTCTCTTCCGCGTTATCCGCGAGCTGAAAACGCAGGGGCGCGGGATTGTCTATATTTCTCACCGCATGAAAGAGATCTTCGAAATCTGCGATGACGTCACTGTCTTCCGCGACGGGCAGTTTATTGCCGAGCGCGAAGTGGCCACACTGACCGAAGATACGCTCATCGAAATGATGGTGGGACGTAAGCTCGAAGATCAGTATCCGCATCTGGATAAAGCGCCGGGTGAGATCCGCCTGAAGGTGGACAACCTCTGCGGTCCGGGCGTGAACGACGTGACCTTTACCCTTCGACAGGGCGAGATCCTGGGCGTGGCGGGCCTGATGGGAGCAGGACGTACCGAGCTGATGAAAGTGTTGTACGGCGCACTGCCGCGCACCAGCGGTTATGTCACCCTCGACGGTCATGAAGTGGTGACCCGCTCGCCGCAGGACGGCCTGGCGAACGGCATCGTCTATATATCCGAAGACCGTAAGCGCGACGGCTTAGTGCTGGGTATGTCGGTAAAAGAGAACATGTCGCTTACCGCGCTGCGCTATTTCAGCCATAGCGGTGGGAGCCTGAAGCATAAAGACGAGCAGCAGGCGGTCAGCGATTTTATCCGTCTCTTCAACGTCAAAACCCCGTCGATGGAGCAGGCGATTGGCCTGTTGTCCGGCGGGAATCAGCAGAAAGTGGCTATTGCCCGCGGGCTGATGACGCGCCCGAAAGTATTGATCCTCGACGAGCCAACCCGCGGCGTGGACGTGGGCGCGAAGAAAGAGATCTATCAGCTGATTAACCAGTTTAAGGCCGACGGTCTGAGCATCATTCTGGTCTCTTCCGAGATGCCAGAGGTATTAGGCATGAGCGATCGCATTATCGTCATGCATGAAGGGCATCTCGGCGGTGAATTCACTCGCGAGCAGGCCACCCAGGAAGTTCTGATGGCTGCCGCTGTGGGCAAGCTTAATCGCGTGAATCAGGAGTAAGAAGATGACTACCCAGGCTGTTTCTGGTCGCCGCTATTTCACAAAGGCATGGCTGATGGAACAAAAATCGCTGATTGCCCTGTTGGTGCTGATCGCGATTGTGTCGACCATGAGCCCGAATTTCTTCACCGTGAATAACCTGTTCAACATTCTGCAGCAGACGTCGGTGAACGCTATTATGGCGGTCGGCATGACGCTGGTGATTTTGACCTCGGGTATCGATCTGTCCGTCGGTTCCCTGCTGGCGCTCACCGGTGCGATCGCCGCTTCGATTGTTGGTATTGAAGTTAACGCGCTGGTGGCTGTTGCTGCGGCCCTGGCAGCTGGCGCGGCGATAGGCGCTGTAACCGGCGTGATTGTGGCAAAGGGCCGCGTTCAGGCGTTTATCGCTACGCTGGTGATGATGCTGCTGCTGCGCGGTGTAACCATGGTTTACACCAACGGTAGCCCGGTCAATACCGGCTTTACCGATAACGCGGATCTGTTTGGCTGGTTCGGTATTGGCCGCCCGCTGGGCATTCCAACGCCGGTCTGGATCATGGCTATCGTCTTCCTGGCGGCGTGGTACATGCTGCATCACACCCGTCTGGGCCGTTATATCTATGCGCTGGGTGGTAACGAAGCGGCAACGCGCCTGTCCGGTATCAGCGTTAATAAAGTCAAAATTATCGTTTACTCCCTGTGTGGCCTGCTGGCCTCCCTGGCGGGCATCATCGAAGTGGCGCGCCTCTCCTCCGCGCAGCCGACGGCGGGTACGGGTTATGAGCTGGACGCCATTGCAGCAGTGGTTTTGGGCGGTACGAGTCTTGCGGGCGGTAAAGGTCGCATTGTTGGGACATTGATCGGCGCACTGATTCTTGGTTTCCTGAATAATGGTTTGAATTTGTTAGGTGTTTCCTCCTATTACCAGATGATCGTTAAGGCAGTGGTGATTTTGCTGGCGGTACTGGTAGACAACAAAAAACAGTAACTGACGACACTACAGGACATCTTAGATATGAACATGAAAAAACTGGCTACCCTGGTTTCCGCTGTCGCGCTGAGCGCAACCGTAAGTGCTAACGCCATGGCTAAAGACACCATCGCGCTGGTTATCTCCACGCTGAACAACCCGTTCTTCGTCTCCCTGAAGGACGGCGCGCAGAAAGAAGCGGACAAGCTGGGCTACAACCTGGTGGTGCTGGATTCTCAGAACAACCCGGCGAAAGAGCTGGCTAACGTTCAGGACTTAACCGTTCGTGGTACCAAAATTCTGCTGATCAACCCAACCGATTCTGACGCCGTAGGTAACGCCGTGAAGATGGCAAACCAGGCAAAAATCCCGGTCATTACCCTGGACCGTCAGGCGACGAAAGGCGACGTGGTCAGCCACATTGCTTCTGATAACGTGCTGGGCGGTAAAATCGCCGGTGACTACATTGCGAAGAAAGCCGGTGAAGGCGCGAAAGTTATCGAACTGCAGGGCATTGCCGGTACGTCCGCTGCCCGCGAGCGTGGTGAAGGCTTCCAGCAGGCTGTAGCAGCACATAAATTCAACGTGCTGGCTAGCCAGCCGGCAGACTTCGACCGTACTAAAGGTCTGAACGTCATGCAGAACCTGCTGACTGCGCATCCTGATGTGCAGGCAGTGTTCGCCCAGAACGACGAAATGGCGCTGGGCGCGCTGCGTGCCCTGCAGACTGCAGGTAAATCTGATGTGATGGTTGTCGGATTTGACGGCACGCCGGATGGTGAAAAAGCAGTAAATGATGGCAAACTGGCTGCGACCATCGCTCAGCTGCCTGAGCAGATTGGCGCCACTGGCGTGCAAACTGCCGATAAAGTGCTGAAGGGCGAAAAAGTTCAGGCCAAATATCCGGTTGACCTGAAGCTGGTCATTAAGCAGTAAAAGGCGATTCAGGCAGTCGCTGGCTGCCTGAGGGACACCAAATAAAAGAAAAGTGTGGCATACGCCACCGGGTAACACCGGTGGCGCTCTCAGATGGACAGCTCAACCATGAAAACCGCAGGCAACCTCGTCGTCCTTGGCAGTATCAATGCCGATCACATTCTCAACCTTGAAACCTTCCCCACGCCGGGCGAAACCGTCACGGGTAACCAGTACCAGGTGGCCTTTGGTGGTAAAGGCGCAAACCAGGCCGTCGCCGCCGGACGAAGTGGGGCGAATATCGCATTTATCGCCTGTACGGGGGATGACGACACCGGTGAGCGCGTACGCAAACAGCTGGCGAGCGACAACATTGATATTGCGCCAGTGAGCGTAGTCGAAGGGGAATCTACCGGCGTGGCGCTGATTTTCGTCAATGCGGAAGGTGAGAATGTCATCGGTATTCATGCGGGGGCTAATGCTGCGTTAACGACAGAACGCGTTGAAGCGCAACGCGGAATCATCGCTGGAGCGGAAGCCCTGCTGATGCAGCTGGAATCACCGGTTGAAAGCGTGCTGGCTGCGGCGAAAATTGCGCATGAAAATCATACCACTGTCGTACTTAACCCGGCCCCAGCCCGTGTATTATCAGACGAGCTGCTGGCGCTGGTGGACATCATTACGCCGAACGAAACCGAAGCCGAAAAGCTGACGGGCATTCGCGTTGAAAATGACGACGATGCCGCGCGTGCGGCGAAAGTGCTGCATGCAAAAGGCATCGGGACCGTTATCATTACTCTTGGCAGCCGTGGGGTGTGGGCAAGCGTAAACGGCGAAGGGCGTCGCGTGCCGGGCTTTAAGGTCAAAGCCATTGATACTATCGCCGCAGGAGACACCTTTAACGGTGCGCTGGTGACGGCGCTGCTGGAAGGAAACGTAATGGATGATGCCATCCGCTTTGCGCATGCCGCCGCCGCGATTGCGGTGACGCGCAAAGGCGCACAGCCTTCCGTTCCGTGGCGCAAAGAGATCGATGAATTCTTAAGTCAGCAGGGGTAACGTTTGGCTACGATGAAAGATGTCGCCCGCATGGCGGGCGTTTCTACTTCGACTGTCTCTCACGTTATTAATAACGACCGCTTCGTCAGCGAGGCGATTCGTGAGAAAGTCGAAGCCGCAGTAAAAGATCTCAACTATGCGCCGTCGGCGCTGGCGCGCAGTCTGAAGCTTAACCAGACACGCACCATCGGTATGCTGATCACCGCCAGTACCAACCCTTTTTATTCTGAACTTGTTCGTGGCGTAGAACGCAGCTGCTTTGAGCGTGGCTACAGCCTGGTGCTGTGCAATACCGAAGGCGACGAGCAGCGCATGAACCGCAACCTGGAAACGCTGATGCAAAAACGCGTCGACGGGCTGCTGCTGCTCTGTACCGAAACGCATCAACCCTCGAAAGAGATCATCCAGCGCTATCCCTCTATTCCCACGGTGATGATGGACTGGGCCCCCTTCGACGGTACCAGCGATTTGATTCAGGATAACTCCCTGCTGGGCGGCGATATGGCGACTCAGCATCTGATCGATAAAGGTCATACTCGCATTGCTTGCATTACCGGCCCGCTGGATAAAACCCCGGCGCGCCTGCGTCTGGAAGGGTATCTCTCTGCAATGGAGAGAGCTGGGCTTGCCATTCCTGATGGCTACCGAATCACCGGTGATTTTGAATTTAACGGCGGTTTCGAGGCTATGCAGAAGCTGCTGGCGCAGGATCCTCGCCCGCAGGCGGTGTTTATCGGTAACGATGCAATGGCGTTTGGTGCCTATCAGGCGCTGTATCAGGCGGGACTGCGCGTGCCGGACGATATGGCGATAGTGGGCTACGATGATATCGAACTGGCGCGCTACATGACGCCGCCGCTGACCACCATTCATCAGCCTAAAGATGAACTGGGTGAGCTGGCCATTGATGTGTTGATTCACCGAATGGCGCAGCCCACGCTGCAGCAGCAACGTCTGCAGCTTACTCCTGTTCTGATGGAACGGGGTTCGGTTTAGCCTTTGCTTTGTGTCGCTCTTTGATCAGGTTGCGGCCGTCTTTCGGTTTTAACAGCATAAAGACCAGCGCCGACACCACCGTCAGCACGCCCATGGTGATAAAGGTATAGTGGAACTGCTCAACGGTATTGGTACCGTCAAACCCTTCGTAGAACCGCAGTACCGCCGCACTCACGGCTACCCCGAGGCTGATCGACAGCTGTTGGGTCACCGCCAGTACGCTGTTGCCGCTGCTGGCGTTCTCGTCGGTCAGGTCCGCAAGGGTAATGGTATTCATCGATGTGAACTGCGTTGACATCGCCATCCCCAGCACAAACAGCGGCAGGATCAGCATCCAGACCGGTAACGCGGCGGATTGTAGCGAGAATTGCGCAATCATCAGACCGATAAAGACCGTCACGCCAACCAGCGTCTTACGATAGCCAAACCAGCGCAGTACCTGAGTGACCGTCGATTTCGCCAGAATGGAACCCATTGCCGTGGGTGCCATCATGCAGCCGGCAATCAGCGCCGGGTAGCCGAAACCTACCTGCAGCATCAATGGCATCAGGAACGGTACGCAGCCCGTGCCCAGACGTGAGGCAATATTGCCCGCGATCCCGACGGAAAAGGTTCGGGTATTAAAGAGAGATAAAGAGATAAGCGGTGTCGGATGACGACGCGCATGACGTATATAAAGAAGGAATAGCAGAATACCGCTGAGGATGACGGCGAGTGCCAGCCACGTTTCAACGATCTTCTCGCCAATGAGCTCCATCCCACTGGAGAACAGCACCAGGCTCAGGCCAAACAGGAAAAAGCCGCCCATATCGAAGCTGCGCCTTGGCGTGGTGAAGTTCGGCATATATTTGCGGGCATAGATCAGCCCTGCCACGCCAATCGGAATATTAATCAGGAAAATCCAGTGCCAGCTTGCCCAGGTAACCAGTACCCCGCCGAGAACCGGGCCTAGTATTGGGCCGACCAGCCCCGGCATGGTGACGAAGTTGAGTACGGGAAGCAGTTCGCTGCGTGGATAGGCACGCAGCAAGGCAAGGCGCGCCACCGGCATCATCATCGCGCCGCCAATTCCCTGCAGCACGCGGAAGATAACCAGCTCCGTTAAGGATGTTGAAAGCGCGCAGGCCAGCGAACCGAGCGTAAATAGCGTTACGGCCAGCATGAAAACTCTGCGGGTGCCGAAGCGATCGGCCAGCCAGCCGCTAACCGGGATCAACATCGCAACCGTCAGGGTATAGCTGATGATGGCGGACTGCATTGCCAGTGGGGAGCGGTTAAGGCTTTGCGCGATAGCGGGAAGCGCCGTATTGAGGATGGTGGCATCCAGTGCCTGCATAAAGAACGCCATGGCTGCAATCCACGGCAATCCGGCCATGCTGCGTGCTTTTTTCTCTGTCATTTATTTACCTGCTGGTGGGTTGGCGCGGTCAGCAATGCCTGGCATGCAGTCAGGGCTCGCTGCCCGTCGCTCTCCTGAATGGCATCCACTATCGCCTGATGCAAATCCAGCTTTACCACTTCGTCTTGTGTAATAGAGGTAAAGTAGGTGTGGTACACCGAATGGAATAACGAGGCAAAGGAGGTCAGGAACGGATTGGCGCTCATCATATAGATGTGTTCATGCCAGGCCATATCGACCTCAACCCAGCGTTCCCGGTTGAAGTGTTTTTTCAGGAACACCATCTCTTCCATCAGTGCGTTAAGCTGCGCTTTCTGCTCTGCCGTTCCGAGCGAGGCGGCAAGCAGACATGCCTGGGGTTCCAGACTGCTGCGCATCACCAGAAAGTGATCGACAACCTGATTAAAGTTATCTTCAGTCATCCACCAGGAGAGCAGCTCCTGATCGAGAAAATTCCAGTTACTCTGTGGCATCACGCGCGTGCCAATACGAGGGCGTGGAAGCACCATGCCTTTTGCCGTCAGCGTTTTCACCGCTTCGCGAACGGCAGTACGGCTCACCCCGAACTGCTCACCCAGCTCCATTTCACCCGGCAAGATGCTGCCCGGGGCATATTTACCCGCTAAAATCCGCTGCGCCAGCTTTTCTGCCAGCACATAGGACAGATTTTTTTGGGCGGCCAGCTGTTGTGCGCTTAATGGCATCGCTTTTATTCCTTAATGTTTCATGCTGATAATTATGCCACCTCGAATGTGATTGTGGTTGCAGATACATCAAATAGAACAATTTGTAGCTTGATTTCACCGCTATTGGTGAAAAAAAACGCGGACAGAAACTTTTTTTAAGTTTCCTCTTGTCACTTAAGAATAACTCCCTATAATGCGCCTCCACTGACACGGAACAACGGCACACACGCCGCCGGGTCAGCAGAGAAAAGCAAAACAAACGCTTGACTCTGAAGCGGGAAAGCGTAATATGCACACCCCGCGCCGCAGCGAAAACGAAGCGGCACTGCTCTTTAACAATTTATCAGACAATCTGTGTGGGCACTCAAAGTGACATGGATTCTTAATGTCTTCGGACAATAAATGAATGCCAAGTCTCTGAGTGAACATACGTAATTCATTACGAAGTTTAATTCACGAGCATCAAACTTAAATTGAAGAGTTTGATCATGGCTCAGATTGAACGCTGGCGGCAGGCCTAACACATGCAAGTCGAACGGTAGCACAGAGAGCTTGCTCTCGGGTGACGAGTGGCGGACGGGTGAGTAATGTCTGGGAAACTGCCTGATGGAGGGGGATAACTACTGGAAACGGTAGCTAATACCGCATAACGTCGCAAGACCAAAGAGGGGGACCTTCGGGCCTCTTGCCATCAGATGTGCCCAGATGGGATTAGCTAGTAGGTGGGGTAACGGCTCACCTAGGCGACGATCCCTAGCTGGTCTGAGAGGATGACCAGCCACACTGGAACTGAGACACGGTCCAGACTCCTACGGGAGGCAGCAGTGGGGAATATTGCACAATGGGCGCAAGCCTGATGCAGCCATGCCGCGTGTATGAAGAAGGCCTTCGGGTTGTAAAGTACTTTCAGCGGGGAGGAAGGCGATAAGGTTAATAACCTTGTCGATTGACGTTACCCGCAGAAGAAGCACCGGCTAACTCCGTGCCAGCAGCCGCGGTAATACGGAGGGTGCAAGCGTTAATCGGAATTACTGGGCGTAAAGCGCACGCAGGCGGTCTGTCAAGTCGGATGTGAAATCCCCGGGCTCAACCTGGGAACTGCATTCGAAACTGGCAGGCTAGAGTCTTGTAGAGGGGGGTAGAATTCCAGGTGTAGCGGTGAAATGCGTAGAGATCTGGAGGAATACCGGTGGCGAAGGCGGCCCCCTGGACAAAGACTGACGCTCAGGTGCGAAAGCGTGGGGAGCAAACAGGATTAGATACCCTGGTAGTCCACGCCGTAAACGATGTCGACTTGGAGGTTGTGCCCTTGAGGCGTGGCTTCCGGAGCTAACGCGTTAAGTCGACCGCCTGGGGAGTACGGCCGCAAGGTTAAAACTCAAATGAATTGACGGGGGCCCGCACAAGCGGTGGAGCATGTGGTTTAATTCGATGCAACGCGAAGAACCTTACCTACTCTTGACATCCAGAGAACTTTCCAGAGATGGATTGGTGCCTTCGGGAACTCTGAGACAGGTGCTGCATGGCTGTCGTCAGCTCGTGTTGTGAAATGTTGGGTTAAGTCCCGCAACGAGCGCAACCCTTATCCTTTGTTGCCAGCGGTCCGGCCGGGAACTCAAAGGAGACTGCCAGTGATAAACTGGAGGAAGGTGGGGATGACGTCAAGTCATCATGGCCCTTACGAGTAGGGCTACACACGTGCTACAATGGCGCATACAAAGAGAAGCGACCTCGCGAGAGCAAGCGGACCTCATAAAGTGCGTCGTAGTCCGGATTGGAGTCTGCAACTCGACTCCATGAAGTCGGAATCGCTAGTAATCGTGGATCAGAATGCCACGGTGAATACGTTCCCGGGCCTTGTACACACCGCCCGTCACACCATGGGAGTGGGTTGCAAAAGAAGTAGGTAGCTTAACCTTCGGGAGGGCGCTTACCACTTTGTGATTCATGACTGGGGTGAAGTCGTAACAAGGTAACCGTAGGGGAACCTGCGGTTGGATCACCTCCTTACCTTAAAGAACCTGCCTTTGCAGTGCTCACACAGATTGTCTGATGAAAAGTAAGCAGCAAGGCGTCTTGCGATTGAGACTTCAGTGTCCCCTTCGTCTAGAGGCCCAGGACACCGCCCTTTCACGGCGGTAACAGGGGTTCGAATCCCCTAGGGGACGCCACTTGCTGGTGCGTGAGTGAAAGTCACCTGCCGTCATATCTCAAAACTGACTTACGAGTCATGTTTGAGATATTTGCTCTTTAAAAATCTGGATCAAGCTGAAAATTGAAACGACACACAGTTAATGTGTGTTCGAGTCTCTCAAATTTTCGCAATCAGAAGTGAAACATCTTCGGGTTGTGAGGTTAAGCGACTAAGCGTACACGGTGGATGCCCTGGCAGTCAGAGGCGATGAAGGACGTGCTAATCTGCGAAAAGCGCCGGCGAGGTGATATGAACCTTTGACCCGGCGATGTCCGAATGGGGAAACCCAGTGCAATTCGTTGCACTATCGTTAACTGAATACATAGGTTAACGAGGCGAACCGGGGGAACTGAAACATCTAAGTACCCCGAGGAAAAGAAATCAACCGAGATTCCCCCAGTAGCGGCGAGCGAACGGGGAGCAGCCCGGAGTCTGAATCAGCTTGTGTGTTAGTGGAAGCGTCTGGAAAGTCGCACGGTACAGGGTGACAGTCCCGTACACGAAAATGCACAGGCTGTGAACTCGAAGAGTAGGGCGGGACACGTGGTATCCTGTCTGAATATGGGGGGACCATCCTCCAAGGCTAAATACTCCTGACTGACCGATAGTGAACCAGTACCGTGAGGGAAAGGCGAAAAGAACCCCGGCGAGGGGAGTGAAAAAGAACCTGAAACCGTGTACGTACAAGCAGTGGGAGCACCTTCGTGGTGTGACTGCGTACCTTTTGTATAATGGGTCAGCGACTTATATTCTGTAGCAAGGTTAACCGTATAGGGGAGCCGAAGGGAAACCGAGTCTTAACTGGGCGTTAAGTTGCAGGGTATAGACCCGAAACCCGGTGATCTAGCCATGGGCAGGTTGAAGGTTGGGTAACACTAACTGGAGGACCGAACCGACTAATGTTGAAAAATTAGCGGATGACCTGTGGCTGGGGGTGAAAGGCCAATCAAACCGGGAGATAGCTGGTTCTCCCCGAAAGCTATTTAGGTAGCGCCTCGTGAACTCATCTTCGGGGGTAGAGCACTGTTTCGGCTAGGGGGCCATCCCGGCTTACCAACCCGATGCAAACTACGAATACCGAAGAATGTTATCACGGGAGACACACGGCGGGTGCTAACGTCCGTCGTGAAGAGGGAAACAACCCAGACCGCCAGCTAAGGTCCCAAAGTCATGGTTAAGTGGGAAACGATGTGGGAAGGCACAGACAGCCAGGATGTTGGCTTAGAAGCAGCCATCATTTAAAGAAAGCGTAATAGCTCACTGGTCGAGTCGGCCTGCGCGGAAGATGTAACGGGGCTAAACCATGCACCGAAGCTGCGGCAGCGACGCTTATGCGTTGTTGGGTAGGGGAGCGTTCTGTAAGCCGTTGAAGGTGGCCTGTGAGGGCTGCTGGAGGTATCAGAAGTGCGAATGCTGACATAAGTAACGATAAAGCGGGTGAAAAGCCCGCTCGCCGGAAGACCAAGGGTTCCTGTCCAACGTTAATCGGGGCAGGGTGAGTCGACCCCTAAGGCGAGGCCGAAAGGCGTAGTCGATGGGAAACAGGTTAATATTCCTGTACTTGGTGTTACTGCGAAGGGGGGACGGAGAAGGCTATGTCAGCCGGGCGACGGTTGTCCCGGTTTAAGCGTGTAGGTGTGTGTTCCAGGCAAATCCGGTTCACTTTAACACTGAGGCGTGATGACGAGGCACTACGGTGCTGAAGTGATAAATGCCCTGCTTCCAGGAAAAGCCTCTAAGCATCAGGTAACACGAAATCGTACCCCAAACCGACACAGGTGGTCAGGTAGAGAATACCAAGGCGCTTGAGAGAACTCGGGTGAAGGAACTAGGCAAAATGGTGCCGTAACTTCGGGAGAAGGCACGCTGATATGTAGGTGAAGCCCCTGCGGGCGGAGCTGAAATCAGTCGAAGATACCAGCTGGCTGCAACTGTTTATTAAAAACACAGCACTGTGCAAACACGAAAGTGGACGTATACGGTGTGACGCCTGCCCGGTGCCGGAAGGTTAATTGATGGGGTTAGCGGCAACGCGAAGCTCTTGATCGAAGCCCCGGTAAACGGCGGCCGTAACTATAACGGTCCTAAGGTAGCGAAATTCCTTGTCGGGTAAGTTCCGACCTGCACGAATGGCGTAATGATGGCCAGGCTGTCTCCACCCGAGACTCAGTGAAATTGAACTCGCTGTGAAGATGCAGTGTACCCGCGGCAAGACGGAAAGACCCCGTGAACCTTTACTATAGCTTGACACTGAACACTGGTCCTTGATGTGTAGGATAGGTGGGAGGCTTTGAAGCGTGGACGCCAGTCTGCGTGGAGCCGTCCTTGAAATACCACCCTTTAATGGCTGGTGTTCTAACGTGGACCCGTAATCCGGGTTGCGGACAGTGTCTGGTGGGTAGTTTGACTGGGGCGGTCTCCTCCCAAAGAGTAACGGAGGAGCACGAAGGTTAGCTAATCCTGGTCGGACATCAGGAGGTTAGTGCAATGGCATAAGCTAGCTTGACTGCGAGAGTGACGGCTCGAGCAGGTGCGAAAGCAGGTCATAGTGATCCGGTGGTTCTGAATGGAAGGGCCATCGCTCAACGGATAAAAGGTACTCCGGGGATAACAGGCTGATACCGCCCAAGAGTTCATATCGACGGCGGTGTTTGGCACCTCGATGTCGGCTCATCACATCCTGGGGCTGAAGTAGGTCCCAAGGGTATGGCTGTTCGCCATTTAAAGTGGTACGCGAGCTGGGTTTAGAACGTCGTGAGACAGTTCGGTCCCTATCTGCCGTGGGCGCTGGAGAATTGAGGGGGGCTGCTCCTAGTACGAGAGGACCGGAGTGGACGCATCACTGGTGTTCGGGTTGTCATGCCAATGGCACTGCCCGGTAGCTAAATGCGGAAGAGATAAGTGCTGAAAGCATCTAAGCACGAAACTTGCCCCGAGATGAGTTCTCCCTGACTCCTTGAGAGTCCTGAAGGAACGTTGAAGACGACGACGTTGATAGGTCGGGTGTGTAAGCGCAGCGATGCGTTGAGCTAACCGATACTAATGAACCGTGAGGCTTAACCTTACAACGCCGAAGGTGTTTTGGCGGAAGAGACAGAACAATCAATATTCAGCCTGATACAGATTAAACAGAATTTGCCTGGCGGCTTTAGCGCGGTGGTCCCACCTGACCCCATGCCGAACTCAGAAGTGAAACGCCGTAGCGCCGATGGTAGTGTGGGGTCTCCCCATGTGAGAGTAGGGAACTGCCAGGCATCAATTAAGTGAAGAGGCCATCCGCAAGGATGGCCTTTTTGCGTTTTTGAACTACAACAAACGTAGGCCGGGTAAGGCGAAGCCTCCACCCGGCAAGTCAGACCGCACTCCACTTCACAACAAACTCTGCAATCCCATCCACATCATTCAAATTCAGTAACGGAACTTCAAGCGGCAATACAACATCACTGGCCACCGCAATCACATGCTCATCCAGCGTTAACTCGCTGAAATCATGCCCGGCATCGCTTCTGAACAGCAGGATCTTAGGTACGGCCTCATGCTTAAATCCCTCAACCAGCACCAGATCCAGGGTGGAATGATCCATCCGGCTGACCAGATACGCAAGATCCAGCGGTGCCTCATCCGGCGTTTCTGTCATCAACGCCCAGCGCTGGTTGCTTGCCACCATCGTTTGCACCGCACCCGCTTTACGCAGTTCATAGCTATCTTTGCCCGGCTTATCGACATCCATATTATGGTGCGTGTGTTTAATCAAGCCTGGACGGATGCCGCGGGCGCACAGCGCGGGTATCAGTTTTTTCAGCAGCGTAGTTTTTCCCGTACCGCTCCAGGCGGAGATTGCTAAAACAGGTGTCATCTCTTCTCCTGCATGGCCTGTAAATCTTCTGTCGTGTTCACATTCACGAAGGATGTTTTCATGTCGCTAAAATCAACAGCATGTCCGCCAACCTTGCGCATAAACACCATAACTCTTCGTTCACCGGCAGCCAGATAGCCGCTCACGTCCGGAATCAACGATCTGTTAACGAGCGCGATAGTTGGATGGTCGCGCTCGCCGTCATGCACCCAGACCACGGGCGATTCACCTCGCTGTTGCACCATTCGCTCTACCAGGCAAGCGGGTATAAATGGCGTATCACACGAACAAAAGAGAAACCACTCGCCCTGCGACTGCTGCATCACCGAAAGCATGCCGGCCAGCGGTCCCGGATAATCTGCGAGATTATCCTGATAAACGGGAAACCCGCTACGTTGGTAAATATCAATGTGGCGATTAGCGCTGAGCGCCATGGCCGATACCTGATTGACAAGCGTATCAGCGACGTGCTGCCATAAGGGCTTGCCATTCAGGCGCTGTAACCCCTTATCTTCTCCGCCCATTCGCGTCGCTCTGCCACCGGCCAGAACGACACCGATGATTTTCTGGCTCTCATTCACTAATATCGCCTCTTTTATTGTGGGATTGACCCTGCTAACGTGTCACTCTAAATGAAAGGAGCACCACCATGAAATGTAAACGTCTGAATGAAGTCATTGAACTCCTCCAGCCAGCCTGGCAAAAAGAGCCAGAGCTGAATCTGATGCAATTCTTACAAAAACTGGCGAAAGAGTCAGGTTTTGACGGCGATCTGGCAGACCTTTCTGACGACATCCTGATCTACCACCTCAAAATGCGCGACTCGGCCAAAGATGCTGTTATTCCTGGTATTCAGAAGGATTATGAGGAAGATTTTAAAACTGCGCTGCTGCGCGCCCGAGGCGTAATTAAAGAGTAAAAGCTTGTAAGCGGAGCCACCGAAATCGCCACAAGATGATATCCTGAATCATTCGTATAATTTCCGGATGATCGGATGAACGACCAGGCTTTTACTTTCCAGACACTACACCCGGATACCATTATGGATGCCCTGTTTGAACAGGGTATTCGTGTGGATTCAGGGCTAACCCCGTTAAATAGCTACGAAAACCGCGTCTATCAATTTCAGGACGAGGATCGTCAGCGCTTCGTCGTAAAGTTCTATCGCCCTGAACGTTGGTCTGCACAGCAAATTCAGGAAGAGCACCAGTTTGCTCACGATCTGCTGGGTGATGACGTCCCTGTTGCCGCGCCGATAAAGTTCAATAACCAAACGCTGCACACGCATGAAGGGTTTTACTACGCCGTATTCCCCAGTCTGGGTGGCCGCCAGTTTGAAGCGGATAGTATCGATCAGATGGAGTGGGTTGCTCGCTATCTGGGACGCATTCATCAGACGGGACGTAAAACAGCGTTCACTGCCCGACCAACGCTCGGGATTCAGGAATATCTCACCGAACCACGTCAGGTATTTGAAACGTCTGCGCTGATCCCCACTGCGCTAAAGGATAATTTCCTCAACGCCACCGATAAGCTTATTGCTGCGGTGAAAGCCTGCTGGCGTGATGATATTTCCGTTCTGCGCCTGCATGGCGATTGTCACGCCGGAAATATCCTCTGGCGCGATGGCCCGCTGTTTGTCGATCTCGACGATGCGCGCATGGGACCAGCGGTTCAGGATCTGTGGATGCTGCTCAATGGCGACAAAGCCGAGCAGCGCATGCAGCTTGAAACGATTATTGAAGCCTATGAAGAATTTAGCCCGTTTAATTCAGACGAAATTGCCCTGATTGAGCCTTTACGTTCTATGCGTTTTGTTTATTATCTCGCATGGTTAATCAGGCGTTGGGACGATCCCGCATTTCCCCGTAATTTCCCGTGGCTTACCGGAGAAGATTACTGGCGCAGCCAGATATCTACATTCACTCAGCAGGTTAAGGTTCTTCAGGAACCCCCTCTGCAATTAACGCCGATGTATTAATTGGACACACCCAGGAGAGAGTTAATCATGAAAAAAATTTGGCTGGCGCTGGCAGGTATGATTCTGGCATTTAGCGCTTCTGCTGCGCAGTTTACCGACGGTAAACAGTTCATCACGCTGGAAAAGCCGGTTGCTGGCGAGCCACAGGTTCTGGAATTCTTCTCGTTCTACTGCCCGCACTGTTATCAATTCGAAGAGGTGCTGCATGTTTCTGACAACGTGAAGAAAAAGCTGCCGGAAGGCACCAAAATGACCAAGTACCACGTTGAGTTCCTGGGCCCGTTGGGTAAAGACCTGACTCAGGCGTGGGCGGTTGCGATGGCGCTGGGTGTGGAAGATAAAATCACTGCTCCAATGTTCGAAGCCGTACAGAAAACTCAGACCGTTCAGACCACTGCGGATATCCGTAAAGTGTTCGTTGATGCCGGCGTGAAAGGTGAAGAGTACGACGCCGCGTGGAACAGCTTTGTGGTGAAATCTCTGGTGGCTCAGCAGGAAAAAGCGGCCGCGGACCTGCAGCTTCAGGGCGTTCCGGCGATGTTTGTTAACGGCAAATATCAGCTGAACATGCAGGGCATGGACACCAGCAGCATGGATATCTTTGTACAGCAGTATGCCGATACCGTGAAATACCTGGTTGAGAAGAAGTAATTTCGTTGATATGAAAACGCCGGTCACTGACCGGCGTTTTTGTATGAGGATTTAATGCTGTCTATCTGTTGGTCTTTCTCTTTCCAGAGCGTATTAAGCCACTGCTGGAAACCACGTTTGAAATTCTTATCGTTAACGTAGTCACCGTGCAGCTCGACATCGATCGGTACTAAATTCACCCGAACAACAATGCGCGTCAGCTTGCCGCTGAGCATATCGAAGAACGGCGTCCTGTCATTTTCCGGATAGCAGAGCGTAACGTTCAGAAGTTTATCGAACTGTGCACCCAGCACGTTAAGTGCCATCGCAATACCCGCCGCCTTTGGCGGGAGCAAATGCCGATAAGGAGAGCGACTTTGTTGACGCTTCTCTTCCGTAAACCGGGAGCCTTCAACAAAGTTCACGATGGTTGTTGGATGCGCGCGAAACTTTTCACAGGAACGGCGCGTGGTCTCCACATCCTTACCGCGACGCTCCGGATGACGAATCAAATAGCTGCGCGAATAGCGTTTCATAAACGGCATATCGAGGGCCCAGCAGGCCAGCCCGATAAAAGGCACCCAGGCGAGCTGCTGCTTCAGGAAGTATTTGTTCATCGGGATATGTTTGCGGAAAAGCACGCATAACACCACGATGTCTGCCCAGCTGTGGTGATTGCAAATCAGCAGGTACCAGTTCTTTTTGTTCAGGCTCTCCAGCCCTTCGATATCCCACTTCAGATGCGGGTTCAGGCACAGCAGGATCGCCAGTCCTTCACACCAGCAATACATCATGAAATTACAAAACGCAGAGACGGATCGCCACACCGCAGGCACAGGCAGCAGCAGTTTAACGATCCCGGCGATAATGATCGGCACAGAACAGGCAATCGTCACCAGAATAGTTAAAATGATGCTTAGCGGTAATGTTATTGCAGCGAGCAATTTCGACATGATGAGCTTTTTCAGGTGGTTAGCTGTAATGAAGCGGCCGATAATTCGGCGCTGGGCGCTGATTTTATCAGAAAAATGACAAAATAATGGCGCTTTCATGTCTTCAATTGACGGCTTTTCCCCTGACGCAGAAGATTTCTCTAATACTGTGCGCTATTCAGGACTTATATCCACATAGACTAAATTGTCATCATCAGGCTATTATCATAGAGTGTTAGTGTTTAACAAATTGATATGTAATGATTTATTCTCAGCGAATACCTGCATTTAGCACTTGTTTTTCATTTGAAGTGAAAATATTCACAAACTTATCCACAGTTTGAGTTTTGCGAGCGATCCTCACGATCGCAAAATCTTTTCCTGTATCGAACCTGAATAACTGATGTTTTCATCCTTCTGTGGCATCCTTTACGCATAAATTGATTAAAGGCACGGACATTATGGTTCAGATCCCAGAAAACCCACTTATTCTCGTCGACGGCTCTTCTTACCTGTATCGGGCGTACCATGCGTTTCCTCCTCTGACCAATAGCGCAGGGGAACCTACCGGCGCAATGTACGGCGTGCTGAACATGCTGCGCAGCCTGATCCTTCAGTATCAGCCCACCCATGCGGCTGTCGTTTTTGATGCGAAAGGTAAAACCTTCCGCGATGAGCTGTTTGAGCATTACAAATCCCATCGTCCGCCAATGCCTGACGATCTGTGTGCTCAGATTGAGCCGCTGCACGCCATGGTGAAAGCAATGGGCCTGCCGCTGCTGGCCGTCTCTGGCGTGGAAGCCGACGACGTCATCGGTACGCTGGCGCGTGAAGCGGAAAAAATGGGCCGTCCGGTACTGATCAGCACCGGCGATAAAGATATGGCCCAGCTGGTGACGCCAGGTATCACCCTGATAAACACCATGACCAACACCATTCTGGGGCCGGAAGAAGTGGTCACTAAGTATGGCGTGCCGCCAGAGCTCATTATCGACTTCCTCGCGTTGATGGGTGACTCCTCGGATAACATCCCTGGCGTCCCCGGCGTCGGTGAAAAAACCGCGCAGGCGCTGCTCCAGGGGCTGGGTGGTCTGGACACGCTCTACGCGGAATCAGACAAAATCGCCAGCCTTTCCTTCCGTGGCGCAAAAACCATGGCCGGGAAGCTGGAAGAGAACAAAGAGGTGGCTTATCTCTCCTATAAGCTGGCAACGATTAAAACCGATGTGGAACTGGAGCTGGGCTGTGAGCAGCTGGAAGTGCAACAGCCTTCCGCTGACGACCTGCTGAGCCTGTTTAAGAAATACGAATTCAAGCGCTGGACCACTGACGTGGAAGCCGGTAAATGGCTGCAGGCAAAAGGGGCCAAACCAGCTGCGAAGCCGAAGGAGACGATTGTCGTTGATGCCGAAGAGCAGGCGGAAGAAGAAGCCGCAGCGCTCTCCTTCGACAACTACGAAACCGTTCTGGAAGAGTCACAGCTGATCGCCTGGATCGAGAAACTGAAAAAAGCGCCGGTCTTTGCCTTTGACACCGAAACTGACAGCCTCGACAACATCTCAGCCAATATGGTGGGATTGTCCTTCGCGACAGAGCCGGGTATTGCCGCCTACGTTCCTGTGGCGCACGACTACCTGGATGCGCCGGAGCAGATCTCCCGCGAGCGCGTGCTTGAGCTGCTGAAGCCGATTCTGGAAGATGAAAAGGCGCTCAAGGTCGGGCAAAACCTCAAGTACGACCGCGGTATTCTGCAGAACTATGGCATTGAGCTGCGCGGGATTGCCTTCGACACTATGCTCGAATCTTACATTCTGGACAGCGTCGCGGGTCGTCATGATATGGATTCCTTATCTGACCGCTGGCTCAAGCACAAAACCATCACTTTTGAAGAGATTGCCGGTAAAGGGAAAAATCAGCTCACATTTAACCAGATCGCTCTTGAAGAAGCAGGGCGCTACGCGGCGGAAGACGCCGACGTCACGCTGCAGCTGCACCTGAAGATGTGGCCAAAACTGCAGAAGCATGAAGGTCCTCTGAACGTGTTCCAGCATATCGAGATGCCGCTGGTGCCCGTGCTGTCACGGATTGAACGTAACGGCGTGAAAATCGACCCAACGGTGCTGCATAACCACTCCGGGGAGCTGGCGCAGCGTCTGACCGAGCTTGAGCAGAAAGCGCACGATCTTGCAGGCGAGCCGTTTAACCTTTCTTCACCGAAGCAGCTGCAAACCATCCTGTTTGAAAAGCAGGGCATCAAGCCGCTGAAGAAAACCCCTGGCGGCGCACCGTCAACCTCAGAAGAGGTGCTGGAAGAGCTGGCGCTGGACTACCCGCTGCCAAAAGTGATTCTGGAGTACCGCGGTCTCGCGAAGCTTAAGTCTACCTACACGGACAAACTTCCGCTGATGATCAACCCGAAAACGGGTCGCGTGCACACGTCGTATCATCAGGCTGTCGCGGCCACGGGACGCCTCTCTTCAACCGATCCTAACCTGCAGAACATCCCGGTGCGTAATGAAGAAGGGCGCCGCATTCGTCAGGCTTTCATCGCCCCGGAGGATTACCTGATTGTCTCGGCTGACTACTCGCAAATCGAACTGCGCATTATGGCGCACCTGTCCCGTGACAAAGGTCTGCTGACGGCATTTGCGGAAGGGAAAGACATCCACCGTGCGACCGCGGCGGAGGTCTTTGGTTTACCGCTGGAGAGCGTGACAAACGAACAGCGCCGCAGTGCAAAAGCGATCAACTTCGGTTTGATCTACGGCATGAGCGCGTTTGGCCTTTCTCGCCAGCTCAACATTCCGCGTAAAGAGTCGCAGAAGTATATGGATCTCTACTTCGAACGCTACCCGGGCGTGCTGGAATATATGGAACGTACCCGCGCGCAGGCGAAAGAGAAAGGTTACGTTGAAACCCTGGATGGCCGTCGTCTCTATCTCCCGGACATCAAATCCAGCAACGCGGCCCGCCGCGCTGGCGCAGAACGTGCGGCGATCAACGCCCCGATGCAGGGAACCGCAGCGGACATCATCAAGCGCGCCATGATTGCCGTGGATGCCTGGCTGGAGAAAGAGAAGCCGCGCGTGAAAATGATCATGCAGGTACACGATGAACTGGTGTTTGAAGTGCACAAAGACGATCTCGATACTGTGTCGAAAAAGATCCACGAACTCATGGAAAGCAGCATGACGCTAGACGTGCCGTTGCTGGTGGAAGTGGGAAGTGGTGAAAACTGGGATCAGGCTCACTAAAGGTTCAATGAATAACGCGCTTTTTATGTAAGTTAGCAACATAACAAAGCGCGTTTTGTGACGATCATTAGAATTCCCTATGTAAAGAATGAAAAAAAACTACAAAAAGTGCTTTTTCTACAGCAAAAAAAGGGGTAGAGTTATCGACGTAGGGTACAGAGGTAAGATGTTCTATCTTTCAGACCTTTTACTTCACGTAATCGGATTTGGCTGAATATTTTAGCCGCCCCAGTCAGTAATGACTGGGGCGTTTTTTATTGCGGCAAAGAAAAGTTCCGTCAAAAAAAAAGCGCGGACATTGCCGCGCTCGGTTTTACTCTGCTTCCGCTTCTGTTGCGGGTTCCAGCTCGTTAAACCAGCTATCGAGCTTCTGACGCAGTTTGTCAACGCCCTGTTTTTTCAGCGAAGAGAAGGGCTCTACCTGTACATCGCCATTAAAGGCCAGTACCGCTTCGCGAACCATATTCACCTGCGCTTTACGCGCGCCGCTTGCCAGCTTGTCGGCTTTCGTCAGAAGCACCAGCACGGCAATATCGCTTGCTACGGCCCAGTCGATCATCTGCTGATCGAGATCTTTTAGCGGATGGCGAATGTCCATCAGCACCACCAGACCTTTCAGGCACATGCGTTTTTCCAGGTATTCGCCCAGCGCACGCTGCCATTTGATCTTCATCTCTTCTGGCACCTGCGCATAACCGTATCCCGGCAAGTCGACCAGGCGTTTGCCTTCAGCGACTTCAAAAAGGTTAATCAGCTGGGTACGGCCAGGTGTTTTTGAGGTACGCGCCAGGTTCTTCTGATTGGTCAGCGTATTCAGGGCGCTGGACTTCCCCGCATTTGAGCGGCCAGCAAATGCCACTTCAATACCGGTATCAGAAGGCAGGTGGCGAATATCGGGCGCACTGGTGACAAAATGCGTCTGTTGGTAATTCCAGGTAGTCACGTGGTCGTCTCCAAAAATCGTAATCTGGGGGGATTATACCCGAATGCGGGCAAAAGGCTTTTCTCATTGCACGGCGCCTGCAGGCGAAAGCCCGAAGCGTTGTGAGAGATCGGCTAATGTTGCTATGGGAGATTTCAGAGAATTCGCAGGTGCCAAAAAAGTCAAACTGTTTTAAATCATAAGCTTATTTCCGGGTAATTGTCTGAAAATCTCTTTTTGTACCGTTTCGTTGCTTGTCAGTTTAAGCGAACAAGGTAAAGTATGCGTCAGGGCGAGGAAGCCAACAGGAATTTGACTTAAGGATTAGGGTCAGGAGCGCCAGGAGGCGAAGACGCAGGACAGTCAGGACGACCAGCGCCTGGAGGCGTTTTAACAGGAAATGGAACCATACACGGACGGTATCAGCCAAAGGATAAACAGGGTGTGTTGTTGGTAAACATGGAATGTCTGACCCGCTAAGGGTTGTGAGTCAGGAAAAAAGGCGACAGATTGCTCTGTCGCCTTTTTTCTTTGCTTGCTTTCTGCTAGATTTCGCCGCAATTCTATACTGAAGAAAACGACTTAAAGATAAAACATCATGAAAAAACCAACCTCCGCTGCGGGTGCTAAACGCCCTGCAAAAGCACGCCGCAAAACGCGCGAAGAACTGAACCAGGAAGCGCGCGATCGCAAACGCGATAAGAAACATCGTGGCCATGCTGCGGGTAGCCGTGCAAACGGCGGTGGTGCAGCGGGCGCTTCTGCAAAAAGCAAACAGCAGAAAGATCCTCGTATCGGCAGTAAAACTCCCATTCCGCTGGGCGTGACAGACACCCCGGTCACTAAGCAGCACAAACCAAAGAGCGAGAAACCTATGCTTTCACCGCAGGCTGAGCTGGATATGCTGGAGAACGATGAGCGCCTGGACGCGCTGCTGGAACGTCTTGAAGAGGGTGAAACCCTGACCGCAGAAGAGCAGTCATGGGTGGATGCTAAACTGGACCGCATTGATGAGCTGATGCAGAAACTCGGTCTGTCTTACGATGACGAAGACGACGAAGAAGAAGACGAAAAGCAGGAAGATATGATGCGTCTTCTGAAAGGTGGAAACTAACATTTGCACCCGGCAGGCACGATAGTCCTGCTTATAACCCTTCCGGTTATATGTTATCTGGTGTGGTTATTCGTTAAACTACGGCGGTTGTCGCGGCGACAGAAGTGGCTGCGCACCCGAATGATGGCCCGCGATGGGGCCAGAACGGGCCGCCGTATACGAACGCGACACCAACGGAAGGAGTGAGCATGTCAGCACCAACTATCGACTGGGATTTGGCCCTAATCCAGAAGTATAACTATTCCGGGCCGCGTTACACGTCATACCCCACCGCGCTGGAGTTCTCCGATGCCTTCGGCGAGGCGGATTTTCAGCAGGCCGTCGCGCGCTATCCTGAGCGCCCGCTGTCGCTCTACGTCCATATTCCGTTCTGCCATAAGCTCTGCTACTTCTGCGGCTGCAATAAAATCGTGACCCGTCAGCAGCATAAGGCCGACCAATACCTGGATGCGCTCGAACAGGAAATTGTGCACCGCGCGCCGCTTTTTGCTGGCCGTCACGTCAGCCAGCTTCACTGGGGCGGCGGCACGCCAACCTATCTGAATAAGGCGCAAATAAGCCGTCTGATGACGCTGCTGCGCGGAAATTTCAATTTTAACGACGACGCCGAAATCTCGATCGAAGTCGATCCGCGTGAAATTGAGCTGAATGTCCTGGATCATTTACGCGCGGAAGGCTTCAACCGGCTGAGCATGGGCGTGCAGGATTTCAATAAAGAGGTCCAGCGTCTGGTGAACCGCGAGCAGGACGAAGAGTTTATCTTCGCCTTACTCAACCACGCACGTGACATCGGCTTTACCTCGACCAACATCGACCTCATTTACGGCCTGCCAAAGCAGACGCCGGAGAGCTTCGCCTTTACGCTGAAGCGCGTGGCTGAACTCAGCCCGGACCGCCTCAGCGTCTTTAACTACGCGCACCTGCCGACGCTATTCGCCGCTCAGCGCAAAATCAAAGATGCGGATCTGCCTTCTGCCCAGCAGAAGCTGGATATCCTGCAGGAAACCATCACATCGCTGACCGAGAGCGGCTATCAGTTTATCGGCATGGATCACTTTGCCCGTCCGGACGACGAGCTGGCCATTGCCCAGCGCGAAGGGGTACTGCACCGCAACTTCCAGGGTTACACCACTCAGGGCGATACCGATCTGCTTGGCATGGGCGTCTCTGCCATCAGCATGATTGGTGACTGCTACGCGCAGAACCAGAAAGAGCTGAAGCTCTACTACCAGCAGGTAGATGAAACCGGCAACGCGCTGTGGCGCGGCATCGCGCTGACCCGTGACGACTGCATTCGTCGTGATGTGATTAAAGCGCTTATCTGCAACTTCCGTCTCGACTTTAGCGACGTGGAGGCACAGTGGGATCTGAAATTCAGCGATTATTTTGCACAAGACCTGGAGCTTCTTGCGCCGCTGGCGAAAGACGGGCTGGTGGATGTGTCGGAGAGTTCAATTGAGGTCACGCCGAAAGGGCGTCTGTTGATCCGTAACATCTGTATGTGCTTTGACGCGTATCTGCGCCAGAAAGCGCGACTGCAGCAGTTCTCGCGGGTGATTTAAATCGCAAAAGCACGAAACGTAGGCCGGGTAAGGCGAAGCCGCCACCCGGCTTTTACGTTCAACCCCGCTAGCTAAACAGCCCAACCAGCGCCGCACACAGCACCGCCGCAACGGCGGTTTGTGGCGTGTGGCTTTCAACTGCTCCGCTAGAGAGCATATTGACTAATGTTTCCAGCATGATCTCCACCCTCGATTTCCGGGCACGATCATACAAAACTCATCGGAACAGTAAAGCGCAAAATAACGGCAATTTGCGCTCAATTAATAACCTTTACACTTCGGGGAATCTTACTCCATTCCCAGCTCTTTAAGCTTGCGCGTCAGGGTATTACGTCCCCATCCCAGCAGGCGAGCGGCTTCCTGCTTATGGCCCTGCGTATGACGAAGCGCGGTGGTCAACAGCGTACGCTCCATCTCGGGCTGAGCCTCAGACAGCAGGTTTTGATGACCGGAACGCAGCGCGCGGTCGGCCCACTGCGCCAGCAGCGTCGCCCAGCTGTCCGGCAGCGCGTGTCCGGTACTGCTTTCTGGCGCGGTGGCCTCAAACAGCTCGGCCGGTAAATCCTGAATCAGCACTTCCTGTCCGGCGGCCATCACGGTTAACCAGCGGCAGGTGTTTTCCAGCTGACGGACGTTGCCCGGCCACGCCAGACGGGTGAGGGCGGCATCGGTTTCCGGGTGCAGCTGCTTGGCTTCCACGCCCAGCTCGCGGGCGGCAACCTGCAGGAAATGACGCGCCAGGCGGGGAATATCTTCCCGACGCTCGCGCAGCGGCGGCAGATGAACGCGGATGACGTTCAGGCGATGGAATAAATCCTCACGGAATTTCCCCTCCTGCACGCGCAGCTCCAGGTTCTGGTGCGTCGCGGCAATAATGCGCACGTCCACCTTCACCGGCGCATAGCCGCCCACGCGGTAAAACTGCCCGTCGGCCAGTACGCGCAGCAGGCGGGTCTGAACGTCCAGCGGCATATCGCCGATCTCGTCCAGGAAAAGCGTGCCGCCGTCAGCCTGCTCAAAGCGCCCCTGGCGAATGGTATTTGCGCCGGTAAATGCCCCCTTTTCATGGCCGAACAGCTCGGATTCAATCAAATCCTTCGGGATCGCCGCCATATTCAGGGCGATGAACGGCGCTTTTGCCCGTGGGCTATGGCGATGCAAGGCATGCGCCACCAGCTCTTTACCGGTTCCCGATTCACCGTTAATCAATACGCTGATGGACGAGCGGGACAGACGGCCAATAATGCGAAATACATCCTGCATCGCCGGCGCTTCGCCGATGATGTCCGTCGTTGGCCCAAAATCGGGCGCGTGGCGGGGCTGTTGCTGCTCCTGGTAGTGGCTAATCGCACGCTCAACCAGCGCCACCGCTTCGTCGATATCAAACGGTTTGGGCAGGTAATCAAACGCCCCTTGCTGATAGGCGCTCACCGCGGCATCCAGATCGGAGTGCGCGGTCATTATGATGACCGGAAGCATCGGGTGGCGTTGTTTGATCTGCTTTAACAGCGCCAGCCCGTCCATGCCCGGCATACGGATATCCGAAAGCAGAACATCTGGCGTTTTGGTGGTGAGTGCGTCGAGCACTTCGCTGCCGCTCTCAAACGTCGTGCAGCTTAATCCTGCCCCTGTGAGCGCGCGTTCAAGCACCCAACGGATGGAGCTATCGTCATCGACTACCCAGACTATCCCTCGTTGCATAAACGTCACCTTTATTTTTTAATCGGCAGGAAAACCGAAAACTCGGTATGTCCCGGCCAACTGGTAAATTCAATTTTTCCGGAGTGCTGATCGATCAAGCTGCGGGCGATAGATAAGCCCAGACCCGTACCGCCTTCGCGCCCGCTTACCATCGGGTAGAACAGGGTGTCCTGCAGATGCGCAGGAATACCGGGACCGTTATCCTCAACGTCGATACGGGCCGCCAGACGATAGCGCACGCCGTGCAGCGTGAGCTGGAAGGCGGTGCGGGTGCGTAAAATAATCTCGCCGCCTTCCGGCCCCAGCGCCTGCAGGGCATTGCGCACAATATTCAGCAGTACCTGCTCAATCTGATCGGGGTCATGCGCCAGTTCCGGCAGGCTGGGGTCGTAATCACGCACCAGCGTGACGTTCTCCGGCAGCTCCATGGAGACAAGCTTCACCACCCGTTCAGCCACTTTATGAATGCTTTCTGAAACGTGCATGCCGGGCTGCTGCGGCCCAAGAAGGCGATCAACCAGGTTACGCAGGCGGTCCGCCTGCTCAATGATGACGTTGGTGTACTCCGCCAGCGCGGGGTCGGGCAGCGCTTTGGTCAGAAGCTGTGCCGCGCCGCGTAACCCACCCAGCGGATTTTTGATTTCATGCGCCAGACCTCGCACCAGGTCACGGGCGGCAATTTGCTGCGCATGCTGCAGCTGTTCCTGGCTCAGGCGACGCTGGTTATCCATCGGCGCCATTTCGAGCAGGATCATTCCCTCGGGAAGTCGTTGCGCGGTAAGCGACAGAATGTGCGAGCGCCCGTCGATCACCAGCGTCACTTCGTTATCGGTAAACCCCTGGCCGGCCTGCAAGCTTTCCTGCATCAGGCCAATATTCAGCGAAAAATAGCTCAACAACTCAGGAAGCGGGGTGCCAAACAGTTTGCGTGAACTCTGGGCGAGCAGCTGTTGCGCCGCCGGGTTGGCGTAATGGACGGCCAGCTCGTCGTCGACCAGCAATATACTGTTAATTAAAGAATTGAGGATCTGCCCAGCATCGGGCAGCGTGCCAGTTGCCATTCAGCAGTCTCCTGGAGTAGTTGCACTATTTTAGTGCAGTATAGCGGTTTCGGCGTAAAAAGCGCGTGAGATCAGGTTGTTGGTGGAGAAAAAAGCCCATCCGGAGATGGGCTAAAAGTTTCCACGGCAACTACCCCCGGCGCTTTTCACGCCGGGTAAAACAACTAAATTAAACGCTGTAGTACAGTTCGAACTCAACCGGATGCGGAGTCATACGCACGCGGTCGTTCTCTTCAGTACGCAGAGCGATGTAAGCATCGATAGCGTCGTCAGTGAATACGCCACCTGCGGTCAGGAACTCGCGGTCTGCGTCCAGCGCCTGCAGGGCTTCTTCCAGAGAACCCGCAACCTGTGGGATCTCTTTCGCTTCTTCTGGCGGCAGGTCGTACAGGTTTTTGTCCATCGCTTCGCCCGGGTGGATCTTGTTCTTGATACCGTCCAGACCGGCCATCAGCAGTGCTGCGAAGCACAGGTATGGGTTAGCCGCTGGGTCCGGGAAGCGCACTTCGATACGACGCGCTTTCGGAGAAGCTACCACCGGGATACGGATAGAAGCAGAACGGTTACGCGCAGAGTAGGCCAGCATCACTGGTGCTTCGTACCCCGGTACCAGTCGCTTGTAGGAGTTGGTGGTTGGGTTCGCCAGGGCGTTGATCGCTTTAGCGTGTTTGATAACACCACCGATGTAATACAGCGCCTGCTCGGACAGACCGGCGTATTTGTCGCCAGAGAACAGGTTGGTACCGTTCTTGGACAGAGACATGTGGCAGTGCATACCGGAACCGTTGTCGCCAAACATTGGTTTTGGCATGAAGGTCGCGGTTTTACCGAAACGGTGCGCAACGTTGTGCACAACGTATTTGTAGATCTGAATTTCGTCCGCTTTTTTGGTCATGGTGTTGAAGCGGGTTGCCACTTCGTTCTGACCAGCAGTCGCCACTTCGTGGTGGTGCGCTTCAACAACCAGGCCCATCTCTTCCATCACCAGACACATGGTGGAACGGATGTCCTGTGCAGAGTCGACCGGAGGAACCGGGAAGTAACCGCCTTTCACACCAGGACGGTGACCTTTGTTACCACCTTCGTATTTGGTGGAAGAGTTCCATGCACCTTCGATGTCGTCGATAGCCACGTGGGAACCGGAAATAGAGGCACCGAAGCGGATGTCGTCGAACAGGAAGAACTCTGGCTCTGGCCCGAACAGAACGGTGTCCGCGATGCCGGTAGAACGCAGGTATTCTTCAGCGCGTTTAGCGATAGAACGTGGGTCGCGGTCGTAGCCCTGCAGCGTGCCTGGCTCGAGGATGTCGCAGCGGATGATCAGGGTTGGTTCTTCGAAGAACGGATCAATGACCGCAGTGGTTGCGTCTGGCATCAGAACCATGTCGGATTCGTTAATGCCTTTCCAGCCACCAATGGAGGAGCCGTCAAACATTTTGCCTTCTTCAAAGAATTCGGCGTTCACCTGATGAGCAGGGATTGTGACGTGCTGTTCTTTACCTTTGGTATCGGTGAAGCGCAGATCAACAAACTTCACTTCATGTTCGTTCAGCATCGTCAAAACGTGTTCAGCGGACATACTTAACTCTCCAGATTGGTCATTGTCGTCGTGGTAACGAGGTCTTCAATTTCTGTTTGTACTGGCTGTTGCCATGTATTTTTTATAAAGCGAAATCTGTGCCAACTTTTAAAACACCCCAAAAAGGCGTTATCATGCGCACCATAGTGCAAAAGGGCTGCACCATGATGGATTTGTTGCACCAGTATAGTGCTTCATTGTGAACGTTGAGCACCATATTGGTGCAATTTACGTTAAAGTGCCCTTTTACCGCTCCGTGAAAGCGATCACAAAGCATCTCTGCAATACTTGTTTGCGGGGGATGTTTGTGATCCTGTTTTGTAGTGCGATTAATCCGTGTACAATAACGCGCTATTTCTAAATGCCTGAGGCAAAGTTGTGATCGAAAATTTGCGTAACATCGCCATCATCGCGCACGTTGACCATGGTAAAACTACCCTGGTTGATAAGCTGCTGCAGCAATCCGGTACGTTTGATGCACGTGCCGAAACCCAAGAACGCGTGATGGACTCCAACGATTTGGAGAAAGAGCGTGGGATTACTATCCTCGCGAAAAACACCGCGATTAAATGGAATGACTACCGTATCAACATCGTTGATACCCCAGGGCACGCCGACTTCGGTGGTGAAGTTGAACGTGTAATGTCCATGGTAGACTCCGTTCTGCTGGTCGTTGACGCAATGGATGGCCCAATGCCACAGACGCGCTTCGTGACCAAAAAAGCTTTTGCCCATGGTCTGAAGCCAATCGTTGTTATCAACAAAGTTGACCGCCCTGGCGCGCGTCCTGACTGGGTTGTTGACCAGGTATTCGACCTGTTCGTTAACCTCGACGCGACCGACGAGCAGCTGGACTTCCCTATCGTTTACGCTTCTGCGCTGAACGGTATCGCTGGTCTGGACCACGAAGACATGGCTGAAGACATGACCCCGCTGTATCAGGCGATTGTTGACCGTGTCCCTGCGCCGAACGTTGACCTGGAAGGCACCCTGCAGATGCAGATCTCCCAGCTCGACTACAACAACTACGTTGGCGTTATCGGCATTGGCCGTATCAAGCGCGGTAAAGTGAAGCCTAACCAGCAGGTCACGATCATCGATAGCGAAGGCAAAACCCGTAACGGTAAAGTCGGTAAAGTACTGACTCACCTGGGTCTTGAGCGTATCGAGAGCGACATCGCTGAAGCGGGCGACATCATCGCGATCACCGGTCTGGGTGAACTGAACATCTCCGACACCATCTGCGATCCGCAGAACGTCGAAGCGCTGCCAGCCCTGTCCGTTGATGAACCAACCGTTTCTATGTTCTTCAACGTCAACACCTCTCCGTTCTGTGGCAAAGAAGGTAAGTTCGTTACCTCTCGTCAGATCCTTGACCGCCTGAACAAAGAGCTGGTGCACAACGTTGCGCTGCGCGTTGAAGAAACCGAAGACGCTGATGCATTCCGCGTTTCTGGTCGTGGTGAGCTGCACCTGTCTGTTCTGATCGAAAACATGCGTCGTGAAGGTTTCGAGATGGCGGTTTCCCGTCCGAAAGTTATCTTCCGCGAAATCGACGGCCGTAAACAAGAGCCGTTCGAAAACGTCACGCTGGACGTTGAAGAGCAGCATCAGGGTTCTGTGATGCAGGCGCTGGGCGAGCGTAAAGGCGACCTGAAAAACATGAATCCAGATGGCAAAGGCCGCGTACGTCTCGACTACGTGATCCCAAGCCGCGGCCTGATCGGCTTCCGTTCTGAGTTCATGACCATGACCTCCGGTACCGGCCTGCTGTACTCCACCTTCAGCCACTATGACGACGTTCGTCCGGGCGAAGTGGGCCAGCGTAACAACGGCGTGCTGATCTCCAACGGTCAGGGTAAAGCGGTTGCGTTTGCGCTGTTCGGCCTGCAGGATCGCGGTAAGCTGTTCCTGGGTCACGGTGCTGAAGTTTACGAAGGCCAGATCATCGGTATTCACAGTCGTTCTAACGACCTGACCGTAAACTGCCTGACCGGTAAGAAACTGACCAACATGCGTGCGTCCGGTACTGACGAAGCAACGGTT
This sequence comes from Enterobacter sp. ECC-219, assembly GCF_043966805.1. NCBI lineage: Bacteria > Pseudomonadati > Pseudomonadota > Gammaproteobacteria > Enterobacterales > Enterobacteriaceae > Enterobacter > Enterobacter sp. ECC-219. The sequence goes on along the minus strand of NZ_CP143680.1, from coordinate 578,260 downwards.
CTGGTTCCACCGATCAAGATGACGCTGGAGCAGGCTCTGGAGTTCATCGATGATGACGAACTGGTAGAAGTGACGCCACAGTCAATTCGTATCCGTAAACGTCACCTGACCGAGAACGATCGTAAACGTGCTATGCGCGGTGCGAAAGAAGACTAATACGGTCAATCCGTAGTAAAAAAAGCCGCTGATCCCTCAGCGGCTTTTTTGTTGTTACTTGAAGCTGTATTTCACCCCAAGCATCCCCTGCGTATCGCTGTAGCCTTTGTCGCCAATCTGCTGAGCCACATTGCCCCAGACGCTAAGCTGCGGCGTAATCTGCCCCTCTACGCCTGTCTTTAACTCACCAATATTGCGTGCACCGCGCATCTCATTGCTAACGTCATCCATGCGAATGCGCGTGGTCTGGGTATTGTGGATCCAGTTCGCCTCGATAAACGGCTGGAAGGTGCGTGATTTACCGTCATCCATCGCGTTATGTCCGCTGATGTAGGCCTTCACGCCAAGACGTGTCATCAGGTTCCCCTGAGTTTCGTCTTTCACCCGCGTACCGTTACGTTCGCGATGGTCGTCAGCCTGCACGTCCATCCAAACGGCCTGCGCCTTCGGCTGGATCCAGTAGCTGTTGCGGCCGCTTTCACCCACCTTAACGCTGTAGCCTGCTTCGACAGAGGCGGTCACACCGCTGGAGCGATAATTCTCAGTGGCCTGATCCTGCCCCATGACCTTATTGTCAAACCAGTTATACAGCACCCAGCTGTCAACGTAGGTGCCGCTTTTATCGGCTTCGTTTGCGTACCAGGTACCGTACAAACCTACGCTATAGCCATTTACTTCGCCGCGTGAGTGGTATCCGGTCAGGCTGGAAGCGCTCCGGCTCTGGCTGTTGCCGTAGCCCGCCATCAGGCCAAGATGCCACCGATCCAGGCCGTCGCTGCTCCACTGAGCGATATCACCACCCAGCTGCAGCACATAGCGGTTGGCCGTTGTTTTTAGCTGGCCGCTGCCGTCTTTGAAGCGCGTATGTCCGCCGACGTTACGCATCCACAGGCTCGTCACTTTTTGCTCGCCGGTGAGCATGTCGGTGTACTGCGTTTCACCCAGGCGATCGTGCAGGCGGGTCATAAACAGCGTATTTGCCGCATAGCTGTTCGCCTGATAGCTGCCGAATTCCGGGCGATACTGATGCTCGCTTTTCGGCGGCGCGGCAGGTGGTACCGGTTCTTGCGGCGGAATCACCGGGTCGACGGGTGGATCGACAGGGTCGACTGGTGGGTCTACGGGGTCGACAGGTGGATCCACCGGGTCAACAGGCGGGTCGACGGGGTCTACCGGTGGGTCTACCGGGTCAACAGGGGGATCTACCGGGTCGACCGGTGGGTCAACGGGTTCAACCAGGCTGGTCAGAAACCAGTTCTTACCTTTCTGCACAACGTTATAGTCATAACCCCCCGCTACGATACGGCTGGCCTTCTCAAACGTCCCCGCTGAGTTGCCGCCAACGCTGACAATTTCAATCCCTTCAACGGTTTGTGCGCCAGCACCGCCAATATTGTTCACGTCAACCGCGGTATGACCGGACGTATTTCCTTCAACAATCAGCTTGTCGGTTTCAGAGGTATCATCAGACAGCACGGTATTGAAAACCAGCTTGCCGCCGTTGCCGATGTAATCCTCATTGATGGTCAGGGTTTGCCAGGCCGTGTCTTCATCGTGCTGGAAATTTATCGTGCCGCCCGCATTCAGCGTCAGGCTGGTCACCGTGGAGCTGTCACGCATATTCCACACGGCGTCATTCATCGTAAGCGCGATAGTCCCGGTGCCGGCGGCGTTGCTCTCTATATAAGACGCTCCGTTCCACAGCGAGCTGTTCTCCATTGTCAGCGTAATGGTACTGTTTTGTGCCGGAAGGGTGCTGTTGGCCGCCACGCCACCTGCGGCAAGGATATCGCCGTTAAGGATGAATTTTCCGCCTGCGGAGGCATCAATAATTCCGCCATTGCTGGCGTTCAGAGCATAGCTACCGTTGTCGCGCTGGCCTGCGGTGGTAATGGTTGCCCCGCCGTCGAGCGTTATCACGCCGCGTGACCAGGCATACATCCCGTGCGGCGCCTGGGCGGAGCTGCTGGTTTTCTCGCTGCTATTTACCGCAACAGTGACGTTATCTCCCACATTCACCGCTGCTGTGTAAGCGTAGATGCCATGCGCGCTGGCACCGTTGGTGGTGATGGTTGCGCCTTCATCAAGGGTGATGGTTGACGAGCCGGTAGAGTACACGCCGGAGGCACTGGCCGCGTCGGTGGTAATGTTCGCGCTTTTTCCGAGCTCAATTTTTGACGCCGAGCCCGCATACAGGCCGTAGGCCGATGCGCCGTACGTTTCGAGAATGGCTTCATTGCCCAGACGGACGTACGATCCGCTCTGATTGGTTCGGATGCCCTCGGCATAGGTACCACGCGTGACTATATGCGCACGATCGCCGACGATAACGTTATTTTTTGCCTTAGAAGCGTCATTCAAGGCATAGGCGCTAATGCCGCGACCGGTACTGCCAGTGGTTTCGATATAAAGATCGTCACCCACATAAATATTGGCGGAGCCGAGAGAGCCCTGACTGAAGGAACTGTACCCTGCATTAATGCCATCGCCGCTTTGGCCATTCACGTAAATGTGGGTGCGGTCGCCGGTAATGATAAACACCGGGTTATTCGGCGTGTTCATACCATGGGTACGAATACCGTCGACATCTTTACCGTTATTGGCGGCCACTTTTGACTGGGTACGAATAGTCAGGTCGTCACCAAATATCACCCCCGGGCTGCCGGACGTGGAGTTCTGAATAACGGTCACGGAGTGCTCGAAGGCTTCCGCTCCCGGCCCGTCAAGGGTGATCCCATCTCCGTAGATGGGAATATTGCCTGGGCTGTACTGGTAGACATAGTTAGGATCGCTGGTATTTTTGCTAAAGTTTGCGTTTGCCGTTGCAGGAATCAGCGCCTGTATTTCTGCAGGCAAATCCGTTACCGCTCCGGAGGCAGGTAAATTAGCAAAATCAATAACTGCTGCATTTGCGGTAAATAGCGCTGACGATAGCGCCAGCGAAATCGCAACGGCGACAGGTGAATGTTTCATTATATATGGCATAACTGCCCCCTTTCTTTCAGGCGTAGAACATCCTCCACACCATTAAATGTGGGTATGTTAAGGAGATGAAATTACAAAACAGAAACGAGTATTTTATGAATGCTGGTACCTAACTTCCTCTCTAATCGTATTTTATGAACATAAATTTTTTTCACATCAATGCTGTCTTTTTTTATTATCTCCTGGAGGCACACTCCTGACATAAATCTGTTAAGCAAAGTGAATTCAACAGTATTCAGGGTGTTTCCTCGTCTACTGTTCACACGTCTGCCGGAAAAGAGGTGGTTAATTTTTTCCTGTAATACAGCGTCATTGTCATCTGAATAAATAATTCCCTTTATTTCATCATGATGAGCGAATAAGTAATTAGCCAATGCCTCCAGCTTGCGGTCCGAGATAAGAACGATGTGCATGTTAGTTATCGCCAGATGCTCAATCCATTGCGGATCGGCAAGTACGCGCAGGTTGTACATCGAAAAATCTACAAAAATAAACCCACGTAATAAGTGATTCTTGTTTCCCCGCAATATTTTATTTGCTACCGCAAGTTGCAAGAAATGATTACCAATCGGCCAAACTGCAAACGAAGCGTTACCACAGTATTGTGAGCGCACTGCGTTATCCGGGAATAACTGACAGGACAGTTCACAGCTTATGCAGCGGACAACCTTTTGCGACGACGTTATCATCCAGCCCACTCCTGTCTTATTTTCATTGTCAATATTTCACTGCCTTTCAAATGTGTCAATCTTGAAACATATCCAGGGATCCTGACGTGTTTATAAAAAATAGCGGCAGTTAAAATAAATTCCTGGCGGTATCTATTTTGTCAGGCTGTAGCCATAACGGCATAACATCAGTAGCCAGACATAATCCAGGAATATTCATCAATCCTTTAAGATTATTCGGCAAAAAAAAGCCTGGAAGAAGATTCAGGGAATAGCACTAATAGCTAAAGATTCTTCTCCTCGATCTGCCTGGACGTCAGTCTCTTCTCAATGTGGAACTCAATATAATTATTCGGCCTGGCGAAGTGTAATGAAATCTCATTATGTGGGTTTAGCTGAGACTCACCTAAGAAAACATCAATGTAACTGTTTGAAAAATAATAGTTTGATTTTAATCTTAGGTATGGTGTTCTCGCACCCTAATCATCGTGACCTATACTGTTGTTAAATATTCGTAAGTATTTAGGGTGTTTAGGATTAAATATTGTTATTGCTGAGGAAAGTAAAATTGTATCTCATTAACAAACTGGTCGAGTATGATCCGGAAAACAAAACCCTGGCGAATCCCATATCCGGGCGCACGATACAATTGCAGCTTCCTGCTAATCTCTGTTTTCTTTATCTCGTTACCCATCCCGGAGAAATTATTTCGCAAAATCAGTTAATGGTGGTGGGATGGGGGGAGCGTAATGACGTTACTACCCCAAATACCTTTTATCAGGCCATTTTGACTTTGCGCAATGCGCTGGCTGAGGTGGGGTTACCGCGTGATACCGTTAAAACGATTTCGCGTCGTGGGCTGATGCTTTCCAAAACAACCCACGTTGAGGTATTTACCCCAACCACTGAGGCGGTGATAGTCAATAAAGACGAGGAAACAGTCGCTGACACCGTGATACAGAGACCGGTTTGGTTGATCATTACCACCACTGTGCTTTTACTGATCGTACTTATCAACGGAGTGGTGTTATATAAACACCGCCTGACGATGCCGTTCAGTAATTATATTCCGCTCTCAACGGGCAGCAAGGTCGGCCCCTGCCAGCCCTTTTATGCACCTAATGAACCTATGCAGGACCATTACCTGCGCTTGTTAAAGAATTATCCTGCCCTGTGTGCCGAGAACCGGTACGTTTTTCTCATCGGCTATAGTAAAACGGAGCGAATCGCGGCATTTGTCTGTAATAACGATGCGCGACATGACGCGACGGCGTTATGTACCACGCATTATTTTTGGGCGCATGAGCAATGAAGATACTCGGGAATCGTATTATTTTGCTGGGGGCGTTTCTGGGGGCTGCTATTACCAGCGGCTGGTTAGCGTATTCGCATTTTTCAAGTAAGCCGATACGCTGTACAGGTGATGTAGAGTGGACGATCGGCAAAAACCGGTTTGTAGGTACCGTTTCCTGGCGAATGCAGCATAGGGAAGGAACTGCTGTCATTAACGGTAAATTGTTTGGTCACGCGGTTTCTGAAGTTAACCGTACCATCTATTTCCACTACAGCTATCATCAGAATTCGCGTGTATTAAATAACGATCGTATTGTTAAAACCTTTGCTGATAGGGCGGATGAGACCGATATCAATGCAACCCTGCCGGGCTTTTATCGCACGCCAGGAAGAGATCTGAGCCTGATGATTGATGAGTATCGCGGAGCCTGGCTTTTTGCCGCGTCAAACGTCCCTTCGCTGTACTGTCGTAAAAACGCGCCGTAAAAATCGATCGCACACCTTAGACGGCACGCATAGTCAAATCTCGTGATTCCCGCTACAGTTACTTCTCCACGGCGAGCAGGAGATAAACATGCTTTATATCTTTGACTTAGGAAACGTAATCGTCGATATCGATTTTAACCGGGTGCTGGGTGCCTGGAGCGACTTTAGCCGTGTTCCGCTGGCGACGTTAAAGCAGAATTTTGCGATGGGTGAGACTTTCCATCAGCATGAGCGCGGCGAGATCGGCGATGAAGCGTTTGCTGAACGCTTCTGCCAGGAGATGGGGCTTTCGTTAAGCTATGAACAGTTTTCCCATGGCTGGCAGGCGGTATTTGTCGCCATCCGGCCTGAGGTGATCGACATTATGCACAAACTGCGCGAGCAGGGGCATCGGGTGGTGGTGTTGTCGAACACCAACCGCCTGCACACCACCTTCTGGCCGGAGGAATACCCCGAGGTTAAGGCGGCGGCAGATAAAATCTATCTTTCGCAAGAGATGGGTATGCGTAAGCCTGAAGCGCGAATTTATCAGGCTGTTCTGCAGGCAGAAGGATTCACCGCGGCCGATGCGGTCTTTTTCGACGACAACGCCGATAATATAGAGGGAGCTAACCAGTTGGGTATCACGTCAATTCTGGTGACCGGAAAAGAGACGATACCGAACTATTTTGCGAAGCAGTTATGCTAAAAACCGTTCATCAAAAAGCCACGCATCATACTCGCCCACTGAGGGCCTGGCTGAAGCTGCTCTGGCACCGTATTGATGAGGACAACATGACCACGCTGGCGGGTAACCTCGCCTACGTGTCGTTGCTCTCGTTAGTGCCGCTGGTGGCGGTTATCTTTGCGCTCTTTTCCGCCTTCCCGATGTTTGCGGACGTCAGCCTGCAGCTTCGCCATTTCGTCTTCGCGAACTTCATCCCGGCCACCGGGGATGTTATCCAGAACTACATCGAGCAGTTTGTTGCCAACTCCAGCAAGATGACGGCGGTGGGGGCGTGCGGCCTTATCGTTACCGCGCTGCTGCTGATGTACTCCATCGACAGCGCGCTTAACACCATCTGGCGAAGCAAAAAAATCCGTCCTAAGGTCTATTCCTTTGCCGTTTACTGGATGATCTTAACGCTGGGGCCATTGCTGGCCGGGGCGAGTCTGGCAATCAGCTCATATCTTCTCTCCTTGCGCTGGGCGAGTGATTTAAACAGCGTAATTGATAATGTGCTGCGTATTTTTCCGCTGATCCTGTCATGGCTCTCGTTCTGGCTGCTCTATAGCGTTGTACCGACCACGCGCGTGCCTAACCGAGATGCGGTAGTTGGGGCGCTGGTGGCGGCAGTGCTTTTTGAACTGGGTAAAAAAGGGTTTGCCCTTTACATCACCATGTTCCCCTCTTATCAGCTGATTTACGGCGTGCTGGCGGTGATCCCCATTTTGTTTGTCTGGGTTTACTGGACCTGGTGTATCGTCTTGCTTGGCGCCGAAATAACTGTCACTCTCGGCGTATACCGCGAACTTAAAAAAGCAGCAGAAGCTGAAAAACAATTAGAAGCAGACCAACCATGATTGCATTGATACAGCGCGTAACCCGTGCCAGCGTCACCGTGGAGGGAGAGGTGACGGGTGAAATTGGCCCAGGACTTTTGGTGTTGTTAGGTGTCGAAAAGGATGATGACGAACAAAAAGCTAACCGCTTATGCGAGCGCGTGCTGGGCTACCGCATATTCAGCGATGCGGAAGGCAAGATGAACCTGAACGTCCAGCAGGCGGGCGGGAGCGTGCTGGTGGTTTCCCAGTTTACGCTGGCAGCGGATACCGAGCGCGGCATGCGCCCGAGTTTCTCTAAAGGCGCCGCGCCGGATCGTGCAGAAGCACTTTACGAGTACTTTGTTGAGCGTTGTCGCCAACAGGAAATGAATACGCAAACCGGACGATTCGCTGCAGATATGCAGGTCTCGCTGGTGAACGATGGCCCCGTCACATTCTGGCTCCAGGTATGAGCCAACTAGCGGCGTGGCCGCGGGTAACAAGAGAGAGTACAGCTATGTATCACCTTCGAGTACCGCAAACGGAAGAAGAGTTAGACGCGTATTACCAGTTCCGCTGGGAAATGCTGCGCAAGCCACTGCATCAGCCAAAAGGCTCTGAACGCGATGCCTGGGACGCGATGGCCCACCATCAGATGGTGATGGACGAAGAGGGCAACCTTGTTGCCGTCGGGCGTTTGTATATCAACGCCGATAACGAAGCCTCTATTCGCTTTATGGCGGTTCATCCCTCCGTGCAGGACAAAGGTCTGGGGACGTTAATGGCGATGACCCTGGAGTCCGTCGCCCGTCAGGAAGGCGTTAAGCGCGTCACCTGTAGCGCCCGCGAAGATGCTGTAGAGTTCTTTGCCAAACTTGGTTTTGTTAACCAGGGTGAAATTACCGCTCCGCAAACCACGCCGATTCGTCACTTTTTGATGATCAAACCCATCGCCACGCTGGACGACATTCTCCATCGCGCGGACTGGTGCGGGCAGCTGCAGCAGGCCTGGTATGAACACATCCCTCTGAGTGAAAAAATGGGCGTGCGCATCCAGCAGTACACCGGGCAAAAATTCATTACCACCATGCCGGAAACCGGCAATCAGAACCCTCACCACACCCTGTTTGCCGGCAGTCTGTTTTCCCTGGCGACGCTCACCGGTTGGGGGCTGATCTGGCTAATGCTGCGCGAGCGGCATCTCGGCGGCACCATTATTCTGGCTGATGCCCACATTCGCTATAGCGCACCGATAAGCGGCAAGCCGAGCGCGGTGGCGGACCTTGGCGCGCTGGGTGGTGATCTTGACCGTCTGGCGCGTGGCCGAAAAGCACGCGTGCAGATGCAGGTTGAGCTGTTCGGCGATGAAACGCCGGGCGCGGTGTTTGAAGGCACCTATATCGTTCTCCCTGCGAAGCCGTACGGTGCGTATGAAGAGGGTGGGAACGAGGAGGAGTGATCTCCTGTTCACGCTCCCCGGGCATGCTGAATCCGCCCGGCGATATCCCTCATAACGTCTCGCGCAGACTGGCTAATGCCGCCAAGCTGAAAGAAGCCATGGATGACCCCCAGCCATCGCTGAGCGGTACACGCCACCCCTTGCTCCGTGAGGCGTTGAAACAGCGCCTCCCCCTCATCGCATAACGGATCGTACTCAGCGGTAACGATATGGACAGCTGGCAGGCCGCTGAAGTCTTCCCGCCACAGCGGGCTAACCTCAGGATGCTTACGGTCGGTTCCAGCCAGATATATTTCATAGCCGCTCAGCAGGGTATCGCGAGTGATCACGTAATCCATGCCGTTGAGGGTATAGCTTTCAAAACTGGCCGTGGCGTCGAGCATGGGGTAGATAAGAATAAGCTGTACAGGCTGCCACAGCCCTTTAGCCTTAAGCCGCAGCGCCGTCACCAGCGCAAGATGTCCTCCTGCGCTGTCTCCACAGAGGGTCAGCCGGTTCTTATCTACGCCTAATTCGTCTGCATACTGCCAGACCAGATTCGCACCTCTTTCCGCATCGTCATGTGCGGCGGGGAAGGTATGCTCCGGCGCCAGCCTGTACTGAATTGCAATTACCCGACAATTGCCGTAGCAGGCTAACTGGCGGAGCTGGTTATCATGGGTATCAAAGCCGCCACTGATAAAGCATCCACCGTGATAGTAGATGGCAGCAGGCAATATTTCAGGCGCATTAAGAGGTGAAAATACCCGAATGGTAAGACCTTCAAGAACAAGCGTTTCAACCTGAACGCGCGTTTCGGTCTCCCCGGCAAGCCCCGTACTGGCAATATAGCCTGCTCGTCGCACCTCAATGCTCTGGCGACGCGACGAGGGCCGACCTGCAGCGATAAATCCCTGAACCAGCTGTGCAATACCCTGTTCCAGTGCCATAAGAATTCCCTTTAACTGTATGGATATACAGTTTTATAACCTGGTTTGATTCAAAAGAAAATAAGAAAATTGTCGAGGATAAAAATCTGGAAAGAGGCTCGCAAAGGCGAGAGCTTTTTTATTATCTGCCTTCGTCACAGACATAAAGTGCGGATGTTGCCTGAGATTTGTCGTGGAAGCGATGCTAAAGCGATAACGCGTCTTTAGACGGATCCAGGACTACGGGCTGAAGAGCATCTGGCATATAAGATGGCTGGTATTGCTGTCGAGTTGTAGGCCGGGCAAGCGCGCGCCGCCCGGCACTGTCACAGGAGATTACTCCCCTTCACCCGGGAACAGGAACGGGTTAATCGAGCTGCGGGCAAAGCCCTCCTGCTCCATTTTCGCGTCCAGAATCAGCGAGGCGAGATCGTCGGCCACCGCTTCGACTTTCGGGTCTTTTTCCTGATACAGAATCTTCAGGTAGGTCCCGCAGTCGCCGCAGCTTTCCGCTTTCACCGCCGCTTCTTCATTTTCCAGCGACCAGTAGTTCAGGTCGCGGGTCTGCTCGCAGTTGCTGCACTTGATGCGCACCACGTGCCACTCGGTTTCACACAGGTTGCAGTGCAGGTAGCGCAGCCCCTGAGTGGTGCCGATTTGCACCATGCTTGATACCGGCATGGAGCCGCAGACCGGGCAGAACTGGCGCGCCTCGCCGTATTCGGCGCGGGCTTTGCCCGGGATCAGGCTCGCCATTTGCGCCCAGTAGAGCGACAGCGCAGCCCAGATAAACGGTGCTTTATCGCTGCTGACCAGCGAGAAGTCGGAGGCAAACAGCGCGCTCGCCATCTCTTCCAGCTCCAGGTCAGAGGCTTTTTCCAGATTCTCAATGACCGCCAGCGCCGTGCCGCTCATCTCCGGCTTCAGCTCGGCAATCAGCGAATGCAGCAGTTTATGCCAGTGCTTGTCGCGTGGCAGGACGTGAATGTCCAGCGGCGGCTTGCCCTGCGCGTTGGCTTCTTTGATGCGCGCGGTCAGATCCATTTGCAGCGGGTGGTCGTATAGCACCACTTCCTGCGCGTGGGCGACCAGCGCGGCAAAACGCAGAAAATCGCCCAGCGGGTTGTTCTCTGCCAGCTCGCGCAGACGCTCTGCGCGGCGGTTGTAGAGGTTCTTGAGTCTGGGGAATAACAACGGCGGAATATACTCCGCCGTGCGTTTCTCGCTCGACCCCAGCTCATCTTGCGGGATTATGCGAATACTCATTCAGATGACTTTTCCTGTTTCTGGCGGACCTCTCGGTACCAGCGCGGGTGATGTTTCTTCGCCCACGTGCTGGTTACCCATCCTTCCACCATCGCGGTAATGGTGCCTTTCACCCAGAGGGCGGCGTAAATATGCACCATGATAACCACAATTAACGCCACTGCGGCAAATGAATGCAGCATCAGCGCGAATCGGATCACCGGGATTGAGAAAGCAGGCGCAAAGTACGGACGCCAGATGATCACGCCGCTCACCAGCAACAGGACCAGGAAGATAATCGCCGCCCAGAATACGCATTTCTGGCCGAAGTTATAACGCCCGGTATCACCTACTTCCTCGTTGACGACGATCTTACGAATATTCTTCGCCCAAAAGATATCATCCCGATTGATTAGGTTATGGTGCCAGTAGCGGAAAAACATGATGATAAACGACGCGAACATGATGACGCCCACAAACGGGTGCAGAATACGCGCCAGCTGTGGTGTCCCCATGATCTGCATCAGCCAGTTGAAGGACGGGAAGAAGAACCCCAGCCCGCTTATCGCCGCCAGCATGAAGCAGAAGGCGGTGACCCAGTGGTTGATGCGTTCCGGTGCGGTGTAGCGCACGATGGTGTCACGTTTTCTCATTTGCGCACCTCGTCTTTCTCTTCATGCAGGTTGTCGTCTTCCTCTTCCGCGCGGTTCGGACCAACGCCGACGTAGTGGAAGATGCTCGCTGCGAAGGTGGCAGCAAAACCGACCGCTGCCAGCGGTTTCCAGATGCCTTTCCAGAACTTCACGGTGGCGCTGATTTCCGGGTTCTCCGGCAGGCCATGATACAGGTTCGGCTTGTCGGCGTGGTGCAGCACGTACATGACGTGCGTACCGCCAACCCCGGCCGGATCGTACAGGCCCGCGTTATCGTAACCACGTGTTTTCAGCTCGCCCACGCGCTCTGCCGCCAGCGTTTTCATATCCTCTTTGGAGCCAAAGTGGATAGCGCCGGTTGGGCAGGTCTTCACGCATGCAGGCTCCTGGCCCACGTTAACGCGATCAACGCACAGCGTGCATTTATAGACGCGGTTGTCTTCCGGGTTCATGCGCGGCACGTCGAACGGACAGCCGGCGATGCAGTAGCCGCAGCCGATGCACTGCTCGGACTGGAAGTCGACGATGCCGTTGGCATACTGAATGATAGCCCCTTCTGACGGACATGCCTTCAGGCAGCCCGGATCCGCACAGTGCATACAGCCGTCTTTGCGGATAAGCCATTCCAGCTTGTCGTTCTGCTCCACTTCCGAGAAACGCATCACCGTCCAGGACTTGGCGGTCAGGTCTGCCGGGTTGTCGTACACCCCGACGTTGTGACCCACTTCGTCACGGATGTCGTTCCACTCTGAACAGGCCACCTGACAGGCTTTACAGCCGATACAGGTGGTCACGTCGATAAGCTTCGCCACTTCCTGCTGGTGGTCCCGCGCCTGAGGCGCGGGCGTGAAACCGTTAGTCGCGGAACGACGGATAATGTCTTGAGATTGATAAGCCATAAGTCGTCTCCGTTACACCTTTTCCACGTTCACGAGGAAGGCCTTAAACTCCGGCGTCTGCGTGTTCGCATCGCCGACAAACGGCGTCAGGGTGTTCGCAATGAACCCTTTCTTCGCCACGCCCTCATAGCCCCAGTGAATTGGGATGCCGATGGTATCCACCTGCTGACCGTGAACGTTCAGCGTGCGAATACGCTTGGTCACCACCGCCTTGGCTTTGATATAGCCGCGGTTAGAGGAGACCTTCACGGTATCGCCATGGGCGATGCCGAGCTTGTTCGCCAGCTTCTCGCCGATCTCCACAAACTGTTCCGGCTGCGCGATGGCGTTGAGCAGCGCGTGCTTGGTCCAGTAGTGGAAGTGCTCGGTCAGACGGTAGGTAGTGCCCACGTACGGGAACTTGTCCTTTTTACCCAGCGCTTCAAAATCGCTCTTGAAGATACGGGCTGCCGGGTTAGAAACCACGTTCGGGTGCAGCGGGTTGGTGCCCAGCGGCGTCTCAAACGGCTCGTAGTGTTCCGGGAACGGACCTTCCGCCATCTTATCGATAGCAAACAGGCGTCCCATCCCTTCAGGCTGCATGATAAACGGCCCAACGTCACTGCCCGGTGCGGCAGTGCTGTAGTCCGGAATATCCACGCCGCCCCATTTCGCGCCGTCCCACTTCAGAAGCTGACGCTTCGGATCCCACGGGTTGCCCTGCGGGTCAGCGGATGCGCGGTTATAGAGGATACGGCGGTTGAGCGGCCACGCCCATGCCCAGCCTAGCGTATTGCCGAGGCCCGACGGGTCGGCGTTATCGCGGTTGGCCATCTGGTTGCCCTTCGGCGTCCAGCTACCGGCGAAGATCCAGCAGCCGCTTGACGTGGTGCCGTCATCGCGCAGGTGCGCGAAGGTGCTGAGCTGATCGCCTTTCTTCGCCAGCACGGTACCGGTGGCCGGGTCGATAACGTCCGCCAGCGCCTTACCGTTGCTCTCCATCGCCACTTCTTCCGGCGCAGGGTTTTCCGGCGTCGAGTAGTTCCAGGTCATGTTGAGCACTGGTTCCGGGGTCGCGCCGCCTTCTTCCGCATACATCTTACGCAGGCGTAAGAAGATACCGGCCAGGATCTCGCCGTCGTTCATGGCGATGCCCGGGGCGTCCGCGCCTTTCCAGTGCCACTGCAGCCAGCGGCCTGAGTTGACGATAGAACCGTTCTCTTCCGCGAAGCAGGTCGATGGCAGACGGAACACTTCAGTCTGAATCTTCGACGGATCGACGTCGTTCGATTCACCGTGGTTCTGCCAGAAGGTTGAGGTCTCGGTATTGAGCGGGTCAATCGTTACCAGGAACTTCAGCTTCGACAGAGACTCAACAACCTTGTTCTTGTTCGGGAACGAGGCAACCGGGTTAAAGCCCTGGCACAGATAGCCGTTCACTTTGCCCTGGTGCATCATCTCGAAATACTGCAGAACGTCGTAGCCTTTGTCCCACTTCGGCAGCCAGTCAAAGCCCCAGCTGTTTTCCGCCGTCGCTTTGTCGCCGAAGAAGGCTTTCATCATCGAGACGAAGAACTTCGGATAGTTGCCCCAGTAGTTCACCTGGCCTTCGAGCAGCGGTTTTGGCGTGCTGGCCGTCAGGTAGGTCTGCAGGTCGGTCTGTTTCTCGCTTGGCAGGTTCATGTAACCCGGCAGGCTTTGAGACAGCAGGCCGAGGTCGGTCAGACCCTGAATGTTGGAGTGGCCGCGCAGGGCGTTCACGCCGCCGCCTGCCATCCCCATGTTGCCGAGCAGCAACTGCACCATCGCCATGGTACGGATGTTCTGCGCGCCGATGGAGTGCTGCGTCCAGCCGAGTGCATACAGGAACGACGCGGTTTTGTCCTTCGCGCTGGTTTCGGCGATCAGTTCACACACCTTCAGGAAGTCCGCCTTCGGCGTACCGCAGATGTTTTCAACAACTTCCGGCGTATAGCGGGAAACGTGCTCTTTCAGCAGGTTCCACACGCAGCGCGGGTGTTGCAGGGTGGTGTCGCGCTTCGCAAAGCCTTTCTCATCCAGCTCGTAGTTCCAGCTGGTTTTGTCGTATTTGCGTTTTTCGGCGTCGTAACCGCTGAACAGGCCATCTTCGAAGTGGTAATCCTCACGCACGATCAGGCTGGCGTTGGTATAGGCTTCGGTGTATTCGCGGTTATATTTTTCGTTGGTCATCAGGTACAGCAATACGCCTGACAGGAAAGTGATGTCAGTACCTGAACGAATAGGGGTGTAGAAATCCGCCACTGACGCAGTACGCGTAAAGCGGGGATCGATCACAATCAGTTTCGCACCGTTGTGGATTTTGGCTTCCATCGCCCAGCGGAACCCGACAGGGTGCGCTTCAGCGGCGTTACCGCCCATCACCACAATGAGGTTGGCGTTCTTGATGTCGACCCAGTGGTTGGTCATCGCACCGCGACCAAATGTTGGAGCAAGACTTGCTACCGTTGGTCCGTGTCAGACACGCGCCTGGTTGTCGACCGCGAGCATACCGAGTGCGCGCGTAAATTTCTGGGTTAAATAACCGGTTTCGTTACTGGAGGCAGAAGCACACAGCATCCCGGTGGAGAGCCAGCGGTTAACCGTGACGCCGTCGGCGTTCTTCTCAATAAAGTTGGCATCGCGGTCTTCTTTGATATGTTTTGCGATGCGGTCGAACGCCTCTTCCCAGCTGATTTGCTGCCATTTGTCGGAACCAGGCGCGCGGTATTCCGGGAATTTCAGGCGGCTTTCGGAGTGGATAAAGTCCACCAGACCGGCCCCTTTCGGGCACAATGCGCCGCGGTTGACCGGATGATCCGGGTCGCCTTCGATATGGAAAATAGACGCTTTGGCGTTTTTAGCACCGTCGCCGAGGCTATACATCAACAGCCCACAGCCGACGGAGCAGTACGTACAGGTGTTACGGGTTTCGCGGGTGCGCAGCAGTTTGTACTGCCGCGTTTCCGCCAGCGCTACGCCAGGCGCAAAGCCCAGTGCCGCTGCCGTGGTGCCTGCCATACCGCCAGCGCAGATCTTAAAGAACTGCCTTCTGCTGACCTGCATGGGTCACTCCTTGTTCGACATTGCTTATATATGTAGTTTTAACTTCGCGGTTGAGAATTGACCGCAAAGGAGAAAAATTTGCGTTAATCCCTCATTTCTCCGAGGGATATCATCAGAATACCACAATGTCGGTATACCTGTTCTAACGGCGTTAATACAAAGTGAACGTATTATCACTGTGTTGATTATAAAGTGTGATACTGATCACACTACAAGCTCTGCATGTTAAAGGGGTGTAGCAGGGGCCGGGTTGCACCCCTTCTTAATGAGTAGGAGAATGAGTGCCGAAAAGTTGATCCATACTATGCGTAAGGCCTGTGGTTTATGCTGCAATAGCAGGCTTACTTCCGTGGTTGTTCAGGAATACCGCTGTGTCTAAACAAAACCGTGCTACCCGTTCATCGCCATTGCCTGCGGGCATTGTGGAACTGTCGGTACGCAGACCGCCCCACATTACCCATGCCACACCGGATTTTCTGGCAGAAGAAGTGCCCGTTGCCCTCGTTTACAACGGTATTTCGCATGTGGTGATGATGGCTTCACCGAAAGATCTCGAACTGTTCGCCATCGGTTTTTCCCTCTCGGAAGGCATCATTGCGCACCCGCAGGAGATCTACGGCATGGACGTGGTGCAGGCCTGCAACGGTCTTGAAGTGCAAATCGAACTTTCCAGCCGCCGCTTTATGGGGCTGAAAGAGCGCCGCCGCGCGCTGGCAGGGCGCACCGGCTGCGGCGTGTGTGGCGTTGAGCAGCTCAATGATATTGGCAAGCCCGTTGTGCCACTGCCGTTTACCCAGACCTTTAATCTGGCGCATCTCGACCGTGCGCTTGAGCACCTCAACGATGTACAGCCCATCGGCCAGCTGAGCGGCTGTACGCACGCGGCGGCGTGGGTGCTGCCGTCGGGGGATATTGCCGGAGGGCATGAAGACGTGGGTCGACACGTCGCGCTGGACAAACTATTAGGCCGTCGTGCGCGGGAAAGCGATGTCTGGCAGCAGGGGGCCGCGCTCGTATCCAGCCGCGCCAGCTATGAGATGGTGCAGAAGTCCGCCATGTGCGGCGTGGAGATCCTGTTTGCGGTGTCGGCGGCAACCACGCTGGCGGTGGATGTCGCGGAGCGCTGCAACCTTACGCTGGTGGGCTTCTGCAAGCCGGGAAGGGCGACGATTTATACCCATCCGCAGCGGTTAATGGTTGATCAATAATTTTGAATGATAATAGCAAATCCTTCCGCTTTTAGTTGTTCATGATGAGGTCTAGTATTTATCTCATCAAGGCACGGTGCCTTACCAAAACAACTTAATGAAAGGGTTTATATTATGAAAAGCATCAAAACTTTTGTCGCTGTAATCGCTCTGGCTACTTCTTTCGGTTCTTTCGCTGCACAGACCGTGACCGCAACCGCGTCAACCATTGATGGCGCAGAAGCGAAAATCGCGGCTCAGGCTCAGGAAGCCGGCGCGTCATCCTACAAAATTACCCAGGCGTTCTCAGGTAACCGCGTGCATATGACCGCTGAACTGACTAAATAAGCTGTCACACCGTCGAAAGAGCGCCCCCGGGGCGCTTTTTTAGTTTATGCCCGCCACGCGCAGCAGCGCGGTTACCACTGCCGCCGCTACGATCACCACAATTAACGGCATTTTGCGCCAGGCGAGAAACACCGCAAACGCCACGCCCAGCACGCGCGCCATCCCGGCGAAATGTTCTCCTTCGTAAAACGTGGTCGCCAGCGCGACGGAAAACAGCAATACCGTTGCCGCGTCCGAAAGCAGCGCCTGAGACCGTTCAGAGAGCGCCAGCCGGTTGCCCAGCTTTGCCCCGCCAAGCCGCATTAAATACGTGCCCGCAGACAAAATGGCGATGCCAAGAATAAAAAACGTCATGTTTCCCATTATTTTTTCCTCGCAGCGAGACCGAGTAACGAGAGCAGAACCGGTAAGCCCACCGGGGCAAACGGTACGGCAGCCAGTGATAATGCGGCACCGCTGCAGGCGCGGATCAGCGTGGTACGGTTTTTAAACGCGGGTACCACTAACGCCAGTAAAATCGCCGGAAATACTGCATCCAGCCCGATGGTTTCCGGGGCCGGCAGCAGTTTGCCGACCATGGCACCCAGCAGGGCGCCCACCGGCCAGATAATCGCCACGCCTAAGCCGCATAGCCAGTAGGCTGCCTTACGCTGCTCGGGCGTTTTTTGCGACAGGCCAAAAACCACGCTTTCATCGTTCATGATGTGACAGCCGAGATAGCTCAAACCCCGTTTACCCACCAGTTCACGCACCGTCACGCCAAACGGCACGTGGCGCGCGTTAACCAGCAAACCGGCGGCCGCTGCCGCCAGCGGATTGCCGCCGCTTGCCACAATGCCGATAAACATAAACTCCGATGCACCCGCCAGCACGGTGAGGGAGAGGACAAACGGCACCCAGAGCGGGAAACCGTAGGCCATCGCCAGCGAGCCGTAGGACATCCCAACGACCCCAACCGCGAGGCAAACCAGGATGATTGCTTTTATCGTGTCGCCTTTCAGGCAAGAGAGAGAATTCTTCATACCATTTTAGCCATATCGAACGTATTTCCATTATAATGAACGCATCAAAACCGTTTTACAAGACGAACGATTCGTTCGTTATAGATAAGCAGAGGCCGTTTTTATGACGCAGCCAATCAGCGTGATTGCCAAAAGCCTGGTGCGAGAACGCCTGCGAACCGGGCTTTCGCTGGCGGAAATTGCCCGCCGTGCCGGGATCGCTAAATCCACGCTTTCCCAGCTGGAATCCGGCAACGGTAACCCGAGCCTGGAAACGCTGTGGTCACTGTGCGTGGCGCTGGATATTCCTTTTGCCCGCTTGCTGGAGCCGCAGCAGCCGACCACGCAGGTGATCCGCCGTGGTGAAGGCACGAAAGTGGTGGCCGGGCAGGCAAATTATGAAGCCATTTTGCTCGCCGCATGTCCACCTGGCGCGCGTCGGGATGTCTATCTTCTGATGACCCAGCCGGGTGCCGATCGTATTTCTCAGCCGCACCCTCCTGGCTCAGTAGAGCATATTATTGTGATGCAGGGGCGGGCCCTGGTCGGCCTGATCGACGCGGCGGAAGAACTCGCCGCCGGGGATTACATTTGTTACCCCGCTGACCAGCCGCATATCTTTAAGGCGCTGGAGCCGGATACGCACGCGCTGCTGGTGGCGGAACAGAACTAACAGAGATACGGAAACTCATGTCGCTTAAAGCCATTGCCAAAGAACTGGGGCTGTCTGTCACCACCGTCAGCCGCGCCCTCAACGGATATGACGACGTCTCCGCCGAGACGCGCGCCCGCGTGGAAGCGGAGGCCCAGCGCCGTGGCTACCGGCCCAATACCTTCGCCCGCCGCCTGAAGATGGGCAAAATTGACGCCGTCGGGCTGGTGTTTCCGGTTCATCCCGTTCCGCTCAATAACAGCGTATTTATGGACATGGTCGGCGAAATTAGCCACGAACTGGCGCGACATGAGATCGACCTATTGCTCATCGCCGACGACGATCTGGCGGATAAGCACAGCTACATGCGCATGGTACAAAGCCGCCGCGTCGACGCGCTGATCGTGGCGCATACGCTGGATCACGATCCGCGTCTTGAGCAGCTGCAGGCCGCCGGTTTTCCTTTCCTGGCGCTTGGGCGCAGCCACCTCCCGCAGCCGTACGCGTGGTTTGATTTTGACAATCACGCCGGTACGTACAGGGCCACCCGCTGGCTGATCGAAAAAGGACATCAGCGTATTGCCTTGCTGGGGGAGAGTAATAATCAGGCGTTCATTACCCAACGCCGTCAGGGCTATCTGGACGCACTGCGTGAGGCCGGGCTTTCCAGCGAGTGGCTGCGCGCCATGCCCCCGTCGCGCCGCGTCGGGTATGCCACCACAAAAGAGCTTCTCGCCCTGCCGCAGCCGCCCACGGCCATCATCACCGACTGCAACACTCACGGCGACGGCGCGGCGATGGCGCTGGCGCAGCTGGGGCGTTTATCCGGCGACAACGCCGTCTCGCTGGTGGTCTATGACGGCCTGCCTCAGGATAGCATCGTCGATATCGACGTGGCGGCGGTGATCCAGTCCACCCGCCAGGGCGTCGGCAAACAGATAGCCGATATGGTGCGTCAGCTGATTAACGGCGGCGATATCGAGCAGCTTCAGGTGCTCTGGCAGCCGGAATTCTCCCAGGGCCAGACGGCCTAAACCGCGCGAAATTCCAAACCCGATCACAGATCCGAAACGTTTTGGTTTGTATCCGAAACGTTTCGGATCAACACTCAAGACATCCCGATGACAGGAGATGTCTTATGCAAGATGCCATATTTCGACTTGAAAGCAGCACGGTAGACGTGGTGATAAAAACGCGCCCGTTTGCCGAAATTCTTTACTGGGGGCCACACCTTCACCACTTTTCACCGCAGGATGCTGCGACGCTCGTACGCCCCGTTGCCAACGGCAGGCTGGACGTGGACTCCCCGGTTACGCTGATGGCCGAGCTGGGGCACGGTCTGTTTGGCTCACCCGGCATTGAGGGGCACCGGCAGGGGCTGGACGGTTCCCCGGTATTCAGCACCACCGACGTACAGCAGCAGGCGCAAACCCTGACGGTAACGGCGGAAGATGAACATGCGGGCCTGCGCCTGACCAGCGAACTGGCGCTGGATGCCAGCGGCGTGCTGGTAGTGCGCCACGGCTTAACCAACCTGAAATCGCAGGCGTGGCAGGTGGAGCGCTTCGCCGTTACGCTACCGGTGGCCGAGCGCGCCCGGGAGGTGATGGCCTTCCACGGACGCTGGATCAGAGAATTTCAGCCGCACCGCGTAAAGCTCGATCACGACAGCTTTGTGATTGAAAACCGCCGGGGTAAAACCTCCCACGAACACTTCCCGGCGCTGATTGCCGGTACGCCGTCGTTCAGCGAAATGCAGGGTGACGTCTGGGGCGCGCATCTGGGCTGGAGCGGCAACCACCGCCTGCGCGCGGAAGCGAAAACCGACGGTCGCCGCTATCTGCAGGCCGAAGCGCTCTACCTGCCGGGTGAAATGGCGATTGATGAAGGCGAAACGCTCTGGACGCCGCGCCTGTATGCCAGCTACTCCCCGCGTGGCCTGAACGGTATGAGCCAGCAGTTCCACCGCTACCTGCGTGACAACATTATCCGCTTCCCGGAAAACAAACCGCGCCCGGTGCATCTCAATACCTGGGAGGGGATCTACTTCAACCACGACCCGGACTACATCATGCGCATGGCGGACGAGGCCGCCGCGCTGGGCGTGGAGCGCTTTATCATCGATGACGGCTGGTTCAAGGGCCGCAACGACGACCACGCGGCGCTGGGTGACTGGTATCTGGACGAGAAGAAATACCCGAACGGCCTGACGCCGGTGATCGACCACGTCAAACGGCTCGGCATGGAGTTTGGCATCTGGGTTGAGCCGGAGATGATCAACCCGGATTCCGATCTGTACCGCGCGCACCCTGACTGGGTACTGGCGCTGCCGGGCTATCCCCAGGTGACCGGACGACACCAGCTGGTGCTCAATCTCAACATCCCGGAGGCCTTTGATTACCTGGTGGAACGCATGAGCTGGCTGCTGGGCGAACATGCGGTCGACTACGTTAAGTGGGACATGAACCGCGAGCTGGTGCAGCCGGGTCACAGTGGCAAAGCTGCAGCCGATGCCCAGACCCGCCAGTTTTACCGCCTGCTGGACGTACTGGGCGAGCGCTTCCCGCACATCGAGTTTGAATCCTGCTCCTCCGGCGGCGGGCGTATTGATTACGAGGTGCTGACCCGCTGCCACCGTTTCTGGGCGTCTGATAACAACGACGCGCTGGAGCGCAACACCATCCAGCGCGGCATGAGCTACTTCTTTCCGCCGGAAGTGATGGGCGCGCATATCGGTCATCATAAATGCCACGCCACCTTTCGCCAGCACAGCATCGCTTTCCGCGGGCTGACGGCGCTGTTTGGCCATATGGGACTGGAACTGGATCCGCTCACCGTGGACGCGCAGGAGCGCGAAGGCTATCGCCATTACGCCGCACTACACAAGCAGTGGCGAGAGGTGATCCATCATGGTACCCAGTGGCGCATCGATATGCCGGACGCCACCACGCTGGCGCAGGGTATAGTGAGCGAAGACAAGACCCAAGGGCTGTTTATGGTTAGCCAGCTGGCGATGCCGGATTACACCCTGATGATGCCGCTGCGCATGCCGGGGCTGGACGCCCGAGCCCGGTACCGCATCACGCTGCTCGATCATCCGAATATTCAGATTACAGGTGAGGGTGGGCACACCATGCGCAGGCTGCCGGCGTGGATGGCCGCGCCGCAAACGGTGAACGGTGAATGGCTGATGCAGGCGGGCATTACGCTGCCGATTCTGGATCCGGAAACCGCCATTCTGATTGGTGTGGAACGCGTGTAAGGGTGACGGGCCGGGCAGCCGGCCCTCCGTTGAGGATAAAAATAATGAACGCAACAACCTGTACCCACAAAGGCAACCCTAACTTCTGGATCTTCGGGCTGTTCTTCTTTCTCTACTTCTTCATCATGGCCACCTGCTTTCCGTTCCTGCCGATTTGGCTGTCGGACATCATCGGCCTGAACAAAACCCATACCGGGATTGTTTTCTCCTGTATCTCGCTGTCCGCCATCGCTTTCCAGCCGGTGCTGGGGGTGATTTCAGACAAGCTGGGGCTGAAAAAACACCTGCTGTGGATCATCGCGGTGCTGCTGTTTCTGTTCGCACCGTTCTTCCTGTACGTCTTCGCGCCGCTGCTGAAAGCCAATATCTGGCTGGGCGCGTTGAGCGGCGGGCTGTATATCGGCTTTGTTTTCTCGGCAGGATCGGGGGCGATTGAGGCCTACATCGAACGCGTGAGCCGCAACAGCTTCTTTGAATACGGCAAGGCGCGCATGTTTGGCTGTCTCGGCTGGGGGCTGTGCGCCTCAACGGGCGGCATCCTGTTCGGCATTGACCCGTCGTACGTCTTCTGGATGGGATCGGCGGCGGCGCTGCTGCTGATGCTGCTGCTGGTGGTCGCGAAGCCAAAGCCCAACCAGACGGCGCAGGTGATGAATGCGCTGGGCGCCAACCAGCCGCAGATCACCGCCAGAACCGTCTTTAACCTGTTCCGCCAGCGCAGAATGTGGATGTTCATTCTGTACGTGATCGGCGTGGCCTGTGTGTATGACGTCTTCGACCAGCAGTTTGCCACCTTCTTCAAAACCTTCTTCGCCACGCCGCAGGAGGGGACCCGCGCCTTTGGTTTTGCTACCACTGCCGGAGAAATCTGTAACGCTATCATCATGTTCTGCTCGCCGTGGATCATTAACCGCATCGGCGCGAAAAATACGCTGCTGATCGCCGGGGTGATTATGGCGACGCGCATTATCGGCTCGTCGTTCGCCACCACCGCCGTGGAGGTGATTGCCCTGAAGATGCTGCACGCGCTGGAGGTGCCGTTCCTGCTGGTGGGCGCGTTCAAGTACATCACCGGGGTGTTTGATACTCGCCTGTCGGCCACTATCTACCTGATTGGCTTCCAGTTTGCCAAACAGTCGGCGGCAATTTTCCTCTCCGCCTTTGCCGGGAATATGTATGACCGGATCGGCTTCCAGGAGACGTATCTGATGCTGGGCTGCTTCGTGCTGGCGATCACGGTGGTGTCGGCGTTTACGCTGAGCAGCAGGCAGGAGATTGCCGCCGCCGCGGGGGCAGCAGTATTAACACATCAGTCCAGGTAAAAGACCTCTTTAAGCTCCGCACTCACCGGGCTGTTGTCCGGGTTCGACGGCATTACATCATGCATGTGTTTCCACCAGCGCTGGCAGACGTCGGTATTCGCGACCGCGTTCCAGCGCTCCTCTGATTCAATCTCTACGGTGGCAAACAGAAGGCTACGTTCTCTGTCGAGATAAATGGCATAGTGGTGCGCGCCGTGGTCTTTCAGTGCCGCTTCCAGCTCGGGCCAGATGGGGTTGTGGCGACGCGCGTACTCCTCGTGCGCGTCCGGGTTTACCTGCATGACAAAGGCTTTACGGATCATAATGCCTCCAGATATAGCTCGCGAACCTCGTCGCGGCTGGCGGTGCGCGGGTTGCATGGCGCGCACGGGTCGGCGAGGGCTTTATCCAGCCAGCCTTCGATATCGGCTTCTGTGACGCCAAGCTGGCTGAAGCCGGACGGAATACCGACGCGGGCGCTCAGGTCGCGAATCGCCTGAATCGCTGACAGGCTGGCCGCTTCGTCGCTCATGCCGCGCGTGTCGACGCCCATCGCCTGCGCCACGCGAGCAAACCGTGCCACGGCGTTCGGGCGATTAAAGCTTTCGACGATCGGCAGCAGGATGGCGTTGCACACGCCGTGCGGCAGATTGTGCGTCGCGCCCGGCTGGTGCGCCAGGGCATGCACGAGGCCGAGACCAGCGCTGTTAAACGCCATGCCCGCCAGATACTGACCAAACGCCATCTGCTCGCGCGCGTCCAGGTTATGACCGTCGTCGACCGCTCTGGGCAGCCAGAGGCTTATCAGGCGAATCGCTTCCAGCGCGTTGGCATCGGTTAGCGGGTGCGCGCCAACGGACACATAGGCTTCAATGGCGTGCGTTAACGCATCCATCCCCGTTGCGGCGGTGACGGATGCAGGAATATCCAGCATGACGCTGGCATCATCCACGGCGATATCCGGGATGATGTTCGGGTCGATGATCACTTCTTTCACCTGACGTGCGGAGTCAATAATCACCGCGTTGCTGGTCATCTCCGCCGCCGTGCCTGCGGTGGTGTTGATCGCCACCAGCGGCACGCCCGGGTTTTTCACCTTGCCGACGCCGGAATAATCGGTGGACGGACCGGGGTTGGCGGTGAGGATTTTAATGGCCTTGGCGGTATCAATTGGGCTGCCGCCGCCAAAGGCGATGAGATAATCACACGCGGCTTCCCGGTAGGCCGCGAATCCCTTCTGTACCAGCGCCTCCGTTGGGTTGGGGAAGACCGCGTCAAATAGCTGATATGACATCTGGTGCGCATCCAGCGCGGTAAACAGACTGTCCAGCAGACCCAGCTTCACCAGCTGGCCATCGGTGACAATCAGCGCTTTGCCCCACTCTTTGTTCGCCATCAGCTTGACCATGTCGCCAATAGCGCCCGCACCGTGCAGGCTGATTTTTGGAAGTGCCAACATAAAGCTCATGATAATTCTCCTTAACTATCGCCTGTACCGTCCGGCCAGCGAGGGTTTATGCGTATATTTCCAGCGCTGACCGTAGCGGGGTCACGCCGAAGCGCTTGCCTAGCGCAATAAGCTCTTCGCGGGTAATGGTTTGCTTCATACCGCCCATGGAATAAACCTTCACCAGCACTTCCGCTGATTTCTCGGCGGTGTCGATCAGACCGAAGGTTTCATCCAGCGTTGGACCGCTGCCAAAGACACCGTGGAACGGCCACAGCACCAGCGAATGTTTTTGCATATCTCTGGCGGTCGCCTGGCCGATCTCGTCGGTACCCGGCACCATCCACGGCAGAATGCCGACCCCGTCCGGGAAGACCACCAGACACTCGGTACTGCCTTCCCATAGCTTGCGGGTGATGAAATCAGCGCTGTTTTCCAGCACGTAGGTCAGGGCAATCAGGTTGGTGGCGTGGCAGTGCATGATCACGCGGTCTTTGCCGTTAGTCGCCTTGATGCGCTCGCAGTGGGAGAGGAAGTGCGCCGGCAGTTCGGAGGTGGGCACCGCCTCGTCGGTCAGGCCCCACAGAATGTGGTAGCCCGCGCCGTCGCTGTCCACTTTCACCACGCCGAGGTTGGCCTGCGGGTCAAGCTGAACGTTGCGGAAGAACTTGCCGGAGCCGGTGACGATAAACGGTGTATTCGCGAGCAGCGGCATCGGCTGACTCAGTGCAATATAGCGTGGTTTTTGATGGAAATCGGCCGCGAACGGTTCGATATCCGCGTCGTCCAGGCGCAGCGTCAGGTTGCCACCGTTGCGCTCGTCCCAGCCCTTCAGCCAGGCGTCGGAGGTGGCTTTGATCATGCCCTGGACGAACCAGGAGTGGGTGATAGTCTGCATAGTCTTTATTTTCCAGTTATCGCGGTGAGAGTTTCCCTCACCCTAACCCTCTCCCGAAAGGGGCGAGGGGATGGTTTGCTCCCTCTCCCCTTTGGGGAGAGGGCAGGGATGAGGGGCCAGCTACCCGCGCTGACTCAACACGTCTTTCTCATACGCCCGCACGTTTTCCAGCCACTGGCTGCCTGCCGGCACATCGTTACGCTGGCAGTACATCTCCCAAACGGCCTGCCACGGCAGGGATTTTTGCTCTTCCAGCAGTGCCAGGCGCGCGGTGTAGTCGCCGTTTGCTTCCAGCTGTTTCAGCGCCGCGGTTGGCTCCAGCAGCGCGCGCAAAAGGGCTTTTTTCATATTCCGGGTGCCGATCACCCATGCCGCGATGCGGTTGATGGAGGCGTCAAAGAAGTCGAGGCCGATGTGCACGCGGTCGAAGAGGTCATGACGGATGATTTCGCTGGCAATCGCCTGGGTTTCGTCATCCAGCAGCACCACGTGGTCGCTGTCCCAGCGCACCGGACGGCTGACGTGCAGCAGCAGGCGCGGCACGAAGAGCATGGCGGCGGAGATTTTGTCGGAGATCACCTCGGTCGGGTGGAAGTGACCGGCATCCAGGCACAGCGCGGTCTGGCGGCTGGTGGCGTAACCCATGTAGAACTCATTCGAGCCGACGGTATAGCTCTCCGCGCCAATGCCGAACAGCTTGCTCTCCACCGCATCGATGTGGTGTGCTGGATCCAGTTTTTCGCTGATGGCCTCATCCAGCGCGGCCAGCAGACGCTGACGCGGGGCCAGGCGGTCGACGGTGATGTCTTTCATGCCGTCCGGGATCCAGATGTTCATCACTGACGGCGTGCCAAGCTGTTCACCAAAATAAGCCGAGACGCGGCGGCTGGCCTTCACGTGGTCGATCCAGAACTGACGGATTTCATCGTTGGCATGGGAGAGGGTAAAACCGTCCGCACTCAGCGGGTGCGAGAAGCAGGAGGGGTTGAAGTCCAGGCCCAGCCTGTTGGCTTTTGCCCATTCCACCCAGTTTTTAAAGTGTTCCGGTTTAATCGCGTTACGCGCCACCGGTTTGTCGGACTCCAGATAGATCGCGTGCAGGTTCAGGCGTTTTGGCCCCGGGATCAGGCTCAGTGCCAGCTCCAGGTCTGCACGCAGTTCGGTGGCGTTGCGCGCTTTACCCGGGTAGTTACCCGTCGCCTGAATGCCACCCGTCAGGGAACCTCCCGGGTTCTCGAAGCCAGCGACGTCATCGCCCTGCCAGCAGTGCATGGAGACAGGCAGACGGTCGAGCTGGTGCAGCGCTGCTTCGACATCCACGCCAACGGCGGCGAAACGCTGTTTAGCCAGATCCCAGGCTTGTTCAAGTTGAGTGGTCATGCGCAAAGCTCCTTAGTCAGTCGTTTTTGCTGAAACTGCGCCCGGTAGCGGGCAATTTCATGGCAGGGATTAGGGATGAAAGTAGTCAGGCGGATATTCGCGGTGACCACCGAACGGAATTCATCGACGTCTGAAAGTTCGTCCAGAGCCATCAGCTGAATACCGATGTTGCCGAGCGTCGAGGCCTCCACCGGACCCGCCACCACGGTGATGCCGCAGGCATCGGCGCAGAGCTGGTTCAGCAACTGGTTCTGGCAGCCGCCGCCCACGATATGCAACTGGCTGAACGGTTTGCCGCGCAGGCTCGCCAGCTCGTTCAGAACATCCGCGTAGAGCAGGGCGAGGCTGTCAAAAATACAGCGCGCCAGCTCGGCAGGACGGGAAGGGACCGGTTGTCCGGCCTCGAAACAGGCGGCCTGGATTTCGGCGCTCATATGCACCGGGTTAATAAAGCGGTCGTCATTCGGGTTGATCAGGAACGTACAGGCCTGCAGCTTTTCGGTTTCGGCGATAAGCGCCGGCAGGTCGAAAATATGCTGTTCTTTCAGCATTCGCTGGAGCAGCCAGAGTCCCATGATGTTCTTCAGCACGCGGTAGCGCCCTTCGGCACCGCCTTCATTAGTGATGTTCGCCGTCATCGCGGCGTCGCTGGTGTACGGCGTTTTGCTCTCAAAGCCCATCAGCGACCAGGTGCCGGAAGAGAGGTAGGCCGCGTCTTTGCTGGCCAGCGGGGATGCAATCACCGCGCTGGCGGTATCGTGACTGGCGACGGCGACAACAGGGATGGCGTTCCCCTGCGGGCAGAGCCACTGCCCGATCGCATTACCCGGATGGGTCGGCGTGCCGAACCAGGAAGGTGAGGCCCCCGTCCAGGCCAGCAGGTGTTCATCCCAGCTATCGGTGTTGATGTTGACCAGCTGCGTGGTGGTGGCGTTGGTGTATTCCCAGTTCATGTTGCCGGTCAGCCGGTAGCTTAAGTAGTCCGGGACGAGCAGTGCATGCGCCACCTTTTTGACCAGCTCCGGCTGCTGCTCAACCAGCGCGCGCAGCTGATAGAGCGTGTTAAACGGCAGAAACTGAATGCCGCTGCGGCCATAGATGTTGTGTTTGCCAAGCTGGGCTATGGCCTGTGCCATCAGCCCGTCGGTGCGGCTGTCTCGATACGAGACGGGCAGGCCGATGCGTTCGCCGTGGCTGTCGAGCAGAACGTAGTCCACGCCCCAGGTATCAATGCCGATGCTGTCGATGCGTATGCCATCATTGCAGACGTTGTTCAGCCCGGTGCGGATCTCCGCTTCCAGGGCATCAATATCCCAGGTATCAAAACCGTCCTGTTTTTGCAGGCAGTTGGCGAAACGGTGCATTTCGCGAAGCGTGAGTGTGCGCTTGCCGCAGTCCCAGGTGGCGAGCATTACGCGGCCGCTGGATGCGCCTAAATCGACAGCTACACAATGGCGAAAAGTCATGGTCAGGTCCCTTCTTAAGTCATTGGTGCTGAGTGTAAAAAAGGGAAGAAAAGGCCACCTTCTCGTCACTGACAGCACGAATCTCGCGCTGGCAAGGAAGCAAAGATGAACGTGAGGGAGTTCACAATTTCCAGTGAGGGCGGGGTTTTAGGGCAATGTGACGTTGACCGCATTTCCCGATTTTTCCGTCTGTTTCTTGAAAAACGGACAGTCTTTGCGACGTTTGCTGTCAAAAATTTAAGGTGAGTGTGGAAGGCCTTAATTACTATTTTGAGAACTTTTCTCATTGGTGGGGGCCGCTATGACCGTACTGCACAGCGTCGATTTTTTCCCGTCGGGAACATCTCCGATCGCGATCGAGCCACGGCTCCCGCAGGCCGCGTTTCCTGAACATCATCATGATTTTCATGAAATTGTGATTGTCGAGCATGGGACAGGCATTCATGTCTTCAACGGCCAGCCATACACCATCAGCGGCGGTATGGTGTGCTTCGTGCGCGATCGCGACAGGCATTTGTATGAACATACCGACAATCTGTGTCTGACCAACGTGCTCTATCGTTCGCCGGACGCGTTCCAGTTTCTGTCGGGATTGAACAAGCTACTGCCCCAGGAGCAGGATGGACACTACCCGTCTCACTGGCGGGTGAATCAGTCCACGTTGCAGCAGGTGCGCCAGCTGGTGAATCAAATGGAGCAGAGCGAGGACGGGCAGGAGACCCATGCCATTGCCACCCGCGAGCTGCTGTTTATGCAGCTGCTGGTGCTGTTGCGTCGCAGCAGCCTGGTGGAAGGGCTGGCAAATAACGACGCGCGGCTGAACCAACTGATGGCCTGGCTGGAGGACCATTTCGCCGAGGACGTGTGCTGGGAAACGCTGGCGGATGATTTTTCGCTGTCGTTGCGTACGCTCCATCGTCAGCTCAAGCAGCACACCGGGCTCACGCCGCAGCGCTACCTCAACCGCCTGCGCCTGATTAAAGCGCGTCACCTTTTACGTCACACCGACGAAAGCGTCACGGATATCGCGTATCGCTGCGGTTTCGGCGACAGTAATCACTTTTCGACCCTTTTTCGTCGCGAGTTTAGCTGGTCGCCGCGCGATATCCGTCAGGGGAAGGATGCTTCAATCCAGTAACGCGAAGGCAATCACCGTTTTATTGCCGCAAAATGGCTAATAATGTCCGGTTATTCACCGTAGAGGTTGTGGTGTGGCCGCTCAGTTAATTCTTCGCAAAGATGATTTTTTTGCCTCCGCGAGTCAGGCCGTCGCGGTGGCCGACCGCTACCCGCAAAATGTCTTTGCCGAGCATATCCACGAGTTTTGCGAGCTGGTGCTCGTTTGGCGCGGCAACGGCTTACACATCCTCAACGACCGGCCCTACCGCATCACGCGTGGCGATCTGTTTTACATCCGCGGCGAAGACAAACACGCTTACGCCTCGGTTAACGATCTGGTTTTGCAGAACGTTATCTACTGCCCGGACAGGCTCAAACTGAATGTCGACTGGGCGGCTCATATCCCCGGTTTTCTCAATGCCAGAGGCGAACCCCACTGGCGCTTAAGCAGCAACGGCATGGCTCAGGTGCGCCAGACGATCTCCCAGCTGGAGCAGGAGAGCCAAAAGCACGATTCGGTGGCAAACCCGATGGCGGAGCTGCTTTTCGCCCAGTTGGTCATGACCCTTAAACGCCATCGTTATGCCACCGACAACCCCTCCGCGACCGCCCAGGAAGCGCTGCTGGACAAGCTGATCGCCCGGCTTGCGGGTAGCCTGAACAAAA
The DNA here is from genome assembly GCF_043966805.1 of Enterobacter sp. ECC-219. NCBI lineage: Bacteria > Pseudomonadati > Pseudomonadota > Gammaproteobacteria > Enterobacterales > Enterobacteriaceae > Enterobacter > Enterobacter sp. ECC-219. The sequence continues at coordinate 548,194 of NZ_CP143680.1, read as the reverse complement.
GTTTCATGCTGGAAAAGTTCTGCGAGCAGGAGCAGTGCAGCGAGCGCGCACTGCGCCAGCAGTTCCGCACCCAGACGGGGATGACGGTGAACCACTACCTGCGCCAGCTGCGCATCTGCCACGCCCAGTATTTGTTGCAGCATACGGAGTTGATGGTCAGTGAAGTGGCGATGCGCTGCGGATTTGAGGACAGTAATTACTTTTCGGTGGTGTTTAATCGCGAGGTGGGGATGACGCCGGTTCAGTGGCGTCATCGTAGTCGAAAGGCAGCGTAATCAGTTCGCCATGCCGAGGCCGACAATGTTAGCGGCAATGATGATCACCACGCAGCCCAGGCTCAGAACGCCCACCGGACGACGCCCGGCGTTATTCCACTCCTTCAGCACCAGCCCAACCAGCCCGCCGCACAGCACGTAGAAGCTCATGTGCAGCATCCAGCTTATGTAGTCGTACTGCGGCGGAATGCTGGCGTGACCCCAGGCGTAGAAAAAGAACTGCAGATACCACATGATGCCGCCCAGCATCGAAAGCAGCACGTTGGTGATAATTAAGGATTTTGCCAGCAAGAAATCTGCTTTTACCGACAGATCCTTCACTTTTGCCAGACGAATGAAGCAGAAGCCGAGGTTTACCAGCGCGCCGCCGCCCATGATGACCACGTAGCTTGGCAGCGCCACGTACAGCGGGTCGACGCCCAGCGCGGCGGCCGCTTCGTGCATGGGTTTTGCGGCGTTCATGGCGAACGACATGCCCGCCGAGAAGATGCCGCACATCACTGCCAGCAGCAGCCCTTTCTTCAGGTTAAAGTCTTCGGCTTTGATGCCCATCTTGCGCTCTTTCAGCTGACCCGCTCGGGTGACGATACCCACGCCGATTACCGCGACAAGCACGCCCAGCAGCGTCATCTGCCCGCCTTTGGTGTTGATCAACACGTCGACATTACCGTTAAGAATGGGCGTCATCAGCGTGCCGACGATCAGCGTAATGCCAATCGCGATGCCGATACCCATCGACATCCCGAGGTAGCGCATGGTCAGTCCGTAGTTAATGTTGCCGATGCCCCACATCGCGCCGAAAAGAAACACCGGCAGCAGGGTGGAAGCACTGAAGGAGGTGAAGTAGCCCCAGAAATCCGGGAGCAGCATGGCGCTAATGGTCCATGGCAAAATCAGCCAGGACACGGTACCGCCAACCGACCACATGGTTTCCCACGACCACCCTTTCACCTTTTTGAACGGGGCATAGAAACAGGCTGCACTGGCTGCGCCTATCAAATGCCAGAAGATACCCATCGTAATCGCATGATTCATTTTACGTCCTCATCGTTTTTATAGCCGGTGGCCTCCCCCCGACTTGATGAGTGTAAAAATTAGGCGGTTCAGGAACCTTCAGAAGGTTGCCGCACTTTGGTTTTGGATGGCAATCAGCGCGTTAACCTGGTGAGCAGACTCACAATTTTGCGTTTAGGCAAAACCTGAATAACCTTATAAAAACTACGGCATTGATAATCATTTTCAATATCATTTAATTAACTATAATGAACCAACTGCTTACGCGGCATTAACAGCTGTGCCGCCCGACAATAATGGAGAGGATTATGAGTTATACACTGCCATCCCTGCCGTATGCCTACGACGCACTGGAACCGCATTTCGACAAGCAGACGATGGAAATCCATCACACTAAACACCACCAGACCTATGTGAACAACGCGAACGCCGCGCTGGAAAGCCTGCCAGAGTTCGCTAACCTGCCTGTTGAAGAGCTGATTACCAAACTGGACCAGCTGCCAGCAGACAAGAAAACCGTGCTGCGTAACAACGCTGGCGGTCACGCTAACCACAGCCTGTTCTGGAAAGGCCTGAAAACCGGCACCACCCTGCAGGGCGACCTGAAAGCGGCTATCGAGCGCGACTTCGGTTCCGTTGACAACTTCAAAGCGGAATTCGAAAAAGCCGCTGCGACCCGTTTCGGCTCTGGCTGGGCGTGGCTGGTTCTGAAAGGCGACAAGCTGGCGGTAGTGTCTACTGCTAACCAGGACTCCCCGCTGATGGGTGAAGCGATCTCTGGCGCATCCGGCTTCCCAATCCTGGGTCTGGACGTATGGGAACACGCTTACTACCTGAAGTTCCAGAACCGTCGCCCTGACTACATCAAAGCGTTCTGGGATGTGGTGAACTGGGACGAAGCAGCAGCGCGTTTCGCCGCTAAAAAATAAGGTTGCATTGACGCCTGTGAGAAGCGAGTCTTATGACTCGCTTTTTTTGTATCTGCGTAATGGAGGCAGCAATGCATTACCCGGTGAACGTGTTTACAGGCAAGGTCAGGGAGTACGACGGCAGCCGCCCGAGCGCCATCGCCAAAGTGCAGGTCGACGGTGAACTGACGTTAACCGATCTCGGGCTGGCGGGTGACGAGCAGGCCGAAAAGAAAATCCACGGCGGGCCCGAGCGCGCGCTGTGCCACTATCCGCGCGAGCACTATCAGCACTGGAAAACCGAGTTCCCCGAGCAGGCGGACCTCTTCGTTGCGCCCGCGTTTGGCGAAAATCTCTCGACCGAAGGGCTGACGGAGAAGAACGTCTTTATCGGCGATATCTACCGCTGGGGTGATGCCCTGATTCAGGTGACGCAGCCACGCTCGCCTTGCTTCAAGCTCAACTACCATTTCGGGATTCAGGATATGTCGGCCCAGCTGCAAAAAGCGGGTAAAACCGGCTGGCTGTACCGCGTGGTGCTGGCTGGGCAGGTTTCAGCGGACGCGCCGCTTGAGCTGGCGTCGCGCCTGAGCGATGTGTCTGTTTATGACGCCTGCGCCATTGCCTGGCATATGCCGTTTGACGACGAGCAGTATCACCGCCTGCTGTCGGCAGCGGGGTTATCGACCAGCTGGACCAGAACGATGCAGAAGCGGCGCTTAAGCGGCAAGATCGAGGATAATTCGCGGAGATTGTGGGGAAAGTAGGCCGGGTAAGGCGAAGCCGCCACCCGGCACTAACAGCTACGAACGCTTATACAACGGTAGCCACAGCGTTAACCGTAGTCCACCCAGCGGGCTGTCGTCGGCTTTCACCCAGCCACGGTGCTGCTGCATGGCGGTTTCAACAATCGCCAGACCCAGCCCCGTGCCGCCAGACTCGCGGTCACGCGCTTCGTCGGTGCGGTAGAACGGACGGAAAATCTGCTCGCGATCTTCCGGGCTGACGCCAGGGCCATCGTCATCGACAATGACGGTAATCCCGTCTTTATCCACCGAAAACGCCACTTCAATCTTCGTATGCGAGTAGCGCAGGGCGTTACGCACGATATTCTCCAGCGCGCTTTCCAGCGTATTGGGGTTACCGTACAGCGGCCACGGGCCCGGCGGGAAGTTGACGGTGAACGATTTACCCATCTGTTCAGCTTCGAACGCCGCGTTGTCCAGCACCTCATGCCACAGGTGATTGGCTTTCACCGTTTCGCTCACCAGCGCGTTTTTCTGCTGGTTGCGCGACATCACCAGCAGATCGTTGATCATGCTGTCCAGACGATGGGCTTCCGTCTCAATACGCTCCAGCTCTTTGCTTTCCCCGCTGCGGCGGCGCAGCAGCGCGGTGCCCAGCTGCAAGCGCGTAAGCGGGGTGCGCAGCTCGTGCGAGATATCCGACAGCAGCCGCTGCTGGGCGGTCATCATGCGATCCAGCGCGCTCACCATCTGGTTGAAACTGGTTCCTGCGGCCAGGAACTCCTGCGGCCCGGATTCCAGCTCAGGATGCTGCCGCAGGTTACCCTGCGCCACTTCATCGGCGGCGTTTTTCAGCTTACGCGCCGGTTTTGCCAGGCTCCACGCCAGCCATAGCAGCAGCGGGGAACTGACCAGCATCGTGACAATCAGCAGCAGAAGCGGACGGTCAAACAGCAGGTTGATGAAGTCGGACTGGGAACTGCTCGCGGGACGAATCAGATAGAGCTGGTAGTTGTCTTCCCCATCCCGTACCGAGAAAGGACCGACCATCTCTACCCGACCATATTTCTTCTTCTGTGGGTGATCGGCGTTATCCGCCTGGCCAATAAAGTTGCGGATGATCTGCATTTCATTGCGATCGGCTCCAATCACGCGGCCTTCGCTGGTGACCAGCAAAAGACGTTGTCCGGGAGGCGCCCACTTATCGATAGCGCGAAAAAGCCTGCGCCACCACATCAAATCGTTCGGCGGATCGTTTGCCAGCTCCGCTTCCACGTGCTGTTCGATCATCACGCCCTGACGTTGCTCGCTGTCGAGAAGCTCCGTCATCTGGCGTGAGTCGAGTTTTGGCAACATCAAAACGAGCATTAAAACCAGTGCCAGCGTCAGCCAGAAGATGGCGAAGATGCGGGCGGTTAAGCTGCCTATCATGAAGCGGAAACCATCAGATAACCGCGACCACGCAGGGTTTTAAACCATGGGTGACCGTCTTTACGCTCCGGCAGCTTGCGGCGCAGGTTAGAGATGTGCATGTCGATGGCGCGGTCAAACGGGGTAAGGCGTTTGCCCAGCACTTCCTGACTTAAATGTTCACGCGATACCACCTGGCCGAGATGCTGTGCCAGCAGATACAGCAGGGTGAACTCGGTGCCGGTCAGCTCCAGCGTCTGGCCGTCGAAGCTCGCTTCCTGGCGGCCCGGGTTTAGGCTCAGGGAGTCCACTTCCAGCGTTGGCGAGCTGTTGTCGGTATTTTGCTGCTGCTCGCTCCAGTGGGAACGGCGCAGGATAGCGCGAATACGGGCCACCAGTTCACGGTCGTTGAACGGCTTCGGTAAATAGTCATCCGCACCCAGCTCAAGGCCGAGAACGCGGTCAAGTTCGCTGCCGCGCGCGGTCAGCATGATAACGGGCGTCTGGTGTGTCTGGCGAAGCTCTTTCAGCGTATCAATACCGTTTTTCTTCGGCATCATTACGTCGAGCAAAAGTAGATCGATGCTGTCGTCAAGGAGACTCAGCGCCTGCTCGCCATCATGGGCAACCAGGACGTTGAAACCTTCCATGTCGAGCAACTCCTTTAAAAGGGATGTGAGCTCTCGGTCATCATCAACTAACAGGATTTTATTCATTGTTTAAATACCTCCGAGGCAGAAATTACGACATCAAGGCTATCTAATCCATGACTTTACGTTGTTTTACACCCCCTGACGCATGTTTGCAGCCTGAATCGTAGACTGTCTCTCGTTGAATCGCGACACGAAAGATTTTGGGAGCAAGTGATGCGCAAAGTTACCGCTGCCGTCATGGCCTCAACGCTAGCGTTCAGTGCGTTTAGCCAGGCTGCTGTAGCTATCATCGGCGATAACGGTTCCTCGCAAGAGGGCGCAACGCACAGCAGCCAAAGCCATATGTTTGACGGCATAAGTTTAACCGAACATCAGCGTCAACAGATGCGAGATCTGATGCAGAGGGCACGACACGATCAGCCCCCTGTTAATGTTAGCGAAATGGAGACAATGCATCGCCTTGTCACCGCAGAAAATTTTGACGAAAGCGCTGTCCGCGCTCAGGCCGAAAAAATGGCTCAGGAACAGGTTGCCCGCCAGGTAGAGATGGCGAAGGTCCGCAACCAGATGTTCCACCTGCTAACGCCCGAGCAGCAAGCGGTTTTGAATACCAAACATCAGCAGCGAATGGACCAGCTGCGTGAGGTTGCACGGATGCAGCGAAGCTCAGAAACAACGTTTTTCAGTAGCAATAGCAGTACCCGTAGTAACCAGTAAACCCTGTTTTCCTTGCCATAGACACCATCCCTGTCTTCCCCCACATGATGTGGGGGTTTTTTTTGCCCCGCATTCTGATTTGTTAACCGTTTATTCATCCTTTGCCTCCCCATGCTTCCGTTATACTAGCGGCATGACATGACAGGAGCGTTTATGAATCAATCCTATGGAAGGCTGGTAAGCCGGGCCGCCATTGCGGCCACCGTCATGGCCTCTGGCCTGCTGCTGATTAAAATCTTTGCCTGGTGGTACACCGGCTCGGTCAGTATTCTTGCGGCGCTGGTGGATTCACTGGTGGATATTGCTGCCTCGCTGACCAACCTGCTGGTGGTTCGATACTCGCTGCAGCCGGCGGATGAAGAGCACACGTTTGGACACGGCAAAGCCGAGTCGCTGGCCGCGCTGGCGCAAAGTATGTTCATTTCTGGCTCGGCACTGTTCCTGTTTTTGACCGGTATTCAACATCTGGTTTCGCCTTCACCGATGAATAATCCCGGTGTCGGCGTGGTCGTCACGGTAATTGCACTTATAAGCACACTTGTTCTGGTAACGTTCCAGCGCTGGGTCGTTCGCAAAACGCAAAGTCAGGCTGTACGGGCGGATATGCTTCATTATCAATCTGATGTTATGATGAATGGGGCTATTCTTATTGCGCTCGGTCTGGCCTGGTATGGCTGGCATCGGGCCGATGCGTTGTTTGCGTTAGGGATTGGTATCTATATTTTATATAGCGCCCTGCGGATGGGGTATGACGCGGTGCAATCACTGCTCGATCGCGCTCTTCCGGACTCGGAACGTAATGAAATTTTTTCCATCGTGACCTCCTGGCCCGGCGTCAGCGGTGCACACGATCTTCGAACGCGGCAGTCAGGGCCGACCCGCTTTATTCAGATTCATATTGAAATGGAAGACAACCTGCCGCTGGTTCAGGCTCACGTGATTGCTGAACAGGTCGAGCAGGCGATTTTGCAGCGTTTTCCTGGTTCAGACGTCATCATTCACCAGGATCCCTGCTCGGTTGTACCCGGACATGTTGGGCTTTCGTAATTCGTTGTAAAAAAGTGAGCCAGGCCAGCATTTTGTGTATAAATTACCGCCATTTGGTCTGACCTGAATCAATTCAGCCAGAAGGGATTGATATACTATTTGCAGTATTCGTTGGTCGATAAGTTTCTTCCGGCAACAGATTTCAATTTTGCATTCCTAAGTTCAGAGGTAGTCATGATTAAGAAAATCGGTGTGTTGACAAGCGGCGGTGATGCGCCGGGCATGAACGCGGCAATTCGTGGGGTTGTCCGTGCAGCGCTGACGGAAGGTCTGGAAGTTTTTGGTATCTATGATGGTTACCTGGGTCTGTATGAAGACCGTATGGTTCAGCTCGACCGCTACAGCGTGTCTGACATGATCAACCGTGGCGGTACCTTCCTTGGGTCTGCGCGCTTCCCGGAATTCCGTGACGAACACATCCGTGAAGTGGCTATCGAGAACATGAAAAAGCGTGGCCTGGACGCGCTGGTGGTCATCGGCGGTGACGGCTCGTACATGGGTGCAAAACGTCTGACCGAAATGGGCTTCCCGTGCATCGGCCTGCCGGGCACCATCGACAACGACATCAAAGGCACTGACTACACCATCGGTTACTTCACCGCGCTGGGCACCGTTGTGGAAGCCATTGACCGTCTGCGTGACACCTCCTCTTCTCACCAGCGTATCTCTATCGTTGAAGTGATGGGCCGTTACTGCGGCGACCTGACCCTGGCGGCGGCTATCGCCGGTGGCTGTGAGTTCGTCGTGGTTCCTGAAGTGGAGTTCAGCCGCGAAGATCTGGTCGCTGAAATCAAAGCGGGCATCGCGAAGGGTAAGAAACACGCGATTGTGGCTATCACCGAGCACATCTGTGACGTTGACGAGCTGGCGAAGTACATCGAAACCGAAACCAAACGCGAAACCCGCGCAACTGTTCTGGGTCACATCCAGCGCGGCGGTTCCCCAGGCCCGTACGACCGTATCCTGGCATCCCGTATGGGTGCGTACGCTATCGAGCTGCTGCTGCAGGGCCACGGCGGCCGCTGCGTCGGTATTCAGAACGAACAGCTGGTTCACCATGACATCATCGACGCGATTGAAAACATGAAGCGTCCGTTCAAAGGTGACTGGCTGGACTGCGCCAAAAAACTGTACTGATCCTTCAAGCCCTCTTCTTTCAGAAGAGGGCTTTTATTCCTCTTCGTTATAGCCAATCTTTTTTTATTCTTTAATCCTCGATTCGCTTTCTGGCACGCTGCATTCATCAAAACACTACACAAGAGAGCTGGGCGATGAATAAATGGGGCGTGGGTTTAACGTTATTGCTGGCATCGACCAGCGTTCTGGCAAAGGACATCCAGTTACTGAACGTGTCGTATGACCCGACGCGTGAGCTGTACGATCAATACAACAAAGCATTTGCGGCGCACTACAAACAGGAAACCGGCGATAACGTGGTAATTCGTCAGTCTCACGGTGGCTCCGGTAAGCAGGCGACGTCTGTGATTAACGGTATTGAAGCCGACGTGGTGACCCTGGCGCTGGCCTATGATGTCGACGCTATCGCCGAGCGTGGTCGTATCGACAAAAACTGGATCAAACGTTTGCCGGATAACTCCGCGCCATATACCTCGACCATCGTCTTCCTGGTGCGTAAAGGAAACCCGAAGCAGATTAAGGACTGGAACGACCTGATCAAACCGGGCGTTTCTGTGATTACCCCGAACCCGAAAAGCTCCGGCGGTGCACGCTGGAACTACCTCGCGGCCTGGGGCTACGCGCTGCACCACAACAACGGTGACCAGGCTAAAGCGCAGGAATTCGTCAAATCCCTGTACAAAAACGTCGAAGTGCTGGACTCCGGCGCACGCGGTGCCACTAACACCTTCGTCGAACGCGGCATTGGCGACGTGCTGATTGCGTGGGAAAACGAAGCCCTGCTGGCGACCCACGAGCTGGGTAAAGACAAGTTTGAGATCGTGACCCCGAGCGAATCCATCCTCGCTGAGCCGACCGTTTCCGTGGTCGATAAGGTCGTTGATAAGAAAGGCACCAAAGCGGTGGCGGAAGCCTACCTGAAGTATCTTTACTCGCCGGAAGGCCAGGAAATCGCGGCGAAGAACTTCTATCGTCCACGCGATGCGGCTGTCGCGAAGAAATACGATAGCGAATTCCCGAAACTGAAGCTCTTCACCATTGATGATGTGTTCGGCGGCTGGACGAAAGCGCAGAAAGAGCATTTCTCTAATGGCGGCACCTTCGACCAGATTAGCCAGCGCTAAACCACAACAAACGACACGGCGACCCGGTGTGAGAAATCCACCGGGTTTTTTATTTGGTCATCATTTTGCGTTACTCTTTTGCCTCTATTGAAAACAGGGAACGCGTTGTGAAAAAAATTATCTTACTGATCCTGATTGTCATCGCCCTTGCCGCAGGCGGCGTGTACTGGATAAAAGCGGGTAATCCGAATGCGTTGCGCCATATCGTTCTCGACCAGTGCCTGCCTAATCAACTGCAACACCGTAACCCGGCGCCCTGCGCGCAGGTAAAGCCTGACGCGGGCTATGTGGTATTTAAAGACCGCAACGGGCCGCTGCAGTATCTGCTGATGCCAACGTACCGCATCAATGGTACCGAAAGCCCGCTCCTGACCGAGCCTCACACGCCGAACTTCTTCTGGCTGGCGTGGCAGTCGCGCAGCTTTATGACCATGACGCGTGGCTCCGAGGTGCCGGACAGCGCCATTTCGCTGACGATTAACTCTCCGACAGGCCGTACGCAGAACCATTTTCATATCCATATCTCCTGCCTGCGCCCGGACGTGCGCGAGAAGCTTAACGCGGCGCAGGGAGAAATCAGCACCCAGTGGCTACCGTTCCCGGGCGGGCTGGAAGGGCATGAGTATCTTGCTCGCCGGGTGACGGAGAATGAACTGGTCCAGCGCAGCCCGTTTATGATGCTGGCGGAAGAGTTGCCGGAAGCGCGCGACCATATGGGGCGTTTCGCGCTGGCAATGGCACAGCAGTCGGATGGATCTTTTATTCTGCTGGCTACGGAACGTAACCTGCTCACGCTCAACCGCGCCTCGGCAGAGGAATTGCAGGATCATCAATGCGCTATCCTGAAGTAACCCCACCATAAATCGCGTTTACTCGGGCTGCCTGTCACCGTAGACTTGCTGAAAAAATCTACAGGAGACAGGTATGTCGCTCTGGTTAACGCATCCTCTGCTGCTGCCCTCGCTGATCGTCGGCGTCACCATCGTGCTGTGGGCGACGTCGCTATTGCCGGAATTTATCACCGCGCTGCTGTTCTTTACGGCGGCGATGGCCGCCAGAATCGCCCCGCCGGAAGCGATCTTCGGCGGTTTTGCCTCGTCGGCTTTTTGGCTGGTATTCAGCGGGTTTGTACTGGGCGTGGCGATCCGTAAAACCGGGCTGGCGGACAGGGCCGCCCGGGCGCTGTCGGCAAAGCTCACTGACTCCTGGGTGCTGATGGTGGCGAGCGTGGTATTGCTCAGCTACGCGCTGGCGTTTGTGATGCCGTCAAACATGGGGCGTATTGCGCTGCTGATGCCCATTGTCGCGGCGATGGCGAAACGCGCCGGTATCGCCGACGGCTCCCGCGCCTGGTTTGGTCTGGCGCTGGCCGTCGGGTTCGGCACCTTCCAGCTTTCGGCAACTATCCTGCCTGCAAACGTCCCTAACCTGGTGATGAGCGGTGCCGCGGAAGGCTCGTACGGCATTCACCTGAACTATGTTCCGTATCTACTGCTGCATACGCCGGTGCTGGGTATTCTCAAAGGCCTGATTCTGATTGGCCTCATCTGCTGGCTGTTCCCCGGCAGCCCAAAACCCCCGAAGGATCTGGCGCTGTCTGAACCCATGGGGCGGGACGAAAAGCGTCTCGCCTGGCTGCTGGCGCTGGTGCTGGGAATGTGGGTCACGGAGAGCTGGCACGGCGTAGGGCCCGCGTGGACGGGGCTGGCGGCGTCGATCATCGTCATGCTGCCGCGCGTTGGCTTTATCACCGGGGAGGAGTTTTCTGCGGGCGTGAACATGCGTACCTGCATTTACGTCGCGGGTATTCTTGGGCTGGCGATCGTCGTGACGCAAACCGGTATCGGAACGGCCGTGGGCGAAGCGCTGCTGCGCATTATGCCGCTGGATGCGGACAAACCGTTTACCAGCTTCCTGGCGCTGACCGGTATTACCACAGCGCTCAACTTCATCATGACTGCTAACGGCGTTCCGGCGTTGTACACCACCCTGGCTCAGAGCTTCTCGGACGCGACCGGTTTCCCGCTGCTGTCGGTGATCATGATTCAGGTGCTGGGCTATTCCACGCCGCTGCTGCCGTATCAGGCGTCGCCGATTGTGGTGGCGATGGGGCTCGGGAAGGTGCCTGCAAGGGCGGGGATGGTGCTTTGTCTGGCGCTGGCTATCGCAACGTATCTGGTGCTGCTGCCGCTGGATTATCTGTGGTATAGCGTGTTAGGTAAAGTGTAGTTCGGTGCGAGGGGTTTCCCCTCACCCCAACCCTCTCCCAAAGGAGAGGGAGGAGAAGAGCGGTGGGTAAGCGCAAGCGCCACCCGCCACAAAGGCCATTACGCCTGTTTAGCCGCTTCTGCCGCTTTAACGATCACCGCGAAAGCGTCAGCTTTCAGGGATGCACCGCCAACCAGCGCGCCATCGATGTCTGGCTGGGTGAACAGCTCAGCAGCGTTGGAGGCGTTTACGGAGCCGCCGTACTGGATGATCACTTGCTCAGCGACTTTCGCGTCGGCTTTAGCAATGTGGTCACGAATGAATTTGTGCACCGCCTGAGCCTGCGCAGGGGTTGCAGATTTGCCGGTACCGATCGCCCAGACTGGCTCGTAAGCGATAACCGCGCCTTCGAAAGCTGCCGCGCCCTGAGTTTTCAGCACGGCGTCGATCTGACGCGCGCACACTTCTTCGGTTTTGCCCGCTTCGTTTTCCGCTTCGGTTTCACCGATGCACAGAACTGGGATCAGACCCTGCTCTTTCAGCACGGCGAATTTCTTCGCGATGAACTCGTCAGATTCTTTGTGGTAAGTGCGACGCTCGGAGTGGCCGATGATGATGTATTTCGCGCCGATATCTTTCAGCATTTCAGCGGAAGTTTCACCGGTGAACGCGCCAGACAGGTTAACGTCAACGTTCTGCGCGCCCAGCACGATGTGGCTGCCGTCAGCGGCACGTTTAGCCAGATCCAGGTACATATCCGGCGGAGCGATAGCAACCGCGCAGCCGGTCACGCCAGCCAGCTCTTTACGCAGGTTCGCAACCAGTTCGTTTACCATGTGGCGGCTGCCGTTCAGTTTCCAGTTACCCATCACTAAAGGATGTCGCATTTCAATTCTCCACGCTAAATAAGCGAATTAAGGAATATGGCCGCCCTCTCGGGCAGCATGGTCTGTGAATCAGTATAGAGATTTTCCCTCGAAAGGCTTTGCTTTTTGTCATTAATTCGCCCCGCCAAGGGTGTCAGATAGCGCCAGCTTAATCGGTTCAACGGCGAAGGTCAGTCCTTTTTCGCCGTTATCTGCCACCACATAGCGGATCGCGCCTTCGGTTGTGGCGTAGTACCGCTTGTTTTTACCGGCGGCCAGCAGTTTTTGCAGCTTTTGCTGGCTTTGCTTTTTCGTCAGCGCAGGCGTAAACGCCTGCAGTACCGCGCTCATGTAATCAAGCGCCTTCGATTTAGCGGTTTTCTGCTCTGGCCCCTGAATCGGCAGCCAGGTGATTTGCATGCTTTTGATTTTTAACGTACCGCGCTCCAGCGCCGTGGAAGCATACAAATTCTCGTTAATCTTGCTCGCGGCACGGGTCAGGGTTGGGGTATCGCGGGAGCTATCAATGGCGCGAAATTCATCCAGCGGCAGCGCTGGGTTGGCCTGATTGAAGGCTTCGCGAAACTGGCTGATGGATTGATCGAAAGACGGCGCGCCTGCCAGCAAATACGGCGCAGTGGTGGGGGCCGCGGTGTCGGCGGCGTGCAGCGGAAAACCCGCGCTGAGCATCGCTAAACACAGGAAAAGAGAATGTGCCGAATTTTTCATCAACATTGCACCTGGCCGTAAGTGCTCATGATTAAAACGATATCTGGTCGGCTTGTCAAAAGGTCACAACTCCAGGGTAAAATGCGGGCTAAACGATAATAAGGAACCTTACATGACCATACAGCAGTGGCTGTTTTCATTCAAAGGGCGTATTGGACGCCGTGATTTCTGGGTCTGGATGGTGACGTGGGTTGTCGCCATGCTGCTTCTGTTTTTCGTCGCTTACAACGCCTGGCTGAGCACGCAAACGGCGGCATTTGCGCTGGTCTGCCTGCTATGGCCAACGGCGGCCGTCGTGGTGAAACGCCTGCACGATCGCGGCCGCTCCGGCGCATGGGCGTTTCTGATTATTCTGGCGTGGATGCTGGTGGCAGGAAACTGGGCGATGCTCCCATCCATCCTTCCGTGGGTCGTGGGCAGACTGCTGCCGTCGGTCATCTTCGTGATGATGATTGTCGATCTGGGCGCGTTTATCGGCACCCAGAGCGAAAACAAATACGGTAAAGACACCGTCGAGGTGAAATACCGCTGATCACCAGTAGTGTTCAGCGGTCATATGGCCCGGTCGGCGGCGAAGATGTTTCGTCATCTGCCGGGTATCCTTCAGAAGTTGCTGCGTGTCCCGCACCATCTGCGGGTTACCGCACAGCATGACGTGGCTGGTTTCGGCCGTCATTGGTAAACCCACTGCGTCTTCCAGGGCTCCACTCTCGATTAGCGCCGGCACGCGACCGGTAAGCGTTCCTGCTACGGTTTCACGGCTGACCACAGTCTGAATCTTTAACTTCCCACCGTACTGCTGTTCCAGCGCCTGCATTTGCGGCAGATAGCTCAGGTCTGCAGCGTAGCGCGCAGCGTGCACCAGCACGATGTTTTTGAAGCGCTCCAGATCTTTGCCGTATTGCAGAATGGAAAGATAGGGACCGATAGCCGTGCCGGTTGCCAGCATCCAGAGCGTGTCACAGTCAGGGATCTCTTCGAGCACAAAGAAACCCGCCGCTTCGCTCACGATTTGCACATCGTCGCCGGGCTTAAGGGCGGCGAGGCGGGGGCTGAGCTTGCCGTCCGGAACGGTGACCAGATAGAACTCGAGATCCGGGTTATCCGGCGCGTTAACGTAAGAGTAGGCGCGCTGCACGCGCTCGCCTTCGACATCCAGCCCCAGCTTCGCAAATTGCCCGGCCTTAAACGGGTGAACGGGAGCATGCAGGGTGAGACTAAATAGCGCATCGGTCCAGAATTCTATCTTTGTGACTTTACCTGTTATCCAGTCCGCCATGATCTTCTCCTGTGCTGTTTCTCTGTTCTATCTTCCGTACTTGTGGGAAACATTTCCAGCCCCTTCGGGCCGGAAAGCTCTATCGATCAAACGGTTTCACAGAATGTGCGTCTGCACGTCCGGGTCTTTGCGGTCGAGATAGTGAATAGACTGAATGCGTCGGATGGTGCGTGATTTACCGCGGATCAGCAGCGTTTCAGTGGTCGCCATGTTGCCCTTGCGGGTAATGCCGTCCAGCAGGTCGCCTTTGGTGATGCCGGTTGCGGAGAAGACCACGTTATCGCTGCGGGCCATGTCGTTCAGCGCCAGCACTTTATTGGCTTCGATGCCCATCGCTGCGCAGCGCGCAAGCTCGTTCTCACCGATACGACGGTTCTCGTCGCTGTCGCCTTTCACCTCATGACGCGGCAGCAGGCGCGCCTGCATATCGCCGTCCAGCGCGCGGATCACCGCTGCAGAGACCACGCCTTCCGGCGCGCCGCCGATGCCATAAAGCACGTCGACTTCGCTGTCCGGCATGCAGGTCAGGATCGAGGCGGCAACGTCACCGTCAGGAATGGCAAACACGCGCACGCCGAGTGCTTGCAGATAAGAGATGGTGGCGTCGTGACGCGGTTTCGCCAGAATTGTGACGGTGAGTTCGTTGAGCGGTTTACCCAGCGCCGCTGCGATATTGCGCAGGTTAGCATCCAGCGGCAGGCTAAGGTCGATTGCGCCTTTCGCGCCAGGACCGACAATCAGCTTTTCCATGTACATATCCGGCGCGTTGAGGAAGCAGCCTTTATCGCCCACGGCGAGCACAGCGAGCGCATTGGCCTGACCCATCGCCGTCATGCGGGTGCCTTCGATCGGGTCAACCGCGATATCCACCGCATCTCCTTTGCCGGTACCGACTTTTTCACCGATGTAGAGCATTGGCGCTTCGTCGATCTCGCCTTCGCCGATCACGATGGTGCCGTCGATGTTGACCTGGTTAAGCACAATGCGCATGGCGTGGACGGCTGCGCCGTCTGCGGTATTTTTATCGCCACGGCCAAGCCATTTATAGCCTGCAAGGGCGGCCGCTTCGGTGACGCGGGAAAACTCGATAGCAAGTTCACGTTTCATGAGGGACTCGTACAATCAAAAGGAATTGCACGAAGTTTATCACAGAGTGAGGAGGGGGGAGGGACCGGTGCGGCCTGAGCCCCTCACCCTAACCCTCTCCCCTTTGGGGAGAGGGCCGGGGTGAGGGGGGGTTAAGTTTGTCTTACTCTTCGTGCTCTTCCCACGCCAGGGCGCGTTTCACCGCTTTCTTCCAGCCGCTGTAGCGGAAGTTACGCTCGGTGGTTTCGATGCCAGGGCGGAATTCGCGCTCGATGACCGCTTTCTCTTGCAGCTCGTCCAGGTTCTGCCAGAAGCCTACCGCCAGACCGGCAAGGTACGCCGCGCCCAGCGCCGTTACTTCACGCACTTCAGGGCGCTCAACGCGGGTGCCCAGAATGTCGGACTGGAACTGCATCAGGAAGTTATTCGCGACCGCACCACCGTCCACGCGCAGGGCGTGCAGACGAATGCCAGAGTCTGCCTGCATCGCTTCCAGCACGTCGCGCGTCTGGTAAGCGATGGATTCCAGGGTGGCACGGATGATGTGGTTAGAGTTCACACCACGCGTCAGGCCGAAAATTGCGCCGCGGGCATACGGGTCCCAGTACGGTGCGCCCAGACCGGTGAACGCTGGTACCACGTACACGCCGTTGGTGTCTTTCACTTTGGTCGCGAAGTACTCGGAGTCAAATGCGTCGCTGATCAGCTTCATCTCGTCGCGCAGCCACTGAATGGATGCGCCCGCCATAAACACCGCACCTTCCAGGGCATAGTTCACTTCGCCGCGCGGGCCGCAGGCAATGGTGGTCAGCAGACCGTTTTCTGATTTCACCGCTTTTTCGCCGGTGTTCATCAGCATAAAGCAGCCGGTGCCGTAGGTGTTCTTCGCCATCCCTTCCTTGACGCACAGCTGGCCGAACAGTGCCGCCTGCTGGTCACCGGCGATCCCGGCGATAGGAATACGGGTGCCGCCTTTACCGCCGATATTGGTCTGGCCGTACACTTCAGACGACTTACGCACTTCAGGCAGCATCGCGCGCGGGATGTCCAGCGCGTCCAGCATCTTGTCATCCCACTCCAGGGTGTTGATGTTGAACAGCATGGTACGCGAGGCGTTGGTGTAGTCGGTGACGTGGACGCGTCCCTGGGTCATCTTCCAGATAAGCCAGGTATCGACGGTCCCGAACAGCAGCTCGCCGCGTTTTGCACGCTCGCGTGAACCTTCCACGTGATCGAGGATCCACTTCACTTTGGTACCGGAGAAATACGGGTCAACCACCAGACCGGTGGCGCTGCGCACGTACTCTTCCATCCCGTCGCGCTTCAGCTGTTCGCAGATCTCTGAAGTACGGCGGCACTGCCAGACGATGGCGTTGTAAATAGGCTTACCGGTTTCGCGTTCCCAGACCACGGTGGTTTCACGCTGGTTGGTAATGCCGATAGCGGCAATCTCGTCGGAACTGATATCGGCTTTCGCCAGCACTTCCACCAGCGTGGAGCTTTGTGATGCCCAGATCTCCATCGGGTCGTGCTCTACCCAGCCTGGACGAGGATAAATTTGCTCAAATTCACGTTGAGACACGCTGACAATGTTCGCGTCATGATCCATTACGACAGCGCGGGAGCTGGTAGTGCCCTGGTCGAGCGCAACGATATATTTTTTTTCGGTCATGGTATGTGTCCCGTAGTCAGATTACAGCGAAGCTTTTTGTTGTGCGGTAGAAGTCGTTTCCTTCTCCTCGTCCACACAGGTGTCGCACGGTAAATGGCGACCAATTAATTTGCGGTAGCTAAATGCGCCCAGCGCAGCCCCAACAACCGGCGCAAACAGCGGCACCAGGAAGTAAGGGATATCTTTACCACCCGTGAATGCCACGTCACCCCAGCCTGCGATAAAGGCGAACGCTTTTGGTCCGATATCACGCGCCGGATTCATCGCGAAGCCGGTCAGCGGGCCCATGGATGCGCCAATCACCGCAATCAGAAGACCAATCAGCAGGGGTGCCAGCGGGCCGCGCGGAATGCCGTTTCCATCGTCGGTCAGCGCCAGGATAACGCCCATCAGAATAGCGGTAATCACCATTTCAACTGCGAACGCCTGCACAAAATTGATGTGCGGGTTAGGGTAGGTTGAGAAGATGCCTGCCAGATCCAGACTTTCGACGCTGCCGCGTACCATATGATGCGTCTGTTCGAAGTCGATGAAAAGATTGTAATAAAGCCCGTAAACTAACGCCGCTGCGCAAAACGCGCCGGCAAATTGAGAAATAATGAAAGGAACAACTTTGCGTCCGTCGAAGCACGCGAACAGCCACAGTGCGATAGTCACCGCCGGGTTAAGATGTGCACCAGAAACCCCTGCAGTCAGGTAGATGGCCATCGCCACGCCCAGACCCCAGATGATACTGATTTCCCACTGACCAAAACTGGCACCCGCCACTTTCAGTGCAGCGACACAGCCCACTCCGAAGAATATCAACAACCCGGTACCAAGGAACTCGGCAATGCACTGGCCTTTTAAGGTTGATGTCTGACTCATAATCGGAATCCTGAAGAAATTGATGTTTATTGTTAGCGTGGTCGCCCGTGACAGCCACGATGCCCTGTAGACATAGTGTTAATTTATCGTTAACGAGCAAAAACGAGAAATATCGAAATTAAAATGTGTGGTCTGCGTCAATAAAATGAGCGTTTTCGCGCCATAAAGCGCGTTTTTGCATCAGTCGCGCACGGTGGGCTGAATCATTTCTTTAACGAATGGGTTAACAACTTAGAGGTATATGCCGCGAACGCACCAGGACGAGGCCGAAAAGTGTTGCAAACCGCGATCTGCGTGGCATGCCGCTGGACAGGGGCGACTGCGCTCCATACAATCGGAACATATGATGTGCGCGTTTACGTTAAAGCGTCGCCTTGCAATTCAGGAGAGGTAGGATCATGTCTTTAGAAGTGTTTGAGAAACTGGAATCGAAAGTACAGCAGGCGATTGACACCATCACGCTGCTGCAGATGGAAATTGAAGAGCTGAAAGAGAAGAACAACAGCCTGGCGCAGGAAGTTCAGAACGCTCAGCACGGCCGTGAAGAACTGGAGCGCGAAAACAACCAGCTGCGCGAACAGCAGAACGGCTGGCAGGATCGCCTGCAGGCGCTGCTGGGACGTATGGAAGAAGTTTAATTCCCATTGGGATGAACTGAACAGGCCGGGTAAGGCGACGCCGCCACCCGGCTTTTTTTATGGTTCACGCTGACTCTTTTATTACTCAATATCCAGCGGATCTTCGGAAAGGATAATGCCGGTATTATCGGCGTAGAGATGGTCCCCGGAGAAGAAGGTCACGCCGCCAAAGTTAACGCGAACGTCGCTTTCGCCGATGCCGTCACCCGCAGCGCCTACCGGAATGGCCGCGATGGCCTGAATTCCGATATCCAGGTCTTCGAGATCGTCCACCTGACGCACGGAGCCGTACACCACGATGCCTTCCCACTCGTTCTGGACGGCAATTCCGGCCAGTTCGGCATCAATCAGTGCGCGACGCACGGATCCGCCGCCGTCGACCACCAGAACGCGACCACGGCCGTTCTGTTCGAGCAGATCGTACAGCAACCCGTTGTCCTCGAAACATTTCACCGTGACGATTTGACCGCCAAACGACGACCGCCCACCAAAGTTGGAGAACAGCGGTTCAACGACGTTGACATCTTCCTGGTAGATGTCACAAAGCTCGGAGGTATCGTATTTCATAGGTTTAACGCTCAGTTGCTGCGAATGTGTTCAGTATATCGTGCGAAATGCGTTGTTGGCAAAATCATCAATTGTTAATTGATATTTGTCAGCTAACGGAGCGTCTGGCTTAACACAATCCCAATGACGAACAACAGGTTAGTCAGCAGCGCGCCTTTTACCGTACGTTCCAGCATCGGCGGCATAGCGGACGGGCTGAGTTCACGCATCACAAAGCGGGCCTGCTTAACCAGCAGCGGCGCGGCAAGCACAAACAGCCAGCCCCACAGACTGTGCAGGGAAATCAGGTTAAACAGCGCCAGGCAAACCAAAGCGCCGATGAGCAGGCAGGCATGATAGCGGCGCGCATTCACCGGCCCCAGACGCACCGCCAGTGTGTTCTTGCCGTTCTCACGGTCGCTGTCGATATCGCGCAGGTTATTGATGTTCAGCACTGCCGTCGCCAGCAGGCCGCAGGCGGTCGCGGGAAGGAACAGAGCAGGGATCACCGTATGCGCCTGTAAGTACCAGCTCCCCATCACGCTCAACCAGCCGAAGAACACCAGCACGGAGATATCCCCGAGGCCAATATAGCCGTAAGGGCGCGTGCCGACGGTGTAGGTGATGGCCGCGATAATGGCGAGCAGACCCAGCACCAGGAAGCCAATGAAATCGCTGGTGGTTTTCGAGGCGACCGTCACCAGTGCCAGGCCGGATAGGCAAATCAGTACCACGGTGATAATCAGCGCGCGCTTCATCTGTGCCTGGGTAATGACCCCTTTCTGCATCCCGCGCAGCGGCCCGATACGGTCCGGCTTATCACTGCCCTTCACCGCATCACCATAGTCGTTAGCGAGGTTGGAGAGAATTTGCAGCAGGCCGGCGGTAATCAATGCCAGCGCGGCGACCAGCGGATCAAAATAACCTTGCCACCAGGCAAGCGCCGTACCGACGATAATCGCGGCAAAGGCCAGAGGAAGCGTTTTAGGGCGCAGGCTTTCGAGCCACGCCTGAGTACGGCTGATATCAGTCATAGTAATTTAGCCAATAAAAATGGGGGCCTTAGCCCCCATTAACAGTGATGAGAATGCAGTAACCGCGATTATAGGATAAAACGGCTCAGATCTTCATCTGCCACTAACGCATCCAGATGTTTGCTCACATATTCTGCGTCAATGGTAATGGTTTGACCGTTGAGGTCGCTCGCATCATACGAGATATCTTCCACCAGGCGTTCCAGCACGGTGTGCAGACGACGCGCACCGATGTTCTCGGTGGTTTCGTTGACCTGCCATGCGGCCTGGGCGATACGCTTGATACCGTCCTCGGTGAACTCAAGGTTCACGCCTTCCGTCGCCATCAGCGCTTTGTACTGTACGGTAGCAGAGGCGTTTGGCTCGGTCAGGATGCGCTCGAAATCTTCAGTGGTCAGCGCCTGCAGCTCAACGCGGATAGGCAGACGACCCTGCAGTTCCGGGATTAGATCCGACGGGCTGGCCACCTGGAACGCACCGGAAGCAATAAACAGGATGTGGTCCGTTTTCACCATGCCGTGCTTGGTGGAGACGGTGCAGCCTTCAACCAGCGGCAGCAGGTCGCGCTGTACGCCTTCGCGGGACACATCCGGGCCGGAACTGTTGCCGCCGCGCTTACAAATTTTGTCGATTTCGTCGATGAACACGATGCCGTGCTGCTCAACCGCGTCGATAGCGTCCTGCTTCAGCTCTTCCGGGTTCACCAGCTTCGCCGCTTCTTCTTCAATCAGCAGCTTCATCGCGTCTTTGATTTTCAGCTTACGCGCTTTCTGCTTCTGGCCGCCCAGGTTCTGGAACATGGACTGCAGCTGGCTGGTCATCTCTTCCATGCCCGGAGGCGCCATGATTTCCACGCCCATCGGCGCGGCCGCGAGATCGATCTCAATCTCTTTGTCGTCCAGCTGGCCTTCACGCAGTTTTTTGCGGAACGCCTGACGCGCGGCTGAAGGCTCAGACTGCTGTTCAGCCTGGCCCCAATTGTTTTTCGCCGGTGGGATCAGCACGTCGAGAATGCGCTCTTCGGCCATCTCTTCCGCGCGATAGCGGTTTTTTTCAATCGCCTGGACGCGCACCATTTTGATCGCCGAGTCGGTCAGATCGCGGATGATGGAGTCCACTTCTTTACCCACATAGCCCACTTCGGTGAACTTGGTGGCTTCAACTTTGATGAACGGCGCGTTCGCCAGCTTCGCCAGACGACGGGCGATTTCGGTTTTCCCGACGCCGGTCGGGCCGATCATCAGAATGTTTTTCGGCGTGACTTCGTGACGCAGCTCTTCATCAAGCTGCATACGACGCCAGCGGTTACGCAGCGCGATGGCCACGGAGCGCTTGGCGTTATCCTGGCCGATAATGTGTTTGTTCAGTTCGCTGACAATTTCGCGTGGGGTCATTTCAGACATGGGAGATCCTTACGCTTTGGAGGTCAATTCTTCGATGGTGTGGTTGTGGTTGGTATAGATGCAGATATCACCTGCAATATCCAACGCCTTCACCGCGATATCACGCGCGTTCATGTCGGTATTTTCCAACAGCGCGCGGGCTGCAGCCTGGGCATAAGGGCCGCCAGAGCCGATGGCAATCAGGTCGTTTTCCGGCTGAATCACGTCACCGTTACCGGTAATGATAAGCGAAGCGGTTTCATCCGCGACCGCCAGCAGCGCTTCGAGCTTGCGCAGCATACGGTCGGTACGCCAGTCTTTCGCCAGCTCAACGGCGGCTTTCACCAGATGACCCTGGTGCATTTCCAGTTTGCGTTCAAACAGTTCAAACAGCGTGAAGGCATCCGCCGTGCCGCCTGCAAAACCGGCGATCACTTTGTCGTTGTAGAGACGACGCACTTTCTTCACGTTGCCTTTCATGACGGTATTACCCAGCGTGGCCTGGCCATCACCGGCGATTACCACATGGCCGTTACGGCGTACACTTACTATTGTTGTCACGAGCAGACCCCCTGGTTACAAATTCGGGAAACAGAAGCCCTGAGCCTGTGCTCAGGGCTGAATTAAATGATAGATGGGGGAGATTTTGGGGGTTTCAACCCCCGGAGGCGAGTCGAATGCAGTTTGTATGACCGGCCACTTTCAGGCGCGAAATGGTGCCATCGGCATTTTCTTTGCCTTTGACCGGGCCAATCACCACGCGATTCCAGCCGTTGTTGGTGGTAATGCGTGAATCAAATCCTTCAAACGCCAGCTGAGCACGCACCGTTTCTGCCTGCTCGGCGCCTTTAAACGAACCGCACTGCACCATCCAGCGGCGCTCGTCTTTTTTCTCTGCCGTCTGCTTCGGCGATTCGGTCTCTTTGGTCACCGGCGCGGCCTGCTGCGTTTTCGGCTGCTGCGCGGTGGTATGCGCTGGCGTCTGGAGCAGATCCTGATACGGCTGAGCCGCTTGTTTTTGCGGCTGCGTTTTTGGCTGTTGAACAGGCTGAGACTGCACCGTACGCGTCTGCTGCTGCGGTTGCTGGTAAGGCTGCGCTTTCGGCTGCTGCACCGGCTGGGTTTGCGTCCACTGCTGCTGCTGTTGCTGCTGTTGAATTTGTGCCTGGCGCTGACGCTGCAGCTGCAGCGTTTGCTGACGCTGTGCTGGCGTCTGTTCATTCCACGGCACTTCGTTCAACTGCGTTGGTTGCTGGCGCATATCGGCCTGCATTTGTGCCAGCAGCTGGCGCTGCTCGTCCGTCAGCTGGTCGGCATTTTTCACTTCGCCACCGGCTGAAGGCTCGGTAGGCGCACGCACGCCAGGCTGACGGCTTTCCAGCTCTTTAATATAGCGCCAGCGCTCTTCAGGTTTCGGCGGCAGACCATTTCCCGCCACTTTGTTGCCCTGAAGCGCCTCGGACTCTTCTTTTTTATGGTGCGTAATGAAGTACAGGCCGCCAATAAAAGCCACCAGTACCGCCGCAGCAATAGCGACCATTGCTGGCGAGACCGCAGGCAGATTACGCTGCTTGCTTTTTGAACTACTCTTTTTGCGTCGCGAAGGTGCCGGCTGGCCGCGACGTACATAATCTCGTTGTGCCACTATCGTTTCGCTGTATTTATTCGTTCGTCAGCCCGCCATGTTACTTAAGCGGCGGGGCTTTGACCAGATAAGGGTGTCCGAAAGGCGTTTACTTTAAGTCAATGCCTGGGTAGAGCCGCGAACAATCAGCTCGCAGTCCAGTAACCGTGAGCCGCTGCTAACTGTTTGACCCTGCAGCTGATCCAGCAGAAGCAGCATCGCTTCACGGCCAATCTGATAGCGCGGTTGTGACACGGTGGAGAGCGGCGGATCGCAAAACTCTGAAAGCGAAATGTTATCGAAACCGATAATCGACAGATCTTTCGGCACGCGTAAGCCACGGCGTTTGGCGTGGGACAGCGCCCCCAGCGCCATCACGTCGCTGTGGCAGAACACCGCTGTTGGCGGTTCTGGCAGCGCCAGCAGTTTCTCCAGCGCCTGTCCGCCCGCTTCGAAAGTAAAATCACCGCGCGCAATGTAGTGCGGATCGACAATCGCACCGGTACGGCGCAGTGCCTGAACATAGCCCTGCAGGCGATAGTGGCAGAGCGGCATCTCTTCCGGCCCGGCAATGCAGCCAATCCGCTTATGCCCCAGTTCCTGAAGATAGTTCACCGCGTTGAACGCGGCCGTCAGGTTATCGATATGAACCGTCGGCAGCTCCAGCTCGGGGGCAAACTCGTTGGCCATCACCATCGGGGGTAAATTGCGCTGTTCTTCGATGCTGGCATCAAACGGCAGGCGTGAGCCAAGCAGCAGCATGCCGTCAATCTGCTTGGTAATAATGAGGTCGATAAAGGTTTTTTCCTGCTGGTTCTGATGGGCGCAGTCGCCAATCAGCACCAGATAGCCCTGCTCCGCAGCCGTCACTTCGATGCCGCGAATGATCTCGCTAAAGAAGGGATCGCAGATGTCCGGCACTATCACCAGGATGGTCCGCGATTCATTGCGCTTGACGTTCCGCCCCATGGCCTGAGGGAAGTAACCCACTTCCAGCGCCGCCTGTTCAACCTTGTTACGGGTCGCCTGGGAGACTTTATCCGGGTTCATTAATGCGCGGGACACGGTTGCCGTTGAGACTTGTGCTTTCTCGGCAACGTCTTTCATGGTCGCCGTGGCAACCTCTTTCCTGGACTTCAACGTCTTCTCCTCGCCTGAACACCGAACTGCGGACACCACCATTTTTACAGATAGTTAATGGAATCGGTTACAGAATTTTCATAAAAAGTGTGAGGCGCGTTAAATTTTTCGATCCGTCTTCAGCCTTCGATGGGATCGACGTCCAGTACCCACTTCACTTTTCGCGCTTCCGGCAGGGTGTTGATGAGCGCCAGCGTGCCGCTGACGATGTGCTGCAGGCGAATACGCGAGGGGTGCTGGAGTAAAATTTGCCAGCGAAAACGTCCGCCGCGCTTCGGCGCCAGCGCCGGCACCGGGCCCAGGATCCACAGCTGGTTATCCACCAGCGGGCTGGCCTGCAGGAGATTCCTCAGCTGTTGCAGGAAAAGCGGGGCCTGCTGGTTGTTATGATCTTCCGCGCGGATGATGACGTGGCTGGTCCACGGCGGCAGCTGCATGGTCTGGCGCTCGGCCAGCGCCTGCTCGGCGAAGGCGTCATAGCCTTTATGCAGCAGGGTTTGCAGCAGCGGGTGCTCAGGGTGGTGCGTTTGTAGTACCACCTCGCCCTGCTTGCCAGCACGTCCCGCACGCCCTGCCACCTGGGTATAAAGCTGGGCGAAGCGCTCGGCGGAGCGGAAATCGGCCGAGAACAGCGCGCCGTCCACGTCCAGCAGGGCGACCAGCGTCACGTCCGGGAAGTGGTGCCCTTTGGCCAGCATCTGAGTACCAATCAGGATGCGCGCGCCGCCGCGATGCACTTCTGCCAGCTGCTGTTCCAGCGCTCCTTTGCGGCTGGTGGTGTCCCGGTCGATTCGGGAAATAGGCACGTCCGGGAAGAAGGGGCCAAGCGCCTGTTCAAGTTGTTCCGTGCCCAGACCGACCGGCACGATATGCGTTGATCCGCACGACGGGCACTGGCGCGGCACCGGGCGCTGGCTGTCGCAGTGGTGGCAGCGCAGGTGACGCTGGGCCTGATGGAAGGTGTAGTAGTGGTCACAGCGCGGGCATTCTGCAATCCAGCCGCAGTCGTGGCACAGCAGGGCGGGGGCGAATCCGCGACGGTTCAGGAACAGGATCACCTGGTTCCCCGCCTGCAAATGCTGGCGCATGCGGGAAATCAATGCGGGCGCTAACCCTGCCTGCACCTGCTGGCCTTTGAGATCCAGCACGTGCTGAATGGCCGGACGGGCGTTCCCCGCGCGACGCGTCAGGCGCAGCATGTGATATTTACGCTGGCGCACGTTGTGCAGCGTTTCGAGCGCCGGCGTGGCGGAGCCGAGAATAATGGGAATTTGCTCGCTGTGCGCGCGGTAGACCGCCAGATCGCGGGCATGGTAGCGCCAGCCTTCCTGCTGTTTATAGGAGCTGTCGTGCTCTTCATCGATCACGATAACGCCAAGGTTTTTAAACGGCGTAAACAGCGACGAGCGGGTGCCGATCACTATCGCCGCTTCGCCGTTTTTCGCTTTCAGCCAGGCGCTAAGGCGCTCGCTGTCGTTAAGCCCCGAGTGCAGCACCTCAACCGGCGCGTTAAAGCGCTCGCGGAATCGGGCGATTGTCTGCGGCGTCAGGCCGATTTCCGGCACCATCACCAGCGCCTGTTTACCCTGCGCGAGCACGTTTTCCAGTACGCTCAGGTAGACTTCCGTTTTGCCGGAGCCCGTCACGCCCGCCAGCAGCCAGGCGGAAAAATGGTCCGAGGCGCTGTGAATGGCGCCTACCGCGGTGGCCTGCTCGGTATTCAGACGCAGGCGATCGCCTGAGACGGAGAAGCCGTCGCGCCAGTCGTGAAGGGCAGGCGCTTCGCTGGCCAGCTCGCTCAGCCCTTTCTTTCTTAATGCCTGTAGCGCGGTTTCGCTGACCTCAAGCTCGTTAACCTGATGCCGCCAGATTTTCCCCTGACGCAGCGCCGCTAGCGCCTGCTGCTGTTTCTGCGAGCGCTTGAGGCTGTTAATGTCCACGGCCTGCCCCTGTTCGGTGGCAAACCAGTACCACATCGGGGCGTGGCTGGCACTCTTGCCCTGGCGCAGCAGAATAGGCAGGGCGTGGAAGAGGACGTCGCCAATCGGATGGTGATAATAATCCGCCGCCCACAGCAGCAGTCGCCAGGTGCTGGTGGAGAAAACCGGCTCGAGGTCCAGCACCTCAACGACCGACTTCAGTTCATTGAGGGGCAATTCGCTTTTATCGCTGACGGAGACGACGATCCCCACGCGCTGCTGTTTGCCAAACGGCACGGTCACGCGACAGCCCGCTTTGGCGCTCATGCTGTCGGGCAGCAGGTAGTCAAAGGTGCGGGGAAGCGGAACGGGCAGGGCAACGTGAGCGACGGGCATCGAATCTTCCTGACTTGAAAAGTGGCGCGTTAGTATACACATTAGTAAAAGCGGCGTGCGGATCAGTTTGCATACGTTGGTTAAATTCTGTATGATTCGCCGCCTTTGGTGTACTTTACGCCAAAGAACTTACATTCAACATCGCGTGGTGTCTGGCGTTAGGGCTGGAAGAGCGACGCGGCCTTAACTGAGGTTCTCCCATGAAAAAAGATATTCACCCGAAATACGAAATGATTACTGCAAACTGCTCTTGCGGTAACTCTATCCAGATCCGCTCTACCGTGGGTCACGATCTGAACTTGGACGTGTGCGGCAAATGCCACCCGTTCTACACTGGTAAGCAGCGTGATGTTGCAACCGGTGGCCGTGTTGACCGCTTCAACAAGCGTTTCAGCATCCCGGGCGCTAAATAAGTTTCCCGAAAAAAAGGCACCGCAAGGTGCCTTTTTTGTATCCGTTTCTCAGTATTCCCACGTCTCCGGGTCAATACCCAGTTCACGCATGATCACCTTCGCCTCTTCCGGGATTTCGTCGCTACGCTCTTTGCGCAGATCGTCATCGTTCGGCAACGGTTGGCCGGTAAACGCATGCAGGAACGCTTCGCACAGCAGTTCGCTGTTGGTCGCGTGGCGCAGGTTATTCACCTGACGACGCGTACGTTCATCGGTGAGGATCTTCAACACCTTCAGAGGAATGGAAACCGTAATTTTCTTTACTTGCTCACTCTTCTTACCGTGCTCAGCGTATGGGCTGATATATTCGCCGCTCCATTCAGCCATGAGATACCTTTAATCCTCTCAGTCATTAATCTAAAGGTGCAAACCGGTCACTGCCCGTTTTGAACCGTAATCTTGCGTAGTTTACCGTAGAGACGATACCGTGGCACGGATATTGCCGCTGCAGCGTGCACTAAAGCATATAATTTTAACGGCTATTTGCGCATTGCTCAATCTATACGCAAAGAAGTTTAGATGTCCAGATGTATTGACGTCCATACTTTCAATGTTTACTCTGGTGCCTGACTTTTCACCTCATTCGCCAGGAAGCCCTCACCATGACGCGTAAACAGGCCACTATCGCAGTGCGTAGCGGATTAAATGATGACGAGCAGTACGGCTGCGTTGTCCCGCCCATTCATCTTTCCAGTACCTACAATTTCACCGGATTTAATGAACCCCGCGCGCATGACTATTCGCGTCGTGGCAATCCTACGCGTGATGTGACCCAGCGTGCGCTGGCCGAGCTGGAAGGGGGCGCAGGGGCAGTATTAACCAATACCGGGATGTCCGCCATTCACCTGGTGACGACAGTTTTCCTGAAACCGGGCGATCTGCTGGTTGCGCCGCACGACTGCTACGGCGGGAGCTATCGCCTGTTTGATAGCCTGGCAAAGCGCGGCTGCTACCGCGTGCTGTTTGTCGATCAAAACGACGAGCAGGCGCTGAAACAGGCGCTGGCAGAGAAACCAAAGCTGGTTCTGGTGGAAAGTCCAAGCAACCCATTGTTGCGCGTTGTCGACATTGCGAAAATTTGTCAGCTCGCAAGGGATGCGGGAGCGATAAGTGTAGTGGATAATACCTTCCTCAGTCCGGCGCTTCAGAACCCGTTAGCACTGGGTGCGGATCTTGTATTGCATTCATGTACTAAATATCTGAACGGCCATTCTGACGTGGTGGCGGGCGTGGTGATTGCCAAAGATCCCGACGTTGTCACGGAACTGGCATGGTGGGCCAATAACATTGGCGTCACCGCGGGCGCGTTCGACAGCTACCTGCTGTTGCGCGGCATCCGCACGCTGTCGCCGCGCATGGACGTGGCGCAGCGTAATGCCCAGGCGATTGTCGATTTCCTGAAAACCCAGCCGCTGGTGAAGAAGCTTTATCACCCGTCGCTGCCGGAAAACCAGGGACACGAGATTGCCGCGCGCCAGCAAAAGGGATTTGGCGCGATGTTAAGTTTTGAACTGGACGGTGACGAGCAAACGCTGCGTCGCTTCCTGAGCGGGCTGTCATTGTTTACGCTGGCGGAATCCTTAGGTGGGGTTGAAAGCTTGATCTCCCACGCCGCGACCATGACGCACGCAGGTATGGCACCCGAAGCACGTGCCGCCGCCGGGATTTCCGAGACGCTGCTGCGTATCTCAACCGGCATTGAAGATTCTGAAGATTTAATTGCCGATCTGGAAAATGGCTTCCGGATCGCAGCCAAGGGGTAATCATGAGTGTGATAGCGCAGGCAGGGGCGAAGGGTCGTCAGCTGCACAAGTTTGGTGGTAGTAGTCTTGCTGATGTGAAATGTTACCTGCGCGTCGCAGGGATCATGACCGAATATTCACAGCCGGGTGACATGATGGTTGTCTCAGCGGCGGGCAGCACCACCAACCAGTTGATTAGCTGGCTGAAACTGAGCCAGACCGATCGCCTTTCTGCGCATCAGGTGCAACAGTCCTTACGTCGTTACCAGAGCGAGCTGATTGCCGGCCTGCTGCCTGCGGACGTGGCGGACGGGCTGATCAGCGCTTTCACGCATGACCTTGAGCGTCTGGCAGCCCTGCTGGACAGCGGGATTACCGACGCGGTGTATGCCGAAGTGGTGGGCCACGGTGAAGTGTGGTCCGCGCGTCTGATGGCCGCCGTGCTGCAACATCTGGGCGTGGAAGCGGCCTGGCTCGACGCGCGTGATTTCCTGCGCGCGGAACGCGCCGCGCAGCCGCAGGTGGATGAAGGGTTGTCCTACCCGCTGCTACAGCAGCTGCTGGTGCAGCATCCGGGCAAACGTATTGTCGTCACCGGCTTTATCAGCCGCAGCAATGCTGGCGAAACCGTGCTGCTGGGCCGTAACGGCTCGGACTACTCGGCAACGCAGATTGGTGCCCTGGCGGGCGTGTCCCGCGTCACCATCTGGAGCGACGTGGCCGGTGTTTACAGCGCGGACCCGCGTAAGGTGAAAGATGCCTGTCTGCTGCCGCTGCTGCGTCTCGACGAAGCCAGCGAGCTGGCACGGCTGGCTGCGCCGGTACTGCACGCGCGCACGCTGCAGCCGGTTTCCGGCAGCGATATCGACCTGCAGCTGCGCTGTAGCTATACGCCGGACCAGGGTTCCACGCGCATTGAGCGCGTGCTGGCGTCCGGCACGGGCGCGCGTATTGTCACCAGCCACGACGACATCTGCCTGATTGAGTTCCAGGTCCCTGCCGGTCAGGATTTCAAACTGGCACATAAAGATATCGACACGATCCTGAAACGCGCCCAGGTGCGTCCGCTGGCCGTTGGCGTTCACAATGACCGTCAGCTGCTGCAGTTCTGCTATACCGCCGAAGTGGCGGACAGCGCGCTGAAAATTCTGGATGAAGCGGGCCTGCCGGGCGAGCTTCGCCTGCGTCAGGGGTTGGCGCTGGTGGCGATGGTGGGCGCGGGCGTCACCCGTAACCCGCTGCACTGCCACCGCTTCTGGCAGCAGCTGAAAGGCCAGCCGGTGGAGTTCACCTGGCAGTCGGAAGAGGGCATCAGCCTGGTCGCGGTCCTGCGGAAAGGGCCAACCGAGAGCCTGATTCAGGGCCTGCACACCTCCCTGTTCCGCGCGGAAAAACGCATTGGGCTGGTACTGTTTGGGAAAGGCAACATCGGCTCCCGCTGGCTGGAGCTGTTTGCCCGCGAGCAGGTTACGCTCTCGGCGCGTACCGGATTCGAATTTATTCTTGCGGGCGTGGTGGACAGCCGCCGCAGCCTGCTGAACTACGAAGGGCTGGACGCCAGCCGCGCGCTTGCCTTCTTTAACGATGAAGCCGTAGAGCAGGATGAAGAAGCGCTGTTCCTGTGGATGCGCGCGCACCCTTATGACGATCTGGTGGTGCTGGACGTTACCGCCAGCGAACAGCTTGCCGATCAGTATCTGGATTTCGCCAGCCACGGTTTCCACGTCATCAGCGCCAACAAGCTGGCGGGGGCAAGCAGCACCGATAAATACCGCCAGATCCACGACGCGTTCGAAAAAACGGGCCGCCACTGGCTCTATAACGCCACTGTTGGCGCGGGCCTGCCGGTTAACCACACCGTGCGCGACCTGATTGAAAGCGGCGACAGCATTCTGGCGCTGAGCGGGATCTTCTCCGGCACGCTCTCCTGGCTATTCCTGCAGTTTGACGGCACTGTACCATTCACCGACCTGGTGGATCAGGCCTGGCAGCAGGGCTTAACCGAGCCCGATCCGCGCGTTGATCTCTCCGGTAAAGACGTGATGCGCAAGCTGGTGATCCTGGCGCGCGAAGCCGGTTATGACATCGAGCCGGATTCTGTACGCGTCGAGTCGCTGGTCCCTGCGGGCTGCGAGGAAGGGTCCGTTGACCATTTCTTCGAGAACGGTGACGAGCTGAATGACCAGATGGTGCAGCGTCTGGAAGCGGCAAACGAGATGGGGCTGGTGTTGCGCTACGTGGCGCGTTTCGAGGCGAACGGTAAGGCGCGCGTGGGTGTCGAAGCGGTGCGTCCTGACCATCCGCTGGCGGCGCTGCTGCCGTGCGATAACGTCTTCGCCATTGAAAGCCGCTGGTACCGTGATAACCCGCTGGTGATCCGCGGTCCGGGCGCGGGGCGCGATGTCACCGCCGGGGCGATCCAGTCCGACATTAACCGTCTGGCTAAGCTGCTGTAACCCCTCACCCTAACCCTCTCCCCAAAGGGGAGAGGGGACTGCTTTTCCCCCTCATCATGAGTTTCTCTCATCTTCCCTGAGCAAACCTCACCGTTATTGTTGATTATTTATGTTGACGTCCCTCCGCTTTTCCGTCATTTTTACATCTGGACGTCTAAACGTATAGAAGTTCACGACACAACAGACAACGACACGCGAAAGATAGAGGTAAGGTATGAGCTTTTTTCACGCCAACCAGCGGGAAGCACTGAATCAGAGCCTGGCCGAAGTAAACGGCCAGATTAACGTCTCTTTTGAATTTTTCCCGCCGCGCACCAGTGAAATGGAGCAAACCCTGTGGAGCTCTATCGATCGCCTGAGCAGCCTGAAGCCAAAGTTTGTCTCCGTGACATACGGTGCGAATTCCGGCGAGCGTGACCGTACGCACAGCATAATTAAAGGCATTAAGGACAGAACCGGTCTGGAAGCGGCACCGCACCTGACCTGTATCGACGCCACTCGCGATGAACTGCGCGCCATTGCCCAGGACTACTGGAACAACGGTATTCGCCATATCGTTGCCCTGCGCGGCGATCTCCCTCCCGGCAGCGGCAAGCCAGAGATGTATGCGGCCGACCTGGTCGGGCTGCTGAAAGAGGTGGCCGACTTCGATATCTCCGTGGCCGCCTACCCTGAAGTTCATCCGGAAGCGAAAAGCGCCCAGGCGGATCTGCTTAACCTGAAGCGTAAGGTGGAGGCCGGTGCCAACCGCGCCATCACCCAGTTCTTCTTTGACGTGGAAAGCTATCTGCGCTTCCGCGACCGCTGCGTCTCGGCTGGTATCGACGTCGAAATCATTCCTGGCATTTTGCCGGTCTCGAACTTCAAACAGGCGAAGAAATTCGCCGATATGACCAACGTGCGCATTCCGCTGTGGATGTCCAAAATGTACGAAGGGCTGGACGATGACCCGGAAACCCGCAAGCTGGTGGGGGCCAACATCGCGATGGACATGGTGAAGATTTTAAGTCGCGAAGGGGTGAAAGATTTCCACTTCTACACGCTGAACCGTGCGGAGATGAGCTACGCCATTTGTCACACACTCGGCGTTCGTCCGGCGTAATCAGCAAAAAGCCCTCATAAAATCGAGGGCTTTTTAGTCAGGTAGAAAGTTAAAAGGTATTAACTATCGAATCTGTGGATTAATTCAACTATATCTTATTGCTAGTGGTGTATATCGTAACGGTAACACTGTAAAGGGAGCATAGCGATGAGCACGTCAGACGAGACCAATAACGCGGCATCCGCCGGCAAATGTCCGTTCCATCAGGGCGGCGTCGATCACAGCGCGGGCGCAGGTACCGGCAGTAAAGAGTGGTGGCCTAAACAACTCCGCATCGATCTTCTAAATCAACATTCCAACCGTTCTAACCCTCTGGGTGAAGACTTCGACTACCGCAAAGAATTCAGCAAGCTCGACTATTCCGCCCTCAAGGGCGATCTCAAAGCCCTGTTAACCGACTCTCAACCCTGGTGGCCTGCCGACTGGGGCAGCTATGCTGGCCTGTTTATTCGCATGGCCTGGCACGGTGCCGGTACCTATCGCTCCGTTGACGGACGCGGCGGTGCCGGACGCGGTCAGCAGCGCTTTGCGCCACTGAACTCCTGGCCTGATAACGTCAGCCTGGATAAAGCGCGCCGCCTGCTGTGGCCAATCAAGCAAAAATACGGACAAAAAATCTCCTGGGCCGACCTGTTTATCCTCGCGGGTAACGTGGCGCTGGAGAACTCCGGCTTCCGCACCTTTGGTTTTGGCGCCGGTCGTGAAGACGTCTGGGAACCGGATCTGGACGTGAACTGGGGCGATGAAAAAGCCTGGCTGACCCACCGTGACCCGGAAGCGCTGGCGAAGCGTCCTCTGGGTGCCACTGAAATGGGCCTGATTTACGTGAACCCGGAAGGGCCAAACGCCAGCGGTGAACCGCTGTCGGCGGCTGCGGCAATTCGCGCAACCTTCGGCAACATGGGGATGAACGACGAAGAGACCGTCGCGCTGATTGCAGGCGGCCATACGCTCGGTAAAACCCACGGCGCGGGTGAAGCTACGCACGTTGGTACCGATCCGGAAGCCTCGCCGATTGAAGCGCAGGGCTTAGGCTGGGCAAGCACGCACGGCACCGGTATTGGCGCTGATGCTATCACCTCCGGGCTGGAAGTCATCTGGTCACAAACTCCGACCCAGTGGAGCAACTACTTCTTCGAGAACCTGTTCAAATACGAATGGGTGCAGACCCGTAGCCCGGCAGGCGCGATTCAGTTTGAAGCCGTGGATGCGCCTGAGATCATGCCAGACCCGTTCGATCCGTCGAAAAAACGTAAGCCTACCATGCTGGTCACCGACCTGACGCTGCGCTTCGACCCGGAATTCGAGAAAATTTCCCATCGCTTCCTGAACGATCCGCAGGCCTTTAACGAAGCCTTCGCGCGTGCGTGGTTCAAACTGACCCACCGCGATATGGGGCCAAAAGCACGGTACATCGGTCCGGAAGTGCCGAAAGAAGATCTGATTTGGCAGGATCCGCTGCCGCAGGCGGTGTTCAATCCGTCGAAAGAGGACATTGAAAGCCTGAAGGCGGAAATCGCGGCCTCCGGCCTCTCCGTGAGCGAACTGGTTTCCGTTGCCTGGGCGTCTGCATCGACCTTCCGCGGCGGCGACAAGCGCGGCGGTGCCAACGGCGCGCGTCTGGCGCTGGCTCCTCAGCGCGACTGGGATGTGAACGCCGCGGCGGTTCGCGCGTTGCCGGCTCTGGAAGCTATCCAGCGCACCACCAATAAAGCCTCGCTGGCCGATATTATCGTGCTGGCGGGCGTCGTGGGCGTTGAGCAGGCGGCGAAAGCGGCGGGCGTTTATGTCAACGTACCGTTCACCCCGGGTCGCGTGGATGCCCGTCAGGACCAGACGGATATCGAGATGTTCAACCTGCTCGAGCCGGTTGCCGACGGCTTCCGCAACTACCGTGCGCAGGTGGATGTGTCCACGACGGAGTCACTGCTGATTGATAAGGCCCAGCAGCTGACCCTGACCGCGCCTGAACTGACGGTGCTGATCGGCGGCCTGCGCGTGCTGGGTACAAACTTCGATGGCAGCAAGAATGGCGTATTCACCAACCGCGAAGGCGTGCTGAGCAACGATTTCTTCGTGAACCTGCTGGACATGAACACTCAGTGGAAGGCGACCGACGAATCCAGTGAACTGTTTGCCGGAAGCGATCGCGCCAGCGGTGAAGTGAAATATACCGCGACCCGCGCCGACCTGGTCTTTGGCTCGAACGCTGTCCTGCGCGCGCTGGCAGAGGTTTACGCCAGCAGCGATGCGCACGAGAAGTTCGTCCGTGACTTCGTTGCCGCTTGGGCGAAGGTGATGGATTTGGATCGTTTTGATCTGCGGTAAATAAATATCCCCGCCACGGCGGGGATATTTTTGCCAATAATACAGGCCGGGTAAGGCGCAGCCGCCGCCCGGCTTTTTATTACTCCCACTCCCGCAGGAACCGCTGTCCATACTGGTCAGCCACCAGCAGCGCCGCGTAAACCTGATCCGGGGTCACGCCGCCCGGCATGTTGTGAATGGTCTCCCCTTCGGCACAGGACGCTTCCGCGATCAGACGCATTTTGGCCGGAATATCCTCTTTGATATTCAGCTGTGCCAGCGTGATCGGCAACCCCACGCTGTGGCAAAGCGCGGCGACGGTCTCTATTTCTTCAACCGGGGCGTTCTCCAGCACCAGCTGCGTCAGCGTGCCAAACGCCACTTTTTCACCGTGATAGAAGTGATGCGCATCCGGCACTGCCGTCATGCCGTTGTGAATGGCGTGTGCCGCCGCCAGACCGCCGCTTTCAAAGCCCACGCCGCTGAGATAGGTGTTGGCTTCGATAATGCGTTCCAGCGCTGGCGTTACCACGTGCTGTTCCGCTGCCAGCATTGCCTTCTCACCCTCTTCAACCAGCGTGTTGTAGCACAGCTCGGCCAGCGCTAACGCCGCCTGGGTGCACTTGCCGCCCGCCATGGTGGTTGCGCCGCTGCGCGAGCAGGCGCGTGCTTCAAACCAGGTCGCGAGCGCATCGCCTATCCCGGCGGCCAGCAGGCGCGCAGGCGCACCCGCCACCACTTTGGTGTCGACAATGACCATATTCGGGTTGTGCGGCAACATCAGGTAGCGATCGAACTCGCCGCTGTCGGTGTAAATGACGGAAAGGGCGCTGCACGGCGCATCGGTAGAGGCAATGGTCGGCGCAATGGCCACCGGCACGTCCATGAAATGCGCCAGCGCTTTGGCGGTATCCAGCGTTTTACCGCCGCCGATGCCCAACACCGCGAGACAGTCGGCACTGTCTGCCAGCTTTTTCAGGCGATCGATTTCATTTTGCGAACATTCGCCGCCAAACGGCGCGATTTCAGCGTGCAGTTCGGCTTTTTTGAAACTCTGACGCAGGGTCTCTTCAGCAAAACCCAGCACAAATTTATCTCCGACCACCAGCCAGCGATTGGCCAGGGGTTTCAGATAGTCACCGAGGCGAGTAAGCACGTCAGCGCCCTGAATATATTTCCCCGGCGATTGAATAATACGGTCCATAACGTTTCTCCCTTAGAGGTTGAGGTTACCAAACGCGTTTTTCCAGTCCTGCTCGAACTTCTCTATGGCTGACTCTACCGCCGGGGTGCCGAGCATTTGTTGCGCTACGTCTAAGGGAAGCGTGATTGCCTCGCACCCGGCAAGCAGGCAGTCCAGCGCCTGACGCGGCGTTTTAAAGCTGGCAGCCAGCACCCTGCTTTCCGGCGCGTGCATTTCCATCAAGGATTGCAGCTCCTGGACCATGCGAATACCGTCGCCGCCCTGTGCGTCGACGCGGTTCACATATGGCGCGACATACTTCGCGCCTGCCAGCGCGGCCAGCAAACCCTGTGCGGCGCTATAAACGGCAGTGCCCAGCGTGGTAATGCCCTCTTTTTGCAGCGCCTTAATCGCGGTAAGGCCCTCAGCCGTGACCGGAATTTTCACCACGATGTCCGGGATGGCGTTACTCAGGCGTTTGGCCTCTGCCACCATGTCTTCGGCGTCGCGGCTCATGGTTTGAGCAAACAGCGTGCCTTCCGGTCCAATGGCTTTTTGCAGACGCGGCAGCACGTCCCAGATGGATTCGCAGCTGGTGGCAATGATGCTCGGATTTGTGGTGACGCCCGCTATGGGAAAAATGCGCGCCAGGCGTTCTACTTCCGCCACGTTGGCGGTATCCAGGTACAGTTCCATTACTCTTCCTCGTTTCAGAGTTCTAATTCGTGTTGTAGCAGGGAGGCGATAGCCTCTTCTGAGCTGGCGTTGACCAGCGCGCTGCGGAAATCGTCATGCATGATGCGGCGGGCCAGGCGGGAGAAAATACGCATATGCTGATCGCCCGCGGCGTGTTTGTTCAGCGTCAGCATGATGATGAATTGTGCTTCTTCATCTCCCCACATGACGGGGGATTTCAGGCGTGCAACGCTGATGGTGGATTGCTCAATATGCTCCGATTTGCTGTGTGGAATGGCGAAACCAAAACCCAGCCCGGTGGAGAAGACCGCCTCGCGTGCCCACAGATCGGCTTCCAGCTTGCGCGGATAGCGGCAACGCCCGGCGAGCAGCAAGTTATCGGTCATCCCTTTCATGACCTCTTCTTTGCTATTCCAGTCGTTATCCAGAGAGATGCAGCGTGGCGTCACCAGCGGCGTATCCTGCTGATTCATGCGGAACTGGGCGAGCAGATGCTCCACTTCGAGCGATGTACGACACGCCATAGCCTGGTTCAGTAGCTGGCGACAGGCGCGGCTATCAAGCTGGGCCAGGCGCGCTTTGGTAGCGGGAATGGCAGGTGAGCCCATGCTGAGCTCGTCCAGACCAAGACCTACCAGTAGCGGCAGCACTGACCCTTTCGCGCCCAGTTCACCGCAGAGGCCAATCCATTTCCCCTGGCGATGCACTGCCTGCACCGCGTAATCCAGCGCGCGCAGGAAGGCCGGATTCAGGCTGTTGTAGTGGCGCGTGACTTTGGCGTTGTCGCGGTCGACGGCCAGCAGATACTGCGTCAGGTCATTGCTGCCAATACTAAAGAAATCAATTTCTTCGCAGCACTGATCGATGATGAACATCACCGAAGGCACTTCCAGCATAATGCCGAACGGGATTTTCTCATCAAACGGAATATGTTCATTGCGAAGCTGTTGTTTCGCATCGGCAAGTTTCTCTTTGACCCACAGGATCTCTTCCATCGAGGAGATCATCGGGATCATGATCTTCAGATTGCCGTGAGCAGAGGCGCGCAGGATCGCCCGAAGCTGGGTGGTGAAAAGGGTTGCATACTCTTCATATATGCGCACGGCGCGGTAACCGAGGAACGGATTGTTCTCTGCCGGAATATTCAGATACTCCACCGGCTTATCACCGCCAATATCCATGGTGCGTACAATAATGCTCCGCCCGTTTGCGATCTCCAGCGCCTGACAGAAGATGTTGTATAGCTCGTTTTCGCCTGGCGCGCTGGTGCGATCCATATAAAGCATTTCAGTGCGGAACAGGCCCACGCCCTCGGCGCCGTTGCCAAATGCCCCCTGGGCTTCCACCGCGTGGGCGATGTTCGCGGCAATCTCTATGCGCAGACCGTCGGCCGTTCTGGCTTCACGATCGAGCCAGATGCGCTGCTGCTCGCGTATCGTCTGTTGTACCCGCGCTTCTTGTTGGTAGTAGCGCGTCACCGCATCGCTGGCATTGACTACGACCGCACCGGCATTGCCATCCACAAAGACAGACTGATTGCGCCATTGCAGCAGGCTTTCACCGTCGACGCCCACCAGCGTCGGGATATTAAAGGAGCGCGCGAGGATCACGGTGTGCGAGGTGGTTCCGCCGCTTTTTAACAGCAACCCTTTGAGCATGGTTTTATCCAGTTCCAGGAACTGGCCGGGAGTGAGGTCGTCAGCAAGGCAGACGGTCGGTTGCGTCAGCTGCCCCGGAGACGGGAAACAAGCTTCACCGTAGATATGCTGTAAAAGCTGATAGCAGACGTCGCGCACGTCCAGCACGCGTTCCTGCAAATATGCGCTGCTGGAACGAGAGAACGTCTCGCAGAAATGGTTGGCCGTGGCGATGATGGCCTGGGCGCAGCTTAAGCCCCGGTTGACCCCTGACAGGAGATGCTGGCGCAGCGAGGTATCTGTAGCCAGCGAGCGGTGGGCTTCAAGAATGGCGCTGGCGGTGCTGTCGCCTTCCAGCGCGTGCAGCTCAATGTGTTTGACCAGCAGCGTCAGACCGGTATCCAGCGCCGATTGCTCAGCTTCCACGTTTTGTGCTTCGGGTAAATCGGTCAGGGCGTTGAGATCCAGCGATGTCAGTACCGTCAGGATGCCCTGCCCACTGCCGCTGCATACCGGAGTGGCGCGAAAAAGCGTCGGGTTCAGGCGTGTCAGTGATTCTGGTAAGGGCTCCAGTTCCGTGCTGATAACTCCTTCAAGCGGTGCGTCACAGTGCGGGAACTCCTCTCTCAGCCACTGCTCCAGCCGCTGATGGGCATGTTGCTCATCTTCACCGCAGATTGCCAGACGGCAGGGATCGCCTGCCAGCGTATCGGTACCAATCAATGCCAGCGCGCTTTTGGCATCGCCTTTACGGTCCGTACGCAGGTTATGCCACTCGATTTGCGAGACAAACGTATTGCACAGCGTTTCCACATGACTTGCCGGACGCGCGTGAACACCGTTGGGCAATTCACAGGTAAATTCCACTACCAGAGCCATACACACTCCTGAAACCAATCGTCAATGATGCGAAAGAGCATACGAGCGTGAGGATGAGGCACGCCATGTGACAAAACTGCCAAAAGCTGGACAAATGTAATGTGACGCTAAAAATGAGATTTCACTCACAGGTTCTGACGTTTTGCGTAATGCATCGCCGGTGTGAAATGTCGAGGCGGATCGCATTTTTATTTCGATATTACAAAAATCCAGTAAATGGCCTTTTTGTCTCCTGTCCGCCGTCTTTCTGATTGCCTATTGTTTGCCACAACATCTTTATGGTTTTAGGCCTGGAGCGACATATGAAAGCGTTGGTGCACATTCTCAAGAACACGCGGCAGCATCTGATGACTGGGGTGTCGCATATGATCCCGTTCGTGGTCTCGGGCGGCATTCTGCTGGCGGTTTCAGTAATGCTATACGGCAAGGGCGCGGTACCGGATGCCGCAACCGATCCCAATCTGAAAAAGCTCTTTGATATTGGTGTGGCGGGTTTAACGCTGATGGTGCCCTTCCTGGCCGCTTACATTGGCTACTCGATTGCAGAACGCGCCGCGCTGGCTCCCTGTGCCATTGCCGCCTGGGTGGGCAACAGCTTTGGCGCGGGGTTCTTCGGCGCGATTATCGCCGGGATTTTCGGTGGAATTATCGTCTGGTACCTGAAAAAACTGCCGGTCCCGAAGGTGCTGCGTTCCGTCATGCCTATCTTCATCATCCCGATTATCGGCACCTTTATTACCGCGGGCATCATGATGTGGGGTCTTGGCGAGCCTGTAGGCGCGCTGACCACCAGCCTCACTCAGTGGCTGCAAGGCATGCAGCAGGGCAGCATCGTGGTACTTGCCATCATTCTCGGCCTTATGCTGGCGTTCGATATGGGCGGCCCGGTTAACAAAGTGGCGTATGCCTTCATGCTGATTTGCGTTGCGCAGGGCGTCTATACCGTCGTTGCGATTGCCGCCGCGGCTATTTGCATACCGCCGCTGGGGTTAGGCCTGGCAACGTTAGTCGGCCGCAAGAATTTTTCCGATGAAGAACGTGAAGCGGGGAAAGCGGCGCTGGTGATGGGCTGTGTTGGCGTCACCGAAGGGGCAATTCCGTTTGCCGCTGCTGACCCTCTGCGCGTGATTCCTTCAATCATGCTGGGTTCCGCGTGTGGTGCGGTCACGGCTGCCGTGATGGGCGCGCAATGCTATGCCGGTTGGGGTGGGTTGATTGTGCTTCCCGTGGTGGACGGCAAGCTCGGCTATATCGCGGCAGTTGCTGTGGGCGCAGTGGTAACGGCAATCAGCGTCAACGTGCTGAAGCGTATTGCCCGTAAGAATACAAAACAGGTCGAGGAAAAAGAGGATGACCTGGATCTGGATTTCGAAATTAACTGAGTGAGGAAGAGAACATGGCCCGAATTATCGCAGTAACAGCATGTCCGTCTGGCGTTGCCCATACCTATATGGCTGCTGAAGCGCTGGAAAGCGCCGCAAAAGCGAAAGGCTGGGAAGTGAAAGTAGAAACACAGGGATCGATCGGTCTTGAGAATGAGCTGACGGCAGAAGACGTTGCCGCCGCGGATGTGGTGATCCTGACCAAGGATATTGGCATTAAATTCGAAGAGCGTTTTGCCGGAAAAACCACCGTACGCGTCAATATCAGCGACGCGGTAAAACGTGCCGACGCCATCATGAACAAAATTGATGCCCACCTGGCACAAACCGCCTGATGCTCTCCCGCCCTTCGGGGCGGGCTCGTTTTACCGTTACAGGAGTTCCCTCATGACGAATCGTACCCAGCGTTTGAAAGACGCTCTTTTTGCCAGCCCGCGTGAAATCTCGCTTGAGCGTGCTTTGCTCTATACCGCCAGCCACCAGCAGACGGAAGGTGAGCCGGTGATTATCCGGCGCGCGAAAGCGACGGCGTACATACTCGACCATGTAAAAATCGCGATTCGTGATGAGGAGCTGATTGCCGGGAACCGCACCGTTAAACCGCGTGCAGGCATTATGTCTCCGGAGATGGATCCGTACTGGCTGCTTAAGGAGCTGGATCAGTTTGCCACACGTCCGCAGGACCGCTTTGAAATCAGCGATGAGGATAAGCAGACCTACCGTGACGTGCTGTACCCCTACTGGGAAAACCGGTCAATGAAGGATTTCATCAACAGCCAGATGACAGATGAGGTGAAAACCGCGGTAGGGACGCAGATTTTCAGCATCAACCAGACGGATAAAGGGCAGGGGCATATCATTATTGATTATCCACGCCTGCTTAATAACGGCCTGGGTGTGCTGGTGGAAGAACTGCGTGAACACTGCGCCCGCGACCCCCATAATACCTTCTATGCAGCGGCACTGATCCTGCTTGAGGCTTCCCAGCGCCATATTTTGCGCTACGCGGCGCTGGCTGAAGAACTGGCCCGGGTCAGCGATGTGCCGCGCCGAGAGGAACTGCTGACAATTGCCGACATCTCGCGGCACAACGCACAGCAGAAGCCACAGACGTTCTGGCAGGCGTGTCAGCTTTTCTGGTACATGAACATCATTTTGCAGTACGAATCCAACGCCAGTTCGCTCTCTATCGGGCGCTTTGACCAGTATATGCTGCCGTTTTATCAGGCCTCGCTCTCACAAGGCGATGAGCCCGCGTTCCTGAAAGAGATTCTTGAGTCGCTGTGGGTGAAGTGCAATGACGTCGTGCTTTTACGCTCGACCAGCAGCGCCCGCTATTTCGCCGGGTTCCCGACCGGGTATACCGCACTGTTAGGCGGCCTGACGGAAAGCGGCCGTAGTGCGGTAAACGTGCTCTCCTTCCTGTGCCTGGATGCCTACCAAAGCGTTCAGCTTCCTCAGCCGAACCTCGGCGTGCGGGTGAATGAACTTATCGACCGGCCTTTCCTGCTTAAAACCGCAGAGACCATTCGGCTGGGCACCGGCATTCCGCAGATTTTTAACGATGAAGTGGTGGTGCCTGCCTTCCTCAATCGCGGCGTGTCGCTGGAGGACGCGCGCGACTACGCTGTCGTCGGCTGTGTTGAGCTGTCGATTCCGGGTAAAACCTACGGTCTGCACGATATTGCGATGTTTAACCTGCTGAAGGTGATGGAAATCGCGATGCACGAGAATGAAGGCAACGCAGGGTTGAGTTATGAAGGGTTGCTGGAGAATATTCGCGCCAAAATTAATCACTACATTGCGCTGATGGTTGAGGGGAGCAATATCTGCGATATCGGCCATCGTGATTGGGCTCCGGTGCCGTTGCTCTCTTCTTTTATCAGCGATTGCCTGGCATCTGGGAAAGACATTACCGACGGCGGGGCGCGCTATAACTTCTCTGGTGTACAGGGGATCGGAATAGCCAACCTGAGCGATTCACTGCACGCCCTGAAAGGGCTGGTCTTTGAACAGCAACGCTTAAGTTTTGATGAGCTCTTAGCCGTGTTAAAAGCGAACTTTGCCACCCCGGAGGGCGAAAAAGTGCGAGCAAGGCTGATCAATCGCTTCGAAAAATACGGCAATGATATCGATGATGTCGACAACATCAGCGCTGAACTGCTGCGCCACTACTGCAAAGAGGTCGAAAAATACCGTAACCCGCGCGGCGGGCAATTTACGCCGGGGTCTTATACCGTATCGGCACACGTGCCGTTGGGGGCGGTTGTGGGGGCAACACCGGATGGACGCTTTGCCGGTGAGCAACTGGCGGACGGCGGGCTTTCACCGATGCTTGGGCAAGATATGCAGGGCCCAACCGCGGTACTCAAATCGGTGAGTAAGCTGGATAACTATCTGTTATCTAACGGTACGCTATTAAACGTTAAATTCACACCGGCGACGCTGGAAGGCGACACAGGGCTGCAAAAGTTGGCAGATTTCCTGCGTGCGTTCACGCAGCTTAAGTTGCAACACATCCAGTTCAACGTGGTGAACGCGGAAACCCTGCGTGAAGCGCAGCGGCGTCCACAGGATTTTGCTGGGCTGGTGGTGCGCGTTGCCGGATACAGCGCCTTCTTTGTTGAGCTGTCGAAGGAGATCCAGAATGACATTATCCGCCGCACCGCGCATCAGCTGTGACGTCGTTGAAACACGCGCCGACGTGGCGCGTATTTTCAATATTCAGCGCTATTCGTTAAACGACGGGGCGGGTATTCGCACGGTGGTCTTTTTTAAAGGCTGCCCTCACCGCTGCCCGTGGTGTGCCAACCCGGAGTCGATCTCCCCAAAAATTGAGACGGTTCGCCGGGAGAGTAAATGTTTGCGCTGCACGCCCTGCCTGCGTGATGCGGACGAATGTCCTTCCGGTGCGTTTGAGCGCATCGGACGCGACGTGACGCTGGACGAGCTTGAACGCGAGGTGATGAAAGACGATGTTTTCTTCCGCTCTTCGGGTGGCGGAGTGACGCTGTCGGGCGGGGAAGTATTGATGCAGGCACCTTTTGCGACGCAGCTGCTTGCGCGTTTGCGCCGTTACGGTATACGCACCGCCATTGAGACGGCGGGAGATGCGCCCCTGTCACGATTGCTACCGCTGACACGACAGTGCGATGAAGTACTGTTTGACCTGAAGATTATGGATCCAGAGCAGGCGCGTTCGGTGACGGCGGTGAATCTGCCAAGAGTACTGGATAACATTAAGCAACTGGTGGCGGAAGGCATAAACGTCATCCCCCGCGTACCGCTTATTCCTGGCTATACGCTGACGGAAACCAACATGGCGCGCGTGCTGGCATTTTTGCTGCCTACAGGGATACGTCAGCTGCATTTATTACCGTTTCACGCGTATGGCGAACCAAAATACCGCCTGCTTGGGCAACAATGGGTGATGCGGGAGGTGATACCTCCGACAACTGACGAAGTTGCAGTCTTTCGCCGTATGGCGGAACGTAAAGGGTTTCATGTCACCGTGGGAGGTTGAAAATGACAGTAACGGCAGTGCGTCATCTGGTGGCGGTAACCGCATGCGTGAGCGGCGTGGCGCATACTTACATGGCCGCAGAACGGCTGGAGCGGATTTGCCAGCAGGAGAAATGGTCAGCCCGCATTGAGACTCAGGGGGCGTTAGGCATTGAAAGTGAATTGACGGAGGACGATATCCGGCGCGCTGATGTCGTATTGCTTATTACGGATATTGAGCTGGCGGGCAGCGAGCGATTTGAATCCTGCCGCTATGTGAAGTGCGGGATTAATGCTTTCCTGCGCGATCCGCACAAGGTCATGGCTGCAGTACGTAAAATGGTATCCGCGCCGCAGCATACTCAGGTCATTCTGGACTGACCGCTTTCCCTGTCAGCTGGCTGTGATACTGGCGACGGTACTCTGACGGCGAACGTTCCGTATTTTTACGGAATAAGCGGCAGAAGTAATTACTGTCGACAAACCCGCAGGCATGCGCCACCTCCTTCACCTTTAAATCATACCCTTTCAGCAACTGACGCGCGTGCTCCAGCCGGGTGTGAGTCAGGTATTCATTAAAACCTACCGCGCCTGTTTTCTGGAAAAGATGCGATAAATAGTTCGGAGAGATATAAAACGCCTGGGCGACGGATTCCCGGGTTAGCGGGGTCGCATAATGTTCATCAATATAAACGCGAATGGCTTCAAACAGAGCCTGGCTACGTGAGGCGGTCTGGATCTGACTACCCAGCAAATCGACGCAATGGCTAAGTAGGCTGGCGATGATCAGGCGTGCGGTTTGCTGCTCGTGCGGCTGCATCTGCATTTCATGAAGCGTCTGTAGCAGGAAGGAGCCAATGCGGGGGCCACGGCGAGCAACGTGCTGCTTTGCCAGGTTACGCACTTCAACACCATCCCAGTGCAAAAGGCTAAACCCAAGCTGCTGTTTGCCAAACAGGATGCTCAACGTCGTCGCGGGTGTTTGCCATTGTGGATCGTTCCAGCCGCCAGCCGGGACGTATAAAACATCACCCTGCTGTAAAACGGAAGCTGCCTGGTCTTTCACCGAACCGTCGAGCACGATTTCCAGACGTGGGAAATCAACTTTTAAGGCAAGGTCGGGTGCGGAGATGGCTGGGTTTGCAAAATGCACCTGACGCAGCGTCGTTGTGCCGTTGATCAGG
This sequence comes from Enterobacter sp. ECC-219, assembly GCF_043966805.1. NCBI lineage: Bacteria > Pseudomonadati > Pseudomonadota > Gammaproteobacteria > Enterobacterales > Enterobacteriaceae > Enterobacter > Enterobacter sp. ECC-219. The sequence goes on along the minus strand of NZ_CP143680.1, from coordinate 503,256 downwards.
TCAGTCAGGATGTGGGTAATGTCGTGGTGCATGGTGGATACCAGGGTATTGCCGGGTGACGCTAACGCTTACCCGGCCTACTTAACGTAGGCCCGTGCAAGCGCAGCGCCGCCGGGCATAAAGCATTAGCCGGTGTTACGCATACCTGCCGCAACGCCTGCAATCGTCACCATCAACGCCTGTTCGACGCGCGGATCCGGCTCTTTACCTTCTTCTTCCGCCAGACGCGAACGGTGCAGCAGCTCTGCCTGCAGAACGTTCAGCGGGTCGGTGTAGATGTTACGCAGCTGAATAGACTCGGCAATCCACGGCAGGTCCGCCATCAGATGCGAGTCGTTGGCGATATCCAGCACCACTTTGATGTCGCCTTCCAGCAGCTCGCGCAGCTCTTTACCCAGCGCCCACAGTTCCGGTTTCACCAGACGCTGGTCGTAGTATTCCGCCAGCCACAGGTCCGCTTTCGAGAAGACCATCTCCAGCATGCCCAGACGGGTAGAGAAGAACGGCCAGTCGCGGCACATGGTTTCCAGTTCGTTCTGTTTGCCGTCTTCCACCACTTTTTGCAGCGCGGCACCGGCACCCAGCCAGGCGGGCAGCATCAGGCGGTTCTGCGTCCAGGCGAAGATCCATGGAATGGCGCGCAGAGATTCGACGCCGCCGGTCGGGCGACGCTTCGCAGGACGCGAGCCCAGCGGCAGTTTACCCAGCTCCTGCTCAGGCGTGGCCGATCGGAAGTAAGGGACGAAATCTTTGTTTTCACGCACGTAGCCGCGGTACAGATCGCAGGAGATGTCAGACAGCTCGTCCATGATATGACACCAGGACGCTTTTGGCTCCGGCGGCGGCAGCAGGTTGGCTTCCAGGATCGCGCTGGTGTAGAGCGACAGGCTGCTGATGGTCACTTCCGGCAGGCCGTACTTGAAGCGGATCATCTCGCCCTGCTCGGTGACGCGCAGGCCGCCTTTCAGGCTTCCCGGCGGCTGTGACAGCAGCGCTGCGTGAGCAGGCGCGCCGCCGCGGCCAATGGAGCCGCCGCGTCCATGGAACAAGGTCAGCTCAATACCGGCTTTCTCGCAGGTTTTGATCAGCGCGTCCTGCGCCTGATACTGCGCCCAGGATGCCGCCATCACGCCCGCATCTTTTGCGGAGTCGGAATAGCCAATCATCACCATCTGCTTGCCCTGAATAAAGCCGCGGTACCAGTCGATATTCAGCAACTGAGTCATGACGTCGTTGGCGTTATTCAGGTCGTCGAGGGTCTCAAACAGTGGGGCGACCGGCAGGGCGTAGTCGATACCCGCTTCTTTCAGCAGAAGGTGTACGCCCAGCACGTCGGACGGGGTCTTCGCCATGGAGATCACGTAGGCGGCCACCGATCCTTTCGGTGCATCAACGATCGCTTTGCAGGTGTTGAGCACTTCGCGGGTTTCGTTGCTTGGCTCCCAGTTGCGCGGCAGCAGGGGGCGCTTGGAGTTCAGCTCGCGGATCAGGAAGGCCTGTTTGTCGGCTTCGGACCAGCTTTCATAGTCGCCGATACCGAGATAGCGGGTCAGCTCGCCCAGGGCTTCGGTATGGCGGGTACTTTCCTGACGCACGTCGATACGCACCAGCGGCACGCCGAAACACTTCACGCGGCGCAGGGTGTCGAGCAGTTCGCCGTTGGCGATGATGCCCATACCGCAGGCCTGCAGCGATTTATAACAGGCGTAGAGCGGCTCCCAGAGCTGCTCGTTCTGGCTCAGCAGGCCTTCCGGCTTCGGCAGGCGCTGGCCTTTAAGGCGCGCTTCCAGCCAGGCTTGGGTGGCCATCAGCTGCCCACGCAGTTTTTTCATCAGGAAACGGTACGGCTCGCTGGCACCCTCTTCCCCGGCCAGCGCGCGCAGTTCCGGCGTTGCTTCCACCATCGACAGCTCGGAGATCAGCACCTGAATGTCTTTCAGGAACAGGTCGGTCGCTTTCCAGCGGCTCAGCAGCAGGACGTGACGGGTGATTTCCGCGGTCACGTTCGGGTTACCGTCGCGGTCGCCGCCCATCCAGGAGGTGAAGCGCACCGGAACAAAGTCGACCGGCAGGCGGTAGCCAAGGTTTGCTTCCAGCTGTTCGTTCAGCTCGCGCAGGTAGTTAGGCACCCCTTCCCACAGACTGTTCTCTACCACCGCAAAGCCCCATTTGGCTTCGTCGACCGGGCTTGGGCGATGCTTACGAATTTCATCGGTGTGCCAGGACTGAGCAATCAGCTGGCGCAGACGTCGCATCAGCTGGTTGCGTTCGTAGTCGGCAATGTCTTTGTTATCCAACTGCTTGAGGCAGTTGTTCACCTCCACCATCTTGTGGATCAGTGTACGACGGGTAATTTCGGTTGGGTGTGCGGTCAGGACCAGCTCCAGCGAAAGGGACTCCACCGCTTTTTTGATGGTGGCTTCGTTAAGGTCTGGCTGGTCTTTCAGTTTACGAAGGGTGCGGGCAATGACTTCCGGGTTGCTGGCCGCTTCGCCGTTTGGCGAAATGCTGTGGTATTGCTCAGCGGTGTTGGCCAGGTTCAGGAACTGGCTGAATGCGCGTGCAACGGGCAGCAGCTCATCGTTAGAGAGGTTCTGCAAGGTGGTGAGCAGCTCCTGACGACTGGCCTCGTTACCGGCACGGGAAGATTTAGATAGCTTGCGGATGGTTTCAACGCGGTCGAGGATGTTCTCCCCCAACGCATCTTTGATGGTATCTCCAAGCACTTTGCCGAGCATACTGACATTACTACGCAACGCGGAATATTGTTCGTTCATAAAAACCCAGTCACCCCATCATTTTTGTTTATGCCCAGGCGAAAATCTTCTGGACATTATTTTGTCATCTCCCTTTATAAAGCCACGTAAAACCCCCGTCGTCAATTGCTGCGAAAACGGTTCAGCAAACGAATAAATGCGGGCAATTTACGAAATTTAATTCGCATTGCGTCAGATAAGAGATGCTTATGGAAATGTGACAGAGATCATGCGATTTGTTGCCCTCACCCTAACCCTCTCCCAAAGGGAGAGGGGACTCTTCGGTGCGGTTTTAATGCCAGCAGAAGTGATGCACAACCTGGGTAATCAGTTCGCGGGTCGGCTTGATGAAGCGAGTTTCCAGATATTCATCCGGCTGGTGGGCCTGGTTAATGGAGCCAGGGCCAAGGACCAGCGTCGGGCACAGCGTCTGAATAAACGGCGCTTCGGTGCAGTAGTTCACCACGTCGGTTTTCTCACCGAGCAGCTTTTCCACGACTTCAACAAGCTGATGGTCCGGCGGGCATTCGTAACCCGGGATCGGCGGATGCAGTTCGGAGACCGTCAGACGGCCAGGCCAGCGCTCGCTTACCGGAGCCAGCGCTTCGTTCAGCAGGCCGTCGAGATCGCTCAGGGTCATTCCCGGCAGCGGGCGGATGTCCATATGCAGTTCGCAGCAGGCGCAGATACGGTTCGAGGCATCGCCGCCGTGCAGGCTGCCCAGGTTCAGGGTCGGGTACGGCACGGTGAACGCCTCGTAGTGATAACGTTCTTTCAGATCGTCGCGCAGGGTCATGATGCGGCCGATGGCATCATGCATCAGCTCAATGGCGTTCACGCCGCGCGCCGGATCGCTGGAGTGGCCGGACTGGCCCAGCACGCGCACGGCGGTAGAAATATGACCTTTGTGCGCGCGGATAGGCTGCAGAGAGGTTGGCTCGCCGATGATCGCGCAATCCGGGCGAATCGACGTGTTTTCAGAGAAGTAGCGCGCGCCCGCCATGCTGGTTTCTTCATCGGCGGTCGCCAGAATGTAGAGCGGTTTTTTCAGCTTCGTCACGTCTACGTCACGCAGCGCGTCGAGGATAAAGGCGAAGAAGCCTTTCATGTCGGCGGTGCCCAGACCGTAGAGCTTGTTGTCGTGCTCGGTCAGGGTAAACGGGTCGCGCGTCCAGCGGCCATCGTCAAACGGTACGGTGTCGGTATGACCGGCCAGCAGCAGGCCGCCCGCACCGTTTCCGGTGCTGGCGAGCAGGTTAAATTTGTGGCGTGTTCCGGGGACGGGCTGAACCTCAACGTTAAACCCAAGATCGCTAAACCAACCCGCCAGCAGATTGATTAAAGACTCATTGCTCTGATCCAGCGCTTCTTCCGTTGCGCTGATGGACGGAGTGGCAATCAGGGCGCGGTAGATCTCGATAAATGGCGGTAAGTTCATTTTCATTGTTGACACACCTTAGGTCGTGATAGTATCAATATTCATGCAATAAATGTGAATAAAAATACATTAACGTTGAGCATAAAGGAACCCGATGTTGAATACGCTGATTGTAGGCGCTAGCGGTTATGCGGGCGCAGAGCTTGTAAGCTACGTGAATCGCCATCCACATATGACCATAACCGCTTTGACCGTGTCAGCGCAAAGCAATGATGCAGGAAAGTTAATTTCCGATTTGCATCCGTGGCTTAAGGGCATTGTCGATCTGCCTTTGCAGCCCATGTCTGACATCAGCGAGTTTACCGACGGCGTTGACGTGGTCTTTTTAGCCACAGCGCACGAGGTCAGTCACGACCTGGCACCGCAGTTTCTGGCTGCCGGCTGCGTGGTGTTCGACCTCTCCGGCGCGTTCCGCGTTAACGACGGCGCGTTCTATGAAAAATATTACGGTTTCACCCACCAGCATCCGGATCTGCTTGAAAAAGCGGTGTACGGCCTGGCGGAGTGGAGCGCAGACAAGCTAAAGGAAGCGGACCTGATTGCCGTGCCGGGCTGCTATCCGACGGCGGCTCAGCTTTCCCTGAAGCCGCTGATCGACGCGGGTCTGCTGGATCTGAGCCAGTGGCCGGTGATCAACGCCACCAGCGGCGTGAGCGGAGCAGGTCGCAAGGCCGCTATCTCAAACAGCTTCTGCGAAGTGAGCCTTCAGCCGTATGGCGTGTTTAATCACCGTCATCACCCTGAAATCACGACGCATCTGGGCGCCGAGGTGATTTTCACCCCGCACCTGGGCAGCTTCCCGCGCGGGATCCTCGAAACTATCACCTGCCGCCTGAAGCCTGGCGTGACCAAAGAGCAGGTGAACAAGGCCTTCACCCAGGCGTATGCGGATAAACCGCTGGTGCGACTTTACGACAAAGGCGTTCCGGCGCTGAAAAACGTGGTTGGTCTGCCGTTCTGCGACATCGGCTTTGCTGTGCAGGGCGAGCATCTCATCGTTGTCGCCGCAGAAGATAACTTACTCAAAGGCGCTGCCGCACAGGCAATGCAGTGTGCAAATATTCGTTTCGGCTTCCCTGAAACGCAGGCTCTTATTTAAGGTGTGATGATGAACCCATTAATTATCAAACTCGGTGGTGTACTGCTGGACAGCGAAGAAGCGCTGGAGCGTCTGTTTACCGCGCTGGTGAACTATCGCGAATCCCACCAGCGTCCGCTGGTGATCGTGCACGGCGGCGGCTGCGTGGTGGATGAGCTGATGAAAGGTCTCAACCTGCCGGTGAAAAAGAAGAACGGCCTGCGCGTGACGCCTGCTGACCAGATCGACATCATTACCGGCGCGCTGGCGGGTACGGCGAACAAAACGCTGCTGGCGTGGGCGAAGAAACACCACATCGCGTCCGTGGGCCTCTATCTGGGCGATGGCGACAGCGTAAAAGTGACCCAGCTCGACGAAGAGCTCGGCCACGTTGGACTGGCGCAGCCAGGTTCGCCTAAGCTGATTAACACGCTGCTGGAAGGAGGGTTCCTGCCGGTGGTGAGCTCTATCGGCGTGACCGAAGAGGGCGAGCTGATGAACGTTAACGCGGACCAGGCGGCAACCGCGCTGGCGGCAACGCTGGGCGCGGACCTGATCCTGCTCTCCGACGTGAGCGGCATTCTGGACGGTAAAGGCCAGCGCATTGCGGAAATGACGGCTGAGAAAGCCGAGCAGCTGATTGCTCAGGGCATTATTACCGACGGCATGATCGTCAAAGTGAACGCCGCGCTGGATGCCGCACGTACGCTGGGCCGCCCGGTGGATATCGCCTCCTGGCGTCACGCGGAGCAGCTCCCGGCACTGTTTAACGGCACGCCGATTGGCACGCGTATTTTAGCGTAATCGATTTAATGTTTTGTAGGCCCGGTAAGCACAGCGCCACCGGGCAATGAAATTCAAAGATATTAAGGAAGCATGTTATGGCACTTTGGGGTGGGCGTTTTACACAGGCAGCGGATCAGCGGTTCAAACAGTTCAACGACTCTTTGCGCTTCGACTACCGCCTGGCCGAACAGGATATCGTCGGCTCTGTGGCCTGGTCCAAAGCGCTGGTGACCGTTGGCGTGCTGACCGCAGACGAGCAGCAGCAGCTGGAAGAGGCGCTGAACAACCTGCTGGAAGAGGTGCGTCTGGATCCGCAGCAAATCCTGCAGAGCGATGCCGAAGATATTCACAGCTGGGTGGAAGGCAAGCTGATCGACAAAGTTGGCCAGTTGGGTAAAAAGCTGCACACCGGCCGCAGCCGTAACGACCAGGTCGCGACCGATCTGAAGCTGTGGTGTAAAGAGACCGTTGGCGAACTGCTGGCGGCCAACCGTCAGCTGCAGAGCGCGCTGGTGGAAACCGCGCAGAACAACCAGGACGCGGTGATGCCGGGTTATACTCACCTGCAGCGCGCGCAGCCGGTGACTTTTGCGCACTGGTGTCTGGCCTACGTTGAGATGCTGGCGCGTGACGAAAGCCGTCTGCAGGATACCCTTAAGCGTCTGGACGTCAGCCCGCTGGGCAGCGGCGCGCTGGCCGGTACGGCGTATGAAATCGACCGTGAGCAGCTGGCAGGCTGGCTGGGCTTTGCCTCCGCCACCCGTAACAGCCTGGATAGCGTCTCCGACCGCGACCACGTGCTGGAGCTGCTCTCCAATGCGTCTATCGGAATGGTGCACCTGTCGCGCTTTGCCGAGGATCTGATCTTCTTTAACTCTGGCGAAGCGGGTTTCGTTGAACTGTCCGACCGCGTGACCTCAGGCTCATCCCTGATGCCGCAGAAGAAAAACCCGGACGCGCTGGAGCTGATCCGCGGCAAGTGTGGCCGCGTGCAGGGTGCGCTGACCGGCATGATGATGACCCTGAAAGGGCTGCCACTGGCGTACAACAAAGACATGCAGGAAGACAAAGAAGGGCTGTTCGACGCGCTCGACACCTGGCTGGACTGTCTGCATATGGGCGCGCTGGTGCTGGACGGCATTCAGGTGAAACGTCCGCGCTGCCAGGATGCGGCGCAGCAGGGCTATGCCAATTCTACCGAGCTGGCGGACTACCTTGTCGCGAAAGGCGTACCGTTCCGTGAAGCGCACCATATTGTAGGTGAAGCGGTAGTGGAAGCCATTCGTCAGGGTAAACCGCTGGAAGATCTGGCGCTGGCCGATCTGCAGAAGTTCAGCGCGGTTATCGGGGATGATGTGTATCCGATTCTGGCGCTGCAGTCTTGCCTGGATAAGCGTGCTGCAAAAGGCGGCGTGTCGCCGAAGCAGGTGGAGCAGGCGATTGCGGATGCGAAAAACCGGTTGGTTTGAACCGTGCGGGCTGGTGCCCTCACCCCGGCCCTCTCCCACAGGGAGAGGGAGCAAACACTAAAAATGGCAACTTCGGTTGCCATTTTGCTTTTACCTCGGGCTTTTTTACGCAAAAAAAAGCGGACCACGGGGTCCGCAAAAGTTCACGTTGGCTTTAGTTGTTCGAGTTTTGAGAGAAACTCGATGACGGTGCGGGGACGTCAAGGGTCAAACACGGGCCGCCTCGTCTATGTGGTGTATTATTCAACAGAATGCTTGATAGGGATAATCGTTCATTGCTATGCTATCTATCGCCATGAACTATCGTGGCGACGGAGGATGAATAATGAATATTCGTGATCTTGAATACCTGGTAGCGTTAGCCGAGCATCGTCACTTTCGCCGCGCGGCAGATTCCTGCCACGTCAGCCAGCCGACGCTGAGCGGCCAGATCCGCAAGCTGGAAGACGAGCTGGGCGTGATGCTGCTGGAGCGCACCAGCCGTAAGGTGCTGTTCACCCAGGCCGGTCTGCTGCTGGTGGATCAGGCGCGCACCGTGCTGCGCGAGGTCAAAGTGCTAAAGGAAATGGCAAGCCAGCAGGGGGAGGCGATGTCCGGCCCGCTGCATATTGGCCTGATCCCAACCGTTGGCCCGTACCTGTTGCCGCACATCATTCCGATGCTGCACCAGACGTTCCCGAAACTCGAAATGTACCTGCATGAAGCGCAAACCCATCAGCTGCTGGCGCAGCTGGACAGCGGCAAGCTCGACTGCGCCATTCTGGCGCTGGTAAAAGAGAGTGAAGCCTTTATCGAAGTGCCGCTGTTCGATGAGCCGATGATGCTGGCGATCTATGAAGATCACCCGTGGGCGAACCGCGATCGCGTTCCGATGGCCGATCTGGCCGGGGAAAAGCTGCTGATGCTGGAAGACGGCCACTGCCTGCGCGATCAGGCGATGGGCTTCTGCTTCGAAGCGGGTGCCGATGAAGATACCCATTTCCGCGCAACCAGCCTGGAAACGCTGCGTAATATGGTGGCGGCGGGAAGCGGTATTACGCTGCTGCCTGCGCTGGCCGTGCCGCGCGAGCGTAAACGTGATGGCGTGGTCTATCTGCCGTGCATTAAGCCGGAGCCGCGTCGCACTATCGGCCTGGTGTATCGTCCGGGTTCACCGCTGCGCAGCCGCTATGAGCAGCTGGCAGAGGCCATCCGTGGTTCGATGGATGGCCATTTCGACAGCGCGTTAAAACAGGCGGTTTAAGCCGTTCAGCGCGGCTACCCGGTAGGCTTCCGCCATGGTCGGGTAGTTAAAGGTGGTGTTAACGAAGTATTCGATGGTGTTACCACCGCCTTTCTGCTCCATTATCGCCTGGCCGATATGAATGATTTCCGCCGCGCGTTCACCAAAGCAGTGAATACCGAGGATCTCTTTCGTCTCGCGGTGGAACAGGATCTTCAGCGTTCCCACGCTCATCCCCACGATTTGCGCCCGCGCCAGATGTTTAAACTGCGCACGACCCACTTCGTAAGGCACCTTCATTGACGTCAGCTGCTGCTCGGTTTTCCCCACGGAACTGATTTCCGGGATGGTGTAGATACCCGTCGGGATATCTTCAATCAGGTGCGCCGTTGCTTCACCCTTCACCAGCGCCTGAGCGGCAATGCGGCCCTGATCGTAAGCGGCAGATGCCAGGCTCGGGTAGCCGATCACGTCGCCGACCGCGTAAACGTGCGGCAACGCGGTCTGGTACATGCTGTTGACCTTGAGCTGGCCGCGGCTGTCGGTCTCAAGCCCGATATTTTCCAGCTGCAGTGAATCGGTGTTGCCGGTACGACCGTTGGCGTACAGCAGGCAGTCTGCTTTCAGCTTTTTACCGGACTTCAGGTGCATGATCACACCGTCATCGCAGCCTTCGATCTTCTCGTACTCTTCGTTGTGGCGAATCACCACGCCGCTGTTCCAGAAGTGGTAGGAGAGGGAGTCCGACATCTCTTGATCGAGGAACGCCAGCAGGCGATCCCGGGTGTTGATCAGGTCTACTTTGACATCCATTCCGCGGAAGATCGACGCATATTCGCAGCCGATAACCCCTGCGCCATAGATAATGACGTGGCGGGGTTCATGGTGCAGGCTCAGAATCGAGTCGCTGTCGTAGACGCGCGGGTGCGAGAAGTCGACGTCGGCCGGATGGTAAGGGCGTGAACCACAGGCGATAACAAATTTTTCAGCGGTGATTGTCTCAACCGATCCGTCGTGGCATTCGAGTGCCAGGGTATGTTCATCCACAAAATGCGCGTTGCCCTGCAAAATCTCACAGTGGTTACGCTCATAAAAGCCCTGACGCATGCGCGTCTGCTGGTTAATGACGGTATCCGCGTGATTCAGGATGTCGGCAAAGGAGGAACGAAGAAGTCGGGAGTGGTCGCTGTAAAGAGGGTTCTGGTTAAATTCGATGATGCGGCTAACGGCGTGGCGGAGGGCTTTCGAAGGGATGGTGCCCCAGTGGGTGCAACCGCCGCCGACATTATGGTAGCGCTCAATGACCGCTACTCTGGCTCCCTGTTTCACCAGACCCATAGCAGCACCTTCGCCGCCGGGGCCGGAACCAATAACTATTGCGTCGTAATCGTAGGAATGTGGCATGGTAAGGCTTACCTGTTCTTATACATAAAAGCAACAGAATCATAACATCATTACCAGGGTAACCCAATTATCGTTGTGCTTTTTTCCGGCAGTGGAGCACAAACCGCACGTAAACAATCATTCACAAAGCTGGGCAAACAGATTAATTTTATTCTCTGGTATAGTGCCATCAGGCCTTTGGAAGGATTCAACTATTGTGATGGGCGTAAGAGCACAACAAAAAGAGAAAACCCGGCGTTCGCTGGTGGAAGCCGCATTCAGTCAACTGAGTGCTGAGCGGAGTTTTGCCAGTTTGAGCCTGCGCGAAGTCGCACGCGAGGCCGGGATTGCGCCAACGTCCTTCTATCGTCACTTTCGTGACGTGGATGAACTGGGCCTGACCATGGTCGACGAGAGCGGCCTGATGCTGCGCCAACTGATGCGCCAGGCGCGTCAGCGTATCGCCAAAGGGGGCAGCGTGATCCGCACCTCCGTGTCGACCTTTATGGAATTTATCGGCAATAACCCCAACGCGTTTCGTCTGCTTCTGCGCGAACGTTCGGGCACATCGGCTGCGTTTCGTGCCGCCGTCGCGCGGGAAATTCAGCACTTCATCGCGGAACTTGCCGACTATCTTGAACTCGAAAACCATATGCCGCGTGCGTTTACCGAAGCACAGGCCGAAGCGATGGTGACGATTGTATTCAGCGCGGGTGCCGAAGCGCTGGATGTCAGCATTGAACAACGCAAGCAGCTCGAAGAGCGACTGGTACTGCAGCTCAGGATGATCTCCAAAGGCGCGTATTACTGGTATCGCCGTGAACAAGAGAAACTGGCACATCAAACCGAAGAGTGAAGGTGAGTAATGAAACAGTCAGGTCAGGATAAAGGGACGCTGTTGCTGGCATTGATCGCTGGCTTATCCATTAATGGCACGTTTGCCGCTATTTTTAGCTCAATCGTTCCATTTTCGATTTTCCCGCTTATTGCGCTGGTGCTGACGGTCTACTGCCTGCATCAACGTTACCTGAACCGCACCATGCCGGTGGGGTTACCGGGGCTGGCCGCCGCCTGCTTTATTCTGGGCGTATTGCTGTATAGCACCGTGGTTCGCGCGGAGTATCCGGATATCGGCTCTAACTTCTTCCCTGCGGTACTGTCTGTGGCGCTGGTGTTCTGGATTGGCTCACGCATGCGTAGCCGTAAGAGCCAGTTGCCGGAGTAAAGGGTTTTGTCATTGTAGGCCGGATATGCGAAGCGCCATCCGGCTTTTTTGGCAGGTGGCGCTTCACTTACCTACCCTACAAGGCCCACATTAATTTGCCGTCAGCAGTACGCCGCACTCCATATGGTGCGTATACGGGAACTGATCGAACAGCGCCAGACGTTCAACCTTGTGCGTCTGGCTTAATGTTTCCAGGTTCTTGCACAGCGTCTCCGGGTTGCAGGAGATGTACAGAATGCGCGGGTACGCCTGCACCATCTTCTCTGTTTCGCTGTCCAGGCCGCTGCGTGGAGGGTCGACAAAAATCGTCTCACACTGGTAGCTCTTGAGATCGATCCCTTCCAGGCGGTTAAACGCCCGCACACCGTTCATGGCCTGCGTGAACTCTTCTGCGGCCATACGAATGATTTGCACGTTGTCGATATGGTTGGCGGCAATGTTGTACTGCGCGGCGGCCACCGACGGTTTGGCGATTTCGGTTGCCAGAACGCGATCGAAGTTACGCGCCAGCGCCAGCGAGAAGTTGCCGTTACCGCAGTACAGCTCAAGCAGGTCACCCTTAGACCCTTCCGTCGCCTTCAGCGCCCACTCCAGCATTTGCACGTTCATCGCCGCGTTCGGCTGGGTGAAGCTGTTCTCCACCTGACGGTAAATCATCTCTTTACCCGCCACCGGCAGGCGTTCGTCGACGTAATCCTGATCCAGCATGATTTTGGTTTTGGTCGCGCGGCCAATCAGGTGCACGTTGATGTTCTGCGCGCGCAGCGCATCGCGCAGGGCTTCGGCCTGCTCGCGCCATTCGTCGGTCAGCGCTTTGTGGTACAGCAGAGAGACAATCGCCTGATTGCTTTGCGTGGTCAGATAGTCAATCTGGAACAGCTTGTGGCGCAGCACCGGATTGTTGCGCACGCCTTCAATTATCAGCGTCATCAGCTGGTTGATGAGCTCGCTCGCTGCCGGGAAGCTGTCCACGCGAATGCGGGATTTGGTCTGCTGATCGAAAATGATGTGATACAGGTCGTCGCCGTCGTGCCAGATGCGGAACTCGGCGCGCATGCGGTAGTGGCTGACAGGGGAGCGGAACACCTCGGGAACGGGCGCGTTGAAAGGCGTCATCATACTTTGCAGGCGGACAACTTTCTCTGCAAGCTGCGCGTCGTACTGTTCTGTCGGGAGGTGTTCGGGGGTCATGATGCGTCCTGAATGATAAAGAATTACGCGGGGATTGTAGGGATTGTGCAGTGGATGTCCAGATTTAATGGCCAATAGCTATCTGGACATCTATACGTGTCTAATTGTAGCATTCTGTTTCCGGTCTCCTGAGAGTGAAAAGGGAATCCAGTGAAAATCTGGAGCTGACGCGCAGCGGTAAAGACTGGCGGGATGAGAGCTGTAGACACTGTGAAAATGGGAAGTCTTCATCCGTATAACGCCACCCAGCCCGAAGACCTGCCGGGATCACGTCGCATTTGGTTTCATCATCGCGTGCTATAGATGAGGCCTGCGGCATCCTTCTTATATTGTGGATGCTTTAACAATGATTAAAAAAGTATCGCTGTTGACGGCGCTGTCCGTCACGGCATTTTCGGGCTGGGCGCAGGATAGCGCTGACTCGTTGGTGGTGACGGCAAATCGTTTTGAACAACCTGAAAAAACTATTCTGGCAGCAACCTCGGTGGTGACGCGTGCCGATATTGACCGCTGGCAGTCAACCTCGGTGCTGGACGTTATGCGTCGCCTGCCAGGCGTGGATACGGCGCAAAATGGCGGGATGGGGCAACTCTCTTCTCTCTTTATTCGTGGCACAAACTCCAGCCACGTGCTGATTCTCGTTGACGGGGTCCGCCTTAACCAGGCGGGCGTCACGGGGTCGTCCGATCTCAGCCAGTTCCCAATCTCCCTGGTGCAGCGTATCGAATATGTTCGTGGACCGCGTTCGGCGGTGTACGGTTCTGACGCAATTGGCGGTGTAGTCAACATTATTACCACCCGCGCGAAGGATGGTACGACGCTGAATGCCGGCGTAGGCTCGCACGGCTATCAGAATTATGGCGGCAGTACCCAGCAAACGCTGGGCGACAGCACGCGCGTCACGCTTGCGGGTGATTACACTTATACCAAAGGTTTTGATGTGGTTGCGGACGGCAACAATGGCGGCCTTGCCCAGACCGATCGCGATGGCTTTATGAATAAAACGCTCTACGGCGCACTGGATCACGCATTCTCAGACCAGTGGAGCGGATTTGTTCGCGGCTTTGGCTACAGCAACCGTACGGCCTACGACGGTTACTACAGTTCATTTACCCCTGACGTACTGGTCGATACCCGCCAGCTCTATAGCCAGACCTGGGACGCAGGATTACGCTTCAACGGTGACATCTTCCATTCACAGCTGCTCACCAGCTATAGCCATAGCAAGGACTATAACTACGATCCAAATTTGGGCCGTTACGATTCAACGGCCACACTGGATGAAATCAAACAGTACAACGTTCAGTGGCTCAACTCCGTTGATGTGGGCCACGGGAACATTGGCGCGGGCGTTGACTGGCAGAAGCAGAGCACCGAGCCGGGTACAAACTACGTTACCAACGGCTACGACCTGCGTAATACCGGCGTCTACCTGACCGGACTGCAGCAGCTGGGTGATTTCACCCTGGAAGGGGCGGTTCGCAGCGATGACAACTCGCAGTTTGGTCGCCACGGCACCTGGCAAAGCAGTGCAGCGTGGGAGTTCGTGGACGGTTACCGCTTCATTGCTTCTTATGGCACGGCCTATAAAGCACCGAATCTGGGGCAACTCTATGGCTTCTATGGCAATGACCATCTTGATCCAGAAGAGAGCAAGCAGTGGGAAGGGGCGTTTGAAGGCCTGACGGCAGGCGTGAGCTGGCGCGTGTCCGGCTATCGTAATGACGTTGAAAATCTCATCGACTTCAATAATAACCTTCAGCAATATTACAACGTCGGCAAAGCACGCATTAAGGGTGTGGAGGCGACAGCTTCATTTGATACGGGTCCGTTGACGCATACCGTTGGCTACGACTATGTGGATGCCCGCAACGCAGCCACCAACGAACTTCTAGACCGTCGTGCTAAGCAGCAGGTGAAATATCAGCTCGATACGCAGATCTATGATTTCGACTGGAGCCTGACGTATCACTATCTCGGCACGCGTTACGACACTGATTTTGGTTCGTATCCGTCAGAGAAAGTTAAAATGGGCGGTGTGAGCCTTTGGGATGTCGCAGTTTCATATCCTGTCACCTCACATCTCACAGTTCGTGGTAAAATAGCCAACCTGTTCGATAAAGATTACGAGACAGTTTATGGCTACCAAACTGCAGGACGGGAATACACCTTGTCTGGCAGCTACACCTTCTAATCCGCGTCCCACCGTGCTGGTGTTTGATTCCGGCGTCGGTGGGCTTTCGGTCTATGATGAGATTCGGCATCTCCTGCCGGATCTCCATTACATCTACGCCTTCGATAACGTCGCTTTCCCGTATGGGGAAAAGAGTGAAGACTTTATCGTTGAGCGTGTGGTTGAAATCGTCACCGCGGTACAAAAGCGCTATCCCCTTTCGCTGGCGGTCATTGCCTGTAATACGGCGAGCACCGTTTCTCTTCCCGCCCTTCGTGAGAAATTCCAGTTCCCGGTTGTGGGCGTTGTTCCTGCCATAAAGCCTGCCGCGCGCCTCACGGCTAACGGCATCGTAGGGTTACTGGCCACGCGTGGCACGGTGAAGCGTCCTTATACCCGCGAGCTGATCGACCGTTTTGCTAACGAATGCCAGATTGCAATGCTTGGCTCCGCAGAGCTGGTGGAGATGGCGGAAGCGAAACTGCACGGCGAGACGGTATCGCTTGAAGAGCTGCGTCGTATTCTTCGTCCGTGGCTGCGTATGCCCGAACCACCGGATACGGTTGTGCTGGGCTGCACCCACTTTCCGCTATTGCAGGAAGAGCTATTAGAAGTGCTTCCGGAGGGAACGCGCCTGGTGGATTCCGGTGCGGCAATCGCCCGTCGTACGGCCTGGCTGCTGGAGCATGAAGCGCCGGATGCGAAATCTACCGATGCGAATATCGCGTTTTGCATGGCCATTACGAAAGAGACTGAGCAACTTTTACCCGTTTTACGCCGTTATGGCTTTGAAACGCTCGAAAAACTGGCGCTGTAGCACGGTTTTGAGCAAAAAAGAGACGGTTGAAAGTTTTTTTTAAAAGAGGGGTTGTCAACGTCTGAGAACTCCCTATAATGCGCCTCCACTGACACGGAACAACGGCTTGCAAGCCGCCGGGTTAGCGGGGTTCAGAGATGAACGCCAACAGAGAAAAGTGAAAATAATCGCTTGACTCTGAATGAGGAAAACGTAATATACGGGACCTCGCAACGGTGAGCTGAAAGCCGCGTTGCAACTGCTCTTTAACAATTTATCAGACAATCTGTGTGGGCACTCAAAGTGACATGGATTCTTAATGTCGCAAGACGAAAAATGAATACCAAGTCTCTGAGTGAACATGCGTAATTCATTACGAAGTTTAATTCACGAGCATCAAACTTAAATTGAAGAGTTTGATCATGGCTCAGATTGAACGCTGGCGGCAGGCCTAACACATGCAAGTCGAACGGTAGCACAGAGAGCTTGCTCTCGGGTGACGAGTGGCGGACGGGTGAGTAATGTCTGGGAAACTGCCTGATGGAGGGGGATAACTACTGGAAACGGTAGCTAATACCGCATAACGTCGCAAGACCAAAGAGGGGGACCTTCGGGCCTCTTGCCATCAGATGTGCCCAGATGGGATTAGCTAGTAGGTGGGGTAACGGCTCACCTAGGCGACGATCCCTAGCTGGTCTGAGAGGATGACCAGCCACACTGGAACTGAGACACGGTCCAGACTCCTACGGGAGGCAGCAGTGGGGAATATTGCACAATGGGCGCAAGCCTGATGCAGCCATGCCGCGTGTATGAAGAAGGCCTTCGGGTTGTAAAGTACTTTCAGCGGGGAGGAAGGCGATAAGGTTAATAACCTTGTCGATTGACGTTACCCGCAGAAGAAGCACCGGCTAACTCCGTGCCAGCAGCCGCGGTAATACGGAGGGTGCAAGCGTTAATCGGAATTACTGGGCGTAAAGCGCACGCAGGCGGTCTGTCAAGTCGGATGTGAAATCCCCGGGCTCAACCTGGGAACTGCATTCGAAACTGGCAGGCTAGAGTCTTGTAGAGGGGGGTAGAATTCCAGGTGTAGCGGTGAAATGCGTAGAGATCTGGAGGAATACCGGTGGCGAAGGCGGCCCCCTGGACAAAGACTGACGCTCAGGTGCGAAAGCGTGGGGAGCAAACAGGATTAGATACCCTGGTAGTCCACGCCGTAAACGATGTCGACTTGGAGGTTGTGCCCTTGAGGCGTGGCTTCCGGAGCTAACGCGTTAAGTCGACCGCCTGGGGAGTACGGCCGCAAGGTTAAAACTCAAATGAATTGACGGGGGCCCGCACAAGCGGTGGAGCATGTGGTTTAATTCGATGCAACGCGAAGAACCTTACCTACTCTTGACATCCAGAGAACTTTCCAGAGATGGATTGGTGCCTTCGGGAACTCTGAGACAGGTGCTGCATGGCTGTCGTCAGCTCGTGTTGTGAAATGTTGGGTTAAGTCCCGCAACGAGCGCAACCCTTATCCTTTGTTGCCAGCGGTCCGGCCGGGAACTCAAAGGAGACTGCCAGTGATAAACTGGAGGAAGGTGGGGATGACGTCAAGTCATCATGGCCCTTACGAGTAGGGCTACACACGTGCTACAATGGCGCATACAAAGAGAAGCGACCTCGCGAGAGCAAGCGGACCTCATAAAGTGCGTCGTAGTCCGGATTGGAGTCTGCAACTCGACTCCATGAAGTCGGAATCGCTAGTAATCGTGGATCAGAATGCCACGGTGAATACGTTCCCGGGCCTTGTACACACCGCCCGTCACACCATGGGAGTGGGTTGCAAAAGAAGTAGGTAGCTTAACCTTCGGGAGGGCGCTTACCACTTTGTGATTCATGACTGGGGTGAAGTCGTAACAAGGTAACCGTAGGGGAACCTGCGGTTGGATCACCTCCTTACCTTAAAGAACCTGCCTTTGCAGTGCTCACACAGATTGTCTGATGAAAAACAGCAGTAAAAATCTCTGCAGGCTTGTAGCTCAGGTGGTTAGAGCGCACCCCTGATAAGGGTGAGGTCGGTGGTTCAAGTCCACTCAGGCCTACCAAATTTTCCCTGATACTGCGTTGCGGCAACGCTCACATACTGATGTATGCTTCGCGTTTCCACGCCTTGTCTCAGGAAAAATTACCGGTACAGAGGTTTGTAATACGATGGGGCTATAGCTCAGCTGGGAGAGCGCCTGCTTTGCACGCAGGAGGTCTGCGGTTCGATCCCGCATAGCTCCACCATCTTTTACTGCGAACACAAGAAAACTTCAGAGTGAACCTGAAAAGGTGCACTGCGAAGTTTTGCTCTTTAAAAATCTGGATCAAGCTGAAAATTGAAACGACACACATGTTATGTGTGTTCGAGTCTCTCAAATTTTCGCAATCATGAAGTGAAACATCTTCGGGTTGTGAGGTTAAGCGACTAAGCGTACACGGTGGATGCCCTGGCAGTCAGAGGCGATGAAGGACGTGCTAATCTGCGAAAAGCGCCGGCGAGGTGATATGAACCTTTGACCCGGCGATGTCCGAATGGGGAAACCCAGTGCAATTCGTTGCACTATCGTTAGCTGAATACATAGGTTAACGAGGCGAACCGGGGGAACTGAAACATCTAAGTACCCCGAGGAAAAGAAATCAACCGAGATTCCCCCAGTAGCGGCGAGCGAACGGGGAGCAGCCCGGAGTCTGAATCAGCTTGTGTGTTAGTGGAACGGTCTGGAAAGTCCGACGGTACAGGGTGACAGTCCCGTACACGAAAATGCACA
Source organism: Enterobacter sp. ECC-219 (assembly GCF_043966805.1). Lineage (NCBI taxonomy): Bacteria > Pseudomonadati > Pseudomonadota > Gammaproteobacteria > Enterobacterales > Enterobacteriaceae > Enterobacter > Enterobacter sp. ECC-219. The sequence goes on along the minus strand of NZ_CP143680.1, from coordinate 484,941 downwards.
GGTTGTGAACTCGAAGAGTAGGGCGGGACACGTGGTATCCTGTCTGAATATGGGGGGACCATCCTCCAAGGCTAAATACTCCTGACTGACCGATAGTGAACCAGTACCGTGAGGGAAAGGCGAAAAGAACCCCGGCGAGGGGAGTGAAAAAGAACCTGAAACCGTGTACGTACAAGCAGTGGGAGCACCTTCGTGGTGTGACTGCGTACCTTTTGTATAATGGGTCAGCGACTTATATTCTGTAGCAAGGTTAACCGTATAGGGGAGCCGAAGGGAAACCGAGTCTTAACTGGGCGTTAAGTTGCAGGGTATAGACCCGAAACCCGGTGATCTAGCCATGGGCAGGTTGAAGGTTGGGTAACACTAACTGGAGGACCGAACCGACTAATGTTGAAAAATTAGCGGATGACCTGTGGCTGGGGGTGAAAGGCCAATCAAACCGGGAGATAGCTGGTTCTCCCCGAAAGCTATTTAGGTAGCGCCTCGTGAACTCATCTTCGGGGGTAGAGCACTGTTTCGGCTAGGGGGCCATCCCGGCTTACCAACCCGATGCAAACTACGAATACCGAAGAATGTTATCACGGGAGACACACGGCGGGTGCTAACGTCCGTCGTGAAGAGGGAAACAACCCAGACCGCCAGCTAAGGTCCCAAAGTCATGGTTAAGTGGGAAACGATGTGGGAAGGCACAGACAGCCAGGATGTTGGCTTAGAAGCAGCCATCATTTAAAGAAAGCGTAATAGCTCACTGGTCGAGTCGGCCTGCGCGGAAGATGTAACGGGGCTAAACCATGCACCGAAGCTGCGGCAGCGACGCTTATGCGTTGTTGGGTAGGGGAGCGTTCTGTAAGCCGTTGAAGGTGGCCTGTGAGGGCTGCTGGAGGTATCAGAAGTGCGAATGCTGACATAAGTAACGATAAAGCGGGTGAAAAGCCCGCTCGCCGGAAGACCAAGGGTTCCTGTCCAACGTTAATCGGGGCAGGGTGAGTCGACCCCTAAGGCGAGGCCGAAAGGCGTAGTCGATGGGAAACAGGTTAATATTCCTGTACTTGGTGTTACTGCGAAGGGGGGACGGAGAAGGCTATGTCAGCCGGGCGACGGTTGTCCCGGTTTAAGCGTGTAGGTGTGTGTTCCAGGCAAATCCGGTTCACTTTAACACTGAGGCGTGATGACGAGGCACTACGGTGCTGAAGTGATAAATGCCCTGCTTCCAGGAAAAGCCTCTAAGCATCAGGTAACACGAAATCGTACCCCAAACCGACACAGGTGGTCAGGTAGAGAATACCAAGGCGCTTGAGAGAACTCGGGTGAAGGAACTAGGCAAAATGGTGCCGTAACTTCGGGAGAAGGCACGCTGATATGTAGGTGAAGCCCCTGCGGGCGGAGCTGAAATCAGTCGAAGATACCAGCTGGCTGCAACTGTTTATTAAAAACACAGCACTGTGCAAACACGAAAGTGGACGTATACGGTGTGACGCCTGCCCGGTGCCGGAAGGTTAATTGATGGGGTTAGCGGCAACGCGAAGCTCTTGATCGAAGCCCCGGTAAACGGCGGCCGTAACTATAACGGTCCTAAGGTAGCGAAATTCCTTGTCGGGTAAGTTCCGACCTGCACGAATGGCGTAATGATGGCCAGGCTGTCTCCACCCGAGACTCAGTGAAATTGAACTCGCTGTGAAGATGCAGTGTACCCGCGGCAAGACGGAAAGACCCCGTGAACCTTTACTATAGCTTGACACTGAACACTGGTCCTTGATGTGTAGGATAGGTGGGAGGCTTTGAAGCGTGGACGCCAGTCTGCGTGGAGCCGTCCTTGAAATACCACCCTTTAATGGCTGGTGTTCTAACGTGGACCCGTAATCCGGGTTGCGGACAGTGTCTGGTGGGTAGTTTGACTGGGGCGGTCTCCTCCCAAAGAGTAACGGAGGAGCACGAAGGTTAGCTAATCCTGGTCGGACATCAGGAGGTTAGTGCAATGGCATAAGCTAGCTTGACTGCGAGAGTGACGGCTCGAGCAGGTGCGAAAGCAGGTCATAGTGATCCGGTGGTTCTGAATGGAAGGGCCATCGCTCAACGGATAAAAGGTACTCCGGGGATAACAGGCTGATACCGCCCAAGAGTTCATATCGACGGCGGTGTTTGGCACCTCGATGTCGGCTCATCACATCCTGGGGCTGAAGTAGGTCCCAAGGGTATGGCTGTTCGCCATTTAAAGTGGTACGCGAGCTGGGTTTAGAACGTCGTGAGACAGTTCGGTCCCTATCTGCCGTGGGCGCTGGAGAATTGAGGGGGGCTGCTCCTAGTACGAGAGGACCGGAGTGGACGCATCACTGGTGTTCGGGTTGTCATGCCAATGGCACTGCCCGGTAGCTAAATGCGGAAGAGATAAGTGCTGAAAGCATCTAAGCACGAAACTTGCCCCGAGATGAGTTCTCCCTGACTCCTTGAGAGTCCTGAAGGAACGTTGAAGACGACGACGTTGATAGGTCGGGTGTGTAAGCGCAGCGATGCGTTGAGCTAACCGATACTAATGAACCGTGAGGCTTAACCTTACAACGCCGAAGGTGTTTTGGCGGAAGAGACAGAACAATCAATATTCAGCCTGATACAGATTAAACAGAATTTGCCTGGCGGCTTTAGCGCGGTGGTCCCACCTGACCCCATGCCGAACTCAGAAGTGAAACGCCGTAGCGCCGATGGTAGTGTGGGGTCTCCCCATGTGAGAGTAGGGAACTGCCAGGCATCAAATTTAGTAGTAAGCCGGTGCATTAATCCGGTGGTTACAAGCAGTCTTCGGTGGAGCGGTAGTTCAGTCGGTTAGAATACCTGCCTGTCACGCAGGGGGTCGCGGGTTCGAGTCCCGTCCGTTCCGCCACTTATTAAGACATTAAGCCTGCCAGTGATGGCAGGCTTAATGGCAGAAAACTTTAGGGGCGTAGCTCAGTTGGTAGAGCACCGGTCTCCAAAACCGGGTGTCGCGAGTTCGAGTCTCTCCGCCCCTGCCATATAGAATCCTTTGCTTCGGCAAAGGATTTTTTTTTGCCTGAAAATCGGGAAAATTTCCGCATTCTAAAATGCAGCCAGCATCTCTGCTGGCCTCAGCATTAATCCATTACATTGATTTTTAATAGATCTTTTATCTGCGATTGCTTATCACTGTTTTGTAGCCAAATTGCATATAGTGGTCGCGAAAGGGTGGTGGAATCCACCACGGTATGCAGTCCAGGCCTGGTGTCTGCCCAACGAACGGGTAACCAGGTGCAACCCTTCAACAGGGGAAGTTGCTGACAGGCAATCTCGGCAGAACTGGTTGTTAGCTGTGGAACATCATCTGGAGCAATCAATCCCGTCTCATGCTGCTGAAAATCTGGCCCCCATTCCAGGCGTAAATAGGTCAGGTCTGCTTTCATCATCGAAGGCTCAGAGGCATAAAGCGCCAGACCAAACTGCCCCACAATCTGGCTGCTAAATTCGTCCATCTTGGGGGCTTCAGTTGTGATCAGAAGATCAAGCTGGCGCTCATGAAGTTGCTTAACCAGCGACTGACGTTGCGCAATTCGGGCTTCAAATTGCAAATGGCCATGGGAGTGATATAGCCGGGTAAGCCACTGACTGAGCATACATTCCCACAGAGACGCGCTGGCCCCTATTGAGAATTCATTGTGCCTCGACGTATGGGCAACCTCTTTGCGTGCTGCCTGCCATGTGTTCATCAGCGTTTCGGCATACGGGAGCAGTTTCTCACCGGCGGGCGTTAAACGGATGTTGTTGCGGTGACGGGTAAAAAGATTCACACCCAGTTGATTTTCCAGCTGTCGAATACGAAAACTGACTGCTGACTGCGTCAGGTAAAGGGCTTCAGCTGCTCGCCCGAAGTGGCGCGTTCTGCTCACTTCAAGGAAAGTTTTTAGCAATTCCGTATCCACATCTTTCTCCGCAAAATAATTTGTCGTTATGATTTAAATGTTTTGTTTTACACTCTGTCAAGCGTAACTAATACTCCGCGCCATAAATAGCTCGGCCAAAGAATTAGGAGCGTGTAGGATGGCGGAAAGCTTTACGACGACTAATCGTTTTTTCGACAATAAACATTATCCGCGCGGGTTCTCTCGTCACGGCGATTTCACCATCAAAGAGGCGCAGCTGCTTGAGCGTCATGGTTATGCCTTTAACGAGCTGGATCTGGGTAAACGTGAGCCTGCAACCGAAGATGAAAAGCAGTTTGTCTCGGTGTGCCGTGGTGAGCGTGAGCCGCAGTCTGAAGCAGAACGTGTATGGATCAAGTACATGGCTCGCATTAAGCGTCCAAAACGTTTCCATACGCTGTCTGGCGGTAAACCGCAGATGGAAGGTGCAGAAGACTACACCGAGTCTGACGATTAAGAAAAAGGGGCTACGGCCCCTTTTTTATGCCAGTAACTTTTGCAGATGCAAAAGCAAACGATCGATCGCCCGATAGCTCAACGCTTCCTGCAAATGTTTCCTCTCAATGTCAGTACAGCCCTCCACGTCAGCAATGGTTCTGGCTACTTTTAACAAGCGCTGCCACGCACGTATGGAAAGCCCAAAGCGCGTCAGCGTCTCTTCCAGCCATCCCGCATCTTCAGCGTTAAGAGAACAAAACTGTCGAATCCCGGCATTATCCAGCCGTGCATTCAGTCTGTTTTGTCGAGCGTACTGCCGTGTCTGCGCCGCGATAACCCGCTCGCGTACAGTCGCTGAGCTTTCACCCTGTGTACGCGTCTGCCTTAGCAGGCCCGGCGGCGGAAGGGGGATTTCCAGTGATAAATCGAAACGATCGAGGAACGGGCCGGAAAGCTTTCCCAGATAGCGCAGCGTTTGCTCTGGCGTACAGCGGTTATGGTTGCCCTGGTAGTGACCCGTCGGGCTGGGATTCATCGCTGCGACAAGCTGAAACTGGGCGGGATAGCTTATTTTGGCTCGCGTGCGTGAGATATGTATCTCACCGGATTCAATGGGCTCCCTCAGTGCATCCAGCACGCGCCGCTCAAATTCAGGCAGCTCATCGAGGAACAGAATGCCATTGTGTGCCAGTGAGATCTCACCCGGCCCCGGAATAGACCCACCGCCGACCATTGCCGTCAGCGAAGCGCTATGATGCGGGGAACGAAAAGGACGGCGGCGCCACTGTTTATGCAACGACGTTGAACTGATAAGGCTATAGATGGCAGCGCTTTCCAGCGCTTCATGGTTATTAAGCGGCGGGAGCAACCCGCTCAGCCTGCTTGCCAGCATGGTTTTGCCCGTACCCGGCGGGCCAATCAGCAGAAGATTGTGACCACCCGCTGCCGTAATCTCCAGCGCCCGTTTCCCTTGCTCTTGTCCCATGATCTCGCTGAGGTCTTCTGGCGCATCCGCTATAGCCTCGTCACACTCTTCCGGCTCGGACAGTTCGTGCCGGCCCTCCAGCCAGGCGCACACTTCCTGGAGATGCCCTGCGATGAGGCATCCCTTTTCTGCAATAAGACTCACTTCTGATGCGTTTTCATTGGCCACAACGATTTGCCGCCCTGCACGTATTGCTTCCAGCGCTCCCGATATCGCACCGGGAACGCCTCTCAATGCGCCTGTGAGCGCGAGTTCACCCACGAACTCGTACGAGCCTAGCCTGGTCGTATTAAGTTGCTCAGAAGCCGCGAGAAGCGCAATTGCGATAGGTAAATCATATCGCCCACCCTCTTTAGGCAGGTCAGCGGGGGCAAGGTTGATGGTGATCTTCTTTGCGGGGAAGGTATAACCGCTGTTTATTATTGCACTACGAACGCGGTCCCTGGCCTCTTTGACCGTGGTTTCAGGTAACCCAACAAGCGTGAGTCCGGGGAGGCCATTACTCAAATGAACCTCTACGGAAATAAGCGGAGCCTTCACCCCGAGAGCCGCTCGCGTATAAACAACTGACAGTGACATTTGTACTACCTCCTGGTGTGACTGTGCCATTGCCCGTTTTCTCTGTTTAGCGTCTTTTGGCGTATTTACGCTGCCTGTTCAGAGATTTTGGTAGCACAGTGAAACCATTGCATAACTGTGGAAGCACTCTCGCAGAGTATAAAAAGCCCCGTTTTGACGTTAAGAACGGCAGGAAAAAAATGAAAAATATTCATCCCCAAATTTCCTTATATAAAACAATAGCTTCATGGGAAATGATTCGCTGGCTAACCAAGTCCGTCATAAATAAATCTTGTGTTTAATTTAAAAACTGTGATAACTCTTTAGGTATTCCTTCGAACAAGATGCAAAAAGAACTGAAAATGACAGCCCTTCTACGAGTGATTAGCCTGGTCGTGATTAGCGTGGTGGTGATTATTATCCCACCGTGCGGGGCTGCACTTGGACGAGGAAAGGCTTAGAAATCAAGCCTTAACGAACTAAGACCCCCGCACCGAAAGGTCCGGGGGTTTTTTTATGACTAAAAAACTTAAACGAGGAGCAGAGAATGAACACTAGCATAAAATTCTGTTTCTCCAGATTTATGACGGGGAACTAACTATGAATGGGGCACAATGGGTAGTACATGCGTTGCGCGCGCAGGGAGTCGAGACAGTATTCGGTTATCCGGGTGGCGCAATTATGCCGATTTACGATGCACTGTATGACGGCGGCGTGGAACACCTCTTGTGCCGACACGAGCAGGGCGCAGCGATGGCAGCCATTGGCTATGCCCGTGCGACAGGTAAAACAGGCGTGTGCATGGCGACCTCAGGTCCGGGTGCAACGAACCTGATCACCGGCCTGGCTGACGCGCTGCTCGATTCCGTCCCCGTCGTGGCAATTACCGGTCAGGTAGCCTCTCCGTTCATTGGTACCGATGCCTTTCAGGAAGTGGACGTCCTCGGCTTATCGCTGGCCTGCACCAAGCACAGCTTCCTCGTTCAATCTCTCGAAGAGCTGCCTCGCGTGATGGCCGAAGCGTTCGAGGTTGCCAGTTCTGGCCGTCCTGGCCCGGTTCTGGTGGATATCCCGAAAGATATTCAGGTTGCACTCGGCGATCTGGAGCCGCACTTCTCTACCGTTGAAAGCAACGAAGCATTCCCGCATGCAGACGTTGAAGAGGCGCGTCAGATGATGGCGCAGGCGAAACAGCCGATGCTCTATGTCGGCGGTGGTGTAGGCATGGCGCAGGCCGTTCCTGCCCTGCGCGAATTTATCGCGGTGACGCAGATGCCCGCTACCTGCACGCTGAAAGGTCTGGGCGCAGTCGACGCGGACTACCCGTACTACCTCGGCATGCTGGGAATGCATGGCACCAAGGCGGCAAACCTGGCGGTGCAGGAGTGCGATCTGCTCATTGCCGTGGGGGCTCGTTTCGACGACCGCGTCACCGGCAAGCTCAATACCTTCGCACCGAATGCCAAAGTTATTCATATGGATATCGACCCGGCGGAGATGAACAAGCTGCGTCAGGCGCATATCGCGCTGCAGGGCGATCTCAACGCGCTGTTACCGGCACTGCAGCAGCCGCTGGATATCAATGCATGGCGTCAGCACACCGCAGACATGCGCGCCGAGCACGCCTGGCGTTACGACCATCCCGGCGAGGCCATCTACGCGCCGCTGCTGTTGAAGCAACTCTCCGACCGTAAGCCGGCAGACAGCGTGGTGACAACGGATGTGGGACAGCATCAGATGTGGTCCGCACAGCACATGACCTACACCCGCCCGGAAAACTTCATCACCTCCAGCGGCTTAGGCACCATGGGGTTTGGCCTGCCGGCAGCCGTAGGCGCACAGGTAGCCCGCCCGAACGATACCGTTATCTGTATCTCCGGTGACGGCTCCTTCATGATGAACGTTCAGGAGTTGGGCACCGTGAAGCGCAAGCAGTTACCGCTGAAGATCGTCTTGCTCGATAACCAGCGTTTAGGGATGGTTCGCCAGTGGCAACAGCTGTTTTTCCAGGAGCGTTACAGCGAAACAACCCTGACCGATAACCCCGATTTCCTCACTCTGGCCAGCGCCTTCGGCATTCCTGGCCAGCACATCACCCGTAAAGACCAGGTTGAAGCGGCACTCGACACCATGCTTTCAAGCGAAGGGCCATACCTGCTTCATGTCTCAATCGACGAGCTTGAGAACGTCTGGCCGTTGGTACCGCCCGGTGCCAGTAACTCACAAATGCTGGAGAAATTATCATGATGCAACATCAGGTCGCCGTGCAGGCTCGCTTCAACCCGGAAACCTTAGAACGCGTTTTGCGCGTGGTCCGTCATCGTGGTTTTCAGATTTGCTCTATGAATATGGAAACGGCCACAGACGCCCAGAACATCAGTATCGAATTAACCGTTGCCAGCCCGCGGCCGGTCGACTTACTGTTTAGTCAGTTATCAAAGCTGGTAGACGTTGCCCATGTTGCCATCTGCCAGAGCACAACCACATCACAACAAATCCGCGCTTGAGCGTGACAGGACGAAAAAATGACGACAAAAAAAGCTGATTACATTTGGTTCAACGGTGAGATGGTTCGCTGGGAGGACGCGAAGGTCCACGTGATGTCCCACGCGCTGCACTACGGTACCTCCGTGTTTGAAGGCATCCGCTGCTACGATTCTCACAAAGGGCCAGTGGTGTTCCGCCATCGCGAACACATGCAGCGTCTGCATGACTCAGCCAAAATTTATCGTTTCCCGGTCTCTCAAAGCGTTGATGAGCTGATGGAAGCCTGCCGCGAAGTGATTCGCCAGAACAAACTGACCAGCGCCTATATTCGTCCGCTGGTCTTCGTGGGTGACGTCGGCATGGGCGTGAACCCGCCGGCCGGTTACAACACCGATGTGATCATTGCCGCGTTCCCGTGGGGCGCCTACCTGGGCGCAGAAGCACTGGATCAGGGGATCGACGCAATGGTTTCTTCCTGGAACCGCGTGGCGCCAAACACCATCCCGACCGCCGCTAAAGCGGGCGGTAACTACCTCTCCTCACTGCTGGTCGGCAGCGAAGCGCGCCGCCACGGCTATCAGGAAGGCATCGCCCTCGACGTAAACGGCTACATCTCTGAAGGTGCGGGCGAAAACCTGTTTGAAGTGAAAGACGGCATCCTCTTCACGCCGCCGTTCACCTCGTCCGCGCTGCCGGGCATCACCCGTGACGCCATCATCAAGCTGGCGAAAGATCTGGGTATTGAAGTTCGCGAGCAGGTGCTGTCCCGCGAATCCCTGTATCTGGCCGATGAAGTGTTCATGTCCGGTACGGCAGCTGAAATCACGCCGGTGCGCAGTGTAGACGGTATCCAGGTGGGCGAAGGCCGCTGTGGCCCGGTCACCAAGCGCATTCAGCAAGCGTTCTTTGGCCTCTTCACCGGCGAAACAGAAGATAAATACGGCTGGTTAGATCAGGTTAATCACTAAGCATAAATTTGGGACGGCACGCACCGTCCCATTAAATAGTCAGACGGGAGTCAATAAAGCATGCCTAAGTATCGTTCAGCCACCACCACCCACGGCCGTAATATGGCGGGAGCCCGCGCGCTGTGGCGCGCCACCGGAATGACCGACGCCGATTTCGGCAAGCCGATTATCGCCGTGGTGAACTCCTTCACCCAGTTCGTACCGGGCCACGTGCACCTGCGCGATCTCGGCAAACTGGTTGCCGAGCAAATCGAAGCCTCAGGCGGCGTGGCGAAAGAGTTCAACACCATTGCGGTGGATGACGGTATCGCGATGGGGCACGGGGGCATGCTCTATTCACTGCCGTCGCGCGAGCTGATCGCCGACTCGGTTGAGTACATGGTTAACGCCCACTGCGCCGATGCGATGGTCTGCATCTCCAACTGCGACAAAATCACCCCGGGGATGCTGATGGCCTCCCTGCGCCTGAACATTCCGGTAATTTTCGTCTCCGGCGGCCCGATGGAAGCGGGGAAAACCAAGCTCTCCGACAAAATCATCAAGCTCGACCTGGTCGATGCGATGATCCAGGGCGCGGACCCGAAAGTCTCTGACGAGCAGAGTGACCAGGTAGAACGCTCCGCGTGTCCGACCTGCGGCTCCTGTTCCGGGATGTTCACGGCGAACTCTATGAACTGCCTGACCGAAGCGCTGGGTCTTTCTCAGCCGGGTAACGGCTCGCTGCTGGCGACCCACGCCGACCGTAAGCAGCTGTTTCTCAATGCCGGTAAGCGCATCGTTGAGCTGACCAAACGCTACTACGAGCAGGACGACGCCAGCGCGCTGCCGCGCAGCATCGCCAGCAAAGCCGCGTTCGAGAACGCCATGACGCTGGATATCGCGATGGGTGGCTCTACCAACACCGTTCTGCACCTGCTGGCCGCCGCGCAGGAAGCCGAAATCGACTTCACCATGAGCGACATCGACAAGCTGTCCCGTAAAGTGCCGCAGCTGTGTAAGGTCGCGCCGAGTACCCAGAAGTACCACATGGAAGACGTGCACCGTGCCGGTGGCGTCATCGGTATCCTCGGCGAGCTGGATCGCGCCGGGCTGCTGAACCGTGAAGTGAAAAACGTGCTCGGCCTGACGCTGCCGGAGTCGCTGGACCAGTACGACGTGATGCTGACCAAAGACGACGCGGTGAAAAAGATGTTCCGCGCTGGCCCTGCCGGTATTCGCACCACGCAGGCGTTCTCGCAGGATTGCCGTTGGGATACCCTGGACGATGACCGTGCCGAAGGCTGCATCCGCTCGCTGGAGCATGCCTACAGCAAAGACGGCGGTCTGGCCGTGCTGTACGGTAACTTTGCGGAAAACGGCTGCATCGTGAAAACCGCGGGCGTGGACGACAGCATCCTGAAATTCACCGGTCCGGCGAAAGTGTACGAAAGCCAGGATGAAGCGGTAGACGCCATCCTCGGCGGCAAAGTGGTGGAAGGCGACGTGGTTGTCATTCGCTACGAAGGGCCGAAAGGCGGTCCGGGCATGCAGGAGATGCTCTACCCAACCACCTTCCTGAAATCTATGGGACTTGGTAAGGCCTGCGCGCTGATCACCGACGGACGTTTCTCCGGCGGCACCTCCGGCCTCTCTATCGGCCACGTTTCCCCGGAAGCGGCAAGCGGCGGCAACATCGCCATCATCGAAGACGGCGACCTGATCGAAATCGACATTCCGAATCGCGGCATTCAGCTCAAGCTGAGCGACCAGGAGATTGCGGCCCGCCGTGAAGCGCAGGAAGCCCGCGGCGACAAAGCCTGGACGCCAAAAGATCGCCAGCGTGAAGTCTCCTTCGCCCTGCGCGCTTACGCGAGCCTTGCCACCAGTGCGGATAAAGGCGCGGTGCGCGATAAATCTAAACTTGGGGGCTAATGATGGCCGAGTCTCAACCCTTATCCGCCGCCCCCGAGGGGGCGGAATACCTGAGAGCGGTGCTACGCGCGCCGGTCTATGAAGCCGTGCAGGTCACGCCCCTGCAGAAAATGGAAAAACTCTCTTCGCGCCTCGACAACGTTATCCTGGTCAAGCGCGAAGACCGTCAGCCGGTGCATAGCTTCAAGCTGCGCGGCGCCTACGCGATGATGGCCGGGCTGACCGACGAGCAGAAAGCGCGCGGCGTGATTACCGCCTCGGCGGGCAACCACGCGCAGGGTGTAGCTTTCTCTTCGGCCCGTTTAGGTCTGAAAGCGCTGATCGTGATGCCGGTCGCTACCGCAGACATCAAAGTCGACGCGGTCCGCGGTTTCGGCGGGGAAGTACTGCTCCACGGTGCCAATTTTGACGAAGCGAAAGCCAAAGCGATCGAGCTGGCGCAGCAGCAGGGTTTTACCTGGGTGCCGCCGTTCGACCACCCGATGGTGATTGCCGGGCAGGGCACGCTGGCGCTTGAACTGCTGCAGCAGGATGCGCATCTCGACCGCGTCTTCGTCCCGGTGGGCGGCGGTGGGCTGGCGGCGGGCGTGGCGGTGCTGATCAAACAGCTGATGCCGCAGATCAAAGTCATCGCCGTTGAAGCGGAAGACTCTGCCTGCCTGAAGGCGGCGCTGGATGCCGGCCATCCGGTCGACCTGCCGCGCGTCGGGCTGTTTGCCGAGGGCGTGGCGGTGAAGCGCATTGGCGACGAAACCTTCCGCCTGTGCCAGGAATATCTCGATGATATCGTCACGGTAGACAGCGACGCGATCTGCGCGGCGATGAAGGATCTGTTCGAGGACGTGCGTGCTGTGGCGGAACCGTCCGGCGCGCTGGCGCTGGCGGGGATGAAAAAATACGTCGCGCAGCACAACATTCGCGGCGAGCGGCTGGCGCACGTGCTGTCTGGTGCGAACGTGAACTTCCACGGCCTGCGCTACGTTTCCGAGCGCTGCGAGCTGGGGGAACAGCGGGAAGCGCTGCTGGCGGTGACGATTCCGGAAGAGAAGGGCAGTTTCCTCAAGTTCTGCCAGCTGCTGGGCGGTCGTTCGGTCACGGAGTTCAACTACCGCTTTGCCGATGCCAAAGACGCCTGCATTTTTGTCGGCGTGCGTCTGAGCCGTGGCGTGGAGGAGCGCAAAGAGATCCTTAGCCTGCTGCATAACGGCGGCTACAGCGTGGTCGATCTTTCTGACGACGAGATGGCGAAGCTGCACGTGCGCTACATGGTCGGCGGGCGTCCATCGAAGCCTCTCCAGGAACGCCTGTTCAGCTTCGAATTCCCGGAATCGCCGGGTGCGCTGCTCAAGTTCCTGCACACGCTGGGCACGCACTGGAACATCTCTCTGTTCCACTACCGCAGCCACGGCACCGACTACGGCCGCGTGCTGGCGGCGTTCGAACTGGGCGAGCACGAGCCGGATTTCGAAACGCGCCTGAACGAGCTGGGCTATGAGTGCCACGACGAAACCCATAACCCGGCGTTCAGGTTCTTTCTGGCGGGCTAGTGGTTCGGCAATATCTTCCAGAACGCATCAATAAGCGGCTCATGCAGCCGCTTTTTTTGTGCGCACACGCCAAGCTCGAACGGTGTTTTCTCATCGCTGCGTTCCAGAATCATCACGCGATTGCGCACCGGTTCCGGGCTGTTTTCCAGCACCACTTCCGGCAGCAGCGCTACGCCGCAGCCGAGCGCCACCATTGACACCATCGCCTCATGACCGCTGACGGTAGCGTATATCGACGGATTGCTGATTTTCTGACGGCGGAACCACAGCTCGATGCGGCGACGCACCGGCCCTTGATCGGCCATGATAAACGGCACCGTGGACCAGTCCGGTTTTTCCACTGAGACCTGGTTACGTACCGGGCAGGGCAGCGCCGGGGCAATCAGTACCACCGCCAGGTTCTCCAGCATCGAGAACGCCACTGCCCCCGGCAGGGTTTCGGGTTTCCCGGCGATGGCGAGATCCGCTTCGCCCGTCACCACTTTTTCCATGGCGTCGGCGGCGTCGCCGGTGGTGAGCTTAATCTCAACCGACGGATGGGCTGCGCGGAAGCGGTCGAGAATGGGTGGCAGATGGCTATAGGCGGCGGTCACGGAGCAGAAAATATGCAGTTCGCCGGAGAGCGATGGCCCCTGCTGATCGATGGCGTGCCGCAGCTGCTGGTACTGCAACAGCGTCTGCTGGGCAAAAATGCGCAGCTCTTCTCCCGCTTCCGTGAGGGTGACAGTACGGTTATCGCGTACGAACAGCGGCTGGCCGAGGTCTTCCTCAAGGCGTTGGATCTGGCGCGAAAGCGTGGAGGGGCTGACGTGCATCGCCCGGGCGCTGCGGCCAAAATGGCGGCTTTCCGCCAGGTGCAGGAACATTTTTAGATCGCGTAAATCCACCGATTCCACTCCCTCTTTTTACATTGCAAAAATTGCAATATGACGTTGTGAATATATCAATTTCCGCAATAAATTTCCTGTTGTAATGTGGGTACATTCTCGCTGAAACGCGAACCGAACAATAAGACACACAACATCACGAGGTATCACCCATGGCTAACTACTTTAATACACTGAACTTGCGCCAGCAGCTGGCGCAGCTGGGCAAATGCCGCTTCATGGCGCGTGACGAATTTGCCGATGGCGCGAGCTACCTTCAGGGTAAAAAAGTGGTCATCGTCGGTTGTGGTGCACAGGGCCTGAACCAGGGCCTGAATATGCGTGACTCCGGTCTGGATATCTCCTACGCCCTGCGTAAAGAAGCGATTGCCGAGAAGCGCGCTTCATGGCGTAAAGCGACCGAAAACGGCTTCAAAGTGGGTACCTACGAAGAGCTGATCCCGCAGGCGGATCTGGTTGTTAACCTGACGCCAGACAAGCAGCACTCAGACGTAGTGCGCTCCGTACAGCCGCTGATGAAAGACGGCGCCGCGCTGGGCTACTCCCACGGCTTCAACATCGTTGAAGTGGGCGAGCAGATCCGTAAAGACATCACCGTAGTGATGGTGGCGCCGAAGTGCCCGGGTACGGAAGTACGCGAAGAGTACAAGCGTGGCTTCGGCGTACCGACGCTTATCGCGGTTCACCCTGAAAACGATCCGAAAGGCGAAGGCATGGCGATTGCCAAAGCGTGGGCTGCAGCGACCGGCGGCCACCGTGCGGGCGTTCTGGAATCCTCCTTCGTTGCCGAAGTGAAATCTGACCTGATGGGCGAGCAGACCATTCTGTGCGGCATGCTGCAGGCCGGTTCTCTGCTCTGCTTCGACAAGCTGGTGGAAGAAGGTACCGACCCGGCCTATGCGGAAAAACTGATTCAGTTCGGCTGGGAAACTATCACCGAAGCGCTGAAGCAGGGCGGGATTACGCTGATGATGGACCGCCTGTCCAACCCGGCCAAACTGCGCGCGTTTGCACTCTCTGAGCAGCTGAAAACCATCATGGCGCCGCTGTTCCAGAAACACATGGATGACATCATCTCCGGCGAGTTCTCTTCCGGCATGATGGCGGACTGGGCGAACGACGACAAGAAACTGCTGACCTGGCGTGAAGAGACCGGTAAAACCGCGTTCGAAACCGCGCCGCAGTATGAAGGTAAAATCGGCGAGCAGGAGTACTTCGATAAAGGCGTACTGATGATCGCGATGGTGAAAGCAGGCGTTGAGCTGGCGTTCGAAACCATGGTGGATTCTGGCATCATCGAAGAGTCTGCGTACTATGAATCTCTGCACGAGCTGCCGCTGATTGCGAACACCATCGCCCGTAAGCGTCTGTACGAAATGAACGTGGTTATCTCTGATACCGCAGAATACGGTAACTACCTGTTCTCTTACGCCTGCGTACCGCTGCTGAAAGAGTTCATGACCACCCTGCAGACGGGTGATCTGGGCAAAGCGATTGCGGAAGGTGCGGTAGACAACGCGCAGCTGCGTGACGTAAACGAAGCCATTCGCAGCCACCAGATCGAGAAAGTGGGCCACAAACTGCGTGGCTACATGACCGATATGAAACGTATCGCGGTAGCAGGTTAACACCAGGTGCGGGCTGATGCCCTCACCCCGACCCTCTCCCACGGGGAGAGGGTGCAAACATTAAAGGCCTTATCTAAGAGAAGGCCTTGCTGTTTATTTCCGATACAGCACTTTAATGATGTGATAACCGAACTGGGTATGCAGCGGACCGGTTGGCTCCAGCACCGGACAGGAGAAAACCACTTTATCGAACGCCGGAACCATCTGACCCTGACGGAATTCACCTAAATCGCCGCCACGCTTGCCTGACGGACAAATAGAGTGCTTCTTCGCCAGCTTGCCGAAGTCGGCACCGTTTTTAATCTGCTCCAGAAGATCCAGAGCCAGTTTCTCTTCTTTAACAAGGATATGCAGTGCTGCTGCTGTTTTTGCCATGATCGTGCCTTGAGTGGTATGGATTAGGCTCGCTATACTACCACGCTGTTATTCTCCCCTCCTGACTTTCATTGAGCGATCATTTATGCGTTTAAACCCCGGACAACAACAAGCCGTCGAATTTGTCACCGGACCGTGTCTGGTACTGGCGGGCGCAGGATCCGGTAAAACGCGCGTCATCACCAACAAGATTGCGCACCTGATCCGCGGCTGCGGCTACCAGGCGCGCCACATTGCGGCGGTCACCTTTACCAATAAAGCGGCGCGCGAGATGAAAGAGCGCGTCGGCCAGACGCTGGGGCGCAAAGAGGCGCGCGGGCTAATGATCTCCACCTTCCACACGCTGGGGCTGGATATCATCAAACGCGAGTATGCGGCGCTGGGAATGAAGTCTAATTTCTCGCTTTTTGACGATACCGACCAGGTGGCGTTGCTTAAAGAGCTTACTGAGGGGCTGATCGAAGATGATAAGGTGCTGTTGCAGCAGCTGATCTCGACGATCTCGAACTGGAAAAACGATCTGATGACCCCGGCCCAGGCCGCGGCGATCGCTAAAGGCGAACGGGATCGGATCTTCGCTCACTGCTACGGTCTGTACGATGCGCATATGAAAGCGTGCAACGTGCTGGACTTTGATGACCTTATCCTGCTGCCCACGCTGCTGCTGCAGCGCAATGAAGAAGTGCGCGAGCGCTGGCAGAATAAAATCCGCTACCTGCTGGTGGATGAATATCAGGACACCAACACCAGCCAGTACGAGCTGGTGAAGCTGCTGGTGGGGCAGCGCGCGCGTTTCACCGTGGTAGGCGATGATGACCAGTCAATTTACTCCTGGCGAGGCGCGCGCCCACAAAACCTGGTGCTGTTGAGCAAAGATTTCCCCGCCCTGCAGGTGATTAAGCTGGAGCAGAACTACCGCTCCTCCGGGCGTATCCTGAAGGCAGCAAACATCCTGATTGCCAATAACCCGCACGTTTTTGAGAAGCGTCTCTTCTCCGAACTGGGCTACGGCACGGAGCTGAAAGTGCTCAGCGCCAACAATGAGGATCATGAAGCGGAGCGCGTGACGGGCGAACTCATCGCTCACCACTTCGTCAATAAAACCGAATATAAAGATTACGCTATCCTTTATCGCGGCAATCACCAGTCGCGCGTCTTTGAAAAGATGCTGATGCAGAACCGCATTCCGTACAAGATCTCGGGCGGCACCTCGTTCTTCTCGCGTCCAGAGATCAAAGATCTGCTGGCCTATCTGCGCGTGCTCACTAATCCGGATGATGACAGCGCGTTTTTGCGCATCGTGAATACACCGAAGCGAGAGATTGGACCGGCAACGCTGCAAAAGCTCGGCGAGTGGGCGATGACCCGCAATAAAAGCCTGTTTACCGCCAGCTTTGATATGGGCCTGAGCCAGACGCTGACGGGGCGCGGGTATGATAATTTAACCCGCTTCACTCACTGGCTTGGCGAAGTACAGCGGCTGGCAGAGCGCGAGCCTGTGGCAGCCGTACGCGATCTGATCCACGGCATCGACTATGAATCCTGGCTGTACGAAACCTCCGCCAGCCCGAAAGCCGCTGAGATGCGGATGAAAAACGTTAACCAGCTTTTCAGCTGGATGACCGAAATGCTGGAGGGCTCTGAAATTGACGAGCCGATGACACTGACGCAGGTGGTCACTCGCTTTACCCTGCGCGATATGATGGAGCGCGGCGAGAGCGAAGAAGAGGCCGATCAGGTTCAGCTTATGACGCTACATGCGTCAAAAGGGCTTGAGTTCCCGTATGTGTATCTGGTCGGCATGGAAGAGGGACTGTTGCCGCACCAGAGCAGCATTGATGAAGATAACGTCGACGAGGAGCGCCGCCTGGCCTACGTGGGGATCACCCGTGCGCAAAAGGAGCTGACGTTCACGCTTTGTAAAGAGCGCCGCCAGTACGGTGAACTCGTCCGCCCGGAACCGAGCCGTTTCCTGCTGGAATTGCCGCAAGATGACCTGATCTGGGAACAGGAGCGCAAGGTGATTACCGCAGAAGAGCGGATGCACAAGGGGCAGGCTAACGTGGCAAACATCCGCGCCATGCTGGCAAAAGCCAAAGAGAAAGGATAATACAAGGCCGGGTAAGGCGAAGCCACCACCCGGCAATGTTCAGCGTATTACTTCACCTCGAGTACCCAGTGCACATAGCTCTGCCACTGGCACTCCTGCTCGATCATCTCTGCCCCAAGCGGGTGATTATCAATCCAGTTTTCTGGCAGCGTCAGCGTCAGCTTTTCATCATCGGCTAGCAGATTAATGGCAGGCAGCAAATCATCGCGGCGGCGGCTGGCAAACAGGATCGCCAGACGCAGCAGGCGGCACAGATGCTCGGCCACGCGCGGCGGTACGGCGTTTTGCTGATGCAAAGAGGAGAGGTCTACGGCATTGGTTTGGTTTAGCAGCAGCGTTGCCAGCAGCTTTTTCTGTGCAGGCGTGTAGCCCGGCAAATCCAGGTTGCGCACCAGATACGCTGCGTGAGCAGGTGCCTGCTTAAAATCAATGCTTAGCCCCACCTCGTGCAGCGCACAGGCGCTCAGCAATAAATCGCGGCTCAGATGATCAAGATCCCAGGCGTTAGCGACCTGGTCGGCAAAGCGTGATGCCAGTTGCGATACGCGGCCTGCCTGATCGATATCAACCAGAAAACGGCGCTGCACGTTGCGCAGAGTACGGTTGCGGATGTCCTGATCCACCGACAGATGCAGCATCCCGTAGACCAGACCTTCGCGCAGCGCGCCTCCGGCCAGGGTCATACACTGGATATTCAGTTCGGTGAATATGGCAATCAGAATGGCCAACCCGCTCGGGAAAACCAGGGCACGTTCCAGCGTCAGGCCTTCAATTTCCAGCTCTTCCAGGCGTCCGCACTGAATGGCACGCTGTTTAAGCTGCTGAAGTTTGGCAAGCGTAATTCGCTCGTCCATTCCCTGCGCCATCATGATTTCCTGCAGGGCCTGCACGGTACCTGAGGCACCCACGCAGACTTTCCAGCCGTGATAGCGCAGTTCGTCCATCACCGGGCGTAACACTTCGCGCGCGGCGTTTTCTGCCTCGTCGAAATTCTCTTTCCCCAGGTTCCGATCGGTAAAGTAGCGCTCAAGCCAGGTCACGCAGCCCATCGACAGGCTGAACAGTGACGTGGCCTGCGCGCCGGTGCCGGTGACCAGCTCGGTACTGGCACCGCCGATATCCACCACCAGGCGGCGATCGTCACCCCCGGTGGTGTGGGCAACGCCCTGGTAGATCAGGCGTGCTTCTTCTTCGCCGCTGATAACCTGAACCGGACACCCCAGAATTTCCTGCGCTTTGGCAATAAAATCTACGGCGTTAACCGCCAGTCGGAGCGTCGCTGTGGCGACGACGGTGATTTGGGCATGCGGGATATCCTGCAAACGCTCAGCAAAGAGGCGCAGACACTGCCAGCCACGTTCCATGGCTTCAGGGGAGAGGTGATTATCGCTGCTCAGGCCCGCCGCGAGGCGGACCTTGCGCTTAATGCGCGTCAGCGTTTGTATGCTTCCCGCCACCTCACGCACAACCAGCATATGAAAACTATTCGAACCGAGATCAATTGCCGCATAGAGCGAGGTGGAGCTGAGCATATTTTCTTAACCTGAACGACGACGATTACGCGGTGCGCCGCCTGAACGACGCGGACCATTGCCGGAGCGCGGGCGGGTAAGACGCTTAGGCGGCGGCAGTTCGCTTAACAGCGCTTCCGGATTGTATTTGCTCTGCGGGATAGAGTGACCGATGTAGGTCTCAATGGCTGGAAGATTCAGCGCATACTCTTCACACGCAAGGCTAATCGAGTGACCGCTTGCGCCCGCACGACCGGTACGACCGATACGGTGTACGTAGTCTTCGCAGTCGTCTGGCAGATCGTAGTTAAAGACGTGCGTCACGGCCGGAATGTGTAAACCACGTGCCGCCACGTCGGTTGCAACCAGAATATCGAGATCGCCACGGGTGAACTCTTCCAGAATACGCAGGCGTTTTTTCTGCGCCACGTCGCCGGTCAACAGGCCAACACGATGACCATCGGCAGCCAGATGGCCCCAGATGTCTTCACAGCGGTGTTTAGTGTTCGCGAAGATAATGGCGCGATCGGGCCACTCTTCTTCAATCAGCGTTTGCAGCAGACGCATTTTCTCTTCATTGGAAGGATAGAAGAGCTCTTCTTTAATGCGGTGACCCGTTTTCTGCTCAGGTTCCACTTCCACATATTCCGCATTGTTCATCTGCTCGAACGCCAGCTCGCGAACGCGGTAGGAGAGGGTTGCAGAGAACAGCATGTTCAGGCGCTGGTTGGCCGGCGGCATACGGCGGAACAGCCAGCGGATGTCTTTAATGAAGCCCAGATCGTACATACGGTCAGCTTCATCGAGCACCACAACCTGGATTGCGCCGAGGTTAATGTGATTCTGTTTGGCGTAGTCGATAAGACGGCCGGTGGTACCGATCAGGATATCCACGCCGCTTTCCAGCACTTTCAGCTGCTTATCGTAGCCGTCGCCGCCATAGGCCAGGCCAAGCTTCAGGCCGGTGGCCTGCGCCAGAGGCTCAGCGTCTGCATGGATCTGTACCGCCAGTTCTCGCGTCGGGGCCATAATTAGCGCGCGCGGCTGGTTAACTTTGCGGTCTGCAATCGCTGGGTGAGAAAGTAAATAATGGAACGTTGACGTTAAGAACGCCATCGTTTTGCCGGTACCGGTTTGCGCCTGCCCTGCAACATCGCGACCGGCCAGCGTCAGCGGCAGGGCGAGAGCCTGAATGGGCGTGCAGTTATGAAACCCTTTATTTTCAAGGGCTTCAATCACCTTCGGGTGCAGGGCGAAGTCGGAAAACTTCTGTTCTGTTAAATGTGTTTTGCTCATAGTGTGGTAGAATATCAGCTTACTATTGCTTTACGAAAGCGTATCCGGTGAAATAAAGTCAACCTTTAGTTGGTTAATGCGACATCAACACGTCGTTGGTGGAGACAAAACCAACGTACCAGGCTTATTCCTGTGGAGTTATATATGAGCGATAAAATTATTCACCTGACTGACGACAGTTTTGACACGGACGTACTTAAGGCTGACGGGCTGATCCTCGTCGATTTCTGGGCTGAATGGTGTGGTCCTTGCAAAATGATCGCCCCGATTCTGGATGAGATCGCTGACGAATATCAGGGCAAACTGACGGTTGCCAAGCTGAACATCGACCAGAACCCGGGTACCGCACCAAAATACGGTATCCGTGGCATCCCGACCCTTCTGCTGTTCAAAAACGGCGAAGTGGCGGCGACCAAAGTGGGCGCGCTGTCCAAAGGTCAGCTGAAAGAGTTCCTGGACGCTAACCTGGCGTAAGGTTTCTCCGCTGTGCGTCCAGAGCCCCCGCCTAAATGATGTGGAACTCTGGACGCCCGGCTGAAGTCGTGCTAAGTTAGCTATGACTTCGTTTTAAACATATCTGTTGTTTGAATCTTGTTTTACCCGATACTTCCCGTTGTTGACATGAACAATGCGTGAAGTGGCTAAATTCCGGGCTTGTCACTCAATCCGTCTTGTCGTTTCAGTTCTGCGTTCTTTCCCTGTGACCAGACAGCGAACAGACATGAGGTGATGGCCGCTAAACAGGCATGGATGACCCTGCCATACCATTCACAACATTAAGTTCGAGAATCACCCCGAGTTTAAGAACCCACACCATTATGAATCTTACCGAATTAAAGAATACGCCGGTTTCTGAGCTGATCACTCTCGGCGAAAATATGGGGCTGGAAAACCAGGCTCGTATGCGCAAGCAGGACATCATTTTCGCCATCCTGAAGCAGCACGCTAAGAGTGGCGAAGATATCTTTGGCGACGGTGTGCTGGAGATATTGCAAGACGGATTTGGTTTCCTCCGCTCTGCAGACAGCTCCTACCTCGCCGGCCCTGATGACATCTACGTATCCCCCAGCCAAATCCGCCGTTTCAACCTCCGCACTGGTGACACCATTTCAGGTAAGATTCGTCCTCCTAAAGAGGGTGAACGCTACTTTGCGCTGTTGAAAGTCAATGAAGTTAACTTCGATAAGCCGGAAAACTCGCGTAATAAGATCCTCTTTGAGAACTTAACGCCGCTGCACGCGAACTCTCGCCTGCGCATGGAGCGTGGTAACGGTTCTACCGAAGACTTAACCGCGCGTGTTCTGGATTTGGCATCGCCAATCGGTCGTGGCCAGCGTGGTCTGATTGTGGCGCCGCCGAAAGCGGGTAAAACCATGCTGCTGCAGAACATCGCGCAGAGCATCGCCTATAACCACCCAGACTGCGTGCTGATGGTGCTACTGATTGACGAACGTCCGGAAGAAGTAACCGAGATGCAGCGTCTGGTTAAAGGTGAAGTGGTTGCTTCTACCTTCGACGAGCCAGCATCTCGCCACGTTCAGGTTGCGGAAATGGTTATCGAGAAGGCTAAACGCCTGGTTGAGCACAAGAAAGACGTGATCATCCTGCTCGACTCTATCACCCGTCTGGCGCGCGCTTACAACACCGTGGTGCCAGCTTCCGGTAAAGTGCTGACCGGTGGTGTGGATGCTAACGCCCTGCATCGTCCGAAGCGCTTCTTCGGTGCCGCACGTAACGTGGAAGAGGGCGGCAGCCTGACCATCATCGCAACGGCGCTGATCGATACCGGTTCTAAAATGGACGAAGTGATTTACGAAGAATTTAAAGGTACAGGTAACATGGAACTGCACCTTTCTCGTAAGATCGCTGAAAAACGCGTCTTCCCGGCTATCGACTACAACCGTTCCGGTACCCGTAAAGAAGAGCTGCTCACCACGCAGGAAGAGCTGCAGAAAATGTGGATCCTGCGCAAAATCATCCATCCAATGGGTGAAATTGACGCGATGGAGTTCCTCATTAACAAACTGGCGATGACCAAAACCAACGACGACTTCTTCGACATGATGAAGCGCTCGTAACGCAAATAAAGCCAGCGAACGCCACGTTTTTACGTGGCGTTTTTCTTTTATGGACTATACGCTAGTACCACCTACTCCCAATTTTGACCGGTCAGTGCGACAATAAGATAATTCGCACAGTAAAAACATTAATAGCTTGAATAATAAACAAATGGAATTGTAAGAGGTTTGCTTTATAACTTCAGGCTCGGCGCCTTGATGGTTATACTTCCTTGACTAACATTTGTTGAGAACACCCATTGTGAACCTACTTGATACGTTTACTGAACTAACCAGTATTTTCTTATTTACCACCTGCTTTTTGTTTCTGGCACGTAAGGTGGCGAAATATCTGGGCTTAGTGGATAAACCCAACTTCCGTAAACGTCATCAAGGCATGATCCCTCTGGTCGGTGGTATCTCTGTTTTTGCAGGGATCTGCTTCACTTTTGCTATTGCAGATTACTATATTCCGCATGCCAGGTTGTATCTCTCTTGCGCAGCAGTTCTTGTCGTGATCGGTGCTCTTGACGATAGATACGACATTAGCGTCAAAATACGCGCTTTCGTTCAGGCAGCTGTCGCTATTGCAATGATGGTATTCGCTAAGTTGCACTTGAGTAGCCTGGGCTATATTTTTGGCTCCTGGGAGATGGAACTCGGCCCGTTCGGCTATTTCCTGACACTTTTTGCCGTGTGGGTGGCGATTAACGCGTTCAACATGGTTGACGGTATTGATGGTTTGCTTGGAGGCCTCTCCTGCGTCTCATTTGCCGCAATTGGTTTCATTTTATGGTTCGATGGGCAATATAGCCTTGCTATGTGGTGTTTCGCCATGATTGCAGCAATCCTGCCATATATCCTGTTAAATCTCGGCGCATTGGGCCGACGCTATAAAGTCTTCATGGGGGATGCGGGTAGCACGCTTATCGGCTTTACTATCATTTGGATTTTGCTGGAAACTACTCAGGGCGATGTACATCCCATCAGTCCGGTAACAGCCTTATGGATTATCGCCATCCCGTTAATGGATATGGTTGCGATTATGTATCGCCGACTGCGTAAAGGGATGAGCCCATTCTCTGCTGACCGTCAGCACATTCATCATCTGATCATGCGAGCCGGATTCACTTCCCGGCAGGCATTTGTGCTTATTACGCTGGCGGCTGCTATTCTAGCGGGGATTGGCGTGACGGCGGAATATACGCATTTTGTGCCTGAGTGGGCCATGTTGGTATTGTTCTTGCTAGCATTTTCTCTCTACGGCTACTGCATTAAGCGCGCATGGAAGGTGGCGCGTTTCATTAAACGTATTAAGCGCAGGATGCGACGTAACAGTGGCAAAAACACAACATTAACTAAGTAAAACCGGGACTATGATGACTCAACCGTTGGCGGGAGCGAAATCAGTGGTAACTGAGAATGAACTGGATATTCGGGGTTTGTTTCGCGTGTTATGGGCAGGCAAACTTTGGATTGCGGGAATCGCGCTGGGGTTCGCACTGTTGGCGCTGGCCTACACGTTCTTTGCGAAACAGGAGTGGAGCGCCACGGCAATCACGGACAGACCAACGGTTAACATGCTCGGGGGGTACTATTCCCAGCAGCAATTCCTGCGAAACCTGGATATTAAAGCCAGTCTTGCCACCCCGGACCAGGCCTCCGTTATGGATGAGGCCTACAAAGAGTTTGTGATGCAACTGGCGTCATGGGATACGCGCCGCGATTTCTGGTCCCAGACGGATTACTACAAGCAGCGTCGGGTTGATAACACTAAAGCCGATGCCGCGCTGCTGGACGATCTGATTAATAATATTCAGTTTATGCCCGGCGACGCGCTGCGTAACGTCAACGACAGCGTTAAGCTGATTGCCGAAACCGCGCCGGACGCCAACAATCTGTTGCGCCAGTACGTCGCGTTTGCCAGCCAGCGTGCCGCAAGCCATCTCAATGAAGAGCTCAAAGGTGCCTGGGCAGCCCGTACTATCCAGATGAAGGCACAGGTCAAACGTCAGGAAGAGGTGGCAAACGCTATTTTTGCGCGCCGCGTCCATAATATTCAGCAGGCGCTGAAAATTGCGGAACAGCACAACATTTCCCGCACTGAGACGGATGTTCCGGCTGATGAATTACCTGATTCTGAAATGTTCCTTCTTGGTCGCCCAATGCTGCAGGCGCGTCTGGAAAATCTGCAGGCCGTTGGGCCTGATTTTGACCTCGACTACGATCAAAATCGCGCGATGCTTAATACGCTTAATGTCGGCCCCTCCCTGGATCCGCGTTTTCAGACCTATCGTTATTTGAGAACGCCTGAAGAACCTGTAAAACGCGACAGTCCGCGTCGTGCATTCCTGATGATCATGTGGGGGATTGTGGGCGCACTCGTTGGGGCTGGCGTGGCGTTAACGCGTCGTCGTACAAACTAAGAACGCCGTTTACGATGAAGGCTATGGCCTTCATCGTCTAATCGAAGAGAATCGATGTGAAAGTACTTACTGTATTTGGCACCAGGCCGGAGGCCATTAAGATGGCGCCTCTGGTTCATGCGCTGGCCAGCGATCCTGATATTGAAGCGAAGGTCTGCGTCACGGCTCAGCACCGTGAGATGCTCGATCAGGTCCTAACCCTCTTTTCCATCGTCCCGGATTACGACCTCAATATTATGAAGCCGGGACAGGGATTGACGGAAATAACCTGTCGCATACTGCAGGATCTCAAGCCTATCCTGGAGTCGTTCAAGCCCGACGTCGTGCTGGTGCACGGCGATACCACGACGACGATGGCAACAAGCCTGGCCGCGTTTTACCAGCGTATTCCCGTCGGTCATGTTGAAGCGGGCCTGCGCACCGGCAATCTTTATTCTCCGTGGCCGGAAGAGGCCAACCGTACGCTTACCGGGCATCTGGCGATGTACCACTTTGCGCCAACCGAGAACTCTCGGCAGAACCTGCTGCGTGAAAATGTCGCCGATAACAACATTTTTGTGACCGGCAATACGGTCATTGATGCGTTGATTTGGGTACGCGATCGCGTACTGGCAAACGGCGAGCTGCAGAAAGAGCTCGCTGCCCGCTATCCGTTCCTGAATAACGGCAAAAAAACCATTCTGGTCACTGGCCACCGTCGCGAAAGCTTTGGACGGGGTTTTGAGCAAATCTGTCACGCGCTGGCTGAAATCGCCGCGCAGAACGACGATGTGCAAATTGTCTATCCGGTTCACCTTAACCCTAACGTCAGCGAGCCGGTCAACCGCATCCTGGGCCACGTCGAAAACGTCCTGCTGATTGAACCGCAGGACTACATGCCGTTTGTCTGGCTGATGAACCACGCCTGGCTGATCCTCACCGATTCGGGTGGGATTCAGGAAGAAGCGCCCTCTCTTGGCAAGCCGGTACTGGTGATGCGTGAAACCACTGAACGTCCGGAAGCGGTTAAAGCCGGGACGGTGCGTCTGGTCGGCACCAACGCACAGCTCATCGTCGAAGAGGTCACTCGCCTTCTGCACGACGATGAAGCGTATCAGGCGATGAGCCGGGCCCACAATCCGTATGGAGACGGGCAGGCTTGTGGCCGTATTTTGCATGCACTTAAACACAATCGGGTATCGCTATGAGTTTTACTACCATCTCTGTCATTGGCCTTGGCTATATTGGCCTGCCCACGGCGGCGGCATTCGCCTCCCGTCAAAAACAGGTTGTCGGTGTGGATATCAACGCACGGGCGGTAGAAACCATTAATCGTGGCGAAATTCATATTGTAGAGCCCGATCTTGACCGAGTCGTGAAAGAGGCGGTTGATGGCGGCTTCCTGCGCGCCAGCACGACGCCAGTGGAAGCGGATGCCTACCTGATTGCCGTTCCAACGCCCTTTAAAGGCGACCACGAGCCCGATATGGTCTATGTCGAGGCGGCGGCAAAATCCATTGCCCCCGTGCTGAAGAAAGGCGCGCTGGTGATTCTGGAGTCAACCTCTCCGGTGGGGGCCACCGAGCAGATGGCACAGTGGCTTGCAGAAGCGCGTCCTGATTTACGCTTCCCGCAACAGGCTGGCGAGCAGGCGGATATCAACATCGCCTACTGCCCGGAGCGCGTGCTGCCGGGGCAGGTGATGGTCGAACTGATTAAAAACGACCGCGTCATTGGCGGCATGACGCCGGTCTGTTCTGAACGCGCCAGCGCGCTGTACAAGATTTTCCTGGAAGGCGAATGCGTAGTGACCAACTCCCGCACAGCCGAGATGTGCAAGCTGACTGAAAACAGCTTCCGTGACGTTAACATCGCCTTTGCTAACGAACTGTCGCTTATTTGCGCCGATCAGGGGATTAACGTTTGGGAGTTAATCCGCCTGGCGAATCGCCATCCGCGCGTCAACATTCTCCAGCCTGGCCCGGGGGTGGGCGGCCACTGTATCGCCGTCGACCCGTGGTTTATCGTGGCGCAGAACCCGGCGCAGGCGCGTCTGATTCGCACCGCGCGAGAAGTGAACGACAGCAAACCTCACTGGGTGCTCAACCAGGTTAAAGCGACGGTAGCGGATTGTCTGGCAGAGAGCGGCAAGCGCGCCAGCGAGCTGAAAATTGCCTGCTTTGGTCTGGCATTTAAACCCAACATTGACGATCTGCGCGAAAGCCCGGCGATGGAAATTGCTGAGATGATTGCCGAATGGCATAAGGGCGAAACGCTGGTGGTTGAGCCGAATATTCATGAACTGCCGGCAAAACTTGCGGGTCATTGCACGCTGACGGCGCTCGATGACGCGCTGGCGACGGCGGACGTGCTGGTGCTGCTGGTGGATCATAAAGAGTTTAAAGCGACGTCCGGTGATGCCGTACGTCAGCAGTATGTGGTTGATACGAAAGGCGTCTGGCGTTGAGTGAACTTCACGGCGTGCTTGAATCCCTTGAGTGGGAAAGCACATTTTTTGCCCGCCCCTCGGCGATAGTCCGCTGGCGCGAGAATGCGCCCGCCCTGCAGGAAGCGGACCTCAGCGCCTGGCAGCGCGTGCAGGCTAAAATCCCGGCGGACCGTACCGACCTGCTTGACGCGCTCCAGCAGCGTGGTTTTCAGCTGGTTGAGGGTGAGGTAGACCTTTCCATTGCCCTTACCCGGCACGATGTGTCCGGCGCGGAAATTGCAACGGAACAGGACATTCCTGTGCTGCGCCAGATGGCGGCTCAGGCGTTTGCGCAGAGCCGCTTTCGCACGCCCTGGTATGCCCCTGACGATAGCGGACGTTTCTATGCCCAGTGGATAGAGAATGCGGTCAAAGGCACCTTTGACCACGTCTGCCTGGTTTTCCGTACAGCGAACGGTCAGATTCAGGGATTTGTCTCGCTGCGCAAGCTCAACGCGCGTGAGGCGCGTATTGGCTTATTAGCCGGGCGCGGCATGGGTGAGAAACTCATGCAGGCGGCGCTGCACTGGGCGCAGCAGCAGCAGGTTGAGACGCTGCGGGTGGCGACCCAGGTGGGCAACACCGCCGCGCTTAAACGTTATATTGCGAGTGGTGCCAACATCGACGCCACCGCCTACTGGTTATACAGGTGACAAGATGATTCCATTTAACGCACCACCCGTCGTGGGAACCGAACTCGACTATATGCAGTCTGCCATGGGCAGCGGCAAACTCTGCGGTGACGGCGGTTTTACCCGTCGCTGTCAGCAGTGGATGGAGCAGCGTTTTCGCAGCGCTAAGGTGCTGCTGACCCCGTCCTGCACGGCATCGCTGGAAATGGCGGCCCTGTTGCTGGATATCCAGCCCGGTGATGAAGTGATCATGCCGAGCTATACCTTCGTCTCCACGGCAAACGCCTTTGTCCTGCGCGGGGCGAAAATTGTCTTTGTGGATATCCGCCCGGACACCATGAACATTGATGAGACGCTGATTGAAGCGGCGATCACCGATAAAACGCGCGTGATTGTGCCGGTTCACTACGCGGGCGTGGCCTGTGAAATGGACACCATCATGGCGATCGCCAAAAAGCACAACCTGTTTGTGGTTGAAGATGCCGCGCAGGGCGTGATGTCCACCTACAAGGGGCGCGCGCTGGGCACGATCGGCCACATTGGCTGCTTCAGCTTCCACGAAACGAAAAACTACACCGCTGGCGGTGAGGGCGGTGCGACGCTGATTAACGATCGTGCCCTGGTTGAGCGTGCGGAAGTGATCCGCGAAAAAGGCACCAACCGCAGTCAGTTCTTCCGCGGTCAGGTTGATAAGTACACCTGGCGCGATATCGGCTCCAGCTATCTTATGGCGGATCTGCAGGCGGCATACCTGTGGGCGCAGCTGGAAGCGGCTGAGCGGATTAATCTCCAGCGCCTGTCCCTGTGGCAAACCTATTACGACGCGCTGGAGCCTCTGGCCAAAGCCGGGCGTATTGAGTTGCCAACCATTCCGGCCGATTGCGTCCATAATGCCCACATGTTTTACATCAAGCTGCGCGATAACGACGATCGCAGCCAGCTCATCGCCTGGCTGAAAGAGGCCGAAATTATGGCGGTGTTCCACTATATCCCGCTGCACTCCAGCCCGGCCGGAGAAGCATTTGGCACGTTTGCGGGTGAAGATCGTTACACTACGAAAGAAAGTGAGCGTTTGCTTCGCTTGCCGCTGTTCTACAACCTCGCACCAGTTAACCAGCGTACGGTGATCAATACCCTTCTGAGCTATTTCAGCTGATATGTCTCTGGCAAAAGCATCGGTGTGGACCGCCGCGTCCACGCTTGTAAAAATTGGTGCCGGACTGCTGGTCGTAAAGCTGCTGGCCGTCTCATTTGGGCCCTCTGGTGTGGGGCTGGCGGGCAACTTCCGCCAGCTTGTCACCGTCCTTGGTGTGCTGGCCGGTGCCGGAATCTTCAACGGCGTGACCAAATACGTTGCTCAATATCATGATGATGCGGCCCAGCTTCGCAGGGTAGTGGGCACCGCGTCGGCGATGGTGACGGGCTTTTCGACCCTGCTGGCGATTGTGTTTCTGCTGGCGGCGGCGCCCATCAGCCAGGGATTGTTCGGGCACACCCATTACCAGGGGCTGGTGCGTCTGGTTGCGCTGGTCCAGATGGGCATTGCCTGGGCTAACCTGCTGCTGGCGCTGATGAAAGGTTTTCGCGATGCTGCCGGGAACGCGCTTGCCTTAATCCTGGGCAGCGTCATCGGCGTGATTGCCTATTACTTCTGCTATCGCCTGGGCGGCTATGAAGGCGCACTGCTGGGACTTGCGCTGGTCCCGGCGCTGGTTGTTGTGCCTGCGGCATTTATGCTAATGCGTCGGGGCGTTATCCCTCTGAGTTACCTGAAACCACAATGGGACAAGGTGCTTGTCAGCCAGCTGGGTAAGTTTACCCTGATGGCGCTCATTACTTCCGTCACGCTGCCAGTGGCATACGTGATGATGCGAAACCTGCTGGCGGCGCATTACAGCTGGGATGAGGTGGGGATCTGGCAAGGGGTAAGCAGTATTTCCGACGCTTACCTCCAGTTTATAACGGCTTCCTTTAGCGTTTATTTGCTGCCAACCTTATCGCGCCTGACGTCCCGGCAGGAGATTACCCGCGAAATTTCCCGCTCCTTGCGTTTCGTATTACCCGCTGTGGCGGCGGCCAGTTTGACCGTCTGGCTATTGCGCGATGTTGCCATCTG
Source organism: Enterobacter sp. ECC-219 (assembly GCF_043966805.1). NCBI lineage: Bacteria > Pseudomonadati > Pseudomonadota > Gammaproteobacteria > Enterobacterales > Enterobacteriaceae > Enterobacter > Enterobacter sp. ECC-219. Next base: position 454,616 of record NZ_CP143680.1, on the reverse strand, counting down.
GCTGCTTTTCTCCGCAAAGTTTACCGCCATGCGCGATCTCTTTGCCTGGCAACTGGTGGGCGATGTGCTGAAAGTGGGGGCTTACGTTTTCGGCTATCTGGTGATTGCGAAAGCTTCGCTGCGGCTGTATATCCTGGCGGAGATTAGCCAGTTTGCGCTACTGACAGCATTTTCACACTGGTTGATACCCGCGCACGGTGCGCTGGGGGCGGCTCAGGCCTATATGGCAACCTATATCGTTTATTTCGCTGCCTGCTGCGGCGTATTTTTATTGTGGCGTAAACGCGCATGACTGCACTGATTCATATCCTGGGATCGGATATCCCACACCATAACCAGACCGTTTTGCGGTTCTTTAACGACGAGCTGGCATCAGGAAATCCTGATGCGCGCGAGTTTATGGTTGCAGGTCAGGATAATGGCCTGAGCGCGGCGTTTCCGGCGCTGACTATCGCCTTCTGGCCGGATAAAGCTTCCCTGGCGAAGGCGGTTATTGCCAAAGCCAAAGCGGATCGTGAGCAACGTTTCTTTTTCCACGGGCAGTTCAATACCGGCCTGTGGCTGGCTCTGCTCAGCGGGGGAATTAAACCCTCCCAGTGCAGCTGGCATATCTGGGGAGCTGATCTCTACGAAGTTTCCCGCGGCTGGAAGTTCCGTCTTTTCTATCCCCTGCGTCGCATGGCGCAGGGAAGGGTGGGCCGCGTTTTTGCCACCCGCGGCGATCTGAATTATTTTGCGAAGCTGCACCCGAACGTGCGCGGCGAGCTACTCTATTTCCCAACCCGTATGGACCCGGCGCTGAACACCATGGCGAATGACGCGGTTCGCGAAGGCAAGCTGACGATCCTGGTGGGGAATTCCGGCGACCGCAGTAACGAACATGTGGCCGCGCTACGGGCGGTATACCAGCAGTTTGGTGACACGGTGAACGTGGTGGTGCCGATGGGTTATCCGGTCAACAACGAAGCCTACATTGATGAGGTTCGCCAGCAGGGGCTTGCGTTATTCAGCGAAGGAAATCTGCACATTCTCAGCGAAAAGCTGGAGTTTGATGACTATCTTGCGCTGCTGCGAAAATGCGATCTGGGCTATTTCATCTTTGCCCGCCAGCAGGGTATTGGTACGCTGTGCCTGCTGATTCAGGCGGGTGTACCGTGCGTGCTCAACCGCGACAACCCGTTCTGGCAGGACATGGCCGAGCAGCATATTCCGGTGCTGTTCACCTCAGACATGCTGAATGTCGAAGTGGTGCGTGAAGCACAGCGCCAGCTCACGCTGGTGGATAAAAATAGCATCGACTTTTTCAGCCCGAATTACCTCACGCCGTGGCACCGCGCGCTGCGTATCGCTTCAGGAGACAACGCATGAGTCAGTTGCAATTCAGCGGCTTACTGGTTGTCTGGCTTCTGAGCACCCTGTTTATCGCCACGCTCACCTGGTTTGAGTTCCGCCGCGTGCGCTTCAACTTTAACGTGTTCTTCTCGTTGCTGTTTCTGCTGACATTCTTTTTCGGCTTCCCGCTGACCAGCATTCTGGTCTTCCGTTTTGACGTGAGCGTCGCGCCGCCGGAGATTCTCCTCCAGGCCCTGCTGGCGGCGACCTGCTTCTATGCGGTTTACTACGTCACCTATAAAACGCGTCTGCGGCCAGCGCAGGCCGCCGCCCCGCGTCGAGCGCTCTTTACCATGAACCGGGTGGAGACCCATCTGACGTGGGTGATGCTCATGACCATCGCCCTGGTCAGCGTTGGCATCTTCTTCATGCATAACGGCTTCCTGCTGTTTAAGCTCCACTCCTACAGCCAGATTTTTTCGGCCGAAGTCTCAGGCGTGGCGCTTAAGCGATTCTTCTATTTCTTCATCCCGGCGATGCTGGTGATCTTCTTCCTGCGCCAGGACAGCAAAGCGTGGCTGTTCTTCCTGGTCAGTACCGTTGCGTTCGGTATCCTGACCTACATGATTGTGGGCGGTACGCGCGCCAACATTATCATCGCTTTCGCTATCTTCCTGTTTATCGGCATTATCCGCGGCTGGATCTCGCTGTGGATGCTGGTTGCGGCAGGCGTGTTTGGCATTGTGGGGATGTTCTGGCTGGCGCTGAAGCGCTACGGGATGAACGTGGCGGGCGATGAGGCGTTTTACACGTTCCTCTACCTGACGCGCGACACCTTCTCGCCGTGGGAAAATCTGGCATTGCTGCTGCAAAACTACGACAAGATTGATTTCCAGGGGCTGGCGCCGATTGTTCGCGACTTCTACGTCTTTATCCCGAGCTGGCTGTGGCCGGACCGCCCTGGTGTGGTGCTCAACACCGCGAACTATTTTACCTGGGAAGTGCTCAACAACCATTCGGGCCTGGCGATCTCGCCAACGTTGATTGGTTCCCTGGTGGTGATGGGAGGAGGCTGGTTTATCCTGCCGGGCGCGTTTGTCGTAGGGCTGATTATCAAGTGGTTCGACTGGCTCTACGTGCGTGGTAACGAAGAGACCAACCGCTACAAGGCGGCTATTTTGCACAGTTTTTGCTTTGGTGCCATTTTCAATATGATCGTTCTGGCGCGCGAGGGTCTGGACTCGTTCGTTTCACGCGTGGTGTTCTTCATGGTCGTTTTTGGCATCTGCCTGTTACTGGCCAAACTGTTGTACTGGCTGTTCGACAGCGCAGGGCTTGTGCACAAGCGCGAGCAACAGGGCAACACAACGCTGTCGCAAGTCTGAGTAGGGAAAGTAATGACTGATAAAACTTCTGCACCGCGCTATGCGCTTCGTGGCCTGCAGCTTATTGGCTGGCGCGACATGCAGCACGCGCTGGACTTTCTGTTCGCCGACGGGCAGATGAAATCCGGTACGCTGGTTGCTATCAACGCGGAAAAGATGCTGGCGGTGGAAGATAACGCCGAGGTGAAAAGCCTGATTGAAGCGGCTGAATTTAAATACGCGGACGGTATCAGCGTGGTCCGCTCTATCCGTAAAAAGTATCCTGACGCTAATGTTTCCCGCGTGGCGGGTGCCGACCTCTGGGAGCAGCTTATGGCCCGCGCAGGCGCGGAAGGTACGCCAGTCTTCCTGATTGGCGGTAAGCCTGAAGTGCTGGCCGAGACCGAAGAGAAACTGCGTCGTCAATGGAATGTGAATATCGTCGGCAGCCAGAATGGTTACTTCAAGCCTGAAGACCAGCAGGCTTTGTTTGCCCGCGTGCGCGACAGCGGGGCAAAAATCGTCACCGTGGCGATGGGATCCCCGCGCCAGGAGATCCTGATGCGCGACTGCCGTCTGGTCTGTCCGGATGCCCTCTATATGGGCGTCGGCGGCACCTACGACGTCTTCACCGGCCATGTTAAGCGTGCGCCAAAGGTCTGGCAAAATCTGGGGCTGGAGTGGCTTTACCGCCTGCTATCGCAACCGACGCGCATTAAACGACAGATTCGTCTGCTTCGCTACCTCGCCTGGCACTATACCGGGAAAATGTAATCAGAATGCAGCGCGATATGCTATTCGCGCTGCAACTCGCCTGCAAAACTGCTGATATTTTGTGCAATGCATTCATTTTTTTAATGCATCGTTTGCCATTTGGCCGATTTTAAGAAACCATTCGCACCGTATTTTAGTACCCCTAAAAAACAATAACCGGTATTAAGCCGGGAAACAGCAAACACAATCGAGGATCTATGGCAGAGAAACAACCGGAGCTACAGCGTGGGCTGGAAGCTCGTCACATCGAACTGATAGCGCTGGGCGGCACTATCGGCGTTGGCCTGTTTATGGGCTCCGCAAGCACCCTAAAATGGGCAGGCCCTTCCGTATTACTGGCGTATATCATCGCCGGGCTGTTTGTTTTCTTCATCATGCGCTCAATGGGTGAAATGCTCTTTCTGGAGCCGGTGACCGGTTCCTTCGCCGTTTACGCACACCGGTATATGAGCCCGTTCTTTGGTTACCTGACGGCCTGGTCATACTGGTTTATGTGGATGGCGGTGGGCATCTCCGAAATCACCGCGATAGGGGTTTACGTCCAGTTCTGGTTCCCGGACATGGCCCAGTGGATACCGGCTCTCATTGCCGTGGGGCTGGTGGCCCTGGCAAACCTTGCAGCCGTGCGCCTTTACGGTGAAATCGAGTTCTGGTTTGCGATGATCAAAGTGACCACCATCATCGTGATGATTGTGATTGGTTTGGGCGTGATTTTTTATGGCTTTGGCAACGGCGGACACGCCATCGGCTTTGGCAACCTGACTGAACACGGCGGCTTCTTCGCCGGCGGCTGGAAGGGCTTCCTGACGGCGCTGTGTATCGTTGTGGCCTCGTACCAGGGCGTGGAGCTGATCGGGATTACCGCCGGTGAAGCGAAAAACCCGCAGGTCACGCTGCGTAGTGCGGTGGGCAAAGTGCTGTGGCGTATCCTGATTTTCTACGTGGGTGCGATCTTCGTCATCGTCACCATCTTCCCGTGGAACGAAATTGGGACGACGGGGAGTCCGTTCGTATTAACCTTTGCGAAGATCGGAATTACAGCAGCAGCGGGTATCATCAACTTTGTGGTTCTGACTGCAGCGCTGTCAGGCTGTAACAGCGGGATGTACAGCTGTGGCCGTATGCTCTACGCGCTCTCGAAAAATAACCAGCTGCCTGCGACAATGAGTAAAGTCTCACGTGCTGGCGTGCCGGTAGCGGGCGTAGCGGTCTCCATTGTCATCCTGCTGATTGGTTCCTGCCTGAATTACATCATTCCTAATCCACAGCGCGTGTTTGTTTACGTCTACAGCGCCAGCGTGTTGCCGGGCATGGTGCCGTGGTTTGTTATCCTCATCAGCCAACTGCGTTTCCGCCATGCGCATAAAAAAGCGATCGCCAGCCATCCGTTTCGCTCGATTCTGTTCCCGTATGCGAACTATTTGACGATGGCGTTCCTGATTTGCGTATTAATTGGAATGTACTTTAATGAAGATACCCGCATGTCGCTGTTTGTCGGGCTGATCTTCCTGGCGGCAGTGACGGCCGCGTATAAGCTTTTTGGCCTGGGTCGCCGTGCCACAACGCAGAAAGTGGAGGAATAAGCGGCAAAATGTGCAAACCATAACCAAACGCGCATTTTTTTCAAAAAAGCACTAGACAGCGGGGGCGGAGGTACGTAATATCCAGCCCCGCAACGGCGCTAAGCGCCCGTAGCTCAGCTGGATAGAGCGCTGCCCTCCGGAGGCAGAGGTCTCAGGTTCGAATCCTGTCGGGCGCGCCATTTTAGTTCCCGGCGCTAGAGCTGCGGTGGTCTGAGAAGTAGTCAGTACCGCGTGAAAGAATACAGTGGTGGCTATAGCTCAGTTGGTAGAGCCCTGGATTGTGATTCCAGTTGTCGTGGGTTCGAATCCCATTAGCCACCCCATTATTGAAAGAGTTGTGAATTGCGAAGGTGGCGGAATTGGTAGACGCGCTAGCTTCAGGTGTTAGTGTCCTTAGGATGTGGGGGTTCGAGTCCCCCCCCTCGCACCACGACTTTTTAATAAATTGAACTAAAAATTCAAAAAAGCAGTACATCGGCGAGTAGCGCAGCTTGGTAGCGCAACTGGTTTGGGACCAGTGGGTCGGAGGTTCGAATCCTCTCTCGCCGACCAATTTTGAACCCCGCTTCGGCGGGGTTTTTTGTTTTCTGCAACTTTTCTCCCCTGTAGTTATCCCCCGACAGCGCTCTGTATCACTGTCGCGATTCAGCGACATACAACAAATTGAAATTACAGGAAATAATTATTTAAGGAATTTGCTGTCTCTTCCTGGCGACATATTTATGCTTTTGCCGATACGTTGTGAAGCGTCAGATGCCGCTGAACAGCATAATTTCCTTTTATCTTAAAATGTTGCGCCATGTAAAACTTCTGCGTGTAAATCTGGCACGTTACGTGCAATAATATACGCGTAGATGCTCATTCCATCTCTTATGTTCGCCTTAGTGCCTCATAAACTCAGGAATGACGCAGAGCCATTTACGGTGCTTATCGTCCACTGACAGATGTCGCTTCGGCCTCATCAGACACCATGGACATAACGTTGAGTGAAGCACCAAATATGTTGTCTTACAGACCTGTTTTAACGCCTGCTTTTATAGCAGGCGTTTTTTTATGTCTTATTCCCGATAAAAGCGCATGATGAGGGCAACCATCAGCAGAGCCGCTGACGAAACCATATAAAGCGCCTGTACTGAGCCAAACTCTGATGCCACTATCGCTGCTACTCCGGTAAAAAGAGAGGCACTGAGCGTTTGCCAGCGCCAGGCTTTACCGCTGGCTATAGCGGTTTGCGCGGCCTGAAAATTACTGAGTACGCCAAACGTACCCGCCGCAAAAAGCACGTTTGAGGCCAGATGCGCGACAAAGATCATCCCCAGCGCATACCCTATCCAGCCGGCCATAAACGGCAGCATTCCATAAGCGGCCAGAAAGATGCCGAGGCAAAGCAACAGTCGCGGCGTATGAGCCGCAAAACGCGCCAGGCTGTCTCTTTGCAGCAGCAGAGGGCCGCAAAGCTGCCCCATACTCCTCGCGAAAAGCAAAGGCAGAGCAAGGCCCGCCGCGTCCTGAGGACGGAGCTGCTGGGCCAGCGCCGGAAGAAGCGCCATCGCAGGTGACCCGACGGCGGCCAGCGCCGGCAAAATGAGCAAGCTGCGTTTCTGCCGAACGGTCAATGTCTGCCAGCGCAATGTCGCTGAAGCCCCCTTTTCCACATGGCCGGTGCGTGACGCCGAAGTAAACAGGCCTCCCGCCAGCCATAGCATGACCAGCGACCCGAGAAAGCTGATGGCATCAATGGCCAGCAAGGCGAGCACGGGTATCTTCTGAAAAAGCACCACGCCCAGCCCGGTACCTAATAACACCTGAGACGCAAAAATCACATTTTCCAGGCAGGTGGCGGCAGGCAGTTCCGTTTCGCTGAGTCCGCGCTTAAAGAGTAAAGTCAGGGCGGGCCAGCTCATCCCGCTGAGCAGCGCTTCGGTGGATTGCACGGCGAGTAACGCGGCAACGCTATGATAACCCACGCCAAGCAGGGGAAAGAGCAGGGCAAGTAAGCCCAGTCCTTCGGTCAATATCAGCAGGGATATCGGAGAAAAGCGCGAGCACAGCCTTTCGCCGAGCATGCTGCCGATAAACCCCGGCACCGTGGCGAACAGAAAAGCGAGGGTCAGCAGCGCTGGCGGGGCCGACCACGCTAACAGCAGACCGAAGACGACGACCTGGGTTAACCCATTTCCCAGAGAAGAGAAGATAAAAGCACAGGCAAGCAGGCGCAGCCAGCGATGGCAGCGCAGCGCTTCAATAAGCGCGTATAAAAGCGAGTTCATGACGCTTTCCTTTCAGAAACGATTTAGTCCATGCGCAGATCGCGCATGTGCGAAAAAAGGTTAATGAAAAGATATCGTTACATTGGCGGGTTCGTTTGCGGCTGTCGGTGTAAAGAATGTAGCAGGAGAACAGTGATAAAAAAAGGAGGCCGTCTGGCCTCCTGATGAATTACTGCTGCGTTCCGTTATTTTGCAGCGTCAATAACAGCCCATCACGCCGCATGGCGGCTGCCTCTTCTGGCTTATGCTGTTTGTCGAGCGTATCGGCAAGCCACGCGTAGTCAAACGCGTCCGGACGCTGTTTCAGCGCTGCACGGAAGGCCAGGCTCGCCTCCTGCCATTCCCCGTGCTTCATCAGCGACTGGCCCAGCGTACTCCACAGCAGCGGACGGTCACCGACGGTTTTGATCTGCTGGCGCAGCACTTTCTCGACCTGCTCAGGGTTATTGGTTTTCAGGCGCGGGATCACCATGACCAGACGATCGTCGTACTGGCGCTTCAGGCCGTCGAGGAGGATCTCCTGCGCGGTGTCATGATCGTCACACTCAATAAGATGTTCCGCCATAGCCACCTGCAGAGGAACCTGCTGGCGCGTTTTCCGGCTCTGATTTTTCCACCAGGTTTTCAGACCGTCGCTGCCCAGGTCGGCGCGCGCCTGATCCATCAGGCCAATCCATGCGAGACGCTGAAGCTCATCACGATGTTCATCATCACCCACCTCGGCCTTCGCCATCGACGGAATGATGTCCAGCAGCGAGCCCCACGCGCCGGTACGAATATAGGCCTGCTCCGCAAGGCGCAGGACTTCCGGATGACGTGGTGCGATTTCCAGCAGACGGTCAATGCCGTGGCGCGCCGCGTGGTTCTCATTGCGCGCGAGCTGCAGGCGGACGCGGGTAATTTCCACTGGGATCGGGTCGCCAGACGCCAGTTCAGACGCGCGTTCCAGATGCTGGTTAGCGCGGGCTTCATCACCGCGCTGCTGGGCCGCTTCGGCTGCCAGAAGATAGTTCACCACTGGCTGTTCTGCGTGATCGGCGTTTTTCGACATCAGCTTTTCAACCTGCTGATAATCGCCTTCGGCCAGCTTCAGCAGCGCCTGTTCCGTTTGCTTACGGGCGCGGCGGCGCTTACGGCCTACGAACCAGCCGCGGGTATGGGCACCGGTACGGAAAATACGGCGCAGGATCCATTCAACGGCAAGCAGTACCACGACGCCGAGGATCAGAACGATCGCCAGACCCGTTACGCTGGTTTCAATGTTGTAGTTATCGGTCTGGATCAGGACGTATCCCTGATGACCCGCAAGCATCGGCCCCAGGACGATCCCGGCGATCAGCAGGATGAAGAGTAAAAGGACTTTTAGCATCATTACTCTCCCTGTGGCGCGCTTTCAGGCGCTGGCGCTGTGCCGGTCTGCTCGGCCGGAACGCCCGGCTGCGCCAGCAGGTTACGCACGCGCGTCTGCATCAGCTTCTCCAGAATCGGCTGGCTGGCCAGCTTATCCGGTACGTTCATGGTGATGTTCTGCTGGCTCAGCTTGTCGATATCTTCGAGGAAGGCGGTGGTCGTCGCATCATCGGTGTTGTAGTAGGCGCGCACCCACGTTGAGACGTTATCCAGCGCCTGTTTGTAGGTCTCTTCCTGATGGCGCGGCACGGCCTGCGCCGCGACCAGCAGGCGGGAACGGATATTTTCGCGCAGATAGATATCCTGATTCGGCGCCAGGAGCGGTACGGCGGTTTCGTCGCGGCGACGGATGGTAATGAAGCTGTCCATAAAGTTCTGCCAGCTTTTCTGCAGGTTTATGCGCCATTCGCTCAGGGAGCTGGAAAGTTCGGTACCGTCGGAATCCATCGGGGAGTCGTCGTCGTTATTATCCGCCAGCTGCAGGTTATCAATTTGATTCGAAAGCTGGTTCACCTTGAGGATAATGCCGTCGTAATCCACCTGCGAAACGGCGGAGAGGCTGGCGATATCTTCGGTGATCGCGCGACGAGCTGCGATGAGGCTCGGATCGTTCATGTCTGCCAGGCTCGCATCGGCGCTTTTCAGCAGCGCGGCGGCGGTGGTCACGTCCTGATCGCTCCACAGCTTACGCCCGGCGAGTTTTACGAGGAAATCGGCCTGCGAGAGCAGCCATGTTTTGGCATCGGTGCCGGAAATCGTGGCGACTTTCTGCTGTACTTCACCCAGCTGTTTGGTCAGCTCTTCCTGTTTACTGTTTGCCTCGGCTAGCGCGGCGGCCTGCTGCTTAATCACCGCTTCCAGCTCGGTTTTCTGCGTTTCCTGCGCTTTTTGCAGGGAGGTAAGCTGATTCACCAGCGTATCGCTGGTGGCCGTCTGGTTAGCACTCTGTTGCTTCACCAGACCATACAGGCCAACGCCGGCTGCCAGCGCAATGGCGATGGCAATCGCGCTCAAAGCGAGGCTGGTTTTATTGCTGCCGTTTTTCTTCTCAGCGGTTTTCTCAGTCGTCTCTGGCTGTGGCGTTATGTCCACAGTCTCCCTGGTCTCTTCAACCACGGCGGAGGATTTTTCGTGTTCCGTCATTATGGCTTCCCATTTGAGAGTTATTGTAATGCGCGCAGCAGCGCATCGTTGTCGGCGTTATCAGCGATCCGAATATCCTGCCAGCCCAGTTCCCGGGCGAGGTTCGCCAGACGCTCACTGACGACCAGAAGCCGACAGCGGAGTAACCAGTTTTCGCGATACCAAAGCGGTATCAGCGACCAAAGCTGTTGTAACATTTCACCGCTGGTGACCACCAGCGTATTAATTCCGCGCGCGTGCCAGCGCATGGCCTCTTCCGCGCCGTCGTAGTGTTTCCCACAGCGCTGGTAGCACTCAACAAACGTGACGTCAGCCCCGCGTTCACGCAGCGTTTCGCCCAGCAGTTCGCGGCCTCCGTTGCCGCGCAAAATAAGCGCGCGCTTTCCGGCAATAGTTTGTAATTCAGGTAATTGTAGCAAGACTTCGCTGATTTCCCGATCTAGCGGATAACGAACATCCGCGCCGCTTACGGTATGAAGCGCCAGTGCCGTTGTGCGGCCAATCGCGAAATAGCGCGGAGCGACAGGCCAGGCCAGGCCCTGCTGTTGCAGCTGCGCGTGGGCAAATTCCACGGCATGCTGCGATAGCGCAAACAGCAGGTCGCCTTCCTGCAGGGTATTCATCTGGTCGGCGAGCGCAGAGAGCTCCCGACCGGGGGAGAATTCAATCAGCGGAAAACTCCAGGCCACCTGCCCCAGTGCGCGCAGACGGCTCACTAACTGCTCTCCTGCGGGAGAAGGGCGGGTGACAAGAATACTCATGCAGGGGGTTCTCCGTTATAGACCTCGGCCAGAATTTCACGCGCGCCGTTATTCAGCAGCTCTTCCGCCAGCGACACGCCAAGCTGCTCGGCATCCTGCGGCTTGCCGCGACGTTCGCCGCGCACCATCTGTGAACCATCCGGGGCGCCGACCAGCGCACGCAGCCACAGTTCACCATCGGTTAATTCAGCATAGCTGCCAATCGGCACCTGACACCCTCCTTCGAGGCGGGTATTCATCGCCCGCTCGGCTTTTACGCGGGTAGCGGTTTCGTCATGGTTCAGCGGGGCGAGCAGCTCGCGGGTGCGCGCATCGTCCAGACGGCACTCGATGCCGACGGCACCCTGACCCACGGCCGGCAGCGACAGCTCTGGCGGCAACGCCACGCGAATGCGTGACTCCAGCCCCAGACGCTTCAGGCCGGCAACGGCGAGAATAATGGCATCGTAATCGCCGTTATCCAGCTTGCCCAGACGCGTGCCAACGTTGCCGCGCAGCGAGCGGATGATAAGGTCAGGACGACGCTCCGCCAGCTGACACTGACGGCGTAAACTGGACGTGCCAACCACGCTACCCGCAGGCAGCGCGTCGAGCGAGTCATAGTGGTTAGAGACAAACGCGTCACGCGGGTCTTCGCGCTCGCAGATGGTCACCAGCCCCAGCCCTTCCGGGAACTCGACGGGCACGTCCTTCATCGAATGTACGGCGATATCGGCGCGGTTCTCAAGCAATGCCAGTTCCAGCTCTTTGACAAACAGGCCCTTGCCGCCCACTTTCGCCAGTGGCGTATCCAGGATCACGTCACCGCGCGTGACCATCGGCACCAGCTCGACGCGCAATCCACTGTGGCAGGCTTCAAGGCGCTGCTTAACATAATGTGCCTGCCAGAGCGCGAGAGGGCTTTGGCGTGTGGCAATTCTCAAAACATTGTCTAACATGCTTGTTACCGTCATTATCAATCGCTAACCATCCTAACATTGTTGACTCTGGGATGGCAGTTTTACGGTTGATGAAGCGCGAGAGGGACAAGGCGGCGTATTCGTCAGCCATAGCCGTATTCAGGAATTTACACGTACAGAACGGTGCTACACTTGTATGTAGCGCATCTTTCTTTACGGTCAACCGGCAAGGTGTTAAATTGATCACGTTTTAGACCATTTTTTCGTCGGTACCACCATAATCACAAGGGCGAAAAAAGGGTAACGGTTATCTTTTTGAAATACTGCGGGCTCGCTGTTGTTCGTGTTTTGAATAGCTTACGACACCCGGAAACATCAGGCGATACGTCTTGTACCTCTATATTGAGACTCTGAAACAGAGACTGGATGCCATAAATCAACTGCGTGTGGATCGCGCGCTTGCTGCCATGGGCCCTGCTTTCCAGCAGGTATACAGTCTGCTGCCGACATTATTGCACTATCACCATCCGCTGATGCCTGGCTACCTTGATGGTAACGTTCCCCAGGGCATTTGCCTCTTCACGCCTGATGAAACCCAACAGCATTATCTGAACGAGCTGGAACTTTACCGCGGCATGCCGCCTCAGGTTTCTCCGAAAGGTGAACTGCCTATCACCGGCGTTTACTCGATGGGGAGTACCTCATCGGTAGGGCAGAGCTGTTCTTCGGACCTGGATATCTGGGTCTGCCATCAATCCTGGCTCGATAACGAAGAGCGCCAGCTGCTGCAGCGTAAATGCAGCCTGCTGGAGAGCTGGGCAGCCTCGCTCGGTGTGGAAGTGAGCTTCTTCCTGATTGATGAAAACCGTTTCCGCCATAACGAAAGCGGCAGTCTGGGTGGTGAAGACTGCGGCTCGACTCAGCACATCTTGTTGCTGGATGAATTTTACCGTACTGCCGTTCGCCTCGCCGGAAAGCGTATTCTGTGGAATATGGTCCCGTGCGAAGAAGAAGAGCATTACGATGACTACGTCATGTCGCTCTATGCGCAGGGCGTACTGACGCCAAACGAATGGCTGGACCTGGGCGGCCTCAGTTCTCTGTCCGCCGAAGAGTACTTTGGCGCAAGCCTCTGGCAGCTCTACAAAAGTATCGATTCACCGTATAAAGCGGTGCTGAAAACGCTGCTGCTCGAAGCCTACTCGTGGGAATACCCTACGCCGCGCCTGCTGGCGAAAGATATCAAGCAGCGCCTGCACGACGGGGAGATTGTTTCCTACGGGCTCGATGCCTACTGCATGATGCTGGAGCGCGTTACCGAATACCTGAAAGCCATTGATGATTCCACGCGTCTTGACCTGGTGCGTCGATGTTTCTATCTCAAAGTCTGTGAAAAGCTGAGCCGCGAGCGCGCCTGCGTGGGCTGGCGTCGTGAAGTGGTCAGTCAGTTAGTGAAAGAGTGGGGATGGGACGAAGCGCGTCTGTCCATGCTCGATAACCGCGCCAACTGGAAGATCGATCAGGTGCGTGAAGCGCACAATGAACTGCTCGACGCAATGATGCAGAGCTACCGTAACCTGATTCGCTTTGCGCGCCGCAACAACCTCAGCGTGTCCGCCAGCCCGCAGGATATCGGGGTGTTAACCCGTAAGCTGTACGCCGCGTTTGAAGCGCTCCCGGGCAAAGTGACCCTGGTTAACCCGCAGATTTCGCCTGACCTGTCTGAACCAAACCTGACCTTTATTTACGTGCCGCCGGGTCGCGCAAACCGCACCGGGTGGTATCTGTACAACCGTGCGCCAAGCATGGATTCGATTATCAGCCATCAGCCGCTGGAGTATAACCGCTACCTGAACAAGCTGGTGGCGTGGGCCTGGTTTAACGGCCTGCTGACCTCGCGCACGCGCCTGTTTATCAAGGGCAACGAGGTGGTCGATTTAGCCAAGCTGCAGGAGATGGTGGCGGATGTCTCGCACCACTTCCCGCTGCGTCTGCCTGCGCCAACGCCAAAAGCGCTCTACAGCCCGTGTGAGATCCGCCATCTGGCGATCATCGTCAACCTGGAATACGACCCGACGGCGGCCTTCCGCAATCAGGTGGTTCATTTTGACTTCCGCAAGCTGGACGTGTTCAGCTTTGGCGAGCAGCAAAACTGCCTGGTGGGCAGCGTAGACCTGCTGTACCGCAACTCGTGGAACGAAGTGCGTACCCTGCACTTTAACGGCGAGCAGGCGATGATCGAAGCGCTGAAAACCATTCTCGGCAAGATGCACCAGGACGCCGCGCCGCCGGACAGCGTCGAAGTGTTCTGCTACAGCCAGCACCTGCGTGGTTTAATTCGTACCCGCGTGCAGCAGCTGGTTTCTGAATGTATCGAGCTACGTCTCTCCAGCACCCGTCAGGAAACCGGGCGCTTTAAAGCGCTGCGCGTCTCCGGGCAGACCTGGGGCTTGTTCTTCGAGCGTCTGAACGTGTCGGTACAGAAGCTGGAAAACGCCATTGAGTTCTACGGCGCGATTTCACACAACAAGCTGCATGGCCTCTCAGTTCAGGTGGAAACCAACCACGTCAAGCTGCCGCAGGTGGTGGACGGCTTTGCCAGTGAAGGGATTATTCAGTTCTTCTTTGAAGAGTCTGGCGACGATGCCGGGTTCAACATCTACATTCTGGATGAGACCAACCGCGCCGAGGTTTATCACCACTGTGAAGGCAGCAAAGAGGAGCTGGTGCGCGACGTCAGCCGCTTCTACTCTTCCTCACATGACCGCTTTACCTACGGTTCCAGCTTTATCAACTTCAACCTGCCGCAGTTCTACCAGATTGTGAACGTGGATGGGCGAGCGCAGGTGATCCCGTTCCGTACGCAGGCGATTACCCCAGCAGTACCCGCTAATCAGGATACCGCACCGCTGTTGCAGCAATATTTCTCCTGAGGCTTTTCGCCCGGTGGCGGCTACGCCTTACCGGGCAACAAAACTACCTGAAACTTACATCCTCACCCGCCTGCGCGGTCGCCGCCTGTTCAAGAAGATCCCAGAACGTTTCGCCGCTGCGGTCGCAAACCCACTCGTCACCCTTCAGATCAAAGTGATAGCCGCCCTGTTTGGCCGCCAGCCACACCTGGTGAAGTGGTTCCTGGCGGTTAATAATAATTTTGCTGCCGTTTTCGAAGCTCAGGGTCAGAATGCCGCCGTTGATTTCACAATCGATATCGCTGTCGCCGTCCCAGTCGTCGATACGTTCTTCGATGGTCATCCACAGGGTGTCGGCAAGGCGATGGAATTCACTGTCGTTCATGGTTTTGTTCCTGTTTTTCGTGATGGCGGCAGTATAACGCTAAATAATTCCCGTTGCAGGAAAGCGGCAAACTCTTGCTTTTGTGTCTTCTCCTGCGATGATAGAAACAGATTTGAACTTACGGGCAACTTTATAATGAAAAACGCTTTCCGAACGCTTGCCGTTCTCATCACGCTGTTTAGCCTGACCGGCTGCGGACTGAAGGGACCACTCTACTTCCCACCTGCGGATAAAACCGCGCCGCCGCCGACAAAACCTGTTAACAGCGGCATCGAGTCTTCCACGCCAAAGACTAACGATCGTGGCGACAACGGTGGCCCAACTCAGGTTAACCTCTGACGACAACGTTCTGTACCCGCGCAATGGAGCAAATGATGCAGTTCTCTAAAATGCATGGCCTTGGCAACGATTTTATGGTCGTCGACGCGGTAACGCAGAATGTGTTTTTCTCCCCGGAGCTGATCCGTCGACTGGCGGATCGGCACGTGGGCGTGGGGTTCGATCAGCTGCTGGTGGTTGAGCCGCCCTACGATCCCGACCTCGATTTCCACTACCGTATTTTTAACGCGGACGGTAGCGAGGTTAACCAGTGCGGCAACGGCGCGCGCTGTTTTGCCCGCTTTGTCCGCCTGAAAGGGCTGACCAACAAGCGCGATATTCGGGTCAGCACCGCCAACGGCCGCATGGTGCTCAGCGTCACTGACGACGAACTGGTGCGCGTGAATATGGGCGAGCCTAATTTCGAGCCTTCCGCCGTGCCGTTTCGCGCAAACAAAGCGGAAAAGACCTATATTATGCGTGCGGCCGAGCAGACAGTATTGTGCGGCGTCGTTTCGATGGGTAACCCGCACTGCGTGATTCAGGTGGATGACGTGGAAACTGCGGCGGTCGAAACGCTCGGTCCGGTGCTGGAAAGCCACGAGCGGTTCCCGGAGCGCGCGAACATCGGCTTTATGCAGGTGGTGAAGCGTGAGCACATCCGCCTGCGGGTGTACGAGCGCGGCGCGGGCGAGACTCAGGCCTGCGGAAGCGGTGCCTGTGCGGCCGTCGCCGTCGGGATCTCTCAGGGGTTACTGGCAGAAGAGGTTCGCGTGGAATTACCGGGCGGTCGGCTTGATATCGCCTGGAAAGGACCGGGTCATCCACTGTATATGACGGGCCCGGCGACACATGTTTATGACGGGTTTATCCATCTATGAAACAACCAGGGGAAGAACTGCAGGAAACAGTGACGGAACTGGACGACAGCGCTGTTGTTGATTATCTGCTGAACAATCCTGAGTTTTTTATTCGCAATGCGCGCGTCGTCGAACAGATGCGCGTGCCGCATCCGGTTCGCGGGACCGTGTCGCTGGTCGAATGGCACATGGCGCGCTCGCGCAACCACATCAATCAGCTTGAAGAGAACATGACGCTGCTGATGGAGCAGGCCAGCACCAACGAAAGCCTGTTCTATCGTCTGCTGCATCTTCAGGCGCGTCTGGCGTCGGCGCACAGCCTTGACGAGTTCCTCAGCCGCTTCCACCGCTGGGCCCGGGAGTTGGGGTTGGCAGGCGCAACGATTCGTCTGTTCCCTGACCGCTGGCGCATTGGCGCACCGTCGGGATTCACCCATCTGGCTCTGAGCCGTCAGGCGTTTGAGCCGCTGCGCATTCAGCGCCTGGGCCATGAGCACCACTATCTGGGGCCGCTTAACGGGCCAGAGCTGTTGGTGATGTTACCGGAAGCCAAAGCGATTGGCTCGGTGGCAATGTCGCTGATGGGGCGCGATGGTGACCTGGGGGTAATATTATTTACCAGCCGCGACGCGCACCACTACGAGCAGGGGCAAGCCACGCACCTGCTGCAGGAGATCGCCCTGATGCTGCCCGAGCTGCTGGAGCGCTGGATTGAACGCGTATGACGGACGGACTGCTCGCCACTGACGTCTCGCGCTTTCTGCGCTATCTGGGCGTTGAGCGTCAGCTCAGCCCTGTCACGCTGCTCAACTATCAGCGTCAGCTTGATGCCATCATGCAGATTGCCGACGAAATCGGCCTGAAAAGCTGGCAACAATGTGATGCTGCCACGGTACGCGGGTTCGTCGTGCGTAGCCGAAAAAAAAATCTCAGTCCGGCAAGCCTGGCGCTCCGGCTCTCCGCGCTGCGCAGTTTCTTCGACTGGCTGGTCAGCCAGGGCGGCCTGAAAGCCAACCCGGCGAAAGGGATCGCCACGCCGAAAGCTCCGCGCCATCTGCCGAAAAATATCGACGTCGACGACGTAAACCGCCTGCTGGATATCGATCTTAACGATCCGCTCGCCGTGCGCGACCGCGCGATGCTGGAGGTGATGTACGGCGCAGGCCTGCGTCTGTCTGAACTGGTGAACCTCGACTTAAAGCATCTCGATCTCGACACCGGCGAAGTGTGGGTGATGGGCAAGGGCAGCAAAGAGCGCCGCCTGCCGATTGGCCGCAATGCGGTCTCCTGGATTGAGCACTGGCTGGATCTACGCGGCCTGTTTGGCGCGGAAGAAAATGCGCTGTTTTTATCGAAGCTCGGCAAGCGGATCTCGGCGCGTAACGTGCAGAAGCGCTTTGCGGAGTGGGGCATTAAGCAGGGGCTGAACAGCCACGTTCACCCGCACAAGCTACGCCACTCCTTTGCGACACACATGCTGGAATCGAGCGGCGATCTGCGCGGCGTGCAGGAACTGCTTGGCCACGCGAATCTCTCGACCACTCAAATCTACACCCACTTAGACTTCCAACACCTTGCCTCGGTGTATGACGCGGCGCATCCACGCGCCAAACGGGGGAAATAATGCGTTTTTACCGCCCACTCGGACAGATCTCAGCCCTGACATTTGATCTTGATGACACCCTTTATGACAACCGCGAGGTGATCCTGCGTACCGAGCAGGAGTCGCTGGCGTTTGTACAGAACTACCACCCCGCGCTGAAAGCGATGCAGAACAAGGATTTCCAGAGGCTGCGCCAGTCCCTGCGGGAGACCGAACCGGACATTTACCATGATGTGACCGAATGGCGTCGCCGTGCGGTTGAGCAGG
The DNA here is from genome assembly GCF_043966805.1 of Enterobacter sp. ECC-219. Taxonomy (NCBI): domain Bacteria; kingdom Pseudomonadati; phylum Pseudomonadota; class Gammaproteobacteria; order Enterobacterales; family Enterobacteriaceae; genus Enterobacter; species Enterobacter sp. ECC-219. The sequence goes on along the minus strand of NZ_CP143680.1, from coordinate 436,735 downwards.
CGATGCTCAACGCTGGCCTGAGCGCGCAGGATGCGGCCATCGGTGCTGAAGCGGCAATGGAAAACTTCGCCAAATGGCGCAGCCGTATCGACGTGCCGCAGGAGACCCACGACACGCTGGCGACGCTTGCCGAAAAGTGGCCGCTGGTGGCCATTACCAACGGTAATGCCCAGCCGGAGTTGTTTGGCCTCAGCGATTACTTTGAGTTCGTGCTGCGCGCGGGTCCGCACGGGCGCGCGAAGCCGTTCAGTGACATGTACCATCTGGCGGCAGATAAACTTAACCTGCCGCTGGGTGAGATCCTGCACGTGGGGGATGACCTGACCACGGACGTGGCCGGCGCCATCCGCTGCGGGATGCAGGCCTGCTGGATCAGGCCAGAAAATGCGGAGCTGATGACCGCAACCGACAGCCGTCTTCTGCCGCACGTGGAAATTTCGCGGTTGGCATCCCTCACGACGCTGATATAATCATCAATTGTTCTGTATAAATTAACAGGGTTTTGGCGAATGGAAACAGTTGCCTGCCCGACATGACGTGACGGTGCCAATGGACGTTTCTTACCTGCTCGACAGCCTTAATGACAAACAGCGTGACGCGGTTGCCGCCTCGCGCACCAACCTGCTGGTTCTGGCTGGGGCAGGCAGTGGTAAGACGCGCGTGCTGGTTCACCGCATCGCCTGGCTGCAGAGCGTGGAGAACTGCTCGCCGTACTCCATCATGGCGGTCACGTTTACCAACAAGGCGGCGGCGGAGATGCGCCACCGCATCGCCCAACTGATGGGCACCAGCCAGGGCGGCATGTGGGTTGGTACCTTCCACGGCCTGGCGCACCGCCTGCTGCGCGCGCACCATATGGACGCCAATCTGCCGCAGGATTTCCAGATCCTCGACAGCGAAGATCAGCTCCGTCTGCTGAAGCGCCTGATCAAGGCGATGAATCTCGACGAGAAGCAGTGGCCGCCGCGTCAGGCGATGTGGTACATCAACGGCCAGAAGGACGAGGGGCTGCGCCCGCACCACATTCAGAGCTTCGGCAACCCGGTCGAGCAGACCTGGCAGAACGTCTACAAGGCATACCAGGAAGCGTGCGATCGCGCCGGCCTGGTGGATTTCGCCGAGCTGCTGCTGCGCGCCCACGAGCTGTGGCTCAACAAGCCGCACATCCTGCAGCACTACCGCGAACGCTTCACCAATATCCTGGTGGACGAATTCCAGGATACCAACAACATCCAGTACGCGTGGATCCGCCTGCTGGCGGGGGATACCGGCAAGGTGATGATCGTGGGCGATGACGACCAGTCGATCTACGGCTGGCGCGGGGCGCAGGTGGAGAACATCCAGCGCTTCCTCAACGATTTCCCCGGCGCGGAAACCATTCGTCTGGAGCAGAACTACCGCTCAACCAGCAACATCCTGAGCGCGGCCAACGCCCTGATTGAGAACAATAACGGGCGTCTGGGGAAAAAGCTGTGGACCGACGGCGTCGACGGCGAACCGATTTCGATTTACTGCGCCTTCAACGAGCTCGACGAAGCCCGCTTCGTGGTGAACCGCATCAAAACCTGGCAGGACAACGGCGGCGCGCTGGAGCAGTGCGCTATTCTCTACCGCAGCAACGCCCAGTCGCGCGTGCTGGAAGAGGCGCTGCTGCAGGTGAGCATGCCTTACCGCATTTACGGCGGCATGCGCTTCTTCGAGCGTCAGGAAATCAAAGATGCGCTCTCATACCTGCGCCTGATCGCTAACCGCAACGACGACGCGGCGTTTGAGCGCGTCGTCAATACGCCGACGCGCGGCATTGGCGACCGTACGCTGGACGTAGTGCGTCAGGCCTCGCGCGATCGCCAGCTGACGCTGTGGCAGGCGTGCCGCGAGCTGCTCCAGGAAAAAGCTCTCGCCGGACGTGCCGCCAGCGCATTGCAGCGCTTCCTGGAATTAATTGATGCTCTGGCGCAGGAAACCGCCGACATGCCGCTGCACGTGCAGACCGACCGGGTGATTAAAGACTCCGGCCTGCGCACCATGTACGAGCAGGAAAAAGGCGAGAAGGGCCAGACCCGTATTGAGAACTTAGAGGAACTGGTCACGGCAACGCGCCAGTTCAGCTATAACGAAGAAGACGAAGATCTGATGCCGCTGCAGGCGTTCCTCTCCCACGCCGCGCTGGAGGCGGGCGAAGGGCAGGCGGACACCTGGCAGGATGCGGTTCAGCTGATGACCCTGCACTCCGCCAAAGGCCTGGAGTTCCCGCAGGTGTTCATCGTCGGGATGGAGGAAGGAATGTTCCCGAGCCAGATGTCGCTGGATGAAGGCGGGCGTCTGGAAGAGGAACGTCGACTGGCCTACGTGGGCGTGACGCGTGCGATGCAAAAGCTAACGCTAACCTACGCGGAAACCCGCCGCCTGTACGGTAAAGAGGTCTATCACCGTCCGTCGCGCTTTATCGGCGAACTGCCGGAGGAGTGCGTGGAGGAGGTGCGTCTGCGCGCCAGCATCAGCCGCCCGGTTAGCCATCCGCGCATGGGGTCGCCGATCTCTGAAACCGACACCGGTTATAAGCTTGGCCAGCGCGTGCGCCATTCGAAGTTTGGCGAAGGCACCATTGTGAATCTGGAAGGCAGCGGCGAGCACAGCCGCCTGCAGGTCGCGTTCCAGGGACAGGGGATTAAATGGCTGGTGGCGGCCTATGCGAAGCTGGAAACAGTCTAACATTCAGAAAAATATCATTATTTTGTAATAATCTGCTAGCCTTATACGTTGAAGGTCAATTAATGCCCTTCAGCGTTCCGTTGCGTGTTGACGCCACAGTTATAGCTGGCGTAACATGCGCGCACGATTACGCTAAGAGGACATTCGCCTTGGACACACCCAGTAGATACTGGCTCAATTCCCTGTCATCCAGGAACAACTCCTAAGGCTATCTCCTCTTGCTGATGGCCTTAGTGGTTGTCAGCGACTGCATTATTCCCGTCGCGCTGAGTCAGGCTGTTTAATGGTCTGAAACCCAATTTGTTTCTGTGTGCCCACCGAACTGTCCGATATTTTTTGCATTGGGAGTCCCGGTCATGTTGAGCGCATTTCAACTCGAAAATAACCGACTGACTCGGCTTGAAGCCGAAGAGTCACAGCCCCTCATTGATGCCGTATGGGTGGATCTGGTCGAGCCGGACGACGATGAGCGCCTTCGCGTACAATCTGAGCTGGGGCAAAGCCTGGCAACCCGCCCGGAACTGGAAGACATCGAAGCCTCCGCGCGTTTCTTTGAAGATGAAGACGGCCTGCACATTCACTCCTTCTTCTTCTTTGAAGATGCAGAAGACCACGCGGGTAACTCCACCGTGGCGTTTACCATTCGCGACGGTCGTCTGTTCACTCTGCGCGAGCGTGAGCTGCCGGCATTTCGTCTCTACCGCATGCGCGCCCGCAGCCAGGCGATGGTGGACGGTAACGCTTACGAGCTGCTGCTCGATCTGTTCGAGACCAAAATTGAACAGCTGGCGGACGAAATTGAAAACATCTACAGCGATCTGGAAAAGCTGAGCCGCGTGATCATGGAAGGCCATCAGGGCGATGAGTACGATGAAGCGTTGTCAACGCTGGCAGAGCTGGAGGATATCGGCTGGAAGGTGCGTTTGTGTCTGATGGATACCCAGCGCGCGCTGAACTTCCTGGTGCGCAAGGCGCGTCTGCCGGGCGGTCAGCTGGAGCAGGCGCGTGAGATCCTGCGCGATATCGAATCCCTGCTGCCGCACAACGAATCCCTGTTCCAGAAGGTGAACTTCCTGATGCAGGCGGCGATGGGCTTTATCAACATCGAGCAGAACCGCATCATTAAGATCTTCTCGGTGGTGTCCGTGGTGTTCCTGCCGCCGACGCTGGTGGCGTCCAGCTATGGGATGAACTTTGAGTTTATGCCTGAGCTGAAGTGGAGCTTTGGCTACCCGGGGGCGATTATCTTCATGATCCTCGCCGGGCTGGCGCCGTATCTCTACTTTAAGCGTCGTAACTGGCTGTAAAATCTGGCGGGTGGCGCTGCGCTTACCCGCCCTACGATCGAATTCCCTCTCCCTGTGGGAGAGGGTGAGGGCAACATCACAGCCCTTTGCGCGCCCTGCGCTGGGTATAAATCGCATCCGCGACAAAAATCGCCAGAGCCACCCAGATAAAGGCGAACGTCACCATCTTATCCGCACCCGGCACTTCGCCGTAAAACACCACCGCCAGCAGGAACATCAGCGTCGGGCCAATGTACTGGAAGAAGCCCAGCGTGGAGAGACGCAAGCGCGTCGCCGCACCGGTAAAGCACAGCAGCGGAATGGTGGTCACCACACCCGCCGCCATCAGCATCAGGTTCAGCGACCACGTGTTGCTGCCCATATGGCTGGTGGGGCTGTCGGCGATACCGAAGAGATAAATCGCCGCCACCGGCAGTAGCCACAGGGTTTCAAACAGCATCCCGGTTTGGGCTTCCACCGCAATCTTCTTACGCACCAGGCCGTAGAAGGCAAAGCTGAACGCCAGACCGAGGGCGATAACTGGCAGCGAGCCAAACGTCCAGAGCTGCACCAGCACGCCGCAGAAGGCCAGAATCACCGCCACCCACTGCATCCGGCGGAAGCGCTCACCGAGGAAAATCATCCCCAGCACGATGTTCACCAGCGGGTTAATAAAATAACCGAGGCTTGCTTCAAGCATGTGGTGGTTATTCACCGCCCAGATAAACAGCAGCCAGTTTCCGCCAATCAGCACCGCAGAGAGCGCCAGCAGGAGGACCTTTTTCGGGGTTTTGAGCAGCGTTTTAACACCGGACCACTGACGGCTGATGCTCATCAGCGCGATCATAAAGAAGAACGACCAGATGACGCGATGAGTGAGGATCTCATCGGCCGGTACATAGGCGATAAATTTGAAGTACGCCGGGGCGATACCCCAAATAAAATAAGCGGCAAGGGCGAGTAAAACGCCCTGCCGCGTCTGTTTAGCATCCATCGGGAAAATCCGTTACAAAAAAGTGAATCAATTTTACCCGATTTTGCCGCCTCAACCCACCATATAAGTAGCGGTTGCGCTGGCGATATACACCTGTTCTTCGTTGTGTAATTCAACACGCGCCACGGCAACTTTATTCCCCGCGCGCAGCAGGCTGCTGGTGCAGGTGAAGCGATTTCCGCGGCCCGGGCGAAGATAGTCGACGCGCAGATCGATAGTGCCCATGCGCGCCAGACGCTGGCGGAGTTCGTCTTCATTGATGGTGTCATGACGGGTCAGCGTACTGCCCACGCAGACCAGGCCTGCCGCCACGTCCAGCGCGGAAGCAATCACCCCGCCGTGCAAAATACTTTGCGCCCAGTTACCCACCATCATCGGCTGATTGTTGAAGCTCAACTGGGCAAACTCTTTCTCGTAACGCTCCAGCTCCAGTCCCAGCGCACGGTTAAACGGCATATGGTAAACAAAAATCTCGCCCACGAGTTTTAACACTTCTTCGGCGGTAAGCATGGCTGACATGAGGCATCACATCCTTATTGTTAATGAAATGTTGATTTTATGCCTCAGCAATAAGGAATTCCACTTTCAGAAACGAGGATGCAGCAGTTATCGCAGAAGTCTGTAGAATGTTCGCCTCATAACTATTCAGGTAATTTTACTCTTTGCAGGAGAACACCACCGATGCGGACGTATCTGGCCTGGTTACTGGCGGCGGTTGCGCTGCCCCTCACAGCATATGCGCAGGAAGCGACGATCAAAGAAGTCCATGATAAGCCTGCCGTTAAGGGCAGCATTATCGCCAATATGCTTCAGGAGCATGACAACCCGTTCACGCTCTACCCGTATGACACGAACTACGTGATTTATACCCAGACCAGCGATCTCAACAAAGAGGCAATAAGCTCTTATAACTGGTCTGATAATGCGCGTAAAGATGAGGTGAAGTTCCAGCTCAGCCTCGCGTTCCCGTTCTGGCGCGGTATTCTGGGGCCGAACTCGGTGCTCGGTGCCTCTTACACGCAGAAATCCTGGTGGCAGCTCTCTAACAGCGGCGAATCTTCACCGTTCCGTGAAACCAACTATGAGCCGCAGCTCTTCCTCGGCTTCGCAACGGATTATGAATTTGCTGGCTGGACGCTGCGTGACGTTGAGGTCGGTTTTAATCACGACTCTAACGGCCGGTCTGACCCTACTTCACGCAGCTGGAACCGTGCCTATACGCGCCTGATGGCGCAGAACGGCAACTGGATGATGGAAGTGAAGCCGTGGTACGTGGTCGGCAGCACGGATGATAACCCGGACATTACCAAATATATGGGCTACTACCAGCTCAAAGTCGGCTACCAGCTAGGCGAAGCCGTGCTGAGCGCGAAAGGCCAGTACAACTGGAACACCGGCTACGGCGGTGCTGAAGTGGGCTTAAGCTATCCGGTGACGAAGCACGTGCGTCTCTATACCCAGGTGTATAGCGGCTATGGCGAGTCGCTGATCGACTACAACTTTAACCAGACTCGCGTTGGCGTAGGCGTAATGCTGAACGATATTCTCTAGGCTGCTCGAATGTTTTTGCGTTAAACGTTGAAGTTTCTCTCTCAGGCGCTGAAAATAGCGCCTGTTTTATTTTTCGCAAATGGGGTTAACGTGGCGCAGGCGGAAGTATTGAATCAGGAGTCGCTGGCTAAACAGGTTTTGCATGAAACCTTTGGCTACCAGCAGTTCCGCCCCGGCCAGGAAACCATCATTGAAACCGTGCTGGAAGGCCGGGACTGTCTGGTAGTAATGCCGACTGGCGGCGGTAAATCTCTCTGCTATCAGGTGCCCGCGCTGGTGCTGAACGGCCTGACGGTCGTGGTATCGCCTCTCATTTCCCTGATGAAAGACCAGGTGGACCAGCTGCTCGCCAACGGCGTGGCGGCGGCCTGTCTGAACTCGACGCAAACCCGCGAGCAGCAGCAAGAGGTCATGGCCGGGTGCCGCACCGGGCAGATTCGCCTGCTGTATATCGCGCCAGAGCGCCTGATGCTGGATAACTTCCTCGATCACCTGGCGCACTGGAACCCGGTCCTGCTGGCGGTCGATGAAGCGCACTGTATCTCCCAGTGGGGACACGATTTCCGCCCGGAATACGCCGCTCTCGGCCAGCTACGTCAGCGCTTCCCCGAGCTGCCGTTTATGGCGCTTACCGCCACGGCAGATGACACCACGCGTCTGGATATCGTTCGCCTGCTGGGGCTGAACGACCCGTATATTCAAGTCAGCAGCTTCGACCGCCCCAACATCCGCTATATGCTGATGGAAAAGTTCAAGCCGCTGGATCAGCTCCTGCGCTACGTGCAGGAGCAGCGCGGCAAGTCCGGCATCATCTACTGCAACAGCCGTGCTAAGGTGGAAGACACCGCCGCGCGTCTGCAAAACCGCGGCTTTAGCGCCGCTGCTTACCATGCCGGGTTAGAGAACCACATCCGCGCCGACGTGCAGGAGAAATTCCAGCGCGATGACCTGCAAATCGTCGTCGCGACGGTGGCGTTTGGGATGGGCATCAACAAGCCGAACGTGCGCTTTGTGGTGCACTTCGACATCCCCCGCAATATCGAATCCTACTATCAGGAAACCGGCCGCGCCGGGCGTGACGGTCTGCCGGCGGAAGCGATGCTGTTTTACGATCCGGCCGATATGGCGTGGCTGCGCCGCTGTCTGGAAGAGAAGCCACAGGGCCAGCTTCAGGATATCGAGCGCCACAAGCTCAACGCGATGGGGGCCTTCGCTGAAGCGCAAACCTGCCGCCGTCTGGTGCTGCTCAACTACTTTGGTGAAGGGCGACAGGAGCCGTGCGGCAACTGCGATATCTGTCTCGATCCGCCGAAGCAGTACGATGGCCTGATGGACGCGCGCAAAGCGCTCTCGACCATTTACCGCGTGAATCAACGCTTCGGGATGGGCTACGTGGTAGAAGTGCTGCGCGGTGCCAATAACCAGCGTATCCGCGACATGGGCCACGACAAGCTGCCGGTTTACGGCATCGGTAAAGACCAGAGCCACGAGCACTGGGTCAGCATTATTCGTCAGCTGATCCACCTCGGCTTTGCCACACAGAACATTGCCCAGCACTCCGCCCTGCAGCTGACCGAAGCGGCGCGTCCGGTACTGCGCGGTGATGTTGAACTCAAGCTCGCCGTGCCGCGCGTGGTCGCCCTCAAGCCTCGCGTGATGCAGAAATCCTATGGCGGCAACTACGACCGCAAGCTGTTCGCCAAACTGCGCAAGCTGCGTAAGGCCATTGCTGATGAAGAGAACATTCCGCCGTACGTGGTGTTCAACGACGCGACGCTGATCGAGATGGCCGAGCAGATGCCGCTTAGCGCCAGCGAAATGCTCAGCGTCAACGGCGTCGGCACGCGCAAGCTGGAGCGCTTTGGTAAAGAGTTTATGGCGCTCATCCGTTCCCACGTTGATGGTGATGATGAGGAGTAGTCAGCCGGGCGAAAAAGTGCCAGGATGATGACTCACTAAATTATTTCCCCGCGAGCTAATTATGTTAATGCTATTTCTCACCGTGGCGTTAGTGCACATCGTTGCGCTGATGAGCCCCGGCCCTGACTTTTTCTTCGTGTCGCAAACGGCCGTCAGCCGCTCCCGCAAAGAAGCGATGATGGGCGTGCTCGGTATCACCATGGGCGTTATGGTCTGGGCGGCGGTCGCGCTGCTCGGTCTGAACCTGATCCTGGCGAAGATGGCCTGGCTGCATAACATCATTATGGTTGGCGGCGGGCTGTATCTGTGCTGGATGGGCTACCAGATGCTGCGCGGGGCGCTGAAGAAAGAAGAGCAAAAACCGCAAGAACCAAAAGTAGAGCTGGCGACGGGCGGACGCAGCTTTGTAAAAGGGCTACTGACCAACCTGGCGAACCCGAAAGCGATTATCTATTTCGGCTCCGTGTTCTCGTTGTTTGTCGGCGATAGCGTTGGCGCGGGCGCACGCTGGGGCATCTTCCTGCTGATCGTCGTTGAAACCTTTGCCTGGTTTACCATTGTGGCCAGCCTGTTCGCCTTACCGGCGATGCGCCGCGGCTACCAGCGTATCGCGAAGTGGATCGACGGCTTCGCCGGCGCGCTGTTCGCCGGCTTCGGCATTCATCTCATCATTTCTCGCTAAGCATGACGCGCTGACGCGAGCAGCGCGCCAACCAGCATAAACAGCGAGCCAAAAACTTTATTCAGGGCCTTCATCTGCTTAGGCCCTTTAATCCACGCCGCAATTCGCTGCGCCAGCGTCGCGTAACCAATCATCACGATGATATCGACAATAATCGTGGTCGCACCCAGCACCACGTACTGCATCACCTGGGGCTGATGCGGCACGATAAACTGCGGAAACAGGGCGGCGAGGAAAACGATGCTCTTCGGGTTGGTCAGGTTGACGAACACCGCGCGCTTAAACAGATGGCCGCGGTTTTGCGTCTGAGCGAGCGTATTCAGGTTGATGGAGCCTGCCGCGCGCCACTGTTGGATACCGAGCCAAATCAGATACGCCGCCCCGGCCCATTTCAGCACTTCAAAGGCCAGCACGGAGCGGGAGAACAGGGTCCCCAGACCAATCCCGACCAGCACAATATGAATGCCCAGCCCGGTCTGCAAACCGGCAATCGACGCCGCCGCACCGCGATAGCCGTGGTTGATGGAGGTGGTCATGGTGTTAATGGCGCCAGAGCCGGGTGAAAGGCTGAGGATTATGGATGTCAGCAGATAGGCGAACCACCACTCGAAGGTCATTTGAAACTCCCGAACCGTCTATTTTTATGCCACAATACGCTATTGTTGAGTCATTTTGTGACCAGTGACGAAAAAAAACGATATTCCCTGGATTACGTGAGTGGAAACCCAATGTTTCAGCAGAAAAAGGACTGGGAAACACGAGAAAACGCATTTGCTGCTTTCTCAATGGGGCCGCTGACCGATTTCTGGCGGCAGCGCGAGGAAGACGAGTTTACCGGCGTCGGGGGTATCCCGGTGCGCTTCGTTCGTTTCCGCAATGAAAAAAATGACCGGGTGATCGTGGTCTGCCCTGGGCGTATCGAAAGCTACGTTAAATATGCCGAACTGGCCTACGATCTGGTCCATATGGGTTTTGATGTGCTGATCATCGACCACCGTGGGCAGGGGCTGTCCGGGCGTATGCTGCCCGACACGCACCGTGGGCACGTGGATCGCTTCAGCGATTACGTCGACGATTTTGCCGCATTCTGGCAGCAGGAATTGCAGCCCGGCCCCTGGCGCAAGCGGTATATCCTTGCGCACTCCATGGGCGGTGCCATTTCGACGCTGTTTTTGCAGCGGTATGAGCACCAGTGCGACGCCATTGCGCTTACCGCGCCGATGTACGGTATCGTTATTCGCTTCCCCGACTGGATGGTGCGCCATCTACTCGACTGGGCTGAGGGCCATCAGCGCATTCGTGAAGGCTATGCCATCGGAACCGGACGCTGGCGCGCATTGCCGTTCGCCATCAACGTCTTGACCCACAGTCGGCAGCGCTATCGCCGCAACCTGCGCTTTTATGCCGATGAACCGCGCTTGCGCGTCGGCGGCCCGACCTGGCACTGGGTGCGGGAGGGTATTCTGGCTGGTGAGCAGGTGCTGGCGGGCGTAGGCGATGATGACACGCCGACGCTTCTGATTCAGGCGGAAGAAGAGCGTGTGGTGGATAACCGCATGCATGACCGCTATTGTGAACTGCGCGCTGCGGCGGGGCACCCCTGCGAAGGGGGTAAACCGCTGGTCATCAACGGCGCGTTCCATGAGATCCTTTTTGAAAAGGACGCTATGCGCTCAGTCGCGCTTAACGCCATTGTTGAATTTTTCAACAGGCATAATTGATTATTGTTTTCCACCAGAGGTTGAAATCCCTATGTACCAGGTTGTTGCATCTGATTTAGATGGCACACTGCTTTCCCCCGACCACACCCTGTCGCCTTACGCGAAAGAGACCTTAAAGCTTCTGACCGCCCGTGGCGTGAACTTTGTGTTTGCCACCGGCCGCCACCACGTGGACGTGGGGCAGATCCGCGATAACCTTGAGATCAAGTCGTACATGATCACCTCCAACGGTGCGCGCGTGCATGATACCGACGGCAACCTGATCTTTACGCACAACCTGGATCGCGATATTGCCGCCGATCTGTTCGGCGTGGTGCATAACAACCCGGCTATCGTCACTAACGTTTACCGCGACGACGAATGGTTCATGAATCGCCACCGCCCGGATGAAATGCGTTTCTTCAGGGAAGCGGTATTCAACTACTCCCTTTATGAGCCGGGTTTGCTGGATCCAGAGGGGATCAGCAAGGTGTTCTTCACCTGCGACAGCCACGAAGAGCTGCTGCCGCTGGAACAGGCGATCAACGCCCGCTGGGGCGATCGTGTCAACGTGAGCTTCTCCACCGTGACCTGTCTGGAAGTAATGGCCGGGGGCGTCTCTAAAGGCCACGCGCTCGAAGCCGTCGCGAAACGACTGGGCTTTGAGCTGAAGGACTGTATCGCCTTCGGCGACGGCATGAACGACGCCGAGATGCTTTCGATGGCAGGCAAGGGCTGCATTATGGAAAACGCACACCAGCGTCTGAAAGATTTGCACCCGGAGCTGGAAGTGATCGGCACCAACGCAGACAACGCGGTACCGAAGTATCTGCGCAAGCTGTTCCTTGAATAATCTTCATTCGGTTGTTTATTGCTCAGTTGTCAACTAAAGAGTTCGCTACAATGCCTCTCCTTCTTTCTGAGAGACAAGCATTGTGGCGCTACTCATTATCACCACTATCCTGTGGGCCTTCTCCTTTAGCCTGATTGGCGAATACCTTGCCGGTTCGGTCGACAGCTACTTCTCGGTGCTGATGCGCGTGGGGCTGGCGGCGCTGGTGTTCCTGCCATTCCTGCGCACGCGCGGGCAATCGCTGAAAACCATTCTGCTCTACATGCTGGTGGGCGCGATGCAGCTCGGCATCATGTATCTGTTTAGCTTCCGGGCTTACGTCTACTTGTCCGTCTCTGAATTCCTGCTCTTTACCGTGCTGACGCCGCTCTATATCACGCTGATTTACGACCTGCTCAGCAGACGCCGTCTGCGCTGGGGATACCTGCTGAGCGCCGCGCTGGCGGTGGTCGGGGCGGCGATAATTCGCTATGACAAAGTAAGCGATCACTTCTGGACCGGGCTGATGTTCGTCCAGCTCGCCAATATCAGCTTTGCTATCGGCATGGTAGGCTACAAACGCCTGATGGAAACCCGCCCTATGCCGCAGCACAACGCGTTTGCGTGGTTCTATATGGGTGCGGCGATTGTCGCAGTGGCGGCGTGGTTTCTGCTCGGTAACCCGCAAAAGCTGCCGACCACCACCGTGCAGTGGAGCGTTCTGGTCTGGCTGGGCGTGGTGGCGTCAGGGTTGGGGTACTTCATGTGGAACTACGGCGCTACGCAGGTCGACGCCGGGACGCTGGGGATCATGAACAACGTGCATGTGCCAGCGGGGCTGCTGGTGAACCTCGCCATCTGGCAGGAACAGCCGCACTGGCCGAGCTTCCTTATTGGGGGAGCGGTGATCCTGGCTTCGCTGTGGGTCCATCGCCGCTGGGTCGCTCCGCGCTCCGCACAAACGGAAGGTGGTCGCACGCGTGGTTCCGCGCTGAGCGAATAAACGCTTCCGTAACGGGCTGACGCTGCTCTCCGTCGCGCACGGCGGCGTACAGCCGGCTCCACAGTCCTTCTCCCAGGGTTTTGGTGACCACCAGACCCTGGCGTTCAAAACTTTCCACCACCCAGTGCGGCAGCGCCGCAATCCCCATGCTGGCCGCCACCATCTGAATCAACAGCAGGGTGTTATCCACGCTTTTCAGCTGCGGGCTAATGCCTGCTGGCTGCAGGAAGTGGCGCCAGATATCCAGACGACTGCGCTGGACCGGATAAATTAGCAGCGTTTCCGTCGCCAGGTCTTCCGGCGTGATGCGCGTTTTGGCCGCCAGCGGATGGTCCGGCGCCAGTACCAGGCGCACTTCATAATCGAACATCGGTGAATAATGCAGGCCGCTGCGCGGCAGGATGTCGGACGTCATCACCAGATCCAGTTCGCCCTGCTGGAGCGAAGGCTGCGGGTCGAACGTCACGCCGGATTTAAAGTCCATCTCCACCTGCGGCCACTTCTGGCGAAAGTTTTCAAGCGCGGGGGTCAGCCACTGAATACAGCTGTGGCACTCAATGGCGATGCGCAGTTTGGTCTGCTGCGGCTCGTTACACGCCTGCAGCGCACTGGCGATCTGCGGCAGCACCTGATTCGCCAGCTGAAGAAGAATTTCACCCTGCGGCGTAAAGCGCAGGGGCTGGCTCTTACGCACAAAAAGACGAAATCCGAGGCGTTGTTCCAGATCGCTGAACTGGTGAGAAAGGGCGGACTGGGTCTGGTGCAGCGTGGCCGCAGCCGCCGCGAGCGAACCGCAGTTCCGCAACGCTTGTAGCGTTTTCAGGTGTTTAATCTCGATCATGAAAGTCCTTCACTCCGCCATGAACATTTTGCGCTTGAGGAATATACAGTACCTGCCAATTATAGAAGTGTAAACATCTGGACGTCTAAATAACGAATTTCACAAGGGGCACACCATGACAATCCGCAATCACACTCTCGGTTTCCCTCGCGTTGGCCTGCGTCGCGAGCTGAAAAAAGCGCAAGAAAGCTACTGGGCGGGCAACGCCTCCCGTGAAGAACTACTGGCGGTGGGGCGGGAGCTGCGCGCCCGCCACTGGGATCAGCAAAAACAGGCGGGCATTGACCTGCTGCCGGTGGGCGACTTCGCCTGGTACGACCATGTTCTGACGACCAGCCTGCTGCTTGGCAACGTACCGGCTCGTCATCAGAACAAAGATGGATCGGTGGATATTGATACCCTGTTTCGCATCGGCCGTGGCCGCGCACCAACGGGTGAGCCAGCGGCAGCGGCGGAAATGACCAAGTGGTTTAATACCAACTATCACTATATGGTGCCGGAGTTCGTCAAAGGCCAGCAGTTTAAGCTGACCTGGACGCAGCTTCTGGAGGAGGTGGATGAAGCGCTGGCGCTGGGACACCAGGTGAAGCCCGTATTGCTGGGGCCGGTAACCTACCTGTGGCTGGGTAAAGTGAAGGGCGAGCAGTTTGACCGCCTCAGCCTGCTGAACGATATTCTTCCGGTCTATAAGCAGGTGCTGATTGAGCTGGGCAAGCGCGGTATCCAGTGGGTGCAAATCGACGAGCCTGCGCTGGTGCTGGAGCTTCCCCAAGTTTGGCTCGATGCCTTCAAACCGGCGTATGACGTGCTCGCCGGACAGGTAAAACTCCTGCTCACCACCTATTTCGAAGGCGTGACGCCGAACCTGAAGACCATTACCGCGCTGCCGGTTCAGGGCCTTCACGTTGACCTGGTTCACGGTAAGGACGATGTGGTGGAACTGCACAAGCGCCTGCCCGCAGACTGGCTGCTCTCCGCCGGTCTGGTCAACGGCCGTAACGTCTGGCGCGCCGATCTGACCGAAAAATACGCACAGATTAAAGACATCGTCGGCAAACGTGAGCTGTGGGTTGCATCCTCTTGCTCGCTGCTGCACAGCCCAATCGATCTCAGCGTGGAGACCCGCCTCGACCCTGAAGTGAAAAGCTGGTTTGCCTTCGCCCTGCAAAAATGCGAAGAGCTAACACTGCTGCGCGACGCGCTGAACAGCGGCGACACGGCGGCGATCACCGACTGGAGCGCTCCGATCCAGGCGCGTCGTCACTCGTCCCGCGTGCACAACCCGGCGGTGGAAAAACGTCTGGCGGCCATCACCGCCCAGGATAGCCAGCGCCAGAGCCCGTATGAGGTACGTGCCGAAGCCCAGCGCGCCCGCTTCAATCTTCCTGCGTGGCCGACCACGACGATCGGCTCCTTCCCACAGACTACGGAGATCCGCGGCCTGCGTCTGGACTTCAAAAAGGGCAATCTGGATGCGAACCACTACCACACCGGCATCGCGGAACACATCAAGCAGGCGATTATTGAGCAGGAGCGCCTGGGGCTGGACGTGCTGGTGCACGGCGAAGCCGAGCGTAACGATATGGTGGAATACTTCGGTGAACACCTGGACGGCTTCGTCTTTACCCAAAACGGCTGGGTGCAGAGCTACGGCTCCCGCTGCGTGAAGCCGCCGGTGGTCATCGGTGACGTCAGCCGTCCGGAACCGATCACGGTTGAGTGGGCGAAGTACGCGCAGTCCCTGACCGACAAGCCGGTGAAAGGCATGCTCACCGGCCCGGTTACCATTCTCTGCTGGTCGTTCCCGCGTGAAGACGTGACCCGTGAAACCATTGCCAAACAGATTGCGCTGGCGCTGCGTGATGAAGTGGCGGATCTGGAAGCGGCGGGGATTGGCATCATCCAGATTGACGAACCGGCGCTGCGCGAGGGTTTACCGCTGCGCCGCAGCGACTGGGATGCTTACCTGCAGTGGGGCGTGGAAGCGTTCCGCATCAACGCTGCGGTGGCTAAGGACGACACCCAGATCCACACCCACATGTGTTACTGCGAATTTAACGACATCATGGATTCGATTGCCGCGCTGGACGCTGACGTGATCACCATCGAGACCTCGCGTTCAGACATGGAGCTGCTGGAGTCGTTTGAAGAGTTCGACTATCCGAATGAAATCGGGCCGGGCGTGTACGACATTCATTCTCCGAACGTCCCGAGCGTGGAGTGGATTGAAGCCCTGCTGAAAAAAGCGGCCCAGCGCATCCCTGCAGAGCGCCTGTGGGTGAACCCGGACTGCGGACTGAAAACTCGCGGCTGGCCAGAGACGCGCGCGGCGCTCGCCAACATGGTGAAGGCGGCGCAGAATTTGCGTCAGGCGTAGGTGCTGGATTGCCCGGTAAGGCGTAGCCGCCACCGGGCTTTTTTGTTATTACGCCTTCTTACCGCCGTACTGGCTAAACCACGCCAGCATCCGCTGCCAGCCATCTTTAGCCGATTCAGCGTGATAGCTCGGACGATAATCCGCGTTAAACGCATGCCCGGCATCCGGATACACCACGATCTCCGCCTTCGCATTGGCCGCACGGAGCGCATGGCGCATGGTCTCTACCGAATCCAGCGAAATACCGGTGTCCTGTCCACCGTAAAGCCCTAACACGGGGGCATTTAACTCGGTGGCGATATCCACGGGATGTTTCGGTGAATTCAGCGTTTTTTCACCCACCAGTTTGCCGTACCAGGCGACAGCGGCTTTGAGCTGCGGGTTATGCGCGGCATACAGCCAGCTAATGCGTCCGCCCCAGCAGAAACCGGTGACCAGCAGACGATGCGGATCGCCGCCGTTGCGCGCCCCCCAGCTGGCGACGTGATCGAGATCGGCCAGCACCTGCGCGTCCGGGACTTTGCTGACCAGGTTGCTGAGCAATGTTGGAATATCGCTGTAGTCGTTCGGATCGCCCTGACGGAAGTAGAGCTCTGGCGCAACGGCCAGATACCCTTCCAGCGCCAGCCGGCGGCAGAGGTCGCGAATGTGTTCGTGAACACCAAATATCTCCTGAATCACAATCACGATGGGCAGCGGGCCGTCTGCCGATTTTGGCCGTGCGTGATAAGCAGGCATATTCTCCCCCTGCGAGGGAATGGAGGTCTCACCCGCGGTAATTGCCGCTTCTGGCGTCGACACGATGGTTGAAGCATGTGGGGCCGCAGCAGGTGCAAAACCGGTTTTTTCAGTCATGGCATTCTCCGTACCAATGAGTTAGCGCAAAGGTAAATATAGACACCAGGTTAACAACTCACAGTGCCTTAAACGGTCTATCTTTTGTGCAGCACCTGGCGATATAACTTGTTAATGTGATGCAAATCACTTTTTTATGGAAATTCAATGTAATCATTTTCATTCATGGTGAGGTGCGTCACGAAAATATGCTTACTGCTTCTGTAAAGTACCGTTTTACTTCTTCTGACTAACCGACCCACAGAGGAGTCACCTATGTCTAAGTCTGATGTTTTTCATCTCGGCCTCACTAAAAACGATTTACAAGGGGCTACGCTCGCTATCGTCCCTGGCGATCCGGAGCGTGTGGAAAAGATCGCCGCGCTGATGGATAAGCCGGTCAAACTGGCTGCCCATCGTGAATTCACCACCTGGCGCGCAGAGCTGGATGGCAAAGCGGTGATTGTGTGCTCTACCGGTATCGGTGGCCCGTCTACCTCGATTGCGGTTGAAGAGCTGGCGCAACTGGGCATTCGTACTTTCCTGCGTATCGGTACCACCGGCGCTATTCAGCCGCACATCAACGTCGGCGACGTGCTGGTGACGACCGCGTCCGTGCGTCTGGACGGCGCAAGCCTGCACTTTGCGCCGATGGAATTCCCGGCAGTGGCTGATTTCGAGTGCACCACCGCGCTGGTTGAAGCGGCGAAATCCGTGGGCGCAACCACTCACGTGGGTGTAACCGCCTCTTCCGATACCTTCTACCCGGGCCAGGAGCGTTACGACACCTTCTCTGGCCGCGTTGTAAGCCGCTTCAAAGGCTCAATGGAAGAGTGGCAGTCTATGGGCGTGATGAACTACGAAATGGAATCCGCAACGCTGCTGACCATGTGCGCAAGCCAGGGTCTGCGTGCCGGTATGGTGGCGGGCGTTATCGTCAACCGTACCCAGCAGGAGATCCCGAACGCCGAAACCATGAAGCAGACCGAAAGTCATGCGGTGAAAATCGTGGTTGAAGCGGCTCGCCGCCTGATCTAGTTCTCCTCTCTGAGATAAAAGGCCGACGAGTTCGGCCTTTATTTTTTGCGTAGCGCCTCGCAGGAAAACCCTTTCAAACTGGACGTTTATACAGCACAATCTTATTTTGTGCGGGTAATACGTTGATGCAGGGGGCATTGTGGATATCTCAATCCTGATTTATGCGGTGATTGCGCTGGCGGGCGTAGGGATAGGCTGGCTGATTTCCAGTTACCAGCATGCGCAGCAGAAAGCCGAGCAGTTGGCTGAGCGGGAAGAGATCGTCGCCGAGCTTAGCGCGGCAAAACAACAGGTTGCGCTGAGCGACCACTGGCGCGACGAGTGCGAGCTGCTCAATAACGAACTGCGTAACCTGCGTGATATCAACACCTCGCTGGAGGCCGATCTTCGCGAAGTGACTACCCGCCTTGAGTCCACTCAGTTGCACGCCGAAGACAAAATCCGCCAGATGATCAACAGTGAGCAGCGCCTCAGCGAGCAGTTTGAGAACCTCGCTAACCGCATTTTCGAGCACAGCAACCGCCGCGTTGACGAACAGAATCGCCAGAGCCTGAACAGCCTCCTGACGCCGCTGCGCGAACAGCTGGACGGCTTTCGCCGTCAGGTGCAGGACAGCTTTGGTCAGGAAGCCCGCGAGCGCCACACGCTGGCCCATGAGATTCGCAATCTTCAGCAGCTGAATGCGCAGATGGCACAGGAGGCGGTCAACCTGACGCGGGCGCTGAAAGGCGATAACAAAACTCAGGGTAACTGGGGGGAAGTGGTACTTACCCGCGTGCTGGAAGCCTCCGGCCTGCGGGAAGGATATGAATACGAAACGCAGGTAAGTATCGAAAACGACGCCCGCTCGCGCATGCAGCCGGATGTGATTGTGCGGCTGCCACAGGGCAAAGATGTGGTCATTGACGCCAAAATGACGCTGGTGGCTTATGAGCGTTACTTCAATGCCGAAGATGACTACACACGCGAATCGGCGCTGCAGGAGCACATTGCTTCCGTGCGTAACCATATTCGCCTGCTGGGCAGAAAGGATTATCAGCAGCTGTCGGGGCTGCGCTCGCTGGACTACGTGCTGATGTTTATCCCGGTCGAACCCGCGTTTTTGCTGGCGCTCGACAGACAGCCTGAGCTTATCACCGAAGCGCTGAAAAATAACATTATGCTGGTCAGCCCCACCACGCTGTTAGTGGCCTTGCGGACCATTGCCAACCTGTGGCGCTATGAGCATCAGAGCCGCAATGCCCAGCAGATTGCCGATCGCGCCAGCAAGCTGTACGACAAAATGCGTCTGTTCGTGGACGATATGTCTTCCGTCGGACAAAGCCTGGACCGTGCGCAGGATAACTACCGCCAGGCGATGAAAAAGCTCTCCTCGGGGCGTGGCAACCTGCTTGCGCAGGCTGAAGCATTCCGCAGCCTGGGGGTGGAGGTTAAACGCGAGATTAATCCGGAATTGGTCGAACAGGCGACAGCGCAGGACGAAGAGTTCCGTCTGCGTGAGGGCAGGGATGAACAAAATACCCTCAACCAGGACAACGATTTAGCGGCGGGTTTATCGCCAGATGAACAGCCGGCGCGTTTCTTTCGCGGTGGTTGAATCGTAGGGCAATTGCGCCCAATCTGTTACACTTCACGAACATTTGACTGATTAGCAGGCTCTGAGATGGTTGACGATTCACAAGACACGACGCACTTTGGCTTTCAGACTGTAGCCAAAGCGCAGAAAGCTGACATGGTGGCCCACGTATTTCATTCCGTGGCGGCGAAGTACGATGTGATGAATGACTTGATGTCGTTCGGCATTCATCGCTTGTGGAAGCGCTTCACCATTGACTGCAGCGGTGTGCGTCGTGGACAAACGGTTCTCGATCTGGCTGGCGGTACGGGCGATCTGACGGCGAAATTCTCCCGTCTGGTGGGCGAAACCGGTCGCGTTGTACTGGCTGATATTAATGACTCCATGCTTAAAATGGGACGCGAAAAGCTGCGTAACATCGGCGTGGTGGGTAACGTGGAGTACGTGCAGGCCAACGCCGAAGCGCTGCCGTTCCCGGACAATACCTTTGACTGCATCACTATTTCCTTCGGTCTGCGTAACGTCACCGATAAAGAAAAAGCGCTGCGCTCCATGTACCGCGTGCTGAAGCCGGGTGGACGCCTGCTGGTGCTCGAGTTCTCTAAACCGATTATCGACCCGCTGAGCAAAGCCTACGACGCCTATTCCTTCCACGTGCTGCCGCGTATTGGCGAGCTGGTGGCAAACGACGCGGAAAGCTATCGCTATCTGGCGGAATCAATTCGCATGCACCCGGATCAGGACACCTTAAAAGCCATGATGCAGGATGCGGAATTTGAGAACGTTGAATACTTCAACATGACGGCGGGTGTCGTCGCGCTGCATCGCGGTTACAAATTCTGAGTGGAGGTGTCCCGTGCCCTTTAAACCCTTAGTCACCGCAGGCATCGAGAATGTGCTGAATGCCTTCCTGTATCGCGCTCCGGCGCTGAAAGCCGCACGTCAGCGGCTAAACGGGAAGGTACTGCGCATTGTATTAAAAGAGTTCTCGACGCCGCTCGTGCTGGTCTTCAGCGAACGCCAGCTTGACGTTCTGGGTGAGTGGGAAGGCGAGGCTGATTGCTCGGTCATTACCCATATGAGCGTGCTGCCAAAGTTGCGCGATCGCCAGCAATTAACGGCGCTTATCCGCAGCGGTGAGCTGGAAGTAGAAGGTGACATCCAGGTCGTGCAGAACTTTGTTGCGCTCAGCGATCTGGCTGAATTCGACCCGGCAGAGCTGCTGGCGCCTTTTATTGGCGACATCGCCGCTGAAGGGATCGGGAAAGTTATTCATGGCGGCACGGCGTTCCTGCGCAAAAATCTGCAACGTCAACAGCGCTATGCCGCGGAAGTACTGACGGAAGAGTGGCGCATGGCCCCTGGACCGCTGGAAGTGGCGTGGTTTGCGGAAGAGACTGCTGCTGTTGAACGCGCGGTTGATGCGTTAACCAAACGGCTGGAAAAACTGGAGGGCAAATGACGCCTGGTGAAATTCGGCGCCTCTATTTTATCATCCACACCTTTTTGAGTTACGGGCTCGACGAGCTTATCCCCAAAATGCGTATCACGCTGCCGCTCAGAATCTGGCGGCGGACGCTGTTCTGGATGCCAAATCGCCATAAAGGTCAGCCGCTGGGTGAACGCCTGCGTCTGGCGCTGCAGGAGCTCGGCCCGGTATGGATTAAGTTCGGGCAGATGCTCTCAACCCGCCGCGATCTCTTCCCGCCGCACATTGCCGATGAACTGGCGATGCTTCAGGACCGTGTCGCCCCGTTTGATGGGGTGAGAGCGAAGAAACAGATCGAAGAGGCGATGGGAAATCTTCCCGTTGAAGCCTGGTTTGACGATTTCGAAATAGAACCGCTGGCGTCGGCTTCTATCGCTCAGGTGCACACTGCGCGTCTGAAAGAGAACGGTAAAGAGGTGGTGATCAAGGTGATCCGCCCGGATATCCTGCCGATCATCAAAGCCGACATGAAGCTGATTTATCGTCTGGCGCGTTGGGTACCGCGTTTGTTACCTGATGGTCGCCGACTGCGCCCGATGGAAGTGGTGCGGGAGTATGAAAAAACGCTGATTGATGAGCTTAATCTGCTGCGCGAATCGGCAAACGCTATTCAGCTGCGTCGGAACTTTGAAAACAGCCCGATGCTCTATGTGCCTGAAGTCTATTCCGACTACTGCAGCCAGAACATGATGGTCATGGAGCGCATCTACGGTATTCCGGTTTCGGACGTGGTGGCCCTGGAGAAGCAGGGAACGAACATGAAGCTGCTGGCCGAACGTGGCGTTCAGGTCTTCTTTACCCAGGTCTTCCGCGACAGCTTTTTCCACGCGGACATGCACCCGGGTAATATCTTCGTGAGCTACGAGCATCCTGAGGATCCGAAGTACATCGGTATCGACTGTGGGATTGTGGGCTCGCTTAACAAAGAAGATAAACGTTATCTGGCTGAAAACTTCATCGCGTTCTTCAACCGCGACTACCGAAAAGTGGCTGAGCTGCACGTTGATTCCGGCTGGGTTCCGCCGGACACCAACGTCGAAGAGTTCGAGTTTGCGATCCGGACCGTTTGCGAACCAATCTTTGAAAAACCGCTGGCAGAAATCTCCTTTGGCCACGTATTGTTAAACCTGTTCAATACGGCTCGCCGCTTTAATATGGAAGTTCAGCCGCAGTTAGTTTTACTTCAGAAAACATTACTTTACGTTGAAGGTGTAGGTCGACAACTCTATCCTCAGTTAGACTTGTGGAAGACGGCTAAACCTTTCCTGGAATCCTGGATTAAGGATCAGGTTGGCCTTCCGGCGCTGGTTCGGTCTCTTAAAGAGAAAGGCCCGTTCTGGATAGAAAAAATGCCTGAAATTCCTGAGCTGGTTTACGACAGTTTGCGTCAGAGCAAGAATCTTCAGCACAGCATGGATAAAATCGCCCGCGAGCTTCAGTCCAGCCGTGTGCGCCAGGGACAGTCACGCTATCTTTTTGGGATTGGCGCAACGCTGCTGCTGAGCGGTACGCTGCTGCTGATCAACCGTCCTGACTGGCAGATGATGCCCGCCTGGTTGATGGCTGGCGGGGTTGTTGTCTGGCTTGCAGGATGGAGAAAAACGCGCTGAGTTTGCGTCGCCATCGACGGGTCGCATACGTATAATGCGATCTGACCAATTAATCATCTATCCCTGAGGAATATGTATGGGTGGTATCAGTATCTGGCAATTAGTCATTATTGCCGTCATCGTCGTGCTGCTGTTTGGCACCAAAAAGCTCGGTTCTATTGGTTCCGATCTGGGCGCGTCTATCAAAGGCTTCAAGAAAGCGATGAGCGATGATGAGAGCAAGCAGGATAAAACCAGCCAGGACGCTGACTTTACTGCTAAATCCATCTCCGACAAGCAAGAAGATGCCAAAAAGGAAGACGCTAAACGCCACGATAAAGAGCAGGTGTAAGTCGTGTTCGACATTGGTTTTAGTGAGCTGCTGCTGGTCTTTGTGATTGGTCTGATCGTGCTGGGACCGCAGCGTCTGCCGGTTGCGGTAAAAACCGTCGTGGGCTGGGTTCGTGCGCTAAGATCGCTGGCCTCGACCGTGCAGAATGAGCTGGCGCAGGAACTTAAGCTGCAGGAGTTTCAGGAAAGCCTGAAAAAGGTCGAGAAGGCGAGCATGGATAACCTGACGCCTGAACTGAAAGCCTCAATGGATGAACTGCGCGAAGCGGCGGAATCCATGAAGCGCTCTTACAGCGTTAACGATCCTGAAAAAGCGAGCGATGAAGCGAACACTATTCATAACCCGGTGGTGAAGGACAGCGAAGCGCAGCGTGAGGGCGTGACGCCAGCGAGTGCGGAGCACCAGGCCGCAGCGCCTGAGCAAACGCCGCAGGAAACTGAACTGAAAAAACAGGCACAGCCGGAAGAGCCGATGGTAAAAACGGCTGAAGCTAAACCCGCCGCGCCCGTTTCCGAATCATCCCCCTCGTCGAGTGATAAAGCGTAACCATGGCAGTAGATGATACTCAACCGCTTATTACGCACCTTATTGAGCTGCGTAAGCGCCTGTTAAACTGCATTATTGCGGTATTCCTCATATTCCTTTGCCTGGTCTATTTCGCCAACGATATCTATCAGGTGGTCTCTGCGCCGCTGATCAAGCAGATGCCGCTGGGGGCAACGATGATTGCAACAGACGTTGCTTCTCCGTTCTTTACCCCGATTAAGCTGACCTTCTGGGTTTCATTGATTGCCTCTGCTCCGGTCATCCTTTATCAGGTATGGGCGTTTGTTGCGCCGGCACTGTATAAGCACGAACGCAAGCTGGTCATCCCGCTACTGGTATCCAGTTCGCTGCTGTTCTATATCGGCATGGCGTTTGCCTACTTCGTTGTCTTCCCGCTGGCCTTCGGCTTCCTGACGCACACCGCGCCGGAAGGTGTCCAGGTGTCGACGGATATCGCCAGCTACCTCAGCTTTGTGATGGCGCTGTTTATGGCGTTCGGCGTGGCATTTGAAGTGCCGGTGGCCATTGTGCTGCTTTGTTGGGTTGGGGTAACCACCCCTGATGACCTGCGTAAGAAGCGTCCGTATATCCTGGTGGGCGCCTTCGTAGTCGGCATGCTGCTGACGCCGCCGGACGTCTTCTCGCAAACGCTGCTGGCAATACCGATGTACTGCTTGTTTGAGGTTGGCGTCTTCTTCTCGCGTTTTTACGTGGGTAAAGGACGCCGGTCGGACGATGAAGACGACGCGTCCGAAAAGACCACTGAAGAGTAAAACCAGCCGCCCGTCAGGGCGGTTGTTCTATGGGGATTCGCATGTTTGATATCGGACTCAACCTGACCAGTTCGCAGTTTGCGAAAGATCGTGACGAGGTGGTTGCACGGGCTTTTGACGCCGGCGTCAAAGGACTCCTGCTGACCGGGACCAACCTGCATGAGAGTGAGCAGGCGCAGCGGCTGGCGCAACGTTATCAACGCTGCTGGTCAACCGCAGGCGTTCACCCTCATGACAGCAGCCAGTGGACTGAGGAGGGCGCAGAAACACTGCGCGCGCTGGCGAAAACAGCAGAGGTGGTGGCTATTGGCGAGTGCGGGCTCGATTTCAACCGCAACTTCTCGACGCCTGACGAACAGGAAAAGGCATTCACTGCCCAGCTTGCGCTGGCTGCAGAGCTTGAGATGCCCGTCTTTATGCACTGTCGCGATGCGCATGATCGTTTTCTCGCACTGCTCGACCCGTGGCTGGATAAACTGCCGGGCGCAGTGCTGCACTGCTTCACCGGTTCACGGCAGGAAGCGCTGGATTGCCTGAAGCGAGGGCTTTATCTGGGCATTACCGGTTGGGTTTGCGATGAGCGTCGCGGGCTTGAGCTTCGCGAGCTGCTGCCGGCGATCCCGGCAGAACGCTTGCTTCTTGAAACCGATGCGCCATATCTGCTGCCGCGAGATATGAAGCCCAAACCGGCATCGCGGCGAAATGAGCCCGCCTGGCTGGGGCACATTGTTGAGCGCGTAGCGCACTGGCGCGGAGAGGATCCGCACTGGCTTTCCGCGCAGACGGATGACAACGTGCGTCGCCTGTTCGGGATAAACGTTTAGACTTTGCGGAAGTCGGTGTTTTTCACGCTCTGCAGCACCTGCTTGTTCAGCAGATTGAGCAACAGCATTGAGCGTGCTTCACCGTCCGGCTCGGCGAAAATCGCCTGCAGGCCTTCGAATGCGCCTTCCGTAATGACGACGCTATCGCCCGCGTAAGGGGTTTCCGGATCGGTGATCCCTTCAGGCTGTTGATAAACAGACAGCTGATGAATGACGGTCGACGGAACCGTGGCCGGGTGGGCACCAAAACGAACGAAGTGGCTGACGCCGCGCGTTGCGCTGATGGTGGTGGTGTGGATCACCTCAGGGTCGAACTCCACGAACAGATAGTTCGGGAATAGAGGCTCACTGACGGTTGTGCGCTTCCCGCGCTGCATTTTTTCAAGCGTGATCACGGGTGTCAGACAATTTACTGACTGACGTTCAAGATGTTCCTGCGCGCGCTGAAGTTGCCCGCGTTTGCAATACAGTAAATACCAGGCCTGCATAATCACTCTTTCCCTTAGTTCGGGGCGCAAGCATATCAAAACCCTGGAGGGATCGCTAAGTTGATTATAATGGGGGAAATTCGAACACAACGGATAAGTTCACGCGAATTTAACAAAATTACAGCATCGAGAAGGCTTACGCCGTATAATGAAGCGCTTACAGAGAGGCCATGACTAACTGCATGAAATACCACGATCTCCGCGACTTCCTGACGCTGCTGGAACAGCAGGGTGAATTGAAACGCATTACGCTTCCTGTTGATCCTTATCTGGAAATGACAGAAATTGCTGACCGGACTCTGCGTGCCGGTGGCCCCGCATTACTGTTTGAAAATCCCAAAGGTTACTCCATGCCGGTGCTGTGCAACCTGTTCGGCACTCCGCGTCGTGTCGCCCTGGGGATGGGGCAGGAAGACGTTACCGCGCTGCGTGAAGTGGGTAAACTGCTGGCATTTCTGAAAGAGCCAGAGCCGCCGAAAGGCTTCCGCGATCTGTTCGACAAGCTGCCGCAGTTTAAGCAGGTGCTGAACATGCCCACCAAACGACTGCGCGGCGCGCCGTGCCAGCAGAAAGTGCTGGAAGGTGAGGCGGTGGATCTCACCAAAATTCCGATTATGCAGTGCTGGCCTGAAGATGCTGCGCCGCTGATTACCTGGGGCCTCACCGTGACGCGCGGGCCGCATAAAGAGCGGCAAAACCTCGGTATTTATCGCCAGCAGCTGATTGGCAAAAATAAGCTCATCATGCGCTGGCTGTCGCATCGCGGCGGCGCGCTGGATTTCCAGGAGTGGTGTGCTGCGCATCCGGGTGAACGTTTCCCGGTGTCTGTCGCCTTAGGCGCCGATCCGGCCACCATTCTGGGGGCGGTCACGCCCGTCCCGGATACGCTCTCTGAATATGCCTTTGCCGGCCTGCTGCGCGGGACCAAAACCGAGGTCGTGAAGTGTATCTCTAACGATCTCGAAGTACCGGCCAGTGCAGAAATTGTGCTGGAAGGTTACATTGAGCAGGGTGAAATGGCGCCAGAAGGCCCTTACGGCGACCATACCGGCTATTACAACGAAGTGGATAACTTCCCGGTGTTTACCGTCACGCACATTACCCAGCGTGAAGATGCGATTTATCACTCCACCTATACTGGCCGTCCACCGGATGAACCGGCGGTGCTGGGCGTGGCGCTGAACGAAGTATTTGTGCCGATCCTGCAAAAGCAGTTCCCGGAAATCGTTGATTTTTATCTGCCGCCTGAAGGATGCTCGTATCGCATGGCGGTGGTCACGATGAAGAAACAGTACCCAGGTCATGCTAAACGCGTGATGATGGGCGTATGGTCTTTCCTGCGCCAGTTTATGTATACCAAATTTGTTATTGTCTGCGATGATGACGTTAACGCCCGCGACTGGAATGACGTCATCTGGGCAATCACCACGCGAATGGATCCTGCGCGTGATACGGTGTTAGTCGAAAACACGCCGATAGATTATCTGGATTTTGCCTCGCCGGTTTCCGGTCTTGGCTCAAAGATGGGACTGGATGCCACAAATAAATGGCCTGGCGAAACCGACCGTGAATGGGGTCGCCCGATCAAAAAAGATCCTGCCGTGACCGCGCGAATTGACGCGATCTGGGACGAACTGGCCATAATGAATAACGGTAAACCCTGAGCTGACCGTTAAGCCCTATAGACTTCCCGACAGAGAGAGCGAATGACAACCTTAAGCTGTAAAGTGACGTCGGTAGATGCTATTACCGACACCGTATATCGCGTCCGCCTGGTTCCTGAAGCGGCATTCTCATTCCGTGCTGGCCAGTACCTGATGGTCGTGATGGATGAGCGTGATAAGCGTCCTTTCTCTATGGCCTCTACGCCAGCAGAGCAGGAATTTATTGAGCTGCATATTGGTGCGTCTGAGCTTAACCTGTACGCGATGGCCGTGATGGACCGCATCCTGAAAGAGCGTGAGATTGTGGTCGATATTCCTCACGGCGAGGCATGGTTACGTGATGACGAAGACCGTCCACTGATCCTGATCGCTGGTGGTACAGGCTTCTCATATGTGCGCTCTATTCTGTTGACCGCACTGGCGCGTAACCCGGAACGTGATATCACCATCTACTGGGGCGGCCGCGAAGAGAAGCACCTGTATGACCTGTCTGAACTGGAAGCGCTGAGCATCAACCATCCAAATCTACGCATCGAGCCAGTGGTCGAGCAGCCTGAAGAGGGCTGGCGTGGACGTAGTGGAACGGTGCTGACGGCGGTACTGCAGGATCACGGTACGCTGGCGGGACATGATATCTACATTGCAGGCCGTTTCGAGATGGCGAAAATTGCCCGCGATCTGTTCTGTAACGAACGTGACGCGCGTGAAGACCGTCTGTTCGGTGATGCGTTTGCGTTTATCTAAATAAAAAACCCGCCCCTGACAGGCGGGAAGAACGGCAACTAAACTGTCTCTCTTCGCCAATGACGCCATAACTGCGTTGGCTGCGCTCGTTCTGACGCCATTGGCTTTGAGATACTTTTCCTGATTTACACTCTTTCAAACACCGTCGCGATACCCTGACCCAAACCAATACACATCGTTGCCAGACCAAACTGGGCATCTTTGCGTTCCATCAGGTTGATAAGCGTGGTGCTGATACGCGCCCCGGAGCAGCCCAGCGGGTGACCGAGAGCGATCGCGCCACCGTTGAGGTTGATCTTCTCGTCGATCTGCTCCATCAGCCCCAGATCTTTAATGCACGGCAGGATCTGCGCGGCGAACGCTTCGTTCATCTCGAACAGATCGATATCGCTGGCGGTTAACCCCGCTTTTTTCAGCGCCAGCTTCGAGGCCGGAACCGGTCCGTAACCCATGATGGAAGGATCGCAGCCCACCACCGCCATCGAACGTACCCGAGCACGAGGGGTTAAGCCCAGCTCGCGGGCGCGACTTTCGCCCATTACCAGCATCGCGGCGGCGCCGTCGGACAGCGCTGACGAAGTACCCGCCGTTACCGTACCGGTGACCGGATCAAACGCAGGGCGCAGCGTGGAAAGCGCTTCTACGGTGGTTTCCGGGCGGATGACTTCGTCGTAGCTGAACTGCTTCAGTACGCCGTCCGCGTCGTGGCCGCCGGTCGGGATGATCTCATTTTTAAAGGCGCCGGACTGCGTCGCCGCCCATGCGCGAGCGTGAGAGCGCGCGGCAAAGGCATCCTGCATTTCACGGCTGATGCCGTGCAGACGAGAGAGCATCTCGGCGGTCAAACCCATCATCCCCGCGGCTTTCGCCACGTTACGGCTCATGCCTGGGTGGAAATCGACTCCATGGCTCATCGGTACGTGACCCATGTGCTCAACGCCGCCGACCAGGCAGGCCTGGGCATCACCGGTCATGATCATGCGCGCCGCGTCGTGCAGCGCCTGCATGGACGAACCGCACAGACGGTTGACGGTGACCGCCGGAACAGAGTGTGGGATCTCCGCCAGCAGCGACGCGTTACGGGCGATGTTGAAACCTTGCTCCAGGGTCTGCTGTACGCAGCCCCAGTAGATATCATCCAGCGCTGCCGGGTCCAGTGCCGGGTTACGCGCCAGCAGGCTACGCATCAGGTGCGCGGAGAGGTCTTCCGCACGCACGTTACGGAACGCGCCGCCTTTTGAACGGCCCATCGGGGTGCGAATCGCATCAACAATGACAACCTTTTCCATTGTGACTCCTTAAGCCGTTTTCAGCTCGCCAACCGGACGGGCTGGCTCAACTGCTGGATAGTAGGGTTCGTTATGGCGCGCTTTGTTACGCAGCCCTTCCGGCACCTCATAAAGCGGGCCGAGGTGCTGGTACTGCTGGGCCATATCGAGATAGCGGGCGCTGCCGAGCGTGTCCAGCCAGCGGAACGCGCCGCCGTGGAACGGAGGGAAGCCGAGGCCGTATACCAGCGCCATGTCGGCTTCTGCCGGGCTGGCGATAATGCCTTCTTCAAGGCAACGCACCACTTCGTTGATCATTGGAATCATCATCCGGGCGATGATCTCATCGTCCGTGAAGTCGCGCTTCGGCTGGCTAACGTCGGCCAGCAGGCCATCGACCACGGCATCTTCTTCTTTCTTCGGTTTACCTTTGCTGTCTTCTTTATAGCGCCAGAAGCCCAGGCCGTTTTTCTGGCCGAAGCGGTTGGCGTCGAACAGCGCGTCAATGGCGTCGCGATAATCTTTCTGCATGCGCTGCGGGAAGCCTGCCGCCATCACCGCCTGGGCGTGGTGGGCGGTATCAATGCCCACCACGTCCAGCAGATATGCCGGGCCCATTGGCCAGCCGAACTGTTTTTCCATTATTTTGTCGATTTTGCGGAAGTCCGCGCCGTCGCGCAGCAATTGGCTAAAACCGGCGAAGTACGGGAACAGCACGCGGTTAACAAAGAAGCCCGGGCAGTCGTTAACGACGATCGGTGTTTTACCCATCTTGCTTGCCCACGCCACCACTTTAGCAATGGTTTCGTCAGAGGTTTTTTCCCCACGGATCACTTCGACCAGCGGCATACGGTGTACCGGGTTGAAGAAGTGCATCCCGCAGAAGTTTTCCGGACGCTTCAGCACGCTCGCCAGCTCGCTGATTGGAATGGTGGAGGTGTTAGAGGCCAGTACGGTCTCAGGACGGACCTTGTCTTCCGTTTCCGCCAGCACCGCTTTTTTGACTTTCGGGTTCTCGACGACGGCTTCGACCACCACGTCGACACGGTCGAAACCGCTGTATTCCAGTACAGGCTGAATGGTGGAGATCACGCCTGCAAGCTTCAGCCCGTCAATTTTTCCGCGTTCCAGCTGCTTATTCAGCAGCTTGGCCGCTTCGGTCATGCCCAGCGTCAGAGATTTCTCGTTGATGTCTTTCATCACTACCGGTACGCCTTTCCAGGCCGACTGGTAAGCGATGCCGCCGCCCATAATACCGGCGCCGAGCACTGCCGCATGTTTTGGCGTCTCAACGTTTTTGGTCAGCTGTTTAGCTTTGCCCTTCACGAACTGATCGTTGAGGAAGATGCCAACCAGCGCGCGGGCTTCATTGGTGTGCGCCAGCGGAACAAAGCTTTGATTTTCGAGCTTCAGGGCTTCATCGCGGCCAAATCGGGCAGCCGCTTCAATGGTTTTCACCGCCGTAATTGGCGCCGGGTAGTGTTTACCCGCCGTCTGCATCACCATGCCTTTGGCCATGGTGAAGCTCATGGTGGCTTCAATCTTGCTGAGCTTTAACGGCTCCAGCTTCGGCTGACGCTTGGCCTTCCAGTCGAGATCGCCGTTAATCGCCTGACGCAGTATGGCAAGTGCGCCTTCAACCAGCTTCTCTGGCTTCACGACGCCGTCGACCAGGCCGATTTTCTGCGCCTGTTCCGCGCCTACGTCTTTACCAGCGGCAATGATTTCCAGGGCGCTGTCTGCACCCAGCATGCGCGGCATGCGCACGGATCCGCCAAAGCCCGGCATAATGCCCAGCTTGGTTTCCGGCAGGCCGATGCGCAGGTCCGGCGTCGCCAGACGGTAGTCGGTCGCCAGCACGCACTCGCACCCGCCGCCCAGCGCGTAGCCGTTCACGGCAGAGATCGTTGGAACAGGCAGATCTTCGAGGCGATTAAAGACGCTGTTGGCAAAGTGTAGCCACTGGCTCAGCTGTTCTTCCGGAACCTGGAACAGCGAAAGGAATTCGGTGATATCGGCACCGACAATAAAGGCCGCTTTGTTAGAGCGCAGCAGCAGCCCTTTTAATTCAGATTGCTTTTCAAGCACTTCCAGCGCCTGGCCAAGACTGGCCACCGTCGCGGTATCAAGCTTATTCACTGAGCCGGGGGCATCGAACACCAGTTCGGCAATGCCGTCTTCCAGCCAGTTGAGGTACAGGGTGTCGCCTTTGTAAAGCATGTCAGTCTCCTGAATCCAGCAAGTGGATCTGGTCATACCAGATGAGACGGAGTGTGGAATTTATGTTAATAAAATGCAAATTACTCATTAAGAAAATGCTGCATTGATCACGGTCGGTGGAAATCACGCAGCCGGAGTGAGGTGTGCTAAGATGCGATGACTTGAGGTCAAAAAAACGAAAGGAAGAATGATGGACTCACTGGCTTCGCTTTATAAAAATCATATCGTTACCCTACAGGAACGTACCCGCGATGTACTGGCCCGCTTCAAGCTGGATGCCCTGCTGATCCACTCCGGCGAGCTGATGAATACTTTTCTTGATGATCACGCCTACCCGTTTAAGGTCAACCCGCAGTTTAAAGCCTGGGTGCCGGTGACTCAGGTTCCAAATTGCTGGCTGCTGGTGGATGGCGTGAACAAGCCGAAACTGTGGTTCTACCTGCCGGTCGATTACTGGCACAACGTTGAACCATTGCCGACCTCTTTCTGGACGGAAGAAATTGAGGTTATTGCTCTGCCGAAAGCGGACGGTATTGGCAGCCAGCTGCCAGCGGCGCGCGGCAACATCGGCTACATCGGCCCCGTACCTGAACGTGCGCTCGGTCTGGATATTCCGGCAGATAAACTCAACCCGAAAGGCGTGCTGGATTACCTTCATTACTATCGCGCGTATAAGACCGACTACGAACTTTACTGCATGCGTGAAGCGCAAAAAACGGCGGTGAATGGCCACCGTGCCGCGCACGAGGCGTTCCAGTCAGGCATGAGCGAGTTCGACATTAACCAGGCCTACCTGACCGCAACCGGTCACCGCGACACCGACGTGCCGTACAGCAACATCGTCGCGCTGAACGAGCATGCGTCTGTTCTCCACTACACCAAACTGGATCACCAGGTTCCGTCTGAGATGCGCAGCTTCCTGCTGGATGCAGGCGCAGAGTACAACGGCTATGCGGCCGACCTGACCCGTACCTGGGCGGCGAATGCGGACACCGATTTCGCGCAGCTGATTAAAGACGTGAATGATGAGCAGCTGGCGCTGATTGGCACCATGAAAGCCGGTACCAGCTACGTGGATTACCACATCCAGTTCCATCAGCGCATCGCCAAACTGCTGCGTAAGCATCAGATTGTGAAAGACATGAGCGAAGAGGCGATGGTCGAGAACGATCTGACCGGGCCATTTATGCCGCACGGTATCGGCCACCCGCTGGGCCTGCAGGTTCACGACGTTGCGGGCTTTATGCAGGATGATACCGGCACGCACCTGGCGGCACCGTCTAAATATCCTTACCTGCGCTGCACCCGTATTCTTGAGCCGCGTATGGTACTGACGATTGAACCAGGGATCTACTTTATCGAATCCCTGCTGGCGCCGTGGCGTGAAGGTCAGTTCAGCAAACACTTCAACTGGGAAAAAATCGACGCGCTGAAGCCGTTTGGCGGCATTCGTATCGAAGATAACGTGGTGGTTCACGAAAACGGTATCGAGAATATGACGCGAGACCTGAAGCTGGCCTGATGGAAAGCTGGCTGATACCGGCTGAACCGGTCACCTTTGTCGAGGAAATCAAGAAAAGCCGCTTTATTACGCTGCTGGCGCATACCGATGGCGTAGAGGCGGCAAAGGCGTTTGTCGAGTCCGTCCGGGCCGAGCATCCCGACGCACGTCACCACTGCGTGGCGTGGGTGGCAGGGCCGCCTGATGATTCACAACAACTGGGGTTTTCCGACGATGGTGAACCGGCGGGCACGGCCGGTAAACCCATGCTTTCACAGCTGATGGGCAGCGGCGTGGGTGAAATTACCGCCGTGGTGGTGCGCTACTACGGCGGCATTCTGTTAGGTACGGGCGGGCTGGTTAAAGCGTATGGTGGCGGAGTTCAGCAGGCACTGAATATCCTGACGACCATCCGCAAAACGCCGCTCACCGAATATACTTTGTTGTGCGATTACGCTCAGCTATCGGGCATTGAAACGCTGCTCAAACAATTTAACGGCGTGATTGCGCACAGTGATTACCAGGCA
The DNA here is from genome assembly GCF_043966805.1 of Enterobacter sp. ECC-219. NCBI lineage: Bacteria > Pseudomonadati > Pseudomonadota > Gammaproteobacteria > Enterobacterales > Enterobacteriaceae > Enterobacter > Enterobacter sp. ECC-219. The sequence continues at coordinate 403,404 of NZ_CP143680.1, read as the reverse complement.
ATGGTGCAATTACGCGTGGCGCTTCCTCAGGCGGAACTGGCTGCTTTTTCAGCAAAACTGGCTGATTTCAGTCGCGGTTCGTTGCAATTGCTGCCGATTGAAGAATAATCCCCACCTCACTTTTTTGAATACCAAAGGAAACGGCAGAGATGCATTTTCGTGCCATAACCCGAATCGTTGGACTGCTGGTCATACTCTTTTCGGGGACGATGATTCTCCCTGGACTGGTGGCGCTTATCTACCGGGACGGCGCGGGGCGGGCATTTACCCAGACCTTCTTTGTCGCGCTGGCGATCGGCTCGCTGCTGTGGTGGCCGAACCGTCGTCAGAAAGGTGAACTGAAATCTCGCGAAGGATTTCTGATTGTGGTCCTGTTCTGGACGGTGCTGGGAAGTGTCGGTTCGCTGCCCTTTATCTTCTCTGAACAGCCTAATCTCAGCATCACGGACGCCTTTTTTGAATCCTTCTCCGGATTAACGACCACCGGGGCGACGACGCTGGTGGGGCTGGATTCGTTACCGCACGCTATTCTCTTTTATCGCCAGATGCTGCAGTGGTTCGGGGGGATGGGGATCATCGTCCTGGCGGTGGCTATTCTCCCGATTCTGGGCGTCGGGGGGATGCAGCTGTACAGGGCTGAAATGCCGGGACCGCTGAAAGACAACAAGATGCGCCCGCGTATTGCCGAGACGGCGAAAACCCTGTGGCTGATTTATGTTCTGTTGACGGTAGCCTGCGCGCTGGCGCTCTGGTTTGCCGGGATGCCTGCTTTCGATGCTATCGGACACAGCTTTGCGACAATTGCTATCGGCGGGTTCTCCACCCACGACGCCAGCGTGGGCTACTTCGACAGTCCAACGATAAACACCATCATTGCCATTTTCCTGCTTATCTCCGGTTGTAACTACGGTCTGCACTTCTCGTTACTCAGCGGGCGTAGCCTGAAGGTGTACTCGCGCGATCCTGAGTTCCGCATGTTCATTGGCGTCCAGCTTACACTGGTCGTCATCTGCACCCTGGTGCTGTGGTTCCATGATGTTTACAACTCTGCGCTAACCACGCTTAATCAGGCGTTCTTCCAGGTGGTGTCGATGGCGACGACCGCTGGGTTTACTACGGACAGCATCGCGCGCTGGCCGCTGTTCCTGCCGGTACTGCTGCTGTGCTCTGCCTTTATCGGCGGCTGCGCCGGATCGACGGGCGGTGGCCTGAAGGTGATTCGTATTCTGCTGCTGTTCAAGCAGGGGAACCGTGAACTGAAGCGTCTGGTTCACCCGAATGCGGTCTACAGCATCAAGCTGGGTAACCGCGCGCTGCCGGAACGTATCCTCGAGGCGGTGTGGGGGTTCTTCTCGGCGTATGCGCTGGTCTTTATCGTCAGCATGCTGGCGATCATCGCGACGGGGGTGGATGATTTTTCCGCCTTTGCGTCCGTCGTCGCAACATTGAACAACCTCGGGCCTGGCCTGGGGGTTGTGGCGGATAACTTTGCCAGTATGAACCCGGTCGCGAAATGGATCCTCATTGCCAATATGCTGTTTGGTCGTCTTGAGGTCTTTACCCTGCTGGTGCTGTTCACCCCAACATTCTGGCGCGAATAAGGAGCCGTTGATGAAAACACTGATTCTTTTCTCTACGCGAGACGGGCAAACGCGTGAGATTGCCGCGTATCTGGCGTCGGAATTAAAAGAGCTGGGCATTTACTCGGATGTGGTGAACCTGAATCGCGCGGAGCAGATTGCCTGGCAGGAGTACGATCGCGTGGTGATTGGCGCCTCCATTCGTTACGGGCATTTCCATCCGGCGCTGGATCGCTTCGTGAAAAAGCACACGGCGGTACTCAACAAATTGCCGGGCGCGTTTTACTCGGTCAATCTGGTTGCCCGTAAAGCCGAGAAGCGTACGCCGCAGACCAACAGCTACACGCGCAAGTTTTTGCTCAGCTCGCCGTGGCAGCCAGACCTGTGTGCCGTTTTTGCCGGCGCGCTGCGCTACCCTCGCTACCGCTGGTATGACCGCTTTATGATCCGCCTGATTATGAAGATGACCGGGGGCGAAACCGATACGCGTAAAGAAGTGGTTTATACCGACTGGTCTCAGGTGGCCGGTTTTGCACGGGAAATTGCGCATTTAGCGGGCGATTCGCGACTTAAATAAGCGTTAAGTTTGAAAAGTGAGCGAACGAAAAGTTTTTTGTATTTTGTGCTTGTCACTTAAGAATAACTCCCTATAATGCGCCTCCACTGACACGGAACAACGGCACACACGCCGCCAGGTCAGCAGAGAAAAGCAAAACAAACGCTTGACTCTGAAGCGGGAAAGCGTAATATGCACACCCCGCGCCGCAGCGAAAACGAAGCGGCACTGCTCTTTAACAATTTATCAGACAATCTGTGTGGGCACTCAAAGTGACATGGATTCTTAACGTCGCAAGGCGAAAAATGAATACCAAGTCTCTGAGTGAACATACGTAATTCATTACGAAGTTTAATTCACGAGCATCAAACTTAAATTGAAGAGTTTGATCATGGCTCAGATTGAACGCTGGCGGCAGGCCTAACACATGCAAGTCGAACGGTAGCACAGAGAGCTTGCTCTCGGGTGACGAGTGGCGGACGGGTGAGTAATGTCTGGGAAACTGCCTGATGGAGGGGGATAACTACTGGAAACGGTAGCTAATACCGCATAACGTCGCAAGACCAAAGAGGGGGACCTTCGGGCCTCTTGCCATCAGATGTGCCCAGATGGGATTAGCTAGTAGGTGGGGTAACGGCTCACCTAGGCGACGATCCCTAGCTGGTCTGAGAGGATGACCAGCCACACTGGAACTGAGACACGGTCCAGACTCCTACGGGAGGCAGCAGTGGGGAATATTGCACAATGGGCGCAAGCCTGATGCAGCCATGCCGCGTGTATGAAGAAGGCCTTCGGGTTGTAAAGTACTTTCAGCGGGGAGGAAGGCGATAAGGTTAATAACCTTGTCGATTGACGTTACCCGCAGAAGAAGCACCGGCTAACTCCGTGCCAGCAGCCGCGGTAATACGGAGGGTGCAAGCGTTAATCGGAATTACTGGGCGTAAAGCGCACGCAGGCGGTCTGTCAAGTCGGATGTGAAATCCCCGGGCTCAACCTGGGAACTGCATTCGAAACTGGCAGGCTAGAGTCTTGTAGAGGGGGGTAGAATTCCAGGTGTAGCGGTGAAATGCGTAGAGATCTGGAGGAATACCGGTGGCGAAGGCGGCCCCCTGGACAAAGACTGACGCTCAGGTGCGAAAGCGTGGGGAGCAAACAGGATTAGATACCCTGGTAGTCCACGCCGTAAACGATGTCGACTTGGAGGTTGTGCCCTTGAGGCGTGGCTTCCGGAGCTAACGCGTTAAGTCGACCGCCTGGGGAGTACGGCCGCAAGGTTAAAACTCAAATGAATTGACGGGGGCCCGCACAAGCGGTGGAGCATGTGGTTTAATTCGATGCAACGCGAAGAACCTTACCTACTCTTGACATCCAGAGAACTTTCCAGAGATGGATTGGTGCCTTCGGGAACTCTGAGACAGGTGCTGCATGGCTGTCGTCAGCTCGTGTTGTGAAATGTTGGGTTAAGTCCCGCAACGAGCGCAACCCTTATCCTTTGTTGCCAGCGGTCCGGCCGGGAACTCAAAGGAGACTGCCAGTGATAAACTGGAGGAAGGTGGGGATGACGTCAAGTCATCATGGCCCTTACGAGTAGGGCTACACACGTGCTACAATGGCGCATACAAAGAGAAGCGACCTCGCGAGAGCAAGCGGACCTCATAAAGTGCGTCGTAGTCCGGATTGGAGTCTGCAACTCGACTCCATGAAGTCGGAATCGCTAGTAATCGTGGATCAGAATGCCACGGTGAATACGTTCCCGGGCCTTGTACACACCGCCCGTCACACCATGGGAGTGGGTTGCAAAAGAAGTAGGTAGCTTAACCTTCGGGAGGGCGCTTACCACTTTGTGATTCATGACTGGGGTGAAGTCGTAACAAGGTAACCGTAGGGGAACCTGCGGTTGGATCACCTCCTTACCTTAAAGAACCTGCCTTTGCAGTGCTCACACAGATTGTCTGATGAATGATGAACTTCTGAATGTACTTTTGAGTGCATTAAGAAGTTTTGCTCTTTAAAAATCTGGATCAAGCTGAAAATTGAAACGACACACATGTTATGTGTGTTCGAGTCTCTCAAATTTTCGCAATCAGAAGTGAAACATCTTCGGGTTGTGAGGTTAAGCGACTAAGCGTACACGGTGGATGCCCTGGCAGTCAGAGGCGATGAAGGACGTGCTAATCTGCGAAAAGCGCCGGCGAGGTGATATGAACCTTTGACCCGGCGATGTCCGAATGGGGAAACCCAGTGCAATTCGTTGCACTATCGTTAACTGAATACATAGGTTAACGAGGCGAACCGGGGGAACTGAAACATCTAAGTACCCCGAGGAAAAGAAATCAACCGAGATTCCCCCAGTAGCGGCGAGCGAACGGGGAGCAGCCCGGAGTCTGAATCAGCTTGTGTGTTAGTGGAAGCGTCTGGAAAGTCGCACGGTACAGGGTGACAGTCCCGTACACGAAAATGCACAGGCTGTGAACTCGAAGAGTAGGGCGGGACACGTGGTATCCTGTCTGAATATGGGGGGACCATCCTCCAAGGCTAAATACTCCTGACTGACCGATAGTGAACCAGTACCGTGAGGGAAAGGCGAAAAGAACCCCGGCGAGGGGAGTGAAAAAGAACCTGAAACCGTGTACGTACAAGCAGTGGGAGCACCTTCGTGGTGTGACTGCGTACCTTTTGTATAATGGGTCAGCGACTTATATTCTGTAGCAAGGTTAACCGTATAGGGGAGCCGAAGGGAAACCGAGTCTTAACTGGGCGTTAAGTTGCAGGGTATAGACCCGAAACCCGGTGATCTAGCCATGGGCAGGTTGAAGGTTGGGTAACACTAACTGGAGGACCGAACCGACTAATGTTGAAAAATTAGCGGATGACCTGTGGCTGGGGGTGAAAGGCCAATCAAACCGGGAGATAGCTGGTTCTCCCCGAAAGCTATTTAGGTAGCGCCTCGTGAACTCATCTTCGGGGGTAGAGCACTGTTTCGGCTAGGGGGCCATCCCGGCTTACCAACCCGATGCAAACTACGAATACCGAAGAATGTTATCACGGGAGACACACGGCGGGTGCTAACGTCCGTCGTGAAGAGGGAAACAACCCAGACCGCCAGCTAAGGTCCCAAAGTCATGGTTAAGTGGGAAACGATGTGGGAAGGCACAGACAGCCAGGATGTTGGCTTAGAAGCAGCCATCATTTAAAGAAAGCGTAATAGCTCACTGGTCGAGTCGGCCTGCGCGGAAGATGTAACGGGGCTAAACCATGCACCGAAGCTGCGGCAGCGACGCTTATGCGTTGTTGGGTAGGGGAGCGTTCTGTAAGCCGTTGAAGGTGGCCTGTGAGGGCTGCTGGAGGTATCAGAAGTGCGAATGCTGACATAAGTAACGATAAAGCGGGTGAAAAGCCCGCTCGCCGGAAGACCAAGGGTTCCTGTCCAACGTTAATCGGGGCAGGGTGAGTCGACCCCTAAGGCGAGGCCGAAAGGCGTAGTCGATGGGAAACAGGTTAATATTCCTGTACTTGGTGTTACTGCGAAGGGGGGACGGAGAAGGCTATGTCAGCCGGGCGACGGTTGTCCCGGTTTAAGCGTGTAGGTGTGTGTTCCAGGCAAATCCGGTTCACTTTAACACTGAGGCGTGATGACGAGGCACTACGGTGCTGAAGTGATAAATGCCCTGCTTCCAGGAAAAGCCTCTAAGCATCAGGTAACACGAAATCGTACCCCAAACCGACACAGGTGGTCAGGTAGAGAATACCAAGGCGCTTGAGAGAACTCGGGTGAAGGAACTAGGCAAAATGGTGCCGTAACTTCGGGAGAAGGCACGCTGATATGTAGGTGAAGCCCCTGCGGGCGGAGCTGAAATCAGTCGAAGATACCAGCTGGCTGCAACTGTTTATTAAAAACACAGCACTGTGCAAACACGAAAGTGGACGTATACGGTGTGACGCCTGCCCGGTGCCGGAAGGTTAATTGATGGGGTTAGCGGCAACGCGAAGCTCTTGATCGAAGCCCCGGTAAACGGCGGCCGTAACTATAACGGTCCTAAGGTAGCGAAATTCCTTGTCGGGTAAGTTCCGACCTGCACGAATGGCGTAATGATGGCCAGGCTGTCTCCACCCGAGACTCAGTGAAATTGAACTCGCTGTGAAGATGCAGTGTACCCGCGGCAAGACGGAAAGACCCCGTGAACCTTTACTATAGCTTGACACTGAACACTGGTCCTTGATGTGTAGGATAGGTGGGAGGCTTTGAAGCGTGGACGCCAGTCTGCGTGGAGCCGTCCTTGAAATACCACCCTTTAATGGCTGGTGTTCTAACGTGGACCCGTAATCCGGGTTGCGGACAGTGTCTGGTGGGTAGTTTGACTGGGGCGGTCTCCTCCCAAAGAGTAACGGAGGAGCACGAAGGTTAGCTAATCCTGGTCGGACATCAGGAGGTTAGTGCAATGGCATAAGCTAGCTTGACTGCGAGAGTGACGGCTCGAGCAGGTGCGAAAGCAGGTCATAGTGATCCGGTGGTTCTGAATGGAAGGGCCATCGCTCAACGGATAAAAGGTACTCCGGGGATAACAGGCTGATACCGCCCAAGAGTTCATATCGACGGCGGTGTTTGGCACCTCGATGTCGGCTCATCACATCCTGGGGCTGAAGTAGGTCCCAAGGGTATGGCTGTTCGCCATTTAAAGTGGTACGCGAGCTGGGTTTAGAACGTCGTGAGACAGTTCGGTCCCTATCTGCCGTGGGCGCTGGAGAATTGAGGGGGGCTGCTCCTAGTACGAGAGGACCGGAGTGGACGCATCACTGGTGTTCGGGTTGTCATGCCAATGGCACTGCCCGGTAGCTAAATGCGGAAGAGATAAGTGCTGAAAGCATCTAAGCACGAAACTTGCCCCGAGATGAGTTCTCCCTGACTCCTTGAGAGTCCTGAAGGAACGTTGAAGACGACGACGTTGATAGGTCGGGTGTGTAAGCGCAGCGATGCGTTGAGCTAACCGATACTAATGAACCGTGAGGCTTAACCTTACAACGCCGAAGGTGTTTTGGCGGAAGAGACAGAAGATTTTCAGCCTGATACAGATTAACAGAATTTGCCTGGCGGCTTTAGCGCGGTGGTCCCACCTGACCCCATGCCGAACTCAGAAGTGAAACGCCGTAGCGCCGATGGTAGTGTGGGGTCTCCCCATGTGAGAGTAGGGAACTGCCAGGCATCAATTAAGTAAAAAGGCCATCCGCAAGGATGGCCTTTTTGCGTTTCTGCGCTGCACAAACTAATCCCCCAACGCTCTGCTTATACGGTAAACTACCTGCGTTTTTGCATCAGGATAGCGTCTATGAACCACTCCCTTAAGCCCTGGAATACCTTTGGCATTCAACGTAATGCTAATCAAATTGTACGTGCCGATACAGCACAGCAGTTGCTGGATGCATGGCAAAGCGCAACAGAAAATAACGAACCCGTACTGATTCTGGGCGAAGGAAGCAATGTCCTGTTTCTCGACGATTTCGCGGGCACGGTAATTGTTAACCGCATCATGGGTATTGGTGTGGAAGAGCGCACTGATAGCTGGCATCTGCACGTGGGTGCCGGAGAAAACTGGCATCACCTGGTGCAATTTACCCTCGAAAAAGGGATGCCGGGTCTGGAAAACCTGGCGCTTATACCAGGCTGTGCCGGATCGTCACCCATTCAAAACATCGGCGCCTACGGCATCGAACTGAAACATGTCTGTGAGTATGTCGACTGCATCGAACTGGCGACCGGAACGGCTAAGCGCTTAACGGCAGAGCAGTGCCGTTTCGGCTACCGTGACAGTATCTTCAAGCATGAATATCAGGATCGCTACGTGATTATCGCCGTGGGCCTGTGCCTGTCGAAAAACTGGCAGCCCGTACTCACCTACGGTGATTTAACGCGGCTCGATCCGGCTACCGTCACCCCCCACGACGTATTTGACTCGGTTTGCCATATGCGGATGACTAAACTTCCCGATCCGAAAGTAAACGGAAATGCTGGAAGCTTCTTCAAAAACCCGGTTATCAGCAGCGAAAATGCAAAAGCCTTCCTTGAAGGATGGCCCACTGCGCCACATTATCCTCAGACCGATGGCAGCGTGAAGCTGGCTGCAGGCTGGCTGATCGATCAATGCCAGTTAAAAGGCGCTTCAGTAGGTGGCGCTGCCGTTCACCAGCAGCAGGCTCTGGTACTGATTAATCAATGCGATGCGACCAGCGATGATGTTGTGCAGCTGGCTCATTATGTTCGTCAGCGTGTGGGCGAAAAGTTTAACGTCTGGCTGGAGCCAGAAGTCCGCTTCATTGGTCGCACAGGTGAAGTGAATGCCGTGGAGACCATTGCGTGAAGGACAATACCATTCCGTTAACCCTGATTAGCATCCTTGCAGACGGGGAGTTCCACTCTGGCGAGCAACTGGGCGAGCAGCTTGGCATGAGCCGTGCCGGCATTAACAAGCATATTCAGACCCTCCGCGACTGGGGTGTTGATGTGTTCACGGTACCCGGAAAAGGCTACAGCCTGCCGGAGCCAATTCAATTGCTGAATGAAGACGTCATCCGCAGCCAGCTTGGACACGGCAATGTTGCGGTGCTGCCGGTGATTGATTCGACGAACCAGTACCTTATGGATCGGCTGAGCGAACTCTCATCCGGCGATGCCTGTGTTGCCGAGTATCAGCAGGCCGGTCGTGGCCGTCGCGGTCGCAAATGGTTCTCGCCATTTGGCGCTAATCTCTATCTGTCCATGTACTGGCGTCTGGAGCAGGGGCCTGCCGCAGCCATTGGCCTGAGTCTGGTCATTGGTATTGTCATGGCGGAAGTACTGCACGATCTGGGTGCCGATCGGGTCCGTGTTAAATGGCCAAACGATCTGTACCTCAACGATCGTAAACTTGCCGGGATCCTGGTCGAACTGACGGGCAAGACCGGTGATGCGGCGCAAATTGTCATTGGTGCGGGCCTCAATATGGTGATGCGTACTGTCCAGAATGACGTGGTGAATCAGGCCTGGACCAACCTCCAGGAGGCGGGGATCGTCATCGATCGTAACACCCTTGCCGTGCGCATGATTAAAGAGCTACGTAGCTCACTCACGCTTTTTGAACAGGAAGGTCTGGCACCGTTCCTGTCTCGTTGGGAAAAGCTGGATAACTTTATTAACCGCCCGGTGAAACTGCTGATTGGTGATAAAGAAATCTATGGGGTTTCCCGCGGTATTGACGCACAGGGCGCGCTGCTTCTGGAGCAGGATGGCGCGATCAAGCCCTGGGTGGGTGGTGAAATTTCCCTGCGAAGCGCCGAATAATCGGATGGAGTTAACGATGGGACAGTCTTCCGGAGAGCCCAAAATCACCTCTAAAGACGACGACTGTTCGGCAAGCCTGAAAAAGCTGGCGCAATAATAGCGCTCTGACTATCCCCTCTCCCCTGTGGGGAGAGGGTTAGGGTGAGGGGTAAATCAGTTACTGCGGATACGGTACCCAATCCCCGCCGTTCAGACGAACGTACGGCTTGTTCTGATACTGAATCACCACCGCGTTGGCATTCTCGGAGACTTCTGCCGTTTGCGGCAGGTTACTGGTGAGCTGATCCCAGTTCACGCTATCTTCCACAAACAGCTTACCGTCAACGGCGCGGGCCACCAGTTCTGAGATCGCCAGATAGCTGGTTGGCTGAGCGATCTCAATCGGTGCACCCTGGTGCGGTGCCTTCATGCCAAAGAATTTAATGCCTGCTGGCACGTTGGTGATGGACGGGCTTGGGATATCACGGAGACCTGACACCTGCATTCTGTCGCCCTTCAGCGCGCCACCGTGCTCAGGTACCACTACCACCATTACTTTACGGCCGGATTTTTCCAGCTCCGTGAAGAACGCGTCCAGCTCGTCAAAAAATTTCTGCGCACGCACTTTATAATCCGCCGTTTTGCTCACGCCCGGGAAGTGGTTACCGTCATGAAGCGGCAGGGTGTTATAGAACGTCGCACTGCGCGGATTACTGTCCTTTTCGATGGTTTGCAGCCAGCGCTGCAGCACGGCGGTATCGTCATAAACCGGCGAACCGTCGAAGCCCAGCAGCGTAACGGGAAGACCGGTTTGATCCATCAGCGGCGCCTGCATGCCACCCTGTTCACGCACCTCTTTCAGGAAGTTACCGAACTGGCCGTTATGCCCCAGCATCAGGTGCTGCGTAAAGCCCAGCTTCGCGAGGTTATCGAACAGATAACACTGGTTACCGGCGGGTTGATAGAGGTTTTTATGCGAAGTCTGACCGCAGCTTGCGCGCAGCAGGCGTATAGCCGCCGGGCCGCTGTACGAGGTGGCAGAGTTAAAATCTTTAAACTGGATGTCAAAGTGTGACCACAGCGGGTGAGACATCAAACCGGCGGCATCCACATCGGCCCAGGAGAGGGAACAGATGTTAATCACCAGCAGCTCAAATGGCTGAGCATCTGCCGGCAGCGCGTCGGGGAATTTCGTCTGTCGCTTGTCTTCTGCGGTATAGAAGCTGGAAAGCCACGCATTGAGATTGGTGGAGGTTGGCGGTGCGGTCTGCGTTGGAATATCGCCCACCACCGGCGTATCGCCTGCCGTTGTAACGGTAGCCGCTGCGCTTCCTCCCGTCGTGGTCACCGTTGTCGTCGGCTGGCCGGCAGGCCACAGGGAAAAGCTTGGCCCCGCCAGCGTCAGCACGTTAAGCCAGATCATAATGGCGACGACAAACACCGTGACGCGGATCCACTGAGACAGGAACAGCCAGGCAACCAGCAGGACAAAGACGGCGCCAATCATCTGCCAGTTAATGAAACGTTCAACCAGGTCAAGCATATAGTCTGCACTGAATCCCGCGACCTGCGATCCCTGGCTCATTATGCTTTCCGGTCCGGGAAGCCAGGTATCGTGCCAGAACAGCGCAAAGCCGACGGGGATGGCAACCCAGTGACGTAAACGATGCAGCCTGATGTTCGGCAGAGGCATCAGCAGGAAGGCCATAAACACCAGGTTAAGCAGGGGATGGAAATTCAGATAGCCTGCCCACAGCAGACCAAACTTCACCAGAAAGTAGAAGTTCCAGCCGGAAAGGCCGCGCCAGTATTGCCAGAGCGGCGAGGGTGACGAAGCGGTATAGGTAGAATTAGTCATGTTTACGGTCTGCCTTGACGTGTGATGCCCGTGTCAGTGTTCCGGCTGGTTTTACATAGCGAGGTTTTATAAACATCACTCTGGCCGTATCACGGATACGGCGTATGGAATGGCGCGCATAGTAGCCAAGCGGGAAAAAGATCAGCGCACAGAATACGACCAGTTGAATGATATCGCTGATATTCATGATGGTGCGTTCTCCCCATTCTCAGTTAATAAGCGAAGGGGTTCCGGAACCCGACGCCAGACATGTCCGTCATGTCTGGCATTAAGGATCGGTTTTACATCGCTGGTGATTGCGAGCGGTTTAACCCATTGTTCAGGCTGAAGTGCGCGCATCTGCACCAGCTCCGCGCTAATAGCATTATCTTCGAACCAAATCATACGGTTCGAGAAGATGTCCCCGGTAGGCAGGGGGAAGATGTGGTTAAGCGCGGTATCAAGATCGTTTACCCGGCAAAAAGACAGAAACAGCACCAGGCGATTATCGCCAATGGTCATAATGTCCCCTGTACGGTTCGGGCGGCATAAGGTGAGCGCCTGCTCAACGCGAATACCCGGTACCGGGCGCAGGGCAACCATGACCCCTTTACCGTCCGCGGGGAGTAACGTGTTGCTCATCATGTTGCCGACGGCATCGCAGAACGTATCCCATTTCTGGTAGCCGCGCAGCTTCATCGGCTGGGTCATGGAGAGCAGCGTGGAGATGTCTTCCGGTACATGGCGGCTGAACTGCTGGCCCTGAACGCTTTCAATGAGCGTCAGGCAGCGTGACAGTGGTGCATTCCATGGAATAACCATATTTGCCCCACAGCCCAGAAGCAGACGCTCATCAGTTGCGCGCAGGCTGGTATTATTTTCGCGCACCACAATTTTTAACGCGCTGCCGCGCTGGCGGCGCAGGGTGTGAATTTGTCTCGCCAGCGTCTCAATCTGGTTATTCTGCATCAACGAGAAAATAAGGGTGGCTGCCTGGGTGGTACGGGCTTCATGAAAAAGCGCTTCGTTAGACTCAAACAGCGACCAGTTTTCCGAAAGCGCGGGCGCACCTTCTAAAACTGCAATATGGCTCAGGATGCGTTTTTCGTCACTGCGCGGCTGCACCACGGTTTCTTCCTGCTGTGCCAGGTGCCATTTCCCCTCAACAGGTTTAAGGGTCAGCTGTTGCCTGGCGCTCACGCCCTTTTCATTGCACCAGAAGGCAATATCGTAGAGATAGCTTCCTGCCTGGTCACGAAGACTTGCCAGTCCGAACAGGGAGCGATATTCACCCATTAAAAGTGAGAATAGCTTGTCATTATTACTGCCGGGGTTGACGACCAATAGCGTGCAATTTTGAAATTTTGCCCATTTATTGATTTTTTCCAGCCACGACAGCAGTTTTTCGGCAGGAATATTTTGCAGTGTGTTGTTTGCGCATTTAAGAATCACTAAATAGTGATCCGGATCAATAGAGCACTGAACGTCGCGGGGCAAAAAGTATAGACTATCCGCTTCCGCTGACATGGAAAATAAACGTACTTTTTGAGGTCCGCAGTCACTTTCCAGCGTGATAATTTTCTTCGGCTCTTCGCCCATGCTAATGACGGCCACGCGGGAATCCTTACCCTGAGCGGCAATTGTCTGGTTTACCAGGCTGATAGCATCTTCATTACGATCCGTATTAATCCACCAGACTCCACCGACTGGCATGTGGCTCAATTCGTCCCATAATGACTGGATGCCAATAGAAAATATGGAGTCCACGATGTCCCTCTTTTCGTCTAATTTGTCTGTATCTCAGTTTACTAGCGAAAGCGTAGAAATAAACCTAACATTGAAATTAAAGAACATCAGATTTAGCATGTAAATGAAATTTGTCAGGGCAGGACGCCCTGCAACTTCCGAGCGTGCGATTTTCCTCAAAGGGATGGAATAAGAATGGATAATAACGAACCTGGAACCCCAGTCGATTCGACTCTGGGTTACACATTCCAAAACGATTTTCTGGCGCTGGCGCAGGCCTTTTCTCTACCTGAAATAGATTATACCGATATTTCCCAGCGGGAACAGTTGGCCGCGGCTATTAAACGCTGGCCGTTATTAGCTGAATTCGCCCATCAACAATAAGGGAGCCATTGATGGCCATACTCGGATTACAGGGTGTCCGTGGCGGTGTGGGTACCACATCTGTTACCGCGGCGCTGGCGTGGTCATTACAGCTTTTAGGTGAATCGGTGCTGGTGATTGACGCCTGCGCCGATAATTTGCTGCGTATGTCGTTCAACGTCGACTTTACTCGCGAAGAGGGCTGGGCCCGCGCGCTGCTTGATGACAAAGACTGGCGGGATGCGGGTCTGCGCTATACCTCCCAGCTTGATTTGCTGCCTTTTGGCCAACTGACCACCACGGAACGCGAGAATGAGGCCGCCTATCAGCGTCTGTTTTCGCAGTTCACGCTTGCGCTGCAGAGTCTGAAAGAAAAGGGGCACTACCAGTGGATCCTGCTGGATCTGCCGCACGGCGCCGGGACGCTGACCCGACAGCTCATCGCCCAGTGCGACCATGTACTTTCCGTGGTGAACGTGGATGCGAACTGCCATATTCGCCTGCATCAGCAGGGTCTGCCTCAAAACGCGCATCTTCTGATTAACGATTTACGTATCGGTAGCCAAATTCAGGACGATCTCTATCAGGTGTGGCTGCAAAGCCAGCGCCGCCTGCTGCCCATTGTGATTCATCGCGATGAGGGGATGGCGGAATGCCTCGCCTCCAAGCAGCCGCTCGGCGAATACCGCAGCGACTCGCTGGCAGCAGAAGAGATCCTGACGCTGGCTAACTGGTGTCTGCTGAACTTCGCCAGCAAGGCGGAGCCGGCAGGGAGTTCGGTATGAGTCGACTCGCCAGCTGGCTTCTTATCCCACCGGTCAGTTCGCGTTTGAGCGACCATTACCGGCACTTTCGCCGGCATGGTGCCCCGGCATTCAGCGCCGCGCTCGGCTGTTTCTGGCTGATTCTGGCCTGGACGTTCATTCCACTCGAACACCCGCGCTGGCAGCGCATGCGTGCACGCCACGGCGAATTATATCCACACATTAACCCCGACCGGCCACGGCCTTTGGATCCGGCGCGCTATCTTATTCAGGCCATCTGGCTGGCGGTCACGTCATCCCGTGCGGAGAAAATAACGCCGCACTGGCGCAGCTATTCCCGCGTACAGCAGTTACGTGAACGCTATCACCAGTGGCTGGATAAACTGCCCAATAGCGTCAGCGATAAGACCAGCCATCTGGATAACCATAAAGAGCTCGGGCACCTCCATCCGGGCTTGCGGCGTTTTATCCTTGGCGTGATTGTCGTGTTCTCGCTCATTCTGGCGCTGGTCTGTATCACGCAACCCTTCAATCCCCTGGCGCAGTTCACCTTCCTGATCCTGTTGTGGGGCGTGGCGTTGCTGGTTCGCCGTATTCCGGGCCGCTTCTCGGCGCTGATGCTGATTGTGCTGTCGCTGACGGTTTCCTGCCGCTACATCTGGTGGCGTTACACCTCAACGCTGAACTGGGACGATCCGGTCAGCCTGGTGTGCGGTCTGGTGCTGCTGTTTGCTGAGACCTATGCCTGGATTGTGCTGGTTCTGGGCTATTTCCAGGTGATCTGGCCGCTCAACCGCCAGCCGGTTCCGCTGCCAAAGGACACCACGCAGTGGCCGACTGTCGATCTCTTCGTTCCGACCTACAACGAAGATCTGAGCGTGGTGAAAAACACCATCTATGCCGCGCTGGGCATCGACTGGCCGAAAGATAAGCTCAAAGTCTGGATCCTGGATGACGGCAATCGTCCGGCGTACCGCCAGTTTGCAGAAGAGGTCGGCGTCGAGTATATCGCCCGTCCGACTCACGAGCATGCGAAGGCCGGTAATATCAACAACGCCCTGAAGTATGCCACCGGGGAGTTCGTCTCGATCTTTGACTGCGACCACGTGCCGACGCGCTCGTTCCTGCAGATGACCATGGGCTGGTTCCTGAAAGAGAAAGAGCTGGCGATGATGCAGACGCCGCACCATTTCTTCTCACCGGACCCGTTTGAACGTAACCTTGGCCGCTTCCGCAAAACCCCGAACGAAGGCACGCTGTTCTATGGGCTGGTGCAGGACGGGAACGACATGTGGGATGCCACCTTCTTCTGCGGCTCCTGCGCGGTTATCCGCCGTAAGCCGCTGGATGAAATTGGCGGTATTGCCGTTGAGACGGTGACCGAAGATGCGCACACCTCTCTGCGCCTGCACCGTCGGGGCTATACCTCTGCCTATATGCGTATCCCTCAGGCCGCCGGTCTGGCGACGGAATCACTCTCGGCGCACATTGGCCAGCGTATTCGCTGGGCGCGCGGCATGGTGCAGATTTTCCGTCTCGATAACCCTCTGATAGGGAAAGGCCTCAAGCTGGCGCAGCGTCTTTGCTACGTCAACGCTATGTTCCACTTCTTGTCCGGCATCCCGCGGCTTATCTTCCTGACCGCGCCGCTGGCGTTCCTGCTCCTTCACGCCTATATCATCTACGCCCCCGCGTTGATGATTGCGCTGTTCGTTCTGCCGCACATGATCCACGCGAGCCTGACGAACTCGAAGATCCAGGGCAAATACCGCCACTCCTTCTGGAGTGAAATCTACGAAACGGTGCTGGCGTGGTACATCGCGCCGCCGACGATGGTCGCGCTGATTAACCCGCATAAAGGTAAATTCAACGTCACCGCAAAGGGCGGTCTGGTGGAAGAGGAGTACGTCGACTGGGTGATCTCCCGCCCGTACATCTTCCTCGTGCTGCTGAATATTGTTGGCGTTATCGCCGGCATCTGGCGCTACTTCTACGGCCCGGAAAACGAAATCCTGACCGTGTTTGTGAGTATGGCCTGGGTGTTCTACAACCTGATAATCCTCGGCGGCGCGGTGGCGGTGTCGGTTGAGAGTAAACAGGTTCGTCGCGCGCATCGCGTTGAAATCTGCATGCCTGCGGCGATTGCCCGTGAAGATGGCCACCTCTTCTCCTGTACGGTGCACGATTTCTCTGACGGTGGTCTGGGGATCAAAATCAACGGCCAGGCGAAAGTGCTGGAAGGGCAGAAGGTTAACCTGCTGCTCAAGCGCGGCCAGCAGGAGTATGTCTTCCCGACGCAGGTGGTGCGTGTGGCAGGCAGTGAGGTCGGTCTGCAACTGATGCCGTTGACCAAAAAGCAACACATTGATTTTGTGCAGTGTACGTTTGCCCGTGCGGATACATGGGCTCTCTGGCAGGACAGCTTCCCGGAAGATAAACCTCTGGAAAGCCTGCTGGATATTCTGAAGCTGGGGTTCCGTGGCTATCGTCACCTTGCAGAATTTGCCCCGTCGTCGGTGAAATTAATTTTCCGGTCACTTACTTCGCTGGTTTCCTGGGTCGTGTCGTTTGTTCCTCGTCGTCCTGAGCGGGATGAGGCGAAGCAGGCGGACCCGGTTATGGCTCAACAATGATGATAACGCGATGAAAACAAAACTTTCCTGGTTATGTGCAGTGGCAATGGGAGTGAGTGCACTCCCCGCAACAATGGCTAACGCAGCACCTGGTAACGCAGCGGCTACGCCTGCGCCGACGGTACCTGTCGTCGCGCAGGCAACCGATCCGGTTATCACGGCGGCACCCGGTCAAACAGAAAACATCATTCCGAACCAGCCAACGGAGGGGAACACCCTCCCGGCCGAGAACCCGGTCATCGGGCAGGTGATGCCGGGCGTGCGGGGGGCTAACGCGCCCGTTGTCGCGGAGAACACGCCGTCGCGGGACGTGAAGCTGACCTTCGCGCAAATCGCGCCGCCGCCGGGCAGCATGGTGCTGCGCGGCGTCAATCCTAACGGCAGCATTGAATTTGGTATGCGCAGCGATGAGGTTGTTTCGAATGCGGTACTGAACCTTGAATATACGCCGTCGCCATCCCTGCTGCCGACGCAGTCTCAGCTGAAGGTCTACCTCAATGATGAGCTGATGGACGTTCTGCCGGTGACCAAAGAGCAGCTGGGTAAGAAAACCCAGGCGCAGGTACCGATTAACCCGCTGTTCATCACCGACTTTAACCGTATCCGTCTGGAGTTTGTTGGTCACTACCGCGATGTCTGCGAAAACCCCGCCAGCAACACGCTGTGGCTGGACGTCGGGCGCAACTCCTCGCTGCAGATGACCTACCAGCCGCTGGCGCTGAAAAACGATCTTTCGGCATTCCCGGTTCCGTTCTTCGATCCGCGTGATAACCGTCCGCTCACGCTGCCGATGGTGTTTGCGTCATCCCCTGACGTGACCGAGCAGCTGGCGGCGACCATTGTGGCCTCCTGGTTTGGCTCCCGCTCTGGCTGGCGCGGTCAGAACTTCCCGGTGATGTATGACAAAATGCCGGACAGAAACGCGATTGTCTTTGCAACTAACGCCAAGCGTCCGGCCTTCCTGCGCGACCACCCGGAAGTCAAAGCGCCAACTATTGAGATGGTAAGCCACCCGGATAACCCGTACGTGAAGCTGCTGGTGGTCTTTGGTCGTGACGATAAAGATCTGGTTCAGGCGGCAAAAGCAATTGCCCAGGGCAACGTCCTGTTCCGCGGCAACAGCGTGGTGGTGGACGAGGTTAAGCCGCTGCTGGCACGTAAACCTTATGACGCGCCAAACTGGGTGCGTACCGATCGTGCCGTGACGTTTGGTGAACTGAAAACCTATGAAGAGCAGCTGCAGGCGTCCGGGCTGGAACCATCGTCGATTAACCTGTCACTGAACCTGCCGCCGGATCTGTACCTGCTGCGCACCAACGGCATTGATATCAATCTCAACTATCGCTATACCGCGCCGGCGACGAAAGACAGCTCGCGCATGGATATCAGCCTGAACAACCAGTTCCTGCAATCGTTCAGCCTGCAAAGCACCCAGGACACTAACCGGCTGATGCTCCGCCTGCCGGTGCTGCAGGGGCTGCTGGACGGCAAAACGGACGTCTCTATTCCGGCACTGAAGCTTGGCGCGATTAACCAGCTGCGTTTTGATTTCCAGTACATGAACCCGATGCCTGGCGGTTCGGTGGAGAACTGCATCACCTTCCAGCCGGTACAGAACCACGTCGTGATCGGCGATGAGTCGACCATCGACTTCTCGAAGTACTACCATTTCCTGGCGATGCCGGATCTGCGTGCCTTTGCTAACGCGGGCTTCCCGTTCAGCCGCATGGCCGATCTCTCTGAATCCATTGTGGTGATGCCAAAAGCGCCAAACGAAGGTCAGGTGACGACCCTGCTCGACACCATGGCGACCGTAGGCGCGCAAACTGGATTACCGGCAATTAACGTCACGTTGACGGATGATGGCAGCCAAATCCAGAACAAAGATGCGGATATTATGGTGATCGGCACCATCCCGGATAAGCTGAAGGATGAAAAACGTATCGATCTGCTGGTAAAAGCCACCGAGTCCTGGGTTAACACGCCGCTGCGTCAGACCGAGTTCCCGAGCATTATGCCGGATGTGAACGATCGCAAGGCCAGCGCACAGACGGCCGTAACCTCTCAGGGAGCGATGGCTGCAGTGATGGGCTTCCAGTCCCCTTACAACGATCAGCGTAGCGTAATAGCCCTGCTGGCGGACAGCCCCCGTGGCTATGAGCTGCTGAATACCGCGATGAACGACAGCGGTAAACGTGCCGCGATGTTTGGCTCGGTGTCGGTGATCCGCGAGTCCGGCGTCAACAGCCTGCGCGTGGGTGATGTGTACTACGTCGGCCATCTGCCGTGGTTCGAACGCCTGTGGTATGCGCTGTCTAACCATCCGGTTCTGCTCGCCATCCTGGCTGCGGTCAGCGTGGTATTGCTGGCATGGGTGCTGTGGCGTCTGCTGCGTATCATCAGCCGTCGTCGCCTTAACCCCGATGAGTAAGACGTGATGAAAGCCATTCGCTGGTGTGTAGTTGTAGCGTTGATGCTGGCGGCGCTCCCGCTTCGCGCCGCCTGTACCTGGCCTGCCTGGGAGCAGTTTAAAAAGGATTACATCAGCGAGGGCGGGCGCGTCATTGATCCCAGTGACACGCGCAAAATTACGACGTCGGAAGGGCAAAGCTATGCGTTGTTCTTTGCCCTTGCCGCTAACGATCGCAACGCGTTTGACCTGCTGCTGACCTGGACGCGCGATAACCTTGCCAGCGGCAATCTCAACGATCGTCTGCCCGCCTGGCTCTGGGGGCAGAAAGACAAAGAAAACTGGGGGGTGATTGATACTAATTCCGCCTCAGATGCCGATGTCTGGATTGCCTGGTCGCTGCTCGAAGCGGGCCGGTTATGGAAACACCCGGACTATACCCAAACGGGCAAGGCGCTGCTAAAACGCATTGCCAGCGAGGAAGTGGTGAAAGTGCCGGGGCTCGGCTCAATGCTGCTTCCCGGTAAAGTCGGCTTTGCCGATGAAAACGCCTGGCGCTTTAACCCCAGCTACCTTCCTCCACAGCTAGCGAGCTATTTCACCCGCTACGGAGCCCCGTGGACCACGCTGCGTGAAACCAATCTGCGGCTACTGCTGGAAAGCGCGCCGAAGGGGTTCTCGCCGGACTGGGTGCAGTATCAGAAAAACAGAGGCTGGCAGTTACAGCAGGATAAGACGCTGGTGGGGGGCTATGACGCCATACGTGTCTATCTTTGGGTGGGCATGATGAGCGATAAAGATCCTCAAAAAGCCCGGCTGCTGACCCGCTTCCAGCCGATGGCGGCAACGACAATCAAACAGGGCGTGCCGCCGGAGAAAGTGGATGTGGCGACGGGGAAACGCACCGGCAATGGCCCGGTCGGGTTCTCTGCCGCCATGCTGCCGTTTTTACAACAGCGCGATGCCCAGGCGGTTCAGCGCCAGCGCGTGGCAGACCATTTTCCCGATAAAAATGCCTACTACAGCTATGTATTGACTCTCTTTGGTCAGGGATGGGATCAGCATCGTTTTCGCTTCACCGCTAAGGGTGAATTAATACCGGATTGGGGCCAGGAATGCGCAAGTTCACAGTAAATCTACTCACTCTATCGCTTGGGCTGGCACTGATGCCGCTGGCGCAGGCCGTCAACTCTCCGCAGCAGAAACAGCTGCTGGAGCAGGTTCGGCTGGGCGAATCGACCCATCGTGAGGATTTGGTTCGTCAGTCACTCTACCGTCTTGAGCTGATCGATCCGAACAACCCTGACGTCATTGCCGCCCGCTTTCGCTACCTGCTGCGCCAGGGCGATAACGCCGGAGCGCAAAAAGAGCTGGATCGCCTGAAAGGGATCGCCCCGGGCTCCAGCGCCTACCAGTCCTCACGCAACACGATGCTGCTTTCCACGCCGGATGGCCGCCAGCAGCTTCAGCAGGCGCGCTTACTCGCCACAACAGGGCACACGCAGGAGGCGATAGCCGCCTATGACAAGCTCTTTGACGGCAACCCGCCGGGCGGCGACGTGGCGACGGAATACTGGAATGTGGTGGCGAAAGATCCTGCCCGTCGCGCTTCGGCCATTAACCAACTAAAAAAAAATAACAGCAGCAGCCCCGGTAATACGCAGCTGCAGACGACGCTGGCTCAGCTTCTGTTCCAGAGCGGACGCCGTGATGAAGGCTTTGCGGTGCTGCAGGAGATGGCTAAATCTACCGGCGGTCGCAGTCAGGCGTCTGACATGTGGTATGAGCAGATTAAAGACCAGCCCGCCAGCAGCGCCAGCGTTACCGCGCTGCAAAAATACCTGACCGTATTCAGCGACGGCGATAGCGTCGCGGCGGCGCGCGCCCAGCTTGAGGCGCAGCAAAAACAGCTCGCAGACCCGGCGTTCCGCGCGAAAGCGGAAGGGCTGGCGGCGGTGGATGCCGGGCAGGGGAGTAAGGCGGTGGCGGAGCTGCAAAAAGCCGTTAGCGCCAACCATGCCGACAGTGAAGCGGTGGGCGCCCTTGGACAAGCCTATTCCCAGAAAGGCGACCGCGCCCGCGCGGTGGCACAGTTTGAAAAGGCGATTGCCCTCGATCCTCAGAGCGATAACCGCGGTAAATGGGACAGTTTACTGAAGGTTAACCGCTACTGGCTGCTGATCCAGCAGGGGGATGCGGCGCTGAAGGCGAATAACCCGGCGCAGGCGGAACGATACTTTCAGCAGGCGCGTAACATCGACAATACCGACAGCTACGCGGTGCTGGGGCTGGGAGATGCCGCCGCGGCGCGTAAAGATAACGACACGGCAGAGCGTTATTACCGCCAGGCACTGCGTATGGACAGCGGCAACAGCAATGCGGTTCGCGGGCTTGCCAATATTTACCGCGCACAGTCCCCGGAGAAAGCCTCGCAGTTTATCCAGTCGCTCTCTGCCAGCCAACGCCGGAGCATTGATGATATTGAGCGTAGCCTGACTAACGAGCAGCTGTCTGCCCAGGCAGAACAGCTGGAAAGTCAGGGGAAATACGCTCAGGCGGCAGAAATCCAGCGTCGTCGTCTGGCGCTCTCGCCCGGTGACGTCTGGATAACGTATCGTCTCTCGCGCGATCTCTACAGCGCGGGTCAGCGCAGCCAGGCGGATACCCTGATGCGCCAGCTTGCCCGCCAAAAACCGTCTGATCCGGATCAGATCTATGCCAACGGGCTCTATCTTTCCGGAAACGACCAGGACCGGGCCGCGCTGGCGCATCTGGATACCCTGCCGCGCAGCCAGTGGAACGGCAATATTCAGGAACTTGCCGACCGCCTGCAAAGCAACCAGGTGCTGGAAACCGCTAACCGTCTGCGCGACAGCGGCAAAGAGCAGGAGGCGGAAAACCTTCTGCGCCAGCAGCCGACCTCCACCCGCATCGACCTGACGCTGGCGGACTGGGCGCAGCAGCGTGGCGATCTGGCGTCGGCGAAAACCACCTACAACGCCGTCCTGCAGCGTGAGCCGCAGAATGAGGACGCGATCCTCGGTTTGACCGAGATTTACAGCGCGGAAGGTAACAAAGATGCCGCCCGTGCCGAGCTCGCGAAACTGCCCGCCGGGCAAAATGACCAGCCACTCTCGCTCAATATGCAGCGCCGGATCGCGATGGCGCAGGCGGGCCTGGGCGATTCCGCTGCCGCAGAACAGACCTTCAGCAAAATCATTCCACAGGCAAAATCGCAGCCCGCCTCCATGGAAAGCGCGCTGGTGCTGCGTGATGCAGCCCGCTTCCAGACGCAAAACGGCCAGCCGCAACAGGCGCTGGAGACGTATAAAGATGCGATGGTGTCGTCCGGCATCACCACGACGCGTCCGGTGGACAACGACAGTTTCACTCGTCTGACGCGTAACGATGAAAAAGATGACTGGCTGAAGCGCGGCGTGCGCAGTGACGCTGGTGATTTGTACCGTCAGCAGGATGTTAACGTCACGCTCCAGCACGACTACTGGGGCTCCAGCGGCACGGGCGGCTATTCCGACCTGAAAGCGCATACCACCATGCTCCAGGTGGACGCACCGCTCTCTGACGGGCGCATGTTCTTCAGAAGCGATCTGGTCAACATGGATGCCGGTACTTTTGATAACAATAACGGGACTTACGATCCTAAATGGGGGACCTGCTACGACACGCCGTGTAGCGGCAACACCAGCCAGAGCGACAGCGGCGCCAGCGTCGCCGTCGGCTGGCAGAATAAAACCTGGGCGATGGATATTGGCACCACGCCAATGGGCTTTGACGTCGTCGACGTGGTGGGCGGCATCAGCTACAGCAGTGATTTAGGTCCCATCGGCTATACCGTCAACGCCCATCGTCGGCCTATCTCCAGTTCGCTGCTGGCCTTCGCCGGGCAAAAAGATACCAATACCGGCACCACCTGGGGCGGCGTACGCGCAACCGGCGGTGGCGTGAGCATCAGCTATGACAAAGGTGAGGCGAACGGCATCTGGTCCAGCCTGAACGCGGAAACGCTGACGGGTAAAAATGTGGAAGATAACTGGCGCGTCCGCTGGATGACGGGTTACTACTACAAGCTCATCAATAAAAACAACGAGCGCCTGACGGTCGGCGTGTCCAATATGCTCTGGCACTACGACAAAGATCTGAGCGGCTATTCCCTCGGTCAGGGCGGCTACTACAGCCCGCAGGAGTATGTCTCCTTCGCGCTGCCTGTAACCTGGCGTAAGCGCACGGAAAACTGGTCCTGGGAGCTGGGAGGCTCGGTGTCCTGGTCCCACTCCAAAACCAAAGACGAGCTGCGCTACCCGATCCAGAGCCTGATCCCGACCGATGAGCCAGGCCGCTATACTGACCGGGGCGCGATGGAAACCGGCAGCAGCTCCTCCGGGACGGGTTATACCGCGCGGGCGATTATCGAACGCCGGGTCACGTCCAACTGGTTTGTGGGCATGGGCGTGGATATTCAGGAAGCGAAAGACTATACCCCAAGCCATGCGCTGATTTATGTGCGTTACTCTGCAGCAGGCTGGCAGGGTGATATGGACTTACCGCCGCAGCCGCTTATTCCTTACGCAGACTGGTAATCGGATTTTCCTTAATCCATTTGTAAGTCTCTCTTAATAGCGCGGCAATCGGGTATACTCAGGCGCGCCAGGTTTACACCCTGGCGCGCCCTGCGCTTCGAGTTTTGTGGAGAGTCATTTTGCGTGTCAGCCGTTCCTTAACGATCAAACAGATGGCGATGGTCTCTGCCGTCACTATGCTGTTTGTACTGCTCTTCTGCGTAATTTTGCTGTTTCATTCCGTACAGCAGAATCGCTATAACACGGCTTCGCAGTTAGAAAGTATCGCCCGCTCGGTGCGCGGCCCGCTCTCCGCCTCGATCCTGAAAGGGGATATTCCCGAAGCGGAAACCATCTTAAAACGCATTCAGCCTGCCGGCGTCGTTAGCCGCGCCGATGTCGTCTTGCCCAACCAGTTCCAGGCGCTGCGGATGAGCTTTATCCCGGAGCGTCCCGTCCCGATGATGGTGATGCGCCTGTTTGAGCTGCCGGTACAAATTTCTCTGCCTGTCTATTCGCTTGAGCGCCCTGCCAATCCGCAGCCGCTGGCCTACCTGGTTCTGCAGGCGGACTCGTACCGGATGTATAAATTCGTCATGAGCTGGGTGGTTACGTTAGTGACCACTTGCTTACTTATGACCCTTATCCTCAGCGTGGCGCTGACCTGGTGCATTAACCGGCTGATTGTTCACCCGCTGCGCCGTATCGCCCGAGAGCTGAATTCGCTTGCGCCGCAGGATCAGCTGGGGCACCAGCTTGAGCTGCCGCGCCTGCATCATGACGATGAGATCGGGATGCTGGTGCGCAGCTACAACCTCAACCAGCAGCGCATCCAGCGTCAGCAGGATGAGTTAAACAACAGCGCTACGCGCTTCCCGGTGTCGGAGCTTCCCAACAAAGCGTTTCTGATGGCGATGCTGGAGCAGACCGTTGCGCGGCAGCAAACCACGGCGCTGATGGTGATCGCCTGTGAAACCCTGCAGGATACGGCCGGCGTGCTAAAGGAGAGCCAGCGTGAAATGCTCTTGCTGACGCTGGTGGAAAAGGTGAAATCCGTCCTTGCCCCGCGCATGGTGCTGACCCAGGTCAGCGGTTACGACCTGGTGGTGATTGCCAACGGCGTGAAAGAGCCGTGGCACGCCATTACATTAGGTCAGCAAGTACTCACTGTCATAAATGAGCGGCTGCCCGTTCAGGGTATCCAGCTTCGTCCGAGCGCCAGCATCGGTATCGCCATGTACTACGGTGATTTAACGGCGGAGCAGCTGTACCGCCGCGCGTTCTCGGCGGCGTTTACCGCCCGGCGTAAAGGGAAAAATCAGATCCAGTTCTTCGACCCGGAGCAGATGGAAAAAGCGCAGCAGCGCCTGACGGAAGAGAGCGACATCCTGACCGCGCTTGATAACCGTCAGTTTGCCCTCTGGCTGCAGCCGCAGGTGAATTTACAGACGGGTGAAGTGAAAAGTGCCGAGGCGCTGCTCCGCGTGCAGCAGCCGGATGGCTCATGGGAGCTGCCGGAAGGGCTGATTGAGCGCATCGAATCCTGTGGTCTGATGGTCACCGTTGGCTATTGGGTGCTGGAGGAGTCCTGCCGCCAGCTTGCCGCCTGGCAGGAGCGCGGCGTTACGCTGCCGCTGTCGGTCAATCTGTCAGCGCTGCAGCTTATGCATCCGACGATGGTCTCCGAGATGCTGGAGCTGATCCATCGTTACCGGATCAAGCCCGATACGCTGACGCTGGAAGTGACGGAGAGCCGACGCATTGACGATCCTAACGACGCGGTTGCCATTCTGAAGCCGCTGCGCAATGCCGGCATTCGCATCGCGCTGGACGATTTTGGTATGGGATACGCCGGACTGCGTCAGCTTCAGCACATGAAAACCCTGCCGGTGGACGTGCTCAAAATCGATAAATCGTTTGTCGACGGGCTGCCGGAGGACAGCAGCATGGTGCAGGCCATCGTGCAGATGGCGCGCAGTCTCAACCTGCATCTTATTGCCGAGGGGATTGAAACCGAAGCGCAACGCGCCTGGCTTGCAGAGGCGGGCGTCGAGAGCGGCCAGGGCTACCTTTTTGCCCCCGCGGTGCCGCCGGATGTCTTCGAACAGCGATACCTTTCCGGCGCTGACCATAACGCAAAAGTGTAATTTTGTTGCTGGCTTGTGCGAGCCAGTTCAAAGTTCTTAACATTTGTGTTTCAAATTTGAACTGAGTTTATTTCTGTCCTGTTATACGGGTGTTATTTTAGAGCCGCAGGTTAACCATAACCTTACAAAGCCTGTGGTTTTTCTTCCCAAGGACACCCTATGAAAACCTCACTCTTCAAAAGTCTTTATTTCCAGGTCCTGACAGCCATCGCCATCGGTATTCTGCTGGGGCACTATTACCCTGAACTGGGCGCGCAAATGAAACCGCTTGGCGACGCGTTCGTAAAGCTCATTAAAATGGTCATCGCCCCGGTGATCTTCTGTACGGTGGTAACGGGCATCGCTGGCATGGAAAGCATGAAGGCGGTTGGCCGTACCGGTGCAGTGGCGCTTCTCTATTTTGAAGTGGTCAGTACCCTTGCGCTGATTATTGGTCTGGTCATCGTCAACGTGGTGCAGCCTGGTGCGGGTATGAACGTTGATCCCTCTACGCTGGATGCCAAAGCCGTCGCGGTCTATGCCGAACAGGCGAAGGATCAGGGCGTGGTGGCCTTCCTGCTGGACGTTATCCCCGGCAGCGTCATCGGCGCCTTCGCCAGCGGAAACATTCTGCAGGTGCTGCTGTTTGCCGTGATGTTTGGCTTCGCCCTGCACCGTCTGGGCAGCAAAGGCCAGCTTATCTTCAACGTGATTGAAAGCTTCTCGCAGGTCATCTTTGGCATTATCAATATGATCATGCGCCTGGCGCCGATTGGTGCCTTCGGTGCGATGGCCTTCACCATCGGCAAGTATGGCGTCGGCACGCTGGTGCAGCTGGGTCAGCTGATTATCTGCTTCTACATCACCTGTATTCTTTTCGTGGTGGTGGTGCTGGGCTCCATCGCTCGTGCGACTGGTTTCAGCATTTTCAAATTCATTCGCTACATCCGCGAAGAGCTGCTGATTGTTCTGGGAACCTCCTCTTCAGAATCGGCGCTGCCGCGTATGCTCGATAAGATGGAAAAGCTCGGGTGCCGTAAATCGGTGGTCGGCCTGGTGATCCCGACGGGGTACTCCTTCAACCTTGACGGTACCTCGATATACCTGACGATGGCGGCCGTGTTTATCGCCCAGGCGACCAACAGCCATATGGATATTTTCCATCAGATTACCCTGCTGGTAGTGCTCCTGCTGTCGTCTAAAGGGGCTGCGGGCGTTACGGGTAGTGGCTTTATCGTGCTGGCGGCCACCATTTCCGCGGTGGGGCATCTGCCGGTGGCGGGTCTGGCGCTGATTCTTGGTATTGACCGCTTTATGTCTGAGGCGCGTGCCCTTACCAACCTGGTGGGTAACGGCGTGGCAACGGTGGTGGTCGCGAAATGGGTGAAAGAGCTGGATCACAAGAAGCTTAACGACACGCTGAATAATCGCGCGTCAGATAGCAAAAATCCTGGTTTAACCTCCTAATCTTGTCACAATTGCCCGCATTCCCTTGTCGGGATGCGGGCTCCTGCGCATAATAACTGTTCATACCTGTCATAATTCGACAAGATTTTTTTTGGGTATATTTCACTTCGGACCGTGACGTTTTGCCGAACGCGCGGTCTAATCGACGTGTTTTCATCGTCATCTTTTAGAGTGCAGCGCGTCGCGAGACACTCTTTTTAACCAGGAATGTTGATCAGGGGTTCACATGCAGGGCACAAAAATTCGACTCTTAACCGGCGGTTTGCTGATGATGGCAGCAGCCAGTTATGTGCAGGCAGATGCGCTCCAGCCAGACCCGGCCTGGCAACAAGGCACGTTAGCGAACGGTTTTCAGTGGCAGGTGTTATCCACCCCGCAGCGGCCCAGCGATCGTATTGAAATCCGTCTGTCCGTTAATACCGGCTCCCTTACGGAAAGCACTCAGCAAACCGGTTTTAGCCATTTTATTCCCCGTCTGGCGCTCACGCAGAGCGGCAGCCTGCAAGCGGTTCAGGTGCGTTCGCTGTGGCAACAGGCCATCGATCCGAAACGCCCCCTTCCTCCGGCCGTGGTCTCCTATGACTACACTATGTTTAACCTGAGCCTGCCAAATAACCGTAACGACCTGCTTAAAGAAGCCCTTACGTATCTCTCTGATGCCTCTGGCAACCTGGCGATTACGCCGGACACCGTGAACTATGCGTTGAGCAACGGCGACATGGTGGCGACCTGGCCTGCGGATACCAAAGAGGGCTGGTGGCGCTACCGTCTGAAAGGCTCAACGCTGCTGGGGCACGACCCGGCGGAGCCGCTGAAGCAGCC
The DNA here is from genome assembly GCF_043966805.1 of Enterobacter sp. ECC-219. Lineage (NCBI taxonomy): Bacteria > Pseudomonadati > Pseudomonadota > Gammaproteobacteria > Enterobacterales > Enterobacteriaceae > Enterobacter > Enterobacter sp. ECC-219. The sequence goes on along the minus strand of NZ_CP143680.1, from coordinate 375,232 downwards.
GGTGGACGTCGAGCAGGTGAAATCGTTCTACCAGAAATGGTACACCCCGGACGCGATGACGCTGATCGTCGTCGGTAATGTGGATAGCCGCGCGGTGGTTGAGCAGATCAACAAAGCGTTTGGCGATCTGAAGGGCAAACGCGAAACGCCAGCCCCTGTCCCGACGCTCTCTCCGCTGCGCGCCGAGCCTGTCAGCATTATGACGGACACCGTGCGTCAGGACCGACTCTCCGTGATGTGGGACAACGCCTGGCAACCTATTCGCGAGTCCGCGGCGCTGCTGCGCTACTGGCGTGCCGATCTGGCGCGTGAAGCGCTGTTCTGGCACGTTCAGCAGACGCTGAGCAAAAACAACGTGAAGAACATTGGCCTTGGCTTTGACTGCCGCGTGCTGTTCCAGCGTGCGCAATGTGCCATTAACGTTGAATCGCCGGGCGATAAGCTGAATGCCAATCTCGGTGTGGTGGCGAAAGAGCTGGCAAAAGTGCGTAAAGAGGGGCTCTCTGAAGAGGAGTTCAATGCGCTGGTTGCCCAGAAAAAACTGGAACTGCAGAAGCTATTTGCCACCTACGCTCGCGCCGATACTGATATTCTGATCAGCCAGCGTATTCGCTCCCTGCAGAACCAGGTTGTCGACATTGCGCCTGAGCAGTACCAGAAGCTTCGTCAGGACTTCCTGAACGGTCTGACCGTGAATATGTTGAATCAGGATTTACGTCAGCAGCTGTCGCAGGATATGGCGTTGATCCTTCTGCAGCCGAAAGGCGAGCCGGAATATGACATGAAGGAACTTCAGAAGACCTGGGATTCCATTATGGCTACCGCGCCGCAGCCGGCGCAGGCTGCCACGGCTGACGATCTCCACCAGGACGCGACGGATATTCCGCAGGGGCAGTAATGCCTGAACATTCCCTCTCCCTGTGGGAGAGGGTTAGGGTGAGGACATCAGCCCGCACCTTACTTAAACAGGCATCGCCTCGCGCGGAATAATCGCCCCGCGATACTGAATCACGGTGCTGGCCGTCAGGTGCCCACGCTGTGCCGCCGCTTCCGGCGTTCCCCCCGTCAGGCGTACCGCCAGGTAACCCGCGCTGAAGGAATCCCCCGCTGCGGTGGTATCAATCACTTTCTCTTTGGGCAGCTTCACCGCAGGGACCTCAACCACCGTTTCACCCGCAATCGCGACCAGGCACGACTCCGCACCACGCTTAATCACCACTTCGCTCACGCCTGCTGCGTGCGTACGGGCAATCACGTCATCGACCGGCTTCTCACCCCACAGGGCGTCTTCATCGTCGAGCGTCAGGAAGGCGATGTCCGTGCACTGAAGCATCTGCTGATAAACCTGCTGCGTCTCTTCGCGGCTGGCCCACAGGCGCGGGCGGTAGTTGTTATCGAAAATCACCTTCCCGCCGTTGGCGCGGCATTCGCGCAGCAGCGAGAGAAGCTTTTCGCGGCTGGCCGGGCTTAAAATCGCCAGGCTGATCCCACTCAGATAGAGATAGTCAAACGTCGCCAGCTCTTCGCAGATGGCTGCGGCAGCATCGCTCTCCAGCCAGAATTTGGCCGCGGCTTCGTTACGCCAGTAATAAAACGTGCGTTCGCCGGTGCTGTCGGTTTCGATGTAATACAGCCCAGGCAGGCGGTTTTCCATACGCTGGATCAGCGACGTTTCAACATGTTCACTCTGCCAGGCTTCCAGCATCTGCTGGCTGAAGCTGTCCGTACCAAGAGCGGTGACGTAGTTCACGGCGAGTGCTTCAGGCGCAACCTGACGGGCAATGTAAACGGACGTGTTTAACGTATCGCCACCAAATCCGCGGCTGACTTCCGCGCCTTTTTGGGACAGCTCAATCATACATTCGCCAATCACGGCAATTTTTTTGGACATAGTCATGAACCTGAACAGAAGAATTTTCAGCAGTGTGCGCTGAGTGAATTAGATGGTCAACTATATTAAAACGACGTTCCATTATTTTATTTGAGCCAGCGCGTGTTCCGGCAAATTTCTGTCATCTTAATTTCATTTTCACGGTGAATTGAACATAAAGTTCTCAATTATCGCGCCGATAACCCAGTGACGAGTCCAGAAAGGCCATCCCAACAACAGGACATCTGAAATGAAGTCAGAGCAGGTTATCCAGCGGCTGAGCACTACGCCTGAGGCAAGTATTGAGAACTTGCAGGAGCATCGCTACTGGCTGCAATGCGAGCGTGCGTACACGTATCAGCCGATCTACCGAACGGACGGTCGACTGATGGCAATTGAAGTTTTGACCGTCGTCACGCACCCGTCAAACCCTTCCCAGCGTATCGCGCCGGATCGCTATTTTGCCGAAGTTGCCGTTCGCCAGCGTCTGGACGTGCTGGAAGAGCAGCTCCGTATGCTGGCGACAAAACAGGCCTTTTTCGAGCAGCATACTATCCTCGCCTCGGTTAACGTGGACGGCCCGACCCTGCTGGCGCTGCGTCAGAACGCGAAACTGCAGGAGCTGATCGCCACTCTGCCGTGGCTGCGCTTTGAGCTGGTGGAGCATGTTCGCCTGCCGCAGGATTCCTCTTTTGCGTCGATGTGTGAATTTGGTCCGCTGTGGCTGGATGACTTTGGCACCGGTATGGCGAACTTCTCGGCCCTCAGCGAAGTTCGCTATGATTACATCAAGGTGGCCCGCGATCTGTTCATCATGCTGCGCCAGACCCCGGAAGGACGGAATCTGTTTACGCTGTTATTGCAGCTGATGAATCGCTATTGCCAGGGCGTGATCGTTGAAGGCGTGGAAACGCTGGAAGAGTGGCGTGACGTGCAAAACTCTCCCGCAGCGGCGGCGCAAGGCTATTTCCTCTCTCGCCCCGTGCCGATGGATCTCCTCGAAAGCGTCAGAACGACCCTCTGATAACCCCGCTTCCCTTTGTCTGGACTATAGTTTTACAGGACAGGTCATCAGGAAAGGGGATAACAATGACAAAAACAACCAGGGTCATTTCCTGGACTACAGGGATTTTCTTGTTGTTGATCGCAATCGTCGTCGTCATTATCGCGACGTTTGACTGGAACCGCCTTAAGCCGACCATCAACCAGAAAGTCTCCGCTGAGCTGAACCGTCCCTTCGCCATCCGAGGCGATCTGGGTGTGGTATGGGAGCGTCAGAAAGAGGAGACCGGCTGGCGAAGCTGGATCCCCTGGCCCCACGTCCACGCCGACGACATTATTCTCGGCAACCCGCCGGATATCCCCGAAGTAACCATGATCCATCTGCCGCGCGTGGAGGCCACGCTGGCACCGTTAGCGCTGCTGACCAAAACCGTCTATCTGCCGTGGATCAAGCTCCAGCAGCCCGATGCGCGCCTGATCCGCCTCTCTGAAAAAAACAATAACTGGACGTTTAACCTTGCCAGCGACGGTGAAAAGGATCCAAATGCTCAACCCTCATCATGGTCATTCCGTCTCGACAATATTCTTTTTGATCGCGGGCGGATCGCCATCGACGATAAGGTCAGCAAGGCGGACGTGGAGATCCTGGTCGATCCGCTGGGCAAACCGCTGCCATTTAGCGAAGTCACGGGCAACAAAGCGAAAGACGATAGCACCAAAGCGGGTGACTATGTCTTCGGCCTAACTGCAAAAGGGCGCTACAACGGCCAGCCGCTGACCGGGCAAGGGAAAATCGGCGGCATGCTGGCGCTCAGGAGCGAAGGCACGCCGTTCCCGGTGCAGGCGGATTTCCGCTCGGGGAACACGCGCGTGGCGTTCGTGGGCACGGTTAACGACCCGATGAACATGGGGGGCGTCGACCTCCAGCTCAAGTTTGCCGGTGACTCGCTGGGTGAATTGTATGAACTGACCGGCGTACTGCTGCCGGATACCCCGCCGTTCGAAACGGACGGGCATCTGGTTGCCAAAATCGACACCGAAAAATCGTCCGTTTTTGACTACCGGGATTTCAACGGCCGCATCGGCGACAGCGATATCCACGGCACGCTGACCTACACCACCGGAAAACCACGGCCGAAACTGGAAGGGGATGTCGAATCTCGCCAGCTTCGTCTGGCCGATCTTGGCCCGCTGATTGGCGTGGATTCCGGAAAAGGCACCAAATCAAAAGAGGTCAAAAAGGACGTTCAGCCTGCGGGTAAAGTGTTGCCTTACGATCGCTTTGAAACCGACAAATGGGACGTGATGGATGCGGATGTGCGCTTCAAAGGGCGTAAAATTGAGCATGGCAGCACGCTGCCGCTGAGCGATCTGTCGACGCATATCATCCTGAAAAATGCCGATCTGCGCCTGCAGCCGCTGAAGTTTGGCATGGCGGGCGGGACGATTTCCTCCAACATTCACCTGGAAGGCGATAAGAAGCCGATGCAGGGACGTGCGGAGATCCAGGCGCGTCGATTGAAGCTGAAAGAGCTGATGCCGAACGTGGAGCTGATGCAGAAAACCCTCGGTGAAATGAACGGCGATGCGGACATTCGCGGGGTGGGGAATTCCGTGGCGGCGCTGCTGGGCAGCGGCAACGGTAACCTGAAACTGCTGATGAACGACGGGCTGGTCAGCCGCAACCTGATGGAGATCCTGGGGCTAAACGTCGGTAACTTTATCATCGGGCAAATCTTTGGCGATGATGAGGTGCGGGTGAACTGCGCAGCGGCGAATGTGGATCTGGTTAACGGCGTGGCGCGTCCGCAGATTTTTGCCTTCGACACGGAAAACGCGGTGATTAACGTGACCGGTACTGCCAGCATGGCCTCGGAGCAGCTGGATTTGACCATTGACCCGGAAAGTAAGGGGATTCGTATTATTACCCTGCGCTCGCCGCTTTACGTGCGCGGGACCTTTAAAAATCCGCAGGCGGGCGTCAAGCCCGGACCGCTGATTGCGCGTGGCGCGGTGGCCGCAGCCCTCGCGACGCTGGTCACCCCGGCCGCCGCGCTGCTGGCGTTGATCTCGCCGTCAGAAGGCGAAGCGAATCAGTGCCGGACGATTTTGTCGCAGATGAAGAAGTAGCTCCCTTTCTCCCTCTCCCTGTGGGAGAGGGTCGGGGTGAGGGCATCAGGCCGCAATAAATTACAGCGCCTGATGCTTAGTCTCGTGCATCAGCAGCAGGGCAATCAGCGTCAGCGCCGCCATGGCCGCCAGATACACCCCCACGTAGAACAGACCATAATTTGCCTGCAGCCAGGTGGCGATATACGGCGCCACGGACGCGCCCAGAATGGAGGAGACGTTATAGGAGAACGACGCGCCGGTATAACGCACTTCCGTCGGGAACAGCTCCGGCAGCAGCGCGCCCATCGGGCCGAAGGTCAGTCCCATCAGGCTCAGGCCAATCAGCAGGTACGCCATCACCAGCGCCGGGTTACCTGAACTCAACAGCGGCGGGAAGACGAACAGAGCAAACAGAATGATCAGCGTGGTGATCGTAATCATACTCGCACGACGGCCGAATTTATCCGCCAGCAGGCCGGCAATCGGTACCATCACGCCAAACCCAATCACCGCCATCATCAGCATCCACAGCACTTCGTTACGCGGCAGGCCCAGCCCTACCGGCGCGGCGGCGGTGCTGTAGGTCATGGAGTACACCGTCATGATGTAGAACAGCGTGTAGGTCGCCAGCATGATAAACGTGCCAAGCACGGTTACGCGGAGGTGTTTGGTCAGCAGGGTGCCCAGCGGCACTTTTACCTGTTTTTTCGCCGCAGCCACTTTCGCAAACACCGGCGTCTCATGCAGGGAAACGCGGACGTACAGGCCAATCAGCACCAGTACCGCCGAGAAGACAAACGGAATACGCCAGCCCCAGCTCATGAACTGTTCGTCCGTCAGCAGCCAGGAGAGCAGCAGGAAGGTCCCGTTGGCAAAGAAGAAGCCAATCGGCGCGCCAAGCTGCGGGAATGAACCGTACAGCGCGCGTTTACGCGGCGGGGCGTTCTCGGTCGCCAGCAGCGCCGCGCCACCCCATTCACCACCCAGCCCCAGACCCTGACCAAAACGCGCCAGCGCCAACAGAACCGGCGCCAGAATGCCGATGGTTTCGTAGGTCGGCAGCAGGCCAATCGCCACGGTGGAGATCCCCATCGTCAGCAGCGAGGCCACCAGGGTGACCTTACGACCAATGCGGTCGCCAAAATGTCCAAACAGCGCAGAGCCAATCGGACGCGCCACAAACGCGATAGCAAAGGTCGCCAGAGACTGTAGCGTTGCCGCCGTCGGGTCTCCCTGCGGGAAGAAAATATGCGGGAAAACGATGACCGCCGCGGTGGCGTAAATGTAAAAGTCGAAGAACTCAATGGCAGTGCCAATTAGCGAGGCGACGACAACTTTATTGCGCGAGTTTACCGGGACGTGTTCCGTACCAGAGTCGAGTGTTGTGGCTGTTGATTGCATAATATTTTCTTATTTTTGTCGAACGAAAGGCCATATTACGCACAGCAAAAGCGACATTTCAATCTGTAACAAAGCCGCGTTCTGGTGAAAAAAGCAACAAAAAGCGGATAATTTTCAGGCCAGCCAAAATTCTTCCATGAAATGCTTCACAGTTTTTAAATATTGGTGGATAAAACTGGTTTTCGGTTAAATAAAAGTTACGGACTGGATTTATATGCTGAAATGATGAGTCGGGCTGAAATATCAGCCCGAGAGCGGAGTTAGCGGTGTGTTTTTCCTGGCATTCGCGTGTCGCCTTTGTACTCGGCGGTGGCAATCCACGCCGCGCAGAACAGGGTCAGGCGGGCGAAGAAGTAGAAGAAGGCCATCAGTCCGAGCACCGAGCCAAACGCCGCGCCGGAGGGGGATTTCACCAGCGACGGCAGGGTGTAGGTCATCACGATCTTAATCACCTCAAAGCCGATTGCCGCAATCAACGTACCCCGGAGCAGCGCCTTCTTGCGCGGACGATGGCGAGGCAAGCGCCAGAAAATCCAGAAGAACAGCAGGTAGTTGGCGAAGATAGAAATCGCCAGCCCGATGCCGCGCCAGGCGGGCTTCAGCCATTCGATGTAATCAAGATAGAGCGCAGAAATAATCATCTGCTGCGCTGAACCGGCAACAGAGGTGATCGAGAGCGTTACGACCAGCGCAATAAGCAGGCCTATCAGCGAAACAAAGTCGCGGAAATACTTAATCCAAATTTTCTCCTGATCCTGAGGCGTGCGCTCCCACACGTCGCGCGACTGGGCGCGAATGGCCTCGCGGAGGTTGCCCATCCAGTTAACGCCGGAATATAGGGCGATCAGCAAACCGACGATGCCGACAGTAGTACGCTGCTGAACGGCGGTATTGATGGTGCTTTTCAGCGTGGTGGCAAGGGTCGGGTCACTGACGTTATTCAGGATCTTGTTGAAGATATCCTGCAGCAGCGTCGGGTGCGACGCGAGCACAAAGCCTGCCGCTGCAAACGACACCATCAGGATGGGGATCATCGACAGGAACGAAAAATAGGTGATCGCGGCACCGAACTGGTTCCCCATGCGGTCATTAAAGCGTTCGGCCGCACGTATCAGATGCGCAACCATGGGAAACTGCTGAATTCTCTCCGCCAGGCTGGTGACGGTGCCCAGCGCCTTGCTGGCGGTACCGGGGGCTTTAGCCTCTTCTGGCTCGGTTTCCATCTTCTTGATGGGTTCATAATCTAAATGTTGGGTGGGTCGTTGCGGGTTATTTTCCGGCGTCACGCGTCTTTTCCTTTTTCGTTTGGCTGGATGTTACTGAATTATAGCTTGCGACTAATCCACGTAAGCTTTTGTGAGTTCGGTCAGCCACTCCATAAACAGATGAACCCGGCGAGAGAGGTTGCGCCGGTGGGGGTAAATCAGGGAGACAGGCATCGGTTCCGCGCGATACTGCGGGAGGATCTCAATCAGTTTCTTCGCGCGCAGCAGGTCGCGTACCCCAACGCGCGGGGCCTGAATGATCCCCAGCCCGGCAAGGCAGGCGGCCTGGTAAGTTTCCGTGCTGTTTACGGTTAGCACCCCGCCTGTTTTTATCCACTGCGTCGTGCTGCCGTTATAAAATTCAAAGCCCTGAGGGCGACTTCCCAGCATCGCGGCGTAATGAATCACGGCGTGCGAGCCTAAATCGTCCAGCGTGTCGGGGTAGCCAAAACGCGCCAGATAATCCGGGCTGGCACAGTTGATCACCGACAGCTTGCCCAGCGGACGGGCAATCAGCCCTGAGTCCTTCAGGGAACCCACGCGGACGACGCAATCAAACCCTTCGCGGATCACATCCACCAGGCGATCACTGCTGCTGAGCTCCAGTTCGATACCCGGATACTGCTGTAAAAAAGCAGGCAGTTTGGGGATGACGACATTTCGAGCAACACCGACGGGCATATCCACGCGGAGCCTTCCGCTGATGCTGGAGGGATCGTGCTGAAACATACCGTCGAGTTCATCCAGGTTCGCCAGCAGATCTTTTGCCCGTTCGTAATAGACCATGCCGTCCTGCGTCAGGCTGACGCGGCGCGTGGTGCGGTGCAGTAGCTGGGTGCCAAGCCGGTTTTCCAGAGCCTGGATTTGCCGGGAAACGCTGCCTTTCGGAAGCGTTAATGTCTCTGCCGCGCGGGAAAAACTTTCCAGTTCCGCGACGCGAACAAACAGCTGCATTGCGTGAATTTTATCCATAGATGAAGCTCATTGTTGTTTGTATTGAAACAGTGAAGCGTTATTTCCCATCTTTATTGATCTTCTATCACCTAATAAGCTCTTTCTCAATCTCCATAACAGCCAAAACGAGGTTTATGATGACTGAACGTATCGCATTAGTGACGGGTGGTAGCCGTGGATTGGGTAAAAACGCTGCGTTAAAGCTGGCGGCAGACGGCACGGGAATTATCCTGACCTACAATCGTAGCCAGCAGGAAGCGCTGGACGTGGTGCGCGAAATTCAGGGAAAAGGCGTCAAGGCGGCGGCATTACAGCTCAACGTCGGTGATATTGCCAGTTTCGAAAATTTTGCTCACCAGCTTCAGGAGATCCTGAGCAGCGTCTGGCAGCGTGAAACCTTTGATTATTTATTGAACAACGCCGGGACGGGTTTATACGCACCCTACACCGACACGACGGAAGCCCAGTTTGATGAAGCGCTGAACATTCACTTCAAAGGGCCTTTCTTCCTGACGCAACGCCTGCTGCCCCTGCTTAACGACGGGGGGCGGATCCTCAACGTCTCCAGCGGACTGGCCCGCTTTACCCAGCCAGGTTCAGGAACCTACGCGGCCATGAAAGGGGCGATGGAAGTGCTCACCCGCTATCAGGCGAAGGAGCTTGGGGCGCGCGGAATCTCCGTCAATATTATCGCGCCAGGCGCGATCGAAACCGACTTTGGCGAGGGACGCGTGCGCGACAACGCGCAGCTTAACCAGATGCTGGCGTCACAGACGGCGCTGGGGCGGGTGGGGCTGCCGGACGATATCGGCGATGCCATTGCGGCCCTGCTCAGCGACAGGCTGGGCTGGATGAATGCGCAACGTATTGAAGTTTCAGGCGGTATGTTCCTGTGATGTCTGATGTTAAGGGGAGGGAACCCCTTAAGGAAATCCTTAATATGGATGTGTCAAAATACGGGTAAATATAAAAACCACTGGCGGATTTGTAACCTCTGCATTCATTGAGTTTTTTCTTAAATTGCGCCTCTGTAGAATCCCCCTTCGCTATTCTCAGAGGGAGAAATACGATGCGAGTAATCATGTTTGACAGGCAGTCGATATTTATTCATGGAGCGATACACGGTTTGCGGAAATTAATTCCTGAAATAAATATAACGGGGACTTGTCAGGCAGACGATTTATGGGCGCAAATATCCGCGTCACCGTCTGCTATCGTCATGATTGACGGCAATTTAATTCAGGATGAGGAGAGTTCTTTCCTGGACGAAATCATGCATCGCTTCCCTTCGGTACGGGTGATGATGGTTCTGGCAAAAAAAGAGACCAGATGGGTTGAGCAACTCATGCAGCGAAACGTGATGGCTATTATCCCCCGTAACGCCAACCCTGAGCGGTTTGCCGCCGTGCTGGATTCTGTGTCGAGAGGGATGGTCTGCTTTCCCGGCGAGTGGGTCAGCCAGCAATCGTCAGCGCAGGCGTTACTCTCGTTGAGCGAGCGTCAGCGAGAGGTTCTGAAGCTGCTGGCGGCGGGTGAATCAAACAAAGAGATTGGCCGCAATCTCAACATCAGTGCGGCCACGGTAAAAGCACATCTGGAAGCGCTTTTTCGCCGGCTGGAGGTGAAGAACCGAACCCAGGCCGCCATGTACTATACCCGGGCGACGGCCTGAAGCACCGCTTTCGGGAGCGCGGACGCCGCGCCGAAACTCAATATCATCAGTACTACAGCGTCATGCTGCTGCTGGGTTAATGGCCCAACCCCCTTTTCCTGCAGCAGCGTCTCAACCCGCTGAATATCTTCGTGGAGTAAATATTCAGCCTGAAGAGGTGTAATAAGGCCGCAAAAATGTTCCCCTTCGCGGATCGCATGTCCGTAGCCGATAACCCATAAACCCTTTTCATCACGATATTTCTCCAGTGAAAGCCCCTGATGTTTCTTTATTAACTCAATGGCGGCAGAAGAAATATTCAGCGCATGACCTTTCATATTCGTTTCCTCTTAATGGCGATACTGTAGAGGAATCGAGGCAGGAGAAATATCCGCCAAATGGCTGTTGTTCAGGAATTTTTGTTCAGGTATTCCTGCCGCAATAACCCAAATAACCAGTCATTTTGCCAGCGACCGGAAAGGTAATAGCTCTCGCGTAGCTCGCCTTCCAGCCGGAAGCGGGCTTTTTCCAGCAGGCGCCTGGAGGCGACATTTCCTGCAGTGACGGTGGCGGTGAGCCGACGTATACCGCCCTGATGAAAAGCGTAATCGCAAAGCGCCTGCAGGGATTCGAAGCCGTAACCTTTTCCCTGTGCCTCGGGGGCAAAAAGAAAGCCCACTTCGGCGCAATCCTCCTCCCGATGAATATACCCGGTAAGACCCAGCGGGGCCTGTGAGAGGGCGTCACGAACGACGAGGCACAGCCAGTGCGCGCTCCCCGGCGTCCAGGGCGTCAGGCGCGAATCAAACGCCTCGCGGATCGCCGCGACGGGGCGGTCCTCCGCCACAAAGCGCATGACGTCGGGATGCTGCTGCAGCGCCAGGAAAAAGGGCCAGTCTTGTTCCTGCACGGGGGTGCAGGTCAGGCGCGAGGTCATTAAAACTGGCATTGAGATTCTCCTGAAGCTTTTTAAATGATTTTAGGGTTGTCACTTTATTTCAACAGAAAGTCAGGTATGGTTAAGCGCGTATAAATAAAAAGAAAAACGGCCGTTAGTGCCCATTCCGGATGTCTTCGTTGTCGCTTAAGGAAAACAATGACTCTCAGCACATCACATCATATCCGCGAGCAGTTTGAACACTGTCTGGCGGTCATTCGCCAGGCGTCGGTGGAAATCTTGCTTCTTCTGAATGTACATGTTTCTGAGGGAAAAGATCCACGCTGGTTTCTGGAACAGCTGGACAGTGCGCGTTTAGGCCTCGGAGGATGGGCTGCGGTTGCGAAGAAGCTCAACCTGAATGATGCCGAGATGTCGGAATTTACGCTGCAGCTGCGCCTGCTGCAGCAGCGCGTCCCGCAGTATGAAAGCGGGCAGGATGTCAGCGAAAACCAGCTTATTGCGGCGATGCGGTTTGTGACTACGCTGGAACATCTTCGTCTGCAGCAGCCGCTTCTGACCTACAGCACCGAGCTGGTGCCGGGTAGCGAGCTTCAGCAGCAGCAGGCGCACAAGCAGGTACGCGCAATTGAGTTAATGATTAAAGGCCTCATTCAGCAGGCCTGGCCCGATCAGGTGCGGCTCAATAATCATCTTAAAACCCTATTTAACGCTGACCGCGTACGACGCTGGCTGAAGCATGGCGAAATCAACGATGTCCTGAGCGGCATGATGTTCAGCGAACTGGCGCAGATGCTGGTGGATAAAAAAGAGTTCAGCCGCTACTACGCCTCGCTGTTTAACGACCCGTCCATGCTGACGCTCCTGGTAGAGCCGCGCAAAACGCTGCAAACATTTCTCGACGACATCCGGCAAATCCGCAACAACATCACGGTGCAGAAAACGTTAAGTTCGGCGCAAATTCAGCTGCTGAATAACTACTACATGCAGATCTCCCGGCCGGTTCAACGCGCGTTTGAAGAGGGAAGAACGCGCGTCAACCCGGCTGGATTCATGGCGGTGGATGCCAGCGAGCTGCACGCTTTCTGGGAAAAGGCGCAAAAAATGGATCGGGTCACCGGTGGGGATCTGTTTGAAGTTCGCGACACGATTGAAAAACCGACCCAGCGCGCGCCGCGCACGCCCGAACAGCGTGAGCAGCTTATCTCCGGTGCGTTATGGGGGGCGGTTGGCGTGATGGTGATTGCCATCGTGGTAGGCGGCTTCTGGCTGGTGACCAGCGGCAAACCGCAGCCTGCGGCGGAAAGTACGGCGCAAGCGGCTCCGCCGCAGGAGATGCGTGAAACCCCATCCTCGCGCGAGACGCTGACGCGCATGGGGGTGACCTGGGACGACAATAATTTCCGTTCGGCGATTAACCGCAACGATACCCGCGTGGCGTTGCTCTTCTTACAGGGTGGGATGGACTGGAAGCTGTCATGGACCGAAGAGGCGATGTCGGCCGGCTATGACGACGTTCTGGAGCTTATGCTGCGCTACCGGCAGAACATGGCGGAAGAGAAGCCGTGTCGTCGTTTCATCAATACGCTCAGCCACGCCATGTCGAACGGCGAGTCTCTGACCTCAATACGTAAAGAGTATTTGAAAGCGTTCTGCACCGTGCCGGCCGTGGTGAAGCGCCAGAAGCACGATCTTGAAATGGCAACGCGACGTGCGCAGTCACAGCCGGATGCCACCACAAAAAAATGGCAGTCCATTCAGACTGCCATTTATGAGGTGATTCGCTGATTTATTCTCCCTCTCCCTGTGGGAGAGGGCCGGGGTTAGGGCACCAGACCGCACCCCACTTAAGGCTCCCCATACAACCCAATCAACCGCCGCACCACGCCGTTCGTCCAGCCGAAGCCGTCCTGCAGCGGATACTCCCCGCCGCCCCCTTCGCGCGGCGTACTGCTGGCGATGTGGTACTTCTCAATCAGCTTGTGGTGCGTCTTGTAGAAGTGGTTCACCGTATGCAGCCAGCTCCAGGCGATTTCATCCCCCAACGAGTCGTTGCCGTACTGCTTGAACCCCTGAATCGCCATCCACTGCAGCGGCGCCCAGCCGTTGGGTTTATCCCACTGCTCGCCGGTTTCGTATTCGGTTGCCAGAATCCCGCCCGGTGTCAGCAGGCGCGCTTTTACCGCATCAGACAGGCGCTCGGCCTGCTCATGGGTGGCCATGCCCACGTACAGCGGCACAATGCTCGCCGCGGAGAACAGCGCCATCACTTCGCGGCGCCAGTCGTAGTCGCGGTAGCAGCCGTTCTCTTCATCCCACAGGTAGCGGTTCACCGCCGCGCGGCGATCGCTGGCCTTCTGGCGGAACAGCTCGGCGGTCTCTTTATCCCCTTTCGACGCCGAAATATTGGCGATCGCGCTCTCCAGCTTGAACAGGAAGGCGTTCAAGTCAATCGGGATAAACTGCGTCGTGCGGATGCTGGCTAATCGGCCCGGCTCGCGCAGCCAGCGAGAGGAATAATCCCAGCCGGAGGCCGCACCGGCGCGCAGATCGCGATACACCTCATTCGGCGGACGACCCGAGTGGCGGGCCGTTTCCACGTCCTCAATCCACGATTCGTCGCGTGGGGTATCACGGTCGTCCCAGTAGCGGTTCAGCAATGAACCGTCCGGCATGCGTACCGCGCTGCGGTAGGCCTGATTAAGCAGCAGCGACTCCGCGCCGTCCATCCAGAAGGCGTGCTCCATTTTAAGGTGCTCAAGGTAGCGTTTCGCGCCGCGCACGCCGTCCTCTTCAAACAGCTCCACCATCAGGGCAAAGACCGGCGGCTGGGAGCGGCTGAGGTAGTAGGTGCGGTTACCGTTCGGAATATGGCCGTAGCGTTCGATCAGCCACGCGAAATTATCCGCCATGCATTTGAGCAGATCGTTACGGCCGCTCTCCGCCAGCCCCAGCATGGAGAAGTATGAATCCCAGTAGTAGGTCTCGCTGAACCGCCCGCCGGGGACGATATAGGCCTGCGGCAGCGCCAGCAGGGAGGACCAGGGAATGTGATCCTGCGGTTCGCGCGTCAGGACGGGCCACAGGCTATCAATGTGCTCTTTCAGCGACAGGCCAGGGTCGGAGACATATTCCGTGCTGTAGGTTTCCGGCAGCCAGAAGTGGTTCTCCACGAACTGGCGCAGGTCAAAATCCCGGTGGCGTCTGACCTTGCGGTAGCGGATCAGGATATCCAGCGGATCCATCTTCGGCGCGCAGTCCGGGAAGGTTTTGCTGTCCGCAAACAGCCGCGTCGACTGTACGTGTTCGAACAGTTCAAGATAGCGGTCTGCGGGCGTCAACGCATCGGAGGCGGGTAGCCCCTCGATCATTTCGGGTTCCGGCTCCGCCTCAATCATCTCATCCAGTTTCAACTCGCAGGGATCGGTCTCGTAGCGCAGCTCTTCTGCAATCTCGAATTCGATGTTCTCGGTAGCCTGTAGTTTCTGGTTGAACATGGTGATAAGGACCTCCGGTTGTGTGTTCTAAAGACAGGTTTTTCCGGGCGTCTTATAAGCGTAGACATTCGCTTCGGTAGATGTGGAGGGATATGTGCGGTAGATCACTCTTTTCGGAGCATTCGTTTTGCAACGATTTATGTCATCAAGCCCGAACAAACCGTCATCCGGGCATCTTCCGGTGCTCAGTACAGATAATTCCGTTTTGCCAGATCGACCAGGTCCGCCAGACGAGTAATGTTAAATTTTGCCATGATACGCTGCTTATACGCGCTCACCTTTTTATTATTCATGTCCAGCATCGAGGCAATAATCTGGTTGCTATAGCCGGCAGAAATGTAGCGCAAAATACAAATATCAATATGGGACAAAGATAATAATAACGAGGCATCCCGCGGATATCTGGCATGATGATGCCAAAGCTCAGAACCGTAGCAATACTGGCCGGAGAGTACGTTATTGATGGTAGTGATTATTTTATCTAACGAGCTATTTTTATTGATGTAACCGGCCGCGCCAGCTCGCCTGCTGAGCTGGATGTGAAAATCGCTGAAAGACGAGGACAAGATGAGAATCCGAATATCCGGGTACGTTTTTCTTATTTTCGCCAGGTAAGAAAATACCTCAGCGCTTTGTTGCAGATGTTCCATGATAATCAGGTCCGCGCTTAACGCAGGTAATGCGCTGTGCAATTCCTCGATTGTAGGAAATTGTGCCACAACCTCATAATCTTGTTCTGTTAATAAGCCCTTGATACCTGCACGCAGCAGTGGGCTGGAATCCATGAGAATGACTTTTCTACCTGACATTCCTGTCTGTCCTGAGTGGGTAACAAAAACATTATTTTCTCTCCGTCTCTAAAAAAGTGAACCAAGACTTGTCTTTATCTTTGCCATTATTTTCTTCACGCCATCTCTACCGAACCTTTCCCTTAAATGACTTATAAGACCGGTTTGCGACAGGTCTTATTAAGCCAACACTTGCCAGCCGGGAAGATAGCGCCAGCCAGGGAATGTATCCCGTATGGAAGTGCGTCTGGCGCGTTGCGCGGACACAGATCGATTATTTACACGAGAATTTAAAAAATGACTCTCAAGCCAGTAAATATTGCAGTCGTAGATAAAGATACGATTGTCAAAGCTGACGTTCTGCGCAGTGAAAAGGTTGGCAGTGCTGTCAAAATTAAGGCCATCCCGAATGCAAAATATATTCTTGCTGAAGGGGAAAATGGTGTCGCGCCAGAAAACATTACGCTGAAACGCGTAGGCAAAGACCTGTTCGTCATGCTGGAAGGCACTGATGAGGATCAGCCACAGCTGATCATTGAAGACTATTTCGATAACCCAGGTGAGCTGGTCGGTAAAGGCGAAGACGGTCAATGGCATGAGTACATCGCCACCGATGGCGACGACGACCACAAAGCCGCGTTCCTGCTGGACGGTGAATCTTCCGCCCAGGCGCTGGGTGCGGGCGCGATTGCAGGTCTCGATGGTCTGGCCGTTGCGGGCACCGCATTTTCTCCTGCTCTGCTGGCGCTGGGTGCGTTAGCCGGGATTGGTGCGCTGGTAGGCCTGGGCGCCATTATTCGTCATAACCGTGACGATGGCGGTGACAAAAAAGGCACCGTTGCACCTGTTGCTACCCCTGAACTGACCGACGTGCACGACGATTACGGCACCAAAACCGGCTCGATCCCGCAAAACGGCGTGACTGATGACGCCACGCCAACATTTAGCGGTACAGGCAAAGCGGGCGATATTGTTGAGTTCTGGGAAAACAACGTCAAGCTCGGCGAAACCCGTGTCGGCGCTGACGGCACCTGGACCTGGACGCCGGAAACCCCGCTGGCGCACGGCGACCACAGCATTGTGCTGATCGGTAAAGACCCGGATGGCCGCACCAGCGCGCCGAGCGACTCTTTTGATTTCACCGTCGATCTGGAAGCCCCTGTTAAGCCGATTATTGGCGAAGTGGAAGACGATGTTGGCGCGAAAACAGGCCCAATCCAAAACGGCGATGCGACTGATGATAAACAGCCGGTCTTCCGCGGTGAAGGTGCCACGCCTGGCGATACCGTGCGCCTGATCGTTGACGACGAAGTGGTCGGCACGGCGATCGTCGGTGAAGACGGTAAATGGGAAGTGACGCCGGAAAACCCTCTGCCGGAAGGCAGCCATACCGGTAAGGTGATCATCACCGATCCGGCCGGGAACGACAGCGAACCGTCTGATGACTTTAAATTTATCGTTACGCCAGAAAAACCGGTCATCGGCGAAGTAGAAGATGACGCGGGTACCGTTGTGGGGCCAATCCAGAACGGCGGTGCAACTGACGACACGCAGCCGACGTTCCGCGGTGAAAACGGCGCGCCTGGCGATACCGTCAGACTGATCGTGGACGATGAACTGGTGGGAACGGCGATCGTCGGTGACGACGGCAAGTGGGCAGTGATCCCTGAGAAACCGTTGCCGGAAGGCAGCCACACCGGGAAAGTGGTGATTACCGATCCAGAAGGCAACGCCAGCGAACCGTCTGATGATTTCGAATTTATCGTTGATCTGCAAGGTCCTGACAAGCCGGTCATTGGTGACGTTGAAGACGACCAGGGACCGTCCGTAGGGCCAATTCATGATGGTGACACCACTGACGATACCCAGCCGGTGTTCAGTGGCGACAAGGGTACGCCTGGCGACACCGTGCGTCTGATTATTGACGACGAAGTTGTGGGTACCGCAATTGTTGGTGATGACGGCAAGTGGGAAGTAACTCCGGAGAAACCGCTGCCGGAAGGGAATCATGAAGCTGTCGTCGTCATCGTTGATCCGGTCGGTAACGCCAGCGATCCGTCCGATCCGATCGGCTTCATCGTAGACATCACGCCGCCGTTAAAACCGACGATTGATAGCGTGTTTGATGATGCTGGCCTGAAAACAGGCAACCTGACCAACGGCGAGGTCACCGATGACAGCACCCCGGCCTTTACCGGTACCGCTGAGAAAAATAGCCTGGTGCACATCATTGTTAACGGTAAGGAAGTGGATTCCGTTACCGCTGATCCGACAGGTAAATGGACCTGGACGCCGTCTCCGGCGCTGACGAACGGCCACTACGATGTGAAAGTGGTTGCCGAAGACAAAGCGGGTCTGCGTTCCGAACCATCCGATGCGTTCTCGTTTGAGCTGGTAGCAGGCGGCATTCCTCCGGCACCGGCAATCACGGACGTAATCGATGATGTTGATGCCCATGTTGGCACCGTACAGCAGGGTGGCATCACGAATGATGACAAACCGACCATCACCGGTACGGGTCAGGACGGGACGACCATTTACCTGTATGACGGCACTAACCCGACGCCAATCGGTAGCGCTGTGGTTACGGGTGGCACCTGGACCATTGATTTCGACACTGCACTTTCGCAGGGTGAGCACCGCTTCCGCGCGGTGGCGGAAAATGCCGTGGGCAACCGCAGCCCGGAAACCGGCGAGTGGATGATTATTGTGGACTCCGTTAAACCGCTGGCACCTACGGACATTGAACTGTGGGACGACTTCGGCACGCCGGGAATTATTGCGGATAACGGTACCACCGACGATAACACCCCAACCTACCGTGGTAAGGGTGACGCGAACGGTACCGCGATCATCGATCTGGGTAATGGCACCACCGTGCGCGTGCCGGTAGATGGCAGCGGTAACTGGAGCTACACCCCGGCACCGGCCCTGGCGGATGGTGACTACACCTGGAAAGTCTCGATTGAAGACAAAGCGGGTAACGTTGGACCAGAGTCTGCGCCGATCCACTTCACCGTGGACACCAGCCACAACGGTGTGTCTATCAGCCACGTGGAAGACGATGAAGGCGAACTGAAGAGCAATCTGGCCAGCGGCAGCCATACCGATGACACGACACCAACCGTTGTGGGCCGCGCGACGCCTGGTGCCGAAGTGAAAGTGTATCTGGACGGCAACTTTGTCGACACCGTGATCGCTGACCCGGCGACCGGTGCGTGGAAATACACCTTCAACCCGGCGCTGACCACTGACAAGACGTACCAGATCACCGCCAGTGAAAATACCGGCACCGGTGATAGTGCGCAGACGGCGCCGTTTGAACTGACGCTGGATACCCGCGTACCGGTTGGCTCATTCGATAGCGTATCGGATGACGTCGGTCTGGTGCAGGACGACCTGGCGAACCCGGCAGTGACCGATGACACCACGCCAACTCTGCACGGGACCGGCGTCGCGGGTGATGTCGTGTTTATTTATGACGGTGACACGCTGATCGACTCCGTGACCGTAGGCCCGGGCAACACCTGGAACTTTACACTGCCTGCACAGAACAACGGCACGGAACTGGCCCTGAAGACGGTGTTCCAGAGTCCGACCGGCGTGAGAAGCGCCCCGTCCGCGGAGTGGAAAATCACCATTGATACCGACGCGCCGACAAGCAGCGCGGTGGTGGATGCGATGACCCAGGACTCCGGTGTCAGCGGCAGCGACTTCATCACTAACAGTGGTAAAGCCGGTAGCCTGGTCAGCGGTCATCTCTCAGCTCCGCTGGAAGCAGGCGGGAAAGTACTGGTCTCCACTGACGGCGGGAACACCTGGCTTGAAGCGATGGTCGACGGCGACAAATGGGCGTTTGTTGACGGGCAGGGACACAGCGCGAACTGGACTGTCCTGACGCGTGTGGTCGATATCGCCGGGAACTACACCGAATCCTCGCAGAAAGTGGTGCTGGATCAGGTGGCACCTGATGCACCGACCGACGTGGTGCGCAGCGGTAATGACGTGACGGTAACGCTGCCAGGCAGCGGGATTGTTGAGGGTGACACCGTGCTGGTGAAAAGCGGCGACGTTACCGTCACCCATACGCTAACGGCTGCCGACATTGCTAACGGTAACGTGACCCTGACCATGCCTGCGGGCGGTTACACCGATATTCCGGTGGGCGCGGCGATTGTTGACGCGGCGGGTAACAGCTCCAGCTACCGCACCAGCGCGTTCACCAGTACCAACAGCTTCGAAGACGACACGGAGTTCGCGGACATTAATGCGGGCGCATGGGTGCACGGGATGCGTTTCTCCCACACACCAGATACCGGCACGGCGGATTATGAGTTCGACAAACAGGTCATTGGCACGGGCAGCACCAACAGCCTGTATCTGTACAGCACGTCCACAGATACCGGAATGGCAGCCAGCATGTTTGTTGACTTCCAGTATGGCGCCAAAACGATTGATTTCGTTTTCAACCCACGCTTTGCCGGCCCCTCGACGGTGGTGACGTTCTACGACGTCAACGGCAATGAGATTGGTTCGCAGCCGGTGAGCGCTTTCCTCCCTAACCGTAACGTCCCGGTGTCGTTTACCAGCCCGGATGATACGCCGATTTACCGGATGGAGATCCATCACGAGGAACTGGCGACCAGCTCCGGGTTTGGTTTCAGCATCGATAACCTGGTGGTGAGCGGAACGGCGAAAACCGTCACCCCGGGTGAATTCCTGGCGGATAACCAGGGCGATATCTGGTACGGGGACGCAGCGGACAACCTGTATCAGGTTGCGGACGTGGCCAGCCTGACCGGTGCGGTGATTCAGGGTGGAGAAGGCACCGACACGCTGAAGCTGCTGGGGGCGGATCAGCACCTCGACCTGAGCGCGCTGACACACACCATTCAGTCAGTGGAGGTGTTCGACATTACGGGAACAGGCAACAACACCCTGACGCTGAGTGCGGGGGATGTGCTGGAAAACGCCACGCAGAACCTGTTCCACGACAACGACTTCAACCAAATGATGGTGAAGGGCGACGCGGGGGACACGGTGAATCTGAGCGACCTGCTGCCGAACGGTATGGACCCGGGTAACTGGACCGATGGCGGGACGGTGAATGTTGGGGGAGTGGAGTATCAGTCTTATCAGATGGATAGCCTGAATACCGAGATCCTCGTTCAGATGGGAGTCACGGTCACGCTACAGAACCATTAATTGATGCCAGGAAAGTGAGGCTCCTGCACCGGAGCCTCCAGAACGTTTTAGACCAGAACATAAACAGAATTCATTTGGAAAATTGTATGAAAAAGACCATTACTACGAACAACAATACCGAAAATATCGCTGCAATGGCGACCTTACCACCGCTGCCGAGTGACGTTTTACTGTGGAACGACTACCAGTTCCCGCGTGAAATTCACAACGGCGATCCGAGCGAAGATAACACCCCAACCTTTAGCGGTAAGGGTGAGGCGGGCATGACGGCAGTGATCGACCTCGGTGGCGGTCAGAGCGTTCGCGTACCGGTCAGTTCAGAAGGTATCTGGAGCTGGACCCCTGCGCCTGCGCTGGCTGACGGGTCTTATACCTGGTCAGTCGCTCTGGAAGACAATCAGGGCAACCGCGGTCCGTCTACCCCGCCAATCAGCTTCACCATCGATACGGTAGGTAATGCGGTCTCCATCAGCCACGCTGAAGATAACACCGGTACGCTGACCAACCCGCTGGCAAGCGGCAGCAGCACGGATGATGTTAACCCGGTTATCGTGGGGACGGCGACGCCGGGTTCTCTGGTAACGCTGTATGTGGACGGTAACCCGGTTGGTTCAATGACGGCCGATCCGACAACCGGCGAGTGGGCGATTGAGATCAACCCGGCGCTGGAATCGGGTAAAACCTACGAAATCACCGCGGGCGAGTATAGCGGCCCAGGCGAAATCCCTGCGCCGACGCGTCCGTTCCTGTTGACGGTAGATACCGTTGTGCCGACCGGCACCTTCGATCGTATTGAAGACAACGAAGGCCGTTATAAGGGTGATGTGGCCAACCCGGGCGTGACCGATGACACCACCCCAACCCTGCACGGTACCGGCCGTCCGGGGGATATCGTGTTCGTGCGCAACGGCAGCGACATCATTGATTCAGTCACTGTTCGCCCTGACGGCAGCTGGGAATACACCCTGCCTGAGCAGACGAACGGCACTGCGCTGGACGTCAGCGTGGTCTTCCGTGGCCCGACCGGTGTGGAAAGCGCACCGACCGCACCGTGGAAGCTGGTGATTGATACTGAAGCACCAAACAAACCGATTATTGGCGACGTCGAGGACGACCAGGGTCCGGATGTCGGCCCTATTCACAACGGTGACACCACGGATGACACGCAGCCGGTATTCAGCGGCGAAGGCGCCGTGCCTGGCGATACCATTGAACTGATTGTTGATGACGAAGTCGTGGGGACCGCGATTGTCGGTGACGACGGTAAATGGGAAGTGACCCCGGAGAAACCGCTGCCGGAAGGCGAACATGAAGCGGTAGTCGTGATCACCGATCCTGCGGGCAACGCCAGCGAGCCGTCCGATCCGATCGACTTTATCGTCGACACGCAGCCGCCGGCAAAACCGACGATCGATACCGTTTATGATGACGCAGGTCAGCATACTGGCAATATCGCTAACGGTGGTATTACGGACGACAGCACCCCGGACTTTACCGGTACGGCCGAGAAGGGCAGCCTGGTGTTTATCATTGTGAACGGGAAAACCGTTGACTCTGTGACCGCTGACGCCTCAACCGGGATCTGGACCTGGACGCCAGCACTGGGCATGGCCAACGGCCATTACGATGTCACCGTTGTGGCGCAGGACAAAGCGGGGCTGCGTTCCGAGCCGTCTGACGCGTTCTCGTTTGACCTGCTGGCGGGCGGTATTCCGACGGCTCCGGCCATTACTGACGTGATCGACGACGTTGACGCGCACGTGGGTACGGTACAAAACGGCGGCATCACGAACGACGCACGCCCGACCATTACCGGTACCGCACAGGATGGCACCACGGTCTATCTGTACGATGGCACTAACCCGGATCCGATCGGCAGTGCCGTGGTAACGGGTGGCCGCTGGACCATTGACTTTGATTCTGATCTGCCGCAGGGCGAGCACCGCTTCCGTGCCGTGGCCGAAGACAGAACCGGTAACCGCGGTCCGGAAACCGGCGAGTGGGTGATTATTGTCGATTCCGTTGATCCGCTGGTACCTACGGACATTGAGCTGTGGGACGACTTCGGCACGCCGGGTCTCATCGCCAATGACGGCACCACCGATGACAACACCCCAACCTACCGTGGTAAGGGTGAGGCGAACGGTACCGCGATTATCGATCTGGGTAACGGTACTACCGTGCGCGTACCGGTAGACGAGAAAGGTAACTGGAGCTACACCCCGGCACCAGCGCTGGCGGATGGCGACTATACCTGGAAAGTCTCTATCGAAGACAAAGCAGGTAACGTGGGTCCGGCTTCTGACCCTATCCACTTTATCGTGGATACCAGCCGTAACGGTGTTTCCATCAGCCACGTTGTGGACGATCAGGGTGACATCACCGGCAATCTGGGTAGCGGTAGCCACACTGACGACGCGACCCCAACAGTGGTAGGCCGTGCGACGGCGGGTGCCCTGGTGAAAGTGTACGTTGATGGCAAATACATCGACAGCGTACGCGCTGACGCCGTAACCGGTGCATGGCAGTACACCATCAGCCCGGCGCTGACAGCGGATGCAACCTATAAGATCACCGCCAGCGAAGACGCAGGCGCAGGCGAGAGTGCGCAAACCGCACCGTTCGAACTGACGCTGGATACGCGTGTGCCGACAGGTTCTCTGGATCGCGTCGCGGATGACGTGGGTCTGGTTCAGGGCGATCTGGCGAACCCGGCCGTGACCGATGACACCACCCCAACCCTGTACGGTAAAGGTGTGGCAGGTGATGTGGTGTTTATCTACGACGGTACCCGACTGCTTGACTCCGTCACCGTAGGGCCAGCAAATACCTGGAACTACACGCTGCCACAGCAGAACAACGGCACTGAGCTGTCTCTGACGGCGGTATTCCAGAGCCCGACCGGCGTGAAGAGCGCACCAACGGCTGCGTGGAGCCTGACCATTGATACCGAAGCGCCAAACGCGCCGGTTATTACCGGCTCCTGGGATGATGTCCAGGGCGGTGTATATAACGGTCTGGTGGGTAATGGCGGTGTGACCAACGACAGAACGCTGGATTTACGCGGCACGGCGGAAGCAAATAGTGTTGTTTACATTGTGATCGATAACTATGGCACTGTTGCGGGTTCCGTGACGGCGGATGCGAAAGGTAACTGGGCATTCCCTGTCACGACTAACTACAACCAGCAGTACGACTTCCATGCGTACTCTGTCGATCCGGCGGGCAACCGTTCAGTGGACTCTGCGAAGTTCTCGATTACAGTTGATACGGTCAATAACGCACCTGTCATTACCGGCTCCTGGGATGACGTTCAGGGCGGTGTGTATAACGGTCTGGTGGGTAACGGTGGCGTAACCAACGACAGAACGCTGGATTTACGCGGCACGGCGGAAGCGGGCAGCGTGGTGTATATCATCAACCCGGCAAACGGTGGGGTGCATGGTTCAACCACGGCGGGTGCGAATGGACAATGGTCTTTCCCGCTGACCACCAACTATAACCAGACGTATAACTTCCAGGCTTACTCTGTTGATAAAGCCGGGAACCGTTCGGAGAACTCCACCAACTTCGCGATTACCGTGGATACCGTGGTGGCCGCACCGAACGTAACGGTTATCTCTGATAACGTGACCGGCGGTAAAGTCGGTAACCTGGTTGACGGAGATCGTACTAACGATAACCGTCCGACCATTACCGGTAATGGTGCCGAAGCGGGTGCGAAGATTGAGATCGTGCTGGCGCTGGGTAACCAGGGATGGACGAGCGGTACAAACCTCGTCTACACCACCACGGCCAAAGCCGATGGTACCTGGAGCCTTGAAATTCCGAAGGCATTGCAGGATGGCACCTGGTACTTCCGTGCTAATCAGACTGACCTGGCGGGCAACAAGAGCGCTCTGGGGAACCAGCACTATGTTGTTGTCGATACCGTGGCTGCCGCGCCGAACGTAACGGTTATTACTGATAACGTGGCGGGCGGTAAAGTCGGTAACCTGGTTGACGGAGATCGTACTAACGACAACCGTCCGACCATCACCGGTAACGGTGCGGAAGCGGGCGCGAAGATCGAAATCGTGCTGGCGCTGGGTAGTCAGGGGTGGACGAGCGGTACAAACCTCGTTTACACCACCACCGCCAAAGCGGACGGTACCTGGAGCCTGGAAATTCCGAAGGCATTGCAGGATGGAACCTGGTATTTCCGTGCTAATCAGACTGACCTGGCGGGCAACAAGAGTGCTCTGGGTAACCAGCACTATGTAGTGGTTGATACGGTTAACGCAGCACCGACCATTACCAGCGTGATGGATAACGTCGGGAATGAAACCGGCAATGTTGCCAACCTGGGTAAAACGGATGACAGCACGCCAACGTTGAACGGTACGGCGGAGGCAGGCAGTACGGTCTATATCGCCGTGAATGGTGGCACCTACTCGACCACCGCCTCGGCGACGGGTAGCTGGAGCTTTACACCGTCTGCACTGCCGCTGGGTAACCATACCTTTAGCGTCTTCTCGATTGATCAGGCGGGTAACAGGAGTGCGGGTGTTTCCCGTAGCCTGACGGTAATCTCACCGAAAACAAGTGGCTTTGAGGACTTTAATGCGCTGACCCCACAGAGCTATGGGAAGGGGCTGGTTACACTGGCGAGTGGTCTGAAATTTACGTTAAGCGATAACTATTATCCGGGTTACGGTGGTTCAATTTATCAGTGGGGTGTAGGGAATAGCCGTAAACTGGCACTGACCGGCGATATCACCATGCATTTTGATGGTGTGAATGCGGTAAGCATGAAGCTTTCCGGTGCAAACGACTCAATTCAATCGAGTGTCGTGAAATCCACCTTCATTGTCTACGATACTGCAGGCAAGGTGATTTCATCCGGGTATCTGCCTTCTGGGGAAGCGACCTTCTCCGCCACTGCACCAGCGGGACGCGAGATTGGCAATATTGTCTTCCATATGGGGCGTGGGGCCAGCAGTGGTCTGTCGGGCGGTGGTAATACCATCAACACCGATCAGTACATGATTGATGATGTTCGCTGGACGGTTAACACCACCCGCACTGCCTCCAGAAGCATGATGATGAGCACGGAAGAGCAGCATGACGACAACACCCATGCCGTCAGCACGCTGAACGGTCATGAGATCAATCTGGATAACCTCCAGCACAAGACCATTGATCTGACCAACAGCAAGCAGGACAAGCTGAATATCAGTCTGAACGACGTGCTGACTCACGCTGAGAAAGATCTGTTTATCGCCGATGGCAATAAACAGATGATGGTTCAGGGTAACAAAGGTGATGTTGTGAACCTGAGCGATCTGCTGCCAGACAACAGCGATCCGGGTAACTGGACCAATGCAGGCAACGTTAAAGTTTCCGGCGTGGAATATCAGGTTTACCAGGTGGAAAACCTTGATGTTGAACTGCTGGTGCAGAACGGCGTCACCGTCAACGTGAATAATCACTAACTAAAACTTTTCCAGGCCCCCGGGAGGGGGCCTGTGGAGGATTTATGACTTTTTTCAAGACCTCTTTATTCGCGGCGCTGTTTACTACCACCGCATTTGTTATCCACCCGGCGCTGGCGGCGGAGAATTTTGGTAAGACCTATCAGCCTGTCGCTCCCGTCGGCCAGACGCAGACGCAGGTGGTTTACTACCGTGATGCCAGCAACACCGCAGGTGGCGCGGCGCATATTTATGTCGATAACGAATTCCACGACGCACTGCTGCCGGGCGGCTATACCGTTTTCTGTCTGGCGCCGGGCAAGCATAATCTGGGCGCGTACCAGAATGATGCGCCGCAGTATCGCGGCAAAGAGCAGGGCTACAACGTCGAGATGAGCGGCGGCCAGACCTATTTCGTGCGCGTCAGCTCAACCATGAATGCGGTGCCGGAAGCCCGTACGCGCGTGCAGGCGGAAAAGGATCTCGCTGGTCTGCGTGAGCAGACGCACGTGCTGTCCCGTGCCTCAAGCGTAGAGGCCTGTAAGAACCTTGCGCCACAGTACAAAGATTACACCCTCTCGGGCGATGTGATGTTCCGCTTTAGTAAGGGAAATGAGAAGGGCGTTTCCGCTCAGGGTCGCCAGGCAGTAAAAGATCTGGTGGCGACGATCAAACGTGAAAACGTTGAACTGAAGCAGATTCAGGTTATCGGCCACACGGACGCCATCGGCAGCGATCGTAGCAACTATGCGCTTGGCCTGAAGCGCGCGCAGACTGTCCGCACCATGCTGGCTGAAAACGGTCTTCCGGCACGCCTGATGACGGCGACCAGCGTGGGCAGCAATGAGCCTGTAGTCAATGACTGTGACGCCTCCAGCAAGAGCGCGTTGGTCTCCTGTCTGGCGCCTAACCGCCGTGTTGTGGTACGCGTAAGCGGCGATCAGAACGTGACTGCTCCTGCGCAGAAATAATCGCTAAACCCTGCCTTCCCGTAACGGGAGGGCACCCTCTTTTCCCCCTGTTTCCTCTCTAAAACCTGTTTCGTGACAAAAAATAACCAGTTCCATTGAGACAGGTCTCATTAAGGCAAGACCATTCCGCGTGACAGAATATTCCTAATTCATCTCAAAAAGTCTTTTTATCTTTTTGATTTTACTGTCTTTTAACAACCAGGAACACGCGAATTATGGAATCCTCAATGGCCAATCCCCAGGAGGAACAGCTGCACACTATCGCCCGTGATACCCGACTCAATGACGACACTCTGCTCAGAAGCATTGCCTGGCTGTCCGATCATTATGGTCTGGGTAAGAGCGACGATGTCTTGCTGGCTGGTCTGCCTGTTGAACAAACTCTCACACCCTCTTTAGCGCTTGATGCGCTTAAAAATGCCGGTATCACCGGGGGGCTCATCAAGCGTAATAGTGCGGAACTGCCCGAGCAGGTTTTCCCCATGATTCTGCTGCGCAAAGGTGCGGGCGGCATGGTGCTGCTTGCGCGCGAGCGTCGTAAAAATGCCGACGATAAATGGGATCTGTTCTACTCCCTGATCATGCCGGAAGTGGGCGACGAGCCGGTTGAGCTGAACCATGAGGCGCTCAGCGAGCTGTATGTCGGTTATGCCATTGCGGCGAAACCAACTGCGCGCATTGACAGCCGGGTCAGCGATATCGCGCCGCCGCAACCAAAAGGTCACTGGCTGTTCAGTACCCTGTGGCGCTATCGCAGCTACTACCGCAGCGCGGCGCTGGCGTCGGTGCTGGTCAACGTGCTCGCGCTGGCAACGGTATTCTTCACCATGAACGTGTATGACCGCGTTATCCCTAACCAGGCCTTTACGACGCTCTGGTCGCTGGCGGCTGGCGTACTGGTGGCGATGGTCTTTGAGGCCATTACCCGTACCGTGCGGGCGCATCTGCTCGACACCGCCGGCAAGAAAGCGGATTTGATTGTCGGCAGCGTTCTGTTCCGTCAGTCGCTGGCGGTCAAAATGGAGCATAAACCGGCCTCCTCCGGCTCGTTTGCCAACCAGCTGCGCGAGTTTGAATCCGTGCGTGACTTCGTCTCATCAGCCACCCTGGCGGCCATTGCCGACTTACCTTTTGTGCTGCTGTTTATCGGCATTATTTTTGCCATCGGCGGTACGCTGGCCTTTATTCCCATGCTGATGTTGCCGATGATCCTGATCGTCAGCCTGCTTATCCAGTGGCCGCTGGCGAAGGTAATGAAAGCCAGCCTGCAGGAAGCCTCGTTAAAGCAGGGCGTACTGATTGAATCCATTGAAGGCATGGAAACCCTGAAATCGGTCGGCGGTGAATCCTGGATGCAGAGCCGCTGGCAGAAATTCAGCGCTATGCAATCTTCCAGCGCGGCGGCGTCAAAACATTATTCGACGCTGGCGATGAACTCGGTGAGTTTCCTGCAGCAGCTGCAGACGGTGATGCTGATCGTCACCGGTGTATACCTGATCGATGCCGGTAACCTGACCCAGGGTGCGCTGATCGGTACCGTGATGCTGGCGGGTCGCGTGACCGCGCCATTAAGCCAGGTGATTGGTTTAGCCGTGCGTTATCAGCAAGCGAAAGCCGCGCTGGGCTCGCTGAACAGACTGATGGAACACCCGACCGATCGCAGCAGCGACATTGATTACATCAAACAGCCTGAGCTGAATGGCGATATTGAGCTGAAAGGCGTGACCTTCTCCTACCCGGCACCGCCGATGCAGCCGAACCCGGAGATCCTCAAAGGGGTCAACCTGACGATCAAACCGGGCGAGCGCGTGGCGATTGTCGGCAAAATTGGCAGCGGTAAATCGACCCTGCTGCGCATCATCGCTCGCCTTTACACCCCGGTGAAAGGGCAGCTCTTCAGCAGCGGTCTGGATGTGAACCAGATTGAGCCCTCCGACTGGCGTAATAATGTGGGCTTTGTCGGCCAGGAAGCGCGCCTCTTTTACGGCACCCTGCGTGAAAACATTATGATTGGCCGTCAGAACGCCTCCTCTGATGAATTCCTGCACGTGCTGCGTCTGACGGGGCTGGATCAGATTGCGGCGCGTCACCCGCGCGGTATCCACATGCCTGTTGGCGAGCAGGGCAACAGTTTGTCCGGCGGCCAGCGTCAGCTGGTATCACTGGCGCGTACGCTGCTGGCGAAACCGAATCTCTTGCTGCTGGATGAACCGACCAGCGCGATGGATTCCCAGACGGAAGCCCTTTTCTTACAACACCTGAAAGTCGCGACCGCCGGACACACGCTGGTGGTGGTTACCCATCGCCCGTCGCTTCTGGCGCTGGTCGATCGCATGGTCATTATTGATGACGGCAAAATTGTGGCCGATGGTCCTAAACAGCAGGTGCTGGCCGCTCTTAACGGCGCACCCGCAAACGACAGTACCCCTGCAAAAGCCGCTACAGGAAAACAGCCCGTGGAGGCCAGCGCATGAAATTCTTAAAACGTAACAACAGCAAGGCATTATCCGCGCGTGATGCCGCCTGGATGAGCGATATCCAGGAAGCGCTATTCTCCCAGACCACGCCAAAGTCGCGCCTGGTGCTATGGCTGATTCTGGCGGTGTTCGTCGGGTTTTTAACCTGGGCGCATTTCGCCAAAGTGGAAGAGATCACCAAAGGTGACGCGAAAATCGTCTCGAAAAGCCGCGAGCAAATTATCCAGAGCCTGGAGGGCGGCATTCTCGAAGAGCTGAACGTCCGTGAGGGCGACATTGTTGAGCCGGGGCAGGTACTGCTGAAAATAGACCCGACCCGCGCCCAGTCCAGCTATCAGGAGACGCTGCGTAAAGTGGTGGCGCTGGAAGCGACCGTTAACCGCCTGCGTGCAGAGGCCTACGGCCTGCCGCTGACGTTTAGCGACCGGGTGAAAGAGTACCCTTCCGAAGTGGACCTGGAAACCCGCGCCTACAACAGCCGCAAACAGGCGCTGGAAGAAGGGGTGGCCTCGCTCGAGAAAAGCTACCGCCTGGCGCAAAACGAAATTGCCATGTCCGAGCCGCTGGCCGCGCGCGGCCTGCTCTCAGAAGTGGAGCTGCTGCGTATGCGTCGTCAGGCGAATGACCTGCAATCGCAAATTGTCGAGCGTCGTAACCGCTATCAGGCGGATGCCAACGCCGAGCTGATTCGCCAGGAGCTGGATCTGGTGCAGGCCGAAGAGAGCCTGACAGGACGTGCCGACGTGGTGAGCCGGACAACCATCTCCGCGCTGGTAAAAGGCACCGTGAAAAACGTGCGTGTCACCACCATCGGCGGCGTTATCCAGCCCGGTGAACACATTATGGAAATCGTGCCGCTGGAAGACCAGCTGCTGGTTGAAGGGAAAATCAAACCGTCTGACGTCGCCTTCCTGCATGCCGGATTACCGGCAATGGTGAAAATCACCGCATACGATTTCGGCATCTACGGTGGCCTGAAAGGGCACGTGTCTCTGGTCAGCCCGGATACGCTGAAGGATGACGCCAAAGCCGCCGCTGGCCGCCCTGACGACACCTATTACCGGGTGATGGTATTAACTGACAGCAGCACGCTGAATGCGGGCGGTAAATCTCTGCCTATCATTCCCGGCATGATTGCCACGGTTGAAATCCGCACCGGTGAAAAAACCATTCTCGATTACCTGTTGAAACCTATCTTCAAAGCGAAGGAAGCGTTCCGCGAGCGTTAATATGAAAAGTAACTCTATTTTTATGCAGCGCCGCCTGGCGGCGCTGTTAACGGCCGCGGCTTGCCTGGCATCGGCTAAAAGTGCAGCAAATAGTGACGGCTTATTAGCCTTTGCGCCTGTAGACCCTGCGGTAAAATCTCGCATGGTGATGGCCTCGACACCGCCCGCACCCGCTGCGCCGTTAGTGGAGCAGGCGCCGGTGACACATGCGGCCGCCGCGCCGAAACGTGATAATACGGCCCGCACGCCCAGCGAAAGGGAAATTCGCGCCCTGTTTAATGATGCGGTGAATACCGCGCTCAGTATCAGCCCCGAAGTGCGTGGCGCGAATTATAATACTGAAGCGGCAGAAGCGAATGTTGACGAAGCGAAAGGTCAGCGCTGGCCGCAGATTGATGTCGGCACCCGTTCCAAAAGTTATCAGTTTGGTGGTGGTGAGCGTCGCTACAGCGACAGCCGACCGGCGGTCACCGTGAATATGGCGACCACACTGCTCGATTTTGGCCGCACCAGTAACACCATCAAAAGCCGTGAAGCCCTGCATGACGCGGCGAAAAATAACGTCGATGCCCAGGCGGAAGATATCGCCTGGCAGGTCAGCAGCGCGCTCATCGAACTGAGCAAGCAGCGCCAGATCATCAGCCTGAGCCAAAAGTATGTGGCCCGCATGAATGAGCTGGTCAGCATGCTGGACGGGATCGTGAAGGTCGATCAGGGGCGCCGCAGCGAGCTGACGCAGGCTCGGGGGCGCTTGCTTCAGGCGCAATCATCTCTGGACACGGCGGTTTCGCGGGCTCGTGATATTGAAATCACTCTTAACCGTCTGCTGGGGGACAAAAAAGTGCCTCTGCCCGCAGCGACCGCCTGGAACCTTAAGCCGGGAGAGTTGACGACACAACTGTCGGCCATCGACAGCCATCCGACAATTCGGCAAGCTAAGGCGGAAACCGCGTCGGCGCTGGCGGATGCGGATGTCGCGCGCTCGGCCTCTTACCCGACGGTAACCTGGAACGTGGGCAAAAGCACCGGGCGTGACGAACTGGGGCGTGAACAGTCCTGGGAGACGGGTGTGAACGTGAGCTGGCCGATTTTCCGCGGCGGTTCTCAGCGAGCCGCTGCACTCTCTGCCGCGCGTCGTGCGGACGCCAGCAGAGAAACCATAGAAAAACAGTTACGCGATTTGGATAACCGCGTGCGCGCGGCGGATCAGGACGCCCGCAGCATGCTGGAACGCGCTGAGTTGTACCATGACTTAGCCTTTGAATCCGATCGCATTCGCCATGATTTCTTCGATCAATGGTACCACCTTGGCAGACGAACCCTGCTGGATGTGCTGAGTGCAGAAAGTGATTATTACGGTAACCAGGTTGCAGAAGCCACCAACCGCTTTGACGCTTACGCTGCTATTTTTCGTAGTTATGCCAGTGCGGGAACATTATTGCAGTGGCTGAGAAAGCAGTAATCAGCCATTTTTATAATGACCCACACAGCAGGCACAGAAAGAGAGTGCAGATGAATCAGTATTCAGGAAAGAAAATTTATATCGCCTTACTCGACGATCATCCGATTGTCCGCAAAGGGCTGGAAATTATTTTCAGCCAGGAGCCGGATTTCGAACTGAAGGGCAGCTTTGCCAGCCGCATTGATCTGATTAACTTTTTACGTACCAACCGGATTGATGTGCTTATCCTCGACTATTTGCTCGGGGATGAAGACATTGACGGATTGCCGATGATTAAGCAGTTAATGAGCAATTTTCCCTGGCTGAAAATTTTGATCTCATCGACGCTGGAAAATACCGCCATTGTTCGTATGGCGCTGAAGGCAGGCGTGCGCGGGCATATCGGCAAAAGCCGTGACGCCTCGGAAGTGGTGGATGCCGTGCGCCGCGTGGCGGCTGGGCATATCTGCCTTTCCGAAAGCATGGAGAAGGAGTTTTATCTTATCTCCGAGCCATCTGCATCCGGTGACGCTGAAGATGAACAGCATGTAATTGACGGCATTGGCCGTCTGGACCAGCTTTCTGCCCGGGAACTGGAGGTGTTACGCCTTTTCCTTTCCGGTATGTCGGTGCTGCAAATTTCTGAGAAGTTCAGCCGGAGCCGCAAAACGGTTAGCGGCCAGAAGAAATCCGCAATGAAAAAGCTGGGCGTGAAGACCGACCCTGAGCTGTTCCTCTGGCACGACCAACTGCTGTGAGTGTTGTCCGGCGGCGCTACGCTTGCACGGGCCTACAATAAATCGTTCAATTAATTGATATTATTGTCGATTGTAGGCCGGGTCAGCGCAGCGCCACCCGGCAAGAAGTACTGTTACGCAGCGCCGTCGCCAGATCGCTAATAGAGCACGGCTTAAACAGACAATCGTTCATTCCCGCTTGCAAACACCGTTCCTTAATCTCATGCATCGCATTGGCGGTAAAACCAATAATCCATGCCGGTGTCCGGCCCTGCTCACGCTCAGCGTTACGCATCATGCCCGTTAGCTGATAACCGTTGATGCCCGGCATATTGCAGTCGGTGATAACCACATCAAAGGCAGTATCGGCCCAGATTTTGAGGGCCTCATCGCCACCGGAAGCCAGATGCGCGTGCTGCCCCAGCCAGGCCAGCTGTTTGGCCAACAGGATGCGGTTTGCGGGATTGTCATCCACCACCAGCACGTTAAGCGCCGGTAACTTTTCATCTTCCGCATCAGGCTGGGCAGGCGGCGTAACGGCA
This sequence comes from Enterobacter sp. ECC-219, assembly GCF_043966805.1. NCBI lineage: Bacteria > Pseudomonadati > Pseudomonadota > Gammaproteobacteria > Enterobacterales > Enterobacteriaceae > Enterobacter > Enterobacter sp. ECC-219. The sequence continues at coordinate 341,739 of NZ_CP143680.1, read as the reverse complement.
CGGGTAACTTTAGGCAGGGAGAAGGTCGCCCTGACGGTGGTACCGACATGCTTTTCGCTGGCCAGCGTGAGCGTGCCATTCATGCTTTCACAGATGGTTCGGCTGATATATAACCCAAGGCCGGTGCCCGCCCGACGATTGTCCGCCTGGCTGAATGGCTTAAAGAGTGCGGCCTGCTGGCTGGCATCAATACCGATTCCGCTGTCCTGCACCTCAATAACAAACTGGATGTTATCGGTGCCGGGCTCCTCACGCTGCGATAAGGTCAGCGTCACGCTGCCGCGGTCGGTAAACTTGATGGCGTTGCTGAGCAGGTTGGAGAGCACCTGCTTAATACGCAGCGGGTCGGCATAGACCTCATACAGCGCCTCTGTCGGGAAAACCTTATTCAACTGGATATTTTTTTCTATCGCCACGCCCTGGAACACCCGCATCATGTTGTCGATGAGTTTGCCGAACTGCACGGGTTCCGGGTTGAAATCGAGATGCCCTCCCTCGATACGGGAGATATCCAGGATATCGCCAATCAACCCCACCAGACCCTCTGCCGAGTCGTAGGCGACTTCCAGCGCCTGAAGATCGTGCTCGCCCTTGCGCCCTTTTTTCAGAACGATGTCCAGCATGCCGATAATGGCGTTCATCGGGGTGCGGATCTCATGGCTCATGGTTGACAGGAACACCGATTTTGCCCGGTTAGAGTCTTCGGCGCGATCTTTCGCCTCGCTCAGTTCCGCCAGCAGCGATTCACGTTCGGTGAGCATCTCGCGCAGCTGGGTGAGCTGCTCGTTCAGTTGCCTGCGCAGCGCCGCTTTGCGCACAATCTGCCGACGTAAATAGAGCGCCCATCCCAGCGCTAACAGCACCAGAACGGCGCTGAAGACACCCGTGGCAATCAGCACTTCGCGATAGCGATACCAGAAGCTGTCGACCACCACCAGCTCGTTGGGTCGCCAGCGGTTCGCCAGGTTTTCCATCTCAATGGGTGAGATACTCAGCAGGACTTTATCCAGAATGCTCTGCAGTTCCGGGCTTGCCAGGCCAACGCCAAAGGAGATCCAGGCGGGGGAGTCGCCAACAATCGAAACCACCTTCAGCTTGTCCTGAAAATTGGTGTAGATCTGGTAATCCGTCATCACCAGAATACCTATTGCCGCGTCGGCATCGCCGTTGGTGATGCTGGCGAGCAGCTGCGATTCATTGCCCACGTGAACTATTTTGATCTCCGGGTAACGTTCGCGCACCAGCTGCTCCACGCCGATGTTTTTCACCAGCGCCAGGCGTTTGCCGCGCAGGTCGGCCAGCGTGTTAATGTCGTTACGTGAGGATGATGTGGCAAGAGCAAACGCGCTGCGTAAGTAGGGCCGCGTGAAGAGGACCTGACCCTTGCGCGCCTCGCTCGGCGTCACTGACGCGAGCATGTCAGCCTGCCCGTGGTTGACCTGGGCTATCAAATCATCGGTGGTATTGCCGGTCTCAAAGCTAAAGCGCAAGCCGGTGCGCAATGACACCACGGAGAAGAGATCCGCCACTACCCCGCGCAGCATCCCCTTGTTATCGATAAAGGAGACCGGGGCGGCATTATCCTGGCTGTAGATGAGCACGTTCACCACCGGATGCCGGGCGATCCACGCTTTCTCCTGGTCGGTAAAGACCAGCGACTTGGTTCCCTGTGCAATATCGACCCGATCGGGCTGCCAGCGGCGATAGAGATCCAGCTTTTCCTCTTCGGGTACCGCGCGGATGGTCGCGTTAATCAACTGGTTAAGCAGCGGGTTATTCTGGCTCAGGGCGAACCCCACTTCACGGTTGGGCAGCCGCGAGATGCGATCGATATGAATATTGTTTAAATAGTTTCGGCTCAGCGAATAGCTGTTACCGAGATAGGCGCGTGAATGCCCAAACGCCACGGCGCTCAGCGCTTCCTGATAGCTGTCAAACAGGCGAAAGCGCGCGTTGGGATAGGCCGCTTTCACCTGTGCCAGAGGCAGGTAGTCCCGGACCATCGCGACGTCGGTGTTAGCAAGATCGTCCGCGAGAGGCTGGGTATCCCGGTCGTTCGCCCCCAGCACCGGTTTATCGCTGGCATAGGGCGTTGAGAAGACAAATGCGTCGTTGGCGTCAAAGGCGGAGACAGAGGGGATAAGATCGATATCACCGCGCGCCAGCGCCTGCCACAGCTCTTCCTGCGAGTCGTACATTTTAACCTGCACCGGCAGATTAAGCTGCCAGGACACCAGGCCGAGATAGTCGGCGCTCAGCCCCTCATATTCATGGCGTATGTTGCGCATGCCGAAAGGAGGCACGTCATAACGTGTGATACCCACCGTCAAGTTTTGCATATGCTTTAGCAGCGTTGCCTGCTCGTCAGTGAGCGGCAAGCGACTCATGCCCTCAATGGGGGTGCGCATCAGAATCTTATATTCTTCGCTGTGTGCCGGAGGCATCACGAATAAAAATAAAACCAGAAGCAAAAAACGACGAAGGTAGTGACGCATAACTTTTTATAACGCTCCTGAGCATAAGATACTGAAAATGATATTCTGATTAAACGTTAAAAGCATTGTTATAAGACAAGGCTTGGTTATTATTCTGGCGATTGTGAATAACGAAAAGCACAATGTCTGGTCAGGAACGTTATTATTTCTACGCTATCCTCTCAATACTAATATAAGCGTGCATTTTCGCCTGCTTTTTGCTGCTTAAATCCTGCGCCATCATTGACTGCCGGGAACATCAAGACGGGTCTTGTCGCTTACTTTACAGACGAATGGGAAAATCATACGCACGATTATTTGATTTTGAGCCTGGACAATGCGTCGATCCCTTCAACCTCATTCATCTGCTGCAAAACAAGAAGCAATGCGTCAGACATTTGCTGCCCTGGCGGAGCAGTACCGTCATGCAATGGCCGTGACGGATTATGCGACGGCCTCTCGCTGCTGCGAAAAAGCGCTGGCCGTTCTGCCGCATAATATGTCGGTACAGAGCGATTACGCCCTTAGCCTGATGCGTGAGGGAAAACATGACAAGGCGTACAAAGTCTACCGCAAGATTTATCAGTCGCCCCGTCGTCATGAAGCGTCAGAAACCTGGCTCGATGGCCTGGCGGAACTGTGCGGCCATATGGGCAAAACGGATGAAATGCGCGCGTATGGTCTGGAGTCGTTGACCCTCTCTGACCAGCGTTTTCGTCAGGGAACCGCCTGGCCGCTGCCCCAGACACCACCGCCACCTTTTCAGGCGGATTGCCCGGAAAAAAACATTATCGCGTTCAGTCTGTATGGCGATCTGCCGCGCTACTGCGAAACCTTAATTAAAAACATTGAGGCCGCCGCAGAGCTGTTTCCCGGCTGGCGCTGTCGCGTGTATCTGGATGACTCCGTGCCCCAGCACGTCTGGCAGCGGCTGGCGCAGGCGGGTGCCGCGCTGGTGGATATGAGCCAGGAAAAGCGCATCTATCCCACGCTGTGGCGTTTTCTGGTGATGGATGACCCGCAGGTCGAGCGTTTTTTAGTGCGTGACGCTGACTCTCTGCTCTCTGAACGGGAACAGGTTTGCGTGGAAGACTGGCTGCGCTCGCCGTTTTATTTCCACCATATGCGCGACTATTTCACCCATACCGAACTGTTGCTGGCAGGGATGTGGGGCGGCTGTGGCGGCGCTATCCCAGACGTGGAAGGAATGATGCGTCAGTTTGTGGCGAGCTACCGGGGGAGCGCCCGTTTCACCGACCAGTATTTCCTCAAAGTGGCGATCTGGCCTACGGTCCGGCAGAGCATTTTGAATCATGATGAGATCTTCGCCTTTCACCATGCTCAACCGTGGCCTGCACATCCGCCTGTTCGCTGGCAGACTGAGCACTTCCACGTGGGCAGCAACGCCGGGTTTACCGTGCTGGCGGGGCCGAGCGAGAAAGCCAGCGGTGAAAAGCAGGCTGTCGTATTACGGATTGAGGGGGGGAGCTATCGCTATACGGCGGTGGTGCGTGATGGGCAGTGGCGATTGCCTATCCCATTCTTCCTCGCTGACGGTTTTCGCGAGGGCGAGGTGCAGGTTGAGGTTATTACGCAACCTGATTACGTCTGAGGCGCAACGTCTAGTCCTGTCTGGACCAGTAGCTCCGTCTCAATACCCGAATGGTGATAAACCTCATATTGCACGCCATTCACGGTAACGGAGCCTCTGGCTTTCATCCATTCTCCTGGCTCTGATTCTGCAGGAAGCAGATCGGACAGATTGACCCGCTGCCCGGGAGGGCCTTTTATCAGTAGCTGCTGATTAACGTCGTCGATAAAAAGACGCTCTTCCCCCTGAATGAAAATATCGCCGAGCGCGATTTCGACCAGTGCAGGAAATTGATCGTCAGTCGCCATCTCTTTATGGGCATCGGCAATGTTTTCGCCGTGGGCAGTTAACGTGTTATTCATTTTTTGTGGAACCTGTTTACGCATAGCAAATCTGCTGCGTTTTTACCTTCCAGCAGGGGAGGGGACAATAAGTCCGGTCTTATAAAAATCCGCTGACGATAGTTTTTAAAAACAAGACCGACCTTAATCCCGACTTGCCCACCTATTGCTAAAATTCCTGCAAATTATGGCGGTTATCCAGACAATGCAGAACGAAGCGCGGTTGCTAAAATTAACGCTGTGCCAGCCTGCTGATTTCCAGCCCTCACTTTTCAGGGAACGACTCCAACGATGCGTTTTATCACCGCCCGGTTAATTAGCCTTTTTATGCTGCTTTGCAGTATCGGGCAGATTCAGGCCCAGGAACTGACCCTGCAACGCCGCGTGCAGGTCAATGCGCCGCATGTCCAGTTTAGTGGTGACGTGCAGCAATGGCTGAAACACAATCAGACGCTTCACGTGGGCGTCTGGGGGCCGCCGCATCCTCCTCTCAGCGAAGGCATGGGGCACGGACTTTTCAGCGGGATTGCGGCCGATTATCTAGCGCTGCTGGAAGATAGCCTGAAGGTCAATGTCAAACTCCACTATTACAACCAGAGTCGTGATGCTTTCCAGGCGCTGCGTCGCCATGAAATTCAGATGGTGGCGATGTGGAACCCGGAGCTGTGGCCAAACGCCGAACTGGTGACCACGCCGCCATGGCTGCTGGATAAGTCGGTCTTAATGACCACTCGCGAGCGAGCCGATGACGCGCCTGAAGAGAGCCCAAAGACATTAGGTTTGATGACTGATACCAACGCCAGCCCGGCGCTGCGTCGCCACTATCCCGGCAGTACGCTCCGTTTCCAGTCCTGGTATCCTTCAGCAGTCAGCGCGCTGGCGTTTAAGCAGATAGATGCCCTGTGGATTAACCGGGCCAGTGCGGAGTACCTTACCCAGTATCATCAGGCTCAGGGGATACGCTGGCGCTACAGCCCGGCGCTGCCCAATCTGAACATGAGTTTTGGTGTAGATCGCCAGCTGCCGCAACTGGTGGAAGCCATCGACGCGGTCTTCAAACATATCCCCTTAGCCAGCCGTTTGCGTATTACCACCAGTTGGGGGCTTAACCGGAGCTTCGTCATTACCGCCAATCCGCTGGCGCTGGATCGGGAGGAGGAGAACTGGCTGCGTGAGCATAGCCAGATCCAGGTGATTCTGGATAGTCGCCAGCGCCCGCTCTCGTTTCTGGAGGATGGCACGCCAGCGGGTCTGGTGGTTGATCTGCTCAACCAATTTAGCGAGCAGTATGATATTCACTTCACGATATTGACCGCCGGTAGCGACGACGAACTCAACGCGTTAAAGCAGAATAACCCGGATGCGCTGGTGCTCAGGCAGTTGGCTGACGTGTCGCAAAAAACGTCCGCGGCCATGGCGATGACCTCGCCGTTGCTCACCACGCCGGCCGTGGTGGTGATGGATCAGACGATCAAACGACCGGACGATTTTGCCCAGCTGAAGGGTGAAAAGCTGGCGATTATGGCCGACGATCCGCTGCGCCCCTGGCTGGAAACCTGGTATCCTACAATCAAACTGGTGTCGTTGACCCACATGGACGACGCGCTGGCGCGGTTGAAAAAAGGCGAAGTGCGCGGTGTGATCGCGCCGCAGTTTATCGCCAACTACCTGGTGACGCGCCATCATCCCACCCGTTTTCATCTGGCCGTCACGGTGCCTGTCCCCCTCATCGATGTCGTCATTGCCGCGCAAACCGAGACCAGCCAGCCAGTTAATATTCTCAATAAAGCGCTGGCAGATATGCAGCCACAGGCACTGATGCAGCTGGCGGGTGACTGGCGACAAGCGGCCATCGACAATAGCGAAACCTGGGCGCAAAGTTCATTACTCAATTCTCTGGTCTGGGGCGTGCTGCTTCTGCTGGTGGTGACAGGGTGTTGGTTATGGATACAGTATCTGCGCGCCGCGCTGCGCCGTGGCAATGTCTTGCAGCGCCAGCTTACCGAACAGTTACGTTTTACCCAGGCGCTGATCGACGCCTCGCCCGTGGCGCTCTACGTTCGCGATCGTAACGGCCATCTGCTGCGCTACAACCAGGCCTGGGCAGATACCATCGGCCAGCCGGGCGATGCCTTCCAGGGGCAGCCAGTAACCGCGATCGACATGGTAGAACCGGCGGTGCTGGCGAACCTGGAGGCAAAATACCAGCAGGCGTTACAGGATGGGCAACCGCAGAACTGGGCTGACAGTTTTACGATAAACAACCAGACGCGCTACCTGCAGGGCTGGGTTGTGCCGTGGCACGACAGTCAGGGTGAAATTGGTGGTCTGATTGGCGGCTGGCTGGATGTCACTGAAAAAGAGCTGCTGATTGCTCAGCTCTCTGAGACCAAAAGTAATCTGGAGCAGGCAATAGGCAGCAAAAACGCCTTTATGCAGAGCATGGGGCATGAAGTGCGCACCCCACTCAGCGTCATCACCGGCCTGCTGGAGATGGAGCTTCAGGCGCTGGATGCGCGGCATGAGCATAATGAAAACCTGAATCTGATTTGGGAATCCTCCCTCAACCTGCTTTCGCTGATCGGCGACATGTTTGACGTCTTCCGTGCAGATAACCCGCAGCTGAACGGAACGATGCGCAGCACGCATCTGCCCCAGTTAATCCACAGTACCGTGGCGCTTTACCGGCAGCAGGCTGAAGCGAAAGGGATTACCCTGAACGTGCTGATCGAGCTCTCTGTCGAGCGTTTTACCACCGATCCGCTGCTGATTATTCGCATCCTCTCCAGCCTGCTGCGTAACGCCATCAAGCATTCGAATGGTCAGGATATTGACGTTGAAGTGTATGAGGGCAGCAAAGAGCCGAATGCCACGACGATCCCGCTGGTCATCGAAGTGTGCGATCGGGGCGAGGGCATTGACGAGCACCTGATTGAGGACATTGCCAGACGAGCGCACCACGTGACGCTGAAATCAGAGTGGACCGACACCGGGTTCAGTTTACCGGCCTGCCTGTATATGGCCCATGCCGCCGGTGCGGAGGTACGTATCGACAGTGAGCCGCATGAGGGCTGCGTGGTGAGCCTTCACTTCAACGCGGTGCCTGCCGCCAGCAAAGTGTTAACCCCTCCGCCTGTCGAACATATGCGCAGCCTGCATATTCTTGGGGTCGACGACTATCCGCCAGCACGCCGTGCGCTGCGGCAGCGGCTGGAGTCCTGGGGGCACCGGGTTTCGCTGGCGACACAGGGGGCGGAGGCGCTGTCGATGTGGCAGCAAAATCCTGGCCGCTACGATGTGATTATTACCGACTGCACGATGCCGGAGATGGACGGCTATGAGCTGGCGCAGCAGATCCGTCATACCGAACAGCTTTATGGTCATCCGCCTGTCCCGATATTCGGCCTGACGGCGATGAGCGGCGCAGAAACGGCAGCGCGCTGTATCGATGCTGGTATGAATGAATATCTGGAGAAACCGCTGACGGCGGAAAAACTCCAGACGCTGCTGGATCGTTATTTTGCCGGCAGCAGCGTGAAGCCTGCCCTGGAGAGCGATGCCACGCGGGCGCTGCAGGCCGAAATGGTGGAGGTGAACAGACAGGATGCCAGCCAGTTGACGCAGTGGCTCGCACAGAAAAATCGCGATAAGGTTGGCCGTATGGCGCACCGTATCAATGGTGGCGCAAGGATGATGAGCATGACATCTTTGCAGCAAGCCTGTGAACAGCTGGAAACGGCCTGTAACGACGATCGACCCTGGCAAGAGATTGACCTTCTGGTCAACCGCGTGCTGGAAGAGATAACCCGGTTTAATCAGCAGCTATCGTCAGACGAAGAGGTAGGATGAACGAGCCCCCCTGCGCACAAAAACAGCTACAGAGCGCCTGCGCGCTCATCGAAAGCGTTCTCGGAAGCGAGCTGATGGCAATTCACTTATACGGTTCGGCGATGGACGGCGGCCTGAAGCCGCTGAGCGATATCGACCTGCTGGTCACAGTACGTTCGCCGCTGCGGGATGAACAACGCCATACCTTGATGCAGAAGCTGCTGGCGATTTCGGCCTGGCCCGGCACGTCGGAGATTTACCGGGCGCTGGAAGTAACGGTCGTAGTCTGGTCGCAGATTGTGCCATGGCACTTTCCGCCCGTGCGGGAACTGCAGTTTGGAGAATGGCTACGGGATGATATTACAAACGGGAAATACGAACCGGCGCAGCCCGACCCCGATCTGGCGATTTTACTGACCAAAGCGCGTCAGAACAGTCTCCCTCTGCGGGGAAAAGCGGCCTGTGAGTTGTTCGAGGCTGTGCCAGAAAACGATCTGCTGGAGACCTTTCGTCAGACTCTGGCGCTTTGGAGCAGGGCTGACGATCTTAAGGGTGATGAAAGACACATCCTCCTGACGCTGGCGCGTATCGGGTATAGCGTTGAGACGGGTAAGATCGCGGCTAAAGACGAGGCCGCTGCCTGGCTGCGGCCGCAATTGCCCGAAGCTCATGCGAAACTGCTGGAGGAGGCGCGTGCAGAGTATCTCGGGGTGGTCACCGTGGACTGGGCAGAAAAAATGCCGCAGGTTGCGGCATTTGTCCGTGATGTCAAAAAAGCGATACAGGAAAAAATGGCGTAGTGCCATCCTGTAACGCTCTGGTTAGCGCATCGTCACAAACTCTTCCGCCGCCGTCGGGTGGATCGCCACGGTATTGTCGAAGTCTTTTTTGGTTGCGCCCATCTTCAGCGCCACCGCAAAGCCCTGCAGGATCTCGTCCATGCCGAAACCGATGCCGTGGATGCCGACAATCTTCTCTTCCGGGCCCACGCAGACCAGCTTCATGCGGCACGGCTGGCGGTGGGAGGTAACCGCGGTATACATCGCGGTGAACGCCGATTTATACACTTTCACCTGGTCGTCGCCATACTGCTCGCGCGCCTGAGGCTCGGTTAAGCCGACGGTGCCGATTGGCGGGTGGCTGAAGACCACGGTCGGGATATTGCTGTAGTCCAGATGCTCGTCCGGCTTGTTGTTAAACAGGCGCTCGGAGAGACGACGGCCCGCCGCAACAGCTACCGGCGTCAGCTCAACGGCACCGGTGTTATCGCCGACCGCGTAAATGCCCGGCACGCTGGTATTCTGGAACTTATCGACGACGATGTAGCCTTTATCGTTGGTTTTCACGCCCGTTACAGCCAGGTTGAAGCTGTCGTTCGCCGGTTCACGACCGATCGCCCAGATCAGGCAATCAACGGTCTGGCTGCGGCCATCTTCCAGCTCAAGCGTCAGGCTGCCGTCCGCGTTTTTCACCACCGCTTTTGGCACGGCATTAGTGTGCAGGGTCGGGCCTTCGGTGTTCATCACTTCGACCAGGGTATCGACAATCAGCGGGTCAAAGCTGCGCAGCGGCGCGTGCTTACGCACGAACAGGTGCGCTTCTGCGCCCAGGCCGTTAATCACGCCGGCCAGTTCCACCGCGATGTACCCCGCGCCAACAACGGCAACGCGTTTTGGCAGGGCAGGCAGCTCGAAGAAACCGTCGGAGTCGATGCCGTATTCAGCGCCCGGAATATTCGGGTGGCTCGGACGGCCGCCGGTGGCGATCAGGATATGATCGGCGGTGATCGTCTCGCCGTTCACTTCGATCGTTTTCGCGTCAACAAAGCGGGCGAAACCGTGGATCACGTCGACGTTATTCTTGCCCAGCACGTTGTCGTATGAGGTGTGAATACGGTCGATGTAGGCGGTACGGCTGGCGATCAGCTTGTCCCAGTCGAAGTGGTTGATGGTGGTGTCAAAGCCGTAGTCCGGGCCGTACATATGGATAGCTTCACGGATTTGCGCCGCGTGCCACATCACTTTCTTCGGTACACAACCCACGTTCACGCAGGTGCCGCCCAGCGCTTTGGCTTCAATCAGCGCACACTTCTGGCCGTACATGGCCGCGCGGTTGATGGAGGCGATGCCGCCGCTGCCGCCGCCGATTGCGATGTAGTCATAATGCTTAGTCATAGCTTTTGTCCTTAATCGTGAATTGCCGCGATTGTATACCTGAAATCAATAGTTTCCACCGATGGCTGCGATTACTCCGGCACGATCCAGCTGACGGTGGCGTGGCCTGTACCCGCTGGCACCAGCGTTTTGTGCAGCCACGGCAGCACGTTGTTCATCTGCGCTTCGAGCTTCCACGGCGGGTTGATCACAATCATCCCGGAGGCGGTCATGCCGCGCTGATCGCTGTCCGGGCGTACCGCCAGCTCAATCTGCAGGATTTTGCGGATGCCGGTCGCCTCCAGATCTTTGATCATGCGTTTGATCTGCGCGCGCAGCACTACCGGGTACCACAGGGCGTAGGTTCCGGTGGCGAAGCGTTTGTAACCTTCGTGGATGCCGGTCACCACCGCCTGATAGTCGGTTTTGATTTCGTACGGCGGGTCTATCAGCACCAGGCCGCGACGGGAAACCGGCGGTAGCCTGGCTTTCAGCTGCTGGTAGCCGTCGGATTTTTCCACGCGGGCGCGGCTGTCTTTCTGGAATTCAGAACGCAGCAGCGGGAAGTCGCTCGGATGCAGCTCGGTCAGCTGGAGGCTGTCCTGCTCGCGCAGCAGCTGGCGGGCAATCAGCGGCGAGCCCGGGTAGTAGCGAAGCTGGCCGTTGCGGTTGAAGTGATTGACCACGCCGATGTACGGCTCCAGCTCGGCAGGCAGATCGTCCTGCTGCCAGATGCGGGCAATCCCTTCCAGATATTCGCCGGTACGCTCAGCATGTTCGCCGCTCAGCTGGTAACGGCCCGCGCCCGCGTGGGTGTCCAGATAGAGAAACGGCTTCTCTTTCTCTTTGAGCGATTCAATGATCAGGCTCTGAACGGTGTGTTTAAGGACGTCGGCGTGGTTGCCTGCGTGGAAGCTGTGGCGATAACTGAGCATGGGTATTGATATTCCGCTGAATTGACGATTTGCCACAGTTTACAGCAGAACGGCACAGATTACCCGTAGGCCCGGTAAGCGCGGCTATTGAAATCCTCTACACTTAACCCCATTACTGAACAATATGCACAGCGCCGGATGCGCGCTTCATTCACCTATTTCAACAGGACAGCGTTTATGACCAATCCATTACTGACGCCTTTTTCGTTGCCGCCGTTTTCTAAAATCCTCCCTGAGCATGTTGTTCCAGCCGTTACCCGGTCGCTGGAAAACTGCCGTGCGGCGGTAGAAAGCGTGGTTGCGCAGGGCGGGCCGTACACCTGGGAAAATCTGTGTCAGCCGCTGGCCGAAGTGGACGACGTGCTGGGGCGCATCTTCTCCCCGGTGAGCCACCTGAACTCGGTTAAAAACAGCCCGGAACTGCGCGAAGCTTACGAACAAACTCTGCCGCTGCTCTCTGAGTACAGCACCTGGGTTGGTCAGCACGAAGGGCTGTACAAAGCCTACCGTGACCTGCGCGACGGCGACCACTATGCTGAACTGAACACGGCGCAGAAAAAATCCGTCGATAACGCCCTGCGTGATTTTGAGCTGTCCGGTATCGGTCTGCCAAAAGAGAAGCAGGTTCGCTACGGTGAAATCGCCGCGCGCCTGTCCGAGCTGGGCAACCAGTACAGCAACAACGTCCTCGACGCCACCATGGGCTGGACAAAGCTGATTACCGATGAATCCGAACTGGCCGGTATGCCGGAAAGCGCGCTGGCGGCGGCAAAAGCCCAGGCCGAAGCGAAAGAGCAGGAAGGTTTCCTGTTAACGCTGGATATCCCAAGCTATCTGCCGGTGATGACCTACTGCGACAACCAGACCCTGCGCGAAGAGATGTATCGCGCGTACAGCACTCGCGCCTCCGATCAGGGGCCGAATGCCGGTAAGTGGGACAACAGCCCGGTGATGGCGGAGATCCTCGCCCTGCGCCACGAGCTGGCCCAGCTGCTCGGCTTCGACAGCTACGCCGATAAATCCCTCGCCACCAAAATGGCGGAGAACCCGCAGCAGGTACTCGACTTCCTGACCGATCTGGCGAAACGCGCCCGTCCTCAGGGCGAGAAAGAGCTGGCCCAGCTGCGCGCCTTCGCGAAAGCGGAGTTCGGCGTGGACGAGCTGCAGCCGTGGGATATTGCCTACTACAGCGAAAAACAGAAGCAGCACCTCTACAGCATCAGCGACGAGCAGCTGCGCCCGTACTTCCCGGAAAACAAAGCCGTTAACGGCCTGTTCGAAGTGGTGAAACGCATCTATGGCATCACCGCCAAAGAGCGTACCGATATCGACGTCTGGCACCCGGACGTGCGCTTCTTCGAACTGTATGACGAGAAAAACGAGCTGCGCGGCAGCTTCTACCTTGACCTCTACGCGCGTGAGAACAAGCGCGGCGGGGCGTGGATGGACGACTGCGTGGGCCAGATGCGTAAAGCCGACGGCTCCCTGCAGAAGCCGGTCGCCTACCTGACCTGTAACTTCAACCGCCCGGTGAGCGGCAAGCCTGCGCTGTTCACGCACGACGAAGTGATAACCCTGTTCCACGAGTTCGGTCACGGCCTGCACCATATGCTGACCCGCATCGAAACCGCAGGCGTTGCCGGCATCAGCGGCGTGCCGTGGGATGCGGTCGAGCTGCCAAGCCAGTTTATGGAAAACTGGTGCTGGGAGCCGGACGCGCTGGCGTTTATCTCCGGTCACTATGAAACCGGCGAACCGCTGCCGAAAGCGCTGCTGGATAAAATGCTGGCGGCGAAAAACTACCAGGCGGCAATGTTCATCCTGCGCCAGCTGGAGTTCGGCCTGTTCGACTTCCGCCTGCACGCGGAGTTTAGCCCGGAGCAGGGCGCGAAAATCCTTGAAACCCTTGCCGAGATTAAAAAGCAGGTTGCCGTTATTCCAGGGCCAACCTGGGGCCGCTTCCCGCACGCGTTCAGCCACATCTTCGCGGGCGGCTACGCGGCGGGCTACTACAGCTACCTGTGGGCCGACGTGCTGGCGGCGGATGCCTTCTCTCGCTTCGAAGAAGAGGGGATCTTCAACCGCGAAACCGGGCAGTCGTTCCTCGACAACATCCTGACCCGTGGCGGGTCTGAAGAGCCAATGGTGCTGTTCAAACGCTTCCGCGGCCGCGAGCCGCAGCTGGATGCGATGCTTGAACATTACGGGATCAAAGGCTGATTGTTACGTGAAGATCTGCTTAGTTGATGAAACGGGCGCCGGAGACGGCGCCTTATGCGTTCTGGCGGCCCGCTGGGGGCTGGAGCACGACGAAGAGAACCTGATGGCGCTGGTGATGACGACAGCGCATCTCGAATTACGTAAGCGCGACGAACCGAAGCTCGGCGGGATTTTTGTCGACTTCGTTGGCGGGGCGATGGCGCACCGGCGCAAGTTCGGCGGCGGTCGCGGCGAAGCGGTGGCGAAAGCGGTCGGCATTAAAGGAAGCTATCTCCCGGACGTGGTGGACGCCACGGCGGGGCTGGGGCGCGATGCGTTTGTGCTGGCGTCGGTGGGCTGTCATGTGCGCATGCTGGAGCGCAATCCGGTGGTGGCCGCGCTGCTCGACGACGGGCTAGCGCGAGGCTACGCAGACCCGGAAATCGGCCCGTGGCTGCAGGAGCGCTTGCAGCTTATCCACGCTTCAAGCCTGACGGCGCTGACCGATATCACCCCGCGCCCGCAGGTGGTCTATCTCGACCCGATGTTCCCGCATAAGCAGAAAAGCGCGCTGGTGAAGAAAGAGATGCGGGTGTTTCAGTCGCTGGTGGGGCCGGATTTAGACGCAGATGGCCTGCTGGAGCCGGCTCGTCAGCTCGCGACGAAGCGGGTGGTGGTGAAGCGTCCGGACTACGCGCCGCCGCTGGCGGACGTTGCCACGACCAACGCGGTGACCACTAAAGGACACCGGTTTGATATTTATATCCCCTCACCCCAACCCCTCTCCCCATAGGGGCGAGGGGCTCGATCGTTCCCTCTCCCCTATGGGGAGAGGGCTAGGGTGAGGGGAATCTAATGCACTTACTCGTCTTCTTCGTCACGCAGTGGAACAATCAGCATATCCACGTGAACGGTGTTAATCAGCTGGCGCGCGGAAGACATCAGCTTGCTCCAGAAGTCCTGATGGTGTCCGCATACCACCAGATCCATATCGTATTTCTTAATCGCATCAACCAGTACCTGGCCCAGGTCGCCGCTGCCGCTCAGGGTTTCGGTGATCGGATAGCCCGCGTTGGTGGACAGTTCGCTCAGAGCATGGTGAGTCTCTTCGGAGATGCGTTTCTGCATATCGCCGAGATTTACGTCGATCAGACCGGTGTAGAGGTCGGAGTAATTCACATCAACGTGAATCAGGGAGACTTTCGCGTTGTAGGGACGTGCCATGGATACTGCTTTATCAACCAGCACTTTGCTCTCCGGAGAGAGGTCTACCGCGATGAGAATGTGTTTGTAAGCCATAGTGTTACTCCTTCCTTAAGTTATCGATGACTAAATGAGAATGCCGTCGTCTGATACTTTCATTACGGCCCAGTTAAACATATTTTTCAAGCTTTGGTGTTGATAACGATTAACCTTGTGGCAAAAAAATTAACGGATCTCCTACACTATTTAATGAGCCGTTCGGATATTAAAACGCGAACCGGATCGACTTTTGGTCATTCTTTCACTGAACTGTCTGTCAGGGCATTGGGGTGCGGTAGCTCAGGAGCCTTGCTTCGTGGGCGGACGCCGGGGAGGATGTATGATTAGCACCGTCGCATTGTTTTGGGCGTTATGCGTAGTTTGCATAGTGAATATGGCGCGCTACTTCTCATCGTTACGTGCGCTGTTAGTGGTACTTCGTGGTTGCGATCCGTTGCTGTATCAGTATGTGGACGGTGGAGGGTTCTTCACCTCGCATGGACAGCCCAGCAAGCAGATGCGTCTGGTGGGGTATATCTACTACCAGCGCTACCGCGATCATCACGATGAAGAGTTTATCCGTCGCTGCGAGCGTCTGCGTCGTCAGTTCATTTTGACCAGCGCCCTGTGCGGGCTGGTCGTGGTCAGTATGATTGCATTGATGATTTGGCACTGAGCATAAAAAAAGCGGGCCAGTTTCCTGACCCGCTTTTTTGTCGCCTTCAACCGATTAAATCAGCTTCAGCGAAATCCAGTACAGACCGCCAGACAGCAGGATGGACGCCGGAAGGGTGAACACCCAGGCCATCAGAATGTTGGTCACGGTTTTGCGCTGCAGACCGCCACCGTCAACAATCATGGTACCTGCCACGGACGAGGAGAGTACGTGGGTGGTGGATACCGGCATACCGGTATAGCTCGCCAGACCGATAGATACCGCCGCCGTCATCTGCGCGGACATACCCTGCGCATAGGTCATGCCTTTCTTACCGATCTTCTCGCCGATGGTGGTCGCAACACGACGCCAGCCAATCATTGTACCAATACCCAGTGCCAGTGCGACGGCCATGATGATCCAGATAGGCGCGTACTCGATGGTGTTGAGCATGTCGCTTTTCAGTTTCTTCAGCAGACGTTTGTCGTCAGCATTCACCTCTGGCAGCTTCGCGACTTTATCGGTCACGTCAGAGATGCAGAGCATGATACGACGCAGCTGACCACGCTGTTCAACGGCCAGTTTGTCGTAGCTTTCGATATTACCCAGCATGCCCTTGGCGCGTTCCAGCGCGTTAATCGCGTTAGCCGGATGGCAGTGGAATTCGCCCGGTGCCGTCGTCGCACCTGATTCCGGGGAAGGGATCAGCTGATCAACGCCGGTCGCTTTTTTCAGCAGCTCAGGGTGCTGCTGGAAATAGGTCTCAACGTTGTTGACCGCATCACGGGTACGGGTGATTTCATAACCAGAAGCGTTCATGTTCACCACGAAGCCCGCCGGTGCGACGCCGATCAGAACCAGCATCACCAGACCAATGCCTTTCTGCCCGTCGTTCGCGCCATGAGAGAAGGCCACGCCGATAGCGGAAATGATCAGGGCGATACGCGTCCAGAACGGCGGCTTTTTCTTGCCGTCTTTCTTCTCACGCTCAGCTGGCGTCAGGTGGATACGCGCGCGTTTCTTCGTGTTGCTCCAGTAGCGACGCAGGATGAAAATCAATCCACCCGCAACCACCAGGCCCACGATAGGGGAGATGATCAGAGAGCCGAAAATACCCAGTACTTTAGGCAGGTTCAGTGCATCAACAACCGATGTCCCGGTCATCAGGGCGTTGGTTAACCCGATACCGATAATCGCGCCGATGAGGGTGTGAGAGCTGGATGCAGGCAGGCCGAAATACCAGGTACCGAGGTTCCAGATAATGGCAGCAAGCAGCATTGAGAACACCATGGCAAGGCCATGACCGGAACTCACGTTAAGCAGCAGATCCGTTGGCAGCATATGCACGATGGCATACGCAACGCTCAGTCCGCCCAGGAGGACACCAAAAAAGTTAAATACCGCCGCCATAACGACCGCAAGCTGCGATCGCATTGCGCGAGTGTAGATAACCGTTGCTACTGCGTTTGCAGTGTCGTGGAAGCCGTTGATCGCTTCGTAAAACAGTACAAAAACCAGAGCAAGCAATAGTAAAAGCCCGGTATGTAAATCCAGGCCGGCAAACAAATGTAGCATAGGACGTTACGCCATTTTGAGGACATGAACGCGGCGCATTATCCAGGACAAATGCGCAACGGGCAAAGTGAAATATAGACTTTTTTTGACATACCACCTGATTTGAGAAAAGTGCCTGAAAGGATAATCGTTAAATTTCAATGGAATGGCTTTGTAATATCTTTTTACGCTGGTGTGACCACAGAGGAAACTTTACAATCCGCGGCAGTTAACGAAGAGGGTTTTGACGTGGAAAGGTTTGATGCCGTGGTAATTGGCGCCGGTGCGGCGGGTATGTTTTGTGCGGCGATGGCCGGACAGGCGGGTCGTCGCGTACTGTTGCTGGACAACGGGAAAAAGCCAGGCCGCAAAATCCTGATGTCGGGCGGCGGGCGCTGCAACTTCACCAATCTTTATGTCGAACCCGCGGCCTATTTGAGCCAGAACCGTCATTTTTGTAAATCTGCGCTGGCGCGATATACCCAGTGGGACTTTATCGACCTGGTGGGTAAGCACGGCATCGCGTGGCATGAAAAGACCCTGGGGCAGCTGTTCTGCGACGACTCCGCGCAGCAGATTGTCGATATGCTGGTGGCCGAGTGCGAGAAGGGCGGCGTGGTGATGCGCCTGCGCACGGAAGTGCTGGAGGTGGCTCGCGACGAGCAGGGCTACACGCTGCAGCTGAACGGTGAAACCGTCAGCGCCGATAATCTGGTGATCGCCAGCGGCGGCCTCTCGATGCCGGGTCTGGGCGCGTCACCGTTCGGCTATAAAATCGCCGAACAGTTTGGCCTGAAGGTTCTGCCAACCCGCGCCGGGCTGGTGCCGTTCACGCTGCATAAGCCGCTGCTGGAGCAGCTTCAGACGCTTTCCGGCGTCTCTGTTCCTTCAGTCATTACTGCCGAAGACGGGACGGTATTCCGCGAAAACCTGCTCTTTACCCACCGCGGTCTCTCCGGCCCGGCGGTACTGCAAATCTCCAGCTACTGGCAGCCGGGGGAATTCGTCACGGTTAACCTGCTCCCGGACTGCGATCTCGGCGCGTTCCTTAACGAGCAGCGTACCGCTCACCCGAATCAGAGCCTGAAAAACACCCTGGCAATGCAGCTGCCAAAACGTCTGGTGGAATGTTTGCAGGTGCTGGGGCAGATCCCGGACGTGTCGCTCAAGCAGCTTAACAGCCGCGAGCAGGAAGCGTTGGTGGATACGCTAACGAACTGGCGCGTTCAGCCAAACGGCACCGAGGGGTATCGCACGGCGGAAGTGACGCTGGGCGGCGTTGACACGAATGAGCTTTCTTCACGCACGATGGAGGCGCGTAACGTACCGGGGCTCTACTTTATCGGCGAAGTGATGGACGTTACCGGCTGGCTCGGCGGATATAATTTCCAGTGGGCGTGGTCGAGCGCCTGGGCGTGCGCGCAGGCGCTGCAAAACGCGCAATAAATTGCCGGGGAGTCTCCTCCCCGGCAGTGTTGCTCCATTCAGATGATGTAAGAATTAATCCGGGATGATGTAATCCGCAATGCGGAAGGTGACTTTACCCGTCCAGCTGTTATCACGGTAAGAACCAATGGCGAGACTGTCCTGAGTGAAGCCATTGAAGTTCCCGGCCGCAATGGAGGCACCGAATTTTTCATACTGATTTTTACCCCAGTAGACTTTCGCAACACCTTCACTCACCAGCGTATTAATATCGATCATGCCTTCATCATCAGCGTAATCATCCAGGCTTTTACCGCCGTTGATCACATACACGGCGCCGACCTGAGTGCCGCTGGAGTTCAGCGCATTCGGATCGCCAATCACCAGATCCTTCTTACCGTCACCGTTCAAGTCCACATTACCGAGAATGCTGTTCCCGAACCCTGCCAGCTTGCTGCCAGGCCTGTCGGCGTAGATAGCATAGCCATCTCGTACGCTAAATTTTTTGTTGTAGTTCAGCCGGGTGTGCGCCGCATCAAGGAACAGGGATGATGGCAGCTTACTGCCGTCGGTCTTACCTTTGATAATCCAGACCAGCCCGGAACGTTTTTTATCGATACCCATGTCGGCAGGGGCGCTAATCGCAAAAGCGTTATAATGTGTACTCAGGAAGTTACCTAACGGCGTAATGGTGCCGTTATTGGGCTTATCCTGCGTATAGGCGCTATGATCGTTACTCCCTTCACCTCCGCCGGACTGACCGCCAAGGAAAGCTGCCCCCATACCGTGAATGCGGGTTGCCTGCGTCGCGTTTAACGAGGCAATGTCGAGATTCCCCTGGTTGAAGCTGCTGCCGTAGACAAGATAAGCCGTACCGCGCCCATCAGTGCCGCTGTTTTCGGATTTACGGCCTTCATTGACGGATTCCGGGTCGACGATCAGATAATCACTGAAGCCGTCGCCGTTAATATCCCCGACATCGCTGATCTGCTGTCCAAGGTTGTAGTTAAGCGGTTTCTCCGGACCGTTGGTGGCGGTCATCTGCGGACGAATATAGGCGCCGGTTGCGGCAGGGATCTCCCAGTCGCCCAGGTTGTTGCGCTTAATATCGATATTCTGCCACTGGTCGCCTGGCTTTTGGGCGCCGTAGATAATGACCGCGCCGCCGCGTCCGCCAGTGCCTTCGATATCGCCGATAGCGAGATCGACCATCTTGTTAGCCACTGCAGAATTTTTATATTTAATTGGGCCTACCGCGGCGCCAAACCAGCCGCCGGTATTCGCATTGCCTGAAGAATTCACCGTACGGATGCGAATACCCAGGCGAGCGTCGCCGTTGTCGACATCATTGAGGTCTATCTGATTAGAGAGCCGCGCGCCTGTACGGTGATGCGGTCCGCCCCAGATAATATAGACCTGATCATGCCAGTGGGAGGCGATAACTAAATCGTCATATCCATCACCGTTAATATCACCAATTTTGCGTACCGCAACGCCCATCCATTTTGTCGTCACTGAGCCGGGCTTATTCGCTTTATTGCTGTGGAAGATTTTAAGCGCGTTTTGCGGATCGAATTCACCTACGTTGTTCACTTCCTGCATGGTTTTACCGCCGGAAGTTCCGAAAATAATGTAGGCGATCCCTTTCGCGCCATCCCCCCAGGGGGCCGTAATGATAATATCTTCACCCGCGATATGTGTGCCGTTGTCCTTATCGGAAAATTTACCGATAGTGGTCATTGTCATACCGAAATAGTCTTTACTCTTTTCACCCTTGATGGCGAAAGGCGCTGAGTAGGGCTCAATATCGCTGGCGATGGCCTGAGATGCCGTGAAGCCTGTACCTAATAAGGCCGTAATGCAAAATGCTATGCGCGTTTTACTTTTTAGTTTCATGCTATATATCCTTATACAAATCCATTTTTCATACCCGGCAACTCATTTGTATAGCGCTATGTGTTGCCGGGAAATAAGAGGTTTCTACGCGGTATTAAGTTTTTTCTTTATTTAAACTCGAGATCCAGCGTGGATGTGGCTTCAAATTTTCCCGGTTGTGGAGACTTTTCTCCTTGTTGGACAGGTGTTGCTATAATAGTGACATTCCCCTCCTGCGTTGGTACGGCCGAACTGCTGCCATCAATTTTATTACCGTTGTGTTCAAGTTTTATCCCTAAATCGTTGCGATCCCCTCCTTCTTTATCACGGGTTCTGATAAAACCAGCGTCATTAAAATCGGAGGTGCGAAATTTAATCTTCGCCTTGCTGACATCCGCTTCGTCATCACAGGTAACCTCGAGCGGAATGCTTTTTTGCTTACTGTTGGCTTCAGGCGTAAATTCATTTGCTGGAATATCACCAAACGGGATGTTAATGGGTTCTCCATCATTAATTGTGCAGTTTGGCGGGATAGTAATATTCATTTCTAAGTTGATTTTGGCAAATGGTTTAGTAAGATCGAAATCACCTGTTTTTTTTCGGGCATAAATTGTCAGTATATCTTGTTTAGGATATACATGATGGCCTGTGATCTTCTTGGTTAACTGCACTGAGAGCGTGCCCCTAGAGCCAGTTTTAAACGGAAAATCGGGCCTTTGATCATCGCAGTCGAGGTTCATTGAGTTTTGGTTATCCACTCCAGAGAGGTTTTGCAAATCAACTATGACTTCTTTTTTTGTAGTGCTACCACCAATATCTACCCTGAAGCCGATATTGATACCTTTCTCTTCATCAAATGGATAATAAATAAAATCACCATTACGTTTACCACTTCCCGCTTTCAGCACGTTACTGGTAAATCTAAAGAAAACACTTTCGTTATCGCTAGAATTTATACAGAAGCATGTGCCCGCAAAATGTTGCTCATTATCCCAAACTTCCTGAATAGTCCCTGGTATCTGATCGGCAGTGAGATTTTTTTTAATCGGAAAATCGATTGCTCCGCCAATTGGCCAGCAACTGCCCGGAATAGCAGCAAAAGCAGGCGATCCCATCAATCCGCCTGCAGCCAGGCACACGAGTAACACTAATTTTTTCATCATCAATTCCTTAAATCATTAACGGGTTTTTTGCAGATCTGTGTTAACTGTACAATTCCGCTAATCGTGGGTTCCTGGCCAGAAAGCTGATAGTTAACCTGGCAACGCTGATTGGGTTTCTTGCCCCAGCTCACGTCTAACGTTCCTTTTTCCGCCATCCCTGTGAGGAATACGCTGCCTTCATCACCCACAATGCTGCTGGTGGTGTTTTGAGAAACAACGGCGCCGAACGGAACGGGTTTACCCTGCGCATCTTTCAGCGTCATCATCAGGCGTTTACCCACAGCGGTGGTAAAACGTGCCCGAACGATGGCTCCCCGGGTGGGAACGACTTTATGGCTGTTACTTTCCAGCTCAACATCATCTGGCAGCGTGTCGGGTCTCAGCTGGATTGTACTCTCCTGATAAGGTGTCAGGTACGGCACCACGGCATATCCCCGGGAGTCGGTACGCACGCCAGCGTGGTTACGGACGCTGACACCCGCTGCATCCGGCGCTTCAACCAGAGCGACCGTTTCACCCAGCGACTGCGCCAGCGTGACGCCATGCGGGTGAACCAGCACGCCGCCTCGCAGGTTATAATTCAGCCGCTGCGCGTCCCGGCTATAGCCATACCCGGCGCCAACCTGCGCATAGCGTCCGCTATAGCTAAGCGATGCATCGCTGCTGTTTGCCTGGCTGCCTGGATTGATGTTCTGCTGTACGCTCCAGTTCAGGTTATTGTCCTCAAGGGCGCTGCCGCTCAGGGAAACGCTGTGGCCAGGCGAGCGGTTATCTGCTGCGGAAAATGAGTAACCGGCACGTGCAGAGCGGAGCCATTTGTCCAGAGGAACGCTCACGCTCAGGCTGAACAGATTGTCCTGGTTATAGCGACGCTGGTTATCCTCTTTTGTTACGTTCAGATAGTGGCTGTAGTTCAGGCTATAGCTGATACCGTTCCAGCTATTGCCATAGCCCAGCGAGGCAGAGGTCGTGCGTTTTTTGCTGGTGTGGTAATCCTCGCTGACCAGCATGGAGGAGAGGTAGCCGAGGTTGTCTCCCAGATTTTGGTTCAGCGTCAGTTCTGTACGGCTGCGACGTCGCTCCGGGATGGAGTGCTGCGAGTGGTAGCTGCTCAGCGTTTCACCCAGCGTGTAGTAATCGGACGTTGAGTAGCGATAGCCCGCAATCGCAACGTTAGTGCCGGTAGAGAGCAGGTTTTTGTTATAGCGAAGGCGTAGCGACTGCCCCCGGTTTTTCTCTGCATGCTTCGTGGTTGCCCAGGCCTGGGTAATATCAAATGACAGTGCGCCAAAATCACCCATGTTTTTTCCCATGCCAAAGAGCAGGGACTGGTATTGACTGGCGGCCTGCATGCCACCGTATATCGAGGTTTCCCATGGAAGACCGTAAATCAGGCTCCCTTGCGAAAACGGCGCATTCTCAGCATCGCTGCTGCTGGAACGATAGGTGCCGCTAATGACTTCATATTTATATTGTCCTTCCCGCTGCATTACCGCTAACGACGCGTAGGGGACTAAAGAGACTTGCTCGCTGCCATCCGCCTCTTTCACAACCACTTTCAGCTCGCCGCTGCTGCCGAGGTAAAGATCGTTGATGACAAATTCGCCGGGCGGGACATAGCTTTGATAAATGCTGTAGCCATTCTGATAAATGGTGATCTGGGCATTAGTACGGGCGATACCGCGGATTACGGGGGCATAGCCCCGCATGCTTCCCGGAAGCATCTGTTCGTCGGAGTAGAGCTGCACGCCGCGAAATGGGGTGCTGTCGAAGACGTCAGAGGTTGAACTATTATCCCCGACAATCAGCTGGCTATTCAGGGCGCTGATATCGCGCTGTAAATAGGTATAGACCGATTCCCAGCGACCGGCTTGCCCCTGGCTATTGCTCCAGGTCGAAAAATTGCGTAAACGCCATGGGCCAACGTTCAGACCCGGACGCAGGCTAAGGTACTGGCTATCGGTTCCCGTCCCGTTATTCGAGGTCCAGCTGGCGCCGCTGTAGTTGTAGCTGAGCGTCAGGCCCGGAATTCCCTGCTCCCGACGCGCGGGATCGATGTAGCCGTGAGCCTGGCTGTCCAGGGCCGCCTGGGGAATGCTAAGTCTTAACGCCTGCTCGCTGAAGTCAAACTCGCTGCTCGCGTGCGGGATTGCCGCCAGTTTTGCGCAGCCCTGAGTATCATCCTGCAGCAGCGGGAAGGCAGCCGTTTTTACGCCAAACGACTGAAGCGTCTCCCTGCTAAGGCACGGAGCGAGAATATTTTTATGCTGCGCGTTCTCTTCGAGTCGAAACGTAATATCGCGCGTGTCGATCATTTTATTGTTAAGAAAGAGGTCAACGCGATAAACGCCGGGTGTCTGGCTATCTTTATTCTCAAAGAGAGAAAGGTCGACAGCGGTGCGCGGCGCGCCGCCTGTTTCCAGAAAGGCCGGGTCGAAATATTCACTGGCGTATAGTGCGCTGGGTAATATCCAGGCAAAGCAAAGCGCTGGACGAATGCCCCAAAATATAGTCATGAAAAATACCCCTGCGAGGTTATTGTTTTAAAATTGTTATTCTATTTTTTGTGTGATTAACTGGCTATTGCCGCCATAATCATTGATATATTTCCATTGTACGGTTGCGTTGTTTTTTAGTTGCGCGTTATTTACAGTAATTTTTTTACTGCTTTTAGGTGCCAGCATATCAATCTCTGACCATTTTTTGTTATTGATCTTCACCTCCGCAAATGAAATGTAATAAGACGAGTTATTGCGTACGATGAGTTCATTATTTTTAACAGACCACTGGACATTCTTGCCAATGTCCCTCGTTTCATCTGCTAAATTCGCCGGGCGATAAAATAATTTGACTCGGGTATTTACCGCTATCTGGAGTTTGTTGACATCCTCTCTTGAAGAGGACGGGATCGATTTTACGTTGAGCCAGAAAAGCGACTCACGATCCTGCGGCAACGCGGCGCCGTTATAGATAATACGTAGTGCGTTGGCTTTACCTCCATCAAGACGAAATAGCGGTGGCGTTACAATAAACGGGGCTTTGGTACCCTGTGTATCATTGCCTTGTACCCAGCTTTGTACCAGGAAAGGACTGGCAGTATTGTTTCTGACATTAATATTGCTCTCTTTCTTGTCGGCATTATATACCACTCGCGTATTCGATAAGGTCACACTGGCGTGTGACAAACAAGAGCCCAGGAGCAAGGCCAGCAGCGTCAGGTAGCGTTTCCTTAACATAAAACATCCTTGCGTTCCGGGCTATTATTCATAGCCCGGAACTGAGTTGAGTAATTTATTTATAGATAATGGTGTAATCCGCAACCGCATCTGCTTTACCGGCGGTCACAGTATCAATGGTGGATTTATAACGGGCTGAATACAGCAGGGTGGCTGTCCCTGTGGTGCCATCACCGGTAATAGGAACAAACTTATTTGGGTTTTCACCCAGTCTCATAGGTGTTCCATCTTCATTCAGGAATTCAATACCCAAACCCGTTGCGGCGTCGGCACCGGTTTTAAGCGCGAGCAGATTGTTATCATTAGAATCATAAGCACCGCCAAATCGTGCTCCGGCTTCTTTAAGAACGGCGGTATCGCAGTTGGACAGATCTATCTGGATGCGGTGAATACCCGCAACGTCACCTTTTTCTTTAAACGCCGAAGACGAGATGGTACCCATTTGAATCGTTGGGTTACCTCCCTGACCATTAATATCGACATCACAGGTGCTCGCGGTAATGGTGCCCGTGAAGTTGATTTGTCCTGCACCCTTACCAGGATCTGCCGCATGGCTGGAAGGACTGGCAGCGGCAGCCAATAATAATCCCATGGCAATGACGGATTTATTCATCTTTAAACTATTCCTTAGTGTGTAAATGTTAGAACATTATTATTTCAGGTTTGTAACTCAACAGAGTTGCTGTGTCCGCGAAACGCGGATATTCCGTTAATGCGAAAAGTTAACGTGGGTATTCAGCATTGCTTACCAGTACGTATGAACAATTTCCATCGCCAGAAGTCTGAATATATTTCGTAATCAGGTTAACAAGAGATTAAAAAAAATAAAGTGATAACGCTGTGATTTGTCTTTTGTCTCTTTAAAATCAATTAGTTATGATTTTCTCATCAGGGTTTTATCAGCATTTTTTTGTGAGAATTTTACGGCTTATCTACTACTCGCAGAATATAGTGTTCTGCTCTGACAATAAAATCCTCAGAATAATGAAAGAATAATCTACGAAAGAATAATTTGCCTTTCTGAAAAGGACGCATATGAGGGGCCGTCGTAATGCAGGACAGGATGACATCGCGCTATGCGTTTTTTTACTGCTTCTCTCTCTGGCGATTTTAACATCACATTTACATTGCCGGGCCGGTGCGAAGAAGTGTTATTATTATTCTCTTGCCCGGTGATACGGGCGTTTTCTTCTTTTTGTTGCAAACGTTATCTCTGCCAGCGTGCAGATGAATGTTAAGGATAGATTCATGGCTTCTGCTCATCTCGGTTTCCCGACTGAAACCGTTGTTGTCTTTGTGGTGATGGCCGTTGGGGCGATGTTTATCGACCTCTTCATGCACCGTCACGATAAACCTGTTTCGCTCAAAAGTGCGGCAATGTGGTCCGTTTTCTGGTTCTCGATGGCGATGGCCTTCGCCGGGTTTCTGTATATCCACCACGGCGCCGAGATGGCGAGCCTGTTCCTCACCGGTTACGCACTGGAAGAGGTGCTGTCCATCGATAACCTGTTCGTGATGATGGCGATCTTCGCCTGGTTTGGCGTGCCGGATAAGTACCGTCACCGCGTGCTCTACTGGGGCGTACTGGGGGCGATAGTCTTCCGCGGTATTTTCGTGGCGATCGGCACCAGCCTGCTGAGCCTGGGGCCGTACGTGGAGGTCATTTTCGCGCTGGTCGTCGGCTGGACGGCGGTGATGATGCTCAAACGCAATGAAGAAAGTGATGAAGTGGAGGATTACTCCGGGCATCTCGCTTATCGCCTGGTGAAACGCTTTTACCCGGTCTGGCCAAAAATCAGCAGCCACGCCTTTATTCTGACCCAGAAAGAGGTAGATGCGGAGCTTGAGAAGCCGGAAAACCAGGACGTGACGGTAGGTCGCGTGAAGAAGGCGAAACGCTATGCGACGCCGTTGCTGCTTTGCGTGGCGGTAGTGGAACTCTCTGACGTGATGTTCGCGTTTGACTCCGTGCCGGCCATTATTGCCGTGAGCCGCGAGCCGCTGATTATCTACAGCGCCATGATGTTCGCCATTCTCGGCCTGCGTACGCTCTACTTTGTTCTGGAAGCGCTCAAGCAGTATCTGGTGCACCTTGAGAAAGCGGTGGTGCTGCTGCTGTTCTTCGTGGCGTTCAAGCTGGGGTTAAATGCCACCGACCACTTCTGGCACCACGGTTACAGCATTGGCGCGACGGCCAGCCTGTTTGTGGTGTTAGGCGTGCTGGCGCTGGGGATTATTACGAGCGTGATGTTCCCGGGGAAACGTGAGGCCTGATGCACCGCTTTTCTCCCTCTCCCTGTGGGAGAGGGCTGGGGTGAGGGCACCAGACCGCACCTAACCCTTAATCGGCGAATTCCGGCGCTTGCGCGGATGGTGGAAGTGCCGCCAGTGCGGATCCTGCGCCGCCGCCAGCAGCTCGTGGTCGCCGCGGGTGTCTCCCCAGGCGCGCAGATGATAGGCGTTCAGATCGCCGTACACTTTTTCCAGCCTTGCCACCTTCTGGGCGCAACGGCAGTTATTTCCCGTGATGCGCCCCGTCAGCTTGCCGTCCTTCACTTCCAGCTGCGTACCAATTAGCTTGATGCCAAGCTTGTCCGCCCACGGCTGGAGCACCAGTGCCGGGGACGCGGAACAGATAGTCACTTCCGCCCCTGAATTCACCTCAGCCGCCACAGCCAGAACCCCTTCGGGGCGCATCAGCTTGTTCCAGTATTTTTCGCAAAAGGCTTCCGCCTGCTGGCGTAGCCAGCGTTCGTCCACGCCCGTCAGGAACGTTTTGATCAGCACTTCCTTCAGCTCATCGCGCGTCAGCTTGCGGCGCACGCAGTGGAGCGTGGGCAGCGCCATGCGCACCAGGCGACCCGCAAAGTAGCGTTTCCCAAAGGCAAAACGCAGGAAAGGGATAAAGCTGTCGTGGTGCGTGAGCGTCCCATCGAAGTCAAAGACAGAGAGCACGCTGGATTTCGCCACCGTCTCGTCGGCAATCATATTGGTCATAAATACGTCTTAGCTGAAATACACATTCTGTCGATCAGTTTACCTGCTTTACCTGAACAGTCCTTACATCACCACCCTTTTTTTTCTCAATCTTGCGATCTGAAAGTGAGTCCAATTTTGGCCTCAATAATGATTGGTGAAAAAATGAGCTGTCTATATTATCGCCACATCGAAAGATATTTAGGGGGAACGTTGGCCCCCACAGGTAAGGAAAAATTCACTCTTAGCTCCTGTTCAGATATGACATTCAGATCGCTTATTTCAATCCTCACGTTAAGTTTTGCTTCGTTTTCCGCACTGAGTTTTCAGCTGCCCACCTCCATGATCTCGGTGAAGAGTGGCTTTGCGGAATCGCCGGTGAAGTCGGCCCTGCTTCACCAGGAGACGGGCCCACTCCGCTCCCGGATTCTGGATCAATACCAGAAATGGAAAGGGACCCACTATCAGTGGGGCGGCACCACGCACCGCGGGGTGGATTGCTCCGCGCTCATGCAGCATCTGTTCAGCGATGCGGCGAATCTTCACTTACCGCGCACGACGAGCGAGCAGATCCATCGCGGTGTGCAGGTGGAGCAATACCGTCTGAAGGCGGGAGATTTAGTCTTCTTCCAGACGGGCCCGAACCGCAAGCACGTCGGTGTTTATATTGGTAACAGCCAGTTTATTCATGCCTCCAGCAGCCAGGGCGTAACGGTTTCAACCCTGACTGATGGCTACTGGCAGGATCGTTATATTACTGCCCGTCGTGTCGCGGGCAGCGCGGCCTGACGATATTAAATAATGTCATCAACAACGCCACCGTCGACGCGCAATGCCGCGCCCGAGGTGGCGGAGGCCTGCGTCGAACAGACATAAATCACCATATTCGCCACCTCTTCAACCGTGGCGGCGCGCTGGATAACCGAGCTGGGGCGGTTGGCCATCACAAACTCCTTCGCCAGTTGCTCCAGCGATTTGCCTGTTTTCTCGATCTCATCTTTCATCATTTCAGCGAAACCGTCCGACATCGTCGGGCCCGGCAGCACGCTGTTCACCGTCACGCCGCTTCCCGCCACGAACTTCGCCAGCCCGCGCGCCAGCGAGAGCTGGGCCGTTTTGGTCACCCCGTAGTGGATCATATCTGCCGGGATATTGCAGGCCGACTCGGAGGAGATAAACACCACGCGGCCCCAGCCTTTTTTCACCATGCCCGGCAGCAGGGCGCGGGAGAGGCGTACGCCGGACATCACGTTGGTCTGCCAGTAGCGTTCCCAGGTTTCATCGTCGGTGCCATAGAAATCCTGCGGGCCGTAAATTCCGGCGTTGTTCACCAGAATATCGACGTCGCTCGCGACCTTCAGCAGGGATTCAACCCCTTCCGCGGTGCTGAGATCGGCAATGGCGGCACGCACCTGCACGCCGGGCACAACCTGCTGCAGCTGCTGAATACCCTTGTTCACCGAGTCGGTGCTGCGGCCATTAACGATCACTTCCGCGCCACTTTCCGCCAGGCCTCTGGCAATGGCGAACCCGATCCCGCCGGTTGAGGCGGTGACCAGGGCCACTTTCCCCGCAAAGTCGATTTTCATCATCAGCTCCTTATCGTTTTAACGTTCGGACCTTAAAGCGTAGCAGGTGATGGTGACGGCTCCTGGCTAAAAAGACGCAGCAGCGTCTCGACCTGCTCATCCAGTGGGGCGAGGGTGCGTTTCACGATCAGATGCAGCGGCGTGGCCCGACGAACGCCGTGGCTCAGCGGGAGAATTTTTAGCACGCCTTGCTCCAGCTGGGGCTGAACGCGCTCTTCGGGCAGCCAGCCGTAGCCGACCTGAGAGACGACCGCCTCTATGGCGGCATCAACGGTCGAGAATGTCCACGACTCGCCCGCAGCCCGCGCGGCGTTCTGGCTGTCCGCTATCTGGATAAGCGGCCACGGGCGCAGCATCTCATCATTCAGCGGCGCGTCGAGGCTAAAGAGGGGATGCTGGTGATGCGCGACGGCGACAAAGTCGATATTCATCAGCCATTCGCCGAGCCCGGTAATGTCCTGGCGGCGGGTTAAGACCATCACATCGGCCTCGTTGTTCATGACATCGGTGCGGGTATTTTCAAGCACCTCCGTGAGGCGGACCTGAGTTTGCGGATACTGTTGCTGGAACTGGCGCAGAATGGCGAACAGGCGGCGGCGGGGGAAAATGGAGTCCACCACCAGATCCAACCGCGTGCGCATCCCGTTACGAAGGGTCGCCGCGCGCGTCTCGACGTACGAAAACGCTTTTAGCAGCGGTTTCACCTGGCTGAGAAGCAGTTCTCCGGCCGGGGTTAATACTGCCCGGCGCCCCTCTGGCGCCAGCAGCGCCACGCCCAGCCGCTCCTGCAGCAGCGACAGGTTATAGCTCACCGATGACTGGCTGCGGTGGGTTTCTTCCGCGGCTTTGGCAAAGCTGCCCGCGTCCACCACTTTTTCCAGTAAAGCCCACTGCTCCAGCGTCGTCTTGTGCATAACGTATCTAAATTTTGGATGAATTTGATTAAAACATAGCGTTATTCATTCATTTTTTGAAGGTTTAAGATCGTCTCATCAAAACGAAGGAGACATCTTATGAACACATTCGACAAACACGACTTAAGCGGCTTCGTTGGTAAACATCTGGTATATACCTACGATAACGGCTGGAATTACGAAATTTACATCAAAAATGAAAACACCATCGACTACCGTATTCACAGCGGTCTGGTGGGTAATCGCTGGGTGAAAGATCAGCGGGTGTATATCGTTCGCGTCGGTGAAAGCATCTATAAAATTTCCTGGACCGAGCCAACCGGCACCGACGTCAGCCTGATTGCGAACCTGGGTGACCGACTGTTCCACGGCACCATCTTCTTCCCACGTTGGGTCATGAATAACCCGGAAAAAACCGTCTGCTTCCAGAACGATCATATTCCGCTGATGAACAGCTATCGCGACGCTGGCCCGACCTATCCAACGGAAGTGATTGATGAATTCGCAACAATCACCTTTGTACGCGACTGTGGTGCCAATGATGAAAGCGTGATTGCCTGTGCGGCCAGCGAGTTACCGGAAAACTTTCCCGATAACTTAAAATAAGCGCGACAATTAACTAAAAAGAAAAGTTCCCGGTTATTTCTTCTTTTTAAGAAATAGCCGGGATTTTTTTTGTTTGTTGATGTCTGGTTTAAAATAACATTTTGTAAAAATTGAGTTGGATCACGAAATAAATAATTCATAATTATATAAGTGACTGTTTATAAATGAAATGATGGTGTTTTTGTTACGTCTGGAATACGCATCTTAATTTTTCCCTAAGAAATGAACGATACCTTGATATGAGTTTATGGTTCGTTGAAATAAACGAACAGGCAATTGGTTAATATCAAGCGCGTGCCATTCTTATTGCAAGGAAATTAATGATGAGTGATTTTTTGCCTTTTTCCCGCCCGTCGATGGGTAATGAGGAATTAGCGGCGTTGCAGGAGGTTTTAACCTCCGGCTGGATCACCACCGGGCCTAAAAATCAGGAACTTGAAGCGGCATTTTGTCAGCTGACGGGGAACCAGCACGCGATTGCCGTCTGTTCGGCGACGGCGGGCATGCACGTCACGCTGATGGCGCTGGATATTGGTCCGGGCGATGAGGTCATTACCCCCTCTCAGACCTGGGTCTCCACGCTGAATATGATCGTGTTGCTGGGCGCCACGCCGGTCATGATCGATGTGGACAAAGAGACATTGATGGTCACGCCGGAAGCGGTTGAAGCCGCCATTACCCCGCGTACCAAAGCGATTATTCCGGTGCATTATGCCGGCGCGCCGTGTGATATCGACGCCATTCATGCCGTCGGCGAGCGTCACGGTATTCCGGTGATTGAAGACGCGGCCCATGCCGCCGGAACGTACTACAAGAACCGTCACGTGGGCTGGAAAGGCACGGCGATTTTTTCCTTCCACGCCATCAAAAACATGACCTGTGCGGAAGGCGGTTTAGTCGTCACGGATAATGCCCGGCTGGCACAGCGGATCCGCAGCCTGAAATTCCACGGTCTGGGCGTCGATGCCTATGACCGCCAGACGCACGGCCGTGCGCCGCAGGCGGAAGTGATCGCGCCGGGGTATAAATACAACCTGGCGGATATCAACGCCGCGCTGGCGCTGGTGCAGCTGGGCAAGCTGAAAGAGGCCAATAAACGCCGTGAGGAAATCGCGCAACGCTACCTGCGCGAACTTGCCGATACGCCGTTCCAGCCGCTCACCATTCCGTCATGGCCGCACGTACACGCCTGGCATCTGTTTATTATTCGCGTTGATGAAGCGCGCTGCGGGATCTCACGCGACGGCCTGATGGCGGCGCTGAAGGAGAAAGGCATCGGCACAGGCCTCCACTTCCGAGCGGCGCATACGCAAAAATACTATCGCGAGCGCTTTCCTGATGTATCGCTTCCGAATTCGGAATGGAACAGCGCGCGTATTTGTTCTCTCCCTCTTTTCCCGGACATGACTCATGACGACACAACCCGCGTCATTACCGCGCTCCATCAGCTTGCAGGAAATTGATATGTTCAGCGCACCGCCTGTACAAAAAGTTTCGGTGGTCATCCCTGTTTATAACGAGCAGGAGAGCCTGCCCGAGCTGATCCGCCGCACCACGGCCGCCTGCGACACGCTGGGCAAAGCCTATGAAATTCTGCTGGTGGATGACGGCAGCAGTGATGATTCCGCGCTGATGCTGACCGAAGCCGCCCAGGCCGAAGGCAGCCATATTGTTGCCGTGCTGCTCAACCGTAACTACGGCCAGCACTCCGCCATTATGGCCGGGTTCAGCCACGTGACGGGCGATCTGATCATCACTCTGGATGCGGATCTGCAAAACCCGCCGGAGGAGATCCCGCGTCTGGTGGCGAAAGCTGATGAAGGCTATGACGTGGTTGGCACGGTGCGTCAGAACCGTCAGGACAGCCTTTTCCGTAAGCTGGCCTCGCGAACCATCAACCGTCTTATTCAGCGCACCACCGGTAAAGCGATGGGCGATTACGGCTGCATGCTGCGCGCCTACCGCCGCCATATTGTCGACGCCATGCTTCACTGCCATGAGCGCAGCACCTTTATTCCGATCCTCGCCAACACCTTTGCCCGCAAGGCAACGGAAATTCCGGTCCTGCACGCTGAGCGCGAGCACGGGGAATCGAAGTACAGCTTTATGCGTCTCATCAACCTGATGTACGACCTCGTCACCTGCCTGACCACCACGCCGCTGCGCCTGCTGAGCGTGTTCGGCAGCATCATCGCCCTGGCCGGGTTTACGCTGTCCGTCCTGCTGGTGGTGCTGCGCCTGGTCTTTGGCCCGCAGTGGGCGGCGGAAGGGGTCTTCATGCTCTTTGCCGTGCTGTTTATGTTCATCGGCGCCCAGTTCGTCGGAATGGGCCTGCTCGGTGAATACATTGGCCGTATCTACAACGATGTTCGCGCACGTCCGCGCTACTTTATTCAACGTGTTGTCCGTCAGGAACACAAAGCATCTCAAGAGGAAACCCACCCATGAAAGCCGTTGTATTTGCCTATCACGATATGGGGTGCGCGGGCACGCTGGCCCTGCTGGAAGCGGGCTATGACATTGCTGCAATCTTTACCCATCCGGACGCGGCGGGAGAGAACCACTTCTTCGGCTCCGTGGCGCGTATCGCCGCCGAGCGTGGTATTCCGGTTTATGCCCCGGACGACGTCAACCACCCGCTGTGGGTGGATCGCATCCGCGCGCTCGCCCCGGATGTCATCTTCTCGTTCTACTATCGCAACCTGATCTGCGACGAGATCTTAGGTTTAGCCGCCAAAGGGGCCTTTAACCTTCACGGCTCTCTGCTGCCCGCCTACCGTGGCCGCGCGCCGCTGAACTGGGTGCTGGTCAACGGTGAAACCGAAACCGGCGTGACGCTGCACCGCATGGTGCACCGCGCGGATGCCGGGGCCATCGTCGCCCAGCAGCGCGTGGCAATCGACGCGGATGAAACGGCGCTTGAGCTGCATCAGAAACTCTGCACCGCGGCGCAAAGCCTGCTGCGTGACGCGCTGCCAGCCATCCTCAACGGCACCTTCAGCGAGACCGGGCAGGACGAAAGCAAGGCCAGCTGCTTTGGCCGCCGCACGCCGGAAGATGGTCGCCTGGACTGGAACAAACCCGCCCGCCAGCTGCATAACCTGGTGCGCGCCGTGACCGACCCGTGGCCGGGCGCGTACAGCTTTGCGGGCGTAAGCAAATTTATCGTCTGGAAATCCCGCGTACGTGACGACATCCCGGCGGCTAAACCGGGCACCGTCGTCTCCGTCTCTCCGCTGGTGGTGAGCTGCGGCGAGCAGGCGCTGGAGATCGTCACCGGTCAGACCGACAACGGCCTGTACGTTCAGGGCACGCAGCTGGCGCAGTCTCTGGGGCTGGTGGCCGGGGCGCTGATCACCAGCGCGCCGGTGGTTGCCATCAAGCGCCGCACCCGCGTGCTGATCCTCGGCGTGAACGGGTTCATCGGTAACCACCTGACCGAACGTCTGCTCAGGGATGATAACTACGAGATTTACGGTCTGGATATAGGCTCTGACGCCATCAGCCGTTTCCTCAACAACCCCCGCTTCCACTTCGTTGAAGGGGATATCAGCATCCACTCCGAGTGGATCGAATACCACATTAAAAAATGCGACGTGGTGCTGCCGCTGGTCGCCATTGCCACGCCAATCGAGTACACCCGTAACCCGCTGCGCGTGTTCGAGCTGGACTTCGAGGAGAACCTGAAGATCATCCGCGACTGCGTGAAATACGACAAGCGCATCATCTTCCCGTCCACCTCTGAAGTGTACGGCATGTGTACCGACAAAAACTTCGATGAAGACACTTCCAGCCTCGTGGTGGGGCCGATCAACAAACAGCGCTGGATCTACTCTGTCTCCAAACAGCTGCTTGACCGCGTGATTTGGGCCTACGGCGAGAAAGAGGGCCTGCGCTTTACCTTGTTCCGTCCGTTCAACTGGATGGGGCCGCGTCTGGATAACCTGAACGCGGCGCGTATCGGCAGCTCCCGCGCGATCACCCAGCTGATCCTGAACCTGGTGGAAGGCTCGCCTATCAAGCTGATTGAAGGGGGGAGCCAGAAACGCTGCTTTACGGATATCAGCGACGGTATCGAAGCCCTGTTCCGCATCATCGAAAACAAAGATAACCGCTGCAACGGTGAGATCATCAACATCGGTAACCCTGAAAACGAGGCGAGCATTCGCGAGCTGGCAGAGATGCTGCTGGCCAGCTTTGAGCGCCACCCGCTGCGCGATCGCTTCCCGCCGTTTGCCGGTTTCCGCGAAGTGGAAAGCAGCAGCTACTATGGTAAGGGCTACCAGGACGTCGAGCACCGTAAACCAAGCATCCGCAACGCGAAGCGCTGCCTGAACTGGACGCCGACGGTGAAGATGGAGCAGACCATTGATGAGACGCTCGACTTCTTCCTGCGCACCGTGGAGCTGTCGGAACAGGCCTCATGAAAAAAGTCGGTTTACGCATTGATGTCGACACCTTCAGGGGAACGCGTGACGGCGTGCCCGGACTGCTGGAACTGCTGAGCAGGCACGGTGTGCGTGCCAGCATTTTCTTCAGCGTGGGGCCTGACAACATGGGACGCCACTTATGGCGTCTGGTTAAACCGGCATTTCTGTTCAAAATGCTGCGCTCGCGCGCGGCATCCCTCTACGGCTGGGATATTTTGCTGGCCGGCACCGCCTGGCCCGGCAGACGCATCGGCGCGGGTAATGAAGCGGTGATTCGCGAGGCGGCGCAGCATCATGAAATTGGCCTGCATGCCTGGGATCACCATGCCTGGCAGGCCTGGGCAGGCGTCTGGGATATCTCACGCCTGTCCCGTGAGGTCGAACGTGGAATGCTGGAGCTTGAGGCCATCATTGGTCAGCCCGTACGCTGCTCCGCCGTGGCGGGATGGCGTGCCGACCAGCGGGTGGTCAAAGCCAAAGAGCATTTCGCGTTTCGCTACAACAGCGACTGCCGCGGAACCGGGCCATTTTTGCCGCTGTTAGGCGAAAATCGCTACGGTACCGTGCAAATTCCGGTCACGCTTCCTACGTGGGATGAGGTGGTGGGGCGCGAGGTGAAAGCGGAAGAATTTAATCGCTATATACTGGACCGCATCCATCGAGACGCCGGTACGCCGGTGTATACCATCCATGCCGAAGTGGAAGGGATTGCGTATCAGCATGATTTCGATGCGCTGCTGACGATGGCCGCTCAGGAGGGCATCGAATTCTGCCCGTTGAGCGAGCTGCTGCCGGACGACCTCAGCACCCTGCCCGTGGGCAAAGTGGTCCGTAGTGAACTGGCTGGCCGGGAAGGCTGGCTTGGCTATCAACAAATCGTGAGTCCGGTCCCATGAAAACAGCCCGTTATGGCGTAGCGCTTCTCGCACTGTTTATCGTTTACTACCTCATTCCGGTCGATATCCGTCTGCTGTGGCAGCCCGATGAAACGCGCTATGCGGAAATCAGCCGCGAAATGCTGGCATCGGGTGACTGGGTTGTCCCGCATTTTCTGGGGCTGCGTTACTTTGAAAAGCCGATTGCCGGCTACTGGATCAACAGTATCGGGCAATGGCTGTTCGGGCACACGAACTTTGCCGTACGCGCCGGGTCGATCTTCTCCACGGGGCTCGCGGCGCTGCTGGTTATCTGGATGGCATGGCGGCTCTGGCGGGATAAGCGGACAGCCATATTCTCCGGCCTTATCTTCCTGACCCTGTTTCTGGTGTACGGCATCGGCACGTATGCGGTTCTGGATCCTATTATCACCCTGTGGCTGGTGGCGGCGATGTGCAGCTTCTGGCTGGCGTCGCAGGCTCAAACCGTGGCCGGAAAAGCGGGTGGCTATGTGCTACTTGGGCTGGCCTGCGGAATGGGGGTGATGACCAAAGGCTTCCTGGCACTGGCCGTTCCGGTGATTGGCGTGCTTCCGTGGGTCATCGCCCGGAAGCGCTGGAAAGAGGTGCTGATTTTTGGCTGGCTCGCGATCCTCAGCTGCGTGCTGATTGTTCTGCCGTGGGCGCTGGCCATTGCGCACCGTGAGCCTGATTTCTGGCGTTACTTCTTCTGGGTTGAGCATATTCAGCGTTTTGCCCAGAGCGACGCACAGCATAAAGCCCCGTTCTGGTACTACGTGCCATTCCTGATCGCCGGCAGCCTGCCGTGGCTGGCGCTGCTGCCCGGCGCGCTGCGTCTCGGCTGGAATGACAGACAAAACGCGGGCGGAGGGTTCTATCTGCTGGGTTGGGTGGTGATGCCGCTGCTGTTCTTCAGCATCGCCAAAGGCAAGCTGCCAACCTATATCCTGCCCTGTTTCGCTCCGCTGGCTATCCTGATGGCGCGCTATGCCTGCCTCGCGGCGGAAAAAGGCGCCAGAGCGTTACGCATTAACGGCGGCATTAACCTGGCGTTTGGCGTCATCGGCGTGGTGGCAGCGCTGGTGGTTTCGCCGTGGGGACTGGCTAAGCATCCGGTCTGGACGTCGGTTGAACTGTATAAAGTCTTCTGTGCGGTGGTAGCGTTCCTCATCTGGGCCGCGGTAGGCTGGTTTACGTTCCGGCAGAGCCAGCAGCGCTGGTGGCTGGCGGCGCTGTGTCCAGCAGGCCTGGCGCTGCTGATTGGTTTTGCCATTCCTAACCTGGTGGTGGACTCCAAACAGCCCCAGTCGCTGGTCGATACCGTGCGGGAGCCGCTGCAGGAAAGCCGATTCGTGCTGGCCAATAACGTGGGCGTGGCCGCGGGCCTGGCGTGGGAGCTGAAACGCAATGACATCACGCTCTTTGGTCAGAGCGGCGAGCTGCGCTACGGGCTGGATTATCCCGATGTGAAAGACCGTTTTGTCAGTGAGGACGACTTCGCGCAGTGGCTGGCAACGCATCGTCAGCAGGGGCGCGTGTCGCTGGTGATGCTGCTCTCAAAGCGTGACGATCTTTCACAGGCGAATTTACCGCAGCCGGACAATCTCTATATCCAGGGGCGTCTGGCCCTGCTGGAGTATCTGCCGAAGTGATGACCTGGACCTGGCTCGTACTGGCAAGCCTGCTCAGCTGCGCGGGGCAGCTGTGCCAGAAACAGGCCACCCGTCCGGCGAAGGCCGGGCGGCGTGGCGCGCACATCGCGCTGTGGCTTGGCCTGGCAATGCTGGCGCTGGGCGGCGGTATGCTGGTCTGGCTGGTGGTGCTGCAGCGTCTGCCCGTCGGCGTCGCTTATCCGATGCTGAGCCTCAATTTTGTCTGGGTAACGCTGGCGGCGAAGGTCTTCTGGCGTGAGCACGTTGCTGTGCATCACTGGCTGGGAGTCGGGTTCATCATCATTGGGATTATCGTGCTGGGAGGAAGCCTGTGAAAGGCGCGTTCTGGGCGTTATGCAGCGTGCTGTTAGTCAGCGCCGCGCAGCTGTTGCTGCGCGATGCCATGCAGGCTCTGCCACCAGTCAGCGATCTTCTGACGTTTATCTCTGCGCTGTGGCACGTCTCGCCCGGCACGGGCGCGCTGCTGCTGGGATTGACGGGATACGTGGCCTCCATGGGCTGCTGGTATCTGGCGCTGCATCGCATGGCGCTCAGCAAAGCCTATGCCTTGCTGAGCCTCAGCTATATCCTGGTATGGGGCGCGGCGATCCTGCTGCCCGGCTGGGGAGAAGGCTTCTCCTGGCGCGGGCTGGCGGGCGTCGGGTTTATTATGCTGGGTGTACTGGTGATTTTCCTGCCCCGACGTGAATAATCGACTCGGTGGTCAGGGTGTAAGGGGTTGCAGTACAGACGGCAAGGCTCAGAGAACCGAGCTGTAGCTGGCTGACCGCGTGCGACCGGGCCGTGCTGTCGATGCTGACAATCTGCCAGGCGCTGCCGCCACGCTGTTTCACAATCGCTTCTTTTCGCGTCCAGATACGCCAGAAAGCGGAAAGCCGTTCCTCAGGCGCTTCACGCTCCAGCTCGTCATGCTCTGTCAGGCTGAAAACGGCGTTGGCCAGCGCCTGCCAGTTCTTGCGGGGGCGAATCACTTCGATATCGCAGCCCACTTCACCTTCATCGCTCATCAGTAAGGCGATATCGTCACCGCTATGGCTCAGGTTGAACCACAGCGGATTCCCCTTCTCAAAGGCCGGTTTCCCCTGCTCGCCGTAAATGATGTCGGGGAGCGGGTGAGGGGATAATGTTCTGGCGAGCAGCGTCCGGCCTGCCAGCCAGGAGGCATGTCGTGCACCCTGAGGTGCCCTGTCTGCGAGCGTTGACGCCAGCGGGTCCGCGCAAAGGGTGGAAATTTTTCCCAGTACAAACCGGTACATAGTTACGCCCAGCGTTTAATAATAATCGAGGTATTGATGCCGCCAAACGCGAAGTTATTGCTCTGCAGATACTCGCAGTCAATCTGACGGGCTTCTCCCATAATATAATCTAAAGCCCCGCATTGCTCATCCGGCTGCGTTAAATTGAGCGTCGGGGCAAACCAGCCTTCGCGCATCATCTGCAGGCTCATCCATGCTTCCAGCGCGCCGCAGGCCCCCAGCGTGTGGCCTAAATAGCTCTTCAGCGAGGAAACCGGCACGCTGTCACCATAGATGGCGGCAGTAGCCTGGCTTTCGGCGATATCGCCGCGGTCGGTGGCGGTACCGTGCGCGGAGATATACCCCATATCCCGGGCGCTTAATCCCGCCATCGCCAGCGACTGCTCCATGCAAATCTGCATGGTGTCGCGCTGCGGCTGGGTGATATGGGCCGCGTCACAGTTAGTGGCAAAGCCTACAATTTCGCCGTAGATCGTGGCCCCACGCGCTCTGGCGTGCTCCAGCTCTTCGAGTATCAGGGTACCCGCACCTTCCCCAATCACCAGACCATCGCGCTGCGTATCAAACGGCGACGGGGTGGTTTTGGGTTCGTCGTTGCGCTGGCTGGTGGCAAACAGCGTGTCAAACACCGCCGCTTCTGACGGACAAAGCTCTTCCGCGCCCCCCGCGACCATAACGGTCTGATACCCGTGGCGAATCGCCTCCCAGGCGTAGCCTATCGCCTGGCTGCCGGAGGTACAGGCGCTCGACGTCGGGATGACGCGGCCGCGTAATCCAAAGAACAGGCCGGTATTCACCGCGGTGGTGTGCGGCATCATCTGGACATAGGTTGTCCCGGTGATGTTATTGGTGTGCTTTTCGGTGAGCATGGTCGCGAATTCGCTGACCGGGCCGGTGCTGCCTGTCGAAGAGCCGTAGGCGATACCGGTTTGCCCGTTGGTGAGCACCGCTTCGCCAATCAGCCCCGCCTGCTCCAGCGCCAGCTCGGTGGCGCGGGTCGACATCAGCGACACCCGGCCCATGGCGCGGATACGCTTGCGGGTATAGTGTTCCGGCAGCGCGAAATCGTCGATCGGCGCGCCCAGCAGGGTATGCAGGCCTTCGTACACCTGCCATTCCGGCATTTTACGCACGGCGTTTTCATACGCCAGCAGCCGGCTGGAAACAGATTGCCAGCTCTCGCCAAAGGCGGTCACGCCGCCCATGCCCGTAATCACCACGCGACGCGTCATAGCATTCCTCCGTTAATGGAAATGACCTGTCGGGTGACGTAGCCCGCAATATCCGACATCAGATAGCTGGCCAGCCCGGCGACCTCCTCAGCCTGGCCCATACGTTTCATTGGGATGATGGACATCGCTTCCTTCAGCGCAGCCTCCTCCATCTCAATCATGCCGGTATCAATCAGCCCCGGGGCAATGCAGTTCACGGTGATTTTGCGTTTTGCCAGCTCGATCGCCAGCGCTTTGGTGGCGCCGATAATGCCCGCTTTTGCCGCACTGTAGTTCACCTGCCCGCGGTTGCCCATCACGCCGGACACGGACGATAAGGTGATAATGCGCCCCCCTTTACGGGTGCCGATCATCGGCATAATGCAGGGGTGAATGACGTTATAAAAGCTGTCGAGATTGGTGTGGATCACGCTGTCCCAGTCGTCTTCACTCAGTGCCGGAAAGGCACCGTCGCGGGCGATTCCGGCATTGCTGACCACGCCATACCATGCGCCATAAGCTTCAATTTCCTGCTCCAGCACCTCGCGGCACTGTTCGCGGTTGCCCACGTCAAACGAGAGTAAACGACCGCTGCCGCCCGCCTGCGTAATGGCGTCCAGCGTCTCCTGCGCGCCTGCGGCATCACGGTGGTAATGCACGCCGACGGTGAACCCGTCAGCGGCAAGCTGGCAGGCGATGGCGCGACCAATGCCTTTGCTGGCCCCTGTGACCAGAACGGAACGACTCATGCGTGGGATCCCTGATTAAAAAGCGATGTTAATTCTTCTGCACTCGGCTGGAAGGTGTTGACCCGGCCCGTGGCCAGCGTCTCTTCATCTGCGGAAATCGTACATTCAAAACTGCCGAAGCGTTCGTCCTGCATCAGCAGCTTAACGGTAATGTCCAGCGTTAAGCCTTTGGCGAAACGCCCACTGGTGCAGACCAGCTCGCGCGCGCCGAGCACCATGCCCAGCGCGATATGCTCTTGCCCCTGCTGCTGACGATGCCAGCCTGACCAGACGCCAACGGTCTGCGCCATCAATTCGAGCGCGTACCAGCCCGGCAGGTCGCCATCGGCATTGAGAAACGGCGCCAGCACACTTTGCCTGTCAACCGCGACGCGGCAGACCGCTGTGTCGTCAGTGACATTCTCAACGGACCCCAGCAGCATCATGGGCGCCTCGTGCGGCAAATAGGCTTCGGGTGATAGATAGCTCATGACGCTCTCCCCAGCAGAATGCTGGCGTTGTTGCCGCCAAACGCGAACGAGTTAGACAAAATCACCGGCTTTTTCAGGGCGGCGCGCTGGTGCAGCAGGCCGCACGGCGCGAGCGTGTCGTCCGGGGCATAGCGGGAAAAATCCTGCGGCGGCAAGGGCAGATCGCGCGTCAGAATCAGCCAGCTCAGTGCCGCTTCGGTGATACCGGCAGCGCCCAGCGTGTGGCCGGTCAGGTGTTTGGTTGAGCTGCACGGCACGCTCTCCCCGAAGAGATCGTGTACCACCTGCGATTCAATCTGATCGTTGAGCGGCGTGGCCGTGCCGTGCAGGTTGATATAGCCGATGTCGCCCGGCTGCATGCCCGCTTCGTTGAGCGCCTGAGTGATAGCCCTTATCGCCCCTTCGCCCTGAGGATGCGGGGCGGAAATATGGTACGCATCGCTGGATTCGCCGGTCCCGAGCAGCGCCACGTCCGCAGGTTCCCGGCTCAATACCATCAGCGCCGCTGCTTCACCGATGGTGATCCCCCGGCGGTCGCGCCCAAACGGCTCGCAGAGCGTAGGGGAGAAGGATTCAAGGCTGTTAAAACCGTTGACGGGCATCCGGCTCAGGGTATCGGCCCCGCCGACAATGGCGATGTCCACCAGCCCGGCTTCAATCAGGCGTTTGCCGCCAATCATCGCCCGCGCGCTGGAGGAGCAGGCGGTGGAGATCGTATAGGCCGGGCCTTCAAGCTGCAGCCAGTTGGCAAGGAAGCGGGACGGATCGCCCAGCTCCTGCTGCGGGTACTGCCATCGCGTGCTGGTCTCGCCGTCGGTCATGCGCCTAACGTGCTCATCGCCTTCATCCAGCCCGGAAGTGCTGGTTCCCAGCACAACGGCCACGCGGTCGCGACCGACGCGGGCGATGGCCTCGTCAACGGTTGACTGAATCTGCGCCAGTGCGGCCAGCAGCAGCTGGTTATTGCGGGTGCGGTGTGCACAGAAGCTGTCCGGGATGGGCGGCAGCTCGCCTTCCACGGCGCCCAGTACCGCTTCGGGGGCTCCCTGCAACCAGCCGGCCCGGGCGTGCATACCCGGCGCCACGCCTGCCGTCAGGTTCGCGGCAATCTCGTCAGGCGAGTTGCCCAGCGCGTTGACCATGCCAACAGCGGATATATAGATCATCTCAGTCACCCAGATATTGAATGGTGATGTGGTATTTGAATACGTGTTGCTCGATGCTGATCGGCTCGCGCTTGCCTTTGCGCTGGAGGTAGACAATCTCCGTCACCAGCTTGCCGCTGGCGTTACGCAGCTCGCGCCGATCGCCATTGTCCGTCAGCGTCCAGCCCTTCGGCAACTGCGGCTGCCAGGCGCTAATCGGCCAGTGGCTGAGCATCACGTCGGCCAGCACCTGGCTGGCTGGCGGCAGCTGCGGCACGACGATGGACTGCTCGGTATGAATACCGTTCTCATCGTACGTTGCCAGGAACAGACGGATCCCAACGGAAGAGAGCCCGGCCAGCGTGACCTTATGCGCATCCGCGTTGAGCATCACCAGCAGGGACTGCGTTTGTCCGTTAAAGCTGCCGGTCAGCAGCTGCTGGGAGCTTACCGCCGGGCTGATGCCGGGCGGCGGGAGCGTAACTTTGGTGCCCGGCTGGAGCCAGGCCTGAGGCCGGGTCTCTTTAGTATCGGTCGAATGGCTACAGCCTGCCAGCAGCAGCGCCGCAGCCAGCGCAACGGCGCGATAAACAGCGTTCATTTACGTTTTCTCTCTTTCTTATCCGGCATTGCCAGCGGAGCCAGCAGGAAGGCGGTGAAAATCCCGCTCACCAGCACAAT
This sequence comes from Enterobacter sp. ECC-219, assembly GCF_043966805.1. Classification (NCBI taxonomy): domain Bacteria; kingdom Pseudomonadati; phylum Pseudomonadota; class Gammaproteobacteria; order Enterobacterales; family Enterobacteriaceae; genus Enterobacter; species Enterobacter sp. ECC-219. The sequence continues at coordinate 298,472 of NZ_CP143680.1, read as the reverse complement.
ACCAAAGCTGCTGATGGCCTGGGTGGTGCTGAAGACGAGCATGCCCAGCGTCAGCAAGGTGGTCATCATCGCCAGGGTAATCGCCAGCATCGAGGTCAGCGGCGTACCGCGCGGGTTGCTGAAAAATAGCGTGTAGTTAATGCCAATGCCGAGCACCAGTACCAGCGCCAGCAGTGAAAACAGATTTAACGGGTGGCCCGTTGCGGCCAGGACCGCCAGACCGCAGCTCAGCGACAGCGCGGACGGCACCAGGCTTATCAGCCCCTTACGCCAGCCGAGGCGCAGCATCGCCCCGCAGGCAATCACCGCCAGCGCTGCAAACAGTAGCCCCGTCAGCAGCGTGCGGTAGAGGGCAAAGAGGCTGTCAAAGCTGGCTTTGCGGTCCACCCAGACGACGCCGTCATGGCGCGCGGCCAGCTCACCGAGCGCCGCGCTGTTTTTCGCGCCGTCCACCGGCACCAGCACGCCGCTTTCCCCGCCGGGCAGGGTCAGCCAGAGCAGTCGCCAGCCTTCGCTGGCCGGGCTGTTAAGCCACGCGTCCACGCTGACCGGCATGGCGTCCAGATTCGGGGATACGGCGTTGAGCCCGGCGCTTTTCAACACGTTCGTTACTGCCGGGGCAGCGTCGCGCAGCAGCGTAAGATCGCTTTTCTGGCGGGCCAGCGAGTTCAGCGGCAGGGTACGCCAGCGGGTGAGATCGCCCGCTTTTTGCGCCTCGGCCAGCGCCGGGGTGAAGGCTTCCAGCCGCTCCAGCGTTTGCTGGGGCGAAGCGCCGTGCACCACAAACCATTTCTGATCGACGCTTTGGCCGGTCAGGGCGGTAATGGCTTTCTCTTGCGCCAGAATATCTTTTGGCAGCGCCTGCAGCTGGGCGATATCGTCGTCCACCTTCAGGGTGCTCATCCCCGCGGCGGAGACCAGCGCCAGCGCGACGGGCAGGCCAACGGACAGTTTTTTACTGCGTCGCCAGGCGGCCAGCCAGTGCAGCATCAGGACCATAAAGGGAACCGGGCGCACCGGCAGACCCCGGCACAGCCACGGATGCCAGAAAATCACCGTCAGGCAGGAGGCGCTCAGCCCCACGGCGGCGAACACCGCCATCTGGCGGATCCCGGGGAAGGGGGCCAGCATCATAATCAGGTAGGCGGCGACGGTCGTCAGCAGCGCCAGCAGCAGCGCATTGCGTACCTTGGCCAGGCTCTGCCAGGGGGAAAGCTCCGCGCCGTGGACCATCCGTTCGGTCAGGTAGTAGAGCGTGTAGTCTGCGGAAATACCGATGATGCTCATGCTCATCACCAGCGTCATCAGGTGCAGTTCGCCAAAGAGCAGCAGTGTCACCGCCGTGCCCGCCAGCGCGCCGATGGCAATGGAGAGCACGCTCAGCAGCAGCGGGCGCAGAGAGCGGAACACCGCGACGATAAGCAGGAACACCCCAAGCAGGGTGGCGATACCCAGCGTCGAGACGTCGCGTTTGGCCTGCTGGCTGGCGTAATCGCTGTAGAACACGGTTCCGCGGGAAAGCAGTTGGGCCTGCGGGTAACTCGCTTTCAGCGTCTGTTGCAGCGCGTTAAGCGTCGTCACGAGCCGGTGGGTCTGCTGCATATCAAATGACGAGCCTGCCAGCTCGCCGTGCAGCAGGTACCAGTAGTTTCCTGCCTCATCTTGCGTGACCAGCCAGCCGTCCATCAGCCGCAGCTTCTGGCCGTTTTGCGCCAGGGCGAGCTGCGAGCCGCGCATCAGCATCAGCGGATCGTTTTGCAGCTCTTTGCCGCTGACGCCGGAAAAGGCCGAGTAGAGCTGGGATAAAATCCACTGCGCCTGCGCGTCTCCGCCGTTTTGCAGACGGGCACGGGTGGCGGGATCGATCAGGCCGTTGCGGTGCTGCCAGAAGAACTCTCCCCAGGCTTTCTGCCCGGCGGCGTCCATCGGGCCTTTGACCTCGCTGAGCGAGTGACTGTTTTGCAGCAGCGTCAGCCACTGCTGCGCCACGCGCGGATCGGGCTCTTTGCCGGGGCTGACCAGCCAGACCAGCTGGCGGTCGAGACGCTGCATAAACCCGTCGTTGAGCGCCGGCGGGATCGCCCCCAGCGTCTGCTTCGGCAGCATGGCCAGCACGCTGCTGTTCAGACGCGCGCCGGGCAGCAGTGACAGCAGCACGCCCAGCAGGATCAGGCATGCTGCGGCCCACAGAAGCGCCGGGCGCAGGGATTTACGGTGCGGCAAAGCGTTGGCGTTCGTCATCGGTCAGGCTGGCGGGCGTCAGTTGGTGGTTTGAAAGAGCGATATCGGTACGGTCGCCCTGCTTGTCGTTCAGGCGAATCGTCTCCAGATAGGTCGCGCCGCCCAGATCGAGGGAGGCAAAAATCTTGTCCAGCGGCGTCGTTTTTGGCGTAAGTACCAACGACCAGCGGCCCGCTCCCAGGTCTTTAAAATCGATGCGGAAGTTCTCTTCCAGCACCTTGCGGTCGGCCTGGAACAGGGCCCGCAGCAGGTGGTTGAACTGGAACATCTGCGGATTATTGTCGGCAGTGATAGTCTGCGGCGGCTGGCCGTTGATCGCCTGAATCATCCGCTTGTCGTCCAGCAGGAGCGTCATCGGAAACGGCGCTTTTTGATCCCACAGCAGGCCACTGTCGCGGGCGATCAGCATCTCGCCCTGCGAGCGCAGCGGCTGCGGCATATCTTTTATCGTGCGAATCTGTTCGAAGTGCGCGCGCACCACGGGCTGCTCGGTAAACCGCCGCTGCAGTTCATCCAGCGTCACGGCACTGACCAGCGGGCTGACGATCAGCGCCAGCAAAGGCAACCATTTCATGGTGTTACTCCCATTCGTTCAAACAGTATTGCCGGGCTGACAAAGCACATTTCGCGGGTGGCTTCTTCCACCGCCACCTGGATGGTGTACCCGGTGGTGGTGCGCTTGCCGGTCTGCGCATCGAAAATTTGATAGGCAATGCGCAGCCGGTTTTCATACTCTTCAATCTGCGCGCGGACGCGAATACGCTGCTCAAAGGTCACCGCATCGCGGTATTTCACCCGGGTGTCGACGACGGGCCAGACGTAGCCGGAGGCCTTCATCTGGCGATAGCCATAGTCAAACTGATTGAGCAGCGCCTCGCGGGCGATCTCAAAGTAGCGGAAATAGTTACCGTGCCAGACCACGCCCATCATATCGACGTCGTGGAACGGAACGGTGATCTCGACTTCAGTCGTAAAGCGGGGATCGGTCAGCACCCTTTACTCCTTCTCTCTGGACTCTGGCAGATGCCAGAAATCGAAAAAATTAAACCAGTCGAGCGGCGACATCAGGGCGTAATGCTCCAGCCGCTGCGCGTAGCGATCGACGGCATCCTGCAGCGCCTGCTGGCGTTCCCCGCGCGGCAGGATCAGCGGGTCGGCAAACGGTTCGCCGTGCAGGACAAGCTTGCCCTGCTGGCGCAGGGCAAAAATCAGCACCACCGGGCAGCGGAGAATCGAGGCCAGGATAAACGGCCCCTGAGGGAACGGCGCGGGCTGGCCCATAAACCGGCTCCAGATCACGCGCCACTCGCCGCCACGCTGCGGATTCACCGCGATGCGGTCGCCCACAATCGCGACCCATTCTCCGCGCTCAAGCTTCTCTTTGATGGCAATCGCGGTGTCCGGGCCGATGTCGGTGACCGACATTAAATTCACGCCCGCCTGGGGCGCCATTTCGCTCATAATCTGCTTAAAGCGCCGGGCGTTTTCGCTGAAGACCAGGGCATTGATGGTTTTGCTGCCGTCCAGCTGGGCCAGCGCCCGGCAGGCCTCTACGTCGCCAAGATGCGAGGCCAGCAGCAGCTTGCCCTGCGGCGCCGCGATATTAAGCGTTTCGCGCGCGCCGGGGGCAAAGAGCACGTCGCGATTAAACTTCAGCTCGCCGCGCCAGCTGGCAACTTTGTCCAGCATCGCGTTGCCGAAGCGCATGAAATGGAAAAAGCTGTTGAGCCGTGAGGGAACAGGCATGTCCCGCTGCATCAGCACCTGCTTCACGCGTGCAATCCACTGCCGCGAAGCCTGCCGCGCCGGACGCGCGATAAGCCAGTAGACGCCAATCACCGGCCACAGCAGCACTGTAAAGGCCCGCCGCCCCAGCAGCTGCCAGACGCGCAGCATCAGGCGCATGCCCCATAGCCCCTTGACCTCGTCCTGCTGCGCCCAGTGCTGGCCGCGTCGACGGAAGAGCAGGTCGGGAATGCGGGGCAGCATGCCGAAGAACAGCCGGGTATGCATCAGGGAGATCCGCACGTTATCTTTTAACGCGTCGAAGTGGGATAACCCGTCCTGCGGGTAGGTCACACGGGTGGGCAGGAAGACGCTGGAGTTGCCCTGCCAGTAGAGACGGACCATCACTTCGGTGTCAAAGTCCATCCGTTTACCGAGCGTTTCACGCGCGGCCAGCCGCAGCGTGGGCGAGACCGGGTAGACCCGAAAGCCGCACATGCTGTCTTTAAGCTGCAGGGATAAGGTCTCAATCCATACCCAGACGTGGGTGACCCAGCGCCCGTAGAGCCGCGAGCGCGGAATGGAATCATCGTAAATGGGCTGGCCGGAAATCAGCGCATCCGGGTGGCGCTCCGCCAGCGCCAGCAGTTTGGGGATATCTTCAATGGCGTGCTGGCCGTCCGCATCCACCTGCACGGCGTGGGTATAGCCCGCGCGAGCGCACTCCTCCAGCCCCCTGATGACCGCAGCACCTTTCCCGGCGTTTTGCCCCAGACGGATCAGCGTCATCTGCGGCTGCTCCGCCGCCAGGCGTTCGAGCTCCTGACGGGTGATCGCTTCGCTGCCGTCATCCACCACCAGGCACGGCAGGCCGAACGGGGCGAGACGTGACAGCACGCTGGCGATCATGGCACCGTGGTTGTAGCACGGGATCAGCACGCAGGGGCGAAAGATCACTGACATAGACGAATTTTCCCGCTGCTGGCGGTATGGCGCTCCGCCCCGGCGTGACGCTGGTAGCTGAAGGTCAACATCTGACGTTCGGCATGCCACTCAAGCACCAGCGTTACCGTAGTTTCCGGCAGCAGAGGGGCCTGAAACTTCACGTTTTGAATGCTGTGAAAGCGGTAGCCCGGCGCCAGTAACGTCGTGGCGTAGTGCATGACCCAGTCAAGCTGCGCAACGCCGGGCAGCAGCGGCTGTACGGCAAAATGGCCCTGAAACCAGAACAGAGACGCGTCGAGATGCAAAACGATCTCCAGCTTCTCCGGCTGTGCCTGATGGCGCTCAATTTCATGAATTTTCATGAAATAACTCCTCTAACTGCGCATAGACACGCTTGTTCATACTGTTTACCGGCATCTCATCCACAATCCGCCAGTAGCGCGGCACCGCGACCGGTTCAAGCCACGGCAGCAGAGCGCGACGCCAGGCGAACTCCTGCGCTTTTTTATCCTGCAGGTACCAGCGCTGACGAACCGCCTCATCCAGCACCAGCAGGGCGCCGATTCCCTGGCGGCCCCCGCGCGTGACCGGCAGCGCAGCCGCTTCGCAAACGCCGTCGAGCTCCAGCAGGCGGCGTTCTATTTCGTTAAGCGAGATGCGCTTTTCTTCAATTTTGACCACCCGCCCGCGACGACCGGCGATGCTGAACAGCCCCTCGCTGTCGAAGTGGAGGATATCGTCCAGCTGGAGTCCTTCAGCCTCATGGATCAGTGGCGACGTGACGCGACACGCTTCTTCTTCCTGATGGAAGCTGACGCCGGGGAAGGGCAGCCACGGCAGGTTATCTTCCTGGCGATGGCGCCAGGCGAGGATCCCGGTTTCGGTGCTGCCATAAATTTCATCCGGCCAGATGTTAAGCCAGCCAGCGGTGGTGGAGACGTCACGCCAGGGCAGCATTCCGCCCGCGGAAATCAGCATCCTGACGGGCGGCGCGGCCAGCTCGGTATCCAGGCGTTTCAGGAAGGCCGGGCTGCTGATGAACAGGTAATGCCTGTCATGATGAAGGGCGGCCAGCTGCTCTGCGTAATAGAGCATCGCGGCATGCAGCGGCAGGCCCATCGCCATCGGCAATACAATGCGGAATGTCAGACCGTACAGGTGTTGCGGTACGACGGAGGCGACAACGCTACAGCCAGCCAGACGCGCGCCGAAGCGGTCAGCCAGCAGGCGGGCTTCGCGATCCAGGCTGACGATGTGCTTAACCACCCGACGCGGCGTCCCCGTGGAGCCGGAGGTGAAAAGCTCAACAAAGCGGCTTTCGGCAATATCCGGCAGGGGCACCCAGTGGGCGATCGTCTGATGGCGGGAAGCCACCACAATCAGCTTTCCAGGGTAACCGAGGGGCCTGTCGCTCAGAACGCCGCTAAACAGCGACTGCTGCTCTTCAAGCAGCGAAATGCGGCTATGGCCGGGAATGACCGGCGTTTTACCCGCATGCAGCGAGGCCAGCAGCGCAACGATAAACAGGTAGCTGTTTTCAAAGCACAGCGCCCAGCGCTCGCCTTCCTGCTGACGCAGGGTGTCGACCAGCAGGGTCACGTCGTGGCGCAGCTGGCCCAGCGTCCAGGTACGATCGTCAAGCCAGGCGACGGGCGTGTCGTCAGGGCGGGGCGCGTTTAACCACTGGCCCAGCGGAAGGGGGTTAGTCATTGTGCATCTCTTTTTTTATCACCCGTTGACGCACCAGCCACTCTGTCGCCATCAGCGTTCCCATCAGGATGTAAGCCACCATACCGTTCCACAGCGTCCACAGATGCATGTCACCGTGCAGGACGGTAAACAGCGCCATCGCCCCGTTGCCGATGAAAAAACCGCACCAGACGAGGGTCACCTTGTAGGTATAGCGCACACCCTCCGGGGGCAAATTTGGCTCACGCAGGCGCGCCAGCCGTTCGACCAGCGGCATCGCGGTCCAGAGCGAACCCCCGAACACGGCCAGCATCACAAGATTGACGACCACAGGGTAAAACAGCAGCCACTGGTGGGTTTTCAGCAGGTAGCTTGCCGCGCAGAGCGCGATGCCCGCCAGCGCCACGCACTGCACCACATACCGCATCGGGCCGGTGTTCCGCCGCGCCTGTTGCAGCCGCAGCAGCAACAGCAGTGCCATCACGGGCAGCAGCCACGGCAGGCTGTTATGCGTCAGCCCATATCCAATCAGGAAGGGCCACGCCAGCAGCATCAGCCCCGTCAGAAGGGGGATAACCGGCAACGTCCGTCCACCACGCACGGTGTTTTACTCTTCGCGCAGAAGCTGTTCGACGGCGTCTACCACATCCTGAACGGTACGAACCGATTTGAAGGTTTCCGGCTTGATTTTCTTACCGGTTTTCTTCTGCAGATGGACAATCATGTCCACAGCGTCAATGCTGTCCAGCTCCAGGTCTTCGTAAAGACGGGCTTCGGGCGTAATGTCCTGCGGGTCGATTTCAAAGAGTTTGATCAGAAGGCCGCAGACTTCCTGATAAATGGTTTCTTGTTCGGTCATAGTTCACGTCTCAGGCGCGTTGGGCATGGATAAAGGACGCCAGGGTGGCGACGGAAAAGAAGTGCTGGCGCATCTCCTCGCTTTCGGCAGAAAGCACCACGCCATACTGGTTTTTCACCGCCAGACCGAGCTCCAGCGCGTCGATAGAGTCGAGACCCAGCCCATCGCCAAACAGCGCGGCATCGGTATCAATATCCTCTGCGGTAAGCTCGTCCAGATTCAGCGTGGTGATAATGAGATTCTTAATTTCAAGATAAAGCGCTTGCATCATTAATTCCTGACAAAGATTGAAGGCCTGATGTTAATCGATGCTCCAGATGCCGGTTTAACTGCCTTGCCGCCAGCGCCGGTTCTTGTTCATTTGCATCGTAAAATTCGTCGATGTTCACGCGATCGCGCACATCCACGGTAAAGACAGGTTTTGCGGGCGGTACGTCATACCAGCGGCTTTTTTTATCCAGCAGGTGCTCGCTGCAGTGGATCAGCACGATCCGCAGATCGCTGCGGCAGCGCACGGCGATATTTGCCGCGCCGCGCTGGAGGGCGATAGCCTCACCTGGGCGGGTACGCGTGCCTTCCGGGAAGATTAACAGCGTGTCGCCGTGGGCCAGACGCTGCCGGCTGGCAGCGAGCAGAGGCTCGGCTTCGCTGTTAATCAGGTAATCCGCCGCGCGGATAACGCCGCTGACAAAGGGATTGCGCAGTAACGCGCTCTTCACCAGACAGTCGGTTTCGGGCATCACCGACGCCAGAATCACGTAGTCAATTAGCGTTGGGTGGTTAGCCACCACCAGACAGCCCCGATCGCCGCGAAGCGCGTCAAGATTGTGAATGCGATAGTCCAGCACCCCGGTGCCGCGGGCAACGGTTAAGAAGACGCGGAAGCTGGCCGCAATGCTGCGGCGCGCCAGGCTACGGCGTTTGGCGCGATCGCGCTGAACAATCAGCAGCAGGTTGAACCAAATCAGCGACAGCAGCAGGCCGCCCGCGCCAAACAGCACGAAGCAGAATCCGGTCATCGCCAGACGCCATAGCCAGTTGATCCGGGCGGCCAGGCGGTTCATTGGCGCGCCCACTGCCACAGCAGGCGTTCGCCGGGCACCACAAACTGCCGTTCCTCGCGGAGATAGCGTTGCAGGAACATCAGGCTTTGCGGCAGAGTAGGCTCCTCGCCCGTGCTGCCGCTGCGGGTTTCGCACTGCCATTCGCTGCCGGATTCAATCACCAGCGCCAGCGCGTACGGCCAGGTGGGCATCTGCGGCGGCAATGCCGGGTGGTAAAATTCCGGCAGCGTGCCGTCAAAATCCACCAGCAAGACGCGGGAGTAGCCCGCCTGCAGCAGGCTCAGCACTTCACACAGGGCCTGCTGGAAGGTGTCCAGCCCGGCAGAAATGGATGACGAGACAACAGGCTGGCGAGCGGTAATAGTAAGATTGCCCACAGCGGAGTTGTGCACGGACATGGCGAAGTCGGTGGGCGAGACGGCCTGACCGGTTGCCAGCGCATGCAGAATACGGTAATTGCGCTCCAGTTCGCCGTGGCGGCTGGAATAGACGACGGCATCAACGGCGTGGCTTTGCAGCATGGCAAGACCAAGATCCACCGCCAGCTTACTGCCCGAGTTAAGGCGGCGCGCGGTCATCATGGGTAACGCAGTCAGCCGGGGAAGCGGGGCCGTTGGGTCTATAGTCGACTGCAGGCGCGACCACGCCTGCCACTCTGCGGCATCGCTTAGTCCTGGCGCTCTTGCCTGCCAGTCAATAATGTTCAGTGAAAATTTCATCTACGCGCGTCCGCGGAATACCGTATTCAAAGGGCAGGCTGGGCCACCCGGGCAGCCAGGCTGCGCTATTGTTCACGTTTGGTGCATATTAACAGGGTATGACCTACCCCAAGGTTATCCAGCCGCTGTTCAATGCAGAAGCCCGCCCTCTCCAGGTAGTGATAAAACTTCTCTACGCTGTAAAAACGGCTATTACCATTCGCCATACAGGTGAAATAGAGCGAGGTGGCATTCAGGCTGAAAGCCGCCGCTTCATATTTCTGGGCATCCCAGAAAAGCTCCATGATGCACAACCGTGCGCCTGGCTTCATGACCTGTGCGACGCGCGTCAGCATGGCGACAATCTGATCCGGAGAGAAACAGTCCAGAAACTGGCTCATCCACCAGACGTCGGCATCTCCCGGCAATGCCGTCGGACTAAGCATATCGACAGCATGGAATCCAATACGATGAGAAAAACCTGCTTTTTCGATGTTTTCCTGCGCCAGCGCTATCTGCTGCGGGAGATCGAGGATCGTCACGGCAACATTATCGTCATAGCGGCAGCAGCGTAACGACCATTTACCCGTATTTCCGCCCACATCGTACAATTTTGTCGGCGAGCTTGCGAATATATATGGCAACGCGGCGTCAAAAGCGGCGTCAGAATAGTAGTGATCGAAGGCGAACCAGCTCTCTTTTGCCCGGGAAGGAAGCTGGGATAAGGCCGGATAGATGGTTGGCCAGTCGCCAAACACGGATAATCCGGCCGGTTTTTCTTCCTGCAGGGCGTCGGCCAGGTGAAATAACCCCTGGTAACAGACGTCCTGCGTGAAATCCATATTAACGCGGGTCATGGGATCGTGGAGTAAGAAATGGCCCACTTTCGCCAGGAAATAACGACTTTCTTTCCAGGTAATTATCCGCCCGCTTAATCCCATGTCTAACAATACGCTGACGGCATAGTTGCTCAGGGTACTGTTTTCGGTTATTTCTTCGAGGCTCGCCCCCTTATTACCCTGTTTATCGAGCCAGGCGAGGACACCCGAGTTACGCAGACAAAGCGCGGTCTGAAATAACATCGGAGCAAAAGCGATGCGTTGCGCTTCGGTAATGGCATCCAGGGCGCTGAGCGTGTCCTTTTCGTACATTGTTGCGTAACCTTTCAGGGCAAGAAATGAGGTTATCGGGCCATGTCCGGCCCGACTTTAGAAAAATATTACAGCGCGGCACCCGCAGAGAGATTCAGCTGAATATCGTGGTCGAGGTTGTTCACCCAGCGGTTATAATTTTTGTGAATTTTACCGTCTGCCGCTTTCAGGTTCAGGCTACTTTCGTAATTAATTGAATAGCTTGTCGCAGAGTAGGGAATACGTACCTGGACCGAGTGATCGCGTGCCTGCAGACGCCCCTTAATAACGCCCGGGCCCGCTTCCGTCATGATCCAGTCACGCTTCTGGCCTGCTTTCAAAATTGCCGTTTTCACCTGATCGGCAGTATGACCTGCGCTCACGACAGAGTGAACCTGAGCGATTGGGGCGGTACGCGCACAGCCAGCCAGAGCGCCAACGAATACTGCAGCAGCGCACCATTTAACGATCTTTTTCATCAACAACTCCATATCAATAATAACAATTAAAGGTAGTGTTTTTTACAAATAAGCATCACCAGACCTACGGATTAAGTCAGGTGTCTTTTTTAATCAATATTAATGTTTGCATTAGGTTGACGCTAAGGCAGGGTATAATATCACGCAAAATAATTAATCATTCCGTTTTTTTTAATTTGCGTTAAAGCGAAATGTGGATGAGGTGAATAAAAACGGGAGCATATGCCTTAACGCAAATAAAAATACCGCGACGGTGAGCGTCGCGGTAATTAAGGCGTTCTATTGACGGTCTAAGCCTGATGACATAGACAAGTTATCCCGGTAACCGGCTTTTTGGCCGCCCTGGCCCCAGCAGGATCGCTAGCTTGCTGCCCCCTTTGGTGGTTTCCATCCAGATTTTACATACGCTGGTCAGCGGGACCGACAGCAGCATGCCGACCGGGCCCAGCAGCCATCCCCAAATCAGCAACGATAAAAACACCACCAGCGTCGACATGCCCAGCCGGTGCCCCATCATGCGTGGTTCAAGAATGTTGCCCAGCACCATATGCACGACGAGGAAGAGCGCCCCGACCAGCATGCATTCGTAGAAACCGTTAAACAGAAACGCCTGGATCATCGGCGGCACGGCGGAAAGCACCGCGCCAATATTCGGCACGTAGTTCAACAGAAACGCCAGCACCCCCCACATCAGCGCGAACTGTACGTCCATCAGCATCAGCCCCAGCCAGACGATAATGCCGGTCCAGACGCTGAGCAGCGTTTTCAGCGCCAGATATTTGGAGACGCCCTTTAAGGCGCGGTGTAGGCCGGCAATGTGTATTTGCGGGTTATTTAAAGCAAAGCGCAGCTTATAGGGGACGTGGCGGACTTCGAACAGCATGAACACTACCGTCATGACCAGCAGCAGTATGCTGGCCATCGCGCCGGAAAGACCGGTCATCAGCGTGGTGGCGTAGGTCATGACCTTCTCGGAATCCATCCTGCGCAGCATCCGTTCAGGTGAGATATGCAGGTTAAGAAAGGGCATCATCTCCTGCAGCGCGACGATTTTACGCGTCAGCTCTTTATTGTACTGCGGCAACATGGTGGAGAACTCGCTCAGCGAGGCCGCCAGTACCCCGAAGAGCGCCGTCAGGCCAATCAGCATCACGATAACCACGATGGTGATGGCCACCGGACGGCTCACGCCCCGGCGTAAAAACCAGGTCACCAGCGGATTCAGAACAATGGCAAAAAACAGGGCCAGCAGGAGCTGGACGATAATGTCAGCGGCAGCATGAATGCCCGCAAGAATAACCACCAGACAGGCGAGTTTTAATAAGATGTGGAGTCCTGCTTTATCGGGCTGGGGAGCTAACATGCGCGTTCCTTAAGATGATGACCCGATAAGTGTAGTGCCTGGGGGCCGCTTCGTCTGGCGCCGATAATCTGAAAGTCGGGGCTGATTTTCTTATTGCGCCGTGGTAATAGTGAAACACTGTTGCAAAAAATTCAGGTAAACCCCCATGCCCGAAGCTGCCGCCGAACCGGCGCTGAGCGGATTGCGCCTCAATCTGCGTATCGTTTCCGTCGTTATTTTCAACTTTGCCAGTTACCTGACGATCGGCCTGCCGCTGGCGGTTCTGCCGGGCTATGTCCATGACGTGATGGGTTTTAGCGCGTTCTGGGCGGGGCTGGTCATCAGCCTGCAGTATTTCGCCACGCTCCTGAGCCGCCCGCACGCCGGGCGCTACGCCGACCTGTTTGGTCCTAAAAGCATCGTGGTGGTGGGATTGTGCGGCTGTTTCCTGAGCGGCCTGAGCTATCTGCTGGCTGCTGCTGCCGGCGCCTGGCCGCTGGTTAGCCTGGCACTGCTTTGCCTGGGCCGCGTCATACTCGGCATTGGGCAAAGCCTGGCGGGAACCGGCTCGACGCTGTGGGGCGTTGGGGTTGTAGGTGCGCCGCACATTGGCCGGGTGATCTCCTGGAACGGGATTGTCACCTACGGCGCGATGGCGCTCGGCGCGCCGCTTGGCGTGGCCTGTTATGCCTTTGGCGGGCTGTATGGACTGTCGCTCACCATTATGGCGGTCGCGCTTGTGGCGATACTGTTTGCGCTGCCGCGCCCGAAAGTGAGGGCCAGCAAGGGCAAGCCGCTGCCGTTTCGGGCCGTGCTGGGGCGCGTCTGGCCGTACGGTATGGCGCTGGCCCTGGCGACCACCGGCTTCGGCGTAATTGCAACCTTCATTACCCTCTTTTACGACGCCAAAGGCTGGGAGGGCGCGGCCTTTGCGTTAACCCTCTTTAGCGGTGCGTTTGTTGGCGCACGCCTGCTTTTCCCGAACACTATCAACCGCCTGGGCGGACTGAACGTGGCGATGATCTGTTTTGCGGTTGAAATTGTCGGGCTGCTGTTAACCGGCATCGCCAGCGCGCCCTGGATGGCGAAAATTGGCGTCTTCCTTGCGGGGGCGGGTTTTTCACTGGTCTTCCCGGCGCTGGGGGTGGTGGCGGTGAAAGCGGTGCCGCAGCAGAACCAGGGGGCGGCTCTGGCGACCTATACGGTGTTTATGGATATGTCGTTGGGCATTACCGGGCCGCTGGCAGGGCTGGTAATGGCCTGGGCGGGGGTACCGGTGATCTACATTGCCGCGGCAGGTCTGGTGATTCTTGCCTTACTGCTGACGTGGCGGCTAAAAAAATGGCCCCCGGTGCAGGCACCGGAGGCCACGTCATCGTCGTGAAAGGTTATTGGATCACGATGGTGTTAATGATGTTTTCAGCGGCCGTCTGCGCTTTCTGCTGGTCTTCCGCTGGCAGAGTGATCTGCAGGGTCAGCAGTTTGTTATCCACCTTACCCAGCACCACAGAAGAGTAAGCGGTCTGGCCTTTTGCGGAGATGATGCTGTCCAGCTGTTGCAGCTTGTGGCCTTTCAGCTCAATGGATTTATTGGTCACCACCTGCAGCTGCGGATCGCGGCCGCGCTGCTGGTCTTCCAGACGTTTGGACAGGACGGCCAGATCTTCGCTGGTGTCGTCGCCCACAATCACAATGACCGCTTTCTGACCGGTTGCGTCGGAGTATACGTGCATGTTATTTGCCTGGGTGCCCAGCTTGCCGCTCTGGTCAGTCATATCGGCTGGCAGAGAGAAACTGAGTTTGCCATCCATCAGATTCACCGGCTGACCGGTCGCGTTGCTCTCTGCGGATGCGCCCTGAGCAGGCGTTTTCGTGTCGCTGTTATCACAGGCTGCAAGACCCACAACCAGCAGGCCAATCCCGACATATTTAACCAGATTGCGCATTGACTTCTTCCTTTCGATAAACGGCCATAGCGGCTCATTCGTCCATCTTATCACAACTGATAAAGCGAACCCTTAACCAGCCTGCAATGCCGTGATTTCAGATTTATCTGCCAGCCTTTTCAGCAGCATATTCAGCAGCACGCCGTACATCGGCAGGAAGAACACAATGCTGATGAGCACCTTGAAGCAGTAGTCCACCAGCGCGATTTCCATCCAGTGTTCGGCCATGAACGCATCCGGGCTGCGCCAGAAGGCGATGAAGAAGAAGGCCAGCGTATCGCTCACGTTACCGAACAGCGTGGAGGCGGTGGGTGCCATCCACCAACGGTGATTCTGACGCAGGCGGTTAAACACGTGCACGTCGAGGATTTGCCCCAGCGCGTAGGCCATAAAGCTTGCGGCAGCGATACGGGCAACAAACAGGTTGAAGTGGGTTAACGCCTCAAAGCCCTGCCAGCTTCCCATATAAAACAGGGATGACACCACGTATGAAATGAACAGCGCCGGAAGCATGACCGCAAAAATAATGCGGCGCGCCAGCGGTGCGCCAAAGATACGCACGGTTAGATCGGTGGCGAGGAAAATAAACGGAAAACTGAACGCGCCCCAGGTGGTATGAAAACCAAAAATGGAGATCGGGAGCTGCACCAGATAGTTGCTGGAGGTGATCACCAGCAGGTGAAAAAGCGAAAGCCAGAACAACGCTTTTACGCGCTGTGATTCAGAGAACTGCGTCATATTGTGACCTTTTTATACGTTGGGGTGAGGGAACCCAATAAAAACCGCAGCATGATACTGCTTTGGCTGGACATTGCAATGGTTAGTTTTTGCGCAATCGTTAACCTGGTTTGCATTGCCCGCGCCGGGGCGTAAACTACAGCCGTTTTTACCTGACCGAGAAGATCATGACTGACCTGTTTTCCAGCCCAGACCACACCCTTGATGCCCAGGGCCTTCGCTGCCCGGAGCCGGTAATGATGGTACGCAAAACCGTGCGCAACATGCAGACGGGTGAAACGCTGCTGATTATTGCCGACGACCCGGCCACCACGCGCGATATTCCCGGCTTTTGTACCTTTATGGAGCATGAGCTGGTGGCACAGCAGACCGAGGCGCTGCCGTACCGGTATTTAATTCGTAAGGGGTAGGTGGGCTGTCCTCTGCGGCCTGATGCCCTCACCCCGGCCCTCTCCCACGGGGAGAGGGAGAAAGTCATCCTTTCATCCACGCCCTGATTCCGTCCAGGAACATCTGCGTCGCCATCATTACCAGAATCAGCCCCATCAGACGCTCCAGCGCGTTCACCCCTTTCTCACCCAGCAGGCGCAGGAACAGGGACGACTGCAGCAGGATAATAAACGTCCCGCCCCAGGCGATCAGCAGGGCAATCACCAGATGGCTCATCTGGTTCGGATACTGGTGCGACAGCAGCATCAGCGTCGCCAGAATCGTCGGCCCGGCGACGAGGGGAATTGCCAGCGGCACAATAAACGGCTCTTCACCCGCGGGCAGGCCGCTGCTGCTGCCTTCCGCGCTCGGGAAAATCATCTTAATGGCGATCAGGAACAGAATAATCCCGCCGGAAATCGAAACGGTTTCGGCACGCAGGTTCAGGAAGGCGAGAATTTTTTCACCAGCAAACAGGAAGATAAACATCACCAGCAGGGCAATAAGCAGCTCGCGGATCATGATCGCCCGGCGACGCTTTGGCTCGGTGTGCTTCAGCACCGACATGAAGATTGGCAGGTTGCCCAGTGGATCCATTATCAGGATCAATAAAACCGCTGCTGAAATGATTTCACTCATGTAAATTATCCCTGAAACTCTCTATGGTTATTATGATAATTAGCTGTATTTCTGATTGCCGGGCAATCATCGATTAATTTCGCTTGCGACTTTGGCAGCATTTTGTAATGTGAAGCATATCCCAGTTCAATACTGGCTTGCACAATCAGCACACACCCTCAGCAGGAAAAAAATGCTATGAAAAACGTTGGTTTTATCGGCTGGCGCGGTATGGTCGGCTCTGTACTCATGCAACGCATGGTTGAAGAGCGCGATTTCGACGCTATCCGCCCGGTCTTCTTCTCCACTTCTCAGCTCGGCCAGGCTGCTCCGTCCTTTGGTGGTACCACAGGCACGTTGCAGGATGCTTACGATCTGGAGGCGCTGAAGGCACTTGATATTATTGTGACCTGCCAGGGCGGCGATTATACCAACGAAATCTATCCAAAGCTGCGTGAAAGCGGCTGGCAGGGCTACTGGATTGACGCAGCCTCTTCGCTGCGTATGAAAGACGATGCCATTATTATTCTCGACCCGGTTAACCAGGGTGTCATCACCGACGGCCTGAATAACGGCGTGAAAACCTTTGTCGGCGGTAACTGCACCGTCAGCCTGATGCTGATGTCCCTCGGCGGCCTGTTCGCGCAGGATCTGGTGGAGTGGGTCTCCGTGGCGACCTACCAGGCCGCGTCCGGCGGCGGCGCGCGTCACATGCGCGAGCTGCTGACCCAGATGGGCCAGCTGCACCACAGCGTTGCGGCCGAGCTGGCAAACCCGGCGTCCGCTATTCTTGATATCGAACGTAAAGTGACCGAGCTGACCCGCAGCGGCGAGCTGCCGGTGGATAACTTTGGCGTACCGCTGGCCGGTGGCCTGATCCCGTGGATCGACAAACAGCTGGATAACGGTCAGACCCGCGAAGAGTGGAAAGGCCAGGCCGAGACCAACAAAATCCTCAATACCGCGTCGGCGATCCCGGTTGACGGTCTGTGCGTGCGTATCGGCGCGCTGCGCTGCCACAGCCAGGCCTTCACCATTAAACTGAAAAAAGATGTGTCTATTCCGACCGTGGAAGAGCTGCTGGCCGCGCACAACCCGTGGGCGAAAGTGGTGCCAAACGATCG
Source organism: Enterobacter sp. ECC-219 (assembly GCF_043966805.1). NCBI lineage: Bacteria > Pseudomonadati > Pseudomonadota > Gammaproteobacteria > Enterobacterales > Enterobacteriaceae > Enterobacter > Enterobacter sp. ECC-219. The sequence goes on along the minus strand of NZ_CP143680.1, from coordinate 281,445 downwards.
CGATATCACCATGCGTGAGCTGACCCCGGCAGCCGTTACCGGCACGCTGACCACGCCGGTTGGTCGTCTGCGCAAGCTAAACATGGGGCCGGAGTACCTCTCCGCGTTCACCGTCGGCGACCAGCTCCTGTGGGGAGCCGCCGAGCCGCTGCGCCGCATGCTGCGTCAGCTGGCGTAATAATTTGTTAACTACCGGGGGTGATTTTCACCCCCTTTTTTTTGCGTAATACATGGAGTAACGCGCGTATGTCTTATTTTTATCAGGAGTCGTGTAGAGCGTTGGCTATGCTTTAAGGAAGAGTCATTTCTTACCTGAGGTTAGGACGGGACTAAGTGGATGCCCGTTCAGGTCACATTAAAGTCGTCCCAGGCGCTAAAAAAGGACGACATAAAAAACAGGATGAATACCATGTCCGATCGTGTGGATAGAGACGTGATTAATGCGCTTATTGCGGGTCACTTTGCCGACCCCTTTTCCGTGCTGGGGATGCACCATACAGAGGCCGGGCTGGAAGTCCGGGCGTTGTTACCGGATGCCACCGAAGTGTGGGTCATCGAGCCCAAAACCGGCCGCAAGGTGGGCAACCTGGAGTGCCTCGACTCGCGCGGCTTTTTCTCGGGCGTCATGCCCCGCCGTAAAAACCCCTTTCGCTATCAGCTCGCCGTTATCTGGCACGGCCAGCAAAACCTGATCGACGATCCCTACAGCTTTGGCCCTCTGCTGAAAGAGATGGATGCCTGGCTGCTCTCCGAAGGCACGCATCTTCGCCCTTATGAAACGCTGGGTGCCCATGCGGATACCATGGACGGAATTACCGGTACGCGGTTTGCCGTGTGGGCGCCTAACGCCCAGCGCGTCTCCGTTGTCGGGCAGTTCAACTACTGGGACGGTCGCCGCCACCCGATGCGCCTGCGCCGTGAGACGGGCATCTGGGAGCTGTTTATCCCCGGGGCGCACAACGGCCAGCTCTATAAATTCGAAATGATCGACGCCCACGGCAAGCTGCGCATTAAAGCCGACCCGTATGCCTTCGAGGCGCAGATGCGCCCGGATACCGCGTCGCTGATTTGCGGCCTGCCGGAGAAGGTCGTCCAGACGGAGGAGCGTAAGCAGGCTAACCGCTTTGATGCGCCGATCTCCGTTTATGAAGTGCATCTCGGCTCCTGGCGCCGCCACACCGATAATAACTTCTGGCTCAGCTACCGGGAGCTCGCCGACCAACTGGTGCCGTACGCCAAATGGATGGGCTTTACCCACCTCGAACTGCTGCCGGTTAACGAGCATCCGTTCGACGGCAGCTGGGGCTATCAGCCCACCGGGCTGTACGCCCCGACGCGCCGCTTCGGCACGCGGGATGACTTCCGCTATTTCATTGATGCCGCGCACGCCGCCGGGCTGAACGTGATCCTCGACTGGGTGCCGGGCCATTTCCCGTCGGACGATTTTGCGCTGGCAGAGTTTGACGGCACGAAGCTGTACGAGCACAGCGACCCGCGCGAAGGCTATCACCAGGACTGGAACACGCTGATCTACAACTACGGGCGCCGTGAAGTCGCGAACTACCTGGTCGGGAACGCGCTGTACTGGATCGAGCGATTTGGTATTGACGCCCTGCGCGTGGATGCGGTGGCCTCGATGATCTACCGCGACTACAGCCGCAAAGAGGGCGAGTGGATCCCGAACGAGTACGGCGGTCGTGAAAACCTGGAAGCGATTGAGTTCCTGCGCAATACCAACCGCATTATTGGCGAGCAGGTGGACGGCGCCGTGACTATGGCGGAAGAGTCGACGGACTTTGCAGGCGTCTCCCGCCCACCGTCATCAGGCGGCCTGGGGTTCTGGTATAAGTGGAACCTGGGCTGGATGCACGACACCCTCGACTACATGAAGCTCGACCCGGTTTATCGTCAGTATCACCACGATAAGCTCACTTTCGGGCTGCTCTACAACTACACCGAAAACTTCATGCTGCCGCTGTCGCACGATGAAGTGGTGCACGGCAAAAAATCCATTCTCGACCGCATGCCCGGCGACGCGTGGCAGAAGTTTGCCAACCTGCGCGCCTACTACGGCTGGATGTTTGCCTTCCCGGGTAAAAAACTGCTGTTTATGGGCAATGAGTTCGCCCAGGGGCGCGAGTGGAACCACGACTCAAGCCTCGACTGGCATCTGCTGGAAGGCGGCGACAACTGGCATCACGGCGTGCAGCGTCTGGTGCGCGACCTGAACCTGACCTACCGCCACCACAAAGCGCTGCACGAGCTGGACTTCGACCCGTACGGCTTTGAGTGGCTGGTGGTGGACGATCACGAGCGCTCGGTGTTTGTCTTTGTGCGTCGCGATAAAGCGGGCAACGAGATCATTGTCGCCAGCAACTTCACGCCGGTGCCGCGCGAACACTACCGCTTCGGCATTAACCAGCCGGGGAAATGGCGCGAGATACTGAATACCGATTCCATGCACTACCACGGCAGCAACGCCGGCAACGGCGGGCTGGTGCAGAGCGATGCCGTCGAAAGCCACGGGCGACCAAACTCCCTGAGCCTGACGCTGCCGCCGCTTGGCACCATCTGGCTGATGCGGGAGGGAGAATGACGCAGCTTACGGCAGGTAAACCCGAACCGCTCGGCGCGAGCTATGACGGAAAAGGGGTGAACTTCACGCTCTTTTCTGCTCACGCGGAGCGGGTGGAGCTCTGCGTGTTTGACGGGGAGGGTAACGAGCACCGTTACGATTTACCGTCCCGCACGGGAGACATCTGGCACGGTTACCTGTCGGGTGGGCGTCCGGGGATGCACTACGGTTTTCGCGTACACGGCCCGTGGGAGCCCTCTCAGGGGCACTGGTTTAACCCGGCGAAGCTATTGATTGACCCGTGCGCGCACCGCGTGGACGGCGAGTTTAAAGACGACCCGCTGTTCCACGTCGGCTACGGCGAGCCCGACCACCGCGACAGCGCGCCCGTCGCGCCAAAAAGCGTGGTGGTGCACGATCTCTACGACTGGGAAGACGATGCCCCGCCGCGCACGCCGTGGGGCAACACCGTCATTTATGAAGCGCACGTCAAAGGGCTGACCTACCTGCACCCGTCGATCCCCAAAGAGATGCGCGGCACCTATCAGGCGCTTGGGCATCCGACGATGGTCGCTTACCTGAAGCATTTGGGCATCACGGCCCTGGAGCTGCTGCCTGTGGCGCATTTCGCCAGCGAGCCGCGCCTGCAGCGCCTGGGGCTGAGCAACTACTGGGGCTACAACCCGCTGGCGATGTTCGCCCTGGAACCGCGCTATGCCGCGCATCCGGAGAAGGCGCGGGATGAGTTTCGCGACGCGGTGAAGGCGCTCCACGCCGCGGGAATTGAGGTCATTCTGGACGTGGTGCTGAACCACAGTGCGGAAAGCGATCTTGACGGCCCAACGCTCTCACAGCGCGGAATCGATAACCGTAGCTATTATTGGATCAGGGACGACGGCGATTACGAGAACTGGACCGGCTGCGGTAACACCCTCAACCTCAGTCACCCGGCGGTCACGCATTACGCGTACGAGTGCCTGAAATACTGGGTTGAGACGTTCCACGTGGACGGTTTCCGTTTCGACCTGGCGCCCGTGATGGGGCGCACGCCGTCCTTTAGCCAGCAGGCGCCTCTGTTTGAGGCAATCAAAAACTGTCCGGTGCTTTCACAGGTGAAGCTTATCGCGGAGCCGTGGGACATCGGTGACGGCGGTTATCAGGTGGGGAACTTCCCGCCGCTGTTTGCCGAGTGGAACGACCACTACCGTGATGCCATCCGCCGCTTCTGGCTGGCGCGCGATCTGTCACTGGGCGAATTTGCCGGGCGCTTTGCCGGCTCCAGCGATCTCTTTAAGCGCGACGGCAAACGTCCGTCGGCCACCGTCAACCTGGTGACGGCGCACGACGGTTTTACGCTGCGCGACTGCGTTTGTTTCAATCAGAAACACAATGAGGCCAACGGCGAAGAGAATCGCGATGGCACTAACAATAACCATAGCTTCAATCATGGTATAGAAGGATTAGGCGGAAGTCTGGATGTGATCGAGCGGCGACGCGCCAGCGTTCATGCGCTGCTGACGACGCTTTTGCTGTCGCAGGGCACGCCGATGCTACTGGCGGGCGACGAGCACGGCCATAGCCAGCACGGCAACAACAACGCCTATTGTCAGGACAATACCCTGACCTGGCTCGACTGGGGGGAGGCGAACAGCGGGTTGACCCATTTCACCGCGGCGCTGATCCACCTTCGCCAGCAGATCCCCGCCCTTACCGCCGACCGCTGGTGGGAAGAGGGTGACGGCAACGTTCGCTGGCTGAATAAAGACGCGCAACCGTTGAGCGCGCAAGAGTGGCAACACGGCATCACCTGTCTGCAAATCCTGCTCTCGGATAAGTGGCTGGTGACGCTGAACGCGACGGACGACGTCGCAGAGATTGTTTTACCTGACGGGGAGTGGCGAGCCGTTCCCCCCTTTGCCGGAGCGGATAATCCGGTAGTAATGGCTGTCTGGCACGGGCCTGCGCACGGAGTGTGCGTATTCCAAAGATGATAAAAAAGGAGTTAGTCATGGTTAGATTAGAGAAGAACGATCCCTTAATGTTGGCACGCCAGCTACCCTTAAAAACGGTTGCCCTGATACTCGCGGGCGGGCGTGGTACCCGTCTGAAAGATTTGACCATCAAGCGTGCCAAGCCGGCCGTTCACTTTGGTGGTAAGTTTCGCATCATTGACTTTGCGCTCTCCAACTGCCTGAACTCGGGCATTCGCCGCATTGGCGTCATTACGCAGTATCAGTCGCACACCCTGGTGCAGCACATCCAGCGCGGCTGGTCATTCTTCAGCGAAGAGATGAACGAGTTTGTCGATCTGCTCCCGGCGCAGCAGCGCGTTCACGGCGAAAACTGGTACCGCGGCACGGCGGATGCCGTGACCCAAAACCTCGACATCATTCGTCGCTACAGCGCGGAATACATCGTGATCCTCGCCGGGGACCACATCTACAAGCAAGACTACTCGCATATGCTGATCGACCACGTCGAAAAAGGGGCTCGATGCACCGTGGCGTGTCTGCCGGTGCCCGTTGCCGAGGCGACGGCGTTTGGCGTGATGCACGTGGATGCGGACGATAAGATTATCGACTTCGTAGAAAAACCGGCGAACCCGCCCACCATGCCGGGGGATGACACCAAATCGCTCGCCAGCATGGGGATCTATGTCTTTGATGCGGATTATCTTTATGAGCTACTGGAAGAAGACGACAAAGACGAAAACTCCAGCCACGACTTCGGCAAAGACATTATCCCAAAAATAACCAAAGCTGGCATGGCCTATGCACATCCTTTCCCATTGTCCTGCGTACAGTCCGACCCGAATGCGGAGCCTTACTGGCGCGATGTGGGAACGCTGGAAGCATACTGGAAAGCCAACCTGGACCTGGCGTCCGTGACGCCCGAGCTGGATATGTACGACCAGAACTGGCCGATTCGTACCCATATGGAATCCCTGCCGCCTGCGAAATTTGTTCAGGACCGCTCCGGCAGCCACGGCATGACGCTGAACTCGCTGGTCTCCGGCGGGTGCATTATCTCCGGTTCGGTGGTGGTGCAGTCCGTGCTGTTCCCGCGCGTGCGTATAAACTCATTCTGTAATATCGATTCGGCAGTCCTGCTGCCGGATGTCTGGGTAGGGCGTTCGTGTCGTCTGCGTCGCTGCGTGATCGACCGGGCCTGCGTCATTCCTGAGGGAATGGTGATTGGTGAAAACGCGGAAGAAGACGCGCGTCGCTTCTACCGTTCTGAAGAGGGGATCGTGTTAGTCACACGGGAAATGTTGCGGAAGCTGCAGATCAAACAGGAGCGATGATGCAGGTTTTACACGTATGTTCTGAGATGTTCCCGTTGTTAAAAACGGGCGGTCTGGCAGATGTTCTGGGTGCATTACCCGCGGCGCAGATCGCCGGAGGGGTGGATACCCGAGTCCTGCTGCCCGCCTTCCCGGATATCCGGCGCGGCATACCTGATGCAAAGGTCGTGACCCGCCGTGAAACGTTTGCCGGACGCATCACCCTGCTGTTTGGGCATTACAACGGCGTAGGGATCTACCTGATCGACGCGCCGCATCTGTACGACCGACCGGGCAGCCCGTATCACGATACGAACCTGTTCGCTTATACCGACAACGTGCTGCGCTTTGCGCTGCTCGGCTGGGTGGGGGCGGAGATGGCCGTCGGGCTGGATCCGTTCTGGCGTCCGGATGTAGTGCATGCGCATGACTGGCACGCCGGGCTGGCGCCTGCATATCTGGCGGCAAAAGGGCATCCGGCAAAATCGGTGTTTACGGTGCACAACCTGGCGTATCAGGGCATGTACTACGCCCATCATATGAATGACATCGATCTGCCATGGTCGTTCTATAACATGCACGGTCTGGAGTTCAACGGGCAAATTTCGTTCCTGAAGGCCGGGCTGTACTATGCCGATCACATTACGGCGGTGAGCCCCACCTATGCGCGTGAAATCACCCAGCCGGAGTTTGGCTACGGCCTGGAAGGGCTGCTGCAGCAGCGCCACCGCGAAGGCCGCCTGTCGGGCATTCTGAACGGCGTGGATGAACAGATCTGGAGCCCGGAAACCGATCTCCTGCTGGCGGCGCGCTATGGCCGCGACTCGGTGGAAGACAAAGCCGAAAACAAACGCCAGCTGCAGATTGCGATGGGGCTGAAGGTCAACGACAAGGTGCCGCTGTTTGCGGTGGTCAGCCGCCTGACCAGCCAGAAAGGGCTGGATCTGGTGCTGGAAGCGCTGCCCGGTTTACTGGAGCAGGGCGGACAACTGGCGCTGCTCGGCGCAGGCGACCCGGTGCTGCAGGAGGGTTTCCTCGCCGCCGCCGCGGAACATCCGGGGCAGGTGGGCGTGCAGATTGGCTATCACGAAGCGTTCTCGCACCGAATCATGGGCGGCGCGGACGTGATTCTGGTGCCGAGCCGTTTCGAACCCTGCGGCCTGACGCAGCTCTACGGCCTGAAGTACGGCACGCTGCCGCTGGTGCGCCGCACGGGCGGGCTGGCGGATACGGTGTCGGATAGCTCTCTGGAAAACCTGGCGGACGGTATTGCCAGCGGGTTTGTCTTTGAAGACAGTAATGCCTGGTCGCTGCTTCGGGCGATTCGGCGTGCTTTCGTCTTGTGGTCCCGTCCATCCCTTTGGCGTTACGTACAGCGTCAGGCGATGTCCATGGACTTTAGCTGGCACGTTGCGGCGCAGTCGTACCGCGATCTCTATCAACGCTTGATGTAACGAGGCGAAGTTACTGATATGAACGCTCCATTTAGCTACTCTTCACCCACGCTCAGCGTTGAGGCGTTAAAGCACTCCATCGCCTACAAGCTGATGTTCACCATCGGGAAAGACCCGGTCATTGCCAACAAGCACGAGTGGCTGAACGCCGCGCTGTTTGCGGTGCGTGACCGCATGGTCGAACGCTGGCTGCGCTCAAACCGCGCTCAGCTTTCGCAGGAGACGCGGCAGGTTTATTACCTGTCGATGGAATTTTTGATTGGCCGCACCCTCTCTAACGCGCTGCTGTCGCTCGGTATCTACGACGACGTCAAAACCGCGCTGGAAGAGATGGGGCTGGATTTAGAAGAGCTGATTGACGAAGAGAACGACCCGGGGCTGGGCAACGGGGGGCTGGGGCGTCTCGCCGCCTGCTTCCTCGACTCGCTGGCGACGCTGGCGCTGCCGGGCCGCGGCTACGGTATTCGCTATGACTACGGCATGTTCAAACAGAACATCGTCGATGGTCGTCAGAAAGAGTCCCCGGACTACTGGCTGGAGTACGGCAACCCGTGGGAGTTTAAGCGCCACAATACGCGCTACAAAGTGCGCTTTGGCGGGCGTATCCAGCAGGAAGGAAAAAAGTCCCGCTGGGTAGAAACTGAAGAGATCCTCGCCGTGGCCTATGATCAGATCATCCCCGGCTACGACACCGACGCGACCAACACGCTGCGCCTGTGGAACGCCCAGGCCAGCAGCGAGATCAACCTCGGTAAATTTAACCAGGGCGACTACTTTGCGGCGGTGGAAGATAAAAACCACTCTGAGAACGTCTCCCGCGTCCTGTACCCGGATGACTCCACCTACTCCGGCCGCGAGTTGCGCCTGCGTCAGGAGTATTTCCTCGTCTCCGCGACGATTCAGGACATCCTCAGTCGCCACCATCAGCTGCACAAAACCTACGCCAACCTGGCGGAGAAAACGGCGATTCACCTTAACGACACCCACCCGGTGCTCTCCATTCCCGAGCTGATGCGCCTGCTGATCGACGAACATAAGTTCAGCTGGGACGACGCGTTTGAGGTGACGTGTCAGGTGTTCTCCTACACCAACCACACGCTGATGAGCGAAGCGCTGGAGACGTGGCCGGTGGATATGCTCGGCAAAATCCTGCCGCGCCATCTGCAGATTATCTTTGAGATCAACGACTATTTCCTCAAGACACTGCAGGAGCAGTATCCGAACGATACCGGCCTGCTGAGCCGAGCCTCGATTATTGATGAATCCAACGGCCGTCGCGTGCGTATGGCCTGGCTGGCGGTGGTGATCAGCCACAAGGTGAACGGGGTGTCTGAGCTCCACTCAAACCTGATGGTGCAGTCGCTGTTCGCCGACTTCGCGAAGATCTTCCCGACGCGCTTCTGCAATGTCACCAACGGCGTCACGCCGCGCCGCTGGCTGGCGCTGGCGAACCAGCCGCTGTCCGACGTGCTGGATGAGAATATCGGCCGCACCTGGCGTACCGATTTGAGCCAGCTGAGCGAGCTTAAGCAGCACATTGATTTCCCGACGGTGAATAAAGCCGTGCGGGAAGCTAAGCTGCGGAACAAAAAACGTCTGGCGGTCTGGCTGGCGATGCACCTCAACGTGGTGGCAAACCCGAAAGCGCTGTTCGACGTGCAGATCAAACGCATCCACGAATACAAGCGTCAGCTGATGAACGTGCTGCACGTGATCACCCACTACAATCGCATTAAGGCCGATCCAACCGCCGAGTGGGTGCCGCGCGTGAAGATCTTCGCCGGTAAGGCGGCTTCCGCCTACTACATGGCGAAGCACATTATTCATCTCATCAACGACGTGGCGAAGGTGGTGAACCAGGATCCGGATATTGGCGACAAGCTGAAGGTGGTGTTCATCCCGAACTACAGCGTCAGCCTGGCGCAGCTGATCATCCCGGCGGCGGATCTCTCTGAGCAGATTTCCACGGCGGGCACGGAAGCGTCCGGCACCAGTAACATGAAGTTTGCCCTTAACGGAGCGCTGACCATCGGCACCCTGGACGGGGCGAACGTCGAAATGCTGGAGCACGTCGGGGAAGAGAATATCTTCATCTTCGGTAACACCACGGAAGAGGTGGAGGCGCTGCGCAGGAAAGGTTACTCGCCGCGTGAGTTCTATGAAGGGGATGAAGAGCTACGTCAGGTTCTGACGCAGATTGCGACCGGCGTGTTCAGCCCCGACGAGCCGGGCCGTTATCGCGATCTGGTGGATTCGCTGATTAACTTTGGCGACCACTATCAGGTGCTGGCGGATTATCGCAGCTACGTGGACTGCCAGGATAAGGTGGATGAGCTATACCGCCAGCAGGAGAAATGGACCAGCGCGGCGATGCATAACATCGCCAACATGGGGTATTTCTCTTCTGACAGGACCATCAAGGAGTATGCCGAGACGATCTGGCATATTGATCCGGTGAGGTTGTAAAAGCAAAACGGCAACCTCGGTTGCCGTTTTTAGTGTTTGTTCCCTTTCCCTGTGGGAGAGGGGCAGGGTGAGGGCATCAGCCCGCACCGATCGCATCAGGACGCCAGCGAAAGCTCACGCTTGCCCGCATGCTGCTGCAGCCATTGCGCCACACGGGACTGCTGCTCTGTGTTCAGCCACATCCCTTCTTTAGTACGACGCCAGATGGCATCGTCCAGGCGGCGAACCCATTCGTGCTCAACCAGGTAGCGCAGCTCGGCCTCGTACAGCTCGTGGCCGAAATGTTCACCCAGATCGGCAAGCGATTTCGCGTCGCCCAGGAACAGCTCGGTATTGCTGCCGTAGGTGCGGGCATAGTGGCGCGCCATCCCTTCGGTAATGAACGGGAAGCGACGGCGCAGCTTCGCGGCGTAATCGTCGCGGTTTCCGCCGATATCTCCACCGGGCAGTACCGCCTCTTTGGTCCACGCCGGGCCAATGCCCTTGTAGTACGGCGCCAGTTTTTCCAGCGCGTGCTCGGCCAGCTTGCGGTAGGTGGTGAGCTTGCCGCCAAACACCGACAGCAGCGGTGCCTGACCGTCAACGTCGTGAATATCGAGCGTATAGTCGCGGGTAATCGCCTGCGGCGAGTCAGACTCGTCATCGCACAGCGGACGCACGCCGGAGTAGGTCCAGACCACGTCATCCCGTGACAGCTGTTTCTTAAAGTGCGCGTTATACACTTTGAGCAGGTAATTCACTTCGCTCTCGTCGATCTCGACGTTCTTCGGATCGCCTTTGTACTCCACGTCGGTGGTGCCGATGATGGAGAACTCGTCCATCCACGGGATCACAAACACGATGCGCTTGTCTTCGTTTTGCAGAATGTACGCCTGCTTCTGGGTATGCACGCGCGGCACCACAATGTGGCTGCCCTTGATCAGGCGAATGCCGTACGGTGAAGGCAGGTGCATGCCGTCGTCGAAGAACTGCTTCACCCACGGGCCGGTAGCGTTCACCAGGCCGCGCGCTTTCCAGCTGAATTTCTCGCCGGTATCGATGTCCTCTGCTTCCACAATCCACAGGCCGTTTTCGCGGCGTGCGGCGGTCGCGCGGGTCCGGGTTTTCACCTCGCCGCCTTTCTTCTCGACCATCTGCGCATTCGCCAGCACCAGACGCGCATCGTCCACCCAACAGTCGGAATATTCGAAACCGCGCACGATTTCCGGCTTAAGGACCGATTCTGAGCCAAAACGCAAACCGTTCGAACCCGGCAGGCTGGTGCGTTTACCCAGATGATCGTACATAAACAGACCGATGCGGATCATCCACGCCGGACGCAGGTGCGGGCGGTGCGGCAGGCGGAAGCGCATCGGGATCGCCAGATGCGGGGCCATTTTCAGCAGCACTTCACGTTCTGCCAGCGCTTCGCTGACCAGGCGGAATTCGTAGTGTTCCAGGTAGCGCAGGCCACCGTGGATCAGCTTGGAGCTGGCGGACGACGTCGCGCAGGCGAGGTCGTTAGCTTCCAGCATCAGCACGGATAAACCGCGTCCTGCGGCATCAACCGCAATACCGGCACCGTTGATGCCACCGCCTATCACAATCAGATCTTTGGTTTCCATAACACCCTCATGCACTTTCGTTAAAGCTCAAAAATGTTCGATATCGCTCATAATAGCAAAGGAACGCGCTTTTGGTAACATCAAAAAAACAATTTAGAGTGATATGGATAACATAATGGCGTTTACCCGCCGTCAGGACGTACACTACGGGGTAAAATAGTGCGGTCTGATGCCCTCACCCCAGCCCTCTCCCACGGGGAGAGGGTAGGGTGAGGGGAAAAACGCACCACACCTGAATAAGCGAAAGAGAACACCATGGATCAGTTTGAATGTATTAACGTAGAAGAAGCCCACCAGAAGATGCACCAGGGAAAAGCGGTGCTGGTGGACATCCGCGATCCGCAAAGTTTTGCGATGGGCCACACGCCGGGCGCGTTCCATCTCACCAACGACACGCTGGGCGCGTTTATGCGCGATAACGACTTCGACACGCCGGTAATGGTCATGTGCTACCACGGCAACAGCAGCAAAGGCGCGGCGCAGTATCTTATTCAGCAGGGCTACGACGCGGTATACAGCGTCGATGGCGGCTTCGATGCCTGGCATCGTCATTTCCCGGCAGAAGTGGAATACGCGTTTGAGCGCTAATCCCGCTATACTGTTCCCTTTTGTGTGGAAATAAGCGACCGCTGCCCATGTTGATGATCACCTCTTTTACCAACCCGCGCGTCGCCCAGGCGTTTGTCGACTATATGGCGACGCAGGGCGTTATTCTGACCATTCAGCAACATACTCAGACCGACGTCTGGCTGGCCGACGAGAGCCAGGCAGGGCGGGTAAACGAAGAGCTGGCGCGTTTTCTTGAGAACCCTGGCGACCCGCGCTATCTGGCGGCCAGCTGGCAATCCGGCCAGACCGGCAGCGGACTGCATTACAGCCGTTTTCCCTTCCTTGCCACGATTCGCGAGCGCGCGGGCCCGTTTACGCTGCTGCTGATGGCGGCCTGTATTATCGTCTTCATTATTATGAACGTGGTGGGCGACCAGAGCGTAATGATCGCGCTGGCGTGGCCGTATGACCCATCGCTGCAGTTTGACGTCTGGCGCTACTTTACCCACGCGCTGATGCACTTCTCGGTGATGCATATCCTCTTTAACCTGCTGTGGTGGTGGTATCTCGGCGGCATCGTTGAGAAGCGGCTCGGCAGCGGTAAGCTGATTGTCATCACCGTGATTAGCGCCCTTCTGAGCGGCTACGTGCAGCATAAATTCAGCGGCCCGTGGTTCGGCGGGCTGTCGGGTGTCGTCTACGCCCTGATGGGCTACGTCTGGCTTCGCGGGGAGCGCGACCCGGAAAGCGGCATCTATTTACAACGCGGATTAATAGCCTTTGCGTTAATATGGCTAATTGCCGGATGGTTTGATCTGTTTGGTATGTCTATCGCCAATGGTGCGCACGTCACCGGCCTGGCGGTCGGGCTGGCAATGGCGCTTGCCGACACGCTCCATGCGCGAAAACGAACATAATTCTCAGGGATAATTGATGAAACAAACACAACGTCATGACGCCATTATCGAACTGGTCAAAAAACAGGGATACGTCAGCACCGAAGAGCTGGTCGAGCAGTTTGCCGTCAGCCCGCAAACCATCCGTCGTGACCTGAACGATCTGGCCGATCAGAACCGTATTTTGCGCCACCACGGCGGGGCCGCGCTGCCGTCCAGCTCGGTCAACACCTCCTGGCACGACCGTAAAGCCACGCAGACGGCGGAAAAAGAGCGCATTGCCCGTAAAGTGGCGAGCCAGATCCCGAACGGCGCGACGCTGTTTATTGACATCGGCACCACGCCGGAAGCGGTCGCCCATGCCCTGCTGGATCACGAGAACCTGCGCGTGGTGACCAACAACCTGAACGTCGCCAACACCTTGATGCAGAAAGACGATTTTCGCATCATCCTCGCGGGCGGCGAACTGCGCAGCCGCGACGGCGGGATTATCGGCGAAGCGACGCTCGATTTTATCTCTCAGTTCCGCCTCGACTTCGGCATTCTGGGGATCAGCGGCATCGACACCGACGGCTCGTTGCTGGAATTTGATTACCACGAGGTGCGCACCAAGCGCGCGATTATTGAAAACTCGCGTCACGTGATGCTGGTGGTGGATCATTCGAAGTTTGGCCGTAACGCAATGGTGAACATGGGCAGCATCAGCATGGTGGATGCGGTCTATACCGACGTGATGCCGCCGGCGGGCGTGATGCAGGTAATTAAAGATAATAATTTGCAGTTAGAGTTGTGTTGAAAAGCCTTTCACCCTCTCCCCGTGGGTGTACAGTCCGGGGACATGGTAGACAGGTGTTCGGGGACATGGTGAACACTTTTTAACATCCTTTACCCATGGTGATCGACTTTTTCTTCAGGTCGATCACCCCCACTTTCGTGCTGTACCACCACACTTCATAGCAGCCGTCCTCCTGCGTCTCCTTCAGCCCGACCCGTTCTCCCCTGAACGCCTTGCCTGCGCTCAGACTTACCCCTTTCACGCTCAGCTTTCCGCTGACATCCACTTTCCTGACCATCACGCCCTCGTCATATTCCGGTGGCGTTGTGTTGCCGCTGTACTGCCGGGCTGACGGCTGATACCGCGAGCCCGGTACCGCCATATCCAGCGCCTCGTGCGGGCGTTCAAGGTTATAGACCGTCCGCCAGTGGTCGAAGGCGCGCTGCAGCTCACCGCTGTCCGCGAACCATTTTCCCTGCAGCACTTCCGCCTTCAGGCTGCGGTGAAAACGCTCCAGCTTGCCCTGCGTCTGCGGATGGTAAGGCCGGGAGTGCCCCACCCGGATACCCAGACGCATCAGCCACAACTCCAGCGCCGTCCAGGTGCCGGTGGTGTCGCCCCACGGTGAGCCGTTGTCCATCGTCATCCGGTCCGGCAGGCCGTAGCGTTCAAACACGCTGACCAGCTGCTGCTGCACGGTCTCGCGCCGTTCATCGGTACAGGGCGCCAGGCACAGGGAAAAACGGGAGTGGTCGTCCAGCAGGGTGAGCGGATGGCAGCGGCCACCGCCAAAGAGAAAGTGGCCCTTAAAATCCATCTGCCAGAGGCGGTTCGGCGCGTCGTGTTCGAAGCGTCCCGTGGCGGGAATGCCCGGTGAAGCGCCCGGCAGCAGGCCGTGACGGGCCATGAGGTTATGGACGGTGCTGAAGGCGGGCATGGGGTGCCCCTGGTCTTCGAGCCAGCGCTTAATCTTGCGGGCGCCCCAGCGTTCATGACGGTCATGCGCCATGCGCAGCAGGGCAGTGATGTCGTCAGATGAGCGGTTCGGGGAATGGTGCGGTATGCGCGGGCGGTCCTGAAGGCCGGACGGGCCTTCGTGAGCCCAGCGGCGAAGCCACTTGTAGCCGGTGGCAGGTGAAATGCCAAAGCGACGGCAGAGGGAACGGATGTTCGCCCCGTCCTGCGAGGCGAACAAAACAAACTCGGTACGTAATGACATGGTATCTCTCGCATCCCAGGGCATAAGCGACTCCATAAACGGGTTCTTATGCCTCAGTTGTAAGTGTCTACCATGTCCCCGAACAAGTGTTCACTATGTCCCCGGACTGTACAGTGGGAGAGGGCCGGGGTGAGCAGCTGTGTTTAAAGTCAACGGCTGACGGCTAAGCTGCCACCCATTTTTTATTGTCCCGCACCATTGCATTCAGGATTGTCACCAGCTTCCTGACGCAGGCCGTCATCGCCACTTTAAACGCTTTTCCCTTTCCTCTCAGTCTCTCAAAAAACGCCTGTATGGTCGGGTTATAACGCACCGCTGACATCGCAGCCATATACAACGCTGCCCGCACTGCACTCCGTCCTCCCCAGATACAGCGTTTTCCTTTCATTTTTCCGCTGTCATGCGCATACGGACACACCCCGACCAGGGCACTGATTTTACGTCTGCTAAGCTGCCCCAGCTCAGGCAGCATCGACAGCAGAACCGCCAGTGTTGTCCGCCCGATACCTTTCACTTCCTCCAGAAGCTTTACCTTCTCCTGCCATAGCGGCATCACTTTTATCTGCCGGTCTATGTCGTCATCCGTGTCCTTTATCTCCGCGTTCAGCCAGTCGATATGCCGTTTGATACCCGTCCGGATGAGTTCGTCGGTGCAGGAGCCGTAGCGGTTCTGCTCCATGGTTCTGTTGTCCACCAGCTGACGACGACGGGATACCATCATGGCCAGACGCTGCGTCTGCTCGTCTGGTGCGGGGCGTACATCCGGCGTCATCCTGCGACCAAACTCGCAGATAATACGGGCATCATTCGGGTCGGTCTTGAAGAGTGTTCCCAGCGCCCGGGCGAAATGTCTGACCTGAGCGGGGTTCACCACGGCGACGGGAAGGCCGGCAAGCTCAAGCGTGGCAGCCAGAAGGTTATGGTAACGGCCGGTGGCCTCCATCACGATGCGAACAACGGTGCGGGATGCGAGTGCATCGAGGAGTTGCTGGTGCCCGTGTGGGGTGTTCTCCAGATGGAGAAACAGTCCGTCAGGACTGATGAAGACGTCAAAAGTGTCTTTGGCAATATCGATGCCGACGGTGGTATGTTCAGTCATGTTCATGTCTCCCGGCCTTGTAATATACGGGCTGGCACAGGCCGCCCGGGCAGCTGTTCGGGTTAACAGGAAAACTGATGCCACGCCATGAGCTCACCCGCGGGCTTGAAAACCCAGAGGGCTAACGGGCTGTGGCATCAGGTGAAACTCAGTGACAGTTTACCCGTCTGTAGACGGGTAACTGAAGTGACTTTAAACATACAAGGGCATCAGACCGCAGAGGATCTAAACCCCATATCCCATCATCTTCAACAGTTGCTGCGCATGCTGCACCGCATCCTGACGGTGCGCCACGCCCAGCTTCTGATACAGATTGCGAATATGCGTTTTGATGGTGGTTGCCGCCACCGCCAGCTCTCCGGCAATCTGCTCATTGCTGTAGCCTGAATAGATCAGCCCCAGCACCTGCCATTCGCGCTGGGTGAGCGGGCTGGTGCGAATAAGCTCTGGCACTTCCGGGTGGTTCAGCAGGCGTTCAACGAAGTTCTCGTCGAAATGCGCAAACTTGTGACGGTGGTGCTGATTAATCTCGCGCAGAATGCGCTGGGCGCGATGCTGATCCAGCTCCGGCAGCGTGTTGAGCTGAATCAGCTGGCGCAGCTGCTGCGCCATCACTTCACCTTCAATCACGAAGTGGCTAATAAACCCGGTGCGGTTCGCCAGCTGCAGGGCTTCCAGCAGCACGCGCTGGGCGTCGTTTTTGCGCCCCGCCTGCCAGTAAAGCTGATTAAGCAGCAGCAGGTTGCGGTTCAGGTCGCTCATCAGGCGCAGGCTGCGGGCGTTTTCGTTTAACTCTTCCAGCACAATTTCGGCAGGCTCAAAGTCACCCAGCAGGATCTGCACGCGGGCGATGTTGCGCCACTGGCTTTGCAGGAAGTGGTTATTGGCAAATTCCGGTTTTGGCGTCTGACGCAGCCAGTTGGCGGCGGATTTTTTGTCCCCCGTCATCTGCCAGTAAATTACCCGGACCTTGTCAGCGTTTGACACCCAGTCGCTGTGGTACTGCCCGTTGCCGAGCAGGTTTTCCAGACGGTTAAGGTGATTGCGGGCGTTATCCAGATCGCCGCGCGCCAGCGAGCACTGCACCAGCAGAGCCAGACACTGCAACTGCTGCTGCGGCTGGAAGCCAGAAAGCACGTTCACACCCTGACGGGCGCAGCTTTCTGCTTCATCCAGGCGCGACCACGCCCACAGGAGCTGAGCGCGAATACGCAACAGGAACTCGTGCATCGGCAGCTGTTCCAGGTGCTGTTCACGAATCAGCTGGAACGCTTTTTCCTGATTTTCCCAGGCCGCCTGCAGGAACCCCTGAGCGAATAAAATCTCGCTTTGCTGGATCAGGCTCCACAGCGCGTAGTGCCACACATCATGGCGGCGCGCCATCTGCTCGGTTTGCTGCATCAGCGAAAGGGAACGCGTCAGTTCACCCTTGCAGTGCAGCACTTCGCCGTGCACCGAGGTCGCCACAATCCGGCTGTAGAAATTCGCCAGCGGCAGTTCATCCAGCGCGACCATCGCCAGTCGTTCCGCTTCATCCGCATCGCCGTCGTTAATCGCGACCTGCGCCCGCAGGGCGTTAAATTCGCCATGCAGGGTGATATCCATTTCGCTTTCCATCTCCTGCTCGGCGCGCGCCAGCAGGGTATTCACTTCGCTGTAGCGGTGCTGGCTCTGCATCAGCCAGGCCTGGAGCAGCACCAGACGCGGGTTCTCCAGCAGGCTCTCCCACGGCAGGGCTTTCAACGACTCTTCCAGCAGCGTCAGCTCGCTGTGGTTAAACAGTCCCCACGCGTGGTTAAGCAAGATATCGCGCAGCATGCTGGCGTCACCGGCGGCAAGCGCGTGGTGAATGGCCTCGCTCGGGAAACCTTGCGCCATCCAGCTTTCGGCGGCGGCGCGGTGGATTTCCGGCAATTCCGTGGCAAGCTCCCACTGGCAGCGCTGGCGCAGGAAGCTGCCAAACAGCGGATGGTAGCTGAACCACTCGCCGGGATCGTCCATGCGCGTCAGGAACAGGCCCTGACGTTCAATCTCTTCCAGCTGCAGCTGGCCGTTTTCACAGCCGGTAACGCGCACAATCAGCGCGTCGTTCATGGAACGCAGCAGGGAACTTTTCAGCAGGAAATTACGGGTCGATGGATCGACGCTGTTCAGCACCTCATCCACCAGGTAATCAGAAAGATGGCTGGCGTTGATGCCGGCCAGACGACGCGCAGACTGGTGCGTCGGGCTGTTGTTTTGCCGGGCAGAGAGGGCAATCAGCTGTAGCGCCGTCGCCCAGCCCGCGACGTCATCACACAGGCGGCTGCTTTCAGCGGCCTCAATCGGCGAGGTCAGGCGGCAGTCGAAGAACTGTTTCGCTTCCTGGTGGGTGAAGGCCAGCTGTTGGCTGCCCACTTCCAGAAGCTGATCGCGCACGCGCAGGTTGGCAATTCCCAGCTGCGGCAGGTTGCGTGACAGCACGACTAAGGTCAGGTTTTCCGGCTGATGACGCAGGAAGAAGCGCATCGACTCGTGGATCACCGGGTTCGTAATCAGATGATAGTCATCAATTACCACGTACAGCGGGCGATGCCATTCGGCCAGTTCGATAAATAGCTGAGAGAAAAGGGAGGACAGGCTGGCGTACTGGCGCTTTTGCACCATCGCTTCACTGGCGACGCAGTGTCCATTGGTTGCCTGTTGAATAGCGGCAATCAGATAGCTGGCAAAACGCTCTTGCTGGTTATCGCCCTCATCAAGAGAGTACCAGCCAAGATCGCTTTTACCTGCGGCCCATTGTGAAATGAGCGTTGTTTTTCCATAACCTGCAGGGCTCGTAACCAGCGCCAGTCGGAAATTATGCGCGCCGGAAAGTTTAGCCAACAGACGCTCGCGGACCACTGTATGGTCAAGACGAACCGGGCGACTTAATTTAGACGGAATCAACATAGGTTTCACTTCACTGTGGGGAACGAGAGAATTTATTTTTTTTGCGCTTCGTAATTAATAGCTATAAGGTCGGTCAGAAAGAGAACTATTGCAAGTTATGTCTGGCTTTTGTGGCTCTGAATTTGCACTCTGTCACAAAACATTCCGGCCAGTGTTGGAACTTTTTTGAAAAGGCTTTGATGCCGCGTGAATGCTGGCTTGTATGGATGTCATCCGGTCGGGCTGAAACTGGTTTCAGAAAGGTATAATGACGTCGAATTTAATAAACTTCGGGTAAAGTTGAGTGAGATTAATAATCTCCTTAGGTATGAGCCCATTGCTGAAATATTATTCTCCGTAAGCAATCATTTCCGGGCGGATTAATTTCACCCGAAACTGCATTTCATTTCTTTGACATTCTCCCCGGTTACTTTTTTAACTTCCTGGCACGCTACGGCTATGCTCTCAGAGTGGCCTCGATCACACTTTTATGCTCATCCCCACTACTCCTCCCTGTCTAATCCCCCACGGGAGGAGGAAGAGGTGAAATGAGCCAGGCACACTAGCGCCAACTTGTGTTTTCTTTCTAAAGGATGCCGATCCCCTATGTCACAGCCTACCTTCAACAAAGCTCAATTCCAGGCTGCCCTGACGCGTCAGTGGCAGCGTTTTGGCCTTCATGCTGCAAACGAGATGACGCCTCACCAGTGGTGGCAGGCGGTGAGCGGGGCGCTCGCAGAGCAGCTGGATGCTCAGCCCGTGGCGAAGCCCGTCAAAGGCCAGCGTCACGTCAACTATATCTCGATGGAGTTCCTGATTGGCCGCCTGACCGGCAACAACCTGCTGAACCTTGGCTGGTATCAGGAGGTGGGTGATGTGCTGAAAGAGCATGACATTAACCTGACCGACCTGCTGGAAGAAGAGATTGACCCGGCGCTGGGTAACGGCGGTCTGGGTCGTCTGGCGGCCTGCTTCCTTGACTCCATGGCGACCGTCGGCCAGTCGGCGATTGGCTATGGTCTGAACTACCAGTACGGTCTGTTCCGTCAGTCGTTTGCCGACGGCCATCAGATGGAAGCGCCGGACGACTGGCACCGTAACACCTACCCGTGGTTCCGCCACAACGCGCAGCTGGATGTGCAGGTCGGCATAGGCGGGAAAGTGACGAAGCTGGGGCTCTGGGAGCCGGCGTTCACTATTACCGGTGAAGCCTGGGATCTGCCGGTGCTCGGCTACCGTAACGGTGTGGCGCAGCCGCTGCGTCTGTGGCAGGCGAAGCACGCGCATCCGTTTAACCTGACCAAATTCAACGACGGTGATTTCCTGCGCGCCGAACAGCAGGGCATTGACGCCGAGAAGCTGACGAAGGTCCTCTACCCGAACGACAATCATCTGGCGGGTAAAAAGCTGCGCCTGATGCAGCAGTACTTCCAGTGCGCCTGCTCCGTGGCGGACATTCTGCGTCGCCATCATCTGGCGGGCCGCAAGCTGGCGCAGCTGCCGGACTTCGAAGTTATCCAGCTCAACGACACGCACCCGACTATTGCCATCCCGGAACTGCTGCGCGTGCTGATCGACGAGCATCAGCTGAGCTGGGACGACGCCTGGGCCATCACCAGCCGCACCTTCGCCTACACCAACCACACCCTGATGCCAGAAGCGCTCGAGTGCTGGGATGAGAAGCTGGTGAAAGCGCTGCTGCCGCGCCATATGCAGATCATCAACAAGATTAACGACCAGTTTAAAGCGCTGGTTGAGAAAACCTGGCCGGGCGACAAAGCCGTTTGGGCCAAGCTGGCAGTGGTGCACGACAAACAGGTGCGCATGGCAAACATGTGCGTAGTCAGCGGCTTTGCCGTTAACGGCGTGGCGGCGCTGCACTCCGACCTGGTGGTGAAAGATCTGTTCCCGGAATATCACCAGCTGTGGCCGACCAAATTCCACAACGTGACCAACGGCATCACGCCGCGTCGCTGGATCAAGCAGTGCAACCCGCTGCTGGCCGGCCTGCTGGACAAGACCCTGAAGAAAGAGTGGGCCAACGATCTGGACCAGCTGATCAACCTGGAAAAACAGGCCGACGACGCGAAATTCCGCGAGCAGTACCGTGCGATCAAGCTGGAGAACAAGGTTCGCCTGGCGGAGTTCGTGAAAGTGCGTACCGGGATTGAGATCAACCCGCATGCCATTTTCGACATTCAGATCAAACGTCTGCATGAGTACAAGCGCCAGCACCTGAACCTGCTGCACATTCTGGCGCTGTACAAAGAGATCCGCGAGAACCCGCAGGCCGACCGCGTGCCGCGCGTGTTCCTGTTCGGTGCGAAAGCGGCGCCGGGCTACTACCTGGCGAAAAACATTATCCTCGCCATTAATAAAGTGGCGGCGGCGATCAACAGCGATCCGAAAGTGGGCGACAAGCTGAAGGTGGTGTTCCTGCCGGACTACTGCGTCTCGGCGGCTGAAATGCTGATCCCGGCGGCGGATATCTCCGAGCAGATCTCGACCGCAGGGAAAGAAGCGTCCGGTACCGGCAACATGAAGCTGGCGCTGAACGGCGCGCTGACCGTCGGCACGCTCGACGGGGCGAACGTCGAAATCGCCGAGAAGGTCGGTGAAGAGAATATCTTTATCTTCGGCCATACCGTGGAAGAGGTGAAAGCCATCAAGGCCAAAGGCTACGATCCGGTGAAATGGCGTAAGAAAGACAAAGTGCTGGATGCGGTGCTGAAGGAGCTGGAAAGCGGCAAATATAGCGACGGCGACAAGCACGCGTTTGACCAGATGCTGCACAGCATGGACAAACACGGTGGCGACCCATACCTGGTAATGGCGGACTTCACGGCCTACGTTGAAGCGCAGAAACAGGTCGACGTGCTGTACCGCGACCAGGAGGCGTGGACCCGGGCGTGCATTCTGAACACCGCCCGCTGCGGCATGTTCAGCTCTGACCGCTCAATCCGTGATTATCAGGCTCGTATCTGGCAGGCAAAACGCTAAGGAAGCGCGATGGAGAGTAAACGTCTGGACAGTGCCGCGCAGGCGGCGGGAATTAGCCTCAGTTACATCAACGCGCACGGCAAACCGC
This sequence comes from Enterobacter sp. ECC-219, assembly GCF_043966805.1. Classification (NCBI taxonomy): domain Bacteria; kingdom Pseudomonadati; phylum Pseudomonadota; class Gammaproteobacteria; order Enterobacterales; family Enterobacteriaceae; genus Enterobacter; species Enterobacter sp. ECC-219. Next base: position 259,527 of record NZ_CP143680.1, on the reverse strand, counting down.
AGTCTATTGGTGCGGACACCAAAAGACGTTTGCTGGATGCGATGCACAAAACCGACGCGAAAGCGTCGGTTGCCCCGGTGCCAAACGTGAAGGTCTTTACCGCAGGCAAAAAGATGCCGCTGGCGGTGGAGGGGCTCGGCGAGTTTAGCTGGCTGCTCACCACCGAAGAGGGGCATCAGCATAAAGGCCACGCCACCGGCGGCAAAACGTTAAACCTTCCGGCGAAGCTGCCGGAGGGCTATCACAGCCTGACGCTCACCCAGGACGAACAGCGTTTTCACTGCCGGGTGATCGTCGCGCCAAAACGCTGCTATGAGCCGCAGGCGCTGCTTGAAGGCAAAAAGCTGTGGGGCGCCTGCGTGCAGCTCTATACGCTGCGTTCCGACAGCAACTGGGGCATCGGCGATTTTGGCGACCTGAAGAACATGCTGGCATCCGTGGGCGAGCGCGGTGGGGCCTTTATTGGCCTTAACCCAATTCACGCGCTCTATCCGGCGAATCCGGAAAGCGCCAGCCCGTACAGCCCGTCTTCCCGACGCTGGCTGAACGTGATTTACATCGACGTTAACGCGTTAGACGACTTCAAAAACAGCAAAGAGGCGCAGGCGTGGTGGAAGCTTGATACCACCCGGCAGATGCTGAAGCAGGCTCGCGACGCGGACTGGGTGGACTATTCCACCGTCACGGCGCTGAAAATGGCCGCGCTGCGTCTGGCGTGGAAAGGCTTTGCGAAACGTGATGATGAGCAGATGGCGGCCTTCCGCCAGTTTGTGATGCAGGAAGGCGAAAGCCTCTACTGGCAGGCGGCATTTGATGCGCTGCACGCATATCAGGTGAAAGAGGACGAAATGCGCTGGGGCTGGCCGGTCTGGCCGGAAGCGTATCAGACCGTTGATACCCCTGAAGTCAAAGCCTTCTGTAAAAATCATGCCGACGAGGTGGACTTCTACCTGTGGCTGCAGTGGCTGGCGTACAGCCAGTTTGCTGCCTGCTGGCAGGTGAGCCAGGGCTATAAGATGCCGATCGGTCTGTATCGTGACCTGGCCGTGGGCGTGGCGGAAGGCGGCGCTGAAACCTGGTGCGACCGTGAGCTCTACTGCCTGAAGGCGTCTGTGGGCGCGCCGCCGGATATCCTCGGGCCGCTCGGCCAAAACTGGGGGCTGCCGCCGATGGATCCGCACGTCATCGCGGCGCGCGCCTACGAGCCGTTTATCGACTTGCTGCGCGCGAACATGCAGAACTGCGGGGCGCTGCGCATTGACCACGTGATGTCCGTGCTGCGCCTGTGGTGGATCCCGTACGGTGAAACGGCCGATCACGGGGCGTACGTCCAATATCCGGTTGACGATCTGCTGTCGATCCTGGCGCTGGAGAGTAAACGTCACCAGTGCATGGTGATCGGTGAAGATCTCGGTACCGTGCCGGTGGAAATTGTCAGCAAGCTCCGCGACAGCGGCGTCTACTCCTATAAAGTGCTCTATTTTGAAAACGACCATGAGAAAACCTTCCGCGCGCCGAAAGCGTACCCTGAACAGTCAATGGCAGTCGCGACGACGCATGATCTTCCTACGCTCAGGGGCTACTGGGAAAGCGGCGACCTGACCCTCGGCAAAACGCTGGGACTGTATCCTGATGAAGAGGTTCTGCGCGGTCTGTATCAGGATCGTGAGCTGGCGAAGCAGGGGCTGCTGGATGCGCTGCATAAGCATGGCTGTCTGCCGAAGCGTGCAGGGCATAAAGCGTCGCTGATGGCGATGACCCCAACGCTCAACCGTGGCCTGCAGCGCTATATTGCCGACAGCAACAGCGCGTTGCTCGGCCTGCAGCCGGAAGACTGGATTGATATGGCGGAGCCGGTGAACGTTCCGGGCACCAGCTATCAGTACAAGAACTGGCGACGCAAGCTGTCCACAACGCTTGAGAAGATGTTTGCCGATGACGGGGTGAACAGGCTGATTAAGGATTTGGATAAGCGCAGAAGGGCAGTGGGTAAGAAGCGGTAGTTTCACCCTTGTATGTTTAAAGTCACTTCAGTTACCCGTCTACAGACGGGTAAACTGTCACTGAGTTTCACCTGATGCCACAGCCCGTTAGCCCTCTGGGTTTTCAAGCCCGCGGGTGAGCTCATGGCGTGGCATCAGTTTTCCTGTTAACCCGAACAGCTGCCCGGGCGGCCTGTGCCAGCCCGTATATTACAAGGCCGGGAGACATGAACATGACTGAACATACCACCGTCGGCATCGATATTGCCAAAGACACTTTTGACGTCTTCATCAGTCCTGACGGACTGTTTCTCCATCTGGAGAACACCCCACACGGGCACCAGCAACTCCTCGATGCACTCGCATCCCGCACCGTTGTTCGCATCGTGATGGAGGCCACCGGCCGTTACCATAACCTTCTGGCTGCCACGCTTGAGCTTGCCGGCCTTCCCGTCGCCGTGGTGAACCCCGCTCAGGTCAGACATTTCGCCCGGGCGCTGGGAACACTCTTCAAGACCGACCCGAATGATGCCCGTATTATCTGCGAGTTTGGTCGCAGGATGACGCCGGATGTACGCCCCGCACCAGACGAGCAGACGCAGCGTCTGGCCATGATGGTATCCCGTCGTCGTCAGCTGGTGGACAACAGAACCATGGAGCAGAACCGCTACGGCTCCTGCACCGACGAACTCATCCGGACGGGTATCAAACGGCATATCGACTGGCTGAACGCGGAGATAAAGGACACGGATGACGACATAGACCGGCAGATAAAAGTGATGCCGCTATGGCAGGAGAAGGTAAAGCTTCTGGAGGAAGTGAAAGGTATCGGGCGGACAACACTGGCGGTTCTGCTGTCGATGCTGCCTGAGCTGGGGCAGCTTAGCAGACGTAAAATCAGTGCCCTGGTCGGGGTGTGTCCGTATGCGCATGACAGCGGAAAAATGAAAGGAAAACGCTGTATCTGGGGAGGACGGAGTGCAGTGCGGGCAGCGTTGTATATGGCTGCGATGTCAGCGGTGCGTTATAACCCGACCATACAGGCGTTTTTTGAGAGACTGAGAGGAAAGGGAAAAGCGTTTAAAGTGGCGATGACGGCCTGCGTCAGGAAGCTGGTGACAATCCTGAATGCAATGGTGCGGGACAATAAAAAATGGGTGGCAGCTTAGCCGTCAGCCGTTGACTTTAAACACAGCTGCTCACCCTAACCCTCTCCCGGAGGGAGAGGAAATAGAATGTAGGCCGGGTAAGCGTCAGCGCCACCCGGCTTTTTTACATCAGACAACCATATTCAACAGCAGCACCCCGACCAGACCACACACCGAAATAATGGTTTCCAGCGCGGACCAGGACTTGATGGTTTCACCGATCGTCAGGTTGAAGTACTCCTTGAACAGCCAGAAGCCAGGGTCGTTAACGTGAGAGAAAATCACGCTACCGGAACCGACGGCGATAACCATCAGCTCAGGGCTTACGCCCGTGGTCGCAATCAGCGGGGCAACGATACCGCCTGCGGTGATCGCCGCAACGGTCGCAGAACCCAGCGCAATACGCAGAACTGCAGCAATAGACCAGGCCATCAGGAGCGGCGACACGTTGGTTTCATGCATCATGGCAGCGATGTATTTGTCCACGCCGCTGTCGACCAGCACCTGCTTGAACGCACCGCCGCCGCCGATGATCAGGAGCATCATGGCAATGATTTTGATGGAAGAGGTCAGCGTGTCGTTGATTTGATCCATTGAACGACCGCGGTTAAGACCGAAGGTGAACATCGCGATCAACACCGCAATCAGCGTTGCCATTACCGGGTCACCCAGGAATTCCGCAACGGACAGGAAAGCATGACCTTTCGGCAGGATCATCTCCGCCACGGCGCGCATCGCCATCAGGATCACCGGCACCAGAGAGGTCCAGACGCTGACGCCAAAGCCCGGCATCTCTTCTTCGGTGAAGGTTTTGGCGCTGTACAGACCTTCCGGGATAGGCTTATCAATGCCTTTCAGGAAGCGGGCATACACCGGGCCCGCCAGAATCACGGTCGGGATCGCCAGAATCGTACCGAACAGCAGGGTTTTACCCATATCGGCGTGGAAGATGGTGGCGATAGCGGTTGGACCCGGGTGTGGCGGCAGGAAGCCGTGGGTCACGGACAGGGCCGCAGCCATTGGCACACCCACAAACAGCAGCGGGATGTTCGCTGCCGCAGCGATGGTAAACACCAGCGGCAGCATCAGCACAAAGCCCACTTCATAGAACAGCGCGAAACCGACGGTAAAACCGGTTAACACCACTGCCCACTGAATGTGCTGTTTACCGAATTTGGCAATCAGGGTGGTGGCAATACGCTGCGCGCCACCGCAGTCCGCCAGCATTTTGCCGAGCATGGCGCCGAAGCCCATGATCAGCGCCAGGCTGCCGAGCGTGCCGCCGACGCCGGCTTTGATAGAGCTGATAACTTTAACCAGCGGCATCCCCTGCATCAGACCGACTGCAAGTGCCACCAGAACCAGAGCGATAAATCCGTTCATTTTGAAACGGATCATCAAGAGCAGTAATAACACAACACCGATAGCAACGATGACTAATGGCATGATTTACCTGGCCTTTGAATTGTTATGGGTAACGTCATTGTTTCAACGACAAATTCCGATTGTCCCAACTGGGAACAGAGTGGTTAACGGCACTCATACTGATGCCTGCGAAACAGTTAAGTTTAGTCGGCTGTTATAAGGGTATTGAGTGCCCACGAGAATGATACGGGTAACATATCGCGGTTGAGAATCACCCAGTGAGGCAAAATTTGAATTATGAGACGCAGGTCAACATATCGAGGTGGGAAGGCAAGGGAGGTTGGCCCGGTAAGCGTGGCGCCACCGGGCAATACGGGCGGGTACTGAATTAGTAGTAAGAGTGCTCGCCGCGCTGGTGCTCGGTCAGATCACGCACGCCTTTCAGTTCCGGGAACTCGTTCAGCAGCTGCTTCTCGATCCCTTCTTTCAGGGTCACGTCGACCATAGAGCAACCATTACAGCCGCCGCCGAACTGCAGGATCGCCAGGCCGTCTTCCGTGATTTCCATCAGGGAAACGCGACCGCCGTGGCCAGCTAGCTGTGGGTTGATCTGGGACTGAAGCAGATACTCAACGCGCTCCATCAGCGGCGCATCGTCAGACACTTTACGCATTTTGGCGTTTGGCGCTTTCAGGGTCAGCTGAGAACCCAGCTGGTCGGTGACGAAGTCGATCTCCGCATCTTCAAGATACGGCGCGCTCAGTTCATCGACATAAGCGGTGAGCTGTTCAAATTTAAGGGCAGTGTCAGTTGCTTCCACAGCATCCGGAGGACAATAAGAGACACCACATTCTGCATTCGGAGTGCCTGGATTGATCACAAACACGCGGATCTGCGTCCCTTCTTCCTGATTTGCCAGCAGTTTGGCAAAGTGCGCTTGTGCAGAATCGGAAATACGGATCATAGCTTTGGCCTAATAGTTGACTAAATTACCTGGGTATAATCATACGCCCATTGAAGAAGGGCTACAAGGTACGGCACAGACACCATACCTGAACCGACGCGGCGCCGCTTTGCAAAAGCAGTCGGGAAAGTTCAGCAACGGTACTGCCTGTGGTGACGACGTCATCCACGATGGCGATATGGAGGCCTTTGACCGGCAATTCAAGGCGAAAGGCGTTTTTCAGGTTCCTTTTGCGAAGCCGGGCGTTGAGCTGATGCTGGATAGCGGTGGCATGTACGCGGGTAAGCGCGCAGGCATCATAGCGACAGCCTAGCCACCGGGCGAGCGGGCGGCAGAGCAGGTCGCTTTGATTATAGCCGCGCCGCCAGTGCCGACGTTGGTATAAGGGGACATTCACCACCCTATCGATTTTCGGCAGAGCGCGGGTTCTTCGCGCCTGTAAAACCGCCAGCAATAGCAGGCGGGCAAGGGGCTGCGCCAGCGAACTCTGGCCGGAAAACTTCAGGGCGTGAATAAGCCCGCTCAGCGGTGGGACATAATCATCCACGGCTACCAGCGCGCTCCACGGCGGGGATTTTTTCAGGCAGCGGCCGCAGGGCACATAGCGGTTAGCCGCCGGTAAACCACATTGCGGGCAGGTTGTGATACGCCTTGCCAGCGAGCGCGTGCAGACGGAACAGACGCCCCACGCGCTGAGGGCAAGCGGCATTTTGCATAGCCAGCACAAGCCAGGCACTGTTAGCATGTGCAACCTCCATGTGAAAAAAGAGAACAGTAACTGATGAAGACGCTGTGGTGGCAGACCGTAGGGACAGGAAATTGCCATCTTGTGCTGCTGCACGGATGGGGCCTGAATGCGGAAGTGTGGCATTGCATAAGCGAGGAACTTGCCTCGCAATTTACGTTACATCTGGTTGATCTACCGGGCTACGGTCGCAGCCGCGGCTTTAGCGCGATGTCGCTTGATGAGATGGCGCAGCAGGTTGTGGACGCCGCGCCGCAAAATGCCATCTGGCTGGGCTGGAGCCTGGGCGGGCTGGTGGCAAGCCAGATTGCGCTCTCCTGGCCCGAGCGCGTTAAGGCGCTGGTCACCGTGGCCTCGTCGCCATGCTTTAGCGCGCAAGAGGCGTGGCCCGGCATCAAACCTGACGTGCTGGCGGGCTTCCAGCAGCAGCTGAGCGACGATTTCCAGCGGACTGTCGAGCGATTCCTCGCATTGCAGACAATGGGGACGGAAACCGCGCGTCAGGATGCCAGAGCGCTGAAGCAGGTGGTGCTCTCCCTGCCGATGCCGGACGTCGAGGTGCTTAACGGCGGTCTTGAGATCCTGAAAACGGTCGACCTGCGGGAGCCGCTGACTGCGCTGGCCATGCCGCACCTGCGTATCTATGGCCATCTGGACGGGCTGGTGCCGCGCAAAGTGGTTCCACTTCTGGATTCCCTCTGGCCGGACAGCGAATCCCGGGTCATTGCCAAAGCCGCGCATGCTCCGTTTATCTCTCATCCGACGGAATTTTGTTCAGCGCTGGTTGCGTTAAGTCAACGTTTAGACTGATTATTTTCTATCCAGCCTGGAAAAAGTTACACACCGCAACCATACTCCAGATGTCGTTGCGGTTGTTCTGCCTACGATAATCAAAAACAACAATCCTATGGAGAGTCAGGCTATGAAACTTGTTACAGGTATTGTCACTTCTCTGGTTATTGGGTCACTGTCATTTGGCGTTTTTGCGGCGAAAGAGCTGGAAAAAGATAAAGTTGCCGGGATGAATCTGACGAAAATTGGTGAGATTTCTACGTCTGACACCACCGCGCCGATGGATGCAAGAAAAGAGCTGTCGAAGAAAGCGGATGAGCTGGGCGGGACGTACTACGTCGTCACCAGTGCAGAAAAACAGACCAAAAACGTACGCGCTACCGCGGACGTCTATAAGTAATACGATAAAGCCGGGCAGCAATGCCCGGCTTTATTAGCGCAGTGCCCACCACTCCCTGAGGCAGGCCTTTCCTTCCGGGCAGCTTTTACAACTGCCGGAGAGGCAGCCGTCCGCTTCTTCCTTAATCCGCACGGCTTTACCCATCGCTTCCAGGCGTTCCAGCATGGCATCGATCATCGGCTGCGGCGTATGCAGGCTGAGGCTGAGCTGTTTTGCCTCCATCCGCCCCTGAAGCGCCAGCAGGTCACGAACCTGAATCAACGATGCCATCTGGTTTCCTCTTAGTGACAGTCGCCAGCCGGGCTGCTGCAGCAGGTTGCGGCGGTTTTACGATTCGCCAGCAGGTCGATGTCGACGCGGCTGCGTGCCCGGCGTAGCAGACCGAGAATCATTACGTTAAACAGCACAACCGCGAGAATGCAGACCAGGCTGTAGCGCGGGTGCTGACTGAAGTTAACGGTCTGATAAAACAGCGTCGCCAGCGCGTAAGCGATATTCAGGCCCCACAGGATGGAGAAGCCCATCCAGCCGCGGCTGGACTCGCGGGCAATCGCTCCCATGACGGAGATGCACGGGATATAGAGCAGGACAAAGATGAGATAGCTGTAGGCCGCAGACGCGCTGCCAAACTTCTCGCCCATCACGCCCATGGCACCGGTCGCCATTTCACCGTCGCCCTTGCTGGCCTCAATCGGGTTCGCCAGCACGCTCAGGCTGAAGGTATCTTTCAGGCTCTGCCAGGTCTCCTCTACGGCACCCAGCAGTTCGTCACCGAGGTGAAACTCCGCCGGGTTAAATTCCTGCTCCTGAATGTTCTCTGCGGTGTAGAGCGTGTTCAGGGTCCCGACGACCACCTCTTTCGCCATCGCCCCGGTGAACAGTCCCACGGTCGCCTGCCAGTTATCTTCCTGCACGCCAATTGGTTTAAAGACCGGCGTGATGACGCGGCTGACGGAGGCGAGGGCAGAGTCGTTGATGTTATCCGCCGTCTGTCCACTCAGGGTGAAGCTGTTCAGCGCGCTCAGGAAAATACTGACAATGACAATCACCTTACCGGCGCGCAGCACAAAGCCTTTCAGGCGCTGCCAGGTCTGGATCGCCAGGCTTTTCAGATGCGGTACGTGGTAGACCGGAAGCTCCATCACAAACGGCGACGCTTCACCACGCATGATGGTGTGCTTGAGCATTAAGCCGGTCAGGATCGCCATCACGATGCCCAGCACATACAGCGAGAAGACTGCCAGCGCGCCCTGCTGACCAAAGAAGGCGGCTGCAAAAACCGCAAAGATTGCCAGACGCGCGCCGCAGGACATAAATGGCGCCATCATGATGGTCATCAGACGTTCACGCGGCGCATCCAGGGTGCGCGCGCCCATCACCGACGGCACGTTACAGCCGAAGCCGACGATCAGTGGGACGAAGGATTTACCCGGCAGACCCAGCGCCTGCATCAGGCGGTCCATCACGAAGGCGGCGCGCGCCATGTAACCGGAATCTTCAAGGAACGAGAGGAACAGATACATCATGCCGATCTGCGGCACCAGCGGCAGCACGGTGTTGATACCGCCGCCGATCCCCTGAGCGAGGAAGATGGTTAGCCATTCCGGGAAGTGCAGGGTGTAACCCAGCCACTGAATACCATGAACGAAAACGGCGACAGAACCCGCGTCAAAAATCGGCTGGAGCGCGCCACCAATGTTAATGGCAAGCAGGAACATCACGTACATCACCAGCAGGAAGATTGGCAAACCGAGGAAGCGGTTGAGCACAATCTTATCCACCGCCGCCGTAAAGCGGCTGGGTTCCGCGGTAAGGGCGTTGCTGACCACGTCACAAATTGACGCAATAGCCTGATAACGCGCATCGGCGATGTGCAGCGCCGGGTCGTCCAGCTCGCCGCTGAGACGGGCGAGGGTCACGTCCAGCTTATCTGCCGCATGTCCGGCATAGGCGCGGCTATAGATATCCCCTTCCAGCATCTGCAGGCCGAGCCACAGACGCTGTTTCGCAGGCATATTTTTGTCCATCTCCTGCGCCAGCAGATCGGCTTCGCGCAGCAGCGGCTGGGCGTAGTGCACCAGCTCAACGTCGCGGTTTCCCGCGTGGCGATCAATCGCCAGCTTCAGCGCGTCGATACCGCGAGCGCGGGTCGAGACCAGCGGAACGACAGGGCACCCAAGGCGCGCAGAGAGGGCATCGACGTCAATGCGCAGCTTTTGTTTCTCTGCAATGTCGAGCATGTTGAGCGCCACGATGCAGGGGATCCCCAGCTCCAGCAGCTGCAGTGTCAGGTAAAGGTTTCGTTCGAGGTTAGAGGCGTCGACCACGTTGATCAGCAGATCGGCATCGCCGCCAAGAATGTAGTGGCAGGCAATTTGCTCATCGAGCGAGGTCTGGGATGAAATCGTGGTTAAGGAATAGGTGCCGGGAAGGTCGACCAGGGTCACCTGATTGTCTGTTGTCGTGAACTGACCTTCTTTACGTTCAACCGTTACGCCTGCCCAATTTCCCACGCGCTGGCGCGCGCCGGTTAACTGATTAAATAAGGTTGTCTTGCCGGAATTAGGATTGCCAATTAAGCCAATAGTTAATTTTTTCATTGTATTAGACCCACCGAAACCGCTGGCTTGTTAACGGGATAAAGATTCAACTTCAATTAATGCGAGGTCTTTTTTGCGCAGAACCAGATTCACGCGCCGGGTTTCGATATGGACAGGATCGCCCAACGGCGCTACGCGCACGACCTGGAATGATGAGCCGGGCAGCATGCCCAGTGACAGCAGCTTCTGCCGATAGGCCGGGCTAATTTCGCGGGTAAAACCGGTAATTTTCCATGCACTGTCTGGAGTGAATTGCATAATGCCTGATTCCACGAGAGGTTAAATAATCTACACTGCGATGATAATGAGAATAGTTTTTATCAGCAATAATAAAAATGTGACGGGATGTTGTTAATCGTATTAATTTGCGGTCTGATTGACCTTGCTCAATATTTGCTGAATTGCCGGGAAAATGAAAAGAGGGATATTTGTTAACGGGGTGATAATTAGTGGTTTAAATCTGGCTGTGCAATCGGTTTCATATATTTCGAGATGTTTTATTCCCCTCACCCCGGCCCTCTCCCCAAAGGGGCGAGGGTGTTAAAGTTCCCTCTCCCCTTTGGGGAGAGGGTTATGGTGAGGGGGGGGTTGCCTTAGCGTTTCTTACCCATCGCGGCCGCCAGCGCATCCATCATCGCGCTGTTGCCCGCAGGCTGTGCATCACGCCCGCGCGGTTTTGCGGCTTTCGCGGCCGGACGCTGCTGCTCGCGGCCTCCGCCGTTGCCGCCACGGCGCGCGTTGGTGTCGCCCGGCTGCTCGTCCAGACGCATGGTCAGGGCGATACGCTTGCGCTGCAGATCCACTTCCAGCACTTTCACCTTCACGATGTCCCCCGCTTTGACCACGGTGTGTGGGTCTTCAACGAACTTGTCGGCAAGGGAGGAGATATGCACCAGACCGTCCTGGTGCACGCCGATATCCACAAACGCGCCGAAGTTGGTGACGTTGGTCACCGCGCCTTCCAGCACCATGCCCGGCAGGAGATCGTTCATGGTCTCGATGCCGTCAGCAAAGGTCGCCGTTTTGAACTCAGGACGCGGATCGCGGCCCGGTTTTTCCAGCTCTTTGATGATATCGGTGACGGTAGGCACGCCAAATTTTTCGTCTGTGAAGTCCACCGCTTTCAGGTTGCGCAGGGCGCCGCTGTCGCCCATCAGGTCTTTAAGCGCCTGCTGAGTAGCGGCCAGGATGCGCTCAACAACCGGGTATGCTTCCGGGTGAACGGTAGAGGCATCCAGCGGGTTATCGCCGTGGTTGATGCGCAGGAAGCCCGCGCACTGCTCAAACGCTTTCGGCCCCAGGCGGCTCACTTTAAGCAGCTGCTGACGGTTCTGGAACTGACCGTTCTCGTCACGCCAGGCCACGATGTTCTGCGCCATCATGCGGGTTAAGCCCGCCACACGGGTCAGCAGAGGAACGGAGGCGGTGTTCAGGTCCACGCCGACGGCGTTTACGCAGTCTTCCACCACCGCATCCAGCTTGCGCGCCAGCTGCGTCTGGCTCACGTCGTGCTGGTACTGGCCCACGCCGATGGATTTCGGGTCGATCTTCACGAGTTCGGCAAGCGGATCCTGCAGGCGACGGGCGATGGAGACCGCACCACGCAGGGAAACGTCCAGGTCCGGGAACTCCTGCGCCGCCAGCTCAGAGGCGGAGTAGACCGATGCGCCCGCTTCGCTGACGATCACTTTCTGTGCCGTCACTTTCGGGAACTGCTTCTGCACGTCGAGGTAGAAACGCTCGGTTTCGCGTGATGCGGTGCCGTTACCGATGGCAACCAGCTCCACGTTGTACTTCTCGCACAGCGCCGCCACCACGACGGCGGCTTTCGCTGCCTGTCCGGTATGCGGGTAAATGGTGTCGGTGGCGACCAGCTTGCCGGTGCCGTCAACCACAGCGACCTTCACGCCGGTACGCAGGCCCGGATCGAGACCCATGGTGGCGCGCAGGCCGGCAGGAGCGGCCATCAGCAGGTCGTGCAGGTTACGGGCGAAAACGTTAATCGCTTCATCTTCAGCGCGCTCGCGTACGGTACCCATCAGCTCGGTTTCCAGGTGCATCAGCACCTTGATGCGCCAGGTCCAGCTCACTACGCCTTTGCGCCAGCTGTCCGCTGGGGCGTTGTTCAGGCGCAGGCCGAGATGGTCGATAATGATCTGCTCGCAGTGGCTCTCTTTCGGCGGCTCGTCAAACTGCGGGTCGGCGTTCAGGGAGAGCTGGAGCACGCCTTCGTTGCGGCCGCGGAACATCGCCAGCGCGCGGTGAGAAGGGGTGGTTGAAATCGGTTCGTGGTGATCGAAGTAGTCGCGGAACTTCGCGCCTTCTTCCTCTTTGCCCGCGACGACGGTAGAGACGATGTGGGCATTCTTCCACAGGTAATCACGCACTTTGGCCAGCAGGGCAGCGTCTTCCGCGAAGCGCTCCATCAGGATGTAGCGCGCGCCGTCCAGAGCGGCCTTGGTGTCCGCGACGCCTTTGTCGGCGTCGATGAATTTCGCCGCTTCGGTGTCCGGGTCGTGAGACGGCTCATTCCATAGCAGGTCGGCCAGCGGCTCAAGGCCCGCTTCAATCGCAATCTGCCCGCGCGTGCGGCGCTTCGGTTTATACGGCAGATAGAGATCTTCGAGTTCGGTTTTGCTCAGGGTGCCGTTAATGGCGCTTTCCAGCTCGCTGGTCAGCTTGCCCTGTTCGCCGATGGATTTGAGGATCGCCTGACGACGTTCTTCCAGCTCGCGCAGATAGCCCAGACGGGTCTCCAGGTTACGCAGCTGCGTGTCATCCAGACCGCCGGTGACTTCCTTACGATAGCGTGCAATAAACGGCACGGTGTTCCCTTCATCAAGCAGGCGAACGGCAGCTTCTACCTGTTCGGCTCTGGCCTGAAGTTCACCCGCAATAATGCGGCAGAGCGAATCTTTCATCATGGCTTTATCATCTTGTGGGTCAAAATCAGGGGATAGTTATACGGGCTGACACGGCAAAATGCCAGCCGGGGAGGGCGCTCTCGGACTATTTTACGTAGACGATCTCATTGACGTACCAGCTGGCTTCTCCCGCCGGGGTCTGAACGACGGCCAAATCGCCCACTTCCTTTTTCAGCAGCGCGCGGGCCATCGGGGAGTCGATGGAGATGTAATCTTTACGACCAAAAATTTCATCGTAGCCGACAATGCGAAAACGCAGGGTGTCACCGTCATCGTTTTCAATTTCCACCCACGCGCCGAAGAACACTTTGCCCTCCTGCTGTGGGGAGTAATCGACAATTTTGAGATTCTCGAGGCACTTCGTCAGGTAGCGAACCCGGCGGTCAATTTCGCGCAGCCGCTTTTTGTTGTACTGGTAATCCGCATTCTCGCTGCGATCGCCCAGGCTGGCCGCCCAGGTCACCTTTTTGGTGACCTCAGGACGCTCTTCGCGCCACAGGTAATCCATCTCTTTCTTGAGTTTCTCGTACCCTTCGCGGGTGATCAGGGGCGTTTTCATGGTGCAGCCTTTAATGCCGGTTAACTGTCTTTGCGCACAATACGTAGCGCACAGTGTAACAGACAGGATTAATAATGATTTATGTGATGAAATGAACAGATAAGCTGCTGTTAAATATGCTTTGTAACAATTTCGACTAGAATTTATACCAGAATTAACTGGTCGAATACGTGCACTTTTTTAGAATACGCTGTTACAAAGACTATCCGAACCTTTGGGAGTACACACAATGCAAGAGAACTACAAAATTCTGGTCGTGGATGACGACATGCGCCTGCGCGCGCTGCTGGAGCGTTATCTGACCGAGCAGGGCTTCCAGGTTCGTAGCGTCGCGAACGCTGAGCAGATGGACCGTCTGCTGACCCGTGAATCTTTCCACCTGATGGTTCTCGACCTGATGCTGCCGGGCGAAGACGGGCTTTCTATTTGCCGCCGTCTGCGCAGCCAGAGCAACCCGATGCCAATCATCATGGTGACCGCGAAGGGTGAAGAGGTTGACCGTATTGTGGGCCTCGAAATCGGCGCGGACGACTACATTCCAAAACCGTTTAACCCGCGAGAACTGCTGGCGCGTATTCGCGCCGTGCTGCGCCGTCAGGCGAACGAACTGCCTGGCGCACCGTCGCAGGAAGAAGCGGTGATTGCCTTCGGCAAGTTCAAGCTGAACCTCGGCACGCGCGAGATGTTCCGTGAAGATGAGCCAATGCCGCTCACCAGCGGTGAGTTTGCCGTACTGAAAGCGCTGGTCAGCCACCCGCGCGAGCCGCTTTCCCGTGACAAGCTGATGAACCTGGCGCGCGGTCGCGAATACTCAGCAATGGAACGCTCCATCGACGTGCAGATCTCTCGCCTGCGCCGCATGGTGGAAGAAGATCCGGCGCATCCTCGTTATATTCAGACCGTGTGGGGTCTGGGCTACGTATTTGTCCCGGACGGCTCTAAAGCATGAGGCGAATGCGCTTCTCGCCGCGAAGCTCGTTTGCCCGCACCCTGCTGCTGATCGTCACCCTGCTGTTCGTCAGCCTGGTGACGACCTACCTGGTTGTGCTGAACTTTGCGATCCTGCCGAGCCTCCAGCAGTTTAATAAGGTCCTGGCCTACGAAGTGCGTATGCTGATGACCGATAAGCTGCAGCTGGAGGACGGTACGCAGCTGGTTGTTCCCCCGGCGTTTCGCCGTGAAATTTACCGTGAGCTGGGCATTTCGCTCTACTCGAATGAGGCGGCGGAAGACGCTGGCCTGCGCTGGGCGCAGCACTACGAATTTCTCAGCCAGCAGATGGCGCAGCAGCTGGGTGGCCCAACGGAAGTGCGCGTTGAGGTCAACAAAAGCTCGCCCGTCGTCTGGCTGAAAACCTGGCTGTCACCCAACATCTGGGTGCGCGTTCCGCTGACCGAAATCCATCAGGGCGACTTCTCGCCGCTGTTCCGCTACACCCTGGCCATTATGCTGCTGGCGATAGGTGGCGCGTGGCTGTTTATCCGTATCCAGAACCGACCGCTGGTCGACCTGGAGCACGCGGCGCTGCAGGTCGGTAAAGGCATCATTCCTCCTCCGCTGCGCGAATATGGTGCCTCTGAAGTGCGTTCGGTAACGCGCGCGTTTAACCATATGGCGGCAGGCGTGAAGCAACTGGCGGACGACCGTACGCTGCTGATGGCAGGCGTCAGTCATGACCTTCGCACCCCGCTAACGCGTATTCGTCTGGCGACGGAGATGATGGGGGAAGAGGACGGCTATCTCGCCGAGTCCATTAACAAGGACATCGAAGAGTGTAATGCCATCATCGAGCAGTTCATCGACTACCTGCGCACCGGCCAGGAAATGCCAATGGAAATGGCCGATCTGAACGCGGTGCTGGGCGAAGTGGTGGCCGCAGAAAGTGGTTATGAACGTGAAATTGACACTGACCTTCAGGACGGTGAAATTCAGGTTCGTATGCACCCGCTCTCCATTAAGCGTGCGGTGGCTAACATGGTGGTCAATGCGGCGCGTTACGGTAACGGCTGGATTAAGGTCAGCAGCGGGTCTGAACTCAACCGCGCCTGGTTCCAGGTGGAAGACGACGGTCCGGGCATTAAGCCCGAGCAGCGTAAGCATCTGTTCCAGCCGTTTGTGCGCGGCGATAGCGCGCGCAGCACCAGCGGTACGGGCTTAGGCCTGGCGATTGTGCAGCGTATCATTGATAACCATAACGGATTGCTGGAGATCGGTACCAGCGAGCGGGGTGGGTTGAGCATTCGCGCCTGGCTACCGGTACCGGTGACGCGGGGGCAGGTGAAAGAGAGTTAAAAAAAGGGTGGCGCTAGCCACCCTTTTTTGTAGGTCGGGTAAGGCGAAGCCGCCACCCGACAACATAAGACCTCTGCGGCCTGATGCCCTCACCCCGGCCCTCTCCCACGGGGAGAGGGAGAAGGACTACAGCTTCGGTCCCGCACTTACCAGTGCTTCACCCGCCGGGGTATCGGTATACTTCTCGAAGTTCTCAATAAACAGCTTCGCCAGCGATTCCGCCTTCTCGCGCCACTGCTCCGGCGATCCGTAGGTATTGCGCGGGTCGAGGATACGCGTGTCCACACCCGGCAGTTCCGTCGGAATGGCCAGATCAAACATCGGCAGCGTGAAGGTTTCGGCATTATCCAGTGAACCATCCAGAATGGCGTCGATAATGGCCCGGGTATCTTTGATAGAGATACGCTTGCCGGTACCGTTCCAGCCGGTGTTGACCAGGTAGGCCTGCGCGCCGGATGCCTGCATGCGTTTCACCAGCACCTCAGCGTACTGCGTCGGGTGCAGCGACAGGAATGCCGCGCCGAAGCAGGCGGAGAAGGTTGGGGTTGGCTCCGTGACGCCACGCTCGGTACCCGCCAGTTTGGCAGTAAAGCCAGAGAGGAAATGGTACTGCGTCTGGCTGGCGGTCAGGCGGGACACCGGAGGCAGCACGCCGAACGCATCCGCCGTCAGGAAAATCACCTTCGTGGCATGGCCCGCTTTTGACACCGGCTTCACGATATTGTCGATGTGGTAGATCGGATAAGAGACGCGGGTGTTTTCGGTTTTTGACGCATCGTCGAAGTCGATAGAGCCGTCGGCACGTACGGTGACGTTTTCCAGCAGCGCGTCGCGACGGATCGCATGGAAGATATCCGGCTCGGCCTCTTCAGACAGGCGAATGGTCTTCGCGTAGCAGCCGCCTTCGAAGTTAAACACGCCGTCATCGTCCCAGCCGTGCTCGTCATCGCCAATCAGACGGCGTTTTGGATCGGTGGAGAGCGTGGTTTTCCCGGTGCCGGACAGGCCGAAGAATACCGCCACGTCGCCTTTCTCGCCGACGTTCGCCGAGCAGTGCATGGAGGCAATACCGCGCAGCGGCAGCAGGTAGTTCATGACCGAGAACATCCCTTTCTTCATTTCGCCGCCGTACCAGGTACCGCCAATCAGCTGGATACGCTCGGTCAGGTTGAAGGCAATGAAGTTCTCAGAGTTCAGGCCCTGCTCTTTCCACTGTGGGTTGGTGCATTTCGCACCATTCATCACGATGAAGTCAGGTGTGAAGTCCTGCAGCTCTTCGTCGGTCGGACGAATAAACATATTCTTAACGAAATGCGCCTGCCAGGCCACTTCGGTAATGAAACGCACGGAAAGGCGGGTATCGGCGTTAGCGCCGCAGAAAGCGTCGACAATGAACAGACGCTTGCCGGAAAGTTGATGGGTGACGAGCCCTTTCAGGTGCTGCCAGGTTTCCGGGGAGAGCGGTTTGTTGTCGTTCTTCCCTTTGCCTTTGTCAGCCCACCACAGCGTATCGCGGGTGGTTTCGTCGCGGACGATATACTTATCTTTCGGCGAACGACCGGTAAAGATACCGGTATCGACGGCGATAGCACCAAGGTTCGTCAACACACCGCGCTCGTATCCTTCCAGTGCTGGATTGAGCTCTTCCTGATACAGCGTATCGTAATCGGGGTTGTAGACGACTTCCTGGACGTCGTGAATACCATAAGCCTTGAGATCTTGCGGGGTTAAACCAGTAACACGCATATCACTGCTCCTTAGCCAATATGTACTGCCTGAAATTGTAGGGTTTTTCTGGGGATGTTAACCGCGACGGGGCTCATAGATTTGTGCATCTGGATAAAACCCTTACTAACGGAAAACGCTGCGACTCCAGTCACAGTGCAGGCGGATTATCGCAGGAATCGCTTTTTGGTTGGGGAAAATGTTCCGAAAAGGTTAAAGACTGGTGATTTTATCGGAAAGAATGTGAATGTAATCGCATACATGTAAGAAAATTACGTAAGAGTTACATAGGGAAAACGATTCAGCTTGGATGGGATATTTGCTCCTCACCCCGGCCCTCTCCCCAAAGGGGAGAGGGGGTTCACGTTCCCTCTCCCCTTTGGGGAGAGGGTTAGGGTGAGGGGGAAATAGGTTTAATGAACCTGTGGATCCGCCGGGGAGGCGTTGTTGCGGATCTCAGCGATATCCATCGAATTGAACACGTAGTGCGTACCGCAGTAGTCACAGTGCATATCAATTTCGCCGTCTTCCGCCATGATGCTGTCGATCTCTTCATCCGGCAGGGTTTTCAGTGCGCCAGCGCAGCGCTCGCGTGAGCAGGTGCACTTAAACTCCACGGACTGCGGATCGTACACGGTCACTTCTTCTTCGTGATACAGACGCCACAGCACGTCGGTCGCCGACAGGTTGAACAGCTCTTCCGCCTTGATGGTTTCGGTCAGCGTCGCCAGATGCTCAAAGTCATTGGTCTGCGCGTCCTGTGCAGGCAGAACCTGGAGCAGCATGCCGCCCGCAGCTGGCTGGCCGTCCACTTCACCGGTGCGGATGAACAGACGCGTTGGGAGCTGTTCGGAGCGCATGAAGTAGTCTTCCAGGCAGGCTGCCAGGGTATCGCCTTCCAGACCCACCACGCCCTGATAGCGTTCACCTTCCTCCGGGGAGATGGTGATCACCAGGTAGCCATTGCCCACCAGCGTTTTGAGGTCTGCATTTTCAGGCACATCGCCCTGAACGCGCGCTACGCCGCGCATCTGCTGCTGGTTATTGCCGTTGATCACCGCCAGCGTCATCGGGCCGTCACCCTGCAGCTGCACGGTGATATCGCCGGCAAACTTCAGCGTCGCGGTCAGCAGGCTGGTGGCAACCAGCAGTTCGCCCAACAGGGTCTTCACCGGCAGCGGGTAGTTGTGGTTTTCCAGAATCTGTTTCCAGGTTTCGGATACGGTGACCAGCTCGCCGCGCACGGCGAATTGTTCAAACAGATAGCGGTGTAATTGGTCGTGTTGGGCCATTTTCATCTCTCGTGCGGGTGAGGGTTACTCGCTCTCACCGTGTTTAAATTTCATCAGATCGCGGCGCTCTTTTTTATCCGGTCGCCGGTCCGGGTGGGGCATGGTCAGCGCATTCATTTTGCGCGCCAGCGCGGTTTTCTCGCGCTTTTCAACGCTTTCAGGCGTTTCTTCGTAAAGCTGTACGGCTTCCGATGCGGGCCGTCGCTGTTCGGTAATGGCTTTAATCACTACCGTACGTTCGTCGTTGCCCTGGCGCAGCGTTAAGGTGGCGTTCAGCTCGACCAGCTTGCTCGGCTTGCTGCGCTGGCCGTTGTAATGCACTTTACCGCCGTCAACCATCTCGCGGGCAAGGGCGCGCGTTTTATAAAAACGGGCTGCCCACAGCCATTTATCCAGTCTTACCCCGTCTGAGGGCTTTTCTTTCATGGCGTCTCCTTCACGGTTAGTGAGGGGATCATCTGGCGGTAGTCGTTCAGCCCCGGATGGCGCAGGTAGCGTTTTTCAGCCAGGCCAGAGTCAGGATTGGTAACGCCCAGACAATAGCGAATACCAAACGTTGCCGCAGAATCCAGAATAGGCTCGCTGTCGTCAATGAACAGTGTGCGTTCCGGCTGCAGGCCGGTCTCTTCCTTCACCGCATGCCACAACCGCTGATCCTCTTTCGGATAACCAAATGTGTGGGTAGAAAGTAATAAATCAAGGTGCGACGCCAGCCCCGTGTGCTCCAGCTTCACGGCCAGGTTATGTGGATGCGCGTTAGTCAGCAAAATACGGCGCTTGCCGCTGGCTTTCAGCGCGTCCAGGAATGGAACCGTATCTTCGCGCAGCACGGCGCGTGGTCCCTGGGCGGTGGTCATGGCACAAATATCCAAACCGAGGCGCTCGCTCCAGTAGTCCAGACAGTACCAGTTTAGCGTATGTTGCACCGCGCTATATTGCGAACGAATGAACGCCTGCGCTTCTGCCGGGGAGATACCCTGCTGTTCACCATAGGTTTCCGGCACCAGCTTTTGCCAGAAATAGTTGTCAAAGGCGAGATCGAGCAGCGTGCCGTCCATATCCAGCAGAACGGTGTCGACCTGCTGCCAGTCGATATCAAGATGCATAGGGGGGAACTCCAGCCAGAAGAAACGTGCGCGACAGGGTAGCACATCTTGTCGCGCAACGACGTTATCAGATCAGGCTCTCAGAGGAGGGGATCAGCTTAGGATTGAGGCAATTCTCGTAATATTGCTGGATCTCAGCCAGACGCGTTCGCGAGCGCTGGTAGCGGCGCAGCGCCATAAAACCGTTCCAGAAAATGGCGATCAGCATGGCGACCATCAGCAGAGAGGTGCCAATGTAACGCCACAATCCTGCGCTGTCCGGCATCCGGTGCAGGCCGATATGGCGGGTGCCGTTGGCGTCGGTGTAGATGCTTGTAACAATCCCTTCGGCACTAAACGGCGTTTGCATCAGCATCTGCGCCAGGCGCTGGAACTGGCTCCACTGCTCCTGCGCCGGGTAGTCGTAAAGCGCAACCTGCGGGTAAGGCTGATCGACCAGGTCGCTGCCTTCATCGCTGGCAATCACAAAGCCGCCCGGTGCCGGGCTGTTGAGCGCCTGAGCCGCCCGGGTGGTTTCGCGCATCATAAACGGCGATGTCGACGTCGCGACCAGGTTATCCAGCGACTCCGCGCTGACCGGACGCAGCAGCACGTTGACGCCATCCAGTCGTCCCGCTTCGGCGCGTTTCACCAGCGAGTCCCAGTCTTTACTGTTCCCGAGGTTAACCAGCGCGTTTTTGAGGCGTACGCACTCATCCTGCGTGGAGCATAAATCCTGGGTTTTCAGAACGATATCGCCAAAATCATCCAGCAGAATCATACCTGATTTCTGAATGGCGGAACGAAGCGCGGGGCTGACGCGTGAGTCATCGTCCGGTTTCGGGTGCAGCTGGCGGTTAACCGTCTGGGTCAGCGCCGTGGCTTTATTCACCACTTCAGATTCCGGCAGCGGCAGCGGCGGCGCGTCGTTCCAGATAATTTGCGAACAGTCGAACGGCATGAACGGCGAGTTCTGGCGCGTGTTCCACGCCCCCGGAGTATGGATGTTACACATCCCGGTGCCCTTCAGGCGCAGCGTATCGCCCACCCGCACGCCCGCTTCATCGAGCTGATTGACGCTGGTCGCCTCGATTGTCTGCGCGCCTTTGATCCACGAAAGGGTAAATTTGATGGGCATATCCAGCGGCACGAAAAGCAGCAGCATGATAAACACCAGCCCGGCGCCGCCGGCGATGACCGTGCTGCGGAGCCAGTGCTGAAGCGGGAAATTTTTCACTTCATCATGCAGAGACAGGAAGCGCCCCTGACGCACAACGTGGCGGTCAAGGTAGATATCAATATCGGTTTTCTGCCCTAAATCCTGCGCAATCCACGGCTGCCAGTGGCGCGGATAGATAAGGTCAATAATACCGAGTGAAATATTGTTGAGATGCTCCTGATCGTTCTCACCGAACAGGCCCCAGCGCTTTGGCGTGCCGCGCAGGCAGTGGATCTCCCGCAGCGAGGTTTTGGTCGGCGGGGCAAAGAGTCCCCACAGCCCGGCCGCCAGAAGCAACACTGCGCCACCCGCCAGCCATGGGACAAAGACGTCCGGCGTCAGCAGGCAGACAAAAAAGAGCAGGAAAGCGGCAACGATCAGGATGGCTTCACGAATACCGTCCGGACGACTCAGAGCGTACTCTTCATGCGTTTCCTGACGAATATTCAGCAGTTCAATCTGCTCGGTCTCTTCACCACGAATAGAGGCCTGCGTTGAGCTCGTGCGCTCCAGCGCAAAGCGCGGGGCTTCGTGAAGATAGTCATTCAGGGTATGGCCGTTGAGCGAGATCACCAGCGGCAGCGAATCGGTGTGAATCAGCTCAACGCTGTTTTCGTCGTTAATGTACTGCTCCCAGGAAGGGGGCAGATGCACCTCAACGGAATCAAGGTAGTAGCGCCACTTGTTGGGGTCGTCAGTCGTAATGCCGTAGCGCGTGATGGAGCGCGTCACGCAGAGCACGGTGTCACTTTGCGCGTTCAGCTTAAGCGCGACAGGCGCAGCGGTGGCTCCCGTCGGCCCAGGCGTTAACTGAGAACGGTTCAGCGTTTCGAGATAGTTTTCAACTGCATCGCGCTCGTCTTGCGTGAGCTTACGGGTTGTCGCACCCGCAAAGGCATTTAAAAAGGGCAGCCGGTAACGGCGCTGTACGCGTCGCCTGTACAGCCACCCTGCAATCAATGCGCTGACCAGCATAGCAGCGAGAACAATCAAAATGGTGCTCATGCTTTCCCCATCTTACTTATCTTACAGGTGTAGTCAGTAGCACCTTTACATTGAATGAGAATCTGTGGCTGGCTATCGGCAAGTATGGAGTCGAACTTGAGCATTCTGAAGCGCATCCCAGTGACCGGTGATGATAGCAAAGCCTGCCATGGCGCGATATCAGCAAATTCCTGGAAACATTTCAACCTCTTGACATTTGTTTTGAATTGAGGATTGATCCCTGCTACGTTGCATAAATGTAAATAAAGAACGATTGACATTGCCGAAACCGTGCGGCATATCGCACAATAAAGCCAGTTCACACTGCTAAGACCCCATCAAGATGAGCAAACCACTACAAAAACCCACCATTCTGAATGTTGAAACTGTCGCTAAATCGCGCCTGTTTAATGTCGAGAGTGTGGACCTGGAGTTCAGCAACGGTGTGCGTCGTGTTTATGAACGTATGCGACCCTCCTCGCGCGAAGCGGTTATGATTGTGCCTATCGTCGACGATCATCTGATTTTGATCCGCGAATACGCCGTGGGGACGGAATCTTACGAGCTTGGGTTCTCGAAAGGGCTCATCGATCCGGGCGAAACGGTCTTTGAAGCGGCAAACCGCGAGCTGAAAGAAGAGGTGGGTTTTGGTGCGAACGAGCTGTCGTTCCTGAAAAAGCTGAGCATGGCACCGTCTTATTTTTCCAGCAAAATGAATATCGTGGTGGCTGAAGATCTCTATCCTGAATCGCTTGAGGGAGACGAGCCGGAGCCGCTGCCGCAGGTTCGCTGGCCGCTGGCGCACCTGATGGATTTGCTGGAAGACCCTGACTTTAACGAGGCGCGCAACGTGAGCGCGCTGTTCCTGGTCCGGGAGTGGCTGAAGGGGCAGGGGAGACTGTAGTGGCCTGATGCCCTCACCCTAACCCTCTCCCACGGGAGAGGGAGCAAACACAAAAACGGCAACCCGAGGTTGCCGTTTTGCTTTGTTGTCAGAACAGCTCGTGCGTCTCGCCGTTATCAATAATCTCCGTTCCCACCTCATGCACCGCCTGCGTGGTTGGCTGCGTGCCCTCAATGAAATACTCGGCGCGGCTATTACCGCCGTTAGCGAGCTGACCAGTGCTGCGGTCAATATTGACCGTCACCACGCCCGGCGGCGGCGTCAGCGGCTGCTCCGGCACGCCTTCAAGAACGGATTTCATGTAGGCATCCCAGGCCGGCTGCGCGCTTTTGGCGCCGCCTTCGTAGCCGGAAATCTGATCTTTAATCGCACCGGAGGCCGTGGTACGGCCTAAATCACGGCGATGATCGTCGAAACCGATCCAGACCGACGTCACCACGCCCGGCCCGTAGCCGGAGAACCACGCATCTTTCGAGCTGTTGGTTGTCCCGGTTTTACCGCCGATATCGTGGCGCTGCAGATCGCGCCCTGCACGCCAGCCGGTACCCTGCCAGCCCGGTTCACCGAAGATGTTGGTGTTCAGCGCGCTCTTGATCAGGAACGCCAGCGGCGTGTTGATCACGTGCGGGGCGTACTCCTGCGCGCCGGTTTGCGCCACCAGCGACTGGTTAGCCTGCTCCAGCTGCGGCTGCGGTAAGACGATATTCGGCTGCTCCTGAGACACGGCAGGGTCTTCCATGTCCTTGTTTTCGAGCACCTCGGATTTCGGCGTATTGCCGTAAATGACCGGAATATCACACTCAGGGCAGGCGATTTTCGGCTTCGCTTCAAACAGCACGCCACCCTGGTCGTTCTCGATTTTACTGATGAAGTACGGGTCAACCAGGAAGCCGCCGTTAGCCATCACCGAGTATCCGCGCGCGACCTGAAGCGGCGTAAAGGAGGCTGAACCTAATGCCAGCGACTCGGTGCGAACGATGTTCTGCGCCGGGAAGCCGAAGCGCTGCAGGTACTCTGCCGCATAATCGACGCCCATCGCGCGCATGGCACGCACCATCACCACGTTTTTCGACTGCCCAAGACCCTGACGAAGACGAATTGGACCGGCATACTCCGCTGGGGAGTTCTTCGGCTGCCAGTCGGAACCGGCACCGGCATCCCAGCGGGAGATTGGCACGTCGTTAAGAATGCTGGCAAGGGTCAGTCCTTTATCCATCGCAGCCGTGTAGAGGAACGGTTTGATGTTGGAACCGACCTGACGCAGGGCCTGCGTGGCGCGGTTAAATTTGCTCTGGTTGAAATCGAACCCGCCGACCAGCGCCATTACCGCCCCGTTCTGTGGGTTGATAGAAACCAGGGCCGAGTTGACATCCGGTACCTGCGCCAGCCACCAGGCATCGCCAACCTTGCGTACCCAGATCTGCTGCCCGGTCTGTACCACGTCGGTCACTTTGCGCGGCGTTGGCCCCTGCAGGGTGTCTGAACGGTATGGACGCGCCCAGCGAATACCGTCCATACGCAAAGAAACGGACGTGCCGTCCGCCAGCGTCGCAACGGCTTCCTGAGGATCGGCCTGAGTGACCACGGCTGGAAGGAGCGGACCGTATGTTGGCAGCGCTTTCAGCGTGCTGGTGATTTTTTTGCTGTCCCAGGCGCTCTCACCCACTTTCCAGAGCACGTTCGACGGGCCGCGATAGCCGTGACGCATATCGTAGTCCATCACGTTATTGCGCACCGCGTCCTGAGCCGCCTGCTGCACTTTACGGGTGACGGTGGTGTACACGCGATAGCCGTCTTCATAGGCCTTGTCGCCATAACGACTCACCATCTCCTGGCGCACCATTTCGGTCAGATAAGGGGCAGAGAAAGCGATCTCAGGGGCGTGGTAATTGGCGTCAATAACGTCGTTACGCGCCTGGTCGTACTCGCTCTGGCTGATATAGCCTTCGCTCAGCATACGTGAAAGGACGACGTTACGACGTGAGGTGGCGCGATCGAGCGAGTAGAGCGGGTTGAACGTGGAGGGCGCTTTTGGCAGACCGGCAATAGTTGCCATTTCGCTTAAGGTGAGCTGCTCAACAGGCTTACCGAAGTACACCTGTGCGGCAGCCCCCACGCCATAGGCACGGTAGCCCAGGTAGATTTTATTGAGGTATAGCTCAAGGATCTCGTCCTTGCTCAGCAGTTGCTCAATACGGATCGCCAGGAACACCTCTTTGATCTTACGTGTCAGCGTCTTTTCGGGGCTGAGGAAGAAGTTACGCGCCAGCTGCTGCGTAATGGTACTCGCCCCCTGGGAGGCATGACCGGAGAACAACGCAATGCTTGCGGCACGGAAAATCCCCACCGGATCGACACCGTGGTGCTCGTAGAAACGGCTGTCCTCTGTGGCGATAAAAGCTTTCACCATCACGGGGGGGATTTGGTTTAAGGTCAGCGGGATACGACGCTTCTCGCCATACTGCGCCATCAGTTCGCCATCGGCGCTATAGACCTGCATCGGGATCTGGAGGCGCACATCGCGGAGCGTGGCGACATCAGGTAGCTGTGGCTCAATATATTTGTACAAACCGTAAATCGAGCCTGCTCCCAGCAGAATGCAACAGACTGCAAGGATGAATAAATACTTTACGAACTTCACCGGAGATTTCCCATTTGGTTTCACTTGGGCAGTTTCTAAACAATCGCGCGGTAGTATAAAGGCAAGCCTGATTCATTGATATAGCCGTCAAGGCGACGGGCGATAAGGAGATCGTGAAGCATGGCTTTCAAAACATGGCAAACGGGCGTGCATATTCAACAGGATAGGGTGCTGATTGCGGCGCTGGCCCGGGAGAGAGGCGGCTGGTGCTTACGCCGCTGGTGGGCCATTCCTCTGGCCGAAGGCATCATTCGTGACGGCAAAATTTGCCAGCCAGAAGCGCTGGCCGATGCCTTACGCGGCTGGCGGAAAGCGCTACCGCACTACCACCGGGTGTTTCTCTCCTTCCCTGCTGCACGGACTCTGCAAAAATCGTTGCCTCGTCCAGCACTTGCATTGCGCGACAGCGAGCAGCTCTCGTGGCTGGGGGCGGCGCTCTCGCGCGAACTGGAGATGTCTGCAGAGTCCCTCTGTTTCGACTACACCCAGGACACCTTCAGCAATACGTTTCACGTGACTGCTGCACAAAACAAAGAGGTTGAAACGCTTCTGACTCTGGCGAAAACGCTACGTTTGCGGCTGGCTACCATCACTCCGGATGCCAGCGCGCTGGCGAACCTGCTGCCTGCGGTAGCGCCGACGCAGTGCGTCGCCTGGCGGGATGCGCATCAATGGCTGTGGGCCATGCGCCATCAGTGGGGGCGTCGTTATACCGCTGAAGCAGAAAACGTCACTGAGCTGGCGGCGCTGCTGGCTCTCAGCCAGAACGACATCGCGCTCTTTGATGCCGAACGAACCCCATGGGAAACGCTGCAGCGCTGGCATGCGCCTCTTCCCGAATGCGGGGCTGACTATACCGTCGCGCTGGCGCTGGCCATGAGCGAGGTGCCTGAATGAACATGACCAACTTCCTGCCCTGGCGTCAGCAGCGGCGCGCGCGATGCCTGCGTTTTTGGGCCGGCGTGTTTGCCGGCGCATTGCTGCTCATGCTGCTGGCCGTTTTTAGCGTAAGGATGAACCATCTGGTAACGCTGCGCGCGCTACAGGCTCAACTGGCGGGTACGCAGTCCGTGCAGCGTGGCCTTGTGTCTCGCCAGCGACCCACAGCAGAGGCGCAGAAACCTGCTGGCACGCCGCCGCGCCGCGCATGGCAACGGGTGCTGGAGACACTTTCTGGCGCTATGCCTGCGCAGGTCTGGCTGACAGAGCTGCGTTATCAGCCTCCAGCTCTGATGTTGATCGGATATGCCACCACCCTGCCGGCGCTCTCTGCCTTACGTAATGGGCTGGAGCACATAGACGGCTTTACGACCGGGCCAGAGGGGGAACTCCGGCAGGATAGCCAGGGGCGCTGGATGTTCACTCTGCACCTGAAAAGCGAGGGGTAACGCGTGGACACCTTGTTAGAACGCTGGTGTGAGAGTCGTCCCTGGTGTCGGCTGGTCTGCGGAGGGCTGGCTATTCTCCTGATGGGGCTGGCAGCATGGGGCGTATTGCTCCGGCCAGTAGAGCAGCAGTGTGCGGAGCGACAGCAGCAGTTGATCCAGGCCGCGCGGACTAACGCGTCGCTGTGGCCCACCGCCAGTCAGGCGCCGTTTAGCTCGCAAACCCGGACGGCACTGGAGCTAAAGCCCTTTTCACCGCTCGATTTTCAGGGGGAGGGCACAAGGCTCCTTCACTGGAAGCCGTTGCAGAACGGCGGTGAACTGGCGCTGGAGGCGGAGTGGCAGGCGATCCCTCCTCTTTTTTCCCGGCTGGCGCAGCGGGATGTGCGGGTCGCTGCTTTTACGCTTTCGCCACAAAATACGGCGTTACGCCTGCAGCTGGAGCTGGAACATGCGAAATAGCGCGAGATACCTGCTGGTTTGCTCGGCGCTGCTGTTGACCGGCATGCGCGATCCCTTTCGCCCGCCGGATGACCCCTGCGCCACAGCCGAGCTGGCACAGTGGCACTACCGCGGAATGGTAGGAGGGCAGCAGCGCGTTGGCATTTTACAGGATGGGCAAAGGCGCTGGCATCGCCTGAAAGCGCAGGAACGTTTCCCGGCGGGCTGGCGGATAACGGCCATCAATGAAACGGAACTGGTTGTTGATGTGGGTGACACATGCGATCCCGAAGAATGGGCGTGGCAACGAGAAGGAAAGGATAAAAATGAAGTTAAGGATAGTGCTGTTGCTGCTGGCGTTCAGCCGCCCGCTGTGGGCCGCCGTGCCAAAGCCGGTCACGCTGGTGGTGGATGACGTGCCGGTGGTTCAGGTGCTGCAGGCGCTGGTCACGCAGGAGAACCGTAATCTGGTGGTATCGCCGGATGTCAGCGGCACGCTCTCGCTTAACCTGACGCGCGTCCCCTGGCGGCAGGCGTTACAGACGGTTGTCACCAGCGCCGGGCTCGTTTTGCGTGAGGAGAGCGGTATTTTTTATGTTCATACCGCGGCATGGCAGCGCGAGCAGCGGGAACGTTTAGAGCAGGAGCGGGCGCGTCGACAGCTTGATGCACCGCTGGTCTCAAAAAGCATCCCATTTTCTTATGCGGATGCCGGAGAATTGCAAAAAGCTGCGGAAACGCTCCTGAGTCCAAAGGGGAGTTTATCTGTCGACAAACGCACCAACCGTCTGCTGGTCAGGGATAGTCAGGCGGTGCTGGAGGCGCTGCAGCAGTGGGCGGCTCAGATGGATATTCCCGTCGAGCAGGTTGAGCTGGCGGCGCACATTGTCACCATTAATGAAAAAAGCCTGCGTGAGTTGGGGGTGAAGTGGAATCTTGCCGAGGCCACTGAGGCGGGCAAGGTTGGACAGCTCACGACGCTTGGCAGCGATCTTTCTGTGGCCAGTGCTACCACGCATGTGGGGTTTAACATCGGGCGGATTAACGGAAGGCTGTTGGATCTGGAGCTCTCTGCGCTGGAGCAAAAACAGCAGGTCGATATCATCGCCAGCCCGCGGTTGCTGGCCTCGCACATGCAACCGGCCAGCATCAAGCAGGGAA
Organism: Enterobacter sp. ECC-219; assembly: GCF_043966805.1. Classification (NCBI taxonomy): domain Bacteria; kingdom Pseudomonadati; phylum Pseudomonadota; class Gammaproteobacteria; order Enterobacterales; family Enterobacteriaceae; genus Enterobacter; species Enterobacter sp. ECC-219. The sequence continues at coordinate 230,919 of NZ_CP143680.1, read as the reverse complement.
GCGAGATCCCGTATCAGGTTTCAAGCGGTGAAAGCGGGGCGACCTCGGTGGAGTTCAAAGAGGCGGTTCTCGGAATGGAGGTCACGCCGGTAGTATTGCCCGGCGGGCGCGTGCGCCTGAAGTTACACATCAGTGAAAACATGCCGGGACAGGTATTGCAGCAGGCCGATGGCGAAACGCTGGCTATCGACAAGCAGGAGATAGAAACCCAGGTGGAGGTAAAAAGTGGAGAAACGCTGGCGCTGGGCGGAATTTTTTCGCAAAAGAACAAAACCGGCAGCGACAGCGTGCCCGGGCTTGGGAACATCCCCTGGCTGGGACAGCTTTTTCGCCATGATGGAAAAGATAATGAGCGGCGTGAGTTAGTGGTGTTTATTACGCCACGTCTGGTCGGTATTCACTAACGGGTAACGATCCCCGCAATGATTTTGCATTCAGTTTGTTGCAGATGTTTGACGTGGGGCATGAATTAGCATACAAGGAGTACCGATTTGAGTTGGACTTACGTCTTATTACCTTATGCGCCCGGCGCGGTGATTTAATCAGTTGCCAAACAAGCCGGAGTATTGAGATAATTTTTAGTCTGACTCTCGCTCTATTGCATATGAGGTTTCAGTTCATGTCCTGCTACGCCGGGTGTCTGCGAAGCGGGGATTACCATTAACGAATAGTCTTAGTAGTACCGATAAAATGGCAGAGAAACGCAATATCTTTCTGGTTGGGCCTATGGGTGCCGGCAAAAGCACTATTGGGCGTCAGTTAGCTCAACAACTCAATATGGAATTTTACGATTCTGATCAAGAGATTGAGAAACGAACCGGAGCTGATGTGGGCTGGGTTTTCGATGTAGAAGGCGAAGAAGGTTTCCGTGACCGAGAAGAAAAAGTGATCAACGAACTCACGGAAAAACAGGGCATCGTACTGGCAACAGGCGGCGGCTCTGTGAAATCTCGCGAAACCCGCAACCGTCTCTCCGCCCGTGGCGTAGTGGTCTATCTCGAGACGACCATTGAGAAACAGCTGGCACGTACGCAGCGCGATAAAAAGCGCCCGCTGCTGCAGGTTGAAACGCCACCACGCGAAGTTCTTGAAGCGTTGGCCGATGAACGCAATCCGCTGTATGAAGAGATTGCCGATGTGACCATTCGTACTGACGATCAGAGCGCTAAAGTGGTTGCAAACCAGATTATTCATATGCTGGAAAGCAACTGATTCTGGCTTTATATACACTCGCCTGCGGGTAAAAGCATTAAAGGTGGATGTCGCGTCATGGAGAGGATTACAGTTACTCTCGGGGAACGTAGTTACCCTATCACCATCGCGGCTGGTTTGTTTAACGACCCAGCTTCCTTTTTACCACTAAAAGCGGGTGATCAGGCGATGCTGGTCACCAATGAGACGCTGGCTCCGCTTTATCTCGACCGCGTACGCCACCTGCTTGAGCAGGCAGGCGTAAAAGTCGACAGTGTGATTCTGCCCGATGGCGAGCAGTATAAAAGCCTGACGGTGCTCGATACCGTCTTTACCGCATTGCTGCAAAAACCGCACGGTCGCGATACAACACTGCTTGCCCTGGGCGGCGGTGTTGTGGGCGATCTGACCGGCTTTGCGGCCGCAAGCTACCAACGTGGCGTCCGTTTTATTCAAATCCCGACCACGTTGCTGTCTCAGGTCGACTCCTCTGTGGGTGGCAAAACGGCAGTTAACCATCCCCTCGGCAAAAACATGATTGGCGCGTTCTACCAGCCTGCGTCGGTGGTGGTGGATCTCGACTGTCTGAAAACCCTGCCGAAGCGCGAGCTGGCTTCTGGCCTGGCTGAAGTAATCAAATACGGCATTATTCTGGATGGCGAGTTCTTTAACTGGCTTGAAGAGAATATGGATGCGTTGCTGCGCCTGGATGAGGCGAAACTGGCATACTGCATTCGTCGTTGTTGTGAGCTGAAAGCAGAAGTTGTCGCCGCAGACGAGCGTGAAACGGGCTTACGTGCTTTACTGAATCTTGGGCATACGTTTGGCCACGCCATTGAAGCCGAAATGGGTTACGGCAACTGGCTGCACGGTGAAGCCGTCTCGGCTGGCATGGTCATGGCAGCCCGCACCTCTGAACGCCTTGGGCAGTTTAAACCGGAAGAAACGGCACGTATCATTGCACTGCTTGAACGTGCGGGTTTGCCGGTAACCGGGCCGCAAGAGATGTCGGCGCAAGCGTATTTACCCCACATGATGCGCGATAAAAAAGTATTGGCAGGTGAGATGCGTCTTGTACTCCCGCTTGCAATAGGGAAGAGTGAAGTGCGCGGCGGAGTGTCGCACGATGTCGTTCTTGGCGCTATTGCTGATTGCCAGCAGGCGTAACAACTAGAAAGGTCAGGCCACTGTTACCGGTGGTCGTTTAGCTTCAGGCGAAATGCAAAGACGTAGGCATAAGCCTTTGAGTGGGGTGTTAAATGGATGAATTCAAACCAGAAGACGAGCTGAAACCCGATCCCAGCGATCGTCGTACTGGTCGTTCTCGTCAATCTTCAGAACGTGATAACGAGCCGCAGATCAACTTTGACGATGTTGATCTGGATGCAGACGATCGTCGCCCTTCGCGCAGCCGCAACGCGCGTGATGAGCGAGAAGAAGAGGATTATGAGTCCGAAGAAGATTCAATGGACGAACAGCCTGTAGAGCGTCGCCCGCGTAAACGTAAAAAAGCCGCTGCGCAAAAACCGGCCTCCCGTCAGTACATTATGATGGGGCTTGGCGTTCTGGTGCTTGTACTGCTGATTGTTGGCATTGGCTCCGCGCTGAAAGCACCGTCCACCAACTCAACCGAACAAACCGCCTCCGCAGAGAAGAGCATCAACCTCTCCGGTAATGATGCGACGGATCAGGCGAATGGTGCACAGCCAGCGCCGGGTACCACTTCTGCTGAGCAGACTGCCAGCAACACAACGACGCCGCAGGATGTTTCTCTGCCGCCTGTTTCGTCAACGCCTGCTCAGGGCCAGTCCCCTGTCACGCCTCAAGGCCAGCAGCGTGTTGAAGTTCAGGGAGACCTGAACAATGCGCTGATGCAGCCGCAAAACCAGCAGCAGGTTGATAACGTCGTGGTTAACTCTACGCTGCCAACTGAACCTGCAACCGTCGCGCCGATTCACGGTTCTACCGCTCAGCCGCAGACTGCAGCAACGGAAACCAAGCCGCGCCAGACGCAAACTGCAACACGTCCTGAACGTAAGCAGGCGGTCATTGAGCCGAAGCGTGAAACCAAACCTCAGGCCGTGGTAAAAGCGCCTGAAGTGAAAACCGCACCGGCACAGCCGAAACGCACAGAAACGGCTGCAGTAAGCGAACCAGCTAAAGCGCCAGTCACGCAGACTGCGCCGAAAGCGACGGCAACTACAACGGCACCTGCTGCCACCGCTGCGCCTGCCGCAACGGCGACGGCTTCCAGTGCAGCAGCAGGTAAAACCGCTGGCAACGTCGGTTCGCTGAAATCTGCGCCATCCAGCAACTACACGCTGCAGTTGAGCAGTTCGTCTAACTATGACAACCTCAACGGCTGGGCGAAGAAATCGAATCTGAAAAACTACGTGGTTTATCAGACGACCCGTAACGGTCAGCCGTGGTATGTGCTGGTAAGCGGTGTTTACGCTTCCAAAGATGAAGCGAAACGCGCCGTGGCGTCGCTGCCTGCTGATGTTCAGGCTAAGAACCCATGGGCGAAGCCGATTCATCAGGTGCAGGCCGATCTGAAGTAATGTTTAAAGCGCAGGATGCTGTCGGAGCTTTCTCCACAGCCGGAGAAGGTGTAATCAGTTAGTCAGCATGAAAAAAAATCGCGCTTTTCTGAAATGGGCAGGGGGGAAATACCCCCTGCTCGATGATATTAAAAAGCACCTGCCAAAAGGCGAGTGTCTTATCGAGCCCTTCGTGGGCGCGGGATCGGTGTTCCTGAACACCGATTTTTCTCGTTATATCCTGGCGGATATCAACAGCGACCTTATCAGCCTCTATAACATTGTTAAGCTGCGTACCGATGAGTATGTGGATGAGGCGCGCAAGCTGTTTACGCCAGAGAACAACAACCCTGACGTCTACTACCAGTTCCGCGCGGAATTTAATCAGAGCCAGGATCCGTTCCGCCGCGCGCTGCTGTTCCTTTATCTCAACCGCCATGGTTACAACGGCCTGTGCCGGTATAACCTGCGCGGTGAATTTAACGTGCCGTTTGGTCGCTATAAGCGCCCGTATTTCCCGCAGGACGAGCTGTATCACTTTGCGGAAAAAGCGCAGAATGCAGAATTCCACTGCCTCTCCTATGAAGAGTGTATGGAGCTGGCAGGCGTAAATTCGGTGGTTTACTGCGATCCTCCTTACGCGCCGCTGTCTGCGACGGCGAACTTCACCGCCTACCACACCAACAGTTTCAGCCCGGCCGAACAGGCCCGTCTGGCGGAGATGGCGGAAAAGCTGGTCAGCAAAAGAATTCCGGTGTTAATTTCAAATCACGATACCCCTGATACGCGCGAATGGTACAAAGCCGCGAAGCATTTTCAGGTTAAGGTGCGGCGTAGCATTAGCAGCAACGGCGGCACACGTAAAAAGGTGGACGAACTCCTGGCTCTTTATCGCCCCTGAGCCGTTTTGCCCGCCGGTAAATACATTTCAAGGAGATGCGGATGAAACAGTTTTTGATTGCCCCCTCAATTCTGTCGGCCGATTTTGCCCGCCTGGGTGAAGACACGGCTAAAGCTCTCGCAGCTGGCGCAGATGTCGTCCATTTCGACGTTATGGATAACCACTACGTTCCCAATCTGACCATCGGTCCGATGGTGCTCAAGGCGCTGCGTAACTACGGCATTACCGCACCGATCGACGTTCACCTGATGGTGAAGCCTGTCGATCGCATCGTGCCAGATTTCGCCGCAGCGGGCGCCAGCATCATCACCTTCCATCCGGAAGCCTCCGAGCACGTTGACCGCACGCTGCAGCTGATCAAAGAGAACGGCTGTAAGGCGGGGCTGGTGTTTAACCCGGCTACGCCGCTGAGCTATCTGGACTACGTTATGGACAAGCTGGACGTGATTTTGCTGATGTCCGTTAACCCGGGCTTTGGCGGCCAGTCGTTCATCCCCCACACGCTGGATAAGCTGCGCGAAGTGCGCCGTCGCATTGACGAGTCAGGCTACGATATTCGTCTGGAAGTGGACGGCGGTGTGAAAGTGAATAACATTGGCGAAATTGCGGCAGCGGGCGCGGATATGTTCGTTGCAGGTTCGGCAATTTTCGACCAACCGGATTATAAAAAAGTTATTGATGAAATGCGCCGAGAGCTGGCGAAGGTAAGTCATGGATAAATTGCAGGCAATTCGGGGTGTGGCATTCGACCTCGACGGCACGCTGGTCGACAGCGCGCCGGGCTTAACGAGCGCCGTAGACCAGGCGTTGTACGCTCTTGAACTGCCCGTTGCGGGCGAAGATCGTGTTATTACGTGGATTGGCAACGGTGCCGATGTCCTGATGGAGCGCGCGTTAACATGGGCTCGTCAGGAACGCGCGTCGCAGCGTTCCGCGCAGGGTAAACCGAGCGTCGATCACGCCGATATCCCGCAGGATGAGCAGCTGCGTATTCTTCGCAAGCTGTTTGACCGCTTCTACGAAGAGACCGTCGAGGAGGGGAGCTTCCTGTTCCCGGACGTCCTGGAAACCTTGAGCGCGCTGCATGCCAAAGGGATCCCGCTGGGGCTGGTGACCAACAAGCCGACGCCGTTTGTTGCGCCGCTGCTGGAGGCGCTGGATATTGCGAAATACTTCTCCGTGATTGTAGGTGGGGATGACGTGCAGAACAAAAAGCCGCATCCGGAACCACTGTTGCTGGTGGCAGGAAAATTATCCTTAACGCCTGCGGAGCTGCTCTTTGTCGGGGATTCACGTAATGATATTCTGGCTGCCCGAGCGGCTGGGTGTCCTTCCGTCGGATTAACCTATGGCTACAACTACGGTGAAGCCATCACGCTGAGTGAGCCGGACGTTGTGTTCGACCACTTCAAAGATTTGTTGCCCGCACTCGGGCTTTCGCACAGTGAACATCAGGAATTGAATAATGACTAAGCCCATCGTTTTTAGTGGCGCACAGCCTTCAGGTGAATTGACCATTGGTAACTACATGGGTGCGTTACGTCAGTGGGTCAGCATGCAGGATGACTACCATTGCATTTACTGCATCGTCGATCTCCATGCGATTACCGCCCGTCAGGATCCTGAGAAGCTGCGCAAAGCCACCCTGGACACCCTGGCGCTGTACCTGGCCTGCGGTATCGACCCAGAGAAGAGCACCATTTTCGTTCAGTCTCACGTGCCGGAGCACGCACAGCTGGGCTGGGCGCTGAACTGCTACACCTATTTCGGCGAGCTGAGCCGTATGACTCAGTTCAAGGATAAATCCGCGCGCTACTCTGAAAACATCAACGCCGGCCTGTTCGACTATCCGGTGCTGATGGCGGCTGACATCCTGCTGTATCAGACCAACCAGGTGCCGGTGGGTGAAGACCAGAAGCAGCACCTGGAGCTGAGCCGCGATATCGCCCAGCGCTTTAACGCGCTTTATGGCGACGTGTTTAAAGTGCCAGAGCCGTTTATTCCGAAATCCGGCGCGCGCGTCATGTCGCTGCTGGAGCCGACCAAGAAGATGTCCAAGTCTGACGATAACCGCAACAACGTTATCGGCCTGCTGGAAGATCCGAAATCGGTCGTCAAAAAGCTCAAGCGCGCGGTCACCGATTCCGACGAGCCGCCAGTAGTGCGCTACGACGTGCAGAACAAAGCGGGCGTCTCCAACCTGCTGGATATCCTCTCCGGCGTGACCGGGCAGAGCATTCCTGAGCTGGAACAGCACTTCGAAGGCAAGATGTATGGCCACCTGAAAGGTGAAGTGGCAGAAGCCGTTTCCGGCATGCTGACCGAACTGCAGGAGCGTTATCACCGCTACCGCAACGATGAAGCTTTCCTGCAGAAGGTGATGAAAGATGGCGCGGAAAAAGCCAGCGCGCGCGCGTCCGAAACCCTGAAAGCGGTGTATCAAGCGATTGGGTTTGTGGGCAAACCTTAAGCCTGCTTTGCCGGGTGGCGCTAACGCTTACCCGGCCTACGGGATCGTGTAGGTCGGGTAAGGCGGAGACGCCACCCGACAAATACCATCTTGCTTCCGATCTCTGCGTTAGAGATTCGAGAACCAGTTCAGCTTATCGCGCAGTTCAACCACGCGACCCACCACAATCAGTGCCGGGCTTTCGACCTGCTGCGCCAGTTCACCGAGCTGCGTCAGTGCGCCATTCACCACGCGCTGCTTGATTGACGTACCGTTTTCCACCAGCGCAACGGGCATATCCGCCTCCATGCCGTGTTCCAGCAGTTTCGCCTGAATGGTGGCGGCCTGGTTTAGCCCCATGTAGAACACCAGCGTCTGCTTTTCAGCGGCCAGATTATGCCAGTCCAGCTCGCAGCCGGTTTTGAGGTGGCCCGTCACCAGACGCACGCTCTGGGCGTAATCACGATGGGTGAGCGGAATGCCAGAGTAGGCTGAACACCCGGACGCTGCCGTTATGCCCGGCACCACGGAGAATGGAATGCCGGCATTGCACAGGGTTTCCAGCTCCTCGCCGCCGCGACCAAAGATAAACGGATCGCCGCCCTTCAGGCGCACCACGCGCTTACCTTTCTGCGCTTCGCGCAGCAGGATCTGGTTAATCTCCTCCTGCGGCACGCAGTGGTAGCCTGCGCGCTTGCCGACGAAGACGCGGTCGGCGTCGCGACGCACCAGGTTCATGATGTCATCGGAGACAAGGCGGTCATAAACCACGATATCCGCCTGCTGGATCTGCTGAAGCCCTTTCAGCGTCAGCAGGCCCGCATCGCCCGGACCAGCCCCGACCAGCACCACTTCACCACGGTGATCCAGCGGCTCGCTCAGCAGCTGCTCGGTCGTCTCTTCCACCGCTTTCGCATCCTGATTGGCCAGCGACTGCGCCAGCCTGTCGTTCACAAAGAATTTTTCCCAGAAGCGACGGCGCTCGCCAACGGTCGAGAAGGTTTGCTTCACGCGGGAGCGAAGCTGCCCGGCGTAATGGGCTATCTGACCAAGGTGCTGCGGCAAAATAGCTTCCAGCTTTTCCCGCAGCAGGCGGGCAAGAACGGGCGAGCGTCCACCGGACGACACCGCAATCATCAGCGGTGAACGGTCGATAATCGACGGCATGATAAAGCTGGCCTCTTTCGGCGCATCCACCACGTTGCAGAAGATACGGCGCGCTTCGCAGGCGTCGCTGACGCGCTGGTTCACTTCATCGTCATCTGTCGCGGCAATGGTCAGCCAGCAGGTATCCAGCAGGGACTCATCAAACTCTCCCTGCACCAGCGTGAGCATCCCTTCCTGAGCCCAGACGTCAAACTGCGGGGCGAAAGTAAGGGCATTGACGGTCAGTCGGGCTCCGGCTTCCAGCAGCAGGCGCGCTTTGCGTTCAGCCACATCGCCGCCGCCCACAAGCAGGCAGTCGCGATGGCGTAATTGACAGAAAATCGGCAGGTGGTCCACGACATTACCTCACAGCATTCAAGGAGGGGGTAAGAATTGACGTCAGGATAACAGCAGGAATCGTACAGAACATACGGTTTTTCCTGCCGTTACCCATAAGGGGTCATAAGCCTTTCCTATTGAAAAGGCGGAGGGTTACGCCTTGAGCTGCACCTTGCCGTCCTTAACGCGGACGTCGTAGTGCTTCACGGAGAAGCTTTCATCTTCCATGCAGTAACCATCGCTTAAACGGAAACGCTGCTTTTTCAGCGGGCTGGCGACCCACAGCTCACCCTGATGCTCGGCAATCAGTCCACGTGAGAGCACGCTGGCCTCGAAGAACGGGTCGATATTGCTGATGGCAAAGACCTGTTCATCGTGGCGAGGGCGGAAAATGGCGACCTGCTCGTTGCCCAGCAGCGCACACACGCCGGTGGCGGGCAGAATGTCGTTAATCTCGCAGATGTTTACCCACTGGCTCATGCGTTTTCCTCCACCAGCGTCACCGGAATACGTTCATACGGTGTCGCCGGACGATGCTGTTCACGCTCCGGTACAACCTGTACGTTCGGGTCGCGCTGGGTGCTGTTGATAAAGTGTTTGAAGCGCGTCTGCGCCGCCGGGGTGTTGACGGTTTCGGTCCACTCGCAGATCACCGCCTCGCGCAGGCGAGCCATCTCGGCTTCCAGCTGTTCGTTCAGGCCCAGCTTGTCGTCGATGATGACGGACTTAAGGTAGTCGATACCGCCTTCCAGGTTATCCAGCCAGGAAGCGGTACGGGTCAGCTTATCGGCGGTACGAATGTAGAACATCATAAAGCGATCGAGATACTGGATCAGCGTATCGCGATCGAGATCCGCCGCCAGCAGGTCCGCGTGGCGTGGTTTCATCCCGCCGTTGCCGCACACGTACAGGTTCCAGCCTTTCTCGGTGGCGATGATCCCCACGTCTTTACCCTGCGCTTCCGCACATTCGCGGGTACAGCCGGAGACGCCGAACTTCATTTTGTGCGGGGTACGGATGCCTTTGTAGCGGTTTTCCAGCTCAACGCCGAAGCCCACGCTGTCGCCGACGCCGTAGCGGCACCAGGTGCTGCCCACGCAGGTTTTCGCCATTCGCAGCGCTTTGGCATACGCGTGGCCGGTTTCGAAGCCTGCTTCTATCAACTGACGCCAGATTTCCGGCAGATCATCCTTCTGCGCGCCAAACAGGCCGATACGCTGGGAGCCGGTGATTTTGGTGTACAGATTAAATTCACGGGCGATACGGCCCACGGCGACCAGACCTTCCGGGGTGATTTCGCCACCGGCGGAACGCGGAATGACGGAATAGGTACCGTCTTTCTGGATGTTCGCCAGGAAGTTATCGTTGGTGTCCTGCAGCGGCGTGTGTTCTGGTTTGAGCACGTACTCGTTCCAGCAGGACGCCAGCAGCGAGCCGACGGTCGGTTTACACACTTCACAGCCGTAGCCCTGGCCGTGCTTCGCCAGCAGTTCGTCGAAGGACTTAATGCCCTCCACGCGGATCAGGTGGTACAGCTCCTGGCGAGAATACGCGAAGTGCTCGCACAGGTTGTTGTTCACTTCGATGCCCTGTTTCGCCAGCTCGGCGTTCAGTACCTGAGTCACCAGCGGAATACAGCCGCCGCAGCCGGTACCGGCTTTGGTTTCGGCTTTCAGCGCCGCAACGGTGTGGCAGCCTTTGTTGATGGCGGAGATCAGCATGCCTTTAGTAACGTCGAAGCAGGAGCAAATCTGCGCGCTGTCCGGCAGTTTATCCACGCCGATAGACGGCTTGCCGCTGGAGGCGTGAGCCGGGAGGATCAGCGCGTCCGGGTTTTCCGGCAGCTCAATGGCGTTCAGCACCAGCTGGAGCAGGTTACCGAAGTCGCTGGTATCGCCCACCAGCACCGCGCCGAGCAAGGTTTTGTTGTCCTGGCTGACGATGAGACGCTTGTAGACCTCTTTGCTTTCGTCGAGGTAAACGTAGCTGCGGGAGTTCGGGGTGCGGCCGTGCGCATCGCCGATACCGCCCACGTCGACGCCCAGCAGCTTCAGCTTGGCGCTCATGTCTGCGCCGGTAAAGGCGTTTTCGCTGCCGAGGATATGATCCACGGCGACCTGGGCCATTTTGTACCCTGGCGCGACCAGACCGTATACGCGGTTGTTCCAGCTGGCGCATTCGCCGATGGCGTAGATATCCGGGTCGGAAGTCTGGCAGGCGTCGTTAATCATGATCCCGCCGCGCTGCGCTACCGCCAGACCGCACTGGGTTGCCAGCTTGTCGCGTGGGCGGATCCCGGTGGAGAAGACGATGAAGTCCACTTCCAGCTCGCTGCCGTCGGCAAAGCGCATGGTTTTACGCGCCTCTGTGCCTTCCTGCACGATCTCTTTGGTGTTCTTGCTGGTGTGAACCTTCACGCCCATGCTTTCAATTTTACGCTTAAGCTGGTCGCCACCCATGTGGTCCAGCTGTTCGGCCATCAGCATTGGCGCAAATTCGATAACGTGGGTTTCAACCCCGAGATTTTTGAGCGCGCCAGCCGCTTCCAGACCCAGCAGACCGCCGCCGACCACCGCGCCGCGTTTGCTTCGACGCGCGCAGGATTCGATGGCGTTGAGGTCCTCAATCGTGCGATAAACGAAGCAATCCTGAGTCTCCGAGCCTTTAATGGGTGGGATCCACGGATACGAGCCCGTCGCCATGATCAGCTTGTCGTAAAAAACCGTACGCCCGGCGCTGGAGTGGATCACTTTTTCCTGACGGTTAATGGTGATGGCGCGTTCGCCCACCAGCACTTTTACGCCATGCTTCTCGTAGAATCCTTCGCGCACCAGAGAGAGCTCTTCGGCGGTATGATGGGAGAAGTAGGAAGACAGGTGCACACGGTCGTACGCCTTGCGGGGTTCTTCACAGAACACGGTAATATCGAACTGCTCAGCATCGGCTTTATCAAGAAGATCCTCAATAAAGCGGTGGCCGACCATGCCGTTACCGATGATAGCGAGTCTGACTTTGCTCATTTTTGCCTCGATTTCTTTTCTATTACTGCCTACCTTAACGATTCAGCAGGGGCGCTTATTGATGTAAATCAAATACGTCTTCGCCTACTCCTTAGGGGGTATGCGGCTGATTTGTCAGGATTTTTATAAGTTATGGAAATCGCAGGCTTTTCGATGTCGTCGATTTTGTGTACAAAACAATGGCGGATTTTTAAACAAAAATACGCGTAAACAATGTTGCGTTTATCAGGGGATAGGAAATGTCTACAACACCGCTTTGGCTTGTTCAGAATGTTCGCTTACCCGGCCGGGAAGGACTGTGGCAGCTTGCCATTGAGAACGGCCAATTTGGTGACATCACCCCAATGGACGACACTCACGCCGAGAGTTATGAAGTGTTAAATGCGCGGGGTGGTCTGGCTATTCCGCCGTTTATTGAGCCGCATATCCATCTTGATACCACCCAGACGGCGGGCGAGCCGAACTGGAACCAGTCCGGCACGCTGTTTGAGGGCATTGAGCGTTGGGCCGAGCGCAAAGCGTTGCTCAGCCATGAAGATGTGAAAGCGCGTGCCTGGAAAACGCTGAAGTGGCAAATTGCCAACGGCATTCAGTTTGTGCGTACCCACGTTGATGTTTCCGACCCGACGCTCACCGCCCTGAAGGCGATGCTGGAGGTGAAGCAGGAGGTTGCCCCGTGGGTGACGCTGCAAATCGTCGCGTTCCCGCAGGAAGGTATTCTCTCTTACCCGAACGGCGCGGCGTTGCTGGAAGAGGCGCTAAAACTGGGGGCTGATGTGGTGGGGGCGATCCCACACTTCGAGTTCACCCGCGAGTACGGCGTGCAGTCGCTGCATATCGCTTTCGATCTGGCGAAGAAATATGACCGCCCGCTGGATATCCACTGCGATGAAATTGACGACGAACAGTCGCGTTTTGTCGAGACGGTGGCAGCGCTGGCCTATGAGGCCGGCATCGGCCCGCGGGTGACCGCCAGCCACACCACCGCCATGCACGCTTACAACGGCGCTTACACTTCGCGGCTTTTCCGCCTGCTGAAGATATCGGGGATTAACTTCGTGGCTAACCCGCTGGTGAATATCCACCTGCAGGGGCGTTTTGACGATTATCCGAAGCGCCGCGGCATCACCCGGGTGAAAGAGCTGCAGGAGGCAGGCATCAACGTCTGCTTCGGCCATGACGACGTCTTCGACCCGTGGTACCCGCTCGGCACCGGCAACATGTTGCAGGTGCTGCACATGGGGCTGCACGTGTGCCAGATGATGGGCTATCCGCAGATCGACAGCGGCCTTAATCTGATCACCCATAACAGCGCCCGTACTTTTGGCCTGAGCGACTATGGTATTGAGACGGGAAATCCAGCGAACCTGATTATTCTGCCTGCGGAGAGCGGGTTTGAAGCAGTGCGCTGCCAGGTGCCGGTGCGCTGGTCAATCCGTCAGGGGAGGGTGATTGCCACTACGCAACTGGCGCAGACGTGGATCCAGATGGATATCGGGGGAGAAGAGGTGAGCTTTGCCAGAAACAGCCCCTCTGCCGAGCGCAAAGGGGCGTAGGGATTAGTGAGACGCCGCTGTCGCGTTGTGCTGGCGGTGGCGGGTCACAAAGCCCAGAACGAAGCACATGATGAACACCACAGCATACAGACCGTTAGCGGTGTGCAGCGCCGCCAGCGGGCCGCTGTGGGCAACGATCGGGCCCGTCACCACGAAGGTGAGCATGGTGCCGATGGTGCCGCAGGTCAGCACGAAGTTGACCAGCTTCGGCGAGGCCACTTTGGTCTGCAGGGAGCCCAGGGTGATGATCGAGGTGTAAATCGCGCTGGAGAAGAAGCCCAGGGTCAGAATGAACCACGGCATATGCTCCGGTGAACCGTTGATGAACAGGTACATCAGCACGGTCGCCAGGCCTGCGAGCACGGTCAGAATGCGCTGCAGGTCGAAGAAGCGCAGGATGAAGCTAAACGCCCACATGCCGAACATGTAAGACATCCAGAAATCGCTCACCAGTTTACCCGCATCGTTCAGGCTCATGCCCAGGCCTTTGGCGTATTCCGGTACCCAGGAGATAAAGCCCAGCTGGCCCAGGATGTAGCACAGGGCGGCGATGGAGAGGAACAGCACGCCGATGCCCCATTTCTCTTTCGCGACGGGCTCTGCAGTAGTTTGCGCTTTCTTGCCCAGCACCGGGAACTCACAACCGAAGGTCAGGATAAAGATCGCCACGTAGACGAGGCCGATGCAGGCGTATACCCAGTACCACTCAATGCTGCGCGCCAGCAGAACGGCGGCGACCATCGGGAAAATCATTCCGGCCATGCTGAAGAAGGAGTCGGTAAACAGCAGGCGCGCGCCGCGCTGACGGCCTTCATACATATGGGTAATCAGGAACGTACCGATCGACATGGTGATCCCGCTAACCAGACCAAGCACGAACATGGCGGCGGAGAACAGTGCAATGCTGTGGCTCAGCATCAGGCCCGCCACGGCGGCGACCATCAGCACAAAGCCAAAGCGCAGCTGTGTTTTCAGTGGGACAATTTCCATCAGCCAGGCATTCAGGAAGATAGAGATCAGGATCCCCGCGTTGAGGAAGGTGAAGGTATTACTCATGCTGGAAACGGGCAGCTGGAAGTAGTCTGCGATATTTCCCATCACCATCCCGGTGACGATCACCAACGCGCCGGTAAGGGCGTAGGAGAAAAAGCTGATCCATGTGAGCTTGATGCGATTGCTGTTAGTCATGTCTGGCCTGTTCAGAAAAAGAAAAGCGCCGAAGGGGCGCTGAGAGCGGGCAGATTTTAGTCGCTAAAGTGATCCATTCCTATCTTTTAAGGGTAATGATTATGTCATTGCAGGTTTTAATGTGATCTAAATCACATTAAGTGACGGTCTAACCAATCGTTTGCGCAGTAATAATTGTTTCAATTTCGTAAAATTAGGTAAAAGGCTGGTCTACGTTCATACTGCTCTTTAGAATCAAGCCATTCGCTTTTTATACTGCGCTTTGTTAAGGAATTCTCATGCTCAAATCAACACTGGCGGCTGTCGCAGCTGTGTTTGCTCTTTCTGCCGTTTCCCCTGCTGCGCTGGCAGCAAATGGGGACCCTCACGTTCTGTTGACCACCTCTGCCGGGAACATTGAGCTGGAACTGAATAGCCAGAAAGCTCCGGTTTCTGTGAAAAACTTCCTCGACTACGTGAACAGTGGTTTCTACAACAACACCACCTTCCACCGCGTGATCCCTGGCTTCATGATTCAGGGCGGCGGCTTCAACGAGCAGATGCAGCAGAAACAGCCGAACCCGCCTATTAAAAACGAAGCGGACAATGGCCTGCTGAACAAGCGCGGCACTATCTCCATGGCGCGCACTGCGGATAAAGACAGCGCTACCAGCCAGTTCTTCCTGAACGTGGCGGATAACGCCTTCCTCGACCACGGCCAGCGCGACTTCGGCTATGCGGTCTTCGGTAAAATTGTGAAAGGGATGGACGTGGCGGACAAGATTTCGCAGGTACCGACTCATGACGTTGGCCCGTACCAGAATGTGCCGTCCAAACCTGTCGTGATCCTCTCCGCGAAAGTTCTGCCATAAGCCTCTTCGACACGGGCGATCCTCGCCCGTGCTGTGTCCCCTCCCTGCGAAAGCGCGTTTTGCTGCTTATACTTGTGGCAAACGGACTATTCAGGGAGGCGTTAAGTGAAAAAACTCACCGACAAGCAAAAATCCCGTCTCTGGGAGCAGCAGCGTAACGTCAATTTTCAGGCCAGTTGTCTCCTTGAAAAAGGTAATGGTCCTTCAGAGCCCGGCATTGAGACGCTGGAGCTTGGGCCTTCAGCGCCCGGGTTACCGCATCTGTGCCTTATTCACCGTCATCTGTATCACAGAGAGATGAGGCAGGCAGGCGAATTCCGTACCGACGATATTTTTAAGGGTGACATTCCCTTTTGCCATTTTGAGTACATCGAGAAGATGGGTAATGAGTTGATGGCGGCGCTGGAAAGCGAAAAGTATCTTGTGGGTCTGGAAAAAGCGGCGTTTGTTGACAAAGTGAGTCACTACTACTGTGAAATCAACATGCTGCATCCCTTTATCCGTGGTAATGGCATTGCGCAGCGCGTCTTCTTTGAACAGCTGGCTATCCATGCAGGTTACGCGCTGAGCTGGCGGGATATCGATCCCGAGCAGTGGGTAGCGGCGAACCGAAGCGGCGCCATGGGCGATTTGAGCGCACTGAGCGCTATCTTTGCCAAAGTAGTGAGCGAAGCGCGGGAATCTGAGTAGAATAGGGCGGCATTTTTTTCGGGAGCCGCCATGATTCTGCTGATAGATAACTACGATTCTTTCACCTGGAACCTTTACCAGTATTTTTGCGAACTGGGTGCAGAGGTGGTTGTCCGCCGCAACGACGAGCTCAGCCTGGCCGATATCGAGTCGCTGGCTCCGCAGAAAATCGTCATTTCGCCGGGGCCGTGTACGCCATCGGAATCGGGCATTTCTTTGGACGTTATTCAACACTATGCCGGCAGGCTGCCGATCCTGGGCGTCTGTCTGGGTCATCAGGCGATTGCCCAGGTATTTGGGGCTACCATCGTGCGTGCCGCAAAAGTGATGCACGGAAAAACCTCGCCGGTTACCCACACCGGCACGGGCGTATTCACAGGGCTTAATAACCCGTTAACCGTGACGCGCTACCATTCGCTGGTGATTGACCCGCCGACGCTACCCGACTGCTTTGACGTGACCGCCTGGAGCGATACCCAGGAGATCATGGGGATTCGCCACCGCGAGTGGGATCTCGAAGGCGTACAGTTCCACCCGGAAAGTATCCTCAGCGAGCAGGGGCATGCGCTGCTGGCAAATTTCCTTAATCGCTGAATATCTGTTGCCTTGCTGTGATTTTTTATGCATATTTTGTGATTATATTTTCACAATCAATGTGACATAAAATGGATGGGCATGACATGGCAACTGAACAACCAGCAATTACCCGCGCGACATTCGATGAAGTGATTCTGCCGATTTATGCACCGGCTGAGTTTATCCCGGTGAAGGGGAAGGGCAGCCGCGTCTGGGATCAGCAGGGCAAAGAGTATGTGGATTTCGCGGGCGGTATTGCGGTTACGGCGCTGGGTCACTGCCATCCTGCGCTGGTGGAGGCGCTGAAAACCCAGGGCGAAACCCTGTGGCACACCAGTAACGTGTTCACCAACGAACCGGCGCTGCGCCTGGGCCGTAAGATCATTGATGCCACCTTTGCCGAGCGCGTGCTGTTTATGAACTCCGGCACCGAGGCCAACGAAACCGCCTTCAAGCTGGCGCGCTACTACGCGACAACGCGTCACAGTCCTTACAAAACCAAAATCATCGCCTTCCATAACGCCTTCCACGGACGCTCTTTCTTTACCGTCTCCGTTGGCGGCCAGCCGAAGTATTCCGACGGCTTTGGCCCAAAACCGGCCGACATCGTCCACGTGCCGTTTAACGATCTGCACGCGGTGAAAGCGGTGATGGACGACCACACCTGCGCGGTAGTGGTGGAGCCGATTCAGGGTGAAGGCGGCGTGACGGCGGCGACCCCGGAGTTCCTGAAAGGGCTGCGCGCGCTGTGCGACGAACATCAGGCGCTGCTGGTGTTTGATGAGGTACAGTGCGGGATGGGGCGTACCGGAGACCTGTTTGCTTACATGCACTACGGCGTGACGCCGGATATTCTGACCAGCGCCAAAGCGCTCGGCGGTGGTTTCCCGGTGAGTGCGGTACTGACGACGCAGGAGATCGCCTCCGCGTTCCACGTCGGATCTCACGGCTCCACCTACGGCGGTAACCCGCTGGCGAGCGCCGTGGCGGGAGCCGCGTTCGACATCATCAACACGCCGGAAGTGCTGAACGGCGTTAGCGCGAAACGCGAGCTGTTTGTGAAACACCTGAAAAAGATTGATGAACAGTACGACGTGTTCAGCGAGATCCGCGGAATGGGGCTGTTGATTGGCGCCGAGCTGAAGCCGCAGTACAAAGGCCGCGCGCGCGATTTCCTTCACGCTGCCGCGCATGAAGGCGTCATGGTGCTCAACGCGGGGCCGGACGTGATGCGCTTTGCGCCGTCGCTGGTGGTGGAAGAAAAAGATATAGAAGACGGGTTAACCCGCTTTGCCGCGGCGGTCGCGAAGCTCGTTAAAGGCTAATACTCGGTTCGCTTTAACCGGCGCGTTAACCAAATCCCGTGATGCGGGCGCTGACGCCATGCCACCGACGAAATGGTGTGCATGGTGTTCAGATGTCCCAGCACACGCTGCAAATGCTGCTCCAGCGTGCTCATCGGCCCGTAGGTTAACGTCTCCGGCGCTTCCAGAATGTTTGAGTCGCCCGATTCGCCCGGCGCGTCATACTCCAGACGCTGCTGACACCTCTGCAACGCAATTTCACACGACTGCAAATAGCGCTGCGCCAGACCCGGCGTCAGCATCGTGTGCTCGCGCGCCAGCGTCGTCATGGCGTTGATATGCTCGACGATAAACTGGCTGTGCGTCACCCACAGCTTCATATCCGCCAGATAATGTGAATTAAAGCCCGGCTCCTGCATCGCCTGATTCAGCGAGTTAAAGAGGGCGTTATGCGCCTGGTTGACCTTCATACGTTCGTAGGCAAGCGGGGAAGGCTGCGGATCGTCGCTCAGGATCAGACGAATGGCCTGCTGATCGGCCTCCAGCGCGTCGTGGGCGTTTTGCCTCAGCAGCCCGCTCTGCCACTGTGGCCACAGCCAGACCATACCGCCAAAGGCGATCAGGCAGCCAATCAGCGTGTCGATCAGGCGGGCAACGATGAACTGTTCGCCGTTAAGCGTAAGCAGTTGCAGGGTATATACCGCCGTTACCGTAAAGCCCACCATCGCCCAGCCGTAGTTTTTGCGAATGATTAGATAGCTCACCAGGGTGATAGCCAGCATGCCCGCCAGGGTATAGCCCTCGGGCACGTGAAAGTGCAGCGTCACGCCTGCAATAATCAGCCCCGCCATCGTGCCGCCCGCCCGGTGCAGAATGCGCACCCGCGTGGCGCCATAGCCGTTCTGGGTGACAAACAGCACGGTCATTAAGATCCAGTAGGGTTTCGGCAGGTGCAGCGCCATGCCCATCAGGCTGGCGATACTGAGCATGACGCTAATTCGTGCGGCGTTGCGCAGGGCGGACGATTTAAGAGAAAGATAGCTTTTGAGCGCCGGCAGCAGCGGCAGACGTTTTTGTTTATCCGCCATCAGGTCGCGGGGATAAAGCGGTCGCTGGGTGCGCAGCACGCGGGCGATGCGGCTGAAGTGCCAGGCGGCAAACTGGCCGACCGGATTTTCCGGGTGCTGACGGGCAATTTTCTCCAGCGCGCCGAGCTGTTTGTCCATGTTAAAGCGCGTGGGGTAGCGGTGATAAAGTATATCGTCAGCCAGCACCCGCAGGCGCGCGGAGACGGTCTGCGCGTTCCAGCGAATCACCGCTTCGGCATGGCTGCGCTCAACCAGCTTTTGCACCTCCTGCGGGTGATGAAGGCTAACGGAGATATGCTCCTGAAGGTCCAGCCCCACCTGGAAGGTACGCAGCAGCCGTTTGTACTCGTGGTTCTTGTTTGCGGCGAGCATATGCAGCTGCTGATAGCACTGGCTTATCAAATCCACCACTTTTTGCTGGCGCGTCAGCAGCGGCGGTAAGGATTTTTCCGGATCGGTATGCTGGGTGAGCAGGGTGTATTTGGCTTCGCAGTAATCCGCAAGCTGCACGTAGAGCAGGCTCAGAGATTCTCGCAGCGGCTGCTCTCGCCATAGCCAGAACCAGAACCAGTTAAACAGCCCGTACCACAGCGTGCCGAGGGCGTAGATCAGCAGCGGCTCCCACACGGGCATATTCCCGGCGAGGCTCAGGGTAAAGATGGCCGCAATGAGTGACGCTGGAAGCAGGCGAGCGTGCAGCGAGCTGATTTCCGCCGTGACGCCGAGGGTCATCGCCAGCACGGTCAGGATCAGTGGCAGGGGAATATCGCGAGCCAGTAACAGCTGCACCGCGAGGCTACAGCCTGCAAACAGGCAGCCACCGATAATCAGGCGTTTGAAAAAGCGCTTATGCGGCGTGTCCAGACCGGCGATGTTGCAGCAGGCGGGCACGAGGGAAAACAGCAGGCCCTGCTGAAGATGACCTAGGAGCAGGCCCACGGCCACAGGAAGACACAACACCAGCGTTTGTCGCAGTGCGTAGTTAACTTCCGGGTGATAGATCAGCCTGCGCCACATGGGGAAAAGAGACAAAAACGGCGTGACACCTCGCGATGGCACGCCGTTTAAGCAGGATTAACGGGTTCCGTAAACCACGATGGTTTTACCGTGGGCGGAGATCAGGTTTTGATCTTCCAGCATTTTCAGAATACGGCCCACTGTTTCACGGGAGCAACCAACGATCTGACCAATTTCCTGACGGGTAATTTTAATTTGCATGCCGTCCGGGTGGGTCATAGCGTCTGGCTGTTTCGCCAGGTTCAGCAGGGTTTGCGCGATACGGCCGGTCACGTCCAGGAAGGCGAGGTTACCCACTTTCTCTGACGTCACCTGCAGACGGCGCGCCATCTGGGAAGAAAGACGCATCAGGATGTCAGGGTTTACCTGAATCAGCTGACGGAATTTCTTGTAAGAAATTTCAGCCACTTCACATGCTGTCTTTGCACGAACCCAGGCGCTACGTTCCTGGCCTTCTTCAAACAGGCCCAGTTCACCGATAAAATCGCCCTGGTTCAGATAAGAAAGGATCATCTCTTTCCCTTCCTCATCTTTGATCAGCACTGCCACCGAGCCTTTGACGATGTAATACAACGTTTCCGCTTTTTCACCCTGGTGAATCAGCGTGCTCTTCGATGGGTACTTATGAATGTGGCAATGAGACAAGAACCATTCGAGAGTCGGGTCTGTTTGCGGTTTGCCAAGCACCATGCGCTGTTATCCTCTGTTATAAGCTGTCACCAGAGTCATCAGATGCATCCGGACTCTGGGGTTGCAATCGAATTCTTACCCATACCCTGGGAAGTCGGCTGTCGTAACGTTTCGCAGCCAGTAAAGTTTGATGTCCTCTGCATACATGTGTAACGTCAATGTATTACTGTAGCATCCTGAGTGTTTTAGCATAGCTTTCGCCGCGTGTCTCCTGGTGTCTCGCTTCAGCATGATGCAGGTCGCCTTCCATTGCGAGAAATGTAACGCACGCGTAATCTGTCACCAAAAATGCAACGTTGGAGTTAATGAATATGCAAGCGCGCGTGAAGTGGGTTGAAGGTTTAACGTTCCTGGGGGAGTCCGCGTCAGGACACCAGATTTTGATGGATGGTAACTCCGGCGATAAAGCGCCGAGCCCAATGGAAATGGTGCTGATGGCGGCAGGTGGATGCAGCGCGATTGACGTGGTGTCGATTCTGCAAAAAGGTCGTCATGACGTAACGGATTGCGAGGTTAAACTCACCTCAGAACGTCGCGAAGAGGCGCCACGCCTGTTCACCCACATTAATCTGCACTTTGTTGTCACCGGGAAAGCGCTGAAAGACGCGGCGGTTTCACGCGCGGTGGACCTGTCTGCGGAGAAGTACTGCTCTGTGGCGCTAATGCTGGAGAAAGCGGTAAAAATTACGCATTCGTATGAAGTGATTGAGGTGTGATTCACGGGGCATCGTGCGTGTTGATGCCCTCACCCTAACCCTCTCCCACGGGGAGAGGGAACATCTTTACGCGATCTGCTTCCCTTCCATCAACCGCTGAACCAGCGGCGTCATGATGAGCTCCATTGCCAGCCCCATTTTTCCACCCGGCACCACTAACGTATTCATGTGCGAAATAAACGAGCCCTGCAGCATCGCCAGCAGCCAGGGGTAATCAATGCCTTCAAGATTGCGGAAGTGGATCACCACAAAGCTCTCGTCCAGCGACGGGATGCTTTTCGCCGCGAACGGATTGGAGGTGTCCACCGTCGGCACGCGCTGGAAGTTAATGTGGGTGCGGGAGAACTGTGGCGTGAGGTAATTGATGTAGTCTTCCATGGAGCGCACCACGGAGTCCATCACCGCCTCGCGCGAATGGCCGCGCTCGCTCATGTCACGCGTTAGCTTCTGGATCCACTCCAGGTTAACGATAGGGACCACCCCGACCAGCAGATCCACGTGGCGCGCCACGTCGTGCTGAGGCGTAACCACGCCGCCGTGCAATCCTTCATAAAATAATACATCGGTGGGTTCCGGCAGCGGTTGCCAGGGGGTAAAGGTGCCTGGTACCTGGTTCCAGGGTACGGCTTCATCGTAGGTGTGAAGATACTTTCGGGACTGCCCGGTACCGCTCTGCCCGTATTCGCGGAAGGTTTGCTCCAGCAGACCGAAATCATTGGCTTCCGGGCCGAAGTAGCTGATGTGTTTACCCAGATCGCGCGCCTTGCGGATCGCCATGTCCATCTCCGGACGCGTATAGCGGTGAAAGCTGTCGCCTTCGACCTCCGCCGAACGGAGATTCAGCTGGGCGAAAATCTTGCGAAAAGCGAGGCTGGTGGTGGTGGTTCCCGCACCACTCGACCCCGTAACGGCAATAATGGGATGTCTGGCAGACATAGCAACTCCCTGACTGAAAAGGTTGGAAGATCAGCCGTGAAACGCGTTGCGGGGCATGATATTGACCGTCTCATGCAGTTCTGACCACACCAGCACCACGTCGCCGCTTTTCAGCTGGCGTTTAACATCGTTGACCTTTTGCTCAAGCGAACGCTCATGTTCACCATAATCGGTGCCTTCGCGTAATACAAAGCTTTCAATCAGATTATCGAGCGTTTCGGGAGCCAGATCTTGCCAGGGAATGATCATTTTGCACCGTCCAGGTAAGGAGTAAGCCAGTCAGGAATACGCGCCTCCAGCCACATTTTCGGGCGGCGCAGCGTGCCGCCGATAAACCCAACGTGGCCGCCATGTTCAGTTAACTGATAGTGAACGTTGTCGGGCAGGAATTCCTGCGCGGGGATCGAGTGGTGATCCATAAACGGGTCATCCTTGGCGTGAATGATCAGCGTCGGCTGCGTGATTTTGCTGAGCAGCGGCATGGCGCTGCACTGACGATAATAGTCAATTGCATCGGCGAAGCCGTGGATTTTCGCAGTGATCAGATCGTCGAACTCGCGAATACGACGCACCTTTTTCAACTGGCGCAGGCTTACCGGCAGGGTATCCGGGTAGGCCTTGAGCTTACGCGCCGCGTTGGCCTTCAGCAGGTTAAGCAGGTAGCGCTGATAGACGCGGGAAAAGCCTTTATCCATATGGTAGCTGCACTGCTCCAGCATAAACGGCGCGGAAACAATCACTGCAGCATTCAGCGGTACGCTGTCGCCCTCTTTGGCCAGCAGGCAGGCGAGCATATTTCCACCCAGCGAATAGCCCACGGCGGCCGTTGGCACGGTGCCAAAGTTGTCCCGCAGCCAGTGTAAGAACCACGTTCCGTCTTCGGTTTCACCCGAGTGATAAATGCGTTTCTGCCGGTTCGGCTCGCCGCTACAGCCGCGAAAATGCATCACCACGCCGAGCCAGCCGCGCGCTTTTGCCGCCTCAATTAACCCATGTGCATACGGGCTGTGCAGGCTCCCCTCGAGACCGTGAAAGACTACCAGCCGCGGCTTATGACGCGCCTGTTCCGGCGCTTCGCTCCAGGCGAGATCCAGAAAATCACCGTCTGGCAGGTCAAGCCGCTGCCAGTGCGGAGTGAACTGAACCTTGCGGCGGATCAGCCGCGGCAGCATGGTCTGCAAATGGGGATTGGCCACGCCGCGCAGGGGCACGAACTCGGTGCTGTCTTCGGCCGCAATGTCGAAGTCTGAAGGAATGATTTGGGTCATAAGCGCGATGCTGATTCTTGTCGGAAATTTACGATACTTTCCGAATTGTACCCCGTTTAGCCTGGATTTCCGAACCAGGAACTGATCCCGATCACAAATATTTACCTTGATTATTACTCTCAGGCTAATGATTCCGCCCTACGCTTAATTGATGCCTTTCTCGCCAGAGCGCAGACTTTACTCAACGTTAAGCAAATCAGAATGATGTGCTGAATCAGGAGGTTAATAATGTTATCTGGGCAAACACCCGCGCGGCAATGGAACACACGACGCAGCGAGAAAGCGCGTCGACTGGCGTCCGTACCGGTGCAGGGGAAAGTACTGCCAACCGGCGATATTGTCGGCATGCTGGAAAAACTGATCGCACCGGGCGACAAAGTCGTACTGGAGGGCAACAACCAGAAGCAGGCGGATTTTCTGTCCCGCTCGCTTGCCGAAGTGAACCCGCAAATCGTCCACGACCTGCATATGATCATGCCGAGCGTTGGCCGCAGCGAGCATCTGGATATCTTTGAAAAAGGCATCGCCCGCAAGCTGGATTTCTCCTTCTCCGGGACACAAAGCCTGCGGATCTCCCAGTTGCTGGAAGATGGTCAGCTCGAAATCGGCGCGATCCATACCTACATCGAACTGTACTCACGCCTCTATGTCGACCTTTCGCCCAACGTGGCGCTGATTGCCGGTTTTAAAGCGGACCGCAAAGGCAACCTCTACACCGGGGCGAGTACCGAAGATACCCCGGCGCTGGTGGAAGCCGCTGCGTTCCACGACGGTATCGTCATCGCACAGGTGAACGAGCTGGTGGACGACGAGTGCGATCTGCCGCGCGTAGATATTCCAGGCTCCTGGATTGACTACGTGGTCGTTGCAGATAAGCCGTTCTTCATCGAACCGCTGTTCACCCGCGACCCGCGCCTGATTAAACAGGAACATATTCTGATGGCGATGATGGCCATCAAAGGCATCTACGCGGAGCATCAGGTGCAGTCCCTGAACCACGGTATCGGCTTTAACACTGCGGCGATTGAGCTGCTGCTACCTACCTACGGCGAACAGCTCGGTCTGAAGGGCAAAATCTGTAAGCACTGGACGCTGAATCCACATCCGACGCTGATTCCGGCCATTGAAAGCGGCTGGGTCGAAAGCGTGCACTGCTTCGGCGGCGAGCTGGGGATGGAAGAGTACATCCGCGCCCGTCCGGACGTGTTCTTTACCGGTGCCGACGGCTCCATGCGTTCCAACCGCGCCTTCTGCCAGCTGGCGGGCCAGTACGCGGTGGATATGTTCATCGGCTCTACGCTGCAGGTTGACGGTTACGCCAACTCCTCAACCGTGACTCGCGGTCGTCTTTCTGGCTTCGGTGGTGCGCCAAACATGGGCCATGACCCGCATGGTCGCCGCCACGCCACGCCGGCCTGGCTGAACATGATCACCGAGCCTGACCCAATGCAGCGCGGTAAAAAACTCGTCGTGCAGATGGTGGAAACCTTCCAGGCGGGCGTGAAGCCAACCTTCGTGGAAAAACTCGATGCCGTAGACGTGGCGAAAGCCTCCGGCATGCCGCTGGCACCGGTGATGATTTACGGCGATGACGTGACGCACGTGCTGACGGAAGAGGGGATTGCCTACCTCTACCGGGCGAAAGATCTGGAAGAGCGTCGTGCCATGGTCGCCGCCGTCGCGGGGATCACCGATATCGGCCTGGGTGTGGACGCCAGGCGCGTGGCGGAACTGCGCCAGAGCGGCAAGGTGGTGTATCCGGAAGATATGGGGATTCGCCGCACCGACGCCACCCGCTCTCTGCTGGCTGCGGGCAGCGTGTCTGACCTCGTGGAGTGGTCCGGCGGTCTGTATAACCCACCTGCGAAATTCCGGAGCTGGTAATGACACTTCTGCCCCAGATTCAGGCTGAAGGCGGTGCCGAATGGCTGGCGCGAACCGCCACGCAGTGTCTGATTGACGAAGCACGTCTAAGCCCGAAACCCGGTCTGGTGGACAGTCGGGGGAACGGCGCGCACCACGATTTATCCCTTGCGCTGATGGAGCGCTCCGCGCGCAGCCTGACCCCCACGTTTCAGGCGCTGGCGCAGCAAAGCTGGCTGCGTCCGGCAGATATTGCGCTTCGACAAACCGTTGGCCGTCTTGGCCGCGAAGGCGAGAAGCAGATGATGGCGGCCACCGACGGGGTGAATACCCATCGTGGCGCGATCTGGGCGCTGGGATTGCTGGTAAGCGCGGTGGCGATGTTGGGCGGGGATGCAACTGCGCAGGCCGTCGCGAACACTGCCGCGCAGCTGGCGAAACTCCCGGACGAGGCGGCACCGAAAGTGTTCAGCAAAGGCCTGCGAGCCACGCACCGCTACCGCGTGCCGGGCGCGCGTGAAGAGGCGCAGCAGGCATTCCCGCACGTTATGCGGCGCGCATTGCCGCAGCTTCGCCTCAGCCGTCTCAACGGTAGCAGCGAAACGTACGCCAGGCTCGACGCGCTGATGGCCATCATGACCTCGCTCACCGATACCTGCGTGCTGTCCCGCGCCGGAATGGAGGGGCTGGACGCCATGCAGAGCGGTGCCCGCGCTGTACTGAACGCCGGAGGCTGTGCAACGTCCGAAGGCCAGCAGGCGCTGGCGAACCTGGACCGTCAGATGCTGGCGCTTAACGCTTCACCGGGCGGCGCTGCCGACCTGCTTGCCGCCGCGCTGTTTCTCGATCGTGTCGAAACGCCTTATTCAAAGCATTAAGAGGATGTTATGGAAAAAATTATATTGACCGTGCCCGCCAGCCGCGCGTTAAGCGGCAGGGCGCTGGCAGGTGTCGTCGGCTCCGGGGATATGGAGGTGCTCTTCACCGCCGAACCGGGCCAGACCTTAATCGTTGACATCACCACCTCCGTCGACAACAGCCGTGGCCGCTGGGAGGCGCTGTTCAACCGCCTGCACACCGTCAGCAGCCTGCCTGCAGGCAAACTGACCATCCACGATTTTGGCGCGACGCCGGGCGTGGCGCGCATTCGCATCGAACAGGTTTTTGAGGGGGTGAGCCATGCGTGATGATAGCAGCTTTATCGAACTAAAAGCGCGCCAGCGCGCGCAAGCCCTGCTGGATGACGGCAGCTACCGCGAACTGCTGGATCCGTTTGAAAGCATTATCTCCCCGTGGCTTGGGCCACAGGGCATTGTCCCGCAGGCCGATGACGGCATGGTGGTGGCGAAAGGCACCATCAACGGTCAGCCTGCGGTCGTGGTCGCGATTGAAGGCGCGTTCCAGGGCGGCAGCATGGGCGAAGTGTCCGGCGCCAAAATGGCGGCGGCACTGGAGCTGGCGGCGGAAGATAACCGCAACGGCATTCCGACTCAGGCAGTGCTGTGCCTCGAAACCGGCGGCGTGCGTCTGCAGGAGGCTAACCTCGGCCTGGCGGCGATTGCCGATATCCACGCGGCGATTGTAGACCTGCGTCGCTACACGCCCGTTATCGGGATCGTGGCCGGGACCGTGGGCTGCTTCGGCGGCATGTCCATCGCGGCGGCGCTGTGCAGCTACCTGATTGTGACCCGCGAAGCGCGTCTCGGCCTGAACGGTCCGCAGGTTATCGAGCAGGAAGCGGGCATTGAAGAGTACGACTCCCGCGACCGTCCGTTTATCTGGAGCATGACCGGCGGCGAAGTGCGCTATCAAAGCAGGCTGGTGGATGCCCTGGTGGGCGACGGCGTAAACGCGGTGAAAGCCGCGATGAACGAGGCGATTGCCAAAGGCGTCCCGGCGAAACACCGCACCGATAACTACGACGATTACCTGAACCGTCTGACCAATTTCGACACCCGCAAACAGGCCGATGCCGAACAGATTAACGCGCTTTTTGCCCGGGAGGTGAAATGATGAGTAATTCAAAAAGCCGTGGCGAGCTCTGGCTGGAAACCCTCGCCCCGAACGCCAAACGTATCGAAGGGCTCTGCCCGTCCGTACAGGCGGCAGACGGCGAGCTGAACGGTGAGGCGGTGCGCTTTGTGGCCGTGGTGCCGGATGCCAACAACCACTTCCCGCGGGCGGCGAAAGGCGAAGTGGGTCTGCTGGAAGGCTGGACGCTGGCAAAAGTGGTCAGCGAAACCGTAGCGGCGGATGCCGATAAGGCCGTGAAGCGCCCGATTGTGGCGGTGATCGACGTCCCAAGCCAGGCCTATGGCCGTCGCGAAGAGGCGTTTGGTATTCATCAGGCGCTGGCGGGAGCCGCTGCTGCGTATGCTAACGCGCGCCTGGCCGGTCACCCGGTGATTGGGCTTATCGTCGGCAAGGCGATGTCCGGCGCGTTCCTGGCGCACGGCTACCAGGCCAACCGTCTGATCGCCTTTAACGACAAAGGCGTGCTGATCCACGCGATGGGTAAAGAGTCCGCCGCGCGCATCACGCTACGTACCGTCGAGGCGCTGGAAAAACTGGCGGCAACCATTCCGCCCATGGCGTACGACATCAGCAACTATGCCACGCTGGGACTGCTCTCCAGCCTGCTGGACATCAGCAACCCGGATGCCCCATCCGATAACGATCTGGCTCAGGTGAAAACCACCCTGCAACAGGCCATCAGTGACGCTCGTCAGGACGCGACGCTTAAAAATCGTCTCGGTGCTGACAACCGCCGCAGCTCGGCGCTCGTACGCGAACGTATGCGAGCCAGCTGGTAAGTAAAAAAAAGACCTGCCAGAGATGCAAACCCCGTGGGCGCGCCTGCTGCGCCCGCGCGGGAGCCTGCATCCTGAAAATAATAATCATCGCGCCAGTGCTTAAACTTTTTTACTACAGGTGATTTATGACTTACGTAATTGTTCATGCTCTTGCACCGATTTTCGTCATCATGCTGCTGGGATTCTGGGCCGGTAAGGCAAAGATGGTCGATAACAAAAACGTTTCCCTGCTCAATATCTTCGTGATGGATTTTGCCCTGCCTGCCGCGCTGTTCAGCGCCACCGTGCAAACCCCGTGGACCGGCATCGTGGCGCAGTCACCGCTGATTCTGGTGCTGACGCTGGCGATGTGGATTACCTATGCGGCCATCTACTTCCTCGCTACCAACGTTTTTAAGAAATCCCCGCAGGACGCAGCCGTGCTGACCCTGACGGTAGCCTTACCGAACTACGCGGCGCTTGGCCTGCCTATTCTGGGCAGCGTGCTGGGTGAAGGATCGTCCACGTCGCTTTCCGTTGCGGTCTCTATTGCCTGCGGCTCAGTGCTGATGACCCCGTTCTGCCTGCTGATCCTGGAGCGTGAGAAAGCACGCGCCGAGGGGAATAATTCCGGCTCAACGCTCTCCATGCTGCCGGTGCTGATGTGGCGCTCCATTAAGAAACCGATCGTGATGGGCCCGCTGCTGGGCGTGATTCTTTCCGCCATCGGGATCAAAATGCCGGAACTGGTGCTTGCGGCGATTAAACCGCTGGGGCTGTCCGCCACCGCTGCCGCGCTGTTCCTGACCGGGGTGATCCTCTCTGCCCGCAAGCTGCAGATCAACACCATGGTGATAACCTCCACCATCGCCAAGCTGCTGATACAGCCAGCGATTGCCTGGGGTATTGTGCTTATCTTCGGTCTGCACGGCTCCGTGGCGATCACCGCTATCCTGATGATTGCGCTCTCCGCGGGCTTCTTCGGCGTAGTGTTCGGTAACCGTTTTGGCGTGCAGTCGCCGGATGCTGAGGCCGTGCTGCTGTTAAGCTCTGTACTGTGTATCCTGTCGCTGCCGCTATTTATCTCGCTGACTTCAGGAATGTAATCATGACCACAACATTACGCCCGCACGACCTCATCTGGCTTACCGCGCGCGACGCGCTGGAAGGCATCACCGAATCCTGGGTGGAGGCGGCCTGGCATACTGGCCTGCCGGTAGTGGTGCGGCGTGATGTTGATAGTGAAGGCCGCATTCCCGTTGGCGTGCGCGGTCTGCGTCGCGACCAGCGTGCGGCCGGATGGGTGAAGCCGGAAAACGTGCTGCGCGTGATATCGCCTGAAGATCTGTGCGTTACCGCCGATCTGCTGCATTCGCCGTTTGTCACCCAGCCGCCGGTTCAGGTGGCGCTGCAGCTTGCTCAGCAGGCATGGCCGTGGACGTGGGGTATTACCGGCAGCACCGGCTACGCGCTGGCGACCGGCATTCCGGTTATACATGCCGACAGCGATCTTGATCTGCTGATCCGCGCGCCGCAGCCGATTTCCCCCGATGCTTTTACCGCATGGCAGTCGCAGCTGAGCCGCGCATTGTGCCGGGCGGATACGCAGGTCGATACGCCCGAAGGAGGCTTCGCGCTGGCGGAGTGGTTGCGCGACGGAAAAACGCTGCTGAAAACTCGCCGCGGACCGCGCCTGGTGGCGGATCCGTGGCGCAGGGAGGAGTGATGAAAATATTGTTTACCTTTCCGGGACAGGGCACGCAGCATGAAGGGATGCTGCAAAAACTGCCGGGAGCGGAGCTGGAACAGGCGCGAGAGGTGCTTGGCGCCGAAGTGGATACGCTGGACGGCGCAGACGCGTTAACCCATACCCGCGCGGTTCAGCTTTCGCTGCTGATTGCCGGTGTGGCCTGGGGGCGCGAGCTGGAGCGCCGTGGCGTGACGCCGGATATCGTCAGCGGGCTGTCCATCGGCGCTTATCCGGCGGCGGTTATCGCAGGCGCGCTGGACTTTTCGGACGCGCTGAAGCTGGTGGCGCTGCGCGGTGATCTGATGGAGCAGGCTTACCCGCACGGCTACGGCCTGACGGCAATCATGGGCTTAACCCTGCCGCAGGTGGAAACGCTGATTGAGGGCACCGGAACCTACATTGCCAACCTGAACGCTGAAACGCAGATCGTGATCGCCGGAAGCGATGACGGGATGGCGCAGGTGGCGGCACGCGCGCTGGCAAAAGGGGCGAGTAAGGCCAGACGGCTGGCGGTAAGCGTGCCGTCCCACTGTGAACTGCTGTCGGAACCGGCACAAAAGCTGGCGGCGGCGTTTGAGTCCGTCACGCTGGCTCGTCCACGCTGCGCCTACCTGAGCGGCAGTACCGGCCGCGTGCTCTGGCAGCCGGAAAAAATCGCTGACGATCTGGCGATGAACATGGCGCGAACCGTGCGCTGGCAGGAGGCGGTGATTTCCGCTAACGAACGTGAAGCCCGACTGGCGATTGAAATGCCGCCCGGCGGCGTACTGACCTGCCTGACGCGGCAGGCTGCGTGGGAAGGAGAGACCATTTCGCTGGAGCGCAGCGGGGTGGACGTGGCGGTGCATCTGGCGAAGCGACTTCGTGCGTGAGTTTTTAGCCCGGTAAGGCGCAGCCGCCACCGGGCAATATATCAGACACTTTCCTGCAAGCTGCGCGCATACATCCGCCCCTCGGCGGCCAATGCCCGCAGGCTCGGATCATGCTCACGGTTGCGGGCAAAGACAATCGCGATCAGCTGCTGCATCTGGTACGGCTCCGCCAGCTTGAGGAGCTGCACGGAATTCTCGTACACCTTCTTCATCCTGCCCGGCATCAGCGTAAAACCAACGCCAGCCTGCACCAGGCTCAGCATCGAGAAAATGTCATTCACCCGGGTAACAATCTCCGGTTCGAACCCGGCGATATGAAACGCTTCCTGAAACCCTGCATACGTGGCGAACCCTTCTGCAAGAGCGACAAATTTCTGGTCTTTGTAATCACGCAGATCCGCGGGGCCGCGGGTATTCAGCGTGGCGGAAGCCGGTGCAGCAAGGAAGATGTCGTCATGGAATAGCGGCAGCACTTCGAGGCTGTTACGGTCGATGTCGCTTTCGGAAATGGAGATAAGAATCGCGTCCAGCGAGCCTTCGTCCAGCATGTGCAGCAGGGTGTCGTTGGAGCCCATCGTCAGATCCATTTCGAGATCGGGACGGCGCAGCTTCATACCCATAATAAGACGCGGCACGGTTTCCAGCGTCAGCGAGTAGAGCGTGCCCACGCGCAGCCGCCCCTGACCAACACCGGCAATTTTGCGGGACTCTTCCAGCCCGCGCTCCATCACCTGCATCACCTCCTGACAATACTCCAGCAGCGTCCAGGCGGAGGGGAGCGCAATCAGGTTACGCCCCTTATGGGTAAATAGGGGGCAGCGCACATTCTCTTCCAGGGTGTGCAGCGCGCGGTGTACGCTGACGCCGCTCAGGCCCAGCGTTTCGGCGGTCCGCGCGATGTTCCCCTTCTCCATGAAGGTCATGAAGATGCTGAGCTTACGGAATGTAATGTCGCACGTGGTATCGAAACGCATAACCCTCCCGATGGTTTAATCTGCCTGCAGCATCGCTTCCAGCTGTTCCTGCGCGTCCAGCCACGCCATCTCGCACGCTTCGAGGCTCGATTTAGTCTTCGCCTGCGTTTGCAGGCAGTCCGTCAGTTCAGCTTTTCGGCTCTGGTCATACAGACCGCTGTCGCCGAGCTTCTCTTCAACGGTGGCAAGCGTGGCGTTGAGCTTTTCCATCTCTTTTTCGAGACGGGCAATCTCTTTACGCAGCGGCTGGGTCTGGGTGCGCAGCTCCGCTTCGCGGCGCTTCTGGTCTTTACGCGACTGCGCGCTGTTGGCGTTGTCTTTGGCTGACTCTTCCGGCTGGTTTTCCTGCTTCTGCACGTCCGTCAGCCACTGCTGGTAGTCTTCCAGATCGCCGTCGAACGGTTCGACTTTGCCGCCGTGTACCAGATAAAGATCGTCCG
Source organism: Enterobacter sp. ECC-219 (assembly GCF_043966805.1). NCBI lineage: Bacteria > Pseudomonadati > Pseudomonadota > Gammaproteobacteria > Enterobacterales > Enterobacteriaceae > Enterobacter > Enterobacter sp. ECC-219. Next base: position 198,762 of record NZ_CP143680.1, on the reverse strand, counting down.
TGGTGGAGCGGATCAGGTGACGGTCGTGCGAAACCACAACCAGCGCGCCTTCGAACTCGATCAGCGCTTCGGTCAGGGCCTGGCGCATGTCGAGATCCAGGTGGTTGGTCGGTTCATCGAGCAGCAGCAGGTTGGGCCGCTGCCAGACGATCAGCGCCAGCACCAGACGGGCTTTTTCGCCGCCGGAGAAACGCTCGGTGTTTTCGGTCACCTTATCGCCCTGGAAACCGAAGCCGCCGAGGTAATCGCGCAGCTTCTGCTCCATCTCCTGCGGCGCCAGACGCGCGAGGTGCTGAATCGGGGATTCATCCGCGCGTAAAAATTCCAGCTGATGCTGGGCGAAGTAGCCCAGCTTGATGCCCTTCGCCAGCCCGATTTCACCGCTGACCGGGTTAAGCTCGCCGGCCAGCAGTTTGATGAGCGTTGATTTACCTGCGCCATTACGCCCCAGCAGGCCAATGCGCGAACCCGGCACCAGGTTGAGCTTGATGGAGTCGAGGATGGTGCGCTCCCCATAGCCCGCGCTGACCTTTTCCATCTTCAGCAGCGGATTAGGCAGGCTTTCCGGCGCGCGGAAGCTGAAGTGGAACGGGTTATCCACGTGTGCCGGGGCAATCATCTCCATGCGTTCCAGCATCTTGATGCGGCTCTGGGCCTGCTTGGCTTTTGAGGCTTTGGCCTTGAAGCGATCCACAAAGCTCTGCAGATGCGCCACGCGCTGCTGCTGGCTTTCATACATTGACTGCTGCTGGGCAAGGCGCGTCGCGCGCTGGCGCTCAAAGGAGCTGTAGTTGCCGGTGTACTCGAACATCGTTTGCTGTTCGATATGAATGATTTTATCCACCACCGGGTCAAGGAAGTCGCGGTCATGGGAGATGAGAATCAGAGTGCCCTGATAGCTCTTGAGCCACTTCTCCAGCCAAATAACCGCATCGAGATCGAGGTGGTTAGTGGGTTCATCGAGCAGCAGCAGGTCAGAGCGGCAGATCAGCGCCTGCGCCAGGTTGAGGCGCATGCGCCAGCCGCCGGAGAAATCGCTGACCGGACGTTCAAGCTGTTCGTTGCTGAAGCCCAGTCCGTGCAGCAGGCTGGAGGCGCGGGAGCGAATTGTCCATGCGTCAATGGCGTCCAGCTTGCCGTGAACGGTAGCGATGGCGTGACCGTCGTTGCGCTCGTTCGCGGCGTTGAGTTCCGCTTCGAGCTTACGGTATTCACGGTCGCCGTCGATAACATAGTCGAGCGCCGGTTCGCTCAGGGCGGGCGTCTCCTGGTTCACCCAGGCGAGCTGCCAGTTTCCCGGATAAGTAAAGCTCCCGCCATCTGCGCTAATCTCGTTTTTCAGCAGTGCCAGCAGGGTGGATTTACCGCAGCCGTTTTTGCCGACCAGACCCACTTTCTGGCCCGGGTTGATGGTAGCAGTGGCGTTATCCAGCAGGACGCGCACGCCGCGACGAATTTGTAACGAGGAGAAAACAATCATAGAAGCGCCGTATGTTCCGACTATGTTAATTTGTCATTATGATAATGTAAGGTGTGGGCCGTTTTCCGCACCGGGCCGCCATGGTAGCCCAAAACAACGACGATACACAAAAACAGAAACAAGACCGGGAGGGGAATGATGTCTCAGACAGCAAAAGTGCTGCTGCTGTATGCCCATCCGGAATCTCAGGACTCGGTGGCAAACCGGGTGCTGCTTAAGCCGGCCACACAGCTCAGTAACGTAACGGTGCACGATCTCTACGCGCACTATCCTGATTTCTTTATTGATATTCCTTACGAGCAGGAACTGCTGCGTCAGCATGACGTGATTGTGTTCCAGCATCCGCTTTATACCTATAGCTGCCCGGCGCTGCTGAAAGAGTGGCTGGATCGCGTGCTGAGCCGGGGTTTCTCCAGCGGGGTGGGGGGCAACCAACTGGCGGGAAAGTACTGGCGCAGTGTGATCACCACCGGTGAACCCGAAAGCGCTTACCGTCACGACGGGCTGAACCGCTATCCGATGAGCGATATCCTGCGGCCTTTCGAGCTGACTGCGGCCATGTGCCGCATGCACTGGATGAGTCCGATTATTGTCTACTGGGCACGGCGTCAGGATCCGAAAGAACTGGCAAGCCACGCCAGAGCCTACGGCGAATGGCTGGCATCACCGATTCCGGCAGGAGGTCGTTAATGGAAGGATCGAATTTGCTCCTCGCCGGGGTGCTGTTTTTATTTGCGGCCGTTGTCGCGGTGCCGCTTGCCGCTCGTATCGGCATCGGGGCGGTGCTGGGGTATTTACTCGCGGGGATCGCCATTGGCCCCTGGGGGCTGGGTTTCATCAGCGACGTGGATGAAATTCTCCATTTCTCGGAGCTCGGCGTGGTGTTCCTGATGTTCATCATCGGCCTCGAACTGAACCCCTCGAAGCTGTGGCAGCTTCGACGCTCTATCTTTGGCGTGGGCGCCGCGCAGGTGCTTTTCAGCGCTGCGATTCTGGCTGGCTTGCTCATGTTGACCCATTTTTCCTGGCAGGCGGCGGTCATTGGCGGGATAGGCCTTGCCATGTCGTCGACGGCGATGGCGCTGCAGCTGATGCGCGACAAGGGTATGAACCGCAATGAAGCCGGACAGCTGGGCTTTTCGGTCCTGCTGTTTCAGGATTTAGCGGTGATCCCGGCGCTGGCGCTGGTGCCGCTGCTGGCGGGCTCGGGTGACGATCACTTCGACTGGGCAAAAATTTCCATGAAGGTGCTGGCCTTCGCGGGCATGTTGATTGGCGGACGTTTCCTGTTACGTCCGGTGTTCCGCTTTATTGCTGCCTCGGGCGTGCGCGAGGTATTTACCGCGGCGACGCTGCTGCTGGTGCTCGGCTCGGCGCTGTTTATGGACGCGCTGGGGCTGTCGATGGCGCTGGGCACCTTTATCGCCGGGGTTCTGCTGGCGGAGAGCGAATATCGTCACGAACTGGAAATTGCCATCGATCCCTTTAAAGGACTGCTGTTAGGCCTGTTCTTTATTTCTGTGGGAATGGCGCTAAATCTTGGCGTGCTCTATACCCATCTGCTGTGGGTCATTGTTAGCGTCGCCATTCTGGTGGCGGTGAAGACGCTGGTACTGTACGTCATGGCGCGTATCTACGGGCTGCGCAGTTCAGAACGCATGCAGTTTGCCAGCGTGTTGAGTCAGGGAGGCGAGTTCGCGTTCGTGCTGTTTTCTACCGCCTCCTCACAGAAGCTGTTTAAAGACGATCAGATGGCGCTGCTGCTGGTAACGGTGACGCTGTCGATGATGACCACGCCGCTGCTGATGAAGATGGTGGATAAACTCCTGTCGCGGCGCCTGAATCCGGCAGACGATGAAGATGAAGCGCCGTGGGTGGAGGACGATAAGCCGCAGGTTATTGTCGTGGGCTTTGGCCGCTTCGGGCAGGTGATTGGCCGCCTGTTGATGGCGAACAAAATGCGCATTACGGTGCTGGAGCGCGATATCAGCGCGGTTAACCTGATGCGTAAATATGGCTACAAAGTCTATTACGGCGATGCGACCCAACTTGAGCTTCTGCGCTCGGCCGGGGCGGAAGCCGCAGAGTCTATCGTCATCACCTGCAACGATCCGGAAGATACGATGAAGCTGGTGGAGCTGTGTCAGCAGCACTTCCCGCACCTGCATATTCTGGCGCGTGCCCGGGGACGTGTTGAAGCTCACGAATTGTTGCAGGCGGGTGTGAAACACTTCTCACGCGAGACGTTCTCCAGTGCGCTGGAGCTGGGGCGCAAGGCGTTAATTTCCCTGGGGATGCATCCTCACCAGGCGCAGCGCGCCCAGATGCATTTCCGCCGGCTGGATATGAGAATGCTGCGTGAGCTGATGCCGGTACATACCGATACGGCGCAGATCTCACGCGTGCGGGAAGCGCGTCGCGAGCTGGAGGAGATCTTCCAGAGAGAGATGCAGCAGGAACGACGCCAGCTCGACGGCTGGGATGAATTTGAATAAAGGGTAACGAAAGATGGCTGTACGTAAACGCTTTATCGCGGGTGCAAAGTGCCCGTCCTGCCAGGCGCAAGATACCCTGGCGATGTGGCGGGAAAATAATATTGATGTTGTTGAGTGTGTTAAGTGCGGTCACCAGATGCGTGAGGCCGACAAAGAAGCACGCGATCACGTTCGCAAAGAAGAGCAAGTGATCGGCATTTTTCATCCAGACTAGCGATATGCTCTGAGTTTTTTTAAGCTTAAGGGTACACGGGTGCAGATTTCCGCTACAATCTGCGCCAGCAATTTTCCCACGCTCAGGAGATATCATGAAAGTAGCAAAAGACCTGGTGGTCAGCCTGGCCTATCAGGTACGTACAGAAGACGGTGTGTTGGTTGATGAGTCTCCGGTGAGTGCGCCGCTGGACTACCTGCATGGTCACGGTTCCCTGATTTCCGGCCTGGAAACTGCGCTGGAAGGTCATGAAGTTGGCGACAAATTTGACGTTGCTGTAGGCGCGAACGACGCTTACGGTCAGTATGACGACAACCTGGTTCAGCGCGTTCCTAAAGACGTGTTCATGGGCGTTGACGAGCTGCAGGTTGGCATGCGCTTCCTGGCTGAAACTGACCAGGGTCCGGTTCCTGTTGAAATCACTGAAGTTGAAGACGACCACGTTGTGGTTGACGGCAACCACATGCTGGCTGGCCAGAACCTGAAGTTCAACGTAGAAGTTGTTGCGATCCGTGAAGCGACCGAAGAAGAGCTGGCTCATGGCCACGTTCACGGTGCGCACGGTCACGACCACGATCACGATCACGGCCACGACGGCTGCTGCGGTGGTCACGGCCACGACCATGGTCATGACCATGGTAAAGGTGGTTGCGGTAACGGCGGCTGCGGTTGCCACTAATTCCGTCATGCGGAAAATAAAAAAGCGGGATAATCCCGCTTTTTTTACGCCTCAATAATGAGGTGGTGGCGTCTCTTCTGACTGCGAGGCAATGTTTGACGGCTGCGTCGCCTTCAGCTTTTCCGTCAGCAGGCGCATATGATCCCGCAGTTTCGCCATTTCAAGTTCGTGCGCGGTCACGGTCTGGTTAAGCTCTTCGATGGTGATGTCCTGAAAAGCCAGGCGGCTTTCCAGCTCAGCCATTCTCGCTTCTATCGTTGTATCCTTCATCATTCACCTCGTTTATATCTGATATGCCATATTGGCCCAGCGGCGGCGCAGTTTAACTGAGTTTATCCTTAAGTACAGTCTCTATACCGTTGGCAAGAAACTTATTTAAACAAAAATAGTCTGAAAAGTGGCGAGAATTGGAAGTGTCTGTCTGTAGATTTCTTCCGCAACGTTTTATAGTACGTCACTCATTTACGTTTAACGCTGGGGTGAGAGTCCCCAGGCCCTGGAGATATGGATGAAATCACTGTTTAAAGTAACGCTGCTGGCGACGACGATGGCTGTTGCACTGAACGCGCCGCTGTCATTCGCTGCTGATACTGCTGCGAAGCCTGCTGCCACTGCAGACAGCAAAGCGGCGTTCAAAAATGACGACCAGAAATCCGCCTACGCACTGGGCGCATCTTTGGGCCGTTACATGGAAAACTCTCTGAAAGAACAAGAGAAACTGGGCATCAAACTGGATAAAACCCAGCTGATCGCGGGTGTTCAGGACGCCTTTGCTGATAAGAGCAAGCTCTCTGACCAGGAAATCGAACAGACCCTGCAGGCGTTCGAAGCGCGCGTGAAGGGTGCCGCTCAGACCAAGATGGAAGCGGACGCTAAAGACAACGAAGCGAAAGGCAAAGCCTACCGCGATACCTTTGCTAAAGAGAAGGGCGTGAAAACCTCTTCTACTGGCCTGGTGTATAAAGTTGAGAAAGAAGGTACCGGTGATGCGCCTAAAGACAGCGACACCGTTGTAGTGAACTACAAAGGTACGCTGATCGACGGTAAAGAGTTCGACAACTCTTACACCCGTGGTGAGCCTCTTTCCTTCCGTCTTGACGGTGTGATCCCTGGCTGGACTGAAGGCCTGAAAAACATCAAAAAAGGCGGCAAAATCAAGCTGGTTATCCCACCGGATCTGGCCTATGGCAAAACTGGCGTTCCGGGTATCCCGGCTAACTCCACTCTGGTCTTCGACGTAGAGCTGCTGGACATCAAACCAGCGCCGAAAGCGGATGCGAAACCGGAAGCGCAGGCAGATCAGAAAGCTGCGACAGACGCGAAGAAGTAATGTGATGCAAACCGCCGCCTTTTAAGGCGGCGGTTTTTTATTGTGGGGCAGATATAATTAACACTGGAAAGCGTTAGGCACGCTGTATTAATTTAGTTGTCCGTGTAGATAATGAGCCTGCCCTGAAAACCTAACGACAGGCTCCTGAAAAGGAGTGTTTTTTTCATGTCCAGGTCGCTTTTAACCAACGAAACCAGTGAACTTGATTTGCTGGATCAACGTCCTTTTGACCAGACCGACTTCGATATTCTGAAATCCTATGAAGCGGTAGTGGACGGGTTAGCGATGCTCATTGGTTCCCACTGCGAAATCGTATTGCACTCCCTGCAAGATCTGAAGTGTTCCGCCATCCGCATTGCTAATGGTGAGCATACCGGCCGTAAAATTGGTTCGCCAATTACCGACCTTGCATTGCGTATGTTACATGACATGACCGGCGCGGACAGCAGCGTCTCAAAATGTTATTTCACCCGCGCCAAAAGCGGCGTGCTGATGAAATCAGAAACCATCGCGATTCGAAATCGCGAGCATCGTGTGATTGGGCTGCTGTGCATCAACATGAACCTTGATGTGCCTTTCTCCCAGATCATGAGCACCTTTATTCCGCCAGAAACGCCAGACGTCGGCTCTTCTGTTAACTTTGCCTCCTCCGTTGAAGATCTTGTGACGCAGACGCTTGAGTTCACCATTGAAGAGGTCAATGCCGACCGCAACGTATCGAACAACGCCAAGAATCGCCAGATCGTTCTCAATCTCTACGAGAAAGGGATTTTTGATATTAAAGATGCCATCAACCAGGTGGCCGATCGTCTGAACATCTCAAAGCATACGGTTTACCTCTACATCCGTCAGTTCAAAAGCGGCGATTTCGTGGGGCAAGATAAGTAATGCGTTTTGCGTTAATGGTAACGGGCCCCGCGTATGGGACTCAGCAGGCCAGCAGCGCGCTGCAGTTTGCGCATGCGCTGCTGGCGGCCGGACACCAACTGGCGAGCGTCTTCTTCTATCGGGAAGGGGTGTATAACGCGAATCAATTTACGTCACCGGCGAGTGACGAGTTTGACCTGGTCCGCGCCTGGCAGGCGTTAAATGAAAAGCAGGGCGTAGAGCTGCATATCTGCGTAGCGGCGGCGCTGCGTCGCGGCGTGACGGATACAGCCGAAGCCGAACGCCTGGGGTTATCGGGCGCTAACCTGCAGCCTGGTTTTTCGTTGAGTGGTCTGGGCGCATTGGCCCAGGCGGCGTTAACCTGCGACAGAGTGGTGCAATTCTGATGAAGCGTGTGGCATTTGTTTTTACTTCTGCGCCGCACGGCAGCGCCTCTGGCCGCGAAGGACTGGATGCGCTGCTTGCGACATCGGCATTGACAGAAGATATCGGTGTCTTCTTTATGGGGGACGGCGTGCTTCAGCTTCTGGCGGGCCAACAGCCGCAGGCCATTCTGGCACGCGACTACATTTCCACCTTCAAAGTGCTGCCGCTTTACGATATTGAAACCTGCTATGTCTGTGCCGACTCTTTAACGGTACGCGGTTTAAGCGATAAGACGCCTTTTGTGCTGGATGTGACGACCTTACCTGCCGCAGCACTGCGTGAACAGCTTTCCCACTACGACACCATTCTGACTTTCTGAGGCTTCCATGCTCCATATTCTCAGCCGTTCACCATGGCAATGTGATATCGACACGTTGTTGAGCATGCTGCGCGAAGGTGACGATCTGCTGCTGATTCAGGATGGCGTGCTCGCTGCGCTTGAAGGCGGCCGTTTCGTTGAAATTCTCACGAATGCCCCCATAACTGTCTCTGCGCTGAAGGACGATCTGGATGCGCGGGGTCTTTCTGGTCAAATTTCAGCCAATATTGACGTGGTTGGCTATACTGATTTCGTCAATCTTACTGTGACGCACGCCAGTCAAATGAACTGGTGATTTGAGATCGCTGTATATTTCTTGACACCTTTTCGACGTAGCCCTAAAATTTCGCGTCCTCATATTGTATGAGGTCGTTTTATTACGTGTTTACGAAGCAAAAGCTAAAACCAGGAGCTATTTAATGGCAACAGTTAACCAGCTGGTACGCAAACCACGTGCACGCAAAGTTGCAAAAAGCAACGTGCCTGCGCTGGAAGCCTGCCCGCAGAAACGTGGCGTATGTACTCGTGTATATACCACCACTCCTAAAAAACCAAACTCCGCACTGCGTAAAGTATGCCGTGTGCGTTTGACTAACGGTTTCGAAGTGACTTCCTACATCGGTGGTGAAGGTCACAACCTGCAGGAGCACTCCGTGATCCTGATCCGTGGCGGTCGTGTTAAAGACCTTCCGGGTGTTCGTTACCACACCGTTCGTGGTGCGCTGGACTGCTCAGGTGTTAAAGACCGTAAGCAGGCTCGCTCCAAGTACGGCGTGAAGCGTCCTAAGGCTTAATGGTTCTCCGTTAAGTAAGGCCAAACTGATTTATCTTAATGTCAAACTAAACTCGTAGAGTTTTGGACAATCCTGAATTAACAACGGAGTATTCCCATGCCACGTCGTCGCGTCATTGGTCAGCGTAAAATTCTTCCAGATCCGAAGTTCGGATCAGAACTGCTGGCAAAATTTGTAAATATCCTGATGGTAGATGGTAAAAAATCTACTGCAGAAGCAATCGTATACAGCGCGCTGGAGACCCTGGCTCAGCGTTCTGGTAAAAATGAACTGGAAGCTTTCGAAGTCGCTCTCGACAACGTTCGCCCAACTGTAGAAGTTAAGTCCCGCCGCGTTGGTGGTTCTACTTATCAGGTTCCAGTTGAAGTTCGTCCGGTTCGTCGTAATGCCCTGGCAATGCGTTGGATCGTTGAAGCTGCTCGTAAACGCGGTGATAAATCCATGGCTCTGCGTCTGGCGAACGAACTTTCTGATGCTGCAGAAAACAAAGGTACTGCAGTTAAGAAACGTGAAGACGTTCACCGTATGGCAGAAGCCAACAAGGCGTTCGCACACTACCGTTGGTAATCCCTTCGGAGTATTAGTCACCAGGCGGGCGCTTCAGAGAAGCCGCCCGCTCTGGGTAACTTAACTGAACGCCTAAAGAAACAAACGAGGAATCAAATGGCTCGTACAACACCCATCGCACGCTACCGTAACATCGGTATCAGTGCGCACATCGACGCCGGTAAGACCACTACTACCGAACGTATTCTGTTCTACACCGGTGTAAACCATAAAATCGGTGAAGTTCATGACGGCGCAGCCACCATGGACTGGATGGAACAGGAGCAGGAGCGTGGTATTACCATCACCTCCGCAGCGACTACTGCATTCTGGTCAGGTATGGCTAAGCAGTACGAACCGCATCGCGTAAACATCATCGACACCCCGGGCCACGTTGACTTCACCATCGAAGTAGAACGTTCCATGCGTGTTCTTGACGGCGCGGTAATGGTTTATTGCGCAGTTGGTGGTGTTCAGCCACAGTCTGAAACCGTATGGCGTCAGGCGAACAAATATAAAGTTCCACGCATCGCGTTCGTTAACAAAATGGACCGTATGGGTGCTAACTTCCTGAAAGTTGTTGGCCAGATCAAAACCCGTCTGGGCGCGAACCCTGTTCCGCTGCAGCTGGCAATTGGTGCTGAAGAAGGCTTCACCGGCGTTATCGACCTGGTGAAAATGAAAGCCATCAACTGGAACGATGCAGACCAGGGCGTTACCTTCGAATACGAAGATATCCCGGCTGAGATGCAGGACCTGGCTGACGAATGGCACCAGAACCTGATCGAATCCGCTGCTGAAGCTTCTGAAGAGCTGATGGAGAAATACCTGGGTGGTGAAGAACTGTCTGAAGAAGAGATCAAAAAAGCTCTGCGTCAGCGCGTTCTGAACAACGAAATCATCCTGGTAACCTGTGGTTCTGCGTTCAAGAACAAAGGTGTTCAGGCGATGCTGGATGCGGTAGTTGACTACCTGCCATCCCCGGTTGACGTTCCTGCGATCAACGGCATCCTGGACGACGGTAAAGATACTCCGGCTGAGCGTCACGCAAGTGATGACGAGCCGTTCTCTGCACTGGCGTTCAAAATTGCTACCGACCCATTCGTGGGTAACCTCACCTTCTTCCGCGTTTACTCTGGTGTGGTTAACTCCGGTGACACCATCCTGAACTCCGTGAAAGCGGCGCGTGAACGTTTTGGCCGTATCGTACAGATGCACGCTAACAAACGTGAAGAGATCAAAGAAGTTCGTGCGGGCGACATCGCTGCAGCTATCGGTCTGAAAGACGTGACCACTGGTGACACCCTGTGTGACCCGGATCACCCGATCATTCTGGAGCGTATGGAATTCCCTGAGCCGGTAATCTCCATCGCAGTTGAACCAAAAACCAAAGCTGACCAGGAAAAAATGGGTCTGGCTCTGGGCCGTCTGGCGAAAGAAGACCCATCATTCCGCGTATGGACTGATGAAGAATCTAACCAGACCATCATCGCTGGTATGGGTGAACTGCACCTGGACATCATCGTTGACCGTATGAAGCGTGAATTCAACGTTGAAGCGAACGTGGGTAAACCTCAGGTTGCTTACCGCGAAGCGATTCGCGCGAAAGTTACCGATATTGAAGGTAAACACGCTAAGCAGTCTGGTGGTCGCGGTCAGTACGGTCACGTTGTGATCGACATGTACCCACTGGAGCCTGGCTCTAACCCGAAAGGTTACGAGTTCATCAACGACATCAAAGGTGGTGTAATTCCTGGCGAATACATCCCAGCCGTTGATAAAGGCATCCAGGAACAGCTGAAAGCGGGCCCTCTGGCTGGCTATCCGGTTGTTGACATGGGTATCCGTCTGCACTTCGGTTCTTACCACGACGTTGACTCCTCTGAACTGGCGTTTAAACTGGCTGCGTCTATTGCCTTTAAAGAAGGCTTTAAGAAAGCAAAACCAGTTCTGCTTGAGCCAATCATGAAGGTTGAAGTAGAAACTCCTGAAGAGAACACCGGTGACGTTATCGGTGACTTGAGCCGTCGTCGCGGTATGCTGCGTGGTCAGGAATCCGAAGTAACTGGCGTTAAGATCCACGCTGAAGTTCCGCTGTCCGAAATGTTCGGATATGCAACTCAGCTGCGTTCTCTGACCAAAGGTCGTGCATCATACACCATGGAATTCCTGAAGTATGATGATGCGCCTAACAACGTTGCTCAGGCCGTTATTGAAGCCCGTGGTAAGTAATCCACAGGATTAAAACCTAAGTCCCGTGCTCTCTCCAGAGGGGAGAGCACTATAGTAAGGAATATAGCCGTGTCTAAAGAAAAATTTGAACGTACAAAACCGCACGTCAACGTTGGTACTATCGGCCACGTTGACCATGGTAAAACTACCCTGACCGCTGCAATCACTACCGTTCTGGCTAAAACCTACGGTGGTTCTGCTCGTGCATTCGACCAGATCGATAACGCGCCAGAAGAAAAAGCTCGTGGTATCACCATCAACACTTCTCACGTTGAATACGACACCCCGACTCGCCACTACGCACACGTAGACTGCCCAGGCCACGCCGACTATGTTAAAAACATGATCACCGGTGCTGCGCAGATGGACGGCGCGATCCTGGTTGTTGCTGCGACTGACGGCCCAATGCCTCAGACCCGTGAGCACATCCTGCTGGGTCGTCAGGTAGGCGTTCCTTTCATCATCGTGTTCCTGAACAAATGCGACATGGTTGATGACGAAGAGCTGCTGGAACTGGTAGAGATGGAAGTTCGTGAACTGCTGTCTCAGTACGATTTCCCAGGCGACGACACCCCAATCGTTCGTGGTTCCGCGCTGAAAGCGCTGGAAGGCGAAGCAGAGTGGGAAGCGAAAATCATCGAACTGGCTGGCTTCCTGGATTCTTACATCCCAGAACCAGAGCGTGCGATTGACAAGCCATTCCTGCTGCCAATCGAAGACGTATTCTCCATCTCCGGTCGTGGTACCGTTGTTACCGGTCGTGTAGAGCGCGGTATCATCAAAGTTGGTGAAGAAGTTGAAATCGTTGGTATCAAAGAGACTGCGAAGTCTACCTGTACTGGCGTTGAAATGTTCCGCAAACTGCTGGACGAAGGCCGTGCTGGTGAGAACGTTGGTGTTCTGCTGCGTGGTATCAAGCGTGAAGAAATCGAACGTGGTCAGGTTCTGGCGAAGCCAGGCTCAATCAAGCCACACACCAAGTTCGAATCTGAAGTGTACATCCTGTCCAAAGACGAAGGCGGCCGTCATACTCCGTTCTTCAAAGGCTACCGTCCACAGTTCTACTTCCGTACAACTGACGTGACCGGTACCATCGAACTGCCAGAAGGCGTAGAGATGGTAATGCCAGGCGACAACATCAAGATGGTTGTGACTCTGATCCACCCAATCGCGATGGACGACGGTCTGCGTTTCGCAATCCGTGAAGGCGGCCGTACCGTTGGCGCGGGCGTGGTTGCTAAAGTTCTGGGCTAATTAATTATCCCTGAATAAAAAAAGGACGCTTCGGCGTCCTTTTTTGTTTTCTACCGAAAAGTCACTGTCATAAAAATTCGCATTTTTTGTCCGCTCCCGCCCCGTATTCCGGCGCTTGTGCTATTGTAATCATAACCATTCTCACTTACACTTTGCGCATATTTTGAACGGGAGTCTCTATGTACGTTTGTTTATGTAATGGTGTAAGCGACAAAAAAATACGTCAAGCCGTTCGCCAGTTTCAGCCACAGTCATTCCAGCAGCTTCGCAAGTTTGTTCCGGTGGGAAATCAATGCGGTAAATGCGTTCGCGCAGCGCGTGAGATTATGCAGGACGAACTGATGCAGATCCCGGAATACAAAGAGATCGCGTAAGCGCCCATCTTTTTTTTGACATCCCCGTAGCCCGATCTACGCTTCAATGAGTGGAAGCGGAGGGACTATATAATGAAAGGTGATGTTAAAATCATAAGTTATCTCAATAAATTATTGGGAAATGAGCTTGTCGCAATCAACCAGTATTTTCTCCATGCAAGAATGTTCAAAAACTGGGGTCTTACACGTCTGAATGACGTTGAGTACCATGAATCTATAGATGAGATGAAACACGCTGATAAATATATCGAGCGTATTTTATTTCTTGAAGGTATTCCTAACTTACAGGATCTCGGCAAGCTGGGCATCGGTGAAGATGTCGAGGAGATGTTGCGTTCTGACCTCAGGCTGGAACTTGAAGGTGCGAAAGACCTTCGTGAAGCCATTGCCTATGCGGATAGCGTTCATGACTATGTGAGCCGCGATATGATGATCGAAATTCTGGCAGACGAGGAAGGTCACATAGACTGGCTGGAGACCGAACTCGATCTTATCGATAAACTCGGTATCCAGAATTATTTACTGGCGCAAATCCGCGAAGAGGAATAACACCGTCTTAAGGTGCTCAGGTTATAAACCAGTAAAAATAGCCGAAGCCGCTCGCCGCCAACGCTGGTCCGAAAGGAATCACTGGCGAAACGTGCGGCTTTTTCACCATTAGCACCAGACCCCAGATGACGCCGATTAGCGACGCCGCCAGCAGGATGACCGGCAAGCTCTGCCAGCCTGTCCAGGCACCTGCTGCCGCAAGCAACTTGAAATCTCCGAACCCCAGCCCCTCTTTATGGCGCAGAAGCCAGACCAGCCAGTAAAGTGCCCATAGAAAAAGATAGCCAGCCGCAGCACCCGTGACCGCATCCTCGCAGGTCACCACGCCACTGTGGAGATTAAACAGCAGGCCAAGCCACAGGAGCGGTAGGGTGAGCGTGTCAGGGAGCAAATAGTAACGGTAATCGATCACGCTCAGGGCCAGCGCAAACCAGAAATAGAGAAAAATCGCCAACGCTAAGACAGGTGAGGTGGGGTGCTGATAAACGCTGTAGATCGATGCCAGCAGGCACAGCGCCTCAAACATCAGATATCGAAAAGGAATTATGCCGCGGCAGTATCGGCAGCGCCCTCTCAGTAGTAGCCAGCTTAGCAATGGGAGGGTGTCCCCCCGTTTCACCACATTATTGCAATGGCTGCAGTGTGAGCCCGGCGACCACAGCGTAAGCCGCGTTTTACCCACATGATCCCTGAGGTCGCGTTGCACGATCATTGGCAACCGGTCAACGACGCGCCCCATCAGGCTACCTGCAGTCAGCCCGATTGCCAGAAACAGTATCAATTGCATCTTATTTTCCTCGGGTGCCCAGAGGAAGCGTCATACGCGTGAGGATAATGCTGCTGTCACCTTGCTTACTGGCGTGAAATTCCAGCGTATCGATGGGAAGCCCCTTTTCAAGTTGCAGCTGCCACAGCCATGACATAAACGCCTCCACGTCGATCGCCGCAGCGGTGACCTCCAGTGTTTCATCCTTCTGACTAATCTTCACCGTTAGGCCTGCCTGTTTTGCATCGGCAACGACTGTATTTACTAAGGTTGTAGCCCCATTGCGTATAGGCAGTAGACCCCGTCCGGAGGCCTGTTTTTCCAGCCAATCCGTGTCGCGCTTCAGCTTTTGACAACGTAGTTGCAGCGTGTCGACGGCGCGAGACAGCGGAAGATAGAGGCCGAAGCTGTACAGGATGAAAGGAGTAAGGACGATTAACGCCACGTACAATACTCGTTCGTTTCCGTTTTTCTGTGATAGCCAGTTCTTTAAGCGATTAATCATTGCGTAGCGTCCACAATCCTTGTTGATGTTTTTCAATTCGCAGCGATAGTCCTGACGCGTCAGCGGCAATAAATTGTTTGACGGTGGCCTCATCAGGGGCAAAAAGCAAAATCCGTAGCAAACCTTGTTTGCGATCGTAGTCCACGCCCTCAAGCGATAACGTCGGAAACGTCGACATACCCTCATGTAACCGCTGCAGAATCGGGAGCGGTGCGGGAAAGGTGCGTTGCAACTGCGACGGGAGAAAGGCCTTCATGTTGTTTCGGTGCGGGTTGTCGGGTATGTAGCTTTGCCACAGCACCTGCTGTCGGTTTTTCAATTGCTGTTCAAGAGTATGGAGTTGCCAGTAAAGTCCCGCCTGGGTAAGGAGCGCAACACCAGCGGCCAGCAACACGCAACCGACGGCCACTTTTTTCAGGCGGCCCATGAGAAGTCTCGCCCTGTCGCCATCGGTAACGCGCCCGTGCAGCAGGTTGACTGTGTGGGCTTGAGGATACAGGGCGAGCAGTGGCTGCAGCGCGTGGACGCTATCGTCATGACCGATATTCGTAAGTGGGCCATAACAGAACAGCCGCGCGGGTCGATAGTGAGCAAGCAAATGTTCAAGCCAAATGTCGGACAGACAACAGGCACGCCCTTCGTGTGTTCTGACCAGCCAGGCGTCTTTATCGCGCCAAAGCGTCCAGCCCTCTTCAGTCACAGGCAGTGCGAGCGCGTCGAGCGTCACGTGGCAAAGGTTAAAACCGGCATCAAGAAAAGGCATTAACCTGGCCTTGAGCCAGGCGAGATCAATACCCACGACCCTGAGTTCCTCGTTGTGGTGACATAGGATCGTCCAGTGGTGTACTGGTTGCCCCTCATCCAGTGTCTCATCCGCCAGCCACTGTAATTTTTGGGCGGTCAACTCGTAGCCGCTTGTCGGGACGGTTAACGTTCTGAAGGTTGCCTTCTGTACCGGAAGGAGGAGGTGAGTCGGACGGTCTGCCTGTTGGCGCGCCAGCCCCGACAGCGAGGCACCCGGCTCCAGCGAGTGTATCTCGCAGCGGCTCTGTTCATCATACAGCGTCCATTCCAGAGGGCCATCCGGCGCTTCGGAAAGACGAATGAGTAAAGTAGAAGAGGTCGTTAACATCCTTTTAATCTTCCTCGCCCGCAATGAGCTGGCGCTGATAAATCTTAAACGTGCTGTTTTTGTCGTCATAAAGCAGTGTGGTGATCATTCCGGCGTTCAGTTCGCCCTGTTGGGCGGAAGCGACAATGCGAAAATAGCTGCTGCGGGTGGTCAGTAATTTCTTGACCACGTCCACTAGCGGCCTGGCAGCGCTAAACTCTTTTTGTGCCAGCCAGGTAAATTCGTCCACGCTTTTCCAGCCCCCCTCGGGACGTTTGTTTAGCAATGCTTTGGCATCTTCTACAGTGAGGTCATTACTAAACAGGGCGGCAAGCAGCGGGGCGTCCTCCTCTTTAAGGCGGTTAATATTGATAGAAAGGCTTGAGCTAAACTGGGCGCAAATGTATGGAGACAATTTTTGATAGAGTGCCGGCGTCATTCCTTTTACCCTGCGAACTTCGCTGGGAAGATAAAACAGCTGGTTTGCCGGTAATGGTTTAAGCGCCTCTTGCTGATAGTACTCGTCTTCCGCGCCGTACCGCCGCGGTGTTGTATCCGGGTCTATTGCATCGGCCAGCGAGTCCACAATCTCTCTCGCCTGCGTTTTCTCTACTCCTGCTTGTTCGAGCAGTGCGGTGAATACGGTGATGCTATAGGGTGGGGTCGCTAACGGTTCCGTCGGAGCTAAGGCCAGCGCATTGAGGTTATAGCAATGCTGAGCGTCTTCATAACGCCAGTTCACCTGCGTGGTGTCGCTGAGGATCCGCTTACCGGCAGGCTCCGGCTTTTCTTCAGGAACGGTTTTGCTTTGCAACGCCTTTTGTAGATCTGCACGCGCCTGCGCCTCCGAGTAGAAGAGCGCGTATTTGACCTGCAGCGTATCGTTAATCCTGCGACTTCTCTGCAGCTGTGTCTGGAAGCTTATCGTCATATCAGCCGCCAGTGCGGCCATTAGCGCCATAAATAGCAGAGTGATCAATAGCGCCGATCCCTTTTCACGTTTCATTTCGCCGCCTCCATAAGAGGACTATTTTCCTGCACTTTCGGGAACCAGGGCGGCAGAATGTAGATGCGGCGGATTTGCTCCTGATCCTGTAGCTCGAGCGTGAGGCTGATTGTAGACAGTGTGCCGCCGTCTTCACTGGCCTGGAAGCGGGCGGTGAAATGCGATACGTCATTTAGCATCGGTCTCGGCGGCATCTGCTTATCGCTATCAGCCGTTGGGCGTACGGCGCGATACAGTACGCCATTTTTCACAAACCAGTGGACGGTTACCAGATTGGGCGTGACGTCAAACGGCGCGGTGCTATCCGGTGCCAGCGTCGAAAAGATCATCCCTTCCGTCTCGATAAACATTGGCTGGTTGGTCTGGCGATTATTACGCGGTACATACTGAGTCAGATCGCGGTTGAGCATCCGTTCGGTGCGCTGTAGCGCGTTGAATTTTTCCGCAACCGTCTGTGCCCGTTGGTGCTGTTCCGTCGCCTGTGAGAAAACGAGTGATGCCAGGAAGCTCAACGTGGAGAAAATAGCGATGGCCAGCATAACTTCCAGCAGCGTAAAGCCTGTCTCCTTGCTCATTTTTTTGGCTCCTGAGCAGCATCGGGCACGGTCCATGAATACAGTTGCCGCGTGCGTCCATCCGGTGATGTCACCTCAATCAGAGTGCGGCCGATTGGCGGCTCTCCCACGGTGGTCTGGGTCATTTGCCAGCTGAAGTTATAGCCGCTTTGCTCTGCCTGGCCGTGTGCAGGACCCGCTTCAATGAGTGCATTGTCGGCGGTCCACAGCGCCAGCGTCTCCTGGCGCAGCGTATCGGTGGCAGTGAGTTGCCATTGCATGCTGCTGAGCAGAGCGATGACAGTAGTGGCCATAATCACCATTGCCAGCAACACCTCCAGCAGCATCATGCCGCTTTGCCGAGGATTCATGGCTGCTCCTGGGCGACCGTCAGCGTCAGCGGAAGGCTACCCTCGCTGGCGAGCGTCAACACCCGGCGACGATCGCTATCCCTGAACGTCAGGATAAACGGTACCAGCTGGCCGTCGGGTGTAATGACAATTTGCGGCTGTCCGTATTCAGAAGCCGGTGCGATCTCAATGTAAAAACCATCAAGCCAGTGGCCGGTGAGATGTAATGAATCAGCTTTTTCGATCTCGACCCATCTCCAGCCCATGTGGGGATCGTATTTCGGATGCGCGTAAAACCATCCTTCCTGTGTCACACGGATCCCAATGGCAGTGTTTTCCAGCAACGCCTCATCGGCAGCAAATTCCACAATCTGCCGGAAAGCATCCACTTTTTGCCGCAACCTTCCAGTCTCGCTCAGGCGAGCGTTCTGCGAGGAGACGACAATTGATGCCATGACGGCGATAATCGCGACCACCAGCATTACCTCCAGCAGTGTAAATCCTTTTTGCCGCTCCATGCTTAAGGCGTCTTCTTATCGATTTCCCAGTTGTTAATATCATCGGCGGTACCCGTTTCACCGTCCGGCCCCGTTGAACTGATGTCTATAGCGCCATGCTCCCCCGGGCTAATTAACAGGTAATCGTTACCCCACGGATCGGTTGGTAGTCGGCGGATATAGCCGCCCGCGCTGTAGTTTTCCGCACGGGGCGCGAGTGTCGGCGCGGTGATAAGCGCATTTAGACCCTGTTCGGTGGTGGGGTAGCGATGGTTGTCGAGCTTGTACATGTCCAGTGCACTTTCCAGCGCCACAAGATCGCTCACCGCTTTTTGTCGATCCGCCCGGTCTTTGTTGCCCATCAGATTGGGAACAACGAGACTGGCCAGGACACCGAGAATCACGATGACCACCATTAATTCCATCAGCGTAAAACCCTGCTGTTTATGGCTGTACGTTCTTTCCATTGCCTTTCCTTAGTTCATTAACGAGTTGAGCTGCAAGATGGGTTGCATCACCGATACGACGATAAACAGAACAATCATTGCCATTATGACGATCAGCGCGGGCTCAAAGATGGCCAGCGTTATCGCGATGCGATTTTGTAACTGAACGTCCTGGTTTTCGGTGGCCCGCTGCATGAGCTCGCCGAGTTGACACTTTTTTCACCCGAGGCAATCATATACAGCATCATGGGCGGGAAAATGGCGGTCTTTTCTAACGAGCGGCAGACGCTGTTTCCCTGCCGTACACTTTCGGCGGCTTCAGCCAGGCGCTGGCGGATCTCCAGATTGCTCACCCCCTCGGCCGCAAGCGACATCCCCTGTAACAGCGGGACACCGCTACCGTTGAGGATGCTTAAGGCGCGCAAATAGCGCGCGCTATTGACGGAGCATACCAGTGGCGCCGTCAAGCGAACGGTGATCAACGCGCGATGAAAACGCAGGCGATTGCCCTTTTTTCGCAGCCAGCGGACAAATAATGTTGCCGCCAGCACGAGGCTTAGCAGGAGTACCGGACCGTAAGTAGACAGCGCTCCACTGATAGCCAGAAGAATTCGGGTCGTAAGCGGTAGGGCGTGCTGCAGATGAACAAACTGTTCGGCGACTTTGGGCACTACCGTTGTGAGCAGAATCGCTACCACCAGGATAGCGACCGTCGTTAACAGGGTGGGGTAGATCAGCGCCTGCATTAGTTTGCCGCGCATCCTCTGTCGTGCTTCGTTGTAATCTGCGAGTCTTTCAAGCACTTTCCCGAGTTGTCCCACCGTTTCCCCCGCTTTTACCAGCGTACAAAATACCGCGTCGAACAGGCGCGGGTGCGATTGCATCGCTGTGGAGAGGGATTGTCCTTCGAGAATGGCCTGGCGCAGTGCGTTAATGATCGTCGATAGATTTTTGTTCTCTTTTTGCTGCTGAATAGCCGCCAGCGCCTCATCCAGTGGTAGTGCGGCGGCGACAAGCGTAGCGAGCTGTCGGGTAAAAAGGGTTAGCTCGCTGTGGCGGATACGTTTGGTTGACCATCGCAACGTCCTCGAGACTTTTTGCGACCGGATTACCTGCGGAAGCAAGCCCTGACCACGCAGCCAGGCGACCACTTCTCGCTCGCTTTGCGCGTCCAGCGTGCCTTTTGTCGCGTTACCCTGAAGGTCTGTTGCCTGCCAGAAAAATTTCATCACAGATTCTCCGGTGTGATCTGCGCTTCCGACGTGACGCGCAAGACCTCTTCAAGCGAGGTGAGCCCTTCAACGGCCACCCGCACGCCGTTAGCAAGCAGGCTGTGGTGCCGCTGCTGGCGAAGCTGTTCCAGCCGCTGTTCGTTTGCCTCTTCATGGATCGCAGCGCGCAGTTCAGATGTAATCAGTAACAGCTCGTGGATGGCCAGCCGCCCGTGATAGCCGCTGTGGCGGCAGGCCGGACACCCCTTTGCTCGCCAGAGTTGCCTGGCGTTAGCCCCTTGCGCCTGCAGCAGTGCCCGCTGTGCATCAGTGAGGGGATGCGGCGTTTTACAATGCGGGCACAGTCGCCGCACCAGCCGCTGCGCAATAATGCCCACCAGCGAGGAGGAGAGTAAAAACGGCTCAATGTTCATATCCCGCAGGCGGGTGATTGCACCTGCGGCGCTATTGGTGTGTAACGTCGATAAGACAAGGTGGCCTGTCAGCGAGGCCTGTACTGCAATCTGGGCGGTTTCACCATCGCGTATCTCACCCACCATCACCACATCCGGATCCTGACGCAGGATGGCGCGAAGCCCGCGGGCAAAAGACATATCCACACGGCTGTTCACCTGCGTCTGACCAATACCCTCCAGTTCGTATTCGATTGGATCTTCAACCGTGAGAATATTGCGCCCCGGATTATTCAGTGCGGAGAGGATGGCGTAGAGCGTGGTGCTCTTACCTGAGCCCGTCGGCCCGGTGACCAGGATTATGCCGTGCGGCAGGGCGATCAGGCGTTTAAGATTGTCGGCATCGTCGGGCGACATATCCAGCCTGTCGATGGAAAGCCGCAGGCTGCTTTTATCCAGCAGGCGAAGCACCACGCGTTCACCGTGCTGAGAGGGGAGGGTTGAGACTCGGACGTCAATGTTACGATGACCAATCTTTAGTGTGATACGCCCGTCCTGAGGCAAACGTTTCTCGGCGATATCCAGTTTCGCCATCACCTTAATGCGCGAGATGAGCAGCGAGGCTAGTTTTTTATTAGGCTGAACAACGGGATGCAAGACGCCGTCCACACGAAAGCGAATGCTCATTGTCTTTTCAAACACTTCGATGTGGATATCGGAAGCATGTTCTTTAATTGCTTCGCCCAGTACGGCGTTGATAAGCCGGATCACGGGCGCGTCAGACTCTTCATTGAGGAGGTCTTCGTTTGTAGGTATCTCTTCCGAGAGTGCATTAAGGTCGTCCGAGTTATTGAGATCTTCAGCGATCAGCTGGGCGGTACCGCTGTCCTGTTGGAAAATCTGCTCCAGTCTCTCTTCAAACTGCTGCGGTGACAGGCGAGTGAATGTTCGACATTCCACCCCAGAAGTGGCGGCGTCCAGTAGCGGCTCTAACTGCGTATCATCGGCATAGATCAGCTCGCCGTGATGGATAACGACTCCCTGCTGCTGCGCCTTTCGCCAGGTGAGCTGTGTCATTTTTCGTCCGGGCCGCTAAAAGGATTGCTGGTGCGCGGGTTAGCCGGTTTGTCGAAAATGTGGCTATCTAGCTGCTCAATATCATCGACACCTGGCAGTGTGCCGTCACGTTTTGTCTTCCGTTCTTTTTGCAGATCGCTGAAGCGTGAGTATTTCTCTTGTGAGAGCGAACGATACACATCGTCACTGCGAATGATGGTGGGACGGATAAACACCATCAGATTGCGTTTGCTCTTTTCATTGGAGGTATAACGGAACAACTGTCCAATCAACGGGATGTCGCCCAGCAGCGGGACCTTAGAGACTTCTTGCTTACTGGCATCATCCATCAAGCCGCCAAGCACCACCGTTTCGCCGCTTTTCACCAGAACCGCGTTCTGGATAGTACGCGTATTAAAGGTTGGGCCGAGCGATGACGAGTTTGCGGAGGAGTCAACGCTTGATACCTCCTGCTCAATCTCCATCAGTACGGCATCGCCTTCGTTGATTTGTGGTGTTACCTTCAGCTTGGTGCCCACCGTTTTACGTTCAACCGTGTTGAACACGTTATCGCCGGAGGTGGTTTGTGAGCCAGAAAGCACCGGCACATCCTGACCGACGTTGAAGGAGGCTTCTTTGTTATCCAGAGTGACAATGCTCGGCGTGGATAAAATATCGTTCTTATTATCGGAGCTCAGCGCAGTAAGGAGCACTGCCCAGTCGCCGTTGAAGAAGCCAGCTGCCAGGCCGCTATAGTTGCTGAAGAGATCGTAAGCGGGGTTATCGCTGGTAATACCACCCTGTTTTTTAAATTCATCGATCCCCTGCGCGGCGTTAAATATCGGCAGGCCCGAATTGCTGAACTGCTGGGCACCGACGTTTTTATTCGCCCATTGCACGCCAAGGTTCATTCCTTTCCCGTCCTGTACTTCAACGATAATCGCTTCGACAAGAACCTGAGCGCGGCGGATATCCAGTTTCTCAATGACCGGCGCCAGCTGCTGCAGTATGCTCTGATTGGCCGTGATTACCAGCGAGTTGGTCTGCTCATCCGCAGTTATAGAAACGGAGGTATTGCTGTCGGCCGTTTTTCCCGCTGCGCTTTTATCCTCTTTTAGCTTTTGTGAAATGCCGGTCAGTACCTCGACCAGCTTCTCGGCTTTGGCATACTTCAGATACCAGACGCGGGTATTCCCCTGTCCCTGTTCTTCGCGATCCAGTCTGGAAACCAGTTGCGAGATACGCGCACGTGCACGGTCAGAGCCGCTGATGATAAGGGTATTGCTGCGTTTGTCGGCAACAATACGTGCCTGTAACGTGGCGGGTCTGGTCTCTTTGCCGCTCTCGCGTGATAGATCGTTTAACACGTCTGCCAGGTCGACAGCGGAGGCATAGCGAAGGGGGATTATTTGTTCTTTCTCGCTGCCCATGACATCTACCCGCTTTACGACCTCAAACAGACGATTAACGGTAGATGCTTTACCGGTGATGATGAGTACATTCGATGGTTCATAATGAACCACATTACCCACCTTACCGCCTTCGAGCATCTGGCGAAGAAGAGGTGAGAGCGCGCGTGCAGGAACATTTTCCAGCGGCACAATGCGTGTCACTAATTCATCGCCCTGACCTGGTCGGTCGCTAGACGAAAGCCTGCCGGGCAGCGCTTTGACCTTTTCCGAACGTACGACCTTTAAAAAACCGTTATCGAGCGTGATGATAGAGAATCCATACAGATCGAGGACGCTCAAGAAAAATTGATAATACTCGGCTTCATTGAAGGTATCGGCGCTTCTGATTGAGATGGTGGCTTTCACATCGGGATCTATAAGAATGGTTTTACCGATGTTTTGCCCGACGACATCGACAAAAGAACGGATATCCGCGTCGTTAAAATTGGCCGTGTAATTGGCAGCCTGCGCCGGTTGGCCGCATAGGGAGATCAACAGTACGAGTGAAATGCTCTTTAAAAGAAAGCGGGGCGTAATTCGCACCATTTAGTTTTCCTTAACATCCTGGAACTGCGTATTAGAGTGTGGATTATCAGTCAATGCAGGCGTTGAGGCGCGCGCCAGGTTCTCGTGAGATGCGGATTTCAGCAGCGATAATTGCTTTATCTTTCCTGCACGAGAAAAAATTACCTGATTTTTCGTAATCGCAACGATGTGTACTGATGGCTCCGAACGTAGCGACTGATTTATCGCATAAATATTCTGCTGCGATCCTTCTTTGAGGATAGCTCGTGAGGCGTCATTGTGAGAGCTAAATATAATTCCGCTCAATATTACCCCTGATAAAAAAACATCTAAGTGACTTTTCGTTGCGGCAGGCTGGAAATCTACCGCAGGCTGCGCGGAGAGACGCCAGACCTGCGTAGAGGGCGTACGTAAAGACGGCAAGGTAATCTGCGACTCTTGCGCTAATTGTCGATTATTATGCCATTTACTATACGAAATATAGATTGAACCAAATGTGATCATGATGCTGATGAATATTAATAAAACAAATGTGTGCTGTAAAAGCTGCTCATGCTTCAGGAATATGTTCTTTGTAATCATGATGACTTTATTAAATTTGCTGTGGCGTAATTCTGCTTCACTGTTAGTATGCTGGATAATATAATTGCGCCGGTGAGGCGGCAAGATATTTACTTTGCTGTCGGTCATTTTAGGAAAACGATAATATACAGTTATGTGATTATTCATGGATGAAATAAATAATACTCTTACTCTTCGGCAGAAACATATTATTTCTTATGGTCTCGAAACCCTGCAACGCGAGGCGTGGCTTGCCATCGAAGGGGTAAGCGGCGCAGGGAAAACCACTATTGGATTGGCTATGGCGAAGTCTTTTGCCGGACGTGCGCTGATGCTTACTCCCGTCAACGTTAGCGGATACCGACAGGAATGGACGGTGATTTATGACAGCGAGGCCGACTGCAATCTGATTGGACGGTTACTTCCGGTTACCGCGGCGTGGCCCAGCCTTCTGAGCGAATTGCATACCGGATCGGAAGGAGCGCTTCTGATCGTTCTCGACAATTGTCATTGCCTCATGCATTTTGCTAGCACGGTCCAGCAGGTTAAGGCTATTTTTCCTGGCGCACGTTTCATTACGTTGGGAGCGTTTACCCCCCGGCAGCGTCGTCAAACGGTATGCAGACAGCCTGTGTGGTTGTCTATCCCTCAACCCACTCGGGAGGAGAGTGAGCACGTTATCGTCTGTCATGCTGGTATAGATTCTGCGTTACCGGTGTCGTTTATTAACCGGATCGCCAGCGTAAGTAGGGGAAATCTTCGTCTGTTGGCAAGAGCAGGATGGTGTCTTCGCCAGGTTATACCCCCTGATGCAGCGCTTCCGCTGGAGATAACCCAGGATGCACAACGAGCGGTACTCCGTTGTTTACCCGCACGTCGTAATCGTCTGGCGTGTTTCTTTACATTCGTTCTGCTGGCTACTGCGGGGATGACCGTAGGCTGGTCTTCTGCCAATACCTTATCCCACTGGTTTCCGGCATTTTCATCGCCGTTTCTGGTTTTGCCTTCGCATGCTGACGCCAGCCAGGTCGATCTGACAGATGAGATCATGTCGACTCAGGATGCGATGGGACTTTTGTATCACGTCTGGGGCTACGATGCCGAAAAGGGAGAAGCGTGGTGCGATCAGGCCTACCGTGCAAATTTAACCTGCCTGTCGGGTACTTCGACGCAGGAGGCGCTGGAGAAACTGGGGGTTCCGTGGATTGCGCAGCTGCACGTTGCTGAAAAGAACGTACCGGTGGTGATTATCGGCGTAAGCGACAGCGAGCTTATTGCATTGGCGGGGCAAAAAACCTGGCGCCTCAGAAAGGATTGGTTTAACGAGGTTTGGCGCGGGCATTACACCTTAATGTGGAAACTGTCTCCCGACGGCAAGTCTATGATTACCCGTAAAAGCAGCGTCGACGACATTCTATGGCTGGATATCATGCTTAGCCGCGTGCTGAATACCGAGGCCGAGAATACTGGTGAATGGACGGGGCTGCTCACCGAAAAGGTACGCCAGTTTCAGTCTCAAAACCACCTGGTAACCGACGGCATGATCGGCCAGGGGACGCTGATACGGCTTTGGCAGGCGTTGGGTGAAAGCCCCGAATTGCTTCGGGAACAGGAGACGAAATGATGTTCAGACTCTATTGCTCGGCCCGGCAGGTGGCTTTTGAGCCTGCGCCGGGGCACCAGCGTCGCACGCTAGTTCGCCTCGCACTCATGTTTATCGGCAGCATCGGCTATCTTTTCCTCTTTATTCTGGCGGGCTATTACGTGCGCAACTGGCTCTGGTGCTCGCCGTCAATCACTCCAGCAGCACAACATTATGTCCTTTCGAAGGAGCATTTCATCTATAAACAAAAGCCGCTGCCGGAACCTGTGCCTGAAGAGAATGAGGAGGAGGCTGACTCGGCCGCTGCTCAAACAGACGAGGACGAGGCTGATGAAGATGTATCTACTTACAACAGGCAGCATGATAACACCTCGCTTGAGGCGCGGGTAAAGCAGGCGATGGCAGAAATTGACAGTAAGTAAGCCCGGCTAACCCGTGGTTGATTATTATCGACACAGTTAGCTTGCAATAATGCGGCAAATACGTATAATGCGCGGGCTTGTCGTAATTGACGGCGGGTTCAATCAGAACCAGAGTAGCTCACTTTGTTACTCAACAATGCTCCCAATTGGGGAGCTACGTAAGAACGGTTACACTCTCCCATCAATCGTAATGGGTTTGAGGAGTAATCATTTTCGTTTATAAAATAATTGGAGCTCTGGTCTCATGCAGAACCAAAGAATCCGTATCCGCCTTAAAGCGTTTGATCATCGTCTGATCGATCAATCAACCGCGGAAATCGTCGAGACTGCTAAGCGCACTGGTGCGCAAGTCCGTGGTCCGATCCCGCTGCCGACCCGCAAAGAGCGCTTCACCGTTCTGATCTCCCCGCACGTCAACAAAGACGCGCGCGATCAGTACGAAATCCGCACTCACAAGCGTCTGGTTGACATCGTTGAGCCAACTGAGAAAACCGTTGATGCTCTGATGCGTCTGGATCTGGCTGCCGGTGTAGACGTGCAGATCAGCCTGGGTTAATCAGGTCATCGAGCGATTGAGAGGTTGAAACAATGATTGGTTTAGTCGGTAAAAAAGTGGGTATGACCCGCATCTTCACTGAAGATGGCGTTTCTATCCCAGTAACCGTAATCGAAGTTGAAGCAAACCGCGTTACTCAGGTTAAAGATCTGGCTAACGATGGCTACCGCGCTATTCAGGTTACCACTGGTGCTAAAAAAGCTAACCGTGTAACCAAACCAGAAGCGGGTCACTTCGCTAAAGCTGGCGTAGAAGCTGGCCGTGGTCTGTGGGAATTCCGTCTTGCTGAAGGCGAAGAGTTCACCGTAGGTCAGGACATTAGCGTTGAGCTGTTTGCTGACGTTAAAAAAGTTGACGTAACCGGTACCTCTAAAGGTAAAGGTTTTGCTGGTACCGTTAAGCGCTGGAACTTCCGTACCCAGGACGCTACTCACGGTAACTCCTTGTCTCACCGCGTTCCGGGTTCTATCGGTCAGAACCAGACTCCGGGCAAAGTGTTCAAAGGCAAGAAAATGGCAGGTCAGCTGGGTAACGAACGTGTAACCGTTCAGAGCCTGGACGTAGTACGTGTTGACGCTGAGCGCAACCTGCTGCTGGTTAAAGGTGCGGTCCCGGGTGCAACCGGTAGCGACCTGATCGTTAAACCAGCTGTGAAGGCGTAAGGGGATAGCAATGGAATTAGTATTGAAAGACGCGCAGAGCGCGCTGACTGTTTCCGAAACTACCTTCGGTCGTGATTTCAACGAAGCGCTGGTTCACCAGGTTGTTGTTGCTTATGCAGCTGGTGCTCGTCAGGGTACTCGTGCTCAGAAGACTCGTGCTGAAGTAACTGGTTCTGGCAAAAAGCCATGGCGCCAGAAAGGTACCGGCCGTGCGCGTTCAGGTTCTATCAAGAGCCCGATCTGGCGTTCAGGTGGCGTGACCTTCGCTGCGCGT
The DNA here is from genome assembly GCF_043966805.1 of Enterobacter sp. ECC-219. NCBI lineage: Bacteria > Pseudomonadati > Pseudomonadota > Gammaproteobacteria > Enterobacterales > Enterobacteriaceae > Enterobacter > Enterobacter sp. ECC-219. Next base: position 171,213 of record NZ_CP143680.1, on the reverse strand, counting down.
CCACAGGACCACAGTCAAAAAGTTAACAAAAAGATGTACCGCGGCGCGCTGAAAAGCATCCTGTCCGAACTGGTACGTCAGGATCGTCTGATCGTTGTCGAGAAGTTCTCTGTTGAAGCGCCTAAAACTAAGCTGCTGGCACAGAAACTGAAAGACATGGCTCTGGAAGATGTGCTGATCATCACCGGTGAGCTGGACGAGAACCTGTTCCTGGCCGCACGTAACCTGCACAAGGTTGACGTACGCGATGCGACTGGTATCGACCCGGTTAGCCTGATCGCCTTCGACAAAGTCGTAATGACTGCTGATGCTGTTAAGCAAGTTGAGGAGATGCTGGCATGATTCGTGAAGAACGTCTGCTGAAGGTGCTTCGCGCACCGCACGTTTCTGAAAAAGCGTCTACTGCGATGGAAAAAACAAACACCATCGTTCTCAAAGTTGCTAAAGACGCGACCAAAGCAGAGATCAAAGCTGCTGTGCAGAAACTGTTTGAAGTCGAAGTCGAAGTCGTTAACACCCTGGTAGTTAAAGGGAAAGTTAAACGTCACGGACAGCGTATCGGTCGTCGTAGCGACTGGAAAAAAGCTTACGTCACCCTGAAAGAAGGCCAGAATCTGGACTTCGTTGGCGGCGCTGAGTAAGTCGGAGGAGTAATACAATGGCAGTTGTTAAATGTAAACCGACATCTCCGGGTCGTCGCCACGTAGTTAAAGTGGTTAACCCTGAGCTGCACAAGGGCAAACCTTTTGCTCCGTTGCTGGAAAAAAACAGCAAATCCGGTGGTCGTAACAACAATGGCCGTATCACCACTCGTCACATCGGTGGTGGCCACAAGCAGGCTTATCGTATTGTTGACTTCAAACGCAACAAAGACGGTATCCCAGCAGTTGTTGAGCGTCTTGAGTACGATCCGAACCGTTCCGCGAACATCGCGCTGGTTCTGTACAAAGACGGCGAGCGCCGTTACATCCTGGCCCCTAAAGGCCTGAAAGCTGGCGACCAGATTCAGTCTGGCGTTGATGCTGCAATCAAAGCAGGCAACACCCTGCCGATGCGCAATATCCCGGTTGGTTCTACCGTTCATAACGTAGAAATGAAACCAGGTAAAGGCGGTCAGCTGGCACGTTCCGCTGGTACTTACGTTCAGATCGTTGCGCGTGATGGTGCTTATGTCACCCTGCGTCTGCGTTCTGGTGAAATGCGTAAAGTTGAAGCAGACTGCCGCGCTACTCTGGGCGAAGTTGGCAATGCTGAGCATATGCTGCGCGTTCTGGGTAAAGCTGGTGCTGCACGCTGGCGTGGTGTTCGTCCTACCGTTCGCGGTACTGCGATGAACCCAGTCGATCACCCACATGGTGGTGGTGAAGGTCGTAACTTTGGTAAGCACCCGGTAACTCCGTGGGGCGTTCAGACCAAAGGTAAGAAGACCCGCAGCAACAAGCGTACTGATAAATTTATCGTACGTCGCCGTAGCAAATAATTTTAGAGGATAAGCCATGCCACGTTCTCTCAAGAAAGGTCCTTTTATTGACCTGCACTTGCTGAAGAAGGTAGAGAAAGCGGTGGAAAGCGGAGACAAGAAGCCCCTGCGCACTTGGTCCCGTCGTTCAACGATCTTTCCTAACATGATCGGTTTGACCATCGCTGTCCATAATGGTCGTCAGCACGTTCCAGTCTTTGTTACCGACGAAATGGTTGGTCACAAACTGGGTGAATTCGCACCGACTCGTACTTATCGCGGCCACGCTGCTGATAAAAAAGCGAAGAAGAAATAAGGTAGGAGGAAGAGATGGAAACTTTAGCTCAACATCGCCATGCTCGTTCTTCTGCACAGAAGGTTCGCCTTGTTGCTGACCTGATTCGCGGTAAGAAAGTGTCGCAGGCCCTGGACATCCTGACCTATACCAACAAGAAAGCTGCGGTATTGGTCAAGAAAGTACTGGAATCTGCCATTGCTAACGCTGAACACAACGATGGCGCTGACATCGACGATCTGAAAGTCGCGAAAATTTTCGTAGATGAAGGCCCAAGCATGAAGCGCATTATGCCGCGTGCGAAAGGTCGTGCAGATCGCATCCTGAAGCGCACCAGCCACATTACTGTGGTTGTGTCCGATCGCTGAGACTCTGGAGACTAGCAATGGGTCAGAAAGTACATCCTAATGGTATTCGCCTGGGTATTGTAAAACCATGGAACTCTACCTGGTTTGCGAACACCAAAGAATTCGCTGACAACCTGGACAGCGATTTTAAAGTACGTCAGTACCTGACTAAGGAACTGGCTAAAGCGTCTGTATCTCGTATCGTTATCGAGCGTCCAGCTAAGAGCATCCGTGTGACTATTCACACTGCTCGTCCTGGCATCGTTATCGGTAAGAAAGGCGAAGACGTAGAAAAACTGCGCAAGGTCGTAGCGGATATCGCTGGCGTTCCTGCACAGATCAATATCGCTGAAGTTCGTAAGCCTGAACTGGACGCTAAATTGGTTGCTGACAGCATCACTTCTCAGCTGGAACGTCGTGTTATGTTCCGTCGTGCTATGAAGCGTGCTGTACAGAACGCAATGCGTCTGGGCGCTAAAGGTATCAAAGTTGAAGTTAGCGGCCGTCTGGGCGGCGCGGAAATCGCACGTACCGAATGGTACCGTGAAGGTCGCGTACCGCTGCACACTCTGCGTGCTGACATCGACTACAACACCTCTGAAGCGCACACCACTTACGGTGTAATCGGCGTTAAGGTATGGATCTTCAAAGGTGAGATCCTGGGTGGTATGGCTGCTGTTGAACAACCGGAAAAACCGGCTGCTCAACCTAAAAAGCAGCAGCGTAAAGGCCGTAAATAAGGAGCGTCGCTGATGTTACAACCAAAGCGTACAAAATTCCGTAAAGTGCACAAAGGCCGCAACCGTGGTCTGGCGCAGGGTACGGATGTTAGCTTCGGCACTTTCGGTCTGAAAGCTGTTGGCCGTGGTCGTCTGACTGCACGTCAGATCGAAGCAGCACGTCGTGCAATGACCCGTGCAGTTAAGCGTCAAGGTAAGATCTGGATCCGTGTATTCCCGGACAAACCGATCACCGAGAAGCCGCTGGAAGTTCGTATGGGTAAAGGTAAAGGTAACGTGGAGTACTGGGTTGCCTTGATCCAACCGGGCAAAGTCCTTTATGAAATGGACGGTGTTCCGGAAGAGCTGGCCCGTGAAGCCTTCGGCCTGGCAGCAGCGAAACTGCCTATCAAAACCACCTTTGTAACTAAGACGGTGATGTAATGAAAGCAAAAGAGCTGCGTGAAAAAAGCGTTGAAGAGCTGAACGCTGAGCTGCTGAACCTGCTGCGTGAGCAGTTCAACCTGCGTATGCAGGCTGCAAGTGGCCAGCTGCAACAGACTCACCTGCTGAAGCAAGTGCGTCGCAATGTTGCACGCGTTAAGACTTTACTGACTCAGAAGGCGGGTGCGTAATGACCGATAAAATCCGTACTCTGCAAGGTCGTGTTGTTAGCGACAAAATGGAGAAATCCATTGTTGTAGCTATCGAACGTATTGTGAAACACCCGATCTACGGTAAATTCATCAAGCGTACGACCAAACTGCACGTACATGACGAGAACAACGAATGTGGTATCGGCGACAAGGTTGAAATCCGTGAATGCCGTCCACTGTCCAAGACTAAGTCCTGGACGCTGGTTCGCGTTGTAGAGAAAGCGGTTCTGTAATACAGTACGCCTTCTCAATACGAATAAACGGCTCAGCGATGAGCCGTTTATTTTTTCTACCCATATTGCAGAAGCGGTGTTATAATGCCGCGCCCTCGATATGGGGCTTTTTAACGGCTCTGATTTTAGAGTCTCAGGTAGTAGTTGACATTAGCGGAGCACTAAAATGATCCAAGAACAGACTATGCTGAACGTCGCCGACAACTCCGGTGCACGTCGCGTAATGTGTATCAAGGTTCTGGGTGGCTCGCACCGTCGCTACGCAGGCGTAGGCGACATCATCAAGATCACCATCAAGGAAGCAATTCCACGTGGTAAGGTCAAAAAAGGTGATGTGCTGAAGGCGGTAGTGGTGCGCACCAAGAAGGGTGTTCGTCGCCCTGACGGTTCTGTCATTCGCTTCGATGGTAATGCATGCGTTATTTTAAACAATAACAGCGAGCAGCCTATCGGCACGCGTATCTTTGGGCCGGTAACTCGTGAACTTCGTACTGAGAAGTTCATGAAAATTATCTCTCTGGCACCAGAAGTACTCTAAGGAGCGAATCATGGCAGCGAAAATCCGTCGTGATGACGAAGTTATCGTGTTAACCGGTAAAGATAAAGGTAAACGCGGTAAAGTAAAAAATGTTCTGTCTTCCGGCAAACTTGTCGTTGAAGGTATCAACCTGGTTAAGAAACATCAGAAGCCGGTTCCGGCCCTGAACCAACCAGGCGGCATCGTTGAAAAAGAAGCTGCTATTCAGGTTTCTAACGTTGCAATCTTCAATGCGGCTACCGGCAAGGCTGACCGTGTAGGCTTTAGATTCGAAGACGGCAAAAAAGTCCGTTTCTTCAAGTCTAACAGCGAAACTATCAAGTAATTTGGAGTAGTACGATGGCGAAACTGCATGATTACTACAAAGACGAAGTAGTTAAGAAACTCATGACCGAGTTTAACTACAATTCTGTCATGCAAGTCCCTCGGGTCGAGAAGATCACCCTGAACATGGGTGTTGGTGAAGCGATCGCTGACAAGAAACTGCTGGATAACGCAGCAGCTGATCTGACAGCAATCTCCGGTCAAAAACCGCTGATCACCAAAGCACGCAAATCTGTTGCAGGCTTCAAAATCCGTCAGGGCTATCCGATCGGCTGTAAAGTAACTCTGCGTGGCGAACGCATGTGGGAGTTCTTTGAGCGCCTGATCACTATTGCTGTTCCACGTATCCGTGACTTCCGTGGCCTGTCCGCGAAGTCTTTCGACGGTCGTGGTAACTACAGCATGGGTGTCCGTGAGCAGATCATCTTCCCAGAAATCGACTACGATAAAGTCGACCGCGTGCGTGGTTTGGATATTACCATTACCACTACTGCGAAATCTGACGAAGAAGGCCGTGCTCTGCTGGCTGCCTTTGACTTCCCGTTCCGCAAGTAAGGTAGGGTTACTGAATGGCTAAGCAATCAATGAAAGCACGCGAAGTAAAGCGCGTAGCTTTAGCTGATAAATTCTTCGCTAAACGCGCTGAACTGAAAGCGATCATTTCTGATGTGAACGCTTCCGACGAAGATCGTTGGAATGCGGTTCTCAAGCTGCAGTCTCTGCCGCGTGATTCCAGCCCGTCTCGTCAGCGTAACCGCTGTCGTCAAACAGGTCGTCCACATGGTTATGTGGGCAAGTTTGGGTTGAGCCGTATCAAACTGCGTGAAGCCGCCATGCGCGGTGAAGTGCCAGGCTTGAAAAAGGCTAGCTGGTAATTACCAATTGAATCACGGGAGTAAAGACAGATGAGCATGCAAGATCCGATCGCGGATATGCTGACCCGTATCCGTAACGGTCAGGCCGCGAACAAAGTTGCGGTCACCATGCCTTCCGCCAAGCTGAAAGTGGCAATTGCCAACGTGCTGAAGGAAGAAGGTTTTATCGAAGATTTTAAAGTTGAAGGCGACACCAAGCCGGAACTGGAACTTACTCTCAAGTATTTCCAGGGTAAAGCTGTTGTAGAAAGCATTCAGCGTGTCAGCCGCCCAGGCCTGCGCATCTATAAGAAAAAAGATGAGCTGCCAAAAGTTATGGCTGGCCTTGGTATCGCAGTTGTTTCTACCTCTAAAGGTGTTATGACTGATCGTGCAGCGCGCCAGGCTGGTCTTGGTGGCGAAATTATCTGCTACGTAGCCTAATCGGAGGAAAGAATGTCTCGTGTTGCTAAAGCACCGGTCGTTATTCCTGCCGGCGTTGATGTAAAAATCGACGGTCAGGTTATTACGATCAAAGGTAAAAACGGCGAGCTGACTCGTACCCTCAACAAAGCTGTTGAAGTTAAACATGCAGATAACGCTCTGACCTTCGGTCCACGTGATGGTTTCGTGGATGGATGGGCTCAGGCTGGTACCGCGCGTGCCCTGCTGAACTCAATGGTTGTTGGTGTTACCGAAGGCTTCACTAAAAAGCTTCAGCTGGTTGGTGTAGGTTATCGTGCAGCTATCAAAGGGAATGCAGTAGGCCTGTCTCTGGGCTTCTCACACCCTGTTGAGCATCCGCTGCCGGCCGGTATCACTGCAGAATGTCCGACTCAAACTGAAATCGTGCTGAAAGGCGCTGATAAACAGCTGATCGGCCAGGTTGCAGCAGATCTGCGCGCCTACCGTCGTCCTGAGCCTTACAAAGGCAAGGGTGTTCGTTACGCCGACGAAGTCGTGCGTACCAAAGAGGCTAAGAAGAAGTAAGGTAACACTATGGATAAGAAATCTGCTCGTATCCGTCGTGCGACCCGCGCACGCCGCAAGCTCAAAGAGCTGGGTGCAACTCGCCTGGTGGTACATCGTACCCCGCGTCATATTTACGCACAGGTAATTGCACCGAACGGTTCTGAAGTTCTGGTAGCTGCTTCTACTGTAGAAAAAGCTATCTCAGAACAATTGAAGTACACCGGTAACAAAGACGCCGCTGCAGCTGTAGGTAAAGCTGTTGCAGAACGCGCTCTGGAAAAAGGCATCAGCAATGTTTCCTTTGACCGTTCCGGGTTCCAATATCATGGTCGTGTCCAGGCACTGGCAGATGCTGCCCGTGAAGCTGGCCTTCAGTTCTAAGGTAGAGGTGTAAGATGGCTCACATCGAAAAACAGGCTGGCGAACTGCAGGAAAAGCTGATCGCGGTAAACCGCGTATCTAAAACCGTTAAAGGTGGTCGTATTTTCTCCTTCACAGCTCTGACTGTAGTGGGTGATGGTAACGGTCGCGTTGGTTTTGGTTACGGTAAAGCGCGTGAAGTTCCAGCAGCGATCCAGAAAGCGATGGAAAAAGCCCGTCGCAATATGATTAACGTCGCGCTGAACAACGGCACCCTGCAGCACCCAGTTAAAGGTGTTCACACGGGTTCTCGTGTATTCATGCAGCCAGCTTCAGAAGGTACCGGTATCATCGCCGGTGGTGCAATGCGCGCCGTTCTGGAAGTTGCTGGGGTTCATAACGTACTGGCTAAAGCATATGGTTCCACCAACCCGATCAACGTGGTTCGTGCAACTATTGATGGCCTGGAAAATATGAATTCTCCAGAAATGGTCGCTGCCAAGCGTGGTAAATCCGTTGAAGAAATTCTGGGGTAATTGACCATGGCAAAGACTATTAAAATCACTCAAACCCGCAGTGCAATCGGTCGTCTGCCGAAACACAAGGCAACGCTGCTTGGCCTGGGTCTGCGTCGTATTGGTCATACCGTTGAGCGCGAGGATACTCCTGCTGTTCGTGGTATGGTCAACGCGGTTTACTTCATGGTTAAAGTTGAGGAGTAAGAGATGCGTTTAAATACTCTGTCTCCGGCCGAAGGCTCTAAAAAGGCGGGTAAACGCCTGGGTCGTGGTATCGGTTCTGGCCTCGGCAAAACCGGTGGTCGTGGTCACAAAGGTCAGAACTCTCGTTCTGGCGGTGGCGTACGTCGCGGTTTCGAGGGTGGCCAGATGCCACTGTACCGTCGTCTGCCGAAGTTCGGCTTCACCTCTCGCAAAGCAGCGATCACAGCGGAAATCCGTCTGTCTGACCTGGCGAAAGTTGAAGGCGGCGTTGTAGACCTGAACACGCTGAAAGCAGCTAACATTATCGGTATTCAGATCGAGTTCGCGAAAGTGATCCTGTCTGGTGAAGTTTCTACTCCGGTAACTGTTCGTGGCCTGCGTGTTACTAAAGGTGCTCGTGCTGCTATCGAAGCTGCTGGCGGTAAAATTGAGGAATAAGTAGCAGATGGCTAAGCAACCGGGATTAGATTTTCAAAGTGCCAAAGGTGGATTTGGCGAGCTGAAACGCAGACTGCTGTTTGTTATCGGCGCGCTGATTGTGTTCCGTATTGGCTCTTTTATTCCGATCCCTGGTATCGATGCCGCTGTACTTGCCAAACTGCTTGAGCAACAGCGAGGCACCATCATTGAAATGTTCAACATGTTCTCTGGTGGTGCTCTCAGCCGTGCTTCTATCTTTGCACTGGGTATTATGCCGTACATTTCGGCATCTATTATTATCCAGCTGCTGACGGTCGTTCATCCGGCCCTGGCAGAGCTGAAGAAAGAAGGGGAGTCTGGACGTCGTAAGATTAGTCAGTACACCCGTTACGGTACTCTGGTGCTGGCAATATTCCAGTCGATCGGTATTGCTACCGGTCTGCCGAATATGCCTGGTATGCAGGGCCTGGTATTAAACCCAGGCTTTGCATTCTATTTCACCGCTGTTGTTAGTCTGGTCACAGGGACTATGTTCCTGATGTGGCTCGGTGAACAGATTACTGAGCGTGGTATCGGTAACGGTATCTCAATCATTATCTTCGCCGGTATCGTTGCGGGACTCCCGCCGGCCATCGCCCATACTATCGAGCAAGCGCGTCAAGGCGACCTGCACTTCCTCCTGTTGCTGTTGGTTGCAGTATTAGTATTTGCAGTGACGTTCTTTGTTGTCTTCGTTGAACGTGGTCAACGCCGCATTGTGGTGAACTACGCTAAACGTCAGCAAGGTCGTCGTGTCTATGCTGCACAGAGCACACATTTACCGCTGAAAGTGAATATGGCGGGGGTTATCCCGGCTATCTTCGCTTCCAGTATTATTCTGTTCCCGGCAACCATCGCGTCATGGTTCGGGGGCGGTACTGGTTGGAACTGGCTGACAACAATTTCGCTGTATTTGCAGCCTGGGCAACCACTTTATGTGTTACTCTATGCGTCTGCGATCATCTTCTTCTGTTTCTTCTACACGGCGTTGGTCTTCAACCCGCGTGAAACAGCAGATAACCTGAAGAAGTCCGGTGCATTTGTACCAGGAATTCGTCCGGGAGAGCAAACGGCGAAGTATATCGATAAAGTAATGACCCGCCTGACTTTGGTTGGTGCGCTTTATATTACTTTTATCTGCCTGATCCCGGAGTTCATGCGTGATGCAATGAAAGTACCGTTCTACTTCGGTGGGACCTCACTGCTTATCGTTGTTGTCGTGATTATGGACTTTATGGCTCAAGTGCAAACTCTGATGATGTCCAGTCAGTATGAGTCTGCATTGAAGAAGGCGAACCTGAAAGGCTACGGCCGCTAATTGGTCGCCTGAGAAGTTACGGAGAGTAAAAATGAAAGTTCGTGCTTCCGTCAAGAAATTATGCCGTAACTGCAAAATCGTTAAGCGTGATGGTGTCATCCGTGTGATTTGCAGTGCCGAGCCGAAGCATAAACAGCGCCAAGGCTGATTATTTCGCATATTTTTCTTGCAAAGTTGGGTTGAGCTGGCTAGATTAGCCAGCCAATCTTTTGTATGTCTGTACGTTTCCATTTGAGTATCCTGAAAACGGGCTTTTCAGCATGGTGCGTACATATTAAATAGTAGGAGTGCATAGTGGCCCGTATAGCAGGCATTAACATTCCTGATCAGAAACATGCTGTGATCGCATTAACTTCGATCTACGGCATCGGCAAGACCCGTTCTAAAGCCATCCTGGCTGCAGCGGGTATCGCTGAAGATGTTAAGATCAGTGAGCTGTCTGAAGGACAAATCGACACGCTGCGTGACGAAGTTGCCAAATTTGTCGTTGAAGGTGATCTGCGCCGTGAAATCAGCATGAGCATCAAGCGCCTGATGGATCTTGGTTGCTATCGCGGTTTGCGTCATCGTCGTGGTCTGCCAGTGCGCGGTCAGCGTACTAAGACCAACGCACGTACCCGTAAGGGTCCGCGCAAACCGATCAAGAAATAATCGGGGTGATTGAATAATGGCAAAGGCACCAGTTCGTGCACGTAAACGTGTAAGAAAACAAGTCTCTGACGGCGTGGCTCATATCCATGCTTCTTTCAACAACACCATCGTTACTATTACTGATCGTCAGGGTAACGCATTGGGTTGGGCAACAGCCGGTGGTTCCGGTTTCCGTGGTTCTCGCAAATCCACTCCGTTCGCAGCTCAGGTTGCAGCAGAGCGTTGCGCTGAAGCCGTAAAAGAATACGGCATCAAGAATCTGGAAGTTATGGTTAAAGGTCCGGGTCCGGGTCGTGAATCTACTGTTCGCGCTCTGAACGCCGCTGGTTTCCGCATCACTAATATTACTGATGTGACTCCGATCCCTCATAACGGTTGTCGTCCGCCGAAAAAACGTCGCGTATAACGCTCGTTTTTTAGGTTAGTTGGAGATAGAAAATGGCAAGATATTTGGGTCCTAAGCTCAAGCTGAGCCGTCGTGAGGGCACCGACTTATTCCTTAAGTCTGGCGTTCGCGCGATCGATACCAAGTGTAAAATTGAACAAGCTCCTGGCCAGCACGGTGCGCGTAAACCGCGTCTGTCTGACTATGGTGTGCAGTTGCGTGAAAAGCAAAAAGTTCGCCGTATGTACGGTGTGCTGGAGCGTCAGTTCCGTAACTACTATAAAGAAGCAGCACGTCTGAAAGGCAACACGGGTGAAAACCTGCTGGCTCTGCTGGAAGGTCGTCTGGACAACGTTGTATACCGTATGGGCTTCGGCGCTACTCGTGCTGAATCACGTCAGCTGGTTAGCCACAAAGCAATCATGGTAAACGGTCGTGTTGTTAACATCGCTTCTTATCAGGTTAAAGCGAATGACGTTGTTAGCATTCGTGAGAAAGCGAAAAAGCAATCTCGCGTGAAGGCCGCTCTGGAGCTGGCTGAGCAGCGTGAAAAGCCAACCTGGCTGGAAGTTGATGCTGGCAAGATGGAAGGTACGTTCAAGCGTCAGCCTGAGCGTTCTGATCTGTCTGCGGACATTAACGAACACCTGATCGTCGAGCTTTACTCCAAGTAAAGCTTAGTACCAAAGAGAGGACACAATGCAGGGTTCTGTGACAGAGTTTCTAAAACCGCGCCTGGTAGATATCGAGCAAGTGAGTTCGACGCACGCCAAGGTGACCCTTGAGCCTTTAGAGCGTGGCTTTGGCCATACTCTGGGTAACGCACTGCGCCGTATTCTGCTCTCATCGATGCCGGGTTGCGCGGTGACCGAGGTTGAGATTGATGGTGTACTTCATGAGTACAGCACCAAAGAAGGCGTTCAGGAAGATATCCTTGAAATCCTGCTCAACCTGAAAGGGCTGGCGGTGAGAGTTCAGGGTAAAGATGAAGTTATTCTTACTCTGAATAAATCTGGCATTGGCCCTGTGACTGCAGCCGACATCACCCACGACGGTGATGTTGAAATCGTCAAGCCGCAGCACGTGATCTGCCACCTGACCGATGAGAACGCAGCTATTAGCATGCGTATCAAAGTTCAGCGCGGTCGTGGTTATGTGCCGGCTTCTGCCCGAATTCATTCGGAAGAAGATGAGCGCCCAATCGGCCGTCTGCTGGTCGACGCATGCTACAGCCCTGTAGAGCGTATCGCCTACAATGTTGAAGCAGCGCGTGTAGAACAGCGTACCGACCTGGACAAGCTGGTCATCGAAATGGAAACCAACGGCACAATCGATCCTGAAGAGGCGATTCGTCGTGCGGCAACCATCCTGGCAGAACAACTGGAAGCTTTCGTTGACTTACGTGATGTACGTCAGCCAGAAGTGAAAGAAGAGAAACCAGAATTCGATCCGATCCTGCTGCGCCCTGTTGACGATCTCGAATTGACTGTCCGCTCTGCTAACTGCCTCAAGGCAGAAGCTATCCACTATATCGGTGATCTGGTACAGCGTACCGAGGTTGAGTTGCTGAAAACGCCGAACCTGGGTAAAAAATCTCTTACCGAGATTAAAGACGTGCTGGCTTCACGTGGTCTGTCTCTGGGCATGCGCCTGGAAAACTGGCCACCGGCAAGCATTGCTGACGAGTAACCGGATCACAGGTTAAGGTTTTACTGAGAAGGATAAGGTCATGCGCCATCGTAAGAGTGGTCGTCAACTGAACCGCAACAGCAGCCATCGCCAGGCTATGTTCCGCAACATGGCAGGTTCACTGGTTCGTCATGAAATCATCAAGACGACCCTGCCTAAAGCGAAAGAGCTGCGTCGCGTAGTTGAGCCGCTGATTACTCTTGCCAAGACTGACAGCGTTGCTAATCGTCGTCTGGCATTCGCCCGTACTCGTGATAACGAGATCGTGGCAAAACTGTTTAACGAACTGGGCCCGCGTTTCGCGAGCCGTGCCGGTGGTTACACTCGCATTCTGAAGTGTGGTTTCCGTGCAGGCGACAACGCGCCGATGGCTTACATCGAGCTGGTTGATCGTTCAGAGAAAGCAGAAGCTGCTGCAGAGTAATCTGCAGTAACGTAAAAAAACCCGCCTCGGCGGGTTTTTTTATATCCGCAGTATCCCCATTTCTCTACAATGCCTGTATCAATTTTGTTCATCCCCTGGAGCTGATGATGTGGTTGCTTGACCAGTGGGCAGAACGCCATATCCGCGATGCCCAAAATAAAGGCGATTTCGACAATCTTGCCGGAAGCGGCGAACCTCTGGAACTGGAAGATGATTTGCATATTGCGCCTGAACTCCGGGCTGGATATCGTTTATTAAAAAATGCCGGCTGCCTTCCTCCTGAGCTTGAGCAGCGCAGAGAGGCTGTTGAACTTGTCGATCTGCTAAAAGGGATCCGTCAGGACGATCCTCGACATACAGAACTTAGCCGCAGGCTTGCGCTGATCGAGCTCAAGCTGCGCCATGCAGGAATGAACACGGAGTTCCTGCATGGGGAATACGGTGAAAGATTGCTGAAGAAGATAAATGAGGAGTAGCGATGTACCGTATCGGTGAACTTGCAAAGCTCGCTAACGTAACGCCGGACACTATTCGATATTACGAAAAGCAGCAAATGATCGATCATGAGGTACGCACAGAAGGTGGCTTTCGGCTTTATACCGATAACGATCTGCAGCGTCTGAGATTCATACGCTATGCTCGACAGCTTGGCTTCACGCTGGATTCGATCCGCGAGTTACTATCGATCCGCATCGATCCTGAGCATCACACCTGCCAGGAATCCAAAAGCATCGTGCAGGCCCGGCTTGATGAAGTTGAAGCCCGTATTCAGGAACTACAAACCATGCAGCGTTCTCTGCAAAGGCTTAATGATGCCTGTTGCGGAACGGCCCACAGCAGTATTTATTGCTCAATTCTGGAAGCCCTTGAACAAGGGGCCAGTGGAGAAACTCGGGGATGTTGATTTTTAATCTACCCGGGTCTAGACTTCCGTCGTCATAAACCATGCTCAGGAGAAATTATGAGCCGCTATCAGCACACTAAGGGACAAATTAAAGACAATGCCATTGAGGCTTTACTTCACGACCCGCTTTTTCGACAGCGCGTTGAAAAGAATAAAAAAGGGAAGGGAAGTTATCTGCGCAAAGACAAACATGCAAAACGGGGTAACTGGGAGGCCAGTGGCAAGCAAGCGAATCGCTTATTTACCACTGGCCTTCCTGCTTTTGGTTACTGATTAAACGCGGTTGTTCTGCTCTTTTAACAGATCGCGGATTTCCGTCAGCAATACTTCTTCTTTCGTTGGTGCTGGTGCGGCCGCGGGCTCTTCTTTTTTACGGTTGAGCCTGTTGATCAGCTTGATAGCCATAAAAATAGCAAACGCCACAATCACGAAATCAAATACGTTCTGGATAAACACGCCGTAGTGCATTACTACTGCCGGGATATCACCCTGTGCTTCACGCAGCGTGAATGCGAACTGTTTGAAATCAATGCCCCCGATTAGCAGCCCTAAAGGTGGCATGATGATGTCTGCAACTAATGATGAAACAATCTTGCCGAATGCCGCACCAATAATGACACCCACTGCCAAATCCACCACGTTCCCGCGCATCGCAAATTCGCGAAATTCTTTAATAAAACTCATTATGTTCTCCTTGTGCCAGCTGACGACTATAAGTTTAACAAATGATTAGCCAATTGCCATTCGGGATAATTAAACGTTATGAAAATAAAAGGCACAACAATAAAGGGGGTAAAGTGCAGGTGCTCTATTGAGAGCACCCGACATATTAAAGGAAGAATGGACTTGGCTGGAATAAACGCTCGACGTCGGTAATAAATTTTTTATCGGTAAGGAACATAATTACGTGATCGCCTTGCTCAATACGTAAATTATCATTGGCGATCATGACATCATTTCCACGCACGACGGCACCGATAATTGTGCCCGGCGGCAGCTTAATTTCGTCGATGGCGCGGCCCACAACGCGAGAGGTGGTTTCATCTCCATGGGCCACCGCTTCGATCGCTTCTGCCACACCGCGGCGGAGCGATGAAACGCCGACAATGTCCGCTTTACGTACATGGCTCAGCAGAGCGGAAATGGTCGCCTGCTGCGGTGAAATAGCAATATCAATCACGCTGCCCTGAACCAGGTCGACATACGCCTTACGTTGGATAAGTACCATGACCTTCTTTGCCCCCATACGTTTGGCGAGCATGGCGGACATAATATTCGCCTCGTCATCGTTGGTGACGGCAATAAAGAGATCAACTTGATCAATATGCTCTTCTGCCAGTAATTCCTGATCTGACGCGTCGCCATAAAATACGATCGTATTTTGCAGTTTTTCCGCCAGCTCAGAAGCACGTTGCTGATCGCGCTCGATCAATTTCACGCTGTAGTCTTTTTCCAGCCTTCGCGCGAGACCCGCACCGATATTGCCACCACCGACCAGCATAATGCGTTTATAAGGCTTTTCGAGACGCTGCAATTCGCTCATTACTGCACGAATATGCTGAGAGGCCGCAATAAAGAAGACCTCATCACCTGCTTCGACAATGGTGGAGCCCTGCGGGCGGATAGGCCTGTCGTGGCGGAAAATGGCGGCGACGCGCGTATCAATATGAGGCATGTGCTCGCGCATGGTGGACAACGCGTTGCCGATCAACGGACCGCCGTAATAGGCCTTTACGACGGCAAGACTGACTTTACCTTCGGCAAAGTTCACCACCTGCAGTGCGCCTGGATATTCGATCAGACGATAGATATTGTCGATAACCAGCTGTTCAGGTGCGATAAGATGATCAATGGGAACCGCTTCTGAATTAAACAGTTTTTCTGCATCGCGAACATAGTCCGGTGAACGGATGCGCGCGATTCGGTTTGGCGTGTTGAAAAGCGAGTAGGCCACCTGACAGGCCACCATATTGGTTTCGTCAGAACTGGTCACCGCAACGAGCATGTCTGCATCGTCGGCGCCCGCCTCGCGGAGCACGCGCGGGTGTGAGCCATGACCCTGCACAACGCGAAGGTCAAATTTGTCCTGTAAAACGCGCAGACGATCGCCGTTGGTATCAACGATTGTGATGTCGTTGTTTTCGCCAACCAGGTTTTCCGCCAGCGTTCCGCCCACTTGTCCTGCGCCCAGAATGATAATCTTCATATCTCGTGACCTGTTCTCAACATCACTCTTTGATTAGCTTAGCGTAAAAGAAGCCATCACCCTCTTCCGCGCCCGGCAGGTTTTGCTGTCCTGGGCATTCAGGCGTTCCCGTATCGCGCAGCGTAGCGTCCGGGGTACGCTTAAGGAAGGCTGCGATTTGCTGGCTGTTTTCTTCTGGCAGTATGGAGCAGGTGGCATAAACCAGCGTACCGCCGGGTTTAAGATGTGGCCAAATCGCGTCAAGTATGTCCGATTGCAGTTGGGCAAGTTCCTTAATATCACGATCGCGGCGTAGCCACTTGATGTCCGGATGACGACGAATTACGCCTGTTGCAGAGCAGGGTGCATCCAGCAAAATGCGGTCGAACTGGGTTTCACCACACCATTCCGCAGGTTTGCGTCCATCGCCTTGTTTAACCTGTGCCTTCATGCCCAGGCGCTTGAGGTTGTCGTAGACGCGTGAAAGACGCTGCTCATCAACGTCCACTGCCATCACGCTGGCCTGTGGAGCCACTTCCAGAATGTGTGTCGTTTTTCCGCCAGGCGCCGCGCACAGATCGAGGATCTGCTCACCATTTTTGGGTTCAAGCCAGGTCATACAACCCTGAGCAGAGGCATCCTGCACGGTCACCCAGCCTTCATCAAAACCAGGTAAAGCATGTACCGGTGCAGCGGAGGCTAAACGCACGGCATCCGGATAGGCTTCATGCGTGAATCCACTCATTCCAGCGTCTTCCAGTAATGCCAGCCATGCGTCACGGGTGTGGTGATTGCGATTGACGCGTAACCACATCGGCGGGCGTTGATTATTCGCTTCGGCAATGTTTTGCCACTGCTTCGGATACGCTTTTTTAATGCGATTCAGCAGCCAGTCCGGGTGGAGAAAACGTGTTTCGCTTTGCGCAAATTCAGCCAGAAGCTCATCCTGCTGACGCTGGAACTGACGCAGTACGCCGTTGATTAATCCTTTCAACTGAGGACGTTTTATCGCAACGGCGCCTTCCACTGTTTCAGCAAGCGCGGCGTGAGGTGGAATGCGAGTATGAAGAAGCTGATAAAAACCCACCATGATCAAATAATGAACGGTGCGCTGCTTGCCCGTCATTGGGCGTGACATCAGCTTATTAATGAGCCACTCAAGCTGAGAAAGGGTGCGCAGAACGCCAAAGCAAAGCTCCTGGAGCAGGGCTTTGTCTTTATCTGATACTTTTTGTTGCAGGGGGGGCAGGACATTACTCAATGACTGGCCCTGCTCGATAACCTGCTCAACGGCCTGAGCCGCCATACTGCGTAGATTTTGTTTTTTCATAACCGTAAAAATAAAAATGCCCGGAAACACCGGGCCTTAAGCATATGTTTGTTCAGGCAAGGCGATTGCCCGGGATAAACCATTCGCGACGGGAATTTAAAAGATCCTGAGCGCTCATGGCTTTCTTCCCGGCCGGTTGCAGCGATTCAAGATTCAGAATCCCTTCTGCAGTCGCAACCTGGATACCGTTCTTGCTGGCGTCGATAATCGTGCCGGGTTCAGCAGCCGTATTGCCGTTAATGACTGACGCTTTCCAGACTTTCACTGGCTGCTCATCAATCTCCATCCAGCTCATCGGCCAAGGATTAAAGGCGCGGATGCAGCGTTCAAGTTGAGCGGCAGACAAGGACCAGTCGATCCGGGCTTCTTCTTTACTCAGTTTTTCAGCATACGTCACCAGCGCCTCATCCTGAACCTCAGGTTTTGCCGTATTGTCAGCAAGCTGCTGCAGCGTCTCGATAAGCCCTTGCGGACCGAGGCCTGCTAGTTTGTCATACAGCGTAGCGCTGGTATCGTCTGCAGTAATAGGGCACGCCAGTTTATGCAGCATGTCGCCGGTGTCTAAACCTACGTCCATCTTCATGATTGTGACGCCGGTTTCTGCATCCCCCGCCCACAGGGAGCGCTGGATAGGTGCCGCACCACGCCAGCGTGGGAGCAGTGAGCCATGCACGTTGATACAACCCAGACGAGGCATATCAAGCACCGCTTTCGGCAGAATTAAACCGTAAGCCACCACCACCATTACGTCGGCATTCAGGTCAGCGACCAACTGCTGATTTTCCTGAGGGCGTAAGGATGCGGGCTGGAAAACGGGAAGCCCATGCTCTTCTGCCAGCACCTTTACCGGGCTGGGCATCAGTTTTTTACCGCGGCCAGCCGGACGGTCCGGCTGGGTAAAGACGCCAACAACCTGGTGACCAGAAGATAACAGCGCGTCAAGATGACGCGCTGCAAAATCAGGGGTTCCCGCGAAGATAATACGTAGTGTTTTAGACACGATGATCCTTGTATCCGGGGGGACGTTATGCGCGAGAGCGCAAACGATCCAGTTTCTCTACTTTTTGACGAATACGCTGTTGCTTCAACGGCGAGAGGTAATCGATAAACAGCTTACCGACCAGGTGATCCATCTCATGCTGAATGCAAATTGCCAGCAGGTCATCTGCTTCCAGTTCGAACGGGTTACCGTCACGATCCAAAGCGCGGATTTTCACTTTTTCGGCACGTGGCACCAAAGCGCGTTGTTCAGGAATGGACAGGCAGCCTTCCTCAATGCCCGTTTCACCGCTCTTTTCAAGCAATTCAGGGTTGATCAGCACCAGACGCTCATCGCGATTTTCGGAAACGTCGATCACGATAATACGTTTGTGAATGTCCACCTGCGTCGCCGCCAGGCCAATGCCTTCTTCGGCGTACATGGTATCGAACATATCATCAACGATACGCTGGATTTCTGCATTCACTTCTTTGACCGGTTCAGCGACGATGCGAAGGCGCTCGTCCGGAATATGTAACACTTGCAAAACTGCCATAAATTTCCAGAGTCGTGTTCAGGAGTTGATAAGAATATTACTTCTATTCTAGACAAATCCCGGGTCGATTGACAGCATCAGTGACCAATCGCAATGATTGCGCAGGCCGCTTATGGCAGGGGGGAAAGGATGACGTCTATCGAGATATGGCTACGGCTAATACACACAGGTTCACTATGTGGCGATGGAATGCTGGAAGCGGCTGTGCAACTGCAGAAGCATGAAAACCTCGACGTGCCTGTCGTCAAAAGCGCCGGTCTGACAGCAAAACAGGTTGAACGGTTCTTTGCCTCAGATGAAAGTGAGCTGGAGCGTAGTCTGGCGTGGCTTGAGCAGCCGGGAAATCATTTATTGACGGCAAACCATCCACTTTATCCTCCTTTACTTCGAGCAATTCCTGATTATCCCGGGGCGTTATTCGTAAAAGGTAACCCTGAAACCCTTAATGCTGTCCAGCTGGCGGTAGTAGGCAGCCGTGCACCGTCATGGTATGGAGAGCGATGGGGAAAAATTCTGTGCGAACAACTTTCGCAATGTGGTTTCACGATCACCAGTGGGCTGGCCTGCGGTATTGACGGTGTTGCCCATAGTGCAGCGCTATCAGCAAAAGGACGTAGCGTGGCCGTACTGGGGAACGGCCTGTTTAGCATTTATCCCCGTCGGCACCAGGCGCTGGCTAAGCGATTAATCGAAGCTGACGGGGCGATAGTGTCTGAGTTTCCCCTTTCGGCGCAGCCCCGACCGGCAAACTTTCCGCGTCGTAACCGAATCATCAGCGGGCTTAGCCAGGGAGTATTGGTCGTTGAAGCGGCAGTGCGAAGCGGTTCGCTGGTCACGGCACGATGCGCGCTCGATCAGGGCAGGGAGGTTTTCGCCTTACCCGGCCCGATAGGTAACCCGGGGTGCGAAGGACCACACTGGCTGATAAAGCAGGGGGCGACGCCGGTAACAGAAGTGCGGGACATTCTTGAAAATTTGCAATATGGCTTGCAATGTCTGCAGGAAGATCCCGAAAAGCGACATTATTCATCAGATCAGGGAAAGGTGGCATTGCCATTTCCCAAGCTCCTGGCTAACGTAGGAGATGAGGTAACACCTGTTGACGTTGTCGCTGAACGTGCCGGCCAACCTGTGCCAGTAACGGTAGCACAGCTACTCGAACTGGAGTTAGCAGGGTGGATCGCAGCTGTACCCGGCGGCTATGTCCGATTAAGGAGGGCATGCCATGTTCGACGTACTGATGTATTTGTTTGAGACTTACATCCATAACGAAGCAGAAATGCGAGTGGATCAGGACAAATTGACACAGGATCTTACCGATGCGGGGTTTGAGCGGGAAGATATCTATAACGCGTTGATGTGGCTGGAAAAGCTGGCTGATTATCAGGAAGGCCTCGCCGAGCCGATGCAGCTTGCTTCTGACCCATTGTCAGTACGCATTTATACCGCTGAAGAGTGTGAAAGGCTGGATGCCAGCTGCCGGGGATTCATCTTATTCCTTGAGCAGATTCAGGTGCTAAACCTCGAAACGAGAGAAATGGTGATAGAGCGCGTCATGGCGCTGGATACAGCAGAATTTGAACTGGAAGATCTCAAATGGGTGATTCTGATGGTTCTGTTTAACATCCCGGGCTGTGAAAATGCCTATCAGCAAATGGAAGAATTACTCTTTGAAGTGAATGAAGGTATGCTGCACTAATTCAATGTGCAGCACCAAGAGTTGTTATGGCCAAATCAGCACTATTCACGGTGCATAAAAACGAGCCCTGCCCGCAGTGCGGGGCTGAGCTTGTTATTCGGTCCGGGAAACACGGCCCGTTTCTCGGTTGTTCACACTATCCGGAATGTGATTATGTCCGTCCTCTGAAAAGCCAGGCGGATGGACATATCGTCAAAATTCTGGAAGGACAGCTATGTCCTCTTTGTGGTGGTGAATTAGCGCTACGTCAGGGCCGTTTCGGTATGTTTATTGGCTGTAGCCGCTACCCGGAATGTGAGCATACGGAACAAATTGATAAGCCTGATGAAACGGCTATTGCGTGTCCCCAGTGTCAGCGCGGTCAACTGGTACAACGCCGTTCCCGTTATGGTAAGACCTTTCATTCCTGCGATCGCTACCCTGAATGCCAGTTCGTTATCAATTTCAAACCGGTAGCGGGCGTCTGCATTCATTGCAACTATCCGCTACTTATCGAGAAGAAAACGGCGCAGGGTATGAAACGCTTCTGCGCCAGTAAACAATGTGGAAAGCCGGTTACGGCGGATCAAAATAGTGAATAATAACCTGCCATCAGGCTCCATTGCGCATGCAGTGGACGTACTGAAAAATGAAGAAGTCATCGCCTATCCAACTGAAGCTGTTTTTGGGGTCGGTTGCGATCCTGACAGCGAGACGGCTGTGAGCCGCCTGCTTGCCTTGAAACAAAGACCCGTCGAGAAAGGGCTGATTTTGATAGCTGCGAATTACGAGCAGCTTAAGCCCTACATCGATGACTCTATGCTGACGTCGGCGCAGCGCGAGACTATTTTTTCCGCATGGCCCGGTCCAGTGACCTTTGTTTTCCCGGCACAGCCGACAACGCCACGCTGGTTGACCGGACGCTTTGATTCCCTTGCCGTTCGCGTAACTGACCACCCGCTGGTAATAGAGCTTTGTCTGGCATTTGGTAAACCGCTGGTCTCAACCAGCGCCAACCTGACCGGATTGCCACCTTGTCGTACAACCGAAGAAGTGCTGGCACAGTTCGGGAACGGCTTCCCGGTTGCTGTTGGAGAGACGGGAGGGCGCCTGAATCCGTCTGAAATTCGCGACGCTTTGACCGGCGAACGTTTTCGCCAGGGGTAATCTCATGGAAACCTATGCTGTTTTTGGTAATCCGATTGCGCACAGCAAGTCACCGCTGATCCATCAGCAATTTGCGAAGCAGCTGCAGATTAATCATCCCTATGGTCGCGTACTTGCACCGGTGGATGCATTTATTCCAACGCTGGAGGCTTTTTTCGCCGCCGGCGGTCAAGGCGCTAATGTGACGGTCCCTTTTAAAGAAGAAGCCTTCGAACGTGCGGATGAGCTTACCGAGCGTGCTTCGCTGGCTGGTGCAGTAAATACCCTGAAACGGCTTGAAGATGGACGCCTTCTGGGTGACAACACCGACGGAATAGGTTTGCTGAGCGATCTGGAACGACTGTCGTTTATTAAACCAGGTTTCCGGGTCCTGCTGATTGGTGCGGGTGGCGCATCGCGGGGAGTACTGTTGCCTCTGCTTTCTCTGGACTGTGCGGTGACCATTACCAACCGAACCTTTTCCCGGGCAGAAGCGCTGGCGGCGTTGTTTGCGCATACTGGCAGCGTAAGTGCGGCAGCGCCTGGCGATCTTGCTGGGCGTGAATTTGATCTGGTCATTAATGCCACCTCCAGTGGCATTAATGGAGAGATCCCGGCAATCCCCGCTTCTCTGGTAAGCCCTCATATATACTTCTATGACATGTTTTATCAGAAAGGGAAGACGCCTTTCCTTAACTGGTGTGAACAACACGGTGCGAAACAGCTAGCTGATGGACTGGGGATGCTGGTGGGTCAGGCTGCGCATGCGGTGCTGCTCTGGCATGGCGTGTTGCCTGCAGTCGAACCGGTTATTGAAAAGTTAAAGCAGGAGCTTTCGGCGTGAATCAGGCTATTCATTTCCCGGACAGAGAGAACTGGGATGAGAGTAAACAAGCGGTCTGTTTCCCGGTGCTGGTGCAGGGTATGCAATTGACCTGCGCCATTCATGGGGAAACGCTTTTGCGTCGCTTTGGCGGTTCAGATCCTATAGACATATTTTGCGAAAATCGCTGGGATCTGGAAGAGGAAGCCAGCGATTTAATTCGCGATCAGCAGGAAGACGATCAGGGCTGGGTTTGGTTGTCCTGATCCAAATAGTCATTCTTCCATTTTACGTAGTTGTTCGCTGAGTACTTCAGTCCTTCGATCTCTGCCTCCTTCAGGGGGCGGATCTGTTTTACCGGGCTTCCCAGATAGAGATAGCCGCTCTCCAGACGTTTGTTCTGCGGGACCAGGCTACCGGCCCCAATCATTACGTCATCTTCTACTATGACGCCATCCAGCAAAATCGATCCCATGCCAACAAGCACCCGATTACCGATAGTGCAGCCGTGAAGCATCACTTTATGACCGACGGTAACCTCTTCTCCAATGATGAGGGGATTACCCTGCGGGTTATAGGAGGATTTGTGGGTGACATGCAGAACGCTACCGTCCTGAATATTGGTACGGGCACCAATCGACACATAGTTAACGTCTCCCCTGATCGCAACGAGTGGCCAGATACTGACGTCATCGGCCATTCGGACATCACCAATGACCACGCTGGTGGCATCGATCATCACGCGATCGCCTTTTTGGGGGAACAGATCTTTATAAGGACGTAATACTGCAGACATAACTACCTCTGAGGATGAGCGCTATACGGAAGACTTGATCATATTATTGGATCGAGGCAAGGCAAAATGCGTCAATATTTAAGCAGATCGGGCGGGATTTCAGCGAAAAGCGCGGAAAATCAGCAGTCGGAAAAAAAGATCTAAAAAATACTTGTGCTAAAAATTGGGATCCCTATAATGCGCCTCCATCGACACGGCGGATGTGAATCACTTCACAGACAACCCGGTCGGTTGAAGAGAAAAAAATCCTGAAATAACGGGTTGACTCTGAAAGAGGAAAGCGTAATATACGCCACCTCGCAACGGTGAGCGAAAGCCGCGTTGCACTGCTCTTTAACAATTTATCAGACAATCTGTGTGGGCACTCAAAGTGACATGGATTCTTAACGTCGCAAGACGAAAAATGAATACCAAGTCTCTGAGTGAACATGCGTAATTCATTACGAAGTTTAATTCACGAGCATCAAACTTAAATTGAAGAGTTTGATCATGGCTCAGATTGAACGCTGGCGGCAGGCCTAACACATGCAAGTCGAACGGTAGCACAGAGAGCTTGCTCTCGGGTGACGAGTGGCGGACGGGTGAGTAATGTCTGGGAAACTGCCTGATGGAGGGGGATAACTACTGGAAACGGTAGCTAATACCGCATAACGTCGCAAGACCAAAGAGGGGGACCTTCGGGCCTCTTGCCATCAGATGTGCCCAGATGGGATTAGCTAGTAGGTGGGGTAACGGCTCACCTAGGCGACGATCCCTAGCTGGTCTGAGAGGATGACCAGCCACACTGGAACTGAGACACGGTCCAGACTCCTACGGGAGGCAGCAGTGGGGAATATTGCACAATGGGCGCAAGCCTGATGCAGCCATGCCGCGTGTATGAAGAAGGCCTTCGGGTTGTAAAGTACTTTCAGCGGGGAGGAAGGCGATAAGGTTAATAACCTTGTCGATTGACGTTACCCGCAGAAGAAGCACCGGCTAACTCCGTGCCAGCAGCCGCGGTAATACGGAGGGTGCAAGCGTTAATCGGAATTACTGGGCGTAAAGCGCACGCAGGCGGTCTGTCAAGTCGGATGTGAAATCCCCGGGCTCAACCTGGGAACTGCATTCGAAACTGGCAGGCTAGAGTCTTGTAGAGGGGGGTAGAATTCCAGGTGTAGCGGTGAAATGCGTAGAGATCTGGAGGAATACCGGTGGCGAAGGCGGCCCCCTGGACAAAGACTGACGCTCAGGTGCGAAAGCGTGGGGAGCAAACAGGATTAGATACCCTGGTAGTCCACGCCGTAAACGATGTCGACTTGGAGGTTGTGCCCTTGAGGCGTGGCTTCCGGAGCTAACGCGTTAAGTCGACCGCCTGGGGAGTACGGCCGCAAGGTTAAAACTCAAATGAATTGACGGGGGCCCGCACAAGCGGTGGAGCATGTGGTTTAATTCGATGCAACGCGAAGAACCTTACCTACTCTTGACATCCAGAGAACTTTCCAGAGATGGATTGGTGCCTTCGGGAACTCTGAGACAGGTGCTGCATGGCTGTCGTCAGCTCGTGTTGTGAAATGTTGGGTTAAGTCCCGCAACGAGCGCAACCCTTATCCTTTGTTGCCAGCGGTCCGGCCGGGAACTCAAAGGAGACTGCCAGTGATAAACTGGAGGAAGGTGGGGATGACGTCAAGTCATCATGGCCCTTACGAGTAGGGCTACACACGTGCTACAATGGCGCATACAAAGAGAAGCGACCTCGCGAGAGCAAGCGGACCTCATAAAGTGCGTCGTAGTCCGGATTGGAGTCTGCAACTCGACTCCATGAAGTCGGAATCGCTAGTAATCGTGGATCAGAATGCCACGGTGAATACGTTCCCGGGCCTTGTACACACCGCCCGTCACACCATGGGAGTGGGTTGCAAAAGAAGTAGGTAGCTTAACCTTCGGGAGGGCGCTTACCACTTTGTGATTCATGACTGGGGTGAAGTCGTAACAAGGTAACCGTAGGGGAACCTGCGGTTGGATCACCTCCTTACCTTAAAGAACCTGCCTTTGTAGTGTCCACACAGATTGTCTGATTAAAAACAGCAGTAAAAATCTCTGCAGGCTTGTAGCTCAGGTGGTTAGAGCGCACCCCTGATAAGGGTGAGGTCGGTGGTTCAAGTCCACTCAGGCCTACCAAACTCCTTTTAAAGGATGAGCGGTACAGAGATTAAAACGATGGGGCTATAGCTCAGCTGGGAGAGCGCCTGCTTTGCACGCAGGAGGTCTGCGGTTCGATCCCGCATAGCTCCACCATCTTTTACTGCGAACACAAGAAAACTTCAGAGTGAACCTGAAAAGGTGCACTGCGAAGTTTTGCTCTTTAAAAATCTGGATCAAGCTGAAAATTGAAACGACACACATGTTATGTGTGTTCGAGTCTCTCAAATTTTCGCAATCAGAAGTGAAACATCTTCGGGTTGTGAGGTTAAGCGACTAAGCGTACACGGTGGATGCCCTGGCAGTCAGAGGCGATGAAGGACGTGCTAATCTGCGAAAAGCGCCGGCGAGGTGATATGAACCTTTGACCCGGCGATGTCCGAATGGGGAAACCCAGTGCAATTCGTTGCACTATCGTTAACTGAATACATAGGTTAACGAGGCGAACCGGGGGAACTGAAACATCTAAGTACCCCGAGGAAAAGAAATCAACCGAGATTCCCCCAGTAGCGGCGAGCGAACGGGGAGCAGCCCGGAGTCTGAATCAGCTTGTGTGTTAGTGGAAGCGTCTGGAAAGTCGCACGGTACAGGGTGACAGTCCCGTACACGAAAATGCACAGGTTGTGAACTCGAAGAGTAGGGCGGGACACGTGGTATCCTGTCTGAATATGGGGGGACCATCCTCCAAGGCTAAATACTCCTGACTGACCGATAGTGAACCAGTACCGTGAGGGAAAGGCGAAAAGAACCCCGGCGAGGGGAGTGAAAAAGAACCTGAAACCGTGTACGTACAAGCAGTGGGAGCACCTTCGTGGTGTGACTGCGTACCTTTTGTATAATGGGTCAGCGACTTATATTCTGTAGCAAGGTTAACCGTATAGGGGAGCCGAAGGGAAACCGAGTCTTAACTGGGCGTTAAGTTGCAGGGTATAGACCCGAAACCCGGTGATCTAGCCATGGGCAGGTTGAAGGTTGGGTAACACTAACTGGAGGACCGAACCGACTAATGTTGAAAAATTAGCGGATGACCTGTGGCTGGGGGTGAAAGGCCAATCAAACCGGGAGATAGCTGGTTCTCCCCGAAAGCTATTTAGGTAGCGCCTCGTGAACTCATCTTCGGGGGTAGAGCACTGTTTCGGCTAGGGGGCCATCCCGGCTTACCAACCCGATGCAAACTACGAATACCGAAGAATGTTATCACGGGAGACACACGGCGGGTGCTAACGTCCGTCGTGAAGAGGGAAACAACCCAGACCGCCAGCTAAGGTCCCAAAGTCATGGTTAAGTGGGAAACGATGTGGGAAGGCACAGACAGCCAGGATGTTGGCTTAGAAGCAGCCATCATTTAAAGAAAGCGTAATAGCTCACTGGTCGAGTCGGCCTGCGCGGAAGATGTAACGGGGCTAAACCATGCACCGAAGCTGCGGCAGCGACGCTTATGCGTTGTTGGGTAGGGGAGCGTTCTGTAAGCCGTTGAAGGTGGCCTGTGAGGGCTGCTGGAGGTATCAGAAGTGCGAATGCTGACATAAGTAACGATAAAGCGGGTGAAAAGCCCGCTCGCCGGAAGACCAAGGGTTCCTGTCCAACGTTAATCGGGGCAGGGTGAGTCGACCCCTAAGGCGAGGCCGAAAGGCGTAGTCGATGGGAAACAGGTTAATATTCCTGTACTTGGTGTTACTGCGAAGGGGGGACGGAGAAGGCTATGTCAGCCGGGCGACGGTTGTCCCGGTTTAAGCGTGTAGGTGTGTGTTCCAGGCAAATCCGGTTCACTTTAACACTGAGGCGTGATGACGAGGCACTACGGTGCTGAAGTGATAAATGCCCTGCTTCCAGGAAAAGCCTCTAAGCATCAGGTAACACGAAATCGTACCCCAAACCGACACAGGTGGTCAGGTAGAGAATACCAAGGCGCTTGAGAGAACTCGGGTGAAGGAACTAGGCAAAATGGTGCCGTAACTTCGGGAGAAGGCACGCTGATATGTAGGTGAAGCCCCTGCGGGCGGAGCTGAAATCAGTCGAAGATACCAGCTGGCTGCAACTGTTTATTAAAAACACAGCACTGTGCAAACACGAAAGTGGACGTATACGGTGTGACGCCTGCCCGGTGCCGGAAGGTTAATTGATGGGGTTAGCGGCAACGCGAAGCTCTTGATCGAAGCCCCGGTAAACGGCGGCCGTAACTATAACGGTCCTAAGGTAGCGAAATTCCTTGTCGGGTAAGTTCCGACCTGCACGAATGGCGTAATGATGGCCAGGCTGTCTCCACCCGAGACTCAGTGAAATTGAACTCGCTGTGAAGATGCAGTGTACCCGCGGCAAGACGGAAAGACCCCGTGAACCTTTACTATAGCTTGACACTGAACACTGGTCCTTGATGTGTAGGATAGGTGGGAGGCTTTGAAGCGTGGACGCCAGTCTGCGTGGAGCCGTCCTTGAAATACCACCCTTTAATGGCTGGTGTTCTAACGTGGACCCGTAATCCGGGTTGCGGACAGTGTCTGGTGGGTAGTTTGACTGGGGCGGTCTCCTCCCAAAGAGTAACGGAGGAGCACGAAGGTTAGCTAATCCTGGTCGGACATCAGGAGGTTAGTGCAATGGCATAAGCTAGCTTGACTGCGAGAGTGACGGCTCGAGCAGGTGCGAAAGCAGGTCATAGTGATCCGGTGGTTCTGAATGGAAGGGCCATCGCTCAACGGATAAAAGGTACTCCGGGGATAACAGGCTGATACCGCCCAAGAGTTCATATCGACGGCGGTGTTTGGCACCTCGATGTCGGCTCATCACATCCTGGGGCTGAAGTAGGTCCCAAGGGTATGGCTGTTCGCCATTTAAAGTGGTACGCGA
The DNA here is from genome assembly GCF_043966805.1 of Enterobacter sp. ECC-219. NCBI lineage: Bacteria > Pseudomonadati > Pseudomonadota > Gammaproteobacteria > Enterobacterales > Enterobacteriaceae > Enterobacter > Enterobacter sp. ECC-219. The sequence goes on along the minus strand of NZ_CP143680.1, from coordinate 143,389 downwards.
GCTGGGTTTAGAACGTCGTGAGACAGTTCGGTCCCTATCTGCCGTGGGCGCTGGAGAATTGAGGGGGGCTGCTCCTAGTACGAGAGGACCGGAGTGGACGCATCACTGGTGTTCGGGTTGTCATGCCAATGGCACTGCCCGGTAGCTAAATGCGGAAGAGATAAGTGCTGAAAGCATCTAAGCACGAAACTTGCCCCGAGATGAGTTCTCCCTGACTCCTTGAGAGTCCTGAAGGAACGTTGAAGACGACGACGTTGATAGGTCGGGTGTGTAAGCGCAGCGATGCGTTGAGCTAACCGATACTAATGAACCGTGAGGCTTAACCTTACAACGCCGAAGGTGTTTTGGCGGAAGAGACAGAAAAAACAATATTCAGCCTGATACAGATTAACAGAATTTGCCTGGCGGCTTTAGCGCGGTGGTCCCACCTGACCCCATGCCGAACTCAGAAGTGAAACGCCGTAGCGCCGATGGTAGTGTGGGGTCTCCCCATGTGAGAGTAGGGAACTGCCAGGCATCAAATTTAGCGTGCTGATATGGCTCAGTTGGTAGAGCGCACCCTTGGTAAGGGTGAGGTCCCCAGTTCGACTCTGGGTATCAGCACCACTTTATACTTAGGTTAAAGTTCGGCAAGAAGTAAAAGAATTTGTCTGGCGGCTTTAGCGCGGTGGTCCCACCTGACCCCATGCCGAACTCAGAAGTGAAACGCCGTAGCGCCGATGGTAGTGTGGGGTTTCCCCATGTGAGAGTAGGGAACTGCCAGACATCAAATAAGTGAGAAGGCCATCCGAAAGGATGGCCTTTTTGCGTTTATGCTCAGAAAAAACGGTAGGCCGGGTAAGACGAAGCCGCCACCCGGCAGAGCAAACGGCTAATGAATCACCTGCGACAGGAATGCTCGCGTACGTTCTGACTTCGGATGCGCAAAGAACTCATCCGGGGGCGCCTGCTCAACAATCTCTCCGCGGTCCATAAAGATCACCCGATCAGCTACCGTTCTGGCAAAACCCATCTCATGCGTTACGCACAACATCGTCATACCGGATTGCGCCAGCCCAATCATGGTATCCAGTACCTCTTTCACCATTTCGGGATCCAGCGCAGATGTCGGTTCGTCAAACAGCATGATTTTGGGTTTCATGCACAGCGAACGGGCGATAGCCACACGCTGCTGTTGCCCGCCCGAGATCTGGCCGGGAAACTTATTGGCATGCTCCGCGATACGAACGCGTTCCAGGTAGTGCATCGCCAGCGCTTCCGCTTCCTGTTTCGGCATTTTTCGGACCCAAATAGGCGCAAGCGTACAGTTCTGCAGAACGGTCAGGTGTGGAAAAAGATTAAAGTGCTGGAATACCATACCCACTTCCTGGCGCACGCGTTCGATATTGCGGATATCTTCATTCAGCTCGATGCCATCTACAACAATGCGTCCTTGCTGATGTTCTTCAAGATGGTTAATACAGCGAATGGTTGTGGATTTACCTGAACCGGAAGGGCCGCAAAGGACGATGCGTTCGCCTTGCTTTACCTTAAGATTAATGTCTTTCAGGACATGAAACTGTCCATACCATTTATTCACGTTTTCCAGCGTAATCATCGCGTCGGCGGGTGTCATAGTTATTTGGCTCATAATTTCCTCAGTGCGGTGTACGCCCGGTGTTAAAGCGCTTTTCCAGATGCTGGCTGTAGCGCGACATGCTAAAACAAAAGATCCAGTAGATCAGAGCGGCAAAGACATATCCTTCGGTGGACATGCCCAGCCAGACAGGGTCAACGGTTGCCTGTTGCACGCTGCTAAAGAGATCGAACAATCCGATGATGATCACCAGACTGGTATCTTTAAAGAGAGCAATGATCGTATTGACCAGCCCAGGGATAACCAGCTTGAGCGCTTGCGGAAGGATCACCAGCCCCTGCGTCTTCCAGTAACCGAGCGCCAGCGATTCCGCCGCTTCGTACTGGCCTTTGGGCAACGCCTGCAGTCCACCGCGTACAACTTCAGCGACATAGGCGGACTGGAAGAGAATCACCCCGACCAGGGCACGGATCAGTTTGTCTATCGTTGTACCCTCTGCCATAAACAGCGGCAGCATGACCGACGACATAAACAGTACGGTGATGAGCGGTACTCCGCGCCAGAACTCAATGAAGATAACGGAGAGCACGCGAACGACCGGCATTTTTGAACGGCGTCCCAGGGCCAGTAAAATCCCCCACGGTAGCGCGCCGGCTATCCCCACTGAAGCGATAATCAATGTCAACGTCAGACCGCCCCACTGGCGTGTTTCAACGCGTTCCAGCCCCAGGAAACCGCCATACATCAGCACCCAGACAATAATCGGATAAACCACTGTCCAGACGGCAATATAGCGTCCACGATGAGGCAGCTTTTTCCAGAACATGACCGCGACAGAGAGCAGGCCGATAACCAGCGCCAGATTAATCCGCCAGCGCTGTTCATGGGGATACAATCCATACATGAACTGACCGAAACGTTCATGAATAAATACCCAGCAGGCACCGGCTTTTGTGCAGTCAGCTCGGGTTGAACCGACCCAGTTGGCCTGTAAAAACGCCCAGTTCAGCAGGGGAGGAATCAATTCCCACATGAGCCACAGGCAGACAATCGTCAGCAGGCTGTTGCTCCAGCTGGAGAACAGATTCTTGCGCGCCCAGAGAATGAAACGTCCACCTGTCGAGCTGGCAGGGCGCGAGGAGTGCGACAGTATCGCTTTTGTCATCATAGATCCTTAGCGCTCGACCAGTGCTATACGACGGTTATAAAGGTTCATCAGCAATGAAATCACCAGGCTGATGATCAAATAGACAGACATGGTGATGGCGATGGTTTCAATGGCTTGTCCGGTCTGGTTAAGCACGGTTCCGGCGAACAGAGACACCATATCCGGATAACCAATGGCAGCAGCCAGCGATGAGTTTTTGACAATGTTAAGATACTGGCTGGTCAGAGGCGGAATAATCACCCGTAGAGCCTGAGGAATAATGACCTGGCGAAGCGTCACGGTATTCGGCAAACCGAGTGAGCGTGCCGCCTCGTGCTGACCGTAAGGCACAGCCTGAATCCCGGAACGGATGATTTCCGCAATAAATGCGGAGGTATAAATCGAAAGCGCCAGCGTTAATGCGGCCAGTTCAGGAATTAATACCATCCCTCCCTGGAAGTTGAACCCGCGCAGATGGGGAATATCCCAGTGCAAGGCCGCACCAAAAAGCCAGTGAGCAACTAACGGTAAGCCAACAAGTAGCACAGCGCCAGTTGGCCATGTTTTACGAAGCTGCCCGGTTTTAATCTGGTGCTTACGGTTATAGCGAAACAGGCCGACAGAAATGGCGAGTGCAATAACAACGGCGACGATAAAGGCGTAAAGCCCTTCGGCTACCTGAGGAGAGGGGATGTATAACCCACGGTTACTGAGAAAAAACAGCTCAAACGCATCGACGGCCTGGCGGGGGCCAGGAAGGTTACGCAGCACCGCGAAATACCAAAAAAATATCTGCAGCAGCGGTGGGATGTTGCGGAATGTCTCAATATAAATGGTTGAAAGTTTCCGCAGGAGCCAGTTTTCAGAAAGGCGCGCCAGCCCAATAAAGAAGCCCAGGATGGAAGCGAAGACAATACACAGTGCGGATACCAGCAGCGTATTCAGTAAACCGACCACAAACACGCGTCCGTACGTGTCACCTTCCTGGTAGTCAATAAGGTGCTGAACAATCCCAAACCCTGCGCTGCGATCCAGAAACGCAAACCCGGAGGTGATACCGCGATTATTCAGGTTCGTGATGGTGTTATGGATGAGATACACGGCGATAAGAACAACCGCAACAATAGCAATAATCTGGAATAGCCAGGCGCGGACCGCGGGATGAGAAAAGGATAGCGATCCTTTTACGGCTGAGCGGCGATGGGACATAAAGAAACCTCAGTAACCATGACTCTGGAGTGGGCACTGCCCGAGCAGTGCCCGTTACAACTATGACTTAACGTACTGGTGGGGCGTACTGAATACCGCCGTTATTCCAGAGATTGTTCTGGCCGCGTTTGATCTTCAGCGGGCTTTCCGATCCCACGTTACGCTCAAAGATCTCAGCATAGTTACCCACCTGTTTGATGATGTTGTAAGCCCACTTGTTATCCAGCTTCAGGTCCTTGCCGAAATCACCTTCTTTACCGAGCAGGTGCGCCATATCCGGGGTAGAAGGATTCGCCGCTTTCTCATCGACGTTTTTCGAGTTGATGCCCATCTCTTCTGCGTTCAGCATGGCAAACAGCGTCCAGCGAACAATGGAGAACCAGTCTTCATCGCCACGGCGTACAACGGGGCCGAGAGGTTCTTTGGAGATCACTTCAGGCAGGACAACCCACTCTGCCGGGTTGCTCAGCTTAATGCGTAAGGCATACAGCTGTGACTGGTCAGAGGCCAGCGTGTCGCATCGACCGGATTCCAGCGCTTTGGCTGACTCATCCGAGCGGTCGAAAGTCACAGGGGTGTATTTCATCTTATTTGCTTTGAAATAATCCGCGACGTTCAACTCGGTATCGGTGCCCGCCTGGATACACACGGTGGCGCCATCGAGCTCTTTGGCGCTTTTCAGGCCCGCTTTGTTGTGGGTCAGGAAGCCGATGCCGTCGTAATAGGTCACGCCGGTAAATGTCATCCCCATGCCTGCATCGCGGGAAGAGGTCCAGGTGGTATTACGGGAGAGCATGTCGACTTCACCGGACTGCAGCGCCGTAAAGCGTTCTTTCGCCGTCAGCGGGGTGTATTTTACTTTGCTGTCATCGCCAAAAACGGCGGCTGCAACGCCACGGCAGACATCCACATCGATACCGGTAAATTTGCCGTTCGCATCGGCATAAGAGAAGCCAGGCAAACCGTCACTGATACCGCATTGAACAAAACCTTTCTTTTTAACGGCATCCAGTGTCGTTCCCGCATGGGCTTGACCGGCTACGGCAAACAACATGCCTGCAGCGGCCAGGCTGGCTATCATCGTCTTTTTCATAATGCATCCTGTGTGGCGAAATTTATCGTTATAGAAGCGTTTTAAGCGCTTAACCTGTCTGTGGCGTTGGCCAACGTTTATAAAGCAAACGTAATGCCAGTTTTGCGTTCGACGAAATAAGAGACGAGTGAACGCTTAATGCTGAGTGTAGACAGGCTTAAATAAAACGAGCGCCCCGAAACGGTGCGAAATTACAACCTGTGCCACAAATCGGAGCAAAAGTTTTGAGTCGGGTCAGGAAAAAGAAGAGGTAGTTTCCAGGGTGAATATTGGCAGGGTATTCAATAATATTAATGTGTGAAAATCATCACGATAGAATAAGTAATTTGAATGAGTATGCGAAAAACTTGTGACTGACTTCAGTCTTGGATTAATTACGTGAATAAATACGGGGCTATTTTTTTACTTATTTGAAAATACTGCACCCATTAAAAGCAAAAGCGCGGCCAGAGCCGCGCTTTCTGAACAGATGTTACTTCGTCAGGGCAACAATACCCAACGTCAAACCTGCCACTGCGGCAGCACCGCCGGCGATAGCACCTGCTGTTTCCCAGTTATCCTGGGTGGTGCCTTTCATACAGGTATTGGTATGAACCAGTCGACCCTGGTCATCGTAAACCGGTACACATGGAGAGTCGTGCGCGCAACCAGCAAGCAGCGCAGCGAGAAGTGCAACGGAAATGAATCTTTTCATGATGTTACCTCAGTATTATTTCTCATTCGCTACAAAGCCAGGAGGGCTATTAACGAACTGGAGATTATTTTACCACCAGGGTAAGTCCCCGTTACACGAGGAATAATCTCAAATTATGTAGTTTGTAAAAATCATGGAGAAAAGTCGGGTTCAGGATGAATTCATGGAGAAATTATGAAGTGGCAAGATGGTGTTTTTACTTAATGCAAACTCATGCATTTTTAATAATCAACCCTCTAATATCTAATCCGTTGTTTATATTAAAAATAAAAAAGGCACCAAAAGGTGCCTTTCAGAGATACATTACTCTTTATGGCTGGTGAAGCGTCGCCGGACCACCACAAAGAAGACGGGCACGAAGAAAATTGCCAGAAGCGTTGCGGAAAGCATGCCTCCCATCACGCCCGTACCGACGGCATTTTGCGCACCGCTCCCGGCCCCGGTACTGATCACCAGCGGCATGACGCCAAGGATAAAGGCCAGGGAGGTCATCAGGATCGGACGAAGGCGCATTCTTGAGGCTTCTAGGGTGGCTTCAACGATCCCTTTACCTTCTTTCTCCATCAGGTCTTTAGCAAATTCGACGATCAGGATGGCGTTTTTCGCCGATAGCCCAATCGTCGTCAGCAGGCCGACCTGGAAATAGACGTCATTGTTTAACCCGCGCAGCGACGCCGCGAAAAGGGCCCCGATGACGCCCAGCGGCACAACCAGCATAACGGAGAAGGGAATGGACCAGCTTTCATACAGCGCTGCCAGACACAGGAACACCACGATCAGTGAAATGGCGTACAGTGCAGGCGCCTGGTTACCGGAAAGGCGCTCCTGATAAGACATTCCCGTCCAGTCATAGCCGATGCCGGAAGGCAGTTTTGCCGCCAGGCTTTCCATCATCACCATGGCCTCACCGGTACTTTTTCCAGGGGCTGATTCACCGAGGATTTCCATGGACGGCATGCCGTTGTAGCGTTCCAGACGAGGAGAACCGTAAACCCAGTGAGCGCTGCTAAAGGATGAGAACGGCACCATTTCCCCATTCGCGCTGCGTACGTAGAGGTTGTTGATGTCCCCCGGCAGCATACGGAATTTCGCATCCGCCTGGACGTAAACTTTTTTCACGCGGCCATGATCGATAAAGTCATTCACATAGGTACCACCTAATGCCGTCGATATCGTCTGGTTGACGTCAGATATGCTAATACCCAGCGCCTGCGCTTTCTCCTGATCGACATCCAGCTTGAACTGAGGGGTATCCTCCAGACCGTTAGGACGCACGCGAACCAGCAGATCAGGGTGCTCTTTCACCATGCCGAGCAGCTGATTACGCGCCTGCGTCAGCTGGGTATGCCCCAGGTTTGCCTGATCGATAAGTTCAAAGTCGAAGCCCGTTGCGGTTCCCAGTTCGATAATAGCCGGCAGGTTAAACGGGAACACAAGGCCGTCTTTAATCTGGCTGAATGCTTTTGTCGCACGGCCGACGATTGCCTCAACGCTATTTTCTTCCCCCGAACGTTCTTCCCAGGGCTTCAGGCTGACGAAGGCAATACCAGAGTTCTGGCCCTGGCCGCTAAAGCTAAAGCCGTTCACCGTAAACACGGATTCAACGTTCGCCTTCTCTTTATTCAGGTAGTAGTCCTGAACCTGGTCGAGAACCTGCTGAGTCCGCGTCTGGGTCGCACCAGCCGGGAGTTGAACCATTGTCATAAACACCCCCTGATCCTCTTCGGGCAGGAAGGAGGTGGGTAAGCGCAGAAACAGCACCGCCATCCCACCAACAATTATGACGTACACCACCAGATAGCGACCGGTCTTACGCAAAATACCGCTCACGCTGTTACTGTAGTGCTCCACGCTCTTGTCAAAGAGTGCATTAAACCAGCCAAAGAACCCCCCTTTTTTCTCATGATGATCGCCAGAGACGGGTTTAAGCAACGTTGCGCACAGTGCGGGCGTCAGGATCAGCGCAACCAGCACGGAGAGCGCCATGGCGGAAACGATAGTCAGTGAGAACTGGCGATAGATGGCTCCCGTCGAGCCGCCAAAAAAGGCCATCGGAACAAAGACCGCCGAGAGGACCATAGCGATCCCCACCAGCGCGCCCTGGATCTGCCCCATCGACTTCTGCGTGGCCTCTTTCGGTGGCAGCTTGTCCTCTACCATCACGCGCTCAACGTTCTCGACCACCACGATGGCGTCATCAACCAATAGCCCTATCGCCAGCACCATCCCGAACATCGTCAGGGTGTTGATAGAGAAACCGAACGCCGCCAGAACCGCAAAGGTACCCAGAAGAACCACCGGCACCGCGATAGTTGGGATGAGCGTCGCCCGCAGGTTTTGCAAGAACAAATACATGACCAGGAAGACCAGAACGATCGCTTCAAACAGGGTCTTCACCACTTCATGAATAGAAATTTTCACAAATGGGGTGGTGTCATAGGGGTAGACGACTTTAAGCCCCTGCGGGAAGAACTGTTGCAGTTGTGCCAGTTTGCTCTTGATGGCTGCCGCTGTATCCAGCGCGTTTGCCCCGGTTGCCAGCTTAATCCCCAGACCGGTGGCGGCCTTCCCGTTAATTTTGGTCACCATGTTGTAGTTTTCGCCACCCAGCTCAATGCGAGCGACATCCTTCAGGTGAACCATCGAGCCATCCTGATTTACCTTGAGCGTCACGCGGCCAAACTCCTCCGGTGATTTCAGGCGGGTTTGCGCGATGATGGAGGCATTCAGCTGCTGCCCGGGCACAGACGGCGTGCCGCCCAACTGGCCTGCCGCAATCTGGTCGTTCTGCGTTTTCAACTGGTTGATAATATCCAGCGGCGTCAGCTGGTATTTATTCATTGCATTGCTGTCGAGCCAGATGCGCATCGCATACTGGGCACCAAACAGCTGAACGTCGCCGACGCCCGTCGTTCGGCTGATGGCATCTTTGACGTTCGAGGCGACATAGTCGGAGATATCATCCTGAGTAAGGTTTTTGTTGTCCGAAACAAAACCGGCGACCAGCAGGAAGCTGCTGCTGGATTTCTCAACGCCAATCCCTTGCTGCTGTACCTCTTGCGGCAGCAGCGGCATGGCGAGCTGCAGCTTGTTCTGCACCTGCACCTGGGCGATGTCCGGATCCGTTCCTGACTCGAAGGTCAGCGTAATGGTGACGTTACCTGCTGAATCGCTGGTGGAAGACATATACATCAGGTTATCGATACCGTTCATGTTCTGTTCGATAACCTGGGTCACGGTATCCTGCACCGTCTGGGCGTCAGCGCCGGGGTAGGTTGCGGAAATCGCCACGGCAGGCGGGGCAATCGTCGGATACTGGGCGACGGGCAGTTTGAGAATAGCCAGGCCGCCAGCAATCATTAGAATGATGGCAAGCACCCAGGCGAAAACTGGCCTCTGAATAAAGAAATTAGCCATGTCGTCGTTCCTTAACCGGCGGGAGTCGTGGTGGTATCTGGCGTGGCGACGACGGTAGCGCCGGGTCTGACTTTTTGTAATCCGCTGACGATCACGCGGTCACCGTTTTTCAGCCCTTCTGTCACCAGCCAGCGATCGCCAATGGCCTGGGGCGCAACGACGGTCCGTGATTCAACCTCGTTTTTATCGTTTACCACCAGCACGGTTGCGTCGCCTCGCGGCGTGCGGGTCACGCCCTGCTGCGGAACCAGAATGGCATCTGGCTGTGTTCCCTCATCTATACGGGCGCGAACAAACATCCCAGGTAACAGCATGTGTTGAGGATTCGGGAAAATGGCGCGCAGCGTGATTGAGCCGGTGCTTTCATCCACCGTAACGTCGGAGAACTGCAGTGTGCCTTTCAGCGGATAGGGCTGGCCATTCTCCATCAGCAGCTCAACGCTGCTGGCCGTATCGCCTTTTTGCAGGCTCGTCTGCTTCAGTCGCATGAATTCATTGCTTGACTGGGTGACATCGACATAAATCGGATCGAGTTGCTGGACCGTTGCCAGCGCCGCGGCCTGTCCGTTCGTGACGAGCGCCCCTTCCGTTACGCTGGATTTACCGATGCGGCCATCGACAGGGGACGTCACTTTGGTATACGCAAGGTTGATACGCGCGCTTTCAACGCCCGCTTTTGCGGCGACGACGCTGGCATCTGCCTGCTGAGCGGTGGCCACGGCCTGGTCATACTCCTGCTTGCTGACGTACTGCGTCCCCACCAGAGGCAGATAACGTTTCACCGTCAGGTGTGCAATTTTGGCCGCCGCCTGCGCCTTTGCCAACTCGCCTTTCGCGCTGTCGTAAGCCGCCTGATAGGTCGCAGGATCAATCTGATACAGTGAATCCCCTGCTTTTACATCGCTACCTTCCGTGAAGTTGCGACGCAGAATAATACCGCTAACCTGTGGACGAACCTCCGCAACGCGGAACGCATCGGTTCTGCCCGGTAGTTCAGTTGTGACAGCCAGCGGCGCGCTTTTCACGATATGGACGCTGACCTGAGGCGCCTGCGCATGTTGTTGATGATTTTCCTGGCCATCGCATCCAGTGAGCAGCACAGCGCAGACAATGAAACCGGCTAAGGGTAAACGTCTGAAATGATTCGTCATTACTGTTCCTTTAAATACCCATTAACCGATGTTTGCCGTAGATCGGTAGTTGGGGCAGAGGGAAAAAATAAAATGTAGCTGCGTATAATAATGAGGGTATTTAATGTTTTTTAATTTATAAGTGCGAATAACGAGGCCCTGGAGGAAAATCAGAATCAGTCCCGTAGAAAATACGGATATACTTCTGCCCGGTAAATCAGGTTAATAGAGCTTAATGGATAAAGTATTCATTTCATGAATTTGATTTTAAGGATGTATTTGCATTAATTATAGATTAAGTAAATTGACTTTTTTTGTGCAAAAATAAAACGGCTTTTAGTGAATACTTCCAGCCATCCGAACCTGATGTTACATATATACCCAGTGAGTTAAGAGTAGCTGCCAATGGCGCGTAAAAAGAAAGAAGAGGCTCAACAAACCCGACAGCAGTTGATTGAAGCGGCTATCGGGCAGTTTGCGACGCGGGGCGTAGCCAGCACGACGCTGACCGATATCGCAGATGCCGCAAAGGTTACGCGCGGTGCTGTCTACTGGCACTTTAACAGTAAAGCAGAAATATTTAATGCCATTTGGGAACAGCAATTACCGCTGCGTGACATCATTCGCGACAGGCTCTCTTTCTCCGAGAGTGATGATCCGTTGTTAATGCTTCGTGAGCAATTTATTACTGCGCTGCAATATATCGCGCACGAACCTCGTCAATGTGCGCTGTTACAAATCTTGTATCATAAGTGTGAATTTACTAGCGATATGATTTCAGAAAATGAAATTCGGAAACGCATTTGGTTCAATTATGATTTTTTGCGCGTCACTCTGGAGAATTGTATTTCTCAGAACATTGTTTCGTCGCAGGTGAACGTTGAACTGACCATGATCGTATTCCACGGTTTCTTTAGCGGCATCATTAAAAACTGGTTAATGAATACCGACAGTTTTAATCTTTATCAGCAGGCGCCAGCCCTGGTCGACAGTATTCTGGCGACACTCCCTGTCTTGCGAGTGTCGCCTCGTGATGACTACAGCTCAGCGCCCGGCAACATTTCACCCCGTGCGCAAAGCGCCTCGATGGTCTGCGCGCTGGTGGGTTTACCTAACAGATAACCCTGTAAGGTATGACAGCCCAGTTCCGTCAAAAAGGCCTGCTGCGCTTCGGTTTCCACACCTTCAGCCACGACTTTCAGGTTGAGCGTTTTCGCGAGGGCTACAATCGCAGAGACAATGGTGGCATCCTCGCTTTCCCCGCTTAACTCTTTCACAAACGCTCTGTCTATCTTCAGTTCACAGGCCGGTAAACGCTTGAGGTACAGCAGGCTCGAATATCCGGTCCCAAAATCATCAATCGAAGCTTTCACACCTGCATCCGTCAGCTCTGTCAGCACCCGCACGCTCTCATCGGGGTTGCTCATTGCCGTGGTTTCCGTGACTTCCAGGATCAACATTTCCGGCGGGAGGTGATGACGCTCCAGGCAGTCGAGCACTGTTTTAACCAGCGAGGGCTGTTCAAACTGCAACGTCGACAGGTTTACCGCCATTGACCAGTTCCGATGCCCCTGAAGATGCCATTCTCGCAATTGGCGACAGGCTTCATTGATCGCCCAGTTACCAATAGGAATGATAAGCCCGGTTTTTTCCGCCAGCGGCAGGAAAAGATCCGGCGTCAGTAAACCCTGCTTCGGATGCTGCCAGCGCAGCAGCGCCTCAAACCCGAGGAGGGGGCCAGCGGGCGCGTGAAATTTTGGCTGATAAAGCAGGCGCAGTTCATTGCGATCGATAGCCATCCACAGATCGTTCATTAACTGAAGATGGGTCTGCGCCAGCGTGTTCATAGAGGGCTGGAAAAAGTGATACCCGTTTCGGCCCATATGCTTGGTGTGGTACATCGCCGCGTCGGCGTTAAACATCAGCTCACGTTCGGTTTTGCCGTCGTGAGGGTACAGGGCGATACCAATGCTAAGCGTTACCACCAGTTCGTAGGGGTCGAGAGTGAACGGGCTATCGATCGCCCGCACCAGCGAATTTGCCAGCGAGGCTGCATCGTCCGGACCTTCTCCCTCAGCAAGCAGAACAAACTCATCACCGCCAATACGTGCAAGGGTAAACTGGCCCTTCAGGAGATGCAGCAGACGCTGCGTAACGGCGACCAGCAGCCTGTCACCGACATCATGGCCGTAGGCGTCATTGATGGCTTTAAAACCGTCGAGATCCATGAACATCAGGGCGAAATGGGTACCTTCACGGTCTGCTTTGCTGATGGCCTGATCGAGCCGGTCCTCCAGCAGGATACGGTTGGGCAGACGCGTCAGCGTATCGTGCAGCGCCAGTTGCGCAAGTTCCCGGTTCGCTTCTGCCAGCGACGAGGCCAGAAGGGCGGTACGTGCCTGCAGGCGAGCATCCAGCATCGACACCAGCAGGGTTATCCCAAGAATAGAGAGCGCGACGACGCTGACCAGCACGGCCAGCCAGCTGCCGTTAATACCCTCATGGTGAACGATTGTGGACATTGGAAACTGCGCGGCTTTCATCCCGGCGTAGTGCATACCGGCGATGGCAATTCCCATCGTGATGGCGGCTCCCAGGCGCATCAGCACCACCTGCGCTGCTTCGTGGCGCAGGCGGAAGGTCAGCCACAATGCTGCAAGCGAAGCGGCAAGAGCAATCACGACCGAAATGGCTACCCACAACGTGTCCCAGATGATCCCTGGCATCACCTCCAGTGCCGCCATACCGGTGTAATGCATGGCAACAATCCCGATTCCCATCACCAGAGCGCCGGGGAGCAGGCGGCGCAAGCGCAGCTGTTCACAGCTGACGAGCCATAGTGCAAACAGTGACGACCCTACGGCAATGACCATGGATAACATCGTCAGGCTCGCGTTGTAACTCATGCTCATGGAGAGGTCCATCGCCAGCATGCCGATAAAGTGCATGGCCCATACGCCAATGCCCATTGCAACGCTGCCTCCCACCAGCCAGATGCGCGCTGCGACGCCCTGACTCCCGGCGACACGTGCAGCCATATTCAGCGCGGTGTAAGCCGCAAGGATGGCAACAACGAAGGAGAGGACTACAAGGATAGGGTTGTATTGGCTAACCAGCATGGTCGGTTCTACTCGAATGTGACGTTACGCGGGAGAGGTTGAGAAGGGCGAGACATTATCACCGTCAGGTAACGGCTCAAAGGAATTTAAATCCCCGTTTTTAGTGGGTAATACGGGGGAGAGGAAGCGGCGTCAGGTCGTTAATCGAGTTCTGAACAGTTCACTAATTTCAGCGGGTTCACGGAGTTCATATTGCGGCACTTATCGGTTTCGGTGCTCATCAGTTCAATCCACTGCATCAGGAGGGCATCGAAAAGGAAAACCGAGATTGCAAAGACAACCAGCCACCAGTATTTACGAATCATTGTGTCATTCCGCGTGAAGAGAGCCACTGAAGTGGTGGAAATATACACGAAAAGAAACGGTTTAAAAGCGGGATAAGCGAAGGTTTACAAAGCGTTGACGGTGACAGAACAAAGCAATAAAAAAGGCGCATCCCCATGCCAGGTAGCGCCTTTTTAAACAAGCATTTAACTGATTAGTATCAGTTCATGCCGTATTTTTTCAGTTTCTTACGCAGAGTACCACGGTTGATACCCATCATCAGCGCAGCGCGGGTCTGGTTACCGCGGGTGTATTGCATCACCATGTCCAACAGTGGCTGTTCAACTTCAGCCAGTACCAGCTCATACAGGTCATTAACATCCTGACCATTCAGTTGAGCAAAATAGTTCTTCAGTGCCTGTTTAACCGAGTCACGCAGGGGCTTTTGAGTTACCTGATCCTGAGAGTTAACGGTAGAAACGGTCAGTACGTCAGAATTTACGCGTTGTTCGAACATAGTTCTGTCAGCTCTTTATTTCATTACGCAAGATTTTCGAAGTATGCCTCCAACGCCTCCAGCTGTTCGCTGGCATCCTCAATGGCGTTGAATGTGCGCCGAAACTGGTCATCTGGAGCGTGCTCCTGGAGATACCAGGAGACGTGTTTACGCGCAATTCGGTACCCTTTTGCCTGACCATAGTGGTCATGCAGTTCCCGAACATGCGAACAAAGCAAGCGCTTTACCTCTGCCAGAGGCAGCGGGGCAAGCAGCTCCCCAGTGTCCAGATAATGCTGGATTTCCCGGAAGATCCAGGGTCTTCCCTGAGCTGCACGTCCTATCATCAGAGCATCAGCTCCCGTATAGTCGAGTACAGCCCTGGCTTTAAGCGGGTCAGTTATGTCGCCATTCGCGATAATCGGAATGGAAACCTTCTGCTTAACTGCCCGAATGCTGTCGTATTCAGCTTCACCATTGAACAAACAGGCGCGAGTGCGTCCATGGATGGTCAGGGCCTGAATACCACAATCTTCGGCCAGTTGGGCAATCTCTACACAGTTACGGTGTTCCGGCGACCAACCCGTGCGAATCTTCAACGTAACAGGAACGTCCACTGCGCTGACAACCGCCGTCAGGATAGCTTTCACCTGGTCGGGGTATTGCAGAAGGGCTGAACCTGCAAGCTTGCGATTCACCTTTTTGGCCGGGCAACCCATATTGATATCAATAATCTGGGCACCACTTTCCACGTTAATACGCGCGGCATCTGCCATCTCTTCAGGCACGCTTCCGGCAATTTGCACGGTGCGAATCCCTGGTTCATCAATGTGCACCATCCGAAGGCGGGATTTATCGCTTTCCCAAACCTGCGGGTTAGACGACATCATCTCGGATACGGTTAAACCGGCTCCCATCTCATAGCACAGCGTCCTGAACGGCCGGTCGGTAATACCTGCCATAGGGGCTGCGATCAGGCGATTTCTAAGCTGGTGGTGTCCGATGCGCATGAGTTAAGAAATGACCATACTGTGACTGCAAGGCGGCGTATATTACGCATTTTTTGCACGAGATGAAAGGCCAAACTTTGAACAATCCACTGTTATAGATCAAGGAATCGCCGCTCAATCTTTACGTTGAAAATTATTCATTATTTAAATCATTAGGTTATGCGTGAATGGTTGTTTTATGGGCGCTTACAATTTCCCGTAACTTCTCATCAATTCTGAAGAAATGCGACATATGAGCGGGATAATCTGCTGTTTTTAGCAGCAGACTATCCCGCTTGTTTGCGATCTACGTCGCATTTTAGAACATGATCTCAGGGCAAAAAATGCAGGTTATTCGACCACAAGACGACCATGCAGGGACTGTACCGGACGGTTATTATCGTGATGCATTGTGTGGGTGAATTTCTCAAGCTGTTCAGCGGAGACCGTCAGAGGATGTTTAAGCACGATCCAGGTGACGCCTTCTGAACAGGGTGGCGTGGTGAGCGAACCGCTAAAACGCCAGTACGTTTTATCTTCCGGCAGCAGCTTATTCATGTTGAGATCCTGTTTGATGGAGACGTTCAGCTCAGCCTGCTGAGGCATCACGTTCCACAGTTTATCAAGCTCCGGATTCTCGGCCCCTTTGTCGAACATGACCGCAACCACTGCCAGTTCTCCCTTCTCATTTTTATGCACCAGATGCATTTCCATCGCGTAATGCTTGCCATGCACGGTGTTTTCGCTCGGCGCGTGGAAATGGAACTGTTGTAGCGTCCAGGATTGCTTATCCAGAGTGATGCTGTCGCGGGTGTCGGCCTGCTCGCTTGCCTGAATGGTATGGCCATTGTTTGTTAGCGTTACAGGGCCGTCAATGTAGTGCGTTTGCAGCGGAGTGAGATGGGCGTTAGCGGTCGAATCAATATTTATGGGAGACTGGTTCATTCCGCTGTTACAGGTTTTGTACGCTTCATCCAGTTCGCCCCAGTGCTCCGGTGAACTTTCACCTTTGTAGCTCCAGTGTGATGCGCATGCTGAAGCCGAGATCATGCTCAGCGCTAACAGCGCTGCCTTGCTATAAACGTGTTTCATAATATTCTTCCTGTGAATTTTTATTATCCAAATCAAAATATATCAATATGATTTGTATGGTTATTTTACCGGAGGCAGACAGGGGGTGGGAGGAATATTAGAGGGGAAAAGGCGTGGTCAGAGGACCACGCTAAATACTTATTTTTTACGACCGGTAATACGGCACCACTCTTCCTTCTCCACAACAGGGTCGAGAGCGAAAAGATCGGCGTAGGCTTCGCAAACGCTGTCCGCCTGGCTTGCCAGGATGCCAGAAAGCCCCAGCATACCGCCCTCAACGGGCAGCACGCTGATTAATGGCGCCAGTTCACGCAGCGGGCCCGCGAGAATGTTAGCGACCACCACATCGGCTTTCATGGCTTCTGGCTGCGCATCAGGCAGATACAGCTCCAGGCGATCGGAGACGCCGTTACGCTCGGCATTATCGCGGCTGGCCTGAATGGCCTGCGGATCGATATCGATCCCGATGGCTTTCGCCGCGCCCAGTTTCAGGGCGGCAATCGCGAGGATCCCGGAACCGCAGCCGAAGTCGATCACCGTCTTACCTTCCAGATCCAGACCATCCAGCCACTGCAGGCACAGGGACGTGGTTGGGTGGGTACCGGTGCCAAACGCCAGGCCTGGGTCAAGCATCACATTGACGGCATTTTCATCGGGAACCTCGCGCCAGCTTGGGCAGATCCACAGACGTTTGCCGAACTGCATCGGGTGGAAGTTGTCCATCCACTCCCGTTCCCAGTCTTTGTCTTCCAGCTGTTCGATTTTATGCACAAAACCCGCACCCAGAAGGGGATGGTTTTCCAGAATTGCCACCACCTCTTTCATGTCGGTTTCGGCATCGAACAGGCCAATCACGTCGGTATCGCCCCACAGGCGCGTTTCGCCTGGCAGCGGTTCAAAGACCGGCGTGTCATGCGTGTCCTGGAAGGTAATGGAGACGGAGCCTGCCTCCATCAGCGCATCGCTCAGCTCTTCGGCGTTCGCGCCGGTTGTGTTCAGTTTTAGTTGGATCCACGGCATGGCAAAACTCTTTATTTATCAGGAGAAATCATAGCGGGTTGTGGGACGGGCTGACCGAAACGGTTCCCCACCACGAACGCCAGTAAACTTAGCAGTAACGAAGGCACAATCGGATGGAAGCCCAGGTACTGAATCTTAAATGTCGCAAGGATGGCATAAAGCACACCACCAACAATCATTGCGCTCAGCGCGCCTGCAGCGTTCGCGCGTTCCCAGTAAAGACCCAATACCAGCGGCCACAGGAAAACGGCTTCCAGACCGCCAAACGCAAGCAGATTCAGCCAGATGATCATCTCCGGCGGACGCCATGCGGCTAACATCAGTAAAGCTCCTAACACCAGCGTAATGACGGCAGACATCCGCTTCAGGCGACGTTCATTTTCAACCTGCTCAGGGCGCAGGTTCAGATAGAGATCTTTAATGATCGTAGCGGAACTTTGCAGTAACTGGGCGTTGATGGTCGACATAATGGCGGCCATTGGTGCGGCGAGGAAGATCCCGGCGGCAAAGGGGGGCAGCACTTTAACCATCAGGGTCGGGATCACCAGATCCGGCACGGTAAGATCGGGGATCACCGCGCGCCCTAATGCCCCCGCCAGATGCATACCAAACATCAGGATCGCGACCACAATTGTCCCGATAATGATGCCCTTGTGAACGGCTTTACTGTCTTTATAGGAGATACAGCGCACGGCGGTATGCGGCAGACCAATCACTCCGAAGCAGACTAACACCCAGAAAGAGGTCATAAAGGTCGGAGAGAGGATATCATCTGCGCCCTGCGGCGAGACCAGTTTCGGGTCAATCGCTTCCAGGGTTTCCACCGCGTGAGTGAGTCCACCCGCGGCATGGACAATGCCCACCAGCAGAACGATCGTGCCGATGAGCATAACCATTCCCTGCAGCGTATCGTTCAGCACGCTGGCGCGGAATCCACCAAACGCAGTATACAGCGCGATGCTTACCCCGAAGATAATTAGGCCCGTCTCGTAAGGGATTCCGGCCGCCGTTTCCAGCAGGCGTGCTCCGCCGATAAACTGTACGGTCATCGCACCGATAAAGGCCACCAGCAGGCTCAGGCTCGCCAGCCACACCAGCAAGCGGCTCTGATAGCGGGCAAAGAGCATATCGTTGAGCGTCACGGCATTATAACGGCGCGCCAGAATAGCAAATTTTTTGCCCAGTATGCCCAGCGAAAGCCAGACGGCAGGCAGCTGGATCATAGCCAGCAATACCCAGCCTAACCCGTACTTGTAGGCCGCACCGGGGCCGCCAATAAACGAGCTGGCGCTAATATAGGTCGCAGTCAGCGTCATCGCCAGTACAACGCCGCCCATCGAACGGCTGCCGAGGAAATACTCATTCAGGAAAGCGCCGGTCGCTCTTTTACGCATGGCATAGATGGATAAACCAAACACGACCAGCAGGTATGCGACAAGCGGCATAATGACTTCAAGCTGCATCATCGTCCTCCAGCGGAATATCCCGGTAGATGAATTTCACCATCGCCCAGCACAGCAGAATAAACACCATTGGTACCAGCAGGCAGGCCATTTCAAACCAGTGTGGGAGGCCGGTAATGCCGATAGCTGAATCAGGTATGTAAGCGGTTACTAACCATGCGGCAAGATAGAGAAGGGTCAGCCACAGCGCCCAGCGCGCTTCTTTATGGGCCTGAACAAAACGTTTGTCCATTTTTAGTCCCTTGTGGATGCAGAAAGCGGGGATTGTACATGATGGGGCTTTGCGATCCCCAGAAATAAAAAAGGCCGGATAATCCGGCCTTTTAGCAACACAGCTCTCTTACTTCTCGTTCAGGCCTAGTTTTTTCTCCAGGTAGTGGATGTTCGTCCCACCATTCTGGAAGTGCTCGTCGCTCATGATACGCATCTGCAGATCAACGTTGGTTTTGATACCGTCGATGATCAATTCCTGCAGGGCGTTCTTCATGCGGGCAATCGCCACGTCACGGTTTTCGCCGTAGCAGATAAGCTTGCCAATCATTGAGTCATAGTACGGCGGTACGGTGTAACCGGCGTAGATATGAGATTCCCAGCGCACGCCAAAGCCACCCGGCGCGTGGAAACGCGTGATTTTACCCGGGCTTGGCAGGAAGGTGTTCGGGTCTTCGGCGTTGATACGGCACTCTACCGCATGGCCTTTGACCACAACTTCTTCCTGCTTGATGGACAGCGGCTGGCCTGCGGCGATACGCAGCTGCTCTTTGATCAGGTCAACGCCGGTGATCATTTCGGTAACTGGGTGCTCAACCTGAATACGGGTGTTCATTTCAATGAAGTAGAACTCGCCGTTTTCGAACAGGAACTCAAAGGTACCCGCCCCGCGATAGCCGATATCGACACACGCTTTGGCGCAACGCTCGCCGATGTAGCGACGCAGTTCCGGGGTAATGCCCGGCGCTGGCGCTTCTTCGACCACTTTCTGGTGACGACGCTGCATGGAGCAGTCACGTTCTGCCAGATAGATCGCGTTACCCTGACCGTCGGCCAGCACCTGAATTTCGATGTGGCGTGGGTTTTCCAGGTATTTTTCCATATACACCATGTCATTGCTGAAAGCCGCTTTCGCTTCCGCTTTGGTCATGGAGATGGACTGCGCCAGTTCAGCATCGCTGCGCACAACGCGCATACCGCGACCGCCGCCGCCGCCGGACGCCTTGATGATAACCGGGTAGCCAATGCGTTTAGCATGAGCACGGTTAGCATCCATGTCGTCGGTCAGAGGGCCGTCAGAGCCTGGTACGGTTGGAACACCGGCTTTTTTCATCGCGGTGATTGCAGACACCTTGTCGCCCATCAGGCGGATGGTGTCGGCTTTCGGGCCAATGAAGATAAAGCCAGAGCGTTCAACCTGCTCAGCAAAGTTGGCGTTCTCAGAGAGGAAGCCGTAACCCGGATGAATTGCCACCGCGCCGGTGATTTCAGCGGCGCTGATGATAGCCGGGATGTTCAGATAGCTTTTTACGGACGGAGCCGGGCCAATACAGACCGTCTCATCCGCCAGCAATACGTGTTTTAAATCGCGATCCGCGCTTGAGTGCACAGCGACGGTCTTGATGCCCAGTTCTTTACAGGCACGAAGAATACGCAGTGCGATCTCGCCGCGGTTGGCGATAACAATTTTATCCAGCATGTACGCCTCGTTACTCGATGACGACCAGCGGCTCGTCAAATTCAACCGGCTGACCACTTTCGACCAGAATCGCTTTCACAGTACCTGATTTGTCTGCTTCGATCTGGTTCATCATTTTCATCGCTTCAACGATGCACAGGGTATCGCCTACGTTGACTTTCTGACCCACTTCGATGAACGCCTTCGCGTCCGGGCTCGGGGTGCGGTAGAAAGTACCAACCATTGGGGAACGTACGATGTGACCACTGATTTCTGCTGCAGCGGCAGGTGCGGCTTCAGCTGCTGCTGGCGCAACGGCTGCGGAAAGCGCAGGCTGCTGCACTGGCGCAGCGTAAGCTTGCTGCATTACCGGGAAGCTAGCGGCTGGGGCTGCACGGCTGATGCGTACAGACTCTTCGCCTTCAGAAATTTCCAGTTCGGAGATGCCTGATTCTTCAACCAGCTCGATCAGTTTTTTAATCTTACGAATATCCATGAGTGGGTTCCGTACTCTTGTTTAGTGTGATTGTGACAAGCGTTTTACCGCTGTCTGTAAAGCGTATGAATAGCCGTCTGCGCCCAGTCCGCAGATAACGCCAGCAGCGATATCCGACAGATACGAATGGTGGCGGAACGGCTCTCGGGCGTGCACGTTACTCAGGTGGATCTCGATAAACGGGATACTCACCGCGAGCAGTGCGTCGCGGATAGCAACACTGGTGTGCGTAAACGCGGCCGGATTGATCAGGATATAGTCCACATTGTCTTTAGCCTGATGAATACGGTCGATGATTGCGTACTCCGCGTTTGACTGAAAATGATCCAAATCCACATTCAGTGACGCTGCTTCCGTGCTCAGACGGTTAACAATTTCGCTCAATGTCAGCGTGCCGTACTTCTCTGGCTCACGGGTGCCGAGCATGTTCAGGTTCGGTCCGTTTAAAACTAAGATATGGAACTTATCAGTCATTATGCCGCTATCTCCTGCGATTCTCGGGTAAAAAACAAAATATACCGTCGAAGCGCAAATGTCACCTTTTCAGAGGCCCAAAACCACTGTCAGGCGAACCAAGGTCGCACATTATAACGATTTCGTAGCATTTGGCAGCTAAATACTGGTCTTATCAGGGAAGATTATCAACCGCAATCCAAAAAAGATTTGCGGTTGAGAGGTAATCTGCGGGAAAACGCACAGTTTCGCGAACTATCGCAACCACTGGCGGAACTTCTTGTAACGCCATGCTAAAAGCGCTACGGCCGCCAGCGCGTAAAGGATCGGCTGCGGAGAGAGGATCTTCACCGACCACAGATAATGAATGGGTGCGAGGATCGCGACAAGATAGACGAAGTTGTGCAGCAGCTGCCAGCGACGGCCCAGCTTTCGCTGCGCATATTGCGTGGAGGTCAGCGCTAACGCCAGTAAAATCACCCAACTCACAATACCCAGCGTCAGATAAGGTCGAGTCACCAGTTCGCGGCCAAGCAGTGTCAGATTGTTAATTCCCAGTTCCAGCAGGGCGTAGCTGGTTAGGTGCAGGGTCGCCCAGGCAAAACACCATAGCCCTAAAAGCCGACGGGTGCGTATCAATAGTGGCTGTTTAGCGTAGCGCGCCAGCGGCGAGACGAGCAAGGTGGCCAGCAAAAATTTCAGAGCCATCCGACCCGTAAAATGCTGGATATCTTTTGCCGGATCGGCGCTAAAGAGGCCCTGGCTTGCGGCCCA
This sequence comes from Enterobacter sp. ECC-219, assembly GCF_043966805.1. Taxonomy (NCBI): domain Bacteria; kingdom Pseudomonadati; phylum Pseudomonadota; class Gammaproteobacteria; order Enterobacterales; family Enterobacteriaceae; genus Enterobacter; species Enterobacter sp. ECC-219. The sequence continues at coordinate 121,288 of NZ_CP143680.1, read as the reverse complement.
GAACAGCCATATAAAAGGAAGTAACCCGGCCAGGTGCAGAAGCACTTTCAGCCAGGCGATCTGCTTTGCCGTTAATCGCACTCAGAAGTTCTCCCGTAAATCGAGGCCACGGTACAGCGAGGCCACTTCATCCGCATAGCCGTTAAACAGCAGCGTGGGCTGGCGCTTTACGTCCAGCGCACCGCCGGAGCCGATAAAGCGTTCCGTCGCCTGCGACCAGCGGGGATGATCCACATGCGGGTTCACGTTGGCGAAGAAGCCGTATTCACCCGGTGCCGCCAGGTTCCATGTCGTTGGCGGACGTTCGCGGGTCAGCTTAATGCTGACGATCGATTTAATCCCTTTGAAGCCGTATTTCCACGGCACGGTTAAACGGATGGGAGCGCCGTTTTGCGGCGGAAGCGCCTTGCCGTAAACGCCGACGGTCAGGAGGGTAAGGGGATGCATGGCTTCGTCGAGGCGTAACCCTTCTACATACGGATACTCCAGCCCGCCGCCAATGAACCGGTCTTTCTGGCCCGGCATCTCGTCCGGGGCGAAGCGCGTCTGGAAGGCGACGTATTTTGCGTTGCTGGTGGGCTCAACCATCGCCAGCAGCTTATGCAGGGGGAAGCCTACCCAGGGCACCACCATCGACCAGGCCTCTACGCAGCGCATGCGATAGATACGCTCTTCGAGAGGGAAGCGTGTGGTCAGATCGTGGTGATCCAGCGTCAGGGGTTTTGCCACTTCGCCGTCGATTTTCAGCGTCCACGGATCGGTTTTCATGCTGCCGGCATTGGCGGCAGGATCGGCTTTATCCAGACCAAATTCGTAGAAGTTGTTGTAGCCGGTGACTTTATCTTCCGGCGTAAGCGCGAGTTTGTTCTGCCATTGCTCGGGTTTGGTGAAGGTAAGCGGGGCGCCGGAAGGAGCCTTCGGGCGATCGTTGCCTTTAAACCAGTCGAGCAGGTCGGCGTGTGCCGCTGGAGAGAGCGTCAGGGCGGTGGCGCTGATGCCAAGCATTTTCAGGATCTGGCGGCGCTGTAGCATAAAGACAGACTCAGACGTTACGTCGGCTTCCGTCAGTTTTCGATTTTTCATGGCATCCTCCATCATGCGTTTTCCTAAGCATGACGGAGGAGAAGGATTCGCGCGAATATGTCACGAAAATTTGAAGATTAGGCGATTTTCACCAGCGCGCGACCATGGAACTGGTTATCCATAATCTTACTGGCATATTCAGGTGCCTGGCTGAGCGTAATTTCGGTGGCGCTCTGCGTATAGAAAGATTCCGGCAAATCGCGCACCAGACGCTCCCATGCCTCAGTACGGCGAGCCGCAGGCGTCATCACGGAATCCACGCCCTGCAGGCGGACATTACGCAGAATAAATGGCATCACGGTCGTTGGCAGGGCAAATCCGCCCGCCAGGCCGCAGGCTGCCACGCAGCCGCCGTAGTTCATCTGCGCCAGGACTTTTGCCAGCACCTTATCACCGACGGTATCGACCGCGCCTGCCCAGACCTGTTTTTCCAGCGGGCGGGTCTCGGCAAACTCATCGCGGCCAAGAATGCGGCTGGCACCGAGCTGACGCAGATAATCATGCGTGCTTTCACGGCCGGACACCGCCGCAACCTGATAACCCAGCTTGTGCAGCAGCGTGACCGCCGTGCTCCCCACGCCACCGCTGGCCCCGGTCACAACAATTTCACCTGACTCAGGGCGAACACCCGCCTCTTCCAGCGCCATCACGCACAGCATGGCAGTAAAGCCTGCGGTACCGACGATCATCGCTTTGCGGCCATCCATGCCTTTCGGCATGGGCACCAGCCAGTCACCCTTCACGCGCGCCTGCGTTGCCAGGCCGCCCCAGTGATTTTCGCCCACGCCCCAGCCGGTGAGCAGCACCTGCTGGCCCGCATGGAAACGGGGATCTTCGCTGCTATGAACCCGGCCAGCAAAATCAATACCCGGCACCATAGGGAAATTTCGGATGATTTTACCCTTACCGGTGATCGCCAGCGCATCTTTATAATTTAAACTGGACCAGTCGATGTCGACGGTAACTTCGCCTTCCGGCAGGCGAGTCTCTTCTACGGCCTGTACTGAGGCAAGCGTTTTGCCGTCCTGCTGTTCTAAGATTAAAGCCTGCATACGGGGTCCTCACGGCTCAGATGATTGGAAAATAGTTCCTGAAGACTATACTCGCTCAGGGTAAAGCAATGCCGATTTAACGCAATAAATTGCCAGATACGCCAGGTTTGGTAGTATGCCGCATTTGAAATGCAAGTTAGCGCTTACTCGCTACCCCATCAACCCACGGAGTAATCTCAAGGATGCGATTAACGACGAAGTTCTCGGCTTTTATCACCCTGCTGACGGGGCTTACCATCTTTGTCACGCTTCTTGGTTGCTCTCTGAGCTTTTATAACGCCATTCAGGACAAACTGGTCAACCGGGTGCAGTCCGTTGCGTCGGTCATTGATACGCGTCTGTTGACCACTCCACTTCCTGAGCTTTCCCGGGAGCTGGATGAGTTGATGGTGCCGGTTGATATTATCCAGATCGACATTCAGCAGGGAAAGCATCCGGTTTTAAGCCATGAACGGCAGGACAGCTATCGACCTGCGGGTGTGGTGAGCCAGTATCGGGAAGTGACGGTGCACTCCCTCAAAAATCCGGGTATGACCATACGCATGGTCTACCTTGATCCGATGGCCAGCTATTTCCGTTCCATGATGACCACCGCGCCGCTCACTGTCGCCGTCGCCTTCATTATTTTGCTGATTTTCCTCGCGGTCCGCTGGCTGCGCCGCCAGCTCTCTGGTCAGGAACTGCTGGAGATCCGCTCCGTACGTATCCTGAACGGTGAACGCGGCCCGCAGGTTCGCGGCTCGGTCCATGAATGGCCGTCACGCGCCAGCAGCGCGCTGGATACGCTGCTCTCAGAAATCCAGTTTGCCAGCGACCAGCGCAGCCGTATGGATACGCTGATCCGCTCTTATGCCGCGCAGGATAATAAAACCGGCCTTAACAACCGCCTTTTCTTTGACAACCAACTCGCCACGCTGCTCGACGACCCGGAGAAAGTGGGCACGCACGGGGTGGTGATGATGATTCGCCTGCCTGATTTCGATCTGCTGCGCGACACATGGGGGCAGCGGGCGGCGGAAGAAAATCTCTTTACGCTGATCAACCTGCTCTCCACCTTTATTCTGCGCTACCCGGGGGCTCTGCTGGCCCGCTACCACCGCAGCGATTTTGCCGTATTGCTGCCGCACCGCACGCTGAAGGAATCAGAAAGTATTGCCAGCCAGCTGCTGAAGGCCGTCGACGCGCTGCCGCAGAGCAAAATGCTCGACAGAGACGATATGGTCCATATGGGGATCTGCGCCTGGCGCGGCGGACAGTCGACAGAACAGGTGATGGAGCATGCGGAAGCGGCCACCCGCAACGCCGTGCTACAGGGGGCGAACGGATGGGCTGTCTATGATGATTCGCTGCCAGAAAAAGGCCGCGGAAACGTGCGCTGGCGTACGTTGATTGAGCAAATGCTGAGTCGTGGTGGGCCACGTATATATCAAAAACCGGCGGTCATGAAAAACGGCTATGTCCATCACCGGGAATTGATGTGCCGTATTTTCGACGGGACGGAAGAGGTTATTTCTGCGGAATATCTGCCAATGGTGCTGCAATTTGGGCTCTCCGAAGAGTATGACCGCCAGCAAATTACACGCTTGATTCCGTTTTTATCATTCTGGCCGGAAGAGAATCTGGCGTTACAGGTCACCGTTGAGTCATTAATACGTCCGCGTTTTCAGCGCTGGCTGCGTGATACATTAATGCAATGCGAAAAATCGCAACGCAAACACATTATTTTTGAACTTGCTGAGGCGGATGTAGGTCAACACATCAGCCGGTTGCGTCCAGTGGTCCGTTTGATCAACGCGCTCGGTGCGCGTGTCGCGGTAACGCAGGCTGGTTTAACGCTGGTTAGTACCAACTGGATCAAGGAGCTGGATGTGGAGCTATTAAAGCTACATCCGGGGCTGGTAAGAAATATTGAAAAGCGCACGGAAAACCAGCTGCTGGTTCAGAGTTTGGTTGAAGCGTGCAAGGGAACACGAACACAGGTATTTGCCGCAGGCGTGCGCTCCAGAGGCGAATGGCAGATGTTAACAGAGCGCGGGGTGACGGGCGGTCAGGGCGATTTTTTTGCCGCCTCTCAGCCGCTTGACACCAACGTGAAAAAATATTTGCAAAGATACTCTGTTTGACCTGCCGTTTACGTTGTTTTCACGTAGAATATCGCGCCTGTAGCTTTGAGTATGTCGAGCAAAAAGCCAGTGAACGACCTTTAACGGGTTACAAATGCCAGTGAGGAACACGACTGTTTACTCAGCCCTGAGGGAGTCAGGGGATGAATTTGTAACATCAGGAAACGTACTGCACAAATTTTCACCGTTGCAGATGATTTTTGCGCCTTGTCGCTGCTGCGTGTGGTTGGTAAAGTAAGCGGATTTTGTTTTCCGCCCCAGCTTTCAGGATTATCCCTTAGTATGTTGAAAAAATTTCGTGGCATGTTTTCCAATGACCTGTCCATTGACCTGGGTACCGCGAATACCCTTATTTATGTAAAAGGACAAGGCATCGTATTGAATGAGCCTTCTGTTGTGGCCATTCGTCAGGATCGTGCAGGCTCGCCGAAAAGCGTGGCCGCAGTGGGTCATGACGCGAAGCAGATGCTGGGTCGTACCCCTGGCAACATCGCCGCCATTCGCCCAATGAAAGACGGCGTTATCGCTGATTTCTTCGTGACTGAAAAAATGCTTCAGCACTTCATCAAGCAGGTTCACAGTAACAGCTTCATGCGCCCAAGCCCGCGTGTTCTGGTGTGTGTGCCGGTTGGCGCAACCCAGGTAGAACGTCGCGCAATCCGTGAATCTGCCCAGGGGGCAGGTGCACGTGAAGTGTTTCTGATTGAAGAGCCAATGGCTGCGGCCATCGGTGCTGGCCTGCCTGTTTCCGAAGCTACCGGTTCTATGGTGGTGGATATCGGTGGCGGTACCACTGAAGTGGCCGTGATCTCTCTGAACGGCGTGGTGTACTCCTCTTCCGTACGTATCGGTGGTGACCGCTTCGATGAAGCCATCATTAATTATGTGCGCCGTAACTACGGCTCTCTGATCGGTGAAGCCACCGCAGAGCGTATCAAACACGAAATCGGCTCTGCGTATCCGGGCGATGAAGTGCGTGAGATCGAAGTACGTGGTCGTAACCTGGCGGAAGGTGTGCCACGCGGTTTTACCCTGAACTCCAACGAAATTCTGGAAGCACTGCAGGAACCACTGACGGGCATCGTGAGCGCGGTAATGGTTGCGCTGGAGCAGTGTCCACCAGAGCTGGCGTCCGATATCTCCGAGCGCGGTATGGTTCTGACCGGTGGTGGTGCGCTTCTGCGTAACCTCGACCGCCTGTTGATGGAAGAGACAGGTATTCCTGTCGTAGTTGCAGAAGATCCACTGACTTGCGTCGCCCGTGGTGGTGGCAAGGCGCTGGAAATGATCGACATGCACGGCGGCGACTTGTTCAGCGAAGAGTAGTCATGGTGAAAGGGTAGCGAATCGCTACCCTTTCTCTCTGACACGAGAATACGCATAGCCTATGAAGCCAATTTTTAGCCGTGGCCCATCGCTACAGTTTCGCCTCATTCTGGCGGTTCTGGTTGCGCTTGGCGTCATTATTGCCGATAGCCGCCTCGGTACGTTCAGCCAGATCCGAACGTACATGGATACCGCCGTCAGTCCTTTCTACTTTATATCAAATGGTCCCCGTGAACTGCTCGACTCCGTTTCTCAAACGTTGTCTTCACGAGACCAGCTCGAACTTGAAAACCGGGCATTACGCCAGGAACTGCTGCTGAAAAACAGCGAACTGCTGATGCTGGGGCAATACAAGCAGGAAAACGCGCGTCTGCGTGAACTGCTCGGCTCGCCGCTGCGTCAGGACGAGCAGAAGATGGTTACCCAGGTGATCTCCACCGTGAACGACCCCTACAGCGATCAGGTTGTGATCGACAAAGGGAGCGTGAACGGGGTGTATGAAGGTCAGCCCGTCATCAGTGATAAGGGCGTAGTAGGCCAGGTTGTTGCCGTCGCCAAACTGACCAGCCGCGTGCTGCTGATTTGTGACGCCACGCACGCACTGCCGATCCAGGTCCTGCGTAACGATATCCGCGTGATTGCGGCCGGTAACGGCTGCACGGACGATCTGCAGCTGGAACACCTGCCGGCTAACACGGACATCCGTGTCGGCGACGTGCTGGTGACGTCCGGTCTGGGTGGACGCTTCCCTGAGGGCTACCCGGTTGCGGTGGTCTCTTCGGTTAAGCTGGATACTCAGCGTGCGTACACCGTGATTCAGGCCCGTCCAACCGCCGGTTTACAGCGTCTGCGCTACCTGCTGCTGCTCTGGGGTGCCGATCGTAACGGTGCTAATCCGATGACGCCTGAAGAGGTGCATCGCGTGGCGAACGAGCGCCTGATGCAGATGATGCCGCAAGTTCTCCCGCCAGCGGACTCTATGGGGCCGCCTGCGCCAGTGCCCGCGCCGGCAACCGGTTTAACGCAGCCGCTGCCGGACGCGCCGCCACCGCCTAAACTCTCTTCGGGAGGGCAGTAGTGGCAAGTTATCGTAGCCAGGGACGCTGGGTCATCTGGCTCTCGTTCCTCATCGCACTGTTGCTGCAGATTATGCCCTGGCCGGATAACATTCTCGTTTTCCGGCCAAACTGGGTCTTGCTCATTTTGCTTTACTGGATCCTTGCCCTGCCGCACCGCGTAAATGTCGGCACGGGTTTTGTGATGGGTGCCATACTGGATCTCATTAGTGGCTCTACGCTGGGCGTGCGCGCCCTGTCCATGAGCATTATTGCGTACCTCGTCGCACTGAAATTCCAGCTCTTTCGTAACCTCGCGCTCTGGCAACAGGCCCTGGTCGTGATGCTGTTGTCGCTTGCTGCGGATATCGTTGTTTTCTGGGCAGAGTTTTTAGTGATCAACGTCTCTTTCCGACCGGAAGTGTTCTGGAGTAGTGTAGTAAATGGTGTGCTCTGGCCGTGGCTATTCCTGCTGATGCGTAAGGTTCGCCAGCAGTTTGCTGTGCAATAAAAGGTTTCTATGACGTCTCTGTATCTTGCTTCCGGCTCCCCGCGCCGTCAGGAACTCCTGACGCAGTTAGGGGTCTCTTTTGAACGCATCGTGACCGGCATTGAAGAAAAACGTGCTGAGGGCGAAAGTGCTCAGCAGTACGTGTCTCGCCTGGCACGCGAGAAAGCGCAGGCGGGCGTGGCCTGCGTGCCGCGCGATCTGCCCGTGCTGGGAGCAGATACCATCGTTATCCTTAACGGTGAAGTCCTTGAGAAACCGCATGACGCAGCCGATGCGGCGCGCATGCTGCGCAAAATGTCCGGACAAACGCATCAGGTGATGACAGCCGTCGCGCTGGCGGACAGCCAGCACGTGCTGGATTGCCTGGTGGTTACGGATGTCACGTTCAGAGTGCTAACCGACGACGAGATCGCCGCTTATATCGCCAGCGGTGAACCGATGGATAAAGCAGGTGCATACGGTATTCAGGGGCTGGGTGGCTGTTTTGTCAGGAAGATTAATGGCAGCTATCACGCCGTAGTCGGCTTACCGCTGGTGGAAACGTATGAGTTGCTGAGTAATTTTAACTCACTGCGTGAGGGAAGGGATAATTATGACGGCTGAATTGTTGGTAAACGTAACGCCATCGGAAACCCGTGTGGCCTATATTGACGGTGGCATTCTTCAGGAAATTCATATTGAGCGTGAAGCGCGGCGCGGAATAGTAGGCAATATCTACAAAGGTCGTGTCAGTCGTGTACTGCCGGGTATGCAGGCGGCTTTTGTAGATATTGGACTGGATAAGGCGGCATTTTTACATGCCTCCGACATCATGCCGCACACCGAGTGCGTCGCGGGCGAAGAGCAAAAGCAGTTTGCCGTGCGCGATATTTCTGAACTGGTGCGTCAGGGACAGGATCTGATGGTGCAGGTGGTGAAAGATCCCCTCGGTACCAAAGGTGCCCGTCTGACCACCGACATCACCTTACCTTCCCGCTATCTGGTCTTTATGCCTGGCGCGTCGCACGTGGGTGTTTCGCAGCGTATTGAGAGCGAAAGCGAGCGCGAGCGTCTGAAGAAAGTGGTCAGCGCCTACTGCGATGAACAGGGCGGGTTTATTATCCGCACTGCCGCAGAAGGGATCAGCGAAGAAGACCTGGCGTCGGATGCGGCTTACCTGAAGCGCGTCTGGACCAAAGTGATGGAGCGTAAAAAACGCAACCAGACCCGCTACCAGCTCTATGGTGAACTGGCGCTTGCGCAGCGCGTGCTGCGTGACTTTGCCGATGCGCAGCTCGACCGCATCCGCGTGGACTCTCGCCTGACGTATGAAGCGCTGCTGGAGTTTACCGCTGAATACATCCCGGAAATGCCGGGCCTGCTGGAGCATTACACCGGGCGTCAGCCGATCTTCGATCTCTATGACGTCGAGAACGAGATCCAGCGCGCCCTGGAGCGAAAGGTCGAACTGAAGTCCGGCGGGTACCTGATCATCGATCAGACCGAAGCGATGACCACCGTTGATATCAACACCGGTGCGTTTGTCGGCCATCGCAATCTGGATGACACCATCTTCAACACCAACATCGAAGCCACGCAGGCAATTGCGCGCCAGCTTCGTCTGCGCAACCTCGGCGGCATTATCATCATCGACTTTATCGATATGAGTAATGAAGACCATCGCCGTCGCGTGCTGCACTCGCTGGAGCAGGCGCTGAGTAAAGATCGCGTTAAGACCAGCATCAACGGTTTCTCACAGCTGGGGCTGGTAGAAATGACGCGCAAGCGTACCCGTGAAAGCGTTGAGCATGTGCTGTGTAATGAATGCCCAACCTGCCATGGACGCGGAACGGTAAAGACGGTTGAGACCGTCTGCTACGAAATTATGCGTGAAATCGTCCGTGTGCATCATGCCTACGACTCCGATCGTTTTCTGGTCTATGCTTCCCCTGCGGTGGCTGAAGCGCTGAAAGGCGAAGAGTCGCACGCGCTGGCGGAAGTGGAAATCTTTGTCGGCAAACAGGTAAAAGTACAAATTGAACCGCTCTATAACCAGGAGCAGTTTGACGTCGTAATGATGTAAAACGCAGTTCGCTGCGTGACGAAAGCTGACAAGGAGAGATGCGTGAGGCGATTGCCGGGGATTTTATTGCTTACAGGGGCAACGCTGGTCGTGATTGTCGCGTTGCTCGTGAGCGGGCTACGCCTCGTTTTACCGCATCTGGACAGCTGGCGTCCGCAGCTGCTGGCGAAAATCGAATCCACCACCGGCGTGCCGGTGGACGTAAGCCAGGTCAGCGCCAGCTGGCAGAATTTTGGTCCGACGCTCGATGTCCGGGACATCAACGCAAGCCTGAAAGACGGCGGCTATCTGAAAATCAAACGCGTAACCCTGGCGCTGGACGTCTGGCAAAGCCTGCTGCATCTGCGCTGGCAGTTTCGCGATCTCACCTTTTATCAACTCCAGTTTCTGACCAATACGCCGCTGACGGGCGGTGATAACAATCAGGGCCTCGAAGCCAACCGCTTCAGCGATCTCTTTCTCCGCCAGTTCGATCATTTCGATCTCCGTGACAGCGAAGTGAGCTTTATTACACTTTCCGGCCAGCGCGCCGAGCTGGCGATCCCGCAGCTAACCTGGCTCAACGGTAAGGATCGGCACCGCGCCGAGGGGCAGGTTAATCTTTCCAGCCTGAACGGCCAGCACGGCGTCATGCAGGTGCGTATGGACCTGCGGGACGATGATGGCCTGCTAAACAACGGTAAAGTCTGGCTGCAGGCCGACGATGTGGACGTGAAGCCCTGGCTCGGCGACTGGTTACAGCAAAATATGCAGCTGGAAACCGCCCGTTTCAGCCTTGAGGGCTGGATGACCCTGACGAAAGGGAAATTTGCCAGCGGCGATATCTGGCTGAAGCAGGGGGGCGCGAGCTGGAAGGGCGAAAAACAGCAGCATCAGCTTTCCGTCGATAACCTCACCGCGCACGTGACGCAGGAGAAAGAGGGCTGGCAGTTTGCCATCCCCGATACGCGTATCACGATGGACGGCAAGCCGTGGCCGCGCGGTGCGCTGACGCTGGCCTGGATGCCAGAGCAGGACGTGGGCGGCGCGGTCAGCAAACGCAGCGATGAGCTGCGCATCCGCGCCAGTAACCTGGATCTGGCGGCCATTGAAGGCTTGCGCTCGATGGCCGCAAAACTCTCTCCGGACCTGGGCGAGATCTGGCTGGCGACGCAGCCGAGCGGAAATATTGATTCTCTGGCGCTGGATATCCCGCTCCAGGCGACGGAAAAAACCCGTTTCCAGGCATCCTGGAAAGACCTTGCCTGGAAGCAGTGGAAGATGCTACCGGGTGCGGAGCATTTCAGCGGCAAGCTGGAAGGCAGCGTGGATAACGGCAGGCTGACGGCCAATATGCACAACGCCAAAATGCCTTACGAGACGGTCTTCCGCGCGCCGCTGGAGATTGAACAGGGCAGCGCTGTGCTTAACTGGCTACGTAACGACAAAGGTTTCCAGCTTGATGGCCGCCATATCGATGTGAAAGCCAAAGCGGTTCACGCGCGCGGCGATTTCCGCTATCTGCAGCCTGCAGGTGATGAGCCGTGGCTGGGCATTCTGGCCGGGATCAGCACCGATGACGGCTCTCAGGCCTGGCGATACTTCCCGGAAAACCTGATGGGTAAGGCGCTGGTCGACTATCTGAGCGGCGCAATTCAGGGCGGTCAGGCGGACAATGCCACGCTGGTCTACGGCGGTAACCCGCATCTTTTCCCGTACAAACATAATGAAGGCCAGTTTCAGGTGCTGGTGCCGCTGCATAACGCGACCTTCGCGTTCCAGCCGGGCTGGCCCGCGCTGAAAAACCTGGATATCGAGCTTAACTTCCTCAACGACGGACTATGGATGAAGTCCGACAGCGTGGCGCTGGGCGGCGTGACGGCCAGCAACCTGACGGCCAACATCCCGGACTACTCAAAAGAGAAGCTGCTGATTGATGCCGACATCAACGGCCCGGGGAAAGCGGTGGGACCGTACTTTGAGGAGACGCCACTGAAAGAGTCGCTGGCGGCGACCCTTCAGCAGCTCCAGCTCGATGGCGATGTGAATGCTCGCTTACATCTTGATATCCCTCTGGACGGTGAGATGACCACCGCCAAAGGTGACGTCCGGCTGAAGAACAACAGCCTGTACATTAAACCGCTTGATAGCACCCTCAAAAACCTCAGCGGACAGTTCAGCTTTGTGAACGGTAATTTGAAAAGCGAGCCGCTTACCGCCAGCTGGTTTAATCAGCCCGTGAATATCGATTTCTCGACAGCCGAGGGGCAAAAGGCTTATCAGGTGGCCGTCAATCTGGACGGCAACTGGCAGCCGTCGCGTATGGAGGTCCTGCCGAAGCCGATTGAGGCGTCAGTGGCGGGCGCGGTCGCCTGGCAGGGCAAAGTGGCAATCGATCTGCCTTATCATGCGGGGGCACAGTATAAGGTCGACATTACGGGTGACCTGAAGAATATTCGAAGCCAGCTGCCTGCGCCGCTGGATAAACAGGCCGGACAGTCGCTGCCGGTGAAGCTTAACGTGGATGGCAATCTGGACAGCTTCGCGCTGACCGGAAGCGCGGGCGGAACAAACCACTTCAACAGCCGCTGGCTGCTTAACCGCAAGCTCACCCTCGACAAAGCCATCTGGACGACGGACAGCAAAACCACGCCGCCGTTGCCTGAGCATGCGGGTGTTGAGCTTAACCTCCCGCCGATGGACGGCGCGGAGTGGCTGGCGCTGTTCCAGAAAGGCGTTGGGCAAAACGTTGATGAGGCCGCCCAGTTCCCGCAGACCATTACCGTACGCACGCCGTCGCTGATGCTGGGCGGACAGCAATGGAACAACCTGAGCATTGTCTCTCAGCCAACCGCTAACGGCTCAAAAGTGGAGGCACAGGGCCGGGAGATCAACGGCACGCTGACCATGCGCAACAACGCGCCGTGGCAGGCAGCGATTCGCTATCTCTATTACAACCCGGCCGCCGCGGGTAAAGATAAACCGGCGAATGCCTCGCCGCTGAGTAATACTTCCCGCGTCGATTTTAGCGGCTGGCCCGATGTGCAGCTGCGCTGCGCGGAGTGCTGGCTGTGGGGGCAAAAGTACGGCCGTATCGACGGTGATTTTGCCATCCAGGGGAATACGCTCAAGCTCTCCGGTGGATTGATCGACACTGGCTTTGGCCGCATGACGGCGGGCGGGGAATGGGTGAATAACCCGGGCGAGCAGCGAACGTCCCTGAAGGGTGACATTAAAGGCAACAAGCTGGATGCGGCAGCCAACTTCTTTGGCATCAGCACGCCGCTGCGCGGTTCGTCATTTAACATCAATTACGATCTTCACTGGCGTGATGCCCCCTGGAAGCCGGACGAAGCGTCACTGAACGGCATTCTGAAAACACACTTTGGCAAAGGCGAAATCGCCGACGTGAGCACGGGGCGCGCCGGACAGATCCTGCGCCTGCTGAGTTTTGATGCGCTGCTGCGCAAGCTGCGCTTTGATTTTAGCGACACCTTCAGCGAAGGCTTCTACTACGATTCCATCAGAAGTACGGCGTGGATCAAGGACGGCGTTCTGCACACGGACGACACGCTGGTGGATGGCCTTGAAGCGGATATCGCCATGAAGGGCTCGGTCAACCTCGTGCGTCGCGAGCTGGATATGGAAGCCGTGGTGGCGCCGGAAATTTCCGCGAGCGTTGGCGTGGCGGCGGCCTTTGTGGTGAACCCGATTGTCGGTGCGGCGGTGTTTGCCGCCAGTAAAGTGCTGGGGCCGCTGTGGAGCAAGGTCTCCATTTTGCGCTACCGCATTACCGGTCCGGTCGATAAACCGCAGATTAACGAGGTGCTGCGCCAGCCGCGCAAAGATGCACAGCAATGATTTGACGTGGGCAGGTAATTGCCTCACTCTCAATAAATACGATCTTTATACCGCCACGGGCGGCAACGAACGAGTAGCAATACGATGAGTCTGAACCTGGTAAGTGAACATTTGCTCGCAGCGAACGGCCTGAGCCATCAGGACCTGTTCTCCATTCTTGGTCAACTGACCGAACGCCGTCTCGACTACGGCGACCTTTATTTCCAGTCGAGCTATCACGAATCCTGGGTTTTAGAAGACAGCATCATCAAAGATGGCTCTTACAACATCGACCAGGGCGTCGGCGTGCGTGCCGTGAGCGGCGAAAAAACCGGTTTTGCCTATGCCGACCAGATAAGCCTGGCCGCGCTTGAGCAGAGCGCGCAGGCCGCGCGTACCATTGTGCGCGATGCCGGCGATGGTCGCGTGAAAACTCTGGGTGAAGTGCAGCACTCTGCGCTCTATACCAGCATCGATCCGCTGCAGAGCATGAGCCGTGAAGAGAAGCTGGACATTCTGCGCCGCGTGGACAAAGTGGCGCGTGCCGCCGACAAACGCGTGCAGGAAGTCTCCGCCAGCCTGAGTGGTGTGTATGAACTGATTCTGGTGGCGGCAACGGACGGTACGCTGGCGGCCGATGTGCGTCCGCTGGTGCGTCTTTCAATCAGCGTGCAGGTCGATGACGACGGCAAACGCGAGCGCGGCTCAAGCGGCGGCGGCGGCCGTTTCGGCTATGACTGGTTCCTGGGCGACGTTGACGGCGAAGCGCGCGCTGACGCGTGGGCAAAAGAAGCCGTGCGCATGGCGCTGGTGAACTTGAATGCCGTCGCGGCGCCAGCCGGAACACTCCCGGTGGTGCTGGGCGCAGGCTGGCCGGGCGTGCTGCTGCACGAGGCGGTGGGCCACGGTCTGGAAGGCGATTTTAACCGTCGCGGAACGTCCGTGTTCAGCGGCCAGATCGGGCAGCTCGTCTCCTCTGAGCTTTGCACCGTGGTGGATGATGGTACCATGCGCGATCGTCGCGGCTCGGTGGCTATCGACGATGAAGGTACGCCAGGCCAGTACAACGTGCTGATCGAAAACGGCGTGCTGAAAGGCTATATGCAGGACAAACTCAACGCGCGCCTGATGGGCGTAGCGCCAACGGGTAACGGCCGTCGTGAATCCTACGCGCACCTGCCGATGCCGCGCATGACCAACACCTACATGTTACCGGGCAAATCCACACCGCAGGAGATTATCGAATCCGTGGACTACGGTATCTTTGCGCCAAACTTTGGCGGCGGCCAGGTGGACATCACTTCCGGTAAGTTTGTTTTCTCCACGTCAGAAGCGTATCTGATCGAGAAAGGAAAAGTGACCAAAGCGGTCAAAGGTGCGACGCTGATTGGCTCCGGTATTGAAGCCATGCAGCAGATCTCCATGGTCGGCAACGATCTGAAGCTGGATAACGGCGTGGGCGTCTGCGGTAAAGAGGGCCAGAGCCTGCCGGTTGGCGTGGGCCAGCCAACGCTGAAAGTGGACAACCTGACGGTGGGCGGCACGGCGTAATTTTCTCCCCCCTCACCCCGGCCCTCTCCCCAAAGGGGCGAGGGAGAAAAGACCGCACGGAGCAGTCCCCTCTCCCCGTTGGGGAGAGGGTTAGGGTGAGGGGAAAGACCTATTCTTTCCTTCTTCCCCGCATCCCCTGAAACAGCTCCGCCACGTCCACAAAATACTCGGTCAGATAGTTAATACACACCTGTACCTTGAGCGGGAGTTTGTCTTTTTCGGTATACAGGGCGTACACCGGACGCGGATCGGACTGGTAGCGCGGGAAGAGGATCTCCAGCACGCCACTGTTGATCTCGTTGATCACCCACATTAACGGCACGTAGGCGATCCCGGCACCGGCCACCAGCCAGCGCGAAATGGTCATCGGATCATTAGTAACAAACCGTCCTTCCGGCAGCAGTTTGGTAGAGATCCCTTCCGGTGCAATCAGCTCAAATTCATTATCGGGCCGCACGCTGTACTCCAGCCACGAGTGGTTGGTGAGATCGGCGGGTTTCTCCGGAACGCCGTACTGCGCCAGATAGCTTTTCGAGGCGCAGACGACCATCGGCATGCTGCCCAGCCTGCGCGAGAACAGGCTGGAATCCTGCAGAGCGCCGACGCGGATCACCACGTCCAGCCCGTCGGCAATCAGGTCCGGCGCGGGAATGCCCGTCACCAGATTTACCGTTAATCCTGGATACTCCTTCAGCATGTCTGCCGTCATGGCAGCAAGAACATTTTGTGCCATAGTTGAAGAACACCCGATGCGCAGCGTGCCGATGGGGGTGTTGTTGAAGGCATAGAGCTGCTCATGAACATCCTGCACTTCATGCATCATGCGTCGGCAACCCTGATAGTAAATTTTACCCGCTTCCGTCAGCCCAATGCTGCGGGTACTGCGGTTGAGCAGCTTAACCTGAAGCTCATCTTCCAGTTTGGACACCGTCTGGCTGATGGATGAGACGCTCATCTGAAGCTGGCGTGCTGCGGCGGTAAACGAGCCCAGTTCAACCACTTTGGCAAAGACCGACATGCGTTTTAAACGTTCCATTGTTCACTCTGGCTTAAAAGTGATTTAGATCACATATTATAGATAACAGCATAACAGTTACGTTAATATATTATTAATTACATAACGGCTGCGCCATTCTCGCCCGGCGTTTCTTGCTCTCCTGCGGTGGCGTGCGCTAAAAAATTCTGAAGCCTGCACTCTCTCTTATCAAGGTTAACATGAGTCTGTTTCCCGTTATCGTGGTGTTCGGTCTGTCGTTCCCACCGATATTTTTCGAGCTTCTTTTATCACTGGCGATCTTCTGGCTGGTGCGCAAGGTGCTGGTCCCTACCGGGATCTACGATTTTGTCTGGCACCCTGCATTGTTCAATACCGCGCTGTATTGCTGCCTGTTTTACCTGATATCGCGCATGTTTGTCTGAGGTTGATGTGAAAACGCTAACAAGAAAAATCTCCCGCACTGCCATCACAATGGCGCTGGTTATCCTCGCCTTCATCGCTATTTTCCGTGCCTGGGTCTACTACACCGAATCACCGTGGACGCGTGATGCACGCTTCAGCGCCGACGTGGTGGCAATAGCCCCTGACGTGGCCGGTCTTATCACGGCTGTCAACGTTCACGATAACCAGCTCGTGAAAAAAGATCAGGTCCTGTTCACCATCGACCAGCCTCGCTACCAGAAAGCGCTGGAGGAAGCGGAAGCCGACGTGGCCTATTACCAGGCGCTGGCCGCTGAGAAACGCCGCGAGGCGGGTCGTCGTAACCAGCTGGGCGTACAGGCCATGTCCCGCGAAGAGATAGACCAGTCCAACAACGTGCTGCAAACCGTGCTGCACCAACTGGCGAAAGCGCAGGCAACGCGCGATCTGGCGAAGCTCGACCTGGAGCGTACCGTGATCCGCGCGCCAGCCGATGGCTGGGTGACCAACCTCAACGTTTATGCCGGGGAGTTCATTACCCGCGGCTCAACCGCCGTGGCGCTGGTTAAGCAGAACTCCTTCTACGTGCTCGCCTATATGGAAGAGACCAAGCTGGAGGGGGTTCGTCCTGGTTACCGGGCTGAAGTCACGCCGCTTGGCAGCAACCGCGTCTTTAAGGGCACCGTCGACAGCGTTGCCGCAGGGGTAACCAACTCCAGCAGCTCTAACGATGCCAAAGGGATGGCGACGGTGGACTCCAACCTGGAGTGGGTGCGTCTGGCACAGCGCGTGCCGGTACGTATTCATCTGGATGAACAGCAGGGCAACTTGTGGCCAGCGGGCACTACCGCGACGGTGGTGATCACCGGCGAAAAAGATCGGGATGCCAGCCAGGATTCGCTCTTCCGTAAAATTGCCCACCGCCTGCGCGAGTTTGGTTAATCGCCATGGGTATCTTTTCCATCGCCAGCCAGCACATTCGCTTCGCCGTGAAGCTGGCGTGCGCCATTGTGCTGGCGCTGTTTGTCGGCTTCCATTTCCAGCTTGAAACCCCTCGCTGGGCGGTGCTCACCGCCGCGATTGTTGCGGCGGGCCCTGCCTTCGCCGCGGGCGGGGAGCCCTACTCTGGTGCGATCCGCTATCGCGGGATGCTGCGTATCATCGGAACCTTTATCGGCTGTTTCGCGGCGCTGACCATTATTATTCTGATGATCCGCACGCCGCTGCTGATGCTCATGGTGTGCTGTATCTGGGCGGGTTTCTGCACCTGGATTTCGTCTCTGGTAAAAGTGGAGAACTCCTACGCCTGGGGGCTGGCGGGCTATACGGCGCTAATTATTGTTATCACGATCCAGTCCGAACCCTTGCTCGCGCCGCAGTTTGCCGTGGAGCGCTGCAGCGAGATTGTGATTGGTATTGTCTGCGCGATCGTGGCTGACCTGCTTTTCTCCCCGCGCTCGATCAAGCAAGAGGTGGATCGCGAGCTGGACGCGCTGATCGTTGCCCAGTACCAGCTGATGCAGCTGTGCATTAAACACGGCGACAGCGAAGAGGTGGATAAAGCGTGGAGCGGGCTGGTACGCCGTACGCAGGCCCTGGAAGGGATGCGCAGCAACCTCAATATGGAGTCGTCGCGCTGGGCCCGGGCGAATCGTCGCCTTAAAGCCCTTAACACCGTCTCTCTGACGCTGATTACCCAGGCGTGCGAAACCTATCTCATCCAGAACACTCGACCGGAAGCGGTTACCGATACGTTCCGCGAACTGTTTGCCGAGCCGGTAGACACCGTACAGGACGTGCATAAGCAGCTTAAGCGCATGCGCCGTGTGATTGCCTGGACCGGGGAGCGTGACACGCCGGTGACCATCTACACCTGGGTCGGCGCCGCGACGCGCTATCTGCTGCTGAAACGCGGTGTAATCAGTAACACTAAAATCAGCGCGGCGGAAGAAGAGGTGCTCCAGGGCGAAGTGGTGATCAAGGCGGAATCTGCCGAGCGGCACCACGCGATGGTCAACTTCTGGCGTACCACGCTTGCCTGTATGCTCGGTACGCTTTTCTGGCTGTGGACGGGCTGGACGTCCGGCAGCGGCGCGATGGTGATGATTGCTGTCGTGACCGCGCTGGCGATGCGTCTGCCTAACCCGCGCATGGTCGCCATTGATTTCCTCTACGGCACCATTGCCGCTCTGCCGATAGGCGCGCTCTATTTCCTGGTCATCATTCCGTCGACGCAGCAGAGCATGCTGCTGCTCTGTATCAGCCTGGCGGTAATGGCGTTCTTTATCGGCATTGAGGTACAAAAGCGGCGACTGGGATCGCTGGGGGCGCTGGCGAGTACGATTAATATCATCGTGCTGGATAACCCGATGACCTTCCATTTCAGCCAGTTCCTCGACAGCGCTTTAGGTCAGCTTGTTGGGTGTTTCCTGGCGATGATGGTGATTCTGCTGGTACGGGATAACTCGCAGGCCCGGACGGGGCGCGTGCTGTTGAACCAGTTCGTGTCGGCTGCCGTGTCGTCGATGACCACCAATACCGCGCGCCGTAAAGAGAACCACCTGCCCGCGCTCTATCAGCAGCTTTTTTTACTGCTGAACAAGTTTCCGGGGGATATCGCGAAGTTCCGCCTGGCATTAACCATGATCATTGCGCACCAACGTCTGCGTAACGCGCCGGTGCCGATCAACGACGATCTCTCGGCCTTCCACCGTCAGCTGCGTCGTACCGCCGACCATGTGCTTTCCGCCAGCAGCGATGATAAACGCCGCCGTTACTTTACCCAACTGCTTGAAGAACTCGATATTTATCAGGAAAAGCTCAAACACTGGCAGGCGCCGCCACAGGTGACAGAGCCGGTAGGGCGGCTGGTGTTTATGCTGCATCGCTACCAGAATGCCCTAACTGATAACTGACCGACGTAAAAAACCGACGCCAAAAGCGTCGGTTTTTTTGTGGCTATACTTATTCCAGCACGTACTTACATTCAGGAAGGGAGGACACATGACGACCCAGGCGCTTCAGGACAACACCCTTTTTCAGACCGGCTATCTGGTTAACGGCCTCTGGAAAACGCTGGACACAACGTTTGATGTGCTGAACCCCGCGACCGGTGAGGTCATCGCTAAAGTTGCGAAAGCGGGTAAAGCGCAAACCGAAGAAGCGATTGCAGCGGCCACCAAAGCCTTCCCGGCATGGCGTGCCAAAACCGCGAAAGAGCGTTCGGCCATTCTTTACCGCTGGTACGAACTGATTATTGAGAATAAAAGTTGGCTCGGGCGGTTAATGACCACCGAGCAGGGTAAGCCCCTGAAAGAGGCGGAAGGGGAAGTGGAGTACGCCGCCAGCTTTATCCAGTGGTTTGCCGAAGAGGCCAAACGCGCGAACGGTGAAATTATTCCGCCGATCAAGCCCGGCTCGCGCATTCTTGCGACCCGTGAGCCCATCGGCGTCGTCGCGGCCATCACGCCCTGGAACTTCCCGATGGCGATGCTCACCCGCAAGTTAGGCCCGGCGCTGGCGGCCGGATGTACCGGCGTCATCAAACCGGCAAATAACACGCCGCTCAGCGCCTTTGCGCTGCTGACTCTGGCAAAACAGGCGGGCGTGCCGGATGGCGTGCTCAACGCGGTGGCCGGAAACACCCATGAGATCAGCGATGCGATCATGGCCAGCCACGACGTGCGTAAAATCTCCTTTACCGGTTCAACCTCCGTCGGCAAAACGCTGGTGCGTAACGCCGCGGAAACCATGAAAAAAGTCTCCATGGAGCTGGGGGGAAATGCCCCGTACATCGTTTTCGAGGATGCAGACATTGACGCAGCGGTTAAGGGCGCTATCGCCAACAAGTTCCGCAATGCGGGGCAGGTTTGCGTCAGCGTGAACCGCTTCTACATTCAGGAAACCGTCTACGACAAGTTTGTGAATAAGCTCGCTGATGCGGTTAATACCCTTAAGGTGGGGAATGGTCTTGAAGAGGGCGTGGTCGTTGGGCCGCTGATCGAACCTGCGGCGGTCAACAAGGTGCGCGAGCACGTTGAAGATGCTGTCGCACGGGGGGCGACCGTGCTGGCGGGTGGTAAACCCCATCCTCTGGGCGGCAATTTCTGGATGCCAACCGTGTTGGGCGACTGCCACGAAGGCATGAAGCTGGCAGAGGAAGAGACGTTTGGCCCGGTTGCGGCCTGTTTCCGCTTCACCTCGGAAGACGAAGTCATCCAGCGCGCCAACAACACGCCCTACGGGCTGGCGGCTTACTTCTACACCCAGAACCTCTCCCGGGTTTTCCGCGTTTCGCAGGCAATCGAGAGCGGGATGATTGGCATTAACGAGTGCGCCGTTTCTACCGAGCTGGGGCCTTTTGGCGGCGTGAAAGAATCCGGTCTTGGACGTGAGGGATCCGTGCTGGGGCTGGAAGAGTATCTGGAAGTTAAAACCCTGCATATCGGGGGATTATAATAGACAGGGCGGCATCTGCCGCCCGCCTGGACTGGGTGGCTGGCAATGAAAACTTATACGTTTGATTTTGACGAAATCGACAGTCAGGAAGACTTTTATCGGGAATTTATCCGGGCGTTTGATCTTGAACGGGAAAGCGTGACGAATCTGGATACGCTTTGGGATGTGGTCACCGGCAGTATGTTGCCGCTACCGCTGGAGATTGAGTTTATTCATCTTCCTGAAAAGCTGCGCAGACGTTTTGGCGCGCTGATATTGCTGTTCGATGAAGCAGAAGAAGAGCTTGAAGGGCAGTTGCGCTTTAACGCGCGGCATTGAATGAAAAAAAGCCCCTGACCACGAGGCCAGGGGCAAGTCGTATGATGAGATACGACGAGGGTTTATTTATACAGTTCAGCCGTGGCATGCCAGTGGTCACCCTGATTCAGTTCGGTGACGCGATAGCTGCTGGCGCCTGCTTTTTCAGCTTTGGCGGCAAGCTCCTGACGAATGTCCATCGGGGAGCCGGTGACTGACGTCACGGAGACGCTGCCCATTGGCTGCAGATTTTGTGCCTGATCGGCATTCACTTGCTGTACGGCTGCGCTTGCGCCGAAAGAGAGAACGGATGCCAGACCCAGGGTTGCGATGATCAATTTGGTTTTCATAGTCTTTACTCCTGAACAGGTTTTTTGCTCAACGGCGAGAAGGGTTGTACCGCTATTTTTATGCCTGGTGCCGTTGAGTGGAGAGTTACGTCTTCAGTGATTACTAAAACTTATTTGTACAGCTCGGCGGTGGCGTGCCAGTGGTCACCGGAACGCGCTTCGATGATGCGATAGGATGAGGCACCTTTTTCTTCCGCTTTTTTGTTCAGCATTTCATGCATGTCCATTGGAGACGTGCCAACAGCGCCGACAGAAACCGTACCGATTGCCTCACGGGACTGCGCCTGGTCAGCATTAATAGCGTCAGCCGCGAAAGCACCGAAGGACAGGACAGACAGGACGCTCAGCGCCGCTACAGTTGTTTTGATTTTCATGATTCTTACCTCGTCGAATTTTTTAGTGGGGTCTTGTTTCGTGACCCTCATCACAAAATCAAGTATACACTAATAACGCCAAAAATTAATACCAGACTAATGGTTTCCCTTGTTATTACGTGTTAAACACCCGTTTTTTTATAACCAAATTGCATATTATTGGGTGTTTTATGAGCAGTCTGTGCTGATATTTATAAGTAAATCATAGGGATATTGCATTTTGATTTTTTGTGCGATTTACGGGATTGTTATTCACTGGGTGAATGTTAATGAGTGGTAAAAAGCACTAATCGTCAAAGCAGGGGCAGTGAAATAAAGGGGAAAATGATATGAGAGCAGAATGATCCCCGCAGCGGCGCTACGGGGAGAGAGCATTACAGTTCCTGTTCGAACAGAACCAGAATCGCTTCGTGGAGATCCTTTACGGAGAAACCGCTAGCCGGAGTGGTAAAGATGGTGTCATCACCGGCAATGGTACCGAGGATACCCTCTGTTTTACCTAACGAGTCCAGCATGCGAGCAATCAGCTGCGCGGCGCCCGGGCTTGTGTGGATGACCACAACGGCGTCGTTATAGTCGATATCCAGAACCAAATTCTTGAGCGGGCTGGAGGTGGTCGGCACGCCAAGTTCTGCCGGCAGGCAATAGACCATCTCCATTTTGGCGTTGCGGGTACGCACTGCGCCAAACTTGGTTAACATGCGGGAGACTTTCGACTGGTTGATGTTATCGAAGCCTTGTTCCTGCAGCGCCTGAACAATTTCTCCCTGAGAACTGAATTTCTCTTCTTTAAGTAGCGCCTTAAACGCCTTTACTAATTCTTCTTGCTTAGACGAGCTTCGCATAAGTCACCCGGAATATGACGAAAGAAACAACATTATTATGCATGTGGATGAATTTTTATGCAAATTATCTGCTCAGCGGCAGGCTGAAATAATGTTATGAAAGGGAGAGATTTTATCAGATTTCGTTATCAGAAAACATGCCTGGGTCACGCCGCGCAAATAAGCTTAAAAGTAAATTAAATGTTATCAAAATGATGTTGTTTTGGTGGCGGGGCAGGGTGTATTGTAACCACCTCTTAATTCGTTGCCATCTGGCGTCAGATAGCTTTCTGGTGAGAGATAAAGTCGTGCGACCTCAAATTCTTTAGCTTCGAAAATTGTAATTAAAGACTTGCTGATTTAAGGTCGCGGCAACGGATTTACAGATACTTAAGTTAACCATAATAAGGAGTTTAGGATGAAAGTCGCAGTCCTCGGCGCTGCTGGTGGTATCGGCCAGGCGCTTGCCCTACTACTGAAAACCCAACTGCCTTCAGGCTCAGAACTCTCCCTGTACGATATTGCTCCGGTAACCCCAGGCGTGGCGGTTGACCTGAGCCACATCCCGACCGCTGTAAAAATCAAAGGCTTCTCCGGTGAAGATGCGCGTCCTGCGCTGCAGGGTGCTGATGTGGTCCTGATTTCTGCAGGCGTGGCGCGTAAGCCAGGCATGGATCGTTCAGACCTGTTCAACGTCAACGCGGGCATCGTGAAAAACCTGGTGCAGCAGATCGCTGAAGTGTGCCCGAAAGCGTGCATCGGTATCATCACTAACCCGGTGAACACCACCGTTGCTATCGCAGCCGAAGTGCTGAAGAAAGCGGGTGTTTACGACAAAAACAAACTGTTCGGCGTGACCACGCTGGATATCATCCGTTCCAACACCTTCGTTGCTGAGCTGAAAGGTAAACAGCCAACAGAAGTGGAAGTGCCGGTTATCGGCGGCCACTCTGGCGTGACCATTCTGCCTCTGCTGTCGCAGATCCCAGGCGTAAGCTTCACCGAGCAGGAAGTGGCTGACCTGACCAAACGTATCCAGAACGCGGGCACCGAAGTGGTGGAAGCGAAGGCGGGTGGCGGTTCTGCAACCCTGTCTATGGGCCAGGCGGCTGCCCGTTTCGGTCTGTCACTGGTTCGCGCCCTGCAGGGTGAGAAAGGCGTTGTTGAATGCGCTTACGTTGAAGGCGACGGCGAACATGCCCGCTTCTTCTCTCAGCCGCTGCTGCTGGGCAAAAACGGTATTGAAGAGCGTAAGTCTATCGGTACGCTGAGCGCGTTTGAGCAAAACGCGATGGAAGGCATGCTGGACACGCTGAAGAAAGATATCACCCTGGGTGAAGAGTTCGTTAACAAGTAAAACGCACGCCACCCGATAAAAAAACGGAGCTTATCGCTCCGTTTTTTTTATGCTTATCAGTTAGTGGCCGGGTATTCCTGAACCGTCACGTGCAGCGTCAGTTTCTTATCGTTACGCATGACTTCCACAGGGATGATAGAGCCAGGGCGAATTTCGGCCACCTGGTCCATCGTCTCCAGCGCAGAGACTGCCGGCGTGCCGTTGACCGAGACGATGACATCGTTAACCTGAATCCCCGCATTAGCCGCCGGGCCACCCGGTGCGACCTCGTTGACGACGATGCCCTGAATCTGATCGATACCGCCGCCCTGAGTATGCATCGGCGCAATTTCGCGCCCGCCGATACCGATATAGCCGCGTATCACGCGCCCGTCGCGGATCAGCTTATCCATAATCTTGGTCGCCAGCTGGAACGGAATAGCAAAGCCGATCCCTTCTGGCGTCTCGCCGTCGTTGCTTTTATCGAATGAGAGGGTGTTGATGCCCATCAGTTCGCCCAACGAGTTGACCAGAGCGCCGCCGGAATTACCGTGGTTGATTGACGCATCCGTCTGCAGGAAGTTCTGCCGTCCTGACGGGTTGAGGCCAATGCGGCCGGTTGCGCTGATGATCCCCTGGGTAATCGTCTGTCCGAGGTTATAAGGGTTACCGATAGCCAGAACGACGTCGCCAATGTGAGGCGTGCGTTTGCGGTTGATCGGAATGACCGGCAGGCCGCCCGTGGCGTTAATCTTCAGCACGGCCAGGTCGGTGAGGCTGTCTGAACCCACAAGCAACGCCTCAAACACGCGACCATCCTGCAGGGCGACGATGATCTGATCGGCATCGTTGATCACGTGTTTGTTCGTAATAATGTAGCCGCGCTCGTCCATAATCACCCCGGAGCCAAGGGTGCGGATCTCCAGCTGGTTATGTGCTGAGCTATTAAGGCCGCGGTTATAAACGTTAACCACGGCAGGGGCGGCACGGCGAACGGCCTGGTTATAGGTCGCCGGCGTTTCATCCGTGCTGTCAAACTGGGGAGCCGACAGCTTATTGAACTGACGCAAAGACGGCATCGCCAGCAGCAGCAGGCCAGCGACAATCAAACCGATGACAGTGGAACGTAAGAGCTTTAAAAGCATGATGCGCGTGTCGTGAAAAAAGGAACGGTTTGCAGCATAACATGAGTTATCCGGACATCACACGCAGCGGTGATGTCCGGAATCGCAAATGCTTAGCGCAACAGAATGTAGATAGACTCATTGCCACGCATGACCTGCAGGGCAATGACCGCCGGTTTACTCTCCAGCACCTTGCGCAGTTCGGCAATGGACTGCACGCGATTACGGTTCACGCCAATGATGACGTCTTCCTGGTGCAATCCGGCCTGCGCGGCAGGGCTGCTCTTCTCGACGGTGTCGAGGCGAATGCCTTTCGTACCGTCTTTCAGCTGCCCGTCGCTCAGCGTTGCCCCCTGCAGCGCCGGGGCGATAAGCTCCGCGCTGGCAGATGACGAGGTGCTCTTATCCAGCGTCACTTCGACGTTCAGCGGCTTACCGTCACGGATCAGGCCCAGCTTCACCTTGGCCCCCGGTTCGGTGGTGGCGATACGCGAACGCAGTTCAGCAAAGCTGCTCAGCGGCTTGTCGTTAAGGCTGACGATCACATCGCCCGATTTGATGCCTGCTTTTGCCGAGCCGGAGTTTGGCAGCACTTCACTGACAAACGCACCGCGTTGCACGTTAATATTGAACGCTTTCGCGATATCCGCGCTCATCTCCATACCTTTGATGCCCAGCAGCCCACGTTTGACTTCACCGAACTGAATAAGCTGCTGCGACAGCGTTTTAGCCATATTGCTCGGGATCGCAAAGCCAATCCCAATGCTGCCGCCGCCCGGGGCCAGAATCGCCGTGTTAATGCCAATCAACTCGCCGTTAAGGTTAAGCAGTGCTCCACCGGAGTTTCCACGGTTGATTGAGGCATCGGTCTGGATGAAGTTTTCCAGACCTTCCAGATTCAGGCCGCTACGTCCCAGCGCCGAGATAATGCCGGAGGTGGCGGTTTGCCCTAAACCAAAGGGGTTGCCGACGGCGACGGCAAAATCACCAACGCGCAGTTTGTCGGAATCCGCAATGGCAATCTGGGTCAGGTTGCTTGGGTTCTGCACCTGCAACAGCGCGATGTCGCTCTGGTCATCGCCGCCAATCAGTTTGGCGTCAAATTCACGACCATCGTTCAGCTGGACGCTGATTTTATCGGCCTGGCTGATGACATGATTGTTGGTCAGAATATAGCCTTTGGCCGCATCAATGATGACGCCAGAGCCCAGGCCTTCAAAAGGCTGAGCCTGCTGATTGGGGGACTCATCGCCAAAATATTTTTTCAGTTCATCCGGTACGCGCTGGCTTTGAACCGCCGTGCCTTCTACCTGAACGCTCACGACCGCGGGCAACACTTTTTCCAGCATCGGCGCGAGGCTGGGAATAGCTGCCTGTCCCGGCACCTGCGAAGGCAGCGCCGCACCGACAGGGAAGGACGCCGAGAGAGATAACCCGACACTTAACGCTAAAGCGCTCAACAGCTGGTTTTTTTTCTTCATTGATGCTGACTCTCGTATCCTGGAATGAAAGAAGAACGGCCCAAAATCATGATGATGTTATTGAATTTTATACCGCTGAACAATGAGGTGTTTGACTAAATAATAGCTGGGGACGGGAAGAAAGGACGGGCGCAAGAGATGCGCCCGTAAAATATATTTATGTTGTGCGGTTAATCGCGTTTTGCGCCACCGCGCAGCAGGCCGGACGCGCCGTCAGAGTAGTCGCGTGGCATCTGAACGGGCGCCTGATCGTTACCGGCTTCTGAGTCGGCCAGACGGTTGCGGAACGGATTAGTCTCCGCGGTCATTTCCGGCAGCAGGCTGCTGGAGCTTTTCGCCATATGCTGATACAGCTGGCGGTAGTCGGTCGCCATGTTGTCCAGCAGCTCGGCGCTACGGGCAAAGTGGCTGACCAGCTCTTCGCGATACTCTTCCAGCTCTGCTTTGTTCTTTTCCAGTTCGTACTGCAGTGACTGCTGCTGACGCAATTTGCGGTTACCGAAACGCATGGCCACAGCACCGATCACGATGCCGACGACTAAACCGATTAGCGCATATTCCCAGGTCATGAACTTCTCCCGTTGTCTTGTTGTTCCGTAGGGTGTTGGCTCGGCTCCTGCCTGTGCCTGATAATGCCACTATAACCGCTATTTCCGCAGAAGTGGAATCCTGACGTATCATCGCGTAGTGTAGAACGGCCTTTTTTTCATCAGTCACGCCTGCTGGTGAGCGTTAATTGAAGGAATAACAATAAGATTATGCAAAACCTGTCACCTGCATCGCGATATCAACTGGCCCTGAATAAGGGTACTCATCAGCCTGATGACGTTCAACGTGAGGCGGTAAACCGTCTGGAGATGATTTATCAGGCGCTCACGGCAAAACCTGCTGAAGTAGAACAGAGTGGTGGGCTCAAGGCCGCGTTTGGGCGGTTGCTCGGTAAAAAAACGCCGCAGGATCAGACTCCGGTGCGCGGTTTATACATGTGGGGCGGCGTCGGGCGCGGAAAAACCTGGCTGATGGATCTCTTTTATCTCAGCCTGCCGGGTGAGCGTAAACAGCGTCTGCACTTCCATCGCTTTATGCTGCGGGTGCATGAAGAGCTGACTGCGCTGCAGGGCAAAAGCGATCCGCTGGAGATTGTGGCCGACAGGTTCAAGGCTGAAACGGACGTGCTCTGCTTCGATGAGTTTTTCGTTTCTGACATCACCGATGCCATGCTGTTGGGCGGCCTGATGAAGGCGCTGTTTGCCCGCGGGATCACGCTCGTCGCCACGTCGAATATCCCGCCAGATGAACTTTACCGCAACGGCCTGCAGCGGGCGCGCTTCCTGCCCGCCATTGACGCCATCAAACAGCATTGTGACATTATGAATGTTGATGCTGGGGTAGATTACCGGTTACGTACGCTGACTCAGGCGCACCTGTGGCTCTCACCGTTAAATGCAGAGACCACCCGCGAGATGGATAAGCTCTGGCTGGCGCTGGCGGGTGCAACACGCGAAAACGCCCCGACGCTGGAGATTAACCATCGTCCGTTGCCAACCCTTGGCGTAGAAAACCAAACGATGGCGGTCTCCTTTGCGACGCTCTGCGTGGATGCCCGCAGCCAGCACGACTACATCGCGCTTTCGCGCCTGTTCCATACCGTGATGGTGCTGGATGTGCCGGTGATGACGCGGCTGATGGAGAGCGAAGCGCGGCGCTTCATTGCGCTGGTGGACGAGTTTTACGAGCGCCACGTCAAGCTGGTGGTCAGCGCCGAGGTACCTTTATATGAGATCTACCTGGGAGAGCGGCTGAAGTTTGAGTTCCAGCGCTGCCTGTCGCGCCTGCAGGAGATGCAGAGCGAGGAATACCTGAAGCTGGAGCATATGCCATAAATGCCACCCTCTCCCGTGGGAGAGGGGCTGGGGGTGAGGGCATCAGGCCTTAACAAACGCCACCCTCTCCCTGTGGGAGAGGGGCTGGGGGTGAGGGCACCAGACCGCACAATATCTAACCCCGAAAAACCCATTCCAAATCACATTTAAGGGTCGATCTTTGACCTCAACTTCTCTATAATCTTGCGACCCCACGTTACGAGAAGGTTTTTTTCCCGAAACTTTCTATGTGTCGGCATGTGCTATTCGAAGGGGTAGGTTTGCCGGACTTTGTCGTGTGAACCTCAACTGACTAAACGTTTGGGTGTTCACCAACGTGTAACTTATTATTTGGGTAAGCTTTTAATGAAAACTTTTACAGCTAAACCAGAAACCGTACAGCGCGACTGGTATGTTGTTGACGCGACCGGTAAAACTCTGGGCCGTCTGGCTACTGAACTGGCTCGTCGCCTGCGCGGTAAGCATAAAGCGGAATACACTCCGCACGTTGATACCGGTGATTACATCATCGTTCTGAACGCTGACAAAGTTGCTGTTACCGGCAACAAGCGTACTGACAAAATGTACTACCACCACACCGGCCACATCGGTGGTATCAAAGAAGCGACCTTTGAAGAGATGATTGCCCGCCGTCCTGAGCGTGTGATTGAAATCGCGGTTAAAGGCATGCTGCCAAAAGGCCCGCTGGGTCGTGCTATGTTCCGTAAACTGAAAGTTTACGCAGGCAACGAGCACAACCACGCGGCACAGCAACCGCAAGTTCTTGACATCTAATCGGGATTATAGGCAATGGCTGAAAATCAATACTACGGCACTGGTCGCCGCAAAAGTTCCGCAGCTCGCGTTTTCATCAAACCGGGCAGTGGTAAAATCGTAATCAACCAGCGTTCTCTGGAACAATACTTCGGTCGCGAAACTGCCCGCATGGTAGTTCGCCAGCCGCTGGAACTGGTTGATATGGTAGAAAAACTGGATCTGTACATCACCGTTAAAGGTGGTGGTATCTCCGGTCAGGCAGGTGCGATCCGTCACGGTATCACCCGCGCTCTGATGGAGTACGACGAATCCCTGCGTTCTGAACTGCGTAAAGCTGGCTTCGTTACTCGTGACGCTCGTCAGGTTGAACGTAAGAAAGTGGGTCTGCGTAAAGCACGTCGTCGTCCACAGTTCTCCAAACGTTAATCCATTCTGCTTACGCAGAACGATTGGCGAAAAACCCGCTTCGGCGGGTTTTTTTATGGATAATGCGCAGGTTATCCACAGTAACATTTCATATATCTTCTCTTTTTCCACATTTCCAGAATCCCCTCACCACAAAGCCATCAAAATCTGGTAAACTATCATCCAATTTTCTGCCCAAATATCGGTGAATACTCGATTTTTGTTCGATTCTTGAACAATGTGTTTTCTCTGGGATGGGCGATACAACATCTGGCTGGCCCCTGTTGGGCTGGTAGCAGTAAAAATTCTGAATATACCTGGAGGTTTTCATGGCTGTCGCTGCCAACAAACGTTCGGTAATGACGCTGTTTTCTGGTCCTACTGACATTTATAGCCATCAGGTTCGTATCGTACTGGCCGAGAAAGGTGTCAGTTTTG
This sequence comes from Enterobacter sp. ECC-219, assembly GCF_043966805.1. Classification (NCBI taxonomy): domain Bacteria; kingdom Pseudomonadati; phylum Pseudomonadota; class Gammaproteobacteria; order Enterobacterales; family Enterobacteriaceae; genus Enterobacter; species Enterobacter sp. ECC-219. The sequence goes on along the minus strand of NZ_CP143680.1, from coordinate 91,563 downwards.
AGATCGAGCATGTGGAAAAGGATAACCCGCCTCAGGATCTGATCGATCTCAACCCGAGCCAAAGCGTACCGACGCTGGTGGATCGCGAGCTGACCCTGTGGGAATCCCGTATCATTATGGAATATCTGGATGAGCGTTTCCCGCATCCGCCGCTGATGCCTGTTTACCCTGTTGCGCGTGGTGAAAGCCGCCTGTACATGCAGCGTATCGAAAAAGACTGGTACTCGCTGATGAACGTCATCACCAGCGGTTCCGCTTCTGAAGCCGACGCTGCGCGTAAGCAACTGCGTGAAGAGCTGCTGGCAATTGCCCCTGTGTTTGGTCAGAAACCTTTCTTCCTGAGCGATGAGTTCAGCCTGGTAGATTGCTACCTGGCCCCGCTGCTGTGGCGTCTGCCAACCCTGGGCGTTGAGTTCAGCGGCCCTGGCGCAAAAGAGCTGAAAGGCTATATGACTCGCGTATTTGAGCGCGACTCTTTCCTGGCATCTTTAACTGAACCGGAACGTGAAATGCGTCTCGGCCGAGGCTAATGACTGTGGAAATGTCACAACTTACCCCACGCCGTCCGTATCTGCTGCGCGCCTTCTATGAATGGCTGCTGGATAACCAGCTCACGCCGCACCTGGTTGTGGATGTGACGTTGCCGGGCGTGCTGGTTCCGATGGAATACGCACGTGACGGACAGATCGTACTGAACATTGCCCCGCGTGCAGTTGGTAACCTGGAGCTGGCAAACGACGAAGTGCGCTTCAACGCGCGGTTCGGCGGCGTGCCGCGTCAGGTTTCCGTACCGCTGGCTGCGGTGCTGGCGATCTACGCGCGTGAAAACGGTGCGGGAACCATGTTCGAGCCGGAAGCGGCATACGATGAAGAGGTTGCCAGCCTGAATGATGACGAAGGCATCACCGCCAGCGAAAGCGAAACGGTAATGTCCGTGATTGATGGCGACAAGCCCGATCGTGAGGACGACAACGATCCTGATGACGATCCGCCACCGCGCGGTGGTCGTCCGGCACTACGTGTCGTCAAATAAAAAAACAGGCCCAATCGGGCCTGTTTTTTTTACACTTCCAGGAAGTTCATAATCCCTTCAGCGGCTTTGCGGCCTTCGGCAATCGCCGTGACCACCAGGTCAGAACCGCGAACGATATCGCCACCGGCGAAGATTTTCGGGTTGCTGGTCTGGAACGCATTATCACTACCTTCTGGCGCGATTACGCGGCCCTGCGAATCCAGCTCCACGCTGTGCTTCGCCAGCCACTCCATGCTGTGCGGACGGAAACCAAACGCCATCACCACGGCATCGGCCGGGATCACATGCTCAGAGCCTGCCACGATCTCCGCGCGACGACGGCCTTTCGCATCCGGCGCGCCCATCTCCGTGCGAGCCATCTTCACGCCGCTCACTTTTCCGTTGGCATTCACCTCAATACCCAGAGGCTGGATGTTGAACTGGAACTCCACGCCCTCTTCACGCGCGTTTTTCACTTCGCGTTTCGAGCCCGGCATGTTCTCTTCGTCACGACGGTAGGCGCAGATGACGTGTGCCGCATTCTGACGAATGGAGGTACGCACGCAGTCCATCGCGGTATCACCGCCGCCCAGCACCACCACGCGTTTGCCTTCCATGCTGATGAATGGTTCATCAGCCGTTTCACCGTAGCCCATGATCTGCCTGGTGTTGGCAATCAGGAACGGCAGCGCGTCGTATACGCCCGGCGCGTCTTCGTTCTCCAGACCGCCGCGCATGGACTGATAGGTGCCCACACCCAGGAACACGGCGTCGTAATCCTTCAGCAGGTCGTCGAGCTGCACGTCGCGGCCCACTTCTGTGTTCAGTTTGAACTCAATGCCCATGCCGGTGAAGATTTCACGGCGGCGGGTCATGACCTCTTTTTCCAGCTTAAAGGCCGGGATACCGAAGGTCAGCAGACCGCCAATTTCCGGATGACGGTCAAAGACCACCGCCTTCACGCCGTTGCGGGTCAGGACGTCCGCACAGGCCAGGCCCGCCGGGCCCGCTCCGATGATGGCCACGCGCTTGTCGGTTTGACGCACGCCGGTCATATCCGGACGCCAGCCCATTTCGAACGCTTTATCGTTGATATAGCGCTCGATGTTGCCGATGGTCACCGCGCCAAACTCATCGTTCAACGTACAGGAGCCTTCACACAGACGGTCCTGAGGACACACGCGACCGCATACTTCCGGCAGGGTGTTGGTCTGGTGAGACAGCTCGGCGGCTTCAAAAATACGCCCTTCGTTGGCCAGCTTCAGCCAGTTCGGGATGTAGTTGTGCACCGGACATTTCCATTCGCAGTAAGGGTTACCGCAGGACAGGCAGCGGTCTGCCTGTGCTTTGGCCTGGCCTTCTGAAAACGGCTCATAGATTTCAACAAATTCAATTTTGCGGATCTTCAGCGGTTTCTTTGGCGGATCAACACGCTGCAGGTCGATAAACTGGTATACGTTCTGGCTCATCTGAATTCCTTACTGCGCCTGCACGCGCAGCTCTGCTGCGCTACGACTACGGTGACCCAACAGGGCTTTAACATCGCTGGACTTCGGCTTAACCAGCGCGAATTTCGCAGAGAACGCCGGCCAGTTCGCCAGGATCTCTTCGCCGCGCGAAGAACCGGTATGCTGCACGTGTTCGGTAATCAAGCCGCGCAGGTGTTCTTCATGGATAGCCAGCGTATCAACATCCAGCACTTCCACCAGCTCCGGGTTCACGCGCTTGCGGAACTCACCGTCTTCATCCAGTACGTAGGCAAAACCGCCCGTCATGCCAGCGCCGAAGTTCACGCCGGTTTTACCCAGAACGCAAACAATCCCGCCCGTCATGTATTCACAACCGTTATCGCCAATGCCTTCCACCACGGTGATGGCACCGGAGTTACGCACCGCAAAACGCTCGCCCGCACGACCTGCTGCGAACAGACGGCCGCCGGTCGCGCCGTACAGGCAGGTGTTACCGATGATGCTCGCTTCGTGGCTGCGGAAGGCTGAGCCGACCGGAGGACGCACCGCCAGCAGACCGCCTGCCATGCCTTTACCGACGTAGTCGTTGGCATCGCCGGTAAGGATAAGCTCAACGCCGCCTGCGTTCCAGACCCCGAAGCTCTGACCCGCGGTACCGCTGAAGTGCGCGGTAATTGGGTCGGCAGCCAGCCCCTGGTCACCGTGCGTCTGCGCGATATAACCGGAGAGGGATGCGCCCACGGAGCGGTCGGTGTTGCGGATATCAAACCAGAACGTTTTGCTCTGCTTGTCGTCCACGTACGGCTTCGCCTGCTGCAGCAGCTGCGCGTTCAGCACGCCGTTATCGAACGGCGGGTTGTTCTCGGTGCAGTAGACCGCTTTGCCTGGGTGCGGTTGCGCGGTTTCCAGCAGCTTGCTCAGCTCCAGCTTCTGCTGCTTCGCCGTGAAGCCTTCCAGCTCTTTCAGCAGGTCGGTGCGGCCAATCAGGTCCACCAGACGCTTCACGCCCAGTTGCGCCATCAGCTCGCGTGTTTCACGGGCGATGAAGTCAAAGTAGTTGGTCACTTTGAACGGCAGGCCGTGATAGTGGTTCTTACGCAGCTTCTCGTCCTGGGTTGCAACGCCCGTTGCACAGTTGTTCAGGTGGCAAATACGCAGGTATTTACAGCCGAGCGCAACCATCGGGCCGGTACCAAAGCCAAAGCTTTCCGCACCCAGAATCGCCGCCTTGATGATGTCGAGGCCGGTTTTCAGACCACCGTCCACCTGCAGGCGGATCTTGTGACGCAGGCCGTTCGCCACCAGCGCCTGCTGGGTTTCCACCAGGCCAAGCTCCCACGGGCAGCCCGCATATTTCACGGAAGAGAGCGGGCTTGCGCCGGTGCCGCCGTCGTAGCCGGCAATGGTAATGAGATCCGCATAGGCTTTCGCCACGCCGGTGGCGATGGTGCCGACGCCCGGTTCGGAAACCAGCTTCACGGAGATCATCGCCTTCGGGTTGACCTGCTTCAGGTCGAAAATCAGCTGCGCCAGGTCCTCGATAGAGTAGATATCGTGGTGCGGCGGCGGGGAGATCAGCGTCACGCCCGGCACGGAATAGCGCAGTTTGGCGATGTACGGGGTGACTTTATCACCCGGCAGCTGACCGCCTTCGCCCGGTTTAGCACCCTGAGCGACTTTAATCTGAATCACGTCGGCGTTGACAAGGTACGCAGGCGTTACGCCAAAGCGACCGGATGCCACCTGCTTGATACGAGACACTTTGTTGGTGCCGTAACGCGCCGGGTCTTCACCGCCTTCGCCGGAGTTGGAGTTGCCGCCGATGCTGTTCATGGCTTCCGCCAGCGCTTCGTGGGCTTCCGGGCTCAGCGCGCCGATGGACATCGCCGCGGTATCAAAGCGTTTAAACAGTTCGGATGCAGGTTCAACCTCGTCAATGCTGACCGCTTCATCGCCCGGATTGAGGGCAATAAGGTCGCGCAGCGTCGCCGCCGGACGATTGTTCACCAGCTCGGCGTACTGCTGATAATCGCTGTACTCGCCGCTCTGAACTGCCTGCTGCAGCGTGCGCACCACGTCAGGGTTATAGGCGTGGTACTCGCCGCCGTGAACGTATTTCAGCAGACCGCCCTGATCCAGCGGCTTACGTGCCAGCCAGGCGCGTTTGGACAGGTTCACCAGATCCTGCTGGAAGTCAGCAAAACCGGCGCCGCCGATGCGGCTGACCACGCCCTGGAAGCAGAGGTTGGCGACCTCATCATGCAGGCCGACCGCTTCAAACAGCTTCGAACAGCGGTAGGAGGCAATGGTCGAGATGCCCATTTTGGACATGATCTTGTACAGACCTTTGTTGATGCCGTTACGGTAGTTCAGCATCACCGTGCGGTAATCTTTGTCGATCGCGCGGGTATCCACCAGGCGGGCCAGCGTTTCGTAGGCCAGGTACGGGTAGATCGCCGTCGCGCCGAAGCCTAACAGCACGGCAAAGTGGTGCGGGTCGCGCGCGCTTGCGGTTTCAACAATGATGTTAGCGTCGCAGCGCAGGCTCTTATCCACCAGGCGCGTCTGGATAGCACCCACCGCCATTGGCGCAGGCACCGGCAGACGGTTTTTGGCGATATTGCGGTCAGACAGCACCAGCAGCACGGTGCCGTTACGCACCATCTGCTCGGCTTTGTCGCACAGCGCGTTCACCGTCTCTTCGAGGCTCGCTTCGGTCACGTCGAACGTAATGTCGAGCGTGTCGGCGCGGTAGTGCTCCTCGGTCATAGTGGTGAGCTGTTTGAAATCGGAGTACAGCAGGATCGGCGATTTAAAGGTCAGACGGTGCGCCTGGCCTTCGGCTTCGCAGAAGACGTTCATCTCACGACCGATGCTGGTCGCCAGCGACATTACGTGGGCTTCACGCAGCGGGTCGATCGGCGGGTTGGTGACCTGCGCGAACTGCTGACGGAAGTAATCGTAAATGATGCGTGGCTGGCTGGAGAGCACGGCAAACGGGGTATCGTCGCCCATGGAGCCGACCGCTTCCTGGCCGTTTTCACCCAGTACGCGAATAACAGAGTCCAGCTCTTCCGCGCTGTAGTTAAACTGTTTCTGGAAGCTGGCAAGCGTATCGTCGTCCAGCTCGCGGCTGCCCACCTCTTCGTCCGGCAGATCTTCAAATGGCACCAGACGACGCACGTTTTTCGCCATCCACTCTTTGTAGGGGTGGCGGCTCTTCAGATCGTTGTCGGTTTCGGCGGAGTGCAGAATGCGGCCGCCGCGGGTGTCGATCACCATCAGCTCGCCCGGGCCTACGCGGCCTTTCTCAACCACTTCGTCAGGCTGGTAATCCCAGATACCGACTTCAGAGGCGCAGGTGATGAGCTTGTCTTTGGTGATGACGTAGCGCGCCGGACGCAGACCGTTACGGTCCAGGTTACAGGCAGCGAAGCGGCCGTCGGACATGACGATGCCCGCCGGGCCGTCCCACGGCTCCATGTGCATGGAGTTAAAGTCGAAGAACGCGCGCAGCTCAGGATCCATGTCCGGGTTGTTCTGCCAGGCCGGTGGCACCAGCAGACGCATGGCGCGCACGATATCCATCCCGCCCGCCAGCAGCAGTTCCAGCATGTTATCCATGGAGCTGGAGTCCGAGCCGGTTTCGTTCACGAACGGTGCGGCATCGTGCAGGTCAGGGATCAGAGGGGTCTGGAACTTATAGGTACGGGCGCGTGCCCACTGGCGGTTACCGGTGATGGTGTTGATCTCGCCGTTATGCGCCAGATAGCGGAACGGCTGCGCCAGCGGCCAGCGTGGCACGGTGTTGGTGGAGAAGCGCTGGTGGAACAGGCAAATGGCCGATTCCAGACGCAGGTCCGCCAGGTCCAGGTAGAAGCGCGGCAGGTCAGCCGGCATACACAGACCTTTATAGATGTTGACCAGGTTCGAGAGGCTACACACGTAGAACTCTTTATCGTCCTGGAGGCGTTTTTCGATGCGGCGGCGGGCAATAAACAGACGGCGTTCCATATCGCGCGGACGCCAGCCCGCAGGTGCGTTAACGAAAATCTGCTCAATGCGAGGCAGCGAGGAGAGGGCGATTTCACCGAGCACCCCTTCGTTGGTTGGCACATCGCGCCAGCCGACAATCGACAGGGTTTCACGCTGAAGTTCTTCTTCGACGATGCGGCGTGAAGCGGCAGCCTTTTCAGGATCCTGGTTCAGGAACAGCATACCGACAGCGTAGTTTTTGGCTAAACGCCAGCCGCGCTCTTCCGCCACGATGCGGAAGAAACGATCCGGTTTTTGCAGCAGCAGGCCGCAACCGTCGCCGGTTTTACCATCGGCAAGAATAGCGCCACGGTGCTGCATTCGGGCCAGTGCGTGAATAGCAGTACGCACTACCTTGTGGCTAGGTTCGCCTTCTATGTGGGCGATCAGGCCGAAACCACAGTTATCCTTCTCAAGGGATTTATCGTACAACATATCAGTGAACCTCCCCAGGCTCGTCGGGCTTCCCACTGAACTTTACCGTGGCGCACAGGCGCAGAAAGAGCATGGCGACGGGGTTTGCGTTTCATACGCGGACCTCGCATTCGCCCTCTTTTTCATCCTTATCGCGCAGGTAAACAAGTTTGAGGACTTGCTTCAGAGGGAATCTCAATTACTGCATAAATATGATGAGCAGGCCGCTCATCCAGAAAGCTTCCAGCGGATTTCCAACTTATCGGGAATTGGTACACAGGTCAAATGGCAATCTTATTTATACAAATATGTGCTAATGGGTGGTCATCTCTTTGTTTTTAAAGGCTATTTAACTATTTTTATAATCATCTAAAGGCCTGGGGAGCCGTGAAGGAGTGTGATCTGACTCACTATATGAAAGCGGTATTATTGATGCAGCGTGCTGAAATGCTGATTTATAGCAGAACAATAATCTGGTGACGTATTCAAATCCGCATAAAATCACTGTTTTTCAGTGTTGCCGCTATAAGTGAAAAAAACAGTCAGAACATAAGGAAAAGTAATCACAGATAGCGTGAATGAAATTGCAGTAATCATGAGTATTTATTCATACAGATAAAGGCCGTCCAGGGCGATTGATCCAGGTCATCGCCGACAGAGGCTAAAAATGGCAGGCTTGTCCCCTTTCTTCGGGACGGTCTATCAGATTATGCAGTTACAGAAATTAGTCAATATGTTTGGTGGGGATCTTTTGCAGCGATACGGCCAAAAGGTTCATAAGCTGACGCTGCACGGCGGCTTTAGCTGCCCGAATCGCGACGGCACCATCGGGCGCGGCGGCTGTACCTTCTGTAACGTTGCGTCCTTTGCTGACGAGGCCCAGCAGCATCACTCTATCGCGGAACAACTCGCGCACCAGGCCAGCCTGGTCAACCGTGCAAAGCAGTATCTGGCCTATTTCCAGGCCTACACCAGCACGTGGGCGGAGGTGCAGGTGCTGCGTTCCATGTATCAGCAGGCGGTCATGCAGGCCAATATTGTCGGGCTATGCGTTGGCACGCGCCCGGACTGCGTGCCGGACGCGGTGCTGGATCTGCTCAGCGAGTACAAAGAGCAGGGCTACGAGATCTGGCTGGAGCTGGGCCTGCAGACTGCACATGACAAAACCCTGCACCGCATTAATCGTGGACATGATTTCGCCTGCTACCAGCGCACCGCGCGGCTGGCCCGCGAGCGCGGGTTAAAAGTCTGCTCGCATCTGATTGTCGGCTTGCCTGGTGAAGGTCGACAGCACGGCCTGGAGACGCTGGAAAAGGTGGTTGAAACCGGCGTGGACGGCATCAAACTGCATCCCCTGCATATCGTTACGGGAAGCAATATGGCGAAAGCCTGGAAGGCCGGGCGGTTAAGCGGTATTGAGCTTGAGGAATATACGGTGACGGCGGGGGAGATGATTCGTCACACACCGCCGGAGATTGTTTACCACCGTATCTCCGCCAGCGCCCGCCGTCCAACGCTTCTGGCACCGCTCTGGTGCGAGAACCGCTGGACGGGGATGGTGGAAATCGACCGCTATCTGCAGGAGAATGGCGTGCAGGGGGCGGCTCTTGGCCGCCCCTGGGTCCCCCGTCTACCGGCGACGTCCCCCTAACAGACTTCCCAGCATGCCGCGCACTATCTGATTGGTAACCTGCCGCGCCGCGCTTTTCGCCATGGTCTGTACCACGCCGTCGCGCTTGCCGCCGCGCGGCCCGGTACTGCCGAACAGGATGTCTTTGAGCCCCCCGAGAATACCGTCATCCACGGCGACAGACTGCCCTTTAGCGGCAGGCGCATCCTGCGATTCGGTTGTCGCCTGCACCCCTTTTTGCAGCATCTCAAACGCGGACTCGCGATCCACCTCGTCTTCGTACTTCCCGTAAACCGGGGAGTGGTTAATCAGGCCGTTACGTTCATCGTCAGTAACGGGCCCCATGCGCGAGCAGGGCGCGATCACCATCGCGCGCTCCACGATGGAGGGGCTGCCCTTCGCATCAAGGAACGAGATCAGCGCTTCACCGGTGCCCAGCGCCTGAATCGCCGCTTCGGTATCAAAGGCCGGATTGGCACGCATGGTTTGCGCGGCGGCTTTCACCGCTTTCTGATCCTTCGGCGTAAAGGCGCGCAGGGCGTGCTGCACGCGGTTACCGAGCTGGCCAAGCACGTTATCCGGGATATCCGACGGGTTTTGCGACACAAACCAGACTCCAACCCCTTTGGAGCGGATCAGGCGAATGACCTGTTCAATTTTATCCAGCAGCACCTGCGGCGCGTCGTTAAACAGCAGATGCGCTTCGTCGAAGAAGAAGACCAGTTTTGGTTTTTCCAGATCGCCCGCTTCCGGTAGCTGCTCGTACAGTTCGGAGAGCATCCACAGCAGGCTGGCGGCGTAAAGCTTCGGCATCTGGTAGAGCTTCTCAGAGCTCAGAATGTTGATGATGCCTTTGCCATTGCTGTCGGTACGCATCCAGTCTTTGATATCCAGCATCGGCTCGCCGAAGAAGTGCTCGGCACCCTGTTGCTCCAGGGTCAGAAGCCCACGCTGAATGGCCCCGACAGAGGCGCTGCTGATATTGCCGTACTGGTTCTGGAAGGATTTGGCGTTATCACCGATATACTGGGTAATGGCTCGCAGATCCTTGAAGTCAAGCAGCAGCAGCCCCTGATCGTCGGCAATGCGGAAGATGATATTCAGCACCCCGGACTGCACGTCGTTGAGGTTGAGCAGGCGGGCCAGCAGCAGCGGGCCGAGATCGGAGACGGTGGCGCGCACCGGGTGGCCTTTCTCACCGAAGATATCCCAGACCACCACCGGGTTGCCGTGCGGTGCCCAGTTCGTGATGCCAATATTCTTCAGCCTCTCAAGCAGTTTTTCAGAAGCGGTACCCTCCTGAGCCACGCCGGTTAAATCGCCCTTCACGTCAGCCATAAAGACCGGCACGCCAATCTCTGAAAGCGACTCCGCCAGCTTCTGTAAGGTCACGGTTTTCCCCGTCCCGGTCGCACCGGTGATCAGGCCGTGGCGGTTCGCCATCGCGGGCAGTAGATACAGCTCTTTTTCCAGCGTCCGGGCAATTAACAATGGTGTACTCATGATGCGCTTCCTCTCTTAGTCCTGGGTGGAGTATAGGCAACCTGATAGCAATTTGGTTAAGTAAATTCCTGACTTTGCGGCGCATTATCCAGCGCGGACTATGCTTTTGCATACGGTTCACAAAATAGTGGGAAACTATGTCCAGATTCTTCTTTAACGATCGCAAACAGCTGGTCAACGATGCCATTGAAGGCATACTCCTTACTGCGCCACACGCGAATCTCGTCAAGCTCGATATCGATCCGGCTATCCGCGTAGTGGCACGCGGCGACTGGGATAAAAGCCGCGTGGCGGTGATCTCCGGCGGTGGCTCCGGGCACGAACCTGCACACGCCGGATTTGTCGGTAAAGGCATGTTGACGGCGGCAGTCTGTGGCGATCTGTTCGCCTCCCCGAGCGTGGATGCGGTACTGAATGCCATTGTGGCGGTGACGGGCGATCGCGGCTGTCTGCTGATCGTCAAAAACTACACCGGCGATCGCCTGAACTTTGGTCTGGCGGCAGAAAAGGCCAAACGCTACGGCCTGAAGGTCGAGATGGTGATTGTGGCGGACGATATCGCGCTGCCCGACAACAAGCAGCCGCGCGGCATTGCCGGTACGGCGCTGGTGCATAAGATTGCGGGCTATGCCGCGGAGCACGGAAAATCCCTGAGCGAGGTGCGGGATATTGCGCAGCAGGCCTGCGATAACCTCTGGAGCCTGGGCGTTGCGATGCAAACCTGTAACCTGCCGGGCAGCGACGATGAAGAGGGGCGCATCAAGCAGGGCCATGTCGAACTGGGGCTGGGGATCCACGGGGAGCCGGGGGCCTCGGTAGTTGATACGCAAAACAGCAAAGCGATTATCGACACGCTGGTTACCCCGCTCAAAGCGCAGGCGGGCGAGGGGCGTTTCGCGGTGCTGATTAACAACCTCGGCGGCGTCTCGGCGCTGGAAATGGCGTTGCTGACCAAAGAGTTGGCTCACTCGGCGCTGAAAGAGAACATTGCTTATCTTATTGGCCCGGCACCGCTGGTGAGCGCCCTGGACATGAAGGGCTTTTCTCTGACGCTGCTGAAGCTCAACGACCTGTTCGAGAAAGCGCTGCATGAAGAGGTGGAAACGCTGGGCTGGCAAAAACCCGTGGCGTTTGCCCCCCTGCGTACCGTTCCGCAAAGCGCTATTCACGATCGCGTGGAATATACCCCATCTGAAAACCCGCAGGTGAAGGAGTCTGTTTCACGGGTGACGAAGACGCTCATACAGCTGGAAAACCGCCTGAACGCGCTGGATGCCAAAGTGGGCGACGGCGATACCGGCTCCACCTTTGCGCAAGGGGCGCGGGATATTGCGCAGCGCCTGGAGGAGAACGCGCTTCCGCTTAATGATGTGCCTAAGCTTCTGCTGCTGGTGGGCGAGCGGCTGGCCACGGTGATGGGCGGATCGAGCGGGGTGCTGATGTCGATCTTCTTTACCGCGGCGGGGCAAAAGCTTCACGATGGTCAGTCGCTACCCGAGGCATTGCTCAGCGGGCTGGCGCAAATGAAGCAGTACGGTGGGGCAGATCTCGGCGATCGTACCCTGATCGACGCGCTGCAGCCGGCGCTGGAGGCATTGCAGAAAAAGGATCTTCAGTCAGCGGCGCAGGCGGCACAGAAGGGGGCAGAGGCAACGGCGAAAATGCAGAAAGCCGGTGCGGGGCGCTCATCGTATGTGAATAAAGAGAATCTGGACGGGGTAATGGACCCGGGGGCGGTCGCGGTAGCGGAAGTGTTTAACATATTGGCGCAGTAACTTAAGTAGGCCGGGTAAGGCGAAGCCGCCACCCGGCACATTCAGATCAGAAATCCGCTTTCAACACCACGCGGTAGCGGGCTTTGCCGTCACGCACGTGCTGGATCGCTTCGTTGATTTTCGACATGGGATACAGTTCGGTGGTGGGGGCCACTTTAGTGCGTCCGGCAAACTTCATCAGCTTGCGCAGCTCGTACGGTGTACCGGTCGCGGAGCCTGACACGCTGCGATCCCCGCCGATCAGGGTAAAGGCCGGAACCGGCAGCGGCTTCATCACAGCACCTACGGTGTGGAAGTTACCGCCGTAGGCCAGTGCTTCAAAGTACGGCTGCCAGTCGAGATCGACGTTCACGGTGTTGATGATCAGGTCAAACTGACCTGCCAGCGCGTTCAGCGCGTCCGGATCGCGGCTGTTTACCACTTTATCCGCGCCCATCGCCAGCACCTCTTTCTCTTTTGCCGGGTTCGAGCTGAACGCCGTGACTTCACAGCCCATCGCATGCAGCAGCTTGATGGCGATATGGCCCAGACCGCCGATTCCAATCACGCCCACGCGGCTGGTGGCGGTGATATGGTGCATCAGCAGGGGCTTAAAGACGGTGATGCCGCCACACAGCAGCGGACCGGCGGATTCGATATCAATGCTGTCCGGCAGCGGGATGACCCATTGCCAGTCGGCGCGCAGTTTGTCGGCGAAGCCGCCTTTATTCAGGATGGTGGGTACCGCGCCCTCAAGGCAGTTGATCTGGTTGCCGCTGATACAGGCATCGCAGTGACCACAGCTGCGTGCTGTCCAGCCAATGCCTACGCGCTGGCCCACTTTCAGCCCTTTGTCCTGCGCGGCGCTACCGAGCGCCACGACGCGGCCAATGACTTCGTGCCCGGCAACCAGCGGATAGCTGGAAAAGCCCCATTCGTTGTCGATCATCGAGAGATCCGAGTGGCAGACCCCGCAGTAATCAACCTGTACTTCGACGTCTTCTGCTTTTAGTTCGCCCGCATCGTACTCGTACAGCTCAAGTTCTGCACCCGCCTGCGGTGCGGCGTAGCTTTTTATCTTCGACATCGTGTTTCCCCCGTTGTGGTGTGAACTGAGAGTGTAGAGCATTCAGTTTACAGCCGCTTAACAGAAGAGGGCAGGAACGAAAATTACAGACTTTTCAGCATCCTGACTTCGCAGTCAACATGGCCGGTACAGCCCAGCGGCGCATCGATATGCTCAAAGCCGAGGTGTTCATACAGGCCGATGGCCTCTTTGAGGAAGGCGGTGGTTTCGAGGTAACAGCGTTTGAACCCATGAGCGCGGGCATGTTCCAGGGCGACCAGCGCCAGCTTTTTCGCCAGACCCTGTCCGCGAACCGACGGCAGGAAATACATTTTCTGCAGCTCGCAGATATCTGGCTCGCTGCAGCTCAGTGGCGCAACGCCACCGCCGCCCACAACCTGTCCGTCCTGCTCAATCACCCAGTAGGCGTGGCCCGGCTGGCTGTACAGCTTAAACAGTTCATCAAGATTCGGGTCTGCAACGGTATAACCTTTATCCGCTGTCAGCCCATACTCTGCAGAAACGGTGCGGATAACGGCGGCGATAGCCGGATTGTCCTGCTCAGTGATCCGACGCATCGTCGCCGCGACGGGGGTAATCACGCTCATAGCATTACTCATTACAAAAGTTGACACACAGTTGCTGTTAATAGCACCGCAGAAAAGGGAGTGCAAGCGAGGAGTTTTCAGGAAGGGTACCCCTTACGCCCTGAAGCGTAAGGGGTAAAGCATTACAGGGCTGCAATAACCGCCTGCTGCTCGATCAGCTTGGTCTTCGCATCGGCGAAGGCAACCAGACGCTCACGCTCTTTGGCGATGACCGCTTCCGGCGCGCGGGCGACAAAGCCTTCGTTCGCCAGCTTGCTTTCGATTTTGCCAATTTCCACGTCGACTTTCGCCACTTCTTTCGCCAGACGCGCCAGCTCGGCGTCTTTGTCGATCAGACCTGCCATCGGGATCAGCAGCTCGGCGCCGTCGATGATTTTGGTCACGGAAACCGGACCTTTGTCATCCGCAGGCAGCACGGTGATGCTTTCCAGACGCGCCATGGTTTTCAGGAAGGTGTTGTTCTCGGTGACGCGACGAACGGCAGCCTCGCTGCAGCCGCGCAGCAGCAGCTCAAGCGGTTTGCCCGGGGCAATGTTCATTTCAGCACGGATGTTACGTACCGCAACGATCGCCTGTTTCAGCCACTCGGTATCCGCAGACGCCGCTTCATCAACTTTAGCCACATCGAATGCCGGGAACGGCTGCAGCATGATGGTATCGGCGTTGATGCCCGCAATGACCTTCACGCGCTGCCAGATGGTTTCGGTGATGAATGGAATGACCGGATGCGCCAGGCGCAGCAGACCTTCCAGAACGGTAATCAGCGTGTTGCGCGTGCCGCGCAGCTCCGCTTCAGTGCCGCCGTTCATTACCGGCTTCGCCAGCTCCAGATACCAGTCGCAGAACTGGTTCCAGGTGAATTCGTACAGGATGCCCGCCGCGATATCGAAGCGGTAGCTGTCCAGCGCCTCGCGGAACGCTTTCACCGTCTGGTTGAATTCCGCCAGGATCCAACGGTCCGCCAGAGACAGGGTCATTTCGCCGCCGTTGAAGCCGCAGTCCTGATCTTCGGTGTTCATCAGCACGAAGCGGCTGGCGTTCCACAGCTTGTTACAGAAGTTACGGTAACCTTCCAGACGCTTCATGTCCCAGTTGATGTCGCGGCCGGTCGAGGCCAGCGCCGCCAGGGTGAAGCGCAGGGAGTCTGTACCGTGAGCCTCAATTCCGTTCGGGAACTGCTTCTCGGTGCGCTTGCGGATTTTCTCCGCCAGCTGCGGCTGCATCATATTGCCGGTGCGTTTTTCCAGCAGCTCTTCCAGAGAAATACCGTCAACCATATCCAGTGGGTCAATGACGTTACCCTTGGATTTGGACATCTTCTGGCCTTCGTCGTCGCGGATCAGACCGGTCATGTAGACGGTATGGAACGGAACCTGCGGCTTGCCGTCTTCGTCTTTGATGAAGTGCATGGTCATCATGATCATGCGGGCAATCCAGAAGAAGATAATGTCGAAGCCGGAGACCATTACGCTGGTTGGGTGGAACTGACGCAGCGCGTCGGTGTTCTCAGGCCAGCCAAGGGTGGAGAAGGTCCACAGTGCGGAGGAAAACCAGGTGTCCAGCACGTCTTCGTCCTGACGCAGGGCAACGTCCGCGCTCAGGTTGTTTTCCTGACGCACTTCGTCTTCGCTACGGCCAACATAAACGTTGCCTTCGTTGTCGTACCATGCCGGGATACGGTGACCCCACCACAGCTGACGGGAGATACACCAGTCCTGAATGTCGCGCATCCAGGAGAAGTACATGTTTTCGTACTGCTTCGGCACGAACTGGATGCTGCCGTTCTCAACCGCTTCAACAGCCGGTTTCGCCAGCACGTCGGCACGCACGTACCACTGGTCGGTCAGCATTGGCTCGATAACCACGCCGCCACGGTCGCCGTACGGCACGGTCAGATCGTGAGGTTTGATCTCTTCCAGCAGGCCCAGTGCGTCAACGGCAGCCACAATCGCTTTACGCGCGGCAAAGCGCTCCAGCTTCTGGAACTCAGCCGGGATCTCGCTGGAGTAGACGTCGGATTCGTTGCCTTTGGTGTCATATACTTCTGCGCTTTCGCGGATATCGCCGTCAAAGGTCAGAATGTTGATCATCGGCAGGGCGTGACGACGACCGACTTCATAGTCGTTAAAGTCGTGCGCAGGGGTGATTTTTACGCAGCCGGTGCCTTTTTCCATGTCGGCGTGTTCGTCGCCCACAATTGGAATACGGCGGTTTACCAGCGGCAGCACCACGAATTTGCCGATCAGGTCTTTATAACGCGGATCTTCCGGGTTAACGGCCACGCCGGTATCGCCCAGCAGGGTTTCCGGACGAGTGGTGGCAACCACCAGGTAATCTTTACCGTCGGCGGTTTTTGCGCCGTCGGCCAGCGGGTAGCGGATGTGCCACATGGAGCCTTTGGACTCGCGGTTTTCCACTTCCAGGTCAGAGATGGCGGTGCGCAGTTTCGGATCCCAGTTGACCAGGCGTTTGCCGCGGTAAATCAGGTCTTCTTTATACAGACGGACGAAAACTTCTTTCACGGCGTTGGACAGGCCTTCGTCCATGGTGAAGCGCTCGCGCTCCCAGTCCACGGAGTTGCCGAGACGGCGCATCTGACGGGTAATGGTGCCGCCTGATTCTGCCTTCCACTGCCAGATTTTGTCGATGAACGCATCGCGACCGTAGTCGTGACGGGTTTTACCTTCTTCAGCGGCAATTTTACGCTCAACCACCATCTGGGTCGCGATACCCGCGTGGTCAGTTCCCGCCTGCCACAGGGTATTTTTACCCTGCATGCGCTGGTAGCGGATCATGGTGTCCATGATGGTCTGCTGGAAAGCATGCCCCATATGCAAACTGCCGGTGACGTTCGGCGGCGGGATCATGATGCAGAAGGACTCTTTGCTTTCGTCGCCGTTAGGCTTGAAATAGCCCTGCTGTTCCCAGTGCTCGTAAAGCGGCTGTTCGATATCGCGTGGGTTATATGTCTTTTCCATTATTTCCAGGTTGCCGTATTCAGGTTAAAACCAGCCAGGCGGTACGCTTTATAGCGTTCGCGCGCCAGTTGTTTCAAGGATTCTTCGTAAGGGACAAAGTCTACCACTTCTGTGAAAGCAGTGGCAAAATCTGCAAAGTCTGTCCGCAGGCTAATGAGAATATCGCGCGCGCTGCTGTTGCGCTTTTGCGGCCAGGCTATTTCGACCGGGGCCCCGCCTCGCGGACCTTCGCCCGACAGGTTGTGCGGCACAAAGCTCTCCGGCGGGCGCGCCCACAGCGCTTCATCCAGGCGAATCGCCTGCTGTTCATCTTCACAGGCAATCAGAACGCGTTTACCTGCGCGCCAACGTTCTGCGGCAATTTCACACACCAGCTGTTCAACGGCGCTGAGGCCATCCTGATGGGTGTCGTTGTCCAGAAGGTAGAACGTTGCATTCTTCATATATGGGGCTTCTTGTGCTCACTTTAAATGCTTAAGCCGGGTGGCGGCTTCGCCTTACCCGGCCTACGGTTTACTGCCGTTTTGGCTTACTCGTCGCCGTTAAAACCCGCACGGTTCAGCAGGAACTGCGACAGCAGCGCCACCGGACGACCGGTTGCGCCTTTGGCTTTACCGGAGCGCCATGCGGTGCCGGCGATGTCCAGGTGCGCCCAGTTGTACTTGCGGGTGAAGCGCGCCAGGAAGCAGCCCGCGGTGATAGCCCCGCCAGGACGACCGCCAATGTTCGCCATATCCGCAAAGTTAGACTCCAGCTGTTCCTGATACTCGTCACCCAGCGGCAGGCGCCATGCGCGGTCGCCAGCCTGCTCAGACGCGCCGATAAGCTCGTGCGCCAGCGGGTTGTGGTTCGACATCAGGCCGGTGATGTGGTGGCCCAGGGCAATCACGCAGGCACCGGTCAGGGTTGCCACGTCAATCACCGCTTCAGGCTCGAAGCGCTCAACGTAGGTCAGTACGTCGCACAGCACCAGACGGCCTTCGGCGTCGGTGTTCAGCACCTCAACGGTCTGCCCGGACATGGTGGTCAGGACGTCACCCGGACGGTACGCGCGACCGCCAGGCATGTTTTCGCAGCCTGCCAGCACGCCAGTGACGTTAATCGGCAGCTGAAGTTCCGCGACCATGCGCATCACGCCGTAAACTGCCGCCGCGCCGCACATGTCGTACTTCATCTCGTCCATGCCTTCGGCAGGCTTGATGGAGATACCGCCGGAGTCGAAGGTCAGGCCTTTACCAACCAGAACGATAGGGCGCGCATCTTCGGACGGGTTACCTTTGTATTCGATGACCGACATCAGGGATTCGTTCTGCGAGCCGTTACCTACCGCCAGATACGAGTGCATGCCCAGCTCTTTCATCTGCTGTTCGCCGATAACGCGGGTGATGACGTTTTTGCTGTAGGAATCAGCCAGCTGGCGCGCCTGAGAGGCGAGGTAGGCGGCGTTACAGATATTTGGCGGCATGTTGCCGAGATCTTTTGCCGCTTTAATGCCGGCGGCAATCGCCAGGCCATGCTGGATGGCGCGCTCTCCGCTGGTCAGTTCGCGACGGGTTGGTACGTTAAAGACCATTTTGCGCAGCGGACGACGCGGCTCGCTTTTGTTGGTCTTAAGCTGATCGAAGCTGTACAGGCTCTCTTTTGCGGTTTCGACTGCCTGACGTACTTTCCAGTAGGTGTTACGGCCTTTGACGTGCAGCTCGGTCAGGAAGCAGACGGCTTCCATTGAACCGGTATCATTCAGCGTATTAATGGTTTTCTGAATGACCTGTTTATACTGGCGCTCATCCAGCTCGCGCTCTTTGCCGCAGCCAATCAGCAGAATACGCTCTGACAGGACGTTCGGAACATGGTGCAGTAACAGCGTCTGCCCAGGTTTGCCTTCCAGTTCGCCACGGCGCAGCAGGGCGCTGATATAGCCGTCACTGATTTTATCGAGTTGCTCGGCGATCGGGGAGAGTCGGCGCGGTTCAAAGACGCCCACAACGATGCAGGCACTCCGCTGTTTCTCCGGGCTACCGCTTTTTACACTGAACTCCATGCACTACGCTCCTGAATCTTAAAGACAACGGCGGCTGCTACAGATAGAATTGAAACCTTTCGTAACTCATGTCCGCTGTTGTGGTGACTTCGTGTTAATCTTACGTTACTACGGTTTCGACACGTCAGAAAAAGTCCTGAAGCGTGAATCCGCTGGATGTTTTAATCTTAGCGATGATTTCGACGACTCAAGAGAATAAATGACGTTTAAGCCATGAAACAAGCGAAATTCCTGCAAAGAGACGGGTTTTTACGGGCGTATTTAAAGTGATAATCATAAGATATCTGGTGCGGGAGACGCTCAAAAGCCAACTGGCGATCCTCTTCATCCTGCTGCTGATTTTTTTCTGTCAGAAGCTGGTTAAGATCCTCGGTGCGGCCGTTGACGGCGAAATTCCAACGAATCTGGTGCTTTCCCTGCTTGGTCTGGGGATCCCGGAAATGGCGCAGCTTATTCTGCCGCTGAGCCTATTCCTCGGCCTGCTCATGACGCTCGGTAAGCTGTATACCGAGAGTGAAATCACGGTGATGCATGCCTGCGGCCTGAGTAAAGCCGTACTGGTGAAAGCGGCGATGATACTGGCGCTGTTCACGGGCATTGTTGCGGCGGTGAATGTAATGTGGGCGGGTCCTATGTCTTCCCGTCATCAGGACGAAGTGCTGGCCGAGGCGAAAGCAAACCCCGGTATGGCGGCGCTCGCGCAGGGTCAGTTCCAGCAGGCAACTGACGGAAACTCCGTGCTGTTTATTGAGAGCGTTGACGGCAGTAAATTCAACGATGTATTCCTGGCGCAGCTGCGTCCCAAAGGTAACGCGCGTCCGTCAGTGGTGGTTGCCGACTCGGGCCAGCTCGCTCAGCGCAAAGACGGTTCTCAGATAGTCACGCTGAACAAAGGCACCCGTTTCGAAGGCACCGCGATGCTGCGCGACTTCCGTATTACGGATTTCCAGAACTATCAGGCTATTATCGGCCATCAGGCGGTAGCGCTCGATCCAACGGATACCGAGCAAATGGATATGCGTACGCTGTGGAACACCGATACCGACAGAGCGCGTGCTGAATTCCACTGGCGTATTACGCTCGTATTCACCGTGTTTATGATGGCATTGATTGTCGTTCCGCTGAGCGTGGTGAACCCGCGCCAGGGCCGAGTACTCTCTATGCTGCCAGCGATGCTGCTTTACCTGATCTATTTCCTGCTGCAAACCTCGATTCGCTCTAACGGCGCGAAGGGTAAGTTGGATCCGATGGTCTGGACGTGGTTCGTTAACAGCCTGTACATCTTACTGGCGCTGGGATTAAACCTGTGGGATACGGTGCCTGTGCGCCGCATACGTGCCCGATTCTCGCGTAAAGGAGCCATCTAATGCAGGCGTTTGGCGTTCTTGATCGCTATATCGGTAAAACCATTTTTACCACCATCATGATGACGTTGTTCATGCTGGTGTCGCTTTCCGGCATTATCAAATTTGTCGATCAGCTGAAAAAAGCCGGGCAGGGTAGCTATGACGCGATGGGGGCGGGGATGTACACCCTGCTCAGCGTGCCAAAAGATGTGCAGATCTTCTTCCCGATGGCGGCCCTGCTGGGCGCGCTGCTGGGGCTGGGAATGCTGGCGCAGCGCAGTGAGTTGGTCGTTATGCAGGCCTCGGGCTTTACCCGCATGCAGGTTGCGCTGTCGGTAATGAAAACCGCAATCCCGCTGGTGCTGTTGACCATGGCGATTGGCGAGTGGGTGGCACCGCAGGGTGAGCAGATGGCGCGTAACTATCGTGCTCAGGCAATGTACGGCGGTTCACTGCTCTCGACTCAGCAAGGTTTATGGGCGAAAGACGGTAAAAACTTCGTCTACATCGAACGGGTAAAGGGTAATGATGAACTGGGCGGGGTGAGCATCTATGCTTTCAATGACCAGCGCCGTCTGGAGTCTGTCCGACACGCCTCTTCGGCCAAGTTTGACGCTGAACATAAACAGTGGCGTTTGTCGCAGGTTGATGAATCTGACCTGACCGATCCAAAGCAGATCACCGGTTCGCAGACGGTATCCGGCACATGGAAGACTAACCTCACGCCGGATAAGCTCGGGGTTGTGGCGCTGGATCCTGACGCGCTCTCTATCAGCGGCTTGCACAACTATGTGAAGTACCTGAAGTCGAGCGGGCAGGATGCCGGGCGCTATCAGCTCAACATGTGGAGCAAAATCTTCCAGCCGATGTCCGTGGCGGTGATGATGCTGATGGCGCTGTCGTTTATCTTTGGCCCGCTGCGTAGCGTGCCGATGGGCGTGCGCGTCGTGACCGGTATCAGCTTCGGCTTTGTGTTCTACGTTCTTGATCAGATCTTCGGTCCGCTGACGCTGGTTTATGGCATCCCACCGATTATTGGTGCGCTGCTGCCGAGCGCCAGTTTCCTCCTGATCAGCCTCTGGCTGCTGCTGAAACGCTCCTGATTGACCTCTCCTCGCCTCCGCTGAACCGGAGGCGAGGCTAATCTCCTGTTTCACCCCGCACTTTTTCTCACAACCCTCAACGTCCCGCCTCGAATTTGAGTATTATTGAGCGATAAAGTCGTGAAGGGATCCTCTATGAAGCAAATTCGAATGCTTGCCCAGTACTACGTCGACCTGATGATGAAGCTTGGGCTGGTGCGTTTCTCCATGCTGCTGGCGCTGGCGCTGGTCGTTCTGGCCATTGTCGTGCAAATGGCCGTCACCATGGTTCTGCATGGCCAGGTCGAGAGTATCGACGTCATCCGCTCTATCTTCTTTGGCTTGCTCATTACCCCCTGGGCGGTCTATTTCCTTTCCGTGGTGGTCGAACAGCTGGAGGAGTCCCGTCAGCGCTTATCAAAACTGGTCGATAAGCTTGAGGAGATGCGCGAGCGTGACCTGAAGCTCAACGTTCAGCTTAAAGACAACATCGCGCAGCTGAATCAGGAAATTTCAGATCGTGAGAAGGCGGAGGCCGAACGTCAGGCCACGCTGGAACAGCTGAAAATCGAAATGAAAGAGCGCGAGGTGACGCAGATCCAGCTTGAGCAGCAATCCTCCTTCCTGCGTTCGTTCCTGGACGCGTCGCCGGACCTGGTGTTCTACCGTAACGAAGATAAAGAGTTTTCCGGCTGTAACCGGGCGATGGAGCTCCTGACCGGGAAAAGCGAGAAGCAGCTGATTCACCTGAAGCCGCAGGACGTTTACTCCGAAGAGGCGGCCGCCAAGGTCATGGAGACGGACGAAAAAGTGTTCCGCCATAACGTCTCACTGACCTACGAACAGTGGCTGGATTACCCGGACGGGCGCAAAGCCTGTTTTGAGATCCGCAAGGTACCGTACTATGACCGCGTCGGGAAGCGCCACGGCCTGATGGGCTTCGGCCGTGATATTACCGAGCGTAAGCGCTATCAGGACGCGCTGGAGCGCGCCAGCCGAGACAAGACCACCTTTATCTCCACCATCAGCCACGAGCTGCGTACGCCGCTCAACGGCATTGTGGGGCTGAGCCGCATTCTGCTCGACACCGACCTGACCGCAGAGCAGGAAAAATACCTCAAGACTATCCATGTCTCGGCGGTCACGCTGGGTAATATCTTCAACGATATTATTGATATGGATAAAATGGAGCGCCGTAAGGTTCAGCTTGATAACCAGCCGGTTGATTTCACCAGCTTCCTTGCTGATCTGGAAAACTTGTCTGGTCTGCAGGCGCAGCAGAAGGGGCTGAATTTTGTCATGGAGCCCACCCTGCCGCTGCCGCATAAGGTCGTTACCGACGGCACGCGGCTGCGTCAGATCCTGTGGAACCTCATCAGCAACGCGGTGAAATTTACTCAGAAGGGACAGGTGGCGGTGCGTATCCGCTATGACGAAGGTGACATGCTGCACTTCGAGGTGGAGGACTCCGGGATTGGCATTCCGCAGGAGGAGCAGGACAAAATTTTCGCGATGTACTACCAGGTGAAGGACAGCAACGGCGGAAAACCAGCCACCGGCACCGGGATTGGCCTGGCGGTGTCTAAACGGCTGGCGAAGAGCATGGGCGGTGACATCACCGTTGCCAGCCAGGCAGGCAAAGGGTCAACCTTCACGCTGACGGTGCATGCGCCGGCGGTGGCGGAAGAGGTAGAGGATACCTTTGAAAACGACGATATGCCGCTACCTGCGCTGCACGTCCTGCTGGTGGAGGATATTGAGCTTAACGTGATTGTAGCGCGCTCGGTGCTGGAAAAACTGGGCAACAGCGTGGATGTCGCGATGACCGGTAAGGCCGCGCTGGAGATGTTTACACCGGGCGAATATGACCTCGTTCTGCTGGATATCCAGTTGCCGGATATGACCGGGCTGGATATCTCGCGTGAGCTGACGCGTCAGTACGCGGCTGACGAACTGCCGCCGCTGGTGGCGCTGACGGCGAACGTACTGAAAGATAAAAAAGAGTATCTCGACGCCGGTATGGACGATGTACTCAGCAAGCCTCTGGCGGTGCCTGCTCTGACCGCCATGATCAAGAAGTTCTGGGATACCCACGATGAAGAGGAGAGCACCATGACGCCTGTTGATAGCGCTAAAGCCCAAACGATACTCGATACCGCGATGCTGGAGCAGTACATCGATCTGGTGGGCCCGAAACTAATTACCGACGGTCTGGCGGTGTTTGAAAAAATGATGCCGGGCTATCTGAGCGTGCTGGAGTCAAACCTGACTGCGCGTGACCAGAAGGGCATTGTCGAAGAAGGGCATAAAATCAAAGGCGCGGCCGGCTCGGTCGGATTACGCCACCTGCAGCAGCTGGGCCAACAGATTCAGTCGCCTGATTTACCTGCATGGGAAGATAACGTGGGTGATTGGGTTGAAGAGATGAAACAAGAGTGGCAGAACGACGTTGCGGTGCTTAAAGCCTGGGTGGACGCCAGAAAAAAATGACCCCGGCTAGACCGGGGTGCGCGAATACTGCGCCAACACCAGGGAAATCGTGGCTGCGCCTGTTTTTTAAAGTTATTTTCGAATGGGCGCCGCCGGAAAAATTTAGGCCGCACGCAGATAAGATAGCAAATCTTAAATGGTTTGTTACATGAATCAGTGAAATGTGTGAAGCATAGCGTTTTAATCAAAATTATTAATGCGCTTCAGCGAGTTGCAAAGAAGGATCGTCAAGATGAAAAAAATTGGTGTCGTCCTCAGCGGATGCGGTGTTTTTGATGGTTCAGAAATACATGAAGCCGTAATCACGCTGCTGGCCCTGGCTAAACAGGGAGCCGAGGTTATTTGTTTCGCGCCAGATAAAAATCAGGCAGATGTGATTAACCATCTGACCGGTGAGCCGATGGCTGAAACGCGCAACGTGCTGATTGAAGCCGCGCGTATTGCCCGGGGAGAGATTCATCCGCTGGCGCAGGCAGAGGCCGCTGAGCTGGATGCACTCATTGTTCCGGGCGGCTTCGGCGCCGCGAAAAACCTCAGCACCTTTGCCGCCGAAGGCGCCGCGTGCAGGGTGGACCCTGATTTAAAAGCGCTGACGCTGGCGATGCATGAGGCGGGCAAGCCGCTGGGCTTTATCTGTATCGCACCGGCCATGCTGCCAAACATTTTCGATTTCCCGCTACGGCTGACGATCGGAACAGATATTGATACCGCAGAGATCGTCGAGGAAATGGGAGGCGAACACGTTCCGTGCCCGGTCGATGACATTGTGGTGGATGAAGACAACAAGGTTGTCACCACGCCCGCGTATATGCTGGCGCAGAATATTGCGGAAGCCGCCGTGGGCATTGAAAAGCTGGTAGCCCGGGTGCTGGTGCTGACAGAATGAGGCGTCAGTTTTCCGCAGGCGCATGGGTGAAACGCCTTCTTTTACGCACCTTTCTCGTGCTGGCGGTGTTCTGGGGAGGCGGGCTGGCCGTGTTCAGCATTTTGCCGGTACCGTTTTCAGCGGTCATGGTTGAACGCCAGCTTAGCGCGTGGTTCTCCGGTGATTTCGGCTATGTTGCCCATTCTGACTGGGTGAGCACGGAGGACATCTCTCCGTTCATGGGGCTGGCGGTTATCGCGGCGGAAGATCAGAAATTCCCGGAGCACTGGGGGTTCGATGTGGCCGCGATTGAAAAGGCGCTGGCTCACAATGAACGTCATGAAAACCGCGTGCGCGGTGCATCAACGCTGTCGCAGCAGACGGCAAAAAACCTGTTCCTGTGGGATGGCCGAAGCTGGGTGCGAAAAGGGCTGGAAGCGGGGCTCACCCTGGGAATGGAAACGGTCTGGAGCAAAAAGCGCATTCTGACCGTTTATCTAAATATCGCCGAGTTTGGCGAGGGGGTATTTGGTGTCGAAGCTGCATCACAACGCTATTTTAATAAACCAGCCAGCAGGCTGAGCGTGTCGGAGGCGGCGCTGCTCGCGGCTGTTCTGCCTAATCCTATCCGCTTTAAGGCCAGCGCCCCGTCAGGGTACGTGCGAAGCCGTCAGGCATGGATCATGCGCCAGATGAATCAGCTGGGCGGAGAGGGGTTTATGCAGCGTAATAATCTTATGTAGGGCGGGTAAGCGCAACGCCACCCGCCGAGGGGGGAACGTTAGTCTTCGTCGAACCCGGCGTTAAACAGCGCAATTACCGCCGCCAGGGCTTCCTCTTCCTGAGGCCCGGTGGCTTCTACCTCAATCTGACGCCCTTTGGCGGAGTCCAGCATCAGCAGCGCAATCACGCTGTTGGCTTCCGCTTCGGTGCCTTCGTCATTACGCAGCAGCACTTCTGCATCGAAACCCTGCATCAGCTCAAACAGCTTCATCGCCGGGCGCGCATGCATGCCCAGCTTATTGGTGATCTCAACGGTTTGTTTTACGGTCATGTTTTACGTTTTTCCAGCGTGCGATGACGGGACTGAACGTTCTTACCGCGCGAGCGGAAATAGTCGGCCAGCTGTTCGGCGATGTAGACCGAACGATGTTTACCGCCGGTACAGCCAATCGCCACTGTCAGGTAGCTACGATTGTTTGTCTCCAGCATAGGTAACCATAGCTCAAGGTAGCTTCGCGTCTGGTAGATAAAATTGTGAACTTCTGTGTGCCGGTCGAGGAACGCCGCGACGGGTTTATCCAGGCCGGTCATTGGACGCAGTTTGGGATCCCAGTGCGGGTTCGGCAGGAAGCGCACGTCGAAAACATAGTCCGCATCAATCGGAATACCGTGCTTAAAGCCGAAGGATTCGAACACCATCGTCAGTTCGCGCTCGCGTTTGCCCAGCAGGCGGGTACGCAGCATTTCCGCCAGCTCGTGAACGGACATCTCTGAGGTGTCGACTATCAGATCGGCACGAGAGCGCAGCGGCTCCAGCAGATCGCTCTCTTCATCGATTGCGCTCTCCAGCGAGAGATTCTTGCTGGATAGCGGGTGCAAACGACGGGTATCACTGTAGCGGCGGATCAGGGTATTGCGGTCGGCATCAAGGAACAGCAGTTGAGGCGAGAACGCGTCAGGCAGGTTACTCATTGCCTGTTCGAAGATCTCCGGGGATTCGGGCATGTTACGCACGTCGATACTGACGGCGGCGGAGGTTTGTCTCTCCGCTAGCGTGCGTGCCAGATCGGGCAATAACACGACCGGCAGGTTATCGACGCAGTAAAAACCCATGTCTTCCAGCGCACGCAGGGCAACGGATTTTCCCGACCCTGAACGACCGCTGACAATCATCAGCACCATGTTCCGTTTCTCCTCAGGACAACAGATGTGAAGGCCATCACCTGGTTATGCGTCATCCTGATTGCCTTCTGCTTCAGTGATAATTTGATAAAGCTCTTCATCACTTTGGGCCGAGCGCAGTCGACGGCAGATGGTTTTATCCGCCAGACGTTTAGCAACCAGCGAAAGCGTATGCAGATGGGTCTTGGTCTGGTCGGCAGGCACCAGCAGCGCGAAGAGGAGATCGACGGGCTGGTTATCAATGGCGTCAAAAGCGATTGGCGTTTCCAGCTGCACAAACACACCGACGGCACGCAGGGTATCCTCTTCCAGCTTGCCGTGCGGGATCGCGATGCCGTTGCCGATACCGGTACTGCCCATCTTTTCACGGGTCAGAATCGCTTCGAACACCACCTGCGGCGGCAGGCCCAGCTGTTTTGCAGCCAATTCACTGATGATCTCCAGCGCACGTTTTTTGCTCTGGCAGTGAACGGCACTGCGGGTACATTCCTGGTTAAGGACATTGCTCAGTTGAAGAGCGGAATCGTTGTTTATCATAATTTCACCTAAGCGCTAACTGTACAAATGGCCTGTTGTGTTTCACAACAGGCCGTCCTGCACCCGTTAACTGCCCGGACAATTAGTGTTGTTTCAGTTTATCTTTATGTTTATTGAGCTGTCGCGCAAGCTTGTCAATCAAGCCGTCGATAGCCGCGTACATGTCCTGCCCTTCCGCACTGGCATGGAGCTCACCCCCGTTTACATGCAGGGTCGCATCCGAGATATGAGTCACTTTCTCCACTTTTAACACAACGTAGACCTGGTTGATCCTTTCGAAATACTGTTCAAGTTTCGCGAACTTAGCGTTCACGAAGTCACGTAAGGCCTCAGTAATCTCGACGTTGTGTCCTGTGATATTGAGCTGCATAGTGTCTTCCTTATCGGTTGTGTCAGACCAGCTGTTTACGCTGGTTAGACGGCGGAATGGATAAAGACTCTCGATACTTCGCAACAGTACGACGTGCCACCATAATACCCTGATCGGACAGCATGGTGGTCAACTTACTGTCACTTAGTGGCTTCGCGGGGTTCTCCGCGGCGATCAACTTCTTCACCAGTGCGCGAATCGCCGTTGACGACGCTTCGCCGCCGCCCTCGGTGTTCACATGGCTGGAGAAGAAATACTTAAGCTCAAAAATACCGCGCGGACTGTGCAGATACTTCTGCGTGGTGACGCGGGAAATGGTGGATTCATGCATCTCGACGGCCTGGGCGATATCCGCCAGTACCATCGGTTTCATATACTCTTCGCCCTGCTCAAAGAATGCCTGCTGCTGTTCGACGATGCAGCGGCTCACGCGCAGCAGGGTATCATTCCGGCTCTCCAGGCTCTTGATCAACCATCGCGCTTCCTGAAGATTGCTGCGAATATATTGATTGTCGGAGTCGTTGCGCGCGCTGGTGCACATAGAGGCGTACTGCTGGTTGATTTGCAGGCGAGGGATGCTGTCAGAGTTCAGTTCAACGACCCAGCGGTCATTGTGTTTTCTGACCAGCACGTCCGGGATAACGTACTCGGGTTCGCTGGTCTGGATCGACTGACCGGGACGCGGATCGAGAGACTGGATCAGATTTACCGCCTCTTTCAGCACCTCTTCCTTCAGGCGCGTCACGCGCATCAGGGTGCGGAAATCGTGGTTAGCCAGAAGATCCAGATGATCGCTGATGATTAAGCGCGCTTCGTCGAGCCACGGCGTCTCTTTGCTGAACTGAGAAAGCTGGATCAGCAGGCAGTCGCGCAGGTCTTTCGCGGCCACCCCGACCGGATCGAAGCGCTGAATGCGTTTCAGTACCGCTTCAATCTCCTCAATCTCAATCTCTTCATCGCCCATGCTTTCCAGAATGTCGTCCAGCGTGACGGTCAAATAACCGGTGTCATCAACGGCGTCGACAATCGACGTGGCAATGGCACGGTCGGTATCGGAGAAGGGGGTAAGCTCTACCTGCCACATGAGGTAATCCTGCAGCGACTGGGTGGTTTCGCCCTGGTAGACCGGTAGCTCGTCGTCCTGGTAGTCTGCACGCGTGCCGGAAGGGGTCCCGGCGGTATAGATTTCATCCCAGCTGGCATCCAGCGGAAGCTCGTCCGGCATCTCTTTTTGTTCGAGGGCATCCGCGGTGTCGAGCGCTTCTGTATCCTGTGACTGCTGGGTATCTACCTCGTCATGAAGATCGGCTTGCTCCAGCAGGGGATTGCTGTCCAGCGCCTGCTGGAGCTCCTGCTGAAGTTCTAACGTGGACAGCTGCAACAGGCGAATTGCCTGCTGTAGCTGCGGCGTCATCGCCAGCTGTTGGCTGAGCCTTAATTGCAAACCTTGCTTCATGTTCAGAGCATTTTTCTCCGGTTCGGCGTTACGTTACCTCTACCCTATCAGAGTCTGAAGTCTTCCCCAAGATAGACACGCTTAACATGATCGTCTTCGAGGATCTGCTGCGGCGTACCGTGGGCGATCAGATTGCCCTGGCTCACGATATACGCGCGTTCACATACCGCCAGCGTTTCACGAACGTTGTGGTCGGTGATCAGCACGCCAAGCCCGCTGTCACGCAGATGCTCGATAATGCGTTTAATGTCGATAACGGAGATTGGGTCAACGCCCGCAAACGGTTCATCCAGAAGGATAAACTTCGGATTGGCGGCCAGCGCGCGCGCAATCTCAACACGACGGCGTTCCCCCCCGGACAATGCCTGGCCCAGGCTGTCGCGCAGGTGCTCGATGTGAAACTCTTCCATCAGCTCGTTGGCGCGATCCTGACGCTGTTCGTTGGTCAGGTCGTCGCGAATTTGCAGGACCGCCATCAGGTTATCAAAGACGCTCAGACGACGGAAAATAGAGGCTTCCTGCGGCAGATAGCCGATGCCACGGCGCGCGCGCGCGTGCAGCGGCAGCAGGCTGATGTCTTCATCGTCAATAATAATGTTGCCGGCATCGCGCGGCACAATACCAACCACCATGTAGAAGGTGGTGGTTTTACCCGCACCGTTCGGGCCAAGCAGGCCCACAATTTCGCCGGAGTTGACGGTCAGACTGACATCTTCTACGACACGGCGGCCTTTGTAAGCCTTCGCGAGATTTTTTGCAGTTAATGTTGCCATAGCGAATTAGTTACTCTTCTTCTGTGCCGGGGCCTGGCCCTTGCCTTTGTCCTGCAGCTGCGACGGAACCAGCACGGTGGTTACGCGTTTGCCTTTCTCGCTGGAGGCCTGCATTTTTTGCTCTTTCACCAGATAGGTAATCTGGTCACCGGTAATATTGCTGTCCAGCTGTTCCAGATAGGCGTTTCCGGTCAGGATGACCAGATCCTTCGCCAGCTCATAGTGCATATGCGAGGCGTGGCCCTTCACCGGCTTGCCGTTGTCCTGCATCTGGTAGAAGGTGGCCGGGTTGCCGTAGCCATCAATAATCTCTTTGCCCTGCTCGCCGCCCGGACGGGTAACGACCACCTTATCGGCATTAATTTTGATGGTGCCCTGCGTCATGACGACGTTACCCGTGAAGGTAACGACGTTACCCTGCATATCGAGAGACTGGGTGTCGGACTCGATATGGATCGGCTGGTCGGTATCGCCCGTTACAGCAAGCGCGGGGAGACTGGCCGCCAGCATCGCGCTGGCGATAATTACTTTAAGGCTGAGTTTGTTTGTTTTGAATTTCATAGGAGGTTCTAACCTTTTCAATCAGCTCGGCGTTCTTGCTGCGTAAGTTCCCGCGCATTCTTAAACCGCTGGAATTAAATGTTGTGCCATACAGTGTGACCAGATCCTGCGACGTCACGTCCTGGGTTACCAGGTTGATCTGGGCATTATCCGTCGTAATTTTTCTCAGTTGCGAGTCAGCGGTCAGGGCGTTGACTTCAACGTGGCCATACAGATAAAGCATACGATCATTTGTCAGTTTGGCCCGATCTGACTTAATTGACCACGTCGGCACTTTGTCTTTATCGAATGTGGTCATGACAGGTTGGGTAAACCACGAAACGCCGTCATCGGAAAAGTATTCAACATGCTGGGCAATCAGGCGATAGTTCAGCGCACCTTCCGGGCTATAGACCACGGTGTCGCTGTGATCGCTTTTATAGGTTGGATCGTTATTGTTGACCACTTCTGTTTGCGTGTCGTCGCGATCGGCAAGGTTCACGCCAATCAATACCAGTGCGACAAGCGAAAGCAGAATGATAACCCAACGTCTGGTTTTACTCATATCGATTGCCCTTTGGCTTCATCAAGCTTGCCCTGCGCCAGCAGAAGCAGATCGCAGACTTCACGGACGGCACCCCGGCCACCGTTGATGCAGGTAACGTAGTCAGCGCGCGGGATCAGTAACGGGTGAGCATCAGCAACCGCGATGCTGAGACCGACTTTAGCCATCACCGGCCAGTCAATCAGATCGTCCCCGACGTAGGCCACGTTCTCCGGTGCGATAGCCAGTTTACCCAGTAAATCGTTGAACGCTGCCATCTTATCGGATTGACCCTGGTAAAGATGGGTAATCCCTAAGGTTTCACAGCGGTCTTCTACCAGTTTAGCTTTTCGTCCGGTGATGATAGCAACCTCGATACCCGAAGTGAGCGCACAGCGGATACCGTAGCCGTCGCGAACGTTAAACGCTTTCAGCTCTTCACCATTATTGCCCATGTAAATCAGGCCATCGGAAAGTACGCCATCCACATCCAGAATGAGCAGACGAATGTTTTCCGCCTTTGTCATCATCTGGGTACTGACCGGACCATAACAGGTTGCAAGGGATGCACCCGCATTACTCATTGTCTTATCCTTTATTACACTACGCCAGCGCGCAGCAGATCATGCATATGTACCACACCCAGCAACTGGTCGCCATCGGCAACCATAACGGAGGTGATATGGCGGGACTGCATCAGGTTCAGCACATCCACGGCCAGCGTTCCCGGACGCACGCGGATGCCACCGGGCGTCATCACGTCGGCAATGCCAAGCGTGCGGACATCTACACCCATGTCGAACACGCGACGCAGGTCGCCATCGGTGAAGATCCCCTGAATTTTCATCAGATCGTCGCACACGACCGTCATACCCAGATTCTTGCGGGTGATTTCCAACAGCGCATCACGCAGGGAGGCTTCTTTACTGACGTGAGGGATCTCATCCCCGGTGTGCATAATATCGTTTACCCGCAGCAGCAGCTTGCGCCCCAGCGCGCCGCCCGGGTGGGAAAGCGCGAAATCTTCCGGCGTAAAACCGCGGGCTTCGAGCAGCGCGACGGCAAGGGCATCGCCCATGACCAGCGCGGCAGTTGTGCTGGACGTCGGCGCCAGACCCAGCGGACAGGCCTCTTTCGGTACTTTAACGCACAGGTGAATATCGGCCGCACGCGCCATGCTACTTTCCGGACGGCTGGTCATGCAAATCAGGGGCACCTGCAGTCGCTTCAGTACGGGGATCAGCGCCAGAATTTCATTGGACTCCCCGGAGTTGGACAGCGCAATAACGACATCCTGCGGCGTGACCATCCCCAGATCGCCGTGCGCGGCTTCCCCAGGGTGTACAAAGAAAGACGAGGTTCCGGTGCTGGCAAATGTTGCTGCCATTTTGCGTCCAATGTGGCCGGACTTACCCATCCCCATCACCACGACTTTGCCGGCACAGTAGAACATCTTCTCACATGCCAGACTAAAATCCTGATTAATGTACTGATCTAACTGCGCCAGACCTTCACGTTCAATCTCCAGAACCTCTTTGCCTGCTTTCTGAAAGTCAAAACCCGGCTGCAATTCTATTTGCGACATAATGCGTTTCCGTTTACCCAGAGAGAAGAGGCGAGAGCCAGTACAGCATCGCCATCCATACGATAAATCCACCCGTCAGCAGCGCGCCTGCGCCTTTGCCGATCTGTCGTTGCCGCCGCCAGCAAAGCAGGGCAAATATCACGCTGACCAATAACATCACGCCGTAGTCGCGCGAGAACGCCAGGGGATTAAAGGGCCCTGGCGTAATCAGGGCCGGCAGGCCCATCACAATGGCGATATTGAAAATGTTGGAACCGATGATATTACCAATGGCGATGTCATCTTCCCCTTTACGCGCCCCCGCAATGGCGGTGGCCAGCTCAGGCAGGCTGGTGCCGATAGCAATAACCGTCAGGCCGATCGTCAGCTCACTCATGGCGAAATAGTTCGCCAGCACCGTCGCGTTATCCACGACCATGCGCGTTGCCATTGGCATGATGATCAGCGCGACGCCAAGCCAGAGCAGGGCGACCGGCAGCGTGCCTTCGCGCGGAAGTTCGGCAACCTGCTCACGCGTCAGGCTGTCCTGACCCTGCTTTTCCGCCTGGCGGGCAATTTTAACACTATACAGCAGCCAGATGACGGCCAGCGCCAGCAGGAAAATGCCGTCGCTGTAGCTCAGTACACCGTCATAAAATACGCACCCTGCCAGCAGGCTTACGACTAACATTAGCGGCAATTCACGGCGCAGAACATCAGAATGCACGCGAAATGGATGGAGAAGTGCCGCAAGGCCTAAAATCAGTAATATATTGACAATGTTAGAGCCAATCGCGGTGCCAATTGCCAGGTCTAACTGACCATGCAGCGACGCCGAGACGGAGACGATGATTTCAGGAAGTGATGTGCCAACGCTGACCACGGTCATCCCGATGACAACAGGCGGTACGCCCGTCAGGCGACACAGGATAGATGCAGCAAAGACTAAACGGTCAGCACTGTAGACCACTAACAGTAAACCAATAATTAACAGTGCTGTTGCTAAAAGCATCAAAAGTCCTTTCTTCAGGTATACTTGTCGGTCCATCGCGCGGGAATGGCTGGACTGCATACGGTCTGAGGCGTAACGAATTCCTAATTTTGACTTTATGCGCCGGAAAAGTAAAACAAATGCCAGCTTTCGCTAACCTCAACGGCTAATATTCTGTAAAAATGCTGGGTTAAGGGCTGATTCAGGCTGTACGCCTTAACGTGAGCAGGGTAAGAAAGGAACTATAAATGAGCCAAACGATGGCGAATTTAGTCGATGTCCGCGGTGTGAGTTTTTCTCGTGGCAATCGTCTGATATTCGATGATATTTCGTTGACCGTACCGCGTGGCAAAATCACCGCCATCATGGGGCCGTCCGGGATCGGTAAAACGACCCTCCTGCGCCTTATAGGTGGTCAGATCCCACCGGATAGCGGTGAAATCCTCTTCGATGGCGAAAACGTCCCGGAGATGTCGCGCTCGCGCCTGTATACTGTCCGCAAACGTATGAGTATGCTCTTTCAGTCGGGGGCGTTGTTCACCGACATGAACGTCTTTGATAACGTGGCCTATCCGCTGCGCGAGCATACCAGCCTGCCGCCTGAACTGCTGAAAAGCACGGTGATGATGAAGCTTGAAGCTGTGGGGTTGCGTGGGGCCGCGAAGCTGATGCCTTCGGAACTGTCCGGCGGGATGGCGCGCCGCGCCGCGCTGGCGCGAGCCATTGCATTAGAGCCCGATTTAATCATGTTCGACGAACCGTTTGTCGGACAGGATCCCATCACGATGGGCGTGCTGGTAAAGCTCATCTCTGAACTGAACAGCGCGCTCGGCGTCACCTGTATCGTGGTGTCTCACGATGTACCGGAAGTATTGAGCATTGCCGATTACGCCTATATCGTGGCGGACAAAAAGATCGTCGCACACGGTAGCGCTCAGGCGCTGCAGGAAAATTGCGATCCGCGCGTGCGGCAGTTCCTCGACGGTATTGCCGATGGGCCTGTGCCGTTCCGCTACCCGGCGGGCGACTATCGTGACGATTTACTGGGAATAGGGAGTTAAGCCACTCATGCTGTTAAATGCGTTGGCCGCTCTCGGACACCGTGGCATAAAAACCATCAGGACGTTCGGGCGTGCCGGATTGATGTTATTCAACGCGCTGGTCGGCAAGCCGGAGTTTAGCAAGCACGCCCCTCTGCTGGTGCGTCAGCTTTATAATGTCGGCGTGCTGTCGATGCTCATCATTATTGTTTCCGGTCTGTTTATTGGCATGGTGCTGGGGCTGCAGGGCTACCTCGTCCTGACAACCTACAGTGCGGAAACCAGCCTCGGGATGCTGGTGGCGCTCTCGCTTCTGCGCGAGCTGGGGCCGGTTGTGGCTGCGCTGCTGTTCGCCGGGCGCGCAGGGTCAGCATTAACGGCTGAGATTGGCCTGATGCGTGCCACCGAGCAGCTCTCCAGCATGGAGATGATGGCGGTCGATCCGCTGCGTCGCGTGATCTCGCCGCGTTTCTGGGCGGGGGTGATCTCGCTGCCGCTACTGACTATTCTGTTTGTCGCCGTAGGTATCTGGGGCGGCTCGCTGGTTGGGGTCCACTGGAAAGGCATTGATGCCGGTTTCTTCTGGTCCGCAATGCAGGACGCCATCGATCTGCGCATGGATCTGGTTAACTGTCTGATTAAAAGCGTGGTATTTGCCATTACGGTCACCTGGATTGCATTGTTCAATGGTTACGATGCCATCCCGACGTCGGCGGGCATTAGCCGTGCAACTACACGTACAGTCGTACATTCGTCGCTGGCCGTACTGGGTCTGGATTTTGTGCTCACCGCACTGATGTTTGGGAATTGAGTTCATGCAAACGAGAAAAAATGAAATTTGGGTCGGCGTGTTCCTGCTGCTGGCGCTGCTGGCGGCACTCTTTATCTGCCTGCGAGCGGCAGATATCACCTCAGTACGCACTGAGCCGACGTATCGTATCTATGCCACCTTCGACAACATCGGTGGGCTGAAGGCACGTTCGCCGGTCCGCATTGGCGGTGTGGTGATAGGCCGCGTATCTGACATTACGCTTGATGAAAAAACGTATCTGCCGCGCGTCGCGATGGATATCGAAGAACGTTACAACCATATTCCGGACACCAGCTCCCTTTCTATCCGTACTTCCGGCCTGCTGGGCGAACAATATCTGGCACTTAACGTGGGCTTTGAAGACCCCGAGCTGGGAACGACTATCCTTAAAGACGGTAGCGTTATCCAGGATACGAAGTCCGCGATGGTGCTGGAGGATATGATTGGTCAGTTCCTTTACAACAGTAAAGGGGATGATAAAAAGTCTGACGATGCCCCTGCGCAGAGTGAAGACCATACCAACGTTGCGCCGACCCCTGGTGCTGCGAATTAATTCAGGAGAAGTCATTCATGTTTAAACGACTGTTAATGGTTGCCATGCTGGTCATTGCCCCTCTCACTGCGGCACATGCTGCGGATCAGAGCAACCCGTACAAACTGATGGACGAAGCTGCGAAGAAAACCTTCGACCGTCTCAAAAACGAACAGCCAAAAATTCGCGCGAATCCTG
Organism: Enterobacter sp. ECC-219; assembly: GCF_043966805.1. Lineage (NCBI taxonomy): Bacteria > Pseudomonadati > Pseudomonadota > Gammaproteobacteria > Enterobacterales > Enterobacteriaceae > Enterobacter > Enterobacter sp. ECC-219. The sequence goes on along the minus strand of NZ_CP143680.1, from coordinate 56,009 downwards.
ATTATCTGCGTGACGTGGTTGACCAGGAACTGCTGCCGTATGTGCAGATCAAATATGCGGGAGCGCTGGTGCTGGGGCGTTATTACAAAGATGCGACGCCTGCGCAGCGTGAAGCCTACTTTGCTGCATTCCGTGAATACCTGAAACAGGCCTACGGCCAGGCGCTGGCGATGTACCACGGTCAGACCTATCAGATTGCGCCAGAGCAGCCGCTGGGCGATGCCACCATCATTCCTATCCGCGTGACGATCAACGATCCTAACGGCCGTCCGCCGGTGCGTCTGGATTTCCAGTGGCGTAAAAATAGCCAGACCGGCCACTGGCAGGCGTATGACATGATCGCCGAAGGGGTGAGCATGATCACCACTAAACAGAACGAGTGGAGCGACCTGCTGCGCACCAAGGGCATTGATGGCCTGACCGCACAGCTGCAGTCTATTTCTCGTCAGAAAATTACTCTGGACGAGAAGAAGTAATGTCGCAGCAACTCCGCTGGTCACGTGAAGGTGAGACGTTAAAGCTGTCCGGTGAGCTGGACCAGGATCTGCTGAACCCGCTGTGGGACAAACGTCATGAAGCGATGCAGGGCGTGACGCTTATCGACTTAACCGACGTCACGCGGGTGGATACGGCAGGCGTTGCGCTGCTTGCCCATCTGGTTGCCGTGGGGAAAAAGCAGGGAACAAGCGTCATGCTTCATGGCGCGAGCGATAATGTCGTTACCCTTGCGCAACTCTACAATCTGCCTCAGGACGTACTGCCTCGTTAATATTTTCAGTGCGTTACTTCCGAAAGCCCTGACAGTTTCATCGTCGGGGCTTTTTGCTTGTTTAAGACGACGCCACTTTGCTCTAAGATGTTGGGCTTGTTTTCACTATCAGATGATTAAGAGCCCATGGAAAATCATGAAATCCAGACAGTGCTGATGAATGCACTCTCCCTTCAGGAAGCCCACGTCACTGGCGATGGCAGTCACTTCCAGGTTATTGCTGTGGGTGAGATGTTCGACGGTATGAGCCGTGTGAAGAAGCAGCAGGCTGTGTACGCGCCGCTGATGGAATATATTGCGGATAACCGCATCCACGCCCTGTCGATTAAAGCGTTCACCCCGCAAGAGTGGGCACGCGATCGCAAACTAAACGGTTTTTGAGCTGAGGGCTACAGGCCCGCAGCACGGTTGAATTTATAAGAGAGCACACAATGGATAAATTTCGTGTACAGGGGCCAACGCGTCTCCAGGGCGAAGTCACAATTTCTGGCGCGAAAAACGCCGCACTGCCAATCCTCTTTGCCGCGCTGCTCGCGGAAGAGCCGGTAGAAATTCAGAACGTACCGAAGCTGAAAGATATCGACACCACTATGAAGTTGCTCACCCAACTGGGCACTAAAGTTGAGCGCAACGGTTCCGTCTGGATTGACGCCAGCAACGTGAACAACTTCTCTGCGCCTTACGATCTGGTGAAAACCATGCGTGCTTCTATCTGGGCGCTTGGCCCGCTGGTGGCGCGTTTCGGTCAGGGTCAGGTTTCTCTGCCGGGCGGCTGCGCTATCGGCGCGCGTCCGGTTGACCTGCATATCTTTGGCCTGGAGAAACTGGGTGCAGAGATCAAGCTGGAAGAAGGTTACGTTAAGGCCTCCGTCAATGGCCGTCTGAAAGGCGCGCACATTGTCATGGACAAAGTTAGCGTTGGCGCTACTGTCACCATTATGTCTGCAGCGACGCTGGCGGAAGGTACCACCATCATCGAAAACGCCGCGCGTGAACCGGAGATCGTGGATACCGCCAACTTCCTCGTGGCGCTGGGCGCGAAGATCTCCGGCCAGGGTACTGACCGCATCACCATCGAAGGCGTTGAGCGTCTGGGCGGTGGTGTGTATCGCGTACTGCCGGACCGTATTGAAACCGGCACCTTCCTGGTCGCTGCGGCGATCTCTGGCGGTAAGATTGTATGTCGCAACGCGCAGCCAGATACCCTGGATGCGGTGCTGGCGAAACTGCGTGAAGCGGGTGCCGATGTTGAAACCGGTGAAGACTGGATCAGCCTCGATATGCACGGCAAGCGTCCGAAAGCGGTAACCGTGCGTACGGCACCGCATCCGGCATTCCCGACCGATATGCAGGCACAGTTCACCCTGCTGAACCTGGTGGCGGAAGGTACCGGTGTGATCACCGAGACGATTTTCGAGAACCGCTTCATGCACGTACCGGAACTGATCCGTATGGGCGCACATGCTGAGATCGAAAGTAACACCGTGATTTGCCACGGTGTTGAGAAACTGTCCGGTGCTCAGGTAATGGCAACGGATCTGCGTGCGTCTGCAAGCCTGGTGCTGGCGGGCTGTATCGCGGAAGGCACGACGGTGGTGGATCGTATCTACCACATCGATCGTGGTTACGAGCGTATTGAAGACAAACTGCGCGCGCTGGGTGCCAATATCGAGCGTGTGAAGGGCTAGTAATCGTTCCGGCAGCCCCCTGCCAGAAATGACCGGGGGGTTGCTATTCCTGTCACAAAAACCGTTATTCCTGCGGTTCTGTTTTTACTTTTCTCTGGCGCATCATGCGCGTTCTGTCGATAAATTCATGAGTAACTGGATCGTGATAGCGTGAAGGCCAGATCACCCACGGGTGCGTTTCCAGCGCCGTCGCGATAATTAATTCTCCCTTTGGCCAGGGGCGGGTCAGGGCGTTGGCCAGGGTGGAAGAACTCAGACCATGGCGGCGGGACTCTGCTGCAAGTGACGTACCTCTTTTGCGCAGTGCCGCAATGATATCTGCCGTATGCCAGTCGATAAATTTCGTATCCATAACGCTGTCCTTAAGTTCGGATTCACCTACGCCGTTTCTTCTGAAACGACTGGCTTACTATACCCATTTCACATTCGTGTTCTAAAAAGTTCGCGTTACTTGAAGGGATATTCAGAATAAGGCATGGCTTTATTCATGCGGGCTCTAACCCGATGAATTTACGTGAATACGGAATTTACTGGTGCGTTTTTGAACCTCCCCGCGATGGGGGCGGGGAGGTGGGTCAAGATTAACGGTCGCGCTGAACAGCGATGTGGGCAAGACCAATCAGCGCATCGCGCCATGGGCTGTCTGGAATAACCTGGAGAGCTTCGATGGCTTTGTCAGCCTCTTCTTCAGCACGCTGACGGGTCCATTCCAGTGATCCGCAGATGGCCATGGTTTCCAGTACAGGTTCCAGAAGATGGCGACCATTTCCCTGTTCGATCGCCTCACGGATCATTTTCGCCTGGTCGGCTGTTCCGTTGCGCATCGCGTGAAGGAGCGGCAGGGTCGGTTTGCCTTCGTTCAGGTCATCGCCAACGTTTTTGCCGAGCGTTTCGCCGTCCGCGCTGTAGTCCAGCAAATCATCAATCAGCTGGAAGGCAGTGCCCAGATAGCGTCCATAGTCCTGCAATCCTTTTTCCTGCGCCTCGGAACAGCCAGCCAGAATGCCCGAGCACTGGGCGGCAGCTTCAAACAGGCGCGCTGTTTTGCTGTAGATAACGCGCATGTAGTTTTCTTCGGTGATATCCGGGTCATTGACGTTCATCAGCTGCAGCACTTCGCCTTCAGCGATGACGTTGACGGCTTCTGACATCACCTCCAGCACTTTCAGAGAGCCGAGGCTGGTCATCATCTGGAAGGCGCGGGTATAGATAAAGTCCCCGACCAGAACGCTGGCGGCGTTCCCGAAGGCTGCGTTTGCCGTGGCTTTGCCACGACGCATATCGGATTCATCCACAACATCATCATGCAGAAGCGTCGCGGTGTGAATAAATTCAATCAGCGCGGCGATCGTCACGTGGGCATTTCCCTGATAGCCAACGGCTCTGGCAGCCAGAATGGCAATCATCGGGCGAATGCGTTTACCGCCGCCGCTGACAATGTAATAGCCCAACTGATTGATCAGCTGAACGTCAGAGTTGAGTTGCTCCAGGATTGCTGCATTTACACCCGCCATATCTTGCGCGGTTAACTCGTTGATTTTTTCTAAATTCATCGCAAAAGCCGGGCTTTTTATCCTGTTGTTCCCATCTTCAATGGGGTAACGAAGGGTTTCGGTTTATCAATAGTAGTGCTGATTGTACTGAAAAAACGGCTCAGATAAACGTTACCGTACGTGTTGTGTTTTTTTTCTTCATGTATTGACGGTAGCACTTGTCAAAGGCTCGCGTTTTGCGTAATATTCGCGCCCTATTGTGAATATTTATAGCGCACTCTGATTCATACGAGGACGTGCGCGGAAGCGGAGTTTATATGTACGCGGTTTTCCAAAGTGGTGGTAAACAACACCGAGTAAGCGAAGGTCAGACCGTTCGCCTGGAAAAGCTGGACATCGCAACTGGCGAATCTGTTGAGTTCGCAGAAGTTCTGATGATCGCAAACGGTGAAGAAGTCAAAATCGGCGTTCCTTTCGTTGATGGCGGCGTTATCAAAGCTGAAGTTGTTGCACACGGTCGTGGCGAGAAAGTTAAAATCGTTAAGTTTCGTCGTCGTAAACACTACCGTAAGCAGCAGGGCCACCGTCAGTGGTTCACTGATGTGAAAATTACTGGCATCAGCGCCTAAGACCTGAGGAGAGATTTAAATGGCACATAAAAAGGCTGGCGGCTCCACACGTAACGGTCGCGATTCAGAAGCTAAACGCCTTGGCGTTAAGCGTTTCGGTGGCGAATCCGTTCTGGCGGGTAGCATCATCGTTCGTCAACGTGGTACCAAATTCCACGCTGGCAACAACGTAGGTTGCGGTCGTGACCACACTCTGTTTGCTAAAGCAGACGGTAAAGTGAAATTTGAAGTTAAAGGCCCGAACAACCGTAAATACATCAGCATCGTTGCTGAGTAAGGTTTTCTCGGTCCGGTAACGGATTAAAGCCCCGCAACGTGTTGCGGGGCTTTTTACATTGGAAACCCGGAAAATTTTCTGTAGGGAAAACGGGCATGAAGCAGCAGGCCGGCATTGGTATTCTTTTGGCGCTCACGACCGCAATGTGCTGGGGTGCGCTGCCAATTGCAATGAAGCAGGTACTGGAAGTGATGGAGCCGCCTACGGTGGTCTTTTATCGCTTTCTGATGGCAAGCATCGGTCTCGGGACCATCCTTGCAATTAAAGGTAAGCTTCCACCGTTGCGACTCTTCCGTAAACCTCGCTGGCTGGTGTTACTGGCCATTGCGACGGGCGGTCTGTTCGGTAACTTCATCCTGTTCAGCTCTTCCCTGCAGTATTTAAGCCCTACGGCGTCTCAGGTGATTGGCCAGCTTTCACCCGTGGGTATGATGGTTGCCAGCGTGTTCATCCTCAAAGAGAAGATGCGCGGGACGCAGATTATCGGGGCAACCATGCTGCTGTGTGGTCTGGTGATGTTTTTCAACACCAGCCTGATCGAGATTTTTACACGGCTTACGGACTACACCTGGGGCGTGATCTTCGGCGTGGGAGCAGCAACGGTCTGGGTGAGCTATGGCGTCGCGCAAAAGGTGTTATTGCGTCGCCTTGCTTCACAGCAGATCCTTTTTTTGCTGTACACTTTGTGTACAGTGGCATTATTGCCGTTAGCGAAGCCGGGCGTCATTGCCCAACTGAGCGACTGGCAACTGGCGTGCCTCATTTTTTGTGGGCTTAACACGCTGGTCGGTTATGGCGCGCTGGCGGAAGCGATGGCGCGCTGGCAGGCAGCACAGGTGAGCGCGTTGATCACGCTTACCCCGCTGTTTACGCTGTTATTTTCAGATTTTTTATCAATGGCCTGGCCCGATGTCTTCGTCAGACCGATGCTCAACCTGTTGGGCTATCTCGGTGCGTTTGTCGTGGTTGCGGGCGCGATGTATTCCGCCATTGGTCATCGTCTTTGGGGACGTTGGCGCAAAAATGAAGCGGTCGTAGTAGTCCCCCGCTCAGGCGAATGAGTTACGGAGAGTAAAATGAAGTTTGTTGATGAAGCGACGATTCTGGTCGTGGCAGGTGATGGCGGTAACGGTTGTGTAAGCTTCCGCCGTGAAAAATATATTCCTCGTGGCGGCCCTGACGGCGGTGACGGTGGCGATGGTGGTGACGTGTGGCTGGAGGCGGATGAAAACCTCAACACGCTGATCGACTACCGCTTCGAAAAATCCTTCCGCGCTGAACGCGGCCAGAACGGCCAGAGCCGTGACTGTACCGGTAAACGCGGTAAAGACGTTACCATTAAGGTTCCGGTCGGTACGCGCGTTATCGATCAGGGCACCGGTGAAACCATGGGTGATATGACCAAGCATGGTCAGCGCCTGATGGTCGCAAAAGGCGGCTGGCACGGTCTGGGCAACAGCCGTTTCAAATCTTCCGTTAACCGTACCCCGCGCCAGAAAACGATGGGTACTCCGGGCGATAAGCGCGATCTGCAGCTGGAGCTGATGCTTCTGGCAGACGTGGGCATGCTGGGTATGCCAAACGCCGGTAAATCGACGTTTATTCGTGCTGTCTCTGCGGCGAAACCAAAAGTGGCGGACTATCCGTTTACCACGCTGGTGCCAAGCCTCGGCGTTGTCCGTATGGATAACGAAAAGAGCTTCGTCGTGGCTGATATCCCTGGCCTGATCGAAGGCGCTGCAGAAGGGGCGGGCCTGGGTATTCGTTTCCTGAAGCACCTTGAGCGCTGCCGCGTCCTGCTGCACCTCATTGATATCGATCCAATCGACGGTTCCGATCCGGTTGAGAACGCCCGCATTATCATCGGCGAGCTGGAAAAATACAGCGAAAAACTGGCGAGTAAACCACGCTGGCTGGTCTTCAACAAGATCGACCTGATGGACAAAGCGGAAGCCGAAGCGAAAGCCAAAGCGATTGCTGAAGCGATGGGCTGGGAAGATAAATACTACCTTATCTCCGCGGCAAGCCAGGTTGGCGTGAAAGATCTCTGCTGGGATGTGATGACCTTCATCATCGAGAACCCGGTCGTTCAGGCTGAAGAAGCGAAACAGCCAGAAAAAGTCGAATTCATGTGGGATGACTACCACCGCCAGCAGCTCGAAGAGCTGGAAGCGGAAGAGGAAGACGACTGGGACGATGACTGGGATGAAGATGACGAAGAAGGTGTCGAGTTCATCTACAAGCATTAATATCTGTCCGAAGCCCCCATCCAGGGGCTTTTTTCATTCCAGCGTTGAGGGCAGCCAGCAGCTTGCTATCAGGCCGCCTTCAGCGCCATTCTCCAGCATCAGCTTACCGTGATGAAGCTGCAGGATGCGCTGTACGATACTCAGGCCCAGGCCGCTGCCGCCGTAACGCTGATCGAGGCGACGGAACGGCTCCGTGATCGACTGTCGGTGCGCTTCGTCGATACCTGGCCCCTGATCGATAACGCTGAGCTGCGTACCGCCTTCGACCTCGGTAAGCGTTACGGTAATCGTGGTGCCTGTCGGGCTGTAACGCCCGGCATTCTCCAGCAGGTTGCGCAGCATCAGCCGCAGCAGTACCGCGTCTCCCTGTACCGTGAGCGCACTTTTGTCCGGCCATATCACCGTATGCGCTTTGGCTTCATGCTCAAGACCAAGAGGCGTGATGATCGTGTCCGTCCAGTTGATGGTTTCATAGTGACCGCTCGCCATCGCCTGGCCGGCACGGGCCAGCATCAGCAGTTGCTCAACGGTGTGCATCAGCTGGTCGATACGGCTGATTAACGCCGTGGCCTGCGGGGAGCCTGACTGCGCCATCAGCTCCAGATGAAGTCTGATTCCGGCAAGGGGCGTTCGCAGTTCGTGGGCGGCGTCCGCCGTGAAGAGACGCTCCTGCTGGATGGTACTGTCCAGCCTGGCGAGCAGCTGATTGAGCGAGGTGGTCACGGCGCCGATTTCTTCCATGTCGGAATACATAGGAAGCGGGGTTAAGTTATCCGCCGAACGGTTAGCCAGGCTCACGCGCAGTTTGTGCAGCGGCCGGGTTATCCAGGTGACCGCCCAGAACGAGAAAAACAGCGTAAAGCCAACCATCACCAGAGAAGGAACCAGCAGCGAGGCAATCGCTTCGCGGATCTCTTTCTCGACGTGGTTGTTACGTGATTTTGCCGACAGCGTTTCGTTCACCAGGAAACCAATCTGCTCCCGGCTTTCGTGCCATAACCAAATGACGCTTATCAGCTGGAAAAATAACAGAATGACCGCCAGCAACACCATTAATCGCCGACGCATGCTGTTCATTTCTGGCTCTCCAGACGGTAGCCAACGCCGCGGACGGTTTTAATCCGGTCTTTGCCGAGCTTACGACGCAGGTTATGGATGTGGACTTCGAGGGTATTTGACCCCGGATCGTCCTGCCAGGAGTAGATATCCTGCTGAAGGGTTTCTCTGTGTACCGTTTGTCCGCTTCGCATGATCAAACGCGTGAGCAAGGCGAACTCTTTTGGTGTGACTTCAACGGGCTGGGACTGGCGCAGGACCTGCTGGGTTTGCAGATTCAGGGTAATGTCCCCGTCGGTTAGTAAGTTATCACTATGGCCCTGATAACGGCGTATTAACGCTCGCACCCGAGCCTGAAGTTCTGCGAGCGCAAAGGGCTTCACCAGGTAATCATCGGCACCAGCATCAAGGCCGGTAATACGATCTTCAATGGCGTCGCGTGCGGTCAGGATCAACACCGGATTGGCGATGCCGCGGCGACGCCACTGGGTAAGCAGCGTCGCGCCGTCTTTGTCCGGCAAACCTAAATCAAGGATCACCAGGCTGTATTCGCCGCTCTGGATCAGGGCATCCGCCTCTGCCGCGGTGCCAGCACAGTCCAGGGCATAGCCTTGATTGGCCAGCCCCAGCGCCAGTCCTTCCTGTAATAACAGATCGTCTTCAACTATAAGGAGTTTCATCTCTGTTTGTTCGGTCCAGTATCCTTGCGATGTCATGATTATGGCAGAAAGCGGTGCACAGGCGCACGCACGATTTTGCATCATTAATCTTAATTAAATCCTAATTAAATTTAATTGAATAGTGGGGGCATAGGCCGCCAGATATAATGTTAGTCTTTTTCTGACACAGTTGTTGTCATTGACGTGCTGCGATAAACGAGTAAAAGAATGGAATCTCTTTATTTATTAATGCTTTCGATCGTTTGTATTATTGTTGCAACTTATATTTATCGGTATAAAGCTCAACAAAATGCTTACATTTCAGTACTCATTTTTGTATCGACTGTTGGCGCCGTTTTTCTCGATGGTTTTTGGACTGTTTGCCAGTATTTTACCGGTGATGGGGTCAATGAATCTGTTCTTTACACGTTAACGACAACGATGGAGGGCGGAGAAATAAATGATTACATTTGGCCATCCATATTAGCAGTATTACTCTGTGTTGCGGTTGTTGTTGTTATTCATAAGGTATTATTCAGTGGCGGTGCAGGTAATAAAGAAAACTGGATTTATGCGGTGTTATCCACCTTTTGTAGTGTTCTGGCATTGCTTGTTTCACCTGCTTTTTCGCAACTTAGCGGCACGATGATGTTATCAGAAGCAGTGGATGGTTCAGATTTTAATGAATATTATATTAATGAGCCCAGTAAAATTGAACAGCCTAAGTTCAATTTGGTTTACATCTATGCTGAAAGTCTGGAACGTACTTATTTCGATGAAAAAGTCTTTCCGGGTTTGTTACCAGATTTAAAGAAATTAAAAGAGAAAAGCGTCGATTTTTCTAATACTTTCCAGATGCCAGCCACTGATTTTACCATCGCGGGTATAGTTGCTTCGCAATGCGGGTTACCATTATTCAAACCCACAGCGTTTAATGGTGAAAATACGGTTGGAACATTCTACCCGGAGAGCCATTGCCTGGGAGATATACTGAGTGCATCAGGCTACGACACCTATTTTTATCAAGGTGCAAATCTTCATTTTGCTGACAAAGATGCTTTTTTTAAAATGCATGGCATAAAGCATACATGGGGGTTAACGGAATCTGGCTTGCAGGATAATTTTGAACTACAGAATAACTGGGGTCTCTATGATAACGTGGTGCTGGACAAAGCCTGGGAAAAATTTAACGAGCTTTCCGCTTCCGGACAGCGTTTCGCCCTGTTTACACTAACGGTCGATACACATCCACCGAGGGGGTATATCTCCCCCGGATGTCGTCAGAAAAATTACACCATTGATGGCCGTTCTGTTGAAGCATTAAGCGCCGTGCTTTGCAGCCAGGAAGACATCTCGCGATTTGTACAAAAGATTCAGTCATCCCCCTGGGCCAAAAATACGCTGATTGTTCTCTCATCGGATCATTTGGCCATGCCCAGTACAGCGGTTTCTGTTGATTACCTCAACAAAATGGAGCGTCGGGATCTGTTTTTCATCCTCGGGCCGCAGGTGAAGCCTGGCCTGGAATCGCAGCCAAGAAGTACTCTTGATAATGGGGCAACTGTGCTGGACCTGCTAGGTGGCGAAAAGAAAATAGGCCTGGGGCGGAGTTCGGTCAGCGAAAAATCGCTCTCGGAAAGTGTGCCTGATTTCAAAAATAAACTGTATGCATGGGCTGACAGCATACGTGGACTTTGGGGAATGCCAGACCACATCGACGATTTTACGATCAATACACAGAAAAAAGAAATTACGTTTAGCGGTCATACCTTTAGCTTGCCAATCCTGATCGACATTAAATCTGATCAAGTGCTGCCCGTTATTGATGATGGCAGTAGAAATATCTCGTTGAGGCAATCACTGGCATTTTTACCCGAAGGCGAGCGGTTTGTCTGGATCGATAAATGTTTTCGTCCTGCAACTATTTGGCGGAACGAGTTCGTGCTTTCTGAAGCCTGGTGCGTTACACAGGGTAAGGCCGGAGGAAAGATTACGGTCGATAAAGTAGGCAGTGATGTATATCAAGGCAAGGTAAGCATTGATGATAGCCCAACAGATACTGCACGCTATCAACGTGAGCAGGGGCAAATGAAAATGAGTCCCGATGACATTCGTTATGTCGGGAATACATTCAAATTTGCCTTAGACGGAAGACCTATGTTTATCGAAAATATGATGGGCATCGGTCGCCAGGAATCCTGGGGGCGTTGGTCAGATGCGTTGACCTCTCCTTCAGTCATGCTGCTCTATAAGTCACCGTTCCCACGCGAATTTAATGTTGAGATTGAAGCGAAAGCCTATGGCAAAAATATCAATGCCCCCGTTGCCATAACAATTGGCGAACAGACGCAGTATGTGCGTTTTGGTGAGAAGGCGACCAGGATTACCCTTCATTACACAGGGGATCTCTATTCCCGTTTGCTGACAATTACCCCACCTGAGCCCACGCTTAGCCGAGAGGGAAGCATATTAGGGCAAAGCTTTACTTCCCCGGTGCGAAAGATAGGTATTGGACTGATTGAAGTGAAGATTACGCCAGTGATTCAGACCACCGACAGGAAGTAACGGTGAGGGATGGCCTGCAATCCACTGCAGGCCAACACGAACATCAATTGTTCTGGTAAATATCTTTATAAAGCCTGCTCTCGAAGCGAACCAGTGGAATACGACGGTTGCGCTGGTCGGTCGGTTCGACGGCATAGCCGGAAAGATACTGCACGAATGCCATGCGCTGTCCGCTGGCGGTCGTGATGAAGCCTGCAAGGTTATACACCCCCTGCAGCGAACCTGTTTTAGCGGATACTTTGCCATCCACACCCGCAGCGTGAAGCCCGGCGCGATACTGCAGCGAACCGTCGTGTCCGGCCAGCGGCAGCATTGAGATAAAGTTTAGCTCAGTGTCATGCTGTGCAATGTACTGAAGCACCTGCATCATGGTGGCCGGGGCAATCAAGTTATGGCGCGATAATCCGGAACCATCGACGGCGATAGTGTTACCCAGATCGATCCCTGCCTGCTGGCGCAGGATCTGACGAACAGCGTCTGAGCCCGCGCGCCAGGTTCCCGGCACGCCGAAGCGCGCGTGACCAATCATGCGGAATACGGTGTCGGCAATCATGTTGTCAGACTTTTTCAGCATAATCCGCAATAAATCATGCAGCGGCGGTGACTGTTTGCTGGCAATGACCGTGCCCGGCTGGTTGACCTGCGTCTGGCGTAGCAGCGTGCCGGAGTAGGTTATTCCTGCCTGCTTCAGTTCATCCTTGAGAATCGCACCCGCATAGCCTGCGCCATCCTGAATCGCGAAGGCCAGCGGCAGCGGATCGGCGCGCTGCGTCAGGCAGCCGGTGAGGGTGTAGCGGTTAAGATCGCCAGGCACCACGTCCAGTTCGCAGTACTGGGCATCCGGGGAGCCTTTAGCCAGCGTACGCACCTGGCTAAACATGGTCACCGGATAGTAAGATGCCACGCGAATAAACGCTAAATCATCCGGTTTTGGCGCGCTGTAAAGGGAAATCGAGAAGCAGTTGCGGTCAACAATCGCGGCCGCAGGCGGGGCGCTAAAGCACTGCGTCATGTCGTTCCACGGCCAGCCTGGGGCTTTATCGTGGCTGGCAAAAATGGAGGTATCGATCAGCACGTTGCCATCGATTTTTGTCACGCCGGATTTTTTTAACACCGCCACCATGTTGCGGATATCCTGGCGTTTAAAGGTGGGATCGCCACCGAAACGGGCGATAAGATCGCCTTTCAGTTCGCCTCCCTCGACGTTACCTTTGGTTTCAAGCGTGGTGGTAAAACGGAAGTCAGGCCCGAGCTGAAGCAGGGCTGCGAGGGCTGTGATCACCTTCTGGGTACTGGCAGGCAGCGCCATCTGTTGACTGTGATAGTCAATCTCGGGAGCCTGTGCGCCAACCTTCTGCACCATCAGGGCAAGGTTCGCGCCTGCGGGGAGCTGATTAATGTACTCATCAACATTCGCGGCCTGGGCGGTGAACGTTATACTGGTAGTCAATCCGATGATAAAACTGGAAAATCGCATAATCTCGCGCTAACAACCCGAAAACAAACCGTCATACTACGGTGCATAGCACTGCAAAGTAAACGATGACCCATAGTGAACTTCGCGGTAAAATGCGTATCAAATTGAAAAATTGCTGCTGACCTGGGGCGTCGCTCCCGGGTCGGTTTTCTTTTTGCTTCTTGCCCGCTTAGGGGGGCAGGAGCAGGGAACACTGCTCCCAACAGGAATGTTTAAGAGGTATAACAAATGCAAGCTATTCCGATGACCTTACGTGGTGCCGAAAAACTGCGCGAAGAGCTGGATTTCCTGAAATCCGTGCGTCGTCCTGAAATCATCGCCGCTATCGCGGAAGCCCGTGAGCATGGCGACCTGAAAGAGAATGCTGAATACCATGCGGCGCGCGAGCAGCAGGGTTTCTGTGAAGGGCGCATTAAGGATATCGAGGCGAAACTGTCTAACGCGCAGGTTATCGATATCACCAAAATGCCTAACAATGGCCGCGTGATCTTTGGTTCTACCGTCAGCGTTCTGAACCTGGACAACGACGAAGAGCAGACCTATCGCATCGTGGGCGATGATGAAGCCGACTTCAAACAGAACCTGATTTCGGTGAACTCACCGATTGCTCGTGGCCTGATTGGCAAAGAGCAGGACGATGTTGTCACCATCCGCACCCCTGGCGGCGAAGTGGAATACGAAATTATTAAGGTTGAATACCTGTAATTCGCTTCTCTACTAAGATGTTGATACATTGTAAAGAAAAGAAAAAGGCCGCGTAGCGGCCTTTTATCAACTCAAGGAGCATGGCATTTTGCTCGCCTGCTGAAAGAAATCCCTCGTTTCACACAGAAAATGTGATTGATTCAGGATATCCTTAGCGTGGCAGCGAGATTTTACGCTCTTTAGATGGGCGATAGAGCACCAGCGTTTTACCGATGACCTGTACATTACAGGCGCCGGTTTCGCGCACGATGGCTTCCACGATCAGGTTTTTAGTGTCTCTGTCTTCAGAGGCGATTTTCACCTTGATCAGCTCGTGGTGTTCCAGCGCTTGTTCAATCTCGGCAAGCACCCCTTCGGTCAAACCATTGTTGCCAAGCATCACTACAGGCTTGAGCGGATGTGCCAGACCTTTAAGGTGCTGTTTTTGTTTAGTACTCAGATTCATCGTATATTTTTGCTTACGTTGGGATTGAAAACGGTTCATTCTACCGCCATCTCCCTTATATCGCCAAATAGCTGCGTAGAAATTTACGTCACAGGCAAGCAACGATGAACCAGGACGGAAATGTTAAATGACAGGTAAAAAGCGTTCTGCCAGTTCCAGCCGCTGGCTTCAGGAACACTTTAGCGATAAATATGTTCAACAGGCACAGAAAAAGGGGTTACGTTCCCGTGCCTGGTTTAAACTTGATGAAATACAGCAAAGTGACAAACTTTTTAAGCCGGGGATGACGGTTGTTGACCTCGGTGCGGCACCGGGCGGATGGTCCCAGTATGCGGTAACGCAGATCGGCGGAACGGGCCGCATCATCGCGTGTGATCTTTTACCAATGGATCCCATCGTCGGTGTCGACTTCCTTCAGGGCGACTTTCGTGATGAATTAGTGCTGAAAGCGTTACTTGATCGTGTTGGTGACAGTAAGGTCCAGGTTGTCATGTCGGATATGGCACCAAATATGTGCGGAACACCGGCGGTGGATATCCCCCGCGCCATGTATCTGGTGGAGCTAGCGTTAGAAATGTGTCGTGATGTACTAGCGCCTGGTGGTAGTTTTGTTGTGAAGGTGTTTCAGGGCGAAGGTTTCGAGGAGTATCTTAAGGAAATTCGCTCCCTGTTTGCGAAGGTTAAAGTTCGTAAGCCGGACTCTTCCCGGGCCCGTTCCCGAGAAGTGTATATTGTAGCGACCGGGCGAAAATGATAACCGGTAGATTTCAGGCGAAAGTTTGAATGAAACTGGATATAGAGTATCCTGACGCTGTTTTTAACACAGTTGTAATATGAGGTTAATCCCTTGAGTGACATGGCGAAAAACCTAATACTCTGGCTGGTCATTGCCGTTGTGCTGATGTCAGTATTCCAGAGCTTTGGGCCCAGCGAGTCGAATGGCCGCAAGGTGGATTATTCTACCTTCCTGCAAGAGGTCAATCAGGACCAGGTTCGCGAAGCGCGTATCAACGGACGTGAGATCAACGTTACCAAGAAAGATAGTAACCGTTACACGACTTACATCCCGGTGAACGATCCTAAGCTGCTTGATAACCTTCTGACCAAAAACGTCAAAGTGGTAGGCGAGCCGCCAGAAGAACCAAGCCTGCTGGCTTCTATCTTCATTTCCTGGTTCCCGATGCTGCTTCTTATCGGCGTCTGGATCTTCTTTATGCGCCAGATGCAGGGCGGCGGTGGCAAAGGTGCCATGTCGTTCGGTAAGAGCAAGGCGCGTATGCTGACGGAAGACCAGATTAAGACCACGTTTGCTGACGTCGCCGGTTGTGACGAAGCGAAAGAAGAGGTGGGTGAGCTGGTTGAATACCTGCGTGAGCCGAGCCGTTTCCAGAAACTGGGCGGTAAGATCCCGAAAGGCGTTCTGATGGTCGGCCCTCCGGGTACCGGTAAAACCCTGCTGGCGAAAGCCATCGCGGGTGAAGCGAAGGTGCCGTTCTTTACTATTTCAGGTTCTGACTTCGTGGAAATGTTCGTGGGTGTCGGTGCATCTCGTGTGCGTGACATGTTCGAGCAGGCCAAGAAGGCAGCACCGTGCATCATCTTCATCGATGAAATCGACGCCGTAGGCCGCCAGCGTGGCGCAGGCCTGGGCGGTGGTCACGATGAGCGTGAGCAGACCCTGAACCAGATGCTGGTTGAGATGGACGGCTTCGAAGGTAACGAAGGTATCATCGTTATCGCGGCAACTAACCGTCCGGACGTACTTGACCCCGCGCTGCTGCGTCCAGGCCGTTTCGACCGTCAGGTTGTGGTCGGTCTGCCGGATGTTCGCGGTCGTGAACAGATTCTGAAAGTCCACATGCGTCGCGTACCGCTGGCGCCAGATATCGACGCGGCAATCATTGCGCGTGGTACCCCTGGCTTCTCCGGTGCGGACCTGGCTAACCTGGTCAACGAAGCTGCACTGTTTGCCGCACGCGGTAACAAGCGCGTGGTCTCCATGGTGGAGTTCGAGAAAGCGAAAGACAAAATCATGATGGGTGCGGAACGTCGCTCCATGGTGATGACGGAAGCGCAGAAAGAGTCCACCGCGTACCACGAAGCGGGCCATGCGATTATCGGTCGCCTGGTGCCGGAACACGATCCGGTGCACAAAGTGACGATTATTCCACGCGGCCGTGCGCTGGGTGTGACCTTCTTCCTGCCTGAAGGCGACGCGATCAGCGCCAGCCGTCAGAAGCTGGAAAGCCAGATTTCGACCCTGTACGGCGGTCGTCTGGCAGAAGAGATCATCTACGGGCCAGAACACGTGTCTACCGGTGCGTCGAACGATATTAAAGTGGCGACAAACCTGGCGCGTAACATGGTGACTCAGTGGGGCTTCTCCGACAAACTCGGTCCGCTGCTTTATGCAGAGGAAGAGGGCGAAGTATTCCTGGGCCGCTCTGTGGCGAAAGCGAAACATATGTCCGATGAGACGGCACGTATCATCGACCAGGAAGTGAAAGCGCTGATTGAACGTAACTACGGTCGCGCGCGTCAGATCCTGAACGACAATATGGACATCCTGCATTCGATGAAAGATGCGCTCATGAAATATGAGACCATTGATGCACCGCAGATTGACGACCTGATGGCTCGCCGCGAAGTGCGTCCGCCAGCAGGCTGGGAAGACCCAGGTGCTTCCAACAATTCTGACAATAATGGCACCCCGCGTGCGCCGCGTCCGGTCGATGAACCGCGTACGCCAAACCCGGGCAACACCATGTCAGAACAGTTGGGCGACAAGTAAGTCACTGCTGTTGAAGCGTTTGTCTGTACATCAAACCCTGGAGCTTGCTCCGGGGTTTTTCTTTTCCGTTAAACCATACTAAAACCAGGGATTTAACCATGAAACTCTTCGCCCAGGACTCGCATCTCGATCTTTCACATCCGCATGTGATGGGGATCCTGAATGTTACCCCTGACTCCTTCTCTGACGGCGGCACGCACAACACGCTTATCGACGCGGTTAAGCACGCAAATTTAATGATCAACGCGGGTGCCACCATCATTGACGTTGGCGGTGAATCGACGCGTCCCGGCGCGGCAGATGTTTCGGTGGAAGAAGAGCTGGCGCGCGTGGTGCCGGTGGTTGAGGCCATCGCGCAACGTTTCGAGGTGTGGATCTCCGTCGATACGTCCAAACCAGAAGTGATCCGTGAAGTGGCGAGAGTGGGTGCTCACATTATTAATGATATCCGCTCGCTGACCGAACCGGGAGCGATCGAGGCCGCTGCAGAAACCGGCCTGCCGGTATGCCTGATGCACATGCAGGGGCAACCGAAAACCATGCAGGAAGCACCGAAGTATGATGATGTCTTTGCCGAGGTGAATCGCTTCTTTATTGAGCATATTGAACGCTGTGAGCGTGCAGGCATCCCAAAAGAGAAATTGCTGCTCGACCCAGGGTTCGGTTTCGGTAAAAATCTCTCACACAATTATGCGTTGCTTGCGCGCTTATCGGAATTTCATCATTTTGACCTGCCGCTGCTGGTAGGGATGTCGAGGAAATCGATGATTGGGCAATTGCTGAATGTAGGACCGGGGGAGCGCCTGAGTGGCAGCCTGGCCTGCGCGGTAATTGCGGCGATGCAAGGCGCGCACATTATCCGTGTCCATGACGTCAAAGAAACAGTAGAAGCCATGCGTGTGGTGGAAGCCACACTGGCAGCGAAGGAAAACAAACGCTATGAGTAATCGTAAATATTTTGGTACCGATGGTATCCGTGGGCGCGTAGGCGATGCTCCAATCACCCCTGATTTTGTTCTGAAGCTCGGCTGGGCTGCTGGCAAGGTACTGGCGCGTCATGGTTCACGTAAGATCATTATTGGTAAAGATACCCGTATTTCGGGCTATATGCTGGAATCTGCGCTGGAAGCAGGTCTGGCGGCTGCCGGGCTTTCAGCTTCCTTTACAGGCCCAATGCCAACACCTGCTGTTGCCTACCTTACGCGCACCTTCCGTGCAGAAGCGGGGATTGTGATCTCGGCGTCTCATAACCCGTTTTACGACAACGGTATCAAGTTCTTCTCCATTGACGGCACCAAGCTGCCGGACGAAGTGGAAGAGGCCATTGAAGCTGAAATGGAAAAAGAGATCACCTGTGTTGATTCCGCTGAGCTGGGTAAAGCGAACCGTATCGTCGATGCGGCGGGCCGTTATATCGAATTCTGTAAAGGCACCTTCCCGAATGAGCTGAGCCTGGCGCACCTCAAAATTGTGGTGGACTGTGCAAACGGCGCAACTTATCACATCGCTCCGAATGTGTTCCGCGAGCTGGGTGCAAAAGTCATCGCCATCGGCTGCGAGCCGAATGGTCTGAACATTAACGAAGAAGTCGGGGCGACGGACGTGCGTGCCCTGCAGGCGCGCGTGCTGGCGGAAAAAGCCGATCTGGGCATTGCCCTGGACGGCGACGGTGACCGCGTGATCATGGTTGACCACGAAGGTAATAAAGTCGACGGTGATCAGATCCTCTACATCATTGCCCGTGAAGGCCTGCGCCAGGGCCAGCTGCGCGGTGGCGCGGTTGGGACGCTGATGAGCAACATGGGTCTGGAGCTGGCGCTGAAACAGCTCGGTATTCCATTTGTTCGTGCGAAAGTGGGCGACCGCTACGTGCTGGAAAAACTGCAGGAGAAAGGCTGGCGTATTGGTGCCGAGAACTCTGGTCACGTGATCCTGCTCGACAAAACCACTACTGGCGACGGTATCGTAGCCGCGCTGCAGGTGGTTGCCGCGATGGCGCGCAACCATATGAGCCTGCACGACCTGTGCAGCGGGATGAAAATGTTCCCGCAGATTCTGGTGAACGTGCGTTTCACTGCCGGTAAAGGCGACCCGCTGGAAAATGACAATGTGAAAGCGGTAATGGCTGACGTTGAAGCGGCTCTGGGCAGCCGTGGGCGCGTGCTGCTGCGTAAGTCAGGTACCGAGCCGCTGATCCGCGTGATGGTGGAAGGTGAAGACGAAGCGCAGGTCACTGAATTTGCGCACCGTATCGCGGATGCCGTGAAAATTGCATAATTAAACCACTCTTTTTATATTTAAGGGCGATGAATATCGCCCTTTTTATTTATATTGTGAATGGGAATATTTATGCGAAGTTGGTTCAATTCTTAATATATTAACATTGAAAGCTTTGTGAAAAAGTGTAACTATTAATAATAAGATGCATATTCAATAATATGTGTTTCAAAACCATGCCCATTTTCTATTTTTCCATTATATCAATTTTAATTTCTCTTAAAGCGGAATTAAGAAGATTTCGTTTGACTATTATGTATAAATAAATTTTATCTGCATTATATTTCTGGGTCTAAATATATTCCTATAGTGGCTATATGGGGCTATAAAAACGTGATGTGCATTCCTATAATGCGCTGCGTTCTCAGGAACGGTCTTGGGAATTAAAACAATTTTAAGGGAAATAGAATGAACACCATGGTTTGGAATCTGAAAGGAAAATTGAATCGCAAGGCTGCGAAATTACAGGAGATGCGTAAACAGCGCGGTGTAACCCTGCTGGAAATCATCATTGTGCTGGGTATCATCGGTGTTATCGCTGCGGGCGTTGTCATTCTGGCACAGCGTGCATTCACCGCACAGGATCTGTCTGATATTCAGAACAACGCAAACAGCATTCGTACTTCTATGACTGAAGCCTTTAAAGATGAAGGCAGCTATCCAGATGATAAAGGTGGTATTGTTGGTCTGACCAAATCTACCATTTCTAAATCTGACCTGGATACGCCAATTGTTACTCTGGTTAAACTGGGTAAAATTTCTCCTGACGAATCCTTCAACGGCATTTCCAACGATGCATTCCAGATCACCAGTGCAAAACTGGATGATACCAGCTCTCAGAACAAAGCATTTGTGCTGGTTGTTAACGGCCTGGAAACGGAAGAATGTCGTAACCTGATCTCTGAAATGGGTAACCAGTGGGATTACGTTGAAGCGCTGAATACCGGTGCAAATGCTGGTGCTACCGTTGCGAGCGTTGACGGTCGTAACCTGAGCGTTGCTAAATCTGGCGCAATCCTGAAAACCCTGGTCTCTGGCGAAATCTCTGCTGCCGACATCACTGCATCCGGAATCTGTGATGGCGAAGGTGCAGCTAACGGCGTGATCTTCGGTAGCAAATAATTAAGTACTTAATACTTATTATTTAGTGAGCCCCCCTGCTGTTGGGGGGCTTTGTTGATTGCTTAAACAGGACTTGAACGATGCGCTTCAGAAAGGATTCAGGCTTCAGTTTGCTGGAAATCATTATCGTGCTGGCTATTGCTGGCGGCGTTATGGTGATGTACACGCATTATGCGCGGAAAAAAGCCGAGAACATCGCTCAGCAGAATGTCGCCGACGCCCTTGCTGAGGAAATGAAGGGGGTACTGGAATTTATTGATGATGACACCATTGCGTTGGTTGGCGAGAAAAACGAAACTGACAGCCCACTCTATAGCGATGAAAAGAGTGAGTATGATGCTTATCATACGCGCATTACGAATGAAATTGATGCCACCGACACGGGCAGCAAGGATAATTATTATCTGTGGGGTGATGACAATAATAAAACCAAACAGCAGCGCTATCTGTTCTTAAGCAGCAACTGTAAATCATCGCTGAAATCAACTTTTGCGTTTGAAAAAGAGTATCTGCCCTGTTTTATGCGCAATGTGGCAACCAACTCTACTGCGGTAATTGATCGCGTGGGTTTTGCGGGGGGGGATAAAGATTCCGATCGTCAATTCGATATCAATCGCATTGATACGATCGTTCGGTTCAAAAAAGAAGAAGTAAACACCGATTATCATTTTGCCGATTTCGCGCCCCATTTTACCGAGGCGTTTTCAAAAGCTGGTTTTACGGTATCGCATGCGATGGTTGTGCACCGCACCAACAGTTCATCGAACTGGCAGCTGGTTCTGAATAAGAAAGATAAAAAAACGCCGATTGAGCTGAGCAGCATGGCCAGCAACCTTGACGCACTGGATCAGTACAAGAAAGACGAGTTTGGCGTGCGTTTTACTATTGATACTAACGATAATTCGGGCAATAGCAGCAACGCCGGCGGCAAGGTCTGTTGGGCCCGCGGCGATAGCGGCGTGAAGCTGTGCTACGACGATAATGCGGGAACAGGCGCACATGGCGAGGACACCGTTCTGGACCTTACCATGACGGATCCGGACAACACCAGAAATAATGATATGGCAGGCACCCTGAAAGCGAACCTTGTCATGGAAAATACGAGTACAAAAGTTGCGATATTCAAAAGAGCTGGCAGTGGTTGGTTAGTCTTTGATGAAAATAATAATCCGGTCCCTTTAACAATCAATGAAATGTACGGTGGAACTCACATAGCTGAATATGCTCTAGACGATCAAAGAGTTGATTCAGCTAACCCTTACGTAGACACCCAGGCACCTCTTAGTAGTCGCACTTACTTTTCTGAGCATTACGATGCCTATGAATTAGTTACGCCACCTTCTGTCGAATACGGTGCCCCTATGGGTTATGGCACGAACTTAGACCACACGTTTGATGGCGAAGAATTACCTGATAGTGAAAAGCAACCATCATATGTGGAATACAATGATTTTGCTTATGAAGGTCGGGTCCCAACCAATGAAGGGGGGTACCGCTACGCTGTCCAAACGTGTCCAAAAGTGGAGCAGGAACTTACCCTTATCGACGGTGATGGGCAACCGGTTCTGGATGATGAAGGTAACATCAGGAAATTTAAATATACGCGACAACTTTATCCTCGGTTAGCGGCATCTATTTCTTCCATTGCTGCTCAACCCCAGCCTGATGACAGCCATCCTTCAGGACCTTGGGGCTTTTCCGTACCAGAACAAAACCGAGCAATGTTGCAAGATAAATACCCTGTAGGAATGTTTGGAGGAATTGCTGTCCAGGTTGAATTTGCAGAGCAAGATACTACACCTAACGGGCCCAAGACAGCGCCGAATAGAACAGCTGGCAAGCACTATATCTATCAAAATACAAAATATGTGTGGATAGTGAGTGCAACAATGGGCATGTATAGCGCCACTACGGGGGAAGGTATGAATATTCTCAATCCAAATACTGTTTCTTATACCATTACAAAATGGTGTAGCACGATTCCACAAAGTGGTACACCAGAAGATTTAATCGACACACAGCATTATGAATAACTTTTGATATAATGGAATATAAATAATATGAATATTATTAACAGCAATAAATGGATTGTAGCAGGCATATTACTGTGCTGCGTGAGTAATACCTATGCATCAATGAACACCTCTTACGAAGTGACACTGGCTGCGAATACTACGACGTCTGCGGGCGCTGCGACACCACGCAACCCTTTTGCTGAAGAAAATGGTGTATCGTCAGCTTATGTCCCGATGGCGCCCGTAGCGACAGCGGTACCCGCAACGTCTGGGGCACGTTCTTTGGTGCTGCCGGAAAACATATTGTTAAGCCAGGCATTAAAACAGTGGTCTGAAGGCAACCATTACAAACTGTTCTGGAACAGTAAAAAAGATTATCTGATTTACAATACTATTACCCTGAGTGGGAAAAGTGATGACGACATTTTACAGTCGTTAGGTGAACTCTTTTTCTCTGAAAATTACGGTTTAGTCGTTAAGAAATACGAAAAAAACCACGTTATCGTTATTGATGAAATGTAAGTGGATGGAACCCATGAAACTGAAAACAGGTATCTTATTGCTGGCTTTCCTTGCGCAAGGATGCGTAAGCGATTTAGAAAAAAAATACGACATCCCCAAAAAGATTACAGAAAATACTTCCGATTCAACCACCATTGATGACGCGAAGACCAAGCCCTATATTAAGTATGACTCTGCCTATTTAGGCAAGAAAGTACAGTACAGCGTTGAACAGCAGAAGGTAATGGGCAAACATGTGAAAATTACCTCCTATGAGCCTACCACGCTGTCGGCTCTGATGGAGGTGGTTTCCGCACAAACCGGGATTAGCTTCCGTATTAACGCCTCTGCGATGGGTGAGAAAAAAGCAAGCACCGATGACTCGTGGGACACGCCACGCTCCGTGCAGTTCGACGGCAACTTCGAAGACTTCATGAAGTATATCGATTCGCTTTATGACGTCAGCACCGCGCTGGACGCCAGCAACATTCTTAAAATTAACGTCTTCGATACCTATGTTATGCGTCTTGACTTTTATGGCGAAAATAACAAAACGGAAACGAACCTGGATCTGTCAGGTAACGAAGCGACGTCTGGTGGCGGCCTGACCGGAAAATCCGAGACGAAGTTTGAGTCCTCTTTCTGGGATGACGTGGAAGATATGGCGAAAAACTACGTCACGTCCGGTAACTACACCCTGTTTAAGGATTCTTCAATTCTGATGGTGAATTCACGTCCATCTGAACATGAGGCATTGAGCAAAGCGCTGGATAAATATAAAGCGGATAACAGCCGTCAGTTTATTGTCACGTATCGCATTTATTTACTTGATAAAACAAAAGAGAAGAATCTGGGCGGCGGTTTAAATCTTAATTTTGCAGATGCACATAACACCATCAATATCAGCAGCAGTATCCTGAATAACCTGGGCGGCGGTATCACCGCGGGCTGGAAGAACAGCCATGTTGATATCAGTACGGGCCTGGATGCGTTATATAAATTAACGGGTAGTGAATCGTTGCAAAGTGGTTCATTCATCACGCGCAACAATATGGCGATTCCGGTCAACATGACGCAGTCTCAATACTATGTATCCGGAAGAACGCGTACAACGGATGATACCGGTGAAGTAAACGTTGAAATTAATACTGATGAAATTGTCACCGGTACCAGCTTTATCATCACCCCGCGCGTGTTGTCCGATGGTCGTATCGAAGTGGTCAGCGGTTTCACCAAGCGCTTCCTCAACTCTATTGACGAGTATGAAGACGTACAGCTGCCAAACGTCAGCACTACCGAGTCGTTTAACTCTTCCATTATCAAGCCGGGAGACTTACTGGTTGTAGGCAAATTTGAAGCGAAGGCATCGAAAGATGGACTCCAGTATGAAGTGTTGGGGGCCAATGACACTCACTCAGACGGCGTCGCAACGGTCCTGATGGTAATCGGGGTTGACTATTATCGTCAGCCAATTACTTCACGTGGTGAATAAGTGGCTTCGCGATGAATGATATTTTATTCAAGAATAACATATTAACCGGGCTCTACTGGGAGCCTCAAAGCCTGGAGCACTTGCAACCGGCGGAGCAGGCCTCATTCCGCGGGATGATGAAAGCCTATCGGCGTCTGGTTTATAAAGATTCTGCTGGAGAGTTGGCCATTGGTTACAGCACCAGGATCTCCACGCTCTACGAGCCGTTTGCACTTTATGTAAAAGAGCTCTATGGAGATGGGATTTATTTCTCTCATGAATCTAATCAGGCGACATATTTTCTGATTATTAATGACGGTCGGATCGTCAGCGGAACGGACTGCTTTATCAACAAAGCGCTTTTTGATGAGTTAATGAAGCACACCGATGAGTACAGTCATCTGGAAGTCACGCCTCTGGAAGAGACTCAGATTACTGCCGTTGTCGAGCGCTGCTGTGCTCGACAGGCGCGTCTGAAGCGACGCCGTCGTATCATCATCGGTTCTATTTTTTCTGGCGGTGTTGCGCTTTTGGCTGTTTTGGCATTGTTGCTTCATTTTTTTGTGACGGGATAACGTATGCTGGAAGGAATGTATTTCTGGAAAGATAAAAACGGCACGGTTTCAAAGCTAAAGCTGATTATAGGGATTTTGATTGTTCTTATTCTTATCGTCGGCGGCAGCGCGGGAGCCTGGTATTACTTCGTCATGCTTCCAGAAGCGAAGGCGAAAGAAGAGGCGATTGCACGCCAACAGCAGGCTGCCCAAAAACTGCGGGATGATATCGCAAAGGTTAAGAGTTTCTACACAAGTTCTCTGGCCGGCGGTGGTATTGATGAGACTGTATTATTGCTTGATGAAATGAAAAGAAGTGATAAGACACTTGAGATCATCCCGAAGGATAAATATGCGTTTTACTGTGATAACAAATCCTGCAAGTTTAGTTATACTTTTAATAAAGGGGCTTTATGGGTTTTGCCGGAAAAATCTTTCTGGGGTAAATGGTATAAACCTACAGTTATTGCAAAAGGGAAAGGGAACTCATCCGCAAAAAATAAGATGGATTTCCAGTACGATAAGATAGAGTCACGTCTGAATAAAAATAAGTACCAGGAAGCTTATGACCAAAAGAAACCACTTGAATTACACGCATGTAGCGATGTGGTTTCTTATATTATGACCTTCAACTCGATGGTTAAAGGTCAGGGTAAAAATGGTAAAAATATTGGCCAGATTGTGATTAAAAAAATGCCCGGATCCAGCCTTGGTGACCTTGAATCCACGCTTTCTGGGAAAGTGAAAAATTATGGGTTGCAGGTAGGTAAATGGGAGCTGGAAATAAAATCAGGTGAGAGTGCATTATCATCAGACGATATGACGAACATGCAGTTGTTACTTTATAAGCAAGCGTATCGCGATGCTTTTATTGTTAATAAATTAGAGACGAAAAACAAAGGAATGAAAGTTTCAGGAGGACTGGTATGCAAAAAGTAAAATCGATGGTAATGGCCAGTGCGTTAACGTTTTTGGTTGGGAGCGCAGAAGCCGCTCCGACAACTGACTTACCGCAGGTTCCGGCAAATAAAACGCAGCCCGTTCTCGTGAAAACTGGCGCAGAGGCAATGAAAAAAGAGCTTCACGATGCTAAGGCAAAACTCGTGTCAGCTCCGGCCAGAACTGCTCAGCAAAAGGCGGCTGAAAAGCCTGCGCTGGCTGCCCCAAACCTGGTATCAGCCCCACCGGCTGGTGAGAAAAAGAACAAAATTAAGCCTCAAACAACTGAAAAGCAGTCAGAAGAAGCTAAGCAGGAAGACGCGGCCAATACAGCGTCAGTCCAGGATCAGCTGGCGTCAATTGTTGAAGATGATTACGCCTTTGAACAGCAGCGCAGAAAACTGGCTAACGAGGTGGAGCTTGAAAAACTTCGCAGCCAGATTCGTAAACTCCGTGGCGAAGACAAGATGAAGGCTGCACCGCGGGTTGAAGCCCCGGCAGCGGTATCCAAGCCGCAGGCGCCAGTCGCTGCAGCGATTGTCATGCCGCGTGTGGTGCTGGAAGCCGATATCGGTGGCACAAATCGCGTTGCGGTGCAGAGCGGAGATACGCTTCGTTATGTTCGCCCGGGCGAAACGTTCGATGTGGGGGGCAGAAAGTTTAAGCTCGCTAAAGACAGGAAGTCAGTTGTAATGGCAGAGGAAGCAGTGCAGTGACATTGGATTTTACGCGTATATCAGCCGACGAATTGCTCGCTGGAAAATGGACTTACCAGGAATTCGAAGGGATCGGTTTCACGGCTACGGTCGAGGAGCACGATTACCTCGTGGTGAGTACGCTCAGTATCGGCAGCTTATTTGAATATCAGATACAGGTGTCGAGGCTGATTTCTCAGCACAAACGTCAGGTCATGGGCCTGGCGCTTGTCGCTGAAGAAGACTATTACCGTATCGTTGAGCACGTCTCATTGAAGCTGCTCAGCGATGCGAATAAAAACATCGATATTACCGATACACAGAAGCGGCTGGCAGCGATTCTTCAGCGCGTGGTTAGCATGGGCGCAAGTGATTTACACATTACGCGTAACGATGTGCTGGCACTCTTTGAGGCTCGCGTAAACGGCGTTTTAATGCCGTTCATGCAGCTTAAGTCCCAACTCTGCGATGAGCTGGTGTTCGTGCTTTACAACGTAGAAGCGACGACACGTGATACCACGTGGAACCGTGCTATCCCGCAAAACGCCAACATTCTTTACAACTTGTCCGGTAAGCCATATCGCTTCCGCTATGCTCACTTCCCGATATTTGGTGAAACGGCGGATTGTTACCATGCGGTTCTGCGTATTATTCCCTCAGGTTTGCAGAAGGGGAATATCGGCTCGCTGGTCAAAATCGGCATTTCTGAAGAGGAAGTGGCGGATCTAAAAAAAATCCTCAGCAACCCATACGGTGCTTACGTTATTGCGGGTACGACGGGTTCAGGTAAATCTACCACTCTGAAAAACCTGATGGAGTGGCTGCAAATCAACCGCTATGAAGATCGCGGTTGTTTTCTGACGGTAGAGGACCCGGTTGAGTATCAGATTTACGGCGCGAAGCAGAGCTCCGTGGTGGATGTTTCTGGCGGTGGTTTCCATGCCGCTATTAAGTCGGCCCTGCGCCGCGATCCCGATGTCCTGATGGTAGGGGAAATTCGAGACAACATTTCCGCTAACGCGCTGGCAGGGGCAGTAGAGAGTGGTCACTACTGCTTCACCACCGTGCACGCCGGTAATATTGTTTCGCTGCTGCAGCGTATGTCGGCTCTGGGGATCGGCAGTGACAAACTCTCAACTCCGGGGTTCGTCGCGGGGCTGCAGTGTCAGAAGCTGGTGCCGGTGCTGTGTGAAAACTGTAAGACCGTTATGGGTACAAAAACCATTTCCGGTCGTGAGTTTACTCTTTACACCGCTGGTGAAGGCGGCTGTGAGCAATGTCGTCAGAGCGGTATCAAAGGACGACAGCTGGCGATGGAATACTTCCTGCCAACCTATGACGAGCTGGCTGCTATCTCCAGGCAAGAATGGCTCAACGTTTATACGCTGTGGCGTAAAAAACGTGCTACAGCGCCTGGTTTGACAGAAGGTTTCGAAATCCGCGAAAAAGTGATGTCACATGTGCTGAAAGGGCGCATTGATGCCGCATGGTTTGCCATGGAGTTTGGCGAAATGACTGAAGAAGATCTGGAGATGATCGTTGAAAAAATTCGGTAAAAAACAGCGTTTATACCTTTACCAGTTTTGCGCCGATATGATTAGCGCAGGGTTGCCGCTATTCGATTCATTGCAAAAGCTGCAAACAGAAGGGCGTACGCTTCTGGGGAAAGGATTCAGTAATAAGCTGGGTGAGGTTATCCTGCAAATGAAGCAGGAGGTTTCAGTGTCTGCTGTATTCTCTGATGTCGTACCCAACTCAGAGCTCAGCGTGATTACGGCAGCAGAAAAAAGCGGAAGCCTCGCCGATGGTTTTTTGACGCTGGTAGCGGTCATTAAATATAATGACGAACTGCGAAAAAAAATTGTTGGTGCCCTGATTTTCCCGCTCATAATGATAAGCCTGTCACTGATCGTTATTGCGGGATATTCGCAAAAGGTCTTCCCGGCTTTCGCCTCGGTAGTCCCTGTGGAGAAATGGCCTGGCGTAACCCAGAATTTATATAATTTTGGTACCGCTCTGTATCAAGGGCTATGGGTGAAGATTCTGGTGGGGTTTATCATTTTCGTCTTTGTTGCCAAATTCGCCATGGCTAATTTGAGCGGTAACGTGCGTAATAAAATATTTGATAAAGTTTTGCCATTTTCCACTTACAGACAGCTCGCGTCATCCGTGTTTCTGAATAACCTTGCATTAATGCTCAGTAACAACATCCCCCTTACTGACTCTTTACATATTGTACGGCTTAACGCCAACCGTTGGTTACGTTGGCATATTGATGTGATGAATGACAAAATGGCGCAAGGGATCCACTACAGTAAGGCGCTATCGACAGGGCTACTCGGTAAAGAGGAATTGCTGAACATCAGTCTGTATGCTGAACTGCCCTCGTTTAATGAGGTATTACGCTCGGTGTCCGATCGTTCCCGCGACCATATTCAGGAGTACATCAAAAAGCTGGCCGGTTTATTAAAAAACCTCGCGACAGTTATTCTGGGGGGATGTGTGGTGTGGGTATTCATCTCATTGTTCGCACTGATGGATACGCTCTCCAAAACTGCTGGTGGCTAATTAAACTTCAATGTCAAATGGTTTTACGGAGAAAAGTAACCATTTGGCATTGTTGATCGTATCGGCGAAAGTCGCGGAAAATACTTCTACGATATACGTCGAGTTCTCGTCGTAAACGTTGCATTTCTGTAATTAATAAGGAAGTTTAAATGCGCCTGGAAGCGTTTTTCGCCCCTTACTACCCATGGCTGGCGTTAGTTTTAGGGTTATTGATTGGCAGTTTTCTTAACGTGGTGATATATCGTCTGCCAATCATGCTTTTCCGGGAGACGGCTGACGACGAGACGTTGAAAACATTGCCCAATGTCAATCTTTGGTGGCCGCCATCGCACTGCCCTCTTTGTCAGACACCCATTAAGCCGTGGGATAATATTCCGGTTTTAAGCTGGGTGTTCTTGCGTGGTAAATGCCGCTGCTGTAAAAGCACAATTCCGTTTCAATATCCCTTGAGCGAAGCGTTGATAGGGATCGGCTATTTCTTACTGGTTTTCTGCTATTACCCTCAGCATAGCCTGATCCAAATTGTGTTTGTGGCATTATTTTTAAGCCTGCTTTACACCCTGGCGATGATCGATCTGAAGACCTTTCTCCTGCCAGATAGCCTCGTATATTTTTTGCTCTGGGCTGGGTTGATCGCATCTGTCAGAAACATTATTCCTGTCTCCCCTCGTGATAGCGTTATTGGCGCTGCGTTTATTTGGGCGTTTAGCTGGATAATGGCAAAAGGATTTACGTGGGTAACCGGCCGGGAAGGATTTGGAAATGGTGACGTTAAACTCTTTGCGGCCTGCGCCGCGTGGATTGGCAGCGATAATGTTGGCCAATTAATGCTGGGGTCGGCGTCGCTGGGTGCCGTGTTCTTTTTAGTGCGCTGGATTTCAAACACACGCTCACAAAATAAAAAGAACACGGGGGGATATATTCCCTTCGGCCCCGCAATTGCAATTACCGCTGTCATCATTATGCACATGGAGGTGCTAACATAATGTCTTATCTGCTGTTATCCGGTGTGCTGTTAACCTTGCACCCCGCTTCGACGATTGGACCGGAGTGCTATTACACGACGTATCAAGGCTTGTCGCAGTTACTTAACGCAAAAACGCATTCGCCCGCTTTTCGGGTGAATGAATCGTCCGTGCGAACAACCTGTGATGACGATCCTGAGCGTATTCATTATCTCACCGTATCAGATACCGTCGCCTGGCTGGCACCGTATCTGCCGCCGGCACAGCATATATTTCATCGTCATCCGAAAGCCGATGGCCCTGAATACTGTTTTTCACAGCGCTATATTCGCTCTTTGCTGGGACGGTGGAATCACGCAACCGAACTAAATTATTTTGGGGAAATCAGTTGTAAAAAAAGTATTGCTCCCCCACCCGAGGAGCCACAAGACGAGCCTATCGTTGTGCCATTTGATCCTGCTTCACTGATCGTGAAAACGGATGAACCTGGCTCGCTTGAGGTCGCGCCAGATGATTCCTCTGACGAGGATATTCTTCCTGTGGATGGGGGAGCGGCAGTAAGTAGCGTGTTTTCGGTAATGAATTCCACGATCCCAACCAGTAGCGCACCTGCGCCGGTCTGGAAACCGTTATTAAGTCAAAAGGCAAGAGGGCAACAGTTCGTCTTCCCCTTACGCTCTGAGCCAGTGGTAACCTCGCCTTTTGGTATGCGTTATCACCCAATCGTGCATACGTTTATGCGTCATGAGGGTGTCGATCTTCGTGCAGCTTTGAATAGTGAAGTCATGTCTATTGCAGACGGCATGATTGTGGAAACAGGATATGGGCCTGTCACCGGTCTGTATATGACGATCCGTCATCCCGACGGCTGGAGCAGCCGATATTTGCACCTTAATAAGCTGCTGATGATAAAAAATCAGTATGTTCAGAAAGGGGATGTGATTGCGTTGTCGGGTAACACGGGGCGCACCGATGGGCCCCACCTGCATCTTGAGATCATTCATGATGATAAATTGCTTGACCCGATGACGCTGCTTTTTGAACCGGCTGGTGAAAGACGTGAACGGACCATCGAGCAGACGAGTGCTGCACCGGAGCCAGTACCGGCACCCGAACCTGTCGATATGACCCCGAAAATTGCGGTGATCGCGGGGGAAGGGGATTCTGTGCAAATTGGGGTACGAACCGGGCGAAAAATGACCATGTATTCGCCCCAGGAGATCATTGAAACAGATGACGGTGACTGGCGAATCGTGAAAAAATTTGGAAAGTACAGGCTGAAAAAGATCGATCAAGCTAATTCCAAAGCAAAATAATAAGGTTTCCCGGTTTAGAGCGTTGTTTTATGGTCGTTTAAAAATCACTTTGATGGTTTTTTCCTCACTTGATAAAATGGAACGAAAATGCCCTTGCGAAGGCCATTCGCTTTGGTTAGTATTCACACCCGCTTCAGTGGGAAACAAAAATCCTGCTAATTGGTCGAAGCATTGGTATGCGGCAAATCCGCAAGGAACAGGTTGATTATGTACGAAGCTCTTTTAGTTGTTTTCCTTATTGTAGCCATCGCTCTCGTAGCGCTGATTATGCTGCAGCAAGGTAAAGGCGCTGATATGGGAGCCTCCTTCGGAGCAGGCGCTTCCGGTACGCTGTTTGGTTCAAGTGGTTCTGCGAACTTCATGACCCGCACAACGGCGATTCTGGCTACGCTGTTCTTCATCATCAGTCTGGTGCTGGGCAATATCAACAGCAACAAGACCAGTAAAGGAAGTGAGTGGGAAAATCTGAGCGCGCCAGCGAAAACTGAGCAGACTCAGCCAGCTGCACCGGCTAAGCCAACCAGCGATATCCCGCAGTAAGTATTCCGTACCGAGGTGGTGGAATTGGTAGACACGCTACCTTGAGGTGGTAGTGCCCTAACGGGCTTGTGGGTTCGAGTCCCATCCTCGGTACCAATATTCCAGAAAAAAGACGTCGAAAGACGTCTTTTTTTTCGTCTGTAGCGTTTGCCGTTCGTAGGCCCGGTAAGCGCAGCGCCACCGGGCAAAATGGCGGGTGGCGCTGCGCTTACCCGCCCTACAAAAGCCAAACAAAAAGGCGCCCATTGGGCGCCTTTTGCATGTTACATCAGCGATTACTTCTTATCGCTATGTTTAAGGTTCTCAACCTGCGGCAGACCGTTACCGGAATTCGCGGAGAGCAGACCATTCTCAACGTAGTTGAACAGCTTCTCCCGGGTATCGGTGATGTCCAGGTTACGCATGGTCAACTGACCAATACGGTCGTCCGGAGAAAACACAGACTCACCTTTCTCCATGGTCAGACGCTCTGCTTTATAGGTCAGGTTGTCCGACACGGTGTTCAGGATGGAGTAGTCGTTACCGCGACGCAGTTCCAGCGTCACTTCACCGGTGATCGCGCTTGCCACCCAACGCTGCAGCGCATCACGCAGCATCAGCGCCTGTGGATCGAACCAGCGACCCTGATACAGCAGTTTGCCCAGCTGACGGCCATGAGAGTGATACTGCTCAATGGTGTCTTCGTTGTGAATGCCGGTCAGCAGACGCTCGTACGCGATGTGCAGCAGTGCCATCCCCGGAGCCTCATAGATGCCGCGGCTTTTCGCTTCGATGATACGGTTTTCAATCTGATCGCTCATGCCCAGACCGTGACGACCGCCGATGCGGTTTGCTTCCAGCATCAGTTCCACATCGTCAGAGAAGGTCTTGCCGTTCAGCGCAACCGGATGGCCGCGTTCGAAACGTACGGTCACTTCTTCTGCCGGGATCTTCACGTTCTCGTCCCAGAACTTCACGCCCATGATCGGGTTAACGATCTTCACGCTGGAATTCAGGAACTCCAGGTCTTTCGCTTCGTGCGTCGCACCCAGCATGTTGGAGTCGGTGGAGTAGGCTTTCTCGACGGACATCTTATAGTCAAAACCGCAGGCAATCATAAACTCGGACATCTCATGGCGGCCGCCCAGTTCGTCGATGAAGTCGGTGTCCAGCCACGGCTTGTAGATCTGCAGTTCTGCGTTGGTCAGCAGGCCATAACGATAGAAACGTTCTATATCGTTACCTTTATAGGTGCTGCCGTCACCCCAAATGTTCACGCCATCTTCTTTCATGGCGGCAACCAGCATGGTGCCAGTGACGGCACGGCCCAGCGGGGTGGTGTTAAAATAGGTCAGGCCGCCGGTAGTGTTATGGAACGCACCGCACTGAATAGCCGCGATACCTTCTGCAACCAGTTGCTTACGGCAGTCAATCAGTCGTGCGTTTTCTGCACCATACTCTTTAGCGCGACGAGGAATAGCATCATAGTCGTCCTCATCCGGCTGACCCAGGTTCGCAGTATATGCATACGGAACCGCTCCCTTCTGGCGCATCCACAGCAGTGCAGCGCTGGTATCCAGGCCGCCTGAGAAAGCGATGCCAATACGTTGTCCTACCGGAAGATGCTTGAGAATCGTCGTCATAGAATAAAACCCTGCTTGATTGACTGATTAGAGACCGCTTTCGTTCTCTTGTGCATTTTTATGCAAAATAAGTGAGTATTCATTTAATCATCTTTTATCGAATACCGGAAGAGACTCGTGCGTTTTTTGTAAAAATTTTGGTCTGTTCTGTCTGGCGGAAGTCGCCTTGACAGGTGGGGTCAACTATCAATATACTAAACGCCGATTTTACGTCCCGTCTTCGGTACCAAATCCCAGCATTATTTGCAAATTCTGTCCAAAACGCGTAGAATTTGCCACGTTTCAGGCGCGGGGTGGAGCAGCCTGGTAGCTCGTCGGGCTCATAACCCGAAGGTCGTCGGTTCAAATCCGGCCCCCGCAACCACTTTCCCATAAAGTTCTTTTTCAAATATACTGTGAAGACTTAGAGCCTTCGTAGCTGGATTTGAAAAAATTCTTTCGGAGAGTGCTCCAGGCCACAGTTGTGGCTATAGGGTTCAGTTATCTAAAGCCCCGATTTATCGGGGTTTTTTGTTATCTGACTACAGAATAACTGGGCTTTACGCCCTTTTTTTATGTCTTGGGGGTGGGCTTGTCCACATTAGAGCAAAAATTAACAGAGATGATTACTGCACCGGTCGAAGCACTGGGCTACGAACTGGTCGGCATCGAATTCGTTCGCGGCCGTACATCGACGCTGCGCATCTATATTGATAGTGAAGATGGCATCAATGTTGATGATTGTGCTGATGTCAGCCACCAGGTGAGTGCGGTTCTTGATGTTGAAGACCCAATTACCGTTGCGTACAACCTGGAAGTTTCCTCACCTGGCCTGGATCGCCCGATGTTCACGGCCGAGCACTATGTGCGCTTTACCGGTGAAGAAGTGGCTCTCGTTCTGCGTATGGCCGTACAGAACCGCCGTAAATGGCAGGGAATTATCAAAGCCGTTGATGGTGAAATGATCACGGTGACAGTCGAAGGCAAAGATGAAGTGTTCGCGCTGAGTAATATCCAGAAGGCGAACCTGGTTCCCCACTTTTAACAGTCTGGATTGAGGTGAAAAGCCCGCGATGAACAAAGAAATTTTGGCTGTTGTTGAAGCCGTCTCCAACGAGAAATCACTGCCGCGCGAGAAAATTTTCGAAGCGCTGGAAAGTGCACTGGCTACAGCAACCAAGAAAAAATACGAACAAGAGATCGATGTTCGCGTAGAAATCGATCGTAAAAGCGGTGACTTCGATACATTCCGTCGTTGGGTAATCGTTGAAGAAGTGACCCAGCCGACCAAAGAGATCACCCTGGAAGCCGCACGTTTTGAAGACGAAAGTCTGAACGTGGGTGACTACGTTGAAGATCAGATTGAATCTGTCACCTTCGACCGTATCACCACCCAGACCGCTAAGCAGGTTATCGTGCAGAAAGTGCGCGAAGCCGAGCGCGCGCTGGTTGTCGATCAGTTCCGCGATCAGGAAGGCGAAATCATCACTGGCGTGGTGAAGAAAGTGAACCGCGACAACATCTCTCTGGAAATTAAATCCGAAGGGATGCCAGGTAACGCTGAAGCCGTGATCCTGCGTGAAGATATGCTGCCGCGTGAAAACTTCCGCCCGGGCGACCGTATTCGTGGTGTTCTGTACGCCGTGCGCCCTGAAGCGCGTGGTGCGCAGCTGTTCGTGACCCGTTCTAAACCAGAAATGCTGGTTGAACTGTTCCGCATCGAAGTGCCGGAAATCGGCGAAGAAGTCATTGAGATCAAAGCAGCAGCTCGCGATCCGGGCTCCCGTGCGAAAATTGCGGTGAAAACCAACGACAAGCGTATCGATCCGGTCGGGGCTTGCGTCGGCATGCGCGGTGCGCGCGTTCAGGCGGTTTCTACTGAACTGGGCGGCGAGCGTATTGATATCGTTCTGTGGGACGACAACCCGGCGCAGTTTGTGATCAACGCAATGGCTCCGGCCGATGTGGCGTCTATCGTTGTTGACGAAGACAAACACACCATGGATATCGCTGTTGAAGCGGGCAACCTGGCGCAGGCGATTGGCCGTAACGGTCAGAACGTACGTCTGGCGTCACAGCTGAGCGGCTGGGAACTCAACGTCATGACCGTTGATGACCTGCAGGCTAAGCATCAGGCTGAAGCCCATGCAGCGATCGATACCTTCACCAAATACCTCGACATTGACGAAGACTTCGCCACTGTTCTGGTAGAAGAAGGTTTCTCTACGCTGGAAGAACTGGCCTATGTGCCAATGAAAGAGCTGCTGGAAATTGACGGTCTGGATGAACCAACCGTTGAAGCCCTGCGTGAACGCGCTAAAAACGCACTGACCACCCTGGCACTGGCTCAGGAAGAAAGCCTTGGCGATAAGAAGCCGGCTGATGACCTGCTGAATCTGGAAGGTCTTGATCGTGCGATTGCGTTCAAGCTGGCTGCCCGTGGTGTTTGTACGCTGGAAGATCTCGCTGAGCAAGGCGTTGATGACCTGGCCGATATCGAAGGTTTAACCGACGAGAAAGCCGGCGAACTCATCATGGCCGCACGTAATATTTGCTGGTTCGGCGACGAAGCGTAATAAACTGTAGCAGGAAGGAACAGCATGACTGATGTAACTGTAAAATCGCTGGCTGCTGAGATTCAGACCTCCGTGGACCGCCTGGTACAGCAATTTGCTGATGCAGGGATCCCGAAGTCCGCTGATGACTCGGTGACCGCGCAAGAAAAACAAACCTTGTTAACGCATCTGAACCGTGAACACGGTTCTACGCCTGACAAGTTAACGCTGCAGCGCAAAACGCGCAGCACGTTAAACATCCCTGGTACCGGTGGCAAAAGTAAATCGGTACAAATTGAAGTCCGCAAGACGCGCACCTTTGTAAAACGTGATCCGCAAGAGGCAGAGCGCCTTGCCGCGGAAGAGCAGGCACAGCGTGAAGCGGAAGAACAAGCTCAGCGTGAGGCGGAAGCAGCCGCCAAACGTGAAGCAGAATTAAAAGCTGAACGTGAGGCCGCAGAAAAAGCGAAACGCGACGCCAGTGATAAAGTGAAGCGTGACGCTGCGGAAAAAGACAAAGTGAGCAATCAACAGACAGACGAAATGACCAAAACCGCCCAGGCTGAAAAAGCCCGCCGTGAAAATGAAGCTGCCGAGCTGAAGCGTAAAGCGGAAGAAGAAGCCCGCCGTAAGCTGGAAGAAGAAGCTCGCCGCGTCGCTGAAGAAGCGCGCCGTATGGCAGAAGAAAACGAGAAGAATGGCGTGAATACCGCTGAACTGACTGAAGATACCAGCGACTATCACGTGACCACTTCTCAGCATGCGCGTCAGGCTGAAGATGATAACGACCGTGAAGTAGAAGGCGGTCGTGGCCGTGGTCGTAATGCAAAAGCCGCGCGTCCGGCGAAGAAAGGCAACAAACACGCTGAATCTAAAGCTGATCGCGAAGAAGCACGTGCAGCGGTTCGTGGTGGTAAAGGCGGTAAGCGTAAAGGTTCTTCTCTGCAGCAGGGCTTCCAGAAGCCAGCTCAGGCGGTTAACCGTGACGTTGTGATTGGTGAAACCATCACCGTTGGCGATCTGGCGAACAAGATGGCGGTTAAAGGCTCTCAGGTCATCAAAGCGATGATGAAGCTGGGCGCAATGGCGACCATCAACCAGGTTATCGACCAGGAAACCGCACAGCTGGTTGCCGAAGAGATGGGCCACAAAGTTATCCTGCGTCGTGAAAACGAGCTGGAAGAAGCAGTAATGAGCGACCGTGACACTGGCGCTGCGGCTGAACCGCGTGCACCGGTTGTGACCATCATGGGTCACGTTGACCACGGTAAAACCTCTCTGCTCGACTACATTCGTTCTACGAAGGTTGCCTCCGGCGAAGCGGGTGGTATTACCCAGCACATCGGTGCTTACCACGTAGAAACTGAAAACGGCATGATCACCTTCCTGGATACCCCAGGCCACGCAGCGTTCACCTCAATGCGTGCTCGTGGTGCTCAGGCAACGGATATCGTTGTACTGGTTGTTGCTGCAGACGATGGCGTCATGCCACAGACCATTGAAGCTATCCAGCACGCAAAAGCGGCGCAGGTGCCTTTGGTTGTTGCAGTCAACAAAATCGATAAGCCAGAAGCCGATCTGGACCGCGTGAAGAACGAACTGTCTCAGTACGGTGTTATGCCGGAAGAGTGGGGCGGCGAAGCGCAGTTCATCCCAGTATCTGCTAAAGCGGGTACCGGTATTGACGACCTGCTGAACGCTATCCTGCTGCAGGCTGAAGTTCTGGAGCTGAAAGCGATTCGCAATGGTATGGCGAGCGGCGCGGTAATCGAATCCTTCCTTGATAAAGGTCGTGGTCCGGTTGCTACCGTTCTGGTTCGTGAAGGTACCCTGAACAAGGGCGACATCGTTCTGTGTGGCTTCGAATACGGCCGCGTTCGTGCGATGCGTAACGAACTGGGCCAGGAAGTGCTGGAAGCGGGTCCGTCCATTCCAGTGGAAATCCTGGGTCTGTCCGGTGTTCCGGCTGCGGGTGACGAAGTGACCGTAGTGCGTGACGAGAAGAAAGCGCGTGAAGTTGCTCTGTATCGTCAGGGTAAATTCCGTGAAGTTAAGCTGGCTCGTCAGCAGAAATCTAAACTCGAGAACATGTTCGCGAACATGACCG
The DNA here is from genome assembly GCF_043966805.1 of Enterobacter sp. ECC-219. Classification (NCBI taxonomy): domain Bacteria; kingdom Pseudomonadati; phylum Pseudomonadota; class Gammaproteobacteria; order Enterobacterales; family Enterobacteriaceae; genus Enterobacter; species Enterobacter sp. ECC-219. Next base: position 17,980 of record NZ_CP143680.1, on the reverse strand, counting down.
AAGGCGAAGTGCACGAAGTGAACGTTGTACTGAAAGCCGACGTTCAGGGCTCTGTGGAAGCGATTTCCGACTCCTTGCTGAAACTGTCTACTGACGAAGTGAAAGTGAAGATCATCGGTTCTGGCGTAGGTGGTATCACCGAAACCGACGCGACCCTGGCTGCAGCATCTAACGCCATCCTGGTTGGCTTCAACGTGCGTGCTGATGCATCTGCTCGCCGCGTGATCGAAGCGGAAAGCCTGGATCTGCGCTACTACTCCGTCATCTATAACCTGATTGACGAAGTGAAAGCGGCGATGAGCGGTATGCTGTCTCCTGAGCTGAAACAGCAGATCATCGGTCTGGCTGAAGTGCGTGATGTATTCAAATCACCGAAATTCGGCGCGATCGCGGGCTGTATGGTTACCGAAGGTACCATCAAACGTCACAACCCAATCCGCGTACTGCGTGACAACGTGGTTATCTACGAAGGCGAGCTGGAATCCCTGCGCCGCTTCAAAGATGACGTTAACGAAGTCCGTAACGGCATGGAATGTGGTATCGGCGTGAAGAACTACAACGACGTTCGCGTTGGCGATATGATCGAAGTGTTCGAAATCATCGAGATCCAACGCAGCATCGACTAATCCCGTCGGGATCAGTCCATATGTAGGCCGGGATTGCCTCGTGCCACCCGGCAATAATTTTAAAAGGGGCTTTTAGCCCCTTTTTTGTCTGGAGAATTTATTATGGCGAAAGAATTTGGTCGCCCACAGCGCGTGGCGCAGGAAATGCAAAAAGAGATCGCACTCATCCTGCAACGCGAAATTAAAGACCCGCGTATCGGTATGATGACCACCGTCTCTGGCGTGGAAATGTCTCGTGACCTGGCCTATGCCAAAGTGTTCGTGACCTTCCTGAACGATCAGGACGAAGCGGCGGTGAAAAACGGCATTAAAGCACTGCAGGAAGCCTCCGGGTTTATCCGCTCTCTGCTCGGCAAAGCGATGCGCCTGCGTATCGTGCCAGAGCTGACCTTCTTCTACGACAACTCGCTGGTTGAAGGTATGCGCATGTCCAACCTGGTGACCAGCGTGGTGAAACATGACGACGAACGTCGTGTTAACCCGACGGACGACAGCAAGGAGGACTGATGAGTCGTCCTCGTCGTCGCGGTCGTGACGTGCATGGCGTGCTGCTGCTGGATAAACCGCAGGGTGCCTCCAGCAACGACGTGCTGCAAAAAGTGAAGCGTATTTTTAATGCCAACCGTGCGGGCCACACCGGCGCGCTCGATCCGCTGGCGACCGGTATGCTGCCGGTCTGCCTGGGGGAGGCGACAAAGTTTTCCCAGTACCTGCTCGACTCGGATAAGCGTTATCGCGTTATCGCGAAGCTAGGCCAGCGTACGGATACCTCCGACGCGGATGGTCAGGTGGTGGAAGAGCGCCCGGTGACCTTCAGCGCTGAACAGCTTGATGCGGCGCTGGAGAGCTTCCGCGGTGACACGATGCAGGTGCCGTCGATGTATTCGGCTCTGAAATACCAGGGTAAGAAACTCTACGAATATGCACGCCAGGGCATCGAGGTTCCGCGTGAAGCCCGTCCGATTACCGTGTATGAGCTGCTGTTCATTCGCCACGAAGGCGATGAGCTTGAGCTGGAAGTGCACTGTTCGAAAGGGACCTATATTCGCACCATCATCGACGACCTGGGTGAAAAGCTGGGCTGCGGCGCGCATGTGATCTACCTGCGTCGTCTGGCGGTCAGCAAGTATCCGGTGGAACGCATGGTGACGCTTGAGCAGCTGCGCGCGCTGGTTGAACAGGCGGAAGCGCAGGGGATCGCGCCGGCAGATTTGTTAGATCCTTTGCTGATGCCAATGGACAGTCCGGCTGCGGACTTCCCGGTAGTTAATCTTCCTTTAACATCGTCCGTTTACTTTAAGAACGGCAATCCGGTTCGCACGGCGGATGCACCGCTGGAAGGGCTTGTGCGCGTGACGGAAGGTGAGGAAGGAAAATTCATCGGTATGGGCGAAATGGACGGTGAAGGGCGCGTTGCGCCGCGTCGTCTGGTCGTCGAATATCCGGTCGACGCGTGACGGCGATAACGGCTCACCTTGCGATAAGCAGGGGAGACGAGTAGAATATCGCCGCTTAACGTCCGGTAAATTGTTTAACAATCTGCAGGGCGTACATGGGGTCGCTGAATTAGAGATCGGCACCCTTACATTCTTTATACTTTGGAGTTTGAAAATGTCTCTAAGCGTTGAAGCTAAAGCTAAAATCGTTTCTGAGTTTGGTCGTGGTACTAACGACAGCGGTTCTACCGAAGTTCAGGTTGCACTGCTGACTGCACAGATTAACCACCTGCAGGGTCACTTTGCAGAGCACAAAAAAGATCACCACAGCCGTCGTGGTCTGCTGCGCATGGTTTCTCAGCGTCGTAAACTGCTCGACTACCTGAAGCGTAAAGATGTTGCACGCTACACCGCGCTGATCGAGCGTCTGGGTCTGCGTCGCTAAGTCTTGCGAGTTTCAGAAAAGGGGGCCTGATGGCCCCTTTTTTCAACCAGACGGCAGCAATTCAATGGAAACTATTGTATTGTTGCTATAAATGATCTTCATTGCAGAGGTTCGCGCGGCTAATGAGAGGCTTCACCCATGGGGGTGTCGGTTGTCATTAGTCGCGAGGATGCGAAGAAGGTCGGGTTAAATCGACAGCACGCCGGTGGTGTGCTGTCATACATTTAAGAAAGGACAGAATTTTGCTGAATCCGATCGTTCGTAAATTCCAGTATGGCCAACATACCGTCACGCTGGAAACCGGCATGATGGCACGTCAGGCGACTGCTGCCGTTATGGTAAGCATGGATGACACCGCGGTATTCGTTACCGTTGTTGGCCAGAAAAAAGCTAAACCAGGTCAGGACTTTTTCCCGCTGACCGTTAACTACCAGGAGCGTACCTACGCTGCCGGTAAAATCCCGGGTGGCTTCTTCCGTCGTGAAGGCCGTCCAAGCGAAGGTGAAACCCTGATCGCGCGTCTGATTGACCGCCCGGTTCGTCCGCTGTTCCCGGAAGGCTTCGTTAACGAAGTGCAGGTTATCGCAACCGTTGTTTCCGTTAACCCACAGGTTAACCCGGACATCGTTGCTATGATCGGTGCCTCCGCTGCCCTGTCACTGTCTGGTATTCCATTCAATGGTCCAATCGGTGCCGCGCGCGTCGGTTACATCAACGACCAGTACGTGCTGAACCCAACTCAGGAAGAGCTGAAAGAGAGTAAGCTGGACCTGGTGGTTGCCGGTACCGAAGCGGCTGTGCTGATGGTGGAATCCGAAGCTGAACTGCTGAGCGAAGACCAGATGCTGGGCGCTGTGGTGTTCGGTCACGAGCAGCAGCAGATTGTTATCCAGAACATCAACGACCTGGTGAAAGAAGCCGGTAAACCACGTTGGGACTGGCAGCCAGAAGCGGCAAACGACGCGCTGAACGCACGTGTTGCGGCACTGGCAGAATCTCGTCTGAGTGACGCTTACCGCATCACCGACAAACAGGAGCGTTATGCTCAGGTTGACGCGATCAAAGACGAAACCATCGCCACCCTGATCGCTGAAGACGAAACGCTGGACGCTAACGAGCTGAGCGAAATTCTGCACGCTATCGAGAAAAACGTTGTTCGTAGCCGCGTACTGGCAGGCGAGCCGCGTATCGATGGCCGTGAAAAAGACATGATCCGTGGTCTGGACGTGCGTACTGGCGTACTGCCACGTACTCACGGTTCCGCGCTGTTCACCCGTGGTGAAACGCAGGCGCTGGTAACCGCGACCCTGGGTACCGCACGTGACGCGCAGATCATCGACGAACTGATGGGCGAGCGCACTGACAGCTTCCTGTTCCACTACAACTTCCCTCCGTACTCCGTAGGCGAAACCGGTATGGTTGGCTCGCCGAAGCGTCGTGAAATTGGTCACGGTCGTCTGGCGAAGCGCGGCGTACTGGCAGTAATGCCAGAAGCTGACAAATTCCCATACACCGTTCGTGTGGTTTCTGAAATCACCGAATCCAACGGTTCTTCTTCCATGGCTTCCGTATGTGGTGCTTCTCTGGCGCTGATGGATGCAGGCGTGCCAATCAAAGCCGCCGTTGCGGGTATCGCAATGGGCCTGGTGAAAGAAGGCGACAACTTCGTTGTTCTGTCTGACATTCTGGGTGACGAAGACCACCTGGGCGATATGGACTTCAAAGTGGCGGGTTCCCGCGACGGTATCTCTGCGCTGCAGATGGATATCAAAATTGAAGGTATCACCAAAGAGATCATGCAGGTTGCTCTGAACCAGGCTAAAGGTGCGCGTCTGCACATCCTGGGCGTGATGGAACAGGCTATCAACGCGCCACGCGGTGATATCTCTGAATTCGCTCCGCGTATTCACACCATCAAGATCAATCCAGACAAGATCAAAGATGTTATCGGTAAGGGCGGTTCCGTAATCCGTGCGCTGACCGAAGAGACGGGCACCACCATCGAAATCGAAGACGACGGTACTGTGAAGATCGCAGCAACCGACGGCGAGAAAGCGAAATTCGCGATCCGTCGCATCGAAGAAATCACTGCAGAAATCGAAGTGGGCCGCGTCTACGCAGGTAAAGTGACCCGTATCGTTGACTTTGGCGCGTTCGTTGCCATCGGTGGCGGTAAAGAAGGTCTGGTTCACATCTCTCAGATCGCTGACAAGCGCGTTGAGAAAGTGACCGATTACCTGCAGATGGGCCAGGAAGTACCGGTTAAAGTTCTGGAAGTTGACCGCCAGGGCCGTATCCGTCTGAGCATTAAAGAAGCAACCGAGCAGTCTCAGCCTGCTGCGGCGCCGGAAGCTCCGGCTGCTGAACAGCAAGGCGAGTAAGTTGCCATTTGCCCTCCGCTTCGCGGAGGGCCTGTTATCAGGCAGGACGCCTTGTTAAGCCGCCGGGGGACAGGACGTTCATCCAATAGTTGTCTTCGGGAGTGGGAAATGAAGCCTTTTTTGCGCTGGTGTTTCGTTGCGACAGCTTTAACGCTGGCAGGATGCAGCAACTCTGCCTGGCGTAAGAGCGAAGTCCTCGCAGTGCCATTGCAACCGACTTTGCAACAGGAAGTGATTCTGGCACGCATGGAACAAATACTTGCCAGTCGGGCTTTAACCGATGACGAACGCGCACAGCTTTTATATGAGCGCGGAGTGTTGTATGATAGTCTCGGTCTGAGGGCATTAGCGCGAAATGATTTTTCACAAGCGCTGGCTATCCGACCTGATATGCCTGAAGTATTCAATTACTTAGGCATTTATTTAACGCAGGCAGGCAATTTTGATGCTGCCTATGAAGCGTTTGATTCTGTACTTGAGCTTGATCCAACTTACAACTACGCGCACTTGAATCGCGGTATCGCATTATATTACGGCGGTCGTGATAAGTTAGCGCAAGATGATCTGCTGGCGTTTTATCAAGACGATCCTAATGATCCTTTCCGTAGCCTGTGGCTTTACATCGTTGAGCGGAAGCTCGATGAGAAGCAGGCAAAAGAAGCCCTGAAACAGCGCTTCGATAAATCGGATAAGGAACAGTGGGGATGGAACATTGTCGAGTTCTACCTGGGCAACATTAGCGAAGCAACGCTGATGGAACGCCTCAAGGCGGACGCAACGGATAACACCTCGCTCGCTGAGCATCTCAGTGAAACCAACTTCTATTTAGGTAAGTACTACCTAAGTCTGGGGGATATGGACAGCGCTACGGCACTGTTCAAATTAGCGGTTGCTAACAACGTACATAACTTCGTTGAGCACCGTTATGCATTGTTGGAATTATCGCTCTTGGGCCAGGAGCAAGACGACCTGGCAGAATCGGACCAGCAATAGCTGACGACATAAACATCAGCCCGTAATCTTTTGATTGCCATCACCTTCACTGGTGAGGGCGTTGTTGTTCGTCAATACACCTACTTTGAGCCGGTTCACACTTTTCAATGAAAATTGCTAATCATTTTCACGATGAGCTAAGTAGACTGGCCGCCATTGACATTGAGGCACTCGTACTACATGGCTGAATTCGAAACCACTTTTGCAGATCTGGGCCTGAAGGCTCCTATCCTTGAAGCCCTTAACGATCTGGGTTACGAAAAACCATCTCCGATCCAGGCAGAATGTATTCCGCATCTGCTCTCTGGTCGTGACGTGCTGGGCATGGCCCAGACTGGTAGCGGTAAAACCGCAGCGTTCTCGCTGCCGCTGCTGAACAACATCGATCCGGACCTGCGTGCACCGCAGATCCTCGTCCTGGCTCCAACCCGTGAACTGGCTGTTCAGGTTGCTGAAGCAATGACGGAATTCTCTAAACATATGCGCGGCGTAAACGTGGTAGCCCTGTACGGCGGCCAGCGTTATGACGTGCAGTTACGCGCCCTGCGCCAGGGCCCACAGATTGTTGTCGGTACGCCGGGCCGTCTGCTGGATCACCTGAAGCGCGGTACTCTGGACCTCTCTAAACTGAGCGGCCTGGTACTGGATGAAGCAGATGAAATGCTGCGTATGGGCTTCATCGAAGACGTAGAAACCATCATGGCGCAGATCCCGGAAGGTCACCAGACCGCTCTGTTCTCTGCAACCATGCCAGAAGCGATCCGTCGCATTACCCGCCGCTTCATGAAAGAGCCGCAGGAAGTGCGTATTCAGTCCAGCGTGACCACTCGCCCGGACATCAGCCAGAGCTACTGGTCTGTGTACGGCATGCGCAAAAACGAAGCGCTGGTGCGTTTCCTGGAAGCGGAAGATTTTGATGCGGCGATTATCTTCGTGCGTACCAAAAATGCGACCCTGGAAGTGGCTGAAGCCCTGGAGCGTAGCGGCTATAACAGCGCAGCGCTGAACGGCGACATGAACCAGGCCCTGCGTGAGCAGACGCTGGAGCGTCTGAAAGACGGTCGTCTGGATATCCTGATTGCAACCGACGTGGCAGCACGTGGTCTGGACGTTGAACGTATCAGCCTGGTTGTAAACTACGACATTCCGATGGATTCCGAGTCTTACGTTCACCGTATCGGTCGTACCGGTCGTGCGGGTCGTGCTGGCCGTGCGCTGCTGTTCGTTGAGAACCGCGAGCGTCGTCTGCTGCGCAACATTGAACGCACCATGAAGCTGACCATTCCGGAAGCAGACCTGCCAAACGCAGACCTGCTGGGCAAACGCCGTCTGGAAAAATTCGCCGCAAAAGTCCAGCAGCAGCTGGAAAGCAGCGATCTGGATCAGTACCGTGCGCTGCTGTCGCAGATTCAGCCTACCGCTGAAGGCGAAGAGCTGGACATGGAAACCCTGGCAGCAGCACTGCTGAAAATGGCTCAGGGCGAACGTAGCCTGATCGTGCCACCAGATGCACCGATGCGTCCTAAGCGCGAGTTCCGTGACCGTGACGATCGTTTCGAACGTCGTGGCGACCGCAACGATCGCGGTCCACGCGGCGATCGTCCAGAGCGTGGCGGTGAAGACCGTCCACGTCGTGAACGTCGTGACGCGGGCGATATGGAACTGTACCGCATTGAAGTGGGCCGTGATGATGGCGTTGAAGTTCGTCACATCGTTGGCGCGATTGCTAACGAAGGCGACATCAGCAGCCGTTACATTGGTAACATCAAGCTGTTCGCATCCCACTCTACCATCGAGCTGCCAAAAGGCATGCCGGGCGAAGTACTGCAGCACTTTACTCGCACCCGCATCCTGAACAAGCCGATGAACATGCAGCTGTTGGGCGATGCACAGCCACGTCCTGACCGCGGCGGTGAACGTCGTGGCGGTGGTCGCGGTTTCGGCGGCGAGCGTCGTGAAGGCGGCCGCAGCGAAGGTCGCGGTGGCGAAGGTCGTCGTTTCTCCGGCGAACGCCGCGAAAACCGTGGCCCGCGCCGTGAAGAAGGCACCAGCCGTCGTCGTTTCGGTGACGCGTAAGTCTTACGCACCGACGTAAAGTAAAATATACAGCCCCGATACACGCTATCGGGGCTTTTTTTATTCCCTTTGTACTCTTGTACTGGTACAGTGCGTCACACTAAAATGCAGAACCGCATGATTAACTGGAGACAAGGCTGTATGGCGACACTAACCACCACCCAAACGTCACCTTCGCTGCTTGGCGGCGTGGTGATCATCGGCGGAACCATTATCGGTGCCGGGATGTTCTCCCTGCCCGTGGTCATGTCCGGTGCGTGGTTCTTCTGGTCGCTGGCGGCGCTGGTCTTTACCTGGTTCTGCATGCTTCATTCCGGGCTGATGATCCTTGAAGCAAACCTGAATTACCGCATTGGCTCCAGCTTCGACACCATCACCAAAGACCTGCTGGGCAAAGGCTGGAACCTGGTGAACGGCCTTTCCATCGCGTTTGTGCTCTACATTCTGACCTACGCGTATATTTCGGCGAGCGGCTCGATTCTGCATCATACCTTTGCTGAAATGTCGCTGAACGTTCCGGCGCGTCTGGCCGGGCTGTGCTTTGCCCTGGGCGTGGCGTTTATCGTCTGGATGAGTACCAAAGCGGTGAGCCGCATGACGGCCATCGTGCTGGGCGCTAAGGTCATCACCTTCTTCCTGACCTTCGGCAGCCTGCTGGGGCACGTCACGCCCGCCACGCTGTTTAACGTCGCGGAAGTGAACACCTCCTACACGCCGTACCTGCTGATGACGCTGCCGTTCTGTCTGGCATCGTTTGGCTACCACGGTAACGTGCCGAGCCTGATGAAGTACTACGGCAAGGATCCGCGCACCATCGTGAAATGCCTGGTCTACGGCACGCTGCTGGCGCTGGGGCTGTATGTGATTTGGCTGCTGGGGACGATGGGTAACATCCCGCGTCCGGAATTTATCGGCATTGCGCAGAAGGGCGGTAACATCGACGTGCTGGTGCAGGCCCTGAGCGGCGTGCTGAACAGCCGGAGCCTGGATCTGCTGCTGGTGGTCTTCTCCAACTTTGCGGTGGCGAGTTCTTTCCTGGGCGTTACGCTGGGCCTGTTTGACTACCTGGCGGATCTGTTCGGCTTTGATGATTCCGCGCTTGGGCGCTTCAAGACCGCGCTGCTGACCTTCCTGCCGCCGATTGTGGGCGGTTTGCTGTGGCCGAACGGCTTCCTGTACGCCATCGGCTATGCAGGACTGGCGGCAACCATCTGGGCTGCGATTGTGCCGGCGCTGCTGGCGCGTAAATCACGTCAACGCTTCGGCAGTCCAAAATTCCGCGTCTGGGGTGGAAAGCCGATGATTGCCCTGATCCTGGTGTTTGGGGTAGGTAACGCGGTGGTCCACGTGCTGTCGAGCTTTAATCTGTTGCCGGTGTATCAGTAAATCGTGCGGCCTGATCCCCTCACCCCGACCCTCTCCCGAAGGGAGAGGGAGAAAACCGTAGGCCGGATAAGGCGAAGCCGCCATTCGGCAAAAAACTACCCTACCAACTCCTCTTTCACCTGCATCGCCAAATCAAACGAGTGCAAGCGCGCCTGGTGATCGAAAATCTGGCCGTTAACCATAATTTCATCCGCCTGCGTTTCACGCAGCACCGCTTCCAGCCCGTGACGCACTTTTGCCTTATCGCCCACCAGCGACATGCTCAGCGCCTGCTGCACGCCGTACTGCTCGGAGGCGGACCACAGCTGATGCATATTCTCCACCGGCGGCGGAAGCTGGCCCGTCTCACCGCGACGCAGCTTCACAAACGCCTGTTGCATTGAGGTAAACAGGAATTCCGCGTCGCGGTTGCTGTCGGCTGCAATGATGTTGATGCACACCATCGCGTAAGGTTTCTCAAGACGCTCGGACGGTTTGAAGTTCGTGCGGTAGAGATGCAGTGCCTGATGCAGCATATCCGGCGCGAAGTGGGAGGCGAACGCAAACGGCAGCCCCAGCTGTGCGGCGAGCTGTGCACTGTAGAGGCTTGAGCCTAACAGCCACACCGGGATCTTCTCGCCGTAGCCCGGTACCGGGCGCACGTGTGGGTTCGGATCGCGTGCGTCGAACCAGTCCACCAGCTCGGCCACGTCGCGCGGGAAGTTGTCGATATCGCCGCTCATATGGCGGCGCAGGGCGCGCATGGTCGGCTGATCGCTGCCTGGCGCACGGCCAAGACCCAAATCAATACGCCCCGGATAGAGGGTATTCAGGGTGCCAAACTGCTCGGCAATCACCAGCGGGGCGTGGTTCGGCAGCATTACGCCACCGGAGCCCAGGTGCAGGGTGGTGGTATTTGCTGCCAGATAGCCAATCAGTACAGAGGTAGCGGCGCTGGCGATGCCCACCATATTGTGGTGCTCGGCCAGCCAGTAGCGGTGATAGCCACGCTTTTCGGCGAGCTGAGCCAGATCGAGAGAGTGCGAAAAGGCTTCTCGCGCGGAGGAGCCTTGTGGGATCGGCGCCAGATCCAGCACCGAAAACGGAATGGTTTTGTCAGTCATAACAGCTCACTTTGTCGACGGTCAATCTTTAATACTGCATTAAAAAATGATAACCGTTGTTAACAAAGTGAGCCTTTTTTAGGCCTGAAGTTCCAGCCCGGCCAGACGTTTCCAGTAACCGTTGCAGTCGCTGTTTGCCGTCAGCGGCAGCGGCGACGCGCCGTTTTCGTTGGCGCGGAAGGCGTCCAGCATCGCGAACACGCTGGTATCCAGCGGCGACAGGCGCACCATGTCCACCAACCCGTCCATCGACGCCAGTTCGTTGCCGAGGTTATAGACATAGCCGCTCATGGTCTGAATGCCGTTCAGAACAAATACCTGCTGATTTTCCTGCGACAGCATGCTGCGCCCGTTCGGGTATTTGATACAGCAGGTTTCACATTCGTCTTTCGGGCGGTCTTCCGAGCGCGCGGTAAAGCAGCGAGCGGAGTAGGCCAGCGGCAGATGGCCGTAGCTCAGCACTTCCACTTCAAACTGATTGCGAATGCCCAGCTCGTCGCACTGGTTCAGCAGGTTTGCCAGCCAGTCGCGGGAGAGCTCCACCGGCATACACCAGCGTATCATTCCCTGTTTGAGCAGCAGACGCAGGGTGACGGCGTTATAGCAGTTCAGCGCATGGCCCGCGACAAACGGCAGCCTGCGTTCGGCGCACATGTTCACCACGCCCAGATCGCTCGCTTCCAGCAGAAACTCGCCGTTTTCGACGTAGCGCTTCAGCTCTCCCAGTTCGGACGAGGCCTGCACCAGCGCGAGCGTTGAAAGCACCACCTGTTTGCCGCTCCCGGCCAGGCTTTTCGCCATATCCAGCCAGTCGCCCACTTTGGTGGCGCGGCGTTTGCTGCACACCGCCTCACCGAGGTAAATCACATCGGCGCTGCTGGTGGCAGCCTGTTGGTAAAAATCTTCCAGCGTCTCTTTTGGCCAGTAGTAGAGCACCGGCCCTAATGAATATTTCATGGTTATCTCACTGCCATTTACGGTGATACGCGCCAAGCGTGGTTTGCGTGCCTTCGGACATCGATCCGAGCGTCTCCATCCACGCCGCTTGCGGGGCATAGTTCTGCGGGTCCGCCATGCAGCGGTCGATGGCCTGACGCCACACTTTCGCCACCTGGCTCACGTAGGCCGGGCTGCGCTGGCGACCTTCAATTTTCACCGAGGCAATATTGGCGGCCAGCAGCTCCGGCAGCAGCTCCAGCGTGTTAAGGCTGGTGGGCTCTTCCAGCGCGTGGTAGCGCTCGCCGTCGACCAGGTAGCGGCCTTTGCAAAGCGTCGGGTAGCCCGCGTTTTCACCGTCCTGATAGCGGTCGATCAGCACTTCATTCAGACGAGACTCCAGTCCCTGAGGAGTCTGCTGCCAGCGAACGAAGCGGGCAGGGGAGCAGGCCCCGACGGTATTCGGCGATTCACCGGTTAAGTAAGAAGAAAGATAGCAACGGCCTTCTGCCATGATGCACAGGCTACCAAAGGCAAATACTTCCAGCGGTACTGGCGTGACGCGAGCGAGTTGCTTAACCTGATGAATAGAGAGCACGCGCGGCAGCACCACGCGGGCTACGTCAAAGTTTTGATGGTAAAAACGCACCGCCTCTTCGTTTGTGGCAGATGCCTGAACAGAGACGTGGCGCTCAATATGCGGATAGCGTTCTGCCGCATACTCAAGCATGGCGAGGTCGGCCAGGATTAACGCATCGGCACCCAGCTGTGCTGCCATATCCACCGCGCGCTGCCAGCGGGCGTAACCGTCAGGATGGGCAAACGTATTGATGGCAATATGCAGCTTGCGGCGGTGCTGATGAACGAAGTTAACGGCTTCCTGAAGCTTTTTCTCCGTAAAGTTGAGGCCAGCAAAATGGCGGGCGTTGGTGTCATCTTTCAGCCCGATATAGACCGCATCGGCCCCATTTTCGATGGCCGCCTTAAGCGCCGGAAGGTTTCCGGCAGGGCAGAGCAGCTCCATAAATTATCCTGATGTAGTCGATAGCAAAATTGTTAACGAGCTGGGATTTTAATTAACCCATACGCGACAATTTTTGATTTAAGGCAGCTAATGGCGTATTGATGGCACCAATAATGAGGTACGTCGGACGACGGTTTGTTGATTTACGCCGCTATGTTGCGCTTCGGATATGGCAAAATAGCGGGACTATAGCTATCAGGGAGTAAAGCTCGTGCTGGATAAACTGCGTTCACGTCTCGTACAATTCGGTCCATCAATGCTGAGCGTGCCGGTCAGGCTGGCGCCGTTCGCGCTTAAACGGCAGGTACTGGAGCAGGTCCTGAGCTGGCAGTTCCGTCAGGCGCTGCAGGACGGTGAACTGGAGTTTCTGGAAGGCCGCTGGTTAAGCATTGAGGTTCGTGACATCGGGCTGCGCTGGTTTACTTCGGTTGAGAACGACCAGCTGATCGTTCGTGAGTCCGCCGAGGCGGATGTGAGCTTTAGCGCCAACGCCAGCGACCTGCTGATGATTGCCGCGCGCAAGCAGGATCCGGATACGCTCTTCTTCCAGCGCCGTCTGGTGATTGAGGGCGACACGGAGCTTGGCCTGTACGTTAAGAATTTAATGGATGCCATTGAGCTGGAGCAGATGCCGAAAGCGCTGCGCGTGATGTTGATGCAAATGGCAGATTTCGTTGAGGCGGGGCTGAAATCCCCGCCGGACAGTAAACACACTTCAGTAGGTGAGCCATGCTGATTCGAGTCGAAATTGGGATTGATGCACCGGGTATCGATGCGTTATTACGCCGCGCTTTTGAGAGCGATGCGGAAGCCCAACTGGTCCACGATCTCCGTGAAGACGGCCTGATCACGCTGGGGCTGGTTGCCACCGATGACGAAGGTCAGGTTGTCGGCTATGTGGCCTTCAGCCCGGTGATCGTTCAGGGTGAAGATCTTCAGTGGGTGGGCATGGCACCGCTGGCGGTAGATGAAAACTACCGCGGGCAGGGCCTGGCGCGCCAGCTGGTCTATGAAGGGCTGGACTCGCTTAATGAGTTTGGCTATGCCGCCGTGGTCACGCTGGGCGATCCGGCATTCTATGGCCGTTTAGGCTTCGAGCAGGCCGCGCATTACGATCTGCGCTGCCGCTGGCCGGGTACCGAATCCGCCTTCCAGGTGCATCGCCTGGCGGATGATGCCCTGAACGGCGTAAATGGTCTGGTGGACTACCACGATCATTTCAATCGCTTTTAATCAGGCTCTCGCGTAGCGCCTCAAAGGAGCCGTCTCCGGTTACGAGGCGCTCTTTCTGGCGCTTCGTCAGCTGCTTGATGCGGTATTCCAGCCTGAGCGCCAGCGAACGGTCGCCGACTGCCGCTGAGAAGGCGAGCTGTAATTCCCCTTTCCCCCGCAGCGCCTTTGCCCCTTTTCCCGTTTGATGTTGTAAAAAACGCCGCGCCACATCGGTAGTGATCCCGGTGTAGAGGGCGTTATCAGCGGTTCGGACAAGATAGAGAAACCAGCACACGGTAAACAGATTCAGTATGTTAAGGTGAACGCACCATAGCATGAGAGAGAACGAAAATGGAAACACTGGCCGCCATTAACCGCTGGCTGGCGAAGCAGCATGTTGTCACCTGGTGCGTCTACAACGAGGGTGAGATGTGGTGCGCCAACGCCTTTTACTACTACGATCCGGAGCGCGTCGCATTTTACGTCATGAGCGAAGACAAAACGCGTCATGCGCAGATGACCGGTCAGCAGGCAAAAGTCGCGGGCACGGTAAATGGCCAGCCGAAAACGGTCGCGCTGATCCGTGGGGTACAGTTTAAAGGGGAAATCCGTCGCCTGGACGGAGAAGAGAGCGACGCGCGTCGTAAGCACTACACGCGCCGCTTCCCGGTTGCCGCTGCGCTAAAAGCCCCGGTGTGGGAAATCCGCCTCGATGAGCTGAAATTTACCGACAACACCCTGGGCTTTGGCAAGAAGCTGCACTGGTTACGCGCCGAGCAGGCGTAGCGCTTCGCGGTTAAACGCCGGAAGATCGTCCGGTGTCCGGCTGGTGATCAGCTGGTCGTTGTCATTGACCACCTCCTGATCGTAAAACTCGGCCCCTGCATTTTTCAGATCGATAACGATCGGTTTCACGGCGGTAAGCTTACGCCCGCGAACAACCTCCGCGCTGATGAGCAGCTGCGGGCCGTGACAGATGGCAAAGACCGGTTTGCCGGTAGAGACAAAGTCCCGGGTAAAAGTCACGAAGCGCTCGTCCCCGCGCAGGGAATCCGGTGAATGGCCGCCTGGCAGCAGCAGGGCATCGAAATCTGAGGGGCTAACGTTATCGATGGTTTCATCGATGGTCACGGTCGCTTCACCCTTATGGCCTTTCACCGTTTTGCCCGCCTCTTTCTCAATGGTAATAACCTCGTGTCCCGCCTTGCGGAACGCCTCTGCAGGAGAGGTGAATTCTGAATCTTCAAACTCGTCGGTAATCAAGACTGCGATTTTCTTGCCCATGCTTCCTCCGTTGTTTTGGCTTCAGACTGATTTTTCTCCGCTTGTGGTAAATACTTACCTGTAACAGACTTCTAAGTGTGGTCGACCACGCTGAGTTCGCAAACGGACAATTCTGTAAAGGGGATAAGATGAGTCAGGTACTGATTACAGGCGCAACCGGGCTGGTGGGCGGGCATCTGCTGCGGCTGCTGATCCAGGACCGCCATATTAACTACATCGCCGCACCGACGCGTCGCCCGCTGTTGGACATCTCCGGCGTCTTTAACCCGCATGACCCCCAGCTCACCGACGCGCTGGCGCAGGTGCAGGACCCGATAGATATCGCCTTTTGCTGCCTGGGCACGACGCGGCGTGAGGCGGGCAGTAAAGAAGCCTTTGTTCATGCGGATTACACGCTGGTGGTGGACACAGCCCTTACGGCGAAAAAGCTGGGGGCAAAACATTTCCTGGTGGTCAGTTCGCACGGCGCCAGCACCGGCTCGCCGTTTTTTTACAATCAGGTGAAGGGCAAAATGGAAGAGGCGCTGATTGCCCAGAAGTGGGAGCGTCTGACAATCGTGCGGCCTTCGATGCTGATGGGGCACCGCGACGAACGGCGTTTTAACGAATCCTTTTTCGCCCCGCTGTTTCGCATCCTGCCGGGTAACTGGAAGTCCATTGAGGCGCGGGACGTCGCGCAGGCGATGCTGAAAGAGGCGCTGGCACCGTCGCAGGAGGGCGTCAATATCATCCCTTCGGCAAAACTGCGTGAAATCGCGCAGGGCGAGGCGTAAACTTCTCCGGCTTATTAAATAACACTCTCCGGGGAATGGTATGACTGGTCAGTCTTCATCTCAGGCGGCAACACCTGTCCAATGGTGGAAGCCCGCACTCTTCTTTCTCGTGGTCATCATTGGCCTCTGGTATGTGAAATGGCAGCCGTACTACGGCAAAGCCTTCACCGCCGCCGAAACGCACAGCATCGGTAAATCTATTCTCGTTCAGGGTGATGCCAGCCCGCTGAAGGCGGCGTGGGATTACGCCATGGTCTACTTCCTCGCGGTGTGGAAAGCTGCCGTCTTAGGGGTGATCCTGGGATCGCTGATTCAGGTGCTTATTCCGCGTAACTGGCTGGTGAAAACTCTCGGTCAACCGCGCTTTCAGGGCACGCTGCTGGGCACGATTTTCTCCCTGCCGGGCATGATGTGCTCCTGCTGTGCCGCACCAGTTGCGGCGGGTATGCGCCGCCAGCGTGTATCCATGGGCGGTGCGCTGGCGTTCTGGATGGGGAACCCGCTTCTCAATCCGGCGACGCTGGTGTTTATGGGCTTTGTGCTCGGCTGGCATTTTGCCGCTATCCGTCTGGTTGCCGGGCTGCTGACGGTGCTGGTGGTGGCGACGCTGGTGCAAAAGCTGGTGAAGGATACTGCCGTCGAACCCGCAGCCGTTGGTCTGGGCGTCAGCGAACCGCAGGGCGGTTTCTTCACTCGCTGGGGTAAGGCGCTGTGGCAGCTTTTCTGGAGCACCATTCCGGTCTATATCCTGGCGGTCCTGGTTCTGGGTGCGGCGCGCGTCTGGCTCTTCCCGCATGCGGATGGCGCGATCGACAACACGCTGATGTGGGTGATTGCGATGGCCGTTGCAGGCTGCCTGTTTGTGATCCCCACAGCGGCGGAGATCCCGATTGTCCAGACCATGATGCTGGCCGGAATGGGCACCGCACCGGCGCTGGCGCTGCTTATCACCTTGCCGGCAATCAGCCTGCCGTCGCTCATCATGCTGCGTAAGTCTTTCCCGGCGAAAGCGCTGTGGCTGACGGCGGGGCTGGTGGCGTTGAGCGGGGTGATAGTGGGAAGTATTGCGTTGATGTAAAAAAAAAGCCCGGTGGCGCTCGCGCTCACCGGGCCTTCAGTCAGGTGTGGATTACTTAATGTAGGTAAACGCGGTGGTGACGTGCTTCACGCCGCTCACCCGGCTGGCGATATCCGCCGCCGCTTTCCCTTCACGGTCGGTCACCAGACCCAGCAGGAACACTTCACCATTTTCGGTCGTTACCTTCACATTTGAGGATTTCACCTGGTCTGAGCCCAGCAGCTGGGAGCGGACTTTGGTGGTGATCCATGTGTCAGACGACGCGGTCCCCAGGCTGATTGGCTGACCCTGGCG
The DNA here is from genome assembly GCF_043966805.1 of Enterobacter sp. ECC-219. NCBI lineage: Bacteria > Pseudomonadati > Pseudomonadota > Gammaproteobacteria > Enterobacterales > Enterobacteriaceae > Enterobacter > Enterobacter sp. ECC-219. The sequence goes on along the minus strand of NZ_CP143680.1, from coordinate 933 downwards.
GATTTCATTGAAGACTTCCGTGGTGCCCTCAACGCCCATTGCGATCTGCTTCGCGCGGCTGGAGAGCTCGGTATTCGGTGCCTGGCCGGTCAGCAGGACTTTGCCCTGATAAGCCGTCACGTTGATACGCGCTTCTTTCTTGATTTGTTCGTCTTTCGACAGCGCGCTGTTGACCCGCAGCTCCAGCGTACCGTCATCCACCTGTGTGCCCACAGAGCGCGGATCGGTCGCCGCTTTGGTGCCCACTGCAGCGGTACCCACAACAGCCGCAGCAATACATCCCTGAAGCAGTAATGCAGACATAAGGACTGCGAGGGTCGATAAAGCCTTCATAAAAACTCCTTAATCATCCTGGTGAGGGAAAAGCGTGTTATCGATCAAATCGCATAAGCAGTTCACCGTGAGCATATGCATCTCCTGAATACGTGCGCTCCGGTGAGACGGAATGCGGATTTCCACATCCTGCGGCCCGAGCAGACCCGCCAGCTCACCGCCGTCGTAGCCGGTTAAGGCGACGATGGTCATGTCGCGGGTAACGGCGGCTTCAACGGCTTTGACGATGTCCCGGCTGTTGCCGCGCGTGGAGATGGCCAGCAGCACATCGCCGGCGTGCCCCAGGGCGCGCACCTGCTTCGCGTAAATTTCGTCATGCAGACGATCGTTAGCAATCGCTGTTAAGACCACATTATCGGTATTAAGTGCAATGGCAGGTAAACTCGGGCGTTCTGTTTCAAAGCGATTGATCATGCTGGCAGCAAAATGCTGTGCGTTGGCGGCTGAGGTTCCGTTGCCACAACAGAGGATTTTGTTGCCGTTAAGCAGGGATTGCACCAGCGTCATTGCAGCGCGAGAGATCGCGTCCGGAAGGGCTTCCGCCGCGGCAATCTGAGTCTGGATGCTTTCTGTGAAGCACACTTTAATTCTTTCGAGCAC